>NZ_CAUVYE020000033.1:0-67098 GCF_963556055.3 uncultured Cohaesibacter sp. | reverse complement strand
TATGGCTATCGCGACGCCTGGTCGATCGGTTTTGATGGCCGTTATGTGATCGGTGTCTGGGTTGGTCGGGCCGACAACAGCGCGGTTCCCGGCATTACGGGACGGAAGGCCGCAGCGCCCATCCTGTTTGATGCCTTTGCCCTTTCGGGTCTTGAACCAGACCCTTTCGCTCCGGCTCCCCTTGGTGCCAAACGGTTGACGATGGCCGAATTGCCCGCCACCTTGCAGCATTTCAAGATTGCATCCAACTGGCTGACAGAGACAAGCATACCGGAGCCGGCTCCGCACATCAGTTACCCGCCAAGTGGGGCCAAGATCGAGCTGAGCGAGACCGGGAGTGGTCAGATGCTCCCTGTGATTTTGAAATTGCAGGACGGACGCCCACCCTTCCGTTGGTTGGGCAATGGCCATGTTTTTGCGGCCAATGGGTATAAACGACAAGTCAGTTGGGTACCCGATGGAGTAGGCCAATCGACCCTGACGGTGGTGGATGCGGCGGGACGCGCAGACAGCGTCAGCATCTTTGTGCAAAAGCCCTGATTTCTTCTATCTCTTGTTGCGTGGGGATAATAGCGGGACCGCCCGGAGTGCTTCTCTTTTGGAGGCGAGAGCGTCCTGCTTTCGGGAGCATGGGCTAGAAGCCACGTTTTCCCGTGATCAGTTTTTCTTCTTTCATGCAGTCAACTGCAAAGCACAACGACTCGGTATCACCTGTGACCCTTGAGACGAGCCAGCCGCCTTCCAGAAACAGCATCATCTTGTGGCCGATCCAGAAGGCTTCCTCCTCGCTCAAGCCATATGCCTCACCCTGTTCAATGATCTTGACCTTGTGTGATGCATAAAGCTCTCGCGCCAATTCGCTGAATTCGAGATCTTCGTCACTGCCTTCGAGCAGGATTGTCGAAATGGAGGAAAAGCTCCACTCTCCTTCCGCATGATAGACTTCGACAACTCTTTCACAAAAGCGAATGGCGGCATCGATGAAATCCCCACCCTGCTCGCGCGTTTCACTGAAGACTTCGTCAATCAGACTATTGACCTGCTGCGCCGACCATTTGGCCGCTTCAATTGCAAGATCCTTCTTTCCTCCCGGAAAGTGGTAATACAGGGATCCCTTAGGTAAATTTGCCTGACGCAAAATGTCCGATACACCAGTTGCCGAAAAGCCTCTTTTGCGAAAAAGACCGGCTGCTGTCACCACGAGCTTTTTATAAGTGGAATGTTCCATATTTTTAACTTTACAGCATTAGACCAGTCGGTCTAGAAATAGTTAACGTAGATCTTTAGACCGGCTTCGACAAAAGGAAGTATCAAGGGAATCAAACAGTCGACGGGAAGAGACCTTACTCATTTGCTTATATCTTAGTTACTGATTCTGCTGAACCAGTTGTGTCAATTTGACTTAAAAAAAATCAAAAGCGGCATTCATTTCCAAACCGAAACACAAAGCCGCCTTGAGAAATATGCAGAAGCAAAATATAGCAAATCGAGATCATCTGTTTGACAGGTTCCCGCACCTGACTGACATATCCCCATGCAAATAGTCCCCACTAGACCCACGGGAATATGTCATAGACCATACCGCGCTGCCCCCCCAGATAGCGCGGTATGGTCGCCTCCACTGGCGTCGCAAAGACGGGATTGCCCTCCGGTTTTTTCTTCTACCGTACTGATGTCACTTCATTTTGAGCCAACCGCGAGAAGCCGCACCGGTCGGATGCTCTTCTCAAGCGGTAGCTCGGACTGCGGCACATGCGCACGGTCGTGCTGATCGTCGCAAAGGCTTGCAGCGACCATGGCCGTGTCGGAATTTCCGGCAGATCCCCATCCCGAAAACACTCCGTGGGTCTGTTAGTCCCCTCTTCATGTCGAGATATGACGAGCCCATCAGGAGGCACTTTTGACAATGCCTCCGGCTGTTTATTGCTGAAATCGGCGTTTGGTTCTATTTGTGGAAAACGACCGTACGATTGCCATCGATGAAAACCCGGCCCTCGGCGTGCAGTCTCAAGGCACGAGAGAGAACTCGCGCTTCGATGTCGCGACCACGGCGAACCAGCTCCTCGGGATCGAACGCATGGTTGACCCGTTCGGTATCCTGCTCGATGATTGGCCCTTCATCCAGATCAGGCGTGACATAATGTGCCGTCGCACCGATCAGCTTGACACCACGCTCCCAGGCGCGGTGATAGGGCTTTGCTCCCTTGAAGGCTGGCAGGAATGAGTGATGAATGTTGATGATGCGGCCAAAGTGCTTGCGGGACAGATTATCAGACAGGATTTGCATATAACGCGCCAGAACGATCAGTTCGGCACCGGTGCGCTCTACCAGTTCATTCAGCTTGGCTTCCTGCTCACCCTTGTTTTCCTTGCTGACTGGCCAAAGATAGAAGGGAATGCCAAGCCGTTCGACATTGTTGCGGCTATCGGCATGGTTGGAAACCACGGCCTTGATATCAAGCGGCAGACTGCCTTTCTGGACCCGATAAAGGATATCCTGAAGACAATGATCGAATTTTGAGACCATCAAGATGGTCGGCACGAACCGTTCGATAGGGCGCAGTGAAATGTCAGCCTCGAATTTGACGGCAAATGCGTCGATCGATTCTTGCAGCTTGGCCATGTCGAGCCCTTCCGGGACGGCGAGCAAGACACGCATGAAGAAAGAACCAAGGCCGTCTTCGCGCTTTGAATTAGAAGCGGGCTGGAAAAACTGATTGCTCTCCAGAATATTGCATCCAAAAGCCAAAAGGCGGGCGCTCAGATCTGCCACAACACCGGGCTGATCCGGGCATGTCATTTTCAAAATCATGCTCATTGGTCTGTTTCTTCAGGGTCTGATTAAGTCAAAAAGATATAGTTCGGCATCGGCTCGGATAAGCAAACCGATCCTTGTTGAACCATCCCTATCCCGAAGGACACTAGCCAGTGACACCGCAGGATGAAAGGGAGATAGCAAAAAAACAGGTCAGATACAATTGGCGACAAAGGGTTACCCGCCAATTGTTGACTTGCCTGATCTTTGGCAGTAGCCAACAGGTAGGTTTGCAAGATGTCTTTCATGTGAGGGATTGAGATGGGTGAGGCAAAGAGAATAGTCATTGTTGGTGCGGGTCAGGCCGGGGCTACCCTCGTGCAGAGATTGCGGGAATTGGGGTTTGGCGGTCAGATCACGCTTGTCGGTGCAGAGCCTTACTTGCCCTATCAGCGCCCTCCTCTTTCGAAAGCCTATCTTCTGGGCGACATGGATCTTGATGGGCTGACCCTCAGACCTCGGGACTATTATGATGCTCAAGGCATCACGCTCAAGCTGGGCAATGCCGTTTCGGCAATCGACCGGGACGCCAAGACCGTTACCGTTGGCCAAGAGCGGCTTGACTATGATCATCTCGTGCTTGCAACAGGTGGCGGAGCCACCGCGTTACCGGCTGATGCGGGAGGGGAACTGGAAGGGATTTTTCCGATCCGCGGCATTGATGACATCAACCGGCTCGAGCCGCAAATTGTTGCCGGCCGCAAAGTGTTGATTGTCGGTGGTGGCTATATCGGACTGGAAGCGGCGGCGGTTTGCAACAAGCGTGGCCTTGATGTGTCTCTGGTTGTCGCCTCTGAACGCATCTTGCGCCGGGTTGCGGCTCCGGTCACATCGGACTATTTCCGCAAATTGCATCAAGACCACGGTGTTCGGATCATCGAAGGGGCAGGAAGCGTCAAGCTTGTCGGTGATGGTCGCGTTCGCGGTGCCGAGCTTGGCAACGGCCTGTCACTGGAAGCGGATTTCGTGATCTGCGGCATAGGGCTTACGCCATCCATCGGCCTTGCGGAGCTGGCAGGTCTTGAGATCGACAATGGCATCTGGACCGACGCCTGTTGCACCACATCCGATCCTTGCATCTGGGCGGCGGGTGACTGCGCATCCTTCCCTTATGAGGAGGGTCGCATTCGTCTTGAAAGCGTTGGCAACGCCATCGATCAGGCCAAGGTGGTAGCCGAGAATATTGTCGCAACGCTAGAGGGGCGAGACAGAAAGGCCTATGTCGCCAAACCGTGGTTCTGGTCCGACCAGTATGATGTCAAGTTCCAGATTGCAGGCCTCAACAAGGGCTACGACACCGTTATCGTGCGCGACAGCGGTACGGGGGCAGTCTCGCACTGGTATTACAGGGGTGAACGCCTAGTGGCGGTTGATGCGATGAATGACCCAAGGGCCTATATGGTTGGCAAACGTCTGATCGAAGGGGGCAAAACGGCCGATCCTGATCTGGTCGCAGATCCCGCCACCGATCTCAAGATCCTGATGAAACGCTGATCTGGCGTTGCTCCTGCATGGGGCGTAGGGCAAAGAGCACGCATCGGGCGGCTGAACAGCGCGGAGCTAGAATGTCAGATCCGTCGGCGATTTGGGGTTTTGTGCCTCGGCGTCATCGCTGCTGACCTGACGTCTCTGATAGCGTGCGCGGCTCAGGGACGAGGCAATGAGCCCGCTCGGAACAGACACGATCCCGAGACCTACGAGCAGCACAAGCAAAGTGAATAGCTTGCCTCCGGGGGTGATGGGATAGATGTCGCCATAGCCGACCGTTGTCAGGGTCGCCAGCGCCCACCACAAGGACTGAAAGACGGATGAGAATTTGTCCGGCTGGGCTTCATGTTCAAAGAAGAAAATCCCAACCGCCGAGACATAGATCACGATGGAGGACAGGAAGGCGAAAACAACCAGTTCATCCTTTATGTCGGCAAAGGCGCGGCGCAGTCGCTCGGCTGCCCTCAAAAAACGGACTAGTTTCAGGATACGGAAAATCCGCAACAGCCGAATGGCCCTCAGCCCGCCCAGGTCAACGCCCAATGTGAGATAGAAAGGCAAGATCGAGAGCAGGTCGATGACTCCCCAAAAGCTGAAGATGTATTTGGATGCTCGTTTGGCGGTCCAGATCCGCAAGCCATATTCGATGGTGAAGAGCACGACGACAAAGCTCTCTGCCAGATACATGGCGTGATGCAACCAATAGGGCAGATTTGGCTCGGTCTCCAGCGCGATCAAGATAACCGAAAGGACGATCAGGACCGCCCAGCAGCGTTCAAACAACGCTCCCCATTGCGGATCCGAACCTTTCAGGATCGCTCCGATGCGTTCCTTGGTTTGAATCTCGGTGTCTGTTTCATTGCCCTGATGCGAAAAAGCCATATCCGCGCCCCCTGTTGGGTCAATGAAATCACCGGCTTTTTAATATCGATTTAACACGTCATTAAGCATGTGAATTTTCAATCAAAAGATGTGAATTGCCTGGCGTTCAGATGGCACACGGCCTTATGCCGAGGCGGCGAACAGGCACAGAGCCGCGACAATGGTTACAGAGTTCGAAAAGGATGCAGCAGGGTTTGCAATGACTACAGCCAACGGGCCTAGATCTGCCCGGCCGTGTCTGCCTGTCTTTTCATTGCCTCTCCGGCCACATAAGTTTGACTGACAGATCTGTCATCGGCCATGATTTGCAGAATGAACAGCTCTTCGGCCAGAGACTTTGCTGTCTCCATGCGCAGGGCCATTGCGGATGTGGCCCGACTGTCCAGAATGACGATATCCGCATCACTTCCCACATCCAGCGTTCCTATCCGGTCTGACAGGCCCAGCGCTTCGGCATTGCCCAGCGTCATCCAATAGAAGGCACGCAAGGGGTGCAGCTTGTTGCCACCGCGCAAGGCGAGGGCCTTGTAACCCTCATGCAGGGTCTGCAACATGGAATATGAGGTACCACCACCAATATCGGTTGCAATGGCGCTCAGGATGCCCCTGTCGCGCAGCCCTTCATAATCGAACAGACCAGAGCCAAGAAACAAATTCGAAGTCGGACAGAAGACCGGACGCGCCTTCGTCTCTGCCAGAATGTCGATTTCCCTTGGCTGCATATGGATGCAGTGCCCAAGCAGACTGTTGGACCGCAAGAGACCATAGCGCTCATAAACACCCAGATAGTCGGTCGCGTCCGGATAAAGCGCCATGGTCTCATCTATCTCGGCATGATTTTCGTTCAAATGGGTCTGGATGTGGCAATCTGGATGCTCGCGAGCGAGTGCTCCGCAGGCCTCCATCTGCTCCGGGCTTGAGGTGATGGCAAAGCGCGGCGTGATCGCATAAAGCGCCCTGCCCTTGCCATGCCAGTCCCGGATAAGGGCCTTGCTGTCGTCATAGCCACCCTGCGGCGTGTCGCATACGGCATCGGGCGCGTTGCGATCCATCAGGACCTTGCCACCGATCACGCGCATGTTGCGTCGGCGAGCTTCGGCGAAATAGGCATCGGCAGATGTCTTGTGCGACGAGCAATAGGCAACCGGCGTTGTCGTGCCATTGTTGACAAGCTCATCAAAGAAGTGGGCCGCCATTCTCTCGCAGTGGGCAGGATCGGCGTAAAGCGCCTCGGCAGGAAAGGTGTAGTCCTTCAGCCAGTCCAGCAGCTGCGCTCCCCAGCTTGCAATGACCTGCACTTGCGGAAAATGCAGATGGGCATCGATGAAGCCGGGCATCATGAGGCAGGGACGATGGTCGATGACCGTCGTCCCGTCGCCCGCTTTTTCCCGGACATCGCCAAAGGATCCGCTTGCCTTGATCAGCCCGTCGCTCACAAGCAGTGCACCGTCTTCGACAAAGCGATAGGCACCATGATCCTCAGAGCCTTGCGGCTCGCGTGTGAAGGTCAGAAGTCTCGCGCGAAGAAGAGTATCAGGCATGTTCGGTTCAGCTCCATTTCAAGGCTGCCTCATGAGGCGGCAGACACTATGCCTGATGCCGACAGAGGAGGCCAGCAGAAATCCGACTTCAAATTCAATGAGGTCATGAGTGATGCATTTCCGAGAAAGCTCAGCTCTTCTTTCTGCACCCCGCCAACATACCACCTGCATACCACATCTTCCGACACGCTCGTTATGGCATAATTCAGGGTACACTTTCGACCTCATCCGTATGACGAATTGAAATTGGTTTTAATTGGTATTCTACTTCTTATGTGGATTGGTTACCCTTTCCGTATGTCTGCCAATCCTTCGAAAAGTGAAGCTTGCGTCATCAGGCGCTAATGGGAGGAGGCTTGACTGTGACAGGAACCGACACATTTTTCATGGGCATTGATGGAGGTGGCACCAATTGTCGTGGACGATTGCGTGACCATGAAGGCGCCTTGCTGGGCGAGGCAATATGCGGCCCGGCCCTTGCCCGCAAGGGCATATTGGCTGCTCAGGAGCAGGTGGCCAATGTTGCTCGCAAAACCCTACAGGCAGCGGGATTTGGCGAGGAAGTTCTGGATCGGACCCATGTCGGGATCGGGCTGGCCGAATTGCATATCAGCACGGACAAGGAAGCCTTCCGCAACTGGGTTCATCCATTTGCATCGCTCAGCGTTTCCTGTGATGCCCATATCGCCTGCCTTGGCGGACATGCCGGTGCGCAAGATGGCGGAATCCTCATTCTGGGAACGGGAAGCTGCGGCTATGGCCTGATACGCGGTCAGTCGGTCAATGTCGGCGGCTGGGGCTTTGAATTGTCAGACATGGCCAGTTCCGCACAAATCGGCGTTCTGGCGATGCGCTACGCCCTGGCTGCGCTTGATGGCATTTACGAAGTCAGCCCGATGACCGACCACATCATGGCACTGTTTGGCGATAGTCAGGAGGAAATGGTGCTCTGGGCCAATAAGGCAACCCCGCCCGATTACGCCACCTATGGGCATCTGGTCGTTGAATTTGCTGAAAAGGAAGACCCTGTCGCGATCAAGCTGATGACCCAATGCGGCAATTTTGCTAGTCTGATGCTGCGGGCGCTCGCTTGGCGCGGCATCAATGAAATCGCTCTGATGGGCAGCTTCGCCGAATTTGTCGAACCATGGCTGGAAGCGGACGTATCGGCGCTGATCGTGCCGAGAAAATATGACGCGAGAGATGGTGCCATTCTGATGGCAGGAGGCACATTACCGCCGCTTGATCCGGCATTCGAACAGGATATGGGCCACAAGGAACGGTTCGGTCATGGTTGAGCTTTCGCGCCTGATTGAACATGTGAAGACCAAGTCAGACCTCAGCGAGCAAAATGCGACCCCGCTTTATCTGCGAATAGAGCGGGGGATCGAAAGCGCGATCATGCAGGGGCTTGTGGCGGTCAATGATGCGTTGCCAGCCGAGAGGGAGCTTGCCGCAGCGCTTGGCGTTTCACGGGTCACCGTGCGCAATTCGGTCCGCGTTCTGGTTGACAAGGGCATTCTGGTGCAACGTCACGGGGCTGGCACATTCGTGGCCGCACGCGTTGAGCGGGCACCAAACCAGATCATGGGCTTTTCCGAGGACATGCACATAAGGGGGCTTACCACCCGAGCGATCTGGCTGGACCGGTCAAGAGGCACGCCAACCCCTGAGGAATGCGAAGCTCTGGAGATCATGCCGGACAGCATCGTCAGCCGTCTTTATCGGTTGCGACTCGCGGACGAAAAGCCGATGTGTCTGGAACATGCGGTTCTGCCAGAAAGCATTCTGCCTGACCCGACCCTGATCGACAGGTCGCTCTATTCATGGCTGCAAGGGCATGATCGTCGCCCGACCCGCTGCCTGCAAACCGTCTCGGCCCGGCTGCTGGATGTTAGCCACGCCCATCTTCTGGGAGTGCCGACCGGGTCCGCCTGTCTTTATGTGGAGCGGAAATCCTATTTGTGTCAGACCGGCCTCACCAAAGCGGCTGAGCAAAGGGAGGAAACTGAAACCCAGATCCCGAAGCGCAGCAACAGCGATAGACCTGTTGAGTTTGTGCGCTCCTTTTTCCGCGGTGATCTCTACGAATATGTTTCAGAAATCAATATCTAGACCATCGACCATACTGTCTGTTCCGAAAGACTTCATGCATATCATGAGAGGATTTCATTTTCGCCATGGAGGCAGGTGTCAGAAGCGTTTATAGTGATGCTGTCTTTCCATTTGCTCTCTTGCCCAAGGACATATCACGCCCGTGAAGCAGCTTTTACTCCATGCCCGTCTGTTCGATGGCCACCAGTTTCATGCCGGCAAGGCGGTCAGCGTGGAAGAGGGGCGCATTGCCGCCATTGTCGATAATCCCTCTCAGGTCGGCGGTCATGAAACCCATGATCTGACCGGTCTTGTGCTGGCACCCGGCTTCGTCGATATTCAGGTGAATGGTGGCGGCGGCGTCATGCTCAACGGCGCAACAGATCTCAAGGGGCTTGAGCAGATAGCCGAAGCACACAGGCAGTTCGGCACGACCTCAATGCTCCCCACCCTCATCAGCGACCGCTGGGAGGCGATGGTGCATGTCGCAGAGCTGATCAAACAGGCCCATCGGCATTGGGGAGAAAACAGCTCGCTCTCAACCATCAAGGGAGTACATTTCGAAGGCCCCTATCTCAACCCACTGCGCAAGGGCGTGCATCAGGAAACCCTGTTTCGCAAACCCGAAGAGCTTGCGCTGGACTTGCTGACTCACCCTGATCTGGGAGTGCGATTGATCACTGTGGCACCGGAAAAAGTCGGCCCCACCTTCATTCGCGATCTCGTCAGCAACGGCGCACTGGTTTCAGCCGGCCATAGCGCGGCGAGCTATCAGGATATCGCTCAGGCGCTCCGGGCAGGACTTCGCGGCTTCACCCATCTGTTCAATGCGATGACGGAAATGGGAAGTCGCGAACCCGGTGTTGTCGGGGCTGCACTTGATGATGAAGAGACATGGTGCGGGATGATCGTTGACGGCTTTCACATTCACCCTGCCTCGATGCGGACAGCCATCAGGGCCAAGCCGAGGGGCAAGGTCATACTGGTCACCGACGCCATGGCATCGGTCGGCTCGGAGGACAAGAGCTTTACGCTTTATGGCAAGACAATCTTTGCCAGAGATGGCAAATGCCAGCTTGCAGACGGGACGCTGGCGGGGTCGGATCTGTCCATGATCGGGGCTGTTCGCAATGTGGTGGAGCTGCTCAACCTGCCGCTATCAGAGGCCCTGAGGATGGCCTCGAAATATCCGGCCAGCTTCATGCGGATGGATACATCGCTGGGCACCATCGCGCCGGGATATGCTGCTGATCTGGTCGCGTTCGACCCGACCAGTTGGCAGGTCAGGCACACCTGGGTCAACGGGTTCCACCGGGCCCACTGACACCGAGGCCGCATGTCGTGCCTTGGCGTCTTGGCTTCTTGGCTTCTTGGCTTCTTGGCTTCTTGGCTTCTTAAGACATTGATTCAAAGAAACTGATTCAAGTCCACGCCCTTCAGAAATTGATTCAAAGATACTGATTCAAGTTGTTTAAGCACTTTAAGAAGTGGCGATTTGTTGAGTCTTTCGAATCACTTGTGCCTGTTTGCGAAAGCGCTGCAAAAGCGCTTTCGCATAGTTGAGGCTTTGATTCAGGCAGTTCACATTTTGATTCAACGGGCGGCTTCAAGCGTCCGTCCCGCTCATTTCCAACGTCTAGAGAGCTGCCTTGATGCTCTCTTTGATCGGGGTCGTGGGGCGTCCGATCAAGTCGGACAAGGTCGATCCGTTCTTGCTCAACCAGCTGCCCTTGATGGCTGCATCAGCATCGGCGAGAACGGTCGCAAAACCCTCCGGCACACCTGCTCCGATCAAAGCATTCTTGTAGTCTTCAAATGGCATGTCGACATAGGCGATCTCTTTTGCGGACAGCTCGGCAACGACGGCAGCATAGTCGGCCATGGAGAAATCCGCATCCCCTGTCAGCTCATAGATTTTGCCCGCATGACTTTCGGCGCTGGTCAGAACCACAGCGGCGGCATCTGCGAAATCGGCACGCGAAGCGGTCGCAACGCGGCCCTCACCGGCATGCCCGATCACGGCACCATGGGCCAGAACATGGGCGAGATTCTCGGTGTAGTTTTCGCTGTACCAACCGTTGCGCAAAAGGGTGAATGGCACGCCGGATGCCTTGATCAGGGCTTCGGTTTCCTTGTGCTCGGCGGCCAGCAGAATGGGAGAGCTATCCGCTTTCAGAATGGAGGTATAGGCAAGCAGCGCCACGCCATTGGCCTTTGCTGCGTCGATGACGGCCTTGTGCTGAGCCACACGCTGACCAACGGCACTGCCCGAGATGAGGAGCAGTTTGTCAACGCCCTTGAGCGCCTCGACATAGCTTTCTGGCTGATCATAATCTGCCGCACGAACGACCACGCCCAGTTCCCTGAGGTCCTGCGCCTTTTCCGGACTGCGAACCAGCGCAAGAATGTTGCTGGCGTCCGTTTTGGCCAAAAGCGATTTGATAACAAGGTGACCGAGATGGCCGGATGCTCCGGTGATAGCAATCATTGTCTTTTCCTTTCCAGCGCCGTCTGGCGCGATCATTGTTTGACTGTCATTGACCTCTATATGCGCCTGAGGCATTGTTATCACTAGAAGGCAATTTCAGAATGATGAGTTCGGAAAATGAGTACAATAGGATTTCAGCATTTCAGACCGCTTGCGGTCTTTGTCTGTGTGGTGAATGAGGGAAGCTTCGCCGGTGCAGCCCGCTATCTGGGAACCAGCCGCTCCCGCGTTTCCGAGCAGGTCACTCAACTGGAAGCGGATCTCGGCATTCGCCTGTTGCAACGGTCAACCCGCAAGCTTTCGCTCACCGAGGAAGGTCGGCAGGTCTATGATCGTGTGCGCACCTTGCCGCGATTGCTGGAAGAAGCGGTAGAGATTGCAACACAGGAGAAACCGGCAGGGCGGGTGTCCATCACTGCCACGCAGGATGTCGGGGTCACGCATCTGCCGCCTGCCCTTCTGAGCTTCCGCAAACGCTATCCCGAAGTGCAGCTCGATATCATCCTCAGCGACGAACGGCTGGATCTGATCGCAGAGGGGATCGATCTGGGCATTCGGATAGGACTGCCTCGCGATGACAGCCTCATCGCGCGGGTGCTTTATGAGGATTCCTTCCGCCTCTTTGCCAGCCCTGACTATGTTGAACGTCACGGGATGCCGAGTGACGAAAAGGATCTGCTCGTTCACCAGTGGGTTTGCCTCTCCAAGATCAGTCCGGGCGGCATCAGTCGCCTCTATAGCGAAGGCGAAATGGTCTCGATCCATGCGCGGCACTATGAGCTTTGCAACTCCCCGCAGATGGTCATTTCCATGGCGCTTGCCGGGATGGGTCTGGCGCAGCTCTTTCCCTCTACCGTGAGGGCCGAGGTTGCCGCGGGTCGGCTGGTGCCGGTGCTGCCGCATCTGCAAGGCGAGAACATGATATTCTCTCTGGTCTATCCCTCTCGCAAACACATGCCTTTGAGGATAAGGGCGCTGATCGATCACCTGCTCGCCTATCGATTGTTCGATGCGCCTCGCGGATGATTCCGATTTCCGAAAAGCAAAACGCCCGGTCGATGACCGGGCGTTTCATGTTCAAGGACTGTCGCGTCTTCTCTAGTGGATCTGCTGAAGCAGATTGTCCAGAGAGGCTTTCGCGTCGCCGTAATACATGCGGGTGTTCTCTTTGAAGAAGAGAGGGTTCTGGATACCGGAGTAACCCGTGCCCTGACCACGCTTGGAGACGAAGACCTGTTTTGCTTTCCAGACTTCCAGAACCGGCATGCCGGCAATCGGGGAGTTTGGATCATCCTGAGCCGCCGGGTTCACGATATCGTTCGAGCCGATAACGATGACCACATCGGTTTCAGGGAAGTCTTCGTTGATTTCATCCATTTCCAGCACGATGTCATATGGAACCTTTGCTTCAGCAAGCAACACGTTCATATGGCCGGGCAGACGTCCAGCCACCGGATGGATGGCGAAGCGGACATTCTTGCCCTTGGCGCGCAGACGACGGGTCAGTTCGGCCACATTCTGCTGTGCCTGAGCAACGGCCATGCCGTAACCCGGAACGATGATGACACTGTCTGCTTCATCAAGAGCAGAAGCAACACCGTCCACGTCGATGGCAATCATTTCGCCTTCGATTTCCTGAGCCGGACCGGTGGAATTGCCGAAGCCGCCCATGATAACCGATACGAAGTGACGGTTCATTGCCTTACACATGATGTAGCTGAGGATGGCACCGGAGGAGCCAACCAGAGCACCGGTCACGATCAGAAGGTCGTTGCCAAGCAGGAAGCCGGTCGCTGCCGCTGCCCAACCGGAATAGGAGTTGAGCATGGAAACAACCACAGGCATGTCAGCCCCGCCAATCGCCATGACCATATGCACACCGATTACGAATGCGATAAGGGTCATGAGATAGAGGGTCCAGCTACCAGAGCCGCCCATATACATGATCATCAGCACAAGGCAAGCGACGACCATGGCAAGGTTGAGCAGATGGCGACCTGGCAAAGTAAGCGCCTTGCCGTCGATGCGACCATTGAGTTTGCCCCAGGCAATCACGGAACCGGTGAAGGTAATCGCACCGATGAAGACTCCAAGGAAAATCTCGATCTCATGGATGACTTCTTCAGCATGGCTGGCAAAATGATGCGCCGTGATGTCGGAGTTAATGCCGATGAAGACAGCGGCCAGACCCACGAAAGAGTGGAGCATGGCAACCAGTTCCGGCATACCGGTCATTTCAACGCGCGAAGCAACAAGAGCACCGATTACGGCAGCAATTGCGACGGCGAGGATCAGAATGATCGGGTTGGCCGCAAGCACGCTCCCAAGAGACATGTCTTGTGGGTTGATCGGACCAAAGACGGTTGCGATAACAGCGATCGCCATACCGACGATACCGAACCAGACACCCCGTTTGGCGCTTTCCTGGTCCTTCAGTCCACCCAGAGAAAGGATGAACAGGACAGTAGCCGCGATATAGGCGGCGGTTTGCAATTGAGCAGTCATTTTTACCTCCGCCTATCAGGATTTCTGGAACATTTGCAGCATGCGCCGCGTTACCATGAAACCGCCAACGATGTTAATCGAGGCGATCAGAATTGAAATGCCCGCAAGCAGCAGGACAATCCAGTTTGACGAGCCGATCTGAAGCAACGCACCAAGGACGATAATGCCCGAGATGGCGTTGGTCACGGCCATGAGTGGGGTATGCAGGGAGTGGCTGACGCCCCAGATGACCTGGAAGCCAACAAACACTGCCAACACGAACACGATGAAGTGTCCCATGAAGGCTGCCGGAGCATACATGCCGATGAGACCCATCAGGGCAGCGCCGACAACCAGCAGGGTGATCTGCTGACGTCCTGCCTTGCGGGCAGCTGCAGCTTCTTCAGCGGCAATTTCTTCGGGTGTCTTTTCAACGACATCCTTCTTGGGCTGGGCCGCGATCGCCTGAATTTTGGGAGGTGGAGGCGGGAATGTGATTTCGCCTTCGAAGGTCACCGTAGCCCCACGAATCACGTCGTCTTCCATGTCATGCACGATCTGACCATCTTTTTCAGGGGTCAGGTCGGTCATCATGTGACGGATGTTGGTGGAATACAGCTCGGAAGCCTGGGCACCCATGCGGGATGGGAAGTCGGTGTAGCCGACAATGGTCACACCATTTTCGGTGACGACCTTCTCGTCCTTGACCGTGCCTTCAACGTTGCCGCCGCGTTCCGCTGCAAGGTCAACGATGACAGAACCGGTTTTCATGGATGCGACCATGTCCGCAAGCCACAGTTTTGGAGCCGGACGGTTCGGGATCAACGCGGTGGTGATCACGATATCCATGTCGGCAGCAATCTCGCGGAATTTGGCGAGCTGGGCGTTCCGGAATTCTTCAGACTGAACAGAAGCATATCCGCCGGTAGAGGCTCCATCCTGCTGTTCTTCTTCAAAGTCCAAATAAACAAATTCTGCGCCCATGGATTCGACCTGTTCGGCCACTTCCGGACGCACGTCAAATGCATAGGTGACGGCACCAAGTGCAACAGATGTACCAATTGCGGCAAGACCGGCAACGCCAGCACCGACAATCAATACTTTTGCAGGCGGAACCTTACCGGCAGCGGTGATCTGGCCGGTGAAGAAACGACCAAAATTGTTACCAGCTTCGATAACGGCACGATAACCGGCAATGTTTGCCATGGAGGACAGAGCGTCCATTTTCTGGGCACGGGAAATACGTGGCACCATTTCCATAGCGATGACATTGGCACCGGCATTCTTGGCCGCTTCCATGCCTTCTTCATTGCCCGCCGGGTTGAAGAATGAAATCAGCGTCTTGCCTTTGACAAGATGCCTTAATTCTTCAGGCTGAGGCTGACGCACCTTGGCGACGATATCAGCAGCCTCCCACAGCGCATCGGCGTTGGGAACAATTTCAACGCCCGCTTCTGCATAGGACTGGTCCGAGAAACCGGCTAGAGCACCGGCACCACTTTCAAGAACGCAGTCGTATCCTAATTTCTGGAGCTGTTTTGCCGAAGACGGCGTCATTGCAACGCGCGCCTCTCCCTCGAACAGCTCCTTAGGTGTACCTATCTTCACGACAGACTCCCTTCTCACAAACAAAGTTATGCCCCCTCAGAGAAGAGGCAATTTACCCTCCGGCTCTTATAGTGCAGACGAAAGTAAAATTGCCAAGTCATCTTTGTGGATCAGTTGCGCATTATCCGATGCAATTCACCAGAATTCGTCCCACATCGTGGGATTTTCCCAGCAAATAGGTATATATCCATAATACAAACCCCCGATCAAACGATACTCACCCCCCTTCTCAAGGGAGTGGTTTGGCAGGTTCGGATTGCGACTTTATGCCTCGCACACTTGGCAATCGTATATAGGTATATCTGCTTATTCGAATAACAATTCTACAAAATTGATAATTGATTTTTTTCGAATGTTGCTCAAGAGGCGGGTCTTGGCGATCCAAGCGGCAAACCATTGCCGGTCTGCACAAAAATTTTCTGCGCAGACCACATTTTCTTCAATTCCTTGTGGGTAAAGGCCTTTTGCCCCATCTAATTTTCTGTATCACACTGCCTAAATTGACAATTGCACCCCTCCGAATCGCCAGTTTTCCACCATTCTAAACAAAGCGGACAAAAGGTCTCACGGCAGACAGCAAAAAAACGTCTCAGGACAAATGTAACAAGCTGCTGGCTGGTTGGGAAGGTCTTTGTCAATCCGCATAGTGGATCGTCGTGGCGCGGGCACGATTGAGAATGACGCGCACTGGAGCCTCTTCGACCAGTCCCACTTTTTGCGCTTCTCTCAAGGCGACTTTCTTGTCTTCGCCGACAATCAGAATGTGAGCCTTGCGAGCCCGCTCAAGGACAGGGGCAGTCAGGGTGAAGCGAGAATCTTCCACCTCGGGACCATTCATGACCATGACGGTTGGCGCCCAGAGGCCCAGCGCCTCGTCGATATTGTCGGCATTCGGAAATAGCGAGGCAACATGGGTGTCCAGTCCCATGCCCAGAATGCAAACATCGATGGGAAGCAGGTCGTGCAAGACCCCCATGATATCGGGCACTGCGTCATGTGGCGTTGCCGTATCATGGTGGTAAGAGTGAAACGTCGCAACGGCAGCCTTGTTCTGCATCAGCTCTTTGATCACGCGAGAGGCGTGGGAATGGTTCGCATTCTCGGGGACAAATTTCTCATCGGTCAAAATGACCGAGACACAGTCCCATTCCAGGTCCAGTTGGCTCAGGTGCCTGAAAAACTCAGTCGGGGTCTCGCCGCCGGGAACCGCTAGCGTGGCTCTTCCGCGTTTTTTGATTGCTTTGGTCAGTTCGGAAGCCACTTGCTCGGCAAGGCCGGCTGCCATACTGCCACGATCGGGATAAACTCGCGTTTCAGTCACGTTATTCTCCTGCTTATAGAGCGCACTGTCTTCCTGAACGGAAAGCTGGCCCTATTGTTGGGATTGATGCCTTTTTCTGCTCGAAAGACAGAGCGAGACAGGAAAGGCTCCTGGGCTTGGCAGGGGAGTGGTTGGAAGGTCCATGCATCTGCCAGCCTGTCAAGCCATGTCCCTTGTCGTCCGCTTTTGTTCCAGCGCGACGAATCGTCTGACATCGCTTATGCGTTTTTCATATGCATGGCTTGTTGCAGTTTTATGATTATTTGTTTCGCACGCATAAAAATATAGCAAAAACAGCGCCCCGGACCCCGAGACGCTGTTTCATGTCATTTTTCGTGATGTCTGTATTCCAATAGGTGGATAGGAAAATCCTATTGCATATCAGGGTCAAACCGCATCGCATTGATGGCACCTTCAAGGCCAAAATTGCTGTTGCGATAAAGATAGATTGGCAGATTGACGCGGAATTTCGTGTGGCGCCCACCCTGATTGAAGCCTCTGAGGAAATGGCTGTCCTGGAAGATCCATTCATTTTTCTGCAACACGCCACCGGTCAGGAAGACACCGCCATAGGCTGAAATATAAAGCGCAAGATCGCCCGCGACTGCCCCCAGATGGTGAGAGAACATCTCGATGGCCTTGACGGCCAGAAGGTTTCCTTCGGTGCGGGCGACATCGAAAATGTCGCGGGCCGACATGCCTGTCGGTTCGCGGCCGTCGAGCATTTCGAGCGCCTGCATCAGATAGGGAATACCGGTGCCGGACAGAAGGGCCTCTGCTTCAAGGGCAAGGCAAGGGCCTTCATCCATTTGTGTCTCGGGCCAAAGCTCGGCAAGTTTTGCGAAGATTTCCACTTCCTCCAGAGAGTGGGGAGCTACGCGCACATGACCACCCTCCCCTTGCAGCACTTCAGGCTGGTGTCCTGCCCAGACCTGAGTGCCAACGCCAAGGCCGGTTCCGGGACCGACAATCAGGCGTGGCTGGGTTGGAACTGGCGGAATTTGCAGGGGCTCTGGCAATTGGCCCTGAATCAGGGTCAGGTCATTGGGGTCAGCGGTTACCAGCGACCAGGCAGCGGCTTCGAAGTCATTCAGGATCCGCGCCTTCTGCGCTCCGGCAGCAACAATGATATCGGCCTGCGAGAATTGCTGATTACCCGCATTGGTCAGAGTGACATAGCCATTCTGAATGACACCGGCAGCGGCGACAACCACATAGCGCGGGGCCGAGCCGATCTTTTCAACGAAATTCCTGACAGCCTCGGTCAAATGCATGTTTGCCTTGGTGTCGTAAGTATGCTGTTCCTTGATACGGCCATCAACGCTGGCGGCCAGTCTCATGTTGGTTCCGCCCACATCGGCCACAAGATCCCACAGCATCGTCTTTCCCTTTCACAATCGGCTCATGCAAATGACATTGCCAGTTTGTCCCACGGTCCGCTCATGCAGGACCGATGCGTTCTGCATACATGGAATCGAAATTTTTTTCATCCCAAAATTAATAGTTGTTGTTGGCAAACTTCTTTTGGTGCAAAGCTGGTGCATAACGAGCAGACAT
Organism: uncultured Cohaesibacter sp.; assembly: GCF_963556055.3. Classification (GTDB taxonomy): domain Bacteria; phylum Pseudomonadota; class Alphaproteobacteria; order Rhizobiales; family Cohaesibacteraceae; genus Cohaesibacter. Next base: position 48,820 of record NZ_CAUVYE020000033.1, on the reverse strand, counting down.
TGACGCGGCAGATGCGATGTGAGCCCGGACTGCTATCAGAAAAACGGCCCAATTTTTAAGGACATAGCCAATTACCAAAGACTATTTGTTTGTATATGGAACCCTTCGCAAGCCCTGCGACCACGAGATGCACGGGGTTTTGGTCACCCGTGCCCGTAGCCTGGGCGAGGCCAGCTTTGCAGGCAAGCTCTATCATGTCAGGGATTATCCCGGCGCTATCGCATCAGACGATCCGGCAGACCGACTGGCAGGCGAGTTGTTTCTGGTCGAGGAACAGGAAGGCTTGTGGCCAAGGCTCGACGCCTATGAAGGCATCGGGCCGGCATTTGAAGAGCCTTTTGAATATGAAAGACGCAAAGTGCGTGTCCATGCGCACAACGGGGAAGAGATCGAAGCCTACATTTATCTCTATACCTATCCGGTTGAGGGGCTGGAGCAGATCCCCCACGGTGACTATTGCAAGGCGATGGCAGGCTAGAGCACGGGCTCGACCGAACTGGCGAGCCCGCTTCGACTTCTCGTCTTTGGAGTTAGCTGCTTGTGCGCGAGAGCAGAATGCCGGGTCTGGCCTTGGCGATCTGCTGGGTAACAAAACCGGCAACTATCGCCTTGACGATATCGCCCGGCACATAGATCAGAGACCCCTTGAGGCCGTGCATCATATCGACATTGGCATTCACCTTCAGCCCGACAACCCCGCAGGCATACAGCACGATGACGCAGCCGATGATCGCAGCAAGGCTAGAGACAAGAAACAGATTGCCCGCGCGGCTCTTCTCGACAATCAGACCCGTCACATAAGAGGCAAGCGGCCAGCCAACAAGGAAACCGGCGGTGGGGCCGAACAGCACGCCGAGCCCGCCACGACCACCAGAGAGAACCGGCAGACCGGCAAGGGCGATGACGACGATCAACAGCGAGGCGAGCGCACCGCGTTTGCTCCCCAAAATCGTGCCTGCGAGCATGACCCCAAGCGTCTGGGCGGTAATCGGCACACCGATCGGTGTTGGAATGGGCGGGACAAACCCGAGCGCCGCGATCAATGCAGCAAACAGAGCGATATAGGCAACCTGACGTTCCATGGTCTTTTTTCTCCCGGTTAAGACTTGTTCTTGTTTGTTGGTTGTGCGCCCTTGTGCGACCCGATCCCGCCGCGAGCGCGCAATGCTTCGGCAACATGATCGGCATCATCAAGGACATTCAGGGCGAGAGGGACAAGCAGCCGTGCGCTGCTCTTTTTGGGGCTGCGCGCCCGCCAGGCCTGATGCAAGAGTTCCGACTTTTGCAAGAAGAGCGGCGTGAAACGGACGACCAGTCCCATGGCAAAGCTGAGCGCTCTTGGTGGCAATCCGAAAAAGCGCAAGGGCTTGGCCAGCCACTCGACAACAGCCATCAAATCATCAAGACGTGACGTCATGGTGACGAGATTGGCAAATCCGATGGTGGCGAAGAGCTTGAAACTGACGAGCAGCCCTTCCTCAAGCCGCGCGGTCAGGACGAAATAGAGAAACAACAGCGCGACGAGATAGGACAGCGGTCTTAACCTGACAAGACCGATCTTGGCGAAGGCCCAGCCGGCAGAGGCATAGAGCAATGCCACCGCGATCAACCCGAACAGGGCCAGTCGCCAATCATTGACGGGAACCATGAGAAGCGAGAAGAGGCAGACCAGCAGAAGCTTTGTCTCCACCGGCCAGCGGTGCATCCAGCTTTTCGTTTCAACGGTCAGAGACAGCATCAGACTTCTCCATCCGGTTGATGGGCGCCAGTTTCGGCCAACTGCCGGGCAATATCCTGCTCATCAAGAACAAGTTCATCCCTGTCGACCAGCGCTTCCATGGCTTTGCGGTAGAGGGGAAGGATTGCCTCAGGCCTCCCGTCACCGACAATCCTGCCCTTCTCGAGCCAAAGGATGCGGTCGTAACTCTCCAGATGCTCGATATCATGGGTGACCATCAGCAGTTGCTGATCAAGCGCATCGAGCCAGCGATACAGGCGTTTGGTGGTCGGCCAGTCGAGCCCGGCAAAAGGCTCGTCCAGTATGATCACCTTTGGCTCCATCGCCAACACCGCCATCAGACAGACCAGATGCCTCTGGCCTTGCGAAAGACTGTAGGTACCGCGCTCAGCCCAGTCGGCACGACCGAATTTTTCAAGAAACTGCTTCGCTCTGCGCCGGGCGTCCTTCTTGTTGCCGATGATGTTTTCAAGACCGAAAGCGATTTCTTCCTCAACCGTCGGGAAAATGATCTGATGATCCGGATTCTGGAAGATCAGACCGATGGTTTCCATCGCGGTCTTGCGATCCTTGAACAGATCGGCACCATGGGTGAGGATCTCGCCTTCGGACGGCTCAAGCAGCCCGCAAATGAGGCGCGCGAGCGTCGATTTGCCCGACCCGTTGCGACCGATGAGGCCAATACGGCGCTCGGTCAGCGTTACGGACAGATTGCTGAAGATGGGCGTTTCATCCAGACGATGAGACAATCGAGTGATCGTAATGCCTGCCCCTTGGGCCTTGCCCTTGTTGGCATCGGCGGGGCTGTCTTTGGAAAGCTCTGGCATAGGGTCTGCTATCGGTTATCTCCGTGCTGGCAAAACAGGCTGGGCACGGTCTTAGCCAAAAACGGATGCAAAAACCAGTAGCCCGAAAGGGCACTGCGGTGCCTTTGTGGAGAACCGAATTTCGGGGCGAGCCGAGAAACCACCCCAGGCGAACAGAACGGCACAAGCCCGAGCCCGGCTGTCCTGTTTGCCTGAAGGGCATGTTTATTGCGCCAAACCCTGCGCTTCAAGGCGCTTGACGGTGATTGGCAAAAGCTCCTTGCGGTCTGCAACTTCAAGGATCAGGCGCGGTTCGGAAGGAATGTCGTTGATGGCCTTGAAAACGCCACCCCAGGGAATGTTGCCCTCTCCGGGATGCCAGTGGCGATCAGCATAGCCATCCGCGTCCTGAAGATGGACATGAGCAAGCATATCATCGGCAGCCAGCACGAAATCGGTAACCGGAGGTGCCTTGAACTGGCCATGGGCAAAGGCTGCGTGGCCGGTATCGATGGACAGCTTGAACATGTCGGAATGGATTGCCTCCGCCAGTTCCTTGCGCAGAAACGGATCAGCGTCGCCGACATTTTCGAGCACCAGACAACAGCCGATGTCCTCAGCACGCTTGACGACGGGGGCCAGTGTAGCTTGTGCGGCGGCGAAGACGGCGGCTTTCATGTAACCGAAATTCAGCCAATTGAGGGAATGGAAATAGTTGAACGGACTATGGATGACCATATGGCTCGCGCCGAGCTTCTCGCATTTCACCAGAGCGTCAAGATAGCGCTTGGTGATGACATCCTGCACGAGCGGATCATCGGAGGACAGATCCAGCCCGAAAAAGGGACCGTGAATGCCGAAGGTACCCTTATAGCCATCGAGCAGGCTCTTGTAGGATGTGATCAGTTCATCCTGATCATCCCCTTGAGCCTCAACCGGCGAGAAGTCCTGCAATTCGAGGCAGCGGTCCTTTTCAAGGATCCAGTCCTTGAGAGATGTCACTTGAGTAAAATTGAGGGCAGCGCCCAAAACCGGCAAGTCAGACATGAGTTCATCCAATCGTCTTTTATTGTTGGTGGCTGGTTGGCAGCCCGAATCGGGCCATTTGCGCTATTTGATACCGGCTCTCATGAAGCTTTGAACAAACTGACGCTGGAAAAGAAGGAAACCAACAAGAAGCGGCCCCGAGGTCATCAGGGTGGCAGCGTTGATTACCGACCACTCGACGCCGGATTCGGTCATGGAGAAGACCGACAGACCAACCGTCAAGGGTCGGGTCTCAACAGAGTTGGTAACGATCAAGGGCCACAGGAAATCATTCCAGTGCGCGGAAACAGATACAAGGCCAAAGGCAAGATAGGTCGGCTTGGCAAGGGGAATATAGACCCGCCACAAGGTTCCGAGCAGCCCTTCCCCTTCGATACGGGCGGCATCATCCAGCTCTTTGGGAATCGTCATGAAGGTCTGGCGCAGCAGGAAAATACAGAAGCCCGAGGCGAAATAGGGAAGCCCGATTGCAAGGATCGAGTCGACCAAGCCCAGCATGCTCATGGTTTCATAGTTCTTGACCAGCAGGATGTCGGGCGTGACCATCAATTGCAGTAGTACGAGCGTGAACAGGATATTCTTGCCGGGAAATCTGAGGCGCGCGAAAGCGTAGGCGGCAAATGTGCTCAGGACAAGTTGCACGGACAGGGTCATGAACACCATGATCATGGTGTTGAGAAAATAACGGGCAAACGGTGCCTGCGCCCAGGCTTTGGGGAAATTGGCAAGGGTCAGCGGCGCGGTCAGCGTGAAATGGGTTTCATATGCGGAAGGGTGGAAGGCCGTCCAGACTGCATAGAGCAGCGGCAAAATCCAGAGGATGGCAAGCAGCCAGGCCCCCAGCGTCATCAGCCAGCGATCAAGGCGAGCGGCAAATGTATAGTCTTGAGCAGTCATTTGTAATGCACCTTGCGATCGAGCCAGAAGAATTGTCCAATCGCCAACAGCGAGAGAACGAATAGGATGACAACGGTCATAGCGCTTGCCGAGGCAGTATCCCAATATTCGAAGGCCACCTCATAGATGTGAAACAGCAACAGACGGGATGCATTGGCGGGGCCCCCAAGGGTCATGATGAAGATATGATCGATGAGGCGCACCGAATTGATGATGGCGTTGACCATGATGAACAACGTGGTCGGCATGATGAGCGGCAGGGTGACACGGCGGAAGAAGGTCCAGCGCCCGGCCCCTTCAAGGCTTGCGGCCTCGCGCAGCTGAACGGGGATCGTCTGTAGTGCCGCGAGATAGAAAATCATGAAGAAACCCGCATTTTTCCATACAGCGACAACGATCACGGTAAAGAGCACCGAGTCTGTGTTGCCCAGCCAGTTTTGCGCAGCAAAGCCGAACAGTGAGCGGATCTGGTCGATGAGACCGAAACTCGGCGTGTAGAAGAACAGCCAGATATTGCCCACCGCAATCATTGGCAGCACAGTTGGCGTGAAATAGGCCATGCGCAGGAAGCTCAAGCCCTTCATCCTGTTATGAACGAAGAGCGCCATGATCAGCGCCAGAATGATAGAGGCCGGAATCGTGATGGCCGAGTAGATCACATTGTTGATGGCGGAACGGATGAAGACATTGTCTTCGAGTAGGTAGCGATAATTCTCGATGCCGACAAACCGTGCCGGCCGACGTCCGGTCGGTGTTGAGAAAAAGCTGCTGATGACGGTCTCGACGGCTGGAATATGGGTAAAGCCCATGAGCAGCACCATCGCGGGCAGCAAAAGCAGCAGAGCATATATCCATTCGCGTCTCATCGAAGCCTCGCAATCGAAATGAAAGGGACGCGAGGGGAGAAAGCCCCCCTCGCAAGCAATCCGTCTGGATTAACGGTAGTTTTTCAGAACGCGGTCAGCTTTTTTCTGGGCTTCGGCCAGAGCATCTGCCGGGCTTTTCTCGCCAGCAAGAGCAGCGTGGATCGCATCGTTCAGGAAGTTGGTCACTTTCTGGTTGTCGTAGGTGGACAGCTCTGCAACGGCATATTCGAGCTGGTCACGGGCAACGGCAGCCTGAGGAACTTCTTTTGCATAGGCTTTCATGGCTTCGGTTTCCCAAGCCGCAGGGCTTGGAGCCACATAGCCGGTCGCGATGGACCAGACGGCAGCCTGTTCCGGCTCGGACATCCATTTCACGAAGTCAACAGCTGCGGCTTTCTGTTCTTCAGAGGCATCCTTGAACAGAACGAAGTTGCCGCCACCGGTCGGTGCGCCGTAACGTTCGTGTTTTGGCAGGAAGCCAACACCAAAGTCGAAAGGAGCGTTGGTGCGGATGTTGGTCAGGTTACCAGTGGTGGTCCAGATCATGGCAGCTTCACGCTCGAAGAAAGCTTTCGGTGTTGCAGACCAGGCGGTCACGCCTTCTTCCATGATCTTTTCTTCCTTGGCCATTTTGACCAGGAATTCGAGAGCTTCGACAACCTTTGGATTGTCAAAATCGGTCTCGTTGCCTTCAGCGTTGGCAAGGATTGCGCCGGCTGGCGTGGACAGACCCTGGAACAGCCAGTATGGGAAGCCATCCAGCGGAATGCGCAGGCCCCACTGAGTGACGTTGCCATTGTCGTCCTTTTTGGTCAGCTTATGGCCATATTCAACCATTTCTTCCCAGGTTGCTGGTGCTTTTTCCGGGTCGAGACCGGCTTCCTTGAAGGCTTCCTTGTTCCAGTACATGACAGGCGTGGAGCGCTGGAAGGGAATGCCGTAGGTTTTGCCACCGGTCTGGCTGTTCAGCATGAAGGCAGGGTAGAAGGAACCGAACCATTCCTTGCCTTCCTCTTCAGAAACGAAATCATCGAAAGGCTCAATCAGATCCTGATCGATGAGCGTATACATGTCGGTGGACAGCAGAACCGAGAGCTGGGGCGCCTTGCCGCCGCGGGATGCGGTGATGGCTTTGGTGAGCGCATCGGTGTAGGAACCGGCATAGATCGCATCGATCTTCACATCATCGTGGTTTTTGACATATTCTTCGGTCAGGGCCTGAATGGTGTCAGCTGCTTTGCCACCAACGGAAACCGGGAAGTAGAATTGCAGATCAACAGCCAGAGCTGGCATGGAGACTGCGGACAGAAGGGCTGCAACTGTTGCAGATTTCAAGAATTTGGAAGCCATGTCTATGGACCTTCTAATGGTATGTGACTGTGACAATGGGTTTGGTTAGGAACCGAGGCGGAAGCGCCTCAGTCGGTTTTGAGATTTATGAGACGGGCACCTGTTGCCTTGTCGAACAAGGCCAAATCCTCAGATGCGAAGGAAAGCGCAATTTCCGAACCGGGCGTGAAGTCTTCGCGCCCGGAGGTGCGGACGGTGATCAGTTCGCCATCAATCTTGCAGTCGAGCATGGTGTCGGCACCCAGATATTCCACCGCTGAAACAATGGCCTTGAGCGCACCCTCGCTTGCGGGCCGAACCGCCTCGGGACGTAGACCGACCAGCAGCTTTGTGTCGGCGTCCCGTTCCAGTTGCTGGCCCATGTCTCCCAGAACCGACGCCTCGAACAGGCTCATCGGAGGCGTGCCGATGAAGCGGGCGGCAAAGATCGTTCGCGGAGTTTCATAAAGGGAGCGCGGGGTGTCGATCTGCTCGACCTGTCCCTGATTGAGCAGCACGACCTGATCGGCCATGGTGATGGCTTCGGCCTGATCATGGGTCACATAGACCATGGTGAAACCGAGTTTCTGTTGCAGGGCGCGCAGCTCCATGCGCATTTCATGGCGCAGTTTGGCATCGAGATTGGAAAGCGGCTCGTCCATGAGACAAATGGACCGTTCAGCGATGACAGCGCGGGCAAGCGCAACGCGCTGCTGCTGACCACCGGAAAGCTCTCCAGGCTTACGATCCAGCAATTGTTCAAGGCCCATGAGTTCGGCAACCGCCTGAAGTTTCTCGGCTCTGGCCTTTTTCGGCTCACGCCGGGTTTTCAGGCCGAATATGATATTCTCGGCGACATTGAGATGGGGAAACAAGGCATAGGACTGGAACACCATCGACAGATCGCGCTTGTCCGGCGGGCGTCGCGTTACGTCTTCCTTGCCAATCTTGACGGTCCCCTCGGTCGCCGTTTCCAGCCCGGCGATGATCCGCAGCAATGTCGACTTTCCGCAGCCGGAGGGGCCGAGCAAGGCCGTAAAGGATCCTGCTGGTATGGAGATATTGACCTGATCGAGAGCCCTGGTCTGATCCCAGTGTTTCGAGATGTCATGCAGCTCGATGGAACGGCCATGATGGGACGGATGAACAGCGTTCATGACTTGCCCTCCTTTTGGGCTGCGAGGCCGGGCAGATCGTCCGCCTCTTGCGAGGTCGCCGAGGCGATGACGAGTCGCGCCTGACCAAGTGTGTCCTCAAGATCCACAGGGATGGGCCGGTCGCAGAAAATGCTCGTAACATCAGAGAGATGCCCGCCCCGCACATGAGCAGGGCGTCCGAATTTTGAGAAATCCATGACAAGAAAGGATGTGCGGCAGTTCTTGAGGATCGAGCGTCGCGCCCCGACCTCGGATTCGGAAAAGTCCAGCAGACCGCCATCCAGCGTCACCCCGGCGACACCGAAAATGCCGAAGTCAACTTCAAAGCGATCAAAGAAGGCCTCGACCTCCAGCCCCAGAATGTCCCGATCACCGGGGCGCACCGAACCACCAGCGATGGTCACGGACCAGTCATGACGTTCGCTTGCCTGCATGGCAACATTCAGATTGTTGGTGAAGATCTTGAGGTTCGCCTTTTCCTGAAGGGCCTCGATGACCATTTCCGGAGTGGTACCGATGGACAGGGCAATTGTGCTGCCATCGGGAATATATTGTGCGACTTCGCGGGCGATCTGACGCTTTGCCGCGACATTCATTATCCGGCGTTTGGCATAAAGCAGGTTGCCGCTAACCGGCGGTGGCTCGACCCCGCCCCAGACGCGGCGCAGCTCACCAAGCTCGCACAAGGCATTGACATCGCGGCGAATGGTCTGGGTCGATACCTCGAAATGCTCCGACAGAGCTTCGATTGCCGAAAACCCATTCTCGGTGACCTTTCGAATGATCTCCATTTGACGATCACTATAGTGCTTCATGCCCGTTTACCGTTTCCGAATTATTCGTGTCTGATGCCTTGAAGCCCCGATTGCGCACAATGGCTCGGCATTGGCCACACTCTCTGGACGTCAGAGCAAAATCCCTCGCCAACCCTGTTGCCGGCCGTTTCGGCTTGATGCGTGAATTCGGAGGAATGATCTGAATTTTCGGAGACGTTAAGAAACAATTATTTCAGCTATTTGAACGTTATGTGACATTCAAATGAAATCCAAAATGAACATCGATAATTTTTCAAATTTCCGTATCTACTTGTTTTTACTCATCATTGTTGTATTTCTGATTTTCTATGCAGCTTTCAAATGAACATCAACGCCGCAAATGAACATGGCGCATTTGTGACAGCCGCAAAGAGCCTCTCAACACGGTGCACGCGCCTTCGAACCCCTCGTATTGCCAGCCCAGTCGATGGGGCGCACTCAGCCGAGCATGGGGGTGGAAGAGCGACGTCCGTTCTGGACATTTCACACCAAAACGAACTCTCTCTTCGGGGCATTTTTGGAATTATTACCAACAAAGAGTGATAACCTCCATTCACCGACCGGGATGGAGGCAAAATGCGCGCACTTTGTGCGGATTTTCGTGGTTTTTCAGCGAAGAGTCGTCGTTTTATTATCATTCTGTCATCTTCGAACGGCATAGTCGCGCGACTTGCAGACCGATGTTTCACACAAAGTGACGGTTTGCGATTCACCAGTTTGATTTGACCCAGACGACAGGCGACCTGCGAGGAACAATGCGCAACTCGTTCAGCCATCGGGAAGAGTCCGAATTCGGGAGGGAATTGCGTGAACAAGAATCCTGAGATGCTGAAATTCATTCACATGACGGACTGTCATGTGGCTGGCAATGACCAGACCGTCTATGGAGAGCGCCCTTCAACCAAATTGCGTGCGGCGATCGACAGCATAAACAGGGATCACGAAGATGCTGATTTTGTTGTCATTACCGGCGATCTGACCCACCATGGAGACGATGCGGCCTATGAGAATTTTGCACGAGAGTTGCGGCGCCTTGTGATTCCGTCTCATCTTCTCATGGGCAATCATGACGATACACGCACTTTCCGGTTCCATTTTCCCGAAGCCCAAAGATGCGATTGCGGTTTCATACAGGGCTCAAAGCGGACGCCTTACGGGCTGTGCCTGTTTCTGGATACCAGTCACAAGGGCAGCTCCGCTGGTCGCTATTGCGAAGAGCGGAGCAAGTGGCTTTCAGGGGTTTTGGGCGCAACCGATGGGCCGGTGATGCTTTTCATGCACCACCCGCCTTTCAAAATCGGCATTCCGGATACAGACGACAGCAAGCTTGAGGATGCCGAGGCCTTTTGGGAGATCGTTGAGCCGCACAAGGATCGGATCCGGCACATCTTTGTCGGTCATGCCCACAGGGTGGTGTTTGGCAACTGGCGCGGGATATCGGTCTCCTGCATGCGCGGGCTCAACCATCAGGTCTCGCTCGAACTGCTGCGTTCCGGCAGCGGTCAGCATGGCAATTTCGAAGCCCCTGCCTATGGCATCGTTCTGGCCAACTCGGATCAGGTGATGATCCATATGCATGATTTCACAGACCGTTCGGAACGCTTTGTGTTCTAGGGGGCAGAAGGTCAATTGCATAAAGCAAAAAGCCCGCGTGAGGCGGGCTTTCTTTTCGGCTGATCCATTACCGTTGTATTTTCAGGAAGGAGCACCCCTTGCCACCCTAGTCGGTCGCGATCATGCCTTCGGGCGTGAAGAGATAGCGGGCAAGGGTTTCGTCGAGATGTCTGGCCCGAACCGCCAGCAGCTTTTCGGCATAGTCAAGGCGGGTGCGCAAATAGGCCTCCTCCTCGGCGACATTGGCGAGACAATCGGGATCCTTCTCCAGATCATAGAGCAAAGCCGGGAAGCCCGGGATGTGGACATAATGGAATTTCTCGTCGCGCAACACCGCCAGCGAGCATTCCTCCTGCCGCATGCGGGCCTTCAGCTCCGGATATCTTTCGCGCAGACCGCGGAAATCAAACTCGTAGAAGGCAGCATCGCGCCAGCCTGAGACCGGGTTGCCATCAACATGTTCCATGAGCGAGGTGCCATCAAGCGCGTTGGTCGCCTCAAGGCCCAGAATTTCGAGCACGGTTGGCAACACATCAGCGCTTGAGGTGAAGGCTTCGACGGTCTCGCCGCGTCCGCCGCCGGGGGCTCGAATAATGAGCGGAATATGATAGCTTGATTTGTGGAAGCCGCCCTTGCCCATCATCCAGTGATCGCCCATCATTTCGGCGTGGTCGGCGGTGAAGATGAAAAGGGTATTTTCCCAGAGGCCGCGCCGCTTGAGGCTATTGATCAACTGACCAATGCAATCGTCGACTTCGGACATCATGCCAAAATAAATAGCCCTGATGCGGTCGATGTCATCGGCGCTCAAATCCTTGACCAGATCATTCGAGCCGTAATTGCCCTCGGCGTCATAAGTGAGGAAACCATTCACACCGATGGTCTTCATCAACATCTCGGAGAAGGGATCGGCGGCCATTTCTTCCTCGGCGCTGTTGTGGCGTTGATAGGCCGGGCCGTTTGCCTTGGGGTCATACATGCCATTATAGGGCTCGGGCACGATGAAAGGCGGATGGGGTGCGATGAAAGACAGATGGGCAAAGAAGGGATTGTCTTCCCCTTCCCGCTCGTCAAGCCAGTTTTCCATCTTGTTGATGAGGAAAGCGGCCTGCGTTTCATCCTTGCTGAAGAAAGGAGCCTTGAGGGACACCCGCTCGCCCGCTTCCATTTCCGGGATATGAAGCTGTGTCCTGTCCTCGATGGAATGGCCGCGCTCCTTGAGCCAGCTAACCCATGGCTTGTAATCCTCAAGCAGCAGCTGGCCAGCTTCCATGCCCGGCAATATGCCTTCATAAGTGGTCAATGCCGGATCGCTCGGGTCGCGTCCAGCCGGGTCCAGTGCGGTGTCGGTATAGCCGAACAGGGTCGGCCTGTAGCCTGCCCTGCGCCCTGCTTTGGCGATATTGTCGAAGCGGTCGGCAAGGGGAGCACCATTCTGCACCACGCGGTGGTTCATCTGGTAAAGGCCGGTATAGAGCGAGGCCCGCGAGGGTGAACAGGGGGCGGTGGTGCAATAGTGATTTCTGAAAGCCACCGCATCCGCCGCCAGCGCATCCAGATTGGGCGTCTTGACGGTAGGATGGCCCATGCTTCCCAGACAATCGCCGCGCCATTGGTCCGCTGTTATAAGAATGATGTTGGGACGGGTCATTGAAGGGCCTCACGTAGTCTTTTGCCAGATCCGCTCGGGGTGAGCCAAAGGGATCAAAATGCGCGATCACTTGTTCACCAGGTCACAGTGTCAGAGCGTCAAATGATCATGTTTGCCTTGCCCGCTTGTGACAAGAAGGCTCTGTGGCGTAGCAAAGCTGATTCCTGTGACAGCTTTGCCAAATTTTGTCTTTTGCCCACAAGCTGATGCGCAGTGTGGGCAAAATGCGAGCCTAAAAGCGCTCGATCAGTGCAGGCAGATCGGCAACCGTATCAATGACATGATCTGCGCCACCATCCTTGAGCATTTTCGTAGCCGCACGGCGAAGGGTGTCGATCTCGCTTTCAGACATCAAAGCCAGCTCATCCGGCGTCTTACCAACGAAATTGCCCGAAAGCGCCAACCCGACCGCGATGCAGCCAGCGGCAACACCTTCCTGAAGGCCAGGCACCGTATCATCCACCTTGATGACAGCGGATGGCGGATAGACCGCCAGATCCACGAAGGTCTGATACATGCCCAACGGCCCCGGACGCCCTTCGGAAAGATCATCGGAGCAAATCAGATTGTCCGGCACAAACCCCTGTTCTTTGACGATGGGCAGAACATGCTCCATGATCGAGCGTGTGTAACCCGTGGTCGAGCCAATCCTGATTTTGCGATCTCGCAAATAGCGAATGGTCTCAAGCGCACCGGGAACCAGATCGGCATAGTCTGCGGCAACCTTTTCATTCATCGGCACGAAAATCTTGTAGATCTCGTCAACATCGGCATCGACCGGGGCCTTGCCATATTTCTCCTGCCATTGGCGGGCAATGTCGGGATCATCCAACATGGTGCGAATATGAGACCATTTGGGCAGTCCCATGGGGGCGCGAGCCTGCTCAATCGAGCTTTCGATGCCAAATTGCCTGAAGCATTCGACAAAGACACCCATTGGTGCAAAAGAGCCAAAATCAACGAGGGTTCCAGCCCAGTCAAAGACAACAGCCTTGATGTCGGTCATCCTCAATCCTTTCTTTCTTGTCTGCCTTCGCCATATCTTTTGCCGGACTTTACTCTCTTGCCCGCTGCAACGGCATGGGTCAGGCATTCAGCGTCTTGCGTTCTTCAAAGGCTGCTTGTGGCGGGGCTGCGGAACGGACCCCCAGCACCTCAAGGCATTCCCTTGCTGCCTTGACGACACGCAGCATGATGGCTTCGTCCATCTGGCCGATGCAGCCGATGCGGAAGCTGTCCACGATGGTTAATTTTCCCGGATAGATGATGAAGCCCCTGGCTTTCATCAGCTCATAGAAACTTTCAAACCGGAACTTTTCGTCTTCCGGGCAGAAGAAAGTCACGATAATCGGCGACAGCCAACGCTCATCAAGCAGGGTTTCAAAGCCAAGGTCTCTCATGCCAGCGACCATGACGTCCCGGTTCCTTGCGTAGCGTGCACCGCGCGCCTTTATGCCCCCTTCGGCTTCATGATCCGTGAGGGCCTTGAGGAAGGCCGCCACGGCGTGGGTGGGCGGAGTGAAGCGCCACTGGCCACTTTTCTCCATATTTTCCCACTGGGCATGAAGATCGAGGCTCAGTGAATGGCAATTGCCTTTCGACGCCACGAGTTCAGAACGCCGGACCAGAGCAAAGCCGAAACCGGGCACCCCTTCGATGCATTTGTTGGCCGAAGACACCAGAGCCTCGAAACGGATCTCGGATGGCTCAACCGGGATGGCTCCGAATGCGGACATGGAATCGATCAGCAATTTGCGCCCCGCAGCATAGGTTGCTGCGGAGATCTCGGCGATCGGATTGAGAATCCCCGAGCTTGTTTCGCAATGGATTGCAAGGACATGGGTGATATCGGGATCCTTGGCAAGGATCTCGGCGACTTCGTCTCCGCGCGGTGGCAGATAGTCGCCCTTGTCCAGAAGATGATAGGCACGACCGATATAGTCCATCGTTTTTGCGGCGCGCAGGCCATAGGCCCCATTTGCCAAAATCAGAATCTTGCCCTCTTCGGGCAGCAGGGTGCCGAGCATCGCCTCGACCAGATAGGAACCGGACCCCTGGATCGGCACACATTCAAAATCTGCCTTGCCTTCTCCGAGAAGATCGAGCAACCGGGTGCGCAGCTCGGCGGTCATCGCCCGGAAGTCAGCATCCCAGCTGCCCCAATCTTTCAGCATTGCCGCCTTGACTGCATAAGAGGTTGTAAGCGGTCCGGGCGTCAGCAGAAAAGGCTCGCCCATTTTCGGATCGGCCAAGCCATTTGCATGCAAAGGCTGTTCGCTCTCGTTTTGCTCGTCCAACATCATGACTGTCTGGTTCCTTGAACTCGAATTCAGGCCTTTTGCCTCATCTCGCCCTGTTCCCGTCATCTTGATTGTGCTTTGGCATGCAAAACCGACAGAAATCACGGCACATTCATCCGGATGTATAGACCTCTATACATCCGCCTATCAGTTCGGTACCGGTGTGTTGGCGATAGAGACAGAAGCGCCTCGACTTGCGCAATTTGACAACAGACGTCATTTACGGACGCCCGTCATCCCGCTCCAGATTCAGAGCGGTTTGACAGGTCCGCTTTGCGAAGTCAGGTTCCTGACAGACAGTCACGCACACAGAGATACCTATCCAGCCACACCGGAGAATGGTCACGCTTCCTCAATGGGGCTGGGACAAACAGGTCCCAACCAGAAAATCGGAGCATCCCTTTCCGGGTAGCCAGAAACCTGACCTTGAGTAATTTATCTATTTTACAGTTTTATGAATTTCCGATAATTATAACTTGTAATTATATGTATAAGTTCGGCGTTATACATTAATCGATTACCCTCTTGGCTCAACAGCTTTGAACATGGCATCGATTGCCGCGACATGTTGCATCTCGGGCAGGCAAGCCAAATAGTGAGATACTGTCAGGTCGTCATCATCAACAGGAACCGTCACCAGATCATTGGACGGAAGGACTTCGCCCTCCATGGCCACACCGATGCCCATTCCCGACTGAATCGTGCTCACAATCGCCCCCCAAGAGCCGAGAGCCAGAACGGTGTTCAGAGTGACACCGGCCTTTGCGGCGGCTTGCTCGAACAGGCTTCTGGTACCGGAACTGGTTTCCCGCTGTACGAGTGATTGCGTGGCGACATCCTGCCAGCTCACGAGGCCCTTCATTTCAAACGGATGGCCTTTCGGTACAACAAGCACAATCCGCTCGGTTCTGATCTTGAGCGTATGCATCACGTCAGGTTGTGCCTTGGCAGTTATGAAAATGACGTCCAGCTTGCCATCAAGCAGCAAGGGAATCAGATCATTGGAAGCCATGTCCCGAGCTTCAATGTCCACATCGGGGAAGCCCTGCATGAAGCGTGAAAGGATTGGCATTGCAAACTGATAAGTTGAATAGCCAAGCCGCAAAGACCCCACTTGCAGGCGTCGCCGCCCCTCCAGCGCCAACTCGATCTCGTCTGTCATGGCCAGAACGGACCGGATGCGGGACAGAATTTCCCGGCATGTCGCAGTCGGTTCAGCTTGTCGGCCATTCCGATGAATCAGCAATGTGTGATAGTGCT
This sequence comes from uncultured Cohaesibacter sp., assembly GCF_963556055.3. Classification (GTDB taxonomy): domain Bacteria; phylum Pseudomonadota; class Alphaproteobacteria; order Rhizobiales; family Cohaesibacteraceae; genus Cohaesibacter. The sequence continues at coordinate 33,340 of NZ_CAUVYE020000033.1, read as the reverse complement.
TCTCAAGAGCAGATAAGTGATTTGAAACAGAGGGCTGTGAAATGCCCAGCTCCTTTGCAGCGGCAGAAAAGCTGCCGGTGCGCACGACTGCCTCGACAGCCCGCATCTGATTGATTGATAATTTCATTCCCAAAACCCATTCGTCGCTACCAGAAATCTAGTGGATCACAGATGACAATCAAATGACAAGCCCGTAGACGCTCGTAGCCATTCCAACGCAGCTATCACAGACACGCTCAGAAATATTCATTGTGTATCCGTAATAAATTTAGAGATTTAGATATTGGACTGGAAACACAGGTCGAAGACTACCAAACCGGTGAAAATGTACCATTCAAGTTGTCACAATCAGGAGTTTTTGCGACTAAATGGCAAAAAGACTGTTACGACGATAAGGTTATGTACCGACCAGTTCATTCGAATTCAGTTAAACGTTTGCTCTCGTCTAACAGGTATTTTTTCTTACAGCTCAGCCCAAAATTGTTGCCGATATTTTGCGAACCATCAATCCGAAGCTTGTGGAGAATTATTTTGGCTCGTCTTTCGAAGAGGTTTTTACCCGGCACATTTTCGTGATCGTCGAGTTTTGCCATACCAATTTCAAGCAAATCGACTCATCTTGCATCAATGCAAAACAAACCGATGTCATCCGGGTCAGACTCTGTAAATCACGTGTTCACGCAAAGTCGGTCACGGAATATTTCCGGCTATATGTGATTGTCCTTGTCTGTTTTTACAAGTGCATCTCGAAAAAATTTCATGAGCATCAAAAGCCAGGGCAATCCGTGAAACAGGAGGTCGAAAATATCGATCGGCCGCGACAGGGTACCAGAGGTGAGCATCTTCAGTTTTTGCCAAATGTGGGGCTCGGGAACGAAGGGAGCCAGACCCAGCGTCAAGCAGGCGATCAACAATGTCGGGAAAGAGATCTGATCAAGGATCTTGAACATGTAGGCTCCTGAATTGGCGTGCGAGGGGGCTTTAGTGCTGGCACGCCTGCGGCAAACGTCCTCTTTCAGGTCAGAGCAGGACGCCAGTTCGTCGTTGCTATCGTTATTTCAATCTTGTTGCAACTATGCTTTTGGCCGATTGCCCTTGCGTCACAAGCCTCCGCCCCTAAATCCTGCGGCCTTGCGACGGCTCTGTTGATCCCAAAAGCCGGTGCCCTCACTGATAACCATCTTGCCAAGAGATGTGGCTCGCCTATATTCTTTATTTCTCACTTTCCAATTCTTTCAAATTCAGGGGGGCGCAGCGTGTTTGACGCATCAAAAATCATCGGTGAATTTCTGGGATCCTCATCAATCGACGCGGATGATTTGTTGCGACGCGGCACGTCCTATCTTGAGAAAAACGCCGGCGGCATAGGCGGGGGCGCCATTGCAGGCAGCCTTGCCGGTCTGGTCCTTGGCACCAAGGGCGGGCGCAAATTTGCAAAAAATGCCTCCACTTATGGCGGGCTCGCGCTGATTGCCGGTCTCGCCTACAAGGCCTATTCGGATTATCAGGGCAAGACCGCAGGTGTTCCAATCGTTGATGGCAAGGTGGGCAGTGATCCAAAGTCCATTCCGGCCAGCCTGCATGTTCCTGAAGGTGTGCCACAGGTCGAAACCCATGTGCCCGTGGTGCCCATGGGATCCGGCTTCGAGATCAACGAAATGACAGAGCGGGCCTCCGGTTTCGGAGCGACACTTGTCAGCGCGATGATTGCAGCCGCCAAAGCCGACGGCCAGATCGATGCGGAGGAACAGAAGGCCATTTTCGAGAAAATTGGCGAAGAGAAACTCAGCGCCGAAGAAAAGGCCTTTTTGCTGGACCAGCTCAGCAAACCGCTTGATATCGACAGTCTGGTGTCGCAGGCGCAGACCAAAGAGCAGGCCATGCAGATCTATCTGGCGTCCGTGATGGCGATAGACCCCGACAACCCATCGGAGCAAGCCTATCTGGCAATGCTTGCGGCCCGCCTCGGGATCGAACCTGCGTTGGCAGAACACCTGCACCAGACCATGAATGACGTGGCAGATTAATAGGGCTGCGCGGCTCTGGCGGCCGCTTTTGTCAGACTCACTCAAAATGAGCTAGTCCGTTTCAGAACTGGCTCACGAGGCCCCTCGGCGCTATAATCTGGATGTAGGATTTTCAATTCATCATCCAGTGCCTGAGAGGTCACGATGCTTCAGTCTGTTTTCAAGCAATCCCGTCCGGTTCATTTTGTTTTTTCTGCCGCCCTTCTCTTGTCATGCATGACGAGTGAGCGCGCAAGCGCCAATGATTCAACGGCGCTACTGGAAGCGGGTGGCATTCGGCTCACCGAGAATTACAGTATTTCCCTTGATGTCGAGGATCTCTATATCAGTGCGGACCAGATCCGGATCCACTATGAGTTTGTCAACACAGCCGATTATGACATCAAAACTCTCGTGGCCTTTCCGGTGCCGGAGATCGACTCCTTTCCGGACGCCCAGTATTCTGTCCAATCGGACGACCCCATCAATTTCCTCAATTTTTCAGTGACAGCCAACGGCGTTGCCATCAAGCCGGAGATCGAAATCAAACTGACCGTCAACGGCGTTGATTTCACCGATGACATTCTGGCCAGTGGTCTGCCGCTCAGCCGCTTTTCGCCCGACTATTATGACCGGCTGGAAAAAATGCCGGAAGCCAATCGCAGGATCCTTGCCGACAAGGGATTGATCGACTGGGAACCCGGCGTCGATTTCTACGGCACCAACTGGAAAATGCAGACCATTTACCACTGGTGGCAGACCTTCCCTGCGAAAAGCCGCACCATCATTGATCACGCCTATCAACCGGTCGTGGGGTCGAGCTTCTATTCGACGGAGTATGAAGATCCCGCTCAACTTGAACGTTTCTGCCCCGATGATGGCTTCATTCAATCCATGCGCAACAAGATCATTCAGTCGGGCAACACTTACGCGGAGGTGGATGAGTTGAAATATATTCTTCAAACCGCCAACAACTGGATGGGGCCTATCGGTGACTTCCGTCTCGTCATCGACAAGGGAGCACCGGGCGATCTGGTCTCACTCTGCATCAATGACATCCGCAAAATTGCGCCAACAGAGTTCGAATTCCGTGCCAAGGACTTTGTTCCCGATCAGGATCTCGACATTCTGTTTTTCAAACAGCCCGAAAGTCAGGGTGAATAGACAAGGGACCAATGCGCCATTTCCGGGGTCATCTCAGCGCTTGTGCCTTGTCTTGGTGTCAGCGCTCCAGGCTGACCCAGAGAACGACAGCCTCTTCATCACCTGTTGAAACGCAGCAATGGCCCATGGAGCTATCATAATAGACGCTGTCCCCTGTCTTCATGGCCAGGGGGCGGTAATGCTCGGTATGCAGTTCCAATTCGCCGGAAAGCACATACATGAATTCCTCGCCGCGATGGCGTATCCAGTCGCCAAAGTCGGAAATATCGCGGGCCTTTATGGTGCTGACATAGGGCAGCATCGATTTGCTGGTCAGCTCATTGCATAACAGCTCGTGGCTGTAGGTGGCCGTAAGCTTTTGCTCCCCCTCCCCTTTGCGCGTTACGTCGCGACGGCCGGACAGGTCGCTCTTGGCGGTTTGCAAGAACAGGTTCGGCGTCTCAAGCTCAAGCGCCTGTGTCAGGCGTCTTACGATATCAAATCCCGGACTGGTCTGGCCATTTTCGATCTTGGACAAGGTGGAGCGGCCAATACCGGCATGGCGGCCGGTTTCCTCAAGGGTCCAGCCCTTTTTCTTGCGCGCATCGCGAACCATTTGCCCCAATTCGTCCATGCCCGGTGCGGAGGGTGCATTGGCAAGCGCGGGAGCGGATGGCGCCGGAATCGCTTCGGTGACGGACATGTCTTCCTGTAGGCTCTCAATCGCCCCTGTTTCACCGCGTTCAAGATCACCCATGGATCTGTTCCTTCCGTCTCTTTCTTCCTTGCCTCAATGGCATGCAAAAAGCCCTACCTTTTGAGCAAATCCACGCTGTTGCGTGATGCGGTCAGCCACGGGAGATGAAAGCTGTTCTCTTTCAACCGAGCAACCGTCCTCTTCATAACACAATATTGCACAAAGTGGAAATTTCCCTTATAAGAAACACAACATAGTAATGACCTCAGGAATCAGCGGCATTCTGGTCTTTTCGCCTGTTTCTTTTACGATACCAGCCGTTCGTTTCCCTTGGAAATCGCCTCCCGGACTGCCACCATGACGGCAAAGAGAGGCAAGACGATAAGGAATGGGCAATGACTTTCAAACTCACCGATTATGAAGCTTATGATTTTGCCAACCGGCGCCATATCGGCCCCTCGCCTTTGGAGATGGCGGAGATGCTCAAGGTGATCGGATTTTCCACCCTTGATGAGCTGATTGATGCCACGGTCCCGCCCTCCATTCGTCAAAAGCAACCACTGAGATGGGGCGGCGCTCTGACAGAAGGCGACACCCTGCACCGCATGCGTCAGGTGGCGAACAAGAACAAGGTGCTCACATCGCTGATCGGTCAGGGCTATTATGGTACCACAACTCCACCGGTCATCCTGCGCAATATTCTTGAAAATCCCGCATGGTATACGGCCTATACGCCTTATCAGCCGGAAATCAGTCAGGGTCGGCTTGAGGCTCTTCTCAACTTCCAGACCATGGTATCTGATCTGACGGGTCTTGAGATTGCCAACGCATCTTTGCTTGATGAAGCCACAGCCGCAGCAGAAGCGATGACCATGGCCAAGCGGGCCTCGAAATCCAAGGCCAATCTGTTCTTTGTCGATGAGAACTGCCACCCCCAGACCATCGCGGTGATCGAAACGCGGGCAGAGCCGCTTGGTCTGGATCTCAAGATCGGTGCGCCCGAAGAGCTTGATCCATCCGAGGTGTTCGGCGCGATTTTCCAATATCCGGGCACCTATGGTCATGTGCGCGACTTCACCGGAACCATGGCCGCCCTGCACGAAAACAAGGCACTCGGGATCGTGATCGCCGACCCGCTGGCGCTGGCGCTGTTGAAATCCCCCGGCGAGATGGGAGCTGACATTGCTGTGGGATCGACCCAACGCTTTGGTGTGCCCCTGGGTTATGGCGGACCACATGCGGCCTACATGTCCTGCAAGGACGCCTATAAACGCTCCATGCCTGGCCGCATCATTGGCGTGACCATCGACAGCCGTGGCCGCAAGGCCTATCGTCTTTCACTCCAGACCCGCGAGCAGCATATCCGCCGCGAGAAAGCCAACTCCAACGTCTGCACAGCGCAAGCCCTTCTGGCGGTGATTGCCTCGATGTATGCGGTTTATCACGGGCCAGATGGCATCAAGGCCATTGCGCAATATGTCCATCGCCGCACGGTTCGCCTTGCGGACGGGCTGGAGAAACTCGGCTTCAAGGTGGAGCCGGACGTGTTTTTCGACACCATCACTGTCGAGGTTGGCGCGCTACAGGGCGTCATCATGAATGCTGCCGTTGCCAACGGTATCAATCTGCGCAAAGTGGGCGCGAGCAAAATCGGCATCAGCCTTGATGAGCAGACCAGACCGGAAACGGTTGAGGCCGTCTGGAAGAGCTTTGGCGGCACCCTCGTCTACGGCGCTGATGAACATGCGCGCGAGGAAGACGTTCAATACCGTCTGCCGACCAGCAACCTGCGTGAAACGGACTATCTCACCCATCAGATTTTCCATCTCAACCGAGCCGAAGCAGAGATCACCCGCTATATGCGCCGCCTTGCGGACCGCGATCTGGCGCTTGACCGGGCGATGATTCCGCTTGGCTCCTGCACCATGAAGCTCAATGCCACGATCGAGATGATCCCGATTACCTGGCCGGAATTTGCCAATCTGCATCCGTTCGTGCCCGAAGATCAGGCCCTTGGTTACAAGGAAATGATCGAGGATCTCAATGCCAAGCTGTGCCAGATAACCGGCTATGACGCGATCTCCCAGCAGCCCAACTCCGGTGCTCAAGGGGAATATGCGGGCCTCATCACCATCCGCAACTATCATAAGGCACGCGGTGAAGGGCATCGTCATATCTGCCTTATTCCGACCTCCGCTCATGGCACCAATCCCGCCTCGGCCCAGATGGCAGGCTTCAAGGTCGTGCCGGTCAAATCGGCAGAGAATGGCGACATCGACCTTGACGATTTCCGCGCCAAGGCAGAGCAATATGCCGACGAGCTGGCGGCCTCGATGATCACCTACCCCTCAACGCATGGGGTATTTGAAGAGACTGTGCAGCAGGTTTGTGCCATCACCCACGAATTCGGCGGGCAGGTCTATATTGACGGGGCCAACATGAATGCATTGGTCGGGCTGGCCAAACTGGGCGAGATTGGTGGCGATGTCAGCCATCTCAACTTGCACAAGACCTTCTCCATTCCCCATGGCGGTGGCGGACCGGGCATGGGGCCGATCGGGGTCAAGTCGCATCTGGCAGACTTCCTTCCGGGACATCCGGAGCGTAACGCCGCCATCGGGCCGGTATCGGCGGCCCCCTTCGGCTCGCCGTCCATCCTGCCGGTCAGCTGGGCCTATTGCCTGTTGATGGGCGGAGCGGGCCTCACGCAGTCGACCAAGGTGGCGATCCTGAATGCCAACTATATCGCTGTCAGCCTCAAGGGCGCCTTTGAAACCCTCTACAAGTCCGACAGGGGCCTCGTAGCGCATGAATGCATTCTCGACACCCGACCGTTGCATGATAGCTGTGGGGTCACGGTCGACGATATCGCCAAGCGGCTGATGGACAATGGCTTCCATGCGCCAACCATGAGCTGGCCGGTCGCGGGAACCCTGATGGTGGAGCCGACGGAATCCGAGCCGAAAGCCGAACTTGATCGCTTCATTGCCTCGATGCTCGATATCCGTGCCGAGGCGCAGGCCATTGAGGATGGCGAGATTGATCGGGACAACAATCCGCTGAAAAATGCACCACACACGGTGCGGGATCTGGTTGGCAGCTGGAACCGGCCTTACAGCCGCAAGCAAGGCTGCTTCCCTGCCGGGGCCTTTGAGATCGACAAATACTGGCCACCCGTCAACAGGGTGGACAACGCCTATGGTGATCGGCATCTGGTTTGCACCTGTCCGCCAATGGATGTCTACCAAGAGGAAGACGCATAAGTCCTGAGCTTTGATGCAGGTGCGAACTGTTGTTTCACTTGCAGATTACGCCCTTCAAGAGACCCGGCTATTATGTCAAGCACGACTAATAGTCGGGTCTTTTTTTCTTCCAATGACGCCCAATTCCGCTAAACAACGGCTTTTACCTGCAAAAACCTGTTATTTTGCAGTGCAAAAAATCGCTTTTTTAACAAATACGGATGGAATTTCTGACAAAAAAACCTAATTATTCTTCTACAAAAGTAGGAGACCCAAATGACTTCCAATGAAAAAGAGATCGAACTTTTTCAACTTGCCCGTGAAATTGCAATAGACTCTGAAGCTATTCTGCCCCTTAGCTACGATCTTAAAGAGCAGACTGCAACTCAGGGAACACTCGACGCACAAATTCTTGCCTATAGTATCGGCCGCGAAAAAGTACGGCAGGGAAATGTGGAATTCGACTTTCCAGTTCTTATGCAAGCCATTGAAAAAATTATAGAAGACGCTGCCTAATATTAGACTCGACTAATTGACTGCTTCGAGTGGGTGACCCTTACTCACCTTTGACTGTTCCCTCTGCGGGTGATCGCGACGCGTCTCCATAGTCTGGTGTCCCACGAAGCCGTGAGTGGCCCTCCTGTCACGACCCTCAGGCCGGTTCTTCATGCCGCAAGCAAGCGTGAGAGATCGCGGGTGGCTTTTCGCCCGCCATTGTATTGCCCGCCTTAGTGTTACCCTCCTTTGTGTTACCTGCCTTGCCGGTGCCAACTGGTCTTTTGCCCTTGCCAGACGCCCTTTCAGCTTTCACACTGCACCGGTTCCATCAGAAGAGAGGGGAAGGACATGCTTGTTCCTGGGCAGACATATAATGCATCATGCCATTGCGGCTCGGTAAAGTTTCGTGTTCGGCTGTGCGAGGCCCCCAATGCGCCGCGACGCTGCACCTGCTCGATATGCCGGATGCGCGGGGCGGCAGCCGTATCGGCTCCGCTGGACGGGGTTGACTTCTTGGAAGGCAAAGAGTTTCTGACACTCTACCAGTTTGGCACGATGACCGCCGAGCATTATTTCTGTTCCAAATGCGGTATCTATACCCATCACAAGCGGCGCTCGAACCCCAACGAGTATGGGATCAATGTCGCCTGCATTGAAGGGGTCAGCCCGTTCGACTTTGCCGAAATCCCGGTGCATGACGGGGTCAACCATCCCAATGATACGGACGGCAAAAACAGGCTTGCCGGAGTGCTGCGGTTCGAGAAATCGTAACGCAGCAAGATCTCGAACACGGGGCTGATAACGGCAAGGCACATTGTCGTGCCGCGCCACGTCCTTTCAGGCAAGTGCGAGCACAATCCCTCTCCTCTCCGCAACATCATTTGAGGCGTTGCGGAGACGGTGTTTGTCATGGTCAGATCAGAAATTGGCAGGCCGGCAGTTATATCCGCTCAGATTGCATTGCCCATATCGACCGCTGCCCGAGCGACACATGATCCAGACGCAATAGCTTTTATTGCGCCATTCATGGATCTTTCTGACATGGTAATCGCCCACATAGTAACCGCAGACTTCGCGATTGTAGCTTCCTGTCCGGCTGCGCAGCACCCTCACCTCATCGATGCCGCGATTTCCGCTATAGGCCCGAACAGCGCATTCTCCAACACCGATTGCATATGCCGGACTTGTGGCGAGCATCAGGGCGCCAAGTCCAAGAGCGCCGATTATTGCTTTTACAAACATCTTGCTCCTCCCAGACGTCAAGTTTGATTTGTTTCTGGACAGAAACATTATCGCATATATTCGCGGCCCTGTTGAGAGCTACAGCCGTAGTGCCTTGGTCGGGGCGCTTTGGCTTGAAAAGCCTCGGTAAGGCCCTAAACCCATGCATCAGAAAACCATGCCTCAGACATGAAAAAGCCGGAGCAGCAATGCCCCGGCCTTTTTGAATTCTCGACAGGTTTGGCGCTGTCTAGCCGCCGAAATCGTCAAGCATGATGTCTTCGCGATCAACGCCAAGATCAAGCAGCATGTTGATCACGGACTGGTTCATGATCGGAGGACCGCACATGTAATATTCGCAGTCTTCCGGTGCTTCGTGTGTCTTCAGATAATGCTCATAGAGCACATTGTGAATGAAGCCGGTGTAACCGTCCCAATCATCCTCAGGCAGAGCGTCGGACAGAGCCACGTGCCAGGTAAAGTTCGGGTTAGTCGCTGCCAGTTCGTCAAAGTCTTCCACGAAGAACATTTCACGTTTGGAGCGCGCACCGTACCAGAAAGTGATCTTGCGGTCGGTATGGATCCGCTTGAGCTGGTCGAAGATGTGCGAGCGCATAGGGGCCATACCGGCACCACCGCCGACGAAGACCATTTCCTTCTTGGTGTCGCGGGCAAAGAACTCGCCGAACGGACCGGAAATGGTGACCTTGTCACCGGGCTTGAGGTTGAAGATATAGGACGACATCTTGCCAGGAGGGACGTTTGGCATGCCCGGAGGGGGCGAAGCGATACGCACATTGAGCATGATGAGGCCTTTTTCTTCCGGATAGTTGGCCATGGAATAGGCACGCTCTACCGGCTCATCGACCTTGGAGACATATTGCCAGAGATTGAACTTGTCCCAATCTTCGCGATATTCCTCCTCGATGTCGAAATCCTTGTAGGCAACTTCATGAGCAGGGGCCTCGATCTGGATATACCCACCGGCGCGGAATTTGACATCCTCACCTTCAGGCAGCTCCAGCACCAGGTTTTTGATGAAGGTCGCCACATTCTCGTTCGAGCGGACAGTGCATTCCCATTTCTTGACACCGAAGACCTCTTCAGGCACTTCGATGACCATGTCCTGCTTGACCGCAACCTGACAGGAAAGACGATCCCCCTGACGTGCTTCACGCTTGGTGATGTGGGTCTCTTCGGTTGGCAGGATCGAGCCGCCGCCTTCCAGAACCTTGCACCGGCACTGGGCACAGGTGCCCCCACCGCCACAGGCAGACGGAACAAAGATTTTCTGACCGGCCAGAACACCGAGCAGCTTGCCACCAGCGGGAACGGAAATTGTACGCTCGCCGTTGATGGTGATATTGACATTACCGGTCGAAACCAGATGCTTGCGGGCATAAAGGATCAGGAACACCAGCGCCAGCACGATCAGCGTAAAGAAGGTAATGCCCAGGGCAAATTCTTGCATTGTATCGCCTCCCTTACAGTTTCACGCCGGAGAAAGCCATGAAGCCCATGGCCATCAACCCTGCGGTGATGAAGGTGACCCCCAGCCCTTGCAGGCCTGCGGGAATGTCGGAATATTTCAGCTTCTCGCGCACACCCGCCATCGCGGTAATAGCAAGGGCCCAACCAAGGCCGGAGGACACGCCGTAAACGGTACTCTCAGCGAAGTTGTAATCGCGTTCCACCATGAAGAGCGAGCCACCAAGGATCGCACAGTTCACCGTGATCAGCGGCAAGAAGATGCCCAGCGCCTGATAGAGCGCGGGGAAGAAGCGGTCGAGGATCATTTCCAGGATCTGCACCATGGCGGCGATCACGCCGATATAGGAGATGAGACCAAGGAATGTGAGATCGACATTTTCAAGTCCCAGCCAGCTCAGGGCGCCGTCCTTGAGAAGGAAAGTCAGGATCAGGTTGTTGGCCGGAATGGTAATGGCTTGCACCACGGTCACCGAGATCCCCAGACCGATTGCCGTTTCAATCTTCTTGGAAACGGCAAGGAAGGTACACATGCCGAGGAAGAAGGACAGTGCCAGGTTCTCAATGAAGATCGCCTTGACCGCAAGAGAAATAAGACCTTCCATGATCAGTGGCCTCCCTCTTGTTCAATGATGGAGAAGTCGCGCGCTTCCACCTGTTCCGGCTTCCAGGTCCGGAAGGCCCAGATGATCAGGCCGATGATGAAGAAGGCACTTGGTGGCAACAGCAGCAGTCCGTTTGGCACATACCAGCCACCATTGTTGACCGTCGGCAGAATGGTGATACCGAACAGCGACCCGGAACCAAACAGTTCGCGAACCACACCAACCATCATCAGGATGAGCGAATAGCCAAGGCCGTTGCCAATCCCGTCGAGGAAACTCTCGATTGGCGGGTTTTTCATGGCATAGGCTTCAGCGCGCCCCATCACGATACAGTTGGTAATGATCAGGCCGACGAAAACCGAAAGGGTTTTCGAAATCTCGTAGGCATAGGCCTTGAGGATCTGATCAACCAGGATCACCAGCGAGGCGATGATCACCATCTGAACGATGATACGGATATTGTTCGGAATGTGGTTGCGAATGACCGAGATGAAGAGGTTCGAGAAGGCTGTCACCAGCGTCACGGACAAGGCCATGACGAAGGCGACCTTCAGGGATGAGGTCACAGCGAGGGCTGAACAGATGCCCAGAACCTGTAGTGTGATCGGGTTATTGTCGACCAACGGGTCGACCAGCATTGTTTTTCTGCTTGGTTCTGACATTAGACTGTCCCCGCTTTCAGATTATCAAGGAACCGCTTGAAGCCTTTCTCGCCCATCCAGAAATGAATGAGGTTATCGACCCCGCGGCTGGTCAGGGAAGCGCCCGCCAGGCTATCGATGTGATAGCTTGCCGTGTCTGCGTTCGGCACCTGTTTGGAAACGGCAATTTTGACCTTGCCATCGTCACCATAGATCTTTTTGCCCGGCCACTGGGCTTTCCAGCGCGGGTTATCAACCTCGGCACCAAGGCCCGGTGTTTCACCCTGTTCATAGAACTGGAAACCGGCCACTTCGTTGCCATCGGCCTTCAGGGCGACAAAACCATACATGGTCGACCACAGGCCATAGCCGTGAACCGGCAGGATGATCTTTTCGATCCCGCCCTGGTCATCGCGAATGATATAGACACTTGCGAGCTTGGCCATGCGGCCGATACTTGCCGGATCATCGTCAAGACCGATTGAGCGTGCCGGATCCTTGGAGGCCGCCCGCTGGTCATAGGTTGCCGGATCGGCGGCATCGGAGAAGGTGCCGGCTTCGACATCCACCAGACGTGGCTCGACTTTCTCGTTGAAGGTTTCGGTAACATCGATACCGGGCTTGTAGAGCCCTGCCACTTCGAGAATGTTGCGGCGTTTGTCCAGAACCTTGTTTTCAGCCTGAACCGGTCTTAGCGCCACTGCGGCGGCGGACACGATCATGGAGCAGAACAGGCACAGGACAACAGCGACGATCACCGTTTTAACCGGGTTGTCGGCTGGCATTGCCAGAAAACGACCCCATGGTCCCATTTTCTTTTCAGTTGCCTCAGGCATTGCGTGCAGCCCTCCGCTTGATGTTGGCGCGAACAACGAAATAATCGATGAGCGGCGCAAAGATGTTGCCGAACAGGATCGCGAGCATCATGCCTTCCGGGAAAGCAGGGTTGATGACGCGGATCATGATGACCATGAAGCCTATCAGGAAACCGTACCAGAAACGGCCAGCCTGCGTGTGAGCGGCGGAAACAGGTTCGGTCACCATGAAGACAAGACCGAATGCCCAGCCACCAAGCACCATGTGCCACCAGAATGGCATGGAGAACATCGGGTTGGTGTCAGAGCCGATGAGATTCAGCAAAGCGGAGAAAGCCACCGTACCGGCTACACAGCCAGCGATCAGACGCCAGTTGGCAATGCGTGTGACCACCAGCATGACGCCACCGATAAGGCAGGCCAGCGCCGAGGTTTCACCCATAGAGCCTTGCATGATGCCGATAAAGGCATCCCACCAGGAAAGGCCGATACCGGAAAGGGCCTCATGGCCTTGCAGCGCGGTCACCCCGAGGGCGGTTGCGCCGGTGAAGCCATCGACCGGGGTCCAGATCGCATCACCGGACATTGCGGCCGGATAGGCGAAATAGAGGAAGGCACGGCCAACCAGAGCCGGGTTGAGGAAGTTCTTGCCGGTGCCGCCGAACACTTCCTTGCCCATCAGGACGCCGAAGATGATGCCCAGAACGACCATCCACAAGGGGGTGGATGCCGGAACGATCAGCGCATAGAGCATGGATGTAACGAAGAAGCCTTCGTTGATCTCATGGCCCCGGACAATCGCGAAGATCACTTCCACGACGCCGCCCGCTGCCAATGTGAAAATATAGATTGGCAGGAAGTAGAGCGCCCCGTGCGCAAGGCACGCGAAAATGCTGTCGGGGTTGAAGCCGATGCCGAGCGCCGTCAGGATCCATGCACGCCAGCCCTCAACCTCGGTGAGGCCCATGGACTGGATCGCCAGGTTGGTCTGATAGCCGGTATTGTAAAGGGCCATCAGAATGCATGGGAATGTGGCAATCACCACATAGGACATGACACGTTTCAGATCGATGTCGTCGCGCGCATGAGGCGCGGCTCTTGTCACCGACTTAGGTGTGTAGATGAAGGATTCCACCATTTCGTAAAGGGCGAAATACCGTTCCAGCTTGCCGCCTTTGTGGAAATGCGGCTCAATGCTGTCGAAGAAATTGCGCAGACCCAAGGCTTAGCCCTCTTTTTCGATTTTGACGAGATTGGCGCGAAGTGCTTCGCCATACTCATATTTCGAGTGACAGATGAAGGTACACAGTGCCAGATCCTCTTCATCCAGTTCCAAAGCACCCAGCTTCTGGGACAAGTCCGTATCCAGCGTCAGCAAGGCACGCAACAACTGGGTTGGCAGGACATCCATCGGCATGACGCGCTCATAGGAGCCAAACGGTACCATGGCACGCCGACCACCGCGCTGGTTCGTTCCGAACGCGAATTTCTTGTCGCCACCAAGCAGGGATGACAGATGCACGTTGTTGAAGGACCAGTAATTCATGGACGGGTAGCCCCAGCCCAGAATGCGTTGCTTGTGATCCTCTTCGATCAGGGTGATCTGACGGGATGACCGGGAAAGGAAGGCAAATTGCTCCTCGGCCTTGACGCCGGAAAGGACCGAACCGGAAATCACGCGGCAGTCAATGCCAGTTTCGATTTCGCCTGCGGTCAGTTCGTCGGTTGAGGCACCCGCGCGGGTTTTAACAAGTCGCGGGTTGGTGGCAAGCGGACCACAGAGCGAGATGACCCGATCTGTATCGATCTTGCCGGTAAGGAACAGGTTGCCGATTGCAATCACGTCTGCATAGGAGATGGACCAGACGGTCTTGTTCGCGCTGACCGGATCGAGGAAATGGATATGCGTGCCAGCAAGGCCAGCCGGATGAGGACCTTCGAAGGTTTCGAAGACGACCTTCTCGGATGTCACACCGGGCATTTTGGCTTCCGGTGCATGGCAGACATAGACATGTCCGTCCGTCAGATTCGAGATGGCATCGACACCGGCGGTAAAGGCCTTGTCATTCTCGGCGATGACAACCGCCGGATCTGCGGCCAGTGGATCGGTGTCCATGGCGGTGACGAAAATGGAATGAGGCACTGTGTCCTGAAGCGGCACATACGAGTATGGCCTTGTCTTGAAGAAGGTCCACTGCCCGCTTTCATAAAGGCGTTTTTGCACTGTTTCACGCGGCATCGCGCTCAGCTTGTCGGCGGCTGTCGTCTCGAAGGTGACTTCTTCCTCGACATCGTCCAGTGCGATCACGATGGTCTCAAGCACGCGGCGTTCGCCACGGTTGATGGCCACGATGGTTCCGGCACCGGGTGCCACATAAAACACGTCTTCGGACGCTTTGTGCAAAAAGAGAGGTTGACCCTTCTTGACCTTGTCCCCCTCAGCAACAAGCATTTTGGGCTTTAGGCCGATGAAGTCCCTACCATTCACTGCCACTTTGGTTATTTTTGGCCCTTCATGAATGGTCTGGACAGGAGCGCCTGTAATCGGCAGATCCAATCCTTTTTTTAGCTTCATAGCATACCTTGACTGAATGAGTTTCCCGGCGCCCCTCGCGCCTAATCATATACGGTGTAGTCCTAACACGGTTCTTTGCTAACGAGGGAAAGAAAACAATTCAAGTGCATTTGCGACGAGATGGCCCGCTTTTGCCATTGGTCGCAATTTTTAATCGATTAAATGAGGCAATTTTCCCCCGCCATCCTTACTAGTTCATGAGGCAAACCAGTTAAAAAACCTTGACTTCAGTCAAAGAACGGCTCAACTAGGCCGACATGATGCATAATAAGGCAGACATCCATAGTTTCAGCACGATGTGCCTCAATGGTCAAGTTAAGGTCGAGGATCGATTTGCGTTCTTTGTTTAAGCTTATTCCCCTGATTTTCGTATGTTTTTCCCTCTCAGGCTGCGATCTTTTGTCCGAACAGACCGATGAGTATGTGTTGCGCGGCAACACCATGGGGACGAGCTATACCATCAAGGCATTGCATGCCCGTGGCAAGGTCGACGAGGAAGCACTTTATAACGATATCAAGGCCACTCTGGATGAAGCGAACGAGGACTTGTCCAACTGGATCGAGGATTCTTCAATCACGCGTTTCAACGAAAGCCACTCGACCAATTGGCAACAGATAAGCCCCCACTTTTTTGAAGTTCTACAGGCCGCAAACGAGATTCACACACTAAGCGGCGGGCGATTCGACATCACGGTCTCTCCGCTTGTCGATCTTTGGGGATTCGGCCCCAAGGACAGCAAGAGCGAGCCCAGCGAGGCGGAAATAGAGGCCGCGCTTGCCAATGTCGGACAATCCAGACTCGTGCAAATCAAGGACAATCCACCCATGATTCGCAAGCTCAGGAGTGGTGTGACAATCACCCTTGGCGCGATTGCAAAGGGCTATAGCTCGGATTTGATTGGCCGCACCCTTGAGAAGCACGGCATTACCAATTATCTGGTAGAAATTGGTGGTGACCTCATGGTGCATGGTTTCAACGCCATGGGAGAGCGCTGGCGCGTGGGCATCGAAAAGCCTGATGATACCGGCAGATCGGTGCAGATGGTCGTACCGGTGACCGACATGGGCATTGCAACGTCCGGTGATTACCGCAATTTCTATCTCGACAGCGAGGGGCGGCGGAAATCACACATCATTGATCCGGTGAGCGGGCGTCCGGTGACGCACAGTCTGGCATCGGTGACCGTTTTGGCCCCGGATGGAAAGGATGCCGACGGATGGGCGACCGCCCTTCTGGCACTGGGTGAGGCGGATGGACGCGCCCTTGCTGACAAACTCGACATACCGGCCTATTTCATCCGTCGGGAAGCGGGTGGATTCGAAACATCGGCCAGCAAGGCGTTCGAAGCCTTGATGTCTGAAGCGAAATAAGTGATTGTCCGATGTGGGCCGTTATGCGGTCCGAAGCGGATGCATGGAGGGAAATATGCAAACCTTTATCGTGGCGTTTGGCGCCTTCTTGATTGTGGTTGTCGGCATGGCGATTGGCGTGATGTTCAAGCGCAAACCGATCGCCGGATCGTGCGGTGGCCTCAATGCCATTTCCGACGCCGATCATTGCCTGATCTGCGGTGCATCGGTGGATCCGGACAGCCCGCTCAAGGAACGCATTCATGGTGAATGCCCGCGCAAAAAGGCAGAACGTGAAAAAGCCGAGCGGGAAGCGGCGATGGCGACGCAGGGCTGATGTCCTTTCTTGTTTCGGTCCTGCTGATCTGGCTTGTTGCGGTGATATCGCCGGGCCCAAATCTGTTTCTGGTGCTGCGATACAGCCTGATTGGCCAGCGCCCCCAAGCCCTTGCGGCCGCAGCGGGGATTGCCAGTGGCACTATGGTTTGGGGTCTTGCGGGGCTGCTCGGTATTGTCTCGCTGTTCGTGACCTTTCCGCAGCTCTTCCTTTTTCTCAAGCTTGCCGGTGCGGCCTATCTGGCTTTCACGGGGCTGAAAATGTTGCGCGCAGCCTGGCGCAATGACTATTCCCCTGCGACTGCGGAAGCACCGAAAACAAAGGCTTCGCCCCGCCGGGCCTATGGTGCGGGGGTCGTGACCAATCTCAGCAACCCCAAGACAGCGATTTTCGTCTCCGCCCTGTTCGCAGCCGCAATGCCGGAAAGTCTGCCCCTGCCCTACGGGTTGTTGGGGGTGGGCGTGATGGCATCTGTTTCCATCGTCTGGTATTCGCTCGTCGCATTCCTTTTCACGACGCAGCGCGTCTCGAAAATGGCGCACCGGATTCGGCGCTGGATCGACGGCATCGCGGGTCTTGCCTTCTTGCTGTTCGCCGGGCGCCTGGTGCTGGACCGCAGGTAACCGGCCTGAATTCTCTCGCCAAGCCCCTCCCTATCCGCAGAGCGATACCGTCATGATTGTCGAAAACGAAGATATGGGTACCCCGTTCGAAGCAACCTGCTTGCAGGTCGACAACCCGAGGGGGCTGATTTTGTTCGCCGTCGGGCGTGGTGGACAACCAAAACGGCACATGGCCTTGCTGAGCCGCTTTTTTGATGCCGGATACAGCGTTATCGCACCACATTTTGACCTGCTCGCTCCCGGATTGGTCTCAAAAGCCGATCTGGCGTTGCGCGTGTCCCATCTCTCTGCGGCGCTGGACAGGGTGTCCCCGGACGGCCTGCCGCTTTTTGGTGTGGGACATTCCATCGGCGGCACAGCCCTGATGATCCTTGCCGGAGCGAGAGCCCATACGCGAGCTGGCGAGATGATTGAAGCACCGCGCAAGCTGGCATTTCGCAAGCTTGGACTGTTGGCACCCGCCGTTGCTTTCTTTCAGGCTCCGCATTGCCTTGACAAGGTGACCGCCGAAACCAGACTCTGGGTTGGCGAGAACGACACCATAACGCCACCAGAGCAGATGCTGATCCTTGAAAAAGGCCTGCCGGCAGCATGCGCCTTTCGCCTTGAGCGGCTGGCTGAAACCGGCCATTTCACTTTCATGGATGAGCTTCCACCCGGTATCACGGACAGACACCCGGACAGAGCCACCTTTCTCGCATCGATCAGGGCGTCCCTGCTCGACCATATCGAGGGCTGACCACAAGATGTGATGGCTCCCCCTCCCCTCGTCTTTCCTCTTAGTGGGGCACAAAGGGAATAAAGGCGAGGATGCAGAAACAAGCGGTTGCGACAAGACCCGCCAGCCAGCAATTGCGTTTCCAGTGCGTGCCCTGCTGTTTCCAGTTATCGCGAAAGATTTTCCCTGCAAGCACAAAGACAACAAGCAGAGCAATCCCGAGATAGGGGTTTGTTATGGCCAGTTGCGACACATCGCTCTCCTTCTGTTTGCCTCATTGGGCGTTTCCTTGCGGCCTGGTTGCCTTTGCGGCCCACCTGATCCTTTGGAAGGTGAATAGCAACCTCACGCCGCCCTTGCCAAGGAATTCTGCTTTTCTCCTTTGGGGAATAGCCCTAATGTGCGACAAACGCAAATCATTCGCCTCAAGATCGATCCAGCAAAGACCGAGCTCAAGCCCGTGCCTATCAATACACCATCTGCCAATTTGCCCATCGACAGGGGTGCACCCTCAATCCTGCGGCTGGCCGGATTTCTGTCCATGTCCGGGTTGCTGTCAACCTCGGCCATTCTGGTCGATGCCAACATGGTTGGGCCGATTGGCGATGAAACCCTTGCAGGTCTCGGCCTTTGCGCAGGGCTTTACGGGGTCTTCATGGCGCTGCTGTTCGGCTTGGGATCTGCGGCCCAGATCCTGCTGACGCGTGCGTTCGGAGCGGGGCAAAAAGAGCTTTTCAGCAAGCGGCTCCTCGCCATTCTTGCCATCGGGCTCGCTCTCAGTGTCATTCTGGTGCTGCTGTTTCGCTTCAACATCAATTTTCTGGTCGACCGTCTGGCGACGACATCGGGCATCGGCTATGCCGCCAAGCGCTATCTGGCCTTGATGGTCTATGCGCCACCCCTTAGTTTTGCAGCCTATCTGCTGACCATCAGTTTTGATGTGAGGCGGCAGGCGATGCGGGAGTTACGCGGCTATGGCATTGAGCTGCCGCTCAACCTGATTTTGAATGCGCTGCTGATCTATGGCTGGTTCGGCGCACCGGAACTGGGCATCAGGGGAGCGGCCATTGCCACACTGATCAGTCAGGGCGCAAGGCTTTGTTATCTTGTTGTTCTAACACTCAAAGACCTGAACCGGCGCTCTGCTGAGTTTCCGGCATCGCCCCCCCAGTCCGATGCGCTCTCTGACGAGATCCTGCCGCGTTCGGTGGTGCTGCCTGTTACGCTCAATGTCGCGGCGCTGATTGTCGGGGCGCAGGCCTATCAGTTGCTTTTTGCCCAGATGCCCTATCTGTCCTTCGCCGCCCTTGCCCTGATGGCTCCGTGGATTTCCATTGCCAATGTGGTCGGGCGGGCGATTGCCATGTCTGCGACGCTTTCCAGCGCGGATCTAGAGCGGGGAAGCGAGACGCTCGCCAACGCGATACGCTCCATCCTGGCGGCGCTGCGCATTCTGGCCCCGCGGCTGACCCTTCTGTTTATCGGAGTTACCTTGCTGGTGGATCTGTTCTCATGGCATATTTCCGATCCGGTGCGGATCAACTTCCTGACTCTGGTTCCTTTCGGTGCCATGCTCGTGCTTGTGCGCACGCTGTCGGTGACCATCGGTGCGGTTCTGAGAGCGGTAGACAATCCCAAGTGGGTGTTTGCCGTGCAGGTCGGACTGCAATGGTGTTTTGGCGTACCGCTTCTGTTGCTGATGATACAGGTGTTCGACTTGCCGCTGCTGGCGGCCTATTCGATCCTTATTGCCGAAGAGGCGCTGCGCCTTGGTATCATGTGGCAGCGCCTCCGCCGTCATACCATGGCCTGATAAGGCGGCGCAGGATCATATTGCATGCCCTTTTGCACTGCGCGGGCAAAGTCCGGGCCATACCAATGTCCGACCAGCCAGAGGCTCATGTCGATCCCGGCAGACACGCCGGCACTGGTCACCAGATTGCCATCGCGAATATAGCGGTATTGCGGTCTCACATCGGGCTTTTCATGCCGTTCGCTCAAGGTTTGGGCAAAGGCGCTGTGTGTGGTGATCTTGCGGTTCTTGGTCAGACCCGCTCTGGTCAACAACAATGAGCCGGTGCAGACACTGGTCATCCATTCCACGCGCTCGCCCATCATGCTGATCCAGTCGATCAAAACCGGGTTGTCAACCTCACTGCGTGTCCCCTGCCCTCCGGGGACCAGCAAAACATCAAGAGCTTGCGTTTCAGCAATTGTCCTGTCGGGCAAGACCCGCATACCCTTGGCGCAACGTACCGTTCGGTCATGCTCGCTGATCAGCGACATCCTGTGGATGTCCTTTTTGTTCAAGAGCTTTTCACCGACCAGATTGGACATCGAGAAAACCTCCCAAGGTCCCACAAAGTCGAGCTCTTCCACGTCGTCAAAAATCAAAATTCCTATATGTTTGGTCATCTCCGGTTCTCGCGTCCATCTCACCACTTCTGATCATCATCGCACATTTTGCACGGAATAGTGCTTTTAACTCAAAAAAAAATGTGGCAAGGAGACAGGACCTTCCTTTTCTTGCAAAGTCGCAATCATGAAGAACAATTCTTTTTTCGCCTATTTTCCGCTTGCTCTGGCCACTCTTTGCTGGGGGGGCAATGTTGTCATCGGGCGAGCGGTGCGGGGTGATTTGCCGCCTTTGGGACTATCATTTTGGCGCTGGCTCTTCTGCTGCCTCATCCTTCTCTTCTTCACGGCCCCGAAACTGAAACAGAATTTACCCGTTATCAAAGAGCATTGGAAATTACTGCTGGCCATGGCGGCAACTGGCATTTCTGCGTTCAATCCCCTGCAATATCAGGCTTTGCACAGCACAACGGCAATCAATACCACGCTCATTCTGGCCACCTGTCCGGCAATCATGGCGCTGCTCTCGATGATCATTCTGAAAGAACGGATCGGTCTGGCCCAGATTGCCGGCATTGTGGTATCCTTTGTTGGCGTCGCGATCGTGATCACCTCGGGGGACCTGTCGAAACTGGCCAGCCTTCATTTTTCCATGGGCGATGTCTGGATGATCTGCGCGGCAATTGTCTGGGCGCTTTATTCCATTACCGTCAAGATGCGTCCCCCTGCCCTTGATCCTCTCGTCATGCTGATGGTGATCACGGGCGTTGGTGCGCTCATCCTGCTTCCACTCTATATCTGGGAAACCTATACCTATCAGGCTGTTACGATCACTCCGACCAATGTCGCCGCGATCATCTACGTGACGTTGATCGCCTCTCTGCTTGCCTATGTGAGCTGGAACAAGGGGGTGGGGATGATCGGCCCCTCCAAGGCCGGTGTTACAATTCACCTGATGCCCGTGTGGGTCGCGATTCTGGCCTACTTCTTTTTGGGCGAACGGCTTCAGAGCTACCATTTTCTCGGCATTGCCTTCATCGCACTTGGAATCGTGCTGAACAGCCGCAGGCCAAACCTGCGACAACATGGCTCCGCATAAACCCTTTTTCAAAAGATTTTATCGCTTGAAAGACCCTAGACACCATAAAGCCGCACAATATATAGTTCTTGCGGCATAAAAAGAAATTTCCATTCGTAATAACAGAGCAGACATACGGCAACGAATGCCTGATGTCCGTGTTTTCGCGAAATTGGCGTGAATGCTGATTTGAAAGGACTCTCGACTAAAGACTTATGCGCAAATTGCCGCTGGAGCTGTTTCTTTTAAATCCGTGAAAATTCCGTAATATTAGATAGTTAATCGCATATTACCCGAAAAATTTCACGACAGAAAAAACCAAATGCGAATTTGCTATCCGCATTTGATCCATATCTATGTTCATTGGTCGGATCCATTATTAATGTTCTGGTATCTATGACCTGGAGGCTGCACTATGAATATCAACACAATCAACTGCGAACCCATCTCAGGCCAGAAACCGGGAACATCTGGGCTTAGAAAAAAGACCCGGATTTTCATGGAGCCGGGATATCTGGAAAATTTCATCCAGTCGGTTTTTAATGCCATTGGCGGCGCTGAGGGCAAGACATTTGTAGTGGGTGGAGACGGTCGTTATTTCAACCGCAAGGCCATTCAAATCATTTTGAACATGGCAGCAGCCAACGGCGCTAAAAAGGTCATCGTGGGACAACGCGGTCTCCTGTCGACACCGGCAGCTTCCAACCTTATCCGCAAATACAAGACCGACGGTGGGCTCATCCTCTCAGCCAGTCATAATCCGGGCGGGATCGATGCTGATTTCGGTATCAAATACAACGTTCCCAACGGTGGTCCGGCGCCGGAAAATGTCACTGAAGCAATCTATAAAGAGACCTGTTCGATCAAGTCCTACAAAATTCTGGAAGGCGAGGTTGTCGATCTTGGTTCTATCGGAGCCAAACAGTTGGGCGACATGGAAGTCCAGGTCATAGACCCTGTTGCCGACTACAAGATCCTGATGGCGTCGCTGTTTGATTTTGCAGCCATCCGCAATCTGTTCGCAGGCGGATTCACGATTGTCTTTGATGCCATGCATGCGGTCACCGGCCCCTACGCCAAGGCGATTTTCGAAGACGTGCTCGGCTCTCCTGAAGGCACTGTGCTCAATGCCGAACCCAGTGAGGATTTCGGCGGTGGTCACCCGGATCCGAACCCGGTCTGGGCCAAGAGTCTTGTGGACCTGATGATGTCGGACAAGGCTCCATGCCTTGGTGCTGCCTCCGATGGCGATGGCGACCGCAACATGATTCTGGGCCGCAACATCTATGTCACTCCATCGGACAGTTTGGCCGTGCTTGCAGCCAACGCCCATTTTGCCCCGGCCTACCGCAACGGTCTTTCGGGCGTTGCGCGCTCCATGCCAACCAGCGCGGCCAGTGACCGGGTGGCGGCAAAGCTGGGAATTGATTCCTACGAAACCCCGACGGGATGGAAGTTTTTCGGCAATCTTCTGGATGCGGACAAAGTAACCATTTGCGGCGAGGAGAGCGCCGGCACCGGATCGAACCATGTGCGTGAGAAAGATGGCCTGTGGGCGGTTCTGCTTTGGCTCAACATTCTTGCCGAACGCCGTCAGCCGGTTAAAACCATCATGGAAACCCATTGGGCGAAATTCGGTCGCGACTATTACTCCCGTTACGATTATGAGGCTATTCCGTCCGACATTGCCAGCGAGTTGATGGATGATCTGAGAGGCAAGCTTGATACATTGCCGGGCCAGACATTTGGCAAGCTGACTGTCAAGAAGGCCGACGAGTTTGCCTATAATGATCCGGTTGATGGCTCTGTCAGCACCGGTCAGGGGATTCGCGTCTGGTTCAATGGCGATGCCCGTGTTGTCTTCCGCCTGTCAGGCACCGGCACTGAAGGGGCTACCTTGCGTGTCTATCTCGAGCAGTATGTCGGCACCCATGGCAAGCATGACATGGATCCGCAACAGGCTCTCGAACCGCTGGTATCGGCCATGCTGGAAATGACCGGCCTTGAAGCGCGCATTGGCCGCAAGGAACCGGACGTCATCACCTGATCACCGATGCGGCCCCTCACCGCGCGATCAGTCACAGCGTTAAGGCGGCACCATCTTGGGCGCCGCCTTTTTCATGGCGTCTTGGGGGGAGGTTTACCATTTGTCTTTGCGGCGCATGCCCGGCGGGTCCGGGATTGCGCCATTGTGGTCAGCCCACTTTGCGGACTTCCATAAGAAATTTCTGCAATTCCTTGCGCAAATCTTCCAGATTGCTCTCCTGCTCGACCAAATGCTGGGAAACGGCCAACACCTCTTTGGCGGCATTCTCGGTGGTCGTGGTTGCCTCTTTCACTTCCGTCACGCCTTTGGAGACATCACGCGTACCGGCTGCGGCCTCATCGATATTGCCGGCAATCTCTTGCGTGGCGGCACTTTGCTGCTCCACAGCGGCCGCAATTGCAGCAGAGATTTCACTCACCTTTTCGATGGTTGAGGAAATCTCCTCGTTTGCCTTCACGGCTCGCGATGTTGCCGATTGTAGTCCGTTGATCTGGTCCGAGATCTGCTCTGTAGCCGCTGCGGTCTGGGCGGACAGATTTTTCACTTCCTGAGCAACGATGGCAAAGCCCTTGCCTGCCTCGCCTGCGCGAGCGGCCTCAATCGTGGCATTGAGGGCCAGTAGATTGGTCTGGGCAGCGATATCGGAGATCAGCGAGACGACCTCGCTGATCTGCTGCGAAGCATTCGAGAGACTGGCGATCTCGCTGTTCATTTCGTGCGAACGCTCGACGGACTGAAGCGTGATGCCTGTGCTGGAAACAACCTGTTTGTTGATTTCGGAAATGGCCTTGTTCAGCTCGTCAACGGCCTCTGCGATCGACTGCATGTTGGCCGAGGCCTCTTCTGCACCTGAGGCAACCAGCAAGGATTGCTCCTGCGCCCCGAAGGATGCATCGGAAACCGCCCTCGATGAACATTGAAGATTTGTGATCATCGTGGTCATGGCACCCACGATGTGATCGAGTTCACTTTCAAACCGCTCACCCATTTCGCTGAAACGATCGTGGCGTCCCTTGATCTGCCAGGTGGCGCGGTTGATGCTTTCGGCCGCTTGCTTAAAATTGCCGACCATGCCCTTCTCGACGATCAGGCGGAAATGCTGGTTGCGGGAGACATAATCAAGACAGGCCTTGGACTCCCTGATATAGGCATCCGAGCGGTCGATCATCTGGTTGATCGCATGCAGCAGCTCGCCCAGTTCACCCCTTTGATCGATATTTGTGATGCGGGCCTCAAAGTCCCCACTGGCAACGGCCTTGCAAACCTCGGTCGCCTTGCTGATTGCTGCTTTGTTGCTAACAAAACCCATCGGTATCCCTCTCAAGGAACGTGTTTGATCGTTATTCTTGTTATTCTTGTTATTCTTGTCAGCTCTGGCGAAAAGACTTCCCGGCAAGCTGTTTCCCTTGTCCGGCGCCCGTCAGCTAGCGATAGCCACGTCGGCGTCTTTGCCCCAAGGTTGCGATAAACTCGTCATAGGCCAGTCCACGCTCTGCCAGCACGGCATCGAGTATCTTCATACCGGCCTGCATTCCATCCTTGCGATTGACAACGGACTGCTCGGCTTTGCGCAATTGCTCATAAAGAGGCAACACATGCTCACTGAGGATCCTGCGATCCGGAATCCGACGATTGGAATGATAACCGGCAACCCGCCCATTGCCGTCGAAGCTCGGCGTGACATGGGCGAAGACCCAGTAATTGTCCCCGTTCTTGCAACGATTGTTGACGTAGGCGAAGATCTCCTTGCCACTTTCGATGGTGCTCCAAAGCAGATTGAAAATGGTTCTGGGCATGTGAGGATGACGGATCAGGCTATGTGGCTGTCCGAGAACTTCCTTTTCCGAATAGCCCGAAATCTCCAAAAAGGTCTTGTTGGCGTAAGTCAAGCGCCCCTTGAGGTCGGTCTTGCTCACGATGATGTCATCCTCGCCAAAATGTCTTTCAACACCGGTCAGCGACGCTTCTGTCGACATTTATACTCACACCTCTATTTGACTATTACTTCGAAGCGCACCGACACCTCGATTTAGTCCACTATGCATAATTACCAATGTTAGTTTGCACTAAGCAAAGTTAAGACTATCTAAATAGCTGAAATATAATTTTGTTCATTTCTAAACTACTGCGATCAGTTTGATTTTATTATGTTTATTTTGCATAATTCAATCCAAATACCATCCTGTTTTGGCCGAACCGTTGCAATAATCGCCTTAGTAACAAAGTATTATTCAAATACACGATTAGCAAAAACAAGTAATTTTGTATTTTGTGTCTAATTTACAGAATCTACATTGTCTATACATTACTCACCAACCGGCCAAAGAGGCCGCCGGATCTGATCAAAGATGCTGACTCTAAAGAGAAATTCGGCTATTCGTGAAGGGCCGATGTCTGCTCGATCAGAAGACCATGATCAGGCAAGAGCCATATGATCCCGAAATGAGGTTCCTTGTGGCTGATTGCCCTGAGCGGGCCGTAACGAACTCTGTCAGGACGCGATCACCAGGATGACAAAACTTCATTTTGACACCGCATTTTCACCGAACCATGGCAAAGCCATCTCTCTTGGTCCAGGCGTTCGGCGGCTGACTTGCAACAATCCAAGTCCTTTCACTTTTCACGGTACAAACAGCTATATTGTGGGCGAAGGTCATGTCGCGGTGATCGACCCCGGTCCTGACGACGAAACGCATATTGCGGCCCTGATCGAGGCGACAAGGGGAGAAACGATCAGTCATATCCTGATCACCCATAGCCATGTCGATCACTCTGCGGGCGCAAGACGCCTGAGGAAAATCTGCAAGGCGCCGATTTTCGCAGAAGGGCCGCACCGCCCGGCCCGTGACCTCCATCAGGATGAACGCAATCCGCTGGATGCAGAAGGTGATGCGGATCTCGTGATCGACGAGATCGTGGGTGATGGCACCCTGATCAAGGGCAATGGCTGGACGCTTGAAGCCCTGCATACGCCGGGACACACAGTCAATCATCTCGCTTTTGCCTTTCCCGATGAGACGGGCCTGTTTTCCGGCGATCATGTCATGGCGTGGTCGACGACAATTGTCGCGCCACCCGATGGGTCGATGCATGCCTATATGGACAGTCTTGAACGCCTTATGGAACGCAATGATGCCGTTTACTGGCCGGGCCATGGTGGTGTGATTTCCGATCCCACTCCCTTTCTGGCCGGCCTTCGGGCGCACAGGCAAAGCCGTGAACAAGCCTTGATCGCCCGCCTTGAGGCAGGAGAGGAAACAATCCCGGAGATGGTGGCAACCGTCTACAAGGATGTTGACCGCTCGCTACATGGAGCGGCGGCCCTGTCGATGTTTGCGCAGATGGAATATCTTCTCGCTCGCGGTCTGGTGGTGTGTCTGGATGAAACAGCAACCATGACAGCCCGCTACAGGCTTGCCTGAAAACGGCGACCGGATTGCGCTCGGGCACCGGTCGAACTCGCCACGCTGCACCGGCCTCGCCGCGCAGCAACAGCACCGGTCAGGCTCCACCAGCACCGGCCAACGGCCCCGGCGTTCCCATCATGTGTCAGGAGCACGCCGATGCTCGCCAAGCCCACCGATTGAAACAAGGAGGCTATCCGGACGACGATTTGGGTCCCAGATCCTTTGGTCTTGGTCTTGGCAGCGGGCCCTGCTGCAACCGCCGCAGGCGTTCCAGCTCTTCAAGCTTCAACTCGTAGCGCTGAACCCCCTGATCTATACGACTCCGCACATCGACCAAGAAACTCTTGATCCTGCCAGCATTCAGGCCGAAATCCCTTGGCCCCCACAAGGACGCCGAGCGCATATCAAGAATCGTCGTTTCCTCACCGTCAGACCTCAGCCGAATCGACATGACATAAACAAGGCCGGTAATGATTGACCGGGTGGAAGCTTCAAATTCGCTCTCTTCGGTATTTTCCGTTGCCTCGTCGGCCCTCAGGACGTTCCATTTCCGTTTTGCCAGTTCATCGGCAATCAGCATTTGCATGAGAGCAATGGGCTGATTGACCTCAAGGCTTTCCAGCTCTGGAAAGGCCAACGCCTGCTGTTCGCGTTCGGCCAGACTGGCAATGGTCAGATCATTGTCCTGATCCTGTCGCAACTGCCAGGCGACAGTGAATTCGGGTGGATCAACCGGGTTGGTCGAGAGATCGGAAAAGGGAGGCGTCGTGAAATAGAAATAGGCAAAGACCGCAGCAGGCAAAAGCACGAACAGGCTGCGCACGAAAGCGCCCCATAGCCATTTCCCCCCTTTCATGCCCTTGAACCAGATACCGGGGAACGCAGCCCAACTTGTCAGGATCGACAAGGTCGCCATCAGAACGGCAGCAGCAAAACAATACAGGGCAATGGAGGGATGAAGTCCGGCAAAGCGCATCAGCAAAAAGGACAAGATGGCCACCGGAGCAGACAGGCGGGCCTGCCACAAGGCCAGCTTGGCGAGACGGGAAGTTTGGAATTTATATATGCCTGTCATCGCACGATTCGTCCTGACCCCTAGCTGGCATCCATGTCACCGGGGCAGCTTAAGACCGATTGCCACCAATCTCAATTGCCCAGCGCCCACCGCACACAAAAAACCCCAAGGCGTCATCCCTCGTAATTTCTGCGGAGAGAGACTGAGAGCGCATGAAGGCCGAAAAGCTGCAAAACGCCCTTCAAGCCGCGTTTAGGTGGTGCGCGCCAGCTCCTTCAATATGCAACAACACTATGATTTAAATTCATTTTTTATCTTCTTAACAAGAGTATTGTCCCTCACGTCGCAATATCTGAAAGGAGAATTGATCTCATGATGTACCATGCATTATTGTGCCCTTTATGATGAAAAACATCGATTATCTTTCCCTTGACGGGCGCTCTCTTTACATGATCAAGCTGATCTATGAGCATCGCTCTGTCACCGAAGCGGCCAGATTGCTCGGCGTAACGCAGTCATCGGTCAGCCATTCCCTTGACCGGTTGCGGGGCCTGCTGGGCGATCCGCTGTTTCTGAAAGTCGGGCGCTCCATGGTACCGACTGAGCGGGTCGAGTCGATGATTGATGAGATCGAGCATATCATCAGCGGGATCGAGACACTCTATCGTCAGGCGATTTTCGATCCGGCAAAATCCAGCGACCGATTTTCGATCGTCTGCAATGACTATGAACATGATCTGCTGGTCCCGGCGATTTTCAAGCGGCTGAAGCAAGAAGCCCCCAATTGCTCGCTCAAGACATATCAGCTCAATCTCGGCGTGGCGGATCCTCTGGAAAAAGGCTTTACCGATCTCGAGCTTTGCCCCTATGCCCCCGCGGATTCCTCGGATCTTGTGGTCAGCAAGCTCTGTTCGGACCGCATGATCACCTATTACGATCCGAGCATGCGGAACGCCCCCGGTTCGCTTCACGATTTTGTCGATTCAGACCATGCGATCCTGTCCTGGGACGTCAATGAGAGTACCGCTGTCGACAAGGCGCTGGCAAAGCATGGGCTGTCACGGCGCGTGTCCTATCTTGGCCCAAGCTTCACATCGGTTGCCATGGTCATCAAGGGAACGAAAATGTTGGCAACGGCACCGTCTCGGCTGGCACATTCGATCTTTCGCGATCTCGCATGGGTTGAAGCGCCCTTGCAACTCGATCCCGGTGAGTTCCACATGGTCTGGCATATTCGCAATCGACACTCGCCACGGCACAAATGGTTTCGCGAGTTGATAAAAACCGTGGCAAAGGAACTGCCCGAAACGAGCGCTGCCTGTGAGCATCTGCGCAAAGGCCGGGAACAGACGCAAGCCGATACCAAGCATCCAGAAAGCTCGCAAGACGCCAAGGGTGGCCCGGCCTAGGCAACTTTTTGGAGAGCAATGTGCCCGAGATCATCCTCAACCGTGCGGTTCGCGCCGATTTTGCAGACATTGCCCGCCTGCATGCCGCAAGTTGGCGCAGCGCCTACAGCAACCACTTGCCGCGCTCCTATCTGGAAAGCCGCGTAGAGGACGACCTCAATGCACTGTGGGCGGGTTGCAAGATCGGAAAAGATGATATCGTCCTCTTGGCCAGAGATCGGGCCAGCCAAGCCCTTTTGGGGTTCATATCCGTCTGGTGTCGCCCCCGCCCCTTTATCGACCATTTACATTGCGATCCATCCAATACGGGCCGGGGCATCGGCGGTTTGTTGCTGCGGGAGAGCTTTTATCATCTCGACAAAAATGGATATCAAGATGTGTATTTGACTGTTCTTGTCGGCAATGACAGAGCAAGGCGGTTTTACTTGCGCAAAGGAGCCGAGCCGGACAAGGTCAGCAGAGAATGGATTTTTCAATATCCAGTCGATGTTGAAACACTCAAGTGGACAAATATCGGAAATCAGCTCTGATTTTGGCACAGGTGCTGTAATTCGAAATAGTTTCTTTACCACAACTGCAATTTCCTCGAATTCGTCATTATTGCCTAAAATAACGCCACAATCAGCTACAATTTCACCGAGCAAGTGACAGCTCTAAAAAAATTATTGGCAATTTTGACTATACTTTATTGCATTCAAAAACATCTATAACTCAAAATCTTGCTCCGTTATGTTAGTTGAGACTAGCAACTTAAACTATTATTTACTGCTCAAGGCGTTTAATGCGATCAACTTGTGGGTGATCTGGATTCAAGTGGAGGGTTAAAAGGCGGGAACGGGTCTATTCATTCCTATTTTTTGCTGACCTTGCGACGATTCATGTCGTTACTCACCGGGCGAAATCAGAAGCCAGAAACTGATAGTATTTGTTGGGAAGAGAATCATGATCGGGGTTAACCCTGAAGGTGATGCACGGGCAATTTTCAACGCAACAGACATCGATAAGCTGACAATCCCGCTTTGGGTGTTTGATGCAGACAATTCTCGCGTCGTCTGGGCCAATCAAGAGGCTTGCCGTTTGTGGCAGGCGGACTCTATGGAAGAACTGTGCCTGCGTGACTTGAGCGCCGACATCAGCTCTGCCGTGAAAGAACGCCTTCAGCAATACAAGAACAACACCCCTGATACTGATCGTACATTTCACGAACTGTGGACCCTTTACCCCGAAGGGGTTGCCCGGACCTATCGCATCGCCATTTGTGGCCATGAGCTGCCCGACGGACGCATGGGACTGCGCATCGAAGCCCTTGCCGAATCGAAGGAAGCACCGGTACAGCTTCGCAGCGCCGAAGCGCTCAACCACATCAAGATAGGGATTTCCCTTTTTGATCTCGCTGGCGAACCTCTCTATTCGAATGTGGCCGCTCACAAGATGTATGGCAGCGCCTTGCCCAGCCTCAAGCAGCGCTTTGTCAAGGATTCGGACTATCATTTCATTCTCTCCAGCATTCAGGAAAGCGAGTCGGCCTCCAAGATCTGCCAGGTTCAAACCTCTGAAGGCAAACGCTGGCATGAGCTTTCAATCATGCGCTGTTTTGACGGTCCGACCGGCAAACCTGCTTTCATGTTGTCAGAAACCGATGTGACAAAGCTGAAGGAAAAAGAGGCCAAAGCCCGTTATCTGGCGCATTTCGATCTGCTTACCGGTCTGCACAATCGAAATTATGTCAACTCGCATTATCCGGCGATCATTGAAGATGCGATCGAGAATGAAGAGCGTCAGGTCATCATGGTGATCGATCTTGATCACTTCAAATCGATCAACGAGACCTTGGGGCATTCTACCGGCGATGCACTGCTGCGGCATGTCGCGAAATCCTTGCAGCGCTTTTTCGGCAAAGACGCCCATATCGCGCGGTTGGGTGGCGACGAGTTTGTCATTGTTGCGCCCTTCACATCCAGTTTCCTGCTTGACGAGCAGTGCCAGGCCATTCTCACCGCAATCACCACAGAGTGCCATGCCGATGGCCATCTGGTGAATGCCAATGCGAGCATCGGTATTGCGCTCTGTCCTGAACACGGGACAGATCTGCCAACCTTGCTTCAACATTGTGATCTGGCCCTGCATGATGCCAAGAATTGCGGGCGCGATACCTATCGTTATTATCGCCCCTCCTTGCAGAAGGCAGCCATTGCCAAACGCAATCTGGAAAATGATCTGCTGGCAGCCATCGAGCGAAAAGAATTCCGGCTCTTCTATCAGCCCCGCGTGGACTGTCAGAGCCAGCAGGTTGTCAGTGCCGAAGCCCTCATCCGGTGGCAACATCCGCAACGCGGACTGATTTCGCCCGGCGAATTCATCGAAGCGCTGGAGGATACCGGCCTTATTCATCAGGTTGGTGACTGGTTGATCGAACAGGTCGGGCTTGACCAGCAGTTTCTGCAAAGGAACGGCCATTGCTTCCCGATTTCGATCAATATTTCGCCGAAACAGTTTGAGCGGAGCGACTTCGTACGTCGGCTCAAGATGGGGCTTGCGCGCAGCCATTGCCCGGCCAAATATATAGAGATCGAAATTACGGAAAGCATGTTGATGGGAGTCGGATTTGACGCCAAGTCAGTGCTGATCGATCTCAGAAGAGAAGGCTTCTCCATCGCTGTTGATGATTTCGGCACCGGCTATTCGAATCTGGCCTATATTCAGGAATATCCGATTTCCAGCCTGAAGGTCGACCGGTCTTTCATCAATATGATCGAAGACCAGAGTTCGGTCGTCAATCTCATCTTGTCCCTGTGCCGTCTGATCGGCGTCACAGCCGTGGCGGAAGGCGTTGAGAATGTGGATCAACTGGCCTGGTTGCAGATGAACCACTGCGATCAGTATCAGGGCTTTTTCTTTTCTCGCCCGATTCCATTGGACGACATGCTCACCTTGCTCAACAGCTCTCACAGCAGCTCGATGCAGCATTCCATACCGGACATTCTTGACGCTGAAGTCATCTGGGCCTGATCCCGATCGCCTCTTTTCTCGTCATTTCTATCCTCGGCATATTTGCGATGAGACCCTCCCGATAGTTTTTGCGAGGAATTCTCATCCATTGGAAGGATAGGGCTTGCGTGTATTCGGCTTATGATGCATGTAGAAATAGCCCCTTTGAGCGTAAGAGAGCAAAAAGTTGATGCCTGATCCGTCCAGAAGCGGTGAAAAAATCTATGGTCTCGCATTCAGCGAAATCCAGGATGCCGAGAGTGTTGAACAGGCCGTCTTTCTATTGCGCGACCGGTACGAGCTAGGTCATGTCACCTATCATTTGGCGCAGACCATCACGGGAAAAATCCAGATCGACAATCCATTTGTCCGCACGACTTACCCCGCCGAGTGGATTGCCCGATATCTGACAAAGGGTTATGTCAAGGTTGATCCGGTCATCCTGGAGGGACTGAGACGAAGCCTGCCCTTTGACTGGTCGACGATTGACGTCTCTGACGCATCAGCGGAAATGCTGCAAGACTCTCAGGCCCATGGTCTTGGGGCGCAAGGCTATTCCATTCCCATCACCGACAAGGTTGGGCGACGTGCCCTGCTCTCTCTCAATTCCAGGGTCGATGAAAAGAACTGGTCCAAGCTCGTCAAGGCCAACAAGCAGGATTGGGCAGATCTTGCCCAGACACTGCATAAAAAGGCGGTTTTCGAGCAGTTCGGGGAAAGCGACCCGATCCCGGCCCTGAGTCGTCGCGAGCTGGAAACGCTTCATTGGGCAGCCGAGGGCAAGGACCACAAGGAAATTGCCAAGATCATCGGCATTTCAGACCATACTGTCCGCACCTACATGCGCTCGGCGCGGCACAAGCTTGACTGCGTGAACATGCCCCACGCGGTTGCCAAGGCCATCAAGCTCCATCTCATACGGACTTGACCTTCGTACATATGGGTGAAGCCATATGTGTTCCTTCATCTATGCGAATTTTCAAACGTCCCGTTTCGGGGCACTCTGTCGGCATCAGATTTGCCGATGGAGCACGAGATGTTTGTAACAATCGAAGGCAATGAATATCAGCAAAACTCGATCC
>NZ_CAUVYE020000032.1:0-8406 GCF_963556055.3 uncultured Cohaesibacter sp. | reverse complement strand
CGTTTCGTCTGATGACGGTAAATCCTTGTGGCGACTGTCCGCCTTTCTTGCTGCTTCAATGGCCGTCGCTGCCATAGCTTCTGCTTGATTATATTGCCGTTCATATTCTGCGGCCTTTGGACCGCATCGATCGCGCCGACATTCCGTCTCCCATTCATCATGGTAAAGCGCTGCAGCCCTCTTTTGCTTGTTATAGGTGATAATATATCCTTCAATGATGGCTGCCTGCTTTTCCCTCATATCCACTTCGTCCGTCGCTTTCTGCAGAGGCACGCATAAGAGGAGTGGTGGTCGAAAGAATGGATATCGGGGTCGCTACGGTGATGTATAGAGCCAAGAGGCTGGCCAGGGACCATCGGTGGTTTCTGACGCATCGTAGCGCGCCACCAATTGCGGTTGATCGGCAAAGGTCCAAAATTATCATAAGAGCCATAATCGTATAGCTTGTTACAGGATCGTTCCCTCCGATCTCGTGGCCTAATCGAGCATTGATGATCATCAATGCGACCCAGATCATTGTGCAAATGACCTGCAAATAACTTATTCGCCATGTTGCCGTTGTTTGAGGCTGCGTTTTAGAGGAGGTAAAGACGGTGGGGAGATCGGTTGTCTCAGGCGACGCAGTTGGTGTCGGTGAACTCTTTGGGGCCTTTTCCCATAAATCGGACTGCTTGTTGTGGTGCATCAAGCCCTTCTCCTTGGCTTTCTGCATTACGCCCCGCACCAGATTTCTATCGACAGCAGCATCTACTCCTACGCCTTCTAGAGCGTCGCTGAATGATCGCTTTGTAAAGGCTTCGGGCAGTTGGGCCAGTGCGGCTTCGATTTGGTGCAGATAAACCGGTGTACCAGCAAAGGTGCCGAAAAGATCATCTGGTTCTTGTCCGGTGGTCGGGTGAGATGTGCCATCGTTCATTCTATTCTCCTAATCAAGACATCAGTGGTTTGCCCGGAAGAGCGAAGGCCCTTCCAAAAAGGAAATAGAAAGAATTCCCGCGATCAAAAAAAATTATGCAGATTACTGCTGGAAGATGGCTTTACAGGTGGTGTTTGGCCTCAGTTCGTGACAGTTGTCCGTGCATCAAAAGGTAATTGTGACGGCCAGAAACGCACCTGATCAATGACGCGTTGGAACCAAAAGCCGCGACAAGCATCACGTTGGTGCTGATGGTTCGAGGCGGGTGTCTGATTGCATTGATAAAGCCCGACATGACTGCTGCGAACAGCCGGATCAAACGGATCGTTCGTCACAGACGAGGTCAAGTCAAAGGCAACTGCCGTTGATACGCCATCCAGGATGGATGGGGCGGGAAGTGAAGGCGGATTGCCAATGCATGACCGAAATGCCGCTATCCTGTTCTGCGTCATGCTTTCATGACAACCGTCAGGACTGTCATGACAATCATCAGAACACCCCGCCGACCATCATGCTTTGCGAATGTTCAGACTAGTGGCTCTTATCATGGCCATGCTGATGTGGATGCGCAATTGGTCGGCTGCATGCTTTGTGGTCAGGAAATTGCTGACGACGCTGGTGACGATCAGGCTCTCATCACATTTGTCACAAAGACGGTCTGCCGTCGCATGGCAATCGGGGCATCCGTTGCGCTCCTGTCTTACCAGCCATCATGACAAGGAACCTATTCGTCATGACGTCACGAAATGTGCCTGACATCCATCAGAAGCATCCTGACAGTATGATGACGAATGTGATGCCACGAACAAAAGCAAGGTCTCGGGTGGGCGGAGAGCTGACTTACGGCACTGCAACAACGCAATCGCCCACATTCAGCACAGCGGACATTCACGTGTGGATCAAACTGATCTGGCACCAATAGCGATAGCGTCGGTCGTTTGTTGCGGCTTCATAGACAGCGCGAATAAAATCGTTAGCTTACGTTAAACACTAGTTGAAATCTTGACATTCGAAAGAATTGCTTCGATTATTGCGCTACTTTAAGTTGATGTGGTGGTGATACTTTGACACATAAGTTTAGACGCGCATGGGACGGGAAAGAATGGCAAAGTTTTTCCAAACGACTCGTGCAGATGCGGCATCTTCCTCAAAATGTACAAGACATTCCAGATAAGGTGCGGGGGAGACGCAGGCCTAGAATTTATCACCACAGACGGTTGCTGTTATCAAAGTTATGCGCCGGAAGAGACATCAGACGTGGCAAAAGCTGCGAGCGCAATGAAATCAAAGGGTGCGCGCGATTTGCGAAAGCTGATTAAAAACAAGGAAAAGATATCTAAAATCCTTGGAGACCAAAAAATCTCAAATTGGATATTGCTATGCCCATTCTTGGATAACAAAGATGTAATCTCTCACGTTCAAACTGTCGCCAGAGAGGTAAAAGAAGCCGAATTGACCTTTTTGGCACCAGATTTCTTTGCACTTGTTCAATGCCAAGAGGACTTCGAGACTGAGTACCTACAGCTCCGCGCCAAGGCTGTGGGAGTACCCCTGCCTATTAAGAAACCAAGCTCAGATCAATTGGTGCAAGCAGAAAGCAAACTCGATCAGAGAGTCGAAAAGAAGCTCAAACGAGCATTTCCCCTTGATGATGACGCAAAAACTGAAAAGCGAAAGAAGCGCTTCGTCTATGCCCATGTCGAACGAGAGAACGTGCTTGCAGATCTTAGAGATGAGTATCCCGATTTTTGGGAAGCTTCCACAGAGTGCATCGACGCCGAGGAGAGCCGCCTCGAGATGGCTGGTGCAGAAGGCGACACTGCTTCGCAGCAGATTAATTCATCTATGGATCGCGTAGGTCGCGCACTAAGAAGCCAAGTGCCTGGGCTATCTGAAAAACAAATAACATCTATTTCCCAAGGTCAAGTCGGAACGTGGCTGATTGAATGCCCTCTGGATTTTGAAGAGCCAAATACATAATGATGATTGAGTTAAATACAGACCGGAGCTTTTCGTTCGAGCGAAAGCCGTCACCAGTTCCAGGCGACCTTCGAATTGGCTGGCGCATACCCCTAACACTTTTGATGCTGAACAGTTCACGTGGAAAGAAAGCGTCCCTAGCGAAGCTTAACCTGCTGAATGACGCACTTCGCTCTGAGCAGTCCAGAGAAAAACTGAGTAAAAATCATACGCGGCGAAACTGCTCTGATTGAGTGGCGGATGCGTGTAGAGCCAGCCTTTGGGAGAAATGTAGATTTGATGACAGGTGGGCAACTTGCTGAATGGCGAGTTGCCAACGGGAAGGCTGCGATTTGCCTTACTGAGACTGGAAAAGAGGTCGCAAAGAAGCTCGAGAATGACGATGGTAGTTTTGTGGCTGAAAAAGAATTTCTCCAGGAATTCTCGAGCAGGATAACAGAGGGTTTTGTGACCAAAATCCTCCTTGCAAATAGGGCCCCATCATGATCCAAGTTTGTTCGTTGAAGCTGAGATCGATTACAGCAAAAACCGTATATGGGGTCGACTTAGATTTTACTCCCGGCCTTAACATTGTCCAAGCGGACAACACTTCTGGTAAGTCAACCTGCCTACAGGCCATTATTTATGTTTTGGGTTTGGAGCGTTCATTGAGTGCGAATTTGTCTGTTCCATTGCCATTTGCGATGCGGGAGCGAATTCATGCGACCAAAGATGCCCCCTATGAGGAAGTGCTTCAATCCTATGTCGAGATTGAAGTTGGCAACCACAATGACCAAAAACTCCGTATCCGTAGAAGCATCGTTGGGGACGCCGACCCAAAACTCATTTCAACATGGTCAAATAGCGAAGCCGAGAAAAATAGTCCGGCAAAAGAAAGGCAGCGAGACTTCTTTGTTCATGATCCCGGATCAGCCACGAGAGAGAGTGGTTTTCATCACTACTTAGCTGATTTTTTGGGGTGGGAGTTGCCGAATGTACCTAGGTTTGATGGGACTGAGTGCCCCTTGTACCTCGAAACCCTATTTCCAATGTTCTTTGTGGAACAGAAGCGTGGCTGGTCCACAGTTCAAGGGCCGTTACCAACACATTTCCGAATACAGGACATCAACAGAAGAGTCCTCGAGTTCGTCCTGAACCTTGATGCAGGTAAGGGTGCGTAGAGAGAGGGCCGAACTGAACAAGCGCATTGGATTCCTAGAAAGTGACTGGAACGACAAGCGGTCGTGTGCTGGAGCGAGGTGGCATCGACCTGATCAGATTTATTGGTGTGCCCAAAAACACCTACGGCCGAATTCTCACATCAAGCTGATATTTCATTGGAAGTTTTCGTAGATGGTGAGTGGCTACCTTTAGAGGTTGCATCAAAAGAACTTCAGAATGAAATCGAAGAACTCAACAACATCGAGCTTGTCTCGACGGAGGAAGCCGAGGTCAGTACACAAAAAGCCCTTGAAGTGGCTCAGTTGCGATACGATGAACTAGGAGCAATGTTCGAAGTCGCAAGAACTGAGTTCCATACGGTTCTTGAAGAGAACAAAGCGTTGAAAAAGCGCCTTGCTGTGCTTGATTATCGACCTGAAACGACATCAAGATGTCGAGAAACTGATGGCACTTGGATCAGAGGTTACCGACACTGTAGCATTTGAAAGCTGCCCGACCTGCCATCAGCATTTGACTCAGGAACTCCTTCCTCCAAGCTCTTCAGGAGCGATGGCCCTAGATGAAAATATAGCTTTCATTAAGTCGCAGCAGCTTATGTACAAATCAGCGCTTGCTACCACCGAGGAAAGGCTTGGCGAACTTCAATTGAGAGGTTGCTCAATTGAGCAGGAATACAAAGACGCACAAGGCGAATTGCGTAGCCTGAAACGCGCGCTTGTACGCCCGTCTTCCAGCGTGAGCAGAACGACAATCGAAAGGTCGGTTCGGTTGCAGGCCCGCTTGGCGCAGTGGGAGGAAATGCAAGAGCGCGCGGACGGTCTCGTAGACGAACTGGTCGCCATAGCGAAAGAATGGGCGAAACTCTCCGCCCGGCTCAAAAGTCTGCGACCTGGCGACGATTTTTCTCATGAAGACAAGAGCAAGATATCTCGACTTCAATCCCTAGTTCAAAACCACTTGAAGACATTTGATTTTCATTCTTTCCCACCTTCCGAAATTACTCTAGCAAGGGACAATTTTCGCCCGCAGGTTCTTGTATACGATAAGGATTCTGGTGGTGAAATCGAGAAAGATATCGGCTTCGAAGCATCTGCGAGTGATGGCATCCGTTTGAAATGGTCTTACTATCTGTCTCTTCTAGAATTGGATGAACATTATAACACCAACCATTCAGGGTTGGTGGTCTTCGATGAACCAGGGCAACAAGCAGCCGATCCGGTCAATCTCACGAGCCTTTTTCAACAGTCGGCCAAAGAGAGATCTGAGCATCATCAGATCTTGATCGCCACCTCTGAAAAAGAACAGGCCATCAAAGAAGGACTTGGCGATCGTCCATACAATTTAATCCCATTCGCGGGTTATATCTTAAAACCAATATAATAGAACCCCTCGTTCACATCCATGCATCGTGCGTGAACGTCAGAAATGTCGGCTGTCTTGCGGCTTGTGGCTACCTGCGAATGCCCGGTATGGGCCGCGACTGCTATTCACTGCCTGGATGATCGCATTCCATTGGTGATGCGCTGCACCAGACTGCTTGGAGCCCTTTGTGACCATGACAATAAGGCCGTGTTAACCCAATTGCGACTAATGCAATTTCAGGCAGCGAATTCTTAATGCTGCCACCTTACTGGTTGCTAGAGTACCTACTTTCGAATTCTGTCAGGTTAGCTAAATGTTCGCCCAACGTGGAGTTTTTCAGGTGACGTCCATTGACGTTTGCAAACATTCTGTTCATTGCCCGAACAAACTATCCATATTGCTACCCTGTTTGTTGTTGATAGTTGCCACATCCGTATCATGCTCACCTTCGCCAAAAAGGTATTCGGATGAGCATATCAAATTCCTGGCGTCCGATGCTCACGTGATAGTTGGGGATACGCCTCTAGTGCTGCCCTATATTGCACTGCCTGGATATACGGGGGGTGGACCATCATTCTCACTGAACAAGAAACGGGATCGCAATGCAGCAAAGGATCGATTGAACGTGTTCCGAGCAGCAGCGGGCAATCCACAGACCGCCCCAAGATTGGGGAAACTTGAGGTCATTATTGGGACCTACGGCTGGGATGATTTTGGTAGAGGCTTAGAAAGAATTTGCAGCCATCTAAGGCGGGAGTGGTCCAATTCTGTTTGCGACAATCCTTGGGCACCACTTCAACAGGCTCTCCCACGTCGGATCTACCTGGCTGACATCAGAAGATTGGAAGCCTTTGACAATCATAGTTTCGCCGGAGGAGGGCGGATGTCTGATTTACTCAATTCGATGCACATCGAGAGTGAAGAGACCACAATTGGGTGTGATCATGACGCAAACATGTGTTTTGCTGCCACTCACATCAGCGCCAACTTGATTGCCATTTGGTACGCTGGACGTAGCAAACTCGATCGTACCTCAGATGTTGATCGAGAAAGCAAATCCATCAAGGCATTCGTACAATACGCACTTGGACCAAAAGAGGATTTCAACGCTCTTTTCATAGCAGCTTGTCAGCTACGAAGGCCGGGCAGTTCGAGAGGTCCAGATTCGTATCATGTTTCATGTGATGGCAACTAGCAGGAGCTTGACGTCACTATGCTACGTGGCGCTACTCCAACAGCGACATCAAACAAATGTCTCGAAAGTCCGCTCACCCGTCACCTGGCCACTGAAAATGCTGCGGCTTGCTCGAACGGCAGGAATGCGGAAGCTGCCTTGAGGCTTGTGGCAACCTGCGAGTGTCCGGTAAGGGCCGACAATGCAAGTGAAGCATTCTTGACAGCTGTCAAGATTGGTAACTGAAAGCCCGGCACCGGCGAATTGCCACGAAACCGTGCGATGGAAAGAGTTGCTCGTGAATTCGCCCGTGAAGAGCCACCACGATGCAGATCATTGGCGCTTCATTCCATATAACCAGCTTTCATAGTTTCAGAAGCTGCGCCATTTCTTCTTACAAGGCTTCTCGGACTCCGGAAGGTATGCCTTGAAAGAAGAACGCCATTTGAGTGGGCTCCCTGTCGACATTACAACGTGAGTTTGCTCGCCGATTCACAGCCATTATCCGGCAAATGCACGGGTTTCTGGGCTGCTTCGGTCGGCATTTAATCGCTATTGGCGGCCAACGTTTAGATCACCTGTTCGATAAGAAAGAAATCCATATGATCCCGCGCAACCATGAAACTCTCCTTCCAGGCCTTTTGAGACATGTTTGAGGGCGGAATGAATTCGATGAAGTAACCCACCACCAGCATGCGGCAGGTTTCATCGACCGCTGTCATATAGTTGAGATTGGGGAATTGATCGCCATCTTCGTCGGGCTCACTCATGAAATCATTTCGGGTCAGTCTTGTCCCCGTGATGGCTTCAAAAGCGAGGAGCAGCTCATCGAACTGCTTCATGCAATCATCAGACAGATCAGAGTCAAACCTGTAGTATCCTGATATTTCTCCGCCAGATGCTCTCGTATCGGCAATGACCTTAGCCACGTCATCAGGTGCCAGCTTTAGACATCTGAACGCACCGATACCTAAATTTCTCACGCTTATGTCATGGCCCATGCTGATAAACAGGTCTGCCATTTTATGCCTCCTTTTCTACCATTTCGGCTTGCGGTCCTGCCTATCGAGGCTGCGAGCCGATTGGTGTGGGGATTGAATTTTCAACGTGTCTCATTCTGGCCAGAGTAGGCCTTGCTTTGTGGTGTAAATAATATTATTTTATCAATAACAGAAATTTAGGTGATCAGATACCAATATGATATCACTTGTTACAGCGTCAAAGGGTAAGACGAAGCTGCGGGACAATGTCCGCGCAAGACGTCTTGGTATGAATTTGACACAGGCCGGTCTTGCTGATCGGTCTGGTGTTCCTTTGCCGACATTGCGGAAGTTCGAACAGACCGGCTCAATCTCGCTTGAGGCTTTTCTCAAGCTCCTGATGGTTGTGGGCGGGATCGAAGAGGTGATCGAGGCAACGGAAAATCGGACGGAAGAATTTGCCTCGATCGATGACGTCTTGAAGCCGGAACCGGGCCTCAAACGCAAGAGGGGGCGCCTTAATTGATAGACTTTCAGCCAGTCAGGGAAATCAAGGTTGGTCTTGATTTCGGCGATGATGCCATTTCTGTTGGCCGCCTCGCCATTCGGGATAGACGGATCTATTTCGAATATGATGCCTCTTTCATCGATGTTGGAATAGAGCTTTCCCCTTTGCGCCTGCCTTTGAAGCGTGGTGTTTCAAGCTTCGATCCCTTTCTCTTTGACGGCCTTCCGGGTCTGTTCAATGACAGCTTGCCGGATGGCTGGGGGAGACTGCTGTTTGATCGCTTTGCCCGATCCCATGGTGTCTTGCCGCAGGAAATTTCTCCTTT
>NZ_CAUVYE020000031.1:135000-495445 GCF_963556055.3 uncultured Cohaesibacter sp. | reverse complement strand
ACTTTCAAAGAATCAAGAGGAATTCAAAGAAGGAGAAGATGTGAAGTTAAAAAGATTCAGAGCGGCTCAACTGGCCCCTCTAGTGGATCGCATTGGCCGCATGTATGCCGATCTTGGCACTTATTTCTCCAGTCTTTCTTATGGAGCTCCGATCAGTGGAGCGGAAACCCAGAGAATCCCCCGCTTTGCTGAAACTGGCCCCTCGCAATTTGAGTGCCAGTTTGGCGTGCCACCTAATCCCAGCCAAATTAGTGCTCTCTCCCGTAGGTCTAGGGCAGAGCCCACTATATTCTTCCACGAGGTTGTCCTCTCCCCCTCAGTCACAACGACAAATGCTCCTCCAAGAGAATTCCACAATGTTG
Source organism: uncultured Cohaesibacter sp. (assembly GCF_963556055.3). Classification (GTDB taxonomy): domain Bacteria; phylum Pseudomonadota; class Alphaproteobacteria; order Rhizobiales; family Cohaesibacteraceae; genus Cohaesibacter. The sequence goes on along the minus strand of NZ_CAUVYE020000031.1, from coordinate 495,083 downwards.
AAATACAGACACAGCCAATGGTTCCGATAATCCCTGAGGAGTCAAATGAGGATCTGCCAAAACCCAATAATTCTTCAGCTATTTGGAACCCAGAAGAAGTGGATTTAATATTGCGGCTCTCCACGCCATGCTGACATCGTACTGATTTCCGGACCACTGACAACCAAGGTGATGAACGCCGCGATGGTGGTTTTCAACGAGATCCCTGATCCCAAGGTCACGGTGGCGGTTGGCGTGTGCCCGATCTCTGGTGGCATCTTCCGAGAAAGCTATTCGGTGAAAGCACCAATCGACCAGTATTTCCCCGTTGACGTCAATGTTCCCGGCTGTCCGCCACGCCCTCAAGCCATCATTGAAGGTGTTGCCAAGGCAATCGAGATCTGGCGCGAGCGGATGTGAGGAGGGCAAGAGATATGAATTTTCTGCAATTATTCGCGCACAATTTGATAAAGGGGCCCTTCACAGACCCGTTCCCTTTCGAGCCTGCGCCAACTGCCAAACGCTTCCGTGGCAAGATCGAGTTTGATCCTGAAACCTGTGAAGGTTGCCGCAAATGCGAAAAGGTCTGCCCGGCAGGTGCCATTCGCTTCACCAAGACCGCCAATGGTCTGGAATTTGATTGCTGGCATGACAGCTGCGTTTTCTGTGGCAACTGCGAATTTCACTGCCCGACGAACGCCATTCACCAAACACAGGACTGGCATCTGGCCCATGCCCAGCAAGACAAATTCAGCATGGTCGAACATGGAGTGATTCCAAGTCACGAATGCCCAAGCTGTGGCAAGCCGGCTCTCTATACAGCAGCTCCGGCTAATAAGATCTCAGGCTTCAGCGAAGCAGAAGTCGCCGAGTTCCGTTCGCTCTGTCCGAAATGTCGGGGCAAATATCTCAGAGAAAGAAAGAGCCGGTCATGACACGTTTTCCTGAAAATTTTGAAACCAGTCTGATTGCAGCCGCGCCACACGGCGTCAACCTGACGACCTCGACCGACGACCATGGCGTCTCGGTCATGTGGTGCGAACTCGCCGATAGGGACGATCTGTCCGCCGTGGGAGAATGTCTGCGCAGTTATCACGCGCGGCTGGCCATGGTCACCGCCAACAAACCACCTGCTCCCGAAGAAGAAGAGGAGGAACATGACGAGGAGGATGAAGGAGCAGCAGAAGCCGAAGCTCATCTACCCGAACAATCGATGAGCTTTGGCGGTACGCCGCAAGACGGTACATCCTATGAACTGGTCTATCACTTCGACGTGGGTGGAGACTATGTGAATGTCGTAGCCTTTCTCCCCGCTGGCGGTTCCATAGCCTCCCTCACGCCCTTGTTCCGCTCGGCCGACTGGCCGGAACGGGAGATCATGGAGATCTACTCCGTCACCATCGCCAACCATCCGGACCCGCGACGCCTGTTCCTTGACGAGAGCATCGAAGGGGCTGTCCTAGACCGGTTGATCCCTTTCTCCCAGATGGCAAATGCGTCCACGTCCGATGAGCTATGGGCACGGGTCATGGCCGCAGCCAAGGAGGCATGAGCATGACAGAGCATACTGTTGCCAGCAGCTATAAAATTCCCGTTGGGCCCCTGCATGTGGCGCTTGAAGAACCAATGTATTTCCGTGTTTCGGTCAAGGGTGAGACGATCGAAAATGTTGAACTCAATGCCGGTCATGTACATCGCGGCGTGGAGTATCTGGCGACCAAACGTACCCTGCTGCAAAATATGATCCTGACCGAGCGCATCTGCTCGCTCTGTTCAAATAGTCACCCCGAGGCCCTCGCCATGGCCGCTGAGACCATCGGCGCGGTGGAAGTACCGGAACGGGCGCAATATCTGCGCGTCATCGCCGGTGAGGTCAAACGTGTAGCTTCCCATTTGTTCAATGTGGGCATTCTGGCTCATCTCGTCGGATTTGAAGCCCTGTTTATGCATGCCATGCAGGTGCGCGAAGTGGCTCAGGACCTCAAGGAAGCCGTTTATGGCAACCGCATGGATCTTGGGGCCCACTGCCTTGGCGGCACCCGATGCGACATGGATGACGAGGCCATTGCCTTCATGCGGACTGCATTAGACAAGATCGAACCCGATGTCCGCGAACTGGAAAAAACCTACCGCACCAATGGTTCCATTTTGCGCAGGACCAGAGGGATTGGCATTCTCACCCACGAAGACGCGATTGCTTGTGGTGTTGTCGGTCCGGTGGCCCGAGCCAGCGACATCCAGTATGACGTGCGAACGGCTGCGCCTTATCATGTCTATGATCGTCTGCCGGTGGAGGTTCCTGTGCTGGATGGCTGTGATGTCTGGTCGCGGGCCATGATCCGCCTTCAGGAAGCCATCAATTCGATCGAGATCCTGCGGGTATGCCTCGATCATCTGCCCGATGGGCCGATCAACGAAGGCGGCGATCCCTATATCCCGCCAGGGCAGGCGATCGCCCGCACCGAGGCTCCCCGGGGCGAATTGGTTTACTACTTGAAAACAAATGACAATCCAGAACCGGAGCGGCTGAAATGGCGCGTTCCGAGCTATCCCAACTGGGATGCTCTGACCTTCATGTTGAAGGACGCCAAAGTCGCCGACATCGCGATCATCGTCAACAGCATCGACCCGTGCATTTCCTGCACGGAACGCTGAGGCATGCCCCGCTACATCTTGCAACAACAAGGGAGGATACAGCGGGGAATACAGATCAGGCACATTCCGGCCCAATACCTGGTCGGAGTGTTCCCCATAGCGGCGGACCGGCAGGCCGGTTCTGCCAAAGACAAATGAGAGGAGAAAAAATGGCTTATGCAATCGATCAGGACATCTGTGAAGCCTGTGGTGCATGCATCGATGAATGTCCGAACAAGGCCATCACCCGCAAAGGCAAGCTCTATTCCATCAACGCCAGCAAATGCAAGGAATGCGAAGGCGATTTCGATGAACCGCAATGCGTTGAGGTCTGCCAGTCGGGTGCTGTCTATCACGTTTGATGTTTCCTACAGACCTGCCTTCGCTGGACTGGCTGTCGGGGAGGGGGAAACCATACGTTTTCTTGCTTCTAGCGGTTGGCTCAGAAAGACCAGCCGGAGGCAGGTTCAGAGGGGTGCATCAGGGCCATTTTGAAAGGCGAGAGCAATGAAGGTGTTCAAGGAATTGATCAGGGAGAATGAGGCTGGGCGCCCATGTGCCCTGGCGTCGATCGTTACCACAAACGGATCCATTCCCGCGTCGGACAAAGCGAAAATGCTCGTCCGCGCCGATGGCACGATCGTGGGAACAGTCGGGGGAGGTCTGGCAGAAGGAAAGATCATCGAAGCGGCCATCAAGGCCATGGAGGATGGGAAGTCGGAATTGGTTTCTTTCAACCTGCATGACAATCCCCTGATGGACAGCGGCATGGTTTGCGGGGGGAGCCTCGACATTTTCGTCGAACCCTTTCTACCCGCAGTAACGCTCTACATGTTCGGAGGCGGCCATGTAGGGTTGGTGACAGCCGAACTGGCCCATCGCGTCGGTTACAAGGTTGTGGTGATCGATGACCGAGCCGAATTTGCCAATGCGGAGCGCTTTCCCTTTGCTGTGAAGACCCTTGCGGGGCCTTGGCAGGAGATGATGAAGGAGCTTGAGCCGAATGCACGCTCGATAATATTCATCGCGACGCGGGGACATATTTGCGACAAGGACGTACTGGCCTGGGCGGTAAAAACGCCAGTGAGCTACATCGGCATGATTGGCTCCAAACGCAAGATCCGCACGATCAATAGCAAATTGCTGGAGGCCGGAATTTCAGCCGAACAGCTTAGTCGAGTTCGCGCACCGGTGGGATTGGATATCGGTGCCGACAACCCCGAGGAAATCGCCGTTTCGGTGGTTGCCCAAATGATTGCTCATGTCCGGGGCGCTGAAGGATTGGTCGTACAATCGAGGACCATAGGTGATTTGTACCTAACAGCCAATTCAGGGACCGAAGATGGGGAGGAGCTAGCGCACGCCAGTGCCTAGAACTCGGGAATCAGCAGGCGGATGGAGGCTTCCAACCGCAGGATTAGGAGAAGAGTGATGAAGAGAATACAACTGAACGTCAACGGAGTGGACCGCTGGGTCGTTGCCGAACCACAGGCCTCTCTTGCTGATGTATTGCGCAAGCAGATGATGTTGACCGGCTGCAAGGTTTGCTGTGATGATGGTCAATGTGGTTCATGCACTGTAATCATTGATGATAAGCCGGTCAGATCGTGCATCAAGAAAATGAGTGATGTGCCTGAAGGCGCAAAGATAACGACAATCGAAGGCGTCGGTACGCCGGGTAATCTGCATCCTATCCAGATTGCATGGATGACACATGGTGGCGCCCAGTGTGGTATCTGTACGTCCGGCTTTATCATGTCATCAAAGGCTTTGTTGGAAAAGAACAACAATCCAACGCGGGAAGAAGTGCGCAAATGGTTTAACCGTAACCGCAACCTCTGTCGTTGCACAGGTTACAAGCCCCTTGTTGATGCCGTGATGGATGCCGCTGCCGTCATGCGTGGTGAAAAGACCGTTGCCCAAATTATGCCGAAACCGAAAGAAGACGGTTCTATTCTGGGGACTTCTCATATCCGCCCGTCGGCAGAAGCCAAGGTGACTGGTACATGGGACTTTGGTGCGGATATTGCCCTACGTATGCCTGAAGGCACGTTGCGTCTGGCGCTGGTTCAGGCCGAAATTCCGCATGGCTTGATCAAAGGCATCGACACTGCTGAAGCCGAGGCCATGCCGGGTGTTGAAAAGGTCATCACCTGGAAAGATGTCAAGGGACGTAACGCAATCACAGGGCTTATCACCTTCCCCGATAATAAGGGTGATGGATGGGATCGTCCGATCCTTTGCAAGGAAAAAATCTTCCAGTTCGGTGACGCCATCGCCATCGTGGCGGCGGATACCGAAGACCATGCGCGTGCAGCGGCCAAAAAGGTAAAGGTCGATGTCGAGGCCCTGCCAGCCTATATGTCTGGCTTTGCTGCTCTGGCTCCGGATGCCATTGAAATCCACCCGGGCACACCAAACGCCTACTATGAACAGGGTGTTGTCAAAGGCGAAGACACCAAGCCGCTGTTGGCCAGCTCTTCCGCTCTTGTTGATATTACCACCTATTGCAGCCGTCAGCCGCATCTGCATCTGGAGCCGGATTGCGGTGAAGCCTATGTGGATGATGATGGCGTTCTGACCATCCTGTCAAAATCCATCGGCGTGCATTTGCATCATGCCATGATTTGTCCGGGGCTTGGTCTTGAGCCGGAAAAACTGCGCCTGATCCAGAACCCGACCGGGGGTACCTTCGGATATAAATTCTCTCCGACCATGGAAGCCCTTCTGGGAGCCGCAGCTCTAGCCACCGGCAAGCCCGTATCCTTGGTTTATGACCAGTACCAGAACATCACTTATACCGGCAAACGCAGTCCGGTTAACATCAATATCAAATTGGGATGTGACGACAATGGCAAGCTAACCGCCATGGAAACCGACTGGTGGCTTGATCACGGTCCTTATTCCGAGTTTGGCGATCTGGTTACCCTGCGTCAGGCCCAGTTTACAGGGGCGGGCTATCATTTAGAGAATATCCGCGGCAAAGGACTTACCGTGGCAACTAACCATGCATGGGGATCGGCCTTCCGAGGCTATGGGTCTCCTCAGGCCTTCCTAGCATCTGAAACCGCCATTGATATTCTGGCTGAAAAGATGGGCGAGGATCCGTTCGAGTTCCGCTATAAAAACCTTTACGGTGAAAATTCGACCACACCAACCGGTCAGAAACCCGAGGTTCTGGTTCTGCCTCAGTTGTTTGACATGCTGCGGCCGAAATATGAAGAAGCCAAGAAACGCTGCGCAGAGCTTTCTACCGATGAGGTGAAACGTGGCGTCGGTATTGCTCTGGGCATCTATGGCTGCGGTCTGGATGGACCGGACAGCTCCAATGCCCGCGCAGAACTGACCAAGGATGGCGTCACCATCTACAATGCTTGGGAAGATCACGGACAGGGGGCTGACCTTGGTACGCTGACCATGGCGCATGAAGTGCTACGTCCTACAGGCATTACACCGGAACAGATTTCTCTGGTCATGAATGATACCAATGGCCCGAATTCAGGTCCTGCTGGTGGCAGCCGCTCCAATGTCTTTACTGGTAACGCAACCCGCGTTGCAGCAGAAATGCTGCTCAATGCAATGAGAAAAGAGGATGGTAGCTATCGTACCTATGACGAAATGGTCGCCGATGGCATTCCGCTTGTCTATGACGGTAACTGGGTGGCTGCGGCTTGCACAGACTGCTCGTCTGAAACCGGTCAGGGCGATCCATTCCCAATCTATATGTATGAAGTCTTCATGCCTGAGGTCGAGGTCGAAGTTGAAACCGGTGAAGTCAAGGTGGTCAAATTCACCACCTCGGTCGATGTCGGCACGATCATCAACAAGGCAACCGTTGATGGCCAGATCTATGGTGGTCTGGCTCAGGGGATCGGGCTGGCCCTATCCGAAGATTTCGAGGATCTGGAGCTTCATACCAATCTGATGGATTGCGGTATTCCGTATCCGAAGGATATCCCGGATGATATCGAGATCTTGTATTTGGAAACGCCGCGTCCTGATGGACCATTCGGCGCTGCAGGTGTCGGGGAAGCTCCTTTGACCGCTGCTCATCCGGCGATCCTGAACGCCATCTACAATGCTTGTGGTGTTCGTATCTTCCGCGTTCCGGCCCTTCCGGAAATTATCAGAACAGAACTCGAAGCAAAGGCAGCAAGGGAAAAAGCCCCTAAAGAGCTGGCCTGAGCCTGAAACGGAGCAGCATGGCACGTTCTTTTACAATGCCATGCATGCTTCTGGTGGGCGCGGGACCGGGTATGCCTCTTATCCGGCCCTGCTCCTCTGACATCAAACTGGTTGTGCCCGGATCCTTCGGGCCCGCCAATAGAGACCGATGAACGGGGCATCGAAATGGATAGCAATCAGGTAAAGCTTCTGGAAGCAAGATGCATTGAGGAACAACCTCCTGCCTGCGAGGTGACTTGTCCCCTGCGCGTCAATGTCAGATCAATGTTGACAAAGGTTAAGGAAGGGGATTTTCCCGCAGCATTTGCGCTTTATTGCCGCTATGTGCCTTTTCCTGCCATTCTCGGACATATATGCGACCATCCATGTGAAGAAGGGTGCCGTCGGGCAGAAGCCGGTGGGGCAGTCCGTATTTCTCAGATTGAGAGGACCCTTGTCGAGGAAACCTGTTCCACTTTGCGTCGGCAGGCACAAAGAATTGCCAAACCCAAAAAGATTGCCATCGTGGGGGCCGGGCTGTCGGGGCTAACAGCTGCCTTCGATCTGGCTATGAAGGGTCACAGGATCACCGTTCTGGAAGCGGACGACCATCCGCTCCAACGATTGCATCATGATTATGACCCCGCCATTCTTCCGCCTTCTGCTATTGCTTTTGATCTGGGCAGCCTCACTTCGCTCGGGGTCGATATTCGCTGCCGTAGTCGGGTGACTGGCGGAGAGGGGCCGCTGGGGCTTGCAAGCCTGATTGAAGGCCATGACGCCGTTCTGCTTGCTCTTGGTCCCGGGGTCGCAACGGCCTTTGCACCGGCCATTCAACTGAGTGACAATGGGCGCATCGAGATCGATCCCGAAAGCCGCGCCACCAGCCATCCTAAAGTCTTTGGTGGTGGCCATCATGGAGCGTTGGGCGAGGCCTATTCACCTGTCCAGTCCATCTATGATGGACGGCGGGCCGCCGGTTCCATAGACAGGTTCCTGCAAGGGGCTTCCTTGATGGCAAATCGAGATAGCACGGCTGCGGCAACCTCTTGCCTTTATGTCAATATCAATGCATACCAGTCCGTTCCTCCCGTCGAGGCTGCGAACGGCATAATGGGGTACACCCCCGATGAAGCCATAGCAGAGGCAGAACGGTGTTTTCCGTGTAATTGCCTGGAGTGCACAAAGGCCTGCGCTTATCTTGCCCACTACAAGACCTATCCCAAGCGGGCGGTGCGAGAGATTCATAACAATCTCAGCATTGTCATGGGTAACCGGAAGGCCAACCGGATGATTGACAGCTGCGCGCTCTGCGGCTTGTGCGAAACGGTGTGCCCGACTGATCTTGCTATGGGGGATGTCTGCCTTGAAGCCCGTCGTGAGATGGTCGATAGCGGCCACATGCCCGCTTCCCATCACGACTTCGCTTTGCGTGACATGGCCGACAGCCGATCGTATCGCTCTGCCTTTATGCGCCACCAACCCGGCCATGACAAAAGTGCTTATCTTTTCTTTCCCGGTTGCCAGTTGGCCGCTTCCGCTCCTGATCAGGTGCAAGGGCTTTATCTGCATCTTGGAGCAATATTGTCTGGAGGGGTCGGATTGATGATGGATTGCTGTGGTGCGCCTGCCTACTGGGCTGGACGCACAGCACTGCATGAGGAGGTGGTGGCACATTTACGTGTGAGCTGGGAGGCCTGTGGCAAGCCGGAGATCATCACGGCCTGCTCGACCTGTCTGTCCATGTTCAAGAAGACCATGCCAGACCTTCCATTGCGGTCGCTCTGGCCTTTGCTCGCGAAAAGCCCGTTGCCAACAAAAGCAAGGGCCATGCCTGATGGCTCCGTGTTTGCCATTCATGATCCCTGCACTGGCCGTCACGAGTCGGAAATCCATACTGCGGTGCGTTCCCTAGCTACGGATATCGGGCTTACGATACGAGAGATTTCTGGTCCGGAAAAGACGACCTGTTGCGGTTATGGCGGTCTGGTATCCTTTGCCAATCGTGAGGTAGCGGACGCCATTGTTGATCAAAGAGCAGCGGAGCGTTCCGAGGATTATTTGGCCTATTGTGCCATGTGCCGGGACAATTTTGCCCGACGGGGGAAGAGATCTGCCCACCTGCTCGACTTTCTGTTTCCGTCTGATGATGGAGCCGATCCGGCTGCCCGTCCAGATCCAGGGTTTTCCAATCGTCGGGACAATAGAGCCCGTTTGAAGGCCAGATTGCTGCGTGAACTATGGGGGGAAAGCATGCAAGAGCAAGATCCTGAGTGGATCATCCTGATTTCAGATGACCTCCGGGCTGATATGGAGCGCAAGCTGATCCTTGACGACGAAGTGCGCGCGGTTGTGGCACATGCGGAAACATCAGGCCAGAAACTGAAGGACAGGAAAAGCGGGCATATGATCGCGACCCTGCGTACGGGGCCGGTGACTACCTGGGTGGAATATGAACTTACAGATGAGGGGGCGCTCATTCATCGCGCCTATGGGCATCGCATGGATGTGGAGGTGCAAAAATGACTTCACCCACGGAACAAGAGACCCCGCAGCTGGACGATCTACTCTGTGTGAGATGTGATACTCCGCTCCAGCAAGGCAAGGTCATTGCCAGCTATATGGGGCAGACATTTCCGGTGGATCTGCCCGTCTGTCCGACATGCGGCTTTGTTTATATTTCTGAAGATCTGGCTTATGGCCGCATGTTGAAAGTCGAACAGGCTTTGGAGGACAAATGAAGATCAACGGTCCTAATGGGGAGATGAAGGCGGTCTCCAGACAGGCTGTGGGACAGCATGCAAGTGGGTGTGCGGGTTTGTTTGGTTATGGTCTTGTCACGGACAGAAATGGCGATCCAATAAGCCCTGGTGGGTTGTTGATGACTGGCGAGCTTCTTGATCGGGCTGGCTTTGCTATCGCAGACCGTGTGGTCGATGTGGGATGTGGGCAGGGGCGCAGTCTGGGGGTCATGATCCGTCGCGGATTGAACGTAGTGGGTGTCGACACGGACGCGGCCCCGCTCGCGATGGCCCGCAATTTGTTCCCCGACGTGGATCTGATCTGCTGCAGTGGTTCAGCCATGCCGATTGATAGCGGAGTCATGGACGGGGTGCTATCCGAATGCGTATTGACAGTCATGCCGGATCACAGGGCCGCCCTGGCAGAATGGTTCAGGGTGTTACGAGCAGGGGGCAAACTAGCCCTGTGCGATGTATATGCCCGGAATCCGGAAATGTCCGGATCGGATGAAAGAGCGATCCGCCTTTTGTCGGCGGATAAAGTGAGGAAGGCTATCGGAACGGCAGGTTTTCAACTGCTGCATTTTGAAGACAGATCTGAATGTCTGCGCAGCTTTGTAGCCCGTTTCATCTTTCGGTTTGGTTCCCTTGACGCCTTGTGGGGAGATGACCGAACCAGTGCCCAGATGCATGCCTTGAAGCCCGGATACTACATGGCCATTGCGGTCAAGCCGGTTGATCGTCCGGCCAATGCCAATCGGGCCAACAGTCAGGAGGCAATAACATGACTGAATACTCCTTTCGCGTCGCCGAGCTGCTGCTCGCCGATCTCAAATGCAGTCACATCATGATGATGCTGGCATTGGAAGCGGCAGGACGACAGGATCCGGATCTAGTGCGCGCCATGTCTGGCCTTGCGGTTGGCATGGGACAGGGCATGACTTGCGGCATTCTTTCTGCTGGTTGTTGCGTTGTTGGTATGCTGGCGGGTAAGGCCAGTGAGGATGAAAGTGAAGACAGTCGCTTTGTCGATATTCTTGAAGAGTTCGGTGGTTGGTTCAAACATCGATGCACAGAGGAGTATGGCGGTTGTAACTGTAGCGACATCATGCAATTTGACATGAATTTGAAGGCCCAGCGTTGCCCTGCCCTTATCGCTGAAAGCTGGCAGAAACTCAACGAAATACTCAATTGCTATGACGTCGATATCGCTCACCCGCCACGCGGAAGTGAGACCTGCGAGGACACTGGCGCATTGGGGTTCTTGTCATGATGGATCTTGCTCAAATCGACACGCTTGAAAGGCCAGCATTGAAAAACAAACATGAAGCACCAATTGCGGCTGTCATTCTATCCGCCGGGCTTTCTTCGCGCATGGGGGCTTTCAAACCGCTGTTGCCCTTTGGGGATGGTACAGTGCTTAGTCATGTTGTGCAGGTGGCGCGCCAAGCCGGAGCCGAACCTGTTCATGTCGTGATCGGGCATAAAGCCGAGGAGATCCGTTCCCATGTCGAGAGTCTCGGTGCGGTAGCGGTGTATAATCGAGATTATGAGAGGGGCATGTTCAGTTCTATCAAGGCTGGCATTGCATCCTTGCCTCAAACGGTGCCCGGCTGTCTGTTGATGCCAGTTGATATTCCGCTTGTCAGGCCGACCACTCTGAAGCGAGTAATGGCAAAAGCACGCCACGCTGATGCTTTGTTGGTTCATCCTGTTTTTGATGGCCTTATCGGTCACCCTCCTTTCATCGCCAGGGGCCTCTTTGAAGATCTGCTGGTTGGGGATGGACAAGAGGGAGGTGCCGCCGCGATCCTGTCGCGCCATGTGTCGGAAACAATCGCCGTATTTGATACCGGTTGCCTCAGGGACATGGACTATCCCGAAGAGCACGCCGAACAGCTGGCGGCTCTTCAAAACCATCATTTGCCGGATGAGCGTGAATGTGTAGCCCTGTTTGATGCGGCTGGTGCGCCCCAATCCGTCCGTCGTCATGGGCAGGCTGTCGCCAAACTGGCCAGTTTACTGGCAATTGAACTTCAAGAACATAAGCAGGATCTGGACATTGGACTGATCACAGCTGGAGCCCTGTTGCATGATATCGCAAAGGGTCGACCTCATCACGCTTCTGTCGGAGCGGAATTGCTCGCCGAATGGGGATTTCCCGCGCTTTATAACATAGTCGGGCAGCATATGGCCTTGGCAAATGGATATCGGCGACTTGATGAAATCGCTCTGGTCTATCTCGCTGACAAGCTTGTCTCCGGTGAAGATATCGTTGGCCTTGAACAACGCTTCGCTCCGGCATTTGAGCGATTTTCCAATCAGCCGGACGCGTTGGCTGGTGTGCGTAAACGGCTCAACGATGCTCTTGCCATTGTTGCTGCCATCAGCGCTTTGGAGGTTGATGTGCCCGGTGTGTCGATTGAAGTCAGGAATATGTTGGAGGCTGCATCATGACCTATTCGGACAGCCGCATGGTTTTAGGCACAACAGAAAGCGTGTGCCCGGATTGTCTCAAGACCGTTTCTGCTATCCGCTATGCCGAGGGCGACACCGTCTATCTTGAGAAAAGCTGCCCTGAACATGGAACGGTAAGCACGCCTATCTGGCGTGGTCTTAAAAGCTATTTTCTGTGGAACAAGGCACCGCGGAACCGGTCGCGGATTCTCAATCCGGCGACGTCGGTTGACAAGGGGTGCCCGCATGATTGTGGCATATGCTCTGACCATCAGCAGCAAAGCTGTTGTGTGTTGCTCGAAGTGACGTCTCGCTGCAATATCGCCTGCCCCTTCTGCTTTGCTTCGGCAGAGCGGGAAGGCACGGATGTTCCGATGCAAACCATAAGCCAGTGGCTTGACACACTGATGGAGCGGGCAGGTGGTAGAGTGCATATCCAGCTCTCCGGCGGAGAGCCTACGGTACGTGACGATTTGCCCGAAATCATAGCGCTTGTCCGCTCGAAAGGCTTTTCCTTTGTTCAGCTCAACACCAACGGTTTAAGGCTTTCAAAGGAACCAGATTATGTCAGAGCATTGGTCGACGCGGGGTTAGACTGTGTTTTCCTGCAATTTGATGGCGTGTCTGATGCTGTTCACAAGGCCCTGCGTGGCGCAAAGCTGGCGCGCATTAAGGACGATGCCATTGCTGCTTGTAAAAAGGCGCATGTTGGTGTGGTGTTGGTGCCGACACTCGTGCCGGGTGTGAATACTGATCAGATTGGAGCAATCGTTGAGTATGCCAAAGCTCATATGCCGACTGTTCGCGCTGTGCATTTTCAACCGGTGAGTTATTTTGGCCGGACACCGGAGCCTCCCCGTCCGGAAACGCGTTTCACGTTGCCGGAAGTCATGGATGCCGTGATCTTTCATGAGAAGGGTGGGATTTCTCTTCATGACTTCCGTCCGGGGTCTGCGGAAAATCCTTTCTGTTCCTTCAGTGGTCGCTTTATCGTTGAGGATGATGGGCGGTTGATCCCTGATCGGGTCGCCCAGATATCTTGCTGTTCGGGAGGGGACGATACTGGTGGAGCAACCAGCCAGTCCTGTGGTTGTGGCGTGCCGGGAGAAGATCTGCTTGTCAGGTCGCCGGAAACAGAAATCGCGCGTGAGATCGATGATTGCTGCTGTTCGTCCGGGAACGAGTCGGAGCCTGACAAGTCCAGTTGTTGTTGTGGCTCTGATGCTCAGAAAGAAACTATGCCTGGCACCGATGTGGCGCGCGCGCGTCGTTATGTTGCTGACCAATGGAGTTGTGCAGGTGAGGAGGATGATGCCGACGATCCCTCTTTTGCTGCTTTTGATGCCGTGCTGAAGCGGCGTGCCCGCACGTTGGGGCTGTCGGCGATGGTGTTTCAGGATGCATGGACGCTAGATCTGGAACGTCTGCGCCAATGCTACATCCATGTCATGATGCCTGACCAGAAGGCGGTGCCTTTTTGTGCATTCAATCTTACGGATCGGGAAGGGCGTTCTCTCTACCGAAAGGAGGAGGGATGCTGAAGAGTCTCATGCAGAGTGAGGTTTCTGGGCTTTGCGAGCGTAGCTTCTGTCCTTTTGAAACCCGAGAAGAGCGCGATGTCTATCAACTTGCCCATATTCGCGAGACGATTGAGCATGCCCGCGCCAACAGTGGTTTCTATCGCCAGTTTCCCCGTTGGCCGGAAGGATTGCCGCAAAGCTTTGCAGATTTGCAACGCCTGCCTTTTACTTGGCCGGAAGATCTGGCGCGCAATGATCCACCTCTTATCGCTGCGCCCCGCAATCAGGTTGCGCGCATGGTAACTCTGGAAAGCTCAGGCACTACGGGGGCGCCCAAGCGCATCGCCTTCTCGGATATGGATCTGGAAAACACTATTGACTATTTCCACCGTGGCATGAGCCAATTTACCCGCGCCGGTGATCGTGTCGGGATCGCCTTTCCTGCGACCCGGTCTGGTAGTATTGGTCAGGGTCTATGCGATGCGACGCGACGCCTCAAGGCCACACCGCTGACGGCGCCCGATGTTTCTTCTGCGGACGCCTTGCTTGATTGGCTTCGTACCGAACAGCCTGATGTGCTGTTCGGTCTTCCTGTCCCCTTCTTTGCCGCTGCTCGTCTTTCTTTATCTGATGGTGGGCTGGTACCCCATCCTCGTGCGATCCTTATCAGTGCTGACCATGCCTGCGAAGCGATTATTAGCGGTCTTGAAGCCATGTGGGGTACATCCGTCTTCAATCATTGGGGCATGACTGAAACCGGCTATGGCGGGGCGCTGGAGTGTGTTTGCCATGATGGATTGCATGTGCGGGAAACGGATATTTATCTGGAAATCGTGGAACCACTTTCCGGTACTGTTCTGCCTGAAGGGGCCTATGGCGAAATCACTATTACCACGCTCCGCCGAGAGGTGCTGCCACTGATCCGCTATAGGACCGGAGATCTGGGGCGGTTGGTCGACGAGCTGTGCGCGTGCGGCAATGTCACCCGTCGTCTCTATGGCCCCGATGACCGGTTGCTTTCGGCCCTTGAGCTTCCAGGGAGCGGTAGGCTGACGCGTGGTGCGTTGGATGAAGCGCTTTTCGCAACAGATGGTGTCACCGACTACGCCGCTACTCTGGCCAGCGACGACAGAGGGCAGGCAATATTGCAACTGAATGTCGCTTCCATTGCAACTGCGCAAAGGGATGGCTTGAAGCAAAGTATTCTGAATCAAATGCAGAGGCTCCCAGCTTTCAAGCAGGCAACTGGCCGTGGTCATCTGTCTCTCTACCTGAAACAGGCTGATGAAGTTTTGCTCCCTCACAAGAGCAAAAGGGTTCCGGTGCGGAAGAATGGCGGATCAAAAACTAAGGCGGTGTTGTTCGATCTGGATGGTACTCTGGCTCATACCTTGCCTGCTGTGCATGCGGCGGTGAATTGTGCCCGCGCTTCTGTTGGGCGCCCTCCGGTGTCGGAAGATCTCGTGGCAAGGCTTCTGGGCGGGGGAGCCTTCCGACTTATAGACTCCATTGCAGAGCATTTGGGAGAAACGATCAAAGAAGAGGAGCAAAAGGCTCAGCTTGACCATTATCTGGCTTCCTATCCCATGATGGAAGAGCAGTTGGCCCGGCTTTATCCTGATGTGGTGCCGGTTTTGCAAAGGCTCACCGAGGAGTCCTATCGCGTAGTGGTTGCGACCAACAAATGCCAGCGCGATGCTGAAGCGCTTGTCAAAAGGCTGGGGTTGTCTGCGTTTCTGGACGCGATTGTCGGAAAGACACCTACACTTTCATCAAAGCCAAGACCAGACCTGTTGCTGATGGCTTGTCGTCATGTGTCGCTTGCTGTCGGGGAGTGTCTTTTCGTCGGGGATGGACCGGAAGATTGGAGTGCGGCTCAAAGGCTCACTATGCCCGCACTTCTGATCAAGCGCAGCAAAATCGAGAGGGAGATTTTGTCGGTCCCCTGTGTCGCCGAAGCAATAACGGAAGGGAGGATAATCGAAAGTCTGAAAGATCTGATGGCTTATCTAAAGAACTAAAGTGAAACGGCCCTTAAGAGGCAGAGGAACGCCATCAATTGTTTTACATCAAAGCGCCCGGGGGCGGCTGAGAGACAATTTAGTTAAATGGGAGGACAGAACTGGACCAGGGTTCTGCTGGAGGCATAGAATTTGTTCAATGATGACAACCGGGAATGACGACAAGGACGGCGATGACTGTCGCGCGTCCTCGTCCACGCAAAAATTCAACTTGGCTCAAATGAACTCGATTGCGGGATCCTATGATGTCGCAATGGCTCGTGCGCGCCGCTTTTTTCTCGATACCGGGAATGTTGAGGGCAATATCCCCGTAACCATTCTTCAATCCTGGCGGCGTAGTGCAGACTATGGCGTTGCCATGGAAGCGCCCGCCAAGGTTGAAATCCCCACGCGGGCTGAGCTTAGCGCCCTGATCGAACGCAATGAGTCCCTTGTGCAAGCATCCTGGGGGGAAGTGGAGGCTTTGCGTCGCGATATCGGGCAGTCGGAAGGCGTGGTGATCCTGACGGATCCCGAGGGCCAGATCCTTATGCGGGTCGGCAATGATACTTTCATGCAGGCGGCCAATCGTCTCGCTCTGATGCCGGGCGCATCCTGGAATGAGCGTCTGATGGGGACCAATGCCATCGGTACAGCCATTCAGGAAGGAAGCCCTTTGACTATTTGTGGGACCGAACATTTTCTTGATCCCAATGGTGTCCTGAGCTGTTCTGCAATCCCTATTCTCAATCCGCAAGGCAGCATCCTCGGCACTCTTGATCTCAGTACACCGGCCAATATTCCCCATGATCATTTGTTGGCCCTGCTCGGGCGAGCCGTCACGCATATCGAGCGCAATGTTTTCCAGTATAACAGCGATAGCTGGGAGCGAATGATCATTCACAGCAATCCCAGTCTTCTGGGCAGTCCGCATGAAGGCGTGCTGGCCTTTGAAGGGGATAAACTTGTGGGCGCCAACCGGATTGCGATGACCCTGCTAGGGTTGCCATGGAGTGCCATTGGTGGTTTGCGCTTCAATGATCTTTTTTCTGTGCAGCATGGCAGCGTGAATCGAACGGCCTCTGCAGATGAATGCATCGTGCAGACGCTAAATGGCCAGACTTTCTTTGCCCGCATGGTGCAGGCTGCGTCGGAACGGCGCCGACAGACCGTCAGTCCTGCGCCTCTTAGCCAACAAAGAAAAGTAACAGATCTTCCTCGCCATCCTCATGAAATTCTGGATGATTTGCAGAAGGATCATATTGTTGGCCCTATTTCTCGACGCAAACCTCATACCGGAGCGTTGCTGACAGCTTCTGACGAACGGGATGACTGCGGGGAAGCTGTGCTCATTGTGGTCAAGGGCGAGGTGCGCTGTTTCACTTCCTTTGAGGGCAAGGAACTGACCTTGTTCTCGCTTGGGCCGGGCGACGCCATGATCTTGCGCGATCACCTGCAAATGGAAATGCGAACGGAAGGCGAAGTTTATATTTTGCGCCACAAGGAATTTGAAACCGCGCTTGGTATGAGCACCGAGTTTGCCCTGTCCGTCATTCCTGTTGTTGAGCATCTGCTCAGAAAGTCCATCGAATTGATCGAGGACATGGTCTTTCATAGCGTCAAGTTCAGGCTTGTGCGGATGGTGGTTGATCGCGCCGAGAAATCCGGGCGCCCGACTGCGCGCGGAATTTCGGTTCAGATGCAGTCGAATGGCGAAGAAATCGCGATGCGCCTTGGTGTGACCCGACAGACGGTTTCAACTGCCATCGCAGGCCTGATCCGCGACGGTTATGTTGAAAGGCTCGGCTCAAAAGAGTTCCTCGTCAGGGATCTTGGCAAGCTCAAAGCCCTACTGGACAAGAAATAGACACCTCTTTCTCAAGCCTTCTCGAAAAATTTCGAAAAGACTTCTGGCAAGACCTAAAAGCCTGTTGTGACATCGGCCTTGATTGTTGACCGATCTGTCAAAGCAGGACATGCGGCATGACGAACCTGCTTCCGTCCGCCCTTTCGCTCGCGGCGCAGGCTCAGCTTTGAAAGGATATGACTATGTGTGGCACCTGTGGCTGTTCCGACCCGAACTCTGCGGTTTCAATGATTGATCCTGAAACTGGCGAAACGTCTCTTCTGCGGGCAGATCATGATCACCATCATCACGACCATACCCATCACCACCATCATCATGCGCACAATGATCATGGTCACAGTCACCATCATGATCACGAGCATGAACATCGCGGACGGATTATCTCTGTGGAGCAGGCGGTTCTGGCGGAAAATGATCGTCTGGCTCAGCGCAATCGCGGTTGGTTTGAAGGGCGCGGTGTGCTTGCGCTCAATCTGGTCAGTTCACCCGGAGCGGGAAAGACGACACTGCTAGAAAGGACCATAGAGGCCTTATCTCCCACTGTGGAACTGACAGTGATCGAAGGCGACCAGATGACAACCAATGACGCTGACAGGATACGCGCTGCCGGAGCCAGCGCCTTGCAAATCAATACAGGAGCCGGCTGTCATCTGGAGGCAGACATGATAGCTGCCGCAACGAAAAAGCTAAATCCTGCACCGGGTTCGATCGTGATGATCGAAAATGTCGGCAATCTGGTATGCCCTGCCATGTTCGATCTGGGGGAACATATGAAGATCGCGATTGTTTCAACAACCGAGGGCGACGATAAGCCGGTGAAATATCCCTACATGTTCAGTGCATCCGAGGTGGTGGTTGTCAACAAGATCGATCTTGCACCTTACGTGGATTTTGATGCCGATCGGATTTCCGCAAATATCCGCAAAGTCAATCCGCAGGCTCGTATCTTTATGCTGTCGGCGCGCACAGGCGAGGGGATGGGTGAGTGGATTGATTTTCTTACAGAATTGAAAAAGGAAATGTCTGTAGCTGGTTAGGCTTGGACCCTAGAGCCCTTGCTATGAGGCGTTGGAGGAAGGCTGGTTATGTTTGCACTATCGCTCATCATTCGCGGTCAGGTGCAGGGGGTTGGGTTTCGGCCCACCGTCTGGCGCTTGGCGCGTGAGTGTGGCTTGACGGGCGATGTCAAGAATACAGGCGAAGGCGTAGAGGTTCGGCTTTGGGGGGAGATGGCAGAAAGGTTCGAGGCCATTCTCAAGGCCAATCTGCCCAGGCTTGCACGGATCGACAGCATTGTTCGATACTCTTTGTCCGGAGCCGCTCCTCAAAGCTTTGAAATCGTGAGCAGTCAGGAGGGAGGCGTAACGCAGTTGGCCGTTACGCCAGACATGGCAACCTGTCCGGATTGCCTGAATGAAATCCGGGATCCCGGTGATCGTCGCTATCGCTATCCTTTCAACAATTGCACCAATTGCGGACCGCGTTTTACGATTGTTCAATCCGGCCCCTATGATCGGGCCAAGACCACCATGACGCCCTTTGTCATGTGTGAGGATTGCGCGGGCGAATTCGCAAACCCCGCCGACCGACGCTTTCATGCCCAGCCTGTGGCTTGCCCACACTGTGGCCCGACGGTCTGGATCGAAGATCTGAAAAGCGGTGCGCGGGTCGAGACCGATGATAGCCCTCGGTTACTGGCTGATCTGATCCTTGCGGGTCATATCGTAGCCATCCGTGGACTTGGTGGCGTGCATCTGGCCTGTGACGCGACCAACGCCAGTACCGTCGGAGCGCTGCGTATGCGCAAGAGACGCAAGGCCAAGGCCTTTGCCATGATGGCGCGTGATCTGGAGGCCATTGGGCGGTATGTGGCTATTTCCACTGCGGAAGCAGCAGTGCTCACCAGTCCGGCTGCACCTATTCTGTTGCTCTATGGACATGGTGAAACATTGCCGGAGGCCGTGGCTCCCGGTCTTTCACGCCTTGGTTTCATGTTGCCCCATACGCCCCTGCACCATCTGTTGTTCGAGCATCTGGATCGGCCTCTTATCATGACTTCAGGCAATATCTCGGGGCATCCCCAATGCACAACCAATGAGGAGATCCGCGACAAGCTTTCGGCCATTGCCGACTTCGCCCTGATGCATGATCGGGAGATCGCAAACCGGATTGACGACAGTGTGGTGGCGGTTGACTTGGGTGAGGCGCGTATTCTGCGCAGGGCACGGGGCTATGCGCCGCAGGCAATAACTCTGCCGGATGATTTTCCTCAGAACCCTTGCATCTTGGCGATGGGGTCGGAGCTGAAAAATACTTTCTGTCTCACACAAAATGGACAGGCAATCCTCAGTCAGCATATGGGTGATCTGGAAGATGCGGCCACAAACGAAGAGCAACGGTACAATCTGGCACTGTTCAGTTCTCTTTTTCATCATCATGCGGAACGCCTTATCGTTGATGCGCATCCTGATTATCTTTCCACCCAATTTGGCTATGAGATGGCTAAAGGACGGCCCGTTACGGAGGTGCAGCATCACCATGCGCACATCGCGGCCTGTATGGCCGAAAATGGGGTAAGGCTGGCAGATGATCCTATTTTGGGGCTGGCTCTGGACGGCTCTGGCTTGGGCGATGATGGCACCATATGGGGGGGGGAAGTTCTACTGGCCGATTACCAAGGCTATCGACGTTTGGCTCATCTCAAACCAGTGCCCTTACCCGGAGGGGTGGCGGCTGTGCGTGAACCCTGGCGCAATGCCTATGCTTATATTGTTTCTAGCATGGGCTGGCCACAATTTGCTGATCGCTTTCTTAACCTTGATTTGGTGGAGCGCTTTGGTGCGCAACCGTTGGCTACGCTGGATGCAATGATGTGCCAGGGCATCAACGCACCATTGAGTTCCTCCTGTGGACGCCTGTTTGATGCAGCAGCTGCCCTTTGCGGCGTTGCATGGGGGCGGCAGAGCTTTGAGGGCGAGGCGGCCATGCTGTTCGAAGCGGCAATCGATCGCCAATGTCTTAAAGCTGAGGAGAGGGCGGCCTACCCATTTGTTATTCGGGCGGGAAGTCCTTTACGGCTTGATCCTGCTCCAGCACTGGAGGCCATGCTTGAAGACAGACTGAAAGGCGCTTCTTCTGGACTGCTGTCCGCACGTTTCCATCTTGGGCTGGCAGAAGCCTTGGCAAGACTGACATTGATATTGGCGCAAGAGCAGAGGATCAATATCGTCGCTTTGTCTGGTGGCTGCTTCCAGAATGCGACCCTGTTTGCCCTTTTGCATGATCGTCTGGCAAAAACGGGGCTTCATATTCTGAGCCACAGCAAGGTGCCTTGTAATGATGGGGGATTGTCTTTGGGGCAGGCTGCTATTGGGATGGCGCGTAGCCGGGACGTGATGGGTGGGTGAAGCTTGACTTCAGTCTTGCGCTGGTTTGGCGAAGCTGACTTGAAGGGAGAAAGGGTGCGAGATGTGTTTGGGAATTCCGGGACAGATTGTTGGGGTCACTGATCCAGAACGAAAATTGGCAATGGTTGATATTTCCGGTGTGCGCCGCGAAGTCAATGTCACTTGCGTAACGATTAACAACGCACTGGAAGATCTTGTTGGTCAATGGGCGCTCATCCATGTGGGGTTCGCCATGAGCCTGATTGACGAGGCAGAGGCCGCCCTGACCCTCAAGGCTCTGCATGAGTTGGATGAGGTTTCCGACACGCTGGAAAGCATCGAAGAAACAAAGACCATGCTGGGGGCGGAAACTCAGTCGGGGCAGGGATCTTCGTAATGAAATATGTGACGGAATTTCGCGATCCCACAGCAGCAAAGAGCCTTCTTGGCGCGATCAGCAAAACCATCGACCAGATTGGGGCTACGGCAGAAGATCCTGTGCGCCTGATGGAAATCTGTGGCGGACACACCCATGCCATTTTCCGCTATGGGCTGGATCGTCTCACCCCGCAAGGGCTGGAATTCATTCACGGGCCGGGCTGCCCTGTCTGTGTGCTACCCGTGAAGAGAGTGGATGAATGCGTGGAGATCGCCATGAAGCCGGGAGTGATCTTCACCACCTTTGGTGATGCCATGCGGGTTCCCGGACGCAAGAAATCACTTCTTGATGCAAAATCTGAAGGGGCAGATGTGCGCATGGTCTATTCCCCTCTCGATGCGCTGGAGTTGGCGCGGACCAATCCGGATCGTGAAGTTGTGTTTTTCGGTCTCGGTTTTGAGACGACGACGCCGTCTACAGCTCTGACAATTTTGCAGGCGGCTGAGGAAGGGATCTCCAATTTTTCACTTTTTTGCAATCACATAACAGTCACCCCGCCTCTCAGGCTGTTGCTGGAAGATCCGGAAATGAAGCTTGATGGCTTTATCGGGCCGGGGCATGTTTCCATGGTAATTGGCACACATCCGTATGATTTCATTGCGCGTGACTATGGCAAGCCGCTGGTCGTGGCCGGGTTCGAGCCGCTCGATCTCTTGCAGTCGGTGCTCATGGTGCTCAGGCAGCTGGCAGAAGGGCGTGCTGAAATCGAAAACCAATATGCACGGATCGTGCCTGAAGAAGGCAATCCGGCCTCTTTGGCTGCGATTTCACAAGTCTATGAACCGCGTCCGACCTTCGAGTGGCGTGGTCTTGGAGAAATTGACAAGTCTGGCCTGCGCATTCGCAAGGCTTATGCCGCCTATGACGCAGAGCGTAAATTCGACGTCGGCTATGGATCGTCCAAACCGCATCAACCGGATATGGAGAGCTTTGCCTGTGGTGCCGTGATGACGGGGCGGATGAAGCCTTTCGTTTGTCCTGAATTTGGCAAAGGCTGTACGCCGGAGCATCCTCTTGGGGCGTTGATGGTTTCATCTGAAGGGGCTTGTGCAGCCTATTATCAATATGCCGATATGAGGCCGGAGGGGGCAGAATGAATGAGATGAGCAAACTTGCTGTGGGGCGGATATCTCTTGCTCATGGTGGCGGCGGCAAGGCTATGCATGATCTGATAGACCAGATTTTTGCTGCGCGCTTCAAGCCGCAAAGCCGAGAGGATCAGGCCCGACTTACGCATCCGGCATTGGTAGAGCCGGGTGCGCAACTGGCCTTTACCACTGATAGCTTTGTTGTTTCACCCTTGGAATTTCCCGGTGGTGATATCGGCAAGATCTCGGTGTGTGGAACGGTCAATGATCTGGCCGTGGGAGGAGCTCAACCTCTCTGGTTATCGGCTGGCTTTATCCTAGAGGAAGGCTTTGATGTTGCGACCTTAGTGCGCATCGTTGAGAGCATGGTCTGCACCGCTGAAGAAGCCGGCGTAACAATCGTTACGGGTGACACCAAGGTGGTCGACAAGGGCAAGGGTGATGGTGTTTTTATTAATACGTCAGGGATTGGTGTGATCCCTCCGGGACGGGAATTGCTTGCTTCTTCAGTCAAGGCTGGTGACGTGGCCATTGTCAATCACCGGCTTGGCGATCATGGCGCTGCGATATTGGCAGCACGGGGAGATCTTGCCCTATCGGCTTCCATCGCCAGTGATTGCCAGCCGCTCAATGGCCTCATGGAAGCGGTGCTGCGGGCTGCTCCCCGCGTCCGGGCAGCGCGAGACGTGACCAGAGGTGGGCTTGCTTCATCTCTCAATGAAATCGCTCAAGAGGCTGGTGTAGGGATCGAGATCGAGGAAGGGCTCTTGCCGATTCATCCTGAGGTGCGTGGTGTTTCGGAAATTCTCGGGCTTGATCCTCTCTATTTGGCCAACGAGGGCACCTTGGTTCTGTTTGTGCCTGAAGCTGATGCTGATGCTGCTCTCGGTGCCATGAAAGCTACATCTGCGGGACGCGAAGCAGCGATCATAGGGCGCGCTGTGGAAGCTCATCCGAAACGCGTCATCATGCAGACTTTGTTTGGGGGAGGGCGCATTGTCGATATGCTGGTTGGAGAACAACTGCCTCGCATTTGCTGAGGTGATATACCAAATTTGCTCCATAGAATATCGGTTAACTGTTGATGCGGACAAAAACCAATCGCCATTCCAAATGCTATGACATGAGAAGCACAATGAGTTTGTTGAATGTGCTCCCTATCAACGCGTATGGGGTCAAATAGGTTGATTTGCCAAGAGATGGATTTTGTCTCATTGTAATCCCAAATGGGAGGGTATGAAGTAAACATCAGGTAATGGGTGTAGTTCTTCAGCGAAGATCGCCAAAGACATGAATCATTCTCGTGGCACTCCATATCACCAGCAGATACAGGGTAAGATTGAACGGTGGCATCAAACCTTGAAGAACTGGTTTTTGCTGGAAAATTACTTTCTGCCATGTGATTTAGAAACGCAGATCCAATCCTTTATCAACCACTACAATCACCGTCGTTACCACAAAAGCTTGAAAAATATTGCACCTGCTGACGTCTATTTCGGCCGAGGCAAAGCCATTCTTTGCAGAGCGAAATCAATCTCAGGGAGACGTGGCCTGAAACGGAAAGTGCGAAAATCTTTGGCACCACCTGCAAGAAGCAAATAACCGGCGCGCTTCATCGTGCTTCGCTTGTCTTGTTGCAATTTCTTTTTACTACACCGAGATGCCTATACAATTGCCTCGGTGTCTGATCAACAGGTCCGGAGTTGCCATCAGCAAGATGCTGACGACAGGTTTTGCCTTCCAAACCATCACCTAGTTCTGGCATGATCCGGCGGATCTCACCCAATTAGTGTCATCTTCCGTTATACGATACATAGTAATTTCTTTGTAATTTCTTTCCTTAGGTTTTTTGCCACTCTCAAATAAAATTCCCCAAATCACAAACATTGACTTGACCGAAATAAAACCAGTATGTAAAACTCATATTAATGACAATGATTGTCATTTACAAAAATTCATTGATTTCGAATCCTCTCTTTTTGAAAGAGCGAGTTACGAGGTTTGGGCAAATTTCCAGAGATCCTGAATGTTGATTTCTTGGAAAATGGCAGAGTTCAAATGAGCAAATCACACTATAAAATCGGTCTTGGGGTCGCCCTTGCTCTGACGGCATTTACAACCGCATCCGGGGTTGCGTTGGCTGACGACGCAATCAAAGTGACGGATCAGAGTGATCGTCAGATTGTTCTTGAGAAGCCGGCGAAGCGGGTTGTTACCATCCCGATTCCGGCCGCCTCTATGTTCATGGCGCTGGATGGCAGCAGTAACAAGCTGGTTGGTATGCATTCCAAATCCAAAAGTGCCCTCGAGGAGGGGGTGCTCAAGGAAATCTTTCCTGAGGCGATGGATATCCGTAGCGATATCGTCGGTGAAGGCTTCATGCCCAATGTTGAAGAGTTGCTGTCGGTCAATCCCGATCTTGTCTTCCAATGGGCGCATCTGGGGGGCGATGTTGTCAAACCCATTGAGGATGCAGGACTGAAAGTCGTAACTTTCAAATATGGTACGGAAACCTATGCGCGACAGTGGCTCGACATCATGGGTACGATCCTGGGCAAGAAAGACAAGTCTGACGCTCTTATTGCATGGCGGCAGGAAAAGCAGGATGCCATTGCCAAGAAGGTTGCAGAGATTCCTGGCCTTGAAAAGCCAAGGGTCGCCTATTTCCTTCGCTTTCTTTCGTCTTTCAGCGTGGCTGGCAAGGGTACCTATAATGATTTCTATATTAATCTCACTGGTGGCCAGAATGTCGGTCAGGATTTAAGCGGCTTTAAAGAGGTTAATATTGAACAGATCATCGCTTGGGATCCTGAAGTGATCTTGCTGAACGGTTTTGAAGGTGAGCTGACGGTCGATGATGTTTATACAAACCCGATGTTAGCAGGGGTAAGCGCTGTCAAGAATAAGCGCGTCTATAAAATTCCACTCGGTGGTTACCGCTGGGACCCACCCAATCAGGAAAGCCCTTTGATGTGGGAATGGCTGAGCATGGTGCTCCATCCCGACCGGTTTGATTGGCCACTGCGCAAAGATATCGCAGAGAAATATCGCTTTATCTATAACTATGATCTGAGCGAGCAGCAAATTGATGGCATTCTGCGCATGAAAATGAATGGCTCGGCAGCCAATTATAGCCAGTTCTCTGGTTCGTGATCGGCTTTTTCGCCAATTCAATTCTCTCACTTGTCACGGTCCTTGCGAGGCTGTGGCAAGTGTTAAAGTGATCATTCTGGGCGTGACAGGTCTGGATTCTCCTCCTTTCAAAAAGCTCCTATTCCAATGGCATTTCTTTCCGCAGGGGTCGGTCATCGCGGCAAAATCATATCTCTTCGAGAAGGCGCTGCCTTTTGGCTACTGCTGACCACACTCCTTGTTCTCACCCTTGTCTTTTCCTTTGGGGTTGGACGTTTCTTTGTACCTTTCGACAAGGTGCTAACTATTCTCATTTCCCATATTTGTCCGCTTGAGCAAAGTTGGAGTGATGTTGAATATCGTGTGGTCGAGTTGATTCGCATGCCGCGTGTGTTCACTGCGGCGATTGTCGGAGCTGGACTAGCCTTGGCTGGGGCAGCTCTTCAGGGCACTTTTCGCAATCCTCTTGTAGAGCCGCAGAATATCGGTGTTTCCTCAGGTGCTGCTTTCGGTGGTGTGTTGGCGATTCTGTTGTCTGATAGCAATCAGCTTTTGATTGGTTCGGCCTTTCTGTTCGGCTTGTTGGCAATGGTGATTGTCTATCTCATCAGCCGAATGAATGGTCGCACGCCTATTCTTATGCTGGTTCTTTCCGGCGTCGTTACCAGCGCTTTTTTTCTGGCTTTGGTGAGTCTCATCAAATATATCGCCGACCCGGATGATAAGCTTCCCGCTATTGTTTATTGGCTGATGGGCAGTTTTGCCCGTGCCGGATATGATGATATGTGGCTATTGCTGGGAGTGGTCGGGCTCAGTTCCTCTGTCATCTATTTGCTGCGCTTTCGCATCAACCTCCTCTCGCTTGGCGATGAGGAAGCACAAGCGCTGGGGGTTCGGGCGGAGCGAACCCGTTGGCTGATCCTTGTTTGCGTCACATTGATCACCGCGACATCAGTTGCCGTTGCCGGTGTCGTCGGCTGGGTCGGGCTGGTCGTTCCCCACATCGCCCGCATGATCGTCGGGCCGGATAATCGTGTACTGCTGCCAGCCTCGGCACTGATCGGATCTCTTTATCTCGTCATCATTGATGATGTTGCCCGTGCTGCCACGGCCTCGGAAATTCCTCTCGGCGTCATTACCGCAATCATCGGTGCTCCGGTCTTCGCTGTTCTGTTGCGTCGTAACCAGGCAAGAGGATGGAAGAATGATTAATGCAAAACAGGCTGGTTTTTTCTACAATTTAGAAGAAGGCTGGACCTTCAAGAATTGTTCTTTTCATCTCGAAAAGGGCGATATTCTCGCCATTCTCGGTCCCAACGGACAAGGCAAGACAACCTTGCTCAAGACCATTCTTGGCGTGTTGGCGCTTAAAGAGGGTTGCATCGAGGCTTCGGGAACGATTGGTTATGTGCCGCAAAACACCAGCCCTGCCTTTCCTTATTCTGTTCTCGATATGGTGGTCATGGGACGCGCACGGCAGATCAGTATGTTTCGCTCGCCAAGCCGTCAAGATTTTACTAAAGCCCGTGAGGCGCTGGCTCAGTTGGGTCTTGCACGATTTGAGAAACGGCAGTTCTCTGACTTGAGTGGCGGACAGCGTCAACTTGTTCTCATCGCGCGGGCTCTCGCTGCCGAATGTGACATTCTCATCCTTGATGAGCCGGCCTCTGCGCTTGATTTCAAAAACCAGCAGGTGATCTTGCAAACGGTCGAGCGGCTTTCACGGCAAAGACAGCTAACGGTTATTTTTACCTCACACTATCCGCAGCATGCCTTGCATAGCGCCAACAAGGCTCTGTTGATGCATGGCGCCGCGGACTTCCAGTTCGGTTCGGTTGACGACGTCATGTGTGACGCAAATCTCAGTCGCCTCTATGGCATGGAGGTGCGGAACGTCGCCTTTAATCATGCCAACCAGAGTGTCCGAACCGTGGTTCCTGTCTTTTCAGCTTCGGATCAAAACAATGCTTCATTCAATCAGTAATCAAAAGGGAGGGTAGAATGGCCCGTATTGCCGTTGTTTATTCTGGTATTAGCTTTCAACATCAAACGATGAATATGCCTGAATTTAGGGGGCGGTTTGATATTATAGATATTTACGATCTGCCGCGAACCGATCTATCCGCCTATGATGGTGTGATCTTTCCTCGCTCGACTGACCAGGCCTTTATGGCCACCTGCCGCCAGCAAATCGAGGATTACCTCAATATGCCCGGTATCGTAGTCGCCTTGGGCGACTATTGGCAACAATGGCTGCCCGGGTGCACCTATGGCGGCTTTACGCCTGAAGATGACGAGCCGCTAAGCAAGGTTGCCGACCACCCGATATTGGAGGGCATTTCATCTGATGATCTACACTGGCACAAGGGCATAAACGGCTTGTGTTGTCATGGTCATCTTGAAGCGCCAGAAGGCGCAAATGTTCTGATCCGTAATGACCGTGGTGATTGCATCCTTTATGAAGACCACAGCTCTACCAAAGGCATTGTGGTAGCCGGTAGTCAGTTCGATGTCTTCTGCCACACTTTCTCAAATGATAGCGGTGCAAAACGCGCACTGACCAATATGCTTAATTGGATTGGGGAAGAAGGACCGCGCCTTCGTGCCAAAAGAAAGCAAAAGCCCATCGCAGTCGCTTATTCAGGGCTGCATTTTCAGCACAATATTTTCACTAGGCCCGACTACGTCGACGATTTTGAACTGCTTCCTATGTGCAGTATGGAAACAACGGATCTGCTCAAATATCGAGTGCTGGTTATTCCACGTGAGTCCAATCAGGAAGTTCTTTACCGGATGAAACCCCAAATCCGTCAGTTCCTCAATGAAGGGCGCACCATTGTCTCCTTTGGTGAAATGGTTGTGCCATGGTTGCCGGAAATGACTTGGCAGAAGCGCCCGGTTACGGTGAAATATGATTCCAATGATCCCTCAACATGGGACAAAGGGCGGGTGCAGACCGAGGATCTAAGAATCGTTGAAGAAGATCATGCTCTGTTCCAAGGCATTACACTGGATGACATGAAATGGCATTTCCACGGGGTGTTTAACCCATTACCGGGGCAGCGCAGTCTGCTGTGTGATGGTGAACCCGAGCGCGCAGTTATCTTACTTGATGAGAGCAATTTTGATGGCAAGCTTATGGTCATGACACTTGACCCTGAAGAGCATGCTGGCTTTGGCGAAGTTACCATCACGATGAATTTCCTCAATAAATGTATTGAGTGGATTAGAGAGGAAGCAGATCGAATTGGCAAGGAGCTGCATTCGTAACAGAGCGAGAACCATGTTGCTTTCTGTTTTTGAAAAAAATCGCGGGCAGTATGCCCGCTTTCTTTCAAAAACTCGACCATTGTCGTTTTTTCATCAATCGGCAATACGAGGCGGACACTGTGAATCTTTCCGAGAACTTCCATAAGGGCTCATTGTGCGGCAGTGACAACAGTCGCAAGTAGGGATGGAGTTAAGCTGTATTGGGTTCAATAAAACGTATTTTGGGCTCATAAGTGGCTATGTTAAAAAAAACCTTTACGTCGATAGCGTCATTTTCCTAACGCTTCACGAATGGACGTATATTGAAGCGTAAAAAACTTCACATCGTGGTATTTGCTTGGATGTAATACACCCTACAAAGAGCGTTGGGCTAAATTACCTTATGTCCGGCCATTTTGAAGTAGTTCGTGCATTTACTTGGTGTGTGGAGGTCTCAGAGCTTTGACGATTGTCTCGAAATTTATCATGGCCTGAACAGGAGATCTGCCATTGATAGTTCACCTGTTCTGGCCGTGTGAGGCGCTTTGGGAGTAATCGTCTTCCATAAAGGTGACAACGCCATGCCAGAATTTTGTTTTGGTGCGATTTTCTTGTCTACCAGCCTGTCAAAGAGATAGGTTGCTCAATAGGCATGTCAGAGTGCTGGATTGTCTCAAATCTCCGCAATAATCTCAAATATAGGCGCTGTGCTTGTTTCATATCCACTTTAAGGCAGATGAAAGGCTCAATCATTTCAACGACTGTTTCTTGCCACTCGTAGGATAGTTGAGATCAGCAACTGGCTTTCCATTTTTGATGTGGCTTTCCAAAATGCTATCAATGTCATCCTCGCTCACGCCCCCACATATCGTACTTTCCGGCCAGACCTGAACGACAGGAGCAAGGCTGCATGGGCCAAGACAGCTGGTCTTACAACTCATCATGCCAGCGCCGCTGTTCTTCAGCTTCAGTTTGTCCTGTTCAGACCAAGCATGACTGTATATGGCGCTCGTTCCGGCGTCACTACAGGCCCCACCCATGCAGACAAGACGGTATTTCTGATTGGGAACGACCATTCCCTTTGACACCTTCCCCCGATCCTGACCAATGTTGCTTTCATCCGCCGTAAAGGTCAGCACCTCGATCATGTCGTTGAGCTTGTCAATTTTGCTGATGGGAGGATGCGCGATCCTGATGCGTGGGAAGAAAGCTTCACCGCGTTGTTCGATCCAGCGATGCACCGATTTTCTGATTCAGCCGGGAAAAGCCGGCTCCATCGGGAGGATGAGCGAGACGATGATGACCTCGGGCACCTTGTGAGTGGCAAGCTCGCCAAGACGGGCGCGCAGCGACGGTGTTCCTGGTTCCTGCAAGGCATAGGTGACGACATATTCAGGATTTTTTGCCGCAACGGCATCATACAATTCTTGCATTTCCTCTCTGGGCTTTGCAGCCATGGCGGCAAAGCCAGCAACAGAATGACAGGTTTCATCGAACCTCTCTTCTTTCCATCGACAACACATATGGATAGGCCTGTACTTCACCGACGAGCGTCTCCACCTGATATTGTCCAGCGACAGGACATCTCACCTCGACCCGAGCGAGCGGATCCTGCTTTTTTACCAAATGGATGGGAGGGAAAGAAGAATTCGGCTGATCTCTCAAGACCTCGTTGACATCGAAATTTTCTGCGCAGTTGACAATATTTCAGTCTATCTTTTACGCAAACGCTCCGCGCCATCCAAAATCAGATCCAGTTTTTGTCGCCACCAATCTTTGGGCTCGCCTTTTATGATATCGGTCATGACGGAAATATAGGGCGACAGGGCGACTTCCTTTTGGCTCATTTCACACCAGGAACGGGCAAGAGAAGAAGAAACTGGTGTACCATTCTCTCCCTTGCTTTGCATATGTTGCCAGCCGATCGATGAATCATTGGTCATATCCATGATGCTATCCATAATCAATGTTGCTTCCTGGGCTGAAAAGCCAAAAACTTCCAGGCGTTGGCAACAGGCTGAAAAGATGCAAATCATGGAGGGAGGCGTTACTTCAAGATTTCGAATAGCCTTGGCGATGCCGGGGTGAAGCTGAAACAGATCCCAACAGGCTTCAGCGATAGAGGCCGCAAAATCGCGCCAGTTCTCTCCGTCTGGATGATCAGAGTCCAATTGCCAATCTGTTTCCTGCACCGCCAGATCAATGGCGGCAATCAGAATATCATTTCGGCTTTTGATATGGCGGTATAGGGAGGAATGATCGACGCCCAGCTCCTTTGCGATCGCGGTGAGCGTGGCCTTATCCAGGCCGATGGCAAGAGCGGCTCTGGCAATATCTTGCCGGGAAATTCTGGCAGGACGGCCGACGTGCGTGGTTTGTGCGGCTTGTCTGGAACTGGGCGTCATGTTTGCATCACTTGCAGGAGAGATTACGCTGTTGGCTTGTTGTTCCTACCAATCCTCCATTTGGCGGCCGTTGTCCAGTGTTGCCAAAGCTTGCCATATAGTCCGCCCGCCCTGGCGAGGTCATCATGATGGCCCTTTTCACAAACAAGGCCATCATCAATAACCAGAATCTGATCGGCTGACTTGATCGTGGAAAGACGATGGGCAACCACGATGAGCGTCTTGTTCCGGACCAGAGCGCCAAGCGCGGTCTGCAAGGCCCGTTCATTGGTCGGATCCAGCGCTGCGGTGGCTTCATCCAGCAGGATGATGGGCGCATCCTTGAGGATGGCCCGCGCAATGGAAATGCGTTGGCGTTCTCCCCCCGACAAGGAAAGTCCTCCTTCATTGACCTTGGTGTCATAACCGTCCGGCAAGCTCATGATGAAATCATGTGCCTGGGCCGCCCTGGCCGCCTTGACGACATCGTCCAGATTCGCGCCCTTTCGCCCAAAGGCGATATTGTCAAAAATGCTACCAGAAAACAGATAGACGTCCTGAAAAACCACCGTGATTAGTCGGCTCAATTCACCTTCATCCATTGAGCGAACATCAACCCCGCCAATCGTGATGGAACCAGATGTCACATCCCAGAAGCGGGGCAGAAGATTGAGAATTGTGCTCTTGCCTGCACCAGACAGCCCCACAATGGCGGTCATGCTGTTTTCTGGGACATCGAAGCACAGCCCTTTGAGAACTTCTCTTTCCGCGTTATAGCCGAAATGCACGTCCTCAAAATGAATGGCGAATCCATCCGGTTCTTGTGGGGCTTGAGCTCTGGGCAAAGGGCAAGCCTTTAAAACACGGTCCATCCGCGTCAGGGACGCATCGGCCATTCTGGTCAGTTCCATCACGCCGACCAGACCAACAATTGGTGTATAGATCGAGAACACCAGGACGAGCGCCGTTATGACGATCGAAACATCGATCGCACCATCAGCATAACGCATGCCAGATGTAAGGATAACCAGAGGCACGCCAAGCATAATGATTGCCGAAAAAACGACGAAAGGCGTGGACAATTGAACAACCATCCTGATCGATATATCGCGAAAGGCCTTCAGGCCCGCCCGAAAGCTTTCCTGCCCCTTGCCTATCCGGTTGAAGGCGCGAATAACAGAAATGCCCTGAACATATTCGATCATGCGCGCGGCCGCCTCGGCCTGCATATCCTGCCGCTGGATGCCCAGACGTGCGAGCCACCGGCTTGTTGCAAGATAGACCGGGATTCCGGCAAGAATAGACACAAGGGCGGCCAGACCAACGGCCCAATCCTGATAGAAAAGGAACCCCAGAACAGCGACAGGCAGACCAAAAGCCTGCGCTATGCGCAGCAGGGCATCAGACATGAAGCTTTCCAGCATCTGCATGTCTGTGGTCAATACGGTCACCGTGTCGCCCTTGTTGCGCGAGAGATGGAAACCGAGGGGTAAATTGCGCAAATGGTCCAGCATGCCAAGACGCATGTGGCTGGCCAGTTTGTAACTGGAAAGCCATGATCGCATTGACGACAGATAACCGAAAACAAGCTGTCCAGACAGGGAAAGGGCCATCAAGCCTGTCACCTGCCAGGCCCACGAAAAGGTCATCTCCTCTCCCTTTATCAGGCGGCTGATCACCATGATCGTGACGCCAAAGGCAAGCCCGAGGCTAAAGGACTGCAAAAAACGATAAATGATGCTCGCCAGAACCCTGCCGCGTAAGGGACCCGCCAGAACCCAGATCCGCTTGAGACTGGCCAGATCAGAACGAATTTCATGGTCAATGCTATCGGAAGAGGCCTTGCTCGCACCTGTCATTGTTGTATCAGTCATTGACGTGTCCTTTCCTGACCTTGGCGCCAACGCGCAAATCGATTGAACGGGCCGCCACATAATCTTGCCAGAGGCTGGCATAGAGTTTCTTGTTGGAAAGAAGCGTTTCGTGGTCGCCTGTCTCAACTATCCTTCCCTTGTCAACGACAACAATCTGGTCCGCGCCCTGAATTGTATGCAGTCTATGAGCGATAAGGATGAGCGTTCTACCGACTGTCAGCGCTTCAATCGCCTCCTGAATGGCGGCTTCATTGTCCGGGTCTGCAAAGGCGGTTGCTTCGTCAAGGACGACAACCGGCGCGTTTTTGAGGATCGCCCTGGCAATTGCGATGCGTTGGCGCTCGCCTCCGGAAAGTTTTTTGGCCTGTTCTCCCAAATGCGTTTCATAGCCATCGGGCAAGGCCATGATGAATTCGTGAGCGCGGGCAGCTCTGGCCGCTTCAATCACGTCCTCATCACTTGCTTCGGGTTTACCAAAGCGGATATTGGCCGCAATCGTGTCCGAGAACAGAAAGGTGTCCTGGAAAACGAAGGCGACGCTGTCCATCAACTGGGCAAGATCCATCTCCCGAACATCGACACCCCCTATGGAGACACGACCTGTGCCCACATCCCAAAAACGTGGCACAAGACTGGCTATCGTGCTTTTACCCGATCCTGAAGGGCCAACCAGAGCGGTGATCGATCCGGACCTGGCGGTAAAACTGACGTCATGCAAAACATCCTGACCTTCATAGCCAAAACTGACATTGGAGAATGCCACGTCATGGCCATTGAGCACCTGCGTCTGTTTGCTGTCACGCTGTTCAGGCGTATCAAAAATGCTCTTCACCAATTCAGAGCCCATACTGATATGAGCCAGTTCATGAAATTGGTTGAACAGCTTCAGCAATGGCTGGCTATAGTTTGCCCCGAGGATGACAAAGAACACCAAGGCCGAAAGTTCGAGCTGGCCTGCGGCCATTAAGAACAAACCAACGGGTACTATGAAAGTAATGTTTGAGAGAACAAGACTGTAGAAAGCGGCTCCCATTGGAACAAAGGCTTCCGCCCATCGCGTTTCAATCTCTGCATATTCATTGACGGCGTCTCGTGTCTCGGCAAAGCTTTCGCCAGTTCGGTTAAAGATCTTCACCACGGGCATGCCAGAGAGATATTCAACGATAGATCCGTTCATCCTCTGGGCGGCGATCATATAGGCACCAGACCATTGCCGCCCCTTCTGCATGGCTGAGGTAATCAGGACAAAGGAAAAAAGGGTTGAAACGATGCTGGCAAACGCCATCCGCCAGTCAACGACAAACAGCCATATCGATATGGCCAGCCATGTTGCCAGAGCGCTAATTCCCTCGGGAATGCCATGGGCTAAAATAAGCTCGAGTCTTTCTGGCTCGTCAATGACCAGCTTTTTGGCGTCACCACTCTTTCGAGATGAAAAAAATCCCAGTGGTAGTCGCGCCATATGCCTGGCCAGAGCCATCCGCAAATTGAAGATAACATCAAAAGCGACGATATGAGACAGAGCAAGAGATAATCCCAATGCCCCGTATCCACCAATTATTGCAACAAAAGCCGCCCCCGCATAGATCAGGCTTTGGTTCAGATCGATGGAAATGCCAGAAAGCAAGTCGTTTGCAACTCGATAGACAATCCATATCGGAACAAGTTCAAGGGCGACTGAAAGTGTAGCCAGCAAAACAGCAAATGAGAGTTTTAACTTGGCGTGTCGCAGAAAACCGGCAACCAATTTCAGGCTGGCCAGATAGTCCGGTTTCGCACATTCTTCCTGCCCAATACCCGGTTCGGGTGCTAGGTCAGAGTCAATATCAATGGCTGTCAAAATAGGACCTCCAATTACAGCATAATGCCTAGAGAAACGCAGATGCCGTAAACTCCGTGATTCCAAATTCAATCAGGCAAATAACGGCACAGTTTTTTGGTCCTGGAGTTGGTCAATCGATAACAGACACCCATTTCGCAAAATTTGCAACACACTGTTTCTAATTATTCGACCCTTTCGTGCAAAATGAGATGCTCAACACATGACTTATCAGAGTTAATACGTATTTTGAGGGCTAGATACAATTTTGAACGGGAGAGGATTTCAAAGAAACATACTTTGTGACAAAAACTCAATTTTTTCATAAATTTAAGCGTTGCCCTCAATTGGTTGAGTTATAAATTCAGCACGTATTAAAAATTTGAGTGTTTTGATTATGCCTTGGATTCTAGGACTGGCCTTTTTCTTTTCCGGAGTCCCAGGACTAGTATATGAAATTGCATGGAGCCGAATGTTAGCCACCCTCATTGGCAGCACGGTGGTGGCGAGCAGCATCGTTATGGCTGTTTTTATGGCTGGCTAGCAATCGGCGCATGGCTATTTGGATTGTTGGGTGACCGATACCCCCACCCGCTTAAACTTTATGCAATTGTTGAAATATTGGAACCTGCAAGACATCCTTGTTATTCTTTTTCAATTAGCTTAGGGATGCCAGACGATTGGCAACTCGATACGATAAAACGGCCCAAAGCTATCTGGGCTTCATTCATATCGTATCAGCAAGACTTTGGATCAATCAGTTTGTTAACAGGTCCTAGATAAGCGGGATAATACCAGACAGCTAGTTATGTGCTGCCGCAGCATGAAAATACGTCGATGGTGACTAAGGTCGGACTTGGTTTGCACGATATTGAATCTCTTGATGGATTGCTTCTTTTAGTTTGCGTGGGATAAAGCTGTGATAGGACGCTAGGCTTTCGGCTCATGCGTGCCCTTCCTTTCGCAGTTTCTCCTAGCCGAAAGAACAAAGCGAGCAACTCTATTTCAAAACGATCTTATT
Source organism: uncultured Cohaesibacter sp. (assembly GCF_963556055.3). Taxonomy (GTDB): domain Bacteria; phylum Pseudomonadota; class Alphaproteobacteria; order Rhizobiales; family Cohaesibacteraceae; genus Cohaesibacter. The sequence continues at coordinate 459,329 of NZ_CAUVYE020000031.1, read as the reverse complement.
CGTGGGAATTGCGCAAAATTCTGTGAATTGGCTTTTGTATGATCACGAAGGCCGCACTACTACATATTGAATTATTAACCAGTCAGAAGACAACATAAGGTGTCACGGTCTTTTGAGTCGCAAGTTCAAAAGCCAAGAGGGAAATCGGTGATGCTTTCAATGACCTACTATAGTTGGGTGTATGAGCAGAGTCCGGTGCTGCCCCCGCAACTGTAAGCGGCGAGCCTTGTTCTGCATGAGTCACTGGGAATTATCCTGGGAAGGCTGAACTAAGGCGAAGACCCGTAAGCCAGGAGACCTGCCGTGACCAGATAGAGTCCAATGGCGGGGCGTTCCGGCGGGCGCAAAGATGTTGCGGGTCATTGACTTCAGCGGTCGCTTTCGCATGCGAACCGAGGCTTTGAAGGCAGCCCATTTCTGTCCTGCGTCTTCGCAATGTGCCGTCAAATGCAAAAGGCGGCAATATGACAGATACTTACGATTCACAAATCGCTCTTCCTTTTTCCATCAAGAAAAGTCTTCCCAAAGAGGTGGTTAATCGCAATCACGTGCGTGCGCCGTTTGATAGAAAGCGCATTGAAAACGCGATTCTGAAATCAGGAGAAGCGACCGTAACATTTGGTCAGGGCGAGGCCCAACGGTTGACTGGGCAGGTGATCAAAATTCTGCGCCACAGTTTGGTCGGAGCAGAACAGATCGATATTGAACGCATTCAGGATATCGTCGAACAGGTTCTGATTTCAGAGGATTATTTCGAAGCCGCCCGCGCATATATCGTATATCGTGAGCAGCATGCAAAATTGCGCAAGGGCAAAGAGATCACGGTTGATGTGATCTCTTCTATTGACGAGTATCTTGATCGCTCTGACTGGCGGGTGAATGCGAACGCCAATCAGGGCTATTCTCTCGGTGGATTGATCCTCAATGTATCTGGAAAGGTGGTTGCAAACTATTGGCTGTCCCATGTTTACGCCCCTGAAATCGGAGACGCGCACCGGGCTGGCGATCTCCATATTCATGATCTTGATATGCTGTCGGGTTACTGCGCCGGTTGGCCTTTGCGAACCCTGCTGTACGAAGGTCTCAATGGCGTGCCAGGCAAAGTGGAGGCTGCTCCTGCGAAGCATCTTTCCAGCGCGGTTGGGCAGATCGTCAATTTCCTTGGGACCCTCCAGAATGAATGGGCAGGAGCACAAGCCTTCTCATCCTTCGACACCTATATGGCGCCGTTTATTCGCAAGGACAATCTTTCCTATGAGGAAGTGCTTCAAAGCATTCAGGAGCTCATCTACAACCTCAATGTACCCTCGCGCTGGGGCACGCAGACCCCTTTCACCAACCTCACATTCGACTGGGTTTGTCCCGATGACCTAAAAGATCAGGTGCCGGTGATTGGCGGCAAGGAAATGCCGTTCCGATATGGGGATTTGCAGGTTGAAATGGATATGATCAACCGCGCCTATATGGAGGTAATGACATCCGGTGATGCTAAGGGGCGTGTCTTTACCTTCCCGATCCCGACCTACAATATCACTCCCGATTTTCCTTGGGAAAGTGAGAATGCGACGCGCCTCTTCGAAATGACAGCCAAATACGGCTTGCCTTACTTCCAGAACTTCCTCAATTCGGACCTGACGCCGAATATGGTGCGTTCGATGTGCTGCCGTTTACAGCTGGATCTCACCGAATTGCTCAAGCGTGGTAACGGCTTGTTTGGAAGCGCCGAGCAAACCGGTTCCCTTGGCGTGGTTACGATCAACTGCGCACGATTGGGCTACACGCATAAAGGTGATGAAGCGGGCTTGTTTGAACGTCTTGATGAGCTTTTGGCTATGGGGCGTGATAGCCTTGAAATCAAGCGCAAGGTTATTCAGCGCCTGATCGATGAGGGCTTATTTCCCTATACAAAGCGCTATCTGGGCACTTTACGCAATCACTTCTCCACGTTGGGCGTCAATGGTATCAATGAAATGATCCGGAACTTCACCGAAGGCCGTGAGGACATCACGACAGAGTGGGGGCATGCTTTCGCGCTCAAATTCCTGGATCATGTGCGCGAACAAATTGTACGGTTTCAGGAACAGACTGGCCATCTCTACAATCTGGAGGCAACGCCTGCAGAAGGGACCGCACATCGTTTCGCGCGCGAAGACCAGAAGCGCTTTTCTGGAATTCTGCAAGCGGGAACGCCGGATCAACCCTATTACACCAACTCAAGCCAATTGCCGGTCGGCTATACCGACGATCCGTTCAAAGCATTGGAAGCGCAAGAAGCCCTACAGGGCAAATATACCGGTGGCACCGTACTTCATCTCTACATGGGATCAAGAGTTTCTTCGGCCGAGGCTTGCAAAAAACTGGTGCGGCGGTCTCTTGAGAATTTCAAGTTGCCCTACATCACCGTCTCACCGACATTCTCGATAAGCCCCAAATACGGCTACATTGCAGGCGAACATGAGTATTGCCCCAAATGTGATGCCGATCTAGTCGCGCAGAAACGGGCTGTTGGTGAGTTGAAAATCGACGATGTGGTCAAGGCGGACAATGAATTTGTCATGATTGAGGGCGTCGAGTTGCTAAATGCCGAGCGTCAGCCATGCGAAATCTGGACTAGGGTCATGGGCTATCACCGCCCTGTTTCTTCCTTCAATAAGGGAAAGAAGGGCGAGTATGCAGAGCGCCGCACCTTCAAGGAATCTGAGCTTGCCTGAGTTTTACCGCGGCTCAGGTGAGCAAGGAGAAGCCGCCAATTTGCGAATTGGCGGCTTCGAACCGATTTCCTTTTGCGATTGGCCCGGAGAAATCGTAGCAACAATTTTCTGCCAAGGCTGTCCTTGGCGCTGTCCCTATTGTCACAATCCCGCCCTGATCCCTTCAAATGTAAGAGGCAAGCATAACTGGGAAGAGGTTGTGACCTTTCTGGAAAACCGTCGCGGGCTAATTGATGGCGTGGTATTTTCGGGAGGAGAACCAACGCTGCAAGCTGGATTGGCTACAGCTATAAAATGCGTTCGTGGTATGGGATTTCGCATTGGGCTTCATACCGGAGGACCTTATCCTAAACGGTTTGCAAAAATACTGCCTTTCCTGGATTGGGTCGGCTTCGACATCAAAGCCTCTCAATGCGATTATGAGAAGATTACTTGCGCAAAGGGAAGTGGACCAAAGGCGTTTGAGAGTCTGGCTCTACTGCAAGATAGCGGTGTGGATTTCGAATTACGAACAACCGTGCATCAGGATCTATTGACCGATTCCATGCTCGAAAAGCTTGAAAGGGAGCTTCACGCTCTTGGTTATTCAAATCTGAAACTTCAAAAATTCCGGCCTGATGGGGTTGATCAGGAAAGATTGAACAAAGCGATCAATCAGACTGCCTGACTGTCACTCTCATTGAGACACATATGTTTTGCAGGAGATTTTAGTGAAGCGCAAAACCCCTCCCTTATGCCAAATTGCCATACTTTTGTTGACAGGATTTGTTTGATAACGACAATAGGAAATATCGGTTTCCTTATGGAATGAAAAGGGAATTCGGTGCGTTTCACGTCCTTGGCGTGTCACAAATCCGGAGCTGTCCCCGCAACTGTAAGCGAAGAGTATTCCCCGATACGCCACTGGAAAATCAAACATCCGGGAAGGTGGGAGAATATGTCGATCCGCAAGCCAGGAGACCTGCCGATGCACATTAGATCAACCCGGGCGGGGTGTCCTGGAGGAGGGAAGTCTCAAGTGCTTTGCTGTGTTTAGTCGGCGAAGTATCTAGCTGTGTATACAGTCCTCCCGCCCCTATGCTCCGCCACAACAGGAGCACGGGATTATGCTCTTCGCTAGCAGAAGCAATTTTCCGAAACCTTCGAATAGCTATTCGAATACTCCCCCGACCGCACAACTATGTGGCTATCTGCCCGTGGTGCCTTGGGAGCGAACCCGATCGCATTGGCGTTGTTAAAGTACCTCTTGCATTTAACCTTTTCATCCGGCTGCGGATGAAGGCAGATGGCATCGATAGTCTTTCAATCCATTGATAGCTCTTGCCGGTTAGGCCTTGATACTCCAAAAAACGGAATTTTGTTCATGTCTTGGGATATGATATTCACCTTCGGTGTGCTCGCTGCCGCCGTGGTTCTTTTTGTCACCGACAAGTTGCGGCTCGATCTTGTTGCTGTGCTGGTTATGCTCTCGCTTGGCTTGAGTGGCATTATCTCGTCATCGGAAATGCTGGCGGGCTTTAGCTCTTCAGTTGTCATCCTGATTGCAGGCTTGTTTATTGTGGGCGAAGCGCTCGCGCAGACCGGCATTTCATATGCAGTTGGCGACAAAATTGTTCAAATCGCCGGAGATGAGGAATGGAAACTCATCGTCTTGCTCATGCTTGCAGTCGCAGCTTTGGCCTCAGTGATGAGCGTCACAGGGTCTGGCGCGATCTTTATTCCTATAGCTATTCGTCTGGCAAACAGGGCAAATATCTCTCCGTCGCGTTTGCTCCTGCCGCTTGCCTATGGGGCGTTGATCGGCGGCATGCTGACGCTCATTGGTACTCCCCCCAATCTGGTCGCCAATGCTGAATTGCTCAAGGCAGGTATGGAGCCTTTCAACTTCTTCATCTTCACACCTATAGGGCTTGTGATGTTGGCAATGGCGATCATTCATATGCTTGTCTATGGACGATTTGTTTTGCCAAGAAAAACAGGCGGGCAAAGCGTAACAAACAAAGGCCGCCGGACCTTGCAAGGTCTCCTTCGGTCCTATGCCATTGAAGACAAAATCGTTCGCCTCACTGTGAGGGAAACATCACCGCTCATCGGCGAAACCGTTGTGAGCGCCAAATTGCGTCGCAAAGTAGGCTTGACAATCTTTGCTCTTGAACGGGTCAACCCCGCTCGTAGCAAAGCACTTGTTCAACCAGCGTATCCTGATCTGGAATTCCAGTCTGGTGATATTCTTTTTGGTGTTTTGGACGAAAAACTGGGCGATGAAATGATGTCCATTTTGGGTGTTCAGCTATCTGCAATTGAGAAACAAAATCATCACCTCTCGGCTCGTGAACTCGGCATGGCCGATTTGGTTATCCCGCAAGAATCCGACCTTGTCGGACGAACGATCTCAGGCGCCGGTTTCCGAACCAGGCATGGTTTGAGTGTTGTAGGCGCAATGCGTAGGGGCGTGCCCATTCACGAGAATTTTGGTAACACCGAACTTGAATTTGGGGATCAGTTGCTGGTTGCGGGAGAATGGGACGATATTCGAAAATTGCGCACGGATCGTGAGAATTTTCTTCTTCTGGCGTTTCCTGAAGAAATGCAAAACTACCTTCCGAAGCGGAAGCTGGCACCGATCGCGTTGGTTATTCTTGCTGTCATGTTGGCTCTCATCATTTTCCGCGCTGTTCCCAGCGTGACTGCCGTTGTATGCGCCGCCACTGCGATGGTCTGCACAGGGTGTGTTTCGCCCAAGCGGGCCTATGAGTCGATCAACTGGCCCAGTTTGGTTTTGATTGCCGGCATGATTCCAATGGCGACTGCGCTCGACAAAACCGGTGGTCTCTCACTGATCGTAGATTATATGATGACTCTGGTTGGATCGAATTCTCCAACTATGATGATGATCGCTTTATTCCTGTTAACATCGATCTTCAGTCAGTTTACGTCCAATACGGCGACAGCCGTTTTGATTGCTCCGGTGGCATTTCAAGTTGCCAATATCATGGGAGTTCGTCCAGAACCCATGCTCATGAGTGTTGCAATTGCAGCATCCACGGCTTTCTGCACGCCTGTGGCTTCACCCATCAATACGCTAGTCATGGGCCCCGGCAATTATCGCTTCATGGATTACGTCCGCATTGGAGTTCCCTTGCAGCTGCTTTCTATCATTGTCGCAGCTTTCATCATCCCGATTTTCTTGCCGTTCTGATCCAGATCCAAAAACAGAAAAGCGAGCGGGGGAGGCCGCTCGCTCAATTGGCTGGAAAAACTGGTTTAGAAATCCCAATCTTCGTTCTCGGTTGCCACGGCGTTGCCAATGACATAGGAGGAACCTGAACCGAAGAAGAAATCGTGGTTTTCATCTGCATTCGCTGAGAGGGCTGAGAGGATCGCAGGATTGGCCTTGCAAGCCTCAGCAAGGAACAGACCTTCATAGTCCAGATTCATCAGGGCTTTATTGGCATTATCGTGCAGGAAGGATTTTATGTCTTCCGTATCTGCAAGCACTGGATGATGCAGCCTTCGGTTCTGCCACGCCAGTTCCGCCCAAATACATCTCGCTCGTGGATCCGGCTGCGTGATGGTCCAGCCTTGTCTCTATCCTGTGCGACTCGTCGGGGACACCGGCTATGGCAGCGCGGATATGCTGTTTGCTCATATCAAATACATCGTGAAACTGGACCGGTTACGCCTCAGAGGACCAAATGGAGCCAGAGATGAATTCCTCATCGCAGCAACAGCCCAGAACCTGTGTAAAATGGCAAAATTGATCCCGGTCCCGGCGTGAAACGCCATCAAAAGCCTTGTTGCTGCACCAAGTTTTCCCTCGAAATCCGACCCTTTTCAACGGAATCAGCCGTTTTGATTGATGACGCGCTGCGGCCGGATATGGTGTTTGGTGCAGCCCAGACGGATAGTTGCGAATGAAGAACTTCCTTCATGAAGCATTTTATCCGCTGCGGCTCATATTTAGCGAGGCAAACGACAAGTTGCGAATTTATCGTCGACGGACGTTAGGAGCAAATGTATCTATTAGGTGCGTTTTCATGCGAGTGTGAGGCAAACAGCCAGGTTTTGAGGATCATTGATGATAAGGAATGTCTATCCCAAATCAGCAAGTCAGTTTTGGCTTGATGCATGGCACTATTCAGCATCAAAGAAGGATAGAACCGCCAGTGATGCAGCTGAAGAAGCATTCTGGCAAGACTGTGCTCCAGACTATGATGTCAAAAGTCCTCTTGCCTCACTTGCCATTGAGTTGATTGCGGATGTTATCGACTTGCTGAACTCTGGCGATGAGGTTCTCGAGATCGGTCCCGGAACCGGTGCTTTCACCAAGCGGCTATATCCGCATGTTTCCTCTTGGAAGGGTGTTGAGCCATCCGCTGCGATGCGTCGCGAGTTTGTTCGTTTATGGCCTGCCGAGATGGGGCGGATGCCAGATCTTATACCGAGCAAATGGGAGGAATGTAATGTTGCGGCTTCTGATGTGGTTTTCACCGCGAATGCTGTTTATCGCGTCCGCGACATGTACGATTGTCTACAGCGCCTGAATGATGCGGCGAAGCGGCGAGTAATAATGGTTCAGACAATCGGCCGGCCCTTTGCCGATCCACTTGAAGTCAAGCTCGGGGATGAAATTATCGAGCGCGAACGCGCGAATGCGATTTCTGATGTTTTGTCAGAAATGAATATCGAGCATCGTTTTCGCACATATACAGTGCCGCGCAATGAAATCAGCTGTCCGGTAGTCTTAATCGATTGGTGTCCGGCTGAGTTGTGAGATTGTTATGTCTAGTAAGGGTATACCCAAAGCTGCCCTGTTTTGGGGTGTCGGTCGATGGTTGCCTCGATGCGATAGATTTCCCTCAGCATTTCTTTTGTTAGAACGGTCTCTGGGGTCCCGGATGCAACAAGCTTGCCCTTGTTCAAGATGTATAATCGATCACAGAAAACAGAAGCCAGATTAAGGTCATGTAAAGCGGCTATCACTGTTGTTTTGAGAGATTTGACGAGCTGCAGCAGCTGTAGCTGATGGTGGATGTCGAGATGATTGGTCGGCTCGTCAAGCACGAGGATACTCGGTTGCTGCACGAGTGTTCGAGCCAACAGAGCCCGCTGACGCTCTCCCCCCGACAGGATCGAGAAGGAGCGGTCTTGTAGCGGCCCCAGATTGAGCAATTCGATTGCGCTATCGATGAGCATGTGGTCGTGAGGTGTATCTGGAGAGAGCAATCGCTTGTGGGCTGAGCGTCCCATCGCGATGATATCCCTTGTCGTCAGCGGAAAGTCGGTCGGCATGTCCTGCAAGACTGCACTGATGTTCTGCGCGACCCATTCAGTTGATTGCTGCCAGACATTTTTGCCGTTAACCTTGATGGTTCCAGCCGAAGGGCGATTGAGGTGATAGATGGTTCCAAGTAGCGACGATTTCCCGGCACCATTGGGACCAAGAATACCGACGATTTCGCCAGGCGAGACCTCAAGCGAAACATTGTCCACGAGTCTGGTGTTTCCGACCTCGTAGGTCACGGAATCCATCGAGAGAGTGCCGGGTTCAATCGTCATTTCGGCAATCCTTGCGATCTTGCATCTCGACGCAATAACCAGATGAAGAACGGCCCACCCACAAGCGAGGTAACGATTCCAACGGGTAATTCCAGAGGTGAAATGATGGTGCGTGCAAGAAGGTCCGCCCCCACGGTAAAGCTTGCCCCCAGCAAGGAGACAGCGAACAAGGAACGCCGATGGTCTGCACCAACCAGAAACCGGACAATATGGGGCATGATCAGACCGACAAAGCTGATAACACCGGCCAGTGATACCATGATGCCCGTTAAGGCGGCCGTCAGCAGAAACATCAATTTTCGAAACCGGGCGACATCAAGGCCAAGAGCAATGGCACTCTCATCTCCCGTCAAAAGCAGATTGAGGCGTCTTGCCTGCAACAGCATGATGACCAACCCGACGAATAACGTCATGGTTGGCAATGGCAGAAGCTTCCATTGCGCTGTACCAAAGCCACCCAGTGTCCAAAACAGAACCCGTGATGCCAACTGTGGATCCGGCGATGTCAAAACAATCAGGCTTGTCAGTGCCGATAGGATTGCGCTCATGGCGACGCCTGCCAAGACAAGGCGCGTGGGCGTGATTTGTCCACCCGTTCTGGCAACCCAGAAAACAACCGCCAAGGTGATCAGCCCGCCCAGAAAGGCGGAAATGTGAAGGGTGAAAACGCCAAAGCCAATCAAACCCCAACGCATGACAATCACCGCACCCGTAGCGGCACCGGACGACACGCCCAGAATACTTGGACCCGCCAGAGGATTGCGAACGATCGCCTGAATGGTCATGCCGGTCGCCCCAAGGCTGCCCCCGACAATCGCAGCCAGAATGACCCGTGGCACGCGCGACTGGATGACGATGACTTCATGCGCATGACGCCAGTCCGGCGCGATCACGCCGTCGCCCAGTAGAGCATTAGCCAGAATTTTGACCGCCGTAGTGGCCGGAATATGAACGGAGCCAAGCATCAGACCCGCCAGAAACATAAGGCCCAGCAAGAGACATAGGCCCGCAAGGACGACGAAATATTGGCGGCGTGCAATCGTGCGTCGCTCACCTTGACCAGACGGCGACATGTCTTTCGGCACAGCATGAGACGCAGACGCCGGTGTCTGCAGTGCTGTAATCAACTGCGATTGCCGATTATTCTCGGGTGTATTTTGCGTTTGGAGGAAAGGCATGGGGTGCTCTTGATGAAACGGCGGTGGCTCAGGGTAGAGCCACCGCCCGAAGCGATCTTATTCGAAGGCTTCAGGATGGAATGCTTTGGCCAGTCGTTCCAATGCCCGGACAGAGCTTGGGCCGGGCTGGCCCATGACTGAGTCAATCGTGACGAAATTGTCCTGCTTGACCGCTGTTGTGTCGGCAATGGCTGGATTGGATTTCAGAATGCTGATGCGAACGTCCCCCAGATCCCTGGTCGGATTATCGACGACCTTGCCGCTCGCCGTGCCAGAATAAAAAACATCGATGAAGGTCGGATTGCGCTCTGCTATTTGCTCCCAAGAGACGGTTCCATACCGATTTGGCATATCACCAAAGATGTTCTCGCCTTTTGCCAGCTGAACGACCGTGGAGTGCATGGTATTGCCCAGAACAGCGCGCGGTGCGGACTCTCCGCCATTGAAGATGAAAACCGGAATAGCTTCAACATCTTTGAGTTTTTCTTCAACACCGGCGACGCGGGCAGATAGTTTCTCAATCAGCGCTTCTCCACGGTCGTTGACATTGAAGATCTTGGCGATAGTACGGATTTCAGCATAGAGCTGCTCGAAACCATATTTGCCCAGATTGCAGCCTTCTGTGTTCAGATGGGTTTTCATGCCCAGATCCTGAAGCTGCTCTCGCGAGTGACGCTTCTTGCTGAACCCATCGGGATAGCCGGCATAGACGAAATCGGCTTCTGCATCGATCAACTGTTCTGTGGTTGCCACAAGAGGAGAGAGGATGGGAACCTTTTTGTAAGCCCCGGCATATTCTGGGCTAATTGTCAGATTCGCCATGTAGGATGTTCCGGCCATGTGATCTTCAAGGCCCAACGCCAGCATCAGCTCGGTTGCGTTATTGCTCAAGGTTACCGCATGGGTCGGAGCCGCATCAAAGGTGGTCTTGTAGCCACAATTCTCAATGGTAACCGGATAGTGTGTTTCTTCAGCCCAAGACGAGCTGAAAGAGAGTGATGAAATCAGTGAAACTGCAGCAATAACTGCAAACTGTCTGGTTTGTGATTTGATATTCATTTTGTATCCAAAGTCTGCATAGATTGAGACAATGAATCTGGCAAAGAAGAGGTGAAATGCTGCATTCCTTTGACGCAATTCACCATCAGCATCGTGCGCAAGCATCAAAACAAACGGAAAGAAACCGCTCGATGATCATTCGCAGGATCTGTATGAAAAATATGCCAAAGACGACCAAGGCAAAGCTTGGCCTGCACCATAATGGATCTCCTGCCGGATTCCCTCGTCCGGTTTAATTGGGTCAAAGCTGTGGCAGGTCTCCTGGCTTACGGCTCTTGCGCGTGCCTTCCCTTCCCGAGATTTGAAAATCCCAGTGGTTTTGAAGGATTGCTTACCGTTTACAGTTGCGAGGGCAGCCTCGGTTTTGGCCCCTTTTGGGTAATCCGCACCGTGTTCCCTTTTGATCCGCTTCCACTTGCGGAACCACATGCTTGAGCAACCTAACAAAGGCGTCCAGAACGCACAAGCAGCCAAAGGACCAACCCTATTTAGAGTTTGAGGTGATCTGCCAAACGCAAGAGAATTGCGCAACGAGGCAGAGTAAGTTTGAGCCAGAAATTTAGCGAAAGGCCGCAAGGACATAGTCGTCGAGATATTGCCAGACTGTTCCTGTTTGCGAAAAGCCTGCGCTACGCAGGGTTTCGAGATGGTACCCTAGGGTTACTTTGGGCGTGGAATTGTTTTTGTTCGCCCATATCTCTTTTCTTTTTGCAACGGCATTGGAATAGGCCGGAACAGCTTCTGCGACGTTCCACCATTGGTCCCAATCGTCGACGCCGTGATCGAAAGAAGCTGATTGCGCGTCCAAATCGTCCTGCTTGGCAATTTCACTGAAGATCGATTGGGAAAGTCCATCATATTTGAGATGATCCCCATTCATGAAGACCCCGCCCGGTCGGATCAGATCGGCGATCTCGAAATAGACCCGGCAAAGAATGTGCGGTTCCAACCAGTGCAGCGCCGTCGTGCTGACTACAGCGTCGAACTCGCCTGAAATCTCGTCCATCCAGCTTGGAGCATCGAGATCCACTTCCAGAAGGGTAATGCGATCATCGTCGCCAAAAACATCGTGAGCGATCGCTATCAGGAGGGGATCTTTGTCGACGCCGACAATTTCGATCTCCGGAATTGATTTCAACAATAATTCGATGAGTGATCCTGGCCCACACGCAAGATCGAGAACGCGTGTTTTCTTGTTCTGGCAAATATTCCGAATAACGGTGACCATAGAGTCAAACCGCAAATCACGGTGACGTATAAACCCGGTTTGCTGCGCATCCCAACGTCTGAGCAAAGACTGTGCTTCAGCAAGCCTTTCGGGCGCAACCGGTGCTTTTGTTTCAATCATGATTGAAGCTCCATGAGAGTTGAGGCTTGAGAAAGCCTGTCAAAAGAGAGATGGACTTGTCCATTAGGAGAGCGAAGGCGAACCATCGATACTTGGTAGACTGATTGAATGAGATCCCCATCCAGAACGTGATCAGGCTGTCCAGAAGCCACAATGCGTCCATTCGCTATCACGGCAATCCGGTCACAAAATCGAGCCGCCAGATTGAGGTCATGCAAGACGACAACCTTTGTGCCAGGTAGATCGCGGATCATGGCGAGGACATCGAGTTGGTAGTGCAGATCGAGATGATTGGTCGGCTCGTCAAGCAACAGATGATCGGCCTGCTGACAGAGAGCTCGAGCAATCAAGGCTCTCTGCATTTCTCCCCCGGACAGCGAGTTGATATGGCGTTCAGCAAAAGCCATTAGTCCGACCCGCTCTAACGCGTCGATCACGGCTTGATAGTCGTTTTTTTTTGTGTGAACTGATCAAGCTTTGATGCGGCATTCGTCCGAGCATGACCATGTCTGCCAAAGCTTGACTGTAGGTCGTGGGCCGTTCTTGCGGTACGACGGCAATGCGCCGTGCCAATTGGCTTTGCTTGAGCTCGGCAACATCCGCCCCATCCAATAGGATCTTACCCTTGTCGGGTCGGCATGCACCATAGAGAAGACGCAGCAACGTCGTCTTGCCGCTGCCGTTTGGCCCCACAAGTCCAAGAGTTTCACCGTCGGACACGTCAAGATCAACGTCGTTGAGTATGACATGTCCGTCTCGGCTGAAATGCAGATTTCGGGTGCTGATCATTGAAGCTCTTTTAGCTTTTCAAGCAGCACTGAAACGCCTTCAATGGAGAGAGGAGTTGGAGGATCTGTGTAAGGGAACGGGAATGCAAGAACCTTATTGTTGCGAACTGCGCTGAGACTTTGCAAGGCCGGGATCATTTTCAGCGTCTTGGTCGCATCTGCCGGATCTCCAAAAGAGTAGAGCATCAAGATGGTTTCCGGATCCTTGGCGATCAGATCTTCGGTACTCCCCTCAAAAACGCGCTCGTCCGTTTCGGCATATACGTTTGTGAAACCTGCATTTTCAAACAGAGGCGTGACCCATGCTTCCTCGCACCGTAGGGATAAAGAACCTTACCTCCGGCGCTGGCATATAGCGCCACAGCAGTCCCGTTTACACCGGGCTTTTCAGGCTTGAGAGATGCTACCAACTCTTTCAGCTCGGTTACCCGTTGTTTTGCGAGGTCAACCTTCCCGATAATGGTCCCCCATTTCCAAAAGATCATCATAGACCAGATCGAAGGTCGCACGACTGGAATGGGCTTGATCCTTGTTTTCGCAATAAGCCTGGCAGGGGCATACATCGGAACGCCGCTTTTGGCGAGCAGCTCACGATCCAGTGCGCTTTGAGGGGCTAAAACCAGATCCGGTTTTTGCGCCAGAATGGTTTCGAGAGAAATTACAGATCCGCCGGTATTGGTAATTGTTTTGGAAAGCAAAGGCACTTTCATGAATTTTTCAACGTCGGCATCTGGATAAATGCCTTCAACAGGATCCTGTGTCCTGCCGACCAAAAGATCAACCGCATCCAGATAGGTCAATTGACCAAGCACGCTGTTATTGACGAGTACAATTGCGTTTCGGAGCTGCGGTGATCGTAACCTCCGATCCGCAGTTTTCGATAGTCAATGGGAAGTCATCTGCATAGGCCGTTGTTGCTATTCCACTGGCCATGGTGAGAAGCGCAAAGCCGCCCAACACCAGTCCTTTATCAAGCTTCATTTGTAACCTCCATATTTGGGAATTATGAATTGCCAGCTGGCGACGAAAAACGTCGACGCATTTGGCTGAGAAGAAAAATCATGAATGGTGCGCCAGTGACGCCCAGTCACAACGCCTATCGCCAATTCTTGTGGTGGGAAAAGCGTTCTTGCACCAATGTCTGCGATCACCAGGAAGACAGCACCAATGCCAGCTGATGCGGGGATCAAGATGCGATGACGTGAACCGATCAGCATACGCCCGATATGGGGGGAGACGAGGCCAACGAAGCCGATGATGCCCGAGCCTGCGACCATAACGCCCACGCTCAAGGAGACAATGATCATGACATAGAGGCGGACGCGTTCTGGCCGAATGCCAATCGCCAGTGCTGTGTCATCACCGGATGCCATCGCATCGAGATGCCTTCGGCTATTTCAAGAAGGAACAATGTAGCAATGGCCACAAAGATCGAGGCCAAGGCCATTTCCCAATGAGTGTTGGCGAGCGATCCCCATCATCCAGAACATCACTGATCGACTGGCCTCCGGGGAATCCGAGGCAAAGATCAGAAAACCAGTGGCCGCATTCATTGCATATCCAATGGCAATGCCCACCATAATGAGACGCAAAGGATCATGGCCACTTGAACGCCCGCCAATGACAAGAACAAGAACCATCGCGCAAAGAGCCCCAGCAAATGCGAACGCTGATAGGGTGAGTGCACTACTGGCCGCAGTGCCCAAAATGGTAATGGCAAAGGCAGCGCCCGTGGAGGCGGCCCTGAACTGATACCGAGCACAAACGGGTCTGCCAAGGGATTGCGGACCATTGACTGAATGGCCGTGCCGCATACGGCTAGTGTTGAGCCGACCGCCAAAGCCATCAGAATGCGGGGAACGCGGGATGTCCAGACAATGGCGTCATAGGCCCACGAATATTCCTGCCCAGGATTTGCATCTGTAAAATGCTGGATTACGACATTCAGAACCGTCATAGGGTCGATATAAACCGGCCCAATTCCGGTTGAGACAATGCCAAGTACCAAAGCCAGACAGAACAACAAGAGTGCGAAAAAGGCCCTCGCGCTGATGTTTGGCAACAAGCTTTTCTATGTTTGGCAACGGACAACGAAGTATTCCTTGCAAAAGATCTGGGCACACTTACGCAAAGCGTGTTTATAAAGGTCGTACGAGTTGGGATTTACGGCTGATTGGAAGATCAAGCACAGCAAAGCCAAATACCTCGCCACCATACAAGCCGCGAATGATAGAGGCATGCTCTGGTGGCCCATTAGCGGAGTTGACGCTAAAGTCTCAGTTCAAACCAAATAATTGATTTTGAATAGAAAAGTGACGGATGACGGCAAGTCAGTCATTAGAAACTCCTCTCGGCGCGCCCCGCACCGAATTTGGGGTGAATGGAATGATGGCAGGTATCCTGACTTATGGGTCACAACGCCTTCCCGGCCTTCCCAAATCGTTTCGATTCAGTGGCCTTTCGGGTGCGCTCGCCAATTACAGTTGCGGGGGCAGTCACAGAATTGGTGAAATCAATCACCTCACTGCGTTCCCTTTTCTTCGAGACTTTTTTCTCGAAGACACCATCAGCTTCTTTAGGTTGAATGAGATTCCCTAATCAATCAAGTCGTCGTTTTGGACAACCAGGCTTTTATTCAAGGCGAGTTGTCGCAGGTTTGAAGAGAACCACTGAATGAATTGATCGGAACCACTCATCGATAGGGAAATGCGCTTGAGTTACTCAAAAGCTTTATTCTCGGTGCTTGGTTAAGTGGGGGCTTAACGTAATAGTTGTGCGTATTTTCTGGCAATGCTTTCTCGAAATGTCCGGCAGCCGAAGTACGATATTAATGGTTCGCTGAGCAATGGGTAATAGAGACACGCTTCTATTTGCTCTGGCTTGTTTCCAACAGATACCTAACCCTGTTGAATATCAATATATCATGCTTGGAGGTCTGCTTTTCCATTTAAAGCATGGTTTCGTCCCCATGCAGATTGCCCATTCTCCGTCCGGTTTTGTTCGGTACACACTTTGAGGCAATAAAAATCTGGCGTTGCGGTAAATGTTTGGAATTGGAAATCAAGCTTCGGGGAAGTAGGCGCTCGAGAACGTAAGGATAGGGTCGCGACTTCAAATTAGAGCGTGGACGGCCATTTTTGTGTGACAATGCCTTGCCCATGTCAGGATCGAGGCCCAATTTACCGTGCTTTGACAAGCCTCTTAAGGCTCGGATAATGAAAAATGAGCCCGAGTCTTTTGCTGTGAAAGGCACGAATATGCACGATGAAAAAGTAACAAAGAAAAAGGGGCATCGCTTTTGTGGTGCATGTCAATTTGAGCTGATCGGCTCTCATAATTGGATTGGTCAGGAAAATGGAAGGCGGAAAATCACAGAAATTAAGCCTATTTTCTATAAATCGGACCATTATCCAAGCGAAGTCCATTTTTATGCTTCCCTTCTGGATGATCGTGAAGCAGTTATATCGACTTCTCACTCCCATTTTGAAGACAAGCTCTCCTGGATGCACATTTCAGGCGACTTGAAAAAGTAAAGGTCCGCTCTCGTCCACATCGTCCCCGACGTTCGTGCAACAGGCGACAACGCTCCAAGCCACCGGGTCCTTGTTGGCCGCGCAGAAATCGGAGCTGCTTGGTCGAAGCGATCAAGTGAAGGCCGTGACTATCTTGGTCTCAAACTGGGTGATCCCAGCTTTACAGCTCCCATCTATGCCAACCTCTTCGATGACGAAGATGGCGAGAGCTACATCCTGATCTGGTCTCGTCCCAATGGGCATCGTGGCGAATAACATCGCGAAGGCTCCGGCACATGCCGGAGCCTTTTTTGTTTTCTTTCAGTCAACTTCAATCTGGAGTCTTCATTCAGAAGATTGGCGCAGCGATTTGTCCGATTAACCGCCGCCTTTACTCCAGATTTCGATGGAGAAGAACTGTGCCTTGCACCTTGGGTTCTTGTGGGGCTGGATAGAGCAAAATGGAAATGAGCCACCTAGGAAAGGTTCGCAAACATGGTTCAATCAGATCGAATTATCCGCCTTAAAACTTTACTCTCAAGAAGCGGGCTATCTCGCTCAACACTTTATCGCAAAATAGGAGAGGGTACATTCTCAGCCCAGATACGGATAAGTTTGCGTAGCGCAGGATGGCGGGAATTCGAAGTCAATCGCTGGATTGCCAATCCTATGAACTGGAGGCCTGAGAGAGGTAGTTAGTTCGAAGACAATAAGTAAATTGAGGCTGGACAGGCAAAATTGTTGAACTTAGGTGTCCTCGACTTGCAATTCGGGCAGCATCTTTCCTGTAAGGAACTGCTCCCAATCTCTCCGCCATCTGCCTTCAAACTGGAAGAAATCTGGTATTTCCTTAAATTTCAATGCGCTAGCATGGTCGCCTGTGATGCGGTCCCTCGTTGCATGGGGGCTATGGAAGCCGTGTCCGGATACCTCAATGCTCTTTCTGACTGATCCTGGTTGTGACCTTGGGGAGCATGTCTTGAAGCCTCGTGTGTGCTTTTGCAAAGCTCTTGTCTGGCATTCACATCCGGCCATTCACATCTGTCCTTGAAGATTTTGATTTTTACGTGCGGACACCAGTTTTCTGCCGGAAGAACTGCAACGGGTCTGTCGAGCCGATGGACTTGATCTTGCCGCTCATGCGAAAATCAACAGGACTGACATCATAGGTCTTGCGGAACACCTTCGAGAAATAGTTGCTTTCGGGAATACCGCACAGAATCGCCACTTCCTTCACACTCATATTCCGGTTGGCGATCAACAGTCTTGCTGCCAGCCGCATGCGCTGATGCTGCACATATTTTGCCGGAGACATGCCGGTGAAGCTGGCGAAGCAGCGGGAGAAATGTGCGCGGCTCAGACCTGCTGCATCCGCCAGCGTCTCCACGCTCAAATCCCTGTCCAGATTGGCCATGGCAAATTCGATGGCGCGGGTCACCGCATTCTGTTCCTTCCAGCGCCGGTCGGATGGCCCGAAAATATCGTCATAGAGCAGCATGCAGGCTTCGTAGCAAACTGCCGAGGCTCGCCCTGGCATCAGCACTCCTTTTTCCATCAATTGCATGGTGCAATCGGCCAGTTTGTCGATGGTGTCGCTCTTGAGGCGGAAAACCGGGCCCTTGGCATTGAGCACCATTTCATGAATGCGCAATGCTTCCATGCCATTCATCGAGATCCAGAAAAAATCCCACTCGTTCCCGTCTTCCAGCCAGTAGCAGTGATTGTGCGGCACGATCAGCGCGAAGGTCTCACCGGGGCGCAATTCGATCTGACGATTTTCAAAGCGCAGGTTTCCGCGCCCGCTGATGGTGTGTTGCAGGATGGTGAAGGGCGTATTGCCCCGCCGTTTGCCATCCCAGCGATAGTCCACACTCCTAAGGCGCTCATAACCCGCGCTGGTCGGCATGGCATGCAAGTCCCCGTAGGAGCGAAGCAGAGATATGATCCGCATCTCGGGGGTGCTTTTGATTAGGTCAGATAGCACAATTTTACCCTTTTTAGCACAAAGCTCCTCTTTTATTCTATCCAAATATTGGCATAGTCAAAAGAGAGGAAAATCAAGGACTGGCTGTACGAAAGTCGAATTTTTGCGTTTCAATTACGGCATTGCACGTATGGAAGCCTTTGAATTGTATATATTTAAATGAGGGGAGACCAATGAGTTTCAAAATTGCCATTATCGGAGCGGGCAGTGTCGGTTTCACGCGAACCCTTTTTTCCGATATACTCAAGGTTCCGGAATTTCAGGACGTTGAATTCGCACTGACTGACATATCAGAGCACAATCTTTCCCTCATAGAGCAAGTTCTTAAAACCATTAAGGACACCAATGGTCTAAATGTCCGCATCAGCGCCACAACCGATCGTCGCAAAGCTCTGGAAGGAGCCCGTTATATTGTTTCCTGTGTACGTGTGGGTGGGCTTGAAGCCTATGAGGATGATATCCGGATTCCGCTGAAATATGGCATCGACCAATGCGTTGGTGACACCATTTGCGCAGGCGGCATCCTTTATGGTCAGCGCAATATTCCGGTCATTCTGGACTTCTGCAAAGATATTCGCGAAGTTGCCGAACCCGGCGCACGCTTTCTGAACTATGCCAACCCGATGGCGATGAATACCTGGGCCGCTATCGACCATGGCAAGGTCGATACCATCGGCCTTTGCCATGGTGTGCAACATGGCGGTGAGCAGATCGCAGAAGTGTTGGGCGTGGATCACGATGATCTTGATTTCATCTGCTCGGGCATCAATCATCAGACATGGTTCGTCGATATTCGCGTCAAGGGGCGCAAGATCAGCAAGGATGAACTGGTCGCTGCCTTTGAGGCACATCCTGTCTTCAGCCAGCAGGAGAAAGTCCGTATCGATGTGCTCAAACGCTTCGGGGTTTATTCCACTGAAAGCAATGGCCATCTGTCCGAGTATCTGCCCTGGTATCGCAAACGGCCGGACGAAATCGTCAACTGGATTGACATGTCCGACTGGATCCACGGTGAAACCGGCGGCTATTTGCGCTTTACCCGCGAGAATCGCAACTGGTTCGAAACCGAGTTCCCGTCCATTCTGGAAAAGGCCAAAAAGCCGTTTGCTGATTATGAACGCTCCAACGAGCATGCCAGCTACATTCTGGAAGGTCTGGAAACCGGGCGCGTCTATCGCGGTCATTTCAACCAGAAGAACAATGGTGTCATCACCAATTTACCTCATGATGCCATCATCGAGTCGCCGGGCTTCGTTGACCGCTTCGGCATCAACATGGCCGCTGGCATAACCTTGCCGCTGGCCTGTGCCGCCACCTGCATGGCTTCAATCAATGTGCAGCGCATGTCGGTTGAGGCTGCTGTTACCGGTGATGTTGAAATGCTCAAGCTTGCCACCCTGCATGATCCGCTGGTCGGGGCCATTTGCACGCCAGAGGAAGTCTGGCAGATGGTGGATGAAATGCTGGTCGCCCAGGCTCAGTGGTTGCCACAATATGCCCATGCCATACCGGCGGCGAAAGATCGCTTGGCCAAGGCAAGGATCAAGACCCGCGAGTGGGAAGGCTCCGCGCGCCGCAAGGTTCGCTCTATTGAGGAAATGCGCGAGGAGAAGGAAGCAATCTGATTGCGCCTCTGTGGAGGCAATCGAACAAAGAGAGGCTACATCGTCCGCACTTGGTGACATGCATTCGGGAGAAATAGTGTCAGAAGCAAGCGCGGGCAGTGCCTCGCTTTAGGGAGGAATTCGGCCGCTCTGCGGAAGAGGGCTGAATGGTCCGGCGGGAGGCCGGACTTGATGAAAGGGCTACCGTGTGCGGGGGATTTGCGCCGGTCGGCTCACTTACATACGGGAGAGAAAATGTCACACAGAACTTACGGTCTGGTTGCAGCCCTGATGTTGGGCACGGCAGCCATTGCCTCGTCGGCTTGCGCTTCTGAGATGCAGTCAGCGCCCGACGCTCCGAATTTTCCAAACCAGAACAAAGTGACGTATGTCGGCATCGCTGACGTTATCCAGTTCAAGGCTCTGGACAAGTATAGCGAACCTGACTGGGTCACCAAACAGTTTGTCGAAACCGGCAAGCTGCCCCCCGTCAAAGACCGTCTGCCCAAGGAACCAATGGTCTATCAGGTTGGCAATATGCCTGATGGCATTGGTGTTTATGGTGATACGCTGCGCCATGTCATCGGTGGCCGTCCCGAGGGGTGGAACAACTCCGCAGGGCAGGCACAGGGCTGGGGCGGTATCGACATCGCCATGTATGAATGCCTCACACGCACCGGACCGCTTTTCCAGATCAAGCCCGAAGAACTGGAGCCCATGCCCAACCTTGCCAAAAGCTGGGAATGGTCTGACGACGGTTTCGTGCTTACCATGCATCTGATCGAAGGGGCCAAATGGTCTGACGGCGAGGATTTTACCTCTGATGACGTGATGTTCTATTGGGATGACAATGTGATGGATCCCAATGTCTATCCGCTCAATGGTGCCAGTCAGGAAAGCTTCGGCGTTGGTACCACTCTGAAGGCTCTGGACAAATATACCGTTCAGTGGACTTTCAAGACGGCCTTCCCGAAACAGTTCCTCTATACCATGGCCTATGGCACCTTCTGTCCGGGGCCTGCCCATCTGCTCAAGCCACAGCATCCGAAATATTCCGACAACACCTATGAGCAATTCAAGAATGCCTTCCCGCCGGACTTTATGAATTTTCCGGTCATGGGTGCATGGGTTCCGGTCGGGTATCGTCCTGATGATATCATCGTGTTGCGGCGCAACCCTTACTATTGGAAAGTCGATTCCGACGGCAATCAGCTGCCATATCTGGATGAGACCCAATATAAGCTCTCCACCTGGGCAGACCGTGACGTTCAGGCCGTTGCCGGGTCGGGCGATTTGTCCAACCTCGAACAGCCAAGCAACTTTGTTGAATCTCTCAAACGCGCTGCCAAAGACGATGCGCCTGCTCGCCTCGCTTTCGGTCCGCGCCTCATCGGCTACAATCTCTATATGAACTTCTCCGGCAATGGCTGGGGCGATCCGGACGAGAGAGAACAGGCCGTTCGCGAACTGAACCGTAACTTCGACTTCCGCAAAGCTGTTACCATGGCGGTGGATCGCAAGAAATTGGGTGACTCGCTGGTCAAAGGCCCGTTCGTTGCGGAATATCCCGGCGGAATCATGTCTGGTTCGAACTATTATGATCAGGCCTCGACGATGTATTATCCGTTCGATCTGGAAGGCGCCAAGGCCCTGCTTGCCAAGGCTGGCCTGAAAGACACCGACGGTGATGGCTTCGTGAACTTCCCGGCAGGGACCGTGGGTGGCAAGAATGTTGAAATCTCCCTGCTCGTCAGTGGCGATTACAACACCGACAAAAGCCTTGCAGAGGGCATCATCGCCCAGATGCAGACCCTTGGCCTGCGTGTTGTGCTGAACATCCAGAATGGCAAGGATCGTGACGCGGTCAATTATGGCGGCAAATTCGACTGGATGGTCTTCCGCAACCAGACCGAACTGGCGTCCGTTGTGCAGCTCACCCACCAGTTGGCCCCGATGGGACCACGGACTTCCTTCTTCCATCGCGCAAACGGGGCCGGCGAGCTTGACCTGATGCCATTCGAAGAAGAAATGGTCGCTGCGATTGGCAAGTTCATCTCCAGCAATGATGCTGACGAACAGGTTGCCGCAATCAAAGACTATCAGAAAATCTCGACTAGTAATGTCAACTCGGTTGGTCTGGTGCAGTATCCTGGCGCGTTGATCATCAACAAACGTTTCAAAAACGTACCTGCCGGCGCACCGATCTATATGTTCAACTGGGCGGAGGGAGCCATCATGCGTGAGCGTCTCTTCGTGCCTGCAGAAGCACAGGGAGACTATCAGCTCTACCCTCACACTCTGCCAGGCCTCCCCGGCGGAGCAGGTCCGGTGAAATAGAACGGGCTTGCGTGGGAGCGTGATCCAGATTTCCCGGTCTGCACGCTCCTGCTGAACCTGTCGGCACCCTTCCTGTCACCTTCAGAGTGACTATGAAGAGTGCCGATATAGCAAAGGGCTGCGGGGGCGGGGCCAAGCTATTCCGACCCTGCAGTTCAGGGAGAGCCGACATCAGTTGCCTTTTTGAAATTTACCGGAAAAGGTGGAGATGACAGGCCTTCTCAATCAGGTTGACGCAGCAAGTTCTATTCAGCAGGAAGCTTATTGATGTTGAGATTTCTCATTTTGCGCATTTCGTCTGCGGTGCCGGTGCTCTTTGTCCTGAGTGTCGTGACATTTGCCATCATTCAGGCCCCACCCGGGGATTATAGCGATTATATCCGCTCGCAGTTGATCAATATGGGCGGTGCCTCATTCGATCAGGCCGATGCGCAGGCCAAGGCCTATGCGGTCGAACACGGCTTGGACAAGCCGATCCCCGTACAATATGTCAACTGGATCGCCGGTATGGTTACCCGCGGGGACTTCGGTGACAGCATGTACTATAACCGCCCCGTTTCCGAGATTGTCGCCGAGCGGCTGCCACGCACCATTCTGCTGGCGCTGACATGCCACATATTCGCCTCCCTGTTCGGCATAACCTTCGGAATATTGGCCGCCACGAAGCAATATAGCTGGGTCGACACAGCCCTGTCGGGCATATCCTTCTTAGGGATGACCATACCGCGCTTTCTCATGGCGCTGGTGCTCGTCTATTTCCTGGTCTTTCACTATGACATGAACGAAATCGGCAATTTCTTCTCGCCCAAATATGGTGGTGCGCCTTGGTCGTGGGCCAAGTTTGCGGATCTGGTTCATCATGTCTGGCCCGTCGTGGCCATCGCCACATTCGGTGGCCTTGCCTACAATATGCGCGTCATGCGCGGCAATCTGCTCGATACGCTGAATGCGCAATATGTCGAAACCGCCCGTGCCAAGGGTCTACCAGAGAGCGCGGTTATCATGCGCCACGCGGTCCCCAATGCGCTGCATCCGCTGATCATGTATCAGGGCGTGGTGTTGCCTTACATGCTGACCGGCGAAATCGAAGTGGCGATCATCTTCGCTCTGCCAACCGTCGGTCCGGCCATCGTGACCTCGATGAATGTAGGCGACGTCTATGTCACCGCCACCTTCATGCTGGTGCTCGCAGCCACCCTGATCATCGGCAACATCATTGCCGACATCCTGCTCGCCCTGCTTGACCCCCGCATTCGTCTGGGAGGATCTCGCGCATGACCATTCCCGCAGAATCCACCTTCGAGCCAGCCAATAACGATGCATCCCTCTCGGATCACAACGAGAGCTATCAGGCTCTCGTCTGGCGTCGGCTGCGTCGCTCTTTCACCGGCATGATGGGGCTTATCCTCGTTACAATGCTGCTGGTGATGGCCATCTTCGCGGGCTTCTTTGCGCCCATGGAGCCAAACCTGTCGACAGAATCCTTCATGCCACCCGATGCCTTGCGCATACTGGATAAGGACGGTGGTCTGGTAACCCCGCGTATCTACCCGCTGGTCGAGACCGGCGAGTTCGATCCGGTCACCTTCCAGCCGCTCACAGGTCCTGATTTTGAAAATCCGCGCAGGCTGGTGTTGTTTGCACGCGGGTTCGAATATCGCATCCTCGGTCTGGTCCCCTCGACCATCCACCTGTTCGGCACCAGCGATGGCGAACCCGTCCACCTTCTCGGCACCGACAAGCTCGGACGCGACATCCTGTCCCGAGCCATTTACGGCGCACGAATCTCGCTGACCATCGCCCTGACTGTGGTCAGCATCGTCACCATCGTCGGCACTACCATCGGCATGATGTCCGGCTATTTCCTCGGCAGTTTCGATGTCTGGATGCAGCGCTTTGTGGAACTGGTTCTGGCCTTTCCGCAATTGCCGCTCTATCTGGCGCTCACATCGCTGATCCCGGTCACCGCGCCTACGAACGTCTTCCTCGTCTTCGTCATCGTGGTGATGTCAGCGCTCGGCTGGGCGCAGATGTCCCGCGAGGTGCGTGGCAAGACGCTCGCCCTCTCGCGCATCGAATATGTCAAGGCGGCCATGGCCATTGGCGCAACGGACCGGCGGATCATCTTCCAGCACATCCTGCCCAACGTCATGAGCCATGTGATCGTCGCCGTCACATTGGCCATTCCAAACGTGGTGCTGCTGGAATCTTTCCTCGGCTTCCTCGGCTTTGCCGTCAAGCCGCCGCTCATCTCCTGGGGCCTGATGCTTCAGGACACATCGAACTATTCGGTCATCGGCTCCTATCCCTGGATTCTGAGCCCTGTCGCATTCGTGCTCATCACCGTCTTTGCTTTCAACGCATTGGGTGACGGGCTGCGCGATGCCATCGACCCTTATTGAGGAGGCCAAGGACAGTCATGACCGAAGATCTCATACCTTCCAGGCGTCTGGACGCCGACCTGCACAAAGACGATCCCATCATCGATGTGCGCAACGTTGGCGTATCCTTTGCTACAGAACGCGGCAGCGTGCTGGCCGTCGAAGACATTTCCATGCAGCTTTATAGCGGCGAAACCATTGCATTGGTCGGCGAGTCCGGTTCGGGCAAATCCGTCACCGCCCGCGCCATCATGGGGCTTTTGTCCCGCCGTGCGACGATGCGCAAGGGCTCGCAAATCTTCTTTCGTGGCGAAGATGTTATATCCCAGTCCAAGCACAAACGGCGCGCCCTGCGCGGTAGTCAGATCTCTATGATCTTTCAAGAACCCATGAGTTCGCTCAATCCGCTTTACACGGTGGGTGGGCAGATCGTGGAAGCCATTCAGGCCCACCGCAAGATCTCCCGCGCCAAGGCCCGCGAGCAAGTGATCGCGCTTCTGCGCGAGGTGCAGATCCCCGAGCCGGAAATCCGCATTGATCAATATCCGCATCAGCTCTCCGGCGGCCAGCGCCAGCGTGTCATGATTGCCATGGCGCTTGCCAACAATCCCCATGTGCTGATCGCCGATGAACCAACCACGGCGCTCGATGTCACCGTGCAGGCGCAAATTCTCAACCTGCTGCGCAGCTTGCAGAAGAAACACGGCATGGCGATCATCCTCATCACCCACGACCTGACCGTGGTGCGCAAATTCTCAGACTATGTCTATGTGATGCAAAAGGGATGCCTCAAGGAGCATAATCGCACCGAGGCCATCTTCTCCAACCCGCAGCACCCCTATACCCAGCATTTGCTTGGGTCTGAGCCGAGAGGCAGCGCCAAGCCATTGCAGGAGAATTCTCCGGTTATTCTGGAAGGCAACGACGTCAAGGTCTCCTTCATGCTCAAGAGCGGTGGTTTTTTCAAATCCAAACTGAAAGAGCTGAAGGCGGTTGATAATCTCTCTTTGTGCCTGCATCGTAATGAAACGCTTGGCCTTGTGGGCGAATCTGGCTCGGGCAAGACGACCTTTGGCCTTGCTCTCACGCGCCTCATCAACAATCGAAGTGGCGAGATCACTTTTGACGGCAACCGCATCGACAAAATGGATAGGGAGCAATTGCGCCCCTTCCGGTCCCGTATGCAGATTGTCTTCCAGGATCCCTTCGCCTCGCTCAATCCGCGCATGACCATCGGTCAGATCATCGGCGAGGGGCTGATTGTCAATGGCATAGGCGAGGATGGCCGCGAGCGGGAAGAGCGCGTTCGTCAGGGGCTCAGGGATGCGGGGCTGCCCGATACCATCATGGGGCGTTTCCCCCATGAGTTTTCAGGGGGACAGCGGCAACGCATTGCCATCGCCCGCGCCATCGTGCTCGAGCCCGAGTTCGTCCTGCTGGATGAACCCACATCCGCGCTCGATCTCTCGGTACAGGCTCAGATTATCGACCTGTTGCGCAAGCTTCAGGATGAGAAGGGCCTCAGTTACCTCTTCATCTCCCATGATCTCAAAGTTGTCCGGGCGCTCTGTCATCGCGTCATTGTCATGCAACATGGCAAGATCGTTGAACAGGGGCCGGTCGAACAAATCCTTACAGAACCGGAAACCGACTACACAAGAAGGCTCGTCAAGGCCGCCTTCGAAGTAGCCGCCTGACCTCAGGAAAGAAGCAAATCCATGGCTAAACAACCCAAAATCACGTTCATTGGTGCCGGCTCAACGGTTTTCATGAAAAATATCATCGGTGACATCCTTCACCGTCCGGCACTTAAGGATGCCGAGATCGCCCTGATGGATGTCAATCCAGAACGCCTCGCCGAAAGTGCCATTGTTGCGCGCAAGCTCGTTTCAACCTTGGGCGCGACAGCCAGCGTTGAAACCTTCACTGACCAGAAGAAGGCTCTCGACAAGGCCCATTTCGTCATCGTCGCCTTCCAGATCGGTGGCTATGAGCCTTGTACCGTTACCGACTTTGAAGTGCCTAAAAAATACGGCCTGCGCCACACCATCGCCGACACGCTCGGGGTCGGGGGCATCATGCGCGGTATCCGTACCGTGCCGCATCTATGGAAGATCTGCGAAGACATGCTTGAGGTCTGCCCTGAAGCGGTGTTGCTGCAATATGTCAACCCGATGGCCATCAATACCTGGGCGATAGCCGAGAAATACCCAACCATCAAGCAGGTCGGCCTCTGCCACTCCGTGCAGGGAACGGCGGAAGAACTGGCCCGCGATCTGGAAATCCCCATCGAGGATATCCGCTATCGCTCGGCGGGCATCAACCATATGGCCTTCTATCTCAAGTTCGAACATCGTCAGCCAGATGGCAGTTACAGGGATCTCTATCCCGATCTCTTGGCCGGCTATCGCGCCGGACGCATTCCAAAGCCGAGTTCATGGAACCCGCGCTGCCCGAACAAGGTGCGCTATGAAGTGATGACCCGGCTTGGCTATTTCGTTACCGAAAGCTCTGAGCATTTTTCCGAATATACCCCATATTTCATCAAGGAAGGTCGCGAAGACCTGATCGAGAAGTTCGGTATTCCGCTTGACGAATATCCGGTGCGTTGCATCGAGCAGATCGGAAAATGGAAAGCGCAGGCTGATGAATATCGTACTGCCGAGACCATCGAGGTTGAGGAAAGTCGCGAATATGCCTCCTCTATCGTCAATTCCGTCTGGACCGGTGAACCATCGGTGATTTACGGCAACCTGCGCAACAATGGCTGCATCACCTCGTTGCCATATAAGTGTGCTGCCGAGGTGCCTTGTCTGGTCGATGATAACGGAATTCAGCCGACCTTCATCGGTGATTTGCCGCCGCAATTGACAGCGCTCATCCGCACCAACGTCAATGTTCAGGAGCTGACCGTTGCTGCACTGATGACCGAGAACAAGGAGCATATCTATCACGCCGCGATGATGGACCCGCACACTGCCGCCGAGCTGGATCTTGATCAGATCTGGTCCTTGACCGACGATCTCCTCAAGGCCCATGGCGATTGGCTGCCTGAATGGGCAAGGTATTAAAATCGCAGGTGTTGAACAAAGGCGTCGAAGTGTGACTTAACAGGCTTTTGCTCACGGTGTTTCCGTTTCGGGGCACTCGATGAAGGGCTTTGCCTGTGGCAGACTTCTGGCTTTGAGATCCATGTCGCCCCTGTATGAGAGGTGTCGGTAGGATGCTCGCTGACTGGTTCCAGGCGAGCATTCGATCTTGCCGCTCAACAGGGGCGAATCCTGTTTAAAACAGGCAGACGTATGCCCTGATCCCCCAGGTGCGTCTGGTAACAGACGGGCAGGGCCATGCCAATTGCATGGCACGAGCGGCTTTGTCTGCCTTTTTCACTTCAGTGTCACTCGCTTCAGCTTTACCGAAGCGTATAAACGAAGACCGTGCAGACTGCGTCGTTCGGAGACTTTTTCCTCTTCAGGACGGACGTTGTCAACGTCGCCCCTTCTCGCTCCATGTTCGTGAAAGTATCTCCATGTCTTCGGGCAGCCGCACCCGGTATTTTTGCCTATTGATGGCCAATTCGAGAAAATTTCCGTGAAGATGCGACAATTTAATACTTGAGTCTTGGACTCAAGATAAATAGGATCCGGCAGGATAATTCGAATGTTTCAAAAATATGGAGTGAAATATGAGAGCCGCTTTTGCCTGTGCCATTGCGCTGTGTCTGTCATTATCAACCGGTCAAGCAAGTGCTTCGGACACCGTCGTGATCAAGGACATGCAGGATCGAGAGGTGACCATTCCAGCCGATCCAAAGCGCATCGTCAGCATTCCCGTTGTCATGCCGCCCATGCTGACGGCGGTTGATGGAACGGGGGACAGGATCGTCGGGATGCACCCGGTCACCCAAACGGCCGTTCGGGAATCCGTGCTCTCGCGCATCGCTCCCGAGCTGTTGGATGTTCCAACCGGGTTCATTCAAGGGGGCTTCAAGGTCAATCTCGAAGAAATACTCAAGCTGAAGCCCGATCTTGTTTTCCAGGTCAGTTCCGAACAGAAGGAAATCGAGAAAATGGAATCCGTCGGTTTGCCCGTCATCGCAACCGATAGTGGAGATTTCTACGACTATTACACCGGCTATCTCGATATTCTTGGCAAAGTGCTGGGCAAAGCGGATCGGGCGCAACAGATTCGCGACGAATTTGATCAGAGCCTCGAGCAAATCAGAGCGAAAACCGCTGATATCAAACAAGAGGATCGCCCAAAGGGCCTCATCCTGTTCAATGTCGAGCGTCTCATGGCGACCGGTACGGGGTCTTTTGCCAATTACTGGCTGGAAAATACCGGGGCGAGGAACGTTGCCTCGGATATCAAGACAAGTCCTCGTGGTGCAACGGTGAATATGGAACAGATCCTCAGTTGGGATCCCGACGTGATCTATATCACCAATTTCTGTAGCACGACGCCGGAAGATCTCTACGAGAACAAGGTTCCCGGACAAGACTGGAGTGCCGTCAAGGCGGTCAAGGAAAAACGGGTCTACAAGATTCCTCTGGGCATCTATCGTTGGTATCCGCCCAGCGCCGACTCGGCTCTGATGTTGAAGTGGATGGCTTCGATCAATCAGCCGGACCTCTTTGCCGATATCGATATTCGAGAAGAAATGAAGGATTATTTCTCTCGTCTGTATGACTTCACCTTATCCGAAGACGATATCGATCATATTCTCAAACCGGATCCAACCAGCGATTGGAAATGGAACTGATATGCAGATCCGTTTCCTGTCGGGAGAAAGAAGAGGAGGAACCTTGTGGCTCCTCCTCTGTTTGCCCTTGCTGAGCCTTGCCGTCTCTCTTTGCATCGGACGCTTCGCCATTTCCATTCAGGAGGTCATGGCGATCTTCATCCCCACGGGTACAGATGTTGAAGCGGTCGCGAAAAGTGTGGTTCTCGGCATCCGCTTGCCGCGAGGGATTGCCGCATTGCTGGTTGGTGCCGGGCTCGCCGTCTCTGGAGCCGCCTTTCAGGGGCTTTTCCGCAACCCTCTGGTCGGGCCGAGCATTCTGGGTGTTGCGCAAGGAGCTGGCTTCGGGGCTGCGCTGGGACTTTTGATCGCCGATTCCTATTTTGTGGCCAATATTCTGGCCTTCCTGTTTGGCATCATCGCGGTTTCCATGGCCTGTTTTATCGGGTTGAAAAAGAGCAATAGCTCTTTGTTGATGCTGGTGCTGGCAGGGATTGTCATCGGAGCCGTCTTTACCGCTCTGATTTCGCTGGTCAAATATACGGCTGATCCCGAAGAGAAGCTGCCGACGATCGTTTATTGGCTGATGGGAGGTCTCTCGAGCGCCGGTTACAGGGATCTGCTCTTTGCCGGTCCTATTATCTGCATCGGCTCTGCGGTGCTGGTGGCGCTACGCTGGCGACTCAACGTTCTGGCGCTTGGTGAAGAGGCCGCCCGGTCGTTCGGTGAGGACACCCGTCTGTTGCGTTTTGCCATCATTGGCGCTGCCACCATCGTGACGTCTGCCTGCGTCGCCGTTGCAGGCATCGTCGGCTGGGTCGGATTGCTGGTACCACATATCGGACGCATGTTTCTTGGGCCCGACCATTCGGTTCTGCTGCCCGCTTCTCTGGGCATCGGGGCCTGCTACTTGCTGATCATTGATGTGATTGCACGTACCGCGACAACCGCAGAAATTCCGCTGAGCATCCTGACCGCCCTGGTCGGAGCCCCGTTTTTCGCCTGGCTTCTGGCAAGGACAGGGGGCAAGTGGTCATGACGGTCTGTGTGACAAAACTCGATTTTTCCTTCGGTCAGCAATGCATATTTCGCGATATCAGCTTTTCGCTCAAGGCTGGCGAGATCCTGAGCATTATTGGGCCCAATGGTGCCGGAAAAAGCACGCTGCTTCGCTGTCTCAACGGCTTGCTGACACCAGCAGCCGGAGATATCAGGATAGGGGCGCACAATATTTCCACGATGAGCCGTCAGCTGCTCGGCAAGACCATCGGGTATGTTCCTCAGCATAACGAAGATACCTTCGGCTTCACTGTTCTGGACATGGTGTTGATGGGGCGGGCAGCCCATATTGGCTTGTTTGGTGAACCCGGTGAACAGGACCGGGAGGTTGCCTTGTCCGCGCTCTCCCTTGTCGGACTGGAATCGCTCCGGGAGCGCAATTTCAATGAACTCAGCGGTGGGCAAGCGCAGTTGGTGATCATTGCAAGAGCGCTGGCAGCCGAACCGGATGTTCTGCTGCTGGATGAACCAACCTCCCATCTGGATATTTTCAATCAGGCACAAGTACTCAAAGTGCTGAAGTCTCTGAGTTGCGACCGCCGTCTGTCGGTGATCATGACAACTCATAATCCCGATCATGCCTTTCTTTTTTCCAGCAAGGCTCTGCTGATGCGCCCGGGGGGATCAGCCCTGTTTGGTCATCCGGACGAGGTGATGAATGCCGAGACCATCCGCGATATCTACGGCATCCATGTCAACATTGTCAGCTATAGCGCCCAAGCGCCTGCCTTGCGCACTGTCGTTCCCGACTGGCTTGGAATGACAGGCAAGCAACAGATTTCAAAATGAGTAAACAACCAACGGAATTAAATCATGACAGAACTTGTCGTTAATGATCGCCAAGGGCGCAAGATCCTGAAATTTCAGGATGCACTACAGTACCACGGGCGCTTTCATCGAGCCGGGGTCGCTCTTGGCTGGAAATTTCTGCAAGCCTCAATGCAGGCTCTGGAGATTGATGAGCTTCAACGGTTTCGAAGCAGCCTGATCGTCGGGGCCACTCCACCCGGTGTGGTTGACTGTCTGGAATTTGTCACGCGCGCCTTTTCCCGCCAGAGAGCTATCTTTGATCCCGGTTTCGGCTCGGGTGCCTGTAAGTGTTCCGGGATACTCAGTTTCTCCTTGCGCACAACCGCAGGCACCGTGACCGGTCATCTGCGTGACGGCGTGATCCCGGATGACTTCGCAGCAACCGCCAAGCGGATTGATGCCGGTCTCTGTCCTCCAGCAGAAGCGCTTGCCTGGCAGCAGCGTTCCGATGCGCTTGCCCAAAGCTTCATGGAGCAACGGGGGGAAGATCTCTACCAGTTTGACGTTGGTTCGGAGGCCATGGATCCCAAAGGTCAACCGGATGTCTTTGCCTTTACGCCTGACACATCCTCGCTTCAGGACTTGCGGGTCAGGGACGGAATTGGCGAGATCACGATTCCATTTCAGGGCATGATGGATTTTCACGACAAGGATCATTTTGCCGGCATCGTTCTGGCCCACAAATTGTTCACCTATCTGGTCTATCACTGCTGGCAGGGTGAAAGTCTCGATCGGGACGAGATCCATGTCCGCTGTGGCCTCAACCCTCCCGGATTGATTGATTGCTTCGAATATGTGTTGCGTGCCGGGTCGAGACGACGCTGTAGCAGCACCATTTCCGACATGTCCGCACCGAAATCTCCGTTCGGCAGCTTTTCTTTCCAGTTCAGCAGAGGAGATGACACGGTCAGCCTGCGCTTGAAGGACGGGCTTTTGCCTGAGGATTTCGCGAGCATTGGCAAGAAGGTCAATGCGGGTCTTGCGAGTGAGAAAGAAATTACACGCTGGAACACCTACAAATTTGAAATAGGCAAGGTGCTGATTGACATGAAATCCGAGGACATTCTTGATCGCATCGACTAGCGGCACGTTTGACATTTCGGATTATCAACCTGAATAACCCTCGACAAAGGAGGGTTGTTCAGGTTTTTGATGATACCCAACCGAATATCAGCTCTTTCGGCTTGATATTTTCATAAAGCATCCTCTAACAAGGCTGCCACTTTCCGCTCATGATGCAAGGTGGACGACCTCGGTCGCATTGCCCGCAATCAAGCGCTCCTTGCCTTTGTTTTTTCGTCCGTGTTTTTCGTAATTTGAATGAATCCTGCGCAGGGTCATCCGCCAAACAGGCGATTGATCGTGGCGCTGTTATGAAGCTCCATCGCTTCTCGTGCTCCGATAACATCCCGGTCCTTGATCGCAGACGCGATTTTGGCGTGTTCTTCGGCGACTTTTGTTCTTTCGTTCAACAAGACCCGACGCATTTTTCGGCTGAAATCATAGCTCATCCGAAACGGGACTTTCAGACTTCCAATGGCAGCAGAGAAAAAGGGGTTTCCAGAGGCAACAGCGATGGCACTGTGAAACGCGAAGTCTGCCTCGAATTGTTCATCCCCCGGCAACGCAAGGCAGTATTTTTCCAGAGCGGCTTCTATTCTGGCAAGCGACTTGGTTGAAACATTAACGGCCGCATCACCGGCTGCGGCGACCTCTATGACCTGTCGAAAACGCAAACAGGCCCGCAGGTCGACCATGGAATGGATGGACAGGGTGCTGAACGGGTTTGGTGCAATCGATGCGTCTTTGTTTGCGTTCTGCACGTAATTTCCAGACCCCCGTCTGGTGACGATGAGCCCTTCCTTTCTCAACTCGGCCAGAGCTGCCCTCAAGGTGCGCCGGGAAACCCCCAAACTGCGCGCCAAATGATCTTCCGGAGGAAGGCGGGATGCTTCGTCCCATTCCGGCTCCATCAGCAATTCCTTGAGGCGCTGGCAGGTTATCAGAACGAGCTGACTTACGGATTCCGTATTGTCGAAATTAGTATCAATTTGTTTCATTGTGAGCACAAAATCCACACTATTAGTGACATATTAGTCCATTATTGACATAAAAAGAGATTAATGTGAAGCTCCATTCAACACTCATAACATCGACGGAAGACCTAACGGAGGAAACGATATCGTTTCCCGTAACGGGCTTTTGTGTCCGGATTTTCCGTCGTTGCAAAACAATCGTCAAGACAGGTTTGCCTTGCCGGTCTCTGGTTCAAATGCACCGTTTCCTCGGAGCTATTGGCGGTGTCGAACACTCAACAACAAGAAATACGTACCATATTACAACAAGAGCATAGGAGTTAACTATGATGGATTTAGGAAGCGCAAAACGTCTGCTGCCTGAGAATCCGATGCAAGCCGGTTTACCGCCAAGCGAGGCCACTACGGACGCAATAGATCGAATTACCTTGTCCTTGATCAATCTGCCGCTCAAAACCCCGATAAGCGATGCCAAAGTCCTGACTGGTCGTCAGAAACCCTTGACAGCTGTGGCAATGCTATTTGCCGAAATCGAAAGCAGGGAAGGCCACAAGGGAATTGGTTTCAGCTATTCCAAACGTGCCGGTGGTCCCGGTCTTTATGCTCATGCCGTCGAAATCTGCGACAATCTGATTGGGGAAGATCCCAATGACATTGCGCGCATTTGGAACAAGCTCATCTGGGCTGGTGCTTCCGTTGGTCGATCTGGCCTTGCCACGCAGGCAATTGCCGCCTTTGATGTGGCCCTGTGGGACATGAAGGCAAAAAGAGCCAATTTGCCTCTTGCCAAATTGCTTGGTGCCCAACGGGATACCGTTCGGTGCTACAACACATCGGGCGGTTTCCTTTCCAGCCCCATCGAACAGGTTCTTGATAATATTTCTCAGTCCATCGAAGACGGTATTGGCGGGATCAAGATCAAAGTGGGGCAACCCGATCCGATGATTGATCTGCAACGGCTTTCGGCCATTCGCGCAAAGATTGGCGATAATTTTCCGCTTGCCGTCGACGCCAATCAGCAGTGGGACAGGACAACTGCAGCCCGTATTTGTCGAATTCTGGAACCACTCAACCTGTTCTGGATCGAGGAGCCGCTGGATGCATATGATGCCGAAGGCCACGCCGAGTTGGCAGCCATGCTGGATACCCCGATAGCCACCGGTGAAATGCTGACCAGCGTCACTGAACATCTGGAGCTGATCAACAACAAGGCTTGTGACTTCATTCAACCAGATGCCCCACGGGTAGGCGGCATTACACCATTTCTCAAGATCATGGCATTTGCCGATCAGAAGAACATGAGCTTGGCTCCCCATTTCGCAATGGAGATCCATTTGCATCTGGCTGCGGCCTACAATCATGATACATGGGTGGAGCATTTTGATTGGTTGCAACCTCTGTTCAACGAAGAACTTCAGATCAAGGATGGGCGGATGATCGTTCCCAATCGGCCGGGTCTGGGCTTCACTCTCACGGAACAGGCGCTCGCCTGGATCGAGCATCAAGAAACATTCACGGCCTCATCCTGACCAGCATCATTTAGCTCATCGAGAAATCGCGCGTTGTCACGTGTCTGGTAGGTAAAATCCAATTTTGGTCACAAGAGATCAATACATGAAGAGGAGGTTCGCACGGAGTAAAAACACGTCCAATCCTGAAATTGGCGGGCATTGGGAGGCCGCCAATCTAGCAACCGGAGTGCATCGTCTTTTCCATCTGTCGAGTTGGCCAACCGGCAAACCGTGAAATGCGTTGTAATCAATGGGTGGGAGCCCCCCCTTCCGCCCACGAATGGGAATTTGTTCACCTTGGCTTCAATAGCTTCAGGTAACTGATTATGGAGGAAAAATATCATGAAAGTCATGTCTACACTTTTTTGTGCTGCTGCGATCTCGGCCGCGTTCGCGATGAGTCCCGCTTATGCAGAATATCCTGAGAAACCGATTCAGATAGTAGTGCCTGTCGGAACCGGGGGAGACACGGACTTCAACGCTCGCGAGATGTCCAAATACTTGCAGAAGGAACTGGGAGTTGCCTTGCCGGTTGTCAATATCGCCGGGGCTGGTGGCACCATTGGTGCAAGACAGGTGATGTCGGCCAAACCAGATGGCTACAAGGTCATGTTCTACCATGCCGGATTGATGGTCAGCACCGCAACTGGCATTGCCGATTTTGGTTGGCGGGATTTTGAACTGGCAGCCATTGCCGGCAAGGAAGGCGGTACCGTTCTGCTTGTGCAGAAAGATGCTCCCTGGAAAACTATGGATGATCTGGCAGCTGCCATCAAGGCCGAGCCGCAATCCTTGAGCCTGACTGCAAATGTGGGTGCAACAACCTATCTGATCGCCAAGCTGCTTGACAAGAAGGGGCTGAAATTCAATTTGGTTGACGTCGGCGGCAGCAGCAAACGACTGACAGCTATTTTGGGTGGCAATGTTGATCTGTCACAGAACCCTTATGCTCAGGTCAAGGACTATCTCAAGAATGGCGAGCTTCGTGCCTTGGGAACCTTCACCGACGAGCGCATCAAAGCAGCGCCCGACATTCCTACGCTGAAGGAACAGGGATACGACATTGCCTTTCAGTTCAATTTCTACTTTGCCTTTCCAAAGGGAACTCCCAAGGAGATCGTAGACAAATTCGGTGCAGCCGTCATGAAGGTTGTCCAGAATCCTGATTATATTGCTGACATCAAGGCCTATGCTCAAGAACCGGTCGCGATGATTGGAGATGACGCCGTTGCTCGCATGGAGGAACTGGATGCGATCGTCAATATGGTTGACTTGAAATAGTGCGAAATTTGCCATCCGGACCGATGCTTCGTGCATGTCAGATCCGGGTGGCTTTTTACGCTAAGGAAACTAAAATGCAAAAAACATATCAGGACATAGCAACCGGGCTTCTGTTTCTCGTGCTTGGTGTGGCTTCATATCTTTACGCGCTCACAATACCCAGACGTATGCCCGTTGGAATTGACAGTGGTTTCTTGCCCGAACTTGTTTCACTGGCCATTATCCTTGTGAGCCTCCTTTATATCGGGTCTGCAATTCTTCTTTATCGTAAGGAAACCAGCAGAAGAACAGCTGCACGAGCTGCGACACCGCAGGGTGGGACAGAAGGGAAGAGCCAAGAGCTATCCTCGTCGGCTTCAGAAGACAATCCCAAGCGCCTGTTCATTTTTGCAGCAAATTTCGTGCTTCTCGTTGCATATGTTGGTGTCTTGCCCCTGCTTGGTTTCATCCTTAGCACAATCCCCTATCTGATGATGCAAATCCAGCTGCTTGGTGGAGAAAAGAAGCTTAAGTCTCTCGTGTTTAATGCTGTGTTCTCTGTGGTTACGAGTGTTTTGATCTGGATGATTTTTGTGAAAGGCTTCGGCCTCGTTCTGCCATCCGGGCTATGGGAGTAGGAACCATGTATTGGATTTCCGGAATAGAACAAATATTCACCGTTGGGCCGATGCTCACCATCCTCATTGGTGTCTTTACCGGTCTTATCTTTGGTTCGGTTCCCGGTCTCAGCGCAACCATGGCTGTTGCCCTGTGTTTGCCCATGACATTCGGAATGCCATCGCTCACGGCTCTGGTGCTGTTGATTTCCCTATATATCGGGGGCATTTCCGGTGGCCTTGTGTCTGCTATCATCATTGGCATTCCCGGCACGCCTTCTTCAATTGCAACGACGTTTGATGGCCATACCATGGCCAAGAATGGTCATGCAGGACGCGCTCTTGGTCTTGCCATCTTCTTCTCATTCATGGGCGGCATCTGGGGCTTTTTGATGCTGTTCTTCCTTGCTCCCCCTCTGGCTCGTTTCGCGCTCTCATTTGGCACATATGAGTATTTTTCGATTTCCGTCTTTGCCCTGTGTCTTGTTGCCGGGCTTGCGGGAAAAAGCATCATGCGGGGGATACTGGCTGCTCTGCTTGGGCTTCTGATAGCATTCGTGGGATTTGCTCCGACAGATGCGGTGCCTCGCTTTACATTTGGAATCTCGGAGCTTGATGGTGGCTTTTCGCTTCTGCCGGTCCTGTTGGGTCTGTTTGCTGTGACGGAGGTCATCACGGAAGCCCTCAAGTCTGGCAGGCAAAAAAAAATCGGCACCTGTCAGCCTGTCATCTCCACGCTTTCCCGGTGCCACCCTGAAGGATCTGGTCGATAACTGGTGGAACATGCTGCGATCCGCGATGATTGGGATCGGTGTTGGTCTGTTGCCCGGTATTGGTGCAAGTGCATCAAACCTTCTTGCCTACTCAGCCGCCCGCAGTGCCAGTCGTTATCCCGAGAAATTCGGTACAGGCATTCCAGACGGCATCATTGCCTCGGAGACGGCGAATAACGCCAATGTCGGGTCTGCCATGGTGCCATTGCTGGCGTTGGGCATACCGGGTGATTCCGTGACGGCAATGCTGCTTGGAGGCTTGATGATTCACGGCATTCAACCTGGCCCCATGCTGTTTACCGCGAATGGGCAGCTTGTCTATGCCCTGTTTGCGGCAATGATCGTGGCCAATATTGCAATGCTCGTCATCTCAATTCTGGGTATTCGGGTCTTTGTTCGCATTCTTTCGATTCCAAAGCCCCTTTTGCTATCGGTGATCATGATCACCTGCGTCGTGGGTGCCTTTGCGACCAACAACAGGATGTTCGATGTCTATGCATTGGTCGGATTCGGTATTTTGGGTTATGTGCTCTACAAACTCGATATTCCGTTTCCGCCACTTATCCTTGGCTTCATTCTTGGCCCGATCATCGAGGTCAATCTCAGGTCTGCCCTGATGTCGTCGCAAGGATCGGCCCTTCCGTTCTTTCAACGCCCGTTCTCTTTGGCGTTTCTCGGACTGGCCGCACTATACTTGTTGATCACGATCGTTCTTAGCGCTCGAGACGCCATGCACAGACGAAAATCGAGCAGCGAGGCTGCATACCTGCTTGAGCAGGAGAGATCAAAATGACGACCGGCCGGGGATATCCATGGGATGGCCCCGGCTCCGATTGCTTTGCCCCGCCTGTGGCCACTTGCTGTGTAACTGGCATCGCGTCGAATGTGGGCAGGCATGTGTCGCCAGACTGAAAGAATAGGTTCCGGGGGGTGTCTCCCGGAAACAGGTTTGAGGTGCCAAGCGTGCCGGATTGGACGCATCAACGGGATTTTGCCAGACTCTCTTCGATCTCGTTGACGATTTCCGAAACACTCTTGTCAATCGATACGGCGACGGCATTTTCGTCGTCTCCGGGCTCTTCCAAAGTGGACAGCTGGCTTTCCAGCAGGCTCGGTGGCATATAGTGGTCTTTGCGGGCGGACATGCGCTCGAACAACAGTTTCTTGCTCCCATACAGGAAGATATATAGAACCGGCCGGTCGATATGGTCGGAAAGATAGGTGCGATAGCTGCGCTTCAGTGCGGAACAGCCACATACTGCACTTCCTGCCTGGTCTGCTTTCTCGTTGATTGTGCTTGCAAGAATTTCAAACCAGGGCCAGCGATCCTCATCCTGCAAGGCAATGCCCTTCGACATCTTGTCGACATTGGCCTTGGGATGATAGTCGTCCGCATCAAGGAAAGGCAGGCCGTGTCTGGCTGCCAGTTCCGCTCCGACAGAAGACTTGCCGCAACCGCTGACGCCCATGACGATGATGACC
The DNA here is from genome assembly GCF_963556055.3 of uncultured Cohaesibacter sp. Lineage (GTDB taxonomy): Bacteria > Pseudomonadota > Alphaproteobacteria > Rhizobiales > Cohaesibacteraceae > Cohaesibacter. The sequence continues at coordinate 420,579 of NZ_CAUVYE020000031.1, read as the reverse complement.
GGCAGAGGGTCAGACCGAGACTGTGATACCGCCATCGACATAGAGAATGTGTCCGTTCACGAAGGATGAGCCTTCAGAGCTCAGGAAAATGCATGCTCCAACCAGTTCGGAGACATCGCCCCAACGCCCGGCAGGCGTCCGATTGCTCAACCAGTTGGTGAAGTCTTCGTCTGCAACCAGAGCCGATGTCAGTTCGGTCTTGAAGTAGCCCGGAGCCAGCCCGTTGACCTGCAATCCGTGGCGGGCCCAGTCTGTGGCCATGCCCTTGGTGAGGTTGGCAACGGCTCCCTTTGAGCCGGTATAAGGGGCAATCGAGGGACGTGCCAGTGCTGTTTGCACGGAGCAGATATTGACGATCTTGCCTTTGCCCCTCTCGATCATGTAGCGGGCGACCGCCTTGCTGACATAGAAGACGGAATTGACATTCAGCTTCATGAGGAAATCGAACTTGTCGGCTGGGAACTCTTCCAGCGGAGCGCGATATTGCATGCCCGCATTGTTGACCAGAATGTCGATCGGGCCAGTCTGCTGTTCGAATTCATCGATTTTGGCGGTAACAAGCTCCGGGTCGGTGACGTCAAAGGGCAGCATGTGAACGGTTGCTCCGATCAAGGCGAGTTTGCTGGCTGCATTATCGACGCGTTCGGGATCAATGTCGTTGATGATGACTTCTGCGCCGGCCTGCGCCAGCCCTTTGGCCAGTTCAAACCCGATGCCCTGTCCGGATCCGGTGACAAGAGCGCGTTTGCCCTTGAGCCCGAAAAGACTGTCTACATTCACGGTTTTTTCCTTTCCTCTGTTTAATTTTTAGAATTTTCTTGACGAATTTTGTGTTATCGATAACATTCTTCAGCAAAGGGGCTGATGTCAAGTGCAAAGTGATGTGCCCTGCATGAAATTTGGTGAATACGGGAGAATGAAAATGAAGTCGATTGTGTGTCATGGGCCACGAGACCTTCATGTTGAGGAAACGGAGATCTCCGCGGTTGGGCAAGAGGATGTGCTGATCGCCGTCGAGGCGGGTGGGATCTGTGGTTCCGACTTGCACTATTATCAGGATGGCGGTTTTGGTGCGGTTCGGATTCAGCATCCGATGATTCTGGGGCATGAGGTTTCGGGGCGGGTTCTGGAAACTGGAGGTGCGGTCACGAATGTTCGTGTCGGAGATCTGGTTGCTATCAATCCTAGCGTGCCTTGTGGCGAATGTGCTTACTGCAAGAAGGCAATGTATAACCATTGTCTCGACATGCGTTTCTACGGCAGTGCCATGAGGGTTCCGCATGTTCATGGGGCTTTTAGTCAACGGCTCGTGGCAAAGGGAAGCCAGTGTTTTGCTTTTCCTGAAGGTGCCAAGGCGTCGGATGCCGCATTCGCCGAGCCGTTCTCTGTCGCCTTGCATGCTGTCAGCAGAATTGGGCCGTTGATCGGCAAACGCGTTCTAGTGACCGGGGCTGGGCCGATCGGTGCACTTGTGGTGGTTGCTGCAAAGCTTCATGGTGCGTTGGAGGTCGTGTCGACCGACATTGCCGATGAGGCATTGGAGCGGGTGAGCCAACTGGGCGCGGACAAGGTTTTCAATGTTGGTCGTGGCGACAACCCGTTGGCCTCTTATGGTGAAAACAAGGGGTATTTCGATGCGGTGGTAGAGTGTTCGGGCAGTCAGGCCGCGATCCTCACGGCTCTTGATGTTGTTCGTCCGAAGGGGCGTATCGTCCAGCTGGCACTCGGGGGGGATGTAACCATTCCGCAGAATGCCATCGTGACCAAAGAGATTGAGTTGTGCGGCTCTTTCCGCTTCTTTGAAGACTTTGCCTGGGCGGTGGAACTGATCGGTTCCGGGCGCGTGGACTTGTCGCCTCTGCTTACAAAGGTGTTTCCTCTTGAAGAGGTGGTCGATGCGTTCGAGCTGGCTTCCGATCGCAAGAGGGCGATGAAGGTACAACTGAAATTCTGATGCAAGGGTGGCATAAATTTCACTTATGCCACCAAATAATATGGCTCTGGAATTGATATCGATAACATAACAATGACGTGTTTCTATCCAACAGAGCTGCGACTTGGAGAAGGTCCATGAAACAACGGGAAATTGGCATTATTGGTTTGGGCCCGATGGGGCAGAATCTGGCGCTGAATATTGCAGAAAAGGGGTTTGGAGTTGCTGTCTTCGATCCGTGGGAAAAGGCGTGTGGTGAGTTCCGCACCAAGCTCGAAGGCGAGCTTGATGGCAAATTGTCCGAGATGTTTTCGGTTGCCGAAGATCTTGACGGGTTTATCAATTCCCTTACCAAACCGCGCGTGATCCTGCTCATGGTCAAGGCTGGGGATCCCGTCGATGACCTGATCGGCAAGATTGCACCGTTTCTATCGCGCGGAGACGTGGTTATAGACGGTGGCAACTCGCACTATGAAGACACGATCCGACGCCAGACCAATCTGCACGAAATGGGGATTCACTTCATCGGGCTTGGTGTGTCGGGTGGATATGAAGGGGCGCGGCATGGTCCCTCGATGATGGCTGGCGGGGATGCTGCCGCATATCGTCTGATGCAGCCTGTTCTTGAGAAAATTGCCGCCAGCTATGACGGCCAGCCCTGTTGTGCCCATGTCGGCGAAGGCGGCGCAGGCCATTTCGTCAAGATGGTTCACAACGGCATTGAATATGCGATCATGCAGATCATCGCAGAGGCCTATATGGTGATGCGCGATGTCTATCATCTGGATAGCCGCTGGTGCAGTCGGATCTATTCTGACTGGAATGACAGCCAGTTGGGGTCCTATTTGATGGAAATTGCCGCCAAGGTTCTGGCTCGCCCTGATGATCTGAAGTCAAGCGGTTCTCTGGTGGAGGCCATTCTTGATGTTGCCGAGCAGAAGGGAACTGGTCGTTGGAGTGTCGAGGCTGCGCTCAAATATGGCATTCCGGCCACGATGATCAGCGAAGCGGTTTTTGCGCGGGCGATGGCTGCGCAGAAGGAGCAGCGGGTGATCGCTGCTTCTTGCCTGAAAGGGCCGGACAGCCAGACGGCTGTGGTTGACAGCCTTTCACTGAAATCCCTGCGCGATGCCGTGTTTGCCTCTGTCATCGTTGCCTATGCGCAGGGGTTTGCGTTGATCCGGGAAGCGAATGAGCAGGAAAAATGGGGTGTCCGGCTAGTGGACGTGGCCAAAGTCTGGCGCAGCGGATGCATTGTGCGATCCAAACTGCTCGATGTCATCGTCAAAGCCTTTGAGGCGGAACCCGATCTGGTCAATCTGGTCTGTTCGGATGGCATGTCCGACATGCTGGCGAAATGCCAGGTTGAATGGCGCAGCAATGCCCGGCTCTGTGCCGAGCATGGGATCGCTGTTCCGGTCATGTCTGCGGCATTGAGCTATTATGATGGCTATCGTAAGGAACGCTCGTCGGCCAATCTCATTCAGGGATTGCGAGACTGCTTTGGCGCTCATACCTACTGTCGGACAGACCGGGAAGGTGTGTTCCACACCGAATGGGAATAGCCCGTGCAGTCAGCACCCGTTTCAACCTGCTGGATTGGTTGAGAAATGTATGGCGCCGCAAGGGATTTGTGGCGCCATGCTGTTTCTTGGCACGAGAATCAAGGCTATAGATAGACATGCCTGCAAGTTGACGTCTCTTTGTCCGGTTCGCTTTTCGCCGGGATCCGTCCCAAAGAAGGAACAAATATCTGAATGAAGCCACCCAAACAGTTCTCAAAAGTGACCATGCGGGATGTGGCCGCCGCTGCGGGTTGCTCGACGATGACCGTATCCCGCGCCCTGCAAAAGGACGGGCGGGTCAGTGAAAAGACGCGCAAACATATCCTCAAGACGGTCCGGCAACTTGGTTATGTTCCCGATTTGACGGCTGGCAGTCTGTCTTCGAAGCGCTCCGGTTTTATCGCTCTGTTGCTGCCATCCCTCAACAACCAGCATCTTGCCGAAATGGTCCATGCCCTGACCGATGAGCTTGCCGAGGCAGACTTGCAGCTGTTGATCGGTCACACGAACTATCTTGCGCAAAAGGAAGAAGCGCTGATCGGAATGATGTTGAGGCGTCGGCCCGAGGCGCTCGTTATCTGTTATGACGGGCATACCGAACGTGCAGCCGACATGCTGAAAACGGTTTCCGTTCCGGTGATCGAGCTCTGGGAAGACCCTGAGGATCCCATTCAGCACACCGTGGGCTTCTCCAACTTCAAGGCTGCTCGTGACATGACACTGGCTTTGATTGAGCGGGGCTACCGCAAACTGAGCTTTCTGGGAGAGAGCAGTGATGATGGTACACGCGCCGGGGCGCGTCGCCGCGGCTTTCAGGCTGCCATGGTAGAGGCCGGTCTGGAAGGACATCGCGTGGTGCAACATGATGTCATGCCGATCAGCATTGAAGGAGCGAAACAGGCGTGCCAGACCATACTGGACGACTATCCAGAGACGGACTGTATTTTCTGTGTTTCAGATCCGGCTGCCTTTGGTGCCCTCAGCCTGCTGCAAGAGAAGGGTATCGCCGTGCCTGATGATATCGGATTGTGTGGATTTGGCAATTTTGAGATCTCCCGTTTCACTCACCCGCCGACCAGTACGGTTGGCGTGGATGCGTCAACGGTCGGTCGAAAGGCCGCCGAGCTGATTTTGCGCATTCTGGCCATGGATGAGGGGGAGGAAGATGACCAGCATCTCTCGGAACATATCCGATTGAGGCCGGAGCTGATGTTCCGGGCCTCTGTCAAGGAAACCGTCTGATGAACCGCTGACGGAACTGCTGTCAAGCATGGGGACGGGGCCGTGCCGAGAGCCCTGGGGCCTTGCACGATTGCAGTCTTGCTAGGCGAGCATTTCCGAAAGCGGGGTCAGGTTATGCCCTTCCTGAGATATGAGGTTTCGGATGTTCCGGGCCAGCGTGACAGATCCCGGCGTATCTCCATGAACCAGAATGGTGTGGATGGGGGTAGACAGACGCTTGCCGTTGATGCTGGTGATGGAACCATCATTGAGGAACTGACGAACCCGTTCGGTGACTGCCTGTGGTTCCTTGATGACAGCACCGGGAAGCCCCCGTTTTACCAGTATTCCGTTGTCATCATAGGCGCGATCCGCCAAGAAGACATTCGCGGTCTTGAACCCCTTTTTCTCCGCCGCTTTTGAGAATTCGGTATTGGCCAGGCACAGAAGGATGAGGTTCGGGTCAAAGGAATAGACCGCATTGACCAGCATTTCTGCCAGTTCCCGGTCAACGAATGCCATGTTGCCAAGGGCACCGTGAAAGTTCATGTGTGTCATCTTGTGTCCGGCGGCAATCGCAATGCCATAGAGAGCACCGAGCTGGTAGATCACATGCTTTTCAAGCTCTGCCAGATCCATGTGCATGGGATGGCGACCAAATCCCAGACGATCCGGAAAACCGACATGGGCGCCGATGTCGGCTTTGTTGGCCAGCGCCGAGCGGACGGTGCGGTCCATGATGACGGCGTCGCCCGCGTGATAGCCACAGGCGATGTTTGCCGATGTCACGATTTCAAGCAGGGCTTCGTCATCTCCGAGCCTGTAGGGGCCAAAGCCTTCGCCAAGGTCCGAGTTCAGATCGATTTTCATCACAATATCCTTTCTTTGCGCAATACGAATTGCTCGGCATGGGATGGGATAGGGCTATCGTTGGACTGTGTTACGGGACTGTTCTTCCGAAATGGTCAGGACTGCCGTTCCATACTCCACCCGCTGGTTCGCATGGGTCAGCTCCTTGTCAATGGTCCCCTCTTTGGGGGAAAGCAGGGGAACGATCAGGGGACCGCTCTTCAGATAGCCGAGCGTTTCCCCTTTGTGAACATGCTGTCCTACCCGGGGTGTGGTTCCATGGCGGTCCGGATGCTGCGGCAAAAATCTTGCGGCCATGATCGCCTTGACCTTCGTCTCGCCAGCATGGTCCTTTTCGATGCCTTCCCTGTTTCTGGTACCGTCCGGTTTCTTTGTCAGAACAACCCGCACAAGAACGTCATTTTGCTCGATGCTTAGTCCTCGCACATTTGCGTCCTTGGCCAGAGCGATGATCTGTTCGATCTCGTCCTGTGAAAGGTCGGTAGCAGAAACGTTCTTTTTCATTTCAGCAAGTCCCTGTAGGCCTTCGAGAGTGCACGAAGTTTGTCGAGGAAGCCGGTCATTTCCCTGTGAGCGGCCAGCGCTTCTTCATAGGTCGTCTTCTGGAAGCGTACCGGATTGCCGATTCGTGTCTGTGCCAGGCGCCACATGTCCGGTTCGATGACGGTGCCTATCTTGGGATATCCGCCAGAGGTCTGTGAATCTGCGGTCTGGATGATCGGAGCCCCGCCAGGTGGTACCTGAATGACACCGGGGACGATGCCGTGGGACCGCATCTCCAGTTTGTCTATCATCGAAAGGTTGGGGCCAGCCAGGCGATATCCTGCCCGGCTGCTCTGGGGCGTGATCTGCCATGGTGCCGATACGAGTGCGTCCAGAGAGGCATCGTCGAAATTGTCGTGCTCGGCGGCTGGCAGATAGCGCAGGATGGTGGCCGAATCCGCGGCGATGGAAGGAGCGCGTTCTGGTTTTGTCAGACCCAGATCAGGCGCGATTGCGCCAAAGCCGCCACGCGCGATTGGTGGCATGGGATCCGTTTGTGGTACCGTGTGGATGACGTCGCCACTCCGCAGCATTCGTCCCTCGACACCACCAAACGCGCAGCGCAGATAGGTGCTGCGGGAACCGAGCACCTCCGGCACATCAATGCCACCGGCAAGATGCACATAGGCAAAGGAGCCCGAATTGAGCTTGCTGAGCGAGAGGGTCTGCCCCTTTACGGCGTGAAACGCCCAGTTCGGGTTGATTTGCTGTCCGTCCAGCTCAATGGAACAGTCTGCCCCCGTGACTGCGATGTTGACGTTGGCGAGAATCTCGAATTTGATCGGGAACAGTGTGACCTCGATGGCCGCTGCCGAGCGGTTGTTGCCAAGCAGGGCGTTGCCCATTTCAAGTGCCAGTCGGTCCATCGCACCGCCGATGCTGACACCATGACGATAATTGTGATCACGGCCCAGATCCTGAATGGTGGACAATCCGATGGTATAGGCAATTCTGATCATGGGATGATCCTTTCAACTCTGAACCGAACCGTGTCTCCTGCGGACAACAGGGTCGGGTTTTCCTTGTGCGGGAAGAAGAATTCCACGTCGGTGTGCCCCAGCGTGTGCCAGCCGCTGGCACCGGGTGAAGCGGATACGGCGGTCTGCATTCCGCCGATCGAGACGGAACCGGCCGGGATGCTCAGCACCGGAACCTCGCGTCTTGGCACCCATATGCGCTTGTCCGTGATGCCCAGATAACCAAGGCCGGGGTGGGCTCCCAGGGCGAAGACCGCGTAGTCCCTGTTGGCATGCAGCGATACCAGTTCGTCGACGGACATATCGGTTAGCTTGGCGGCATCATCAAGGTGCGGGCCAAGTTCGCCACCGTAGGTGACCGGGATCTCGATGGTCTTGCCTTCGATCTTCCAGTCGGTGGCCTTTTCCCATGCGCCGAGCAGTTTCTTCTTGAGGCCTGTGGGGTCTTCGCAAGGGGTGGTGAAGGTCAACATCATATTGGTCATGCCGGGAATGGCTTCCTTGATGCCGTCCCAGCCTTGCACATCATTGGCCAGTGCCCAGATGCGCTTTTGGGTTGAAAGATCGAAGGCTCCTGGGGCTTCGAACAGCATGGCGGTTGTGCCAAGCAGACTTATGTTGGCTTGGTCTTTCGACTTGCTGAAAGCAGAGAGGCGGATGCTCATGTTTCAATTGACCTGTTTTGAATGAAGTGGATATCGACTGCGCCGCGTTGCACATCGGGGTCTCTGACGAGATCTCGCAGCAGCGGAAGGTTTGTTCGGACCCCTTCGACAATGATTTCTGAAAGCGCCTTGTCCATGCGGGCGAGCGCCTGATCTCTGTCGGAGGCATGAGTGATGATCTTTGCGATCAGCGAGTCATAATAGGGGGGAACCTTCTGGCCCGCTGAGATGTGGGTGTCGATTCGAAGCCAGTCATACTCGGGAATTTGCCAGTTCGAGATCGTTCCGGGACTGGGAACGAAGGTTTCCGAATCCTCGGCATTGAGGCGGCATTCAATGGCATGTCCAGACACTGGATCCTGCTGTTGCCTGAGCTTGAGCGTCTCGCCCTGAGCAACGAGAATCTGCGCCTGCACGAGATCGAGCCCAGAGGTCAACTCGGTAACCGGATGTTCGACCTGCAAGCGGGTGTTCATCTCGACGAAAAAGAACTCGGCATCCTCATAGAGAAACTCGAAAGTTCCCACGCCCCTGTAGCCAATGCGTTGGCAGGCTGCGACGCAGAGGTTGCCGATTTCCGCGATCTGGCTCCGATCGATGGCGACGGCTGGGGACTCTTCCATGACCTTCTGATTGCGACGCTGAAGCGAGCAGTCACGGTCTCCTACCCAGAAGGCATTGCCATGGTTGTCGCACAGAACCTGAATTTCCACATGTCTTGGTTTTTGCAGATATCGTTCCAAGTAGAGGGCAGGATCGCCAAAGGCGTTGCGGGCTTCCTCGCTGGTCAAGGTGATCGCCGAGGCCAGATTCTCAGGCTCCGTGACAACGCGCATACCGCGGCCTCCTCCGCCTGAAACCGCCTTGATCATTACGGGATAGCCAATGCTCTCGGCAATGGTGGCTATGGCGTCCGGATCGTCGGGCAGTCGTCCCTCTGAGCCCGGAATGCACGGAACACCGGCCTTCAGCATGGTTTGCTTGGCCATGATCTTGTCGCCCATGATCTCAATGGCACTGGGGGAGGGGCCGATAAAGACGAAACCGGCTTCTTCTGCGCACCGGGCGAAAGTGGCACTTTCCGAAAGAAAGCCGTATCCGGGATGGATGGCGTCGGCTTTGCTGCATTCCGCAGCAAACAGCAGAGCTGGAATGTTCAGATAGCTTCTGGATGCCGGAGCTGGACCGATGCATACCGCATCGTCTGCAAGCTGGACGAAGTCGGCCATGCTGTCCGCTGTCGAGTGGGCGACAATAGACTGGATACCCAGCGAGCGGCTGGCCCTGATGATGCGAACCGCGATTTCGCCTCTGTTGGCTATAAGGATACGCTTGAAACTCATTCCGCGCTCAATGCAAACAAGGGTTGGTTGGCAACAACGTCCGCGTCATCTTCAATCATGATACGCGTGATCGTTCCTGCACGGGGGGCCGTTACGGCGTGCAACATCTTCATGGATTCAATCATGCCCAGGGTGTCTCCTTCGGAGACTTTCGTTCCCGCAGACACAAAAGGCGGCAGTGCCGGTGATGCCGAAGCGTGAAAAAGGCCATACAAGGGTGACTGGATGACTGTTTCGGAGGAAGAATGCGCATGGAGGGAAATGCACTCTTCCTCCGAGTCATGCCGGCTTTCGACTGGTGCCAGGGAAGATGAACCGTCGGCAGGACTTATCGCCGATCGATCAAGGGAAACCTTCACGTGAAAGTCGCCCTGTCTGATTTCCAGTTCAGCTATTTGAGGGTCAGACGCCAAAGTCAGAAGGCGTTTCAGTCTTGCCAGATCGATCATCGGAAGCCTTTTCTTGTATGGCCTTTTCTCCGGGAGGGACTAGTCGTCGAAAGTGCAACCCTTGCCGAGCGCCCTTTTGTCCATTCCAACGGCTTCAAGAAGATTGGTGCCTTGCTTGAGCTGTTCCATCAGTTTGGCCTCGGCGTCATCGCGGGCGCGAGATTCCTTGGCAACCCATCCGGCGTCTTCAGGACGCACAACGACCAGACCGTCGTCGTCGCCAACGATGATATCGCCCGGATTGATGATTTCACCGCCAAACGAGACCGGTTTGTTGATATAGCCAAGGGTCTCCTTGACCGTGCCCTTGATGCAAAGGCCCGGGCTGAATACCGAGAAACCGTTGTTGTGCAGGGCCGGTCCGTCGCGGACGCCACTGTCTGTGACCAGACCGGCAATGCCGCGGGCCTGGCACCAGGTGCCGAGCACTTCGCCAAAGCAGCCCTGTTCGCTGGAGCCGTCGGTTGCAAACACCAGTACGTCGCCGGGTTTGGCGATGCTGATGGCGAGCTGCAACATCATGTTGTCGCCGGGATGGGATTTGATTGTGATGGCCGGGCCACAGACGGTCATGCCGTTGTAGATCGGTTTGATCCGTGATGACAAAGCACCCTTGCGCCCTTGGGCTTCATGCAGGGTAGCGGGCGTGAACTGGGCAATTGCCTTGATGTCTGCGGCATCCGGGCGCTTGATGTTTTTGATCACGTGCACCATTTAGACGTCCTTTCCGTTGAAAAATCTCACGCAAAGGGTAGGTCGAAATGTCGCCATCCGACCAACACTAATCAAAAATGGGGTGATCAATTCGCCTTATGGAACCTACTGGGGTGGTCGCACGCCGGGCCATTGATTGGAGGCAATCAGTTCTCGCACCAGCTTGAACAGAATGTCGTGAACGGCCATGGCCGGTTCGGATAACGGGATGGAATCGGACACGCAGATAGAGATCGAGGCCTCGATCTTTGGTTCCTTGAGGGGGAGGAGGATCAACTGCTTGAAGTCGGTCATTCGGCTTGCCGCCGACCAGGGCAGGATGGTGGAGCCCATGCCCTCGGAAATAGCCATTCCCAGGGTTTCCATCGATTCAATCTCGGCGACGATACGGGGAGAGATCTGAACCTTTTCAAAGGCGGCATCCACCAGCGAGCGCAGCAGATGAATCTTGCTGGGTAACAGAAGAGGGACATTCTCGATTGACTTGACCGAGATCTCGGTCGCTCCGTCCTTGGCGTTCAGAAGGGAGCGGTGTGAAATCAGGAACAGTTCTTCGACGGCGACCTGTTGGAAATTGACGCCCCGCATCATGCCCGGATCGTAGATCAGCGCCAGATCCATACGGCCATTCATGACAAGTTCGCTGAAGATGCTGCCAAAGTTGTCGTTGATGTGCAGCGTGATTTCTGGATATTTGCGCTTCACTTCCTTGAGCAGCGACAGCGACAGGGTCGAGGTCGTGCTATAGGGGGCAAGACCCACGGACACACTGCCCGAGATGATCTTGGCAGCGGCAGAGACGTCGGCATTCATGAATTCGAGCTGCTTGAGGATGATCTGCGCATGGCGGTAGAGCGCCTTGCCTGCCTCGGTCGGAGTGACGCCGTGGCGGCTGCGAATGACCAGCTGCTGCTTGAAATGCGCCTCAAGGCCGATCAAGTGCTGACTGAGTGCCGGTTGAGCAATGTTGAGAGCATCCGCTGCCCGAGTGAGGCTGCCCTTGTCTATTATCTTCAGGAAATAGCTCAACCGTTTGGTATCCATCGATATCCTTTCTGGCAATAAACACCCGGCACCAAGTAACGTGTCACTTCATGGCTCTGGGGTCAAGAATTTGGCCATTTAGCCGCCCTTCGAACAAGCATACACGGATCAGCGCAAATTGAAATATATCCGAATCTTTTATGGGTAGAATGAAATATTCTTTTTCACACGATTGCGTCCGATCTACGATTTCTTAAAACACCAATTTCTAACGAGGTCAGGATGGCATTTTCAGATTATAAAGTTGCGTTGGTTACCGGTGCGTCCGGCGGTATCGGTGGGGCCATTGCAGAGCGGTTTGCGAAAGAAGGATTGACCGTTCATGCTATCGGGCGCAATAAGGCGAAACTCGAAGAACTGGCCAGCCGCTGCGGCTGCGTGCCCCATGCCATCGATATTTCGGATACGGTTTCCTACCGTGAGCTGGTCGCCTCGCTTGATGTCGACGTGATGGTCAACAATGCAGGCATCGATCACAGCGGCAGCATCCATACTCTTGCCCCCGAACAGATCGACGCTCAGGTTGACATCAACTTCCGGGCCGTTCTGCACGGCATTTCCGCTGCGCTTCCGGGAATGATCGAACGCGACCGTGGTCATGTCATCAACATGACCTCGATTGCTGCCGCCTATTCGTTCCCAAGCAACACGATTTACCATGCAACCAAGGCTGGCGTGCGGTCCCTGACCAACAATTTGCGCCACGACGTCTATGGCAAGCGGATCCGCGTGACAGAGCTTTGTCCTGCGCGAGTGGCTACCGAGATATTCGGCAAGGTACACGGTAATCCCGAACAAACACAGAAGGACTTCGTGGACGGATACGAGATCTTGCAGCCGGAAGACATCTCTGACGCGGTTGCCAACGCGGTTGCCGCGCCGTCCCATGTCAATGTCAGTTATATCGAAGTGTTCTCGACCTTCCAGGTGGAAGGAGGCCTGAGGTTCGAGCGCTTTACATCGAAATAGAGGAGACGGGACCCGGATGATTACTGTCGGGTCCGGGAGGATTTAAATCAGGAGGAGCAATAATGATGAACAATAAAAATACCAGCAATCACCTTAAAAAAAATGAGGGAGCTACTATGCTAAAAACTATCAAAAATATAGCGTATGGTGCAGTCGCCATCTTGGCAGTTGCAGCATTCGCACCAGTTTCTGCGTCTCATGCGGCGACATTCGATCTCTCGGAAGTCATGCCCGAATCCAACTTCGGAACCCAGAATGTGAAGAAATTCGCCGATGAGGTCCGCTCGGCAACCGATGGACGTGTCAACATCCAGGTTCATGCCGGTGGCGCTCTTGGCTTCAAGGGTCCCGAGCATCTGCGTGCCGTTCGTGACGGTCTGGTTCCGATGGCTGATGTTCTTGGCAGTCAGCAGATTGGTGATGAAGCTCTGTTCGGACTGGAAAATGTTCCGTTCCTGGTTTCCTCCATGGATGACCTGCATGTTCTGCACAAATACTGGCGCCCTGAAATCGAAAAAGTTGCCACCAAGTATAATCAGAAATTCCTTTTCTACGTACCGTCTCCGAAACAGTACATGTACTTGAAAATCAAGGCTGATTCTGTTGATCAGCTGCTTGGTATCAAAATCCGCGGTGCAGACAAGACCACGGTCGATACCATGAAAGCGATCGGCATGGCTGGCGTTCAGATCCCATGGGGTGAGTTGATCCCGGCTCTGGCATCGGGGCGTGTTGATGGCGTCGCGACCTCTGCAACGTCTGGCGTTGATGGCAAATTCTGGGAATTCCTGAAATATATCTATCCGTCCAACCACACCTGGGGCAGCAACATCGTGTCCATCAATCTGGATGCATGGAACAAGATCTCGGCTGAAGACCAGAAAACGGTCATGGACATTGCAACCAAACTGGAGCCAAGCTTCTGGGATGTCGCTCGTGACAAAGATCTGGAAAGCGTTGCCACCATGCAGGAACACGGTATGGACATTGTCAAGATTTCTCCTGCCATGTTCGCTGAAATGCAGGCAAAGGCAAAAGGTCTTCTGAATGAGTATCTGGCTCGCGTGCCTGAAGCCGGACCGATTGTTGATGCATATCTGGCAGAGCTCGGGAGAGACTGAGCATGTCGAAACCGGAAACACGCTCTACTGAAGCAACGGTTCCGGGACTATTCTCCTTCTATGTGCGGGTCGTTCACTGGCTCGCCATAGTTGGAGGAGTTCTCGCAACTCTCTGTCTGGTCACCCTGACTTTCCTTGTCTTTGCGGAAGTCATTCTCTCTGCCTGGACAAAACTCTTTCCGGGCGCTCATGCAGACATTCCTGTTGCCTGGGAATATAGCGGTTACCTGATGGGTGCGGCTTTCATGCTCGGTTCCTCCATCACCATGCGTGCTGGTGGACATGTAAGGGTAACGGCGCTTATCGGCATGCTTACGCCCAAGGTACGACACGCGGTGGAGTGCTTTACCACAGCTGTCGGAATGCTGTTTTCGGGTTTCCTGTCTTATGCGCTGCTAATGGCTGCCTACAGATCCTTCCTTGACGGGAACGTGTCTTTCGCCAGCTACACTCCGCTCTGGATCCCGCAGACTGCCATTGCCGTCGGGGCATCGTTTCTGACGCTGGCCCTGATCGAACGACTGATCCGTTGCTTCCTCGGACTTGAGCTCGAGATCCACGGTCTGAAAGTCGTCTCCACGAGCGATCTGGATATCACGAAGGACTGATTTCATGAGTCTCATAATAACAACTCTGCTCGTATCCCTGCTGGTGGTTCTTGGTTCGGGAATCTGGGTCGGGCTTTCCCTCATGGGCACCGGCGTGACCGTCATTTCGCTGTTTCGCGATATCCCGATCGATAAACTTCTGCCACAGTATGTATTCAATATCCTGACGACGAGCGAGCTTGTTGCTCTCCCCCTGTTCGTCATCATGGGTGAATTTCTCTTTCGTACCAAGCTGTCTCGTTCTCTGTTCAACGGGTTGGCTCCCTGGATGGGGTTGCTTCCCGGAAGACTGCTGCATGTCAATATTGTTGGATGCTCCATTTTTGCCGCGATCTCGGGTTCGTCCGCAGCGACCACCCAGGTTGTGGGCCGTATCTCCCTGACCGAACTTCTGCGTCGTGGCTATTCGCGTGACATCGCCATCGGCAGCCTTGCCGGCGCTGGCACGCTGGGCTTTCTCATCCCGCCGAGCACCGTGATGATCATCTATGGTGTTCTTGCGGAAGAATCCGTGTTGCGGCTTTTCACCGCCGGTTTTCTGCCCGGTATTCTGATGGCCATGCTGTTCATGGCAACCATCATGATACGCACAACGATCAACAAGGATGCAATCCCGGAATCCGAGAAGCAACTGCGCCATGTCTCCATGTCCGAACGGTTCATGGCACTTAAGGAACTGGCTCCGGCGCTCTTTCTGATCCTGGTTGTTCTGGGGTCCATGTATGGCGGGCTTGCAACACCATCGGAAGCCGCTGCCGTTGGGGTGTTTGGTGCCGTGTTGGTGGCTGCCTTGCAAGGTGGGCTCAGTGTCAAGGCCGTGCGGGATGTTGCGCTCAGCTCGATGCAGACCTGTAGCATGATCGGCCTGATCATTGTCGGGGCAACCATTCTGGGCAACGTCACCTCGTTCCTGGGCATTCCATCCTTTATGGCCAGCTTCGTCTCCGAACTTCAGCTTTCCCCCTATATGCTGATTTTCGTTCTGACGTGCGTCTATCTGCTGCTGGGATGCTTTCTCGAAGGCTTCTCGATGATTGTGACGACCTTGCCCGTCGTGCTGCCTCTGGTAACAGCGGCAGGGTTTGACAAGATCTGGTTTGGCGTCTTTCTCGTCATCGTCGTCGAACTTGCTCAGATCACACCGCCCGTCGGCTTCAATCTCTTTATCATTCAAGGTGTTACCGGGGACGGGATTGGTTACATTACCCGCGTTACCCTGCCATTTGTCGCCTTGATGCTTGCCTACATCGCATTTCTTGCCGCGTTCCCGGAATTCGTAACGTGGCTGCCAACTGTCCTGTACGGTTGATAGAGACAATAAGAAACAGGAGGACATCGTGTCTGAACTCAAACTTGCCGAACGTATCAAACGTATCAAGCCTTCACCCAGCACTGCGGCAGCGGATCGTGCACGCCAACTCCGCGAGGAAGGCCGGGATATTGTCAACCTGACTGTGGGAGAGCCCGATTTCGATACGCCCCCGTCCATCAAGGAAGCAGCCTGCGCTGCCATCATGGCGGGCGAGACCAAATACACCGCTGTGCCGGGCACGGTGCCGCTGCGCAAGGCTATTGCAGCCCGCATGAAGCAGCGAACCGGAGTGGATTACGGCCTGGATCAGATCACGGTCAGCAACGGTGGCAAGCAGGTCATTTTCAACACGTTGATGGCGACGGTTGGCAAGGGTGATGATGTCCTCATTCCGGCTCCATTCTGGGTTTCCTATCCGGACATGGTGTTGGCCTGTGGTGGCAATCCCGTGATCATTCCGTGTGTCGAGGAAGACGGCTTCAAGCTGACCGCCAAGGCTCTGGAAGCGGCCATTACGCCGAATACCCGTTGGCTTATCCTCAACTCGCCGAGCAATCCCACCGGGGCGGTCTATACCGCTGAAGATCTCAAGACGGTGACCGATGTGCTGATGCGCCATCCGCAGGTTTGGCTTCTGACCGATGACATCTACGACGAGATCGTCTTCACCGATGCGCAGATTGCCAGCCCGGTTTCCGTCGAGCCCGGTCTCATTGACCGGAGCTTCCTGATCAATGGCGTGTCCAAGACCTATGCCATGACTGGCTGGCGTATCGGTTATGGCGTCGGGCCGGCTCCTCTGGTCAAGGCGATCAACACGTTGCAGTCCCAGATGGCGTCCTGTGCCTCTTCGGTCAGTCAGGCCGCAGCCGTTGCTGCCCTGACCGGCGATCAGAAAGAAGTGGGTGAGTGGCTGAAGGTCTATCGCAAGCGTTGCGAGTTGGCGGTGGAGCTTCTCAACCGGGCGCCCGGTCTCAGTTGCCGCAGTTCCGATGGTGCATTCTATGTCTATCCAAACTGCGCCGGTGTAATCGGCAAGAAAACCCCGGATGGCAAGGTGATCGAGAATGATGGAGACTTCGTGCTCTATCTGCTCGAGTCCCAGGGCGTCGCCGTCATTGCCGGTGCTGCCTATGGTCTTTCACCCTATTTCCGCATTTCGGTCGCTACCAGCGAAGCGGTCATCCGCGACGGCTGCGAGAGAATCATCAAGGCATGCAGTGCACTGTCCTAATGATCGCCAACTGACATTGGAGCCAGCGAAGCAGCCAATTCCCAACTGCTGGCTCCAACTTTTTGTCAGGTCTTTGGCCCTATCAAGCGCGTCTTTTTTTGTGCCAGCGCGCGGCGCGGCCCTGAAAAGGGCTGACCCCTTAGGACCACAGCCCGGGTTCGCATAAGGCCGGGGCTTCAGGAGGAAAAAAGTTTCATGGAAAAACCACATATCTTGCAAATCGGTCCCTACCCGGACTGGGACATGGAGCGGCTGGAAGAACGCTTCGTCATGCATCGCTATTTTGAGGCAGACGACAAGGCTTCCTTCCTGTCCGGTTGTGCAGAGCAGATCCGTGGCATTGCGACGCGTGGTGAGCTGGGAGCAGACAAGGCGCTGATTGAGGCACTGCCCAATCTCGAGATCATCTCGGTTTACGGGGTTGGCTATGATGCGGTCGATCTCAAAGCTGCTGAAGCGGCTGGAGTTCGGGTTACCAACACCCCAGATGTGCTGACCAAGGATGTTGCCGATCTGGGCGTTGCCATGATGCTAGCCGCCTCGCGTGGGCTCGTCGGGGCGGAGGACTGGGTGCGGTCCGGCAACTGGAAGAACAAGGGGCTTTTTCCTCTGAAGACCCGTGTCTTTGGCAAGAAGGTCGGCATTCTGGGCCTTGGCCGTATTGGCTATGAGGTTGCCCGTCGTTGCGCAGCCTTTGATATGGACATTCACTATAACGATCTTGAACCGCGCGATTTTGCCGGTGACTGGCACTTTGTTGCCGATCCCGCCGCACTGGCCAAAGAGGTCGATTTCCTGTTTGTGACCCTGACCGGCGGTCCGGCGACAAAGGGTATTGTCGGCAGAGATGTCATCGAGGCTCTGGGGCCGGACGGTATGCTGATCAATATTTCCCGGGCATCGAATATCGATGAAGCTGCCCTTCTGGATGCTCTGGAAAGCAAGGCTCTGGGCTTTGCCTGCCTTGATGTGTTTGACGGTGAGCCGAATGTCGATGAACGGTTTCTGGCGCTGGACAATGTGCTTTTGCAGCCGCATCACGCCAGCGGCACCATCGAGACGCGCAAGGCAATGGGCAAGCTTGTCTATGATAATCTGGCCGCCCAGTTCGACAGGAAGCCGCTGCCAACCCCCGTACTTTGAGGTTGTTGCCGATAACGATCCGTGAGTTTGAAGCAACAAAGCCCCGGTCCGCTCGTGACCGGGGCTTTTTCATTCCTCTTTTCTCTTGCTCTTTTGTCGCTTGTGGTGGGGGTGGTCTCCAGCTCGGGGAAAGGATTATCGACCGATGATGGAGGCCGTGCAGAGAAGAGCAAAGGGTGATGTCCCTGCCGGAGGCCGCAACAAGACCTGGCCTCCGGCACATCTCACCACCAAATCAGATACCGCTCGACTTGTAGGCATTGGCAACCGTTTCGATTGCCAGCACATAGGCCGCAGTTCTCAGATCGTCCACGCCCTTACGTTCCTGATAGACCGACAGCATGCGCCCAAATGCCTTGCGCATCATTTCTTCCAGTCCGGAGCGAACCAGATCGATTTCCTCGCTGCCGCGAACAAAAGCCTTCCATTGTTCTTTGGGAATCTTGACGCCCGTCATGGATTCGAGCATTTCGGCTATCTGCCGGTTCTGGGATTCCTGACGCTGGTGATCCAGCAGGCCCAGACGCATGTGACCCAGATTCTTGATCCATTCGAAATAGCTGACCGTAACCCCGCCGGAGTTGACATAGATGTCTGGCAGAATGACGATGCCGCGCTCCTTGAGGATCTTGTCTGCATCATAGGTGGTCGGACCGTTGGCCGCCTCGATGATAACCGGGGCCTTGATGCGAGGAGCATTTTCCGAGGTCAGGACATTTTCAAGTGCTGCGGGCAGAAGGATGTCGCACTCTTTTTCGAGCAGGCTCTGGCCATGTTCGATATAGTCGGCATCGGGGAAGCCACGCACACCTCCGGTCTGGTTCATATGGGCACGAACCTCGTCAACGGGAAGCCCCTGTTCCCGATAGATCGCGCCGTCCCGCTCGATGATGCCCTGAATGAGGCAGCCGTCCTCTTCGGACAGGAATTTGGCAGCGTGGTGACCGACATTGCCAAGCCCCTGAATGATGACGCGCTTGCCGCGCAGCTCGGGCGTTAGTCCGGACTTCTGCAAATATGGCCATGAGCGGAAAAACTCCTGAGTGGCATATTGCGTACCACGACCGGTGGCTTCGATACGCCCTTCAATCCCGCCTGAGTTGAGCGGCTTTCCGGTGACGCAGGCAGCGGCATTGATGTCGAGGCGGTTGAGACGCTGATATTCGTCAGCAATCCAGGCCATTTCCACTTCGCTGGTCCCCATGTCCGGGGCCGGGACATTCTGGCTCGGGCCGATCAGGTTCCGTTTCGCCAGCTCCTGCGTGAAGCGGCGGGTGATGCGCTCCAGTTCATGCGGTTCCCAATCATTGCGGTTGATCTGCAATGCGCCTTTTGAACCGCTGAAGGGGATGCCGATCAGGGCGCACTTGTAGGTCATCAGGGCCGCCAAGCCTTCAACCTCGTCCTGATCTACCTTCATCGCGTAACGTATCCCGCCTTTCGCCGGATGCTGATGTTCACTGTGGACCGAGCGCCAGCCGGTAAAGCTGAAGACACGCCCACGCAGTCTGACACCGAAGCGGATTGTTACGGTCAGATTGCAGGACTTGATGCGTTCCCTGATGCCATCTTCCAATTGGCACAAGGACGATGAATGGTCGAATAGCTTGTCGACACTGTGTAGAATCGAGTTCTCAGAAATATTGGACACGGTTTTTCCTCCCGAGCTCCGGGATTGGAGATTTCAATGCTTGTCGATCGGCATTCCCGTATGCGGAAATTGGCAGAAAGCACGCGAGAAAGCCGATGCAGTCAAGCTTAATACTGGGAGAAAACGGGCTCCAAGACTGTTTGGTTATGGTGCCAACCGGTTTCATGATGTGAAGAGAAAGGTGCCTCTGCCGGCAAGGGTCGGGGAGGGCAACCTGCTATCGGGAGAAACATCCGCTTCGTTTGAGACCTGGCGTGAGGCGTTGGCTGGTCTCTCCGGTTTGGTGGAAAAAGTGCAGGTTGCGCATGGCAATGTTTTCGGCGCAAAACAGGCACGTAACACCAGATCGTGATGGCGAGCTTGTCACGTTTCTTCGTGTGCAGACCGTTCGCTCCCTATTTCTTTTGCTGCCGTCTCATGACGTGAGCGGCCAGGGGGGCTCCGAGGATCACGATGATGACGCGGAAAGCATGGTGAACGACCACAAATCCCAAGTCTGCACCCATCAACATGGCTAGCAAGGCCATTTCCGCCTGTCCTCCGGGAGAAAAGGCCAAAAAGACATCGAGCGGCGGAGCAAAGCCCAGAAGGGATATGGCTTCGGAAAAACTGACGGACAGGATCGCCAGGATGATCACGAAAATGATGCCCGAGGTGACGAAGCGGCCGAGCTCCCTCACCGTTATTCCAACATAGTGTGCCCCGATGCCGAGCCCGATAAACAATTGGGCAGCCATGATCGCCTCACGAGGCGGTCGGGCATGGAGCAGCCCGAACTGTGCCAGACATGCCGCGACGATCATTGGGCCCAGAATGGCTGCTCCGAACAGCTTGAACCGTTCGGCAAGTTTCCATCCGCCTATGGCGGCAAATGTCATCATGAGCAATTCCGAGATCGGAGTGTCTAGAGCCGCATCGCCGATGGAGTGCTCAAGGCTGACACCATAGAGCCTGGTTGCAACGAGCGGCGTCAGTGTGATGATGACCAGAACACGGGTGGCATGAATGAGTGACAGGGCGCGAGGATCTCCGCCAGCCTCCTCGCCGAAAATGACCATATCTTGTAGGCCGCCAGGCATGGCGGCATACCATGCTGTTGTCCTGTCAAAGCCGAGGGCACGGAAAAACGGCAATCCGACGAGGGCGATGACCGCGATGAAGACCGGAATGAGCAAGATTGTTGTTGCCATTTGCGGCAAGGCTGAGAGGACCTGCGGCGTGATGGAAGCCCCTGCCGCAACGCCAAGAATGGTCCGGGCTCCCTTGGAGACATTTCCCAGATCGCGGAAACGCAGGCCGACAAGTGCAGCCACCAGACAGGCTCCCAGCGCTCCGAACAGAAAGGGCAGCGGTAGCCCTGTTGCCTCGAAGGCCAAGGCCCCCGAGAGGGCGATGCCCAACCCGAGAGCCTGCTTCTTCCAATCGCCCATCAACCGCACTTTCAGCTTTCCGTAGCAACGGCTTTTTCGTTGCGAGGCAGTCGACACTTGCGGATTAGTATGGGCACGAGAACAACCATGGCGGTGATCCCGAACACGACCATTGCAATCGCGTGATCCAGAAACACGGTGAAATCACCGCGAGAAGCAATCAAGGTGCGGCGTATGCCCAGCTCGAACAAGGGCCCCAGT
Source organism: uncultured Cohaesibacter sp. (assembly GCF_963556055.3). GTDB lineage: Bacteria > Pseudomonadota > Alphaproteobacteria > Rhizobiales > Cohaesibacteraceae > Cohaesibacter. The sequence goes on along the minus strand of NZ_CAUVYE020000031.1, from coordinate 399,586 downwards.
ACCAGTCCCAGAATGAGCGGTACAGACGGATACTTGAGCAGATTCATTATGTAGCCCAGTATGCCAGCCAGCAGCATGATGACAACAGCCCAGAGGGAATAGTCGATCGAGAACATTCCATAGACGACGATGCCGATGACCGCTGAAAAGAGCAGGCCACGCGAGACGAAGATCGCTGCCGCAAGCACAGGGGTCAGGAACAGGGTGATGAATACCAGAACGAAGTTGCCGACATAAAAAGTCCCGAACAGCGCCCAGACGAATTCCGAATGCTCCTGAAAGAGCCTCGGGCCGGGTTGCAATCCTGCCATCAGAAGGCCCGCAAACAGCACGGCCGTCGTGGCGGAGGCGGGAATGCCAAGGGTGAAGAGGGTCACCATTGCACCATAGGAGGCCGAGTTGTTTGCGGTTTCGGGTGCAGCGACTCCTTCGATAGCCCCGTGTCCGAATTGATCGGAATTTTTGGAAATCTTTTTAGCCGTCGCATAGCTCATCATGGTGGCGGCTGTTGCGCCGACGCCGGGCAGCACGCCGATGATGAAGCCCATGATGGATCCCATGAACATGACTTTCCTACAGATCCACAAGTCTGACAGTCTGGGCATCATGGATCGATAGGAATAGCTGGCCGATTGCGTTCGGGTGGTTGGAGCCGATCCAACGGTCTGGAGCATCTGTCCCAGACCGAACATGCCTACGGCCACCACCGCGAAATCAAGCCCTGAAAACAGCTCCATCTGACCAAATGTGAAGCGAGGTCCACCGCGGATCTGGTCAAGCCCGATGGTGCCAAGCCACAGGCCCAGAGCCAGAGCTGTGAAGCTTTTCGCCCGGTCCTTGGTGCCTAGGGTTGAAACAAGAGATAGAGAAAGGGCCATCAGTGCAGTCATTTCTGCCGGCCCGAACATGAGCGCATATCTTGCGATGATCTGAGCCAGCAAGGTCAGACCGATCAAGCCTGCAAGACCACCGAAGAAGGAAGAATAGATAGCAACGCCAAGCGCTCGTCCCGCATCTCCCTTAAGGGCAAGCGGGTGACCATCAAGAACGGTCATGACGGCGGGTGCATCACCCGGAATGCCGATCAGAATGGCGGTGACGGCACCGCCGAACATGGCGCCGTAATAGACACCGGCAAGCAACGCGAGGGTAATCGTGGGTTCAAAACCGACGGCAACTGGCAGCATGATTGCGACCCCGGCAGCGGGGCCGAGGCCCGGAAGAGCACCAACCAGAAGGCCCAGCACTGCTCCCATGGTAACTGCCGTCAAGAGTGTAGGGGTAGTTGCTGCGGTATAGATGCCTGTGAGCAGCAGCGATAGGGTTTCCATAATCTCCTCCCTGAGATCAGCGGTCTGGCGCAGCAAAACAAGATACGCGCCTGTCAAATTCCGGTGAGAGCCAGAAGGTTAAAGACCAAACGGGCCGGTCAATACCGGCACTCCAAGCACAAAGCGAAACAGCAAATTGCACCCGATAATGGTTCCAAGGGAAATGACGGTCAGTTTAACGAGAAATGCTTTGCCTTTTTGTTCTTCAGGCTGGGTCAGCAGGCCAATTGCAAAGATGAGGAAAAATCCCGCCAGCGTCATTCCCAGATAAGGGGAAAGCAGGATGAAACCGCTGAGCGTGACGATAACACCGGCAATTGCCAGAAGCGTGCGTTTGTCGAGCTCGCCTTTGATTTCTGAGTTCTCCGCTTCAACAGCGCTGACAGGGGTCCGCCTGATCTGCTTCAGGAAAGTCACGCTCGACAAGATCGACATCATCAGGCCGGACAATAGCGGAAAGAAGCCCGGGCCGGGAACTCCCCGGATCCAGAGCCCATATTGCATGCCTTTGACAATGACATAGAGTCCCAGAAAAAAGAGCAGAGCTGAAAAGAGCTTATCTATCTGCGAAATGCGCATGTCGATGCCTTGTAGAAAATGCGATTGGGGAAACAGGCACCCATTGTCGGGTGCCTGACTGTGGTAGAACGAACAGATCTATTTCAGAAGACCGAGCTTTTTCATCAGAGCGGTATAGTCCGTGTTACGGCGATCCATTTCTGCGGCAAATTCCTGGCCAGAGAGGAATTTCGGAACGACATTGTACCGATCAATGTAGCGTTCTTTCCACTGAGGGCTTTTCAATGCTTTGCCAATGATGTCTGCCCAGTAGGCCGCAGCCTCTGCGGATACTTTGGGAGGCATGACAAAGCCGCGCAACTGGGTCAGGGAAACGTCGTAACCCTGTTCTTTCATCGTGGGAACGTCTGGAAGAGCTTCAAGTCTTTCATCCGAGCTCACTGCAATGGCGCGCATTTCGCCGCCCTGGATGAGGGGCAGGATTTCAGAAGGATTGCCGAACTGGACATCGATATGACCGCCGAGCAGGGCTGCGGTGACTTCACCATCGCCTTCAAACGGAACAATATCGACCTCGATACCCATTGATTCTTCGAGGCGATGCGCGATGAGCGCCGGGTCTGCCACGATACCGGTTGTACCGGAGAGCATGCGTCCGGATTTGGCGATGGAATCCAGGCCGGTGATTTCAGAATTCGCTGCCACGGCCATCACGTAGGCATCTTCTGCAACGGCTGCAAGTGGCGTGAAATCCTTGTAGTTGACTGGTGAGTTGCCAAGAAGAGGTGTCGTGAAGAAGCTCACCCCGATATTGGCCCACATATTCTCGTCGCCGCCATGCTGGGTGACATAGGAATAGCCGACAGCGCCACTGCCACCGGTTCTGTTTTCGATGACAAAATTGGTGTCGGTAAGCTTGTTTTCGCGAATGATGTCAGTCAGCGTGCGCGTGACCGTGTCGCTTCCCCCGCCAGGGGATGATGTCACGATGACGGTGGCGGTTTTTCCCGGAGTGAATTCCTTGGCATATCCCGTCTGAGCCGTAATGCTGATGAGCGGGATGGCAATGGCTGCAACGGCATATGTGCCGATCCGTTTACAAATTGTCGACAAAACTAGTCCTCCTATAAGCGTAACCAAGCGTGTTTTGGCTCTTTTTGCAAGAATTACACACCAAATTGGGTCCTCCCGGTGTGTATTCCCTATCAAAAAAGCGCTAAATCAGATTAATTGTCAACAATCCTTTTGGGATATTTGTGGGCATTTACGGTTGGATTCGGGTATGTGACGCCAGTGGAAACGATGTAACTATCTGAAATTATTATAATAAAAATATTTAGAAACAATTATTTTTGTAAATGTGCAAAAATTTCTCTTCTCAAATTTCAAATTGATGGCTATTATTGTCGACAATTCGATAATTTTGTTAGCAATTTCATGAGATGCGCCAATAAGGGGGACTGATGATTTCGGAAAAGAAAACGGGCAGCAGCAAGGTCGCTGCCATGTCGACTGCGTCCATCGCCAATTCCATTTATGAAGAACTGGAGCGCAAGATTGTCGACGGTGATCTGGATGCCGGTGATCGGATCAATGAGAATGCCATTGCTGAAGCCAGAGGCATCAGCCGCGGCCCGGTAAGAGAAGCCTGTCGACTTTTGCAGCAGGCCGGGCTGATCGAGTTCAAGGTCAATCGTGGCTTTTTTGTTCGGGTCATCGAGTTGCAGGACGTCTTTGAGATCTATGAAGTTCGTGCCGCTCTTTTTGCCGACGCCGGGCGCAGGTTGGCTGAAACCATCACCCAGGATCAAATAGACGAGCTGGCCTCTCTGCAAGCGCAGATGGAGACCGCTCACAAAGCCGGGGACAATGATGCGGTCTATCTGCTCAATAGAAGGTTTCACGAGCTGACAATTTCTTTTGTGGGCAATCAGCGCATGACCGAAATCTATAAGTCGCTCGATAAAGAGCTGCATATCTGGCGCAAACGCGCGCTCATACTGGACAGCAACGTGTCCAACTCGATTGAAGAGCATCAACTGATCCTTGATGCCTTGCGGGGAGGCAATCGCACGGTCTGTGCCAGCATTTTCCTTGAGCACAGTTTGGCAGGATTCCACAGGCTTCAGCGCACCATGCCCGAGCAGACTGCCAAATTCCGGCGCTCGTCAAATCTCGCCTGAAACAAGAAGAAAAAATCGAAATTTTTGGAGGAACCCGCATAATGTTTCTGAATAATGGCAAATCAATTGTCGCCATTTCCAATGGTGATCCCGCTGGAGTTGGGCCAGAAATCACACTCAAGGCGCATTTGAATGAAGAGCTTCGCGCTGTAGCCGCTCCTGTCGTCATTGGCAGTCCGGAACTTTATGCCCGAGAAATCAAGGCGTTGGACCTTCCTCTCGAGCTTCGTGAAATCTTTGCCTTGAAAGACGCCTCCGGTGATCCCGGCGTTGTCGAGATCCTGCCCTTTGATAGTCTGGATCTTTCTGCCTGTCCTCGGGGCAAGGTTTCCGCAGAAGGGGGGCGCTATTCGGGAGCCTCCATCGCGCGTGCAATTGAATTGGGCATGAAAGGCGAAGCCCAGTCTGTTGTGGTATCCCCCAACAACAAGCGTGCGATGAAAGACGGCGGACACGAGCATACCGGTTTTGAAGAAATCACCCGCCATTATACCGGTGCCGACAGGTCCATCCAGATCCTCATGGGTCGTAAATATAACATGGCTCGGGTCACAAACCATGTGCCGCTTTCCCGCGTCTCTGAGCTTTGCACCCGGGATCGGGTTCTCGGGCAGATCGAAGTGCTGGATGAAAGCCTCAAGATGGTGGGGATCGCAAGGCCGCGTATCGGAGTTTCCGGTCTCAATCCGCACAATGGTGAACGTGGGCTGATTGGCTCGGAAGATATGAACGAAATCGAACCGGCCTGCGAGATGGCACGGGAACGCGGGCTTGATGTTCTGGGTCCAATTCCTGGCGATACCGTATTTGTCGATTACGGGAAATATGGCTTCGATATCGTGCTTTCCATGTATCACGATCATGGCAATGCAGCGATCAAGCTTCTGGAATTCGGTCATCTCGTCAATTTCATCGGCGGGCTGCCCATCCCGGTTTTCACCGTTTCACATGGTACGGCTTTCGATATTGCCGGCAAGGGTATTGCCGATGCCACCAACATGGAGCTTTCCATCATGGCGGCCGCCAAGGCTCAGCGCAGTCAGGGGATGGTGGCATGATCAGGGTAGGAGACAGCCTGTTTGCGACTGGTGTTGTGCATAATGCAGCATATGGCGGGATCGATCACGATGCCGTCAGCACCGTGCGCAAGCTGGCTTTGATGCCTCATCTGGATGTTGTCGAAGCGGCTTGGCCGTTGGAGCCGGACGTCCGTCAGCCGCTTCAGGTGATCATGAAGGATGTTGGTGCAACAGCCATTCATGCCGCGGGAGGCCAGATGAGACAGAAGGGCATCAATCCCAATTCCCTTGATCGGCAGGAGCGTGCTCAGGCGCTCTTCTGGCTGGAACAGATTGTCGCTGCGGTAAGTGACATGGGGGCGAAGTTGCTTGTTCTTTGTTCGGGGCCGGATTGCCTTCCCAATGATCGGGATGAGGCAAAGAAATATCTGCACGAGATGCTCTGTATTCTTTGCCAGCGAGCAAAGGAACTCCGCCCCGAAGATCCTCTCTGGATCTCGTTTGAACATTTCGACAGGGAACTCGATCAGAAGCGTCTTCTGGGGCCGACCTCTGAGACCGTGGATTTCATCCGCTCCGTTCGCAAGGACGTGCCCAATATAGGTGTGCTGGCTGATCTCAGCCATCTTGTACAACTGGGGGAGACGATTTCGCAGTCCATAGACGCCATCGGAGATCTGCTGATCCATGCCCATGTCGCCAATTGCGGTCTCGATCCTGCCTATCCTGCCGTCTATGGCGACAGCCATTGTCGCTTCGGGGTTGAGGGCAGCGCGGTAACCTTGACGCATGTGATTGAATTTCTCTCAGCACTTGATCGCAATGGCCTTGCAAAACGCGCACTGCCGACCGGTCATGCCGTGATCAGCGTGGAGATGAAAACGCCCAAAGGGGGTGATCCCGAGATCTCGATCGCCAATGGGCTGCGCATGCTCTACCAGGCCAGTGCGGCAATCTCGAGCACCAGATGAATCGGCTGCGTCGCCCGGTGACCCCCGTTTCCGGCCTTGCGATGTCAGTCTGAAAGCTACCTACGATCAGGAGGAGATCGTGATGAAAACCAGTCCCCGTATCGTGCTTTTGCACGCAACTCCCGTCGCCATGCAGCCTATTTTGATGGCCATGCAACGCCATTGGCCTGATGCAGAAGTGGTCAATCTGCTTGATGATGGTCTCAGTATTGATCGCGCTCGCGAGGGCGATGAGCTTTCCGAAAGCCTTCTCAATCGCTTCGTCGAGTTCGGGCGATATGGTCGCAGCACAGGGGCCGACGGCATTCTGGCGACCTGCTCGGCTTTTGGTCCGGCGATTGATCAACTGGAAAAGATACTGGACATACCAGTGCTGCGCCCCAACGAAGCCATGTTCCGAGCGGCAATCGCTTCAGGCAACAGGATCGGCATGCTGGCGACATTCAAGCCTGCGGTCGGCACCATGGTTGCCGAGTTTGAAGATTATGCGCAGGCCAGTTCTGCCAAATTGGAGACATATGTGGTTCCCGAAGCGATCGATCTGATCAAGGCTGGCAACGTGGAGGCCCACAATCATCTTGTCGTTGAGGCCGCGCCCTTGTTTGCCGACAAGGACGCCATCATGCTGGCCCATTTTTCAACGTCATGCGCGCTGGAAGCCGTCAAGGCGCGGGTCTCCTGTCCGGTATTTGCTGCGCCGGATGCCGCCGTTCTGCGGATGCGTGAACTGGTTTGTGCTTCCTGATAGAAATGCAGTCAGTGACCAACTCTTCTTGCAAGAGGCTCGGATACGGAAAGGAACATTATGCTGATCGGAGTAATTGCCGACGATTTCACCGGAGCAAGTGATATCGCCAACACCCTGGCCAAGGGACTGCCGAACGAAGGGGGGCTTTCTGTTCTTCAGTATCTTGGCGTTCCGGACGAGCCGGCAGATCCGGAGGTGGAAGCGGCCGTGATCGCGTTGAAGACCCGCACGATTGCAGTCGAGGATGCCGTCAAGCAATCCCTGGCCGCATTGGACTGGCTCAAGGCGCAAGGCTGTCGGCAAATTCTGTTCAAATATTGTTCGACCTTTGATTCAACCCAAGACGGTAATATCGGGCCAGTGGCCGAGGCACTGGCCCAGGCATTGGATGTGTCCGGTGTCGTTGCCTGTCCTGCCTTTCCGACCCTGGGCCGCAGCGTGTATCAGGGTCATCTATTCGTCGGGGATCGCCTGATCAGCGAAAGCGGCATGCGGAATCATCCCCTGACTCCGATGACCGATCCGGATCTGCGCCGCTGGCTCTCTCTCCAATGCAAGACCCCTGTAGGGCTTGTCGATGCAGGCACCATCCATCTGGGCAGTGAGGCTGTCCGAGAGGCTTTGTCGATGGCATCGCAAAGAGGGGAAACACTGGTCATAACAGACACGGTGACCGATGACGATCTTCTCACCCTTGGCAAGGCGCTTGATGGCACCCGGATGATTACCGGCGGCTCTGGGATAGCACTGGGGCTTCCACATAATTTCATCCGTCAGGGCCTTGCCACTGGCAAGAGGCCACCAACTGCGGGGCAGGATGGACCTGGTATCATTCTGGCCGGCAGCTGTTCGGGGGCAACGCGTGGTCAAATCGACTATCACACCCGGCGTTATCCTTCGCTTCGGGTAACTGCAAAAGATGCGATGCGTGAGGTGATAACGCCAGAAAGCCTGGTCGAATTTTTTAGCGAGAATCTTTCGAAATCGCCGTTGGTCTACTCGTCAGACACGCCAGAAGAGGTGACGCGAGCTCAGAAAGAATATGGTCGTGAACGGGTTTCGGCCCAGTTGGAAAGTCTGTTTGCTCAGGCCGCAGCATTGGCGGCGGAAAAAGGCTTCAATCGTATTGTTGTCGCCGGAGGGGAGACTTCTAGCGCAGTTGCGCTGCGGCTTAAGACCGGTCCTCTGCGCATCGGCGCCGAAATTGATCCGGGCGTTCCCATTTTGCTGGGAAGAGATAGACCGATAGCCCTTGCGCTCAAGTCGGGCAATTTTGGCACGGTAGACTTTTTTGAAAAGGCGCTCGAGGCGCTGTCGAACAAGGGGGAACCATCCAGTGAACAGCTATAGCCATGCGCGCGAGGAAATGGTGCGACTGGGAAAATACTTGCAGGACAGACAGTTGGCGCAGGGGACATCGGGCAACCTTTCCATTCGTCTTGAAGACGGGAATGTGCTTTGCACGCCTACCAATTCTTGCCTCGGCGACCTCAACCCTGAGCGCCTATCCCTGCTTGATCTTCAAGGGAACCACATCGGTGGAGACAAACCCACCAAGGAATCGTTGTTCCATATGGCTCTGTATAGTGCGCGTGAAAAGGCGCAGGCCGTGGTGCATTTGCACTCGACAAATTGTGTCGCAATTGCCTGTCAGCGCCATGCCAATGAGAAGGATGTCTTTCAGCCGCTCACTCCATACTATGTCATGAAAATAGGATCTCTTCCCCTTCTCCCCTACTTTGCGCCCGGAGATGCCGCGCTTGCTGCGGCCGTTGGGGACTGTGCTGTATCTCACAAGGCAATGCTGCTTGCCAATCATGGCCCGGTGGTGTCCGGTTCGTCACTTCAGGATGCTGTCATGTGCTATGAAGAGCTGGAAGAAACGGCAAAGCTTTCGCTCCTTCTCAAAAACAGTCAGGTGTCTCCACTGAGCGCCGGTCAGGTTGCCGAGCTTCGTCGGCGCTTTCCCGATTAGGCAGGCTTCCCGGTCCTTCGAACCGCTCGAACACATTTTATAAAATATGACGAGAGCGATTCCTGTCGTCTCGTCTATCCCGGCAAGATCTGCTGCAATCTTGCTGCAAAATGCTCCAGAGGTGCGATTGCTGCCTGCCGGGCACTCTCATCAAACCGATCGATCAGGCCCGATACCGTCAAGGCTCCGCGCAAGACCCCGATGCAGTTGAAAACGGGGGTGGAGATGGATGCGATGTCGGGATTGCGCTTGCCAACCGACTGCACCGTTCCCCGGTCGCTGAATAGGGCCAAATCTTCAACGGCCTCGCCGGAATAGCGCCGCAAGACCATCCCGGACGCACCTGTAGACAAATCCATCCGCATGCCTTCCTCAAGATGGAAGCGCATGAGATTGGGGGAGTTCTCCCGATAGAGGCAGACCCTCTCATTGCCAGCCCGCACATAGAAGGATGCGGTTTCGCCGGTCAGCTTGACCAGCTCGCGCAGCATCGGGCGGATGTCTTCGCCATCGTTGAAATCCTGCCTGAAAATCACGCCGAGCCGCCAGATGCTGGCACCAATTGAATAAACCCCGCCTTCATCGCGATTGATGAACCCGTAAATCTGCAAGGAATTGGTCAAGCGCAGGATCGTGCTTTTGTGCAAGCCTGTTTCGCGAGCCAAATCAGCCAGTGACATGCGCGGCCTTTGTGTTGAAAAGGCCTGCAAGATCGACATGGCGCGTTCAACGGATTCGGTTCTGATGGCTCCCATGACTGTTCTCTCTGGCGAAACGTTTGTTTCTTTTTTTTGATGTGCAGCTGACGCGTCAACTATGATCTTCATAAACAATCGAGGATCACGTCATGCAAATGACACCGTTTCAAGGGACAGCTTTCAGCATCATGGATTATGCCGCAGTGATTGGCTCCGGGGTGCCCCGCCTTCCGATTTCCTTGCGCATTCTGGCGGAAAATGTCATGCGACAGGATGTCGGTCAGCTCGACGCCATAACCGGTCGTATGGCACATACCGTTGCCTTTCGTCCCTCCCGTCTGATTTTGCAAGACATGCTGGGTCTGCCCCTGCTGGTTGACATGATGGCAATGAAAAGCCGGATCGAAGAGGCTGGAGGTGATCCGGCGCGGGTCGACATGCGCCTGCCGGTTGACATGATGGTCGACCACTCCATGACCGTTGCCCACTGGGCAAGTCAGAGCGCGTTAGCGCTCAACCAGAAGCGGGAGTTCGAGGTGAACAGGGAGCGGTTTGCCTTTATCAAGGCCTGCGAAGAGCAGTTTCCCAATCTCAGGGTCGTCCCGCCCGGCGGCGGCATCATGCATCAGGTCAATCTGGAATATCTTGGGCAGGTCGTCTCCATCGACGGGCAGGATAGCAATCTGCTGATAGCAGACACATGTCTGGGCACCGACAGTCACACCACCATGATCAACGGGCTTTCTGTGCTCGGTTGGGGCATTGGAGGGCTGGAAGCCGAAGCCATCATGTTTGGAGAATTTACCACCGTCAATGTGCCGCGCGTCATCGGTCTGGAGGTGATTGGCACACGTCCAGATCACATCACCGCGACGGATATTGCCCTGACAATTGCCGAGAAATTGCGCAATGTCGGTGTCGTGGACTGCTTCGTCGAGCTTTTCGGCTCGGGCTATGATCAGCTTGATGTTGCGGACCGAGCGACCATCGCCAACATGTCTCCGGAATATGGCTCAACCACGCTCTTCTGCCCCTGCGATGACCACACCTTGCGTTACCTGCGCGAAACGGGGCGCAAGCCAGACCATGTGGCCCTTGTTGAAGCCTACAACAAGCAGCAGCGATTCTGGTTTGATCCGGACAATCGCTCCATCGACTTTGATCAGGTGGTCACCCTTGATCTTGGCCGGATTGCCCGATCGGTTGCCGGGCCGTCAAAGCCCGAAGAGCGCATCACTCTGGAAGATGTCCCCTCCCGTCTGGTCGATAGGGACGAAATGAACAAAAGGCGCCGTGTTGCGGTCAAGGCAGGTGAGCATGATATCGGGGATGGAGATGTAATCATTGCCGCGATCACCAGCTGCACCAACACCGCCAATCCCCGCAACATGATCACCGCAGGACTGATTGCCCGCAATGCTGTGGCCAAAGGGATGACGATCAAGCCGCATGTAAAGACCTCGCTCGCCCCCGGCTCCCGCGTGGTTGCGCACTATCTTGAGAAAGCTGGACTGCTGCGACCACTTTGCCAACTCGGTTTTGATATTGTTGCCTTCTCCTGTTCCACCTGTAACGGCATGTCCGGCCCTCTTGATCCGGCCAACGAAAAGGCCATTGTCTCGCAAGACATCAAGGGTGTTGCGGTGCTGTCCGGCAACCGGAATTTTCCCGGCCGCATACATCCGCTTGCCAGCCGAAACCTGATCGCCTCACCACCGCTTGTCATCGCCTATGCCTTGGCTGGAACGATCCTCTTGGATATCGGCACGGAGCCGCTCGGGCAGGACGCCGATGGCAATCTGGTCATGCTTGACGATCTGTGGCCGGATCAATCCGAGCTTGATGCCATCTTGGCCGCTTGCATTCTGCCGGAGGCCTATCAGGCCAATTACCAAGATATTTCAAGGATCAATCCCCACTGGAATGGGTTGCAGCCAAGCAGTGGCAGTTACCAGTGGGCACCCTCGACCTACATCACCTTCCCGCCCTTCATCAGAGAGATTGGCGAGGATCGATCCCCCCTGCCGTCCCTCAAGGGTCTTCGTCCTCTTTGCCTGCTCGGGGATTCGATCACCACAGATCACATTTCCCCCTCAGGCAGCATTCCCAAAGACAGTGATGCCGGTCAATTTCTGATCGCCCACGGTGTGGAGCCGCGCGATTTCAACTCCTTTGGAACACGGCGGGGCTCATCGGATATCGTCATCCGCTCGACCTTCTGCAACAACCGGCTCAAGAATGAAATGGTCCCGGATCAGGAAGGATCATGGACCCGTCTCGAGCCTGAGGGCGAGATTATGACCATCTTCAAGGCCATAGAGACCTATCAAAAGCGCAATCAGGCCCTGATTGCCGTCGGCGGCAAGGAGTATGGCTGTGGCTCCTCGCGCGACACCGCAGCCAAAGCGCCCTGGCTTGCCGGCATCCGAGCGGTTGTTGCCGAAAGTTTCGAACGCATTCACCGCTCCAATCTGGTCAATATGGGCATCGCCCCGCTCTGTTTTCCGCAAGGGGTGAGCCGACTGTCCCTGAAACTGGATGGCTCGGAACTGTTCGACATCGCGTTGGCCGAGGATCTGCGGTCGGCACGGATGACCATTCATCGCAAGGATGGCAGCACGGACGAGGTTGCCCTTGATCTGCGCCTTTACAATGATGCGGAACGCGAAATTTTCCGCCATGGCGGGTTGCTGCCACGGTTTTTACGTACCTGCATTTCGGAGGCTTCATCATGACAAACGGAACACTCAAAGCCGCATTCTGTCGTGGAGGCACCTCCAAGGCGGTGCTGTTCAATGGTGCGGATTTGCCAGAAGACAGAGCAAGCCGGGACAGGATCTTTCTGCATGTGTTGGGCAGCCCCGACGCCTATGGGCGCCAGCTGGACGGCATGGGCGGCGGTCTGTCCTCTCTCTCCAAGGTGGTCATCGTCGAGCGGTCCGCGCGCACGGATGCCGATCTCGACTATACCTTCGTGCAGATCGCCGTCGACAAACCTGTCGCGGACTATGGCGCCATGTGTGGCAACATGGCCTCTGCCGTCGGTCCCTTTGCCATCGATGAGGGAATCATCAAGGCCGAGGATGGACTGGTGAAAGTCCGAATTCACAATACCAACACCAAAAAGCTGTTTGACGCCCGTTTCGAGGTGGCAAACGGCAAGACTGTCGAGGTCGGTGATTTTTCGATCCCCGGCATTTCCCAGCTTGGTGCGCGCATCCAGCTCGACTTTCTCGACCCCGGTGGCGCAGCAACGGGCAAGCTTCTGCCAACAGGCAATGTGATTGACCGCCTGATCGTGGGGGAGGAAGAAATTCAGGCGTCGATGGTCGACGCCTCCAATCCGGTTGTCTTCATTCGTGCCGAGGATGTGGGACTCACTGGAACCGAAAGCCCGGATGCCCTGGACGTCGCGACCTCCTTGATGATGCGGCTGGACCAGATCAGGCGATCTGCTGCGGTGGCGATGGGGATGGCGCAAAGCCCGCAAGACGCCCTGTTGTCCAATCCGAAAATTGCGCTGATCGCTCCCCCTCACACCTTTGATGCTTTGGATGGCCACCATTATGCTTCGTCAGAAGGACACCTTTCTGTGCGTCTTGTCTCGATGGGCAATGTCCACCGCGCGATAACGCTGACCGGAGCGATGTGTGTTGCCGTTGCCGCCCGGATTCCGGGTACGCTTGTTCATTCCATAGTCAAAGCGGATGTTAGCGAAAATATCCTTGTGGCCAACCCCTCGGGGATATTGCCGGTCAAGGCACGGGTCGAAACGGACGGTCGGGGATTGAAAGCTCTTTCAACAACCACCTTTCGCACCCAGCGCCGCATCATGAGCGGCTTGGTTCACTATCCAACTTCGTTGCTGGAGAGAAGCAAATGAGATGTTCCTTGCAGGCTTATCCGACGACGGATCTTAATGATGCAAATCCTGAAAAAGTGCGTCAAGTAATGCTGCCCTTGCTCGACTTTGGCAAGAAACGCCGCTTCGCAGGCCGCGTTCGCACGGCCGTTACCATGGAGGATACGAAACTGGTTCAGCAGGCTCTTTTCAGTTTGTCCGGAGAGGGCGGCGTGATCGTGCTGGATGGTGGCGGCTCTTTCCGCAGCGCCCTGCTTGGGGACATAAATGCAAGTCTGCTTGAAGCAAATGGCTGGGCCGGGATCATCATCAACGGTGTTGTCCGGGATGTTGCTAGGCTGGCGAAAATCGATCTGGGCATCAAGGCGCTGGGTGTCACGCCGGTTCGCAGCGCAAAGACCGGTATCGGTGCCATCGACGTGCCCGTTGCTTTCGGAAATGTTCTGTTCGAGCCGGGCCAATGCATCTATTGTGATGAGGATGGCGTTCTTGTTTCTGATGATCCTTTGACCCCGTAGGGGGCGCCGTACTCTCTTTTTTGATGATCATGGACGAGCTTGAGCGCTTTGCGAGCGTGACCCTGAACTCAATGATGATGCTTGGATCAACAATCAAAACAAGGGGAGAGAAACGGATCTGAAACAGCCTTCACGGCAAGGATAATTCTCTGCAAATCAGATTATTGGGCTTTGATGGTGTAATTGACAAATACAGATACGGAGTCCGGCATTGGCAAGCTGCGGTCCACAGATTCCGGACAAGGAGCAATTGGCCATCATCCGATCAGGAAATGGCCCCGATCAAGAGGGCCTTCAGGGTGTCATACATGCGGATCCTGTCTTCTGGTTGTTTCAGTCTTTCGATGCCAGACCAGGCCACTCTGACCAGTCTGGCAACAGTATCTGGGGTGACACCGCAGGATTCCATTTTTTGCGTAAATGGCTGAAAGACTGAAGACAGTTCAATTTGCACTTCATCGTCATCAAAAAGGCCTGCCAGAGGATCCATTTCTTCAGCATTGCCAAATTCAACCGGGAAATGCTCCATCTGATCAAAAGAAAGAGAACCTTGCTCGATGAAAAACCGATCAAGCCGTTCACTCAGTGTATTTTGCATTTCACTAATCTCGAGCTGAATGTTCATTTGGAATTGATATGGTTACGGACAGGCCCCCATTGTCCGGGAGTGTGGCAGCAATCCTGCCGCCATTTTTCTCGATTGCCTGTCTGGTAATGGCCAATCCGAGACCGAAGCCATTGCTGTTGCCTTCTCCACGGGAAAAGGGTTGAAATATTTTGCTTAACTCTTCTCTGTTCACTCCGGCTCCCTGATCAGATATTTCAATATCAAGCCAACCATTGGCAGCCAAAGACCGGATCGTGACGATTGTGTCATCGGGCGAGTATTTGACCGCATTGCGGATGACATTTTCCAGGGCACGGTAGATCAGCTCGCCATTGACTTTGGCGATGAAAGAGTCTTCTCCCTGAGTTTCTAATATAATGTTCCGTGCTTGTGCTTCAAAGGCCGCATCCGCAACAATATCATTCAGCAAGTCGATAATATCGAGTGTCTGAAGCTCGAATTCCTCTTTTGATCGGCTCGTCAGTCTGGCGAGCGTGAGAATTTCTCCGATCAGGCCGTCCATTCTCTCGACCTCGGCTTCCATGCGCGGAACCATCGCTTCAAGCTTGGCCGGATTTTGCTGCAACACCCCGATTGCCGCCTGAAGCCTTGAAAGAGGCGAGCGGAGCTCGTGAGAAACATCGTGGAAGAGCCTTTCGCGGGATTTCTGAAATTTTTCCAAATGCTCGGCGCTGATGTCAAAATCATGAGCAAGCGAAACCAATTCGTCATTTCTGCGACCGAGGGTATGCGCAATGCGCGTATCAAAATGCCCACCGGCCAGCCTTTTCAATCCCATTCGGATCTTGAATATCGGTGTTACGAGATAGCGAGTTAGCCAGAAGGCGGCCAGAGCGGCTGCCATCAATACAAACGTGATCGGAGCAAAACGCATCCAGGCCACTGAGAGCGGATCCTCGATCTCCGGTTCAACCGTGATCTGATAGCATAGATCTTTCGACAGTGTGGTTGCGGTATAGTTCACAATATGTGTCGGGCAATGCGTTTCCCCTTCCAGAGGGATGATTTGCATCACAAGTGAGGTGGGGACCTGGTCGGCTGCATTGATGAAGGTCTGTGCCGCATCCAGCCCATTCTCATGCAACAGTGCCGTTGCAGTGTGAAGCGCGAACAACTCCTTTTGATGCGCGATCTCTCGGGGCAGAGGAGCCAATTGCAATGTCTTGGTCAGCAGGAACAGCAGCATCACGGAAGCCGTCAGTGTCAGCCAGATCACCAGAAAGAATTTCCAGAAAAGCTTGTTCATTCTTTGTCTCTTATCAACTGGTACCCTTGTCCCCGAACGGACTGAATCCAGGATTGACCGTCTGCCCTCTTGCCTAGTTTTTGCCGAACGCTGCTGATGTGGACATCAATGCGGCGGTCATAAGCGGTCAAGGGGCGACCAAAGGCCTGTTTAGAAATATCCTGTTTGGAAATGAGTTGTCCGGCGCTGCGCGCCAATACTTCCAGAAGGTTGAATTCCGTGCCTGTCAATTCGAGCGGCTTGCTGTTCCATTCCGCAATGCGCTGGCCTGGATGGATAACCAGATTGCCGATTTGCAGGGTCTCTGCCGGAGAATTCATACGCTCAACCCGGCGCATGATGGCACGCAGACGCGCGAGTAGTTCTCCGGGGGAACAGGGTTTCGTGACATAATCATCGGCCCCCAGATTGAGGCCGGCGATACGATCCGCATCATCCCCTTTGGCTGTCAGCATCAGAACAGGAACCGAACTGGTCTTGCGGATGCGCTGCAACAGTTCAATGCCATTCATTTTGGGCATCATGATATCAAGAACGATGATGTCGATGATATTCTTGGAAATGGTTTGAAGGGCTGTACGACCATCTTCGGCTGTATGAACGGTGAAATCCTCCTCAATCAGATATTCCTTCAACAGCGTCGTGAGCCCGGTATCATCGTCAACCAGAAGAACGCTAATCATGCCGGATGTCTCCTTATCGTTATCGGGCAATATTGCAGCCTCAACACCGGTTCGCACGGACATTTACATATCTTAACGTAACTTTGACCCCACTTTACATTCAATAGTCTAATCCTCAGTCAAGCGCGACGAGCAGACAGAGGATAGGCATGGCGGCACTCAAATTCACTCACATTTTACCGGTCATCGTAGCTGTCAGTTTGATGGTGTCTGGTTGTTCCATGAAGACGGAT
This sequence comes from uncultured Cohaesibacter sp., assembly GCF_963556055.3. Classification (GTDB taxonomy): domain Bacteria; phylum Pseudomonadota; class Alphaproteobacteria; order Rhizobiales; family Cohaesibacteraceae; genus Cohaesibacter. The sequence continues at coordinate 382,972 of NZ_CAUVYE020000031.1, read as the reverse complement.
CTGGGGCAGTCGGATCTTGCAATTGCGGCCAGGTGGCACGAAACATTGCCCCATGGTGGTCAGTCCGCAAATATGCTGTCCTGGTGGCAGAGCTTCGGGGATAGCTCTCTTTTGCAACTGATTGAGCTGGCTCAGAACGAAAATCCGGATCTGGCTTCTGCAGCAGCAGACATCGAGAAGGCACGGGCGACCTTGGCATCCTCACGGGCAGCTCTGTTGCCATCTCTTGACGGTTCGGGTGCTGTCGATGTCTCGGGCACCGAAGGGGACCGTGCCAACCGTGTCACAGAGTCGACAACAACAAGTGGCGGTCTCGATGCGTCCTGGGAGTTGGACCTCTTCGGCAAGAATCGCAGCAAGCGGCAAGCCGCGCGCGAACGTCTGGGAAAACAGGTTGCAAATTGGCATGACGCCAGGGTTTCTCTGGCGGCGGAAGTGGCCGATGATTACGTTCAATACAGGGCCTGCCGTCAGTTGGTCGGCATCTATCAGCAAGAACTCGTCTCTCAGCGGGAGACCATCAATGCGACTGCCAAGGCAGTCGGATCCGGTTTTTCCTCCTCGTCTGATCTGGCCTTGGCAAAAGCCAGTGCCGCCTCTTCCGCCTCGACGCTCACCGAGCAGAAAGCCGAGTGCAAGATTCTGGTCAAGACAATCGCCCAGCTTACCGGTGGTGATGAGACCAGGGTGATCCGCCTGCTGGACAAGGGGCGCTCGTCAATCCCGCATCCGAAGACTTTCAACGTGAACAGAGTGCCCGCAGATGCCTTGCGGCAGAGGCCGGACATCCAGTCGCTCGAGCGAGAGGTTGCTGCCTCGATGGCCGAAGTCGGTGCAGCAAATGCCGATCTCTATCCCAGTCTCACCTTGGGAGGATCAATTACACTTTCAACTTCAACACTGATCGGGCAATCCGCGCCATGGTCGTTCGGACCGGCCTTGTCGCTGCCCCTCTTTGATGGAGGAACCCGCAGAGCCGCTGTCAAAAGTTCGATCGCCGACTATCATTCTGCTGTTGCCTCTTACAAGTCTGGTGTGCTCAGCGCTGTTCGGGAAGTGGAGACAGCGCTTGTCCATGTCAATAGTACAAGCCTGCGCATGAGCGATGTGAAGGATGCAGCAGAGAATTATCGCTCCCACTTCACTGCCATCGACACGAACTGGAAAGCCGGAAATGCCAGCCTTCTGGATCGCGAAGATGCCCGACGTTCGGCCCTGTCTGCGGAAGTGACACTTATCGAGATACGCCGAGATGCGACCCGTTACTGGATTTCTCTCTACAAGGCTCTAGGGGGAGGATGGCAATCGGGCAAGGATTCCGCATTCCCAGAGAAGAATATCGGCTCCCGTCAAAAATAAGGATAGAGGCAATCATGTCTTACAAAATAATGGTCGCGGCATGTCTTGCCGGAGCGATGGTCTCCAACTTTGCCACTAGCGTTCCTGCATTGGCTCAAGGGGCTGCAAACGCCAAAGTGGAAGAAGCCGTCGTGCTTAGTGTATCACTGGTTCACCCGCAGGTTCGCAACTGGCCGGAATCCGTCCCCGCTGGCGGTTGGCTCAAGCCGTGGCATGAGGCAATCATTGCCTCGGAAATCGGCGGGTTGCGTATCGATGACCTGGTGGTTGACGTCGGTTCGGACGTCGAGAAGGGTGATCCGCTTGCCTTTCTGGCCAGGGAGAGCGTACTGGCAGATCTCAAGAAGCAGGAAGCTCAACTGAAATCTGCCGAAGCCGATCTGGCAAAAGCGAAAACGAATGCGGATCGGGCAAGAAAGGTTCAGGGTAGCGGCGCGCTCTCGGATGAAAAGGTAACAGAATATCTGATCGCGGAACAAACTGCCCAGGCCAGCCTTGAATCGGCAAGGGCGGATCTGGAAAACCAGCGCATTCAGGTGGATCATACAACGATCAGGGCGGTGGATGATGGTCAGATCACGTCCCGTTCGGCACAATTGGGGCAAGTTGTTTCCTCCGGGACCGAGCTGTTTCGCCTGCTGCGTCAGAACAAGGTCGAGTGGCAGGCAGAAGTCCCGGCGCTTTATCTCCCGCGCCTGAGGTCGGGTCTTGATGCCGTCATCGAAGGACCGGATGGGAACGAAATCAAGGGAACGGTAAGACTTGTGGGTCCGACCATCAATACGGATACCGGGCGCGCCATCATTTATGTGTCCCTGCCTCCGGAGAGCAGTCCGCGTGTGGGGTTATATGCTTCAGGGGTGATCCTTCTGGGCTCCAAGGATGCCCTGACTGTGCCCGAGTCTGCTTTGGTTTTCCGCGATGGGATCAATTATGTCTTCTCGGTCGGGCCCGACAAACGTACCAAACGGCTTCTCGTCAAGACAGGACGACGTTTTGACGAGGAGGTGGAAATTCTTTCCGGAATTGAAGATGCAGCCAATATTGTCGAGTCCGGCGGGGCGTTCCTGTCCGATGGTGCTCTTGTCAAGGTCGTGGGAGAAGCCCAGTGAATTTCTCAGCATGGTCAATCCATAATCCGATCCCGCCCATCCTGCTTTTTGCTCTGCTGACAATTGGTGGTCTTCTGGCCTTCGATAGACTGGCTGTGCAGAATTTTCCAGACATGGACCTGCCGACGATCAGCATATCAGCCTCTCTGGAAGGGGCGGCGCCAGCCCAGTTGGAAACCGAAGTTGCCCGCAAGATCGAGGACAATCTGGCTTCGCTCAGTCTTCTGGATCACATCACTACAACCATTACGGACGGTGCTGTTTCGATCAGTGTGTCTTTCGAGCTCGAGAAGGACAGTGATGAGGCGCTCAACGAGGTTCGCAATGCAGTTGACAGCACAACTGATCTGCCTTCGGAGATGGAGTCTTCAAGTGTCTCCAAGGTCACGATTCAGAACTCGCCCCTTGTCACCTTTGCCGTGAAATCCACTCGCTTTAACGAAACGGAACTGTCCTGGTTTGTCGACAACGAAATGACAAAAGCGTTGCTTTCGGTTTCAGGTGTCGGTGACGTTTCGCGCGTTGGCGGCATAGACCGTGAAGTGCATGTCGATCTTGATCCAAGGCTCATGACGTCTTTGGGCTTAACGGCCGAATCCGTTTCTTCCAAGCTCAAGTCCGTGCAGAAAAATGCCTCTGGTGGGCGAACCGAGATTGGTGGCAGTCGGCAGACCATCAGGACTCTCGGAGCGGTTGCCTCGATTGATCAACTCAAGACGATCAAGATCCCTCTCTCCAATGGACAGCTCGTGCGTCTTGATGAGATCGGCAAGATCTATGACAGCTTTTCAGACAAGTCATCCATTGCCTATTTGAATGGCCAGCCTGTTATTGGCGTTGAGGTCAAACGTTCCAATGGATTCTCTGATACGGGTGTCGCTGCCGATATTCGCGCTGCCATGACGCGTTTTTCGCAGAGCAATCCTGATATCGAGATCGTTGAAGCATATAGTACGGTTGGCCCGATCATCGAGAATTACAACGGCTCCATGCACATGCTCTATGAGGGCGCTTTGCTTGCCGTTATCGTCGTCTGGGTCTTCTTGAGAGACTGGCGCGCTACCATTTTGGCAGCAACAGCCCTGCCTCTTTCGGTCATCCCGACCTTTCTTGCGATCTATCTTTGGGGATTTTCTCTCAACACGGTCACGCTTCTGTCCCTGTCGCTGGTGGTTGGGATTCTTGTCGATGACGCGATTGTTGAAATCGAGAATATTTCACGTCACCTCAAGTCGGCCAAATCGCCCAAGGAAGCCGCGCTTGTTGCGGCAGACGAAATCGGACTGGCGGTTATCGCAACCACCTTCACGCTTGTTGCCGTTTTCCTTCCGACGGCCTTCATGGCAGGCATTCCGGGGCTGATCTTCCGACAGTTCGGCATTACCGCATCTGTTGCGGTCCTGGCTTCCCTGCTTGTTGCCCGCCTGTTGACCCCGATGATGGCGGCCTACATGATGAAGTCTAAGCCAATCGAGGAAAAAGGCGACGGCTGGATTATGAGGAGCTATTTGAAGCTTGTCACGGCCTGCCTGTCCCATCGAAAACTGACGTTGCTTGGCGTGTTCATTTTTCTCGGGCTTTCACTTTCAACCATTCCGCTTCTCAGCACGGGGTTCTTTCCAGCATCGGACGAGGCTCAAACGAAGGTTACCCTGACGCTGCAACCGGGCAGCACGATCGAGCAGACGAGCGAAGCTGCAAGCAAGGCTGCAAATATCATTGCCAAACTGCACGATGTAACCAGCGTATTCACAAAAGTCGGCAGTTCTTCATCAGGAATGGGGATGGATTCTTCAATGACAAGTGACGTCAAGACGGCAACGCTTGTTGTGGATCTGACCCAGATTGATGAGAGGGATCGTAAACAGTCCGCGATCGAGAATGATATCCGCCACGCTCTTTCTGTGCTGCCCGGTGTGCGAATCGAGGTTGGCTCTGGGGGAACCGGAACGGCACTGGACATTACCCTCGCCAGTGATGACAGCGGTACCCTTGAGCAGACAGCCAACTCACTGGAAATGGAATTGCGCACCCTGTCTGGCATAGGAGCTGTCACGTCCAGCGCATCTCTTCAGGCACCTGAATTGCAGATCAAGCCCGATTTTGCCCGCGCAGCTGCACTTGGCATCACCTCCGAAGCGATTTCCGAGGCGATCAGGGTCGCAACGAATGGCGACTATTCAGCCTCGATGTCAAAGCTGAACCTACCACAGCGTCAGATCTCCATCCGAGTCCGCTTCGATCCGAAAATCCGCTCATCATTCGATGACATCATGAATCTCAGGGTGAACGGCAACAATGGTGCTGTCAATCTGGGCGCAATTGCCGACATTTCGATTGGTGGCAGCGCGTCAGAAATCGACCGCATTGACAGGTCTCGCAATGTAACCTTGTCGGTGGAACTCAACGGGCTTATTCTCGGCGATGTTTACAAGGAAGCCAAGCTCCTCCCCACAATGCAAAATTTGCCTAAAGGCGTCCGGATGGTTGAGCAAGGCGACCTTCAGCGTAGCTCCGAGCTATTCAGCAGCTTCGGAACCGCAATGGCGATTGGCATCTTCTGTATCTATGCGGTTCTGGTGCTGCTGTTTCATGACTTTCTGCAACCCTTCACCATTCTCATGGCCTTGCCACTGTCTCTAGGAGGTGCATTGATGCCACTTGTCCTGACGGGGACAAGCTTCTCGATGCCTGCGGTCATTGGCCTGCTGATGCTGATGGGGGTGGTGACGAAGAATTCCATTCTGCTGGTGGAATATGGGATCATGGCTATTCGTGCCGGCAAGCTGCGGATTGAGGCTCTTGTCGATGCCTGTCACAAACGGGCCCGGCCCATCATCATGACCAGTATTGCGATGGGCTGTGGAATGGCTCCGGCGGCTCTCAACATGACAGGAGGGGATCCCAGCTTCCGTCAACCAATGGCAAAACGGTTGTCATCGGCGGGCTTATGGCTTCCACTTTTCTCAGCCTGATCGTGATCCCAGTCATCTTCACCTTTGTTGATGATTTTCTGATCTTTCTGAAACGGATCATGTTGAGGCACCCGCAAACGGAAGCAGAGTGAATTTTCCCGAGCATCCAGCGAAACAGGTGTCGCAAGTTGGCAAATGCGCCGGTCAGATCAGGAGGCGCGTTTGCTGTTTGGAGGAATATGAGAAAAGAGATCCTACTTTTTGTTTTTTTGTCTGTCTTGTGTCTCTTGCTGGGTATGTATGTCGGGCAATCGATCATCTATCCCTGAGCAACGAGACCTTTCGCCCGCAAAGTTCGTTGGGTCAGGATTGACCAAAAGCCTGCTTGAGAACATTGTGGATTCGATCTGGCGAGCACGAGACCAAAGCCGGGTGATATGGTAGCGCATAATTCTCAGGCATTGGACACTTGGAAGAAAAGCAGGATGGCAAGACCAAAATCCAAATGCGAACTGATTGATGCAGCCGACAACCAGTTTGCAAAATTGCTGAATTTGATCCATTCGATGGAGGCTGGCACGCGCAATGCGGCTCTGTTTTATGGCCCCGGTTTTGTCGGGAAGGAAGCCCATTGGGCTCGTGACAAAAATCTGCGAGACATTCTGGTGCACTTGTATGAATGGCATCAGCTCTTGCTCGATTGGGTTGACGCAAACCGGACTGGGCCCAGTCAGCCCTTTTTGCCTGCTCCTTATAACTGGAAGACCTATGGCGAGCTGAATGTCGTATTCTGGCGCAAGCACCAGGACACCCCTTATGACAAGTCCATGGAAATGGTCTGCAAGAGCCATGATCAGGTCATGGAACTCATCAAGAGCTTCAGCGACAAAGAGCTTTTCGAAAAGGGCTGTTTTACCTGGACCGGTACGACAACGCTCGGTTCTTACTGCATATCGGCTACATCAAGCCATTACGATTGGGCGATGAAGAAACTCCGGGCGCATATCAAAGCCCTGAAAGCAGAAGGTGAGCGCACCGCACTTCAAGACCGCGCCGGGCAAAGGGGCAAAAACTGAGCTGACGGTCAATTGCCTGCAATTGGATATCCGGATGCCGGAAAGCTGAATGAGGGCCATGGCAACGGCAAATCTGTCCGGTCAAATAAAGACTCACGTCAGGCATTGCAAACAAACGCTCTCTCTCCATATATCATCGAGTATTTCTCACCTCTTGCAATGGTTGCCAGACGAGAGATGCCATTGGAGAATATATGGAATATCTTTTTGTCGTAGCCGGTCTCGTATGTCTCTATTTCGGTGGGGAATGGCTGGTCGAGGGGGCAATCGGGGTTTCACGCAAGCTTGGATTACCAGCTTTCCTGATATCGCTGACTGTTGTTGGGTTTGGCACGTCGATGCCCGAGCTGCTCGTCTCATTGAAAGCGGCGATCGGAGGGTATCCGGGTATTGTTCTTGGCAACGTCGTAGGCTCGAACATCGCCAATATCCTGCTGATCGTGGGACTGGCAGCTTTGATCGCCCCCATTCAGGTGATACGGAGCATGTCCGGACGGGATGCGGTGACCATGGTCCTATCAGCCATTGTGCTTGTGATTGTGCTCATTTTCCGAACGATCTCGCCGCTGATTGGCGTGTTGATGCTGCTGGCTTTGGTTGCCTATCTTGCGATGGCTTACATGCAGGACAAAAACGCTGGCTGTTGCGAAAGTGACCAGCTGGCATTGCCCGTTTCTCCGTACCTTGTTTTGGCTTTGCTGGTTTTTGGGCTCGCTTTGCTTGTCGTCGGTGCAGATCTGCTTGTGAGGGGGGCTACAATCGTTGCTCAGGATCTGGGAGTATCGTCTGCCGTAATCGGGCTGACAGTGGTGGCTGTGGGAACCAGTCTCCCCGAATTGGCCACGTCCGTAGTGGCGGCCGTGCATCGCAGGTCTGACATTGCCATCGGCAACATCATTGGCTCCAACATATTCAATATTCTTGGAATTCTAGGGCTCACCTCGTTGATTTGCCCCATCCCGGTTGCGGACCGATTTGCACAGATTGATGGTTGGGTGATGCTTGGAAGTACATTGTTGCTGTTTGTTCTGCTGTTCTCTTGTCGCCGGATTGGTCGAGTGGTCGGAGGCGGGTTTCTTGTTGCATACATAGCGTATGTGATCTCGATGATGTAAGCCATCAACGACCTCCTGAAGCAGGGCTTTTCCTCTCATTTCTGATGACCAGACCTGTCATCATCACAAGCAGAATTGCCATCACGAGGGCGGCCAGTGCGAGGCTGGCATTGACACCACTGAGATAGGCGGTCTTGGCCGACGTGATCAATGCCTCTCCCGCATCGGGAGGCAGATGGGCGGCCGCCCCTATCGCTTCCTCCATGCTCGTCCGGGCAGCTTGCGGCAGAACAGGCAATGCTGCGGTGGACAGAGTGCTGCTATAGATGTAGCCCATCACGCTGCCCAGAATAGCCACCCCAAGCGTACCACCCAACTCATAGGCGACGGATTCGATGGCACCAGCCATGCCCGCCTTGTCATTGGGGGCACTGATCATGATGGCCGTGGAGGCTGCTGCCATGGCTCCTCCGGCAGCAAAGCCGATGAGGGCAAGGGTGGTCAGTTCCAGCCACGGCTGCGACATATGTCCGCCAAAGCGATAGAGGATGGTACCGAAGGCCCCAAGGGCACATGTCGCGACCATCATCCGCTCAATGCCAAAGCCCATCATGAGTTTGCCAGCCCCCAGCCCAGAACAGAATGAAGCGATGGCAACGGGAAGCAGATAAATACCGGCGGTGAGCGGCGAGAAGCCCCTGACCAACTGCAATTCCTGGCTGACGATATATTGCATCCCCATCAGTGCGAAAGTGGCAAGAACCGCAATGCAGGCTCCGGCGGAAAAGCGGGTATTCCGGAAGAGCGAAAAGTCGACCAGTGGAGAGGGCAAATGCGCCTGGCGACGCAAGAATAGGAAGCCGAAGAGACACCCAAGGACAAAGGCCAGCGTGACATGGCTCCAGACAGCATCAGCCTTGAGCGCTCCCTTGATTGCCAGAAGCAGACCGATCAGGCTGACCATCAAATAGAGGGATGTCAACAGATCCCAATGCCTGTCTTTGTTGGCAGGTAAATGAGGTATCTTTGCCAGCGTCAGAATCATCGTCAACAGAACGATTGGAAGATTGATGAGGAATACCGATCCCCACCAGAAATGATTGAGCAAAAGCCCGCCGACGATTGGCCCGAGAGCCGCGCATCCCGACCAAACGCCACCCCAGATCCCGATGGCGGTTGCCCTTTGGCTGTCCTCGGTGAAGATGAGCCGAACAATGGAGATGGTGGATGGCAGGATCATGGCAGCCCCAACGGCCAGCGTCCCTCTCAACACGATGAACAAGCCAGTTGTTGGCGCAAAAGCTGCGCCCAGGGATGCCATTCCGAACAGGGCCAGGCCGATCAGCAGGAGTGTCCTGTGGCCGATCCGGTCTGACAGGGCGCCAAATCCCGGCAACAGTCCGGCCATGACAAGACTGTAAGCGTTGACCATCCAGAGTTTGTCGGCGTTGGTCGATCCCAACTCGATGGTCAGGCGTGGCAGGGCAACATTCAGCACGGTCATGTCGATGCCAATGGGCAGCAGTGCCAGTGAAATGACAGCAAGCCCCGTCCAGGGATTGGCCGCATTCAGAGAGGATGGATTATTCATTGCTGTGTCATCTTGAACAATTGGGTATAAAGCGTCGAGAATTGGTTTGCATCGCTTCCGGTGAACACCGCAAACCAGATGCCATCTGCGGCCATTCTCACCGCATGCAGCACTTCGCCATCATCTGTTTGCCGGTGGCGGACAAGTCGCTGGTTCAGCCAATTGTTCCAGACCGATTGCAGCGACGCATCGGTGATGGCTGAAATCCAGATGGCCGCCGAAGGACTATCTTTTACGCTTGCCTTCACAGATTGAAGGTAGGCACGGGTAAACTGCCCATGGGGGACGGGATCATCCTCGATATATGCGTCAATTTCCCTGTCCAGTTCATCAATCATTTCGGCAAACACCGCATCGAGCAGGCTCTGCTTGTTGGTGAAATGATGGAAAAACGCTCCCTTCGTAACACCTGAAGCGCGACAGACCTGTTGTATGCTTACCAGAGCCAGCCCCTTTTCCGAGGCCAGCTTTAACGCGTTTTCAATGAGGAGACGACGAACCTTTTGCGGGTTCTTTTCGCGATGATGTGCTTTTGTCATGACGGAAACATACCGATTGGTATTTTTGAGTCAACACATTTTTCTCATGAGGTTCTATTGGTCTCACTCGCAGGGCTCTTTTTGAAGGGTGGCACGTTGCTGAAATTGGAATTGGATGAAGGCTCGGACAGTGCGAAAGCAATGGGTTTTGCAATCGGTTCACCATTCGAATACCCTTGACGATATTATGATAGTCATGAGTTGGATGGGGACGACAGCAGCAGCTAATCCTTGCGCATGATCCAGTCCCGTGTCGATTCCAGGAATTCCTGCGAAAGACTGGTATCATTGACGGCGCGCGCCAAGATCAGGGCGCCGACCATGGCTGACCATGTGGCAATCGCTTCGCGCCGCACCTGTGCGGGATCAGTCTCCTCGCCCTGTTCTTTGGCAAGCGCATCGGTCAGGCGGGCCAGTTGCGTCTCAATGACACGGGTCAGTTCTGCACGTGCTTCCTGGGTTTGATGGCGGAATTCCAGCCCGAGCGCGGCAGTGGCACACCCCTCACCAGCATTGTCCCTGTGCTCGCAAGAGAGATAGTGCTTCGTAAATTCTTCGAAAGAGGGATAAGTTTCTTCCTGATCCGTCATTTGCTCCATCGTTTTGCAAACAAGCTCGTCCTTGGACCGGAAATGACCGTAGAATCCGCCGTGGGTAAGCCCTGCCGCTTGCATGATCTCTGCGACAGAAACCGCATCGACACCCTTTTCTCGAAACAATCTTGCCGCTTCGGCGAGGATGCGCTGGCGGTTCTCTGCCATTTTTTCCCGCGAGACTCTCATTCCGACATTTCCTTCTCAAGTGCCCTTGAATTTTACATGATGGCTATCATTTATACTGAAAATGATGAGTATCATGTAAGAAAACCCTACTCTCTGGAGCCTGATGTGACAAACAAACTCTTTGAACCCTATTCTCTGGGCGATATCAGCCTTTCCAACCGCGTTGTCATGGCGCCTCTTACCCGCAGTCGTGCGGTGGAAGGTCTGGTCCCCAATCCGTTGGCCGCGCTCTACTATGGCCAGCGGGCCACAGCGGGCCTGATCATCACTGAAGCAACGCAGGTGTCTGAAATGGCGCAAGGCTATCAGAATACACCCGGCCTCTATACGGCCGAGCAAATCGCAGGCTGGCGCAAGGTGACGGACGCCGTTCATGACGCGGGCGGCAAGATCTTTGTGCAGCTCTGGCATGTCGGGCGCGTGAGCCATTCCGACTTGCTGGGCGGCAAGGCTCCCGTCGCACCTTCCGCGATCAAGGCCGAGACCATGTCCTTCGTGAATAACAGCTTCGTGCCCACGTCAATGCCACGCGCGTTGGAGCTTTCCGAAATTCCTGACGTCATCGAGAGCTTCCGCAGCACAGCCCGCAATGCCATCGAGGCAGGGTTCGACGGTGTGGAAGTGCACGGAGCCAATGGCTATCTGCTTGACCAGTTCTCCAAAGACGGCTCGAACCATCGTACGGATGCCTATGGTGGCAGTATCGAGAACCGCGCCCGTCTGTTGCTTGACGTCACAAAAGCCGTCGTCGATGAAATCGGAGCAGGGCGCACCGGCATTCGCCTCTCTCCCGTGACGCCGGCCAATGGCATTTCCGACAGCAATCCGCAGCCGTTGTTCAATTACATCACCGAGCAGCTGGACGGTCTGAAGCTTGCCTATCTGCATGTGATCGAAGGGGCAACGGGTGGTCCTCGGGACAATGCACCGTTCGATTTCGGGGCGCTGCGCTCCCGTTTCCATGGCACCTATATTGCCAACAACGGCTATGATCTTGCTCTGGCAGACAAGGCTTTGGCAGCAAACGACGCTGACCTCGTCGCCTTCGGTCGTGCCTTCATTGCCAACCCCGATCTTGTCGCCCGCCTCAAATCTGGCGCAAGTCTGACGGACCTTGATCAGGCAACCCTTTATGGAGGAGGCGAAAAGGGATACACCGACTATCCATTCATGACGTCTGATGCCTAAGACCATGAAAAGCTGGATATTGGACAAATGCAATAAGGGGTGAGCTCTGCACCTGATCGGAGACTACACCTCTCAGCGGAGATCCTGTTGGACAACAGGGGAGGCGGCTGCGAACGCAGATTTGATATCTGGCACGTCATCGGCCCAATCCCTCATGCTCGTTCCCTTGTATTTGACTGCCAAATACAAGGGGCGGGACCGATCGATCTGCTGATTGATTTTGCGAGGATCGCTTTGAACGAGTTGCCTCGTCAGGCGAGAAACACGGCCTTTTCTATCGATATGCCCTGCATCTCTGATGTTGCTCCTCCCTCCTCTTTGGGAGGGCAAGCGAGTTGGGGGGCTGGCTTGATTGCTAGTCCTGATCCTTCTTGTCTACAGAAAAACTGGTTTCCAGATGCTGGGCGTCCAAGATGGCGGCGCGGGCTTGCAACAGATGATATTTCATGTATCCGGCGGCCGCATCGCTGTCTTTGGTGTCGATGGCATCGCGAATGCGCGAATGCTCTTCGATGATACGAATGCGGCGGGCAGGGGCTCCCTCGCGCGCAAGTTCAAGACCGATATGCATGGTCTCCTGAACGGGCAGTCTAAGATCTGTCAGCAGCTGCACGAAAAAGTCGTTGCCGGAAGCACGTGCGATGGCGTCGTGAAAGGCAATATCCTCGTCCTGACCCAATTCGCCCTTGGCAATTGCGTTGTCCAGAGCATCGACCGCATCGGCGATTTCCTCCACCTGAGCCCGGGAGCGTCTTGTCGCAGCAAGCCTTGTGGCTTCTATTTCCAAAACCATTCTGGGTTCGAAAGATCGAATGAAACGTGACAGATCAAACACGTTGGCAAAATCGGTCAGGCGTTTGGAGGGTTTGAGTGCCACGAAGGAGCCCAGCCCTCTTTTTGAGTAGATCAGGCCATCGGTCGACAGGCGGGACAAAGCCTCCCTTACGATCGGACGAGAGACATGGAACGCGCTCGACAACTCTGATTCAGAGGGCAACTTGTCTCCTGCCGAATATTCACCTGTCGTTATTTGCGAAAGGATCTGAGCGTAAATGGTGTCAGACAGTTTTTGCTTGCGTGCAGGAACAACAGGTATCTTGGCCATGATTGCTTTTCTCAATCCCATCTGGTTGTGTGAAGCGTTCGACATCGAGAAGGTCATTCCTTTTAGTTGAAATCCATTTTTTAGGCCAGAGCGAAAGCCGGTCAGTTGATAACTCAAATGACAAGCGGTCTCTTTCGGGCCTTCGGATTTTCAAGGTCGAGGTCCTCGCTCTCACCGAAAGTCGACCTTTCTTTCCCACAAGTGAAGGTGTAGGATTCGCCTGCCTTTTCTTAACTTGATAATTTATTTTACAAGTAACTTGTAAATTATTTTGACAACAAGTCAAGTTCGGACTAAGCTCTGGCCTAACGACAAATGAACAGATCAAGCATGAACAAAATATGCTTGAACCCAAACTCGTTCATGAAGGAAGGCCAATGAATCCGCCAGAAATTGAAAATTCCCCTCTGTCTGACTGTTCGCAACCCAAGCGTATCGTAACGCTCGGAAATGCATTTCTGGACACAATTCTCTTTCTGCCGGAGCTTCCTGACAAGCCTCTGAAAATGCGCGTCCTGGATGTTAAGTTTACAGGTGGAGGCATTGCGGCCACTGCTGCCTGTGCTGCATCACAGCTGGGTGCAGATGTCACCTACTGGGGTCGGTTGGGGGTTGATGACATCGGGGATCGCATCATTGATCGCCTTACTCAATTCAAGGTCAGGACAGATTTTGTCTCCCGCGTGCAAGGAGGGCGAAGCCCGATGGGCACGATTCTGGTGGCGCCTGACGGAGAGCGTACAGCTCTGGGTTTCATTGGTGCTGATCTGGGTGACGAAGCCGAATGGTTGCCTCTTGGCCGTCTGGATGACGTTTCGGCGGTGCTTGCCGATTACAGCTGGTGGCAAGGGGCGCGCGCCTTGTTTGAAGCCGCTTCGGAGAAAGGGATCGTTTCGGTGCTTGATGCCGATGTGGGCGACCTCGACGCGGTTCACAATCTTCTTGCCTACCCCGATCATCTCGTTTTTTCCGCCGCGTGTCTGAGACGCCTTACCGACCGGGATGACCTCGGCGACGCCTTGCAGGTCGCAGATGACATGAGCCGCGGCACGGTTTCTGTCACGGATGGGGCGAGAGGATTTTTCTGGTGCGAGCAAGGCTCAATCAACCATGTGCCTGCGTTTGAAGTGGCAGCAGTCGACACCAATGGTGCAGGTGACATCTTTCATGGCGCTTTCACCCTGGCTCTTGCCGAAGGCATGTCAATTCAGGACGCAGCGCGATTTGCAAGCGCCGCTGCCGCACTCAAATGTGCGCATGGCAGTGGCTGGGAAAGCATTCCTGACCGTTCACAGGTCGAAGCATTTCTTAACGGAGGACAAGCATGACTATCACCCCTGGTAAATATTGGAGAATGCGCCGTTTGGCGGATGACAATGGTCGCTTCAAGATGCTGGCCATGGACCAGACCGGGCCCATCGTCAATCCAATCAAAGAGATCCGTAAAACCGACAAGGCGCCATTTGCCGATGTGTCAGCTGTCAAATCCATGCTTGGCCGCTATCTTGCTCCCAAGGCGTCGGCGGTGCTGGTTGACGCTCCGTACGGCTATGCGCCCACGATTGCGGACATACCAGCCCGTACCGGCCTTCTGATCGGCACCGAGTGGGCGACTTGGCAAACACTGGAAACGGGCCGCAAATCCTCGAACGTTCCGGGTTGGGATCCCAGCGTCATCCGCACAATCGGTGGCGATGGTGTAAAAGTCAATCTCTGGTATCGCGCCGATGCTTCCGAAGATGTCAAACAGCATCAGTTGTGCTACTTGAACGGCGTGAAAAAAGCCTGCCGGGAGAATGATATCCCGTTCATTCTCGAATATCTGGTCTATCCTTTCCCCTCCGAAAGTCAGGAGGAGTTTCTGGCAAAGCGTATTGAACTCGTAAAGGGGTCTCTGGCTGACAAGGCGATCATGGATCCGGAAGGCGTGGATGTCTTCAAGCTTGAACCGCCAACCGAAACCATCAATGTGCCGGATCCTGACGGACCCGAAGCATCAAAAATTCAGGCCAGATTTGATGATATGGCCAAGGATCTGGGGCGGCCCTGGGTGCTGCTGAGCGCCGGTTCCACACCGGAAGATTTCGTTCGGTTGCTGACCTATGCCTATCGCGCCGGGGCCAATGGATATCTTGCAGGTCGGGCGATCTGGTTGCAACCTTTCTCCAACTTCCCTGATATTTCCAAGATGGAAAAGGAACTTTCAGAAACCGCTCCTGCCCTGATGGATCAACTCAACGCGATGACCGATGAAATGGCAACGCCATGGACAGAAGCCGCTCCATGGAATGGCAAGGTCGAGATGGCTCCCGGTGGGGAAACTTTCGCGAATGACTATTCCAGCCGACTGGCGGCAGGTTTCTAAAACTGGATCGGAGTAGATGGAATGAACTATCTGGACTTTGGCGGTGTTTTCTCTCGAATGGATTTGCTGATATCGGGTGCAATCCTGACGATGCAGGTTTCGCTTCTTGCGATGCTGTTTGCGCTGTGTTTGGCAACGCTTGTTGCGGTCATGCAGCTCAGTCGGTTTGCGACTGTTCGATTTGTCGCAGTGGCCTATATCGAAGCCATCCGAAATACACCGTTCATTGTCCAGCTGTTCGTCATCTATTTCGGTTTGCCCGCGATCGGCATGAGCCTTGAACCGCTGCCTTCTGCCATTCTGGCGATGACATTCTATGGTGGTGCCTACACCTCGGAGATCATTCGGGCCGGCATTCAGGCCGTTTCCAAAGGCCAGATTGAAGCGGGAAAATCGCTTGGCATGTCGACGCTCGACATTTTCCGCTACATCATCATCAAGCCGGCAATCGCAGCGGTTTATCCATCCATGGTATCGCAGTTCATTCTGTTGCTTCTGTCGTCGAGCGTGGTCTCGGCCATTTCTGTTCCCGAATTGACCGGAATTGGTAACGACATCCAGGGCATCACGCTGCGCAACATGGAAGTCTATCTGGTGATCGCGGCGATGTATGTCGCGCTTGTCGCCCTGCTCAAAGGTGGCTTGACGCTTATTGAGCGCAGAGTTTTTCCTTTCAAATTCCTAAAGGGGTAAGGACGCTGTCATGATGTTCCAAGAGTTCAGCCTGCCGCATGTTTACTTTATGCTCCAAGGTCTTGCATGGACCATAGGACTGGCTGTCATCGCCTTGACCGGTGGATCTATCGCAGGGTCGCTCCTTGCCCTCATGGCAGTGTCGCGGAACCGCTGGGTTCGCAGAGTTGCCAAACTCTATATCTTTGTCGTTCAGGGAACGCCCCTGCTGGTTACCCTGTTCATCGCCTATTTCGGTGCCAACTATGTTGGTTTCGAAGTACCGCCACTTGTGGCGATATCAATAGCCTTCTCATTTTATGCCGCCGCCTTTCTGGGAGAGATATGGCGTGGTTCGATCCATTCTGTTCCGATTGGACAAAGCGAGGGGGCTCATGCCTTGGGGCTCAGCCGGTTTGATGCGATGAGATATATCATCATTCCTCAGGCCGTTAAGATCGCAACCCCACCAACAGTTGGCTTTTTCGTGATGCTCATCAAGAACACGTCTCTTGCCTCTGTTGTTAGCATCACCGAATTGACACGCACGGCCCAGATCGTAAGCAACGCAACCTTCAAGCCTCTTCAAGTCTATCTTCTTGCTGCTTTGTTCTATTTCCTTGTGTGCTTTCCGCTGACGATCGTTAGCCGCAAGCTCGAACGTCGGCTCCACAAATCTTGATTATCGTAGGAGGAGTTTAACAGATGATCAAATTCGTAAAAACCGCTTTGGCAAGTGTGGTCGCAACGGCCCTGCTTTGCACCGCCGGGTTGGCTCAAGTCCAGGACGAGTCACTACAGAAAATCATTCAGCGCGGAAAACTGATTGTTGGTATTTCGCTCTCTACACCCCCATACGGGATGACCGACAAAGACATGAAACCTGCCGGTTTCGACGTCGCCATGGCCAAACTGATTTCTCGCGACCTTGGCGTCGAGCTTGAAATTGTTGACCAGGTTTCCCAGGCCCGCATTCCAAACCTGACCAGCGGCAAAGTCGACATTCTGATCTCTTCTTTCGGGGTCACTGCGGAACGCGCGAAAACGGTCATGTATACCAACTCGATCTATGTTGACGAACAGATGATCCTTGCTCCGGCAAAAGCTGATCTCAAAAATCTCAAAGATCTTGTTGGTAAACGCGTTGGCGTGACCAGATCAACCACAAATGACACACTGATCACCGAACGGGCAGTTGAAGGCACCATCATTCAGCGCTTCGAAGATGATGCAGCGACCAACCAGGCCCTGTTCACCGGCAAGGTTGATGCGATCGTATCCGGCGTTGCCGCAGCTATCGCGATCAGCAAACATACTGATAAATTCGATCGTAAATTTGCGGTCCGTCAGTCTCCGATGGCAATCGGCGTTCGTCACGGTGAATTCAATCTGCGTCAATGGCTCAACACTGACCTGCTGATGCTCTGGAATTCGGGCGAATTGCAAGCCGCTCAGAAAGAATGGCTGGGTGTTGTCAACGAAGAGTTGCCACGCTTCTAGTGAAATACTTGTCCCAAACTGCTTGCGGTTTGGGACAAATCTGCACAAACCAATGTTGGAAATCCAACCTTGGGCCGGATGGACAAGATTCAAGTCTATAGTTAACCAGGACGCTCCCTGTCGAATGCCTGTTTCGAAGGTGGAAATCATGACGAGTTCAGAACAACAATCAAATCCGATCATTCGTGCCGAGAAAATGAATAAGTTCTTCGGTGCCTTTCACGCCTTGAAAGACATTGATCTGACAGTCGCACGAGGGGAGACGGTGGTGCTCTGCGGGCCTTCGGGGTCTGGCAAATCGACATTGATCCGGTGTCTGAATGCACTTGAAATGCACGAAAAGGGAAATCTGGAAGTGGCTGGCGTAAAGCTTTCGGGCAAACGCAAGGATGTCGATCTTGTTCGTCGCAAAACCGGCATGGTGTTCCAGAGCTTCAATCTGTTTCCCCATATGACGGTTCTCGAAAACTGCATGATTGCCCAGATGCGGGTCAAAAAGACGTCCAAGGAAGACGCAAAGAAAGTCGCCGAGCGCTTTCTCGCCCGTGTCAAGATTCCCGAACAGGCAAACAAATATCCCTCGCAACTATCCGGTGGTCAGCAGCAGCGCGTTGCAATCGCCAGAGCCTTGTGCATGAGCCCGGAGGTCATGTTGTTTGACGAGCCGACGTCGGCACTTGATCCGGAAATGGTTCGAGAGGTTCTTGACACGATGGTCGAACTGGCCCGCGAAGGCAGCACGATGATCTGTGTGACTCATGAAATGAATTTTGCGCGCAAGGTTGCCAACAAGGTTGTCTTCATGGATCAGGGGATGATTTTGGAAGTTGCAAAGCCTGATGTCTTCTTCACGAACCCGCAACATGAAAGAGCCAAGGAATTTCTGGCTCAAATTCTGCACTAAAGCGAGCCTTGAAATTCCGAATACAAGCGGTGTGCTTCCTGCAAGATGGGAACAAAAAGAAACAAGCCCCTTCCAATCCCTGGTGGAAGTCAAAGGGAGCACATCGCGCACTTTCTTGTTTTCCAAGCCCTGTTTGGGCCGGATGATTTCGTGTCACGCGTTGGTCGGTGACATCTGGCCGGGTCTGGCTTTGATTGTTCATTGCCAGCCATGGCGATGCGAGGCACGGTGTGCCTTGCATCGGGCTGATGACAGTCTGCAATCCTGTCGCGTTTCCTGTGGCAATGACGGCCTGTCTCTAGTTCAAGTCGTAGCGAAGGCCAACGCGGATTTCCTGCGCATATAGATTTTCGAACTTCACCGGATTTTCCGAAGGGTTTGTCGTCGGATGATCTGTCCGGGCTGTCCCCAAGGATACCAGGCGATAGTTGGTATCGAACTTCAGCCTGTCGCTGATATCGAACGAAGCACCTGCCATGACGTTCCAGGCAAAGTTGACTTTGCCATAGTCTCCGAAGGCATAGCCTTTGGTGGTCGTGTAATCGGACGTTCTGAGATAGGCCATCCCGGCACCGGCTCCGATATAGGGGGTCATGGAGTTCCAGGTTCCGATGTCATAATAACCATTGAGCATCAGGGTCCATGCACTGAAATTGAGGGTTTCAATTGTGCTGCAATTGAGTTCGGTGCAAGGCGCGTTACCAGTGAGTTTTGCCTTTCCATGGTAATCGACAGTCAGGTCGCCACGGAGTTTTTCATTGAAATAATAGCCGATACCGGCACCGGCGACGAGGCCGTTTTCAATATGCTCGTTGTAAAATTCCGGGTCGGCGCTTGCAACCGGAAGCCATGACCCGTGACCACCTGAATAGGCGGCAGCACCGAGATCTCCTCGTAAATACCAACCAGACCCGATTTCAACAGGGGGCAGTGGTTCGTATTCAACAAAGGGAGGGGCTTGCATATCCGCTGCAAAAGCGGCTGCTGTGGACATTGCAACAGCAAAAACACTCAAAGATACTCTCTTTGCAAGCTTACGCATCTCTTTATCCTTCGAATAGCGTTCGGTTGGGAGCTTTCGGAAAGCCTTCGAAGCAAAGATGTCATATTATAATTAATACCAGTTTAACCATAATTTGAATAAGGGAACAGGGTGAGAACTGCTCGTCATGCTTGTAATGTGGCAGACCAGAGCTGAGCCGCATTTGCGCAGGATGTGTCAAATGGACAAACAGAGCCGGTTTTCTGCTTTTGGGATTGAGTAGCCTGCCTTTGGGGGAGAGGCCTCAAAGCCTGTTGGCGGAGTCAGAATGGTCTTGCCCGTCTTTCCTCGAGAGAGACGATCAGGCGTTCCACGAATTTTTGCGCCGCAATCGAGGTTAGGCTCTGGGCGGCGCATACGATGTTGATGAAGCCCGTCAGCAATTCGCTGGACGTGATGGGAACAAGCTTGTATCCGCGCATGGCAAATTCTTCGAAATCCTCCCGAAATGGCAGGCAGAAAGCAATGCGGGCATTCATGGTGGCGCTCAGGTGTGGCAGAGGGTCGGCACATTCCAGAAGATTGCGTAATTCGATGCCAATTTTCTCGCAGGCTGAATCGATCTTGATGCGCAATTCGGTGTCTCTTGGGGGCATCACGATGGCATGATCAATGAGTTCATAAAGCAGCAGGGCGTTTTTCTGTCGGGTCGGGGCACCGTTGGGCAAGGCCGCGAAAATCTGGGTTTCAATGGCATGGATGACCTGAAGATTGCGCGTCAGAACCGGCTGATAAAACAGGGCAACATCGATATGGTTGCTTTTGAGGGCTGCTTCTAGGTCTTTTTGCGCAATGACCTTCAGCGTGAAGGAAACCTGCGGATGATCATTCTGATATTCGGCGATCTGCTTATGAATGAATTTGTGGCCGAGATCGCCGCTGATGCCGATCCGCACGGTGCCTGTTCTAAGGCCCTTGATGTCGCTGATCTGGCTCTGCAACTTCTCGAATCCGGCCAGCTGCTTCTGTGCATATCTATAGAATAACTCCCCTTCCACCGAGAGACGAACCCCCTTGGTCAGGCGATCGAAAATCTGGATTCCTAGGTCCATTTCCAGTGTTTGAATATGCCTGTTGAGGGCCGATGGCGAGATTGCCAAGGTCTCCGCAGCCCCTCTGATCGAGCCGGCTTCAGCGATTGATTTAACATATTTGAACGACTGTAAGTGGCGCATAAATTCATATATTCCAGCAACTTAGGTCTTGTGGTGCAAGAAACGCAACACGTCACTGAGAAGTTTGAGGCAGACGAAAGTGTAATTTCAATCTAGCGTTCCCATCAACCACTGACACATATCATCCAGCGGTTATCATAGCAAAACCAAAATAAGCGCACCTTCCAGCGCTGATCTGCCAGGGGATCATCAAAAATGAAAAAACTAATTCTTGCCACAGCACTTTTGGCTTCTACGACTTGCGGTGCTATGGCTGACATCAAGGTTGGCATCCTGCATTCCTTGTCCGGCACCATGGCCATTTCCGAAACTACACTCAAAGACACCATGTTGATGCTGATTGACCAGCAGAATGCAAAAGGCGGCATCAATGGCGAGAAACTCGTTCCTGTTGTTGTTGACCCGGCTTCTGACTGGCCGCTTTTCGCCGAGAAGGCACGAGAGCTTCTGACCGTGGAAAAAGTTGACGTCATTTTCGGCTGCTGGACGTCCGTTTCCCGTAAATCTGTGCTGCCTGTTCTGGAAGAGTTGAACGGCCTGCTCTTCTACCCTGTTCAGTATGAAGGCGAAGAAAGCTCCAAGAACGTCTTCTACACCGGTGCTGCTCCGAACCAGCAGGCAATTCCTGCGACAGACTATTTCCTTGAAGAGCTGGGCGTCGAAAAATTCGCGTTGCTGGGTACCGACTATGTCTATCCTCGCACGACCAACAAGATCCTTGAGCAGTATCTGAAAGACAAGGGCATCGCAGCCGAAGACATTTTCGTCAACTACACCCCGTTCGGTCATTCCGACTGGTCCAAGATTGTTGCTGACGTTGTCAAACTCGGAGAAGACGGCAAGAAGGTCGGCGTAATCTCCACCATCAACGGTGACGCCAATATCGGTTTTTACAAAGAGCTGGCTGCGGCTGGCGTGTCTGCTGACGATATTCCCGTCGTTGCCTTCTCTGTTGGCGAAGAAGAGCTGACCGGGCTTGACACCACCAACCTTGTTGGCCATCTGGCTGCCTGGAACTATTTCCAGTCTGCTGACAGCGAAGCAAACGCCGAATTCATCAAAACCTGGAAAGCCCGCATGGGTGAAGAACGCGTCACCAACGACCCGATGGAAGCCCATTATATCGGCTTCAACATGTGGGTGAATGCTGTCACCGAAGCTGGCACGACCGATGTGGACGCTGTTCGCGAAAAAATGTATGGCCAGAAATTCCCGAACCTGACCGGCGGCACTGCTGAAATGCTCGTCAACCACCATCTCTCCAAACCGGTTCTGATCGGTGAAATCCTGGAAGATGGGCAGTTCGACATCATCAGCCAGACCGCAGAAGTACCAGGCGATGCCTGGACCGACTACCTGCCAGAGTCTGCGGTTCTGAAGTCTGATTGGAAAAACCTCAATTGCGGCATGTACAACACAGAAACCAAAACCTGTGTTCAGTTGAAGTCCAACTACTAAGCCTTCCGAGTTGCCAATCAGCGCAGGGGCCTTCATGGTCCCTGCGCTCAGGAAAGTTCATTCCCCATGACCCGCTTTTTTCCTGCATTTCTGTTTCTGGCTCTGTTCACCCTCAGTCTGGGACTTGCCGGATCAATCGCGCAAGCCCAACAAGCGACCAGCGCGAGCCTGGAACACTCTGCCGAACCCCATGCCTCTGCCTTCAGTGCCGCACTCAAGGCGAATGCTGCTCACATCATCAAGGGGTCGGTCAAGACTGCCCAATCGGTGATTGATGCCATTCAGGAAACCGGTTCGCCTGCCGCTGATATGTTTCTGGATCTCTGGCAGAACAAGGATGTCTGGTACAGGAAAAAAGACAAGGCACTGTTTACGGTCAAGAAGAAGGACTCAAAGACCTACACCCTGTTTGATCCGGAGAGCGGCGATCCCGTCGGGACGGCATCCAAAAAGGAGATCAAACAGATCAAGCCCAATTCCGGGGTGCGAGCGATGGTTGGTGCGGCCCTCGTTGCCAATCAGTTGGTGAGCGAGGATGTCGAGCTTCGCAAGGCAAGTCTTGACAGCCTTGCGCGGGATCCCAAACCATCCCATCTGTTGCCATTGCGCCGAGCCGTTTCGCGCGAGACTGACGAAGGGCTCAAGAGAAGCATGATCCGTCTCGAGCGCCTGCTTACAACACAATATGACAAGGACGAGAAGGCGCGGGTTGCCGCGATCCGGAGTTTTGCTTCCGATCTGGGGCTCGATGTGCGTGCCCGTCTCAATCCGATCCTAGCATCAAGGATCGTAGTTGAGAAAACCGAGCGAGAAGATGAAGGCACCGCGCGCCGCGTTTATGCAGGCAGCGACGAGCATTTGTCTGTCACTCAGGCCTATGACATGCTGGTCGCCAAAGGCTGGGCTTCGGCTGACATCTCGCCCGATCAGAAATATGATACGCTGGTTGCCAATATCAAGGATGGGCAGGTGGGCGGCTTGCCTGTTGCAAGCCTTAACGAGCCAGAGGCCCGACACACCGCTTACAAGGCATTGGTCGAGGCTGGTCTTGCGCCTCACGATCCAAGTGATGAAGAGGTTGCGGCGGCGGTTGCCAATGCGGCCTTCTATGCTGTTTATGACGAGCCGTCCGAGGCTGTCATCAAGGCGACGCAGGAAACGCTCGCGAGCATTGAAACCCGTGTGTCTCTGTCCGAATTTGCGGATTTGTTCCTGGATGGTCTGTCGCTGGCATCGATCTTCTTCCTTGCCGCCATCGGTCTTGCCATCACCTTCGGCGTGATGGGGGTGATCAACATGGCCCATGGCGAGTTTATCATGATGGGCGCCTATACCGGCTATCTCGTTCAGCAATATATTACCAATTATACGCTCTCGATCATTGTCGCGATCCCGGCGGCTTTTGTGGTGACCTTTGCGGCGGGGGTTGCTCTTGAGCGGCTGGTTATCCGCCATCTCTATCATCGACCGCTGGAAACCCTGCTGGCGACCTTCGGTGTCTCGATCGCCTTGCAGCAGTTGGCCAAGAATATCTTTGGCACACAGGCCCGCCCGCTCACGTCGCCCGAGTGGCTGGATGGGGCGTTGGTGATCAATGACGTGATATCCATCAGCTGGATTCGCGTCGCGATCTTTGCTCTTTCGCTGATTTTCTTCGCCATGCTCTGGTTCATTCTCAACCGGACGCGGCTGGGACTGGAAACCCGTGCGGTGACACAAAATCCGCGCATGGCTGCGTCCATGGGCATCAATCCCAACAAGATCAACATGCTGACCTTCGGGCTAGGCTCCGGCATTGCCGGGATTGCCGGGGTTGCCATCGGTCTGTTCGCCAAAGTGACGTCCGAACTGGGGTCCGACTATATTGTGCAGTCTTTCATGACCGTGGTTGTCGGCGGGGTTGGCAATATCTGGGGAACCCTGGCTGGTGCTGCCATGATCGGCTTCTTGCAAAAAGGCATTGAATGGTTCAACCCGTCCAACACGCTTGCAGCCCAGACCTTCATGATCATCTTCATTATCATTTTCATTCAGTTCAGACCGCGCGGCATCATTGCCCTTAAAGGTCGGGCAGCGGGGGACTAAGCAATGCAAGGACCATTGATCAAGTTTCTGCTCAAACATCCCAGCGCAATGATCTTTCTGGGTGTTGTTGCACTCTTCACGATTTTCGTCACGCTTGGGAGCGAGGCTGTGGGTTACGGTTTCATCTCGACCTCCTTCATCAAGACACTTGGCAAGACGCTTTGCTTTTGTCTGATTGCCATCGCGATGGATCTCGTCTGGGGCTATACAGGCATTCTCAGCCTTGGCCATTTCGCTTTCTTTGGTCTGGGCGGCTACATGATCGGCATGTGGCTGATGTATGAGCGTACCCGCCTTATCGTGGTGGAAGCGGCGCATAATGCGCCTCTGCCGCCGACTTTTGCGGAAATTCAGGATGCCATCGGTACGCAGATTTTCGGTGTTGTGGGCGGGGCTGACTTGCCGGCCATCTGGGGCTTTGCGCATTTGCTGCCAGTGCAGCTTCTTCTGGTCGTGCTGGTGCCCGGCCTGCTCGCATTTGTTTTTGGCTGGCTGGCCTTCAAATCTCGTGTGACGGGGGTTTATCTCTCGATCCTGACGCAGGCGATGACCTTGGCGCTTTCGCTGTATCTGTTCCAGAATGATAGCGGCCTGCGCGGTAACAACGGCTTGTCCGGTTTGCAGAATTTGCCGCATCTTGAGGATACGCCGCAATCCTTCATTACCATCTGGTTCTTCTGGGCCTCGGCCTTTGCGCTGGCGCTTGGCTATCTGCTCATCAAGCTGATTGTCGAGAGCAAGATGGGCAATGTCATTCGCGGGATTCGTGATGATGAAGCCCGCGTGCGCTTCCTTGGCTATAATGTCGAGGTTTACAAGCTGTTTGTTTTCACATTGACCGCCATTATCGCAGCAATTGCGGGGGCTCTTTACTATCCGCAGGCCGGAATCATCAATCCGGCAGAAATTGCGCCCATTGCGTCGATCTATCTGGCGGTCTGGGTGGCAATCGGTGGCCGGGGGCGGCTCTATGGCGCTGCAATCGGTGCTGCCTTTGTCTCGCTGTTGTCCAGTTGGTTCACGGGCGGTCAGGCTCCCGATGTTGATCTTGGCATCTATACCATCAAATGGGTGGACTGGTGGCAGGTTCTTCTCGGTGTCAGCTTCGTGGCGGTGACACTTTACGCGCCGCAAGGGATCGGTGGTCTGTTTGATAAAATCAATCTTGTCAAGGGCAGCAAGGGAGGCGAGCAATGAGTGGCGCTCTGTTGGAAGTGGACGGTGTTTCGGTTTCCTTTGACGGTTTCAAGGCGATCAACAATCTCTCCTTCAATATTTTCGCTGGCGAGTTGCATGCCATCATCGGTCCGAACGGGGCTGGCAAGACCACCTTCATGGATATTGTCACCGGAAAGACCCGGCCCGACAGCGGCGAGGTGCGTTGGGGGGACGACAATATCAGCCTTCTCACAAAGTCAGAGAGCGATATTGCCCGTCTTGGTATTGGGCGCAAGTTTCAGAAGCCTACGGTTTTCGAAGACCAGTCCGTCAAGGACAATCTGATGATGGCCTTGCGCAACAAGCGCAGTCCTTTCGCGGTGCTGTTCTATCAAAGCAACAAGGAAGACCTTGAGAAGGTTGAGACCATTGCGGGTGAAATCGGACTTTCCGAACATCTTTCGCGTCGCGCCGGAGACCTGAGTCACGGCCAGAAGCAATGGCTTGAGATTGGCATGTTGCTCTCGCAGGATCCGCAGTTGCTGCTGGTTGATGAGCCAGCAGCAGGCATGACCGTTGATGAGCGCAACCACACAGTGGAATTGCTCGTTGAAGCAGCCAAAACCCGCGCCGTTGTCGTCATCGAGCATGACATGGAGTTCATCCGCAACCTTGATTGCAAGGTTACGGTACTGCATGAAGGCTCGGTTCTGGCAGAAGGCAGCCTTGACGCGGTTGTCAAAAACCAAAATGTAATTGATGTCTATCTGGGGCGCTGATCAATGTTGGATCTTGAAGGAATCACCCTGCATTATGGCCAAAGCCAAATTCTTTATGGCGTCGATTTGCAGGCCGAGCAGGGCAAAATCACTTGCCTGATGGGCACGAACGGTGTTGGCAAGACCAGCCTCCTGAAGGTCATTTCCGGCACACATAACCACTCCGGTGGGACCTATAGGCTTGATGGTCAGGAGCAGGGAAAACAGCCGGCTCACAATCTGGCCAAGCGGGGTGTTGGATATGTTCCGCAGGGGCGCGATATTTTTCCACTGATGACGGTGAAGGAGAATCTCGAGATCGGTTTTGCCTGCCTCGACAAAGGCGAACGCAAGGTTCCCGATGAAATTTTCGAGCTGTTCCCGGTGCTCAAGGAAATGCAGAACCGGCGTGGTGGTGACCTTTCCGGGGGGCAGCAACAGCAGCTGGCCATTGCTCGCGCATTGATCACAAAACCGAAATTGCTGCTGCTGGATGAGCCGACCGAAGGCATTCAACCCAACATCATCCAGCAGATTGGTCGCGTTATCTCTTTCCTCAAGGATCAGGGCGATATGGCTATTTTGCTGGTCGAACAGTATTTTGAGTTTGCTTTTTCCCTTGGAGACCATTTCTATTCCATGAGACGGGGAGAGATTATCCTTCAAGGCGAGAAAGAGTCCGTTTCGAAAAAGGATCTTCTGGCTACCCTCAGTGTGTAGAACTGGAGCGTGAATGTTGACCTTGACGCCATCGAAGGATTTGCAACGGGCCCGGGGCAAGGCTGCTCTGGGCTTTGGCTTGCGCGATGGCAGGACGGTGCTCTCGGACCTTCACCAGTCAGGCTGTGTCAAGGCGCTTCTGCCGCGCAATCATGCCAGCCGTGTGGACGCGGTGTTGATCAACACCTCGGGCGGTGTGACCGGTGGTGACAGGCTTGATTATTGTGCAAGGCTTGAAGAGGGAGCCTCGCTGTGTCTTACGACGCAGACCGCCGAGAGGATTTACAAGTCCTCGTCAGGGGCGGGTGTGATCTCGACGAAACTTGAACTCGCGGCTTTCTCGGCTATGGACTGGTTGCCTCAGGAAACCATTCTGTTCGATGGCAGCGCCCTTGATCGTCATCTCGATGTTTCCATGAGTGCAAGCTCTTCGGCCTTGTTGCTTGAGGCTGTTGTGCTTGGCCGCAAGGCGATGGGAGAGACGCTGAAGCGCTGTGATTTTTGTGATCAATGGCGTGTCATGCGCGAAGGAAAACTGGTCTATGCCGATGCTTTGCGGCTTCGTGATCCTGCTGCACTGGGGGGTAGAGCAACGCTTGAAAATATGCGAGCATTTGCAACGTTGGTCTATATCTCACTGGATGCTGAGGACAGGCGTGACCAGATGGCTGGCCTTCTTTCATTCGATGATGTGCGAGCGTCGACCAGCGCCTGGAACGGTTGTCTGGTGACACGTTTTATTGCCCCTGATGCGCAGCCTTTGCGTGCTGCCCTGATTGCAACCCTGTCTCAATTTCGCGCGCATCCCTTGCCGCGTGTCTGGAATATGTGAGGAATCAATATGCTGCTAACCCCTAGGGAAAAAGACAAATTGCTGATTAGCGTGGCGGCTATGGTCGCGCGCAACAGACTTGAGCGTGGCGTGAAACTCAACCATCCCGAGGCCATTGCTCTTATTACCGACTTTGTCGTGGAAGGTGCACGAGATGGCAAATCGGTCGCCCAGTTGATGGAAGAGGGTGGCAAGGTGATTACGGCCGATCAGTGCATGGAAGGCATTGCCGACATGATCCATGACGTTCAGGTCGAGGCCACATTTCCCGACGGCACCAAGCTCGTCACCGTTCACCATCCGATTCGATAGGAGCCGATCATGAAACCAGGTGAGCTTTTTATTGCCGATGGGGACATTACCCTGAATGCGGATGCTGAGGCGATCACGCTTGAGGTCTCCAACTCAGGAGACCGGCCCGTACAGGTCGGCAGCCATTATCATTTTGCCGAAACCAATCCGGCTCTCATTTTCGATCGTGAAGCCGCTCGGGGGACCCGTCTTGATATTGCGGCAGGCACAGCTGTGCGTTTCGAGCCCGGCCAGACACGGCAGGTCACCCTGATCCCGCTTTCAGGCGCGCGCAAGGTGTATGGCTTTAATCAGAAAATCATGGGAGAGCTGTAATGCCAGCAAAGATTTCACGCGCAGCCTATGCTGACATGTATGGCCCGACCACGGGCGACAAAGTGCGGCTCGCCGATACGGATCTCATTATCGAGGTTGAACGCGATCTGACTTCATACGGGGATGAAGTCAAGTTCGGCGGTGGCAAGGTGATCCGCGATGGCATGGGCCAGAGTCAGGTCACCCGTGCCGCTGGTGCTGTTGATACGGTCATCACCAACGCGCTGATCGTTGATGTCACCGGCATTTACAAGGCTGATGTGGGCCTCAAGGGTGGCACTATCGCCAAGATCGGCAAGGCGGGGAACCCCGACACGCAGCCTAATGTCGATATCATTATCGGCCCTGGCACAGAGGCCATTGCCGGGGAGGGCAAGATCCTCACTGCGGGTGGTTTTGATGCCCATATTCATTTCATCTGCCCTCAGCAGATCGAGGATGCGCTGCATTCGGGCATTACCACCATGCTTGGTGGCGGCACCGGCCCGGCGCACGGCACTCTGGCGACCACCTGTACACCGGGGCCATGGCACATCGGGCGCATGTTGCAGGCCATGGATGGTGTGCCGATGAATATCGGCCTTGCGGGCAAGGGCAATGCCAGCCTTCCTGCTGCCCTGGAGGAAATGGTCAGTGGTGGGGCCTGTGCCTTGAAGCTTCACGAAGACTGGGGCACGACACCCGGTGCCATTGATTGCTGTCTGTCTGTGGCGGATGCCATGGACGTGCAGGTGATGATCCACACCGATACGCTCAATGAAAGCGGCTTTGTCGAAAACACCGTCGCAGCCATGAAGGGCCGGACCATTCATGCGTTCCATACCGAGGGCGCAGGCGGGGGGCACGCTCCCGACATCATCAAGGTCTGTGGTGAGGAACATGTCTTGCCAAGTTCGACCAACCCAACCCGCCCCTATACATGCAACACACTGGAAGAGCATCTGGATATGCTGATGGTCTGCCATCATCTGGATAAGTCCATCCCGGAAGATGTGGCCTTTGCGGAATCACGCATTCGCAAGGAAACCATCGCGGCAGAAGATATTCTCCATGACATGGGTGCCTTCAGTATCATTGCCTCGGACAGTCAGGCCATGGGGCGCGTTGGCGAGGTCGCCATCCGTACCTGGCAGACCGCTCACAAGATGAAGGTGCAGCGCGGGCGCCTGGCGGAAGAAACCGGCGACAATGACAATTTCCGGGTCAAGCGCTATATCGCCAAATATACCATCAACCCGGCGATTGCCCACGGCATGTCCAAGCATATCGGCAGCATCGAGGAAGGCAAACGGGCTGACCTTGTATTGTGGTCGCCGGCCTTTTTCGGCGTCAAACCGGAAATGGTTCTGCTCGGGGGCTCCATTGCCGTTGCGCAAATGGGCGATCCAAACGCCTCCATTCCGACGCCGCAACCGGTTTATACCCGTCCTATGTTCGGGGCGATGGGCCGGGCGGTCGAGAAGTCTGCCATCAGCTTTGTCTCGCAAGCAGCCTTTGACAACAATATTGCGACCACGCTTGGGTTGGCCCGTGCAACTCTGCCGGTGGCAAATACCCGTAATATCGGCAAATCGGCCATGCTGCTCAACAATGCCAAACCGCACATCGAGGTGCATCCGGAAACCTATGAGGTGCGGGCCGATGGTGAATTACTAACCTGTGAACCTGCTTCGGTGCTACCGATGGCGCAACGATATTTCATGTTCTGATATGATCAAAGCAACGTCCCTTACTCACAGTCACGATGCCCCGACGGGCGTCGTGACCCTCACCTATGAAGAACGCTATCGCCGCCGCATCGCCATGAAAAGCGATGAAGGGCTGGAATTCTTGCTCGATTTGCCAAAGGTTACCGAGTTGCAGAATGGCGATGACATTTTGCTTGAGGATGGCCGGCGCATTCGTGTGCGAGCAGCTGACGAGCCCTTGATGAAGGCAACCGCGTCGGATGCGCATCATCTCACGCGCATGGCCTGGCATGTGGGCAACCGGCATCTGACATGCGAGATCCATCCTGATCATCTTCTGCTGCGTCATGATCATGTGATCAAGGATATGCTGATCCATTTGGGTGCCGAAATTGAAGAGCTTGAAGGCCCGTTCAATCCAGAGGGCGGTGCCTATGGACAGGGTCGTACACATAGCCACGAGCATTAAGGCCTGTTTTCGGGAGCCCCATGTCTGATTTCCAATTGCATCAGCTTTTTTCGTGGCTCTCGCCGAGCTATCCGACCGGTGCCTTTTCCTATAGTCACGGCTTGGAGTATGCGGTGGCCGGTGGAACAATCCGTACCAGCAAGGATCTTGAACTTTGGCTTGGCGATATTCTCTCTCAGGGAAGCGGCTGGAATGACGCGCTATTGTTGAGCCACGCCTATCGGGCGGAAACGGATGCGCAATGGTTTGAGATAGCGGAGCTTGCCGAAGCTCTTTGTGCAAGCAAGGAGCGGCATCTTGAAACGATGGCGCAGGGCAGGGCCTTTGCCAAGGTGACGTCTGCGGTCTGGGGGCTGGATCTCAAACCGGCAGCCTTGCCCGTTTGTCTGGGGCGTGCCGCAGCGTTGCAGTCCATCGATCTTTCGCGCACCCTGCGGCTTTATCTGCATGCCTTTGCAGCCAATATCATTTCGGCCGGGGTGCGCTTCATTCCGCTTGGCCAGACGGAGGGGCAGCAGGTGCTTGCCGCACTGTTTGAATTGATTGATGAGATTTCAGTTCGGGCCGAAAGAGCCGAGCTGTCGCAGGTGGGCGGCATCTGCTTTCTTGCCGATATGGCAAGCATGCAACATGAAACAATGAAGACCAGGATATTCAGAACATGACTTCAAACGGACCTTTGCGCGTTGGTATCGGTGGCCCGGTCGGTGCGGGAAAGACATCTCTTACCGAGTATCTCTGCAAGGCCATGGCCAGGGATTATTCCATGGCGGTGATCACCAATGATATCTACACCTCGGAAGATGCTGAATATCTGATGCGGAAACAGGTGTTGCCCCTTGACCGGATCAGAGGCGTGGAGACGGGAGGCTGCCCACATACGGCCATCCGCGAAGATGCTTCCATCAATCTGGCGGCCATTGACGACCTCAACGCAGCCTTTCCCGATCTTGATCTTGTCATCATCGAAAGCGGGGGCGACAATCTTGCCGCAACCTTTTCTCCAGAGCTTGCGGATCTGACCATCTATGTGATCGATGTGGCTATGGGGGAGGAAATTCCGCGCAAAGGAGGGCCGGGGATCACCCGTTCCGATATTCTGGTCATCAACAAGACAAGCCTTGCGCCACATGTGGATGTGTCCGTTGACATCATGTTGAGCGATGCCGACAAACAGCGGCAGGGCAAGCCCGTTTTTCTCACCGATATCAAGACCGGCAAGGGCGGCGAGGCGGTTGTCGAGGCGCTGAAAAAAATCGGTGGACTGTAAAAAGGCTTTGCTATCAAGGGCGAGTGACAAGCAGCAGAAAATTTCCACAGAAAGCGCTTCGTCATTGCGAATTTGCGATAGTTAGAAACGCGCTTCTCAACTAGGATGCGGCACCTTTGCCACTATTTGGGTTGACGCCAGTGACATCGCTTTCCCGACCAATGAAGATCTGTTTTCTCATGTATCCGTGGGAACGAATAGATCCCGAAACGGACACCACGCTTCGCTTGATTTTCGAAGCCTGGTCTCGCGGCCATATCGTTGCTCTGGCCAGCCAGACAAGCCTCACCTTGAGAGACACAGAGGCTTTCGGTTTCTGTACCGTCATTACCTGTGACAGTGCGCCCAAGTCTTCCGAACAATTCTACAAGCAGGCGGTTCTGAAAAAGAAGATGCTGCCACTTGCGGGCTTTGACGTGATATTCATGCGTGCCAACCCGCCACTTGACGCAACGGTTCTGAATTTTCTGGATTCGGTCAAGGAAGATGTCTTTATCTGCAATGATGTCAACGGACTGCGCCTTGCCAGCAACAAGATCTACACGGCCTCGCTTTATGATCCGGGTACCGATTATGTGCCGGTGACCCATGTTTCGAAAAACAGGGACTATCTGGAGCGGGTGCTGGCGGAATCCTCGGGCGAGAAAATGATTCTGAAGCCGCTCGGTGGATATGGCGGGCAGGGTGTCATCATCGTCGAGAAAGGGTCTCGGGCCAGCTTTCGCTCGCTGCTCGATTTCTATCTTGGTGCCAACAATGATCAATATGTCATCTTGCAGGAATTTGTTCCCGGTGCCGAAGAGGGGGATGTCCGCATTCTGATGCTCAATGGTGAGCCGATCGGTGCCATGCGACGGGTTCCTGCGGATGGGGATTTGCGCTCCAACATTCATCAGGGAGGCAAGGCGGTCAAGCATGCGCTGAGCAAGGAAGAAAAGGCTCTTTGCAAGCATATCGGCCCCAAACTTGTCAGGGATGGTCTGTTCTTTGTCGGGCTTGATGTCATCGGTGGCAAGCTGATCGAGGTGAATGTGCTCAGCCCCGGCGGCATCGTGAGGATCAACAGGCTGAACAGAACCAAATTGCAGGTCAAGGTCATCGATTTTGTCGAGTCGGTGATTGCTACCAAAGAAGTCCTGATGGCGCGGCGTTCGCAGTATCAAAGGTTGATCGAAGATGCAGTCTCTGAGTCTTGATGCGATTATCGCGAAGATCGATGCAGGCGAGACATTTCAGGCGCGCGAGGCGAGCGGAATTTTCGAAATTCACTTCGATCCATCGATGCCCTATATCTGCACGGCCATTCATGACGGGCATGATTTTGAAAGTGATCTGGAAGCCTATTGTGCTCTGGATGCCGGTCAGCGGATTTATGAAGAAGACCCTCATACGGCTGAGCTGATTTCCGGGATGCCCAATCGCATCATCGGGCTTGACAGTCGGTATGAATATGATCTCAACCGAAGGCCTGAAGCAGCCATTTATGACGAGGCCTGGGGGCAGACGGTGTGGGATGAGGCTCTGCCGGAGCGACTACGGGCCCGCGCTCTTGAAAAACACCGGCGGTTCTACAGGATGATGGCCCATGTCCTTGCCAAGCTCTCAAGAGAGCATGGTGGGTGCGTCGTCTATGATGTCCATTCCTACAATGGCGAGAGGCGGGGCGGTGATGCTGCTCCGACCTTCAATATCGGGACGTCGCAGATCGACATGCGCAGCCACAGGGCTTCCATCCAGTATTTCTACAGGCAGTTGGAAAAATGTGATCTGGGTGAAGGGAGTATGCGGGTCGCGTTGGATGAAGTGTTTCAGGGCAGGGGGTATCTGGCTGGTTTTTGCAGGGCTCATTCCAATCTGGTTCTTTGCATTCCGCTTGAAGTCAGAAAGATCTTCTGCGATGAGCAAAGCGGAGTGTCTTGGCCTGCTGTCGTGGCCGCGCTAAAGGGCGAGCTTACACGTTTCATTACATCTCATGCCGCGATGGCGGCCAACAAGAGGCTCAAGAGCCGACAATTCCTTCGTCACGATCTGCTCTCAAACGGCATTACAAGGCAGTTGAAGGAACTGGATCGCGCACTTTACAAGGTTGCTGGCAAGCTTGATCCGCTGCTTTATGTCAACCCGATCAATCTGGACAGTGAGCGCAAGAAATTCTTTGCCAAAAAGGGACATTACGAACCGCAATTCAAATATCGCCATCTGGATATCGATCCCTTCCTGATCAAGGAACAGCTATACAGATTGCCCTTTGAGGCGATCGAGGATGTCACGCTGCAAAGCCTGTATCGGCATGCGATCAACAGTCTTTCCATGAAGGTTGATTTGATGTCGGTGATCGGAACGCGGGACTGTCTCTATAACTCCTTGCGATATTATGGAGAGCCCGACCGGGTCGATATGGACAATGCCAGATTTCTTCTCCATGCTGCCGTGCCCATCGAAGAAAATGACGAGCCGCAGAACTTGTCGGATCGGCAGGTTCTTTCGCTCATACAGGAAGAGGTCGACTATTATCAGCTTGATGCGGATGTCCTTTTGTCCAGCCGGATTATTGCCGGTGCGATGGTCGACAACAGCCGCTATCGGGTTCTTGTGCGCCGGGGACATCGCAGCAGCCTCAAGGCAGCCAAGGCGCTCTGCAATCATGAGGTCGGGATCCATCTGGTAACGGCCGCGATCGCTCGCCAGCAGCCCTTGCAGATTTTCAGGCTGGGTCGGTTTGGGTCGACCGAAACGCAGGAAGGGCTGGCGGTATTGGCCGAATATCTTTCCGGCAATCTCTCCATGACGCGCCTCAAGACGCTCGCCTTGCGAGTTGTTGCGGTGCGCTGTCTTCTGGACGGGTATTCCTTCGCCAGAACCTGGCAGTGCCTTACAGAGGACTATCAGGCCGATGCTGATCGGGCCTTCATGGTTGCTGTCCGGGTTTATCGGGGCGGCGGCTTTACCAAGGATTATGTGTATTTGCGAGGGTTGGCGCGAGCGATTGCCCACTATAATTCTGGACAATCCTGGCTGCCGCTTCTCGTCGGCAAGGGAAGCTTTCAAACCTATGCCATGACAGAAGATCTGATGCGGCGCGAGATTGTCAAAATACCCAGTATCTTGCCGCGTGTGCTCGAAAAACCGGAAAAGACAATGCCCGTGCACGACTATCTCATTTCTTCCCTGCGCATAGGAGACATCAACGAGCGGACATCGCCACAGACATCGAATGACCTTGCCGCTTTTCGCCGGGAAGCCGTATAGCCGTGCTCTTCTGCCTGAAGGGTGATGCTGGTTGCCACCCCAAGCCTGGTGTAGCTAGGCGGGACTGGTTGGTGCTGATGTGGGCAGATTGGTGCAAATGCTTTATTCACAATGGCAAATTTTCTGTCTACTTGCTGCAAAGCCAGCTTGACAGTCAAAGGTGTGCTGCCTATAAGCCTGACACACCGCGCTCGGAAAGGGCGTAGGCATGGTATGGCGGAGTAGCTCAGTTGGTTAGAGCAGCGGAATCATAATCCGCGTGTCGGGGGTTCAAGTCCCTCCTCCGCTACCAAAAATTCTCATAATTTTCAGAACGATGGGTGCAGGGAGTGCTGAGCGTTTTTACGTGTATTAGGCATGGGGTGCCGTTTGGGGCCAACTTGCTGTTATATAGCCTGACACCAAATGCACATCCTAAGCGCATATTTTACCAACCCTAAATCAGCCTATATGCTTGTAATTTGCATCAACTGAAGTGGCCGAGTGGATTGCAGCCGAGAGTGGACAGCGGTCATTCTCCGCACTTACGATGACACGCTTTTACATGGCCGTGAACGAGCTCTAAAGCCGTCAACTCCCGTTTTCCCAAAATCGTTTCTTAGATCGTATATTTAAGAACAACATTCTCAACAAGATCTTCAACAAAATCGATGACCTTGCTGCGCATGATCTTCACGCCCGATGGATGGGCACTTGTGTTTTGCGTGCCAAGCTTCTGATCAAGGATTTTACGAACATCGTTTGAGATGACACCCGCACTACGGCAGAACTCGATGAACTTACCCTCAGGTATTTCACTGAAGTCATTACGCTGTTTAATAACCGTCACTTTAACACGCTTATCCGTATTCTTCGCCAACACTTTATTGAACTCTGCAAGCTTGTGCCTAAGGATGTAGTCGAAAAGATGGTTCACGGCCAAAATCCAAGCCATAATAATAGTCTCCCGGTCGTCAGCTGTTTGGAGAATCTCCGAATGGTGTGGCGGTCGGCATGGCGAAAAGGCCTGCCGGGTTTTCTGCCTTATTTACTGTTCTTTCTGGCCTTGTTTTTAAGTCGCAGGAACGGTTCTTGTGCAAATGGGTCGCTCTGTTTCTGTGCTTCATAGGCCTGTTTCGTGAGCGTGATCAACTCGCCGGTCGTGAAGCATCGGCTGTCGAGACCGAAACGTTTTGCCTCTTCGGCGATATAGTCTTTGCGTTGGTTTTCCCATCTTTTCTGATTGTCCAGCATATTGTCGAGTGCCGCATGCATGTCGGAGAATAGCAGATTGGAAAAGCGTTCCCTGAGGCTGAAGGATATTTCCGGACCGAAGCTGATGATGCCGCCATCCGGTCTCAAATCGGTTGGAACGATCTTGTCGACATTGACAGACCCTCCGACATAGCCATCTATCCACGAAACCATGTTTTCGACCATGCGAACAACCGCATATTCGCTTTCTCTCTGCCATTCGCCGTCATAATAGTCAGAGGCTCGCCGGGTGAAATCAACGTCCACGCCGATCTTGCCTTCGCCATATTTTCCTTCGGCCACATAGCCGGCCTTGAAGCCGGTCGGCATATTGAAAATATCAAGATCATCGCTCACATACCCGTATTCGCTTTTCTCCTTGTAATCGCGAGATCGGCCCATTTTGATGGCAAATTCAGGGGCGACCTTTACCGGTTTGGCCCCCTTGGGCGGGGAATGTTTATACACGATTTCCGAGATAAACATTTTGCCTCTTTTGTCTCTGGAGACACCGATTTCGAAAAGATCAAAGTCGAAACGCCAATCAAGCTCGTCACCAACATAGGTGTGGTGCATCGTTTCGCTGGCTTTGTTGACATAGTCGAAGAGTTTCTGCTGAACTTCCTTTGGTATGCTCCAGCGGTCAATTTCCTTGAGAAACTCGGGCGATATGGCATAGATCCGTTTGTCCTGCCTGACGTCTTTCAAGAATGGTTCGGGTTTTTTCACGACAAATTTTTGTCGTTGACTGGCACAGTTGGCCGGTTGCTCGGGATCGGGCTTCTTTGCTTCCATGTCTACCGGATTGCCGGTCAAGCCCTTGCGGTTGGCCCTGTCATCAAGGGCTGACAGAATGTTGTCGAGGGGATTGCCCCCCTTCAGCCCGGATTGAGCGGCGCAGCGTTCGTAGATCTTGGGGTCTTTTGGCAAGTCGTGGCGTGTGCAACCAAAACCGGCGACAACGCATGGCGGGCCCGGATGCTGGCAGGCAT
Organism: uncultured Cohaesibacter sp.; assembly: GCF_963556055.3. Taxonomy (GTDB): domain Bacteria; phylum Pseudomonadota; class Alphaproteobacteria; order Rhizobiales; family Cohaesibacteraceae; genus Cohaesibacter. Next base: position 346,053 of record NZ_CAUVYE020000031.1, on the reverse strand, counting down.
AGGTCTTGTTGTACTTGCCGATCGTGTCGGGGTGATAATATTGGTGGGTTCCCGAGGTGCCATAGCCAGCGGATTTGCAGACGCAATTGTAAAAGGCTTGCGGGATGGTGACGCCCAGAGCCTGCAAGACCAACAGCTGGCGCTCATGGGGTAGATTGATCCAGCGCGATATGGCGTGGTTGTCATGCTCGTCGCGTGTCGGTTCGGCTCGAACCTGGTGGGCTTGAAGAAGACCAAGGGCGAGACCCATACCGAGTGACAATAGGCAAAGAGACTGTCTTGTTGCTGTTTGAGATGTCATTTGGCGGCCCTCTCGCTGGCAAGCATGTCTGCAAACAAATCTGCGTCGAATTTATCCAGATCCACCAGATGCTGGCGTTCCATTTCTGTCATGCCATCGGGTGTTTTCCAGCCACCTGTGACGGACCGAATGGAGATTTCTCCGGGTGTCCGGTACCAGAGGCCTCCCGGCACGAACACAATATGGTAGTCTCTGCCGCGGGCAACCTGGGAGCTGTTGACGGTGATATAGGCGTCTCCGCCCAGGGAGACACGGAACCATTTGTGGCCAAATGTCAGAGTGAGTTTGCCGTCCCAGGAATCGTCGACCAACCCTTCGGGCAAGAGCCGTGACCAGAAGCCATAGAAGAAATGATTGGCGTGGAGGGTCAGTTTTGTCTTGCCTGTATGGGGCCCTTCGGTCAGCTTCTCAAGGGTGATGGCGATATTGGCCGCCTTGACGTAATTTCTGGGATTGTCCGTCAAGACAATTCGCCCGGAGAGATTGGAAAGCTTGGGATTGATGGTGATTTCAACCTCATAAGGGGTTCTTTCAATTCGCTCATCGAGCTTGATCACGGGTCCCTTGCTTGCAAAGGCAATCCGGTTGCCATTCGGTGGATTTGCTCGACGCGAGAGGCTTATCTCGCCGCTATTCCGAGTGCTCAGGTCAGCAAACTTCACGTCGCCAAAATCAAGCCCTTCCCAATTTTCGGTGCTTGCTCCATCAAAGAATGTGGCGACTTCGAGTGGTTTGACATTCCGGGCTGGACTTCCGGGCTGTTCGGCCTCGCCTCGTTTATACTCATAGGAAATTTCTTTCAGCGTCAGGCGACCGGCCTTTTGGCTGTCGGAAATGGCATAGGCCCAAAAGCGTAATCCTGCACCATCAAGCAACTGCTCGTAAGGCAGCTCAAACGCCGGGATGCCTTTTGCTTCAACTGTGATGCCGGACGGGCGCAGGATGAGTGTGAACGTGTCGAGGATCTGCTTGACATCATCTATCGTCTGGCCGTCCTTTTCGCGTGTCTTCAGGCGATGCTGATACCGGAAACGTCTATTTGTCTGTTGCACCCATGAAAGGAGATAGTCCTTGTTGCCAAGAACATTGTGTTCGTTGGCATAGGATTGGCGCAGGCCGATGACCAGCCCTTTGCTCGAGGCACCATCGAGTTTGTAGGTAATGCGTGCTTCGGCCCCCTGGGTGAAGCGCTCAAGCCACAAGACCGGATCCTTTGAGTAGATGCCCAGAAAGTTGACCTTGTCCTCCGGCTGCCAGGCGATGTCGAGACCTTGAGCAGTGAAATCTGCAAGCGTCTCAAAGTGGTTTTTGTAGTGGTTCATTGCCGACCAGCTTTCACCAAGAGACTTGCCGTCAAACAGGATGCCGCTTTGAGGTTGCAACATATAATCATCAATCTGGCTTTTGGCTGTGTCTGGCTGTGATTGAGGCTCGGTGTTGACAATATCGGGGTCTTTTGTTCGGGCTATCGTGACTGTCGGATCCGGTGGGTCAAGATCTGCAAAGTCCAGCAGCAGATTGCCGTTCGTTTCACGTCTCAGGCTGGCAAGCAGATAGTCTCTGACTTCAAGGAAGGAAAAGGGGCGGCCATTGTTGGCCTTTATCATGTTGAAATAGAGGGGATGGAAATAGTCGTCTGTTTTGGCTCGCATGTCATACCGGAATGAAACCCCAAAGACCGTATGATCGAAGTCCTTGCATTGCATGACAAAGCGGAAGTCGACACCTGCGTCTACCATTACGGAATATGTCGGATGATCCCACTCGTCTTTCGAGCGCAGAATGCACTGGGTTTTGAGCCGCTTTTCGATCTGGGATTGCCATTCGCTGCCTTCAGGGGGCGCGTTGTCTGCCATCGTGTCAGATCCGCCAATGACTTGCAGACCGTCTTCGCTGCCTTCTGCCTCCGCACTCATGGCTCCAGAGGTGTCAACGGGCTGCCCGATGGTCAGGCTTTCCGTGATCCTGCGCAATATGGGAACGACTGCTTCCGACCCCTTTTCCTTGCGAAAGGTCAGGATTACAAAACCGCTATAGTCGGTGCCGCCTTGATAGATCGTGACCCGACCTCTGTCAAAAGGCACAGGGGTGCCTGCGATTTCATAGAGTTTGGCGACGACATCTATGGCATGGAAATAGTATCCGGCCAATATCGGGTCGCTTTCCGCCTTGATGGATTTGACCAGTACGCTGTTCCGGTAAAGGTAGCCCAGATAGGTATCAAGAATTGCCTTGGCCGTTTTGCCAGACGTCGACTCGGCATGGGCGACAAGGATGGCAGCGTCATTCTCTGCCGAAAGGGCAAAGGTGTAGTCGGCACCATCACTGCGTCCGTCCTTGAAGGACCAGCCCGGCAGGGCGGCAAAAGAAAAGTCTCCCCTCCTGTTATAGTGGTAGCCTTTCAGCGGAGGATAGGTTGGGGATTGTTCGCCGAAGGAAGTCGCGGCATCTTGTTCCTGAAGGGCCGGTATTCCCTTGACCAACATGCGCTTGAGGATGCGGAAAAGCTGATCTTCCAGTTGCTCGATCGAGGCCGTTGTGCTGAAGAGTTGCACAAGGAGCAGTTCTCCCTCTTCGTCCGTATCCTGAAAAGCCACCTTTACGGACCGGTCTACCCCGCTGTCGGATCGCACCAGAAGGGCATCCTGCCCGGCGAGCGTCAATTTCTCGTGCGACAAGACATCGGAAAAACCGGTCAGAGGTTCGTCAGGAAACCACCAGCGGACCCAAATCGTCATGCTGTTATCGGGAGAGGTGAAGTCATATTCCTGATCGCGCCAATGATCCTTGACCTTCCAGTTGGCAGGCATTTCAAAAGTTGCGGTTCTAAGCTGGTATGAGAGCCATGCTTCTGAGAATGCCGGACCGGGATGGGATAATTGCATCATCAGGGTCAATAGACAAAAGAAAACGAGTTGGCGAGTTCCGAGAATCTTCGCGACCATTTCTAGCCCTCCCCAAGCAGTCAGATTCTTGACAATTTCATCAATCCAGCTGCGGTCTGTGAGTGGTCTGTCGATTTGCAACTATTGGTTTGTATATTTTATGTCTTAATGTCTCTGAATTGTGTCCACAAGTTTCCCAGAGAGAAGGGAGCGACTCCATGCTACAGGTGTCTTGTGCGACATCTCGCCTCACCGGAATGGGCTCCGACTGGCTTATGCTGAAAGAGGTTTTTGTTCTTCAAGTGGGGGAGATTCAGGCTTTTGCCTGAGGTCGGAGCGGAGAGAAGCCATGTCTCGAGCTATGCAGAAGACGAGTTTGACGTGGGACATAGATGTGCCACTGGCAACCAATCGTGTGGTTTTGAGACAGTTGAGCCTGATTATTATCATCCCTGCGGCTGTCGTTGCTCTCTTCATGCTGGTGCTTGGGATCATCGATAATGAACCGGCAGAAATGAAAGCTGCCTTCTACATCTTTTTCGGCGGTATTGGCGTTCTGCTGTTTCTTGTTGCCGTTGCTGTCTTGCTGGTGTTTGGCAATCGCATGCGCATGTCTTTCATTCTGGATAAAGACGGCGTGCGCTCACTTGTCATCGACAGAAAGGCAAGCGTTGGCCGAATTCTTGCCGTTCTCTTCGGTTTCCTGACAATCAATCCGACACTTGCCGGTGCCGGGCTCATCGCCCATGGCAACCGAGGACGCACGACCCCTTGGGGCGACATCAGGAAACTGGAACTGTTACCCGATCAGAAGACCATTGTTCTGCATGGCAAGAGACTGGTGCTTGATGCCGTCTTTTGCCGGGATGAAAGCTTTGATGAAGTGCTGGATTTCGTCAAGCATCATTTGAGCGCGAGACAGTGACCCAGCTTCAAGAGGGCTGATTTTATCGCAAGAGGATCGTTACATGGAAAAGGTTCAAGATCCCAAGTCCATTACCTGGAGTTATGATCACAAGCTTCTTTCGTGGAGATTGATGAAAATGATCCTCCTTCCGATTGTCGGGGTTCCTCTCGTCATGGGGGTCGGCATCACGGGCTATATGGCCTGGGAAGGCGAATATGATGGACTCTTGGCGATTTTTGGGATGTGTGGCGCAATTAGCCTGTTTTTCGCCTTTTGCTATCTGATTGTGATTTTCGTGACAGGAAATAGCCTGCGAGTTTCCTATGTGCTTGATGAAAAGGGAATTTTTTCTGTGACAGTCGGCGCGGGGAAGGACGGTGCCGCAATTCTCGGTGCCCTGCTGTTTGCCATTTCAGACGACATGACCTCCAAAGGGATCGGACTTCTGGCACAAAAAAGCGATGCCCTGTTCATGCCGTGGGACAAGGCTTATGGCAGTCGCAGAATTTTCAAGGACAATGAAATCAGGCTCTACAGCAAGAAGGGCCGGATGATCAATTATATTCGGGCACCCGAAGATATGCTTGATGATATCGAGCGTCGCATCAAGTCCGAAATTCGGGCTTTGGGCCATGCGCAGCAAGGATAAGCCTCGGCTTTGTGGTGTGGCGTCGTATCATCTTTCGATGTCATAGCCGAATTTGCGAATGATGGCTCTGGCTTCTTCTCCTTTCAGAAAGTGAAGGAAGGCAAGGGCTGCTTTGTCCTTTGCGCCGGATTTGAGCAGAATGGCATCCTGTTTGATGGGGGTATAAAGCCTTGCGGGAACCATCCAGCGTGATCCCTCTTCAACCCCGACGAGCTGAGACAGAGCGACAAAGCCGAGCTGGGCGTTATTGGTCGCGATGAACTGATAGGTCTGAATGACCGTGTCACCCTTGACGATCTTGTCGAGCGACTGCTCAGGGACGGTCATGTTGTTCAATACTTCCATCGCCGCGGCCCCGTAAGGGGCGGTTTTGGGGTTGGTGATGGCCAACCGAGAAAAGGCCTCGGGTTTCATCAGGACAGCGCCTTGCGGATCAATCAACGAGGGGTCTGTGCTATAAAGAGCGATCTGGCCTCGGGCGTAAGTGAAGCGGCTTCCCTCAATTGCAAAGCCTTGCTCCTCCGCTCTTTTCGGCCGTGCCTGATCGGCTGCCAAAAAGGCGGAGAAGGGAGCGCCATTGACGATCTGGGCGAACAGCTTGCCCGTGGAGCCGAAGCTTATTTTGACATGGTGCCCGGTGACCCTTTCAAATGCGGATGCAATTTCCTTTGCCGGGGCGGTGAAATTGGCTGCAATAGCGATCTTGGTTTCTGCGCAATTCCCCATGGCAGGGCCAAAACATGTCATCAGGCAAAGGCTGGTGGCAAATAATCGGATTTTTGATAGTGCGGTCAATTTGACGGTCCTTTTCCCTTGTTGCCATGGCTGGCACATCAATGACGAAGTCTGGTTGCCTTGTGTGCTTCTTAGGGACGCACAAATCTTCAGACAAGTGATCTGAAATGCAGCTTTTGTGCCAAAGGAATTGTGCCCGATTTGCGCGGTTTCTCGCTAGGATGCATGAAATTCGAACGGGCATTGTCGTCTATCGGACAAATTCTGTCGCTCTTGCCCGATGGCCCTGCTTTGGAGTCAGGCCCTGGCGAGTGGTGTTCGGCGGGGGGGGGAGCTTTCGCTATTTGATCAGATTCTGCTTGCGGAGCAAGCGTTCGACCTCGGCAACGGAATAGCGTTTTCTTGTCCATCGGGCCTGCTTTTGCTCAGGTGTTTCCATGTCCGGAACCACCCATGCCAGCGGTATCCCTGCTGGCCAATGGGCGGGGTTTGCCTCAAGGCGCCTTGGTAGATCCGGTCTGGTCTCTGTCTTGTTCTTTGCGCTCAGACCGGGGGCGTGGTCAATGGCTTTGCGCTCGGTTGGGCGGGTGTCCGTTGCCGTGCCGTGTTGGGGACCGGGAGCGGAAGCGGAACGGGCAAGGCTTGGCGCAGGGTAGGGTTTGCGCAGGGGCAACGTCGGGCCAATCTGGGATATTGCCAGATCCGCATCGGCGGGGATGTCTTTGACTGGCTGTCTTCCTGCTGTCTTTTGCAGATCCGGATCAATGGCTGCCCTGGCGATCATCTTAAGCGGAGCAGAGCGGCCACATGAAGCAACGGCACGCCGATAGTGTGCGTCGGTTGCAACATGTTTGAGACTGAAATGGCTGCAAAGCTGGTGCGTATAGGGATGCTCCTTTGCAAAGGATGTGCAGAACAGGCCGGAGCCGTCGGTTTGTGCCATCAGGCGTATCCCGCGGGAGCCGGTCTTTTTGTTGTCAAACTGCTTCGACAATCCATTGAGGATGGCGATCCGGCGAGCCCCTTCCTTGCCGGATATGCGTGTTGGTTGCATGTGGGTGGAGTTGATGGGCAAGACTTCGATTGCAGCCAATTGTGGTCTGCTTTGTTGCTTGCGGACAAAATGGGCACGGACGATCAGGCTGAAGTCGTGGCAACCTCCCTTGTCGTTCATGTTGGCCGTTCCCTGATGGTTGAAATTTCCGAGCCCATAGACGATCAGGCGCCCTTTCATGAGTTCCAGTCCGCGGGCGATGTGGGCGTGATGACCAATGATGACGTCAGCGTTGGAGGCCATGGCAAGGCTTCTTTTGAAATATACCTCATTGGCCGATGGGCGGCTGATCCTTTCCGGTCCCTGATGAATGGACAAGAGGCGAAGGTCGGCGGTGGCTTGCCTCAGATTGTCTGTGAGCAGGGTCTGATCGGACTGGTTGAACAGGGCGAGTTGGCCGGGTCTGTTCTTTCCCGCTCGTTCAAGGCCTCCGGTGCCTGCGCCAATGCCTATCGCTCCGAAGGCAATCTGCATGTTGCGTGCTGAAAAAACAGGTGTGTGGGCGGCCTGCTGACGATCCTCACCGATGCCGGCATAGGCGAGCAGACCATCGGACCGCAGTTTTTTGGCAAAATGAAGGGTTTCCAGAATGCCAGCCCTGCCATAGTCGAAAGCGTGATTGTTGGCCAGAGAGAAGAGGTTGAACCCGCTTTTGACAAGTTGGCGAATTCCATTTGGATGGGTTTGGAAATTGTATTTTTTGGGATAGGGCGCCAGTTTGGCCGACGATGTGATGATCGTTTCTATATTGGCAAAATTGACATGGCCATTGATGTCGTTGCCGATGAATTTCAGAGTTTCCTCGAAAGTCAGCTTGCGGCCATGTTTGTAGACCCGATCGCTAAGGGGAGCTGCGCCACTTGGTGCAAAGCCGGTGTCTCCGACCATCACGAGGGAAAGATAGCTTGTCTCAGAATTGGCGGCTGTTGGCGCAATGGTTACCTGTTTGTTCAGAGATGCCGTCGTTACGAGGCCATTCTTGATACTGCCAGAGGATGCCGGATTGCTTGAGGGCGAAATAATCGGTGCGCAGAGCGGACTTGTGGGAATGGGCAAAAGCAGGACTGTCGCCAGAAACAAGATCATCAAGATGCGGTTTTGTTGGCGTATATACTGCATTTGAAAACTCATTTACTCATCACGCAGACAGTTTTGTCTTGTCGATTTCTGAAGGCCAAGTGTTCCTGTTTGCAGAAGTCTATCAAAGTTTCCTTACATCAATATAAATGTTTGTTCCTGGTGGGGATTTTGGCCTGGATTGCTTTGTGTGGCGGCGATTTTCGCCCCATTGTTGCCGGACATTTTTACTTTGCAGTCCAAATTCGGTCCGATTGTCGCGTTAGTCTTCAGTCTGACCACGCATGGAGATGGTTTCCGAAATATTAAGATCTTTGTCGTCGCTGGCGTGGCAAATTGCGAATATTACTGATCTTTTCAGGATCCGATAGGCGATCTTTAGGAATAATTAAGCATAACGGAGCATTCCTATATCAAAGTGCACAGTCTTGAATCTTCAGGAGGTGGCTGTGTTTGCGTAAAAAATCGCGTAAAGTGGGTTTCTCTGCTTCGTGATGTGAGTAAAGAGCACAGACAATGTCTCAAAGTCAGGCAAAGAAGCTCTCGGATGGTCTTTCTGGTGACGATGGTTCGGTAAGCCGTCATCGCGATGGCAGCGACATGTCCCATGGATCGCAAGGGCCAATGCCTCATCCGGTTGCGATGCCGTCCTGCCATTCTCATCATGCCACTCAAGCACAGATGCCTCAGATGTCTGGCCCGCAGATCGGCTCAGATGCTGCCACAATGGCAGGCAACGGAGCGGCAAGACCGGCTGCAAGACAGCCTCAGATACACACGCTTTACCCGCAGGCGGCACAGCAGTTTCCGCAATCCCGGAGGGGGGCTCATCCGCAGAACGTTCCTCAAGGCCAAATGATGCCTCATGGGCAGAGACCTTCTTCTTCTCAGCGGATACCGCATCCTGCATCAGCACCCCATTTTTCGCACCCTTCGCAACAGGTGAACCGATCTCAGCCCCGTCCGGTCCAGCAAGGGCAGGCAAGACAACAGATGCCCCAGCAACGGCCTCAAGGCGTTGCCATTCCTTCCGATCGCAAGAGAAGGGGCGAGCTTGCGTATGTTGAGAAAAGCCACGCTGCTTTCTGGCTGATCCTTCTGGCTCTCGTCGATATCGTGGCGATTGCAGCCATCGGCGGCTATGTCTTGCTTGGGGGGGATGATAGCAGTCTGTCCGTAATGTCCTCTCAAGGGCAGGTGGTCGGGCAGGCGGCACATGACCGGGCGAAGCTTCAGGAAATGTCGCAAGTGATCCTCAGACAGCGGCAGCAAAACGGATCCCTGCAACGGCAAGTGATCACTCTTGGAGATCAGAGATCATCGCTTCTTGCCGATCTTGGCCAGATGAAGTCGCTATACTCCTCGCTGCGTGTGGAGAATAGCTGGTCCATCGTCAAGGAGGATTTGGCTAAGCTATTCAAAGAGGAACAGACTGTCGCCTCTATCCCACCGGATCTTTACCTGACTGTGCCCGTTCAGTCCGATGGCCCTCTCGATGCAACCGTTGAAGTCGTTAACCGGCTCAAACCGCTTGATGATCCAATTCCGAACCAAGAGGTTTTTGTATCCAAGCAGGACGCAGGCCTTGTAAGGCAAGCCGAGGGAGAAGCCAGGCCCGCTGCTGCGAATGGTGGATCCCTTGTGACATCGCCGGACAATCAGCAGGCGGTGTCATCAGAGGATATGGAGGTTGCAGCGCTTGAACCTCAAGCCGCTCCGACAGATGGCGCGTCCGTGCAATCGCGCGAGGTGCAAGCGGGAGAGTTGGACCTCACGGCCCTGCCGCGCTCACGACCTGCTGAGCTCGACAGCCAGTCCAATGTCAAGCTGGCATCCATAGCACCGCAACCGGGTTTTGAACCCGCTCCGACCCCTGCGCCGGTTGTCGGTCCGGTCTCGGGCAATGCTCAGCGGTTTCTTGCAAAGATGAAGGCGCTTCAGGCCGGGCAGCTCGACGAGCCGATTACCATTCTGCATATCGGGGATAGTCATATCGCTTCGGACTCCTTCACGCGTGGAATTCGTACGCGGTTGCAATCCGATTTCGGCAATGCCGGGCGGGGTGCTGTCATCCCGGCCAACGCCTTCAAGTGGGCCTATGCGGACGGGCTTTCAATGAGCCGCAGCAATGGTTGGTCCTCGGCCAATTCGCTAAAAGTGAAAGCGGGCCCTTATGGTTTGTCCGGTGTGCGCGTCTGGACCTCTTCGCCCGGAGCCAAGATGAGCCTGACGTCAAAGGCCGGTTCCTTCGATTGGGCGGAAGTGACTTTCTATGTTGGACCGGGGCAGGGCAGTGCCACTGTGACGACGGAGGCTGGAAGCAAACGGGTTTCGACCAGCGCAGCAAAGGCTGGCTCCAGGACGGTCCGCATAGAGGGGCGTTCCAAGACGCTTTCCGTCGCCCATAATGGTGGGGGGCGGACAACAGTTCTCAATTGGTCGACGGGAAGCAACAAGCCCGGCATCCGCTATGTCAATTTCGGGATTTCAGGGGCGACGGTCGCCGTTACCACGCGCTGGTCTGATCAATTGATTGCCAATGATATCAAGCGGATCGATCCTGACCTGATCATCTATGGCTACGGTACCAATGAAGGGTATAACGATAATCTGAACATGGCGAGCTACAGACAAATGGCTGGTGGTCTGGTCGACAAGATGCAAGAGGCCGCACCGGGTGCTGCCCTGATGTTCATTGGTCCTGCCGATGGGGCCCGGCGGCGTTCAAGCTCTCTTTCCTGCGGTGGTGGCTGGTATACTCCTGCCAAGCTGGGGGCGGTCAGAAATACGCTCAAGGAAATGGCTGAGGATTATTCGGCTCTCTATTGGGACTGGTCTTCTGCCATGGGCGGGCGTTGCGGTGTTGCCAAATGGTCAACCCAAAACCCGAAACTGGCCAGCGGCGACCGCGTTCACATGACTTCCAAGGGGTATGATCGCAGTGCTGGCGCTTTTGTCTCCTTTCTTGAGCGTCAGGTTAAAAACAGCTTGAAAATTGCATCGAATTGATCATGAATGACGAGCAGTGGGCCCCTGATTTGGTGGTCTTGGCTCCAGTTTGCGAAATTCTGTATGCTTTTTCCGACGATTGACTTTGCCCTCTTTTTTGTCGTTGTTTTTGTGTCTTCCTGGGCCTTGCGACATCAGGCCTCCCTGAGGAAGCAACTGTTATTGCTGGCCAGTTATTTTTTCTATGGTTATTGGGATTGGTCTTTCTGCCTTCTGCTGCTGTTCAATGCGGTCGTGAGCTATATCGGTGGACTTTTGCTTGAACGGTCCGAGAGCGAGAGCCAACGACGCTGGACCCTCGGCATCGTGGTGGCCATAGATTTGCTTTTGCTGGGATATTTCAAATATACCGGCTTTTTCTTTGAAAGCTTGCAGGAGCTGTTCTACAGCCTGGGACTTGAGCGTGAGCTTCCTATTCTGGAAATCATTCTTCCTGTCGGGATTTCCTTTTTCACTTTCCAGAGCATCTCCTACATTGTCGATGTCAAAAACCGGCAGATTCAGGCCTGCCGTTCCTTTGTGGATCTGGCGCTCTACATTTCCTTTTTCCCTCAATTGGTTGCCGGGCCTATCGTGCGGGCGGCCCATTTCATTCCGCAGCTTGACAGGCGCCCGGTGCTGACACGCCGGATGATGGCCAAGGGTCTGTTTCTGATCCTGATCGGCCTGTTCAAGAAAATGGTGTTGGCAAACTATCTGGCAACGCTTTATGTCGACGAGATTTTCCTCGCGCCGGAATTTGCATCCAGTCTGGAGCTGGTTCTGGCCATTTATGGCTATGCCGGTCAGATCTATTGCGATTTCTCAGGCTACAGCGATATCGCGATAGGTGTTGCAGCCTTGCTCGGTTACCATTTCAAACGCAATTTCAATCAGCCCTATCGGGCGGTCTCTCTGCGGGAATTCTGGCAGCGTTGGCATATCTCTCTCTCGCAGTGGCTGAGGGATTATCTTTACATTCCCTTGGGCGGCAGCCGACATGGCACGATCCTGACTTATCGCAATCTCTTCATCACCATGTTTCTTGGCGGGATATGGCACGGTGCGGCGATGACCTTTGTGATCTGGGGCGTGATCCATGGCCTTGCTCTTATCCTTGAGAGGGTTTCCGGATTTGGTCGCTGGACCGGGAATGGCAGGCTCAACAGGCTTGTCGGTATTCTGGTTACCTTTCATGTGGTGTGCCTGGCCTGGATCTTCTTCCGCTCGCCATCTCTGTCACTGGCGCTTGATTATCTGGCGGCAATCGGAAAGGGGACGAGCGAGATAACGCTTCTGACGCCCTTTGTTGCCGGCCTGATCCTTCTTTGTGCTGTTGGTCAGTTTGTCCCGAGCCGCAGCTATGAGCGGTGTCAGGTTGCCCTGTCGCGGACGGGCCTTGCGGGCATGACCTTCTTTTTCACGCTCGGGCTTCTCTTCATCCAGTGGGTGTCTCCGTCGGGAACCGCTCCCTTCATCTATTTCCAGTTCTAGGTGTCCTTATGATTGGAACAGGCAAAAAGACAGATCAAACGATGCAGCATGTCAGGGCAAGCCTTGTCATCTTTCTGTTTGCTGCGGTGGTGCTCGCTGCTTTTGAGTCCGGTGGATTGCTTAGCTGGTCCTATGATCTGCCGATCAATGCGGGCACCGAACAACTGGTTAGCGTGATTGAGAAATGGAGCTTCTGGATGGACGAATTGGGAATTACCCAAGGTAGCGAGAGAATCGACGAAATCATGCAGGATGTTAAGGAAAAAACGTTCTAATTTTCCGTCCGGTCTTTTGCTTGTCCCAATTTGATGTAACAGTCCCATGGAGATATTTGCAGCCTCTTGGGGACTGATCAATCTGGTTCATCGTTGGATATTTGAAAATGATTTCTCTCTACAAGCGCCTTTTGTTTTCCTGTCTGTTAAGCCTTTTTGCAACTGTTGCAGTGGCCGCAACGCCCGGCTCTTCCGAAAGCGGCCCCAAAGATGAGCTAAAGAGCGAACAAAAGGGCGATCTCAAGATCAAGCCTGAAAAGGAACCGGTTCAGACTTCCATTGCGATTTTGGGCGATTCACTTGCCGATGGTCTTTACATCGGCATGGTGCAGCTTTCCCGCATCAACAAGAATCTCAGTGTCAAAAAATATTCTCGCGTCAATACAGGCATCACCCGTTATGATCGCTATGACTGGACTTCGGCAGCAGAAGAAATTTCGAAAGAGGACAAGTCGGATGTTTATCTGCTGATGTTCGGTGCCAATGACTTGCAGTCCATCCGGGAGGAATCAAAGCGCTATCACTTTCCTTCGGAAGAATGGGGCAAACGTTATGTGGCGCGGATCGATGACATAACCAAGGCGCTCAAAAAGACAGAGCGAAAAATCTATTGGGTGGGATTGCCGATTGTCGGCAAGAAGGCTTATGCCGAAGGCTACAAGCATTTGAACAGTCTGTTCGCAACGCGTGCCGCAGCAAATGGCGTGACCTTCATTGACAGCTGGGATTGGTTTGCATCTGAAGAGGGCGATTTCCAAGCCAGCGGCGAAGGAGCCGATGGCAAGAAAAAGCTGCTACGTGCCAAGGATATGGTGCATTTTACCGGGGCGGGCTATGTCGATCTGGCGACTTACGTGGCGCGAGAAATCAAGCTGATTCAATAAGCTTGATGTCCTTGCCTGGCGTGTTGTCATTCTGGCTTCGGGCTGGCTTCGGGCGGCTCTCTGTTTTTTGCAGGAGAGCTGCCGCGGTGATGGCCGTATCGGGGCACGTGTCACAAACCATAGTAGCTGCGATACCAGTCGACAAATTTCTTCACCCCATCAACAACGCTTGTACTGGCTGAGAAGCCCGTCAATTGCTTGAGAAGGGTCGTGTCGGCCCACGTCGCCACCACGTCGCCGGGTTGCATTGGTAGAAGATTGAGTTTTGCGGTCTTGCCTGTTGCCAGTTCGACGGCCTTGATGAAGTCGATGAGGTCTACCGGCTGTGAGTTCCCGATATTGACAATTCTAAAGGGTGCTACAGATGATAGGCTGTCATACTTGCTCTCTTTTGCAGATCCGGTTTGTAGCGGAATGACATCCATCAGCAATCGGATCGCCTTGTTCAGGTCATCAATGAAGGTGAAGTCCCGTTTCATGTTGCCATTGTTGTAGACATCAATCGGATCACCGGAGAGCGTTGCCTTGGTGAATTTGAACATGGCCATGTCCGGGCGCCCCCAAGGGCCGTAGACCGTGAAAAAGCGGAACATCGTGATGGGCAGGCCATAAAGGTGGGAGTAGCTGTGGGCGATGCTCTCGGTTGCCTTTTTTGTTGCCGCGTAAAAGGACATTTGCTGATCGGCCTTGTCGGTTTCCGCATATGGCATTTTTTCGTTGGCCCCGAAAATCGAGGAGGTCGAGGCCAGAAGCATATGTTTGGGCGGACAATGGCGTGCCGCTTCGAGCAATTCGAACGTTCCGTTGATATTGCTTTGAAGATAGGGGCGGGGATTGTCTATCGAGCCTCGTACGCCGGGTTGGGCGGCAAGATGGACGACATAGTCGGGCTTTTCTTCGTCAAATAGCGTATTGAGAATGTTCGGCGCTTCGATTTTTTCGTGTACCGAGCGATAGCCCTCATGTTCCAGCAACAATGCTTCGCGCGCATTTTTCAAAGACAAATCGTAATAGTCGCTGAGACTATCAATGCCAATGACACGCCATCCTTCCTGCAATAGTTGATTTGCGATATGGAAGCCTATGAAACCTGCGGAACCGGTGACCAGAGCTGTGGGCATTTGCTTTCCCTTCAAAATACCGGCAAGGCGAAAGACTTGCGGTGTCACATATGGGTACAATCCGAATGTGGGGGCAATTCGAAGGGACCACTTTTGGGGCGCTATTTCTTATCCGCAAGACATATAAGAGCTGGCGAGGGTGAAGTCGAGCCACCTGTTCGGTTCGGCTGTACGAATTTCATCCATGTTTATCGTCTTGTCTGTCCGGGACACACATAAGGATACAGATCCGTTTGACCCGGAACCTAGCGCGATTTTTGTAGAAGTCGAGGTAACAACGCCTTTGAAGCAGGTCAATCCCTTTTACATTTCAAGTGGTTTGCAATTGTTGAAAAATGGGGCTTTCAAGCCTTCACCAAGTCAAGGGGGAAGGGGCCTTGGGGCCCCTTCATCGGGCTTGCCAACGGGTTTTGAAATGGGAGCCCCCGCAGGGACTGGTATTGGCGCGTTGCTTTCAGAAGCAGACAGCTGTCCTGTTCTGTGGAGCGAGAGCATCGGATAAAGCATCCCTTTTGCCGTCCATGACGTCAGCCAGAATGTGGGCGGTGGTCGGGCCTTGGGTCAAACCCTGATGACCGTGGCCGAAGTGGAACCAGAGCCCCTTGTGCTTTGTCGCTGCTCCGACAAGTGGCAGCATGTCGGGCATGCAGGGGCGGTTTCCGAACCAGCGGTTGCCCTCGAATTCCTCTCCGACCTGCATAATCTCTCTTGCCGCTTTGAGGCCATGGAGCAATTGCTTGGGATTTTCCGGTGCCTGGCGATTGACCAGCTCGGCACCGGTCGCAATCCGCAATCCCTTTTGCATCGGAGAATAGACGACACCGTTGGCAAAGTCGTGAATTGGCCGGTTTGGCAGCTCATCCATTGCGAAATGGCTGTGATAGCCGCGTTTATAGACCATCATGATGCGATAGCCGAAGGGAGCAAGAATGTCCGGAGCCCACGGCCCCAGCGCGATGACAACGTCACTTGCCGTTTCCAAACCGTCGTCGCCTGCTGCCTGCCAGCCAGAACCGGTTTGCCTGAGCGTTGTTGCGTTTCCCTTGACAAAGCGGCCTCCACGCTTTTTGAACAGATCCGCATAGGCGGCGGTCAGGGCACCCGGATCGGATGTGCTCCAACTGTCGGTCCAGAAGGCAGCGCCAGCGAGATTGGCCTTGAGCGCGGGTTCCAGCAGAGCAAGCTCCTTTGCATCGATCATTCTGGCCGGGACATCGTAATTGGTGGTCAGGCGGGCAACTTCCGACTGTTTTTCATCAAAGGCCTTGTTTGTTCTGCAAAGCGTGAGAAAGCCATTGCGGCGAACCAGATGGTCTGCGTCGGCCGCTTTTATGAGGGGCTGATGATCATCGGTTACCCGTATGGCAAGCTGCTCGTAAATCTTCGAAATTGCGCGGTGATTGCTTTCCCCTGAATTGCGATAATAGGTGAACAGGGCCGGGAGTTGTTGGGGCAAATCGCCCATGCGATAGCTGATGTCGTTGGTCCGACCTATGCCATAGAGAAACAGGGTCACCAGATCATGGGGAATGTTGTACGGTTCAACGGCTTCGCGCTGGATAATGCCAGCATTGCCGTAAGTGGTTTCAAGGCCCGGTTCGCGGCGGTCCATCAGAGTGACTGTGGCACCGCGTTCCTGTAACGCGAGCGCTGTGCTGACGCCAACCATTCCGGCGCCAAGAACGAGAATTTCGGACATGTCTAAACTCTTTCTTCTCGAAGCGTCAGGCTTCTGCGATCACGGTTATTTCCACTTTTGCGTCAATCATCAATTGGCAGCCAATCGTGGTGCGCACGGGCAATGGATCCGAGAAATACTGCGCATAAACGGCATTGAAGGCGGAAAAATCGGCCGGGTCTGTCAGGTAGCATGTGCATGAGAGAACGTGCGACAAGTCGAGGCCTTCGCTGGCAAGTGTGGACTTGATTGTTTCGAGGCAATTTCTCGTTTGGGCTTCGATTCCATGAGGGACTTTTCCGTCGGAACCGACACCCACTTCACCGGAAAGATAGACGGTGGAGCCGGAGCGGCGCACTTTTGAAAATGGAAGGTTGGTCATTGCTTTTCCTAGTTTTTTTGCAGTCTCATTTTGCATTTTGGAGATTGTTGGAGGGAGGGAGGGTGTTGTTGTGCGAGAGACTGAGGAGATTTCTGGAGGGGGGGGTGAATTGGATGTGTTCTCGGGTTTTTCCTGCGCCAATGACCTCTGAAATGATGGCCATTGGCAGGGGCCTGTCCTGTTTTGCTACAAGATATGGTCTGGGGCACCAGCGCTACCCTGATCAACGAAGGCCTGAAACTGGAGTTCGGGGACGAAGGATCCTCCCGTTGTCCAGGCCACATGGATGACGTTTTCAAGGGCAGCACGGGCCAGGTGACGTTGGCAAAAGGCCTGTCCTTGTGCGGTATCGATCAGGAAATGCGGGCCGCCAAAGCCGATCACTGCTGAGGGTTCGAGCTTCAGATCGGCTTGTTGATAGGCGAGGGTGAGCCAGTTGAGGAGTGTGTCATCATCGACCGTGTAGACGCCGGCAAGGCGTTGTTTCATATGGTTCGCAACCAGTTTGGACATGGTTGCAACGGCCATTCCGTCGGCTTCGGTCTTGTTGCTCAACCCCAGATCATAGACCGAAGTCGGCAGTTCTGTGCCATGAAGCATTTGCAACAATGCCGAGGGTGACTGGGTCGGCTCAGCAAAGAAACAATGAACATCGGGGCCAAAAACGCCGCGCGCACCATAAGAGATGCCTCCTGGAGCTCCGCCTATGCCGCAGGGCAGATAAAGAAAGAGGGGTTGTTTCGGGCCGATCTCGACGCCGATCTGCTTTAGTTGAGTTTGCAGCTCCATGGCGGCGGCGCTGTAGCCACGGAACAAAAGCTCCGAGGCTTCATCATCGACGAAATAGACCATTGGGTCTTTGGCTGCGGCATCGCGGGCAGCTGCCACGGCAAGATTGTAATCTCCCCGGTGTTTTCTGACCTTGACGCCGAAACGACGCAGGCGGTCAATTTTCCAGGCTTTCGCATCCGACGACATGTGAACCACAGCATTGTAGCCAAGGGTTCGTGCCGCAATGCCGACGCTGAGCCCCAGATTTCCGGTTGAACCGACAGCGATGGTTCGTTCGGCGAAAAAGTCGTGGGCTTCCCTGCTTGCGAGTTTGGTCACATCTTCCGAGAGCCCCAGAAAGCCTTCTGAACGAGCCTGATTGATCGCGGTCATCATGACCTCGAAAATGCCGCCTCGTGCCTTGACTGATCCCGCAACGGGCAGGGCGTGGTCTTCCTTGACAAACAGACGCCCGTGGAATTTGGGTGTGTATCCCAGGGCCTGTTGCAGGGGGGCGACTTCCGTGAGGTTCGAGGAAATCGTGCCATGGGTCGCGCTGAGTTCTGGAAACAGCTTTTCTAGAAGTGGAGCCAACATATGCCAGTCGCTGATTGCTGTCTTGAGGCCGGTTGCGGCCTCTTCGTCTCTGGTGGGCAAATAGGCAGGATTGCACCAGAGGGAAGGTGCGGCCTTTTTGACCGTTTCAAGCGTTTCAGCATCCAGTTTGGATAGGTCGGGTCTTATGGTCATGCAACCAGTGCCTTTCTGAGCATGTTCCCGGTCAGAATGATGATTGTGATGGCGAAAACGATGCGCAATTGTTTGGGGGACAGAGCATGGGCCATGCGGACGCCCAGGGGCACCGTCAACATGGTGGTCATGACGATCAGGACCACAGCGGGAAGGTTGACATAGCCGATGGTGAAGGGGGGCTTGTCGGTCAGATGCCAGCCCTTGCTCAGGAACGTGATGAAGCCGGGAATGGAAATCATCAGGCCGAAGCCGGGTGATGTGCCCACGGCCTTGTGAGGTGGTACATTATAGGCGGTCAATAGCGGGACCGTGAAGGATCCGCCGCCAATCCCCATCAGGGCCGAGAAAAAGCCGATGATGAAAGGGTAGATCTTGCCAAGAATGGGGCCCGGCAGTTCGTCGGAAATCCGCCAGTCCTTCTTGCCAAGCAGCATGTAGAGGCCGAGCATCATGCCGATGCAGCCAAAGACCAACTGCAATTGGCTTGAACGCATGGATGCGGCTGCAAACACGCCGATGATCGACCCTACTGCAATGATCGGGCCCCAGCGCTTGATCAGGTCGACACTGACCGCGCCCCTTTTGTGATGGGCCAAGACAGATCGGATCGAGGTGAAGATGATGGTGCCTGTTGAGGTGGCCACGCAGATCTGCATCAATTGTTCAGAATGGAAGCCAAGGGACGAAAAGGCATAGAAAAAGGCAGGCACAAGAATGATGCCACCGCCAACGCCCAAAAGGCCCGAAATGATTCCGGCGATAGCGCCAGCGCCTGCAATGACGGCGAAAAGACTGAGCGTTGCTGTCACGATATATCTCCTGCAATTGGATTCTTTCCCTTTCTGGAGAAATCCCAGAAAAGTCCGCCGTTCGCAAGATGTGCCTGTCGCGAAAGGACCTTAGGGATATGTTCGTGATGATTATGCTGTGCGCAGCTGGTGCAATCGTGTGTTGCCGGACCAGGCGGCATGGTTTGATGGGGGCCGTATGCCGTTTCACTCAAGCGCTTTTTTACCCGAGAGTCTTCCCGATGCCGGATCTGGCGCAATCGCCCGGGCACAAGCAAGTCTGGTCTTTGCAGTCGGATTTCCTCCTGACCAGGACCCGATGGTGTCAGGCGGACGTAATCTGCCATATTTCGGTTTTTGACTCGCAATTGTCTTGTTGTCTTTCATTGGCTGGTTTGTTTGAGCCGCCTTCCTCGCGAGAGGACAGGGTGTCCCATCTCCTGGAGACGGTCTTCTTGTGCCACTGTTCGAGCCAATGCAGGATTTGTGCCTGCGCAAAGGCGAGATGTATTGATGGATTTTGCGGCGCGCTTCACTTCTGGATCTTCGGGCGATAGTTGGTACCCGGTTGCTTTCTTCTGGCGGACCTCGGAGATGGCATTCGATGGTGTGTCCGGTATCTTCATCCGCTTTTGAAATGAGGAAATAATGTTAGTATTTCAATGTATTGAATTGCCTTTCTGCCATCGAGAGATGGTTCTTCCATGAAGGGATGCCAAGGCCATTTGGTTGGCGATCAGGGTGGCTTGTCTCAGCTCGAGTGATCTCAAATTTCATCGAGACATCTGCCATTGTGCATTTTCAGGGTGGAGGCAGGGCGATCATTGGAGGCGGTTTATGCCTCCAAATCGGACACTATGTGATGATGGATTGAGCGCTTTTCTCAATCAGGTCTCATCGGGGATTGACCTATTGATTGTTTGTCTGGTGCCGATCCAGACTCCCGCTTCTTTCCTGCCGTCAAAATTGCCCAGGATTGGGTCACTCTGGTTTTTTGTTGCCAAAATTAATGCCACGCTCCCCGAACCGCTTTTGTAAGAGTGCGGATTTGACACGGTTGCCTTGGCAAGTCATGCATTGGTCAATTGTTGATAATATGTCATAATTTAGCAAAATTCTGTTATTTTGCCGGGCTTGTCTAACTATTTGCTGGCAATAGGGCAAGGGGCATGCTTTTTGCTACAGAGATGTATAATACCAAGGTCGCTGTATCCGGCTTCTCACACAAGAGACCTGTTCGCGTCCTTTCTGCAAACGATGACAAAATGGCCGGAATGCTGCGCCAAAGTGCGCTCCAGAAAACAGACAATCACAATCACCAACCACGTTAGCCATCACCAAACAGAGGTAGTCACAATGAAAATCAAATTTCTCCTTGCCACGGTCGCTTCGCTTGCGGTCATGACATCGGTTTCTCACGCTGAAAAGTGGGACATGGCTCTTGCTTATTCTGCGACCAACTTCCATTCCGAAATGGCTGCCGAATTTGCCAAGGAAGTGGCTGAGAAAACCGGCGGTGCTCTTGAAATTACGACCCATCCATCGGGATCTCTGTTCGGCGGTGCCGAGATTTTCGGCGCTGTGCGCAAAGGGCTGGTTCCAATGGGTGAACGCCTGATTTCGGCTCTCGGCAATGAAGATCCGATTTATGAAATCGATGCGATTCCCTTTCTTGCAACCTCCTATGCCGATGCCAAGAAGCTCTATGAAGCTTCCAAGCCTGCACTGAAGGAAACACTCGCAGGGGCGCGCGTGGAACTGCTTTATTCCTGCCCGTGGCCGCCTCAGGGTTTCTATTCCAGCAAGGAAGCCAAGGTGCCTGCTGATGTGAAAGGCTTGAAATTCCGCGCCTATAACGCCACCACATCGAAAATCGCCGAAGCGTTCGGCATGGTGCCGACCAAGATTGAAGCTGCCGAGCTGAGCCAGGCATTTGCAACCGGTGTGGCGGAATCGATGATTTCGTCCGGCGCGACAGGCTATGACCGCAAGCTCTGGGAGCATGTCAAATATTATTATGATGTGAAAGCCTGGTTGCCGCGCAACATGGTCATTGTCAATGCCAAGGCCTGGAGCCGTCTTGATGACAAGGTCAAAGCAGTGGTGACCGAAGCGGCTGCCAATGCCGAAGCCAAATGTTGGGCCAAATCGGAAGAACTCGATACCTGGTATGTCGAACAGTTCAAGGAAAAGGGCATGTCTGTGGCTCCAGCAAGTCCGGAGATGAAAAAGGCATTTGAAGAAGCTGGAGAGGCTTTGAAAGCTGAGTGGCTGGAACGTGCAGGCGAAAAAGGTGCTGCGGTTCTCAAGGCCTACAGCGAAATGTAATCAAAGCCGTCGGGGCAGGGTCTTTCCTGCTCCGACCCTTTTCAAAACGGTTTGTACCGTCTCATTCAGGGACGTTTTCATGGCTTATGTCAGTCGGTTCTTGGACCGCCTCTATTTACTTGGTGCCTGGATTGCCGGGGCGCTTCTCATTCTTCTTTGCCTTTTGGTGCTTTACAGCATTGTGGCCAGGCTGGTTGGCTGGTTTGCCGGTGGTGCTTCGGATGTTGCCGGCTATGTGATGGCGACCAGCAGCTTCATGGCGCTGGCTTATACATTCCGCTCGCAAGGGCATATTCGGGTGATGATCCTGTCGCAGCGTTTTTCGGGCATGAAACGGCGCCTGATGGAAATCTGGGCGCATGTGGCGATTGCTGCGGTTTCCAGCTTTCTGGCCTTTTACATGGTTCGGCTGATGCTCGATTCTCTGGAATTTGGTGAGCGGAGTGAGGGGGCTGATGCCATTCTCCTTTGGATCCCGCAAACGCCGGTAGCGATCGGGTCCATTCTGTTTGCGCTTTCCACGATCCATGTCCTTTTGATCGTCATGTTCAATTACAGCTCAATCGATCCTGAACAGACTGAGGGCGGGGGGCCGCAAGAAGTATGAATGAAGTGCTGTCCATCGCGATTTTTCTGTTCGCGCTTTTCTTTTTGCTCGGCACGAGTGTCTGGGTGGGGGCGTCGTTGCTGCTCACCGCGATGTTGGGCATGTATCTGTTTACCTCCGCGCCGATTGGCGATGCGCTCGCCCTGACGGTTTGGGGCAGTCAATCCTCCTGGACCCTCACGGCATTGCCGCTTTTTGTCTGGATGGGTGAAATCCTCTATCGCACCAATCTGTCCGAGACCCTGTTCCGCGGCATCGCACCTTTCATGCGTCGGTTGCCGGGAAGCCTGTTGCATGTCAATGTCGGTGCCTCTGCGGTTTTCGCCGCGATTTCCGGCTCTTCGGCAGCAACGGTTGCGACGGTCGGTAAAATGGCCATTCCGGAATTGCGCAAACGCGGCTATCCGGAAAAGCAGATTGTCGGCTCGCTCGCTGGCGCCGGAACACTCGGTTTGTTGATACCGCCGTCCATTTCGATGATCATTTACGGTGTCACGGTCAATGAGAGCATCGCACAGCTCTTCATGGCGGCGATGATACCGGGTGTTTCGCTCGCTTTGTTGTTCATGGGCTATATTATTTTCTGGGGGATGCGCAATCCATCTGCCTTTGAGCCCGAACCATCCATCAGCCTTGGTGAGAAGCTAAAGGCCTTCCTGGGCCTGTTGCCGGTTGTCGCACTGATCCTTGCCGTCATTGGCTCGATCTACGGGGGCATTGCCACTGCGACGGAAGCCGCTGCCCTCGGGGTGCTGGGCTCTTTCGTTCTGGCAGCTTTTCAGAGAACACTGACTTTTGAGAGCTTTGTCGAGTCGGTGATTGGTGCCGTGCGCACCAACACGATGATCATGTTCATCCTGATGGGATCGGGCTTCCTCTCGCTTGCAATGGGTTTCACCGGTATTCCCAAGGCGTTGGCCGAGGGCATTTCACTGTGGGATCCTTCGCCCATGGTTCTTATCCTGACGCTCACATTCTTCTACATCATTCTTGGTTGTTTCCTCGATGGCATTTCGTCCATTGTTCTGACGATGGCTGTGATCGAGCCCATGGTCCGGGCGGCCGGTTTTGATATGCTGTGGTTCGGGGTCTATCTGATGATCGTTGTCGAGATGGCGCAGATCACGCCTCCGATCGGCTTCAACCTGTTTGTCCTTCAGGGCATGACCGGGCACGATATTGGCTTTATCGCCAAGTCGGCGATCCCCAGTTTCCTCGTGATGTGCCTGTTTATCGGCGTTCTGGTCGCCTTTCCGGACTTGGCCCTTTGGTTGCCAGGTGTTCTGAAATAGGAGGACATGCATGGAGAAGAAAATTCTGGTCGCGATTGATGTCGAACATCGAGAGAATGCGACCAAGGCGCTCAGGGAAGCGGCGCAATTGGCCTCGTGCATTCATGCCGAGATCCATGTCTGCTATGTGCTTTCCTACGGCTTTTACGACTATGTCAAACCGTTTCTGTCCGAGGACGTGCTCAAGGACAGCATCGCGCAAGTCAAGAAAGATCTCATTGACATCATCCAGCAGGCCGAGCTCTCCGATGATGTTGTGGTTCGCCATGTGCTCAAAGGCGGGGTCTATCAGCAGATCCTGCTGCTCGCCGAGAAGCTCAAGCCACACTATATCGTTTTGAACAGCAGCCGTCCCGACGCCATGGGAGGCGTTACAGGGCCTGTGACGGCGCAGATTGCCCATCTTGCCCCTTGCAGTCTCTTGATCGTTCGCTAGGGTTTCGCCGGGTTTTCCAATGTCTTGATCTCGCCAACATCCGTGGCGGGATCTTTTTTGTGCATGGCTTGGTCCCTGATACGCAAAATGAGAGGCGGCGGCAGAAAACTGGCTTATGGTGGATAAGCAACGTGAAAACAAAGGGGTAGCCTATGACAGGGGATGCATTTGAACGTCTGACAACCGGTTTGGAGATTCCCCTGTGGCCTTCCGTACCTCCCGGGACGCCGAGGGATATGGGACAACGAGTGGTGCAGAACAGCTCGGACGTGGTGTTTTTTCACCATATGTCCGTTTCGCACATCTCACGCCCGAGCCTCATGGTGATTCGTCCGGAAAAGCCCAACGGCATGGCGATGATCATTGCCCCGGGCGGTGGCTATTCGCGGATCACCCTTGAGGTGGAAGGGCGCGACATTGCGGACTGGTTCGGGCAGTTCGGCGTTACCTGTTTTCTTCTCACCTATCGCTTGCCTTCCGAGGGTCATGAAAATGGCAAGGATGTTCCGATGATGGATGCCCAGAGGGCGGTTCGGCTGGTGCGTGCCAATGCGAGCCGTTGGGGGCTTGATGCAGATCGGATCGGGCTTGTTGGCGCTTCGGCAGCGGGACACATGGCGTCTTCGATCATTTCCGAAGGGGAGCAGTTGCTCAATGCTCCGGTCGATGAGGTTGATGGCCTCTCGGCGAGGCCTGATTTTGCGATTCTGCTCTATCCGGTTGTTACGTTGGAAGACCCCTTTGCTCACGTTGATTCCCGGACCTGCCTGCTTGGCAAGGGCGCAGGGGAAGAACTCGTCAGGCAATATTCATCCCAGCAGCGCATCACGAAGAATGCACCGGAGGTTTTTCTGGTGCTGGCTGATGATGATCCGGCGGTGCCTGCGGACAATTCCATTCTGCTTTATCAGGCGCTGCGTCGGGCAGGAGTGAAAGCCGAAATGCATATTTTCCGCGATGGCGGGCATGGATTTGGTATAAGGGCGACAAATGGCCTTCCCGTGAGTGGGTGGCCTGCTCTTTGCAGGGCATGGCTTAAACGCATCGGCATGCTTGAGGAATAAGGCTTGAGGCGGCTCAGGGCAGAGGCAAGATAACAAAAAGCCGGGTCGATTGGCCCGGCTTGTCTTTTTGTGAAAGGAGCTGCGTGTCTACTGCTCTTTGCTGCGGTCAAAGACCACTTTTCCGCCCAGGATGGTCATGTCGCAGCGGGTGTCCTTGAGGATGTCCTCAGGGCTTGCTTCGAGCAGGTTGCGCGAGAAAATGGCGATGTCGGCCAGATAACCCGGCATCAGCTTGCCTCGGATATGCTCCTGTTTCTGCGAATAGGCTCCGAATTCGGTATAGGCCTGAAGCGCTTCCTCGATTGAGACTTTTTCCGCCGGATCAAGTTCGGTTCCCGCACCGGTTTTGCGCGTGAGCATGGCATAGAGGTTCGACCATGGGGCCGGAGTACAGACCGGAGCGTCACTGCCCGCAGGTGGCTTGAGGCCCATATTGGTCCAGGTCTTTTGCGGATAGCTGCGATAAACCCTCTGGCCGCCAATCATGGCCGCATAGGCATCGCCGAAATCATAAAGGAAAACCTGTTGCGGGGAAGGGATGATGCCCGCCTTTTGCATGCGTTCATTCTGTCCCGGTGCCAGAAAGCCACTATGCTCGACGCGGTGGCGGCGGTCTGGATCGGGCAAGGCTGCCAGTGCCTTTTCATAGGCGGTGATCAACTGGTCGATGGCGGCATCGCCGATGGCGTGGGCAACGATCTGATAGCCTTTCTTGTGATAGTCCATGACGATGGCTTCAAGCTCATCGGTTTCGATCATCTGGATGCCGTGATTGGTCTCGTCGCCAAGATAGGGATCAAACATCCAGGCGGTGCCACCGCCAACCGATCCATCCAGAAACAGCTTGATGGCACCGACCATCAGCATGTCGTCGCCGGTGCCGGGGACCAATCCGACCTCTTCGCAGGCAGGAACGACATTTTCATGCTCCGGGGTTGCCCGCAAGGCAAGCCAGGTTCTGACCGGCAAGCGCCCAGTCCGTTTGGCCTCGTGGTAGGCTGCCATTTCCATGAAACCGGCCTGATGGCCAACGGCAGCGTCCATGACGGCTGTGATGCCTTCGCTCAAGAGGTAATTGCCGCCTCGTTCGATCGCGTTGACGACGGCCTCCTTTGACAAGGGCGGAACGGCGGCCCAGACAGGCGCTGCGGCATTTTCCGCCAGAAAGCCGGTCAGTTTGCCGTCTTTCTTTTCGATATGTCCACCATCCGGGTCCGGGGTGCTCGCATCGATATTGCCGTGCTTTAATGCCAGCGAGTTGGCTACCTGAACATGGCCGCAGGCACGGATCAGCATGACCGGATTGTTCGGAGCGATGGCATCCAGCTCTTCGCATGTGGGATGGCGTTTCACGTCGAGCTTGGTCTGATCATAGCCGCGGGCAAAGACCCAGTCTCCCGGTGCGCTTTGATCAACCCGGTCTTTTACCGCGCTCAAGAGGCTCTCAAGGGTAGGGGCCTTTTCAGGAATGATGTCGACCCAATCCATGATGACGCCGAGATAGATGAGGTGCAGATGCGCGTCGGTCAATCCCGGGGTCGCCAGTTTGCCGTCAAGATCGATGATCTCAGTCTTGTCGCCGCAATAGGGTTTGAGCTGATTAAATGTGCCGGTTGCCAGAACGCGTCCCTGCCAAAGGGCGATAGCTTCTGCTGTGCCTTCCTCAAGGCCGCGCCAGATCGTGCCGTTGTGAAGAATGATGTCGGCTTCCGGGCCGAATGATGTTGCTGTTATTGTCATTTTTCTCTCTTCAGCTTCTATCTCTTTTGCGACTTACCGTAGTAATTCTCGATATGCCGTTGGATGATTTCAAGGATGATTGAAAGGATCCAGTAGACGATGGATGCGGTGATCAGCATCTCGAGGGTCTTGTAGTCGGATCGTCCCGTGGTGCGTGCAATGAACATGATATCCCACACCCCGACCACGCTGACAAGGGAGCTGTCCTTGAGCATGGCGATGAACTGGTTGCCGGTCGGTGGGATGATGACACGCAAGGCCTGAGGCAGGATCACCTTTCTGAAGGTGCGCATGCGTGTGAGGCCCAGTGCGTCGGCGGCTTCCCACTGTCCGGGGTGAATGGATTCGATGCCTGAGCGGAAAATCTCGGTCATATAGGCCCCATAGACCAGTGAAAGAGCCGTGATGGCCGCGGGCAAGGGCTGGACGATATAGCCGATTTGGGGCAGGCCCATATAGATCAAAAAGAGCTGGACCAGAAGCGGTACCCCCCTGAAATAGGAGGTATAGAAGCCGCCCACCCCTTCGAGAATGCCAATGCCCGACATTTTGGCAATTGCGCCTGACAAGGCGAAGACGAAGGCAAGAATGATCGAGATTGCCGACACATAAAGCGTGGTGACTGCTCCTCGCCAAAGCAGGAAGGGCAGCTTGCGCATGATATAGTCGTAGCTGAGGTCAAACGAGTTGAACAAAAAGAGCGCAAGCAGCGCCAGACCTCCCCAGGTGATGTAGGATTGGGCTTTTCTTTCCGCTCCCAAAAGGACATAGGCGGCAAGGGTGGCGATCAGCAAGGCGATCACTGTCGCCCAGACATTGACCCAATAACCTGTCCCCAGATTTGGGCCCAGCGCGTTTTGCAAGGAAAGGGCAAAGGACCCGTCCTGTGGGGCGAAGGCGAATACGAATATGGCGACGGGCAAAGCCAGAATCCCGGCAAACATGCCCCGCTCACGCCCATGTCGGAACGTGCCCTTTGACAATTTCATCATGACAATGGCCTATTTGACGGTCGCCAGATCGATGTGATGCCATTTGAGAGAAAGCTTGGAGAGCGTACCATCCTCTTTCATCTCCTTTATGGATTTTGCAACCAGGGCATCGAGTTCGGGGTCGCCCTTGTCGGTTGCAATGGCGAGCGGTTCGTAGAAGACCGGTTCGCCCAGCAGTTTGATCGGAAGGCCGTTGCGAATGGCTTCGTTGATGATGGACAGGGAATAGACCAGGCCATCCATGCGGACGCCATCGCCAAGCGCCAGATCAGGCACCGGGTTGATATCGGTAAAGGGAACGATTTCGGCAGGTGTGATCTTGTAGGTGTAAGGCGGCATGCCTTCCACATCCACCTTCAGATCATGCTTGAGATAGGCTTCATAGGTGGACGCGACGACTGCGGCAACGCGTTTCCCGTCGAGCTCTTCGACCTTGGTGTATTTGGCGGTTTTGTGAACGGCAACGGCTGCGGGGTCAAAATAATAGACAGCCGGGAAGTTCAGCACTTCCGCGCGCTTTTTGGTCGGGGTCATGGAGCCGATGACCACATCCCAGCGTCCGGCCCAGTGGCCAGCGGTCATGATATCCCAACTCGGTGTCACAAACTCTGCCTTAACGCCCATGCGGCTTGCCAGCTCCTTGGCCACAGACACATCAAAGCCATCCAACTCGTTATTGTCATTCATGAAAGAGTTGGGGCGGTAATCGGAGTTGGTGCCGATTGTCAGAACGCCTTTGGGCTTTGATCTTGTCGAGAGCCGCGCCTGCTTCAGCAACAATGGACGCCGACAGTGCAAAGCCACCGGCCAGTGCAGCCATCAAAAGTGTTTTCTTGATCTTATCCATTTTCATTTTTGAACCTCGCTCTGCTTGCGAAAATGCCTGTTTTCCGGGCGTGTTTTTATCAATTCAACCAAGTACAGAGAAATTAGGTCACTTGCTGCCGGGGTGCGTCAAATGAATATTGATTACAAAACTGATCGTTTTTGACCAATCAAATTTTGTTATAACTCATTGATTTTTATAATACGTATGGCGAATTTTTCAGCAGTGGTCTGGTACCTTTTTGTGCAGGTCTGTTTGAATGCTTTGAGTTGTTGCAAACAATTCTTCGTCGGCTCAGTGGGTTATGCTGTATTTTTAGTCATGCCAAATATTTGAGCATTTCAAGGGCGAGATTTCCGTAAAATTGGATCCCAGTCTCTCAACGAAAAGTATTACGGTTTGATCCTGCTACAAAATGCCGCATCGTGAAAAGTGAATATGTGCATATTTCGCGGCTGCTGATGCACCATCCGATTGTCTTGGGGTGGGCGGTGAGGTGATTGCTATATTTGTCCTATGGCCCTTTTGTCGGCTCGATGGGACAATGCTGCCTGATGGTTGATGGCATCTCAGGAGGCATCGGGATGGGGAAGGATGGCAAGGCACTCGCCCCGCTAAGGGCTTTATCGATTCTGTTTTTGGGTATCTCGTTTGTTGCCGTGCCCTTTTGGTCACGCGCTGAGGAATGCGGGGCAGCAAGAGATTTTCTGACAATGAAGCTTTCAGGGTCGGGAGATCCCATTGAGCGCGCTCTTGAAATGTCTTATTCGGGGCTTGATGCGGATTTTGCAAAAGGTGTGATCAGTCTGCCGTCTGGAGCAAGCCTGGCCTTTTTGCCTGCGCGGGTGGGTGTGAGTGGCAAAGCGCTCATGGATGGTGCAACCATCGGGGATCAATTCACCTATCTCTATCCGCTTGCTTTTTCTCTTGAGGAGCGCAAGCAGTCCTTCTTTGATCCGGGACGAGTGAGAAATGAAGCTTTTTTCCGCGAGCTTTATTTCGGTAGCAGGTCTGAAGCGCGCAAGAGTCTGGCCAAGGTCATCTATCGCGGACAGAGCCAATCCGCCTCTTTTCTTGTTACCCGCAAATACTGCATGCATATTCAGCTGAAAGCGGCACTTGAGGAAATTGCCAGCCATGGCAAAAGCATGGACCGGTTTTTTACCAAGGTGGGAGGCAGCTTCAACTGGCGTCTGATTTCCGGCACCAATCGGCTCAGCAGCCACAGTTTCGGAACCGCTATTGATGTGAATACCCAGCTCGGCAAATACTGGAAGTGGACCGGAGCCAAGGAAGGAAAGGTCGGTCGCTATGCCAATGAGATCCCGCAAGCGCTGGTGATGGCAATGGAGCGTCGTGGTTTCATCTGGGGCGGAAAATGGAACAATTTTCGATGGCATGCATTTCGAGTATAGGCCTGAACTCATACTCTATTCGCGTCTCGTCAATTGAACCTCACCTAAAGGGCCGGGGATCTGAAACCCTGCCCGCCTTGCTTTTTGTCTTTCCTGACTATATCGATTGGCTCAAGCCTATGTTGCATGCTTTGCAACTCGGGCCGCCGTCTTTTCAGGCCTTTTACGGCTTGCCCTGCGTGATGGATGCAGATCCCGTCTGATTGCCCTTTCGCGCCGGTCCATATTCAAATTGAGTTATAAATGATTATTCAACCGATTATCAAAGGTCAGGTCGCCAAGTCCTGCCATCCCTTTGGATGTGACAAGGCTGTGGCGGATCAGATCGACTTTGTCCAGCATGCAAAAGAGATTTCCAACGGCCCCCAAAAGGTCCTGATTCTGGGTGCCTCCTCGGGCTTCGGTCTTGCGTCACGGATCTGTCTCGGATTCGGTGGGCCAAAGGCGGATACCATCGGAGTGGCCCTTCGAGCGGGGGCCTTCGGAAAAGGGCGTTGGCACGGCGGGTTGGTATAATATGCGCAGCTACAAAGAGCGGGCTGAGAGCGAAGGGCTGATTGCCAAAAATTTTATCGGGGATGCCTTTTCTCTTCAGATGCGGCGGTCTCTTGCTGATTATATCAGGGATGGAATTTGGTGGGGCCGTTGATCTGGTTGTCTATTCGCTGGCAACAGGCGTCAGGCCAGACAGCGAGACTGGCTCGATGATCAGATCTGTGATCAAGCCGGTTGGCGAGTCTTTTTGCGGCTACAGTGTCAATCTTGAGACGGATGGTCTTGAGGCCGCTTGTATTGAGCCTGCAACCGATCAGGAAATTGCCGATACCGTTGCTGTCATGGGAGGCGGTGACTGGCAGGACTGGATCCTGTTTCTCAAGGGGGAGGGGCTTTTGGCCAAGGGCTGTCAGACCGTGGCCTATTCCTATCTTGGTCCGGACTTGACGCGTCCGATTTATACGGACGGAACGCTTGGGCGCGCCCAAACAGGATTTGCACCGGACTGCTGATCGCTTGCAAGAGGAGATGGGCGAGATTGACGGCAAGGCTCATGTGGCCGTTTGCAAGGCTTTGGTGACCAAGGCCAGTGTTTTCATTCCCGGTCTGTCGCCCTATCTTCTGGCGTTTGTTCAAGGTGATGAAGGAGATGGGGCTGCATGAGGGGGTGCATCGAACAGATGCATCGACTCTATTGCGAATGCCTCTATCGGGCTGATGGCCGGATCCCTGTTGATGAAAAGCGCCTTGTACGGATCGATGACCGGGAACTGAGGCCGGACATACAGGAAAAAGTGGGCGGCAATCGTGAAGGAGATGACTCCGGACAATTTCCGTCAACTGGGCGACTATGATGGCTTCAAGGCCGATTTTCTGAAGCTCAACGGCTTCGGTCTCGAAGGGGTCGATTATCAAAGGGATGTGGACCTTGTCAGCTTTTGCGGAAAGCTGGAATGAGGTTTGAGGCACCAGACGAGATGGCTAGCAAGTGCGAGCCGTCGGATATGCTGATCTGTGTAGCTTGCGCGGTCTCAGCCCTGGCGGCGCAGTTTTGCCGTGACCCGCATACGTTCGCTGCGAAGGAGATTTCGGTGGCGTTGTTGCGACCCTTTCAGATGGTCCCGCATGGCCTCTCGAGCACCGGCCTCGTCGCCGTTTGAAATGGCCATGACGATGCGTTCATGCTCCTTGATGAGCAGATTGCGATAATCCACCTCGTCGTTATCCTCGACCTGGGTTTCCATGCCGGTTTGTGGAATGGCGGCATTGCCTTGCATTTCAAGGAAAGTGCAAAGAGTGGATTGTTGGTTGCCTTGGCAATGGCAATATGAAGCGCGATGTCGGCATCGCTCCAATGTTGACCGTCATTGACGCAGGCGATCACGGCTGCGTGTTTTTCGAAAATCTCTTCTTCCTGTGCAGGAGAGCGGCGTAAGGCGGCAAGACCGGCGGCTTCGATTTCCAGAGGGGTTCTGGCTTCCAGAATTTCGAGAGACGAGAAAAGGCGTTCCTTGTCTACGGTTTGTCTGTTGCGCTGGAAGGTGAAGTTGATCGGATCAAGAACAAAGACGCCGGCACCCTGTTTGGCTTCAACCAGTCCATCTGAGCGCAGGGCTGCAATGGCTTCCCTGATGACAGTGCGGGATACGCCAAAGGCTCGGGTCAGTTGCGCTTCGCTGGGAAGCCTTGCTGCCCGGCGGGTAACTTCCTTGCAGGATATCATTGCGAACGGCATCACCGACGCGCGAAACAAGATTCCCTCGGGACTGTCTTGGGCTCTTGACTTGTTGATCCTGCGTCATTCTTTGTGCCGTCAAAGTTGTCTGGTGAATTTGGATGGCTTCCCCAAAATCAAGAAGTTCCAGCGTCTTGCCAATTCACTTGTATGATAAGATCGTGACGATTGCAATATAAGAATGCTGTTTTGCTGTGCGTGTTGCTCAGCATGTGATGTCGTCGCACCCCCAGACTTCCAGTTGGCTAAGAGCCGGGAACGGGGAGGGGTCCTCTGCCTTGACGAGTTGGTCAAGGTGAACGCTCGTCGTAAAATGAGGTTCAATTTCAATGAGTTGCCCCTCACTTTGTTTTTTGAGGGACATTGTTGTGCTCCAGCCATCGCTCAATGTGATGCGAGCACTTTGCCACCAGGCGTCGTGCGGAAAGTCTGCGCGCGTGAAAATGACGATTTGTTTCACACAGACCATACGACCAAAGTTGAGAGTAAGTGCCGCATTCGGATCGCAATTTATTCCCCAACTTGTATAGGGCCAGAAACCGTGATTTGTGTTGGCAATTTCGCCATCGATGACGTTGCGGGCCGCAAAGGCGGCTTCGCCACGGGTTTTCAACATTGGCTGTCACATGAGGGAAGGCTTCCTCATTGTCGCCGCGATCATAGGGATTGACCGCAAGATTGCGATGGTTTTTTCTGGCGCTTTCGGGTTCGAGGCGAGCCATCAGGCGGTGCTGGTTTCCCTTGAAAGCAAAAGGCGGATAGGCTTCTTTTTGCTGCTCGGACGGGATCGGGAAGGCAAAGCGCCCTTCTGGCAGGAACAGCCTTGCGCTGGAAAGGCTGTTGTCGAGGCAAAGCTCCAGAAAAAACACCCTTTTGATCGGATTGCAGCAGAACAAGGTCGCCATCCTGATAGCTCAGGTCATGGCAAAGAAAAACGCTGGTTTCCCCGCTTGCCCTGGCACGGGTTTCTCCATGTTGGTCCAGAATGGATAGGGTGATGGTCATTATGTCCCTCTTCAGCTTATTGTGAGACGGAAGGTTGAAGAAGCGAGCGGAAGCAACAGGCGATAAAGCTGGTTCGGCCAGGATGATCGCAGTCGCTGATCTTCAATGGTAATGGTCTCAAGGGTTGGCGATCCGGCGCCTTCGAAGCCAAGTGTTGCAAACGTCATCAAGAATGATCAGGTTGCCCTTGATTTGAGGTTCGATGGCCAGCATCAAAGACAGGGTCGGGCGTTTGTCGCCCTTAAACTGGTCAAGTATTTCAATATGTTGCCCCTTGATCAGAGACACTGTCCGATGATAGCTTTCAACGCCCGCATGCGTGGGATAGGCACCTGCAAGCTCCATGGATAGTGAGGCAAGATCGTCGGTCAGTTGAGCTGTCACATCTCTTGCAGCAAATCTCAGGCCGTCTTGCTGATCGACCCCTTCAAAGCTTGGCAGATTGTGATAACCGGACTGCATGGTCCAGATTTCATAGCGGCGCGGCGAGAAGGTCTTGGCGGTGTAGGTTTCGACGCCCAGATCAATCAGGACAGGCTTGCCGTCCTTGTAAAGTGTGACGCTGCCCACGTCATTGTGATTGTGGCTGTCGCCATTGTCTCCGGCTTTCGCTGCGAGGGTGAAATGATCATCCCGTGCAGTGAGCAGTCCGATGCTTTGATAGAAATGGTCCGGGATAGAAGGTCTGGTGCTTTGCTTCGCTGCGTCTGGGCTGAGATTGGCAAGGGCGCAGGCAGTCTGGTAGCGATAGAAAAGATTGATTTCATCGGGCAGATCCGCGCATGGATCCTGTTGCCAGTCAAACAGGGCGAAGGTGCTCAGGATGTCGGACCTGATGGCCTTGCCGAACAGATATTCCCTTGCGCCGCAATGGCCGGCTTTGGCCGGGGCGTCGGCAAAATTGAAATAGCGCTCATCTTCGACATGCATATGCACGATAAATTCGGCGATATTGCGGATTTTGGGCTCGTTCCAAAGGGATGAGAAGGCATCGGGGGCGACCTGAGTGAGGATGTTGAGCGCATTGAACAGGCAAAGCCCGGCGTGGCGATAATATAGAACACCCTCCTCGCAGGCACCGTCTTGGCCATAATCCTTGAGAAAACAGTCCAGGCTGTAGGCGGCCTTGGTCATGATGGTGCGTCTGGTGTCTTCCTCAAGTGGTATGAGAAAACTGGTGAGAAGGATATTTTGCGTGCACCAGGCGGTCCAGTTGCACATCGGTTCGTCGCCATTGCCCATCCACCAGAAATGCTCGTTGAGATAGGGTTCTATGATGCGCTTTTGCAGCTCGGAACGTATGCGGCCCTTGATCAACGGGCTGATGTCATCAAATTGCTTGCCGAAAAGATGAAGCAGCATTGCCAGCTGGGCACCGGTTTCCGCGGCAAACAGGTCGATTACCGGACGGTCGGGATCCGGCAGGGGGGCGCAGGCGGTATCTCTGATGTAACTGTTGTGCGCCGGTAACTGCCAGCCGCTTTCCTCGCACAAAAGCATCGTGCCATCGATAATTGAATCGAGATATGTCGTCTTGTCTGAAACCAGCTCTGCCATCGCATAGGCATTGAGCATGCGCCGCCTTTGCATGTAAGGCGCCTCAAAGCGTTCCCGATTGCCGTTTCGTGTGAAATCTAGATAACGGCTGGCCGGAAGACCGGGCCACTCCCCTTCATGCTTTTTGGCTGTTTCGAGCAATTGGTTGAAGAATTGTCCGGGCAGCTTGCCGAGCGTCTCTTTTGCCTCTGTGCCAGATAATGGCCAGGCGGGGCAAAAGGGCTGCAACCGTTCGGGCAATGCCTTTGTGCATTCGACGAACATTTTTTCCTCCTCGCGGAGACGAAGCCAAATGTGGGTTTCAAGGGATGGCTTGCCAGGTCCGCTTTCCACAGGCTTCGTCGCCAATTTGTTTAACTTATAATATATGTTTGGCAATATTGGAAGATAAATGCTGCAAAATCTTTGTACTTGTATTATGACTTGTTTGGCGGTACTATGCCAGTCAATAGGAGGCCCGTGCGAGCATTTGTCTTTGCGGGTGTTGCTGGGAATAAACAGGATCGACCGAGATCTTGCGTGGGAGGACGGAGTGGCGACAAGCGACTTGAGACTCAATGGAGCGGCCGGGCGGCCAAAGCGACGGGTTCTGAGCAAAAAGCAGCAAAAGATCCGCTCCTATCTCGTGGCCTATTCATTCATTGCACCAAATTTTCTGGGCTTTGCGATCTTTACCCTCGGGCCCATTCTGTTCGCCTTTGCGCTGGCTTTCATGCATTGGGATGGTTCAAATCCGATCGAGTTTGCGGGGCTTGACAATTTTTTCAAGCTTTTCCGCGACAAGGCCTTCATTGACGCTTTCTGGAATACGATCATCTATACCGCCTTTTCAGTGCCGCTCACCATGGCTTGTTCGTTGGGGCTGGCGTTGCTTCTGAACAAGAAGATATTCGGGCGCGATTTCTTCCGGGCGGCGATGTTCTTCCCCTATGTTGCCTCGCTGGTGGCGGCTGCTGTGGTCTGGAACATGTTGTTCAACCCGGAAATGGGTCCGGTCAACATGCTGCTTTATACCTTCGGCATTGATCCACGTGACTTGCCCGGCTGGGCTGCGGACAAAGACTGGGCGATGGTGACGATCATCCTGTTTGGTATCTGGAAGCAGGCAGGCTATTTCATGGTGATCTATCTGGCCGGGTTGCAAGGGGTCAATCAGGAGCTTTATGAAGCGGCGGATCTTGATGGGGCCAATAGCTGGCAGAAATTCTGGAATGTGACCGTTCCGCAATTGATGCCGACGACGTTCTTTGTCTCGGTCATGCTGACGATCAACTCCTTCAAGGTGTTCGATCAGGTTTACATGATCACGCAAGGCGGTCCGGGTACGTCGACCCTTGTGCTGGTCTATCACATTTATAACGAAGCCTTCATTTCCTGGGATCTTGGCTATTCCAGCATGGTTGCGCTTGTTCTCTTCGTGCTGGTTCTTGCGGTGACGCTGATCCAGTTCCGTTACTCACGAAACATGGATTAGGAGGGCGGAGACATGAGATTGTTCGGTAAGAAAATCAAGACCAGTCGCATTCTGATCTATCTGTTGATCGTGGCCATCACCATTCTGATGCTGCTACCCTTTGTCTGGATGCTGTCGGCTTCCCTGAAGCTGAACCGAGAGGTGTTCGAATTTCCGATCCAGTGGATTCCGCCGCATCCACGCTGGGAGAACTATCTCGATATCTGGACCAAGATCCCGATGCTGACCTTCGTGTTCAACACCGCCAAGATCACGATCATCGTCACCTTGTTGCAGCTGTTCACCTCGAGCTTTGCCGCCTATGCCTTTGCCAAACTGCGTTTCCCCTATCGTGACGTGCTGTTCCTTGGCTATATCGCGACCATCGCGATGCCGTGGCAGGTCTATATGGTGCCGCAGTTTCTGTTCATGCGCGAAATCGGCCTTTACAACACCCATTGGGCCCTGATCTGCCTTCAGGCCTTTACCGCCTTTGGGGTGTTTCTTATGCGGCAATTCTATATGTCGGTGCCGGACGAGCTTTGCGAAGCGGCGCGGGTGGACGGCATGAGCGAATATCAGATCTGGTGGACGATCATGCTGCCATTGTCCAAGCCGGCTCTGTCGACTCTGACGATTTTTACCTTCGTTTTTGCCTGGAACGATTTTCTCGGGCCGATGATCTATCTCACCAAGACAGAGCTCAAGACCATCCAGATCGGTCTTCGCATGTTCATCTCGCAATATTCGGCTGAATATGGGCTGATCATGGCGGCTTCCGTGGTGGCGATCATTCCGGTTCTTGTGGTGTTCCTTGCTCTGCAACGCTTCTTTGTTGAAGGGGTGGCGAGCACGGGGATTAAGGGCTGATATGATGCTTGATTTTGAAAAAGAGTTTTCGGTCGAGCCGATTGGCGAAGATGAGATCAGGGCTGCTGGCGATCTGGCCGCAAATCAGGTGCTGCGCAATTTGCCCGACTTCACCTATCGCATGCAAAATCATTCGAGTGTGGGGCATGTCTATCCGGCTTGTGACAATGTGCAATGGACTTGTGGCTTCTGGCCGGGTGAAGTGTGGCTCGCCTATGAATGGACCGGTAATCCGGTTTTCCGTCACGCAGCGCAAATCATGGTGCAGAGTTTCCTGCATCGGATCGAGAATAAAATCGAGGTCGATCACCACGATATGGGTTTTCTCTATAGCCCGACCTGCGTTGCTGCCTGGAAGCTTGTCGGCGATGAAGATGGGCGCAAGGCGGCGATTCTTGCCGCTGATCAGCTGATTGCCCGCTATCACGAAGTTGGCCAGTTCATCCAGGCCTGGGGGCAGATGGGGGCGCCTGAGAATTATCGCTATATCATCGATTGTCTGCTCAATCTGCCGTTGCTCTATTGGGCAAGCCGGGAGACGGGCGAGAGCAAATATGCCGATATTGCGCGCCTTCACGCAGCGACCACGCTTGCCAATTCCATTCGTCCCGATGGCTCGACCTATCATACCTTCTTCATGGACCCAGAAACCGGTGGGCCGGTCAGAGGTGAGACCTGTCAGGGCTACAAGGATGACAGTAACTGGGCTCGCGGTCAGGCTTGGGGCGTTTATGGCATGGCGCTGTCCTATCGCTATGACCGTCGGGACGAATATCGGGCGATGTTCGATCAACTGCTCGGTTTTTTCCTCAAAGGGTTGCCTGAGGACATGGTTCCCTACTGGGACATGATCTTCTCGGATGGTGACAATGAGCCGCGCGACTCCTCCTCGGCGGCCATTGTTGCCTGCGGTCTTCTGGAAATGGCTGATATCGTGGGCGGCGAGGCTGCGGAGCATTATCGCCTGCTGGCGCGCCGGTTTGTCGGCAGTCTCTGGCGCGGTTATGCGGTGCGTGATCCGTCCCGTTCGAACGGTCTGGTGTTGCACGGCACCTATTCCAAGAAATCCCCCTACAATACCTGCACGCCGGAAGGCGTCGATGAATGCGTTTCCTGGGGTGACTATTATTATCTCGAAGCGCTGACCCGCCTGTCCCGCAACTGGTCCTCCTACTGGTGAACCGGTGGATGGCAAGATTTGGAGTTATGTGAATGTCCGGCATTTCGCTAAAAAAACTCAACAAGACCTACGGTCATCTGACCGTGGTCCACGACATCGATCTGGAGATTGCCGACAAGGAATTCATTATTCTGGTCGGGCCTTCAGGATGTGGTAAATCAACAACCTTGCGGATGATTGCCGGGCTTGAGGAGATTTCCTCCGGCGAGCTTTATATCGGCGACGATCTGGTCAATGACATTCCGTCAAAAGATCGAGACATCGCGATGGTGTTCCAGAATTATGCGCTTTATCCGCATATGACGGTCTACAAGAATATGGCCTTTGGCCTGCAATTGCGTAAGGCACCAGAGGACGAGATTGATGCCAAGGTGCGTGAAACCGCCAAGATCCTTGATATCGAACATCTGCTTAACCGCAAGCCCAAGGCCTTGTCCGGCGGGCAGCGCCAGCGTGTTGCGCTGGGGCGTGCGATGGTGCGTAATCCTGAGGTTTTTCTCCTCGATGAGCCGCTTTCAAACCTTGATGCCAAATTACGTGGCTCCATGCGCTCGGCTATCACAAAGCTGCATCGTCAGCTTGACAGTACCTTCATTTATGTGACCCACGACCAGGTCGAAGCCATGACCATGGCCGACAGGATCGTTGTGATGAAGGATGGCTATATCCATCAGGTCGACACGCCGCAGGTGCTCTATGATCGCCCGATCAACATGTTCGTGGCCGGCTTTATCGGTGCCCCGCAGATGAACATGCTTGATGTCACCATTGAGAAACAGGGTGAGGCGTATATCGGCAAATTCCACGATACGGATTTTCCGCTGATGCTTGGCGAGAAGGCTGCCCGCCTTGATCCCTATGTTGGCAAGTCCGTGGTGCTGGGGCTGCGCCCCGAGAGTTTCCACGAAACCATGCCGCATGATGTCGATCCGGCCAAAACCTGTTCTTTCTCGGCGCTGGTAGAGCTGGCCGAGCCGATGGGGGCCGAGATCCATCTCAATCTGGTTGCCCATGGCGCCAATCTGATCGCGCGTGTTTCGCCACGCTGCGAGGCTGAAGATGGTGAAATGGTGACGCTCTATTGTGATCTTGCCAATCCCCATTTGTTCGACAAGGAAACCGAAAAATCGATTTTGTTCTAGAACGCTGACTTGAGGGCAACGCCATGCAGTGGCTAACCAACTGGATGATGAAGGAAGGGCCGGGCGTCCGCAAGGATGAGCCGAAGAAGACCGGTCTTGCGCTGTTTGTCAGCATCATTCTGAGGGAGCCGTGGGAACTGTTCAAGCTGAACCTGCTCATGCTGCTGCTTTGCATTCCGGTGATCACCATTCCTGCCAATCTTGTTGCGGCGGGCCGAATTTGCGGTCTGATGATCGAGGATGAAGTTGTCTTTTTCTGGCGTGATTATTGGCGAGCCTTTGGGCAACGGGCGGTGGCGTCGACGCTTTGGGGTCTGTTTTTTGCGGTTCTGCTTGGCATTTGTGGTTATTCGGCATTCATCTATGGCCAGCTTGGCTTGCATGACATGGTTTATGTTGCCCCAGCCGTCATTGCAATTTGTCTGACGCTGCTTGTGCTGATGGTTGCGGTTTGCCTTTTCACGATTTTGAGCAAGCAGGTTTGCTTGCCCGCACTGGTGTTGCTCAAGTCCGCATGCCTTGCTGCGCTGGCCAAACCGATTCCGATTCTGGCCGGTATCGCCTTTGCTGCCTTGCTGTGGCTGGCCCACGTCATTTTCTACCCGGCATCGATTTTCCTGCCGGTGGTTCTCAATTTTTCTCTTGGAACGCTTGCGATGGTTTTCGGGGCGTACAAGGCAACCGATTTCGCACTTCAAATGCTCGAGCTTGTTGGCTCCCGTCAGGGTGCGGAAGAATCTGCATCTATTTGATGCACGTTTGATTGGAGGAACAAACATGAA
The DNA here is from genome assembly GCF_963556055.3 of uncultured Cohaesibacter sp. Taxonomy (GTDB): domain Bacteria; phylum Pseudomonadota; class Alphaproteobacteria; order Rhizobiales; family Cohaesibacteraceae; genus Cohaesibacter. Next base: position 306,392 of record NZ_CAUVYE020000031.1, on the reverse strand, counting down.
CAGAATTGCTAAAGCTGCTCTTTTCCTTACCGCTGGCTTGATGCCTTTTGCGGCTCAGGCCGCGGATCAGGTAACGATCAACTGGGCCCTTTGGGACTGGGACGCTACCGCTTATTACCAACCCGTAATTGATGCTTTCGAAGCAAAATATCCGGACATCAAGGTAGACCATACCGACCTTGGTTCCTCGGATTATTCCACCATGCTGATGACCCAGCTTTCCGGTGGCGGTTCCGATCTGGATGTGGTGCAGATCAAGGACATTCCCGGTTATGCAAACCTGATCAAGTCCAACAGCCTTCTTGATCTGAGCTCTTATATCAAGGAAGCAGGCATCAACACCGATGATTTCGGTGGTTTGATTGAAGAATTGACCGTTGATTCCGGTCTCTACGGCCTGCCATTCCGCTCTGACGTCTGGATCCTTTATTACAACAAGGCTCTGTTCGACAAAGCGGGTCATGCTTATCCAACCAATGACATGACCTGGGATGACTATGCGAAAATCGCTCGCGAAATGACTTCCGGCATGGGTGCCAACAAGGTTTATGGCGCGCACTTCCATACATGGCGCTCAACCGTTCAGATGCCTTGCATTCTGGATGGCAAATATTCGCTAGATGGTGGCGAATATGATTTCCTGAAAGTCTGCTATGACCGGGTTCTGGGTCTGCAAAATGACAAGGCCATTCGTTCCTATGCAGCGCTGAAAACCTCAAGCACCCACTATTCAGGCCCGTTCTACAATGGTGAGATTGCCATGATGCATATGGGCAGCTGGTTCATCGGCACCCAGATCGCCAAAGTGGAAAGCGGCGAATCTCTGGCCAAGGATTGGGGCATTGCAAGCTTCCCGCATCCTGAAGGCGTAAAACCGGGCACAACGGCTGCAACCATCACTTCTGTTGGCGTCAGCGCCAATTCCAAACACAAGGAAGCCGCTCTGAAATTTGTCGACTTCATCTCCAGCGCCGAAGGGGCCAAGGCAATCGCTTCTACCGGTACTCTGCCAGCGATGAAAACCGACGATGTTCTCTCGATCATCACCTCCAAGGAAGGCTTCCCACAGGATGAAACTTCCAAGGCTGCCCTTAAAACAGTCAAGGGATATCTGGAAATGCCGGTCAACCTCAAGGCTGCCAAAATGGAAGTCATTCTCAACCGTGCGCATGATGCGATCATGACTGACAATATTTCCATTGAAGAAGGCATCAAGGAAATGAATGAAGGCGTTCAGGCCATCATCAATGAATAGGGTCGTTGCGAGGAATTCGGTTTCTCGCCTGATCTCTTACCTGTAAATTGATCTTCGGTCGCCCGTTGTTGCGGGCGGCCGATTTCCATCTGCCGATGCCTTCATCCAAAAAGCTCTCATTGCGGCTGGGGTCTTTTTGCATGAGGACATTTTCGAGCCAGGGAGGCATAGTCCATGTCGATTCAACCTGATATTTCATGGTTGTCTGATCCGGAGATTTTCGCGGTCAACCGTCTTGATGCCTATTCAGATCACGTTGCCTATCCTGATGCCGCAAGCGCCAGGGAGCGGTCTGGGAGTGGCTTTCGGCAAAGCCTTGGCGGGCAGTGGCAGTTTCGTCTTGCCCAGTCCGTCAGCACGCGCCCCGAGGCCTTTTTCGAGGAAGCGTCCGACATTGCCGGTTGGGGCATGATCGAAGTGCCCGGCTATATGCAGTTGCAGGGGTATGGCAGACATCAATATGTGAATACCCAGTATCCGTGGGACGGGGTGGAGGAACTACGACCACCCCAGGTGCCAGAGGCCAATCTGGTTGGCTCCTATCGGCGTAATTTCTCTTTTGAAAAAGGGGATCAGACCGGGCGTGTGGTGCTGACATTCGATGGCGTTGAGACGGCCTTTTTCGTTTGGCTCAATGGCGAATTTGTTGGCTATAGCGAAGACAGTTTTACCCCAGCCCATTTCGATGTGACAGGCATTATCCGCGAGGGCGACAACTGGATTGCCGTTCAGGTTTTCCAGCGCTCGTCTGCCAGCTGGATCGAGGATCAGGATTTCTGGCGCCTCACCGGTATCTTCCGCGATGTCTGGATTGAGCAGCAACCCAAGCTGCATGTGCGGGATCTGTTCGTGAAGACAGATCTTGGCGATGATTTTTTCTCTGCCTCCTTGCACCTGAATATGGTGCTGGATGGGGCTGAGGCCGATGGTGTCGTTGATCTCGTATTGAGCGATGCGCAAGGAAAGCAGGTCGCCAGTATGGACGCCATTCCGGCGGCTGGGAAGATGGATCTGTGCCTCTCTGTTGATCAGCCTGCGCTCTGGAGTGCCGAAGCGCCCCATCTTTATGAGCTGACCATCATTGTGCGCGACGGCTCAGGAGGGATCTGTGAAGTTGTTCCTCAGCGTGTCGGTTTCAGGCGTTTCGAGATGGTGGGCAAGGTGATGATGCTCAATGGCAAGCGCATCATCTTCAATGGAATCAACCGGCATGATTTCGACGCGGTGCGTGGACGGGCTGTGACCTATGAACAGATGCTGTGGGATGTGACATTCTTCAAGCGCAACAACATCAATGCGGTGCGTACCAGCCACTATCCGAACCAGTCGGTCTTTTATGATCTGTGTGATGAATATGGGCTCTATGTCATCGATGAGGCCAATCTTGAATCCCATGGCTCATGGCAGAAAGACGGACGCTGCGATCCGGAATGGACGGTGCCGAATGACATTCCTCAATGGCGCGAGTGCGTGCTGGATCGGGCAAAGTCCATGCTCGAGCGCGACAAGAACCATCCTTCGATTCTGATCTGGTCCTGTGGCAACGAGAGCTATGGTGGCGAAAATATCTATCTGATGGCGCAATATTATCGCGAGCGGGATCCGTCGCGACTGGTTCATTATGAAGGGATTGTCTGGGATCGCCGTTTTGATGCGACCTCGGATATGGAAAGCCACATGTATACCAAGCCTCAGGATGTCGAGGCCTATTTGCAGAATGACCCACAAAAGCCTTTTGTGTTGTGTGAATATATGCATGCCATGGGCAATAGCTGTGGCGGTATGCATCTATATACCGATCTCGTTGACAAGTATGAACTCTATCAGGGGGGCTTCGTTTGGGACTATATCGATCAGGCGATCGCCGTGGGAGACCGTGAGGGCGACAGACGTCTGGCCTATGGTGGCGATTTTGGTGATCGGCCCAGTGATTATGAATTCTGCGCCGATGGTATCGTCACCGCCTGGCGCGAATTGACGCCGAAGGTGCAGGAAGTCAAGGCGCTTTATCAGCCCTTTGATCTCTCGCCTTCAAAAGAGGGCGTGAGAGTTCGCAACAAGAACCTGTTTGTCTCCACTGATGGGTTGGAACTCGCCTATCGCCTGCTTAGGGACGGTTACGAGATTTTTGCGAGCAAGAAGGACATTGATGTTGCGGCTGGCGAGAGCCTTTTTGTATCGCTTGAATTGCCTGAGTTCGATAAGGCTGGCGAATATGTATTGCAAGCAGGTCTGTATCTGAAAGATCCGTGTCTTTGGGCAGAGGCCGGGCACGAGGTGGCTTTTGGTGAAACGGTCTGGCAGGTTGAGGGTGCGCCAGATGCTCCGGCAGCCATATCCTTGAGCCTGACACGTGGAGATCTCAATTTCGGGGCTGAAACTCCGGACTTCTCATCGCTTTTTTCCATGGTTTTTGGTGGCATCTCGTCGATCAAGGCCAGGGGGTTGGAGTTTATCCGGCGGCCACCGCGTCTCACTTTCTGGCGGGCCATGGTAGACAATGATCGCGGACGGCATCATGGCTTTGATCTTGCGCCCTGGCAGACCGCGAGCCTCTATTACAAACGGGTCGGGTATGAGGTCGGCGAGGAGGACGGGGAGCCGATCATCTCCTATCGCTTTGCCTTGCCCAATCTGCCCGTTGAGCCAACAGTGTGTTACAGGGTTGGCCATGATGGTCTCGTCCATGTCGAAGCCTCCTATCCGGGTGCGGAAAATCTGCCGGATTTACCAATTTTCGGCATGCAATTCACGATGGATGCGCAATTTGATCGGTTCCGTTTTTATGGTCTCGGGCCGGATGAAAATTATTGCGACCGCATGCGTGGAGCGCGATTAGGTATTTTCGAGACCAGTGTTATGGACAATTTCCCAGCCTATCTGGTGCCGCAGGAGAGCGGCAACAGGATGGGGGTTCGCTGGGCGGAAATTCTGAATTCCGATGGAGTGGGCTTGCGCTTTGCGAGCGAGGCGGATCCGTTTGAATGTGGTGTTCTGCCTTGGGGGACGATGGAACTTGAAAGCGCCCTTCGGTCTGAGGAATTGCCTCCGGTCTATCGCACGGTCGTTACAATTGCGGCGAGGCAAATGGGCGTTGGCGGGGATGACAGCTGGGGCGCCCCGGTGCATGAGCCTTATCGGTTGTCTGCAAAAGATCCAATGAGATTGAAATTTTCCATCGCGCCGGTCGGGTTTTGATGTGAAGAGCTCGGGGCAGAAGTCAAACAGGAATTCAGTCAGGATTAAGTCAATGATGAAGCAAATGAGTGCCTGGGACCGTCTACCGGTAACGCGCGAGATGGTCAAAAGAAATCCGATGTTTGGCAATCCGCTGAGAACGCGGGATGATTTGGCGCGAGCGGTTTTGGGATTTTACGAACCGCTCAAACCCTATTTTTCCGATGGCGGCGGGCGTTTGCGATTGGCCGTTTCTGCCACTCATTATGATCAAACCGCTGCCGAGATGGAGGCCTTTGTTCGCCCTCTCTGGGGGCTCGTGCCGATGATGGCGGGTGGCTATGGATTTGACGACGTTTCCCGCTATATCGATGGGCTTGCCAATGGCATGGATCCAGAGCATCCCGATTATTGGGGGGAGGTTGGCCCCTATGATCAGCGCATGGTCGAAATGGCTGGCATTGCGACCGCCTTTCTATTGGCTCCGGAAAGCTTTTGGGAGCCGATGACCGATCGTGCCAAGGACAATGTCGCGCATTGGCTGCTGTCGATCAACGCCCATCCGATGCCTGACAATAACTGGCTGTTCTTCCGTATTCTGACCAATCTCGCGCTGCGCAATGTTGGTCGGCAATGGTCTGAATCCATTGTGCGGGAAGGGCTCGACCGGATCGAGACATTTTATCTGGGTGATGGGTATTATCGAGACGGGGAATGGAAGCAGCGGGATTATTATCTGCCCATGGCGCTGCATTTCTATGGCCTGATGGTGGCCGGGCTTGCGGGCGATCTGTTCCCTGAGCATGCGAAGCGCTATCGGGAAAGAGCGCGGCTTTTTGCCAGGGATTTTCAGCATTGGTTTGCGGATGATGGGGCGGCCATTCCTTTCGGGCGCTCACTCACCTATCGTTTTGCGCAAGGGGCTTTCTGGGCCGGTTGTGCCTTTGCCGGTGAAGAGGTGTTGCCCTGGGGGCAGATCAAGGGGCTCTTGCTGCGCCATTTGCGCTGGTGGTCGGACCAGCCTTTTGCCGAGCGCGACGGCGTGATGAGCATTGGCTATGTTTATCCCAATCTTTTCATGAGCGAGGCTTACAATGCGCCTGGCTCGCCCTATTGGGCACTCAAAAGCTTCATAGTTCTGGCTTTGCCTCAGGACCATCCCTTCTGGCAGGCTGAAGAGGAGGCGATGCCTCCGTCTGACGGAGAGGTCGTTCTGGCACCCGCCGCCGGGTTTGCCATGCGGCGTGCAGATGGGGACGCGGTGCTTTTGATGGGCGGGCAGGACGGGCATGAACATCGCGCCTATGATGCCAAATATGCCCGCTTTGCCTATTCCTCCGCTTTTGCCTTTTCGGTCAAGAGCGACATGACCAGCCCCGATTATGCGGATCGGTCTGCGGTTGATAGCGGCATGATGGCGTCCTTTGATGACCTTTCATGGATATCCCGCGGACATATTCTCAAGGCCGGGATCAGGGATGATCTGGTCTATGGGGTTTGGCAGCCGGACGAGCGCCTGACGGTGGAGAGCTGGCTCGACTTTGCCTCACAAGGATGGCACGTGCGCTTGCACCGGATTTCTGCGACGACGTCTGTCTCGATTGCCGAAAGCGGCTTCTCGGTTGACCGCACATGCGAGAAAGAACCGGGCTTTCAAAAGGGCCTTGTCAATGAAGCGGGCAGGGTGGAGATCCGGACGCCGGACGCCACCAGTGCAATGGTGGATTTGAGCACTGGGCGGCAAGGGGAAATCGTTCGCGCATCTCCCAATACAAATATTCGTTACCCTCGCACCCTTTTTCCGCGTCTTGTGACCCGGTTGCCAGCCGGACGGCATTTTTTGGCCACCGCAGTTTATGGTCTGCCCAGCCATCAGGATGAAATTGGAGATTTGATCCTGTCTCAGAAGATGAAAGCCTTGATGCTGTCTTTCGGGCTCGTTACCGTCACCCCCGGTTAGGCGTGATTCTCGGTCCTGTTAAGGATTTGCCAAGATCAAATTTTGTTTCAAATTATGTAAACTAAACGTTCTAATTTCTTTCAAAATTTGGGACCTTGATGGATTGCGCGCCATAGGTTGCTAAAAAGTGCTTAGATAAAGGCAGGTTAAGCAAAGTCTTCGTATCTCTTGGGCGAAGGTATTAGGTTGCTGTTTGGTAACGATTTTTCCAAATCTGAAGCCGATCAGGGCAGTTGGCAATTTGATCCTTGTCAACTATATTGAAAGAAATTGTTCGATACGTGAGCCCTACATAAAGCTTGGATGCCTTTTATTTCGGCATCAAGAGAGGGGGGTGTCGAACAGGTTTATTTGCGTCTTCAAATTTCGTTGCTTGCTATCGAGCTGTCACATTATCGATTGAAATGCGTGATATCGAAGGCCGTTCTTAAAGGCAGTGAGTGACGAACTACATATTTGTCATGGCACTTTTACAAATCGGGTCTAACAAGACCGGCAAATATGTCGAATTTGTACAATGTTTGGGTGTGATGCAGTTGATGCATCTTTGCGGAACGGGATATTTGGTCAAATGGCAATGGGTTGGCAAGGGCAGGTCCTGAAATATAGTGCGTTTCTTGATAAACGGAACTTTTTTGCACCTGTTCCGGACAATTCTCCGCGCCCACTGCCACATCAGTCTGGCAAAGCCATGATTGTCGGTGTCAGCTCAAGACGATCCATTGGTTTCGGTATCGCTGAACATTTGGCCGATTGCGGCTGGGAAACGGTTGTGACCACCCGGCGCAAGGACAAATTCATGCATATGTCTCAACGTCACGATGTGCGCGAGCTCGACTATTCCCGCTCCTTTGATGATATCGACGATGTCAATGACGTGACGGGTCTGGTTTTCTGTATCGCAAAGTCCAGCGTGACAGCGCCAAAAGGCTTGCTTGGCACCAGCCGGGACGAGTTTTTGCAGACCATGAGCGACAGTTGCTACTCCTATATTTCCGTGGTCAATGAGGCCCTCAAGCGTAATCCCAATATCAAATCCATTGTCGGGCTTTCCTATCTTGGGGGCGAGAGAGTCATTCCGGGGTATGATGCGATTGGTGTTGCCAAGGCCGCTCTCGAGCAAACAAACCGGATCTTGGCATCCGAACTTGGAGAGCGGGGAATTCGTGCCAATATCGTATCGGCAGGATCCCTGCGCACACCTTCCTCGAGGGTGTTGCCGGACTTCAGCAAGGTGCATTCGATTCTCAGCCGCCGTTCTTTCCTCCGGCGGCCTGTGACGACAGAGGAAATTGCCAGCAGCGTTGAATTTCTGCTCAGCGATGCGTCTGGCGGAATGACCGGTGAAGTGCTTCACGTCAATGGCGGCCTCAATCATTCCCTGATGCTGTAATCCATTTGGCCGTCGGGCCATTTGCATAAATGAAAAGGGACCCATCGGCAAGAATGGTGCCCTTTTTCATTGTCCGCTGATGGGCCGCCGGAGCGATTACTCGATGACCTTTTTGATGAATTCCGATTTCAGGCCCATTGGCCCGATGCCGGGGATCTTGCAATCAATGTCATGATCGCCACCAACCAGGCGAATATTTTTCACCTTCGTGCCGACCTTCACAACATCATTGGTGCCCTTGATCTTGAGGTCCTTGATAACGGTTACCGTATCGCCGTCAGCGAGCGGTGTTCCATTGGCGTCACGGATGATGTCGGCTTCGTCCGCTTGCGCGGGGGCTGCGTTTGGAGACCATTCGTGGGCGCATTCGGGGCAAATGAGCAAGGGCCCGTCTTCGTAAGTGTAGGTGCCGCCGCATTCTGGGCAAGGTGGTAGTTCGCTCATGAGAGGCTTCCTGTTTTGGCGGGATGCAATTGGCCGATCCCGGCTCGTTGTTGTCAGGCTCGTCCCTGCCATGTTCTGCCCCGTAGTGCAAGCGTCAATCATCCCTTGTTGGCGGCGTGACTGTTCCTTGATCGCTTGGCGAAAGTGACCCATCCGGGCGATGACAATTCATCCCATCATCGAGGCGATCATTGCGCTTGTCGGGTGGGCTGATGTGTGTGGCGAGGGAGTGGAGAGATTTAGCAATCGTTTGTAATCGCGTGACTGAGTGCCTTTGACAGGGCCCGAAACACAAATGGTTCGGGCCCGTGGTCATGATCAGATGCCGCCAATGCAGACATATTTTATTTCGAGATAGTCATCCATGCCGTATTTGGAGCCTTCACGGCCAAGGCCAGATTGCTTGATGCCGCCAAAGGGAGCGACTTCTGTCGAAATCAGGCCGGTATTGACACCGACCATGCCGGTTTCCATGGCCTCGGCAACGCGCCAGACGCGGGAAAGATCGTTGGCGTAGAAATATCCGGCAAGGCCGAATTCGCTGTCATTGGCCAGCGCAAGCACCTCTTCTTCTGTAGAGAAGCGGATGAGCGGAGCGACCGGGCCGAAGGTTTCTTCCCTTGAGACCTTGGCCGAGCTTGGGACATCGGTGATCACGGTGGGCTCAAAGAATGTGCCGCCAAGACGGGAGCCACCGGTCAGAATTTTGGCACCCTTGCTCATGGCGTCACTGAGATGTTCTTCGACCTTGGTAACGGCCGCTTCATTGATCAGCGGGCCGACGGTGACACCCTCGTCCATGCCATTGCCAGACTTGAGGGCTGATACCGCCTTGCTCAGTTTTTCGGCGAAGGCATCATAGACGCCTTCCTGAACATAAATGCGGTTGGCGCAGACGCAAGTTTGACCGTTGTTGCGATATTTGGCGATCATTGCACCTTCAACCGCGGCGTCAATGTCTGCGTCATCGAAGACAATGAAGGGGGCGTTGCCACCCAGTTCCATGCTCATTTTCTTGATGGTATCAGCGCATTGGCGCATCAGGATCTGACCAACGCGCGTCGAGCCGGTAAAGGTGATCTTTGCCACTTTGGGGTTGGCGCAAAGCTCCTCACCGGTCGCGGCAGAGTGGCTGTTTGGAATGACATTGAAGACGCCTTTGGGAACACCTGCCCGCTCGGCGAGCACGGCCATGGCGATTGCCGACAGCGGCGTCAGTTCAGCAGGGCGGGCAACGAAGGTGCAACCGGCGGCCAGAGCAGGGGCCACCTTGCGGGCAATCATCGCATTGGGGAAATTCCATGGTGTGATGGAGCCCACGACGCCAACGGGCTGTTTGAGGACGAGAATGCGCTTGTCGGCCTGATGACCGGGAATGGTGTCGCCATAAACGCGTTTCGCTTCTTCTGCGAACCACTCGATGAAAGAGGCCCCATATTTGATCTCGCCAATAGCTTCGGCAAGCGGTTTGCCCATTTCCTGACACAGGATAAGGCCAAGGTCATCGGCATTCTCCATCATCAGATCATACCATTTGCGCAGGATAGCACCGCGTTCCTTGCCCGTTTTGGCTGCCCAGCCGTGACGCGCCTCATAGGCTGCGTCGATGGCCTGTTTGACATGGTCTATGTTGCAATCGGATACATGTGCGATCACCTCGCCAGTGGCTGGATTGGAAACGGGAAATGTATTCGAAAGCTCAAGCCACTCACCATCAATATAGGCGCGGGTTTCAAGCAGGCTTTGGTCTTTAATGTTCATGATCAGATATCCGGTTTTTGTCAGCGCTTGTTGGCGTGTGGTCTTGTCAAAAAATTGGTGGGGGATTTTTTACAAGAATTTGGCAAACCCTAAGACAAAGATCTATGCTGCGCAAGCACAGCTGATCAACAGACCAGATCATGGGTGATGCTTTGGAGGGATCCGAATGCGACGGATGTTGAATTGGAATACGGACTTCTTCTGACTAAAGACAAGTCTCGGGAAGAATATTCACTTTTATGGAAAGCCTTTTGTCAGCTTTTATCAGCTTTTGCCAACCGGCAAATCCTGACTTGAAGTGCATATATTGGTAACGCATAGTGCGCCCCGATTGTATAACCGATCTTTTGCAGTCATGAGGAAGACCTGCATCAGATCCTTGGCGAAGCACTTTGACATTGCTCGCATGCTCGGAACGCTCAGAACCGGAAAGGTAGCAAATATGGCCGATCAATCTCATCCAGATATCATCTATACCATAGTGGACGAAGCCCCCGAACTTGCCAGTGCGTCACTGTTGCCGATCATCCGCTCCTTTGCAGCGGTTGCCGGGATCAATGTTGGCACCAAGGACATTTCTCTTTCAGGCCGTATTCTGGCCACTTTCCCGGAAAATCTGAGCGAGGATCAGAAGCAGTCAGATGATCTGGCCGAGCTTGGTGAACTGGTCAAGACGCCGGACGCCAATGTCATCAAACTGCCGAATATTTCCACGTCCGTGCCGCAGTTGGTTGCTGCGATCGAAGAGCTTCAGGCTCAGGGCTATGATATTCCCAGCTATCCGGAAGAGCCGAGGAGTGATGAGGAAAAAGGCATCCGTGCCCGCTATGACTCAATCAAGGGATCGGCAGTGAACCCGGTTCTGCGCGAGGGCAACTCGGATCGTCGCGCGGCAAAAGCGGTCAAGAATTTCGCCCAGAAGAATCCGCATTCCATGGGGGCATGGGCATCGGACAGCAAGACCCATGTTTCCTCGATGCCGGGTGATGATTTTTATGCCAATGAGGTTTCCGCAACCCTCACTGCCGCGCAAGCCGGTGAAGCGAAAATCGAATTTGTCGCCAAGGATGGCTCCGTGAGCGTGCTCAAAGACGGTTGGGCCCTTAGTGGGGGAACGGTCGTGGATGCGACCTTCATGTCTGCCAAAGCGCTGGCGGTGTTCCTCGGTGAGGAAATCGAGAAAAGTAAAAAAGACGGTGTCATGTTCTCGCTGCATATGAAAGCGACCATGATGAAAGTGTCCGATCCGATCATCTTCGGTCATGCGGTGAAAGCCTGGCTCAAGCCGATTTTCGAGAAATACGGCGATATGCTGGCTGAAGCAGGGGTCAATCCCAATTCTGGCATGGGCGATGTTCTGGATCGCATCGCAGCCTTGCCACTTGCTGCCAATATTCAGGCAGAGATTGAAGCGCTGAAAGCGGATCGGCCATCCATTTATATGGTTGACAGCGACAAGGGCATCACCAACCTGCATGTGCCCTCTGATGTGATCATCGATGCATCCATGCCTGCTCTCATTCGTGCCGGTGGCAAGGGTTGGGATGAAAGTGGTGCGAAAGGCGATGTCAATTGCGTGATCCCGGACAATTGCTACGCTCCGGTCTATGATGAGGCGGTTTCGTTCTTCAAGGCCAACGGTGCCCTCAATCCTGCAACAGCTGGCACTGTGCAGAATGTGGGTCTGATGGCACAGAAGGCCGAGGAATATGGCTCCCATCCGACGACCTTCGAAGCGCCTGCTGATGGTGTCATTCGTGTCGTTCTGGCCAATGGTGCCATTCTGCATAGCCATGAGGTCGAAGGGGGTGATATCTGGCGTGCTTGCACGGTCAAGAAGGCACCGATTGAAAACTGGATTCAACTGGCGATGGATCGTCAGCGCCTGACAGGCTTTGAGGCCATTTTCTGGCTTGACGAAAGTCGCGCCCATGATGCGGAACTGATCAAATATGTGAAACCGGCTCTGGAAGCAGCTGGTGTTGCAGACAAGTTCCAGATTATGGCACCGCGTGAAGCGACCCGCGCCTCTCTTGAAACGATTACCGCGGGCAATGACAGCATCGCCATCACCGGCAACGTGTTGCGTGACTATCTGACGGACCTGTTCCCTATTCTGGAACTGGGGACCTCGGCCAAGATGCTTTCGATTGTCAAGCTGATGAATGGCGGCGGATTGTTCGAGACCGGTGCTGGTGGATCTGCGCCGAAACATGTGCAACAGCTGGTCGAGAAAAATCACTTGCGTTGGGATTCCATGGGTGAGTTCTGCGCTCTCAGCGAGAGCCTCAATTTCCTTGCCGATGTCAAAGGCAACAAGAAGGCGGCAATTCTGGGTGCCGCCGCTGAAGTGGCAACGCAAGGCATTCTCGATGACAATCGCTCGCCATCGCGCAAGGTTGGCGAGCCGGACAACCGTGATAGCCACTACTGGTTTGCTCGTTACTGGGCCGCGGCTCTGGCCGAGCAGAAGGAAGATGAAGCAATCGCAGCTCATTTTGCGCCGATTGCCAAGGCTCTTGAAGAAAAAGAAGCTTCCATTCTTGGCGAGTTGGCGGCCTGTCAGGGGCCTGCTGCCGACATCGGTGGCTATTATCATCCATCGGTTGAGAAAAAGGCGGCGGTCATGCGTCCGAGCGCCAGTTTGAACGCAATCATCGGATGATTGTTCAAGGTGTCCATGCCTTGATGGTTATTTCCACCAGGAACGCCCGGCTTTGCCGGGCGTTTTTGTTTTTCCGCTTGCCTTATCCGAATTTCTGCTCCTATCGTTTCTTGTCAGTTATCCCGACTGGCAGATAATATTCCAGTTCGGGATTTGACTGTTGGGGTCTTTCTGTGCCATTTGAGCGATACGAAAGTCTAGGTCGTTCGTTCAGGAACGGAAAATTATTGATTTGGTGGACAGACGTCGCAATCGGGTAAGGTAGAAGGGAAAGTGTCACATAGACGCGATCCAACAAAGATAATACCCCTTTGGAAACGCTATTTGGAGAGATCTTCATGATCCGTATCGGTCTTTTGGGAGCCGGCCGCATTGGCCAAATTCACGCCAGAACAGTGAGTGCTCTGGACAATGTCGAAATTGTTGCAATTCATGAACCGGAAGACGCCGCCGCGGCCTTCGTTCAGGCCATGACCGGTGCAGCACGGGCGACCCTTTTGGAAATTGTTGATGACCCGGATATCGATGCAGTCGTCATCGCGTCTCCGACAGCCCAGCATGCAGAGCAGATTCTGGAAGCGGCCCAGGGTGGAAAACACATTTTCTGCGAAAAACCGATTGATCTGAACATGGACAAGGTCCGCGAATGTGTGGCTGCGGTCGAGAAGGCTGGCGTCAAGATGATGATCGGTTTCAACCGCCGTTTCGACCTCAACTTCGATGCGGTGAAAAAGAATATCCGCAACGGGGAAATCGGCGAAGTGGAGCTTGTGCAGATCACATCCCGCGATCCGGAAGCGCCTTCTATCAGCTATCTTGAGAAATCCGGTGGCATCTTCGTTGATATGATGATCCATGATTTTGATATGGCGCGCTATCTGCTTGATGATGAGATCGTTGAAGTCTTTGCAACGGGCTCGGTCTTGACCGATCCGGCGATTGGCAAGATTGGCGATCTGGATACTGCGACGGCGACCTTGCGTTCTGCCAAGGGGCGTGTCGCTGTGATCACCAATAGCCGCCGCGCAAGCTATGGTTATGACCAGCGTATCGAGGTGCATGGATCCAAGGGCATGGTTCGTGCCGACAACCTGCGCGGAACCTCCGTAACGCTGGCCAACAAACAGGGCTATCGCAGCGATCCTCTTCTCGACTTCTTCATGGAACGCTATGCGATTGCCTACCAGGCCGAATTGCAAACCTTCTGCAAGGTTGTTGCGGGCCAGGTTGAAGTCCATCCGGATCACATCGATGGTCTGAAGGCGATGGAGTTGGCGGAAGCTGCTCAGGAATCCTTCAAAAAGGGTTGTTCCATCAAAATCGGGAAATAGGCAAGGGCAAGGGTCGCGCCTCAAGTGGCAGGCCCTCGTTCCGCTAGAACAGTCCCTTGGCGGTCTCCGTTTTCCGGAAGAGTGCCAGGGGTTTTCTATTTTGAGCAGGGGGGAAGCAAGTCATCTCAGGGTTTGGGGCCTGAAGGCTATGATTCCTGATAGAATAGATTATAGACTGTGCACATGATTTGCCGTGCGCGATTGTCCGATAGATTGTAGTAAATCGATTTACCTTCTCTTCTTGACTCGATGAGACCTTCCAGCCGCAAGCGCGAAAGTTGCTGTGACACCGCAGCCTGTCTTGCTGATAGTAGTTCTTCAAGTTCTGTGACGGATTTTTCTCCAGAAGCCAAATGACACAAGATCATCAATCGGCCATCATGCCCGATAACCTTGAGAAGATTTGCAGCCTGTGGAGCAATATTGGCCATATTCTTAAGGACTGTAGTGTCCATATTTTCTCTAAATAGTTTTTCTGGCATTCATGTTTACCGGAGCTTGTGTTTGGTCGTCGAAGCAAACTATGGGCGACTAAAATCAAGACGATTCAGGTCTCGATAGAATCCCAATCTTGAGAAAATCATATTGTGATTTGTCTTGGATACCGTGATACTACCAAAGATCCACAGGGTATAAAGTGAATTTCACTTATTCTGATGTGTTTGGCATTTTATAAAATGAAATTTGGGAAGTTTTATCAAGTTGTTGATTGTTGACTACTTTTTCTCAACTTCTGATTCTGTGGGGGTCAATCGCTGTTTACAGCCGCATGAGATCGGTTTGATTTGGACCGTTGCCATGCTCAGTGAGCTTCCGTTTGCTCTTTTATCATGGAGCAGGTCTCTCTTTGTGCGTCGGGCTTGACGCACCTTGCTTCAGCCAACCAGACGCTTGTCGATTTTGTCCAGCTGACCCATCTGGAGTGCCAAATAGTTCGCAAACTCATCGGATGTCATTGGCTTGCCGTAGAAATATCCTTGCCCTGTATGGCAACCCGAAGCGTGAAGGACATCTGCCTGCGCCTGGGTTTCGATGCCTTCAGCAATGATGGTAAGGTCAAATCCGCGCGCCAGCGATGTGACCGAATTGATGACGGCCATGGAATCCACCGAGTCGGGCAGATCTTTCACGAAGGCCCGATCGATCTTGATCTTGTCGAGTGGGAATTGATGGATGTAGCTGAGCGATGAATAGCCTGTGCCAAAATCATCAAGAGCGATCTTGATGCCGCTTTGGTTGATGGTGTTCAACGCCGAGATGATGGTTTCGGGATCTGCGATGAAAAGAGACTCGGTGATTTCAATATGAAGGCGGTTGCTGGGCAAATGCGATGTTTTCAAAGCATTGTTAATGTCGGCAAGAACGTCGGAGTGTTAGAATTGGACCGCTGACACGTTGACGGCTACCGTCACCGGCTTTGGCCAGTTTTCCGCGTCCTTGCAGGCCGTTCTGATGATCCAGCGACCAATGTCGACGATTTTTCCCGTTTCCTCCAGCAGTGGAATGAAAAGGTCCGGTCTGATCAGGCCGAACTCCTTGTGGTTCCACCGTATAAGCGCTTCACAGCCGATGGTTTCGCCCGTTGCCAGATCCGTCTGGGGCTGATAGCGAAGCTCGAATTCGTTTCGCTCCAAGGCCCCGATGATTTCGCCTTCCAGTGCCCGGCTCTTGTCCGCTTCCTGTTTTAATTTGGCTGTGTAATGGCGGAATGTTTCACCCGTCGCGATAGCATCGCTGAGCGCAAGAACCGCGTCATCGATGGTGCGCGTTACCTGTTCGTCATCGGAGTAGAATGTAGCGATGCCGATATGGCCGTTCACAATGATGTTGTGACCTCTCACCGAGAATGGTGTCTCGAGGCACTCTCTGATCCTGGCGATGAGATCTGCATGATCTCTCGGGCTGCAATCGAGTTTGCAAAGCATGAATTTCTTGTGATCGACATTGCCCACGACATCAAACGCGTCCAGCGCGCTCAATGCCTCGCCCATTTTGTGAAGCAGCTGGTCGTGATAGTCTTCACCAAGGGTCTGATACACTTTTTCCAGCCTGCGCCCCTGACAGACAAAGATACTGGCGCGGCGTGCTGCTTTGCTTGTGACGAGTGCCTCTACCTCATTGGTGAAGCCATTGATATTGAGCAGATCAGTGACAGGATCATGATCTGCCAGATATTCAAGATGGATCTGCTTGAGCTGCGTCTCGGTGACATCGTGAAACAGCAGGGTGGCCACCCTGTTGCTGGTTTCCTCGTCGTCGTTTCCCTGCATGAAAGAGGATGGTGTTATGGTGAATTCGAAATAGCGGGTTTCACCATGGCGTTCGATTTTCTCGATTTGCAGTGCGTCGGGGATGTGGCAATTCTCTCCGTCCTTGAGGCACTGTTGAATTTTGTGTCCGAATTCCCACGGCAGCACTTCGGTGTATTTGTCATTCCTGGCGGGCTCGTAACCGAGGGAAGATAGCATTTCTATGGCATGTCGGCTGATGCCAATGATCCTATTTTCCTCGCTGACGATGATGATGCCTGACAAGTTGTCTTCAATGATCGTTTCAAGGAAGGCAGAGATGCTTTTATTGTGCTTGTGCGACAAATTGAGCATCAGCGATTTGAAGCTGATTTCCGTGATCATCAGGATGATACCCGATGAAATCAGAAAGATCTGGATCATCGCTGTTTGCAAAAGCAGGTGATAGTCTGAATAGAGCCAGTAACCAACCAGTTCAACGCATGCAGAGAGCAACAATAGCCCCAGGATGCGGGTGATATTCTTGACATGGCGAACCATGAAAAACAGAAATATCGGCAGGCAACCCAGACCTGCGGCATAATAGAGCCACCTTTGGGAAATCTCGTGAAGACTCGTGTTCTGAATGAGATTCTCCGCCGCCAATATTTGCAATTTTGGTCCTGATAAAACCCCGTAGACGGGGACTGCCATGGTGTCGCGTAGCTCCGCTGCTCCGGCCCCAATCAGGACTTTGCGATTTTTCAGGACATCAGCGGGCAGGCTGCCTTCAAGCAAGTCGATTATGGAATAAGTCGGGATTGTTTCGGGGTCGATGTCGTAGTTGATCAGATGCGTGGAGGCTGTAATGTCCTGAACTCCACCCAGTACGCTTGTCAGCGATGGAACCAGTTCCCCGTCTGTTTGCTGACCAAGAGGAATTGACCTGACAAGGCCGTCTGCGTCTGCAATCACATTCACTGTTGCGAGCCAGGCAACATCTGCCAGCTTGTCGATCGGGCGATTTGTTTGCAACCGGGTATCGGCAATTTCCGATGTCGAATATTGCTGGAAGACAGCCAGTGTTACGGGCCCGCTGGCCTCTTCAAGCGCTTTGGCGAACTTACTGTCGGCGCGGTCGGTGGAATGAGAGGAGAAGTCTATATCGAAGGCAAGCTCTTCGGCCCCTGCCTCGAAGGACTTCTTGATAATGTCGGCATATATGGATCTGTTCCATGGCCAGACACCGATTGACGTCAGGCTTTTGTTGTCGATCTCAAGCAGTGCGATCTTGCCCGATGCAGCATGTGATTTTGCTGACATGCGCTTTTCGGCTATGGCGTTATCGATATGCATGAAGGCACCCATTTCCCAAGCAAAGGCGCAGCTTAGGAAAATCGCCAATAATGCCAATGTCCGATAGAAAAATAACCGCTTCATTTCCGACCTGAAGATAGATTTATCTTGTTGAGGTCACTATAGAAATGAAAGATTTAGCAATCTTTTGGGTGACGGCTGAATTTGCTGTTTTTTTGATTATGAATAACAAAGCGTAAATGAAGCTGGCGTGCGGTGAGGTCTGGCGCCTCCCTCCTGTGGAAGCCTGTCAACAGCCTTCTATCAAGCCTTTGCCTGAATGCAAAAAAACCGCCTCGTTGCGATGGGAGGCGGTTTCGATTTTTCTGAGCCTACAGGCTTGATTTTCAAGCAAAATCAAGGGTGCCGTATTTTTTCAGCATCAAGCCGCGGATGACCATATTTGCCGTGCTCGGGCTCTGGGCCATTGGCAGGTCATAGACCACTGCGAGGCGGTTAAGGGCCTTGACGTCAACGTCATGAGGCATTGGGGACAGGGGATCGACAAAGAAAATCAGACCGTCAAGCTTGCCTTCGGCAATCATCGCTCCGATCTGTTGGTCGCCTCCCAGTGGTCCCGAGAAGAGCGGTCTGAGATTGAGTTCGGGATAGGCGTCGAGAATGCGCCCGCCGGTCGTGCCCGTGCCCACAAACTCGGCTTTTCTCAGCAAGTTCAGATGCTCTCCGATCCATTTGATCAGATCATCTTTTTTTGCGTCATGGGCGACCAGAGCAATTCGCAAGGGGGAGTTATCGACATTGGTTTCTTCGTCATGCATGACCGCATTTCCTTAAGCCGTTGGGTCCTGGTGGTCAGACCGCCGGCTCTTGTCCGTTTGTCATGGAAAATCAGAAGCGGGTGGTCTTATGTCTATCACAGCTTATTAGCATCAAATGATGTCTGTCCAGTTAAGCCATAGGCACAGTTTGCTTCTTGGGAGACGCAACTGTTGAAAGCATCAGGTCTGCGGTCTTGGACGCCGTGTCGGGCGGTCGAAAATCTTCCGTCCGAACAGGGAGGCTGTCAAATCGGTCAAGAGCTCTGCGGTTTTGCCACGGTGATCAAGAAAGGGATTGAGTTCAACGAGATCGAGTGAGGTTACACAGGCACTTTCATGCAGGAGCTCCATGATCAGATGTGCCTCGCGAAAGGTTGCGCCTCCGGGAACGGTCGTTCCCACCGCAGGCGCGATCTCGGGATCCAGGAAGTCAACATCCAGACTTACGTGGAGCATGGCATTGCGGGCCAGAACTTCGTCGATCAGTTCCATCAAGGGGCGGACGATGCCGACTTCATCCAGGATGCGCATGTCGCTTACTCTGACATTGTTCTGCTTGAGCAGCTCACGTTCTTTGCTATCGACGCTGCGGATGCCCATCATGTGGACCTGACTTGTCTTGACAGGATTTGCCAGAGGAGCGGTGTAGAGCGGGGCCAGCTCTTCAAGACCGCAAAAGGCGGCAACCGGCATACCGTGCATATTGCCTGTCTCGGAGCTGAGAGGCGTGTTGAAATCGGTATGAGCGTCCAGCCAAAGAACATAGAGCGGTCTTTGTTGCTCGAAGGCATATTGGGCGATGCCGGAAACCGATCCCATGGAAAGCGAATGATCGCCGCCCATGAAGAGCGGAAAACCGGTCTTGGCCAAGTCATAGGCCTTGTCGGCAAGCGCACGCGTCCAGCTTGCGATGCGTCCGGCATTGTTGGCTTTGCCATCAATAGCAATGTCGGGGACGACGGAGGGTGGATGAAGATCACCATGATCGACACAAGCAAAGCCAAGGCGCTCAAGCGTTTCAACGATGCCCGCCGTGCGTAGGGCTGCCGGGCCCATCAAACACCCTTTTTCGTGGGTTCCATCCTGAACGGGAACGCCGAGCAGGGCTATTGTCGATACGGATTTTTCGTCACTTTGGGTGGTTGGTTTCATCAGAAGGATCCCTGAAGCTGCTCATGTCTGGCGCTAATAGACAGGAGGCGGTTGTCAGAGAAAAGGCATAATCTTTGATAAAAATGTCAGAATACTACAAAATTTGTATAGAGTGTTTGTGCAAAATGACAGTGTGAATGCGTCTTTCGGAGGTTGATTTGGTTGCAGTGGGATTGGTGAGTCTCGAAAGAAGGTGCTGTTGGCAACAGGTTCCACAAGACGGGATGACCATGGGGGCTTTCAAAAGGACAGAGCGCGAGGAGGAGGGGAAGATCAGGCAGAGCGGACAAAGGAGGCGAGCCAAAGCAACATGCGCATCATGCGCATCGTGCCTTCCGTGTTCTGTGGCCGGAAACCGCAGGTCCTTTGGCCAAGGCAAATGCCGCCAGCCGGTTGGCTGGCTGATCGATTTGCGGACGCCGGCTTGTTCTAGAACAAGCCCTTGGTGATGCCTTTCAGCAGTTGTTGTTCCAGGCTCTGGTTCTTTTTGTTGTTGTTCTGCGTTGGCAACTGAATGATCTTGTTGAGATCAATTCCAAGTTTTTCCGATTGCTTTTTCAGCTCCTTGTTGACGGTTTTCTCAAGCTTCTTCACGCCTTTGGATGCCGCTTTTCCGGCGCTTCCCATTTCATTGAGGCCTTCGAGGATCGCTTGCGGATTTTCGAGGATTCCCTTGATGTCGGGATAGATACGCGGCTTGGCCAGCTTGCCCTTGATGATGATCGGAATGGGAACGCCCTTGGTGTTGACCGGCCCGCCCTGACCACGCAATTTCGACACGACTTTCGGTGTTGTCTTATAATCGATCCGTTGCTGGGGCAAATCGATCGAGCCCTCGCCAGACAGGCGAAACAGCGGACTGAGGATCGACAGGTCCGAATTTGCCGCGATGCCGTTCGTGATCTTGAAGCTTGCCGTCAGAGCCGAGAAATCCGTGCTTTGGGCTTTGCTTGAAGACCAGCCCTCAAGAATGTTGGACTGAAGGCTGCGCAGCATTTGCGGAATGTTGATGCCGTTTATCTGGCCATCGCTCATTTCGATATTGGCAGTGCCATTAAGAGCCTTGATCAGAGCCAACTGACTGGATCCCTGGCTTTTCATGTTGATGCTTGTCTTGCCTCTACCGCTCAGGGCATCCAGGCTGATCGAGTCTGTGAGGAAAGGCTTCATGTCAAGATTTGCGAAATCGAACTTGGCGGTCATTTTCTCCGGTTTGGACGTCGCATCGATTGTAACCTCTCCGTTGCCGGTTCCCTTGTAGAGGTTCAGTTTTGTCAGAGATGAGGCGAGCTTGCCATTCTGCAATGTGGTTTTGAGATTGACCGCACCGGTTACGATGTCCCTCGCAATCAGCGATTTTGTCGAGATGGTGAAATCGGCATTGACGGTGTTGAGCCCTGAAAAATCGATCGGGCTGTTGTCCCAGCTTGTGGAACTGGATTGTGTTGCCGTTTTGCTCGATTTGCCGGGGGTTGCTTTGGCCTTGCTTGACGATGCGCTGGCGCTTGTGGTTCGTCCTTGCGATGTTCCAACGCCCATCAGGGGCGTCACATCGAGCTTGTCAAAGGCGAGTTTGCCGGTGATTGTTGGAATGCTACCAGCTTTGTATGTGATATTGCCGGCCCCTTTGGACTGTCCCATTACAAGAGAAAGATTTGTCAGGTTCGAGGTCTGGCTGTCAAGCGCAAGGTTGGTTGAAAAGCGGACGGGCATGTCGGGGGTGCCGGAATTGACCTTTTGCCCCAGCCAGGCAAGCAGATTTTTGCTCGATTTGGTGTTGACCGTCAGCTTGCTGCCCGTAAGGCTCAGCTTGTTCGGGTCGAACTTGCCAGCGAGCAATATCGACAAGGGCTTGCTATCAAGGGAAACACTTGCCGGGATCGCCGTTCCGTTCAAGGCTTCGCCCAATCCCACGGTGCTTGCAAAACGGATCGCTTCGCCGCGCCATTTGAGGTTGCCGGAGATGTCAACGGGGTCATCGAGATTGGCGATTGTGATCCGGCCCGAAATGTTCGATGGCTTGTCATTCTTGCCGTTGAGATTGGCCGCTTTCAGAATTTCGGGTGCCAGTTCGCCCTTGCTCAGGGAAAGAATACCGGCGAGGTTGCCTTTGGCGAGAATCGTTTTGGCGTCCAGCCCCTGAGCTGCGAAATTGACATCGGTCGAGATCTGGCCCAGAAGCGGGCTTTTCTGCCCTGCGAGCGCGGCAATTTCGGTCAAGTCAAGTTCGCGCGCGTTGAGTGTGCCTGTCCAGACCAGTTGATTGATATTTCCCTTCACATTTGCCTTGATATTGCCTTTGGCCAGATTGGCCGATTTGATATCAAGGTCAAGCTGACCATCTATGAGCTGGGCCAGCAGTTTCAACTGGCGAATGGACTTGCCTTGATAGACCACACGACCGGAGCGCAGATCGAGGGTTCCGTCGAACCGGGTGAGGACAGACAGATCCGGTGTGGTACTTCCTGCTTGTTGGCTCTTGAGGGTTTCCGTGATGGTTTGTGCGTGAGCCGCGATCAAGGACCGGTTGGCAACGGGAGCGATGGAAGCGCTTTTCTTGCTTTGCTGGCCTGACGTCTTTGGCAAGATTTCGTCGAAATTCAAGACCGAGCCGAGCAGAGCGAGCCTGACAAAGGGCCTTGCAAGCTTGCTCGAGGTAAAGATGCGGGCGGCTGCCTTGACGGTCTGCTTGTCCAGCGAGAGCGACAGGCTGGGAAGGCGGATTTCATCATTTTGTGCAAGCAGGGAGCCTTCAAGGCTTGCGGTTCCGATGTCAAGGACATCAGATCCGACGTCCAGCCAGCTCAACAATTGAGTGACATTGCTTGAATTGGCCGCATAGTTGGCGACCAGCCATTGTTCGGAGCCCAAGTCTACATCTCCAATGGCCTTCAGGCGGAGCGCCTCTGCCGATACATCAAGCTCAAAGCGAGCGCGTCGTTTATTGATTGCGTTTGCCGGATTATCAAGCGTTCCATCAAGGGTGAGTTTGTTGCCCCGATAGGTGAAGCTGATCTCGAGTTCTGCCAGAGCTGCAAAGTCGGGTATCCGGATATTGGCATCAAGGTTGGATGCCAGAGTTGTGCTATGGCCGCCTTCATCGACACTCACAATCATCGCATCACTGACCAAAATCTGGCGAAGGCTTAACGCGGACAAGTCGATTTCGTCATCTTGGCCGTCGGCCGTTGTGGCGGGCGTGTCTTTCGAGGTGGACACATTCGTCGATGCCGAGGGGGGCTCTTTTCCTTGCTGGCCGCCTGTTTGAGGCAACGTGTCGCTGGCTTGGCTGATGGTGAACAAGGGTCGCGTCAGCGCGATGCCGGTGACATCGGCTTTGCCCGAAAGCAATGGGGAGAGAGCAAGGCCGAAGTCGAGGCGTTCGACAGAAAAGATCGGCTTATTCTGTTTGTCTTCCAGAGAAACGGCTTCTGCGGAAAGCTTGACACCGGTGATAAAGGAGAGGGAGACATCCCCGCCGATATCAAGCGTCATGCCCGATTGTTTCTTGACGAAGTCTTCCACTTGCGTCTTGAGATAGTCGGTTGAAAGGAAGAAGGGGAGGAAGACCAGAGCGAGCAGGATGAGGAAAATAGTCGAGAGAAGGGAAATAATGATATTGCGCATTAAGCTCTCCCGCCGCTCATGCAAAGCAGCTTTTGCTCTTGTCTTTCGTCTTTACCGTGCGATTCGATATGTCTGCATCATACAATCAGGATCAACAGAAACACAAATAGAAGACTTTTTAAATCAAGAAATAAAATCCGCCGGCTCCCTCTTTTCGTCAACGGATTGACCTTGCTTGAGTGGAAAAGTTTTCTTTAGGGCTCCCTGTTGACCGATCTCATATGACAGCGTCACATAGTCAGGCTAATAGAGGGAGAGATAATGTCTTTTTTACGTATTGGGGTAGCAAGATGAGCTCATTGGAAGTTGTTTGGTCCGATCTGGTCCGCCATCGTCAGGATTTCGCTGACTTTCACCTGCGGAAGGCCTTTGCCGAGGATCCGGCGCGATTTGATCGCTATTCAGCACAGATGGATGAGTGTTTGACGCTGGATTACTCACGCAACTATGTGAATGACAAGACGCTGCTGCTTTTGGAGAATCTTCTGTTGCAAGCAGGTGTGGCAGAGCGCTTTCAGGACATGAAGTCGGGCGTCGCGATCAACAATACAGAAAATCGCTCGGTGTTGCATATCGCTCTTCGTGGCAGCGTCTCCGATGACTTGCAGGTCAATGGACAGATGGTTGCGGCCGACATCAACGCTGTCAAAAATCGGCTTTATGCCTTCGCAGAAGGCGTTCGTGATGGTTCGATTGCCGCCTCTGACGGAAAGCCCTTTACCGATGTGGTCAATATCGGAATCGGGGGCTCTGATCTAGGCC
The DNA here is from genome assembly GCF_963556055.3 of uncultured Cohaesibacter sp. Lineage (GTDB taxonomy): Bacteria > Pseudomonadota > Alphaproteobacteria > Rhizobiales > Cohaesibacteraceae > Cohaesibacter. The sequence goes on along the minus strand of NZ_CAUVYE020000031.1, from coordinate 282,502 downwards.
CTCACATGGTGACCAGGGCGCTTGCCGCTTTCCATGATGGCCCGAATGTGCATTTCGTGTCCAACGTTGACGGCGCCCATATGGGCGATACGCTCAAGCTTCTGGACCCGGCGCGGACCCTGTTCCTTGTTGCCTCCAAGACCTTCACCACTCAGGAAACCATGACCAATGCAAGAGCGGCCAAGGCCTGGCTTGTCTCCGCTTTGGGGGACGATGCGGTTGGTGCGCATTTCGCGGCCCTTTCCACCAACAAGGAAGGCGTTGAAGGCTTCGGCATCAGCTCCGAGCGAATGTTCGAATTCTGGGACTGGGTCGGCGGGCGCTACTCGGTCTGGTCTGCCATTGGTCTGCCGGTGATGATTGCTATCGGTCCGGACGGCTTTGAAGACTTCCTCGCCGGTGCCAATGCGATGGATGAGCATTTTGGAACGGCCCCGTTCAGGGAAAATATCCCGATGTTGCTTGCTGCACTTGGCTTGTGGTATCGCAATGTCTGGAGCTGTTCGTCCATGGCCGTATTGCCATATGACCAGCGGCTTGAATATTTCTCCGCCTTCTTGCAACAGCTTGATATGGAGTCAAACGGCAAGCGGGTTCGCCGAGATGGATCGGACATTCTGCGTGCGACCGGACCTGTTATTTGGGGGGCTGCGGGAACCAATGGCCAGCATGCCTTCTATCAGGAACTGCATCAGGGTCATGACATCATTCCGTGTGAATTCATGGTTGCCGCCAATCCCACGGATGCGGACACTGGACAGCATGAATTGCTGCTTTCCAACTGTTTCGCGCAGGTCGAGGCATTGGCCATGGGGCGGACCGAAGAGGAAGCCCGCGCCCAATTGTTGGCGTCGGGCAAATCTGAAGATGCCGCAGCCCTTCTTGCTCCGCACAAGGTTTTCCCGGGCAACCGTCCAAGTTCGCTGTTGTTTTATGACCAGCTGACACCAAAAATGCTTGGTCGACTGATCGCTCTTTACGAACAGAAGGTGTTTGTTCAGGGCGTTGTCTGGGGCATCAACTCTTATGACCAGTGGGGTGTGGAGCTTGGCAAGGAACTGGCCAACAAGCTTGCGCCTGCGGTCAAATCCGCCGAACGCGGAGAGGGAGACCCTGCGATCCTTGATCGTCTCAAAGCCTATCGCATGGTGTAAGCCGGCATAGGGTTATCATGCTCAGCTTGTTATCAAGGCCTGCCGGTCACTTTGCCGGTGGGTCTTTTTTATGTATGTAATCCTCTTAATGCCTCTGATTTTTCAAAAACGAGATCAAACTCTTCGTCTGGGAAGTCGAGACTTCCTGCCAATTGATAGAGTTCGGCAAGCGCAAGAGCGATATCTTCACCCTTCTCTTCGCGATACTGAATGTCGAGTATGGTGTCCAACAAAATCTTATGTTGATGCTCAGTCATTTTTGTCTCGTATCCTGCTGATCGTCTCGTCATGTCTGCGAGCAATTGACTTGTTATCAAGGCCTGCCGGTCACTTTGCCGGTGGGTCTTTTTGTTCGCGCTGCCGCTTGTCTATTGCGTCCATCAAGTTGGGGGCCGCGTTCATGAGCGTCTGGGTGTAGGCATTTTGGGGCGCTGAAAAAATGTCCTCGGTCCTGCCGCGCTCGACGATCTTGCCGCGATACATCACCATGACTTCGTCAGTTATCGCGCGAACGACTGACAGGTCGTGGCTGATGAAGAGGTAGGCAAGGTTCAGCCTGTCTCGCAGATCTGCGAAGAGGTCCAGAATCTGAGCCCGGATGGAAACGTCAAGTGCGGAAACCGGTTCATCGGCAATGATGATTTTCGGTTTTGTTATGAGAGCCCGTGCGAGGGCCAGACGTTGCCGTTGACCACCCGAGAATTCATGAGGGTATTTTTCCGCGTCGCTTGCATCAAGGCCAACCTGTTCGAGGCTCGCGAGAATACGGGCATCGCGTTCGGACCTGCTGAGGCTGTTGCGATAAAGATGAAGGGGTTCGGCTATCGATTGGCCGATCTTGTGGCGTGGATTGAAAGACCCATTGGGATCCTGAAAGACAATCTGAATATCCTTGCGGACATTGAGAAGATCTTCCTTGCCTGCTGCATAAGGATCGTGTCTGCCGATACGGACGGTGCCATCCTGGGGCTTCTCAAGCCCCAGAAGCGTGCGGGCAAGAGTGGACTTCCCGCAGCCTGACTCACCCACCAACCCGACGCTCTGGCCCTGGTAAATGGTCAGGTCCACCTCGTCGACGGCGCGGGTGACAGATCGTTCAAGATAGGGAAAGCTGCGTGGCAGCGGGTAGGATCGCACGATCTTTTTTGCGTCAAGGATGGGCTTTTGCTGTTCAAGCGATGGTGCGTCGCTGAACAGGGGTGGTTTCTTGCGTGTCGGCTTATGAGTCGAGGCGGCAAAAAGGCCTTTGCTATAGGGGTGGTTCAACTCATTGAACAGGGCAGGAAGGGGACCGGCCTCGACAATCGCTCCATCTTTCATGATGGCGATTTTGTCGGCCATGTCCGCCACCACGGCAAGGTCGTGGGAAATCAGGATGAGGGCTGACCGATCTTCCAGCATAAGTTCTTTGAGCAGTGCCAGGATTTCTGCCTGCGATGTGACGTCAAGGGCCGTGGTTGGCTCGTCGGCGATGACAAGGCTTGGCTGCATGGCAATCGCCATGGCGATGATGGCGCGCTGACGCTGGCCGCCGGACAACTGATGGGGGAAGCGATCCGGCGATGTGCGGGATGTATCAAGGCCGACGCGCTGGAGCTGTTTGATGGCGAGTTCTTCGGCTTCATGCCGGGTTACCGATGCGTGCAGCCGGATGCATTCCTCCACCTGGGCACCGATTGTCTTTAACGGGTTGAGCGCGGTCATCGGCTCCTGGAAAATCATGCCCATGACATTGCCGCGTCGTCGACAAAGTGCCTGCTCGGAAAGACCGACAAGGTCATCTCCGACAAGATCTATCGAGCCGACAAGGGAGCTGCGGTTTGGCAGCAGTTGCATGATCGAGAGTGCCGTGAGGCTTTTGCCTGAGCCGGATTCACCTACCAGTCCAAGGCATTGGCCAGCATCAAGCGAAAATGAGATGTCTTTCAGGATCGGCTTGCCAGCAATGGAAAGCGAAAGATTGGTGAGTTGCAAAAGGGTCATGACGCCTTGCTCCCACCGATATCGAGACTTGAGCGGATTTTCGGATCCAGCATGTCTCTGAGACCGTCGCCGAGCAGATTGAGACCGAGCACGGTCAGGATAATCGCAAGGCCGGGGATAATCGCCAGTTGAGGTGCCATCATCAGCCATGTCTGGGCTTCGGACAGCATCTGACCCCAACTGGGCATGGGGGGCTGGGTGCCAAGGCCAACATAGGACAGGCCCGCTTCAGCCAGTATTCCGAGCGAGAATTGGATCGTGCCCTGTACGATGAGAAGGTTGGCGATATTGGGCAGAATATGCTCGATGGTGATGCGGATCGAGCCCTTGCCGGAGAGGCGGGCGGCGAAAATGAACTCGCGCGTCCAGAGGCTGAGCGCCGCACCACGAGACAGACGGGCAAAAACCGGAATATTGAAAATACCGATGGCGATGATCGCATTGATCGCTCCGGGACCGGCAAGGGCGGTTATCATGATCGCTGAAATGATTGCAGGAAAGGCAAAAATGAAATCCCCAAGGCGCATGATGGATTCGTCCATCCATCCGCCTTTTGCTGCTGCCCAGGTGCCAAGCGGGACACCGATGCCTGCACCGATTCCCACCGCGACAAGAGCCACTGCGATGGAATTTCGTGCACCGAGCATGATCATGGAAAAAAGATCATGGCCATATTGGTCGGTGCCGAGCCAATAGGTGCTGCTCATGGGTTTGAGCCGGTCAGCGATGTTGACCGAGAGCGCATCATGGGGCGTCCAGACAAAGGACAAGAGCGCCAGAGCGACAAAGAAAAGCGTGATCAGACCGCCAATGACGAAGGAAGGCGAGTGTAGGCCTCGAGCGAAGAAGCCATGACCCCTGTCGGATGGTGAAGAAAAGAGGCGTGGCTTGTTCATGCGCTTCTCTTTCCGTGGAGTCTTGGGTCGATCAGTCCGTAGGCGACGTCGACCAGAAAATTGACGGTGATGACGGTTGCCACAAGCAGGATGATGACGGCCTTGACGGTTATGAGATCGCGCTGATTGATGGCCTGAAAGACAAGGCGACCAACACCTGGCAGGGAAAAGACATTTTCAATGATGACGGTTCCGGCAAGCAGGAAAGAGAATTGCAGGCCCAGGATCGTGACCACCGGAATGAGGGCATTGCGAAGGCCGTGGCGGGCAAGGGTTTGACGCAAGTTGAGACCCTTTGCACGGGCCGTGCGCATATAGTCTTCATGCAGCACATCGAGCATCGAGGAACGCATGATGCGCACGAGGATTGAGGCTTGAGGCAGGGCAAGGGCAATTGCTGGCAGCAGTAGAGCTTTCAAGGCTTGCCAGAATCCCGCATCCCAGCCGGGAAAGCCGCCCGAGGGAAACCAGTGCAGTGTAACGGCAAAGACCAGAACGAGCAGCATTGCAAACCAGAAATTGGGTACGGCGATGCCGATCTGTGTTGCGCCTATGAGCGAGATATCCTGCCATTTGGAATGATTGGCCGCTGCGACAATGCCGAGCGGAAGGGCAAGAATGGTGGAGAGGAACAGGGCCATGAGGGCAAGCGGCAGGGAGATGGTCAGTCTTGCTCCGATCAGTTCGGTCACCGGAACTGAATAGGTGTAGCTGGTACCGAAATCACCCTGAAACATCCCCGAGATCCAGAGCCAGTATCGATGGATCAGGGGAAGGTTGAGCCCGAGCTGTTCACGCAAGGCGGCAAGCGTGTCTTCTTGTGCGTTGATGCCCAATATCAATTCGGCCGGATCGCCGGGGAGAATTTCCATCACGGCAAAGACAAACAGGGATGCGGCCGCAAGCGTTATGCAGAGGGAAACAAAGCGGCGCAGGGTATAGACAAACATGACGCACGGACCAGGGTTCTGGCATCATGTGCCAGACGCTTTTGTGAAAAAGGGTATGGCAGATTGTGCTGCCATACCCGGACGCCTTTTAGCGCGAAAATTTGCTTTAGTCCATCCATTCCACGGCAGTTAAATCATTGGCCTGAATTGGTGCATTGGCCCAAAGACCCTTGATCCTGGCATTCCAGACGCCGGTTTTTGCAAGCTGGAAGAGGAAACCGTTGACAGCATCGTCATTGAGTTTCTTCTGTGCCTGATGCAAAAGCTCTGTCCTCTTGGCAACATCGGCGGTTGCGTTGAGGTCCGTGATGATCTTGTTGAAGTCCGCATTGTGATAATTGAAGTAATAATCATCACGAGCATAGATATCGATGTCCATCGGCTCGGTGTGAGAGATGATGGTCAGATCATAGTCTTTGTCTTTGAAGACCTGCTTGAGCCACTGGGCCCATTCAACATTGATGATTTCAAGATCAATGCCGATTTTCTTCAGGTCCGATGCGATGATAAGGCCGGAACGGCGGGCATAATCGGTTGGAGGCAGGAACAGGCGCGCCGAGAAGCCAGCCTCATATCCGGCTTCCTTGAGAAGGGCCCTGGCCTTGTCGAGGTCATAATCATAGACCTTGGACAAATCGACATAAGCTGGATTGTGTGGCGCGAAGTGCGAGCCGATCGGGGTGCCGTAGCCGAACATGGCACCATCAATCAAAGCTTGCCGGTTGATGGCGTGTGCCATTGCCTTGCGCACCCGTACATCCTTGAAATGTTGCTCGGCATTGTTGGTGGCCAGAATGGTTTCGCCTTCTGTTGTGCCGATGACGACCTTGAAACGTGGATCCGCTTCAATGGAGGTGAGCATTTCGGGGGCCGGGAAAATCGGGAAAGCATCGACATCGCCTGCCATCAAGGCCGAAAGGCTTGCTGCGGCGTCAGCGACGATCTTGAAGGTGGCCTTTTCCAGCTTGGCAGGCGTGCCCCAATAGTCTGGGTTTTTTGCAAGCGTGATGGAATCGCCCTTGACCCATTTTGCCAGTTTGAAGGGGCCGGTTCCGATCGGATTGGCCTTGTTGGTCTCGGCGCTTTCGGGAGCAACCATGATCGCGTCACCCCAGCCCAGATTGAACAACATGGCTCCGGTCGGGCGTTTCAATGTCATCTTGACCGTGTATTTGTCTTCTGCTGTTACCTGCTCGATGGGCTCGAACAGCGCCTTCTGGGCGTTGACGGAAGACTCACCCCGTGCCCGATCCAGAGAGAAGACCACGTCGCTCGCTTCGAAGTCGGTTCCATCATGGAATTTGACATTCTGTTGCAAGCTGAAGGTGTAGGTCAGGCCGTCTTCGGAAATTGACCAGCTTTTTGCCAGAGCGGGCTTTACCGCACCTGTTTCGTCGATCCGGGTCAGGCCTTCAAAAATGTTTGCGTAGGTGATCTCATCGATGGCGGCGGCCGCTCCCGCTGTGGGGTCCAGATGGGGCGGCTCGAGGCGTATGCCCAAGGTTAGGTCGGATTGTGCAGCCCCTGCGTCCGGGGCAAACAGGCAAACCGACAGGCAAAGGGCCATAATCCATTTTGGTGCAGGTTGTTTCATCTCAGGTCTCCCCAACCGTCTGGGTCTAAGCGGCTGCATGAGCCGAAATAAGGGTCTCGGGGCGCATTTGTTGCACATCTTGTCGGGTCAATGCAGCCAAAACTAACGTCGCATTTCCAATTTTCTTGTGTAAAAATCCGCTGGATTGCTGCACTGATAACACAAAGGGGGGCGTTGAGCCCCCCTCTTTTTTCATTTCATGGCGATTTTCAAGCTGCGTTTTCAGCTTTTGTTGCGGAAGTCATCGATGGTTTTGACAGGGGTCAGTGCGCGCGGATCTGTGATGACTTCGATGAGTGCCGGGCCGTCATGGCCCATCATGCGCTCGAAGGCGGCGGGGAACTCTTCGGTTTTGACAACCTTTTCCGCGTGGCCACCCATGGCTCGGGCCATGGCTGCAAAGTCCGGGTTCGACAGGGCTGTGCCGGATACGCGGGTCGGATATTCCCGTTCCTGATGCATGCGGATGGTGCCATACATGGAGTTGTTGACCACGATCACCTTGATCGGCGCACCTTCCTGCGCGGCAGTGGCAAATTCCTGACAGGTCATCTGGAAGCAGCCATCTCCGGCAAAACAGATGGCGGGGCGGTTCGGGTCTTGAATGGCAGCGGCGGCGACCGCAGGCATGCCGTAGCCCATCGAGCCGCACGTGGAGGCAAGCTGTGTGCGCCATCCGCGATATTTGATGAAGCGGTGAAGCCAGATTGCATAGTTGCCAGCGCCATTGGTGTAGACGGTATTGTCGGGGGTATTGGCATCGATATACTGCATGATCTCGGCCAATTGCACATCGCCGGGAAGTTTTCTTTCCGGGATGGTGCTGAAAGCCTCGTAACCGGCATGGGCGCCGGAAACCCAAGCTGGATCGGTTGCCTTGCGGACAGGCTCAAGCGCACCGAGTAGCAAAGCCATGGTTTCATGGCGGGCAGCTATGGCAAGGTCTGGCTGATAGACGCGGCCCAGTTCTTCGGGGTCTGCATGAATATGGATGAGCTGCTGGCTGGGGACCGGTGTTTCGATGAGGCTATAACCGGAAGTGGTCATTTCACCAAGCCGCGCACCCAGCACCAACAAGAGATCACTCTGCTTGATCCGTGCCGCCAACGCCGGGTCAATGCCAATGCCGACATGACCGGCGAAGTTGGGATGGGTGTTCGGGAAATAGTCCTGACAGCGGAAGGACACTCCGACAGGCAGGTCATTTCGTTCGGCAAATCGGGTGACGGCGTCCTTTGCGGCCTGCGACCAGCCACCGCCGCCCACGATCATGAAAGGGCGCTCGGCTTGGCTGAGGCGCTGTTTCAACTCGTCCATGGCTTCGGGCGATGGTGCACTGTCAGCAGCTTTTGCCCTTGTGGGCAACCGGGCCGGTTTCTCGACCTGTTTGACCAGCATGTCTTCAGGCAAGGCAAGGACAACGGGGCCGGGACGTCCCGAAAGAGCGGTGCGGTAGGCACGCGCGATATATTCAGGGATCCTTTCAGGCTCATCAATCTGGGCGACCCATTTGGCCAGTTGCCCATACATGCGCCGGTAGTCAATTTCCTGGAAGGCCTCGCGTTCGATCTGGTCGCTGGCGACCTGCCCGATCAACAGGATCATGGGCGAGGAATCCTGAAAGGCGACATGAACGCCGGAACTGGCGTTGGTGGCGCCGGGGCCGCGGGTTACCATGCAAAGGCCAACCTCTCCGGTCAGCTTTGCCCATGCATCGGCCATCATGGATGCGCCCCCTTCCTGGCGGGCATTGACATAGCGCAGGGATGGCGCGTCATGAATGGCGTCCAGCACCGCCAGATAGCTTTCTCCGGGGACGCCGAAAATGGTTGAGGCCCCTTGTTCCACGAGGCAATCCACCAAAAGGGATGCTCCAGTTGTCAGCGTCATGTCGCTGTCCTTTTCTCTTTTTCGGTCATGTCCTGATATCAGCGATCAGGTGGGCCGTCTTGGCGGGTTCATTGATCAAACTCATGTCTGATCCGTTGTTTTCAGGGCCTTCTGGTTCTGGGTGCTAACAGAAGGCTTGCAGTCCGGTCTGGGCACGCCCCAGAATAAGGGCGTGGATATCGTGCGTGCCTTCATAGGTGTTGACGCTTTCCAGATTCACCATATGCCGCATGACGTGATATTCGTCCGACACGCCATTCCCGCCATGCATATCCCTTGCGATGCGGGCGATTTGAAGCGCCTTGCCGGAATTGTTGCGTTTGATCAGTGAGACATTTTCAACCGGGCAATTGCCGTCATCCATCATGTGGGCGACACGCAAGGCAGCTTGCAGACCGAGGGCAATTTCGGTTTGCATGTCGGCAAGCTTGAGCTGGATGAGCTGGGTCTGGGCGAGCGGGCGGCCGAACTGTTTGCGGTCAAGGGTATATTGCCGGGCGGCGTGCCAGCAGAATTCCGCCGCACCCAGCACACCCCAGGCGATGCCGTAACGGGCCTTGTTGAGGCATCCGAACGGTCCTGATAGGCCTTCGACATTGGGTAGCAGGTGATTTTCGGGCACAAAAACCCTGTCGAGTACGATCTCCCCGGTAATGGAGCCCCTCAAACTCAGTTTGCCTTCGATTTTGGGCGCAGAATAGCCATCCGATCTTGCCGAGACGATGAAGCCCTTTATCTTGCCGTCATGGGCATCGGATTTGGCCCAGATGATGGCGATGTCGGCAAGGGGGGAATTGGTGATCCACATTTTCGCGCCAGTGAGCAAATAGCCATCCTCGACCTTTTCGGCCCGGGTGATCATGGAGCCGGGATCCGAGCCGTGATCGGGTTCGGTCAGGCCGAAACAGCCGATCAGCTCACCAGATGCGAGTTTTGGCAGATAGGCCTGTTTCTGTTCTTCCGTGCCATAGGTGAAAATGGGATGCATGACGAGAGACGATTGCACCGACATGGCTGATCGATAGCCTGAATCCACGCGTTCGATTTCCCGTGCAATCAGCCCATAGGCAACATGATTGACCCCGGCGCAGCCATAGTCTTCCGGGATCGTCGGACCCAGAAATCCCATGTCTCCCATCTCGCGCATGATGTCGATATCGAATGCTTCCTGTCGATTGGCCTCAAGCACACGCGGCATCAATCTGTCGTCGCAATAAGAGCGGGCGGCATCCATGATCATGCGTTCCTCTTCGCTCAATTGACTGCGAAAAAGAAATGGGTCATCCCATGTGAAGGCTGATTTGGCGGCCATTGGCCCGGCTCCTTTGAAGTGTTGATGATGCCCAGTCAACATGCCCATTCATGAGGCGTCAATGGGCGCAATAGTAGAGCCTGCCGGAAGGCGAGAGAAGCGAGGATATTTCAATCCCTCATGAGATTTGTTTATGTCCGCTTGCAGGCGGGGAGCCTCTCCAAGCCCTATCCGATCTGGCTGTTCATCTTTTTCTTGGCAGCCAAGGCCTCGCGCATCACCCAGGTTCGGAAGGTCTGCAAATTCGGATTGGCGCGTTTGGCTTGCGGATAGACAAAATAGTAACTGCCATTGGAGGGTGTCAGTTGTTTGTCGAGCATGACAAGCTCCCCGCTTGCCAGTTCCTCTTCGGCCAGAAGGCGGGGCATCACTGCGATGCCCATTTTGGCGGCCGCAGCGCGGACGACCATGTGAAAATGCTCAAATCGCGGACCAACATGGGGATTGGGATGATGCAGGCCCTTCTGGCTGAACCAGTGCGACCATAGCGAAGGCCTTGAGGAGGCCTGAAGAAGGGGATGAGTGAGCAGCAGCTCCTGGAGGCTCGTCTGTTTCAGTTCCTCGAGCAAACCGGGATGGCCCAATGGCGCGATATATTCGGGCATCAATTCATCGGTCAGGGCATTTGGCCAGGCACCTTCTCCAAAATGGAAGGCTGCGTCGATTTCCTGACCCGCGAAATCGAAGGGCTCAACCTTGGTGATGATCTGGATCATCACCTCGGGATGGGCTGTGGTGAATTTGGTAAGGCGCGGGACAAGCCAACGCGCGGCCAGGGTGGGCAGGCAGGCAATGGTCAGCTCTCCCCCCTGTCCCCTGTAGGCAAGCAATTCAAGGGTGGCTGTCTCTATATCCTGCAATTTGGTGCGGATCTTGTGAGCATAGATGGCGCCGGATTCGGTGAGAACCAGCCCCGTACCGGTTCTCTCGAACAACCGCAATCCCAACAGATCTTCCATGCTTCGCATTTGTCTTGATATGGCGCTTTGAGTGACGCCAAGTTCGCTGGCCGCTTTTGTGAAGCTCAGATGCCGGGCCGCTGCTTCAAAGGCGCGCAGGGCGGACAGAGAGGGAAGATAATTCAGCATGGCATGCGTTTTTGTTATGGTGATTTCTGTTCGGATCTGGTGATGACTGTAATTTTTCTCATCAATTTCGGTAAAAATCAAAAGAAAGTCTAAGAATTTCTCGCTGATTCAGAATTTTCCTGTGGTTATGTCATTCGAAAAGGTCATGCACTTTTCTGCTTGCTACTATTTTTGTAGCGTGCTAGTGTTCGTTTGCTACAATTTTTGTAGCAAACATATATTGTTTGCCTTTTGCATAAGGAGCAGAACGATGCCCGTCATTACAATGACACTGGGAGCCGATCAGATTGATCAACAGCAGAAAAATGCATTCATTAAACAGATAACCGCATCCGCCGCAGAAATTACGCGCATTCCAGAGAAGTCCTTCATTGTTTTCATAGAACAACTGGATGCAGACAATATCGGTATTGGCGGTCTCTCGCTGGCTGAAAAGCTGCGCGGATAATCTGACCTCATCTGGCGATCTGGTTGTTTCTTTTTCTTTCATTCTATAATGTGGAGATCCTTACCGGATCGAGGATGGAAGACATGGCAATACCACGCCCAGGAAAACCCGTCCGGGGCTCCCAGAGAGGGGCTCCGGTCATGGCTGCTTTTGATTTGCTCGGGCGTCGATGGGCCATGGGCATCATCTGGAACCTGAGCAAGGGACCAGCCACCTTTCGCTCTCTGCAAGAGCAGTGCGAAACCATTTCTCCTTCCATCCTGAACAGCCGAACCAAAGACCTGAGGGAAGCCGGTCTGATCGAGAAGACCGATGAAGGCTATGCCCTTACCGAATTGGGGAGGGATCTTTTCTCGCTGCTGGAACCGGTGGCAGAATGGTCCTTGCGATGGGCCAGTGAACTTGATCCCGAGGCAGGGCCGGCAATTTGCAAATCAAGAGAATAGGCTTGCTTTTTGGCGTGGCAGCCGCCTTTTTTATCCCTATATTATATTCATTGGTTCCTATGGCATTTTCGCCTATTGCTATTGAAGGAAATGCGGAAAAGAGCTAGTTAAACAAATATAACTTTGGTACGCTTCTTTTTGGGTGCCAGCAGGACAGGTGGGAAATCATGAGACTGACACAGCAGGCCAATTATTCCGTTCGTATCTTGATGTATTGTGCGGCCAAGAAAGAAGAATTTGCAAAAGTCAGTGAAATCGCACGTGTTTACGGGATATCGGAATATCACCTGTTCAAAATTCTGCCCATTCTTGTTTCCAATGGCTTTATTACGACTCATCGCGGGCGCAATGGCGGATTGAAACTGGCCAAGGACACATCCGAGATCACGCTGGGTCAGATCATCCGGGCGGCTGAGGAGAATTTCCATCTGGCAGACTGCTTTGACGAAGGCAGCTACGATTGCCCCTTGCTGTCGATGTGTGATTTCAATGCTGCGCTCAATGATGCGCTCGAATCCTTCCTCACGGCGCTGGACAAATATACCTTGGCAGATCTCACGGCCAGGGAAGGGGATATGCGTAACCTGCTTCATATCGAAGGAGCAAAGACCGCTTGAATTCGGTCACCTGATGGTGTCCAATGACCTTTATGCTGCCCCCTGCTTGTGTCGCCTCCCCTTTGTTCGGGAGAATGATGCGGCTTATTGTAGCGATACACCTGGCGTGTGATCCTGTATATGCGAAAGCGTAGCCTAACTGACTGACGATGATCATGTTGCTGGAAATGCAAGGAAATACGCAATGATCGAAACTCATGCCCATGACAATGAAGATTGTGTTGATCGGGTTGTGGGTGAAGCGGTGTCGCTGTGTGCTGAGAAGGGGGTGCGTCTCACCGAGCAGCGCAAATCCGTGCTGAAGGTTCTTGCTTCGAGCCATGTTCCTGCCAGCGCCTATGATATTCTCAATCAGCTCAACAGGGAGCGCAAGGAGCAGGGCGAGAGCATGCTGGCTCCCGTTTCGGTCTATCGTGCGCTCGATTTCCTCATTCAGCATGGCATAATCCATCGGATTGAAAGCCGGAATGCCTATATTGCTTGTAGCGAGAGCCATACGCCTCATGGCGAGGCAACCATTTTCCTGCTTTGCGAGAAATGCGGGCGTGCTGATGAGTTTCAGTCAGAAAGCCTCGGCGGAATGATCGAGGCCATCGCCTCGGCAGCCTCGTTCAAGCCGAATGAACCGGTCATGGAAATTCGCGGCCTTTGTGCAGATTGCCGGAAAATCGAGGATGAGAGCCGAAAGTCAGTTGAGAATTGAGTTTCACAGGTCCTGTTCCAGATCCGATCTTTCAGACAATGGGGCATAGAAATCTTCTCGGCTTGAACAGTCCTGTTCGATTTGCGATATAGCTGTTGGTTCGTCTGATCCTGCCGGGTGCCCCCCGGTTTGGCCCTTCTTTTTCGATCGGGAAAGTGAGAATCCATGTCTCAACCTTCTGTCACTGCGATGCCCATGCTCACCTCGCCATTGCCCAGAAAAATAACCCACGCGGTCAAGGTCGGATCTGTGACCGTTGGTGGTGGTGCACCCATCGTGGTGCAGTCGATGACCAATACCGATACCGCAGATGTCGATAGCACGGTGGCGCAGGTGGCCGCTTTGCACAAGGCAGGGTCGGAGCTGGTGCGGATTACGGTTGACCGGGATGAATCTGCAAAGGCAGTGCCGCACATCAAGGAGCGGCTGTTGCGATTGGGGATCGAGGTTCCGCTGGTTGGCGACTTTCACTATATCGGCCACAAGCTTCTGAGCGAGAATCCCGCTTGCGCCGAAGCGCTTGACAAATATCGGATCAATCCGGGCAATGTGGGCTTCAAGGATCGGCGAGACAAGCAATTCTCGACGCTGATCGAATTGGCCAACCGATATGACAAGCCGGTCCGGATCGGGGTTAACTGGGGATCGTTGGATCAGGACTTGCTGACCCGGCTGATGGACGAGAATTCCGCCAGTGATGATCCGATGCCCGCACAAAAAGTCATGCATGAGGCCATTATCCAGTCGGCACTTCTGTCTGCCGGACGCGCCGAGGAATTGGGTATGGGGGCGGACAAGATCATTCTTTCCGCCAAGGTATCTCAGGTTCAGGATCTCATCGCGGTTAATGTCGAATTGGCTCGACGGTCAGACTATGCGCTCCATCTTGGTCTCACCGAGGCCGGCATGGGAACCAAGGGCATTGTGGCCTCTGCTGCTTCCATGGGCATGGTGCTGCAACAGGGTATCGGCGACACCATTCGGGTGTCCCTGACGCCTGAGCCGGGTGGAGACCGTACCCGTGAAGTTCAGGTCGCCCAGGAGCTTTTGCAGTCGATGGGCTTTCGTTCTTTCATTCCTATCGTTGCGGCTTGTCCGGGGTGTGGACGCACGACCTCGACGGTATTTCAGGAGCTTGCTCAGGCGATCCAGACCGATATTCGGGACAATATGCCTCTATGGCGAGAGAAATATCCCGGCGTCGAAGCGCTCAACGTGGCTGTGATGGGCTGTATCGTCAACGGTCCGGGAGAATCCAAGCATGCCGATATTGGCATATCCCTGCCCGGAACAGGGGAAACACCCGCAGCCCCGGTCTTCATCGATGGCGAGAAAGCGGCAACCTTGCGGGGTGAGAATATTGCCGCCGAATTTCACAATATGGTTCTTGATTATATCGAGAAGCGGTTCGGGAATGGGGGCGCCTGACGGGCACCCCTTGTGCTTTGCAAGTTCGGTCAGCTTTTTCGGGTGGCGATGAACCGGGCCGTGGCTGACAGAATGTCGGCCTTGCTGCCAAAGACGGTCAGCACGGATTCCGCTTCAGCGATCAACTGGTTGAGCTCGTCCCTTGTCGCGTCGATGCCATGCAGGCTGACAAGTGTCGCCTTTTCGGCCTTTGCGTCCTTGCCCGCTGTCTTGCCCAGTTGCTCGGAGGTCGCGGTAACATCAAGCAGGTCATCTGCAAGCTGAAAGGCAAGGCCGATGCAGGTACCGAAGCGGGCAACTGCGGCTCTCTCCTTGGCATTGGCTTCGGCGAGCATAGCCCCCGCTTCGCACGCAAACCGCAACAGGGCACCGGTTTTCATCTGCTCCATCTGTCTGATTTCGCCTTCGGTCCTGTTTCGGCCTTCGCCTTCGATGTCCAGACACTGGCCACCAGCCATTCCGCCGATACCGGCATTTTGTGCAAGGCCTCTGATCAGTTCGGTTCTTACCTCAGCACGATAGTGCGTTTTCTCATCGGCCATGATGTCGAAGGCCAGAGTGAGCAGGCTATCGCCGGCAAGGATGGCGGTTGCTTCATCAAAAGCGACATGGACGGTCGGCTTCCCCCGTCGCAATTCGTCGTCATCCATTGCAGGAAGGTCGTCATGGATCAGGCTGTAGCTGTGGACACATTCAAGAGCACAGGCTGCTCTGAGGACGCCGGGATGCTCATATCCCAGCATTCTGGCCGTCTCGATCATCAGGAAAGGCCTGATCCGCTTGCCTCCGTTCAAAACACCGTGGCGCATGGCATCGAGCAGTTTTTGCGGGCGATACTGCTCGGCGCCCCTTGGCTCGTCAGTCAGGAATTTGTTCAGCTTTTCGGCTACGTCTTCAGCGCATGCTTTGAGACGCGTCTCAACGGTTTGTGCAGGGGGGACGGTGCGCGACATCATTGCCAAAACCCTTAAAATTCAGCTTTCCAGTTCGACGTGGAGGCTTTTTTGCAGATTGCCGCCTAAGATCAGATGCAAAACGTCATTGAAAAATCTTCCGGCTACCAGAGTCTGTTGTAACTGTTGCTCTGGGCTAAAACAATAGAAGAGCCATTACAACTTGTGTCAAATATGGGCTTTAAATCCAGCTTTACAATATGTGAGATTTGACAAGTGGTGGCGCTGTTTCTGGCTGTGGCTCTTGTGAAAGAGCGATTTATCGAGAGGCTTTCACCTCTGACCAGCTGATTATCTGTTCCTGCTTAAGGATAAGGTGAATTTGCGGGCCGGTATCGTGTCTTGGGTCCGTTTTGGGCTTGAATGTTAACCGGTTCCAGTTTAAAACGCGCAAATCCGCTCGCACTGTTCAGCGAATTCGTAAAAAAGCGGTCTTTTTTGAAAGATTGCTCTGGTCAAGTGCGGTTTGGTTCTGTATAAGGCCCGCAATCTCTTCAATTAGAGTTGTTTCCACGGCGGGGTTGCGCCCCGGACAGTGGCTTATTGACGACGGAGTTTTGACCATGGCTGTGCCAAAAAGTAAAGTGACCCGTATGAAGCGTGGCTTCCGCCGCTCTGCGGATGCACTCAAACAGTCGGTCTATGTCGAAGACAAGGATTCTGGCGAACTGCGCCGTCCTCATCATATCGACCTGAAGACCGGCATGTATCGTGGTCGTCAGATCCTGGAGCCGAAAGACTAATTTCTTTGGTTCATGACGATGAAATTCAAAAGGTCGGACTTGTCCGGCCTTTTTTTATGCTCAATTTTATGAAAGAAATAGAGAGGCACATTGGCGCGCCAGGGGGACGGATCGGGAATGCTGCTTTTGTTAATGGCCGGTCATATCCCTATGCTGTTTTTCAGGCAATGTGTTTGAGTCATCGAGATTGCACGGAGACACGCAATGCTTTTTAACATTCCTCTACTGATTGCTCCGCTGATTGTTTATAATATTTTTGCCTTCGGCTGGTTTGGAAATGAAATCACCCAAGCCGGTTTCGAGCCGATTATCAATATTCCAATGGTCTCGGGGCAAACCTGCATGCTGACCCTTGGTGATCTGATGATCATCGCGGCGCTGATTCTGCTCTTCGTCGAAATCATCAAGGCAACCCGGACCAGTGTCGGGTCCATTGTCGATCATATTCTCTCGACGATTCTGTTCATCATCTATCTGATCGAGTTTCTGCTGGTCGGTCGGGCTGCGACGTCTGTCTTCTTCATTCTGATGTTCATATCGTTGATAGACGTTATTGCAGGCTACTCGGTGACCATTCGCGGGGCTCGCCGTGATGTATCTTTTGGTCACGGGCCTCAGTGATTATCGATAGGGTGACGTCAGACAGAGGCCCATAGGTGACGGGCCCTGTCTTTTGCTGCTGCTTGTGATGTCCCATCCTGTCGGGAGGGTGGAGATGTTTCGTGCTGTTGTCGGTGTTTCATTCTGAAACAAAGCGACACTGAAATGAAAAAAGCGGTCCATTTGGAGATGGGCCGCTTTTGTTGTCTTCGGACGGGTCGGCGACAGCTGCGTTAACAGGTGTGTCGCTCATGGTCGCCGGGCTGTTTCTAGATGATGTTTTTCTGCTGAGGCATCTCGGAAACGGATTGTGGACGGCGGCGAGCCTGACCATAGGCACGGGCAGCTTCCCGCGGGCTCTTTGTGGCCGTGTGGCGCCTGTGGCTGCGGTAAAGCTCGTTGGCCAGGATTTGCGCCTGGATGTATGCCTGCTGATTGGAGGCATATTGCAAGGCTTGCGGGATCACCGGCTGTTCCATCTGCTCCGTGCGATCTTTTGCCTTGTCTGGCTGCGGCACACTGTTGCCCAGCAACTGTTGGAAATGTTGATTCCGGCCAGCGGTATAATCGTGTAAAGACACAATTTTCAAGCCCGACATCGTTTATCTTCCCTGTTAACTGTCTCATTTTGAGACGTGTTTTTGTTTTTTGGCCTGTTTAGGGGAAGGATTTGCAATTTCCGAGCCAGACGTTAACACTTCGTTAATAACTTGGTTAACGCAAATGATGTGTGTGATGGAATAAATTTGGCAAAAATTAACCGCGATGGACCCATTATGACTCTGGGTATTTCTGATGTCCCCGGCTTGCCGATGTTCGATCCTAAAAGGGGACAGGGCGAGCTGGCCGAGGCATGGACCGGCAACAAGATTGGGTTACGGACTGAAGATGGCAGACAATGCGCGGGATATTCTTACTTCGATCGGTGAAGTGGTCTATGAGTGGCACGCCAGCGGGGATCGGCTGCGTTGGAGCAATAACGCCTTTGATGTGCTGCAAACCGACATTATCAGCGTCTTTCCAAGCGGCAAGGCCTACACGGATTTTATCACGCCAGATACGCTGACCTCGCGTTATCGCTCCATATTCGGCTCAGGCAAAAGCGATGAAGGGCAAGGGGTTCCGTTCGAGTGCATCTATTGTCTGGCCCCGCTTGGATTCGAGAACGAGCTTCGGTTGTGGGTCGAGGAGAATGGACGATGGTTCGCTGGCGAGGATGGCCGCGCCGAGCGCGTTCATGGTGTCGTTCGGGTTGTCAATGAACAGCAGCATCGTGAGCAGCGGTTGCGCTTCCTGTCGCAGTTTGATGAGCTGACCGGTCTTTTCAATCGCTCCATCTTTTTTGACCAGTTGCAGCAAACGCTTGATGAGGTTGCAGGGGCTGGCAAGCATGCCTGTTTCATTGTTGCTCACATCGACAATTTCCGTATCGTGAATGAGGCATACGGGTTTGATGTCGCCGATCAGGTGGTCAAGGAAATTGCCAAGCGGATCTCGCGGCGTCTGCGTGACGGGGATCTGGTGGGTCGGATTTCAGGTACCAAATTCGGTCTGTTGATCAACAATTGCTCCGAGAAGGAAATGGAAGCGGCAGCCGAGCGCTTTCTCGATGCCGCCCGTGAAGAGCTGATCATCACGGATGCTGGTCCGGTTCACGTGACCCTGTCCATGGGTGGGGTTTATCTCGGCGAAGAGGTCAGGGATCTCAGGACTGCGGAAATCTGTGCTCTTGATGCGCTCGACCATGCCACCCATCACAATCGGGGTACCTTCAGATCGTTCCACGCCAAACCGTTTGCACTGGAAGAGCGGCAGAAGAAAATCCGGATGGCTGACGAAGTGATCACTGCTCTCAACGAGCGACGGATTGAGCTTGCCTTTCAGCCGATCGTTGAGGCAAAGAGCGGTGATGTCGTTTTGCACGAAGTGCTTGTGCGCATCGATGATCGGGATGGTGCTCCTATTCCGGCCGTGGAATTCATCGATTTTGCCGAGCAGTTGGGGCTGGCCGCCATGCTTGATCATCGCATTCTGGAAATGACGCTTGATCTGCTCTTTACCTATTCAGATGCCCGGCTCAGCATCAATGTTTCACCGGAAATCGGCACGGACAAGGAATGGATGGCCTATTTGCGGGCACGCATTGCGAATTTCCCGGATGTTGCCGAACGTTTGATGATCGAGATTTCCGAAGCAGCCATTCTGGACAATCTTTCTGTTGCTACCGATTTTGTGGCGTCTCTGCACGAGTTGGGAGCAAAAGTCGCTATTGACGATTTCGGGGCAGGCCACACATCGTTCCAGAATCTCAAACAGGTCAAGGCTGACATGGTGAAGATTGCCGGATCTCTCATGCTGGATATAGCCCAGAATAGTCAAAATCGAGCGATTGTGCGGATGTTTGCCGAGCTTGCCAAGGAACTTGGCTTTGATGTGGTTGCAAAATGGGTCGTCAGTTCCGAGATTGTCGATGTCTTGTCACCACTGGATGTCACCTATCTTCAGGGGTTTCATTTTGGCGAGCCCAGCAAGCAGTTGCCCTTTGGTGATGAAAGCGAAATGGTCAGCGTGAACTGATCCCGTGCGATCTAGCCGCGATTGCTCTTGTCGACCAATTCGGTGATTTTTCTTTGCATGTCTGCAATCTGATCCTTTAGGACGTCAAGTTCGCTTGACTTTGGTGCTTCAGGTTCTGGCTGTGGCTGCTTTTTGGGTTGTGTCGTGCCAAAGGGCATGAACATTTTCATCGCATTTTCGAACAGCTCGGAATTGCGCTGCACCTGTTCTTCCATGGCCTCAAACGCCTTGGCACCAAAGGATTGCTCCATCTGGTCGCGCAATTGTTCCTGATCCTTGGCCAGATTCTGCATGGTGAATTCAAGGTAGCTTGGCACCAGGCTTTGCATCGAATCGCCATAGAAACGGATAAGCTGGCGCAGGAACGTTATGGGCAGAAGATTCTGGCCTCGGTTTTCATGTTCAAAAATAATCTGGGTCAGGACAGAGCGGGTAATATCTTCACCGCTTTTCGCATCGAACACGACAAAATCTTCGCCCGCCTTGACCATCTCTGAAAGATCTTCGAGCGTCACATAGGTGCTGGTCCCTGTGTTATATAGTCGGCGGTTGGCGTATTTTTTGATGACAGTTTGATCCGATTGCGTTTTCATGTTCAGTGCCTCTTGAAAAGGGTCAGACTGGTCAGGGATTGGTATAGAGTTGGTGCTAGCACATCTATAGCTTAAATTGTTCATGCTGCATTGCCAATAGTGAGCCACCTATCCTTTTTGCAAGTGCAAAAATGCAAATTTTGTTCTGTTTCGACTGTAAGGGCTTCATTGGTCTTTCAGATTAGGCCCATGGCGTAATTGACTCATCCCCAACTTCTAAACGATTTTCAAGGCACCAGCGTCGGTCTGAGGAGCCAAATGCCCTGCTTTTTTTGCGATGCAGCAGAGAAGGGCTATCTGGGATGCCGGTGCTGGTGACAGAGAGTGGACTATCGAAAGGCACTTTGCTCTTTCGGTTGATGAATACAGGCGTGGAACGGGAGACGTTTCGGACAGTGTCTTGCAGAGGGCCGAACAGGTGGCGAGAGATCTTTGCCGTACTGCGGAGGGTCACGGGTCTTGAAGGCGAGCGAAAACGGGTAAGCGCAGATCGGCCTGATCGGGAAAGAGACAGGGATCGCGACTTGCCAGAGGGGAGAAAGAGCATGTCCAAAGTTGCCGTTGTTACGGGAGGGACAAGAGGAATAGGTGAGGCCATTTCACTGGCTCTGAAGGAAGCGGGCTTTATCGTGGCCGCCAATTATGCGGGCAATGACGAAAGCGCCAATGCCTTCACCGAGCGCACTGGCATCAAGGCCTACAAATGGGATGTCGGCAACGCCGAAGCCTGCAATGCGGGTTTGCGGCAGGTGGAGCAGGATCTCGGAATTATCGATATCGTGGTGAATAACGCCGGTATTACGCGCGATAGCATGATGCACAAGATGGAGGTTGATCAATGGCATGAAGTCATCAATGTCAATCTCAATTCCATGTATTACATGATCAAGCCTGTGCTTGATGAAATGCGCGCCCGGTGTCATGGCCGGATCATCAACATCTCGTCGATCAATGGCCAGAAAGGTCAGATGGGTCAGGTGAACTATTCAGCAGCCAAGGCCGGTGTCATCGGCTTCACCAAGGCTTTGGCTCAGGAAGTGGCCCGCAAGGGGATTACCGTCAACTGCATTTGTCCGGGCTATATCGACACGGATATGGTGTCCGCAGTCCCGGAAAAAGTGCTTGAAAGCATCGTTGCCAACATTCCGGTCGGGCGGCTTGGTCAGGCCGAAGAGATCGCCGCAATGGTTGCCTTTCTTGCTTCGGATCATGCCGGGTTCATTACCGGTTCGGTGGTGACGATGAATGGCGGGCAATATATGGCAAATGGCTAAAATATAGCCATTTCGAGAAAAGCCTTTGATAACAAACCGCAGGAGCTTTCCTTCTGCGGTTTTTGTGTATTTGTAGGAAAGCCTTTACAAATTTGTCCGGATGCGAGTTTCCATGTCAAAACGATTGCTTGCCACGCTTGTTGGATTCACTGCAATTCTAATGTGGTCTCTTTTGGCCCTTTTTACGGTCCTGAGCGGCGAGGTGCCACCCTTCCAGCTAACCGCGATGTCTTTTCTGGTCGGGGGGCTGGTTGGTCTTGTAAGCTGGATTCGCAGACCAAGCGCCATCAGGGTTTTGAAACAGCCATGGACCGTTTGGGCCTTGGGGGTGTTCGGAATCTTTGGCTATCATGCGGCCTATTATACCGCACTTCGGCTATCGCCGCCTGTAGAGGCGGGGTTGGTCAATTATCTCTGGCCGCTGTTGATCGTGGTTCTTTCGTCGCTGCTTCCCGGCGAGCGGCTTCGCTGGTTCCATGCCCTTGGGGCTCTTCTGGGATTGGCAGGTGCCATTCTGGTGGTGACAAAGGGGCGCTCGATTTCCATCGATCCGCGCTATATCTCGGGCTATGGTGCTGCGCTTTTCGGTGCCTTTTTCTGGGCTGGCTATTCGGTGCTGTCGCGGCGCTTTGCCAATGTATCCACCGATATCGTTGTCGGTTTCTGTTTCGTTGCCATGCTTTTGAGTATTGGTGCGCATCTCGTCTTCGAAACAACGGTTTGGCCGGAAAATCTCACTCAATGGCTGGCGACCATCGGTCTGGGGCTGGGGCCCGCAGGCGGAGCTTTCTATGTCTGGGACTATGGCGTCAAGCATGGTGACATTCAGGTGCTGGGAGCGGCAGCCTATGCCGCCCCACTGCTCTCGACAGGCGTGCTCATCCTGGGTGGTGTCGCCGATTTCACCCTTGTTATTGGGCTCGCTGCTCTTCTCATCACGCTTGGGGCCGTGCTGGCCTCCAAGGATCTGTTCTTTCGCTCCAAATCCTAATTTTTGCGAAATGATCGCACGATCGGGGCCATGGCGAGGGAGATGAGAAAGATCAGGAAGGCTCCCAGGACGATGGAGGGGCCGGGATTGGAATCCCACACAAGCGAAATGTTGAGGCCAAGAATGGTCGAACAACAGGCGGCGAGTGCGGCAAGCAGCGCCATGCTCTCCGGGCTGCGGGCAAATTGGCGGGCCGCCGCTGCTGGAATGATCAGCAGGGATGTGATCAGCAATGCACCGATCAACTTCATGGCTACGGCGATGACAAGCGCAATCAGCAGAATGAAGATGAGATTGGCTCTCTTTATCGGCATGCCTTCGGCTGCGGCAATGTCATGGCTGACGGTTGACGCAAGCAGTGTGCGCCAATTGAAAAAGAGCAGGAGCAGCACGATCGCACCACCACTCCATATGAGTGTCAGGTCGCCTTTGTTGATCGAGAGGATGTCGCCGAACAATAGTGACATCACATCGACGCGCAGCCAGGTCATGAAGCTGAGGGCGATGAGCCCGATAGCGAGGGAAGCGTGAGAAAGTATGCCGAGCAGCGTATCGCTCGAGAGCCGGTCCAGCTTCTCAAGGCCATAAAGAGCCAGGGCTATGACAATGGAAATGCTGAAAACGCCCCAGAATGGCATCAGATTGAGCATCAGGCTCAGCGCGATTCCGAGCAGCGCAGCGTGGGACATGGTGTCGCCAAAATAGGCCATGCGCCGCCAGACGATGAAGCAGCCGAGGGGGCCTGAAACCAGCGCGATGCCGACGCCCCCTATCATGGCGCGCATGAAAAAATCATCCAGCATGATGAGATTCCTTTTTCTCGTCATGGTGATGATGGTCGCAGGCTTCCTCATGGATGTGGTCATGCGGCTCGCCATTTTCCGGGAAATGGCCGTGTCTGTGGCCATAGGGAGCCATGGTCTGAAGACCTTTCGTGCCAAACAGTCGTTGATAATCCGGGCTCTGCTCCACATGAGTGGGCTGGCCGGAGCAGCAGACATGGGTATTGAGGCAAATGACACGGTTTGATGCGCGCATCACCATGTGCAGATCATGAGAGACAAGAAGAATGCCGCACCGATATTTGCCGCGGATGCTCTCAATCAACTGGTAGAGCGAGATCTCTCCGATATAGTCCACGCCTTGCACCGGCTCATCAAGCACCAGCAATTCGGGTTTGCGGATGAGGGCGCGAGCCAAGAGCACCCTTTGCATTTCACCACCCGAAAGCGTGTGGATCGTATCATGGAGCTTGTGGTCCACACCGGTTTCTTCCAGAGCGGCGATGATCTCGGCTTTGCTGTAGGTGCCCGTCAGTGTCATCAGACGGTGAACCGAGAGCGGCAGGGTTCGGTCTATCGACAGCTTCTGCGGCACATAGCCTATATTGAGGTCGTTGGCGCGCTGAACCTTGCCGCTGGTGATCGTGCGCAGACCGAGCAGGGCTTTGAGCAAAGTTGTCTTGCCGCCGCCATTGGGTCCGATGACGGTGACAATCTCGCCCGAACTGACAGATATCGAAACATTGTCGAGCAGGACCTTGCCATCGCTGTGCACAGAGATGCCGGTGCCGGAAATGAGGGAATTGCTTGTGGTCACGCGTGTGCTGTCTCTTAGGAGGAGAAGAGAGAAGGAATGTTATAATATAACATTTTTTCTCAAGCTCAAGGGTCAATCCTTTCATAACACAAAAAAGGGCCTCAAGCGGCCCTTTTTCTTAACATTTCTGTTTTGCTGTGCACGCTAAACGTCAAACGACACGCCTTGCGCGAGTGGCAGCTGAGCTGAATAATTGATTGTGTTGGTGGCGCGGCGCATGTAGCCTTTCCATGCATCGGATCCGGATTCACGTCCACCGCCGGTCTCTTTTTCGCCGCCGAATGCACCGCCGATTTCGGCACCTGATGGGCCGATATTGACGTTGCAAATGCCGCAGTCAGACCCGGCTGCGCTCATGAAGGTTTCAGCTTCGCGCATATCGAGAGTGAAAATGCAGGATGACAAGCCTTGCGGGACGTCGTTATGCAACTTCAGGGCTTCGTCGAAATCCTTGTATGTCATGACATACAGGATTGGGGCAAAGGTTTCGGTCTTCACCACTTCGGTCTGGGCAGGCATTTCGGCAATGGCTGGACGGACATAATAACCGCCATCGCATTCTTTGACGTCGGTCCTTTCGCCACCGGTGACTGTACCACCTTCGGCTTTGGCATGTGCAAGCGATGTCTGCATCATGTCGAAGGCGGCTTTGTCAATGAGCGGACCCACCAGGGTGCCTGCATCGAGGGGTGTTCCGACCGGCAGAGAGGCATAGGCCTTTTTCAACTGTGGAACCAGCGTGTCCGCAACGCTTTCATGGACGATGAGGCGGCGCAGGGACGTGCAACGCTGGCCTGCCGTGCCAACGGCTGAGAAGCAGATTGCGCGCACAGCCATATCGAGATCTGCGCTTGGTGCGACGATCATGGCGTTGTTGCCACCCAGTTCAAGGATGGACCGGCCAAAGCGGGCCGCAACTCTGGGGCCTACGGCCTTGCCCATGCGGGTGGATCCGGTTGCCGAAATGATCGGTACGAGTGGATTGTCGACCAGAGCTTCACCGACAGCGGGGCCACCGATGATCAGTTGGTGCAGGCCTTCGGGCGCTGCATCGAAACTGGCGATTACCTTTTCAAGAATTGCATCGCAGGCAAGGGCGGTCAGAGGTGTCTTTTCCGATGGTTTCCAGACAACGGCATCACCCGCGACAAGCGCAAGGCAGGTGTTCCACGACCAGACGGCGACGGGGAAGTTGAACGCTGAGATGACCCCGCAGACGCCCATCGGATGCCAGGTTTCCATCATGCGGTGACCTGGGCGTTCCGATGCGATGGTCTTGCCATAAAGCTGGCGTGACTGTCCGACGGCAAAATCGCAGATATCGATCATTTCCTGAACTTCACCAAGGCCTTCGGAAAGGATTTTGCCCGCTTCAATCGAGACGAGCTTGCCCAGAGCTTCCTTGTGTTTGCGCAATTCTTCGCCCAAGAGGCGAACCAGTTCGCCGCGGACAGGGGCAGGAACAACCCGCCAGCTCTGAAAGGCTTCGTGCGCCAGTTCGACGGCCTTGTTCATGTCTTCAGGTGTTTTCTCGGCGACTTCGCCGATCAGCGAGCCATCAATCGGGCTGCTCACTTTTATGGTTCCGGAAAGTCGGGACGCCTCAACGCCCATTGCTTCAAGCAAAGTTTTGGTTTCCGTGGCGAGAGAAGAGCTCATCTATGGGATCTCCAGTGAAAGTGATTGTAAAGAGCTATTCGCGCGATCTTTGCATCAGGGACCTGTTGCGACCTTTGTTATGGGTCGGTTGTCCTGATCCTTCTGGTGGGCAAGAAGCTTGAAAAAGGCTCCGATGGATCAACCGGGAGGAGTTGTCCACCTTTAAGATATTGTTTTTTATGACAGACTTGTTGATGTCGACTTTTAGTATAATTATCGAGTGCCTTTTTATATAGAGGGGTGTTATTGTGGTTTTCGCAAACTGCTGGATAGTTCTGATAAATTGCCGGGAATTTTTGGTAATGTATCAAATTGCCACTAGTGCGAAATGAAAAATCATGAATAAGTGAGCAATTGAAATGACCGCGGTGGCATATGTCCGAAAATTCGGTGGGCATTGTTTTTGGTTTATCAATTTGAAGAGGATTGCTTGATGCGAAGAGCGCTTGATGAACTGGATCGAAAGCTTATCAGGCTGTTGCAAGCTGATGCGCGGCTTTCAACGTCTGAAATTGGTCGCAAACTTGATGTTGCGCGTTCGACGGTTCACGAGCGGATTGAGCGGCTCAAGCGTGAGGGTGTGATCGACGGATTTACAGTGCTGCTGAACAGCGATCCCCTTGAAACGCTCAATCGGGCCATCGTTTTTGTCGAAATCGATCCGAAAATGCAAGCCTCCGTCGTGGGGAAGCTGGAAGACTATCCGGAAATTTCTTCCTGTTTCACGGTGAATGGTGCCTTTGATCTGGCGCTGATCGTCGAGATGCCGCAGCTGGAAGATCTTGATGTTCTGCTCGATGAAATAGGGGAAATTCAGGGTGTCGTGCGGACGATGACCAACATCATTCTGGCCAAGAAATTTGATCGTCGGCATACCTTGATCAACGAAACCGCCAAAAAGCTGTTTGGAAGCGAGCCGTTCTAGTCTCGGTTTCGGTCATGTTGACGAATGCGCCTGGTCCGGATGGACGGGGGCTAGGCGTTATCCTTGCGCTTGCGAATTTCGGCAAAGACTTCCCAGTCTTCTGCTTCTGCCATGCCCAAAGCCTCTTTCACTTCTCCTTCGTGGGCGCGAACGAAACTGTTTGTTGATAGCTCATCCAGAATGGTTGTTGGTATCGTGGGCAGGCCCTTTTGTCTCAGCGCCTTTATTTCTTCAACCCGCTGTTGGAGTGCCTGATTGTCAGGCTCGATTGTCAGGCAGAAATCGCCGTTGGCTTGGGTATATTCATGGCCACAAAAGACTGTGGTTTCAGCGGGTAGCTTTGCCAATTTGTCGACCGAAAACCACATATCCCTGAGGGTGCCCTCAAAAACACGACCACAGCCCATGGCAAAGAGCGTGTCACCGGTGAAGGCCAATTCCGCCTCCGGTAGCCAATAGCTGATATGGTCCAGCGTGTGTCCGGGCGTCGCCAGACAATAGATTTTCTGCCCGCCAAACCGGATTTCGTCACCATCGGCAACGCCCTGATCAATCGAGGGGATCTTGTCGAGGCTCAGGGCCGGGCCGATGACGTGAGCACCGCTTGCCTGTTTGATATCGTCAAGCCCATCAACATGATCGAAATGGTGGTGGGTGACCAGAATATGGGTGAGGGACCAACCTGTTTCCTCAAGTGCTTGTCGGATCGCCGTGGCTTCGGGAGCATCGACCAGCAACGTCACATTCTCTTCCGGGTCATGTGCCAGAACAGCGTAATTGTCTGAACGACAGGGGATGAGTTTTGTTAAAAGAGGATGCTGAGCCATGTTTCAACTCTCCAATGGCAGGTTACCCGGTGTCGCAAACACATTGGCATGTTTCACGAACAAGATCCATAGGCTGGCGTGACTTGGCACCGCTTGCAAGCTCACAAATATTTGAAATCTGGATGCCCTTGCCGATCGCTTCGTTTTTTTTACATCTTGGAATCCCCCCCGTGAGATGCCACATTAACGATGTGAAGATATCATTTGCTCGCTCTCTCTTTCTGTTCGGGATGGGATCACCAACATATGTTTCTTGATGTTCTCGATCTGCGTAATTTCTATTCCCAGCCTCTGGGCCGCGTGACCGCTCACTATATCAATCAGCGTATCCGCGGGCTTTGGCCGAATGTGAAGGGACTGAGCATTCTGGGGGTCGGTTATCCTCCGCCCTATCTTCGCGGTATGCGCAACGGGGCCGATCGCACTCTCGCCTTCATGCCGTCGCGACAGGGGGCTGTCTACTGGCCGTCGAACGGATCTTCCCTCACCGCTCTTGTCGAATGCAATCAACTCCCCCTGGCCGACGCCAGCATTGATCGCATCGTTCTTGTGCATATGCTGGAACTGGTGGACAATCCGGCGGAGCATTTGCGCGAGATCTGGAGGGTTTTGACCCCGGGTGGGCGTTTGCTGATCGTTGTGCCGAACCGTCGGGGGGTCTGGGCGCGGCTTGAGCATTCGCCTTTTGCCTATGGACGCCCCTTTTCGAGAGGGCAGCTCACGCATCTGCTGCGCGATACCATGTTTACCCCCACACGCTGGAATGATGGCCTTTTTTTCGCGCCTTTCAAGCGGGAACGTTTTTTC
Organism: uncultured Cohaesibacter sp.; assembly: GCF_963556055.3. Lineage (GTDB taxonomy): Bacteria > Pseudomonadota > Alphaproteobacteria > Rhizobiales > Cohaesibacteraceae > Cohaesibacter. The sequence goes on along the minus strand of NZ_CAUVYE020000031.1, from coordinate 254,445 downwards.
GGTTCGGCTCATTTGTGGGAACGCGTCGGGGCTCAGTTCTGGCCAGCCTTTTCAGGTGTCCTCATTGTGGAGGCGACGAAATTGATGGCTCAAGGCCTTGTCACCAAAGAGAGCCAGATGGTCAAGGCAAGCTTCCGCCCGGTCTTCCTGCCAGTTCCAAACCTGCCCGCATCGGTGCATCATTATTCTTCGCGCTTCCCGGCAGAAGAGCGGGCCGGTGAAGGAGACCTGTTTTTGAACTCGTAGCGATCTTCCCGATCTGGCGTGGCCCTTGTTCGCTCAGTCCTTGCGGCGAAGAAGGAAGATTGCCTGTTCGGCAAAAAGATTCCAGAACCACCATGGAGCACTGAAGGAAATCCGCTCTCCATTGCCCTGAAGGCCGTGCGCTTTTTCGATTTTGGCTTCGGTTTCCCCGCACAGATTGACAAAGTCGCGGACGGTGCAGAAGTGGATGTTGGGCGTATCATACCAGCTATATGGGAGATAGTCGTTCACGGGCATGGTACCGCGCAAGAGCAGGTCTGTGCGGACGCGCCAGTGCCCGAAATTCGGAAAGGATACGATTGCCCTGCGGCCAATGCGCAAAAGATGCTCCAGAACCATCTTTGGGTTGCGCGTGGCCTGGATCGTCTGGCTGAGGATGACATAATCAAAGCTGTCGTCCGGGTAATAGATCAGATCCTCATCCGCGTCTCCCTGGATGACGGAGAGACCACGGGCCACGCATTTGTTGACCCCTTTTTGCGATAGCTCGATGCCGCGTCCCCTGACATCTCGTGTGTCTCGCAGCAGCTCCAGCAGAGCGCCATCATCGCTGCCAACATCAAGGATCTTGGTGCCCGGCTCGATCATGTCGGCGACCAGTTCGAAATCGATGCGCGTATTGTCGGCGCGGCCTCCGACGATCAAGGGCTTTTTCGTCATGTTTTTCACGCACCTGTCTCCTTGTTGTCCCTGGCGGCTTTCGACAGCTCAAGCTCCCGGTCTGCGGAATGCAGAAAACCGTTGATCGCATCGAAAAACTCCGGTTCCTCGAGCAGGAAGGCGTCGTGTCCCTTGTCGCTTTCGATTTCGACAAAGCTGACGGAGGCTCCCGCTGCATTCAGAGCATGGACGATGTGGCGGCTGGCGGCGGTCGGGAAATGCCAGTCTGAGGTGAAGGAGACCACGCAGAAGCGTGTCTCGGTATTCATGAAGGCCTTTGCCAACTGGCCGTTGTGATCGGCCGCAAGGTCGAAATAGTCCATGGCTCGGGTGACATAGAGATAGGAGTTGGCATCGAAGCGATCAACAAAGGTCATGCCCTGATGGTGCAGATAGCTTTCGATCTGAAATTCGGCGTCAAAGGAAAAGGCCTTTTCATCGCTATTTTGCAGGGCCCGGCCAAACTTGCTCTGAAGTGACTGTTCTGACATGTAGGTGACGTGAGCAGCCATGCGCGCAACGGACAGGCCTTTTCGTGGCGTTACTCCATGGTCATGATAGCGCCCGCGTTGCCATTCCGGATCGGCCATGACTGCCTGACGCCCTACTTCATAAAAGGCGATATTCTGTGATGAATGATGAGAGGCGGTTGCAATGAGAATTGCGGTGTTGACGCGTGAGGAATACTCCGCCGCCCACTGCATGGCTTGCATGCCGCCCATGGACCCGCCAATGACGCTGAAAAGCGTGTCGATACCGAGATGGTCGATCAGCATGACTTGTGCCCGGACCATGTCCGGAACCGTGATGACCGGTAGATCAAGGCCATAGACTTTCCCGGTTTGCGGATTGATGGAAGCCGGACCCGTGGAGCCTGAACAGCCTCCCAGAACATTGGAGCAGATGACGAAATAGCGATTTGTGTCAATCGGCTTGCCCGGTCCGATCATTGTCGACCACCAACCCATCTTGCCTGTGACCGGAGATGGGGAGGCGGCATACTGATCACCCGTCAAGGCGTGAAAGACCAGAATGGCATTGCTGCGATCCTCATTCAGTGTTCCGTAGGTTTCATAGGCAATGGAAAAGGGGCTGAGCTCGACACCGGCATCCAGCATCAGTGGCTTGTCGGGGCCAAAGGTCACGCTCTTGCTGCTCGGGGACTGGGCCTCTTTCAAGGCACTGACTTCCCGACCCTCATGACCGTGAGCCGGGGTGTCGCTATCGGTCGGGATGTTCATTTTGCATTTCCTCCAAGGGGGCAGATCGCGCGTTCATGCAACGTAGCTAGGAAGCATGGGGGTACAAGTCAAATCTTTTCTTTGCGTTTAAGATTTCTGCCTTTATGAATATTATCCAAATCTTTGGATATTATTCGATTAATGATCGGCGGTTTTTCCAGATTTCAACCAGGTTGAGCAGGCATGCCGCCGGTTTCTGTCGAAAGACCGTAAAGCAAGACGAGACCAGAATGAGCAAGTCCCCTGAAGGTGTGGATGAAAGCAACGCACCAACCCTTGATGAATTGCGCCAGAAGATCGACCGGATCGATCAATCCATCCATAACAATCTGATCGAGCGCAGTGAGATCATCGAAGCCCTGATTGCTGTCAAGCGCACCGACAAACCCGGTGCCGCGTTCAGGCCTGGACGCGAGATGAACATGATGCGCCGCCTGGTCAGCCGCCACAGAGGGATCTTGCCGATCACTACGGTTGAACATATCTGGCGCGAGATCATTGCCACTTTCACGCACATGCAAGCCCCTTTCAGTGTCGTTGTGGCACCTGGATCCGAATTGCGCGATGTCGCCCGCTTCTATTTCGGCTTTACGGTCGGTTTCGCCGAGGGAGAAAGCGCTGTCGACGTCATTGAACAGGTTCATGAGGGAAATGGATCTGTGCTGGGTGTCGTCGATAATCACAGGCAGGCGGAAAGTGCCTGGTGGATTCCGCTGTCCATGCAGGGCGTTCAGGTCATCGCCCGGCTTCCGGTGATCAATCAGGTGGATCGTCCGGCGGCGCTGGATGCCTTTGTGCTATCCATGCCATTGATGGATACGAGCGTGCCGGATATGCGTCTCGTTGCCTTGTCTGCGCCGTCCTCCGAAGGCGTTCAGTCTTCCGTTGAAGCGATTGGTGGCCAACTGGTTTCCTGCGTCATGCAGGAGGGACATTGCGAATGCCTTGCCGCCGTTCCTTTCTCGGTTGCCGATGTTGCAGTCGAAAAGCTGACGCGGCTCGCTGACAATCCGATGATCATACGCGGCACTGTCGGCGGTTTCTGGTCTCCGGTTTCTTTGTCCGCGGCCGAATAGAGATGCTTCGTTCGGCGGATTGATGCCTGATGCGACAGGCGAGCCCCGTTTTTTGCCTGTACAGACAGCTTTTTGCTTGAATGGTTCGGGAGCTTGGCTGTAATACTCGCCGGGTGGTACAAGAACAAGAAACTCCAGGAGTGGTCAGATGTCCAGTGACGGACAAGCCTTGAGACCTCAGCCTCGCGAAGGGTTGATGAATATTCCCCTCTATATTCCCGGCAAAGCGGAAATCGATGGGGCAGCGCCTATTCATAAGCTGTCCTCCAACGAAACGCCTCTGGGAGCCAGTGCAAAGGCAGTGGATGCCTATCGGCAGTTGGCGGGGAATCTGGAGCTCTACCCGGACGGTGGCAGTGCCTTGTTGCGTGAGGCCATCGGTGAAGTTCACGGGCTGCACCCTGATCGCATTCTGTGTGGGGCCGGATCGGATGAAATCCTGTCGCTATTGTCCTATGCCTTCATGGAAAGAGGCGATGAGGCGATCTATTCCGAACACGGTTTCTCCTATTATCCGATTGTTATCATGGCCGCAGGGGCGACGCCTGTTGTTGCCAGGGAAAGCAATCTGACCACCGATGTCGATGCTATTCTTGCGGCGGTCACCGAGCGGACCAAGATGGTCTTCATCGCCAATCCGAATAATCCGACCGGGACTTATCTTCCTTCTTCGGAAATTCGCCGTTTGCATGCGGGGTTGCCGGGAAATGTCATTCTGGTGCTTGATGCAGCCTATGCGGAGTATGTGACCCGGAGCGATTACGAAACGGGAATCGAGCTTGCTGCGACCAGCGAGAATGTCGTGATGACACGCACATTTTCCAAGATTTACGGCCTGGCCAATCTCCGGCTCGGCTGGTGCTATGCGCCAACAGCGATCCTGGAAGCGCTCTATCGACTCAAGGAACCGTTCAATGTGACCGGCGCGACACAGGCCGCCGGGGTTGCCGCTATTCGGGATCAGGATTTTGTCAGGGCCGCTGTTGCGCATAATACCGAGTGGCTTCCCAAAGTGAGCGAAGCGCTTGAAGCGCTGGGTCTCAGAGTAACGCCAAGCGTTGGTAACTTCATTCTCATTCATTTCCTTGATGAGCCGGGCAAAAGCGCCGCTGAGGCCGATGCCTATCTGCTGAAAAGGGGATGTGTCTTGCGACAGGTCGGCGCCTATGGATTGCCCAATGCGCTCAGAATGACAATCGGTTCTGCCGAGGCATGCGAGACGGTTGTGGGGCATCTCGCCAAATTCCTGAAGGGAGAGGCGTGATGACAGACTTCTTGTTCAAGCGGATGACCTTGATTGGCATCGGCCTTCTTGGATCGTCTATTTCGCTTGCTGCCCGGCAGAAGGGTCTTGTCGAGCATATTGCCGTCCATACCCGCTCGTCAGAGACGTTGGCACGAGCGGAAGAATTGGGACTTGGTGACAGTTATCACAGTGATCTGGGTGAGAGCGTCGAAGGTTCTGATTTCGTCATCGTCTGCACGCCTGTCGGTGTGTGCGAAGCCGTGGCCAAGTCAATCGCTCCTCATCTGGCAAAGGGGGCGATCATCTCCGATGTCGGCTCCGTGAAAGGTTCCGTCATTCAGCAGATGCAGCCTCATCTGCCTGACTATGTGGAATTTGTTCCCGGACATCCGATTGCTGGGACCGAGCAGTCCGGGCCTGATGCGGGCTTTGCCGAGTTGTTCGTCAATCGCTGGTGCATTCTCACACCACCAAAGGGAACTGATCCGGCTGCGGTTGATCGTGTTGAAGAATTCTGGACGGCGCTTGGCTCCAATGTCGAGCGGATGGATGCACACCATCATGACAATGTGCTTGCCATCACCTCTCACCTTCCTCATCTCATCGCCTACAATATCGTTGGTACTGCATCTGATCTGGAGATCGTCACCAATTCGGAAGTGATCAAGTATTCTGCCGGTGGTTTCAGGGACTTTACCCGCATTGCTGCGTCAGACCCGACCATGTGGCGGGATGTCTTCTTGCACAACAAGGAAGCTGCGCTTGAAATGCTGGGGCGGTTTACCGAAGACCTGACGGCCTTGCAGCGGGCCATTCGCTGGGGTGATGGAGATGCCTTGTTTGACCTTTTCTCCCGGACTCGCTCGATTCGTCGCAGCATTATTGATGCCGGACAGGAGATCGAAGCGTCTGACTTCGGGCGTCATCTCAAGGAAGGGGAAACCCATGCAGCCAAACTTGCCAGTGATGATCACGAGCATACCGGCAGTTAGCGCCTGACCGGTTTGATCGGCGTTGCCATCAAACAGGATGGTGGCCGATAAGAGATGATATTGAGCCTGTCGCGAACCCGGAAATGGGGGCGGCGGGCTTTCTTTTTAGCGGATGGCTGGCAGAGATCCCAGAGGCAGCATGCCGGCCTTGATCTTGCCCTTGACGATGCTGATTGCTATTTCCGAACCCACAAGATTGCCTTCCTGAACCGGTTTTCCCATCAACTGGATTGCGGTAAGCAGGCCATCATAGTTGTCGCGCTTGGCTGGCGCGGCCTGGCTTTGGGTCAGTTGCATATCGTCCATTGAGGGATTGAGTATCCGAAGGATCATGGTGCCGTTGGCCATGCCTTTTTCATCAATGGAAAGGGCCCCGTCAAGTTTGAGCGTCTTTCGACCAATTTCGAGCCAGCCTTTGACATCCTTCAGCTCTCCAGACTGCTCCAACCAGATGCGGACCGGGTTGCCGCTGAGCTGGGCGATGGCGTCCACTCCATTGGCCGCAGTCAAGGACAGCTCACCTGTTACGACGGGGATCTGGCCCATCGAAAGCTCGCTTGCTGCAAAGGACAGATTGAGATCCTGTTCATGGTCCGGTTTTGGCTGCACCCTGATCGTCAATTCCTTTGCGGTCATGTCGCCGGTAAACTGCTTTAGCTTCTCATCACTTGGCTTCAAGGTTGCGTCTTGCGCCCGGAAAGAGATCTGCCTGACGAGTTTGAAGGGATCGAGATGGACAAGGCCGCTGATGTCGCTGGCTGAAATGTCCAGACCTTGATCCAGTTGGGCGTGCTTGAAGTGAATGTTCGGAGCCGTCTTGATATAGGCGAGGTGAGGGGTGTAGACGTGCCAATCCGTTTCCGCGTTGGTTCCCTCGACAATCAGGCCCGTTCTCGGGTCGCTGAGGCGATAAGAGGAACATCCAACGGATAGACTGAACGGATAGCCGCCGACCTCTCGGTCCGCACAGGTCAGAAGAGACTGGTCGCGGATTTGAAGCGAGACGATGCGATCAGCTGCCTTGTTGGCAACCGTAAAACCGGCATACCAGGCAGCGGACCACAGCGCGAACAGAACCAGCAGGCTGGTTACGAGAAGGGTGTATTTTCTCTTGCGGGGGGTTTTCTGCTTTTCTTCGTCGAATCTTGTTCGCGGGTCGAGTTGTGGCTCGAAATGATCTGACTCATCTTGCATTGGACGCTCGCTCTGTTGCAAATGCCGACCGAGATTGTTATCTGAGTTCCCTTGTCGCTTGTTCTTATGACGCAATCAAGGCGTTATCCACTCTAAAGCCGGTCTTTTTGATTGGGCATGAATATTTCGGAATGTTGCAGTATGTCTGATCTCTGGGTTTTTGGTTATGGCTCACTCATGTGGCGTCCGGGTTTTGACTTCGTCGAGGCACGTATCGGGACGCTTGATGGCTATCATCGTGCTTTGTGTGTTTATTCCTATGTTCATCGCGGGACGGTGGAACATCCGGGGCTGGTCATGGGGCTGAGCGAGGGTGGATCCTGTCAGGGTATGGTGTTTCGCGTGCCACATGGTCAAAGGGGTGCCGTGATCGACTATCTGCGTGCTCGTGAACAGGTAACGTCTGTCTATCTGGAAGACTATGTCCCTGTTCGGCTCAGAAGGCGACCCGAAGAGCAAGAGGATGCGGTGGTAAGTGCCGTCACATATATTGCCGACACACAACACGAGCAATTTGCGGGAAAATTGTCGCTTGAGGAGCAATGTCAAATTGTGCTGGGTAGTTCCGGGCAGGCAGGGCCCAATATCGACTATGTCCTGAACACGGTCGACCATCTGGAGGAGATCCAGATCAGGGATGACGATCTGACTTCGCTGGCCAATCGGCTCAGGCAGGTGAAGGGCTAACTCTTGGCCATATCTGGCTCGAGATATATGAATTGGCTGGATCGCTCAGGCTATCAGGCGCTCAGGCTACAGGCTTCCCGTCCGGCTCCCGCTACACCGGATAGATCGGCGATCACTTCCTGACGCTCCTGAGGGCTTCCGGATAGCAGGTGGACGTACGCTGTCAGAAATTCGACTGCTTCGGGTTCAAGATGTTGAAGTGTCATGGGAGAAAGATCGGAAATTTCTCCAACCCATTCCAGATCGGGCTGCTGCCCTGTTTCCTTTTCTGTCGCCAGAAGCAGAACACAATCGGAAAAGCTTGCAATATCGTCTTTTGAAATCTGCGTGAAAATATGACGCGTACCGTTCGCGCTCTGCCAATAGCAGAACCGATTGGTCAAACTGTCGATGGAAAAATCCCCGATTGGCCTTGATATCATTTCAAATTCCCACAACTAAGTACTTTCCCGGCATGAACAAATATAGAACAATTTTGCGAACTTTGCAAGTCCTACAACATTAGGTAGCTCGAATTCTGAGAAATACAATATATGGATTTCCAATTCGTTAACTTTAACTTGCTTCCTGAGAACCGACGGCTCGCTGAGCCTCGGAAATAAGCCGATTTGACTGCGATTCTATCGTGTTACTCAACTGTTCAAAAAATTTATCCATGGGTAAACCTGGCTCAATCGGAGGCAGAATTTCGATGATGATCTTGCCTGAACGGCGAATCGGGGAGTCCTTGGGCCAGAATAATCCCGTGTTTAGTGCCACAGGATAGCACCGGACATTGAGGCCCTTATAGAGAAGGCTGACCCCTGACTTATAATCCGGGGGGGCTCCCACAGGGCGCCGCGTGCCTTCCGGAAAGATGATCAATTGGCGTGTGTCCTGCGTCATCTTCTCCTTTGTCTTCTTCTGCATGGATTTGAGGGCAGCAAGCCCTGAATTGCGATCAACCGGTATCATGCCTGCTTTTGCCAGGCCCCAACCGAACAACGGGATATGCAGCAACTCGCGCTTGAAAATGAACAGGGGATCGTCAACCACCGGCAACAAGGCAAAGGTTTCGAACGCGCTCATATGCTTTGCGGCCAATATGCAATTTTCGTGAGAGCGCAGATGCTCACGGCCCCTGATCTCGAAGCTCCCGCCCATGATGATTGTATAAAGATGGGAGCAGATTGTTCCCCAATGCTTTGCGATCACAATAATGAAACGGCGGGGAAGAGGCATTGTAAAGAGGGTGACGATCAGCGTGAGTGTCGTGACGAAATAGAAGGCTATGATAAATAGCACTGATCGGAAAAGCTGCATCTGAAAGGGCTCACTGAGATTGAAGGCCAGTCTCATTTATCGATGAAAGCAGCAAGCCTGTCCAGAGTTTCGGCAGGCATTTTCGCGAGAATGGCGATATTGCTTTCAACATGCCTGTTCGGCGCTATGCTAGGGGATGTCGCTTCTTCTGGCTTTGGAGACTACAGGCGCTAGAGATGTTGATGGGTTCGTTTTGAAAGCAAGCGTTCGGTCGTTCCATGCACGATGGCGGCGAGCAGTTTGCCATATTCCTTGGAGAGCAGGGTCAGATTGTTCCAGTCAGTCAGGCGCACAAGCCAGGATTCCGGGTTCGGGACAGCAACCACGTCACCATGAAACGTGATGTGTGGCGCGGCGCGACGCATTTCCAGCATCGTGCGAGGCATGTGATAGGCGCTCGTGACGATGATCAGACTTGAGAAATTGTTCCTGTCCGCCCAAAGCGCGGTCTGGGTTGCATTGGCGACCGTATTGAGTGCTTCGCGGTCTATATCGACGCAGCAATTGATTTCCTTCTCGGAGAGGTCAAATCGCGCGATGAGGGTATGGTCCGAATTCTGATAATGGACCCCGGAGATCAGGAGCTTTTTGCCCTTGTTTTCCCGGAGCAGCTCGATGGCTCTCTCAAGTCGGCCCGCTCCACCGGTTACCACGACGATCGCGTCAGAGGCTTCGGGCTCGGATTCACTTGCCATCAGGACGTAGCCGGTGAACATGACCCACCCTGTGAGGAGCACAAAGAATGCAAACAGAACGAGCGCAATCATCCCCATCAGCGCTTTGCGCATTCTGGAGGCAAGACTTTTCTTGCTCTGGACAAGGGCCCTGTCCTTCTGCTGATCTTCTGTTTCCTGCGGCATCAAATGTTGACTGTCGTTCTGGACTGAATTCAAGATAGTTTCTTCAACGTGTTTGTAACCGTCAATCTTGTTGTGATTGCGGTAAATACTGCGATGAGAATGATAAGCGCAAAAGTGCCAATATAGGCTTTATAGCCGAGATCAATCACACCGAGTAGTGCCTGCATCTGATCCATTGCCGCAGAGCCTTCCTGCACTCCCAATAACAGCTGAAGCGTAACAAAGGTTACCATGGCGGCAAGACCTCCGGCGAAAGCTCCCTGTAGACCGAGGGCGAAAAATTTGCGCTGGAACTCACCGGCAATGAATTTGTTGCTGGCTCCGACGAAGTGAAGCACTTCAATGGTCTCCTTGTTGCCGGACATTGCTGAGCGTGTGGCAAAAACCACCGTCAGAATGGTCGCCAGCACGACAAGCAACAGGATGGTGAAGCCAATGAAGATTGCGGTTTCCGCCATGGAGCGGAGGCGTTCCACCCAGAAACGGTGATTGTCGAGAATAGCTCCGGGAACCTCTTCCTGAAGGGCTTTGCTCAACGAGTCAAAATCGACGGTCATTGGATTGTTGACGGTCAGCTCGATCAAGCGGGGGACGGGGAGATCGTCAAAGGTGATGTCCAGTCCGAGCCACGGCTCAAGCAGGGCGTTGCTTTCGCTGCTGGACAGAACCGTGGCGCTTGATATGCCACGGGTCTTGCGTGCAATGGCGATTGCCTTGGCAATTTCGCGTTCTATGTCGGTTCCTTCGATCTGCCGGATCTGGATCGTTGCCCCCTTGCTTATGTCAGACTGCCAGTCGCGCGTCGCGTCCGAGATGATGCTCACCGCAGCCACCGTGAGAGCTGCCAGAAAGCTCATGATGGCAATGACCAATACCAGTGCATGCCCTGCTATGGTTCCCTTGGGAACAATCGGGCCGGGTTTTTTCTCCAATATGAGGGCCGCGGCGGCATTTGCCGCCTTGCTGCGCCCCTTCTTTTTGCGGCGGCTTTTGGTTTTCTTCTTGGCTGGGTGCTCTCCGTCCGGGTTCGACGGCGCGATGTCCGCTCCCGGAGGCGCAAAGGAATCTCTGTAGGTCTTGGACCCGGTTTCCGGGTCATCCATCGTGTCATGCCTCAATGGCTTGTTGAAGGGACCGAGGTTGGGGCCTACGCGTGGTGTGCTGGAGGGCATTGGGGCAAGCGGCGGTATCCGATTGTTCTGCTCGTTGCCATTGGATTTGTCTCCATCGGGTTTTCTAGCCATCGTCCTTCCCTCCGTCAGTCATAGATGTAGAGGGTTCCGTCGTTGAGGACAATGCGACGCGCATCGACCTGATCCATAAGGCCGGTGTCGTGGGTTGCGACCACAATCGAGGTTCCTGATCTATGCAATTCGATGAACAGGCGCAAAAGACGGCGAGCCAGAATCGGGTCAACGTTGCCTGTGGGTTCGTCAGCCAGCAAAAGTTTGGGGCGGGAAATGAGTGCCCTCGCTATGGCGGCCCGCTGCTTTTCTCCCCCTGACATGACGGGCGGATAAACATGCATGCGATGGCCAAGGCCAACCCATTCGAGCAGTTCGGCCACATCCGTTTTGTAATTCTGTTCCGAGATACCCTTGACGCGCAAGGGCAGGGCGACATTTTCGAAGGTTGTCAGATGATTGAGAAGACGAAATTCCTGAAAGACAAAGCCGATCTGCCGACGCAGCTCCGACAGTTCATCATGGTCGAGGCGAGCGGTATCCTTGCCAAAGACCTTGATGAGGCCCCGGTTCGGTTTCAGTGACAGAAACATGAGCTTGAGCAGGGAGGTCTTGCCAGCTCCCGATGGTCCGGACAAAAACTGGAAAGACTTGGGAGGAACATGAAAAGATACATCACGCAGCACTTCCTGTCCCATTCCATAGCGCAAACCAACATTTTCAAATCGAATCAAAGCTCTGTTTCCTCCAATCGGCTGATGGCAGCTTGCATTATCTTGATTATGAATTCATCTGAATTGTGACCACCGGCCTCGATTTGTGGGCAGGGCTTGGCAAAGTTTTCTTGGCTGATATCCTATGTTGTGGATGATTCGACATGTTTCAAAGGCATTTTCAGGATCACCTCCGTTGTTGACTGATCCCGGTTCGAGAAAATTGATGCGCTGATGAAGATAACCTGCCCCAACTGTGCGACAAGCTATCAGGTTCCCGATGATTATATCGGTGAAAGTGGTCGCTCTGTTCGCTGCTCGAGCTGCGGGAAGACCTGGCACGCAGAGCAGGCGCCAGAGCCTGCGGAGCCTTCAATGCCAAGCCAACCTCCTGAGGAGGTCGCCCCTTCACTTGAGGAAGAACAGAGTCAGGATGACATCGATGCCCTGTTCGATAGCCCCTCAGGTGGAGAAGAGCAGAGTCAGGATGATATCGATGCCTTGTTCGACAGCCCGTCAGGCGGAGAAGAACAGAGTCAGGATGATATCGATGCCTTGTTTGACAGCCCTTCAGGAGGCGGAGAAGAACAGAGCCAGGATGATATCGATGCCCTGTTTGACAGCCCTTCAGGGGGGGGAGAAGAACAGAGTCAGGATGATATCGATGCCCTGTTTGATAGCCCCTCGGGGGGGGAGGATCAAAGTCAGGACGATATAGATGCCCTGTTTGACAGCCCTTCGGGAGGCGGAGAAGAGCAGAATCAGGATGACATCGATGCCTTGTTCGATAGCCCTTCAGCTGGTGGCAAGGAACAAAGTCAGGATGATGTCGATGCGATGTTTGATACTGCTCCGGCCAAGACCGAAGAGGCAGACAAGGTGTCTGGCAGCGAGGCTGAGCCGCAAACGGGTAGGGAAACAGAGAGCCCGTTCGTGATCAAGGGAGATGGCGGCGCTGACTTTCAACCGCCTGTCGTCGACTTGATTGATGCCGCAGCATTTGAAGCGCAGAAGGTCGCTGCACGTGGAACGGACATCGAATCCAGAGCCAACCGCCGTAGACGGTTGCGCGGGAAGCGAAAGGGACGCAAGGCGTCAGGTCCTCGGCAAAGGGAGGCTTCGGACAAACGCGAATGGATGAGGGGTGGAGCAGCCCTCGGGTCCACCCTCGTCATTCTGGCGGGTCTGTTTCTTGCACCAACATTCTGGGTTCGTCATTTCCCTGATCTTGCATCTTTTTTCTCGATGTTTGGAATGAATGTAAATGTTGTCGGTGTGAATATCGATCTTGTTGACGCCCGGATCCAGCAGAGGGATGGCTCGCCTGTTCTGTCTATCGATACGGAATTGGTCAATCCGGGCACAGAACCTGTGATTCTTCCTTCTATTGAGTTTTCCGTTCTTGGCAATGACCGCGAGGAGCTTTATTCATGGGTCATCGGTCCTGACAATGTCGGGCTGGGACCAGGGGAGCGCAAACAGATCGAAACGTCTATTGCCGCTCCTGCAAAAGCTAAATATCTATCGCTTCGCGTGTTTAACGAATGAGCAAGCCTTGTCGGCTTTGCCGTTTGGATGTAGCGCCAAGAGGAATTTGATTACACGATGACAGAGACGATTGAAGTCCTCTATGACGAGGCGACTCTTTCCAAACGGAATGAAGAATTGGCGACCTCGATTGCGACTGCTGGTTATAAAAAACTGCTGGTCGTTGCGGTTTTGAAAGGCAGTTTTATTTTTGCGGCTGATTTGCTGCGCGCGCTTTACCGTGCCGGAGTTCCGCTAGAAGTCGAATTCATGTCTCTTTCGAGCTATGGGACGGGCACCAAATCATCTGGGACCGTCAAAGTGGTTCGGGATATCGAGGTCATTGTCAAAGGCCGTGATGTGCTTCTGATCGATGATATTCTGGAGTCGGGCCGCACGCTTGCCTTTGCCAGGAACCTGCTGCTGGAACGGGGTGCCAATCGCGCCGATGTTGCTGTTTTGCTTGATAAGCCGGGTAAACGGGTGGCGGAAATCAATGCCGACTATGTTGGCTTCGAATGCCCTGACAAATTTGTCGTTGGCTATGGAATGGACAAGGCTCATTCCTATCGTGAAGTTCCGTTTGTGGGATATCTTCCGTAAGTCGCAATAGCGAATATCATTATATTTCAATATTTTGTCACTATTCATGTTGGCCTGACGGACGCTTCAGGACCATGCGCTCGTGGTTGCGTTCAAACCCTCTTGTGAAAAGAGTGCCGTTTCTTCTCTTTTTGTTCTCGCTTTCGCTTTTGGTAAACCTTTTGCTTGTCAAATAGGGGCAAGAGTACAAGGCCATCTGGTTCGGCCTTGATGTAGTAAAAGCGTATGTGGGAGTTAAGCAATGGCCCGAATTCTTCTGACCGAAGATGATGACGGGGTGCGCATGTTTGTGCAGCGGGCGTTGATGATGGATGGCCACTCCGTAGCGACAGCCGAAGACGGCACGGATGCCCTGGAAGTCCTGTCAGAAAGCGATGATTCATTCGATCTGCTTCTAACAGATATCCAAATGCCTGAAATGGATGGTATCGCGTTGGCCAAGTCGGCGGCCAAGAGCTGGCCTGACATGACAATCCTCATGATGACGGGGTTTGCGGAACAGCGGGAACGTTGTGATAGCTTGAGCGTTATTGTTCACGACGTTGTGTCAAAGCCGTTTTCGCTTGCCGAAATCCGTTCGGCGGTCAAAGGGGCCTTGTCGGGCAGGGCGGCTGAAGAGCCGGTTTCCATTGTCCGGGCCATGGTTGGCTAGGCGGTTTCTTCTTTTCATGGAATCAAAAAGGGATGGTTTTTACCATCCCTTTGTTTTGTTGCTGATCAGTCGCTGAGCCAGTCGGGGATCTTGTCGAGCCCGATCAGCTCCTCATAAGTGGGACGATTGCGAATGACATGCCATTTGTCACCGTTCACCAGCACTTCCGGCACCAGCAGGCGGCTGTTGTAGGTGCTGGACTGGACCGCGCCATAGGCTCCGGCGGACATTACGGCGACGAGATCGCCAGGCTCAAGCATTGCCAGTGGGCGGTTCTGCGCCAGAAAATCACCTGTTTCGCAAACCGGCCCGACAATGTCCACTATGCTGACGGGGGTATCAAATCCAGGCTCCCTGACGGGTATGACATCGTGCCAGGCTTCGTAAAGAGTGGGTCTGATGAGATCATTCATCGCGCCGTCGACAATCACAAAGGTCTTGCCCTCGCCTTCCTTGCGATAGATGACTTCGGTCAGAAGAATCCCGGCATTGCCTGCAATCAGCCGACCGGGCTCGAAATAGACCTCGCAGTCAAGATCCCGGACATGTTTCTTGACGGTCTCTGCATAATCGCGGGGCAAGGGGGGCGGGGTCTGGTTGTTCTGGTAAGGAATGCCTAGGCCACCGCCGAGATCGACATGATCAATCTCGATACCATCTTCACGCAATTGTTTGACGAGATCACCAAGACGCTTGAAGGCGGAGTCAAAGGGTTCCAGGCGGGTGATCTGGCTACCGATATGCATATCGATGCCTGTCACCTTGATACCGGGTAGCGTGCTGGCTCGCTTATAGACCGCGCGCGCATGTTTCCACGGGATACCGAATTTGTTTTCCGATTTGCCTGTCGCGATCTTGGCGTGGGTCTGGGCGTCAACATCGGGGTTGATGCGCAGGGAAATGCGGGCTTCCTTGCCCAACTCAACAGCGATACGGCTGAGATGGTCAAGTTCGGGCTCGGATTCGACATTGAAACACAGAATGTCATTCTCAAGGGCAAAGATCAGTTCTGAGCGCGTCTTGCCGACTCCGGAAAACAGGATTTTCGAGGCCGGTATGCCCGCAGCAAGCGCACGGCGCAACTCGCCCTCCGAGACAACATCCGCTCCAGCGCCCAGGCGTGCGAGGGTCTTCAGAACCGCCAGGTTCGAATTGGCCTTCATGGCGTAGCAGAGCATCGACTTCACATCACTGAAGGCTTCGGAGAAAATCTTGTAATGGCGCTCCAGTGTGGCCGTGGAATAGATGTAGCAAGGGGTTCCGACTCTTTGGCGATCAGTGGAACCGGAACACCTTCGGCATGCAGGACGCCGTCTACATATTCAAAATGATGCATGGAACTCTCGTGAAATTGCCATCTGGCGTGTCAGGAAAACAGGGTTTGAGCGCCAGAGTAAAATGTGTGGTGTCTTGCTTCAAGCGACGATCCTAGAGAAGAGGATCCAGGAAGAACCCCTTTTCCGGAGCCTTGGCCGGGGTTGTTTCCGGCTGCTGTTCGCCAAGCGTTTCTTGTTTGGCGGCGGGATCCGTTTGCTTGGATTGGCTGTTGACGACACTCGATGGAGGTTTCAAAGGGCCACGCACACCACAGGCTGACAGACCAGCGGTTGCGGCCAATGCGATGAGAAGTGTTGCGACGGTCTTGGTGCAAGGCTTTGAGACAGTGTATTTGGCCATCGCTTGTATCCTTTACTCTGACATGGACTGGTCGGTCTTCACGTCCGCATGGAAGCCGAGGGGAAGTGGAGGCCGGAGAATTCTGTCTCCGGCCAGTGCTTGATCGCACTATTGCTTGGCTGCTCTTTCTTTTTCAAGCCTTTTAAGCCAGCTTTTAGCCTGTTTTTTGACATTGGCCGGTGCTGTGCCGCCAAAAGAGGTTCTGCTGCGAACCGATTTGTCGACGGACAGGACCGAAAAGACATCGTCGGTTATCTTCGGCTCGACGGTTTGCATGTCCTCGAGGCTCAGCTTGTGCAGCTCGATATTTCGCTCTGCCGCCATTGCCACCAGACTACCCGTGACATGGTGGGCGTTACGGAAAGGCATGTTGAGGCTGCGCACAAGCCAGTCGGCAAGATCGGTTGCGGTCGAGTAGCCCGAGCCTGCGGCCTTTTTCAGCTCCTTGATGTTGGGCTCAAGGTCCTTGACCATGCCGGTCATGGCGGCCACGCAGAGCGAGAAATTCTGAAGCGCGTCAAAGGCCTGTTCCTTGTCTTCCTGCATATCCTTGGAATAGGCAAGCGGCAGGCCCTTCATGACGATCAGCAGAGCGTTGAGTGCTCCGATGATGCGGCCCGATTTGGCCCGGACCAATTCGGCGGCGTCCGGGTTGCGCTTTTGCGGCATGATGGACGAGCCGGTCGAGAACTTGTCCGAAAGCTTGGCAAAGCGGAACTGGGCAGAAGACCAGATGACCAGTTCCTCTGCAAAGCGTGACAGATGCATGGCGCTGATGGATGTCGCCGAGAGGGCTTCAAGGGCAAAATCGCGATCCGATACGCCATCAAGCGAGTTGGCCATCGGTCTGTCAAAACCGAGCAATTCGGCCGTCATGTGACGGTCAATCGGGAAAGACGTGCCCGCCAGGGCTGCACTACCCAGGGGGCATTCATTCATGCGTTTGCGTGCATCCTTGATGCGTCCACGGTCGCGAGAGAGCATTTCGACATAGGCCAGCATATGGTGGCCGAAGGTAACAGGCTGAGCGCTTTGCAAATGGGTGAAGCCGGGCATGACTGCGGTTGAAAATGCTTCAGCCTTTGTTGCGAAGGCGATTTGCAACTCGGCAAGCTGCTCATCGAGCGTATCCAGCGTGTCCCGAACCCAGAGGCGGAAATCGGTGGCGACCTGATCGTTGCGCGAGCGAGCGGTGTGAAGGCGGCCGGCGGTTGGTCCGATAAGTTCGGAAAGCCGGCTTTCCACATTCATATGAATATCTTCAAGGGCGCGCGAAAAAGTGAAGTCCCCTGCCTCAATTTCACCCGCGATTGTGTCTAGACCTTGTTCGATGGTTTTGGCATCATCGGCGGCGACAATACCCTGATGGGCCAGCATGCGGACATGGGCTTTGGATCCGGCAATGTCCTGGGAGTAGAGTTTTTTATCGAAATCGATGGAAGCGTTGATCTCTTCCATTATGGCATCCGGGCCTTCCGCAAAGCGGCCGCCCCACATTTTATTACTCATTCTGCATGTTCCATTGATCAGATCGTCAAAGTCGTGTTGCTTTATGCCACATCAACATATCGCTGTCAGCGTCTTTGCGTGTGAAAAACGAAATATGTCAAAGGCAAGTGTCCAGTCATTGCCATGCTGGGTGTCTGGCTGAAAAGGAAAAGACCATGTATTTATCGTCAATTTTCAAAGTCTGGCAGATTTGCCTTGTGACATTTGTATCTTTGCTGATCCTTGTTCCGAGCATGGCGTTTGCACAGGGGTCCTGCTCTGCATCAAAGGCCCGGATCTCGGCAATCGAGCCTCTGATCGCAGGGCCAATCGCAGGATTGCAGACGGAAGGTCATCCGGTGGATCTTTCCGGCTTCACCTTCAAGCGAGGGGATGGAGCCGAGATTCAATTGGCTGATTTTGGCGGCAAAACGGTTTTGCTCAATATCTGGGCGACCTGGTGCGCTCCGTGCCGTGAGGAAATGCCGGATCTGGACGCCTTGCAGTCGGCCGTTGGCGGGGACGGATTTGAGGTGGTTGCGGTCAGCATGGACCGTAAGGCCCCATCAAAGCCGAAGGCTTTTTTCGAAGAAACCGGGATAAGGGATCTCTCTCTTTATTATGATGAGAAGATGGCACTCTTCAACGGGCTGAGAGCCAAGGGCATGGCGTTTGGAATGCCCTCAACGGTGCTGATTGATGCTGATGGCTGTTCGCTTGCGCATATGGCCGGTCCTGCCCGCTGGGCGGCCGACGAAATGAAGGCTTTGGTTGAAAAACTCAAGGATGGTGGCTCCGGGCAGGCCAGTAACTCCGATTGTGCCACGCCCGGTCAGATCAATCTGCTCAAGAGAATTGACGCAAGAAAGTCCGTCAAGCCTTGATATCCAGATTTTCGCCAAGTCCGGGTGATGTGCTGGCGGTGCTCGCTTCCAACCCTCTTTGGACAAGTGCATCAAGAACGCCGGCAATGTTATTGTCCGCATTCTGAGCAATCTTGGTGAGGGTCGCCCCTAGCTCCATCTTGCCCTGTGCCATGTTGGTGCTGGCGATAGCAGAACCTAGGCATTCCGTGCCTGACATGGGGAGTCCTTTCGACCGTTCGGTAACGAATACGTATTTATAGCAGGGGCTGCGTTAATCTCTGGTAAATGCGCTTTTAAACCAAACCGTAAAATTGTATGACATTTGCAAAGACCGGAGCGATTTGTGCTCCGGTCTTCTGGCTTTGGTCACCTGTTCAAACAGGTCTCCTATTGAGATCCTTCTACGGCCATCAAGGCAGAGGCTGAATGAGCCTTGCCAAGCAGGGCGGTTCGAAGCGCCTTGATGTCACAGCCATTCAACAGCGTGACGCCATGCTCCTCGAGCCCTTTTCTGATGTCTGGCGACAAGGATTGCGACTGTCTGAAAATGTCAAAAAGTCCCTCGATCCGGTCATCGCTTGCAATCCGATTGAGATTGATCGAGTTGCAGGAGCGGCAAATATGGACCAGCATGATATCGCCGGTTCTGGCGCGCCCATATTTGTCAAAGCCATTATGCTTGAATGTCAGCCCCACAGGTTCCATGCTGGAGTGGCAGGATGACGCCCGGTTTCCCGGTTTGGTGTCTACATGCAAAGACCAAAGGCAATTGGGGCAATGGTTCCGGTGAATGGTGCCCATGCTATCGGTGGGAAATACCATTTGCCGACAATGAACACACCGAAACGGAGTGTTCGCAGCCTGCCATCTTTTTCTTTTTCTGTCTTTTCCTGCTGTGTGGTTGGTTTCACATTTTGGGCTAGAGTCTGGAGACCACATCTTGCGGTCGCGCTTGCTATGTCTTTCCATAAGGGTCTACCGTTCATCTCGAATGGATGACATGGCAGAGCAAAATCTTTGCGATGCGCGTGCTCCTCAGCGTTTGCTGTGGTGTTCGCACGTGTGCAACGTTAGCGGACGAGATCCGTCCGTTTCATCTGATTTCTGTTTATGAATGGGAAAAAGATTCTGCTGCCAATCCAGCCGTCAACACGCCCGAACCCGCTTCACGCGAGCGGTGATCAGGTGCAAACGACTCCATTGCATCGACCCTTCACGGGTGATGCCTAGCAGGTTACAAGCTCTGATGTGGTAGGAGTAATCATAAAGCCCTTTCTCTTTGTCCGGTGCTGCAATAACATGCCGAACGCCGGGCTTGCAATCCTTCGTTGAAATTTGCTTTGATTGTGCGACACTGGTGCAACATCAGACAAAATGTCGCGCCAGCTCTTCAGTCATGGCCGGAGGCGTTTCAGCCTATCGGGTGGGGATCGGAATTTCACCGCGATAGTCGTAAAATCCGCGCGCCGATTTTCTGCCGAGCCACCCTGCCTCAACATATTTTACCAACAAGGGGCAAGGGCGATATTTGGTGTCAGCAAGGCCATCATAAAGCACCTGCATGATGGCGAGGCAAATATCAAGGCCGATGAAGTCGGCCAGTTCCAGCGGTCCCATCGGGTGATTTGCGCCGAGGCGAATGGCCGTGTCGATGGATTCCACGTTGCCCACGCCTTCGTAAAGGGTATAGATCGCTTCATTGATCATCGGCATCAGGATGCGATTGACCATGAAGGCGGGGAAATCTTCCGAAACGGCAACCGTCTTGCCCAGACTTTCGGCAAAGTCCTTGGCCTTCAGGAAGGTTTGCTCATCAGTGGCGATGCCACGCACCAACTCGATCAGTTTCATCGCACGAACCGGCTTCATGAAGTGCATGCCGATGAAATGTTCTGGTCGGTCGGTTGCCGCAGCAAGGCGGGTGATGGAGATCGATGAGGTGTTGGAAGCAACGATTGTTTCGGGACGCAACAATGGCGTGATCGTTGTAAAGACCTTGCGCTTGGCATCTTCTTCTTCGGTCACGGCCTCGATCACAAGATCGACTTCGGAGAGCGGGTCCAGATCACGGGAGAATTGCACGCGGGCAAAGGCTTCGTCCTTCACCTTCTGTGAAATACGTCCCTTTTCCACCTGACGTGACAGGATTTGGTCAACGGTCTTGATGCTCTTTTCGAGCTTTTCGTTGTCGATATCGTTCAGAACGACTTCATATTTGGCAAGGCTACAGACATGGGCGATGCCATTGCCCATTTGGCCGGCGCCAATGATACCAATCTTCCTGATTTCAGACATTTTCTGATCACCGATTTACAAAACGAGGGTCCAATAGGCTGCTTTTGCATGCCAGATTTCCAGAGAATGGCCTGCGAGTACAGTTCGACTAAAGCATGTTGCCAAATTTGAAATATGTCAAATTCCTTCATGCGCAGAGATTTTGTTCCCTTTTCTGCGAACAGGCTTGTCTTTTTCTGCATTTTGAACAGGATTGAGCGGTCTCATCACGTCTGGCTTATTCCGAGGCCAAAAAAAAGACCCTGAGCCATCAAGGATGGTGCAGGGCCTTCTTTATCTTTGCCTGAAAGGCGCGCTTCAGGGATGGCTCGGCCTAGAGGGCCTTTTCCAATTCCGGAAGAATGTCGAACAGGTCTCCTACCAGTCCGTAGTCGGCGACCTGGAAGATCGGCGCTTCTTCGTCCTTGTTGATTGCCACAATCACCTTGGAGTCCTTCATGCCTGCCAGATGCTGGATGGCACCGGAGATCCCGGCGGCAATATAGAGTTCGGGAGCCACGACCTTGCCAGTCTGTCCGACCTGGAGATCGTTCGGTGCATAGCCTGCATCAACAGCTGCGCGAGATGCACCGATGGCAGCGCCGAGCTTGTCGGCGATTGGTGTCAGAAGGGCATTGAACTGCTCTTCGGATGCAAGACCACGACCACCGGAGATGATAACGCGGGCCCCTGCCAGTTCTGGGCGATCAGAAGCGGAAAGCTCTTCACTCACAAAGACCGTGGTCGATGGTGCGTCAGCAGCCGCGATGGTTTCGACCGGTGCGGATCCTTCGGAGGCGACCGCAGGGAAGGTTGCGGTGCGGACTGTCAGAACCTTTTTGGAATCTTGGCTTTTCACGGTCTGGATGGCGTTGCCGGCATAGGTCGGGCGTTCGAACGTATCCGGCGCGACAATTTTTGTGATCTCGGAAATCTGCATGACGTCAAGCAGGGCCGCAACGCGTGGCATGAAGCTTTTGCCGCAAGCGGTGGCCGGAGCAAGAATTGCGTCATACTGATCGGCAATTGCCAGCACCTGCGCAGACATGGCTTCGGCCATGTGGTGCTCGAGAGCTTCGCTTTCTGCAAGCAGGACCTTGTTGGCACCGCTCAGTTTTGCTGCTTCATTGGCAACATCGGCGCAAGCATTGCCTGCGACGAGAATGTCGACATCCGCACCCAGATCGAGCGCTGCATTCAGAGCCTTGGCGGTTGCTTCGTTCAGGGCCTTGTTGTCATGTTCGGCAATCAGAAGGGTTGTCATCGTATTTGTCTCCTCGTCCTTGCCTTAAAGTACGCTGGCTTCGTTTTTCAGTTTGTCGACCAGTTCGGCGACGCTTTCGACCTTGATGCCTGCCTTGCGAGCTTCTGGCTCAGTCGTGGAAAGCACGGTCAGGCGAGGGGCGATATCAACCCCGAATTCGGCAGCCTCTTTCATTTCGAGCGGCTTTTTCTTGGCCTTCATGATGTTGGGCAGAGACGCATAACGTGGTTCGTTGAGGCGCAGATCGGCGGTCATGACTGCGGGCAATGCAATGGTGACTTTCTGCAAGCCGCCATCGATTTCGCGGGTGACATTGGCGCTTTCACCCTCAATGGTGATGCAGGAGGCGAAGGCACCCTGACCCCAGCCCAGCAGGGCAGAGAGCATCTGACCGGTCTGGTTTGAATCATCATCAATGGCCTGTTTGCCAAGAATGACGAGTTTGGGTTCTTCCTGTTCAACAACGGCCTTGAGCAATTTTGCAACGCCGAGCGGTTCAACTGCTTCATCGCTCTTGATCAGAATGGCGCGGTCAGCCCCCATCGCAAGGCCCGTGCGCAATGTTTCCTGGGCCTGTTGCGGACCAACGGAGACGACGACGATTTCACTGGCCACTCCAGCCTCTTTCAAACGAACCGCCTCTTCCACCGCAATTTCATCAAACGGATTCATGGACATTTTGACATTGGCCAAATCAACGCCTGATCCGTCGGCTTTGACGCGAATTTTGACATTGTAATCTACAACCCGCTTGACGGGTACGAGGATTTTCATGAATTACTTCTCCCATATGAACCGGCCGGTGTCGGTTCAAGTGACTAAATCGATGCGCAAGAGACTTGGCATATATGCTAGGTTGGAACCGATCTGATCACGGTGCCAATGCTTTCAATTAAGGCCTGCTGATCTTTTCCAAATTTCTCTGAAATCCGCAATGTGATCATAGTTGTATGCGATGGTGTTTCTGCATCGAATACAGAGTTTTCAGGTACAATTTAAGTTGGTCGCCGAGGACGGTAATGGCAGGGATTGGGCCTGTCAACAATCCGTCCGTCGGATAGACATGAGTTTCTGTCATATGTTGTTTGTGCTTACGTGGCTTCACTTAGCACGTTGGAACAGAGGAACAGATTTTCTTTTCATGATCGGGATAAGTATGGCTCCGGTCAGGGCTCCTCCCACATGAGCCCACCAGGCAACCGTGTCCTCGGTGCTGGTTAGCGAATTGAACAGTTGCATCAATAACCAGGCGCCAAGGCAATAGATTGCGGGGATCGGCAGAGGGATGCGACCGAGCAGGAGAATCCAGACGCGGACATCGGGGGTCAGCATCAGGTAGGCGGCGATGATGCCGGCTGTTGCACCGGATGCGCCGATGAGGGGGACGGGTGAGCCCCAATTGGCCAGCATGTGAAGCGCAGCCGCGCCGGCCGCGCATAAGCAGTAGAAAATCAGAAATTTGAAATGGCCGACCGCATCTTCGATATTGTCGCCAAAGACCCACAGGAAGGCCATATTGCCGATAAGATGCATCCAGCCGCCATGAAGGAAGGAATATGTTATGAAATCTGTCCATTCGCTGGGGGCGGTGGCGGCGATCGAGGTCAGTTCCGAGGGGGTGAAATGGCTCGGAATGAGCCCATAGGCGTAGGCGATTTCCTTCAGTTGCAGTCCGTTTGATCCTGCACCTGTCATCAGGAAAATGATGACGTTGAGCGCTATCAGGCCGATGGTCACATATTGCAGGCGAACATAGTGCAGTTCATTTCTGTCATGGAGTGGAATAAACATGTCTCGTTTCACCCTCGAAGTGGCATTCGTGCCTCCAAACTGGCTGATCGGCAGATGGAAGTCAGCGGTTTTGGCCCGGCACCCAGAGGACGTCGCGCTCGCCCTTGTCGTTGGTCCAGCGGGCGGCAACAAAGAAGAAATCAGACAGTCTGTTCAGATACTTGATGGCTTCAGGCGATACCGGCTCTGTTTCAATTGCGGCAAGGGCCGTGACCAGTCTTTCTGTCCGGCGGGATATGGTGCGGGCAACATGCAGGTGAGCGGCTGCGCGGGAGCCACCGGGTAGCACAAAGCTCTTGAGCGGTTCCAGATCTGCATTCAGGGCATCAATCTGATTTTCCAACCGTTCAACCTGGCTTGCAATGATTCGCAAGGGCTCATAACCAAGATCCTCACCAGTGTCCGGCGTTGAGAGATCCGCGCCGAGGTCGAACAGATCATTCTGGATTTGCATCAACATGTGATCAAGCCCGGGATGGTCTCCGGTTTCAAGACGGGCCATCCCGACAATCGCGTTTGTTTCATCAACGGTGCCATAGGCTTCCACGCGCAGGTCATGTTTTGCACGACGTTCGCCACTGCCAAGCATGGTTGTTCCCTTGTCGCCGGTGCGGGTATAGATCTTGTTGAGACGAACCATAGATTTCTTCCGTTGCTTGATTGTGGACTGTTGCGGCGAAGGACCGCGATTTTGGTCAGCCGCACTCTAATGCAATTGGTGCGATATTGGAAATGCGGAAATTGGCGGACATGGCCAAGGGCTGTGTTTGCATATACCTGACAATGTCCGATGGGCGTCAATCGCTATTGGCCCGCAAGAAGGCATCGAGCCAGCTCGTCGGCATCAGGCGCTTGAGGTAGCTGACCAGATAGGTGGGGAAGGTTACCATATATCGCGCTTTCGGATTTTTGGATTCAAGAGCGAATTGCAGTTTTTTGAAAACAGCTTCCGGAGGCAGTTCGAAGCGTGACGGTTCTTCGGATTCCATAGCTTTGAGGCGCGTCTTGTATCTGTCCCGATAGTGAGATCCCTTGATGTCGATGGTCTTGAGGAACATCTGACGCGCATTTTCGCGAAACTGGCTGGTAATCGAGCCGGGCTCGATCATGGTGAGATGAATGTTGCTACCATGAAGTTCCAGTCGCATGGTGTCCGTCAGCCCTTCCAGAGCGAATTTGGAGGCAACATAGGCTCCTCGGAAGGTCAAGGGGGTTATGGCCAGAACAGAAGAGCAATGAATGATGTGCCCATGGCCCTGTTTGCGCATGACGGGAACAATCTGGCGCGTCAATTCATGCCAGCCAAAGAAGTTGGCTTCAAACTGGTCTCTGAGAATATCGGTGCTGAGGTCTTCCACGGCTCCGGCCTGTCCATAGGCTCCATTGTTGAACAGGGCATCAAGTTTGCCTCCGGTGTGATTGAGCACCGCCTCGACACAGGCCTTGATCGATTGGGTGTCTGTATAGTCGAGATAAATGGCAAAGAGCCCCTGGTTGCGCAATTTTTCGATATCTTCGAGTTTTCTGGCAGTGGCAAAGACCTGCCAGCCCATTTCCTTGAGGCGCAGGGCGCAGTGTTGGCCAATCCCGGACGAGCAACCGGTGATGAGGATGGAGCGCTGGGTCATGATTTTTCACTATCGTGTTGGGACTTGGAGCCTCGGGGGGTGTTGCTTGCGGCCTGGCAGGTGCCGCATGGCTTTTTCGGCAAAGGCATTTTGCCATTGAGGGTGATCGGTCTCTGCTTGCTTGAGGGCCTTGCGCCAGCGCATCGCATCATTCCTTTGGCTCCTTCTGTAAAGATTTAAACGGTCTTGCGTTCAATCTTTCAAGGAAATTTGCGAAAGAAGGTCATGGCAGGCTGAAAGGGATGTGAAAAAGGGAGGCGATGGCCTCCCTTTCTTGTTGTTGTGTGTTGGTGCGGCTTCTTAACTGCGGCTGTCGAGCAGGCGCCGGGCGATGACCTGCGCCTGAATTTCACCGGCTCCTTCGAAGATGTTGAGGACGCGCGCATCGCACAAGACACGAGAGATGGGATATTCAAGAGCAAAGCCGTTGCCGCCATGGATCTGCAATGCATTGTCGGCTGCGGCCCATGCAACGCGGGCGCCGAGCAGCTTGGCCATGCCTGCCTCGAGATCACAGCGCTTGTCATGGTCTTTCTGGCGGGCTGAATAATAGGTAAGCTGGCGGGCAATCATAATTTCCACCGCCATCATCGCGAGCTTGTCGATGACGCGTGGGAAGTTGATCAGCGATTTGCCAAACTGCACCCGTTCCTGAGCATAACGCAGGCCGAGATCAAGCGCATTTTGGGCAACGCCGATAGCGCGGGCGGCGGTCTGGATGCGGGCGGCCTCGAAGGTTTGCATCAATTGCTTGAAGCCCTGACCTTCCTCGCCTCCAAGGAGATTCTCGCGCTTGACTTCGAAATTGTCGAAGGCGATGTCATATTCCTTCATGCCGCGATAGCCGAGTACTTCAATCTCGCCGCCATCCATGCCCTGGGCCGGGAAGGGGGTGTCGTCATCACCGCGCGGTTTTTCAGCCAGCAGCATGGAAAGCCCCTTGTAGCCTGGCTCATTGGGGTTGGTGCGGACAAGCAGGGTCATCAGATCGGCCCGGACCGGATGGGTGATCCATGTCTTGTTGCCGGTGACCTTGTAGCTGTCGCCGTCAAGTGTTGCGCGGGTTTTGAGGCTTGCAAGGTCTGAGCCCGTATTGGGTTCGGTGAAGACTGCGGTTGGCAGGATTTCGCCGCTCGCAATGGCTGGCAGCCATTTTTCTTTCTGCTCTTGGGTGCCGCCGCAAAGGATCAGCTCCGCTGCGATTTCCGAACGTGTACCCAATGATCCGACGCCGATATAGCCTCGTGACAGGGCTTCGGAGACCACGCACATGCTTTCCTTGCCAAGGCCAAGACCACCATATTCCTCCGGAATGGTCAGGCCGAAGACACCCATTTCTGCCATTTTCTCGATGATGTCCATCGGAATATAGGCGTCTTCCAAATGCCACTCATGTGCGTGGGGCGTCACTTCACTTTCTGCGAAACGGGTCATCTCGTCGCGGAAAGCCTCCATGGTTTCGTCAAGGCCTGCATTGCCAAAAGAGGCGGTGCCTTCTGCGGCTTCCATCAGAGCAACCAGACGGTTGCGGATGTCGGGATTGTTGCCCTCTGAGATGAGGCGGTTCACTTCTTCGCTTAAGGCGGCGCTCGCCCCGTCATGTGTGATGCCGAAATCGGCGAGGCGGACAATCTCGCCTTGTGTCATCGGGATGCCGCCAAAAATCTGTGCGAGATATTCGGCAAAGGCGATGCGTGTGATCAGGCTTTCGATTTCACCGAACTTGCCTTCATTGCTCTGGTTCTCGGCATAGCTGCGCATTTCCTTGAGCGCTTCGACATAGGTAGCGACCCAGGCAAGGCCATGGGTGATGCGCTGTTCCTTCTCGATGAGGCCAGATTTGATCCTGCCGTCTTCCGAGACCTTTTCGCGGACGGCCTCGATAATGGATTGCAGCAGGGTTTCACATGCACTGATCGCCTTCTCCATGTCCTGCATGAAGGTCTCTGGAGTGGTGATCGGATGGGTCTCGATAGTCAAAGACATGGGGGGCTCCTCCTCATGGCGGCGACTGTGACATCCAATCTCTTTATGTTTCTCCCGGACGATGAGAGATTGGAAAGTCGCTGACAGAAATTCATTTATGCTGCACTGCACAGTGAATGGAGGAGCCGATTTTTGCAATAAGCCAAAGGAGTAATACGATTTGATGTTGCAATGCACACGACTTTGGTCGCGAACCTTTAGGCTTATCCTGCCTTCCTGCTGGCAAGGATCACGCTTGCTGCTGTGATGATCATTCCGACAATCTGCAACAAGGTGATGGGTTCGTCGAACAGAAGAAAGGAAATCACTGCGGTGACAGCAGGAACAAGATAGAAGAGCGATGCGGTGTTGGACACCGCTCCATGCTCGATGAGCCATAAAAGCATGAAGATTGCGCCAATCGAGAGCACGAGCACCAGCCAGCCCAGCGCGAAGATGAAGGCTCCAGACCAGATGATGGTCTGGCTTTCCAAAAGACAACTCAAGCTGCCACATAACAGAAGAGCTGCGAGATATTGCCAGATGGTCGCGGTGCGCATGTCAAGATTGGAAGCAAAGCGTTTTTGATAAACAGTACCAAGAGAAATGCCGACAATGGCGATGACGGCAACGCATATCTGCTGGGGGGTAACGGAGAAGGCACCACCGTGCAATCGTGGGAGCAGAACCAGCGATATGCCAACCAATCCAAGACCAAGGCCGATAACGTGATTGCGATTGATGGTTTCCTTGAGAATGGCATGGGCGAAGAAGGCTGTCAGCACCGGCTGTAATCCGGTGACCAGTGCGAAAAGGCCCGCAGGCATGCCGTCATCAATGGCCCAGAAAACCCCGGAAAGATAAATTCCGTGGATCATGAATCCGGAAATGAAAGCATGAAGACTCTGTCGAGGTGTCGGCCATTTTGCTCCAAGGGCAAGGGACAGGATCAGGAGCAAGATCATCACCGAGCCAAAGCGAAGGGAGAGGAATGTCATGGGTTCGGAATAGGGTGCCCCCATTCTGGAGCCGACAAATCCGGTGGACCAAAGCACGACGAAAACAAAGGGAGCAAGTTGAGGCAGAGAAAAGGGAAAGGCTTTTGAAAACATTTTTATACTCAAATAAAAAGGCGGGAGCTTCCTTCTCTATCTGCCATTTCTGGAAAAGTCCATTCAATGGCTTAATCAGTTGTGAGGGGCGTAAAAGCTGGTTTGATTTGTGCTCCGTTCGAAGGTTGTTGTTTTCCGCGTTTGATTTTCCTTGCTGAACGCTTATAAAAACGATGCGTGGGCCATTGAGATCTGATTTCTGCGAGATCTTCATGATTCCGGCTTTCGATTTGCAGCTGGGTCAGGAGGCGGCGATTTGAAGATCACTCTGCAAGCGTGATCGCTCAATAAGAGGGGTGTAAGGTTCCGTCTTGGGGCCAGTTACGTCAAATCAGGTTGTTTGAAATGTCTCGTCTTTGGGAATGGGTAATGGTGCCGGTCCGCATTTTCTGGCGGTTTTCGGATAATCACGGATTTGCGCTGGCGAGCAATATCGCCTTCTCGATGCTGTTGTCGATTTTCCCATTTCTCTTGTTGTTGACGGGGGTTTCGGTGTGGATCGGCGGGGAAGGGCTGGGCAAGATCCTTCAGGATCTTCTCGCCTTGTTGATGCCCGATCCGATTGCGGCCATTCTTCAGCCTGATGTCGATGCGGTGATTGCGGAGCGGACCCGCAGCCTGCTCTCCATTTCTCTGGTCATCTTTCTGGTCACGCTGACATCGCTTGTCGAGAGCCTGCGTGAGGGGCTTAACCGCGCCTATGGCTATTATGAAAGGCGCTCCATTCTTTCTCGTCGCGCAATGGGACTGATCGGTATCTTCGGGGCGACAGCCATCATGCTCACGGCGGCGGCCGGTTTGTTTTTTGCGCCCATTGCGTGGAATCTTCTCAAGCCGCATATTTCATGGATTGAAGATTTTCAGGGCATTTTCAACGTGATCCGGTTCGGGATTGCCATCCCGATCCTGTCCATTTTTCTCGTTGCCAGTCATCGGTGGCTGCCGATGCGTCTGATCGAATGGAATGATGTCTGGCCGGGGGTGTTGATCACGCTCATCATGTGGTGGGTGACGGCAGAAGGCTATTCCTACTATCTGTCGCATTTTGCCCAATATGCGCGCGTTTATGCGGGTCTTGCCGGCGTTGTGGCGACGCTGATCTTTCTTCAGATCATGGCGATGATCTATCTTTACGGCGCGGAAGTGAATGCCTGGATCATTCGCTGGCGTCGGGTTCAGCGCAGCAAGGCGGGAAAACCGTTTGAAGACGAGGAAACGGCAGATTCCGTGCTCCGTGAACCAGCCAATGATGGCTGAGGGGAGATGTCGGCACTCTGGTTGACAAACAAAAAGCCGGTAAACCGGCTTTCTGCTCAATCCTGATGGTATTCGACGTCGTGACTTTTTGCCGGGATCTATCTTCCGCGACTTGCCAAAATGGCTTCTTCGAGCGTTCTCAGGCCGGTTCTCGTGCTGTTGACAAGGCAGGACATGTTGCCCGGCTGATGTTTGTTGCCCAGCATCAGCTCATGCGCCTGAGGAATCTGGTCCCATGTGAAGACATCGGACAGACAGGGATCCACATGCTTGTCGATTACCATTCTGTTGGCTGCAAGGGCCTGTTTGAGATGGGCAAAGTGAGAGCCCTGAACCCGCTTCTGATGCATCCAGATATAACGTGCATCCATGGTGAGATTGAAGCCTGAAGTGCCGGCACAAATCACCACCATGCCACCGCGCTTGACCACGAAAGTGGAAACCGGAATGGTCGCCTCGCCGGGATGCTCGAAGACCATGTCGACATTTTTGCCCTTGCCGGTGATGTCCCAAATGGCCTTGCCGAATTTGCGCACTTCCTTGAACCAGGTGTTGTAGTCTTCGGAGTTGACTTTGGGCAGCTGGCCCCAACAGTTGAAATCCTTGCGGTTGATGACGCCTTTTGCGCCGAGTTTCATGACGAAGTCTCGCTTGCTTTCGTCAGAAATGACGCCAATTGGGTTGGCACCTGCTGCGGCTGCAATCTGAATGCCGAAGACACCCAAGCCACCTGAAGCACCCCAGATCAGGACATTCTGTCCGGGTTTCAGCTCGTGCGGTATATGGCCAAACAGCATGCGATAGGCTGTGGCGAGGGTCAGCACGTAACAGGCGCTTTCTTCCCAGGTAAGATGCTTGGGCCGTGGCATCAGCTGTTGGGCCTGTACGCGTGAGAATTGGGCAAAGGAGCCGTCGGGGGTCTCATAGCCCCAGATGCGCTGGGTAGGCGAATACATCGGATCGCCACCATTGCACTCCTCGTCATCGCCGTCATCCTGATTGCAGTGAATGACAACCTCGTCGCCGACCTTCCAGTTTTTCACCTTGCTGCCGACGGCCCAGACGATGCCCGAGGCATCAGAACCTGCAATGTGATAAGGGTGCTTGTGCACGTCGAGGACAGATACGGGTTCGCCCAGCCCGGCCCAGATGCCGTTATAGTTGACGCCTGCTGCCATGTTCAGAACGAGAACCTCATGGCTGTCCAACTCCCAGGTCGGGACGACTTCGAGCTGGAATGAGGTGAGGGGTGGGCCGTGTCGCTCCTGACGGATGGCCCAGGCATACATTTCCTTGGGCACATGCCCCAGTGGTGGGATTTCTCCCAGTTCGTACAGATCCTTTTTCTCGCCAGTGGTGCCCTGGGCGCGTAACTCTTCGTTCATTGATGCTCCTCCGGTCAGAAATCCATCGCAAGGGACTTGTTGCGTTGCAACATAATTCGTCGTTCAATCGTGTTTTTCACGCATTTGCGAAACTATCTGAAATTATTTCGCCAGAAGATATAAGCCTTATTGCCAATTTGCTTTTTGCGTGTGCGAAGAGAAACTTTCCGATCAGTGAATATAGGAACCCCTTTTTTGCGGCATGGAGCAGCCCGCAGGGAAGAGAACGCACACCGGCGGCGTAACCGTTGGTTTTTGAAGCTTTTTTCATTCCGTGGGAATGGAAGGCCGGTTTTTAGAGGGGTGAGGCAACGGCAATTGCCTTAGGGGAGGAAAGAGTTATGAGTGGAGCGAAACGCGCCGAAGAGGGCCTGAATTCCGGTGGTGCAAAGACGATATTAGACGAAAAAACGAGGGACAGGCCGTGGATCTTCCGTACCTATGCGGGCCATTCAACGGCCAAGGACTCCAATGCGCTCTACAGATCCAATCTGGCCAAAGGGCAGACAGGTCTGTCTGTGGCTTTCGATTTGCCGACGCAAACCGGTTATGATCCGGACCATCCCCTTTCGAGGGGGGAAGTGGGCAAGGTTGGTGTGCCGATTGCCCATCTTGGCGACATGCGGGAGCTATTCGACCAGATCCCGCTCGAGCAGATGAACACCTCCATGACCATCAATGCGACCGCGGCCTGGTTGCTGGCGCTCTATATCGCTGTTGCCGATGAACAGGGGGCGGATCGCAAGAAACTGTCCGGTACGACGCAGAATGATCTGATCAAGGAATATCTCTCTCGTGGAACCTATGTGTTTCCGCCGAAACCCTCCTTGCGTCTGACCACCGACATCATCGGCTTCACCTATAACCACATGCCGAAATTCAACCCGATGAATGTCTGTTCCTATCATTTGCAGGAAGCCGGAGCGACGCCGGTGCAGGAACTGGCCTATGCCTTGTCTACGGCAATCGACGTGCTTGACGCGGTCAAGGATGGTGGCGTGATCGGGGAGGAAGATTTTGCCAAAGCCGTGGGTCGTATTTCCTTTTTCGTCAATGCCGGGATGCGGTTTGTGACCGAACTTTGCAAGATGCGCGCCTTTGCCGAGCTTTGGGATGAGATCTGCCGCGAACGCTATGATGTGAAGGACGAGAAATATCGTCGTTTTCGTTATGGGGTTCAGGTCAACTCGCTCGGTCTGACAGAACAACAGCCTGAAAATAACGTCTATCGCATTCTCATCGAGATGCTTGCGGTGGTTCTGTCCAAGAACGCGAGGGCTCGTGCTGTGCAGTTGCCTGCCTGGAATGAAGCTCTGGGCTTGCCGCGTCCGTGGGATCAGCAATGGTCCCTGCGCATGCAGCAAATCATGGCCTATGAGACGGATCTGCTTGAATATGGCGATCTGTTTGATGGCTCCAAGGAGATCGAGGACAAGGTTCGGGCACTCAAGGCCGAAGCGCGCGAGGAAATGGTGCGTATAGAGGAAATGGGGGGGGCCATTGCGGCGATTGAAACCAGCTACATGAAACAGAAGCTGGTGGAGTCCAACGCCATGCGGCTCGAAGCCATCGAGAAGGGTAGTCTGACGCTAGTTGGCGTCAACCGGTTTAAGGAAAGCGAACCCTCGCCTTTGTCTTCTGGTGAGGATAGCGGTATTCTGACGGTTGATCCTGCGGTCGAGCAGGAGGCGGTTGAAAAGATCAAGGCCTGGCGTGAAGCTCGTAACGATGTTGCGGTTGAAGATGCGCTCACTGCCTTGCGTGAGGCGGCTGCCGCAGGTGCCAACATCATGGAGCCCTCCATCGCCTGTGCCAAGGCTGGGGTCACGACCGGCGAATGGGGTGCCATTCTGCGTGATGTCTTTGGGGAATATCGTGCGCCAACCGGGGTTGGCAAGGCGGCTCGTACCGATGGGACCGATCTGGAAGATGTACGTGAAGCTGTCAGCGTGGCGTCTGAAAAACTTGGGCGTCGTCTCAAGATGCTGGTTGGCAAGCCTGGGCTCGATGGTCATTCAAACGGGGCCGAACAGATTGCGGTCCGGGCGCGTGACAGTGGCATCGAGGTGGTCTATCAGGGCATTCGCCTGACGCCGGAGCAGATCGTCAATACAGCCCTTGAAGAAGGTGTTCACGTGGTCGGGCTTTCCATTCTTTCGGGTTCTCATCTGGCATTGGTGGGGGATGTCATGAAACTCATGAAAGAACTGGAACTTGAGGATGTACCGGTGGTGGTCGGTGGTATCATCCCGCCAGCGGACGAGAAAATCCTCAAGGAATATGGAGTTGCGGCTGTCTATACGCCGAAGGATTTTCAGCTCAACGAGATCATTCGCAATATCACCGAACTGGTGGCCTGAGGCTCATTCCGGCGATACCCTGTTGATGATTTCATAAAGGGTGCCCGGATCAACCGGGCGCTTCATCCAGCAGCAAAAGGGGTCGATGGCGTTCGGGGCGTCATCGGCCGACATGGCGATGAGCGGCATCGAGGAAAGGCTGTCCTTTTTCTTGATCTGCTTTGCCAGTTGCCATCCGTCCATTTCCTCCATCCTGATATCGATGATGGCAAGATCCGGGGTAATCTCTTCCAGCAAGGTCAATGCTTCCTCGCCCGATCGGACTGCGGTGATGGAATGGTCCATCGCTTGCAGCACTTCGCTCAGAATGAAGCGATTGGTATCATTGTCGTCAACCGCCAGAATATGGAGCTGAGACTGGCCTGCTTTGTCAGGAAGGCCATCTGAAATGTCTTTTTTGTCTTCTCCGCCAATGAGGTTTTGCGATGCCGACTGAGCGGGCAGCCGAATCTGAAAAACCGCGCCGTTTGGCTTGTTTTCATGCGCTGTGATGCTGCCGCCCATGGCTGCGAGAATGTTTCTCACGCTCCAGAGCCCAAGCCCCTGTCCCTGTTGCTTGATATTTTCTCCCCTGTTGTAGGGCTCAAAGAGCAGGGATGGATCCTGGGACTGAAAGCCGGGGCCCGTATCTGCCAGCTCAAGGCAAATGTCCTCTTGGCCATTCTGGCTTGCAGACAAGGTGATATCCGAACCCGGGGCATATTTCAGCGCATTGTCGAGCAACAACATCAAAATACGATGCAGATAGACCGGGTCCGGCGCGATCAGTTTTGAATTCTGAAGGCTCTTGTCAATCCTGAGCGAAAAGGCCGTTTTCTGCGCATGAGTGAGGATTTCAGCAAGCCCCTTGAATTCGGCAAGCCAGTTTGTCAGCAGAATGCTTGCGCTGGTTTCTGTCTTGTTGGTTGCGACATCTCCAGCAACCATGGCAAGGGCGCTGTCGGCTGCAAAATGAAGCGCCGCGATCAGGCTAGCCGATTTGTCCGGGTCTGATGTTTTCTGGATGAGATCTGTCAGGGAAACGATGGCACTGAGATGGGTGCGGAGATCATGACGAAAGCTCTCCGCGTTTTGTGTTTTGGTGTCTGTTTCAGGGCTGTTTCTAGACATGTTCTATGCTATAGGCATCGGGTTGGTATGTTATCCGCTTCAAAGTTGGGCCATGATGCCCTGATCCGATCGTAAACGCCAACAAGATTTTTGCGTGATTCATTTGTCTTTTCGGCCAAAGAGCGGCATCATGCCTTGCTTGTATCAGGTCTTTTCAGAATTTCCTTCCTCCCGGAGCCTTCCATGCTCGACATTTTCTATATCGTGTTCCCCATCTTTGCCTTGATCGGCATTGGTTATGGGCTGATCTCCAGTGGTCTCATTCCGCAGGAAACGGGCACCGCACTGTCCAAATTCGTCTTCACTGTGCCGTTGCCGCTGACCATGTTCCGTTCGCTGGCGACCAGCAATCTGACCGAACAGGCCCCCTGGTCTCTTTGGGCTGCCTTTTTCATCTGTGTGTTCGCCGCCTTTGGTCTTGGCATGTTGCTCACGCGCTTTCTTTTTGGGAGGGAAGGAAGCGTCTTGGCGGTGGCTGGTATTTCAAGCGGCTTTTCCAATCTGGTTCTGCTTGGCATACCGGTGATTTCGGCCGTTATGGGGGAGGATGCGCTGGTTCCTCTTGTCATGCTGCTGACCATTCATCTGCCGATCATGACGCTGCTCAGCTCAACCATGGTCGAGGTCTACGGACGGGAGCCCGGGCAGTCTCTTGATTTTCTGGCCATCCTGAAAAAGGTTGGTATCGGGCTTGTGCGCAATCCAATCATTATTGGCATTGTTGCGGGTGGGATCTGGGGCGTGACGGGCCTGCCCATTCCGCAATTGGCCGGGGTGGTCATTGATCGTATCGTACCGGTCACAGTGCCTCTGGCCTTGATGTCGATGGGCATCGGCATGCGCGAATACGGGTTGCGCGGTGATGTGCTGAATGGTCTGGTTCTCGGTCTTGTCAAAACAGTTGCCTTTCCGGCGCTGTTTTATGTGATCACTGCGACGATCCTGCCCTTACCGAAAGAGTGGACGGCTGCGATTCTGCTTGGTGCTGCGAGCCCGACCGGAGTGAATGCCTATATTCTGGCGAGCCATTTCGGGGTGGGACATCGCTTGTCCGCCAACGCGATTTCACTTTCGGTTCTTCTGAGCATCGTCACTCTGCCATTCTGGATATCCGTGGCCCACAGCATCATCGCTCAATGAGCGAAAAGGCTGAAAGGTCATCGTCATTCCACTCTATCAGGCTGCGGATCTGTATGGGCGTGACCCCGTCCTTGCGCAAGGATCCAAGGCTCAGGCTTTCTCGGCTCTTGGACAGCTTTGCCCCCCGGATGTCATGAAGAAGGCGATGGTGATGATAGTGCGGAGCGGGGAGCCCGAGATGGCTTTGGAGCAATCGGTGCAGGCTGGTTGCTGCAAACAGATCCTGCCCACGTACAATGTGGGTTATGCCTTGCGCGGTATCGTCAAGGACGACCGAGAGATGGTAGCTCGTGGGGCAGTCCTTGCGGGCAAGGATGACATCACCCCATTCGGCCGGATTGGCTTCAAGCTCTGCACCGCCCGGATAAGCGGGAGACAGTGGTCCGGTTTCATGCCATGCAAGCGGACAGGGCAATCCTTCAAGGGCGCGGTCCATGTCAAGGCGCCAGGCGACCTCTCCCATGGCGTGTTCCTTTTGTGCCAACTGTGAGCGGGGGAAGAGGGGCGATCCATCCGGATCGCTCGGCCAAGTCGCCCCGTTTTGTCTTTGCCATTGCGCGATTGCCTCACGGATATCCTTGCGGCTGGCAAGGGAGGGATAAACCATCTGCTTGGCCTTAAGACTGCTCAACGCTTGTTCGTAAATCTCAAAGCGGTCCGACTGGCGCATGACGGGCTCTTCCCAGCTGATGCCGAGCCAATCCAGATCATCAAGCATCTGGTTAATTTTGTCATCTGTGCAGCGGATCCTGTCGATATCCTCGATGCGCAGCAGAAATCGCCCTCCCATGCATTTGGCCGCTTCGAAATTGAGGAGTGCCGAGAGGGCATGCCCCAGATGAAGGGCCCCATTTGGGCTTGGTGCAAAACGGAATGTCGGTTGCATGAGGGTTTCTGGCTCGGGTTGCTTGCTCTGATGTCGGGACGACTTGCTTGTCACCTTGATAGCCCTTAAGGATGTTCTTCGTCCAGTATCCGGATTGTTTTGTTTGGGGCTCAAATTGGTAGGAGATGCTCGTGGACCGTCTTGAGGATCAGCAGGCGCTTGATGCTTCGCTTGACAGGCTGGTGCAAAAGGATGCGCGGCTTGCTCCCTATCTGGAGCGGTGTCAGCCCATTCCGTTGAGGCGGCAACCTGCGGGGCTTTTCGGGCTTTTGCAGATCATTCTGGCGCAACAGGTCTCGGTCGCATCGGCGCGGGCGATATGGAGCAAATTCAATCAGCGCTTTGGTGCCTGTGGCAGTGCATTGCTGGCAACGGCAAGTGATGAGGACTTGCGCACTTGTTCTCTTTCTCGCCCGAAAATGAAAACGGTACGCCAGATCGCATTGGCACTGGAGGAAGGCTTTGATCTTGAAAGACTGGGGACCTGCGATGTTGATGAGGCCAGACGTCTCTTGATGTCGCTTCACGGCGTCGGGGGCTGGACGGCAGACATCTATTTGCTGTTCTGTCTGGGAAAGGCCGACATTTTTCCCGCCGGAGACCTTGCTTTGCAGGTTGCGGTGGCAAAGGTTCTCGAGCTTGATGATCGTCCTGCCGAGAAGAAGCTTGCGCATATGGCCGAGATGAACTGGGCTCCCGAGCGGGGAGCGGCCGCTCATTTGTTCTGGGCGATTTATCGGGATATGAAAGCCGGACGAGAGGGCGTTCTCTAGGGTCTGGCCAAGAAAACGCCCACACCCTCGTGTTAGCCTTTATGGATGGCCTGCATCCAATTGGAAAGAAATGGCAGTCTTGAGAACAGGAAGCCAAGGGCGTCTCTCCCCAGAAACGCGCCACAAAGGGCAATCACCACTTCGATGGAAGAAAGCACCGCATTCCAACCGCCAAAGGACAGTCCCAGAATACGCAATTGTGCCACATCACAGCTAACCAGTCTTGTCTTTTTCAAACGTTCCAGAAGATTGGATGCATCGGTTGTTATCGATAGCGAGTTGGTGCAATCATTCGGGCCAAGCCAGAAATCCCATTCGGCTCCGGCCTGATAGACACCAACGCAGGCACCATAAAACAGCACTGCTGCAAGAAGGATGAACAATCCCCGAACAACAAGCGGAGGAAGGCGTCT
Organism: uncultured Cohaesibacter sp.; assembly: GCF_963556055.3. Classification (GTDB taxonomy): domain Bacteria; phylum Pseudomonadota; class Alphaproteobacteria; order Rhizobiales; family Cohaesibacteraceae; genus Cohaesibacter. The sequence goes on along the minus strand of NZ_CAUVYE020000031.1, from coordinate 216,855 downwards.
CCAGACAGCCAGAAAGGTGATGAGCGAAAGTGGTATCATCAAATAATGAATATGGCGCTGGACATAGCAAAGCTGGCAAGGCAGATAGCCACCAATATGTTCGAACCCCAGGGAACAGGCCGAAATGAAAAGGGCGCCAAGCACCAGAAGGGAGGCTGCCAGAGCCTGAGGCTTACCAATTTGAGCTGTCAATTTCATTGAGAATGTCTTTCACAGAGGGAGATTGGTTTTTCGCTAAAGAGCAAAGGTGACGGAAATTTGTCAAGTATTGAGGTTGCTGCAATTCGTCCCGCCCCTGCCTTCATAGCAAATATTTTGCAAGGACAAATCCACCGATCAGCAACGCCATTGCCAAGGAGAAAACCAGTCCGAGACGCTTTTCGATGAAATCCCTGATCGGAGGCCCGAGCCAGAACAAGAGCGCCGAAAGAATGAAAAAGCGCAGTCCGCGCGCGACGATGGATGCGATGAGGAAAACCGGAAGGGACAGGCCGGTGGCTCCGGATGCAATCGTGATGACCTTGTAGGGGAAGGGGGTAAGGCCGGCGATCAGGACAATCCAGACACCCCAGTCGTTATATTGCTCGGTGAAGCTCTGGAATTTGTCCGCATAGCCATAGAGGGCCAGAATGGGTTCGGCCACCTGTTGGAACAGGAGCGAACCAATGGCGTATCCGAACAGGCCGCCAATGACCGATGCTATGGTGCAGATGGTGGCATAGACCCATGCCTTTTCCCGTTTGGCAATGACCATCGGGATGAGAAGGGCATCGGGTGGAATCGGGAAGATGGAGCTTTCGATGAAGGAAACACCTGCAAGGGCATAAGATGCACGCTGACTGCTGGCCAGTGCCATGGTCCAATCATAGATTTTCTTGAGCATCGCGGGTTATGCCTTCTGATATCGTGATCGTGGTCTGAAGCGCTCTTGGTTACAACGCCTTGTCAATGAACCGGCTCATTGCTGCCTCAAGTAGGGAGTGGCAAAGGAAAAGGTGCCAATTCCAAAAAGGCTCTATAGAGGATGCGGCAAAGGGCTGTCAATTCGTGTTGACTATAGAAGAATTATGACGGTTGTCTGTTGACGGCAGAAATTTTGCATCTATATTCGCTCCTCACATGCCCCTGTGGCGGAACTGGTAGACGCGACGGATTCAAAATCCGTTTCCCTTACCGGAGTGCCCGTTCGAGTCGGGCCAGGGGCACCATTTCTCTCCTTTGGCTATTTTGACCACCTAAGACCTTGAAAGGTAAGGTGGTTTTTGGCGTTCTATACCCTTCATTTTTGCAATAGGCCAAATGCTCTGAAAATGCTGATCTGATGACCAGTTTTTGTAGGATCAGATCGCCGATTTTTCAGACTTTGCAGGAGTTTGAGAGAGTCGTGAGCGAGTGCATCAATCCGGTCTTGGGATGCCTTTGGTTGGAACCCATTTGCCAGCTTTTCCTCAATCAAAAGATGCTCTATTTCTGTGTTTCGATTTTCAGCTTCTCAATTCGGCGATCATGGGCTTTGGCGGTGAGATCGCTGGATGCATCGACGAGTTTGTCCGTGAGGCCATCGAATGCTCACTGGCGCGTTCGAGGTTTCCAAGGATCGGGGATGGCGCACTCAAACCCGTCCCGGCAGGGAGGAGTGTCAGATTTCGATATCGCGATAAAGATAAACGAACTCGTGATCAGAGCTTGTTTGTTTGAATCCGCATTTGGCAAACAGCTTGAGGCTGGGTGGGTTCGAATGCTTGACTGTTGCCGTCAATCGGTCCGGATGGATCTTGGCAAATTCTTCTATCGCAGCGTCAAGCGCAGGGCATGAGAGCTTCTTGCCTCTGCATTCTGGATTCAGGTTGATTGAAACTTCGAAACCATTCTGTTCTTGATTGGCATCAAATCTTACGATGCCAATCTTCTGGTTGTTCTCTAAGGCCATGAACAATTGGCTATCGCTGGATTGCAGCTTTTTTTGAAACCATGTGACATGATTGTCCCAGCTCACTGTGCCGCTATCCTTGAACATGGCGCGCGACAGCGCGTCATTTCGCCAATCAAAGATGTCTTGCATATCCTCAAGACTGGCCGGTCTAATCGTCAGTGGCATGAAATGTGACCTTTGCGGAAAGCGTGCCTTGGCTGAAATCTGCTTCGCTCAGTTCCAGCCTGTAATCTCCAAACTGGATAAAGGCCTTGGGGTAGCCTGCTCCATCGACCATTCTTATGCGGTCATAGAGATCGCTCCTGGATAGATCCTGTGATAGCGCGCTGTCTGCGGGTACGCGTCGGGAAAACTCGACAATGTCGCCGGATTGTGGTTCGGGCAGGGGTTCGTCACGACAAATTGAGACGATCAAATCTTCAACACATGTGGCAATTCTTGAGAAAATGGCTTCAATGGTTCCATCCAGAGACACCTCTCTTCGATCATAAATCGGGCCGCCATCCAGGATTCCGGTCACGCGCAATGCGCAAACTGGCGAGGATGTGAAGCCGCGAAGGATCAAATTCTGGATCGGGCTGCCTCCGCGACCATATGGCAGTGGTGCGGTGTGAAATACGATACATTCGTAAGGCTGGTAGATTTCTTCGGGGATGATCCAGTTCCAGTGAGGAAAGAATATGTAGCGTGGTTGCAGGTCTTCAAGCCGTTCAATTGTCAAATCGTGCTTGTTATGGATCCAGTGAACATCCAACTGGTCGAACTCGGCTGATTTTTCAGCCTTTTCAAACCAGTCTTTGGACGAAGCAATTACGATCTTGCTCATACTTCCAGCTTTCGAAGAATGGAAAAAGCTTCCGCATAGTTCAAGCCAACCTGGTTGCCGCGACATTTAGCCAGATTTTCAATGCCCTGGATCGAACGGCAATGGGGGTAGGGGCGCATTTCCTCTTCATAGGCCTCGGCGGCCGCCAGTTTGGCACCAATGAATTCTGTGGCATCGACATAAAGGTTCGGGGCAAAGGGAGGTGCTAAAGTGGGGTGGCCGTAGTCCGTTGCCGAAGGGACTTCAATGCTGCGAATTTCGGTGCAGATTTCTCCGGGTTGAGGCCTGAATGCGGTCAGTACTGCTTGGCATGTGATGCGGTGGTCAATATTCAGATCTGCTGCGCTGTGGGTATAGACCAACTCGGGCATGACCGTGTTTTTTGCGGCTTCAATGCTTTGCGCAATGGATAGGAGTGGTACGGAATCCATCGCATTGTCAGGAAAATTTCCAGCCTCGAGCCATTCAAAGCCAAGTATATCTGCGGCCTTTTGCGCCGCTTTTTGGCGCCTTTTGACATGATCGTCAATCGTAGCCAATCGAGAGCCGACCCCGTCGGTCATGGACAGTCCAAAAACCTTGTCTCCTCTGGCAGCATGCCGGGCAATTGTCGCGCCAGCCCCCAATGTTTCGTCATCGGTATGGGCAACGACAACGAGTATTCGCTTTCCTGATGTTTCCTGGTCTTTGATGATCATAAAGAAACTCTGCCTTTGGTTTGAGTCCTGCATTGATCCTTTGACCGGCCAGGCTTGTTCGGGAGCTGCTGATCATATAGGGATTGGTTTCATACTTATTCGAAAGATCCTGAAGCGTCAATTCTTGCGGTGCAGTCTCGGCGTCGGTCTGGATTTGTGTTCGTAATCGTAATCGGTCAGGTGACATATCTGTCTGTCAGTCCTGTCTTTTCCTTTTGGAAAAGACACCTTGGCATTTGGTTTCAATGGTTGGAACAGCCTGCGGGTATCAAGACAAGAGCCGGGAATTTTCGGTTTGGAAGGGGGTACTTTTCGGGGTGTGGCCGGGATTAATTGGTTGATATCTGTGATATCTATTTGCTAGATTGTGGCATCCTTCAGGCCTTTTTCATGCTATGGAAAACTGGCTTTATATGATTTTGTCTGAGTTTCAGGACGGTTCATCCACTTCCTTTCATTTCAAGAGGCATTGATGCTTAAAGATAGCGTGATCTTGGTAACTGGCGGCACGGGTTCCTTCGGCAACAAGTTCGTCCCTATGACCCTGAAAAAATACAACCCCCAGAAGATAATCGTTTTTTCACGCGATGAAATGAAACAATGGGAAATGGCGCGCAAATTCGCCAATGATCCAAGAGTTCGGTTTTTCATCGGAGACGTGAGAGATCGCGAGCGGCTTTATCGAGCTCTCGACGGGGTTGATTATGTCGTTCATGCCGCTGCCACAAAAATCGTGCCGACGGCGGAATATAACCCCTTCGAATGCGTTAAGACCAATGTCATGGGCGCGATGAATGTCATTGATGCCTGTATCGACAAGAAGGTGAAGCGGGTTGTGGCCCTGTCGACGGACAAGGCGTCCAGCCCGATCAATCTTTATGGTGCGACCAAGCTTGCGTCGGACAAGCTGTTCATCGCCGGGAACGCCTATTCCGGAGAACATGGCACACGCTTTTCCGTTGTCCGCTATGGCAATGTCATGGGATCTCGCGGATCGGTCATTCCCTTTTTCCTTTCGATCAAGGACAAGGGATCTCTTCCCATTACCGATGCGCGCATGACGCGTTTCATGATCACTCTTGAGCAAGGTGTCGATTTGGTCTGGACGGCGTTTGATGACATGATTGGTGGCGAGATCTATGTCAAACGGATTCCTTCCATGAATATCATGGATATTGCCAAGGTGGTTGCCCCTGACGCCAAATATGAGTTCATCGGTATTCGGCCAGGCGAAAAGCTGCATGAGCAAATGATCAGTCCTGAAGATGCTCCTTTCACTTATGCCTATGATAGCTACTTCAAAATTCTTCCTTCGATCCATCACTGGCAGAGCAGTCAGGAGCGCATCAAGAATGGCGTGAGTGTGGCGGATGATTTCCAATATACCAGTGAGAATAATCAGGAGTGGATGGCGCCGGAAACTCTGGCTCGCTGGATTGAAGAGAATACATCCGACATCGGGAGCCTTTGATGATCCCTTATGGCAAGCAAGACATAACGCAAGACGATATTGATGCGGTTGTCGAGGTTCTGAAATCCGATTTCCTGACGCAAGGTCCCAAGGTCCCGGCATTTGAAGAGGATCTGAAAGCGCGTTGCGAGGCGCCTTATGCGGTGGCCGTCAACAGTGCGACGTCTGCCTTGCATCTGGCATGTCTGGCGTTGGGAGTGTCAAGCGGAGATCGCGTGTGGACGTCTCCCATAACATTTGTTGCCTCTGCCAATAGCGCCCTTTATTGCGGTGCTGCAATTGATTTTGTCGATATTGATCCAGATACATTCAACATGTGCCCTGACGCGCTTCATCAGAAATTGATAGAGGCGGATAAAGCCGGGCAATTGCCGAAAGTCATCATTCCTGTTCACATGTGTGGTCAATCTCCAGACATGGAGAAGATTTATTCCCTGGCGCAGCAATATGGCATTGGGCTTATCGAAGATGCGTCTCATGCCATGGGTGCGCGCTATAAGGATGCGCCGGTCGGGAACTGCCAGTTTTCGGACATCACGGTTTTCAGCTTTCATCCCGTCAAGATTGTCACCACGGCAGAGGGCGGGGTGGCTCTGACCAAACGAAAGGATCTTTATGATTCCATGGCGTTGCTGCGTTCGCATGGGATAACCCGCGATGTGGACAGGATGACCGAACCATCCCATGGTCCCTGGTATTATCAGCAGATCGATTTGGGCTACAATTATCGCATGACCGATATTCAGGCCGCGTTGGGCCTGTCACAATTGTCGCGGCTGGAGACATATGTGAGCGTCAGAAATCAACTGGCTTCCGGCTATGACGAAAAACTGGCGGGATTGCCGGTCATTCTGCCCGGTCGCCAGTCCCTGTCCTATTCTGCGTTTCATCTCTATATCATCCAGCTGGAAAAGCCTGAAATTCACCGGTCGGTTTTTGAATATCTGAGAGCGAACGATGTCGGCGTAAATCTTCATTATATTCCGGTCCATCTCCAGCCTTATTACCGCGCAATGGGGTTTGGCGATGGCGATTTTCCAAAGGCCGAGGCCTATTATGCCCGTGCCATCTCTTTGCCTTTGCATCCCAAGTTGACGATCGAGCAACAGGACTATGTTGTCTCCACTCTCAAGGATGCCCTTGTGAATGCGGTTGGTTGATTTGTTCCAGCCGCCAAGGTGGGCTCGACAGATGTGCTCCTCGGATCCGGGCCGATGTCACAGACGATGATGAACAGGCGGGGAGTGGATAGGAACGTGGTGATGGCCGGGGTTGACGAGTTTCAACATTTCGAAAAGATCGAGAAGACGCCAGAGCAGATCCAGGCCCTGTATGATCTGCTGGGACAAAGAAAATATGGCATCAGCCATCGGGCTCTGCCTTCTTTTGCCGATCATGAGGCCTTTGTTCGCAACCATCCTTATCGCTGCTGGTATCTCATCAAGTCGTCTTCCGGGCGCTATGTGGGCAGTTTCTATCTGATGAATGACAATTGTGTCGGGCTTTCCGTGTTTGAAGATGCCGACTATTATCTGCGAGCGACATTGGCCTATATCGAGCGAACCTATAGCCCGTTGCCTGCGATTCCGTCTGTAAGAGCTGGTTTCTTTTTCATGAATATCGCACCGGGCAATAAAGACATGCAGGCTGCATTGCTTGCAGCCAATGCCAGGCATATCCAAAGCTCCTACGAGCTTCCCATTTCCAAAAACGAGCAAAGCTGATCCATGAGCAAATTGAAATCACATCCCTTTGTCATCAATGGCCGAACCATCGGTGAGGGTCAGCCTCCGTATATTATCGCGGAAGTGTCTGCAAACCATAATGGCTCGATCGAACGGGCCAAGGCGACGATCAAGGCTGCGCATCTGGCAGGTGCCCATGCTGTCAAGATGCAGACCTACACGCCGGATACAATGACGTTGAGTTCGGACCGGGACGATTTTCAGATCACGCAAGGCTTGTGGAAGGGATACAATCTGTATCGGCTCTATGAGGAGGCCCACACGCCGTTTGAGTGGCATGAAGACCTGTTTGCCTTTGCCGGCAATCTTGGCATTACCTTGTTTTCAACGCCCTTTGACGAGAGTGCTGTCGATCTTCTGGTCAGGCTGGATGCTCCCGCTTTCAAAATTGCATCCTTCGAGTTGGTTGATCTGGACCTGATCCGATATGTGGCAAAGCAGAATAAACCCATGCTCATTTCTACAGGTATGGGGTCTGTCGAGGAGACCGCGGAGGCGGTGGATGCTGCCCGAGGTGCTGGATGCCAGTCTATTCTTCTGTTCCATTGCATCAGTGGTTATCCGACGCCAATTGATCAGGCGAATTTGGCCAATATTCCTTTTTTGAAAAAGGAATTTGATGTCGAAGTTGGGCTGTCAGACCATACGCTTGATCATGTTGCGGCAATTGGTGCGACGGTGTTGGGGGCTGCGTCTATCGAGAAGCATTTTACCCTTGATAGGGCAGAGAAGGGGCCGGACAGCAGTTTTTCAATAGAACCGGACGAGTTGAAGCAACTGGTCAAACTGACCGCTGAGGCTGCCTCTTCGATTGGTGCTCCGGGAATGAAGCGTTCTGAGGTCGAGGACGGAAACAAGATCTTCAGGCGCTCTCTCTATTTCGCCATGGATGCCAAAAAGGGCGATGTCGTGACCGAGGCGCATATAAGGCGGGTGCGGCCCGGTTTTGGGTTGCCGCCCAAGCATTATGCCGGTTTGATCGGCCGCAGGCTGGCGAGAGACATCTCTTTTGGTGAGGCCGTTAGCTGGGACGATTTTGCTTAAGTTACAGTCAGGTACTTGCCTTTGTGCCGAAGGGTGATGGTTTGTGTTTGTGCCGGGTTTCTGTCGTTTTTGATGCCGGTCAATTCGGTTGATTTTGTTTTAGATCAACTGGACAGTTATGGTTTAGAGTGCTAGCAAAGACGCAGTTTGATTGGGATAGTTTAAGAAATAAGAGATCGAAAAGATGGATTTTTCAGAATTGATTGCGACGAAAGCAGCCAAGGTTGGGATATTGGGTCTTGGCTATGTCGGGATCCCGCTTGCGCACCGGATATCGGAGGTTGGTTTACGGGTTCTTGGTTTTGATATTCTGGAGAAGCGCGCGGACGATCTGAACAGCGGCAAGAGTCCGATCAAGCATATACCTGATGCCAGTATATCGCAGATGCTTGAAGCGGGTTTTGAAGCGACGACGGATTTTTCCCGATCGAGTGAATGTGATGCCCTGATCATTTGCGTTCCGACGCCACTTGACAAGTCACGGGAGCCGGATCTTTCGTTTGTTGTCGAGACGATGGATTCGATTGCGCCTTATCTGCGCAAGGGTCAATTGCTTTCGCTTGAGAGCACGACCTGGCCGGGCACGACGAAGGAAGTTTTGCTTCCCTATTTTTCGAAAGCGGGTCTTGAGGTTGGCAAGGATTGCTATCTTGTCTATTCCCCGGAGCGCGAAGATCCGGGCAACCCGAATTTTCATACCAGAACGATCCCGAAGGTTGTTGGCGGACACAGCCCGCACTGCCTTGAGGCTGGTCTACAGCTTTATGGCACATTCATCGACCATGTTGTTCCGATCAGTTCCACCGATGCGGCAGAAATGGTCAAGCTGCTCGAAAACATCCATCGCTCGATCAATATTGGTCTTGTCAATGAGATGAAGGTGATTGCGGACGCGATGGGCCTTGATATTTTCGAGATCATCGACGCGGCCAAAACCAAGCCGTTTGGCTTTACCGCCTATTATCCTGGCCCCGGGATTGGAGGCCACTGCATTCCGATTGATCCGTTTTACCTGACCTGGAAGGCCCGTGAATTCGGGATCCATACCCGTTTCATCGAGCTTGCGGGAGAAATCAACGCGGCGATGCCTCAGTATGTGGTCGACAAGACCGTCAAGGCCCTGAATGAAGCCGGCAAGCCGCTGAAGGGAGCCAAGGTTCTTGCTCTCGGGATTGCCTACAAGCGTGATGTGGATGACATGCGCGAAAGCCCTTCGGTATTCGTGATGGAGATTTTGCGCGATTGGGGAGCCGACATCAGCTATTCCGATCCCAACGTTCCCGTTTTTCCGAAGATGAGAGAACACCGGTTTGACCTGACCTCAGTTGATCTGTCACCGGAAACGGTTGCGGACTATGATGCGGTACTGCTTCTGACGGATCACAATGCCTTTGATTACGAGATGATCAAGAAGCATGCGAAGCTGATTGTCGATACCAGAGGCAAGTTCAGGAATGACAGCGAGGTCGTCAGGGCCTGATCGGCCGGATGATCCCGAGGATAGAGACAGGAAACGAATAGATGACAAATTTCGCCTTGATTGGTGCTGCGGGGTATATTGCCCCCCGCCATCTTAAGGCTATCAAAGAGGTTGGCGGCAATCTTCAGGTTGCCTATGATATCAATGATAGCGTGGGTATCATGGACAGCCATTTCCCTGATGCTGCCTTTTTTACCGAATTCGAACAGTTTGATACCTATTGTCATGCCCGTCAGGTTGCGGGAGACAAGATTGACTATGTGAGCATTTGTTCTCCGAACTATCTGCACAAGTCCCATATTGGCTTTGCGCTTCGCGCTGGAGCGGATGCGATCTGCGAGAAGCCACTGGTTCTCAATCCTTCCGACATTGACGATCTTGAGAGGCTTGAGAAGGAAACGGGCAAACGGGTCTATTCCATTTTGCAGTTGCGCCATCATCGCGCCATTCTTGATTTGAAAAAGCAGGTTGAGGCCGGTCCGAAAGACAAGGTCTATGATATTGACCTTGGCTATTTCACCTCGCGCGGGGCCTGGTATCATGCGTCCTGGAAAGGCTTCCCACACAAGTCCGGGGGTGTTGCGACCAATATTGGCGTTCATTTCTATGACATGCTGAGCTTCATCTTCGGCAAAGTGCGCAGCAGCGTTGTGCATTATCGTGGAGAGGACGCGACCGCAGGCTATATCGAGCTGGAGCGTGCTCGGGTTCGCTGGGTGCTTTCGATCAACCGCAATCATTTGCCCGACCACACACCGGCAGGCCAGACGACCCATCGCTCGATCACGGTTGATGGCAAGGAGATCGAATTCTCTTCAGGCTTTACCGATCTGCATACGGTCAGCTATCAGGAAATTCTGGGCGGCCGGGGCTATGGGCTTGAGGCTGTCCGCCCTTCCATTGAGCTGGTGAGCGGCATCCGGACTGCGCCGATTGAATTGTCTCGAGGTGAACAGCATCCCGATTTGCAGAAAATCATCAAGTCATGAGCAACGCGGCCTCCTTTGTCCATGAAAGCGCCTATGTCGACCAGCCTTGCGAGATCGGCAAGGGCACCAGGATCTGGCATTTTGTCCATGTTCTGGCCAACACGGTGATTGGCGAGAATTGTGTTTTGGGACAGAATGTCATGGTCGGTCCGGACGTGACGATTGGCAATGGATGCAAGATCCAGAACAATGTCGCGCTCTATCGCGGCATCCGGCTTGAAGAGGATGTTTTCTGCGGCCCGTCCTGTGTCTTCACGAATGTTACGACACCGCGTGCGCATGTGGAGCGCAAGAGTGAATTCAGTGAAACACTGGTCAAGCGCGGGGCAACGATCGGGGCCAACGCAACGATTGTTTGCGGCAACCAGCTTGGTGCCTATTGCATGGTTGCGGCCGGAGCCGTTGTGACAAAAGATGTGCCGGACTATGCGCTCGTCGCCGGGGTTCCAGCCAGACGGATCGGCTGGGTATCGCGATCCGGCGAACGCCTGGGAGAGGATTTGAAATGTCCCAGAACCGGAGAGCTCTATAGAGAAGTGAACGGAGCGCTTGAGCTTGTCGCTTAGGAGAAAATCAGATGCAATTTATCGATCTGGGTGCGCAACAGGACCACATCAAATCCTTGCTGGATGAGCGCATGGCGCGGGTTCTTTCTCACGGCAACTATATCATGGGGCCGGAGATCGGGGAACTTGAGACAGCCCTCTCGGATTTTTGTGGCGCAAAGCATTCGCTGACCTGCGCCAATGGTACGGACGCGCTTCAACTGGCGCTGATGGCAGCCGAAATCGGAGCGGGTGACGCGGTTTTTGTCCCGTCTTTCACGTTTGCCTCCACAGCAGAAATCGTTCCGATGGTCGGGGCGACGCCCTTTTTTGTTGATGTCTGTGCGGACAGTTTCAACATGGATGCCGACAGCCTTGCCAGAAGCGTGGACGCTGCGCGCAAGATGGGGCTTCGCCCAGCGGCCGTCATTCCGGTCGATCTGTTTGGCCTGTCTGCCGATTATGACAGGCTTGGAGACATCGCCAGGGCCGAAGGCATGATTGTCATTGCCGACAGCGCTCAGGGCTTCGGGGCCAGTTACAAGGGTCGCGTTTCCGGCAGCATCGGTGATATATCGACAACCTCCTTTTTTCCGGCAAAACCACTTGGCTGCTACGGTGATGGCGGTGCGCTGTTTACCGACAATGACGACTGGGCGGACATGATCCGTTCGCTGCGCGTGCATGGCAAGGGCCATCACAAATATGAAAATGTCCGTCTTGGCCTGAATTCGCGACTTGATACCTTGCAAGCTGCCATATTGCTGGCAAAGCTCAGCGTCTATCCGCAGGAGATCGAGAAAAGGCAGGCCGTAGCAGAGCGATATGACGCAGCGCTCAGGGACGTCATTGAGGTGCCTGTCGTTGCCGAAGGCTATCGCTCGGTTTGGGCGCAATATACGCTCAAGGCCCGGGACGCAGACCATCGCACCGCAATCATGGATACATTGTCCCGCAACGACATTCCGTCAGCCATCTACTATCCCAAACCGCTGCATATGCAGAAAGCCTACATGAACTATCCGGGAGATCCTGACGGTCTGGCAATCTCTGCAACGCTGGCAGATCAGGTCTTTTCCATTCCAATGCATCCATATCTGGACGAAATGACCCAGGATCAAATCATCGCAGGGCTCAGAAAAGCAATCTGATACAAAATCATCCAAACCAGACAAATGCTTGGCGAGCCATCATCGAACAAAACCAGCCCACCCCTCCATGGACCCTCTCCGGGACAAACATAATGCAACGCTTTTGGACATGATCGCACTGGCTGAGAGAGACCAAGCAAGGCTAGCGGGCTGGCAACCTTGATCCTTGCTGGTTTGCGGTTTTTGACACGATTGTGCTTCTTCAGATGCATTATGTTAAAAAAACGAATAAAAAACCCTCTAAAGTTGTGCTAGGACAAAAAGCAACCTTATGGTCATGCAGGGCAATATAGTCCTTGAATAGCACTTGCCATTCTTGATCATTGATATGTTTTTTGTCAAAAGTAACCGGGGTGTTGTCACACACATGATTTTGTATTCTTGCAATATAGGATCTACGCAATATGATTGAAGGCTATAAATTATGGGAACTGATACTGAAAAGTCTTTTCTGGCACCTATAAAAGTTGCGATGGTCGTTCACAACTCGGTTTTGAGTGATGCTCGGGTGCGAAAGCAGGCAAGATCACTAAAAGCGAAGAATATCGACGTTCATTTGTTTGGTTATGGAGAATCCTTCAACAGTGCCAAAGAAATTGATGGTGTTCCCTTAACTATCGTGCAAAAAAGCTCTCCCGTTTATATCGGAACTAAATTTAAAAATTTTTATGGCCACACAATTGGCGTCTTTATAAAAAAGCTGAAGAAAACACTTTACTACTCAATTTATAAAAACAGCAAAAGATTGACTTTTTTGTCATTGTTTTTCTTGAACTTATTGATTTTATGCTACTTCATTTTCAAAAACAACGACATTTCTGCAATCGACATTTTTTGGCCTGCAAATATTATCTTGATTTTGTTCCTTCTGTTGAAGTCATATTTGAAGTATTTTCTTAAGCTAATTGCAAAAAAACTAAACGATGTACAAAAAAAGAAACCGGTTCCTGTCGCCTATCGTCATATTTCCAACAAGTTGGCGGACGCCATCGCGCCGGGGAACTTCAATGTCATCCATTCCCACGACATAATTGGTCTCATGACCGCGGTTAAATTGAAGAAAGCCGCACCGGATACAATTGTCATCTGGGATGCCCACGAGCTCTATACCGAAGTGTCCTATAAAACACCGGATGTGGCGAAATTCATGGGAGATGTCATTAGGAAGAGCTCCAAATTTGTTGATCATTTCACAACGATCAGTTCGAGCTTCAAGGATATTTACGCCAAACAATATCCAAGACTGCCCAAGGCTTCCATTTTGATGAATGCCACGCCCAAGACGGTTCTCGAACAGAAATTCGATTTCTTGCAGCAAGCAGCGAATCTGAAGCCTGATCAAAAAATTCTGTTGTTTCAAGGTGGACTCGCTGAAGGACGCGGGATCAGGATCCTGCTGGATGCAGCTCCGAGATTGCCTCGTGATTGGTCCGTGGTCTTTATGGGAAATGGTAGACTGCAAGGGCTGGTCAATGAGCGTGCCGAGCAGCATCAAGCGGATCGCCCCAGCGACATGGCATGTATCGTATCGGTTCCGTCCGCGCCTTATGATGAGCTGGCCAAATGGACATCGGGTGCCACGCTGGGAATCATCCCATATGAAAATACCAGTTTGAACCATGTCTATTGTACCCCGAACAAGCTTTGGGAATATCCCAATGCAGGGGTGCCCATCCTTGCCAGCGATATGGTTGAAATGTCCAAGATGATCAATCAGTTTGGAATTGGCCTTCTGTTGCCAAGGGATTTCACCGAGGATGACATTGTTAATGCAGTGACCGACGTGACTGATGACCAGCTTGACGAGATGCGCAACAACTGCTTGGCATATGGTCAAAGTGAAAACTGGGAAAAATATGAGCCCAGCCTTTTAGCAATTTACGAAGAGATCCAAAAGAAATGAAGATTGTTTCAGTCGTTGGTGCAAGGCCACAATTTGTCAAAGCCGCAGTGTTGCGGGAATTCTTTTTGGAACACGGAGTAGACGAGATCCTGGTTCATACCGGTCAGCATTATGATCACAATATGTCTGACGTTTTTTTTGAACAGATGAATATTGCTGCTCCAGACTACCGATGCGTGCTGGAAAATCGCTCCCACGGCGGGATGACCGGGGAAATTCTTCACAAAATTGAAGATATCCTGATCAAAGAAAAACCGGACTACTGTCTGGTTTATGGAGACACCAACTCTACGCTTGCCGCCGCACTGGCAGCTGCCAAACTGCTGATTCCCGTTTGTCACGTTGAAGCGGGGCTTCGGTCTTTCAATAAGAATATGCCCGAAGAAATCAATCGCATTTTGACAGATCATGTCAGCAAACTGCTCTTTTGCTCCACGCCTGAGTCACTGAAAAATCTCAAGCATGAAGGAATTACAAACGGTGTCCACCACGTTGGAGACATCATGTATGATGCGGTGCTGCGCTTTAGCAAAACAGTTGAGAGTCAGGACCTTGTTTCGCAAGTCATAAAGAGAGATGAACGCCCACTGGCGGTTATGACCGTTCACCGTCAGGAAAATGTTCAGGACAAACAGAGGCTGAGTGAGGTACTGGATTTTTGCGATGCGTTTGGAAAGGACTTCCAGATTGTATTTCCATGCCACCCAAACACGAGAAACAAGATAAAAGAGTTTGGTCTTAGCTACAGCAACATTAATGTGGTAGATCCGGTTCCCTATCAATCCATTCAAGCTTTGCTGAACCAAGCAAGCCTCGCCCTCACAGACTCGGGTGGTTTGCAGAAAGAAGCATATTTCCACCAAACTCGCTGCATAACCCTGCGTGATGAGACCGAATGGGTGGAAACGATTGAAAATGGCTGGAATCGATTGTGGACCAGTTCTGGCTATGCCTGTGAACCTAGATCAATCGAAGATTATGGCGACGGCGATACGCGCTCCAAAATTCTGAAACTGCTCGAGCGGACTCTCGAACAGTAGTTGTTTGAACAGGCTTCAACTACGAAAGGGTCGTTTTTTTGCCAAGCTGGTGCAAAAATCAAAGTCATCAGCGTTGAAGGGAAACGGTCAGGACGATACACAATCGGCAAGCCTGTTCACGCTATGCAGCATCAAAAATGAGCAGTTGCCAGAATACCATTTTGCCCTTTCAATATAGGGATATTCTCGAATATT
The DNA here is from genome assembly GCF_963556055.3 of uncultured Cohaesibacter sp. Taxonomy (GTDB): domain Bacteria; phylum Pseudomonadota; class Alphaproteobacteria; order Rhizobiales; family Cohaesibacteraceae; genus Cohaesibacter. Next base: position 201,835 of record NZ_CAUVYE020000031.1, on the reverse strand, counting down.
GGGAAAATCAGACCCGTATCTTTGGATGCGAAGAAGCTGTCTTTTCGCTCAAGCACGAAATTCGTGCCAGGCACGCTAAATGTCGGCTTTTCTTTTGAGACCATGCCGTCTGCCTGGGGTGGTTCAATGACATAACAAGCTGTCGGGTTGAGTGGATTGCTGACATTTTTAATCGGGATGATATCCAGCACCCGACCTCCAAGGGCCTCAGCGGTGGCTTCCATTCCCTTGATATAGCCCAAACGCTGCATCCTCTCTTTGCCTTCTTGAGTGTTCAACTCGTAAGAAGGTTCAAAAAGAACGAGCTTGCGTTTGGCAACTCTGAAAAGCTCTTTCAGCAGCTGTGAAAGATTATCTCCATTTGGTTCCAGCGCGTGGCTGGATATAATGACATCTACGCTCTTGGAATGAAGCGGTATTTCTTTCATGTCAGAAACAAAAGTCTGCAAGGGAACGTCATTCTTGCGGTTGTTTTCATGAAAAAATGCCTCTCCCTTCTTGAGTCTAGACCAGCTTATATCAAAAGCGAGCACCTGAGAGGGCGAAAACTTGTTTGCTTCGAGAATTAATGACAGCGTCGTCAATTCTCCAGTTCCGACATCTAGAAGAGAGTCTCCCTCGCAAGCATGCTTGCCAATCAATTCTGCCAACTCATTCGTATACAGTTTTGCTTTTTCGAAATTTGACTTGACGAACTCGACATAACTGCCAGCTTGTAAATCGTATGATATTTCAATTATTTCTGAGTTGTTTACAGTTTCTCCGTATTTGGCTCGCAAATACTCTGTAACATTCTCGCCCCGTTCATAGACATTCCTGGCTTCTAGTACATCTATAAAATTCATTGGTTTTCCCTACAGGTTTCTGCCGTTTCAAACGCGTCAAAATATCGGCTGGATTCTGAGCCCATTTGATTTTCCACGGTCGGCCTTTGCACGCAATCATTGTCGTAGAACTATAAAGCGGGCATCAAGATTTCAACTCATTTTTCCAGACCGATAAATATTTCTAGCAACGATGAATTTGTCGAGCCAGGTGCTGCGACCTGCCCAATGCGACAAGGCATGCTGTTGCAGCTTGCAGCCTCAAACCGAAGAATACGACCGACGCACTCGAAAATTTCGATATCTTGCTGCTTTCCTTGCCCCTTGCCCCCTGAAAAATCGCACAAAAACTTGACTTAATATCGATCCAGCTTTTGAGCGCGCGGGAAACGGCACAACACGATCAATGCATCACAAAGTAGTATTTTAAATAAATACAAACTAAAATTGTAGTTTTCATTGGCAAAACATTTGTTTATTCATGACAAGCTAAATAGTTATTGAGAAATGTACACCAATCTCTAAAATAAAACGACCAAATATATTATTCGTCTATTGCCCTATGGCCTGCAAAACCATAATCATGGCAGAACACAACGTTCTTATGAGAATAATCGAACCGGATCGATGAACTGGGACTGGTCAATGTCGGATACAAGTAATTCCTACTCAGAGTTTTATCAGGATTTTGATGAGCCCGAAGTGCGCACACCGTTGTGGGACGTTTTTCGGACCATCTGGGAGGCTGAGCGCAAGTTCAATCTCGTCTTTCGGCAGGACTTGGGCGTTCATGTCTGGGCTGCCAACCGGGTTCGTTTCTATTATGATTTGTCAAAGGCACTTGGATTATACGATCAACAGGCGGCCCCTCAAGCGGAGGTGCCTAGTCGGTACGACTATGAGGAAGGGGGGAACCCGTTTTCGGAAGCAGATATTTACATCGAAAGCGGAGCCCTTGGCCCGAGTGCCAAAAACCGTGCCAGAGAGTATGGATGTGTTTACACAGAACGGTTCATCAAGCCTCTTCTGGAGCGAAACAAGAAGATTCTTCTTCTGCACGATGATCCGGATCGTCTTGTTCAGCACGAGAATTTGACGTCTATCACAACTGTCGAGCATAGCGGGCTGATGCGCTTTCTCGCGGGTAAGTGGCGTCTTCCCAAAACGGAATTGAACGAGGAAGCCATTGAATTCTGGAACTCGGTCAATGCTTTTTTTCAAAGTCAATTGGGTGTCGAGCTGAGAGATGCCGAAGGCTTTCACAAACTTATCCGGTCTTTCAAGCAGCAATTTGAATGGCAAAGCAATTTTTTGCGCATGGTCAATCCTAAGGCGATGATTCTTATGACGCATTATTTTCGCGGAGCGCAAATAGATGCTGCGAGAAAACTGAAAATAAGATCATTTGATTATCAGCATGGACTAAACAGTCGCTTTCATCTCGGCTATGGCTATCCCAATGTCGCGGAGGAGCATCGCACTCCCCCCTATTTTCCAGACGAGTATCTGTGTTGGGGACCCGTTTGGGCGCCAGAGAAGTGGTTTCCAACCAAAAACTCCTTTGTCAGGAATTTGGGTTACTACAGCTCCTTCGATGCGCCAGATAAACAGGAAGATGCAAAGACAGCCCCTGTCGCGCAGAACGAAGATCGAGACCACACGATCCTGGTCGCCACATCCTGGGCCATGCAGACGATTTTCAGTCAGTTCGTCGAGGCGCTCGCACTCCGCAAACCATCAATGACGATTCTTGTCAAATGTCATCCGCGTGAAGATATTTCCGCCTATGAAGCGGCTTTGGGCAAGTTCTCAAATGTCAAGTTCTTGTCCGGTGATGTAGACATCCTCGCTGCCGCCCGAACCGCCAAATATGTTGTCAGCATCTGCTCCAGCTCACTTTTCGACTCTCTTCAGGAGGGATGTAAAATTGGTGCGATCCACTCTCAGGCTGTGGAATATATCGATGATTTCATCAAGCAATTTGATGTGCCCGTAATAACACAAGACGCTGGCAACATTGATCAGGCTCTGGCATTGATGGATAGTCAGTCCATTCCGGTGGAGTTGGTCCATCATCCTGTGACACAGAATGAATGGGAGTTTTTCTTTGACTCGCTGGAACTTGATGGCGCTTCTCTATTGCCACCGGTTCCAAAGAGCACTCCCCTTTTCCAGAAGAATGATCTTTCCAAAAAGGCAAAGAAATATAACGCAGACTTGCAGGCTCTCGAAGAGGCTGTTGAGAAAGACAAGCGCAAAATATTCTATCTCAAGGGACTGGAGAATTGGTTCTGGGCAACCAAGATGAGCCATTATCGGCGTACTCACCGTTTGGAATATGATAGATTACTGCGCACGGAGCTCGACACAATTCCAGAGAACAAACATTTCGAGGCGATCAAAACAGCCATATCGGAAGGCATGCCACTGGCTCGTTATCGGGTGACGCTTAATGATTTGCTGAAAAAGCGCATTCTGGAAGGTGACCGGGATGGAGCCAGGCAAATACTCAAACTGGTTTTTTCGGACACGTCCGATTCCAGCAAATCGTTTCGGGCTCATGTGTTTGAGCACTATGTTACGCATTTCAAAGAGACATCAAAAAGCAAAACCTATTATTGGAAGGAGGCGTTAGCGCTTTTTTCCTCTTTGTCGACAACAACGCGCAGGCTGGCCGACAGTTATCGTGACATCGCGACTGCGGCAAAGACGCAATATGCAGATTACAGAATCTCAGAATTTGAGCAGGGTGAACTTAAGCGGGAGATCTTGGACAAACTCCAGCGCCACGAGAATTTCACGATGCTGAGAATTGGCGATGGTGAAGTCTATGCATTCGATGTGGACTATGTTGCATCCGGAGTGCAGCAGGCTGATCGTGATCGGCGTGAGCGTCTGTGGTGGAGCCAAACCATGTCCGAAGACATACGGCAAAGGCTGAGACGGGATGCCGAGGACGCCTTCACCAGAGTGGATATGCTCGGGATTCCATCAATTTATCGTCTTATGCGGGATATGCCTCTGGCGATACATGCAACGGTGAACCCAATCGAGAATTGGCCGTCGACCATGAGAACGCATGTTATTCTTTATAAGGAACTTGATCGTCTGGCCAAATCGGGTCAACTGGATTGGAGCCAGAAAGTCCTGTTGGATGATCGATGCCATCAGGATCTGTTCATCTCAAAACACATGAAGGATTTTCATCAGGAAGGACGCTCGAATGTTCTTGTCAGCTGTTTCACCAAGGATGAAATCAATAAGTCTTTGGGATTTGAGATGTTCACAAATGACGTCCGACTGCCGCCTCACTCGATGGTGAAGGATAATGTGCAGAAAGACGAGATGGCCGCACAAGCCACGCCGCATCTTCTGGACAGCTTGCTTGAACAAATTGATGATTTGGCCTCGCTCGATCCGGTCTTCTATGTTGGTGGTGGTTTTGTTGGCAAGATCCTGATCGGGCGTATTGCGAAAAATGGGGGGACCGCTCTGGATATTGGAGCTTCTGCGGATTATTGGATGCAGGTCTTTACACGGGGCGAACTGGATTTCCTGCATTATGGTCGTCAATGAATGGTCATCAATGATCTGAGGCACACTGAATTGCGCCAAGACCTGATTATGCTTTGCTTTCCGACGGCGAGGTGAAGGCCGCATCATGAGCCTGTGATAAAAAGGGGAATGCACTTCACGTGCAGTTTCCGGCTACTTGATAGGCCCCAGCGGAGAGCAAAACTGCGATACATCCAGAACGATCACTATATGGCAGTCCAACCACCATCTATGGGTACATTGATCCCAGTCACATAGCTGGCATCGCTTCTGAGCAAAAACCGAACGGCGGGATAGACTTCCGCCGCCTGCCCAATGCGTTTCAATGGCACGCGTGTTTCCAGATTGCTTATAAATTGTGGCAATTCTGTCTGAACCTGTCCCGTCGGAAAAGGGCCGGGACTGATGGCATTGACCCGAATATTCCTGTTCGCCAGATTGACTGCAAGATATCGCGTCAATTGAATGAGCCCGGCCTTCGTTGCACCATATTGTATTGGATTCACCGCCACCCCATCCGGATAAAGGCCCGGGTCGGGACTGACCATCCCGTACATCGAGGCGACATTGACGACCGATTTTGGCAGATGCGGAGAGAGTTCCGAAAATCGGTAGACCAAGTGAGCAACGGCACCGATGTTGGTGCGAGCTACCTGCGTGAAGAGATCGGCAATGGTTTCTGATGTATCAGATGCCTGACCAGCGTAGGCATTGTTCACCATTCCATCAAATCGCAATCCGCGTCGCTCAACCTCCGAATGACTGTCCGCCAGAAGCGTGTCGATCTGGGCACAATCACTCACATCTCCGGCGGCTATCAGGCAGTCATGGCCGGATCGCTCCAAGTCCTCTGCAACGGCCTCGAGCTTTCTGCCATTGCGACCATTCAAGATCGGCACGCCGCCATCTCTGGCGATTCCTTCAACGATTGCTCTTCCCAAATGCCCGGCCGCACCGGATACGAAAATTGCAGAACCGTAAAGAGGAAGAGAAGAGGAGCTTGAATTATCCATGGCAAACCAACCGACAGAAAAAGAATTTCGTAGACAAAATACCGGCTCAAACTATCAAAACCGAAATGGCCGTTCAAACCCAAATATCGGGTCAAGACCATTTTGCGGGATCAAGGAAACTGACCGGCAACCGTGGACGGGAAGCACGTATCCAATTCATGTCTTCAACAGAAAATGGTCCCTTGTTCCAAATCGAAACCAATTGTTCGATTTGAGCAGGAGAATCCGCCCCAACCACAATCGCATCGGCCCATTCCAAACCGCGTGCAAATCTCAGGCATAGCTCAATCAGATCACCACCAGCCAAGCGATCGGCCGCTTGCTTGAGAAACGCGCGAACCTGGCCTTCGTCATAGGGGTCTGGCGTTGTCGGAAAAACCACTCTTTCATCCAGAGTTAGCAAGCCCTGAAGAAAAACGCTTCGGACCTCAATCCGCTTGTTGCTTTGAATAAGCGCATGCCTGTAAGGGGCTTCGTCATACCGCCAGTCGAGCAAATTGCAGGCCAGTTGGATCGCCTCGACATCCGCTGTTTTTAACGCTTCCTGCATCTCTGCCGGAGACTGGACAGAAGCGCCCAGCACGCCGATCTTGCCAGCTGCCTTCAGTTTTTGAAGGCACGCCCAGATGAGGCCATCGTCCTGAGCGTAATTGCACCATCGATGCAACAGAACCTGAGGAAGCCGTCGAAGCCTGAGTTTCTGGCAGGACGTCTCGATATCCTTGGTCACGAGAGCATCGATGGCCTGTCCCATCGCCTCGGAATAGGGCGGTGTCTTGGTGGAGGCACATAACAGAGACCCATCATTCAAGGCAGCGATGAAGTCGCCGATGCGATCTTCGCTGTTGCCATAGGCTGCGGCGCTATCGAGCCTTGTGATGCCAGCCTCCATTGCCTTGCCAAGAATAAGCTGGCTGAAAGCATGGTCTGGTTCGTGTCTCTTGATTGCAGTTCCATAGGCCATGCCGAGATTGGCTGTGCCCAGGACGAGTTCTTTGGCTGTCATTGACTTCGAACCGGAAACTGAAGGGAAGGATGATCACTGGCCTTGAATGACGCGACAATCTTTGCCAACGCATCCTTTCCATTGCCAAATGTCTTCATGATCGCCCAAACCTTGTGAAACTGGTCCAGATTGTCGACCGTCAGAGACAAATTTTCATCAGACAAGGGAGCCGACGGGACAAGCTTTATCGCTCCGGGTAACTGCGCGAGCCCCGAAGTCGTATGTTCTTTTCCGATGCCGGGTAACGAAGACAGATTATTTGTCAGGGCCTTCATGTCTATCAATTCGCCTGCTGTGCCATAAACAACCTTGTCAAGATCGTGCACGATATAGGGGCATGACGGATTGGCCATCTTCGCCTTGATCATGTCATCGATAAAAGCGGGTTCCGTGTAAGGATTGTCAGCGGTTACTCTTATCACGCAGTCTGATCCGAATTCAGAGGCGCAATCAATGAAGCGTTGTCGAACATCCTCCAAAGACCCGCGAAACGATTTGACCCCCAATCGCGTGGCGTGATCAGCAATCATCGCATCTTCCGGATTTGTGGACGTTGCAATGACGATGTCCGACGGGCTCTGGACCATCTGGCACCGCTCGACAACACGTTGAAGCAGTGATGCTCCCCCCAGATCGAGAAGGGCTTTGGCGGGTAACCTAGATGAGCTCAGTCGGCACTGAATCACGATCAAGGGTTTCATGAAATGCTCCTGTAAAACGGCTTTCATTCACAACAAACAGATCTGCAAGCGTTTCAGCATTCATGTCTTCCGACAATCCGTCATATTGTGGTGCATGGCTGGGATTGATGTAACACCTGCGCCCGAAATGCTGCAAAAAAGCAATTCTGTCTTTGATGATACTGTGATCAGGCCGCCATCCGTTGATGATTTTTCCGAAGGCTTCGCCAAGGGTCTCCAGGTTAGCCACTGGCAACACAATTCCTTCGGTGGAATACCAGGTTGGTGCCAGGCATATTGCCGGAATGCCAGCAAGACTCGCCTCCCAACCAACCGTCCCGGTCAGAGTACACACGGCCTTTGCAGACTTTATCAAGGGTCTTGACGGCACGGAGGTCGGCACAAGGGTGGTTCTGGGTAGATTTTGGATCTGATCATAATACCCGTCCCAACGCCCAAGTTCGCCTTCTGTTTGCCAAAGAAACTGCGAGGGATGCTCTTTGACCAGCAAATGCCAGTCTTCAGGCATGGCTTCGCGTATCATTTGCAGCGCAAACAATTGATCAGACAAGATACCCGCTTCCGGGCTCGTGGTTCGCTCCGGCTGATACTGCAATGCATAAAATACGTATGGGGTTTCTTTGAAATCGTCGAAGTTGAAATCTTGCGTCAACGCTTCATACTGAGCCGCCCAACGCTGCTTGGTCAAAAGAGACCAGTCCCGATAGTGATAATGATTGACCCATGAAATATTGGGGCGCCCAAATCCCCGACTGGTCCAGGCAAAAGCCCGAGCCAGTTCCAAGGAATGCTTTTCCTGAAACTTTCTGGAAAAGGCATCAACCAGATGCGGCTCAGGCTCTTCTAGGACAGGCTGCGGTACAGGCGCGTCAACAGAGGGGGACGCGCCTCCCCGTTTCAGCCGACTGAAAAGGCCTGAGCCTTTTGGAGCAGGCTCTTGATGAGTGATCTCGCTCGGCGCCGCCTTTGCCTTCTTTGCAATCACGATTTTCTGTGGCGGTTTGTGAAAATCGACGTGGCCATAGTCATAGAGACCGGACTCTATAATCTCTTGCGCAGTGGTATAATATTTTTCATGCTTCATATTCCGCTCATTTTGAGCGGTGACATACCATGGTGTGTTGTCGGACTGGTCGTCCAGAAGCTTCGCCAATTCCTTGTCATTGTCATCCCAGATGTCGTGATCAGCTTCAGGTGGCAGGTCATTTACGGGCCAAGCAGCGACATCATCGAACACCAACTGATATCCGCGAAATCCCGTCAGGTGCTGATAACGGATCGATCTTCCAAGCAACTTGAAAGCGGTATAGAAAGCGAAATCAGCGACGCAATGCGGCGAAGAAGCCAGCACGAAGACTTGCAAATCCAGTCCCTTGACGACACGGAACGCATAATTCAGACGATTCAGATAGAAATTGAACTGCTGATCCGGTCTGATCGAGTTATCCAGGACATGTCTGGCCGTTATTTCCAGCCCCTGGCGCAAAAGCAGACCATTGGAAACCAGAAGGCCGGGATCAATGACTGGCAATGTTTCAAGCTCTACGGGATCGTTCACGCCCAGATTGGCGTCCGTAAAATCCTGCGTGATGACATCTGGAAAAAAGGACTTCACATCGGCTTCAAGACCCGGCTGGGTGATCCAGTAGGTCGGTTCCCAGCCAAGACGCTCTTTCAGCTTCAAGGCCAGCTGCGGCAGTTCCGGCAACCTTCCGATAGAATACATGGCGTTGACTGATGATTGCAATTGCATAGCCCTCCCTGAAAAAGCGCACGCATAAAGCAACCGCCGAAATCTCTGGCTGGGTATCCAGTTCTAGGTTGTCTGGAGTGCATTCGTGATAACCGATTTTCCCTGACAAGACATAGAGAGAAATCCAAATGCTGTAAAGGCCTGCCGCCTCTGCCTCTAGGGAAAAGATGGACGGAAACCCAGGACCTTCAGTTGGCATCACGAAAAGCCGCTGTCTCTATTCCTTTTTGGTTAAATTATTGGCGTCAATGATATATTGCAATTTGTCGGTATCCCGGCGCAGATCCAGAAGTGCCGTGAATTCCCGGCTTAGTTCCTTGCCCAGGCCAACGGTTTGGCGCAGCGCAACAATGAAGAGAATGAGCAGACTGGCTCTCGTTGCGTCCATCTCCATCTCGCTGGAAAACAGATAGAAAATGACCGCGACAAGGACCAGCGCTCCCAGGAAATTATCAAAATGAAGCTTGAGATTGCGCGAATAGCGGCGGTTTTCAAGCGAGTCGACATAACGTTTGCGTTCTGTAATGTCTTCAGAAAAGAGGCGTTTGTTCTTCACGCCTTCCGTTTGACTATCGAAAACATAGCCATCTCTGATTTGTCTGTTTTCCTCGGTGGCCTTCAAATTTGAGCGCCTTGACAAGACCTGAAATGCAATCTGCAACAACAGTAGAGGGGCAAGGAACACCGCAAGAATTGGAGAGAAGAAAAAGATCAGGAACATCATGATCGAGATGTAAATGAGCGCATCCAGACACTTCAAGACACTTTGAGTAATAATGGTGACCCGTTCTATCAGGAACAGGTCTTCACCCATGGCGGCATCCTCGCCAAACTTGCTGCTGTTCGCATTGATGCGCTTGTTCAAAGTGGTGGTCAGTCTCTCCGTCAACAGGAACGCAACCCAGTCGACAATGTTGACGATGACGATGAGGGCAACGACGATATAGGCCAAATGAGCATACTCGACCGTCATTCCAGATCCGTAATGATGAAGTATTCTATTGAAAAGCTTCAGCAACAAATCCGGACGTATTGCAGACACAACCGCTTTCAGCGTAATCGCAAAGTTCAGAATTATGATGACCCGACCAATAACTCTCAGAAAAACAAGACATGAAATCAAAAGAATATTGTTTTTGATGATGACCGTATTGATAAAGGAGATAATCAGATTGGCGTGAAAGAATGAAAAATGATCAGGAGTGAAATTACTCACGATCTTGTTGATTCTTTCCGAAATCGCAAAATTTTTCTTTTCGCTTTGATTATTTATGCTCATCTTATCTCCACTCAAAGATCTTTAGCATGACTGTTGGCCACAAGATCAAACGTCTATTTTGCAACCCTATTCAAAGGCAAGCTTACCAAACAAAAAGCTTTACCTGGAATTCAAATCAAGGGTTGCCAGTGTCCTATGCTGTGGGAGCTTACCTTCATTCTACCATCATTTAAATCTGTAAGCACAATTGGCAAAGGCCTTCTTGCCAAATGGCCAAAATCGGTTGCTATAGAATGTCGAGGCTGGAAGAAAACCAACCTTCAAAGCAGAGCCTCCAATGCATCGTTTTTGTGGCGTAATTATGTTGTTTCTGGCCAGACGAAGTCTCCTTACAATTGACGCAGACATTTTGCAACAACAAGTGGTCAACGCGAAACTGCTTGCACGGGGAACCACTCCTCGCAGGACACAACCAAACTCAGGGCGCTGTGGGCCAAAAGCCAATGTTCAAGAAAGGCTTCACATGACCCGGATATGGACCAGAGGCAAACAGGATTCCATTAGAAATATTCAGCTAGCCTCAATGCAATCACAGGAGTAGGCTGTGATTTAGGGAAAAGTCAGCACCAAGATTGTTAATTGGACATGCATGACTAATAAGTTGTAAAACCCTGTCAGAAACCAGATGCAGGCGTCACTCAATGCCAGCCGATATTCTGGAGCGACCTCACTCGGTTGCAATTTGTTTCATAGTCATACGAAAGGAAAACCTAAAAGAACCAAAGGCTAATAGCATCAAAATGAATATGCTTGCCGGCAGATCGTCAAGGAAACCATGACAGATCTCAATTGCTCTACACATTTGAAATTTATTTTACATTGGCAATGATCGACGGATGAAAGGAAGTCCCCTTTGAGTTCAAGAGTTTTTTTAACTGGTGGCGCAGGATATATTGGCAGCCATACTTGTCTTGAGCTTCTGATTTCAGGCTATGATGTCACCATATTCGATAATTTTAGCAATAGTCATATCGAGGCAGTGAAACGGGTCGAAGCGATAGCAGGTAAAAAAGTGGCTTTGATCAAGGGAGACATTCGATACCACGAAAAAGTTGCCCAAGCCCTGCGAGAGAGCAAAAGTCAGGCTGTCATCCATTTTGCAGGTCTGAAAGCGGTCGGGGAATCTGTCGAGAACCCACTCGTTTATTTTGACAATAATCTGGCTGGCTCACTGTCCCTGCTTCAAGCAATGAGAGAAGTTGGACTGAAAACGCTCATTTTCAGTTCTTCGGCAACCGTTTATGGAGAGCCGCAATATCTGCCGATCGATGAGAAGCATCCTCTGTCTGTCACAAATCCTTATGGCCGCACCAAACTCATGATCGAGGATATCCTGCGCGATATTTCCAGCTCGGATGAAGACTGGTCCATCGGAATATTGCGCTATTTCAATCCGGTGGGAGCGCATGACAGCGGCAGAATTGGAGAAAACCCGATTGGTGTGCCGAATAATCTGGTTCCCTACATTACGCAGGTGATGGCAGGGCGTCTCGAAAAACTCAGAATATGGGGCAATGATTATCCGACCCCCGATGGAACGGGCGTTCGGGATTACATTCACGTGATGGATTTGGCACGCGGTCATGTCAAGGCTTTGGAGCAAATCTCGGACCATCGCTGTCTGGCGCTCAATCTTGGCACGGGCATTGGGTACAGTGTTCTGGATATCGTCAACACATTTGCCGATGTTTGTGGGCAAGCCGTCCCATTTGACATGTACCCACGTCGTGCCGGTGATATAGCCACATGCTACGCCGATCCAAAACGCGCAAAAGACCTGCTAGGCTGGACTGCTGAGAGGGACCTCAAACAAATGTGTTCCGACCATTGGCGCTGGCAACAGAGGAACCCCAATGGATATCTTTAGGGCCAGATATTCAACCTGCTGGATGTCGGTTGCAAGCAGAAGAACCGCGACCAAAGCGGATCATTGCAGACGAGACTATTGGAGCAGAAAAGGAACACTGTGCTCGTCGACCGGGCTCTTTGAATCATATTATTTCATTGGATGCAGATGAGCTCATCTGGGCATGTCTGATCCATTCAATAATAGACTTCAGTTGCCAACATCCACCCAAATCCGGCTTTCTGGCTTCTGTCATCGTAACCAGCAATAAATTAGGATGAGAACATTTTTTCATGGACAGTGTATGCCACATTTAATACGGATACTGCATCCAATATTTAGAATTCGTTTCTGGAGCGGAATTTAGTCATGAGTGTACTGAAACAGATTTTTGCGACCTTCAGCCCAAATGAAAAAGAAAGACTCTCGAAAATTGATGAGTATAATGAGAGGAACTCGCTTTGGTCGGTAAATATTGATGAAAGCAACACGCTTCGGAATCAGGAATATTATGAAGATCCCGCTGTTGTGGATGCTTATGATATAGTTGGATATATAAAAGGTGAGCACCATCGGAAATCTAGCTCATATCTCAACAGCCACTCATTTGAATTGATTGAATTGGCGCGTTCCCTGGGAGCCAAAAAATTCCTGGATGTCGGCTGCGGCGCAGGTTTTCTACGCTATGCTCTTCAGGAGTATTACGAGCACCCTGTTGAGCGATATGTTGGCGTGGATATTTCTTCTGAACAGATCCGCAGAGCCAAATCACGCTTCAATGATGATTTTCGTGTCGGGCATGCAGCTGACATCACCAGTTCATTCATTAGAGAGTTTGACATAGTACACATCCACAGTGTTCTTAACTTCATGAGCCCAGAGAAGCAATTGCAATTCTTGAAAAACATGCTTCAGAGTGGAGTGCCAACAATAATCCGTTTTACCGCAACAGAACAAAGTGTCGAGTATTGCCCGACACACTCATTTAAGAATCTTGGAAACTCTGAAATTGAGGGAAAGAAAGTTCTGTCGCAGATCGGGTTCTGCATTCTTGATGACGTGCAAAAGCTGGTAAGAAAATCGAAAAAATACCAAATGACCACGAAGCCAACCGAGTTTTCTGTAGCGCCTGTATACAATTCTACCGCCCATGACGGTGCGATAATGATAGACCCGAACGTTCTGAAAGCAAACTCGGCAGCTTCCAGAAAGAAATATGGGGTTACAACTCTGCTCAAAGCGCATAGCTGCACAATTTGGCCCAAAGGAATTTCATTGCCGGAAGCCAGTGTCCCGAGCTACTTGCAGAAACTGCTCGAGGATTGACAACTCGGGAGTGTTTTCTCTCATTTGCCATGATTATCAAGACTGGCAGTCTGAATCTGGCCAACTGACTGTCCATGCCACTTTCAAATGGCAGGGCGTAGATCAGCCTTGTTGCCAAGAGAAATTTCGCCATCCGTTTTTCGCCGCACAACAAAAAGGAAAATACGCCCCGACGAGAATGCCTCCTTACAGTCAAAAGCCGACCTGCCATTGATTGAAGCGAACGCATCTTTGGTGGGGTGGGGAAAGCACGCTAGATTTTCGTGTTCTGGTCTGGAAAGAGAACGTCTTCCAGCTTCTCGGCCAGTGTTTCATAACTCAACTGCGTAACAGCCGAATGGCGCCCATTCTCGCCCATCTCCCGGCGCTCTTGCTCTGAAAGGGCTTTCATAGCCAGGATGGCCTCTGCAAGCGCATCGGAATTGCCCGCGGGCACAGTCATCCCGGCATTGAATCCCTCAACCAGATCAGCCCGGCCTGAATAGCAATTCAGGATTGGTTTGCCTGCAAGAAGATATTCCGGAACTTTGTTGGCAGAAATGCCAAAGCGATAGAGAGGGGAATCATGCCAGGAAATGACACTGGCATCAAAGCGCGACAGCAAGGTGGGGATTTGTCGCTTGGGAAGAAATGGCAGGGTCAGAATGTTGCCATCTCGGCCCGTTTTTGCAGGGTCCCGTTCTCCTGCAAAAATGAAGAGAATATCGTCATGAGTGGCAAGTTTGCTCGCCGCTTCCTTGATCGTTCCGATAGCATTTGCCGTGCCCAGAGATCCGGCATAACCGATTGTGAACATGCCACGGGGGATTTGCCGGTCAATTTTATCGCTCAGTGGCTCGGCTTTTTCCCACTCCTCAACATCGACCCCGTTCGGTATCCATGTGAATTTGTGAGGATCTAGCCCGTTCATGACAAAATGCTCAATCGCATTGGGCATGCTGGACGTCACGGCATCGGACAGTCTGTAGGCCTTTTTCTCGACGTGCAGCATCCACTGGATGATCGGGTTTATGCGGGATATGCCTCCAAGCTCCATCAAGGTCAAGGGCCAGATATCGCGGACGTCAAAAACGAGGCGGGCACCGGTGCGTCTTGCCAATTTGCAAGCGCCAGAGAAAGGTAGCAGGGACGGCGAAGAATAAAGGATGACATCCGGCTTTGGTGAGATCGTCGGATAGAGCTTGCCAAGCTTGCGATCGAACAGGATCCAGTTCAGAACACGCTTTTTGGAATGGGCGTGGTCATAATTCAGCAGTGGTATGCGAACAAGCTGGTAGCCTTCGCATGTCTCGGTTTCGGGCAGGGGCCGCGGCAGGTTGGAATTCAGGAGATGGTGATGCTGTTCTCCGATCACAACGACCTGATAGCCGCGTTTGGCAAGCGCCTTGGACAGATAATGGAACCGGCCTCCATATCCTGTTTCAGGCGTTGAGGCATATTGATTGATAATCCAGATTGTTTTCATGGGTATCCTGTGCCTCTGGCAAAAACTTCTGGCGGAGACCAAAACCGGTGCTGATCAAGACTTGACCGAAGACGTCTCCAACAGGGGAGCGGATGCGATGGCGTCCAATACCGGACGCGCATTCTTCTCAAACCGGTACATCTCCCGAAAAGCCGAATTGTCCTGCTTTCGCTCCCCGGCGCGGATTTGCATCATCATCTTGTTAATCGCCTTGGCAAGCGCATCCGAGTCGTTCGGGATGCAGGTTTCGCCAAGTTGATGCTGGTCGATCATTTTCTTGATTTCACGCGTGTTGGAAGCCACGATTGGCAGGTCCGCAAAGGCACACTCAAACAACTTGTTTGGCAGAGCCAAATCGTATGAAAGCGTTGCAGGAATGAGCGGTATGACGCCGAGATCAGCTGTGCTGATGAATGGCACCACCTCAACGGGATTGACCGGATCCACAAGATGAACCCGTCCCTCCAGTCCGCCCTGCTCAATCAATTGACCCACGATGCTCCGGAACTGGTCATTGATGCGCCCAACAATTGCAAGATGTGCATTCTGAGGAATGTCACGCATCGCGGTCAGGACGGTTTCCACGCCGCGATTGACGGTCACATTGCCCACGACGACCATGAGGAAAAGATCTTCTGTTCGTGTGTCCATTGGAATGTGGTCGCGTACAGTGCAATCCTGTGCCGATTTTCCCCATCGTTCGAAGACACTGGGGCGCACATTCTCCTCCTCTATGGGGGCATTGTAGACAACAGCGGGCAGTGGGACCCCATAATGCTCTTCAAGATATTCCCCGATCATGCCGCCAACTGTCGACACAAGATCACATTTCGGAAGATGTGTCTTTTCATACGCTTCCATCCAGCGTTTGCGGGATGGTGACATGGGAGGATTGCGATGTGTTTCAAGTTCGTGGCTGTCAAAGATCAGATAGGAGCCGAGTTCGTCCTTGATCTTGCTACCAAGTCTCAAGGTCTGCCAGTCATGACACTGGATGATATCGGGTTGCCAATCCCGCAGCTCCTCTTCAAAGGTCAGTTCAAATGCCGTAGCTTGCTCCCGGTAATAGTAGACACGCACCAACCTGTTCAAAAGATGAGCGTTGAACTTCAGGACTTTGTAGAAAAAGGATCTGATCATCAGCATGTGGTCCGGGACAGGTGTGTCGTCTTGTTAGCTCATTCCGACACGGTCGCATCTTATCTGGTTTTTGAAAAAAAGAGCGTCTTTAAAAGCGATTTTGCCTTCAACTTCAAAAATGTTCTCGGGCTAATTTCTTTTCGTATGAATGTGATGCCGTCAATTTCTTCGCGCGCCGGGATCTGGCCTTGATGCCGACAAAAAAGTCTCACATCGTGCCCCTCTGCCGCCATGAGCTTTGCCCACTTAATCACACGATAATCAGGATTGCAGGGATTGGGCAACAGAATGGCGATACGTTTCGCTCTGCTCTGCCCTTCTGGTTGAGGCATCATTCAAATTCCAGTCTTTGCGTATCGAACTGCCAACACTCGGGGAGGCAACTTCAACAGGCACATGCATACCTCAGAAGTTGTATCAGCAAATTGCCCGGCATTTCAACGATGGCGATCAACTTTCCAAGGCACGTTGGCGCGTCTTGGAAAATCTTCGCAGTGATGTTTAAATTGCGGTTTATCTCAGGAACGTGACCAAACCAGCATTTGTCTGGTTTGGATGATTTTGTATCAGATTGCTTTTCTGAGCCCTGCGATGATTTGATCCTGGGTCATTTCGTCCAGATATGGATGCATTGGAATGGAAAAGACCTGATCTGCCAGCGTTGCAGAGATTGCCAGACCGTCAGGATCTCCCGGATAGTTCATGTAGGCTTTCTGCATATGCAGCGGTTTGGGATAGTAGATGGCTGACGGAATGTCGTTGCGGGACAATGTATCCATGATTGCGGTGCGATGGTCTGCGTCCCGGGCCTTGAGCGTATATTGCGCCCAAACCGAGCGATAGCCTTCGGCAACGACAGGCACCTCAATGACGTCCCTGAGCGCTGCGTCATATCGCTCTGCTACGGCCTGCCTTTTCTCGATCTCCTGCGGATAGACGCTGAGCTTTGCCAGCAATATGGCAGCTTGCAAGGTATCAAGTCGCGAATTCAGGCCAAGACGGACATTTTCATATTTGTGATGGCCCTTGCCATGCACGCGCAGCGAACGGATCATGTCCGCCCAGTCGTCATTGTCGGTAAACAGCGCACCGCCATCACCGTAGCAGCCAAGTGGTTTTGCCGGAAAAAAGGAGGTTGTCGATATATCACCGATGCTGCCGGAAACGCGACCCTTGTAACTGGCCCCGAAGCCCTGAGCGCTGTCGGCAATGACAATCATGCCTTCGGCCCTGGCGATGTCTCCAAGCCTGTCATAATCGGCAGACAGGCCAAACAGATCGACCGGAATGACGGCCGCTGGGCGAAGCCCCATCTTGCGCGCAGCGTCCACGCTTCTGGCAAGGCTGTCGGCATCCATGTTGAAACTGTCCGCACAGACATCAACAAAAAAGGGCGTCGCCCCGACCATCGGAACGATTTCTGCTGTGGAGGCAAACGTGAAAGACGGGACAAAAACCGCGTCACCCGCTCCGATTTCGGCTGCCATCAGCGCCAGTTGAAGCGCGTCCGTACCATTGGCGCAGGTCAGCGAATGCTTTGCGCCACAAAAATCCGAGAGGGCTGTCTCAAGTTCCCCGATCTCCGGCCCCATGATATAGTTGCCGTGAGAAAGAACCCGCGCCATGCGCTCATCCAGCAAGGATTTGATGTGGTCCTGTTGCGCACCCAGATCGATAAATTGCATCTGATTTTCTCCTAAGCGACAAGCTCAAGCGCTCCGTTCACTTCTCTATAGAGCTCTCCGGTTCTGGGACATTTCAAATCCTCTCCCAGGCGTTCGCCGGATCGCGATACCCAGCCGATCCGTCTGGCTGGAACCCCGGCGACGAGCGCATAGTCCGGCACATCTTTTGTCACAACGGCTCCGGCCGCAACCATGCAATAGGCACCAAGCTGGTTGCCGCAAACAATCGTTGCGTTGGCCCCGATCGTTGCCCCGCGCTTGACCAGTGTTTCACTGAATTCACTCTTGCGCTCCACATGCGCACGCGGTGTCGTAACATTCGTGAAGACACAGGACGGGCCGCAGAAAACATCCTCTTCAAGCCGGATGCCGCGATAGAGCGCGACATTGTTCTGGATCTTGCATCCATTGCCAATCGTCACGTCCGGACCGACCATGACATTCTGTCCCAAAACACAATTCTCGCCAATCACCGTGTTGGCCAGAACATGGACAAAATGCCAGATCCTGGTGCCCTTGCCGATCTCGCAAGGCTGGTCGACATAGGCGCTTTCATGGACAAAGGAGGCCGCGTTGCTCATGACTTGATGATTTTCTGCAAATCGGGATGCTGTTCACCTCGAGACAATTCAATCGGCGCAGTCCGGATGCCGCTCACCAGCTCAATGGAAGGGCGGACAGCCTCAAGCCCATAGCCCCGGCCGCCCAGAATTTCCTGATAGCTGACCGTATGCAGATCGGTAAAGCCTGAAGAGAATTCGATCTCCTTGCCATCAACCGTGATCGAGCGATGGGTCGTCTGGCCTGCCGGTGTGTGGTCGGGCAAATGATTGCGGTTGATCGAAAGCACCCAGCGAACCCGAGCACGCTCCAGCTCGATATAGCCTGCGGTCGCGTCCTCTCCACGATAATGCACAACGCTGCTGCGCACTTTGCCGAAGATGAAGCTCAGCATGTCATAGAAATGAACGCCAATATTGGTCGCAACACCCCCGGACTTGTGTGGGAAGCCTTTCCAGGACGCATGATACCAGGCCCCGCGCGAGGTGAAATAGCCAAGGTCAATATCATAGACCTTGTCTTTCGGACCGGCCTCAACCTGCTTTTTCAAATCAAGAATGGCGCGATGATGGCGCAACTGCAAAATGGAATAGACCCGTTTGCCCGTTTCCTTCTCAAGCCTCTCAAGATCGTCAATGTCGGAAGGATTGAGAACCAGTGGCTTCTCGCAGATCGCATCCGCTCCAGCGCGAAGCGCAAAGCCAATATGGGACTTGTGCAGATAGTTCGGAGAACAAATGCTCACATAGTCAATCTTGTCTCCCGCAACCTGACGGGCATGACAATAGGTATCAAACTGTTCGAATTCGGTAAAAAAGGCAGCATCAGGGAAATGGCTGTCCATGATACCCACGCTATCATTGATATCATAGGCAACCTGAAGATTGCCGCCAACCTCTTTGATAGCCTTAAGATGGCGGGGGGCAATATACCCCGCAGCACCAATCAAGGCGAAATTTGTCATCTATTCGTTTCCTGTCTCTATCCTCGGGATCATCCGGCCGATCAGGCCCTGACGACCTCGCTGTCATTCCTGAACTTGCCTCTGGTATCGACAATCAGCTTCGCATGCTTCTTGATCATCTCGTAATCAAAGGCATTGTGATCCGTCAGAAGCAGTACCGCATCATAGTCCGCAACCGTTTCCGGTGACAGATCAACTGAGGTCAGGTCAAACCGGTGTTCTCTCATCTTCGGAAAAACGGGAACGTTGGGATCGGAATAGCTGATGTCGGCTCCCCAATCGCGCAAAATCTCCATCACGAATACCGAAGGGCTTTCGCGCATGTCATCCACATCACGCTTGTAGGCAATCCCGAGAGCAAGAACCTTGGCTCCCTTCAGCGGCTTGCCGGCTTCATTCAGGGCCTTGACGGTCTTGTCGACCACATACTGAGGCATCGCCGCGTTGATTTCTCCCGCAAGCTCGATGAAACGGGTATGGATCCCGAATTCACGGGCCTTCCAGGTCAGGTAAAACGGATCAATCGGAATGCAGTGGCCTCCAATCCCGGGGCCAGGATAATAGGCGGTAAAGCCAAACGGCTTGGTTTTGGCCGCGTCGATGATCTCGAAAATATCAAGGCCCATCGCGTCCGCAATCACCTTCATCTCATTGACAAGACCAATATTGATCGAGCGATGGATGTTTTCGAGCAGCTTGACCATTTCTGCCGCATCGGTGGAACTGATCGGAACAACATGGTCGATGAATGTGCCATAAAGCTGTAGGCCGGCCTCAAGGCAGTGCGGGCTGTGTCCGCCAACAACCTTCGGGATCGTTCTGGTATGAAAATTCGGGTTGCCCGGATCTTCGCGCTCCGGGGAATAGACAAGATAGCAATCCTTGCCAACCTCAAGACCTGCTTTCGAAAAATAGGGAAGCAAAACTTCCTTCGTCGTGCCCGGCCAGGTCGTGCTCTCAAGCGAAAGCAATTGACCCTTGCGCAGATAAGGCGCAATCGAATCCATCGTCTCGACAACAAACGAAAGATCCGGCTCCCGTGACTTGTCAAGTGGCGTCGGAACGCAAATGATCAGGGCATCACATTCACTCGATCGGGAAAAATCCGTCGTCGCTTCAAAACCCGCTTCAAGCATCTGCGATATACTGGCATCAGGTATATGCTTGATCGGACTCTTGCCGCTGTTCAGATCGTCCGCGCGCTTCTCCAGAATATCAAAACCAAGAACCCGTAAACCAACCTCCGATATCCGGTGCGCAAGCGGGATCCCGACATAGCCAAGACCCAATATCCCAACCTTGGCTGCTTTCGTCGCAATCAATTCTGAAAAATCCATCTTTTCGATCTCTTATTTCTTAAACTATCCCAATCAAACTGCGTCTTTGCTAGCACTCTAAACCATAACTGTCCAGTTGATCTAAAACAAAATCAACCGAATTGACCGGCAAGAATCTTCGCTTTTTTGCCTTTCTCGATGACCTGGATAAGTGCTCCATAAAGGGGAACAATCAGTTAAATGCAATCATAGATTGTTTATAAAGCTATCTGCCTGACGCAAATGGTTTGTGGAAGAAACCCTGCTTGTTGCAATGTTTCTTGTGCTGGAATGATTGTATTGGCTGCAAACAATGAGGCGGGTATTGAAGAGGGGTAACGGGGCGTTTCCCGGGAAGAGAGCCGCGGGGCGGATGCCCCGCAGCAAGTGTCGCAAGTCGAGAGAGGCTTAGTAGAGCATCGTACTCATTGTGATATCTGCCCAGATTTCACTCACTGTGTGCTGAAGCTCGCGGCGGCGGTCTTCATAATGGGTGTGAAGCAAGTGATGGGCCTTGTCCGAGTTCGGTTCGCCAAGGAAGTCGCGATAGAGAGCCTGAACCTGTTCGTTCTTGTGCGACTGGCGGACATTTTTCTGTCTGTCAACGTTATAGATGGTCTCGCGTCTTGCCATCGCCAGCGGCAGGTAGGCCTTTTTGGACCGCAAGGACCCGCCGCCATCTACACAGCCGCCAGGACATGCCATGACTTCGATGAAGTCGAAATCCACGTCACCGTTGCGAACAGCTTCTACCAGTTTGCGGGTGTCTCCAAGTCCGTGGACCATGGCGACCTTCACTTCACCGATCGGGCCGCCGAGATCGACCGTTGCGGATCGGACACCCTCAAAGCCGCGAAGCTGGGTCAGTTCGATTGCATCAAGTTCCTTGCCGTTGACGACGGCGTAGATGGTGCGTACCGCTGCTTCCATGACGCCGCCTGTGGTGCCGAAAATGGCGCCAGCACCGGAATATTCACTCATGAATGGATCGTCGAATGTCGATGGCTTGATGTCCTTGAGATCGATCCCTACCCGACGCAGGAGACGGGCAAATTCACGGGTTGTCAGAACCACGTCCGTGTCCTGTCTGCCAAAATGGCCAAGCTGCTGGCGGGCGGCTTCATCCTTTTTGGCGATGCAGGGCATGATGGAGATGACACGGATTTTTTCCGGATCAATATTGTGTTTTTCCGGCAGATAGCTCTTGGCTATGGTCGAGAGAACCTGCTGGGGGGACTTGGTGGAAGAAAGCATCGGCAGAATGTCGGGATAGTGCGTTTCTGCCAGATTGATCCATGCCGGGCAACAGGACGTGAAGGTCGGTTTCTTGCCTTCCTTCAGGCGGCCGAGCAATTCGGTGCCTTCTTCCATGATCACCACATCGGCGGCGAAGTTGGTATCGAGTACGATGTCGATGCCGATCTTGCGACAGGCGGCGATGATGTGGCCTTCCACATTGGTGCCGGCTGGCATACCGAATTCCTCACCGAACGCGACGCGTACAGCGGGGGCAAACTGGACAACGGTGGTGATGTCCGGATCGCAGATATAGTCAAGGGCCTTGTCGGTTTCGTCACGTTCGCCGAGCGCGCCGGTCGGGCAGACCAGAACACATTGGCCGCAAGAAACGCAAATGTTGCTCAATGGGTCATGGCCATCGCGCAGGGCAACAACGCGGTCGATGCCCGTACCCTCGATGACCAGCGCATCGATGCCCTGATGATAGCGGCAGATGGCGACGCAACGCTGACAGCGGATGCAGCGACGCATGTCGCGGCTCATGGCTGTCGTGGCAACCTCGGCGACGCGGGATTCGGCAAAGGCGCGATCAAAGAAGCGGTTTTCCTTGAGCCCGACATATTGGGCCACGTCCTGCAATTCGCAATCGCCATGGCGGATGCAGGTTGCACAATCCTGCAAATGGTCGGCCATGAGAAGTTCAACCTGCAACCGTTGCATTTGACGTGCTTTCTGGCTGCGGGTCTGAACATTCATGCCTTCCAGGACAGGTGTGTTACAGGAGGTGACAATCTGGGTTTCCTCATGTCCCGACTGGGCAATTTCAACGACGCAGACTCGACAGGTGCCGGGAATATGGTCGATGTCATCCAGCTCGCAAAGAGTGGGGATATAGATGTCGTGCCTTCGTGCGCAGGACAGAATGGTCTCATTGTCAAACGCGGTACATTTCTTGCCATTGATGGTCAAGTTGATGGTAGCCTCGGCGGGATCGCGTCCGGCATAGCTGATTGGCTCATTTGTGCACATGGCTCAGGCGGCTCCTTCCGGGATGGCGTGTTGGGTAATGACGGAATAAAGACGATAGCAGCGCATGCAGCGCTGGGCTTCGGCGTAAGCTTCCGCCTTGCTGATCGTCTGTTCGACTTCTCCAAACATTTTCTTGCGCAGTTCCGGATCAAGTTCCGGGTTGTGGACGCGGTATTCGTTGCGAACCGGAGCTTCGACCACATCATTTGCCAGGAATGCATTGTCGTTAATGAGTTCTCTCATGCGAGAGCGTTTGAAGAAGCGCGGCGTTCCGACCTGAATCCAGTCGTCAATACTGCGGGCAGCCTTGAGGCCCGCCGACATGGCGTAAATCAGGGTCGAAGGGCCCGTCACGCAGTCGCCGCCGGCAAAGACGCCGGGTCGCGAAGTGGTCAGGGACTTGTCCGCTTCCACACAACGCCATTTGTTGAAGTCGATGCCTTCATTGGAGATTTCGGCCTGATTTTCCACCTGTTGGCCAATCGCTGCGATAACCGTGGTGCAGGGCATCACGAATTCCGTTCCCGGGATGGGCCTGACGTTGCGTCTGCCTGACTCGTCAGGTTCCGTTTCTTCCATCCTGATAAGCTCGATTCCCGTGATCTTGCCGTTTTCCATGATGATCTTGGTTGGATTGCACAGCGTGTGGAATTCGATGTCTTCGTGATCCGCCGCTTCGATTTCCTCGCGGTCGGCGGGCATGGCGTCGCGTGTGCGGCGATAGATCAGATGGGTTTTTTGTGCGCCGAGACGAACCGCAGAACGGACGCAATCCATCGCAACGTTGCCGCCGCCAACAACAACGACATCGCCTTCGAGATTGAGTTTCTCGATGCCGTCAACATGGTCATGGACCTTCAGCAGGAAGTCGATGCCGGTATAGTAACCCTGGCGGGATTTGTCCTCGCCTTCCAGACCGAGCATCGTGCCTTCCTGGCAGCCAAGGCCAAGGAAGACCGCCTTGTAGCCACGGGCGAAAAGATCATCGATGGTGAAGTCGGTGCCCAGCTGTTGGCCAAACATGAAACGACCGCCAAGATCGACGATGATGTCGGTTTCCATGGCCAACGTGTCTTTGGGCAGGCGATAGTTCGGGATGCCGATCTGGGCCATGCCTCCGGCCTGATCAAGTTTTTCAAAGATATCGACGTGATAGCCGTGCAGCAGCAGATGGTAGGCACAGGAAATGCCAGCCGGTCCCGCGCCGATGACTGCAACGCGCATGCCTTCGGCCAGCGGTTTTGCAATCATGTCTCTGGTGAATTTGAGAGCATTTGGCCCTTTTTGCTGATCGGCAACGAAGCGCTTGAGTGTCTTGATGCCGACGGCTTCGTCGACAAACTGGCGGCGGCAGGCTTCTTCGCAATAGCGTACGCAGACACGACCGCAAGTCGCGGCCATCGGATATTTCTGCAACAGCACGCCGAGTGAGTTTTCCGGTTTGCCGTCGCGAATATAGTCGATATAGCGCGGAACGTTGACTTTGGAAGGGCAGGCCTCGATGCATGGGGCAGTCATGTAGACCATGCCATGTTGGCCCCGGATTGGCATGTGGTTGGCGGTTTCACTTTCGATTTGATCGCGGAAATGCTTGATGACATCCACGAGTGCCGTCGCGCAGGTCTGGCCCAGACCGCATAGTGAGGTGGCTTGCATCTGCTCGCCGAGCATTGCGATCTCGTCGAAGTCGAGCGGCGAATCCAGTCCTCGTCTCATTTTGTCCAGAGCATCCCGAACAAGCACGGTTCCCATTCTGCACGGTGTGCAGGCGCCACATGACTGCTCGGCCGCCTTGTTCATGTAATGGAACAGAGCGTCGACAAGACTGACTGTTTCGTCAAAAACGAGAAACCCGCGATCGGCAAAAAAGGCTCTTATCGGGTTTCCATCATCAAATTCTTCAAAGTTTTTCAGTGTTTTGATTGGAGTATTGGTCGATGATATCGGCTGTCTTGAATCATGAACCACTCCATCCCATACACCATACACGACTTTAGCCACAGTGACCCCCATTTCGTGTTAATCGGTTCCCGTGACCCAAGGGCTTCTTTTTTCGACGCGCAATTTTCCCGTAATGCAAATATCCGCAGTTTTCTGATGGACATTTTGCTAGAAAAAGATTTCCCCCCGGTACACTCAGACTTCCTCGAGGGGCATGATCTACCTGAGGGGGCTAATTACTTTGCGCTAAATCAAAAGTATTATTTCCGGTGGGCTTGACAAATTTATGAATTTATTTGTCAAGAATTTTGCCATAGCTGTATTTTTTTTGTATAATTATATCGAAAAATCGTAATGTGTATATTTTACTTGAGGTTGGCGTACCGAGTCGAAATGTTTCCAGATCTATGAATGATAACCGAAGCGGATTGTTTGTTCATTTTTGTTTCGGAAGCGACAGAATGACGCATACGAATGTATAAATCATCATTGCTGGCAAACTTTGAACGATTATAAAGATTTCGACTCGTCAAACCATAGTAAAATGCAGATTGAAGCAAACAAATGCCTGACTGTAATTCTTGTAAGATATTGCAGTGCAGCAATTGGGGGAGAATGAGGCAGTGTCAATATCTTCACGTCACTTGATTGATCGTCGTTCCATGTTGCAATTCGGTTGCGCCCTGTGTGGGTTGGGTCTGTTTCCCGGCGCGGCGATGAGAGCGTTGGCGGCTGGTGATCCGCTGACCGTTTGGGGCATTCCTGCCTCTCCATCGGCGGTGTTCGCAAGGGCCGTCGCGTCGGGTCAGCTTGCCTCGAAGGTTCCAGACCTGAAATTCGATGTCTGGAAAAGCACCGACCAGATGCGGGCCGGGATTGCATCGGGAGATTTCAAGCTGTTTGCAACCTCAACCTATGCGGCAGCCAATTTCTTCAATCGCGGGGCGGGAACCGTCATGGTCAATGTGGTCACCTGGGGCGTGCTCTACCTCATGTCACGGGAAGAGGGATTGCACAGAATTGAAGATCTGGCGGGCAAAACGGTGCTGCTGTCCAACAAGAATGAAGCGCCGGATCTGCTGTTCCGCCTTGTCTTGAAATGGTCGGGGCTTGATCCTGACAAGGATGTCAAGCTTGACTATGTCGGCACGCCCGGTGAAGCGGTGCCGCTTTATCTCTCCGGTCGCGGGGACGTTGCGTTGTTGCATGAGCCTGCTTCCACGGCGGCTCTGATCAGGGCCGCCAAGGCAAAATTGCCGCTCTATCGTGCGATCGATATCACTGAAGTGTATGGTCGGCATACCGGGCGAGGAGCGAAGATTCCGCAGGTTGGTCTTGCGGTCAATCCCGAATTTCTTGACGCCAATCCCGACGTCGTTCGTGCTGTCCATGAGGCTTGCGTCGATGCCGGCCAATGGATCAAGCAGAACTGGGCCGAGGCAGGCAAGCTGGCCGCTCAAACACTGCCCTTACCTGCTCCGATCATTGAAAAGTCGTTGCCTTTCATTCATCTTGATGTCAAGTCGGCCAAGGAATCACGCGAAGATATCGAGTTGTATTTCGAGCATATCATGAGCCTTGATCCGGGCATCGTAGGAGGCAGGAAGCCAGATGAAGGCTTCTATTGGGGGTAGGCGTGTCGGCATCTGGCAGGATTTCAGGGCCTTTTCTGAAACG
Organism: uncultured Cohaesibacter sp.; assembly: GCF_963556055.3. Lineage (GTDB taxonomy): Bacteria > Pseudomonadota > Alphaproteobacteria > Rhizobiales > Cohaesibacteraceae > Cohaesibacter. Next base: position 175,515 of record NZ_CAUVYE020000031.1, on the reverse strand, counting down.
CTCGTTGTTTTTTGTCGCCGGGGTGGCACTGATCATTCTTCTTTGGGAGCTTGGTCACAGGCGTTACGGTGATCTGGTTCTGCCCGGTGTTGCGGAGACATTTGCGACTCTTGGCCAGATGATCAAAAGTGGAGAGGTCGGCGAGGCTTTGGTCCAGACCGCTTTTAATGCGATCACCGGCTGGTTCTTCAGTGTCGGGCTGGGTGTTGTGCTCGGCGGGATCGCTGGTCTTTGGGATGATTTCCGCTTCATGGTTCGTCCGGTCAGCGTGATGCTTCTGGGGGTGCCTGCGATTGCCTGGGTGGTGCTGGCGCTATTGTGGTTTGGTGGCCGTTGGGCCGTTGTTTTCACGGTGGTGGTTGCCACGGCTCCGATCATTTTTGCGTCAGCTGCGCAAGGGGTGCGCAGTCTTGACAATGATCTTGCCCACATGGCGCGTCTGTTCAGGGCCCCGACCGGGTCCATGATCGTCGATATTTATGGTCCGCATATGCTTCACCATATTTATCCCGCTCTCGCGACAACCCTGGCAATGTCCTGGAAAGTGTCGATCATGGCTGAGTTGCTGTCCGGCTCGGGCGGGATCGGGGACGGCATTGCGGCGGCACGTGCGCGGGTTGACACTGCCCAGATGATTGCCTGGATTCTTGTCGTCATTTTCATTCTGTTGCTGCTTGATCAGGTTTTGCTGCGCTTGGTGCGTCAATGGCTCATTGTTCCGGGAGCGAAGGGGGCAGACAATGAACAGGCATGATCCTTGTCTTCAGTTTGACAATGTCCGCTTTTCCTATGGTCAGAGGCTCATTCTGGACGGGATCGATCTCGATTGCCAGAGGCAGAGCGTGAGTGTTTTGATGGGGCTGTCCGGCTGTGGCAAAACAACAATGCTGTCCCTTGCCGCAGGTCTTGGCGATCCTTTATCGGGACGGGTGGCGAGAACGGCCAAACGGGTCGGGATGATGTTTCAGGATCCGCTGTTGCTTCCCTGGCGTTCCGCGCTGGAGAATGTTGCTTTTGCCCTCAAGGCTCTGGCTGTGTCACGCAAGGAAAGAGATGAGCGGGCGCGGGCAATTCTTGATGCCGTGGGTTTTCCCTGCGACCAGCAACATGCCTATCCCGGCCAGTTGTCGGGAGGCTTGCGGCAAAGGGTGTCCCTTGCAAGGGCGTTGGTGATAGACCCCGATCTTCTGTTGCTGGATGAGCCATTTCGGGCGCTGGATATCGGGCTTGTGCGCTCGATGCAGGGCCTGCTGCTCGATTTGGTCGAGAAAACAGGCATGAGTATCCTGATGGTAACTCATGACGCGAGCGATGCGGCGAGAATGGCAGACAAGGTTGTTCTCTTGAGTGCAAAGCCGGCGAGAATAGATGTCTGTCTTGATTGCTCAAAGAAGGGTCGCCGTTCAGACGAGATGGCGTTGATCGAAGAAATCGAGGCCCATCTGATGGCGCTGGAGGTTTGAGCTGTCCTGTTTTTCGTGGTGCTGGCCGGTTGAGCCGGCTTCGCTGCTCTGTAGGTCTGTAGGTCTCATGACGCAGACCCGACAGGCAGGGCCGCGAATTGGGTAGACGCGCGGCGCTGCTGATCCTGTTTGTCTTTGGTCTTTCAAAGGCACTTATGCTGGCAGGATTTCTTCAACCAGTTTTGCCCAGTAAGAGGCTCCGATCGGAATGAGTTCGTCATTGAAGTCATAGTCCGGGTGGTGAAGGGCTGCCGAATTGCCATTGCCGACAAAGACGAAGGCACCGGGTCTTTCCTGGAGCATGAAAGAAAAGTCTTCCGATCCCATCGAGGCTACAATGTCGGTTTCGACCTTGTCCGCACCGGAAATGGATTTGGCGACCTTTGCCGCTATTTTCGTCTGATCATCATGATTGACCGTGACCGGGTAGTCGCGAATATAGCTCAGGCTTGCCTTGGCACCATAAATGGCTGCCGTCCCTTCAACAATCTGTTTGAGGCGTGTCTCTGCCATGTTGCGAACCGCCGGATCCAGCGTCCTAACGGTGCCTTCGATCAGGCCGGTTTGCGGAATGACATTGTCAGTGAAGCCAGCGTTGACGTGGCAGAGTGATACGACAATCGATTTTTGCGGGTCGGTGTTGCGGCTGGCAATGGTCTGCACCGCCTGGATGATGGCCGCCATCACGACAATCGTGTCGACACATTCATGCGGCTTTGCCGCGTGACCACCCTTGCCTTCGACTTCGATTTTTAAGCGGTCAGCAGACGCCATGATCGGGCCGGAACACATATGAAAGGCTCCAACCGGGACATTCGGCCAGTTGTGCATACCGTAAACCTGCTCGATATTCCAGCGATCCATGAGCCCGTCTTCCACCATCGCGCGGGCACCGCCACCGCCTTCTTCAGCGGGTTGGAAAATCAGCACCACTTCGCCGTCAAAGTTGCGGGTTTCCTGAAGATATTTTGCCGCTGCGAGCAGCATCGCTGTATGGCCATCATGGCCACAGGCGTGCATTTTGCCCTCAACCTTGGAGGCATAGGGCTTGCCGGTCGTCTCGTGCAGGGGAAGGGCATCCATGTCGGCGCGCAGGCCAATGGTGCGCCCTGTCTTGTTGCTCTTGCCCTGAATCACTGCAACCACACCGGAGCGGCCAACGCCAGATGTGATGTTGGAGATGCCATAGGATTTCAGCTCGGAGATGATCCGTGTTGTTGTTTTCTGCACATCATATTGCAATTCCGGATATTCATGGAGATCCTGGCGCAGCTTCTTGATCTGGTTCTGGAATTCAGCAATGCGGTTGATGATTGGCATTTTTCAAACCTGTTTCTTTATCCGGGCTCGTAAATGGGATATGGAGGGCTCTGTGTTGTCTTCATAGCATCTTTTGTTCTCGGTTGCTTTCTCCAGATGCTTCGAGATCGGCTAGAGACTAGCCTTACGACTAGGGATGGGCAAGCGATTTTGCAGAGAAGCGAAACCCATTTGGGTAATATCTACGAAAAGATTGAAATCTGAAATTGATGTTCAAACTTGTTTGGATTGTCCGCTTGCGCTAGAGAATGGGCGTTATTGATTTGTTAAGATGTTGGCCGGTTTCGGCTGGGAGTTGTTCTCTTATGTTCGCATATTTCAATGCCTGTCTTGTCTGTCTGGCGCGCGCGGGAAAGTGGGCTGTGCTTGTCCTGCTGCTCGGTGGTCTTCTTGTTGTCGGGCAGGGTGCGGACCTGGCGCTGGCCGCTGCCAAGGAAACGAAGGCAGAGCCCTTGCCGGACTTGACGCTTTCGCCCAATCCAATGCTGTTGCTTGATGTGGATACTGGCAATGTGCTTTATCAGCAGGAGGCCAACAGAAAGTGGTATCCGGCTTCGCTGACCAAACTCATGACGGCCTATATTGCCTTCAGGGCACTGGAGAGCGGGGAGTTGTCCGAGGATTCGGTTCTGACAGTATCGGAACATGCGCTTGCCTATCCTCCTGCCAAGATGGGGTTTCCCGTCGGCACGCAATTGACTGTGGCCAACGCGTTGCGCATGGTGCTGGTCAAATCCGCCAATGACATTGCAGCCGCGCTCGGTGAACGCATCTCCGGCTCGGAGGCTGCCTTCGCCAATCGGATGAATGCAGAGGCTGCGCGACTTGGGATGAGTGCGACACATTTTGTCAATGCCAATGGCCTTTATGATCGCAGGCAGACTTCTTCAGCGCGTGATCTGGCTCTGTTGGCGCGTCACATTTTGCTTGAATTCCCGCAATATCGCTTTCTCTTTCAGATCCCGGCGATCCGGCATGGCAAACGGGTCTTGCGATCTTACAATACTTTGCTTGAGCAGTTTCGCGGTTCCAATGGCATGAAGACCGGTTTTGTCTGTGCGTCAGGGTATAATATCGTTGCGTCTGCCAAGCGGGGTGGTCGCCAGTTGATTGCGGTTGTGCTGGGCGCTCCGAACTCTCAGATACGAGCTGAAACGGCTGCCTTTCTGTTGACGCAAGGTTTCTCTCGCAAGGATATGGCGCGGGGCACCGGGGTGTCTGTCGCCAATGGAGCAGCCTTTGGGCCAGTGCGCTCGGCGAAAGATTTGCGGTCCGACATCTGTCCAAATGGTCAGGTCAAATGGACGCCGACGGTGACATTCAAGAACAGTTATCTCTCGCCCCGCTTCAAGTTGATGGATCCGGTTCGTGTCTATGTCGGCGTGCAAAAGACTCTCAAGCCGGTCTTGTTGCCTGATACCTTGGCGCAGTTGCCGCAGTTGGGTCCCAAAGCGAAGTCCGTTCTGCCTCTCAAGGCTCAAAAGGGTACGCTCATTCATCTGGCACAATTGCCCAAGCCGAAGCCTTGAGTGATTTCTGAACTCAGGCTTCTCGCGAGGGATCCGCTTCACCTTTTTGAATGATGAAGATCATTCTGGTGTCGTCCAGTTGATGCATTTCAACAAGAGTATGCTGCTTCTGGGAACAGAAATGGGGCAGGTCGATCCGGGCCATCGGGTCGGTGGTCGTAACGTGCAGACGATCACCTGGCATGAGCCTTTCAAGCGCTTTTTGTGTCAATAGGGTTGGCATCGGGCATTTGAGGTCTGAAAGGTCAAGCTCTGTCACAATATCGTCTTCTGTTTGTCTTTGCCGCTATTTGATCGTCATCCCAGTCTAGCATATGGGGGCGGGGTTGGGGCGTGGGACTTCGGTTGATAACAGGATGGATTTCGGCTCTGAATTCTGCCGAAACCGGCATGGCAAACGGCGAGCGAAGTTAACCATGCTGGCGCTTTTGGATTCCGAATTCACGGATTTTACTGTAGTTTTGTAATGTAAAGATTTTGTTCAGCATAATTCGCTGTTTCTGGACAAGTGCAGGTGCTGGCAGGCTGGTGTTTTCTTTTGCGAAAGAGGTTTCTGGTAGATATCAAGCCAAAGTTCCGGCCTGTGAAAGTCAAGGCATTTTGAGTGAACCAATAGGACTTTATTAATGCTTCTTGAAGTCAAGCCGAAACAGTCATGTTGCTGTCAGGTCGACCATTTTGACAATCCTTTTGTTCAGGAAGTGTTTGTGCGCGCCGGTGAGGGGCGCGTCACGGCTGGAAAAATTCATATCGCACAAGCTGGCGGATATCGCTTTCCCTTTGAAATTTTTAGCAATGCAGCCTCTCTGGGGGCTCGGGTAGCCCGATTTTGGGCGCATGGATATGGGCCTGTCGGTGGTGCCTTCTGGGATCCGGACAATCTGTTCGTTCGCAATGAGAAAGATTTTTGCAACGGCCTCGATCATCTCGCTCAGACATCCGGTGTCGATGTGTTGCTCTGGCCCTATTTCCCAATCGACACTTCTGAATATCGATGGTTGAGCGGCTGGGTGAAAAACAGGCTGGGAGAAGGAGACATGTCCCGGATCGTGATGTCGCGACTTCATGAGCGCGCATTCATGCAAAGCGATCCTTCAGCCATGGAAGCGCGATGTTGTGGGCTGTCCTTGAGCCGAAACAAGCGAAGAACCACAGGGCGTCAGGAACGGCGCTTGAAGGAACTTGGGTCCTTGCGGTTCGAGTCAACCGCCAAGGGGCTTGGGCACGGCGATGCCCTTGAACAGTTTTTCAAAGTGGAAGCATCGGGTTGGAAGGGGCTGAGCGGAACAGCATTGGCTGCCAATCCGGACATGTTGGCCTTTGCCAGGGATTTCATGCCGGACTTGCTCGCTGCGGGGCGATTGCAGATCGACATGCTGATGCTGGAGGATCGATGCATATCGGCCCTTGCCTCTTTCAGGGCTGGCAATGGACTCTTTACCTGGAAAACCGGTATGGACGAAGTCTATAAGCGATATTCGCCCGGTGTTCAGATCCTGCTGGAGGTCAGTCGGCAGGTGATGGCGAACCCGGATGTCGACTATATCGACAGCCTGGCCGACTCTGGCCATCCGGTGGCAGAGCATATCTGGTCAGGCCGCCGCAGGCTTGCCGTTCTGTTCGTTCCCCTTACCGAAAAGGGGCGGGTTGCGTGCCGTGGCATGAAGCTGGGTTATCAGGTCAACGACACGGCTCGTCAATGGGCAAAGAGATTGCTCGGACGCGTTTGAGAAAGCGGCTGAGCGCCTCGTCCCTCGTCAGGCTTGGCCAAAATCAACGACCAGAATACCTTGTATTTCACATTCTCCCGATATTGGGTGGCGATCCCCATTTGCGTCACGCCTTCGCGCAGCATATTGGCATTGTGGCGGTGGGAGTCGCGCCAGCCGGAAAAGGCCTCTGCCAGGGTCCAATAGCCTGCACCGATATTTTCCGTGGCAATGGCAGGTTCGTACCCGGCGCGTCTGAGGCGCTTGACCAGAGTGAGATCCGGTGTGAGTGCGTGGCTGACCTTCACTGCGCCCGCCATTGCGTCGGCCTCTTCCTGAGCCGCCTTGTTCAGCTTCTCATCAAGGCTGAGACTGTTGAGGCCATGGCGGTTGCGGTAAGCATTGAGCATGGCAAGCGCTTCGTTGGGGTCAACGCTCACCCCGCCCTGTCCCAGATTGGTATAAAGGGCCGGGGATTGCTCCATTGATGATCCCAAACAGCCGCTTAGAAGGAAGGCCAATAGCATCGGGGCCAGAATTGCTTTCCTGTTAGCTTTCCGCACTGTTTGCCGCCCCTTCGGTTCCCGCATTGTCTTGCTCGGCTGAAGGCATGTCTTCGATATCGACCTCATCATTCTTCACGTTCTTTTTCTGCTTGGTTGCTGCTTTGGGCTTTTTTTGTTGGGGCAGGATGTCACTCGCCTGCTTGCCTTCAGGCAAGGAGATCGAACGCACATGAACATCGCGCTGCGGGAATGGAATTTCAATATTGGCTTCTTTCAGGGTTCTGAAAATCTCGAAACGCAATGCGCTTTTCGCGGCCAGCGAGCTGTTGATGTCATGTATGTAGCAGCGCAGCTCGAAGTCCAGAGACGAGGCTCCGAAATCCATGAAATAGACAATCGGGGCGGGATAGCTGGTGACGAATTCGGACTCTTCCGCCGCCTTCATCAAGATTTCGCGGATCTGTTCGGGGTTGGCGTCATAGGACACCCCAACCGGAATGATGATGCGGCCAATCGAGCCATTATGCATCCAGTTCATCATCCGGTTCGAAATCAATTCGGAGTTGGGAACGACAACCGTGGCCCGATCAAAGGTTTCGATCTTGGTCGCCCTTACGGAAATTTTCTTGACGTAACCCTGATCCGATCCGACCACGACCCAGTCACCGGTTTTGATGGGGCGTTCGACTAGCAGGATCAGGCCGGAGACGAAATTGTTGACGATGCTTTGCAGACCAAAGCCGATACCAACCGACAAAGCCCCGGCGACCAGAGCAATGTTTGAGAGGTCTATGCCCATGTAAGAGAAGGCCAGCATGGCTGCGATGATAAAGCCCAGATAACCGAGGCTGGTCTCAATCGAGCTTTTGAGGCCGGTATCCAGATTGGTGGCAGGCAGCCATCTTTGTTCGATCCATCTTTCAACGCTTTTGAGAAGTGCAATGGCGATGATGAAGACGACAAGTGCTCCAAGAATATTGATCGGAGAAATGGTCAGGTCGCCGAGCTTGATGCTGAAGACAGCGTTTTTGAGAGCTGTCAGGAAGTCGTCCGACTCAACCCCCCAAGGGGTGAAGACCATCAGGGCGGCACCAACGTAAAGCAAAACTCTCAGCACACCGTTCAGAAGGACGCTGAGCTGATCGATCGCCGAGGGGGCTATGCCGATCGTTTTGGAAAGGCCCACTTTTCTTGTATCCGCCCGATCAAGATATTCCATGAGGAAATTGTCAATGAGAGCTGACAGAATGCCAAGCAAAGCAAGAATGACGAATAGGCGCCCCAATTGCTCGGCAACGAAGGAACCCAGGGAGACATAGCCAAGGATTGGAGCTGCCGAAATGACAATACAGATCAGCCAGATCAGCGGCTGAAGAAAATGAATGAAGCGCGGTAGCGTAAAGCCATGCTGGGAAATCTCGGTCAGGGGGTGAGGCGAGGGCTCCTGATCAGTTTGGGTTCTGATGATCAGGCGCAAGCCAAGCGATACCAAAATGGCGATCAGCACGGAGGCGGCACCATTGATGAAGATCGTTGTTTCCAGCGGTGCGAACAGGATCTCGTCCACTTCATCAAACAGCATCTGAATCATGAAAGTGGCAAGCAGGGCCATGGCAAGGCTGAAGAGCTTCTGCGCGTCGCCGGTTTCGATCCTCAACAATCTGTAATTCGGTCTGTTGGGCGCAAGCAGGACGCGCGTCAGTCCATAGGAAATTGATGCACAGAAGAGCACGAACAGAAGTCTGGAGAAGAGCGTTTCTATGCGAGTGGGTAGCAGACCAGCATTGCTCAGGATCAGAATCACCGTCCAGAAAATGGCAACGGGGAACAGCGTGTAGACCATGACGGCCCATGCGGCAAAAAAGCTTCGCTGAAGGGGTGTCGGCGCTTCCAGGCTCGCCAGTTTCGAGAGCCCGGAAAAGAGAAGATATCTCAGAGGTCCGAAAATCAGAAGGATAACGAAAACCAGCATCGTGACCAGTTGCCAGGCCTGATCGGCAACCTTGGTCGCAAGAAAGGAACCCCAATCGGAAAAGAGCGTTGCGCTCACATGCCATGTCGTTGCGAGACCGGTAAGCCCCTTGACCCAGAGAGTGGGGTCAAGAATGGTGTTGCTGCGTTCCATCAGGCGGTTGGTGAAGCGTTCCTGCCGGGCAAGCGTGATGCGATTGTTTAGCTGTTCGATGCGGACAAGAGTTGAAGAGACCAGTTTGAGCTTTCCGTCGATTTCAGTCAGCTTGGTTTCGATTTCCTGCCGCCGCGTTGTCAATTCTTCGGTTTCATTGCTCTTGTCGGTGGTTTCCGTGCTTTCGGCAGGTTTCAGAGCGTTCAGTCTGGCCTGAGCGTCCTGCAATTGAGGTTGCAGGATCTGCTTCTGATCCGTTGCCTCTTTCGTGATTTGGGTCAGTTCGGTGCGCAAGTCCGTGTAAGTCTGATCGGACAGACTGTCCCGGCTCAGGGTTGCCTCAATCTGGTCAAGCCTGGCAATCAGGGAATCAGCCAGATTTGTCGTATCCTGCTGTGCCCAGCCAAGACTCAAGCTTCCCAACAAAAGAGCGAGTGCCAGGTGGATGATGATCATCATGCGGTGCATGGTATTGATACAGAGCACGGATTTTCCTTTTCTGTAACCAGAATTGATACGAGGGCCATTCATTCCGGATCGCCGAGCCGCAGCGTCTTGCGATTTCCGTAAGCTTTGGGCCATCTCATCAGACGTGATCGCGAGATTCGATCATAGCATTTTGTTCAGACAAATGAATGCGGAAAGCTTTTGATGACGTGTTTTTGAACCTAGATATCGCATCTCGGTCGCGCAAATGACTCCTGAATTGTGAAGGAAATTTGACAATCCTTCCTTGTGAGGCTGGCATGTTGATTTTTTTGGAGCTAGGCTTGCTCCCATGTGTGACTGGATCCCGATTGGAAAGAAGGAAAGCTGACGATGTCGTTTGATCTGGACGATCCCAAATTACCAAAAGGCTTTGAGAAAGAAGCGATGGAAAGCGGTGGCTATCCCTACAAGAAAAAGCTGGATCGGGAGCAGTATGAGGAAGAGCTTGAACTCCTCCAGATCGAACTGGTCAAGGCTCAGGAATGGGTCAAGGCCAATGGCGAGCGGATAGTCTGCGTCTTCGAAGGGCGGGATGCTGCGGGCAAGGGCGGATGCATCAAGGTTATCACCCAATATACCAATCCGCGCAATGTGAGGGCTGTGGCCCTGCCAAAACCAAGCGATGTCGAGCAAGGTCAATGGTATTTCCAGCGTTACGTGGAGCATTTTCCCACCAAAGGCGAAATCGTGCTTTTCGATCGCTCTTGGTATAACCGTGCCGTCGTGGAGCCGGTGATGGGGTTCTGTACACCCGAGCAGACCGAGAAATTCCTTCTGGATGCGCCAAGGTTCGAGCAGATGATGTGTGACAGTGGCACGCGGCTGTTTAAATTCTGGCTTAATGTCGGGCAGGAGATGCAGCTCATGCGCTTTCATGATCGCAGGCATAGCCGCCTCAAACACTGGAAGCTGTCGCCGATTGATCTCAAGGCTCTGGATAAATGGGACGCCTATACCGCCGCGCGTGATCGCATGCTTCAGGAAACACACAAGGACTATTCGCCTTGGGTTGTTGTTCGCTCAAATGATAAACGCCGGGCCCGGCTCAATCTGCTGCGCCATGTGTTGTCCCATCTGCCTTATCCAGACAAGGATCTTGCGGTCATTGGCTCGATTGATCCTGAAATTCTGGGATATGGCTTCCCGTTCCTCAAAAAGGGCGAGTAGGGGCCTTTGCATTGATCGCAAGTGGTTATCAAAAAAGCGGGCCCGTCGGGCCCGCTTTTCCTCTTTGAGATATACTGCAATATTGTGTCTGGCTTACGGGACAAAGCAAGATCGAAAAACAATGCCGGAGGGCGGTTGCTTTCTTGACTATTGCAGGCACTCGTTGAGCTTGACGGCTTCATATTTTATGAGCTCGGGATAGAGATCCGGGCCCAGGGTCAGATTGGTGCCCAGAGGATCCAGCTGGCCCAGTTTCGTGCCGGTTCCCTCAATCAGGGTTGTCAGGATCTTGTCTGAAAATTGAGGTTCGGACATGAGGCAGGCCACCTTCAGATCCATGAGTTTCGCCCGGATTTCCTTGACGCGGGCAACGCCCGGCGCGACGCCAGGCTGAAGCATGACGGACCCGGCTGCTGAAATGCCGAAATGCTTTTCATAATATTGAAAGGCATCGTGAAAGACGAGAAACGGTTTGTCCTTGACCGGTTCCAGAAGCTTTTTGGCTTCGGCTTCTGCCTTGTTCATTGCCTCTTCGAATGCTTTTTCGTTGGCCTGATATGTCGAAGTGTTTTCCTTGTCAATCGCGCTCAGTCTATTGGTAATGGCTTTGGCCATCTGGATGCCGTTGTGCGGATCAAGCCAGAGATGCGGATCGCTTGGCCCATGATCGTGTTCAGTGTCGGCTGCGTGATCATGTTCATGTTCATGACCATGGTCTTCTTCGTGATTGTAATCATGTTCGGCCTCATGATCGTGGCCTTCTTCGTGATCATGACCTTCATCATCGCCATGAACATGCCTTTCGAAATTGCCACCAATACGCACCGGCAGTTTGGTCAGCCCCTTGATGTCTCCCAAGGTGACAATCTTTTCAGGGTCTGAAAGAGAGTCTAGCGGTTTGCTCAATCCGGGTGTCAAAAAGGGACCAATCCAGAAAACAAGGTCTGCTTCTTGCAGAATTCTTGCCTGCGACGGGCGCAATTTTGCGGTATGAGGGGAGGTTGCCTGCTCGACCAGAAGATGAGGTTCGGCGACGCCTTTCATAATGGCTGCCGTGATGGAATAGACCGGCGCTATCGACGCTGCAACCTTGGGGGCGGCATTGGCGGGATGAGTTGCTCCAAGTGCTATCAGGGCGACAGAGGCAGCAAAAAGGGATTTCAGATGAGCGGGGTTTGTCATGATCTCTCTGTATGACCTCATATTTGCGTGAATTGTTGATCGGTTCTGAAAAGTGCAATCCATTTTCAGTAACGTTATAACATTACATTTATCGCCTGACGCAAGTGTCGTCAAGCTCTTCCCGGAGATATTTTATATCTTATGCAAAGCGACGCAAGGTCCGTTTCACTGTCGCGGTTTGGGAAGTGTGGTGAGCGTCGAGGCTGAGGCTGACTCATTGCTTGCCGATTGCGGCAAAAGGATCTTTTTCTTCGAAAAGCTGGACGTCAACCTTGAGAAAAACCCTGCCTTCTCAGTTGGTTGCGATGCCTCAGGGGTGCTTTCCGAAGGCTCTGTCTGAACGGAAGAGGTCACAGTTTCTGTTGGCTTGTTGCTCTTGATCAATCCGGCGAGGAACCCGTCAGGGTCCTTTCCTTCTGCCACGCGTTCCTTGCGCTTGAGCAGGTCAAGCTGCGCTTCTATCATCTTGTTGTTGGTTTTCAGTTCCTGTTCCTGCTGCTTTGCCTGGAGTTTTTCAACCGCTTGCTGGAACTGGACATTTTCCTTTGTTCTCAATTTCTGGAGAGCCGATAGAAGAGACGGATCAATCGTATAGTCAGGGCAGGGGGACGTCGCATTGAACCGGCCGTTACCTTGTGGATCAAAAACGTAGGTTCGATCACAGACTTCCACTTGCGGCGGTACATGAGTGATCTGGAAATGATCATACCCATTCTTGAGATTCTGCCAGAAAGGGAAATGCTCGTTGTTTCGAACCTCGGCCATGTTCTCCGGGGTCATGCGAAACGGGAAGGCATGCACGGAGAAGGACCGTTGGCCACCGGCAAAGGCTTCTCTGCCAAGCGCGTAGATTTCGGCAATTTGCGCATCATCCATGGCGTAGCATCCACGAGAGGAGCAAGAGCCATGCACCATCAGGTGCGCACCGGTGCGGCCATAGGCGCGATCAAACTTGTTGGGGTAGCCGATATTGAAGGACAGGTAATAGTTGGAGTTGGGGTTCATTTGCCCCGGCGTAATGGAGTAAAATCCCTCTGGTGCCTGGCGGTCGCCCTCTTTCTTTTTCGGGCCATAGGTGCCCGAGTAAGCGCAGATAGGATAGGTCTTCAGCAGCGCATAGGTTCCGTCCTTGCGCTGTTTCCAGGCTTCGAGAACTGCTTCCTTTTTGAATATCCGGATATAGAGAGGGGCACTTTCACTGGAGCCAATCTTGTGAATTGCGTCCTTGAGTTTGTGCGGGATCGGCTGGGTCGCTTTGCCGTCTTCCATAAGTTCAGGATTGCAGGCACTTAACAGGGAGCAGCCTACCAAAGCTGCCAGCAAGGCAGCGCGCCGGTTCGTTTTTTTATCGGATATGAAGCGCACGAAAAAACCCTGACTCATTCTAGATAATTTCATTACATACCTTTTGCCATGTTCCTCTGAGCGGTGCAAGAAGGAGCCATCAAGTAAAGAGGATTCAAATAGTCATTTTATGGCCAAGGGTTGATTTCGCAAAAAAGGTTGGCCAGAACGTGTCTGCGGACAGCTTTTTGTGCGGCGGTCTGACTAGGCTAAAATGGGACTTCTTTGTCAAAGATCAATAGATTCAAACCGTAAATAAATGATGTGCAGGGCTGTCTTGATCAACGCTCCATGGGTGTTGACCTCGTTGTTTGGCAGAAGGGTCCGGTCATAAGCGCTTTGGGCTCAAGTGAACAGTCGTGGCCGCGCAAAAAAGGGCAGTCCAAATTGGCCACCCTTTTCTATTCGCAGGACTGGTCAGGTTAGAGCTTTGATCCAATGGCAAGGAATTTTGCTCGCCGTTGTTTGCGAATGGCATCCCTGCTCATGCCGTCGAATTCCTTCAGGCAGTCTTCGATCATGTTGCCTGCGCGCTCGATCACGCTGGCAGGATTGCGATGTGCGCCACCCATGGGTTCGGATACGATTCGATCGATGATCTCGAATTCCATCAGGTCCTGAGCGGTGATTTTCATGCTGGTTGCCGCATCTTCTGCGCGGGTTGAATCGCGCCAGAGAATGGATGCAGCTCCTTCGGGAGAAATGACGCTGTAGATCGAGTGTTCAAGCATCAAGACCCGGTTGGCCGTTGCAATGGCAATGGCACCGCCGGACCCTCCTTCTCCTATGATGGTGGCGACATTGGGGGTTCCCATGGCAAGGCAGGCATCTGTCGAGCGGGCAATTGCCTCTGACTGGCCTCGCTCCTCGGCCCCGATTCCCGGATAGGCACCTGCCGTGTCGACAAAGGTGATCATCGGCAGGTCAAAGCGGTCGGCCAGTTCCATGATGCGCACCGCCTTGCGATACCCTTCCGGTCTGGCCATGCCGAAATTGTGACGGATACGGCTTTCTGTGTCGCTCCCCTTTTCCTGGCCGAGAATGGCCACAGGGCGTCCTCGGAAGCGGCCAAAGCCTGCTTCAATGGCTTCGTCATCGGAGAATTTCCGGTCTCCGGCCAGCGGTGTCCATTCGTCTACGAGGCCCTTGATATAGTCGACGAAGTGGGGCCGATCGGGGTGTCGTGCCACTTGCGTTTTGTGCCAGGGGGTCAAATTGGCATAGAGATCCTTGAGCGCAGTATCCGCCTTGGTTTGCAGGCGCTTGATTTCATCGGCGACATCAACGGCTTCGCCAGCATCCTGCAAGACAAGCAGTTCCTGAACTTTGCCTTCAAGGTCTGCTACGGGTTTTTCAAATTCCAGATAACTATGCATATCAGGTTCGATCCAATTTCTTTCCTGTTGGTATCCTCGACGATGTCTGACGCCCGTTATGCTGTCTCAAAGTCAGGCTTGGCCGTCATATCTATGTGTCCGGCTCTCAAGCCTTGACCACAGGTACCAGATTTGCGGCCACGTTGGCCTTTTTTGTGTGTCGCTGTCAAGCAATCGCTCCGGCTAGCTTTGTGCTTTGAGACAATAACAACAACTATGCTTAAGAGGGGCACCGTCAGTTGACGCCGTCAGTTCATTCGTGACCGGGCTTGAATTGTTCGGACAATGGGTGATTCTGATTGACCAGTTCAATCAGACGCTCATCCAGAATGTGAGTATAGATCTGTGTGGTGGAAATGTCGCTATGACCGAGCAGTTTCTGGACGGCGCGCAAGTTGGCTCCATTTTGCAGCAGATGGCTGGCAAAGGCGTGGCGAAGCACATGGGGAGAAACCGATGCCGCGTCCAGTCCGACGTCATGGGCGAGAGATTTCAATTCGCGGGCAAAGGCTTGACGGGAATAATGACCCGCTTCTCCAAAGGAGGGGAAGAGCCAGTGATCCGGGTCCGCATTTTGCGGTGTTCCTGTTGCCTCGAGCATGGCGCGATAGTCTTTCATGGCGGTTTTGGCACGCTCTGACAGCGGAACCAGACGTTCCTTGTCGCCTTTGCCGCGCACATTGAGAAACTGGCGGTCCAAATGGGCGGCGGCAGCTGGCAAGGTAACAAGCTCTGAAACACGCAAACCTGTGGCATAGAGCAGCTCCAGCAAAACATAGAGCCGCATTGCCCGAACCTGCCTTTTGGGAGTAGGGCCTGCAAGAGAGGCATTGAAGCGCGCCGCCTCGATCAGCCTGTCCACTTCTGCAACACTCAGGATTTTGGGCAGTGGTCGTTGGCGCTTGGGTGCCTTGAGCATGGTTGACGGATCATCGGCACGATATCCGTCGCGATAAAGGAAGCGGAAGAGTTGCCTTATGGAGGAAATCTTTCGGGCGACCGAGGAGGAGGCGAGATTTCGTTCTGCAAGCTCTGAAATATAGCCGCGCAGGATGTTGGTGTTGCAGCTCTCAAGGTCAAGGTCTTGCCCCGTCAGGTACTCGTCCAGATCGTCCAGGTCTCTGCGATAGGCGTCAAGCGTGTTGTTTGAGGCGCCTTTCTCTGCGCTCAAGGAGTCAAGAAAGAGATTGATTGCCTGACGGTTGTTAAGGGGCACGCTTTGCTCTCTTATATGGTGGTTGATTTCAGGTGCTGATGCTATTGCAGGTCTTTTGCCGGAATGCGCACAACCATTTCGCGCGAGCCAGGCTCTACAAAGGTTGCGAGCGAGAAAATGCCGCCTGCCACGATGCCACCCAGGATGAGCAGAAATATAAGCGCTTTAAAAAGACTAGACATGAAAATATCCTTGGTTTGATGTCAGGACATTATTGTGTGATATCTTAGCGCTTAAGGGAAGTCATTGTCTTTTTTGGGGCAGATCTTTTCCAAGGTCTCCGTGTTCACTTGGGGACGGGTTCCTTTTGAAGCGATTGAAATTCAAATGCTCGCTTGACAGTTCGAACCATTCCGGCGCAAACCTGACCGCGATTGGAAACAACAGACGGGATGTGCATAAAGGCGCAAATGGCAAGGACGCAAATGGCGGATTCAAAGAAAGGTGTCAGCAACGCTCGGGAGAGCCGTCTCGTCGCAGCGCTCGATGGACGTCCGATCGTTCTGGTTGGCTTGATGGGGGCCGGCAAGACGACAATCGGTCGTCGGCTGGCCAAAAGGCTGGCGATCCCCTTTCGCGATGCCGATCATGAAATTGAAGCCGCTGCCAATATGACCGTTGCCGAGATTTTCGCCCAGCATGGGGAAGCGCATTTCAGAGATGGCGAGAAGAGGGTCATCGCACGCCTGATTGATGAGGGTGATCAGGTAATCGCGACTGGTGGCGGGGCGTGGATGAATGCGGAAACCAGAGACCTTGTTGCAAGATCTGGGATATCGATCTGGTTAAAGGCCGAATTCAATGTCCTGATGGCGCGTGTTCGACGCAGATCCCATCGGCCCTTGCTTAAAGACCCGGATCCGGAAGGTGTGATGCGGAGGCTGATCGATCAACGCTATCCTGTCTATGCGGAAGCAGATGTGACTGTGATGTCTCTGGATGCTCCGCACGAGCAGATCGTTACATCCGTGATTGATGCGATAGAGCACCATCTGGCACAGGCGGACAAAGACTGATTTCAACTCTCTTGCCTTAGGGCAAACCAATGAAGCGGGCCATGCGTGCTCGCATTTGTGGCTGGGAAGCAAAGTAAATGGATAATGTTAGCAATACCGTTCGCGTGGAACTTGGTACACGCAGCTATGACATTCTTATCGGACGATCCATTCTGAGCGACCTCGGGCGCTATTTCAAAGATCTGTTTCCTCACTCAAGAGCCGTGATCATTACCGATCAGACGGTTGCCGGTCTGCATCTGGACACCGCGGAAAGCTCCCTTCATGAAGCGGGTGTCGACTATTCCGTGGTTATCATGGCACCCGGTGAGAAAAGCAAAAGCTATCAGGGTCTGATCAAGGCTTGTGATGCGGTGCTCGACAGCAAGATGGAACGTGGCGATATCGTCATCGCGCTCGGTGGTGGGGTTATTGGTGATCTGGCGGGTTTTGTTGCTGGCGTGATCCGGCGCGGGATGCGTTTCATTCAGGTGCCGACCACCCTGTTGTCTCAGGTGGATTCGTCGGTGGGTGGCAAGACCGGGATCAATACCGGGCATGGTAAAAATCTGGTTGGCCTTTTCAATCAACCCCATCTGGTGCTGGCCGATACTGCTGTCCTTGATACCTTGAAACCGCGCGACTTCAAGGCCGGATATGGCGAAGTCGCCAAATATGGCCTTATCAATCAGCCCGATTTCTTTGAATGGCTTGAGAATAATTGGCAGGGCATTTTCGAAGGTGGCCCGGAACGGGAAGAGGCAATTGCCCGCTCGTGTCAGGCAAAGGCCGATGTCGTGGCGGCGGACGAGCATGAAGCCAATCAACGGGCCTTGCTCAATCTTGGTCACACATTCGGGCACGCTCTTGAAGGGATGGCGGAATATGACGCCGAGCGGATCGTGCATGGTGAGGGCGTCGCGATCGGCATGGTGCTGGCGCATGAGTTTTCGGCCCGTCTGGGGCTTTGCGATCTGGCAGTAACAGACCGTGTGGTCGCACACTTGCAACAGGTGGGGTTGCCTACCCACATTAGGGACATTCCGGGGCAGTTGCCCAAGGTTGAGCTGTTGATGGACTATATCGCGCAGGACAAGAAAGTTTCGCGCGGCAGTCTCACATTCATTCTGACGCGTGGTCTGGGGCAGTCTTTCGTCAAGAAAGATGTTGAGCCAGATTTGATACGCGCGTTTCTTGAGGAGAAATTGGTCTGATGGTAACCGGTCTTTGGTTGATCACGCTGGCTATTCTGGTTCTGATTTTGCTTTCCGGCTTCTTTTCCGGCTCAGAGACTGCGTTGACCGCGGCCTCAAGAGCGCGCATGCACCAGAAGGAAAAGAATGGTGAGCAGGGAGCGCATGCAGTCAACCAGCTTCTACAGATCAAGGAACGGATGATCGGGTCGCTGTTGCTGGGCAACAATCTGGTCAATATTCTGGCTTCGGCTCTTGCCACCAGTCTGTTCATCCACCTGTTCGGGCAAACCGGTGTTGTTTATGCAACGCTGGTGATGACCGTGATCGTGCTTGTCTTTGCCGAAGTGTTTCCCAAAACCTGGGCTATCTCCGATCCTGACAATTTCGCCTTGCGCGTGGGGCCGTATGTTCATGTCCTGACCAAGGTGTTCGGGCCGCCGATGGCGGCTGTGGAATGGCTGGTCAACCGGTTGATCTCGCTTCTGGGCATCAGCGCCAAGGACAATCTGGCGCAGTCTGGGCAGGATGAATTGCGTGGCGCGGTTGATCTTCTGCACAAGGAAGGGAGTGTCGTCAAGGCTGACAGGGACCGGTTTGGCGGCTTGCTTGATCTGGGAGAGCTGGACGTTTCCGATGTCATGGTTCACCGGACCAATGTCATGTCGATCAATCTTGATGATGGGGCCCAGTCAATCGTCGATCAGGTGTTGAAAAGCCCCTATACCCGTATTCCGCTCTGGCAGGGAGAGCAGGACAATTTCATTGGTGTTCTGCATGCCAAGGATCTCTTGCGCGCGCTGGCAGACGTGAAGGGCGAAGCCGGCGACCTCGATATCCTGGCTGTTGCTTCAGAGACATGGTTCGTGCCTGATACGACGAGCCTCAAGGCGCAGCTCAATGCCTTCTTGAAACGCAAGAGCCATTTCGCGATGGTTGTCGATGAATATGGCGAGGTGATGGGGATTGTTACCCTTGAGGACATCATCGAGGAGATCGTCGGAGACATTGCCGATGAGCATGATGTCGACGTCAAGGGCGTGAAAAAGCAGCCGGACGGATCGGTGCTTGTGGATGGCTCCGTGCCCATTCGCGACCTTAATCGTGCCCTGGACTGGGAGCTGCCGGATGATGAAGCTACGACCATTGCCGGGCTTGTCATTCATGAGGCGCGGCAGATTCCCTTGCCGGGTCAGGGGTTCACTTTCTATAACTTCCGGTTTCGGGTGTTGAAGAAAGAGCGAAACAGGATTACATCCTTGCGCATCACGCCGGTCAAATAACGCACGAGACAGACTCGTCTTCAGGGGGCAATGATTTCCAGCCTGAGTGCATGGATCTGCTCCTTGAGCTCTTCCTTGAGGCTGTCATGGACCAGTCGGTGCGCTTCAACGCGAGACAGACCGTCAAAGGCAGGGCTGCTTAGCCTGATGTGGAAATGTGTTTCCCCTTCAGGACGGGCGTGAAGGTGACCACGATGAAGATCGGATTCGTCAATGACCTCCAGCATGGTTGGATGAAGTTGATTGTTCAGTTTATTTTCGATGTTCTTCTTGACGGTCATGGCTCAGAATGGTGAACTATTGCACTCTAGAATTTCGAGGTGATTTGGATCTTGACTTCACTGTCTTTTGCAAATGGGAACAGTAAGCGGTTTCGCAAGGGATTTTGAAAAATATTTTTACGGAAAATTCTCAAGATCCGATTACCCTAATTCGCGCTTGTGGGATGCCTCCGGGCGTTGTGAATGCCGAAGCGCAAGTCACCATCAATCTTCGGGTATTTCAAAGATCCCATGAATTTTTGAAATGCCCGTTTTGAATTTGTTTGTCAAACACAATGGTTGGAGACAAGTAAAGACGCATGAAACTTGATTCAAAACTCTTCGACTCCATTCGGATCAAACCCGATGTCGATCGTAGAAAAAAGCAGCAAGAAGAAGAAACCTGCGAATGGCCCGGATGCGAGAAACGCGGGGGCTGTCGTGCTCCAAAGCGGGGCTCGAACGGTCGCGAGTATCACAATTTTTGTGAAGAGCATGCCCGGGAATTCAACCGGAACTATAACTATTTTTCCGGAATGGACGACCAGACCGCAGATGAAGCAAAGGCCAGCACGGTAACCGGTGATCGCCCGACTTGGAAAATGGGTGTCAATGCCTGGGGCAATGAAACCGAGAAGGCCGGTGAAACACTTGGTAAGAGCTGGGAGACCACCGGCTTTTCGAACGGCAGGCAACAGCGCGCCACCGAGCGCATGAAGCGCCGGTCTCGGCATCAGGGCCAGACACGCAAGCTGCGCCCGTTGGAGGCCAAGGCCTTTCAGACGCTTGGTTTGACGCTGCCGGCAACGGCGGATGACGTCAAACGCGCTTACAAGCGCCTGTTGAAGGAAAATCATCCTGATCTCAACAAGGGCGATCGGGCCTGCGAAGAGCGGCTGCAAGATGTGATCGCGGCCTATAATACGCTCCGCGCCGGTGGTTACTGCTAGACAAGATTGTATAAGGGGCCTCAAGGTCCCTTATTGCGCTCCCTCATCCTTTTTCACTCGTGTCCTGATTTTTTGCAGATTTGATCGGCTGTCCTGTTGATTTTCCTATTTGGAACAGAATGAGTAATCTTTCCTTTCCTTTTTGGGTCTGTTTGCTTTAAGTTGCCGACTTGAACAGCAGAGCTTTTATGAAGCGGGCCGCAAGTCTGACGCCAGTTGACATTCCCTCAAAGCAGCATCTGTGCAAGACGCAGAATGGCCTTATCCAGAGCAGTATTATGAATGAAATGAGCAACGAGATTTCCAATTTGCCGGATACCGAAGTGTCTGTGCGCGACCTTTTTGGCATTGATATCGATTTGAAAGTGCCTGCTTTCTCCGAGGCAAGCGATCATGTGCCCGATTTCGATCCCGATTACCTGTTTGACAAGGAGACAACACTGGCGATTCTGGCGGGGTTTGCCCACAATCGACGCGTGATGATTTCCGGCTATCATGGAACGGGCAAATCCTCCCATATCGAACAGGTGGCTGCCCGTCTTAATTGGCCTTGTGTGCGCGTCAACCTCGATAGCCATATCTCCCGTATCGATCTGATCGGCAAGGACGCCATCGTTTTGAAGGACGGCAAGCAGATCACCGAATTCCGTGATGGCATCCTGCCCTGGGCCTTGCAGAATAACGTTGCGCTGGTTTTTGACGAATATGACGCTGGTCGTCCTGACGTGATGTTTGTCATTCAGCGCGTGCTTGAGGTCGCCGGTCGGCTGACATTGCTTGACCAGAACCGCGTAATTCGGCCTCATCCGGCGTTCCGTCTGTTTGCAACCGCAAACACCGTTGGTCTGGGGGATACGTCCGGGCTTTATCACGGTACGCAGCAGATCAACCAGGGGCAGATGGACCGCTGGTCCATTGTCACCACGCTCAATTATCTGCCTCACGGCAAGGAAACCGATATCGTTCTTGCCAAGGTCAAGTCCTTGGTTGGTGATGATGGGCACGATACCGCTGACAAAATGGTACGGGTTGCCGATCTGACGCGGAACGCCTTCATGAATGGTGATCTTTCCACGGTCATGAGCCCTCGTACCGTCATTACCTGGGCGGAAAATGCCGATATCTTTGGCGATCTCGGCTTTGCCTTCCGTGTGACCTTCCTCAATAAATGCGATGAGCTGGAGCAGCCGCTGGTTGCCGAATTCTATCAGCGCTGTTTTGGTGAGGAGTTGCCTGAATCCGCTCTGAATGTGGCTGTCAGTTAAGCCCGTTTTCAATAAAGGGCTTCAGTGAGAAATTGTAAGCATGTCGAGTAAGTCATCATCCAAGTTAGGTGGTTCGGTCGATCCGAATGAACGTTTCAAGCAGTCTGTCAGTGGGACGCTGAGGGCGATCGCGGGTCATGTCGAGCTTGATGTGCATTTCTCTGCTGATCGGCCCATGCTGGTATCGGGACAGGCCCGTCTGCCCGAGCCTCCCAGGGCCCTGACTGCCGAGAAAGCTGCAATCTTGCGCGGACAGGCCGATAGCCTGGCTTTGCGTGTTGCCTGCCATGATCCGCGCGTTCATGCCAAGCTGGCACCGCAAGGGGCGAGAGCCAGAGGCGTTTTCGATGCTGTGGAGCAGGCGCGGGTCGAGGCGATCGGTTCAAGCCAGATGTCAGGGCTTGCGCAGAATGTTTCCGCCATGCTCGAGGACCGCTATAGCCGATTTGTCAGTGGCGATTCCACGCGCGGTGAGGAAGCTCCGCTCGATCATGTGCTGTCTCTCATCGTGCGAGAAAAGCTGACGGGAACGCCGATCCCAAAATCGGCACACCATCTTGTCGAGCAATGGCGTGACTGGGTCGAGCAGACAGCCGGGGATAGCCTTTCCGACCTTGGAGAGGAGATGCTTGATCAGGCTGGATTTGCACGTAAATTGCGGCGGTTGCTGTCTGATCTCGATGTTGCCGATGATCTTGGCGGCGAGCCTGAAGACAGTGATGACAATGCAGACGATACCGACAATGGCACGGATGAGTCTGCTGAAAATGACAAGCCGTCCGAGACCGAAGAGGGCGGCGAGCAGCAACAGGAAGATCAGACTCAGCAAAGCGCTGAAGATGTTGAAGGTGGCGAATCCGACGCCGATGACCAGATCAGTCAGGACATGCAGGATTTTGATGATCTGGAGGGCGAGGATGCAGGGCAGGCCGTCAATCCGAAGGATTATGGCAAGAATTCGCCCGATACCGGCTATAAGGTCTTTACACGTGCCTATGACGAAATCGTACATGCAGAAGAGTTGTGCGAGCAGGCCGAACTGGATCGGCTGCGTGGGCATCTGGACAAGCAGCTTCAGAATCTACACCAGGTGGTCGCACGTCTTGCCAACCGTTTGCAGCGCCGGTTGCTGGCCCAGCAGAATCGCGGTTGGGATTTTGACCTTGAAGAAGGATTGCTCGATACCGCGCGCTTGACCCGTGTGGTTACTGATCCGATGCGTCCGCTTTCCTTCAAATGGGAGCGTGATACCGAGTTCAGAGATACCGTCGTGACGCTGTTGCTGGATAATTCGGGCTCCATGCGAGGACGTCCCATTTCCATTGCTGCGGTTTGTGCCGATATTCTGGCGCGGACGCTTGAACGTTGTAACGTCAAGGTGGAAATTCTCGGCTTTACCACAAAGGCATGGAAAGGCGGGCAGTCTCGCGAGGCATGGATGCAGGCCGACAAACCCGCAACACCGGGGCGTCTTAATGATCTGCGCCACATCATCTACAAGTCTGCCGATAGCCCATGGCGGCGATCGCGGCGTAATCTGGGTCTGATGATGCGCGAAGGGCTGCTGAAGGAAAATATAGACGGTGAAGCACTGGATTGGGCTCACAAGCGGCTGCTGATGCGACCCGAGCAGCGCAAGATCCTGATGATGATCTCGGATGGGGCACCGGTGGATGATTCAACCCTGTCGGTCAATGCCGGCAACTATCTTGAAAAGCACTTGCGGGAAGTGATTGACGAGATCGAAAACCGCTCTCCGGTCAATCTGCTGGCGATTGGTATCGGTCATGACGTGACCCGATATTACAAGCGGGCGCTGACGATTATCGATGCCGAAGAGCTTGGTGGTGCGATGACGGAAAAACTGGCAGAGCTGTTTGATGAAAATGCTTCGGTAGAATTGAAAAAACCACCTCGCCGGTTGCGGAGACGCTGATCGCATGAAACCGGTTGGGTGTTTTTCTGTATCAGGCAGGTTGCTTTCAGTGGCCTGCCTTTTTGTTGTTGCGATCTTCATGGCGAGTTTTGCAAGTGCTTCCAGGGCTCAAACGCTTTCGGTGTTGCCCAGGGACCGACCGCATGCGCATCCGATATGGGTGCAAGCCTCGAAGATCCTCTCCTTTCATGGTCTTTCCGGATCACAAACGCGGTTTGGCAAACTTGACTGGATAGGTGGTCTTGAGCTTTCCAGCGACGATCCTCTTTTCGGGGGATTTTCGGGCCTTGCCTTTCTGGATGCCGAGCATTTCATCGCTGTAGGTGACAAGGGGGCAGCCCTCTCGGGGCGGCTGGTGTTCGAACAGGGAAAGCCGGTGGATGTCAGGGAAACCGCAATCCGTTATCTGCCTGGCCTTGGGAAAGCGCAGAGAGACTGGCAGAGAGATGCCGAGGGGTTGGCTGTCAGAAGTGGGGAGGCCTTTGTCAGCTTCGAGGGGATCGTTCGGCTCACGCGTTATCGTCTC
Source organism: uncultured Cohaesibacter sp. (assembly GCF_963556055.3). Lineage (GTDB taxonomy): Bacteria > Pseudomonadota > Alphaproteobacteria > Rhizobiales > Cohaesibacteraceae > Cohaesibacter. The sequence goes on along the minus strand of NZ_CAUVYE020000031.1, from coordinate 151,681 downwards.
AAGGATTTCGGCTTTGCCCGTCTTGAGGGAAAGCAGCGATTGCCCGCTTTGATCGAGGAGGCCAATCAGGCCAATGAGGGGCTTGAAGCGCTCGCAATTGCGCCGGAAGGCAGCCCATATAATGGTGCGTTCATTCTGCTGTCAGAAAAGGTGAGGCAAGGACGGGTGCTCGGCTGGATTTACGAGCCGGGACAGGTGCGCACCTTCGACCTGCCTCAGTCCGATGGACTTTCGGTGACAGATGCGGCCTTTACCCAACAGGGCGATCTGATCATTCTGGAGCGAAAAGTGTCGTTGCTCGGCGGGCTTGAGATACAATTGCGCCGGATTAGACGCAGTGATTTCAGGCCTGGCCCGATCGAGCAGACCGATGTCCTCATGCGTGGCAATCTTGCCTACGCGCTCGACAATATGGAGGGGCTTGATATTCAGGGTCTGCCTGATGGAGACAATGTCGTCAGCCTTATCTCCGACGATAATTTCAGCGCCTTGCAACGCACATTGCTTTTGCAGTTTCTTCTGTCCCGGGACCAGTAAAAAAGCCGGTCTGATTTCTTTCAAACCGGCTTTCGCTCATTGTGATCAGTCTTTGCTCTTTCAGGCGGCTAGTGTCAGCAAGTCCTTGCGGCCAAGCAAGAGCCTGTAAGGGGCAAGCATGGCGAGCGCCACGACCATTTTGCATGAATAGTCAACAATCGCCCAACTGACCCAGCGCGGTGCGTCGATGAGGCCGAGGCTCAGAAGCGATGCGCTTTCTGTGGCGAATGTGTCGGGCGTGATGCCGGAAGCGAGATCGATGAAGGCGAATTGCACGGCAAAGCTGATGCCAAAAAAGATCACCGTGTCGATCACTGATCCAAAAAAGGAAGAGGCCAATGGGGCTTGCCACCAGGTATTCTTACGCAGGCGGTTGAAAACCGTGATGTCAAGCAGCTGGGCAACGAGAAATGCCGAGCCTGACGCAATCGCGATACGCGGGGTAGCGAGCCAAATGGAAATCAGCACCGCAATGGCAAAGCCTGCCAGAACCACCAGACGGGCATTCTGGGGGCCGCACTTGCGGTTGGTCAGATCGGTGACCAGAAAGGCCATCGGATAGGTGAAGGCTCCCCAGGTGAGGAGGTCCTGCAATCCGAACGGCTTGAAGGGGAATTGAACGAGATAATTGGAGGCGGCAACAACGCCGACCATGGCCAGAACAGCAAGGCCAATGCTTTTTCGAGTAGCAACCATATGTCACCCTCCTTGATATAGGCCGCGAATGGGAGAATAGCCCAAAGCAGCAGGGAGATAAGAAAACAGCGCCAATTGGCGCTGTTTTGTTGTTCGATTGTCAGCGGCCAAGCCGCCAGACCGTCAAGATGCGATAGCAGTTGCTTTTTCGATCTTGCGTTTGATCTGAAGCGCGTTATCGGACAGATCAGTGTCTTTGGCTTTGGCCAGAAAAGCGTCAAGGCCGCCACGGTGCTCAACAGAACGCAAAGCGTGAGCGCTGACGCGCATCTTGAAACCAGTGCCGAGGGTATCGCTCAGCAGAGTCACATTCACCAGATTTGGCAGAAAGCGACGGCGGGTTCTGTTTTTTGCGTGGCTGACATTGTTACCGGACTGAACGCCTTTACCGGTCAGTTCACAGCGACGTGCCATGGAAATTCCCTCACAAATTATTAGGACGCCGAACGGCGCCCGCTCATTACAGATTCTGTGTCCATCCGGTCTGCGTTCTTGCAGTTCGGCGGAAAGTCGCCTCGGTATAGTGATCCTTTGGCGGCTCGTCAAGCATTTCTGCTCTGTTTAATCCCTTCTGTTCAAGAATCTAACGTATTTCCCAGATATTCGCTCTATCCAGTTGTTTGCTTCCGTAAGGCGCTCAACCGGGATTGGCAAGAAAATGAGCGGCTTTGTGCGGGGCATTGCATTTTGGGAAAGTCGTCCTGTTGCAGAATTGTCTCGTTTGGCAAGACTAATGAATTGCTCGCAATTTGTTAACCATATTCAGTGAAAGTGTGGAGATAGTGAGCTATGCAAGCGTTCTCTTTGCGATCATCGCATTCGGGGATTTGCGGTGCTTTATTTTTCTGAATACGACAAGTGAGTTGTCGTTGTGAAGGGCGTTCGGGGCATAAATATGCTGAAATGGAAGCATTTTTCCTCACGATGGATGTTGGGTTCATCTGATTTGCGTCATCGCGCCGGTTTGTCTCGCGCGCCTTTGGCACTGGGATTGCTGGCGGGTTTGATCGGCGTGGTTCCTCAGGTGAGTGCCACAGAGATCGGGGCCAAATTCTCGATTTATGTTGCCGGTATTCCGGTCGGGGGTGGCTCTGTCAGCGCTTCGGTCAAGGGGCACCGTTATGAGATCGATGCCTTTGCGCAAACATCCGGTATTTCCAGACTGTTCATCGATAGCAAGGGGCGGGCTGTTAGCAAAGGCTCCTTCAGCGGCGAACGTATTCTGCCTTCCATGTATGCGCTCAATTCCAAAGAGGCCAGAATTCACAATGTGGTTCAGATCGCGATGCATTCGGGCAATGTGAGCGACTTTTCTGCCTCACCACCGCTGATCAAGCGTGAGGATCGCATTCCTCTGACGCGCGTTCATACCAGAGGCATTGTTGATCCTCTCAGCAGTCTGCTGATGTCTGTGCGCTCCAAGAATGATCGGGTCGGCAAGTCGGTTTGTGATCGCACGATCCGCATGTTCGATGGGCGTTGGCGCTATAATATCGAGCTCTTTTACAAGGGCATGAAAGATATCAAGGGGCAGGGAGCGGATCAGTATTCCGGGCCTGCAACGGTTTGCGGGGCGCGTGTTCGCTTTGTGGCCGGTCACAGACCTGACAATAGCAGCACCAAAAGCCTGGAGAATAACAAGGACATCGAAGCCTGGTTCATTCCGGTGGCCGATGATCCGGTGGTTGCAATTTACCGGTTGCAGATCGGAACGAATGTCGGGCGGATGGTGCTTGCCGCAAAGGAAATGCATATCGACTAGCTGCTACGGTCTGCGGTCATGGCAGACCCGTCGCCAGAATATGCCTGCTTAATGAAGTGAATTCGAGAAGGGCCGAAAGGCCCTTTTTTCGTGTCAGCTTTGGAAACCTGCTTCCTGCTTCTTCTTTGTTCTCCTATTGTGACGCGCCAACCGTTCGAAAGGCGGCGCTTACACTTTCCAGCCTTCATTTGATTTTTGTTTCATTTCGGGAAATTTGCTTAATTTCCCAAGCCAGAGAATCAGGTCCATTTTGAAAATCAAGATCCTTTGCACTAAATGTGGTCGTGTTGAGTGAAAAATGTATATATGTTGTGAGAACAAATCGCAAACATTGCGATATCATCGATTCGTGCTGACTTTGTTCCACCTGCGTTCAAATGGTTAAGATGGGCTGCTTTCCGTTGATGCCCTTATTAACTTATTGAAAAGAAATGACTGTTCCATTTTAAATCACTTTGATTAAAAACTGGCGATTTTTGAAACTCTCCGAAACCATTCGCATTTGTCCGTGAAACATTCGTCCCACCATATTTGGTGTCTGTATTGAAATTGTCATCTAGATGGGGTTGGAACAAAGTGGAAACATCGAAGTGTCAGCGATTCGGCCATGATTCGTTCCAGACTCGTTCTATTTATTAAAAAGAGTCACTTACGACTCCTTTTTCACAAAGAGGTTTGGTTCTTTGTCTTTCCTTTGCAGGCAATTGCGGCGCTTGTCATTTTGCTGCAAATTTGGAACGGCATGAAGATATGCCGGGATCCTTTGTTGTTGCCTTTGCTGGCAGGGGTCGCTATCTGGAAGAAAGATGAAACTGCGCCACATCTTTGTGCCGCCACTATGATAATGACTGAGCCGGCCGATGATCTGATCGGCTCAGAGATAGGCTGATGCCGAAGTCATGAGTAAAAAGAGCAATCCTGATTCACCGTTTGCGACGCTTGTCGAACTCGGACACTCTCTCAGAAGCGAGCAGGAAGAACGGGCGCGGCAAGAAAAAGCGTCACGGGCCGCTGAGAAGATGCGTCGGAAGGTGCGCTCCGACGAGCAGGACGGGTTTGCCGGCATTGAAGCCGAACTCCTGAGGCATTCGAAGGCCAAGGGTATTGAAGAGCCAGCCAGAAAGCATCACAAGCCGACCTCTTCAACAGCGGCGCGAAAGGTTGCTCCGATTGCGAAATCCACCCCGACGGACGAGACGGCAGAAAGCGCGGGGGCACATATTCGTGAACGTGCGCCGGGTTGGGCAGACAATTTCAGTCACGCTCCGAAGGGTGATGCTTCGCATGGAGGCGTGACCGCTGTTCTTGGCCCCACCAATACGGGCAAGACGCATATGGCGATCGAACGCATGGTTGCCCATTCCTCCGGCATCATCGGCTTGCCCCTTCGGCTTCTGGCACGTGAGGTTTATGGCCGGCTCGTCGCCAAGGTCGGAAAAGCACAGGTGGCGCTGCATACCGGCGAGGAACGCATTGTGCCGGATGGCGCGCGCTATCATGCCTGCACCGTCGAGGCGATGCCATCGGAAGCGGACGTTGCCTTTGTTGCCATTGACGAAATCCAGTTGGCTGCCGACTTTGAACGCGGTCATGTCTTCACAGATCGCATGTTGAATTTGCGTGGGCGAGAAGAGACGCTGCTTCTGGGGGCTGCGACCATGAAGCCGCTGATAGAGCAGTTGTTGCCAAAGGCGACAATCACATCGAGACCGAGGCTTTCCCAGCTTTCCTATATGGGGCAAAAAAAGCTGTCCCGCCTGCCAAGGCGCTCGGCGGTTGTGACCTTTTCTGTCAATGATGTTTATGCGATTGCCGAATTGGTGCGCCGGCAAAAGGGGGGTGCCGCGGTTGTCATGGGCAGCCTCAGCCCTCGCACGCGCAATGCTCAGGTGGAGTTGTTTCAAAATGGTGACGTCGACCATCTGATTGCGACGGATGCTATCGGGATGGGGCTCAATCTCGACCTCGACCATGTGGCTTTTGCGGCAGAGAAGAAGTTTGACGGATTTCAGCATCGCCGTTTGACAGCTGCGGAGTTGGCCCAGATCGCGGGACGGGCGGGTCGTCACACGAGCGATGGCACATTCGGTGTTACGGGGCGCGTGGCTCCGTTCGAGGATGAACTGGTTGAACAGCTTGAATGTCACATCTTTCAGCCGGTCAAGATGATGCAATGGCGCAGTCGGCTTCTTGATTTCACATCCTATGCGGATCTGATTGCGTCGCTTGAAGTGACACCGAACCAGCCCGGATTGACGCGGAGCCTGCCAGCCAGCGACTTGCAGGCGCTGGAACTTTTGTACAAAAATCGGGATATCAAGCGTCGGGCCAATCATCCTGAGCGATTGAAACTTCTATGGGATGTTTGCCAGGTGCCCGATTATCGCAAGATTGCACCTGCGAACCATGCAGAATTGATTGGTCTTCTTTATCAACAGCTTGATGATCGAGGGATCTTGTCAGAGGACTGGCTCTCTGCACAAATTGCATATGCGGATAGAATTGATGGCGATATTGACACACTCGCCAATAGAATCGCACATATCCGCACTTGGACCTTTGTTGCTAACAAAAAGGGGTGGCTTGATGATCCCCTTTTGTGGCAAGAGAAGACCAGAGCCGTAGAGGATCGGTTATCCGATGCTCTGCATGAGCGGCTTACCAAGCGCTTTCTAGATAGGCGCACCAGTGTATTAATGAAACGTCTGAGAGAAAAAGCAATGCTCGAAGCGGAAATTACTCCTGCCGGAGACGTGTTGGTAGAAGGCCAGCATGTTGGACAATTGCATGGATTTCGCTTTGCGCCCGATGTGAGTGCCGAAGGCAATGACGCCAAAGCCATTCATGCCGCTGCGCAGAAAGTCCTGTCTGTGGAATTCGAAAACAGATCGGAAAAAATAGCCGGAGCGGCCAATGACCAGTTCTTGCTGTCTGGTGATGGCATGCTGCGTTGGCAAGGTGCTCCGATCGCCAAGCTTGTGGCTGGTGATGATGTCCTGAAACCAAGATTGACGATATTGGCTGATGAAGGTCTGACCGGTGCGGCGCTTGAAAATGTGCAGAACCGTATCAATCTTTGGCTGAGCAATCATATCAATCTGTTGCTTCAGCCACTGGTCGATCTGTCCAGCGCCGAGGAACTTGAAGGGATCGCCAAGGGGCTTGCCTTCCAACTGGTTGAAAATCTCGGTATTCTGGATCGCCGGTCTGTCGCGGACGATGTCCGCTCGCTTGATCAGGAGGCGCGTGCCTCCTTGCGCAAGTTCGGTGTGCGTTTTGGTGCCTATCACATCTATGTTCCTGCTCTTCTCAAGCCTGCTCCCAGCACTTTGCTGGTCATGATGTGGGCTTTGCATAATGGAGGACTCGAACAGGACGGTGTTGTCGAGGTTCCGTCTCTGTCGGCTTCCGGGCGGACATCGATACCGGTCAATGAAGCCATTACGCCGGCACTTTACAAGACTGTCGGTTTTGGCGTCTATGGCAAGCGGGCCGTGCGCATCGACATTCTGGAGCGGCTGGCCGATTTGATTCGTCCTCTGCTAAGCTGGCGTCCGACCGAGGAAGCACCAGAGCCACCCGAAGGCGTGGTTGACAGGGGCTTTACCGTCACTGTTGCCATGACATCGCTGCTTGGATGTGCGGGTGAAGATTTCTCGACCATCCTGAAGTCTCTTGGCTATCGGGTCGAGCGTCGCAAGATCGAACCGACCCCGGTCGAGGCCGACGAGGCTGCCAAGCCGGCGGGCGAGGCAACCGCTGAGGCTGCTGAGGCAACCGACGCGTCTGAGACTCCCGCTACATTGGAAGCCGGAGATGAGGGTGCAAGCGAAACTTCTGCGCCTTCGGAAACTCAGGCACCTTCAGACAGTGAAGGTCCGGCAGCGGACGAGGACAAGAGCGCCGAGGCTGCCAATGAGCCAGCCGAAGAGGCGAGTGCGGAAGGCAAGGCTGTAGCGGAAGAGGAAGAAGAAAAGTGGCTTGAGATCTGGCGTCCTGGTGGACGGGGAGACAAGCGTCCCAACCGTTCCGGTCAGCGGCCGAGGTCTGGTTCCCGAAGTGGTCACGGAGATGGCCAGAAGGATGGTCAGCGAGATTTCCGCGGAAAAGGTGGCGGCAAACGCGGTGGTGGTCCGCGGTCGGAGGGTGGCCACAAGGGTGGTGATCGTCCTCGCGGTGGTGACAAAAACCGTGGTAAGCCGAGAGATCAAGGCGCACGCAAACCGGAAAAGGTTGCGGATCCGGATTCACCATTTGCAGCCTTGGCCGCTCTCAAGGCCAATCTGGACAAGAAAAAATAGTGTCTTGTCACTGTTCTTGATTGAAAACTTTATGAAAAAGCGGGCGTCTGCCCGCTTTTTCATGACTGCATCGAAGAGTGGGTCTGCAACGGGATGAGCGAAGAAAACGCCAAATTGCGGATTGATAAATGGCTTTGGTTTGCACGGGTGGCCAAGACACGGAGCCTTGCGGCCAAACTTGTTACATCCGGAACAGTACGCATTAACAAGGAAAAGGTCGCAGCTGCCAGCCGCACTGTCAAAGTCGGTGATGTGTTGACCATTGCAAAAGCCAATCAGGTCCGCATTCTTGAAGTGGCTGCATTGGGGAGCCGTCGCGGCCCTGCACCTGAGGCACAATTGCTCTATAAGGATCTGTCTCCGGTGCCGGATAAAAAAGTGCAAGAACCAGGCGGAGTGACGCAAGAGATGCATTCCGGGCGTCCCACGAAGAAGGATCGTCGTGAATTGTTGCGCCTGAAGCGTGGTTATCTGGACTAGGTTGGTTTTCGGGCTTTGCGGTTTTCGATGTGTTCACCGAATTCGATCTGGAAGCGTCCATGACATTCATTTAATTTGCATTGAACGTTGCGATTCGGCTAAAGCTGTTTCCGGTGGGGGATATCATGCCTCTATTATGATTTTTTGAAGGAAATTGACCTAAAGCTTTGTTCGAGTGGATACTTGACTTTGGTTCTGCTTGAATGGTTTCTGCAAAAACGATAGCTAAGGGATCGAACAAAAAGATCGTATTGTTGGCGGTCGTTCTTTGGCAACTTCTTTCAAGCTTCTGGTTGAAGAGCCAATGTTAGCAGTCTCGGCGACGACGTGCAGGGGCTGCTGCAAACCATAATTTACGCGGAGTTTGCAATGACATATGTGGTAACGGACAATTGCATCAAGTGCAAATACACGGACTGCGTGGAAGTCTGTCCGGTGGATTGCTTCTATGAAGGTGAAAACTTTCTCGTCATCAATCCAGATGAGTGCATTGATTGCGGTGTCTGTGAACCGGAATGTCCGGCTGAAGCAATCAAGCCCGATACGGAACCGGGGCTTGAGGAGTGGCTTGAAATCAACACCAAATATTCCCAGATCTGGCCGAATATCACGATTGCCAAGGAGCCAATGGAAGATGCCAAGAAATGGGACGGCGTGTCAGACAAGCTGAAACATCTGTCTCCAAATCCGGGTGATGGTGATTGAGAATGGCAGCCATGCAATTTTGCTAGGCTGGAAGTCGGCGGTCCGAGATGGATTGGCCGACTTTTTTGGTCCCAATAAAAGTCAGTGTTTTGCAGTCTAAAACGACTGAAATTCGAGCTTTTTTACGGGAATATGAAAGCGCATGCCGGGAGCGCGGACATCAGATGTCAATTTGATCACAATCAAACATTGGAAAATGTGCAAAAATATGATATGCTCCCCTAATCAGCTGACAAAGGAAGGTTGCACGGCTCCTACTTCAGGAGTTTTTTTATGCGTATTTGGTTCCAGATGCAATGTGAAAGTACGCAATCCACACCGGCCTTTTTATGTGAGGACCGATTTCAGCTTTGAAGGAAATGGCGATACCGGAATGGGCCTGCTTGTGTAGGTGGGTGCAGGACGGTTTTGTCTCGACAGAATACCGGTCAAGGGGGATTTCCCTCTTTTTATTCGGAATAATTGCAAGCGGGCAATTTTGTTCGCTTCGACAAGTGACGCGGGAGTTTCAAGCGTATGGCAATCAAAAAAGCCACCCAACGTCAGGGCTTTAAAATCAACGAGTTTATTGTCTATCCGGCCCACGGTGTGGGCCAAATCGTCAATATCGAGGAACAGGAAGTTGCTGGCCTGACGCTCGAATTGTTCGTCATCAGTTTCGAGCAGGACAAAATGACCTTGCGTGTTCCAACAGGCAAGATTGCTTCTGTTGGCATGCGTAAACTGTCTGAAGAAGAAACCGTTGAAAAAGCATTGACCACGGTAACCGGTCGCGCACGGATCAAGCGCACCATGTGGAGTCGCCGCGCTCAAGAATATGAAGCAAAAATCAATTCCGGAGATCTGCAATCAATCGCAGAGGTCGTTCGCGATCTTTATCGTTCGGATACCCAGCCAGAGCAATCCTACTCAGAACGCCAGCTTTATGAAGCTGCACTTGACCGGATGGCGCGTGAAGTGGCAGCAATTCGCAAATTGTCTGGTACTGAAGCGGTTCATCTGATCGAGAAAAATCTCTCAAAGAGCCCCCGTCGCGGGGCTGCCAAGAGTGAGCAGGAAGAGGCTGCTGCCTGATTTTTGCCCGGTTCAATTCCCTGATAGGAAAAAGCCCGGTGGCATTTCGATGCTGTCGGGTTTTTTCATTCTTGTCTTTTGGAGGGCGCCAATCGTGCCAGTGGTCTTTTCGGATCAGCTGGAAGCTTGTCTTTTCTCACGCCTTGCACGCCGCGTTGCGCGGAAAAAGGGGCGCTCGGTGCGTTCGGGGGGGGAAGTTGCAAGATTGGCGTGCGGCCTCTCGACTAGTAGCGGCTGACGACGAGTTTGACCTTCTGGCCATTCTTCAAGTTCTGGCTCGGATCGATATTGTTCAGAATCATGAAGAGCCGTTTCTTGTCGTCTGTTCCGTCCATGTGGGCGGCCATTGAGTCGATCGTGTCGGCCCTGCTCGCTGTGACGATACTGATTTGCAGAGGTTTGAAGAGTTTGGCCTGTGCTGCGGTCAATGTTTGGAAGCTGTTCACTGTCTCGGCGATTGCACTTTCAAAATCGGCATTGGGATTGGTGGTGGCAAAGACGAATCGGTAGGTTGCCGAGCGATCCCGAATGATGGCAATGCGGAAGGTCCAGCCCTTTGCTTCGGCTGCTGCCAGAACCGCTGAATGACCGTTGATATTCTGTTCTCTGATTGAGCCGGTTATGAGACCTGTTACCCAGCCCGATGTCAGATATTGGGTAAGCGGAATATCCGGGCTGACATTGACGCCATCAAAGCGCATGGCGGTGCCGTCTGCTGCGACGGCCAGAACCGCCTTGGAAGTGTTTTCCAGTCGGTATCCCTTGGGCAGGCTGAAGCGAATGCGCAATTGCGGGTGGATATAGGCATTGCCTCGGACAAAGCCTTCGTCCGGTGAATCTCCAAACAGGATGCCATCAATTGCATCAAGGAAATCGTCTCTTTCCTTGGCACCTATGTCAGGTCCGCCATAGCGACGGGCTGTCAGGATGGCCGCCTTGATTCTTTGTGGCGTCGTAGGGTGCGTTGACAGGAAGCTGGCCTGATTCGTTTCAGAACGGCCGGTCAGATAATTGGCGTAGTCGCCCATGGTGGACAGAAAGCGGCTTGCGGCAAAAGGATCCAGTCCCGCCAGATAAGCAGTTTCAATGCCAACCTTGTCGGCTTCGAGTTCCTGAATCTGGCTGAAAGATGCCAGGGTCACAAGATTTTTGGCCTTGACGCTGGCGGTTTTTGTGTTTTGCCCCACCATCTTGTCCATCACTTTTGAAACAAGCTCATTATTCTTCTTCGCCTCGGCCCTTGCGAGGGCGTGACGGGAAGTGACATGGGCCATTTCATGGGAGAGGACTGCGGCGAGTTCAGCCTTGTCGTTGGAGAGGGCCAGAAGGCCTCTGGTGACATAGAGATATCCACCGGGCAGGGCGAAGGCATTGACCGTGGGCGAATTCAAGATGGTTATGCGATAGGGACGATTGGGCTCGCTTGAGGCGGCAACCAGACGACCGACAAGCTTGCTGACCATCATTTCCAGTTTGTTGTTGTAATAGATCCCGCCGTAGGCCTTTACGATCTTGGGATGCTCGGCAGCGCCAATCTCGGTTTCCGCACTGTTCACCGCATATTGACCACTGGGGGCAACACCGGAAATGGAGGGGCCTTCTGTTCCGGACAAAAAGCTTTTGCATGCGGACAGCAGCATGAAAGAAAGGCAGACTGTGCCTATCACTCTCAAATTGCTCTTGCGCTTTTTAGTCACGCTTTCGTCCCCACACTGCTTTTGATCTTGTTACTTTTGACAAGTGCCATGTCAAACGATCTGTTACAAGTTATTCGTTTCGGGATCGCCGTCAAATCTTCTTATTCGCTTAAGGCAATCGACAGTTGAAACGGGTTTGAAATCCTGACGATTGGCCCGCCGCTTTCTTCAATCCAACCGCGTACATATATAGTCCGATCTTGCAAATCTTCCAGATTTCTTTTTCCCGCCTCCCATTCTTTGAGCGCATTTTTGCTCAAGGACACAGTAAAATCCTCGGACCAGTTCCTGCCAAAATTGACAAAGCTCGTTCCTTCCGGGCGGCGGCTTACGGAAATGACTTGCCCCGAAACGATTTGGTAAGTCGACACAATGGCAGAAAGTTGGAGCTGGTCTGCCTTTTTTATGGAATATTGCTGCAATTTCCACAAACCAGTCCGCTTTGATCGGGCCGTCTCTTCCAATTTGAGCAAGCCATGGGCGCATTGGGAGGGCAGGCCTTCGATCAAGACGCGTGCAAGGCCTTGTACTATCAGTTTTTCCTGAAGGGTGACCGCTTTGTCGTCTCCAACACGGGTTGGGAAGGTCGCAAGTCTGGCATAGCGATCCGGTTTTGGGCTGGCGGGGATGTGGTTGGTGATACGGGTCTCTGCTATGAAGCGGGATATCACGTCCTGCTTCCTTTTTTCAAGTTTTTGCGTGGCGAGGGACTCGAGGATGATGCCTGCCAGTTTAAACTTGTCTCCATTCCGTGTCGTGAAGTCATTTGGCGGATAATAGCTCAGAAAAACGGGTGGTAATTCAGCCCGGTTGCCGGACAGGCAGCTGTTGATGCCGCTCGTGTCTGCCAGGGTCGAGACCGCTGGAGAGGACAACAGGGCAAACAGCGTTGCTCGGCTGAAGAATTTGAACATCGCACTTTCCTGTTCGGCCGGATCTCTGAGCAAAGAAGACCTGTCGTGAAATGATGGCCTGACCGGTTGATCTCGGTTTGTTGAAATGATACAGAGCCATGACAATTTGTCGATCTCTTTCGTCGGTCCTCAGGGTTGTTCTGACACTTGGGGGATTCGATTGTCGGCATTTTGCTCTGCGAAGAAATCAGACATGGCTTGGATTGTTGTGTTGGCGAAGCTGTCCGGTTTTGACTGGTCCTGCCTTTTCATCCAGTTGATTCGATTTTTTCGTCTGGCTGGCCCCGTAGCTCAGAAGGATAGAGCAACCGCCTCCTAAGCGGTAGGTCGCGCGTTCGACTCGCGCCGGGGTCACCATCCTGTCTTTTCCGCCCAATCTTATTGTTCCGAGCTTGTGAAGCCACGATTTTCTTTTGGGAAAGGGACATCTCGGTTTGCTTAAATCTTTTCTAATAGAAGTGTGGCTAGTCTGAAGGGTGTGTGTGAAGTGGCCGACATGATCGGCCTGCGTTTTTCGTGCTGGTGCTTTGCCTGAAGTTGAGACAGGCATTGGATCTTTTATAGGGGCGGTCGTTCTGGATGGTATCGATTGAATTGGACTCGACGCTTTCTGGCCCTGAGATTGGTAAGGGTGCCGTTCTCCGTTTGGCGAGGGGCGTTGCAGATCAGGTCTTCCTCTTCTTTCTCTGTCTTGCATTCACGGTAGTTCCCCTCGTTGTTCATTCTATCAGTCCGATTCTGGCCTTTGCCAGCCAGTTCGTTCTTGCGACCGGGCTTGTGTTCTTTTTTTCGCCGGCAGCGCCATTTGTGGTGATCTTCTCCCAGATATTTCAGAACATGTTCGTCTCAATGCTTTCGGGTTATCTTTCAAGTTCGGACGACTACAATATTATCCGCGGCTACAACTTCTTCACCGCGATGGTCTTCTGGCTCTGGATGTTTGGCCATTATGGAGTGAATTGGCGATCCTACAGCCGGTCGGTTAATCGCGTCATGCTTGCCTGTCTTGTCGGCTTTTGCCTGATTGGCGTCTATTTTCTTCTGGGTTTTGCAAAAAATCCCATTGGCGCGTCGATCTATCTGCGCAACATCATCACGCCGCTGGTGATCTTCCAGATTTTCCTTTTGGCCACATTGAAGCGGGAATTGTCGGTCGTTCCGTTCTTTACCTGGGTCACAGTGCTCATCATAGGTCTTGGCTATATCGAGGTTTTCGATCGGCAGCTATGGATTGATCTGACAAACGGCTGGACCTTGTGGGATTTGACAACCAGGGAAGCGGTTCTAAATCTTGTACCCGACAAGGTGGCTCTGCAAACCGGTCGTTTTGTGGTTGGCATGCTGGATTCGATGCGGGTTGCCTTTTTCAATACCCCTCTGCTGGGTGAGGGCCTGACCGTTCTGCGAGTGAACGGCCCGAATGGGCATCCGATCAGTTATTCCTATATTCTGGCCTTTCTCACCGTTTTGATGTTGACCAACAAGAGATGGTATCTGGCCCTGCTTCTTGCTCCCCTGCTGCTCATGGCGAGTGCCAAAGGGGCCCTCATCATGTTGTTTCTGGCCTATTGCGCCTTGCTGGGGCGCTGGCTCTTTGGTCCCATTTTCGCCGTGTGGGCTCTTGTTGCTGTTTTGCTGATCTATATTTTCCTGGGCATTATCACGGGTTTGAGAATTGGCGATTTCCATGTGCTGGGCTTCATGGGAGGGCTTTACAATTTTATCGACTATCCTCTTGGCAACGGGATCGGCGATGGAGGCAACCTGATAACCGATTTCGACAAGCTCGATTGGCAAGCCTATCAACGGGCCGGGCGGACGCCTGTTGCCATGGAAAGTGCTGTTGCCGCCTTGTTGCATCAGATGGGTTTCGCAACTTTCGGACTGTTGGCCGTTTATGTCTGGATTGCCTGGCAGACTTACAAGGTTTCCTTTGTGAGCAATATCAATCTGCATTCCATCACTTTTTACATCACTCTTGTCGCGCTCGTGAACGGGATTTTTCAAGAAGAGGCGCTCTTCTCGCCCTTGGCCCTTGGCGTGATTTTGGGTCTCAATGGATTTATTCTTGGTCGTTCCTTGTCTTCAAGAAAACAAGTATAATACATTCTTGATATTTACTATGCTTACTTGCTTCTCTATGCAAGTCTATTGGAAACATTGGAAGATGTTTGTTTTATATAACATTGTTTATTACTTTCATTAATGTTTCTATGGCTTGATATTTCCAGTTAAGCTTCGCGAGGACTGGATATGATTCTGTTTTGGAAAAATCTTTCGCTTTCTGTTCGTATTGCAATCCTGGCTCTCGTGCCTTTATGTGCACTGATCGGGGTCAGTATTTCGGACTTGATCAAGGCAAATCAGGAAGCGGTGTTGGCGCGCTCTGTCAGTGAAGTGGTTGCGCTTGCGCCAGTGGTGTCCGATCTTGTGCATGAGCTGCAAAAGGAGCGGGGGACGTCGGCGGGCTTCATTGGCTCGAAAGGGGCAAGATTTGCCAATGACATCGGTTCGCGTCGCGCAGATACAGATCGCGCTCTCAGTCTATTTCGCCAGAAGCTGCCAGCTCCGAGTGGGCATCTCGACTTTGAAGGCTTTACGACTCCTTACAACAAAGCGGTTTCAGATCTGGAAAAGCTGGAGGCCATGCGTGCGGGTGTTGATGGCTTTGCTCTGACTGTGCCGCAAATGGCGGGTTATTATACGCCTCTCATCTCCGAGTTGCTGAATATGGTGGAGAGCGTTGCCATGATCTCCGATAATGGCGATATTGTCAGGGATCTGGTTTCCTACATCGGTTTCTTGCAGGCAAAGGAGCGGGCTGGGATCGAGCGCGCCATGGGGGCGACGGGGTTCGGTGCCGGAAAATTCGAAGAGCCGATCTATCGGAATTTCGTTGGTCTTGAGGCGATGCAAAGATCTTTCATTGCCACATTTCAGAGATTCGGTCATCCGTTGGCCATTGCCGATTGGAAAGCGTTGCTTGAGGGTGAAGAGCAGGCCGTCGTCAATCAAATGCGTTCTGTTGCCAACAAGGCGCCATTCGGGGGAGAGGTTTCCTCGATTAGCGGCCCTGCCTGGTTTGCTGCCAGTACGGAACGTATTGATCGGATGAAAGGGATAGAGGATAAAATCGCAGCCGGCATTCTGTCTGAGTCAGAGGCGTTTGCTCTTGAGGCCGAAGAGCAGTTCTGGATCATTTGCGGTTTTCTCTCCGTTATCACTATCGCGGTCATTGGTCTTTCCTACTTGGTTGCCCGATCCATAACAAAGCCACTCTATGGTCTTGTGAAAAACATGACACGGCTTGCCGAAAACAATATCGATGTGGAGATTGATGGGCTGGATCGCCATGATGAAATCGGTCATATGGCGCGCGCTGTGGAAGTGTTTCGGGAAAATGCCGTGGCGCGGGCACGTCTGGAGAATGACCAGCAAGCAGAGCGAAAGCGTGAGCGCAACCGGCAAACCGATCTGGAAGACATGGTTAGAAGCTTCAAGAGTGTCATCGAGACAACCATCGGGGCTGTCGATAGTCAGGCCGCTTCCATGAAGGGGTCTGCCAAGACACTGTCCGGTGTCGCGACCCAGGCTTCCAGTGAGGCGAATCAGGCAGAGAAAGCCTCGGAAGGTGCCTCGAGCAATGTTCAGTCGGTTGCGACTGCGACGGACCATATGGTTCATTCGGTCCGAGAGATTGCCGGTCAGGCGGTGCATGCCAATCAGATGGTCAACAAGGCAACCGAAATCGCTCAAACCACAAACCGCGATGTTGGGTCTCTGGCGGAAGCTGCCGAGCGGATCGGAGCCGTCGTCGGTCTTATTCGCGATATCGCCGATCAAACAAATCTGTTGGCACTGAATGCCACGATTGAAGCGGCTCGCGCCGGAGAAATGGGCAAGGGATTTGCCGTTGTGGCATCAGAGGTCAAGGAGCTGGCAAGTCAAACTTCAAAAGCCACGGAAGAAATCAGTACCCAAATTGGTGGTGTGCAACAATTGACTGAAAATGCGGTTCGCTCGATTGCCCGCATTTCGGAGACGGTTGGTGAAATCAGCGCGATTACTACGACCATTGCCACCGCAGTGGAAGAACAGGAGGCATCGACGCAGGATATTGCGGGATCCGTCCAGCAAGCGTCCTCCGAAGTGGACACAGCGCGCGCGAAAGCGCAAGGAGCATCCAATGTCATTGAAGAAACGGCCAATGAGGCCATGTCGGTGGAACAGGCGGCTGAACAGTTGACCAGCGCAGCGGGCAAGCTGGGCTCCGAGGTTGAGCATTTTCTTGAAGGGATTGCCCGAGACGTTGATGAACGACGTAATGACCTCAAGGCCAAGATGATGCAACTGTGCATCATTCGCTCTGGAGGACGCCGTGTGCTCGGAACGATGACGACGGTAACCGAAAGCGGGTGCATGGTTGATACCAATGCGACCTTCTTGGGCCGTGAACATGTTGAACTTGAATTCGGTGATGGAAAACGTCTTGGGGCTTTGGTCTCTGACCAAATG
>NZ_CAUVYE020000031.1:7500-130000 GCF_963556055.3 uncultured Cohaesibacter sp. | reverse complement strand
CCCGTGAAGATGCGGGGTTCCTGCGGTCAGACGGAAAGACCCCGTGCACCTTTACTATAGCTTCGCGCTGACAGTTGTGTTGGCATGTGTAGGATAGGTGGTAGGCTTTGAAGTCCGGGCGCCAGCTCGGATGGAGCCATCCTTGAAATACCACCCTTGTTGTCATGGCTGTCTAACTGCGGTCCGTTATCCGGATCCGGGACAGCGCGTGGTGGGTAGTTTGACTGGGGCGGTCGCCTCCCAAAGAGTAACGGAGGCGCGCGATGGTTGGCTCAGACCGGTCGGAAATCGGTCGTTGAGTGCAATGGCATAAGCCAGCCTGACTGCGAGACTGACAAGTCGAGCAGAGACGAAAGTCGGTCATAGTGATCCGGTGGTCCCGAGTGGAAGGGCCATCGCTCAACGGATAAAAGGTACGCCGGGGATAACAGGCTGATGATGCCCAAGAGTCCATATCGACGGCATTGTTTGGCACCTCGATGTCGGCTCATCGCATCCTGGGGCTGGAGCAGGTCCCAAGGGTTTGGCTGTTCGCCAATTAAAGCGGTACGTGAGCTGGGTTCAGAACGTCGTGAGACAGTTCGGTCCCTATCTGCCGTGGGCGCAGGAGAATTGAAAGGAGCTGTCCCTAGTACGAGAGGACCGGGATGGACGCACCTCTGGTGGACCTGTTGTGGCGCCAGCCGCATTGCAGGGTAGCTATGTGCGGAAGGGATAACCGCTGAAAGCATCTAAGCGGGAAGCCCCCCTTGAGACGAGTTCTCCCTGAGAGCCGTGGAAGACCACCACGTTGATAGGCCGGGTGTGGAAGCGCAGTAATGTGCGAAGCTTACCGGTACTAATAGCTCAATCGGCTTGATTACTCTCATTTGTCTATACTCATTCAAGGCGTCTTTTGCTTAAGCAAAAACGCCGAAACTAAGCGATAGGTGATTTGTTAAAATCACCGTTAGCGTCCCAAACGCGCGGTGAAAGCTTCAATCCCTTCGTAAATACAAACCAGCTTCTCAATTCTTGCTCTTAACCGGCCTGGTGGTTATGGCGAGGAGACCAAACCCGATCCCATCCCGAACTCGGCCGTTAAGCTCCTCAGCGCCGATGGTACTCCGTCTCAAGGCGTGGGAGAGTAGGTCACTGCCAGGCCTGTTAAGCGCAAGATCATAAAAACCCCCGTAGATAATCATCTCCGGGGGTTTTTACGTTAATAAATCAATGTTGATCAATACCAGTAATTGGAAAAGATAGTGAAAGGAAGAGAAATAAGAAGATTTTTAACTAAAGATCAGTTTTGTGATCATCTTTAATCAGAATCCATAACCAAAAGACTTCTCTCATCTTGGCTCTTATCCTCATGTTAATTTGGAAGGCGTATGGTTTCGGCCATTGGAGCTTTAGAGTGTTGGCGTAAAAGCGAGTTAAAAGATGAGCGGAGTTCTTCGATTTTTAAATGACTATTCCAATCCAAATTCGATTGGGTCCCGCATGCGGGCAAAGAGAATGAAACGGATCAGGGACATAATCGAGGAAATTGTTTCTGAAAAGGGAAACGCGGTTATTCTCGACGTTGGCGGTCTTCTACAATATTGGATGATGCTGGAAAAGAATTTGGCAGAGAAGTGTCATTTGATCATTCTGAGTGACGAGCCGCAGGAAAGTACATTCTCGGATTTGGCAGATCAGTTTCCAGGCTCGGTCGAGTTTAGACACGGTGATGCTTGTGATCTGTCTGAGTACAAAGACGATGAGTTTGATCTGGTGCATTCCAACAGCGTTGTTGAACATGTTGGAAATTATGAGCGCAAGGTACAGTTTTCAAAAGAAACTCAGAGAGTTGGGCGATACTATTACGTGCAGACTCCCAATCTCTGGTTCCCGGTCGATCCACATTACATGTTGCCGATAGTCCATTGGCTGCCAGCTCCATACCGATTTAAACGTCTGACTTATAAGGGGCTGGGCCCGGGTAACCCACCAATGCATGATTATGCAAAAGCTGCCGTTTATATCGAGCATACCGATTTGCTGGATTGGGAGTTCTTCAAGCATCTGTTTCCGGATTGCGAGAAACATGTCGAGAAGGTTGGCCCCTTTAAAAAGTCCTTTATCGGTATACGCAAGAAATAATCTGCGTAGTTAGATTTAAAATGGCTGCCTGAATGGCGCGGACAAGCGCACCGGCAGCCATTTTTACGCTCAACCAGTTGGCCGATCAGGCTTTGATCCACTCTGCGATATCGCCATTGTCAGGCAATCCGCCAGCGTGGACCACCTTTTCGTCCATAACAACGCCGGGCGTAGACATGACACCATAGGCCATGATGTCACCCACATCGGTTACCTTTTCAAGTGAGATCTTTACGCCCAGTTCATCAGCCTTGGCCTGGATCATTTCTGCGGTCTTGCTGCATTTCTTGCAGCCTGAGCCTAAAACTTTGAATGTCTTCATTTCTGTTTTCTCACACTTTTCAGGTTAAGAGGAAATTGAATCCGTATCCGACGAGAATGAAAGCGACAAACAGAATTGACACAAATGTCGCAATCAGTTTGGGCTTGAGTACTTTTCTCAAGATGATCATTTCGGGAAGGGAAATTGCTGCAACCGACATCATCAGGGCAAGCAAGGTGCCCAGTGGAACACCTTTTGCCATGAGCGCTTCGATCACGGGTATGACGCCTGTCGCGTTGGAATAGAGCGGAATGCCGGCAAGGACGGCAATGGGTACGGCAAACGGATTTGAGGATGAGGCGTAGGAGACGAAAAAATCCTGAGGCACAAAGCCATGCAGGATTGCGCCCAATCCAATACCGATAAGGACATAAATCCAGATCCGTCCGACGATTTCCTTTACCTGTCCCCAGGCGAAACGCATTCGCTTTTTCCAACTGAAACGACCAGCGGGCAAAGCAGATTTGCCCATGCGGATTTGCCAGACATATTCTTCAACCCATTTTTCCAGTTTCAGCCTTTCGATGAGGACCCCGCCGATAATCCCGACGGTCAGTCCGGCGAGGACATAAAGCAGTGCGACTTTCCATCCGACAGCAGCAGCTAGAATGACAACGGCGACTTCATTGATCATTGGCGAGGCAATGAGGAAAGCCATTGTCACACCAAGCGGAATGCCGGATTCAAGAAAGCCGATGAAAAGGGGGACGGAGGAACAGGAGCAAAAGGGTGTAACCGATCCGAGTCCGACAGCCAGCGGATAAGACACATAACGCGGGCGCCCTCCAATAAACTCCTTGACCCTTTCGGGGGTTAGCATTGTTCGGAAAAGACCGACCAGAAAAATTATGAGCGAGGTGAGAAAGAAAATCTTTGTCACGTCCTCGACAAAGAAGTGGGTGCTTTTCGCCAGTGATGTTGTTGGGTCGAGGCCAAGCCACACATATGTGATCAGGTCTGCGAGTTTTGTGAATATGCTCAGCATTGATTTCTCGTCTTGATGAACAGGGTGCGGCCAGGTGCCAAAAAGAGCAGCAGACTAGGCGACATCGCAGCGGGCCGGTCGGTCTTTCATGGCGCATAACCGTTTCTTGTCACCTTGTGCGATGGGGTCATCCTTGTTGCCTTCCATGGCGGCAAGCACAATCTGTTTTTTCCATTCGGCCATTTCTTCATTCACGGAATAGAAAACCCACTGGGCTCTTCTGTGGGAGACCACCAAGCCGGCATCGCGCATTGCTGCGAGATGTCGGGAGACTTTGGGCTGAGGCAAATCAAGTGCGAAAGAGATTTCGCAGACACAGAGATCCTGCTCTCCCTCCAACAATAACAGGGTACGCAATCGTGTTTCGTCACTAAGGCACTGAAAGAAAATTGTCTGTTTCATATGTGGATTATGCGCCAAATCGCATATGCAGTCAATCGCATATGTGATAGGGCGTATATGCTTTTTGAAATAGTGGCTTATTGGATCAAGAAACCGAAAATGGTCCGGAGACAATGAGAGGATACGCGCATGAATACCAAAACTTATAATGTTTTGTTTCTTTGTACGGGCAACTCAGCACGGTCCATTATCGGGGAAGCCGTTCTTAATCGCATTGGAAATGGCCGTTTCAAGGGGTTCAGCGCAGGGAGCAAGCCGAAAGGTGAAGTCCATCCCTTCACGATGGAATTACTTGAAAACCAGAATTTCGATGTCAGCGCATTTCGTTCAAAAAGCTGGGATGCGTTTTCGGGCCCTGATGCACCTGTCATGGATTTTGTTTTCACTGTTTGTGATAATGCGGCCAATGAGGTCTGTCCGGTTTGGCCCGGTCAGCCAATGAGTGCTCATTGGGGCGTGCCGGATCCTGCTGCCGCAGAGGGATCGGAAATCGAGCAGCGCCTTGCATTTGCAGATACGTTGCGCATGCTCGAGCAGCGATTGAGCATTTTCATCAGTTTGCCGCTCTCTTCTCTTGATCGCTTGTCTCTACAGAGAGAACTGGATGAAATAGGACAAGAAAAATAAACAAACCGGCAAACTTGGCCCGCTTCTGAAAAGAGCGGGTTTTTTATCGGGGAGGAGAGGGCTGTGCAGCGGCAATGTCAGATCGAAGCAGTGAGAGGTGTTTGATGCTCGTGCGCAAGGTGCGCTCAAGGCCGTCTGGCGGATTGCCTTTCTCGATATCGAGTGCGGTCTGGCTCAGGCGGAGAAGACCGAGATTGTCCGCCGCTCGTTTCAACTTCTCGGCCTTTTGACTGGCCGTTGCTGCGTCGGGTGTGTATGTCGCGTCATGAATGCCTTGCGACAGGTCCGGAGCGTCGTGCAAAAAGGCGTCGATCTGAGAGAGGGTCTGTTCAGCTCCCAGGCTTTCCAGATCATGCAAGATGACCGACGGGTCCAGAATTGGCCATTGCTCTTCAAGGAAAGGGTCGGGTTGTTCGCTGGCGACAAAGGCGTCTGAGACCATGCTTGAGCGAATGCTTTCTTCAAGGGTTGATCCGTCGAAAGGCTTGATCAACCAGCCTGAGAAAAGCAAACGCCTTTCATCGAGATCTGTCGCAGACGGTTGATGCTGGCTCATGGCTATGATCGAAAGCGTGGCGATGGATGCGTCATGATGCTTGCGCAGCCATTTGGCAGTTTTGTGCCCATCCATGATCGGCAAGGACAAATCAAGCAGCATCACGTCCGGGCGATGGGTCTCGACAAGGGCGATGGCTTCAGAGCCGTCGCTGGCTTCGATCACCTTATATCCAAGTTCGTCGAGCATCTTTCTGATGGATGCACGAATTGTGTCGACATCTTCGACCAGTAAGATTGTCAGGTTGCCAAGACTGAGCAGGGGATCTGTTTTGGTGTTCTTCTTGCCGAGAGTGGCTTGGGAAGCCTTATGCTCGCTTCTGTTCTTCAACTCCTTACCTGTTGAGGGTGCCTCGGGTTGGTTCTGGACCGCGCCTTTGCCATCTCCACTTGAAAATGCACCGCCAAGCCGCCGCCTGAGACTCGATAACAGTTGGCTGATCGGCCGCCGTGGCTGTTTGTCAGATGAGGCAGGTGTCTTTTCCATGTGTCGCAAATTGTCCGTTGGTCTCGGATAAGTCTGGTCGCGCCTTTTCTTGCCTGCTCTTCGGGGCGGGTTCTGAGGGCGGCGAATCTCTCCTGTCAGATTAGACAGGCCGCTTCCCGAGCGTCCAGCCCTTTCCGAGCGACTATGCCATTTCTCCTTGAAAAGGGGTTTGCTGTGTGTCCTTTCTCAATCCGGAGCTGGCAAAAGAGGGCAAACATGATATGGCATGCGGCAGAGGCAAAAAGAAAGGCCAGGCATGTGATACAGCAGACCCTTACCAGTCAGCAGGCTTTCGAACGTTATGAAGCGGTCAAGGGCCGATTTCCTGTTTTGCCTTTTGGCCCCCAAGAGCCAAAGGTTGCCGCTAATCTTGGTGATTTATCTGATCACTATGACATATTTGTCTTTGATGCGTTTGGAGTTCTCAATGTCGGGGAAAGCCCTATTGCGGGGGCTTGTGAGCGGATGGCGGCGCTGCGTTCGGCTGGCAAGAGCCTTTTTGTGCTCACCAATGCCGCGTCCTATTGTTTTGCTCAGGTCGAACAGAAATTCAAAAGGCTCGGATTTGATTTCGAGCCGGGTGAGTTGGTGTCCTCTCGCGCGGTGTGCGAACAAGAGATGGCCGGCCTTGATCCGTCAATCCTTTGGGGGGTGATTGCACCCAAGGCGTTTGATCAAGGTGAACTGGCTTTCAAGACATCTGTTCTGGGGGATGATCCGACCGACTACGAAAAAGTTGATGCATTTCTGTTTCTCTCGAGCGAGTGCTGGACCAGACCACGCCAGAGGCTTCTTGTCGAGGCGCTTCAGGCAAGGCTTCGTCCGGTGATTGTCGCCAATCCCGATCTTGTCGCGCCGAGAGAAAATGGCTTGACGCTGGAGCCGGGATATTTTGCTCATGATCTGATTGATCAGGTGCCCGGTCTATCGCTGGTTTTTCATGGCAAGCCCTTTGCCAGTGTCTATGATGAGATCGAAAGGCGGGTCGGAAAGGACGTGTCCCGTGATCGAATAGTCATGATGGGAGACAGCCTGCATACTGACATTTGGGGGGCACGTGTCAGGGGCTGGGGATCGGTACTGGTCACCGATCACGGTTTTCTCAGAGGACAGGACGTTCTGGCTTCTATCTCTCAGAGCGAAATCTATCCCGACTGGATTGTCGGCTCTATTTGATGGATACCATTTGGCCTGCCTTCAAATGGGGTTTCAAAGGCAGGCCTTGGGGTCAATAAGCAAATTGGGGGTGCTTATTGTTCCAATGGGTTATGGTCTGGAGAGTATTTCGCCTGCCATTCCGGATAGCCTTTTGCGAAAATCTTGCCAGGATCGGTCACATACCAGCTATATTTGATGGCGCGTTCATAGCTGACATCTTCAAAGCGATCGAACTTGTCGCCCTGACGGTTGGAGAATAGCGGTTTCAGGGTTTCAAGATTGATGAAGCGTGGCCAGATGGAACTGCCTTCCTTGTCAATGACAACGCGTTTCTGGCCAAACTCGGTGGAAACGTCGTTCACCTTGACCATCTTCTTGTTCTTGATTTCCTGTGACTTGAGGAAAGAAACTGCGCTGTTAACCGCCGTAATGACCTCTTTGTCCGGTTGGTCAATGCTCATCAGGAACTTGATGACAT
This sequence comes from uncultured Cohaesibacter sp., assembly GCF_963556055.3. Classification (GTDB taxonomy): domain Bacteria; phylum Pseudomonadota; class Alphaproteobacteria; order Rhizobiales; family Cohaesibacteraceae; genus Cohaesibacter. Next base: position 122,862 of record NZ_CAUVYE020000031.1, on the reverse strand, counting down.
TGACGCTTTCGCCACCGGAAATCGAAGCGAGTTCATAGGAGCGGCCCTTGACGCATTTAAGAGTGTCAAAGGTATATTGTGCGCACCAACCGGTTTTCTTGCCATCAACGACCACCTGTTGGTCGAGGATCAGTTTGAGGCCTTTCTTGACCGCTGTATCCGCTTTTTGCGCCAGCTCATCCGAGACAAAGGCGAAGCCACCCTTTTTGGCGGCAACATCTTCGAGCACGCCCAACACGTTGGAAATGGCGTTGTCGTTGAAGGTCACATGTTTGTGATAGCCGACGGTGACGGGGAAGAATTGCGGCCAGCCACCATTCTCATATTGGCCATCGAGCAGGTAATTGATGCCTTTGAGGATGCTCGGCTCGATGGATGTATCTCCACTTGCTTTCAGGATCCGTCCAAGAGCGATTAATTGATAGCTTGTCGCGTTATTGTCGATGGTTGACTTCTGACGATAGGTCGGGAATTTATCGCGATCCACAATGGCGGCCATATCATCGGAACTGCCCAGCTTGAACCAGCCGCCGTCCGGATTCTGGTTGGCCATGATGCCCTTGGCGACTTTGATCGCCGCATCAGATCCGTACCAGTCAGCATCCTGCTTCAGGATGGTCTTGCGTGTGATCTCGCCCTTGGGGGCCGAGTAAATGCTGCCAGATGGCCGCAGAAGGGTAATTTCAGCCATTCCCCGTTTGGAATTCCAGCTATATTTTCCCCCCAGTGCCTCAAACACAAAACGGAATGGGACATAGACAGCGTCATCAACCAATTCCGGTGCAAGGGGAGCTTCCAGTTTCTCTCCATTGACGAGGGCGTCCTTTGTGCCCAGGGTCATGGAAACGATGTTGCCGTTCAATTCATATTTGACGGTGTTGCCATCGAAACTGTAGCCGCCGTCCAGCTCGTCCATGATGTCCCGCAATGGTGCGGTAACGATTTTCTTGTCGACCAGTTTCGGTTTGAGATAGAGCCCGTCAATCAGCTCGTGATAGCCTCCGTCAACCTTCATCATCGGTTCGCTCATGATCAGCGAAACAGTGTGAAGATCGCTATTCTCCCAGGTAACGGCTTCCTGCGCTTGGGCAATAGCAATCATGCTGGCCGCAGCACAAAGGCTGGCCAGAGCCAAATGTTTATTGCGCATGGCAATATGTCTCCTCTCTATGGGGCGCCAAGTGGGGGGCGCTTGACATGAATGATAGGCAACGGGCCTTGATGATGGCCATGGGGGAAATCTGGCTAAACCGGGTGCGGAGCTACGAAAATGTCCATCTTGGTCCTAAGGCTAAGTGTGAGCATTTTTAAGCCAATCCCGGATTTGGCCCGTTATTTCTCGCCGTAGGCAAGTCGTCCGTATCCGGCAGACAGCTGGGGGCCTGGTCTAAAGCCTGCATTTTGGCGGAAGCGATGTTTCTCTTTTTTGTGTGGATTTTTTTAAGGCGCAGGCCAAGGGACTCAGATAAGTCCAATAGTGAGGGATAAGTGGCAACCACCCTCTGTTTTTGTATTTTGGTGATTGGATGGCGAGGCAACATCATTGGCACAGTTGGCGTGATCTTTTGCAAGGCGTTCGGTCATTTGGCGTTCCGGCCTTGATTGCCCTGTTCTTTCCTGTTGCCTTGTTGCCTTTTGTCGGCCTTTCGCATGTCATCTCCCTTTCTGTACCAGCTCTTGGCGCAATTTCACTTCTGTCGGGGTTGCTGATCCTTTTGAGATTCGCAGGCCAGAAGAGAAGGGCGCTTCGTCTTTACTCAAGCGGTGCCTTTCATCGCCTTGATGCGATTTGGGCGATTGAAGAGGCGCACCGCAGTTTCCTTTTGGCCCATGCCCTGATCTGGGCTGGTGGCTGTTGGCTCATGGCGGCTGCAATCCTGTTCGGTCTTGGGGCGACCTCGGTATCTTATGTGCTGGCGGGTGGATGCCTTGGGGTCGGGGGGGCGCATTTGTTCCTTGGGCTCTTTGCCAGAAGGTCAATCTTCCGCCTTCTCTCATGTCGTCAGGATGCTTTGCCCTTGACTGGATGGAGCAGGGTGGTTCGCTATGGCCTTGTATCCGGATATCGCCTTGATGCCGACAGGATTGCTGACCCGGATGATCTTGCCTCCCTACTCGCCGTCATTCATGAAGATGATGCCCAGGCCGACGGTATTGCCTTGCGCATTCCTCGCTTTGGTGACTGGCCCGGACTGAAGCTTGTACGGGAGGCAAAACTGCGCCTTGGAGCAAGCGCGATACTGATCGGATTTGGTGGTTTGTCAGGGCTTTCTGCCGCCGTCATCCTGTTCGGGGTGATCGGGCTCAACTACCAGCCGGTGGTGCCGTATGGGGGCTCGCATGCTTCCGGGGCGCCGATGGCAACAGGCGGGCTGGCTGCAAATCCGGATTCCGTTCATCCCGGTGTCGGGGGCAATGGAGCGTCTGAAGGCCAGTTTGCACCTATGTCCGCGCCGATGTCCGAGACCGGAGGGGTTTCTCGCGGGGATCATGTGGCGTCAAACAGAGATTTCCCGGACGCGAACGGGAATGGTCCTGCGGATGGGCCAAAGGGTGATGGCGCTGCCTCTCAAGCCGAAGAGCAGGCGAGTGCGGCAGGCGGGGCTGACGCTCAAGGATCATCGGAACCGGCGGCTAATGCTTCTTCCGAAAGCGGTGTTGGTTCGGATCTTCAGGATGAAAAGGGTCAGGATGCCGGTGGCAAGCCGGATTCCTCAAGTGGAAGTGAAGGTGGTGATGGCGGTGGCGTCGGCGTCGGGCAATCTGCTCCTCAGGCGTTATCAGAGAATGGGACGGATTTTCCATCTGCCTCCGATGGGCGTGCTCCGCTTGAAATCGGTATGCGGCTGTCTGGTGAGGGGTCTGATGATGGAAAGGGTGCAACTGATGAAGACGAAGAAGCTTTCGGGCAAGGGGAAGATCAGCATTCTGCCCTTCAGGCTGCACAGTCAGGTGAAACAGGATCAGGGGATCAGGGCGGCTCTACCGATACCGGCAAGGGCGGAGCAAGCGGGAGCGCTCCGGCATCCGGTTTGAAAGCGCTTGAAGATGTTGCCATTCCTGATCAGTCTGCGGTGGAGGATACAGCAACAGCCGAGCGGCTTGATCATGTTGACAGGCGTCGGATCAGCGCCTTTGCCGACAGGGGTGCCAAACCTGTTCAAGTCCAGACACTTCATCCCAGAGTTGGGGCGGATGACAAAAATCTGCCAACTCAACCCCATATTCCTATTCAACAGTTGCCGCAATGGATGAGAATCCTGTTAGAATCCCAATCAAAATGAGGAAGTCATGCGCCAAATTTCGCCACAGCAAGCAGGTCACTTTTTGTTTCAGGTCAAGCGGTCTGTGCAGCGGGATATCATCGGTCAGGAAGAGGTGATCGATGGGCTGATCGCGGCTCTGTTTACCGGTGGTCATGTGCTTCTTGAAAGCAATCCCGGTCTTGGCAAGACATCGCTTGCGGTCTCCTTCGCCAACAGTCTGAAAATGATCGATGGCTCTGGTTACGGGCGCATTCAGTTCACACCTGATCTGTTGCCCTCCGATATCACGGGCACCTTCATGCCCGATCTGGAAGGGGGTGGGAAGGCCTTTGTTTTCCAGCCGGGCCCGATTTTCCGGCAGATCCTACTTGCCGATGAAATCAACCGCGCGACGCCGAAAACCCAGGCGGCCATGCTTGAGGCCATGGCCGAGAGAAAGGTGACGGTCTTGGGAGAAACCCGTTCGCTGGTGGTGGAAAGAGACTTTTCGCAAAATCAGCAAAGAGCGCGTTATCAAACACCCTTCATGGTGATTGGAACCCAAAACCCGATTGATCAGGAAGGAACCTATGATCTGCCAGAGGCGCAGCTCGACCGTTTCCAGCTCAAGCTCCTGATGAAGCCCACGAACAGTGATGTCCTTGTCGAAATTGTCGAGCGGGCTGCGAGTGGAGGGATGGCCGCATCTGGCGGGCGCGAGCCATTGGATATCGATCTTTATTCCCAAGAGCAATGTGGCTGGCTTGTCGATCAGGTCAAGCAGCTGCTTTTTGAGATGACCATTCCCAAACGAGTGCTGCAACATGGCACCAATCTGGTGCAGGCGACGCAGGGCAGAGCCTATTCCGATCAGTTGATCGATTTGTCGGATCGCAGAAAAGAGGCGTTGGGGCAGCTTGTGGAGCGCTATTTCGAGTGGCCATTGGGTCCACGGGCGGCCATTTCGCTTATCATGGCGACGAAAGCCAAAGCCTTTTTGCTGTCTGCTGAAAATCCGCAATCGGAAATGCAGGCGATGGTTGCCGCCGCGCTTGTGGCCATGGCCCCTTCTGCTTTGCGGCATCGCTTGAAATTCAAATATAACTGGGAACGTCTGGTGCAGCAGGATTTTCCGCAACTGAAGGCTATTGAGGAAACCGAACAGATGCGCAATGCGTTGCTGCTTCATCTGCTCGCACTCTCCGCTCCTGAGATCCCCGGTTATAGCGACTATTTCAAACCCCATCTTCTTGCATCATGAGAGATCTGCATCCAAATCCCGTTGACAGTGACGCGCTTGAGGAGATCCGCCTGCGTCTTCGCAAGCGTTTCATGACGTCCGGAGCCGGGGCTATCTTGCGGCGAAAAATGGGGCAATCACTCGATTATCGCGACCATCGTTCCTATAATCTGGGGGATGATGTGCGCCATGTCGATTGGCGGGCGTCTGCGCGTCATGGCGGAGAAAGAGACTTTCTCGTGCGCTCTTTCGAGGCAGAAGAGCAGTTCCTGATGCTGGTGGTTGTTGATGCAAGCGCCACGATGCGGGCCGGTCTGGAAGACGAGGGCCGGGTCAGCAAGCTGGAGGTCGCGCTTTGGCTCGTCGAAACCCTTTCGGTCATTGCAATGAGAGAGAATATTGCAATCGCCTTTGCCGCTCTTGATGGCCGTTCGGGCATGGGCCGTCCGGTCTTTGTGCAAGGGGGGCAGATTGAGGCGCAAGGGCTGGAATTCAAGACCCGCCTGCTGTCGTTGAAGGCACCTGAGCCGGGGTGTGAGGTGGATATAGCTCCGGTGCTTCATGGGCTGAAACAATCTTCCGTGACGGTGCTCATTTCCGATTTCTATCGCACCGGGACTGACAAGTCTGCCTTGCAGGAAGCTATTCAACTGGCGTCCCGAGGCTTCAGACAGGTCGTCGTCTGTGAGCTTGATAGCTGGCCTGCTGAACGGGCCATTCTTGCAAGGGAAATCGTCTCGCTGGCAGCAGTTGGCGGAATTGCTGCGCGAAAAGGAGAGTTTCAGGCGTCGGGACGTGAGCTTCGGCAAGCGGATGCGGCGATCCTGCAACAAAGGCAATCTTTCATGGAAGTCTTGCATCTGGGAGGCGTTATTCATTTTCCTTGGGACTTGCCGCAAGAGGGAGACGTCAGGGCCGTTGCAGATGATTATAGGGTGAAGCTCAATGATTTTCTCCTTCGAAGCGAATTGTTCGGGAGGTCTGTATGACCGGGTTCGGGCTATTTGCGATAGGGGGCGTGAGTGTCGTTCTGCTGGCGGTGATCGTGAGATATATGCGCCGCTCGATGGTTCGCTCGGTTTCGATATCAGCGCTTCAGTTTCTGCCAGAGCTTGCCAGTGCGCGGCAAAAGCGGGTGCGTTGGCAAATATCCATGCCTCTGCAAAGCCCGCTATTCTGGCTGCGTCTGCTGTTTCTGGCTTTGCTTTTGGCGGCTCTTTTGGCAGATGGTGTGTCCATCCATACCCAAAGGCAGGCCTCCCTTGGGGTGTTGATTGTTGTTGATCATTCTCCGAGCATGGCAATGGGCAAGCCGAGCCGATTGCAACTGGCCAATCAGAAGGCCGAGGATGTCAGGGCACATGTCTCGGCTTTGAAGGGATGTTCGAAGACAATTGCCTTTCCGTCCGTGCCCATCGGGGCGGCGCAGGCGATTGCTCGGGATGGTTTTGCCCCCGCTATGCTGATCAATTCTCTTACTGATAGCCTTGAAAGAGATCAGTCATGCGACTGGACCCATCTGGTGGTGATCAGCGATCTGCCGCCGCAAGCCATGCTTGCTCTTGAAGGGCGAGAACGAACCGGGACACCTCCATTCTGGTTTCAGGTCGGTACGCCCACATCCAACATGGCGATCAGTGGTGCCCATTTCTCTCCAGAAACACCCGAGGGAAGAGACGCGGATCTGGAGATTGAGCTGGAGGATTATGGCAAGCCGAGCGGCCCCGTTTCTCTGGAGCTCTATGGGCCTGATGACAAAAGGCTTGATCCTGTGGAGGCGATGGATCTTGGCGTGCCGGGGCGCAAGAGGCTTCATTTTCGGGTCTCTGAGGCGGGACGATATAGAGCGCTGCTGAATGAGACCGGGGGACTTGCGATCGACAACCGGTTTGAAATTACGCTGAACTCTATCGCCGCAATGCCTGTGATTCTGGATGAGGCTTTGTCGCAAAGCTCGCTCAAGCCTCTGCTTGAGAAGATCTCAACGGTGCATCATACCAACCCAGATCAGATGAGCGTTTCCATCGGTCTATTTGCTCCGGATGCGGTTTCCGTCAAACGCGGGATCTTTTTCCTTCAAGGGGAGGGAACGCGCTCTTCCGGTCTGGGCTATTTTGATGGCTCGAATGAACTGCTCAGATCTGTCGATCTCGATCTTTTCGAAAAGATGCCGTCAACAGGCTTGAAGGTGGTGCCAGAGGGCTTCAAAGCGGTTGTGTCTGACGCGGATGGGGCCTTGTTGTTGGCCATGCGCGAAGGGGATAATCGGGCGGTCCTCATGCCTCTGCCTCCGGGCGGATTTGCAAGCATGTTGCTCGAGAGAGCCAATCAGACCTGGCTCGTCGCCTTTCTCAATGCCTTTCGCTATGTCAATGAAGATCGTGGCCAGATCACTGCAATGGCCCATGTCGATGATACCGGAGCCCCTTTGTACGATGTCGCCTTTGAAAGCGATGTGGCCAAACCCGTTGGCTTGAATCCACAGCTTGAAGATATCCGGCCGGTCGCCGAGATCAGACAGGAAAGCCACGTTGTCTGGCCTTGGCTTCTATTGGCGGCCTTGCTTGCTTTGGGGCTTGAAAGGGTGCTCGATCAGCCCTTGAGGAGGCGGATATGAATGCCTGCACGCTGATCGCCCCTCACGTCTCGTTATCTGGCTGGCGTGGTGATTGCCTTGGGGCCGGATGGGCACCGGTTGCCGGTTTCTGGGCTGCGGTGCTGGTGACAACGCTTGTTGTTCTTGTTGGCCTCTATCATGTCTATCGTGGCAGCTGGACCGATAAGCGGACACGTCTTCATCGGCTGCTCGCCATGGGGAGCATCATATTGGCTTGTCTCTGTCTTGCCGTTGCGATGGGGCGGCCCCTGTTGGTGCGTCAGTCGGATCCGGGAGATAGGCATCTCATTTTGCTTCTCGATCAGTCGGAAAGTGCCCATAGGCAGGAAGTGGCGCGGCGGGCGCGACTGCTTCAGGTGGCTGAGCAAATGAGGCTGCTGTCGAGCGCTTTCGACAAGGATCCGCGCGTTTCCCTGATCGATTTTGCTGCAAGACAGGAGATCAGGCTCAACCGCGGAAGCCTTGCCGACGGTATCACTATGCTTCTTGGCGACGAGATGCCTTTCGGCTTTTCTCAGAACGGGACGGACATTGGTTCCGCTCTCAAACTGGCCAAGGCTCTTGCAAGCGAGCAAAGCGATGAGGATATCATCCTGCTGCTGAGTGACGGACTCGATACATCGGGTTATTTGCAAAGTCTGGGCAAGAGCGAAGGGGCCAGTCTCCCAAACCTCTTTGCCTATTCATTCAATGCAGGGTCGCCAGCCGAGGGGATCGTCTCAAGTTATTTGCCTGCGGTTGTCAAAAACGCGACGGAGCCGAATTTGCGGGTCGTGTTTGACCCCGGGAGTGCGAGGGCTCTGGCGGATCAAACGATTTCTCTTTTTCGGAATGGGGAACGGCTCGCTCTTGATTGGGACATACTCAAATCCTCATCTGCCGTTCAATCGCTGAAACTGCCGGTTCGGTTCGATGGTCGGGGGCTGCAATTCGTCGATTTTCGTATAGGCGATCAATCGCGTGTGTTTCAAAACAGGATTTTCACGCTGGTTGAGGCTCCAATCCGGATTCTGGGGCTTGGCGATACGGATTTCCTGTCGGTTTTGCCAAAGGATCAATTCGATGTGGAGCAGCTACCGGATCTCGATCTCAATCTCAAGGATATGGATGATTTCGACATTCTGGTCCTCGGATCGGTAAGGGCTCAGCAATTGGGGCAGGAAAGGCTTTCGGAGCTTTCCAAGGCGATTTCCGAGCGTGGTTTGGGGTTGATGATCGTCAATGGTCCGATGGTGGGACGGCCTGATGAGCCAACGGTCGTGCAGAGCTATCACGAAACGGCGCTCGATCTGCTCCTGCCGGTTTCGCCCGACCCCAAGTTTCTGCTGGAAGACCCGCCGCCCAGAGATACGATCGTGCTTGTGGATACGTCGGGATCGATGTCAGGGGGTGGATTGGCCGCCGCCCGTTCGGCGATTGCCGATCTGCTCGACTATATGCGCCCGCAGGACAGTTTGCAGGTCATCACGTTCGGCGGTCTTTCCAGCGGACGCCAACGCGGGGACGGGGTTGGTAAAGGCGCCATTCGGTCCTTTGCCAGCCGGTTTCCCACCGGCGACAGTTCCGATGTGTCCCGGGCCTTCGAGGCGGCACTCCGGCTCACCGGCAACTATACCTCTGTCTTTCTGATTACCGATGGCATGGTCAATCCTTACGACTATGCGAAAGCGGGACTTTCCTTTTACTATCTGCAATATAACAGTGGTAGCGGCTCACTGAATCGCGAGATTGCCGGAGCTGCGAGGCAATCTCAAATCTTGCGTGCGGGGCAGGGATTGACGTTCAAACCGGATTTCTTCGATCCGCAGGAAAAATCGGAATTCTTTTCTCCCGATCCTGTCAGTCCCCGAGTCGTTACACCGATCAAGGATATCTCAGGGGGTATCGAGACAAGCGGTGTCGCCTTCAGCTATGCGAGAGCTGATGCCGTTCGCGCGTTGATCAGCGATGGGGATGAGGGGGAGCCGGTGCTAGCATTTCGTCAATCAGATCTGGCAGGGAACGGGAATGTGGCAGCATTCCTTTCCGATTTTGATGCCAATTGGACTGACAATGAAGCAGGCCGAAAGGCGATTGCTGCAAGCCTTTTGCAATTGGTCAAATGGTCTGAGCGGTCCCGTTATGGCTTCGAGCTGAGTGATCTTGGTGACGAGATCGGTCTGCGCATCACGATCTTGAGCGATGGGACACATCAAGCCTTGCCAGAGGCCCTGTCTGCAACGTTGGTGACGGGTCTGCACAAGACAGGTATTGCCCTCAAGGCGGTGGGGAGCCAGAAAGGCGTGTTCGAGGGGCGCTTTGCCTTGCCGAAATCGCCACATGGTGCCACCAAATGGCTTCTTTTTCTTGAGGAAGAGGGACGAGGGGCTCTGTTCCGTCCTCAGTCCATTCCGATCAGTCTACCTGATCCGGTTAAGGGAGAGACGAGCAGGCGTGAAGCAGCCACGTTCGGGGTCAATTTGCAAGCTCTTGAAGCCATTGCCAAGGCAAGCGGTGGGGCTCTTGACGACTTTTCCGCCTTTGATGCCGATGGCAGGCGCCTTGGGGTACCGCCCTGGCCCGTGCATGACTTTTTCATTCTGGTCGCGGCACTTTTGTTTGGCTTTGCCTTTTTTGCAAAGGGAGGGCGGTTATGACGGAAAATTTCGCGCTGGATCAAGCGGCCTTGAAAAAACTCGAAGGAAGCGGTCTTGTTGATCTCAAGCGACTTGAGGCGCAAGAGGTGATCGAAGTGCTTCGCTCGCTTGTCTACCAGTCGGTGGCTCATATCTTCGAGAATGGTGACAAGCCACATCTCTCCCGTAGCGCTGTGCGGGTGCTCGTGCTAATGCTCGCAGGGACGCGCTGGTTGCGCAATCGGAAATCCAGTCACCTGGGCTTCCTGAAGACAGCTCTTCATTTTTCGGGTGATGAAAGCGCTTTTCACAAGAATCTCATGGCTCAGGCTGTCGGGGCGAGCGAACAGCGGAAAAGCTGGCGCTGGCGGCTGCTCAATCTGGGATGGCAGACCAATAGCGGCCTTCTGGGTAGCGATGAGTTGTTGCCACTCTTTTTCGAAGTGGCCTGGTGTCAGCCGGCATTGCAACTTCATGTCCAGGAGACCATTCGCAGGGACTGGAAAGCCAGAACGATCCTTGATCCCAGCAACATTGCCTGGCCGGATCGTGTATCCTTGGATTTGATACTGATTCTCGTCGTTCTGGCTCTCCTTCCAGAGAATCAAACAGGTGGATCGCTTTTCCAGCGAATTTCCCGTTTTATCAGAAAAATCAGGGCGCAACAGACTGAGAGAATCGGTCATTATCTGTCTGTGAGATCCAAATCTGCATTGAACAGTCTTGGTCAGCAGGTGGATCTGGACCATCTGGTTGCGATGGATGTCACGGTCAGAATGGCAGGAGACAAGAAATCGAAGCATTTCGATGCTTTCTGCCAAAGCTCGCCGCTCATGCCCTGTTTCGGAGATCCCGAAAGGGCTGGGGACGGAACTGAAGGGGAGGGTACCATTTTTGCCCTCGCGAAAAGATTGGCAAATGGCCTGTTATGAGCGTTTTTGTCGGGTTGAATGGAGTCTAACATGTTTTCCCAACGGATTATGGCCGAGATACTGGATCGGAATTCGGACCTGTTCGAAGACCTGGTCGCGATCAAGAAAAACTTGAATGGTCGGTTTTTTGGTCTTTCCGAGCAGATTCACTGTCAGATGCTGGCGGTCGCTTCTGGTGAATCCATGCTGCTGATCGGTCCTCCCGGCACGGCAAAGTCGCGTCTCATTCGTGCCTTTGCGCAATTGTGTGGATTGCTCAGCGATGACGAGCTGGCCGGTTCGGAATCTCGCTTGTCCGTTGATGATCTCAGAGAGTTTCAGGCCGAGCCGCGTTATTTCGAATATCTTCTGACCCCTTTTACGGAACCGGGCGAGCTGTTCGGATTTTTCGATATTGGTAAACTGTTCGACAGCGAGCAGAAAAGCGCTCAGCTTGAGCGTTTGCATGAAGGCATGATGCAGCATGCGGAGATCATCTTTCTCGATGAAGTCTTCAATGCTTCGAGCGCCATCCTGAACTCGTTGCTCACCTTTATCAACGAGCGCAAGTTTCATGATCGTGGCAAGTCTTACGAGGTCAAGCTTTCCTGCCTGTTCGGGGCGACGAACTTTCCGCCCAAGCGTTCGGAACTGGTGGCCATCTATGACCGCTTTTTGCTGAGAAGCTGGGTTGAGAATGTTCCGCCCGAACCCAATGCGATAGGGTCTTTGTTGCAGGCTGGCTGGCAGGAGACCAACGCAACGGATCTGGGACAGACCTTTCCGCATCTTCTGGAACGGGCAGACCGGTTTCGGGCCGACATAAGGGCCATGAGCCTTTCAGGCGGGCTCGCCATTGATCGCGAGGAAAAGGCGGTAAGCGAAATGCTGGTGCGTCTGTCCTGTGTTGCCGAATATGCGCGGGGGCGGCGCTTGTCGCAGCTTTCCAACCGTCGTCTGGTGCGGTTTTCGAAACTGTTCCTCGTCAATGCGCTGTTGCGCGCAGCCGAGCAAGGCTCATCGCAACCGGAAATCGACATTTCCGAGGAATTGATGCTGCTTTCGCGCCATGGATTTGATCGCCTGCCGGACCCGTTTCAGGAAAATGATCTGAAATCCCTGCTGGTTAAGGGCCAATTGTAATGGATGTCTTTCTGGTAGGAGCTCAGCAGTCGAACGAACTGATCGCGGCAGCGGTCGGACGTGCTGATGCTGCCTTCCAGGATGAGGCACGTCGTGTGTTGCGGATGTTCCATGATCGTCATATCGGAATTTCCCCGCGTTTTGCGCTTGAGCTGGCCAAGGGCTTTTCGCTTCATGCTCCAGATTATTCCAATCCGGTTCGTCTTGCGCTTTATCGCAGGCTCCTCGATAGCCTCGATGGCACAGATGCGATGAAACAGGATCCGCGGCAGTTTGACCATATTCCGCGCCATATGCTTTATGATCTCTGCCTTCTTCCTCTGGCCGGGCTGATTGTGGAAGAGATGGCCCAGACCTATCTTTTCAGCTTTGACAGCGAACTTGCATTGGTGCCCGAACTGGCTTTCGACAGCTATGCTGATCGGTTCGAGAACCTGTTTTTCGACGCGAGCCAAAGTCACGGTCACAGGAAGGCCGAGACGGAAGCCGCCGGGGACAAATGGGCTCTGTTTTTTGAACGGTGTGCGCATCAGCTCTGGGGCGAGGTGCAGAGGACGCGGCAGGGAGGTGTTGCATCGGTTACCCACATGCTTTCTCGCGTCTATTGCGATGATGTCCTGTTGCGCATGCTTTACGGGCTCGTGCCAAAACCCAAATTTGCGCTTGATCCGGGGCGGCGGAGCTTTGAGCTTACCGAGGAGCAAAACCCGCTTCTCAGCCATCCCAAACAGGGTGGGGTTGTGGGGATTCACACCTCTTCCAGGCTTGAGGATGTGGAGGATATGCTCGTCTCCGAATTCCTGCTTCCGCCACAGATTCTGGCAGACAAGCTTTTGAACTCTTCCTTTTTTGCGCGTCATCGTCCGCCACCACTCAATGAGCAGCAACAAGTGATGCTGATGGGAACATGTCTTGACGATGGCGATGATGCCGCCGTTGCATTGGTCAAGGCGAGTTGGCTTGAAGCTGTTTTTCGCATGGCGATTGCTCTTTTCGAAAATGATCTGCTCGGCTCAGAGATCCGGTTTGGCCAGTGGCGCGAGGGAGCTGGTCTTGCCGCCTCGGGCATTCGTGTCGGGGACTACAAGTCGCTACAGAATCTCAATCCCTTTTCAGCGACACGATTTCAAATGCATCGGTTTTTCTGCGATGCTGGATGGTTGCCGGGCTTTCTTTCCGTCGTGCCGACGCTCGATGCGGACATTGAGGCCAAAGGCAATCGCGAGGAGCAATCCCAGCATCAGGACATGCAGATGCTGACGATTCTTGACGCGCTCTTTCCAGAAGCCAATGATCCTCCTCAGGAAGACAAAGCCAGCTTCAGCGCTGCCATGGTGGTGGTCATTCGCAAGAGCCGGATGGAGTCCAGCCCGATTGCCATGGCGGGCATCAACTGGCTCGTGCCGGTGCATGGATGCGTCATTGATTGTCCTGATCAACTGCTTGGTGGCGGGCAGTTTGTTGTCGAGGATGGTCACAAGAGCACCTCCTCCCTTACAATTGCCGGAGATGAGGGAAAGCCGGCGTCTCGCGAGGCGCTCAACCAGATTTCTGCGGAACTTATCGCAAAGATCATGCAGTTTTATTGGGAGCGTGTGAATGGCTAAGCAAGCAATCTATATATTGCCGCGCCTGCCGGCTCTCGTGCTGCTGGAAATTCTGGTCGATCTGTTCGAGACGTCCGACCGGGACATGTTTGATCGGGTGCACATCCAGTGCGAGGCGGACGGGAATGCCGTTCTCTCCCTGAAAACAAAACACACGCGCCTTGGTGTTCGTTCCGATCCCAAGGTTGAAGGGGTGTTGTTCGATGCTTTCAACCTGCATGAATATGTTGCCACAAAGGGCTGGCATTTGCCGGAGGATCTGGCAGATATCAGGCTTGAAGACTTTCCCGAGCAGGATCTGATGCAGGCCCTTTCAGGCCTGATTGCGTTGTCCATTGCGTCCAGCCAGACGCGGATTTTGCTCGAGACCGAGGGCAGCCGAATCGCCAAAGTCACCCCGCTTGAAGAATGCGCCTATATTCTTGGGGCTTTGGGGCCATTTTCCAAAGCGGCCGAGTCCTTTGCTCGCATTGAATGGCGCTCGAGCGGTATGGCCGTATCCTGCCTTGATCTCGTCAAGTCCGCTCCGCAAGGCGCAGTTGACGAGGCCGCCAGTCTTGCCATCGCAAGGATCGGTCTTAGTCCGGAATGGGGCGGAACGCAGGACATAACCTATAAATATCGCGACCTGTTTGAATCCGAGGTCGACTTCCGTTTGGCCTTTCCCATGTCCGGTGGGCACCATTTGCTGCTCAAGCCGTCCATCCAGCTTGAGGTGCCGGTTCGCTATGCTGCCTCTGCTGTTTTGAATGCCGTGTTGCGTAAGCTGGTTGGCGAGAAGAACACGGTTGCTCTTGCTCTTGACTGGCAAAGCGATGACAGCGGGTTTGTCGAGATAGAGGCGTTGCAGGTCGATTTGCCCAGGCTTGATGTCATTCCGACGGTTGACAGCAAAGCTGCGCAAAGTGGCGGCGGGCCGGTTTCTGTCCAATATGTTGAATTTGAACATAGCGATGATGCAACCCTGAACCTGCGCCAATTGTTGCAGGATCATGCCGGGGAAATAGGGCATCGTTTGAGCTTGCAAAGACTTCCCTATTATCCTGATTCCGAAGAGGTGTTGCTCGAGATCGATCAGCAGATTGATGAGCTTTCGATTCGTCGTGATCTGATCGTCGGAGAAGGGGCGGGCGACTGGCGTCTGTTGCGCTTTTCTGCCGATAATCTTGATGCCTTCGTCGACTATTTGCGGCGCTTTCGGCAGGATGTGGTCGATTCTGGCTACCTGCGTTATGGTTTTCGGTCCAGTGAGCATGCGCCAATGGGCGTGCATTATCTGCTCTACCGGCTGCGTGATGTCGGAATAGAGCCGGCTTATCCGTCGGCTTTCTGGCAGAGCAGGATTGATAGTGGCACGATCAGTCATCGCATCGATCCGATGTTTGCCCAATTCTCGGTTGCCAACAAGGCCAGAAGTCTGGTTTTTACCCCACAGGGCCACGCGATCGTGCCGAATTTTCGGGCCACCCAGGGCGATATCGATGCCTATTTGCGACAGGGGTTTGGCGGTTTCTTCGACTATGGCGCGGCCTTTGTCGAAGGGGAGGAGAGGGAGCTTGATCAGCCGATCTATCTTTTCGGTTTCACCAAGGAGGATCGCATTCGTCTCGAGATCATGGATGCATCAAGCTTTCAGCCAATCAAGCGGGTTGTTCCCTTTCTCAATGACAATCTGGAAATCGGGCATCATACCAGGATCGGAGACTTCATTGCCAATGTGACCGATGCCCAATGGCGTTCTGACCGACTTGAGTCTTTGCAGCAGAAGAACAGCGCCATGTCTGAGACACTGGGGCAACAAATGGCTGCTCTGGACCGCCAGTTGGCTGCGCAGAGCGAGCAGTTGCTGGGGGCCATGACCGAAGAGATCAACGCTCTGCGTCTCTATCTCTCCAAGATTACCGGATTGATGGAAGATCTCAGTGATCGCTCGGTGGCACTTGAAGAGCTGGTTGGCGAGAGTTTGCGCAACGCCACATCCTATGAAGATATGGTCAACAAGATTCCAGGCCAGTTTTCAGAGCTGGAGCAGACCCGGCGGGCCGTTCAGGATGCAATCTGGACGGAATATCAGAATTCGGAGGCTTTCGTTCAGACCGCCAACAAGAATATCACGGCGATGGGCCAGATGATCACCAAATTGCGCGAGGAGCTGGCCAAAGATGAGTGATCCTTCTGACCGGCGGGCTCTTGGCGATTATCAGACGCTGCTTGACCCCTTCAATCAGTCTCTCGAACAGGGAAAAGCCGAGATTCCGCAGAATATCGAGCGCTCGAGACGGAGCATCATGCGCATTCTGAATGCGTCTCAACGCGGACACAAGACCGTTGCCGCTTTGCGCGAAGAGAGACAGGAGATCGTTCTTCAGGCCAAACAGGACTTCAGAGATATCCGACGTGTGTTGATCATCGGAAGGCTGTTTTATGGGCGTGTCTATTTGAAAGTCCTTGCTGTCAAATGGTTCTTCTATCTGCGCCTGTTCTTGTTGCGTTATCGCCATGCGTTGCTCGGGATTGTGGCCTTTGTGCTTTTGGTCTGGTTCGTAACCACCTATGTGCCCATCCTGTGGTCGCTTGCGCTTGATTGGTTCAGTCCCCTGCCCGACGCAAACAAGGCTCGAGAGTTTACCACAGGGTTCGTCTGGCCAGCGTTGCAAAGTCTGATGGAGGGCCCCGCATGAGCTTTCACATCCGGCGGAGACGCAAGAAGCAGACATTTCATCAAACCCAACGGGCGTCCTCGCTCTCTCCGCTCTTGCAGGATCGGCAATATGAGAGGCGCCGCCGCCCCGGACTCTTGATTGTTGGTGGCGTTGGCGTTTTTCTTCTTATGCTCGTTGTTCTGTTCGTGCTTACCAAAACAAGATCATGGCCAGATCTTCCGCTCTTTGGTCTGTTCTACAGGTTTCATGATGCGGCTTATCTGCCACTCAAGGGTTGGCTTTGGACTGCCTGGTATCCATGGTGCCTCGTCTTGTGGGTACCGGTCATCTTCCTCATTGGGATCGTTGGTGTCTCGTGGATTTTCGGGATTGAGCCGGTTCGCGCTTTGCATCGCAAGGCTATCTTGACGTTGCTCGGGGTGTCGCGGCTTCAATTGCCGAAGGGGCAAATTCATCATTTGGGGTTTTTCCGGTCAGTTGTGGCGGCCAGTCGTCGGATGATGCTGAAAACCGATTTCATCGGGCTGGTGACAGAGCATACGCTGGAAGCGCAGTTCGATGCGATGGAGCATGCCTTTCTGTGTGGAAAGGCGATTGACGGTCAGCAGGTTCGTCAAGCCGGACGTCTTCTGGACGCGCAATCCGTTTTTGCTGACACCTTGATGCAAAGCGGCGAGATTATGCAGGATTTGCCAGCAATACTTGATCTGGCTTTTCTCAGTCATGTCGATGTCGATCAGGTTCTTTCGCTATCCGAGCGTCTCAGGAGCTTTGAAATCAGTCAGCATGAGGATGCTGGCGCAGACGCTGACCTTGGGCTTTTTCTTGCCAGACAGGCAAATGCCGGAGCCCCGCTGTCATCCTGTCTGGAGCCGCTAAGGCAGGCTTTCGCTCCTTTGGATCAATTGGCAAGTTCCGCCATGGCAAGCAATTCCCGGTTGCGCTCCATAGAGCCCGGAGAAATCGATTTTGCGCATCTGCTGCGCCCTTGTGCCTTTGCCTTTTTTGCAATGGACGACAAGAACTGGGCCATCGCTGCGCATGCCGGTCTTGCCGTGATTGACCGGCTTTACAACGCGCTCGTCTTGTCAAAAACCTATCAGGATGAAGCTCAGGCACTGGCCTGGTGGATGAGGCGATCCCGTCTGGCGACGATCCGGCGGATGCATGAAAAACGTCATGTGGACAGCGCGCCTTATCAACCGCTTTCGATCTGGCCGGAAGAAGCGCAGAGCTATTGGACGCACGAGGGCAGTCGCCTGGCGGCGGGAGGGGTGTGAGATCTTGTTCGCAATCTGGAGAGAGCGTGTTCTTGATCTGCTTGCAGCCAAACGCCGCGAGAGCGAAAAGGCCGTGTCCTTGCGTGGGCGGTTCGATTTGATCTTTGTCGGGCTTGGGGCTGCGCTGCTGCTGCTCTTGCTGGTTTTGGGCTATGGCATTGCGAGTGGCCAAGCGCGATTTGGCTGGTTCGATGCCGCGTCATTCAGGAGTGTCGCGGACGAGCGTCTTTCAGCCAATATCCGCTCGGAGGACGCCGAGAAATCAGGACCATTTGTTGCAACGGCATCGCTTTCCAAGACCAATCACCTTGCAGTTCTGCGCGAGCAAGGGCTTTTGCATACCCTGAATTTGACAACGGGGTTGTGGTCGGACAATGACGAACTGAAACAGATCGATGGAATTGGCAGTTCCTTTGTGGATCTGTCGACGGCCTGCTCGACACAAACCGGCACAGCGCTTGAGGATTGTGAGGATCCTGACGCTCTTTTTGCCTATAGCGCTGACAATGGTCTGGCCTTCCGTTTCAAGGACCGTTGGCAAACTCTGATACCCGATAGCCGCTTCAAGGGCCTGTCAGGAAATTGGGTCGAGCAGAACGAGATAACCCATGCAGCGGTGACGGGTGACGAGCGTTGGCTTTTGCTGACCACCAGGTCTGAAGGATTGGGACTTTTCAACCTGAAACAGCGAATCTGGGTGCCTTTGTCTGAAGAGCTACAGCAGGGAATATTCAAGCAGCCCGATGCACCCGGTGATGTGACGCTGGCGTCGATGGGGCAGGCCTTTCTCATCGGCACGCAAAAGGGACTTGTCGTTCTTGAGCTTGATGATGTTGGTGAAGTTGAAACGCTCGAGACAATTGAAGCCGCTCCGGGGCATATTCTCGATATCGCAGTGTCCGGCGATGAAGCTTTGCTTCTTGCCAGAAAAGACTGCGAAGACGCAGGGTGTCTGAAGCTTTACAGCTACGAGGCAGAAGGGGGTGTAACGGAGCTGTTTGGGGAGGCATCCCATTATCCCGATCTGTCTCAGGCGCGCCTCTCGCGTGCTTTTCTCTCACAAGACAAGCAAAGCATTTTCACACTCGGATCTGCCGGTGTCTATCGCTATGACAGGCAGACGCGAGGATGGACCCGCCTTTGGGATCAACCAACCAGCGTTTATCTTGAGGGTCCGGCAATTGACGGCATCTATTTCGCGTCTCCCGGTCAGGTGGGGCATGTTGATCCCTCCGGCACCATCAAACACTGGGCGATCGAGGGACAAGGGGTCGTGTCTCTGACGCTGGCTCAGGATGGCGCACTTGTGGTGCAAACCGCTGATAATCAAACCTGGCGGGTTGCGAATGGCAAGGCTACAAGGATTACCGATGGGGTTCCTGCCCGCGAAGCGCTGTCGCAGATGAAAAGAGCGGTCTCCGCTTTTGGTCAGGTTGTTCTGATCGGTGAGAAATACCTGGTTCTGCACGATCCAAAGGACCGCAGCTATCAGTCAATTGACAAGTTGTATTTGCCAGACGGGCTTCTGTTCGGCAAGGAAACACAGCTTGTTGGCGGGCCGGGCGTGCTTTGGGCGGTATCGGGCGATGAAATGGAAGCCTACCGCTTGGTGGGGAGCGGGGCTGCTTCAGAAATATCACGGGTCGCGCGCAGGCCCTTCCAAATGACACCCAGGGCCGTGCATGGCAACGGGGACGGGCTGCTCGTTGTTTCATCTGACGGTATTCCCTACCGGTTCGAGCTGGTTGAAAACTCGATTGAAGAGCGGTCCCTGATCGGGCGCGTGGGTAAAGAGACAGGTCCGATTGGTGACGTCTGGCTCGATGGGGACCTGACCTATCTTGCCCGGAGAGACAAGGTCAGCGTCTATTCGTCAGCCACGCGCGGCTATGTTGATACGGTTGCCATGCCGGTCGACGAAGCGATCAGGGAAATCACGACTGCGCAGTCCTCCCTCTATCTGCTGGGCGACAGGGGCGGCCTGGTCTCGGCGGATCAAAGACGCCGGATGACGGGAAGTGATGCGCCCTTCAGTTTTGCATCCAGTGAAATCACCGATGCCTTGGGCAACAGGGCAGAGTTGTTTCTTGCATCGAAAAAGGGAGTTGCGGTCTATTCCCCGCGGGCGCGTGGTCTGGTCCGTCACTATGCTTTTCAGGCAAGCAACACTGTACGCCTTTCGGGTTTGGCCGAATCTGTTCCCATTGCCTATGACGGTCAGAATGCCTGGCTTGGCGATCAGGCTCTTTCCGTTGATGGGGCGCAAGTGATTTCGGCCGGATTGGCAGGAGAGACGGTTGCCACCGTACAGACCGATAGCGACACGGTGTTTCTGGCACGTCATGAGGTCGTCAATGGCAAAGCGGCTCCTCCGGTCTGCTATTATCGCAATCCCGGCCCCGCTAATGACAGGATTACAGATGTTGCCTCCCTTGAGGGGAATCGGATTATCGCCCTTGTGGGAGGAATCTTGTGGCTTCGGGATCAACCGCATCGACGATTTGTCGGTTTCAGGATCGCAGAGACGGATTTGCCGACAAGTGCGAAGATCGCGATTTTGGGTCAATATCTTGTCGCCCACACGGAGCAGCAGGCATGGATTGTCCCTCTTGGCCGTTTCGTGCTGCCGGACAGTTGCTCAAGAGCGCTCACTGATCTCACGCAGTTTGTCACGGTGGTCAATGCGGCAGAACTTGCCGTTTCAACGGGCGGCCATGCGATTGGATTGCTGGGTGAAAACGGATCCTATGGCGTTTGGAAAAATGGTAAATTTGCCGAACAGTTTGCCGCTACCGATAGCCGGGCAACAAGCCCGAATCCGGTGGGTTTTCAATCCGCAGACACGCTCAAGAACGCACTTTATTTTGCCAATGGTGCCGAGATCTGGCGCTATCTGATACCGGGCAGAGAGTGGTCTCGGCTGTCGCTGGATGAGACGGGAGCCGAAGCGCGAGCCGTCGACGTCTGGGCCCATGATGACAAGCTTGTCGTAACGCTGGATGGCGAAAATGGAGAGGTTATCGGTGGTGTGGTCGATCCCGCCCTCTCGACAAAATCGCTCTCGCCCTTGCGTCAATGGTCCTTCCCGGATTTGCCATTTGAACCTCAGAGCCTTGCCGATGTTGCGCTTCTGGATGATGGCAGTTGGCTGTTTCTTGGGGATGACAATCTGGCGGTGGCGCGTCACCCCAACAGTGATGAGGCCTATTTCCCAAGGCCACTGTCCCTGCCACCGTCAAAACTTGGCCGAAAAGTCTTCAGGCAAAATGGTCAGACTCTTGTGGTCGAGGGGGATGAAGCACAACCCAGATCCATTCTGGTTCTCCCCAATATCAATGAGAGCAAGCGAGATTTCTCAAACGGGGAAACAGAAACGGATTTCTTCTATTTGCAACCTCGCGAGGGGGAAAGGCATGTGGTGCTTGATGGCTCACGGCTTCTCAAGCAAGGGGCAGATGGTGCGGTTGAGCTGTGTCGTGGGCATTCTGGCAAAAGTGATTACTCCGATTGCAGCCTTGTGGTCCCTGCCGGTTTGACGCTTGATCCCGGCGAGATCGTGGATGCCTATAAGCTCGATGAAACGCAGTGGCTTTTGCAGGAAAAGAGCGGGGCTCTCATCCTGATTGATCGTGTGGGACGTCAGAGACGAGATATCGAAGGGGTATTTGCGCGCATCGCAGCCGTTTATCGCGGCGCTTCCGGGCTTCTGATTGAGGATGTCGAGGGCGCACTTTTCTCTCTTGATCTGGCGAACGCTTCAATGGTCAGAGTGGTCAGCAATTTTCGCAGTTTCGTTTCCTTGGCCGATCTCGATGTCATTCAATATGACAAGGGTATTCTGCTGTTGGGTGACGATGCGATCACTGACTACAACCACTTGTTGGGCAAGATCGAGGGATATGCCGAAGACGGCAAGGTGCGAGATCTCGACGTCTGGGAGGATGGGCTTTCAGGGCAGGTCGAGATCGACGGTCACCTGCAACTGATTTTCTCCGATCAGCTTGGACGGTTGCGCGATGACGATATATTGTCTCTGCCGGGCGCTTCGGCTCTTCCGGGGCAATTTGATCAGGTCGTTCCGGTTTCAAAAGGGCGATGGCTTCTGGTTGCAGACGATGCCATTTTCGATGTGACAAGGGGATCGTGCCCCACGACTGCGCAGGAGACAGGCGGGGCTCAAGGGGCCGGTTCGTCCGATGCCTTTACGGATTGCGTTGTGATCAAGTCCCGCTACGGCTTCCCCAAGGCTCTGACTGGAACAAAACCCTATCTTCAGTCCTTTGCCGAAAACGGGTTTGTTCTGGATGGTCGTCTCTGGAAACCGGGTAATTGCAGCAAGATCGCGCTTGAGGGCGATGGGCTCGGGCGAGAAGAAACGCGCATGTTGAAACGATGTCTGCTGCGCAAGACTGATGACCTGGTATCTCCTTCCCATTTGGCGGAGAAGCGGATTTTCTCGCGGCAAAATGATCTGTTTGCGGCGATAGATCAGGAAAGCCATGTGCTGGACAAGACCCGCCTTGAGGATGACATGGGGGGGATACGCCTGGCGATTGGCGAGTTTGAAATCACCCGTTTCAACGGAAGTGTTTCCTTTGAGCAAGCGCCTGCGGCCAAGACCGCATCCTATCGATGGCAGAGGGACGGTCGGGCTTTTGTTTTTACAGACCTTGCCGGAGCTTCCTTTGTTGTACCGCCCGAGGAGGCAATGCCTCAGGGGCGATTTGCCTTTGCCTGGCCGGGGCGCGCCGTGATGCTCGACGCTGATCGCTATATGGTCGTCAACCGCTTCGGTAAGTGGATTTACAAAAAGGGTTTGGTTGAATATCTCAGATGGCACCCTCTGCCCCTGCTCAACGAGACTGTCGGGGCTGGTCGCGGCAGGGTCTTCTTTGCAGATAATCGCTCGATTGGTGAAACAGATGCCGGGCTTGTCAAGAGCCAGCCAGTTCACTCGATGTCCAGCGGTGCCCTGCGCATCGAGGCGGATGTCATTGGCAAAAAGGTTGCCGCAATCTGGTCGGATGGC
Source organism: uncultured Cohaesibacter sp. (assembly GCF_963556055.3). GTDB lineage: Bacteria > Pseudomonadota > Alphaproteobacteria > Rhizobiales > Cohaesibacteraceae > Cohaesibacter. The sequence continues at coordinate 100,512 of NZ_CAUVYE020000031.1, read as the reverse complement.
GAGCAGGATTATCAGGCTTTCTCCCGGCGCGGTTTCTATTTTGACGAGCGGCTCGATTTTGCGTTTGCCGATGGCAAGGGCTGGTTCCTGACGCCTGTCGGTCTGGTCGGGGCGGATAGCCTTTCTGACAACGCTCCGCTGCCGGATGCCCGTATTGTCGGAGCGACGAGTTTCAAGGACCAGATCTATGTTGTCGATCGCAACGGAAATTGGCTTGCAACCGAAATGTCCGACTGGAAAAAGACCGCCTCGCCTTATGAAAACCGGTTCATCGCGGAAGATGAGGGCCTGGTCTGGCAATATCAGAAAGGGCGTTTGCTGACCCGCTCGTCCCAGCGCAACATGAGCGATGAGCGGCGCCTCGGGCTGCGATTTGAAAGCGATATCCTGTTTAATGCGGCCTATTCGGATGCCGGTCTTCTCATTCAGCTCGGCGATGGCTTGCGGCTGTTCCCGGACTTCGATGCATTGAAAACGGCACGTCCGGCGACGATCAGCCTGCCGTCCAATCTTTTGCTAGATGTGCGGCCAATGCAGGATGGCGGGCGGGAGATTGTCGCGCTTGATGAGCGGGGCCGACTTGCAAGGCGTTGGGATGGTCGTGCTTTTGTGTCCATTCCCAATGCGCAAAATCCTGATCGATATCGCGTGGCGGTAAAACTGGACTGGTTGAGAGTTGTCTTTGATGCCGGTCGCCCGTCGATCGATTTGCTTTCGACAAGCCCTTCGGGAACAGCTGATTGGGTGCCGATTGGCTGGAGGGCCGGCCAAACAATGCCTTTTGATCGGTTCACGGCCATTCATGGCGTGGGCAACAAGCTGCTTGCCGGGACTTCGGTCGGCTTGCAGCTGCTTGAGGTTTCCGAGGGCCATATCACCAACCAGACATTTGTCCTGCTCCGGGATCGGGCAATTGGAAGGGATGCTTTGGAAGAGGTTTCCGACGCGTTTGACGACGTGCTGCATATTGGCCAGTTCATGGGCCATGATGCAGGTGCCTATATTCTGGGAAGAGGGGGGTGTCTGCGCTGGCGAGATGGGGCGTTATCGGCTTGTTCCGGCCAAGAGGCCTTCGACCGCGAAAGTCTGGGGCGCAACAGCTTCTGGGAATGGATGCGGCAGAACGGAGAGATTACTCTCACCTATCTGGATGCTGACAATCATCCTCTGGGTCTGAAAATGGCTGCGCCTGTCAATGGGCGGTTTCCTCATGATATGCTTGAGGATGTTCAGATTTGCGACGGTATGCTTGCTCAGAGCTGGGGCGGGAATCTGACGATCCTCTCCGATGGTGTGGATCTGAGAAAAGGGACCAGTTTTGCCGTGGAGGACGGGGAGTCCCTTTCGCTGGTTTGCCAAACCCGTGACATTGATGGTTCGCGATCTGATCCCGATGGCCTTGCCAAGGGGCTTTATGTCAAAGGCAAAGGCTTGTGGCGCTGGACCGGTGAAAAACTGGTGCGGGCTGAAGAGAGCAGGCCTTCGCTTACCATGAGAGAGGGTGGCAAAACAGCATATGAATCCAAACGGCTGCGTATTCGGAATGAGCCGGGCTTGGTGCGATTTGAATATCGCCGCAACGACAGCTGGGAGGCGCTCAAGGCAAACGGAGGACGTTTAGACATTGACCAGTTGGAAGGTTTGGTTTCATCGGACGGGCATGTTTGGGCTTATACTCAAGAGGGGTTCGTTACGATCAACAGCTTGACGGGGGGGCTTGACCCGGACAATTTCGCGCTTGTCGCGCTTGATGGCGATGATGATGCGGCCTGTTCTTATGATGTGGCAGAGACCGCAGATGATCGCCTTTCTCATTTGCCCTCGGATGAGGAGAAGCCCTCCACCTATCTGCGCTGTCGGGATGGACGCGTTTTTCGGGGACGGCTCGTTGCTCAAGATCAAGGGCAAGCTCCTGCAATGTCGAGTGAGGCTGAAGATCCGTTCCTGTCACGCAATATCTTTGCAGATGATACCATTGCCATTCGGCGCATCGGTCGGTCAACCGGGCGTGAGGGGAGCTTGCAGTTTACCTGGCGAGGAGAGGAAAATGGCCTTTCTGGCGGACGATTTGCTCTTGATGACATTTCACAGATCGCGCTTATCGCTCCGGACAAGGTCGAATTGACGACAGGTCTTGGTTGGGTTCGCCAGTCAATGGGAATCTGGAATGAGGCTGGTGCGGAGCGTCCGGTCAACAGGGGCGAGTTGGCTGCGAAAACAAAATCCATTTCGCTGGACATGGATGTTGATCGCATATTGCATCGTGAACGTCCCCACTCCACATCATTGTGTCTGCTTGATGATGCTGGCTCCTACCATCGATGGTGGGCAAACGGGCGTGTCGAGCAGGTCTTGTCTTGTGACGGCATTGAAGCATTTGATGGCATTTTTGCTTACCGCGCCAGTGACAAAGGGACAAATGGCTTGAGGATTACCTCTGCCAGTCTTAATGGCAGTATCCTGGGCCGGCGGCTGGAAAGGGGGCGCTTCAGCGATCTCACAATTTCAGGCCATGCCATTCTTGCGCGTCTGGATGGCAAGCCCGTTGTTGCCTTCATTTCCGAGAAACGCGTTAGCCTGTTTGATCCGGTTGACTTGCGTGAGGTGGGTGGCTGGAGCTGGACCCAGCAGCCGGACTTCCTGTTTGTAACGCAAGGTGGTGAGATTGGTGTTTTTGCCAAGAAGGTTGGTGGAAGTCTCAAGGCTCGGGAACCACTTGTCTGCACAGGCCTTGATGGAGTCATTTCTTCGCTGGAGCAAAAGGGATCGGCGTCCAGTATTCGGGGGGTGGAATGGACCGGCACCCATGCTTATGCTCATCTGGAGACAGCTCAGCAGGGTCTGACGCAAGTTGCTCTTGACTGTGATGGGAAAAAGCCAAGCATCGCAGGGGATTGGTCCAATCTTGACCGTCATACCCGTTATCTCAGCCATTTCGAGATGTGGGGTCGGCCCTCGCCCTTGCTACGGCTCTGGATCGAGGAAAACGGGGATGTGATGGTCTCGATGGATGGCAGGCAAAAACGGCTCTCCACCCTTGTGGGCAAACCGCATTTTGCGCGGCTGGTCGGTGACCGCTTCATCCTCGTCAATTCGAATGAAATATTCGAAGCGGAACTCGCGCCCCTGCTTTCAGATGTGATGGAGAGCGTGAGACAATGATGACAGAGGCACCTCCCCTGACCCTGACCCTCAAGGACGTGACTTACCTGTTTGATGAGGAAAGCCTCGTTGTTAAAGAGAGCGGGGTTGAAGACAGACTTTCACGCCTGTCTGGTCTCGTAGGATCGAATGTCGGTCTTGCCCGGAGATCCCAATGGCTCTGGCAATGGGCGAAGTGGCTTGACAGGGATCTTGAGCCGCTCTTCGGCATTGATGCGGACGTGCGGGCAGATGACATCCTGCGTTCCCTGTTTGAGTATCCTGCAAGCGAACACGGGGTTTCTGGCCGGTGGATCAATATCGATACACTCCCCAAATTGCCCAGGCTTTACGAGTTGTTGTCTCGTGTGGACTGGTTGCCTGAAAAACTTCATTTTTTGCAAGGCAGGGCGGTTCATGCCCATCGGCAGGAAATGGCCCGATGGCTTGATACGGAATTCAGGCGATGGGAAGACCTTCGCGAACAGGCTGCGATCTCCCATGCAACCGAAGGTCCCTACGAGGCATATCTTGGTCATTTGCGCAGACAGTTTGAAGCGGGAGCCTTCACCGTGGAAGTGCAGACGGCCCTGCGTGCCGTATCCCAGTCGATTTTCAAGGCTATCGAAATCGCTGAAATCAAGGCTCCCGATCAGGAAAAGCTTATCATAATGCTCAGGATCGAGGACAAGGATGAATGTCTTGGTGCAGCACGGCACAAACCGAACGATAACTGCGACAGACTGATGGTGGAGACGGGCACGGGCGTCGCGCATCAGCGGGTCAAGGAAATAGCCTATCGTGTGGCGATCATGCTAAGCGAGTTGTTACAAAGCATGCATTGTCGAAGAAACCAGATCGCTCTTGCTTTCATCCTGTCGCAATATGGCAGCAGTAAACCTGTTTTTGCATTGACCTTCAAAGCACCGACATTGCTGACCTATCGGGCTGTGATTCTGGAGCATCTCGAAAAGCATGACATTCCGAATTTGCCTGTTGCCAATAATCTTCACTTAGCGGAAATCTGATGGCTTCCAATCCAAAAGGCGATCCTACATATCTCTTTTCTGAAGTTCGGGCCTTTGTGTTGGCTGGAGGCGGGGTCTGGTCCGTCATCGCTTTTTGGTTGCTGGGCGTGGTGTCATTTGCCTTTTTGTCCCTCTCAATTCTGTTTGGTATGGACACCATCATCGGGTTTTCTCCGTTTCTCCCCCAGTTCAATCTTCTGATCAATAGCGATCCGCATGGTCTTGTGGCGTGGCTTGACACAGCGATGGTGACATTTGAAGCGGCGAGGGGGCACACGAGTCTCGATCCGGTCTCCTGGTTAATCCTTGCCCTCGTTTGCGCGATCCTGTTTTTCGCTCATATGTCGCGCTTTGCCAAGCCACATGGAGAGAGCTTGCTGGATAGTCCAGAGGCCCGCCCCGTTGCACGGACGCTGCTCGATCAGTTCGGCTATTTCAGGGACATTCAGTTTCCTTTCGCCGCGAATGGAATTCCGGTAACCGATTTCTTTGCGTATCGAAATGTGTTCTTTGCGCCAAAGGGGCAGGTTTCGCGGATCTTGAAGGGAAAGCCCTCGGACAATCAGCAAAAAGTGGTCACATTTTTCATGGCCCATGAATATGCCCATGCGGTGACGCGAGACAATCTGGCCAATTCGGTTTTTCTTGTCGTTGTTTCCCTGTTGGTTTTCATGTTTCTGTTTTTGTTCGGGCCAATTATGGTCTATGGGGCGGCCATCATGGGGAATACGCCACTGGGCCCTCTGGTCGGTATTCCTATAACGCTTGTTCTGTTTGTGCTTTTTTGCGCCGGAGTGGTTTCCTCCTTTTATGGCATGGCGATTTCCTACATCAAGGCGCGTGAGTTTTTCGCGGATCAGGCAGCCTTTCGCTTCGTTGATGTTGGGATGATGCCCTATGGTGATCTGGAGGATCGGCCAAGGCCAAGCGCTTTCAGTGCTCTCAGCTCAAGCATTTCTCCTTATGAGCGCGCTCTGCATCACAAGGGCGTCAGTCTGCATGCGCGCAATCTTCTGGTGTTTTTCTGGGGCTTCTGTTTTGGCATTCGCTCCTTGTATATTCTTGTTGCTCCGAAAGAATTGTGCTGGACGGTGCTGGGGTTCGATCTCTTGGCGCTTGTTGCTTTCGCAGGCCTGTTCGTCACTTTGCCAAAACGGCCCGATGCCGGGGTAGGCAAACCAAGTCTGCCGTGGCTCCTAACGTTTCTGGCGATTTTTGCGATCGAGATGGCAGGCCCGGGGCAGGCTGGCGCGGTCAAGATGCTCAACAGTGGATTCTTCTCCAATGGCAATGCCCAGTTGATGGGCATTCCGGGGCTGAGTTTGTTCGTAATCTTTTTCTTTGGCTGCCTGTTTTTCGGTTTCAAGAAACTGGCAGCTCTGGGGCATTCATCAGAGAACAGGCTGAAAGGCTCGCTGTTGAGGCGTTTTCTGCTTTTTTCAGTTCAGAGTGTTAGCGCCGCTTTGGGCTTTTTCGTGTTTTGTGTTGTCGGACTGATCTTCTGCCTGGCTCCATTGGGATTTTTCCTGCATGCACGATTTTTCGATGCCGGTCTTTTGTTGACACTCGGTGCGTTGGGGTTGCTGATTGTCGGGCTGGTATTGCTGTTTCATCAATATCGTCTGTTTTTTGTCTCCAAATTGCGCTTGTTTGTCGCGGTGGTGTTGGCTGAAACGGTGATAGTCTTCGCCCTTGTGAATGTAGCCTATATTGTGGATCTCGATGTTTTGGTCGGTGCACGACAAGGGGAGGTTCGACCTCAAGGAGATCTTCATTGGCTTGTCCATTTGTTCTCGAAAGCCGATTGGTCTCCAGCCTTGTATTTTGCTGCCATTTCAACCATCTTCTATTTGGCGTTGCGAGTTGTCGGGTTTGTGGCTCGGGTTGAACTCACACGAATTGAGAAGACAATGACATGGGGAAGTAACCGATGATCATCAATGAAGCACAACTGAGATCGCAATTGACCAAGGCCATGGCCGAAGCCGTTGATGAGCGTGAAACCTATGACGCCTATTTTGGCGAAGCAAAGCCCGGTGTGGATTATGGTGTTGCAAGGGCTGACGGCGTCATGCCCCTTGATATGCAGTTTATGTGGGAATATGCAGGCTATGTGGTTGATTACATAAGCAATCACGGTGTCGATGCGTTGGATATTGCCGAACGGGCGGGCAATCTCTTTTTGGCTTACGAGGCGTTTAAAGGTCTCAAAAGCGATTTTGCGGATGATGAAAAACAGAAACTTCATAATGCTGTCATCGAAACGCTGCATGAGCTTTCCGACCTAAAGTAGTCATATGGATTTCACGCAAACTTGTATAAAACGGCATATGAAATGTCGGTTTTCATTCCGAGATCCGTTCATCAGATTGGCCCATTCCGGATCTTTTGCCATCTATAGACGATAATTGCCTTCAATGGGATTTTGCCGAATAGGACATGATCCTGGCCGGGCAATGAATCATCTCAAGGGACAGGCTTCATGTTGGAATATATTGAAAAAGCACTGAGTGCGATCAATTCGCCCTTGGCCAGAATTGGTAGCTGGATTGGTGGCGGCATGCTGGTCATCATGACGCTTATTGTTCTTTTGCAAGTGGTGTTTCGATATGTTCTGGGGATGCCTCTGGGCTGGACCGATGAAATGTCGCGTTTCCTGATGATCTATATGGCCTATTTGTGCCTGCCGCTGATCTATCTGCAAGACAAGAATATTGCCATGACCTTTCTGCTGGAGGCCTTGCAGGAAAAACGGGTGCGACATCTTCTGATGATTGTTATCCATTGTCTGGCGATTGTTGCCTTTCTGATCTGGATCAGGTTCGGTTACGAGTTTTTCCTGCGCGGGAATAGTCGAGCCGACAGTTTACCGATCACTATGCGCGTTATCTATGCTGCCCCCCCGCTGATGATGACGATTACCATTCTCAGCGCCATGCAAAAAATTGTCATGGAACTTCGCCTTTTGCTTGGGCAGGGTGTGAGAGAACATTCTGTTGAAATTTAAGGCTTCACTCGTCCGGTAAGGAAATCTGAAATGGTCTCGCCAATTTTCGCCGTTTATTTTCTGGTCCTGCTTCTGATTGGCGTGCCGGTTCTGTTTGCCTTGGGGCTGGCACCTGCCATCGCCCTGTTCCAGGCTGACAAGCTGTTGTTTCTCAATGTGCTCTATCAACGTCTCTATACGGGGATGGACAATTTCCTGCTGCTTGCCTTGCCTTTTTTCATGCTGGCCGGGGAGTTCATGGTCAATGGCGGCATAACCACGCGGATCATCACCTTTTCGCAGACCATGGTGCGGCATTTTCGCGGCGGATTGGGCCATGTGGTCATTCTCTCGGCCACCATGTTTGGCGCGTTGACCGGGTCGTCTGTGGCCGCGACCTCCGCTATTGGCAAGATGATGATTCCGGAGATGGAGCGCTATCAATATGACCGCACCTATGCCGCAGCGATTACGGCTGCTGCGACCGTGCTGGGGACAATTATTCCGCCAAGCGGGATCATGCTGATCTATGCCTTCGTGATGAATACATCTGTGGCGGCGATGTTCATGTCCGGGATTGTGCCGGGGCTTTTGCTGTGTGGGGCCCTGATGCTGGTCAACCGGTGGCAGATCAAGAAATATCCGCAAGTTCAGCAGTTCGACCGAGCAGGGCCGGGCGAGCGGACGGCCGCTTTCAAGGCGGCGACCCTGCCGTTATTGACCCCCGTGATCATTCTGGGTGGCATTTATGGCGGGGTGTTTACGCCGACCGAGGCGGCCGCTGTTGCTGTTCTTTATGCGCTCGTGTTGTCGGTTTTCATCATGCGGATTCTGAAGCTGCGCGATGTTTTTCCCATGTTCGTGCGCATTGCCATCAATGCGGGGGCCATTCTGATCATTGTTGCTGCGGCCAGCGGATTTGCATCGGCTGTTTCGCTTTCCGGAATTGCCAAGGATATAACGGCCTTTTTCTATTCCCTGACGAGCAATCCGTATCTGCTGTTCTTCATCATGAATATCTTCCTGTTCATCGTCGGGATGTTCCTGGATGCGGGACCGGCCATTCTGATCTTTGCCCCTATTCTGGCACCAATCATGACCAATGTCGGGATCGATCCGGTGCATTTCGGGGTGGTGATGGTGGTCAATCTGTCGGTCGGGCTTGCAACGCCGCCGATGGGGCTGGTCCTGTTTGTGGCGTCAGCGGTTTCCGGAGTGCCCTTGCAGAAGATATCCCGTGTGATCATCCCGTTTCTCATTGCTGAGGCGCTTGTCATCTTCTTGATTTCCTTTTTTCCTCCACTTGTCATAGGACTTCCGAAATTGTTGGGCATGATGTGAGGGGTGTTTTGGGGGCTGTATGGGGGGCGAGCCGGGGAGGTCTTCCTGTTGTGCCATGGCCTTGAGGACTATGGAGTATTTCAAGTGGGCCTCAACCCTCTTGGGCTTTTACGTTAATTGGCTAACTTACTCGTGGAGGTAAAAATGAGATTTTTAAAAATTGGTCTGTCGCTTCTGACTGCTGGTTTCGTGACCGCTGGTGTGGAGGCTGCGGAATTCGAGCTGACTGTTCCGCATGTGACCAATATTGAAAGCTATAATCATCAGTCACTTCTCGTCTTCAAAAATTTCGTTGAAAATCACTCCAACGGTGCGATCACAGTCAATATCTATCCAAGTGGCCAGTTGTGCAGCACGGCGCGTGAATGTCTGGCGGGTGTGCAGTCGGGAGCATTTGACTATTTCCAGACGACTATTCCGGAGCTGGCCAATTACTGGGCTCCGGTTGGCGCGTTCGATCTTCCATATATGTTGCGGGATGATCGGGTGGCCGAGTGCGTTTATGACAATGAGGATTTTCTTGTCGATATTCGCAAGAATGTGCTTGAGCAGACCGGTAATCTGCGCCTGATGATGGTGTCGAACTCTGGTGGCTGGCGGAATTTCGCAACTACCAAAAAGCAGATCAAGACACCCGAAGATATCAAGGGCTTGAAAATCCGTACCGTTCCAGCACCGATCCAGCAGGAACTGGTCAAGGCTCTTGGTGGTGCTCCGACCCCGATTGCATGGCCTGAGGTCTATACGGCCCTGTCCACCGGTCTGGTGGATGGCACGAAAAACGGTATCGTCGATATCACCATGATGAAATTCGAGGAAAGCCTCAACTATATCGTGCTTGATGGTCATGCCTATATGGGCGGTGTCTGGATCATGAATAATGATCGCTTCAAGTCCTTCCCAGATGAACTGAAACGGGTTGTCATTGATGGCATCAAGGCGCAGAACCAGTTCCTGCGGGTCTATCCGAAATGGAAAGAGTTCGACGCCTATGAGACCTTCCGCAAGGCAGGTGGTACCGTTTACACACCAAGTGCGGAAGAGAAAAAGGCCTTTCAGGATGCAACGGCTCCCGTGCGCGACTATTTCATCAAGGAAGCCGGTGAAGACGGACAGGCGTGGCTTGATCGCTTTTCATCTGAAATCAAGGCTTGCGAAGGGGCGATCGACGCGGAATTCGCCAAAGCTTCGGAATAGGCTTTGACAATGAGCGAATGCGGAAAAGGGGACGACATGGTCGTCCCCTTTTTGCTTGTCTTTTGTCTGGCCCTTCAAGGCTTGTTGGCCAACAGATGCTGGCAAGTGGCAATCTTGTCGTTCAGGCTCCGGTCCTTGCCACTACGGGGACGTAATTCTCCAGTTCATCGGTCGGGAAGGAAACTGTTTTTCCCGTTTCTGCGGAATAGTAGAGCCCCATCAGCATCTGCACCACGGCAAAGCCATCCTCGAAGGTTTCCGTCGGGCTCTCTCCCTTGCGGAAGGCTTCGACCATGTGGCGGTTTTCATCGGTATAGCCATAGATACCGGCCTCGTCTTCCAGGACCGGCATCAATCCTTGTTCCGCATTCTGCTTTTCGACGAGATCCTCTCCTTCCTCACCCTGAATGTCGCGTGACATGAAGATCTTGAGGCCAGTTGCAAGGGAGTTGAATTCCATCGAATATTCCGGCCCCAGCAATTCGAGCTGGATGCGCAATCCTGCCCCGATATAAGCCCATGATGTGGTTGCCTCGATCATCAGATCATTGCCATCTTCATCTTGCAATGTAATGGTCGCTCTGGCGAAGTCTTCCGAAGGGCGATTGACATAGTCCACATCGCTGCCATAGCGCTCTCTGAGCTGATCGGCATAGCGGGTGCGGGTCCATTTCAGATTGGCGACCGTGCCATTGACCGATTTGACCGATAGGGAACTGCGTGGCTTTTTCGGGTCTGTCAGAAGGTGACGGGCCACTTCGACGCTATGGCACATCATGTCACTCAGAACGCCGCCACCCTGCTTGTCGCCCTGCCAGAACCAGGCCGAGTGGGGTCCGGAATGCTCTTCAGCTGCGCGGGCCAGATAGGGCCGACCGGCACTTGCCGCAGCTCTGCGCCAGATGATTTCCTTGCCGCGGATGACAGGCGTTGCGTAGACCTGATTCTCCAGATAGCCATGATTGAGACCGGCATCCTTTGCCAGCCTTAGCATTTCCCTTGCTTCAGATATAGTTCGTGCTAGCGGCTTTTCGCATGCGACAGCAAAGACCTTGCTGCGCTTTTCCATAACCGCAGCATGGATCTGGCGCATGATGTCGAGGCGGGTGAAGTTTGGCGACAGAATCCATACCGCATCAATCTCTTCGCTTTCGAGCATGGCATCAAGGGTCGGGAATGCGGTGCAAGGTCCCAGTCCCAGTTGCGCAGCAACATCGACGATATTTGCGCTTTGTTCGTCACTGCGGCTGTGGACGCCGGTTACGCGCACATTTCGCACGCCAATCATGGATCTGAGATGGAACTCGGCGATAAAGCCTGCGCCGATCAGACCAATATTCAAGACCTCTTTAGGTAACGTCATTCTTTCCTCCCTATTCAAGGATGACCTGATTTTCCCGAAATGTCGCCAGCTCAGGCCAAACCCTATACCGGCGGAGCGGTTGTCTCCCGTATGATGATTTCTGTTGGTATGGTGATCGTTTCGATTTTTGGGTTTTCGCCTGTCAGATGTGCGAGCAAGCGATTCATGGCGCATCTGCCGATTTCCATACAGGGCTGATGTATGGTGGTAAGTGCAGGTACGAAGCCGTCCGCCAGATAGATATCGTCAAAGCCCACTATGGAGAGATCACGAGGAATGGACAGTCCCATAGTCTTGGCTGCGCGAATGGCTCCGAAGGCCATTTCATCGTTGGCCGCGTAAATTGCTGTTGGTCGATCATCCAACTGGAGCAACTTGCGGCAGGCCTCCTCTCCGCTTTGATAGGAGAAAGCCCCGCGCTGAATATAGTCTTGGGGGATGGGAAGCCCGAATTTTGCCATTGCATTTTCAAAGCCGGCGCGTCGCCGGATGCTCATGCCCTCGGGGACAGGCCCCGAGATATGGGCGATCTTTTTGTGGCCCAGGCCGACCAGATGCTCAATGACCTTGTGTGAGGCCGCTTCATTGTCGATGATGACATGAGTGAAGTCGGCACCGTCGATCATTTCCAGTGCGATCAGCACTTTCTGGGCTGTGTCTTCGGGGATCTGACATTGGTGTGGCATTTTGCCCGTCATCAGGATCATGCCATCTGCATGGCCATGGCTGACCATGTCGAAATAATCGGCTTCCTTCTTGGGATCGTCTTCGGTGTTGGCCATGAGAATCGAATAGCCAGCATCTCGAGCGGCATTCTCAGCGCCCTTGAAAATGTTGAGATAGAAGGGGTTGCCGATGTCTCTGACAACGATCAGGACCGACATGGTCTTTTGTGTTCTGAGATTGCGGGCACTGATGTTTGGGTAATAGCCCATCAACCGAGCAATATCGCGGATTTGGCTCAGTGTCGGCTCTGCAACCAGCCCCGAGCCGCTCAGGGCACGTGAAACGGTTGTCGGCGAAACACCGGCTTTGACTGCGATATCTTTTATTCTCGGTTTATGATTCACGTTACCCTCTCAGTGCCTTGCTGCGGCCGTAGAAGAGCAGCAACACGAGCAGGGTGATGCCGTAGATGATCTGGCGTCCGGCTTCTCCGATACTCAATGTCGTCAAAATGCTCTGCATGAGCACCAGTAGAAATGCTCCGGCCATGGTTCCTGTATAGCCACCCTTGCCGCCAGAGAGCGGGGTGCCGCCCAACACAACGGCAATGATCGAAGAGAGCATGTAGCTGTCTCCGACATTTGCAAATGAGGTTCCCGCATAGCCCAGAATGCACAGGCCTGCCAGAGCCGAGAACATGCTGGAGAGGACAAATAGCATAATGCGCACCGTTTTCACCGGAGTCCCTGCCATGAAGGCAGCATTCTCGTTGGATCCGATGGCATAGATTCGATAGCCAAGCGTTGTGCGTCTGAGTAGAAATGCCATCAGCAGTCCGACGCCGATCCAAAGCCATATGACGCCGGGTAGGCCGAGCAAAAACGGTTTTGAGACGAAATTGGCAAGTGCGGGAGCGGCAAGACCGGAGGGGATGCCCTGTCGGATGACGACCAGCAGGCCTTGCAGTACGCCGAGCATGCCAAGGGTCATGACAAGGGGCGGGATACCGAATATCGTTATGCCGACCCCGTTGAACAGGCCAACAAGTCCGCCTGCTGCAAGGCAAACCGCGATTGCTGCGATGATATTGGCATTGTTGCCGTCCATGACATTGCCAGCCAGAATGGCGGCAAGGGAAACGACACCGCCAACGGAGAGGTCGATACCTTCCCGACCGCCCAGAATGACCAGATTTTGCCCCGCAGCGACGACGCCCAGAAGGGCGGCAACGATTAGCAGCCGCAAGATCTGTTGCATGGAGGCAAAGCCGGGTGAAAGGGCCTCACCTGCGCCCAACAGCAATATGATGAGAATGAGCGCAACCAGTAGCGGTTTCCTGATCATTTCAGCGAGCGAGATGGGGGTGCCGCCTTTTTGGCTTTGAGAGAAAAGGGTCATTGATTGATCCTCCGGGACGCCAGAACGCCGAGCATCAGGACGATGAGGATCGTTGCGCCTTGTGCGAGATTTTGCCATTCAGAGGGTGTTCCCGCATAGAAAACCAGTGAGCTGATAAGGCCGATAATCAATGCGCCGATTGCAGATCCGAAGGCTGAGCCGACACCACCGGACAGGGCTGTGCCTCCAAGTACCACGGCAGCCACGCTCGACATCGTCATTGCTCCTCCCACCAGCGGGTCACCGCTTGCCGTGTCTCCGGTTATGCAGATGGCCGCGAAAGACGAGAAGATGCCGCAGACGACATAACCCGCGATGCGGATTTTCGTGACTGCAAGGCCTGTCTGGTAAGCGGTGAGCTGTCCGTTTCCAACTGCGAGCAAGCGTGTGACAAGGCGGGTCTTGGCGATGACTGCCAGCACAAAGATCAGGACCGTGATGAAGAAGAAGACATTGGGAATGCCATAACTGCGTCCGCCATAGATTTTCCAGAACAGCGATGGTGCAGGAAGGCCTGCAACCGGCAGGACCCAGAGAGCGAGGCCGGATATCAGGATGCTGGTGGCAAATGTTGCAACGATCGCTTGCATCCTGAGGCCCGCTACGACGAACCCGTTCAACAGGCCACAAAGGGCTCCGATCAGAATGCCTGCAAGGCATGCAATCAGGACTTGATGGGGCGCCGAGCCCAATTGGCTCATGATGACCACTATCGAAACATTCACGAAGGAGAGAATGGCCCCGACGGAAAGATCGATATCACCGGTATAGACCACAAAGGTCTGGGCAACAGACAGAAAGACAAGGGCGAGATAGGTGCTTATGACACCCTTGAGCGCGCGAACCGTCAGGCTGTTCGGTTCGGCAATGCCATTGAGGATCAGCAGAAGAGCAAGCATTGCCAGAGCTGGCAAAAAGGGAAAGCGCCTCAGAGTCGCTGCCGCCTGGGTTTTGAAAGAATTGGACCTGGTCATTCTGCCCCCGAATATGCTGCCTGATAGAGATTGAAGCGGTTTTTGTCCTCTCCCACCAGTTCTCTGGTGATCGAGCCATTGTTGAAGACGAGAATCCTGTCGGAATGGGCGAGCAATTCGGCATCCTCGGATGAGTAGAGAATGATCGCCATGCCATCGTCCGCCAACTTGCGAACCAATGCGAAAAGTTCAGTTTTTGCGCTAAGATCAATGCCTTTCGTCGGGTCGTCCAGAAGCAGGATATCGGGCGGATTGGTCAACCATCGGGCGATGACAACCTTCTGCTGGTTCCCCCCGGACAGAGAGTTGATCGAGTTGTTCAGGTGCGCATATTTGGTATTCAGAACCTTGAGCGCCGGAATGACCACCTGCCCGAGCGTCTGCGGGAAGGCAAAGAGCTTTCCTTCCTTGATGAAATGGATTGGCGAGACATTCTCCAGGATCGGTCGCTCGGAAATGACCCCATCGCGTACACGGTCGCCTGAAACATAGGACAGTCCGTTTCGAATGGCGGCCCTTGGATTGCCGGATCGCAATGATTTGCCATCCAGGGTTATGGTTCCGGACTGGCGCTTCTCGGCTCCGAATAGGGTCCGCAACAAAGCCGATTGGCCTTGACCATGCAGGCCACCAAGCCCCAGAATTTCCCCTTTGCCAAGAGAAAATGTAACTTGCTTGAGCTTGTTGCCAGAAAGATTTTCGACGTCCAGATAACGGGTGGTGACCTGACCTTTCTGAGCGGTTGTCTCGGCCTTCTTCTCGGTGGCCTTGGGGTGTTCCCCGATCATGTCGGCTATGACGGTTTCCTGATTGGTTTCGCCGACAGGATGGGAGGAGACGGTCGTTCCATCCCGGATAACGGTGATGCGGTCGGCGATCTCGAAAATTTCATCCATGCGGTGGGAAATGAAAATGATGGATCGGCCTTCCTGTTTGAGTTCTCTCAGGATGCTGAAGAAGCATTCCACCTGAGAGCGGTCGAGCGCTGAAGTCGGTTCGTCGAAAATGAGAATGCGTGCTTCACTCGCCAGGGTTTTCATGATCTCGACCAGCTGTTTCTGGTCGGGGCGCAGTTTGTTCACGGGCGTGTCGTGGGCAAAGCCTTCGCCAACGACACTTGCGAATTTGTCGATATAGCTTTGCGCTGTTTCGGTCATCCGCGATGTATCAACGAGGGCACCGGAGCGAACCGGAAGATCGTAAAGGCAGATATTTTCAGCGATGGACAGGCTGCCCGAAAGGCTCAGTTCTTGATAAAAGAGACAGATTCCGTGCTCCCGTGCCTCTTGCGGGTCGTTGAGCCTGATGTCGTTGCCATCCAGTTCAAACTGGCCACCGTCGGGACGGACACTGCCAGCCACGACCTTGCACAAGGTGCTCTTGCCCGATCCGTTTGCGCCAATCAGGACATTGATTTCTCCGGGATCCAGTTGCAGATCTCCCGATGCCAATGCCGTTGTCGCACCGTAATATTTGCATATCTTCTGAAGCTTTAACCGCGCCATGTCTCGTGAGCTTTCATCACAATTGGTCGGGAAGATGTCACCGATGAGGTCATCGGCGACATCTGATTGTGGCTACTGGCTATTATTTGAAATAGCCCTCTGCTTCATCAATGCTCAGAGCACTGGTGTAGGAATAGAAGCCCGGCTTGCCGTCCAGTTCCTTGGCAACTTCACCGACATTCTGGCTGTCGATGAATGGAATTGGCAGATAGAGGGCATTCTTGTATTGCCCGGCATTTGCAGGCTCTTTGAGTTCGCGGCCCTGCAACATGAAGACAGCGACATTCAAGGCACTGGCCATCACGCCCGGTGGGTTCACGGATGCACCTGACATGAAGTCATTTTTTACCCAAAGGTCGATGAAGTCCTTGCGGATTTCGCCGGTTGCCGCGATGTCGCCAGCCTTGCCATCATCCATCAGAGAGCGCCATGCGCCCGCTGCCATGCCATCTTGAACCCAGACGCCATCAATGTCGGGATAGGTTGCAAGCAGGTTTTGCATTGCCTGCTGACCTTGGGCCTGATCCCAGTTCGCATTGACTTCGTTGACGACCTTGAGATCTGGATAGGTATCAAAGACGCTGGTATAGCCGGCAATGCGCATTTCATTGGCCGGATGACCTGCGACGCCGTTGATCGCAACGACCTGGCCTTTGCCTTCCAGGGCTTCTGCGAGCCATTTGGCGCTCAGTGCTGCCCAGTTGGTCTGGTCGATGCCTACATAGATCGCGTCCTGTGAAGAGACTTCGGCATCGGTTGAAATAACCAGAATGCCTTCTTCCTTGGCCTGTGAAAAGACAGGATCAAAGGCCGTCGGGCTATTCGGGTTGATGATGATGGCATTGACGCCCTGATTGATGAAATTGCGGACGTGGGCGATCTGACCGGGGACGTCAACGTTGGCGCTTTGGACAACGACCTTGACATCTACTCCTTTTGCTTTCCAGGCTTCTGCTGCTGCCTGAGCTTCCTCGATCATTTGGGTGCGCCATTCAGACCCAACCCAGCCATTCGAAAGACCGATGGTGAATTCCTCCGCCTGAGCCATCGGCAGGGTCATTGCCAGAGTGGCAATCCCCAGAAGTGCGCTTTTCAACTTCATCTGTTTCCTCTCCCTTATCATATAAATGATGGACATAGTCTGGGGGTAAATGAAATCGATTTCAATCGGCAAAATGAATTCGATTTCATTGTTGGATTTCTGCGGATTTTTGGAATTTATTAGAAAAGGTCTATGTTGGGTGTGCAACTGATTGAATCTTCTAATGTGTAATCATTATATTCTACAAATCTGTGCAATATTTTCGCTCTTCAAAGTCTCTCGCCTGGCTTGTCAACCCCTACGGAAGCCTAGTGGATGATTTGCCTGAAGAGGCTGTCTGGGAGGTTTGTGATGGGGAAAAGCAGATTTTTGTTTGCAGCGTGACGTCATTTGTGGCGGCACAAGAAAAGCCCCGGAAGACGGGTGTCATCCGGGGCAAATAGTCTGCGCTAGGGCTGGTTTGGCAAATTTGCTCTGTTATCTGACCAGGCAGGGTCGTTTATTATCGAAGCTCCAATTGGGAATCAGGAACTGCATGCCTTCTGCGTCATCTCGCGCACCCAGATTCTTGTTTTTATAAAGGTCGTGGGCGGCCATGATCTGGTCTATGTCCGGTTCGATGCCAAGACCTGGGCGGTCTGGGACCGCGATTTCACCACCCTTTATAAGCAAAGGTTCTTTGGTCAGGCGTTGACCGTCCTGCCAGATCCAATGAGTGTCGATCGGGGTAATGCGGCCCGGAGCAGCCGCCGCTGCGTGGGTGAACATGGCGAGGGAGATGTCGAAATGGTTGTTCGAATGGGATCCCCAGATAAGTCCCCAGTCACGACACATCTGAGCGACTCGCACGGTGCCCTGCATTGTCCAGAAATGTGGGTCGGCAAGCGGAATGTCGACCGATTGCAACATGACCGAATGGCCCATCTGGCGCCAGTCTGTCGCAATCATGTTCGTTGCGGTCTGAAGGCCGGTTGCGCGGCGGAACTCGCTCATGATTTCGCGACCTGAATAACCATTTTCTGCGCCGCAAGGGTCTTCTGCATAGGCAAGGATATGGTCTTGCCCCTTGCAGAGCGAAATCGCTTCTTCGAGTGACCAGGCGCCGTTGGGGTCGAGCGAAATTCTGCCTTCGGGGAAGCGTTTTTTGAGGGCTTCGGCCGCCAGCATTTCTTCTTCGCCAGCAAGCACGCCGCCCTTGAGTTTGAAATCCTCAAAGCCGTAACGCTCATAGGCCGCTTCAGCCAGACGAACAATCGCTTCAGGGGTCATGGCCTCTTCGTTGCGCAGGCGTAACCACGGATCGGAGGCGTCAAGTTCGGAACGATAGGGCAGGGTGGTCTTGTTTCTGTCGGCAACATAGAACAGATATCCCAGCATACGGACCTTGTCGCGCTGCTGACCTTCGCCCAGAAGCGCTGCAACGGGCAGGTTCAGAAACTGGCCGAGCAGATCAAGCATTGCGGCTTCGACCGCCGTCAGTGCGTGGATCGTTATCCTCAGATCGAATGTCTGCGTGCCTCTGCCGCCCTTGTCGCGGGCCGCGAAGGTGTCGTTCATCTTGCCCAGAACGCTGTTCATCGTCGCGATTGGTTGTCCCACCACGAGCGGAATCGCATCTTCCAGGGTTTGTCGGATCTTCTCACCCCCCGGCACTTCGCCGAGACCGATATGTCCGGTTTCATCTTCCAGCAGTACGACATTTCGCGTGAAGTAGGGAGCGTGGGCTCCGCTCAAATTCAGCAACATGCTGTCTTGCCCTGCGACGGGCAGAACACGCATCCCAGTTACCTTCGGGGAACCTGTCCCGAATGCATCAGACGCTACCATCTTGTTATTCCTCCTGTTGCCTCCGGTTGACCCAGGGTCAGCATGTCAAACGGGACTGTCCCTATTTCGACAAACAACTAATGAAAGCGCAACCATTATTTTGTTTGTGTCCTTTTTCTGTGGATAGATGTCGGCAACTAATACTTAAATCCTATGGTTTCTGCCGAATTTTGAGAATGCATGGTGGAGTGTTTTAGACCTCTTGACAGTTTGGTTGACCTGGTCTTAGTATTTAATGACAGCGTTTTCATCGGTAGGAGATCTGAAACGCTGCGAGGCTTCAAAATCGGACGCCGCCCTGTTTGTGACGGGACGTGTCCGAATTTCGAGGCTAAAGGAGGATTGGTGCACGAAATGTGTCGCCATAATTGAACATCAGATAGCGCCGATTGTTCGGAGTGATTTCGGTCACGGGACCCAATCTTGGTGTTCGAAAGGGAGAGAATTATGAAATTTATGAAAACTGGCCTTGCAATGGCAATGTGCGCCTTCATGGGGCTTGCTGGATCTCAGGCAGTTGCTGCTGATGCAAAGATCCCTAACAATTTGCGTATCGTAATCGGGTCGAAATCAACCGGTGGTGATACCTATCAGAACTCGGCAATCGTGGCTCAGGCCATGGCTGAAAAGCTCGGCATCAACGTCAAAGTGGATGCTGTTGGCGCCAGTGCTGCGTTCAAGACCTTGCGTCGCATGTCCAATGGCAGCACGATCATGATTTTCCATGATCAGTCCTATCTCGGCTTCCTTTATGGTGTGAAAGGCTACTTCAACATTTTTGAAGATTTCACCGTTGGCCCAACTGTTGCCATCAACCCGGGCAATGCCTATCTGGTGCCGAAGAGCTCCCCATACAAAACACTTGAAGATATCATTCAGGCTTGTGCCAACGATGCCAAAATCCGTGTAGCCATTCAGCCCGGCGGCGTTTCTGAGATCGGCTATTCGGCTCTGAAAAACGCAATCAAACTGCGTTATCCTGGCAAGGAAGGCAATCTGGTTGCAGTCAATACAGGCTCTCAGGCCGACAAGAACCAGCTTCTGTTTGATGGTCAGGCCGACCTGATCCAGGGCTCTGTTCAGTCAAACGAGCAATATACCCAATTGCCTGCCGAAGACCAGAAAGCCATGCGCTTTGTCTGGCTGACCGCTCGCGAAGAAACCATCAAACAGACCAAAGCTGAAGGCATGGGGGCAACCACACAGGCTGACCTGCTTGAATATGTGTCTCCAAAAGTGTCCGTTACCCTTGATGGCGAAAAAGACTTCACCTTCGATAAAGAATTCTTCTTCCTGTACAACAAGAAGATGGATCCTGCCCTTGTTGAAGCTCTCGACAAAGCTCTGGCTGAAATCTATGGCGAAGGCAAAATTCAGGAAACCCAGAAGAATTCCTTCTTCATTCCGAACTTCAAGCCTTCCGCAGAGGCTGCTGATTATCTGAAAGCGAAAATGGATCGCTACGAGGTCATCATCGACAGCATTCGCTAAGATTTGATCCTTGTAAAAAGACTGGGATCCAGCCAGGAAGACACTCTTGGCTGGATCCGTTAGATCGAGATAATCAGAACAATCCAAGTCCAAAGCATCTCCATAGGAGACACCGCCGTGGCTGAAGGAAGCTCTCTTCTGAAGGTATCGATTGACTTTAGTCAATCGCATCTCTTCTTTCCCAATATCATTCACTGGATCTTGTTGATCCTCATCGTCCTGATTGCCCTCACAAAAGGTCCTGCCTTTGTGCGTTCTTTGAAAGATCGCAAGGACAATCAAACAGCCAAAAAGTCGAAAACTGACTGGATGCGGCTCCTGGGCACGATCGTGCTGACGATCATCTACTTTTCCCTGATGGAAACCGTTGGTGATTTCTTCCCGAATATGGGGCTTGGCTTTCTGCTGACCTCAATCCCCTTCATGTTCCTGCTGTCCATTTTATATGTGCATGAACCGGGGCGTCGCGAACTTGTCACGATCACGCTGAGTTCCATCATATCGCCCACCGTGGCCTGGTATGTGCTCGCGCAAATGTTCAACATCACGTTGCCTTGAGATTCGAACAAAGTAGGCTGAATCATGGAATTTATATCTTATCTGTCGCCCATGTTCTTCGCTCTGATCGGTTTCGGCGTCGTGGTCGGCATCATTTTCGGAGCTATCCCCGGCATGACCGCAACCATGGCTGTGGCTGTGTGTTTGCCGATGACCTATGCGCTGGATCTGACCAATGGTCTTGCGCTGTTGCTTGGCCTTTATGTTGGCGGGATTTCCGGGGGGCTCGTACCCGCGATCCTGCTCAACATACCAGGTACGCCTTCATCCATCACGACGACCTTTGACGGTTATCCCATGACCCAGAAAGGGGAGGGGGAACGCGCTCTCAAAACCGGTATTACGGCATCTCTGTTCGGTGGTCTGTTCAGCACGATTGTTCTGTTCCTGTTTGCGCCGACACTGGCCGATTTTGCCATCAAGTTTTCCTATATCGAGAAGTTTCTGATCATTCTGTTTGCCCTTACGGTGATTGCTTCATTGTCGCGCAATCTCCTGCTCGGGATTTTCAGTGGTGTGCTCGGTGTCTGGTTCAGCCTGATCGGTACATATGATGTGTCATTTGGGGGCAATGGCGAATATCGGCTGATGATGGGCTGGATGGAAGAGTATCTCGAAAGCGGCTTTTCCCTGTTGCCGGTTTTGATCGGTCTGTTTGGCCTTGGCACAATCCTGCAAGAAGCCGAAGGAGGCATCAGGGAAGAGATCGGCAAGGGCAAGAAACTGGACCTCAATGGCGGGGCGGGTTTTTCTTTGTCTGTCTTCAAGGGCCAGATTATCAATCTGATCCGTTCGAGCAGCCTGGGCACCTTCGTTGGCATGTTGCCAGGGGTTGGCGGGTCGGCCGCTTCGGTGCTGGCCTATACCCAGCAGAAGAATTTTTCCAAGGAT
Source organism: uncultured Cohaesibacter sp. (assembly GCF_963556055.3). GTDB lineage: Bacteria > Pseudomonadota > Alphaproteobacteria > Rhizobiales > Cohaesibacteraceae > Cohaesibacter. The sequence goes on along the minus strand of NZ_CAUVYE020000031.1, from coordinate 79,104 downwards.
CCGTCAAAATTGGGCAAAGGTGCGCCTGAGGGTGTGATCGCTTCGGAATCTTCCAACAATGGCCTGACCGGTGGGGCGCTCATTCCGCTGCTCTCTCTGGGTATTCCGGGCGACTCGACAACCGCTGTGTTGATCGGGGCCTTCACTCTTCAGGGCATTCAGTTGGGGCCCTTGTTCATTGGCAACAATCTGGCAACCTGGGACACCATGATGGTGGCCCTGCTTTTTGCCAATATCGTGATGTTTGTCGTGATGTTCTTTGCGATCCGCTACATCGTCAAGGTTATCACCATTCCGAAATATCTGCTTTATCCCGGCATTATCATGATGTGTGTGGTCGGGGCTTATGCGATCAATTTCGGCATCATGTTCGATGTCTGGACGCTGCTTTTCTTTGGTTTGTTCGGTTTCCTGGGCCAGAAGGTCGGGCTTGAAGTCGCGCCCTTCATCATTGGCTTCATTCTGGGCAAGCAAGCGGAAGTCTATTTCGTCAAAAGTCTTGAATCTTTCGGCACTCTGACGGTCTTTTTCACGAAAAGCCCGATTGCTGTTGTGCTTTGGATCCTGATTGCCATATCGGTTGCTTTTTCGATCTATGGATTGATCAAGCAGAAAAAACACTAATAAGAAAAGAGAGGCAGCCATGTCATCATCCGTTCCCAGCCTGAAAGTGCATCCGGACGATAATGTTTCAATCATATTGACAGCGGGTGGGCTGCCGGCGGGGACGGAGCTGGATACCGGCGCGGTCTTGCTTGAAAATGTTCCTTTCGGGCACAAGGTCGCGCTGGCAGATATCGCATCGGGTGGTCCGGTGATCCGCTATGGTGAGGTTATCGGTATTGCAAAGCAGCCTCTCGCAAAAGGGGCTTGGGTCAACGAGCATATGATCGAGTTGCCCGAGCCGCCTGCGTTGGAAAGCCTCAAGGCTCCTGTTGTACCCCCAAAGGCACTGCCGCCGCTTGAAGGCTACACATTTGAAGGCTATCGCAATGCTGACGGGAGTGTGGGAACGCGCAATGTTCTGGGGATTTCCATGAGTGTCCAGTGCGTTGCCGGTGTTGTTGAACATGCCGTGAGGCGGATCCGGGAGGAGCTTCTGCCGCTCTATCCCAATGTTGATGATGTCGTTGCTCTTAACCATTCCTATGGCTGTGGCGTTGCCATCAATGCGCCGGATGCGGTCATCCCGATCCGCACCATCAAGAATATTGCGCTCAATCCGAACTTCGGTGGTGAGGTCATGGTGGTCGGTCTGGGCTGCGAGAAATTGCGCCCCGAAATGATCATGCTCGAGGGTGACGACAAAGCCAGCAAAATGTTCCTCCAGGATGAGGGACTGACCGGCTTTTCGGCAATAGTCGACGATATTCTCATGCAAGCTCGCATGCATCTTGAGCGTCTTGACAAGCGGCAACGGGAAACATGTCCGGCCTCTGAACTGGTCGTTGGCATGCAATGTGGCGGGAGCGATGCTTTTTCAGGAATCACTGCTAATCCGATGCTCGGGGCTGCTGCCGACCTGATTGTTCGGGCTGGTGGCAGCGTCATGTTTTCGGAGGTGACCGAGGTTCGCGACTCGGTTCATCTGCTTCCGGGGCGGGCTGCGTCGCCTGATGTTGTCGATGGTCTTGTGCGCGAGATGGCCTGGTATGATGCCTATCTGCAAAAGGGTGGAGCAGACCGATCTGCCAACACGACGCCGGGAAACAAGGCCGGAGGGCTCTCCGGTATCGTTGAGAAGTCTCTCGGGTCTGTCGCGAAGTCAGGTTCGAGCCCGATTGTTGATGTTACCGGTCCGGGAGAAAGGTTGCGGCGCAAGGGGTTGACCTTTGCCGCGACCCCGGCAGGCGATTTTGTGTGTGGAACCTTGCAGTTGGCCGCAGGAATGAATATGCATATATTTACGACTGGGCGCGGAACTCCCTATAATCTGCCAACAACGCCGACGATCAAGGTCGCGACAAATAGCGGTCTGGCGTCTCGCTGGTTTGATTTGATGGATATTGATGCGGGCCGAATTGCGTCCGGTGAGATTTCGGTCGAAGAGGGTGGATGGGAGCTGTTCAGGCTCATACTGGATATTGCAAGTGGGCGGTCCATGACGGCCGCAGACAAGCTTGGTATCCGGAATGATCTGGTGCTGTTCAATCCCGCTCCGATTACATAGAGTAAAGATCTTGCTTCCCTTTTTTCGTCCATGCCCTTGGCAATCATGGTTTTGAGGGGACAGGCGGAAATTGGAATACGACACGTGGCAGATGTTACAGACGAGCAAATTCTGAATGAAGAACCCAAAAGGACCCGTCAGGGAACACAGCGCGTAACGCTTGAAAGTGTTGCCCGTCTGGCGGGTGTTGCTCCGACCACTGTATCGCGTGCGCTCAACTATCCTGACAAAGTCGCAAAGAAAACACTTGATCGTATCAATCAGGTGATCGAGCAGACCGGTTATGTGCCCAATATGCTGGCAGGGGGACTTGCCTCCAACAAGAGCCGTCTTGTTGCTGTGATCGTGCCAAGTCTGGTCAATATCGTTTATGCGGAGACCGTTCAACATTTTGCAAAGCCTATGAAAGAGGCCGGGTACGAGGTTCTTCAGGGGGAGGTCGGATATAGTCTTGAAGAGGAGGAGCGTCTTGTCACCGCTGTTTTGAGCAGGCGTCCCGATGGCATTTTCCTGACCGGCATTCAGCATTCCAACAATTGTCGTCGTCAACTTCTTGCTGCCGATATTCCAATTGTTGAAACATGGGACATCACCCCGACACCACTTGATATCGTTGTTGGTTTCTCGCAAAGGAGTGTCGGCCGAAAAACCGCTGAGTATTTCTATGACAAGGGCTATAGGAAATTTGCGATTGTGTCGGCCGAAGACCAGCGGGCCCAGATACGCAATGACAGCTTCAAGAAGGTACTTTTTGATCGCGGTATTGTTGACGTTCCGACCAGTTTTGTCAGCGGAATCTCCAATCTTCAGCTCGGTCGACAGGGCGCTGCCAAGTTGTTGGACGCAGGTCTGCATGGCCATCTTGTTTTTTGTAGCTCCGATACGCTGGCTCATGGTGTCTTGACAGAAGTGCAGGCGCGGGGACTCGTTGTGCCCGACGATATTGCGATTGTCGGATTTGGTGATCAGAATTTTGCCGCGCACACTTATCCGGCGCTGTCCACGGTAAGGATTGATCGCGCGACGATGGGGCGCCAGGCGGCAAATTCATTGCTTGCCCGGTTGGGTGGTGTGCCTGTCGAGCATAAAATGCTTGATGTCGGATTTGAGATTATGGAGCGCGATACTGCTTGATCGGGGATCAGACATGGCGTGCGCTATTTAGCGGGACCCTGTCTTGGATTTGATCAGGCGATGGTAACGGTCGCGGCTATGGGACAGATGATTGCGCATTGCTGTTCTCGCCTGCTCGACATCGCCGCTTGAAATGGCTTCGAGGATCGCGAGATGTTCCTTCTGAAGCTGGTTCAGATAATCCTGTTGTTTCGGTTTGCCCGAAGACAGAGAGCCCAATTCACTCCTTGGGATCATCGCGTTGCCAAGCTGTTCAAGGAAGTCGACGAATCGCCTGTTGTTGGTCGCTTCGGCAATGGTGATGTGAAATCTCGAGTCTTCCCTCTCGCCGGTTCGTCCCTGGGTGCACGCTATCTCGATATCCTGAAAGGCTTCATAGATGCGCGATTCCTGAGCGAGGGAATGTCTTTCTGCGGCAAGGCCTGCGGCCTCAACTTCAACGGCGAGGCGCAATTCAAGAATTTCGACAATCGATGATATTTGTGACAGGTCGCCTGAGAAAAGACCGCGATTTTCAACCGGGCTTTGTTCGGCGACGAAAATGCCGGCTCCCTGTCTGGTCAAGATGGTGCCATTGGCGCGCAGTGATGCGATGGCTTCGCGCACGACCGACAGACTCACCCCAAGGCGCTGGCTCAACTCCTGTACGGTCGGTAGCCGGTCGCCTGGTCGCAGGTCGCGGTCGGATATCATCTTTTCGATCTGCCGTACGGTTCGATCACTGAGTGAGCCGGTCTGTACCGCTATGAATTCACCACTCGACATTGTTGTCCTGTCTGTTGCTGCTTCGGTTCTGGTCGGCAGTCCCTTTTTGTTTAGACCCCTTCATGGCAGGGAAGGCAAGAAAAAGATCACTCTGTTACGAAAATGCCGACTTTGCGATTGGCGTGCAGGTCTTGAGGTCATACACACATATCCAGTTCGCCAGATTATTGATCTGACTAATTATGGATAAATCATATTAATATGCTATATTTTTCGGAGTGGTCTGCAAGTGAAAATCCAACTATCCACAAATCATGTGGAATTGGTCGGTTTTAGCCACTATTTGGAGGGTGAAACTGGTCATTTTGTAGCAGTTTTTGCGAGGATTGAAATTTTTCCTTGAAAATTGAGCTGATTAATTAATATGATCAATATAGAAATTGTGACGAGAAGAGCAATGGCGGCTCTGGAGGAATCGCGTACACGGTTTCGGCTTTCAGTTTCGGGAAATGTATCCTTGTGTCCCTTTTATTCCCCTCCAACGATCGGGACGGTCGGGTGCGTAAGAAACTGAAAGTCGAAAGGCTCTTGAGGGTTGGCAGATGTCGACCTTGAGCCGGTTGTCTGGTCCGCATTCCCTTCACTGAATGAGCGTTTTGAGAAAATAACCCAAAAGGGGGATTGTCATAGCGATGACGAATTTTATCAGCCCACAGGAAAACCGTTTCAAGGAAGCGATCACGAAGGGCGAAAAACAATATGGCCTCTGGATCGGCCTGACCAGCAATCTGGCAACGGAAATTATCGGGGCAATCGGCTATGATTGGCTCGTTATTGACGCCGAGCACGCACCCAACGAAATGACCACTCTGGTTCCGCAGTTGCAGGCCCTGCGTGGCAGTCACAGCGAACCGGTTGTTCGGGCAACCTGGAATGACACCGTTCTGATTAAGCGTTTCATGGATATCGGCTTCCGCACGATCCTTGTTCCTTATGTGCAAAATGAAGATGAAGCTGCGGCCGCTGTGGCAGCCATGCGTTATCCCCCGGAAGGCGTGCGTGGTGTTGCCACCGTTCAGCGCTCCAGCTCTTACGGTGCCGATGCCTCCTATTTGACAACAGCCAATGACAGGGTTTGCACCCTGGTTCAGGTTGAAACAGGAAATGCGGTTGATCGCATCGAGAAGATTTGTGACGTGAAGAATCTCGGTGGTGTCTTCATCGGTCCGGCCGACTTGTCCGCAAGCATGGACCATCTTGGAAATCCGGGCCATCCGGATGTTCAGTCCGCCATGAAGCATTGCGCTGACGTCTGCAAGTCGAAAGGTATTCCAATTGGCACGCTCGCACCGGTTTCCGCTGATGCGAAACGCTATCTCGAGTGGGGCTACACATTTGTTGCTCTTGGGGCCGAGAGTGCAATGATGCGCGCCGGTGCCCAGGCCAAACTTGACGAATTCAGAAATGCTTGAGGCATTTTAGAGCCTTAACAAACAATCCATTTAAACGGTTGCATGTCATGCAACAAAGAGGGAGCTTTCACTATGAGCAAAGTAGGTTTTATCGGTACCGGCATCATGGGCGCACCCATGGCGGAACATCTCCTGGATGGTGGTCATGAGATCGTAGCCTTTGATGTGGGCAAAGTGCCTGAAAGCCTGACGGCAAAAGGCGCAAGCGTTGCTGCATCTTCCAAGGAAGTGGCAGAAAAATCCGACATCATTATTGTCATGGTCCCTGATACGCCTCATGTGGCTGCTGTTCTGTTCGGTGAAAATGGTGTTGCAGAAGGGATTTCTGCTGGCAAAACCGTCATCGACATGAGCTCGATCTCTCCGGTCGATACCAAGGAATTTGCCAAGAAGATCAATGATCTTGGTTGCGAATATGTCGACGCACCGGTTTCTGGCGGTGAAGTTGGTGCAAAGGCCGCTTCCCTCACCATCATGTGCGGTGGCTCGGAGAAAGGCTTTGCAACAGCCAAGCCGCTGTTCGATCTGATGGGCAAGAATATCACGCTCGTTGGTGGCAATGGCGATGGACAGACCTGCAAGGTTGCCAACCAGATCATCGTGGCGCTCAATATCGAAGCTGTCAGCGAAGCATTGCTGTTTGCTTCTAAGGCCGGGGCTGATCCTGCGAAAGTGCGTGAGGCCCTGATGGGTGGCTTTGCATCATCCAAAATCCTCGAGATTCATGGTGAACGCATGATCAAACGGACCTTCGATCCAGGATTCCGTATTGAATTGCATCAAAAAGACCTTAATCTGGCTCTTAGCAATGCCAAAGCCATGGGGATCAGCTTGCCCAACACCGCGACTGCGCAGGAATTGTTCAATGCCTGTTCGGCCAATGGTGGATCGGCATGGGATCACTCAGCCATGGTGAAAGCTCTTGAACTTCTTGCAAACCACACGGTAGCCTAATGCGAGACACCAGATCCTTCCTGCGGTCGCTCTTTGATGCCGCAATCAGTTCAGCGCAACCCTCGCGTTGTGTTGCTCCGTTCCTCCCACAAGAGCCTCCTCGGGGACGATTTATCGTCCTCGGGGCTGGCAAGGCGAGCGCTGCGATGGCCAAGGCGGTGGAGGATCATTGGGATGGACCGTTGGAAGGTCTGGTGGTTACGCGTTATGGCTATAATGTGCCATGCGAGAGGATCGAGATAGTCGAGGCGGCCCATCCAGTGCCTGATGACCAAGGCCTATTGGCCGCCCGACGCATGATGGACTATGTGTCCGATCTTTCCGAAGACGATGAGATCCTGTGTCTGATTTCAGGTGGAGGATCCGCTCTTTTGTCCCTGCCGCTTGATGGCATTACGCTTGAGGAAAAGCAGGCCGTAAACAAGGCCCTGCTGGCATGCGGTGCGACCATCACCGAAATGAACTGCCTCAGGCGCCATCTCTCGGCTGTCAAGGGTGGGCGGCTGGCTGCCGCCTGCTATCCTGCCAAGCTTACAACCTTGCTGATTTCCGATGTGCCGGGTGACAATCCCATGGATATCGCTTCGGGTCCGACGGTTGCCGATCCGACGACACGTGACGACGCTCTGGAAATCGTGCAGCGTTACAAGCTGGACTTGCCTGCCAGCGTCATGGCTGCTCTTGAAAGCTCGAAAAGCGAGAGCCTCAAGCCCGGTGATCCGAAATTGTCGCGGTGTGAGGCCCATATTGTCGCGGCCCCTCAGTTGGCGCTTGAGGCGGCTGCCAAGGTTGCGCGTGATGCAGGCGTGACAACCCATATTCTGGGCGACAGTCTTGAAGGTGAGGCAAGCGATGTGGGCACGATCATGGCCGGTCTTGCCCGTCAGATTGTGACCAAGGGGCAGCCTTTCGAAAAACCCTGCCTGCTGCTTTCGGGTGGCGAGACCACGGTGACCCTGAAAGGGGATGGACGCGGCGGGCGTAATGTCGAGTTTCTTCTGTCCCTCGCCGTCGGGCTTAATGGACTTGAGGGCGTTCATGCCCTTGCCGGTGACACCGATGGGGTTGATGGGGTCGAGGAAATTGCCGGAGCGATTGCCACGCCGGACACCATCAAGCGGGCCTTTGACAAGGGCATGAACCCACGCAAGGAGCTTGCCAATAACAACGGACATGGTTTCTTTGAAGCGCTGGGAGACAGCGTTGTCACGGGGCCGACCATGACCAATGTCAATGATTTCAGGGCTATTCTGATCGAGTAGGCTTGATGGGCTCCTGACAGGGGGCGACTATGGATTGCTGTTCGTTCAGCATCAGAGGAAGCGCACAGGATTGCCCATTTTGGCAAGATCGTGCGCTTTTTTATTGGGTGGCTCGGCAATCGGAAAGGCGCCGGTTGCCTGCGTCCGGGACCATTTGTCTGCTCGACATTGGGCGGCAGGTTCGGCAGACTTGAAATCGTTTGATTGGTTGAGAAACCATCCTGTCAGATCACGAAGTGGGCAGTTTGGCTTTTCGCTTGCGGGAGGGGTCCCTATGCAGAATAGATTGCCGAAGCTTGGATCGGTGCCAAGCGCTATTGTCTTTTTGTGTCTCTGTGCTCCGGTCGCGAGCAATGCTGCGGGCAATGAGTGTCTTCGCATGCGGATCGAGGCATCAGGGATTGCAGAAAATCTGACCGGTGATGTGCCTGACGAAAGCAGGTCGGCAAGGGCACGAGCCGCTGCGATGTTTACCTGGCACAAGGAAGCTGAAAAATTGGCAGGTGTCGACTATGCGGATTTTGAGAAAGCACAAAATCCGGAAATCATCTGCAATCCCATGTTCCGGCATGTCACCTCGCCTTACCGCTGCGTAATCACCGCGACACCCTGCCGTTGACGGATTGTGCTCTTCTTCGGTTTCTTCTGTTGATACGGAGCTGAGCAAAGTCGGCCTCCTTCTTCACGCTTTTTCCTGATTTGCGGCGGAAAGCCTGCCGGTTCTGGTACATCTGACCGATTGTCTTGGCGCTTGGATCGGTAGATTGTGACAGTATAAGCTTCTGGTAAAATTAGGTAAAATGGAATTGGCTTGCCATGAGCTTGATAAATGGACAGGAACGACTGGCGCCATCCGCAAGGCCGGGGCGTGAATAGGTGATTTATGAAAAAGCTGTTGCTCACTTCATTGCTGGCTCTGTCGATGTTCGGTTCGGCACAGGCCGGACAATTGGTTTTCGATTTCGGGACATCCGCTCCCGCACCCAAATATGTCAAATTCTCTTTTGGTTCCAAAATCTATTATGATCGTGAAGCTGATGTGAGGCGGTTTCATCCGTCCGTCAGCACGGTCTATGCTTTTCTGGCTTGCAGCCGATACAAAATCTGGACAACCAAGGCGGGCTATGTGAAGGCCAGTGACTGGCTTAGCAAACCGGGTAAATATGTGATCGGCATGCGGGAATTGAACAGTCCGGAATATTTCTGCGTGCAAAATGTTCCCGTGCGATGAGGCTGCTTCAGGCAAAAAATCTTGGCTTGGCCGTCCCGTGTCCGGATGGCCAGTCCTGCTGTTGATGTCAGAGAGGTTGTCGTCTCTTTTGCAACCGGCCGACCAGTGCTGTTAAAGTGTTTCTGCAAATGTCTGTCGGTGTCTTTTTAGACATAAAGGCGAGAAAAGTGCGCATATCGGCCTAAACGCTAGTCCAATTGAACACAACAAGGACATTATTGCAGAGTCAATTCCTGCGATCCCGATGAGTCAAGACCCCGCAATCTTGACAGGGGTCAGCATTTTCGAAAAAGGAATTGAGTGTCAATGGCGAAGATCCAAGTCGACAATATTTTAAGAAAAGCAAATTCTCTCGCCAAGAAGGGTAAGTTCGCAGAGGCACGGGAAAACTACGAGCTTGTTCTGCAAGATTATCCCAACAATAAAAGAGCCATGAAAGGTCTGATGGCGTTGGGCAGCCGGGGGGCTAATCTCGGCGAGGGTACGAGTCTGGATCGTGACATCGATCTTCTCAAACAGATGTTTGCTCAAAAGCGGTTCAGGGAAGTCATTCAGGGTGCAAGGTCGATCCTGAAGATCGAGCCCAAGAATTTTCTCGTATCCAATATTCTTGCGCTTGCCTATATGCAGACGGGGCAGTTTGAAGATGCGGTCAAGGCATTCGATAAGGCATTGGCGAGCAAACCTGACCATATTGAAGCACATCTGAACAAGGGACATGCCTGCCAGTTTTTGGGAAAACTCGAAGAGGCCAGACTGTCCTTTGAAAATGCGCTGTCCATCCAGCCGGATCTGGCCCAGGCTCATAACAATATCGGTAACGTCTTGCAGAAGCAGAGAAAGTTTGCAGAGGCGGAGGCTGCTTATCGGAAGGCATTGGAGTTCAAACCCGAGTTTCCCGAGGCTCTTTACAACTTGGGTCATGCTTTGCAAGAGCAACGAAAACTGAGTGAGGCAAGGGATGCCTATGCCAATGCAATAGCGGTTCGCTCGGACATTCCCGAGGCTCATCATGACTTGGGAACGGTTCTTTGCGAGTTGAAGGAATTTGAAGAGGCGGTTTCGTCATTTGAAAAGGCAATCGCGTTGCGGTCCGACTTCTTCGTGGCGCATAACAGTCTTGGCCATGCCTATTTCGAACTTGAAGACTTTCAGAATGCGATCGAGTCTTGCAACAAGGCGCTATCGATCAGGCCAGACTATGCAAAGGCTTACAGCAATCTTGGCATTATCAATGAGACGCTTGGCAATAAAGAGCAGGCTCTCGAGGCCTTTCGCAAAGCGCTTTCTCTCAAGCCCGATTATGCCGAAGTTCATTTCGGCATCAGTCGGCTCACCAGATATACTCCTCAGGATCCTCAAATCGTGCAGGTTGAGCAGTTCCTCAAGGATCCCAACCAGTCGCTAGAAGCCAGATGCCTCTTGCACTACACCTCGGCGAAAATGTGCGAGGATATCGGTAATCTGGAATGTGCTCTGAAAAACTACATAGCTGGCGGGCACCTGAGACAAAAGCAGCTTGGTTATGATTTCAGGCGAAATGAAGAGACATTTTCAAATATCGAAAAGGCGGCCCCGTCCATCAAGGAGTCAACCTTGCAAATCGGCCCTGCTGACCGATCCGTTACGCCGATTTTCATTCTTGGTATGCCGCGATCCGGCACAACACTCGTTGAGCAGATCATTTCGAGCCATTCTCTGGTCAAGGGAGCCGGGGAATTGGAGTTTGTCTCCAAATTCGGCAAGAAATTGAGTTTGGGAACGGAGGCTGCGAGCCCCGAAGCGCTCCATGCATTCAGGCAAAATTATCTCAACGCGATAAAAGGGCTGTCGAAAGGCGCACCCTTCGTCACTGACAAGATGCCCCACAATTTTCTGCATATCGGTCTTATTCTTGCTGCGCTGCCCGAGGCGCGCATTCTTCATATCAAGCGGGATGCAGCGGCGATTTGCTGGTCGAACTTCAAATCCTATTTTGTGGCAAACGGACTGGGATACAGCTACGATCTGGAGAGCACGGTGAAATATTACGGGCTTTATGAAAAGCTGATGGCTTACTGGAAAGAGATGTTCGGGGACCAGATTTTCGAGGTCGACTATGATGCGCTGACCGATGATCAGGAAAAGGAAACGAGACGCCTTATCAAGCATTTGCAGCTTGATTGGGAAAGCTCTTGCTTGTCTCCGCATAAAAACAAACGTGTGGTGCGCACTGTCTCGAACCAGCAGGTGAGAGAAAAGGTCTATAAAGGGAGCTCGCAGTCATGGCGCAAGTTCGAGCCATTGCTTGAGGGCATATTCGAGACCTTGCCCAAGGCTGCTTGAGGCGGCAGCCCCTGTGTGAAAGAGGGCCGGACAAGGCCCTCTTGGCAGATATCATCCAGCTGTTTCCATCAGGTAGGCCACAATCTTGGCCGCAGCCTCTTCGGCAGAGATTTCATCGGTCTTGAGGTGGATGTCAGGGTCAAGTGGCGCTTCGTACGGGGCGTCTATGCCAGTGAAATTCTTGATCGCGCCAGATCGTGCCTTGGCATAGAGGCCTTTTACGTCTCTGGCTTCACAGATCTCCAAAGGCGTATCGACAAAGATCTCGACAAATTCACCTTCCTCAAGCATTTCCCGAGCGAGCTGACGCTCGGCTCTGTAAGGGGAGATGAAGGCGGACAGAACAATCAGACCGGCATCAACCATCAGTTTTGAAACCTCGCCGACGCGGCGAATATTCTCGACCCGATCAATATCGGTAAAGCCAAGATCTCGGTTAAGGCCGTGCCTCACATTGTCGCCATCAAGCAGATAAGTGTGCTTCCCTTCTTGATGCAGCAGCTTCTCAACCAGGTTGGCGATTGTCGATTTGCCAGATCCTGAAAGACCGGTGAACCAGAGTAGTCTGGGCCGTTGCCCCAAGGCTTTCGATCTGGCGAACTTGTCGACATCCACGGATTGCCAGTGAATATTGTCGGCGCGGCGCAAACCAAAGCGAACAAGGCCGGCAGCTACCGTCTGGTTGGAGAAACGGTCAATCAGGATGAATGACCCTGTATTCCGATTTTCCTCGTAGGCATCCATGGCCAAGGGTTCGGCAAAGGACAGGTTACACAAACCGATTTCATTCATTTCCAGCGCTTTGCCTGCTGTTCGTGAGGAGAAGTCGTTGACGTCGAGTTTGTGTTTCAGCGCCGTCACAGTTGCCTGCACCTGCTGGGTTCCCATTTTGACAAGATAGGGGCGTCCGACCAGGAGCCGCGCGTTGTCCATCCAGATGAGATGGGCCGAGATCTGATCTGTTACGCATGGGCGTTGTTTACTGGCAGAAAGCATATCCCCTCTGGAAATATCGATTTCGTCTTCCAGGGTGAGTGTGACGGCTTGGCCTGCTTCGAGTTCTTCAAGGTCACCGTCCATGGTGACAATGGATTTGATCCGTGATGTCTTGCCCGATTTGGCAACAACCAGCTCGTCGCCAACGCGGGCGTGGCCTGATGCGACGGTGCCCGAGAATCCACGGAAGTTGAGATTGGGACGATTGACCCACTGAACCGGGAAGCGGAAAGGCAGGGCACGGTCTGCTTTCGCGACATCGATGGTTTCAAGATAGCTCATGAGGCTTGGACCCTGATACCAGGCCATGTTGTTGCTTTGGACAACGACATTGTCGCCAAAACGTGCCGATATCGGAATGGCCATGATGCTGTCGAAATCAAAGCTTTCGGCGAGCGCCTGATAGTCGGAGAGAATCCCGTCAAAGGTCGCTTGGGAATAGTCCACCAGATCCATCTTGTTGATTGCCAACACGACATGGCGTACACCAAGAAGAGAGTTGATGAAACTGTGGCGGCGGGTTTGGGTCAAAACCCCTTTGCGGGCATCTATAAGGATGACGGCCAGATCGCAGTTTGAAGCGCCGGTTGCCATGTTGCGGGTATATTGCTCATGGCCGGGGGTGTCGGCGACAACGAATTTGCGCTTGTCGGTTGCAAAGAAGCGGTAGGCGACATCAATTGTAATGCCCTGTTCCTGCTCTGCCTGCAAGCCATCGAGCAACAAGGCCAGATCGATATCTTCCCCGGTGGTGCCATGTTTTCTGCTGACGGCTTCAAGTGCCGACATCTGGTCTTCAAAGATGGTCTTGCTGTCATAAAGCAGGCGGCCGATCAGGGTGGATTTGCCATCATCAACGCTGCCGCATGTCAAGAAATGCAGGATATCGCGCTTGTCCTCGCTTTGAGAAAGGCGTCTGCCGTCAGCGGCAGAGATATTTCCAGTTGCGATGTCGGTCATCAGAAATAGCCCTCCCGCTTCTTTTTCTCCATTGAAGCACTGTCATCGTGGTCGATCATGCGACCTTGCCGCTCGGATGTCCGGGCCACCAGCATTTCCTCAAAGATCGCTTCGAGAGTTGTGGCCGGGCTTTCAATGGCACCGGTGAGGGGGTAGCAACCAAGTGTGCGGAAGCGCACCAGCTTCATTTGCGGGACTTCATTATCTTTCAGTGGCAGGCGGTCATCATCAACCATGATCAGGGTGCCGTCCCGTTCAACGACAGGGCGTTCCTTGGCAAAATAGAGCGGAACAATGGGGATCTTCTCCAGCATGATATATTGCCAGATGTCCTGTTCGGTCCAATTGGACAGGGGGAAGACGCGAATGCTTTCTCCGGGTTTGATGCGCGTGTTGAACAGGTTCCAAAGCTCCGGGCGCTGGTTCTTGGGGTCCCAGCCGTGATTGGCTGTCCGGAAGGAGAATATGCGTTCCTTTGCCCGGCTCTTCTCCTCATCGCGCCGCGCTCCGCCAAAGGCAGCATCGAATTTGTGAGCAGTCAGCGCCTCCTTGAGAGCGTCTGTCTTCATGATTTGAGTGTAGAGCGAAGAGCCGTGAGTGAAGGGATTCACATTATGCGCCAACCCGCTTTCGTTGGTGTGAACAATCAGATCGAGCTCATAGTCCTTGGCCATCTTGTCGCGAAACTCGATCATTTCGCGAAATTTCCAGCTTGTATCGATATGCATGAGCGGGAAGGGCAAACGGGAGGGGTAGAAGGCTTTGCGGGCAAGATGCAGCATCACTGCGCTATCCTTGCCGATCGAGTAGAGCATAACTGGATTCTGAAATTCAGAGGCTACTTCTCTGATGATGTGGATGCTTTCATATTCGAGGGCTTTTAAATGAGTGAAGCTCATATTGATTTCAGTTTGTTAGAACGATCAGGAGACAGAAACATTCATGCGCCGAGACTGAGAGGATTGAATGGATCTGATTGCGTGGGCGGCGGCCCGATAGTTACGAAGCAGAATTGTGTTCTATTGATGTTGAAGCAATTATTCTGGCGGTTGTGTCGGATCTATTGAACAAGCAATTGGGTTTGGCAGTCTAGGTATAAGTTTTTACCCTTGTATATTCTACCAAATAGCGATGGGGAAAAAGGCAACCAAACGCGGGGACCAAGCCCTTCCTACCTTCGTGTGGCAGGTCTTGCAGGCAGCGCTTTCTATGCTGGGCATATATTGAGTTTATCGCAATATTGTAAGTAATAGTACGAAATTAACGAGTGAAATTAGGCATAGTTTAAAAGAGCCCGAAGGGATGCTCTGTTTTTGGACGAATAGTTGTAGAAAATCGTCCTGTTTAGTGCTTAGCTATTTGAGGTTGCCAAACAATTTTTTGATTGCTCTTGACTGTTTTAGGCGGTGTTACGCTTGATGATCGAAGCCAATTCATTATTCAGGACTCTCAATGGGTGTATTCATGCGTAGTCATTCGGATGATACAGTCGTCATTTCTTTCCCAGACCTTTCTCATCGTGAAGCGTCGGTTCTTGCCATGGAAATGCGGCGGGAGCTGGAAAAGGATCTGCTTGAAGCCGGTGAGCAGGATTTTGCTCTTCGTCTTTATCGCGAAAATCCGAGTGATCAAAGTCTCGGAGCGTCCCTGCTGTTTGGTGGTGCGGGTGTAATTCTTGGAGATTTGGGGTTTGAAGTCATAAAGGGCGCGGCCAACGAAACAGGCCGGGTTCTTGTGAGGAAAATCGAGGCCCTTCTCAAAAAATACAATACCAGAGGACGAATCTGGAAAAGAGACAATCAGGAAATCATTCTTGGGTCACGGCCTGACAATGAGATCAGGCGAATGACGGAGTTGAACGCGCTTGGTGTCGTTATTCTCGGGGCAAGTGAGTTTCCCAACATGCCGGATGATGGGCTTGATAACCCGAATCTGAAAAACTCCGCGGAAGCGGTAAAAAGGCTGTTTTCAGAGAGGTCGGCTCATTCGGTTTTCCAGAAGGTTGAAATCCTTGATCTGTTCAACACCGATCTGAGGGCTGATCGCATTGTCGATCAAATCGAACAGCATGTCGAAGACCATCCCGACATCAATGATCTGATCATCTATTATTGCGGACATGGCACCTATTCGGGCAATAACGATCAGAAATACTGCCTGCTATTGAAGAATAATATCAATAAGAAGGAATCCTTCAGATCCATCGTGATGGAGGATTTCGAGTATCTGATCGATAACTCCAATTTCTGCAACAAGCGTATCTACTTCATTATCGATGCTTGCTATGCGGGTGCCGCAGTAAAACATTTTCAGTTTGTCAGACCCATCCAGATGATCAAGCAGCAGATCGATGCTTTGTTTGTTGCCAAGGGCCGAGCAATTCTCGCCGCCGCCAGCAAGGAAAAAGCCGCTGTGGGTGATGATGGGAGCGGGTTGACGATGTTCACCGGCGCGATGATCGCCGTTCTTTCAGGCGAGTCGGGCCATCCGCCTGCTTATCTCTCGCTTGAAGACCTGCACAAGGAAATAACGGACTATATTGGCCTCAGATACAAGCGCAGGGACGGGGTGGTTCCCGAATGCCACACGCCGGGCAATGTGACGGAGCATATTTCAAGAACTCCGATTTTTGTCGCAGGCAATCAGCTGCCGCCAATCTTGCCGGAAAAGAGTGATCTCCCCAGTCAAGCACAGGATGACCCAGTTTTCACAAAGAGCGATGGTGAACAGGATAGTCCTGACGATCTGGTAAAAAGGCAAAAGGAAGCAGAAAAGCTCTTCAAATGGGGTGAACAATATTATCTCGGCAAGGGCATCTATGAAGAAGATCACAAGGAAACTCTGCGTTTTTTCAAACGTTCAGCAGAACTCGGCCATGCCCCGGCTCAGTATTATCTTGGGATGATGCATGAACATGGGCATGGTGGCCTTGAAGCAGACGATGGCGAGGCGACCCGGTTTTATATGCTCGCAGCCGATCAGGGATATGCGGATGCTCAGAATAATCTGGGTGTGTGGTATTATACCGGCGCTGGTAGTCTGGAAAAGGACGAAGCAAAGGCGGTGCAATTATTCTCGCTTGCTGCGGAGCAGGGGCAGAGCGGTGCTCAATTCAATCTGGGCTTCATGTATGAGCATGGTGAGGGTGGGCTCGAGCTTGATGCTGTCAAGGCCGCTTATTGCTACCGTCTGGCAGCCGATCAGGGACTTGCGGATGCGCAATATCGCCTTGGTCTGATGTATGAAAAAGGCGAGGGAGGGCTGGTCAAGGACGAGACGGAGGCTCAACGCCTGAAAAGGCTTGCTCTTGATCAAGGCTATCAGATTGTCGGAGACGGGGAGAGCATCGCTACGCAAGATGATGCAACTGGATCGGCCAGTGACGGTGAACATGAAGAGCAGATATTCAGGCGTATTGTCGAGCAGGGGACTGCCGAAGAGCAAACCAATCTGGGCTACAACTATTATGTTGGTGGTGGCGGTCTTGAAGAAGACATGGCAAAAGCAGCTCAATTGTTCATGCTTGCAGCTGATCAGGGACAAGCAGAAGCGCAGTTTGATCTTGGTTTCATGTATGAGCATGGTCGGGGTGGATTGAATAAGGATTTCAACAAGGCTGCGCATTATTACGGGCTCGCTGCCGCGCAAGGGGACAAGGACGCGCAGCATAATCTTGATCTCATGCATGAAAATGGCTACGTCGGCCAACCGAGATCACAAAAGAATGCCTCTCCTTTCCGCTATAACGTTGCCTTGCTCATCTTCCTTTTGTTTGCAGTCATTTTTATCGTTGGACAAGTGACGGGCTCGAAGTGATGTTTGCCGATGTGACAGATCTCCACCCTTTCTGCTGATGTGATCCGGCGGATTTTCATCAAGGCAAGGTCCGGGGTCTCAGGACCGTTGCGCTTCCTCACGCCGTGAGATTTTCAGCAAAATGACTGGCAATGTCATGGGTGCCCGCTCGGCGCAAATCGAGCTTGAAGATGGAGATGATCTGAAGGCGGGTCTGGCTCAGGCGCTTCAGAAGATCCGCGAGGCCTGATATCTGGAACAGGAATGTGAAAGGACATTTGTGAGCCGGCGTCATGCCGACGCCGGCTCGCTTCTGTTCTACGGGGGTCCGCATGCCCGGAACGCGCGTTGTCCCATATGATCAATCGATCTGGGTGCCATAAACTGTCCAATGCTTATGGACAAGAGCCTGATTTTCAACTTCGTCGGCCAGCGCCAAAGCCAGGTCGGGAACGGCAATGCCGGTCGGGACACCATTTTCGAATATCATATAATCGACGCTGAGTTCGTACTTTCCGCTCCCGGTGCCTGGGCGATAAAGCCATGGTGGCGAGAGGAAACTCCATGTGAAATCACTGCGCCCTTCGAATAGATCCAGCGCTATGCGACACCCTTCAAGCAGAGGGACCTGCTTCCAGTTCTTGACGCAGTCTTCGAGGACTTGATCGGATTGCCCCGGTTTGATTTCTCCGCTCTCCTTGCGTGCGGCGGCATCATAGAAGAAGCTTTCGCCGGTGATGTCGCCCAGCCAGCGTAGATGAACGGCGGGTTGGACGCCGAAATACCAGCGCGGGAAGCGAGGATCGTCAAACATCTGAAGTCCGGGTTTGACAAACAGGCTGGCTGCGCCTCCGACATACATCAGATATTTGCCCTTGGCATCGCGGAATGCCTTGATGATGCGGCGCGTTCCTTCTGCCTGACGGTAATAGACCTTCAGATCGACCTCGTGACCGCCGGAAAAGATTGAGACAACCACATCGTGCCCTTTGAGCTTTTCGGTCAGATCGGGCACATCGAATATGTCGGCCCGGACGCTGGTCAGGCCATTGCGGGAGGGGACCTTTTCGGCATCAAGTGACAGGCCCGTCACTTCATGACCGCGAGACAATAGCTGTTGGGTGAGAGCAGACCCACCCATGCCAGTATGACCGATAACGGCAACTTTCATGTTTTTTCTCCAAGCGTTGATCGTGTTCTATGCGATGGGACCGGCGCCGAGTTCCGCATGGATGCGGGGCAGCATTTCACCAAGACGGGTAAATTCGTGTACGCAATGTTCGGCAAGACCCTTGATGACAAATGGAGGAATGGCAATGCCCGGTGGGAGCATCAGTTCAGGTCTCTTGTCCTTGATGAGATAGCCGAGCCAGAAGCGGGTGCGATGCTCCAGTCCGCCATCCTTTTCTCTGAAGGTGTGGCACATGATGGCTGGGGCTGGTATTGTGTCTTTCTTTCTGATGACAGGGGCGCTGAGACCGAAGCCACCGGCAAAAGACGCGATGTTGGGGCGCTTGAAGCGCGACATGTCAAAGCCCATGTCTTCGGGCGATAGAAAATGAATCGCGATATTTTCCATGCCGCAGCCAGTATTTTCTGTGACATGATGAACGCATCCCTGATTTCGCTCGGACAGGGGAATGCTTGCATCCATCAGGCGGGCACGGTCTTGGGGTGAGATCTTGGTGCCTGCATGATAGTCCGGATACCAGATACGATAGCGCAGATCTTGCATTGGATGCCAGGCGAACCACCAATCGAACATCTCGGCGGTTGCATTGGGATAGAACATCCTGTTTGCAATGAAGCCTGCGCCATTTTCCAGATTGCACCAACCCGTTTCGGTTTCCAGATAACCGGGATCGAGAAGGTCGTTAAGCTGTTCGGGACCGATTGCCTTTGCCGGATCGCAAGGCTCGGCCATCATGGCCAAATGCTCGGGGTCCGGTGTTGGAATCGTCTCGTGAAAATATTTGGCCAAAGGTCCGGCTTCTTCTTCAACAGTGAGAGCCGGCAAGGAGGCTTTCTCGGGTGTCAGCGCCAGATAGGCTTCCAGATCAAAGTCCTGTTGCGGTTGTGCGTGTTGCGTCATTTTATAACCTCTTTTTCGGAAACACTGTTTCGTTACGAGCTCGCCTGAGCAGCCAACTCAATGGTTTGGTGGGTTAATCTTTCCAGTGTGATGGTGAGCGGGGCTACAATCAGCCCAAGGATTGTTGCGTCCACACACATCAGCAGAATGATGCTCGAGCGGGCTGTCATGTCAGGGAAATAGGCATGAGCAAGGAACCCGGCGATCGGGACCATCACAAGAGTTGTGATCAAGCCAATTCCAAGAGATCGAACCAGACAGTTGTGCCGGGGGATTGCGACGGATCCGGATTTCGGTGGAATGACGCCTGACCTTATTGCCTTGCGCGTCAGAAAGGTGCCGACAAGCGCAATCAGAAATGCTGGCATGAATGTGCCGGGGATGAATTCGATCATTGCCCCTGACGTCGTTTCGAATGGTGCGCCGTGTGTGCCGCCCGATGTCTGGCCAAACGCGATGCCGAAGGCGATGGCAATATTTGCGATTGTCGGAATAATCGTGTCCCGTAAATAGAAAAACTTCAGATTCACTCGATCCTCCCAAATCTCGAGTTGTTTTTCATTGATGGGAAAATCACTCTCCAGATCTCGGTGTCATCATGCCCCCTTTTGGGCGCAAACCTCCCCTCCACCGAATACGGATAAGGTATCGGAGTGAAACAGGCTCAAGATGATGTCTTGTTGATCCTCCCAGATCCTCCGATCTCCCGATCGAAGACGGTTTGCACGCCAAGGATAAAGCGCCAGAGACATGCAAAAATGGACAGAACTTCTTGCAAACTTCTTCCTTTTTCCGCTGTTTGACTGTAAGTCTTTCAGGAATGAAGATCCAACAAGTGCAAGTCATATAGACAATCAGTCAGACTGATGGAAAAGATAGATCTCAATCTTTTGCGGAGCTTGCAGGCTCTGCTTCAGACCAGCAATGTTACTCAAGCTGCCGAGAGTCTTTCTCTCAGCCAGTCTGCGATGAGTTACAATCTGGCGCGTCTGCGGACCTTGCTGGGAGATGAGATCCTGACCCGGCAGGGCGTGCATATGGTCAAGACACCTTATGCTCAAAGCCTTCAGGAGCCGCTGGGTTCTATTCTCTCGCAGATTGACGAGTTGTTCAGAAAAGACGTGCCTTTCGATCTGTCTCAGTGCGCGGAGACCTTTTCAATCGCTCTTCCAGACGTCGGAGAGGCGGATTTTGCTCCCATGCTTCTGCTCAAAGTGAGACAGGAAGCGCCAAACCTGAAACTCAAACTCATTCCCATCGGGTCGCTGAATATTCAGGATTCCCTTGATGATGGCACCATTCATCTCGCTATTGGCGCTTATCTGGAGGGGAGAGCGCATCACAAACGCAGGCTCTTGTTTTATGAGCAGTTTCTTAGTCTCTATAATCCCGATCTGATCGATCGGGCAAACATGAAAGAGTTGAAGAGCTGGCAGGCTCTGCCTCACATCGTTGTGACTGAAAGCAAGGGCGAGCCGGACCCCTTGCGGTTGGCACTGGGGCGTGAGGAGCAGAAGATAAATGTTGTGGCGACTTCTTCCAGGATCATGCTTTTCCCCCTGTTGCTGAAGGATGCGCCTCTGGTTGCTACGCTTCCGGAGAGCCTGGCAACGCGCTTTGCAAAAATGTATGGACTGGAAACGGCGAAGCCTCCTGTTGAAATGAAGGAAGTGCCAATCATGCTGCTGTGGCATCAATCCTATGACACCTCTCCAGCGCACACTTGGCTGCGAAAGACAATCTGCGACTCGTTCAGGCCCTCGTGATCATTCTCTCAAGTCCCTCTCGGGTCAGGAAATCAATCGGTATGCAAGGCTCATGAAGGCGAAAACTACAGACGGGTTTATATTTCCACTTCTCAGAGCCAAGATCTTTGCCCGAGCAAACTATGAGATATTGGCGCACCCGGGAGGATTCGAACCTGTGGCCTCTGCCTTCGGAATGGACGACTTGCCCGCACCATTTCTGCCGTTTAGCGCAGTATGGGAGCCAAAGGAGACTGGGACGTTACAAAGTGATCAAAAAGTCTATATTTGTACCTGTTCAGATTGCATTTTGATCTCTCCTTGCTTTCAAGCATCCTCGATGATTTCCTGCGCTAACGGAGCTAACGCGCTTTGATCAAGCTTGTTGGACAAGGCATCGAGGCGCAGCAACTCCTCAGTAAGAAAAGGATGGAATTTTTCAAACATCAGGTTGGAATCTTCGCTGAACATGTTGTTATGACGACCATCAGCTATCTGACATAATCCATCTTCAATTGTCAGATTATCTGGGTTGCTGGATACCTCTATCATGCCATCATAGAGAGATGTCTTGAAGCCAAGGGTCTGGAGTGCCAAGGCCAGGCTACAGGTCTTGACCGTGCCGCGCCAGGTTGAGAGGATGTGACTACCATCAGCTTGAGAGATAAGCCTGGATTTATCGAGCCGGTAGCTCTGATAGTTGGAACGGGCTTCTTCCAATAGAGCGACGGCAGTCTTGTCTAGATATTGCGGGACAAAGCTATCTGCAAGCACAAACCGCATCTTGCTGACGACCTTGTCATCTATCAGTCCCGGATCGCCACCGAATTTTGGAGGCGTGCCAGATTGTGACGGTATAACGAGAATGGCCCGGCTGGTTATATCGATCTCAATCACTTCCCAGCGACGGCCAGCAAATATCAACTGAGATCCTTTGTTCAGGACCATGTCCACCGGCAAAGTGCCGATTTCCTTACCGTCATGCAAGAGGCGATATTCCTCAGGCGTTTTGAACACTGCATAGAAACTATAATGCTCAACGAGCTTTTCACCCTTTGGCCCTAATAGCAGCAAGTCACCATCGGCCTGTTCGATGAGTCCAATCTCTGGATCTCCAAGAGAACGCAGCAACTTGCCAAACAAGTCCGGACTTACCTTTCGAAAGGGTCCTTTTTGACAAAGCGTGATGTAAAGCCTTTTCGCCGATGCTCCTCCTCGTTCAGCGATGATAGATAATGTCTGATGAACCAGGGTGGACAGATGCAGCGCTTCCTGACTTGGCGGCTCGCACCAACGATTAAGTAGTAATTCGATCATTGCAATCGCACGTAATAGATTTAGCCGCAGGCGATCTGCGATATGACTTCCCGGCGAAAGATAGTCTTCAATTGCATATTGCCGCAAGATAGCTGGTTGCCCGGCCCGGCGGCCGGAGCGGCCCAGCCTCTGCCGCAAGGATGCGACAGTGAAGGGAGCACCGATCTGGCCGACACAGTTTACATCGCCAATATCGATGCCAAGTTCGAGTGTCGAGGTGCAGATGGCGGTCGTAGGACAATTTCCCTTGCTTAATCTGTCCTCGACAAAGCTACGCTCATATCGCGAGAGATTGGCATGGTGAGCATAAAATTCCTGTGGCAGGTGTTCATTATCGCATTTGTTGCGCAAAAGGTCGGCATAAAGTTCAACGCGATTGCGTGCTCCGGCAAAAACCAAGTTGCGCTTGCCACGCATTTTCTCGAAAATGTGCTCTGCAATTGCCCTATCGGCGGCATGCTCATCTTGCTCGGTATCGTTCTCATTCCTTGTCCATTCACAACCATCGGTCGTTTTCTTGTTTTCGGGAAATTGCATGGAGCCTTGAACATAACCACGTAATTGCAATAGCAATTCCGAACTATCATTTTGACCTTCAACGAGTTGTACTTGCTCGGGCTTGTTTGGGCAGAGATAGGTGCGGGCTAGATCCATATCGCCCAGTGTCGCAGACAGGCCCAAACGACGGATGGGATGACCTACAGCCAGTTCCATTCTGTTCATCAAAGAACGCAGATGCACACCTCTTTCATTATCGAGTAGAGAATGCAACTCATCGATGATAATCGCTCGAGTCTGGGAAAAATACACAGGAACCTGCAATCCATTTCGAATGAACATCGCTTCCAGTGATTCTGGCGTGATCAGCAGAATTCCCTTTGGCTTCTTCCTTGCACGAGCCTTTATCGAGGCAGAAACATCGCCGTGCCATGGTGTTATGGCGAGTGAAGCGTGCTGGCAAATATCTTCCATTCGCCTTGCCTGATCCGTTATTAATGCCTTGAGAGGGCCGATATAGACCAGATCGAAACCTGACTCTGAGGGGCTTTGTAAAACCTGCGAAATGAGCGGCAGGAAGGCAGCCTCGGTTTTGCCCCCGGCTGTACCGGCTGCGATGATCAGATCAGCTTCACTTCCAAAGATGGCGTTGATCGCCTCAGCCTGAATAGGGCGCAATGCGGTCCAGTTTCTTCCCCTGATCCATTTCTGGATGGGCCTTGCCAGGCGATCAAACTCGTTCATCGGGCAGCATTCCTAAAGTCGAAATGAAGCAAGATCGTCGTTTTCCTCCAACACTCTGATGGGTTCTTTGGAACTGCCTGCTTCATACTCGTCGAGTATGTCACTCAGGTCGTCTCCGCCATCGGGAGCGACGTCAACGTTGTCGATAAGATCTGCCCAATTAGTTCCGGGATTTTGCTCAAGAATCGAGAGAAGATTGACAAAGGCGGTAACTGTATTGCGCGGGGTTTTGAAGTAGGCTTCTCCGACGCGATTAGCACAGTGTTGCATGAAGCTGACCAAGGCTTCATCTGGTATCTGTCTATCTGGCTCCTGCATAACAGCACGAATATTTTCCAGTAGCACATGCATGTCTTCAGGGGTCAGATTGGCCAGCTTGATGACCGGCCCAGACAAATCCACCAGACCTTCTCTTGCAAATTGATTCTCGGCCAATCGGGATTGCAGCGCCTCATAGGAATAGAGCCCGCGGCGTGTATTGAGCAAGAAATCCGGGGTTCCCCCCATCAGAAAGCCAAGATGGCTGGCAGTGCCCTGTAGAACATCGTTCAGAATCCGGAGGATCTGTTCATAGTTGGAGTTGCGCGCTTGGCTGGAGGTAAGCTTATAGAGATTGACCATTTCATCGAGCGAAACCAGCAGGCCCTTGTAACCGGCGGCTCCGACAAAGGCGGACATAAGCTTGAGATGGTCGTAGACATTTCTATCATCGACTATCGTACGAACGCCGAGTGCCTTGCGGGCATCGGTCCTGGTCGCAAATTCTCCGCGCAACCATCGCAAACAGGAAGACTTGAGATCGTCATCACCTGCTTCAAAGGCATCCCAATAGCGATGGACCACCTGCGCAAATTCAAAGCCGCCCGTCATCTCTTCAAAATATTCCAGGCGGGATCTGATGACCTCACCAGTAGGACAGTCCTTCTCCTCTGCTTCTCTATTGGCTTGACTGACAAAACGTTCCACCACGCTGGCCATGGCTCCCCCTTCGGGTTTGGTGCGGGTAGACAGATTACGCGCCATTTCAGCATAAAGGCCCCGCGCTTGTCCGCCCGAAGCATGTAAGCGTCGATCAGGGGCAAGGTCGGCTGACATGACGACCAATCCTTTTTCCAGCGCAATCAAACGTACCAAATTGAGGAAAAATGTCTTGCCTGAGCCATAATCACCGATGATGAAGCGGATAGCTGCCCCTCCTTCAGAGATCCGGTCGATATCCTTGACCAGTTCTGCGATCTCAGCAGCGCGTCCCACCTGGATGTGCTGCAGACCGAGTTTTGGCACGACGCCAGCGCGTAAGGCCTGAATTATTGTATCCCGTTCCCGTCTTTTGATCGCCCTTTTCATTCTAGATCCCTCAAGCTTGTTTGATTGTCAGAAGCGCGGCGATGTCGCCGTTGATTTCATAGCATTCATCTTCTTCGATCAGCATGTCGTCATGCTGCTCAAAAGCCCATTCATTGATGATTTCAAGACAACCTGCCGCCATTAGTCCGAAGCGTGTAGCCAGTTGCTCAAATTCTGCCTGTGCCCATTCTTCTCGTTCGATAAGAGCTGACACCATGCCGGAGTGTTTCTCATCAAGGCCGGAAAAAGCATGTGCAGTCACAATCTTGTCTGCCTCAGCCTCTGCATATTCATCGTCGTCATCGCAAAAGATTGAACCGAGTAGTTGAGATACGCGAGCTGTATCTTTCCGTCTTGCTTCCAGCCGCGCAAGGTCGAGACCATTGGCATGCGGAGGTTGCTGCGGGATGGCTTCCGGGGGGATCGTGACGCCTTCCTCAATTTCCTCGGCCGCGCGAACCATAACTGGATCGTCAGTTATCGGCGGAGAGATAGCATGGTCATGTAGACGGGAATAAAGGCCCGCAGTCGATAGATCGAGAATCTTGTAAAGCTTCTCGATCTGGCTGACTTCTTGACCCTGAATAACACCATCGGCACCAGCCATCCTTAATGCCATGTCGGCAAAGGCCTGCTTTTGCTCGTCTCCTGCCTGTCTCAATTTGCCGCGTAATTGTTGCAGATTGAGGGGCACGGAAAGGAACCATGACAGATTGGCGGAAAGGCGGAGTCGATCGGCGTCCGACAGCACTTCATTGCTGTCTATGGCATGTTGTAACGCCCGGCTTTCTTCCTCGCTTACCGTTCCGTCGGCCTGGGCGATAAAGGTGCCCAGGGCAACTTCCAACAAGGCAAGTTGATAGGCATCGGAATGCCGGGCAACTTGACGTTCCCCTTGTGGCAACAAGAAAAGGATGACCGGATCCTCAATGCGAGGACCGCGCAGAGCAAATCGAGGGTCTGGGGCGAGACCGATCCCAGCCATGGCCAATGCATCAGCGGCATCAGTCAAACTCCGTTTTGTGGTCTTCTCTGGTGCCTGTCCTTCCAATTTCTCAAGAAGGTCGGCCACAGGCATCAGTCCATTTCCTTGCAGAACTGGATCGGCCCATGCCTTGAGGTTGTCCAATTCCTGACTTTGGAACTGATTTCGTAAAACTTGAGGAAGAAGGGTATGCCCGCGAATGCTTCCCCTGCCGACCTCATCCGTTCCAAGAAAGCGGCTATATTTGTCCAACGCATTCATAGCTTCATCAGCTATGAGCTGTAGGTCCTCGATAGGTTTGGTTAGACCACCAATATCCGGCAGATCTCCTATCCGATCAGAGATTTGCCGGCTGAACTCACCTGAGGCGGCGTTGTAACTTATTTTGAGTTTCTTGCGCGGTTTGCGCAATGTCATCCCATTGGGATATCTATCTGCAAACAAGCATTCAAACAGAGCCTTGAATTCTTTGGCACAGCGCCTTGCCGGGGTTCGCATACGACGGTTGGGGTGATGTCGGAGCCATAGAAAGGCATCTTCGGCACCGAGGGGCTGGTCGTTGACAAGTTTACGGCCGATATGAAGGTTCACTGAGATTGGCAGCTCAGAGGTCCAGCCCGGTTCGTCCGGTAGCTTCAAGTGATCTGGATCGAATACAAGATTTGCGAGCTCCAGAAAATTGTCCAGATAGCGTTCGACCGATCGATAATCGCCATAAACGGTCTTGAGACGATCGACTTCTGCGATAATTTGTCTTTGCTCTTCCCTATCTGGATCGTCGTCGAAAAACCTCTCTTCCAAACCATAAAAATAGAGGAACATGTAACCAGGATCATATGAGGGGTCGCAACGCCCAAGAGCCAGCCAGTCAAGATAGGTCGCGCGCACCGTGGCATTGACCTCGCTATAGCTCGGCCAATAGGGCAGATGAATTCCTTCCTTGTCCGAGCCTTGTTTGGCAACATTGAGGGAGGGATATATATAGGATTTGCGCCTCTCTCCTTTTGATGGCACCGGTCCGATATAGACCATGCCACCAATCTCGCGTCCGGCAACTTGAACACTTTCACTAGCCGCCATCCAGCCCTTTCGTTGGCCAGATCCAAACAGGCCGGCCTTGGTCGTTCTTGGTGCTGCCTCTGCCGTACGGGATGCGCTGATAGATTTTTGTTGGTTCTTTGCTCCCTTTTCGCGATGTCTTGCTAATGACTTTGTAATCGCGCGAGTTTGCTCCCTGTCTCTGGATAGCGCCACAGATTCAGACGAGGACCGAATCTCAATGGATATTCCCAACTTGGTATCTTCATTCTCGCCTTTGAACTGGTTCATGTTATCGTCATTGATTTTACCGTCTCCCACATCTGACAGCAGGCGTTTGAGCATCTTGGTAGCCATACGATAACACCAGCGGATGATGAAGAAACACAACCCCAGAAGAACAAGAAGGAAGGTAAAACCCAACCATGCGCTTCCTCCTTCCTCACTCTTGCTCCTATTTGAAGCTGGCTTCAAATCAGAAGGGCTTTCGCTTTGATGTATTTGTTGGGATTTTTCTGTGGCTTGAATAATTGGCTCTGCTGAGGGCTCGGTTCTCCGATCTGGAAGACCTTGCTCAACAGTCCATGATTGGGGAGCCTCGTCCTTTTTTTCTTCTTCATGACTGAGAGGGACCGATGGTGTAATCAATCCATCAGATTGTGTAGACACTGGCCTTGCTCGAGGCACTGGCATCTGAGACTTGCTTTCTTGCGGCAATTGATCAGGTTTCAGATCATCTAATGATCGCGCTTCGATTTGTTTAGTCGCCTGGGGCGTTTGTTCTTGTCCTTTATTCTTTGTATGTGAAAACGAAGTTGCCTCTTTCCTTGCCGCGCGCAAGATCAGTTCATCTATCGCCTGTAATGTTGAATTGTCGGCTTTGCCCGTGACTTCAAGACCATTTGCCCTTTGGAAATCCAGTAAAGCACGGCGGGTACGAGTACCGTAAAGGCCATCTATCGGGCCGGGCTCGTATCCTTCGCTGGCGAGAAAGGTCTGAACCTTGATCAAAGCTGGCGTCTGAGAAAATCCAACTGAAACGTAAGTTGCCAGCAAGCAAAGTGCAAAAAATACAATACGGCAGGAATGACACCGCAAAACATGAGAACTGGTCCCGAACCTTTTTCTACACTGGCTTCCTGATGATCTTCCCATGTTTTCCTCGCATGAGATCTCCTCGTTTCTTGGTGAATGCAGCTCTACGTGGATAGATCTCGACCGAACCAGTTTTGCATGGTGTATAGTGATTTTTCAACCATGAGATGGTGATTTAACACTTTTGCCTGCAATATTTCTATTTGTCTACTTTTGGCTGGAAGCCATCAGGGGGGTGACAAACTTATGGTGCTCTGCTTCATCCGAATGTCTTGAATGGAGAAGGCTGCTTTCCTTTCGTGAAGCACAAAGAAAGGCCGGTCACGATTAGCCAGCCTTGGGGTCGTCGGTGGGATTGCTTTGGGTTGTCAGTCGTAGAGTGCTCGCATGAGTGGCGATGCGCGATTTCATGTTATCCGGCAAAGTTGTAGGAATTTGGCTTTCTGGTTGTGTCCACCGTTGACACCTCCTTTGTGGCGTGATCAGTTCGGGTATCGGATAAAGGGCAGCAGCCGTTATGACTTCCACGAACTTTGATCATTTAAAAAGCCTTAGCCCGCAGCTTCATAAGCTGGGCGTTTTGGCCGAGCGCTTTTTCAGCCAGGATGCTAACACATCACTCATGAAGAGCCGTCAGTTCATGGAGCTGATGGTTAAAGAGGTTGCGGCTTTCTCTGGGCAGTATGACGAGCAGCGACAAGAAAGTACTCACGACCTAATCAAGCGTTTGTCTGCACAACAGATTTTGCCGCACGAGGTTACCAGCGTCTTTCACGCAGTTCGCAAGCTCGGAAATCAGGCCGTGCATCAGTTTAATGGCGAAGCGCGAGATGCTCTTTCGGCCTTGAAGTTCTGTCGGGCTCTTGGCGTCTGGTACCGCTGGTCGTTCGGGAAAGATCCAAATTTCAAACCAGGTCGCGTTCGTTCCGCCTAAAGAGCCGGAAGACGCAAGCGCTGCCCTCAAGGAAGATCTTGAGCGCCTTCGAGATGAGATCAGGCGGAAGCAAGCGGCTCTGGAGGCTGCGCAGGTTGAAACCGAAGAGCTGAAAAGGGCCCAGGCTGCCTATGAGGAGATGGCCAGGCAGGCCACCGAAGATCTCGCGATCTGGGAAGAGACAGCCGCCGAGCAGGAAGCCAATGCGTTGGCCCTTGCCAAAGAGCTGGCAGAGCTTCAGAAGAAGGCCCAGACCGAACCGGAGCAAACGCATCGCGAGCGACAGCACGCATCCCGTAGCGCAGCTGCAAACCTTGAGCTTGATGAACAGGACACGCGCATTCTCATTGATGGCTCAGCTCATGGAAATGGGGTGGGAAGCGGACTCGACATCACTTCGCTATAGCCATGGAGCACGTCCCGAAGCAGGGAAAAACCGTGCAATTGCAGAATGGCCGACAGCGTCTGGTCCTGTCGATTATGCTCTATTTGTCGGCCTGATCTGTGTCGGTGTCATCGAAGCCAAGCGCGAAGCGCTGGATGTCCCTGGCGTACTGGTTCAGGCTCGCAGATATGCGCAGGATATAAAACTCGATCCCGAAAACCTTCACGCAGATGCACCCTGGACGCATGGTCTGGAAAATCCGTTCCGTGTTCCCTTCATTTTTGCCACGAACAGTCGCCCCTATGTGCGCCAATGGAAGAACAAGTCCGGGATATGGCACTGCGATATGCGCCAGGCCAGCAACAAGCCGGATGCGATTTCGCAATGGTTCTCGCCACAAGACCTTTTGCAAAAGCTCAAGACCAACGTGGACGCGACAGCCAAGGGGTTGGCGGAAGACAGCTTTGGAAAGGGGAAATTGCGCCCCTATCAGGAAGAAGCCGTCTATTCCATTGAAGAGGCTATCAGCAAGGGGCAGAAAGACATCCTCATTTCGATGGCAACGGGAACCGGCAAGACCCGGACCGCGATTGCACTGATGTATCGCCTGCTCAAGCATTCCCGCTTTCATCGCATTCTCTTTCTCGTCGACCGCCGCGCCCTGGGCAAGCAAACCGAAGATGCTCTCGAGACTACCGAGCTTGAAGGACTGCTGAACTTCGCCCAAATCTATGGTGTCGCTGGGCTTGGTCAGAAACTACCAGAGGCAGAGCAGCGCGTTCAGGTGGCGACCGTTCAGTCCATGATCGCACGGATCGAAGGCGAAGAAGACGTCAGCGCTCGCCCAACGCCGGGGACGTATGATTGCATTATCGTGGATGAGGCCCATAGAGGTTACACGCTGGACGCCGACCTCAAAGAAAGCGAGATTTCGTTCCGCAGCCTTGAGGATTATCAGTCAGCCTATCGTCAGGTGCTGGACTATTTCGATGCAGTCAGGATTGCCCTGACGGCAACTCCAGCGCTGCATACGCGTGAGATCTTCGGCCATCCGGTCTATCATTATGGCTATCGTCAAGCCGTTATCGAAGGATACCTCATCGACCATCTGCCGCCCCGACGCATCACCACTGCTCTTGCAGAAGCAGGCATTCATTTTGATGGTGGTGAAGAGGTGGAGATACTGGACCGCAAAACAGGTCAACTGGATTTGTTTGAGTTGCCCGATGATGTGGAGCTCGACTATGATCTGGCCCAGTTCAACAGCAAGGTCTATTCGGAAAACTTCAACCGGGCTGTCTGTCAGGCTCTTGCACGAGAGATCCCACCGAGTAAGCCGGGCAAGACGCTGATCTTTGCTGCCCGTGATGACATGGCCGATGATATCGTCCGGCTTCTGGTTGAGGAATTGCAGGACGAGTATGGCATCGATGAGGTGCCTGCTGCCATGGTGCAAAAAATCACAGGCAAGACGGACAAGCCACAAGACCACATTCTGCGCTTCAAGAATGACGCATTGCCGAAATACGTGGTGACCGTCGATCTGCTGACGACCGGCATCGATGTGCCATCCATCTGCAATCTCGTCTTCATGCGCAGGGTCAAGAGCCGCATTCTCTATGATCAGATGATTGGCCGCGCTACGCGCCTTTGCCCTGACATCGGCAAGGAACATTTCAAGATCTATGATGCCGTCGATGTCTATGCGGAATTGCAGGAGATGTCGGACATGCGTCCGGTTGTCACCAAGCCTGACCTTTCGCTCGGCCAGTTGGTAACCGACCTGTTCAATGCGCCAGATGATGAAGACAGGGATTGGGTGGCCGGGGCAGGTTATCGTCAAAATGCGCAATCTGGCAGGTCATATCGATGAGGAAACGCAGGGAGAGCTTTGAGCGCACGACGGGTCAGACAGCGGTCGCAGCCATCCACGAATTGTCCCGGAAATCGTCGCTAGAGTTGATTGACTGGCTCAAGGCCAATCCCCTTGCAGTTGAGCTATTGGAGCGCAGGCCGGTGAAAATCTACAAGGGCGGCGATGGTGTGACGATCTCCCACCATGATGATGAGCTGCTGCGCATTGAGGAAATCTTTGGCAAGAACACCAAGCCGGAAGACTATATTGAAGGTTTTGAGCGATATGTCCGCGAGAACATGAACAGCATCCCGGCGCTGATTGCCGTGACCCAGAAGCCCCGAGAGCTAACCCGCAAGGAGCTTTCAGAACTCGCCGGTCTGCTGGATGAGAAGCACTATTCTGAATCCATGCTCCGCGCAGCCTATGGCAAGGCGCGGAACGCGGACATTGCGGCCCACATTATCGGCTTCGTGCGTCAGGCAGCCCTCGGGGATCCGCTAGTGCCTTATCGGGATCGGGTGGAAGCTGCGCTTGAGAAGCTCTACAATTCCCGCGACTGGACCAAGCGTCAACGCCAGTGGCTTAGCCGCATCGGGCGGGCGCTCAAGGACAAGCCGGTTGCCGACCCCGACCCTGTTGGAGCACGGCTCTTTTGCTGACAAGGGGGGCTTTGAGCGCATCTCCAAGGAGTTTGACGGCGCACTGGACGAGGTTTTGCACGAATTCAACGAAGCTATCTGGGGGTCTCCTGCCGCGTGAGCTGTCCGACTCACTTTCCAACCGCTATAGCTTTATTCTGATTTACTAATTTGAAAACGGTCTCGCCATGAATGCAAATTCCATCGTCCAGAAACTCTGGCGTCTCTGCGCTGTTCTCCGCAAGGACGGCATCACCTATCAGCAGTATGTGACCGAGCTTACCTATCTGCTGTTCCTCAAGATGATGGCAGAGCGAGGCCGGGAAGAGGGGCAACATCCCCGAGGAATATCGCTGGGAGGCTTTGGCCAAGGCGGAACCGCTGCAAAAACTGCGGCTCTATCGCGAAGCCCTCACCAAGCTGGGCGACCCGGAGGGCGGACATCCGCGCATGGTGCAGGCGATTTTTGACAATGCGTCGACCTTCATTCGCGAGCCGCAAAATCTGACGACCATCATCACCGCAATTGATGATCTGGATTGGTATTCCGAAGAGCGCGACCAGTTTGGCGATCTTTACGAAGGCCTGTTGCAGAAGAATGCGGAAGAAACCAAGCGCGGCGCTGGCCAGTATTTCACGCCTCGCGTTCTCATCCATGTGCTGGTTGAGCTGATGCAGCCACAGGCCAGGCGAGGTCATTCAGGATCCCGCCTCAGGCACCGGCGGCTTTCTCATTGCCGCAGACCGTTTCATGCGAGCGCGGACGGACGACTATTTCGACCTTGGCGAGAAGGCCGACTGGGCAGAAGCATCATGCCTTCCATGGTATGGAGAATGTGCCCGGCACCTTGCGTCTGCTTCTGATGAATCTCTATCTGCATGACATTGATAGCGAGCATGTGGATCTCGGCGACACCCCTATCAGACAAGGGGCAGCGGCTTGGCAAGGCAGATCTGATCCTGACCAACCCTCCGTTTGGTCCGGCAGGTTGGAGCGCCGACGCGCGACGACTTGACGATCACCGCTTCCGTCTCCTCCTATCAGTTGCCCTTTGTTGAACATTGCATCCGCTCTCTGAAGCCCGGCGGTCGGGCGGCGATTGTCGTGCCTGATAACGTGCTGTTTGAAGATGGTCGCGGCAAGGCCTTGCGCCAGATGATGATGGACTGGTGCGATCTGCACACGATCCTTCGGCTCCCCACCGGCATCTTCTATGCGCAAGGGGTGAAGACCAATGTCATCTTCCTCACCCGAGGGACCACAGACAGCAAGAACACTGACGAGGTCTGGGTCTATGACCTCCGCGCCCAGATGCCTAAATTCGGCAAGACCAACCAGCTGACCGAAACCCATTTTGCCGAGTTCATCAAGGCCTTTGGCGGCGATGCGCTTGGCCATGAACGGGGAGATAATCAGGGCGAGGAAGGTCGCTGGCGCTGTTTCACTCGCGAGGAAATCTCTGCTCGTGGTGACAATCTCGATATCTCCTGGCTGCGTGAAGCCGAAGAGGAAGCCGAAGACGGCCTGACCGAGCCGGAAGACATCGCCGCTTCCATTCTGGAGCATCTGCAAGCCGCCATGATCGAGATCGAGGCTTTGAGCGCAGAGCTTGGTGAGAGCGGGCAAGACGCCGAGCCGGAGGGAACACTATGAGTGAGCTGCCGAACGGGTGGGTTGAGGCTGAAATAGGTGGTCTTTGTGACCTGATAAATGGTAAAGCCTTCAAACCGTCGGATTGGTCTGCCGACGGTCTTCCAATCGTTAGAATTCAAAACCTAAATAAGCCAGATGCTCCTTATAACCGTTTCAACGGTGATTTTGAGGCAAAGTTTCTTATTGATGATGGCCAGCTATTGTTTGCTTGGTCGGGCACTCCCGGAACGTCATTTGGAGCCCATGTTTGGAATGGCGGCAGAGCTCTTTTAAATCAGCACATCTTTAAGGTGAACTTCAACGAGCGACACCTAGATAGTTCTTTCTTTCGGACGGCTATCAATCACAAGCTTGAAGAACTAATTGGCAAAGCCCATGGAGGAGTTGGGCTGCGCCACGTAACTAAAGGGAAGTTTCAGGAAACGAAACTCCCTCTTCCTCCTCTAGCCGAGCAGAAGCGGATTGTGGGGAAGCTGGATGCCTTGAGCGCGAAATCCGCCCGCGCCCGCGACCATCTCTCCCGCATCGAAACCCTCACCAAACGCTACAAACAAGCCGTGCTCTCGAAAGCGTTTTTAGGTAAGTTTGAACGAGTTCCTTTGGATGATCTGATGCTTTCGGTCAAAGCAGGAAAAAATCTTCGCTGTGAAGAGCGTCCACCATCCTCAGATGAAAAAGGTGTTGTAAAAGTTAGCGCCGTTACATGGGGCGAGTTTAAACCAGAAGAATCCAAGACGCTGCCTATTGACTTCGTTCCAAACAGCGACACGTTGATTAGCAATGGTGATTTTCTATTTTCTCGAGCCAATACAATAGAGTTAGTAGGAGCTGTTGTTATTGTAAAAAATGCTCCGAGCAATCTTTATCTCAGCGACAAAGTTTTACGTATTGATTTTAAAGAAAAGATCGAAGGTTGGCTTCTGTGGTATCTTCGTTCTGATGAAGGCCGCTCCGCTTTGATGGAAATTTCTTCTGGCAATCAGTTGTCGATGAGAAACATAAGTCAGAAAAATCTAAAATCTCTGCGAATTCCTTATGCCGAGGAAAGAGAGCGTGATGAAATCGTCCGCCGCATTGAGGCTGCCTTCGCCAGGATCGACAAGCTGGCGGCTGATGCCAAACGGGCACTGGCGCTGACCGACCGGCTGGACGAAGCCATCCTCGCCAAGGCCTTCCGTGGCGAACTCGTGCCGCAAGACCCCAATGACGAACCCGCCTCAACCCTCCTCGCCCGCATCAAAGCCGAACGCGCCGCCACACCGAAGGCAAAAAGAGGGAGGAAGAAGGGATGAGCATACCAAGCTATCAAGAGTTGATGGAACCCGTCCTGCGCTATGCCACTCATGGTGAACGGCGCGTTCCTGAGGTAGCGGAAAAGATCGCTGATGAGTTTCAGCTAACCGTTGAGGAACGTGAGGAGTTGTTTCCCAGTGGTCGGCAAAGAATTTTGCATAATCGCATCCATTGGGCCAAGTTTTATATGACGAAGGCTGGGTTGATCATTAGTCCTGCTCACGGACGCTTTACTGCGTCGGAAGAGGGCAAAAAGTTTTTGCAGAACCATGTTGGGCAGATTAACACAAAAGCACTTTTGCAGTTTCCGGAATTTGAAGATTTTTTCAATGCCAGCCACAAGCAAAATGGCAAAGATGAAGATGAAATAAGCCCCACTTCGGCTCAAGAAGATGATCACACAGCCACACCTGAAGAGCAGATTGAAGCCGCCTATCATTCCCTCAATGCAGCTTTGAGAGCGGATCTGTTGGATAGGATTCGAGACAACTCGCCAGCCTTCTTCGAATCGCTGATCGTCGATCTGCTGGTTGCTATGGGCTATGGCGGTTCGCACCGCAATGCGGCTGAACAATTGGGGCGTTCAGGCGATGGCGGCGTTGATGGCGTCATCAATGAAGACAGGCTCGGCCTTGACCGGATTTATGTTCAGGCCAAGCGATATGCAGAAGAAAACACCATTGGTCGCCCGGCTGTTCAAGCCTTTGTCGGCTCGCTCGTCGGCTTTGGGGCCAGCAAGGGTGTCTTTGTGACCGCCTCCAGCTTTTCCAAAGGCGCGGTGGACTATGCCAAAAACCTGCCTCAACGCGTGATCCTTATCGACGGAACCCGCCTTGCTGATCTGATGATTGAGCACGGCGTCGGCACCAGGGCACATCGCACAATCCAGGTGCAGAGACTGGACGAAGATTTCTTCTCCGAGGATGGCTAGTTGACCACTTGACCAAACAACGCTTGCGCGTCTGCTTCTCGAACTGGAGGAGCAAGCATGTTTTGCGAAAGGGTGCGTTTTCGTTCTAGCAGCTCGTGCAGTCGCACATCAAAGGAGCCGTCTTTGTAAGCGGGGTGGACCGCTAGTGGGATGTGGATGGTAACATCCTTCTTCTGACCAATACGATATGTACGGTCGTTGCACTGGTCCTCCACTGCAGGATTCCACCACCTGCTCAAGTGAATGACGTGATTGGCCGCCGTAATCGTAAGTCCTATGCCCGCAGCTTTAGGCGAAAGGATCATCACGGCAAAACCTTTCGGAAGAGCCTGAAAACTGTCGACATACTGCTGTCTTTTTTGTCCTGGCATTGCTCCGTTGATAACCGGCGGCTTTTGGTGAAGGCTGAAATGCTCTGATATAGCGGTTGCAAGCGCGTGTTGCATGGCAATATCTTCCAGAAAAATTAGAGCCTTCTCACCCTTCTTCTTTATTGCAGTCAGAATATCGAATGTTTTGGCTAATCGTGCAGATGCCAGTATCCAATTCTTCCTCTGAGCGGGATCATAGAGGTCTATGCCTTCAACGCTATCTGGATGCAATGAGACACTGCGCATTTTATGGAGGATCTCAAGCATGCTTTTATGCGATACCGACTTCCCCTTCGCATCTCCGATTAACTGTTCATATATCGATGCCTGTCGATCAGGCATCAGCACCTCATAAGGTGTTATGGTCTTGGTTGGGAGGTCCTTCGAGATCTGTTCTTTCATGCGGCGAAGCATGACCTGTGGGGCTTTGCCTTGTGGCTTGTCCATCTTTTCCTTCAGCTCAGCCAGAGCGCTTTCGCTTTCTTCGCCATAGATCTTCGAAAAGGTCTTCAGATCTTTCAAGTAGCCGGGTGCAATGCGATCCATGATGCACCACAAGTCTTCAATCCGGTTTTCGATTGGGGTTCCAGTCATGCCGAGAACGAAATCTGCATTGGCGGTTTTCGCTGTGCGCGAATTAATTGTATCCGGTGCTTTGATTTTCTGGATTTCATCGAAGATGGCAACTGAGAATGCGACCCTGGCAAAGCACTTATGATAAAGGGCGAGCGTGTCGTAAGTCGTGAGAATCCAATCAGCATGGCGTATCTGATCGATATCCAAAAGATCTTCGGGCGCTATGCTGCCATCTGACTTCCGTTTTATCGCTTTGAGATGGCTTCCAAAAACTTCACAACATTCACCAAGAGCGTTGGGCACAAGATGAATTTCGGCTTCCTTTTTCCAATTGCTCAAAAGCGCTGTTGGAGCGACGATCAAAATCGGTCCAGTCAGTTCTCTGACAATACTCTTCATGTTCGCCTTATTGGCGCGGATCCACGCTAGGAACGCCAATGCCTGGAAGGTCTTGCCAACGCCCATGTCATCGGCAAGAAGAACACCGGGCCAGCCTTGTTTCCATGCGTTGCAGATCCATTCAAAACCATCAAGCTGATGCCGCTTGGGGACGGTTCCATTAATCCAGACTTTAGGAAATGCCAAAGGCGTTCTGTTCGTTCTCTGTGAGAATTTTGCAGTATATTCATTCGCTTCCAGGTTTTCCTGAATAAGCAGAACACTATTATCTTTTTCTGGAAGCTGATTTTGCAGTTCCGCGTTAGTTGTTGGGTCGTCTGTTTCACGTTCCGGGTCTTCTCCACGCAAGCTTGCTAGCGCTTCTCCCACCTCATCAATGGCAAAGCTTTCTCCTTGGAAATCGACTTTGTCGTCCCCATTCGCTTTCGCATTTGTATAAGTGATCTCGAGTTCATCGATTTCTTCTGCGGAAGTATCGACCGTTTTACTGCCGATGGTGACCGGAAAACGCTCAGGAAGCCATTGGTTGGACTTTTTTGTAATCCAAGGCAGGCTCGGTTTTTCCCAAAGCCCTAATCCATGAACTCGATCAGAGTATTGGGCGGTTTCAACAAATATCGTTTGCGCCAATGCGTCACCGTCTTCCCCCAAAACCTGTGCGAGAACCGTTCGAGGATTGCGTAAAAAATCTCGTCTTTCTTTCTCAGGCCACCGCTTGGCTCTTTTTACGACATCAAGAGCTCTGCGCATTGGAGGATCTATCAGAACAAAACAGTTATTGCCTAACGAGTAAGCCGGGGGAGTGTCGCTGGGTTGGGTACTAAACTGCTGCTCAAATGTTTCTTCAAGCATTGGCGGCAGTAGAGTCGTAGCTTGAGAGGGCTCTGCGGCTTCTGATTGGCCAAAAGAGCCTTCATTCTCTAGGTCTGGACCGTCGTCCACCGCATAGAGCTCAGGATCTTGTCCTTTCGGTAGAAGAACAGGGGAAAAAATCAGGACCGTCCAGTGTTTCCTTGATATCAAGTGTCAGTGCTCCAGCCTGATAAATTCTTACCGCTCGAAGATAGTTGTCTGCCCTTATCTGCTGTCCCAGGTGCTCGCTTAGCACCGATTGAACTTTTTCCCAAATTGGAAGGCGTTCTCTGAAAGGTTTGCCAGTCGTTTGATTGAAGTGTAAGGCTGCCTCTTTAAGTTCGTAAAGTCGAAAAGAAAGCCGATGCCATTCTCTGCCGACTTTGAGGAATGGCCCTTTAAAGTCCGGATTAATTGTCCTTGAGCCGCTGTCTTGCCACTCGATACGAAGCAAACTATCAGAACTATCGACTCTACCCCTCATAGAAAGCTCGACTGAAAGTCCCGCTAATGGAGGAACGCCTAGCCGTTGAAGATGCACGTCTGGCAGTAGCAGCAGGCTTTCGGTTGGGATGAGTATGCCATCATCTTTTTGAAATGCTTCCGCCTCTGCGATCAGGTCTCTTAACAGGCGAAAGGCGGATAGATCTTTCTCTGAAAGTGAAGTTTCCCAGCTTTGAAATGGCAAAGCGCTTCCTTTTCCAAAGAGCGAACGCTTTTGGAATTGGATGAAGCCACCTTCGATCATCGGAGTGCAAATGAATGGCATTTTGTCAGACCTTGTATTTCGATTTGTGGATGCGCGTGTTTGTCATTTCGTAAATGCGCTGCGCAACAGCGTCCTGCCAGCTGTAAGTCTTGGGAGAGCTGTGCGTTTTCACCAGGTGATGTTTTGTCTTCAAATCTGCTGTCGAGTATTGGACTTCATTGGATTTGTACCAAGGCTTATATAGCTTGGGTGCTGTCGTGTCTTCAGCCGAGCTCCACACATTAACTTTGCCGTTGTGGCTCCAGTCAGAAACGATCCCTTGCCCAATCTGCAACAAAAGAACTGCGTGACTGTTTCGAGTCTGCTTGGTGCCTCCCCGGCGGAACCTACCGAACTTCACCTCGTCGCCGAAAAAGCGCCGGGTTTCATTTACACCATCGTCAGCGAACACCACCCATGCGCCTTTGATCAAACCATTCTCATAGATTGCCTCCCAGAAGGCTCGGCGATACTTCCACATATCCTTCTCAGTCGGTTCCGTTGTAATTCTATCAA
Organism: uncultured Cohaesibacter sp.; assembly: GCF_963556055.3. Lineage (GTDB taxonomy): Bacteria > Pseudomonadota > Alphaproteobacteria > Rhizobiales > Cohaesibacteraceae > Cohaesibacter. Next base: position 40,084 of record NZ_CAUVYE020000031.1, on the reverse strand, counting down.
CAATATCAAGAAACTGTCGAAGAGACTGCTTCGTAAGCCATGAGATCACGACGTCTTTTATCTCCGCCATCTTTTCCCACCGCCCAGATTTAAGGCGTGGATCATCAAAAAGTCGGATGAGAATGTCCAGAAGTGGATCCTTGATGCTATCATCAGGAGATCCGCCTGCGGCAAGGACTGGTCGGACCAATGCTTCTGCTATGTCAATATCGAGTGATGGGAAAAGCTGCGAGCCCTTTTGATCCAGTGCGAAGAGTTTGACCAGCTCAAGTCTACGGTCATGTGAGCGTGTTGTATCTTTTGCAATGCGCCTCAAAATGCTCTTTGTGATTGCTTCGGCAAAGCCCGACTGAGCGCTCAAAGCGGACAGCCCGATTTCTCGCATTACCTCGGTTGCTGCTTTTCCCTGGGTGAGCGCCATTTGCGCAATCCTGTCAGGCCCATTCACAATGTCGTAAAGTGCAAAATTCTGCTGGAACTCATTCCAAGGAGAACCAAAGCTGGGTGCCGCTGCTTGCAATGTGCGGGAGATGATTGAAAGCCCGGGTCTGTCATTTCGGAACTGACTAAGATACGCAGTTGACAGCGCTTTAAACAAGCGACGCTTTCCTGATGAAACGATCAAATTGAGAAGGCGACGCAAAACGCCTTCATCTTCTGCCAACGCGGGCTTGGTCTCCCAGAGGCACCATATCGCTTGCCGAAGCTGCTTCTTGCTAACATCTTTGCCATTCTTCAGCCTCTCCCAAACGGCTTGGGCAATGCTGTTCAATGTTTTGACATCTGACCGCACGTTATCTATCAGATCTACCATCGCCATCGAAGAAACGGCCTTTTGGACATGTCCAACGTCAGGCAGCTTCAGGAATGTTCGCGGTTTCTGTAACCGGGACACTACATCGCGACAGGCTTGTTGCAATACTACTTCGGTCATTTTGCCCGTATCGTTTTCCTTAAAGTCGCTATTTCTGATTGCATTTTGTTGGTCAACTTTAGTACATCTCGAAGTCGGTCTGTCGGGTCGACTTGCATAACAAATCGGATATCAATTCGGCGGTTCTGCCTCAGCATGGCTCGTCGGGTCTGAGCATCAAGCACTTCATTATCTGTTCCGGGAATGGGGCGTGTGGATGCATAGCCTGAAACAGAGAGAATTTCTTTCCTGTCAGGATTTCGCATAGTGCGAAGCGCAGGTTCCTCTTTTGTCAAAGCACGATATGTCGAGACAGCCCGTTCGGTTGAAAGCTGCCAATTTCGTTTATCTCCAGCCTCCGTATCTGCCCCCTGTTTGTCGGTATGTCCTTCGACAAAAACAGTGTCAATTGCTCCTCCGGGAGGTAGTTCCCGACACGCTTCTTTTCCGTTTTCAATCAGGCAACTTGTGTATCCAGGTAGGACGCTATTCAGAACGTGAGCTACTTTTTGAACATTTAGTTGAGCTTCTGCATCCAGATTTGAACGGTTTGTTGAAAATCGAATTGCGTTTTCCGTCAAGCGCAACACCCCATTTTCAGGATCGATTTGAACTTCCAATCCAACCGCTTTCAGTTCTCGTTCGATATCATGCAACAGTCTGGTTCTTTCTCTTCTGGATTGATTGAGGTCTTTAAGCCGATCAGAGATTTGATCCTGCAAGGTATCAAGGTGGGTTGTCACTTCTTCTATTTTTTTAAGAATATCTTTCAGTTTGTCTTCTGATGTATCTGTCTGCTTCTGGAACTGAAGTGCGAATATCATGAGCATGATAATGAATATGAAAAGTATACCAACCATCATATCCGTCATGGATACAAAATAGTTTTCACCTTCTTCTTCTGGGAGGTTCCTTTGCTGAGAGTCATCAAATGCCAACATGTTCTAAGCTACTCCGGAGCAGATCGTAGAGCGGAACGCAGTTTCTCGACTTCTTCACTAAGCTCTTCCACGGAATCTCCGATGTCATTGACTCCGCTGTTGAGCTGAGTTACTGCATGGGCGAGGCTTTGATCAACATCGCTAGCATATCGGCTCAATGCATCTCCCTGCTCGATTGTGGCTTTTGATAGTGTTTCGACTGCACGACCCAGTTCTTCATCAATTCTTTGGAAGCGATTTTCATAAGAATCCCACATGGAAACCAACCTCTCTCCGTTCTTCTTGAGAGACGCGGCGAGCTCGCTTGATCCGGCTTGGCTGTATTGCAAGGCCTCTACTGCTTCGTTTAGTGAACTCTTGAAACTATTAGTCGTTTGGGCTATCTGGCTTGCTGATTGGGTAAATGGGTTTGTTGCATTACGCAATTCAGTCGCCGCCTTTGAAAAGACATCAGCAATTTGCCTCGTCTGAGAGCTTGCATCTCCTATTGCATTTGCTTGAGATGAAAGAGCACTCCTAGATTTTTCCAGTGAGGCTTCAAAGCGCTCGATCTCATCCCGAATTCTTTGCAGTGTTTCAGCCAAACCAGTCTTAAACGCTTCAGCAGCAGAAGCCGTAACCTCTGTAACGGTGGATACTGCACTTTTTTGTGCCTCTGTTATCGACTTTTGAGTTTCCTGAATTGAACTGCTTAAATTTCCCCCCAGGGAATTCATGCCTTCACTTAAATAAGCAACTTGACCTTCGAGTTTCTCCATTACCCGCCCCATTGCTTCTTCAATTTTCATTGAGGCACTAGAGGCAGCATTTCCCAAGTCCTCATCCAGAGCACTATTTGCCCGCTCGAATGTTGCTTGCATAGCAGCGACCATTTCTTTGAGATTGTCTCTGTTCGACGCAGCTCCGTCGTTCATTGATTGCGCTGCATCACGAACCAAGCTGTTGAGGTTTTCGGCTGCTTCGCTCATCCGTCGAGCAAAATCTTCTCCACTATTGCGGACGCCCCCCTGCATATCCGCCAGGGTTTGCTGCATCGTGGCAAGTGTTCCCGCAAGTTCTCTCAGTTCTGTGCCGGCACTTTCCTGAACGTTATTGGAGAATTCTTTAAGCATATCCGCTACGCCGCTTTGGCTGGATTCAGTTACCCTGTCCAAAGCATTGGAAATGCTCTGATTTACTGGGACCATAGCTTCAGAAAACGCGGAGTGTATTTGAGGGGAGATTGCTTGCCCAAGCTGCAAGTGAAACTTGTCTGAATTGATCTCTTTTAGTTGATTTCGCTGATCCTGCATAACCTCTTTGATTTCGTGCGCCTGAGACTGAGGGGGAATGTATTTCAGCTTTTCTTCGACAACTTCACAAAATGCGTTGAAGCTCATTTCAATCCAAATCGTGTAGAGTCTAAAAATGATGGAAAGGCTCAACGAGCATGCCAACCCGGCAATTGAAGTTGCGAACTTGAACGAGGCGATTTGCAGCAACTCGGTCATAGCATGTTGCATAACTGTTACGTCTTCGGCACCAGACGCTTCTCCAGCCTTATATAACGCCAGAACAATACCAGCAAAGGTCAGCAGAAGGCCCACAGCAACAAAGTATCCTGGGATCGAAGACAGCATTTTTAAGCCGATCAATTTTTCTCGAGCGACACCTATATTGATAAACGACTATGGTCTGACTGTATTTCTGAATATCTGCTGGTCGTACTCTTTCGGAGAGACAAGAGTTTCATCGAACTCTCTCCACGCAGCTCCAAACAAAGGATGCGATCTTAGCTTCGGATAAATATCGCGATTGTAGACTGAAAAAAACGCCTCAAGCGAAGGTTGTTGGCGCACCATTCGCCTAGCCCAACAAAGCGATCCAGCCAATATAAGCACATGACAAATCAGAAAGGCCAATGCAAATGCTGCAGCGATACTCACGACACCATAGGCTAACGAAAAAATGAAATCAGTATCGCTGAGCTGTTTCAATGCCAGTTCAGCGTCAGTTCCGACTAGTTTATATTGAGCCAAGTCAACTGCGAGCAGGATACTCTTTCCTAGTAAAATAAAGTCTACGTTGGAAAAGGTCTTATCAATACATGTTAGAGCCGCAACAAACAGTCCCCAGAACAAGATTAAACGAGTCCAAGGCCACCACACGAGTTTCCGAACTAAATACATTTTCGTACTAACATTTAATTTTGGTTGTAATGACTAAAGCGATGCCGAGAATTGTGTGTGCGGCGAAACACTTCAACGAGACGGTGTGGAACCACAATCGATTGAAGCAAATTATTTACAACCATGAATGGAATGTCAAGAAAACTCTTTTAAAATTAAGGAGTTGCACCTAAAGGAGTAGGCGTTTAAATGATATTTGTCACCCGTTTGCCGAGAATGGCTCGTTTTGTCTGTACAGATTGCAGCAGTCTTTTTAAGTGGATCTGGCTTGATTTCGTGCTGCGATGGCCAGCTGGGTTTTGTGGTTAAAGCTGACCTGATCCGGTGTCATCCGGCCAAGCAATGAATGAAGGCGGTTGACATTATGAAATTTCAGATATTTTCCAATCCCGTTTCTTGCCTCTGGCATATTGCGATAAGCGTGCAAATATACCTCTTCGAATTTGATGGATCGCCAAAGCCGTTCGACAAAGACATTATCTAGTCAAGCTCCTTTGCCGTCCATTGGGATGTTGATATTGGCATCCTTGAGCAATTTGATGAAGGCGAGCGATGCAAATTGGCTGCCCTGATCTGTGTTGAAAGTATTCGGCCTGCCGTTTTTTGCCATAGCCTCTTCGACAGCTTCAATGCAGAAGGCGGGGACAGACGCCAAGACAATACGCGTCGGGAGAAACAGTTCACCATGGCAGCCAGATAGACAAAACCTTTGGCTATTGGATGTAAATGATATCCATCGCCCAAACCTGATTAGGCTGAGTGCTGGCAAGGTTCCTCAATCAATAGGGGTAGATTTTGACTCCCGCAAAAGGATAATTCAGTCTTTCTCAAAGACATCAATAGACCTTCAAGAAAGTGTTCCCACCATTGCTTGATTTGGTTGACCTCTCAGCGATGCATGCCATCGCCTGTCGGAAACAGATGGATATCAATTTGTTGACTAAGCTCACTTAATGTCTGCTTCGCCACGAAGGGCTGCTTAGGCTACCTTGGATTGGAAAGCTGATGTGTGATTGCGTCTGGGACGTCGTGCCATTGTCAGTTCTCCTACAAAGGCAAAAATACAGGCCGAAAATCCACTCATGTCACCTGCTCAGCTTTTCTCTCTGAGAAGACCAATAGCGCACTGCAATCCAACAGACGAGTTGGAGCAGGAACGATTAAATCTCGCTGTGAAAACGTGGTTAAAATAATGCCTTAGTTTGAAACCACTATCTGGTTATCTCTTTTGGGGGATGCAACGGGGTGTCGCCTCCTGCCAAGTTTTTTGTAATACAAAACACAGCTTGTAGTGGCTAGATAAACCTCAAGTCTGTTAGCGCAACTTGAAGGTCAGCCGAAAAAGTTCGAACGTGCCGACACTTTTCTGCCAAGCCTTAAAATTTTTTTCCTTCCAAACACGCTAGATTCAGTTGGTGAGCACTTCGCAGAGGTCAAATTGGCAATATTTGTGATATCTGAATATACGGCGATTTCGAACCTGAAATACAGTTCTCATTCAACACACTAATTAAAACTGGAGAAGAAAAAGAGAATTGGCGCACCCGACAGGATTCGAACCTGTGGCCTCTGCCTTCGGAGGGCAGCGCTCTATCCAGCTGAGCTACGGGTGCTTGCTGTGGCCCTTTCCGGTGTGTCAAAGGCCGCTTCTTTGTTGGTCGCCCGGATGGGCATTCAAGGGAAGCGATTGTGACAGCTGAAAGACGCACAAAGTAGATATGTCGGCTTTCTTAGCTGATGCGTGGGGGTGGTGCAATCGAAAAGCGCTGTTGAGGCGAGGCTTTGTGAATATTCATCTGTCGCACCCGTCCTCAAGATGCCAACAGGCCCCGTTTCGCTCTGTTTCAAGCTCTGGTCGAGGTCGTCTGGCCTAGACGACCTTTTTGACCTCAACGAGAAATGTTTCGATCCCGGAGCGGAGCTTCTCGCCGCTGGTTGCGAGCTCTTGCGATGCCTGATACACGTCCTGAGCGGCGTTTGATGCCTCTCCGATGCTGCCATTGACAGAGGAAATATTGTCTGTGACTTCTGTTGTGCCGATCGAGGCTTCTTCAATGCGCTGGGCAATTTCGTTGGAGGCGATGCTTTGTTCTTCAACAGCTGCTGCGATGGCGTGAGCGATCTCCTTGGTGTTGTTGACGGTGTGCTCGATGCCCGAGATCGATTGAACCGCATTGTTGCTCGCCAGTTGAATATTCGCGATCTGAGCACTGATGTTGCTTGTCGCGTCGGCGGTTTGAGTGGCAAGCGCCTTCACTTCATTGGCGACCACCGCAAAGCCTTTGCCGGCTTCTCCCGCACGTGCCGCTTCTATGGTGGCATTCAGCGCCAAAAGATTGGTCTGGTTGGCGATATCGGCAATCAAGTCCATGATTTTACCGATGCTCTCGGCCGCAGATGACAGGCCCTTGATGTCGTTGCTCGTTTTCAAGACTTCCTGCACTGCGCTGGAGGTCTGTTCTGCTGACAGTGTGACCTGCTCGTTGATTTCCCTGATCGAGTTGGTCATCTCTTCGGTCGCTGCGGCAACTGCGCTGACATTTCTTGCGGTCTGCTGAGAGGCATTCTCTACAAGGGTTGCCTGGGTGCTGGAAGATTTCGTGATGTCATCCATGGACTTCGCAGATGCTTCAAGTTCGGTTGCCGCCGATGCAACAAGCTGAACGATGCCGCTCATTTGTTCTTCAAATTCTCCGACGATATCTGAAAATGAATGCACCCTGTCTTCCATTACGGTCATGGCCTCGTTGACCGTGCGACTGGCGTTGGCAAAGCTTCCCATCATGCCCTTTTCGGAAATCCGTCTGAAATACTTGTTTTCCGAGACATATTGGAGCGACGCAGAAGACTCGCGCAGGTAAGCGTCGGATCTGTCGATCAGATCGTTGATGGCATGCAACAATCGTCCAGCATCTCCGGTTTCGGTGATGTTGAGGATCCGTTGTTCGAAGTCGCCCCTTGTTGCGGCCTCTACCACGTCAATGGCTTTTTTTACGGCGCGTTTATACTGTGAATTGATCATATGTCCGGACTCTTACTCATGATGTTCGAACTCATGGGCGTTCGAAACGGATTGTTACTCTATTTCGCGCTACAGGGTTGCAACGAATTGATCGTAGGCCATGCCCTGTGATTTCAGGAAATCTTCAAGCATTTTGCGTGAGGCCTGCATGCCTTCTTTCCGATTGCTGTATTTCTTCTCCTCGGAAAGCAACTTCTGATAAATCGGTATGATTTTGTCTTTCACAATATCGCGGTTTGGAACACGCCTGTTTGAGTGATAGCTGACAATCTTGCCCGTCTTGTCAAAGCTTGGTGTGATGTGGGCATTGACCCAGTAATGGTCACCATTCTTGCAACGATTAACGACATAGGCGAAAATCTCGTCGCCGTTCTGAATCGTCTCCCACATCAGCTCGAAGACACATCGTGGCATATCCGGGTGTCGAATGATGTTGTGGGGTTGGCCAAGCATTTCCCGTTCGGTATAACCGGCAACGCGCTGAAATTCCCGATTGCAATAGGTCACGCGGCCTTTGAGATCTGTTTTGGAAACAATGATGTCGGACTCGTCAAAAAAGCGTTCCTTACCGGTAAGCGTGGTATCTTTGGCCATGTTGCATCCAGGGTGTTCTTATGGTGTCGCTATCCATTTTTTGGACATGTTTGATGAGTTTTATCACTCTGTGAGTTAATAGAGCTTTTACAGAGTGATTAGGTTTAGTTATTTTTGTCTATGATTATGACTGGTGTCAGGTAAAATTTAGGTAAAAAAGAAGGCCCAGAAAGTGATTACTTTCCGAGCCCTGTTGATTTTCTTGAATAGAAAAATATTTTAGCTATTTGTCGTGGTTTAACTTAGCTTTCCGTGGCAATGCTTGTATTTCTTGCCCGATCCACAAGGGCATGGCGCATTGCGTGACACTTTTCCGAATGGTGCCGCCGGTGTGCCCTGGCTTTGCTCACCGACAGCATTTTCGCCGGTTGCCGGATCGAGATGCTGTTCGTGCATTTCCGGCATTTGCTGTTGTTCGAAAGGATTGGGTTCTTCCTGGCGCAGTTGAACATAGGCAAGCTGCTGGGTCACGCCGCGACGCATATTGTCCATCATGGCCTGGAACAGCTCGAAGCTTTCGGTTTTATATTCCTGAAGCGGATCGCGCTGGCCATAGCCTCGATAGCCGATGACGTTGCGAAGATGGTCAAGAGCCACAAGATGCTCGCGCCAGAGATGATCAAGAATCTGAAGCAGAACTGATTTTTCCACCTGCCGCATGAGGTCCGGGGTGAAATTGGCGGTTTTCGCGGCAGCTGTTTCGTCCGCCGTCCGTTTCAGGCGTTCAATGATCTGCTCGTCGGCAATACCCTCTTCCTTGGCCCAGTCCTTGACCGGAACATCGAGATTGAGGATTTCCTGAACTTCTTTTTCCAGACCGTCGACATCCCATTGCTCAGCGTAGGCACGCTCGGGGATGTGTTTGGCAACGATATCCTCGATCACTTCGTGGCGCATGTCTGCGACGGTTTCGGCGACATTGTCGTCTTTCATCAAGTCGACGCGCTGGTCGAAGATCACCTTGCGCTGATCATTCATCACATCATCGAATTTGAGCAGGTTCTTACGGATGTCGAAGTTGCGGGCTTCCACTTTCTTCTGGGCTTTTTCCAAAGCCTTGTTGATCCATGGGTGGACAATTGCTTCGCCTTCTTTGAGGCCCAGTTTCTGGAGCATGCCATCCATGCGTTCGGAACCGAAGATGCGCATCAGGTCATCTTCCAGCGAGAGGAAGAATTTGGACCGTCCAGGGTCGCCCTGACGACCGGATCGACCACGGAGCTGGTTGTCGATACGGCGGCTTTCATGGCGTTCCGTGCCGATCACGAACAGGCCACCTGCTTCGATAGCCTTTTGTTTCTTGGCTTCGATGTCGGCTTTGATCGCGGCAATTTTCTTTTTGCGCTCTTCGCCCTGAATGTCTTCGGCGATTTCCTGTGCGATCCGCATGTCAAGGTTGCCGCCAAGCTGAATGTCGGTGCCTCGACCGGCCATGTTGGTCGCAATCGTGATGGCACCCGGGCTCCCGGCCTGTGCCACGATCATGGCTTCCTGCTCGTGGAAACGGGCGTTCAGGACCTGATGCGGAACTTTTTCCTTCTTCAGGCGTGCGGACAATTCTTCGGACCTCTCGATTGAGGTGGTGCCGACGAGCGCTGGCTGGCCGCGTTCGACACAATCCTTGATCAGTTCGATCAGTGCGTCATCCTTTTCTCGCAAGGTGCGGTACACCTCGTCATCGTCATCGGCACGCTGAATCGGCAGATTGGTCGGAACCTCGATGACCTCGAGGCTATAGATGTCCATGAATTCTTCCGCTTCGGTCTGGGCCGTGCCGGTCATGCCGGAGAGCTTGTCATAGAGGCGGAAATAATTCTGGAAAGTGACAGAGGCCAGCGTCTGGTTTTCCGGCTGAATGGCTGCGTGTTCTTTGGCTTCCAGTGCCTGATGCAATCCTTCGGAGAAACGGCGGCCCTCCATCATGCGGCCAGTGAATTCGTCAATGATGACAACTTCGTTATTCTTGACGATATAGTCCTTGTCGCGGGCAAACAGGGTGTGAGCACGCAGGGCCTGATTGAGATGGTGAACAATCGTCACATTCTCGATGTCGTAAAGAGATTCGCCCTGAAGCATGTCAGCTTCGGTAAGAAGTTTCTCGACGAATTCGGTGCCCTCTTCGGTGAAGGTCGCTGTTTTCTGCTTTTCGTCGACTTCATAATGCTCTGGAGACAGCCTGGGAATGAAGGTATCAATGGTGTTATACATTTCCGAGCGATCATCCAATGGTCCGGAAATGATCAGCGGGGTTCGTGCTTCGTCGACCAGAATGGAGTCGACCTCGTCAACAATCGAGAAATTGTGACCGCGCTGGACCATCTGATCCAGATCATATTTCATGTTGTCGCGCAGATAGTCAAAGCCGAATTCGTTGTTAGTGCCGTATGTGATGTCGGCGGCATAAGCTGCCTTGCGCTGTGCATCATCCAGTCCGTGGACAATGACGCCGGTGCTCATTCCAAGAAAATTGTAAACCTGGCCCATCCATTCGGCATCACGCTTGGCGAGATAGTCGTTGACCGTAACCACATGAACGCCCTTGCCTTCCAGCGCATTGAGATAGGCAGCCAGCGTTGCGACCAGGGTTTTACCTTCACCGGTTCGCATTTCAGAAATGGCACCGTCATTGAGTACCATGCCGCCGATCAGCTGCACATCATAATGGCGCTGGCCTAGCGTTCGTTTGGCAGCCTCGCGGACAGTTGCAAAGGCGGGCACAAGCAGTTTTTGCAGCTTGGTTCCATTTTCGAGTTGTTCACGGAACTCCACGGTCTTGTTGCGCAAGTCCTCATCGGAGAGCTGCGAGTATTCATCTTCCAGCGCGTTGATGGCTGCGACTGTGGGACGATAGACCTTGATGCGACGCTCATTTGCCGAACCAAAGACTTTGCGAGCGATTGCTCCGAGACCGACCATAGACCGGATCCTTCCTTCGAATTACCACCAGATTTTCATCGATGGCCATATTTGTAACGCAATTGCGGCGAGACTAGGCCACGAGTATGACACTCGTCCCGACAATATTATGAATGTCAACAGCCAGAAAACCGTTTTGACAATAAACTGCTCGGCTGACAGATAAGATTGGGTCTTTGTCTTGTCAACGCCAAGAAAGGCGGGTAGGTCACATGAGAGGCAGTTTTTTAGGTTTTTTCGTTCCAAAGTGAACAATGATAGGAAAGATACAGATGGTACGTGCCCATTTCACCCGGTCTTTGATGGCCGCAGCGACTTCTTTGTTGATGATTTGTGCAGTTGAGGGTGCCTCGGCTCAGGAGGCCGCTACGGACAGCGCAATTGCAACAGTCAATGGTACGGTGATAACCAGCTCCGATTTGAATTTCATTGCTGAACAGCTGGGTGAAAAAACCCATGAAATGACTGACGCGCAGAAGAAAGAGGCCCTGACTGACACGCTGGTCAATATGGAGCTGATTTCGCAAGAGGCTGTCAAACAGGGCCTTGACAAGACCGATGAGTTCGAACGTCAGGTCAAATTCCTCAAGCTTCGGGCCTTGCAGAATGAGTTTTTCCGCAAGAATGTCGACGAAACCATCACAGACGAAGATTTGAAAGCCGAGTATGACAAGCAGATCGCGGCCATGCCTGCCCAGCCGCTGATCAAGGCGCGCCATATTCTTGTGAAAACGGAAGAGGAAGCCAAAGACATCATCAAGCAACTTGATGGTGGTGCGGATTTTGCCGAGCTGGCAAAGGGCAATTCCACAGGTCCATCTGGCCCAAGCGGTGGCGATCTTGGCTATTTCACAAAGGGTGACATGGATGCGACCTTTGAAGAGGCAGCCATGGCGCTGGAAACGGGTGCCTACACCAAGGAGCCAGTGCAGACAGGGTTCGGCTGGCATGTCATTCAGGTCGAAGACAAGCGCGAAGTTCCAAAACCGAAATTCGAGCAGGTGCAGGACAATCTGCGCAGCTTGGTCGCACAGCAGAAATTTCTCCAGCTTCTGGACAAACTGCGCAGCGATGCCAAGATTGAGATTGCAGAATAATCGGTTTGATGTTGCTTATATTCGTTAAATAGAACTGGTATTTGCCAACATCACGGTTTATGGAGAGGGGACACAGTGGCCTTTTTATGGTCCGCCTGTTTTCCCTCTTTTTTTGACAGGAAGGATGCTTGCAATGGAACTCAAGCCTTCACCTTTTGCACCGACCGACTATCCTGATATGGACGCGCTAGATGGTTTTCGTCTCGGTGTTGCCGGAACTGGTGTAAAATACAAGGCTCGTAATGACGTTCTCGTCGTTTCGATGCCTGAAGGTGCAAGTGTTGCAGGCGTTTTCACGAAGTCAAAATGTCCGTCTGCTCCGGTCGACTGGTGCAAGGGGCATCTTGCCCAAGGCCGGGCGCGGGCGCTCATTGTCAATGCGTCCAACGCCAATGCCTTTACCGGTGCTGCCGGGGTGCAGACCGTCACTACGGTTGCTCAAGCGGCTGCCGACAAAGTTGGTGGCAAGCCAGAGGAAGTCTTTCTCGCGTCAACTGGGGTGATTGGCGAGCCTCTCGATCCGGCGCCGATCGTCAATTGTTTTGGTGCCCTGTTTGACGAAGGCAAACAGGATGCGTCATGGATGGACGCGGCCAGAACGATCATGACGACAGACACCTTTCCGAAAATGGCGACCGCAAGCGTCGATATCGACAGGGTAGAGGTTTCCATTTACGGCATTGCCAAAGGGTCCGGGATGATCGCTCCGGATATGGCGACAATGCTGGGCTTTGTCTTCACCGATGCAGTCATCGCGCCCGATGTCTTGCAAGCTTTGCTCAGCAAGCATGTTGAGACCTCTTTCAATGCGATTACGGTTGATAGCGATACATCGACCAGTGACACCCTGATGCTGTTTGCTTCTGGCGCTGCGGCAAAACGTGGTTGCCCCGCGATCGAAGACGCTGATGACAATCGGCTTGTCGCTTTTTCAGCCGCTCTTTCGGCCTTGCTTGAAGATCTGGCCAAGATGGTGGTGCGAGACGGTGAAGGGGCAAGCAAGTTTCTCGAGATTACCGTGACCGGTGCCCAGAGCGATGGAGCAGCCAAACGCGTTGCGCTTTCCATCGCCAACAGCCCGTTGGTCAAAACCGCTGCGGCAGGTGAAGACGCCAATTGGGGACGTGTCGTCATGGCGGTCGGGAAGGCCGGAGAGATGGCCGATCGCGACAAGCTGACCATTTGGTTCGGACCACATCGCCTTGCTTCAAATGGTGTGAGGGATCCGAATTACTCTGAAGAGGCCGCGTCGGGCTACATGAAGCAGGACGAGCTGGAGATTCGTGTCGATCTGGATATGGGGGAGGGGCAGGCCACGGTGTGGACTTGTGATCTGACCCATGGATATATCTCGATCAATGGCGACTACCGCAGTTAAGGGGCACGGCATGGTACCTGAAATCGAACGGGTCTCTTCGTCTGTCCGATTGCTGCTTGTCGTGGCTGTTGCGCTTGTGGATCCGGACAACCGGATCCTTATTTCACAAAGGCCAGAAGGAAAGGCTCTTGCCGGATTGTGGGAATTTCCAGGTGGCAAACTGGAGCCCGGTGAAAGGCCCGAAGAGGCTCTAATACGCGAACTTGATGAAGAATTGGGGATTAGGACATGGGAAAGCTGTCTGGCGCCCCTGACGTTTGCAAGCCATGCCTATGATGACTTTCATCTCATGATGCCGCTCTATGTCTGCCGACGTTGGGACGGGGTGCCTCATTCAAGAGAAGGCCAGGATCTGAAATGGGTGCGGGCCGGTGCCTTGCGCGATTTTCCGATGCCTCCGGCTGATCTGCCTTTGATCGCCCCGCTGATCGACCTGTTGGGTCCATAAGGTCTGAGTAAAATTTCCCGTTAATATTTTGGTTGCCAAATCCCGACAAAAAGGGGACTAGAAGTCGTTTCTTCGAGATTTTTTTACGTTTTTCGATAAAATCGTATCAAATAGTCGAGTAAAGGATGAGGTCTCACCCTAAACTGATTGGGATGGTTATGTTTCGAAACTTTCGCGATTTCATGAAAGATGAAAGTGGTGCCACTTTTCTGGAATATGGCATTCTTGTTGGTTTGGTTGGTGTGATTATTATTTTGTCGATTGGCGATGTGGTTACCGTTCTGACAGGTTTACTGGACTATTTGACCGAGGTTCTGAACGGAATTTTCGAATAGACATCTCCATTTATCTGCTTTCTTGTCGTTGATTTCACTCCGCAGACTTGTCACCCAAAGCTGTGGCCAGTGACTGTTGGGCGCTTCCCGGAGCGAGCGGTTTTTGCTGGCTTTCATGCGGTGACCAGCCGGATAGATACAGGATCTGGAAAGTTGCCACAAGACGCCCGTCAGGCTCGGAGAAGGTGTCCCTGTAGATCTCCGCGGCCCGATAGAGAATGTCTTTTCTGAGTGGCGTGCGGCTTCTTTCGTGCAAGACATTGGTAGCCCCCATGAAGCGAAGATCACGCATCAAATCAAACATGGTATCGTAGCGAACCGTGATCAAATCGTGATCGACGACCGGCAGCGCAAAGCCTGCGCGCTGCAATAGGGTCCCCATATCCCTGACGTCTGGGAAGGGACTGACGTGCGGGCTTGAGCCGGACTTCAGCTCGCTCTCAGCCATCAGGAAGGCCTGACGCAATTCTCGAAGGCTTTCCCGTCCCAACAGGCTGGCAAGCAAAAGGCCATCGGGAGCAAGGCTCTGGCGGATTTGATGTAGAAGGCCCGGCAAATCGTTGATCCAGTGGAGATAAAGCGGGGAGACCAGCAGATTGATGCTTTCGGCCTCAAGGGGCAGCTCTTCGCTCTCCATGACAAGCCCGGCATCTTCCGGTTGGAAAAAGACGGGATCCTGTTCAAGACGCATGACGCTTTCGGTTCCCTCTCTTTTTGAAAGAGCCTGAGCAAGGATGCCGCTATGGCCGCCCAATTCCACACATTTGGGAAAAGGGCGCAACGTGATCGCGAGGCGGTCGAGCAAATCCTCGATGGACATGGTCAGAAGAAAGTCACCCTGACGGCCAAATTTTCGATAGGCTCTCACGCGACGTTCCTTCAGAAGTCGTGTATCAAAGATTTGCGGTATATCAGTCATGCCTTGTCTCCTTTCGAATATTCATGTCTGATATGGCTGGGCTATGCAATCGCCTCGTTGATGCAGGCTGACCTTGGTTGCTCTGGCTGTCGCCATTTTGCGCATTTTTTGGGGGGCTTGTGGTTTTATTCTCAAAATTCCTATCCATTGAAAGGCCCGCGGTTGGCTGCGGGGTGCGGTCGCTTGCTCGAGGTTTGCTGGATCTGGTGATTCCTCCCCGTTGCGCAGGTTGTGGCAAGGTCGTGGAGCGGGCGAACCATTTGTGTGGTGACTGTTGGCACAAAATGGACTGGATCGTACCGCCCTATTGTCCGATCTCGGGCTTGCCCTTTTCTCATGATCTGGGGACGATGATTGTCGATCCCTCGGTGCTTGCAGTGCCTCCCTTCTATGATCGCGCCCGATCAGTTGCCCTTTTCGGCGAGACGGCGCGGCGTATGGTGCATCAGTTGAAATATCATGATCGCGTTGAACTCGCGACCGTGATGGGGCGTTGGATGGCGCGGGCAGGGGCTGACTGTCTGGCCGATCCGGAAGCACTTGTCGTGCCAGTACCTCTCCACAGAAGGCGACTCTGGCGCAGGGGCTTCAACCAGTCAGCCCTGCTTGCAAAGGTCATTGCAGAGGAAGCCAAGCGATCCTATTTGCCCGATCTTCTTCAGAGGACACGATCAACCCTACAACAGGTCGGTTTGAATGATGAGGAGCGCAGGCAGAATGTTGAAGGTGCATTCAGATTGTCTCAGCCGCACAAGCTGACCGTGGCCGGGCGAACGGTGGTGCTTGTCGATGATGTCTGGACGACCGGTGCGACTTTGGAATCCTGTTGTCGCGTATTGAGGCGGGCCGGAGCCAAGGAAATTGACATAATAACCTTTTCCCGGGTTGCCGGATCTTCGGAAATTCCCATATAAGATCGAGCCTAGAATTAATCAAAAGAAAGGGCGCTCTTTATATGCGCCGGTGTGTTTGGAGACCAAAATGGCAGATGTGGTGATTTATACTCGAAAAATGTGCGGCTATTGCACGGCGGCGAAACGATTGCTCGGCGACAAGGGCGTCGCGTTTCGTGAATTTGATGCGACCTTTGATGCCGGCCTCAAGCAGGAAATGGTCAACAAGTCCGGGCGGCGGACCTTTCCGCAAATATTCATTAATGACAGCCATGTTGGCGGTTGTGATGAGCTTTATGCTCTTGAGAAGGCAGGAAAGCTTGACGCCATGCTTGCTGCCTGATGGTCGGGTCAAGCAACAGATTAGTCTTTCGGTCTGAGCCGGAATTTCCTTGAAGCGGAATGCCTCGGACATGTTGCCGATGATGGGGTTGCAAATAAAAAGCGGCTCAGAGCCAAGTCCGTGACTTATCCTCTGAACCGCTTTTTGTATCTCGGGATGCCTTGCCGTTAGGCCGTGGCCAGTTAGCGGAAGACAACGCCCAGCCGAACCTGATGGAAGTCATGTTCGATGTTTGACTTGCTGCCGCCAGTTTCCACCGCGAAGCTGTCATAGTTGTTATAGGTGTAGCCAAGGTCTGCACTGATGCGGTCGGTAATCGCATATTCCAGACCACCGCCAAAACTGAAGCCGTGCTTGAAAGGATCCAGATTGGTGTTTGAGGAAGGAGCGACCTCGGTCACAAACTGTGCAAGGTTGGCACCAGCCAGAACATAAGGCATGAAGCGATCAAACGCGTAGCCAGCTTTTGCACGCAGCGCAGAATGCCACATCAGGCGATAGCTGAAATCTGTAACAGGGCCGGACGGGTTCGTGCTTTTCGTGCCATTGTGAAAGACCAGTTCAGCCTCTGCACCAAGCCGGAAATTGCCGATCGGATAAAGATAGCCAACCTTGGCACCTGCCGATGCAGTTGCCAGATCGATCTTGCCATCACTATAGCCGTCCAGTTTGACCTTGCCGGTCGAGAAGCCCACGTTAAGGCCGAGGGAAGGCCCTGCAAAGAGGACCTTGTCCATGGTGTCTGCATCAGCCTGCATCGGATTGCCGAAATGATAAAGCAGGGCCGCGCGAGCAATATGGACGTCGTAGTCGTTCGTCAGAGTGGTTGGCCCGCTGGCGAGCTGATAATTGCTCTTGCCGTAATTCTGATAGATATATTCGGATCGCAAGGAGAAGTTCTGCGCAATCCGAACATCAACACCGGCACCTGCGGTATAGCCGAAAACGCCATCAATATCTGCCGTAGAACCGGTCGCAGTGGCGCCGCTCTTGACATAATATTCACCAGCCAGAAGACCTGCGCTTACGTAGGGCAGGAACCGTCCGAAGGAGTAACCCAGACGACCACGTGCTTCGGCGTGCCAGACATAATCGTTGTTCTGGTAGGGAAGCGCCGATCCGCTGTAATTGCCTTTGAGTTCATTAACCGAAACGCCGCCTTCCAGACCGTAGACGATGTTGCCCTGCTGGAAGTTCCAACCCGCCAGAACGCCACCCGTTGAGGAGTCGCCGGTGTTGAATTTGAAGCTGGTCTTGTTTGTGCCGTCTTTGCTGTTGATGGTGCCGTTGCCCATGCCATATTGAACGCCCATGTAAAGGCCGCTCCAGTCATAGGCAGACTGGGTGTCAAAAACAGTGTGAAGATCTGCGGCAAAAGCGGAAGAGGACAGCGCCACCATGATCATGGAAGAGGCTATGGTCTTTTTATACCGAGCAGCTCGCATTTGTTCAAAAAATTTCATGGGATCAGCAGTTTCTTGAATTTAAGAATTTTCAGACACATCCACCTTGCTACAAAAAAACACAAAACAAGTGTTGCGGAGGCGCGTTTCGTAGTTGGCTGCATCTTAGGGGAGAAGGTCGAGGCAAGTCACGACATTAACGGAATATGAACAGCTATATTGCGTTGCTTGCATGGTTTTTTTCACCACTGTTGCAATTTTGAGACTGTTATCAGCGTTGTGGTGTCGTGCAGCTCCGGGCGGGAGTGGTTCGTTAATCATGTTGAGGGGTAAGGGAGGTGTAAAAAGCACTGTGGGCCGCACTTTAGAGCTTCCCTGTTTATGGGTGCCGGGCTATTTTGAGTCTTCTGTCCCATTTGTCCCCTGTTGCAGTAGGACTGCTTTTGAAAATGTGCTTTTAAACAAGTTTAAGTCCTTGTTAAACATTCGTTTTCAGACTTGTTTTTGATGATGTTGCCTATCAACCGCGTGGAGAGCCGCATGACGTCTTTTCGAGCCGCCTGTATTCAAATGTGTTCAGCGTTGGACCCTGTTCGGAATCTGGACGATGCCGAGCATCTGATCCGGGACGCAAGACGCGATGGCTGCCAGTATATTCAGACACCGGAGCAGACCGCGACGATGGAAATGAATCGTCAGGCCATGATGAATGTGATTTCAGCGCAAGAGGACTGCACGGGCCTGAAGCGTATGCAGGCGTTGGCCGAAGAGCTGGATATCTGGCTTCACATCGGCTCGATGTCGTTTCTGGTCGGAACAGGCGATGATGCTCGGGCCGTGAACAGAAGCTTGTTGATATCTCCGGCTGGGCGTGTTGCGGCTTCATACGACAAGATACACATGTTCGATGTCGATCTGGAGAGTGGCGAGAGCTACCGGGAGTCGGCGAGCTTTGTTCCGGGTCAAAAGGCGGTGGCGGCTCCTTTGCCGTGGGGAACTCTTGGGCTTTCCATTTGTTACGATTTACGCTTTCCCTATCTTTATCGTGCCCTCAGTAAGCAAATGAATGCCAATATTCTGGCAATTCCGGCGGCCTTTACAAAACGCACTGGCCAGGCTCACTGGCATGTGTTGATGCGAGCCCGGGCGATCGAGAATGGCGCATTCGTGATCGCTGCGGCGCAGGGGGGGCAGCATGAGAATGGTCGCAAGACCTATGGTCATTCCCTTATCGTAGATCCGTGGGGCACGATTTTGGCCGAAGCCGCAGATGAGCCAGGCTTTATTGCAGCTAATATCGACATGACGCGCGTAGACGTTTGTCGCAAGGCGATTCCATCACTTCAGCATGATCGTTCTTTTGAAATTTGATACCGATTACTCTATATATAGAGACAGGGTCCAAATGTAGAGACAGGATCCAACAGATGCCGAATTCGGTATCCGGTCTTGTCGGCAGTTTTCGACAAAGCGCCGGTCTTTTCAGTCTTCAAAGGAGCTACCTTGATTAAGTATTCGCTGCGCTGCGATCATGATCACGTATTTGAAGTATGGTTTCGCAATAATGATGATTGCGAAGCGCAAATGAAGCATGGGCATGTGGAATGTCCGGTCTGTAGCTCCACTGCGATTTCGAAATCCCTGATGTCGCCGAAAGTGTCCGGGACCCGGTCTCAGAATGCGCCATCTGGTCCTGCCCTTGTTCCTGCCAATCACTCAGCGCCCAGTCAGGCGGTTACGGTTGGAGCTGCAACACCTGACCAACAGCAGGTTCAGCACATGCTCAGGGCCTTCAGGGACCATGTGGTGCAGAATGCCGATTATGTCGGTGACAAATTTGCCGAAGAGGCGCGCAAGATCCATTTCAAGGAAAGCGAGAAGCGCGGCATTTACGGCGAAGCGAGTGTTGAGGATGCCAAGTCTTTGGCAGAGGATGGCATTGATTGCCTGCCGTTGCCATCATTGCCGGAAGACAAGAACTGAACGCTCGATGGGCGTTGTCGGGTCTGTCATGAAATGTCCCTGACAAGGGCTGGTGCGAAGCCGAAGCCGCCCCAACCCTTTTCCCGCTGAAGAAATGTCCGATGCGTCAAGGTCTGGGGCATTGGCGATCCTTTTCAGAAATGTGCCAAGGCCTGAAGCCGCTCATCGGTCTTCGATGTGTCTGTCACCGTGCCATCACGCGCGATATTGTCTGCACTGATGATCGTGCCGGCTTTTGAAAGCCTTTGGCTCAACTCAGATGATTGGGGCAGATAATCGGGGTTGCTCAGTCTGTTTCGGGACGCTCGCACAGGATCATGTAGTTGACGTCAAGATCCTTGGAGAGCGACCATTTGTCGAACAGGGGATTATAAGTCACGCCGGTCTTTTCGAGGACGGTCAGCGATGTTGGCGCAAGGGCGCGTTCCAACTCGTCCGGGGTGACAAATTTCTCCCAACTGTGGGTGCCGATGGGCAGCCAGCGCAGGACATATTCCGCTCCGATGATCGCCAGAGCATGCGCTTTCATGGTCCGGTTGAGGGTGGCGATGAACATCAGTCCGCCTGGTTTGACCATGCTGGCGCTTGTCTGAATGAAAAGATCAACATCGGCGACATGTTCGACGACTTCCATATTGAGGACTGCATCAAACTGTTCGCCATTTTCCGCGAGGGCTTCGGCTGTCGTGGCCCGATAGTCGATGTCGAGTCCGCCTTCCTTGGCGTGGGTTGAGGCGACACCGATATTCTTTTCAGATGCATCCACCCCGACGATCTTAGCACCCATGCGACAGAGGGGCTCGCACAGCAGGCCGCCACCGCAACCGATATCGAGAATGCGGATGCCTTCCAGCGGCCTTGCGGACTTGTTGTCCCGTCCGAAATGGTCAACCAGTATCTGCCGGATATAGGCAAGCCGTGTCGGATTGAATTTGTGCAGGGGGCGAAATTTGCCTTTGGGGTTCCACCATTCTGCGGCCATCGCCGAGAAGCGTTCGATTTCTGCGTCATCCACAGTCGAGGTTGGCCGGTTATTTTCAGAAGTCATTTGAATTCCGCCTGATGCTAAGGACTGCCCGAAGATTGAATAAATCACTATACGAGAGGAGGAGTCTGTTTGGTTTTTTGATAAATTCGGTCTGGCATCGAAAAAGTCAAGCCTTTGAATGCTTGCAAGCAGGGCGTCTGCCGAGTATGACTATGCGCAAACGGCAAGAGGGGCAGTCTCAGGAGCTGCCTCGATTGTCTCGTAACAAGGAAACCAGTGACAGAAAGCGATAGTGAATGGCTCGTCTTGTCATGAAGTTTGGTGGCACCTCTGTAGCGGATCTTAATCGCATCAGACGAGTCGCCCGACATGTGAAACGTGAAGTGGATGCCGGGAATCAGGTGGCCGTCGTGGTCTCTGCCATGGCAGGAAAAACCAATGAACTGGTCGGCTGGGTTCAGGAAGCCGCCCCCCTTTATGATGCAAGGGAATATGACACGGTCGTATCCTCAGGTGAGCAGGTTACGTCCGGTTTGCTTGCATTGACCTTGCAGAATATCGGAGTTGATGCCCGGTCGTGGCTCGGGTGGCAAATTCCCTTTAAAACCAATGGCGTACATGGTGCGGCGCGGATTGAAGAAATCAACGGGGATGCTCTTGTCGAGCGGCTCGAGATGAATCAGGTTGCCGTCATTGCGGGTTTCCAGGGAATCGGCCCGGACAATCGCATATCGACATTGGGTCGCGGTGGGTCTGACACGAGTGCTGTGGCGATTGCTGCGGCTATTCGGGCCGATCGCTGTGACATCTATACCGATGTCGACGGGGTCTATACGACCGATCCGAGGATCGTGCCGGAAGCGCGTCGTCTGGAGCAGATTTCCTTTGAGGAAATGCTCGAAATGGCCTCTCTGGGGGCTAAGGTGATGCAGGTTCGCTCGGTAGAAATGGCAATGGTTCATAATGTGCGTACCTTCGTGCGGTCGTCATTTGTTGAGCCGGATGCTCCGGAATTGATGAACAGCAACCACCCCGTGGGAACTTTGATCTGTGATGAGGATGAGATTGTGGAAAAACAGGTTGTAACCGGAATTGCCTTCTCAAAGGACGAAGCGCAAATCTCTCTGCGCCGTGTTGAGGACAAGCCGGGTATTGCGGCGCATGTTTTTGGTCCTCTGGCAGAGGCCAATATCAATGTCGATATGATCGTGCAGAACATATCTGAGGATGGCACCATCACCGATATGACCTTCACGGTTCCGAAAGGGGATTTCGAGCGCGCCAAGATCGTGCTGGAAGAGGCCCGCTCGAATATCAACTATGCGGTGCTGCATGGTTCCACGGATGTTGTCAAAGTGTCTGTCATTGGTATCGGCATGCGCAGTCACGCCGGGGTCGCCTCAACGGCCTTCAAGGCGCTTGCGGACAAGGGTATCAATATTCGCGCAATCACGACGTCCGAGATCAAGATCTCTATTCTGATTAACGCTGAATATGCTGAATTGGCGGTGCGGTCCTTGCACTCGCTTTATGGTCTGGATAAAAAATAACGGCAAAATACGGGCTGGCGTGCTTGCATGTCAGCCTGTGTGTGTTGACACTTGTTCAAGAGCTGATCCTCAATCGTTTCAGTATGCTAGGAATGATTGATCTGTTTGTTTGCCACGTGCCATAGTGAATTTGGAACGAATCCCCATCCACCAGTGCATGGACTTCTGTCATGCTGTGCGGGTTGGGTGTTGAAACGCGTTGGTCTTGCCTCTGGTCTGGCCAAATCGTAAAATGCGGAACCCGGAGAGACGCCGATGCGTGGAAATCTGGCTGGTCCGCGGATCTTGTTGCGACGCCTTCGCGAAACGATGGCGAAGCCCACGGATGCGCAGGAACGATTAAACGAGATCGTGCAGCTGATCGCGGCCAATATGGTGGCCGAGGTCTGCTCTGTCTATGTTCTTCGTTCGGACAGCCAGCTTGAGCTTTATGCCACGGAAGGTCTCAATCCCACGGCCGTTCACGAAACCCGATTGCATGTCGGGGAAGGTCTGGTCGGGCACATCGCCTCTGAAGCCCGCATTCTCAATCTGTCCGAGCCTCAGGACCATCCTGCTTTTGCCTATCGCCCGGAAACAGGCGAGGAAATCTATCATGCCTTTCTTGGTGTGCCGATCTTGCGCTCTGGACGCACGCTCGGGGTTCTGGTGGTGCAGAACAAGACCCAGCGCATCTACTCGGATGAAGAGGTCGAGGCGCTGCAAACGACGGCAATGGTCCTTGCCGAGCTGATCGCATCGGGCGAGCTGAAAGGGCTTTCAGACCCTGGAGCGGATCTCGATCTGGTGCGTCCCCTTCGGATCGAAGGGCTGGCGATGGCGGAAGGAATCGGCCTTGGGCGGGTTGTGCTGCATGAGCCGCGTATTGTCGTAACGAATCTGATCGCCGAGGATTCGCTGGCTGAAGAAAAACGTCTGGAAACGGCGATCGAGCAATTGCGCTTGTCCGTCGATGATCTTCTGAGCCGGGATGATATCTCTCACGGCGGTGAGCATCGCGATATTCTGGAAGCCTATCGCATGTTCGCCTATGACCGGGGCTGGGTGCGGCGGATGAAGGAAGCCGTTCAGACCGGCCTGACTGCCGAGGCCGCTGTCGAGCGTGTGCAAAGTGATACCCGGGCCCGACTGATGCGCTCGACCGATCCCTATCTTCGGGACCGTCTGCATGACTTTGATGATCTTGCCAATCGCCTGCTGCGGAAACTGACAGGGGACCAGCTCGCGGGGAAGGGCGTCGAGCGTCCAACGGATTCTATTGTCGTTGCACGCAATATGGGCGCGGCGGAGCTGCTCGATTATGGGCGTGACAGGGTGCGTGGGCTGGTGCTCGAAGAGGGCGCGCCTACCAGCCATGTGGTCATTGTTGCAAGAGCGCTCGGGATTCCAACCGTCGGACAGGTGACAACTGCCGTCAACCTTTGCGAGGACGGCGATCCCATCATTATTGATGGGGACACCGGACAGGTTCATATCCGCCCACCGGCCGACGTGGAAGCGTCCTACGTTGATCAGGTGAAGTTTCGTGCGCACCGTCAGGAGCAATATCGCAAGCTGCGGGACAAACCGGCGATTACCAGGGACGATGTTGAAATCGATCTCTACATGAATGCCGGTCTGCTGGTTGATTTGCCCAATCTCAGTGGTGCCGGTGCCAAGGGGATCGGCCTGTTCCGAACCGAGTTGCAGTTCATGGTGGCTGAAAGCTTCCCACGCATGCGCGAGCAGGAAAAAGTCTATCGCCGTGTTCTGGACAACACCGCAGGGATGCCAGTGACCTTCCGCTCTTTGGATGTGGGAGGTGACAAGGTGCTCTCCTTCTTGCGCATGAGTGCTGAGGAAAACCCGGCCATGGGTTGGAGGGCCATTCGTCTGGGACTGGATCGGCCCGGATTGTTGAGGACACAGATTCGAGCTCTTCTGCATGCCGCGGCCGGGCGCTATTTGCGTTTGATGTTCCCGATGATCACCGATATTGGTGAGTTTGATCAGGCAAAGGACTTGTTTGAACGCGAGATTGCCCATCTGGATCGACATGGCCATCAGAAGCCGGACAAAATCTGTCTTGGTGCGATGCTGGAAGTGCCGTCTTTGCTGTTCCAGCTTGATGAATTGATGGATCGGGTCGATTTCATTTCGATCGGGACCAACGATCTGCATCAGTTCATGATGGCCTGTGACAGGGGAAATACCCGATTGTCCGGTCGCTATTCTTCTCTCTCCCCGTCCTTCTTGCGAGCCCTGCAATGTGTCATTCGCAAGGGTGATGAGAAGGGTGTGCCGATTACTGTTTGCGGCGAGCTGGCGGGCAAGGCATTTGGCGCGATGGCTTTGCTGGCAATCGGTTACAGGCGTTTGTCGATGGCACCCTCTTCGGTTGGTCCGGTCAAGGCGATGGTTCTTGACTTGCCGCTCGCTGAGCTTGAAGCAGAGTTCAGACCTGTTTTGGAAAAAGCCACCAGCAGCGAGCAGGTCATCGAATTTCTGGCAGGTTTTGCTGCCGAGCATGATATCCATATCTCAGCCGGAAACATCTAGCGGTACCATTCGGATGCCCAATTGCGACTTGCTCCCTGTTCGGCAGGTGCGAGTTGATGTTCCGAAAAGAGCTGAGGATGACAGAAAGAAAAGACAATGGCAGGAATTTCTATTCCTTTACGACGCGTCGATGCGCTCATTCAACGATTTGACTCTCTTTCTGCCGAGATGGCAGCAGGACCTGCTCCGGATGTCTATGTGAAATTGAGCCGGGACTATGCCGAACTGGAGCCGGTGGCCCAGAAGGCTCAGGAATATGTCAAGGCGCTTCGGGAACTTGACGACCTGAAGGAAATCCTGAATGACCCGGATATGGACGCCGAGATGCGCGAGTTGGCGCAGATGGATGTTAAACCAACGGAAGAAAAGATCGAGCAACTGGCTTCAGAGTTGCAGATTCTTCTTCTTCCCAAGGATGCCGCTGACAGCAAGAGCGCCATTCTGGAGGTGCGTGCCGGGACGGGCGGGGACGAAGCCGCGCTTTTTGCTGGCGATCTGTTTCGCATGTATCAGCGGTATGCCGAGGAAAATGGCTGGAAGGTCTCCATCATGTCGGTGAGCGAGGGCGAAGTTGGTGGCTACAAGGAAATCATTGCCAGCGTCGCCGGTGTCGGTGTGTTCGCGAAAATGAAATTTGAGTCCGGCGTGCATCGCGTCCAGCGCGTGCCAGAGACGGAATCAGGTGGTAGAATTCATACCTCTGCGGCAACTGTTGCCGTGTTGCCCGAGGCCGAAGAGGTGGATATCGATATTCGACCCGAAGATATCCGCATTGATACGATGCGTGCGTCCGGCGCTGGTGGGCAGCATGTGAACACCACCGACTCTGCTGTGCGTATTACTCACTTGCCAACGGGTATTGTGGTCACGTCTTCTGAAAAATCCCAGCATCAGAACCGGGCAAATGCCATGAAGGTCTTGCAGGCTCGCCTGTTTGAAGCTGAACGGGCCCGGGCTGACAGTGAGCGTGCCGATGCCCGTCGTGGGCAGGTGGGATCCGGTGATCGCTCCGAGCGCATTCGGACCTATAACTTTCCTCAAGGCAGGGTGACCGATCATCGTATCAATCTGACGCTCTACAAGCTTGACAAGGTGTTGGCGGGGGAAGGCCTGAACGAATTGATCGATGCTCTGATCGCAGAGAATCAGGCCCAGATGCTGGCCGCTGCGGAAGCTGATGAAATCTAGCCTGTCGGACGGTGCACCCTTTCACGCACAGCCCAAACATGGTCAAAGACGGTCTGACAAATAGAGTTGGAAAGCAATGCGCCTCGATCAGATGATTGCCAAAATGGCAGCGCGTCTGTCAAACGATGGAATCGACACAGCGAAGCTTGATGCGCGGCTATTGGCTCGTCACGCCCTGGGCCTGAGCGATGTCGGTCTGCTTTCCGGTTTTGATCGCATTCTTGACGACAGGGATATCGCCTGTCTTGAGGTCTTGATGCAGCGTCGCCTCAAACGAGAACCGGTCGCTCATATTTTGGGAGAGAGGGATTTCTGGGGTCTGCTCTTCAAGGTTACCAAGGACACCTTGGTACCACGACCGGACAGCGAGACGCTTGTCGCCGGGATCCTTGACACGATCAACGACCACGATGCGTCGCTGACAATTCTCGACATTGGCACCGGAAGCGGATGCCTGTTGCTCTCGCTTCTTTCCGAGTTGCCCAATGCTGTCGGGGTTGGAGCCGATATCAGTTCTCCTGCGCTGGCCGTTGCGCAGCAGAATGCGGAGGCTCTGGATCTTGCGGGGCGGGCTTGCTTTGTTCGTGGCCATTATGCCGAGGCATTTTCTGGCGGGATTGATATTCTGATTTCCAACCCTCCCTATCTCGCAGCCCATGAGATGGATGATCTGGAGGTGGACGTCGCCCAATATGACCCTGCTGGAGCATTGGTTTCCGGTGAAAGTGGGCTCGAAGCCTATCAGCAGATCTTCTCGTCAGTTCATGAGTGGGATCGGATTCCGGGATTGATGGCCTTTGAATTCGGGCATGCCCAAGCACAAGATGTGCAAGAGCTCGCAAAAATGACAGGTCTCGTGGCACGGGCTGGAAGCTCTGGAAAAATATTGAAGGATTTGGGGGGGCGAAATCGCGTATATCTGCTTCAAAGTATGCAATATTAAGCCTTTTTGCCAAACTTCTGTTGAAAGCAGTGTTTGCATTTGAACAAAAAAACCTCTTGGGGCTTGAATTTATGTCGTAACCCGATAAGTTTGACTTACCAAGACGAGGTTCCGGTTGATTTGCTGATTATGCTCCATTCAACTGGCGTTGGGATATCTATCCGTCGGGCCTGAGAACAAGGCGTGCCGACAGCAGATTTCAGATTTATTCAGTCAAAGAAGCCGTTCAAACATGGATTTGGGCAGGCTCGTGACATTTCAAACAGGTTGACAACTCGATGCCAGGGTCTGAGCGATCAGATAGGGCCGCGTGAATGTTGGGCAATATCCAGCCAAATTGTCATGCAGAAACCTTTTGGTCGGCCTTTTATACGAGAGAAAAACAATGCGACAGAGCCAAAAAAGCAGCCGGACACGTAGTCGCGGGCGCAAACCGTCTAATCCGCTGTCCCGGTCTTATGACAGCAATGGTCCGGATGTGAAAATTCGTGGTACGGCCAGCCATATTGCCGAAAAATATCAGTCCTTGGCGAGAGACGCCTTGGCGTCGGGTGATATTGTCATGGCAGAAAACTATTATCAGCATGCCGAGCATTATTTGCGCATCATCGCGTCGGCTCAGTCTTCCTCGCGTGATGATGCAAGACAGGCCAATGGCAGCGGTGATCAGCCCTCTGTTGAGCGTTCCAACCGCAAGCCATCGAATGTGACCGAGATTTCTGGTGATGAACCACAGGCCGAGGTGAGCGGTTTCGAGAATACGGCCATGGAGATGGACGTGGCTGTCGTTGATGGCTTGTCCGATGACGATGATGCATCATCGGAGAGTTCATCACCTAGCGAAGCCAGCTCCGGTGATGGAGATGATGAAGGCAAAGCCCCAGCGGCACCGCGGCGGCGTCGCCGGACGACCTATCGTTCACGCAAACGCCCTGCGCCTCAGGATGGTGGAGAGGGCGCACCTCAGCCGGATGTGTCCGCAATGCCCGAGGCAGCGGCAGCTGCCGGCGATGATTGATGCTGCTGCTGGCGGCGAATTCCATTTGAAAAACCGAGAGCCCGGACACATGTTCCGGGCTTTTTTTGTTTGTTCAGTTCTGGCGCTTCCTTTTCGCCATTTGGTTCTTCGGGAAATCGAATTAATTTGCGCATAGGCCCTTTTGTGGCGTAAATGCCACACCATATTGGAAGGGAGATCTTTTCTGGCTGAGTGCAGCAGGGAAGAAAAGTGATTATCGCAATGTCCTGCTGGGTTTTGATCGGGGGGCTGTGAGATAATCAAATCAATCAGTGGCATCTCAATCATGCCGATATTCGGATGAGAGAGATCGTGCACAAGGAGAATAGAGATGAATTTGGAACGCTACACAGAGCGGGCGCGCGGCTTCATGCAGTCAGCGCAAACCTATGCCATAGGGCAGGGGCATCAGGCTTTCTTGCCTGAGCATCTTCTCAAGGTTCTGATGGACGACAAGGAAGGTATGGCCAGTGGTCTGATCGACCGGTCGGGCGGCCAGTCTTCGCAAGTTCGCAAGCTGCTGGATGAACATCTCAGGTCCATTCCGTCGGTATCCGGATCCGGGGCGGGGCAGCTCTATCTGTCGCCCACCATGGCAAAATTGTATGAAAAGGCTGAAGAGGTCGCGAAGAAGGCGGGGGATTCGTATGTTACGGTTGAGCGCTTGCTTTTGGCCCTGAGCCTTGTCAGCGACAGTGATGCCGCCAAGATCCTGAACAAGGCGGGTGTTTCCCCGCAGACGCTCAATCAGGCGATCGAAGCTTTGCGCAAAGGGCGCACTGCCGATTCGGCCTCTGCCGAAGATGGCTATGATGCGCTCAAGAAATATGCACGTGATCTGACGCAGGATGCCAAAGACGGCAAGCTTGATCCTGTTATCGGTCGTGATGATGAAATTCGCCGCACGATTCAGGTGCTGTCACGCAGAACCAAGAACAACCCTGTGCTGATCGGCGAACCGGGTGTCGGCAAGACAGCGATTGCCGAAGGACTGGCACTTCGAATCGTCAATGGTGATGTGCCCGAGTCATTGACCGACAAACGGCTTTTGGCTCTTGATATGGGCGCTCTGATTGCCGGCGCAAAATATCGCGGTGAATTTGAGGAACGACTGAAAGCGGTTCTGAATGAGGTTCAGTCTGCGAGCGGTGAGCTCATTCTGTTCATTGACGAGATGCATACGCTGGTCGGGGCTGGCAAGTCGGACGGCGCCATGGATGCTTCAAACCTGCTTAAACCGGCCCTGGCTCGTGGCGAGCTTCACTGCGTGGGTGCTACGACGCTTGATGAATATCGCAAATATGTAGAAAAAGATGCCGCTCTTGCCCGTCGGTTCCAGCCGGTTATGGTCAATGAGCCGACCGTTTCCGACACGATTTCGATTTTGCGCGGCTTGAAAGAAAAATATGAGCTGCACCATGGCGTCCGCATCAGTGACAATGCATTGGTGTCGGCAGCTACCTTGTCGGATCGTTATATTACGGACCGGTTCTTGCCCGACAAGGCAATTGACTTGGTCGATGAAGCAGCTTCTCGCCTTCGCATGCAGGTGGATTCCAAACCGGAAGCCCTTGATGAGCTTGACCGGCGTATCATTCAGCTCAAGATCGAACGCGAAGCTTTGAAAAAGGAAGAGGATGAGGCATCCAGAGATCGACTTGGCAAGCTGGAAAGTGAACTGGTCGGGCTTGAAGAAGAGTCCGCGGTTCTGACACAGCGCTGGCAAGGTGAGAAAGACAAGCTGTCCGATGCAACAAAGCTGAAAGAACAGCTTGATGAGGCTCGGGTGCAACTTGAGCAGGCGCAAAGGCGGGGCGACCTTGCCAAGGCGGGTGAGTTGGCCTATGGCGAAATTCCGCGCATCGAGGCTACATTGGCTGAGGTGGAAGAACGGACACAGCAGGCGGGTGCTATGGTTGAACGTTCCGTTCAGCCGGATCACGTTGCTCATGTGGTGTCTCGCTGGACCGGCATCCCCGTTGACAAGATGCTTGAAGGAGAACGGGACAAGCTGCTCAGAATGGAAGACGAGCTTGGCAAGCGGGTGATTGGTCAGGCAGAAGCCGTCACCGCAGTTTCCAAGGCCGTCAGACGTGCACGTGCGGGCTTGCAGGATCCGAATCGGCCTATCGGTTCTTTCATGTTCCTTGGTCCGACCGGTGTCGGCAAAACCGAGCTTACCAAATCGCTTGCCGATTTTCTGTTTGATGATGAGCACGCGATGGTTCGTCTCGATATGTCCGAATTCATGGAAAAACACTCGGTTGCCCGCCTGATCGGTGCACCTCCGGGCTATGTTGGCTATGAAGAGGGTGGTGTTCTGACGGAAGCGGTTCGCCGGCGGCCCTATCAGGTGATTCTTTTCGACGAGATTGAAAAGGCGCATCCGGATGTGTTCAACGTGCTGTTGCAGGTGCTTGATGACGGGCGACTGACCGATGGTCATGGACGGACGGTTGATTTCCGCAATACGCTGATCATCATGACGTCCAACCTTGGTGCAGAATTCCTGCTCGGCAAGGCAGAGACGGATCTGGGCGAGGAAGACAGGCAAAATGTTCTGAATGTGGTGCGCAGTGCATTCCGTCCGGAATTTCTCAACAGGATTGATGAAATCATCATCTTCCATCGTCTGATGAGAGAACATATGGCCTCTATCGTCGAGATCCAGATGCAGCGCATGGCCAAACTGCTTGTTGATCGCAAGATCGAGCTGGTTCTGGACGACGAGGCGGTGCAGTGGCTGGCCAACAAGGGCTATGACCCGGCCTATGGTGCAAGACCGCTCAAGCGCGTCATTCAGCGCTACTTGCAGGATCCTCTGGCCGAGGAATTGCTTTCGGGCGGTATTCTGGATTGTTCCAGGGTACATGTGCTGGTCAAGGATGACGCCCTGACCTTTGGCGTCGAGGAATAATGCAGGCTTGCCTGTGCAATCGTAAAACGGCAAACGCCCCGGACTTGTCTTCCGGGGCGTTTTTGCGTCTTATCTGATGCGAGCGGGGTCAGTCTCGGCAGTGATCCGAATGAATCAGATCAGTTGTCGGCACTCGCCAATTTGATATTGCTTGATTTGCCGAGCAATTCATTGACACGTATGCGTTCATCATCGAAATTGGCGAGCATCTCGCCATTCAGGCTCCGGCCTTGAGGCAGGCGAATGCGCATCGGATCGACATGTCTGCCGTTGACCGTGACTTCATAGTGAAGATGTGGTCCGGTCGAGAGGCCAGTCGAGCCGACATAGCCGATAATCTGTCCCTGATGAACATAATCGCCAACATCTATGCCCGGTTCGAATCGGGTCATGTGGCCATAGCCGGTTGCATAGCCGTTTGTATGTTGGATTTGGATGAATTTGCCATAGCCGCTCGACCATTTTCTGGTGACGATCCTGCCGTTGCCGGATGCAAGGATGGGCGTGCCGCGCGGCGCGGACCAGTCTACGCCTTTATGCAGACGCATGATCTTGAGAATCGGATGGCGACGCCAGCCGAACGGAGACCGGAATTTTGCACCGGGAACCGGTTTGCGCATGAGGAACTTTTTCGCGCTGCGACCATTTTCATCATAATAGTCGACGATTCCGTCATCGGGTGTCCGGTATCTGTAATAGCGTTTGGTCTGGCCGTTGAGCTGTATCTCGACAAACATGATTTCGGCATGTTCATCCTTCTCGCTCTGGGGCGCGGAATGGAATATTTGCAGGGAGTCGCCTGATTGGACTTTGGCATTGAAGTCGACGTCAAAGGACAGGATCTTGATGATCTCGTCGATCATTTCGGCCTCAATGCCATTGTTCAAGGCTGTCTGATAAACCGAATCGTAAACGGTGAGGCGCGGGCCGGACTGCAAGTTGGCGATATTGTCGGTGGTGGCCGAAAGGGCAAGCGTGTTTTCCATCGGCTCGTCGGCAACCTGGAAGGTGCCCTGATCAGACCGGGCAACGGTTATCTGGTGCTCTTCGCCCAGATAGAGGCTGATTCGCAATGGAGAGCGTTCTCTTATTCCATCATGGACCAACTCATAGACAATCCGCATGCGCTGATTGTTTGAAAGGGCGTCGATGCCAGCCTTGGCCGCGATCAGGTTTGCGAGATCAGCCGCTTCCTGCTCTGTTGCTTCATTTTCCAACAGCAGATTGCGCACGGTGTCGCCCTGAACGGCAACGACGATTTTCTCTTCTGTTTCCGATCCCTGTCCATTGAGTTCGTTTTTGGTAATCGAACTCATGTTCTCCGGAATGATTCGGATATAGGCAGGCGTCAAGGCGTCCACCGAGGTTGTTGGGAAGTCAAAGCGGGCGGGATCAATGACGCCAATGGCAGGTTCGGGTCCGTTCGCCTGGTCAGAAAAGAAAAGGGCGGATTGATCGACCAGTTGCCTAATGGCAAAATTGCTCGGCTTGCCAGCATCCAGCTTGTAATCTGAGGAGAGGGTCAGTGGTTCGGTGCGCAGTCGCATTTCCCCCTCGACGTTCGCCGAATAGAACTGGTCTTCCTGAAGGTTGTTCGCGGGCTTCGGTTTTGCACCGGTGGTCGAGAAAATTCTTACTGGATCAAAAGAGGGAAAAGAGACGTTGAGACTCTTTTTGGTTTCAAGCGATGCAGAAATCAGGATGAATGGCTTTGTCGTAATCAGATCTTCGGTCCCAAGATTGGAAATGGTGCTGACCTGAATTTCGCGCCGATGCGAAACCGGACGTATGGATCGGGAGAGACGATTGCCCTTTTTGCCCGCCGAGATCAGTTCGCCCGGCTTCAATTTGCGGGTTTGGACGGTCTGCTTGTAAAAGGCCTCTTCTGAAATCTCATCAGTGCTTTGAATGCCGGCAATCAATGCTCCGCCCATCAGAAAGATCGAAGTGCAGCCCGTCAGAACCGTGCCGACGAGCCATCGAATGTTCAATGTCCTGCGGTCGGGCGGGTTAAGGCGAGCGGATGGCGTCAAAAGGGCAGGCATCTGACCAAGAGATATACCACTCGTGAGCTGTTCAGCCAGCTTAA
>NZ_CAUVYE020000031.1:0-2500 GCF_963556055.3 uncultured Cohaesibacter sp. | reverse complement strand
CCGACGAGGGGGGTGAAAGAGATCCTGAAACCGAACGCCTACAAGCAGTCGGAGCCCGCAAGGGTGACGGCGTACCTTTTGTATAATGGGTCAGCGACTTAATTTATCGAGCAAGCTTAAGCCGTTAGGTGTATGCGCAGGGAAACCGAGTCCTTAATAGGGCGCAAGTTCGATGGATTAGACCCGAAACCGGGTGATCTAGCTATGAGCAGGCTGAAGGTGCGGTAACACGCACTGGAGGGCCGAACCCACGCCTGTTGAAAAAGGCGGGGATGACTTGTTGCTAGGGGTGAAAGGCCAATCAAACCCGGAGATAGCTGGTTCTCCGCGAAATCTATTTAGGTAGAGCGTGGGATGAATACCTTGGGGGGTAGAGCACTGGATGGGCTAGGGGGTCTCACACCGACTTACCAAACCTAACCAAACTCCGAATACCCAAGAGTACTATCCTGCAGACACACGGCGGGTGCTAACGTCCGTCGTGGAGAGGGCAACAACCCTGACCGCCAGTTAAGGTCCCTAAGTCATGGCTAAGTGGGAAAGGATGTGAGGATCCCAAAACAACCAGGATGTTGGCTTAGAAGCAGCCATCATTTAAAGAAAGCGTAACAGCTCACTGGTCTAAACAAGGGTCTTTGCGCCGAAAATGTAACGGGGCTAAAGCCATGCACCGAAGCTGCGGGTGCCGTAAGGCGCGGTAGCGGAGCGTTCTGTAGGCTGATGAAGGGATATCCGTGAGGGGTCCTGGAGGTATCAGAAGTGCGAATGCTGACATGAGTAACGATAAAGAGTGTGAGAGACACTCTCGCCGAAAGTCCAAGGGTTCCTGTGCAATGCTAATCAGCGCAGGGTTAGTCGGCCCCTAAGGCGAGGCAGAAATGAGTAGTCGATGGGAATGAGGTTAATATTCCTCAACCAGTGGGATGTGACGAATTCCGGAAGTAGTTTGGTCTTATTGGATTGACCGGGCTGCCTAGGAGTTCCAGGAAATAGCACCCACATTAGACCGGTACCCGAAACCGACACAGGTGGACTGGTAGAGCATACCAAGGCGCTTGAGAGAACTATGCTGAAGGAACTCGGCAAATTGCTCCCGTAAGTTCGCGAGAAGGGAGACCTCTTTATGGGCAACCATAGGGAGGTGGCACAGACCAGGGGGTTGCGACTGTTTATCAAAAACACAGGGCTCTGCGAAGCCGCAAGGCGACGTATAGGGTCTGACGCCTGCCCGGTGCCGGAAGGTTTAAAGGAGTGGTGAGAGCTGCGAATTGAAGCCCCGGTAAACGGCGGCACGTAACTATAACGGTCCTAAGGTAGCGAAATTCCTTGTCGGGTAAGTTCCGACCTGCACGAATGGCGTAACGACTTCCCCGCTGTCTCCAGCATAGACTCAGTGAAATTGAATTCCCCGTGAAGATGCGGGGTTCCTGCGGTCAGACGGAAAGACCCCGTGCACCTTTTACTATAGCTTCGCGCTGACAGTTGTGTTGGCATGTGTAGGATAGGTGGTAGGCTTTGAAGTCCGCGGCGCCAGCTCGGATGGAGGCCATCCTTGAAATACCACCCTTGTTGTCATGGCTGTCTAACTGCGGTCCGTTATCCGGATCCGGGACAGCGCGTGGTGGGTAGTTTGACTGGGGCGGTCGCCTCCCAAAGAGTAACGGAGGCGCGCGATGGTTGGCTCAGACCGGTCGGAAATCGGTCGTTGAGTGCAATGGCATAAGCCAGCCTGACTGCGAGACTGACAAGTCGAGCAGAGACGAAAGTCGGTCATAGTGATCCGGTGGTCCCGAGTGGAAGGGCCATCGCTCAACGGATAAAAGGTACGCCGGGGATAACAGGCTGATGATGCCCAAGAGTCCATATCGACGGCATTGTTTGGCACCTCGATGTCGGCTCATCGCATCCTGGGGCTGGAGCAGGTCCCAAGGGTTTGGCTGTTCGCCAATTTAAAGCGGTACGTGAGCTGGGTTCAGAACGTCGTGAGACAGTTCGGTCCCTATCTGACGTGGGCGCAGGAGAATTGAAAGGAGCTGTCCCTAGTACGAGAGGACCGGGATGGACGCACCTCTGGTGGACCTGTTGTGGCGCCAGCCGCATTGCAGGGTAGCTATGTGCGGAAGGGATAACCGCTGAAAGCATCTAAGCGGGAAGCCCCCCTTGAGACGAGTTATCCCTGAGAGCCGTGGAAGACCACCACGTTGATAGGCCGGGTGTGGAAGCGCAGTAATGTGCGAAGCTTACCGGTACTAATAGCTCAATCGGCTTGATTACTCTCATTTGTCTATACTCATTCAAGGCGTCTTTTGCTTAAGCAAAAACGCCGAAACTAAGCGATAGGTGATTTGTTAAAATCACCGTTAGCGTCCCAAACGCGCGGTGAAAGCTTCAATCCCTTCGTAAATACAAACCAGCTTCTCAATTCTTGCTCTTAACCGGCCTGGTGGTTATGGCGAGGAGACCAAACCCGATCCCATCCCGAACTCGGCCGTTAAGCTCC
>NZ_CAUVYE020000030.1:0-389383 GCF_963556055.3 uncultured Cohaesibacter sp. | reverse complement strand
CGATGGGCCGCTTGGACTGAATGAGTTGTCCGAACTCGTCGACATAGACCGCTCAGACCTGAAATTCAAACCCTATAATGCGCGCTTCCCGGAACGCATTCGCGAGCATAACGGGGATTGCTTCGCCGCCATCAAGGAAAAGGATATCGTTGTTCACCATCCATATGAGAGCTTTGATGTGGTGGCGCAATATCTGACCCAGGCAGCGCGTGACCCCAACGTGATGGCCATCAAGCAGACGCTTTATCGCACCTCGAAAAACTCCCCGATCATCCGCGCTCTGGTGGAAGCGGCCGAAGCGGGGAAATCCGTGACCGCGCTTGTCGAACTCAAGGCCCGGTTCGATGAGGAAGCCAATATCGGCTGGGCACGAGACCTCGAGCGAGCCGGGGTTCAGGTGGTGTTCGGTTTTATTGAACTTAAAACCCATGCAAAGCTCTCCATGGTGGTGCGCCGGGAAGACAACAAGCTCGTTACCTATTGTCATATCGGAACGGGCAACTATCACCCGATTACAGCCAAGATCTATACGGATCTGAGCTTTTTCACTGCTGACGAAGAAATCGCCATGGATGTAGCGCGGGTCTTCAATTTCATTACGGGCTATGCAGAGCCGGATCATTTGAAACATCTTTTGGTCTCGCCCTATACGATGCGCAAGACCCTGCTCGATTACGTTGAACGGGAAATCGAGCATGTGAGGCAGGGGCGTCCGGGACGCATCTGGGCCAAAGCCAACTCACTGGTTGATCCGATGCTGATTGATGCCTTTTATCGCGCCAGTCAGGCTGGTGTGAAGATCGATCTCGTTATTCGAGGGATTTGCTGCTTGCGGCCTCAGTTTCCAGGGCTGTCGGACAATATCCGCGTCAAATCTATTGTTGGACGCTTTCTCGAGCATTCTAGAATCATCTGTTTTGGCAATGGTAGAGAGTTGCCAAATCCCGATGCTGTCATCTATTTCGGCTCAGCCGATTTGATGCCGCGCAACCTTGATCGGCGGTGTGAGACATTTGCGCCGGTTAACAATGCAACAATCCATGCACAAGTGCTTGACCAGATCATGGTAGCCAATATCATGGACAATCAGCAAAGTTGGGAAATTCTGCCCGACGGGTCTTCGCGCCGGATTCAGGCTGCTGAAGGTGAGGAGCCGTTTAATGCGCATGATTTCTTTATGACGAATCCAAGTCTGTCAGGGCGAGGCGACTCACTAGAAAATGACGCTCCAAGAGCATTCACAGATCGAATCCAACGATAAATACTCGTTGGACAAGTTCAAGGTTCAGGGCCGGATCGCTGGATCCGCCCCTGTAGCTGTCATCGATATCGGTTCCAACTCCGTTCGTCTTGTCATGTATGAACGAGAAGCACGGGCACCGGTTCCCATGTATAATGAGAAGCATCTTTGCGGGCTTGGCAAGGGGGTCGGGGGTAACCGGCAAACTTGATGACAAGGCCGTTGATGCGTCGCTGACCGCGCTCAAACGGTTTCGATTCCTGATGGATCAGGCCGGGGTTGGCGATCGCCATGTGCTGGCCACAGCTGCCGCGCGAGATGCCAGCAATGGTGCGGAATTCTTGGCCCGCGTCGAGGAAATCTGCGGCATTGCACCGTTGATTCTGTCCGGCGAAGAGGAAGCTTATAAATCCGCGCTTGGTGTTGTCTCGGCCATGCTTGACCCGGATGGCGTTGTCGGAGATCTCGGGGGCGGCAGTCTTGAATTGATTGCGGTCAAAGGCAGTGACCTTGGTCAAGGGGCAACCTATCCGCTGGGTGGGCTGCGACTTCAGGATTCCTCTACCGGTTCTGTCAAGCAGGCGCAGAAAATCGCAAGGGCTGAACTGGCTGAGTCAGTACAGCTCGATAGCCTTGAAGGCAGGGTTTTCTATGCGGTGGGTGGCACTTGGCGAGCCTTTGGCAAGCTGCATATGGCCTCTGTCGGCTATCCGCTCAACGTGATGCACAATTATCAGATCGACGCTGATGAGGCTTACGAATTCTGCCGACAGTGCATGCGTGGCGATATCGAAGATTTTTCAGGCATCGGTGCCGTTTCCAAGGCGCGCCGCAATCTGCTGCCCTTCGGGGCCGCGGTCCTTTATGAAGTCATCAAGCGCGGCAAACCAAAATGCATTACCTTTTCATCGCTCGGTGTCCGCGAGGGGCATTTGTTTGAGCTTTTGCCTGAAGATGTCCGTCAGGAAGACCCGCTTGTGGCGGCCTGCGAGGAATTATGCATTCTGCGCTCACGCTCGCCACACTATGCCTATGAACTGGCTGATTGGCTCGATCAGATTTACGGGATCTTGCAAATCGAGGAAAGTCCTTACGAAAAGCGCCTTCGCAGAGCCGCATGTCTGCTGGCTGATATCGGTTGGCGTGCTCATCCCGACTATCGAGGCACACAAAGTCTCAATGTGATTGCTCATGGTTCCTTTATCGGGATCGACCATCCGGGCCGTGCCTATCTGGCGATGTCGAATTATTTCCGCTATGAGGGACTGTCCGGGTCCAACATGAGCCTGAGGATGCGCGATGTCAGCAATTTGCATCTGCGGACCCTGGCGAGAATCACCGGAGCCGCTTTCAGACTTGCTCATGCGGCCGCCGGAGAGCTGCCGGGCATTCTGCCCTATCTCGAGGTCAGTCTTGAGGAGGACACTGCGGTCCTGAAAATTCCGGATAATCTGAAAGTACTCAAGAATGACAAACTCGAACGTCGTTTTTCAAGCTTCGTCAGGCTTTTGGGATATGACTCCGTGATTGCCTGACCTGCATCAGACCCGCTAGATGGAACTTGTTGTTGATGATGACACGCAAAGACGCACCGGATTTCGAATGGCATATTGTTCATGGAGCTGACGACGGAGCGCGAGACGTTTGCCCTGTTTCCGCAGATGCCTGTTATTGTGACAGGCAACCCTATGGAGAATATATCCTTTTTGCTGCAAGTGATCCGGATGCGCTTGAGGGTGATCGCATATCCATTTCTGATTATGGTTATCTGGCCGAGGTGCGGGTGACCTTTGAAGAGGATCTCGTGGCGGGCGGCGTTGCCGACATAAACTGGTGTCACGATGATTTCGCCGAGCAGGGGGAAGGCTTCTTGTCCGAGGTTTGGCCAAGCTGGCAAACCGCGACGCTTGAGGAAATTGCCAGCAGCATTTTCCCGTCTGGGGAAGACTATGTCATGGCAAAGAGCGTTCTGCATGTCGGGGAAGACGAGGCCAGTTGGGTGGATCTGACGCGGATCGAAGCAGAGCAACCGGCTGAAATGGCCTTGACCTATTCACGACAGGAAAAAAACAGGCTTCTGGAAATCAAGGCGGTCCTCAAGGACGATCAGATTCCCGTTGTCGTTCTTGAGACGATGTGGCGTCAGCTTGTGGAGCGGTTCAAGGGGCTGCCCTATGCCCAACTCGTCGGGGCAAGGCGCATTGAACAAGAGGAAGAGCAAGAGGAAGCCCTTGATCTTGATACCCTCGGATCGGTTGAGGGGGAGGCCTAATTCCGGACCGTCATTGCTGCTGACTTTCCTGCTGCATGTTTTGTGCTGATCGCTTGGACCCGTTTTTCATAAGGAAAAGGAGTGCAACGACTGCTGCGGCAAATCCGGCCAGTGCTCCGACACTCATGCCCCATCGGGGGCCGTAAGTATCTGAAACCCAACCGACAATCGGTGCTCCAATTGGTGTTCCACCCATAGTGATGGCAAAACGCAGGGCCATCACGCGGCCCCGCATTTGCGGGGTCGTCGATAACAGCATCAGGGCGTTGGACGTGTTCAGGAACGTCATGGCTGACAGCCCGACAAAGGCCAGCGCAATCGCGAACCACCAGTAACCGGGCGTAAGCGAGGCAGCCAGACAGCCAAATCCGAACATCGTCGTTCCGACAAGCAGAGTATTGAATTTGGGAGCCTGTCTTCCTGCGGCCATGAGCGCCCCCGTCAGGGTGCCTATGGCCGAGAATGTATTGAGCAACCCATAGCCTTGAGCATCCGTGTGGAAGAGCTTGACACCCATCGTCGATATGAAAATCGGGAAATTCATTCCGAAGGTACCGATCAGGAACAGCATGATCAGCATGACACGCAAGTCCTGCCTCTCAAATGCATAGCGGAAGCCATCGGTGATTCCGTTGCGCGATTTTGCTGCCCTGTCGCTCACTTGCAGTTCCGAGGTGCGCATGCAGAGCAGGGAGATGAGAACGGCACCGAATGAAAACCCGTTGATCAGGAACGCCGGGCCGGTGTCGAAGGCCGCGATAACAAGACCCGCCACCGCAGGGCCGATCATCCGGGCGCCATTGAAGGATGTCGAATTGAGCCCGATGGCGTTTGAAATATCCTCATCGGGCACCATCTCGCTGACAAAGGTCTGACGGGCAGGGGCATCAAATGCTGCCGCGCATCCGAACAGAAATGCCAAGACAAAGACATGCCAGAGGGCAACAAGATCCGTTACGACGAGAAAACCGAGCAAAAGAGAAATAGCCCCCATGAAGGACTGGGTGGCAATCATCAATTTGCGCCGGTCGAACATGTCTGCGACGAGGCCTGTTACGGGAAACAGCAGCAATTGCGGCCCGAATTGGCAGGCCATGGTCAAACCGACAGCAGAGGCACTGTGATCGGTCAGTTCGGTCAGCACGAGCCAGTCCTGAGCTGTGCGCTGCATCCATGTGCCGGTATTGGAAATAATCGCACCGGAATACCAGAGCCGGTAATTGTGGTGTCGGAAGGAGCGAAAAACCGCGGGCAATCGAGTTGGCATTCGGAGTTCCCAGAAGTGGGTTTGGGACGAAGAAGAGCATATGTTGACGGTGTGCCGCCACCATATTGGCGTTGACAGTGTGTGGGGAGCGAAGAAACGATTTGCGCTTAAATATCAAGCAAGCTCAGGGATAATAGGCAGGATTA
Organism: uncultured Cohaesibacter sp.; assembly: GCF_963556055.3. GTDB lineage: Bacteria > Pseudomonadota > Alphaproteobacteria > Rhizobiales > Cohaesibacteraceae > Cohaesibacter. The sequence goes on along the minus strand of NZ_CAUVYE020000030.1, from coordinate 384,458 downwards.
TCGGGTCCGGTCTTGAGATGTGCGAGCCTTGAGGCCTTCGCGTTTCCCATGAGAAGAGTGTTTAGGCCCGTTTCTTCAATATGTCCAGACAAATAAACCCAACAGACAGCGGAGGCCGACGTTTCATGCGTCGGCTTTGTGAGCCTTCGAGTTCTGCTTGGGCTTGTTGTTCTTGGCTGTTGGAGCTGGCGGTTCGCAGTCAATGATCGCAACGCGTTTGCCTTCGAGACGCAATGCAATCTCACCCCGTTTGATCTTCAGGGCGAACTGCCCAAAAAGCTCGCGTCGCCAGCCTTTGAGAGCCGGAACTTCGGCGCCGTCATCGCAGGCGATCTTTTCCAGATCGTCAACCGTGGCAATGACCTTTGCTGCGACACCGTGTTTTTCAGATGTGAGTTTCAGAAGCACTTTCATCAGGTCGACAGCCGCACCGGAGCCTTCGGGTTGGGATTTGCCTTTCGGCACATCTGGAAGATCTTCAGCGGGAAGGTCAGCGATCTGGTGCATGAGTTGCAGCAATTCCGTGCCAGCCTTGGAGCGCTCATATCCCTTCGACATGGAGCGCAGAGAGGACAGCGCTTCCTGTGTTTGAGGGCGGTGGATTGCCAGTTCGAAAATGGCTTCGTCTTTCAAGATCCGATTGCGTGGCACATCCTTGGACTGTGCTTCCTTCTCGCGCCACGCTGCAAGCTGCTTCAGGGCTGCAAATTCACGCGGCTTGCGGATACGCAATTTCATGCGCTTCCAGGCGTTGACCGGTTCAGTGTAATAGGTGTCCGGGGAGGTGAGGATCTCCATTTCTTCCTGCACCCATTCGCATCTGTTCTGGTCTTCGAGATTGGCGCGCAAGGCGTGATAGACATCTCTCAGATGGGTTACATCAGCCAAGGCATATTTGAGCTGCTTTTCGGTGAGCGGGCGGCGCGACCAGTCGGTGTAACGGTGGGATTTGTCGATTCTGTTGCCTGTCAGCCGCAAAACCAGCTGATCATAAGAAATAGAATCGCCGAAGCCGCAGACCATGGCCGCGACCTGACTGTCAAACATCGGGGAAGGGATCAGATTTCCCAGGTGATAGATGATTTCTATGTCTTGACGCCCGGCGTGAAACACCTTGGTGACAGCTTCGTTACGCATGAGCTCGAAGAAAGGCGACAGGTCGATACCTTCGGCCAGAGGGTCGATGATGAAAGCATCATCAGGCGCTGCCATCTGGATGAGGCAGAGTTGTGGCCAATAGGTCGTCTCGCGCAAAAATTCCGTGTCAATCGTGACAAAGGGATGCGGGGCGCATTTCTTACAGGCGTCTGCCAGTTCGGCAGTGGTCGTTATCGTCTTCATTGTGATCGCTTATATCGAACATTTCTTAACTTGTCGCCAACTCTTTGGGACAATATGCACCTTATGGGAAATATAGCAAATTTATTGATAGCTGCGGATTTGCAATGCCCTGTTATCGGTTGAAAAGCCAAAGTAAAAACACCTTTTGTAGCATAGCTTTTAGGAGAACTTTTTTTTGATTTGGGGCCGTGGTTTACTTTCCTGATAGCCTTTTGGGCTTTGTCTCCTATTGCCTTATGTTGAAGATCGGGAAGCAAAATGGAAATCAGAAAAGAGACCGCCGCGGACTTCGATGCCATCATGAACGTGACGCTCGCAGCTGCAAAAAGACCACAGATTGGAAAACAGACCGGTTATGCGACTCTCAATGAGTTGAGAAAGTCCGGTTTGTTGACATTGTCTCTGGTCGCCGACGTTGATGGGACAATTGTCGGGCATGCCGGTTTCTATCCGATCACCATTTCCGGCGGGTCCAAAGGGTGGTATGCGCTGGGTCCGATTTCCGTGTTGCCCGAATGTGGCAGCCAGGGAATCCGCAAGGCTCTCATCGCTGAAGGCATCGAGATGATCAGAGCGATGCATGGCAAAGGTGTCGCCATCTTCGGAGATCCTGACTATTTCAGGCCGCTCGGTTTCAAGGATGCGCCTGATTTGTTGGTTACCAACACAACCTCTCCTGATTTTATGGTCCTGCCTTTCGGTGACAAGCTGCCACAAGGACGGGTTCAGCTTCCTGAAGGCTTTCAGATAGCGGGTTAATCCTGTTTTCAGTTTCTTGCCGTTTTGGGTCAAACTCTGCTGGAAAAGTGGTGGTTTTGGCCTGTTGGGCTTGACAGCTCTGAAGTGCCGATGCAGGGTCTGGCCAGATTTTTTGGAAAGGGCGTAGCTTCTACGCCCTTTTGTCGTTGAAACCGATGGATTTGCGCATTATTAAGGGCGGGTCGATTTATCGGTTGAAAGTTTCAAATCGAGATATGGGCGCAAGGTTTTGTCCAGCGTCCTGGTCTCAAGCATCAGGGTATATTCATGCATCCTTATCGCAGCCATACCTGTGGCGATCTCCGCGAGAGCCATGTGGGAGAAAATGTTCGTCTGTCCGGCTGGGTTCACCGTGTTCGTGACCATGGCGGTCTTCTGTTTATCGATCTGCGCGACCAATATGGTCTGACACAGGTTGTGGCTGACCCGGATTCACCTGCTTTTGCTGACGCTGAAAAAGTGCGTGGTGAATGGTGCATCCGCATTGAAGGCGAGGTCAAGGCGCGGTCTGAAGACACCATCAACGAAAATCTGCCGACCGGTCAGGTCGAGATCTTCATTTCCAAGCTCGATGTGCTTGGCGCTTCCAAAGAGCTGCCTTTGCCTGTGTTTGGTGAGCCAGACTATCCTGAAGATACGCGCCTTAAATATCGCTTTCTTGATTTGCGTCGCGAAACCTTGCACGCCAACATCATCAAGCGCACCAAAATCATGGCATCTGCGCGCCGCCGGATGAGCGAAATCGGCTTCAACGAGTTTCAGACACCGATCCTCACCGCTTCTTCGCCGGAAGGGGCGCGTGACTATCTGGTGCCATCCCGTATCCATCCGGGTAAATTCTTTGCTTTGCCGCAGGCACCGCAGCAGTTCAAACAGCTGTTGATGATGTCCGGTTTCGATAAGTATTTCCAGATCGCACCTTGCTTCCGCGACGAAGACCCGCGTGCTGACCGCCTGCCGGGCGAGTTCTATCAGCTCGACATGGAAATGAGCTTTGTCGAACAGGAAGATGTTCTCTCCACCATGGAGCCGATCATCCGTGGCATGTTTGAAGAATTTGCCGAAGGCAAGCCGGTCACGCAAGACTTCCCGCGTATTCCTTACAAGGAAGCCATGCGCAAATATGGGTCCGATAAACCGGACCTGCGTATTCCGATCATCATGGAAGAGGTTTCCGAGCATTTCCGCGGCTCGGGTTTCAAGATTTTTGCCCGCATGCTTGAGGAAGAGAAAAACGAAGTTTGGGGTATTCCGGCCAAAACCGGTGGCTCCCGTACCTTCTGCGACCGGATGAACAGCTGGGCGCAGGGCGAAGGACAAGCCGGTCTTGGCTATATCTTCTGGCGCAAAGGGGAAGACGGGTCTCTGGAAGGGGCTGGTCCTCTGGCCAAGAATATCGGTCCGGAACGCACCGAAGCCATTCGGACCCAGCTTGGTCTGGACGCCGGTGATGCCTGTTTCTTCATGGCTGGTGATCCTGCGAAATTTGCCGATTTTGCCGGTCGTGCCCGTAACCGGGTCGGGGAAGAGCTTGATCTGATTGATCGTGACCGGTTCGAGCTTTGCTGGATCGTTGACTTCCCGATGTATGAATATAACGATGATGAAGAGAAGGTCGACTTCAGCCATAACCCGTTCTCCATGCCGAAGGGCGAGTTGGAAGGGCTTGAAACGACGGATCCTCTGAAGCTGGAAGCCTACCAGTATGACGTGGTCTGCAACGGTTATGAACTTGGATCTGGTGCCATTCGTAACCACAAGGTCGAAGTGATGAAGAAGGCCTTCGAGATTGCTGGCTATGATGAAGAGGTTCTGGTTGAGCGCTTTGGCGGCATGTATCGTGCCTTCCAATATGGCGCACCTCCACATGGTGGCATGGCTCTGGGGATGGAACGCATCATCATGCTGCTTTGCGGCGTGCCGAACCTGCGCGAAATTTCCCTCTTCCCGATGAACCAGCAGGCTCAGGATCTGATGATGGGCGCGCCGAGCGATCCAACCAATCAGCAGCTGCGCGAGCTTCATTTGCGTCTTAATCTTCCGGAATAAGAAAAAGTTTCAATAATCTGATATTGAATAGAAAAAGGCGGTTTCAAAAAACCGCCTTTTTTGTTTTTGCTTCGATCAAATCAATCGAAATTCGGTTAATGCCCGTTGGCGACAACGCCAATATTGAGAATGTCCGGAATGCTTTGTGGTGCGGTGGCTGCAACGCCAAGAATCTGCGCAAGGGGCACGCCAGATGCCGGGCTCAAAGCAATATGCAGGCTATCAGGCTGGTTCAGGAAGGCCGCAACTTCTGCGGTGACAGAGCGTGCGAAATCGGGCTTGGTAAAGGCGGTCAGGATGGCTTGAAGCTGGCTTTCCGCATGGCTGCGAACCTGGTCAGGTCCCATGCCCAAGGCTCCGCCAGCCATATTGATCAGCTCATCCATGCCGCCCAAATCCTTGAGCGTCAATTCCGATGGCAGAACCGTGGCTGTCCCCATTGCGGCCTGGGCCATTTCGGGGGTGTCGAGATAAGCGCGCATGATGCCACCAAAGCCGATCTTTCCGTTCAGAGCTGCGATATTGGCAAATTTCAGGCTCAACGGATTGATCCTGTAGCTCTGGGTGTCGGCGTCCCAACTCAGGCCAAGATCCTGATCGATTTTAAGGCTGTCCAGTTGCAATTGCGTGAGCAGGACGGATGCCAGGGGATGCTTGATGAGAGATTTGGGTATGTCGAGGCCCTCGATTTTGGTTGAAATCTGGGCAGGGATGGCCAGACCTTCCCTGTCGAAATATGCCGAAATTTCCTTTGCCTTGACTTCTTGATCCTGATTGTCCTTGAAATACAGGTCCTCAAGTAAAATGCGCATGGCTTCAGGCGCGAGTTTTGCGTTTTCGCTCGGTGGAGGGGTTTCGTCATCAAGATTCATTTCGATGATTTTTTCGATCTGGCTATAGGACGGGAATTCAAGATCCTCGATCGCGAAGCGCCCAAGCGAAAGAGCGCCGGCCTGTGGTGCGGCATAAGACAGACCGGACAAGGAGAATTCCCTGATACCGTCCTTGTCGAAATCGGCCAGGCGAATCCGGTCAAAGCCTATATCGATCTTCTGTCCCTGAAGTGGCCCCTCAGGCACGATGGCCTTGGCTTTCATGGCACCGAACTCACTGAGGCCGATCGAGAAGCCACGGATCAGGTCTGCGGCTGCCTTGGCAAACTTCTTTTGCTCCTCACGTGGCAGATCGTCAGGGTTTTTGTCCTCAACGATCAATTTGTCTATGAAAGGAACAAGATAGTCTTCAGGCTGGACCAGGGTGTAGTTTTCATGATGCATTGGTCCCATATCAAGGGAAAAGAGTTCACCTGCATCAATAGTCGCGCCGTCGATGGTGGCCTTTTTGAGAATCGTGCGCTTGCCGACAAACGGCGTCGCATTGGGATCGAATGCAGCCCAAATCGCTCCCAAGTCATATCCTTCGTAGCGGATCTTGCCGATCTCGTAAGTCAGGTTTTGCGGGAGTTCCTGCTGATCTGGCTCCTTGGACATTTGAGCCTTTGCGAAATCAGCAATGGCCATTTTGACTTTCTGGAAGGCGACTTCATATGAATCGATCTTGCCGTTTTCAAAATTTTCCAGCGTGAGAGGGCCCAATTCTTGCGTTTGCAGTGTGTTGCCGTCGGGTCCAATTTGTTTTGACACAAATCCCTGGCTCTCGAATTTCTCATATTTGGTTTGGGTGAGAAGCGGGCGGACATAGTCAAGGACACTGCCAAGCGGGCGGGATGGAGAAAGCATGAATTCTCCGTAGAATGGCTGATAGCCATTAATCAGCTCGTTAGACCCGCGCGATTGCCCTGTGAAGATGAAATCATTGTTCTGGCCGGGTGCGTCGACCGTGACTTCATAATGCAAGCCTTCCATGGAAAGACTCGCATAGGCATAGCCTTCGTCTTTCAGATGCAGGCCCTTCGCAACAAGATTGGGAATGGTCACATCCATCTTGATGACGGTTTCCGAAGGGTCTGCCTGCTTTGCTGCATCGCCAGCATCCGTTGAATTCTGAATTTTATCGGCATTGGCCGTGTGGGACCAGCTTATGTGATAAACCACATTTTGCGCGGAAAGCAGATCCGAGATGTCATCATAATGGGTGGTGCCGCTTGATACCGTTATCAAGCCGGATTGATTGATGTCTTTTGTGATAGCATCCCACGCTGTTTCGGCATCACTTTGGGCGTGAACCAGTGTGGTGGAAGCTAGAAGAAAGCCAAAAAGTAGACTTGAACATCTCATTGCAAGCGTGCCTCTCATATTTGAGAAATGGTTATGATCAATAGATCAATTCGGACCGTTGTGGTTTTTGTGATTTGGAGCTGTTTCAACGGCCACCAGCCGGTTTGTTTGAAATTTCTGTTTGAGGTTGGTTCTTTGGGTTCGTTCTTAAATGGTTCCTTTTGGAACAGGGCCTGTTCAGTTTGAGTTTCTGACCAGAAAAAAACAAGTGGCCTTTAGAAATAGGCCGTTTCCATATTTCATTTTTTTATGGCGGAAATACAGCATCAAAGCGCGCGCTCGAGAATGATGTGCCGTTTTGGATTGTGTTGAGGCTTCTTATGGTTAAGGCAATATTAGGGCGTCAGGGACTATCTTTGGGAACAATCAAGGGATTCGTGCATTGAAGAACCAGTTTCGTTCGGTCACATTTTTGTTTCTGGGTATGGTGCTTGGGATTTTGCCCATGTTCGCCGCCAATATTTTCATGCGCGATTTTGTCTTCAGTCAGGGCAGTCGATTTCTTGAACGGTCCGCGCAGCGTAGTTTGAGCAATGCCGAAAAGCTCGTGCAGGAAGCGGTCGATGTCTTTTCCGTGCTTCCTCATTTTCGTGTTCCGGTCTGTGATGCTGTGCTTCAGGATCGGTTCAGAGTGATGATGCTCCGTCATCCGGTTTTGCATGATGTCGGGCTGGTCTATAACGGCAACTATATGTACTGCTCCTCGATGAAGGAAAGCACCCGGTTTGTGCCGGTTTCCGATCAGGTGACGGCAAACGCGTCTCACCTCAGTCTTGTGGTCGTGAAAGACAATCTGACGGACAAGAATGGAATTCTCGTCCAGTGGCATATTTCCGAGCGTGTTTCGATTGGTGCCTTTCTTCTCTCGGACAGCTTTGCGCTTGATGCCATTCAGGCAAACTTTGCTGACTTCTATCGGATGAAACTCGTTCTGAACAATGGAGACATCATTGCCGAGACTTCACCTGAGAGCCGTTTGAAAGATCAGTCTCCCTTCTATAATTTCGAGTTTGATCCTGCCTGGACCAAGGATCTGATCGAACAGACGATGCCGTCGGATCGTTATCCGATTCAGGTAGCGGTGGGTGTGCCGTTCGATGCGGTCTGGAATTCCTATGTCGGTGCGATGAATGTCATTAATGGCCTTAGCATTCTGGCCGGTGCCCTGATCCTGTTCTTTTGCGTTCGGCTGGGGCTCAAGAAACCCGATCCTTATCACAGCATCGAGGCAGGCATTCGCCGCAAGGAGTTCATTCCTTTCTACCAGCCCATTATCGACATTCAAACTGGACGGCTTTCAGGTTGCGAGGTTCTGGTCAGGTGGCGAAAGCCGGATGGCACAATTCTGTCTCCGGGGCATTTCATCGATGTGGCCGAGGCTTCCGGGCTTGCGCGTCCCATGACGACCTTGCTGATGGAGCAGGTTGCCAGTGATCTTTCCATTGCCTATCAGGATAATCCTGGTCTGAAAGTCGCGATCAATCTGTTCAATGGGCATTTTCAGGACCTTGCCGTTGTGCAGGAAATTCAAAAGATTTTTGGCAATTCGGGTGTCCACTACAAACAGCTTGTGTTCGAAATCACAGAACGGCTGCCTTTGGAAAATCTGGATCGTGCCCGTGCCGTTATTACGCGCTTGCAGGATCTGGGTATTCGGGTTGCGCTTGATGATGCGGGCACTGGCCATGGAGGTTTTGCCTATTTGCAGAAGCTCGGGATGGACATCATCAAGATCGACAAACTCTTCGTTGATGCCATTACCGAAGAAACCGATAGCGTGCCGATTGTCGACTCCCTTAGCCAGATGGCAAAGGGGCTGGATATGGTCGTGGTGGCGGAAGGGGTTGAGACCGAACAGCAACTTTCCTATTTGCGTCGTTCAGGGATTGATGAAGCACAAGGTTATTTGTTTGCGCCTGCCTTGCCAGCATCTGGCTATGTCCAGTTGGTCAATGCGATTGGCGGCGGTGCCTTGAAGAAGGGGCGGTCATCGAAAAATGATAGCCGAAAACAGAATTCTGCCGATCAAGGCAAGAAGTCAGCCTGAGTTTTCAGAGCATTCAGCTGCTGCCATGAGGCTCTTTCCTGCTCTATGCCGTCATTTTATGCGTGATCAAAAAATCAACCGAATTTTCACGGCTTTTCATTTAGACTTGCAAGAAATTGTCGGGTGAGCCTTCATGATGAGAAACGCGAAGAAGATTGTAAGCTATATGGCTTTGGCTGCCGTGGGTACGGTTTTGCTCACGCAGGCTGTTCATATGGCGTTGCGTTGGCAAGTCAACAAGGACATCAAGGAAGACCTTCGAATCTCTGCTGATCTCATGCTGGAGCGGGCAACAGACGCAACGCAAAATGCGATCAATCTGCTGAACAAGATGGCGCAGTCTTCGGGCTTGTCCTGTACGGATGACTATCGGTTTCTCTACAGCAAGGCGGCGCGAGAAAATGCCTGGATTGATACGATCGGGCTGGTTGATCGAGGTGGCAATCTGGTTTGCACGGATATGGGGCAGTCTGCACGCCAGACGGGCCTGTTGCCCATCTATGATGGCAGTGGCAAGCAGATTACTCTCTCCCTTTCGGAGAATGAAGGGGAAGGGGCGGTGCCCTCGCTTCTGGTTATTCGACACATCACCAATGGGCGCAGGCTTGTGGCAAGAGTGCCGGGCGAGTTGATCCGAATAGATCCCGTGCGCAATGATCTGCGTCGTTATCGGTATGCCATGCTATCGCTCAGCGGAGGGGCTAACTGGTTCATTCTTGAACCGCGGGAGCCGGGAGGCGAAATTATTGACCGGACAGCCGTGTCATCCGACTTGCTGCCCTTTGAAGTGCAGATTTCGATTTCCGACAAGGCTGTAGAAGCCATATCGAGGGAAACACGTAATATTGTCAATATTCTGGGGCTGGTGATTGGCGCCATCAGTCTTGGGCTCGCCTATTATCTGGCGCGCCACAAGGATACTGAGGGAGACCGCATTCTCAAGGCGCTCGACAATGGTGAGATTGTTCCCTTCATGCAGCCAATCATCGATCTTGATACCGGGGCTATCACAGGCTGTGAAGTGTTGGCACGGTGGATTCGACCCAATGGCAACATCGTACCACCCAACGAGTTCATTCCTCTGGCACAGAATTATCGACTGACCCGAGAAGTGACCATTAGCATCATGGAACACACTCGGGATGATCTTGAGGCTGTTGTCCCGGAAGGCAAGCTCTTCAAGGTTGCTTTCAATCTGTTTTCCCATCAGACCCTTGACGACAGCATTGTGACCGACATTCAGGATGTGTGGCGCGATAGCAAGTTGGGCTATGACAGTCTGATTTTTGAGATTTCCGACCGCGTTCCCATTCAGGATATGGATTTGGCAAAAGACGTGATCAGCCAGATCCGCGCTCTGGGAGCGGAGATTGCCCTTGATGATGTGGGCTCTGGTCACAGTGGCCTTTATAACCTGACGTCAATCAATGTCGATATTCTCAAGCTTGACAAGTTGCTGGTCGATTCTCTTGGCAACGGACTTGCCGGCTTTGAGCTGGTCCACGGCTTGATAGAGCTGGCGGCCAAACTGAATATCGGTGTCATTGCTGAAGGGGTTGATGTTGAAGAGCAGGTGATCCAGCTCAGGAAGATGGGTGTATCTGCGGCTCAGGGCTATCTGTTCGCTCCGCCGTTGCCGTCGTCGTCCTTCTGCGAGCTTCTCAAAGTTGCAAGGCGCAAGCAGATGGAGCCTTCAGAGGGCGCTAAAGTGGCCGATGTCGAGCCCGTAGAAACCGCCGCCGCGTGATGCGAAGCCGGTTTCCTTTTTTTCACGTTTGGGATCCTGCCAAGCCACCTCATTGAAAAGCGGTTTCGGCAAAGCTGCGCAATTTGCGTGAATGGAGCCTTTCAACGGGCATTTCACGCAGGGCTTCCATTGCCTTGATACCGATCTTGAGATGTTGGCTCACCTGTTCGTTGTAGAAGTCGCTCGCCATGCCGGGCAGTTTCAATTCACCATGGAGTGGCTTGTCCGAAACGCAAAGCAAAGTTCCGTATGGCACGCGGAAGCGAAAGCCATTCGCGGCGATTGTGGCCGATTCCATGTCAAGGCCAATGGCTCTGGACTGTGAGAGGCGTTCAACCGGCTCCCGGTGATCGCGCAATTCCCAGTTTCGGTTATCAATGCTGGCGACGGTGCCCGTGCGCATGATCCGTTTCAGCTCGTAGTTTTTAAGGCCCGTTATGTCCGCCACGGCGTCCTCAAGAGCAACCTGAATTTCCGCAAGTGCCGGGATCGGGACCCAGGTCGGCAAATCGGCATCAAGGACATGGTCTTCGCGCACATAACCATGTGCCAGAACATAGTCTCCGAGCCTTTGCGTGTTTCTAAGGCCGGCACAGTGGCCTAGCATGAGCCAGGCGTGAGGACGCAACACGGCGACATGGTCCGTGATCGTTTTGGCATTGGATGGCCCGACGCCGATATTGACCAGCGTGATGCCGTTTCTGTCGTGGCGCTTAAGGTGGTAAGCGGGCATTTGTGGCTGACGAGGCGGCGCAAAGCCCTGGGTTGGCACTGTCGAGCCGGATGGCGTGATCTGGTTACCAATTTCGACAAAGGCTTCATAGTCCGTCGTCCCGCTTGCCATTTGCTGCTTGGCCCAGGTGACGAATTCATCGATATAGAATTGGTAGTTGGTAAAGAGCACGAAATTCTGGAAATGCTCCGGTTGGGTCGCAGTATAGTGCGCCAGTCGGTGCAGGGAATAATCTATGCGTGGACCGGTGAAGGGTGCGAGTGGAACAATGTCCTCCGGACCGAAATGCATCGTGCCGTTGACAATCGCATCATCAGTGATTGCAAGATCGGGCACATCGAATACGTCCCGCAGCGGGCGTGACCACGTTTCAGGCAATGCCCCCTCCACATGCATGCCGTTCGGCCAGGCAAAGTGAATGGGGATCGCCGTTTCCGAAGGGCCAACCTCGATCGCAACATGATGGTTTGCAAGAAGCAGCTCGATCTGCGTTTTCAGATAATGGACAAAGAGGTCTGGCCTCGAAATGGTTGTTGAATAGGTGCCCGGACCGGGAACATGTCCGAAAGACAGGCGCGAGTCGATTTGCGCATGCGTATTCGTAGTCAATCGAATTTCCGGATAAGTGGCTCTGTAATGGCCTGTGTCGGGCACATCATTCTTGGCAACGCGGGCAAATGCATCGCGCAGGAATTGCGTGTGGACTTCATAGATTTCAAGCAATCGCTTGATCGCATCATCGGCATTGAAAAAAGCTTCATGGGTGAAGCGATCTGGCGTTATTGCGGAAAAGGTTGTTTTCATTCTTTCCATTCTCCTTTTCCTCCCGTCTTCTCTGCGTCTTTTCGAAAAAGGTCAAGAAAAAACGCGCTATGGGCAACAATACCAATATGATTGTTGCAAATTTGTGTCCAACGGGTTTGCTGAGATGTCTCTTTACCAACTGGCTGAGCGATCTTGGACCAAATATTTTGCTGTATCGTTAAAAATACCTAATCTTGTTTGATTTGTTTTCAAAAAAACGTGATACTTGTCATCAGTATAGAAGGGGGTGCCGCCAAGAGGATGGCCTGAAATCTGTAATTGAATGGGATGACGGGAGACGCATTTATGAAACGAAATCTTTCTTTTGGCGGACTATGCGCGGTATATATCGCTGCTTTTACTGGACTCTCTGGCGGATATGCAAAAGCTGCCTGTCTGGATAACCTTACAGGGCGTACGCTTTATGTGATCATGAAAAGCGTTTCTGGCACAATTGAGAGAAGTCTTCCTTCCGGTGAGCAGGTTTGCAAGCAGGAAAACCCCGATGTCAGGGTGGACGTGGATATTCTAAGCTTGGGTGGTGGTCGATTCGGCTGTCGGCTCGATCTTGCCGGGGATCAGTCGAAATCGATTGTCACCTTCCAGACAATCAATAAATGCAAATTTGTTGCGAGCGAATAACGCAATATACCATGTTTCATGGCGAGGGGCCGCAAGTTTCGGGTGTCTTGCGAGCGCGGTGGCGCTTAACCTCCACCTCAATCTATTGAGTTGGGAGATGCATATGTCTTTACAGTTTTTCATAACGTCGCTGATTGTCGTGATCATGCCCGGAACGGGAATGATTTTTACACTTGTCACCAGTCTTGGATATGGCGCGCGTCTGGGACTGCTCGCGGCGCTCGGCGGGACCTTGTCCATCATTTCCCATATTTTTGCAGCCGTCATTGGAGTTGCCGCGCTTCTTCATGCTAGTGCGGTGGCATTTCAGATCGTCAAATTTCTCGGAGTTGCCTATCTGTTGTGGATGGCGGTTCGAACCTTCAGGGAAAGTGGCCAATTTGACATGCTCCTGTCGGAAACGGCGCGTTCTCCCTCAGCGTTTGCTGTCGTCAGGGACGGGATCTTGCTGAATCTGCTCAATCCGAAATTGTCGCTTTTCTTCCTGGCATTCTTGCCGCAATTCATTGACGCTGAAGCGGCTCATCCGGTTGCCGAAATGATCTTGCTGGGGGGGATCTTCATGCTGATGACATTTCTGGTTTTTGCTCTCGTTGGTGTTGCCGCCGCTTCAGTGCGGGACAAGATTTTGACACAGCCGAATGTCTTGATCTGGCTAAGGCGAAGTTTTGCCTCTGCCTTTCTTCTGCTTGGTCTGAAACTGGCAATGGCTGAGCGTTAGGTCGCAACTGTCTCTCCAGGAATGAAAAAGCCCTGCTCGAGAGCAGGGCTTTTCGCGATCATTTATCTGAGTGGTGCTGATCTTACGAACAGCCGCTGGTCGCACCGCAGGTGTCACATTTCAGGCAAGTGCCGTTGCGAACCATGGTGAAGTTGCCACACTCAGAACAGCTTTCCCCTTCATACCCCTTCATGCGGGCAAGTGCGATCTGGTCTGCCTTGGTCTCTGTCTTGCCAACGGCTGCCGATGCTCCTGGCTGCACCTGGCTGTCCTGCTTGAGCATGGTTGTCGTACCAGATGGCATGACGGCCTTTGTTGCAGGTGTCGCAGGGGTCGCCGGTCCTGATGCCGGGTCAGCATCGTGGCGATGCTGAGTTCCTTCTACCAGCTTGAAGCGTTCGGTCTTGCCGCGTAGCAGGCCTTTGGAAACCGGTACAGGAATTTTGCCTTCCTGATTTCCCTTGCCCATGGCGGTGGAAGCGATATCGTCCGGATTGACATGCGCCAGATCATGGCGGTCGAGATAGGAGACGGCCAGTTCGCGGAAGACATAGTCAAGAATAGAGGTTGCATTCTTGATGGCTTCGTTGCCCTGAACCATGCCAGCCGGTTCGAAACGGGTGAAGGTGAAGGCGTCGACATATTCGTCCAGCGGCACACCATATTGCAGGCCCAGCGAGATCGCGATGGCGAAGTTGTTCATCAAGCTGCGGAAGGCTGCGCCTTCCTTGTGCATATCGATGAAGATTTCGCCGATCTGCCCATCATCATATTCGCCGGTGCGCAAGTAAACCTTGTGGCCCCCAACGGTTGCCTTTTGGGTGTAGCCCTTGCGGCGGTCCGGGAGTTTCTGGCGTTCGCGGACACGGTGTTCCACGACCCGCTCAACGACCCGTTCGACAATTTTTTCGGTGACCAGTGCGGCGCGTTCCTGCATTGGTGCTCCGGTCGCTGCAATGGCCTCTGCTGCCTCTTCTGCTTCGTCCTCGTCTTCGTCCAGAAGCTGGCTGTTGAGCGGTTGCGACAGTTTGGAGCCATCCCGATAAAGGGCGTTGGCTTTGAGGGCCAGCTTCCAGGACAGCATGTAGGCGTCTTTGCAATCCTCAACACTTGCATCATTGGGCATGTTGATGGTTTTCGAGATCGCACCGGAGATGAATGGCTGGGATGCCGCCATCATGCGAATGTGGCTGTCGACCGAAAGGAATCGTTTGCCGATGCGTCCGCATGGGTTGGCGCAATCGAAGACCGGCAGATGCTCATCTTTCAGGTGAGGGGCTCCTTCGAGTGTCATCGCACCACAGACATGGATGTTGGCGACGTCGATTTCTTCCTTGCTGAAGCCAAGATGGGCGAGCAAGTCGAAATTGGGGTCATTGAGCTGTTCTTCAGTGAGCCCGAGCTGTTCTTTGCAGAACTCTTCGCCCAAGGTCCATTTGTTGAAGGCAAATTTGATGTCAAAGGCGCTGGCGAGGCCGGATTCGATGGCTTCCAGCTTTTCGTCCGTCAGGCCTTTGGCTTTCAGGGCATTGTGGCTGATGGCGTTGCAGTCTTTCAAAGACCCACGACCGACAGCATAGCTCTCGATATCCTTGATCTGCTGTTCCGTATAGCCCAATTTTCCAAGCGCGTTGGGAACGGTGCGGTTGATGATCTTGAAGTAACCGCCACCGGCCAGTTTCTTGAATTTGACCAGAGCAAAGTCAGGCTCGATGCCTGTGGTATCGCAGTCCATGACAAGGCCGATCGTGCCTGTTGGTGCGACGACAGTGGTCTGTGCGTTGCGATAGCCATATTGCTGGCCGAGATCCAGAGCCTTGTCCCAGGCCGCCATTGCATGGCTTACGAGGGCCTTGTCGGAGCAACTGTCATGATCAAGCGGAACCGGATTGATGTCGAGCCCTTCATAGCCATCGGTGTGGCCGTAGGCGGCGCGACGATGGTTGCGAATGACGCGCAGCATGTGGCTGGCATTGTCTTCGTAGCGGGCAAAGGCACCAAGCTCCTTGGCCATTTCAGCCGAGGTTGCGTAAGACGTGCCGGTCATCAATGCGGAAATCGCTCCGCAAATGGCGCGGCCTTCGTCGCTGTCGTAAGGAATGCCGGAGGTCATCAATAGGCCGCCGATGTTGGCATAGCCAAGACCCAATGTGCGATAGAGATAAGACCGTTCAGCGATCTCCGGTGACGGGAACTGCGCCATCAGGACGGAGATTTCTAGCACCATGGTCCAGAGGCGAACGGTATGCTCGAACTGCTCAACGTTGAAGCTGCCGTCTTCATTGCGGAATTGCAGCAGGTTGATGGATGCGAGGTTACAGGCCGTGTTGTCAAGGAACATATATTCCGAGCAGGGGTTGGACGCAATGATCTCGCCATCTGCAAGGCAGGTGTGCCAGTCGTTGATCGTGGTGTGATATTGCAGCCCCGGATCGGCAGACGCCCACGCGGCGTAGCCAATCTGGTCCCAGAGATCGCGTGCCTTTACGGTTTTGCGCACATCGCCCTTGATGCGCCCGATGAGGTTCCAGTCACGGTCTTCATCGACGGCATTGAGGAAATTGTCCGTCACGCGGACCGAGTTGTTTGAATTCTGGCCCGACACTGTAAGGTATGCGCCGCTGTCCCAGTCGGTATCATAGGTTTCGAACTGGATGTCCTTGAAGCCCTGCTTGGCGAACTGGACTACACGACGGATATAGTTTTCCGGAACCTGCGCCTTTTTGGCCGCGCGAATTTCGCGCTTCAGCGCCGGATTTTTAGCCGGATCAAAGCATTCGTCATTGGAGCCTTGGCAATTGACGCAGGCTTTCATGATGGCCTTGAGATGCTTGCCGCAAATTTTCGAGCCGGTTACGATTGCCGCAACTTTTTCTTCCTCTTTGACCTTCCAGTTGATGTAGGCCTCAATATCGGGGTGATCGATATCAACGACGACCATTTTGGCTGCTCGACGAGTGGTACCGCCAGACTTGATGGCGCCTGCTGCACGGTCGCCGATCTTGAGGAAGGACATCAGGCCGGAGCTTTTGCCGCCGCCGGACAGGGATTCCCCTTCAGAGCGCAGCGAGGAGAAGTTGGTTCCGGTACCCGAACCATATTTGAACAGGCGGGCTTCGCGGACCCACAGATCCATGATGCCACCATCATTGACCAGATCGTCCTGAATGGACTGAATGAAGCAGGCATGGGGCTGCGGATGTTCATAGGCACTTGCAGAGCGGGTGAGGCGACCAGTTTCAAAATCCACATAATGATGCCCCTGACTCGGGCCATCGATGCCATAGGCCCAGTGCAGGCCGGTATTGAACCATTGAGGTGAGTTGGGAGCAACGCGCTGGGTGCAGAGCATGTAACGCAGTTCGTCAAAGAAGGCCCGTGCATCGGCGTCACTATCAAAATAGCCACCTTTCCAGCCCCAATAGGTCCAGGTTCCTGCAAGGCGGTCAAAGACCTGTTGAGCGGACATTTCAGAGCCAAAACGATCCTCTTCGGCCATGTCATTGAGCGCTTCTTCGTCCGGGACGGAGCGCCAGAGCCATGAAGGAACCGAGTTTTCCTCTACCCGCTTAAGCGCTGCGGGAATACCTGCCTTGCGGAAATATTTTTGCGCCAGAATATCTGCGGCAACCTGAGACCAGTCTGCTGGAACATCGATATTTTCGAGTTTGAAGACTATGGATCCATCAGGGTTGCGAATTTCGCTGGTGGCTTTGCGAAACTCGATTTCGTCGTAGGCTGATTTGCCTTCCGTGGTATAGCGCCGCTCTACACGCATTTTTGGTTTCCTCTATGACAGAACTGGCTGACAGGGCCTGATTGTCAGCAATTGATGTTTCGGTGAGATAGTGGGTGTTACTGGCCTCGCAAGCGCCCATTATCTTGTTGTTTTTTTCGAATCCTAAGCACGAGCGAATCGTGGCAATATGGAATCGTTGTGCGGACACAGTACATAGAAAATAGGTTAACAAAATCTATATCTAGTGTCTACAATGCCTCCGCAACCTCTATATATAGTGTTTTTCTGTACGACCCTTATTTTCCAAGCGCAAAAGATCCCGTGACCGAAAATTGCCAACCTTCACATTTGCTTGCAAACGCGCGAGGTTAATTTCGGCCTGTTTTCTTACTCACAATAATGGATCAGAAAGCTTGGTGCATAAGTTCAGCTATGCCGCTGCTTCGTCAGAACCGCATTATGAATTTCTCCTTTGCCCTGCGTCAAGCGTGTAGCTACCTATTGTGGCGTCCGGTTTCGCGTTAACTATATCTGGTATGTTTTTAAGCTGATGTGGGAATGGGACCTTTCTGCGCATTGTTTCGCTATCGGTCGACATAATCGGTCTGAAAAGGGGCCGTAACAAATCTGTTAAAATTGTAGTCAAATTGCGCTGGTGTTTTTGAACGCGAATTAAAAACTATGTGCCATTCTGTCGTGTGAAAAAATGAATATCATCGAAAAATCAAAAAGTTGGAACATTTGATGGAACACCAGGCGGCATATGGGCTCAGCGTCGAATCGCTGGACATAGTTATCGTGGATGATTCAAAAACCGTGCTGGCGATGATTCGCTCCATGATCTCCTCACTCAAGGTCGCAAGGGTCCGTACCTATGACCGAGGCGATACGGCGCTGCATGCCATCATGCACGAGCCTCCCAATGTGATCATTACCGATCTTTCCATGATG
Organism: uncultured Cohaesibacter sp.; assembly: GCF_963556055.3. Taxonomy (GTDB): domain Bacteria; phylum Pseudomonadota; class Alphaproteobacteria; order Rhizobiales; family Cohaesibacteraceae; genus Cohaesibacter. The sequence continues at coordinate 366,688 of NZ_CAUVYE020000030.1, read as the reverse complement.
CCGATGACCGGGATGCAGCTTCTCAGTCTCATTCGTCGCCAGACGATGGAGCCGCTTTGCTTCATTCCCGTCATCGTTGTCACCGCACATGCAACAGAGCAGAAGGTTGCTCAATTGTTTGAACTTGGCGCCCATCATGTGCTGGCCAAGCCGATGTCCTCGGCCATGATACAACAACGCTTGCGCGCGCTTTGCACGGACAAACGGGTTATGCGCCTCGTTGGAGATCGCTATGTGATTGATGGCATGCATGAGGTGCTTCAGGAAAAGCGATCCAAGTTGCGTTCCCTTGAAAAAGCCAGACAGTTCCACGAGCAGACTTTGCCAAAAGCCAAGCAAAAGCAGAGAGATGCGGACAAGATCTTGCGCAGCGAGACCATTATTCAGGAGACCGAGGCCAAGGATGCTCCGGGTCTGCGTCAAGGTTACATGATGCGGCGGGGCATGAAACCGTCAGCGACCAGCGAACCGACCCGTTCCTCACGCTCCACCCGCTATGCCGGCGTTGGTGGACGCAGGCGTTAGCGGTCTGCTCCCAATTTCCGTATTGTCCAGACTCGTTTTCGCAAGATTCGCCTTGCGAAGACTAGACATAAGCGAAAATATGTAGTCAAAGTGATCTGGTTCCATGATCGGAAAAGAATGGGCTGTCATGAAAAACCTATTTTTGCTGCTGTTCACCTGGTGGGGAAACTCGACCATTGGCACTTGGGTGCATACCAAGCGTTTCGGGACTTATGTCGGTCGGGACTCCTTCGGCAACAGATATTACAAACAGTCGGTTCAGAAAAACGCCAGCTATAGAGGCGTGCGCAAGGGTGAACGTCGATGGGTGATTTACGCGCGCCCTTCGGACGCAAGTGCTGTTCCTCCCGGCTGGCATGGTTGGTTGCATTATCGCACGGATCTGCCACCTAGCGAGGACGAGCATGTTGCATGGAGCTGGGAGCGCGACCATCAACCCAATATGACCGGGACTGAAAACGCCTACAGACCTTCCGGTTCTCTGCTGGCGGCCGGTGGCGTTGCCAATGGCCCCAAGGACTATGATGCCTGGTCCCCTTGAGGGCGCCGCTTTTGGAACATTTTTCGCGTCGATCTTTACCGTTTGTGTCATAGGACACAGAATGGCCTTTCTTGTATGGTCATACCGGCCTGCGACATGGATTATCGCAGGCTTGCCTGCTTTCCGTGATTCTTTGGCAAACAATCATCAAGTGAGACCTAGCCGGGGGATTTGGGGAAATCAGTCTTGCCTTTTCACCCAAAAGGGCGATAGGAACGTGAGTGAAAGACTGATTGCATGAGCTTCCGGGCCATTTGATATCTGAGAGAAATCATTTGCCGGATTGCAAGCGGGACCCGCTTGTGCTTCACAGCTCCGGCATGGGATCGAGACTTGAAATTGTTGATTAGGTGGTGGGGCTTCTTTGCAGTTTTCTGTTGCCACAGAGCATTGCGGGCCTGATCCTCGGGAGTGGTAATGGCTGGAATGGTAGGGCGAGAAAATCTGAAAATGATGAGGGCGTGGTTTGCTGCCGGGCTGGCGTTTCTTTTCTGCCTGATCTCTCAGGCTGCGTTTGCCGAGAAAGCTGCCAATCCTGTCGCCGTCTTTGCAGGTCTTGATAAAATCACCGCCCGCATGATTCAGTTTGACGTCTATATCGATGAAACTGTCCAGTTCGGTTCGCTTCAGGTGACCCCACGTATGTGCTATACGCGACCGGAAACGGAACGGCAGGAAGAAACGGCCTTTGTCGAAGTGGACGAGATCACGCTTGAGAGAAAGGTTCGCCGGATTTTCACTGGCTGGATGTTTGCGTCCAGTCCCGGCATGAATGCGGTTGAGCACTCGGTCTATGATGTCTGGCTGGTCGGCTGCAAGCAGAAGTCGGAAGTCCCTCAGCCGAACTAGGCTTTCGGGCCCGGCTGCTTTCCATCCAACGCAAAGAAATCGGCTCTTGTCTGCATGGCCTGATCGAGCAGGACATGATAATCGGCTTTGGGAATTTCAATTGCACCAAATTGCCTGAGATGATCGGTGATGAATTGCGTATCAAGAAGGGTGTATCCACCGGCCTTCATGCGCTCCACAAGATGGATGAGGGCCATTTTGGATGTGTCGCGTTCGCGGGAAAACATGCTTTCGCCAAAGAAGGCCGTGCCAAGACTGACACCATATAGGCCGCCAATCAGCCGGTCCTGATCCCAGACCTCTACCGAATGACAATGGCCCATGGCATGCAATTGCCTGTAAAGCTGGTGTATCTGTGCGTTGATCCAGGTTGATGGACGGTCCGGCGCAGCTTCCGCGCAGGCATCCATGACGGCTCCGAAATCGGAATCAACGCGAATATCATAAGGGCTTGTCCGCACCGTCCGTTTCATCCGTTTCGATATATGAAATTCGTCCAGTGGAATGATCCCGCGCATGTCCGGTTCAATCCAGAGCATGGTTTGATCATCTGCATCTTCCGCCATGGGAAAAATGCCGCAGGCATAAGCGCGCAGAAGAATCTGGGGGGTGATATCGATGTGAGATGAGCTATCGGTCATATGAGCAAATGTAGGGCATTTCTCTTGCAATTTCGTGCATGTCTCGCCCAAAAGGCAAAAAGACCGTACCTCAAGTGAAGGCACGGTCCTGAAAGGGTGTGATTGGCTCGCAAGACGAGCCTCTGGCTATTTCATGCCAAGATATTTTTCCAGCCAGTGGATGTCATAGGCGCCGTTGGCAATATCAGGATTTTCCACGAGCTTGCGGAACAAGGGCAGGGTGGTCTGAATGCCATCGACAACAAATTCGTCCAGAGCGCGGCGCAGACGCATCATGCATTCGACCCGGTTGCGGCCCGTAACAATCAGTTTGCCGATCAGGCTGTCATAATAGGGCGGAATCGAGTAGCCCTGATAGACACCTGAATCAACCCGAACACCGAGGCCACCCGGTGGGTGATAATAGGTGATCTTGCCGGGTGAAGGTGCGAAGGTTTCCGCATTCTCGGCATTGATACGGCATTCGATGGCGTGACCCTGGAAAACCACATCTTCCTGCCTGATATCAAGGCCCGCACCGCAGGCAACCTTGAGCTGTTCGTTTACAAGGTCGATCCGGGTAATGGATTCGGTGACCGGATGCTCGACCTGAAGGCGGGTGTTCATTTCGATGAAATAGAATTCGCCATCTTCATAGAGGAACTCGATGGTTCCTGCTCCGGAATAGCCTAGGCCCTGCATGGCTTGGGCGCAAATATCGCCGATTTTCTTCTGCTGTTCCTTGTTCAGGGCAGGTGAGCAGGCTTCTTCCCAAACTTTCTGATGGCGGCGTTGCAAAGAGCAGTCGCGTTCGCCCAGATGGATGGCATGGCCCTTGCCATCTCCCATGACCTGCACTTCGATATGGCGCGGCTTCGAAAGATATTTCTCGATATAGACCGTGGAATCCCCAAAGTTTGCAGCTGCTTCAGAGCGTGCGGTCGAGAAAGCGATGGCGATGTCTTTTTCAGAGCGGACAACCTGCATGCCCTTTCCGCCACCGCCAGAGGCTGCCTTGATCAGGACGGGATAGCCCATTTCGGCTGCGACCCGCTTGGCGTCTTCCGCCGTGTCAACGCCACCCTCGGACCCTGGTACAACCGGAATGCCCAGCCGTTTGGCTGTCTGTTTGGCTGCAATCTTGTCGCCCATGATGCGGATATGCTCTGCGCTCGGGCCGATGAACTGGATCTTGTGTTCTTCCAGAATCTGGGCAAAACGGGCGTTTTCGGACAGAAAGCCATATCCGGGATGAACGGCGTCCGCGCCCGTTATTTCACAGGCTGCGAGGATTTGTGGGATATTGAGATAGCTTTCCCGTGCTGAAGGGGGGCCGATGCAGACGCTTTCGTCTGCGAGCTTGACATGCATTGCTTCAGCGTCGGCGGTTGAGTGAACCGCGACAGTCTGGATGCCGAGCTCCTTGCAGGCCCGCAAAACACGCAGGGCAATTTCACCACGGTTTGCGATCAAGACCTTTGAAAACATGATGTTCCTCTATATCCCTGATTATTCGATAATGACCAGTGGTTCGTCAAACTCGACCGGCTGAGCGTCTTCGATCAGGATGGCAGTGATCTTGCCCGATTTGGTGGACGGGATCTGGTTCATGGTTTTCATGGCTTCAACAATCATCAGTGTGTCGCCAACCTTGACCTGGTCACCAACAGACACAAATGGGGCTGCGCCTGGTTCCGGAGCCAGATAAGCTGTTCCAACCATTGGCGAGCGGACCGCATTGGCCAGATTGCTGTCCGATGAGTCAGCAATAGCAACCGGTGCAGATGGTGTGGGAGCGGCAGCAGGTGCGGCCATCGCAACAGGCTGAGCATTAAGGGCTGCTTGCTGCACAACAATTTCTCGGGCAACTCGAATCCGAAGATCATCTTCTTCAATTTCAATTTCCGTCAAATCATGTGTCTCAACCAGTTGAGCCAACTGACGGATGAAATCAGGGTCAAGTTTGTTCTTTTCTTTGGTCATAAGTTCGCGTTCCGTTGGTTTGTCGCAATTGCAATGGGCAATTGCGGCCAGGTCTCTTGGTACCGGGCAGGCGGCTTATTGTTCAAGGTGATGCACGAGTGCTTCGATTGCGAATTCATATCCTTGTGCTCCGAGTCCGCAAATGACGCCGAGGGCTGCGGGGGAGATAAAGGAGGTATGTCGGAAGGCTTCTCTTGCATGGATATTAGACAAATGCACTTCAATAACGGGCAGAGAAACTGCACGAACAGCGTCTTGAAGTGCAACTGAGGTGTGAGTGTAAGCGGCGGGATTGATCAAGATGCCAGCGGCCTTCTCGCCTGCTTCATGAATCCAGTCAATGATCTGGCCTTCGTGATTGCTTTGTCGAAATTCGATCGACCAGCCCAATGAGGCAGCCTTTTTTCGGCACATCTCTTCGATATCGGACAATGTGATGGACCCATAAATACCTGGCTCTCTGCGTCCAAGCATATTCAGGTTAGGGCCGTTCAGAACGAATAGTGTCTTGGTCATAGCCAAATTCCACGAAATAGCATTTTTTTTCTAAAGCATATCACTCTGCTCTCAGACCAACATCATAGCAATCATGGGGCCGTGTGGGAACAGAAACAGGGCATGCCGTCCGGACGGTATACTCGTTGACGTTTCTTATAGGGCTTCCCAAGGTCAGTGAAAAGGCAATAAAGGAAGAGGAATGCTTGTCATTTGTAGTTATCGTCATGATTTTTCCAAAAACATGACGATTCTGTGACGCTGCTGGATGTTGAAAAAAACCATTTCTCCCGATCATCAGGTATAGCGATGACCGGGAGAGCGGATTTGAACGTGGTGGACTGTTGCTAGCAGAGATTGTTGCTTAGCAACTGGTGGAGCCGCAGCTGCGAACGCTTTCGATTTTGCTTTCGATGGCTTCAAGTGGAATGAAACCGGGAATGACTTCATCGCCGATGACATAGCCGGGTGTTCCGGTCAGTTGCAGCAGGTCCGCCAGACGCATCGAGTCGATGATCGGTTCAGTCAGGGATTCGTCGTTATAGAGCTTTTCCAATTCCTCGCGTGAGATGCCAAGTTTCTCGGCTGTCCTCAGGGCGCTTTCCTTGTTGGCAGAGCCGCGCAGGGTCATCATGCCCTTGTGAAAATCCCAATATTTTTCAGGAGCGAGCTTCGTTACGCCAACAGCGACAATGGCCGCTTCCTGCGATTGTGGTCCCAGAATTGGCCATTCCTTCAGAACGATCCGCAGCTTCTTGTCTTTTTCAATGAGTTCAAGCATGCTTCCGAAAGCCTGCTTGCAATAGCCGCAGTTGTAGTCGATGAACTCGACCAGGGTTACGTCGCCTTTCGGATTGCCCAGAACAATCTGATCCTTGCCACCAAAAATCTCGTCCTGATGTTCGGCCAGGGCTTGCTTTGCCTGCTCTGCGCGGGCCAACTCTGCTTGCTTTTGGCGTTCTGCTTCCTGCTGACTGAGAATGACAAATACCTTGCGAATGACGTCAGGATTTTCAAGCAGGTAATCTTCTACGATCTTGCCAATTTCCTGTTTCTGATCATCGTTGAATTCGGCAGCGCGTGAAGAGATCGCGCTCAGGCTCAAGATGGAAAGGGCGGCAAACAGGAAAACAAATAGAGGCTTGTTTTTGCGCATGGATAAGGCGTCCTTGTAATTTCGGTATCAAACACATTCAAACTTCGGATTTGGCGCACAGAATAGGGCAGATTGATAACAATGTTATACAATTTTGGACTTGTTCACTTGATTGTGACCATTCGACGCTGACCACGGCACCGAGCCATGGAAAAATCACGATAGCTCTTTCATTTCACAGTCTTGGTTTCTTATAGGACAATATGTCGTCAGCCTGAAGCCATTCGGGTGATCCGCGCTTGAGTTTCTTTTTCGCGCGTGCAGCCATTGCTTTGGCCGAAGGAATGTCTCCGGCAGCAAAATAGCCGTTTGCCGTGGCCATTTCGGCTTGTGCGCGGTTGCCCAGCGCCTCATAGGCCTGAGCCAGAAAACGATAGCCGACGGTCTGATCGGGATCATTTTGCAATCCACGCCGCAAATGCGAAACAGCCGCTCCGTAGTCCTTGTTTTTGCGCGAAGACAGAATGGCTTGCCCGAGCATGACACGGAGCAGTCCTTCATTCGGGCGTAGCGAGACCGCCTTTTGCAGCGGTGCAATCGCCTCGTCGCCCTTACCTGTTTCGAGAGAGATCTGTCCCTTCAATTCCCAAAAATAGGCATTGTTTGGCTGTGCCTTCACAAGCTGATCGACAATGCGAATAGCCTTTTTCGGGTTGGACAGCCGATAGGTGACAATGGCCTGTGCATAAAGGCTTGGCAGATCATTGCCCTTGTAACTTCGCATGACTCGTTGCGGGCTTTGGGTGAAAGCGGCCAGTTTGGCACGCGCCAGGTCGTGGCGCAATTGCAGGGCAGGGCTGTCGGTCTTGTTGAAATAGCGGCTCTTTTTCGCAAGGCGTTCGATTTGGGCCATGCGATCACGGGGCATTGGGTGGGACTGAATATATGGGTCGGTATAGCGGGCGGAAAACAGTGATTGATCTGCAAAACGCTGGAAGGTTTGCAACATTCCTTTGGCAGATTGACCGGTTTTTTCAAGAAAACGGACAGCTGCCCTGTCTGCTGCGATTTCCTCTGTTCTGGCATAGCTCAAAAAGGTTCGTTGGGCGATGCCTGGAGCGCCTGTAGCGATGGCGCTGCCGACCTGCGCGGCACCGGACTGGCCGGATGCAGCCCCTGCTGCCACTGCGCCGACACCAACGAGCATGCCTACCGCGGCAAGGGTCTGGGCCGTTTGCATCGCTCTGCGTAAACGAATGAGGTGTCCGCCGACTATATGCCCCGTCTCGTGAGCAAGAACACCTATGATTTCATTGGGGGTTTTGGATTGGATGATCGTTCCGGTGTTGATGAAAATCCTCTTGCCATCAACAACAAATGCGTTGAAGCGGCTGTCATTGACCAGATGGATGCGGATATTCTCCGGCTTGAGGCCCGCTGCCTTGAGGACCGGTCGTGCATAGTCTCTTATGAGTTCCTCGGTTTCTGCGTCTCGAACAAGTTTGACTGTGCGGCTCTGTGCCAGCGCTTCGCTGCTGTTTATGATCGGTTGCAGCCCGATCATTGCCGTCAAACAGAACAGGACTGCTTTTTTCAGGACATGCTTAGGGCTTGAAAGATGTTTCTCGCGCACCAAGGCTGGAACTTTTGGAACAGAGTTGATACCAAAGTGCTGAAACATAGGTATGACCTTCCACAATTGACAAATTCAAACAATGCGCTCGTTCTGGCTGCGTGCTGATGCTTTAAGCAGTAATGCTTAAAGTCATTCTTTCCATCCGCGTTGGTCAAAAATATGACGTCAGCAATACCATGCGTAAAAGGACAAAATAATGATCACGATTTCCAAAAGGGCCGCTGTCGATCCCTTTCTTGCCATGGATATCATGGCAGAGGCCAACGCTCTTGCAGCAAAGGGCAAGGATATTGTGCATATGGAAATTGGGCAACCCGGTGCTCCGGCTCCGCAAGCGGTTTTGGCTGCTGCTCAAAAGGCTCTGGTTGATGGGCGGATCGGCTATACCGATGCCATGGGGATCCGCGCCTTGAGAGAACGGATTGCGGCGCATTATGACGAGCAGTATGGGGTCTCGGTTTCTCCAGATGCAGTGGCTGTGACGACCGGTTCTAGTGCGGGCTTCAATCTTTCATTTCTGGCCCTGTTTGATGTTGGAGACCGCATTGTCTTGCCAAGCCCGGGCTATCCGGCCTATCGCAATATCCTGATTTCTCTTGGCCTTGAGGTTGTCGAAATTGAGACGAGGGCGGAAGACCGTTGGTGCCTGACTGCCGAGGAAATTCTTGCAGCTCATGAGGAAAAGCCGATCAAGGGCGTGCTTATTGCGAGCCCGGCCAATCCGTCGGGCACGATCATGGAGGCAGACGCGCTGAAGGCCGTGGTTGAGCTTTGTGACGAGCTTGGCGTCTGGTTCATTTCAGACGAGATCTATCATCGGCTCGAATATGGCATGAAAGCCGAGACCGCTTTGCGTTTCTCTCCCAATGTCGTGATCATCAATTCTTTCTCGAAATATTATTGCATGACGGGCTGGCGTATTGGTTGGATGATCCTGCCAGAAGCCGCAAGGCGGGCGGTCGAGTGCCTCAGCCAATCCCTTTATCTCTGCCCGCCGATGCTTTCTCAGGTGGCCGCGATGGCTGCCTTTGATGCAACAGAAGAGCTTGACCTTGTCAACAGGGATATGAACGCAATCGCGCCTTTTTGCTGGCCTCCCTGCCAAAGGTTGGCCTTGGCGACTTCTTGCCGATGGACGGTGCCTTTTATGTTTATAGCGATGTTAGCAAACTGACCAATGACTCGATGGAATTTGCGCGTCGGTCGCTGAATGAGGCGGGCGTAGCGATTACACCCGGAGCCGATTTCGATCCGCTTCGTGGGAGCCGCTATGTCAGGCTGTCATTTGCCGGAACGGAAGTCGACATGGCCGAAGCGATCAGCCGACTAGGGACATGGCTGGGATAAGGTTGCACACAGATTTTGGGCAATAAAAAAGCTGCACCAGGTTTGGTGCAGCTTTTTCTTTATGAGCTTTGAGCGTTTGGCTTAAAGAAATCCGGAGCGGTTCCACCAGCCGGTCCGTTTGGGACGGTTGTCTTCCGGCTCTGGCTGCTCCTCGGGTTCCGGGGCTTTTTCCGCCGGGGCAGGGGCTGCCTCTACCGGGGATGGAGCTTCACCCGACGCCTCGCCCTCTTGTTCCTGCGGCTCGCCATCAGATGCGGCATCTTCAGGGGCTTGGTTACTCGATGCGTCATCATCAAAAGCTGATGGGGCAGACACGTCCTCGGAAGGCTGTTCATCGGCTGCCTGCTCAACAATGGTGTCTGCAACCGGGGTTTCTGCAACCGGTTGAGTGTCTTCTGTTGGTTCTGAAGGCTCGTTTGTTGCCACGGTTTCAGACATTGCAACAGCATCGGCAACAGGTTCGTTTGAATCGGTCGGGCTGTTTTCATTGTCAGAAGCGTTTGATGCTTCCGTTTCAGATGAAGCATCCGCACTTTCTGACGACGCCTGAGGGGCTGCCTCGCTGTCGGATGATGGTGTGTCCGGTGCAGGTGTTGCCTCAGGTTCATGCTCAGTGGCCTCGGTCACTACTGAGCCTGGTTCACCCGCCACTTCCATGGCTTCGGCTGTCATTTCCTGAGCTTCTGCATCGCTGGTGCGGTTGCGCCGGTTGCGGCGACCACCTCGGCGACCGCGACGACGGCCTTTCTTCGGTTTTTCTTCGCCATCATCCTCTTCCCGAGCTTCACTCTGCTCGGATGGTTGAGGCTGCTCTTCTGCCGTTTCATCTTCCTCGCCATCGACATCCTGCTGGTTGCTTCTGGCTTCGGTCTGTGACTTTTTGCGACGACGACGACGACGGCGTTTCTTGGAGCTGCTTTCCTCTTCGCGCTCCTTGTCCTCTTCAGCCTGCTCAAAGGCTTCAAAGGCATAATCTTCGTCAAGATCGTCAGTGGTCTGCATGGAAATGGTTGGCGTTGGCGCAACAGGTTCTGCCAAAGGCTCGCCCTGTTTGATTTCCAGATGCTTGCCTTCCAGATGATCGTCGACTTCGATGATGATCTGGATGCCGAAACGGTTTTCCAGCTCGAACAGATTGTGACGCTTCTGGTTGAGAATATAGAGTGCGACATTGCCGCGGGTTTTGACAATCACGTGGTGATTGACACCCTTGAGCAGATGATCCTCGATGCTGCGCAAAACCAGCAAGGCAACCGAGGCTGCGGCTCGGACATAACCGGTACCATGGCAATGCGGACACGGGTCCATGGTGCTTTCCAGCACGCCGGTACGGATGCGCTGACGGGACATTTCCATCAGGCCAAAATGGGAGATGCGTCCGACCTGAATACGTGCCCGGTCAGATTTCAGGCAGTCTTTCAGGCGCTTTTCAACCGCGCGGTTGTTGCGCTTTTCTTCCATGTCGATGAAGTCGATGACGACAAGACCTGCAAGGTCGCGCAGGCGGAGCTGGCGCGAGATTTCCTCGGCGGCTTCCAGGTTGGTGAAAAGCGCGGTGTCTTCAATATTGTGCTCGCGTGTCGAACGACCGGAGTTGACATCGATGGAAACGAGTGCCTCGGTCTGGTCGATCACGATATAGCCACCCGATTTCAGAGTAACCTGTGGGCTGAACATCGCGTCGAGCTGATGTTCAATGCCGAGGCGGGTGAAGATCGGCTGCGGCTCACGATAAGGCTGAACGTTACGGGCATGGCTTGGCATCAGCATGCGCATGAAGCTTTTCGCTTCCTTGTAGCCTTCTTCGCCAGAGACCAGAACCTGATCGATATCCTTGTTGTAAAGATCGCGTATCGAGCGCTTGATCAGAGAGCCTTCTTCATAGACCAGCATGGGGGCTGCGGACTGCATCGTCAGATCGCGCACATTTTCCCAAAGGCGCAGAAGATACTCAAAGTCGCGCTTGATCTCGGTCTTGGTGCGAGAGGCCCCGGCGGTGCGCAGAATGACGCCCATGCCGTCGGCGACTTCCAGCTCGGAGGCGATCTGCTTGAGACGCTTGCGGTCAGAAACATTGGTGATCTTGCGTGAAATGCCACCGCCGCGTGCGGTGTTCGGCATCAGCACGGAATAACGACCAGCAAGCGAAAGATAGGTGGTCAGGGCTGCGCCCTTGTTGCCACGTTCCTCTTTTACGACCTGCACCAGAAGGATCTGGCGACGCTTGATAACTTCCTGAATCTTGTATTGTTTGGTACGGCGACGGGCTCGGCGTTCAGGCACTTCTTCAAGAGCGTCTTCAGCTCCGACATGCTCCACACCTGCGTCTTCATCTTCATCTTCGTCGTCGTCTTCATTGATGTCAGAGACATCATCAGACTTGAAGGAAACATGTTCGTCTTCGTCCAATTTCCTCGGCTTCTTCAAGCTCTTCGGCGTCGACCGCTCAGGCTTTCGTCTTCTGCTATTGCATGAGCCTGTGCGGGAGGGGTCTTGTCTTCCTCGTCCGAATTCTCAATGTCTGCCTGTTCTGAAGCGGAATCTGTCTGAGCATCACTTTCAGGGGCTTCTGACGGGTTCTGGGCGATTGCTTCGGCGGGCGCTTCTTCCTGATCGTCGGATTCCTGTGCGGCTTCCGGCTGCGCATCTTCATCCGATGACGGGAGCGGATTTGCCTCAAGGACAGTTTCGCCTTCTTCCTCGCCAGCGGGGGCGTAGGAGACGAATTGCGCTGCTATTTCTTCTGTCTTGTCGGTGGTGGTGGCTTCTGCGGTATCGGCAGATTCGGTTTGTGCCTCGTCCCTGTCGCTTTCAGCATTTCTTTTTGCTGAGCGAGAGCCTCCTGAATTCCTGCGAGATTTTCTCGATGAGGATTTTGGTGCGACTGGTGCGTCGTCATCCTCGTCGTCAGAGGCATGCTCTTCAGCAAGCAGAGCCTGACGATCCGCCATGGGAATTTGGTAATAGTCAGGATGAATTTCGCTGAAGGCGAGGAAGCCGTGACGGTTTCCGCCGTAATCCACAAATGCTGCCTGTAAGGACGGTTCGACCCTCGTTACTTTCGCTAAGTAGATATTACCCCGCAACTGTTTGCGGTTGGCGGACTCGAAGTCGAATTCTTCGACCCGATTGCCGCGCACGACAACGACCCGGGTTTCTTCCGGATGCGTCGCATCGACAAGCATTTGGTTTGCCATATGGTGTTCTCTCCACGAAAAGGCGCGCCGACAACCGTTATGGACGGGTCAACCGACGCTCGGCAGGTTCGCGCTTCTTCGCTTTTGTCTGGTGTAGGCCCGACCTTGACTGTAGACAGGCTGCGAAAATGGCCAGATGCCAGGGCATGCAGTTTTTGCTGCAAAGCTATCTCCGGCGTTGGGGCTCATCGTCGTGCTCATGACCTCGGTCGGTCCTTTTGTTAAAAAAAACTTTGCCTCGGGCGTTTTGAAAAATCCCGGGCAACGGTTCGTTGCGTGCAATTTCGGACTATTTGTACGCGTTCCGAATTGCTGCGAAATCAGTTTGCTTTCAGGACTATTCCTGAATTTTTCAGGCTATTTGCCATCGGCTTGGCATGTCTTCAATCGAAGGCGCGAAATGTCTTGTCGGGCAACTCGACTTGCCGTGTCGATCATTTTCGCCACACGTCCGGTACTGACGTCTTTCCTGTCAAAACTGCGGACATTCGAATCGGATCATTGCTTAGCTACAATAGCCCAAGGGCCTTTTTAGGGTTCCTTTTGCAAATATGCAAGGGCAAGGAGCATTTACAAGTGAATTGACCTGCTGTTTTTGCTTGCTTTTTCAAAAAGTTTTATCTTGCATCAATGTGCATAAACTATTTTGGTCAAGATGAGGTTAACCCTCTTACCATCATGTTTCTGTTTTTGGGCATTTTTGCCAGTGCTTGTCATTGCTGTGTCCACGCCTTATTTGACGCGTTAAATGATCTTGGATATGCAATTTTTTTGATCCGGAAGGCAAAGAGACTCATGCTCCCATTCAAGTTATGCGCCCCAATAGTGATATCTGTCTTGATCTTGTGCGGACTGTCATCCGGTCTGATGGCTCAGCCCGTGGATCAGGCTGTGGCCGTGGTTCATGCGGCACGGACAGATGGTGGCAAGGATTCAGCCAAGTTCATTCTCAATGTTTCTGACACCGTTGCTTTTAAGGTCTTTGCTCTGGATAGTCCGTATCGGCTGGTCATAGAAATGCCGGAAATGGATTTCGAGATGGATCAGGGCATGGAGCAAGTGGAGCGAGGAATTGTATCCAATTTCCGCTTTGGCAATCTCAGCGGTGGCCGGTCGCGCGTGGTGCTTGATCTGGCCGGGCCGGTAAAAGTGAACAAGGCCTACACATTGCCAGCCATCGATGACAATTCGGCGCGGATGATCGTTGAACTTGAGGCCACAAGCAAGGACGCGTTTTCAAAAGAGACATTGGGCAATGTGATTCGGGTCAAGGCAAATGGCAAGCGGCAGGAAAATCGATTGGTGTTATTGAATGAGCCCGAGAAACAAAACTCGGAGGAGGGCGAAGACAATCGACCTCTCGTGGTTTCTTGATCCGGGCCATGGCGGAATAGACACCGGTGCTGTTTCGGGCAACGTGCAGGAGAGCAAGATCGTGCTCGAATTTGCCCATGCCCTGAAGAAGGCGCTTTTGGCCCGAAGGAAATATGCGCGTGATGATGACGCGCGAGACGGACAAGTTCATTTCTCTTGGCAACCGTGTGGCCTTTTCACGCAAACACAAGGCCGATCTCTTCGTTTCCATCCACGCCGACATCGTGCAGGAACACTATGTTCGTGGGGCTACCGTTTATACGCTTTCGGACAAGGCCTCGGATGCGGTCGCGCACAAGCTTGCACAACAGGAAAACAAATCGGATTTGCTGGCCGGGCTTCCTGTCGAGGAAAAGGATGACGTGGTTGCCGATATCCTTATTGATCTGACGCGCAGAGAAACGACAAATCATTCAAACCTTTATTCGCGCACGCTTGTCGGAGCGCTCAAGTCGTCAATCCGCCTTTCCAAGACGCCCCAACGCTCCGCCGGTTTCAAGGTTTCTCAAGGCACCCGATATTCCGAGCGTCCTTCTGGAGCTTGGCTATCTGTCCAACAAGACCGATCGGGTCGATCTTCAGTCCAAGCAATGGCGGCAAAAGGCCATCGGGTCCATCGTTCGTTCGATCAAGAGTTTCTTTGCGCGTACCGCCGTTCACTCAAGTGGCCTTTTCATTACGCGTCCCCGGTTAGTGGCGAGTCATCTGCACACTGTTTTGGTGTGTTTCGCGCTGTGGGATCGATAATCGAAGCCCTTTTGCTGCCCCATTGTTATGTCACTGAGCAGCTGAGAACGAGGGCTGAACGGGACGTCCTCATGCCAACCGCAGGGCTTTTTCAGGGCTGGTTGGCCGATTGGCTGCATTTGATCGCGGTTTCTTGCGTTGTGATATGAGCGACACAAGTGGCAATTCAGATGCATATCCCGGGTGGTGTGCCGTTGCCTTTGGCAGCTAATCCAAGTATAGCGATGCTGACGAGATTTGGACATCTCCACGGGCTGACGCTGGATAAATGATGTAAGTAGGATCGGATATGATAATTTGGCGCTTCTTCGGCTTTCTTTTTGCCGCAGGTTCGATGCTGTTTGTCGTGATTGCAGCGGCGGTTTATATTTTCCTGAATTCCATGATGCAGGGATTGCCGGACTTTACTGCCCTCAGGAACTATGAGCCTCCCGTGATGACACGCATTCATGCTGCGGACGGGCAATTGATGGCTGAATACGCGAGGCAGCGTCGCCTTTTTCTGCCCATTCAGGCGATTCCAGAGCGGGTGAAACAGGCCTTTCTTTCTGCCGAGGACAAGAATTTCTATCAGCATGCCGGCCTTGATTTCACCGGTATCGCGCGCGCTGTGCTGACCAACGTCAAAAATCTGGGTCAGAATCGCCGTCTGGTCGGGGCGTCGACCATCACGCAGCAGGTTGCCAAGAACTTTCTTCTGACCTCTGAGCAGTCCTATGAGCGCAAGATCAAGGAAGCGCTTCTTTCGATGCGTATCGAACAGACTTTTTCCAAGGAAGAGATTCTCGAACTCTATCTCAATGAAATCTTCTTCGGTATCGGGTCTTACGGTATTGGTTCGGCCGCTCTTCATTATTTCGACAAGTCTGTGCATGAATTGACGCTGGCGGAGATTGCCTATCTTGCATCTCTGCCGAAAGCGCCGAACAACTATCATCCGATCCGTCGCAAGCAGAAGGCCATCGAGCGTCGCGACTGGGTCATAGACCAAATGGTCAGCAACGGTTATGTGACCGTCGAGGAGGCCAATCAGGCCAAGGCAACGGATTTGCAGGTGACATTCCGGCCTCGTGGAGCCCACATCTTCGCTGCCGATTATTTTGCGGAAGAGGTCCGGCGCTGGATCATCAAGGATTTTGGCGAGGAGAAGCTCTATAACGGTGGCTTGTCTGTGCGCACCTCACTCGATGTCAATTTGCAGATCGAGGCGCGCAAGGCCCTCAATCACGGTCTGGAACAGTTTGATCGCAGTCATGGCTGGCGTGGTCCCATCGCGACCATCGACATTACCGGTGACTGGGGCAAGGCACTGGTCAAACATGAACCATTGTCTGACGTGCCCGAGTGGAAGCTGGCAGTTGTTCTGTCGGCGGCGGGCAAGGAAGCCAATATCGGTCTGCGTCCCGTTGTTTCGGAAACCGGATCGGTTTCCAAGGATCGCGTGACCGGCGTCATTCCGCTCAAGGATCTGAAATGGGCGAAATGGACGACCGGCGACAAAAAGGGTAAGGCCGTCAATGACGTTTCCACGGTCCTGACTCCTGGCGATGTCGTGTATGTTTCCGAGGCCGGAGAGGGTGTCTACAGTCTCCAACAGATCCCGAAGATCTCTGGTGCCTTGATTGCCATGGACCCGATGACTGGGCGTGTATTGGCGATTGCTGGCGGTTTTTCGTATGATCAGAGCCAGTTTGACCGTGCAACCCAGGCCTATCGTCAGCCCGGCTCATCCTTCAAACCCTTTGTCTATGCAACCGCTCTGGACAATGGCTATACGCCATCAAGCGTGGTCATGGATGCTCCGATCGAAATTGATCAGGGCGGAGGGCAAGGTATCTGGCGGCCTCAGAACTATGGTGGCAAATTCTACGGGCCATCAACCTTGCGCCTTGGCATCGAGAAGTCCCGTAACGTCATGACAGTGCGTCTGGCCAAGGATATGGGAATGCCGCTCGTTGCTGAATATGCCAAGCGGTTCGGTATCTATGATAACCTGATGCCGGTTCTGTCCATGTCGCTGGGTGCCGGTGAGACGACCGTGATGCGTATGGTTACCGCCTATTCGATGCTCGCCAATGGCGGGCGCCGGATTACACCCACTTTTGTTGACCGTGTTCAGGATCGCTATGGCAAGACCATCTACAAGCATGACCAGCGCATTTGCGAGAATTGCAATGTGCAGCGCTGGGACATGCAGGACGAGCCGACTGTGATCGACAACCGCGAACAGGTTCTCGATCCGATGACGGCCTATCAGATCACTTCCATGATGGAAGGGGTGGTGATCCGCGGGACAGCCCCTGTCGTGCGTGAAGTCGGCAAACCCATTGCGGGCAAGACCGGCACGACGAATGACGAGCGGGACGCATGGTTCGTGGGCTATTCTCCAGATCTCGTTGTGGGGGTTTATGTCGGCTATGACAAACCAAGGCCGATGGGGAGAGGCCAGACCGGTGGTCATCTGGCAGCGCCGATTTTTACAGAATTCATGAAGGTTGCTCTCAAGGACAAGCCCAAGAAGCCGTTTAAGGTTCCTGAAGGTTTGCAGCTCATTCCGATTGATCGACGCACCGGGTTGCGCGCTTCGGCCGGGGATAGCGGTGTGATCCTTGAAGCCTTCAAGCCCGGCACTCTCCCTCCGGATAGTTATTCGGTTATCGGCTTTACCGATGATATGGGTGTCCCTGTTTCGGCACAGGAAGCCGAACATGCCTTGACGCAGGGTACTGGCGGTCTGTATTAAATCCACAAAATTTCGGTTTCGGGCGAATGCGAGCTTTTCGCATTCGCCCGTCTGTTACTCTGATAGCTAGATTTGGGCAGGCATGTCACGTTTGTCCTGTCGTGAAGAAAAGAGAAATGAATGCGCGCAGAAATCCAAAATGTGGTTGATGAAATCAAGCAGGGTCTGGCTCTGCTGAGGAGGCATCTTTGACTGGGATGTGTCCCAGAAAAGGCTTCTAGAGCTCAACAATATCGCTGAAAATCCAGATTTGTGGAATGATCCGCAGAAGGCGCAGAAGCTTATGCAGGAGCGCCAGAAGCTGGAGACGGCCATCAACGGATATATCAAGGCTAATCAGGATCTGGAAGATTCCGTCGAACTCATTGAAATGGGTGAAATGGAAGATGATCAGGACGTTGTGGCCGAAGCCGAAGCGGCATTGAATGATCTTCTTGCCAATATCAACCGTCAGCAGATAGAGACTATGCTCTCGGGCGAGGCGGATGGTCTTGATTGCTATATCGAGGTGCATTCTGGTGCCGGTGGAACAGAAAGTCAGGACTGGGCTTCAATGCTTTTGCGGATGTATACCCGCTGGGCCGAGAAAGCAGGGTTCAAGGTGGACGTTCTTGAGGTGACTGCCGGTGAGGAAGCTGGCATCAAGGCGGCAACCATCATGATCAAGGGCGAGAATGCCTACGGTTGGGCAAAAACCGAATCCGGGGTCCATCGGCTGGTACGCATATCGCCCTTTGACAGTCAGGCACGGCGGCACACGTCCTTTTCATCGGTTTGGGTCTATCCGGTCATTGATGATTCCATTGAGATCGAAATCAATGAAAGTGATTGTCGTATCGATACTTATCGCGCGTCTGGTGCAGGTGGGCAGCATGTGAACACGACCGACTCGGCGGTTCGCATTACCCACCATCCGACGGGAATCGTGGTTCAATGTCAGAACGAACGCTCTCAGCACAAAAACCGCGCTCAGGCGTGGGATATGTTGCGGGCACGTTTGTATGAACGCGAATTGCAGATCCGTGAAGAGAAAGCCAGTGCCGAGGCTGCTTCCAAGACCGATATCGGGTGGGGACACCAGATCCGTTCCTATGTCTTGCAGCCCTATCAGTTGGTCAAGGATTTGCGCACCGGAGTTGAAAGCACGAGTCCTCAGGATGTGCTTGATGGGGCTTTGACCCCCTATATGGAAGCGGCGCTTGCCCAGCGTGCCTATGGCACCGAAGGAGACGCGCCGGTCGATGATCTGGTCTGATATTCAGAAGTGAGGCGGTGTCAAACGTCGTTTCTACCTGCCATCGCTGGTCTTGCCAGCGGTGGTTTTTTGTATCCTGAACGTTGCCTAGAGAATCTTGTGTAGTTCCTTGCCTGCAATCAGGAAGGAATAGGGGTTGACTGCCCTGCCGTTGACGCGGGTTTCAAAATGCAGGTGCGGGCCGGTTGATCGCCCTGTCGAGCCGACTTTGCCAAGGATGGTTCCGACGCGGACCCTTTCCCCCTTTTTGACCAGCGTCTTGCTCATATGGGCATAGCGGCTCACGACACCGTTGTCATGGTCGACTTCAACCATCAGGCCATAACCGGATCGTGCTCCGGCATAGGTGACCACACCTTCGCCTGCGGCCCGGATCGGGTTGCCGTAAAGATCTCCCAAATCGATCCCTGAATGCATCGACATGTTGCCAAGAAAGGGGTCCTTGCGAATGCCGAATTTGCTGGTCAGGTGGCCTGACGGCAAGGGATGGGTGATCGGCAAGCTTCTCACTTTGCTTTTTAGCTGCATGAAGCGATCCAGTGCCAATTCAACCTTTTCAGCTTCTTCGGCCAGTTGATCGTGGTTGTAGTCTTCGGTCAGCGGGATATAGGGGCCGCCAATTGCTGCCTCGGGGTCTATGAACTGCATGTCTATGCCAAGCGAGGCAATGCGCTGTTCGACGCGCACGGATTTGAAATGAAGATCGGTCAGCAAATTGTTGAGAATGGCCTTGCTGTGCATCATTTCCTTTTCAAGGCGACTGGAGGCATCCGTCAACTTGAATATGGTCTGATTTTCAGGCTCTTCCAAATCGGGCTCGATGGGCGAAGCGTCTGCCAGAAACAGGGGTTCTTCGCTGTCGAAATAGGTTGAAGCGATTTGCTCGCTGTCGCTGTTGAAGGAATTTGTGCTTCTGAAACCGAGTTTGGTCAGCTCGCTGAAACGATTTGAAATCTCGGCTTCTGTTGGCGTTGCAGAAACGGAAGAAGCCGATGCCATGGCAAGCTGCAAATCCTCCGGCTTCTGGGTCGGGGCCTCTGTCGCCTTGGCCTGCTTGTCTTTCTTGCGCCATGGAGCCTTGCGGGGCAAGGGGACTTTCATTTCGGAGCGGATGGGCAGACCTGCCTTGCGTGCCTTTGAGATGATCGGTTCCAGAACTGAGGAGTAAGCTTCATAATCAGCCTGCTTTCGCATCAGATCCTGAACGTGATCTTCCAGTGTTTGCTTGTCGATCATCTGACGGCTTGCGATACGATCGATCTGGGACCGCAATTTGGCGATGCGGTCTTCATATTTCGCTTGCATCATGGCCTGTTCGCTGCGCGAAAAGGAAATGATGTCGTCACGGAAGACGAGATAGGCCGTTGCCGAAAGGTAGATGATACTGAAAAAGACACCCAGGATGATAAAGGACGATACGACCCATGGGCGAATCGTAAAATCCTGAACCGTATCACCATGGGCTATGATAATCCGATGTGGCTCTTTTCTGCGCCCGAACTCTTTGTTTCCAACTTGCGATCGCATAGAATACCCAGCAAATAGATTGGTCTTGTCAGTCTCTGTTATTTGAGCACTGGTATGGTTAACAAATCGTTTACTGTATAACCGCCGGCAAATATTTGCTGTAGGTAATCTATGAGAAAAATCTGACGCTTAGGTTTGTTTGCGAATGGTTAATACTTCGCGGTGCCTGACCTTTCACTATTTGTAAGTTGGTTAGAGTGCGGAAATGTATAGATTTAACCTATATGGTTCCTTGTTTTTTCAAGGACCTCCGCCGCATGTCCCTTGACTTTGACCTTGCGCCAGATCTCGACAATTTGTCCTTTGGGATCGATCAGGAAACTGCTGCGTTCGACCCCCATATAGGTCTTTCCATACATTTTTTTCTCGACCCACACGCCGTAATCCTCGCAGGTCTTTGTTTCCGGATCCGATGCAAGGGTGATCTTGAGGTCATTCTTGGTGATGAAATTGTCGTGCTTTTTTACACTGTCGGGGGAAATGCCGATGATTGTTGCTCCAATTGCGTCAAAGTCTTGCTTGAGCTGGGTGAAATCGAGCGCTTCGGTGGTGCAGCCCGGAGTGCTGTCTTTGGGATAGAAATAGACAATGACCCATTTTCCGTTGAGCTCGCTCAGGGTGATGTTTCCGCCATCGTTGGTCTGGAGCGTAAAATCCGGAGCAGACGTGCCACTGCACAGTTTTTCGGAATTGTCAGACATCAGTCATCCTTTCGACTTTTTTGGAACCCAAAACCAAACCACAGAAAAAACTGTGACTCTTTTTATCATACGCCCGGAGTGCTCTTAAGGTTTAGACTAAATTTGCTTCATTTGCAGAAATGGACAGGCTGCGCCAGGGGGCGAAAAGTGTTTTATTGTCGTCATGATCGGTCCACGACAAACCTAACCTATAAAGCGCTTGAGAGGTGAGCGAATCTGTCATAACAGATCAAAGGGAAGAGGTGTTCGCCGGTGGCATCCAGTCTGTCACTATGTGAGTTTGGAGAAAGAGCAGTTTGCCAAATCGAGAAGAAAAGCCATCCAGCCACATGTCGAACGAAAGCGATTTGACAATACGAGGGCTGATTACAAAGTTTTTTGGTGATGGCCCTACAGTCAGACGTATTGGCGTTGTATTCGGCGCGTTGGTTTTGGCCTTTGTTCTTCTGATCGTCTTGATCGGTATACGTCTCTATTACTCACCCATGTCCATCGGCAGCTATTCGCGGGATGTTCAGGCCTATGTCTCGAGCTATTTGCCAGAAGGGCAGACATTCGAGCTTGATGATATCAAGATCAAGCTAACCGAGACAGGCAAGTTGGCGCTTTCGCTTTTTGCCGTCAAACTGGAACAGGGTGATGAAGAGGTCCTTAATGCACCGGTCGTGGATCTGGAATTGAGTCTGGTCAAGCTGCTACAGCGTGAAGTCGTTCCCAAAAGTATCAATATCGACGGAATGGAAGTGAAGGCGCGCAGAGATACGAGCGGTCGAATTCTTGTCGCGGGACAGGACCCCAGTTCGCTGGGGGCTGCCGTTGCCGCTTCCGAACAGGTGCAGACGGTTCGATATGATCCGGATGAACCGGAGCTGACTTCGCTCATCTATTCGCTGCGTCATGCAACACAATGGCTGGCCGATGAGAATCTGGACAAGCGGCCGCCAAAAATTTTCATCCAAAATACAACGGTTTACTATACCGACGAGTTGGCTGATCTGACCAAGACCTATCACAGCGTCAAGTTTCTCTATAGTCCGGTTGGCAAAGAAGACAATCTCTGGCGCATTGATTTTGCCTTTAATGGTCGCCACGGACGTGTGCGGTTCGCCATGGGCGAGATTCCGTTTGATGAAACGGAACAGCAAGGCGAAGACCAGAAAGCAGAAATCGACGAACAGATGACCAAAATGCATTCTGTTCAGCTGAAACTTGAGGATCTGACGCTTGAAGATCTCTTTATCGGTTTTGCAAAGACTGCGGATGAGTTTAAATTCTATTCGCCTTTGAGTGGTGCGGCGCAGCTCGACTTCGATCAGGATGGCAACCTGGTCAATGTGGTCTCCGATATCCGTTTCGGTGCCAGCCTCATGGATTTCGACCACGGCGACATCGCCTATCTTGATGAGGCTCGTTTCCTGTTCCAATGGGATCCTCGTACGCGTTTTCTCAAGCTGAGGCGAGGCCATGTCTTCTTTGGTGAGACAGGAGGAGAGTTCGCTGGCAATTTGCAGTGGCCGGACAATCCAAATGGCGATGTGCTGTTGAGCGTGGAAGGGCGGAATATCAAGCTGGCTTCCCGCGATTACGAGATGGCCGAAAAGACGCTCAATGAAGTCGCCTTGAACGCTCGGATCAATCTGGCAAGCAATATGGCGGTCATTGATCGCTTTGCCATGACCGCGGATGAAGGCAGTCTTCAGGGCGGTGGACAGGTTTTCATGTCAGACGGTGATCTTGGCACGAAAATGTCCTTTGACGTTTCAGCCATGCCCTATGAATTGTTGGTTCAGATGTGGCCTGTCAATATCGCCAATGGTGCCCGCAAGTGGTTGATCGAAAATCTCACCGGTGGTTCTGTGACTGGAGGAAAAATCGGCGTTAATCTGATGGCCAGCATGCTTGAGCGCAATGATCAGGGGCTGATGGTCCTGCCAGAGAATTCTGTCGATATTTCCTTCGGTTTCAAGGATCTCAGCGTGAATGGTTTCGGGGATCTGCCCGCCAGCAATCTGATTTCGGGTGAAGGAACGGTTGATGGGAGGAAGTTCCTGGCTTTCATCAACAAGGGGCAGTTCGTCACAAAGAGCGGCAAGAGCTTTCCGTTGAAAATGGGCCGGTTTGAAATTCCCGATCACTCCTTGAGGCCGTCTGTTGGCATCCTGTCTCTTGATGGGGAGGGTGAGGCTTCGATCTTTGGCGAAATCGTAGATAGCGATCCGCTCAACATGCTTCAGAAACAGAAGGTGAAGGCCAGTGATCTCAGCGGCAAGGCCAATGCAAAGGTGCAAATCGAGTTGCCTCTCCTCAAGGATTTGAAAAAGGAAGAGGTGGACTATAGCGCTCATATCACCTTGACTGACTTCTCAAGCAAATCTCCCTTGCAGGGCCGGATGTTGTCCAACGCAAATCTGGTCGTCAACACCGATGGCAAGCGTGTCGATATCAAGGGCAAGGCCAAGGTTGACGATTTGACCATTGCATTGGCCATCGACACGTCTTTCGATGGATCAATAGCGGAAAAGGCCAATTTTCAATTGATCTTGACGGGGGCGGATCGGAAAAATCTGGGATTTGATGTTTCGGACTGGTTGCGTGGACCTGTTACGGTGAAAGCTGTGCAGGATGAAAGCAAAAAGGGCCAAACCGAGGTTGAAATCGATCTGACAAAGGCCGAAGTGAAGCTCAGCGAAATCGGATGGAGCAAGAAGCCCAATGTGAGGGGCAAGGCAAACTTGCGTGTCATTGAGCATGGCGATGGCTATGAACTCCAATCGATCCAGATGACGGGAGACGGATTTGACGCGGAAGGGTCGGCTCTCATAGGCAAAAAGGGCGAGTTGCAGAACTTGCTCGTATCCAAGCTCAATCTCAGTCGTGGTGATCGTCTGCGATTTGAGCTGATACGGGAGAAGAGCGGCCTTCTCCGTCTCGATGCCGTTGGCGAAGTGCTGGATCTGCGAGGCAAACTGAAAGGCAATTTTCTGGTCGAGAATAGTGCTGACTCCGGTTCGGGAGAGAATATTTCCGTCAATGCGAGGATCGAGAAAGTGATCGGGTTGTCGAACCACACGATCAATAATCTCGTTGCAAAGGTGGAAGTCGTGGATGGTGTCAGTCGCTGGATTGACGTTGATGGCAAGCTCGACGGGAATAGTCTTGTCAAGATCACTTCACTCGCCGGTGATGGCAACAAGTCGGCGCGAAATGTTGCCCAGCCAGTTCTGAATATGGATTTTCAGGATGCGGGTGGAATCTTCCGATTCATCGGCGTGACCGACCGGATTGTCGGGGGGCGTCTGGCCTTGTCCGTTACGCTGCTCAAGGGGTGGGAGAACATTAAGGGTGTTTTCTTCCTCAAGGATTTCAAGCTGAGCGGTCAGGTTGAAAAGCAGCAGTCCGCGAAAAGCTCAACCCAGACTGTCGATAGCAGTTTTGACAAGTTCTCCATGGATTTCGAAGGCAAGAGTGGAGTCTTCACCCTTTCAAAAGGGGCCCTCAAGGGGCCTGTTCTCGGGGCTACTGTTGACGGGGTCGTCAATATGCGCAGCAAGATGCTTGCTCTTACCGGCACCTATATCCCGGCCTATAAGCTGAATAATATTTTCAGCCGCTTGCCGGTGATCGGTCTGGCCCTTGGCAACCGCAAGAATGAGGGGCTCTTGGGGATTACCTATTCCATCAAGGGCAATCTGGCCAATCCAACCCTGATCGTCAATCCTGCGTCTTTGCTTGCGCCGGGCGTGTTCAGGAAGATATTTGAATATTGATTGGCTGTACCGCTGTTGTCTCTGCAATGAAAAAGGCTCCCTGAGGGAGCCTTTCGTCTTGTTTCACCCCTGCGGGCTGGCAATGATGGTTGCTTTTGCTCACCGATCAGGAGAGCTTCAGCAAAACATGCTTTTTCTTGCCCATCGACAGCTTGATGACGCCGTCTTCATTGAGGTCCGATTTCGAAAGCGTAAGGTTGTCGTCGGTCACGGTTTCGTCATTGACCTTGAGCGCGCCCCCCTTGATCGAGCGACGTGCCTCACCGTTGGATTTGGCCAGTCCTGCCGTGACAAAGGCGTTGAGAACGCCAAGTCCTGCTTCCAGCTCGCTATCTCCAAGCTCAATGGTGGGAAGATCGGCTGCTGCTGCCTGACCTGCTTCAAAGGTCTTGCGAGCGGTCTCAGCTGCATTGTCTGCGTCCATGCGGCTATGGATGAGGGCAGTTGCTTCAGTTGCCAGAATCTTCTTGGCTTCATTAAGCTCATTGCCTTCCAGAGCTTCCAGCCGGCGGATTTCATCCATTGGCAGCGTGGTGTAGAGCTTGAGGAAGCGACCAACATCAGCATCGCCGACATTGCGCCAGAATTGCCAGTAGTCATAAGGGCTGTACATGTCACCGCGCAACCAGATGGCGCCGGAAACAGATTTACCCATTTTGGACCCGTCGGACTTGGTGATCAGTGGCACCGTCAAGGCAAAGCATTCAGCGTTGTTCATGCGGCGGCAAAGGTCAATCCCGGAAACGATGTTGCCCCATTGATCCGAGCCACCCATTTGCAGCTTGCAGCCATAGCGCTTGTTGAGCTGGGTGTAATCATAGGCTTGCAGAAGCATGTAGTTGAATTCGAGGAAAGAAAGGGCCTGTTCGCGTTCCAGACGCAGGCGTACCGAGTCGCGTGCCAACATCTGGTTGACCGAGACGCGCGAGCCGACCTCGCGCAGGAAATCGACATAGTTGAGGCCGAGCAGCCAATTGGCGTTGTCTTCCTGGATGGCGTCGGTGGGACCATCGCCAAAGGTGAGCAATTTAGAGAAGATTTCAAAAATGCTTTTCTTGTTGGCTTCGATGGTTTCTGGCGTCAGCAACTGGCGCGTTTCATCGCGGCCTGACGGGTCGCCGACCATGGTCGTGCCACCACCCATCAGGGGAATGGGGCGATGACCGGTTTTCTGCATCCAGTGCAGAATCATCATGGAAACCAGGTTGCCCACATGAACCGAAGGGGCTGTGCAATCATAGCCTACATAAGCAGTCACAGTTTCCGTTTGAAAGAGTTTGTCCAGCCCTTCCGGGTCCGAGCACTGATGAATGAAGCCACGCTCACTCAAGGTGTGAAGAAATTCGGATTTGAAGGCGGTCATGCCGCTTTTCTCCTTAAAATTACGGTTGTTACTGCTAGTTTGGTCGAATGTCGCTGATGCAGGGCGCACAGACTATGAGACCTCACGGAGAGTTGGTCTATCAAAGATCTTCTCAAAGATCACTAACTAGATTGAGCAGACGGGGACAAAAATGGCAAAAAATGAGCAAGAAACCGTGCTTGCGGTGGGGTTGATGAGCGGAACCTCCTGTGATGGCGTCGATGCCGCGCTGATCGAGACAGACGGCAAGGGCTTCGTTAGGCCGCTGGCGTTTGTCTTCAGACCCTATGGCGCCGAGGAGCAAGCACTCATCAAGAGGGGTTTTGAGGATGGCCGCAGCATGACGGATCGAAATGCGCGTCCGGGTTCTCTGGCCCAAGCCGAAGCAATGATAACCGGTGCTCATATCGAGGCAGTGAATGCGCTTTTGGCTTTGGAGGAAGTGGGCGGACGCAAGCCGGATCTGATCGGTTTTCATGGGCAAACCGTGTGGCACGACCCGGGCAAGGGTGTCACGGTGCAGATCGGAGATGGTCAAGCGCTTGCCAATGCCTGCGGTTGCCCGGTCGTTTATGATTTTCGCGCTGCCGATGTTGCAGCTGGCGGGCAGGGGGCTCCGCTCGTGCCAATCTATCACAAGGCCCTGACCGCTTCGAGCGCCATCCCGCTGAACTATCCCCTTGCCGTGGTCAATATCGGCGGGGTTGCCAACATCACATGGATCGATGCGGATGGGGGCTTGACGGCCTTTGACAGCGGACCGGGCAATGCTCTTGTGAACGACTGGATACACCAGAAGACTGGCGAGGCAATGGACAAGGATGGCGTTTTTGCTGCCAGCGGACAGGTGGATTTTCTGGCACTTCTGGGCTTGATGGGCAATGGCTATTTTCGCCAAGCTGCGCCCAAGTCGCTTGATCGCAATGCCTTTGATCTGGCTCCTGTTCAGCAGCTTTCGCTTGAAGATGGGGCGGCGACGCTGACCGCCTTCACGGTGGAGACCATCTGTCTGGGGTTGGAGCATATGGAAAATGCCTCTGGCGCTGCTGCTCAAATGGTCGTTGTTTGCGGTGGCGGCTGTAACAACCCCTTCATGATGGCGCAACTACAAGACGCCCTTGAGATGCCGGTCATGATGTCAAGCATGCTGGGATGGAATAGCGACGCGCTGGAGGCGGAGGCCTTCGCCTATCTTGCGGTGCGTGCGCAAAAAGACTTGCCAATCACATTTCCGAATACGACCGGGGTTGGCAAAGACATGAGTGGCGGGTTACTGGTCCGTCCGAAACCATGAGACTTGAGGAAGAGCAATAATGGTCAAACTTGAAAGCAACAAGGGATATGAGGAAGAGGCGGAGAATTTGACGCTCCGCTATGACACCTATGATGTCGCAACCATCTATCAGTGGTTCACCGAGTCTCTACGCAAGCCGCCCGCAAAGATGCTCGACATCGGTGCCGGTTCGGGGCGTGATGCGCTCTATTTCTCGTCGCTTGGCTATGATGTGACCGCAGTGGAGCCGACAGATGCCTTTCTCAAGATTGCGAAGGCCAAGGAGGGTGCCGAAAAAGTCCTCTGGATCGAGGATGCCCTTCCTGCGCTGGAGCAGTTGGACGAGGACGTCTTTGATGTGGTCACCATGATCGCGGTCTATATGCATTTTGACGAGTTGGAACGCAAGCTTGTCATGCTGCGTGTGGCGTCGCTGATGAACAAGGGAGCACATCTGGCGATGACCGTTCGTCACGGCAAGACGCCAGAGGGGCGTTGCATGTATGAGATTTCCGATGAAGAGGTTATAGATGCCGCAACAGCCTCTGGCCTTAAATGTGTCTATCAGGCCGTCGTGGACTCCCATCAGGACGTCAATCGCGCACGCGGTGTCAAATGGAGCCGGTTGCTGTTTGAAAAGGAATAAAAAAAGCCACCCGTGGGTGGCTTTGTCTGTGATTTGCGTAAAGCTTCGCTCGTTTGCAGTGAAGCTTAGCGCTGCATGGCTGAGCCCGACTGGTCGTCAACTTCGGTGATTTCTTCGAGCTGGCTTGGATCAAAGCCGATGCGCTTGTCCAGATAGTTGGCGCAGACATTGATGAGCTGGTCGGTCTCTTCTTTGAAGAAGTGGTTTGCACCGGGGATGATTTCCTGATCGATGACGATGCCCTTCTGTGTTTTCAGCTTGTCGACGAGCGCCTGAACATCCTTGTGTGGAACGACCTTGTCCATGCCACCATGGGTGATGAGGCCTGAAGACGGGCAGGGGGCCAGGAAGGAGAAGTCATAGAGATTGGCCGGTGGGGCAATCGATATGAAACCTTCCACCTCTGGCCTGCGCATCAATAGCTGCATGCCGATCCATGCTCCAAAGGAAAAGCCTGCGATCCAGACGCCCGGAGCCTCGGAATGGAAGGTCTGGACCCAGTCAAGTGCAGCCGCTGCATCTGACAATTCGCCAACACCATGATCAAAGGTGCCCTGAGAGCGCCCCACACCACGGAAATTGAAACGCAGGACCGTAAACCCACGGCGTGCGAACATGTAATAGAGATGATAGACGATCTCGTTGTTCATCGTGCCGCCGAAGCGTGGGTGAGGGTGAAGTACAAGTGCAATTGGGGCCTTGCGGTTTTTTGAAGGGTGCAAGCGCCCCTCCAAACGTCCGACAGGGCCGTTAAAGATCACCTCTGGCATAGGTTGCCCGGTCCTTATTCATAGGGTTCAATTCCATTGATCGCCTGGCATCAGAAAGGGCTGCACACTCAATGATGGGTGGATTGGCCTGAACTCTCCAAAGACCAACTAAGGAACAGGATTATAAAACTTGACTTCGGAGTACATGTTTTATAATCTTCTTTAGAATGATTCAAAACTGAAGCTGCGATCTACTCATTAGGCTTTCATAGCACAAATAAATGGTACGATTTCAAGTTTTTTGAAGGCCAATATAGAAATAAATTGTAGCAACCATTGATTCGATGAAATGCCTCAAGGGCAAATGAACCACATTCAGGAATTGCCTCATGCTTCGCGCTTATCTTGACCATAATGCAACCTCGCCAATGCGCCCGGACGTGCGTGAAGCGGTCGTTGCCGCATGGGATGAATCAGGCAATCCGTCATCCGTGCATAAAGAAGGTCGGCAAGCTCGAGCCTTGATTGAGAAAGCCCGCGAGTCTGTCGCGGCTTTTGTGGGCGGGGATGCTCGTCGCGTTATCTTCACCTCCGGGGCGAGCGAAGCCAATATGCTGGCGCTGACGCCCTCGATGAAGATCGCATATGAGCCCGTTGTCTGTTCACATCTCTATCCGAGCGCGATAGAGCATCCGTCCGTGCTTTCTGGTGGCCGTTTTCCGGCCGGAGTGCGCACCGAGATAGCGGTGACGCGGCAGGGGACGGTTGATCTGGACGCCTTGGCTTCTGTGCTTGAGGCACATGATCATGGTGCAGGACGACCGATGATCGCTGTGATGGCGGTCAATAGCGAAACCGGCGTCATTCAGCCTATCTCCGAAATTGGAGCGTTGGCAAAGAAATATGGAGCCTTTTTCCATCTCGATGCCGTACAGGCTGCCGGGCGTATTCCTCTCGCTATCAACGAACTCGGCTGTTCCAGCCTTGCGCTATCTGCGCACAAGCTGGGTGGCCCCAAGGGTGTTGGCGCTCTCGTGATGACCGAAGAAGGAACAGAGCCCGAGCCGCTGATTACAGGGGGGGCGCAGGAGAATCGCTTGCGTGCCGGTACAGAAAATGTTGCCGGTATCGTCGGGTTTGGTGTCGCGTGCGATTTGGCAAAGGCGTCGCTTTCCTCATCAGACGGAATTTCACATCTGGCGATTATGCGAGATCTGTTCGAGCAACGTTTGTTGGAATTTGCTCCAGATGTCGAAATCTTTGGTGCTGATGCGCCTCGGGTGGGGAATTGCTGTCAGTTTTCCATTCCAGGTCTCAAGGGCGAAACGGTTCTCATTCAGCTTGATCTCAAAGGGATTGCCGTATCCTCGGGATCCGCCTGTTCATCGGGGAAGGTTTCCGCCTCCCATGTGCTTCTGGCGATGGGCTATGATGCTTCAATTGCCGGAGGGGCAATTAGGATGAGCCTTGGCTGGAACAGCAAAGAGACTGAAATATATGCACTTCTTGAGGCTCTTGAACAAATATGCGTCAAAAACTCAAAAAATAAACAAAAGGGCATTGTTATGGCGCAGTGAGCGCGCTTATATAAGTCTCACAGACCAAGCTCTGTAAACGCTTCAAAGGGCAAGCAGGGTGAAGAAGCGGGTGGGACAAGGGTTGGAAGGCCTTTGACCTAGTGGTGAATAGAGATGAGCTAAAAACTGCAATCGGGCATCTCTGGTGTTATTCGCCACGCCAACAGACCAGTGTTGGATCCACGATGAAGCAGAAACTGGGCAAGCGCCCCTATGACTGGCGGTCTTTGAAACCGCTTAGGAATGGAGTAGCTGATGGCTGCTGTTAAGGAGACTGTCGATCAGGTCAAAAAGATCGACGTTGACCAATATAAATACGGCTTTGTTACGGATATCGAAACCGAAAAAGCGCCTTTGGGGCTCAGCGAAGATATTATCCGTTTCATTTCAGCCAAAAAGGAAGAGCCGGAATGGATGCTGGAATGGCGTCTGGAAGCCTATCAACGTTGGCTGACCATGGAAGAGCCAACCTGGGCCAAGCTCGATTATCCCAAGCCGAAGTTCAATGACATCTATTATTACGCAGCCCCAAAGGTCGCCGAAGGGCCCAAGAGCCTTGACGAGGTCGATCCTGAACTGCTGCTGACCTATGAAAAGCTTGGTATCCCCTTGCAGGAACAGGAAATTCTTGCAGGCGTTTCCGAAGAGAACCGGCAGTATTCGAAAGTCGCCGTAGACGCGGTCTTTGACTCTGTTTCAGTGGCAACAACCTTCAAGGAAGAGCTGAAGAAAGCGGGTGTCATCTTCTGTTCGATTTCTGAAGCCATTCGCGAGCATCCCGAGCTGGTGAAGAAGTATCTTGCTTCGGTTGTTCCCGTCTCCGACAACTTCTATGCAACGCTTAACTCTGCGGTCTTTACCGACGGCTCTTTTGTCTATGTGCCTGAAGGGGTGCGCTGTCCAATGGAGCTCAGCACCTATTTCCGCATCAACGAGCAGAATACGGGGCAGTTTGAACGCACGCTGATCATTGCTGACAAGGGTTCCTATGTTTCCTATCTGGAAGGCTGCACGGCACCTCAGCGCGATGAAAACCAGCTGCATGCCGCCGTGGTGGAATTGATCGCTCTGGAAGATGCCGAGATCAAATATTCGACGGTCCAGAACTGGTATCCGGGCGACAGCGAAGGCAAGGGCGGGATCTATAATTTCGTTACCAAGCGTGGCGATTGTCGCGAGAAGAATTCAAAAATTTCCTGGACCCAGGTTGAAACCGGCTCTGCCATCACCTGGAAATACCCAAGCTGTATTCTGCGTGGGGAGAATTCCACCGGCGAGTTCTACTCGATTGCCATTTCCAACGGCTATCAGCAGATCGACAGTGGCACAAAGATGATTCATCTGGGCAAGAATACGTCTTCCCGGATCATCTCCAAGGGCATTTCCGCTGGCCGCTCCAACAATACCTATCGTGGTCTGGTTTCAGCTCACAAGAAGGCATCCAATGCCCGAAACTTCACGCAGTGCGACAGTTTGCTGATTGGCGATCAATGTGGGGCCCATACGGTGCCTTATGTGGAGAGCAAAAATGCATCGGCGATCTTTGAGCATGAGGCGACCACATCCAAGATTTCCGATGATCAGATGTTCTATTGCCGCGCACGAGGGATCGGGGAAGAAGAGGCCGTGGCGCTGATTGTCAACGGATTTGTGAAGGATGTGATTCAGATGCTGCCGATGGAGTTTGCCGTCGAAGCTCAGAAACTGATCAATATCTCTCTAGAAGGATCTGTGGGTTAGGGTAAATCCATGTCCAATGAAACGACAACTCCCGTGATCAGTTTATCTGATCTGGACCTCGTGACCGGTGGCAATGGCAAGAATTTTCAGTCGAAGCTGGGGCGGATCGGCTCCCTCATCGGTTTGAAAAAACTTGGCATGATGCTGACGGTGGTTGAACCGGGTGGGAAGGCTTATCCCTTCCATGCTCATTCAGCCAATGATGAAGCCTTCGTCATTCTTGAAGGGGCGGGAACCTATCGTTTCGGAGACAAGACTTATCCTGTGAAACAGGGCGATATATTGGCAGCGCCTGCGGGCGGAGCCGAGGTTGCCCACCAGATTATCAATACTGGTAGCGAGACATTGAAATATCTTGGCATCTCGACCAAAGCGGAGCCTGAAATCGTGGAATATCCCGATTCCGGTAAATTCGCCGCGGTCGCAAGAGTGAGAGGAGACTCCTTCCTTTCCGCCGAGTTTCTTCATGTTGGCCGGTTATCTGACAAATGTGATTATTGGGATGGCGAGACCGAATAGGGACGCCCCAAAGGAATATAGCTATGCTTGAAATCAAAAATCTCCATGCAGAAGTCGAAGGCAACAAAATCCTTCGCGGCATCAATCTGACCATCAATCCCGGTGAAATCCATGCCATCATGGGCCCGAACGGCTCTGGCAAATCCACGCTGTCCTATGTGTTGGCAGGCAAGGAAGATTATGAAATCACCGAAGGTGAAATTCTTTTCAACGGTGAGAATGTGCTTGAGATGGAGCCGGAAGAACGCGCCACGGTTGGCCTTTTCCTCGCCATGCAATATCCGATCGAAATTCCCGGCGTGTCCAACATGACGTTCCTCAAGACCGCTCTTAATGCCCAGCGTGTTGCGCGTGGCGAAGGGGAAATGAAAACGCCCGACTTCATGAGAAAAGTGAAAGAGTTGTCCGCCAAGCTCAATGTGACGCAGGAAATGTTGCGCCGTCCGCTCAATGTCGGCTTCTCCGGCGGTGAAAAGAAGCGCAACGAGATACTTGCAAATGGCTCTTGCTGGAGCCAAAGCTCTGCATTCTTGATGAAACGGATTCGGGCCTTGATATTGATGCCTTGCGCATCGTCTCGGAAGGCGTGAATGCCCTCAAGTCGCCTGAGCGCTCCTTGCTGGTCATCACGCACTATCAGCGCCTGCTGAATTACATCGTGCCGGACGTCGTGCATGTGATGTATCAAGGGCCAGGATCGTGAAAACCGGTGACAAGTCGCTGGCGCTCGAGCTGGAAGAAAAAGGCTATGCCGAATTTACCGGCGAAGCTGCGGCTTGATGGGAGGAAATTGAATGACAACTCCTGTAATCAAAACCGCAGCCGATGAAGCGTTGGGGGCGCTCCTGAAAGGGGCGCAGGGAACAGGCTGTCCGGTGATGCTTCAGCTTTGCTGCCTTGCGGTCTGCTGCAATCGAGCAATTCGAGGCTAAGGGTCTTCCCAATCGTCGTGTCGAGGACTGGAAATATTCCGATCTCAAACGTGTGATGCCATCCGATCTGGTGCTTGCAGCTCCTGTTTCTGCCGATATTGCAGACAAGGCTCTGGTTGAAACGGATATCTTGAAGGATGTCGAGACGGTTCGTCTGGTGCTGATTAATGGTAGCTATCATGCCGACTTGTCTGATCTGGACGGGCTAGATGGCGCTGTCAGCTGTGCGCTCAGTTTCCGAGGCACTTGGTGAAGGCAGCTTTTGTCATCGATGATCCGGCGATTGCCGAGTGATGACGTCGCCCTGTCACTCAATACGGCCTCTGTTGCAAGATGGCGTGATTATCGAGATTGCCGAAGGGGCGGAGCTGTCAAAGCCACTCGAGATTCGTCATGTCATGCTGGGTGGCGGTCTTGCGACCTGTCGCAACCGTGTTGTTGCTGGCAAGGGTGTAAAAGCCGATATCCTTGAGGTCTTCAGTGGTGACGATGCCGCCTATCAGCTCAATACCGCCATCGATTATCGGGTTGCCGATAGCTCTGAAATCCATGTCATGCGTGTCATCAACGAAGGGGCCGAAGCGCTCCATCTGGGGTCGACGACGGTCAAGGTTGGCGCCGATGCTCGCTTTGAGCATTTCACCATGTCGGCGGGTGGCAAGTTCATTCGCAGCCAGTCTTTTGTGAGCATGGAAGGT
The DNA here is from genome assembly GCF_963556055.3 of uncultured Cohaesibacter sp. GTDB lineage: Bacteria > Pseudomonadota > Alphaproteobacteria > Rhizobiales > Cohaesibacteraceae > Cohaesibacter. The sequence goes on along the minus strand of NZ_CAUVYE020000030.1, from coordinate 332,827 downwards.
GAGAATAGCGATGCGGATCTTTTCGGTGCTTCCATCGTTGAGGGAAATCGCCATAGCGACATTACCCTGAAAATGGACCATGCGGTGCCGAACTGCAATTCCAAGGAACAATATCGTACTGTGCTTGATGACAAGGCCGAGGGCGTGTTCCAGGGGCAGATCATCGTGCGCCAATATGCTCAGAAAACGGATGCCAAAATGATGAGCCAGGCGCTTCTCCTGTCCGAGGACGCCGGTTTCTTCAACAAGCCCGAGCTGGAAATCTATGCGGACGATGTCGTCTGTGGCCATGGAGCAACCTGTGGTGAGCTGGACGAAGACCTGCTTTTCTATCTGCGGGCTCGCGGCATTCCGATGGAGCAGGCCAAGAAGATGCTGGTCATGGCTTTCCTGGCCGAGGCGGTTGAAAATGTGTCCAACGAGCAGTTTGTGGAGGCTCTGGAGACCTATATTCTGGAACGTCTTGGTATAGCAGCATAGAGTATGAGTGGCCTGTAACAGGGCGTCAAAAAGTTGGGAAATAAGAGAATGCAATCCCCTGATATGGCCTCCAAGGCTGCATATGATATTGAAACCATTCGTGCCGACTTTCCAATTCTGAAACGGGAAGTCTATGGCAAACCTCTGGTCTATCTGGACAATGGTGCCTCTGCACAGAAGCCACAGGTTGTTATCGATGCGGTTGCGCAGGCTTATAGTCGAGAATATGCGAATGTTCATCGCGGATTACATTTTCTTTCGAACCTGGCAACGGACAAATTTGAAGCGGCGCGCGAGACCGTGCGCCGGTTCCTCAATGCACCCTCTGTCGACACGATCGTGTTTACCCGTTCTTCAACGGAAGCAATCAATCTGGTCGCCAGTTCCTATGGTGGCATGGTGCTGAAGGAAGGAGACGAGATCATCCTTTCCATCCTTGAGCATCACTCCAATATCGTGCCATGGAACTATTTCCGTGAGCGTCTGGGTGTTGTGATCAAGTGGGCACCGGTTGATGATGATGGCAATTTCCTGATGGAGGAGTTTGAAAAGCTCCTTTCGGAAAAAACCAAGATCGTTGCCATTACGCAGATGTCCAATGCGATCGGCACTATCGTTCCGGTCAAGGACGTGATTGCAAAGGCGCATGCAGCCGGAGCGAAGGTCTTGGTAGATGGTAGCCAGGGAGCCGTTCACCTGCCGGTCGACGTGCAGGACCTTGACGCCGATTTCTATGTCATTACCGGGCATAAGCTTTATGGTCCCTCCGGCATTGGGGCGCTTTATGCAAAAGCTGAGCTGCTTGATGCGATGCCGCCCTTCATGGGTGGAGGAGAAATGATCAAGGATGTCACCATGGATGGCGTAACCTATGGTGTGGCTCCGCACAAGTTCGAGGCCGGAACGCCTCCTATCGTTCAGGCTATTGGTCTGGGAGTTGCGCTTGACTATATGGATGATATCGGGCGGGACAGGATCGCTGCGCATGAAGAAATGCTGCGGGCCTATGCTCATGAGCGGCTATCGGGCATCAATTCGATTCGGATCATTGGCAAGGCCAGGGAAAAGGGTGCTATTGTTTCCTTTGAAATGGAAGGCGTGCACGCGCACGATGTCTCGATGGTCATTGATCGATCCGGTGTTGCGGTTCGGGCCGGGACACATTGTGCGCAACCCTTGCTGACCCGTTTTGGCGTGACATCAACATGTCGGGCTTCCTTCGGCTTGTATAATAGCAAGGAGGATGTTGATGCTCTGGCGGAGGCATTAAGAAAGGCCAAGTTATTCTTTGCCTAAGTTGTTCTTGGTGCAAGAAATGAATGCCTTGGAATTTGGTTGGAAAGAGAAGTGATAGAAAGATGATGAGTGACAGCCAGACAAGCGGTGACGCCGCTGAACCAAACATGCCGAGCATGGGACCAGCTTCAGCCATTCCGGCTGCCGAGCTGGACCGCTTGACATCAGACATCGTTGCAGCCCTGAAGTCTGTTTACGACCCCGAGATCCCCGCGGACATTTATGAGATCGGGCTGATTTATCGGGTCGACATAGATGATGATCGCAATGTGGAGGTCGACATGACCCTCACGGCACCGGGATGCCCTGTCGCGGCGGAAATGCCATCCTGGGTCGAGAATGCGGTGAGTTCTGTGGCTGGCGTTGGCATGGTCAAGGTCAATATGGTATTTGATCCGCCCTGGACGCCGGAACGCATGAGTGAAGAAGCAAAGATTGCAATCAACTGGTATTGACCGAGTGTCCCTTGCAAGTGATTGGCCTTAGGGGCATTGCTGGCAGAGCCAATCGGGAAAGTGTGAGACTATGGCAGGAAAATTTCAGGTTCTGACGATCACGGACGAAGCCGCTGACTTTATCCGCTCGCTTGTAGAGGCGTCGGACGACGCGGTGAAGGGCATTCGGATCGGGGTCAAGAATGGCGGCTGTGCTGGCATGGAATATGTCCTGAACAAGGTTGTTGATGTGAATCCGCAAGACGATCTCGTCGAGGACAAAGGCGTTTCGGTCTATATCGACCCGAAAGCTGTTCTTTTTCTGCTTGGAACGGAACTGGGCTTTGAACAGACCAAGTTTCGTTCGGGACTGACCTTCAACAATCCCAATCAGACATCGGCTTGCGGGTGCGGAGAATCTGTTTCCCTGAGGCCGGTAGATCCTTCAGCGCTCGATGCCCTTCGCGCGAAGTGATACAGCATGGGCCAAGGGTCCAGACAGGAAATAAAAAAAGCGGCCTGATGCCGCTTTTTTTCATATTTGTCTATTGTCGGTCGTGGTTGAGCGGTGCTTTTCAGGCTGCGCCTGATGCACTCTTCTCCGGTTTGTCAGCAAGCAGCGCAACGTCAGGATCCGTCTCGCATTTCACGAGGTTACGCCCCCCACGCTTGGCAGCATAAAGGCTCTGGTCCGCTCTTTCGATGAGGTCCTGAACCGTGTCGCCCTTGGAGAAGGTTGAGCAGCCGATTGAAATCGTGATCCGTCCGAGATTTTCACCGGTGGAGCGTTTGATCAGTTCCTTGGCCATGACGGCCTTGCGGATGCTCTCAGCAACGGCGACGGCCTGACGCAGATTCGTACTTGGCAAGACAACTGCAAATTCTTCGCCACCATAACGGCAAGGAATATCGCGGCCCTTGACATTCTGCTTCACGGCCACAGCCACAAGTCGCAGCACCTGGTCGCCAGTCTGGTGGCCAAAGGTGTCGTTGAATTTCTTGAAATGATCGATATCGGTCATGAGCAGGGAAAGCGGTTCTTCGTTTTCTTCAGCCTCTTCCATTGCCTGTTCGAGTGAGCGATCAAAATGCTTGCGGTTTGCAAGTGTCGTCAGGTCATCGGTCAGGGATTCATAACGAATGGTATCAAGCGATTCTCTTAGCTGTTGGACCTGTGCCTGAGAAGCCGCGAGCTGTTCACTCAGTGTGCGGTTCTGCTCTTCGACTTCCTTGGTTTCGGAAATCAGTTGGGTGACGATTTCGCGAATGACATTGCGGTCTTCGGTCTTGGACAGATTTTGAGATGCACCAACCAGCGATTCCCCATAGTGGCTGGTTGCTGAAATGTAGCCCTCGACTTCGCGGACGATGGAGCTCAACTCGGTGGAAATTTTACCGCCGACTTCATCGACGCGATCTCCCAGACGACTGGGAGCCAGATGTTCGTTATAGATAGTATCCAGCTGTGCCAGAGTGATCATGCCAGTTGAACGCAGAATATCATTAATCGCTTTGTTCAGGCCACGATTGAACCCGGCGGCGTAGGTATACCAGATCTCGTAGTTACGCGGATAGGCAGGCATCTGATTCTTCTTAAGATTGCCTAGTGCCGACTCGCCGTAAATATATGTGCGTTTGAAATCGCTGTTTTCCATGTTTTCCGAAACGTGATTAGCCACGCAATCCCCTCGAAATCACCCCAAAATTTGCCTGAATATTAGTCTGCGAACACTTAAGGTGACGTTAAATGTATCAATATTTCGGGCTGTTGCGTGCAAAAATCATAAAACGACTGCTTTTCATGATATTTACTTGCTCAACTCCAGGTAAATATTTGCAAGGATTACCCTGCTGGAGGCTTATGCTCAGTCTTTTTGCACTTCAGTCGGTTCTTGCAAGGCTGACGGAGAAACGCAAAAGGCCTGATGCTTGTTTGAAGCATCAGGCCTTTTGGTCGTGTATCTACTTAATAAAGCGCTTTAAAACTTCCAGACAACGTGTTGTTTTTAATTTTTAAAACATTTTCTTGAAATCATCAGCTTTCGGCTCAGTCAGCGGATTTACTCTTGCTGGGCTTCGGTTTTTGTGGCCGGATTGGCTGAAGCAAGAAGGCCGGAACATGGTCTCCCATGCCAATTACCTGGCGATCATCGCGTTGGCGAGAGCGCCGTGAGCTCGATTTTGAACGTTCCTGGCGTGGGGCCGGGGCCGGTGGTTCAGGTTTGCGATTGACTTCTTGAGTATCTGTTTGGCCAGACGCAGAACTTTCATTTTTCTTTTTGGAATTGCTTTGACGATCTTCACTTTTTGCGGTGTCTGTCTTGGCTCTTCCGCCTCTGGCTCTGCGTGAGCGTTTGTTGGCAGCCGGATTCTCATCGTCTTCCTGAGATGTGGATGAAAAATCCATCTCGCCAATCCAGGCGATGGTATCACCGGTCAGTTTTTCAATGGCGTCGATATATTTCCTATCCGCCTTGGTGGCAATCGAGATTGCAACACCTTCTCGTCCGGCGCGCCCTGTTCGGCCAATGCGGTGCACATAGTCTTCCGCATGGGTTGGCAGATCAAAGTTGAAAACATGGCTCACTGAGGGAATATCAAGGCCACGCGCGGCAACATCACTGGCTACGAGCAGGTTGAGCTTGCTGTTCTTGAAGGAGTCAAGGGTTGCCATGCGCGAGGTCTGGTCCATGTCGCCATGCAAGGCACCGGCATTGAAGCCATGTTTGCTCAAGGAACGGCTGACCGTTGCGACATCACGTTTGCGGTTGCAGAAGATGATGGCATTTTTCAGCTCTTGTGCCTGTTCGATCATGGTGCGCAGAACTGCGCGCTTGTCCCATGGTTTCGGACCGGAGGCGACCAGCTTCTGAGTGATGGTCTTGGCGGTTGAAGAGGGGGGCGCCACTTCGACCTTTACCGGATTATGAAGAAACTGATCGGCCAGCGACTGGATTTCCTTCGGCATGGTGGCCGAGAAGAAAACCGTCTGACGAGTGAAGGGCAGCAATTTGCAAATGCGCTCGATATCGGGAATGAAGCCCATATCCAGCATTCTGTCCGCTTCGTCCACGACGAAGGTTTCCACGCCGGTCAAAAGAAGTTTTCCACGATCAAAATGGTCGAGCAGTCGCCCCGGTGTCGCAATGAGGACATCGGCTCCGCGGTCCAGCTTTTTCAACTGATCGGCGAAGGAGACCCCCCCAATGAGAAGGGCCACCGTCAAACGATGATTTTGGCCGTAGACAGAAAAGCTCTGCTCTACCTGAGCGGCAAGTTCTCTTGTCGGTTCAAGTATCAATGTGCGGGGCATGCGAGCCCTGGCGCGGCCACTTTCCAGCAGAGACAGCATGGGAAGGGTAAAGGATGCGGTCTTTCCCGTTCCCGTCTGCGCCACGCCAAGGACGTCCTTGCGTGCCAGAACATGGGGGATTGCCTGCGCCTGAATAGGCGTCGGCTTTTCATATCCGGCCGCGACGACAGCAGCAAGAACCTTTTCACTCAGACCTAGATCCGAAAATGTCATCAGATGATGGAACCACTCATTTAGCTACGCCCTTGAACAAGATCCCATTTTCAGGATCGAGATTGGCGTGAGCTTGTAAAAGAAATTTGGCGGAACCATACGAGTTTGAGCGGATTTGTCAATGCAATGCAGCAAATAGGGTTTATTTGCGCCATGAAATGGCCATTTTGATCAATTTTCCCCAAAATCCTTTTCTGGAGACTCAAAAATCCTGCAAGGCAAACCTTGCAAACACACTCGGTTATCGCTGGGATTGCCGTGTCGCATAATAGGCGGAAAAGCTTTTGGCCCAAGTGGCTTCATCAGCTGGTGTTTCAGGATCCAGCTTGGTCTTGATTCTGGTTTCGACCTTTCCCAGGAAATCATCCAGTGTCTCTGAAGATTGTTGCGGAAGGGTGTGGGTGTCGTCTTCAAACAGATTGATCCAGCGATCTGTAGCGCGGCCAAACATCATCAGACGATCAAGAGCCCATGATGGATTGTCCGGACGCAGAAGACCCAGCAAAGCAGCAACAACGGCAATCGGGCTAAGAAGCAGATCTCTGATATTGTCTGCCGCAAGACGGAACTGGAACAAAATCGTACGGCGGACCAGATGACCATATGTCTGTCTGTTGCTGATTTTCAGGGTCCGCTTCTTGTGAAAGTAGCTGTCATGCCTGTCTTCGTGCAACGGGGCCAGAAGCTTGCTTGATTTCTTGCGTTTATTGCGTGCCATTTTCGCCCCAATGCCCCTGCTTGCTGATCGGTTTCGGTTTGTAGGCCATGCATGCTGGCTTGACTGTTTTACCGATTTGTTTTCTTGCGATATGGCGACATTTTAATGGCATTTCAAGCCAAATCCACATGAAAAGCTTGAAGTTTTTACAAATCACTCTTCTCTTACAAAATAGTGCCAAACCCCATCGGGAGTAATGCCGATTTGATAATAAGTGTATCTCCTGAGACTGGATATTCTTCTCAATTCATCTTCAGGCACAAGCTCGAGCAGCTCTGAGACTTCTTCCTCGTTCAGGCTCTCAAGCGGATAATGGGCAAAATAAGGCCAGACATATATTTCCTGCGTTGTGTTTTCGTCGGCAAGGACAAAGCCAGCTTGCAGCAATTTGGCCAATGGAGAGAAAAAGATACGGCTTTGTTCGTCTGTTTTCTCAAGGCTTTCGAAGAGCTTTTCGAACTCTTGAGAAAGGGCGGGCGGCATTTCGTTCATTTCGAACGCGATTTGCAAAAGGCTCCAATCCTGATTGTCTGCGGCTTTTTGAAGGATCAGGACCATTTCCCTTGCGGCGATTGGCAACAGGTCGATATTTCGCAAGATTTCGGGCAGGTCAGACAGGGTCACCGGTTCGGTTGTGTTGTCATGGCTGGAATAGTCCCCTGGTCGTTCACCATTGACAGTTGCTTGCGAGCGGGCCGAATGGGTGCCATTGGATCTGAGCGTTGCGGGTGCTTGCTGACTTGATGCGGAATATTCCGGGAAGGGAATGACCTTGTCGATTGTCACCTGACAGTGGGCAGCCGTGATTGGAAGAAGCAGGCCCAGAACGAAGAACAGCGATTTGATGAGGTCATTTGAACTGATCACCATTGGAATTGCCCATCCTTGCGCGAACGATCATGGAGGAAAGCCGGTAAAGAGATTTCGCGTTGTCGGGTATCGCTTGTCAAGCCTTGAAAGTGGAGAACTCTCAATGGGCGGATTGACCCGTCATTCGGCTGGATTCGCTTTGTCGCGGTTTCAGCGACGACCAATCCGCAAAGCGCTATTGCAGCCTGCGATCCAGAGTGTAGTCGCCGCAAAGAATGCGATCGGGCAAATCGGAGAAGAATTCGGCAACCGCTTCCTCGCCATAAGCCAGCACAAGGCTGCTGACAGCCTGGAAAATGGCAGCATGGGAGAGACAGTCAATATTCAGGCCATCATCGGATGCCTGATCCCAAAGATCGTTCAGAATGTTCAGTGCACGCTGTTTCTGGCGGTCAATGTCAAGTTGCTCGGGTTCCGGGGTCGCAAAAATATCTGGGCTTGTCTGGTCGTCCATGCAATCGGTTCCTCGGAAGCTTTAACTTTTTCGCCAGTTCATGACGGTCAGCTCCTGCCTTTGGCAGATCTTTGATTAAGATGATCGTGCTTGTTCTGTTTGGCTAAAAGAGAGAGGGAATCGCGCCCTGTCGCCTGTAGCTCTGCTTTCAGATATATACCCTTCTTGAGGGCATTGTTTCCGAAATGTTAAGATTTTCCGAAGGAATTGAGATTTTTGGTTAACGCGCGTGCTTGAGGCGCAGTGTCGAGAGCAGGGATTGACCTTCCGCATGATAAAGATCGGTTATCTTGCGCGCCTGACTGTTGCAGCTCTTATAGGTTCTTGAATAAACGAGATAGCTTCTGTTGAAGCGTTCTTTCAATTGCCGGGAACGCGCGTCATCGGCATTTTCTGCTTCCAACAGTGCGGCCATCTGGTCGTGCCAGACTTTCGCGCTGGTGTTATTGCAGAGCGGATCAAGATACATAAGGGCTCCAACGATGGCGCTGATGCGCCTCAAACCCTGTTCATAGGGGGGCAGGTTGTTATCTGCCGCACAGGTTCCCGCTGACTGCAAGCACAGGCAGAATATGGTCAGAAAGATGAGGGCGATTGACCTGCGGTCAAATGTCAAGATCGGTCGCAAATACGGCATTTTCCTGAATGAACTCGAAACGGGCTTCTGGTTTGTTGCCCATCAGTCGGGTGACAACTTCCTTGGTTTCGCCGGGAACCATATCAACGATCTGGACTTTCAGCAATGTCCGGTTTCTGGGGTCCATGGTGGTTTCTTTCAGCTGTGCAGGCAGCATTTCACCAAGGCCTTTGAACCGTCCAATGTCGATCTTGCCCTTGCCCTTGAATTCGGTTGCGAGCAGGGCATCCTTGTGGTTGTCATCGCGGGCATAGAGAGTCTTGCCGCCCTGGCTGATGCGATAGAGCGGAGGGACGGCAAGGAACAGATGGCCGTTATGGATGAGCTGTGGCATCTCGCGCTGGAAATAGGTCAGCAGCAATGATGCGATGTGAGCGCCGTCGACGTCGGCATCCGTCATGATGATGATGCGGTCATAGCGCAGATCCTCATCGATGTAGTTTTTGCGCGTACCGCACCCCAGAGCCTGCACCAGATCGGCCAGCAGCTGGTTGGCATGCAGCTTTTCGCTGCTCGCGCTCGCGACGTTGAGAATCTTGCCGCGCAAGGGGAGCACGGCCTGTGTGGTTCGATTGCGTGCCTGCTTGGCTGACCCGCCAGCGGAGTCACCTTCCACGATGAAGAGTTCGGTATCGCCCTTGGCATTCTGTGAGCAGTCGGCCAGTTTGCCGGGGAGGCGCAACTTGCGCACCGCAGACTTGCGGCTGACATCCTTTTCCTTGCGGCGACGCAGGCGTTCTTCGGCCCGATCAATGACCCATTCAAGCAGGCGGTTTGCCTGCTGTGGCGCATTGGTCAACCAATGGTCGAACTGATCGCGGACAGCCTGCTCGACGATGCGTGTTGCTGCGGTCGTTGCAAGGCGGTCCTTGGTCTGGCCGACAAATTCCGGCTCGCGGATGAAAACCGAGAGCAGGGCGCCTGCGCTGGTCATGACATCGTCTGCCGTGATCAGGCTGCCTTTCTTGTTGTTGGTCAGTTCCGCGTAGTTTTTCAGGCCACGCAGAAGTGCGGTGCGCAGGCCTGTTTCGTGGGTGCCACCTTCCGGTGTCGGGACTGTGTTACAGTAGGAGTTGAAGAAGCCATCTCCACCGAACCAGCAAACCGCCCATTCCACAGCTCCGTGACCGGCCGACTTTTCCGTTTTGCCCGCGAAAATATCCGCTGTAACGAGATTCTGTTTCCCCAGAGTTGCAGCAAGATAATCCTTGAGGCCATTCGGAAAATGGAATGTCTCCTTGGCAGGGACTTCGGGGCTATGTTCAAGAAGCTCGGGTGCGCAGGACCAGCGTATTTCAACGCCGCCAAAAAGATAGGCTTTCGAGCGGGCCATGTTGAGCAGTTGTTCGGGCTTGAAGCGGATCTTCTTGCCGAATATCTCGTGGTCGGGTTTGAACGAGACCTTGGTGCCTCGCCGATTGCGGATATCTCCGAGAAACTCGAGAGGCCCTTGCGGAATGCCGCGTGAAAAGCTCTGCCTGTAGAGCTTCTTGTTGACGGCGACCTCAACGACAAGGCTTTCTGACAGGGCGTTGACGACCGAAGCTCCCACGCCATGAAGACCACCGGATGTTTCATAAACCGCAGAATCGAATTTGCCCCCTGCATGCAGTGTGGTCAGAATGACTTCCAATGCAGACTTGTCCGGAAATTTGGGGTGGGGATCAACCGGGATACCCCGTCCATTGTCCGTCACGACAATCGTGTTGTCGGGCAAAAGTTCGACCTCGATCCATGAGGCATGGCCGGCAACGGCTTCATCCATGGAGTTGTCGATAATTTCTGCAAAAAGATGATGCAGAGCCTTTTCATCCGTACCGCCGATATACATGCCGGGGCGGCGACGTACGGGCTCAAGCCCCTCGAGAACTTCGATATCCGCCGCAGTATAATCCGATTTCACGGATGGAATTACGGGTGGATTCTCATTCGCCGGTTGCTTTTTGGGAGCAGGGGAAGGCGCACGGGCGGCTGACTTGCTTCCCTTGGGCGTTGGCATGGCTGCAAAAAGATCATCGGACGCGGACATTGACTGCTCTTATATGTTGTGCGGGGGACTGAACGTTCAGGTTCGGTCATATCAGCTTTTTCGGTATGCGCAAGTGTTCGTGCTGCGCATCAAGCCTTGCGAATCGGGCTCTTTGATGTTCACCCAATCTCCTTTGCCGCGGCCTTTGGGTCAAGACTGTCGGCAAACAGTATGTGGATGTTCGATTGTGTTTCGGTCCTGAGGATCTGTCCGTTGCAGCACGAATGCGACGGCTGTCATGGTTTGACAATTGCCTGCAACAGAATGGTCCGGACGGGCAAATTGGGTTCGAACTTGCGATATTTCGTCCTGCCTGATGCAAAATGCGAGATCTTTCTTAAGTTTTTTAAATATGGTTAATCTTTGTTAAGGATTTTGGTGCTAGCTTGACCTGTATTGCGGGGACAAAATTATAGGGAATTCATGAAACAGGTTGAGGCCGAAATTGACAATTTACGCGCGTCAGTGTTTGAGTTGAAATCAAGCCTTTACAGAGCTGACAGGGCACATTCCGACTCTCAGCATGTCGCTGGGATATCGCCTTGGCTGAATTTCGCGGCGACCGGATTTCTGGCGCTGTTTTTCCTTCTCATCTAGGGGTGGCAAATTGTCATTTGCATGCCCGTATGCAATTGGTTTTCCTCTATGATTGTTCGATATTTGACCCATCCCGAAGTCCTTCAAGATGCAGATACGGACCGTCACGAATGGCAATTGAGTGATGTCGGTCGTGCCAGGGTCGAGGCGTTCTCCACGTCAGGTTTGCTCGCGGGCACGAGCTATATTTTTTGCAGTGCAGAGAAAAAGGCCCGGGAGACTGCGGGGATTGTCGGTGAGGCGCTTTCCATCATGCCGCAGGCTTCAGAAGACATGAATGAGAGCGATAATATGGTCTCCGGCTTTGTTGCGCAGGAGACTTTCAAAGACTATTTCAAGCGCTTCTTTTCAAAGCCGAAGGAACCGGTCGTCGATGGCTGGGAAACGGCGATGGATGCTCAGGACCGCATTGCCATTGCCTACAATGAGGCAATGGAGCGGGTGGTTGGTACCGGAATGCGTGGTGATGTGTTGATGGCTGGCCATGGTCGGGTTGGCACGCTGCTCTACTGCTATCTTACGGGGCAGGCCATCGGGGTTGAGTTTACTCAGCCATCGCCGGGGCACTATTTCAGCTATGATTGGGGCGCAAAGGCGATGCTGCATGGCTGGAAGGCCATGGAAGAGGTGTGACCAGGCCCGGCTGTGTACCGGGCCCACAACATCAATGCTTCAGCATTTGCATCTGATGATCGTCTAGTTCGAGCAGGGGCCGTGAACGGTTTTGGCAAATTGTTCGATAATTGGCTGCCACATCGGTTTTTCGTTTTCCGGGAATTCGAAATAGATGTGGTGGAAGGGCCCGGCGTTGCATCCTTGAACGCGTAGATAGAAGATTTTCCCTTTGACCCAGCCAGAGAGTACGAACCAGTCGTTGCGGCTCGCTGAGTAGGTTATCTCATCGTAGAAACCGCTGACATAGTGCTTGTATCCTTCGCGCCCGCCTTCCTCGGTATTGTAGCCACCCCATACCGATGCCGTGCCAATCAAGCCGGGGTAGTTGAAACGGTATCCGTCTCCGTTGCCTGCGGCCGTGGTGGGCTTGAGGATCAAGGGTAATTCGGCCGATGTGCCGAAGCGATCATTCTTGTAGGTGAAACTGTCAGCCATGGCCGGGCCTGACAGACAGAACAGCAGAAATACCAAAAAAATGCGCATCATTTCCTCCCCCATTCTTGCTTGATGAGAGGAGGGTCGCACATGGAAAACAGGTTGTATAGTCCGCTATAATGCTCAGGCTTTTTTGACACCCAGACAAGAAAAAGGGCCAGTCAGTGCCGGCCCTTTGTCGATTTTGCTTTCGGAGCTGCTCACCGCAGCGGGTGAGATGCCGAGTGCCTGGCACGCCAGACACTGAGACTTAGCAGCTGTAGTACATCTGGAATTCAACCGGATGCGGGGTGTGTTCGAACAGCTGGATTTCTTCTTCCTTGAGTTCGATATAGCCCTCGATCTGGCTTTTGGTGAAGACGTCGCCAGCCAGCAGGAATTCATGATCTGCTTTCAGGCATTCGATTGCTTCACGCAGGGAACCACAAACCGTTGGGATGCCTTCCAGTTCTTCTGGTGGCAGATCATACAGGTTTTTGTCCATTGCATCGCCAGGATGGATTTTGTTCTTGATACCATCAAGGCCAGCCATCAGCAGAGCCGAGAAGCAGAGATATGGGTTTGCAGATGGATCCGGGAAGCGAGCTTCAACGCGTTTAGCCTTCGGAGAATCGGTCCAAGGAATACGTACGCAGCCAGAACGGTTACGTGCGGAATATGCGCGGAGAACCGGAGCTTCAAAGCCTGGGATCAGGCGTTTGTAGGAGTTGGTGGACGGGTTGGTGAAAGCATTCAGGGTTTTTGCATGCTTCAGGATGCCGCCGATGAAATACAGGGCTTCGTCGGAGAGGTCGGCATATTTGTCGCCAGCAAAGAGAGGCGCGCCGTCTTTCCAGATGGACATGTTGCAGTGCATGCCGGTACCGTTATCGCCATAGATCGGTTTTGGCATGAAAGTAGCGGTTTTGCCATAAGCCTGAGCAACGTTGTGAATGACGTATTTGTATTTCTGAAGTTCGTCGGCCTGTTTGGTGAGGCTGCCGAAAATCAGGCCCAGTTCGTGCTGGCAGGAAGCCACTTCGTGGTGGTGCTTGTCAACTTTCATGCCGATCGCTTTCATGGTGGAAAGCATTTCGGAGCGAATGTCCTGAGCGTGGTCGGTTGGGTTTACAGGGAAGTAACCGCCTTTGATACCAGGGCGATGGCCCATGTTGCCGGTTTCATACTCACTATCGGTGTTCCATGCTGCGTCCAGCGCGTCCACTTCGTAAGAAACCTTGTTCATGGTGTTTGCATAGCGAACGTCGTCGAAGATGAAGAATTCAGCTTCCGGACCGAAATATGCAACATCGCCGATGCCGGTTGCTTTCAGGTAAGCTTCGGCTTTTTCAGCGGTACCGCGTGGGTCACGTTCGTAAGGAGCACCGGTGTCCGGCTCGACAACGGAGCAATGTACGCAGAGGGTTTTTTCTGCATAGAAAGGATCAATATAGGCGCTGTCGCAGTCTGGCATCAGTTTCATGTCAGATGCTTCGATGGATTTCCAGCCAGCGATAGAAGAGCCGTCAAACATGAAGCCTTCTTCGAGGAAATCTTCGTCAACCTGATCTTCCATCACGGTGACGTGCTGTAGTTTGCCGCGAGGGTCGGTGAAGCGAATGTCTACATATTTGACATCCTGTTCTGAGATCATCTTCACGATTTCAGCTGGTGTGCTCATTCCAGTATCCTTTACTTTGTGTATATCTAGAGAAGGTCGAACGTCTTGCACGCCGTTTTTGGCCTTCTTCCGTCTAAACTGTTCCCTTAGAAGGTGCTTTTGCTGTTTGTTTTCTGGCCGGGATCGCCAGAAATCTCATCAATCAGGCAAATGGTCAGATTGCGTCGTTTCCGGTCTCGCCGGTTCTGATGCGGATTGCCTGCTCAATTGTTGAAATGAAGATCTTGCCATCGCCAATGCGGCCGGTCTGTGCTGCTTTCTGGATTGCTTCAACCGCTGCATCGACCTGATCATCGGCCAGGATGACTTCGACCTTGACCTTGGGCAGGAAGTCAACGACATATTCTGCGCCGCGATACAATTCGGTGTGGCCTTTCTGACGACCAAAGCCTTTTGCTTCGATTACCGTGATGCCTTGCAGGCCTACTTCCTGAAGGGCCTCTTTGACTTCATCAAGTTTAAAAGGTTTGATGATTGCCTCGATCTTTTTCATGACGATACGCTTTCCCAAATCTGTTTTCGCTTTGGAGTCATTTCGGTTTTCGAACCAAAGCCTAGCCAATCTGCCGCAGAACTAGTTAATGGTCTGTCCTCCGCGCCAGCGAGTTCACATCTTAACCCATATAGGACCAGCTGCTGCATCGCCAGTTTGTAAATATTTTATGCATTCTGCGTGCCAAAAGTTGTTGCTTGAAATAAAAGCAGAGAAAGGCCCATTTCTCCATAGTTTCAAGGTGGAATTTTTCGGCATTTTGGGGATATGATGTGATGCAAAAATAAGCAAAAGACTTTTTTATAGGCACATCATATGCTCAAGCCGCGGAGAGGGACTTAAGTTTAATGATCACTTTTAGGTCACTTACAAAAAAACAAATTGGGTTTGCATAATATGCAGGCACATATTTCCAAATTGATGAAGTGTTAAGAAATGAGGCTTGGCGGGGTTGGTCGCATGCTTGCGACGAAGCCTGTCTAGGCGTGAAATACGCGGGCTTGAGAAGGCGTCTGTATTCGCGTTTGAGAGGGCAAGGTACTCTTGTCCGATTGTCTGGCGATGAATGTGACGATAGATTTTTGGGCTATATTAAAGAATACTCACATAGTGAGTCTCAAGTCCGGATCTGATTCCCGAACGACTGTCTTGTAAGTCCGAACTTGGGTTGCCCAGTGCAATGCATGAAGGAAGCATCGTTGATGTCTGATTTGAACGAAACTGCTGTCGAGATCCTGACACCTGCTGAAATGGGGGAGGCGGATCGCCTGACGATCGAGGGAGGTATCCCCGGATATCAATTGATGGAGGCGGCTGGGGCCGCTGTTGCGCGTGAGGCCATGGATCTGCTTGAGCAGAAAACAGGGTCAAGCGCCTCGGGGATGGTCTGCATTCTGTGTGGGCCCGGCAATAATGGTGGCGATGGTTTCGTTGCGGCGCAATTGTTGGAAGAAGAGGGATGGAGCGTCATCATTGGCTGCTCTGTCGATGTCGATGACCTTTCCGGCGATGCCCGGCGGGCTGCGGATGAATGGGGAGACGAGGTCTATTCCCTGTCTGCAAAATTGTGGGAAGATGCGGATCTGGTCATCGATGCCATGTTCGGGGCCGGGCTTGATCGCCCTCTTCAGGGAGAGCTTGCGGATCTGATTGATGATCTTAACGCCTCGGGGCTGCCGGTCGTGTCTGTTGATTTGCCCAGCGGCGTGCAAGGCGCGAGTGGTCAGGTGAGCGGTGTTGCGGTGCGCGCTGATCGCACAGTCACATTCTTTCGCAAGAAGCCTGGACATCTGCTTTATCCCGGAAAGAGCTTTTGTGGTCGGCTGAGCGTTGAGGATATCGGAATTTCTGCCGATGTGCTCGATGAAACCGGCTGCTGTGCTTTCGAAAATACACCCGGTCTCTGGCTCAATAACTGGCCTGATGCGCTCAAGCCTCTTCACATCATACATGGTGAGGGCTTGTCGGTTCACAAATTCCATCGTGGACATTGCCTCGTCTTTTGCGGAGATGCATTGCATAGCGGAGCGGCGAGGTTGTCAGCCCGTGCTGCGCTCAGAGCCGGAGCCGGGTTGGTCACGCTTGTGCCGCCTGCGAGGGATGCCCTGCATGTTGCTTCGCATGTCACTTCCATCATGGTCGAGCCCTTGTCAGAGGACGGAACGGCGGGTGACATATTCAACAAGAAAGATTGTGATGTCCTTTTGGTGGGACCTGCGCTTGGTACCGGTGAGAAGCAACGCAAGCTGATTTACAGCCTGTTCGAACAGGATATGGGATTGGTTTTCGATGCCGATGCGGTGACTTGTCTTGCTGAAGGGGTTTCTTCCGGAGAAATTGATTTTGATCTTTTGAAAAACAGTGCTGCGGCTCAATCCGGACGTCTGGTGATGACGCCGCACGAGGGTGAATTTGCTCGTCTGTTCCCGGATCTGTCTTACCGGACGCGGGAAGAGAAACGCCTTTCCAAGCTCGATTGTGCGCTGGCTGCCGCGCAGCGGACCCATGCCATTGTGGTTCTCAAGGGGGCCGATACTGTCATTGCCTGCCCGGATGGCTATGCGGTCATTCATTCGCATGGCGTTCCCTATCTGGCAACTGCGGGCAGTGGCGATGTGCTTGTGGGGATTGTCGCCGGGTTGATGGCGCAAGGTGTGCCAACACTTGATGCTGCATGCGCCGGGGTTTGGCTGCATAGCAAGGCTGGGCAGGAGTTGGGGCCGGGTCTTATATCCGAGGATCTTGTCGAGGCTCTGCCAGGTCTTTATTCCGATCTGTTCGAAGGTCGCCATCTTGACGATGATGATGACGATGTTTCCGACGAGTTCGAGGATGATGAAGACTGAGAATGTCTTGTCTGGCGCTGCTTGTGGATGTTTTGGATGCCATGCCGCTTCGGGCTGCATGGCGTCTGGGCTCATAGTGATTGCGTGATCAGTCGTATGCAATGGTCGGGATTGGCTGCATCATTATCCAGAATCTGGCCGTGTTGTCTGAAGAAATCGAGATTATTCTCCAGCGTTTGATGGGTTTGGATGACTTGTTCGCCAAGCCTTTCGCGCTCTTTGCGTCCCGCTTCTCTGGCTCTCACGGTTTCCAAGGGAGCCCAGAGTGTGAAGAGATGGAAGGTGACTTCCGGCGACAGCATGTTGACAAAGCCTGTGAAGCTTTGTGGCGTCGGGAAGATGTAGTCAAACAGGATGAGCGACGCCCCCATCTCTGTATATGCGTTGATCAGGGCGGCTGACGCCTTGTAGGTCGAGCCCGGCCCAAGGTGGTTCTTCACGTCTGGCGGAGCGAACCAGCGCAAGGCATCTCCCGAGATGTTTATGCAGCCGGGCTGATGCTTGGCGAGGGTGGCGCAGAGTGTGGTTTTTCCAACTGCGGCAGGGCCGTTGATGACGAGGAGTCTGGTCAAGATTGATCCTTTCTGTCAGCTTTCCCTCTGGCCCTTGAACCTGCTTCTGGCAATGGCCTGCGGCGACCTCTGGCGGCACGAACTGGCCATAATATCGGGCTGTGGTGACAGTTTGGCGGGTGGCGTTTTCAAGAGGGATTTTGAACGGATTCTGTGTCAATTGATATTGATACCCCCAGAGAAGTGGGGAATTTCGATGCATTTGTGAATTTTCCTTTGCGCTTTTTCATTCGGGTGTTATAGAGGCTCCGCTCGATTTGCTGGCGCAACAGGTGCCACGTTGTGCGGGTGTGGTGGAATTGGTAGACACGCCAGATTTAGGTTCTGGTGGCGAGAGCCGTGGGGGTTCAAGTCCCTCCACCCGTACCAGGGTCTTCTTTTTCAATAGCGTTTTGAGAGAGAAGACGGACAGGTTTCAAGGTCGCTGAAGGAGGCTGTTGCCTCTTGTGCGGCCTGTCTGTGTTGTCCTTGCACCCTTGGTGCTGATGGCGCGGGAACCATGCTCTTGGTGGCGACAGCAGATGGAAAGGAAATTGGACGCGCTTTTTTCCTTTTGAAGGATGAAGGGCTCAGGCGTCCCGAACCGATTTGAATTAGACAAGAACGAAAGCTGATTGATATGCAGGTAACTGAAACCCTGTCCGAAGGTCTCAAGCGCGAACTTAAAGTTGTTGTTCCTGCTGCTGATCTCGAAGCCAAGCTGGTCGCCAAAATTGATGAAATCAAGGGTCAGATCCGAATTAACGGCTTCCGCCCAGGCAAGGTGCCGGCATCTCATGTTCGCAAATTGCACGGCAAGGCGCTGATGGGCGAAATCGTGCAGGAGCTGATCGGGGAAACCACCCGCTCAACCCTGGAAGAGCGCAGCGAGAAATCTGCGATGCAGCCGCAATACAAGCTGACCGAGGATGAAGAAGAAGCCAACAAGATCATGGATGGCAAAGCCGATCTTGAATTCGACATCATCTACGAAGTGCTGCCGGTCATCGAAGTAGCCGATGTTTCCGGTGTTGAAATCGAGCGTCCGGTTGTCGAGGTTGAAGACAGCGAAGTGGAAGAGCGTCTGACCCAGATTGCCGACAGCTCTCGCCCGTTTGAAACCAAGGAAGGCAAGTCCGAAAGTGGTGACCGCGTGCTGATGTCCTATCTGGGCAAGGTCGACGGTGAGCCATTCGACGGCGGTGCCGATGAAAATGCGCAGCTCGTACTGGGCTCCGGTCAGTTTATTCCGGGCTTTGAGGATCAGTTGATCGGCAAGTCTGCCGGTGATGAAACTGTCGTCAAGGTTACATTCCCCGAAGAATATGGCGCAGCCCATCTTGCTGGCAAAGACGCTGAATTCGACGTTGTTGTCAAAGAAGTGCAGGCTCCGGGTGAGCTGGAACTCGATGATGAATTCGCAACCAAGCTGGGCCTTGAATCGCTTGAAAAACTGAAGGAAGTGATCAAGCAGCAGGTTGAATCCCAGTATGGTGCGATGACACGTCAGCGTGTCAAACGTCAGCTTCTGGACAAGATGGATGAGCTGCATAAATTCGACGTGCCGCCAACCCTGCTTGAACAGGAGTTCGAGAATATCTGGCGTCAGGTAACCGCTGAAATGAACGAAGCTGGCAAAAGCTTTGAAGACGAAGACACCACCGAGGAAAAGGCTCAGGAAGAATATAAAGCCATTGCCGAACGTCGTGTCCGCCTTGGTCTTGTTCTTTCCGAAATCGGTGAGAAAAGCCAGATTCAGGTTTCTGATGAGGAAGTTCAGCGCGGCATCATGCAGCGTGCTCAGCAGTTCCCGGGTCAGGAACGTCAGGTTTTTGAATATTACACTCAGAATGCTGAAGCTCTGGCGTCCATTCGTGCGCCGATCTTCGAAGAGAAAGTTGTCGATTATCTGCTCGAGCTGGTGAAAGTCGAAGACAAGACGGTCACCAAGGAAGAGCTGGAAAAGCTGATTTCTGAAGACGAAGAATAGTCTTCTGGCAATCGAGCTTGAATGATCCGAAAAGCGCCTGTCGGTCAACGGCAGGCGTTTTTGTTTGAAATTTGCTTGAATTCTGATCGCTTAACCATATCTGTTTAGTCTAGTTTTCGATTGAACTGGTGTTTGCACACCGTTTGTGGATAGGATTTGTCAGCGGTGGAATGATTGCCGATCTGTCCAGCTTGTGAATATTTGTCAGTAAAATATTCATTGTCGCAGTGTTATGCGGTTAGGAATGGTTCAGCCTCGCGATTCTTCTTGCAATGCGTGTTTGCTGTATCGGGGTCGGTCGAGGGCTTTGTATCTGGGTATCGACACTTGGGAGACATGTCTCCCCAATCTGTTTCGTTGGTGGCTCGTTGCTGCCACCAGATGGCCTTATTCTGCGTTAGTGAGTAAGGTATGGCACAAGATGCGAAAGGCGTTGACGCCTGCGGCCGCATGATGATGACAAGGAAAGAGTAATGAAGGATCCTCTCGATCTTACTATGAATCTGGTTCCAATGGTCGTGGAACAGTCCAACCGCGGTGAACGCGCCTATGACATTTATTCACGACTGCTCAAGGAACGGATCATCTTTATCACCGGGCCGATTGAAGATCACATGGCGGCGCTGGTTTGCGCTCAGCTTCTGTTTCTTGAAGCCGACAATCCCAAGAAAGAGATTTCGCTCTATATCAATTCTCCCGGTGGTGTGGTGACCGCTGGCATGTCGATTTATGACACGATGCAGTTTATCAAGCCTCCAGTCGCGACCCTTTGTCTGGGGCAGGCGGCCTCCATGGGCTCTCTTCTGCTTTGCGCCGGTCAGAAAGATCTGCGGTTCGCGCTTCCCAATGCGCGCATCATGGTGCACCAGCCTTCGGGCGGGTTCCAGGGACAGGCATCGGACATTCAGCGCCATGCAGAAGACATTCTGAAAATGAAACGCCGTCTGAACGAAGTCTATGTCAAGCATTGCGGACAGGACTATGAAACGGTCGAGAAAACGCTCGACAGGGATCATTTCATGACTGCTGACGAAGCCAAGGACTGGGGTCTGGTCGATAAGGTTGTCGAAAATCGCGCGTCTTTGGCCTCTACCGAGGGTGATGCTGCTTCCAAGGAATAGGAGTCGGGAAACCGTTCCCTATGTCTTGATGGCGTAGACGAGACGTTAACGAAGATGCTGCCCTAAAATGGAATCGTTAAATCTATTTTGATCTTTTGGGGTACATGCTTTCATAAATCTGGCGTTTGAATGCTGAATTTGGGAAATTTATGCAAGAGATGTCAGGCAGTTTGGGTTTATTTTGCTTGCAGACAATGCCGGGCATCATAAACTAGGGAATTGGTGGACGGGTCACTGTTTCGCCAATTGCAACAATAGATGAGGCACATACATGAGCAAGGCTAGTGGTGGTGACAGCAAAAATACGCTCTACTGCTCCTTCTGTGGCAAAAGCCAGCATGAAGTGCGCAAACTGATCGCGGGTCCAACCGTATTTATCTGCGATGAATGCGTTGAATTATGTATGGATATTATCCGTGAAGAGAACAAGTCTTCGCTGGTCAAATCCAAGGATGGCATTCCAACTCCGCGCGAAATTTGCGAAGTGCTGGACGACTATGTGATTGGTCAGGATAGAGCGAAGCGTGTTCTTTCTGTAGCGGTTCACAACCATTATAAACGACTGGCTCATGGCAAGAAAAGTTCTGAGATCGAGCTGGCAAAGTCCAACATCATGCTGATCGGCCCGACCGGTTGCGGCAAGACCTTTCTTGCCCAGACCATGGCGCGAATCCTTGATGTTCCGTTCACTATGGCGGATGCAACAACGCTTACCGAAGCCGGTTATGTCGGTGAGGACGTGGAGAATATCATTCTCAAGCTGTTGCAGGCTGCCGATTATAATGTCGAGCAAGCACAGCGCGGTATCGTCTATATCGATGAGATCGACAAGATTTCCCGCAAGTCTGATAATCCCTCGATCACGCGTGACGTGTCGGGTGAGGGCGTGCAGCAGGCCTTGTTGAAAATCATGGAAGGGACTGTTGCTTCTGTTCCGCCGCAGGGTGGTCGCAAGCATCCGCAGCAGGAATTCTTGCAGGTTGATACCTCCAACATCCTGTTCATCTGTGGTGGCGCCTTTGCGGGGCTGGACAAGATCATTTCTGCTCGTGGTAATGACACCTCTATCGGTTTCTCTGCCAAGGTTGAGGATCCGGACGAGCGCGGCACTGGCGAGTTGTTCAAGGAACTGGAACCTGAGGATCTTCTGAAATTCGGTCTTATTCCGGAATTTGTCGGTCGTCTGCCGGTTCTGGCCACTTTGGAAGATCTGGATGAGGATGCGCTTGTTTCCATTCTGACGCAGCCGAAAAATGCGATCGTCAAGCAGTATCAGGCTCTGTTCGAAATGGAAGGCGTGCGCCTGACATTCCACGATGATGCGCTGCGTGGTGTTGCCCGCAAGGCAATCGAACGCAAAACCGGTGCCCGTGGTCTTCGCTCCATTCTTGAAGGCATTCTGCTTGATACCATGTATGAACTTCCAGGCCTTGAAGGGGTCGAGGAAGTTGTCATTTCAGGCGATGTTGTCAAGGGTGAAGCCCGCCCGCTCTACATATATGGCGACATGAAGAGCGAAGCAGAGCCAACCTCTGCTTGAGGACGTGTTCAAAAATATCCATGATTGAAGGGGCGGCCTCGGGTCGCCCTTTTTATCCCGGGCCTGCTGACGATTTGTCGATTTCGAGAAATCAAGTTCGGGCCCGAGGCTGCTGTCCCTGTCCGGGTCATTGGTTGTTCACAATGTCGCGACTGGATTGTGGAGTGGCTTGAAAAGCGTGTCGCCAAGCCCCAACTAAATGATACCGTGGGGCAAATTGTGTGTGTTGAGTCTCACCCTGTTCGTTAGCCGGTGACAAGATGTTTTCTTTGGCCTCTTGAAAGCGAAGAAATATGTACCGGTTTGTTGCGGGCCCTAAGGCCGCAGTTGTACCCTGTCTTTGTCGGGAAGGGTCAATAAATCAAGAAAGGTAGGAAAGCATGACCGAAGGACCAGTGATTGGCGTTGCCAACCCTATGGCTTCGGAGACTTATCCGGTCTTGCCATTGAGAGACATTGTTGTCTTTCCGCATATGATTGTGCCACTCTTTGTGGGGCGCGAGAAATCGATCCGCGCACTCGAAGAGGTGATGCAGTCTGATAAAATGATTCTGCTGGCAACTCAGAAAAATGCCGGCGATGACGATCCGAACCCGGATGAAATCTACAAGATTGGTACGCTCGCAAGCGTCTTGCAGTTGCTCAAGCTGCCGGATGGCACGGTCAAGGTCCTTGTCGAAGGTGTGAGCCGTGCCCGTTTGGGGGATTTCTCCAAGCGTGACGATCTGTATGAGGCAACAGCCGAAACCTTGCCCGATGAAGACGGGGAAAAGGTTGAAGTCGAAGCCCTCGCGCGATCTGTTGCGACGGAATTTGAAAATTATGTCAAGCTGAACAAGAAAGTATCGCCGGAAGTCATCGGAGCGGTTTCGCAGATCGATGACTATTCAAAACTGGCCGATACCGTTGCCTCCCATCTTGCCATCAAGATTCAGGAGAAGCAGGAAATTCTCGGCATCGTCAGTGTCATCGAGCGTCTGGAACAGGTGCTCGGCCTGATGGAGAGCGAAATTTCTGTTCTTCAGGTCGAAAAACGCATCCGCAGCCGCGTCAAACGGCAGATGGAGAAAACCCAGCGCGAGTATTATTTGAATGAGCAGATGAAAGCCATTCAGAAAGAACTGGGTGATTCCGAGGAAGGGGCGGACGAAATTCGCGAGCTTGAACAGGCTATCGAAAAGACCAAGCTTTCCAAGGAAGCCAAGGAAAAGGCAGAAGCCGAGCTGAAAAAGCTCAAGCAGATGAGCCCGATGTCCGCCGAAGCGACGGTCGTTCGTAACTATCTCGACTGGCTGCTCGGTATTCCGTGGGGCAAGAAATCGCGCGTCTCGGTTGACCTTGAAAAGGCTGAACAGGTTCTCGATACCGATCACTATGGTCTTGACAAGGTCAAGGAGCGGATTGTCGAGTATCTGGCCGTTCAGAAACGCACTAACAAGCTCAAAGGCCCTATTCTGTGTCTGGTTGGCCCTCCGGGCGTCGGCAAGACCTCGCTTGGCAAGAGCATTGCCAAGGCGACCGGGCGCGAGTTTGTGCGCATGGCGCTTGGTGGTGTGCGCGACGAAGCGGAAATTCGTGGCCATCGCAGAACCTATATTGGGTCCATGCCGGGCAAGGTCATCCAGTCGATGAAAAAGGCCAAGAAAGCCAACCCTCTGTTCTTGCTCGATGAAATCGACAAGATGGGGATGGACTTCCGTGGCGATCCGTCTTCCGCATTGCTTGAGGTCCTTGACCCAGAACAGAACCACGCTTTCACCGATCACTATCTGGAAGTGGAATATGATCTCTCGAACGTGATGTTCATCACCACGGCGAATACGCTCAATATTCCGGCGCCTCTGATGGACCGTATGGAAGTCATTCGCATCGCGGGTTACACCGAGGATGAGAAGATCGAGATTGCCCATCGCCATCTGATGCCAAAAGCCATGACGGACCACGGTCTGAATGATGAGGAATTCAGTCTCGATGATGAAGCCCTGCGGATGATCGTTCAGCGCTACACGCGTGAGGCCGGTGTGCGTAACCTTGAACGCGAGCTGATGAAGCTGGCGCGTAAGGTCACCAAGGATCTGATCATGAAGAAGCTCGATAGCGTTGCCGTGACGGTGGACAATATCGAGGACTATCTTGGTGTGCCTCGCTTCCGCTTTGGCGAGATCGACTCCGAGGATCAGGTCGGTGTGGTCACCGGGCTTGCCTGGACCGAAGTCGGTGGTGAATTGCTGACCATCGAGGGTGTCATGATGCCTGGCAAGGGCAAGATGACCGTTACGGGCAACCTGCGCGATGTGATGAAGGAATCCATTCAGGCGGCTGCGAGCTATGTTCGCTCTCGTGCGGTGGATTTCGGTGTCGAACCTCCGGTATTTGACAAAAAGGACATCCACGTTCATGTGCCTGAAGGGGCAACACCAAAGGATGGTCCGTCAGCCGGTATCGCCATGGCAACGGCGATCGTGTCGATCATGACCGGGATTGCTGTTCGCAAGGACATTGCAATGACGGGTGAGATCACGCTGCGCGGTCGCGTCCTGCCAATTGGTGGCCTCAAGGAGAAACTGCTTGCCGCATTGCGCGGTGGCATCAAGACCGTGCTCATTCCGGAAGAAAATGCCAAGGATCTGGTCGATATTCCGGACAATGTGAAAAACGGGCTGGATATCATCCCCGTCAACAATGTCGGGCAGGTGCTCGAGCATGCTCTTGTGGAACGTCCCGAGCCGATCGAATGGGATGAAAACCAGATGCTCGAAGCTGGCTTGCAGGCTGATACCAATGATGGAGAGGATGCCGCTACTATTGCGCATTGATAACCAGAGAATCGTGGCAGAAATGACAGGAAAACGGCTGTTATTTCGGGTCTGATTCCTCAAGAAATATGGGCCTTCCCTTGAATGGGAGGGCCTTTTTTCAGAAAGCAACTGTGAATTCCTGTTTAAAGCATCAGAAATGGCTGATTTCTGCGAATTTACCTCTTGATTTCTGAATGCTTTCGCCAGATTGTCGCATTCCGCGTCTGGAAATTTCCGGGGTGTTGATTCTTAGTGGTGAAGCATTGCGAAGGGACGCTTTTGCGATTGAACCGAAAGGGAAGATAATATGAACAAGAACGAACTGATCTCTGCTGTAGCGGAAAAAGCGGAACTAACCAAAGCACAGGCCGGTGAAGCTGTTGACGCAATGTTTGACATCATTTCCGATACTTTGAAAGGCGGCGATGAAGTCCGTATCATTGGCTTTGGTAACTTCTCTGTTACCGAACGCGCTGCGACCGAAGGTCGTAACCCGCGTACCGGTGACACCATTCAGATCCCTGCTTCCAAAACACCAAAATTCAAAGCAGGCAAAGGTCTGAAAGACGCAGTCAATAGCTGATAAATTGCTCAACTGTTGATCGCATGTTTTTTTGGCCCCCGATTCAGCAGAATCGGGGGTTTTTGTTTTCCGGCAAAGACCTTCGGACCGGGCGCTTTTTGACAAAAGGATGGACCATGTTTGAAACCGTGTTGATACCAGACTGCGAAAAATGTGCTGCGCTTTGCTGCGTTTCGTTGGCATTTGACAAATCGGACCAGTTTCCGATCGACAAGCCGAACGGAGAGGTCTGCCCGCAACTGAATGATAGCCAGACTTGCAAGATTTATGATGAGCGCGAGGCGAACGGTTATCATGGCTGCATGCATTTTGATTGCCTCGGGGCAGGGCAGCGTGTCGTTCAGGAGGTCTTCAAGGGCGCAAACTGGCGCGATGATCGCACGCTTCTTCCCCAGATGACCGAAGCCTTTGTCCTGATGCGGCGGGTTCATGAGCAACTGGTCTTGCTGAATGAGGTGGAGAAACTTCCCCTGACGCCAGAGGAGCGGTCGGCTTTTGAGGAATTTGGAGAAGAAGTCACACCCGAGAGCGGGTGGACGATGGATCTGCTGCTGGCTTACGAGCAGGGCGGCTTTGAGCGGCGTCTGAGAGCGTTTCTGATGTCATTGCGGCACCATATCGCCTAGATACACGAAAAGGCTCGAGGAAGTCTCTGCTCAAGCAATTGGCCTTGCCCGTAAATGGCTGTGCCACGTGCGGGCAAGCATTGCCGCGTTTGGCTGGCTGCTAGGCTATATTTGCCCGGTAAAGCCAGACAGGGAGGAAGAAAGAGCATCGGTGGAATTGTCAGTGCTCATTGCTTCTTCTGGTGGTGGAGGTGGGGACATTTGCATTTCATCGATTGTCTGATCGGAAGCGTTTTCCTGAATTTCAAGCATTGCATTGAGTGTCGCAGATGAGAAAAGTGACGACATGCCCGAAGAAGAGCTTTCGGAACTCGTTGAACTTTCACTGCTTTCACTGCTCGTGCTGAATAGGCTGCCAAAATCTATCGAGCTGCTGGAACTGCTACTTGTCGTGCTGGCATTGGAAGACAGAAGAGCCAGTAGACTGGATGTGCTATCATTTGTTGTCGCATAGATAGACATGATTGTTACTCACTTTCCGGAAATTGATCATTATTCCTTCCGTTTGAAACGCAAGTTGCATGCCAGTTTTGTACAGCTCAGCTTTTAAAAAGCTGCACGTGACTTATCCGCTCGGGCTTTTTAATGCGGAGAAGGATTCGATGTGAGTAATCTGCGGGGTGATTGTCTTGGAAAAATACACTCGACGCACCAATGTCCGAATGAGGAGGGGGCGGTTGACTGTGCCGAAAAGCGGGGAATGGTGGGTGATGAGAGATTCGAACTCCCGACCCTCTCGGTGTAAACGAGATGCTCTAACCAGCTGAGCTAATCACCCATTCAGCATTTCGGTTCGAAATGCGTTCCTTGTCCCCATTGGCGCCATCCCGTCCGCTCCGGATGATTTCCTTGCGAAAACCGTCCTGCTGCTTCGAACTCAATCCTATATGATGATTTCGAATGTCTTGGCCAGACGAAAGCCTGGGGAATGGTGGGTGATGAGAGATTCGAACTCCCGACCCTCTCGGTGTAAACGAGATGCTCTAACCAGCTGAGCTAATCACCCGACCGCCAATGCGTGTGCTGCTTGTAGAGGCTGAGTGTCTGTCATGCAACAAAAAAATGACAGCAAGAATCATTCTCTGGGGAAATTTGATGAGACTTTCACCTGATGAAGGAATGGGCGTTGAGGGGATCTCGCAAAATGTCCTGGTCGCCCATGATTTTTTTGCGGATGGTCCTGTCTTGCGATTTTGGCAGGACGCGCTGCATGATCGATGACGCTTGTTTCTTCACAGCCAAATTGGGGCAAAGCGGCCCTTCTTGGAAAGGGCTGTGAAGTTTACACAAAAAGAATTTGCTCTGAGCTTGACTTAATTTCGCCCGCGTCGTATTTCAGCGCCACTCCACATGAAACATGCCGCTTCGGCGGGGTGCCTTGTGGTTCGGGTAATGGGGATGTAGCTCAGTTGGTTAGAGCGCCGGCCTGTCACGCCGGAGGTCGCGGGTTCGAGTCCCGTCATTCTCGCCATCCCGAAAACCGCACCGGATCAACTCCGGTATAGAATGCGGGGATGTAGCTCAGTTGGTTAGAGCGCCGGCCTGTCACGCCGGAGGTCGCGGGTTCGAGTCCCGTCATTCTCGCCATTCTCTCCTTGCATTTTCATTTGACATTGTTGTGACAGCGGCTCGCTTGAGGCTTTTTCGCGGATGCGTTTGGGCTCAGGTCATTTCTGCTCTCTGATCGCTTTCACAGAGCGTTCTTGCGGATCGTTGTTACAGATCGCTGCACATGGGCCAAGTCCTGCCTGATCATCCTGAACAGGCAGGGAATATATGGTTGCGACCGGCATAAAAAAACCGCCGGGAGATCCGGCGGTTCTGTTGATCTTGATTGTTCCTGAAAATCAGTCCTGCCATGCCCAGAAGGAAACCGGAAGGTTCGGTGCGTCGACTTCATAGCGTCGCTCGATTTCTTCCTTGGTCAGCAAGCCGCTTTGTGTGTCGACATACTCACAGACGGAGGAAGAGTTGATCGTTGCCATCTGCAAGGCCTTTTCCGGTCCCTTGCCGTCTCCGAGCATCGCTCCGAAGGTGGATGTGAAACCATCACCAGCACCCGCTGTGCCCCTGACGTTGGTCTTTTTGATCGGGCAATGATAGATCCCTTCTTCGCAACCGAGATAGGCCCCACCGGTGCCATCGGTCACCAGCACGAATTTCGGGCCGATTGACATCAGAAGCGACATGAAGCCCGACAGTGAGCAGTGGAAGTGTTCCATGATCAGACCACGGGTCATCAGGCCCTTCGATGTTGCCTGGTCCATCTTGATTGCACGCATGTTGGACGGTTTGGCATAGTCGAGCAGCGCTGGCATCATGATTTCAGCTTCAGCGCGGTTGATGTTGATGAGGTCGATATTTCTTGCTGTATCGAGGAATTCCTTGCCACGACGCGTGATCTGTCGTTCGCCCGGATTGGCAACGACAAAGGCTCCAGCTTCCTTGCCTCGCTGGCAGATCATCGGGAAGGCTTCCGCTGATTCATTGGACATCGGGGCGATGTGAAGGAGTTCGGCTCCATTGAAGATGCCTTCGCGGATGTCTTCGTCGGTCACGCGGCAGTTTGCGCCGCGTGCAGTGAAGATCGAAGCGTTGCGGTCATGGGAAGCGATGATGACGGAGCAGCCGGTAATGGCCTTGTCCGTGGTCATCAGGCCAGTCTCTGACAGTTTTTCATGCCGAAGAAGCTGGCGGACCATTTCAGACTCGATATCTTCACCGATTTTGACATTCGGTACCACTTCGTGGCCAAGTCGAGCCAAAGAGACTGCGGCGTTGATTGCGCCACCACCAACATGGGTCGAAATATTCAGAGCATCGATCTTGCGGCCCTGTTCGAGCATCAAAAATGAATTGTGCGCGTTGGTCATTGAAATGCGCTCAATATCATTGTCGGCAACAATGGTAATGATGTCGATCATTGCGGAGCCGATTGTTGCTGTTTTCATCACGCTTGCCTCATTTTTGGTTGTTTCGCCTAAAAAATTGCGAGTGAGCGTTTTGACGCCCAGGTTACGTTTTTAGTGCCTAACTGTATAATTGCTTTTTGTTTGAACCGCGAAAAAAATTCAAACCAGACCGTCAACATATGAAAAAAACCCGGAATTTTTCAGAGCTTTTTTGTTGAAACTTATACTATAGTCTAAATTCTCTCGCTCTTGTGACAGATTGCTCTTAACCTGTTTTTACTCCAGTGCCTATCAGATGCTACGGACAGCCATGCCCGATTTATGAATCAAATCCGTCGACATGCTAGACGACTTCACTTTCCAAATTGCGAATGTCAGGTCCTGTGTTCACAGAAACATGCTTACGCGTTTTCCCCTGTATCACGCACAGGGTCTACTTTGATACAAATATACTCAATATCACTTGATTAAGTGTTTTTGCTCATGTAATCCAATCGCACGTTTAGACCCAAGGACCGGAACATATCTGTTCATACCAAATTCTTCTTGACAGATTGACCCCTGAAAGCAGAGATCAAAGGATTATCCGTCTGCGGGAACATGTCTAAAGGACCATCACTATGGACGAGCTGCTCAGAGACTATCTGCCATTGGTCATCTTTATCGGCATTGCTTTATTCATCGGTCTTGCCTTGCTCATTTCTCCCTTCATTCTGGCTTTCAAGAATCCGGATCCGGAAAAGCTTTCGGCTTACGAATGCGGCTTCAATGCATTCGACGATGCCCGCATGCCGTTTGATGTCCGCTTCTATCTCGTCGCAATCCTGTTCATCATTTTTGATCTTGAGGTTGCATTCCTGTTTCCGTGGGCTGTGTCTTTTGGAGATGTGGGGTTGTTCGGGTATATTTCGATGATGCTGTTTCTGGCCATCTTAACCGTCGGTTTCGTCTATGAATGGAAAAAGGGAGCGCTGGAATGGGATTGACCGGTTCGAATGATACCCTTGTCGCGCAGCAGCCCAAGAATATTCTTGATCCGAGGACAGGCAAGCCGATCGGTCATGATGATCCGTTTGTGCAAAAAATGCAGGCCGACCTTGCGGATAAGGGATTTCTTGTCACCGCGACCGATGATCTGATCACCTGGGCGCGTACCGGCTCCTTGATGTGGATGACATTCGGGCTTGCCTGTTGCGCCATCGAGATGATTCAGATGTCCATGCCGCGATATGACTGTGAACGGTTCGGCTTTGCCCCACGTGGCTCGCCGCGGCAATCGGATGTGATGATCGTTGCGGGAACGCTCACCAACAAGATGGCACCGGCCCTGCGCAAGGTTTATGACCAGATGCCGGAGCCGCGCTATGTCATTTCGATGGGCTCGTGTGCCAATGGCGGGGGCTATTATCATTATTCCTACAGCGTCGTGCGTGGATGTGATCGGGTTGTTCCGGTGGACATCTATGTGCCGGGCTGTCCTCCAACGGCAGAAGCGCTTCTCTACGGGGTGCTGCTACTGCAAAAGAAAATCAGACGAACAGGCTCTATCGAACGTTAAGAGGCATGGATTGTCCCCGGGAGGGACATGTGCCTGCCACAGGCTGTTGTTGACTTTTGAACCGGGTGCCGCAGGGCGCACAACAGGAAATCGGATATGGACGAGACACTGAGAGATCTCGCAGACTATATTGCACTCAAGCTTGAGGGCAAGATTGTCGACTGGCATATATCCTTGGGCGAGCTATGCATTTCGACCAAACCGTCAGACAATTTGGAAGTGCTCCGCTTTTTGCGCGATGACCAGCGACTCAAGTTTGTGTCCTTCATTGATGTAACCGCGGTTGACTATCCTGAGCGAGATGCGCGGTTCGAGGTCGTTTATCACCTTTTGAGCCCCAAACAGAATGCCCGCGTCCGGGTCAAGACTTCTCTTGGTGCAAATACGCAGATCAAGTCCATATGCGGTCTTTTTCCTGGTGCAAACTGGTGCGAACGCGAAACCTATGACATGTACGGAATCTTGTTTTCCGGTCATCCGGATTTGCGACGTCTCTTGACCGATTACGGGTTCGATGGCCATCCCTTGCGCAAGGATTTCCCTTTGAGCGGGCATTATCAGGTCCGCTATGACGACGAGAAGAAACGGGTTGTCCGTGAACCGGTAAAACTGTCTCAGGCGTTTCGCGATTTTGATTTTCTCAGCCCGTGGGAAGGCGTCGACTATGCCTTGCCCGGTGATGAAAAGGCCAATGGCCAGAAGCAGGGTTGAGGAGAGGCAGGTTCACAATGGCTGAAGCACAGGTTAGAACGTTCAATATCAATTTCGGACCGCAGCATCCTGCCGCCCATGGTGTTTTGCGCATGGTTCTGGAATTGGATGGGGAGATTGTCGAGCGTGCGGATCCCCATATCGGGTTGCTGCATCGGGGCACGGAAAAGCTCATCGAGCACAAGACCTATATGCAGGCGACACCCTATTTTGACCGTCTCGACTATGTCGCGCCGATGAATCAGGAGCATGCATTTGTTCTGGCGGTGGAAAGGCTGCTCGGGCTTGAGGTGCCGCGCCGGGCGCAGTTGATCCGTGTGCTTTACAGTGAAATTGGCCGCATTCTCAATCATTTGCTCAATATCACGACGCAGGCTATGGATATCGGCGCATTGACGCCGCCGCTTTGGGGCTTTGAAGAGCGTGAAAAGCTCATGATCTTTTATGAGCGGGCGTGCGGGGCTCGGCTTCATGCCAACTATTTCCGCGTCGGGGGCGTGCATCAGGATATCCCGGATGATCTGATCGATGACATCGAAGCCTGGTGCGATCCGTTTCTGAAGGTCGTGGACGATATCGACCGGCTTTTGACCGACAACCGGATTTTCAAGCAACGCAATGCCGAGATTGGCATCGTCGAGTTGGATGACGCCTGGGCGTGGGGCTTTTCGGGCTGCATGGTGCGCGCCTGCGGTGTGCCTTGGGATTTGCGTAAAAGCCAGCCCTATGAATGCTATGAGGAAATGGAATTCGACATTCCGGTTGGCAAGCATGGGGACAATTATGACCGTTATCTGCTGCGCATGGAAGAAATGCGCCAGTCGGTCCGCATCATGCGCCAGTGCATTGACAAGCTGCGCGAGCCGGAAGGTCGAGGCCCTGTTCATGCCGACAACAACAAGGTCGTGCCACCAAAACGGGCCGAGATGAAGCGTTCGATGGAAGCGTTGATCAATCATTTCAAGCTTCACAGCGAAGGCTTTCATGTGCCTGCCGGAGAAGTCTATGCCGCTGTCGAAGCGCCCAAGGGCGAGTTTGGTGTGTATCTGGTCTCTGATGGCTCGAACAAACCCTACAAGTGCAAGATTCGCGCACCGAGTTTTGCCCATTTGTCAGCAATGGATTTCCTCTCGCGTGGATATCAGCTGGCTGATGTGTCGGCCATTCTGGGGTCGCTGGACGTGGTGTTCGGGGAAGTGGATCGTTAAGCAGTTTGGTGACCGATACATGGTCGCCTGATAGATTGAAAACACAGATTCGGTGAGCGAAAGCTGACGGGATCGACAGACAAACAAGGAACGGCTGGCATGAGTGTCCGTCGCCTCTATAGTGAGCAACCATCATCATTCTCATTCTCGGACGAGAATCTGGAATGGGCAGAGACGGTAATCAACCGTTACCCTGAAGGGCGGCAGGCCTCTGCTGTTATCCCGCTCCTGATGCGTGCTCAGGAACAGGAAGGCTGGCTGACCAAACCGGCTATCGAATATGTCGCAGACATACTGTCCATGCCCTATATCCGCGTACTTGAGGTTGCGACCTTCTACACCCAGTTCCAGCTTCAGCCGGTGGGCAAGAAGGCTCATATTCAGGTCTGTGGTACAACTCCATGCCGGTTGCGCGGGGCGGGCGATCTGATCGCGGTGTGCAAACGCAAGATTGCCGATGCGCAGTTCCGCCTGTCTGAAGATGGTGACTTTTCCTGGGAAGAGGTCGAGTGTGCCGGGGCTTGCGTCAACGCGCCGATGGTACAGATTTTCAAGGATAATTATGAGGATCTGACACCGGAAATTCTTGAGGAACTGATCGACAAGATCAAGGCCGGGGAAGCCATTACGCCAGGCAGTCAGCAAGGACGCCAGGGGTCCGCACCTGCAAGCGGTCTCGTGACGCTTACCGATCCATCGCTCTATGACGGCTCGAAGGTCAGATATGGTCTTGGCGCCGGTATGGATGAGCCTGAGGCAATGCCTGCGCAGGTCGAGCCTGCTGCTGCCAAGGTGAAAGAAGGTTCCAAACAGGTTGATGCTGCCTCTGAGGGCATCGCACCGGAGCTGTTGTCCGCGCCGCTTGAGGGCAAGGCAGACAATCTGAAGGAAATCAGCGGTATCGGTCCCAAGATCGAAGAGAAACTGAATGGGCTGGGTGTGTTCCATTTCGCCCAGATTGCCAGCTGGACGGATGAGAATTCTGCCTTTGTCGACAGTCATCTCTCCTTCAGAGGGCGCATTGAGCGGGAAAACTGGATCGGGCAGGCCAAGCTTCTGGCTGAAGGGGGCGAAACGGACTTTTCCAGACGGGTACAGGCCGGAAAAGTCGAGTCCAGCAAGAGCGGAGGTGATGCATAATGGCCGTAATGCTCGAGGACAAGGACCGGATCTTTACCAACATATACGGGGTTCATGACTGGGGCCTTGAGGGTGCTTTGAAGCGTGGATGCTGGGATGGCACCAAGGGTCTGCTGAACAAGGGGCGCGAGTGGATCATCAATGAGATGAAGGCGTCCGGCCTGCGTGGTCGTGGCGGGGCCGGGTTCCCGACGGGCCTCAAATGGTCCTTCATGCCACCCAAACAGGAAGGGCGTCCGCACTATCTGGTCGTCAATGCCGATGAGTCCGAGCCGGGCACCTGCAAGGATCGCGAGATTCTGCGCAATGACCCCCATCATCTGGTTGAAGGGTGCCTCATCGCCGGATTTGCCATGAATGCCGAGGCGGCGTTCATCTATGTGCGCGGCGAGTTCATCCGCGAGCGGGAGCGCTTGCAGGCTGCGGTTGATCAGGCCTATGAAAAGCGTCTGATCGGCAAGAACAACATCCATTGCTATGATTTCGATATCATCGTGCATCATGGAGCCGGGGCCTATATTTGTGGCGAGGAAACCGCGCTGCTTGAATCTCTGGAAGGCAAAAAGGGCCAGCCGCGCCTGAAACCGCCATTCCCAGCCAACTGTGGGCTATATGGTTGCCCGACGACGGTCAACAACGTGGAATCCATTGCTGTGTCTCCGACGATCTTGCGTCGCGGGGCCAACTGGTTCAAGGGCTTCGGCGCCGAGAACAACCATGGCACCAAGCTTTTCTGCGTGTCGGGACATGTCAACAATCCGGCGACCTTCGAAGAGGCAATGTCGATCCCGTTCAGAGAACTGATCGATAAGCATTGCGGCGGTATCCGTGGCGGTTGGGACAATCTTCTGGCGGTCATTCCGGGGGGCTCCTCGGTGCCTTGTGTGCCAGCCGATCAGATCCTTGATTGTCCGATGGATTTTGACAGTCTCAAGGAGCTGGGATCGGGACTGGGGACGGCGGCGGTCATTGTGATGGACAAGTCGACTGACATCATCGCGGCGATTGCGCGGCTTTCCTATTTCTACAAGCATGAAAGTTGCGGGCAGTGCACGCCTTGTCGGGAGGGAACCGGCTGGATGTGGCGCGTGATGGAACGCATGGTTCGAGGCGAAGCTTCGAAAAAAGAAATCGACATGCTGTTTGAAGTTTCAAAGCAGGTGGAAGGGCATACAATCTGTGCTCTTGGCGATGCTGCGGCTTGGCCCGTCCAGGGGCTTATCCGTCATTTCCGACCTGTGATTGAAGAGAGAATTGACCAATATTCAGCCAATCCGAAAGAGGATGGGCAAGTGCCGCTTGAAGCGGCGGAGTGAGACAATGCGCTTGAATGGCTTGAAAGACCAGATCGAGGTCGAGACTTGTGATTTGTCCGGGTCGAGTTTTGAAGATGTGAACCTGAGCGGGGTTTTATTCCATGACGTGAATTTGTCGGGGAGCAGTTACTCGGATATCAATTTTTCCGGCTGTTCGCTCGAGAATTTGAACATGTCTGGCTGCTCTATGTCCAAGGCCAATCTCTCCGGACTGCAAATGGATGACGTCAATTTGTCTGGTGCCAGCATCAGGAGTTGCTGTCTTGAGGGTATGACCATTGACGGAATCGAAGTGACGGCACTTTTGAAAAGCTGGAAGGCCCAGCATGGGGATCACAAGGGTAGTTGAGCATGGCAAAACTGGTCGTAGATGGAATAGAAGTTGACGTGCCAGCCGACTATAGCCTTTTGCAGGCTGCCGAGGAGGCTGGGGCAGAGATTCCGCGCTTCTGCTATCATGAGCGTCTGTCGATAGCGGGCAACTGCCGGATGTGTCTTGTCGAGGTCAAGGGCGGTCCGCCCAAGCCGACGGCATCCTGTGCCATGCGCGTGGGCGATTTGCGTCCCGGTCGCGATGGCGAGCCACCCGAGATCTTCACGAAATCGCCGATGGTCAAGAAGGCGCGTGAGGGGGTGATGGAGTTTCTGCTCATCAACCATCCGCTTGATTGTCCGATTTGCGATCAGGGTGGCGAGTGCGATTTGCAGGACCAGGCCATGGCCTATGGCAAGGGCTCCTCGCGCTTTGGTGAAAACAAACGGGCTGTTAAAAACAAATATATCGGCCCGCTGATCAGCACTGTCATGACCCGTTGCATTCATTGCACCCGGTGTGTTCGCTTCACCACCGAGGTGTGCGGCATTCAGGAGCTGGGTTTGACCGGGCGTGGAGAAGACGCAGAGATCACCACCTATCTTGAATCGGCCCTTTCGTCAGAGTTGCAAGGCAATGTGATCGATCTTTGTCCGGTTGGTGCCCTGACATCGCGGCCCTATGCCTTCACGGCTCGACCTTGGGAGCTGACCAAGACCGAGAGCGTTGATGTGATGGACGCTGTTGGCAGCAACATTCGTGTCGATGTGCGTGGGCGCGAAGTGTTGCGCATCCAACCTGTTGTCAATGACGCGGTGAATGAAGAATGGATTTCTGACAAGACCCGATTTGTCTGGGATGGTATTCGCTCGCAACGGCTCGATCGGCCATATGTCCGCAAGGATGGCAAACTGATCCCGGCTGATTGGGGAGATGCGTTCGAGGCCATTGCTGGCAAGCTTTCGGGCATGCAAGGGGACCGCATCGGTGCCATTGCCGGTTCCATGGCAACGCTCGAGGAGCTTTATGCGCTGAAAACACTGGTGACATCGCTTGGCTCTGACAATCTTGATGCCCGGCAGGGTGGTTCGGTTCTGACCTCGTCCATGGGGCGTGCATCCTATCTGTTCAACGCTCGTATCGAAGGGATCGAACAGGCTGACGCCATTCTCATCGTTGGGTCGAACCCGCGCATGGAAGCGGCCGTGCTCAATGCTCGTATGCGGAAAACCTGGCTGACGGGCCATTGCAAGATCGGTCTTATTGGCGAGAATGCCGATCTCACTTACGATTATGACTATCTCGGTGCAGAAGCAGACTGTCTGGCGCAACTGGCCGCCGGCAACGGCGATTTCTTCGATATTTTGAAGTCTGCCGAGCGTCCGCTGATTCTGATCGGGCAGGGGGCTATCAGTCACGAAGAGGGTGAAGCTGTTCTCGGGCTTGCTGCCAAACTTGCTGTGGCGTGTGGAGCTGTCTGTGAGGACTGGAACGGCTTCTGTGTGCTTCACACAGAGGCGAGCGCTGTCGGTGCCCTTGAGATGCGTTTCGAGCCGCGGGACAAAGGCAAGTCGATTGCCCAGATGCAAGGGGGCGGGGTGGATGCCCTGTTCCTTCTCGGAGCGGACGAGCTTGACCCAACCGCTTTCGGCGATACCTTCAAGATCTATATCGGCAGCCATGGCGATGTTGGTGCGCATCACGCAGATGTCATTCTTCCCGGTGCCTGCTACACCGAGAAGGCCGGTCTTTACATCAATACCGAAGGGCGTGTTCAGAGAGGGATACGGGCTGCTTTCCCGCCGGGGGATGCCAAGGAAGACTGGGCGATCCTGCGTGCCCTTTCCGACAAGCTTGGCAAGAGGTTGCCGTTCAACAATATGGATGAACTCAGAGCCAGACTGATTGAGGAATATCCGGACCTGGAAGCTCTGGACGTGTGTCTTGAATCCGATATTGAAGCCATCAAGACGCTTGCCGCCAACGCCAAGGCCCCGAGACGGAAGGCCTTCAAGGACCATGCCTTTGTCTCTCCGGTGACCGACTATTATTTGACCAACCCGATCGCACGCGCTTCCAAGGTGATGGCTGAATGCAGCGCCCTGGCAAAGGCTCGCCTTGCGGAAGCGGCAGAATGAAGGGACTGAGCAATGGATGACTTTGTCGCAAATTGGCTGATCCCGGGCGCCCTCATCGTGGGACAGTCCTTGTTGCTGATTGTCGTGCTTCTGATTGTGATTGCCTATATCCTGCTTGCCGACCGCAAGATCTGGGCAGCGGTGCAGATGCGGCGCGGGCCCAATGTGGTTGGTCCGTGGGGGCTGTTCCAGTCCTTTGCCGATCTCTTGAAATTCATGCTCAAGGAACCGGTCATCCCATCAGGTTCCAACAAGGTGATTTTCCTTTTGGGACCTTTGGTGACCGTGACCGTTGCGCTGGCTGCCTGGGCTGTCGTGCCCGTTTCTGAAGGGTGGGCGATTGCCGACATCAATGTCGGTATCCTCTATCTTCTGGCCATATCTTCCCTTGGTGTATACGGCATCATCATGGGGGGATGGGCGTCAAACTCGAAATATCCGTTTTTGTCGGCCTTGCGGTCTGCGGCACAAATGGTGTCCTACGAGGTTTCCATCGGTCTGGTGATCATCACCGTGCTTTTGTGCGTCGGGTCGCTCAACCTCACCGAGATCGTATTGTCGCAGGAAACGGGTCTGGCGACACGGCTTGGCATGCCGGAAATCAGCTTTTTGAACTGGTATTGGTTGCCGCTTTTCCCGATGTTTGTGGTCTTCTTCATATCCGCATTGGCAGAGACCAACCGGCCTCCGTTCGATCTGGTCGAGGCGGAATCGGAGCTGGTGGCCGGCTTCATGGTGGAATATGGCTCTACCCCTTACATGATGTATATGTTGGGTGAATATGTTTCGATTGCGCTGATGTGCGGAATGACGACCATTCTGTTCATGGGGGGCTGGCTGGCGCCTATTGATGTGGCTCCCTTTACCTGGGTGCCCGGTGTCGTCTGGTTCGTGCTGAAATCCGGGGCTGTCTTTTTCATGTTCGCAATGGTCAAGGCCTTTGTTCCGCGCTACCGCTATGACCAGTTGATGCGACTGGGGTGGAAAGTCTTTCTGCCGCTGTCGCTCTTCTATGTCGTGCTGGTGGCCAGTGTTTTGCAATTCACCGATCTCGGGCCGTAATCAAGGAAGACTGCGATGTTCGACTTGTCCTTGCCGGGAATGATCGGCGTTCTGATTGGCGGTATCATCGGCTGGGCCGATTTCAAGATGGTCGGAGGCCTTGTCGGGGCCAAATGGATGAAAATGCGTTCGGAAAAGGGCTTGGCCAATCATCCGGACACCAAGAAATACGGTGATTGGATACAGTTCGGAATCTGGTGTGGAACCCAACTTCTGTTCCCGGTGATCGGATATTTTGCAGGTCAGTCACTGGCTGGATAACAAATATGGAGTGGGCAATGATCGAAACACCTGTGATGGCCGGGAGCCTTGGCGCTCTCATCGGTCTGATCATTGCTCTGGTGGCAAATCTTGTGGTGCTGCCAGCTGTGCTCAAGGCACAAGATGATGGATTTGTACTGGGCAGACAATGGACACCCAGCAAGATGAGTAAAGAGAGTTTGGCACGTCTGACGCGGTTCATGTATCGCGTTCCGATGCCGGTTCTGTTCGCGTTTGTTGGCTATTTTGCCGGTCTTCGGGCGTTTGGAGGTTTATAGATGGCACTTGCACAGGCTGCAAAATCGCTGCTGCTGAAGGAGTTTGTTTCGGCCTTCTTCTTGTCGATGCGCTATTTTTTCGCGCCCAAGGCGACGGTGAACTATCCCTTTGAAAAGGGCCCGGTTTCTCATCGCTTCCGGGGGGAACATGCGCTTCGCCGCTATCCCAACGGGGAAGAGCGCTGCATTGCCTGCAAGCTTTGCGAAGCGATCTGCCCGGCTCAGGCTATCACGATTGAAGCGGGACCCAGAGACAGTGACGGCACACGCCGGACAACGCGCTATGATATCGACATGACCAAATGCATCTATTGCGGCTATTGCCAGGAGGCATGTCCGGTGGAAGCGATTGTCGAGGGACCGAATTTCGAATTTGCCGTCGAGACCCGCGAGGAGCTTTTCTACACCAAGGAAAGACTTCTGGAAAATGGCGAGCGTTGGGAAGCGGAGCTGGCGCGGAATATCGAATTGGATGCGCCTTACCGATAAGTGGTGGGGACGCAATGGAGCAGGAACGAATGTACCGAATGAGACAGGAAAGCAAAAGACATGATTCTTGAGAGCTTTTTCTTCTATCTTTTCGCGGCAATCATGCTGGGGTCGGCCCTTATGGTCATCGGCTCGCGGAACCCCGTTCATTCGGTGCTGTTTCTGATCCTGGCGTTTTTTAACGCTGCGGGATTGTTTGTGCTGCTCGGCGCCGAATTTCTGGCGATGTTGCTCATCGTGGTTTATGTCGGCGCGGTTGCTGTCCTGTTTTTGTTCATCGTGATGATGCTCGATGTCAATTTCGTCGAGCTGCGGTCGGGCTTCTTGCAATATATGCCGATCGGGCTGGTGATTGGGGTGGTGCTGCTTGTGGAGCTGCTGGTCGCGCTTGGCGGGTGGATGCTGAACCCTGATATCGTGGCTCATGTTGGCGAGCCGATACCGGACCTTGCGCAGCTCTCCAATATCGAGGCTATCGGGGCGTTGCTTTACACGAAATATGTTTTCTACTTCCTGACCGCAGCGCTCATTCTGTTTGTTGCGATGATTGGTGCCATTATTCTGACGCTGCATCACCGCACGGATATCAAAAGGCAGAATGTCAATCGGCAGGTCGCTCGTACCGTTGAGAATTCCATCGAAATTGTCGATGTGGAGTCCGGCAAGGGCATTTAATTCAGGTACCCCGAGCAAGGGGCAGGGGCCGCATGGGTTGCGGCATGGAAAGAAGGGACATTGGGCAGATGGAGATCGGACTGGGCCATTATCTGACCGTTGCGGCGATCCTTTTCGTCATTGGAATGTTCGGCATTTTCCTCAATCGGAAAAATGTCATCGTCATTCTGATGTCCGTCGAGTTGATCCTGCTGGCAGTCAATATCAATTTCATTGCCTTTTCTTCCCATCTGGGTGATTTGGCCGGGCAGATTTTCGGGCTTCTGATCCTGACCGTGGCAGCAGCCGAGGCGGCCATCGGGCTTGCCATTCTTGTGGCCTTCTATCGCAATCGCGGCTCGATTGCGGTTGAAACAATCAATATGATGAAAGGCTGAGAAGCGCATGTATTCAGCGATCCTCTTTCTGCCTCTGATCGGTTTTCTGATTGCGGGCCTGTTTGGCCGAATGATCGGGCACAGGCTGTCCGAGCTCATTACCAGCTGTCTGGTTTCAATTGCTGCGGTTTTCTCGTGGCTGGCCTTTGTTGCTGTCGGCTTTGGCGATCAGCCTGCGCACAAGGTGCAGATTCTGAACTGGATTTCGTCCGGTGATCTGGTTGTTGACTGGGCCCTCAGGATCGACACACTGACGGTGGTCATGCTTGTTGTGGTCAATTCGATCTCGGCTTTGGTGCATATCTATTCGATCGGATACATGCACAATGATCCGCAGAGGTCGCGTTTTTTCGCGTTTCTCTCGCTTTTTACCTTCGCCATGCTCAGCCTCGTCACCGCGGATAACCTCGTGCAGATGTTCTTTGGTTGGGAAGGCGTTGGTCTTGCGTCCTATCTCCTCATTGGCTTTTGGTATCAGAAACCGTCTGCCAATGCCGCCGCGATGAAGGCCTTTATCGTCAACCGAGTCGGCGACTTCGGGTTTCTGCTCGGGCTATGTGGCATCTATGTGCTGTTCGGGACGACCAGCTTTGACGTGATTTTCGCGTCAGCCTCGTCCATTCAGGGGCAGAGCATTCATTTCCTTGGGAGCGATGTGGACGCCCTGACCACGGTCTGTATTCTGCTGTTCATGGGGGCAATGGGCAAGTCGGCGCAGTTCCTGCTGCACACATGGCTACCTGATGCGATGGAAGGTCCAACGCCGGTTTCCGCGCTTATTCACGCTGCGACCATGGTGACCGCCGGTGTCTTCATGGTGGCGCGGTTGTCGCCTTTGTTCGAGCTTTCCCCGACTGGCTTGGACGTGGTCACCTTCATTGGTGCAACGACGGCCTTCTTTGCTGCAAGCGTCGGGCTTGTTCAGAACGACATCAAGCGGGTGATTGCCTATTCAACCTGTTCCCAGCTCGGATACATGTTTGTAGCACTCGGAATCGGTGCTCATGGCGCTGCTGTGTTCCATCTCTTCACCCATGCCTTTTTCAAGGCTCTGTTGTTCCTTGGGGCAGGGTCCGTCATTCACGCGGTTTCCGACGAGCAGGACATGCGCCGGATGGGCGGTTTGCGCAAGCATATCAAGCTGACTTATCTGATGATGCTGATCGGAACCTTTGCTCTCACAGGGGTCGGAATTCCGGGGACAATCTTCGGGTTCGCCGGGTTCAATTCCAAGGATGCAATCATCGAGGCGAGTTATGTGGCGCATAACAGCTTCGCACATTACGCCTTCTTGATGGTCATTGTCGCGGCTCTGTTCACCAGCTTCTACAGCTGGCGGCTCATCTTCCTGACATTCCACGGTCGGGAAAGAATGAGCGCAGATGTCAAAACGCATATTCACGAGAGTCCGGCAAGCATGCTGTTGCCAATCATGGTGCTGGCGGTAGGCGCGACTTTCGCGGGCATGATGTTTGCCGGTTCCTTCTTCGGTGAAGGGTATGACGCTTTCTGGAAGGGCGCTTTGTTTACCGGCCATGAAAATCATATTCTGCACGACTATCACCATGTTCCGGACTGGGTGAAGCTGGCACCGTTTGTGATGATGCTTTCGGGGCTTTTCATCGCATTCATTGCCTACATCCTTTTCCCATCGGCAACGCGGCGGCTTGCGGAGCAGAATTTCTGGCTGCATCGTTTCCTGCTCAATAAATGGTATTTCGACGAGCTTTATTCCTTCCTGTTCGTGCGAGGCGCAAAGGCGCTTGGCAGACTTCTGTGGAAGGGAGGCGATGAACGCGTGATCGACGGATATGGCCCGAACGGGGTTGCTGCTCGCGTCGTTTCGATAACCAACCGGTTTATGCAACTGCAAACGGGCTATGTCTATCATTATGCCTTTGCCATGATGATCGGTCTTGCCCTTTTGATTACCTACTTCATGCTGGGTGGGGGAGTGAAATAATGAGCGATTGGCCTTTGCTTTCGACCGTCGTATTCCTGCCACTGGTCGGCGTGCTGATGATCCTTCTGGTCAGGGGGGACGGCGAGATCGCCCGCCGCAATATCAACAATGTGGCGCTCTGGACGACGGTTGTTACCTTTCTCATCTCGCTGCTTGTTCTCAGCCAGTTCGACGCCTCCAACCCCGGTTTCCAGATGCAGGAACAGGCGGAATGGCTCGGGGCTGCGATTTCCTATCGCATGGGTGTGGACGGCATCTCCATCCTGTTCGTCATTCTGACAACGGCTCTGATGCCTGCTGCCATTTATGCGAGCCGCATTTCGATTACGACCCGCGTGAAGGAATATATGATCGCTTTTCTCGTTCTTGAAACGATGATGATCGGTGTTTTCTGCTCGCTCGATCTGGTGCTGTTCTACCTGTTTTTCGAGGCTGGCCTGATGCCGATGTTCCTCATCATCGGGGTCTGGGGCGGCAAGGACAGGGTTTATGCGAGCTTCAAGTTCTTCCTTTACACTTTGCTCGGTTCGGTGTTGATGCTGCTTGCCATCATGGCGATCTATTGGGAAGCTGGCACGACGGACATTGCAGTCTTGTTGGGGCATCCATTCTCGAAACAGATGCAGATCTGGCTCTGGCTTGCGTTTTTCGCTTCTTTTGCCGTGAAGATGCCGATGTGGCCGGTGCATACCTGGTTGCCTGACGCCCATGTGCAGGCACCAACCGCCGGGTCCGTCATTCTGGCAGGTATCCTGCTGAAAATGGGCGGATATGGTTTCCTGCGCTTTTCGCTGCCCATGTTCCCGCTGGCCTCGGAGATGTTTGCTCCCTTTGTATTTACGCTATCGGTCGTCGCTATCATCTATGCCTCGCTTGTGGCGCTGGCGCAGCAGGACATCAAAAAGCTGATTGCCTATTCCTCTGTCGCGCATATGGGATATGTGACGATGGGAATTTTCTCCGTGACCATGCAGGGGCTTCAGGGCGGGCTGTTCCAGATGATCTCGCACGGGATCGTTTCCGGTGCGCTGTTCCTTTGCGTCGGCGTCATTTACGACCGGATGCATACCCGCGAAATCTCTGCTTATGGTGGTCTTGTGAATCGCATGCCTTATTTCGCCACGCTGTTCATGATCTTCACCATGGCCAATGTCGGTCTGCCGGGAACGTCGGGCTTTATCGGAGAGTTCCTGACCATCATCGGGGTGTTCCAGGTCAATAGCTGGGTTGCCTTCTTTGCCGCGATTGGTGTCATCCTGTCTGCGTCCTATGCGTTGTGGCTCTATCGCCGCGTGGTTCTGGGCAAGCTGGAGAAAGAGAGCCTTAAGGGCATTCTTGATTTGAGCAGGCGAGAGAAGAGCATTCTGATACCAATGGCGGTGCTGGTCATTTTCTTCGGATTTGTTCCCGCTCCCATTCAGAATGTCACCGCGGCGAGCGTTTCGGCGTTGATTAACAATTATCAGGCAGCACTTGAGGCTGCGGACAAGGTTGCCTTGTTGGCGCACTAGAGTGTCACTCGATCCTTGAAAGAAGTGAGAATGATATGACCACTGAGTTGGCTACGCTTCCAAATCTGATGCCGGTTCTGCCTGAAATCCTCCTGGCAATCGGGGCCATGGGCTTGTTGATGCTCGGTGCATTCGGCGGTGAAAAGATCACGCAGGCTGTCAACGGCCTCGCCGTCGCGCTGATCATCATTTCCGGCGCGATTATTCTCTTGAGCGGGAATGAAGTGATCCTGACGTTCAATGACGCATTCATTCAGGATTCCTTTGCGCGCATGATGAAACTGATCGTTTTGGTGGGGTCGGGG
The DNA here is from genome assembly GCF_963556055.3 of uncultured Cohaesibacter sp. Taxonomy (GTDB): domain Bacteria; phylum Pseudomonadota; class Alphaproteobacteria; order Rhizobiales; family Cohaesibacteraceae; genus Cohaesibacter. Next base: position 288,752 of record NZ_CAUVYE020000030.1, on the reverse strand, counting down.
CTCAGCCTTGCGATGTCTGTTGGCTTTGCACGGGCGGAGAAATTTGACAGGTTCGAATATCCAGTGCTGGTGCTGCTTGCGACGATTGGCATGATGCTCATGCTGTCCGCCAATGATCTGATTGCGGTTTATCTCGGACTCGAATTGCAGTCTCTGACGCTTTATGTGCTGTCCTCGATCAAACGGGACAGTTCCAAGGCAACCGAAGCGGGCCTTAAATATTTCGTGCTGGGTGCGTTGTCTTCCGGCATGCTCCTCTATGGCATGAGCCTTGTCTATGGCTTCACCGGCCAGACGACTTTTGCCGGTATTGCGGAAACGATTCATCTGGAGCCTGTCGGACTGGGGCTCATCTTCGGTCTGGTCTTCGTGCTTGCCGGTCTCGTCTTCAAGATTTCAGCGGTTCCCTTCCATATGTGGACACCCGATGTTTATGAAGGCGCTCCAACGCCTGTTACGGCGTTTCTGGCTGCGGCTCCCAAGGCTGCGGCGATGGGGCTGATCGTGCGCGTGGTGATGACGGCGTTTGAACCCATGGATGTTCAATGGCAGCAGGTCATTGTCTTTGTTTCGATCCTGTCAATGGTTCTTGGTGCATTTGCAGCGATTGGACAGAAGAATATCAAGCGGCTCATGGCCTATTCTTCCATCAGTCATATGGGATATGCTCTGGTAGGGCTTGCAGCAGGCAGCTCGGCGGGGATTGCCGGGGTTATCATTTATCTCATCACCTATGTAGCCATGACGCTTGGCGTCTTTTCGGCCATTTTGTCGATGCGCCGCAAGGATGGCATGGTAGAAAGTATTGATGATCTTGCCGGTCTGTCACGCACTGATCTGCCAATGGCGGTGTTGCTGGGAATATTGATGTTTTCGCTGGCCGGAATCCCCTGGATGGGTGGTTTCCTTGGCAAATGGTTTGTCTTTTCCGCCGCCATCGAGGCGGGGCTCTATCCTTTGGCCATTATCGGCATTCTGGCCTCTGTCGTCGGAGCCTTCTATTATCTGCGTATCGTCAAGATCATGTTCTTTGACGAGCCTGCCGGTGCGTTTGAAAAAACGTCGAACGAATTGCGGCTGGTTCTGATCGTCAGCGGTCTGTTCATGTTCACCATGGTTGTCTATACAGGCCCCATCAGGGCCATGGCCGAGGTTGCCGCGAACAGCTTCTTCTGATCTCCGTTGCGGGGCTTTGCCTCGTAACACGTAAAATTAACAGGTAAAGAGCTGTTTGTTTCTCAAGACAGCGGCTTTCGCTTGTGCTATGAAAAGCCTGATTTTGGCTGGCAATGCCGTGATTACCGACATCTGGTTGATGTTCCATATGTCACATGTGCCAGCAAGAGACCCTTTGGATCGAGCTTTTTCATTGATCACCTTACCCGCTCCATATCGCTTGCAATTGTTTGAACAGATTGATTCGACCAATAAGTTTGCTCTTAAGACTGCCATTCAGGGCGATGGCGGTTTTCTATGGATCAAGGCTGAGGAACAGACCGATGGCAAGGGGCGGCGCGGGCGGCGCTGGGTTTCCGAGCGGGGCAACCTTTTTGCGTCTCTTTTGCTGGTGGATCCGGCTCCCGTCAGCCTTGTCGGGCAATTGCCCCTTGTTACTGCGGTTGCCGTTCATGCTGCTGTTTGCGAGATGCTGCCCGCGGTTCTCCGCAAGGAAATCAAGATCAAATGGCCCAATGATCTCTTGTGGGGCAATCAGAAGATTTGCGGCATCTTGCTTGAAAGCGCGTTTTTGCCAAGTGGCAAACAGGCCGTTGCGATCGGGATCGGGGTCAATTGTCAGACGCATCCGGGTCAGACAGATCATCTGGCTGCGGCTGATTTGTCAAAAAGTGGCTCCCTGATTGAACCTGAGATGCTTTTTCAGAGGCTTGCCTCGCAAATGGCCTTGCAGCTGGATATCTGGCAAAGAGGTGATAATTTTGCTGCCATTCGAAACCTCTGGCTTGAAAGTGCCTCAGGGCTTGGTCAGTCGATTGTGGCACGGCTGCCGAATGAAGAGGTCTCCGGCATTTTTGAAAAGCTGGACGAGAGCGGCGCTCTGGTGATGCGGCTTGCCGGCGGTGAGTCGCGCGTTATCTATGCGGGTGATGTCTTTTTGCCCGGAATGACTGATTGAATGAATGATGGTGCGAGAAAGCGCCACGATGAGAGTTGAAATGACTTCTGAACTGGTCTTCATGCCGCTTGGCGGTGTTGGTGAAATCGGAATGAACATGGCCCTGTACGGGATAGGGCCCGAGGGTGACAAGCGCTGGCTGGTGGTCGATTTCGGAGTTGCCTTTGCCAACGAAGCCCATCCGGGTGCGGATCTGATTTTCGCTGATATCCGATTTCTGGAGCAGGAGAAGGACCGGGTTGAAGGCATTGTCATCACCCATGGGCATGAGGATCATTTCGGTGCGCTTTTCGATCTCTGGCCAAGGCTGGGCGTGCCTGTTTATGCTACCGGCTTTCTGGCCGACCTGATCGAAGCGAAAGGCGAGGCAGAACCGGGTGCCGAGGATATTCCGGTCGAACGGATGAAACAGGGCAGGCGGGTGCAAATTGGTCCCTTCAATGTCGAGTTCGTGCCGATGTCGCATTCGATCCCTGAGGCCAATGCCCTTGCGATCCGCACGGAACTGGGCATGGTTCTGCATACCGGCGACTGGAAGCTTGATGCAACGCCCGGTGTTGGCAAGGGAACCGATATCGCTCGGCTGATTGAGCTGGGGGACGAAGGCGTTCTGGCTCTCGTTGGTGACTCGACCAATGCAATCACGGAAGGTTCATCGATTTCGGAAAAGGATGTTGAGGAAGAGCTGACCCGTCTCGTGGCTTTGGCGCCAAATCGGGTTGCGGTGACGACTTTTGCGTCCAATGTTGCAAGAGTGCAGGCGATTGCAAGAGCTGCGCGTGCCAATGACAGGCACTGTGTTGTCGTGGGGCGTGCGCTCTGGCGGTTCATAGAAGTGGCGCAGGAGCAGGGCTATTTGACCGACGTGCCCGAGTTCCTGTCTGAGGATGACTATGGATATCTGCCCCGTGACAAGGTCGTTGCCATATTGACCGGATCGCAGGGCGAGAAAAGAGCCGCGCTTGCACGGGTCGCAGGCAAGGAGCATCCGGCAGTTCAGTTCACCAAAGGCGATCTTGTCATTCTCTCATCCAAGGCCATTCCGGGAAATGAACGGTCGATCAACGAAGTCGTCAATAATCTCGCCAGCCAGGGCGTCAACATCATCACGGACCGGGATGCGGCAGTGCATGTTTCCGGGCATCCCAAAAGAGATGATCTCAGGAAACTCTATGAATGGGTTCGGCCTTCGATTGCCGTGCCTGTCCATGGCGAGGAAATGCATTTGAATGCGCATGCACAATTGGCAAAGGATCTTGGCGTGCCTGAAGTGCTCCATGTTCGAAACGGATGGATGGCTCGTCTGGCGGGCGGCAGGGTGAAAAGCTGGGACGAGTATTTCGGCGGGCGCCTTTTCAAGGATGGCTCACTTGTCGGCACATTCGAGGAAATGGGTATCCAGCAGCGGCGCAAGCTTTCCTTCGTGGGCCACATATCCGTGGCGATCACGCTCAGCCGCAAAGGTGAAATTCTTGGCCATCCACAGATGGCGCTTGCCGGAATTCCAGAGCGAGACGCCAATGATCGTTTGTTCATCGAGATTGTCGAAGCGGGAATTTTCGGGGCTCTGAAGGGTATGCCAGGCAAGAAACGCAAGGATGTGGAAGTGGTTCGCGAAGCGGTGCGGCGTTCCGTGCGCTCCGAAGTAAATCTACATTGGGCCAAAAAGCCAGTTGTCGCAGTGATGATCAACCTTGTATGACAGACAGGACAGAGTTTTCAGGTCAGAGACATCAGTCTAATCGGGAGGATCCGACTGACCTTGTAATAATCGCACTTTGAAAGGATGCAAGGAAATGATTGGTCGATTGAACCATGTTGCGATTGCCGTGCCAGATCTCAAAAGCGGCGTAGCCACTTATGGCGGCACATTGGGAGCAAAAGTATCTGAGCCTCAGGATGAAGCGGCACACGGTGTTCGCGTTGTCTTCGTAGAACTTCCAAATACCAAGGTGGAACTGCTCGAGCCTCTTGGAGAAAACAGCCCGATTGCCAAATTCCTTGAAAAGAATCCGATGGGTGGCATTCATCATGTCTGCTACGAGGTCGATGACATCATTGCAGCTCGCGACAAACTGAAAGCAGAAGGTGCTCGCGTTCTTGGCGACGGCGAACCGAAAATCGGTGCGCATGGCAAACCAGTCATTTTCCTTCATCCGAAAGACTTTTGTGGCACTTTGACCGAGCTGGAACAGGTTTAGGTCCATGGGCTCAGGGCCGGTCGGACAACACGAGATTTTGTGCTGAACAGACGAGCCTCGCCGTTTGAAAATGATAGGAGCCGGATTGACCGAATGTGGTCAGTCCGGTTTTTGTTTGTCATGGCAAATGACGTTTCCCTTTCTGCTGACGCTGTCTGACGACTATCAGTGGCGGCTTGGTTCAAATGAAAAGATTTATCCGGTCTGCATAAAAAGTAGGCATGATATGAATTGTCACAAGCCTGTCACTTGTAATGGATAGTTCTGCGCCTAAATAGGGAAGGTGAGGATATTTTCCACGTGCCTTTGGAGCAAAAAAAAAACAAGGCGTGAACGCCTTGTTTTTTAGTCATCGCGACGTGATCTCATTGCTCGGCTTGCGTTTTTTTTGCTAAGGTCGAGCGGCTGCAGCTTAAAAAGCGCGCCAGAGATATGTATCCTCCCAAGACATTACTGCGCGAAATGAGATAACGGTGGTGAGCGTATCTCTTATCATTATGGTTTGGGAGATTAATCCCAAACGCTTAGTTTGTCATCAATATTTTTGAGCGTTTGCGTATTTTTTCGCTTTTTCTCATGACACATGTGGCTGGCTATCGTTAAGAGCCGTTGTTAGCTTCTCCTTTCGTATAAGTGCAGTTGTACTAGTTCATGAGGTGTTCGGCTATCCTGTGCAAAAAGTCGCACTTAGGGATCTTTTTTCGATAATTGATGTTCCTATTGCATTCTCGGTTTATAAAGACCGCTAACACGAACCCAACAGGGCTTTGGTGGATGTTTGTCTGTGTTTTTCGACGACATGCATGCCCATTGCAATTTTGTTCATTTGAAAGAAAGAGCCGAATCCGATGCGTCTCTCCCGTTATTTTCTTCCAATCCTCAAGGAAACTCCGAAAGAGGCCGAGATAGTCTCGCATCGTTACATGTTGCGGGCCGGCATGATCCGACAGCAGCAAGCCGGAATCTATAGCTGGCTGCCTTTGGGGCTGCGCGTGTTGCGCAAGGTCGAGCAGATCGTGCGGGAAGAACAGAACCGTTCCGGTGCTGTGGAGCTCTTGATGCCGACCATGCAGCCGGCCGAACTCTGGAAGGAAAGTGGACGTTACGACGACTATGGCAAGGAAATGCTGCGAATCGTTGATCGACACGAGCGCGACATGCTGTTTGGCCCGACCAACGAGGAAATGATAACGGACATTTTCCGGACCTTCGTGAAGTCCTACAAGGATCTGCCGCTCAATCTCTACCATATTCAGTGGAAATTCCGTGACGAGATACGTCCTCGTTTCGGCGTGATGCGTGGTCGCGAATTCCTGATGAAGGATGCCTATAGCTTCGATATGGATGAGGATCGCGCACGCGAGGCCTACTACCGGATGTTTGTGGCCTATTTGCGCACCTTCAAGCGGCTCGGTATGACCGCGATCCCAATGAAAGCAGACACGGGGCCTATTGGTGGCAATCTCAGCCATGAATTCATCATTCTTGCCGATACCGGTGAGAGTGAGGTTTTCTGTCACAAGAATTATCTTGCCAAGGAAGTGCCTGGCGAAGATCTGGATTTCAATGGGGATCTGTCCGGTATTGTTGCTGACTGGACCAATGAATATGCCGCAACCGATGAAATGCATGACGAAGCAGAATTCAATGCGATTCCCGAAGCGGATCGGATTGCTGCGCGGGGCATCGAGGTAGGGCATATCTTCTATTTCGGCACCAAATACTCAGAGCCAATGGGAGCTAGCGTGATGGCTGCCGATGGCAAGGAATATCCGGTTCACATGGGCTCCTATGGTGTTGGCGTGTCGCGCCTGCTGGGTGGGATCATCGAAGCCAGCCACGATGAGAATGGCATCATCTGGCCAAAGTCCGTGGCTCCGTTCGATATTGGCCTCATCAATATGAAGGCTGACAATGAAGAAACCACAGCCGTTTGTGATCAGCTTTACGAGCGCCTTGGAAATGCCGGATTTGATGTTCTCTATGATGACCGTGCCGGTCAGGCCGGGGCGAAATTTGCCACCATGGACCTGATAGGCCTGCCAACACAGCTCATTGTTGGTCCGCGCGGTCTGAAGTCCAATGAGGTGGAAATCAAGGATCGGGCAACGGGCGAACGTGAAATGGTTTCCCTTGATGCGGTGGTAGATCGTATTATCGCGGAGAATTGATTCGACAATAATTATGAGCATCCGGGCGAGGCTTCACCTCGGATGCTCATGTCTGGAGAAGTGAATGTCCGCCCCAAAGGCCCAGTCACCATTTGCGATGTTTGAATGGATGATGGCATTTCGATATTTGCGCTCGCGGCGGCGCGATGCCTTCATCTCTGTCATTTCCTGGCTTTCCTTTTTTGGCATTATGCTTGGCGTAGCAACGCTGATCATTGTCATGGCGGTCATGAACGGTTTCCGGACCGAATTGCTGGACAAGATCCTGGGCATTAACGGACATCTCGTGATTCAGCCTGTTGACGCGGATCTCACCGACTATGATGCGATCACCCAGCGCGTTGAGGGGGTGAATGGCGTATCCTTTGCGGTTCCGTTTGTCGAGGGACAGATTTTGGCATCCGGGGCAGGGGGCGCGGTTGGTGCGCTCGTGCGGGGGATGTCGAAAGACAGCATCGACAAGCTCAAACTTGTCTCGAGCAATGTTCTTCAGGGCAGCTTTGCGGACTTCGACACTTCCGAAGGTGTGGCGCTTGGCTCCCGGCTGGCTCGCTCCCTTGGCGTGATCGCGGGCGACCGCGTTACGCTGATTTCGCCCAAGGGTGCGGTGACTCCCATGGGTGTTGCGCCGAGGATCAAGTCCTATCCGGTTCGGGCAGTGTTCGAGATCGGCATGAGCGAATATGACAGCAGTTTCATTTTCATGCCTCTGAGCGATGCGCAACTCTATTTCAATCAGGAAGACAAGGTCTCGGCAATCGAGGTCTATCTCGATGATCCCGATCAGGTGGGAGCCGTTCGGCCGGCAGTCGAGGAGGCCGTGGGGCGGCAGATATTTGTCACCGACTGGCGGTTCCGGAATGTGACCTTCTTCTCGGCTCTGGAGGTCGAGCGAAATCTGATGTTCATCATCCTGACTCTTATCGTGCTGGTCGCTGCTCTCAATATCATTTCGGGCCTCATCATGCTGGTGAAGGACAAGGGGAGTGATATCGCCATTTTGCGCACCATGGGGGCGACGCGTGCCTCGATCATGCGGATATTCATGATCACCGGTGCGGCAATCGGTTTCGTCGGGACGGCTGCCGGGTTCATACTGGGGCTTGTCGTGTGCCTCAATATCGAATCGATACGCCAATTCGTTTCCTGGATCACACGCACCGAGCTTTTCTCGCCTGAGCTTTATTTCCTCTCAAAGCTGCCCGCCGAGATGAATGTTTCCGAGACTGTCTCCGTCGTGGTCATCGCCTTGTTGCTCTCTTTCCTCGCGACCATCTATCCTGCCTGGCGCGCCGCTACTCTCGATCCGGTGGAGGCGCTTCGGTATGAATAAGAAAAGTTTTTTCTGGCCTGTCCTCTCGGACAAGGAGCGGGCGAAAGCTGAAAAAAGGTCAGGTGCCGATGCCAAGGTCGAACAGATCGAGAGGGCTGACAGGGTGCTGCCAGATCTGAAGGCCGAAAAGAAACCAGCGCTCGATCAAGGGGAGGCGGCAACGCCGTATCCCGACCCTCCGGTCCGTTCCATTGCGGTGATGCCTCGTTCATCGAGCGGTGCTTCCCTCTCATCGAGCGAGGCATTGGGGCATGAACTGGCTCAGGAATCGGGGACACCGGAGCCGGAGCGTGAAGATCTGCGACCGGTTGCGGGGATTGATGAAGAAAGAACGCGTCCTGAGTCTTCGCAAGGCGTTTCTGAACCCTTGCTGAGGCTGGATGCCATTTCCAAGAGTTATGTTCAAGGCGACAAGCAACTTGTCGTTCTGGATGGAGCTGAGCTGACCGTTTACGCGGGTGAAATGGTGGCATTGGTCGCCCCGTCTGGGGCTGGCAAGTCGACACTACTTCATATCGCCGGGCTTCTGGAGCGACCAACCGAAGGCGAAGTCTATATCGCTGACATGCCTCAGAGTGAAGCGTCTGACAGGTCCCGGACATTGACCCGACGCAATGAGATTGGTTTTGTCTATCAATTCCATCATTTGATGGCAGAATTCACCGCGCTTGAAAATGTCATGCTGCCGCAATTGATTTGCGGTGAGGATCGCCAAGAGGCCGGGGCCCGGTCGAGAGAGCTTTTAAGCTACATGAAAATCGAGCATCGGGCAGATCATCGGCCAGCCGAATTGTCTGGCGGTGAACAGCAGCGGGTTGCCATTGCCAGAGCCATGGCAAATGCTCCGCGTGTCTTGCTGGCTGATGAGCCGACGGGCAATCTTGATCCGACAACGTCTGACTATGTCTTCAAGGCGCTCAATGCTTTGGTCAAGCAATCGGGTATCGCTGCTCTGGTCGCCACGCATAATCTGTTTCTTGCCGAACGTATGGACCGGCAGATTACGCTCGTTGACGGCAAAATCGTCGAGCTTTGATATCTTATCCCGATTGGTCAGATCGAGCGCTCTAATCGAGTGTCTTTTCATTCCTCCTCCATGCGGTGGACGCCATGGCCTTTCTAAGAGCCGTGTCGGGACCGTATTGCCTTAGCCGTTCACAACTCTCAAACAAGCTGTGAAAGCTTTGTGGAAATCACCCGATTGTTTCCACAAGCTGTTCTGACCTTTTCAACCGGTGTGGATGAAGCTGCGCGGATATGTTCCAATTTGCACTCAATGTGAATAAATCAATTGCGGCTTCTTCTAACTAATTGAAAAATTGTAATAAAATGCGGTTGTGAAGATTAAGAAAATCCGCTTGCAAAAAGAACAAAACGAATACATTATAGGGGAGAAAAGGGAACAAAATGGAGATGCTGTAATGATTATTCGTGACGTTCTGGCTTTGGGTTCACTGATTACCTTCATGACTATGATTGGTGTATGGGCACAAGTTCTGGTTTGATGTTGCTGCCGAGCATCACCACGCTGGTCCGGCGGAGGGGTTTATGCTCTGCATTTCGAGTGTGTGGCTATGAAGGATACGGCATCGATTGCATTTTGGTTGATGTCGATTACGGGGACAAGTTCATCGAACCGCTTTGTCAGTGAGTGACCGGTTGCCTATTCTAATGCTCTTGGTGCCGATTCTCTCGGGTGGGTCAGTGCCGATCGTGCTTTGAATGCGGTTTGGAAGGGAGCTTTGTTTATGAAGGGGTTGTCTGGCGGTCTCAAGTTTGTGCATCTTCATGTTCACTCAGCCTATTCTCTTCTTGAAGGCTCCTTGCCTGTTGGAAAAGTCATCAAGAAGTCGATTGCCGAAAACATGCCTGCGGTCGCCATCACTGACACCCGCAACATGTTCGGGGCACTGGAGTTTTCCGAAAAGTCTGTGTCGGATGGCTTGCAGCCGATCATGGGCTGCCAGGTCGAAGTTGATTTCAAGGATGGCGACCAGAATGGTCACGGGCATACCGCGTTGCCAACCATGGTGCTTCTGGCTGCAACGGATGAAGGTTGGGCAAATCTTCAACTTTTGATTTCACGCTCCTATCTTTCTCCCGAAGATGAACAAGATCCTCATGTGACAATTGCCGATTTGCAAGAGCTTGGTGAGGGGATCATCTGTCTTACCGGTGGCGGTAACGGGCCTGTTGATCGGCTTTTGGCCAATCATCATACTGACCGGGCGTCCGAGCGACTTGTTCAGTTGAAGGCGGTTTTTGGAGATCGGCTTTATGTTGAAGTCATGCGTCATGGCATGGCGCATGAAGCGATTGTTGAGCCGGATTTGCTGGATCTTGCCTATCAACTGGAAATCCCGCTTGTCGCGACCAATGATGTCTATTTTGCCGAGCGGGACGATTACGAGGCCCATGATGCCCTGCTTGCGATTGCCGAGGGCAAGGTTCTCATTCAGAGCGACAGGCGTCAGGTCACGCCAGAGCATTATTTCAAGAGTCAGGATGAAATGGCAGAGCTTTTCTCGGATTTGCCCGAGGCGCTCGAAAACTCCATTGAAATTGCCCGTCGTTGTCATACACGCGTGCGAACCGTCGCGCCATTGTTGCCGCGGTTCGCCGGTGCTGATGCCTACGCGGAAGAGGCGGAGCGGCACGAGGCTGCCGAATTGAGCCGTCAGGCAAAAGAAGGTCTTCAGCGGCGGCTGGATGTTCACGGGCTGGCGCCGGGCAAGACGGAGCAGGACTATTGGGATCGTCTAGACTTCGAGCTGGGTATCATCATTTCTATGAAGTTTCCGGGCTACTTTCTTATCGTTGCCGATTTCATCAAGTGGGCCAAGGAACATGGGATTCCTGTCGGGCCCGGACGTGGATCGGGTGCGGGTTCGGTCGTTGCGTGGTCTCTGACCATCACTGACCTTGACCCCTTGCGCTTTGCCTTGCTGTTCGAGAGGTTCCTCAATCCGGAACGAGTCTCGATGCCCGACTTTGACATCGACTTCTGTCAGGATCGGCGCGAGGAGGTTATTCATTATGTCCAGCAGAAATATGGCTGGAACAATGTCGGTCAGATCATCACCTACGGTACCTTGCAAGCTCGGATGGTGTTGCGTGACGTCGGGCGCGTTTTGCAAATGCCTTTCGGGCAGGTCGACAAGTTGTGCAAGCTTGTGCCAATGAAGGGGGCCGTTTCGGTGTCCCTTCCTGAGGCGCTCGAACAGGAACCAAGACTGGTCGATGCACGCAAGGAAGAGGAAATCGTTGATCGCCTGATTTCCATTTCGCTCAAGCTGGAGGGGCTGTACCGGCATACCTCGACCCACGCGGCGGGCATCGTCATCGGGGATCGCTCCCTTGACCGGTTGGTGCCGATGTATCGCGATCCGCGTTCGGACATGCCGGTTACCCAGTTCAACATGAAGTGGGTTGAGAAAACCGGCCTCGTCAAGTTTGACTTTTTGGGCCTCAAGACGCTCACGGTTCTGCAAACGGCCGTGCGCTTTATCAAGAACCGCGGCATTGATCTCAATCTTTCGGAGATCCCCATTGACGACAAGAAGTCCTATGAAATCCTGACCAAGGGTGAGACGGTTGGTGTATTCCAGCTTGAAAGTATGGGGATGCGCAAGGCGCTGCTTGACATGCAGCCCGACCAGTTCGAGGACATCATTGCTATTGTGGCGCTCTATCGTCCCGGTCCCATGGCCAATATTCCGGTCTATTGCGCGCGTAAGCGTGGTGAGGAAAAGCCGGACTATATGCATGAGCTGCTGGAGCCGGTTCTGAAGGAAACCTACGGCATCATCATCTATCAGGAACAGGTGATGCAGATCGCGCAGATCCTGTCGGGCTATTCGCTGGGTGAAGCAGATATGCTGCGCCGGGCGATGGGCAAGAAGATCCGCGAAGAGATGGAAAAGCAGCGGGTTCGCTTCTGCGACGGGGCCGAGGAACGGGGTGTCAGTCGCGAACAGGCATCCGAGATCTATGACCTTGTGGCGAAATTTGCCGACTATGGCTTCAACAAGTCACACGCCGCCGCCTATGCTCTGGTGGCCTATCAAACTGCCTTTGTCAAAGCCAATTATCCGGTCGAATTTCTGGCGGCGATCATGACGCTCGACATGAACAACACGGACAAGCTCTCCGAGTTCCGTCGCGATGCAATCCGTTTGGGTATTGATGTGCGTCCGCCTTCGATCAACGACTCCGGTGTCGAGTTCGTGGTTCGAGATGGAGCCATCCTGTATTCCATGGCCGCGATCAAGGGTGTCGGACATCAGGCCGCCGAGCATATTGTCGAAGTGCGCGGGGACAATCCCTTCAAGGATCTGGCTGATTTTGCTAGGCGGATCAATCCCCGCATTCTCAACAAGCGCACGATTGAAAATCTGGCCGCTGCGGGAACCTTCGATATTCTCAACCCCAACAGGGCACAGGTCGTCGCGTCCATCGATGTGATCATGGGGGAAGCGGTGAGCCATCGGCGGGATGCGTCATCAGGGCAGGGCGGCTTGTTCGGGGAAGAGGAAGACGCTCCGCTGCCATTGCCCGATATGCGTCCATGGACGAGCGAGGAAAAACTTCAACGAGAGCATAGTGCCATTGGCTTCTATCTTTCGGCCCATCCTCTGGATGACTATATTCCGCAGCTTGAGAAAATGCGCATTCAGCTTTGGCAACAGTTTGAAGCGGCTGTGAAGCAGGGCGCAAGTGCAGGACGTCTGGCCGGCACCATTACCGGTCGGCAGGAGCGCAAGACCAAAACCGGCAATCGTATGGGGATCATAACGATTTCCGATCCAACCGGGCAGTATGAAGCGGTTTTGTTTTCCGAAGCGCTTCACAGGTTCCGTGACATGCTGGAACCTGGCAAGACCGTTATTCTGGAGGTCGGCGCGGATGAACGCCCCGAGGGGGTGTCGGTGCGGATCAACAATGTCCGCCCTCTTGAAAGCGATAATGTTCGCAAGGCTATGCGTGTTTTCGTGCGGGATCCCAAGCCGCTTCATTCGCTCAAGGCGCAGCTTGATAACCGCGGTGATGGCGAGGTGTCCGTCATCGTTATGCTCGATGAGGGCACTTGCGAAGTGGAAATGCGGCTGAGTGGCAAATATTATGTCTCGCCTGAAGTGGGGCGCGCGCTGAAGGCCATTCCCGGTGTTTTTGATGTTCAGGTCGGGGCGTTCTGAAGCCGTCTTTTCCTGTCGCGTCATGGCTGTTGTCGGGCGTATGCTTTCACAAGTCCATGAAGGCCGTTACCAGAGTGTCAAAGACATATCTGATCTTGGGAATGTTGCGTAAATCCTCGTGGGTGACAATCCATGTGTCCATCCGATAAACGGTCTGGCTCGTCAGAATTTGTTTCAAGTCAGGGTATTTCCTGCCAATTGGCATTTGCATGATGCCAATCCCGAGACCTGCGACCGTTGCCGCGATTTGTGCCGGGTGGCTGTCTGTTCTGATGGCGGGACGGATGTCAAGGTCAAGGCCGATCCTTTTCGCCAGTTTCAGATCGCTTTGGTTACGGTCCGGCCCGATGATGGTGTGGGATTTGAGATCTGCCAATGTTTGCGGTTCGCCATGGCGGGCGATGTAACCGTGGCTGGCGAAATAGCAAAGGGGGATGGAGGCGACTTTGTGGGCGACCAGTGCATCCTGTTTTGGCGGTGTGGTTCTGACCGCAATATCGACTTCACGCTGGAGAAGATCTGCCGGGCGATTGCTCAATTCCAGCTCGATTTGCAGTGCCGGATGATCATCCCGTGCTCTCGCCAGCATGAAGGGAACGATTTCGGTTCCCATGGCTTCGGGCATGCTCAACCTGACAGTGCCTGCGATTTCGCCAACAGGTGCTGATGCTCGGCGGACAAATTCATCGGATGCCAACGCCATGGAATGGACCGACTGGAAAAGATCGCGGGCGTGATCTGTCGGAATCAGGCCGTTGATCGAGCGCGTAAAAAGCGTTGCGCCCACAGCCTCTTCCAATCTGGCAATACGGGTTCTGACCGTGGGTTGGGAAACGCCAAGCTTGCGCGCCGCTGCCGACAGGCTGCCTTCTTGAAGGACCGTCAGAAAACAGTGCTGGTCATCCCATGAAATCAGTTTGCTCATAAAATTTATTCTAGCAAATGAAGGTTTATTCGCAATTTATTTTCGATCCTTTCAGGCAGACAATCCAGTCAAACCATGAGGGGCGAAACAGCAATGCCCATGAGAGATCGGAACGGATAGGACAATGCGTACAAAGAAAAGCATATTGATTTTGGGTGCGACCGGTGGTGTCGGCGGGGCAGTTGCCAAGGCGCTGCTAGCAGATGGTTGGAAGGTGCGGGCCATGGTCCGCGATGTGCCAAAGGCTGGCAAGAGCGGCCTTGAGGGCGTGGACTGGGTCGCGGGTGACGCGCTTGTCAGGGATGACGTGATAGCGGCGGCAAAGGATGCGTCGGTGATTTTCCATGGTGTCAATCCTCCCGGATATCGCAACTGGGACAAGGTCGTGCTGCCCATGATCGATAATACGATTGCCGCGGCCAAAGCTGTGGGAGGGGCGAGGATTGTGCTGCCCGGTACGGTCTATAATTTTGATCCCGCAAAAACCCATCGTGTTGTGAGTGGTACAAGACAGGACGGTATTTGCCGAAAGGGAAGGATCCGGATCGCTCTTGAAAAGCGCCTCCGGGACGCGTCGGAAACTGTGCCTGTGTTGATCTTGAGGGCTGGGGACTTCTTCGGCCCAGAGGTCCGGTCAACATGGTTCGCGCAAGCGATGGTCAAACCCGGCCGCCCGGTCAGGAGGGTGACCCGATTGGCCGTGGATGTTGGTCACAGCTGGGCCTATATGCCGGATCTGGCAGAGACCTTTGCTCGACTGTTGGTGCGAGAGGAGGCTCTGCAATCCTTTGATGAGTTCGTTTTCGCGGGGCATTATGACCGCACCGGGATGGAGCTGATCGAAGGCATCGCGCGCGTTTCCGGGCATGATGTCAAGTTGAGGGCATTTCCGTGGTGGCTTATGCGGGTGTTGGCACCCCTTGTCGGTTTTGCGCGGGAAGTCGTTGAGATTGAGCCATACTGGAAAAACGAGTTGAAGCTGGAGAATGATCGCCTCGTCGCATTTCTCGGGTCAGAGCCGCATACAGAGCTGGATAGTGCGTTGAGGGAAACGCTTCTCTGGATGGGCAATCGTGATGACCGCCCCTTCTGAAGGGGCGGTTACAAGGCGTCTGTCAGTTGGCAGGAGACAGGCTTTCGGGAGCTTCGCCATTGCCCCTGGTGGTTTCGAGTTTGGCTTTGGCCTGTTTGGGGGCAAACATGACCAGATTGCCGGCCAGCGCGAGCGCCAGACCAAGGACCGAACTCCAATGCCATACATATCCTTCGAAAATGGTCGAGATGGCCAATGCTATGATCGGGAACAGGACCGTCAAATAGGCTGATTTGGCAGACCCGATCCGGGCGACCAGAATGAGATAGGTCGTAAAGGCAATGATCGAGCCAAAAATGGCAAGATAGAGCAGGGCACCGATATAGAGACCTTCTGTCGGCAGAATGATCGGAGTGCCTGTAATGGTGATCAGTCCCAGCAGAACAAGGGCTCCGTAGCCCATGCCCCACGCATTGGCCATGGTGGGAGAAATGCCAGCCTTGCTGTTGCGGCGCGAGACCATATTGCCCAGAGAGAAAAGCATGGTACCAAGCATCGCAAGTGCTACTCCTTGCAGTGTGCCTGAGCTGTCGGCGTCCAGAATGTCTCGTCCGAACAGCAGGATAAGGCCTGTCACACCAAGGCCACTGGCAATCAGAACCTGTTTGGTGATCCTGTCTCCATAGAAGATGCGGGCATTGATCGCATTAAATATCGTTGCCAATGAAAAGATGACCGATTCAAGCCCTGACGGGATGAATTCGACTGCAAAATAGAAACAGATGAAATTGAGGCTGAACAGGCACAAAGCCTGGGCAATCAGCCAGATCTGATGGTCTTTTCTGGGTACGCGCAGTCGTCTTGTCACCAACAGAATGGCCAGAAAGATGAGACTGGCAACGGCGAAACGATAGAATATGGAGACCAGTGCGGGGACGGGGCCTGTCTGCAACGCGATCGCATACCAGGTGGTACCCCATATCAGAACGGTGGAAATGAAAAGAAACGGAATCATCTGAAAGCCTTTCGCTTGAGAAGGCTGTTCTAGTGCAATCGTGCATTCGGCTTTTGCATAATCTTGCGGTGAAATAAAGCTTTCTTGCATTCTTCACTTTGATCAATGCCGAGGGGATGATAAATATGGCTTATCAACCAAACCGGCGAAAATGCGTGGACCCATGAAGCAAAAAGGCAATTCAGTTTACGGATTTCTGCAAGAGCATTCCACGGCGATAACCCATGGAAGCCTTGATCTGGGCTTTGGTCGGTCCTGCGCGATCTGGAGCAATTCGAATGACCATGTGCAATATGACAAGCTGGAAGGTCATGCTTTCAGTTTTTACGTGCGCGATGGGCAGGATGTCTGGCGCGTGGATCAAGCTCCGATCCATGGTTGGCCCGGCGCTTTTTCGATTTTCCCTCAAGGTCATAGCTCTGAATGGCGCATCGATGGTCCGCTGATTATGATGCATCTCTATCTGCCGGATGAAGAGTTGCGCCGCTGCTATAGCGAAATGATGGATCGTGACGGGAGCCTTCTGCAATTGGCAGACGTCACATATGCGGAGCCGGAAGGCCTGATAGCGCCATTCTCCAGGCTGTTCGAAGCCACATGCCAGCAGGATCAGCTGTTGGCGCAAGAGGTGATGTTTGATCTTGTCGCGGACATTCTTGCGCAAAAACGATTTCATGATCAAAGGGTCAAGCCGATCAAGGGTGGGCTTTCCCTTTCGGTTCAAAGAAAGGTGCAGGATTATATCGAAGCGCATCTCGGGGACGTGGTCAAACTTCGGGAGCTGGCCGAGATTGCCGGGCTCAGCGAGTTTCATCTTCAACGCAGTTTCAAGCAAAGCTGTGGGGTTTCTCCCTCTCGCTATCTGGCACACCGGCGTGTCGAGCGGGCAAAAGATATGATCCGGGCAGGCGAGCCGCTTGCGCAGGTGGCCGATGCCTGTGGTTTCAGCTCGCAGAGCCACTTTTCGCGCAGCTTCAAAACCGGAACCGGTGTGATGCCTGCTTCCTTTCGGGCCGCCATCAGCTGATGGCAGTTGAAGCGTTGGCGGATGTGGTTCCAGTGTTTGGCCATGCCGCAATGTCGTTAAGCTCGGGCCCAGGGCAGGCTTGGCAAGAGCGGTCATCGAGCGTCACAAATTTCGCGCGATGGGGCTGCTTTTCCCCGAATTGTCACATTCTTCCTTGCATTGTGCGATTGTTCCGCCTATAAGGCCCGTCGAATCCACATGCGGGATCAGGGTTGCAGCATGGAGACATGTGCTGTGATCCAACCGGTGCCCAATCTGGCCACTTCCCGCAGAGGTTAAACCGGTAAAGGAATTTATCACATGGCACTTCCTGAAGTATCCATGCGCTCACTGCTTGAAGCAGGCGTGCATTTTGGTCACCAGACCCACCGCTGGAACCCGAAAATGGGCAAATACATTTTCGGCGCCCGCAACAATATCCATATTCTCGACCTGTCCCAGACCGTTCCTCTTATGAACGATGCGCTGAAAGCGGTTTCCGATACCGTTGCTCGCGGCGGTCGCGTGCTGATCGTTGGCACCAAGCGTCAGGCTTCCGGTCCGGTTGCTGAAGCTGCCAAGGCTGCTGCTCAGTATTATGTCAACTCCCGCTGGCTCGGCGGAATGCTGACCAACTGGAAAACCATCACCCAGTCCATTCAGCGCCTGCGCAAGCTTGACGAACTGCTTGACGCAGAAGCACAGGGCTTCACCAAGAAAGAACGCCTGACCCTGACCCGTG
This sequence comes from uncultured Cohaesibacter sp., assembly GCF_963556055.3. GTDB lineage: Bacteria > Pseudomonadota > Alphaproteobacteria > Rhizobiales > Cohaesibacteraceae > Cohaesibacter. The sequence goes on along the minus strand of NZ_CAUVYE020000030.1, from coordinate 270,997 downwards.
AGCGCGACAAGCTGGAACGCGCTTTGGGTGGTATCAAGGATATGGGCGGTGTTCCAGACCTGATTTTCGTTATCGATACCAACAAGGAAGACATCGCTATTCATGAAGCACGTCGCCTTGGAATTCCTGTGGCTGCTGTTGTTGATACCAACTGCGATCCGGACAATATCGATTTCCCTGTTCCGGGCAATGATGATGCTGCGCGCGCCATTTCCCTTTATTGCGACCTGATCGTTGCTGCTGCCATTGACGGGATTTCCCGTTCTGCTGGCGAAGCCGGCGTTGATATTGGCGCATCTGAAGACGGTTTGCTTGAGCCTGCATTCGATGATGAAGATCTCGAAGAGGAAGGCGCTGAGGAAGCTGCTGCCGAAGCCGTTGTTGCTGAAGGTGAGCCTTCCGCTGAAGCCGAAGAAGCAAAAGACTAACTTCGGTCGAGATACATATTCCTGTCTTAAAAGCCTGTCAGCTTTGGGCCGGTGTATCTCATTTCGAAAAGATTCGGGGCGCATGCTCTGAAATTGAGAAGTTGGCCGTCCGGGTTTTGCGCGGGCGGCTTGTGGCTTGTTTGGAGATCGGGCTGTGTAAGCCTTGCCCCACCATCGTCACCCGGAAAGGTGCTGATGGTTGAAACATGACAAGCCTGATATGAGCCGAGCTGACGCATTCCTTTTGCACAATCTGCATGAAGTGTGTCTTCAATTTCTTGGCTTGAGATGATTCCATGGGGCTTGCCCCTTGCGATATTCAATTTGGCTTTCCGGGATGCATCGGAAAGTTTTTGGCTAGTTTAAATAAAGGACGTGAGGCTGCAATGGCGATTACGGCATCAATGGTAAAAGAGCTGCGCGAGACTTCTGGCGCTGGCATGATGGACTGCAAAAAGGCTCTGTCTGAAACCGACGGCGACATGGAAGCTGCAATCGATTGGTTGCGCACCAAGGGCCTGGCGAAGGCTGCGAAGAAATCCGGTCGTATTGCTGCTGAAGGCTTGATCGCGATTGCAGGCGAAGGCAACAAGGCCGCTCTGGCTGAACTGAATGCTGAAACAGACTTTGTTTCCCGTAACGATCAGTTCCAGACACTTGCTCGCAATGTTGCTTCTGTTGTTATCGAAGCAGGCGACAAACTGGAAGACATTCTGGCTGCCAAATATCCGGAAGGTGGAACCGTTGAAGAAACGATCACCAACGCGGTTGCAACCATCGGCGAAAACATGAACTTGCGTCGCGGTCAGGTGTTGAGTGTTGATAAGGGTGTTGTTGCCTCTTACATGCACAGCGCAACGGCACCTGGACTTGGTCGTCTTGGTGTGCTGGTTGCTCTGGAATCAGACGGTGATGCAGAGAAACTTGACGCACTTGGCAAGCAGATCGCAATGCATATCGCGGCTACCAATCCTTTGGCTGCAACCACCGAGGAAGTTGACCCGGCTGCTGTAGAGCGCGAAAAAGCTGTTTTCTCCGAACAGGCTCGTGAATCTGGCAAACCTGAAAACATCATTGAAAAAATGGTTGAAGGTCGTATGCGCAAATTCTTCGAGGAAGTTGTTCTGCTCAAACAGACCTTCGTTATCGATGGTGAAAACACTGTCGAACAGGCTATCAAGAATGCCGAGAAGGAAGTTGGCGCTCCGATCAAACTCATTTCTTTTGCCCGCTTCGCTCTGGGTGAAGGCATCGAGAAAAAGGAAGAGGATTTCGCTGCTGAAGTTGCTGCGGCATCTGGCAAATCCTGACTCATGTCACACATCATGCGACTTGGCATAGAATCGTGAAAAAAAAGGGGCGCTGGGGATGACGAACCAGCGCCCTTCGTGTATGGAGAAGCAGCTTTTCTTCCGGTCATTGTTTGTTTGCTGGATGTCGCGCTGTCTGGTTCCCTGCCAGTTCTGCGTCAGGCTGACTGCAAAGTGATTGACCCAATTCTGGTGGGGTAGCCGACATATGGGAAACCTGAAATATAAGCGTGTTTTGCTGAAGATCTCCGGCGAAGCATTGATGGGAGAGCAGTCTTTCGGAATCGATCAGAAAATGGTTGCGCGCGTAGCGGCCGAGATCGCCGAAGTCCGTGCTCTTGGTGCTGAGGTTTGCGTGGTTATTGGGGGCGGCAATATCTTCCGCGGCGTCTCCGTGGCGGCCAAGGGTGGTGATCGCGTGCGAGGCGATCACATGGGCATGCTGGCAACGGTCATGAACTGCCTTGCGATGACAAATGCCCTCGAAGACATCGATATCGATGCGGTTCCGATGTCTGCAATTGCCATGGACGAAATTTGTGAGCCATTTACCCAGCGCAATGCCAAGGCCTATCTTGAGGCTGGCAAGGTTGTGCTGTTTGCTGCGGGTACGGGCAATCCGTTTGTAACCACTGACTCCGGAGCCGCTTTGCGTGCCGCAGAAATGCAATGCGATGCGGTCTTGAAGGGAACCCAGGTCGATGGCGTCTACTCCGCCGACCCTCACAAGGATCCCGATGCAATCCGATATGAGAGTATTAGCTACAACGAAGTGCTAAAACAGGGACTCAAGGTTATGGATGCAGCCGCGATTTCCCTTGCTCAAGAGGCAAATATCCCGATAATTGTCTATTCAATGCATGAACCCAACGGACTCGTCGAGATTTTGCAGGGTCGTGGGCGTGCTACTGTGGTTTCGGGCTAACGTGTTTCTGGCTCCACGTTACAAAACGCGTTTTGACGCAACCACAGGATACGCTTTCACACGAGGGGTGTGATTGCGAATGTTCAAGGTGGGAGGATGATGTCATGTCGTGCCCGATCCGGGCCATGGCCGTGTCTTCCAGAATGAAAACCGAAACTATGTGAGGCTTAATCATGTCTTCCGAAGAACTGGATCTTGATGATCTTGAGCGCCGAATGAAAGGTGCTGTTGCCGTTCTCAAATCAGATCTTTCTGGCTTGAGGACCGGGCGCGCATCTGTCAACCTGCTCGACCCTATCACGGTCGAAGCATATGGCCAGTCCATGCCGATCAATCAGGTGGGTACTGTGTCCGTTCCGGAGCCTCGCATGTTGTCGATCCAGGTCTGGGACAAGGGCATGGTCGGAGCTGTTGAAAAAGCGATCCGCGAATCCAACATCGGCATCAACCCGGTGACAGATGGTCAATTGCTGCGTCTGCCCATTCCTGAGCTCAACGAAGAGCGTCGTCAGGAAATGGTCAAGATCGCTCATTCCTATTCGGAGAATGCCAAGGTAGCCGTGCGCCACGTGCGTCGTGACGGTATGGACATGTGCAAGAAGGCCGAAAAGGATGGCATGAGCGAGGACGATGTTCGCGTCTATAACGACGAAATTCAGGAAATGACCGACAAGTATGTAGCGCAGGTCGACAAAATGGTTGAGGCAAAAGAAGCCGAAATCATGCAGGTCTAGAGGCCGTTTGCCTCGGGTCAGGTGTTCTGCCTCGTGACGACATCTTGCCCGGGAACCTGGCATGTGAAGCGGCCAGGTTGTGAACAATCTGGCTGGAAAGCCTTTTAATTGCTTTTCGGCCACAATCTTGTTCGAGCTTCTTTGCTGATTTAGACAGCATGTCCGGTTTGGCAAACCGACCGACGCAACCAAAAGGACAGAATATATGGCTGGCCAAACGCGCTTAGCGGGCACTTTCGTTCCCGAAACCATGGTGATTCCTCGCCACTTGGCCGTTATCATGGATGGGAATGGCCGTTGGGCAAAGGCACGAAATCTGACCCGGACGCATGGTCACCGGCAAGGTGTCGTTGCGGTTCGTGAGATCGTTTCCAATGCGAGCCAGTTGGGGATCGAGTATCTTACCCTTTACGCCTTCAGTTCAGAAAACTGGTCTCGTCCAGCCAGCGAAGTGCGTGATCTCATGGGATTGCTGCGCTTGTTCATCAAAAGGGATTTGGCGACCCTTCACAAACAGAATGTGCGGGTTCTTGTCATCGGCAGCCGTTTGGGGCTTGCGGACGATATTTTGTCGCTGCTTGAAAAGGCCGAGGATTTGACATGCCAGAATACTGGCCTGACATTGATCATTGCCTTTAACTATGGTGCGCGTCAGGAAATAACGGATACGTTTCGCCAGTTGGCCAAAGAGGTCGAAGCCGGGCGTTTGAAGCCGGATGAAATCAGCGAGTCTCTCATTTCCCAGTCGCTCTATAGCGGAGGAATTCCGGACCCGGATGTCATCGTGCGTACCAGCGGCGAGCAGCGGCTGAGCAACTTTCTGCTCTGGCAGGCGGCCTATTCCGAATTTGTTTTCGTCGATTGTTACTGGCCCGAATTCGATATGCAGCAGTTGGAGTTGGTTCTGGTCGAATATGGTCGGCGCAACAGGCGTTTTGGCAGTGTCGAGAGAGAGGATGTCGAGCTGGAACAGAATGCAGTTGCTTCTGGAGGATAAGGCTGGTGATGGAATGGTCACGGCAATGTGTTTTTTGAACGGGAGAAGCTGTTCTGAATTTGTTTGATGCATCCGCGACACCTGCGGAGGAGAAGAATAACAACAAAAAGTCGCCATGGTCGGACCTGACGGTCCGAGTGATGTCGGGGGTCGTCCTTGCTGTGCTGGCCTTTGCCGTTACCTGGTGGGGAGGGATCGCGTTCGCACTCTTCTTCGGTGTTGTTGCGATTTTGGTTTTCTGGGAATGGGTCCGGATTGTTGGTGAACGAGCGCTTGGGACGCCCGCCATCATTGGCTATGGCTGCCTGTTGGGCTCGATGATAAGCCTCTGGTTTGGTGCCTGGCAGGCCGGACTGGTGTTGCCGGTGCTTGGAGCTGCGTTCCTGTCATTGGTGCGCTGTAGCTACCCTGCGGCGCGCTGGACAGCTCTGGGGATCCTCTATGCTTCCAGCTTCGGATTTGCGATTCTGGCCTTGCGACTCGATTCCGATTTCGGGTTTGCTGCGATCCTTGTGCTGTTTGCTCTTGTCTGGGGGACCGATGTCGCGGCCTATTTCACCGGGAAAATTGTCAAGGGACCGAAATTGTGGACGCGAGTCTCGCCCAAGAAAACATGGTCTGGGTCCATTGGTGGGCTCGTCCTTGGAACCGGGTTTGCCTTGCTCGTGGCTTTTCTTCTGAAGATCGAGCCTACCTTGAAGCTGGTTGTCATGCTGGGTGGGCTTTCTGTGCTTTCGCAATTGGGAGATCTTGCCGAGTCTCAGATCAAAAGGATATTCAAGGTAAAGGATTCGAGCAGTCTCATTCCGGGGCATGGTGGTGTCATGGATCGTGTTGACGGGCTGCTGTTTGCTGTTGTGGCTGCGTGCATGATCGGGCTTGCGAGTGGGTCGATCCATTCTGTTGCGACAGGTTTTCTGATCTGGTGATTTGGCGGGGGCTCAGTCTCTTCAGTCAATTTATTTCAAAAACGAATGAGCTAACGAAACGATGACCCAATTTCAAGAGAGTGCAGGGCTTGATCCGAAAAAGATATCCGTTTTGGGCGCCAGTGGTTCGGTTGGGGATTCGGCAATTGATATCGTTAGTGGCTCTCCTCAAAAATATCAAATTGAGGCGCTGACAGCGTATCGGAATGTTGAAAAGCTTGCAAAAGCAGCGATCAAGACCGGTGCGCGATTTGCCGTGGTTGCCGATGAGGCTTGCTATCAGGATCTCAAGGAAGCGCTTTCCGGCTCCGGAATCGAGGTTGGAGCGGGGTCTTCTGCCGTTGAAGAGGCCGCATCGCGTTCAGTCGATATCGTTGTCGGTGCGATTGTCGGAGCCGCAGGCATTCGGCCCACCATGGTTGCTCTTGAGGCTGGTAATCAGGTTGCACTTGCCAACAAGGAAGCTCTTGTCTGTGCCGGGGACCTGGTCATGGCGGCGGCGGCCAGGCTTGGCAAGCCAATTCTACCGGTGGATTCCGAGCATAGTGCTGTTTTTCAGGTTTATGAACGTGATAACCGGTCCGAGATTGACGAGATCATTCTGACAGCATCGGGTGGACCGTTCAGGACATGGGAAAAGGACGCAATTGCCGGGGCGACCGTTGAACAGGCGATGAAACATCCGAATTTCTCGATGGGCTCCAAAATCACGATTGATTCCGCTTCAATGATGAACAAGGGGCTTGAGTTGATCGAGGCGCATCACCTTTATGGCTTGGCTGCTGACCGGTTGACGGTGGTTGTTCACCCGCAACAGATCATCCATGGGCTCGTTTGTTATAGTGACGGGTCGATGCTTGCCCAGCTGGGGGCTCCGGACATGCGCATTCCTGTTGCCCATTGTTTGGCCTGGCCCGAAAGGGCCCCAGCAAAAACCGACCGGATTTCACTCACAGAGATTGCGCAATTTACCTTTGAGTTGCCGGACTATGACAAGTTCCCCTGCTTGCAGCTTGCAAAGGACGCGTTGAAGGCAGGTGGCAGTCTGCCCAATATCATGAATGCCGCCAACGAGATCGCTGTTGCCGCTTTTCTCAAGAAACGCGTCTCATTCGGCGGAATCGCAAGGGTTGTTGAGCAGACCATGGAAGCCTTTGTTCAAAAAGGGGAAAATTCCAGTGCGGCTGGCATCGAAGACGTTTTGTCGTTGGACAAGTCGGCACGAGAGGTGGCCGAACGATTGCTTCAGGATGGACTTTGAAGAACAATAGGGTCTTCCTTTTCAACAGACCGGGTCCTCTGTCCTTTCGTTGGGGGTTCTGTTAGCAGCATCAGGACAGACACACCTGTTTTTGATCCGGTTTGTGCGCGCCTGTCTGGGCACGTGATTGCAGAATAATTTCTATTTGGAGCTTTTGCCATGTCTGCCACTCCTGACAAGAAACTCATGCAGCTCGCTGCACGCCATTCCTACAAAGCGGATCCGAATGCCAATGAGAGCTGGGATGTCCTGCGCCAGAAGAATACCGAGGTGCGGCAAATGCTTGTCGGGCGCCATGCGGATGAAGTGATGATTGAGGACTCTGCTCTTGGCCGTCGCTTTGTGCCACGTTTCATGCGAGAGGGAACAAGGCGTATCATCCTGTTCATTCACGGCGGAGGATGGGTCAACTGCAATGTGATCACCCATAGCAGCATCATGACGGATCTGGCCGCAGTGACAGGATGTGAATTGGTGGCGCTCAGTTATCCGTTTGCGCCGGAAAACCCGCATCCGGCGGCACTTGATGCCGTTTGTGGGAAAATCAAGCAGATTGCACACTCGGAGGATTGCGAGATCGTGCTGGCAGGCGACAGTGCAGGGGCCAACCTTGCTCTTGCAGCAGCCTTGAGGCTCAGGGATGAGAAGGCTACTCTGCCGATTGTCGCCCTTTTGCTCTATTACGGTTGCTACAGGCGCAAATTCGATACGCGTTCCCATCTTGCCTATGGTGACGGGACAACCGGGCTTGCAACCGACTGGATGAGCAGTCTGTGGGGATTCTATTTGCCGGATGGAACCAACCCGACCTATGCAGAGCTATCGGACGCCGATTTCTCGGGTTTGCCTGCTGCTTACCTTTGTGAGGCCGAATGTGATTGTCTGGCCGATGACACCCGGTGGCTCGCGTCTCGACTGGTTGATGCGAATGTGTCCCACTATTACGATTTCTATCCTTCGGTGTTGCATGGCTTTCTGCATTTCAGCAAGGACTATGATCCAAGCTATCAGGCAATCAGGGCCGCAGGGCGTTTTCTCTCAATGTTTGATGACTGATCTTCCGCGCTTCATTTTATGCATTAGAGGATTGGATCAACGCATGTTTTGCCGTGCACTTTTCGTTTGGGGCATGGGCTGTCTTGTCAGGTTGATTTCTCCATAATTTCACCCTATTTAAGCCTTCTTTAGAGTCTGAAGGCTATTGTCGCGCCCGAACAACCTGGAGAATGACATGGATATTCTGAATAGCGCCTTTTCCGCAGGCTTCGGCTTGTTGAGCTATGTTATTCCTGCGCTGTTTGTCCTTATGATTGTGGTGTTCTTTCATGAACTTGGCCACTTCCTGGTCGGTCGCTGGTGTGGTGTGACGATCAAGACATTCTCCATTGGTTTCGGTTCCGAACTGTTTGGGTTTCATGACAAGCATGGCACGCGGTGGAAAATTTCCATGATTCCTCTGGGCGGTTATGTGAAATTTCTCGGGGACGAAAATGCCGCCAGTACTCCCGATTTCGATGCCTTGCAGCAAATGGATGAGGAAGAGAGCAAGGGTGCCTTGCAGAATAAACCGCTTTGGGCGCGTGCGGCGATTGTGGCGGCGGGGCCATTTGCCAATTTTCTCCTTTCTATTGTCATTTTTGCGATGATGTTGCTGCTTTATGGCAAACCGATTACGCCAGCTCGTATCGATAGCGTGGTGCCGGGAAGTGCTGCCGAGGAAGCCGGGTTCCAGGTGGGCGATGTCATGCTGTCCGTTGATGGGGCGAAGATTGAAACCTTCTCCGATGTTCAAAGCGTTGTTGCGCTAAGCTCCAATGAGACACTGGAAGTGGTTGTTGATCGTGGAGGGCAGGAAGTCACCCTGATGACCACGCCGCGTCGGACAGAAGTGACGGATCAGTTTGGCAACAAGCAGAAAATTGGCGTGCTGGGCATCCGTCACGAGGCAAAACCGGAAGATGTCGTGCGAAAACGCTTCGGACCCGTTGAGGCCATGTGGGGAGGCGTTGAGGAAACCTATTTCATCGTCAAGCACACCCTTGGCTATATCGCGCGGATCTTTGTCGGCAAGGAAGATGCGGATCAATTGGGTGGCCCAATTCGCGTTGCCCAGGTTTCCGGTCAGGTTGCAACGCTCGGAATCGTGGCGCTGGTCAATCTGTCGGCGATGCTGTCTGTCAGCATCGGGCTGATCAATCTGTTTCCGATTCCGATGCTTGATGGTGGGCATCTGGTTTTCTACGCGATCGAAGCTGTCCGTGGGCGTCCGCTGTCGGAGAAAAGTCAGGAACTGGGTTTTCGTATCGGAATGGCCCTTGTATTTTCGCTTATGATCTTTGCGACATTCAACGATATAACGCGAATTTTTCTGTCAAACTGATTTGCTAAAAATATGGGAACATGACTTTAGCCGACTGGAATTTATCAGAAATTTGTGGCTTATAGGCAACTGAGTGTGATGTTTGTGGGGCCAAAAGCTTATAAGGGGTTGATCCTTTCTGGATTCACGGTAAAACCTTTGTAGTCAAAGAGATTCCATTTCGTGGACAATTTGCGTCCAAAACGATCTGAAGATTTAACAAAAAGAGTGTTTGGGCTGATGAATAACTTAAAGACCATCGCTTGGGGAGCGGCACTGGCAACTGTGTTGAGTGCAGGGGTACCGCTGGGGCCAATAGATTTTTTATCAGCTAGTCCGGCATTCGCGCAAAGCGTAAGCCGCGTCGTTGTTAAGGGAAATGCCCGCGTTTCGGATGATACCATACGGTCTTATCTGACACTTAAGCCCGGTCAGCGCTCAAGCGCTTATGAAATTGATGAATCGCTCAAGGCCCTATATCAGACAGGCTTGTTCAAAGATGTCGATATTCGGATGAGCGGCTCTTCTCTGGTTGTTTCCGTGCAGGAAAACGCCGTGATCAACCGGATCGCCTTTGAAGGCAACAAGCGCATCAAGGATAAGGATCTCGATCTGGTTGTGACTTCGAAAAGTCGCGGTATTCTGAGCGAGAGCCGCATTCAGACTGATGTGCAGCGTATTCTTGAAGCTTATCGTCGCGCTGGTCGCTTTGGCGCGCGCGTCGAGCCCAAAATCATTGATCTTGGTCGCAATCGTGCCGATCTGGTTTTTGAAATCGTGGAAGGTGGCAAGACACCTGTTTCACGTGTTTCTGTTCTTGGGAACAATGCTTTCAGTGACGGTCGTCTGCGCAATGTTCTTAAAACCAAGGAAACCGGCTGGCTTAGCTGGTTGACGTCAAACGACGTTTATGACGCTGATCGCCTTGCTGCCGACGAAGAACGCCTGCGCAAATTCTATCTCAATCATGGTTACGCCGATTTCCGGATTGTTTCCTCCGTCGCTGATCTCGATCGCGAAAGAAATGTTTTCTTTGTGGCGATTACTGTCGATGAGGGTGAGCAATATCGTATCGGTGATGTCGAGATTGACAGTGCCGTGCCTGAAGTGGATGCCGAAGCTCTGCGCAGACAGGTGCATACCGATGGTGGCGATGTGTACAGCATGGATGCTGTTTCTAAGTCGCTCGAAGATATCACTATCGAGATCTCGAAATCAGGTTATGCCTTTGCTCGGGTGACACCTCGTGCTGATCGTGATTACGAAAACAAAATCATCAATCTGGTTTATCAGGTCGATGAAGGAACACGGGCCTATGTCGAGCGGATCAATATTCGCGGCAATACCCGTACCCGCGATTATGTTATCCGTCGTGAGTTCGATATGGCTGAGGGCGATGCCTTCAACCGGGTCATGCTGGATCGTGCGAAGCGTCGTCTTGATGCACTTGGGTTCTTTGAAAAAATCGACGTTACCACCGCGCCGGGCAGCAGTCCTGACCGTGTCGTGCTGAATGTCGATGTGAAGGAAAAAGGCACTGGCTCTGTTACCCTTGGTGGCGGTTACTCTACTAGCGATGGCTTCATTGCTGATATTGCAGTGACCGAAACCAACTTCATGGGTCGCGGTCAGTATCTGAAAGTGTCCGCTTCGGGTGGTTCGTCCTCCAAATCCTATGCGCTGTCCTTTACCGAGCCGTTTTTCCTCGGTCGTCGGATGTCGGCCGGATTTGATCTGTTCCACAGCAGCTATGATGACAACGATTATCGCGAGTATGATTACAAGCGTATCGGTGGAACCTTGCGCTTTGGCTTGCCTATCACCGAGGCTTTGTCGATTAACCCGTTCTACACGCTCGAACAGAAGCAGATCACCGACTATGAATATTACGGCATGTCCGGTGCGTCTCCTGCCATCGAGCAAGCCCAGGACGAAGGCAAGACACTCAAATCGTCCATCGGCTACTCGCTGGTCTATAACACGCTTGACAGCATGACGACGCCGACCAGTGGTATCTATGGCAAGTTCCAGCAGGAATTTGCTGGCCTTGGTGGCGATGTCAAATTCATCAAGTCCACGGTTGATGCGCGTTACTATCACGAGCTCTATGCCGCCTGGAACCTGGTGGGCATGTTGCGCTTCGGTGCTGGCCATATTCAGGGGCTTGGCGGGGAAGATGTTCGTCTTCTTGATGCCTTCAACCAGGGCGGTGATACGATCCGCGGCTTTGCTTCTTATGGTTTTGGTCCTCGCGATATCACGTCAGGGGAAGCGCTGGGCGGCAAGACTTACGTCAATGCTACCGCAGAGTTGCAGTTCCCGCTGCCATATCTTGATACTGTCGGGTTGAGTGGTGCGGTCTTTGCCGACGCTGGTACCCTGTTCGGTTCGGATGCCGCGAGTGGCACGTTCCATGATGAACATAGCATCCGCTCTTCGATCGGTGCCGGTGTAATCTGGGCCAGCCCGTTTGGTCGCCTGCGCCTCGATTATGGCTATGCCCTGACCAAAGAAGACTATGATGAAACGCAGGTTATCCGCTTCGGTGCTGCGTCCTCGTTCTAAGGCGAACTATAATATTGGCTAAAGCCGCTGCTCATATGGGCGGCGGCTTTTTTTTGAAAGCAACCATGACAGATCCTGCATTTTTCAAGAAAGTCGATGCCCTTTCACTCGCTCAAATCGTTGAGATTATCGGAGCAAATTTGCCCGATGGTGCAGACGGGTCCTTGATGATCGAGACCGTCGCGCCTATCGACAATGCCCATGAGGGGCAGATCACCTTTCTGGACAATCCCAAATATGTTCCCTTGCTGGAACAGACCAAGGCCAGCGCGGTCATTTGCGCCAAGCGCTATCTGGAACGTGTCCCCGAAGGCGTTGTCGCGCTCGAAGTCAAGAATCCCTATCAGGCGTTTTCTGATGCGAGTTCCGCTTTCTATCCAACGGCCAAGGTGCCGATGGCCTATTTCGAGACCGGAGCTGGAATTTCACAGGCTGCCCATGTCCATCCTGCTGCCAAAATTGAAGATGGTGTTTGCATCGAACCCGGAGCAAGCATTGGCGCCGGTGCGGAAATCGGTGCAGGCACGGTAATCGGCGCAAATGCTGTCGTCGGTCAAAATGTACGTATTGGTCGAAATTGCCATATCGGTGCCAATTGTGTTCTCCAGCACAGCCTGATTGGGGATCTGGTCATTCTTCATCCCGGTGTTTGCTGCGGTCAGGACGGCTTTGGCTTTTCTATGAGTGCAAGCGGGCATCAGAAAGTTCCGCAGATCGGTCGGGTGATCATCCAGGACAAGGTCGAGATTGGGGCCAATAGTACTGTTGACCGGGGAGCCAACCGCGATACCGTGATCGGAGAGGGCACAAAAATCGACAACCAGGTCCAGATCGGTCACAATGTGGAAGTTGGTCGCCATTGTGTTCTCGTCTCTCAGGTCGGGATTTCCGGTTCTTCGAAACTCGAAGATTTTGTTGCAATTGGAGGTCAGACCGGTGTGGCGGGACATATTACCATTGGAATGGGCGCGCAAATTGCGGCAGTCAGTGTCGTCAAGGATGACGTTCCTGCTGGCGCCCGCTATGGCGGGGTGCCTGCCAAGCCCGTAAAACAATGGTTTCGCGAGATGACAGCGCTTAGTCGCCTCGCTGAGAAGTCCAGCTGAATTGTGCGGTTGAAATACCGGGTACAAATCGGTATTTCTTTTCCAACTCAAATAAATTGCGGGCTTGCTGCCCATTGGACAAATCAGATGTCTCGACCGGGGGATTGGAGGCATTTGGGACGCTGTTGAAGGAACCAGACCATGAAAGACAAAAAGACCCTTGATAGTGCTGACATCATGCGCGTCTTGGAATTGTTGCCGCACCGTTATCCATTTCTCATGATCGACCGGATTATTGAGATGGATGGCGATGACAGTTGCATTGGTATCAAGAATGTTACGATCAATGAGCCGCACTTTCAGGGCCACTTTCCAAAACAGCCGGTGATGCCTGGCGTTCTCATCATTGAGGCAATGGCGCAGACCGCCGGTGCGCTTTGTGTGAATAGCCGCGATGACATGGATTGCCCCAGCCTTGTCTATTTCATGACGATTGAAAAAGCGAAATTCCGTAAACCGGTGGTTCCTGGTGATGTGGTGTATGTGCATGTTCAGAAGGTGAAGAACCGTTCAAATATCTGGAAATTTGCATGTGAGGCCAAGGTCGATGACGTTAAAGTTGCTGAAGCCGAAGTAAGTGCAATGCTGATCGGGGACCAATCTGCGAAATGACCAAAATTCACCCAACCGCCATTATCTCTGAAGGTGCTCGACTGGCCGATGATGTCGAGGTGGGACCATATTGCATTATCGGCTCCAATGTCGTGATTGGCGCAGGGGGTAAGCTGCATTCTCATGTGGTTATTGATGGGAACACGAGAATTGGCAAGAATGTCGAGATTTTCCCTTTTGCTGCGGTTGGCCTGATCCCTCAGGATTTGAAATTTGTGGGTGAAGATGTCGGGCTTGAGATCGGTGATCATGTCAATATTCGCGAATATGTGACCATCAATCCGGGGACTGAAGGCGGTGGAGGCCTCACCAAGGTGGGGGATCATTGCCACCTCATGGTCGGTGCGCATATTGCTCATGACTGCATCATCGGCGACCATGTTATTCTGGTCAATCATGCCACCATCGCAGGCCATTGCGAAATCGGAGATCATGCGATCATTGCCGGTCTGTCTGCGGTCATCCAGTTTGCCCGAGTCGGCGAACACGCCTTTGTCGGAGGTATGTCCGGCGTTGAGAATGATGTGATCCCCTTCGGCTCGGTGATCGGCAACAGGGCCCATCTTGGAGGTCTCAATCTTGTCGGTCTCAAACGGCGGGGCTTCAGCCGTGAAACCATTCACAATCTTCGTCATGCTTATCAGATGCTCTTTGCTGATGAAGGCACGATGATGGAACGGGTTGATCGTGTGGCGGAAGACTACGCCGCTGATGAAAATGTCATGAAAATCGTCGAGTTCATTCGCAAGGATACCAAGAAGTCCCTGTGTACACCTCGCAACAATAAGGATTGATCATGACTGACGCCGGGGATGGGCCAGTCGGCATCATTGCCGGTGGACGCGATCTTCCCTTTGAGGTCGCTGATGCTTTGCGCATGTCCGGGCGACCCTATTTTCTGTTTGGCGTTTCCGGCGAGGCTGATCAAAGGATCGAGCTGCATCCTCACATATGGCTCAAGTGGGGGGAAGTCGGGCAGCTTTTCAACACCATAGAACGACAGGGCATTCGTGATGTGCTGTTTATCGGGGCGATTACCTCTCGTCCCGATTACAAGACGACCCGGCTCGATTTTGGAGCGGTCAAGGCTCTTCCTGAAATCCTTCGAATTGTCGCATCCGGCGGGGATGAGGGCGTTTTGCAAGGCGTCGCCCAGTTTTTCGAACGCCGTGGACTGCGGCTTACATCCGTGGCAGAGGTGGCACCTTCGCTCGTGGTGGGCAATGATCTGCGATTGGGGGACGCAAAAGCGCAAACCTGTGAGCTTGATATTGCTTTGGCGGCAAGAGCTGCCAATGCCATCGGTGCGATTGATGCCGGGCAGGGGGTCGTGGTTGCAGCCGGGCGCATTCTGGCGATGGAAGGTCCTGAAGGGACCGACCAGATGCTTGAGCGCGTTTGCCGGATTCGTGAAGACAAGCGGGCCAGATGGGCTTTTGGAAAAGAGGGCGTTCTGCTCAAACGCGCCAGGCCCGGACAGGATTTGCGCTTCGATATGCCGACGATCGGCCCTGTCACGATTGAATATGCAAAAAGAGCCGGGTTGGCGGGAATTGTCTGCTCCGAAGGTGAGGTTCTGTGTGCAAGTCGCAGTCGGTGTCTGGAGTTGGCAAGGGATGTCGGGCTGTTTCTTCAGTCCCGCAATCTGAATGACACCTCCCTGTGATCTAAGGAATGCAGCAAGGGACGATCTCCGATTGATCAAGCTGTCTGCTCGTTGATACCGTTTGACGACCCGACCAAGGAAGGGGGCATCGCATGGAGCAAAAAGACGCTCTTATCTACATTGTGATTGGCGAGGAGTCGGGCGACCAGCTTGGGGCTCGGGCGGTGAAAGCCATCAAGGTGGCAACCAATGGACATGTTCGGTTTGCAGGGCTCGCTGGTGAACGCATGCAAGCGGAAGGATTGACGACACTGTTTCCCTTGTCCGAGATTGCCGTGATGGGGCTCGTCAATATCATAAAGCAGTATCCATCGCTCTATCGACGCGGGATGGACGTTGTCGAGGATGTCTTTCGTGTCGATCCCGATCTGCTGTTCATCATTGATAGTCCGGAATTTACTCATGCAGTTGCCAAGCGTGTTCGCAAGAAGAAACCCGATCTGCCGATTGTCAATTATGTATCGCCAAGCGTTTGGGCATGGCGGCCGGGACGTGCCAAGAAAATGGCGCGTTATGTTGATCATGTTCTGGCGCTTTTGCCTTTTGAGGTGCAAGTCCACAAGGAACTGTCTGGCCCCACATGCAGCTATGTCGGTCATCCCCTGATCGAGCGGCTTGATGTGTTGCGTCCAGCGCCCGAGGAACGAGGCGGGCTTGACGCTCCTGTTTTGTTGGTTCTGCCGGGTTCACGCCGTAGCGAAGTCAGCCGTCTCATGGCCGAGTTTGGCGCGGTGGTTGAGCAAGCAAGGTCTCGTTATCCAAACCTGCGGGTGATCTTGCCAGCGGTTTCCCATTTACGGGGCCTCATTGATACGGCGCTAGAGGGTTGGTCGGTGAAACCCGAAATCGTGGAAGGCGAGCAAGCCAAGTTCGCGGCATTTCGTCAGGCCCATGCAGCGCTGGCAGCGTCAGGAACGGTGACGCTTGAACTGGGACTCTCGGGAATTCCGATGGTGGTTGCCTATAAAGTCGACTGGTTGATGGGCCGGTTTAAGTGGCTCATGACGGCGCCTTCCTTCGTGCTCACAAATCTGGTGCTGGGGTCCAGCGCGATTCCGGAGTTTCTTGACGATGAAGCGAATTCCGAGACGCTGTCCGCTCATTTGCTTCCGTTGCTTGAGGCATCTCCAGAAAGAGAGGCGCAAGAAGCTGCTTTGGCACTGCTCGACAAGAAAATGACGTTGCCGGATACAACTCCAAGTGAGAGGGTTGCAAGTATTCTGCTGCAATATCTGCCAAAGGCAGATTGAGTGGCTTAAGGTTTCTGGCTGCTTGTGAAATGAAAAAGGCTCCCAAGAGGGAGCCTTTCGCATATGTGCTGTTGGGGGGGGAATGCCCTCTGAGAGAGCATATTCCCTATCAGCGATTTTTGATGTCGACATAGTCGCGAAGCGGAGCACCGGAGAAGAGCTGACGCGGGCGACCGATGCGCTGGGATGGATCCTCGACCATTTCTTTCCACTGAGCAATCCAGCCGACGCTACGCGCAAGAGCGAACAGAACAGTGAACATTTCTGCCGGGAAGCCAAGCGCACGCAAGGTGATACCGGAGTAGAAGTCGATATTTGGATACAGCTTCTTCTCGATGAAATACTCATCGTTAAGAGCAATTTTTTCGAGTTCCAGAGCGACCTCAAGGGTCGGATCATTCTCGATTCCCAGTTCATGCAGAACTTCGTGACAGGTTTGCTGCATGATTTTGGCGCGTGGATCATAGTTTTTGTAAACGCGGTGACCGAAGCCCATGAGACGGAACGGATCATTCTTGTCCTTGGCTTTGGCAACATACTCGGCAACGCGATCCGGGGTGCCGATTTCATACAGCATGTTGAGAGCAGCTTCGTTTGCACCACCATGAGCCGGGCCCCAAAGGCAGGCAATACCAGCCGCAATACAGCCGAACGGGTTGGCACCCGAAGAGCCGGCCAGGCGGACCGTCGAGGTGGAAGCATTCTGTTCGTGGTCGGCATGAAGGATGAAAATCCGGTCCATGGCGCGGGCCAGTACCGGGTTCACTTCATATGGTTCGGCCGGAACAGAGAAGCACATATGCAGGAAGTTGCCAGCATAGCTGAGGTCATTGCGTGGATACACAAATGGCTGACCGATGGAATATTTGTAGGCCATGGCAGCCATGGTTGGCATTTTCGCGATCATGCGCAGGGACGCGACCATGCGCTGATGCGGGTCGGCAATGTCGGTGGAGTCATGATAGAAGGCAGAGAGTGCGCCCACGATACCAACCATGACCGCCATCGGGTGGGAGTCACGGCGGTAGCCGGTGTAGAACTTGCTCATCTGTTCATGGACCATCGTGTGACGGGTCACACGGGTATCGAAGTCTTTCTTTTCCTCTGCGGTTGGAAGGTGGCCGTAGAGAAGAAGGTAACAGGTTTCAAGGAAATCGCCATGCTCGGCCAATTGATCAATTGGATAGCCACGATAGAGCAGGGTGCCTACGTCGCCATCGATATAGGTGATTTCTGATTCACAGGATGCGGTCGAAGTGAAGCCCGGATCGTAGGTGAACATACCGGTTTCTTTATAAAGGGTACCGATGTCGATGACATCAGGCCCGATTGTTCCCGATCGAATTGGAAACTCCCAAGTCTGGTCACCAACAGTCAACTTCGCTTTTTTGTCACTCATTCGGCTACTCCCAAAATATGTAAACAATTATGTGTCGCACTTCGGTGCATTGGCAAGCATATTTGGTTGCTACTTGCCCTGCCTGGCGACGAAGGAATTGTTTGTTCGGTATCTGATTTTTCTCTGTATCGCAAGCCGTCTTAGGGCTGAATGTGTCTTGAGAATGGCTAAAAACTTATATTTTTCAGCATCTTATCCTACAAAAGTATGAGCGTTCCAGTAGAAAAACATGAATATTTGCGAAATGTTTTCGCTTCTGGAATATGATGTGTTTCGTTCCTTTTGGCAAGGACGGAATCACTTTTTAGTTCCATGGAACTATTTCCCCTAAACTTGGGATATTCAGCAAGACAAACAAAAAAACCGGCATTTAGCCGGCTTCTTTTTGGTTTTTTATTTGTCAGTCAAATTTATTTTGACTGATCTTTGAGACGGGCTATGGCTTCATCCTTGCCCAGAATGATGAGCACGTCGAATATTCCCGGAGAAGTGGAACGCCCGGTCAGGGCTGCGCGCAGCGGTTGGGCGACCTTGCCCAGCTTCAGTTCCTTTTCCTCGGCGAAGGCCCTGACCAACTGATCGGTGCTTTCGAGCGACCATTCACCAAGGGCCTCGAATTTCGGAACCAGCTCGCCGAGCAACAGCCGGGCATCATCTGTCAGCAATTTCGCGGCCTTGTCTTCCATTTCAAGCGGACGCGTGTCGAACAGAAATTCAAGACCGGCCTTGAGTTCAAGGAGCGTCTTGGCGCGTTCTTTCACGCTTGGCATGGCCAGCATGATTTGCGCTTTCTTGGCGTCATCGATCTTTGCGAGCAACGCTTCGCCACCTTCCAGATGTGGCAGCAGGCTGACCCACTGATCATAAAGGTGATCATCAGCGGCATTTCTCATATGAATGCCGTTGAGATTCTCGAGCTTTTTGAAGTCGAAGCGCGACGCGGCCTTGTTCATGCCTTCAAAGCCGAACCATTCGATCATTTGTTCGGTGGTCATGACCTCATCGTCCCCATGGGCCCAGCCGAGGCGAACCAGATAGTTGCGCATCGCTTCTGGCAGATATCCCATGTCGCGATAGGCCTCGACACCCAGTGCTCCATGACGTTTTGACAATTTCGCTCCGTCCGGCCCGTGGATGAGCGGGATATGCGCCATGGTCGGAACCTCCCAGCCCAACGCCTGATAGACAAGGGTCTGACGCGCTGCGTTGGTCAGGTGGTCATCGCCGCGCATGATGTGGGTGACGCCCATGTCATGGTCATCGACAACGACAGCGAGGTTATAGGTCGGGTTGCCGTCAGAGCGCATGATGATCATGTCATCAAGATCCTTGTTCGGGAAGCGAACAGTGCCCTGAACCTGATCCTCGATGACCGTTTCCCCTTCTTGCGGAGCCTTGATACGGATGGCAGGCTTGACGCCTTCGGGCGCCTCGGACGGATCGCGATCCCGCCATGTGCCGTCATATCGCGGCGGGCGTTTTTCGGCCCGTGCCTTTTCGCGCATTTCCGTAAGTTCCTCGGGCGAACAGTAGCAGCGATAGGCTTTTCCGCTGGCGAGCAGTGTGTCGACAATTTCTCTGTGGCGCTCGACCCTTGAATATTGAGAAATCGGATCGCCATCATAGGAAAGCCCCATCCAGTCCATGCCTGCAATGATCGCGTTGATCGCGGCATCGGTGGAGCGTTCTCTGTCGGTGTCTTCAATGCGAAGCAGCATTTTGCCGCCATTTGCTTTGGCAAAAAGCCAGTTGAATAGGGCCGTGCGAGCGCCTCCGATATGAAGGAAGCCAGTCGGGGATGGGGCAAATCGCGTTACAACCTGGGAACACATAATGCTATCAGAAACCTGCTGTTCGGGATATATTGAACCGGAAGTTGAGATCGGTTGTGTGCCTGAAAGACATATTGTCATTGTGCGGCTGATCTCGTTGGCCGGCATTTTCAAGATGTCATGCATCTAGCATAGCTTGCACCCCGGGTGAAAGGCCTGATGGCAAAGAGTGAGAAGGAAAAAGGTGTAAAAGCCCGATTTGAGGCGAATAACTCATCACAGATTGATGAGAAGGCTTTCCCTGTGGTGCGTTCTTCCTCTCAAGGGGCAAGCCAGCCTTTGCCTTTGCTGGCTTTTCCTTTTAAAAAACCGACAGCCGTTGTCCGCGCTCGTTTCGTGATGGAGTCCTTGTTTTGCAGGCTGCATGAGAATTGGAGCGCGGATTGCGAGAAACAGAATGCGCGCTTTTTGTGGGTGACGCTTGGTCTTGCTTCCGGGGCAGCAGCTTATTACTCGCTGCCTGACGAGCCCAATTTCTGGCTTCTTCTTCTCTTGTGTGTGGCCATCGGAGGCTGGATATTTCGACGGGCAAGGGCGGGGCAGGCTGTTTTCGCCTTGATGCTATTGGGGGCGGGGCTTTTGGGCCTCACGGCTGCGAGCTTTCATGGCACGTTTCAAGCCTCCCCGATACTGAAGCGGAGCTTTTCAAGCGACATTACCGGCCAGTTGGAACGCATCGAGTATCGGGGCTCTGCGGCAAAACCCGAAGAGCGCTGGACCGTGCGTGTCGAGCGGATCTCCCGACTGTCATCAGACACCATGCCGCGCAAGCTATTGCTGTTGCGCAAAAGTGTCGACGGAGCGTTTCATGTCGGTGAGAGGTTGAAAATGCACGCCTTTCTCACTGAGCTGCAAGAGCCCGTTTATCCGGGCGGTTTCGATTATGGTCGCTACCTCTGGGCGCGCTCTATTGGAGGGCAAGGATATCTTGCCCGTGGCATTGAACGCTTGCCCACCAGTTCTAACGCCCCATTTTCACGGGCTGTTCACTGGTGGGGTGACAGGGTCGAGCAGGCTCGGGGGGATATTGCCCACTATATTCGGAACCGGATTGACGGGGAGGCGGGCGGGTTGGCCGTTGCTCTTGCGGTTGGGAAGAGGGATTTCCTGTCCCGTGATGTTCAGGATGATTTGAGGCGCAGTGGCCTTGCGCACATTCTTGCCATTTCGGGGCTGCATATGGCGCTGGTGGCCATGTCTGTTTTCTGGTTGACGCGCAAGGCCTTTGGTTTCATTCCCGGTCTGGTGCTCCATTATCCGACCAAGCAATGGGCTGCGCTGCTCTCGCTGGTGTTTGCGACCGGCTATCTCGTCCTATCCGGAAGCTCGGTTGCCACGGTGCGGGCCTTCGTCATGACAGCGATTTTTCTCGTCTCGATCCTCGTCGGGCGTCCTGCATTTACCATGCATAATCTGGCGCTGGCGCTTGTCTTTCTGGTTCTCATTCAGCCCTATGGCGTGGTTGAGGCGGGCATGCAGATGTCCTTTGCGGCAACGGCTGCGCTGATTGCCTGTTATGATCGGATCAGGATACGGTCACAAATGGGCGTGCCCCTTCTTGACCGTGCTGATCGGTCTTTGTTCGGCGTGATCGCGAAGGGGATGTACAGCATTGGAGGGGGACTGTTGGGAATTGGGCTCACTTCGGTGATTGCCAGTCTTGCGGTTTTGCCCTTTTCCGTTGCGCATTTTCAACAGATGGCTCCCCTGGGGCTCATCGCCAATCTGGTAGCGATGCCCGTTCTTAGTCTTGTTGTCATGCCGGTCGGGCTCGTATCTCTCATATTGTCCATTTTCGGTTTGCAATCCGTACCGCTCTTGATTGTACAGACCGGGCTGGAGACGATTATCGAAACGGCGAGACTGGTATCCGATGCCTCTAACCCTGCCTATCTGGTGGTCAAGGCGGGCGGTCCGTTTTTGCCCTTTTCGATCCTGGCGCTTGGCGTCTTCACAATCCATCGGCGTTATCTTGCCAAGGCTGCCATCATACCGTTGGGACTTGCATTTATCATCTGGTGGAGCGGGCCGCAGGCGGATCTATGGATATCTCAAAAGGGGACGATGGTCGCCTATCGCGATCAAGAAGGTACATGGCAAAGCCTTGGATCAAGGCACATGACACTTGAATTTCAGTCTCTTATTCGCTCCGAAGGGGATATGAGAGTTCTGGGCGGGAAAAGTCTGGCAAACAAGGTAAAAGATGATCGATCCGCAGTCCCCATCGAGACCGTCTGTGATGGGGAAGCCTGTTACGCTTCAGGTCTTTTACAGGCGGGAGGAGAGCAAACCACCTTGTCTCTTGCCATCGTGCGCAAGGCATCAGCCTTTGCAGAGGAGTGTCAGCGTCGCGCAATCCTTGTGAGCAAGCTGCCGATACCGAAAAGCTGTGAGGCTCCCTTGCTCACCATCGGCAAAGATGAACTCAAGCAAAGGGGTGCACTATTTGTCAAATTCAAGCGGGACAATCAGAAGGGAGTCGGTTTGAGGCCGGACGCAGATCGTCGCGGGGAATTCGCTCTGGTTGCTGGGCCCACACTTGAAGAGGGGTTGGAGGGGAGGAAAAGGCCCGAGGTTGTTCGGCAATCGGGCTGGAGGCTTGAAACAAAAACGGCGCTGCCTGTAGGACAGCGCCCCTGGATGCGGTCGGATCGGCTCGACTGACTCCGGCGACAGATGGCATGCATGCCATAAGGCTTACCATAAGGCTGATGAGGCCCTATGTGACAAAGATCAGTATTGGCGCATAAGGCCGACCAGCTTGCCCTGAATTCGCACCCGGTCCGGGCCAAAGATGCGGGTTTCATAGGCCGGGTTGGCTGCTTCCAGCGCTATGGAAGCCCCTTTCTTTCTGATCCGCTTGAGGGTGGCTTCCTCGTCGTCAACCAAAGCGACAACAATTTCTCCAGATGTTGCGTCATCGGTCTTTTTGATCACAACGGTATCGCCATCAAGAATGCCTGCCTCGATCATGGAATCGCCACGCACTTCCAAAGCGAAATGCTCACCACCGCGCAGCATCTCGATCGGAACCGAGACCGAATGTGACTGATGCTGAATGGCGGAGATGGGAACACCGGCGGCGATTCGGCCCATGACGGGCACGGAGACACCGCTTGATTCTTCTTCCCTGATGCTGGTGGCGGATTCTTGCGGTCTTGCCTTTCCAAGCCCGCCTTCCACGACACTGGGTGAGAAACCACGAGCCGGTGCGCCGAACGACGGCATATTTGCTTCAGGCAATTTCAGAACTTCCAGAGCCCTTGCCCGATTTGGCAGGCGCCTTATAAAGCCACGCTCCTCAAGAGCGGTGATGAGGCGATGAATGCCTGACTTCGAACGAAGATCGAGTGCATCCTTCATTTCATCAAAAGAGGGAGGAACACCGGTTTCCTTAATGCGCTCATTGATAAACATAAGCAGTTCGTGCTGCTTGCGTGTAAGCATTTCCCTCTCCTATATCCGAAGGTCTAGCGGGTTTCTCAAAACCGAAACATCTGTGGCACAAATCACGAACAAAATATACATGTTCTTGCTGTGTTCTGCAAGCAGGAATATTGACGGCAAGCACTAAAGGAAGATTTAACGGGGCTTCAAAGAGTGTGGTGACTGTTTGGTGGCGTGCTTTGTCTACCGGTTTACTTAAGACAAAAGACGGGCAGGGCTGTTGTGAAAGATTGATCTCTGGGAGGACGTCAGGCTCTTTGCTTGCGCTTTCCGCAGGTCTTTTTCAAGTAACGCAGTTTCGAGGGGGTTGCTGCTTTGAAAATGAGAAAAGGCTTACTCGAGAGGCGATAGATCCCTCAAGTAAACCTTTAAAATAAATGCGTTTTTCGCGCATCAAGGATTGAGATTCCGTGTTCTGCCTCAATTCTGCAATTGCATGCATTTCACCAGAAGCAACATCACGAGCGCTTGGCCATACGGAGCCGGGACATTTGGAATCTTGCGATAGAAATCGAGATCGTGCCCCATTGGCGTACCGTCCGAGACTTCCAACACGATGCCATCGTCATTGATCCGTTTAATCACTGCGTCATAAGCCTTTTCTGCGACGCTTCTGTAGTCTTCGCTCAACAAGCCAAGGTCCAGAGCCTGCAAAATGCCATAGGCGAAAGCTGCCGTGGCTGACGTTTCGACGGGCGAATCAGGATCATCCAGCAGAGTCGAGAACATGCCGTCTTCATGTTGCAGGCTTTCCAGGGTTTTGACCTGCGCGTGCAGGACAGTCGTCAGGTAACGGGCTGCGAAAGCGGGGATGGCATCTCCAACCAGAATGAATAGCTCTGGAATGGCGACCGTGATCCAGCTGTTGCCGCGCCCCCAGAAGGCATTGGCAAAATTGTGGCGACCGTGAAAAGTCCAGCCATGGTACCAGAGCCCGGTGACAGGGTCGGACAAATATCGGGTATGAAGCAAAAACTGGTGAATGGCTTCATCGATCCAGTCATTACGGTCAAAGCGTTTACCAGCGTTGGCAAGGAACAGGCAGGTCATGAACAGGGTGTCATCCCACATTTCCCCGTCGTTCATCCGCTCTTTTACCACGTGCTGAAAGCCGTTATCTTCCGTACGAGCTAGTCCCGTCATCAGCCAATTGGCCCAATCCTTTATGAGCTCTTCCCAGTCTGGCCGGTCGACATAGTCGATCAGTACCGAGAGGGCAAGCATCGGCGATGTGGAGTTGACCTGACGTGGTGGCAGGCCACGCCCGATTTGCCAATCATACCAAGCCTCGAGCGAGGCGATCAGTTCCTTGTTGCCGGAAGCCTCGGCATGTCGCATGAGCCCATACATCCCGACACCAACTTCCCAGTCCCATTCGTCAAATTGCAGTTTGAAGCCGCCTTCGTTCAAAGGTGCTGTTTCATTCATGCCTTTGAGACGTGCCAACCCGACAGCAACGTTGCCAAGCAGGGTGTTCAGATCTTCGGTCTTGTTCATTTTGCCTACTTTCATATTCCTTGCGTTGCCTTCAGTGATGCTTCAGCGAAACGGCATTTTTGACAGAGATTACCGGTTCGAGTGATTGACTGGGGAATGGGTGCAGTATGGTGTCGATTGACAGTCCCTTTTCATAAGAAAGGTGAAGCGTCGGTCTGTCTGGTCGTTCCAGCGTCAAGAGCATCTTGTCTTTGTCGAAGCCGATGGTGAGTTGTGAAAGCATGTCGAGAATGGTTTCAAGCCCGGCGCCATCTTCCAGATCGCCGACAATGGCCACCCAAGCGGCCTTTCTGCCTCGGGAGATGAATTCCCTGTTTTCGCCCGGCCCGCGATCCACCATCTCCAGTGGGGCGTCCGGTCGCAGGGCGGCAAAGCCGTTTTGCGATCTCAAAACGAGCCAGTTGTCGCGGATACACCAGTCATCGTAGGCATCAAGAGGCGCGTAGATGTGGGTGAAGTCGATGCGATGATCTTCGGGGATATCAAAGAGCATCATGGCGACATTTTCATGCTGGGCGACCCGCGGTATCGAACCGTTGCCAGCCCAGTAGGATGGCCGCTGGTGGCCCCAGGGATCATCTTCACCGGGATGGTTGACCCAAGCCCGCGCAAAGGGATGCCCGGCGAAGCGGATATCGAGCATGTGTTGCTGATGCCCCTTGGTTCCGGGGGGGCTGTCGACGGAGGCTGACAGCTGAACGGAGGCGGTTTTGTAAAGGGCAAGACGTGCAGCAATATTGTAGCCCTGCACATAATGAGCCTCTACGGCCATGCCCGCTGATGGAAAGACCAGGTCAGCCAATTCCGAAGGCGGTTCATAATTGCCAATGCAGAACATGGTAAGGGCGGCCACTCCGTCATTGAACCAGCCCTGTCCAAAGGCGACGGTTGCAAAGGGTGCCAGTTCGGTGCAGGGTCCGGCGCGCAGTTCCTTGTCATAGGCGCGGCCCATGGATCCAGCAGGTACTCCGGCGAGCGTATGCAGGCCGATCATCTTGAAGAGGCGGCCAAGAAGCGCTGCTGCCCGTTCAGAAACGGAGCCCTTGCCCCAATGTTGCAAGGCCAACAGGCCGATAAAGTCGATTGGATAATAGGCGGCCGAGTTCCATTCGGCAAAGCCATGTCCCTCGATAGACGAAAACCATTGGGAAAGGCGGTCTTCGGCGAGTTTCAATTGCTCGGTTCCCGTCCGCCCGGATGTGACAAAGGTCTCGTCTTCCAGCAGCAACGCGGAGAGATATTGCGATGTGTGGAAGCACAACACATGGTTTTCGCTCCAGAACCACATGACATCATTGCCCGGTTCATCAACCCAGTACCGATAGTTCAAAACCGATTTTTTGATTTTGGCACTCAGGTCTTCGGGCAATTGATCGCGGTAGGCTCCATAAAGCCAGAGCAGCGGGACCATGATGAAGTCCGAGCAATCAAGACGTTCATCGATTGATGCGAGAGTGGTTTCAATCAAGGTCCGGCAGATTTCGGTACAACCTCGACCCGTGGCGAGGATCGCAAGAGCTCGACCAATGCGGACCTCTCCGTGATCGGCAGCGTAGAGCAAGGCCTGCTGCTTCCGCTCCTGCAAGGAGGGGGCAAGCGTCTGTGGGATAGGCTTGCGTAAAAGGGCAAAGGCAATTTGGCGGACAACCTTTGTTTCTCCCACCTCAAAGACAAGGTCCAGTGCGTGATAGGCGTCAGGCATCGCGTCGATCCCCTCGACAAGGGCGATCCTATCGCCTGCCTTGAGGGTGGTCGTGCTGGAGAGAATGAGGGGGTTGTCCCGCAAGTGGACGCTGGGAAGAACCCGGGCCGAGATCGTCACGTCAAGGCTTGCAGGCTTGTCAATCTTGAGCCTCAGAGGCCCGGAAGAGCAAAATTCTCTCTCGGGGCGGATGTCACGGGCAAGGGCCATCAGTTCATCGATGACAGAAGCATCGGCGCTGCTATCGATCAGGCTATCAATGGTGTCCGGGCCCAGAAGTGTCACCTCGACATGCCAGTCGACATCCCTTTCGGCGAGGTCTTCGCACAGCATCACGACGTCGCTACCGGCCTCTTTGAGGGGGAGCGAAATGTCTGTTTGCTGCTCGTTGTTTCGACTGAAGGGTTCGAATTTGGCTGCAAGTACGCCATCGACCCAGATATGCACGCCTCCGCATGTGGCAAGTCGGAAATCATAGTTGCCGTCCGCCTTGGGCTTCAAAATGGTCCCGCACCAGCGTTTGAGCCTTGTCGGGCGATGTGAGAAACCGGAGAAGTCCAATCGGCGGTTGAAACCGGGAAGATTGATGCTTTCCACTTTCCAGTCCGTTTCAAGAGCAACCGTGCGGTTTGCCACATCCTGCCAAAGGGCCTTTCGGCAAGGCAGGTCTCCCACATCGACAAAGCCATTGATGAAGCGATATTGAACGCGGTCTTCTGCCAGAGCCATATCGCCGGGATATGGGGTTTCATGACTTGAAGACAGCGACCAGGCTGTCAAGGTTTCTCCTGGCTTCACGGTAAAGCAGGCAAAGCGGCCTTGGCCGGAATCGGTCATTTTATTCATGGCTACACCCCGGCCAACTCGATTTCGCCCGCAAAGTGGCAGCTCACCTGACGGCCATTGACGGTCTTGAGTGTGGGCTTGTCTGTTTTGCAGCAGTCCTTGGCAAATCGGCATCTTGGATGGAAGGCACAACCGGTCGGTTGATTGGCTGCATCGGCAATTTCGCCCTTGAGGATGATCCTCTTGCCTTCCTTGCGGCGACGCGGATCAGGCTGGGGGACAGCCGAAAGCAGGGCTTCGGTATAGGGATGCAGGGGAGTGCGGAAAATGTCGTCCGTGTCTCCAAGTTCGACCAGACGCCCCATATACATCACACCGATCCGGTCGGAAATATGCTCGACCATGCTGAGATCATGGGTGATGAACATGTAAGTGAGACCGAGTTTCTCCTGAAGATCCTGCAAGAGATTGATATTCTGGGCCGCAACCGAAACATCAAGGGCGGAGACGGCTTCGTCTGCCGCAATGAAGCTGGGATTGAGTGCGAGCGCTCGGGCGATGCCGATACGCTGGCGTTGGCCGCCGGAGAATGCATGGGGATAGCGCAGGATATATTCCGGACGCAGACCGACCATTTTGAGCAACTCGGCAACCCGTTCCTTGATTTGCTCTTCCGTGCCATAATTGTTGACCTTCAAGGGCTCACCGATCAACTCCAGCAGGGTCATGCGAGGATCCAGCGAGGAATAGGGATCCTGAAAGATCATCTGCATTTCCTTGCGGATGGGACGCATCTGCTTGTCTGTCAGCTCACCAAGCTCGGCGACTGAGCCGTCCGTCATGCGAAAGCGGATGGATCCTCCGGTCAGCACATAAGCGCGCAGAATGAGGCGGGCGACGGTCGATTTTCCCGAGCCACTTTCACCCACGAGCCCGAAAGTCTCACCTTTCCTGATATCAAAGCTGACATCGTCGACGGCCTTGACGTCGCCCACGTGGCTTGATCTCCACCCCTTGCGGATGGGAAAATATTTTTTCAAACCCCTGACGGAAATGAGAACATCATCGGGCATTTCAGGCATGGTCACACTGTCATTCATTGGGCCGCCTCCTCAAGCTTTCCCGCCCTGAGGCAACGGGCCTCGTGCTCGTTGGAGAAGCTCACCATTTCAGGGTCTTTCACGTCACAAAGGCCTTTGACTGCGAATTCGCATCTTGGATGGAAGGGGCATCCCTTGGGTACGCTGAAGGGATCGGGTACCATGCCAGGAATGGTCTTCAGGCGCTTCACTGGCGCCTGACCAAGGCGGGGAACCGATTGCAACAGGGCACGGGTGTAGGGATGCTGTGGGTTGTAGAAAATATCGTCCACCGGCCCACTTTCCAGAACACGCCCCAGATACATGACAGACACGCGATCCGCGATATCGGCCACCACACCGAAATTGTGCGTGATGAAGATGATCGACATGCCCAGCTCATCTTGCAAACCACGCAAGAGATCGAGAATCTGGGCTTCCGTGGTCACATCCAGAGCCGTTGTCGGTTCGTCGGCGATCAGGAGATCGGGGTCGCAGGAGAGCGCCAGAGCTATCATCGCCCTTTGCCGCATGCCGCCGGATAACTGGTGCGGATAATTGTCGACCAGAAGCTCGGGTCGAGGCAATTGCACCTTGCCCAGAAGCTCGATTGCGCGCTCCCGTGCTTCTTTCTTGGAGCATTGCCGGTGCAGCAGGATCGTACGGGTGATCTGGGTGCCGACCGAATGAACAGGGGAGAGGGCTGTCATCGGCTCCTGAAAAATCATGCCGATCCGGTTGCCACGTAACTGGCGGATTTGGCGGGAGTTGCCAGTCAAACTCGAGATGTCGACTTCTTCTCCCGGAGTTGGCTGGAAGCGGATTTGGCCTGTGCTTTCATGCAGGTTTTTCGGGAATAGCCGCATGATGGCGCGAACCGCAACAGATTTTCCGGATCCGCTTTCGCCAACGATTCCGAGTACTTCTCCGCGGTTGACGTGGTAGGAAACGCCGTTGACGGCTTTTACGATGCCTTCGCGCAGTTCGAAATGCACATTGACATCCTTGAGATCCAACAGGCGTTCGGGCGGCATGTTTGCAGGTTTGTTATTCATTATTTCCCCCGTCAATGGCCATAAGGATCGGCAGCGTCACGAAGACCATCACCGAGAAAGTTGAAAGCGAGCACCACGAGCACCACAGCGATGCCCGGGAAAAGGAGCCATGGTGCCAGAGAAATGGATCGCAAATTCTGCGCGTCCTGTAGCAATACGCCCCAGGAAACAACAGGTGGGCGAAGGCCCAGGCCAAGGAAACTGAGGGCTGTCTCACCCAGGATCATTTCCGGCACCGCCAGTGTCATGGCTGCGATGATATAGGAGGTCATGGCAGGCAACATATGGCGGGTAACGATCCGGAACTCGGATGCACCACATAGTTTGCTGGCCATCACGAAGTCTTCAGACCGAAGGCTGAGGAACCTCCCTCGCACGACCCTGGCCAGATGCGTCCAGCCGATGAGCGCCAGGATCAGGGTGATGAGCACATAGACAAAGAGAGGGTCCCAGGCGATGGGCAAGGCTGCGGCCAACCCCATCCATAACGGGATGGTGGGAATGGAGCGGATGAATTCCATCAAGCGCTGGATGGAGGTATCAAGCCAGCCCCCGTAATAGCCGGAGATGGAGCCGAAGAAGAGCCCGAGGACGAAGGAGAATATCACCCCGATAAGCCCGGCCGAGAGGGTGACGCGCGCTCCGTAGATGAGGCGGCTCAAAAGGTCGCGGCCGAGACTGTCCGTGCCCAGAAGGTTGATTTTCTGGCGGCGGTGATCGATGCCGAACAGATGCATCTTGGTTTCCCAGATGCCCCAGAACTTGTATTTTTCTCCGGTCACGAAAAACTGGATGGGCAGAACCTTCTTGTTATTCTCCTCGTAGATCACCCGAGCGGTTTCGGGGTCGCGGGTGCGCTTGAGTTCATAAACGAACGGGCGGTGCAGTGAGCCGTCATGCCAGATGCGCACGATGCGTGGCGGCACGAAGGTTTGAATGCGTTCGATCGAATTCGGTGCGTAAGGGGCAATGAATTCGGCGAAAATCGCCACGAAATAGGCAAAGGTCAGAAAGATCAGAGAAATGACAGCAAGTTTGTGTTTCTTGAACCGCCACCAGATCAGTGTTGTCGCACTGGCGGAATAAAGGCTCTCGGCGTTGCTGTTTTCTTCGTCTTCGAATGCTGTTTCTATCATGGACATGGGCAAGCTCACGAATAACGGATGCGCGGGTCAGACCACGCAAGAAGAACGTCGGAGATCAGCGTCCCGATGACGGTGAAGACGCTAAGGATCAGAATGAAACTGCCTGCAAGATACATGTCTTGCATCTTGAGGGATTGCAGCAGCAACGGCCCCGTGGTTGGCAGGTTGAGCACGACCGCGGTGATGATGTCCCCCGAGAAAAGGGCAGGTAGCGCCCAGCCGACCGTCGAGATGAAGGGGTTGAGCGCAACGCGGACTGGATAACGCCAGACCACTTGCCGTTCGCTCAAACCTTGCGCATAGGCTGTCTCGACATAGGGCTTGCCAAGTTCATCGAGCATGTTTGCGCGCATCACGCGGATCAGACCAGCGGCTCCGCCTGTGGCAAGAACCACCACCGGTATCCATATGTGACTGAGAATATTGCTAAACTTCGCCAGGTTGAATGGGGCATTTTCAAATTCTGGTGACATCAAACCACCAACATCCATATTCAGCCAGGCAAAACCCATCCACATAAGCACGAGGGCGAGCAAAAAGTCCGGGATCCCTTTTCCCAAAAAGCCAAAGACCGTGAAAACATAGTCGAACAGGGAATATTGCCGTGTGGCCGAATAGATGCCGACCGGAATGGCTATGATCCAGGTGAAGATCAGGGACAGGGTGGACAGGATTAGGGTGATCGACAAGCGTCCCCAGATGAGGTCTGAGACCGGAGCGTTCCAGTGGAAGGATTGACCAAAATCACCATGCAGAATAATGGCTGAAATCCAGCGCCAATACTGTATCAGCATCGGATCATTGAGCCCCATCGAGGTTCTCAGATCTTCTTCTTGTGTGAGGGTCAGGAATTCTCCGTTATTGCGCATTTCAGCGACCAGGGCGGTTACATAATCCCCCGGTGGCAGCTGGATGATGGCAAAGGAAACAAAGGATACGACCACCAGGACGGGAATGGCCCATAAGACTCGTTTGACGACGAAGTCGAGCATCTGTGTTACCACGCTTATTTTTTAGAGATGCACCCCTCCCGTGCACGGGTTTGGATCAAACCCGATGCTATAGGGAGTATAAAGCCCCGGAGTGGCCAACGGCCACTCCGGTAGTCTGGAAGACAGAGTTATTTTCCAATCCACATCTGTTGGGTCCGGGCAATGCCGATACCGCGGGTGATGTTGTCTTCGACCAACCCTTCTTGAAGGTTGTGGAAGTTGTTTTTCACGATGATTGGGGTTCTGACTTCACCGATAAGGCCGATAACCCAGCCGTTATTCACAAATTCGGCAATCATTTCGTTGGTTGCCTTGTCTGCTTCTTCAAGTGAGCCAGCGCTAGACGCACGGTCCCAATCTGCCCAGACTTTGCGAATAGGATGATCAGCAGGTGGCTCGATGCCACTTTCTCCCCCGGTGCGATACCAGGTGAAATACTCGTTGGCGAAGAAATCACTGCCCATCATGATGCGAGGATCAGCAGGAACGATAGACAAACGGTCGAACGGTATCAACTGCATCTGGAAGTTGTTGTTCTTGCGGTTGTCGTCCCACTGGGTGCGGTCGATCAGGCGAGGCAACATTTCCACGCCAACATCGCGCAGGTTATCTGCGGCCAGCTCAAGCAGGTTGTTGTAGGCGTCGTTGTTGTTTTCCACGACGATCTGGAAGCGTTTCCCGTCAGGGCGCAGGCGGAAACCATCGGAATCCCGTTTATCAAGACCTGCTGCATCTAGTAGCTCATCGGCCTTGTCCGGATCATAGGCCGTCCAGTGGGCTTCAAGCTCGGCGTTGAAATATGGAGACCCGGAAATCGGAGACGCACTGCGGGCTTCGCCGAGGCCCGAGAATGCAAGCTCATTGATGGTTTCACGATCAATGGCAATTGAGAGAGCTTGGCGGACATCGGCATTTTCAAACAATGCACGCAGCCCTTCGTCATTTACAGTCAGGTTTGGAACCAGAGACCAGACGTTCGCAGATTTGGATGCTCCGACATGATATCCACCTTTCTCCTCATTCTCTTTGTAGAAGGTGAAGTCGTTGGCGGTCACATAGCGTTGCTGCATATCGATCTGACCCTGAACAATCATCAGGTTGAAGGCATCCTGTGCCTCGAACAAACGATGCTCAATGGTGTCGATATATGGAAGCTGGTTGCCTTCCTGATCAACGGCCCAGTAATATGGGTTGCGAACCATGGTGACCTTGTCACCCATGACACCGCCCTTGACTTTCCATGCTGTGATGACTGGCAGATCTTCGTTGAACCACCAAGCCGTTACCTTGCCTTTGGAGCCCCAAAGTTTGGTCCAGTCTTCTACCTTGTATTCTTCAGCCAGTTTTGCCAGCTCTTCGGCAGAAGCATAATGGTTGTTGAATTTTTTCAGGTAATGGGCTGGAGCAAGGAAAGACGGACGGTCAAGGAAGGCGGCGGTGCCAGTCGAGTCCTGAGCCAGAATATTCAGGAAATAGACATAAGGCTGAGAGAATTTGACGGTGAAGGTGCGATCATCAAGGATCTCGACCGTCAATGGTTTGCCACCCGGAGCGAGATATGACTCGTGGTTATGAGTGATTTCTTTGTTGTTATAGATATCGTTGTACCAGAATTTCACATCTTCCGTGGTCACGGCATGGCCATCTGACCATTTCATGCCTTTGAGCAGGGTGAAGGTGAATTCGCTCGAGTCTTCATTGACCGAATAGCTTTCGATATATGCCGGGGTCAGCTCAACATTGCCTTCAGGAGTTGCAGCATATTTCAAAACGCGCTCTTCCATCAGTTTGGTTGGTCCCCAACGGTCGCCGGGGCCTTTGAAGGCGCGTTTCCAGACGCCACCATATTGGCCGACGGAAAGGGCTTTAACAACAGTTGGTTTTTCTGGCAGACGCTCCTCAACGGGGGGCAGCTGACCGGCTTTTACCATCTCTGCCAATATTGGAGCTTCCTGAAATGCATAGGCCGATGTCGAAAGCATCAGGCCAAGCCCGATAGATGTAAGTAAACCAGTTTTGATCATCACTCTGGGTGTCCTCCACTTGTGGCGAAGCTAAACTCGCCAAGAAATTCCTTCCCTGTATGTGACTGCTCCGAGGTGATTTCCGTTTGGTTGGGAACCAAAACAAAAATAAAAATAATTTCACATTAGGTCGGATCATTTTCACATAAAAACATAATAATCATAAGCTTTTTGACTTCGCAATATGAAAATATTTTCATTTAGCGGACAGGGATGAATAGGTGCATATATCCGGATCGCGTGGAATTTGAGAGGCCTTGGTGAGCGGTTTGTTCAGCAGATCGAGCGGAGTTCGAGCCGAAAGGTTCCAGATTGCTCATGACGATCGGACGCGGAATCAGCCGGGCATCTTTTCTGCGAAAGGGGCTGGTTGCCAATTTGCCTTATTGAAATCTGTGAGTGAGTCATGCCGGGCGGATCAACGACTTTTATTGCAGCAGGGTCTGATGTCAGTTTGATGTCGTGTTTTTCGAGCGGTCTGCGTAAATGAGGTTATGCGCACGCGTTTGCTCTCAATGCATGCAAGTCCTTGATCAAGGCGCTTTTGCGTGAAGTTATTGGTTTTGGGATCCGCAATCGGGCGAGGCTTCGTCTGTCGATTTCTGTGCCGTGGCCAAGGTTGCAACGCTGTCGCGTGCGATGATGGAGCAGCCGAGTTCAAGACGGTGCGCGGCACGATTTTCGTTGTTATCCAGGATGCGTTGTTCGAGCAGAATTAAGGCCGCCGGGCCGATCTGTTCCAGAGGAACTCTGACAGTGGACAATGGTGGATGCACCAACTCGCCAAGAGACACACCGTCAAATCCCATGACCGACACATCATCCGGGACGGACAGGCCTCTTGCTGTGAGTGCCTTCATGGTTCCGATTGCCAGATTGTCTGATGCAGCGAAGACTGCGGTCACTCCGTCCATTCCGCCATGCTCGTCGAGCCAGCGATAAATGGCGTCTTCGGCAAATTGCTGGTCATATCCTTCCAGACGGACGATTGGTGCCTTTTCTCGCGCAATCCCATGGTCATCGACGGCGTCCAGAAAGCCATCGAGGCGGCGGCTGATTGTCATCCTGCCATTCCATGTCAGATGCATGATTTTTTGATGGCCGTGACTTATCAGCCAGTTGGTTGCCTGTTTGGCAGCAAACCGGTTGCCTGGCGCGACACTGTCCATATGCATCTCTTGATCTTCGCCGTTGATCAGAACCGCAGGAATGCCTGAACTGCGCACCGCTTCAAGAAAGGGACTGTTATCTTCGTTGATGATGATGATGCCATCGGCTTCGGCGGCTTTTGCCGTTTCGACGATTTGACGGGGTTCGAGCGTGCCTGCGGCCGGGCTCGGCACGAGTTTGACGCCACGCGTTTTGCAGCTGTTGGACAGGGCGTTGAGAATGGTCCAGGAAAACAGGTTTGATTCACTGGCGGGCAAAGCCTCTTCATTCACGGCCAGCAATATCGTGTCGAGCACGGATATGGTGGCTTTCATTTCCCGCTTGGCCAGATAGCCCAGTTCCTTGGCTGCGGTCAGGACGCGAGCCCGAACCTCGCTCGAGATGGATGCAGTACCATTGAGCACGTGCGATACGGTCGAATTTGCAACACCTGCGCGGAATGCGACATCCTTGATGCTAACCTTGCGATTGCTGCGCTTCATTATGCTACCTTTGTGAAAAATATTTCACGAAATCTAGCAACAAATGAAAGGAAGGGAAAGAAAAATGGCAGCATTCTGGATATTTTTCCGCGCATTTGTGAGGATTCTTATCTCCGAATTGTGAATAGTTGGTGAAAATTATTTCATGTCTGCGCCTTTGGGATGGTGACACATGCCCCACAATGGACGACTAGGTCCAGAGGGGCGACTCATCTTTTGCCATCATGAACACATTCGTGTTCCAGCCAGCAGGCAAAGGCGAGGGGCGCTTGATCTCGACATTCTCGCATATTAGCCCGTTGATGTTACGCCCAAAAATGCCTGGTTGTCCATCAGGGTAGGGGACTAGCCCGATGACTTCACCATTCTCGTCCTTCACAAAGGCATTGGCGCGGCCGGCGGCATCCGGAGACGGGGCCAGATCAAAATGCGTGGGGCGCACGTCGAAACGGCCTGAATTGTAGGGACCCTCCACCTGCTCAAGTGCGACAGAACGGAAAAAGATCCGGTCGATTCCCGAAGGGCTGTCTGAATAGAGATTGATGGCCCCCTGCATGCGTCCGGTAATGTTGGAGAAAGTGATATTCTCGATCTTGCCGGCAGGCAATTCCTTGCGGCGGTCCAGACAGTTGACTGTAATGGCTTCCCCCGATCCCCAAAACCCTTGCGGGGTTTCATGGCAATCAACCGAGATATCCGAGAAATTGACGTTGCTTATGTTGCCGCCATCACGGGAAAAGATCCCAAGGGCGCGGTTGGACCGTTCGATGGTGCAATGGGTGAAATTGATGGCTTCGAAGTCTCCGAAGCTTTCTGTTCCGATCTTGAGTGCGCAACTGTGGCTCTCGATGGTGCAATGGGCAACGGAAATGGCTTTGCAAATGCCTACCGGCTCCAGACTGTTCCCTTTGGCACTTGTTTTCAGCACAATGCCGTCATCTGCCGTGGCGATGGAACAATGACTGATGCTGACAGCCTCGCAGGCATCGATGACAATGCCGTCCGTATTGGGCATTTTGCGGTCATTGTCGACGCAGACATGTTCGATGTTGACTGTCCTGGAATTGACCATGTGGATGGTCCACATGGGGGAATCCTTTATCGTGATGTCTGACAGGCTGAAATTCTCGCAATGCTCGATGACAAGCGTTCGCGGGCGTTTTGCTGCCGGAATGTGCGTGCCCATTTCCTCCAGCGCGCCTACAATATAGGCT
Organism: uncultured Cohaesibacter sp.; assembly: GCF_963556055.3. GTDB lineage: Bacteria > Pseudomonadota > Alphaproteobacteria > Rhizobiales > Cohaesibacteraceae > Cohaesibacter. The sequence goes on along the minus strand of NZ_CAUVYE020000030.1, from coordinate 235,031 downwards.
TCGCCATGAGCTTCTATGATCCCCTTGCCCGACAGGCTGATGTTTTTCTGGTGAGAGGCGACCAGCATGGCCCGATCCGAATCCTCTGCAATCACGCCAACCGTGTTCTTTGCATAGCGTTCATAGCCATCCAGCATGCACAGGATCGCCCCTTCTTGCAGATGCATGCTGAGGTTTGATTTCAGCTCCAGTCCCGCGCAAAAATGTGTCCCTGCGCACAGGACCAGCGTCACATCTGCACCAGCGCATTGGTCGATCGCGGCTTGCAGGTCCTTGGTGCAATCTCCGTCGCGTGGCGTAAATTCATATCTTTTATCCGGCATGGGGTCCTCCAAATGCCTGCTTGATTGTGAAATCAGGCACTGTGTCGAATGATCAATTGCCCCTTGAAAATCTGGGAAAGCTCACTTTCTACCCGATTTTCAAGGACTTCAATCATGTATTCGGCCATCGTTTCGATTGGCTGGCGATAGGTTGTCAAATCATAATTGGGGTTGCTCGCCAAAGGCACATCGTCAAAGCCGATGACTGCGATGTCTTCGGGAACGCGCAGGTTGAGCCGGTGACGGATCGCGTCTATGGCGCCGATGGCGAGGGCATCATTTTCGCAGACCAGTACATCGGGTCTGCCTGTCTCCTCAAGGGTTTCCAGATGCTGTTCAACGGCTTTGTAACTCAGTCTCGAGTCATAGGCCGATGTCCGGATCACTGGGGGCGTTGCTCCGGTCTTTTGATGCCAAAGAGAGCAAAAGATGTCTTGCCTTGCCACGTGGGCAAACAGGGTTTCGGGGCCCGCCACAAAGAGGGGTGCCCTGTATCCTTTCTGAAAACAGTAGTCGGCAATCTCACCAATGGCGATCTCGTCGTCAGTAGAGATCGAAATTGTGTCGGGGTTGTCGGATGAGCGTGCAAAAACAATCAGTTTCTTTATCTTGCGTGCTCCCTGAGCGGTTGCAAGAACCGTCTCGCCAAATTCCACCCCCAGCAGGATGGTGGCGTCCACGCGTCGTTGGCTGGCATTGACAAGGGCGTCAGGCGCATCGCTTTCGCTGAGCATGTTGACAAGCAGGCTGTCCCAGCCGCTGGATCTGAGAATGCGTGTCAGCTGTTCAATCATGACCATCTTGTGCGGGTTGCCGAAGTCATCAACCAGCAGGGCCACGAGATTGGACCGGTCGGAGGCGAGGCTTGATGCGAGCAAGTCCGGGGCATAGCCGAGCTTTGCTGCTGCGGCTAATACCTTTTCCCGACTCTTGTCCGAAATGGATGCGTCGCGGCGAAAGGCCCTGTTCACCGTCCAGCGGGACACGCCAGCGGCCTTGGCCACATGGTCCGCCGTGATCGGGACGTCTTCCGAGATCGTCGTGTTTTTGACCATTAAGATGGCACTCCCTGGCTCGGCTTGTCATTCATGCACCGAGAAACCCTTCTTTACATAAACACATTTCGGGGTGTTGGCAAATTTTTGCTCACGGGAGCAAAACTATCTTGCTCGCGCGAGCAAACTGTGACATTTTGCGATTGAGGAAATATTAATTGCGCAGGAATCAAGTGTTCCGCGGGGAGGAAATCATGTTGAAGGTAGGTTTGCTGGGAGCAGGCCGGATAGGCCGTGTCCATGCGCATAGTGTTGCGCAGAATGACAAGTCGAGTCTGGTTGCTGTCTCGGACGTCAATGGGCAGGCGGCAGAAGAATTGGCCGCGCAATATGGCATCAAGGCCTGTTCGGCTGAGGACATCTTCAAGGATGACGGTATCGACGCGGTTCTGATTGCCAGTTCTACCGACACACATTCGGATCTGATCGAGGCGGCAGTCAAGGCAGGCAAAGCGGTCTTTTGCGAGAAGCCCGTCGATCTCAGTCTGGCTCGGGCAAGGCAATGTCAGATCGTTGCCGAGACGGCCGGTCACCCGGTCATGATCGGCTTCAATCGTCGATTCGATCCAAATTTCTCGGCGCTGAAAGCCGCCTTTGATGCAGGTGAAATCGGCAAGGGCGAATTGCTTACCGTCACAAGCTTTGATCCGGCCCCGCCGCCGGTGTCTTATGTCAAGGTCTCGGGCGGTCTTTATCGAGATATGATGATCCATGACTTTGATATGGTGTGCTGGCTCTATGGGGATTGCCCTGTAGGGGTCACTGCAACGGGGGCCAGTCTCGTTGATCCTGAAATCGGCAAGGCCGGAGATGTTGATACGGCCGTCGTGACCCTGCAATTTGCCGATGGGCGTCTGGCTGTGATCAAAAATTCCCGCCGAGCAGCCTTTGGCTATGATCAACGGATCGAGTTGCTTGGAGCATCGGGCATGCTTTCAGCAGAAAACATGCTTGAGAATACCGTGGTCAAGTCAACCGCCGATGGGGTGGTCTCGGCCAAGCCCGAACATTTCTTCCTTGAACGCTATATGAAAGCCTACACAATCGAGTGGGCCAGCTTCGTTGAGGCAATCGAGGCCAAACACGATTTTCCGGCAACGCTCAAGGACGGTGTGAACGCCCTGTTGCTGGCGGAAGCCGCAAATTTGTCCTTGAAAGAAGGCCGTACGGTTCGCCTTGAGGAAATCTCGGTTTAGAATCGATACGCACGAAGATCAGACAGCAAGACGACGAGTAGGGACATCGGTATGACAAAACTGGATGTGATCACGATTGGACGGTCATCTGTAGACCTTTACGGGGCACAGATTGGCGGTCGACTGGAAGACATGGGTTCTTTCAGCAAATATCTGGGGGGATCCCCCACCAACATGTCAACCGGTACGGCGCGGTTGGGGCTGAAATCAGCCCTGATCACACGTGTCGGCGATGAGCATATGGGCCGTTTCATTCGTGAGGAACTGGAGCGGGAAGGGGTGGATACGCGCGGTGTCGTCACGGACCCTCAGCGGCTTACCGCTCTGGTGCTTCTTGGCATCCGGGATCGCGAACAGTTCCCTCTGATCTTCTATCGTGAGAATTGCGCAGACATGGCGCTATGTGAAGAGGATATCGATCCGGATTTCATTGCTGAAAGCCGCTGTGTCACGGTGACCGGCACCCATCTGTCCCACCCCAATACCGAGAGTGCCATTTTGAAGGCCTTGCGGCTGGCGCGGGACAACGGGGCGTTGACGGCGCTTGATATCGATTATCGTCCCAATCTCTGGGGGCTTTCCGGGCATGGGGACGGGGAGAACCGATTCATTGCTTCGGACAAGGTGACCGCCAAGCTGCAATCGACCCTCCACCTTTTCGATCTGATCGTAAGGTACCGAGGAGGAGTTCCATATTGCAGGGGGTACCACTGACACCGTCAAGGCTCTGCGCGCTGTAAGGACCGTGTCGAAGGCAACCCTTGTCTGCAAGCGAGGAGCCATGGGGGCCGTGGCCTTCACGGACGCCATTCCCGATGATCTTGATGACGGGCAAGCCGGACCCGGCTTCCCGATTGAGGTCTTCAATGTGCTGGGTGCGGGCGATGGTTTCATGTCAGGGCTGCTCAAAGGCTGGCTGACGGGGGAAGACTGGCCGACTGCGCTCAAATATGCCAATGCCTGCGGAGCCTTTGCTGTTTCTCGCCATGGCTGCACACCTGCCTATCCGAGTTGGGAAGAGCTGCAATTCTTCCTTGAAAGAGGCGTCAAGGTGAAGGCCTTGCGCAAGGACAAGGAACTGGAACAGCTGCACTGGTCCACCAACCGTCGCCCGATCAGCCTGAAGAACAAAGGCAGGGGTGACTGGTCAAACATGCATATCTTCGCTTTTGATCATCGCATCCAGCTGGAAGACATGGATGGGGCTACGGTTGAGAAAATCGGTGCCTTCAAAGAGCTTTGCGTCAGGGTTGCGCTTGATGTGGCCGAGGGGCGGCAAGGCTATGGTCTTTTGTGTGACGGACGTCTTGGTCGCGATGCACTGGACAAGGTGACAGGAGAGGGGCTGTGGATCGGCAGGCCTACCGAGTGGCCAGCCTCGCGCCCCTTGCGTCTGGAGCCGCAGCTTGGAGAGGATTTCGGTGGCCTCAGCGAATGGCCGCTCGATCATGTCGTCAAGTGCCTGTGCTTTTATCACCCGGACGACAGCGAGGAAATGAAGGCCGAACAGGAGGCTGTGGTCAAACGCCTGTTTACTGCATCACGCCGCAATCGGCTGGAATTCCTGCTCGAAGTCATCCCCTCCAAGGTAGGGGATGTCGACGTGAACGCGACGCCAGCGATTATCCAGCGCTTCTATGATATCGGCGTCTATCCCGATTGGTGGAAGCTGGAGCCCTTCAAGAGCGATGCAGAGTGGCAAGCGGTGGTCGATGCCATTGAAGCCAATGACAAACATACCCGCGGGATCGTGGTGCTCGGGCTGGATGCTCCAACAGAGGAGCTCAAGGCGTCTTTTGAGCAGGCGGCCCAATTCGATCTGGTGAAAGGCTTTGCTGTCGGACGGACCATTTTCGGCGATGTTGCAAGGCGCTGGATGACCGGAGCTATTGGCGACGAGACTGCCGTGATGGAGATGCGCGAAACATATCGTGCTCTGTGCACCATCTGGGATGACGCGCGCGCAAGGGCCAAAGGTCAGGGATAAGGGGAGGACAGCATGAAAACCATTCGATTGACCGCTGCACAGGCATTGGTCCGCTATGTAAGTGCGCAAATGAATGAGGACGGCGTTCCCTTCATTTCCGGTGTCTGGGCTATCTTTGGGCATGGCAATGTGGCAGGTCTTGGCGAAGCGCTCTACCACGCCAAAGACAAGCTGCCGACGTATCGTGGCCACAATGAGCAAGGCATGGCCCATGCGGCCATTGCCTACGCCAAGCAAAGTTGCCGCAAACGCGCCATGGCCGTGACCTCTTCCATCGGTCCGGGTGCGACCAATATGGTGACCGCTGCGGCTCTTGCCCATGTCAATCGCCTGCCGGTCCTGCTCATTCCCGGAGATGTCTTTGCCAATCGTGGGCCAGACCCTGTCTTGCAGCAGGTGGAAAGCTTTGGCGACGGTACGATAAGCGCCAATGACTGTTTCCGTCCGGTTTCGCGCTATTTTGATCGCATCAGTCGTCCGGAGCATTTGCTGACGGCGTTGCCGCGTGCCTTTGCCACCATGACGGATCCGGCAGATTGCGGACCGGTGACGCTTGCCTTTTGTCAGGATGTTCAAGCCGAGGCCTATGAGTATCCGGAAAGCTTCTTTGAGCCACGTATATGGCATCAACGCCGCATCAAACCCGACGAGGGTGAACTCGTGCGAGCGGTTGAGGCAATCAAGGCGGCCAGCAAGCCGGTGATTATCGCAGGAGGCGGCACGCACTATTCCGGTGCATGCGAGGCCTTGAAGGATTTTGCTGAAGCGCATCAGATCCCCGTTGTTGAAAGTCAGGCTGGCAAGTCGGCCCTGCCATGGGACCATCCCATGAATTTGGGAGCCGTCGGAGTGACAGGAACAGGGAGCGCCAACAAGGTCTGCGAGGAAGCGGATCTGGTGCTCGGTGTCGGTACCCGGTTTCAGGATTTCACGACCGGGTCATGGGCTCTGTTCAAGAACCCTGACAAGACGCTCATCAGCCTGAATGTCGCCGCCTATGATGCTCTCAAACATGGTGCATTGCCTGTTCAGTGCGATGCTCTTGTGGGGCTGAAGGCATTGGGCGTAGCTCTTGAGGGAGTAAGCTTTGCGGCACCGGACCCGATGCTCAAGACAAACTGGTTTGCTGCCGTTGATCCGCTTACCGCTGCACCCGCAGAGGCGGAGCTGGCAGCCAACGCATTGCCGACCGATCAACAGGTGATCGGTGCGGTTCAGAGAGCCTCTGGGCCCGATAGTGTTGTCATGTGCGCAGCGGGCACCATGCCGGGCGAATTGCACAAGCTTTGGAAGTCGCCGCGTCCCGGAGCCTATCACATGGAATATGGCTATTCCTGCATGGGTTACGAGATTGCCGGAGCGATGGGTATCAAGCTGGCTGAGCCCGAGAGGGATGTCGTCTGCATGCTGGGGGATGGCTCCTACATGATGATGAATTCCGAGCTGGCAACGGCTGTCATGATGGGTGTGAAGATCACAATCGTGCTCACTGATAACCGAGGTTTTGGCTGCATCAACCGGTTGCAGATGGGGACAGGGGGGGCCGAGTTCAACAACCTGCTCGACCATGCTCATCATGTGAATGAGGCTCATATCGATTTTGCCATGCATAGTGCCGCAATGGGAGCGACATCGCGCAAGGTCGGCACCATCGCAGAGCTTGAGACTGCACTGGAAGATGCCAAGTCATGTGAGGGGCCGTTTGTCGTCGTCATCGATACGGACCCTTATCCTTCCACACCCGATGGTGGGCATTGGTGGGATGTGGCTGTGCCCGAGATCAGTGAACGCGAGGAAGTCAACAAGGCACGGGCGGACTATTTGAAACATCTGGCGACGCGAAACTGACGTCTGGCCAGAGAAATCGGATCAAGGAAAAACGAGACTCTCGTGTGGAGGAGTAAGTCGATGATTCTTTTTGGCACAAACCCAATTGCCTGGTCTAACGATGATGATCAGACCCTTGGCGCAGCTATCAGCCTGGAACAATGTCTGGATGAAACCGCAAAGATCGGTTTTGATGGCATCGAGAAAGGCCACAAATTGCCAACGACGGTGGCAGGTATTGAAAAAGAGCTCGGTGGCCGTGGACTGAAATATGTCTCGGGTTGGCACTCGCTCAACCTGCTCACCAACACGATCGAGGAAGAAAAGGCGGCGATGCAGCCCTTCCTGGATCTGCTCAAGGCGGTGGGCTCCAAGGTGATCATCACGTGCGAGACCTCCAACGCCATTCATGGCGAGGACTCCCTGCCGGTCAACAACAAGCCGGTTCTGAGTGATGAACAATGGCAAGTCTTCGGTCAAGGTGTTGAAGCATTGGCCCAGTTTGCGGCGGAGCAGGGCATCAGCCTCGTTTATCACCACCATATGGGCACGGTTGTCGAATCTCCGCGTGAGATTGATCTGCTGATGGCGACAACGGGCCCTGCGACAAAGCTTCTGTTCGATACTGGTCACTGCTATTTCGGTGGTGGCGATGTTGCCGAGATTGCGAAGAAATACATGGACCGGGTTGCCCATATTCATGCCAAGAATGTGCGTCCCGATATCATGAAACAGGTCCGCGAAGAGGGGCTTTCTTTCCTTGAAGGTGTGCGCCGGGGCGTCTTTACCGTACCGGGTGATCCGGACGGTGCCGTCGATTTCCTGCCTGTGCTCAAAAGTGCTGCCGAGAATGATTATGAGGGCTGGCTGGTGATCGAAGCCGAGCAGGATCCGGATGTCCGGAACCCTTACAAATACCAGTCAATGGGTCTTGAAGCCCTCAAGGAGCTGGCAGCCGAGGCGGGTCTCGTCTGATAGAAAATACGGAAAGGATACTTATGTCCAATCTATTGAAAAAGCCGGTGGCCAAGCATGGCAAAGTCCATGATATCACGCCGGAGAGCGCCAATTGGGGCTATGTCGGTTTCGGCTTGTATGATCTTGCTCCGGGTGAGAGTGCGGCTGAGGCAACCGGTGATCGCGAGGTCATTCTCGTCATGATCGAAGGCAAGGCGCAGTTTGAAGCTTGTGGGCAGGATTGGGGCGAGTTGGGAGATCGGATGTCGGTGTTCGAGCGCACGCCTCCCCACTGCCTCTATGTTCCAAATGGGTCTCAATGGAAGGCTGTCGCGACGACCAATTGCAAAATCGCGGTTTGTTCTGCCCCCGGCAAGGGGAACTACCCGGCTCGACGATTGGGGCCGGATAGTATCGAACTGACTGCCAGAGGCAAGGGGGCCAACACGCGCTATATCAACAATATTGCCATGGAGGCCGAGGATGTCGCTGACAGCCTTCTGGTCACGGAAGTCTTCACACCGGATGGTAACTGGTCATCCTATCCAAGTCATCGCCATGATGAGGATGACTTCCCGAACATGACCTATCTTGAAGAGACATATTATCACCGTCTCAATCCGGCGCAAGGCTTCGGCATTCAGCGGGTTTATACCGATGATCGCACGCTTGACGAAACCATGGCGGTGGAAGATGGTGACGTGGTTTGCGTGCCCAAAGGACATCATCCATGTGGTGCGCCCTATGGCTATGAGATGTATTATCTCAATGTGATGGCTGGCCCATTGCGCAAATGGCGTTTTGAGCCGGACCCTGATCACAAATGGATCATGGAAAGGGATGCCTGACTTAAAACAGTCTTGCATGGTTCAATGAAAAAGGCTGCCGGAGCGATCTCTGGCAGCCTTTTTGTTGCAAGATATTCTTTGTACTATGGCGACGCCATTCAGGAGACTGTGGCTGGATGGCCGGGAAATCCGTTGGCAGCCAGGGGTCTGTTTCCATATCAGGATTTGACCCAGTGCATGCCATGATCAAGGAGCTTGCGCTGGACGCGTGAGGGATAGTCGGAGATGATGACGTCGATCCCGAGGTCAATCATTCGGGAAATATCGTCCGGCTCATTAACCGTCCAGGCCAGAATTCTGAGATCAAGGTTTCTCGCTTCCTTCACAAGGTGCTCGTCAAGATCCTTGAAATGACTCGACCAGGACTTGCCACCTGCTGCGTGAACCGCTTTTGGAATGCTGTCGATAACATCGCCAAACTCGGTTTTTCCAAGCCATGGAGATCCCGGATAACAGGTTGCATGGGCTGTATGGTTGCCCGAGATCGTGAGATAGGACCGCTTGAGGACTTCAGCCTTGTCTTTGACCAGATCGAGCAGCGACCAGTCAAATGACTGAATGATGACATGGTCCTCCATCCGATGTTCTGAAATGGTCTCTATCAGCTCGTCAACGACTCTTTCCGATCGTGCCTTATGAACAGATTGTCTCGGGTCTGACTTGATCTCGATATTAAGCTCGGTGATTGGCGCGTTGTTTTGCTCTTCATACCACTTGCATGTTGCAAAGACCTCATCAAGCGAGGGAATTCGCACATTTTCAAGAAAAGCCTGATCGGGGAAACTGGCCGCATAGTCTGTGCCACTTCTAAGGCCGCCTATGTCAAACTGCTTCAGTTCCTCAAGGGAGAGGGAAATCGTCTCCGGGCTGTCGCCCTCCAGCCATGAGCCGTCAATCATTCTGGTCTGCGCTTTGGAAAGAAGAAAGTCGTGCGTCGCGACAAGGATATTGTCGGCGGTCATCTGAATATCTATTTCGAGCGTGCGCGTTCCGATGGACAAGGCATACAGAAAACCTTCAAGGCTATTCTCGGGCATAAGGCCTCGGGCACCGCGATGACCATGGATTTCGATCACGCGTCGCTGAGCATTCAATTTGGGATTCGTCATATTTGGGCCTTGTTGATCAGTTGATGCGCAATCCGCTTTCGGGATCGAAAACATGTAGATTGCTCTTGTCGATTGTCAAGTCAAAACGGGTACCGCTCTGGACACGATGTACACCATCGAGGCGAACCGTGATGCTTTCATCCTCCTTGCCGAAATTGGCGTGAATGATCGTGTCAGCTCCAAGCTCTTCAACGACATCCGTAACCACGGAAAAGAGTGTATTGCTTTCTTCTGCCAAGCGAATATGTTCCGGTCGCATTCCCAGCTTTACCTTTTTGCCGCCATGCTCAGCCAGTGGGCTTTCAAGGGGAATTTTCTCCCCCTGATGAAGCAGAACCAAGCTGCCATCATCAGACAGTTTCCCCTCAAGTATATTCATGGCCGGAGAGCCGATAAATGTGGCGACAAACAGAGTGGCGGGTTTGTCGTAAAGGTCGATTGGCGTGCCATATTGCTCGACATTGCCCGCGCTCAGAACCATGAGGCGGTGGCCCAGGGTCATGGCTTCGACCTGATCATGTGTCACATAGACCGAGGTGATGCCGAGGCGTTCCTGCAATTTCTTGATTTCAAGGCGCATCTGAACCCGCAGTTTGGCATCAAGGTTGGACAGGGGTTCGTCAAACAGGAAGACGCTCGGCTCTCGGACGATGGCGCGCCCCATGGCAACACGCTGACGCTGGCCGCCTGACAGTTGACGCGGGGAGCGCTTGAGATAGGGTGTCAGTTCCAGAATCTCGGCGGTTGCCTCGACCCTTCGACGGATTTCGTCACGGGGAACCTTGCGGATCTTGAGGCCATAGGACATGTTGTCATAGACGCTCATATGAGGATAAAGCGCATAATTCTGAAAGACCATCGCGATGTTGCGCTGTGCCGGTTCCAGCTTGTTGACCACGCGATCACCGATCCTGATCTCGCCGTCGCTAATGCCTTCAAGGCCAGCGATCATGCGCAGCAGGGTAGACTTGCCGCAGCCTGATGGACCGACGATGACGACAAACTCACCTTCTTCGATGGTGCCATTGATCCCGTGAATGACTTCGTTGGGACCATAGGATTTGCGGATATTTTCTAGTTTGATTTTTGACATGAGAGTTTCCTGTGGTCCGTCACTTTTCGGTTTCTGTCAGGCCTTTGACAAAAAGTTTCTGCATCGAAACAATCACCAGAATTGGCGGCAACATGGCCAATAGAGCGGTCATCATGATGGTGTTCCATTCGGGAATGCGTTCGCCGCTGTCGAGCATTTCCTTGATGCTGACCACAACTGTGGTCAGGGAGGAATCCGTGGTGATCAGGAGCGGCCACATATATTGGTTCCAGCCATAGATGAACAGCATCACAAACAAAGCGGCAATGTTGGTGCGCGACAGCGGCAACAACATGTCGACAAAGAAACGGATCGGTCCTGCGCCGTCGATACGGGCGCTTTCAAGCATTTCATCGGGGATTGTGAGAAAGACCTGCCGGAACATGAAGGTGGCTGTTGCGGACGCAATCAGCGGTACCGTGAGGCCCCATATGCTGTTGAGCATGCCTAGATTTGCCACGACTTCGAAGGTCGGCAGAATGCGAACCTCGACGGGTAGCATCAATGTGATGAAGATCATCCAGAAAAAGGTCATGCGGAAGGGGAATCTGAAATAGACAATGGCATAGGCCGACAGAATGGAAATGAAGATCTTGCCAGTGGCAATCATCAGGGCCATGGTCAGTGAATTGAGCATCATTTTCCATACCGGGATTGTATCGATGCCCGAGATGATCTTGCCCGCAAGAGCCAGTTTGAGATTTTCCCAGAAATGTGTGCCGGGCAGGACTGGGATCGGGGCCTGTGCCATGCGAGCGAGATCATGGGTGGCGGCGACAAAGGTGATCCAGATCGGGAAGGCAACCAGCGCAATTCCAAGGATCAGGACAACATGTGTCAGCGTATCGAAAAAGGGACGGTTCTCGATCATCAATATTCAACCCTTCTTTCAACATAACGGAACTGAATGACGGTGAGGGCAATCACCATGATCATCAGGATGACGGACTGGGCGGACGAACCGCCGAGATCGAGGCCGATGAAACCATCGCTGTAAACCTTGTAGACGAGCGTGACGGTGGAATTGGCCGGGCCACCCTCGGTGACAGCGTGGATAATGCCGAAGGTGTCAAAGAAGGCGTAGATGATGTTGATGATCAAAAGGAAAAATGTGGTTGGAGAAATCAGCGGGAAGATGATTGTCCAGAAGCGTCGTGCAGGTCCGGCGCCGTCAATCGCGGCGGCTTCTATCATCGATTTCGGAATGGCCTGCATGGCGGCGAGATAGAACAGGAAATTGTAGGCGATCTGCTTCCAGGCCGCGGCAAAAATGACAAGCGCCATCGCCTGCCCACCATTGAGAAAATGGTTCCATTCAACGCCAACCTGCTTCAGCCAGTAGGCTATGATGCCAACAGATGGGTTGAACATGAAAACCCATAAGGCACCGGCCAGGACCGGGGCGACGGCGTAGGGCCATATCAGCAGGGTTCGGTAGATGGTTGCGCCCTTGACCACCCTGTCAGCAAATCCGGCAAGGAGGAGTGAGAGGGACATGGAAAGCAGTGCCACCATGACCGAGAAGAAAAGTGTGCGGCCAAAAGTGTCGATATAGAGCGGGTCTTCAAACAGCAGCTGAAAATTTTCGAACCAGACAAATTCGCTTCCGAAACCAAAGGCGTCTTCTATGAGAAATGACTGGTAAAGCGCTTGTCCGGCGGGCCATATGAAAAAGACAATCGTAATGGCAATCTGCGGTGCAACCAATAGGTAGGGCAGAGGAGACGTGGGGAAATGCACGCGCTTGATCATGATAGAGAGGTCCTTCGAACCAAATCCAAATGCTTGTAATCCGGGCTTTTGCGTGAAGGACGGCAAAAGCCGGTCTGCCCATCAAGGGCAGAAAACCATGCCGCCAGTTTAGCGGCATGGCTGTGTTCAATTCCGGAGCAAGCCGATTATTTGGCGGTACGTTCGAATTTGCGAAGCAGAGCGTTGCCGCGTTCTACAGCAGCGTCCATTGCTTCCTTGGCGTTTTTCTTGCCAGCCCAGAGAGCTTCCATTTCCTCGTTGATGACATCACGGATCTGGACCATGTTGCCATAACGGATGCCGCGGGAGTTTGGCGTTGGAGTATTCAGAGACAGCTGTTTGATGGCGGTGTCGGTGCCTGGATTCTCTTTGTAGTAACCCTGCTCTTTGGACAGCTCATAAGCAGCCGTAGTGATTGGCACATACCCGGTGACCTGATGCCATTTTGCCTGAATTTCCGGTGTGGAGATGAATTTCAAGAACTTGGCAGCACCTTTATATTCTTCTTTTTCACGACCCTGCAAAACCCACAGAGTTGCTCCGCCGATGATGGAGTTCTGAGGTTTCTCGGCAACTGCGGTGTCCAGAGGAAGCATGGTCTGGCCGAAGTTGAATTTGATGTCTTTGGCAAAACCACCATAGTAAGCGGAAGAGTTCATCCACATGCCGCATTCGCCGTTGACGAACATTGGACGGGAAGACCCTGTACGGCCGCCATATTTGAACAGGCCTTTTTTGCCATCGTCAGCGATTTTTTGCAGACGGTTGATGACGGCGTCGTTGTTGAAGGTGAATTCAGTGTCAAAACCGGCAAAGCCGTTTTCTTTGGTTCCAGAAGGCATGTTGTGCCATGCAGAGTAGTTCTCGATCATGACCCAGGACTGCCAACCGAAGGAGTAGCCGCATTCCATACCGCTATCGACCAGTTTCTGGGCTGCGTCTTCCAGTTCGTCCCAAGTGGTCGGAACTTTGGCACCAGCTTTGTCCAGAGCGTCCTTGTTGTACCACAGAACAGGCGTGGAGCTGTTGAATGGCATGGAAAGCAGATCGCCTTCTGGAGACTGGTAGTAAGAGATAACAGCTGGAAGATATGCAGACTGGTCGAAATCCTCACCGGTGTCTTTCATCAGTTGGGACACTGGATAGATGGCGCCTTTGGCTGCCATCATGGTGGCGGTGCCGACTTCGAAAACCTGAACGATTGCAGGCTGTTCCTTGGCGCGGAAAGCGGCAATTGCGGCGGTCATGGTGTCTGCGTAACCGCCTTTATAGACAGGAACGACCTTGTAGTCAGACTGAGAGGCGTTGAATTTCTCGGTCATTTCGTTGACCAGTTCCCCGTTGACACCGCCCATAGCGTGCCAGAACTGGATTTCAGTTGCCGCCATAGCTGGGGCAGCGAGGCTTGCAATCATGGTTGCAGCCAAAAGAGCTTTGCGAGACAGTTTCATTTGAGTTTTCCCTTGCTCAATATCGAGACAATAAATTCGTTCCTCCAAAGTCCTGTCCTTCCGAAATATGGAAGAGGCTTCCTTTTCTCTGTCTGGAGGAAGGAAGGCACCTTGGGTTGCTCATATGGTTAGGCAGAGTGCATATGAGCTTGCCAGTTCGGACGATCTCAAAAATGCGGGGAGGGCCGAAATAATTCAAATGAACTTTTTTCTTAAATGTCATAACATCATGTTATGAAATTCTGGCGGTCATCCTGTTCACTCTGTTCCATCTTGTTGGGGGGGGAGTGCCATGGGGTGCGGTTACCATCGGTTTTGCGATGGATCACCAGAGTGCGGACGCGCTGTAGCGTTGTACCGTTTGATATTCTCACGGAACTGAATGCTCGCAGGTGGAGAGAACGATGCTTCATTTAAGGCAATTGGAGGCTTTCAGAGCAGTGGCTGTTGCGGGGAATGTGACGGCGGCGGCGCGCCAGCTTGGCGTTTCCCAGCCTGCGGTCTCCCGACTCATTTCCAGCCTTTCAAAACGCGTCGGCTTTGATGTTTTCATGCGCGATGGGGGACGGCTGGTTCCTACGCAGGAGGCGCGCTTTCTGTTGGGGGAGGTGGATCGCGTTCTGGCTGGTCTCAGCAATATCGAGAAGCTTGTTGAAGAAATTCATGAACTTAAGGTCGGGCATCTGCGCATCACCTGTCTGCCGGGGTTTGCCACAACGCACTTGCCCAAGGTTATTGCGGAATTCATGAAGGAAAGGCCCGGTGTTACCATGGCGATTGAGCCGGACCGCCCGGAACGCATTCTGGACTGGATCATTTCCCATCAATATGACGTTGGCATTTCTTCAGACCATCTGAAACATCCGGCACTTGAAACCATTCCACTGATGATGAAAAGCGTTTGCGTTTTGCCGCCCAATCATCGTCTCAAGGACCGGGAGCATATAACGCCGATGGATCTGGATAATGAACCTTTCATCCATGCGAGACGTGACAGTGATTATTTCAGTTTGGTGAAGGCGGCCTTTGATGCAAGTGGGGCTCGACTCAATCCCTTAATCGAGTCGAGGCAGTTCGGTCTGGCTTGCCGCATTGTCGCCGGTGGGGTCGGTGTGAGTGTTGTCAGTATCATCGACGCTTTGGAATATGTCGACGAAGGGCTGATCCTGAAGCCGTTCAAGCCGGTTGTTCCCCACAAGCTCAGCATTCTCTATCCCACGCATACTCCGCGCTCGGTGATTACGATGGAGTTTATCGATCTCTTTCTCAAAAGCCTTGAGCCCTATCGTATTCAAGGCTCCGCTTCGACATCCTACTAGAGATTTCTGGCTGTGCCGCGATGATTGGGGCGGACTGTTTGCAAGCTGAATCCGGGCAGCTTTGCTGCTTGCCGGGTATCAGCAACAGAAAGGGTGGGACCTGTTCTGTTCCCACCCTTGCCAATGCCATGTCAGCCGCTTTTTTTCGGTATCAGACGTGGGGCGTCGATTGTCAGCAGCCGTTTTTGAAGGTGATGATAGGCCATCTTTTCTGTCGGACGGCCTGCTTCTTGATCCAGGCTGTTGATTGGCCAAGATTTACCCGACACCAGAGGCCATCGGATGCGACGGTGCAGGTTTCCGCTTTCAGGCAGGCGTTGGGTTTGAGGACCGTCACCACTTTAGCACTGTTGCGTGGTTCCATGCGGGCATTGAGATTGACCAGAACTTTGACAAGTGCCGGGCTCTGAGGTGATGCGTTCGGCGGCGTGAAATCCTGTGGTTTGGCGCAAAGCTGGCTGTAGCCGACATAGGAGCATGCAATCGATTTGCGTGCTTCCTGTATCTTTTGGGCAATCTCCAGTCGCTCAAGAATGACGGGAAGCTTGTTCTTTGTCGTGGCACCGCTCAGGCGTTCCTGATTGCCGCCCACAAGAGCGACCGGGGCGTTGTTTGCTGCGACGAAGACCAACTGATTGTTGAGGATCTTCCAACCGGTGACGTCTTTCAGCTCGCCTGCGCAGTTGCTTTGCTGGATAGGGAAAATCTCATTTTTCTGGTTTGCTGAAAAGTCGAAAATGCATTCGTTTTTTTCTGCAAAATGGCT
Organism: uncultured Cohaesibacter sp.; assembly: GCF_963556055.3. Taxonomy (GTDB): domain Bacteria; phylum Pseudomonadota; class Alphaproteobacteria; order Rhizobiales; family Cohaesibacteraceae; genus Cohaesibacter. The sequence goes on along the minus strand of NZ_CAUVYE020000030.1, from coordinate 219,348 downwards.
GTCATATGTGACCCAGCGCCCCGCAAAGGCTTTGGCCACCGCATTCGATGATTGAGCCATTGCCGGGCTGGCAAGAAGAGAAAGGCCGCAGAGAAGGGATGAGACCGTGAAAGTGAGGAATTTTGTCATTGAAGCCACCGGATGATAATTAGGTTACAATTTTCCTTGGTCTTTCGATGTGGTTGGATCGAAAGTGAATGTGCGTTCTTTGGTAAGCACAAGCTTGCCATTGATGTAGAGATTGAGAAGGGCAGAGATTTTGTCGCCGGTTTGTAGCGCCAGAGCCAAGTGATTGCTTTGATAGCTTTTTCCGGGCTCTGCCGTGATCGAATTGCCTTGAACGGTTGAGGCTTTGCCCGACTTTCCCGTTTTCATGATCTCGAGTTTGATGTCAATTTTCTGGGGCTCGGACACTTCAATTCTGTCCGAGACGGACACCATTTCTCCAGTCTGTTGGAAAATGATATCCGCCTTCAAGTCTTGAGCCATGGAATGGGCTCCCGATAGGATGGGCAGGCACAGGCCGAGCAATAGCGACCAGATGCGTTTCGAGATGGGCAAAACACCACTCCTTTATCGTGACATTCAGGGAGTATTTTGCTCAGTCAGAATCGGCTTTGCGTAATGCTGACACTGGCTCCGTTCGAACTGACCGCCACTGTGCCAGTCGTGTTGCTGGCATTGAGGGTGTAGCTGTAGTTCGAACTCGTGCCTGATGCTTCAACTGTTGAGTTGTTGTTGGACCCGTTCTGAACCAGAATGGCATCGACATCGGTGCCGTTCACTTCGACATTGCCGATATTGTCGATGCCTCTTTGGAATATGACACCGCTATTGAGCCCGCCGTTCACCGTAAGGTTGGCCGTATTGTTGCCGCCGGTTTGCAAGACTGCGCCAAAGGATGGCGTTTCATTGCCGGAATTGACATAGATATTGGCTTCATTGCCCTCAGCAAAGCCCTGACTATCCTGTTCCAGTTGCACGACATCGCCATCACCTTCGATTGTGATGGTTGCTTCATTGTCGTTGCCAATCTGGAGGACGGGATTGGCCAGGGCGCTGGTCATTTCAATGGAATTGGAATAATCGAAAATCTCGAACTCGGGATTTTGCGGGTAGGCGGTATCTGTTGTCGTCAGGTTGAGTGTGTTCTCATTGAAGGAAACGCCGCCGACCTGGCTGCCCGTTGCCTCAAACTGGTCAACTGAGATCGTATTGCCCAGGCCCTGCTGTTTCAGGATGAGAATGTTGTTATCGCCTGCCGAGGCGGTTGAAACTGGCAGAATAGTCCAGCAGACCGCCATTGCGCCGAGTAGTGTTTGCCATTTCATGTGCCCATTTCCTTATGTGGTGGCACAGAATACCGTTCAGAAAGACCTCTGCGAGATGCTGATGCTGTTGTTGTTGCCCACCTGGCTGAAGCTGACATGGTTATTCTGTCCATATTGCTGCACGGCTGCCTGATTGCTGGTTCCCTGAATGGAAGCGTTCAACGAGTTGTGGTCACCGCTCTGAAGGAAGGAGAAAAGGTTGCTCGTTCCTTTCACATCAACCACCATGCTGTTGCCGTAGCCTTCCTGAATCAGTTCTCCGGGGAGCAGACCGCTCTCCAACGCGACACCGGTGAATGTTGCAAGGCCGGCGCCACCATTGTTGTTGCCTTCAATCGAAATGGTCATCGAGTTGCCTTCAAGGGAGCCACTGGTCAGGGTCTGGGAGAGCGCCAGACTGTTGCTGCTGCCGATCACGGAAAGCTCGATAACATTTCCTTCTATATTTGCGCCTTCAAGCAACGAAATAACGTTACTTTCAGAATTGGCCTCAGCTGCTACGCTCGTTAACAGAACTGCGGCAAGAGTTGCGAGTTGTTTGATCATATCCCTGTTCCCTATGCTTTTGCATGGAGCTATTGAAACAGGGAGTTCTTTAATCAAGATTTACAATCCGCTCGAACGTTGCTTAGTCGGGCGGATTGTTATTATCACGGTGAATCAAAATTTAACTCATAAGTAGAGAGATTGCAAATTACAACTCGATTCTACTGTAGGATGATAAGTTGGTTGTTATTTCCATACTGGCGGTAGTAAGCGTAATTGCTTGAGCTGCCCTGGACCACAACCGACTGGTTTGAGTTCCCTTCAATGATTGCATCGATTTCGTTTTCATCGCCGTTCTGTGAGTAGGCAAACTTGTTGAAGCTGCCCGTATGAATGGCGAGGGTTGCCAGGTTCAAATTGCCATTTTGAAGAACTTGCCCCGGTGTCAGCCCATTTGAGTAGGCGAGGGCTGTTTCGCTGAAGCCCCCAAGAGCAGCATCATTATTCTGATTGCTGCGTGAAACCGGAGCGATGCCACCGTCAAAGCTGATATTGATCGTGTTCTCGTTGCCTGTCTGGGCGGTATAAAGCTCGTTGTCCTTGCCGCGATACAAGACTGCGAGAGCGTTTTTCTCGCCACTTTGGCTGAAATTCAGACGGTTGCCATCGCCGACCTGGGACACCGCGGTCTCGTTTTCCTCGCCGTCAACGGTACCGCTCAGCCAGTTGCCATCGCCGTCCTGCACAAACCCGTATTGGTTCATGAAGGATCGACCCGAGGTGACATAGTTGAGGCTGTTGTCGTCACCCAGCTGTTTGATTTCCGCCTGAGCGACCTGAATGTCCTTGGTGACGTTGAAGACAAATTGCCCGAGCCCGCCGAGCCCATCGCCACCATTGTCATCGCCGCCCAGGATCAGGGTCATGATGTTGCCTGCAACGGGGACAAGTTCGTTATTCTGAATGGCGGATAGCAGGAGATTGCGTGAGCCGGTCATCTCTATGCGGGACCGGTTGGCTGCTCCTGCCTGCAAGAATGAGTTGATCTCGTTATCCGTACCGGCGCGCTGAATGATGGTTGCCTCGTTGGCGGTGCCCAGTTGTCGCATGACGTTGATGAGGTTGCCGCGATATTGCTGGGTAATGTCGGCAAGGTTGCCGCTCCCATTCTGGACCAGCTGGTTGATGACATTGCCACCCTCGGAGCCGGATGCTCCATCATATTGCCTGATGGTGGCAATGTTCATCTCGCTGGTTTCGCCTGTCTGGATCTGCTGTATCTCGCCGATTGAGTGTCCGGACTGACCATCCCCTTCACCAAGGGCGTTGTTCAGCGCGGTATTGGTCTGGGTGATCGTCAGGCTGTTGCTGGTCACCGAGCCGAAATTGTCAGGTGCGCTTTGATAAATCGCACCGACCCGGTTGTTACCGGCGGAATTTGAATTCTGCTGAGTGAGATCGATTGTGTTGTTGGCCCCAATCTGGGCGATGCCTTCAAGTCCGAGGGTGCCGTTTGCGCTCGTCGCGCCCGCTTCGTTGGCGTAGCCCTCCTGGTTGACGGTCAGCGTGTTGCTGGTTCCGTCCTGATAGACGTTGATGGTTGTTTCGTCGGCTCCGACCTTGTTTGACGTGCCATATTGATCAATCGAGATCGTGTTGGTTACCCCGGTCTGGCCAACATAGACCTGGTTTTCATCTGCCTTTACCGGGTGTGATGCAAGGATCAGGACGAGAGCCGTTCCGATGAAAGGTGTGTTGTACTGTTTCATGATGTCACCAATGTCGATCGATCAAATGTATTTTGGAAATGTGCCAAGAGGTCGGGCGATTTTCGCCCGACCCAGTCGTGTTGTCGCAAAGCTGCGATGATTACTGGCTAATGCCAACAACGTTGTTGGAACCGTTCTGCGTTACAACAGAGGTGTTTGCGTTGCCTTTCTGAGAGATGGCAACTTCGTTGTAGTCGCCGCCGAAGATGGTGACGTCAACATTGTTGTCGTCACCATTTTGGATCATTGCAAACAGGTTGTTTGAACTGTCGGCGGTTGTCGTGCCAACATTCCAGCTTGCGGTGTTGCCTGATCCGACTTGCGTCAGATAGCCAGCGTTCAGAGTGGTTGCCGTTCTGGTGCTGAAGGTGCCTGCGCCGTTGAAGTTACCAAAAATGACGGCGTCGAGGTCGTTGTCGGAGCCAAAGGCCTGAGTTGCAGAAATATTGTTACTATCGCCGGTGGCAGCGATATTGACAGAGCTGTTTGAAACGAGACCTTGCAAAGAGCCGATATAGTTGTACGCCCCTGAGATGTCGACGATCAGTTCATTGTCAGATGCCGCATATGTGTAGTTTTCGACCTGGTTGCCGTTACCGGAAATGCCAATGGTTGCGGTGTTTCTATTGCTAGACGCTTGCTGATCACTGCTTACTTCGTTCTGATTGCCGGTGATGGTCGTGGTTACGGTGTTTCCATCGCTCCAGTATTGCTGATTGATGTTTACACCGTTCTGGTCGCCGGTAACGGTTGTATTAGCCGTGTTGTCAGAGCTGTAGTAGTTCTGGCGGACGATGGAATTGTTGCTGTCACCAGTGAAGCTGCTGTTCGCGATGTTGCCTTTTGCCGTCTGGCTGATGTTGGAATAGTTGTTGTTACCGACGATCGTGGTTGTCGCATATTCGGCGTCGCCATACTGGCGGATATAGACCCAGTTGTTTGGTCCGGTCGCATCATCGGAAGTGACGGTAACTTCTGCGTAGTTGTCTGTGGTAGAGGCGGCAAGCTGGTCAACAGAGAGTCTGTTGTAGTCACCTGTGGTGATGGTGAGTTTTGCTTCTGCGCCATTTTCCTGCGTCAAGCGCGCCCAGTTGTTGTCACTGCTACCGCCAAGAGAAATGGTACCGGTGTTTGTGCCAAAACCGTTCTGACTGACGCCTACGCTGTTATTGTCACCAACGATTTTTTCGATGACGAGCGTGTTGCTGTCGGAATTGGAATGTGCCGCTTGGTTCACGCCAAGTTCGTTGCTGTTGCCTTCGATCTTGAGCGTATTGACAGTGTTGGAGCCGCCATTTTCGTTTGTTTGGATCGCGCCGAACTGGTTGTTATCTCCAGTGACAAAGAGTTTGAATTCGTTGTTGCTGCCATTCTGGATGATTTCACTGGAATTGACGCCACTGTTTGCTGCGTAGTTGGTCAGCGCACTTGCGGTACCGTTGTCGTTGCCTGTGACTTTGACAACGATATTGTTCTGATCAGCGACTGAATTGGCATTGTTGGTCTGGCTGACGGATTTTACAACGTTGCCAGATCCTTCCTGACGAATGATCGCACGGTTCTTGCCGCTTGCGGTGGTTGTCTGAGACACTGTGCCGACCGTGTTGCCATTACCGATGAGCTGATTGACGCGGAGTTCGTTGGTGCCGTTTGCTCCGGTGGCGCCGCTCTCGATCTGCTGAACTTCGCCGACCGTGTTGTCATTGGTGAGCTGATTGGCAAGAAATGAGTTGTTGTCGCCGAACTGATCAAGGCCATCGCCTTCAAGACCAATTACGTTGTTATTTCCTTCCTGCGTAATTGTCAGGCTGTTGTCGCTACCTGTTTGTGCGGCGGGATCCGTTGATTTGCCTACTTTGTTGTATGAGCCACCGGACTGATCAATTGCAGCGGTGTTGGTACTCCCGGACTGTATGATAAAGGCCTCGTTGCTTGCGGCATATGCGTATCCGGCAGAGATGACGCCAGCAGCGGTCGCGGCGAGAAGAGCCAAACGAAGTTTAGTCATTTCATGTCTCCAAAATCTGAATTGAATATGTGTTTTTAGCCATGCCACCACCTGTTTTTCCGCCCCCACAACCTTAAAATAGGTATCGGTTGCAACTAATGATTATGACTTAGTGACATTGCAACCATTTACGTCCTGTTAATCGTTATTGTCAATATGATAGAAAGGAAATTTAATAAAACTTGAATGAAATTTGGTGTTTATGGTTAAACTTCGTTGTTTCAGATCAACGAAAGTAAAAAGGCCGACACAGCAAGCACTGTGACGGCCTAATACAATTATACTCAATCAAGGGTTGATAGGATTATTATCCTGCCGGTTCTTCATTGCTTGTATATGGCGGAGGTAACCTTCTGGTTGTTTCTTTGACAACTGGTTTGGCTACGGTTTTCTTGGGCGTCACGATCAGGCGCGGGATTGTCGGCGTGATGGTCGTGGCATTGCTTGTTTCAGGGCCGGGGCCTGTAACCGGATAGCTGCTTTTTGCCTTGCCGAAAGTTTCGTTCCGGATGTCCTTGACATAGCTTGTGCCACTGGACGGATCTGCAAAGTTCCAGATCTTGAGCTGAACGCCTTCAACAATAAGAGCCTCGACGGCCTTTTCGATGGCCGCTTCCATCGCGACCTGTCCCGGTTCGTTATGCGTGAAGCCGGCTTCGGCCTCCAACAACTCGTCCAGTTTCACGTAGCGGAAAACAGAGGCCTGCATGCCGACCGAGACAACCGTTTTGCGGGCACTGACCGTGGCCAGCACTTCGCCGGTTTTGGTTGAGATGGCACGGAGGGCGACGGTGATTTCATCCTTGGTGTAATCGGTGTCGCCGGAGATGCCAAGATAGGCTGCCCCGATACCACCGGTCTGGACATTGGAATTGAAGCCGATAACGCCGCCTTCGATGATAATCGCAGCATGTTTGAGCGGAGGCAACGCCTTGGAATTGACCTGGGTTTCGCCACGATAGAGGCGGCGCATTTCCGTTACAATCTGGCGTTCCTTGAGCAGGTTGGCGAGCTTGTTACGTTCCATGACCGTGAACCAGCGGCGATTGCCTGCGTCCTGAAGGGCCTTGATCAGGATGGAAACGCCGCCTTGGGTAACTGCGCGTGAAAGCTGCTGATAGGATTTTGCCTCTCTATACTGGCCTGTTTCATCTTTGAATTCATAAACAGCAACCGGAATCCGGTGTTTGGGAGGCGGTATGTTGCGAAGTTTCATATTGACTTCGCTGGCTTCGGCGACGCGAGGCTTCTCTGTCAACAATGTGTGGTTGTTCGCGCAGCCTGCCAGTGCCAATAAAAGCAGAAGCGATGGGGCAGCAATCGCTCGCTTGACGCGGAGCTTTGGTGCGGATTGATTTTGCTTGAAACTCAGCATCGTGAAAAGCCTAAATCAGTTGGTTACCAGTTGAGGCACTTCGATGTTGGTCACGGTGCCGGAAGTGAAATCAGTAATCGTCAGGGAAATCGAACTGGAACTCTGGTTGAAGGAAATTTCGGTATCGCCAAAGGTTATGGTGCCGCTTTCCTGAGGATTGTCGCCGAAGATGGCTTCAGTTACCTGGCTGGCCAACGCGGACAGAAGGCGGCTCTGCAACTGGCTGACGAAGAGATCTGCCGTTGTGCTGTCGCTATCGCTGTCGCTCGTGCTTGAGCTGGAGCTGTCGTCCTCGGCATCGCTTGCTGTGGCTGTTCGCTGCGCACTGGCAATCGAGAGAAGATGGGAGGAGTTGTTCGCGTTGCCCCCAAATGTCGGGTTTACCGGCGTGTAAATCAGTTCCGATGACAAAGCCGTTTCCGAGGCGAGTAGCAGCCCGGCAAGTAAGATCAGTCTCTTCAATTCAATTCCTCCTGAGCCACCTACAAACTGGATCGGTTTGCTCAAACTCGGCCAAAATGACGGCCCGGTGATCAAAAGCTATTCTGCAAACAGGTTGCAACCAAGGGTGCGGAAAATTGCATTTGCAACTATGATCGTGTAACAGACTTGAATTGTGTATGTCAAATTTACAACCAAAAATAGTGTTTAATTGTAGTGTGGGGTGGTCGTCGTCGGTGCGTAGGGACTCGAGAGGGTGGTGTTCTGTTGATTAATATGTTGAAATAACTGAGTTATTTTTGTTGGCAAGCTTTCTTGAGAGATCAGCTGAACGAGTTATTGTCAGAAATCGGGATGAGTCTGTTTTGCTCCTGACGGGAGTCGGTGACGGCGAATTCGATTTGTCACTCTTGTTCTGCGCATCTGCTCGACCCCACTCGGAACCGATGTTCCTGTTGGGTCAATTGATTGGCTCTGGCAGAATTTCTCATTGTTAACAATTAGTTATTGGTTTGAGGGAGGGATTTTGAGACATTGTCCCTGGAAACAGCTCTGCACAACACAGGGGTGTGTGATCAAATTGCAACATCTGTGGTTTTATTTTGTTCCAACGCGTTTCTTTGGTGGAAACTGCCCAGAAAATACCAAAATTGCTCGATTTCTGCATTCTGAACCGCGCGGGATGTGAGATATGGCCCCTGAAATCTCGTGATGAGAGCGGGGGTCTTCTGGTCAGACTTCTGCGCTGGTTCCACTCGTTTTGCACCTGCTGGGGTGCAATATTCATTCAAATGATCTTGATCTTTTTGGCACGCCCTTCTAACAAGACTGCGGCTCCTTCTGAAGCAACTGTCGAGGCAAGAATGTGACCCTGTCACACCGTTGGTTTGAGGGCATGTTGTTAAATGGGAGTTTTGGGAGAACTTTTTCTATCCAGCAGCAAAAACTGGTGGTAGGTTTCGTTCACGGTTGCGGGACCGTGCAAGAATTGGACATAAATGCAAGCATTACGATATCCCGGAGCGAGTCTTATAAAATTCGGATTTTTCGCTTTTGGCTTCATTGCCGAGGATATCAGAACAAACGAATTGCAAGGATCAGATCAATCCTGTTTTACCAAGTCGTTTGATGGAATTTGAAGGAGTATTCTATGACGCAGCAAGGCGATGTTACGCATTCCAGCGCCAGTGCAGCCAGCAAATCCGCATTTCCCATTCCGGCAAATGTCTTTGCGGAAACGGTGACCGAAGTGCAGCACTATACAGATCGCCTGTTCAAGTTTCGGATTACGCGTCCTGCCAGTTTCCGGTTCCGTTCCGGCGAGTTCGTCATGATCGGTCTTCCCAATGCCGAGCGCCCCGTTTTTCGTGCTTATTCGGTCGCAAGCCCATCATGGGATGAAGAGGTCGAGTTTTATTCGATCAAGGTTCCTGATGGCCCGCTGACCGAGCATTTGCAGAAGATCAAGGTTGGCGATACCATCCTCATGCGCAAGAAGCCTACGGGGACGTTGGTCAATGACGCGCTCATTCCGGGCAAGCGTCTTTACATGTTTTCGACCGGGACGGGGATTGCGCCTTTTGCTTCGCTCATTCGCGACCCCGAGACTTACGAGAAATTTGATCAGGTTATTCTCACGCATACTTGCCGTGAAGTGAATGAGCTCAAATATGGTGAGGATCTGGTCGAGCTTTGCAACAATGATCCGCTCGTGGGCGAGTTCGCCAAGGGGCGGCTCATTCACTATACCTCTGTCACGCGGGAAGATTTCCCTCGCACCGGCCGGATCACGGACCTCATGGAAACCGGCAAGTTGTTCAGTGATCTCGGTGTGCCGCCGATCAATCCCGAAGAGGATCGCGGCATGATCTGCGGCTCGATGGCCATGTTGAACGACACGAAGGATTTGCTTGAGACATTCGGTCTTGTGGAGGGATCAAATGCCCGTCCGGCAAGCTATGTTGTCGAGCGTGCTTTCGTGGATTGATTTGCGGTCAATGCCGTTGCTTCTGTGATGGTCATCCTGCCTTGAGCCGGGTGGCCATTTCTTTTGTCGCGATGTTCCCGAGCGGCTCTGAACAGTCGCGTCGGCGCATTTTGCCTGAAGTCCAGCACTTTACCCGAACCATTCATTGCTCGAATGCAGAGCAATGGCGAGGACAGTCCCTGAAGCGTTTTTCTTCAAAGCGTATCAAGGGTTCGGAGTGGCGGTGTTGTTACGACTTGTCCGCTTGCCAGTGTCCCGATTTGCCGCCGGACTTCTCGAGAAGGCGGATTTCCGAGATGATCATGCCCTTATCGACGGCTTTGGCCATGTCATAAATTGTGAGGCACGCTACGGAGACTGCCGTCAGAGCTTCCATTTCAACTCCGGTCTGGCCCTTCAGCTTGGCCGTTGCCGTGATCCTGAGCCCCGGCAGCTCCCTGTCGGTTTCAAAGTCCAGGGATATTTTTGAAAGGGCGAGGGGATGGCAAAGCGGGATTAGCTCATGGGTCCGTTTTGCGGCCATGATGCCGGCGATACGCGCGGTTGCGATCACATCTCCCTTTTTCGCCTTCTCCGACAGAATGAGGTCCAGGGTTTCCTGTTTCATCTGGATCTGGCCGGACGCCGTCGCCTGTCTTGTGGTTGCGGCCTTTTCAGATACGTCGACCATATTGGCGGCGCCTGCGTCGTCCAGATGTGTCAGCTTGGTATTGCTCATCTGTTCGCCCTTTCTTGGTCTTGTGGTGAAGGACCTTAACGCGTCAGCAAATCTCTGGTTGCCGCCATGACGTCGTCTTGTCGCATCAGGCTTTCGCCTATCAGGAAGGCATGAATATCGGCCTTGCTCGACAGCAGGGCCAGGTCCTGAGGGGTGAAAATGCCACTTTCGCCGACAAGCAGTTTGTCATCGGGCACAAGAGGAGCCAGATCGATAGAGGTCTGCAATGTGGTTTCAAAGGTTTTCAGATTGCGGTTGTTGATGCCGATGAGCGGGGAGGTGAGGTGAGAAAGGGCACGCTCCAGCTCAGGTTCATTGTGCACTTCAACCAATATGTCCATTCCCAGTTCCAGCGCCGATTCTTCCAGTGCCTTGGCTTCGTCATCCGAGACTGCGGCCATGATGATCAGGATACAGTCCGCCCCCCAGGAACGGGCTTCGAAAACCTGATAGGGCTCGAACAGGAAGTCCTTGCGCAAGACGGGCAGGGAGACAGCGTTGCGCGCTGCAATCATGAATTCGGGATGGCCCTGAAAGGATGGGGTATCTGTCAGCACAGAAAGGCAGGCAGCCCCCCCATCCTCATAGGCCTTTGCAAGGCTTGGCGGATCGAAATCGGCTCGGATGAGACCCTTTGATGGGCTCGCCTTCTTGACTTCCGCAATCAGAGCATAGTGACCATGGTCAATCTTGGCCTTCAGCGCCTTGTGAAAAGGGCGTACCGAGCCCTGTTCGGCGATGCGGGCCTTGAGATCGGCGAGCGAGGTGTGCAGCTTCGCGGCTGCGATTTCTTCGCGCTTGTATGCCTCGATCTTCTTGAGAATGTCAGCCATTGTCGATCCGCTGCCTTTCCTAGCTTTCGTTCGAAATTTCAACGAGCTTGTTGAGGGTCGCCAGAGCATTGCCATTGTCGATGATGTCGGCGGCAAGAGCAATGCCGTCTTCATAGGTGAGGGCCTTTTCCCCGATGAGCAGTCCTGCTGCCGCATTCATCAGTACGATGTCGCGATAGGGGCCCTCTTCACCTTTCAGAAGTGCTGTCAGAGCCTTGGCATTCTCGTCGCCGGATCCGCCGCGCACGTCATCGATCGTGACGCGCTCAAATCCGTAGTCTTCTGGTTTAAGCGTGAATTCGGAGATCTTGCCGTCCTTGAGTTCTACCACATTGGTCTCGCCGAGGGTCGATATTTCGTCAAGCCCGCCAGCGCCATAGACGACCCAGACGAATTTTGATCCCAGATTCTTGAGCACTTCAGCAAACGGGATCAGCCAGTGGGAATCATAAACGCCGATCAATTGGCGTTTCACACCTGCCGGATTTGAAAGCGGGCCGAGCAGGTTGAAGATGGTGCGCGTCCCCATCTCGACACGGGACGGCCCCACGAAGCGCATGGCAGAATGATGATTGGGAGCAAACATGAAACCGATGCCAGTCTCCGAGATGCAGCGGGCGACACCATCCGGATCCTGCGCCAGATTGACGCCGAGGCTTGCAAGTACATCACCTGCACCGGATTTTGAAGTCAGAGCCTTGTTGCCATGTTTGGCAACCGGAATGCCCGCGGCGGCAACAATGAGCGAGGAACAGGTTGAGATATTGTATTTGCGTGTTCCGGTCCCGCCGGTTCCGACGATATCGATGGCTTCGGCGGGCGCCGTCACTCGCGTCATCTTATCGCGCATCTGGGACACGGCACCGGTGATTTCGTCAACGGTTTCGCCGCGCAAACGCAGGGCCATGAGAAAGGCGCCGATCTGGGTGGGGGTGGCCCGACCACTCATGAGAATGTCGAAGGCTTCACCGGCCTCTTTGCGAGACAGGCGTGCGCCATCGGCCACCTTTGCTAGAAAAGGTTTCATTTCATCCATTGGAATGCTCCCGACTGTATTTCGGCCCGGTCGATATGGCAGGGTCGCTGCAATGGCATTGGGTGTCATTGCAGGGTTTGTATCCGGGGCATTTGACGGCCTTTTCGGCTCTTGTCATTCAGGTACATGCCCCGGATGCGTTCTTTTGTTTTTATACGACTAGCGCGTGCCGTTGACGACCTGCTGCATGAGGGCATCGTTTACGGTATAGCCAAGTTTTTGCAGAACGGTTGCGCTTAGCTGAGACAGCATGTCATTGCCTGCATTTTGATTGAGGCTTTGACGAATGGACTGAAGCTGCAAGGCATCGGGATCAAAGTCCGGATCGGTGACCTTGACCACTTCAAGCACATACTGTGTTTCTCCGTCCACTGCGCTTGACTTGTGTTCGAGCGGACCACCAAAGACCTGATCTATGGCCGCGGCTGGAAGCTCGCCACCATTCTGACGCGTGATATCGGTCGCTGTCTGAACCGTGAGGCCATTTTCCGAAGCGATGTCAGCCAGAGCCTTGCCCTCTTGCAATTGCTTGACAAGATTGCCTGCAAGCTCGGCATTCCGTCTGGTCCGTTCTTCCTTTTTCCAGGCAGCGACAACATCGTCGCGTACTTCGTCAAGCGTGCGATCTCTGCTCGGAACGATATCGGTCACACGGAACCAGGCAAAGCCGGACTTGCTGATGTCGACCGGATCGGCTTCGTAATCGATGTCGGTTTCAAACACGGATGTCAGAAGATTTTCCTGCTCGGGAAGATCGGTGATCTTCTCGCCCGTGTCCAGCTCTCCAGCCTTGGAGATTTTGGTGATTGTACGAAGCGGCAAATCGAGTTTGCTGCCTACTTCTTCGAGTGTGGAGCCACCGGCGCGATCATCCTCGACATTGTCGAACATGTTGAGTACTTCGTCATTGGCGCGGTCTGCTGCAATTTCCGTTTTCAGCAGATCCTTGACCTCTTCGAACGGCTTTGAGATTTCCGGTTGTGTCTTCGCGTTCTTTAGAAGAAGGAAGCCGAATTCACCATCTACAACATCGGAGACCTCACCCTCATCCAGTGAGTAGATCGTCTCCGCCGCGATGGGATCGGTGATCTCGTCTTTGGGAAGCAGACCGAAATCAATATCGCTTTCGGTAAGGTTGCGCTCTGCCATGATGTCTTCATAGCTGCTTCCAGCCTTGATCTTTGCAAGCGCCGCTTCTGCTTCTTCCCTTGTGGGGAATAGGATCTGCTGCATCTGACGCTTTTCAGTTTGAATGAAACGGTTCGATACCGTCTCGTAATAGACTTTGGCGTCTTCGTCGGTGACCGCAGAAGGGTCGAGAATATCACCCGGTTCCAGCTTCAGCATAACGAAGGAACGATATTCCGGTGCGCGGAATGCTATCTTCTGTTGTTCGAAATAGGCGGACAACTGCTCGTCTGTCGGGTCTGCAATTTCGCCAAGATCGGCTTCCTTGAGTGCCAGATAGGTCACATCGCGCTTTTCAAAGCTGAAATCGTTGACAAGCTTGAGCGCCGCATTGGGAATGGTCGTGTTGCCAGTCAGGCCTGCGGCGAGCTGGCGACGCACTTCCAGTGCTTCACGTGTCATAACATAACGGTCTTCGGTCGTGCCGGAATTGCGCAAGACAAGAGCCATCTGGTTGCGGTTGAATTGACCAGAGGTCTGGAAGGCTGGCTCGTTCGCAATGCTTTTGGCGAGCTGTTCAGACGACAGACCGAGATTGAAGTCATTGGCCAGATCATTGAGAGTCGCCTCATTGATCATGCGGCCAAGAATCTGGTTCGGCAGCCCAAAGGCTGCTGTCTGGGCTACGGTCAAGCGCTGGCCGAACTGGGAGGATAGCGCGTTGACTTCAAGCAGAAGTTCGCTCTGATAGTCCCGGGCGTCGATTTCGGTGTCTCCCACGGTTGCGATCGCGCTGCTCCCGAAACGGTTGAAGACATCTGCGATGCCCCAGACGGCAAAACTCAAAACCAAAAGGCCCATCAGAATTTTGGCGACAAATCCCGAGGCCATCGAACGCATTAATTCCATCATGGGATGGTTTGTCCTTCTATCGTACAGATCAGAATGCTGTCAGCTTGTACAAAACGCTTCTCAGACTTCCAACCGTCTTTTTTGAAATGTTTGCCGGATCATAGAAAGGTCATCCCTTTGCTGCAAGCCAAACGGTCCAGAAAAGGAAATACAAATGGGGATGGTGGCAAAAAAGGTGGCAAAAAAACAGCTAAACCGTCCAGAAGCCCAGACAAATGGAGAAAATAGGGGGAAATCCACTTTTAAGTCGGCCTTGTCGTGCAAATTACGCCATATATGCGCTATGACATATAGTCTAAAGTCGGGTATCTCGTGGTGAGGAATTCTTCTTCACCTCTCGCAGTCCTGATATATGGAAAACAATCGCTGTTATCTGAATGATTGGAAGGAGCAGATTTATGAGCATCAAACCGCTTGTTGCCGGTAACTGGAAAATGAATGGCCTCAAGGCTTCTGTCGCTGAACTCGAGGCTCTGATTGCAGGCTTTGATGCGGATCTGGCTGCAAAAGCCGATACAATGATCTGCCCGCCAGCCACTCTTGTCGCTTCATTTGCTGAAAAAGCTTCTGGCAGTGCCGTCGCGATCGGGGCTCAGGATTGTCATTTCAACGTGTCCGGTGCCCATACCGGCGATCTGTCCGCTCAGATGTTTGCCGATGCCGGTGCGTCCGCCATCATCGTTGGTCATTCGGAACGCCGCGCCGATCATGGCGAAAGCAACGAAGTGATCAATGAAAAAGCCAAAGCTGCCTGGGATCAGGATCTGGTGGCAATCATTTGTGTTGGCGAGACCGAAGCCGAGCGCAAATCCGGCGAAACCCTTAATGTCGTCGGCTTCCAGCTTGAAGGGTCTGTGCCCACAGGTGCAACCGCAGCCAACACCGTCATTGCTTATGAACCAGTCTGGGCAATTGGCACGGGCCTGACGCCAACCGCCGATGATGTCGCTGAAGTTCACGCCTATATCCGGGAAGTTCTTGTCAAGAAATTTGGGGACGAAGGCGCTGGCATGCGCATTCTTTATGGTGGATCTGTCAAGCCGGGCAATGCGTCTGAACTGATGGCCGTTGCCAATGTCGATGGTGCCCTTGTTGGCGGTGCCAGCCTCAAGGCAGCTGATTTCCTCGGAATTCTGGCAGCCTACAAATAAGAGACCTGACCATTCCAGTCGAGCAGGCCCCCTCAATCCGGCGCAGAAATTGGCCGAGGGGCTTGCTTTTCTCCGGCTTGATAACCAAATTGGCCTGAGGTGGTAGAAAAATCTTCCCGCAGCACTGGAATTGGGACAAGTCTTGTTGTAGAAGACGTCCAAGAAAAATGTGAACCTTTAGCGTCGGGCCGCAAATCTGTTGGCCCGATTGACTGTTTTAGAGACGGCCCAGACGATGGAATCAGTTTTAATTGTCATTCACTTGTTGATTGTTGCTGCGCTTGTTGTTGTAGTTCTGTTGCAGCGCTCTGAGGGTGGTGCGCTCGGAATTGGCGGCGGTGGCGGTGGTGGCTTTCTCACCGGACGCAGTGCGGCGAACCTTCTGACCCGGACAACTGCAATTCTTGCTGCCGGCTTTTTCGTTACGTCGCTTGGTCTGACGATCCTGGCTGGGATGAAGTCCCGGCCGTCCGATGTTCTTGATCAGGTGCCGGTTACAACCGGGGCGCCGACACTGAGCGTTCCTCAGCCTGCGGACAGCGACGCGGATGCGTCAACGCAGGATGGCGGTACCCAGAGCGATGCTCCTGCCAGTCCGCAAGTCCCAACCAACAGTGGGCCTCAGGTTCCGACTTCTCAGTAAGTCTGCGCTGCACTGCCCATCTATGGTGCAAGAAAAGAATACAACACCGGCCCTTGCCGTGATTGCAAGGGCCGGTTTGTTTTGTAACACTCTTCATGCTTTCCTTTTGGCTGAAAGCAAGCTCATGAAAAACAGATGCCTTACGGTGGTGATAGATCAATTATCGCAAGGCGTTGCGAACAGAATCAAAGGCGATGCTTATTGTTCTTTAACCGTAGGTGACGCTTTAGTTGTTAGAATATGACGATTTGCTTGGCGAATCGCTGCAAAGGGAAGTACTCTAAAGTTCCATGGCGCGATATATTTTTATTACTGGCGGTGTGGTGTCTTCGCTCGGCAAAGGGCTTGCGTCTGCGGCTCTTGGGGCAGCTCTACAGGCGCGCGGCTATTCAGTTAGACTGCGCAAACTTGATCCTTACCTCAATGTCGATCCCGGCACGATGTCTCCCTATCAGCATGGGGAATGCTTCGTGACCGATGATGGTGCGGAAACGGACCTGGATCTTGGGCATTATGAACGATTTACCGGTCGTCCTTCCAATAAACAGGACAATATCACGACCGGTCAGATCTATCAGAATATCATCACGAAAGAACGGCGTGGGGACTATCTGGGCGGTACTGTCCAGGTCATTCCGCATGTGACCGATGAAATCAAGGCCTTCATTCTCGATGGAAATGACGACTATGATTTCGTGCTGTGCGAAATTGGCGGTACGGTCGGTGATATTGAAGCGACTCCGTTCTTCGAAGCAATTCGCCAGCTTGGCAATGAGTTGCCGCGCAGGCAGGCAATCTATATCCACCTGACGCTTGTGCCCTATATCCCAAGCGCGGGCGAGCTGAAAACCAAGCCAACCCAGCACTCGGTCAAAGAGCTGCGTTCGATCGGCATTCAGCCAAACATTCTGATGGTTCGTTGCGACCGCCCGATTCCGGAAGCCGAGCGCCGCAAACTCTCGCTCTTCTGCAATGTTCGGCCCGAGGCCGTCATTCAGGCGCTTGATGTGGGCAATATCTATGAAGTGCCTCTTGCCTATCACAAAGAGGGGCTTGATGCCGAAGTGCTGGCAGCCTTTGGCATTGATGGGGCTCCGAAGCCGAATTTCGATGTCTGGAAGACGATTCTTGATCGGGTCAGTAACCCTGAAGGGGAGGTCACGATTGCCGTCGTTGGCAAATATACCTCTTTGCTTGATGCCTACAAGTCGCTCATGGAAGCCCTGACCCACGGTGGTATTGCCAACAAGGTCAAAGTCAAAATCGACTGGATCGAGTCCGACATATTCGAGGAAGGCAATGATCCGACTGCACGGCTTGAAGGCGTTGATGGCATTCTGGTGCCCGGCGGCTTTGGCGAACGTGGGTCTGAGGGTAAAATTGCAGCCGCAAAATATGCCCGCGAGAACAAGATCCCATATTTCGGCATTTGTTTCGGCATGCAGATGGCGGTTATCGAAGCCGCTCGCAGTCTGGCTGGCATCAAGGATGCAACGTCCTCCGAATTCAGTGAGGACGGTGCCCATGTTGTCGGTCTGATGACCGAATGGACCAAGGGCAATGCGCGCGAGGTGCGTCAGCAAGATGGCGATCTGGGCGGCACCATGCGACTTGGTGCTTACGAGGCCCATTTGGCTCCGGGCTCGAAGATTGCCGAGATCTATGGCGAGACGGTCATTCACGAACGGCATCGCCATCGGTACGAGGTCAATATCGACTATAAGGAAAGGCTCGAGGCTTGTGGTCTCAATTTTGCGGGGCTTTCTCCGGATGGCGTATTGCCTGAAACGGTCGAGATTCCGGATCATCCATGGTTCATTGCCGTGCAATATCATCCTGAACTCAAGTCACGTCCTTTCGCGCCGCATCCTCTTTTCAAATCCTTTATCGCAGCGGCGGTTGAACAAAGCCGTCTGGTTTGACGGTGAAAAGCATGGCGCGATCTTGCGGTCGCGCCATTTTGCTGCAACAAACATTTCCAGGATTGAATTTCTAGCGGGAGGGTAACCATGGTACGCGGCGTGGACCATATTGTGTTGGCGGTTGCAGATCTGGATATGGCACGGGACCTGTTCACGTCTCTCGGCTTTACGGTTACCCCGACCGCCTTTCACCCTTTCGGCACCAAGAATGCCCTTGTGCAACTCGATGGGGCCTATTTGGAACTGCTTGCGGTGGACGATGAAAATCAGATTCCTGTGGCAACAAAGGGATGCTTTTCTTTTCCGCGTTTCAATCTGAATTTTCTGACGCGGCGTCAAGGGGCCTCGATGATGGTGTTGCGATCCGAGGATGCCGTTGGCGACATTGCGGATTTCAAAGCGCTGGGGCTTGAGACATACCCTCAGTTTGATTTCGAGCGGGACGCCAGGCAGCCTGACGGATCCAGCAAGCGATTGAGTTTCTCCAACGGCTTTTTGTCGCATCCGCTGATGAAAGAGACCGGCTTTTTTGTCTGTCAGCACAAGCATGATCCGGCGAGCTTCTGGCACGCGATCTATCAGCAGCATGTGAATGGTGTCAAAGACCTTCTTTCCATTGTTTTTGTTGCAGAAAATCCTTCTGATCATCATGAGTTCCTAGGTGGTTTTACGGGCCAGAGAGAAATGCGTTCCACCAGTGCCGGTGTTGAGATGGCGATCAGGAATGGGACGGTGGACATTCTTACGCCCGCCGCGGCAAAGGCTTTTTTCAACCTTGATGTGCCAGGGGATATGGCGGAAGAGGGGGGGATTCTTGCGCTGAAACTGGGCGCGGATCTTGAGGCCTTCACCTCTATTCTTGAACGGTCTGGCATCGCTTGGTCCGTTCATCATGGCGACATTGTTATTCAACCGGACGCGTTGTGCGGTGTGGGTTTGATCGTTTCGAATAGCCCTGAGTAAGCGCGTTCCAGAAAAAGAGAGAGTTTTCGTATGACTGCACCCAATCGTGTCATCTCGGCAGGGTCCGTAACATTCGGCAATCATTTGCCGCTCTCGATCATGGCCGGACCATGCCAGATGGAAAGCCGTGACCATGCCATGGAAATGGCTGCTGCCCTCAAGGCAATATCAGACAAGCTGAAGATCGGCATTGTATACAAGTCGTCGTTCGACAAGGCCAATCGCACCAGTCTCTCTTCCTCCCGCGGGATCGGGATTGAGAAGGCGCTGCCGATTTTTGCCGAAATCAAGGAAACCTACGGTCTGCCGGTGGTGACAGACATTCATGATGCAGACCAATGCGCCGCGGTTGCCGAAGTCGTCGACATTTTACAGATTCCCGCTTTCCTCTGTCGCCAAACGGATCTGCTTATTGCCGCGGCCAAGACCGGCGCGGTGATCAATGTCAAGAAAGGACAATTTCTTGCGCCTTGGGACATGAAAAATGTCGCCGCCAAGATTATTGACAGTGGCAATCCCAACGTCATGCTGACCGAACGCGGCGCCTCCTTTGGCTATAATACGCTGGTCTCTGATATGCGTGGTTTGCCGATCATGGCGCAGACCGGTGCACCTGTGATTTTTGATGCCACCCATTCGGTTCAGCAACCGGGCGGGCAGGGCAGCACATCGGGGGGACAGCGCGAGTTTGTTTCCGTCCTGGCCCGCGCCGCTGTCGCTGTCGGGGTTGCAGGTGTGTTTCTTGAAACCCATCAGGATCCGGACAATGCTCCATGTGATGGTCCGAACATGATCCATCTGCATGATTTGGAAGGGTTACTTGCGCAATTGCAGCGTTTTGACGAAATAGCGAAGTCCTGAACGGGGTTGCGGGCGCGCGGCTAAAGGGCCTTCAACTATTTGTTCGATTTGGAAAAGACCGGGTGCGATGCGTCCGGTCTTTTCGTTTATCGCAGTATCTCTTGCTGAGTTGCATGCGGCTCGCATACTCAAAGTGCGTCAATTTGTCTTAGTTATATTTCATATATAGCATATTAAGTAATTACGCGTATTTTGCGCTAAAACCGTGCTGAGAAACAAACATGCAAGAATAAGAGGGAGAGAGACATGAGTGGGTTTGATTCCAAGGAAACGCTGCGCAGCAACCTGATTTTGCTCGGACTGGTTTGCTTGTTGGCCGTCTGGGGGGTGGCGATTGCCTCCTGGGGCTATCCTGCGATCATTGTGCCAGCGGTTTTCCTCTCCTTTTCCTCTTTGATAGCGCTCGTTTTCGTCACGCGAGGATGACGGTTTGTGCATCATGGTGATGGCCATGACATACTGGATCCGGTTCGCTTTTCTGATGGCTTCAGGCGGCGCGATGACGGCTGAGTGAATTGTCGACATCGTGCCAGCGCCAATGGTCAGTGGTGGTCAGCTCTGTGCCGCCCCACCAGCGGTGAAGACCATTTTCCGACAGAAAATCGGCTTTTGTTGCTAGAATGCCTTTGCCGAATTCCGTGAGGTGCAGCGGAGAGGTGATGAATTCCTTGCGCTGATCGTCATCCTGAAAAATGCTCGGCTTGAAGGCCTGCGGCAGTCCGGTCAAAACCGGGCGGTTGCAGAATTGCAGGCTGGACAGGATGTTGAAGAAGGCCCAATCGCCAAGAAAGGCCGCTTCTTCCATATTGAGAACCTGCGCGAATAGCATTCCGGGGCGGGACACGCCGCGATCAAGGGTATAAATGATCTGTCTTTCCGTGCGCGACAGCCCATCAGGTCCGGGAAGCTCCTGCAACAGGCGCAACAAGGCCTGCTTCAGGAAAGGAAATCCGGGGATCGGTTCACTTCGTAACTGGTTGATCGCTTCTGGCCCTTCGGACACATAGGCTTTCCACGCCCTGGATGCGAAGGCAAACATGCGGTCGAGAACCGGCAAGGCCAGATCCTGAAACCGTCCGATCGTATCGGCAGACTGCATGCCCAGATAGGTCTGGGTTTGGACGATGATGACATTGTTGATCCGGCCGAAGCGGTTGAGCATATCCAGACACTGCAAGATCTGAAGCTGATCATAGAGATCATGTTCGAACCAGAGCTCTATCCTGTCAAATTGCTGGTGGCTGCGGATCAGGTCGAGGCGTTCTCTGAAATCGCTCTCGACCATTTCTGTGGTGATCACATTTCCATCGGCCAGTGTCTGGGCGCGGATAGTGGCAAAAAGGCCATCATCCGCGTCAGGAACCGGGCCTTCATGCAAAACATCTCGCCAGGGCAGAATCCGGTCGCCAATATTGGCTTCTTCCAGAAGATGGGCCGCTTTATCGCCATTGGTGATGATCAGGGTAGTCACTGTGCGCCTCTGAAAGTTTGAGGGAACCATGCGAGACAGTTAATGTGCTGTCACGACATTTCAAGCAGCTTTTCCCAACAGGGTCAATGAGCGCGGACTGATTGCGGGCTTATGCCCATGACCGATTGCATCCCCTGACGAGCATTATGCTGACTTTGGCCGCGTTGTCTCGCCTCAGGAGAAGCCGGCGAAAAGCCTTTTGGATCTCGATTCGTATATGAAAAATTTTGCGCACTATCGCGTAATACTAAAGCCTAATTTTACACAGATCAAAGCGGCCAAAGGCAAATGGTTGTAATCGGACTGACAAAATGACCCCGTAGGGTTCATTTGTGCAGAAAAACCGTCGAATGCTCTATGATTCTCTTTCGATATTCGCTAGAAGTCTGGCATCCAACTTAAACCATTCCTATGAATTGAGGTACGATCATGACCGCAATTATTGACATCGTGGGTCGCGAGATCCTTGATAGCCGCGGCAACCCGACCGTCGAAGTAGACGTTATTCTTGAAGACGGCTCCATGGGTCGCGCAGCTGTCCCGTCTGGCGCATCAACCGGCGTTCACGAAGCACATGAACTGCGTGACGGCGAAGAGCGTTATGGTGGCAAAGGTGTTACCAAAGCCGTTGAAGCCGTCAATGATGAAATCTTTGACGCACTGGTTGGTCTGGACGCTGAAAACCAGATCCAGCTGGACAAGGTTATGATCGAGCTGGACGGCACCGAAAACAAAGGCCGCATCGGCGCGAACGCGATCCTTGGCACATCCATGGCCGTTGCAAAAGCTGCTGCTGCTGCTGCCGGTCTTCCGCTCTACCGCTATGTTGGTGGCGCAAATGCCTGCACCCTGCCAGTTCCAATGATGAACATCATCAACGGTGGCGAGCATGCTGACAACCCGATCGATATTCAGGAATTCATGATCATGCCTGTTGGTGCTGAAAGCATCGCAGAAGCTGTTCGCATGGGTGCTGAAGTTTTCCATGCTCTGAAAAAAGGTCTCAGCAAAGCTGGTCACAACACTGCTGTTGGCGACGAAGGCGGTTTTGCTCCTAACCTTGAATCCACCAAAGCTGCTCTGGACTTCATCATGCAGTCCATCGTTGATGCAGGGTACAAACCAGGCGAAGACATCTATCTCGCTCTGGACTGCGCATCTTCCGAATTCTACGAAGATGGCAAATATAACCTCAAAGGCGAAGGCACCGTTCTTGATGCAGCTGGCATGGCTGACTATCTCGACGATCTTGTTTCCAACTACCCAATCATTTCAATCGAAGACGGCATGTCTGAAGATGACTGGGAAGGTTGGAAACTGCTGACCGAGAAAATCGGCAACAAATGCCAGCTGGTTGGCGACGACCTGTTCGTAACCAACACCGCTCGCCTCAAAGACGGCATCAAAATGGGCGTTGGCAACTCCATCCTCGTTAAAGTGAACCAGATCGGTTCCCTGACCGAGACTCTGGAAGCTGTTGAAATGGCTCATAAAGCAGCTTACACCGCTGTTATGTCGCACCGTTCCGGCGAAACCGAAGATGCAACCATTGCAGACCTGGCTGTTGCTACCAACTGTGGTCAGATCAAAACCGGTTCTCTTTCCCGTTCCGACCGTCTGGCAAAATACAACCAGCTGATCCGCATCGAAGAAGAGCTTGGCCCAATGGCGAAATTCGCTGGCCGTTCTATCCTCAAAGGCTAATCGGTTGTCTGTCGGCTTCTTGATAGCCGACCATTAAACATCAAGAGCGGTGAGTTCGTTGAACTTGCCGCTCTTTTTTGTGTCCAGCTTTGCTCAAATCCGAAGTCTGCTGCATTTTTCATCGGTGCCTGCCTGCCTCGTCATCACGACTGATGGGGGGGAATGACAGGGCCGGGCCATGTTCAATTCCTATAATGTGGTATATAAATTGCTTGTTATATTGGAGCCGTGTTGGCTTGGGCAGCATTTGAAAGCTGGTGATTTCTGGAAGGAGCAAATTTCATGATCTCTCTCGATGACGCAACATTGATGTCCTATCTCAGAGAGGATGTTCCTTATGGGGACATGACAACGCGGCCTTTGCAGCTTGATGGGGAAGAGGCTGTCATGACCTTTTCAGCAAGGGGCGACATGACAGTCTGTGCGATTGAAGAGGCTGGGCGGCTTCTGGAACTGATTGGCTGTACTGTAGTTCTTTATGTCCATAGCGGGGATAGTGTTGCCTCCGGGCATTTGCTGTTGCGGGCTCAGGGCCGGGCAGATGTGATCTTGATGGGCTGGAAAGTCTCTCAGGTCATGGTCGAATGGGCGTCTGGGGTGGCGAGTGCAAGCGCGGCGCTCGTTGTTGCGGCAAGAGAGGTCAGGGATAATGCCGTGATTGCCTGCACCCGTAAGGCGGTTCCCGGCACGCGGGCCTTGTCGGCCAAAGCGATCATGTCGGGTGGGGCAGCACTGCACAGAACCGGGCTCTCCGACACGATCTTGCTGTTCCCCGAGCATCGTTCTTTGGCCGAGCCTCTCATGTCGCTGCCCGAGCAGATCGCGAGTCTCAAGCAGGCCAACCCTGAACGCAATGTGGTGGTCGAGGTCAAATCGATCGAGGAAGCTCTTGATGTTGCCGCCGCCGGTGCAGATGTCTTGCAGCTTGAAAAGTTTTCACCATCTGACATTTCCTTGCTTCTGGAAAAATTGGGAGGGAAAGGAAGGCCAAAGATCGCGGCGGCGGGTGGGATCAATCCTGGCAATGTCGGGGATTATGCGCGAACGGGAGTGGAGATCCTTGTGACGTCCTATCCCTACTATGCCAAACCTGCTGATGTGCAGGTTCGGATCGAGAAGCCCTGAGCGTCTTAAAGCGATCATCCTGTTCGCGCGCCCGGCCTGATCGTCGACGTCTGATCACGTGGGCCGGGCACACAAGCCGGTGTTAATGATTGATCATGCGTGGGAGGCTATATCTCTTTTGCTCAAGAGGTCTGAGATTGTGTTGCGTACCTCTTTCATATGCGTGAAAAGGGCGACGTGATCGGCATCCTTGAGGCTTACGAGTTTTGCGTTCT
Organism: uncultured Cohaesibacter sp.; assembly: GCF_963556055.3. GTDB lineage: Bacteria > Pseudomonadota > Alphaproteobacteria > Rhizobiales > Cohaesibacteraceae > Cohaesibacter. The sequence continues at coordinate 195,269 of NZ_CAUVYE020000030.1, read as the reverse complement.
CGATCCTTTCGTGAGCCAATTCCGCATGGGAATGGGGTACAATCCTGTCTGCCGTGCCGTGAAGTATGAGCGTTGGACATTCGATCCCCGAAAAGGATGCTTCGCGGTCCTGTGCAAACAGCTTGGTATCGTTGATCGTTCCGGGCAGCCTTTTTCTCATGTGATTGAAAATGCTGAGCTGTTGCTTTTGCATCAGGGACCAGGCTTCCTCGTTCTCCATGGTTTTCTTGAGCAAGTTTTCATCCGGAATGGAACGCTTTGCCATGGCAACAGGATCGGCTTTGGCCTTTTGTTCCATTTTTCTGGTCATGAAGCCCATGCGGGCAAACAATCGCAGCATCAGCAATCGAACGTGAATTTGGTTGCTAACTGGCAGGCATGTTGTGCAACAGGAGATCAGGATCAGCTTCTTGACCCGATCCTTGTGGCGCGCTGCGAACTCGATTGCAGAGGGGCCGCCCGCCGATATGGCGAAGCAGGAGACGGTGTCGATTTCGAGTGCGTCAAGAAGACTGGCGTAGAGATCGGCTTGTGCGGCGGGTGTTTTGGTCCTGCCAAGTGGCGTGCCGAGATAGCCCGGTCGCGAGAGGGAGATCCGGGTCGTCTTTTGTGTTTTTTGCAAAGCGGCCGCGGCGAGTAATCCGCCTTGGTCATATCCGCCCATTCCGCCATGAAGGAAAAGGCATTCGGTCCCGGTCCCCTCCATGAGAGTTTCAACGGGGCCGGCTTTGGTATGTATGGTCTTGGGGGAACCTTGAGAGTTTGCAAAGGACTGTGACATGAAAATGATCCATTAAATTTGCCTCACCGGCGCAAAACACAACGGGCCCAGAGGCGAAGTCCGCGCTTGGCACTCGCATGGTTGTGCGTGGTGGCGTGTTTCGGCTGATGACATCTTTCGACTTGTCAGGACTGCTGAGACTGTTGCGCTTTCTTGAGAAAATGAATGAAAGTCGCCGCCGTTGCAGAGGGGGGTGTTTCCGCGCGTCTATAGGCGGATCCGTCGGCTGTTCTGCTTACAAGCTGATGATCGACGAGTGCCCTTCGCAGGATTGCGTGATCTTCAAAAGCGATATGGCTTTTCAGCAACCTGTTGACCTCTTGCTCAGGGAGTTCGGCTCTTGAGGGGAAGAGCGACCAGAGCCACCAAAGACACAGAGTTCTCTGCGACGCCTTGGCTGGCCAGCGTTTGAGTGATGTGGAACCGTCAAAATGACGCAAGGTCCGTTCGATGAGAAGATGATCGACGGTCTCCGCTTGAGGTGCCGGTGTTATCAGACGCTGCTGGGCTTCGTGATCGGCCTTGAAATGCTGATAGTTCTTGTAACCGGCAGATCGACACAGGATGTTGAGCCATTCAACATGGCTGGGGGTTTTTTCCGGCGCTTCGACTGCTTTTGAGAGAGATCTGGCGAGTGCGGAAATATCTTTTGCCTGATAGGGCAACTGCTTTCTGGACATGACTTATCCTCGACTTGTGCCGATGAATTTCAGTCGTGGTCACTCTTGCAACATGGCACGGGATAAGTGTCAGTTGGATCGGATGGCAGGTTTAGCTCTTCAATGAAGCAGTGACGCCTTGGTGAACTGCCGACCGCGGACTTTCTATCCTGAAACGCGGTAAAAAGCAACTGCCGCTCTTGAGTTGAACAGAGATCAGTCCCGAACAGAAGAGTTGCTTGGGTATCCGTCATCGATATTGGAAAGAATGACGCCAGCCGCTGAGAATTGCGGCTTCGCTGACTTGTGGGAGAGAGAAAAAGTGGTTGAAGTAATAGTTTAAAAAATGTTTCTAAATATTTCTTCTATCTCTATTTCTGCCAAATCCCATTACATGCTTCGTTGTGCGGTATGTGGACTTCGCACCCTCCTCGAATATCATCCATGCAAGGCGGCCAAACAGGACATAAAGAGCAAAGGAGAGCTTGTCGTCGATTTTCAGAAGCTCGAACCATTTGGCATAGTCTACGATGAGTGGCTGATGATCGATCCAGTCAATCGCTATCCGAGAAAATTCATGCACTTGAGTATAGATTTGGTCCTGAAACAGAAAGCAATAAATATAGAGCATTGTCCCGAGAGCAATGCCGATTGCCAATCGCCAAAATCCCACAATTGTTATTCCGAGCGCGCGCAAAAGCAGCATAACCGTCCCCTGAATTTCTCGCCAACTGCGCAAGCGACTTTATAGAAACTGGTCGCTTCTGTCAGGTTGTTTGTGAAGGTTGTTCAGATTTTCACTCGTGCTCGGGTGGTTGCCAGCGTTTGATGAGTGGGTTCACGTCCAGATCAAGCAGCGAGAGAAGCCGGGCGGCTGTTTGCTGTAGCATTTCCCCAATCGATTGGGGAGCCAGGTAAAAGGCTGGAACAGGGGGGGCAATGATGCCTCCCATTTGCGTCACCCTGGTCATGGCCTCGATATGGCCGAGATGAAGCGGGGTCTCTCTTACGGCCAGAACAAGCTTGCGGCGCTCCTTGAGCATGACATCGGCACAGCGAATGGAGAGGCGATCCGTTTGGCAATAGGCAACGCTTGCCAGGCTGCGAATGGAGCAGGGGGCAATAACGAGGCCATCAAGTGCGTTGGAACCTGACGCGATGGAGGCGGCAAGATCCTTGTCGTCGTGCACGAGGTGCGCCAGTTCATATAGCGTTGACACCCGCTCGGGGTCCAATTCCAGGGCGGCGGTGCGTTTGCCACCATCGGTCACGATCAAATGGATCTCCAACTGGTCGCCAGCGTCATTCAGCGCCCTGAGGCCCTTGAGAACCTCCAGTCCGAGCATGGAGCCGGAGGCTCCCGATATGACAACGCCGATCTTTTTGATTTGAGCCATGCGTGAACCTCTCCTGAGAGCTAAAGATCCAGCTTTTTAACAAGATTGTCGACCTTGTCGATCACTTCTGCGCTCATTTTTAATTCTCGTCCCCATTCGCGGCTTGTTTCAGACCCGATCTTGTCTGTCGCATCAATTCCCATTTTGCCGCCAAGCCCTTCAAGAGGGGACGCAAAATCGAGATAGTCAATCGGTGTGTTGTCAACCAGCAGCAGGTCCCGGCCCGGATCTGTCTTGGTGGCAACTGCCCACATGACGTCGTCCCATTTTCTGGCATTGATATGCTCATCGACGATGATGATCAGTTTTGTGAAATTGAATTGGGGCAACATCGACCACATGCCCATCATGACACGACGGGCTTGCCCGGCATAGCGTTTGCGGATGGAAATCACCGCGATGCGATAGGAAGCAGCCTCCGGGGGGAGCCAGACATCGACAACCTCGGGGAAGGCTTGCCGGACCAACGGCATGAAAACATCGTTGAGCGCCTCCGAGATGACAGACGGCTCATCCGGTGCGCGCCCCGTATAGGTCGACAGATAAATGGGGTCGCTGCGTCGGGTTATTGCGGTCACGGTCATTTTAGGAAAGAAATCAACAGAGTTGTAATAGCCGGTATGGTCGCCATATGGGCCCTCGGGCAAGGTTTCTGTTGTTGAAATCGTGCCTTCTATGACGATCTCTGCATTGGCCGGCACCAGAATATCCTGCGTCTTGGCTTTGACAAGTTGAGTCGGCTTGCCGCGGAAGAGACCAGAAAACTGTGCTTCACTCAGGGTTTCGGGAATCGGAGTAACAGCGCCCAGAATCGTTGCCGGATCGCTGCCGATTGCAATTGCCACCGGCATGTCTTCTCCGTAAGCCTGCCAGTCTCTGAAGTGTGCGGCTCCGCCCCGATTCTCGAGCCAGCGCATGATCAGGCTGTTTTTTGATGCCTGTTGCATGCGGTAGACGCCCCAATTGTAGGATTTGATATCGTCAGTCCGGGGTGGTCTGGTGATGACAATCGGCCAGGTGACGAGTGGTGCAGGCTCGCCCGGCCAGCACCCCTGAATGGGAAGCAGATCGAGATTGATGTCCTCATCGGTCTCGACAATTTCCTGACAGGGCGCCTTGTTTTGCACTTTGCCCCTGAGGCTCGTTGCCGCTTTCAGGAGCGGTCCGATTGCACCAAGCAGTTCGGAGCGCTCTGGCGGCTGGGGCTGACGCAGAAAGCACAGGAATTCGCCAAAGGGAATAAGCTCATCTGCCTTGCAGCCAAGAGCCCAGGCGACCCGTTCCACCGTGCCAAACAGATTGATCAGAACGGGCATTGTGCTTGGCTGTCCATCGGCGCGAATTGGCTTTTCCAGCAGAAGAGCAGGGCCGTTCTTCGCCATCACGCGCCTTTGCAATTCCGTTGCCTCAAGATGCATATTCACTGGCTCGGAAATACGAAGCAGTTGGCCATGCTCTTCGCAATAGCGCATAAACGCGCGGAGATCCGAAAAAACAGGCAGGGAGCGCGAATGGATTTTCATCAGATGGCCTCGTTCTTCATGCTTTGCAAGTCAACCCCTCTGGGCAAGGGCCTTTTTGTAGCTGATCCGTCTTTGTGACTGACGGCCCTGTGAATTCCCATGATCAGGATCAAAGTGAGCGGCGACGCTTTGTAGCGGGAAAAATGGACGCTTGCCCAATTTTAGACATTTTGTAACGGCACAGATTTGGTGGTAAGGTAAATCAAATATTAACCGATTGAAATTGTTAACTTTTTATATACCAAAAAAATACCTGATTTTTGTGTGAACTGTCTTTTCGGAAAGCGTTTGTTAACGCTGACCGGGCTAAATAGATCTTGTATCGGGCAGAAAGGGTTTTGCGTACTGCCTGATTACCGAGTGTGTAGGGTGTACGGTATGGCGACGCGCCAGCGGAAAAATTCAGTATTGCGCCATTTGGTGCTGCCATCATTTCTCCTCTTGTTGTTGGGTTATTTCATCTTCCATACGTTGCATGGAAGCTATGGAGTTTATGCACTTGCCGGCATGAATGGGCAGGTGGATAGCCTTGAAGCTGATCTTCTGGCTCTGCGGTACGAGCGCGAGGCGGCTGAACATCGTATCGCCCTTTTCCGAAAGGAAACGCTCGATCCTGACATGATGGATGAGCGGGCGAGAGTTTATCTCAATGTTGCCGACCCGGATGAAATCGTAATTTTCAATAATTGAGATATATTCAAATCTTAACTCGAATCAGGTTTATGGATTTTTTTTAACCAGAATTCAGTTAATGATAGAATTTGTATTGTTTTCAGTTGTTTAATACCGAAATTTACCCGAAATTTCTGCTTTTTCAGTAATTGCAGATTAGATGGTTCTAAAGTATCTTCTAGCCATGGAAACGCTATATGGAGCAGCAACATGGCAGCATCCGCGGCAAATACCGCCAAAAAGTCGGCGGCTAAAGGGTCAGATCGTACCCAGATTAATCGTACAATTGTTGAATTTGATAAGGATCAGGAACTTCACGCCTATCGTGAAATGCTCCTCATCCGACGTTTTGAGGAAAAGGCCGGCCAGCTATATGGCATGGGCCTGATCGGCGGCTTCTGTCACCTTTATATTGGTCAGGAAGCTGTCGTGGTCGGCATGCAAATGGCTTCCAAGGAAGGTGATCAGGTTGTTACCTCTTACCGGGATCACGGCCACATGCTGGCATGTGATATGGATCCCAAGGGCGTCATGGCCGAATTGACTGGTCGCAAGGACGGCTATTCCAAGGGCAAGGGCGGCTCCATGCATATGTTCAGCCGCGAGAAGAATTTCTTCGGCGGTCATGGCATTGTAGGGGCTCAGGTCTCTATTGGTACCGGTCTTGCCTTTGCCAACAAATATCGCGGCAATGATAATGTGTCGATGGTTTACATGGGCGATGGTGCGTCCAACCAGGGCCAGGTCTATGAGAGCTTCAATATGGCCAAGCTCTGGAGCCTGCCAGCGATCTATGTGATCGAGAATAACAAATACGGCATGGGGACCTCGGTCGAGCGGTCGTCTTCCAACACCGATCTTTCCCAGCGCGGCATGTCGTTCGGTATTCCGGGCGAACAGGTCGATGGTATGGATGTCCGCGCCGTGATGGCTGCGGCTGAACGTGCCATCGAGTGGGCGCGTGAGGGCAAGGGCCCCTATATTCTTGAAATGATTACCTATCGCTATCGTGGTCACTCGATGTCTGACCCTGCGAAATATCGTTCCAAGGAAGAAGTGCAGAAAATGCGCAATGAACATGATCCTATCGAACAGGTCCGTCAGCGTCTGATCGAGGGTGGCTTGGCAACAGAAGACGAGCTCAAGGCAATCGACAAGGATATCCGCGCGGTTGTTTCTGACTCGGCCGAGTTTGCCCAGTCCAACCCCGAGCCGGATGAATCTGAACTCTGGACCGATATTTACATGCCTCTTTAAGGCGAAGGGATCGTATTATGCCAATCAAAGTTTTGATGCCAGCCCTGTCTCCTACCATGGAAGAAGGCACTCTGGCCAAATGGGTCAAAAAAGAAGGCGACGCCATTGCTATCGGTGATGTGATCGCTGAAATTGAAACCGACAAGGCAACCATGGAAGTGGAAGCCGTCGACGAAGGAACGCTCGGCAAGATCGTCGTTGATGAAGGCGCTCAAGGCGTCAAGGTCAATGCGCTGATTGCCGTTATTCTGGAAGAGGGCGAGGACGCCTCGGCTCTCGATGGCGTTTCGGACGACGCAGCGCCTGCTGCGGCTCCCGCTGTGGCGGAAGCGCCGGTAGCGGTTCCGGCAGAAGCCAAATCCGCGGCACCCGTTACCGTGCCCGATGCGGATGGCGAACCGGAAGTTCCCGAAGGCACTGCAATGAAAACCCAGACCGTGCGCGAAGCTCTGCGTGACGGTATGGCTGAAGAAATGCGCCGCGATGAAAACGTTTTCCTTATGGGTGAGGAAGTGGCCCAGTATCAGGGTGCCTACAAAATTTCGCAGGGTATGCTGGACGAGTTCGGCGAACGTCGCGTGATTGATACACCGATTACCGAGCATGGCTTTACCGGTCTTGCTGCCGGTGCCGCTATGGCCGGTTTGCGTCCGATCGTCGAGTTCATGACCTTCAACTTCGCCATGCAGGCGATTGACCACATCATCAACTCGTCTGCCAAGACGTTGTATATGTCCGGTGGCCAGATCACCAACCCGATCGTTTTCCGCGGTCCAAACGGTGCGGCTGCCCGCGTTGCAGCCCAGCACTCGCAGGATTATTCCGCCTGGTACAGCCAGGTTCCTGGACTGGTTGTTGTGCATCCTTACAGCGCTTCGGACTATAAAGGCCTGATCAAGTCTGCAATCCGGTCTGACAACCCTGTTGTCTTCCTTGAGAATGAAATCCTCTACGGCCAGAGCTTCGACGTGCCTGATATGGATGATTTCACCGTTCCTCTCGGAAAAGCGAAAGTGGCGCGCAAGGGCAATGATGTGACCATCGTTTCCTTCGGTATGGGCATGCAGCATTCACTCCATGCAGCTGAAGAGCTGGCCAAAGAAGGCATTGAAGCCGAAGTCATCGATCTTCGCACCCTGCGTCCGCTTGATATGGACACCGTTCTGCGTTCCGTCATCAAGACCGGTCGCTGCGTCTGTGTTGAAGAAGGATGGCCGCAAGCCTCCATTTCTTCCGAAGTTGCTTTCCGCATTATGGATGAAGCGTTTGATTATCTGGACGCGCCTGTCGCTCGTGTTTGCGGCAAAGACGTTCCGATGCCTTATGCTGCCAATCTTGAAAAACTGGCTTTGCCGAATGTCGCCGAAGTGGTGGCCGCCGTCAAAGCTGTGACCTATACCGCCTAAAGGAGAGAGATTATGCCCGTAACAATTACGATGCCTGCGCTTTCTCCTACCATGGAAAGCGGGACGCTTGCCAAATGGCTGGTTCAGGAAGGCGATGAAATCTCGGCCGGTGATGTTATCGCCGAGATTGAAACCGACAAGGCAACCATGGAAGTGGAAGCCGTTGATGAAGGCAAGATCGGCAAAATTCTGGTAGATGCCGGAACCGCAGATGTTGCCGTGAATGCGCCGATTGCCCTTCTTCTGGAAGAGGGTGAAGACGCATCCGCACTGGACGGCTTTGATGCCGGGGCACCTGCCGCAGCACCGGCTCCTGCTGCTGAAGCCGCACCTGCTGCCGCTGCTGCTCCTGCTCCTGCTGCCAATGTTGCTGCCGGTCCGGCTCCGTCGTCTGGTGATGGTAGCCGTATTTTCTCCTCGCCGCTTGCTCGTCGTCTTGCCAAGCTCAATGATCTTGATCTTGCCAAGATTTCCGGCACTGGTCCGCATGGCCGTATCGTGAAACGCGATGTGGATGCGGCTCTTGTTTCCGGGACTGCAAAAGCCGGTGCTCCGGCTGCCGAGGCTCCTGCGGTGAAGGCTGAAGCTGCCGTTTCGGCTGCTGGTTCGGCGGCTCCGGCCGGTCCGTCCGATGATCAGGTTCTGAAGAATTTCGCTGAAGGGTCTTATGAGCTTGTCCCGCATGACGGCATGCGCAAAACCATTGCCAAACGCCTTACTGAAGCGAAACAGACCATTCCGCATTTCTATGTGTCGGTTGACTGTGAACTTGATGCACTGCTTGCCCTGCGTTCGCAATTGAATGCCTCGGCTCCCGTCAGAGATGACAAGCCTGTCTTCAAACTGTCAGTCAATGACATGGTGATCAAGGCACTGGCTCTGTCCTTGCGTGATGTGCCTGATGCCAACGTCTCCTGGACATCTGACAATATGGTCAAGCACAAGCATGTCGATGTTGGTGTGGCCGTGTCCATCGAGGGTGGTCTCATCACTCCGATTATTCGCAAGGCTGAAGAGAAATCCTTGTCGACCATTTCCAATGAAATGAAAGATATGGGCAAGCGCGCCAAGGAACGCAAGCTCAAGCCTGAGGAATATCAGGGCGGTACGACCGCTGTGTCCAACATGGGCATGATGGGCGTGAAGAGCTTCTCGGCTGTGGTGAACCCGCCGCATTCGACCATTCTGGCGGTTGGTGCCGGTGAAAAACGTCCGGTTGTCAAAGGGGATGAGCTTACGGTCGCGACCGTCATGACCGTTACCCTTTCCACCGATCACCGTACTGTCGATGGTGCTCTGGGTGCCGAGCTTCTGGCCGCGTTCAAGGGCTATATCGAAAATCCAATGGGCATGCTGGTCTAGAGCCGAAACTCTGAAAGCATCAGTCGCGCCTGGGCGTTGCGTTTGGCGCGACCATTGCCCCCGATTGCGCCATTTACGGCGACGGGGAGGCTTTCAGATCGGCGATTATGAGGAAATTTCTAAATGGCACAGACAGAATTTGACGTCATCGTTGTCGGCTCCGGCCCCGGCGGTTATGTGACCGCTATCCGTTCAGCCCAGCTTGGTCTGAAAACAGCGATCGTCGAGAAAAACGAACTGGGCGGCATCTGCCTCAACTGGGGTTGCATCCCGACCAAGGCTTTGCTTCGTTCTGCGGAAATCTATCATTTCATGAAGAACGCGAAAGACTATGGTCTTTCAGCTGAAGGTGTCAGCTTTGATCTTCAGAAGGTCGTGGAGCGGTCTCGCGGTGTTTCCAAACAGCTCAATACCGGTGTCGGCTTCCTGATGAAGAAGAACAAGGTTACCGTCATCAAGGGCGAGGGTATTCTTGAAGGCAAGGGCGTACTGAAAGTCAGTGGCGATGATGCGGGCACCTACAAGGCCAAGCATATCATCCTTGCAACAGGTGCGCGCCCTCGTGTTCTGCCGGGCCTTGAGCCGGACAAGAAACTGATCTGGACCTACTTTAACGCCCTGAAGCCGGACATCATGCCGAAGTCTTTGCTGGTTGTCGGGTCGGGCGCTATCGGGATCGAGTTTGCAAGTTTCTACAGCACGCTCGGTGCTGATGTGACCGTTGTCGAGTTGATGCCGAAAATTCTTCCCGTGGAAGATGATGAAATCTCTGCGATGGCGCGCAAGTCGCTTGAAAAGCAGGGTATCAAGATCCTCACGGAAGCCAAGGTCACAAGCGTCAAGAAAGACGGCGATAGCGTTGAGGCAAGTGTCGAGAAAAAAGGTGGCAAGGTGGACGTGATCAAGGCTGATCGCATCATTTCCGCCGTCGGCGTGCAGGGCAATATCGAGAATCTCGGTCTTGAGAAGCTCGGTGTCAAAACGGATCGTGGCTGTATCGTGATCGATGAATTTGGCCGCACCAATGTTGAAGGCATCTATGCGATTGGCGATGTGGCCGGACCTCCGATGCTGGCGCACAAAGCCGAGCATGAAGGCGTCATCTGCGTCGAGAAGATTGCCGGTGGCAATCCGCATCCGATGGACAAGAGCAAGATTCCGGGTTGCACCTATTGCCATCCACAGGTCTCTTCCGTCGGACTTACAGAGCAGGCTTGCAAGGAAAAAGGTCTCGACGTGCGCGTTGGTCGTTTTCCGTTCATCGCCAACGGCAAGGCCATTGCGCTTGGAGAGCCTGAAGGCATGATCAAAACCATTTTTGACAAGAAGACCGGCCAGTTGCTGGGTGCGCATATGATCGGCGCCGAAGTGACCGAGCTTATTCAGGGCTTCTGTGTCGCTATGGGGCTGGAAACCACCGAAGAAGAACTGATGGAAACCATCTTCCCGCATCCGACCTTGTCGGAAATGATGCCGGAATCCGTGCGCGATGCCTATGGCAAAGTGATCCAGACCTGATTGGGGCGGGCGTTTCAGTCAAGGCATGAAGACTCGTGGTGAGCGTTGCAGGGCAGGCGGCTTTGGCTGTCTGCCCTGCTTGGTAAAGCTTGCAGCCTGATATTCAGTTGTTATCTTAAGAGAGTGTCATTGTTTCACATCAACTGAGAGGGATCGAAAAATGGGTCTTATTCTTTGGATCGTCATCGGCATTGTTGCCGGATATATTGCCGCCAAAGTCACCAATTCGCACCATAGTCTGCTGACCAATCTCGTGGTTGGTCTCATCGGTGCATTTGTTGGCGGTTATCTCGCCGGAATGCTTGGAATACGCTTCGCCGGGCCAATGATCATCGATACGACGATTGTTGCAACGCTTGGTGCCATTCTGGTTCTGTTTTTCTATCAAAAAGTTCTAAAATGATCGCCTTGACCCTTCGGGGGCTGTTCGGATATGGCTGATCGATCACCGCGGATGACAAGGATTTTGAATGGTCACGATCGTAGACACACTTGCCAAAAAGGCATCTGAGGAAAAGTCGGCAGCTGCGAAGCTGCGCCATCCGGAAAAGGCGCATCGCCCGGACAATCCCATTCAGCGAAAACCGGACTGGATCCGCGTCAAGGCTCCCGGCTCGGCTGGATATAAGGAAACCCTCGAAATTGTTCGCAGCAACAAGCTGGTAACAGTGTGTGAGGAAGCTGGATGCCCTAATATGGGCGAGTGCTGGCAGCATAAACATGCCAGCTTTATGATTATGGGCGAGATTTGCACACGCGCCTGCGCCTTTTGCAATGTGTCAACCGGTATCCCTTCTGCGCTCGATCCTGAAGAGCCTGAAAATACCGGTCGTGCCGTCGCGCAAATGGGGCTCAAGCATGTGGTGATCACGTCCGTTGACAGGGATGATCTGGACGATGGCGGGGCGCAGCATTTCGCAGACGTCATTCGCGCCATTCGCGAGGCTTCTCCTGAGACGACAATCGAGGTTCTGACACCTGACTTTCTGCGTAAGGAAGGGGCTCTTGAAATCGTCGTGGCCGCAAAGCCGGATGTCTTCAACCACAATCTTGAAACGGTGCCTTCCAACTATCTCAAGGTTCGCCCCGGTGCGCGCTATTTCCACTCGATCCGGCTTTTGCAGCGCGTCAAGGAGCTGGATCCGAGCATGTTCACGAAATCGGGCATCATGGTCGGGCTCGGTGAGGAGCGCAATGAAGTGCTTCAATTGATGGATGATTTGCGTGTCGCTGACGTTGACTTCCTGACAATTGGTCAATATTTGCAGCCCAGCAAGAAGCATCATGCGGTGATGAAATTCGTCACGCCGCAAGAGTTCAAGGGTTATGAGACAATTGCCTACAGCAAGGGATTCCTTATGGTTTCAGCCAATCCGCTGACGCGCTCTTCCCATCATGCAGGCGATGATTTTGAAAAGCTGAAGGCCGCGCGTCGGGCCAAATTCGGCCGTTGACTTTGTGGAGTCTTGCAAGCAATGCCCAAATTCCAGACACGACACAAGGCGCGCCATTCGGTTTCGCAAATGTATGGTCTCGTTGCCGATATTGAGCGATATCCCGAATTTGTGCCCCTGTGCGAGGCTTTGACGATCAGGGGACGGCAAGATCGTCAGGACGGCAGCATCATGGTGGCGGACATGGTTGTCGCCTACAAGGTGGTACGGGAAAGCTTCACGTCGAAGGTGACCTTGTCACCGAAAAGGAACGAGATCCTTGCCGAATATCTCGATGGGCCGTTCAAGCATCTGGAAAATCGCTGGACATTCGAGGCTGTTGATGGTGAGCCCGATGCCTGTCATGTCAGCTTCTTCATTGATTACGAATTCAAGAACCGTGTGTTGGCGGGATTGATGGGCTCCATGTTCGACAAGGCTTTCAGGAAATTCTCGACAGCCTTTGAGCAGAGAGCCGATTTGATCTATGGCTGATGAGAGGGCCGCTCTTAGTTGCTTCCAACAAGAAAAGGTCACCAGATTTTGGTGACCTTTTTTGTGCGCATTCAAAATGGTCTGGTGACAAAATCGCTCAAGACTATTTGTTCGGATGGATGGCTTTCCCCAGAATGTGGGAATCCTGACCTATGACATGCATCGAGTCTCCAACGATCAACGGGTCCGGGCCATTGACTATGTGGTGATCCTTGTTCGGATAGGGCAGGGAACTGAGGAAATGCTGCATGCAGTTCAGTCTTGCCCGTTTCTTGTCGTTGGATTTGATGATGGTCCAGGGAGCATCAGCGGTGTCTGTATAGAAGAACATCGCTTCCTTGGCTTCGGTATAGTCGTCCCACTTGTTCAGCGAGGCCTTGTCTACAGGCGACAGTTTCCATTGTTTGAGGGGATCATGTTCGCGCGATGCAAAGCGCTTGCGCTGTTCATCCTGTGTGACAGAGAACCAGTATTTGAAAAGGCGAACACCGGAGCGCCGGATCATGCGCTCGAATTCCGGGGTCTGGCGCATGAATTCGAGATATTCGGACGGTGAGCAAAAGCCCATCACGCGTTCAACGCCAGCCCTGTTGTACCAGGAGCGGTCAAAGAGCACAATTTCGCCTGCGGCGGGCAGATGCTCGACATAGCGCTGATAATACCATTGCGTCTTTTCGCGTTCTGTCGGCTTGTTGAGGGCAACGACACGAGCTGCGCGAGGGTTGAGATGTTCCATGAACCGTTTGATGGTTCCGCCCTTGCCTGCGGCGTCCCGGCCTTCGAACAGAATGACGACCTTCTCGCCAGACTCCTCGACCCATTTCTGCACCTTGAGCAGTTCAACCTGAAGCAGGTTTTTCTGTTTCTCATAGGCCGCACTTTTCATCTTGTTCTTGTAGGGGTAGACACCCTGTTCGAACACCCGGCGGATTTCGCTTGGATCGTGGCGCATCTCGGCCAGCCGATGGAGCGCTTCGCCTGCCGAGCCTTGTGCTGCCTCGGGCTTCTGTGAAGCCGTGCTCTGGTCTGCAATCTCGTAAATTCTTTCGAGATCGACATTGCTCTGTTGCGCTACCGGCGGGACTTTGATGTCCTCTTTGACGAGTTTTTTGGCGGCCGATGGCATTGTCCTTCCTCCCACATCATTGGCAAACTATATTCAGGATAGATGAAATAGTTTAACCGCCGGTCATGGCCCTGCCTCAATCTGTTGGCAGGGTTAATGAAGAATTTATGGTGGGATGAGTGATCTGTTGCAATATGGCAACGCCCCGGCAAAAAGTAGATTTGCTCTTTGGCATGTTTATAGTTTTTGCCCGTGTTCGGCCACATTATCCTGACAGATTGTGAGCTAATGAAGCAATTAACGCATGACCTTTTGTTTGAAGTTGTCATCCCGGTGACAAATCCATCCGGTACGTGTGACCGATTGCTCCGAGGAAATGCATCTCAGTCTTCAGACCGACGCGATGTCGCATAGCGTCGAAGGCTGAATAGATAAGATCTGCTGGTAAACAGGGTCGCTCAAGAACGATCAGGCCAAGCAGGCGAGCGGTGAGTTATGAAGCGTCAAAAGAGGTTTGCTCTCACGTTAGCGCGGGGCTTGTCCCTCGCCTTTGCTGTGAGCTTGGCAGGTGTTACGGCCTCGCAAGCTTTTGATCCGCGCACCATGCAGGAAGGCGGTGCGAAAGCCAGCGACGCTTTTGTCTTCGGTTTCCAGGCATACAAACTTGGGGATACGTCGACAGCGGTCGAAGCCCTCAAATATGCTGCAAAGAAAGGGCATATGCCATCCCAATGGAAATTGGGTCGCATGTATGAGGAAGGTGACGGAGTTCACAAGGATCCCGCGCAGGCATTCGATCTTTTCAATGATATTGCAAAACGCTATGGCAATGCCCGTCCCGGGTCTGTCGAAGCGCGTTATGTTGCGGATGCCATTGTCATGCTGAGCGAGTTCGTCAGATCCGGTATCCCTGGCAAGGTTGTCTCGAATCCAAAGGAATCCCAGGAGCTTTTGCTTTATGCCGCGTCCTATTTTCGCGATCCCGAAGCCCAGTATCATCTGGCGCTGAGTTATCTGGACAAGTCTGTGGGCGAGGTTGAACCGAGGATGGCATCGCGCTGGCTGGTGAAAGCTGCGCGAAAAAACCATGTCGGTGCTCAGTTGAAGCTTGGTGAAATGCTTCTTGATGGTCAGTTTTTCCCTCCCCAGCCAGTCAATGGGCTCAAATGGCTGACGATTGCCAGAATGCTGGACAGTGGCAACCCTGAAGCCTCCGATCGGCAGGAAGCGGCCTTTGCTCTTGCGGATCAGGAAACCCGGCAAAAGGCGGTGTCTCTTGCCGATCAATGGGTGAATGGCACAGGCCGCTAGGCCAATGGCTGGTTGGCTGTGCATTTTCAGGCTATCGGCAGAAAATTCTATGTGAGAAATAGAGCGGCCTGATCAGGCCGCTTTGCATTTGAGCGTCACGGTCACAGGCACATGATCGGAGGGTTTTTCCCAACCGCGCGTGTCCTTGTTGATGCTACAGCTTGCCAGAAGATCGGCCGCTTCGGGTGACATCAGGTGATGGTCGATGCGGATGCCGTTATTCTTCTGCCAGGCTCCTGCCTGATAATCCCAGAAAGAATAGAGATGTGGTGTCGCGTTACAGGCCCTGAAGGCTTCGGTCAGTCCCAATGCCTTGAGTTCACGGAATTTCTCAAGCGTTTCTGCACGATAGAGGGCATCGCCCCACCAGGCATCATGATCATGCACATCGTCTGCGGTCGGGATGACGTTATAGTCGCCTGACAGGATAAAGGGCTCCTCAAGGCTTAGCCTGTCTTTGGCGAATGCTATCAGCCGATCCATCCACTCGAGTTTGTAGGGATATTTGTCGCTGTCGACCGGGTTGCCGTTTGGCAAATAGAGGCTGATGACGCGCAAGGGGCCCCTGTCGGTTGCAAAAAGGCCTTCAATGAAGCGGGCCTGTTCATCATTGTCATTGCCCGGCAGACCGCGGTTTACTTCTTCGATGGGAAGACGCGACAGAAGCGCAACGCCATTGAACCCTTTCTGTCCATGGGTTTCGACATTGTAGCCCAGATCCTCGATCGCACCGCGCGGGAAGGCTTCGTCGACCGACTTGATTTCCTGCAAGCAGGCGATGTCGGGCTTTTCCTGTTCGAGCCAGCGCACCAGATTATCGTGGCGGGCCTTGATGCCGTTGATGTTCCAAGTCGCTATGCGCATGTCATTTGCCTTTTGCTCTTGAGGGGACGTCTTGTCGGTCGACTTCGGATTTTAGTATCAGATCGAAAAGCTTGTTCCGCAACCGCATGAGGCTGTTGCCTGAGGGTTGGTGATCTGAAAGGACTGTCCCATCAGGTCGGTCACAAAATCCACTTCCGAGCCCTCCATATATTGCAAGGACATCGGGTCGAACAAGATCGTAGCCCCATCTTTCCTGATAACCAGGTCGTCCTGTTCCTGACTGGTGACGATTTCGTAGTTATACTGAAATCCCGAGCAACCACCTCCGCTGACAGATATTCGCAGCATGGCGCCGCCCTCTTCCTTGGAAAGGATGGTTGCGATTCGTTTGATCGCGTTGTCAGTCACTGTGATTGGGTTCGACATTTGCGCGCTTCCCGTTTACTAATCCGTTTTGGCCCGGATAATCATGCATTTTTTGTGCAAAATTTGATGGCCCTGTTGCCAACAGGGGTCAATTTGTCGGCTCTGTGTGACTATTCCTTCAGCCTTCACAAAGCCTTTTCTTTGTCTTGATAGTTAGGGTCGCAGTTTGCCCTGTCAACCATTTTGGTTGGGGGTACATGAAAAGTTGAATATGAAATGGAACAAGATTATGCCTGAAATCGGATTTGGAGCGCAAGCCCGTGCCGTATATGCCGCTCATCCGGAGCAAAGCAGGGGACGACTGTTTGTCGAAAGCGCAAGTCCGACGAGAACGCCCTATCAACGGGACCGTGACCGGATTATCCATTCTTCGGCTTTCCGCAGACTTCAGGCCAAGACGCAGGTCTTTCTCTATCATGAGGGCGATCTTTATCGCACGCGGCTGACGCACAGCCTTGAAGTTTCTCAGGTTGCACGCTCGATTGCTCGCGCGCTTTCAGTTGATGAGGATCTGGCCGAGGCGCTCGCCCTGTCTCATGATCTTGGTCACACGCCCTTTGGTCACGCAGGGGAGCGGGCGCTTGACCTTGTCATGCAGCCCTTCGGCGGTTTTGATCACAATGCCCAGTCTTTGCGTGCGGTCACCGCGCTTGAGCAGCGTTATGCCGAACATGATGGGCTCAATCTGTCATGGGAAACCCTGGAAGGGCTCGTCAAGCACAATGGTCCTCTAACCGATAAGGACGGCAAGGGAATCGGGCATTACTCCAACGGACTGCCCTATGCAATCCGTGCCTATGCAGAGCATCAGGATCTGATGCTGTGGTCCTATGCTGGCATTGAGGCGCAGGCGGCGGCCATTGCCGATGACATCGCCTACAATGCTCATGACATCGATGATGGCTTGCGCGCAGGGCTGATTTCGCTTGAGCAATTGCGGTCGGTTCCAATGGTTGGCGGTTTGCTTGAAGAGGTTGATCAACGCTATCCGGGCCTTACGGACGTGAGAGTCGTTCATGAAATCGTGCGTCGCCTGATTACCCGCATGGTTGAAGATGTCATAAAAACCTCGATGGCCAATCTTGCTCGCCTTTCTCCGCAAAGCATCGACGATGTGCGAAATGCAAACCAGACCATCGTCTGTTTTTCAACCGATATGGAAAAGGCGGTAAAGGGCATAAAGCGCTTTCTGTTCGACAATGTCTATCGCGACGAGCGGGTCATGCGTGTCATGCGCAATGCCGAGCAGGTGTTGAAAGACTTGTTTGTTCGTCACTTCGAGGAGCCTGATCTGATGCCCTTTGAGTGGCAGTTTGATCTTGATGGCGCTCCGGAAAAGACGGTTGCGAGACGTGTGGCAGATTATGTGGCTGGCATGACGGATCGATTTGCCATTCTGGAACATCGGCGACTGTTTGACCTCACTCCTGATTTGGGATAGAGCGTATTTCGAATAATTGATTGCCATGTAGGGCAGGGCGCGTGGACGCCGCTGCCTATTGGTATTGTCCCTTGCATTGAAATCGGTCTTGTCCGCATTTTTGATGCCAACCTATTTCGCGCCAGTCTTGTTCCTCACGTGCAGGGACATGCATGTGGACCGCTTTATCCACTGGCCGACGATCAGACAGGAAACAGGATGAACGTCTTTACTCTTTTTGTTTCGAGAGTTGCGGATGCTGTCAGCAAAACCGATCTAGCTGCTCGCGATGGTTCCGAGCTTGATTTGTCCCGAGTGAATGTCGAGCCGCCACGCGATCCGGCGCATGGGGATCTTGCAACCAACGCCGCGATGGTTCTGGCCAAGCAGGTGGGTGCCAAGCCGAGAGATGTTGCCGAGAAGATCGTCGCAGCGCTTGCCGAAGATGCAGATATTGCAAAGGCAGATGTGGCCGGTCCAGGTTTTATCAATCTTACCCTTTCTGACGATTTCTGGCGTGGTCTTGTCAAGACCGTCATCGAAACGGGAGCGGATTTCGGTCGCTGTGATCTGGGACGTGGCGCGAAGATCAATGTCGAATATGTTTCTGCCAACCCGACCGGGCCGATGCATGTGGGCCATACGCGTGGTGCCGTTCTGGGCGACTGTATTGCCAATCTGCTTGATGCAGCCGGTTACGACGTTTGCCGTGAATATTACATCAATGACGCCGGGGCGCAGGTTGATGTGCTGGCACGTTCCGCCTATCTGCGTTATTGCGAGGCATTGGGCGATGACATTGGCACAATCCCCGAAGGGCTTTATCCCGGTGACTATCTGGTGCCCGTTGGTGAAGCGCTGGCAAAGGAACATGGCAGCAAGCTGAAAGAGGCAAGTGAAGAGGAATGGTTGCCAATCGTCCGTGGCTTCGCGGTTGATGCCATGATGGACATGATCCGCGGTGATCTCGCTGCGCTCAATGTCAAGCATGATGTCTTTTTCTCCGAACGGAGCCTCATTCACGGCGAGAAGGATCGGGTCAAGGAGGCTATCGAGTGGTTGACCGACAAGGGGCAGGTCTATGTTGGCACCTTGCCACCACCGAAAGGGCAGTTGCCTGATGACTGGGAAGATCGCGAGCAGACGCTGTTCCGGTCTACCGAATTTGGTGATGACATCGACCGGCCTTTGAAAAAATCCGATGGCAGCAACACTTATTTCGCCAACGACATCGCCTATCATTTCGACAAGTTCAAGCGTGGCTACTCGCAGCAGGTCGATATTCTAGGTGCCGATCACGGCGGGTATGTCAAACGTTTGAAAGCTGCCGTTTCCGCGATAACCCAGGGCGAGGGCGGTCTTGACATCAAGATCTGTCAGCTCGTGAATCTGATGCGCAACGGTGAGCCGGTAAAAATGTCGAAACGTTCCGGCAATTTCGTAACCTTGCGCGATGTGGTCGAAGAGGTTGGCGTGGACGCGGTGCGTTTCATGATGATGTATCGCAAATCCGAGGTCACGATTGATTTCGATTTTGCTAAGGTAACGGAACAGACCAAAGACAATCCGGTCTTTTACGTACAATATGCCCATGCCCGGACGGCTTCTATTTTCCGTCAGGCGCAAAATGAAGTGCCTAATCTTGATCTCGACCCCAAAGAGCTTGCTAAAGCAGATTTGAGCGTCATTAAAGACGAGGTAGAACTGGCGTTAATCAGAAAGTTATCTGAATATCCCCGGATTGTAGAAGGTGCAGCCGAAACACTTGAGCCTCACAGGGTTGCGTTTTACCTTTATGATCTTGCCGGTTATTTCCATTTCGTGTGGAACAAGGGCAAGGAAATGCCGCAATTACGCTTTATTAATGCTAATGATGAAAAATTGACATCAGCGCGCTTGGCTCTTGTTCAGGCTGTAGCCACGGTCATCGGATCCGGACTCGGTCTGCTTGGTGTGACAGCACCAGAAGAAATGCGATAGAAGAAACTCTAGTCACGTTCAAGACAAGGCTTTGCCAGGCTGTACGAGTTAAGTGTATGAATGAAAAGGCAAATCGTCATGTCTGATTACAATGACAAGAAGCCACCCGTCCCTGAGAAAGATCGGTCTGATTATGAGCGGTATAACAGGACTGCGCCACAAGGCCCGGGTTCTGCGATAGAGGATCCGCTTGCCGAGCTGGATCGAATCGTCAGCGGTGATTATGGGCAGGCATCAAGTGCCAAAGACAGCAGTGCTGCTGTTTCTGATGATGATTTGCGAGTTCTTGAACAAGAATTATTTCGTGAATTGCGTGGCCAGCATGGGGGCTTGGGTGGCCAGAAAGGCGGACTTGGAGAAGCTCCGCAAGTTTCTGCCGCAAATCCTGCGGATCGACCTCATCCCTTGTCGCAAAGTGCCATGAGGCGAGACTATTCGGCTCCTGCGAGCGCTCCGGATGTTGTCGTTTCTCAAGAGCGGCCTTATGAGCCACGGTATTCAGAGCCACAACGACCCCGGCGAGATCCGGTCATGTCGTCTGAGCCAAAGGATTTGCCGCGTGCTACGCTGCCGTCTTCAGACAAGTCGTCATCAGCGCTTGATGACTGGAGTTCGCTTTTCGAGAATTCTGCTCCGTCGACCCCTTCTGCCTCTCCGGCTCCAAGTGCTCCAACGCCTGCTGCCGCTGAAAGGGCCCCTGCTGAAAGGGTCCCAGCTGAAAGGGCTCCAGTGGAAAGAGCTCCAGCTCCTGAGGCTGAAAGTGTAGCGACAAGTGGCAGCTATGGCCAGTTGCGGCGTATGGCTGAAGACCGCCTGCGCGCCGAGGCAGAGGCTGCGGCCTTGTCGAAAAAGACGGAAGCACCTGAAGTTTCACAGCCACAGCGCCAAGAACAGCGCCACGAGCAGACATATGTCGAACCATCGGTTGCCGAGCCTTCCGTATCAGCGCCTCGGGAAAGGTCTCAGTCGTCTTTGAACAAGGAAACTGCGCGACCGGCGCCGGCTGCTTACAGTCCGGTTGAGCATGTATCTCGCTATGAACGCGATGAACCACGCCATACACCGGATATTCCGTCTTCGGCCAGCTGGACGGCGCAGATCGATGAGGATGCAAGGTCCAGCTTTGGTCACAGATATAAGGAAGAACCGCAGGCCCCGACTTCTGCACCAGCCTATGAGCGGTCTGCTCCGGCTGCGCCTGAGGTTTATCAGGATTATTCTGGTGAGGTTCCTGGCCAAGAGCGGTATGATGTCAGTTCCGACTATTCGCATACACGTGGGGGGGCCCAATATTCCCAGCCAGCACACAAAACGGGACAAGAGGCTTTTAGCCAAGGCTATGGCTATAGGCAAGATGCTCCCGATGTGAGCGCGACGTCATATGATGAGCGTGAAAGCGATCCCTATGCGGCCTTCAATCAAGCGCCGGATGTCGCTTCCCAGAGCCAGGGCGATTATGCGGATTATCCAGCCGATCCCGGTTATCAGGATGCAAGCCAGAGCGGGTATGCCAACGAATATGGCATGCAGCAGCCGCAGGGCGCGGAAGCGTATGGCGAAGAGAGTTTTTCGACCGACGCCGCTCAATATGGAAATTACGGAGACCCTAATTTTGCGCAGGCCGCAGGGGAAGGGACACCCTATTTCCAGGATGAGGATTATACGACGCTCGATACCGCAGCCGCCATGGCCGCGCCGCAGCCTGCACGCAAGTCTCGCAAGGGGCTGTTTGCCGCGATTGCTGCTGCCTGTGTGATCATTGTCGGCGGAGCACTTGCCTGGACGTTTGGTCAAGGTAGTGGTGGCGATAGCACCGAAACTCCGGTGGTCAAGGCCGAGACAGGTCCGGTAAAGGAAACGCCTGAAGATCCGGGTGGGAAAGTCGTGCCGCATCAGGATCAGGAAGTCTATCGGCATATTGATGGATCGGAAAATGATGAAGGGGCGACCAATCTGATGCCTGCGACCGAAAAACCCTATACGGTCGCAAATGATGGTCGGGCAACCCGTGTTATTTCCCTGTCCGGTGGTGAGTCGACGGTCTCCCAGACGGCGGGTGTCGATCCGACCAATGCCAATGCGGTGGCTCCGAAAAGGGTTCGAACTGTTGTGGTTCGTCCTGATGGGTCCATCGTGACCAGCAATGAGCAGGCGGGTGCTGCCCAGCAACCTGCGCCAGCGCCTGACGAGCCGGTGCAAGCCACGGGAACTCCTTCCGAGCAGGCAATGATGCAGACCTACAATACGAATGTAGATGGGTCTATTCGAGAGGGGTCTGACCAGAATGTCATTCAGCTTGGCACTGGTGCCAATCCGTCTGGCATGCCTCTTCCGAAAGAGAAACCGGCAGAGTTGCAGGCGTTGCAAGCTGCCGCACGCAGCAGCAGCCCGATATCTGATCCGGCAGCGAATACTGCTGTTCCTTCTGCAATTGCCACACAGACATCGCAGCCACGGCAAGGGCCTTTGCTCCTTGCTCCTCCTTCGAGCCAGACACCGGCACCTGCCACGCAGACCTATGCGGCACCTGTTGATAGCGGGGACGGTGGCTATACGGTGCAGGTCACTTCACAACGGACCCCGGAGCAGGCACAGGCAAGTTATCGTAACATTCAGTCCCAGCTGAGTTCGGTTCTGGGTGGCTATGAGCCAGATATCAAGATGGCAGATCTTGGCGCACGCGGGACTTACTATCGCGTTCGGGTCGGATCTTTTGCCGATCAGTCCGGCGCCAGCAACTTCTGTAACCAGATCAAGGCCGCAGGCGGTGATTGTCTGGTCGCTCGCAAATAGCAGGGCATTTTTATGATTTGAAAAATCCGGCATTATTGCCGGATTTTTTGTTTTATTTCCTTGGTTTGAGCGCCAAAGAACGCTACCCTTTTCTCAGTTTTCCTCAGAAATGGGCGATTTGCATCGCTCAATTCGCAAGAGTGGATTGACGCGAACCATGGTCGCAAATGGCGGGCAGAATGAGAATGGCAACGGGCCGGATCGCCGGTCTCCGTCGCTGTTGGATATTGCGCACGCCGACCCGCAGACAGATGCAACGCCTTCTGCGTCAGGTGACAGATCTGTTGACACTGGCTGGGGCGATATGGGGGACATCGGTCTTGTCCAGAAGGCGGGGGTTGGCGAACCGGCTCTGATCGTCGATGTCGAGGGGTTCGAAGGTCCTCTTGATTTTTTACTCGCACTTGCGAGGAAGCAGAAGCTCGATCTTACCAAGATATCTATTCTCGCTCTGGCCGAGCAATATCTCGTTTTCATTGAGCGGGCTCGAAAACTGCGGCTTGAACTGGCTGCCGACTATCTGGTCATGGCGGCGTGGCTTGCTTATCTCAAGTCCCGGTTGCTCATTCCCGAATTGCCTGATGAGGACGAGCCGAGTGGTGAAGAACTGGCGGCTATGCTGGCCTTTCGACTGCGCAAGCTGGAGGCCATGCGTGCGGTTGCCAGCAGGCTGATGGAGCGGGATTGTCTTGGTCAGGATTTCTTCGTTCGTGGCCAGCCGGAAGATATGTCACTCATTCAGAAACCACGTTTTGCCGCGAGTCTGTATGATCTTTTGACCGGATATGCGGCGCTGCGACAGCGCAAGTCCGTGTCGCTCGTGCATGTTCGCAAACGTCAGGTCTGGTCTCTGGCCGAAGCGAGGGACGTGCTCAATCGCCTTGTCGGGGGGATATCGGACTGGACGCCGATGGATGAGCTTTTGCGGACCTATCTCAAGCTCTCCGACATACGTCCGACGGCTCTTGCGAGTTCCTTCGCCGCTTCGCTGGAAATGGTCAGGGAGGGTTATCTGGAGGTCAAACAAACCGAGAGTTTCGGACCGATCTATATTCGCAGCAAGACAGGAAAGTGCGATGAGTGAGTTGGACAAGAAATCGGGACTGGGCGTACTTGGCGCGGAGGATGAATTTTTCGCGCTTGCGCAGGAGGCGCGTCAACAGCTCAAGCGGATGGTTGAAGCATTGCTGTTCGCAAGTGCCGAACCCTTGAGCCTTGAGGACATCGCCATTCGCATGCCTGACTCGGTTGACATCAAGGCGCTGATTGAACAGGTGAAGAAAGACTATTCGACACGTGGTGTCAATCTGGTTGAGGTCGATGGAAAATGGCTGTTTCGTACGGCAAAAGACTTGTCTTTCATGATGCAGGCGGAAGCTTTGCAGCCACGTAAGCTGTCTCGGGCAGCCCTCGAGACCCTTGCCATCATCGCCTATCATCAACCGGTTACTCGGGCCGAGATAGAACAGATCAGG
Organism: uncultured Cohaesibacter sp.; assembly: GCF_963556055.3. Classification (GTDB taxonomy): domain Bacteria; phylum Pseudomonadota; class Alphaproteobacteria; order Rhizobiales; family Cohaesibacteraceae; genus Cohaesibacter. The sequence goes on along the minus strand of NZ_CAUVYE020000030.1, from coordinate 171,470 downwards.
GGTGTTTCCACAGTGAGAGGGACGCTTGATGTCCTGCTACAGACCGAATGGGTCCGCATCAGGGGCAGGCGCCGCGTGCCGGGGCGTCCGGTAACGTATGGTACCAGCGAACAGTTTCTCGTTCATTTTGATCTTGCCTCGATTCAGGATTTGCCCGGTCTTGAGGAACTCAAGGGAGCAGGCATGCTGGACTCGGCCTTGCCACCAGCATTTTCCATGCCGTCGCCTGACGATAATGACGATCTGGCCGAGGACGAGGATCCTCTGGACGAAGCGGATTTGCTGGAACTGGCTTTGGAGACTGGTCAGTTTGATGAGGAAGAAGACGAGGGATGATGCCTGCACCGGGTCGTTGTCCGACCGGTACAGGCGCGCATGTTCCGGCATCATGAGTGCTGGGGATTCGGAACGGCTTCGATGTCCGGCTCCCGATAGGTCACCCAGGTGTGAATGACACAGGCCATGGTGAAGGCACTCATAATCAGCAGCATCGGCATCGCCGTACCATTGTCAAAGGCACCAACCAACGCATTGCCGATTGCGCCAAAGCCATAGCCCAGCGCTCCGATCAGAGCTGCGGCAATGCCCGAGATCTGGCCATGGGCCTCCATAGCAAGCATGTTGCAATTGGTGAAGAGTGCTCCCATCATCGCCATTTCGACAAAGAAAAAAGCAACCATTACCACCGGGCTCGTGCCGAATTTGCATTCAATTGCCAAGAGGCAGAAGGCTGCAAGGGCGTAAATGGCTGTTGCGATTTTGACGATCCGATGTGCTCCAAGCAGGCCGATCAGTCTTGCACTGATGGGCGCACCAATCGCCATGCCAATCGCCGAGATTCCGAAGGCAACGGAATACATTTGGGGCGATAGGCCCATGACATCGACAAGGACTGCGGAAGATCCTCCGATATAGGCGAAATAAGCCCCTTGTCCAAAGGCCAGCGTCAGAGCGTAAGGAATGAAACTCCTGCTTGCAAGCAAATGTCCATAATGGCGGAATGCCTTTGCAGGATTGGAGATAGAGCGCAATTCTTCCATACGGGTTTCTGGTACGTGGAGCTTTATCCAGAGAATTCCGAAGAGTCCGAAAACGGCAAAAAACATGAAAATTGTTTTCCAGCCGCTGAAGGTCAGGATACCGCCACCAACAATCGGGGCGACAATGGGGGCAAGGCCGGTGATCATCATGATCATGGCCAGCAATTTTGCCGCAGTCTGGCCGGTATAGAGATCGCGCACCATGGCCATGGCTATGACCATGCCGACCGAGCCGCCTAAACCCTGGACGAGTCGCCAGCCAATCATCTGTCCGATCGTCCGGGATAGCATGATGCCGATCGAGGCTATGATGAATAAAGAAATCGCACCGTAAATCACCGGCTTTCGGCCCACCCGGTCAGAAACCGGACCGTAAAAGAGTTGCCCCAGAGTGAAACCTGCAAAGAAGGTCATGAGCGTTAGAGAGGTATCGCCGGCTGTTGCCTGAAAGTCATTTGCGATGACAGACAGGGCGGGCAAATACATGTCGATTGCCAGCGGTGCCAGAGCTGTAATGGAGCCCAGCCCGACCGCCATGGTCAGCGTATTGATTTTTTTCATTGGGATTGCATTTGAACGTGTTGCAGGACCGGTCATCCGCAAACTTGAAAAAAATGCTCATGCGCCAAGGCATTGTTGCATTGCGGGCCGGCGGGGTTCATGGCGTTTAAAACAAATCGGGTTTTCGAAGTCAATTTGCTATCGCACTTCCATTTGGAATGTCTCATATGCATTATTATCGATACTGTTTTCGGGGCAATTCGTATCCATCGGAATTGATTCCTGCTTATTGTTGTGTGGCTTACAATCCATTTCAGGGCATGACATCTTCGACTTTTTTCAAAATTGACCGCGTGACGCGTAAATATGAATATGATAGTTGTATTTTTGTCGAAAGCATTTGTAACATGGCCAGATGAAATGGCAGGATGATGGAATGAACACTCGAGAAGCACTTGATGCGTGGGGTTGCAAGGGGACAGTGGGCGCCTCGATCGCGGCGGGGATCAGCTTCGAAGGGATCAATTGCTCCTTTGCAGAAAAGGATGTGCTGCGCGATATTTCTTTCCGGATCGAGCCGGGTGAGGTGGTCTCGCTGCTTGGTCAGTCCGGTGCAGGAAAAACAACCCTGCTCAGGATAGCGGCCGGGATCGAAAGGCAAACCAGCGGCACGCTTGCCATCAATGAACGGGTCGTTTCGGATGATGCCCAGTTTGTGCCTCCCGAGAAGCGTAATGTCGGCCTGATGTTTCAGGATTATGCCCTTTTTCCCCATCTTACCGTTTTGCGCAATGTCATGTTCGGGCTGAAGGGCCTGCCGGAAAAAGCCGCAGAAGTGGAGGCCAGGGCGGCCCTTTGTCGAGTGGGGCTGGAAGACCGGGCAGAACATTTTCCGCATATGCTTTCTGGTGGGCAGCAGCAAAGGGTTGCACTTGCTCGGGCCATTGCCCCCAGACCAAGCGTGCTGTTGATGGACGAACCTTTTTCCGGCCTTGATAATCGACTGCGGGATCAGGTGAGAAACGAAACCATCAGTCTGCTCCGTGAAATCGGCACCACCTGTGTGTTGGTGACACATGATCCGGAAGAGGCTCTTCGGATCAGTGATCGCATCCTTCTTCTGCGGGATGGGCGCATTGTCCAGTATGACCGTCCTGAAGTGCTCTATCGCAGTCCCGTCGATTATTGGGCGGCCCGCTTTTTTGCCGATCTCAATGCCGTTGAGGGGGTCATTTCGGGCGGATTGGCAAGAACACCGATCGGCAGTTTTTCTGCCGACGGCTTCTCACCTCGGCAGAAGGTAAGAGTCTGTATCCGCCGAACTGGCGTTCGATTGCACAAGGCTATCAGCGAAGACTACGTAACGGCGCTTACTGCTCGGGTCAAAAGCCGGATGTTTCTGGGCGAAGTTGATCTTTACGAGATTTCTATCAAGGGCTGTGACCAACCCATTTTTGCAAAGATCTCTTCGGGGCAGAGCTTTCGGAAAGGGGAAATGATCGGTGTATCATTTCGAAAAACAGACATCCTGATATTTGCTAATTCATTCTAAAGTGCTTATTTCTTTGACAAGGTAGGTGAAAGCCTGCAAAAGGCATATACAAATGGTGTGTGCCAGGATGGTGATGGCACTAGACAGAATTCGAAGGGTTTTTCTGATGCAGATTGGTATTTGGCAGGTTGCGATTATCGCAGTTGTGGTTGTTCTGTTGTTCGGTAGAGGCAAAATCTCTGATTTGATGGGTGATGTTGCAAAAGGCATCAACAGCTTCAAGAAAGGCCTTAAGGACGACGACAGCACTGCTGTGCTTGAAAACAAGCCGGCAGAAAAAGTGTCTTCTGAAAGCGAGGAAAAGGACAAGGTGGTCTAAGAACTACTTGTCGATCCGTTTCGTTCTTCGTTCCTCATGAATAGTTGGTCTGGTACTGCTCGATGTTTGATATCGGTTGGAGTGAAATCCTGATTGTTGCCGTGGTTGCCATTTTGGTGGTTGGCCCGAAAGAGTTGCCCGGTTTGCTCAGAACCGTTGGCAAAACCGTTGGCAACCTGAGGCGTTTGGCGGGTGATTTTCAAAATCAGTTCAACGAAGCTCTTCGCGAGGCTGAGCTTGAAGATGTCAAGACGACAATCGGAGACATCAAGTCGCTCGATCCGCGCGTTGCGGTCAAGGATGCTGTCAGCAAGCAATTGACCGATATTACATCTGCCACGGATGATGTCTCGAAAAGCATCCAGCAAAGCACGGATGAGATCAATTCGTCTCTTAATGAAAATGCCGAGCCTGAGGCCGTTGAACCCGTACTCGATACCGGGCATGCGGAAGACACAGCGATAGGCACAGATGAAAACAAGAAGCCTGTAGAGGGTGAAGAGCCTTCAGAAGATGAGACACAAAAGGCCGAGAAATGAGTGAGAGTGAACGAGAGCAGATTGAAAGCTCAAAAGCGCCGCTGATCGAGCATTTGATCGAATTGCGCAGCCGATTGCTGAAAACAGTGATCGCTATCGGGATTGCATTTCTGATCTGTTTCTATTTCGCGAGCGATATTTTTAATCTGCTTGTCATCCCTTATGAGCGGGCTGTCGGGGGGACGCATCAGGTCGAAATGATCTTCACCGCACCGCAGGAATATTTCTTCACCCAGCTCAAACTGGCTCTGTTCGGGGCCTTGTTTATCGCGTTTCCGGTCATTGCCAGCCAGATCTACATGTTCATGGCTCCCGGTCTCTACAAACATGAACGGGAGGCGTTTCGGCCATTCTTGATCGCGACGCCCATCCTGTTCGCGCTCGGTGCCTGTCTGGTCTTCTTTGTCGTGATGCCACTGGCGATGCAGTTTTTCCTCTCGATGGAGCAGGTTGGGGAAGGGGCCGTTGAAATTCGCCATCTGCCAAAGGTGAGTGAATATCTCGGCCTGATCATGACGTTGATCTTCGCATTTGGTCTTGTTTTCCAATTGCCTGTCGCGCTGACCCTTCTTGCCAAGACGGGACTGGTGGATAGCGATTTTCTGAAAACAAAACGCAAATATGCGATTGTTGTTGCCTTTATCATGGCCGCCATTCTGACGCCTCCCGATCCGATCAGCCAGTTGGGTTTGGCCTTGCCGACGCTGCTTCTATACGAGATTTCGATTTACTCGGTTCGCATGACCGAGAAAAAGCGCGCAGCGCGCGAGCAAGAACAGGAAGAAGAGGAAACGTCCGCTTAAGCGCGTGCCATTCTTTGCTCTTAAGGCCACTTCTTGCGGAAAATGCGCAAGAGGCGGCCTTCTTGTCTCTTCTGCCTGTCGCGCAGATGTCATAGTTTGTGGGTTATTTGCGTCTTTGCCGCGGCAGGAAGGCATTGTGCTTGCTTCGTGTGAAGCCCTTGCCTATTTTCCCTTCGACTTAATCTTTCCACCCTCCCACCAAAGCTAGATTCGGGATTAATGACATGTTTGATATTAAATGGATTCGCGAGAATGCAGAGGCATTCGACAAGGCTCAAATCGCACGCGGAGCCGAAGCATCGTCATCCCGACTGATCGCGATGGATGATGAGCGGGTTGCCGAGGTTCAGAAATTGCAGGATGCGCAACAGCGTCGCAATGCTGCTTCCAAAGAGATCGGCAAGGCCAAGGGGGCGGGCGATGAGGAAAAGGCTCAGGCCTTGATGGCTGAGGTCGGTTCTCTCAAGAGCGCGATTCAGGATGGCGAAGCCAAGACGCGCGAGATTGAAGCCGCTCTCGGCGATGTCTTGTCGGGCCTGCCCAACATTCCGCTTGATGATGTTCCTCCGGGTAAGGATGAAGCGGACAATGTTCTGCATCACGTTTGGGGTGAGAAGCCACAGCTCGGTTTCGAGCCAAAGGAGCATTTCGAGCTGGGCGAAGCGTTGAAGATGATGGATTTCGAAGCCGCAGCAAAACTGTCCGGATCGCGCTTTGTCGTGCTCAAGGGACAATTGGCGCGACTTGAACGGGCAATCGGACAATTCATGGTCGATGTTCATGTCAATGAGCATGGCTGCGAGGAAGTGTCTGTTCCGACGCTGGTTCGTTCGGACGTCATGTATGGCACGGGACAGTTGCCGAAATTTGCCGAAGACGCCTTCCATACCGACGATGATCGTTGGCTCATTCCAACCTCTGAAGTCCCTCTGACCAATCTTGTCAGGGAAAGCATCGTTGATGCCGATCAGTTGCCGATGCGTTTTACCGCGCTTTCCCATTGCTATCGGTCCGAAGCCGGATCTGCGGGGCGTGACACGCGTGGCATGTTGCGCCAGCACCAGTTTACCAAGGTTGAAATGGTTTCGATCACAGATGAGCTGACTTCGGTTTCAGAGCAGGAACGGATGCTTCAGTGTGCAGAAACAATTCTTCAGAAACTGGGGCTGTCCTATCGTGTTGTCACCTTGTGTATTGGTGATATGGGCTTCTCCGCACGCCGGACTTTCGACATAGAGGTGTGGCTGCCCGGTCAGGATACCTATCGCGAAATCTCTTCTGTTTCGACCTGCGGTGATTTCCAGGCCCGGCGGATGAATGCCCGGTATCGCGCAGACGACAAGTCCTTGAAATATGTGCATACATTGAATGGCTCGGGGGTTGCTGTAGGGCGCTGCCTGATTGCCGTAATGGAAAATTATCAGACCGCTGACGGATCGATTGTCATTCCGGATGTCCTGCGGCCTTATATGGGCGGTCTGGAAAAGATTTCAGCCTGATCGTTTAGCGACGAAGTCCGGAAGCTTTGCGTTTTTCGGACTTGGTCCTTCTATTGATATTCATCACGCGCTATCGGGTGCGTGATCAGTTTTTAACCGTGAAAGATGTGAGGGGATGAGATGCGTATTCTTCTAACCAATGATGATGGTATCAACGCGCCAGGTTTGGCGGTACTCGAGAAGATTGCACGCACTCTGTCCGATGATGTCTGGATTGTTGCGCCCGAGACCGAGCAATCAGGCATGTCCCACTCTCTTACGTTGCATGATCCGTTGCGGCTGCGCAAACTTGGTGACAAACGCTTCGCAGTGCATGGGACGCCTACCGATTGCGTTATCATGGGTGCAACGCATGTTCTTGATCGCATGCCGGATCTGGTGCTTTCCGGAGTCAATCGCGGGCAGAATATCGCTGAAGACGTGACCTATTCAGGTACTGTTGCCGGTGCCATGGAGGGCGTGTTGATCGGCATTCGTTCCATCGCGCTCAGTCAGACCTATGACTGGTCGGCGCATAATACATTTGACTGGAGCTGTGCCGAAACGCATGGTGCCAAGGTCGTTCAGGATCTGCTTGATTATGAGTTGCCGCGGCAGACCTTGCTCAATGTAAACTTTCCGGCCTGTTCTGCCGATGAAGTCGAGGGTATGGAATTTACCGAGCAAGGCAAGCGGGATCAGGCCCATTTGAATGTTCAGCCACGTGTGGATACACGTGGCCAATCTTATTTTTGGCTCGGATTCGAAGATCGTACCTCTCACCCTTCCGAGGGAACGGATCTATATGCTGTGATGCACAAGAAAATTTCGGTCACGCCTCTCAATCTCGACATGACAGATCATGGATGCCTGAAAATGCTGAAAGAGTCGTGAGCTCTGAGGGTTTCAATAAGCTTCTGATTTGCTGTGCTTTTTCAGTTTGAATTTATCTGATTTGGTGCCTTTTGGGCCGGTCTTGCGCATTTTTGTACATGGGCGTGAAGACGAGGTCATGTCTCAGATTTTTATGTCTTTTTTAAAGTTTTGGAAAGGTTACTGAGCTCTAATAATACTAACATTTGGGGTGTGGTGCGTTTAACCGGTGTTGGTATGAACAATTTAGTATTGCGTAAGCTTCTATCAAGAACGTCGATGTTTGCAATTGCTACGTCTTTGGCGGCTTGTAGCAGCGAGATGGATCGTTTCGGAACTCCGGGATCTGGATTCACTTCCAATCAGAATGAGATTTTCACAAATTCTGTTGGGTCTGGCCCTGTGGGAACAGCTGTCAATCAGCCGATGCCAGCAGCAATTCCTGCTACATCGACGGTTTCGAAGTCGGCTCCGGTTTATCAGGTTCCAAATTACAAGGCGTCTGCTCCGACCTATAGTGCACCCCGCTATCAGGCTTCGGTCAAACCGGTGCCTAGCTATCAGACGCCAACCTATCGGACGCCTGTCTATACGACTCCCAAAACAAATCTGTCAGGGCAGTATCCTCCGGATACCCTGGCGACGGGTTCGATTTCAAGATCGGGCGTGCAAGGTCCTGTTCAGGGCTATTCCATGCCCGAGTTGCCGTCAGCCAGTAGCCAGGCTGCGTCTGGTCCGACCTATGTATCCGTCCCTGTTCGGAATACTGTGCCCAGTCGCAGCTATCAGGCTTCGGTTGAGCAGAGTGTCCTGAATAGTCCGCCAATTGTTGTGTCGCGCTTCACGTCCTTGCCTAAGGCTGCGCCAAGAGCGAAGATGCAAATGGCTGGCTATGCTCCGGCCAATTATTCGAGCAATGCCCCTGTTGCCGTGCCAGTTGCAGAACAGCCTACAAGCAAAAGGAGCCTGAACCTTTCTCGCTTCAGTATTGCGAAGCTGTTCTCCTTGCCCAAAAAAGCACCTCGCACCAAGGAACTTGATTACAGTTCAACCGCTTCGATCACCCCGCCAGCTGCCATTTCCAATCAGGGTGGCTCCGGGTATGTCGCGCAAGCTGTGAACAACCGGTCTGTCTTGCCATCTCAGGCTGTTGGTGTGCGTAAAAGCGGCCAGTGGGTCAGCTCCGGCGGAACTATGGTCACTGTGGGATATGGTGAGGATATTCAGACCCTTTCGCGGCGGTATGGTGTTCCGGCCAAGGCGATTGCGGAGGTCAATGGGCTTGCGGATCAAAGCTTTGTTGCTCCCGGCCAGAGTATTCTGATTCCTGTCTACCAGCAGGAGACCGTGTCATATCAGTCAAATTATCCAACCAATACGGTTCAGCAGGCTGCTTATGAAGAAGCGTCGCCTTTGCCATTTTCGTTGCGGGTACCAAAAGCAAATCCACTGCGTCAACAGAGCCGCTCCCCTTATGGGCAGCAGATCGTCCGTTTGCAGCAGAATGCCAACGCACAGAACAGGCATATGGTCATGCCAGGCGAAACTCTGAGCGGTATTGCGTCCCGGTATGACGTGTCCACGCAGGAATTGGCGTCAGCCAATGGGCTTGCCGTCTCTTCGCCAATCCGCATGGGGCAGAGACTTCGTATTCCTATGCCTGGTCAGCAGATGGTCGACTATACGTCAACCGCGTCGATTGGCCCTTCACAGGTCAATGCCGGAGCCTCCATTCCCGCTGCGCCAGTTCATAAAATTCCAAAGTCGAAACCAAGGTGGATCGCTCAGCTTTCGTCAAATGGCTCGCGCGATCAGTCTTCGTCAATCGTGACCGGCAGCATCGAGAATAACGTTGCAAGCAGTTCCAGTGGCTCAGGTCGGTTGCCCGTGAGTCAGGTGGCTCAGCCCGGTTCTTCTGCGTCTGAACCTGCTGCCAAAGCAAATTCTGTTCAGCAGGGCAATACTGCAAAGTTCCGTTGGCCGGTCCGTGGCCGGATCATTACCAGCTTCGGTCGTGGTAGCAATGGTACGCAGAATGATGGCATCAACCTTTCTGTGCCAATTGGGACTTCGGTTCGTGCGGCTGAAAGCGGAACCGTTATTTATGCAGGTAACAAGCTGAAGGGGTATGGAAATCTTGTGCTCGTACAGCACTCCAATGGCTGGGTGACCGCTTACGCGCATAATGACAAGGTTCTTGTGGCGAAAGGGCAGCATATTCGCCGCGGGCAGATCATTGCCCAGTCTGGCAAATCGGGTAGCGTCAACAGCCCGCAGCTTCATTTCGAATTGCGAATTCAGGGTGATCCGGTCGATCCGGTGCCATATCTGGCTACAAGCTAGAAAAGACTTGTCTTTCTTTGAAGCCGTCAAGATTGCTTGGCGGCTTTTTTGTTTTGTTTGGTAAGATGGGGCGTTTTATCCCATTGGGACAAATGGCTTCTGCGTCATGGAATTAATGAGCATTATCAGGGCATGCTCGACAGTCGCTGCGCGAACATTTTCCCTGTCCATGGCGGCAAATATGCGTTTTTCGTGGATTTGTTCAAACTGCTTTGAAGATACTGCGAAATGGACAAGGCCAACCGGCTTGTCCGGGCCTCCTCCGGCGGGGCCTGCGATGCCGGTAACGGCGACTGCAAAATCTGCATTGGAATGTTTGAGGGCTCCGGTTGCCATCGCTCTTGCAACCTCTTCACTAACGGCTCCATATCGGGTGATCATTTCGGCAGGTACGTCCAGAACCTCGGTCTTGGCCTCATTGGAGTAGGTTGCAAATCCGCGATCGAAAAAAGAGGATGAGCCGGGAATTTCCGTAAGTGCTGCGGAGATCATGCCTGCGGTGCAGGATTCGGCGGTTGCAATCAGATATTTTTTCTCCCGTGCAATTTCGAGAACCTGATTTGATAGCTCAATGGCGTCATGGGTTACATACATGTCAGTTCCTTCCTGTCCGCCTGTTTGCGAACCAAGGGGCTTTCATTCGGTTTCGCTATTCGGGCAGGCGGAGGCAAGTGGTTGCCAGTGCCGCGATGCCTTCCTTGCGACCGGTGAAGCCAAGCTGCTCGCTTGTTGTCGCCTTGACGGAGATCCGTTCTTTTTGCAAGTCGCAGATTTCTGCAATCGCTGATCTCATCGCATCCCGATGTGGTCCGATCTTGGGTTTTTCGCAGACAATGGTCAAATCGATGTTGGAGATCTTGCCGCCTTTTTCGGAAACGCGCCTTACAGCATCCTTGAGGAAAAGGTCAGACGATGCACCTTTCCATTGAGGATCGGAAGGAGGAAAATGGGTGCCTATATCACCCTCGGCGATTGCCCCGAGGATGGCATCGGTTATGGCGTGAAGCGCGACATCGGCGTCGGAATGCCCCTTGAGCTTCTTGTCGTGGGGAATGGATATTCCGCCAATGATAACGGCGTCGCCTTCTTCGAAGGCGTGGACGTCATATCCTGTGCCAATGCGGATATCGCTCAGAATCGGTGTGTCACTGGTTGGGTTCTTCAAAAGGATCTCCGCCATGTCGAGGTCTTGCTGGTTTGTCAATTTGGTGTTGAAGGCTTCACCCATAACGATCTTGACCGGTTCGCCGGCCCACTCTGCTATGGCGGCATCGTCGGTAAACGGCATTCGTGTTTCAAGCGCAGCTTTTTCATGCGCATCGAAAATGAAGTCAAAGTTGAAGCCTTGCGGTGTCTGGGCTGCCCAGAGCTGGTTGCGATCAAGGGTTTCTTCGATCGTGCCGTCTGAGCTTGCTCTTTTGATCGTATCCGTGAGGGGGCTTGCCACGAGGCAGGCCTTGCAGCTCTTGAGCGTGTCAAGGCATCGCAGCACGATGTCTTGTGTGACGAAAGGGCGAGCGGCGTCGTGGATCAGGACAAAATCCGGTTTGCTGGCTTTTAGCGCCATTAGCCCGTTCAAGACAGAAGACTGGCGCGTGTCGCCACCGGAAGCCGGTGGGAGCAGCTTGCAACGGTTTTCATTGCCAGAAAGGTCAGGATCCAGTTTGGCAATCGTTTCCTGATAGAGCATTTCATCCTGTGGGGAGATGACGACTTGTACGAGATCGATCAAGTCGCTTTTGAGAAAGGTCTCGAGTGTTCGATTCAAAACGGCCTTGCCACCGATGGACAGATATTGTTTGGCAACCTTGTCAGTATCACGTCTGGCGCGACTGCCTGATCCTGCTGCGACGATTATGGCGGCGCAAGTCATACCGTCATGGTCCTTATACATTCGTTTTTTGTTCAATCTGTACAATTGAAGCAAAATTAGCCATTATATATTGAATGGTAACGGCTATTTTGGTGAATGGCGACAGTTTATGCCTCCAGTCGAACATTCTTACTGCATTATGCAGCCTTTTTCCCAGTCATATATCCTGTGACAATTCCGAAACATTTCCACCAAGGATGTGAATGATCAAAAAGTGATCACCGAAAATCCTTGCACATTAATTAGGCACGGCTATACTGGTTCATAATATTGTGTGAACGAAGCTGATCCTTTTATGCCAACACCTCCTCTTCACAATGCAGGAACGGGCCTTGCCGTCGGTCCCCTCGATTTGCCAAATGGTGTTTTGCTGGCTCCCATGTCCGGCATTACCGATTTGCCGTTCCGGTCTTTGGCTGCGCGTTTTGGTGCCGGTCTGGTGGTTTCCGAGATGGTCGCGAGCAAGGCCTTTGCCGTTGGGCAGGAAGAAATGCGCCTGCGCGCCGAAGGCGAGGGTGTCGGTGTGCATGCCGTGCAAATTGCGGGCAATCAGGAAGACTGGATGGCAGAAGCTGCAAGCCTTTGTGAAGGGGCAGGGGCAACGCTTATCGATATCAACATGGGTTGTCCGGCAAAAAGGGTAATTTCCGGTTATTCGGGTTCGGCGCTGATGCAGGATCTTGACAAGGCCTGTCGGCTGATTGATGCGGTGATCGGAGCAGTTTCTGTACCCGTGACCGTCAAGATGCGTCTTGGTTGGGACGACAAAAGCTTGAACGCGGCTGAATTGGCTCGAAGGGCCGAGGAGAGTGGTGCTGCAATGGTCACCATTCACGGCAGGACGCGCAACCAGTTCTATAAAGGTGCGGCAGACTGGCGAGCGATCCGGCCCGTGGTCGATGCGGTGTCGATACCGGTTATTGCCAATGGCGATATTCTTTGTGAAGAGGATGCCGTTCAGTGCCTTGAGCAGTCGGGCGCGGATGGCGTGATGGTTGGGCGCGGGGCCTATGGCCGTCCGTGGTTGCCGGGTTTTGTGGCCCACTATCTAGAGACTGGTGAGCAGCGTGACGAGCCTGAGGGCGATGCCTTGCTCAGGCTGATTTTGGACCATTATGACACTATGATCGAGTATTACCCCGAAGGTGTGGGCGTAAAATGCGCGCGCAAGCATTTGGGCTGGTATTTGGATAATTTGGTCGGCATTTCAGGCGCTGGTTCGCCCGATCTATCCCGATTGAGACAAGTAATGATGACCGCAGACAGCGCGGAGATTGTGCGTACCAGTATGCGCGACTATTTCTCTTTTGCTGCGGAAAGGCAGGTAGCATGAGCCAGAATAAACGATCGCGCATTACGGCGGCACCTTATCAGGCGATGATGAATTCTTTGCCGCATCCTGTTGTGATGGTGGACAGCGAGGGGTTTGTCGGTGCGGCCAATGATATGGCCCAGTTTTTCTTCCAGTCGAGTTCGGCTCTGCTGGCCAAGCAGCAACTTTCATCGCTCTTGCCCTTTGGCAGTCCGGTGCTCGCCCTTGTCGAGCAGGCCCGCGAACGACTGGCGCCGGTCAATGAATACCGGATAGACATTTCCAATCCGCGCATTGGTGTTGAAAAGGTCGTGGATGTTTATGCGGCACCGGTTCCGGATATGCCGGGTGCTGTGACGGTCATGCTTCATGAACGGTCAATTGCCGACAAGATGGACAGGCAGTTGACCCATCGTGATGCAGCCCGGTCGGTGACAGGTCTTGCGTCCATGCTTGGCCATGAGGTCAAGAATCCGCTGTCCGGGATCAGGGGAGCGGCGCAGTTGCTGGAAAGCTCCGTTTCTGATGAAGACAGGGCCCTGACGCAATTGATCACGCAGGAAACGGATCGGATCGTGCGGTTGATCGACAGGATGGAAGTCTTTTCCGATCAGCGCCCCGTGGAGCGTGAAGCGGTCAATATTCATGTCGTTCTGGATCGGGTCAAACAGTTGGCGCATGCAGAATTTGGCGACAAGATCCGTATTCTTGAACAATATGATCCGTCGCTGCCATCTGTTTTTGCCAATCAGGACCAGTTGGTTCAGGTCTTTCTCAATCTGGTCAAAAATGCGTCCGAAGCCGTCATCGAGGTTCCGGATCCGGAAATCGTTCTTACTACGGCCTTCCGGCCAGGCATTCGCATTCAGGTTCCGGGCTCTTCGGAGAAAACCTCTCTGCCACTTGAAATTTGCGTAAAGGACAATGGACCGGGCATCCCTAAGGAATTGGAAGACTGTCTGTTCGATCCATTCGTTACGTCCAAGACCAATGGATCTGGTCTTGGTCTTGCGCTGGTTGCCAAACTGATTGGCGACCATGGTGGTGTTATTGAGTTAGACGGTTCGGGACGTCAGACCATTTTCCGGGTCATGTTGCCAACAAGCGACGCGGATCAAACATAGGAGTTCAGACCATGCCCAAGGGGACAATTCTTCTTGCCGATGATGATACCGCTATCCGCACGGTGCTGAACCAGGCGCTTTCACGTGCGGGTTATACGGTCCGTTTGACATCCAATGCCACAACGCTCTGGAGCTGGATCAGTCAGGGCGAGGGCGATCTTGTCATTACCGATGTTGTGATGCCGGACGAGAATATCTTTGACGTTCTGCCTCGGATCAAAAAGGCCCGGCCCCATCTTCCCGTCATTGTCATGAGCGCGCAGAATACCTTCATGACCGCCATCAAGGCGTCTGAGCGGGGGGCCTATGAGTATCTGCCGAAACCGTTTGATCTCAAGGAGCTGATCAATATCGCCGGGCGTGCGCTTTCCGAACCACGGCCGAGCCTTCAGCCTCACGAAGATGACAGCACCGATATTCCCCTTATTGGTCGCTCTGCTGCCATGCAGGACATTTACAGGATGCTGGCCCGTCTGATGCAGAATGACCTCACGGTCATGATCACCGGCGAAAGCGGCACCGGCAAGGAGTTGGTTGCACGGGCGCTGCATGATTATGGCAAGCGCCGCAAGGGTCCGTTTGTGGCGATCAACATGGCGGCGATCCCAAAAGATCTGATCGAATCCGAGTTGTTCGGTCACGAAAAGGGGTCCTTCACCGGTGCTCACGGTCGTTCGGCTGGCAAGTTTGAAATGGCGGAAGGTGGCACTCTCTTCCTTGATGAAATTGGCGATATGCCGATGGAAGCCCAGACGCGCTTGCTGCGTGTGCTGCAACAGGGGGAATATACAACTGTAGGCGGGCGTACCCCGATCAAGACCAATGTCCGCATCGTTGCTGCAACGAACAAGGACCTTCAGTCTCTCATTCATCAGGGGCTCTTCCGCGAAGATCTGTTCTTCCGTTTGAATGTCGTGCCGATGCGCTTGCCGCCTTTGCGGGAGCGTGCCGAAGACATCAAGGACCTGGTGCGGCATTTCTTTGCTCTTGGGGAGCGGGAAGGCTTGCCGGTCAAGCAGATCCAGCCCGATGCGCTCGACGTCATGCTGCGCTATCGCTGGCCGGGCAACGTGCGCGAGCTAGAGAATCTGGTGCGGCGATTGGCTGCGCTTTATCCGCAGGATACGATTACGGCCAACCAGATCGAAAATGAGCTTAACCAGATCAGCCTGACTACCGATGTGCAGCCTGAGCAGAAGGTTCAGAATCTGGCCGGGGCGATGGAATCCTATCTGGAACAGCTGTTCAAGGAATTTGGTGACAGCCTGCCGCCTCCGGGGCTTTATCATCGCTTGTTGCGCGAGATCGAGTATCCATTGATCTGCGCGTCCCTTGCCGCAACAAAGGGCAACCAGATCAAGACGGCTGAATTGCTCGGACTGAACCGAAATACACTGAGGAAAAAGATCAAGGATCTGGACATTCAAGTCGTTCGTGGCGCTTAAGAGATCTGGCCAGAAATGGCTAGATTTCTACCTGTTCGGGCCGGTCTGTGCTTTTTTTGACACAGGTCATGGGTTTGACATGGACAGAAACTGCACAAGCTGTCACATTTAGGCAACATTTTCATTGAATAGAGAGGGTGATTCCACCGGCCGGTGGTTTCCTTCCCTTAGGATATGTTGCGTGCCATACCTTTCAGAATTAGAAAAATCCGTTGTCAGACAGACCAGTGTTGAGCAGAGCCGAACCAAAGAGGCCTTGCAAGCAGCTGCCATTGCCGAAAAGCCTGAGAAAAGAAGTCTGGTTCGCCAGCTTGGTCTCATCAGTGTCATTCTTTCGGTTCTGTCCGGGGTAACGTCCTTTGTCATTCTGCTTGGTCTTACTTCCATTGATCCGAGCGAGGAAGTGATCCAGTTGGCGATGATCGTCAACGGAACGCTGCTCGTTGTGCTTGCGCTTGTGATCTTCTGGGAAACAAGCTCGGTTCTGCGCGCGCGCCAAAAGGGCAAGGCGGGGGCCCGGCTGCATATTCGCGTGATGGGATTGTTCGCGCTGGTGGCAACCGTGCCGACGGTGCTGGTGGCCATCTTTGCCTCTATCACGCTTGATAGAGGCCTTGACCGCTGGTTTTCTTCCCGAACCCAGGCGATCATCAACAGTTCGCAAACTGTTGCCAGTGCCTACACCAAGGAACATGCGAGGGTTTTGCGAAATGAACTGTTGGGAATTGCGCAGGCCCTCAATGATGCAGAGCCGTATTTTCTGCTGGATTCGGATCGGTTCCGCGCCATTTTTGCAAGACAGACACGTATTCGTGGTATTCCCGCGGCCTTTGTCGTCAGTGGCGAAGGCGAGCAGCTCGTGGCGTCGCCAAGTCGGCTTGATCAGCCGATCCCGAATATGCCGGGACCGGATCTGCTGGAACAGGCTCACAGTCAACCGGTTTTCATCGCGCTGGGTGATTCCAACCTTGTGGCAGGCATCATGCGCCTTGAGGAGTTTAGTGACGCCTATTTGTTCGTGTTGCGGGTGATTGATCCGGTGGTTTCCAACTTCCTGCGAATGACGTCCGAAAATGCGCAGGAATATCGAGCCTTCTTTGATAGCCGGTCGAATATTCAGGCCGCTTTTGCCATGCTCTATATCGGCGCCGGGCTTATTGTCCTGTTGTCGACGACGTGGCTTGCGATCGGCTTCGCAAACCGGTTGGTTGCTCCGATACGGCGCCTGATCGGAGCTGCTGAACGCGTGCGCCATGGGGATCTTTATGTCCGCTTGCCAGTCGAGAAAGGGTCGACGGATTTTGCCAATCTGAATGAAACTTTCAACACGATGACGACCGATCTTCGCTCGCAGCGAGATGAACTCATACTGGCGCGTGACGCCATTGATGCCCGCCGGCGGTTTACGGAGGCCATGCTACAAGGCGTCAGTGCAGGTATTCTGGGCGTTGATGCGACCGGGGAAATAACGCTCGCCAACCCATCGGTTCAGAAGCTTCTCGGTTTGCGGGAACGCGATTTGCTCGGTGAGGACTTTGCTACCATTTTGCCTGAAATTGCCCCTCTTGTTGAAAATGCCGAACATGAAATTGGCACGCATGGGGAAGAACAGGTATCGCTCGTTCGCAACGGTATTGAATATGTCCTGAGGGTGCGGGTCACATCCGAGCGCGGGGAAGAAGAAAGCCATTCCTATGTGGTCACCCTTGATGACATCACCAATCTGGTCAGTGCCCAAAGATCTGCGGCCTGGGCAGATGTTGCGCGTCGTATTGCCCACGAGATCAAGAATCCCCTGACGCCAATTCAGTTGTCGGCCGAGCGTCTGCGGCGCCGATATGGCAAGAAGGTTGCCGAAGATGATCAAAGGGTATTTGATCAATGCGTTGACACCATCGTGCGGCAAGTCGGCGATATTGGTCGGATGATCGACGAATTCTCGTCCTTTGCGCGTATGCCCAAGCCGGTTTTCGAGCCGGGCAACCTGTCCGAAGTCATCAGACAGTCAGTTTTCCTGATTGAAGTTGCCAATCACGACATTACCTTTACCACGGACATACCGGAAACAATGCCGGGATCTTTCGATCATCGTCTGATTTCGCAAGCCATGGCAAATATCGTCAAGAATGCAACCGAGGCCATTGCCGGCCTTGAAAATCGACATGAGGTTGAGGGGCATGTTCATGTGATGGCTGAAGTCGGCAGCGAGCATTATTGTGTTCGTGTTATCGACAACGGCATCGGGTTGCCTGCAAGCAACCGTCAAAGACTGCTGGAACCCTATATGACGACGCGTGAGAAGGGAACCGGCCTTGGCCTGGCGATTGTCAGGAAGATTCTCAAGGAGCATGGCGGTGCTATTCGTCTGCTGGATGCCAAGGAGGTGTCAGAGTTTGAGCGGGGAGCCTGTATTGAAATGCGTATTCCAAAAGAAGCCTTGAATGATGAGGATTCTACCAAGGACGATTTGATAGACGATTATAATTCCGGTTTGGCTCTGACGAGTGTGAGTGATGAAGAGGCAGAGGGCTGATAATGGCGGCTGATATTCTTGTAGTCGATGATGAAGAGGACATCCGGGAGCTTGTTGCCGGACTGTTGGACGATGAAGGTTATGATGCTCGAATGGCTTCACATAGCGATGAAGCGCTCGAGTTGATCGAGCAGAGACGCCCCTCGCTGATTTTTCTGGATATCTGGCTTCAGGGGTCTCGGCTGGACGGGCTGGCGCTGTTGGCCGTTATCAAACAGAAACATCCCGAACTGCCGGTGGTGATGATTTCAGGCCATGGTGGTGTCGAAACCGCTGTTGCTGCAATCAAGCGCGGAGCCTATGACTTTATCGAAAAACCGTTCAAGGCGGATCGACTGATTCTTGTCGCCGAGAGGGCGCTGGAAGCATCCAGTCTCAAACGTCAGGTCAAGGACTTGCGATCCCGCAGTGGCGGAGAGGTCAAGCTGGTTGGCTCTTCGAGTGCCATGAACAATTTGCGGCAGATGATCCAGCGTGTCGCGCAGACCAACAGCCGGGTTCTGGTCAGTGGACAGTCAGGCTCTGGCAAGGAGCTGGTTGCGCGCTGTATTCATCAGCAATCGCCACGTTCAGAATTGCCCTTTGTCACGTTTTCCTCGATTCAGTTCCCTCTTGAAGATCTGGAAGTCCATCTGTTCGGAACGGAGGCCGACGGGACCAGCCAGCGCAAGGTCGGCTCGTTGGAAGAGGCCCATGGCGGCACGCTCTATATTGAAGAGATTTCCGATCTGCCAATTGATCTGCAAAGCAAGATCACGCGGGTTCTGACAACAAACAAATTTGTCCGGGTGGGTGGAAACAAGCCTGTGCAGGTCGATGTGAGGGTCATTTCCTCGACATCGCGGGACATGAATATCCTGATTGAGGAGGGCAGTTTTCGCGAGGATCTGTTCCATCGTCTCAATGTGGTGCCTCTGTCTGTGCCGCCTCTTGCTGAACGGCGCGAGGATATTCCCGAACTTGTTCTGCATTTCATGGAACAGTTGTCGGCTACCTCAGGGTTGCCCGCTCGCAAGATTGGTGAGGATGCGATGGCAATCTTGCAGGCTCACAATTGGCCGGGAAATATTCGTCAGCTCAAGAACAATATCGAGCGCCTGCTCATTCTGACAAAAGGAGACGAAGGGGCGGTGATTACCGCAGACTTGCTCCCGAGCGAGGTGGGGGAAACCGTTCCCAGCATTCCGGGCGGGGGCGAGGCCGGTGAGCAAATCATGTCTCTGCCGCTCAAGAAAGCTCGGGAAGTGTTCGAGCGGGAATATCTCAAGGCGCAGATTGCACGGTTTGGCGGGAATGTTTCGCGCACGGCCGAGTTTGTCGGGATGGAGCGCTCAGCCTTGCATCGCAAGTTAAAAAGCCTCGGGGTTGTCTAATTTCAGCTTTTTCTGAAGCGTTCTTTAGTCTATCTCCATTCCCGGCCAACATTGTGTTTCTCTCTTTGATGTTTCATTGTTCAGGTGTGGTCCCTGAACAGGGCGAACAGCCATGTGATGAAACTGGTTTGTTCGGGCCAAGAGATGTGGTAGGGCAACAGTGTGTCCATCCAAGAAGATGAAAGCGGTCGATTATGAAAGTAGTGATTTGCGGCGCCGGGCAAGTGGGGTTTGGCATAGCCAGACATTTGTCTTCCGAGCAGAATGATGTGACCGTTATTGACAGCTCTCCCAAGCTTGTTTCCGCCATAAGGGATACGCTCGATGTGCGCGGTTATGTCGGCCACGGTGCCCATCCTGACATTCTGGCCAGAGCGGGTGCGAATGAAGCAGACATGATCATCGCCGTCACTCTCTATGATGAAGTCAACATGATCGCCTGTCAGGTGGCTCATTCAATCTTCAATGTTCCCACCAAGGTAGCGAGGGTTCGGGCTCAATCCTATCTTGAAAAGCATTATGCGGATCTGTTTTCCCGCGAGCATCTGCCCATCGATGTCATCATTTCTCCAGAAGTGGAAGTCGGTGAGATGGTGCTGTCCCGGATGGCAATGCCCGGTGCAGAGGATACGGTTCGCTTTGCCGACGGTCAGGTTCTGATGGTTGCGCTTGAGTGCGAGGAGGACTGCCCCGTTGTTGATACGCCGCTCAGGCAGTTGACGGAACTGTTCCCTGACCTGCGCGCAGTGGTCGTTGGTATTCGCCGCGAGGGCAAATTGTTTGTGCCTCACGCCGAAGACCAGATGCAGGCCGGTGATCTTGCCTATGTAGTGGTTGATCGTGAGCAGGTTTGGCGGACGCTCAGCATCTTCGGGCATGATGAAGATCAGGCTAACCGTGTCGTTATCGCTGGTGGCGGTAATATCGGGCGCTATGTTGCACTGGCAATCGAGGAAAGACGCAACCGAACCCGTGCCAAGGTGATCGAGCTTGATCGCGACAGGGCGATCAAGATTGCCAACGATTTCAGAGATACCATCGTATTGCAAGGCAATGCCCTTGATCAGGAGATTTTGAAGGAAGCGGATATTCGGGAAGCGGATACCATGATCGCGCTGACCAACAACGATCAGGTGAATATCCTTTCCTGCGCCATGGCAAAGCGTTTGGGCTGTTCACGCACGATGGCGCTTCTCAATGATGCACATTATTCGGATCTGGTTCATGACCTGGGCATCGATTCCAACGTCAATCCCAGATCTGTCACCATATCAAAGATCTTGCAACATGTAAGACGCGGTCGAATTCGAGGGGTGCATGCGGTCGAGGATGGGGCAGCAGAAGGGATCGAGGCCGAAGCGCTCGAAACATCTCCTCTGGTCGGTCGACCATTGAGAAGTTTTGAATTTCCCGAAGGCGTGCGTGTCGGTGCGATCTATCGTGAAGGCGAGGTTCTGATGCCGGATGGCGAAACGACCATTCAGGCGGGAGACAGGGTCATCTTGTTTGCTCTGGCAGATCGGGTCAAGCAGGTCGAACTTCTGTTCCGAGTCAGCTTTGAATTCTTCTGATGCAGGATAGGGGCTAGGCTGCGGATGACCGCTATTCTCTATTATTTTTCAATTTTGCTCGGATTCTTGGGGAGTTTGATGCTGCCGACAGCGCTCGTGGCGCTGAGTGCTGGCAATCTTGAGCTTGCCGAAAGCTTTTTGCTCATGTCCGGCTTGATTGGGTTCTTGTCTGGCGGCATCTATTTTGCGTTGCGCGGGCAGGAGAGGGAGATGGTCAATCATCAGACCTTTCTTCTGTGCGTCATAGCGTGGTTCGGATTGTCTGTGGCCGGGGCATTCCCGTTTGTCCTTTCCGATCAGTTGTCCTGGGGGGATGGCTTTTTTGAAGCTGCGTCGGGGTTGAGCACGACCGGAGCAAGTGTGTTTTTGAGTTTGGCTGAAACACCGAAAGCCATCATATTCTGGCGGGCAATCTTGCAATGGTATGGTGGATTGCTGACATTG
Organism: uncultured Cohaesibacter sp.; assembly: GCF_963556055.3. Taxonomy (GTDB): domain Bacteria; phylum Pseudomonadota; class Alphaproteobacteria; order Rhizobiales; family Cohaesibacteraceae; genus Cohaesibacter. The sequence goes on along the minus strand of NZ_CAUVYE020000030.1, from coordinate 150,347 downwards.
GTCAGTTTTCTCATGGTGCTGGCACCAGCCGGTGTTGGCGGTATGCGAGAGGTTCACAGCCGTTTGATGGAGCAGAGTTTGGGGGATGACATCTGGCGTTCCTTCTCCATCATCCGTCAGATCGCGGCGGCGTATAGTCTTGTGACATTGGTTCTGGCGTGGCTGCTCATTTTGACCGGTTTGCCGCCGTTCGACTCAATGTGTCTGGCATTCTCAACCATTTCGACCGGCGGTTTCCTTCCCGTTGATGGAACGCTTGGCGTCTATGACAATTCGCTTGCCGATCTGGTGGTCGCCTTCGGTATGCTCATGGGAGCAAGCAGTCTGCTATGGCACCGCATGGTCGTGCGCGGCAAATGGCAATTCCTGGTGGAGCACCGGGAAAGCTACATTTTCATTTTTCTCGTACTGGCAACAGGCTTGCTCTATTCGATTACGCTGTTCCAGCTTGCCGGCAATGCCTCCGTTTTGCCTGCCACGTCGGCCTTGCGTCAGGGTTTCTTCACCGCGGTTTCCCTGATTTCGACGACCGGCTTCGAACTCAGATATGCAGATGTTACGGTTTTGCCTGGCTTGCTGGTTTTCTCTTTGGCATTCATCGGAGCGACGCATTTCTCGACGGCTGGCGGGATAAAAATATACCGGTTCGGTGTGTTGGTGATACAGGTGGCAGACGAAGTGGCCCGCCTCGTTTATCCAAACCGGATCCGGGCTGGCCGTCTGGGGCGTCCGCGTCCTTCCATGCAGCTGTTGAATGGCATCTGGAGTTCGCTCATTCTGACGATCATCCTGATCGCAGTGGTCGCAGGAATCGTGACATTTGACATCGGACAATTGGATGGCGGGATCATCGCTGCGGTATCCAGCTTTTCCAATATCGGGCCGCTCTACAATACCGGTTGGGGGCCTGCGGGGGAGTGGCCAAGCTATTTTGAAATGTCGATGGTAACCAAAATGTCTCTCGCCATTACAATGATTATTGGCCGGATAGAGGTTATCGTTTTACTTGGTGCCCTCAATTTCAGATTCTGGAATAGATAAGCTCAAACGAAGTAACGTTTTGCGTTAGTTTTTTGTCCGAATACAAAAAATGGTTGCGATTGCGACTTGGCATGCACTATCTTTTCGTTAAACTACTAAGTTGAGAATCGGTGGGACAATTCTCAATGCAAGTATTTCCTGGTTGTTGCTGCTGAAATTTTGGGGGACAGCAAACAATCTTAGCAAAGTGTTTCCCCAAGATTTGTGGACAATCCAGGCCTTTATGCTTTTCCCTTGCGGAAAAGGGTGGCTGGTAGGCTGGTTAAATATACTGTCCTGCGCCATAATGTGCAGATCAGGTCAGTCGATACCGAGTGATGAATTAAAAGAAGATAAGGCAGGACACATGGCAGAGCGGGCCCAGAACCTCCAGGATACTTTTCTCAATCATGTCAGAAAAACTAAGACTCCTTTGACGATTTTTTTGGTCAATGGTGTGAAACTCCAAGGTGTTGTGACTTGGTTTGACAATTTTTGTGTGTTGCTGAGACGTGATGGACACTCTCAGTTGGTTTATAAGCATGCAATCTCAACAATCATGCCAAATGGGCCGTTGACACTGTTTGAAGCCGGTGAAAACGGCGAGAAGGCAGACGACTGATTGTCAGACGAAATTGATTCAGATCTGGATGACCAGGCCAAAGGTCCGCGAAAAATGATTGATCGCGAGGCCGTGCCGACACGTGCCTTGGTTCTGGTGCCGATCCTTTCACAAAATTTGCAAAATCGGGTTGCGGGTGAGGCGCGCCTTGTCCGGCGCACCGATGATGCTCGCCTCGAAGAGGCTGCGGGCCTTGCCGCTGCGATTGAGCTGGACGTCGTTGATGTCATGCGCGTGCCGCTCAATGCCATTCGACCATCCACGCTGATCGGTAAGGGCAAGCTCGAAGACATTTGGGATGTCATTGATCGCGAGAAAGTGGATCTGATCATCATGGATCATCCGTTGACTCCGGTTCAGCAGCGCAATCTGGAACATGAATGGGATACCAAGGTTCTTGACCGGACCGGGCTCATTCTGGAAATCTTCGGACGTCGCGCGCAAACAAGGGAAGGGCGCCTGCAAGTCGAGCTTGCACATCTGAATTATCAGAAAGGGCGGCTTGTAAGAAGCTGGACCCACCTTGAGCGCCAGCGCGGTGGCATCGGATTCATGGGCGGGCCCGGAGAAACACAGATCGAGGCCGACCGGCGCGCATTGCAGGAAAAGATCAACCGGCTGGAGAAGGACCTTGAACAGGTTCGCCGTACCCGAGGCTTGCAGCGGACAAACCGACAGAAGGTTCCGCATCCGATCGTTGCGCTCGTTGGCTACACCAACGCGGGCAAGTCGACGCTGTTCAATCAGCTTACCGGAGCTGGAATTTTTGCCAAGGATTTGCTGTTTGCAACGCTCGACCCGACATTGCGCACCATGGTGCTGCCGCATGGACGGCAGGTGATTCTTTCCGACACGGTGGGGTTCATTTCCGATCTTCCAACTCATCTCGTTGCCGCCTTCCGCGCCACGCTCGAGGAAGTGCTTGAGGCTGACGTCATTCTTCATGTTCGCGATATCGTGCATGAGGATACAGGCGCACAAGCCGAGGATGTGGCCAGTGTGTTGCATGATCTTGGTGTTGAGATTTACGAAGATCCTCGGGTGATCGAGGTTTGGAACAAGATCGATCTGTTGCCAGAGGCCGAACGGCAAACGGTTCTTGAGCGGGCCTCAAGCCAGAAGCCGTCCCGGTCTACTGGTCAGATGCAACCCGTCGCGCTTTCTGCCATATCGGGTGAGGGGACGACTGTTCTTCTGGCCGAAATCGAAGAGAAGCTGGCGCAGGATGACAATCTGCTGTCGGTTCATCTTGGGTTTGAAGACGGGGAAGGCCTTGCCTGGATCTATCGTCATTGCGATGTGCTGGAGAGGGTGGATGGAGAGACTGGTATTGATCTTAACATCAGGGCTCCGGACAAGGTGCAGTCCGAATTACGCAGCCGGTTCGTGATCGAGCAATAAACGGCTTTCTGGTCTGGTTGCCAGAAAGCCGGATTTGTCGGACTGGTTTGAGCACGCTCACAGCGGAGCCTTGCAAGCTGCTCTAAAGATCCTATTCTTCACGTTCCTGTTTTGCTTCCTGCCAAAGCTCTTCCATTTCTTCAAGGGTCGCATTGGCCAGAGTGTCGCCGCGAGCGGTCAATTCGGTTTCGATATGACCAAACCGGTCCCGGAATTTCTGGTTGGTATAGGCAAGGGCTTCATCCGGATCCACATTAAGATGACGGGCAAGGTTTGCCACTGCAAAGAGTAGATCGCCAACTTCGTTTCGGACAGCAGGTTCGTCCATTTCGTTATGGATGAGTTCGACGCGCACTTCCTCGATTTCTTCGGCAATCTTGTCAAGCACCAGCAATGTATCATGCCAATCGAAGCCAACCTTGCTCGCCTGTTTTTGCAGCTTGACCGCGGCTTTCATCGCGGGCATGCCGCGGGGAACCTGGTCAAGAAAGGCCTGTTCCTTGTCAACCAAGCCCAACGCGAGGCGTTCTTGTGCACGTTCTGACTTTTCTTCCTGTTTGATGGCTTCCCAGGCGCTGCGAACCATGCCCTTGTCGCGGGCTTCTGAATCTCCAAACACGTGAGGATGCCGGCGGATCATTTTCTTGGTGACTGCGTGAACGACATCGCCAAAATCGAATCGGGCCTTTTCTTCGGTCAGCTCGCTTGCCATCTGGGCGTGGAAGATAACCTGCAACAGCAAATCGCCTAGTTCATCTCGCATATCATATAGGTCGTTGCGTTCGATTGCATCCTGCACCTCATATGCTTCTTCGATGGTGTAGGGAATGATGGACGCAAAATTCTGTTCAACATCCCAGGGACATCCTGTTTCCTTGTCCCGAAGACGTTTCATGATTTCAACAAGAACCGAAATATCGCGAGAGGGCGTAATCGTCATAATAGAACTCAAGTGATCTGCTGCGCTTCCCTTTGCCCCGTCGAGGAGAGGGGGCGGGATAACGCCGTATTGGATTGGTCTGAAGCATTCTCGGGGCTTCTATAGTCGCGGAAATGCCAAGCATGAAGGGAGCGCTTCAGCGCAGAGGATGACTCACCAGTTCGCCGGTGATCATATCCCGTTTATGCCCAAAGCCCTTGCGCTTTGCAATGGAAAAACCTGCTGAATTGAGATTGCGGCGCACCCATCCTGCGGCTGTGTAGCTGGCCAATGTTGCTTGACTGTTCGACTTCTCGCTGACCGCTCTCAGAAGATTGAGTGACCAAAGGTCCGGGTTTGTTTTCGGGTTGAAGCCATCCAGATACCATGCATCGACAAGGTCAGGAATTGTCTCCAGTCCGTCGGCAGCCTCGCCAATGAAAAGCTCAAGGGTTACGTTTCCGAAATGATGGGTTTGCCAGCCAGAAGCATCAGGAGACCAGACTTGCAGAAGCAGGTCTCTTTCGTTGGACAATTCAGGCCAGGGAGAAAGCGCCTTGAACAGATTGTCTTTTGCCATCGGGTATTTTTCAAATGAAATAAAAGTGAGGCTGCGTTCGACCTCGACCTTTGGAGCTGAATCCTTTTCCGCAAAGGCAACGGTATTTTGCCAAGCCTGCCATGTGGCAAGAAAGTTCAAACCGGTTCCGAAACCAAGCTCTCCAATAACCGGATCTTTGGCTTCCTGCCAGCGTTCTGTGAGGTTGTTTCCGTTTATGAAAACGTATCTGGTTTCCTCAAGACCGCTGTCACGAGAATAGTAGGTATCGTTAAAGAGTGTGGATTTTGGGGTCAAGTTGTCCAGCCAGACAAGTTCGGGAGGGTTGGCCATATCATTTTTCCGAAGGATCGATTAGGGTGCGGCTGTCCATGACCTTTCGATTCTTCTGACGTTTTGATTGGGTCAGTTTCCAGCGACGCATTTCTCATTCATAAAAAGAAATTCCTGCCATGCCAAGTGCTCTTTCTCCCGCTCATTCGTCTTCTCATGATTGTCTCATAATTGGAGGGGGCGTTTTCGGTCTCTCGATTGCACGTGCCTGCCTGGGGCAAGGCCTTCGTGTTCTGCTGGTTGATAAACAGGAGATCGGGCATGGGGCGAGTTATGGGCTTTTGGGTGCGCTATTGCCTCATATGTCCGAGAGGTGGAATGAAAAGAAAGAGTTTCAATTCAATGCATTGAAAGAGCTTTCTAATGTAAGGGATGAATTGGAGAGCGAAGTCGGGATCTCAATCGGCTATGATCGCTGTGGGCGTGTCGTGCCACTTGATACGGCCAATTTGCGTGAGCGGCACGAGGTTCGGTCAAAAGAAGCCGAGCACTTATGGCACGGTGCGGAGACCGGTTATTTTCATCGGGTTTATCCGCAAGATGGCCCTGATGGCTGGCTCAATCCCGCGCTTTGTGCCGAAGGATATGCTTTTGACAATTTCTCAGCGCGAGCGAACCCGAGGGCCTATTGTGAGGCTGCCAAGGCGTCTGTCATCAAGAGAGGTGGTCGTCTACTTGAAAAGAATGAAGTGGTTGCGATCAAGGATCTGGGAGAGGGGGCGGAAGTCACCCTTTCAACTGGCGAAGTCCTTTCGGCGGGGATCGTTGTGGTTGCTGCCGGATATTCGAGTTTCCCGATGGTCGAGACGTTAACCGGGATGGATGATCTGGGTAAGGGGGTCAAGGGACAGGCGCTTATTGCCAAGGTTGGGCAAAAACCTCATGTGCCTATCCTGTATGACCGCACAATTTACGTTGTTCCTCATGATGATGGCATTTGCGCCATTGGCAGCACCACAGAGGAAGAATGGGACGATGAGAATAGCACAGATGAGCGCTGCGATGAGATCTGGGCTCGGGCAAAAAACCTGTGTCCCATGCTTGAAGGTGCCGAGATCCTGCAACGGTGGGCGGGAATCAGACCGAAAGCGGCAAAGCGCGATCCGATGATCGGATTCATTCCCGGCTCAACAAGTGTTTTCGTGGCAACGGGTGGCTTCAAGATCGGATTCGGTCTTGCCCATGCTATTGCTCAGGTTTGCATGGAACGGATTGCAGGAATCACGCCGACGATTTCCTTGCCGCACAATTTCGAAATTGACTATCATCTTGATGGCAAGGCATGGGGCTCCAAGTAATAGCTTTATTGCTATCATGGTGCCCTGAAGGCAGGGGCGACGGGTTCGGCAGATCAAAGGACCCGTTAAACCCTTGTGTAATTTAACGATATTTTGTGGATTGTGATTGTTTCCCCAGTGTTTTAGAAAATGTATGTGAAGGGTTGTAGACAGCCACACCTTAGGTCATTATGACATACTTATTTTTACCGAACACGAAATCAGAATACTTTTTTTTGAATTGAAGACATTACCGTTTGGTTGCTATAGGGATAGCAGCAGGTATAGGCTGACATATGCATAGACATCTGAAAAAATTTAATGAGGTCATTATTGGCATTCCCAGGAGCTGGAAAAGATTGCTGATGATGGCAATCGATTTCCTGGCAACACCATTCTTTCTCTGGCTTGCCTATGTCATGCGTTTGTCCGATGTCTGGCCGGAACGATATCTTTACCACCATTGGTGGATCTTTCTTTTCTCCGCTTTTGCGGCAATCGGAATTTTCACATACAACCATTTCTATCGTTCGGTCATGCGGTATGTCGGTTCCGACATCCTGTTTCAGATCGTCAAATCGGTTTTTCTGCTCAGTCTGAGCATCATGGTGCTCGGCTTCTTCGCTGCCGAGCCGATCATGCCGAGATCTGTTCCGTTTATTTTTGCGTTGCTCGTGACCTTTTATGCCGCCGCGAGCCGCTATTCGATCCGCTATTACTATCATTGGGTCATCTCTCATTTGCTCAACAAGCAGCATGTCGCGATTTACGGTGCTGGCGGGGCAGGGGTGCAGTTGGCGTTGGCGCTGGAAAACAGCATGGAGCTGAAGCCGGTTGCCTTTGTTGATGACGACAAGAGCCTCTATCACACCTCGGTTCACGGTTTGCGTGTTTATGCGCGTCGTGAGCTGAAAGATCTGGTCGGCAGCTTGGAAATCAAGCATGTTCTGCTCGCGATGCCGTCCGTTAGCGACGAGAAGAAGAACGAACTCATTCGGGAGTTGACCAAGGATGGCATCAAGGTGATGACGGTTCCCTCGATGCCGGAAATCGTTATGGGTGCCGCCTCGATCGACACTCTCAGGAAGGTTGAGATCGAAGACCTTCTGAACAGGGACACCGTGGTTCCCGAGGAAGCGTTGATCGCAAAAAGCCTTGTTGACAAAGTGGTTCTTGTCACTGGTGCGGGCGGGTCCATCGGTTCGGAAATCTGCCGTCAGGTCGTGCATAATGGCGCCAAGAAGCTGGTCATGCTGGATGCCTGCGAGTTCAATCTTTACCGTATCGATCAGGAACTGGGGGACTCACGTCCTGTGCTCGATGGCCAATGCGAGATCGTTCCGATTTTGGGAAGCATTTGCGACGCTGAGCATCTGGACAGAATTCTGACGGATTGTCCGGTCCAGACGGTTTACCACGCGGCCGCTTACAAACATGTGCCGCTGGTTGAGAGCAATATTCTGGCGGCTGTCAAAAATAACATTCTGGGCACAAAGACCTTGTGCGAATGCGTGCTGCGCCATGGGGCCGAGCGGTTCATTCTCATTTCGACCGACAAGGCCGTGCGCCCAGCCAATATCATGGGCATCTCGAAGCGCGTTTCCGAGCTTATTGTCAAGGATATGGCAGACAGGTCGGAAAAAACGATTTTCACCATGGTTCGTTTTGGCAATGTGCTTGGGTCTTCAGGATCTGTGGTTCCGCTATTTTCCGAGCAGATTCGAAATGGTGGTCCGGTGACCGTTACTCATCCCGACGTAACACGCTATTTCATGACCATCCCGGAAGCTGCCCTATTGGTCATTCAGGCCGGGAGTCTTTCGAAAGGTGGAGAGGTTTTCGTTCTGGATATGGGGCGTGAGGTCAAGATTTCCGATCTCGCCCAGCGGATGATCGAATTGTCAGGACACACGGTCAAAAGTGAAGACAATCCGACCGGGGATATCGAGATCAAATATATTGGCTTGCGGGCAGGCGAAAAGATGACCGAGGAGCTTGCCTATGACAATAACCTGTCTGGTACCGCACATCCGCATATTCTGGTGGCAATGGATCCACTTCCCGTTAGGGAGCATTTGCAAGAGCTGTTGAGGTCGCTCAAGACGGCGCTGGAGCAATGCGACGAGGAAACGGCAGGGAAGATCTTGCGCAAACCCATGATCGCTGAAGTGTCCGCCATCCCGGTTTACAAGGAAGTGGGTGAAAAACCCGATCAATCAGATCAACAAGCCGGGGAAGATGTCGCCGAGAATGGGGCGACCAAGGCATGATGACAAGAAGGATCGAAACACTTCTCCGACTTTGGCTTTTCTCCATTTGTATTTTCACACTGATTGGCAATGCCGCGTCCGATATATGGCTGACGGGGACCGTTGTGTTGTTCATCGGCCATTCTGTGATGCATGGAAATACTCAATGGCTTTCATTCCGGTGGTTTCAGATCGCCTTGATTTTCTGGATCTGGATCATTGTTGCCTCGCTTCTGTCCAGCTGGCCTGTTCATTCTCTTGAAGACTCTGCCGGTTGGATACGGTTTCCGCTCTTTGCCTTGGCATTGTCCTATTTTCTTGAATATGTGCCCGGCGCTCGCAGATATGTTTTGGTCGCTTTGTGTGTTGGCCTTGCCGTCATGTTGGGGTCCATGCTGCACGAGAAAATTCTCGATCCAAGCAAGGTCAGGCTTTACGGAACCTGGAACCAGAATACCAAGGCGGGCTGGTTGATGCTTGGCTTCGGGCTGCCTGTTTCCTTTTGGGCGCTCAAGAAGGTTCTCGAAAATACCCGTTCTGCTTTCTGGGCATTGCCGCTGGTTGCGATGCTTCTTTCAAGCGCAATTCTGACCGGCGAAGTCTATGTGTCGATAGAATTCATATTCGGTCTTGCTCTGTTTCTTCTCGCCAGTGGCATGCGGCGTAACGTTCTGATTTCGGTTCTTGTGATTTGCTTTGCCTTGGTTGTATTGGTGTTTGTGCTTGATCCTGAGCTGGTGCGCAGATTTCAGGTCTCGATCGTCAAGCGTTTGCCATGGATGTCGACAAGCGACTATTATGTGCCATGGATGCGCGGGTTCATGGCTGGCGAAATGCATCCCGTCTTCGGGATCGGTCCGAAAAATCATCAGCTATTCTGCACTTCAACGGAGGCCTTGCGTGGTCTCAGCAAAACGGTTTGCTACCCGCACCCGCATAATCTCTATATCCAGATTTTCGCCGAAACCGGTGCAATCGGGCTTCTGCTCTTTCTTGCCATGGTCGTGGCCATTTTTGCGCAAGTGCTCAATGGTGCAAAACGCCGGCATGAAATGTCACGTGAGGTGATTGCAGCGCTTTGCATTCTGATTGCGATTCTATGGCCGATTTCAACCTATTCGCATGCTTTCGGGCAGCACAAAAACTTTTTCACCTGGCTCAATATCGCCTGGGCTCTTTATCTTGCCGGGCAATTCAAGACCACCTCTAGGGGTGAGGCCGCATCGGAAGAGCAGAAAGCGGGCTGACTTGAAATGAAACTCATCGTAACCGAAGCGCATGATTTTGTCGGCTCAAGGCTCGTGAGGCATTTGGCTGAAGAGGGGCATGAATTGTTGCTTCTCGACCATGATCCTGCTGCTATCAAGACACTGTTTTCAGACATGGATCTTGCGGTTGCTGATTATGACTGTGTCGACAAGGAGCGTCTGGCCGGTTACGACTGCTGCCTTCATTTGACGCGACGCGATAGCGACGGCACAGGTGAAGACGCTGATTATGTGCGCGATAATGTCGAGCTTTTTGCTGCCTTATGCCGCAAACTGGTGAAGGCCGGAGTAAAGCGGCAAGTCTATCTCTCCACTATCCGCGCAGATGAGCATGATTCCGCTCCGTATGGCCGTAGCAAGTGGCTGGCAGAACAAACCCTGAAAAGCATTTGCAGCGAGCAGGGGGCCTGCACTCCGATAATCTTGCGGCCTGCCTATCCTCATGCGAAGCCCTATCGTGATCGTCTTTCATGGTTGAACGCCTTGCCCGGTTTTTTGGCGGACGGGCTCTTTGGTCTCATTGCTGCCTTGAAGCCGGTTGTCGATTATCCCGCGCTTGAGAATGCTATCGACAGGGTTCTGGTCGAGGATCTTGATCCAAGGCGTCAGATGATCCCGCTCAGCAATCGGCAAATGGGGAACGGGTTTTATCACGCCTTGCACTGGTGCATTGATATGTCATTCGTGCTGGCGGTTGTCTGTCTGCTTTGGTGGCTTTTTCCCTTGATGTTTGTTCTCATTCGGTTTGATAGTCCGGGGCCTGTGATTTTCAGGCAGGCGCGTGTCGGAAAGGGCGGTCGCGTTTTCACCTGCTACAAGTTCAGGACCATGAAGGAAGACACCAAAGTCGCAGCCACTCATGAGGTGAGCCGGAGTTCCGTGACCCGAATTGGTGGTTTCTTGCGCCGCTCGCGCATCGATGAACTGCCGCAAATCTGGAATATCCTTTGCCGTGAAATGAGCCTTGTTGGCCCGAGGCCATGTTTGCCCAAGCAGGAAGAGCTTGTGAACTGGCGCCGGGATCTGGGCGTGCTCGACAGTCTGCCAGGAATCACGGGGTTCGCACAGATCCAGAATATCGACATGAGCGATCCGCAGAAGCTGGCTCATGTTGATGCAGATTACGTCGCGCGTCGCACAGTGTTGCTCGATATAAGAATTATTCTGGCGACGGTTCTTGGTCGCGGGATGAAGGATTATAACGCTGCCTGAAATAGGGGAGCACAGCGGGCGATTGCATAAAATTTTAGATAAATTCGTGTGATAGAATGGATGTGTTGCGCGTTCAAAATCTGGTTCTGTTCCTTACAAGAGTGTTTCGCATAATCTATATTATGGAATTTAAATTTCGTGTCATATTGGGTGACTGTTTGAGTTTCGGAAATAACCTCAATAAAACATGGGCTTGCGATGCTTTTATAAAGCGTTTCACGACTGGCTCAATGCGCATGATGGGCTCTGTGATGGCATCCTTTGATGCATGATGCACAGATGATGCCTTGCGTCTTTGCCAATCGAGCGTGGTCTAGAATTGCAGTATCAAGCCGTCAAAGGCCGGGATGAAATTGCCAGGCAGATTTCGCAGCAGCGTATCGTAGTCCATGTCGACATGCATGTGCGTGAGGACTGTTTTCTTCGGCTTGATGCGTTCAGACCACTCGATGACTTGATCAAGGCAAAAGTGGCTTGGATGGGGCGAATAGCGTAAGGCGTCGACAATCCAGATATCGAGATCCTGAAGATATTGCATGCTCTCTTCCGGGATGTCGTTCACATCGGACGAGTATGCGAGATTGCCGACCCGGAATCCGAGCGAGAAAATATCGCCGTGAACCTGATTGAAGGGCATCGTCTCGATCGGCCCGGCTGGTCCATCAATGGTCAGTGGCTGACCGTGATCAATCAGAGTGGCTTCCAGGATCGGTGGGTAGCTGCTGCCCTTGGGTGTTTCAAAACAATATCGGAAGGCATTCCTGGTGCGTTCGAGAGTCAACTCGTTGGCATAGACCTTCACACGCTCGCGCCTGTTGAAGACGAATGCGCGCAGGTCATCAATGCCATGAGTATGGTCCGCATGAGGATGGGTGTAGACAACGCCATCGACCCAGTCGACTTCGGCACGCAGCATCTGCTCACGGAAATCCGGACCGGTATCGATCAGCATGCGTGTAACCTTGTTGCCTTGCCATCTCTCTACGAGTGCTGAGCATCGGGTTCTACGGTTCTTCGGATTTTTGGGGTCGCATTTGCCCCAGTCATTGCCGACCCGTGGAACGCCCGGAGAGGATCCGCATCCCAAGATTTGTAGCCTGTATCCGTCCTGAGGTTTCATTTTTCAAACCGATTGTTGTTACTTGTTCGGACGGGCTATCTTACCGCTTTTGAGAAGAGACGGAAGAAGTTTTCCGTCGTTATCTCTGTCATTTCTTCAAGGGTTGTGCCTTTCACGTCCGCAAGGACCTGCGCTGTATTGACCACATAAGATGGTTCATTGCGCTTGCCGCGAAACGGCATGGGCGCAAGATAAGGTGCGTCGGTCTCAACCAGCAACCGATCAAGCGGAACATCGGCCACGATATCGCGTATGTCCTGGCTGCGCTTGAATGTAAGAATGCCTGACAGAGAGATATGGTGCCCCATCTTCAAAGCCCGCATTGCAAGGTTTCGACCCGAGGAGAAGCAGTGCAAGATGGCTTTATAAGCGCCCTCCTCCATACCTTCCTCCAGAATACGGATCATGTCGTCATCGGCATCGCGGGAATGGATGACCAGAGGCAAGCCGGTCAGTCTCGCAGCCTTGATATGGGTCCGCAGGCCTTGAGCCTGCGCGTCCCGTGGTGCATTGTCATAGAAATAGTCAAGGCCGACTTCGCCGATGGCTACGCATTTTGGATGTTCGGCAAGCTTTGCTATGTCTTCGGCGGAAAAGTCGAGTTCCTCATCAGCGTTATGCGGATGGGTGCCAACAGAGCAGAAGACATTGTCATAGCGTTCGGCGATAGCCTTGATGGCATCGAACTCGGTGATCCGTGTGCATATGGTCACCATATGCCCGACACCGGACGTCTCGGCTCTTTTTACGACATCATCAAGTTCGTTCTGGAAATCGGGGAAATCCAGATGGCAGTGACTATCGACCAGCATTGGCTTTTCTATGCCTCGTCTTCTTCTGTCTTCTCAACATAGCGAGGGAAAACCGGGCTCGGCTTGTCGATTGGGGTGCCGCTTTTTAGGCGCCCCTCACCGCCCAGAGCCGTAAAGAGGCGCTGATCCTGGCTCAATGCAAACAGATCAAGCAATTTGTTGGCTGAATCCGGAATGAAGGGTTGCGCCAGAATGCCGACCTGACGGATGATTTCGGCGGTGACATAGAGAACCGTCTTCATGCGATCCGGATCGGTTTTGCGCAAGGCCCAGGGTTCTTGGGACGCGAAATATTTGTTGGCCTCGCCGACCGTATCCCAAATGGTCTCCAGTGCCTTGTGGATCAGCTGCTTGTCCATCGCGTCCCGACATTTGTCGAGCATCGCATCTGCCTGATCCAGCATTGCCTTGTCTTCGGCGCTGTAGTCACCGGGTTCCGGCAGTGCCTTATCGCAGTTCTTGGCGATCATCGAAAGTGAGCGGCTGGCAAGGTTGCCAAGGTCGTTGGCAAGATCTGCATTGGTGCGGTTGACGATGGCTTCGTGACTATAGTTGCCGTCCTGACCGAATGGCACTTCACGCAGGAAGAAGAAGCGTGTCTGGTCGAGGCCATATTCCTCGATGAGGCCAAAGGGATCGATCACATTACCGATCGATTTGGACATTTTCTCACCGCGGTTGAACAGGAAACCGTGTGCGAAAACCCGTTTCGGAAGCGGAACACCTGCCGACATCAGGAATGCAGGCCAGTAGACCGCATGAAAGCGAATGATGTCCTTGCCGATAATATGGGTGCCATTGCCCCAGAAAGTCTTGAATTTCTCAGCGTCGATGTTGGGGTAGCCCAGTGCGGTGATATAGTTGGTCAACGCATCAACCCAGACATACATCACATGCTTGTCATTTCCGGGAACAGGAATGCCCCAGTCAAAGGTCGTGCGTGAAATGGAAAGATCGCGCAGGCCGCTTTTCACAAAGCTGATGATTTCGTTGCGGCGCTCGGAAGGCCCCATGAAGTCGGGCTGGTTTTCATAAAGCGCCAGCAATTTGTCCTGATAGGCAGAGAGACGGAAGAAATAGCTTTCCTCTTCGGTCCATTCGACCGGAGATCCCTGCGGGCCATAGCGGACGCCATCCTCGCGCAGCTCGGTTTCGCTTTCGGCATAATAGGCCTCATCGCGCACAGAATACCAGCCCGCATAACTATCCAGATAGATGTCGCCGTTGGCTTCCATGGCCTTCCAGATGGCTTTGGACGCTTCATAGTGGCGAGCCTGGGTGGTGCGAATGAAATCGTCGTTGGACAAGTTGAGCGCCTTGGTCATTCTTTCAAAGACCGGTGCGTTACGATCCGCAAGCTCTGCTGCGGTCAGGCCGATTTTCTCGGCCGTCTGCTGCATTTTCTGTCCATGCTCGTCTGTGCCGGTGCAGAAGAAAACCTCATGCCCGTCGAGCCGCTTGAAGCGTGCCATCGAGTCCGTTGCCATCATTTCATAGGCATGCCCGATATGAGGGGCGCCGTTGGGATAGGAGATAGCGGTGGAGATGAAAAACGGAGTTTTGTCAGTCATGCCGATGGTCGTTTTCTAGCTTTGGGTGGATTTTCTCCCAATCAGACGGCGATTGGATGATTGGTCCAACAGCCGAGGCAAAGGGAGGAATGAATTCTTCAAACAGGTTTGTGGGCGAAGGGACGTGTGTCGTCAAGTCATTTTGTCGAATGCTGGTGGAAAGCGGGTTTTAAAGGGGTTTTTCAGCTCGCCTTGGATGCTTTGGCCAGCATGCGCACAATTTCGATTACTGTCTGCTTCTTGTCGAGATTGAAAATACGGGTTTGCTGGAGCATCTCTCTTGCTTCTTCCCAGGCATCAGCAAGGGCGTTGAGGTTCTTTACGTCTGCATTCGCTTTGCGGCTCTGCTGATGCAGTTGGTGGGAAAGGTAGCCATGTACAAGATCTGAGAAATTGTCGATGCGCTCTTCTTTGCCACGTTGCGCAACCAGATCAGCAAAATTGTTGAGGCTGTCATAATCGGGATTATGGGGCGGTGCCAGCAGCCTCTCGAAAGTGTGAATGAGTACGAGACCTTCGTTGGATTGCAGTTCGGCGGCCTTGCGGATGGAACCGGCGCAGCTCTTGCTCAAATGTGTGAGGGTCTCTCCGTCTGCAATCTCCAGCCCCTGAATGGCGTCACTGAGGTCCTTACCGGCAAGAGGCGAGAAACTGAGGCGACGACACCGAGAGCGGATCGTCGGCAGAAGGCGACCCGGAGCGTGCGATATCAGAAAGAAAACGGTCCGCTTGGGCGGTTCTTCAAGGATTTTCAGCAGAGCGTTTGCTGCATTGCTGTTGAGATCATCGGCAGGGTCAACGATGCAAACCCGCCATGTCCCCTCTCCGGCCGTAGAGCCAAAGAATTTGACGGTCTTACGCACCTCATCGACGGTAATCTCGGTTTTGAATTTCTTTGCTTTCTCGTCATAGGGGCGATCGATGACCAGAAGGTTCGGATGCGCCAGATTGTTGATGAGATGGTTTGAATGGCTGTCTTCGGGGCAATCGAGGGATGTCGGCGCAGCATCTTCAAGCAAGGAAATGGCATCCTTCTTTCCTCCTTCATTGAAAATGAAGCGAGCGGCCCGAAAAGCAAAAGTGGCTTTGCCGATGCCTTTGGGACCTGTCAACAGCCACGCATGATGCATTTTGCCCGAGTTCCATGACGACAATAGCCGCTTCTCTTCGGCTTTGTGGCCGAAAAAAAGGCGCTGCATGTGTGGCGGTGCCAGATTTTCAATTGAATCAAAGATCTGGATGTCCTGATCACTCTGTGCCATCTAGTCTTTGCCTGTCTCGTCGGTTGTGGTTGGGGCGGATTTGTTGACTCTGGCCATATGCGTGGACAATAAGTCGGTTTCAACGATTTTCCAAATGTCTGTAGCAATTTCCTCGATGGTTTGAGAAGCGTCGATCACCTTGCAACGCTTGGGATTTTTCCGGGCAAGCTTGAGAAAGGCATTGCGGCGATTCTCATGGATATGCATGGCTTCTCGCTCGAAACGGTCGGCTGCTTCATTTTCGTTACGTCTTTTGTTGGCGCGAGCCATTCCGACATCTGCTCTGAGATCGAGGATAAAGGTGATATCCGGCGAAACACCATTGATAGCAAGGCGTTCGAGAATGTCGACCAGATCTTCGGTCACCTCCTGGCTTTCGCCCTGATAGATGCGGGTCGAGTCCATGAACCGATCACAGAGGACCCACTGTCCTGTTTCGAGTGCCGGCTTTATGATCGTATCAACATGGTCAGCACGTGCGGCAGCAAAAAGAACCGCTTCGCCAGCCGGAGAGATGCCCATACCTTCCGCAAACCCTGACAGGAGCACGTCCCTCACTTCCTCGGCGTGTGGAGATCCCCCCGGTTCGCGGGATTGTATGCAGTCTATGCCTTTGTGTTCGAGTTTCTCTTTGAGAAGGCGAATTTGAGTCGATTTGCCAACCCCCTCTCCGCCTTCAAATGTGATGAATTTACCTCGTGACATGATCGACTCGATTCTGATCGGAAACTATCTGACTGTTACCTGCTTTTGCGATCAAACAGAACAGGAATTTCCATTCTTCGGAAGGCCAGGAGCGCTTGGCGATCCCTTGTCGATCCCTTGCCGTTCACATCTAGAGCCAACCGAGAAGAAGTTCCTTGAGCGCATCAATGGCACGCTGTGTCATGGTTCCTTCATCCACAGCATCGGCCGTAATCAAGGGGGCTTCATAGACGATCTTGTCATCGCTCCACACCTTGAGGGTTGCGACCTCCTGCCCTTCCTTGAGCGGTGCCATGAGCGGGCCCTGATAATAGACACGTGCTTTCATGAGACCTTGCTGAGCGCGTGGCATGAACAGAACGACAGGTTTTGCGCTGACCAGAGTGACTTGCGGTTGCGCGCCGCCATAGACGCTGGCTTGTGCGATTTCCTCACCCGGATCGAAGATGCGTTTCGAGGTGAAAGCTCTGAAACCCCAGTTCATGATCTTGCGGGCTTCTTCTCGCCGTTGCTTTTTGGATGTCATGCCCGTGAGGACAGAAATAAGTCTCTGGTCGTCTCGTTTGGCAGACGCAACCAGGCAATAGCCAGCTGCCTGTGTGTGTCCGGTCTTGAGGCCGTCCGCTCCTTCGGTGAAGCCTAGAATGGGGTTGCGGTTCTGCTGTGTGATACCGTTCCAAGTATATTCTGGAATGGCAAAATAGTGATAGAAATCAGGGTATTCGGTGATGATGTGGCGCGCAAGGATCGCTAGGTCCTTGGCCGTCACATGTTGATCATCGGCTGGCAGGCCCGTCGAATTGACAAAATTGGAGTTGGTCAGGCCGATCTCCTTGGCCCGTTTGTTCATCAACTGCGCGAAAGTGGCCTCGTTGCCGGCCATGCCTTCAGCAACTGCGATACAGGCATCATTGCCTGATTGTACAATGATGCCATGGAGCAATGCGTCAAGTGGTACCAGCGATCCAAGCTTGGCAAACATGGTTGAGCCGCCAGAATTGGCTCCACCATCGCGCCAGGCATGTTCTGAAATATAGAATTCCTCATCCAGTGATAGCTCGCCATTCTTGAGAGCGTGAAATACGACTTCGACCGTCATCAATTTGGCAAGTGAAGCGGGAGGAATAGGATCGTCTTCGCCTTTTGAAAAAAGAACAGCGCCCGAATTGCCGTCAATCAAATAGGCATTTTTGGCTGCGGTTTGGTAAACCTGAGCGTTTGCTGATTGATATGTTGCTAGTGTGGCTGTCACCAGAATCAATAAACGCAAAAGGTAAGAAATTTTCTTAAACATGGTGGTGAGCATCCCTCTCTCCAACCTTACGCAAAAATAATAAGGCCCCTTAAGGCCCAAGAAGTGTGGCGCTTGCAAAGGAAAGGGAGATAGGAAGCGTCCCTGATGCGCCGGTCAACAATTAGGTAGCTTAACGTAACTGATCGCAAAGAAAAAGGAGAGCTTGTTAACTCTCCTTCAAAAATCAGTAAAAATTACAAGATGATCGGTGCTTAACCTCTGGGAATGCCCAGTGTTTGCCTAAGGCTGGTGACATCTTCCCAACTCACCCCTTGCTTGAGTTTGTGAATTGTCAGCGTCTGAGTCCCGTCAGGATTATCCGTAACGTTAAGCGCCGCGATCATTGCGAACTCTATCGCAATGCGTTTCGCATATGCTGGCTGGAAGGTTCCAATCATGTCGCTGCCATCCGCGTTCTGGGGGCGCAAGTTCTGGCTTTTTGCAAACATGGAAGAGATTGCGGTCTGACCCAGAGAGGACTGCTGGCTGGTGGTCGATGCGTAATTGAGCTGGACCGGTGCCATATATCCTGCCAGATGGACGGGGGCCGATTTGGTTGAGCCGATCGCGGTTGTCTGATCATATCCGCTTCCAACCAGATCAATGGGTGCCAAGATCATTGGGCCGGAACCCGCCAGATCTATTGGGCGAGCTGTTGTCTGCTTTGAAGGAGTGCTTCCCATTTGCGGAAGATTGGCAAGCAGATAATTGGATGAGGGTTTGCGCGCCGGTTTTGCGGAAGCCATCATGATGGTTGGGGCTGCGCTGGCTGGAGTTTCCTCCCCTGGCAAAGACTGACGATCATTGCCAATCGGCTGGCCTTTCTCCCTATAGGACGCTTCCAGATATTCCGCGTCATGTCCATCCATGCGAGCCTTGCCAACATATTTTACGCGGACATTTGCAATGCCATCATTGATAAAGCCAAGTTTAACCGCCACGCGTTTTGACAAGTCGATAATTCGGCTGTGAGCAAATGGTCCTCTGTCATTGATGCGAACAATGACGGAGCGGCCATTCTTCAAGTTGGTTACGCGGGCATAGGAGGGCAACGGCAGAGTCGGATGGGCTGCCGTCAGGGTGTTCATGTTGAAAATCTCGCCATTAGCCGTCAGACGGCCATGAAAATCTTCACCATACCAGGATGCTTTGCCCACCTTGTTATAGGATGGCTCGTGCTTAGGCACGTAGGTTCGACCTGCGACCTTGTAGGGTTTGCCGACCTTGTATACGCCACCGCCTTTTCGGAATTCGCTCGTTTTGGTTGCTACCCGTGAGCTTGCGGATACACCATATTTGGGATCATATTTACCAGATGATTTTTTTGAGGTTTGCGAGCAGCCTGCGAGGGCCAGACCTGCCACGCCGACCACCGCGATGATCGCCCCGCCTCTTTTTACTCTGGACATTGTTATTCGCACATCTAAACCCATGACTGGCTAATCCGAACCGGGAATGCGGCCCCGAATTCGCGATAAGTCTTCAAAGACAGTGTTTGAGCGAGTGTTAACCTGAAAAGTCAAGGTTACCGACGCCCGACGAGCAGAAGTCCTTACACTCTAGAGGACATTATTTCAATATTGATGAAATGTAACTTTTTAATCGGAAAAATGCGTCATTTCTGTGTTGGTTGGTGAATGAAAGGTTAAATGCCTCGTTTGGAAGAGGGTTGAGTGGCTCAATTTGCGCCAGATGGTCGCGCAAGGGTTACATCAAAAACTGATTCCTCAAATTCCTTGAGATTTCGGTTTTCAACAGACGGCGAACGAACTGGTGCAAGAAGTCTTGCAATTCAATGGAAATAGCGTCAAAAGGGCGTCCAACCACATGACGCCGGAGGGGTGGCAGAGTGGTCGATTGCGGCGGTCTTGAAAACCGTTGGGCTTCACGGTCCCGGGGGTTCGAATCCCTCCCCCTCCGCCATTTCTTCTTGTATGTTGTTGAAAATAAACGATTTTCAACAACAAGAAGAAACTCTTCCTCCAACTACCCCCCCCTTTTTTATAATTCCGCGATGCCACCAAATCTGAGGCCGTTTAGCTTTTCTGTAGCTTTGATGCTATATTTTGCCTTTCCTTGAGCACATGTTCGATCTGGTCTTTCATTGGTTTGATCAGGTATGAGAGGACGCTTCTGTAGCCGGTTTGTAGATAGGTTTCGACGGGCATGCCGGGGATGAGGGTTTTATCGCCGAGCTTTTTGAGCTCTTCCCCTTTGAAAGATAGGCGCACCAGATAATAGGACTGTCTTGTTGACTCATCTGTGATCTTGTCTGCCGAGATTACATTGAGATTGGCCACGATTTCCGGAGTGGTGCTGCTGTCAAAGGCCGGGAACTTCAAGCGAGCCTCCTGATTGGGCGATAACCTGTCGATATGTGCGGGGCTGACCTGCGCCTCCACAATCAACTTGTCACCGCATGGCACTATGGTCATCGCCGTTTCGCTCGGCGTGATGACCGCACCGATGGTATGCACCGCCAACTGATGCACGATGCCGCTTTGTGGTGAGCGAATGAGCATATGTTTCAGTTGATCGCGAGCGGAGATTTCTTGTTCTTCCAGTTGGGCGATTTTCGAATGGACTTCGCGTTATTGTTCCAGAATATCGGCCTGGCTATCTTCCTTGAGCTGCAGAATGGAGAACTGCTTTTCGCTTACCGCCTGTCGGACCTGGGCGATGGAAGAGACAAATTCCCCATATTCTCCCTCCATTTCCGCTTTCTCGCGTTTGAGCCTATTGAGGGACGACTTGGTCACTAGATCCTTTTCTCTCAGGGTCTCATAGGCAGTAATATCCTCCTGGATTAAGGAGATCTCATCGGCCTTGGCATCCCGTTGCACGATCAATCCATCAATCTGGCTCCTGAGTTGTTTGATCTGCTCCTCCAGCTGACTTTTCCGTCCCATGAGAGATTTCTGCCGCGAGGCCATCAAACGGGCGTGCCCCTGACGGATTTCAATCAATTCGGAACTACCAAAAGCGACATCTTCGATGGTGGGGAATTTGATCTTCGGCTTGCCGTCGCGTTCTGCCAAAAGACGCGCGGCTTGCACGCGCAGTTCGGCCAGCTGCTTGGTGACAATCGCCAGATTAGCCTGGGTCAGGGTGTCATCAAGACGAATGAGAATATCTCCCGCTTCGACGTGATCCCCTTCCTTGACCAATATGTCCTTCACAATCCCACCTTCGTGATGCTGTACCCGCTTGGTATTGCCTTCCACCACGATCGAGCCACTGGCCACCACGGCGCTGGAGATTTCTGCAAGGCTGGCCCAGATGAACAAGCCACCAATGATGCCAAGGCCAAGGATGAGGGCGATGAGGAAGTGCTTTCTCAGTTCGCCGCGTAATGAGAGGTCCGTTGTCTCTGCGATTGTCATTCTTTATGCCACTCCCGCCCTCACGCAACGCCCTGTGTCTTTACCGGAGCCAGGACCTTAGACAGGACCTCATTCTTGGGACCGAAAGCCTTCATCTTCCCCTCATCGAGGCACAGCACCATATCGACTGCTACCAGAGCACTGGGCCGATGGGCAATGACGATAACGATGGAGCCCTTTTCCTTCATGGCGATAAGAGCCCGGCCGAGGGCCGCTTCCCCTTGACTGTCAAGGTTGGAGTTGGGTTCATCCAGCACGATGAGGAAAGGATTGCCATAAAGGGCCCGGGCGAGAGCGATCCGCTGCTTCTGGCCGCCAGAGAGGGCAAAGCCTGAGGCTCCGATCTGTGTGTTGTAGCCTTCTGGCAAATGACTGATCATGTCATGAAGGTCTGCCAGTTGCGCCGCCTCGATAATGGTATTCGGGTCGGCATCTTTGCTGAATCGGGAGATATTCTCCGCCACCGTGCCATCGAAGATCTGAACATCCTGCGGCAGGAAGCCGATGATGCGGCTATGTTGATCCTCCGACCAGTGGGCAAGCTCCGAGCCATCCAGCCGGACAGAGCCAGCAAGGGCCGGGTTCACTCCGACGAGGGTCTTTGCGAGGGTTGACTTGCCCGATCCAGAGGGGCCGATGATGCCAAGCCCCTGCCCGGCTTCAAGATCGAGCGAGACCCCTTGCACGACCGGCTTTCTGACACCAACCGGCGCACAGCTCATCTGCTCTACGCTCAGAGCCTTTTCCGGCAGAGGCAGTTCCATCTGAACCATATGATTAGGCATCTTGCCCAGTATGTCACTCAGGCGAGCATAGGCCTGTCTTGCGGAGACAAAGCCGCGCCACTGGCTGACGGCGATCTCGATCGGTGACAAGGCCCGGGAGATCATGATGGAGCCCGCAATCATTACCCCGCCGCTGACTTCCTGACGAATGGTCAGCCAGGCGCCAAAGCCGAGCATGGCCGACTGCAGGATGAAGCGAATGGTTTTGGTGAGAACAGAAAAGAGGGTCGTCCGGTCCGCCGCATATCTCTGTTTGCTCAAATAGCCGCTATTTTTCTCTTTCCAGCGCATCTGCAGGGCACCGACCATGCCCATGGCCTTGACCGCCTCACTATTGTTCCGTGCCGCATCAACCATCATCTGTCTGGTTGACGCCTCGGCGGTTGCTTCCCTTGTTGGCCCCTTTGACGTCCATTCATTAAGCCCGATCAGCAGGCAGATCAAAAGCCCACCGCACAAGCCTACGAGCCCAAGGATCGGATGGAACAGATAGACGATCAGCAGATAGAAGGGCATCCAAGGGGTATCACACAAGGCCGATGGCCCCGGGCCGGACAGGAACTGACGGACCGTATCAAGATCATGCACCGGGCGAAGCTTCGCAGCCTTGGGGCCGATCAGCACCGGCGCCGCCGTTGAGATCCTGAAGACATCATCGGAGAGCTTTGTGTCAACATATTGCCCTGTGCGTAGCAGGATCCGGCTACGCAAGAGATCCAGCAGGCCATAGAAGCAATAGAGCGAGAAGGCCAGCACCGCCAGCACAACCAGCGTCGGCACCGAACCACTGGACAGTACCCGGTCATAGACCTGCAGCATGAATATTGGCCCGGTCAGCATCAGCAGATTGAGAATGGTGCTGATCCCGGCCACGCCCAGCCAGATACCGCCGGTCTGACGAAAGAAGCCGACGGCCCCGCCACGAGGGCCGGACCGCCGGTTATTGTTATTTGCACTCAACACAGGAGACACCCTCTTCCTCACGCAAAGCGGAAGTCATCCTGATGAAGGTCAGCTACAGACACATCCCTAAGAAGGATCGAATTGTCCGCGTCAATCGTGAGCAACACGTCCGACCCCTGATCGGCTGCTACAGCCAAAACCGACGCATAGTCACTGAGGCTCACAACATTGCTAAGATCAATCACATCATCTGTACCGGCACCGGCAATAAAGTCCTCAATAGAGTCATTGCCATCTCCATCGGCAAAGACAAACGTGTCATTGCCAGCATCGCCATAGAGATAGTCATCACCACCCTTGCCGTTGAGGATGTCATCACCAGCCCCGCCGGAAAGGCCATTCCAGTCATCGTTGGCAACGAGCGTGTCATTATAGTCGGAACCTACAATCACCTCGATATCGACATAACTGTCGCCAGCGGCCTCACCTGTATTGTTGGCAGGATCGGATAGATCGACGGTCACGGCTTCTGTCGCATTCCAGTAGCCAGCCGTATCCCAACCCTCGCCGCCATTCAGCACATCGGCACCAAGGCCACCAACGAGCCAATCATCCCCGCCAAGGGCGCTAATCTCATCGGCCCCAGACGTTCCGACCAGTTCTTCGCCAGCAGAGGTGCCTGCTAGAATTTCCAGTGGAGTTGCACCCTGGAACTCAGTACCACTTCGTGTCCAGATCGTGCCATCATCAAAGACGATCTGTTCGACGCCGTAATAATTATTGTAATACTGTTTGGTGACGGCGATTGACCCACCATCTGGCATGGTAATGACAAGTGCATCGTCGCTTCTGTGGAACAAGCTAACTTCGCCAGGTGTTACACCATGCAAGGTGATGGTGTCGGAGTAGCTGGAGCTAGAATCGCGGTCCTCGATCACATCATGACCATCGCCCAGAGAATAGACATAGGTGTCCGAGCCGGTGCCGCCATCAAGACTGTCATCGCCAAGACCCCCAGTGATTACATCCTTGTCATAGGATCCTTCAATCGCGTCGTCACCATCAGTTGATATATCAGAGAGATAACGGTTGAGGATGTCTGTGCGATCCCAGATCGTACCGTCATCAAAGGTGATCTGCTCCACGCCATATTGGCTACCATAGAGCTGCCTATAGACCGTAATGGTGCCTCCATCAGACATGGTGATGACAAGAGAGTTGCTGTTACCGCGAGAAAGAGCAATTTCTTCCGCGGTCATGCCATGAAGAATGATCTGATCGATGACACCGGAGCTATAGTCCTTGTCCGTGATAACGTCATTGCCATCTCCAAGGGTGTAGACATAACTGTCAGCTCCGTCTCCTCCATTGAGAGCGTCATCACCTCCATTACCAATGAGTGTGTCGCTCCAGTTTCCAGATGCCCCGGCAAGGCTATTGGCCCCATCGTCACCTTCGAGGGTAAAGGCCTCGGACTGGATTTTGTCTCGATCCCACTTGCTTCCGTTGGCAAAGCGGATTTCTTCGATGCCGTAGTGGCTGCTGGTCGACGAGAACTGATCGTCAACAGTGATTATTTCACCTGTCTCGATAATTAAGATCTGAAGCTGCCCGCTTGAACGGCTCAGTTCGATTTCATCTGGATTGATGTCGATGAATTGGAGAATGTCTTTGTAGGAACTGGACCCGTTTTGATCGTCAATCAGATCTGATCCGTCGCCCTTGGCATAGAAGTAGATATCATTACCGGATTTACCGATCAGCGTATCGTCACCAAGTTCTCCAGAAATGCCATCATCGTCACTCGTTCCGGTGAGAGTATCAATGCCATCAGTGCCCGGAAGTGTTATACCCGAACCTGTATTGACCATTTCGTTGATGTCAAAGCGATCCAAGGTCGTTCCATCATCAAAGGCAATCTGCTCAATACCATATCCGGTAGCGTCACTGAACTGCTTGGTGATTGTGATGGTGACCCCATCGGGCATAGTTATGAGCAAGGCATAATCGCTGCCATGCTGAAGGGTGACTTCATTCGCGGAAACGCCACGCAACTCAAGTATATCCATGTCGGAAGAGCTGTTGACTTCATCAATGATGATGTCGTTGCCATCACCCAAATTGTAGATGTAAGTATCAGATCCCTTCAATCCATCAACAACGTCATCGCCTAGCCCTGCGGTGATGGTGTCATCCCGATAAGAACCTGAGACATTATCATTGGTATCTGATGTCACATCTGAGAAATAGCGTGCAAAAATCTCATCTGACGTCCAGATTGTTCCATCATCAAACTCGATCTCTTCAACACCATTGGAAATCCGCGAGAGCTGATCGATTAGCTTAATTGTTCCCCCATCAGGTAGCTGAATGATAAGGGCTTTGTCACCAGCTTTGGAAGCAACCTCGTCATCAAAGATGCTTTCAATGATATATTTCTCTGCAGCTTTCCAATATGCTTCGTCAACTCCATTCCCGCTTCTAGCATATTGCAGTAGAACCAGAAGCGGCATGCTGTGGCGGTCACCCTCGCCAATATTGACTTGATCGGAGAGTTCAATTTCGCTGTCAACTTCGCTTTCACCGACCAATTGACGGACATATTGTAGAACCTCATCAGTTACAGCTGCCGTGTGGATTCCAGTAAAATTAGGCCGTGGTGGTGTCCAATCGCTTCCGTAAATGAATTCTCGCAAACCGAAATTAGGTAAATTTTGATAGCCCATTCCTGAAGTGCAAGCCACATACGCATTTTGGGCTGCGTTCTCAAACGGCATATGATCGAAGCAATATGCCTTTTCTCCGTAAATCGACGCTACTAATCCTGCCAACCCCCTCCGAGAGAGTGGCCGGTTAGGACAATTTCTTTTCCAGCATATGCAGGATCGTTTTTTATGGTTTGATATAGTTGGATTGCCATAGTCGCTTGTTGGCCTCGAACAGAGCCTTTTCCAACACCCCATCCGTTCCAAATATCTCCATTGAAGAATGCATCAGCTCCAGAATCATCAGTTAGCACCTCATCCGTTTCACGATAAGATATTACAATTTCGTTTCCTGTGTCATAGACAGTGGCCTCGAAATTTGCTTCTTGAAATCCTTGTGGCAGATCTATTGCAATTTCGGTTACAACCGCGTCAAGTTCGTTCAATTTAGGATTGCTTCCTCTATAGTACGCGTCAAAAACTAAAAGAGCATACGAGATACTAGAGTTTGTCATTTTTGAATTCTCCGGAAATATCCATATAAAACTATCGCGGGAAAGGAGGGGGTTGTCGAAGGAGCTTCTTTTATCAAGCTATGTTCAGTATCGTCGGTCAGCCATTTCAATTGCTTTTTTATTCCTGACGAAATTGGAGCTGTGGTGATGGTTGCCTGAGCAGAAAGAAAACGAACTCCTTGTCCGAAAACGCTTTCTGGGTGCCTAGGAAATACCCGCTCTACAGAGGCCGGGTCTGCTCTATCTTTGAAGTGAACCATCAGGGGCAAATCCTTGAGTGCTATTACGCAAGTGCCTTTAATCTCACCAATGGCACGCACGTATTCTGCCCACGAAAGCCGCTGTTGCATCTGATAAAGGTCGCACGCTTCCTTCAGTAGCATGTCAAATCCTCCTTTTACAGAATGCGTAAAAATGCCTTCATCAGTTGGACTTGCCATAAGGATGTAAATTGAACCACGTTCGGGGAGGTTAATAGAAATTGCCTCTCCATAAACGCGCCAAATCATCTGCGCACTTTCTAGAATTGGAGGTATTCGACGGACGACTAGCTTCTGCACTCCGTGGCCAGATATTGGCACTCCATTCACTTCAAAGGTCACTTCGAGGCGATAGTAAATCTCACGCCTCGGAATATAAAAATCTGCGAAGAACTGTATTCCGACGTAGAGAACAACAAGCACTAACCCAATGCGGAGAAGCCATTTTCTTGTGCGATAAGACATACTTGTGCTTTCTATCTAGCTCTGGACATGAAGATTATACTAAACCTCAAACTCCACCCTTTTGCCGCCCTGTGCTTCACGGGCCTTATCAATGAGAGATTTCCGAACCGCTTCCGGTCCCACGGTCAGCACAAGCCAAGGTATGTCGCCACTTGTCCAGTCTTGCGGAGCCAGTCTCAGAGGGGCACCTGCTTCCTTTTGAGCTTTCAGTTTTGCGTCGACTTCTTCAGATACCTTGGCCCAAAGAGCTAACCCTAGCGGTATGGTCGCTCCTGTTTCCTCACCGTCTTTGTTCTTCACCTTACCCCGCAAGGTCATGAACTGATTTGCCATAATCGCAGGCGCTACCAACCATTCCAGATCTCCGAGGCTGGCGTGGAGCCATTTTGGGTCCCATGCCAATAACATAACTGCTTCACCGACACTGGCGTGAATTGTGGCAAGGAGCATCTGCGGGGAAGGTGCTTCTCTCTTTTCAATTTTCATAATTTCTGGTTGAGTATCGCTTTGATCGTGGATTGCAGTCATTACTAAGGCCAGTTAGGATAAAATCTGATGTAGAATTGTTGCTAATTATCTGATATGTTTGAAACTTAGCATCTTTCTGCCAATTTCAATTTGTTTCAGTTTGGACAATTTCGATCAGCGTGTCATGACTAAAATTACAATTTCAGATAGGTTTAATTTTGAATGGCAAGCTCAATCGTCTAACCAGTTCAATTTTAGATAGAATTTTCTTGGGGAAAGTGGATTGTAAGAATAGCTCACCAGGGGTTGTTGTCTGAGAGCAACACCAATTTTCCTCGATCGAGTCCATAATCGCTTCGATGGACTCTGATGCAAAAAAATAGTTGCATCTTCTCTGGACTGACATTTTGGGAGGGAACCGGCAGTTTGGACCATCAGGCTCCTGCCGCGATAGGCCTCACTTGTGTTATTTGACCGCTATCGCCGGATAGCCGTGCGCGCGCTCCTTTCTGCGTTAAGGGATGCTAATTCAATTGGAATCCTGAGATTATTCTTTTCGGGATGACGTTTGGATTGTTTGTTGCCGCGGACCTTGATTCGATTGGTCTGCTGAGAGGGATGGATAAACTGCATGGGTTTTTCCTTTTGAATTCCGCCTTTCTAAAAATGCGACTACCCCGCCGGTCTGCGATGTGAATGGTTCCAGAGATTTGATGCCCCCTTCCTATTGGGGCGTTGATTTTTGCCGTTCTGGATATGGTAATTAAGGATGTCTCGAAAATGATGACGTCCGAGCCATAGATTATGCCCTAAACCTCATCATTTTTATGATTGCCTGTCTTCGTTTTGAAGACGTGGAATTTATCGACGTCATAAATCTGAAGATGTGACGTCTTGCTTTTTGCGATGGGGTTTTGGTTTCCCGTTTCTGCCGTGCGGGTTGTTGGCTCTGGCAATCTTGACGGGGAAGTCAGAGCCCACTGTCCAGGTCTTGTAGAGTTTTCGCCCTGCTGGGTTATCCAGCTTGTTGCAAGCGAGCTCTGTCAGTTCATACATGGCACCGCGAGCCGCTCCGTTGACGCCAAGACATGGTGTTTCTGTTTGGACGATAAAGCCTTTGGCTTGCAGATCATGGAAGGCTTTCGCTGCCGTGTTGTCGCTAACGCCTAGTCTCTGCGCGGCCTGCCGGACGCTTAGGCAAATGCGCCCGTTGTTATTGTTGTTGGGCCCGCGCCATTCGAGCTTGAGCCAGGGATAGAGCGCTTGTGCCGTGGGAGAAAGAGCCCGCCAAGCGGGTTCCTCCATCATCGAGCGGATCAGTTTTGTCCAATGCTCGGACTTGGTTTCTTTTCCCGGTTTCGGCATTTGATCACCCCTTCCTGCTAAGGGTGGTTTCATCGCGTTTTGCGCTTGTTGCCAGCAAAGGATCTCACTTTCAGCCCAAGCAACGGCTCGGATGCCTAGTTTAATCGGCTTGGGGAATCGGTTCTCTTTCATCGCTTCATAGATTGCGCTTCTGCGCAGACCAACCCTGATTTCAACATCTGGAAGGCGTAGGAACTTTTCGGTCATAACCGTTTCTCCTTGGTTTGTGATGTAACGGGGAAAACGGTAGTGGACGATTTGAGTTGGTTGATAAGTTCTCGAAAATTTTTGATTTTGAGAGAGGCTGTAAATATCATTTGCAATGAAATTTATCTAACTAGCTGACTTTGTGTTCAAAAATCGATTCGTGTTGAAAATTCTAAAATTATCAAAAGGCTGCAAGCACAGCACTATTTGCTGTTTTGCGGTTTTCCAGCCTTGTGGTCTTCATGAAATCAATGCGAACTGGTTGGGCTTCTACGGGGCACGACAGAGCCTGAAACTTCTTTGCCCATTAGGAACTGCGACCAAGCATCCAGCACGGCGCGACGTCTTTGCAACATGTCGGATCGGCGATAAGCGCGTTCGACTTCCGAGCCAACTTTGTGGGCAAGGCTAATCTCTGCCAGGTCACGTTCATAGCCTCTTTCTGCCGCCCAGTCTCTGAAGCTGGAGCGCAGACCATGGGGCACTGCTGGGCGCTTTGAACGTGGATCTAGCCAGCCAGTGTTGCCCTTCTCGGTTTCTGCCTGATGCATGCGGCGCATGACGGCTGAAAGTGACATGTCGGACATTTGCCCACCCTTCGGCGCGAAAAAGACGTAAGGGGAATTCTCCATCGTCGGTAGACTCTTGAGAAGCTTTACTGCTGCGTTGGGAAGCGGAACGCGATGTTCCTTGGCTGCCTTCATTCGGGTTGCTGGAATGATCCAGACAGGACCATCTTTGGCTTTGAGATCAATCTCGTCCCATGTTGCACCTCTGACTTCTCCAGATCGTGCGAGCGTAAGAGAGAGAAACTGAAGCGCTGAAGCTGCCATGCCTTGCCGTTGATTGAGCGCGTCCCACCAAGCGGGAATGTCAGCCAAAGCGATAGCAGGTTGGTTTCCTGTCTTTGCCACCTTGGATGGCTTGGGCAGGATCTCGGATAGATTGCCTTTCCATCGCGCAGGATTTTCCCCCTCGCGATATCCGGCAACAGTCGCCCAAGACAAAACGCTTTCGATGCGTCCGCGCAGCCGAGAGGCAGTTTCAGTCTTTTCTTCCCAAATTGGCTCAAGCACGCGAAGGACATCGGGCAAGCGTATGGATTTGACATCCATCTTGCCCAGAACCGGAACAGCATAACTCTCCAGCGTCGAGCGCCATTGCTTTTTGTGTTTGTCGTTGCGGAATTCTTTCTCTTTGGCTGCGAGATATTTGTCTACGGCATCAGAGAAGGTGATGGTGCCTTTCTTGGCCTGTTTGTCAGTGAGAGGATCGCCGCCATTATAGACGCTGCGCTTGTTCTCGAAGGCTTTGTCCCGCGCTTCCGCCAATGTGACGATGGGAAAGCTGCCGAGCCCTAATTCACGCCTTTTGCCGTGAATGGTAATCCGCTGGATCCAGAATTTGGCTCCGCTTTTATCATCGCGAAGAAAGAGGCCTGTACCGGACTTGTCGTGGTATTTTCCGGGCTCTTTGACCGAACGAACAAACACCGCTGAAAGTTTGGATCCTAACATTTTTCCCCACAATCCTTCCCCCAATTAGACGCGTATGGGACAGTATCTTGGTGGAAGGTTATGGAGCTAAGAAGAAAATTAAAGCAATGAAATCAATGATAAAAATGGACGTCGACGAATTTCAACGGAAACTGTTATGGCAGCCTCCCCCTCCGCCATTTCCTATTGTAATTTGTTGAAACCAAATGGTTTTGAAAGAATTTCCCATATTTCTCGCCAGCTTCCGCGCTGGGTATTTGGGGGGGGATTTTCTATTGGCTGATCCAAGGCGGTTTGGGTCGGGCAAGGATGGCTGCGTTGGGAATGGGGGGGGGATTCATGCGGCATGGGACTGGAGTTTCTTCAGGTTTCATCCAGATCAAAGGCAGCTCTTGAAGCTTCAAGCAGATGGATTGGGGCCTTGCCGCTCAATAGTCTCTTTCAAAGAAGATCCCGGCTTTTGAGTCTCCGTCAGTTGCGGTTTCTCCGTGGGCCTTAATCTGGTCGGTAATATCGATGTCTATGCTGATCTTGCCCGCGTCACTTGCTGTGCTTTTTTCGATATTGATGTAAGTCCGATTGTTGATATAGCGCCCGACACCGACGGTTGTTTCGTTGGTCTTGTCGTCCGACTTGATATCGATATTGTCGATGCCCGCCATATTGCGCAATCGGTCCAGGACTCCGGGGCCGGAATTGGCTCCGCTCAAGGTGGCTACAGCATTTGCCAGTTGGGCTAGCTGGAGCGGCGACAGGTCCGATAGGCTCTTGTCAAAGAACAGATTGGCAAGAATTTCGTCTTCCGGCATGCTCGGTGAAGAAGAAAGAGCAATTTCGGGTGCCGAGGCGTAGCCACTGACTGTAACCGTGTATGTTGTGCCGCTATTTGTGGAGGTGGCTTCAAAATTGAGGCTCGGATCAAGTGTTCCGGCAAAGGAAACGGTGCCATTGTCAAAGTCGAGCCGCTTGGTCAGGATTTCCATTCGGCCTCTTTGCATGGAGATGTTGCCCAGGGGTCTGGGATCTGCGGTCGTGCCCCCTACCCTGATGGTTCCGCCAAGCTCGGCATCGATTCCGCGCCCGCGTACATAGATACTGCGTGGTGCATTGATAACGAGCTGAAGATCCATTGCCGGTCCGGCGCTTTTGTCACTGGTCTCCTTCGGGGCGTATTTTTTGGCCAACTCGGCGACGCGTCCTTCCGCATTCTTGTGCGAGACTTCTATCGGAGTGAGGGAGGCTGGCAGTTTTTCCGGGATCATGATTTCAGTCGTTGCCACATCGACGCGTCCCGTGATCACCGAGTCGCCTGTCAGTGGGCCTTTCAGCGACATGGTTGCATCAAACAGGCTTGTCAGGATCTCTTCATATTTGAAGTCTGCATTCTTGATATTGACGCTTATGTCTGCGGGCATGCCGGCATTGGCATCAAGCCCGATCGTGCCGTTGACTGCGAGTGTTCCGTCCTTTCCGAGCTTGCCGGTGATATTCTGGATGGACGCCTGCTGGCCCGTCAGTTCAACAGTGCCGCCGAGATCCCGCAATATGATACCCGATGAGATTTCTGAAAAGCGTGCTCCTTTGGTCGTGATCTTTCCGTTAATCAAGGGAGCGGAAAATGTTCCGGTGATGTTGGCAGAAAGATCGGCGTCGCCAGCCAACTGAAGACCGGCATCTGCAAGGGTTCTTGCCGCCAGTGAGAATGGCACCGTACCGTTGGCAGCGATGTTCAGTCTCTGTGTGGCCAGAGCAATGGAGCCATCAATAACAAGATTCGACCCGCCACCCGAGAGATGGTTTTTCATGGTGAGCGCATCTTTTTGATATTGGCCAGATGTCTTGATGGCGAGATTGGGCAGGCCTGCGTCACGTGTTGATTTGGCTGAAAGCCCATCAAGCGCACCCTCCCAATTGGCGACAGGGCTGGAGGATGAGCCGGTTATGTGGGCATTCAGGTTCAACTGACCCAAGGGTGCCTCTCCGCTCGGAGCGATCTTTTCGGCTATGGATATCGGCAAGTCTTTGATCCCGACCCTGAGATCAATGGCGTCTCCGGCCGATCCCGACAGGGTGACCGTTCCCCTGTCCAGAGAGAGGCGAAGAGGCGTGTCAAAATTTGCACCATTTGTCAAATCCAGTTCTGCCGGGGCCAGCAATGCAAGATCAATGGCGCGCCAGTTGGCGGCAAAATGATCAAGGGTCAACAGGGTCTTGCTTTCTGACTGGACAAGACGGCCTGTAAGTTTCAAGGGCTGACGGGCAAGGTTTGCGGTGACTGAGAATGGCAGGTTGCCATTTTTACCTTTTATCTCAGCCTTGAGAGTGCGGACGGTTTCGCCTGATGCCGACAATCGATCAAGTGCAAGGCTGCTGTTCATGTCCATCGCACCCAGTGCATCATCGATCCGGGTCAGAAGCTTGAGAGACGATAGAGACATCCCATTTGTCGACAGCTCGTGGATTGTGGCATTGATCAGAACCGACTGATTGCCATTGTCATGGGAAAGATTGATATCTGCGTTGAGAGAGCCTTTGAGATCCGGTTGCAACAGCAGTGGCCCGAAAGCGCCAAAGTCTTTGACGGAAGCGTTTAGCTGGCCTGCCGCCAACCCATCCGGGGCGAGTGTGACAGCTCCGGTGATGAGCGCTCCGGGGGCCGTCAGGTCGAGGGTCTTGATCGAATAGCTGCCGTCCTCGTTGCTGACCAGCCTGATGGAACTGCTTATCTCTGCTCCATCATAGAGGGCAGACATGGTAAGGCTCGCCTCGGGAGCTGTGCTTGCGACAATATCCAGCTTGAGGTTTTCGATTGCCTTTTGGTAGACGGATAGAGAGGCACCACCCAGAGCGAGAGTGATTTGGGGGGCGGTTGCTGGTCCCTCAAGTTTGAATGTGCCATTCAGCGACCCGGTAAGCTCCGGGTTGACCGGTTGCAGATCCGATAGCGCGAGGGAGCCGTTTATCTCCATGGATCTGGGGGTGTAGCTGCCCTTGGCCTTAAGGCTTGCGAGCCCCATGATAATCTTCGCATCGGCAAGCTCGATGCTGCTGCCTTCAAGGACGCTATCAATCTCGGCGAACTTGTCGCCCTTGAGAATTGCGTCAATTGGGTCCGATCCCGTTGACAGGTTGGTGATGGAAACTGAGGTGTTGATCCTGCCTTTCCGAGACATGAGATCAAGGGCGGGTGCGGTGACCGACAGAGCTGTCCTTTCAACGACCAACGCGTCTTGTGCCAGACTGTCAATCGAGCCGTTGAGCGTTAAGGCTGCCTTGTTCAGCTGTCCTGCCAGATGACCGTTCAAAGCCACATGGCCCAGCCGCAAGGATGCAGATTCCTGCTGCTGAATTTCAATTTCGGTTCCCTTCTCCCCCAAATCGAAAGTCATTGCCATATCAAGGCTGCTGTTTCGATTGTCGATAAAGCCATTGCCCGTCAATTTGGCAAGGCCCGAGACGAAGGAAACCTGCTTCAGCTCGATAACGTCCTTGGCGGATTGTTCGACCAGCAGATCAAGATTGCTGGTGCCAGCAACAAGCGGGAGAACGGATTGCGGCAGAAACGGCGACAGCCTGCCTAGCAGTTTGGCTTCAACACGGGAGGTCTTGTCGCTGAGGGCGACGACGACTTGCCCTTCAACTGTGGGCTTGGCATCAAGCTTGATTGCGAGGTCCGAGCGCCAGTTGCTTGCCGGGCCATCACCATTGAGTGTGATGTCGATGGCTGGCAGATCGGCAATGTCGATGAGGCGTGCCAGAAGGCCGCCGCGGGGTTCGGAAAAGGACAGGTTCAGTTTCTGGCGGTTCTGCTCTGGCGCGATATTCCAACTCGCAGACAGGCTGCCTTTGTCTTGCTCCAGATGCAGCAGACTGAGTGTTCCCGTGGCTGAAAGCGGGCGTCCGGTCAGTGTCATCTGCCCTGAAAGGGACAGGGTGGCTTCTTTGCCGAGCAGGGTCTGGCCCAGGAAAATCTTTTTGACGGAAAGGGATCCGATGCGTGCGCCAAGGGCCGGAAGGTTCGGGACGAGACTGCCGGAACTCGTCGTATCGGTGTTTTCGGTTGCTGCGGCGCTGGTGCGTGGTGCACGGATGATATTGAGTTCGGAAAGATGAAAATGATCAACGGACAGATTGAGGCTGAATAGATCCGTGAGCGAGTAATGGCCATCCACCCCCTTGGCTTCCAGCCAAATTCCGTCCTTGTCCGCCAGCGTGATTGCACTGATCCGAATGTCGCCGAGAACGCTTTCCAGTCCCGAGATCTCGATTTTCTGTTCCTTGCTGCTGGCGACGGAATTGACCAGGTTGGCCAGCATGGACAGCCCGGTGCCAGTCGAGAGCATGGCGCCCCCAAGCAAGAGAAGCACCAGAATGACGAAGAACAGGCCATAAAGGCTTTTGGCAAACAGGGAAGGAATGGACTTCATCGAGGCCTCATGAGCGGGCAAATGGACTGCATGCGACGGGCAGATGATTCTGCTGCGCTATCGTGCTCCCGGAATAAGGCAGGATCACAGATTGAAACATGTTTTTTTCGCGCCAGAAATAATCCGCTCTGTCAGAATGCCTGCCCCAGACCGATATAGACACCATAGCCGGGCTGATCCTTGATTTCCTTGAGCGGAATGGCAACATCAAGACGCAAGGGTCCGATTGGCGTCAGGTAGCGAATTCCTGCCCCAACGCCGGTGTACCATTCTTGATTGAATTTCGGTGCTGCACTGTTGAATGTGTTGCCGGTATCAACAAAGGCTGCAAGGCCGATGGTGTCTGTGATCTTGATACGCCCTTCAAGCGAAGCCGTGACGTAAGAGCGGCCACCTGTCGGGGCATTGTCTGAATCTCTGGGGCCAACCATCTGGTAGGAGTAGCCGCGAATGCTTCCCCCGCCTC
Organism: uncultured Cohaesibacter sp.; assembly: GCF_963556055.3. Taxonomy (GTDB): domain Bacteria; phylum Pseudomonadota; class Alphaproteobacteria; order Rhizobiales; family Cohaesibacteraceae; genus Cohaesibacter. The sequence continues at coordinate 115,278 of NZ_CAUVYE020000030.1, read as the reverse complement.
CAGTGAAGAAACGGCGGTCGGTTGGAATGTCGCTTTTTGATGCGCCGAGAATGGAGCCAGCGGAGAGCTTGCCTGCCAGCACGAAGCGTTTTGCCTTGTCGAGGGCCTGATAGGCAGACAGGGTTGCGCTTGTCTTGACGAAGCTTACGGAAGCATCGGAGTTGATTGTCGGCTCGGTAGCAAGAAGCAGATAGAAGCCTTTGGTCGGGTCCAGTTTGCTGTCACGCTTGTCATATTCAAGCTCGATCGGGGTTGAGAATAGCAAATTGGAGTCTGTCCCCGAACTGTCCGTGATGCGGGCAAATTCGGCTTTGAAACTGGTGCTTGTCGAAAGGGCGTCCGTCCACTGATAGCTCAGGCCAATCTGGCCACTGACAGAGCGTTTTTCGAATGCATCGGAATTGGTCGACTCGGTCGCAAGCTTGGACGTGAATTTGCTGGCAGGCCCAATGATGCCAGGTTTGGCGAAGATGATGGCGGCATTATAGTCGAGGTCCTTGATGTCGTCCTGCCCGATGTTGCCAACAGAGCCTTCAACCCTCAGGCTTTCTGCGCCACCAAACAGATTTCGGTGTACCCAATAGCCTTCAATGCCGACACCATCGAGGTTGCCCATGGTAACGCCTGCACCGATGGTCCGGAACTTGCGTTCCTTCACAGAAATCTCGATGGGAAGGCTGCCATCTGCAACTATCGCGCTTGCCGGTTTGATGATCACGCTATCGAAAACGTTAAGGACCCTGAGATTACGGTTGGCTTTGGCAATGGCTTGTGGATGATAGATTTCGCCTTGTGGGATGTTGGCCTGCTGAATGATGAAATCGGAATCGACATTTTTGTTGCCGGTGACTGTCACCTGTCCAAATCTTGCGATGGGGCCCTGACTAACCCGCATTGTGACATCCAGTGTTCCGGTCTTGTGGTCTGCTTCCAGGGCGCGCTTGTCGATTTGGGCGAGCGCATAGCCCTTTTCGTGATAGTCCGCCAGAATCTCGGTTTCGGCGTCGAGAATGAGTTGGGAATAGGCCGGCTTGCCGGGCTCGATGCCATATTGGTTCAAGTCGAGTGCTGTCCCGTCAGCAAGGGAAGCATCGGGCTTGGAGAAGGTGAATATATCACCGGCGGTGACTGCAATATCGATCGTTACCGGCTCGGAACCCCTGAGATTTTTGTCGAGCGCAATTTTGTCGTAGCGGACGCCATTGACCATGATGTCAACCGTGCCGCCATAAAAACCCTGCTGATAGAGGGCCGCAATCAGTCGCTTCTGGTCACTATTTGCGCGGAGCAACAGGCCTGAAGTGCCTGAGGCTGGCTCTTCCTGCTTTTCAATCAGCAAGGAAGCGGCCTCAAATGTCTCGGTGAGCTCTTCATCCGAACTGCTCAGATTGACCTTGTAACTGATGGGATCGGGTATGTCTGCGGTTGGCTTGGTCTCTGACACTTTCTTGATGCCATCGGAACTGAAAGAATAACCGAACAGATCAAAGGCATTGGCCTCGGAGGAAAGTGTGAAAAAGATGCAGGAGACTGCCAGCCCCATGATTGCCAGCGCACAACGCCGCCGCGCATCGCGATCCTCGGCGCGAGGCAAATGTCTGATTTGATATGGCAGCCAAGACAGCAAAATGACAAACTCCAAACTCGATCACATTTTTTGGCTCAGTTAGCTAATCACAGCTTAATGGCCTTTGCCAAATAAATCGTTTCCTGCTTCCCAAGATAGTATCTGGTCAACGGAAATCCAATAACATATGGACGTTTCATCACAAAGACTTGAAGCGGAAAAAACCAATAAATGGAACAGCAAATTGGTTATGGAAACAGTGGGAAAACAAGCATGTTAACGTCCGGGGCTCAAAGGCTGGTATAAAAGGCCACATTCAGATGCTCATTTGCCTGTTTTTCCTCAATTGGTGCCTTGAGGGCTTGAGGGGTGGATAATGTGCAATGGGCATCAAACCCGGCTTTTGAAGCATGTCGACTGTTTGCTGCAAGGGGAAGGCTGTATTTTTGCTCGCTTCTATTCGATGAAATAGGATCCGTATTTTTGAACGATCATTGGCAGATCGTTCAAAACAGCGCGTAGATGGGTGCGCATTTCGGACTCGGCCCGGTCGGGATCGTGATTGGCGATGGCCGCAACGATTGTCTTGTGCTGAATACCCAGGGCGGAAGACGGCAACTCGCTCAATGACAAAAAGCTCACTCTGTCCATCAGCGCCTTCTGCGATTCAATGACATTCCATGCATGGGGCATTTTTGCGCCAATTGCCAAAGCCTTGTGGAACTGATCGTCCAGCTCCATGAAAACGGACGACTCTTCGGCGTCTTCACTTTCCTGCTTCTTGAGGATTGCGTTCAGGTCTTCGATCTGGCCTGCGCTCAGCAAACGAGCGGCGTTGCGCACGACATCAGCCTCTATCGCTTCTCGAACCGCCTGAATCTGGATGACCTTGGAGATCGAGATTTGCGGCACGCAGCTGCCACTCTTGGGGCGGACTTCGAGCATGCCCTGATCTGACAGGCGAATGAAGGTTTCCCTCACCGGCTGGCGAGAAACATTGAGGGCTTCGGCTACGCCAGCCTCTGAGACGCGTCTTCCCGGCTTCAGGTATGTTCGGATAATGGCATTCCTCAGCTTTCTGAGGATTTGTGGACCGATCGGTCTAGAGAAATCTACAGGACCCAAGAAATCAAGATTGTTTTCGGTCATCCGACGTGCCTTTGTTCGACTATGAGGCCTGTCGGCATGCGAACAAATGCACCCATAGAATTTTGAAACTATATTACCATACCACGATAGATTTGGAATGAGAAGAGAGTTCCTGTCAGTTTTTTGACTTAATCGATGGCATGCAATTCATGGTTCAAGTCTTGTAACGTTACAGTATTGACGCTTGAAACCGGGGAGGATTGAGCGTGGAAACGCATGTCAAAGGAGCCCGTTTGTTCTGAAAAGCGTATAGAGATTGAGGGTAGAGTGTATTGTTCGGGAGCCGTTGATGCGTTCTGTCCTGATTCTCGAAACCATGGTATCGGGCCAATTTGAGCCTTTAACTCCCTAAAATTTGCTGATTTTTCCGATTTCAGAACGATCCTGACGATGCGTGTATTCCGTCTGACGTCTCTTCCCTTGGTGGTAGATTTGTCGTTCATGGCGCAAATCACAGAAAATTTCGATTCTCGGCATTTATCTTTTGTCCGGTTCCAAGGACCTGATTCCATTTATAAATATCCAAATGTTGCGATATGAAAAAATTTTGTTCATCTCGATTTGGCTTTGTTCTGTGCACTTCAGAGAATCTAGTAACCAACAGGTCGTTGACACCATTAATTAGTATGGTAGATTATTTTTCAATTCAATTCCGTTTTCATGGGAGGATGAACATGAAGCACAGCAGTTTTAAACTGAGTGCAGCTATATTTGCTGTTGGTGTTTGCGCTTTCAGTTCGCTGGCAAGCGCTCAGGAAATTACCATTCAAGCCCTCGATAAGAATTTTCAGCCGATTGTCGATGATTTCATGGCTGCCAATCCGGGCACCAAAGTGAATCTCGAGGTCGTGAGTTATCAATCCATAGCGGAGAGTCTCCCCGTTCAGCTCGCCTCGGGTGAAGGGCCTGACATTTCGCTGGTAACGGATCTGGGTGGGTTGTCTAAATATTATCTCGATATTCGGCCTTATGTTGACAACGCCTATTTTGAAACGCAGTTCGGGCAAGTTCTCAACTGGCTTCGTGGCAAGGACGGAGATCCGAAGGCAATTTATGGTTTGCCGGACTCCATCACGGTTAATGGTGGCTTCGTCAATGTGACCCTGTTCGAGCAGGCAGGGATCGACCTGCCGAAAGAAGGAGCAACCTGGGAAGAATGGGGCAAAGCCGCCAAGGCAGTGGCCAAGGCAACCAACACCGACTTCCCGATGGAAATGGACCGGTCCGGTCATCGTTTTGCGTCCATGGCTATCTCTTATGGGGCTAAGCTTGTCGATGACGAGGGAATGCCGGTAATTGATGATGGTCTGCGCAAAGCGATCGAGCAATTTGTAGAATGGCATCGCGATGGCACCATGCCTATGGATCTTTGGGGCGCAGTCGGTGGGTCGACCATGCGGGATCAGTTTGACGATTTCGTCAATGCGGCTGCGGTCTTCTATTTTGGCGGGTCCTGGCAGCTGCGTCGCCTCGACAGTGAAGTTGGCGACTTCTTCGAATTCAAGGTTGTTGATGCGCCTTGCGGCGGGTCTTCCTGCACGGTCATGCCGGGTGGCGGCGCATATGCAGGGTTCAAACACACCAAAGAACCTGAGCTTGTCGGCAAGTTCCTCGCCTTTGCAGCGGAAGACGTCAATCTGCGCCGTCTGATCGCCTCGGCTGTCAATATTCCGACCGCCAAGTCCATGATCGATAGCGGCATCGAATATCCCGGTGTTTCCGCGAAGGTTCAGGAAGGTCTTTCCACCTTTATCCGTCAGATCCCGAAAATGGCACCGGCGGCCTACAATTTCCAGGGCTGGGCGTTCGAACGGGCGATGATGAATGCCCTCACAACGCGGATCAGCCAGGTGCTCAATAACGAAATGGATGTTGATACCGCCCTTGAGCGCATCGATCAGGACGTTCGTCTCGCCATTGAGGCCGCAAAATAGGGCATTGCGACAACCAAAGGGCGGCACGAGGCTCGAATTGTGGTGCCGCCCAACTTTGAGGGAGGTGATATCGTGGCAAGTGAAGCGATTTCAAGAACGCTCGGTACGGTGGCCAGCTTACCTGCCCGCGCGGTTGGACCATTCTGGAAATGGGCTCAGCGGCGTTTGGGATTGAAAAAACTGCCCTGGCTGTTTCTGACCCCTAACCTGCTCAGCGTCATCTGTTTTTCTCTACTCCCCGTAATCATCAACATTATCTATTCCGTTACGGGAAGCGACAATCTTTATCTTCAGGACCGCAGATTTATCGGTTCAGACAATTACTCAACCCTGATGGATTGCCAAAACTATCTAGACGCGTCCAGCTGTTCGCGCGATCTGTTCTGGCGTTCCTTGGGCAACCTGCTGATGTTTGTGCCCTTGCAGGTGATCTTCATGATGGGCATTGCGCTGGTTACTGCCGTCGCGCTCAATGGCAAGATCAAGGCGCGCGGTTTCTTCCGCGGCGTATTCTTCTTTCCCGTGATGCTGTCGCCGGTCGTGGTTGCCATGACATGGCAGTGGATCCTTCAGCGCAATGGCCTGTTAAATGGTATTCTCGGGTTTTTCGGTGCAGAAAAATTCAGCTGGCTTGCCGATAGCAATTGGGCATTTTTCTGGGTGATTTTCGTGACCGTCTGGGCTCACTCGGGCTTCTTCATGATCATTCTGCTGGCCGGGCTGCAATCCATTCCGGGCGATGTCTATGAAGCGGCGAAAATGGACAAGGCCTCTGCCTGGCGGGTCTTTTCAAAGATCACCGTGCCAATGTTGCGGCCTGTGCTGCTGGTGGTGTTCATTCTTGCCGTTATCCGCTCTGTCCAGACCTTTGACGAAATCTACGTTTTGACCGGTGGTGGACCGGGTTCGGCTACCATGCTTCTGGTTCAATATATCTATGAAACCGGCTTTGCTGCGCAGCCGCGCAACTATGGTCTTGCTGCTGCTGCATCTCTGCTTCTTGGTGCTGCTTTGCTGATCTTCACGATGATCCAGATGAAAATTTCGGGAGGCAAGAAATGACTGACACAGCATCCCAGACAAACGGTCCGAACCTTGTTCGCTTTCTGACCAGAAAGCAGGGCGGGATCAAAATGACATGGGCCGACCGGGTGACCTATGGCTACTTGCTTCTTGGCGTGTTTGTCATGCTCTTGCCCGTCCTTTGGGTATTCATTTCCAGCTTCAAGGAACCGGCGAACTTGTCTGAATATCCGCCGACCCTGATGCCTGTCACCATGGAAAAGGTTGAGGTCGAGGGATACAAGACCCCCCTGCCCCTGTTCGAGGTTGTTCAGGAAGACGGGTCTGTCAAAGTGATGGCACAGATCCGCCGGGTGGGCATTCGGGCCCAGATGGTGGATCCCGAAAATCCGGGTGCCGGGCGCGTTACGATTGATGTCAAGAAAGCCACTCCTGTCAGAAAATTCCATTTGGCTATCGAGAATTACGAGGAGCTACTGGACAGTTCTGGCGGCAATATCTGGCTCAATATCTATAACTCGGCCTTTATCACCATTGTTGCCACTCTGATCACTCTGGTGATGAACTCAATGGCTGCCTTTGCCCTGTCCAAATATCAGTTCAAGGGGTCGACGGTTGCTCTTATTGCGATCATTGCAACGCTGATGGTGCCGCCTACGGTCATTCTGGTGCCAACCTATCTGATCGTTTCGCAAGTTGGGCTGGTCAATAGCCTCTGGGGCGTCATTCTGCCCGCAGTGGCAACGCCGACCGGGGTCTTTCTGTTGCGGCAATATATGCTGACAATTCCGGACGAATTGCTCGAAGCTGCGCGCATGGACCATGCTTCGGAATGGCAGATCTATTACCGGATCGTTCTGCCGCTCTCCACCCCTGCCCTTGCAGTGGTTGCGGTCTTCTCGGTCATGAGCCGCTGGAACGATTTCCTGTTGCCGTTGATCGTGCTTAACCGTCCGGAAGTTCACACCCTTCAATTGGCGCTTGCCGGTTTCCAGAATGAAAACGGGATCGTTTGGCATTTGCTGTTGGCCATGACCACGCTCACGGCCCTGCCTCTCGCCTTCGCATTCCTGTTCCTGCAACGCTATATCACCGCCGGCATTGCCTCGACGGGCGTTAAATAAGTGAGATCAGTATCATGGCAAATCTGAAACTCGAAAATCTCAATAAGACATTCGGCACCGTCGAGGTCATTCCAAATGTCAATCTGGATATCGAAGACGGTGAGTTCGTTGTCTTCGTCGGCCCGTCAGGCTGCGGCAAGTCAACTCTTCTGCGCATGATTGCAGGGCTGGAAACCGCCTCTTCCGGCGATATTCTGATCGACGGGGAAAGCGTTGTCAGAACCCCGGCCGCAGATCGCGGGGTCTCGATGGTCTTCCAGTCCTATGCCCTTTATCCGCACATGACCGTGCGCCAGAATCTCAGCTTCGGGCTCGAGAATATCGGCATGGACAAGGCCGAGATCGAACGGCGCATTCAGGATGCATCCAAGCTGTTGCAGATCAATGAACTGCTCAAACGGCGGCCAACACAATTGTCCGGCGGTCAGCGTCAACGCGTTGCCATTGGCCGGTCCATCGTGCGTGAGCCGAAAATTTTCCTGTTTGACGAACCCTTGTCAAACCTTGACGCCGAATTGCGTGTGGTCATGCGGTTCGAAATCTCGTCCCTGCACGAGCGGCTTGGCAACACCATGATCTATGTGACTCATGATCAGATCGAAGCCATGACCATGGCTGACAAGATTGTCGTGTTGCGCAAAGGGGTCATTGAACAGGTTGGCGCGCCGCTCGAGCTTTACAACAAGCCGGACAACAAGTTTGTTGCGGGATTTATCGGTTCTCCTCGCATGAATTTTGTTGATGGCAAGGCAACGTCTGTCACGGCAGACGGGTTCAACTTTTCCGCCGAAGGATTGGGCGATCTTGCCTTGCCGAGAGGCCAAAGGCCGGTTGAGGACAATCAACCTGTCAGCTTTGGTATCCGCCCTGAAGATTTGAAGGTTGTTGGTGACGAAGGAGAAGGCTGGGATTTCTCTGTTTCGGTGTCGGAGCAACATGGACGGGATACCTACCTGCATGGGCTTCTTGCTGACGGGACAGAGATTCTGGTGCATCAGCCCGGTCAATTTGCAGCGAAACGGGGAGATATGCTGAAAGTTATGCCAGACGAAAACGCCTGGCATCTGTTTGACAGCGATGAGCTGGCTATCGTGTAAACTTGCTGGCTGTTGGTCCCCCCCACACACCCCTAAAGCAAACCAACAGCCAGCCTTTTTATTTGAGCAATGATGCGCCCGCCCATGAGCGGGTCGAGACGTCCATGCAAGGCATTTGCACTCAAGTTCCCGACAACCAGCCGGGTTACAGTATTCCTCTTTGCAAACTTGTATGTTCGAAAACGGGTTCAACGGTTGAGATTGAATGAATAAGCAACTGATAAACATACCAAAATCCCTTTTGTGCAACTGCATCGACGAGTGCTTTGCAAACAAACCCGCTGAGGATGGTTATAAATTGTGGCTCCGTTATGCGCCGTTGCCACTGGAGACAATCGACGCACTCAAGCCGCGCATAAGAGGGCTCATGTCGGGTGCGATGAGCCAAACGCTTTCTATTGCCTGTACGGAGCTTGAGCGTGGCTTGTCATCCATGTTGCTTGATGAGTTCGCCTGTGTGTCAACGACGGTTCCCTTCGATGGAGCCATTCTTTTTGGCACGGCAAAAGATCATCCTCTGATCGCAGAGCAGAGGCTCTTGCTGGAGCCTTTGGGCAAGGAAGGCTATCTGATCAAATCTGTCGAGATTGATGATGCCAGCGTAACCCTGATTGTCGGCAATGATGATATGGGTGTGCTCTATGGATGCTTTGCCTTTCTGCGCATGGTGCAAAGCGGCATGGACATCTCGCAACTCCATTTGGCGTCCGTTCCAAAGCTTGATCTGCGAATGCTCAACCATTGGGACAATCTTGATGGAAGTGTCGAGCGAGGTTACGCGGGGAGTTCCATCTGGGACTGGTGGACCCTCCCCGATTATCAGGATCCGCGATATGCCGACTATGCGCGTGCCAATGCCTCCATCGGTATCAATGGGACGGTTCTGAATAACGTCAATGCCTCGCCGATGATCCTCAATGGCGATTATCTGAAAAAGGCAGCGAAGCTGGCCGACATCTTTCGTCCTTTCGGAATCAAGGTGTTTCTGGCTGTCAATTTTGCAACGCCTTGCGTGCTCGATGGTCTGGAGACCGCCGATCCCATGGACGCGCTTGTCCGGCAATGGTGGAAGGACAAGGTTGCCGAGATATACAAGTTGATCCCAGACTTCGGCGGATTTCTGGTCAAGGCCAATTCCGAAGGGCAACCGGGGCCCGGTGACTATGACCGAAGTCATGCGGATGGCGCCAACATGATTGCAGAGGCTCTGGCACCGCATGATGGAATTCTCATTTGGCGTGCATTTGTCTACGCTTCTGATCCGGGCACGGATCGGGCGACCGAGGCCTATGATGAGTTCAAGCCACTGGATGGGGCTTTCCTGCCCAATATCATGTTGCAGGTCAAAAACGGTCCTATCGATTTTCAGCCACGGGAGCCATTCTCTCCGATATTCGGGCAGATTACGGAAACACCTGTTGTTCTGGAGTTTCAGGTGACAAAGGAATATCTCGGTCAGGCCACGCATCTGGTCTATTTGGGGAAGGCTTTCGAAGAGGTTCTTCGCTTCGATACCTATGCCGACGGCGAAGGCTCTACCGTTGCGCGCATCATCCAGGGTGAGATATTTCCGCAGCGTTTCACCGGCATGGCGGCTGTTTCCAATATCGGCAATGGACGCGATTGGACCGGTGGTATTTTCAATCAGGCCAACTGGTATGCCTTTGGCCGGTTGGCATGGAATCCTGAACTCAACTCCGAGGATATCGCGCGGGAGTGGGTCAGGCTTACCTTTTGCAGTGACGAGGCCTTTGTCGAGCCTGTGGTCGAGATGATGATGTCTTCTCACGAAACGCTTGTCGACTATATGACGCCGTTCGGTCTGCACCATCAGATGGCGACCGGCCACCATTATGGTCCCGGACCGTGGATTGATGATCTGAAAAGACCGGAGTGGAACCCCTCATACTATAATCAGGCAGATGAAGCCGGTATCGGGTTTGACAGGACTGACAGGGGAAGCGGTGCGATCAGGCAATATGCTCCGGAATTGTGGGGGCTTTTCGGCGACAAGCACGGATTCGATGAGAAATATCTTCTGTGGTTTCACCATGTCGCCTGGGATTTCAAAATGAAGTCTGGCAAAAGCCTTTGGGACAGTCTGGTGATCCGTTACGACACCGGGATTTCGAATGTCGAGGTCATGCAGTCAACTTGGCAAGAGTTGAAGGGATATGTCGACTGTCGGCGCTTTGCGCAGATTGAAGCCTATCTTGCGATCCAGTTGAGGGAGGCGAAATGGTGGAGAGATGCCTGCATCGCCTATTTCATGGAAGTCTCGGGCCTTCCCCTTCCTGAAGGGCATGAAAAACCGGGTCATACGCTCGATTACTACAAATCTCTTAATCATCCCTTTGCTCCGGGAAATCCGGAGTGAGGGAACATGGAAGGGTTGTTCAACGCGCCTGCGGGAAAAATCCGCGCAGGCGTTCGTTCCGACAGTTGCCAAAATATCGGTGACGCTGATCGGCCTATAGCCTGAGCTTTGCTGTAGAAAATGTTGGCGGGGAAGTGCTTGTTTCGCATGCGAAAACAGTAGCAAGACTATTCTGCCCGATGGCAAGCATATTGATGATAAAAACCATTTCGATTTGACAACAAGACGTTTGAAGACAATTGTCGAGACTTTTTGGCATGTAGACATTTTCATGATGTCGAAGTCTAATATTTCATATTTTTGTTTCTCTTTTGCGCTAATTGGTTTTCGAAATGTTGCAACTTGTCTGGCTCAGACGATCTGTTCGCAAGTGCATGTTGGCCCTTTCGGCTTGTTTTGCCCTTTCCATGTTTTCAAACCACGCGCTGGCGCAGTCAGCGGCAGAGATTGCCTTCTGGAATGCTGTCGCGCAAAGCCAGTCTGTTGATCAGATCCAGCTTTATCTCGACAAATATCCTCAAGGGACTTTCGCCGAATTGGCGAAAATGAAAGTCAAGGAACTCGATGCCGATCGGGAGAGTGTCGAGGCTGCCAGACGATGCGATGAACTGGCTGCTCATTCGGCTGACCGAACCCACTCCTTGGCGGGAGTTCCGTGGAATAAGCTACAAGATCATGCCGAGGAAGCAGTGAAGGCATGCCGCCTAGCCGCCGAGAATGGTGATCCCAGATTGCTTTTCCAGCTCGGGAGAGCTCTGCTCGCGAATGGGAAAAATGCTGAAGCCATAAGAATCTACGGAGTTGCATCCAAACGCGGTCATATGCTTGCTTCATATTTTCGCGCGAAATATATGAGTAGAGGATCCTATGGCGTAACCAAAGACGTTGCCAACAGCCTGAAATTATACGAACAAAATGCCGCGCGCGGTCACCCTGAGAGTGCTCTCGACGCAGGCAATATGTATTGGGAGGGCGATGTAGGTCTTCCCAAAAATCATTTCAAGGCAAAATCTCTTCTGGAACAAGCTGAAGCCGGAGGGGTGGAGCTTGCTTATCCTAAGCTTGGAGCGATTTGGTATGACGGCGAAGGAGTAGAGCACGATAAGGATAAGGCCAAATCCTACTTCCTTAAGACACTAAAAAGCAGTTTTGGCGAATGGCATCAATTCGCCCGCGACTATTTGCGGAACATCTATAAGTCTGAGATCAGATCTGCAATGGCGAATTCAACCAATAAAACGAAACATGCGAAAATCAGACACGATCTCCTGCTTGATTTTGACAGTCCTTACTATGCTTTGCTCAAGCTCGAGGAAGACGCGCGAGACAATGCGGAGGTCGGAACCCATATTGTTTATATTCAGGAAATATACAATTTGGTCGACGATATTCTCTCAAGGTTCGATCCTGCCAGTTTGTCATCCGAGCACCATAAGGCACGGGTCGTTCTGGATACCCTTTACGTAAAAATGATTTCTGCGCTCAAGGATCGAAGTAAAGCCTTTCCAGATCAGTTTCCATACGAAGATGAGAGCTTTGTGGAAGATCTGGTCGTGAAATGGAAGAATAATAATATCGAACTGGCTGAGCAATATACCAAGGAAAGGCCGTTTAGCGATTGGCAATTTGGCTCTTGGACCAAGGATGATTTCATAGGTGGGGGAGCGGAAAGGTCTGCCAGATGTGCAGAAAGAGACATTGGTTTTGTCGGTGACGATCACGTTGTCGTTCTTAAGTTTAAAAACATCTGCCCCTTTTCTCTGCTCGCTCGCGGAGTGCTTTGGGTTACGGACGAGAAAAGCGGGGCCACCAAGAAAAGGAAATTCAGCGTAACGATCGCTTCAGGAAAAAGAGAAAGCATCAAATTGCGTCACGGTCTATCTGGATCTTTGGATGCGCAAAGCAGATCGGAATTTTGCCTTGAGGATCTTGGTTTTTCAAAAGAAGAAGATGAAGGGAAGTATTCGTGCGGAAAAGGCTTTTCATTCACATCACATGATCTGGATAAGGTGAGGATTGAAAAAGCGATCCTTTACTGGGTGGGTTGGTAGGACTGGTGTGGTTGCTGTCTGATGGGTGGTCTGAATTTCAGGTGTCCAAGAGCGGCCGCCAAGAAAGAAATTGGCCCTACCCTTCGGATGAGGCCATTTGTTGTCGATGATATCATTTGATCCTGACGGGGCGATTAGCTGAACCAGCCTTTGACGCGGCCCCAAACCGACTTTTTCGGAGCTGCTTCAGCTGCCGAGCCTTTTACGAAATCGGCCCCTTTGATCTCTGGCAGATCTTCACTCTCAAATTCTTCCTCTTCTGGCGTGACTTCGGCTTTTGCAACGACGTCCTTGGTCACAACCGCTTCGAAGGATTTCATTTTGGCAAGCGTAGCAGGACCGGCCATGCCGTCGACCACCAGACCATTTTCTTCCTGAAAGGCCATGACGGCCTTTTTCGTGCCCTGCCCGAAAATACCATCTGCGCCAATGCCCAGATCTTCCTGCATCGCCTTAACTGTCGCGCCGCGCGATCCGACTCGCAGCAGGACCAGTTCATGCAGTCCCATTGCCGTGAATGTGTCGGGCCCTGCGATGCCGTCAACGGCAAGGCCATTGGCTTTCTGGAACTCGCGAACCGCCTTGTCGGTTGCAGGTCCGAAGTCGCCATCCGCATCGATGCCGAGTGCTTCCTGTAGACGTTTGACAGGTGCGCCTTTGAGGCCCTTTTTCAAAATGGACATAAGTCTCTCCTTTGTTTGATTGTCGATTTCATATGAAATGAATTGACTTCCGAAAGTTGACGAGCGAGTCGCACCCACGCACGCATTGCTAGATATCACAATAACGGCTTCAGGGTCTCCGGCAATATGAAAGCAGCCTGACAATCGGGCGATTCACACATAAGTTGCCGGGCTGGCTGCAACGCGCAAGACGCGACATGGCTTGTTGCCCTGCCCTTTGACCCAAGTGGTTCTTCGGGCTTGAAGGTCTCATTGCACAGGTGTTTCCCCGTTTCCCACGAATGCGTTCAAAATGGCTGCGATCTTCGCCTTTTGCTTAGGCTAAGGACGTAATGATCTACCCTTATTGACCACTGACACGAAAGTTCGAGGCTGATACCATGTGATCCTTATCGTGCGTGGAGAGGATCAGCCCATGAGGGCTTAAGAGGCGACCGGTATTCATGAGAGTTTTATTGGTGGAAGACAATCAGACGCTCGCAGAGGCGGTGGTAGAGCGCTTCCGAAAAGATGGGCATGTGATCGATCACGAGAGTGATGGCAATGATGCCGACTATATTCTTCGCCACAAAGAGTTTGATCTCATTCTGCTCGATATCAACCTGCCGGGCCGGAGTGGGTTTGATATACTGAAATCGGTGCGGGCAAGGGACCTTGATACGCCGGTGCTGGTTTTGTCTGCCCGATCTGAAATTGATGATCGCGTTATCGGGCTTGAGATCGGTGCTGATGATTATCTGACCAAACCCTTTGACTTTCGCGAGCTTCTGGCCCGTTGCCGGGTTCTGGCTCGCCGCAAGTCAGGCCTTGCGCAGAATGTCTTCAGGGCCGGAAACTTCACTTTCGATTGGAACTCAAAGCTCGCCAGCATCGACGGCAAGCAAGTGGAATTGCGCAACAAGGAAGTCCAGCTTCTCGAGCTGTTTCTGACAAGGCTTGATCGTGTCCTCACCAAGGAGGAAATTGCCGACAAGATCTATAATTTTGATGGGCCGCCCAGCCTCAATGCCATTGAGCAGACGATGACACGCTTGCGAAAGAAGCTCGATGGGTCGCCATTTCTGATCAAGACCATTCGTGGGCTCGGATATATCGGGCATATGGATGAGAGTTAAGGTGCGGTATCAAAGGGCTCTTTGTCAAAGATGGTAAGATCAAGACGGCGATTGACACAAAGATCCATGCGGCAGAGGCTGCTCTTGAGCATGGGCGGCGTCTTTCTTGCCATTCTGACGGTTTTCTCGATCGCTCTGTGGGGGTATGCGCAGCAGGCCGCCAATCGGTCCTATGATCGGTTGTTGCATGGAGCAGGCCTGGCGGTTCTTGAGCGTGTAAATATCATTTCCAATGAAATTACAGTTGACATCCCCTACTCTTCCTTCGAGATTTTGAGTCTTGCTCCGGATGACCGCATCTTCTATCGGATCTTTACGCAAGATGGCCGGACGATTACCTCCTCTCATGACCTTCGCTCTGCCAGCAATTACAAGCCCAGCGAACGGCCCGTTTACTGGGATGATGCCTATAGCGGAGAGCCCGTTCGCTTCATGCAGCAGGCACGACTCCTGACCGGGGATGATCAATCTCTATGGGTCATTACCCAGATCGGACAAACTTGTATCGCTAGACATGAAATGATTGCGGACCTGTTCTGGCGCGGGTTTGCTGTTGCCCTGTTCATTACCATTCTGGGGCTTTTGTTCGTCTGGATCGGTATCAATCGGGTTCTTCATCCCCTGATCGATATCGAGAAAAACTTGCGGCATCGGGACATCTCGGATTTTACGCCGCTGGCCATTTCCCCCCCAAGAGAAGTCGCCAGTCTCATCCGGTCCATCAACAGCTTCATCTCGCGCCTTCAGGATAACCTTGATCATTCTCAGGCCTTCATAGCCGATGTGACACATCAAATCAGAACCGCACTGTCTTCCTTGCAGGGCCATCTCGAGCTGGCCGCCAGGGAGACGGATGAAAGCCAGTTCAGAAATCGGCTGGACCGTGCCGCTCTTCAGAGCAAGCAGACCATCCATCTCACCAATCAGCTGCTCGCTCACGCAATGGTCATTCATCGGGCTGATCAGAAGATTAAGGATGCGTTTCATCTCGCGCAGGTCGTGAAGTCCACTCTTGAGACAATTCTGCGGGAGCATTTGAAATCGGATATCGAGTTTTCCCTGTTTATCGATCCGGCTCTTGAAAGTGGTAAGCCTGATGCGGATCTGATCGTGGGTGACAGCATTTCGGTGCGCGAGGCGATCCGGAATATTATCGACAATGCCATCAAGCATGGTCCTGCGAACAATCAGATCGTCATTTCCCTCAAGGCGAAAGGCAGGCAGTTGGTCCTGACGGTGGAAGACGCGGGGCCTGGTATTCCTGCAAACGAACGAGCAAGTGTTCTGGAGCGTTTCTACACCACGGCACGCAATGGCGAAGGGTCGGGTCTGGGGCTCAGTATCGTTCAGGAAGTCGCAAAGAGCCATGGGGCTCGTTTACGCCTGTCACAATCCTCGCTTGGTGGCGCTGAGGTGGCTTTGCATTTTCGCAGGAGGATTTCCAATGTCTGAGCGGGCTTGCTGCATGATTGATCGCTTGCGGTTGCTTCCACGGTTTGCGTTTGTCCGCATCTGGATGACGGTGTTGTTCATTTTCTCGTCGCATTTGGCATTGGCGGAAACCAGGATCAATATCTGGGGTAGCACGGACACGGCTGCCTTTCAGTCCGTTCTCGTCGCGTTTGAGCGCGTTTTTCCCGAAATCGAGACCATTTATCACGAGGTCAGCTCCAACGAGTTGTTTGATCTGGTCTATTCGGCTCGGGATCGAGGGGATCGCTCCATTGACGTGGTCATCAGTTCGGCGATGGATTTGCAAGTCAAGCTGGTCAATGAGGGACTGGCTTTGCCCGTTCACTCGGATGCAGCAAAAGAGCTTCCCAATTGGGCGCGTTGGCGCAATGAGCTGTTCGGCTTTACCTATGAGCCGATCGTGTTGTTCTACAACAAGAATGCCCTCTCCCACTTTCCTCTGCCCAGGACACATTCCGAGCTTGCCGATCTCCTGATTGACAATCTTGATACATTCGAGGGCAAGGTGGGAACCTACAACGCCAACAGTTCAGGTGCAGGCTATCTCTTCATCACACAGGATGCCATTCAGAGTGACCGCGTTTTTCGGGTGATCGAAGCCCTCAGCCGGGCCAAGATGCGAACCTATGAGTTCACGTCCGCCATTCTTGATGCAGTTGCCTCCAATGAGTTGATTCTGGGCTATAACGTGATTGGCACATACGCGTTGCAAAGGAGCCGACAAGACGACAATCTGGGCGTTCTGGAATTTTCCGATTATACGATTGTCATGTCGCGGACTGCATTTGTTTACAAACACACGACCCAAAGGGCTGCGTCAGAGCGGTTTGTCGAGTTTTTGCTCTCAGATGCGGGGCAGATGGCGATTGCCGAGAATTCTTATCTCATTCCCATCAATGCCCGGCTGCGCAAGGAGAAGTTTCCCGCAAGTGGTACCAATGCCGACTTGCCGATCAAACTTGACATCGCACTTCTGACCTATCTCGACAAGCTGAAACGACAGAATTTTCTCGAAGTGTGGAACAGTATTTTCCAGAATGACTCAACTCTTGGGAGACAGGATTAATGTCTTGGGCTGGGACAACCGGAACAGGGAGAGAGCTGCTTGGAAGAGGCTCTTAGGCGGCTTCTTCGATTTTATTGACCAGATCGCGCAAAATGGTCAGGCCGTAGGGCCAGCGACCAAAGCCTGCTTCCGAGTTGATATGCCCCGCCTCTCCCACATCGATGAAATCAGAGCCCCACATGTCAGCGAGCCATTGTGCCCGAGCGAAGGTCAGGAGCTTGTCATTGTGGCTTGCGACCAGTGTGGTGGGAACAGAAAGCCTGGACATGGGAATGCGGTTTTCGACTTCGAAACGGAGTGGCTCTGCCGGAGCAACAAACATGGCGCCAGCCACCTTTGGGGTTTCCGCCGCGATTGCACATGCCGACGCCAGAGCGCCCAGTGAATGGCCGATCAGAATGGCGGGATGTTTGAGTTCGTCGGTATGGCGCCTTATGGCATCAATCCATAGCTCGATGTCCTTCTGATCCCAACGACGCTGGGAAATGCGCTGGAATATACCAACATCTCTTTCCCAAAAGCTTTGCCAATGTTCTGGACCGCTATTCTTGAAACCGGGAACGAGAATGAAATTGTAGCTTTTCGAGAGACGTTCAAGCTCTGCCAGAACCTCCGGATCTGTCAATTGTCTTACCAATATGTCCCCCCTTTCAATTTCACGTCTTATTGTTCACGCATAGTCTATTCAGTTCATTATAATTCTACAACAATTTCGGGAATTACACGGGCAAACAAGTTCATATTTTGGAATGTGTTGCCCAATTGAGATATGTCTGTTCGATAACCATGATCGTGTCCGACAGGCCATGCGCACGAGAGCGGGCACAGGCGTGGGCATTCTGGTTGCAAATCAGGCATTTGCGGGCTGGAAATCCCAGGTCCTTGCGAGAAATTGCTGTGCCATCGGGGCGATGTATGTCGAGATCCCATAAACGTCCCAAAGCGTGATTTTCTTCAAGCTCGATGACAAAGTGCTTGAGTCGTTTCGCCTCGATCTGCACGGAATAGAGGGCCTCAGGTCCGGTAGGCGGTTCCTCGGAAATGAGCAGGCGGTAGCGAATATTCTTTTCTTCGAACAGGGTTCCTAGCGCGTTGCGGGCCTCTGTCGCAATGGTTCGCGACAGCGGGCAGTCCTTTATGGGGCCGGGCATGACGACGGAAAGAGTAATCGTTGGCTGGTCAAAGTCTGAAAGAGCCTTATGGCGTCTTGCCACCCTCCTGTCCTTGGCCAAAAGCATCTGGTCGATGGTGACAGGGTCGCCTTTTGTCCACTCATCTTGTTTCATGTGCTATGCCCATGGTCATTTGGGGCAAGTTTGTCGAGTTCGCCAAGAAACCATGTCACGGCGACAAGGTCGGCGCTGCCACCCGGGCTGAGGTTGCGTTCGATGAGCGTGTCGTCGAGTGCACACCAGCATTGTTCGAAGTCGGGCGCAAAGATACCGCCCTTTTCTTTCAGAGCACGGGCTTGATGGCGGACAAAAAACATGCCCTCAATGCCTCCTCGTGCCACGAGATTCGTATCCCGGTTATAGGCAAAGAGCTCCAGCAAGGCGGCAAGCAGTGCCGCCTCATAGTCGGTTTTGTTTTGTCGAAGTTTGAGATAGACCGGTAACGAATGCTTGAGGACGGTTTCGAAACCGGATTGAGCCTCGCCGCGTGCACCGCTAAGGCCATAGCGCTGATAGATATATTCGCCTGCCGTGGATGCGGTTTCACTGCGGCTATCAAGTTCCACTTCTACAAGTCCCTGGGCCAGAAACTTGACTTCTTCGCAAAGCTTTGCGGGGCCTGGCGTTTCATCGCGCCCAATACAACGCCCGGCCGCTCCCAGCAAAAGGCCAAAGGCAAAGATCGCCCCCTTGTGGGTGTTAATGCCCGCTGTCGTGGCATTCATGGTCTTTTCGCAGCGTATCCCATGCAAGCGGAGCCGTGCGAAGCTTTCGTTGGATGCTTTGCTATGGCTTGATATTCCAAGACGCACGAATTCGGCGAAAAGCGGTTGCAATGCATTCGCACTGGCGATGAATGTTGCCAGGGTCATATCCTTGTGGGCGCCATTGTTGCGCATGTCCACAAGGCCCGGCTTCGGTGTCAGAGTCGCTTCTGTTATCAGGGCCTGATAGGCCAGATTGCCAAGAAAATCAGGAAGTTGATCAGTTGGAACAGTCAACGGACCGGCAACCTCATGGGCTGCCGGTTGCTGTTGATCTGTCCTGTCAGGCTTCTGGGTTGACTGGCATCGAGCGTCTGAACTCATTCTGCGACCTGCCGAACGATGTCGATCACGGTTCCGTCTCGATAGCGGACGATGCCCACCACTTTGTCGAGAAACTCGATCGGTTTGGGCTTGCCGGTGATGGCAATGGCCCGCTCGTAGAGCTCTTCAATCGACAGAACCGGCAAACCAGCCCCTTTCAGACGTTCTGCCACCTCCGGTCGGTTCGGGTTAACGGCCACGCCATGATCGGTCACAAGAACCCCGACAGTCTCGCCGGGTGTGACGCGGGTGGTTACCTTGTTGACGACCGTTGGAATGCGTGAACGGATCAAAGGAGCTGCCACGATGGACAATTTTGCCCCGGCTGCGGTATCGCAGTGGCCACCTGATGCCCCACGCATGACGCCATCGGATCCGGTCAGAACATTGACGTTGAAGCCAAGATCGATTTCCAGTGCTGACAGGATGACCATATCGAGCCGGTCAACCACCGCAGCCTTGGAAAGTGGGTTGGCGTAATAGTGGGCCGAGATCTCGACATGCTTTGGCGACTCGGCAAGAGATCTGGCCGCAACGGCATCAAAGCTCTGGGTGTCCAGAAGCGTGTCGATGAGACCTTTCTTGTGCAGATCGACCATGCCACCGGTTTGTCCGCCAAGAGCCCAGGCTGCCTTGATGCCCTTGTGATTCATACGATCTTCGAGAAAGCGGACCGTTGCCGTGGATGAGCCGCCGGTTCCGGTCTGCATCGAGAAACCGTCTTCGAAATAGCCGCCATGTTCCATGACTTCGGCACAGAGCCGGGCGATGAGCAGTTCGCGCGGGTTGGTGGTTGCCCTTGCTGCTCCGACGCTGATCTTGGCCGGATCGCCCACTTCGTCAATCTGGACGATCCAGTCAACCTGATCCTGCCGGATGCTGGCCGGAGCATTCGGATAGGTGACGATTTCCTCAGTCAACATGATGACCTTGTCAGCGAAATGCGCGTCTACCATGGCATAGCCGAGAGCGCCGCACATGGATCGTCCGGAAAAGCCGTTGGCATTGCCAAAGGCATCACAGGCCGAGACGCCAAGAAAGGCGACATCAATCTTGATTTCGCCGCGATAGATCAGGGCGCAGCGTCCGCCATGGGAATGGACGGTGATCGGCTCATCCATCAGGCCGTGCGAGATGGCATCTGCAAGCTTGCCACGCATGCCGGAGGTATAGATCTTCCGGATCACGCCATTCTTGATATGCTCGATGAGTGGCGCATTGGCCGATACCAGCGATGAGGAGGCAAGTGTCAGGTCGCGAAAACCCATCTGGGCGAGAATGTCGACAACCAGATTGATCGACTTGTCCCCTTCTCTGAAGGCATGATGAAAGGAAATCGTCATACCGTCCTTGAGGCCGCTTCTTTTGACCGCTTCTTCGATGCTCTCGACGATCTTTCTGTCAAGTTTGGCTTTGGGATCAGCAAGATAAGGCGAGTAGGCGCTGAAGGTGGTGAAGGGTTCCAACTCACCATGAGCGGTGGTCTGGCCCTGGCTTCGTGTGCCATTTGTCTGGTTCTTGGTGTTCATCATCTTACCATCTCACCCCTGAAGCCTTTGCCCGGCTTATGACGCGTTTTGCGTTTTCAACGATTGGTGCATCGATCATCTTGCCGTTGAGGGAAATCACGCCAAGCCCTTCCTTTTCCGCTTTCTCGGCTGCGGCGACAACGCGATTGGCATAGTCGACATCCTCCTGTGTCGGAGCATAGGCGCGATGCAGCAATTCGATCTGGCGCGGATTGATGAGGGATTTGCCGTTGAAGCCCAGTCGCTTGATGATATCGACTTCCCGCAAGAAACCTGCTTCGTCATTGAGGTCGGAGAAGACCACATCAAAGGCGTCAATCTTGGCTGCGCGGGCTGCGTGAAGTACGGCACAGCGGGCATAGAAAAGCTCTGTGCCATCACCGCGTTCGGTCTGCATGTCGGTGACATAGTCGAACCCTGCCAGTGCAATACCCATCATGCGAGATGAGGATTGTGCAATCGAAAGAGCATTGACCACACCGGAAGCGGATTCAATGGCCGCCATCAGCATGGTTGAGCCAACCTCACGGCCACAGGACAATTCAATTTCCTTGACGCAGGCTTCCAGCTCTTCGACGTCGGCAGCGGTTTCTGTTTTGGGTAGGCGAATGACATCGGCCCCACCCCTCACCGCCGCTTCAAGATCGTCACGACCAAAGGGCGTGGAAAGTGGATTGATGCGGACAACCCGTTCAATCCCGTCATAGAGCGAGGATTTGAGCGTGTGATAGACAAGGAAGCGAGCCGCGTCCTTCTCGCGCAAGGAGACTGCATCCTCAAGGTCAAACATGACCGAGTCCGGCTTGAAGACAAAGGCCGTCGACAGCATTGCTGCGTTCGAGCCGGGCATGAACAGCATGGATCTGCGGAGTGTCACAGGCGTGTCCCCCATTTTATCGTTTCTTCGTCGGATGCGCGCATGATGGCCGCTTCAAGTCTGGCTTCGATGACGCAATCGAGCGCTCCCTTGTCCTCGATTATGACCGTTGCCCCGTCTGAAACCTCGAAGCGGGCAAGGGTCTGCATCGCGACATGTCTGATCTGGTCGCCGAACTGATGTTCCACTTCGCTTTTCACGATCAGTTCCAACGGTCCGTCTGTGGGAGAAATTCTGACAAAGAGATCGCTCGATTCAAGCGTTCCTGCCAGCGCCTCCTTTGTGATTTGCATTGTGCAATCCTCTCATTTCTGCTGGTCGAGACAGGCTGCTAATGGGGTCTTCAAGGATCGGACCGATGTAGCTTGTCGACATATTTATTGATAATCAGATCGTAGGTTGGCGCAGGTACCAGCTTTTTGATGCGCTCAAGATTGCCTTTGGCGAGCAGTCGGCGCACTTCTGAAGCGGAAACGGCTATGCCATCCCTTTTCGTTCGTTCAAGCTCAACGACCTTGACCGGCCAGGCGACGGAACTGGGTTCCTGAAGCCAGTATTTCATGTCGTTGTTGTATTTTCTGGTGGTGTCGCAGAATGGTTCGGTTCCGACGAAACGGTGTGTGATCCCAAGGGACGGCCCGATATATTTGCGGAACAGAAGCAGGTCGACCGCAGTGCGGCACTGTCCGACCATTCCCTTGTCCTTGAAGAAATAGGCGGGGAACGTTGCCCGCGATACCATATACATGGATCCCTCATGCAAGGTCAGGTTCGGAATGTCTGCCGTCATCTTTCTGGCCAGTTCGAACCGGTCGCTATAGGAAAACAGCGATGCGTCTTCGCGGACGATGAACAGATGCAGCCATTCGCATCGTTTGGCCGCTTCTGTGATGAGATAGAGGTGTCCGAGGGTAAAGGGGTTGGCGTTGGCAACGACGCAACCGATCTTTTTGCCCTCGACACGCTGCCGTGTCAGGGTCTTGCAGTAGTATTTGATGCCGACCGGAGTGTTCTCAAGCAGGGTCGTCTGCTTTGGGACCTCGACGAGCGGATAGAAACCGCAGCCCATGAAAAACTCGGCATTGTGGGGCTCGGTATAGACAAAGAGCGTGGAATAGCCTCGGCTGTGGGCCAGATAGGTGATCTCACTCACCAAACGGAGGCTCAATGCCCCGCCCCGCATGCTCGAGGTGATGGCGACATCCTTGATGATGCCTTTTTGAAAACCGGCACAGGCGACCAGTTTGCCAGCTTCTCGGCAGACGATAAACGCCTCGATATGTTGCTCATAATCGAGACCACATTCGGCGAGGAGCTTGACGATCTCTGCTCGTTCTTCAGGCTCCCGGTCCGGATCGACCGTGTAAAAGTCCAGTTCGTCGCTCACAAGCGCCGTCCTCCAGACACCAGACAGGCAAGCCCATCGGTGTTGTATCGTCTTGACCGCGAGGTTTCTCGGAGAAGCTGCCCCATGGTGTTCTAGTAATAAGTTGGCCTGACGATCAGGCATTCTGGATACAGGGATGAAAATCCTTGAACCCGTTCTTTTTGATGCCGAAATGAAGCGACAAGGAGGCCTTGTAGCATATTCCGGTCATGTTTTCAGTTTGGTTCGATCGCTAGTGTGAATGATTCATTGCGGGGAACGAACCGGAAATCGGAAATATTTCCCGATTTCCTGTCTTTTTCATTTTTGTTGTGGCCGGGATTTGCACCCCGACCATATCCGCCTTTTAGTTGGCGGTTTCTTCTTGCGCGGTTTTATTGACTTTCTTCACCCGTTTCGGCATCAAGCGGCCGACAAAGATCGGAAGAATGAAACCGACAATGGAAATGGTCCATAGAGCAATTGCAAGCGGGCTGTGGAAGAGCACTGTCCAGTCACCGTCGGAAATGGTGATGGCGCGGCGCAGATTGTTTTCCATATTGTCGCCCAGCAGAATGCCAAGGATGACCGGTACAAGCGGAACATCAAGCTTGCGCAAGACCCAGCCGCCGATACCGAACGCGACCATCACGATCAGGTCGAAACTCGACCCCGCAATACCGTAAATGCCAACAAAGCTGACCATGGCGACCAAGGGCATCAGGATGCGTGGTGGGACCAGAAGCACCCGGATGAAAATGCCGACAAAGGGAATGTTCAGCAACAGCAACAGGAAGTTGCCGATGAACAAGGCCGCGATGAGACCCCAGACAACATCGGGATTGTTGGCAAACAGCAGTGGGCCGGGCGTGATGTTGAGTGCGAGCAGAACAGCCAGCAAAACGGCTGTTGTGCCTGAGCCTGGTACGCCCAACGCCAGCATCGGGACCAGAGCGCCGCCAGCAGCAGCATTGTTGCCCGCTTCCGGGGCTGCAACCCCGCGCGGATCGCCCTTGCCGAATGTGCCGTTCTTGTCGAGCAAACGTTTTTCCATCGAATAGGAGAGGAACGAGCCAAGAGACGCTCCTGCACCCGGAAGGACACCGGCGATGAAGCCTACGACACTGGTGCGCAGGATCGAAGGCACACTGCCCATGAAGGTTTTCCATGACGGGGTCAAGCGGCCAAGCTCGACCTTCTTGCCCGATGCGTCGGCGCTGCCATGGCGGTTTTCGATGAAGATGAAAACTTCCGAGAGTGCGAACAGGCCAACGATGGCGACAAGGAAGTCTATGCCATCATAGAAATGGACGATACCGAAGGAAAAGCGCGGAACGCCGGTCTGTGTATCGACGCCAACGGTTGCCAGGCCAAGGCCAAGCATGGCGGCAAAGGCAGATTTCGACTGGTTGGTGGATGAGACACCGCCAAGGGTGGCAAAGGCCATGACGAAGAGGGCGAAATATTCGGCCGGGCCAAACATCAGGGCAATCTTGACCAATTGTGGTGCCAGAAGAACCAGGCCCCAGGTGGCAAGGAATGAGCCGATGAAAGACGCAAAACCGGATAGGGCCAGAGCCTCCCCGCCTCGTCCCTTCAAGGCCATGGGGTAGCCGTCAAGGCAGGTCATCAGGGCTGGGGCATCTCCGGGGATGTTGAGCAGGATTGAGGAAATGCGGCCACCATACATGGCTCCATAATAGACAGATGTCAGCAGGATCAGGGATGGTGTTGCGCCCAGCCCCAGAGAAAAGGCCAGAGGAATGAGGATCGCGACCCCGTTTGACGGGCCAAGTCCGGGCAAAGCGCCCATGACGGTGCCAAGGAAGCAGCCAAGCAGCGCCAGAATGAGGTTCTGAAAAGTCAGCGCGATGGCAAAACCGTCTACAAGAGACGAAAGAGTTTCCATTGTTCGTCCCCCTTAGAAACCGAGTGGGCCTTTGGCCAGCGACAGGCCAAATGCGAGATGGAATATGACATAGATGCCAAGCGATATTGAGATACCCACGATGATTGAGCCAATCGGGGTCGTGCCAAGACGCCATGTCAAATAGGCGGAAACGATGGCGGTTGCGATCACAAAACCGACTTCGGGCAGGAAAATGGCGTAGAGCACCATTGCGACAACCGCTGCGATGATTTCAGCGAACTGAACAAGGCGCGGCCAGCTTGGCTCGGCATCCGGTTTCATGATAATTGCGATGGAAGACAGGCCCAGAATTGCTGCAATGATCAGCGGGAAGGTTTTGGGTCCAACGACATCGGAGAGAAAGCTTTCCTCGATTAGCAGGGCAGAATATGCAAAGAGCAAAGCCAGAAGGAGCCCGACGACTCCAAAGATTCGGTCACTCATGATCCCCTCTTTTGACAGCGTGCCTGTGGCGACCCAAAATGAGCCGCCACAGCAATGTGTTGTTATTTGATAATGCCAATGTCACGGGAGATTTTCTGAATCTGAGCGACTGAGTTTGCGACGAATTCTTCGAATTCGGCCCCTTGCAGATCAAGAGGGGCAAGGCCATTGTTGGCTCTTACCTGTTTCCAGAGATCGGTGCTGTAGAGTTCGTCGATTTTCGATACCCAGAAGTCATAAGCTTCGTCGCTCATGTTTTTCGGAGCGTAGAAACCACGCCAGTTCGCGCCGATTGCATCGATGCCCTGTTCTTTTGCGGTCGGGAAGACTGCATAGTCGCCTTCAAGGCGGTCAGGAGAAAGAACGGCAATCACGCGGATATCACCTGAATCGAC
The DNA here is from genome assembly GCF_963556055.3 of uncultured Cohaesibacter sp. Lineage (GTDB taxonomy): Bacteria > Pseudomonadota > Alphaproteobacteria > Rhizobiales > Cohaesibacteraceae > Cohaesibacter. The sequence continues at coordinate 89,839 of NZ_CAUVYE020000030.1, read as the reverse complement.
AAAGCCTTTTGCTTCTGAGATGTCGCCGGAAAAAGCCTGAACGGAGCCTGCCAGCAACTGGGTTACGGCTTCACCGCCACCATTGAAGGCAATATATTTGACTTTGCGAACATCTTCGATGCCAGCGGCATTGGCAGCGATCAGGACTTTGAGATGATCCCAGCCACCAACAGCAGAACCGCCAGCGATGGAGACTTTGGCCGGATTGGCTTTCAGTTGATCAATCAATTCACCCAGATTCTGGATTGGACTTTTGGCTGCCACGGCAATCACGCCATAGTCAGCACCGATTGCACCAACCCAGCGAACCTGATCCATGGTGTTGCCCGGATAGGCACCCTGAGCCAAACGGGTTGCGGTTGCAGATGAAGCTGCGACAATCAAATCATTGTCGTCACCGCGTTTGTTCACGACAGCTGCATATGCAACACCACCGCCGCCACCTGCAAGGTTGACGACCTGCATGGTGGATGAAATAAGGCCCAGATCCTGAAGGGACTTGCCAACTTGACGGCATGTGAAATCCCAACCACCACCAGGGTTGGCAGGCGCAATGCATTCTGGATTTTCTGGCTGAAAAGCCTGAGCAGCAACGGGGACAAGCGAGATAGTTGCGACAGCAACAGCTGCGCGTAGAATATTGGAAATCATTTTTTCTCCTCCACTTCGGGTTTCCCCTTCTTCGATTCCGGGGGTAACCGCGCGGCCATGATAAGAGGCTTGTCTGACACGAAGCTGTTACGCGCGCTTCATTTGGCAGATTTTTAGCGCTTGTTCCTTAGACCATTGATTAGGTCCGGTTTCGGATTTTCGAGAAGAAATCGGGATGTCGAATTGGAAGAGGGAAAAAATGGGTAAAACGGGCGCGCAAGGAGAGAAACATTCGCCCAATAAAAATGAGGCCCGACCGTAAAGGCTAGACCTCATAGACAGCATTCTTTAGAACGGTCCCCCAAAAATAATCGGCTCCTGGAATACTGCCCTGGAAATGTCTGGTGATTGAAACATCAACACTCTCTATTTTGCTCCAAGTAAGTAAAAATTTCAAGGGTCTAAGATGTACCAGTCGTCATCACGGTTGTTGTTGCGTTTCCCTCCACATTTCTATATAACTAGTTTTATAGAATAATGGAGGGGAAATGATGTATGAACTTGCCGCACAAGGATTCGCTGCCATGGGGTCGGAAGCTCGTCTTGCAGTGCTTCGATGTCTCATTCGTGCGGGAAAGGATGGCCTTTGTGTCGGTGATATTCAGGCGCGGACAGGCATAGCGCCATCGACATTGGCCCATCATCTGAAATTTCTTGTGGCCGCTGATCTTGTCCTTCAGGAAAAGAGCGGCCGGATTGTCAGCAATCACGCCAATTATGATCGGCTGGAGCAACTTGCCCAGTTCATTCTGAGCGAGTGCTGTGCTGATGCGGGCGTTGGCCAGTGTCAAAGGGACGATATGAACGATGAGTGAGACGACCCGGCAAGCCTTGCCCTTGCAAAGAGTGCTGCTTTTGTTGTTGCAATCGCCCCTGACCATCCTTGTTTTCGTACCGGTTGTTATTGCGCTTCTGGATCCTGACAATCTTGTGAGTGTTTTGGGCATTGCGGTACGGGCCTTTGCAGGTACAATCCCGTTTATTGTCTTTGCAGTGCTGCTCATTGCCTTTCTCAAGGCAGCCGGAGCAGAAACGCTTGTTGCACAAGCCTTCAAGGGCAAAGAAACTCGGATGATATTTCTTGCGGCCCTGTTTGGCGGGCTGGCTCCCTTTTGTTCATGCGAGGTCATTCCCTTCATTGCTGGGCTTTTGGCGCTGGGGGCTCCGCTCTCTGCGGTGATGGCATTCTGGCTCTCCTCTCCGCTCATTGATCCGCCGACATTGTTGATCACGGCATCCGCGCTGGGCTGGCCTTTTGCAGTGGGAAAGGCCATCTCCGCAATCGCCCTGGGGTTATTGGGTGGTTATGCCACGTCCTATGCGATGAAGATGGGTTTGTTCAGGGATCCCTTGAAAAAGAATACGGTCGGATGCTCGTCATGCGGCTGTGGCCCCTCTCCTTTCTCAGGCCGACCCGTTTGGGCGTTCTGGAAAGAGGAAAAGCGGATTGTCCTATTCCGCTCTGAAGTCATGACGAATGGCACTTTCCTCGTACAATGGCTGGCATTGGCCTATATGCTTGAGGGCGTGCTCGTCACTTATGTTCCGGCTGTTGTCATTGCCAGACTTGTTGGCGGAACGGGGATCGTTCCGATAGCAGTCGCTGCGGTGGTGGGAATTCCTGCCTATCTCAACAGTTATATTGCTCCGCCGCTGCTTGCCGGTTTGATGGAACAGGGGATGAGTGCGGGTGCTGCCATGTCCTTCATGGTGGCGGGAGCTGTCAGTTCCCTCCCCGCAATGGCCGCCGTTTGGTCTCTGGTCAAGCGCGGGGTGTTTTTCGCCTATCTTGGTTTTGGGATCGTCGGTGCTGTTCTGTCCGGTCTCCTGTTTCAATTGGTGGTTTAGATTATGAATGATGTTGTTCTGGTAACAGTGGATGCAAGCCAGCCCAGGGGAATGCTGCTTGCTCCTCTTGGTCTTGATACGTCCCATGAACGAGCGGCGGGATTTGCGGTTCAAGGTGCGGACATGAAATTGGTTCGTGAGGCCAATACGGGTCAGAATTTTGCTTTGCTTGAGCCGGAAAATGACGAAATTACAATCATGTATGAGTTCGAGGAGAACGGGGATCGTTATCCCGATGCTCTTTTTACTCCACATGATAGCAGGTTCACGCGATCCGCAGACGCCTTGATCAGTGAAGCGCAGTCTATAGGGGTTGACCTTTGTGGGCGGGATCGTATCGCTGCGATTGCCTGCGCGACTGCCGAGCGCTTCAGCTATGGTCATCCGGCCCGAAAATATTATGATGGATGCGACGAGATTCCCGCGCTTGGATGCGGCATTGCGGAAGGATCCTGCGTCGATATCAATACCTATTTCATCGCGTCCTTGAGGGCTGCCGGGTTCGAGGCAGGTTATGTTGCCGGTTATTTTTTCCCGAAGGAAAAGATAGATCGCTGTGATGACATGCATTGCTGGGTCGTGACACGTCATGACGGGGTTTGCCATGAATGGGACATCGCTCATCATTTAAAAATGGGCCGCAAAGATATCGAACCGGGCCTCAACCCAAAGCCGGGCTTTCGTCATGCGGTATCCCACTCGATGGGGTTTGACATTCCAGATCTTCGCATCAGGGAAATGAAGTTGCTGGCGGAACCGGTTTGGGTCGATGCCGAGGGTCGCCTTCTGGCATCACGGCCGTCGATCTGGTGTCCGAAGCAGACGGGTTGACATTTAGCAAGAAAACACCCCCTGAAAACAGGTTTCAGGGGGTGTCGAAATTCGGGAATTCAGCTTTGCCCTGAGGCTAGCCTCATTGTGGGACTTTGCCGTCCACGCCTTTGACATACCAGTTCATGCCAAGCAGCGTGCCATCGTCAAGAACTTCGCCTTCACCGATGACCTGTGTGCCGTCCTGTTTGAAGATCGGACCCTGGAACGGTTTCAGTTCGCCGGATTTGATTTTGGCTTCGGTTTCTTTTGCCATGGCGACGACATCTTCAGGCAGGTTGGTGAAATCTGCCATATGGACCATTTCCTTGTCGAAACCGCCCCAGGTGTCTTCGGATTTCCAGGTACCGTCCATGACAGCCTGAACACGGGAGATGTAATATTCGTCCCAATGGTCAACGATGGCGGTCAGCTGGTTTTTCGGAGCGAATTTGATCATGTCAGAGGCCTGACCAAAACCATAAACGCCACGCTCTGCTGCGATCTGAAGCGGTGCTGCGGAGTCGGTATGCTGAACAAGGATGTCGGCACCCTGGTCGATCAGAGCTTTTGCTGCATCGGCTTCCTTGCCTGGATCGAACCAGCTGTTGATCCAGATGATTTTGACCTTGATGTCAGGATCAATGGACTGTGCGCCGAGCATGAATGAGTTGATGCCACGGATGACTTCCGGGATCGGAGTTGCGCCAATATAGCCAATGGTTTTGGACTTGGTCATTTTGGCAGCGATCTGGCCGATCACATAGCGGCCTTCGTAGAAACGGGCTGCATAGGTGGAAACGTTGGGGTCACGTTTGTATCCGGTTGCATGCTCGAATTTCACGTTTGGATATTTTTTGGCAACTTTCACGGTCGGGTTCATGAAACCGAAGGAGGTCGTGAAGATGATATCGTTGCCTGCACGGGCCAGTTTCTCGATGACGCGTTCGGAGTCAGGGCCTTCAGAAACGTTTTCCACGTAGGTTGTTTCAACCTTGTCGCCGAAATATTTCTGGACTGCCTGACGGCCCTGGTCATGCTGATAGGACCAGCCCATGTCGCCAACAGGGCCTACATAGACGAAGCCGACTTTGGTTTTGTCCGCAGCCATAGCCATGGTGGCTGAGAGGCCGAGTGCGACGGCTGCTGCCGCTGCAAAAAGTTTCCGCATTGGATGCTTCCCTCTTTCATTGCTCGATCCGATTCCGGATCTTGTGAAGTTTCTCGTTTCTTTCATGCCCTCGTTTCGAAATGATGCGGGCATCGTTTGTTTTGCTGCCGTTGACTTGGCAGAATGGGGCTGATCGAAATGGATCAGCGATCCGGGACAAAGGCTTGTCCCAGACAGGAAGGTGTATTGACCCGGGTCACATTGCGATTGCGCGAGATGAAGATGAGCGCGATGATCGTTGCGATATATGGCAAGGCTGACAAGAGCTGTGATGGTACTGCCCAGCCTGCACCCTGAGCGTGGAACTGGAGAATCAGAACAGACCCGAAGAGATAGGCTCCGACGGCTGCCCTGCCCGGCAACCAGGAAGAGAAGACCACAAGGGCTAACGCGATCCAGCCGCGTCCCGCGGTCATGTTCTCGATCCAGAGATTGGTGTAGACCATGGACAGATAAGAGCCGGAAAGGCCAGCACAGACGCCGCCAAACAACACCGCAAAGAGCCGCACACGATTGACATTATATCCCAGTGCATGGGCTGAATTGTGGTTCTCGCCTACGGCTCGCAAGATCAGACCCCAACGGGTCTTGAACAGGAACCAGCTCACTCCGACGACAAGAAGGATGGCAATGTAGAAAAGGATATCCTGATTGAATATGGCATTGCCGATAACGGGAATGTCGGACAACAGAGGAATATCCAGCGTCGGAAGCTTGATGCCGGGCGTGCCGACAAAAGCCTCGCCGATCATGCCGGAAAGACCGAGGCCAAGCAGACTGAGCGCAAGCCCGGTGGCATATTGGTTGGCAGCCAGCCCCAATGTGAGAAAGGCAAAGAGCAGGCTCATCAGCAAGCCACCTAACATCCCGGCGAGGATGCCAATATAGGGATTGCCGGATGTCAGGGACGCTGCAAAGGAGCATACGGCTCCGATGATCATCATGCCCTCGACACCGAGATTGAGCACCCCTGAGCGCTCGACAATCAATTCACCAATGGCGGCAAGCAGCAGAGGGGTTGAAGCGGTTACGATCGAGACCAGCAGAGCGTCAGCAAATTCCATCAGGCAGCCTCTTTGATCTGCGCATTTTTCTTTGTCCAGATGACGCGAATGCGGTAATTGATGAGTGTGTCGCAGGCGAGCACATAGAAAAGAAGAATTCCCTGAAAGGCCTTGGCAGTCTTCTCCGATACGCCCAGATCAACCTGTGCAGCCTCGCCACCCAGATAGGATAGCGCGAGAAGAAGGCCAGCAAAAACAGCCCCGATAGGGTTGAGCCGTCCCAGAAAGGCGACGATGATCGCGGTAAAGCCATAACCTGGCGAAATGGTCGGACGGAGCTGGCCAATCGGGCCCGACACTTCCAGTATGCCGGCAAGCCCTGTCAAGGCACCAGAAACAAGAAATGCGAAAATGGTCATCTTCTGCTGGGAGAAGCCTGCAAAATTCCCGGCTCTTGGGGTTTCGCCAATCACCTTGATCTCGAAGCCCTTGAGAGTGCGGATGAAGAGAATGAAAACGACAATTGCAGCCACGAGCGCGAAGATGGCGCCGATATGCATGCGTCCGCCCTCGATGATGCTTGGCGCCAGGGCATAGTCGTGAAAGAGGCGACTTTCGGGGAAGTTGTACCCTTCGGGATCTTTCCAGGGACCACGCACCAGATAGTCCAGCAACAACAGCCCCACATAGGTGAGCATGAGGCTGGTCAGGATTTCGTTGGTTGCGAAGCGATTCTTGAGCAATGCGGGGATATAGGCAAACAAGGCTCCCCCCAGTGCGCCCATAGCCAGCATGATCGGGAAAACCGCATAATTTTGCCACTCTGGGAACATGATCGGCAGAATGGATCCGCAAATGGCCCCGATGGTGAACTGGCCTTCTGCGCCGATATTCCAGTTGTTGGAGCGATAACAGATGGTTAGCCCAACCGCGATCAGGATGAGAGGCGATGCCTTGACGACAAGCTCCTGAAGGCTCCAGCTATCCAGCAATGGCTCAACGAAATAGACGAAAAGCGCTTTGGATGCGTCAAAGCCGAGAAGCTTGAACATGATCGCACCGGTTATCAGCGTAAGGATGATCGCCATGACCGGTGACAGCAGGGCCATTCTCTTGGAGGGTGCATTGCGCTTTTGAAGCTCAAGCCGCATGAATGCCTCCCTTGACAGCACTGTTATCCGGGGTGGGATCCGTATCTGGCGTATGGTGATCAGCGATATCACCGTGAACACCGCCCATAAGGAGACCGATTTTTTCAGCGGTCATCTTCTCGACCGGCTCGGCTCGCGACAGGGTTCCCTTGTTGATCACCGCGATGCGGTCAGCAATCTCGAAAATCTCGTCAAGGTCCTGCGAGATGACCAGAACCGCAGTGCCTTGTCTGGCAAGATTGATGAGGGCCTGACGAATGAGAGCGGCGGCACCTGCGTCAACGCCCCAGGTCGGTTGGGATACCACGAGCACACTCGGTGCCCGGTCAATTTCCCTGCCAACGACAAATTTCTGAAGGTTGCCACCCGAAAGGCTCCCAGCATGAGGATCCGGTTCTCCCTTCCTGATGTCAAAGGCTACGGAGATGCGTTGTCCGATCTTGCCGGTTTGGGTCTTCTTGATGAAAACGCCCTTGCGGGTCATCGGAGGCGTGTCCGAGCCGTGACGGGTCAACAGCACATTCTGGGAAAGAGGGAGGGATGGCACGACCGCGTGGGTGAGACGCTCCTCTGGTACGAAGGCTGCTCCCAGGCGGCGGCGAGCGGTAATTCCCTTTGCTCCGACAGGCTGGTCATTGATGATGATGCAATCGGCAAGAGTCTGGCGTTCGCCAGAGATGGCGTCAAACAATTCAGACTGGCCGTTGCCCGCAACACCGGCTATGGCAACAAGTTCGCCACCGCGCAGCTCAAGCGAGATATCCTTGAGCTCAACGGCAAAGGGTGTTTCTGGCAACAGGTCCAGATGATCAAGACGCAGCCGGATCGGCGCATCGGTGAGATCCGCCTTTTGCCTCTTCACCTCCTTGACATTCTCGCCCACCATCAGGCTTGCGAGAGAGGATGCCGTTTCCCTTGACGGGACGCAATGGGCAACGAGTTTGCCATGGCGCAGGATGGTTGCCTTGTCGCAAAGGCGCTGGACCTCCTCAAGGCGATGACTGATATAGAGGATGGAACGCCCCTCACCGGCCAGCCGTTTCAGGGTCTTGAACAGAAGTTCAGCTTCCTGAGGCGTCAATACCGATGTCGGTTCATCCATGATGATCAATTGCGGGTCTTGCAAAAGACATCTGACAATCTCAATGCGCTGGCGTTCACCAACCGAAAGGTCGGCAACCAGACTTGTCGCCTTCAAAGGCAGGCCATAGTCGTGACTGACGCTCTCGATCCGCGATGCCAGCTCCTTCATATTCTGCCCTTTGGGAAGGGCAAGAGCGATGTTTTCCACGACATTGAGGCTGTCGAACAAGGAAAAGTGCTGGAATACCATGCCAATGCCCAGCTTTCTTGCGTGGGCGGGATCGGACAGGTTTACCCGCTTGCCCTTCCAGAAAATTTCGCCGGATGTCGGTTCAAGCGAACCATAGAGAATTTTTACGAGGGTGGATTTGCCAGCGCCATTTTCGCCCAGAAGTGCATGGATCTCTCCCGTTTGCACGACGAGATCCACGGCGTCATTGGCCAACAATTTGCCAAAGGATTTGCAAATCCCTTTGGCCTCTAGTAGGGGAACTGATGTCATCTCAACCTGTTATCAGAGCTTTGACAAAATCGATCATTTCCAACAAAACGAAACACTGATTGCTCTTTTCAGCAGCCAGATGACAGGCTGGAAATGTGGCCGGTTTTTACCCCGGCAAGGTTCAGCTTCTGTTTAAGTGACAATTCGTTGACAATCCATACGGAAGTTGAATTATGGCGCAAAAATTTTGGTCTTTTACCGATTTTTTTGCCGGTAAAATGATCACTGAATTTGTCTGTGCTCAATTTGTCATCAGTGCCGTTGGTAACGTTTCCGTAATGTGATCCAACGGGCTTGAGCCTGCTGTCAGGGATAGCGCTGTTTGAAAAACTGTTGCGCGTGGGAGAGGAACATGGCCGGGGCCAGTTTCAGCTTTCTTTGATGGTGAGTCACGATGGAGAGCTTGTTGCATTGCAGCTGTTCATCGCTCAACGGCAAGAAGCAGAGTTCGGCGTGGTCGAGACTGTCATGCAGCCCGATGCGGGTCTGGAAACAGATACCCAGATCTCGCGCTGCCAGTCGCCGCATCATCTGCAAGGTGCTGACTTCGGCAAAAACCGAGGGTTCCATTTCGATCTTTGCAAGCAGGCGATCAATCACCGAACGCAGGGACAGTCCACGCGAAGGCAGAATGATCGGATAGTCAAGACAGTCCTCAAAGCTACAGGTGCTTTTCTGCGCCAGAGGATGGTCCTTGATCACCACGGCACCGATTTCAAAGTCATGGGAATAGTTGACCGCCAGAAGATCCTCATCGGGTGGGTCGAAGGAAAAGCCGATATCTGCATCGGAATCGAGCACCTGACGGGCAATATTGTCAGAATGGGTCACGGTGATTCGGAGCTGGATGTCCGGGTAGCTTTTGCCAAAGGACGCTGCAAGATCTGCCAGCAATTCGGTCGCAACGCTTTCAACACTGGCAATGCGCACGATGCCGCGCTTGAGGCCGCGCAAGGCGTCCAGTTCTGATGATGTCTGTTCGAAATCGCGCAAGACTGATGTGACATGCCGCAGCAGGATTTCGCCCGCTGGGGACAGTTGCAATCGTCTGCCAACCCGCTCAAACAGGGGTACGCCAAGGCTTTCCTCCAGCCACAGGATTTGTCTGTTGACGGCTGAGGATGCGACATTGAGCTCTCTGCTGGCAGCACGGATGGCACCATGTTCAGCAACCGCTGCGAAGTAACGAAGAGCCGGAGAATAAAGAAGACGAGCGCGGTCCAGGGTGTTGCTCCCTAATTGAGTGGTCATGATCTTGTTTTGTCACATTTACGTCCGCAAAACAAGATCATAGACCTGCCTGTTGCTGTCGCTTCGGCATGATTCTGTGACTTTTCAAAAGCATCCATGCTTCTTGCTTAATACAGCTTTTCGAGCCCCTTCATTAGCCCGGATTCTTTGCTTCGCTGGCCTTAAGCTCTGAGAGTTTTTGGCGTCTTCTTGCATCAAGGGCGAGGATATTGAGGAACTCGACAAGAACGGAAAAGCCGATCATGGCATAAATGTAGCCGCGTGGAATGTGGAAGCCGATTCCATCGCCCACAAGCGCAAAGCCGATGAGCATCAGGAAGCTAAGCGCCAGCATTTTCGTTGTCTGATGTTCTTCAATGAAGTGCGAGATCGGGCCAGAGGCGGCATACATGACGATCATGGCGATGATCATGGCCGCAATCATGACTTCGATATGTTCGGCCATGCCTATTGCCGTGACGATGGAATCGATCGAGAAGACAAGGTCGATCACGACAATCTGAAGGATGGCCGCTCCAAAAACGAACTCGGTCTTGCCTGCCCTGATCTTTGCTTCGTCTTCCTGGCTGAATTCAAGTTCGAGATGGATTTCCGACATCGCTTTGTAGATCAGAAACAGCCCGCCGACGATCATGATCAGGTCGCGCCAGGAGAAATCGAGACCGAACATCGTGAAGAGCGGCGTTGTCATGCCGATGAGCCATGAGAGTGCAAACAAGAAGGCAATGCGGAACACCAGAGCAAGCAGAATGCCCAGGGCCCGCGCTTTTTTTGCCATGTGCTCGGGCAGCTTGCTCACCAAAACGGAAATGAAAACAACATTGTCAATGCCCAGCACGATTTCCATGGCTGTCAGGGTCAGCAGACTGGCCAGAATAGTCGGTTCAAGAAAGTTGGGAAGCATGGCGTGCTCTTTTCGGTTTGGTGATAATCAATACGGCATCCGTTGATGGTGCTGAAATCCGGTAAGGATATTCAAGCATAGTCGACATGAATACAAGGCCAACGGGAGTGGGCTGATCGACACAGTCAGATTCCGAGGATCGCCCGCCCGGCCGGGGAAATCGACAAGACAAGCAGGCCCCAGAGAATGAGAAAAAGACCGATGCCGCGGGTAACCCACGGATTGGGGACGACTTTCTCGATTGCCATGAGAAAACCAAGGATTGCCATCCATATGACATTCATCACCCCAACCGCGAACATCACCGCCATCAGGGCCCAGGTGCAGCCGGTGCAGAAAAGCCCCTGCTCCAGTCCCATGACGTAAATGCCGCCGAGCGAGCGGAAAAAGCTCTGCTTGGTGCGCCGGTTGAAATAGGGAAACGGCAATTGGCAACGCAACAGGCAGGCCTGTTTTGCGGCCGTGAATTGATAGATGCCGGCAAGGAGCAAGGTGGAGGCGGAAAAAACCATCGACGCCGGAGCCATGACGGGCGACATGGTCTGGATTTCCGTAAGGCCCCATTGCAAAAGAGTGGCGAGCAGCGCGAACAGAACCCAGATGGTTATATAGCCGAGCGCCAGAAGAAGGATTGAAAAGGCCCCGTTTTTCTGGCCATTGGCTTCTCGCGTGGCTGCGTAGCTTTTCAGGATCGGCGCGGCGGTCGGCAACATCATCGCTACCGCCATCATCACCCACATGGCAAAGACGATTGTCAGGTCTTCAAATCCCCACGCATCGAGGCTGGGCATGCCGAAATGACCAACCGCAGCGGAAGGAGCGCACACCGCTGCGATAAAGGCTCTGGTCGTTGCATCCAGAGACTCAAACCCGTTGAAGACATTGAATGCCGACATCCCCGGACCAAGAGCGCGCATGTCCATGTCCGGAGCCATGTCGACCACCATGGCAAACAGATAAAACCAAGCAAACAGAGAGACGAAGGCTATGGCAAGGAACAGCATGATTCGCGGTTTGGCTTCCGCCTTTGCCAGGTCTGGATGCTCCTTGCGAAATCGGGCCATCTGCTCGCGCAATTGTGTTGCGCTGCTGGTGTCGAAAAATGCTCCAAGGATATTCATTGACAATAGGTCCCCTCACCTATGGAAATTTGCATAGTATTTGAAACTGTCTGTCTGGCCAATGCAAGCTATTCATGTTGATATAGCTTGAATCTTTCGCCGTGCCATGATGGAGAATGTGACTATGGCACAAGCTCTTGCCTTCGATTTCTTGTTTCCTGGATCCATGGGGCAAGACCGGGGCGCGTATGAGAGAATGAGGAAGCGTTTATGACGGAATGCAAGAAGGCCGATATTGCTGTTGTCGGAACAGGGCCTGCCGGATTTGTTGCTGCGATGCAAATGGCAAAACTCGGTTTTTCAACGGTCCTGATTGGTCCGGAGCCAAGCGTGCATGACGGACGCACCACCGCGCTTCTTGGCAGTTCTGTCAGCTATCTTGAAAAACTGGGGCTTTGGGAGGCTATCAGCAAGGAAGGTCAGGCCTTGCGGGTGATGCGTCTCATTGATGATACCGGTCGTCTGTTCAGGGCTCCGACAACCGAGTTCAACAGCGCCGAGATCGGGCTTGATGCTTTCGGTAGCAATATCGACAATGCCAGCCTCCTGAGAATTTTGCGTGATGTTGCCCAAGGCATGGAGGATGGATTGCTGATCCGTGAACCCCGATTGGCAAAGTCGGTAAGCCTTGTTGAAGGCGCTGTTCGCATCGAAACGGAGGACGGGTCTTTGTGGCAGTCAAGGCTCGTCATTGCTGCCGACGGTGTCAATTCCCTCGTTCGGGAAACCGTCGGCATAGACATGCGAAAATGGGCCTATCCGCAAACGGCTCTGGTGGTCAATCTGCATCATGCTTCGGTTTCTCACAACAATGCTTCGACGGAGTTTCACACGCGCACTGGTCCTTTCACATTAGTGCCTTTCAAGGATGGTTATTGTTCCAGTCTCGTCTGTGTGGTGACAGATGAAGAGGCCAAACGGTTAAAGGCGATGGACAGGGAGGTGCTTGCAAGAGCGCTGGAGGATCGCGCACATTCCATCTATGGAGCCTTTGAGGTTATCAGCGAGGCGCAAACCTATCCGCTTTCCGGCATGGTGGCCAGGCGGTTTAGTGGTCCGCGTGTCGCCCTGATCGCGCAGAGCGCCCATATTTTCCCGCCAATCGGAGCGCAGGGCTTGAATCTGTCGCTCAGAGACATCGCGTCTCTGGCCGAGGTTCTGGAGGATTCGGATGGCAAGGATCCCGGCTCTGTTGGCGTTCTGGATCAGTATGAGCGCGAGCGGCGTTCCGATGTCTGGTCGAGAACCGCAGGCGTTCACATGTTGAACATGTCGCTGATCTCATCGTTGCCTTTCGGTCAGGGCGCAAGAATGGCCGGACTTGCTCTTGCCAATATGGTTCCACAATTGCGCAGGGCCATGATGAGAGCCGGTCTTGATGCTCCGGGAAAAGTGACGTGGCTGGAGCGGGATTGAAACCGCAATGCGTGTGATGCTTCTGTCCACATGCCTGTTTGCACTTTTTCGCCAATTCATTAAAAGAAATCGTAGTGATCACCATGACGTCAAGGGGAATAAATATGAGGAAAGTCACGTTTTCTCACCGTATCGAATATGCTGTTCTCCGGGCTGTGATTTCTATTTTGAGGCTTTTGCCGCTCAAAGTTTCCTCCTCTATGATGGGATGGGCATGGAAGGTTGTGGCTCCCAAACTCTCGCGACAAAAGCGGGCGATGGCCCATTTGCGGGCTTCTTTTCCCGAGAAAAGCGAGCAAGAGCTCTATGCTATAACGCTTGGCATGTGGGAAAATCTGGGCCGGACCTTTGCCGAAGGGCTTTTGGCGGACGAGTTTCTGGGGCATGCGTCCTCCTTTTTCGAGCAACCTGAAGGTTATGACGATCTGGTCGCACGGATCAATGAAGTGGGGGGCATCATCGTGTCTCTGCATTCGGGCAACTGGGAGCTTGGAGGCGTCGTTTCGATGAATTACGGGTTCGATGCGTCCGTTGTCATCCAGCGGCTGAAAAACCCGCTCGTCCATGACTATATGATCGGCAAGAGAGCCGCAACGTTTCGTGGTGGTGTCTTCTCCAAAGGGGATCGTGCGGGGCTGCGGATCATGTCGAGCCTCAAAGGGGGCACCGTTGCGGCGATCATGGCCGATTTGCGGGATATCAGGGGGGTGAAGGTCCCCTTTTTCGGACGTCCGGCACCAACCAACAGCTTTCCTGCACGTCTTGCCAGGCAAAGTGGGGCTCCGCTTGTTGCGATACGGATCCTGCGCAAGGGCGGGGTGCATTTCGAGATCCTTGTAGAGGAAATCAAAGTCCCCCACACCGATGATGCCGAGGCTGACGTTTATGAGGGAACCGCCGCAATTCAGGCCGTGTTCGAACGCTGGATCCGCGACGTGCCCGAGCAATGGATGTGGGCCCATAAACGTTGGGGCTGATCCGGAGCTGCCGGTTTCTCCATGACACGTTTCCGTTTGTGCTGCTTTGCTCTCCCCTCATTCTCTCTATCCTCTTCCCGTCCTCTTTCCGCCCTCTTCCCATCAAAAAGTCTCTTGCCCATCAGTCTTATTGCATTGCAGCAATTTTCCGCTGCAAATGGAGCAAAGATTTTCGCACTCTTTGCGGTGAGGTGCCGGGCGGTCGAGGAGCCTTGGCACGATCCGGCAGATTTGTGCCTTTCAAGGGGAGAGAGAAATGAAAACACCGAGTGCATTTTACAAGCCGCTGGCAATTGGCGCTCCGGATCCTTATCGCGAGTTGCCTGTGCGGGTGGAACGCATGATCCATTTCGTGCCACCACATATCGAGAAAATGCGGGCCAAGATCCCTGCCCTCGTCAATCAGGTTGATGTCATACTCGGGAATTTGGAGGATGCCATTCCGGCCGACATGAAGGAAGAAGCAAGGCGCGGCTTCATCAAGATGGCGAGCGAGAATGACTTTGGAGCAACTGGGCTTTGGACGCGGGTCAACTGCCTGAACTCACCTTGGTTTCTGGATGATGTGATCGAGATTGTTTCCTCTGTTGGCAACAAGCTTGACGTTATCATGTTGCCAAAGGTCGAAGGGCCTTGGGACATTTTCTATGTGGACCAGTTGCTTGCACAGCTTGAGGCCAAGCATCAGGTTGAGAAACCGATCCTCGTTCATGCCATTCTCGAAACAGCCGAAGGGGTTGCCAATGTCGAGGCAATATGCGGCGCCTCTCCTCGCATGCACGGAATTTCGTTGGGACCGGCAGATCTGGCGGCGTCGCGCGGCATGAAGACAACCAGGGTTGGTGGTGGTCATCCAGGCTATCGGGTTCTTGGTGACGCAGAGCCGCTCGAGTCCCGCGCCTTCTATCAGCAGGATCTTTGGCACTATACGATGGCCAAAATGGTTGATGCCTGCAAAATGTATGGATTGAAGGCCTATTATGGTCCGTTCGGTGATTTCTCTGATCCCGAAGCCTGTGAAGCGCAGTTCCGGAACAGTTTCCTGCTTGGCTGCATGGGGGCGTGGTCGTTGCACCCGACCCAGATCGAGATCGCGAAACGGGTCTTCAGTCCCGAGCCGGATGAGGTCAGGATGGCGATGCGCATTCTGGAGGCCATGCCCGATGGAACCGGGGCCGTCATGATCGATGGCAAGATGCAGGATGATGCGACCTGGAAACAGGCCAAGGTGATTGTTGATCTTGCAAAACAGGTGGCTCAGAAAGATCCTGACATGGGGCAGCTTTATGGGTTCGATGCCTAGAGCGCCCGCTCAGCCGTGACAGAGCTGGTGACCTCTCAACATACCCAAGTCGGTATCTGTTGGAAATTTTTGGAATGAAGGCGGCGTCATTTGAACAAAATGACGTCTGCCACTTTTCAATTGTGAAGGCTCATACAGGCGAAGTGGCCTTTTGTCGGCGGGAACCGATGGTCGATTGGTGCAAGGTTGAGATATGGAAACGTCATAGCGCGAGGCGGTGTTTCTATGATAGGCTTTTTTATCAAGGCCTGAAAGAAGGGCAGATATTAGGGATAATGGAGCCTGGACTCATGACAGAAACGAAAACAGCGAAGTTTCAAATCGGTCAGATTGTGCGCCATCGGGTCTACTCTTTTCGCGGTGTCGTGTTCGATGTCGATGCTGAATTTGCAAATTCCGAGGAATGGTATGATTCCATTCCCGAAGATGTCAGACCTCGGCGTGATCAACCCTTCTATCATCTCTTTGCTGAAAATGACGATACGGAATATGTGGCTTATGTGTCTGAGCAGAATTTGCTTCTGGACACATCGGGTGAACCTATTCGCCATCCGCAGGTGCGTCAGCTCTTCAAGGGAATGAAGGAAGGTGTCTATTTGCCAGAAGATGATCTTGTGAATTAGGAAGGCTTCTCAAAGTAAAAAAAGAAAAGACCGCGATCGGACATGGATCGCGGTCTTTTTTTGTCTGTGACATTTGAAAAAGCGGATTATTTGCCAGCTTTTTCGCGCTGTTCAAGAAGCTTCTGGCGCTGTTCTTCAGCACGTTTGCGAAGCAGGTCCTGAAGCTTTTTCTGTTCTTCTGCCGTTTTCTGCAAATCGATCGGATCGCCATCATAACTTGCGGTAAAGCCGTTCAGGGACAGATCAAAACGAACCGGTTGTGCTTGCTGGTTCAGAGCCGTGACGGAAACCACAGCTCCCTTTTTCATCTGTTCGATGAAAGTTTCATCCACAGCAACATCGGAGAAGCAGGCATTCGGGAAACAGATGGAGAAAGTCCCCTTTATCTGTTTGCCTTTGTCAATCTGAATTGTCAGACCGTGGCGAAGAAGCATGCCCGGCGTAATGGCAATAACCAGAGCCTTGCGTTTGGCGCCTTCCAGTTCACGCACCGAGATGGAAGCAAGAAACTGACCTGTTTCCGCTTTCAGTTCCTGGGTGATCGCACAAAGCTGCTTTTTGGTTTTGGCGTCTTCGCTACAAAATTTCAGCCATTGGGGGGCTGCATTCTGTTCTGTTTCAGCGGTTTGCGCCTGCGCATTTGTGATCGGAGTGAAGATTGCGACTGAAGCGATAAGAGCTGTGGCTGTCGCAAATGGCTTGATGAATTTCGAAGCCTTGTCAAACATGACCATAAATAAGGATCCCGATTTAGTTTTGTTCCGCAGGAAGGCTGAATTCCCGTTTGATAAAGTTTGGTCGACCAATGCCAGATAATTGCGTTGGTTTGTCGAACGTCTGATTTTTACTCATCCCGAGTCATAACCAGAATGTGGCAATCCGGCAACAGCCGAAAAATCCAAGGTTGCCTCTTCATTCACAATGAATTGGGCAGAATAGTGACTATGCGGATTTCTTCTACAAGCTGTTGTGTCAAAATTCCAGTGTCAGAATTGTACTGGGAGATGTTTTCTTGTCTGTGTTAAGCTACCAATATTGCGTAGAATCAAGAGTCAGACCCGGTTTTTCTGTCAATTTTCATTCATAAGGAGCCTATTCATGTCGCAGTTGTTCGCTCGCCCTTTGCATGGATTGCGCAGGAATTTATCAAAAAGTTTCTTTGTATCATGTGCCCTGCTTGTCGGGTTGTCAGGTCCCCTGCTGTCGTCAAGCCCGCTTCAGGCAGCCCCTTCGCACGGAATTGCCATGCATGGCAGCCCGAAATATCCGGCAGATTTCAAGTATTTTGATTACGTCAATCCCAATGCACCCAAGGGTGGAATGATCACATATGGTGCTCAGGGCAGCTATGACAGCCTCAACCCCTTCATCCTCAAGGGTGTCGCGCCTCGCGGGCTGTGGGATCAGGATTACGGATACAATGTTTATGAAACTCTTCTGAGCCGCAGCGCCGATGAGGCCTTCTCGCTTTATGGATTGATCGCCGAATGGGTGGACATGCCAGAAGACCGGACTTCGATCACTTTCAAAATCCGGGACGAGGCCCATTTCTCCGATGGACATCCGATCGGTGTCGACGACATCAGATTTACCATGGATCTGCTCAAAGAGCATGGTCGCCCCAATTACAAGAATCTCATCAAACGGATCGTGTCGATCGAGGAACCGGGCGAGAAGCAGATCCGCTTTGTTTTTGAGGACGGTTCAGACAGGGAACTGCCTTTGCTGATCGGAATGCTGCCGGTCTTGCCCAAGCATGCGATTGATCCGGAACAGTTCTCCAAGTCAGGCATGTATCAGTTTATCGGCTCGGGACCCTATCTGCTCGACAAGGTTGACGCCGGGGCCAAGCTGGTTTTGAAGCGCGATCCGAACTATTGGGGAAAAGACCTGCCAATCAAGGTCGGTCAGGACAATTTCGATGAAATTCGAATCGAATATTTCCGTGACGGAACCGCCATGTTCGAAGCCTTCAAGAAAGGTGCGTTTGACATTCAGCCGGAATCGGATCCGGCCCGTTGGGCCGATCAATATGATTTCAATGCGGTCAAGGAAGGGCTTGTCGAGCAGAAGACCTTCCAGTCCCGATTGCCCACCGGGATGTCGGCCTTTGTGTTCAATACGCGCAAGCCGGTATTTCAGAAACGAGAGGTGCGGCGGGCCCTTGCCACCCTGTTCGACTTCGATTGGGTGAACAAGAACCTCTATCACGGGCTGTTCAAACGCTCAGGCAGCTATTTTCAGAATTCTCAATTGTCTGCCCTTGGGGTGCCGGCGAGCGAGAGGGAAAAGCAATTGCTCGGCGCTTATCTCGAGACTATCGATCCTTCGATCCTTGACGGTTCCTATGAGCCTGCTTCTGCTGCTGATACTCGCGCGATGCGGGCGCTTCTAGCCGATGCCCTGAAAGCTCTTTCGATAGCAGGATACGGTTTGAAAGATGGCACCATGGTTGAAACGGCAAGTGGCACTCCGCTTGCCTTCGAGTTCCTTGCCACCACGAATGAGGAAGAGCGTCTGGCGCTGGTCTACTCGCGTATTCTTGAACGGATCGGGATCAAGATGAGCATCCGAACGGTCGACTCGGCCCAATATTGGGAGCGGCGCAAGACCATGGACTTCGACATGATGAAAATGTCCTGGAGTGCTTCGCTGTCGCCGGGCAATGAACAGCGCTCGCGCTGGCACTCGTCAAAGCGTGACGTTGATGGCTGGTTCAATCAGGCTGGAGCCGATGATCCAGCCGTCGATGCCATGATTGAAGCCTTGCTTGCCGCGCGCAGTCAGGAAGATTTCATTGCTGCGGTCAGAGCCTTCGACAGGACACTGATCAATGGATATTATGTCGTCCCGTTGTTTCACAAGGGAGAGCAATGGGTCGGTTTGTGGAATCGGATTCGATATCCGGATAAGGAAGCAAAGGGACGTCCGTTGTCAGGTTATCGGCCTATAACCTTCTGGTATGGAGGGAAATGAGTAACCAAATCGGGCGTTTTCCTGTTGTAATAGCTGAAATTTCCAAGATAGTTCCCCAAGGGGACTGTCTTGTTTCCTGCGGAATCAGCTAAGCTTGCTGCAAGAAGAACCGATAGTGTTACTCTCAAGAGGACCAATATGCTTCTCTCCACACCTGAACAAATTGAGCAATATTCTTCATCAGGCCATTGGGGTGAGGATCGTCTTGACGTTCTCTTTGCCCGTCAGGCAAAAGATCGAGAAGATGACTTGGCGCTCGTTGATGATCAGGATTTGCACGCGATCAGTGGACGCAAACCGCAATGTCTTTCCTTCATTCGCACCTGGCGCAGGGTTGTTGCTCTGTCAGAGTTTCTGACCGGTATCGGAATGAAATCAGACACGGTCGTCGCGATGCTTCTGCCGCCCGGAAGTGATGCTGCGGTTATTACGTTGGTGGCTAGTCGGCTCGGCCTGATTCTGGCCCCACTGCCGCTGATAAGCGGTGAAGCCGACATCAAGGAAAAACTTGAACAGGTCGGCGCGAAGGCGATCGTTTGCTGCTCCCATTACGAAGATGAGCCTGTTGCCGAACGCGTGCGCAATGTGGCGGCGGACATGTTTTCGATCCGTTTTGTCTTCTGTCTTGGCGATGGCGCCCCGGAAGGGTTGATTGATCTGGCTCCTGTTCTGGAGGAGGAAGACAGTGTTTCGGAAGAGGCCCTGTTCGAGCATTCCTATCAGATTAGTGCGAATAGTGTTCTTGCTCTGCACTGGAGTGCGGCAGGCAGCGAACGCGGACGTCCCATAGGACGCAGTCATAATCATTTGCTGGCTCAGGCGCGTTATGTCAGTGAGCAGACAGATCTTGTGTCCGAGGATTGCATTTTCGTAACCCATCACCTGTCAGGTTTGGTGGGGTTTGTTTCCGGGCTTGTCTCCGCCCTTGATGTGGGCGCGCGAGTGCAGTTCCATGCGTTCAAGAGCAATGCAAGGCTTTGTCAGACCTTGGCCGAATTCGGCGGTCAGCATGTTTCGCTGCCCGGAGGCCAATGGCAGGCCATCCATGATCTGCTTCCGATGCCTGTAAGGGAGCAGCTCAAGAGCGTGACGCTCGTCTGGAACAAGTCTCACGTCGGGCAAACAAGTTTTGGTGAAAATGAAACCGCCGCACGGATTGTTGACCTGACAGACTTTCATGAACTTGTGCTCTTCAGCCAGATAAGGCGCGATCCTTCTGAAATCGGTCCGGTGTCCGTGGGAGAGATTGCATCGATCAAAGACCCCGAGATGATCTGGATGGAAACATTCCTGTTTGGCATGGAAGAGGCACGTGCGCGCGGTGAGGACAAGGTTCTTGGTGGCGAATTGTGTCTCAAGGGGCCGATGTTGCCTGATTGCGCCTATCCTCTGGTCGGCATGGTTGAAGGAGAAGCACTTCCCAGAACTGAAGAAGGTTTCATTCATACCGAGATCGGTTGCCGTGTCGTGCAAAATGAGGTCGATGAACAAAAAGCGATGTTCCAGCCGCTGGGCGACCTCGCAGATGTTTTGACAATCGGCGGCTTTGCCGAACGGGGTCGGGACCTTGACGATCTTTATCGGCAGTGTTCCGGCGTTTCCGATGCTGCCGCTTTTCTTGCTCCCTGCAACGATGGAGGGCCGGGGCAACTGATGGCGGCGCTGGTGGTCGATGATCGGGATATCGGCCGAGAGCTTTTCTATGGATCCCTCAAGGACATGGGGGTTTCGAAAATGAAATGGCCGCGCGAGGTCATTTTCGTGGAAGCCATTCCGCGCCATACCAATGGCAAGGTTATGCGCGACAGTCTGATTGCCGCCAGCGATGTTTCCAATGTTGCTTGATCCTTTTTGTGCGGTTGTTTTTGTTTTTCGGGCATAGGGATCTCGTATGGCCAAACATGCTCTGATTCTTTCTACAGAAGATCGCGGACTGGATGCTCCAGAGTGGGCGGATATGCTGATCAATGCAGACTTCGCGGTTTGGTCCCATTGGTTGTTTTCTGATGATGATCTGGATCCCATGTCCCGCGCATCCGGTATCATTCTGGTTGATCTGCTCGGCATCTCCAAAGAGGATGTGGCCAAGGCCGTTTCAAGGGCGGAAATGCTCAGGCAGAGTTTCGGTTTTGCGGATGCTCGGGTTCCCATGGTCGCGATTGCCGATGCGTCCATCGCGCTGAGTGAAGCCCACATGCGCTCCTTCACGGATGTCCTGAAACCTCCCCTGACGCAGGATCTTATTGCCAACAGACTGACCTCGCTGATGCGGCTGGCAACGATGCGTCGGGAAGCTGAGCGCAGGGCTCTAACCTTCAAGCGGTTCGGTGTCGGGCTGCCGGTTGTCCCTCCTCCGCATAATCTTGATGAGCAGAGCCTGCTTTATATCGGGGCGGGAGCCGCCTTTTTGCCGATTCAAGTGGCCCTGCCAGAAAGCGTTGAAACAATCGCCGCGTTGACGCCTTCAATGGCGCAGCATTATCTGGAAGCAAAGTCTTTCGATGCTGCCATTGTCGAGTTGAGTGACTATAACGAGCATCTTATTCAGTTCATTTCAGATCTCAGGCGCAATCCAAGCTATTTCTCGTTTCCGATCATTCTGGTCTGTCACAAGAGAGCAACCGAGGACGGGCTTGCAGGGTTGGCTGCGGGGGCAAATGACATCGTGTCTTTCCCCTTCTCCGAACGGTTCTTCGAAAACCGGATTGATCTTCTGGTACGCGAGGAGCGCTATCGGCAACAGTTGCGCAATATTTTCAATGAAGCTCGCCTGCTCATGCCAACAGATGAGGTAACGCGGCTTTACTCTGAAGCCTTTCTCAAGGAACATCTTGAGGTTTTGAGCAAGGAAGAAGCCGGCGTCGGGATGACCTTTGTCGGTATCGACATATCGTTTGATCAGCCTCTCGATTCAGACAAGTGCGAGGAGCCCAGCCCCGCCCTTTTGGCAAAGGTTGGACGCCTCATATCATCGCTCATGCGAGCAGAGGATATGGTGGCGCGGCTTGATAATGGTCTTGTGGTTGGTTTCTTTCCCGATACAGATCTGTTTGAAGCCCGGATGGCCTTGCAACGGATACGCTCCATTGTTCAGCTCAGCCCCTTCATCGATCAGCATACTTCCAAAGGGGTTTATGTGACCCTCGACTTTTCGCTCCATTTTGCGGATACGCGATGTCCGGATTATGACGCAGAGCAGATCCTGAAGGATCTGTTTGAAAATCCGGTCGTGCGGTTTTAGGCTTTCCATCTATTTGAATTATCGGGGCGTTTTCAAAGGGCCGCCGTTTTGGTGCGTCGATGCACCTGTGCATGCTCAGGCCTTTGCCAGTTTGGCCAGTTGCGTCATGATGACTGCTGCACCCTTGAGGCGCGCACCTGCGGATTTCCAGTCGCGGGAGAGAAAGATTTTCTGATCCGGTCGGATCTTGGCGAGGGATCCCTGCTCGGTGATATAGTGAACAAGCGCGGCAGGGTTTGCAAATTCATTATTGCGGAAGGCAATGACGACACCTTTCGGTCCGGCATCGATCTTCTCGACATTGGCCTTGCGGCACAGGCCCTTGATATAGACAATTTTCAGAAGATGTTTGACCTCATCGGGCTGCGGTCCGAAACGGTCTATCAGTTCTGCACCGAATTCGTCGATCTCGTTTGCTTCGACCAGATCTGCCAGTCGCCGATAGAGACTGAGGCGGAGTTGCAGGTCATGGACATAATTGTCTGGAATGAGCACCGGTGTGCCGATGGAAATCTGTGGTGACCATTTGTCTTCCATGATCGTAAGGTCGCCGGAGCGCAGGGAGGCGACAGCTTCTTCCAGCATTTGCTGGTAAAGCTCATAGCCCACTTCCTTGACATGGCCGGACTGCTCTTCTCCCAGAAGATTGCCCGCGCCGCGGATGTCGAGGTCATGACTCGCCAGTTGGAAGCCCGCGCCCAGTGTATCCAGGCTTTGCAGAACCTTGAGGCGGCGTTCTGCGGTCGGGGTTAATTGTTTCTTGGCCGGGACGGTAAACAGCGCATAGGCTCGCGTCTTGGAGCGCCCTACCCGACCGCGCAACTGGTAAAGCTGGCTGAGGCCAAACATGTCGGCCCGATGGACAATCAAGGTATTGGCTGTTGGTACGTCGATCCCGGATTCAACGATGGTCGTTGAAAGAAGCACATCGAACTTGCCGTCGTAGAATGCGGTCATGATGTCATCGAGCTGACCGGCGGGCATCTGACCATGGGCAACCGCGACCTTGACCTCTGGAACCTGTTCTTCAAGAAAAGCGTGGATTTCGGCAATATCGGACACGCGGGGGCAGACATAGAAGCTCTGGCCACCTCGATAGCGCTCGCGCAACAGCGCTTCGCGGATGGTGAGTGCATCAAAGGGAGAGATGAAAGTACGCACGGCCAGACGGTCGACCGGTGGCGTTGCAATCAGAGACAATTCACGTACACCCGTTAGCGCCAGTTGCAAGGTGCGCGGGATGGGCGTTGCAGAGAGGGTCAGGACGTGGACATCGGCGCGCAGCTCTTTCAGCCGCTCCTTGTGTTTGACGCCGAAATGCTGTTCCTCATCGATGATCAACAGGCCAAGATCCCGGAATTCTATTGCTTTTCCGAGCAATGCATGGGTTCCGATGACAATATCGACCGATCCGTCCTTGAGCCCTTTCTTGGTTTCGGACAGCAGCTTGGATGAGACCAGCCGCGAGGCTTGGGCGACATTGAGTGGGAAGCCGACAAAACGGTCGGCAAAATTCTTGTAATGCTGACGGGCGAGCAAGGTGGTTGGTACGACAACGGCCACCTGTTTGCCATTCATCGCCGCGATGAAGGCGGCACGCAGCGCAACCTCCGTTTTGCCGAATCCGACATCGCCGCAAACAAGCCGATCCATGGGGCGACCTGCTCCCATATCGTCAAAGACCTGTTCAATGGCGTTAAACTGGTCTTCTGTTTCATCGAAGGGGAATCGCGCGACAAACTCGTCATAAAGCCCCTCTGGCGGGGTGATGCGTTCTGCCTGTCTGAGTTCGCGCTCAGCTGCAACCTTGATGAGCTGATCCGCCATCATGCGGATCCGTTCTTTCATTTTCGATTTGCGCGCCTGCCAGGCAACGCCGCCGAGCTTGTCGAGCTGGGCTTCGGTATCTTCCGAGCCATAACGGGAGAGGAGTTCGATATTCTCAACCGGCAGGAAGAGTTTGTCGCCACCTGCATAATGGATTTCAAGGCAATCGTGAGGGGCGCCAGCGGCATCGACTGTTTGCAGCCCCATGAAACGCCCTATGCCATGCTCGATATGGACGACAATGTCGCCTTCGCTCAAGCTGGAGGCTTCGGTCAGGACATCAGAGCTTTTCTTGCGTCGGCGCTTGGAGCGAACCAGACGGTCTCCCAAAATGTCCTGTTCGCCGATGACGGCATCCTTTTCGGTTTCAAAGCCGCTTTCAAGCTCCAGAACCGTGAGGCCAACCTGCGTTGGCTTGATGACCTGACGGGCCTGCCAGCTTTCATAGGGCACGAGACCGGTAAGGCTGTGATCTGTGAGAACCTGATGCATGCGCTCGGCAGAACCGGGCGACCAGCATGCGATGGTTACACGTTTCTTCTGGTCCTTGAGATGCTTGATATGGTCGATTACGGCATCAAAAACATTGACATTGTCCGCGTTGCGCTCAGCGGCAAAGGTCTTGCCGTGTTTGCCTCCAATATTGACAATCGTCTCAAGAGAGCTGTCCGGAATATCGAAGGGGGAAAGACGAACCCTGCGTTGCGAGCCAAGAAGCCCGGACCAGTCTTCCTTGTTCAGATATAGCAGGTCCGGTTCGACAGGCTTATAGGGAATGCCGTGATCCAGACCAGATTCCAGAGCCTCCCTGCGTGCGGCATAATGGTCGGCAATCAGGTCCTGCCGCTCGGCAATGGCGTCATCGCTCAAGGGATCGAGAATGAAGGGAATATCCTCGGCAAATTCGAAAAGGCTTTCAAGATCTTCGGTGAAAAAGGGCAGCCAATGCTCAATGCCCTGATAACGATGGCCGTTGGAAATGGCCTGATAGAGCAGATCATCGCGGGTTGATGCGCCGAAACTGGCAGTATAGCGGCGTCTGAAATTGGAAATCGTTTGGCTGGTCAGCACCACCTCCGAGGCGGAGACCAGATCGATGCCCTTCAACTGCCCCACTGTACGCTGGGTCTGCTGATCGAATTTGCGAATGCTTTCCAGGGTGTCGCCAAAGAAATCGAGTCGGACAGGCTCTTCCGAGCCGGGCACGAACAGATCGATGATGCCGCCGCGCACCGCATATTCACCATGCTCACGGACTGTGGGGGTGCGCAGGAAGCCGTTTGTCTCGAGCCATTCGATCAAGGCGTCCATGTCAACGGTGTTGCCGGGCTTGGCAGACCAGCTCTGTTTCTTTACCGAGGCACGACTTGGCACTCGCTGCAAGATGGCATTGACAGAGGTGAGAAGGATTGTCGGCTCGGTGAAGCTCTTATAGGCAAGGCGGGAGAGTGCGGTCATCCGGCGCGATGAAATCTCTGCGTTCGGTGAGACACGATCATAGGGTACGCAATCCCATGCGGGCAAAGACAGGCATTGCAGTTTGGGCGCAAAGAATTTCAGCGCCTGCTCCATCGCATTCATGCGCCTGTCGTCCCGTGCAACATAGACGGCAGCCAGCTTGCTGTCCCGAGGGGCTTTGAGGGACGCCTTGGCAACCTCAGAGACGACATAGCCCTCCAGCCCGTCAGGGACATGGCTGACATGGAGCATCATCGAACTGAAAAGGGTTTTGTCTATCGTCGTCATGGGAGATTATGTCGGAGGCTCGGCTTCAGAGACAGGCTCTATAACAGGAAAGCGCCCCCTCCGCCATAATTAATCATTCTTCTCACAGCAGGCCGGAATCAAAACTCTTGTGGTAGTTCTTGATCTTGTGGAAGAGAGGGCAGTCAAATGCTTCGGGTACGGGCAGTTCGTTGGTTAGCCACTGCATCAGATCCCGGTCATGCTGGTCCAAAAGCATTTCCAGTTCCGAAAGCTCCTGATCGCTGAGATTGTCCAGTTCCAGATCAACGAAACGACCGAAGATGAGGTCCATTTCCTTGATGCCACGATGCCATGCGCGCATCAGAATCTTTTTTTGTCTTACATCCAGGCCATCGCTGCTGCGTGTTGAACCGTGGGACATGGGGCACTCCTTTTGGGCCTTTGAAGGATTGTCCCTGTATAGCGACTGTTGACCTGCTTGTCAGCCATTGATCGTCAAACTGTCACAAAACAAAAAGAGAACATCTATTGACCTTGTGGCGGGACTTGTCCATGCTCGACACAAATGCAATGAAGATTTTTGAATCGCTGCGGATATGAGATGCGCCCGAACCGTCTGAATGTCTATTTCTCGTCATTGACCTCGCTGAAGGGCGTTGGCCCAAAGCTCGGGCAGGCCTTTGCGCGCCTGTTGCGGGGGGATGTGTTGCTGGAAGCCAGACGAATCGACTTGTTGCTGCATCTTCCCGTTGCTGTCATTGATCGTAGTCTTCAGCCATCGCTGGTCGATGCTCCGGAAGGGGTGATCGTGACCGTGCGCCTGACGATAGACAAGCATCTGCCGCCACCCAGAAACAAGAAACAGCTCCCCTATCGTATTCTGGCCCATGATGAGACTGATGAGCTTACCCTCACCTATTTCCATGCCAAGGGGGGCTATCTGGAGCGACAGTTGCCAGTGGGGTCCGTGCGCTATGTTTCGGGGCGTCTGGAACGGTATCATGGCACGGCCCAGATCACACATCCAGACTATATGGTCGACGAGGATGACTTCGCCTCGTTGCCATTAATCGAGCCGGTTTATCCCTTGACCGCAGGCCTGTCTGGCAAAGTGCTTCTCAAGACGGTTCATGCTTGCCTTGACGATCTTGTGGAACTGCCGGACTGGCAGCAACAAAGCCTGCTTGATCGTGAAAGCTGGCCTCCTTTCCTTGAAGCACTCAGGCGCATTCATGCGCCACTCGGGCTTTCAGATCTTGATCCGCATTCGGTGGCGCGCAGGCGGTTAGCCTATGATGAATGTCTGGCCAGCCAGTTGGCTCTCGCGCTCGTGCGCAGCAAGGTGAAAAAGACCAAGGGGATTGCCCGCCGCTGGAAGGGAGATCTCAAGCAGAAGCTGATCAATGCCCTGCCCTTTACGCTGACAAAAAGCCAACAGCAATCCATCGCTGACATCGAGGCAGATCTCGCATTGCCGGAACGCATGCTGCGTCTCGTGCAAGGGGATGTGGGGAGTGGCAAAACCATGGTGGCACTGATGGCTGCGGCTGATGTGATCGAGGCAGGTAGTCAGGCCGCGATGATGGCGCCGACGGATCTTCTTGCAAGGCAGCATTTTGCTTCGGTGAAGCCACTGTGTGATCAGGTCGGAATCAGGGTTGCCGTGCTCACCGGCAAGGATGGTGCAGCGACCAAACGCGATACGCTCAAGGCGTTGGAATTGGGGGATATCGATTTCCTGATTGGTACCCACGCCCTTTTCCAACAGTCGGTGGCCTTTGCTGACCTTGGGTTGGCGATTGTCGATGAGCAGCACCGGTTTGGTGTGCACCAGCGCCTGATGCTATCCGAGAAAGGGGCAGCAACCGATTTGCTGGTAATGACAGCAACTCCCATTCCGCGCACCTTGGTGCTGACCCATTATGGCGACATGGATGTTTCGCTTTTGACCGAGAAACCTGCCGGACGCAAACCAATCGAGACACGCACCATGAGCCTTGATCGGCTGGATGAATTGGTGTCGCGTCTTGATGCGGCGCTCGCAAACGGGGCCAAATGCTATTGGGTTTGCCCGTTGGTCGAGGAATCCGAGGTGTTGGAAGTCACCGCAGCAGAAGACCGCTTTGAAAGCCTTAAGCAGCGGTTCGGGCACAGGGTGGCGCTTGTCCATGGTCGGATGGGGGCTGACGAAAAAAGGCAGGCTATGGAGCATTTCAAGGATGGCGAGGCTCAAATCCTTGTTGCAACGACTGTCATCGAAGTGGGCGTTGATGTGCCTGCCGCAACGATCATGGTGATCGAGCATGCGGAACGCTTCGGACTGGCACAGCTGCACCAGTTACGTGGTCGCGTCGGGCGCGGTGACAAGCCATCTTCCTGTATCTTGTTGTTCCAGGGGCCGCTGGGGGCCATTGCACGTGAAAGACTGGCAATGATGCGGGAAACCGAAGACGGGTTTCTGATTGCCGAAGCTGATTTGAAATTGCGAGGCGAAGGCGATCTGTTGGGAACGAAACAATCCGGTATGCCAGGCTTTCGCGTAACCGATGCCGAAGCCCATTCGGATCTGATGGAAATGGCGCGCAAGGAAGCGCGCCTGATCGTTGAAATGGATCCTGATTTGCAAGGCTCTCGCGGGGCTTCGCTGAGAGACTTGCTTTATCTGTTTGGTCGCGACGAAGCGATACGGTTGCTAAAAGCCGGGTGACGACAATCGGGGGGCGATGTCAGTCGACCTTTTCTTCCTGAACCGATTTCTGGGGCTCGCTTGCAGGCTTTTTCCTGCGTCTTTGCGCTTTGGTGGGCTCTAGCTTCTCGATTGCTTTCTGCTTGTCCTCTTCTGAGGCATTTTCAGTAATGAAATCAGGAGATACAAGCCCGGCGGAAATGACGAGTTTGGCCGCGTCCTCAACTCCCATCTTGAGCATGATGACATCATTGCGCGGTACAAAGAGAAGAAAACCGGATGTCGGGTTTGGTGTCGTGGGCAGGAAAACGGAGACATAACCCTCATTGTTGTCGCTGTGCTCGTCGTGCTCCTCAATGCGGTGCGCCACCTCTCCTGTCGTTTCTGTCGCGACGAAGGCCAATGCCCAAAGTCCGCGCCTTGGATATTCAATGACCGCCGCTTTGCGGAAGGTTTGTCCCTTTTGGGAGAGGGCCGTCTCGAAGATCTGCTTGAGAGCCTTGTAGAGGTTGCGTATCAGCGGCATGCGGCCGACCAGAACCTCACCGAATGTCAGCATGGAGCGGCCAACATAGTTGGCGGTTATAAAGCCCAGGATCGTAAGAATGATGATGGAAAAGACCAGCCCGACGCCAGGTACGGAAAAGGGCAGATAGTTGTCGGGATTATAAACCTTCGGGATGTAGGGTTTGACGTTGGAATCTACCCAGCCGATAAAGGCCCATGTGATGTAAAGCGTGATCCCGATCGGGGCCGCGATGACCAGGCCTGTAAGGAAGTAGTTGCGCATGCGTGCGCCAAACTTCAACCGACCGCGGTCGATGGGCCCTTCTTTTTTCTCGTTCTTGTTTGCCATTATCGATAATCCATCACGCGTTTGAACACTGCGCCCCATGACTTTGCGTCACAGAGGTCGCCTGCCAGCCCGATCCTCATATTAAATACTTTCTTTTCACATGTGTGATAAATTCGAGGAATTCCGCGTGTCTCCTGTCAGTTTTGCTCTGCTATTTTTATTATTAAAGATAATGCTTTGGTCTGGCACTTAAAAGGAGAAGAAACGCAATTTTTGCACGAATATTAGGCGGCATTTATTGCAGGATTGAAATGCTGCAATAAATATGAGTAAATTACTCAATTTAAATGATGGAAGGATCGGGCCTCCAGGGAAAAGATCATGCTTGTCTTGAAGAAATCACTGTATCTCTTGTGGGGACTGCTATTGGTTGGTGTCGGTATCGTGGGGGCATTTTTGCCCTTGCTTCCCTCCACCATCTTTTTCATTCTGGCAGCTTATTGCTTTGCCCGATCGTCGCCGCGGCTTGAGCGATGGGTTTTGGAGCACCGGATTTTCGGTCCACCCGTTGTTGCATGGAAAGAACACAGGGCGATTCCCAGAAAGGCAAAATATCTTGCCTTTGCGGGCATGATGTTCGGGTTCGTTTCATTCGTGTTGATGGCAAAACCGGAGATCTGGCTGTTTTTGCTTGTTGCTCTGTTTTTTCTATCCTGCGCCATTTATGTGGGAACGCGTCCGGATGGCGAGGTCCGTCAGTGACCTTCGGTCTTGTCCCTCAAAGCCTGCCACTCTTCGCGAAGAATGCCATAGCTGATGGAGTCATAGTGGTGCCCCTCAAACAAGCGAGCTTTTCTGAAGCAGGCTTCCTGCCTTAGACCGATCTTCTGTGCAAGGGCCATCATTGCCTTGTTACCCGACCAGGTACTGAGGCCAATCCGAACGAGTTCTGGCTTTTGAGCGAGCTGCTTGTCGATCCATAGCGGCAGAGCTGCTCTGCCTATTCCCCTGCCCCAATTGTTATGGTCGAAGATGACGATGCCAATCTCAAGCCAGTTGGTTCGCTGATCTTTCCAATAGAAGGAAACCTCGCCTAGCAACTGATCGCTTTTTGCATCGACAATGAGCTCAAAGTTAAATCCTGGGTCTGGCTTGGTGAGTTCGAACCCGAAATCCATGATCTTCTTGTTCTGGTCCGCTTCTGTTGGCATGCCCATATAGGGGCCGTTCAAACGATGAAAGGCGCGCGACGGAGAAATGAGCGTGCGATAGTTGGTAAGGTCCGCAAATTCGAGGCGACGCAATTTTATAGCATGAACCATAATCATAAAGCCCACCTGCGTTTCACAGGTGAGCTGCTTCTTGTTAAATCTGCCGAAGATTTATTCTACCGTCACGGATTTTGCAAGGTTCCGAGGCTGGTCGACATCGGTCCCCATGAAGTTTGCGGTGTGATAGGCCAGCAATTGAACCGGCATGGAGAAGACGATTGGGGCAATGATCTCCGGCACCGTGGGCATGACGATTTGCTCGCAATTCTCCAGAGCGTTCTTTTTTGCGCCAGACTCGTCCGTGATGAGAATGATGCGTCCGTCACGGGCCGCCACTTCCTGCATGTTCGAGACGGTCTTGTCGTAATAGGCATCATCGGGAGCAATGACGACGACGGGCATGGTTTCGTCGATCAAGGCAATCGGGCCGTGCTTCAATTCGCCTGCGGCATAGCCTTCTGCATGGATATAGGAGATCTCCTTGAGCTTGAGGGCCCCTTCCATTGCCAGTGGATAGTTGGTGCCGCGGCCAAGATACAGCACATGCTTGACCTTGGAGAGATCATGCGCGAGATCGGAGATCTTGTTTGTCTCCCTGAGGGCCTGACGAATGAATTTGGGCAGTTCGCTCAACGCCTTGGTGTATCTCTGTTCTTCTTCTGCGGTGATGGTGCCACGGGCGCGACCGGCGATGATTGCAAGTGACAGCAAAACAGAAAGCTGACAGGTAAAGGCCTTTGTCGAGGCGACACCGATTTCAGGGCCGGCAAGAGTTGGGAAAATCACGTCGCTTTCGCGTGCAATGGTGCTCTCCGACACATTGACGATGGCTGCAACATGCTGGCCGTTTTCCTTGCAGTAACGCAAGGATGCGAGCGTGTCGGCAGTTTCCCCGGATTGGGAAATGAACAGGGCCAGGCCATTGGGTTGCATCGGAATTTCGCGATACCGGAACTCGGATGCAACGTCGATATCAACGGGAATGCGGGCCAGCTTCTCAAACCAGTAACGAGCGACCAAACCGGCATAATAGGCCGTGCCGCAAGCACTCAATGAAATATGGGTCAGTTTGGCAAAGTCGAATGGCAGGGTCCCGTCAAGACGGACCGTGCCATTGGCAAAGTCGACATAACGGGCCAGCGTATGCTGAATGACTTCTGGTTGTTCATGGATTTCCTTTTCCATGAAATGCTTGTAGTTGCCCTTCTCGACGATATTGGCAGAGGCCTGAGCCGTGATGGACTTGCGCTCGACCTGATTGTTGTTCTCGTCAAAGAACATGGCTGACTGTCTTGTCAGGACGACCCAGTCGCCTTCTTCAAGATAGGTCACTTCATCGGTAAAGGGAGCAAGCGCGAAGGAGTCGGAGCCAAGGAACATTTCCCCATCGCCGTGACCAATGGCAAGAGGTGAACCGCGGCGGGCACCGATCATCAGGTCTTCTTCACCGCCAAAGATGATTGCGAGCGAAAAGGCCCCTTCCAGGCGGCCCAGAACAGCAGCAACGGCCTCGACCGGCTTCTTGCCAGTCTGCATTTCGTCATGGATGAGATGAACGACCGTTTCGGTGTCTGTCTCGGTATCGAAAACATGGCCCTTTGCGGTCAGTTCCTCGCGCAACTCGCGAAAATTCTCGATAATGCCGTTATGCACGGCTGCAACATTGCCTGCCTGATGCGGATGTGCGTTGGTTTCGTTTGGAATGCCGTGTGTTGCCCAGCGGGTGTGACCGATTCCGATCGTACCGGAAAGCGGGTTACTGCCGAGCAATCGTTCCAGATTGCGGAGTTTTCCGGGGGCGCGTCTGCGGTCCAGTTTCGAGTTGAAAATGGTTGCGATACCTGCTGAATCGTAACCGCGATATTCAAGACGCTTCAGGGCGTCAACCAATTGGGGCGCAACTTCACTATTTCCAAGAATTCCAACAATGCCACACATAATATTTCTTTCCCAAAGCAATCTGTTTCGAATTAACTATTGACTAACCCACAGGTCCGGATTCGTGAAATCAAATCAGATTGCAGTTTCTAACGCTTTGGACATACTTAAACTGATGGTTTAAGAAACGTCGTTATTAATTTGACTTCTTGCGGCTATTTCTTCTTTTTCTTTTTTTCGCGGAAAAGTGCAGCCCAACCTACTTTTACAAAAGTTTTCGATCGCGTTACTGCCAGGTCATCCTTGCCAACTGGTTTTGTGATCACGCTGCCAGCGCCAATGATGGCTCCGTCTCCAATACTTGCAGGAGCGACCAGCGCAGTGTTCGAGCCGATAAAGGCCCCGGCGCCGATGTCCGTTTTGAACTTGTCAAAACCGTCATAATTGCAGGTGATGGTTCCTGCGCCAATATTGGCTTTGGCACCGACACGCGCATCCCCGATATAGGAGAGATGGTTGACCTTGGCCCCTTCTTCGATATGGGCTTTCTTGATTTCCACAAAGTTGCCGATTTTGGCTCCTTTGTCGATGATGGCTCCGGGGCGCAATCGAGCGTAAGGACCGACGACGCATCCTTCCGCAACGGTTGCTGATTCCAGATAGGAGTTGGCACGGATTTCGACATTGTCGGAGATTTTCACCCCGGGTGCGAAAAACACATTGGGTTCGATGATGACGTCCTGGCCAAGTTCGGTGTCATAGGCGAAGAACACGGTTTCGGGTGCTATGAGTGTGGCGCCATTCGTCATGGCTTCGGCGCGGGCCTGTGACTGGAAGGTGCTTTCGACTTTGGCCAGATGCTGGCGGTTGTTGACGCCCTGCAATTCGGCTTCAGGGGCTTCGATTGCCGTGACCTTTAGGCCTTGCTGTATGGCAATTTCCACCGTATCGGTGAGATAATATTCTCCCTGTGCATTGTTATTGTCGATGGCACCAAGCAGATCGAGCAGTTTGGGACCAGAGAAGCCCATGATGCCGCCGTTGCAGAAATTGACCTTGAACTCTTCCGGGGTGCAGTCTTTGGCCTCGCGAATGGCGATCAGATTTCCGTTTTCTTCAAGCAGGCGTCCATAGGGGTCTGGTTCATTGGAGTAGAAGCCCAACACGACAACGTCGTTGCCCTCGGCCAGTTTCTCGCGCATAGCTGTGAGCGTTTCCGGGCGCAACAAAGGTGTATCGCCGAACAGAACGATCACGTCATCCTTGGCGTCGATCAGATCACTTCTGGCAGCAAGAACTGCGTGGCCCGTTCCGAGTCGTTCGGTTTGAACGTGCGCGGTGACCGCCGGGTGCATGCTTGCCGCTTCCTTATGAACAATGTCCATGTCGGGGCCGATCACAACTGACACATGGTCAACACCCGCCTTTTGAGCGTTGCGAGCCACATGCCCAACCATGGAAAGTCCGGCGATCTTGTGAAGCACC
The DNA here is from genome assembly GCF_963556055.3 of uncultured Cohaesibacter sp. GTDB lineage: Bacteria > Pseudomonadota > Alphaproteobacteria > Rhizobiales > Cohaesibacteraceae > Cohaesibacter. The sequence goes on along the minus strand of NZ_CAUVYE020000030.1, from coordinate 56,157 downwards.
TTGGGTTTTTGAGATTTCATGCGGGTGCCGTGCCCCGCAGCTATGATGATTGCCTGACAGCTGCGTTGTGCCATTGAGAGCCTCCTGAACCCTGGCATTTCTTGTAAAATGTCTTTTGTAGCAATTTTCCTAAGGAACAATTGCGACAGATATACGATGTGATCTTGCGGGAGAAGTAAAAAAATACTTTGCTTAACAATGCGTGAAAAAAAGATTCGCGCAATAAGGAGGCATTGCATGGCCAGGCCAGGCAAGACCATCTTTGATGCAACCATGATGGCCGGGTGGGCGCTTGCGGCAGTGCTCATTGGTCTGGTTGCCTTGACGATGGTTGATGACAAGGAAGACAGCCCCAAAGGCTCCGGCATGGTCGCCATGTCGGACAAGGCTGACACACGTCTGGTCACCGGGTCAATCGATGCCAACAATGCTTCCGGTAATGGAGCCACTCTCCCGGCGGGTTCGACAAGCAAGCTGTTGGCCGAGCAGAACCAGACCTATGACCCCTTTGCAAAAAGATCGGAACAGAATGCTCAGCAATTGCAAGAGCTTGTCACCGAGTTGAAGAGTCTGAAGCGGGAGGTTGACGCATTTCACGTCACGACAAAGAGGTTGAGAGACGAGAATGATCGCCTCAAGCAGCGGCTGGCAAAGATAGAGCTTGGGGGTCCCGGAGATGGATCTGGCGTTCGCGTGGTCGCGCTGCCGCGACAGAATGACAGCCGTAGTCCGTTTATTCTCAACTCCGATGGATCCGGGCAGCTTGTCGATCCGCAGTCAACGGGATCTATTGCGCCAACACCTGAAATCAGTTCATCGCAACAGGGCTTTGATCCTTTCAAAAAGACCGACAACCCGGTGATGCGGACCGAAGAGCAACCCTTCGTTCAGGATGTCACTGTTGCAGAGCTTTCCCAGAGTGTCATGTTGCCCAGAAGCAAACCGGAAGATCTCAAGGACATGGGGGCCGTTGCCGTCGATGCCAATGGTGGGGTGGTGAATCCTCCAAGCGAGCAAGTCGCAGCTCCCTTGATGCCACCAGTTGCAACAAGCCAGACCGCGTTCGGATTGGATATGGGGCCCTTCATATCGCTCACGGACATTCGGATGGCCTGGAGAGAGATATCCGGCTCACAACGTGACCTTGTTGGCGATCTCAAGCCATTGAGCCGCGTGTCACAACGGCCGGACAAACGGCTTGCGATCAACCTCATTTTGGGCCCCATTCAGAATGCGGCCCAAGCGGCAACGCTCTGCGCCAAACTCAAATTTGCCAATTACGATTGCAAGCTGTCGCCCTACCGGGGTGAAGTGCTGGCCATGAACTAGGGCAATCTGCGTTTCTACGGATTATTTTTTGGATTGTGCGCGCAACTCTTTTCGGGCATGGTTTGCTTCGATCTGGACCGGTTCGTATTTGCCATCTTCAAAATGGATTCATGGTCCGATAACTTGCCTTTTCCTTTTTTTCCTGTTTCTGGATCCTGTTTTGTCTCCACGCGTCTTTGCCTATTTGCTTTTTGCCGTTTGTCCCATATTGCTGGCGTCCAACCTCATTTTTGGTGCCGTTGCCGTCGGGACCATTACGCCTTTTACGTTGGCCTTCCTGCGCTGGGGGCTTGCATCCTTGGTCATTCTTCCCTTTGCCTGGACCTCTCTGGTCAGGCACCGCAAGCTCTTCTTGCAGCAATGGAAGCTTATTCTGCTTATCGCTTTTTTGGGGATGGGGATCTGCGGATCTGGCGTTTATATGGCGCTCAGACACTCGTCTGCGACCAACGGGACATTGATCTATGCAACACCTCCCCTGCTCATCGTCGTGCTTGAGTGGGCCTTCCGTGGCCGCAAGATCTCATCAAGAGAGGCAATCGGCATCGTGCTCGGGTTGGCCGGAATTCTGTTCATTGTCAGCAAGGGACATCTGGAAACCCTGCTCTCCATCGAGTTTTCCTTTGGCGATCTGCTGTTCGTGATCGCTGCGTCCAGTTGGGCCGTTTATACCGTTCTGTCGAAAAACTCTGTTTTCAATGCCGTGCCGACAGTTGGCATGTTCACCATTGTCGGCCTGACAGGAGCTGTCATTCAGATTCCGTTCGTGATTTGGGAAAATACCCAATATGTGACGATCACCACCCATGGCAGCCAATGGTTCAGCCTTGCGGCACTGGTGCTGTTTTCATCGGTAGGCGCTTTCCTTGCCTATCAGTATCTTATCAGGAAGCTTGGTCCGGCGACCGCTGGTCTGGTGATGTATTTGCAGCCGCTTGCCGGAGTGATCATGGCTGTTCTGTTTCTTGATGAAGCCTTCAGGTCATTCCACCTTATCGGTCTCATTCTGGTCATGGCGGGCGTGTTGTTGGCAACTTTTCCGGCCAACCTTTTGAAAAGAGGTCGGACAGGCTCGCACGCCGCCTGAGGATTGGATGCGAGCCGCCGCGGCCTATCCGATTGCGCTGAGGCCGGGCAGCATTTCCTGGAGCCAGAATGCCGCATTTTGTACCTGTCCGGTGAGAAACAGGATGCCTGAGATGATCAGAAGTATGCCCATGATCTTCTCAACGGTGCCCATATGCTTGCGGAATTTCTGCATCAAGCCCATAAACTGAGCCGCGAAAATGGCAGCCAGAAGGAAAGGAATACCCAGACCGAGGCTATATGTTGCCAGCAGAATCATGCCGTGTTGCACATTGTCTTCGGTGCTTGCAATCGCGAGAATGGTGGCCAGAACCGGGCCGATGCATGGGGTCCAGCCAAAGGCAAAGGCGAGCCCGATGAGATAAGACCCGATGAGCCCTGCCGGTTTGTTCCTGACATTGAGCCTTGCCTCGCGATAGAGGAAGGAAATGCGGAACAGGCCGAGGAAATGCAGGCCCATGATGATGATGATGGCACCGGCAACGTAGGAAAGCGTTCCTGAATGGCGTTGCAGATATTGCCCGATTGCCGAGGCACCGGCTCCAAGAAGAACAAAAATCGTCGTGAAGCCAAGAACAAAGGCAAGTGCGGCGAAAAAGATGCGCCAGGCTGCCCGACGTTTGTCGCGGGTTCCGACAAATTCGTCCATCGAAACACCAGCGATGAAGCAGAGATAGGGCGGGACCAACGGCAGCACACAGGGGGAGACGAATGAAATGAGACCCGCGATCAAGGCACCGGTCAAGGTAATGTCAAAATTCATTTTTTTCTCCGGGAACAAAGTATAGACAGAGATTTTGTCTTACCTTTGTGTTGGCAAACGTATGCGGTCGGTCTCTTAATACGCTTTCTAAACATTAATTTGTCGAATTGGCTAGTCAAGAACGCAAGTATGACGATAAATTCATTTTGAGAATGGTTTGAAGTCAAATCTCTTTTCCAAATTTGTCTTTCGCTTACCAAATCACTGATTTATGACCTTGATTGAGTTTTCCCACGGAAAATAGATAGAATTGGTTGCGGGTGTTGACTGAGCCGAAAAATGCGTTAAAAAGGCGCTCACCAACGTGATGTGCCCGTAGCTCAGTTGGTAGAGCATCCGACTTTTAATCGGACGGTCGAAGGTTCGAATCCTTCCGGGCATACCATTTTCCCCGACATTCGCTGCAAGGGTCTGGTTCGTTATTGCGATCTTGCTTGTGCGTTTGTTCACGGTTGATGGCTTCTTGGCTCATTGTCGAAGAGCGATTATGGGAGATGACATGTTCCCTTTCCAACGGGGAAGTCAGTTGGCAGGTTTTGAGCCTGAAAGATATATGCGAAGGGTCAGCTTTATTGGCCCACGCGCTTTGAGTGCCCGTAGCTCAGTTGGTAGAGCATCCGACTTTTAATCGGACGGTCGAAGGTTCGAATCCTTCCGGGCATACCATTCCCCCTTCCTGTACCTTCATAAAACTTACCTGGTCTGTCTGGCAGTTCGACGCCTATTTGTGGCCTAAGCTGTCTTGTCGCGAAAAGAGGGTCTTGCCGATATTGCGAGTCTTGTAACGGGCTCAAGACTACGGATGTCTTGCCCATTTAGATCCTCCTTCACGAACCGGATTGTCCGTGAAACACAAGTTATTCACAGTGCTGGCCAACAAGCCGATCTTTCCAATATGACAGTTTAGTGACTTGAATATATTGATATGTGACGCACATATTGCACTATTTTGGTCGATTTCGACATATTTCGAGGAGTGTTAACCGACTTATATAGTTCACATTATTATCACTTGGCGCACAAATTGCGTTATTCTGTTGTGGTGGGCAAGAACCATGGTCCTCTATTTGCGGGGATGAAAAAAGGAGAACGAGAAACCATCACACGGAGAAATTCGCCATGAAACAATTCTGTGTTGCCATCTCGGCAGCAGTCGCCTTGATAGGCTTGTCCGGCTCTGGACTGGCTGAGCCTGCATCTCAGGTTTCCAATCCCTCATTGAGTGTCGAGGCGGGGAATAAGGCCGAGCTTGTTGTGACGCTGGAAGACCGGGACGCGATCCAGGCTGTCGTCAAGATGCATGTTGTCAGTCTGAACCAGTTGCGGGCCGACCTCTTTTCCCAGACGCTGACACAAATGACACAAGGTGCCTTTGATAGCCCGCAAGACCTCCTGGCCTTTTTCGCCGCACACAATATCCCGTTGCTGAATGCCTATTCATTTCGCTTCACAGGGATGAGCCTTGATGGTCCGGTGCCGGTACAGCATGGCTATCTCGTCGACAAGGATGGCGTGGCTTGGAATGTCATGTTTGGCATGCAAAGGATTGGAAAGAGCGAATGGCGCATAACCTCCACTCTCATCGAGCGCGTGCCGGGGCTTTCGACCTGACTTGAATTTAAAAGGCCGAGAAACAGGTTTCCAGGTCAAAAGACCACTATAAGGCGGGCATGTCTCCGCGCTGCCACCCCATCTTGACTTCATGCTTGTGATTTTCAAACCGGCCAAGCTCAATGGCGTCTCGCATGCCCTGCATAAGGGCTTGATAATAGGCGAGATTGTTCCATGTCAGCAGCATGGATCCCAATGCCTCGTTTGACTTGATGAGGTGATAGAGATAGGCGCGGGAATAGTCGCGGGCTGCCGGACAAGGGCTTTCCGGGTCCAACGGACGTGGGTCGTCCTTGTGACGGGCATTCTTGAGATTGATCTTGCCAAATCTCGTATAGGCGAGCCCGTGGCGCCCGGCGCGGGTCGGCATCACGCAGTCAAACATGTCCACGCCGCGGCTAACGGCTTCTATCAGATCGTCCGGTGTGCCAACGCCCATCAGGTAGCGAGGCTTGTTCTCCGGCAACAAGGGGCAGGTAATATCCAGAATGTCGAGCATGACGGCTTGCGGTTCACCCACCGCCAGGCCGCCAATGGAATAGCCCTTGAGGTCCATGGCCTTGAGGGCAAGTGCTGATTCCTCACGCAAACGCGGAACGTCCCCACCCTGCACAATGCCGAACATGGCTTGGCCCGGCCGATTGCCAAACTGTGTTTTGCAGCGCTCTGCCCAGCGCAGGGAAAGCTGCATTGCTTTTTCGATCTCGGCTTCCTCGGCAGGCAATCGGGTGCATTCATCAAGCTGCATTTGGATGTCGGACCCCAGCAGACACTGGATTTCGATCGAGCGTTCCGGCGACATCATGAATTTGGCGCCATCGATGTGGGATTTGAACTCGACGCCCTCTTCACTCATTTTTCGAAGTTGCGCCAGAGACATGACCTGAAATCCGCCAGAGTCCGTCAGGATTGGATAGGGCCAGTTTGCAAATTTGTGCAAGCCCCCAAGGTCTGCCACACGTTCGGCTCCGGGACGCAGCATCAGGTGATAGGTATTGCCCAGAATGACATCTGCCCCGAGGTCCCGCACTTGGCCGGGATACATGAATTTGACTGTTGCCGCCGTGCCGACAGGCATGAAGGCGGGTGTGCGAATGACGCCGCGCGGCATATGGACCTCGCCTCGTCGTGCCTTGCCATCGGTTGCCAGCAAGTTGAAGCCGAACTCGGTATGTGCCGGATTCGGCAAAGGCTGGCCGAGCCCCATGCGATCGCTGTTTGCGGGTGGTGTGGACATATCAGTCTGTGACAGTTCGGTCATATCTTCTTGTCTCCGGCGCGCTCAATCTCGGTTTGGCAGCAGCAGTGAGGAATCTCCGTAGGAGTAGAATCGGTAGCCCCCTTCTATGGCATGGGCATAAGCCGCCTGCATGCGTTCCCGCCCCATCAGGGCTGAGACGAGCATGAAGAGCGTAGATTTGGGCAGGTGAAAGTTGGTCATCAGGCCATCGATTGCCCGAAAAGTATAGCCGGGGGTGATGAAAATGTCCGTGTCACCACAAAAGGGGCGGATTATCCCATCTTTGCCGGTTGCGCTTTCAAGAAGGCGCAGGGACGTGGTCCCGACCGCGATGATCCTGTTGCCTCGCTCGTGTACCGCGTTCAGACTGGTTGCCAACTCAGGTGAGATCTCGCCCCATTCGGAATGCATCTTGTGGTCATCGGTGTCGTCAGCCTTTACCGGCAGGAAGGTCCCTGCCCCGACATGCAGCGTTGCGAAATGACGTTCGATGCCGTGCGCGTCCAGTTTTTCAAACAACCGGTCGGTGAAGTGCAATCCAGCCGTAGGAGCTGCAACAGCGCCTTCTTCGCGGGCATAGATCGTCTGGTAGTCGGCTTTGTCCTTTTCATCCTCAGCGCGTTTTGACGCGATGTAGGGCGGCAAAGGAATATGGCCGACGGTGGCAATCGCTCGGTCAAGTGCCGGGCCGTCGCAATTGAAGCGAAGGCAAACCTCTCCGGCATCGCCTTTTTCTGTTACATCGGCTGAAAAATCGGGGCCGAACTCGATAACATCGCCAAGTTGAATCTTCTTTGCCGGACGGGCAAAAGCGCGCCAGGTGGACAGATCTTCCCGCTTGTGCAGATTGAAGTGAATGCCTGCACGGATGTCACCACGCACGCGATCACCGGACAGTTCGGCGGGAATAACCTTGGTGTCGTTGAATACAAGCGCGTCGCCAGGCTCAAGAAAAGCTGGCAGGTCGAGAACAGAATGATCTTGAAATGGCTCTTCTCCGGGAACAAAGAGAAGCTTTGCCTCGTCACGGGGATTGTGAGGTCGCAAGGCGATACAGTGTTGGGGAAGATCAAAGTCGAAACTGTCGACGCGCATGGTACAAGTCGATTCTTTGTGGGCGTTTGAGGGCGCATCCGGTCCGCTCGATCATCAAGGTGCGTAAGTGCCTGGCAATATCAGATTGCTCGGGATCTTGCCGTTTGATCTCGAAATAAAACTCAAGGGCCGGTGTCGGATTGAACGGCTTCTTATCCCGCATCTGCGGTGAGTTCAACCCGTTTTGTGTCATTCGGCCATGTTTGGCGGCTCGCAATTGCATAAATGGCGTTAGTCGTTTCCGGAGTCAGGGCGAATGCGAGCGGCAAAAAAGAAAGCGACACGCACCACCGAGGAATGCGTGTCGCAAGAAAATGCGTTGAACAATTGCCTTGCGTAAGGCAACTGAGCTTAGAGGTCTGCTGCCACTTTCATGGAAACGATGCTGTCGGGGTCTTTCACGGGTTCGCCGCGTTTGATTTGGTCGACATTTTCCATGCCCTCGATGACATCGCCCCAATAGGTGTATTGATTGTCGAGCCAAGGAGCGGTGTCAAAGCAGATGAAAAACTGACTGTTGGCAGAGTTGGGGTCCATCGCACGGGCCATGGAGCAGGATCCGCGAACATGCTTGGTTGTCGAGAATTCGGCCTTCAGGTTCGGCTTGTCCGAGCCGCCGGTTCCGGTTCCATGAGGGCAGCCAACCTGGGCCATGAAGCCATCAATGACGCGATGGAAGACAATGCCATCGTAAAATCCTTCTCGGGACAGCTCTTTGAGGCGTTCGCAATGAGCTGGTGCCAGGTCAGGGCGCAGAGCAATAACGATTTTGCCTTTGGTGGTTTCCATGACGAGGGTGTTTTCAGGGTCTTTGATATCTGCCAATGGTCTGTTCCTCACAAGTTGATAGCAAGATTTCTTGATCGTGATCTTTAGAGTTCAGGGTTTAACGGAAGCTAAACTCGCTGCTTATTTCGCATCTGTGGCGAGTTGCATCTTGACGATGATGTCGGGATTGAGCGGCGGTTCGCCCGCGTGCAACTGATCGACATATTCCATTCCGGAAATGACCTTGCCCCAAGCTGTGTATTGACCATCAAGCCCGTGCGCATCGGCATACATGATGAAAAACTGGCTATTGGCACTGTTGGGATTTGCCACCCGTGCCATTCCCACGATACCGCGAACATAGGGCTGGCTGGAGAATTCGGCTTTCAAATCAGGCAGATCGGATCCGCCCGTGCCGTTGCCAAGGGGGTCGCCGGTCTGAGCCATGAAGCCCTTGATGACACGGTGGAATTTAATTCCATCGTAAAAACCCTGCTTGGTGAGGGTCTTGATGCGCTCCACATGATTGGGAGCGAGGTCCGGTAGCATCTGAATCACCACGCGGCCATATTGGGTGTCCAGATAAAGGAGATTGTCTTTGTCCTGAGCCTGTGCGGATAACAAAGGTGTTGCAATCAGGGTAAGCAAAAGAATGGCATAGGCAGCTATGCTTCTGATAGACGGCATGATTAATCCTGTCAGCGTACTAGTTTTTCATCGAAGGCGATTTTGACGGCCTCTGGAACAAATGCAGAGATGTCACCACCCAGCATTGCGACTTGACGCACCAAACTGGCAGCAATGTGGCGAACAGCGCCGCTCGATGGCAAATAAATGGTCTGGATCTGGGGTGCGATCGTTTCGTTCATCCCTGCCATCTGCATTTCATAGTCGAAGTCGGTCCCGTCCCGCAGGCCTCGGATCAGAATGGTTGAACCGGTGCGGTTTGCAACGTCAATCACCAGATCATCAAAGGCGACGACCTCAAGCCTGGTGTCTGTTTTCTCGGCGATTGGAGCAATCACCTCATTGATAAGGCGAAATCTTTCATCGGCAGAGAAAAAGGGCTTCTTGCCATGATGCACGCCAATAGCCAGTACCAGCTTGTCCACGAGGTGGCAGGCGCGATGAACGATGTCCAGATGCCCCAGTGTAATGGGGTCAAATGATCCGGGATATATGGCGATTTTGTCTGACATGCTCAAAGTCCTAGCTTTGTTGTCTCTCAATCACAAGACCGAATTGGTCTAACACGGGGCGGAATGAGAATTTTTTGAACCATTTTACGGGTTGGCGCGTCTTCGTGATGTGGGCGCAAGTTCACACAGGATGTTGGAGAAGTGAAAATGAATGGAAAATGAATGACACGCTCAGAGCTCTTTCATCTCAAGATGATTAAAAGAAGCTTAATCGGAAAGCGCTGCTGGCGAGTGATGGGGAAAATGATGATGGCCTATTTCAGACTGACAAAGATCATGGTGGCGACGGGTATTCTTGTTTGCGTCCTGGGACTTGCAATCATTGCGATGAGCGGATCCTCCGCCCTCTCAAGTGGTTATGGCACGGATCTGGCTATTTCAAGTTTGAATTTCTGGGATAATGATTCCGGTCAATGCATCGCCTACAAAGGCTCTCACTCCTGTGTGAACTGATAGGGAGCAGGATCGAAGGATTTTGATGTTTTCTCGATAAACGGGATTTAGGTCCGGATTGCGACAGCATCGAGATGGTCTGATCACTAGCAAAAAAGCAAGAGCCCCGGTTTGGGGCTCTTGCTTTTTTTATGTGTGGAATGGTCTTTCAAAGCGCGTTTGAAAGCCAATTCTACTCGTCGCTGTCAGACGAACTGTCCGGGATAGGCTGATCCGGTGCACCATCCTCAGATGGGCTTTCTCCGGTTTCATCCTCCTCGTCCTGATCTTCTTCAGGGATGCGTTCGACCGAGACGACATGCTCGGCTTCACGGGTTTTGAAGACCGTAACCCCTTGTGTCGAGCGACCGGCAATGCGGATGCCATCGATCGGGCAACGGATGAGCTGGCCACCATCGGTTACCAGCATGATCTGATCCGTTTCCTCAGCCGGGAAACTTGCAATGAGGCGACCGTTTCGCTCATTGACAGCCATGGCAGCAATGCCTTTGCCGCCCCTGCCCGATGTGCGATATTCGAAGGATGATGTCCGTTTGCCATAGCCATTTTCTGAAATGGTGAGAACGAACTGTTCGGCGCCGCCCATTTCGGCGTAGCGTTCAACCGGCAGAGCGGTGACGGGGATATCGGCGGCCAGTTCACTGCTTTCCTCCATGGCCTCGCCATTGAGGGCACGGCGTGCGGCATTGGCCTGACGCAGATATTCGCTTCTCTCATCCGGTGTCGCTTCGAAATGATGCAGGATCGACATGGAGATAACCTTGTCGTCTTCTTCGAGGCGAATACCGCGAACGCCCGTGGAGCCACGGGACTGGAAGACGCGCACGTCTTCAACAGGGAAGCGGATGCACTGGCCCTTGGCGGTGGTCAACATCACGTCATCGGTTGCGCTACAGGTCTCAACGCCAATGATACCGTCGGTTGGATCCCCATCGGGACCTTCCTCGAATTTCATGGCGATCTTGCCGTTGCGGTTGACCAGTTTGAAGTCCGAAAGCTTGTTGCGGCGAACCGAGCCGGAAACCGTTGCAAACATCAAATCCAGCGTATCCCAGCTTTCCTCGTCTTCAGGAAGTGGCAGAATGGACGTGATGATCTCCCCCTGCTGCAATGGCAGAAGATTGATGAGGGCTTTGCCCTTGCCGTGCGGTGCAGAAAGAGGCAGCCGCCAGACTTTCATCTTGTAGGCTATGCCGCGCGACGAGAAGAAGAGCACTGGAGTATGGGTGTTGCCGACGAAGAGACGCGTGACGAAATCCTCGTCCTTGGTCGCCATGCCTGCCCTGCCCTTGCCACCGCGGCGCTGGGCGCGATAGGTGGAAAGCGGAACGCGCTTGATATAACCGGCGTGAGAGAAGGTAACGACCATGTCTTCACGCTGGATCAGATCCTCGTCATCGAAATCGGCTCCACCTTCGACAATCTCGGTCTTGCGCGGAGTCGCGAACTCTTCCTTCAAGGCGAGCATTTCTTCCTTGACGATCGCATAGATCCGCTCACGCGACCGCAGAATATCGAGATAGTCTGCTATCTTTTCGCCCAAGCTGTTGAGCTCATCGCTGACCTCATCGCGACCAAGGGCCGTGAGGCGTTGCAGTCGCAGATCGAGAATGGCACGGGCCTGCTCTTCAGACAGATTATAGGTACCATCGTCATTGAGCTTGTGGCGAGGGTCGTCGATCAGGCTGATCAGAGGGGCGATGTCTTCAGCTGGCCAGCGTCGTTCCATCAATTCGTTGCGGGCTGTTGCCGGATCGGGTGCCTGACGGATGGTCCGGATGACTTCGTCGATATTGGCAACAGCGATGGCCAGACCAACCAGCACATGAGCCCGGTCACGGGCCTTGTTGAGCAGGAACTTGGTGCGACGGCTAACAACTTCTTCGCGAAATGCGTTGAAGGCGACAAGAATGTCGCGCAGGTTCATCAGCTCCGGCTTGCCACCGTTCAGCGCCACCATGTTGCAGCCGAAGGACGTTTGCAACTGACTGAACCGATAAAGCTGATTGAGCACCACATCGGGCACTGCATCCCGTTTCAGCTCGATGACAACGCGCATTCCCTGACGGTCGGACTCGTCGCGGATATCGGAAATGCCTTCAATACGTTTGTCCCGTACTGCCTCGGCAATCTTCTCGATCATGTTGGCCTTGTTCACCTGATAGGGAATCTCGGTGACGATGAGCGCCATGCGGTCCTTGCGGATCTCTTCCACATCGACCCGGCTTCGCATCATGACCGAGCCACGGCCCGTCGCATAGGCGCTGCGAATGCCAGCCCGACCCAGAATGATGCCGCCGGTCGGGAAGTCTGGACCAGGAACGATTTCCATCAGTTCCTCAGGGCTCAAGGTCGGATTTTCGATAAGAGCAACAGAGGCATCGATGACTTCGCCCAGATTGTGCGGTGGAATGTTGGTGGCCATGCCGACGGCAATGCCGCCAGCACCGTTCACCAGCAAGTCAGGGAATTTTGCAGGCAGAACGGCAGGTTCCCGCTCGGAGCCGTCATAGTTGTCGAGGAAGTCGACGGTGTCCTTGTCGAGGTCGTCCAACAGCGTGTTGGCAACTTTCTCAAGGCGACATTCCGTATAACGCATGGCCGCGGCGCTGTCGCCATCGACCGAACCAAAGTTCCCCTGCCCCTCGATGAGCGGCAAGCGCAGCGAGAAATCCTGCGTCATGCGCACCAAGGCATCATAGATCGCGCTGTCACCATGAGGGTGATATTTACCCATGACGTCACCGACGACGCGGGCTGACTTGCGATAGGGCTTGTTCCACTCGTAGCCATTCTCGTGCATCGAATAGAGAATGCGGCGATGGACCGGTTTGAGCCCGTCTCGAACATCAGGCAGCGCACGGCTTACGATCACGCTCATGGCGTAATCGAGGTAGCTGCGCTTCATTTCTTCCGTGATGGAAACGGGTTTTATGTCACTCGGGCTTGCGCCTGGAATTGTATCTTGATTGTCTGTCAAAGGAGTATCTCGAATCCCTGTCAAAAGGTAATTCTGTATAGCGGATTTAACGGCTCGCAGCAAAGTTTTGCTATGGGCCTGTGCGCAAAATCATGCATCTGACAAAGCTTTTTTGTGAAAGATCGGATTTTGTGTCGGATGACGGCTTGATTGCGTCGGAATGCGTGTAATATCGCATTCTGCATTTTTTAGGAAGGGTTTTGTTTATGTTGCCGATCGATGTGCTGCTGAATGCTTTCGCAACTCTTTTCGTTACCATTGATCCAATAGGACTGGCGCCAATTTTCCTTGCGATTACCGCGGGTGCATCCAAGCAGGAGCGGATCAAGATCGGTATTCGTGCTGTCATTGCGGCAACGGGCATCCTGTTGACGTTTGGCCTGATTGGTCAGTCGATCTTGCAGATTCTGGGAATTTCGATCCCGGCCTTTCGTATCGCTGGCGGTTTGCTGCTGTTTGCCATTGCCTTTGAAATGGTGTTCGAGAAGCGTGAGAAGCGCAAGTCACAGTCGGCAGAGCAGGTCATGAGTGATGACGAGATGCATGACATCGCCATATTTCCCCTCGCCATTCCGCTCATTTCAGGTCCGGGAGCCATTTCTGCGGTGTTGCTGCTTACCTCGCAAAGCACGGGATGGATCGGTCATATCTCCATTTTGGCGATTGTTGCCGTTGTCCTGCTGCTGGTTCTTGTTACCTTCGTGATTTCCGGTTGGGTCGACAAGATGCTTGGAGACAATGGCCGCAACATCCTCACCCGCCTTCTCGGCGTTCTGCTGGCTGCGCTTTCTGTGCAGTTTATTGCAGATGGAGTGAAGGCCGTGATTGCCGGGGGGTGAGATTGTTTCAAATCCCGACGCAAAAACGGCAGCCCATTGTGAGCTGCCGTTTTTAAAATGATCAAAGCTGTGTAGGGTGCAAGGCGTATCAGCTTGCGAGAGCTTTGAGAATATTCTGTGGAGCGGAAACGCCATACGGGTCGGATTCGCAAAGGTCGGAGAAGCCTTCTTCTTCGAACCATTTCTCGACGACACCGTCCTTGATGACTGCGGCATAGCGCCATGAGCGCATGCCAAAGCCGATATTGTCCTTGTTTACGAGCATGCCCATCTTGCGGGTAAACTCACCGGAGCCGTCCGGGATGACCTTGACATTTTCAAGCTTCTGGCCTTTTGCCCAGGCGTTCATGACGAAAGAGTCGTTGACTGCCATGCAGTAGATTTCATCGATGCCGAGTTCTTTGAATTTGTCAGCGAGCTTTTCAAAATCAGGCAGTTGGAAGGTAGAACAGGTCGGTGTGAAGGCTCCTGGAAGAGAGAACAGGATAACGCGTTTGCCCTTGAAATAATCGTCGGAAGTCATGTCCTGCCAACGGAACGGATTGTCGCCGCCGATGGCTTCATCGCGGACACGCGTGTGAAATGTAACGCTCGGAACTTTTTTACCGTTCATGATGGTCTCCTAATTCTTTTTTGAACGAAATGGTCCTAAAAACCGTTGGCGCAAGTCTACTTTTTTGGACACGGATTTAAAGGTAAAAGTTTAGAATTATTATGAAGTAATGTCAGCCATGCACAAAATTGTTGATATCTTGGGATTCGTGAGGTGCATGCAGACGGCTGTCTGAAGCGCTTATCGTCTTCAATGTGACTGATTTTTTTGGGGTCCAAATCAACGGGCTGGTTGACGTTTGCATGACGCGATCCCTTCTTTTGGTAGCAGGTTTACTGCCGCATTGGCCGGCCGCTCATGGAATTTCATGCCTGCTTCATCCCCTCTCCCCGAAACCAAAAAACCCGGCAACTGGTGCCGGGTTTTGTATTTGTCATTTTCTCGCTCGGTCGCTCAGACCTTTCTGTCCGTTCCCTTGAGTGCGATATAGATCGCCGGGATGACGAGAACCGTCAGCAGGGTTGACGAGGCCAGACCGAACAGCAGCGAGATGGCCAGGCCCTGGAAGATCGGGTCGGCAAGGATCACCACCGCGCCGATCATGGCGGCAAGAGCCGTCAGCATGATGGGTTTGAAGCGGATGGAGCCAGCTTCAAGAAGAACCTCCTTGAGTGGTCTGCCAGAACCTTTTTCATGACCAACGAAATCGACCAGAAGGATCGAGTTCCTTACGATGATCCCGGCAAGTGCAATGAAGCCAATCATCGAGGTTGCCGAGAATGGAGCACCGAATATCCAGTGGCCAATCATGATGCCGATCAGCGTCAGCGGGATTGGTGTCAAGACCACCAGTGGCACACGGAAGGAGTGGAACTGAGCCACAACCAGCGCATAGATGGCCAGGATTGCGATGCCAAAGGCGGCTCCCATGTCGCGGAAGGTGACCCAGGTGACTTCCCACTCTCCGTCCCAGAGCAAGGCGACTTCGGAATCGTCCTTGGGCTGGCCGTTGAGTATGATCTTCGGTTTGGGCAGATCGCCCCAGTCATGGGCGTCGATCTTTTCCTGAACCGCCAGCATGCCATAAATCGGAGCTTCATAGTCGCCCGCAAGATCGGCCTGAACCATTTCAGCTGAGCGTCCATTGTGGCGGAAGACCGGGAAACTGGCCTGCTCGCGATCAACGCGAATGACGTCTCCCAACTCGACAACACCGCGTTCATCCGGGATCTCATTCTGCGGCACAGGTATGGTCAGCAGACGTTCGGAGATCGTCAGATCGGATTTGTCCGGCTTGACGGCGATTTCGACCGGGCGACGTCCACCGCCCTTGTGCGAGTAGCCGACAACCTGACCGTTCAGATAGTAGGAGATGGTGTCATACACATCACCCTGATCAACATTGTGATATTCAAGGCTGTCCTGGTCAATGCGCAAGCGGGCGCGGGTCGTGGGCGTGCCGAAACTGTCATCTACGTCAACGATGAAGGGAACTTCCTCAAACAGCTTGCGCACTTCGGTAGCAACGGCCCGGCGGATTTCCGGCGTTGGTCCATAGATTTCCGCGAGCAGGGTCGAGAGAACCGGAGGTCCGGGTGGCACTTCCACGACCTTGAGCACGGTGCCTGCCGGTTTTGCCAGATCCGAGATCAGGTCACGCACTTCAAGGGCGATTTCATGACTGGTCCGGTGACGTTCTTCCTTGCTTGTCAGATTGATCTGCAAGTCACCCTGTTCAGGGTTCGAGCGGAAGAAATAATGCCGAACGAGGCCATTGAAGCCAAACGGTGCTGCGGTGCCCGCGTGGGACTGGATCGAGACGATTTCCTCAATGCCATCCAGCTTGTGAGCGGCAGCATTGAGCAGACGATCCGTGTCCTCCATGGATGATCCTTCAGGAAGATCGGCCACAATCTGGAGCTCTGACTTGTTGTCGAACGGCAACAGCTTGACGGTGACATGTTTGGTGTAGATCAGGAATGTCGAGGCTATGGTTGCAAAGCCGACGATCAACAGGAACGTCCATGCGGTGCCTCGCCCAGCAAGCACGGGCTTGGCGAAGATGCGATAGGTGCGTCCAAGAATGCCGCCGTCTTCGGCTTCACTATGGCCCTGTTTGCCGATGAGATTCATCAGCCATGGGGTAAGCATGACTGCCACGAAGAAGGACAGAACCATCGCAGCCGAGGCAACCGCCGGAATCGGGCTCATATAGGGGCCCATCATGCCGGAAACGAACATCATGGGCAGCAGAGCTGCAACCACGGTGAGGGTTGCGATAACGGTGGGGTTGCCGACTTCCGCAACACCTTCAATCGCAGCCTGAATCTTCGATCGGTCGTCTTTCATCGCCCAGTGTCGCGATATGTTTTCAATCATCACGATGGCGTCATCGACGAGAATGCCGATAGCGAAGATGAGGGCAAACAGCGACACGCGGTTGATGGTATAGCCCATCAGATAGGCGGCTGCGAGCGTCAGCAGAATCGTCGTCGGGATAACGATGAAAACGACGATACCTTCACGAATGCCAATCGCCAGTCCGACGAGGATAACGATGGAAACCGTAGCCAGTCCGAGGTGATAAAGCAGTTCATTGGCTTTTTCGTTGGCCGTTTCTCCATAGTCACGGGTGATGTCGACATTGATGCCTTCGGGAATGATCTCGCCTTTCAACTGGTCAACGCGCTCAAGAATGGCATGAGCGATATTAACCGCATTGGCCCCTTTGCGCTTGGCTATCGCGAGAGAAACGGCGGGCAGTTTTTCAAAGCCCTCGGCACCCTCTTGGCGTTTGAGATTCCAGACGCGATGATCCTGCTGGCTGTCTCCAACCACGATTGTGGCCACGTCTTTCACATAGACCGGACGGCCATCAAGCGTAGTCAGCAACAAAAGGCCAATATCAGGGACGCCATGCAGAGTCTGCCCCACTGCTACGGGAACAGACTTGCCGGCCTCACGGATGGAACTGGCCATGAAGGATTTGTTCGCGGCCTGAACCTTTCCGACCAACTGCTGCAAGGTGACACCATAAAGGGCCAGCTTCTCTGGGTCCGGCTCGACGCGGATCTGATCGGTCTGTCCACCGACGATATAGGTGAGGCCGATATCATCGAGCTTGGCCAGTTCGACACGAAGCTCGTCGGCGATGTTGTAGAGGGTGGAGTCCGTCCAGTTTTTCGCCACATTGGGCTGCGGAGACAGCGTAAGCACCGTGATGGCGACATCGTCAATGCCGCGACCCACTATAAGGGGCTGACTGATACCGACCGGGATCTGATCGAGGTTGGCGTTCACCTTGTCGTGGACGCGCAAGATCGCTGCGTCGGAGTCGGTACCAACGAGGAAACGGGCCGTTACAACGACCATATCATCATAGGTATTGGAATAGACGTGATCTATGCCATTGATGCTCTTGATGATGGTTTCCAGAGGCTCGGTGATCAGTTTGACCGCATCGACAGCCTTGAGGCCATCGGCGGAAACCTGAATGTCAACCATCGGCACCGAGATCTGCGGCTCTTCTTCTCGCGGAAGCATCAGCAGCGCAATGATGCCCAGCGCGAAAGCGGTGATCAGCATCAGCGGCGTCAGTGGCGAGGAAATAAATTTCTTGGCCAGGTTGCCCGAGATGCCAAGAGAGCGGGATTTCTTTTCCATTGTTAATCAGCGTCCCTCAGGGCTGTATCAGTTCGTCACCAGGCATGATCCCGGTGAGAATTTCGATCATGTCCTGACCGTCGAGATTGTAGACCTGTCCAATTTGAACCGCGATTTCGGCCTCTTTGCCGTCGGATGTCTTGGCGCGGACGAAATCGATGCCGAAGCGGGTGAAAACAAGGTCATGGGGAACCAGATAGGCCATGCGGCTCCCTGCCCCGATGCGAACCTGAATGCGTTCACCGACGAAATAGTCGCCAAGACCATCAACCGTTGCATCGGCCAGAACCCGACCTTCTGCGATTTCGGGATAGACCTTGGCGATTTCTCCGGTACGGTTGCACGTCTCGTTGCAATTCAAGCCCCGGCCCGCAAGCTCGACCTTGTCGCCTTTCTTGAGAAACTGTGCATGCCTTTCAGGCAAGGAAATGCGCAAGATATAATTGTCTTTGGCGATGGTGGCGACCGCTTCCCCCGTCATGACCACTGAACCTACAGTGACTGGAACGTCAAGCACACGGCCAGCTTGTGGGGCCAGGACGGCGCCCTCTTCCTGCTGACGGACAACAACAGCCTTTTGTGCGCGAGCTGCCTCCAGATTGCTGACGGCAACGTCATAATTGGTGTTGATCTGATCAAGATTGGCTTTGGTCGTCGACCCCTTTGCAAAGAGCTGTTCTGCACGTTCCTTGGAAATTTGCAGGTTGTCCACCTGCCGTTCAGCCGCATTGATTTGCGCATCGAGGGCTTCAATCTGCAATTTCAGCTTGGGATCCTGAACCAGAGCGATTGTCTCGCCTGCCTCGACAAAGCTGCCTTCGGTAACAGACAATTCGGTGATCGTTCCGGATGTTCTGACACGCGCTGAAAGCGAGTCCGTGCTTTGAACTGTTGCGTAGACAGCTTTTCTGTCTTCGATGGTCGTTTGTTTGACGGTGAAGCCATGAGCACCGCTGACAAGAGCGGTGGTGGTCAGCGCGAACAAACAGGCTGAAAGAACTGAAACGCCTCTTTTGTTAAGTGCTTTGCGCATTGGGAAACTTTCTCCTGTTGTCAAAATGCGTATATTAGTAAGTACGAATATAAGAAAAGACAGGCATTGTCAAAGGGCTGTGAAAATATTTTGCGTATTTTCCTCTATCGGTCTATTCGTTAGAAGGACTATTTTGATCATACCTTAGGTATTAATAGCGGGAGAATTGATTTGGCTGCACATGGATCAAAGAAGGTAATCTATGCCGCATTGGCCGGTAACACGCTGATAGCAATTACAAAATTTGGTGCGGCTTTCTATACGGGTTCCTCGGCGATGCTGTCAGAAGGCATTCATAGTCTGGTTGATACAGGTAATCAGGGGTTGTTACTCTATGGTATTAGACGGTCTGGGCGTCCGGCGGACAAGAAGCATCCCTTCGGTTATGGAGCCGAGCTTTATTTCTGGGCGTTTGTTGTTGCATTGCTGATTTTTGCAGTTGGCTCGGGCTTGTCTCTTTATGAGGGCATTCACAAGGTTCTGCATCCCGAACCCATTGGCAACCCATTGATAAACTTCATAGTATTGGGACTGGCTTTCTGTTTTGAAGGCTGGGCCTGGTATGTTGCGCTCCAGGAATTCCGCAATACCAAGGGTCAGAGAAGCTATTTCCGGGCTGTGGCTGAGTCCAAAGACCCCACAGTGTTCACGGTTCTTTTCGAAGACTCCGCTGCAATGCTTGGTTTGATCGTTGCCGCAGTGGGGATCGGTATCGCCTATTTTGCACAGATTCCATGGATGGATGGTGCCGCATCCATCGTAATTGGCGTCATTCTGGGTGTAACGGCCTTTTTGTTGGCATTTGAAACCAAAAGTCTGTTGATTGGTGAAGCGGCGGCGAATGAAACCGAGGTGGAAATCACGAAAATTGTCGCGACTCATCCGGCTGTTACCACAATTAACGAACTCAGAACACTGCATCGAGGACCGCACGAGATCCTGCTTGCAATCAGCCTGGATTTCAGAAATGACATGATTGTGGGACAACTGGAAAATGTCATTGCCGATCTTGAGCAGCATATTCGGGAGCGCGTGCCTCAGGTTCACCGAATCTATATAGAAGCACAATCTCACAAGGATCATCTGGAGGTCGAACAGAAGTTAGACGGCGACGTTTGATTTGATTGCTGTGCTTGTCCCGGTCCATGTGAGACAATGAGAGATCAGAGGGTGCCGTTTGCTTGCCGGTGCCCCTGTCTTTTGTTGTTGCCATGACCATGTCGGGAGGCTTTTGATGTTTGTTCATTTTACGCGAGGAGCGTCGGGATCGCTGGCTTCGTTTTGCGTTTTTATTTTCTCTATCAGTCTTTTCGGATCCGTCGCAAAAGCTGCGGATTGTGACCATTTCAATGTTGGTACTGATCTGGTCGACAGCATCACCTATTGCGCAAGTTCGGTGCTGCCGAATTCGAAAGTGGCGACCTATCGTCCCGGTAATCTTGATGGTTGGGAGGATAATGTCGGTCGGGCCTGGTGTGAAGGCGCCTATGGCAATGGCTCCGGAGAATGGATCGAATATTCGAACAGACCCGAATCCATGGCGCAGAAGGTGTATTTCTGGAATGGATACCAGAAAAGCAAGAAAGCTTTTCAGGAAAATGCCAGAGCAAGGGATGTGAAGTTGCAGTTCGACGACGGGACGTATATTACCTATCGTCTTCAGGACAAGTTTGGGCAGCAAGTGCTCGCCTTTCCAAACGGTTGGAAAAACTTCACGCGCATTCGCATGACCATAAATTCCGTCTATCCCGGTTCCAAATATGATGATCTCTGCATTTCGGGATTTGCAATAGACTATGAAGAGTCGCGTTATGCCGACCCTGTTGTCAATTAAGACAAGCAAGGTTTCTGCTCTTCAGAGGTCTGCCAGTTGGCGCCTGATGCATTGTCTTCGTCCATCAGGGCTGTTGTCATTCCAAACAGAAAAACCCGGCTCGTGGCCGGGTTTTGTTTGAAAATTGGCGCAGATCAAAACGGAATATCGTCATCCATTTCATCGCGGAACCCGCCCGATGGCTGACCGCCACCCTGTGGGCCTGACCCTCCGCCAAAGCCGCCGGATGAGCCGCCGCCGAATCCGCCGCCAGCTCCGCCGAAGTCTCCGCCTTGTGAGCCGCCGCCAAAACCGCCGCCGCCGCCTTCACCGCGGTTGTCCAGCATGGTGAGGTTGGAATTGAAGCCCTGCAAAACGACTTCGGTGGAATAGCGATCCTGCCCGTTCTGGTCCTGCCACTTCCGTGTCTGAAGCTGACCTTCGAGATAAACCTTCGAGCCCTTGCGCAGATATTGTTCGGCAATGCGACACAGACCTTCGTTGAAAATGACAACACGGTGCCACTCCGTCCTCTCGCGACGTTCCCCGCTGTTACGGTCTTTCCAGTTTTCAGATGTCGCGATGGAAAGGTTGCAAATCGGGCGGCCATCCTGTGTTCTGCGAATATCCGGATCCGCACCGAGATTGCCGACCAGGATAACTTTGTTCACACTTCCGGCCATTTGCTCGTCCTTTGTTTTCTTGTTGCTGACACACTCTGAAGAGCGCAAAAAATTTCGAACAAGCATATTCGGCTTGATCGCTGACTTCCAGAATGCATTGTCGCAATCCCCATTCTTTGAAGGCTCGACGAAGAGGATATCACATTCTCCAGAAGTTTGTTCACGTGTTCGAGAAGTAAAGAACAAAATGTGTACAAACCCGTTTCTAGCGGCTAGTATCCACCCCGGCAAGCCCGAAATTTCAAAAATTGCCTTGATTCTCGGCGGGCATTATTGGAACTGATGGCTCTGTATTTTTTCCAAGGCCGTTTGTGATCCTCCCACAATGATCAGCCGTATCGCCAAATCGGGTATTGATGGCACGAATAGAGATTGTTCAACATGTGTAAAGACAAAAACAAGCCGGTCGCTCATTCTCAAAAATCGATTTCGATTCGCGGAGCGCGAGAGCATAACCTCAAGAATGTCGATCTGGACATTCCGCGCGATCAACTGGTGGTGATGACCGGCTTGTCTGGGTCTGGTAAAAGCTCGCTCGCCTTTGATACTATTTATGCTGAAGGACAGAGGCGATATGTCGAGTCTCTGTCTGCCTATGCCAGACAATTTCTGGAAATGATGCAAAAGCCGGATGTCGACTCGATCGAGGGGCTGTCTCCCGCCATTTCCATCGAGCAGAAAACCACGTCGCGCAATCCGCGGTCTACGGTTGGCACGGTTACCGAGATCTACGACTATTTGCGCCTTCTGTTCGCTCGCGTCGGTATTCCCTACAGCCCGGCAACGGGCCTGCCCATTGAGAGCCAGACGGTCAGCCAGATGGTTGACCGGGTCATGGAACTGCCAGAAAAGACGCGTTTTTTGCTGATTGCTCCGATTGTGCGCGGGCGCAAGGGAGAGTTCAAAAAGGAGCTGGCCGATCTCGTCAAACGCGGTTTGACGCGGTTTCGCATCGATGGGCAGATGCATGATGATGGCGACCTGCCCACGCTTGACAAGAAATTCAAGCACAATATCGAAGTTGTCGTTCATCGTATGGTGGTCAAGGAGGGAATCGAGAAGCGTCTTGCGGATTCGCTGGAGTTGGCGCTCGATCTTGCCGACGGTCTTGCAATCGTGGAGCTTGTCGATGAAAAGGATGACAAGGGCGAGGCAAGGCGCATCACCTTTTCGGAGAAATTTGCTTGCCCGGTCTCCGGTTTTACCATTCCGGAAATCGAGCCACGGCTTTTTTCCTTTAACAATCCCTTCGGTGCTTGCCCCACCTGTGACGGGCTTGGCAGTGAATTGCAGATTAGTCCGGAACTGGTGATTCCGGACACCTCACGCAGCATCAAGGACGGTGCGATTGCACCATGGTCGAAAAGCAATTCCCCATTTTACCGGCAAACGCTCGAGGCGCTTGCCCGCCATTATGATTTCAAGCTGACTGTTCCCTGGATCGAGCTGCCCTTCAAGGCGCAAGAGGTCATCCTCTACGGAACGGGCAAGGAAAAGCTTCAGTTCGTCTATGATGACGGGGCGCGGTCCTATAAAACCACCAAGCCGTTTGAGGGGGTGATTCCCAATCTCGAGCGACGGTTCCGCGAAACCGAAAGCAGTGCCGTGCGTGAGGATATCGGAAAGTTCCAGTCTTCTCACCCCTGCTCGGCCTGCGATGGAAACCGGTTGAAGCCCGAAGCTCTGGCGGTCAAGCTCAATGGTCAGCATATCTCGGAAGTCGCCAGTCTTTCGATCCGGGCGGCTGCCGACTGGGTCACTCAATTGCCAGAGCATTTGAGCGAGAAGCAAAATGACATCGCCGCGCGCATTTTGAAGGAAATCGGTGATCGATTGAAATTCCTCAACGATGTGGGGCTTGAATATCTGACCCTGTCTCGAGGTTCAGGTTCTCTTTCTGGTGGCGAAAGCCAGCGTATTCGTCTTGCATCGCAAATCGGTTCCGGGCTGACAGGTGTGCTCTATGTGCTAGATGAACCGTCAATCGGTTTGCATCAGCGCGATAACGCGCGTTTGTTGGAGACGCTCAAGCATTTGCGTAATCTGGGCAACACCGTGATCGTGGTGGAACATGATGAAGATGCCGTGCTTGAAGCCGACTATGTCGTGGATGTGGGCCCTGGGGCCGGCATTCATGGCGGGCGTATCGTTTCTCAGGGCACGCCTGCGGAAATCATGGCCGATCCGGCATCGCTCACGGGTCAGTATCTCTCGGGAACCAAGGTCATCAGTGTTGACCATGCTCCGCGCAAGGGAAAGAAGAACCGCAAGATCACGGTGGTGAATGCGCGCGGGAACAATCTCAAGAATGTTACGGCATCTATCCCGCTGGGAACCTTTACCTGCGTGACCGGTGTTTCGGGTGGTGGAAAATCGACTTTCCTAATCGATACGCTTTACAAGAGTGCAGCGATGAAGCTGAACAGGGCGCGAGACATGGCGGCGCCTCATGACCGGATTGAAGGGCTTGAGCATATCGACAAGATCATTGATATCGATCAGTCGCCAATCGGCCGCACGCCGCGCTCCAACCCGGCGACCTATACCGGTGCCTTCACTCCGATCAGGGATTGGTATGCCGGATTGCCAGAGGCCAAGGCTCGCGGCTACGCGCCGGGGCGTTTCTCCTTCAACGTGAAGGGCGGGCGTTGTGAAGCCTGTCAGGGCGATGGCGTCATCAAGATCGAAATGCATTTTCTGCCCGATGTCTATGTAACCTGCGATGTTTGCAAGGGCCATCGATATAACAGAGAAACCCTTGAGGTGCAGTTCAAGGGCAAATCGATTGCCGATGTGCTGGAGATGACGGTTGATGAAGGCGCCGATTTCTTCTCTGCGGTTCCGGCCGTGCGTGACAAGCTCGTCACGCTGCAACGGGTTGGGCTCGGTTATGTCAAGATCGGCCAGCAGGCAACAACCCTGTCAGGCGGGGAAGCGCAAAGGGTCAAGCTCGCCAAGGAACTTTCCAAGCGTTCAACGGGTCGCACGCTCTATATTCTGGATGAGCCGACAACCGGGCTTCACTTTCACGATGTCGCAAAGTTGCTCGAAGTGCTTCACGAACTGGTCAATCAAGGCAACACCGTTGTCGTGATCGAGCATAATCTTGAAGTCATTCAAACCGCTGACTGGATTCTGGATCTCGGTCCCGAAGGTGGTGATGGCGGCGGGCAGATCGTGATTGAGGGAACCAAAGAGGATGTCATGGCCTGCGAGAGAAGCTATACGGGTCGGTTCCTCAAGGAGCTGAATGAACGTAGAAGCGCAAAATCCTGATTCTATCGTTTTTCGAAATGTGTTGCACGGGTTTGGGGCCTGCCGACCAAGGCAGGCTTCGTTATTGCGATGAGCCGGGCGCCCGCTCGTCTGGCTGACGAGGTTATGCCTTTTTGCCAAATAAGGTGGGTGTTGGCTGATCCATTTCATGCTGTGTTGCGAATGATGGTTGTTGCGTTGCACAATCTTGTTGTTGTTGTCGAAAAATTTCTTTGCAATTTACGCATTTTCGGAATTTTAAAACCACTAATCCCCAAGGCGAATTTTGTTCAATGCAAAGACTACGTGCAATTGCGTATCGGTTTGTAAAATCGGCAAATTACAGTCAAAATTTAGTAACGCACTGTATTTATTCAATTAATTCTGTTGTCGTGTTTTAGTCATGCAATTTTATGATGACTGTTTGAAAGTGAATAACAGATTTGCATGTGTGGCAAGCCAGCTATGCGTTTTTGTGCAGTGCACTTATGATGAAGTTTTGCTACAAATCAAATCAACAGAGACGAGGTGCTCGAGTGAGACGCACCGATCTGATGTTGAAATACTAGGGCTACGCTTACAAGTCAGAACATTAGGGTCATTGAGATGCTAGATACAGGTGTTCAGAATTGCAGGCAGTGGATGAACTATCGCGATACGGTCGATCAGCTGAATCGTCTTTCAAACCGCGATTTGTTTGAAATGGGTATTACGCGCGCAGACGTCACACAGCTTGCCTGCCGGTCGGTCGGCAGATGAACAAAATATAAGAATTCAGGCTTTCTCCTCCTCCCGAAAGTCTGTGGTTTCGAAACGTCTCCTCCCCGTTTTGAAACATTTTACGAAGCCCACCGGACCTCCTCCCCCGGTGGGCTTTTCGTATTTGCTATCCCTTAAAACTGTCAATTGAATGCGAATTCGGGGAAGCCCTACGCGGAGGGTGGGCATCCTATCTCGGCCGCGCGAGAAAAGATGTCCGTCAGGCTGTGGCTTGGCTCGTGTGCCAAGGTCTGAGCGAAAGCCGCCCATTTGCATCTTGCCGATGCACTATTATGACGATGCACCATAAAGGCATGGCATACGCTCATTGTGTCAGCAAGGAAGCGGGGCGAATCCTATGAAAAGTGGTGGCTAATTGCGGCTTGGCGTTTCGGCCATCCAGTCTTTCAGGCGTTTGATTTTGGGGAATTTGCCATTGTCATAAACCCAGCTATCAATGGCATATCGCGTCCCGCTTTTTTCTTCCAGAACAACCGCCGTTGCGTGAGGGTATCGACCATCAAGGAAAAAACCGCGGGCAACAGGGGATTGAACCTTGTGATATTTCAAAAATCCGTGGCTTTGTGCAAATACAAGCAGAGATGTTGTGTTGCTCGACTCATCGATGCAATCCATTTGTCCGGGAACGCCGGCATTCTCCATGTCGAGCCCGCCTTTGTCATTGCTGGAGCCTACAATTGGGCCGACCCGTTTTTCAAACCAGACCACGGCGTTACCAATGGCTTTTCGTTCCGCTTTGGGGCTGCGGCGCCCTGCCCGCAATATGGAACGCAAGCGTGACAAGTCTCTTTTCGTCGGAACGAAGGTTGTTTTGAGCGTGCAGCCGAATGCATGACAGACATAGATGTTCGACTTGGTCGGTGCCCGGTTATTCATTCTCGATACCCAACTATCAGTAGAACCGGTCGTCTGACTGTTGCATGCGGCAAGAATGAGAGCGGTGGCTATGAAAGTGATGTTTCGAAATGATATAAAACGACCGAGCATAATGAGAGAATCCAGACATTGAAAATATGCAGCCAGTGTATGCATTTATGAAATGCGATGCCAGCGGTAAAGTTTTGTTAACTTTTTGAATTTCACACATTCTGCGCTATCTGAAGAACAAAAGGCAGATATTTGAGCAGAGATCATTGTCGCTTGCAATTTCAACACTGATGATCGATAACGGCTCACCGTTGACCTGTACGACGGT
The DNA here is from genome assembly GCF_963556055.3 of uncultured Cohaesibacter sp. GTDB lineage: Bacteria > Pseudomonadota > Alphaproteobacteria > Rhizobiales > Cohaesibacteraceae > Cohaesibacter. The sequence continues at coordinate 29,819 of NZ_CAUVYE020000030.1, read as the reverse complement.
TCAATCACATGAATTTTCGGTTTTGATGGTGTATTTTTATGCCGGAGCGTTTTGAAGGAGCCTTTATCGGAATGAGCGAAACAGCCAAAACAGTTTGCGTTATCGGTGCCGGTCTTGCGGGATCGGAAGCTGCCTGGCAATTGGCGTCATCCGGTGTTTCAGTCAAGCTGGTTGAGATGCGCCCTATCCGTTCCACAGATGCCCATGTCTCGGATCATTGTGCCGAGTTGGTCTGTTCAAATTCGTTCCGGTCAGATGATCATCAAGCCAATGCCGTGGGGGTGCTGCATCAGGAAATGCGGGAGGCCAACTCGCTCATTATGGCATGCGCCGATTCCAATGCGATTCCCGCAGGCGGTGCCCTGGCTGTTGCTCGTGAGGCATTTTCAGAAGCAGTAACGGAAAAGCTCTCAGCGCATCCTCTTATCGAAATTGTACGAAATGAAATCGACGCCATTCCTGGCGCGGAGGATGGTCCGTGCCTTGTCGCGACTGGTCCGCTGACATCCGAGGCGCTTTCGCAGTCTATTCTTGCGGCAACTGGCGAGGAAGCGCTTTCCTTTTATGATGCGATTGCACCCATCGTGCATTTTGATTCTATCGATATGTCCAAGGCCTGGTTCCAGTCGCGATATGACAAGAAAGGGCCTAGCGGTACGGGGGCGGACTATATCAACTGTGCGATGAATGAAGAAGAATATCGCGCTTTTATAGGCGCTATGCTCGGCGCAGATAAGGCGGAGTTCAAGGAGTGGGAAAAGGCAGCCTATTTCGATGGCTGTCTGCCGATCGAGGTGATGGCTGAACGCGGGTTCGATACGCCACGATACGGACCAATGAAACCGGTGGGCCTCACAAATCCGCATAAACCGGATGAAGATCCCTTTGCCGTTGTTCAATTGCGGCAGGATAACAAGCTCGGAACGCTGTTCAATATCGTCGGGTTTCAGACCAAGATGAAACATGGCGCACAAGCCGAAGTCTTTCGGATGATACCGGGACTTGAAACCGCACAATTTGCTCGGCTCGGGGGCATACATCGCAATACTTTCCTCAACTCCCCCAAACTGTTGGATGGGTCCTTGAGGTTGAAATCCTTGCCTCACGTCCGGTTTGCCGGGCAGATTACCGGATGCGAGGGGTATGTCGAGTCCTCTGCCATCGGTCTTCTTGCCGGTCGGTTTCTTGCTGCCGAGGTGCTGGGGAAAATGGCGGTACCACCGCCAGAAACAACGGCTTTCGGGGCTCTTCTTGGTCATATTACCGGTGGGCATTTGATCGACTCCAATGGTGGTCGGCGGTCATTCCAGCCAATGAATGTCAATTTCGGTCTCTTTCCGCCAGTTGATTTTCCGCGCAAGCGGGAAGATGGCAGCAGGATGCGCGGCGTTGAAAAGCAATTGTCCAAGAAAAAGGCACTGGCCAAGCGGGCGATCAGTGATACGAAAAACTGGCTGGCGGAAAATCCACTTTGAACAGGGTCAAAGAGAGGCCGTCATGCGCCAGATTTTCCAGTAGCCACGCCAAAGCGGCAAGGTGAGATCTTTCGTTGGATGTTTCTGGCGCATTTTGATCATCTTCTCGGAGATCGCCAGACCCAGAAAGGCTGGAGCAAGGTGGGACTGCGCTGTTTTTTTCAGGGATGCAAGATGTGACTTCGCCTTGAAATGGTGTGCGAGTGCCAATTGGCAGAGGTCCTCAAGAGCTGCGTGAAGCCCTGATGAGGTCTCGATGTCGAAAATCCCAGTAACGCTCACCTCCTGGCGCGCAAATGCATCCAGTGGCAGGAACAATTTGTTTCTTCTGGCATCTTGTGGCCAGTAAAACAGGTGATTTGCCAATCCAATCGCAAGACTGGAATGGACGATCAGGTCGTTCTCGATGGTTGCGGGCTCGCCATTGTTGAGTATCTGCATGGTGAGACGAAGCAGCGACGCATTCAGCGCCATTACATAGGCCTGATAGGCTTCAAGGTTGGGCATGGGTGTCGTGCCGACATCAAAGCTTCGAGACCTGATGATGTTCAGAAGCTCCGGTTGCGGCAGATTATATTGGCGCTGGATCTGTTTGAGGGCCGATGCCAGAGGGCCGATATTGGCAAGGCCACACCCCTTTTGGCCGTCGATGGTTGCGTCCTCAACGACATCATTCCACCATTGCAGCCTGATTTCACCCATTTCCTGACTGGTAACCTGGCGCGAGATGCGTGAGAGTTCTGCATAGAAAGCATAGAGGGCCATGGTGGCCGGTCTTGCTTCTTCGGTGACGGTGAGAGCTGAAAAATGCAGAAAAGCTGCGTTTTTCTTCAATTTGGTCTGGCAGTACTCGAAATCGGTCTGGCTGTTGGACATGGCACATTTCCCTCGCTTGCGCGGATCACGCAACCGGCAGAAGCGCTGCGGCGACTGCCCTGTCTTCGGATAGCAAAATGTTGAGCGTTCTGACAGCTGCACCTGTGGTCATTATGTCAAAGGAAATTTCGGCCTTGCGAAGCGCATCGGCAATTGATGGATCAAGCGGGAGAGGATCGTTTCCCGTCCCGATCAGGAGGATTTCTATGTCGTCCTTTTCCGCAAAGATTTTGGAAAAACTCTCCGGATCAAGTCTTGTCCAATCATCCACGTCCCAACGGTGAATGCCGCTGGGTATAACCAGCAAGGCACCGCGATGAGACATGTTGGAAAAGCGGAACCCCCCATTGCCGTAATAGTCTATCGGGTCACGTCCGGGATAGTGGGCATCGGTGATGTCGACACCGGAAGCGAGAGCGACGGCGTTTTCCAGAATGCCATCCTGATCTGGCTCGCTACCGGGAAGAGCTTCACCCTCCCCGGCTGTCCTTGTTTCTGGTGGCACGGACGTCCGTGCCCTACCGAATAGCCATTCAAGCATCGGCACTTAAGGCGCACTTACATTGCCAGCTTCATCTGTTTCAGCGGGGCTTTGAACTTGCTCAGACCGAAGGCTGAGGAAAATGAGCAAGGGAGCGGCGATGAAAATGGATGAATAGGTGCCCACAAAGACACCCCAGATCATGGCGAATGTGAAGGAACGGATCACCTCGCCGCCCAGGAAGTAGAGAGACCCCAGGGCGAGCAAAGTGGTAAAGGATGTCAAGGTCGTACGTGACAGGGTCTGGTTGATCGCCTGATCAAGCACCTGACGCAATGGCATCTTTTTGTATTTTCTCAAGTCTTCACGAATTCGGTCATAAACCACCACGGTATCGTTAAGTGAGTAACCAACGATGGTCAGAATTGCCGCGATGGTGGTCAGGTTGAACTCTATTTGCAACAGCGCAAAGATACCGATGGTCAGGATGACGTCATGCGCAGTTGCAATGACGGCACCAAGGGCAAACTGCCATTCAAACCGGAACCAGATATAGACCAGCACGGCAAAGAGAGCGGCCAGAACGGAAATCGTTCCCGTGGTTGCCAACTCGCCGGAAACGCGGGGACCGACAACCTCGACGCGGCGGTAGGTGACCGTGTTGCCGAGCGTTTCCTTGACGAGATCAACGACCTGCTGTTGCGCAAGTTCGGCATCTTCGCCATCACCACCCTGTGCTTCGACGCGAATGAGAACATCGTTCGGAGCGCCAAATTCCTGCACTTCCACATCGCCCAAATCGAGCGCATTGAGTTTGCCTCGAATGTTTCCAAGGTCTGCGACCTCTTCAGCGGTCTGGATCTCGATCAGCGTGCCGCCCTTGAAGTCGATGCCGTAGTTCAGGCCCGCAACAAGAAACATAATGATCGAGGCAACGACCAGAGTTCCCGATAAAGGAAAGCTCCAGAATCGATGCTTCATGAAATGGATATTTGTGCCATCCGGGATAATGCGAATTGGTTTCATGTCCTTATCTTCCTTATCTCGGTTGCATCAAATTGGCAGGTTGGAAGGACGGCGGAACCGAATCCACGTCGCCACCAAGAAGCGGTTGAAGGAAAAGGCCGAGAAGACCGTCGTGATGATGCCGATTGCCAGAGTAATGGCAAAACCTCTCACAGGGCCGGAACCCAACGAGAAGAGAATGACAGCGGCAATGAATGTCGTGATGTTGGCATCGAGAATGGTTCCCAATGCGCGGGCATATCCTGCATCAATCGCGGCGATGGTCGATCGGCCATAATTGTTTTCTTCGCGGATACGTTCATAGATCAACACGTTGGCGTCCACCGCCATGCCGACCGTCAGAACGATCCCGGCGATGCCGGGCAGTGTCAGGGTTGCTCCGAGGAATGACAAAACCCCGATCAGCAACACAATGTTGACGACGAGTGCGACATTGGCAAACAGTCCGAACAGGCCATAAGCGAGGAACATGAACAGAACCACGGCCAAAGCGCCGACGATACCAGCGATTTCACCCGCTTCGATGGAGTCCTTGCCAAGGCCGGGACCCACGGTTCTTTCTTCAACGATGGTCAGTTTTGCAGGCAGCGCACCTGCGCGCATCAGGACAGCAAGGTCGTTGGCACTTTCGGCCGTGAAGGAGCCTGAAATAATGCCAGAGCCACCGCGAATCGGTTCACGGATTGTCGGTGCCGAGATCACCTCGTCATCAAGCACGATGGCGAAAGGCAAGCCAACATTCTGTTCTGTCACACGAGCAAACTTCTTGGCGCCGGACGTGTTGAACCGAAAAGAAACGACCGGTTCGTTGGTGCGGCTGTCAAAGGTGGGCTGCGCATCGTCAAGTTCATCGCCTGAAATCAGAACGCGTTTGTTGACGAGATAGGGAACACGATTGCTCTGTTCTGTCGGATTCTGGGGATCTTCGGCCTCAAAGAGAACTTCTGAGTCGAGTGGTGGTCGGGTCTGCAAAGCGGTTTCCGCAGCCATGGAGGTGTCCACCATGCGGAAAGTCAGGTTCGCCGTTGTCTCGAGAATATCCTTCAGGCGGTCCGGATCCTGAAGACCGGGAACCTGAACAAGAATACGACTGTCGCCCTCACGCTGAATGGACGGCTCGGTCGTGCCCAGCTCATCCACGCGGCGGCGGATGACTTCCAGCGATTGCGACACGGCGCTCTTCACGCGTGCGCCGATGCCCTCTTCCGTGAGAGCCAGTTTGATGAGGCCGTCTTCGCTCACCTCAAGACTGGTCTCCGTTGCGCCACCGCCGGACATAAGGGAAGAGGATACCGGTTGTACCAGTGTCTTGATTTTCTTTTCCGCTTCCGCAAGATTGCTGAGGTCCCTGATGCGAACCTGAACCGCGCCATTCTTGGCTGCGAGCCCGGTATAGCCGATCTTGTCTTCGCGCAACGCCGTTCGGACGTCACCGCGAAGAATTTCAAGCCGGTCCTCGATGATCCCCTCTTTTTCTACCTGCAGCTTGATGTGGGCACCACCCTGAAGGTCGAGGCCAAGAACGAGCTTGCCTTTCGGCAGCCAGTCGGGAAGATTATTGATTGTTTGTTCAGAAAACAAATTCGGAAGAGAAAAAAGAAGGCCAAAGAGGACAACGACTAAGACAAGTCCTACCTTCCATCGGGCAAAATGTAGCATGCGGCTATCCTACCACCATAGGCAGCGCACCCGGACACTGTCCGAGTGCTATTGATTAAAAATCAGGAAGCGATCAATTGGCGTCGCCAGCAGGCTCGCCTTTGGAGCGCACTTCAGCAATTGACTTGCGCATCAGCTTGATTTTGACCCCTTCAGAAATTTCAACGGTGATTTCATGGTCATCCGTTGCGTTCGTGACTTTGGCAACGATACCGCCATTGGTCACGATCGTATCCCCACGGCGAACATTGGAGATCAATTCCGCGTGCTTTTTCATCTGCTGTCTCTGAGGGCGAATGATCAGGAAATACATGATCACGAAAATCAGAATGAATGGCAGAACGGAAATCAAAAATTCCGGTGCGGCGGCGGCTCCACCTGCGCCTTGCGCAAATGCTGGCGTTACAAACATTTCTTGCTCCTTTTAGGCCAGTGGACGTGTACCGCCCTTTTTTGGCTCCTCTGAGTTCGTGCGGACTATAACGATCCTGAGGGCGTTTGCAAATAGCCTGTTGAGGGTTTGCAACATCCGGTACAACTCTGCTAATCAAGGCTAGACATAATCATCCTTTGTTCAAAGTGAAAGAGTGAATCCTCGCTAAATTGCCGTTTTTGTGCAGCTATTTTGAAACAAAGGGACTTAAAAGGGAGTCTGCCTTTTCATGAGCTTGGATATGCTTGCCGAAATTGCCGAAATTCTCGGAAAAATTCACTCTTCAATCGAGCGTGCGGTTCCTCCCGAGGCGGAGCATGTGGATTTGAGCGTGGCGGATGCGTTTGTTTGGCAGGCATCGCCTACGCCTCATTTGCAACCTGTGGAGAAGGTCAATCGCGTCGATTTGGATCTTCTTAAAGGCATCGACCGAAATCGCGACATCATTCTTGAAAATACCCGACGGTTTGCCAATGGCTTGCCTGCCAATAATGCGCTTTTGTGGGGTGCTCGCGGTATGGGGAAAAGCTCGCTGGTCAAGGCATGCCATGCGGAGGTGAACCAGACGCGGAGCGGCTCTGAATTGCCACTGAAACTGATCGAGATCGCGCGGGAAGACATCAATAGCCTGCCTATCCTCATGAATATTCTGAGAGATCATGAGGAACGATGCCTGCTCTTTTGTGATGACCTGTCTTTCGATCCGGGTGAGACATCTTACAAGTCTCTCAAGGCGGTGCTTGATGGCGGAATCGAGGGGCGTCCGTCAAACGTGGTCTTGTATGCCACCTCCAACAGACGACATCTGATGCCGCGTGACATGATAGAGAATGAACGTTCGACTTCGATCAATCCGAGTGAAGCAGTGCAGGAAAAGGTTTCGCTTTCTGACCGGTTCGGGCTGTGGATCGGGTTCCACAATTGCTCTCAAGACGATTATCTGTCCATGGTCCGGGGCTATGTGAAAGCCTATGGCATTGATGTGGATGAGGATCAATTACGTGCCTCATCGCTTGAATGGTCAACAACACGCGGTGCTCGCAATGGTCGCGTTGCCTGGCAGTTCATACAGGATCTGGCCGGCGAGAAAGGCGTAAAGCTAGGGTAAATTGCTGGTTTGCCTGCCTGTCTCATCTGGTTTTGGCGGCATGGCCATTCCAAATTTCGACATGAAAAAAGACCGCTGGAGAGTGTCCGGCGGTCTTTTTTTTAAAGATCTGCATTCCGCCTAGTTGGATGTGGTGAAACCACACTGGTTTTGTTCCATGGGAATTTGTTTTGTAATGCGGATCGCATTTTGCGCATAGGCTTCAGTTACCGTTCCGCTCGATACATTCTTGTCGCGAAGCGGGCTCACATCCTTGCAGAGATGGAAGACGCGTGGTGAATCGTGGCGGGTTTCGCCTTCGGGAGGTGTGATCCAGTAAACGACGTCGCGGCCATCGGGATTTTGAGCATCCTTGGTCGCATCAACCACGGCTTCCGTGTCACGTGCTATGTCCTGAGCCTGTTCGGCAACTTCCGGAGAGCAAGCAGTCGTGGGCTGATTTGATCTGATCTGTGCGGCGCACTCGTTCATGTCCTGAGTATATTGCTCAATCGAAGGCGGATCGAAGCTGATGCCGAACATCGTTGCGACAACAACAAGAACGGCACCAATACCCCCGGCGATTTTCTTGTTTTTCGGATCCATATCCTTGTCCATCAGAATGAGGACAAGCAGCGGAAGAAACGCGATCAGCGTGATAATGGCTCCGAGCTGGTTCTGGATGAAAAACTTGAATTTCTCGGACTTGCTGGCCGGATTATGCTTGTTGGCAGCTTTCCACAAGAGGCTGCCGCCAATGGCGAAGACCGCTATGCCAACCAGAATGCCGATGAGCAGTGGCAGGTTTCCCTGGTCAAACTTGTTCTTGAGGAGCAGAACAATCCCGGCGATTTCAGTGCCGATGGCAATCAACCAACAGATGGCAGCGAAAATCCGAAGTTTCTTGGCCGATGACTTCTGTTTTTGTGAAGCATGCCATGCCTGGGTGACGTCGACATTCTTGTCTTGATTGCTGTCGGACATGTTCAGGTCTCCCTATATCCTAGCGATGGTGCGACCGCAGAGTGATAAAACGGCTTGCAAGCCACACTCGGGTCAGCGAAATGGGTGGTGCTACTCGTCTCGCAACCACTTTGAAGGCTGGCGATAGAATTGCAAAAGGACTGTAACGGAAATGAAACGGTTCGTTAAGGTTTCGGATAGCAGAAACATTGAGGCCTATAAATATACAACTGAAAGAAGCGGCTTATTGTTCACAAAAAACCATTTTCATGCTGACTTTGTGAGACTGAAGACATGAAACTTGAAGTATGAAGCGCAGCCCTTCATCTTCTGAAGCATTTGGCTTGATGCATATGACAAGGCCATTTCATTCGAATAACAAAAACCCCAGTGAATCGCTTCACCGGGGTTTGCGCTATATTCAGTAAAGTGCCTGGCGGTTACAGTGCCGAGAGAATGCGATCAAGGGCTTCCTGCACCTTGGCCTTCAGCTCATTCTGTTCTGCCAGTTTGGCTTTCTGTTCTTCAACGATTTCAGCCGGAGCGTTGGCGATGAATTTTTCATTGCCAAGCTTTTTCTCGAATTTCTCGGCAACCTTGGAAATCTTGTCGATTTCTTTTTCAAGGCGTGCCTTTTCAGCGTCGAGGTCGATGACGCCGGCCAATGGCAGGGCAATCGTCGCTTCGTGAACAACGACCTGTGCTGAACCTTGCGGAACACTATCGGAGATCTTGATATCCTCTGCCCGTGCCAGACGCTTGATGACAGCATCATGGGCTTTGAGACGTGCCTTGGTTTCGTCCGACGTGCCGACAAATTCAAGTTTGAGCTGGGTTGAGGGAGCGATATTCATTTCCGAGCGGATCGAGCGAACTGCCGTGATCACATCGACCAACCAGTTGATGTCATCGGCAGCACCGGTGTCTTCGATGGCAAAGGTTGGCCATTGCTCAAGGATCAAAAGGCCATCGCGAGCCGGACCCGACTTGCCGGTTTCCGCCCAAAGCTCTTCGGTGATAAATGGCATGATTGGATGGAGCAGCAGGCAGATCTGATCGAGGACCCATGCCGCACAGCCTTGCGTTTCGGTTTTGGCCGCGCTGTCGCCTTCGGTTTGAAGAACCGGTTTGGAAAGCTCGATATACCAGTCGCAATAAAGGTTCCAGACGAAGCGATAGAGCGCATTGGCCGCGTCATTGAAGCGGTATGTTTCAATGGCGTCGGACACTTCATCGCGTGTTTTGCCCAGTTCTGTGACAATCCACTGGTTGACCGTTTCCTTGACCGCCGACGGATCGAAATCTGCGTTGCGTTCGCAGCCATTCATCTGGGTGAATCGGGTGGCGTTCCACAGCTTGGTGCCGAAGTTGCGATAGCCTGCAACGCGGCTTGTGGCCAGCTTGATGTCGCGTCCCTGTGCTGCCATGGCCGTCAGGGTAAAGCGAACCGCGTCCGCACCGAACTCGTCAATGAGGTTCAGAGGATCGATGACATTGCCCTTGGATTTGGACATCTTGGCGCCATGTTCATCGCGAACAAGGGCGTGGACATAGACCGTGTGGAACGGCTCTTCCTTCATGAAATGCATCGCGAACATCATCATGCGGGCGACCCAGAAGAAGATGATGTCGAAGCCGGTGACCAGAACGTCGGTCTGGTAGTAGCGTTCCAACTCCGGGGTCTTGTCAGGCCAGCCAAGGGTGGAAAATGGCCATAGAGCAGACGAGAACCAGGTGTCAAGAACGTCTTCGTCCCGCTTCAGTTCAACATCCTTGCCATAATGGGCCTTGGCCTGCGCGAATGCTTCCTCTTCGTCATGGGCAACGAAGATGTGATCATCCGGGCCGAACCAGGCCGGAATGCGATGTCCCCACCAAAGCTGGCGGGAAATGCACCAAGGCTCGATATTTTCCATCCACTCGAAATAGGTTTTTTCCCAGTTCTGCGGAACGAATTTGGTGCGCCCTTCCCTGACCGATGCAATGGCCGGTTTGGCGAGTGTTTTGGCGTCGGCAAACCACTGGTCGGTCAGCATCGGTTCGATAACGACACCGGACCGGTCCCCAAAGGGCTGCATGATCTTCTTGTTTTCGACAAATGGAACGGTGTTGCCTTCTTCGTCCTTGGAAAAGACGCAGAGCCCTTCAGCGGTGATCGCATCAACGATCTGTTTGCGCGCTTCGAAGCGGTCAAGGCCCCGATATTCGTCCGGAACAAGGTTGATGGCATCAACATCCCGTTCGCTCGGGATCTCGGCACCTTTGGCAATTGCAATTGCCTTTGCTGCACAGATTTCATATGGCTCGCCATCGGCGCGCATTCCAGCCTGTTCATTCATCAGGCGATAAAGCGGAATGCGATTGCGGCGGGCAACCTGATAGTCGTTGAAATCATGTGCACCGGTGATCTTGACCGCACCGGATCCGAAATCGGGATCCGGATATTCATCAGTGATGATCGGGATCAAGCGGCGGTGTTCTTTCGGACCGACAGGGATTTCGCAGAGCTTGCCGACAATCGGTGCGTAACGTTCATCAGACGGATGAACAGCAACAGCACCATCGCCGAGCATCGTTTCCGGGCGTGTTGTGGCAATTGAAATATAGTCGCGCTCTTCTTCAAGAATGACGTTTCCGTCTTCATCCTTCTCGATATAGGTGTAGGTCTCTCCACCAGCGAGCGGATATTTGAAGTGCCACATATGGCCGTCGACTTCCTTATTCTCGACTTCGAGGTCGGAAATCGCGGTTTCAAATTTCGGATCCCAGTTGACAAGGCGTTTGCCGCGATAGATCAGGCCTTCGTTATAAAGCTCGATAAAGACCTTCTGAACCGCCTTGGAAAGTCCCTCGTCCATGGTGAAGCGTTCGCGAGACCAGTCTGCGGTGGCTCCGAGGCGACGCAACTGGTTGAAAATCGTGCCGCCGGACTCGCCTTTCCATTTCCAGACGCGCTCAACGAAGGCCTCGCGGCCCATGGAGCGGCGATCCGGCTCATTGTTGGCTGCCAGTTGGCGCTCTACAACCATCTGGGTGGCGATGCCTGCATGGTCCATGCCCGGCTGCCAGAGAACGTCCCTGCCCTTCATGCGGTAATAGCGAACCATGACATCCTGAAGTGTGTTGTTCAGGGCGTGGCCCATATGCAAAGAGCCGGTAACATTCGGTGGTGGGATGACGATGGAAAAACTGTCCTGTCCGTCTTTCTTACCTGCGCCGGCTTTGAAGGCGCCGGCTTTCTCCCAAGCATCATAGAGGCGCGGCTCAACCGTTGCCGCATCAAATGTTTTTTCAAGCATTGCACGTCCATATCGCAGAAGCGAAACCTGATGATTTCAGCTTCCGTCATTTCGAGTCTTGTTTCGCCGCAAGCCCGGGCAAGTCGTCAGGGCGAAAGCGCGAAACGAAAATAATCTCGGTTTAGGTGTAAATCCCATTCACAGATAGGTGTCAACCATTTGCGTCATCAAGCGACCGGTGTTGGGCGGCTCAATGTTAATTTCCCGAAGAAATCGGGTCCATTCACTGGAAATGGGAGTGATCGGAAAAAATGAGTTGGTGCGGGCGATCAGCGATAATGCTGCTCGCCCCTGGACACTCGTTCGATTTCGGCGCGGACAAGTCGCTCGACCATGATCGGCAGGTTCTGATCAAGCCATGCCTTGAGCATGGGGCGCAGCATGTCCTCGACAACATTTTCGATGGTGCGGGAATTGTTGTTGAGTATTGTATGCGTGAGATTGCCGAAGGCGCTGGTAACCTGTTGCGACGTGGCGTCGGAAACCAAGGGGGCGCCTGGCTGAATGGACGGCAGAGGCCCATCCGCAATCGGTGTCGTCTCGAACGCGGACTTGAGGATGTTGGGAACCTGCTCTTCAAGCGTCTTGTTGACGGCTTGCTCGAATGAGGGAACTGGTGCCGCCGGTTCCTCTTTCACAGGTTCTTGCGGTTCTTCTTCAGTCGCAAAGACGAGATCGTCCTCCTGCGGCTCGACCAGATCGGCTTCCTGCCATTCGGCGGGCAAATCGAGAACTTCTTCTTCCTCTTCGGGCGCTTCCTCTTCAGCCATTGCCGCCATGGCCGCAGCCATGTCATCTTCTTCGGGCTCTTCTTCCGCTTCTACCGGCTCTTCAGGCTGGGCTGCGGGAGCATCGAAAAGGGCATCCAGATCATCCTGGCTAAGGGGCTCGTCGGCAGCCGGTGCTGCTTCTTCAGGTGCTGGACTCTCATCGCCCATAGCAGCTTCCTCGTCTGAGATAATTCGACGAATCGACGCCAAAATTTCTTCCATCGAGGGTTCTTGAGCTGCGCTTGAATTCGACATGGCCTCACCCGAAACTACTGACAAACAGGTCTGAACGGCCCACGCTCCGCCACGAACATGATTCGCTCATCCATTTACTATAGGCTGTTTGCCGAATTGTTGAAATCCGTTACTAAAAAAAGCATCATTGTCATGTGGAGTGAAGAATTTAAGCGTTAATTTCCCCGTTATCCATCTGTTAACGGTTGAATTTGTTGCTTTCTGTTGGGAAGTGGTCGAATTTTTCGGTGTTTTCGCTCCAATTTATGGTCTCAAAAACGCAGAGCAAAAGAAAAAGCCAGCTCTGATAGCTGGCTATTAAGAATCACGATGGCTGAAATTCAACCCGTTTGCTCGCTTAGCGGCCGTCCGGAGTGCGGAGACCGAACCATTTATCGCGAACAGCTTTGTAATGTTCGGTTGGGTCATACCGTTTGACTTTCAGCTTCAGGTTTGCTGCGGACAGGTTGCCTGTTGCCGATGCCAGGGAGAAGGACGCCACGATACGATCATGCTGCGCCTCAATGAGAGAAATGCGCGCTGAGATTTCGTCTTCCTGAGCGTCCAGAACATCGAGCAATGTCCGCTGGCCGACTTTCTGTTCTTCGACAACACCCCGCGTTGCGAGGCGAGCGGCCTTGACGCCAGCCTTGGCGGCCGTGATCTGCTGGGTGCTGGCTTGCAGGAGACCCCAGGCTGAGACGATGCCGGCCCGAATCTGATCGCGCGCGAGATCAAGCTGAATACGTGTCTGGCCGAGTGTTTCCTTGGCCTGGCGGACAGCAGAGTGGTTCGCGCCACCAGAATAGAGAGGAATGCTGACTGCGCCGGTGATGGAGGCGCTATTCGTTGCACCGGTAAGATTGGTCCAGCTACGGCCGGTCTCGCCGGTAACGCTGACTGTGGGCAGCAATGCGCCTTCAGCAATCTTTACTGCAAGCTCGTTGGCGTCAACATTGAATTTGGCGGCTTGTACGGATGGATGTTGCGAAATGCCCTGCTTTACAGCAGCGTCAACTGATTTCGGAAACAGGTTGTCGACGGAATAACCAGCGACCAGAGTACCGGGCTTTTTGCCGACGAGTTGCTGATAAGTTGCCTGACTTGCGGAGAGTGTGGCTTCTGCCGCATAGACCAGAGAAATTGCAGCGGCCAGACTGGCTTCAGCCTGGTTGACATCGGTATTGATGGTTTCACCCACGGCAAACCGGTCTTTTGCTGACCGGGCCTGTTCTCTCAAAAAGGCGACATTCTGTTTGCGAAGTTCAAGAATTGCCTGATTTTGCAGAATGTCCATATAGGCAGTGGCAACATCCAGAAGAACAGACTGTTCTGTAGCCTTCAGGCTTTCACGAGCTGCCTGAATGGCTGCTTCTGCCTGTTTGACGCCGTTTCTGGTGCGGTTGCCGCGATAAAGAATCTGCTGAACCTGCAAACCGAGGCTTGTTGTGGTTGCTGCGTAGCGACTGCTTGTTCCGGAAAGATACTCGTAATCTCTCCAGGTTCTTGTCGCCGATCCTGATGCCGACACTGTCGGGCGATAAGCAGACAATGCCTGAGGGACATTTTCATCGGTTGAGCGAAGACCAGCCCTTGCCGCATTTAGCGTCGGGTTGTTGCTATATGCCAAAGACAATGCTTGAGCGAGATTTTCTGCATTAGCAGAGGTCACGTTAAAACATAGTGCAGAAAACGCACATAGCGAAAATGTCCGAAGGCTAGCCACACCAATACTCCTAATTATTCAATTGCGACCCGTCTGGTTTTTAGAAAGCCGCAATTTTAAATGCCGTTTTGAAAGGACCTTAATCTGAAGAGAGCATATTTGATAGGTCAAGCAGCAATGAAAATCTTAAAAAAATGTGAATACAGCTTTCTTGCAACACTTAGAGAACATGATTGCCTGAAAATTGCCATTATCCAATCGTCAGTTATAACAGTTTGCTGATGTTGACATATTGCGCAACAGGCAACCTCCAATTGTCGATGCTGAGTGGATGCGAGGCATTCGAGTACCGATTTCCCCAAACGGGAGATTCGGTTTCACGCATATTCAGAAATGCGATTTCTCACGACAAATGAAAGCCTTGCTCGTTTTTGAATTGCCAGAGAACCGGAGCGGACGCTTCAAAGGCTGCGACACTGGAAAAATGGTCGCCCGTGCGAATGATCTTGACTGCCTTGGTGGTGTAGTCGCTTCCCGTTACCGTTACGAGTGTGCCCCCGTCTTTGAGCTGATCCAGAATGGATTGCGGTATGTCTTCCACAGTTCCATCAATCAGAATGACATCATAGGGGCCCTGTGATGGGACGCCTTCTGTGAGATCTGCCGTCACAACCGCGACATTGTCATATCCGAGGCCGGAAATGCTCTTTTCGGCCTGCGCTGCAAGGATCTCGTTCTGCTCCACGGCGACGACGGTATTGGCAAGTCGCGATGCCAGAGCTGCCGTATAGCCAGAGCCTGAAGCGATGATCATGACCAGATTGTCGGCTTTGATATCCGCCAATTGCAACAGCCTTGACAGGGGCATCGGCTGGGTCATGGTGCGACGGTCGGAAATGGGAATACTGGCATCGGTATAGGCAAAGGGACGATAGGACTCGGGAACGAACTTTTCTCTCGGAACATCAGAAAATGCCTGTAGGACAGAATAGGACGTCACGTCCATGGTACGAATTTGTGTATCGACCATCTGTTTGCGGGCTTTGCTTGTCGCGCTCATTATTCGATTCCCATTCGCTCAACCGTGAGTGATGTTGGATCAGTATTTATATTTAGACTAAATATCTCGCATATGGGTTGCTTGCAAGAGATCTGTGCCCAATGCAATTTTTTATAAAGCAAAAGACATATATTAATTGTGTGATATTTCCAAAAACCACAAATTTTAGTGGAAATCGACTTGAGCCTGTCGAGGCCTTTTGCTATTGACCTTCCACCACTTTTGCAAGGAAGGCTCGATGGCGGAGTGGTGACGCAGCGGATTGCAAATCCGTGTACGCCGGTTCGATTCCGGCTCGAGCCTCCAAATCCCCGTCTTTTTGAAATGTTTCGCGTTTTACCGTCTTGCAATCAGTCGGTGATGGCTGTGAGGCCAAGTTATTGCGGACTTACTAGTGATATATGAGCGTTTGGTCTGAGGCACACAGGATCAGACGCGTCAGTATCCTCTGTATTCATTGTTTCTGTCTTTTGGGGCGGGACATGGCTTTGACAAGCTTGTTCCATTCAAGATCTTCAAGCGTGATCAAATCGACGTTGAGGGCTTTTGCCTTGCCGAACAAGGCCTCATATTTCGGCTTTCTGGCATATTCGTCATAAAGGTCAGTGGAAAGGATGAGGCCGACATAGCTTTCCTTGCTACCAAAGTGGTCAACCAGATTGTCCGCCTCATGCAACGCCTCCATCAGCTTCTTGCGTCCACGGTCATTCTTGTTGCGATAGGTCGCGCTATACGCCTTGCAGGAGTAGAATGCCAGTCTCTGGCCAAATCGGGCAATGACGTCTATCTCGTTTTCTCCGAAATAGTCGTCGAAATGCCATTTGATCTGTTGCCCGAACAACACTTCATCCGCTCCCGCTTCGTTGGAAGCCAGACACGAAACCTCCTCGAGCCATCCCCCGGTGATGAAGCGTCGAGACTCGGCGGTGAGCGCCTTGTAGCCACCATCTGACATCTTGCCGACCAGACCAACATCTTCGAGTGCTGCAACGATGCGAATGGCAGACGGAGACAATCCATTCTTGTAAAGTGAGCCGTTGAACAGGCGTTTTCGAATGCGTTCGAAGCTGTTGTAGTGGGAAGAAATCAATATTGATGCGTCCTTGTGACGCTTGGCGGCCGATATATCGCCAGTGCGCAACGGATCGAGCCTTGCTCCGTTTTGTTTGATCAACTGGGCAATTGTCATGGGAGTGGTCCGTGTAGAGGAGATTTTCTTGTGATCCTTTCCTATCCCACTCCTGCCAAGAGAGTGCAAGGTCAGTGAGAATATTGAATCGTATTGCTCCCCTTCAAATGAGGGTTTTACAGGCAAACAAACCCTTTATTCATGATGCGATGCAACTTCTCGCATCTCTTGGTCAAAACCCGGCTTTGCATTTGCATCCTATTGTCAAAAAGGATATGCGTTGATCACTCGCTCGAAAGTCAGGAGCCTTGGAGATGGTTAGTAGCAACGACAATATTATGATGCATGGTGGTGATCTTTCTGCGGCCATGGCACGTTTCGGTGGAACCAATGAGGGTTGGCTCGATCTTTCAACCGGGATCAATCACACGTCCTTCCCCTTTGATCGTGAAACTGCCCTTGACGGTATCGGCCCCCTGCCCAATCAGAGTGATCTCGTTGATTGTCTTGCCGCCGCAAGGGTTGCCTATGGTGTGCCCGATGATGTTTCGATTGTTGCTTCCCCCGGAACGCAATCGATCATTCAGTCGATGCCGGTGCTTCTGGGGACGAATCAAAGCTGTCTCATTCTCGGTCCGACCTATTCCGAACATCAACGCTCAATGGCTCGTGCCGGGGTTGACGTTGCAATGATCAATGAGCTGCCCAAGGAGTTTTTCCCTGGCGACTGCCTTCTGGTCTGCAATCCCAACAACCCTGATGGTCGACGGCTGGAAGCGGATTTGCTTGTTGATCTTGCCGGTAAGTTGCACAAGCAGCGCGGGCTGTTGATCATTGACGAAGCCTTCGCCGATGTTGATCCCGACGTGAGTGCCATGGGATATCTTGGATCCATGCCGAACTGCGTCATCATGCGTTCCTTCGGCAAGTTTTACGGGCTGTCCGGAATCCGTTTGGGTTTTCTGATGGGGCATGAAAGTCAGATCAGCAAAATCCGGGACATGCTTGGTCCATGGGCCGTTTCAACCCCGGCCCTGCGCGTAGGTACCGAAGCGCTCAACAATGTCAAATGGCAGCAGGAGCAGCGTGAGTATCTGATGGCGCAGGCCGAGCAGATGGACAAAATTCTCGACAAGCGCGGCCTCTATATGGCTGGCGGCACACCGCTTTTCCGACTGGTCATAAAGGAAGACGCTCGCGACTTGCATCGCAAGCTTGCCGAAATGCATATTTGGACACGCATCTTTGACTATCGGTCCGACTATATCCGCTTTGGTATTCCCTATGATCAGAAAACAATGACCAGACTCGATGAAGCTCTGGGCAAAGTGATGTATCGGTAATGCTGATTGCCAACGGCATTCTGGCGGCTGTTCTGATCGCAATTCTGGTCGATGCACTGTTCGGTGAACCCGCATGGTTATGGCATCGGGTTCCGCATCCGGTTGTGCTGTTTGGCAAATTGATCGACTGGCTTGATGCTCATTTCAATCATTTCAGGCAACAGTCGCCGTCTTCAGGGCGACTGGCGGGAGTGATTTCACTTCTTTTTCTGGTCATCGGTGGTGCTGTTCTTGGCTGGGCACTGGAGGCCGGTCTTTTGGCGCTTGGAATTCCCGGTCTGGTTCTGATCGGCATTCTCTCCTCTTCTCTGATCGCTCAGAAAAGCCTTTATGATCACGTTGGAGCGGTCGCAACACCGTTGATTGTCGGGGATCGTGAAAAGGCCAGACAGGCCGTCTCCATGATCGTCGGACGCGATACCAGCAAGCTTGATGATGCGGGGATTGCTCGGGCTGCGATCGAGAGCCTTGCAGAGAATTTCTCTGACGGAATTGTCGCCCCTCTGTTCTGGTTCGTCCTGTTTGGACTGCCGGGCTTGATCGTCTACAAGATCGTCAACACGGCCGACAGCATGATCGGCCATCGCAACGAGAAATACACTCATTTCGGATGGGCGGCGGCGCGTCTTGACGATGTCTTGAATCTGGCACCTGCGCGCATAACCATGGCGTTGCTCCTGTTTACTCCGGTCTCACTTGGCAGAATGCCATCTTTGAGCGCGGTGCAATGGTCCAGTCTGCTCAAGGATGCCCGGAGACACAGATCGCCCAACGCAGGCTGGCCGGAAGCTGCGATTGCGCAACGGCTCGGCATTGCACTGTCCGGGCCCCGTTATTATGACGGAGTATTTGTCGACGAGGCCTATGTCAATGACACGGGAGAGCGGGATATTGGCGGATACGATATCAACGCCAGTCTTGTGCTATATCGCAATGCCTGCATTCTCGAGTTTCTTGTCATTGCACTGATTTACATCGCTATGATCTAGACGGTCAAAGTCTTATCTCTGGCTGCGGGGTCGGCTTGAGCAGGATGGGCAGACCGAAGCGTACTTCAATCACTCTGTTGCAGCATTGAGCCAGCATTTGATTGAGGCGCCCCTGATGATCACGAAAGGCCCTGCCCTCTGCCGTTCCCGGAACGACACCCTGACCTATTTCGTTTGAAATGATGATGAGTTTCGATTTGCTGGCTTTGACCGAGATTTCCAGTTCATCAAAAGAGTTCTGCAACGGTTTTTGATGATAGATGAGATTGTTGAGCCACAGGGTTGCGCAATCAATGAGGATGGCATTGTCAGTCTGGTTCAATTTTTCGACCAGTCCGGCGATTTCAATTTCTTCCTCATGCAGGGTCCAGCGAGCACCGCGTCGTTGCCGATGCTGTTCTATGCGAGCCACCATTTCCGGGTCATTTTCGAAGCGTGGTGATGTGGCAATATAATGCAGGGTCTGATCGCTGTCCTCACAGAGCTTTTCGGCAAAGGCGCTTTTGCCAGAGCGGGCACCGCCTATTACGAGTGTTGAGGTCATGATCGTTTGCTCCGTTTTGCGTCTTCGCGTCGCTTCGATTGCATTCAGTTTTGTGCGGGCTGATGATCCAGCTTGCTGCGACGCTTCTTTTCAGAGCGAATTTCGAGCTTGCGCCGATATTTTCGCAAAAGCGGCAAATCGATAGACAGGATGATCAAGCCCAAGGGAATCATCCAGAAACCCAAAATCGGAAGAAAGCCCAATATCCCACCAATAACAAGCGCTACGCCGAGTATTTTTCTCGTGAAAGGTCGATCCGGAATCTTGATGACGTAGGACCCGATTTTGAAGTTGCGTCTAGGGTTTATCATTTTTCTGTTTTTCTCTAAGAAAGCAAAGCTAACAGGAATCATGGGGTTTATAATTGTCATTTGTGGCAATATTTCATGTCAAATCGCAGACTAACCCATCTTTTTCGTTTCTTCTCGGAGGAACAAATTCCTCGTCTTTTCCACTGTTCCACAAGAGATGTCGAAAAGATGAAAAAAGGGGCTTGGCAATTGGTTCGCGCTCAATTAGAAACCACTTCACCAACGTTGAGGCGCGAAAGTGCAGTAGACGAAAACAGTTTTCCCCAGTAGCTCAGTTGGTAGAGCAAGCGACTGTTAATCGCTGGGTCGCTGGTTCGAGTCCGGCCTGGGGAGCCATATTAGGGCCTTCTGATTGATTTCAGAAGGCCCTTTTCTTTTGGTCGTGGTTCAAGGAACAATGTTGGTGGTGGTCCAAGGCCTGCCGGTTGTCTGTGGCGTTATGGACTTGCCGCTGGCTCGCTTTGAGCCTGATATTTCATCCGATTATTCGAGTGTCTCCCCTTGGAGACTGCAAGAAAGAAAAGACCGGGCCTATCACTATGGAAAGACCCGACCAAAAGCTTTTCACGTTGGCATATTCTATTGTTGTACCACGATGCTGTTTGCTGGCACGAAGCCAAGCAATTTGCCGTTTCTTGCGATCTTGGCCCAGCCGTTCCTGTCTTCAAGCATCCGCACCAGTGTTCCTGGCTTAAGTTTTTCTTTCACCGCTCCGTCATTTGCCTCTTCAAGCACGTCAACAGCCATGATGACGACATGAGTTGACGTCGAGGGGATGAACAGATCTGAGCTTTGCACCAGACTGGCCGTCTTGCGGCCAAGAGGAAAGCTGTTCACGACCTGAGTTTCCGGCAATTGTCGATATCCGAAATACTCGTGGCTAAGCTCTGGCAGGCGTTTTTGCACGTATCCAGTGAGTTCTGTAAGCTCGACATAGCTGTCATTGTCGCTGTCGGCTTCGGACAGGCCTTCGAGCAAGGTGAAGGTGAAGACACCATGCCCGCCAATGCCTTCAAGCGCTACGCCCTTCTCAGAGGTCGCGGCAAGGGTCGAGCGTCCTGTCGCCCGCATGAGTCTGTCGGCTGCGGCGCGGTTGGTGAGCGACCGACTCTGGTTGCTGACCAGCGAGCCACTCTCGCAGGTGTCATAGACCAGTACGGACTTGGAGGCGAGGATTTGCGAGAACCAGTCACGCCACTGCTCACGCCCCACACCCTGTTCTTCAATCGATCCCTGACCCTTATCGACAAAGTCTTGCGGCAGGAAATAGTAATGGCCTTCCTGACTTTTTCCGTGACCGGCGATGTAGAACAAAAAGACATCCGTTGTCTTGGCGTTACGGGCCAGAGTTTCAAAGGCGGCTGCAATGCCTTTCCTGGTGGCGTCGGCGTTGAATACGCGCGTGACATGCACCTCATCAAAATAGCCTGCCCCCGCTTTCGAAAAACCTTCAATGATGCCATTGGCGTCTGCAATGGCATAATCGAGTTTCAAAGCGCTATCGTAATAGTCGTCAACTCCGATCGCCAGAATGTAGAGATCGGACGTTTCTGTTTCCGCGAAGGTGCCCTCCACTTTCAGCTTATAGGTGTCCGATGCAATATGATTGGATTTGTCATAGGCGGACACCTCAATGAGGTTTGTGCCCGGTTTCAGGACCACCTTGCGACTGACAAGGCCTTCGATTGAAGACGGTGTCTGAACTGCGGCACCAAGGCCACGGCAAGCACCGCTATCGCCCTCACACTTGTTTTGAAGGCTGCCATTGACACGTATGTCGATGCGACCAAGTCCGCCGGAGCGTTTTTGCAAAGTGACGTCGATCTCGATTTCCTTGCTGTTGGTTTCAAGACCGGCCTTGGAGGTGACCGCAATAATTTGCGGTGGCAGCCCTGTGTCCAGGACGGCAGCAAGATCGAGCTTGCGTCCGGCGTTCAACACATTGCTGTTCGGATCGCCCGCAAGTGCTTCCTTAACAAGGTCCGGACGAAACAGTACATCATAGGCCTGATCGATTGTCAGGGATTGAGTTCCGTTGATGATATCAAGCTTTTTGCCGCCGCCTTCCGAGGCATTGAAAAAGCCCTCCGGCGTCAGCACAATCCATGATCCATCGTCGTGAACGATGATTTCCGCCATCTTGCGACCATCGCTTGTTCGTGCGATTTGAACATGGTTGAAATCGAGAGCCGCATAGACGAGCTTGTTGTCCTCGCTGAAACGGGTTGGCAAAAACGCCATTTCGCTGACGATTTCTCCCGTTTGCATATTTCTGATCTGGCCCTTCTTTTTGCTTTTCTCGCAAACCCCGAAGGCCGCGAACTGGCCATCCGGGCTCGCACCTTCAAGAGAAGCCCAGCATTCGTTCTCATCTGTTCGTTCGCTCTCACTCAATGCGAAATGACTGATCACCTTTTTCGAATCCAGATCCCAGAGATAGACATCAGGATAAGCGAACTGGACCGCCCGCGTGCCATCACTGGATGTCAGATAGTTGCGGCTGTAATAGTCTCCCATTCCCTCTTTGGGGGGCTTGATCGTTGAACGCTTGAGCTTCTTCATGTCGACAAGCTCCATCTGACCATCCACGTATGGGAGCATCAGATAGCGGCCATATCGGCCAAAATCTATGCCGGAAAGCTTCTCAAATGAACGGGGCGACATGGTGAAGGCCTTTTTGCGGAATACATCATACATGAACCATTTTTCGCCCTCGGACGCGCACGCTATGAAGATCCATTGACCATTGGGGCTGAAAGCGACACTGCCGTCGCCTTCGGTCTTGTTCATGTCGAAGTAGTTCTCCGAGAGGTCCCGGATGCCATGGAACGTTGAAAAGCGGCCCTTGAAGCTCTTTTTGAGGATGATTTCACCCGTCCGTGCCTTCAAGATCTGGAACTGGGTTGTGTCTCCATTGTGCCATTGCCTCAAGAGATGTTCGCCGTCTGGCGTCAGAACATATCCCCAAATGGGGCCGTTCTCTGTGCGGGTATCTGTGAACAGGGTCTTGCCTTGCCGGAAGTCGACGACGTTGATCGTCGCAATCATGCTCTCGTTCTTGAGGCGGTAGACAATTTCCAAGCCAGACCGGTCATTGCGCATGTGAAAGGCTTTTTGACTATCCGGAGGTCTACGATAACCAGCCCTGACAATTTTGTCCGGTGTTGCCCCGCCAATCAGATCCTGAAGAAAACTTTTATCCAGCTCCCAATCAGGTTCGAAAACCATCTGGGATTCGACATCCGTTTCCGTAAAGGCCCGACCCTGAGCCATCCAAAGCGGTTTTCCATCTTCAAGATCGACCAGCATGGCCTCGCCCTTGATGCCGCTGATTGCCAGTTTCGTGCCATTGTCCACGAGCTTGAATCTGGAATTGAGAGCGCCGGTTCCATCGACCACCAACAACGGATCGATCGAGATTTCCTTGATGATGGTTCCTGTTGTCAACTGTCTGATCTGAAGACTTTTCCTGGCTGCTTCCTGCTCATCTTCGGGCATGGAAGAAAGGACCGGCTTTGCCAGTATGATGAGATCATTGTCGTGATCGATATACCAAACCGGCAGTTTGTGAATGATGGTTTCACCCCAGCTTTGTAGCCCACCGGCATTGTTGGTAATTGACCAATGCAGCTTTCCGGTTTGGTAGTCCCTGACTTCCAGCGCTTCGAGATTGATCCATTTGTCGGTTGTCTTCTTGCTTCTGGACTCGATGGTGAGCATCAGTTGTTGACCATTCACCACGACACGTTCGGCATATTTGGGGCTGAACTCGGTATTGCCTTCAGCGGGATGCATTTCAACTGTGATTACACCGGTCAGAATGTCCAGCAAGCGAACGGCACCGCTTTTCGTGATGCCAAGCTTTTTAAAGGTTTCGTCGCGGTCGAAATTGTTATCCGCCCACGTCTTTCTGAGAATGTCGCGCAAGAGCGCGGTTTCTGATTTGCTTAGCTTGCGGCTCTGGTCAATTTCGAACAGTGGAATAAATCGATTGTTTGTTCCTTGCGTGCCGATGTTGTTGGCAAAATAGTTGCTGGGTGGTCGGATCTGAGCAACCAGCACCTTGTTGGCGACATCCCAGATTCTGATCAGTCCGGAGTCATAATATGCATACGCCAAAGCGGCCGGGGCCAGTTTGAGGTATGTGGCGAACAGGGCCTTGTCGACTTCCTGTCCTTTGAAGTCGAAAGAGAAGATCTCCTTGCCCTGGTCCTCGACAACCCAGCCATTATCACTTTTGCGGATTCGTGTATTAACGAGCAAAGCATGCTCTCGGTTGGAATTCTCGCCAAATATGCGTTTCACCTCGGCGGGTTTCATCGATTGGGCAACAAGCGTTGATCCGCTCATGGCAAAGGCCCGGACGTCGTAATTGCTTTCCATCCAGATCAGGTCATTCTTGTCATCAAAGATGATCTGGCGTGCCGTTTGCTCAAGACTGATGCGGGGGCGAATGCTATAGCCTTTCTGGGGCATGAAATCTGAAAGAGGGTCTTGCAGGTCCGGCGCGGTCGAATGAAATACCGCCATATCGAATGGTTTCGCGATATAGCCATTATGAACCCAGGCCTCGGTTCCGTTCTCAAGGGTTACGTGGCTCCAGTCGCCCCGTCGTTCGATCTCTGTGAGCGGATCACCGGAGCCAAGTTTTGCTACGATGTCGAACTCACCGCCCGGTCCGCTGCGAGCATTTAGGCGCGTATTGGTGACGAGATATGACTGGCCACGACCTTCGGGGTGGATGGGGCTCAAAGTCGTGCCATTTCCGGAGTCATTGCCCGAGGAGATTGCGGTTACGATGTCTGAGCTGTTGCCTGCTGTTTGAGCGTTGCCATAGGCATCCAGGGAAGAGCTGCCGCTATTGAGTTGTGGGGCCGCATCAAGATGTTGACGCTTGATTGCAGAGATCGCATCCTGGTGCGGCGACTGACCGGCAACAAAGACCTTGAGAAAACACCAGCCATTTCGCCTGTTCCAAGTGTAGGCCTTGCAGACGTCCCTGTCGTTACATGCTTTCTGACAGGCCTCTAGGGTGATGTTCTTGAAACCGTCGGTTGCCCTGAGATCAAACATGTCACCCCCTGGCAGGTCGATGCCGGTGAGGGTTTCAAACTGGGCTGCTTGGCTGTCTGGAGAGACGACAAATATGCTCGCAAGCAGCAGAAGCGATGCTGACATTGTCCGCGAAATCCGGACGAGCCGTCCGGTTGACTGTTTCTTTCTCATCTGTCTTTCCCCCCCTCATGTGGGCTCGTCTGGTTCTCGGGTTCGTTCGAATTTGGCACATTGCGTTATTTGCTGATCGAATAGTCCTTGTAGCCCACAGCCCATTTTACGGCCCGGTTGAAATTTTCCTCACCGGTCCAGACGGAATAGAGCTTCTCTGAAATTTTCTTGGCCAAAGCCGCTCTGTCCTTCACCGGCTCGAAATCGCGGTTGGCTTTCAATAAGGCTTCGAAATCGATCTTGTCTTGCGTCACAATTGCCAGAAGCTGGCCTTTTCCGGTTGGCAGTCCGGCCTCGAAGGCAAAGCCATAGCTTGCATCAGGAACACGCAAGGGTGCCTTGGCTCTGATCTTGCCAGTTTTGCCATGTGCCAAATCTTCCGCGGTAGGGAACAGCAAAATCATTTCGTTGGCTGCATTGAGGTCAAGCAAGGTGAGATAGCCACCAAAAGAGGATTTGATTTCGAATGACACTTCGTCACCCAACGTTTGGTCGGCTTGAGGCTTGATGACGATTTCAAGCGCATCCTGTTGCAAGGGTGGCAGAATGTCGGAAACCTCGTCGTTTGTTTCCACCGTAGCCGTCTGCAACGGGCCTTGCTTGTATGGTGTCATAACAAAGGTTTCGTTTTTTGGGTCGATATTGGGTGTGAAATGCACTTGTCGGCATTTCTCTCTCTTCTCGCACCAGCTTTCCGTTCTCGGCTTGATATAGTTGATGAGTTCCGCAGAGGTTATGCGCCCATTGTGGTTGGTGTCGGCGCGATCATTTTGAAGGGCTTCCACAAGATACCGGGTGAAGATCCCGCCCTCGGAGCTGTCCCAGGAATATTGGTGGGGCATGGCTGCCGAGATTGTCAGATGAGCCTTTATGTCTCGCGACAGTGGTTCCTCGTCCCTGCCCGGTGCCTGAAGCGTTTGCCTGCTTGCCGCGTCTTTGACGTCATCGTCTTCAAAAGACATGAATCTCGGTGTGATGTCCGCTTCGTCACCCTCCGACAGCGTCAAACCTCGCGTGACAGTGCCAGAGTGGCAGGAATCGGAGATGAAAATCACTTCCCTATTTGCCAACTTGCCGAGCGCTGCGCCCAACTCATCATCGATGACCAACTGATCGACAGTGCGCTTGCCTCCCTTGCCGACATCGGCGGTGCTGATGAATTCGTCCTTGCCGTCCTGCTCGTCGCCATTCCTGTCTGTGACCTGTCCGCCATGTCCCGAATAGTAAATGACGACACGATCACCGGGCTTGGTGTTGTTCGGCAGCCAGTCTTTCAAGCCATGCATGATGGCTTTCTTCGTCGCCTGAGAGTCTTTCAGGATGCCTATGTCCCTGTCGGAAAAGCCCCAACTCTGTTTGAGAAAAGTCTTCATGTTGGCAAGATCGATCGCAGGTCCCCTGAGGTTCGATGACGGGCTGTGGGGATAGGTTCCGACCCCGACTAGGAGTGCTTTTTGTCCGGCCTGAGCGTTGGAAGGGCCCAGGAAGCCGAGGCTTGGCAGCAACAGACCCATGCCGAGTAAAATCGCACCCTTGGCGAATGATTTCCGTGCCATCACTTGTCTCCCTCCGGTTTGGTATAGAGCCCCACCCAGTCGATTCCGGTTTGATGTGTTTCTATCTGTGTCTTGAGCAACTGAGCCAATTTGCTGATATCTCTTGTTTGGTTCAATTCCGGCAACGCCGCCATGATCTGGTCAGCGCGCTTGGCGCTTGTGACGGCGAGCAGGTGATCCGCACCGAAAGGCGGAATGATCGGTGCTGTAAAACCAGTCGGTACGGTTGGAGCAAGATGGCCCGAGGCAAGGTCATTGCCCGACGCGAGCGTAGGCGCGACAAGCTGGATCTGGCCATCGAAGGTCAGGTTCAACAACACAAGATGCTCAAACGTGTCCGATGTGATCGAGAATCCCACATTTTCGCCTTCGATATAGGTCTTTGGTCCGTCGGAAAGCTCAAGCTTCGGGGCCTGTCCTTCTGGAAGATCGGACAAATATTGAAGGAGACGCCATTTGTTGATTGCACCCTGAAGGGCCGCGCGCTGGTTGCGAGCATCCCTGAATTCTTTGAATTGTCCGACTGGGTCTCCGGTTTTGTAGATCAGCTCCGATTGCGTGGCGTCATAAACGATGTCGGCCTGCTCACGCGTATCCACCCAGATCACCTTGTCCAGTTGAGGATGATCCCTCGCATCGGGGCTATCGAAATAGACACGAAGCCGCTGTTCATCGAACGCTTCGAGTGCGGGCAATATTGGAGTCGAGGCAAGGGATAGCTCCTTGAAGGCGTCGCCGGCATTGACTGAGGGCCGCTGGCGACGTTCGGTCAGCTTGACGACAACCTTGTTCACATAACGCTTGATCTCGCTGATATCGAGACGTCCGTTATGGTCTTTGTCTGCCTGCCCGCGCAGAATATTGGCAAAGGCAAAGGACAGGGCTCCGCGCCGCTGCCCCTTGATCGAGATTTCCTGTGTCAGCTTGTTCTGATCCTGAGCATAGAGCCAGACGACATGATCGAGAGCCGAAGGGTCTACCTCTCCCAATGAGCGGAGGTAATCGGTCAGTGCATCGTTGCTTCGGGGCAGATCCACCCCGGGAGCCCTCAGGTCTGTTGCTGCGCGTTTGTCTGCTTGCCGGGCCATGCCTCCGGCGTAGCAACTGTCCGCCACAAGGATGACCGTGGCTTCTTTCTCTCGCGCCAGCA
This sequence comes from uncultured Cohaesibacter sp., assembly GCF_963556055.3. Lineage (GTDB taxonomy): Bacteria > Pseudomonadota > Alphaproteobacteria > Rhizobiales > Cohaesibacteraceae > Cohaesibacter. The sequence goes on along the minus strand of NZ_CAUVYE020000030.1, from coordinate 2,542 downwards.
TGTGGCCGACTTCGTTGTCTATGAGACGTTCTGAAAGCGCCGGGCCACTCTCATCGAAACCGACAAGAAGGAACATGTTGTCCTTGTCTTCATGCCCTTTGAGGACAGCGTCTGCGCGGGCTCCGTGACCTGCGAAGTGAAAGATAAGAACATCCCCCTTGCCGGCCTTTTCGGTCAGAACGTGCCAATGTGAAAGAATGCTATCGCGCGTTGCCTCATCATCGAGGAGCAGAGATACATCACTGGCGTCAAGCTCATCCAGTGCTTCGGCGACATCCCGGGCATCATTGACCGCCCCCTGAAGTGGATTGATGTGGTGATAGTGATCTATGCCGATGACCAACGCATAGACCCGAGCATGTGCGACCGGGGTTGCAACAAGGAAAAGCAACGATGCCATGGCGACCAGCGCAGAGCCAGTTATCAATTTCATTTGGATCCTCCTCAGAAAGGTCGCTCGTCACAAAGCAATCGTTCCGTCTTGTCGTTCAGCCAAAAGAAGGCGAACGATTTAGCGCAAGACGAATTCCACCCTCCGGTGCGCCTGATTGCGTTGCTCTTTGGTGTAAAGGCCCGGATCGTCAAATCGGAAAGGTTCGCTTTCTCCCTTGCCAGCAATATCTACCTGTCCCTCATAGCCTTGAGCCTTGAGCTGTTGGCGCACGACTTCAGCGCGGAGAAGCGAAAGAGCCATGTTGTTCGCGTCGCTGCCAACCGGATCCGTATGGCCGATCACTTCGATATTGGGAGATCCCTGTCGTTTCAGGGCATCAAGAACGGTTTTGAAACTCTCTTGGCCAACATTGGTCAACTCCGCCTTGCCAAAAACAAATTGAAGCGGAACCAGTGTTTTCTTGCGCTTGTAACCGCGTGTAGAGAACGACATGGCTGAGCCGGGCTTGCCGGACCGGGTGACCGAGGGCTTGACCTCGGCAGGATCTTTTGCGGCTTGCAGGTAAATCAGACCGGTTTCATCAAGGCGGGAGCGTAGCAAGCCCACCTCCCCTTCGCTCGGAAGGTCGGGGGTGATCTCTTCGTCATCAATGATGCTCAGGGCTTCGCGATAGGACTGGTATGCCTTGCCCACCTGATGGTCCTGACGGTAGAGTTCGCCGATCAGGAATAGCACGCGCCAATGGGTGCCGAAGGTTATGAGGTCGTCCAGTTGCTCGCGCAGGCCCTCAAGTTCGTCTCCGGAATGCGCCTCTGCGACGCGGCTTTCCAGTTTTGGCAGGAAGGCGTCAATGATCTGTAACCCCAGCTTGTCGATTTCGGGACCTTCGCAGTCGCTGTCGTTGAAGGCCTTGTCATAGAATTCAGACCAGACATCCATGTCGGGGACCTGTTTCACGCCTTGCCATTGCTCCTTGATGTCAGAGCATGCAATAAGGCCGCTTGCCTCCGACTGCGCAAGGCCAGCAAGAAAAAGCATCGTGCCCAAAATGAAGGACTTTTTCGGAGTCATCATCATCCCACCTCATCTATCGCCACTAACAGTGTGACCAAAACAAACCCGTCCTGCCAATCATAGAGAGACAGGTGTACTAAGTGTTCTTTTCAATTCACATTCTTGGCTTCGACATGCAAACTGTCGTCGTGAAAAACAGGTTGAAATGGCGACCCAACAAGGCAACGTGAAAAGTCTGACATTCAGCCGGTTTTCTCGATTATGGTAATTTTGACAATGAAGGTCTTTGCGCCAAATCGCGAAAAGGAAAAAAGCCGACATTTTCTGGCCTGATGGCGTTGGATTTTGAATATACGAAGTGAGGTGATTTATGCGTTTGTTGCAATTGGCTGCATTCTGTGTCTTGTCAAACACTGCCAGCCTTCCCGCTTTTGCAGAACAATCTCAAGAATATTTCACCCAGGCGGTGCAGATTTGTGTTGACTTTGGCAATGACGGATTTTTCGTGACGGACCGTCTGGAAGTCTTGGGCTGGGTGAGCAGCCACAGCGATGCATATGGAACGGATATCATGTCTTCGCCGGAAAAGTCGGTCCTGGTTGTTCCCCCGCCTGAAGGTGCGGACATGCCTGCAACCTGTACGGTGATATCGGACAAGCTTTCCCTTATCGAGGCAAGCGAGTCCGTTCAAAAGGTGGTTTCGAGCAGCAATGTCGACTATCAGTTGCTGTCCAATCAGGGCTGTTCGGAGTTCGACTTTTTCGGTCCCATGAAAATTCAGGTCTGGTCGGGAAGCAAGGCTGGTGCATGTTCTGATCCGAACAATCCAAGGGTTGACATCATCACCCTTGTTGATCCCGTGGCAGATCAATAGCCCCTCCGTTTATGCCGCATGCGCCGATTGGCGCATTTTCGAGAACGCGGCAGATCACACAAAAAAGGAACCACATGACATAGTGCATGGTGGTTCCCTGAATGCGTCTCGACTGTGAAGACACTCAGTCGAAATAGTGTAGTTTCTGAGAGTCAAATCCCAATTGGACCGTTTGCCCCGAGACAATGTCATGTTGTCCGAACAGGCGAACCGTAGCGTCATGATCCTTGATGGTTACGATGAGATTGGTATCCCCTCCC
>NZ_CAUVYE020000029.1:0-78010 GCF_963556055.3 uncultured Cohaesibacter sp. | reverse complement strand
CGATGCGCTGATTTCAGACAAGATCACGCCCAGTGAATGGGGGCAGCATCTGGGGCAGTCCTCATCGTCTCTTATCAACGCTTCGACCTGGGGCCTGATGCTCACCGGCCGTATCCTCAAGGAAAAGGATGAAGAAGGTCTGGCATCGACCATGCGCTCAATGGTCAAGCGCATGGGTGAGCCTGTCATTCGAACCGCCGTCGGTCAGGCGATGAAAGAACTGGGTCGCCAGTTCGTACTGGGTACCAATATCGAGAAGGCAATCGCCCGCGCCAAAACGATGGAAGCCAAGGGCTACACCTATTCCTATGACATGCTTGGTGAATCAGCCCGGACAGAGAAAGACGCGATCAAATATCACATCGCCTATTCCGATGCGATCACGGCGCTGGCACCTTATTGCAAGTCTGATTCGATCCATAGGAATCCCGGTATTTCGGTCAAGCTTTCCGCCCTGCATCCGCGCTATGAAATTGGCAAAAAAGACCGGGTGATGAGCGAGCTTACATCTCGGGTCTTCGGCCTTGCTCTTCTGGCGCGATCCGCCAACATGAACTTCAACATCGATGCCGAGGAAATGGATCGCCTTGATCTCTCCCTTGATGTCATCGAAGAGGTTTTGTCCAATCCCGCTCTTGCCGGGTGGGACGGCTTTGGCGTTGTTGTGCAATCTTATCAACACCGCGCTTCCTTCGTGATTGACTGGCTTTACATGCTGGCCAAGAAACTGGATCGCAAGATCACGGTTCGACTGGTCAAGGGCGCCTATTGGGACGCGGAAATCAAACGGGCACAGGTCATGGGGCTTGAGGGTTTCCCGGTCTTCACCCGCAAGGTCAATTCCGACGTCTCCTATCTCTCCAATGCCCGTCGTCTGCTGGATATGACCGATCATATCTATCCCCAGTTCGCCTCTCACAATGCCCACACAGTGACGGCGATCATGGAAATGGCGGTGTCACAGCGGGTGAGCCGCAAAAATTACGAATTGCAGCGCCTGCATGGCATGGGCGAAAGCTTGCACAATACGGTTGTCAAACAGGAAAAAGTCTCCTGCCGCATTTATGCGCCGGTTGGGGCTCATTCCGATCTTCTGGCTTACCTCGTGCGCCGTCTTCTGGAAAATGGCTCGAACTCGTCCTTCGTCAACCAGATTGTCGACGACAGTATTTCGCCAGAGCAAATTGCAGCTGATCCATTTGCCAAAGTTCGCGATCTGGGCGATGCCATTGAAAATCCGTATCTGACCAAGCCGAAAGACATTTTCGCCGGCGTTCGTCTCAATTCCAAAGGATGGGATCACACCGATATCCCGACCATTGATGCGCTTGACGAACAACGCGGCAAATTCAGAACCCATCAATGGCAGGCCCATCCGTTGATCGAGGGGCATCAGTCAACCGCCGAAGCAAAACCGGTTTTCAATCCGGCTGATCCGTCCGAGCAGATTGGAACTCTTGTCCGGGCAACTGCGGAAGATGTTGAAAAGGCGTTGGCTGCCAGCGCCGAGGGCTTTGCCCAATGGTCTGGAAAACCGGTCGAAGAACGATCGGCGATCCTGAAACGGGTCGGCGAGCTTTACGAGGCGCATGCATCTGAATTCTTCGCCATCGCCACACGCGAAGCCGGCAAGACCATGCTTGATGGTATCGGTGAAGTGCGCGAAGCGGTCGACTTTGCTTATTATTACGCCGCCGAAGCCGAACGGATTGAAATGGAAGCCAAGGAAGAACGGGAGGCCCGCGGAACCATTGCCTGTATCTCGCCATGGAACTTCCCGTTGGCCATTTTCTCAGGCCAGATCTTCGCAGCCCTTGCCGCAGGCAACGCGGTGGTTGCCAAGCCCGCAGGCCCAACCGGGATCATGGCGTTCCGCGCCGTGCAGCTGATGCATGAAGCTGGCGTTCCCGAAGCTGCAATACAGCTTCTGCCCGGTAGCGGCTCGGTTGTCGGGACTCCGATCACGTCTGATCCACGTATTGCTGGTGTCTGCTTCACAGGCTCCACCGATACCGCTCAGACGATCAACCGGGCCATGGCCGCGACCCTCTCGCCGCATGCCCCGCTGATTGCCGAGACTGGCGGCCTCAATGCCATGATCGTCGATTCCACCGCGTTGCCGGAGCAGGCCGTACGCGATATCATTTCGTCTTCGTTCCAATCGGCAGGCCAGCGCTGTTCAGCCCTGAGAATGCTCTATGTCCAGGACGATATCTTCGACAAGGTTCTGGAAATGCTGAAAGGGCGCCACCCAACAATTGTCGTTGGGCAACCCCTGGGACTGGTCAACCGATATCGGTCCGGTTATCGATGAAGCCGCCAAGGCCAAAATCGATGAGCATTGCGGCAAAATGCTGAGCCTTGGCAAACTCTTGCTGCAATTGCCAACTCCCAAAACCGGCATTTTCTGCGCTCCGACCATTGTCGAGCTTTCTGGCATCGAGGAACTTGAAGAAGAGATCTTCGGTCCCGTGCTTCACATCGCACGCTTCAAGGCCAGCAAGATCAATGACGTCATCGCGGCTATCAATGCCAAGGGTTACGGTCCTGACCTTCGGGCTTCACACCCGGATGGACAATCGGGTTCAGGAAGTTGTTGACCAGATCAAGGCTGGCAATACCTATGTCAACCGCAACCAGATCGGTGCCATCGTCGCGTCTCAACCGTTCGGTGGCGAGGGCCTGTCAGGTACCGGCCCGAAAGCAGGTGGTCCGAACTATGTCGAACGGTTCTTCCAGCCCAAGCAACGGGACGTCACGATTGAGGAAAGGGGTGGCGACATCGCACCGGTTTCCCAAATCCAGTATGCGATCCATTCCCTTGGAGCGGAAAAGGAAAAAACGGGCAAATTGGGCAGCCAAGGACTATCGCTTTGCTGCACTCAAAAGCGTCTACAATTTGCCGGTCTCATTTGACAATTTCCTGCGTCGCGACCTGCGTCCACGGGATATGGCCGGACCAACAGGTGAATCAAACCGCCTGACCTTCACACCGCGAGGTGTCGTTCTGGTGCTTGGAACCAATGAGCAATTGGCCCTTCTTCAGACTGTCGCTGCCCTTATGGCTGGGAACGCGGTTGTTCTGGTTTGCAAGGGTGCTGTGTCCATGGCAACCAAGCTGGCCGAAAGCGGCGCACCGATCTTGGGCTTTGAAGGCTATCTCGAAGCCGAAGCGGTTGCCAAATTCGAGGGGATCGATGCGGTTGCGCAAATCGCCGAAGACGAAACTCTTCGCTATCTGCGCATGGCTTTGGCCAGACGCGATGGTTTCTTGCTGCCATTGATCACGGAAGCCAATCCGTTCCGCTTTGTGCTTGAACGTCACGTTTGCGTTGACACAACTGCCGCGGGAGGCAACGCAACCCTGCTTGCTGCTGCCGAAGGCGAAGCAAAGTGATGCAAGCCTCTTGTGCTTCAAAGCTCTCATGATCAGAACCCCGGCGAGCATTGCTTTCCGGGGTTTTTCAATACAGCAACACTCGAATGAGCAGGCCCGACGAACATGGCAGGACTGAAGATGAAATCAGCGGCCAATCATGGCTTGTCAAATGCTCGCTTCCTTGTAAAAAGGAAAAGACGAGGCGAGCCCAGGGATCGCCATCTGACATTCGGGGAAGATCGTGCAACGCAAACTACCACCTTTCAGTGCTGTGAAAGCCTTTGAAGCGGCTGCTCGCCATGGGTCTTTCGCAAGGGCAGCCGAAGAGCTGGATGTGACAGCCACCGCTGTGAGCCAGCATATCAAGGGGTCTGGAAACATGGCTCGGTGAGGATCTGTTCACTCGGCATTCCAATGGCGTGCATCTGACCCGCAAAGCGGAGCGCATTCTGCCCGATATGTCTCGTCTTCTTGATGAAATCGCCGAGTTGCTGCCTCCGGAAAAGGTCGAGCGGGAACAGCTTCTTGTCAGGCTCGTTGCGCCAAAGGCCTTGGCGGATGGGTGGTTGGTTCCGCAAGTGGCGGTCTTTCAAAAGGCCCTGCCCGGTATTTCCGTTCGAGTGAAAACCGACGTGAAGGGTAAGCAGATCGAACGGGATGAGAGCATCGATCTGGCAATTGTCACGGAGCCTATAACCGCAAGCGGACTGCTCTGCGAACGCCTGTTTGATGACGAGATCCTGCCGGTTTGTACCGCTCAATACCGCGACTTGCTGGGACTTCAGGATCTGCACAATTGGCAATCTGTCACGCTTCTTCATGACAAGCTTTGGGAGGGTGACTGGCAGATCTGGGGCGATCACGCCGCACCTCTTGGCCTTGATTGGAGCACTGGGCCGCGCTATCCCAATCATTTTCTGGCATGCGAAGCGGCAAAACAGGCGCTTGGCATTCTCATGGCGCATCACGTGCTTGTTGCTGATGCACTCGAGGACCAGTCTCTCGTGGCCCTGTCCCGCGAGCCTTTGAAAACCGGCCAATCCTATTATCTTGTACGCAGAAGGGGACATGCCTCACCGGCTGCGATCCAGCTGAGGGCATGGCTGCTTGAGCATCTTGGCAAAGCCAAAGCATTTGCTTGTAGCGAATAACCCGAATTTTCCTCGATGATCGGACAAAAGAAAAAGGAGACTCACAACGGAGCCTCCTTGAAGATGTGATCCATGGGTCTTGGAACCAGCAGAGGAACGTCGAGGGGAGGAGAGAGACGCACTGGCTTACCCGAACCACAAGGTTGAAATAACTCTAAACGGCCTTATTTCAGCCAACTTTGATCAGGGTCATGGTTAGTGGGGATTTTAGTCGGAGGGTATGCGACAAAACACCGCATCTGAAAAAAACTTGCCGTGAACGTCATGGTCAACAAGAAGTCGAGGCAAGAAGAAGATCCGGAACGGGATTTCCGGATCGGTGCTTGTCGGCAAGGAATTGAAGATAGACACGTTTCCCGCCGACATGTCATGCCGGCGAAAAAAAAGAGTGGGAAAGAGACAGCCCATTGCACTTGACGCAAAGGTAAGCTCTCAGACTTTCACTAAACGCTTTTATCGACGCTATCGCTATCAACGCCCTCGGCGCCGTCTTCCTGCGGTGCCACAATTTTCGGACCCCCTTTGGCGACGCCGACCATGGCAGGTCTGAGCACGCGGGTTCCGATTACATAGCCTGCCTGTACCACCTGAATGACCGAATTGTTTGGCACATTGGGGTTTGGAACTTCAAACATCGCCTGATGGTAGTTGGGGTCAAACTTTTCCCCTTCGGGATTGAGCTTGCGAACACCATGCTTTTCAAGCGTCTTGAGCATTTCGCGCTCGGTCATCTCTGTTCCTTCAAGCAGAGCCTTCAGAGCATCACCGGCATTGGCGCGGTCTTCTTCGGAAAGAGCTTCCAGGCCGCGGCGCAAATTGTCCGCAACCGCGAGCATGTCGCGAGCAAAGCTCGTGACCGAAAACTGCTTGGCGTCGCGAACTTCCTTTTCGGTTCTCCGACGCAGATTTTCCATCTCGGCAACCGTGCGGAGCAACTGGTCCTTCATTTCGGAATTTTCTTTTTCCATTTCAGCGATGCGGAGTTCCGCTGCTTCCAATGGATTGAGATAAGGCTCCTCTTGGGAAACCTCTTCAGCCGGAGCCTCGGCAAGCGGGTCTACGACAGCCTCGGAGTTTTGTGTTTCGTCAGACATATATCAGCCTCTACATTGATTGCAGGCCCGAACAGGGCACACAGTCTGCGTTTCATGTGGGGAATAAGGTTTCACCGGATATCGAGCTTTCTGAGCAAAAAATCAAGTGCTGTCTGGGGAAGAGTTGAAAAAACCATAGCTTGACAGCGCCATCCCGCGTCAGCTCTAGTCATTATCCAGACGTTTTGAGTGGCCCGATAGCATGCTGCTGAGAACCCGGGCGGTATAGTCGACCATTGGCACGATGCGCGCATAATTGAGACGCGTCGGGCCGATAATGCCGAGCACGCCGACAATCTTCTGGTTGCCATCCCTGTAAGGGGAGACAATCACCGACGAGCCGGACAGGGAGAAAAGCTGATTCTCTGATCCGATATAGATTCGCACCCCGTCGCCCTGCTCTGCCAGCTCCAGAAGCTGAACAAAATCCTTTTTCGATTCAAGGTCATCGAACAGATGCCGGATTCGCTCGAGATCTTCCTGAGCACTGACATTTTCCAGCAGTTTCGAGCGACCCCGAATGATCAGGCTTTGCGGCTGGCTGGAACTTGCCCCCGCCCAGGTTGCAACACCGGCCTCGACTAGCCTTGCCGTAAGGCCGTCGAGCTCAGCCTGAAGCTCATTGCGATGCGCCTCGATATCCTTCTGTGCCTCGGACAGGGTTTTGCCCCGGATATGGGCATTGAGAAAGTTGCTCGCTTCTGTGAGCGCAGAGGCGGGCAAACCGGCTGGCAGGGTCATAAGCCTGTTTTCTACCCGATCTTCCTCATCGACGAGAATGACCAGCGCCTTTGTTGCTTCAAGTCGGACAAATTCGACATGCTTGAGTCGTTTGTCCTGTTTGTTGGCCAGCACAAGTCCGGCGCCCGAAGACAGGCCCGACAGCATTTGGCTTGCTTGCGTGAGCAGATGTTCGAATCCGGCATCCTGTCTGTGTGACGATGCCATTTGCCGTTCGATCGCGTGGCGTTCCTCATTTGAGAGATCACCAAACTCCATCATCGCATCGACAAAGAATCTCAGGCCCATTTCGGTTGGCAGACGCCCCGCACTTGTGTGAGGCGAGTAGATCAGCCCCCAGCTGTTCAAGGTCGGACATAACATTGCGCACAGAGGCCGGTGAGAGTGAAATCGGCAGGGCCTTGGAAATATTTCTCGATCCGACCGGATCTCCGGTCGCCAGATAGGACTCAACAATCGTGCGAAAGATATCTCGAACCCGATCATCCATGTCGCCAAAAGGCATCAGGTGAGTGAGATGGTCACGATCAAACATGGTATTCCTCGAAATAGCGTGAACTTCCGGGATCGGGATGGGTTAAGGAAAAGTGCCAAAGCAAACCATCCGATTATGCCCTAAAAGCAGGAAAAGCTGCAAGCGCCCCTTGTTTCAAAACCCAAGCGCTTTTATGAAACGGGAAGGAAACGCCAACAACTGGATAAGAGGCGATAGCATTCTGCGCAATGATTGTTATGGATGCTGATGGAAGAAATTCAATAGCTAAAAACCGATTTTGGCATCGCCCGCATCGACAATTGAAGCCAATCAAAGCAAGGCAGGAGAGCCACATGCGCCCATCCAAAAGAAACCCGGACCAGAAACGAGTCGTCAGTCTGACACGCAACATATCCAAGCACGCTGAAGGCTCATGCCTGATCAAATGCGGCGATACTCATGTGTTGTGCACGGCGAGTCTGGAAGAACGCATCCCGCCATGGCTGCGTGGTCAGAACAGAGGTTGGGTTACCGCTGAATATGGTATGCTGCCACGCGCGACCAGTGACCGCATGCGCCGCGAAGCACAAGCAGGCAAGCAATCGGGTCGCACCCAGGAAATCCAGCGTCTGATTGGTCGCTCCTTGCGGGCCATTGTTGATCTTGAAGCACTTGGCGAGCGCCAGATCACGGTCGATTGTGATGTCCTTCAGGCCGATGGCGGTACCCGAACAGCATCCATTACCGGTGCTTGGGTTGCGCTCAATGACTGCATCGAATGGATGCGGGCCCGCGGCATGATCGATGCAAATGCAAAGGTCCTCAAGGATCAGGTCGCCGCCATTTCCTGCGGTATCTATAACGGCACACCGGTTCTCGACCTTGATTATCTGGAAGATTCCGACGCCGAAACAGACGCCAACTTTGTCATGACGGGCAAGGGTGGTATTGTCGAAATTCAGGGTACGGCAGAGGGCGAGCCATTTTCCGAAGAGGAACTGGCAGCGCTGATGAGTCTTGCGAAAAAGGGCATTGGCGAATTGCTGAGCTTGCAAACAGACACTTCAACGGACGGATAAGATCTGACTATGGCGCAGAGACTGACCAAGGATACACCCCTTGTTGTGGCCAGCCATAACAAGGGAAAAATCAGGGAAATCAACGATCTTCTCGCTCACTATGGCCTGAGCATCAAGACCGCTGAAGAGCTGGATCTGGAAGAGCCCGAGGAAACGGGCCTCACATTCGAGGCCAACGCCGAACTGAAAGCCCTGGCGGCGGCAAAGGCGACCGGTCTGCCGGCCCTGGCCGATGACAGCGGCTTTTCCGTGGACGCTCTTGATGGTGATCCAGGGATTTATTCTGCTCGCTGGGCCGGACCGGATCGGGATTTCAATCAGGCCATGCGCAATGTCGAGGAAAAATTGCGGGCTTTGGACGCAACAAGCCCCGACAAGCGCGTTTGCCGCTTTGTCGCCGTGCTTTGTCTTGCCTGGCCGGATGGCGAGACGCAGTTTTTCCGCGGCGAAGTGGAAGGCCATGCCGTTTGGCCCCCACGGGGTGGAAATGGATTCGGTTACGATCCGATGTTCCAGCCGGAAGGGTATGACATCACCTTTGGTGAAATGACCTCAGATCAGAAACATGACTGGGCACCGGGGCGCGAACGCGGCCTGTCACACCGCTCTCGTGCCTTCAAGCTGTTTGCCGATGCCTGCCTTGAAGGTTAGTGCTTGATGGGCGGTCGTGGTCAGGAGCAGGCAAAGCAGAGCCATTTGTCAAAGCCGGGGCCGGACAGTCCCGGTTTTGGCATCTATCTGCACTGGCCCTTTTGCAAGGCCAAATGCCCCTATTGCGATTTCAATAGCCATGTCCGGCACCGCGAAGTGGATCAGGATCGATTCGCCAGCGCAATGATCAAGGAACTGCGCCATTATGCCGGGCGGCAAAAAGCGGCTGGCACCGTCAAACCGGTGACGTCTGTCTTTTTCGGTGGCGGCACGCCCTCGCTCATGAAACCATCCACGGTGGCAGGGCTGATTGACGAGATCGCCGCGCTTTGGGCAATGGCGCCGGATGCGGAAATCAGCCTTGAAGCCAATCCCACATCGGTCGAGGCGGATCATTTCAAGGGCTATGCCCTTGCCGGTGTCAATCGTGTTTCACTTGGAGTGCAGTCGCTTCATGATGATCAACTGAAATTTCTCGGTCGGATGCACACGGCCAGCGAGGCCAAGGCGGCAATCGAACTGGCGCAACGGCATTTCGAGCGCATGTCCTTTGATCTTATCTATGCCAGACCGCATCAAACTCCGGATGAGTGGGCCGCGGAATTGGGCGAAGCGGTGGCTCTTGCTGCCGATCACCTTTCGCTCTATCAATTGACCATCGAGCAGGACACGCCCTTTTTTGCGCTCTATCGCAATAGCAAGTTCGATCTGCCGGATGAAGACACCTCCGTCGCGCTTTATGAAATGACCCATGAGGCGCTTGAGGCACATGGCTTGCCCGCTTACGAGATTTCCAACCATGCCCGGCCCGGTTTTGAGTCCCGACACAATCTGACTTATTGGCGCTATGGCGACTATGTTGGTGTCGGGGCTGGCGCTCACGGCCGGTTGGACCTTGGCAACGGGCGCATTGCCACCAGCAACGAACGCCATCCCGAGAGCTGGCTTGAAAAGGTGGAAGAGATTGGCAGCGGGGCAACAGACGAAGACAACCTGACCCTTGAGGAACAGGGCGATGAATTCCTCATTATGGGCTTGCGCGTCAGGGAAGGCATCAACCTCAAGCGCTATGAGAGCCTCTCCGGTCACGCGCTGTCTCATCAGCGGATTGATGAGCTGATCGGGCAGGGGCTTCTTGAACGAAACGGGCCCGAACGGATCCGCGCCACAAGGGCCGGATTTTTGTTGCTCAACACGCTTGTGGCAGAACTCGCCAGCGCATCATCCTGATCAGATACAGGAAGGGGGCCATAAGGCCCCCTCAGAATTTGAAATCTCTATGCCAGTTGACCTATTGCGGCAGGCCCGCAACGGACATGGGTGCATTGTCGACGATTTGAGCCGAACCTTTTGAAATTTGCATGATGGCAAGGCTGCGCTGGGATGTGCCATCGGCACGGAAGCGGAAATAGCCGTCTCCAAATCCGATGAAACCATTCGGGTCGGTCAGGATCTCCGGTGAGAAACGACGCTCGCCTGCCTGAGCAACAAGTGCGGCTGCCAATATCACGCTATCATAGGCCAGGGAGGCAACGCGTGGCGGCTGGGAGCCAAACTGAGCGCTATAGCGGGTTGCGAAAGTTTGGAACCCGATGGTGCGTCCGTCAAGATTCTGCAAGCTGCGCGGCGGAGCTGGATACCACGCACCTTCAAGCATGGGCTCGGCGGTGATGCTGGCCTGATCCCACTGGCTTGTGCCAAGGAATGTGACGTTTTTGTTCCGCACGCCCTGACCGGCCAACAATTGGGCGCTGTTAACGGCCGCAGCTGCCTCGGGTATGAAGACCATGTCGATCTGATCCTTGACCTTGGCAACTCCTTCAGCCGCTTGTTGCAATCCGAACGGATCAGGCTGGCTGCCGGACTTGTATTTCTCGATGGTCATGACACGAATGCCATAACGGGAAGCATATTGGCGCAAGGCTGCTTCAACCACATTGCCATAGGCATTGGTCGGAACCATTGCCGCCATGCTGCGCTTTCCTTGCGATGACGCATAGGACAGGATGCGTTCAACGTCATTTTCAGGTGAGAAGTTGATAAGATAGACACCCGGTGCGGCTGCGCCGGTATCCGTTGAAAAGGCAATCATGGGAACGCCAGCCGGTTTGGCCACTCTGCCTGCCTGTTTCACAGCATCGGATCGCAATGGTCCAATGATCAACTGAGCGCCTTCAGCGAGGGCCCGGCTTGCCTGTTGCGAAGCGGCCGTCGTTCCGGAGCCCACATCCTTGACGATCAACTGCAAGTCTGCCGAGCTGTAATCCTGCAAGGCCATGGCAGCCGCATTCCGGATTGCCTGTCCGGCCTGCCCCACGGCACCCGGGCCGGATGTTGGCGTCAGAAGAGCAACCCGAACTGTACCCGATCCAAGCACTTCTCCGGTTGGATCCGCGGCGGTGAGCGAATTGTTGATTGCTCCGTTCGGATCGCCAAAGCCGGACCCTGAAAATGTCGCTGGGTTACAGGCACCCAACAAGGCAGCTATGCCGAGCAAGCTGCCTAAGGTGGCTCGTCTGGTCAGTTTTCCCGACATCATTCGTGGTTGGGATGGCGAACGAAGAAAACGCATCACTTATTGGCCTCCTGGGTCAGACCGTGTGTTGTTGTGTCTTTTGCAACAGATATCATGTTTTCAATCTATGGCATCATATTCAGACGGTCCCGTAAAGGGTTACCAATGCACAAATGCAAAGTCTGAGTAAGAAATTGTGGTTGCATTTGATTCTCTGATTTCACAGATATAACCTGATCAAATAGGTTAGATTGAAACCGGATATATATATGGGTGACGTTTGGGCAAAACTGTGACCAATTTGTCGCGATTTTAGGCAAAAATACACATCAGGAAAGTTTGTTCGCAGTTTGTTATAAAAAATTTCCGATTTGTCGTCCTGTGCATCAAGAATCAAACAGCAATGGAATCAGCATGTCCGCCAATCAAGTGCCCAGTAACCAGGAACGATCGCCCGAGACGTCAGATACGCTTGATGAGCCTGTGCAGCAGAACCCTGCCGGCGCGGGTAGCTATATTCTCATGGGGCAGAAGCTGTCGTCCCCGAGTCTCTCCTCTGCGCTCTATATCGTTGCCACACCGATCGGAAATCTCAAGGATATCACTATTCGTGCCCTCGAATGTCTGGCATCCAGCGATCTGATTGCTTGCGAGGACACCCGTGTTTCAAGAAAGCTGCTAAGTCATTATGGCATCAATACCCGGCTGGTTGCCTATCATGAGCATAATGCGGACAAGCAGCGCCCCTATCTGCTCAGCGCCTTATCCGAAGGCAAGAGCGTTTGCCTTATCTCGGATGCCGGTACGCCGCTTTTGTCGGATCCGGGCTATCGGCTGGTTACTGACATGCTGGCAGAAGGGCATGATGTGGTTCCGGTTCCGGGTGCTTCTGCGATGCTGACCGGGCTGGTTGCCGCGGGCCTGCCAACCGATCAGATCCATTTCGCCGGTTTTCTGCCACAAAAGGCCGGGGCGCGGGATCGCAAGCTGTCAAGCCTTGCCGATGTTCCCGGAACCCTGATTTTCTATGAGAGTCCGCGTCGGCTTGGCGCCGTTCTGGCTGCTATGGTGCAAAACCTTGGAGGTGAGCGTGATGCGGTGATCGGGCGCGAGCTGACGAAACGCTTTGAGGAATTCCACCGCGGATCTCTGCAACAGTTGGCCGAGCATTATGCTGAGGCAGAGGCACCCAGGGGAGAGGCGGTCATCCTTTTGGGGCCGGCAGAAGAGCAACCCGCTGATGCACTTGATATCGACCAGATGATCATGGAGGGCCTGGAGGCGGGCCTGCATGTCAAGCAGCTTTCCGCCGACATCGCCAATCGAACTGGAGCCAAGAAGAACGAGATCTACAAAAAAGCACAGGATTTGAAAGATCAGCTTTCCGATAAGGGCAAAGGCTGATCACCATGATGAAGCCTGTTCAAAGCGATAAGGCCAGAAGGCGCAAGGATCTGCATCGCGCAGAGAGCTACGAAAGGGGCCTTCGTTGTGAGCGCTGGGCGGGCTGGCTGATGCGGGCCAAGGGCTTTGACATTTGTAAGAGGCGCTACAAGGCAAAGGGTGGTGAAATTGATCTTGTTTGCAGACAGGGAGATTTGCTGGTCTTTCTGGAAGTGAAATTTAGAGACCGGGCCGAGGATGCACTTTATTCGATTACAGCTCGAAACCAGTCTCGAATTGTCGCAGCTGCGACAGATTACATAGCTCATAACGAAGACGAAACAATTTCGACCTATCGATTTGACGTGATTGTTTTCGCCAATCGTCAAGGTTTGGTTCCGTTTTGGCAGCATATTGAATCCGCATTCGAGGCTTGCTGATCCGGCATGTCGGTTAATCTTGAAAAGTCTTGCAAAAGGCGACATATAGGCAGAACCTACATGCGCCCGAATTCATTAAGCAGGGCAATTTCATCAGATCGTTTAGCCGGAGAAGTGCCATGGCGAAATCCCGCAAGCTCAAAGTCGCGTTCCAGATGGACCATATCAAGGGCATCAATATTGCAGGGGATTCCACCTTTGCCATGATGCTCGAAGCACAAACGCGCGGTCATGAGATCCACCATTACACGGTTGACACCATGGCGATGGAAAATGGCAAGGTCTTCGCGACGGTCGAATCGGTTGAAGTGCGCGATGAAGTTGGCAATCACTTCACGCTTGGCGAACCGGTGCGCAGAAATCTGGCTGATTTTGATGTCATTCATATGCGTCAGGATCCGCCCTTCGACATGGGTTATATTTCAGCCACCCACATGCTGGAACGGATCCACCCAAAAACGCTGGTGGTCAATGATCCGGCCAGCGTACGCAATGCGCCGGAAAAGATTTTTGTCACCCATTTCCCCGATCTGATGCCGCCAACCATTATCACCCGCTCCGAAGCCGAATTGCTGGCCTTCAAGGAAAAACACGGCGAAATCGTCATGAAGCCGCTTTATGGCCATGGTGGTGCAGCAGTTTTCCGTCTTGGACGGGAAGATCCCAACTTTGGCTCGTTGGTTGCCCTGTTCGGCGACATTTTCCGCGAACCTTGGGTGGCCCAGAAATTCTTGCCAGATGTCAAGGATGGCGACAAACGCATCATTCTGGTGGATGGTGAACCCGCTGGCGCGGTCAACCGGATCCCGGCAGAGCATGATTTGCGCTCGAACATGGTGCGCGGTGGTGCTGCGGCCAAGACCGAACTCACCAAGCGCGAGAGGGAAATCTGTGCACGCATCGGTCCATCGCTGAAAGAAATGGGGTTCATTCTGGTCGGTATTGATGTCATCGGTGGCTATCTCACTGAAATCAATGTGACCTCGCCGACGGGAATTCGCTCGATCCAGAAACTGAGCGGTATCGATATCGCCGCGATGATCTGGGACAATATTGAGATGAAAAGACGCTAAGCGAATCCGCTCAGGCGCTTGACCTGTCCATAGACATTAGGTTAACTACATAATTCCACTTCCGAACGGACCAATTCGGGAGTGGATTGTTTTTTTTGACGTCTGGGGACCAGCCAGCCGTGTTCGCATTTGAAACGAGGGTGTCATGTTTCAGGCTAAAAGACTGCGGGCGTTGGCGTTGGGCCTTTCTCTTGCTCCATTTTCATCCATTGCCAATGCTGAAAATCTACCAGCACCAGCAGCAGACCTGACTACGCTGGAAGGTCTCGGGGCGACGCTCTTCTTTGATGAAAATCTGTCGAAAAACCGCAGTCAGGCCTGTGCGACCTGCCATTCGCCGGAGGCCGGTTTTGCCGATCCGCGTCCCAATGGGCTTGATGGCTTGCCCGGTCTTGCCGCTTCCCTTGGAGATGATGAGAAATCGGTGGGTGATCGTAATGCACCAACGGCATCCTATGCCGCTTTTTCTCCGCGCTTTCACAAAAACGATGAAGGGCTCTTTGTTGGGGGTCAGTTCCACGACGGTCGCGCTGCGGACCTCGAAGAACAGGCAGGCGGACCTCCGCTCAACCCGATCGAAATGGGTATGCCGGACAAGGCGTCCGTCATTGCGCGCCTGCGGGAAAACGAAGACTATGAAAAAGGCTTCAAGCTGCTGTTTGGTCAAGATATCTTTGCCGATGCAGATCGCGCCTACGAGGCCATGACGAAGGCCATTGCAGCCTTTGAGCGGACGGAGTTTTTCAGCCCCTTTGATTCTCGTTATGATCGCTATTTGCGTGGCGAGGTTGCGTTTACCAACGAAGAGGAATTGGGGCGCACGCTGTTTTTCTCCCAGCAATTCACCAATTGCAATCTCTGCCACCAATTGCATAAGCGCCCCGGTGCCGAACGGGAAACCTTCACAAACTACCAGTATTTCAATATCGGCGTGCCAGCGCACACCGCTTTGCGTGAGGCCAACGGATCTGCCAAGGATTTCGTCGACCAGGGTATCCTTGAAAACAACACGAGCGTGAAAGACAAGCTCTGGGCCGGAAAATTCAAGACCAGCACTCTGCGCAATGTCGCGGTGACCGGACCCTATATGCATAATGGCGTGTTTGAGGATCTCGAAACCGTCGTTCGCTTCTACAACAAATACAATTCCAGAGCCAAGAGCGCCCAGATCAATCCTGAAACCGGAAAGCCCTGGGGTGAGCCGGAAGTGGCAGCTACGCTTGATATGGAAAAATTGACGCAGGGACCCGCGCTGGATGAAAGGCGGATCAAGGCGTTGGTTGCTTTCATGAAGACACTGACAGACGCGCGCTACGAATATTTGCTTGACGATTAGGGCCCCTGATCCTATGGCAGACCGGATCATGCAAGGGTCGACAAAGCCGGGGAGAATCGGGAATGACGAGCGAACAGAAAGACGTCACGTCCATAGGGGTTCGTATTGCCGCTATCCCGCCATTGATATTTGTTCTTTTGACCATAGTGGCGGGCCTGTTGGAATGGTTTGTTTTTCGCGAGATCAAGCTGCTTGCTTTCATTCCCTTCTGGTGGCGTGTGGCGCTTGGTTTGCTGATCGGATCTTTCTCGGCCATCATCATGCTTTGGCCCTGGGTTTATTTCCTCTATGTCGGCACCTCTGTGAACCCGACCGTATCCGCATCAAGACTGGTCACCAATGGCGCTTTTCGGCTGAGCCGTAACCCGATGTATGTTGGATTTGTAGCCGTGTTTGTTTCATGGGCTGTGCTGTTCGACAGCGTTCCGTTGCTGATCGCGGCGGGTTTGATGTTTCTCTATCTGGATCGCTTCGTCATCAAGCTTGAAGAGCGACAGATGCTTGAGCTGTTCGGCTCCGAATTTGAAACCTATTGCAACAGGGTGCGGCGTTGGCTTTGACCAGGCCTGGTTTCAAAAGGAAAATCCCAGTTGATCCGGGCTGTGCACTTGACTGGGGGAAATTCCTTCATGCTCAAGCAGCCAGATCTTTGTCTCCAGCCCTCCTCCAAACCCCACAAGGGAGCCATCGGCCCCGATGACCCTGTGGCAGGGGACGATGATCGGTATTGGATTGACGTGATTGGCCATGCCGACCGCTTGCGCTCCGAGCGGTTTGCCGACCATGCGCGCAATATCTCCATAAGAGCGTACCGAGCCGAAAGGAATGGTCTGCAAAGCCTTCCAGACCGCCAGTTGGAAGGGCGATCCTTGAAGATCGAACCGGACGGTGAAGCGGCGCAAACTCCCACCAAAATAGCCATCCAGCTCTGAGCGAACAGCATCAAATGATGCGTCATTCCTGATCCAGTCCGTTCCCGGTTTGGCCTTCTTTCCCTCTTTTGTGAAGGTGAGGGAAAGAAGGCGCCCGTTCGCCTCGCTCAACAGAAGCGGACCGATTGGGCTCTCGTGATAGCAGAAATGGCGGATGTCCATGGTCATGACGGTATGCGCTCATTGATCAAATAACCAAGAACATACGCGATCCCCTGTGCAGAGACAAGAATTTGTTCGCCTAATGTTCTTGTCATGCAACCTTTGGCAGCGTAAGGTTGTTATTTGGATGGGATCACGCAAAACGCGTTCATTTCGCATGATGATATATTGATTAAGGGGTTGATGATGGTCACCCATGTTCAAACGGTTTCTTTTCAGGGTATTGCCGCAAGGCCCGTGGACGTGCAGGTGCATCTGGCCTCGGGCCTGCCCGCCTTTACGATTGTCGGATTGCCGGACAAGGCGGTCGCCGAAAGCCGGGAGAGGGTGCGCGCCGCCCTGTCCGCCTCCGGGCTGTCTTTGCCGCCAAAGCGGATCACCATCAATCTGGCTCCGGCCGATCTTCCCAAGGAAGGAAGCCATTTCGATCTGCCCATCGCTCTTGGTCTGATGGCCGCGATTGACGCCATTCCGTCCGATTGCCTCGATGACTATACAATCCTGGGCGAATTGGCCCTTGATGGGAGACTTGCTCCGGTGGTTGGGGTTCTGCCTGCCGCCATGGCCGCCAATGGAGAAGCCCGCGGCCTTATCTGTCCGGCCGACTGTGGCGCCGAAGCAGCCTGGGCGGATGCAGATATGGATATTCTGGCCCCGGACAGCCTCATTGCGCTTGCCAATCATTTCAAGGGCAGTCAGGTTCTCTCGCGTCCGCATGCTTCGATTCGGAGCCAAAATGAATTGCCACTGGACCTGAGAGATATCAAGGGGCAGGAGCTGGCAAAGCGAGCGCTGGAAGTGACCGCGGCTGGCGGCCACAACATGCTGATGGTTGGCCCTCCGGGCTCTGGCAAGTCGATGCTTGCCCAGCGGCTGCCAACCATCTTGCCGCCCCTGACACCAGCCGAATTGCTCGACGTATCCATGATTCATTCCATCGCGGGCCTGTTGCCACAAGGCCAGCTTTCCGACGAGCGCCCTTTTCGTGCGCCGCATCATTCCGCATCCATGGCCGCTATGGTCGGTGGCGGAATGCGTGCCAAACCCGGAGAAGCGGCCCTGGCCCATAATGGCATCCTGTTTCTTGATGAGTTGCCTGAATTTTCTCCTCAGGTGCTGGATAGCCTGCGCCAGCCAATCGAAAGTGGTGAGGCCGTGATTGCCCGCGCCAACCACCGTGTGACCTATCCTTCCCGTTTCCAGCTGATCGCGGCGATGAATCCCTGTCGATGTGGCCATGCTGGCGAGCCGGGATATAGCTGCAAGCGCGGGCCGCGTTGCGCGGCCGATTATCAGGCCCGGATATCCGGACCCCTGCTTGACCGCTTTGACTTGCGCATCGAGGTTCCCGCTGTTTCGGCTTCGGATTTGATGCTACCAGCCGCAAAGGAAGGGTCCAGAGAAGTGGGTGCCCGCGTGATGGCGGCAAGGCAATGTCAGCGCGAAAGGTTTCTTTCTCTGGGGCTACCCAATATCAACACCAATGCCCAATGTCCGGCGAGCCTCATCGAGCGCATTTGCGTGCCGGGTCCTGAGGCTCGAACATTGTTGGCCCATGCGGCTGAAGCCATGAAACTGTCAGCACGTGGATATCATCGCATCTTGAAAGTGGCCCGAACCCTTGCCGATCTTGCCGGACGGGATCAGCCGGAAAGCGAAGAGATTGCCGAAGCCCTTGGCTATCGCGTGTCCACCCCTTCACTCGTCATGTGATATGGGAGAAGAAGAGCTGGGAGGGAGGTTCGTCGCCTGAATTGGACGCATGTCCTGGCAGTTGCCCCTGCCGCATGATCAGCGTGACAAGAAAAAGAAGGAGTTTGTTCGGGAATCGAATCGGCTCTCAATCGTAATCTTTGGACGAACGCAGTTTCTTGATAGCGCCCCGCTTCGATTTGCTGTCTAGCCGTCTCTTTTTACTCGCTTTTGTCGGCTTGGTGGCAATGCGGCGCTTGGGTCGATAGGTTGCCTTGCTGATCAGGGCCACGAGCCGCTCGATGGCTTCTTCCCGGTTCCTGGCCTGAGTGCGATGGGTCTGCACCTGCATGACCAGTTCGCCCTCCTGGGTCATCAGATGCGCAGCCTGTCTCTTCAGATTGTGTTTTACATAGGCGGGCAGGGAAGGTGAGTTGACAACGTCAAACCGTAATTCGACAGCCGTCGAGACCTTGTTGACATTCTGGCCACCCGGACCGGACGCACGGATGAACCGTTCCTGCAATTCTTCAGGATCAAGTTCAAGACCATCTTTGATGGGAATCGGTTCCGACATGATACAGATTATCCCGCGCGAAAAGGGGTGAAAAAACGAACATGCCCCTTCTAGAGCCAAAACCCGGATGTGTGAAGCCTCTTTAGACCGTCAGTGATTGTTTGAACCCTTCCCGTTCAGCGGAATTTCTTCAGGTAAGAGATGACTTTTCGCACACTGGGCTTGGCTGGCAGATCCATATAATTGGAAATGGCGGCGCGACGACCGATCTCGGAATAGGTCGGATAGGGCGAGAGAAAGCCGGTGACTGCCTTGATCGGCATTTTCTGGGAAATGATCAAGGACCACATATTGATGATTTCCCCTGCATTGGCACCCACCACCGAAGCGCCGATGACAATCCCTTTCTTGTTGAGGATCACCTTGATGAAGCCGGTGGTTTTTCTCTCCGCCTGCGCCCGGTCATTCTCCCCATATGGCCAGCGCAAAATGCGGATAGCCTTGAATTTCTGTTGAGCTGCCTCTTCGGAATAGCCGACCTGCGCCATTTCCGGATCGGTAAAGGTTACTTGCGGAATGATGCCTTCCTTCATCTTGCCGCCAAAGCGGAAAAGAATCGAGCGCACCACAAGCGAGGCATGATAGCTGGCAACATGGGTGAATTGCGGCCCGCCAAGTACGTCTCCTATGGCATAGACCCGCCGGTTGCTGGTCCTGAGCGACTGATTGACCCGGATTCCATGCGCATCAAAACGAATTTTTCCATCCTCGAGCCCCAGACCTTCCATATTCGGCTTGCGCCCCGTGGCAACAAGCAAATGGCTTGCCTCGATCACTTCAACCACGTCATTGGACGTCTCTTCGCTCGCGCTGAGGGAGACGTGAATCTTCGCCCCGTGGGGATGGAGATCGGGATCGTCTGGTCTCTCGATCTTGAGGACTTTTACACCCTCCTTGATGTCAACACCTTCCCGGCGCAATTGATCGACCACCAGAGAGGACATTTCCGGATCATCGCGCCCCAACACATGATAGGCTTCAAGGACACTCACCTCGGCACCAAGACGCCTTTGGGCCTGAGCCAGTTCCATGCCAATCGGTCCACCGCCCAGTATGACCAGTTTGTCGGGCCGGGAGGTGAGGGAAAAGAAAGTCTCGTTGGTCAGATATTTCACATCTGACAGGCCTTCAATCTCGGGCAACCGAGGCGAGGAGCCCGTTGCGATGACAAAGGCACGGGCCTTGATTTCGGTTTCGCCGTCAGCGGTCACGACCGTTTTGGGATCCTTGAACCTGCCTGCCTTCTGAATGACGGTGACACCCAGCCCTTCAAAACGGGCAACCGAATCATTGGGCGCAATCGCTGCCATTACCGAATGGACATGGTCATGAACGGCTTGATAGTCGATCCGGGGTTCAACCGAGCAGACGCCGAACTGGTTTGCCTGGCGCATTGCCTGGGCCTGTTTGGCCGATGCGATCAACGCCTTGGACGGCACGCAGCCGAAATTGAGGCAATCCCCTCCCATCGCGCCTTTTTCAAGCAAAACCACCTTCTCACCGAAAGCGGCAGCCACGGCTGCGACGGTAAGGCCACCTGATCCGGCCCCTATTACGCATATGTCTGCTTGAATCTGATCAGTCATGGCAATTCCTGCTCGTAAATGAAATTTCTATATATCTATGTATTGCGTCAGTTTTCCGGACATTTTCAAGCGGATTCTCGTTCTTTGCGAGAATTTCTGATGGCCTTCAGAATCGGTGGAATAAGTGCGAAAACACCCATCGCGACAAAGGCCAGGATCAACTCTCCGGTTATCAGGGATCCGGTATCGATCGCCAACTGGCAATCGGGTTGGGTCACGCAGCCCGGATTGTGCCTGATCTGTGCTTCAATGACACTGTCCAGACCCGAGCCGACGAGCGCAAAGGCAAAGGTTCCGGGCAGAATTCCGATAAGGGTTGCCAGCAGATAGACAGGGAGGCGAACCTTGAACAGGGCAGGGACTATATTGATCAGCCAAAAGGGAAAAACCGGCACCAGTCGCAAAAACAGCAAATAGTGGAAAGCATCTTGCCGGAAACCTTCGGTGAAACGGTCTGCAAAGCTGCCCGCGCTCGCGCGCAAGGCACCCCCCAAGGCAGACCGTGCCGCAAGAAAGACCAGACCCGCGCCCAATGTTGCCGCAAGGACAGTCAGAACACCACCGATCATCCAGCCGAAAAGCAGCCCGCCAGCGATGGTCAGAAAGGATGCGCCCGGAAAGGACAAGGCAACGGCAACGGCATAGACAAGGCCATAGGTCGACAAGGCCAGCCAAAAGTGTTCCGACACGTGAGACATCAATAGCTCGCGGTTTTTCACAAGTTCATCAAGGCTGAAATAATTGTGCCAGCCTTGCGAGAATCCTGTGGCCATGAGCAGGCCAAGCAGGAGCAGCCCGCCCCACCTCTTGAGCATCACAAGCAGCCGGTTTGGTTGGCCGCATGCACGTGTCTGGTCTGTCATCTGGCGTGATCCTGACGGAAAGATAGAGAAAAGTCTTGATCTCAGTATAATGGCAATTTCTCCATTTGTGAGGGCGCTCACCGTCATTTGATCGGCGGTTGAGCAAAGCTCACGCTCTGGTGAAACCTGTCTGGAAAGAGTTGAAAGTGCCGTGATCTGTCCCCCGAAAGGGGGTCTGAAATGGAATGAGGCTGGATCCGATCAAAATTTGGCGTTTTTTCACGCTCGGAGATTGACTCCTAGCCCGCATCTCCGTATAAGCCGATCCAAGTATATCAGGATTGCGAAAAAGCGTCTCGTTCGAGGCGCTTCTTTTTACCGCCCTGATAAGAAGTGAAAATTAAAAAGGAGCCGCGCAAGCGGTGTAAAGCCCATGAAACGGACTTATCAGCCAAGCCGACTGGTGCGCAAGCGCCGCCACGGCTTCCGGGCTCGCATGGCAACCAAGAATGGCCGTCTGGTCTTGGCACGTCGTCGGGCAAAAGGACGCAAGCGCCTGTCTGCTTAAGGTAATTTGCACAACCGCCAGAATTTAGGCCGATAGGGCTTCAAATCTGGCGGTTTTGCATGTCTGGGACCTCTTCACGGCAAGCGGACATCCGGACATGCGCAAACTACAGCGCTTTAAGGGGGGCGGCATGCTTCGATTGAAAAAGCGCAGCGAATTTTTGGCCGCGGCCAAGGGGGCTCGACTCTCCCGCCGCGGTTTTGTGCTTCAGGCCATCCGTCGCAAGCCTCAAGATGACGATTCTGCCCGGATCGGTTTTACGGTGACCAAGAAAGTCGGCAATGCCGTGGTTCGCAACAGGATCAAGCGCCGTTTACGCGAAGTGGCAAGACTTTTGGGACCCGATCATCTGCAAACCGGTTGGGATTATGTCATGATCGGACGCTCTGGAGCCTTGCATCTGGCCTTTGATTCTCTTTGTGATGATTTCAAAGGCTGTGTTTCGGACATTGCAGCCGGCAAAAGCGAAGGACCTTGGCGCAAGAAGGCCAATTTTCGCAAACCGGCGAAGAAGGGCGGGAAATCAGACAGGCCCGTGGATCGCAATGGTCGAGATTCGCAAAAGAGTAACTGATTTTGTGTATCCCTTGGATCACGATTCGCGGCCGGTTGAGTGGCCGAACAGGATTGCAGGCATCATTCGGATATCGAGGCTGATTGAATGCAGGCCATCATAATTTGAACAAGACACTTGACGCAGCCGTTCTGAGCCGCCAAGTGCAACACCAGAGAAGGGCTTGCCAGTCCGCGACCGAGTAAGAGCAAGGCAAGTTCGCTACATCAGATGGGATGAAGAAAGTCGATGGAAAATAATCGCAATCTCTTCCTTGCCATTGCCCTGTCTTTCATCGTGTTGTTGGGTTGGCAATATTTCGTCGCCGGGCCACGGATGGAAGCGGAACGGCTTCGGCAGGAACAACTTGCCGATCAACAGGCAACGCAGACAGACGCCGCAGGCCAGACCGGGCAACAGACGAGCACGGCCCCGACCGCACCTGGCGCCGCTCAGGCAACGGCTCAAGGCTCTGGTGCCGTACCACTTTCAAGCGAAGCGGTTCTGGCAAAGTCGGCTCGCATAGACATCGATACACCCAAGCTGACCGGATCGCTCAATCTGACCGGTGCCCGCATTGATGATCTCAAGCTCAAGGACTATCGCGAGACATTGGACGATGACAGCCCGATGATCACGCTTCTGTCCCCTTCCGGCACCGCCAAGCCCTACTACGCAGAATTCGGTTGGGTTTCCGGCTCCGGCGACATCGCCCTGCCGGGGACAAACACCGTTTGGACGGCTCCCGAAGGCTCCAAGCTGACCATGCAAACGCCTCTGGTTCTGAGCTGGGACAACGGAGCTGGTCTGAAATTCACGCGCACCATCTCCGTCGACGAGAATTATCTCTTCACCGTCGAGCAAAAGGTGGACAATACCGCAGATGCTGCCGTTGCTCTTTATCCCTACGGTCTGGTTTCGCGCCATGGCGATGTCAAGACCTCGGGTCTGTATATCCTGCATGAAGGCCTTCTTGGTGTTGCAGGTGATGAAGGGTTGCAGGAAGTCGATTACAAGGATCTGAAAGAAGATCCTCTGGTTCAGCCTGAAAAATCAAAACAGGGCTGGGTCGGCATTACGGATAAATATTGGGCAACCGCAATCATTCCGCCACAGAATACCAGCTTCCAGCCGTCTTTCCGCTATAGCGAGATTGCTGGCAAACCTGCCTACCAGACCGATTATCTGGGTGATGCCGTTGGTGTGGCTGCCGGGTCAAGTGCCAGCTACAAGGCATTCCTGTTTGCCGGTGCAAAGGAAGTTGCAACCCTCAAGGAAGTGCAGACCAAGACCGAAGCTCTTCATTTCGATCTGATGATCGACTGGGGTTGGTTCTACTTCATCACCAAACCGATGTTCTGGGCGATCGATGGCCTTTATGGTCTGATCGGCAACTTCGGTATTGCCATTCTGCTGATCACCGTCATTGTGAAACTGATCTTCTTCCCGCTGGCCAACAAGTCTTATGCTTCCATGTCGAAAATGAAGCTGCTCCAGCCGAAAATGGAAGAGATCAAGAAGAATTTCGGCGATGACAAACAGGCTCAGCAACAGGCGATCATGAAGCTCTATCAGGAAGAAAAGGTCAATCCGCTGGCCGGATGTCTTCCGATGGTCATTCAGATCCCGGTTTTCTTCTCGCTCTATAAGGTGCTCTATACCACCATCGAAATGCGCCATGCGCCATTCTTTGGCTGGATTCAGGATTTGTCTGCGCCGGATCCGACCAACTTTTTCACCCTGTTTGGTCTGGTTCCCTGGGATACACCGGCCTTTCTGGCAATCGGCATCTGGCCTTTGATCATGGGTATTACCATGTTCGTTCAGATGAAGCTGAACCCGACGCCTCCGGATCCGACCCAGAAAATGATCTTCACCTGGATGCCGATCATGTTCACCTTCATGCTGGCGCGCATGCCTGCCGGTCTGGTGATCTATTGGGCCTGGAACAACTCGCTCTCGATTCTGCAACAGGCTGCAATCATGAAGCGCCACGGCACCAAGATCGAGATCTGGCAGAATATCAAGGACACTTTCTCGCGAAAGCCAGCCAGCAGTGACTAGCAAAGTCCGAATATGATCACGACAAGGGCAGCCTTCGAGCTGCCCTTTTTGTTGCGCAGATGTCACGATGCCAGCAGAAGCGTGTCCGACCAGCCCGCTCATCTGGACCCCGAAACAGGATGTGATAGGCTCGCCAGATCTTGCCCATCAACGCGATCAAGAGTGAAACAGGACGATGAACAACTGACCACAGCAAATCCTGCAAACCAGTTTTTTATGGATTGATCCTTTGCCGGAAGGCCAGAAGGAGAGGAATCCCGCTGGTTGATTTGCTGCTCGCTTCCCTGTCATTTTTCCAACTCAGCGAATAGGTCAGACACATGCAAGATCCTATCCTTACGCATCCCGATCCGAACAATCCCTATCCAATCCCTGCATTTAAACGCACGGTTTTCCTCAAGCCGCTGGTAACCAACCCACTGATCGAAGTGGGCGACTTCACCTATTATGACGACCCGGATAGTCCGGAGTTGTTCGAGCAGAAAAATGTGCTCTATCAGTATGACTTTCTGGGTGATCGTCTGATTATCGGCAAATTCTGTGCTTTGGCCACGGGTGCCACCTTCATCATGAACGGAGCCAACCACGATATGCGCGGTATATCATGCTATCCATTTGGCATCATGGGTGGCGGCTGGGGCGAGGGCTTTGACATCGAGGCATTCAAGTCCCTGTCCCGTGGCGATACGATCATCGGCCATGACGTCTGGATCGGACGCAAGGCGACTGTCATGCCCGGCGTCAAGATCGGCTCCGGTGCAATCATCGGTTCTGGCGCGATGGTCGCGAGCGATGTTCCCGCCTATTCGATTTTTGCGGGCAATCCGGCTCGCCAGATTCGTATGCGGTTTGATGAAGCCACGATTGAGGAGCTTCTGACCCTTGCTTGGTGGGATTGGCCAATAGAATGCATCAACAAGCACCGGCTTGCAATTCAAGGAGCCGATATCGAAGCCTTGAGACGGGCCGCAAAAGAGTCAAATCACGACTTGGTTTGACAGCGCTGCGAAATCTGCTTGAATGAAATGAAAAGGCAGGCTACCAAGGCCTGCCCTTTCTTACCTCAGGACCATCATCATGACGACCGAGCAGAACCAGACCGACCTTTCCTCTCAAAACGAGACTGAAGACAGCCTCGCGGCTCTCGTCGGGGATGACGAGCTGGATCCGTCTCTGGTCGAAAAGGGTCGGCTTTTGTTCGCTCAGGCCTGGGATTTCATGTGGGGAACAAAATTCTTCCACCAGCTTCCCCCGATTGAGGGCGTGGAAATCGCCTTTGCCGGTCGCTCCAATGTGGGCAAGTCATCGCTTCTCAATGCCATCACCGGACGCAAGGCTCTGGCCCGTACGTCCAACACGCCGGGGCGCACCAAGGAGCTCAATTTCTTCAGGCCCGAAAGCAACCCGACACTGGTAATTTGCGATATGCCCGGATACGGCTATGCCAAGGCTTCCAAGGCCGAGGTTGCTGCCTGGAATGCACTCATTCTCGATTATTTGCGCGGGCGTCCCAATTTGCGTCGTGTCTATATTCTGATCGATAGCCGACACGGGCTCAAGTCTAATGACATCGAGGTCATGGGAACTCTCGACAAGGCGGCAGTGAATTATCAGGTGGTGTTGACCAAGGTTGACAAGACCAAGCTCAAGGACCTGAAAAAGGTCATCGAGACGGTGCAACTGGGTCTCAAAAAACGCCCTGCCGCTCATCCCGAAGTCTTGCTCACCTCCTCGGAAAAGAAAATCGGCATCAAGCGCCTTCGCGCCGAAATGTTGTTGCTTTCCGAGGGACAGTGAGGGCAATTTGCCGCACAATATTTCAAAACTCTTGACAATATCAGCATATCCCTTTGGCATTCTTGCGTTGCTGCGCAAGAGGCGTTATAGAGCTGAGCAGTTTGCAATTTGACAGAGTGATGAGTAGCTACATGTCTGATCAACCAGCCGTTTCGAGCAATCCCGCCAACCGCGCCAAGACTATTTCCGAAGCGCTTCCCTTCATGCAGCGATATGATGGCCAGTCTGTTGTGGTCAAATATGGTGGCCATGCCATGGGAGACGCTGAGCTGGGACAGGCTTTTGCGCGTGATATCGTTCTGCTCAAGCAGGCCGGCGTGAAGCCGGTGGTGGTGCATGGTGGCGGTCCTCAGATCAAGTCGATGCTCGACAAGCTTGGCATCAAGTCAGAATTCAAGGGTGGCCTGCGCGTCACCGATGCCCACACGGTTGAAGTGGTTGAAATGGTCCTTGCCGGATCAATCAACAAGTCCATTGTTCGCAATATCAACGCAGAGGGTGGACGGGCCATTGGCCTGTGTGGCAAGGATGGCAATCTTGTGCAGGCCGAAAAGCTGACCCGTTCCATTCGCGACCCTGACAGCAAGATCGAGGAAATCATTGATCTGGGATTTGTCGGTGAGCCAAAAACGGTTGATCGCTCGGTGCTTGATATCGTCGCCAAGGATGCTCTCATTCCGGTCATAGCGCCGGTTGCCCCTGGCGTCGATGGCCAGACCTACAACATCAATGCGGACACATTTGCCGGAGCGATTGCCGGTGCCGTCAATGCCAAACGCCTGCTGTTCCTGACCGATGTTCCCGGTGTTCTCGACAAGGATGGCAAGCTGATCAAGCAGCTGACTATCAAGCAGGCCCATGCCCTTATCGCCGACGGCACCATTTCCGGTGGCATGATCCCGAAAGTCGAAACCTGTATCGATGCGCTCAACAAAGGCGTGGAAGGCGTCGTCATTCTGGATGGCAAGGTCCCACATGCGGTGCTTCTCGAGCTTTTCACCGAAGGCGGTGCTGGCACCTTGCTTGTTCACTGAGCAAGAATTGGACCTGAGAGACAGAAAGAACGAAGGGGAGCCAGGCAGCTTCCCTTTTTCGTATTGGGCCAGATCAGATGCCCGCCGGTCAGCTCGATGACATAACGACCGCATTCTCCGACACCACTTCACGTTTCGCTGCCAATCCAGCCTCTTGCAACGGGTCAAGAAAGATGTGAGATGAAGTGCAAAAAGAGCAAATCAGCGATCTTCATCCCTCTTTCAGACCGGCAAACCGGTTTTTGACGAATGGTGATCAAATAGGCTTCAAAGGCTTTTGGGGCACGGAATTGTGAATCAGGTCCCTTTTCCGAGGCGTGTAGCCATCTGATTTGGTAAGGGCTTTTCCAAGTCGATCTTCTCGAGCATTCGATCAAGGATGGGATCATATCGTTCGCCGCGCCACACTTCAGAATATCCAAGATGGACATACAGATCATGAGCGCGGACATTGCCCACGGCAACCGAGAGCCTTGAAGCCTCGAAGCCCTTTGTGCGGATGCTGTCCTCCAAAGCATGGAGAAGCGCTGTTCCAACGCCTTTTCCCTCATGCTCAGGAGATACCCAAAGATCGCTGATAGAGTTGTCAGAAGTCTCTGACGCGCCAAGTCCGGCCACAATACCGTTCAATTCTCCGACGAGAATGCCTGCTCCTTGTTGCTCAAGAAATGGGAAGAACGGATTGCAGCGCTCAAATCTGTCAATAATGGCTTGTGAGACAAGAGGGCCGATCCCTTGGTGCCAGGCCCTTAGGCCAAGCTCGGCAAGGGCCGGAATGTCATCGCTGCGAGCCGGTCTTACAAGGATCATGTCCGGGCTCCTACTTCTGGCATGTCGGGCAATAGAAGGTCGAGCGTCCACCTTGAGTGATGCGCGCTATGATGCCAGAACAGCTTTCTTTCGGGCACGGGTCGCCCTCCCGGTCATAGACTTTGAAACGATGCTGAAAATAGCCAAGGCTGCCATCGGCGCGCGTGTGATCCCGCAAGGTCGAGCCACCCGCTTCAATGGCCTCGGCAATCGTCGCCCGGATCTGCTCGGTTAGCAGGGTGAGCTTTGCCGAGGGGAGCCCGCGTTTGGTAACGAGTGTCCCTGAGGCTCGTTTCGGATCCAAACCGGATCTGTGAAGGGCCTCGCAGACATAGATATTGCCAAGTCCGGCGATGATATGCTGATCCAGCAGGGCGGATTTGAGTGGCGTTTTCTTGCCGGCAAATTTAGCCGCCAGATATTCGGGGCTGAGAGCATTGCCAACAGGTTCAGCCCCCAGTTTGGCAAAATAGGGATGCTCGTTAATGTCCTTGCGTGCAATGAGATCAAAAAAGCCGAAACGGCGCGGGTCATTGTAAAGAATGGACGCGCCAGAGTTCAGATGCAGCACAACATGATCATGCTCGGGGCGTTTGCCGCGGGCCAGATGAAAGGCCTCGTCGGCAATCAGGTGCTGTTCGTCCTTGAGCACGACACGGAACGATCCCGACATGCCCAGATGCATGACCAGCACCCAGCCATCATCAAGATCGGCCAGCAGATATTTCGCACGTCTTCCAAGCGAGACGACCTGATGTCCCGCCAGCCGCTCCGCCATCTGATCGGGGAAATCGAAGCGCAGGTTTTTGCGTCTGATTTCTGCCCGCTCAATGCGCGCGCCTTCCAGCACCGGCTGTAGGCCGCGTCTTACGGTTTCCACCTCTGGCAATTCAGGCATGGCAATCCTCAGAGTTGCGACTTGAGTGCCACAATGAGCGCATCAAGATCCGCTTCATTGTTGAAATAATGCGGTGCCGCCCGGAACATCTCGCGCAGATTGCGATATTCGGCATCAAGTCTGGTGCTGTCGGGGCTTGACGCTCCGATGGTAATTCCCTTGTCTCGCAAAGCCGTGACCGTGGAATGAGGATCAAGACCGTCAATCGTGAAACTGACAATGGCGCATTGCTTTGCCCCGAGGTCCAGTACTTTGGCACCCTCAAGCTCACTAATCCGGGCGCGCAGCGTATCGGCGAGCATTGTGGCTCGTTCCTCGATGGCCTCGATCCCCAGCGCCATGGCATAATCGCAAGCCACCTTCAGCCCGGCCCGCAAGGCGTAGCTGTTTTCCCAATTCTCGAAACGGCGTGCGTCATCGCGCAAGGCATAGCTGTCTGTCGTGACCCAAGGGGCGGCAAAATGATCGATCATGATGGGCTCGAGCTTTTGCAGCCAGCTGTCCCTGATATAAAGAAAACCCGTGCCGCGCGGCCCGCGCAGGAATTTACGTCCCGTTGCCGACAGAAAATCGCAGTTGAGCGCTTCGACATCAACGGGCATTTGCCCCACCGCCTGACAGGCATCAAGCAGGAAAGGTACGCCCGCCTTTTTTGCAATGGCCCCCACCTCTGCCGCCGGATTGACGAGCCCGCCATTGGTGGGCACCCAGGTGATGGTGACGAGCGCCGTCCGGTCGGTGATCATGCGTTCAAGCGCCTGGACATCCAGCGCACCGCTTTCGTCATTGGGCACCACATCGATTTCGATGCCATCCCGTTTCTGTCTTTGCAGATAGGCGACATAATTGGCCGCATATTCGGCCTGACAGGTAATGACGCGATCTCCGGCTTTGAGGGGTAGGGCATAGAAGGCCTGACACCAGGCTGCCGTGGCATTTTCCAACAGAGCGATTTCGTGGCGTCTGGCTCCGATCAATCGTGCAACGCTGTCATAGGTGGCATCAAGCATGGCGTCCTCTGCCTTGTGCGCCTCATAGCCTCCGATCTGCGCTTCGAGATCCAGATGGTGCTTGACCGCATCGATCACCGGCTGGGGAGCCAGCGCCGAGCCGCAGGCCAAAAGGTGAATTCCATGTTTCAGACCGGGGGTTTCTGCTCTGATTCTCTCGATATCCATCAGTCGTTCCTTGGGCAAATCGGAAAGGGGAGGGCTAGCCTAGCAATGGATTGGACGCAACTCAAGAAATGCGCAACCCAAACATGGCAATTGCCAAAAATATGAGCTATTGTCCGGCGCAAAAGGTTGGAATGCCGCTCACGGGAAGCGGTCTACAGGAAAGATTTCATGGCGGCTCACAATACAGATCGCACGGAGAATGTGGTGGACATGGCGACGTCCTTCGGCTTCGAACAGGTCCGCGAAGGCGAAAAGCAGCCTTTGGTCAACAAGGTCTTTCATCAGGTGGCAGACCGCTATGATGTCATGAATGATCTGATGAGCGGCGGTATGCACAGGCTCTGGAAAGATGCCTTTGTGGCCTGGCTCAATCCGCCGCAACGCCCATCGACGCCCTTCAAACTGCTCGATGTGGCCGGGGGAACCGGCGATATCTCCTTCCGGGTGGTTGAACGGTCTCATCGCAATGCCCACTGCACTGTGTTTGATATCAATGGATCCATGCTTTCGGTTGGCAAGGATCGGGCACGAGAAAAGGGTCTGCTCGACAATCTTGAATTTGTCGAGGGCAATGCCGAAGAGCTGCCCTTTGAAGACAAGAGCTTTGACGCCTATACCATCGCTTACGGTATTCGCAATGTGCCGCGTATCGACAAGGCCTTGTCGGAAGCCTACCGGGTGCTCAAGCGTGGTGGCCGCTTCATGTGTCTTGAATTTTCCAATGTCGACATGCCGGGCCTCGACAAGGCCTATGATGCCTTTTCCTTCAATGCGATCCCGAAAATCGGCGACTTTGTCACCGGTGACGCAGAAAGCTATGAATATCTGGTGGAATCGATCCGCAAGTTCCCCAACAAGGCGCGTTTCAGGATGATGATCGAGGATGCCGGTTTCCAGCAGGTTTCCTATCGCAACATGACAGGTGGCATCACCGCCATGCATTCGGGCTGGAAATTGTAAGGAAGAAGGCAAGGGACAGGGCAATAACATGATCGGTGCGTCATCTGCATTTTTCCGCCTGATGAAAACGGGGCTGACCTTGGCGCGCGAGGGCGTCTTTTCCATTGTCGAGCCGCCTGCGGATCTGCCGCTTGCGCCAAGACTGGCGATTTCTCTTCTCAGGCTCCTTGAGCGGCGTGGTGTCTCCGCCCGCAACAAGGGCGAACGCCTGAGCGCGGCCCTTAACAAACTCGGACCGTCTTATGTCAAGATGGGGCAGTTTCTTGCCACAAGGCCGGATCTGATTGGCAAGGAACTGGCTGAGGCCCTCACGAGTTTGCAAGACCGAGTCCCCGCCTTTGACATGGCGGCGGCCAGAAAAGCCATCAGGGACGCATTGGGCAAAGATGTCGAAGAGCTGTTTGACAGCTTTTCCGAACCTGTCGCCGCCGCGTCGATTGCTCAGGTTCACAAGGCGTCTTTCATCGATAGCCAGGGGCAAGTCCGGCTTGTTGCGGTCAAGATTCTGCGTCCGAAAATTGCCCAGCGCTTTCATGATGATCTGGCCAGCTTCTATCTTGCCGCCCGTCTCATCGAGGCAATTCACGTCCCCTCTCGCCGCTTGAAGCCGGTGGGGGTGGTCGATACCCTTGCCCAATCCATTCGCCTTGAGATGGACTTCCGCCTTGAAGCTGCGGCTCTCAGCGAAATGGGTGAGAATTGCACGACTGATGAGGACTTCCGCGTTCCAACCGTCTATTGGGAAAAGTCGGCCAAGTCGGTCATGACCATGGAATGGATCGACGGCATCAAGCTCACCGACATCGAAGCCTTGCGAGCGTCCGGTCATGATCTCAGTGCGCTTGGGCGTTGTGTCATTCAGACCTTCCTCAATCACGCACTTCGCGACGGCTTTTTTCATGCCGACATGCATCCGGGCAACCTGTTTCTTGGCACGGATGGAAAGCTGATTGCGGTTGATTTCGGTATCATGGGTCGACTTGGCCTCAAGGAACAGCGCTTTCTTGCTGAAATTCTCTATGGCTTCATTGTGCGTGATTACCGTCGGGTCAGCCAGATTCATTTCGAAGCAGGCTATGTGCCTTCCACTCAGGATGTCGACACATTCGCTCAGGCCCTGCGGTCCATCGGGGAGCCCATTCATGGGCGGGCCTCTTCCGAGATTTCCATGGCGGGCATTCTCAGCCAGCTGTTCGAATTTACCGAAGTGTTTGGCATGGCAACCCGGACCGAGTTGATTCTGCTGCAAAAGACCATGGTAGTTGCCGAAGGCGTGGCCCGAATGCTAGACCCAGAGCTCAATCTTTGGAACACCTCCGAGCCTGTGGTAAAGGCCTGGATGGAGAAGAATCTCGGGCCCCTTGCCAAGGCAAAGGAAGTGGCGGGAGGCCTTACCTCTTTGGCTACCCTGTCTGCGCAACTGCCTGAAATGGCGCGGCGGGCGGAGCGGCTGTCCGAGAGTTTCGACACGATGGGACGTGACGGATTGCGGTTGGACGCGGAAACCGTTGAAGCGATTGGCAAGGTTGAAGCCAGAGGCAATCGATCAGGTCGCCTTGTCCTTTGGGTCATTGCCATTGCCCTCTGCGCCATAGCCATAAAGATCTGGAGTTACTGAAATGCTTGCCAACAAACGGGTTCTGCTGGTCATTTCCGGCGGCATCGCTGCTTTCAAGGCGATTGATCTCATTCGCTTGCTGCTAAAAAGCGGGGCCAGCGTCAAGGTGATCATGACCAAGGCGGCGACCGAATTTGTCTCGCCTCTGACCATTTCGACGCTGACCGGGGAGAGTGTTCTCACCGAACTGTTTGACCTGACGCGCGAAAGCGAGATCGGTCATATCGAATTGTCCCGCGATGCCGATCTGGTGGTGGTGGCTCCGGCCACGGCCAATCTGATCGCCAAAATGGCCAATGGCATCGCAGACGACCTTGCCAGCACTACATTGCTGGCAACTGACAAGCCCGTACTGGTCGCTCCGGCGATGAATGTTCGTATGTGGTATCACCCCGCAACCCAGCGCAATCTGGCAACACTCAAAGGTGACGGACACCATTTTGTCGGACCTGACAGCGGCATGATGGCCTGCAATGAAGAAGGGCCGGGTCGGTTGAGCGAACCGGAAGAGATTTTCAAGGCAATCGAAAACCTGCTTGAGCCCGTTCCCGGACCACTTGCAGGCAAACATATTCTTATCACTGCCGGACCAACCCATGAG
This sequence comes from uncultured Cohaesibacter sp., assembly GCF_963556055.3. Classification (GTDB taxonomy): domain Bacteria; phylum Pseudomonadota; class Alphaproteobacteria; order Rhizobiales; family Cohaesibacteraceae; genus Cohaesibacter. The sequence continues at coordinate 44,860 of NZ_CAUVYE020000029.1, read as the reverse complement.
CCGATCGATCCGGTGCGCTATATTGCCAATCGCTCTTCGGGCAAGCAGGGTTATGCTCTGGCAGCGGCAGCAAGAGCCGCAGGGGCAAAGGTTACGCTCGTCTCTGGCCCTGTTACGCTCGACCCGCCAGCAGGTGTTACACTTGTGCCTGTCGAGACCGCGAAAGACATGCTCGAAGCGGTCAGCAATCATCTGCCCTCCGATGTGGCAATCATGGCCGCGGCCGTTGCCGATTGGCGCGTGGCAAATCAGGGTGCCGAAAAGATCAAGAAACAGCCAGACGGTTCCTTGCCGCAACTGGATTTTGCCGAAAATCCCGATATCGCGCAATTTGTCGGCACGCACCCGGAGCTTCGCCCAAAACTCGTCATTGGATTCGCTGCCGAAACGCAGGATCTGGAGGCCAATGCCTCAAGAAAACTGACGAAAAAGGGAGCGGACTGGATCATCGCCAATGACGTGTCACCAGAAACCGGTATTATGGGTGGCGATCACAATATGATCCGGATTGTTCGCAAGGATGGTATTGAGGCTTGGCAGGACATGTCCAAGGACGACGTTGCCAGGCGCCTGATCTCCCGTATTGCTGAAACACTGGATGAGCCAATCAAGGTCTGATTGTAATCGGCCGGCTCCTGGAGAAACCCGATGGCCAAGCCAAGACTGTGTATCCAGACCTTGCCCCATTTCGACGGGCTTGATCTGCCAAGCTATCAGAGCAAGGAAGCCGCAGGCCTTGATATTCAGGCCGCCAATCCGGCCGATGAACCCGTTGTCTTGAAGCCCCATGGCGGAAGGGCTTTACTCCCAACCGGATTCTGCATGCGGCTTGATCGCGGCTTTGAAGCACAGATTCGGCCCCGTTCCGGTCTTGCCCTGAAATTCGGTGTTACCCTTCTCAACACACCGGGCACCATCGATTCCGATTATCGCGGCGAGGTCAAGATCCTGATGATCAACCACGGCGAGGAAGAGTTTGTAGTCGAACGGGGAATGCGCATTGCCCAGATGGTGGTTGCCTCGGTGTTGCATATGAAGGTCGTTCAGGTGGACAGCCTGGATGAAACAGACCGTGGCAAGGGCGGCTTCGGATCCACCGGACACAAAAAATAGCTTTGTCTCTGTTGAATTTGAAAATAATTTCTCATCAAAAGGATCGATAATCCGTCATAGGGAAATCCGTTTTCTCATTCTTGGTGTTATTAGCTGGATTTTTTCCAATCAGCCAAAATGTTGGTACCGGATTCCTCGCGATATCAGTCCGAATTACCTACATTGTCGTCAGGAAATGAATGTTAGTTTGAATTGACCCGCAGCTCTCCTGAAGAGGGGTAAGCGCGCCGTTAACCTTGCGAGGAAAGATAAATGGTTCACAAGCCCAGACAGACAGAAGGTCGTGGTCGCATCTATGACTCGATCATTGACACAATCGGCAACACGCCGCTCGTTCGCTTTGACAAGTTTGCAAAAAAACACGGTGTCAAAGCCAACCTGATTGGTAAACTTGAATTTTTCAATCCGCTGTCCAGCGTCAAGGACCGAATCGGTGTCAACATGATCGAGTCCATGGAATCATCTGGACAGATCAAACCGGGCAAAACCACGCTGATCGAGCCGACCTCGGGCAATACCGGAATTGGCCTTGCTTTCACAGCGGCTTCGAAAGGGTATCGCCTCATTCTCGTCATGCCTGAAACCATGTCTGTCGAGCGTCGCAAGATGTTTGCCTATCTCGGTGCCGAGCTGGAATTGACCGAAGGGCCAAAAGGCATGAAGGGTGCTATCGCCCGAGCCGAAGAGCTGCTTGGCGAGATCGAGAATTCCGTTATCCCGCAGCAGTTCGAAAATGCTGCCAACCCCGAAATTCATACCAGCACGACGGCAGTCGAGATCTGGAATGACACCCATGGCGAGGTTGATGTGCTGGTCTCGGGCATCGGAACGGGCGGAACCATCACTGGTGTGGGAACCACGCTCAAGGATCGCAACCCAAATCTGCATATTGTGGCAGTCGAGCCGGCCGATAGCCCGGTTCTCTCGGGTGGTCAGCCCGGTCCGCACAAGATTCAGGGTATCGGTGCAGGCTTTGTACCCGGCGTTCTGAATACCCAGATTTATGATGAAGTGATCACCATTGCCAACGAAGACGCTTTTGCCTACTCGCGTGAGCTTGCAAGGACCGAAGGCGTTCCGGCTGGTATTTCCTCCGGTGCTGCCCTGGCCGCAGCTGTACAAGTTGGCAAACGGGAAGAGTTTGCAGGCAAAAATATCATCATCATCATTCCAAGTTTTGCCGAGCGCTATCTCTCGACCGCTCTGTTTGATGGCGTCTGATAGCCGATGGCACAGGCACTGATTCGCCTGTGAAATGATTTTGCGAATGAAGACCATGCCGTGGACGGGACTAGACCCGTGCACGGCTTTTTTATGTGCTCCAGGCAAAGACTCTCAAAAAGCGCAATAGGCGAAACTTGATGAGAATCGTTGGTTTTCGAGCACCCGTTTCTTCACGCTAAAGCGAATTTGTTCACGAAAAACATGTGAAGACAGGTGAATCACCAACTCACTGTCATGATAGGCTGTTTGGCAATAAGAGACGAATCACGAGGATGGCCAAAAGGCAATGAACGAGCGGGCCAGACACTGGACAGTCCATTGGGTTGGCAATTGAACGGCATGGTGAAAGCGATGAAGAATGTGTCGAGAGGCTTGATAGGGGTGGCTTTTCTTATGGCAAGCTGGCTGGCGATCAACCCTTCATGGGCAGGAGACGCAGCTGAATTCAGGTCACATGGATTTTCGGACGACGAACGGGGGCGCTATTTTGCGTTCGAGGAATTTGGCGTGCAGGACGGAGATCACTATCCCTATTCCAGCATATATATTGTCGATCTGGCGCGAGACGAATGGGTCGATGGAACACCGGTAAAGATAGTCTTGCAGGATGACAGCCGCTCCCCGCTTGCCGCCCGCGTTGAAGCGTTCAAGCAAGCAACGCCCATCATGCAGCAATATCAGATTTCCAATTCCGGTGTACTGATGGCCGCCTCGCCCGTCAACGAACTCAGTGACAAGTCGGAGCTTGCTTTTCGCCAGACTGCAATCCCGCTGGACCAAGCTCAACCGGGACCCTATCGTTTGTCGCTCAGCAATATCGATGTTCAGGATGTCAACAAATGCGGGGCATCCAATGGCAGGATCATGGGATTCGTGCTGTCCATGACCAAACCCGATGGCAGTTTCGAGAGCCTGCATGATGAGGCGAGCGTACCCGCTTCTCGCGGCTGTCCCGAACGCTACGAACTGGCGGCCGTCTTTGCCCCGACCCGGCTTGTTGCAAACACCCATGCGGTGGCCTTGATCGGTGTCTACAAAAGGGAAGAAAGCGGTTTGAACCTGCGTTACATCGCAGTGCCTTTCAGCCTTTGATTCGCTCCCGTAATGAAAGGTCTTTGATGCTGTCAGATCAGGAAATCGAACGCTATGCTCGCCATATTGTCATGCATGATATCGGCGGCCCCGGACAACAGAAACTGAAACAGGCAAGGGTTCTTGTCGTTGGTGCAGGAGGTCTGGGCTCTCCTGTTCTGGCTTATCTCGCCGCCTGTGGTGTGGGCACGCTGGGCGTGGTGGATGATGACACGGTGTCCTTGTCCAATCTGCAACGTCAAATCCTGCATGCAAGCGAGGCAGTTGGCACTGCAAAGACCGAAAGCGCCCGTAGTAGTATCAAGCGGTCCAATCCACATGTGACGGTCATTGCGCATCCGGTCCGTCTGACGCGGGAAAATGGTGCTGCCCTTGTGGCAGATTTCGACATCGTGGTAGATGGCTCCGACAATATCGAGACCCGTTATCTGCTTGCCGATCTTTGCGAGGATCGACATATTCCGCTGGTCACAGCAGCCGTCGGGTTGTTTGACGGGTCGATTACCACTCTTAAGCCGTATGAATTTGATGAAAAGGGCAGACCCAACCCTCGCTACCGCGATCTGTTTCCTGTCGGGCCAGATAAGGGCACTCAGCGCTCTTGCGCCGAGGCTGGTGTCGTCGGAGCTCTGACAGGTATCATCGGTTCCATGCAGGCCCTTGAGGTCATCAAGGAAATCGTCGGTATTGGCGAAGGGCTTGTCGGGCGTCTGGTCCTTTATGATGGACGATCCGCCCGCTTCGAGACAATCGCCTACAGAAGACGGCCCGATTGAACCGGCTGCGATCAGACGGTCACATCGCCGACAGCAGAACCCGATCCGGCGGACGATGGCAATCGAAGAAGGCCTTGATATTGATAATGACCCTTTCTCCCATTTCCATGCGCCCCTCTACTGTTGCCGACCCCATGTGAGGGAGCAGCACAACATGGCTCGAGCGGGCCAGCTTTGGATTGATGCGGGGAGCATATTCGAAAACGTCAAGTCCCGCGCCCGCGATTTCCCGCTTCTCGATCATCTTGGCAAGAGCCGCCTCGTCAATAACCTCTCCGCGGGCGGTATTGACGATATAGGCAGAGGGACTGATCAGCTTGAGCCGACGTGCGGACAACAGGTGATACGTTGCCGGTGTGTAGGGGCAATGGATGGAAATCACATCCATGCGAGCCAGCATCTGGTCAAGGCTGTCCCAGTATGTCGCCTCAAGCTCCTCTTCAACCGTATCGGACAATCTGCGGCGATTGTGATAGTGAATTTGCATGCCGAAGGCCTTGGCGCGACGGGCGACCGCCTGACCGATTCGGCCCATGCCGATAATACCGAGTCTTTTCCCCCAGATCCTGCGGCCCAGCATCCAGGTTGGCGACCAGCCGGGCCAATTGTCCTTTTCCTTGAGGATCATCATGCCTTCGGCAATCCGCCTTGGTACCGCCAGAATGAGGGTCATGGCCATATCCGCGGTGTCTTCGGTCAAGACGTTGGGGGTGTTGGTCACCATGATATTGCGTGCGTTGGCAGCCAGCAGATCGATATTGTCCGTTCCGTTGCCGAAGTTGGCAATCAGTTTCAGCTTGTCTCCGGCCTGGGAAATGACGTGCGAATCGAGCTTGTCGGTTACCGTTGGCACCAACACATCGGCATGTTTGACCGCTTCAACCAGCTCCGCCTGACTCATTGCCCTGTCGTCCAGATTGAGCCTTGTATCGAACAGCTCGCGCATCCGTGTTTCCACAGCATCGGGAAGTTTACGGGTCACGATTACAATTGGCTTTGTTCTCGCCATAGGTTTGCCCTATTCCTATCTCATTCAAAACCGGTTTCCAAACCAAGCCAGAATGTGCTCGTTCAAGAAGAGCTTTCCAGCCTCTTCCATGTTCGGCCTTACTGTCATTTGGGAAACAGTCAGGGTGAGCGTTTCGACCAGCCAGACGAGCGCAATTGATGCCTCAGCCAGATGGTTCCTTGATGCTATAGGCAAATTGGGGGATCTGGCCAGTCATCCCATGGTTTGAGATTGCCTCCGAACGGAGATCGATACAGCTTATGATTAAAAAAAATCTTTATATTGCTGCTTTAGATATAGTAATCCGACCAATTAAAAAATCAGGGAAGCAACGAACACGACGATGATTTGCAGAACAGTGTTTCTCAGAAAATGGGTGATGACAGTTTGTCTTGTCATGTGGGCCATGATGCTGGCCTCCTTGCAAGCCCATGCGCAGGGAACAACAATCGGCCAATCAGGGCTGAAGGTCCCGCGTTTTGTTTCCTTGAAATCGGATCGGGTCAATGTTCGCGCAGGGCCATCCACTGATCACAAGGTCAAGTGGGTATTCCGCCGCGCAGGGTTACCAGTCGAGATCGTCAGCGAGTTTGACAATTGGCGTCAGATTCGGGATTCCGAAGGCGAAGAGGGATGGGTTTTCCACTCCTTGTTGTCCGGGCGACGCACGGCTCTGATCAGCCCCTGGCAGTCTGTGGGAACGCTTGTTCCATTGCTCAGGAGCCCGCGAGAAGATGCGCCCATTGCGCTTGAGGCACAGATCGGCGTTCAGGTCGATATCAAGGAGTGCAAAAAGGGCTGGTGCGAGGTGATCGCCAAGAAATATACGGGGTGGTTGAAATCCAACCTGTTGTGGGGCGTATATCCCAACGAAGAAGTGAAATGATCAAGGGGCTCGAGTTTTCCAGGGCCCGCAAGTCCGACTTGGCTGAACTGCTCGAGCTCTATAAGCATCTGATTTGCGAAGACCCGGATCTTGATTTGAGCAGAGCAGAAGCCATTCTCGATCAGCTCAATCAAATGGAGCCGAGCGCGATCTATCTTGCGCGAATCAAGGGGCGCCTTGTTGCGAGCGCCACTCTCGTCGTCATTCCAAATCTGACGCGCAATGGCGCTCCTTATGGCCTTGTTGAAAATGTCGTGACTCACAATGACTTTCGAGGACAGGGCATAGGTCGAGCCCTGCTTTCCCATGTCACGTCCGAAGCTTGGCAGCATGGCTGTTACAAGGTCATGCTGATGACCGGATCACAAAAACACGAGACGCTGAATTTCTATCGAAAATGCGGTTTCGAACCTTCCAAGACCGGTTTTCAGATCAGGAAAATCCCTGCGCGTTCGGAATAACCGTGTTCAATCCTCGAACCGCAAGGTGAGAAAAGAAAACGCTCCGCATTCAACAATGCGGAGCGCTGCATTTTTCTTGGAACGAAAAGGCAGAGACCTTAGTCTTCTTTCTTTTCTTCCTTGATTTCTTCACCAGATTCCTGATCCACCACTTTCATGGACAGGCGAACCTTGCCGCGATCATCAAAGCCGAGCAGCTTGACAAAGACGCTGTCGCCTTCCTTGACCACGTCGGTCACCTTGTTGGTACGGCCCTGAGTGAGCTGTGAAATATGCACCAGACCATCGCGGGAGCCGAAGAAATTGACGAATGCGCCAAAGTCGACGGTTTTAACCACGGTGCCTTTGTAGATCTCACCCACTTCCGGTTCGGCAGCGATGGATTTGATCCAGTTGACAGCAGCGGTAATGGCAGCACCATCAGATGAGGCAACCTTGATGGTGCCATCGTCATTGATGTCGACCTTTGCACCGGTTTTCTCAACGATTTCGCGGATAACCTTGCCACCGGAGCCAATGACTTCACGGATCTTGTCGACCGGAATTTTCATGGTTTCGATGCGCGGAGCAAATTCGCCGACTTCCGAACGGGCTTCGCCAAGTGCTTTGCCCATCTCGCCAAGAATGTGCAAACGCCCACCCTTCGCCTGTTCCAGAGCAACCTGCATGATTTCTTCGGTGATACCGTCGATCTTGATATCCATTTGCAGCGAGGTGATGCCTTCAGAGGTACCGGCAACCTTGAAGTCCATGTCGCCGAGGTGATCTTCGTCGCCAAGGATGTCGGACAGAACAGCGAATTCGTCGCCTTCCTTGATGAGGCCCATCGCGATACCGGCAACGGGAGCCTTGAGCGGAACGCCGGCATCCATCAGGGACAGGGATGTACCGCAGACCGTCGCCATGGAAGAGGAGCCGTTGGATTCAGTGATGTCTGAAACCACGCGCAAGGTATATGGGAATTCGTGATGGGGCGGCAGCATTGGATGCACCGCGCGCCATGCCAGCTTGCCATGACCGATTTCACGACGACCCGGAGACCCGATGCGGCCCGCTTCACCCACGGAAAACGGAGGGAAGTTGTAATGCAGCAGGAAGGTTTCCTTGTAGGTTCCAGAGAGCGAATCGACGAACTGTTCGTCATCACCGGTTCCAAGGGTTGCCACGACCAGAGCCTGGGTTTCACCACGGGTGAACAGGGCAGAGCCATGGGTCCGGGGCAGCTTGCCAACTTCGGCGGTGATCGGACGAACGGTTTTCAGATCGCGACCATCAATGCGGCTGCCGGTCTTGATAATCTGACCACGAACGATTTTCGCTTCCGCCTTTTTGAACAGATCGCCAACAATAACGGCGTCTGCTGCATTCTCGTCTTCCGGATTGCAAAGCGCAGCCATGACTTTTTCTTTGGCGGCATCAACCGCGGCATAGCGTTCGGTTTTGGCCGCAATCTTGAAGGCAGCCTGCAAATCTTCGCCGGCGATGTCTTCAACCTTGGCAGACAGGTCCGAATAATCCGGCATGGAGAATTCGCGCGGTTCTTTTGCTGCTTTTTCAGCAAGCCGGATGATCGCATCGATAACAGGCTGGAACCCTGCATGGCCGAACATGACGGCTTTCAGCATGGTTTCTTCTGACAGGTTCTGGGCTTCGGATTCAACCATCAGAACGGCGTCGTTGGTACCGGCAACAACCAGATCCAGTTTGGATTCTTCCATCATGTCGATGGCCGGGTTGAGAACGAATTCGTCATTGATGAGACCAACGCGCGCACCGCCGATCGGGCCCATGAAAGGCACGCCTGAAAGGGTCAGAGCAGCGGAAGCCGCAACCCATGGCAAGGATATCGGGATCGTTGACCATGTCATGACTGACGACAGTCACGATAACCTGAGTTTCGCATTTGTAGCCATCGACGAAAAGCGGACGGATCGGGCGATCGATCAGGCGGGAAACGAGGGTTTCCTTTTCACTCGGGCGACCTTCACGTTTGAAGTAGCCTCCGGGAATTTTACCGGCAGCGTAGGTTTTTTCCTGATAGTTGACGGTAAGCGGGAAGAAATCGAGGCCGGGTTTCGGCTGTTTTGCGGAAACGACGGTTTGCCAAAACGGTGGTATCACCAAGGGAAGCCAGCACGGCTCCATCAGCCTGGCGTGCAATCTGGCCGGTCTCGAGGGTCAGCTTCTGGCCGCCCCAATCAATTTCTTCACGTTGAATATCGAACATTCATATGTCCTTTCTGGAATGCTCCGGCATATCGGACAAATAATGGAGCATGACTTTATCAAAATATATTCACGGGCAAGACAACGAGCGGCTTGAAGCCTCAACGGCCAATCAAGAAAGCAGCTGGCAATCCTGCCTGTGAGTGTTTGGAATCAGATCGTCCGACGTTCCTGATTCTGCGTTTTATCGGCCCTGACAGTCTTGAGTCAGAGCATCACTGGGATTTTTTTTAAGGCATTTCCCGCGATTTGCGAAAAGTGGAAATCCTTCAGGACCCTTCCTAAATGCTATCCCTTAAAAAAATCATGAAAACCAAAGGGAACAAGGAAACGGGTGCAATAAAACGCGGCAACCTTAAAGGTTACCGCGTGAATTTCAGAAGACTTAACGACGCAGGCCAAGGCGTTCGATCAGGGACTGGTAACGTGCAACGTCTTTTGCTTTGACATAGTCAAGCAGTTTACGGCGCTGGGAAACCAGTTTGAGAAGACCACGACGGGAGTGGTTGTCTTTCTTGTGAGACTTGAAATGCTCGGTAAGATTGGCAATCCGCTCTGAAAGAACAGCGACCTGTACCTCTGGGGAACCGGTATCGCCTTCTTTGGTGGCATATTCCTTGATCAGCTCTTGCTTGCGTTCAGCTGTAATCGACATCGGTATCTCCTTTAAGTGTTTTGCTCGGCATTCCCGTTAAAAACGGGCGGATGGTCGGGCAGATTGAAAACGCGCCTTGGCCAGAGTTCTCCCTCGATGATCTCGCATATCGCCACAAGCATCCCTGCATTCATGGCAGATACGAAACCGTCGATCGGAGTCTCTTGTCCACGCAGCAATACCGATTGACCTCGGCGTAATCTTGCTGCGGCATTCCTGTTAATGGCCAGAGCCGGGATGTCGTCCAGCGCGGTCTCAACAGGAAGCAAGGCATTGGCAAGCCCGGGCTCGCCGGGCGCACTATGGCTCAAGCTTTCCAGATCGTCCAGTGAAATCAACATTTCCTCACTAAATGGTCCGGAAAAGAGCCTACGCAAGGCCACGACATGGCCTCGGGTTCCCAAATATCGCCCGATATCGCGCGCCAGCGACCGTACATAGGTCCCTTTTGAGCATTCGGCGACAAAAATGGCAGTGTCCTCGTCAGGGCATTCGACGAGTTCCAAATGGTGAACGGTCACCGGGCGGGCAGCAAGTTTGACCTCTTCGCCATCGCGTGCCAGGTCATAGGCGCGCTCGCCATTGATCTTGATTGCGGAAAAGGCGGGAGGGACCTGCATGATCTCGCCGCTGAAATGATCAAGCGCTGCCTCGATCTCTTCTTCGGTTGGACGATGGGCCGAGCTGTCTATGAGCTCGCCTTCCGTATCGTCCGTGGAGGTTTCCTCGCCCCAGCGAACCGTAAATTCATATTCTTTGGAGCCGTCCATGACAAAGGACACGGTCTTGGTCGCTTCGCCGACGGCAATGGGCAGGCATCCGGTCGCCAACGGGTCGAGAGTGCCCGCATGACCGGCCTTCTTCACGTTGAAAATGCGCTTGATTGCACCAACCGCTTGCGTTGATGTCATATTGAGCGGTTTGTCCAGCGCAATCCATCCATGCACATCGGTCCGTCGCTTGGCGCGAAACTGTTGCTTTTTCTTCTTCGGTTTGGCGGCCGGTGCAGCGTCATCGGTCGCTGCGTTATTCTCATCTGTCTCTGACATCAGGCAGCGTCCCTATTTGTCATCATCGTCATTGTCTGCGGGATGCAGATCCCGTTGCACAAGCGGTGAATTCAGCAGAGCGTCAATCCGGGACGCTTCGTCAAAGGTTTCGTCATAGCGAAAGCGCAGATCCGGCGTATGCTTGAGGGTAAGATCGCGGCCAAGCCGACCCCGCAGAAATTTCTTGTGGCCGTTGAGGGCATCAACGATCTCCTGCTCTTTTCCCGCGGCCCCGAGCGGCATGACAAAGGCTGTCGCCAGGGTCAGGTCTGGGCTCATGCGCACTTCCGGAATGGAAATGACAAAATGCTCCAGCATCGGATCGATGATTTCTCCGCGCGTCAGGCATTCTGATAAGGATTTACGAACCAGCTCACCCACGCGTAGCTGACGTTGGGACGGCATACCACCGCCGCCTTTGCGAGAACCATGTCCCATGGATATGTCCTAAGGTTATGAAGGCCAGAGCCGGGATTGGACCGCTCGAGCCGAAAATTCATCAGGTGCTCTCAGGCACTCCGAGAATAGATATAGCAAAAATGGTGCAGATCAAGGCCAAATCCCCGACCTGCACCAAACTGGTTAACACGCATGAACTAGAGCGTGCGGGCAATCTCTTCGACGCGGAAGCATTCGATCTGGTCTCCGGCCCGGAGATCCTGATAATTTTCGAATGCCATACCGCATTCCTGCCCCACATTGACTTCCTTGACTTCGTCCTTGAAGCGCTTGAGGGTGGAGAGCTTGCCGGTATGAATGACGACGTTGTCGCGCAACAGGCGAACACCGGTCCCGCGCTCCACGACACCCTCGGTGACGCGGCAGCCAGCGACCTTGCCGACCTTGGAAATGTTGAACACTTCCAGAATTTCGGCGTAGCCAATGAAGGTCTCGCGAACCTCTGGGCTGAGCATGCCTGACATCGCCGCTTTCACATCATCCGTGAGATCGTAGATGATGTTGTAATAGCGGATCTCGACGCCTTTCTGTTCGGCAGCCTGTTTGGCCTGCGCATTTGCACGGACGTTGAAGGCGATGATCGGCGCACCGGACGCTGAGGCAAGGGTGACGTCGGATTCCGACACACCACCAACACCCGAATGCAGCACCTGGGCCGACACTTCCTCGTTACCGATGCCGTCAAGAGCCCCGATAATTGCTTCGACCGAGCCTTTCACATCGCCCTTGATGACCAATGGGAAGGTCTGAACATCGCCGGCTTCCTTGAGGTTGCTGAGCATTTGCTCAAGCGAGCCTTTGCTTGCCTTGGCGGCGGCCAGTTCCTTGTTCTTGTGAATGCGGTAATCGGTGATTTCGCGTGCGCGGCCTTCTGTTTCGACCACAACAAACGGATCACCGGCATTCGGTGCAGCATCAAAGCCGAGAATTTCCACCGGTTTGGATGGTTCGGCAGTCTCGGTCTTGTCGCCCAGATCGTCGATCAGGGCGCGCACTTTACCCCACTGTTCACCGGCGACAACAATATCGCCGACCTTGAGTGTACCATTCTGCACCAGAACCGTTGCGACCGGGCCGCGACCCTTGTCGAGTTTGGCTTCAACCACGATGCCGTCGGCTTCGCGATCCGGATTGGATTTCAGCTCCAGCATTTCTGACTGCATCAGAATTGCTTCCAGAAGGCCATCAAGGTTGATTTTTTCCTTGGCAGATACCTCGACCTCAAGGACTTCACCACCCATGGTTTCGACAAACACTTCATGCTGAAGCAATTCGTTGCGTACACGGGTCGGGTCGGCGGCTGGCAAGTCGATCTTGTTCACGGCCACGATGATTGGCACTTCGGCGGCCCGCGCATGGTTGATCGCCTCGATCGTCTGCGGCATCACGCCATCATCGGCGGCAACCACGAGAACCACGATATCGGTTGATTTGGCACCACGAGCACGCATTTCCGTAAAGGCTGCGTGGCCCGGAGTATCGATGAAGGTGATCTTCTGACCACTCTGTTCAACCTGATAGGCACCAATATGCTGGGTGATGCCACCGGCTTCCCCTTTCACCACATTGGCATGACGGACCGCGTCAAGAAGCGAGGTCTTGCCATGGTCAACATGGCCCATGATGGTAACCACAGGTGGGCGTGGCAGCAGGCTGTCTTCGCTATCCTGTTTGTCGAACAGACCTTCCTCAACGTCAGATGCAGCAACACGCTTGACGGTGTGTCCCAGTTCTTCGGCCACCAGCTGCGCGGTATCGGCGTCAAGAACATCGACGGTCTTGACCATCATGCCCTGTTTCATCAGGATCTTGATCACGTCCACTGCACGTTCGGTCATGCGCTGTGCCAGTTCCTGAACCGTGATGGTTTCTGGAATGACGACTTCGCGGAAGACCTTTTCACGCTGCTCCTGCCGCACATTGCCTTTTTGCTTGGCTCGGCGACGGCGCATGGATGCCAAGGAGCGTTCGCGTTGTTCCTCTGCATTCAGGGCGTTGCTCAGGGTCAGCTTGCCACGGCGGCGTTCGTCTGTCCGCGGTTTGGCTGGCTGCGCCTTGGCCGGTTCATCCGGACGAACCCGTTTTGGCACCGGAATGATTTTCTTTGCACCTGGCTTGCCTTCGGCATTTGGATCCGGAGCTTCGGAGAAATTTGCACCGCCTGGGCGACCCGCGCCAGTTCCGGATCTTGGTGGGCGATCTCCACTTCTCGGTGGCCGATCCCCACTTCTCGGCGGACGATCTCCACCGCGTTGTGGTCGGTCGCCTCGGGCTTGACGTTCACCACCGCGCTGTTCGCGATCATCATTGCGCTGCGGGCGATCTCCGCCTCTTTGGGGCCTGTCGCCGCGCGCCTGCCTCTGCTCGCCGCCTCTGTCTCCGCCCCGTGCTTGTCTCTCGCCGTCACGGTCGTCCCGCTGTGGGCGTTCAGTGGTGCGTTGACCTTTCGGCTTGGCATCTTCCTTTTCTTTGGCCGCCGCCGCATCAGCTTCTTCCTGTGCCTTGCGCTCGGCTTCTTTCTTCTTGGCTTCAGCTTCTTCTGCCGCCTTTTGAGCTGCCAGCGCTTCGGCTTCCTTGCGCTTGGCTTCCTCTTCCAATTTGCGACGTGCTTCGGCTTCCTTGCGCTTCGCTTCTTCTTCTTTCTTGCGAACTTCCATTTCGCGAGCGCGCATTTTCGCTGCTTCAAGCGCCTGGAGACGTTTCGCATTTTCCGAAGAAGTCAGGTTGCGTTGGCTGTTGCCGTTACCACCGGCCTGACCACCGCCACCACGATTCCGCTGGCGTTGGCCCTTGCCGCCTGCACCCTTGCCCTGATTTTGGCCTTGACCACCAGATTTCTGGTCGTTGGTTCTAGCCTGAGCTGGTGCGGAAGGTTGGGATGGCTTGGCGTCCTCGCTGGCAGCAGGCTTACCTGCCGCTGCCGGTTTGGCATCGCCCGGTGCAGTGAACCGTCTTTTGCGTTTCTCGACAACAACCGCCTTCGAACGGCCATGCGAAAAGCTTTGGCGCACGGTGCCTTGCCCCACATTTTTACCCAAAGACAGAGTCTTCTTTTCTGATGGGCTATTGTTGTCGCTGCTGTTTTCGTTGCTCATTTCTGGTTCAATATCCTTAACTGCCTTACAAACGGCAAGGCCTATGCTGCGGTCCGGTCGTTCGGACCGCTGTCGGAATCCGGTTCAATTGGCTGCCCATAGTCTTCCAGAACGGCAACCTGGTTGATGAAAGCTTCACTCGCCGAACCGGCGAGCAAGGCTGCATGTACTACGTTGCCATACCCCAACGCATTGCTAAGCGCTTCGGCGCTGAACCGACGAATGATCGGAAGTTCGCGGTCGCTGCCATATCGGCGTCGCACGGCCTGGGCCAGCTTTTTTTGTCCATCTGTTGCAGCATCTGCTGCATGTATTAATCCAACAGCATCCCCTTGTGCAATGGATGCTTCGACCTTTCCAAAGCCGGTAACGATCTGACCGGCTTTTCGGGTCATCGACAAGGCCGACAGACTGGCCTTCTCGAGTTGAAGCGCGATGAGGTCTGCCAACCCGTCGCACGGTTCCACTTTTTCCTTGAAGCCTCTTGCAAACAATCCCTTGCTCGCAGCTTGCTTCACGAAATCATATTTGGCCGTTACCCAGACCCCGCGTCCGGGTAACCGCCGTTTCAAATCGGGCACGACATTCAGATCCGGTGCCAGAACAAATCGGATCATCTGGTCCTTGGGAAGACTCTCTCGTGAAACCAGACACTGTCTTGTTGTCTGTTCGCCTCTTTGCGCCACGGTTTATCCTCTCAAGCCCGATTTTGTCAATTGCTGTCACTTTTCCATGTCAAAAAGAACACGGTCAAACAGATCAGTCCTTGTTGGTTTCTTCTTCAGCGGAAGCCTCGAGGTCAGTGTCTTCTGCCTCAATTTCCTCACCGTCTTCCGCTTCAAGACTTTCATATTCGGCGGCTTCTTCGTCGCTGAGCAGTTCGGAAGGATCGATCCATCCCGCTGCAACACGGGTCAACATGACGATATCCTCTGCTTCCTGACGAGAAATCTCGAAGTCTGACAGAATGCCCTTGAAGCGCTTGACTTCGCCGTTATGGCGTTCTGTCCAGCCAACCAGATCGTCGGTTGCGCAACCGGCCAGATCTTCGATGGTCTTGATGTCGTCCTTGCCCAGGGCAACCAGCATTGGCATGGTCAAACCGGAAATTTCAAGAAGATCGTCGGAAACGCCAAGCGCGATCCGTTCTTCATTCTGTTTCTGGTTTTCCGCTTCCAGATATTCACTGGCCCGGCGCTGGATTTCCTGTGCCGTATCGCTGTCAAAGCCTTCAATATCAGCGACTTCATCCTCTTCCACATAGGCCACTTCCTCAATCGAGGTGAAACCTTCGGAGGCGAGCAGCTGGGCCACGATGTCATCCACATCAAGCGCTTCCATGAAGAGTTGGGCGCGTTCGTTGAATTCCTTCTGGCGACGCTCGGATTCTTCTTCTTCGGTCATGATGTCGATATCCCAGCCGGTCAGCTGGGACGCAAGGCGCACATTCTGACCACGGCGACCGATGGCAAGCGAAAGCTGATCATTGGGAACCACAACCTCGATACGCTCACTGTCTTCATCAAGCACCACCTTGGCAACCTCTGCCGGTTGCAATGCGTTGACGATGAATGTTGCGGGATCTTCCGACCATGGAATGATATCGATTTTCTCGCCCTGAAGCTCGTTGACCACGGCCTGGACGCGGGAGCCGCGCATACCGACGCAGGCACCAACCGGATCAATGGAGCTGTCCGAAGAGGTAACCGCGATTTTGGCGCGCGAGCCGGGATCACGGGCAACCGACTTGATGGTGATGATCCCGTCGTAGATTTCGGGCACTTCCTGAGCGAACAGTTTGGCCATGAATTGCGGATGGGTACGCGACAGGAAAATCTGTGGCCCGCGTTGCTCGCGTCTCACATCATAGATGATCGCACGGATACGGTCACCGGGACGGAACGCCTCGCGGGCAATCAATTCGTCACGACGGACAATGGCTTCGCTGCCGGACAGATCGACGGTCACATTGCCATATTCGACCCGTTTGACCTGGCCGTTGACAATATCGAACAAGCGGTCCTTGAATTCTTCATACTGATGATCGCGCTCAGCTTCGCGAACCTTCTGTACGATCACCTGCTTGGCGGACTGGGCCGAAATGCGGCCAAATTCCAGCGGTGGCAACTGATCGGAAATGATGTCGCCAATTTCAGCGTCGGGTTTCTTTTCCTTCGCATCAACCAGTGCAATCTGTGTTGCATAATCCTCGACAACTTCGACTACTTCCAACAGACGCTCGAGACGGGTTTCACCGGTGCGCGGATTGATCGTCGCCTTGACTTCTGTTTCCTGACCATACCGGGAGCGGGCCGCTTTCTGGATCGCGTCCTCCATGGCCCCGATCACAATCATGCGATCAATCGATTTTTCCCGCGCCACGGCATCCGCAATTTGCAGAAGTTCAAGACGGTTTGCACTGATTGCCATTCTCAGCGTCTCCTATTGGTGCGTATCGGCATCGGTGGCATCTACCACATCGGCCGGGTCAGAGGACTGCGCGTTCAGCGCCAGCTCCATCAGTTTATCAGTCATAACGAGTTTTGCATCGGATAGATCGCCAAGGGGCAGGCGAACGTTGGGATCGCTGTCCTTGGGGGCGTCAAGCAACAGAAGCTTGAGATCTTCCCCTTCAACGCCATCCAGCACGCCACGATAGCGGCGCCGCCCGTCGATCGGCACGGACAATTCGAGCTTGGCTTCGTGTCCACTCCAGGCCACAAGGTCCCGAACGCGAACAAGAGGGCGATCAACCCCGGGCGACGAAACCTCAAGAAAATACTCACTGTCAATCGGATCTTCAACATCGAGCACCGGCGAAAGCGCCCGGCTGACGGTCTCACATCCTTCAATGGACATCGTGCCATCCGGCGCTTCAGCCATGATCTGTACGGTACAACCATGTTGCCCTGTTATTCGGACGCGCACAAGATCAAAGCCCAGATCCACGATCACGGGTTCGACGATGCTTGCGATACGGGCTTCCAGGCCCTTCTCGTGCACCAGACGAGGCTCTGTACCTGCTTTTAACTGACTATTCTCGGGCATCGGGAAAGCCTGTCTCCATTTCCTCGCGCCAATTGGTCTGGCCATTTGGCGTCTGTAAGCGAGTTTTACTGTGTCATGGGCAAGTCTTGCGCACCAGGTTGGAGATCAAGCCATGAAACCGATTTTCTGATCCCAGCTGGCACCGCACCAGAACGTGAACGCAAAAGGTGCAGGAGCCCATTTTACCAGACTTTGCCATTGAAAGAGAGTGTACCTAACAAAAAAGAGCGGGTCTTAGGAGGCCCACTCTAAACAGCTTGTCTAGATTTTGAGGCTTCTATACACTAAAGAGACGGCAAAAAGCAAGCGAATTACATGAAAACCGGTCGTTTTCTTGCCTAGCGGCGAAGAAATGTCAGATAATTGGGCCGGCGCCCTTCGCGCAAGGCCTTGGCCTCATAGCGTGTCTGCTGCCAATCGGGCCAGGCCTCCAGCCGTCTGTCCGGATCGTCATTTTGCTCTTCAAGCCAGTTACAGCGGGCAACATGCTCAAGGGTCCATTGCACATAATCCTCGATGTCCGAGGCAAAGCGGAAAATCCCGCCCGGTTTGAGTACCCGTGATATGCGCTCAAGATTGCGGTCCGAAACAAACCGACGTTTCCAATGACGTTTTTTGTGCCAGGGGTCAGGATAAAGCAGGAAGATCCGATCGAGGGATGCTTCGGGCAACCAATCCAGAATATGGGCCGCATCCTCGTCATACATTCTGATATTGCCAATCGATTGACTGTCAATCTCGACCAGCGCCTTGACCACGCCATTGACAAATGGTTCGCAGCCGATCAACCCGACGGCGGGATTGTCGAGCGCCTGCCTGACCAGATGCTCTCCGCCGCCAAAGCCGATTTCCATCCAGATTTCATCCGGCTTGTGGACAAACTGTGTCTTAATGTCATTGATCGGCTGGGTCGGATTAAGACTGATGCGTGGCAAAAGCTCATCGAAAAGTCGCTGCTGACCGGAGCTTAGGGGTTTTCCCTTGCGCCGTCCGAAAAAGCTGGTCGCGATCTGCCGGTCTAGGAGACGCGATTGAGAGGGTCTGAATCGCTGTTGATCCGACCGGGGAGTTTCGAACTCGGGATTGTCTGGTTGGGACGGAGGCATGAGGTGTCGGTTCAAGTCTGTTCGGGCCTTTGTGGCAAAGTGTCGGGGATGCTGGGCAATTCTTAACAGAACGGTCCATCCCGGCCAAGATACATGGAGTGTATCTGTCTGGTCGGAATGGACCGTCCTGTTGGCATGCAAGTGTCGAAAAGACCGGTTATCCGATCTGTTTCCGAATACCGTCTACAAGATCGACACGCTCCCAAGAGAAACCGCCATCGGCTTCCGGCTCGCGACCAAAATGGCCGTAGGCAGCAGTACGCTCATAGATGGGCTTGTTAAGGCCCAAATGGGTGCGAATTCCGCGCGGTGTCAAAGGCATGGTTTCCCAAAGGGCCTTTTCGATCACGGAGTCACGGACGGTTCCCGTACCATAGGTATCGACATAAAGGGACAATGGCTCCGAGACACCAATTGCATAGGCAAGCTGAATGGTGCAGCGTTCTGCATAACCGGCTGCCACCACATTCTTGGCCAGATAACGTGCAGCATAGGCAGCCGAGCGGTCAACCTTGGTGGGATCCTTGCCAGAGAAGGCGCCGCCACCATGAGGCGCTGCGCCGCCATAGGTATCGACGATGATCTTGCGGCCGGTCAGACCGGCATCACCATCAGGGCCGCCGATGACAAATTTGCCGGTGGGGTTGACGTGCCAGACGGTCTTTTCGGTCAACCAACCTTCAGGCAGGGCAGCCTCGATATAAGGGGTGACGATAGCGCGAACATCGTTGGATGAAAGCGCTTCATCATAATGCTGGGTGGAGAGCACAAGAGATGTGACTTCAACCGGTTTGCCATCGACATAGCGCAAGGTGAGCTGGCTCTTTGCGTCCGGTCCAAGGCGGGTTTCCGTTCCAGCATGGCGTGCTTCGGCGATCAGACGAAGGATCTTGTGTGCATAAAGAATGGGAGCAGGCATGAGCTCTGGTGTCTCGTTGACTGCATAGCCGAACATGATGCCCTGGTCGCCCGCGCCTTCATCCTTGCCCTCGGCCTCATCGACGCCTCTGGCAATGTCGGCAGACTGCTCATGAACAAAAATGTCGATGTCGGCATTTTTCCAATGGAAACCATCCTGTTCGTAACCGATATCCCGGATAACGCGTCTTGCAGACTTTTCCATGATATGGGTGTCGATTTCTTTCGGTCCGCGGGTTTCACCTGCCAGCACCACCTTGTTGGTTGTGGCCAGGGTTTCCACCGCGCATCGAGAATAGGGATCGACTTTCAGAAATTCATCGACAATGGCGTCTGAGATGCGGTCACAGATCTTGTCCGGATGCCCTTCAGAGACGGACTCACTGGTGAAAAGAAATTCTTTGCGGGCCATGACCTAACCTTTTCTCACGATATAAAGAGTTCTTTATGTCATTATCAGCTTCTTAAAAAGGTTGCAAGCGCGACACGGCGAGAAATGAGGCTGCGTGAGCAGAAACAAAAATGATTCTTAAGCGGACGTTTATTTTGGGAAAACTTGGCTCGACAGGCCTGCAACTCAAATAAAAATTGCCCGGCAGAAATGGAAAATGGAGCCGTGTTTGCAAGATATGAAAAACAAAAACCGAGAGATGGTATACATCTCTCGGTTTGATCGCGTTGCTTTGAAACCCGATGTTTATCTGGAAAGCAGTTCAAAAGGCCTGACGTTCAAGCCTCTGCATTCTCTCCGGCAATCTCGCGAACCAGTTCAACGATCTTGCGACGAACTTTTTGATCCTTGATCTGAACGAATGCACGGTTGAGCTGCAAGCCTTCGGAGGAAGAAAGAAAGTCGATAACGTAGTTTTCAGACTTGGATTCTGCCAAACCTTGTGCTTCCTGAGGTGTTCCGGGAGCATCTTCAAAGAAAAAGGAAACAGGTACTTCCAGCACGGTAGCAATATGCTGTAGGCGACTTGCGCCAATACGGTTGGTTCCTTTTTCATACTTCTGAATTTGTTGGAAAGTAATACCCAGATGCTCACCCAGTTTTTCTTGGCTCATGGATAACATCATGCGACGAAGCCGGACACGACTTCCAACATAAACGTCGATGGGGTTCGGTGCTTTTTTGCTGGCCATTTGGCTCTCTTTTTTGTTTAGGTGTGCCATTCTTTGTAGAAGCTTTTATATACACACCGGTCTGGTTATTTTTGCGATTCCGCTTCTCGCGTTATTTCCCGTAAGCTTGATGCGCCTTTTGCTTTAGAGAACGGGATATTACAATAGTGCCGTGTATTATCGCCATATGTCAATTAATACAATGCATCGCGAGCAATTTTTCTTCGTGTGATTAACGTAATTAGGCATAACAGCAACCATAAGGCGACAAATATCCAGTTTCCGAGTTGAACGTAAAGTGTTGAACGTAGTTTTACAGGTAATGGACTCTGAATGATGCCGTCTTTTTCAAGTGATAAAGACTGAACTATACGCCCCTTTGCGTCGATGATTGCAGAGATCCCTGTATTGGCGGCGCGAAGCAGTGGCAGACCGGTCTCAACTGCCCGCATACGGGCAAGATGCAAGTGTTGCCAAGGGCCTATGCTGTTTCCGAACCAGGCATCATTGGTCACATTGACAATCATGTCAGCCCCTTTGGGGAAGGAAAGAACGTCTCCTGAAAAGGCAACCTCGTAGCAGATGAGCGGCAATATCTTGCCAAGGCCATCATTCCCCAGAAGCATCTGCTTGCTTCCGAAGGAAAAATCGGAGCTTTTTGATGTTAATTTCTCAAGGCCAATCGCGTTAAGCCAAATTTCCTTAGGCAAATATTCTCCGAAGGGGACAAGATGGATCTTGTCATAGGCGTTCATGATGGTCCCATCGCCAGCCAGTTGGTAAATGCTATTGTAAACCGCATGCTTGTCTTCAAGGTCGGTTTCCCGCCTCAAGGCGCCGGTCAACAAGGTTGCATCATCGGGCAAGGCCCGCGCTATGACGGCCAGACCGGTGGGTTGTTCGATCAGGTAGAAGGGAACCGCAGTCTCGGGCCAGACAAACAGATCGACAGCGGAAAGGGGGCTATCCTGATCATCGACGGTCGTCAAAGCCAGAAGCCTGTTGAAAATCCAGGAACGATTCTCCAGCTTCCATTTCTCTTTCTGCGCAATGTTCGGCTGTATCAGGCGCACAACGATGGGGTGATCCTGAACGGGGGCAGGTTGATTGAGACGGAACAGACCGAACCCGAGTTGCGCCAGGAAAACCAGTCCGATCACAATGGCCATTCCGACATGTCTTGATTGCCTGTTTTGAGCGAATACCAGAACAGGGATGGAAAAGATCAGCGGGGCAAGCAAATTCAGGCTGTCAGGTCCCGTAATGGACAGGATTTGCATGGTGACGCCGTTGGACGCAAGGGCAGGGCCGAGCCCTCCCCATGGCAGGCCCGTAAAAATGACGCCACGCAGCCATTCGAACAGGGACCAGCTCAAGGCAAGCAGCAGCACACGCACAGGGCCTGGCCGCCAAACCGGGGCGACAAGCGCAGTCGCGGCACCCCAGAACAGGGCGAGACCTGCGGGAAACAGGAGAACCGCTACCGGCGAAAGCCAGGCGAATTTGTCCGCTTCAACAAAAAAGGCCGAGCCAAGCCAATAGAAGGTGAAGGCAAAAAAGCCGAAACCGAAAACCCATCCGACCCGTGCCATCGAATAAAGTGCTTGTTTGCGTGATTTCCCCAGAGCGGCCGAATCGAGCAGCCACACGAGAACCGGAAAGGTAACCCACAATATGGGGAACCAGCCTACCGGCGCCTGTGCCAGACTGGATATCGCGCCGCATGCAAACCCGAGTGCATATCGTCGCCAACCATCCAGTAGGATCAGGTTTGAAATAAAAAGCGCCATAACGGTGTCGGACAAGTTTGAGATGTGGGAAGAACCAGCCAGACCATAGATAAAATAGTCAGACGGCAATCGCAAAGCACAATTATGATTTGTCGGATTTATTTGTGGCTATTGCAGGGCGATCATGTCTCTTGAGGAGCAGGAAGCGCCTGATGAAAGACACGATCTTGACGATGCAACGGTTTCAGAAGGCTCAGGCGCACATGGACGGATTTCTGATCAGCTTGAGCTTTTTACGAGCTTCCGGGTCGCTATCGTGCTCCGGTTCGCTCATTTCAAATCCGGGTTCGGATTGCAAATCCCGCGGCCGCCCCAGATAATAGCCCTGTGCTTCATGGCACCCTGCCACGCGCAGCATTTCAAGGGTTTCCTTGTCTTCGATTCCTTCGGCAAGAATTTCTATGTCAAGGCTGCGACCAATTCCGATCATCGCCGAGATAATGGCCATATTGCCATTGTTATGGGCCAGGTCGCGAACAAAGGAACGGTCGATTTTGATCTTGTCGATGGGGAATGAAGACAGATAGCTGAGGGAAGAATAACCGGTTCCGAAATCATCCAGCGCGACAGTTATTCCCATGCTGCGCAATTGTTTGAGTGTTTCGATGGTGCGTTGGCTTGTTTGGATAAACAGACTCTCGGTTACCTCCAGCTCCAGTCTTTGGGCCGGGAGACCGGTTTCCTTCAAGATCCTTTCAACGGTTTGCACCAGATCGGTCTTTTTGAACTGGATTGGTGACAGGTTGACCGCAACGCGCAAGGGCTGTTTCCAGTTGGCGGCCGTCTGGCAGGCTTCCCGCAAGGCAAACTCGGAAAGCGGCAGGATCAAACCGTTTCTCTCCGCAATTTGTATGAAAGTGCCTGGCGAGACCCAGCCGCGCGTCGGGTGATCCCAGCGCATAAGCGCCTCAAAGCCGGTTTGTTTTCCGGTCTTGATGGAGCATTGCGGCTGGAAATGCAGCTTGAACTCGCCAAGGGCAATGGATTTGCCCATTTCCTGTGAGAGTTCATGGTCGATATGAGCACGCACATCCTGACGTTGTTCAAAGCAGCAGATCTGATCGCGGCCATCCTGTTTGGCGCGAAGCAAAGCCAGTTTCGCCTGTTGTAGCAAGTTACTGATCCGATAACCGTGGCTTGGAAACTTGATGTAGCCACCCGATACGGTGATATCGATCGGTCGACCGTGGAAACGATAGGGCTGTTTCAAATAGGAATGCAGGATCTGAATGCGCTGCTCGAAGGTTTTGCTTGTCCCGAGTTCTTCTATGACAATCGCAAATTCATTGCCTGAGAGCCTTGCGACAAATTCCTTGCGTTTCTGAAAATGTTGAAGTCGGTTGGCAAATTCCTGCAACAGCAGATCGCCATTCTCTGTGCCCAGAATCGTATCAAGTTCCTTGAAACGATCAATATCAACCAACAGTAACGCGAAGGGTTTGTTCTGGAACTGGGCTGACTTGAGGCGTCCATGAATGGAGGAGAGAAACAATTGCCGGTTTGAAAGCCCTGTCAGATTGTCCCGTGATTTCAGCTCATCAATGAGCATACGGTAGGATTTGCGCCGAATAGTCTGGTGCCAGGTCATGAAAATGAAATAGTAGGAGACGATCACGAAAAGGGCGAGAATAGGCAATTGCCTCACAAACAGGTCATCATGCTCGGCAAGCCAATAAGCTACACCAAGAAGAGCCAGCAAAAGGATAAATTTGCGGGATGTGCCCCTATCAGGATCAATTGGCTTTTTTATCGTCGGCGATTCTTGCATTAGGTCGCTCGTTTTTGACAAACCTGACGATAACCTATTTGACTTTTCTGAATAAAATGAAAATTATGATAGTTAAAAAAATATTTACTTGGATTTACTCCAGCCGTTCTATAGCTTTGATAAATGAAAAACAGAATTATAAGTATAATATGATGTCATAAATAGTATAAATGAGCAGTAATGACATTATTCATACAGTGAGCAAGAAAAGAATGCAAGATGAGAGGCGGCCAAAATGGTTCGGCCTCTCAAGCGACGGCAGAGATTCGTCTTTCGATCTTTTCCGAGGCTTCGACAGGCTCGACATCAAGATCCCTTGGTTTGCCCAGAAGATAGCCCTGCGCTTCATCACAGCCTGCCAGGCGAAGAATGTCGTAGCATTGCTGATCTTCTATTCCCTCCGCCGTAATCCGCATGTTCAGGCTTTTGCCCATCCCGATGACGGCCGAAATAATTGCCATTGAGCTGTCGTCGGTTGCCAGATGCTCGACAAAGGAACGATCAATCTTGATCTTGTCGAAAGGAAAACTGGTCAAATAGGCAAGAGAGGAATAACCGGTGCCGAAGTCATCAAGAGCAATGGAAATGCCCTGTCTTTGCAGGTGCGCCAGATCGGATGAAATGGAGTCATTGATATCGATGAACAGGCTTTCAGTCACTTCAAGCTCAAGCCGTCGCGGCTCCAGATTTGTTTCAAGCAGGATCTCGGCCACCTGATCCGCGATCTGACACTGGCGCATCTGGATCGGAGACAGATTGACCGCCACTTTCAACCGGCTGTTGCCCCATTTGCTCGCAGTTTCGCACGCGGAACGCAAGACGAATTCGGAAAGTGGCAGAATGAGCCCGTTTTGCTCTGCAATGGGAATGAAGACCGAGGGAGGAATGATACCCCGGTCACGATGGTTCCAGCGAATGAGCGCTTCGAAACCGGTTTGCTCCCCGGTTTCAAAACTGAATTGAGGCTGATAGTAGAGTAGAAACTCCCCATCTTGCAAAGCGCGGTCCATATCTTGAGACAGGAAGTGGTAGTCCATCATTTTCGGATCGGCCACCTCGTCATAGCAGCAGAGCCTGTTGTGGCCTTCCTTCTTTGCCCGCTGCAAGGCAAAATAGGCATTTTGGCTCAGTCCTTCCGGGTCCCTGCCATCATCAGGAAAAAGAGTGACTCCGGTCGACACGGTCAGCTCGACAGACTGCTTGTTGCACATATATGTCTTGTAGATTGTTTCAAACAGATCCCGGATGCGCGCCTGAAGGCTGGCCTTGGTGCCGTCATAAGGTATGATGAGCGCGAACTCATCTCCCCCGATCCGCGCCGCAAATTCTTCCGTTTCCGCAAGCTGGCTCAAACGTTCCGCAAACTGCTGGAGTATGAGGTCGGCGGCATTATAGCCAAGAAAAGCATTGAGCTCCTTGAAGCGGTCCAGATCCACCATCAGCAGGATAAAGGGATCATTCTCATCGCATTTGGACAGATGCTTGGCCAGATTTTTCTGGAAGACTTCCCGACTTGCGAGATTGGTCAATTTGTCCCTTTGCACCAGCGTGCCCATGGCCTGAACCGCAGCGACACGGGAATTGTTCATTTGCAGTAGCACGATGCATGACAGCATGGAAATGATGGCGATGCTCGCCAGCTGGATCATGGACTTTGTTTCGGCATCCTGATCCTTGAACAACAGCGACACAATGACTGCGCAAATGAAATTGGCGAGTAACAGGACGGCTAAAGCAATAATTTCTTTGCTAAAAAGGCGATCATATTTGGCTAGAAAACCAATCATCGGAAAACTCCGCAACACAACTTGCGGCAGAGATTACGAAAAACTAGCTAATTTCGTGCTAAGAGGTATGGTAAATATTGGTTTATTGTATAGTTTTATTTGGTATATATATAGTCGGCAAATCATATGCAAAATTAAAAAAGGGAGGATCTGGCCCTCCCTTTGTCCGTCGGCATCAAGAAATGCCGCATTCAGTTTGCACAATGTCCGGTTTTAAATGTGATCAGGACTTGTCCAGAAGTTGAAGTGTTTCAAGGGTCGGCATCGAAACGCAATTATAGCCGGAATCGACAAAATGCACTTCCCCGGTCACTTTCCGGGACAGATCCGACAACAGATACAGGGCCGTACCGCCAACATCTTCGATCGTGCAGACATCACGCATCGGGCTGTTGTCTCGTTGGAAATTATACATCATGCGCGCATCGGCAATGCCGTTGCCCGCAAGCGTACGGACAGGTCCGGCCGAGATGGCATTGACCCGGATCCCCGATGGCCCGAAATCATTGGCAAGATACCGAACGGATGCTTCAAGTCCGGCCTTGGCAACGCCCATGACATTATAGTTCGGCATCACGCGAATGGAGCCAGCATAGGTGAGGGTGATCATCGAGCCGCCATTTGGCATCAGATCCGCTGCGCGTTTGGCGATTTCCGTGAAGGAAAAGCAGGAAATGACCATTGTGCGGGAGAAATTCTCGCGGCTGGTATCCGCATAGCGTCCCCGAAGCTCGCCCTTGTCGGAAAAGCCGATTGCGTGGACGATAAAGTCGATGCTGCCCCATTTTTCCTTGAGCGCATCAAATACCGCATCGACAGAGGCGATATCTTCCACATCACACGGCAATACGAAATCTGATCCAACCGATTCCGCCAGCGGTTTGACCCGTTTACCCAAGGCATCCCCCTGAAAGGTGAAGGCCAGCTCGGCACCCTGGTCATACAATGCCTTGGAGATGCCCCAGGCAATCGAATTCGCATTCGCGACCCCCATGATGAGGCCGCGCTTTCCTTTCATTAATTCGCTCATCGCCTTGGAGGTCCTTATCCGTTATAGCGCTGGAAAATCAGCGACGCATTGGTACCACCAAATCCAAAGCTGTTGGACAGGGCGACATCAAAAGGCTTGTCGATACGTTGACGAACGATATTCATGTCGGTGCATTCGGGATCCAGTTCGGTGATATGGGCGGATTCACCAATGAAGCCAGCCTGCATCATCAAAAGAGAATAGATGGATTCCTGCGCCCCGGCGGCTCCGAGAGAATGGCCGGTAAGGGATTTGGTGGACGCGATATGGGGCTGATTATCGCCAAAGACTTCGCGAATGGCACCAATTTCAGCAGTGTCACCAACCGGCGTGGAAGTGCCATGACAGTTGATATAATCAATTTTGCCGTCAACCGTGGCCATGGCCTGACGCATGCAGCGCTTTGCCCCTTCGCCGCTCGGAGCAACCATGTCATAGCCGTCGGAGGTGGCCCCATAGCCAACCAGTTCGGCGTAAATCTTTGCCCCACGTGCCTTGGCATGCTCCAGCTCTTCCAGAACCAGCACACCGGCACCACCGGCAATCACAAACCCGTCGCGGGTTGCATCAAACGCGCGCGATGCGGTTTCCGGCGTGTCGTTATATTTGGAGGAAATCGCCCCCATGGCATCGAACAGGTTGGACATCGACCAGTCCAGATCTTCATGGCCACCGGCAAAGATAATGTCCTGTTTGCCCATCTGGATCAGTTCGTAGGCATTGCCGATGCAGTGTGCAGACGTTGAACAGGCCGATGAAATCGAATAGTTCACGCCATGGATCTTGAACCAGGTGGCAAGGGTTGCAGAGGCGGTCGAGGACATCGCCTTTGGAACGGCAAAAGGACCGATGCGCTTCGGAGAGCCATTTTGGCGTGTGATGTCGGCAGCGG
Source organism: uncultured Cohaesibacter sp. (assembly GCF_963556055.3). Classification (GTDB taxonomy): domain Bacteria; phylum Pseudomonadota; class Alphaproteobacteria; order Rhizobiales; family Cohaesibacteraceae; genus Cohaesibacter. Next base: position 17,354 of record NZ_CAUVYE020000029.1, on the reverse strand, counting down.
TGACCACGGTCTGGGTTGATGGACCACCGGACCCCATGATGATGCCGGTCCGCTCGTTGGTGATATCGCTTTCTTCAAGGCCGGAATCATCAATCGCCTGTTTCATGGCGACATGGTTCCATTCGCCACCGCGGGAAAGGAACCGTCTCGCGCGGCGATCAACCAGGTCGGTCGTATCGATATCGGGAGAGCCCCATACCTGGCTGCGGAATCCGTGATCGGCAAAATCCTGAGAGAAGGAAATGCCGGACTTTGCATCGCGCAAGGATGCGGTAACGGCTGCTGCATCATTTCCGATAGAGGAAACAATACCCAAGCCTGAAATGACAACACGTCTCATATTTTGGCCTCGCTATTCATGTCGGGGGCACCTGTCCACCGGGTTGATCAAGTCTGAATTTCATCGAAGCGTAACCCGGTTTCACGATTTATGGTTTTACTTGCTATAGCTGTGCGCCTGAAACCCCTTTGTCGGGATAAGCAATTTCGCAAATCATACTTGGTATAATTGGTTTGTGAATATGGCCCAAGCAAGAAGGAAGCGGTTTTTTCCTTGAAAAGGGGCCTTCACATTGCAAAAAGCAGTCATCGCGCTCAAGCTGTGTCGATTTGCCTAGCTGTCCTTGAACAGTCCAACGCGCAGATCCTTGGCCGTAAACACGGTTTCACCGTCGGCCTTCACCCAGCCATCCCCAATCCCAAGGATCAGACGGCCCTTCATGATGCGCTTGAAGTCCACACCATATTCGACCTTCTTGATGGCAGGCGTGATCTGTCCGGCAAATCGGATTTCTCCCACCGAGATGGCGCGCCCCTTTCCTTCAAGGCCAAGCCAGCCCAGATAGAAACCTGTAATCTGCCACAAGGCGTCAAGACCTAGGCAGCCGGGCATGACAGGGTCGCCAGCAAAATGGCAATCAAAGAACCAGCGTTCCGGAGTGATGTCATATTCGGCGCGAATATGGCCTTTGCAATTTTCGCCACCATCTTCGGAAATCTCGGTAATCCGATCCAGCATCAGCATGGGAGGCAGTGGCAATTGCGGATTGCCTGGTCCGAACATTTCACCGCGACTGCAGGTCAAAATCTCTTCGTAAGTGTAGCTGGATGGGCGTTGTTCCATACGGTTTCACTCTTATCTTTCTCGGATTCAGCCCAAAAAATCGGACTGTCACAGTTTGTACGCTTCGCATTTGGGGCTTCAGGCTCACCCATCGATAAAGCATGACTTGGGATATCGACGGAGAACGGCCCCTTGTGTTCCAGTAAAAAGGCTTAACCCTCTTATAGCCTGTTGCGTCTGCAAGCACTAGGCGTGCAAAGGATGAAGTTCACACTTGATCAGGCGAATTTTGATCTGTCGCTTTCTTCCAGCCAGACTAGTTGGTTCTGCGTTTCTTTTAGAAGGAAGCAAAACAGCTTTCAAGCATATTACTTGGTCCAAGTTCTGTTATCTGGATTGGTAAAATTGACAGGTGCGACAAAATGATAATGGTATACTAAATACCGATATGGGCCTAATCTCAGCATTTATCCTTACTTGGCTTGTTGTTTCAGCCAAAAGACAATATATCTGCTAGGAAAATCATTGTGATTGAAAATGGCTCTAAATTGCAATAAGTTTGAAACTAGAATACTTTTAAAATGAAGAGCTATCGCAGAAACGCCTGAGTTAGGGGAAGTTATAATGACCTCACATCTTCACAAATTTGATAAGCGTTCTGCTCGGGATTTGTTGGTTGGCGCAGGTTTGCGCCCGACTCGACAGAGGCTGTCATTGGCAGAATTGCTATTTGCCAAAGGCGACCGGCATGTATCGGCAGAAGTTTTGCATGAAGAGGCTGAGCGGGTGAATGTGTCCGTCTCTCTCGCGACCGTTTACAATACCCTGCATCAATTCACCGAGGCAGGTCTGCTGCGAGAAGTCGCAGTTGAAGGAACCAAGACATATTTCGACACCAATGTGACCGATCACTATCACTTCTTCTATGAAGAAGAAGGAAGGGTTGTCGACATTCCCGGTGGTATGCGCGTTTCCCCCCTTCCAGAAGTTCCCGAAGGAATGGAAATCGCCCGCGTTGACGTAGTGGTTCGGCTGCGCAAGAAACTGGACTAGTCTTCTTCAACATCCTTTATCTGTCATCGTGCATTGTTCCGGCCATTCTCCTGATGATCGGTTCAATGCAGTCTTGTACGCAAGGTCGATGACCGGCTCTTCCGGGATCGATGTCGTCCCGGAAAAAGGTCTGAGCAATTACCACGCCAGGGCTGTTGGTCTTTCCTCAGACATATTTCATTCCCAGTCATGCCAAGATGATCAAACCGGAGTCTCTTTCGAGGGACCCTCGGCACCGGTCTTGTCATCGTTTGAATTACGTTGGATCGGGAAGGTGCGTTTGAGTGGCTTCTTGATCGGCTTGATGCGCACTTTGACACGACGGATGCGGCGGCGATCAGCATCCATGATCTCAAATTCCAGCCCTTCCTTGACATTGATCAGCTCGCCCCGAACCGGAATGCGGCCGATAAGCGTGAAAATGAAGCCACCAAGCGTGTCGACATCCTCCATCGACTCATCGTCAAGAGGCAGGTCCGTGCCTATGGCCTCGACCACATCCTCAAGTTCCGCTTTGGCATCTGAGATGAAAAGATTGGGGCCCGCTTCCGCAATGAAAACTTCATCCTCGTCATCATGTTCATCTTCAATGTCGCCAACAACGGTTTCGACGACATCTTCCAGTGAGACAAGACCATCGGTGCCGCCATATTCATCGATCACCAGAGCCATCTGGGTCCGGGCGGCGCGCATTGATGCCATCAGGTCGGTGGCAGGCATGGAGGGGGGAACAAACAGTATCTCACGAATGACATTGAGCTCTTTGAGCGGCCGTTCGAGATCGACATTTCCCAGCGTGCGAAAGTGATTGATCGCAGCTTCCGCATCGCCATGACCATAGCTCTGCTCACTCGGAGCCCCTTCCATGGAATCAAGCGCGGTGTTTTCAGTGTGAGCCGTGACCTGTCCCTCATCGGTCATCAGGCTGAGCACATCCTTGATATGGACCATGCCAACCGGATCATCGAGCGTTTCGCGATAAACGGGAAGACGGGAATGGCCAACTTCCTTATAGACGGCCAGAAGCGTACCAAGCGTGATATCGTCTTCAACCGCATCGATATCTGCCCGCGGGATCATGACGTCGCTGACACGCATTTCGCGCAGCGCAAGAATATTGCGCAGCATGGCCTTTTCTTCGGCGGAAAAGGTCTGGTCATCGCTGTTTTCGTCCGCGAGCGCCCCCTCCATCTGGGAGCGCAATGACGTGTTGGTCAGGCGAGACATCCAATTGTGGGTGAGGCGACTGAACCAATGGATTTGCGGGGATTGCGATTCATCCTTGCTGGAATCGGTAATTGCCTGATTACTGGCCCCGTTTGTTGTCGTGGGCTGGTAGGATAAAGAAGGGTCCGGATCGTTCATACTCGTTTTGGCGCCAAATCTAGGCTTGCGCCCTCAATAGTGTTGCAAACTTTTTCAGACAATGAAGGGCTCCCATCAATCTAGCGAAGAGATGGGAACAGTGTCTGCATAAGGGTTGGGTAATCCCAACCGAGCCAGAATGGCGATCTCGACGCTTTCCATCTTGTCCGCTTCATCTGCCTCTATGTGATCATAACCCAGTAAATGTAAGAAACCGTGTACACTCAGATGGGTCATGTGGGCTGAAATTTCAACCCCCAATTCTTCCGCTTCGCGTTTGACGGTCTGATAGGCAAACACAATGTCACCCAACATGGGGCCGAACAGGTCGGCATCTTCGTCAATGGGAAAGGAAAGAACATTGGTGGCTTTGTCCTTGCCCCGATGCTCCGCGTTGAGAGTGCGGACGGTTTCATCGTCGGAAAAGACAAGGGATATCTCGCAGTCAGGCGTAAAGGACAGGCCTTCGATAGATTTGACATAGTCCTGTGCCGTGTCAAGGGCGACTTCGATCCGGGCAATCAGACCGGACTCGCTTTTCCAGTCATCCACTTCGATCAGGCAATCCTTGAGCAGAGCGCCTTCAGCCGCAGGGGAGGTGTTCATTCGTCATCCTCGTTATAAAGAGGGGCAAGGCCTTCATCTGCGGCAAAATCAAGCTCGGCGAGATGCTCCTTGGTCACCAGCTGACGGGTTTTCTCCCGGCTGAGCACCCGACGGGCTTTTGCCCGCCGTCTGGCATCCTCGTCATAGGCATTGACGATGCGGGCCACAAGCTCATGCCGCACCACATCCTGCGCCGTAAACTGCACCCGCACGATCGAAGGGATGTCATGCAGCAACTCCATGGCCTGAACGAGACCGGATTGTTCGCCGCTTGGCAAATCGATCTGGCTGGGGTCGCCCGTGATGATCATCTTGGAATTTTCGCCAAGGCGGGTGAGGAACATCTTCATCTGCATCGAGGTCGTGTTCTGCGCCTCATCAAGAATGACCACCGCATTGGAGAGGGTGCGTCCTCGCATGAAGGCCAGAGGGGCAATCTCGATGATCTTGGCATCGATCTCCCGTTCCACCTTGTCCGCTGGCATCATGTCGTAAAGAGCGTCATAAAGCGGGCGCAGATAGGGGTCGACCTTTTCCTTCATGTCGCCGGGCAGAAACCCGAGACGTTCGCCCGCTTCAACCGCGGGACGCGACAATATGATGCGCTCGACAACACCACGCTCCAGAAGCGCGGCCGCATAGGCCACCGCCAGATAGGTCTTGCCGGTACCCGCCGGGCCAGTTCCGAAAATGAGATCCGCCCGATCCATGGCGCGGATATAGGCATCTTGAGTCGCGGTGCGTGCGGTGAGTTTTTTCTTGCGCGTGGCGATCTGGGCAAAATTCATTTTGCCCGCGCCTCCGTCCGTGCTCTCGGGCATAAGGGATGGCAACATCAGTTGTTCATCCGTTGCCTGCGCCATGCGAACCGCTCCGTCAACATCGGCCTGCTCTATGGTGTCGCCTTCCTGAAGACGGTAATAGAGCGAATCGAGCACCATCTTGGCCTGATCGCAAAGGTCAGCAGGCCCCTTGATCGTTACCCGATTGCCACGCGCGACCGCTTCGACATTGAGCTTCTGTTCTATGCGAGCGAGATTCTGATCATATTCACCGAAGAGATCCGCGGCCAGTCGGTTATCGTCATAGGAAAGAACGATATGTCCGATGTCCGATGCGGCGGACAAGGCCTGACTGGTGGTGGGGTCCCAGCTCTTTTTATGGTCCTTGGGCTTGTGCGGGCGGTCACGATGGTCTTTGCGGTTCTTGCCCTTGTCGCGGCGTTGGTCGCTCAAACGCTTATCCCTTCAAACAACATGAAATTCCACGAATACCAGTTGGCATGATCTCTTTCGACTATCATCGGGCAGGATCGATCATTGTGCCAAACAGGCTATTGCTACCGACAGTATCGATCCTAACTGTGACAATTTCACCAATCAAGTTGTCCGGTGCATCAACTTGCACAGCTTGCAGCCATGGCGATTTGCCAACGAGCTGTCCGGGCTCGCGTCCCTTGCGTTCGAGAAGAACGGTCATTTCCTCTCCAAGCTTGGACGCATTGAAGGCTTTCTGCTGAGCATTCAGCAGGTCTTGCAAACGGTAAAGCCGCTCCGACTTGATTGCATCTTCGATCTGGTTCTCGTCATCGGCAGCAGGTGTTCCCGGACGGGGAGAATATTTGAAACTGTAGGCTGAGGCATAGGTCACCTCGCGCACGATCTGCATTGTCTGTTCGAAATCCTCATCGCTTTCGCCCGGAAAACCAACAATGAAATCGCCCGAAAGCGCGATGTCGGGTCGCGCACTGCGGATACGATCAATGAGACGGACATAGTCCTCATAACTGTGCTGGCGGTTCATCGCCTTGAGAATCCTGTCTGATCCTGACTGAACAGGCAAATGCAGATAGGGCATCAAACAATCCAGATCCCGATGCGCGGCCATCAGGGTGTCGTCCATGTCGCGCGGGTGGCTGGTGGTATAGCGCAACCGGTCAAGTCCTTCGATTTTGGTCAGCTCGAACAACAGCTCACCAAGCCCCCAGTCCCGGCCATCGGATCCCTCGCCGTGATAGGCATTGACATTCTGTCCCAGAAGGGTGACTTCGCGCACGCCCGCGTCTGCCAGCCCTTTCGCCTCAGAAACGATCTGCGCAACAGGGCGCGAGACTTCCGCTCCGCGCGTATAGGGAACCACGCAGAAGGTGCAGAATTTGTCACACCCTTCCTGAACCGTGAGAAAGGCGCTGACGCCCCGTTTGCGCGTAACCTCTTTTTTTGCCGCAGGCAGGGCCTTGAACTTGTCTTCGATGGGAAAGTCGGTTTCAACGACACGGGCACCGCCATTGGTGCGTTCCAGCAGATCCGGCAGCATGTGATAGGCTTGTGGGCCAACGACCAGATCAACCACAGGCGCACGACGGATGATTTCCTGTCCCTCCGCCTGGGCGACACAGCCGGCAATGCCGATTTTCATTTCGCCCTTGCCGTCCTTTTCGCGCTTTTCCTTGATCTGACGGATACGGCCAAGCTCGGAATAGACCTTTTCTGCCGCTTTCTCGCGGATATGGCAGGTATTCAGGATCACCAGATCCGCCTCATTCATATCCTCGGTCGGGCTGTATCCCCTGGTTGCCAGCGAGTCCATCATGCGATTGGAATCATAGACATTCATCTGGCATCCGTAGGTTTTCACAAAGACTTTCTTGTCTTCAAAGGCAGTCATGTCGGCTTGTCCGCTTGCAGCTTGGGGAACGCGCATTGGTACCAAATTGGTCCATCGCTTTTCAAAACCCAGCCTGTAGCGCGTTTTATTCTCATTTGCAAAGGAAAATCGGTGAAGAACTGAAGGGAGAAGGGCGAGTGTGCCAACTTGGCAACCTGTTGGTCTCAGCGACGATGCGGGTCTGTCTGGTGGTGCAGGTCGCGCAGCATCGTCTGACGGACCGCTTCGTGCGCTTTGAGTGCTGCCTCCTTGCGGTTCTCTCCGGGGCCAAACGGGATCGGCTCACCATAGGTCAGGGTCACATCGAGCGCACCTTCCTTGAGCAGAACCCAGAGATGGGGGAGAAGATCCATGTCGCCATACCAGGCCGCCAAATGACGATGCTGGCGGCCCATCGGCAGGCCATGAAGAGCCGTATAGGCAATCGATAGGGGTTGAATCCAGACCTGATCCGCTTCCTCTTTCTCGGGCTCCTTTTCCTCCTCGCTCCGGGGCTCGTTTGCGTTCATGGTCATGGCCACCTTGGCCGCGCCAATGAGCGATGTTCTGAAGGGTAACACCTGATTGCCATCAGATGAGGTTCCCTCTGCGAACAGCACCATCGCATCCCCTTCCTTGAGACGCCGGGCGATTTCCCTGGCCACTTGCGCGGTTTCGCTCCTGCGTGAGCGATTGACAAAGATGGAGCGTTGCAGTTTGGCAAACAGGCCGAAGATCGGCCAGTTGGCGACCTCGGACTTGGCGATGAAGGAGAGCGGTTGCAGGCTGCCCAGCACGACAATGTCGATCCAGGAGCAATGATTGGAGGTGATCAGCACCGAGCCCTTTTTGACACAACTGCCATTGACTGTCTTGCGAACGCCAAGGGCCAGACAATTGATCCGATGAAACAGCACCGGAATCCAGCGCTTTGTCGGCAGATTAAGCGTCACGGAAAGATATTGCAGGGGGATGAGGACGATGGCAAACAGCGCAATCAAGAGCGTCGCGAGCGTTGCACGAACCGCTGACATGGAAAATCGGGACTTGCTGCTCATCATGCTCTACAAACTCAATCATGGACCTGTTCTGGCCGGTCCGCTTTCAAGGTGGGCTCGATCACTGCCAGAGATCAAGGTCCGCGATGGCAACCAGACAAGGTCGCAAGATCTGACCTTGGCATTTGTTCCAAGGTATGCCTCAAGAACTACTTATCTGATTCTTCGATTGGAATGCCATAAAGTTCGAGGCGATGGTCGACAAGCTTGAAGCCAAGACGACGTGCGACTTCCTCTTGCAGGCGTTCGATTTCCTCATCGCGAAATTCTATGACATTGCCAGTGCGCAAATCGATCAGATGATCATGATGCTTCTCGGTAATGGTTTCATAGCGCGAGCGCCCGTCGCGGAAATCATGCCGCTCGATGATGCCGCAATCTTCGAACAGTTTGACCGCCCGATAGACGGTGGAGATGGAAATATTGTTGTCGATCTTTGCCGCACGCGCGTAGAGCTCCTCGACATCGGGGTGATCGATTGAGTCATCCAGAACGCGAGCAATGACGCGTCTCTGCTCGGTCATGCGCATACCGGCCCTTACGCACAACTCTTCAATGGCCGTCTTGGTATCACGTGTCATGTCGCTCTCGCCCCTTACTGTCGCGTCTGGCTATGGTGCGGATGGTGGTCGCCAAATGGTTCCACCTGCATGATCCAGGCGAGAGAAGGGTCGCCGTCGTCATTGTGATAATAGCCCTTGCGCTCCCCTACTTTTGAGAATCCTAAGCTCGAATAAAGAGATAGCGCAGCTTTATTGCTCTCGTCCACTTCCAGAAACAGTTTTGCAACTCGATTTCCGTAAAGATGTCGGATCATTTCATTCATCAGTTGCCTGCCACCACCGGAATTCTGGTGGTCCGGGTCGACTGCAATCGTCAGGATCTCCGATTCATCAAGCACAGAACGTGCAAGCACAAACCCAACCACCTGATCCTTGATGCGCAGACTCGTACGCCTCAGCACGAAGCTTTCGACAAACTTGTCCTGCAAAAGCGCCTGCAATTCGCTTGCAGACCATCCACGTGCAAAACAACGACGATGGATCGCAGCCATGTCGGCAATGTCCGCAAAGGCGGCAGGCATGACCAAAGAGGTTGTTTTCAGCGCAAAAAACACGCTTCATCTCCCAACAGGTTTTGAATTACTCCAAAGGGGGGCGGAATGCGAATCCACTTGTTATGTGATATCAACAATAACGCATGATTTGCTGGGGACCAGATCGCCAAATGTCGAATCGTGGCCGAAATCAAAGGCGTGCTATGGCTTTGGAAGCCTGAGGCTTGGCGTCAGGGTCTCTGAGATAGAGCGGGCTTGGCGGTCGCAAGGGAGCTGTTTGGTCAAGGGCCCAAACAGCCAGCTGCTCCATATCCGGATAGCGCGTCATGATGATCTGCTGTTGCGCAAGCGGGCCCGCCTTCTCGCTTCCAAGCACCAATTCACTGCCGCTGCCGATCAAACGCAGCTGGGTTGCATCAAGACAGTCCTGCGCAAAGGCATCAGCACTCTTGGCGCAGGCCTCAGACAGCGACTCGATGCCGGATCTTTCATCGGCAAGCGAAAAGAATTGCCCATAGATCTGACCCCTGCGAGCATCAATGAAGCTGGCCACAGTGCCGCGATGGCCTTCTTTCCAGGCGCTAAGGGCCAGGGCCAGAAGGCTTGAGGCACCGATCACCGGGATATCGAGCGCCAATCCCAAGGCGCGTGCCGTGGCAAGACCAACCCTCAGGCCGGTGAAGCTGCCCGGTCCGATGGTCACCGCAATCCGGTCGAGTTGATCATAGCCAATCTCTGCCTCATCCAGCAGTGTTTCCAGTTCATTCATCAGATGTTCGGCATGGCCACGCCCGAGAGCCAGTGATCGGCCAAAGGTGAGAAGCTCGTCCTTGTCCCTTATGGCGAGGGCGACCGAGCAGGCCTCGAGTGCTGTGTCAAGCGCCAGACAGATTTCCGAATTCTTTTTCACGGTTCCATTGGGTCCAATTCAGCAGCATCGGTGGCAAGTGTTGTTTTCCACTTGTTGCATTTTTCCGCGACCAGCCTGTCAAGTTCGACAAGATAGGCTTCTTCGCTCTCCGATGCCTGGGCGAGGATGGCAAGGGCAACGATTGCCGCGTCAACAGCTTCCTCGCGCACATCTTCAAGGGTCATTGCCTTGTAGGAGGACCCCGGAGCGCCGGTCGCCGACAAAACGGCCTGGGCAACTTCTCCGGCTTCCTCACTCAGTTTCAGGGCCCGTTGCTGTAAGCTCTTGGGGTCTTTTCCCGTCAGTTCAAAAATTGTCTCGAGCATTTCGGCTCCTGATCGGAAAAGGAAACGGGGCTAGACCGGACGAACTTCCTGAACGTCGGGAATGAAATGGCGCAAGAGATTCTCAATGCCATGTTTCAGGGTTGCCGTTGCGGATGGGCAGCCTGCACAGGCTCCGCGCATGGAAAGATAGACAACGCCATCCCGGAAACCGTGGAAGGTGATGTCGCCGCCATCCTGTGCGACCGCAGGGCGCACGCGCGTTTCCAGCAATTCCTTGATGGTCGCGACAATCTCCGCGTCGGCTTCGTCAAAATCTTCATTGGCAGACTGGCTGGCTTCATCGCGTTTCAGGAGCGGCTCACCAGAGAGGAAATGCTCCATGATCGCGCCCAATATGGCTGGCTTGATATGCTGCCAATCGGTATTGCCTTTTGTGATGGAGACAAAATCGAAGCCGAAAAACACCCCTTCGACGCCGTCGATCGTAAAGAGTTTCTCGGCAAGTGGAGAGACGCCAGCCTCGCTGGCTGATCGGAAATCCATCGTTCCCTCTTCCAGAACAACCTTGCCAGGCAGGAATTTCAAGGTGGCGGGATTGGGCGTCGCTTCGGTTTGAATGAACATATTCGATTCCTCTGGGACCTATCCAAGCAGATCAAGCTATTCATCTGCATCATTGGCGTCATTATGCAGGTGGCTCTGCGGAAAAGTCGAGTGCCTTTTTCAACAATTACAGTTCAAAGAAGACATAACGCGCCCGGCGCAAAGGTCAAGCTGCCGGGCTTCGTTTCTGCGAAAAATATGCTGAAAGCAGTCCCCTTTTTGTTCACGCCTAGCAGATTGCTCTGATATCTTCATCCGAGAGGTCGCCCGGCACAATGGTGACCGGCAGGGGAAAGGGTTTTCCGGACTGGCTTGAAATGGAGGAGACGAGCGGACCCGGACCCTCTTTCGCACCGACTGCGGCGGCAAGCACCAGAATACCGATATCTTCATCCTCTTCGATGAGAGCGGTGATCTGTTCTGCGACAGGTCCCTCGCGGACAACGCATTCGGTGGGAACCACGACGATTTCCTCGACGCGTTCCTTGAATTGAGCCAGCCGCTCCTGTGCTGCTTCGTGGGCTTCGGCAAGCATGATTTCCTTGACGCCAAGCCAGTGGTTGAAATGCTCGGGCTCAACGGAAACCATCATGACCACAGCGCCGCCGGTTGCCGAAGCACGCAACGCCGCATACGTGACCGCGCGATCGCATTCCTCGGTCTCGTCCACGACAACGAGAAATTTGCGAATATGGCCAGCTTCATGAATAGTACGTTTGATAATCATGAAAGAAAGCCTGCCATGTCCGGCGGCGCTGCGCAAGAGTTGCTTTGGCAGATTTCCCAGTCTTTAAGGTGAGCGATGCACACAGAGTCACAAAAACAAAAACCGGACAGACACAGTGTGTCCATCCGGTTTCTGCTATTGTTTCGAATCAGAAACGATTTCTGTCTTTTCGCCTGTCAGGATGCGCGAATGAAACCGACGATATCCTTGACCTGATCCAATACAGGATTGGCGATGGCCGCAGCCTTCTCGGCTCCTCTGGCCAGCACGCTGTCGATATGGCCCGGATCATCCATCAAGCGACGCATCTCCCCGGTGATCGGTGAGAGCCGGTCAACAGCCAGATCAACGAGAGCCGGTTTGAAGGTCGAGAATTCGGCACCGCCGAATTCGCTCAGAACATCCTCTTTGGATTTTGCCGAAAGTGCCGCGTAGATGCCCACAAGGTTGGATGCTTCAGGGCGACCGGTAAGGCCGTCCACTTCGCTTGGCAAGGCTTCGGGATCGGTTTTGGCCTTGCGGATTTTGAGTGAAATCGCATCCACATCATCGGTCAGGTTGATGCGTGCCTTGTCGGAAGCATCCGAGGACGACATTTTCTTGGATCCGTCTCGCAAGGACATGACACGAGGCGCCGGCCCACCGATCAGCGGTTCTGCCATCGGGAAGAAGATCTGTTCCGGATCCGTGGTTTCGTCCCGGCCGATATTCTCGACACCATAGCCAAGAGCAGCGATGCGCTCTGCATAATCGACATTGAATTTCTGTGCCGTATCACGACACAGCTCGACATGCTGCTTCTGGTCTTCGCCAACCGGTACGTGGGTTGCCTTGTAGATCAGGATATCGGCGGACATCAGATTGGGATAGACAAACAGGCCGGTCGAGACATTGTCGCGGTTCTTTCCGGCCTTGTCCTTGAACTGAGTCATCCGGGAAAGCCAGCCCATCCGTGCCACGCAGTTGAAGATCCAGCCAAGTTCGGCATGGGCGGAAACGCGGCTCTGGTTGAAAACGATATGCTTTTCAGGATCGATACCTGACGCAAGGAAGCCTGCGGTGACTTCACGGGTGCGTTTGATCAAGCCTTCCGGATCTTGCCAGACGGTGATTGCATGCATGTCAACAACAGAGAAAACACAATTATAGGACGACTGAAGATCGACGAACTTGGTGATCGCACCCAGATAGTTACCCAGATGCAGATTGCCAGACGGTTGAATACCGGAGAAAACGCGTGGTTCAAAACCAGCCATGATAAACCTCATGATGTTGCCCAGGCGGGTGGAAGCGCGAGGGGGGAGGGGGAAAAAGAAAACCGCAGCGGCAAGGAAGACAAAAGAAAATGCTGCTGCGGTTGAAAGCCTTATCGGACAAAGTGGTGCTTGATGCAAGGGAAAACCCTTGGTTTCGCCCCGATTTTGCCTCTTATGCTTTCGCTAGCCTTTCATGCGCCCCTTGAACTCTCTGAACGAAAAGGCACCGGTTCCGAGCGCGGATACGAGAAAAAGCAATATCCCTGCCGCAACAAGAGCTCCGAGTGCCAGAACCCGAACCAGCAAGCGCGGAGCCTCCAACCAGGGATTCAGGAAATCACAGAGGAAAAAGATCCCGATTCCCATGATCACGGAAGAGAGCAGGAACATGACAAGCCGCCTTATCAGCAGGGTGTCCGCCCGAAAATGGCCGCGCTTCCACAGGGTGATGCCCAGAAGCAGGGCATTGACCCAGCCCGCAAGCGTTGTTGCGATGGCAATGCCGATATGATGCAGAAACGGAAACAGCAGGAGTGCTGCACCCACATTGACGATCATTCCGATGGTCGCAAACTTCATCGGGGTCTTGGTGTCCTCTCGGGCGAAATAGCCCGGTGAAAGCACCTTATTCAAGACGAAAGCTGGCAGGCCCAGTGCGTAGGCTCCGAGGGCGAGGGCGGTCATATGCGTGTCGCTGCCTGAAAACTGCCCCCTTTGGAAAAGGACCTGAACAACTGTTTCAGGTATCACAACCAGAGCGACGGCGGCTGGCAGGGTTAGGAACATGGCAAATTCCATGGCCCTGTTCTGGGCATAGTCGGCGGCGACCACATTCCCTGCCCGCACTTTCCGGGTAAGGTCGGGCAGCAACACCACACCAATGGCAATCCCGACAACGCCGAGCGGCAACTGGTAGATCCTGTCCGCATAATAGAGGAAGGAAACGGCCCCCGCCTGAAAGGAGGCAATGATTGTTCCGATCGTGATATTGAGCTGGGTCACGCCACCGGCAATGATGCCGGGCACGCCGAGCCGCAACAGCTTTTTGACATTGCCCGTATAGGTCGGCCATTTGAGGCGAACGGGGAATCCTGCCCTCATGACAGCCAACACCAGGGCCAGAAGCTGAACGAACCCGGCCACGAACACGCCCCAGGCAAGGAAATAACCAGCATCGAGGCTGTTATCGGCATGCAGCAGAAGCACCAGCACCAGCGTCGCGATCAGCACCACATTGAGCAGCACCGGCGCAAAGGCAGCGGCTGCGAACTTGCCCAATGAGTTCAGAATGCCGGACAAAAAGGCAATGACCGACATGCAAAGCAGATAAGGAAAGGTTATCCGCGTCATCACGACCGCAAGATCGAATTTGCTCGGGTCTTCATTGAAGCCCGGTGCCAGAACATGGATCATGAGCGGCATGGCAAGCTCGGCCAGAGCTGTGACCAGCAATAGCACAAACAGGAGTCCCGCCAGAATTTCTTCAGCCACTTGCCGAGCGCCCTTTTTGCCATCCGCTTGCAGGGATCCGGCAAAGATCGGAATGAAGGCGGAATTGAAAGCCCCTTCGGCGAACAGGCGACGGAAAAGATTGGGCAGCCTGAACGCTACGAAAAAGGCATCGGCAACCGGACCGGAGCCGAGGCTGGCCGCGATCAGGATATCGCGAAAAAAGCCAAGAAACCGGCTGGCAAGGGTCGCCACGCCAACAGTAGCGAAATTTCTGAGCATCGACATGGCCAAGAATCCTTCTGCTCGGCACCAAAGCAAACCAAGATATGAAAGCAAGCTGCAACCGAAAGCGGCACCAAGCGCTTCTATATAGAGTGCTTGATTGCGCGAGCAAATGGCACAAATACTGCTGGGACCGTAGTTATACCCAGAGAATGGCAAGCCACTCCCTGTTGCCTAGCTTTCCTTTTGCTCGTCCTTCGGTTTGCCGGTCAAGGCCTCCATCATACGCTCTTCGATGGCTTTTTTACGATCAGCATTGGTGATTTTCGCACCCGTCAGATCGGTGACATAAAAGGCGTCGACGACACGCTCGCCATAGGTCGAGATATGAGCCGAGGCGATGTCCAGATTGAGCGCCGACAAGGTCCGGGTAAGCGCGGAGAGAAGGCCGGATCGATCCATCCCTTCGACCTCGACAACGGTTGCCTGGTTCGACAACTCGTTATTGACGATGACCTTCGGTTTGGTGCGGAAGGTTTTGAATCGCTTCTTGTGGCTTTCTTTCTGTTTGACCAGCGGCGGCAGACGGGTCTCGCCCTTGAGCACCTGCACCAGCAGATCGACCACACGGTTGGCGCGTCTGCGTTCGTCACGGTCTTCATCAAACTCGCGATTGATGAGGATGGTATCAAGTGCCCGGCCGTCCGTGGTCGTGAAAATCATGGCGTCGACAATATTGGCCCCCGCCGCCGAACAGGCCCCCGCGATCATCGACAAGAGGCGCGGATGGTCCGGTGCCAGAATGGTGATTTCCGTGATGCCCTCAAATTCGAAAGGCTTGATCGCGGTCGCCACTTTCTGGTTGTTGGCATCCGCCTCGCGTATGAGAGCGGCATGTTCCACCGCGCTGTCAACATCGGTGCGCAGCCAATAGGCAGGATAATGCAGATTGAGATAGTCTTCGGTTTCGCTTTCGCTCCAGCCCGAAAGCCGATCTGCAACCCGTTTTTTCATGGCCGCCACGCGGCTGTCGCGGCTTTCCTGAATATGGCCGCCGGTGAGAATTGTTTCGGCTTCGGAATAAAGAGAGCGAAGCAATTGTCCCTTCCAGCCGTTCCATACACCGGGTCCCACCGCCTTGATGTCGGCAATCGTCAGAATGAGCAGCATGCGCATCTGTTCCATGGTCTGGACCACGGAGCAGAAGTCGAGAATGGTTTTGCGATCAGACAGATCGCGCGACTGGGAAACCTGGCTCATGGTCAGATGCTCCAGCACCAGCCAGGATACCTGTTCGGTCTGCTCTTCACTCAGGCCAAGACGCGGGCAAAGCTCACGGGCAACGCGAGCACCAGCTGTGGAATGACTTTCCGGACGCCCTTTGGCAATGTCATGCAGGAACACCGCGACATAGAGCACCACCCGATCCTTGATATTGAGAACCAGACCATGGGCCAACGGGTGTTCGTCTCCCAGTTCCTGCTTTTCGATCTCCGAGAGAATGCCCACCGCCCGCAACAGATGCTCATCCACCGTATAGTGGTGATACATGTTGAACTGCATCATGGCGACGATGCGTCCGAATTCAGGGATGAATCGTCCTAGAACCCCCGCTTCGGTCATGCGGCGCAGGATGCTTTCCGGATCGCGGCGTGACGTGAGGATACGCAGGAATGTGGCGTTGGCTTCCGGGTCATTGCGCAAGTCACTGTCAATAAAATGCAAATTGCGATGAATCGCCTGCATGGCATCCGGATGAAAGGAAAGGTTTTCGCGATCCGCAAGCTCGAAAATTCGAAGCAGGTTTGCCGGGGCCTGCTTGAAAGTCTCTTCACTGTCCACGGTCAACCGACCATGATCAATGTGAAAGCCGTCTGCGTCCCGGATCTTGCGGCGCTGGAAGGCGGAAGGCAGGGGAATGGCTGAAAAGAATCGGTTGATCCCCGGTGCGGCGCGTCCGAAATCCTCTTCAAGGGCAACACAAAAAACGCGGGTGATTTCGCCCACTTCCTTGGCAACCAGAAAATAATGCTTCATGAAGCGCTCGACGGCGCTCTGTCCGGGACGGCTGCGATAGCCCATTCGGCTGGAAAGCTCGCGCTGAACATCGAAATTGAGCCGCTCTTCGGGGCGGTCGGTCAGAAAATGCAGATGGCAACGCACGGTCCAGAGGTGATTATTTGCCTTCTTGAATCGGTTATATTCCTCCTCGGAGAAGACGCCAGCTTTGATCAATGCACGGGCACGCCTCACCCGATAGGCATATTGTCCGATCCAGAACAGGGTTTGGATGTCGCGCAAACCGCCCTTGCCCTCCTTGATGTTGGGCTCGACCATATAGCGCGAATTGCCCTGTTGGGCGTGACGGGTATCGCGTTCGGCCAGCTTGGCGGCAATGAACTCCGCGCTGGTGTTGCGCAAGACATCCTTGTCGAAGCGGACAAGCAGCTCGTCGAACAGCTTTTTCTCGCCATCAACAAAGCGTGCTTCAAGCAGCGCTGTCCGAATGGTCATGTCCGAGCGGGACAGGCGGATGCACTCGGTTACCGTGCGGGTTGCGTGGCCTACCTTTTGGCCCAGATCCCAGAGCATATAGAGGATATATTCAACAACGCTTTCCCCCCAGGGTGTCTGCTTGTAGGGCAACAGAAACAGCAGATCGATATCGGAATGGGGAGCCAGTGTTGCCCGCCCATATCCGCCAACCGCGATCACGGCCAGATGTTCCGAGCTGGACGGATTGTCGAGCCGATAGACATGCTCTATGGCAAAGCGATGAATAAGCGTGATGATCTGGTCTTCAAGATAGGAAAGGCGAATGGCACACAAGATTCCGATGCCGTCCTGACCAAGCAGCTCTTCTGCGCGGTTTCTGCCCTGCTGCAACACGTCTTTCAGCAATTGCAGAATTGCTGCGCGGGCCTTGAAATCCTTGGCATCTCCGCCATGATCCTCGACAATCTTCACCATTTTGGCCTGTGTTTGCTCGAAATCGATAAGATTGTCACTTTGCGGGGAAATTATCATTGTCTATGCCCTGTAATTCAAA
>NZ_CAUVYE020000028.1:0-3817 GCF_963556055.3 uncultured Cohaesibacter sp. | reverse complement strand
GCCGCTATAACAGGAGAAAGAGAGGATTATACGCTTGCAATAAAAGAGATGACATATAAAGCAGCCGGTAGTATTGTAGGAAACGTCGTCACTAGGAACATTAGAAAAATCCCATTCCTTCATAAGCTAGTGAATAAGTATTCAAGAAATTTTACAGATAAGAAAGTAGGTGCTTTTTCTAAGGAAGTTATTACAACTACAAATGATGTCATTAGTAGTGGAACCGGAAAGATTGTAAGCAGTGGAGCCGAAAGGGCTTCAAGCAGTAGAGCCGAAAGGACTGCAAGCAGTGGAGCTAAATCTATAGGGAGTAGAATTAGAGATTTCTTCGGAAAGAATAAACGTGAATCAGAGGAATAAAATATGGATTATTTGATTGATTTTTTTTGGTTGTACCCAATGGAGATAATCTTAGTCGTGATTCTATTCTTCTACATCCCCATAATTATTACTTTGGTTAGAAAAAAGAGCTTTGGCAATTATTCTAGGAGATCTTTTATTTCTTTTACTGTGTATTGTGTTATTTATATTTTTTTTAGATTGATACCATTACTTCTAAATAAACCTTTGTTTTAGATTCAGTATCTTTGAACATTTTCAACAATATGGAGGGTTTTTTTGCCAAACACGCCCACACCCCGGCGGCGACTCACCTCCGGTTCACCCGTCTGCTTCACAGACAGACCGCCTTTGTTCCGATAAGGCGCCTTATCGGAACACGCGCCTGGTTGTCACAAACCTGCGGTTTGTTGCTCGGCCATGCATCCTGCTTGAACCGTCGCTCCGCACGGCAAAGGTAGACAGAAACAAAGCGTGCCTGTTTCAGGCGGGTAATTGATTCAGGTGAAGTGCAATTTTCCACTGCTGGTCATCCCTCCTGTTTTGGTATATGATGTTTACTGATCATGGAATTATCGGAGAGTAAGCCTTCAGAATTTTTTCCTCACTTTTCCGGGGAGGGTCTCTCGGATTTTGAAGGTTCATCTTACTTCAATGCTCGGTGGTATGATGCGGATACGGGGCGGTTTGTCACAGAGGATCCGATTCGGTCTGGGCTATTATGGTATTCTTACGCGGCGAACAATCCTTTGAAATTTATAGATCCAACCGGATTAGAGTATATTAATTTATATAGAATCGGATACCAACAGAATAGTTCAGGTACATTGCCTGGTGGTGAAACCCTTTACGAGAAAGGATGTTTAGCACAAATTGCAACAAACCTAATCAATACGTTCAGAAAAAGAGAAGACCTTGATGCATTATCATTAGATGTTGTTAATAATTATGCCAAAGCGAAAGGTGGTTATTATGATTCTGAAGGAAATCTTTCTCGTGATAGTATGATGTCATTAGTGGAATCTCTTTCTGGATATGAAATGACATTGGAAAATACTGCTACAGGAGAGAAGGAAATCT
This sequence comes from uncultured Cohaesibacter sp., assembly GCF_963556055.3. Classification (GTDB taxonomy): domain Bacteria; phylum Pseudomonadota; class Alphaproteobacteria; order Rhizobiales; family Cohaesibacteraceae; genus Cohaesibacter. The sequence goes on along the minus strand of NZ_CAUVYE020000028.1, from coordinate 2,398 downwards.
TAGCAAAAGCAAAAGAATATGATAGTTCATCCAATGAGTATGCTGGTATTATTAGATCTGATTGGTCAGGTACAAAAGATGAGAATGATGGGCATTTTATGGGTTTGAATGGTATTCATGATGATAAATTGTTAACTTCTAATTCAAGTAATAGAGATAGAAAGAATCAGGATGAGTTCAGAGATGATGTTGGAGAAGTTCTTGACCGACTCGATACATATTCGTTCTCAAATACGGGAAGTATTGATAAAGATTTTAAAATAGAGGATTACTTGCCAAAAGCTTCCGTATCAGCGGTTGGAGGTTCAAAATGAGGTTTAGGATTTCTGTATTTTTTGTCCTAGTCATATTACCTCTATCAGCAGTAGATCTTGATTTCTTTAATAAATATATTGGTCAGTATAAAGCTGTAGAAGTCGAAAAATATGATGTAGAAATATTTTATAGTAATACAACATTAGACTTTACTCGTTCATTTAGGATTGAAAAAAAAATCGATGAAAATTATAACCCCGATATTCTGAATATAGTGCTTGATACTGAGAATTATGATGAGAACTTAATACGAATTACTTATGATGATAAGTTTTTTATGAATATTAGCCCTTTGAGTGCAAGATATTATTCTCCAGAAGAAGGTGAGATTGTCATTACAGAAAATTTCACTAAAGATACGATTAGGTTTATTTCTGAGGATTCTATTGAGCTGATAATTCTTTGGAAAGATAAACGGTTGCCTGAAGGGATATCAAAGTACAGTCGGATACTTTATCAAAAGATTCTGGAATGATGCTATTTTGCAAATAATTTCAGGAATAGGTGATTCCCTGCTACATTACACTCCGGCGGTGTTTCTCTTCTGTTAACCGTTTGCCCTTTCTTAAAGAGCCGGTGCCAGAGGTGAGGGGAGGTGCAACGTTGCACTTCTAGTAATCCTTCCTGTTTGCGTATATGATGTTTACAGATATGGTGTTATCGGAAAGTAAGCCTTCAGAAATTTTGCCTCATTTTTTCGGGGAGGGTCTCCCGGATTTTGAAGGTCCATCTTACTTCAATGCACGATGGTATGATGCGGATACCGCAAGGTTCATCACAGAGGATCCGGCTCGGGACGGCCTGTTGTGGTATGCGTACTGTAAAAATAACCCCATGAACTTTGTTGATCCGACTGGGTTGGATGATATAAAAATTGGTTTGCAAGGTTCCTTGGCTTGGGGGACTAATAGAAACTTAGATGGGAGTAATTGGGGCATTGGTGTTGTAATTGATCTTGATAATATAAAAGAATCAGGTACTTATATCGAAGGTGGGGAATCTCATGGGGGAGGTTTATCTTTTTCTCTTGGAATTAGTTATACATCAGGAGAAGCTGAAGGTGATTCCGTAAATTTGGGATTGGATCTTCCTTTAGCTGGTGGTGCTGGTATTGCTGGTAATATATCATATGCAGATGACGGGGCAACCGGTTTTGGATTAGGATTGACATTAGGTGGTGGATATACCTATGAGGAAACGTCAACCGTGACACTTACAGTAGAAAAAATGTATAGCCCATTAGTAGATATAATTAAGGACTTAGATGATGCTTATTGTGAATTATTTGCTAATTTGAAAGAGCAATTAGAAAATACAATACAGAAGCAGGAACCTGATAAGGAGCTACCAGACAGAAGCATTCCCAAATTAGATAGACTTGAAGCTCCAGATCGTGATAGCAATACTCGTAATACCGATAACGAAAGCAACAGCAGTAATGATAATAATGATCAAACGGCCGATGATTCTCAAACTCAAGAAGAACCATCTGATGAAGATTATTGGTGGTAGGATTACTATGTTAGCAAAAACTAAATTCTATTTATCTTATACCTATATTTTTCTTGTAGCATTTATATTCGGAGTTTTATTCGTTTCAACATCTAATATAATTTTCGGATATTTAATGTTTTTATCTATGATTCTCAATTCATTTATTTTGCATTTTATCAAATGCCCAAATTGTGGGAAGAGTATGAGTGGATTTCCAAATTTTCGTAATATGCTAAAAGGTTATAATTCAAAGTATAGTAACCTTGGCTCTTTGAGATGTGCAAGCTGTGGTTTCTATTTAAAAAATGAGAAGCACACAGACAAGAAATAATTTCAAGTTTTAAAAGAACTAAAGGGTTGTTTCTGGATGTCCTTTTGTCATTTGATGGTTAACCGCTATAGAGGCAGCCCCCGGTGGCGGCTCCCCTCCGGTTCACCCGTCTGCTTTGCAGACAGACCGCCTTTGTTCCGATAAGGCGCCTTATCGGAACACGGGCCTGGTCACAAACCTGCGGTTTGTTGCTCGGCCATGCATCCTGCTTGAACCGTCGTTCCGCACGCCAAAGGTAGACAGAAAAGGGTTTTCTGT
>NZ_CAUVYE020000027.1:0-4223 GCF_963556055.3 uncultured Cohaesibacter sp. | reverse complement strand
TGAAACCTAAACCCGATACACCTTAGAAACGCTGCAAACCTGTCCAAAAAACCGGGACCACCTCAGTCTATCGAGGCCGCCTTGCCGTGGCTGTATCTCAAGGGCATATCGACCGGCGAGATGGACGATGCCCTGAAGGCCCTTCTGGGGCCGGAGGCAACCGGTTTCTCTGCCAAGACGATCTCCCGGTTGAAGGCGCAATGGGCGGCAGAGTATGACGCCTGGCGCAAGACTGATATCGGCCGTGACGAATGGGTCTATATCTGGGCCGATGGCATTTACAGCGGCCTGCGCGGCACCGATGACCGGCTCTGTGCCCTGGTGGTGATCGGGGTAAACTCCCGAGGAGAAAAGCACTTTCTGGCTATCGATGATGGCGTTCGAGAATCCACCCAGAGCTGGCGTGAAGTCCTGTTGAGCCTTCAAAGACATGGTCTCAAGGCCCCCAAGTTGGCCATCGGCGACGGAGCCATGGGCTTCTGGGCGGCGCTCGAAGAGATATTCCCGGCCACCCGACAGCAACGCTGCTGGATGCACAAGACCGGAAACGTGCTCAATTATCTGCCCAATAGATCCCAGCCCAAGGCCAAGAAGATGTTGCATGACATCTGGCAGGCCGAAACTCGCAAGGATGCCAATATCTCTTTTGATCTGTTCATCGAAAGCTATGAGGCCAAATACCCCAGGGCCATTGAATGCCTGATGAGGGATCGCGTCGAGCTACTGAGCTTCTTCGACTTCCCCGCCCAGCATTGGCAAAGCATCCGAACATCAAATCCGATAGAGAGCGCCTTTGCCACGATCCGTCATCGCACCAAACGAACAAAGGGAAGCCTCAGCAGAGACGGCATGTTGCACATGATGTTCAAGCTCGGGCAATGCGCCGAGAAAAACTGGAGGAAACTCCGCGGCTTTACCTATCTCGCCGACGTCATTGAGGGCGTCGACTTCATCAACGGCATCAAGCCGTCAAACCAACAAAAGGCCGCCGCTTGAAAAGCCTCAAACACCAGAATTGACATTAACTCCCAAATGAAACGAAGAAGCACATTGTAGATCCCAGCGAACTCCTAAATTCTGACGTTTTGAGTTCTGAGCGATGATCGCGCTCTGAGATTTTTTGAATGGCCGCTTCGGTTGGTAACATCTGAGATCTCGCATCTTCGGCAAATGGCTGCTTCCCGCCCGTTTGAGACCTCGACAACCCGGCCATAGGCTGCAAGTCGTATTTTCTGTATATACAGAAATCATTGACTTCTGAGACGGTTTTCTGTATATACAATAAATAAGAGCGACTGGGGAAGCAAATGTTCGAATGGGATGAAGACAAGTCCGAGAAGTGTCGCCAACTACGCGGATTTGGCTTTGAAGTTGTCTTCGAGTTTGACTTTGCCTCAGCGGCAACCGTAGAGGACGATCGGTTCGACTATGGTGAGCGTCGATTCATCTCCTTCGGTCTAGTTGAAGGACATGGATATTCCATAGTCTGGACACCACGTCCTCCCAACATCCGCATTATTTCGGCTAGCAAGGCGCATAAAAAGGAGCTCAAGAGATATGGCATCTAAGGAAAGAAAGTTTAGTCCTGACCTTCCGGATGATGAAAACCCGGAATGGACGGAAGAGCATTTTGCGAAAGCAAGACCTGGAATGGACTTCTTCGCAGAACTCGGCATGACGCCGCCCAAACCTCGTGGGCGCCCTGCGGCAGCAAACCCAAAGAAGCCAGTCTCGATCAGACTGGATCCGGAAGTCGTTTCTTTCTTTAAGGCGTCAGGATCCGGATGGCAGACGCGCTTGAATGACGTTCTGATCGAGCACATTAAAGATAAGAAGAAGCGGGCGTAGTTCATATTCCTTCGGCCAGTATCTGAGGGGTCGGATTGCCTAATCTTGCGTCCATGAATTTATGAATTATGAGAATTCACCAATGCCGATTCTTGATTAGTACTAGCGGCCCAACTTTCGAATTGCCCTCTTGAGGTGAATAAGATGTTCGCTATGCGCTTGCGTTTCTAGCCCTGCCATAGTCCCCTCCCTCGCACCGTATGGAACAGATGCGAGGGGGTAAATCAACCAAGAAGAAACTTGATCAGGCTATCAAGTGTCATCAGATTTCGAACCTATGCTCGCGGTTCTGTTCTGGGCTCACCCAGAGGGTGGTGCCTGTGCGATATTCGCAATCTCCGGGCAGGCGTGCGGTCATCGGACCTGCCTCGGCAACATTCATGTGGAGGATGGTGTCCGCGCCAAGCCGCTCGATATGCTTGACTTCGGCCCGCCATTGCCCGTTCTCGGCAGACACAACCAAATGTTCGGGTCTGATGCCGTAGGTTTTGCACCCCATGCTTGCGGCAAATTCACCTTCATAGATATTCATCTTCGGGCTGCCGATGAAGCCTGCCACAAAGGGAGTGGCGGGGTGGTGATAGAGCTCCATGGGTGAGCCGACCTGTTCGATCTTGCCCGCATTGAGTACGACGATCTTGTCGGCCATGGTCATGGCTTCGACCTGATCATGAGTCACATAGATCATGGTTGTCTTGAGACGCTCGTGCAGGTCGGCCAGTTCCAGCCGCATCTGGGCGCGCAGGGCCGCATCGAGGTTTGAAAGCGGCTCGTCGAACAGGAAGACCTTGGGGTTGCGGATGATGGCGCGCCCGATGGCGACCCGCTGGCGCTGCCCGCCGGAAAGAGCCTTCGGCTTACGATCAAGCAGATGCTCAAGCTGCAGGACGCTGGCCACTTCAGACACGCGCTGCTTGATTTCTGCTTTGGGCTTGTGGGCGAGAGAAAGGCCGAAGCCGATATTCTCGGCAACGGACAGATGCGGATAGAGCGCATAGCTCTGGAACACCATGGCAATGCCGCGTTTGGAAGGTTCCTGCAGCGAGACATCCTCACCATCGATTTCGATGGTGCCGGATGTCTGGGTTTCCAGACCGGAAATCATGCGCAGCAAGGTCGATTTACCACAGCCGGACGGGCCGACAAAGACGCAGAATTCTCCCGGCTGGATGGACAGATTGACACCTTTGATGACGTCGGCACTGCCAAAGCTTTTCTGGATATTTTTGAGTTCAACAGCGTGCATAATCTATCCTTTCACTGCGCCTGACGTCATGCCTGCCACGATTTGGCGATTGAAGAAGACAAACACCAGCAATGGGGGAATGGTAACCAGAAGAATGTTCATAAAGAGAAGGTTCATTTCCTGGGAGAACTGGCTCTGAAAATTGTAGAGAGTCAGCTGCACCGTGACATTTTCCCGACCCGGCAAATAGTAGAGCGGGTTGGTGAAGTCGTTGAAAATCATGATGGACTGGACAACGATGATGGTCACGGTCACAGGTTTGAGCAGCGGCAGGATCACCCGGAAGAACACCTGCCAAGGCTTTGCTCCGTCGATAATGGCGGCTTCGTCAAGATCTCTTGGCAAGGTCGAGATGAAGGCGCGATAGAGCATCACGGTGAAGCCCAGCCCATAGGCGACCTGAATGAAAATCATGCCGGTAAGCGACTTGAACAGATAGAGCTTCTGCAGCACGAAAATGGTCGGAACCACAGCGGGCGGCATCATCAGCCCAGCCAGAACACAGCCATAGATAACCTTGTTCCAGGGAGAGTTTCTGCGCTGCAAAATATAGCCGACCATTGCGCCGAAAATGACCAGCAGAGTAATGGCGACGACAGTGATGACCGTCGAATTGAAGTAGGCGAGCAACAGCATATAGTCCCGCGCTTTGATCACGGCGATCATATTTTCCCAGAACTGCCAATGCTGCGGCCATGAAAAATCGAGAGTGGCCGATTCCGGGGCGGACTTTGCCGCAGTCAGAAAGACAAGAACAAAAGGCATCACGAAAATGATGACCGAGAAGGCAAGAGAAAGGATGCCCAATATATATTGACGCCGGGTCATGCTTCTGTCTCTCCTTTGTTGAGCCATGCGGAAAGCGGAACAATCAGAAGAGCAATGAACAGCAGCAGGATAACGTTGCCCGCAGTGGAAAGCCCGTAGAAGCCCGCCTGATATTGCTTGTAGATGACCGAGGCCAGAACATCGGAAGAAAAGCCCGGGCCTCCGCCTGTCATGGCCCAGATCAGGTCAAACAGGCGCAGTCCACCAATCAGGGAAAGGACGATCACGGTGTTGGTCGCCGGGCGGACAAGGGGCACCGTGACGCGCAGAAACTGCTGCAGACGTGTCGCGCCATCCATGC
>NZ_CAUVYE020000026.1:0-83631 GCF_963556055.3 uncultured Cohaesibacter sp. | reverse complement strand
AGCTGAGCTTGACCAGATCAAAAAAGGGTTGGGCGAGAGGCGGTCCAATCCGCCCCTGAAGCCGGGGCGGCCGACACGTCGGTCGAGTCCCTTGAGTGACAATCCCAAAACCAGAGCGAACAGTCCGCCGGGGAACAGGAAAACCGCTAGAAGAATACCGAGTTGCATAGACTTGGTTGTTCCCTTCCTTACGCCTTGAGGTTCTGAGCCAAGGCCCTTGGGCATCAGCCCATGGATGCTTTGTCCGGGGTTTCAAAGAGGCTGTTGGCACCAAGGCGCGTCTGACCGCCCGACAGATCGCCAACGCCGCACACATGGGCGTTGGAGCGGACCACGCCATTCTTGCGCCCAAGCCGCAACCAAGGCAGCAGGATAAGGCCAAAGACCAGCACCAGAATGGACAGCAGCATTGGGCTCCAGCCATCCGTCCCCGGCAATGGACCGGTCACTGTGGCAGCAATCGGGGTCATACCCAGATCGGACATGATGGCTGCAATCGGCACTTAGAGCGAGGCCAGGAAAGAGACCGAGAGCAGACTGCCAAGCGTCAGAACACCCATTGGAACAAGCATGCAACGGGGGCTTCTCAGCATCTTCAGCCTGCGGGTTTGGCGTTCCCATGAAGGCCGCATGGGCGAATTTGAGAACAGCGGCCAGCGTGAACAGACTGCCGATCATGGCCATAACACCAAGCAACCAATGGCCGGACTGGAAGGATGCCTCAAAGATCATCCATTTCGAGCTGAAACCATTAAGAGGCGGCACCCCGGGCAAGAGACAAACCTGCAAAGAGGAACATGCCGAAGGTCATTGGCATCTTGCGGCCAAGACCACCCAGCTCATCCAGCATGGTGGCGTGACTGCGCACCATGATCGCACCGGCGACAAGGAACAGCGTGTCTTTGAGCAGCATGTGATTGACAAAATGCAGCAGGCCGCCGGCAACGCTGAGCGTGGTGCCAAGGGAAATCGCCAGTAGCACATAGCCAAGCTGAGAGACGGTGGAGTAGATCAGCACCATCTTGATACTGTTCTGGATAACCGCCATCACACCCGCATAGACTATGGTGATGCCCGCAATGATCGAGATGGCATAAAGCAGCACCGGTTGTCCGGCGGTCGTCCCACCGAGTTTGGCAAAGACAGCAGCACCTCCGAAAGCGACAAACAACTTGAGCACGCCCCACGGACCGCTTTTCAGCAGAACCGCCGAAATGTAGCCAGAGACAGGGGTTGGCGCTGCAGCCGGATGCATCTGATAGTCAATACGCACAGGCAATTGGGCCGCTTTCATAACCATGCCGAGGAAGATCAACACGATGGCAGGGGCAATCGTGACGGCAGGCAGATTGGCAAGAGCGGAGCCCAAAGCAGCCAGTAGGAAAGTGCCACTTTGGGCAGCGACCATCGTGACGCCAAGGAACAGGAGGGACGCGCCGATGGTGTTGAACAGGAAGTATTTGAACCCTTCTCTGCGAGCGACAGCCGTTTCCTCATGGACGATTGCAGCCCACAGAGCCCAAGCACTCATCAGCTCCCAGAAGGCAAAGAAATTGAACAGATCAGCAGCTGCCGTCATGCCCAACAAGCCAGCGATCATTACCAGAAAGGCAGCATAGAAGCGCGGCTGGGCATGACTATGAGCGAGATAGGCTGTTGTATGGAGCATGTTGAGAGCCCCGACCCCTGCGATAAGTAGTGCAAAGCAGAAGGAAAGCATGTCATAGCGATCCGCTTCAAAGAGGATGGCGGCAATGGCCAGCAGCAGCGTGATGACGGCCAGACGACCAGCCCACGCCACCGAGAAACGCCCAGTGAACAGCACCAGAATGGCACCGATCATCACCAGCCCTGCCGAAAGCGGCCATTGCATGACCAGATCAGGTACCATGGCGGGAGCGAGACCGGCATTGGCCGCCAGTTGATTGCCAATCGGTATGATCAGATTGAGCTGATAGGTCGGCACCAGACCGCCAAAGAGGATGGCGGCAGCCAAAAGGCCCATGGCCAGCAACATGGTGGCGGGCGCTTCCTTGACGTCGCTGATCGAAGCTGATGCGGGATAGTAAAACAGAACGCTGATAACACGGGTATAGTAAACCACGCCAATTATACCACCCAAGAGAAGGATAACGGCAACCGCATACTGCCCGGCTTCCACCGCAGCGTAGATCATCAGGAATTTCGATATGAACCCGGAGAAAGGCGGCAGCCCCATGAGGGCAACGCTACCAAGCGCATAGACTCCGGCGGTGATCGGCATCTTCTTGCCCAGCCCAGCCAAATCACTGATCTGGCGTAGCCCGGTGCGCATCAGGAAAGCACCCGCCGCATAGAAAAGAAGGGTTTTCATAACCGCATGATTGAGCACATGGAGCAAAGCGGCGTCCGTTGCCAGCGCCGTACTGATGCCCAAAATTGCCGTGATTTCCCCCACTTGAGCCAATGTCGAAAAGGCAAGCATTCGCTTGAGTTCTTTCTCGAACAAAGCGCGAATCTCACCGTAGAGCAAAGTGAAGCAACCAAGCACAATGAGCACGGTTTGCAGATCGATGCCATTGCCTACAGCGCGAGCAATGCTTGATACACCAAACACACCGAACAGGATTTTGACAATTCCGAACAGACCGGCCTTGGTCAGGATGCCCGACAAGGGACCGGAGACCGATGAAGGGGCTTGAGGATGCGCCAAAGGCAACCAGGCATGGAAAGGAACCATACCGGCTTTCACTGCAAAGCCGAGGAAAACGGCACCCGCAATGACCAGCACGGCGACAGGAGCAACACCAGCAAAGCCTTCAGCCAGAGCGCTGAATTCAAATGAACCGATTTCTGCGTGGGCAACCAGGATACCGTAATGCATGAGATAAGCACCACCGGCACACATCACAAAATAGACCAAGCCGGCTTTCAGCGCCTTTTGCGTCTGTTCGTGAATGACGAGGAAGTAGGACGTCCAGGTCATCAGTTCCCAATAGACATAGAAATTGCCGAACTCATGTGCCGTTGTCAGACCCAACATCGATCCGAGCATCAGGAAGGTGAAGAAGTAGTAACGGTTGACCCATTCCTGCTTCGCCATATAGCCAATCGAATAGATGACCATGACTGCTATGATTCCGGCAAATAGCAGTGCAAACAATTTTGAGGTTGGATCAAGCGTTGCATCCAGAGCAACCATGGCCACGCTGGCAATTGCAAGTGCCACGGCGACCAGATCACGCAATCGGGTGGAAATACGCCCAAGTGCGTAAATTACGAAACCACCAATATAGGGCACCAGCACAAGCAACGCCCAAGGTGATTCAAACTCCGGCAACCCCTCCAGACCTGCATAGCCAGCAAGGCTGGCTGCCCAATGTTCAATCGGGGCAGGAAAGACGCTGATCAGCGCTGCGGCAACCGCCAGCAGGCTTGCCAGAGGCATCGCCAGCGAGGGCGCAGGGCGCAGCAGGACGCGGTGCCCAGATTTCTCAAAACAGATTTTTTGAATGAGGATCAGATAGTAAACCGCTGCGATGATCGAGGCGAGGGTTCCTACTGCAGCAATGGCCCACTGCCCCTGCTCGATCGCCGCATAGAGAATGAGAAATTTGGAAAAGGATCCCTTGAACGGTGACAACCCCATGACCGAGAACATACCAAAGCCGAACAAGGTAGTGACGAATGGCATCCGTTGGCCACTGCCTGCCAGATCTCTCAACCAGATCGAAGCCGTCCTGCGGATAAGGTACCAGCCACTCACCAATACCAACCCACGCATAACGAGCTGATAGGTGATATGCATATAGGCTCCGGTCTCACCGGCAGCACCACCGATGCCGAGCCCGATCAAAACATAGCCGATTTCTGCGATAGTCGAGACGATGAAAACGCGGACGGGATTCCTAAGACTCAGCAGAGCCCCTATCTCGCCGCACAATAGAAAAATGGCCCCCATCCAGGCCAGACTCATCGGGTCCAGGGTCGTCATTATATTGGTCCTCCACTCAGGAGACCGGCTTTTCGGCGCTAGTCAGCAGCCATACCGGTTCCCCTTTGGAGACCAAAGTGCGCGTGTCAAACCAAGCTGTCTGTCACACGGACGACAAAGCAAAAAAAATATTTTGTAAGGTACCCGACAGTCAGTTTTTAAGCCACGGACGCTAAACAGATATTCAATAAAAAACTGCGTTTTACTGTTTTTCAACGCCACTGCATATCATTGAATACGCTTTGACTTTCAATTTGAAACGCCATTATCTTCACTCAACATTCAAAATGAATCGAAAAATCCCTTGTTAAACTAAAGGACTATTTTATGCACGAGCTATCTCTCTGCCAAAGTCTCATTCAACTTACAGAACGGATAGCGAATTCTTGTCAGGCAACAAAAGTCATAGGCGTTACTGTAGAAATGGGAACCGCTGTCGCGATCGAGGAGGAAACTTTCCGGTTCTGCTTCGATGCGGTTGCAAACGACACGATCGCAGATGGCTCGAAACTGACAATTGAATGGATAAGGCTGAAGCTGCAATGCCAGCTTTGCGGCAACCGCTACTATCCCACGTCATCGGTCATACCTGAACCCTGCCCTCAATGTGGGTCATTTGACACGAAATGCCTGTCTGGCCGCGAATTTACCGTCAAGCATATCGAAGTGGAGGAGCAGGCAAAGGAGGTCGAGCTTCATTAATGCAAACCGGCAGGGCGCCCGCCCCTAAGGCGTCAATTTAGAAGACAAAACGGTGTTGGGAGGCATCGAAATGACGTTGACAAGGAAACCACCATGCTCTCGTAATCTGAACGATTCCTTCGGACGCACGATCGACTATCTCCGCCTTTCGGTTACGGATCGATGCGATTTCCGCTGCTTTTACTGCATGGGAGACAATGTCACCTTTCTGCCCAAACAAGATGTACTCAGCCTTGAAGAGTTGGACAGGCTCTGTAGCCTGTTTATCGATCAAGGCGTCAGAAAGCTGAGATTGACCGGCGGAGAGCCTCTTGTGCGCAGAGGCATCCTTACGCTCATCAGCGGCCTCTCACGCCATCTCGAAAGCGGACGCCTTAGAGAAATAACACTGACGACCAACGGCTCCCAACTTGCCAAGATGGCCACGGCATTGGCCAACTTCGGAGTGACACGCATCAATATATCGCTTGATACCCTGAGGGCCGAGCGTTTCACGCGGATCACAGGCAAACCCCGCTTTGCACAAGTGCTCGATGGCATCGAAACTGCTTTGAAAGCCGGGATAAGACTCAAGGTCAACACAGTAGCCCTCAAAGGTGTCAATGATGATGAGTTTGGTGATCTCATCCGGTTTTGCCACGAGCGAGAAATGGATCTCACGATCATCGAGACCATGCCCTTGGGCGGGCTGCTCTTGGAACGGCCAGATGTCTATCTCCCTCTCAGCGAAGTGCAGGATCAGCTCTCGGACAGTTGGTCGCTGACAAAAGCCGATCACCGCTCTAGCGGACCGGCTAGCTATTTTACCGTAGGAGAAACCGGTGGGCGGATCGGTTTCATCGCCCCCATGACACACAATTTCTGCGAAAGCTGCAATCGGGTACGCCTGAGTTGCACAGGCATTCTCTATACATGCCTTGGCCGCAATGATGCCACCAACCTACGCACGCCTCTACGCTCATCCCAAGACGACGCCCCCATTATCAAGACTATCCGAAAAGCCATCGCCAACAAGCCCAAGGGACACGATTTCAACATCAACAAGGACCGGAACCATTCCGCGCTAAAGCGCCAGATGTCAGTCACGGGAGGATAGGCCAGTCCACGCCCATTTTCCCAGCACCGAAATAATCCCGAAAGCCAGCCCACACCCATGATCACTCTCATGAGTGCAATCATAGCAATATGGAGGAAAGCAAATGATTTCCTATCAAGAAGCCCTCAAACGGCTTTTGCATTGCAACCCACTCCCCACCACAAGTCTCCCCATTCAGGAAGCATGTGGCTTTGTTACTTCAGAGCGCATTACCAGCACCCAGATCGTCCCACCTTTCACAAATTCCAGCATGGACGGTTTCGCCATCCGCTCTGAGGAATTGACCACAGCGACCCCAAACACTCCAGCAATACTGCCAATTGTCGGATCGACGGCAGCAGGAGAAAGCCCAGCAACCGCCAAGGGGGGCACATGGGAGATCATGACCGGCGCAGCTCTGCCGCAAGGCTATGATGCCGTCGTCAAGATCGAGGATGTGGAATGTGTTGGAGACCGGGTGCGGTTCACCGCACCGATTGGCAAGGGCGAGAATGTCCGCCTTGCCGGCCAGGATTTCAATTTGGACGATATCGTTGTCGCTGCGGGCGACATCATCGGTCCTGCTCAGATCATGGCGCTTGCTGCCGTAGGGCAAAAAAATGTGACGGTCTATCGCAAACCTTCCATCACCCTTATCAATACGGGCACGGAGCTGGTTCAGAATACGGACATACCACTGAAGCCGGGACAGATCCGCGATGCAAGCGGCCCTTATCTGATGACAATGCTAAAAGCGCTGGGATATGGCGCCAACTATGGCGGGATAGTTCCTGACGATGACAAGCTCTTCCGCACCCGTTTGGAAGAAATATTGGCGGAAGGGACAGCGGATGTAATCATCTCCACCGGAGCGGTTTCTGCGGGCAAATATGATTTCATCCCCGACATTTTGCGCACCCTTGGGGCCGAAATCATTTTTCACAAGGTCACAAATCGCCCGGGCAAACCAGCACTTTATGCGCGCTTTGCGAACGGCGTCCATTATCTCGGCCTTCCGGGCAATCCGGTTTCCACCGCCGTCGGACTGCGATTCTTCGCCCTGCCTCTCTTTCGTCACTTGCAGGCTTTGCCCGAAGAAAAACCCTTGATGGCCAAACTCCTGACGCAGACACGCAAAGTTCAGGGTCTGCGTTTCTTTTGCAAAGCCCACGCTTCTGTATCCAAGGATCAATCCTTGCAAGTGGAAGTATTCGATGGTCAGGAATCTTTCAGAATCAAACCGATGCTTCAAGCCAACTGCTGGGCTGTCTTTGACGAAGACAGCAGCGAGATTCCTGCTGGGGAAACAGTCGCCATCTATCCGCTCATGCCAGACAGATGGATGCTGCGCACCCTTTGCTCATGAGGACACAATCTATGAACATTACTATCCATTGCTTTGGAGCCTTTCGACCCTTCGGCGAGACGCTCTCGCTTTCCGTTTCCCATGGAGCAACCGTTACCGACTTACACGGCTTGTTCCTCAAAGAGGGCATGCAGCTAACCGTCATTCCCCCTGCATCCGGAGGCCAGAAATGAGCAACATTCTCGTAGATAACTGCGCCATGGACCAGCAACCGCCCGATGTTTTGCAAGCGCTAGGGTCACCTCTCCTCTTGTACCTTGCTGCAATTGGAGTTGGACATCTGGGCATTATTTATGATGATCTGGTCAGCCTGTCCAATCTGCAAAGCCAAATCTTGCACGCAACTCAAGACCTCAACAGGTCTCTTGCGGTCTAGCCTTCTGTTTTGAGGTGACCAGCGCTCTAGAAACACTTCTATCGCTGAATCCGGGCATCCATGTCACGCCTTGCAATGAACGACTGACAGAACATCCACCCATTGGCACATGAATATGATCAGGTTGATGTCAAATTTCTGAATTTTTTAGGAGAAAAACGGAAAACCTGTAAAGCGCTACCAATACACGGCAATTGACGATGCTACCCGCGTTCGGGCGCTCAAGATATATGAACGCCACACACAGGCCAACGCCATCGACTTCATCAATACAGGTATAACCAAGCTCCCATTCCGTACAAGGGAAGTGAGGATAGACAACGGGCATGAATTCCAGGCTAAATTTCATTGGCACGTGGAGGATCAGGACATACGCCATGTTTGTATCAAGCCCGCATCGCCTCAGTTGAATGGTAAAGTCGAACGTTCTCTTAGAACCGATCAGCAAGAATTTAACCAGCTCCTCTCATACAAGGGCGACATTGATCTCAAAACCCTTTCGAGCATTGCATAGAGTAAATCATGATAATAATTAGACATTTTGTTTATAAGTAATATTGCATATTTATTACCTAGGTTATGACTTATTTGTTTTGTTATTATTTTTTCAAGTTCTAATTTTGCTTGGTTATGATTTGTTTTTATTTATTGCTGCCAATAATTTGCATTGGGTTTTTGGTGGCATTCTAAAATAACTCGCAGGGATGGAGCCCTATTTCAGTTTTATTTCAAAAAATTTCCAAACCGAATATTTCCTTTAGTTATATCTAAACATGTGAAATTTACCTAGAATAATGAAATTATGCTTATTTTTCAATTACTTATGCATTTTGGCACGGTCCTTGCTAATTTAGGGAGGGTGAGACACATGCATCAGGTAGGAGGAATATGTATGATGCAGAAATTAATGAAATGGACGCTAAGAAGCGGAGTGGCCAGTCTTGCGCTGACCGCTGCAGTTTTGACGGGGCTCTCCTCGGAGGGGCTATGTGATGTTGGGAACCCCAATGCAAAACCGGCACCTGCTGCTGACGCCCAGTATAGCGAATATATCACCGAGCTCGATGTTCCCATTACCATGCGGGATGGAACAATCATCTATGCGGACATCTATCGTCCAAAAGCTGATGGCAAGTTTCCTGTGCTGGTCGATGGTACACCCTACGGCAAGACCAATGCTATGATGCTGGCTGCAGGCACGTTTGTGCCACGCGCGACGTCTCAGGGCTATGCCTTGCTCGTCTATGACGTACGCGGCCAGAACAGTTCCGAAGGCGAGATTGATCTGCATATCAATCTTAAAGATGATGGCTACGATGTCGTCGAGTGGGCTGCAAAACAGCCTTGGAGCAATGGTCGTATTGGTGTTGATGGGGGGTCTTACGACGGTCAGGTTGGCTTGAATACAGTTCTGGCGCATCCACCACATCTTCAGACCGGTATCGTCGCTGTGACTGCTGCCGACCTCTATCGTCAATGGTACTATCGCGGTGGCGCTCTGGAATTCGAATTCCTCGCAGGTTGGACAGCAAACAACTTCTCTCGTCGCTTGGCTCCTCGTCTGTTCCCGAATGAAGAAGAACGCCAAGATTACCTTGATGAGCTTTCCCTTTATCCTGCGGACCCGGCAGCGTATGCCAATGCGCTTCCGGTTCGGGATTTTGAACCCGCTCAGATGGGTGAAGAGAACTACTTCAAGGAATGGGTTGATCACAATCTGGACGGCGAATACTGGTGGAAGCGCAACCCGAAAACCTACTTCCACGAAGTAACCATTCCGGTTATGCATCTTGGTGGTTGGTATGATATCTTTAGCGCTGGTACCATTGAAGCTTGGCAAAGCATAAAAACCCAAGGCGCAACGGCACTCGCCCGAGACAACCAGACCCTGTTCATTGGTCCGTGGGACCATGCTGAAATTCCTTGGGCAAACAAAAAAGGCGTGGACCATGTCGGAGAGGTGAATTGCGGCGACGCTCTTGCCAACTACGATCACGCAGCGATGCGTCTTGCCTATTTTGACTATTGGCTGAAAGACCTTCAACGGCCAGGCTTTAATCCTGACGAACGGGTTCATACCTGGACATTCAACGCCAATGAATGGCGGACCCAGAAAGACTATCCTCTGCCAAACACTGAATATACCAAATTCTATCTGAATGCGGAAACCAGTGGCAGCAGTCAGGCTCTGTATGATGGCTCATTGAGTGAAACACCGCCGGCTAAAGAAGTCGAACCGGTAACTTACGAATATGATCCGATGAAACCTGTCGCGACAAGGGGTGGCAACAACCTGTTTGCTATTGCCCTGGATCCAACAGGTACACCATCCGCAGGTACAACCGGATCGATGAAGGCTGATGAGGATCTCATCAAAGCCGTTCTGAGCCAGGATTCTCGTCTGCCATCAACCGGTAGTGGTCCAGAAGATCAGATCCCTGCTGAGGTCAATACGATTACCTTCACGACCCCGGTTCTGAAAGATCCTAAAGAACTGACCGGTCACATTCGTGCGGTTCTTTATGCGGCTTCTGATGCCGTTGATACGGACTGGGTTGTTCGTCTCTCTGACGTTACACCTGAAGGCAAGTCTATCATTGTTGCAGACGGTATCCAGCGTGCTCGCTTCCGTGAATCCGGCATCACCCCAACGCTGATCGAACCAGGGAAAATCTATCAATATGAAGTGGATCTCTGGCAGAACAGCTGGGTCTTCGAGCCGGGCCATCGTATCCGCGTAGCCGTCACCAGTTCCAACTGGCCTCGTTATAGCCGCAACATGAACGTGGCTGAGCTACCAGAATTGGCGACTGAATGGAAAGTGGCAAATAACAGTATCTACATGGATCCGAAGCATCCGTCCCATGTGATCCTGCCTATCATTCCAGCGGCCAAATAGCCGATCAAATACTTCAATACCCCAAGACCGAACAACCGGCACTTCCATAATGGAAGTGCCGGAACAAGAGGAATTTGTCATGAAATCTTTCCGCACTTTACTTGCAATATGTGCAATGGCCATTGGTTTGGGCGCATCTGCAGCGTCCGCCGCAGACTTTCCAGCCATAAAGTCTCCGGTCCTCGTTACATCCATCGGGCAGTCCCCCGATTGCAACACCGTCAAGGTGTTGGCAAAGAAAGCCAAACTGAAAGACATCACCTACAACCCGATGGCAACCGCAGATGATCTGGATGGTCAGAATACTCTGCTGGTCACCGTCGGCGTTAGCCACAAAGGTTTTGGCGTTGCCGGGGTTAACCTCGACACCGAAACTGCACGTTCCAATGCTCTGCTGGATGCTGCAAAAGCCAAAAATATTCCTGTGATTTTGATTCATATCGGTGGCGTTGAAGGCCGTGAAGCAATGTCCCAGAAAATGCTCGACGTCGTCACTCCCAAAGGCGATGCCTTCCTGGTTTATGCAGAAGGCAACGGCGATGGCTATTTCGACAAAATGGCAGATGGGAAACCACTCATCGCAGTTGAGAAACCTATCAAGTTGATCGGTGTTTTCAAAGAATACGCAGCTGAGTAGTTTTCCGGCCATTGCTGACGGGCCGGCACTTGCCCGTCAGCCCCCCCTGACGGCTTTCCCTTGTGCAATATTGTCCGTTCTCACTCGATTGATAAGGAACGGACAGAGCGCAAAGTGAGTCCCTAGTTATTCCGGGCATGCAGTCGTGCTTCTCATCCACTGATCATGCTCTTTCTTGTCTCGGCTTGATGGCTTTTTCTTCAGGATTAGTGCCTGGGGGGTGAGCCCATCTTTGAAAAATTCCGTGAGGTTCTCCATGTTCGATCACTCCCACGGTGAAGCAATGTACTTTACCGCCGGAACTGCCTTGGCTGTGTTGCTGATTTCCTATGCGGTCATCATGCTGCTCGGCAATAAGTTCAAGCAGAACATCCCAATCGCCCTTAATTTGTTCGTTTCGGTCGCGCTGAGCGCTATCGTGACAGGCTTCAACCCGTTCCGGCATCTTTTCGAGGGACCTGTTTGGTATATCTATATCAACCTTGTCATTATTTGCGGCATGATCTTCCTGACCGCAATGAAATGGGCAGGCAATCTTGATTGTATTGCCTATGACATCCTGATCAATTTTCGTAAAAGACCAGCTATTCTGCTCATTTTGGTTATGGTCTTGCTGTTTTTCCCGGGCATGGTCACTGGTGTGGGCACAGCTGCGGTGCTCAGTACCGGCATGGTTGCCGTCGTTATTTTGCGGATTTGCGGCCTTTCAAACCTTAACATTGCCGCGATCGTCGCGATTGTGACATCCATTGGTGCAGCGGCTCCTCCAGTCAACCTGCCAGCGATCATCATCGCCAGTGGCATCAATATGCCTTACGAAGGGTTTGACCGTATCCTTTGGGTCTTGACCCTGCCGACCGGACTGTTCGCTATGTTCTGGCTTGGCTGGAAACAGTATAAAGTTCCCTCGATTGAGGATATTGAAGCGGCTCTGCCAAAACCGGAACGCAAAAACGCCTTCATGCCCTATGTGCCATTTGTAGTTGTTGTCACGATCATGGTCTGCATTCGTGCATTCCCAGGCGAATTCCCCGACATCGTGACGCCGATGGTTTTCATAGTCGGTAGCTTTGTTGCGCTCTTCTCAGGCAAAAAATTTAACTATGTACAGGCTTGCAAGGCCGCGCTGAGCGGCGGGGTGTTCGGTACTGTCTGCCTGATCTTTGTGGTTGGTGCAGTGGTCCAGGTCACAACCTTGACCGGCGCCAAAGGTCTGCTGGTTTTGACAGCCATGATGGTCGGCTCAATTGCTCCTGCCATGATGTATGTGGCCATGGCGATCAGCTTGCCGATTTTGGGCGGTGTACTGACCCATCTTGGTGCTGCGGTCATCCTGGGTATTCCATTCACCTTGGCTATGATCTCTGAAAATCAAATAGCCTTTGTGGCTGGCACATCCATGCTTTGTGTGCTTGCACAGTTGGTACCGCCGTCCGCTCTGGGGGGATATTTCGCTCAGGAACTCGTCGATGAGCCTCACTATATGCCAGTTTTGAAGAAAACCATGGTGCCTGTTCTGATCACCATCGCTTTCACTATGGTTGAGCTCGTCTTCGCCAACGACTTTGCTGCTTGGTTCGTACCGTTCTGAGCCGATAGGAGGATTCTATGACTTTACCACCGCTCTATATGGTTGTGATGGGCATGTATACCATTCTGACCGCCTACATCATCTATCTGGTTATCTCCATCGTCTTGCAATCGAAGAACCCTTGGGAACAGGCCACATCAATCATTGTCCTTGTTCCTTTCATCATGCGTCTGCTGTTCATCAAGTAGGGAGATCATTATGTCAAACGCAAAGAAAACTGGTTTGATGGCCATTGCAGGATCACTGGCATTGAGCGCGGTTCTGACCGTGAACTATATGCAGATGTGGCACGATGACATCATTATTCCCGGCCCGGGGGTCTCTGAGGTGAAATGGCTCAGCGACTATTATCCGGACCTCAAGGGCACTCTTGGTGACACGAGAGTCTATATCATGGAAGGAGAGGAGCCGGGTGGCACATTTCTGATTTTGGGCGGCACCCATGCCGACGAACCTTCAGGTAATATGACGGCACTGATCGTGGTCGAACATGCAACGGTCAAAAAAGGCCGGGTTATCGTTATGCCCAACACCAGTAACACCGGTTACACCAACAACTACCCGCAGGAAGCACATCCTCAGTATATCACGATCAAGCAGGAAAACGGAGCAGAGCGTAAATTCAGGTATGGGTCCCGTACCGGAAACTCTGCCGAACATTGGCCTGATCCTGAGGTGTTCATTCAGTATCCTCACAAACAGAAATATTCAGGGGAGGAATGCCGTAACCCGAACAGGGCCTATCCAGGCCGTCCCAACGGCACCTTTGCAGAAAATGTCGCCTATGGCATTCAGATGCTGCATCGTGCAGAGCATATCGATCTGCAAATCGATATGCATGAAGGGCAACCCGAATATCCATTCGTCAATGCTCTCAGCGCTCAAAAACGGGCGGCGGACGTTGGCAGTATGGCGGTTATGGAAATGCAGATGGCAGATCTGAACATCGGCATGGAAACCTCTCCGGATTCTTTCCGTGGCCTCTCCAATATTGAGATGGGTGATATGTTCCCTCGGCTCTATGCTTTCACGTCAGAAACTGTGAACCCTCTGCAAGGTAAGATTCGCGGCATCACAGACGCCAAGCTGACGATTGAAGGCAAAGACGCTTTTTATGATGAAGCTGCAAAGCTTGGTTACCTGTTTGCTCCATGGCCTGAAATCGGCAGTCCACTCAAATTGCGTGTCGGCCGCAACATTCAGGAAATGCAGGCATTGGCCACTGCTTTCACGGATGAGACCGGCACGGAAATCGTTTGGGGTGAAGATTTACCCACCTATGAAGATCTGATGGAACATGGCGTGGGATACTATCTCAATCGCCTTCCAGAGGGTGGCGTCGAACGACCCGAGATCAGAGCATTGCCTGGCTATTGGCGTCTCTGGTCAAAGACCTGGACGTCATAAACCAACCTGTGTGAGGAGAACCCGTGCTCCCTGCTGGTTCTCCTCACATGCCTGGCGCAATTCTAAAACATCACATCGGTTTCGATCATGCTTTATTTGGCTTGCTTACTCCTTGTTCTTTCTCTTCTTGGCCTTGAAAGCTATTGGATCTCTCGATGTCGTGGCAGAATACCCGTTCGCATTCACGTCCACGGAACCAGAGGCAAAACCAGTACGGTGCGCGCCTGCGCCAGAATGTTGCGAGCCAATGGGATGTCAGTTCTGGCGAAAACAACAGGGGATGCGCCTGAATATATATTGCCTGATGGCAGCTCAGTCCCCATCCACAGAATTGGACCGGCACGTATTCAAGAGCATGCAGCATGTCTTCATAGGGCTGCCCATTTGGGAGTGGACGCGCTGGTCGTTGAAGGAATGGCTTTGGCTCCTGAAACCGTTTGGCAATCTGAACGAATTTTACAGGCAACGCACGCCATCATTACGAACTGGCGTCCAGACCATGCTGAAACCATGGGAAAGGGGCGCACGGGTGTATTGCGCACGCTTAGTCTGATGATCCCCAAAGGAAGACCGTTGATTACGTCATCCGAGGAAGGGGTTGAGGATCTCAAGACGATAGCGAAGCATTGGAAATCCCCCATAAGGACCATCACTCCGGAATTGGATACAGATCAGTCCTCAAGCTTCGCAATCGCGTTAAGAGACCTGATGGCAGAAGAGAAGAGTTCGGGTGGCGTTGGCTCACCAATCCTGTCTTGTGTCCTCGAAGCGCCAGACAGGGTTGGACAATCGTACACACCAACCTGTCAGGTCATCCGTACTTCACCCTTTTGCGACCATCTGAATGCTCGTTTCCTTGATTTGTTTTCGGCCAATGATGTTTCTTCGACAAACTCTCTGTTGAAACAGAACAGAGTGCCGCCAAACCAGTTCAAGGTGGCCATCCTGGCGACACGAGCCGACAGGCCATTGCGTACCGCAGAATTTTGTCAATGGCTCGCCCACATGGCGACGTTCGATTTGGTCATACCCCAAGGCGATCATGCCGGATTCGTCTGGCTGCACTACAAAAACAAACTCAACCTGAAATTCGTCAGACCATGGTGTGATCCTTTGTCGATTATGCTCGATTTGAAATCTTACACCTCAAAGACGAAAAAGATCGGTGTTTTTCTGGTTGGACTGGGAAACAGTCACGGTGCAGGGGAAAAATGGCGTAACACTTTGAGGCCCTTGTGTGCGAAAGGGGAGGAATCTGGACCATGTTAGTTCAGTCTATTGCCATCGCGCTCGTATACGGCTTCTTCCTTTTTGAGATGACTGGCCTCACTGCGGGCGGTTTGATAGCTCCGGGATATTTTGGGTTGTCTTTCGATCAACCCTGGTTGATCGGTTTATGTTTGCTTACCGCCTTTTCAACCATGCTCCTGACCAGATGCCTTTCATATGTAACGATCCTTTACGGCAGGCGACGGTTTCTCGTAAGCGTCCTCATGGGATTTGCACTGCAGTGGGTCTTGCTGTCCCTCTTCATGGGCACAGAGCTAGGTCAGGGCCGGATAGAAGTCGTCGGTTACATCATACCGGGACTGGTGGCGAGCGAGATGGACAGGCAAGGACCACTCCCTACCTTGTTAGCATTGCTCGTCCTTTCCACCCTCGTTTTTTTGAGCATGAAGCTGTTGTTGTGGCTGCAAGTTTGATCTCACAAAAGCATTCCCGTGTCCAAAGCGTTTAGGAGAAGGGCAGATGACAGCAACGGATAGTCAACCCAAAGGCCTTGCAGGTCGGCTGCTGTTGTTTTTGTTGCCGCGTCCCTACAGCATCACATTACCCCAAAAAACGCTTGGATATTTGGTGGCTGTGGCCACTATCGCCTCGTTGCTGACTGGGCTTTTTTACGTTGCTCGCAGCCCATGGATTCCCAATGAAACGGAAAGACAGGCGAGCCAGCTCATGTTTCAGGGTTTGACAATACTTCACGCGATGCGACTGGAAAATGGCGAGCCGATCAATCCGGAATTCGATCCTGCGGGCACGGGACTCATCGGTGTAGAATATTCCGACATCACGACCAGCCTGGGAGATTTGCAAGCCAAACAGACGTCTCTTAATCCGTCATTCGCGGGGCTTGTTGTGAAATGGCTGGAGGAAGCTGGTGTCAAGTCTGGCGACAAGATCGCCGTAACACTGTCCGGCTCTTTTCCTGCCCTCAATATGGCGGTCCTTTGCGCAAGTGAAGCAATGGGGCTGAAACCCATGATCATCTCGTCTGTAGGCTCCTCCATTTATGGAGCCAACATTTATGGCTTCACCTGGCTCGACATGGAAAAACGGCTCAATGACGAAGGGCTGCTTCATATCCGCAGCACTTACGCGTCCCTTGGCGGGATAATGGATACACATGGCGGCCTGTTTGAAACAGGAATTACTGAAGGCGAAGACGCTATAAAACGCAACAATGTATCCTATTTACACGAAGGAACATTCAAAATGGTCGAGCACGATGTTGAACGCCGCATGCGTCTTTATTTCGAAGAAGAACGCCCCACTGCTTTTGTCAATGTCGGAGGCAATGTGGCAGCGATCGGTTGGATCAATGAAACCCACCTGCTAGGCAATGGACTGTTGCGCTGGTTCCCACCTTGCGATAATCCCAAGAGGGGATTGCTGTTTCGCATGCACGAAGAGAATGTTCCTGTCATCCATCTGCTCAATGTGACGAGGCTTGCCGCTGCAAATTATCTCCCCGTCGCCCCGCACGAGATTCAACCATCCCTGGATTTCACAAAGGCGCGCCGGCATCACATCGTCGGGCTCTTGGGGTTACTCATTTTCTGGTTCCTTTTTGCAAGTCTGGCACTTGCCGTTCGCAAACCAATTCAATGAAAACAGCCACACTCAGTCTTATTCCTCGTCTTATTCCTCGCGATCAGCCTTGAGACGCTTACTGAGTGCGGGTTGAGAGATTCCGAGCATTTTCGCTGCTACGACCTGTTTGCCGTTACTACGGATCATGGCCGCATTGGTCATCAATTGCTTCATTTCCAGAAATGTCGGCAATTCTTCCATCTCGATTAGCTGAGACAAGAGATTTTTATCTCGCTCAACATTGTTTTCACTCTCGAAAGTATTTTCCAACAGGGGGGCGAAATCGTCCACCTCAAGGCAACTCTTCTTGAGGCTCGCCATGTGGAATAGCAGTTTCTGCATTTCTCGAATATTTCCCGGCCAGTGATAGCGTGAAAGGAAAAGCAAGGCATCGGGTGAAATAGTCTGTCGATCACGTTCATAGACTGCGGTTGCCTGATCGATAAAATGGGAGAGCAGAAGCGGTATTTCTTCTCTTCTTTGGCGGAGTGCCGGGACATGTATGCGATGAGAAAACCGGAAGAACAGATCGTTCCGGAAAGTGCCGTCTTTTCTTCCCTCTGAAATGTCTCTATTGGTCGCGACAACAATCCTACATGATACTTTGCTAGGTTTATCGCTGCCGATCGGGTAATACTCTCGCTCCTGGATGAAACGAAGCAACTTTGCCTGGGCTGTTATGCTCAACTCGCCGATTTCATCGAGAAAGAGCGTGCCATCACCAGCTTTTTGAACAAGGCCACCTCTTTCATCGCGAGCACTGGTAAAGGCCCCCCGCTTATGACCAAACAGCGTGTCGTCCAGCATAGTATCGTCGAGCCCCGCCATATTTACGCTGATCAGCTCGCCCTTTCCCGACACAGCATGGATGGCTCGGGCGATCTGTTCCTTGCCAACACCACTTTCTCCCGTGATAATGATGGGTTCCCGGCTCGGGGCAATGGCCTCGATATAGCGGAAAATATCCATCATTTTGTCACTACAGGTCACCATGTCCGAGAAGGCTTCGGGTTTCTCCAGTTCTCTGTCCAGAATGTGGTTCGAGACATTTTGGCTTTGGCGTTCAAGTTCAACAATTTTGATTGCATGCTGAATGCCCGTAACGAGACGGCCTTCACCCCAGACCTTAATGTAATAATCAAATGCGCCTTTTTTTATGCAATGAATAGCAGTATCGACCTCGTTTCGTCCGGTGACAACGATGACCTTGGTGTTAGGATATGAGTTCCGGATCTCTACAAGCAGATCTTCCCCTTTTACATGAGGCATGGTCAGGTCCAGCAGAACCAGACCAACATCATTTCTGGCCAAAATATCCATGACGTTCATCGCATTTTTGCACGTCAGAACATTGGAGATTGAAGCCACGCTAAGCAAAGCTATCGAAAGTGAGCGAAGCCAGGCTTCTTCATCATCGACGAGGAGCAGGGAGAAATCAGGATAGTTTTTCATTATCATCTTTCAATTCAGCTTCATCGAGAACAGGAAGATACAGCGTCACCTTTGTACCTTTGCCAACCTTTGAGGTAATGTCCAGTTGTCCCCTGTGTGACTTGACGATTGTATCGCTGATCGAGAGGCCTAGACCAGTTCCACCGGTGTCTCTCTTTGTCGTAAAGAACGGATCCCGCAAAACAGGAAGGTTCTCTTTAGGAATGCCACAACCCTCATCTTCTACAGAAATCGACACCTCTTTGCGGTCGGGATTCCAACTAGTACTTACACTAATGCGCTTTGACGGGTCATCTATTGACTGACTAGCATTGAGTATCAGATTGATGACGACTTGCTCGATCTTCTGGATGCTACCATAGATTTTGGGTAGGCCGGGGGTCAATTTGATTTCCAGATTGCTCGTGGATTTTCGCAGATTGTGCTCTAGCAAGCGCAATGCAGCCCGGACAGAGTCATTGACAGAAAAATACTCTCGCCACTCCTTATCATCAGAACGAGAGAAATCTTTCAGATCCTCAACGATCTCGCCGATACGAGTGGAAGCAACTTCCATGTCATTCAGCAGGTTTGGCAAATGCTCCTTAAGCATTGAATACGGGATACCTGCGAGCTCTTCTTCCTCGTCCTGCTTTTTTTCATCCAGTTTATTCAATAGATCGCAGCTCAAACGCTTCATGAATGAAATATTCAATAGCAGCAATCCGTTAGGATTATTGATCTCGTGGGCTATGCCGGACGCCAACGTTCCTATTGCAGCCAGTTTGTCCGCTTGTATCAGCTGGGCCTGATTTGCGAGCAATTGCGCTTCGGTCTTTTTCCGCACTTCAATTTCAGACGACAGTTCAGCGGTCCGAATGCCTACCTCTTCCTGAAGCATCACTGTCCAGACAAAAAACAAAAGCAAGACAAACAGAGAGATTCCAACGCCGATCATGATCGAAGACATGATCACATTTCGAGAACTCTGTGAGATCAAGAAGCGTTTTTCAACCCAGCGGCTCTGGATCTTACTGAATTGCCCTGTGTTCTGAAGCTTGACCATTCCGCGTTTGAAGATATCCAGAAGTTCAGGATTGCCTTTCCGCACAGCAAAGCTGTATTCAACGATTTCGTCTGTATCGCCTGCGATCTCAACATTCTCAAGATACATCATTCCGACGATTCTTTGAGCAGTGTAATTCTCAAGAACTGTGTAGTCATATTGGCCACTGTCGATCATTCGCAATGCGTCTTCGGCTGTTGGAGCAAGGCCTGCATTGGAGATCTTCTCATGATTTAGCTCATAATAGGCCCCGTCGGTATTGAATACGAAACGACCTGCGTTGATCGCATTGTGATAGTCGCTTGGGGCAGTAGCGCCTTTTCTTTTGACCAGTGTGAAAGTATTGATTGCGTAAGGCTTGGTGAAATCGAAATATTGTCTGGTTCTCTCGGTTTGAACCATACATAGAACAACATCTACATCTCTAATAATGGCAGATTCCTGAGTATCGTCGAGTTTTCGGCTGACGATGTCTATGCGAGCGCGCATTTCCCGCCCTATGGCGCGCGTCAACTGGATAATGTAGCCATCCAGCATGCCGCCCTTTTCCATAAAGGCATAAGGAGCATAAGCTCCTAGACTTGCCAAAATGCTTTGCTTGTATCCGTAGTAAGAATTCTGGCTTGGGTCCGAGGAAGTAAATTCATGTCGGGCAATCAAGGTTGCACCAAATCCGCAAATCAGTGGAATGAGTAGAAACAGCATCGCATGCTTTTTTACCAATCGAAAAAAATGTTCCCAAAACATGCACATACCTAACGTTCAGACAGTCTTGTCGGTCCCCAAATGATTGAGACTACAACTTAGGCTGCGTAGCTTATCTTGGCTAGAAATCTCTGAGCTTGGTGCGACAATTCGCAAGGATTGCAGTGCAATTATCTACTGAATTTTTACAAGATTCAATCTGAGACTAATGCAATTCATTAAGCTTCTAGGCAAAATGGCCTCGACGCTTCTCCTTTGAGTGCGTCTGTTTCGAGGCAATAACCAAAATACTTCGTAAAGTTCCAATGTGTGTGCTCCGCAAATGGCACGTTTCGCTTCTCAAACAATCGACGGCCGATTCCGTTGTACTTTTCTTCTACCGGTATTAGGTTTGCTCAGTCACACCGATTTGCCGGATGCAATCAAGACAATGCATCCCTTTCCCCGCCAAAATCTCAACCTGCCGCAACTTCGTGACACTTTCCTCGATCTTGGGCTGTTGTTTGGCATATCGAATTTTCCATTTTAATAGCTATAACGATAGACCAACTCAGTGGGGGTGGATCAAGTCTCCGCAGTCCTACGACTGACCCCACACCTCTCGTATCAAACGTGATTATAATACAGCGCCTGAAACGGTGATGAGCTCAGGAAAGCTCAAAAACTCACCATATGACAGAGGGAAGAAAAGAGGGGAAAGAACCACAAAATTTCAAAAAATAAATTGATTTCAATAATTTATCAGAAAAATGGCGGAGAGAGAGTCCTTCTGGCGGATCTGGCCGATATTGATTTTTCTTTTTGTTTCTAGAAGTTTAGCCCTACTTGCATTGTGAGCATTCAAACGGAATGTGTAGCAAAAAGTGTAGCAACCGTCGTTGGCCGGACGACGTTGCAACACCGGTGAAAAGGGTACAATTCATGAGCGGTTTGATCAAGCGTGGTAAAGGAACTTTCCATTTCAGGATGCGGGTCCCGAAGGAATATGTCGGCATCGCTGGAAAGACCGAGATCCATCGAACATTGAAGACAGACAGCGCTCGCCAGGCCGCCGAATTGGTTCCAGCCATGAGGAAGGGAATCTTGGACGAGCTTGAGGCTTTGAAGCTTCTTCAGGACCAGCCGAATAATCCAGATGCCTACCGGGCTGCTCAAGATATCGTCAAAAAGCGAGGTCTCAACTATCTGCCGTCTGAGTCATTGCTGCTGGCTCCGCTGGAGGAGACCCTGGTTCGCTTCGAAAAACTTGCAGAAGGAGATGATATTGGGGCTGCCCGTGCTCTTCTCGGAGGCGTTGAAGAGCCAGGTTTGCGGTTGTCAGAATTGGTGGCCACTGTTGAAGAATTCTGCGCTCATAACAACAAGCACAAGAATGACGACCAATTGCGCAAATGGCGTAACCCAAGGAAAAAGGCGGTCCGAAACCTGATGAAATCAATCGGAAACAAGGACATCCTCGTATCAGAAATCGACGCCGCCGCTGTTCAAAAACACAAGATGTTCTGGCAGAACAAAGTCTCTTCGGGAAAAACAAAGCCTGATACTGCCAACAAGGATTTTATCCTCATGCGTTCGATGCTAAGCGCCTATTACGAAAGCATCGGAATGACTGAACCGCCCAAGCCTTATCAGGGCATTGGCATCAAGAAGGACCGTTATGAGAAACCCAACCGGAAACTCGAGATCCCGGTAAACTGGATGACGGAGAAATGGTTTGCCCCTGGTGCTTTGGATGGCATCAATGACGAAGCGATCGACATTCTGCTGATTTCCATCGAAACAGGGTGCCGTCAGAGCGAAATTTCAAATTTGCCCCCGCATGCCATCGTGCTGGATCATCCGATCCCGCACCTTCATATCAAGGTGGAAGAAGGAGATATGTGTCGCGAGGTTAAGAATACAGCTTCTCAAAGGATGGTACCCCTCGTCGGTGTCGCTCTGGCAGCAGCCAAACGGCACCCTGAAGGATTTCCAAAGTATCGTGGCAACAGCAACTATTCCAACACGATAAACAAGGTTCTCAGGGAAAGAGACCTGCTGCCTTCCGAGAAGCACACAGTTGGCGGCACAAGGCACTCGTTTGAATCTCGCCTCAAAAAGGTTCAACTGCCCAATGACGACCGTGGCGAATTGATGGGCCACAGCGTCAAGGCTATCCGCGATCGCGAACTCTATGGCGATGACATGACCCTTGAGGACAAATTGGCCTTGCACAAGCTTATCGTACTTCCCGTGCCCAAACATTTGGAATGACCCCGCCCCCTTAACTCCATGGCCAAAACACCATAAACGGTAGCATTTCCTTGCAAAAAGGCACTCCCGTCGTTGATCTGTGAAAAGACGGTTCTCATTTGGCGGCTTTGGCGATCTATTTGTGAACCGGAAATCTTGCCAATTCGGTTCCAACATGGTCACGCATGTGTCATCCGCTTTCGAACTTCTGAAGACCACCTCCTCGGGTACATATTCTATGCAGCTGGCAAACCTCTTCTGATCCGAACAGTGGAACAACATCTCGAAATAGTGCGTTCACTTCATAATGATTGCCATCCTGTTCTTCACCTAATCGAGAAAGGGAATGGTCCGGCGACATGGTGGTATGAGTTTCGAATATACGGCACATTCATCAGCATTCACTTTATATCGGTGAAAACACCGTCAGACTGCATCTGAGTCATTCGTTCAGAGAATTTTGACCATGTTAGAATTAACGTAAAATAGCTCGCGACCTTCACGAGTTCCTCCCCCCGAAGAACATACTACACGCCGGTTATTCAGCAATACCGAAAGCCTGGTCTAGAAATAAGGCCTACGCGGAAAAGCTTGATCCATTCCGAAAAAAGGTTGATCCATTCCGAAAAAATCTTGATCCAATTGCTAAAAAGGTTGATCGAGCGCTCCAAAACTGTGACGGCAAGTAAGAAAACCGTGACTGAATCTTCCGTATACATCTGGATCTATTGTTAAATTTCGACTCACTAAATGGGTTTATAAATGTTCAGAATCAAACCGAATAAATAAGAATACACAGAAGCGATGAGAAAGGATGTGTTCTTGTCCTTGATAATTGTTACATGGCACCTTCCCTTCCTAACTAGGCTATGTGTCTTGATGAAAGAGGCTTTCGAGGACACATCGTCTCGGATTCGCAGCAAGGCAGCTTTTTTCCGGTTCAGGATGTAAATACTGTTTTGTTTGCCACTGAAACGACCCCATGTAGCATGAGTGACAAGAATTCCGGACAAAGACATGGCATCACGCAATAAATCACTATCCTCGGCCTCGCTGGAATACGTCGCTCAAGAGCTTAATATCAAACCCAGTTATCCGTTGCCCGGCATGGTTTGCAACATCATCCATTCCATGACGGGCCTAAATGGGCCAGCTACCCGCATATTAATCGCATTGCTTTGGTTCAGCAGTCATAATCTCCGGCGAGATGTGATCCCACCCTATCGGATCTATCTGGGATTCCTGCGAAAAGCATCGGGGTTTGCAGCCTATCGTTCAAATTGCGAGCTGATCAAGAAAATTCACGTCCTCATCGACATTTGCAACAGACGGGCCGAATTGGAAAGCGACCCTCTGCTTCATACCATTCGCTTTGTGAAAGAAGAGGGTGTCGATTACCTTGAATGGGATGTGCAGGAAACCATCAAGGCGGAGATGATTGCCCCATCAAATTATGCATATGTCGAGATGAGGGATATTGTAGAGATCACAGATATTTTTGATATCAAAATATATCTCAAGGCAACAATCGTAAAAAATATGATCAACAAGCAATTTATCTTAAATGTAGACTCATTAAAGGAAGAATATGGAATTTCCAGAAACCCAGCGATCACTCAAAAGGTGCAAAGGTCCGTTTCAAGACTTAACAAGATCATAGGATATGACCTTATATACTCCGTGAAGAAGAAAAAATATTTAAACAAGAACGAGAAAATCGTCATTTCGATCAGAAATTACCAGCCTGACGCCAAAAGCTCCGCATTGGCAGCAAAATAAAACCCATACCAGAGCATGCCTCGCCTGAAAAATCGTAGAGACAAGACAATTAATCCGAAAAAATCATTATAAATCAAAGCACCATTCGAAATTTAAAAAAATATTAATAATTATTTTTGTTTGAATCAAAACGGACCTACTTCCTGATTGCAGGAATAATTCTGCAACTGCTCCGGCGGAAATTCCGGGAATAGGACAAAACGATGAGACAAATCCCTTTCGAAGAATTCAAACAAATGCTTGCCCGCGGTGACTGGAACCAGAGCCAATTCCACGAGGTTATGGACGAATTTAAACATCACAGCACAACATGGGACGGTCAGAAGCAGGTCTACAGGGATGTCGTGATCCCTCGTGTCTTGGGTTGGGCATCCAAAGTCTCAGAGCACGGAGGTATTGAAGTTACCTATTCAGAGTACTTTGGCTACGACGATCACGATCCGGCCTCCCTTACAACAACAACAGATGGTATAGGCGACGTCTGGGTTTTGAAAGGAGCGTCGATAATCGACGACAACGGGTCTGAAATGGACATCGATGAGCTCGCGCCCAATCTGCCTTGCGCATTTTCAGACGTCGATTATAGCAAGTTGATCATTGAGCAGGTAACCGACATTGATGTCGATGAAAACTCAGAAGTGGCGACCTACAAACTCAAGGTTGATGATGCTCCGAGCTTGCTTTTTACCGGCCAGTGTCTTGCGAGTGTTGCAAGCTCTGACAATCAGGCTGCAGGTCTTGACTATAGTGACCAACGCGATCGTTGTAGGAGCTATGGCCTTTACAAGACCCAAGGCGGCAAATATATCTGCCGCCGCATTGACTACACAGCCAGGGACGGCGAACGCGATTTCTATTCGGCCAAGGTTTGCGACACTCTTGATCAGGTGAAAGATTTCTTCGGCTATGATTGGCTCGCCAAGGATCTCTACGAAGAAGCAGGGATTGATGACGCTGTTGCAGTTGCATAGTGTAAGGGGCTTCGGCCCCTTCTCTTTCTCGGCGGTCCGAATTGCTCTGTAGGTCGCCTGTAGGTCTGAACTTTGGTTGCCGGATTGGGTATCGCTGGTATTTCAAAACAGATTTGCTATAGATGGCGGCTTATCAAGCATCCGTCGTCATATCGAGATGAAAATCGCCCAGTGCATCTATATCGGATGGTTTATTCGTTATTGCTATGTTTCCGGGCCAACATTCAGAATTTGCCTGTAAAGGCAACTACATTTCAACTATTCTGCTCAAACTGAGCGCAAACATCATCGAAAGGAGGTGTGCCATGTAAGTACCAATCTTCAAGGAGACCTTATATGGCTCATTTCAAACGTAAATACCCTCGAACTTCCGCGTCAAATGGCTATTCTGCGCGTGAACTCAATCGTCGCATAAAGAGTGGAAACTACGATTGGCTCTCCAACTATCCCCGTTGGTGGGACAAGGTGCGTCACACAGGCCCTGCTCGAGCCCACCGTCGTGGCCTTGAACACAAAATACTGAGAGGGGCCGACCCTGACAATATTGCTTGGCCACTCAATCACAAACCTCACGACTATTATTGGTGAGTAAGTCCCCGCCCTGCGGCAAGCCCTGGGCGGGGAAACCTCTCAGCAGTTTTTAGCCGAAGCGTGATCGGCCTTAAGCTGGTCTCTAAGTTTAGCCATTTACTGCTTTGAACGCTGCTTCGAAGCGCGCCTCTGCTTCTGCGTTCCGTTGGAAGTTGACCCGTGTCACGAGAACTTCATCGGGCACCTCATCCCGAGAGAGTATCTCAACCACTTCATTTGTGAAATCGATCAAAGGCATTGCGGCCGCCCATTGTGATTGCCCAGGTGTCAACTCGGTTGCTACGAGCGGTGGTGCGATTTCATGGACAGTGACGGTTGTGTCTCTAAGTTGATGGCGCAGCGACTGTGTCCAAGAATGAATAGCGGCCTTTGTCGCAGAATAAACCGGATTGGCGGCTCTTGGCACAAAGGCTAGGCCAGAAGATACGTTCAAGAGTGATGCTTGCGGGCGCGTTTGCAAATGGGGAAGCAAGGTTGCCGCCATGCGGATTGGGGCCAGAAAATTGGTCGAGATGGTGCGCTCCGCGACGTCCAGTTCCACTGGATTTGCGGTATAGTCTTCTGCTTCCATGATACCTGCATTAAGGATCACGGTATCGAGATCCGGGTGTTCGGAAAGCAGTTTGCTCGAAAATTCAGCCAGTTCTTTTTCATTTGTGACATCTAGAACATAGCCGGCCATCTCCGGATTCTGATCCAGGACCGCCTTAAGGGTGTCTGGGTTGCGTCCTGTAATGATCAGACGATTTCCCTTTGATTGGAGCGCTTCAGCAAGAGCTTGGCCAATTCCGGAATTTCCGCCAGTGATAAGAATGGTACGATTGGTGATAGCCATGGTGGCCTCCTTTTGTTTGACTGGCTGGAACATATTCATTATTGTTTCAATTCGAAAGTAGGCACCAGAAAGATTTATACATACCAAAAAGAGAGTGTAAGAAAAATGTCCAAGCGCACCCTGCGAGAAGAACTGCGCAACCTTCCGCAATCGGACCCGGCAATCGACAGACTGGTCGAAGAGATTATCGGGTGTGTTGCTGATAAGTGGACCATGCTCTTGATCGAAATCCTGACGGACAATGAATGCTGTCGGTTTGGAGAATTGAGCCGGGCGTGCGAAGGGATCAGCCAGAAGATGCTGACTCAAACCCTGCGCGCCATGGAAAGGGATGGGCTCGTAACGCGCACTGTCTATCCGGTTGTTCCGCCAAAGGTAGAGTATCGTTTGACCGAGTTGGGGCTTGGTTTGAGCAAAGCCTTCTGCGGGGTATGGCAATGGGCAGAAGCGCATTTTGAAGCGATCGAACAGGCGCGGAAGGATTATGAAGAGCGGCTGGGATAGTATGACACTCATCGAGCAAGGGACTCCGATGAATATTGTATTTGTCCATTTTATCAAGAGACGCAGCCAACTACAGTGTGATGTTTGTTTCGATTATAATTTATGTTCTCTCAATGGAAAGAACGCCTCGCGTCGATTAATCGAATTGGTTCGACAGGGCCGCCTGTTTTGTAGCAAATCGGCTAGGTTGCCGGCTGCTCATGAGCGTTCTCTGAGGGCATCCAGCACCACACGAAAGGCAGACGAGCTGTGCAGGCGACTTGGATAGTAGAGATGAAAACCGGGAAATCGAGGTGAGTATTCCTGAAGGCAGATTCGCAATCTACCCTCCTCGACTTCCTGTTTGATTAACAATTCTGGCAAGAGTGCCAGACCATACCCTTCAAGCGCGGCATGAAGAATAGGCGGCGCGGTGTTGAAACAAAGTTGGCCATTTACTTTCACGCTGGTTTCACGACCATTTTCTTCTGCAAATTCCCATGCATAAAGTGCCCCATGGGTCGGTAGACGTAGGTTGATACATTCGTGCTCGTCAAGGTCTGCCGGGGAAGACGGTATTCCCTTTTCCTCAAAGTATCTCGGCGAACCGACACAGAGCATTCGCTCATCCGGGCCGATGCGAACAGAAATCATACCTTCGTTAACCTGCTCTCTATAGCGGACCCCCGCGTCACATTGTGATATGGCAAGGTCCGTATAGCCATAGTCCATAACGAACTCCACTTTCACATCAGGATAACGCTTCAGGACTGGGCCAAGTTTTGGCCAAAGGAGTTTTTCTATTGCGTAATCTGTGGCGGCAATACGCACAGTTCCGATCGGACTTCCCTGTCTATCAGTCAGGGTGATTAGCTGCCTTTCAATCGTATCGAGGCTCGGACCCAGAGCCTGTAATAGCCCTTCTCCCTCAATGGTAGGAGAGACAGCTCGTGTTGTTCGGTTTAGCAATCGAACGCCCAATCTTTTTTCTAGTGCCTTGATTGAGTGGCTGAGAGAAGACTGAGAGACATTCAGCCGTGCAGCTGCTTTCGTAAAACTGCATTCTTCTGCAACGGTCGAAAGAGCAATCAGATCGGAGAGGTTTTCGCGCAGCAAGAATATGGATAGGTTCTGATAGGCGTTTTCTTTTGGGCCATCCGTTTCCATCTCGTCAAAGCAGCGTCTCAATTCAGTGTACGGCGATGGCGTGTCAAGCATCGACAACTAACCCTGAAGATCAGCCTTGGCCGTCCACCAGAGGATAAAGGCCAATGAAAGAAGGCACATTGCGATAAGAATGATACTCTTCCAACCGCCGTGTTCCCACAATAAGCCTGCCAGCGAGGAGCCTATTGACCCTCCGATGAAATTGCAGCTGACGAAAGCGGTGTTGAGCCTGCTGCGCGCGGAGGCATCGACAGAGAACAGGCGTGTCTGGTTGAGAACATTCATCGTTTGAACCGCAATATCAAACACCAGCACGGCCACAAGAATTGTGATGATGGTCGCCTTGCCAAGCCCTGCGATGGCAAGAGCGCAAAGCGCTATGATCAGCGCAACGCCTGTGGCGATAACCGAAAGGCCTTTGTCGTGCAACACGCCGGACCGTTGCGCAGCAAGAGCGCCAGCCAACCCGGCAAGGCCCACCAGACCAATTTGTGATAACGAATAGGAAAAAGGAGGTGTGCTGAGAAGGAAGGTCAGTCCGGTCCAGAACATGCTGAAGACGCAAAAGACGATTGCGCCAAGAAGCAATGTGATCTGCGCCGTCCGATAGCGTCGGACCAGAGTGAAGACGGACTTCAGCAGGGATGGATAGGAAAGGCCCTGGCGTTTGGTGTCTCGGGGCAGAGCGGCAAACAGAACCACACCAATGATCATCGAGACCAGGGCGGCGATCCAGTAGATGGCTCGCCAGCCAAGCAAATCCCCGACAAAGCCACTGATGGTCCTTGATAGCAGGATGCCGGTCAGCAGGCCGGAAACGATCTGACCGATCACCTTTCCGCGCCGGTCCGGCTCGACCAGATCGCCAGCAAGGGGTGTGAGAAGCTGGCCGGTGACCGTTGAGAGACCAACGGCCAAAAGCCCGATCGTCAGAAACGAATAGGAAGGCGCGAGGGCACAGGCAGCCAATGCCACGGATGAGCAGACGACCAGCACTGGCACAAGTCTTTGCCGGTTGACCACATCACCCAGCGGGACGATGAGAAAGACGCCAAGCGCGTAACCAATCTGGGTGATGGTTACAAGCAGGCTGGCGCTTGCCTCACCCACCTTCAGGCTGTTTCCCATTTCCGTGAGTAGCGGTTGCGCCCAATAGAGGTTGCCCACTGCAATGCCACCTGCAAGGGCGAAAAGAAGAACGAGGCGATTGGACATGCCAACCGACGCGGGTTTTTGTGAAACTTGTTTGGTCAATTGAGGTCTCAATTTGGGCGGGGAGCGGGATAGGAGAATGAGAAGATCTCTTGCATCTGAGTGACACAAGGGATCGCTCGTTCTGTTACCATGGCAACCGTTCGCCATTCTCGAAGAAACCGCCGGTTGGGCCGTCATCAGGCAGGAGTGCCAGCTCGATTGCTGTTTTTGCGCCGTCCTCGATGGGCTGGGCGCCAACAACTCCCGGAACCAGATCGGTATCAGTGAAGTTCGGGTTTGCAGCATTCACCTTGATGTTGGTATTGCGCAACTCCCATGCAAGCTGAACGGTCAGCATGTTGAGCGCAGCTTTTGACGCATTGTAGGCAATCAGTTTGGTATTGGCGAATTCCCATGTCGGGTCTTCGTTGAGTGCCAAAGAGCCGAGACCGCTCGAGATGTTGACAATGCGTCCAGACGGGGCCTTGCGCAACAGCGGCAACATGGTTTTGGCCACTTGAACCGCACCAAAGAAGTTGGTCTCGAAGGTATGGCGGATAACGTCCAGATCGATGGCACTTGGGACGGTGTCCTTCGGATCGATCAGACCGGCATTGTTGACCAGAATGTCGAGATGGTCATGCGCATCGGCGATGGTTTGGAAAGCGGCCTCAACCGACGCCACATCGGTAACATCCAGCAAGACATGGCGAGCATCAATGCCCATCTTTGCCAGCTTTTCAACGGCGGCAATGCCGCGTTCCCTGTTGCGAGCACCAATGTAAACCAAAGCACCGGACAATCCGACCTTGGTTGCGATTTCAAATCCGATGCCCTTGTTGGCACCCGTGATGAGAGCGATTTTCTTTGTTTCTGACATGATAAACTCTTGTATAAGTGGGGCGGGCAGCCTTTGGAGAAGACTGTTTCAACTTGTTGGCAGCCCGCCAGTCCGACCTTGTCATTGGCCGTGTTGGCCTGCCCTCCCCTCCGGCTATAGGCAGGCTTCATGCATTACCAGGGCTGGTTTGCCGGTCCGACAGTGAATTCATTGACAGTGGTATCTGCTGGCAGATTGAGAGCGAAGCTGACGACATCGGCGATCCGGTCAGGTGAGATGCCGTAGGTGTCATAGAGCGCCTTCATGCCTTCCTGAGTGCCCTTGTCGCTGATGGTTTCGAGCAGCTCGGTGTTGATGGCTGCCGGATAGATGGTTGCCGTGCGGATGTTGGTGCCTTCCATGGCAGATTCCATACGCAATACTTCCATGAAGGAACGGACGAACCACTTCGTGCCGCCATAAACGGCCGCATTCGGATAGGCCTTCAGACCGGCAACGGACGAGGTCGCCAGAATGT
This sequence comes from uncultured Cohaesibacter sp., assembly GCF_963556055.3. Classification (GTDB taxonomy): domain Bacteria; phylum Pseudomonadota; class Alphaproteobacteria; order Rhizobiales; family Cohaesibacteraceae; genus Cohaesibacter. The sequence continues at coordinate 52,922 of NZ_CAUVYE020000026.1, read as the reverse complement.
GACCGGATTTCTGAGCGGTGAATTCAGGCATGACAGCTGCCACACCATTCAGCACACCGGTAATGTTGACATCGACCATGCGGTGCCATTCATCGGTCTTCAGCGCAGAGACGGGAGAGCTTGGCATCAGACCGGCATTGAGGAAAATGGCATCAACGCGGCCAAAGGTTTCCTTTGCCAGTTTCACGATGGCGTCGTTCTCGGCCTGACTGGCCACGTCGAGCACCTGATAGATGGCTTCGCCACCGGCTGAGGTGATGTCTGTAACGATCTGCTCAAGCTTGTCAGCGCGTCGTGCGCCGAGAACGACTTTGGCCCCTTTGGATGCGAGCTGTTTTGCGGTGGCTTCGCCAATGCCGGAAGAGGCCCCGGTGATGATGACGGTCTTGTTTTCGATATTATTCTGCATTTTTCAATTCCCTTGATCTGTATGGTCCGGGTTACAGGCCTTCAACGAAGTAGGCCCGGTTGTCTGCTGCGGCGAGCCTATGCTTCAAAACTTCCTGATAAGCCGGCGAGGCGTACCAGGATCGGGCATCGTCCATGCTGTCGAATTTCAGCATGACGACCTTGCCATTGGGTGCTTCGCCTTCCAGAGGAACAATTTTGCCACCATTGGCGAGGGGCTCGACAGAATAGGCGGCAATTGTCGCCCCGACATTCTCGAGATAGGGCTTCATGCCCTCCTCATCGTGAATGGCGATTTCGAGGACGAAATAGGCTGGTTTGCTCATTGGGCTTTCCTTTTCGGAGTAAAGCTTTGTTCAGAGAGTGCGGATCAGGGCCATCAGCCGGTCGGCATGATTATGGGCGCGTGCTTCGACCTCGGCTTTATGCTCGTCGGAACTGACACCGGGAATGAAGCTCATGCCATTGGAATAGATCGGCTGTTGCAGCTCCATGCTGCAAAGGCTGGCAGTCTGGCGCAATGGCGGCAGGAATTCCTCGACCGTGAAGTTCATCGCCTGACCATGATTATAGAGTTCTGCCCCTGCCCCCGTCGTGAAGGAGAGAACCATCTTCTTGCCTTGTAGCTTGTCGCCGCCCACTCCATGGGCAAAGCCAAAGACCAGCACGTCATCGACCCATTTCTTCATCAAGGCCGGAAGGGCATACCAGTAGAAGGGGAACTGCCAGACGATGACATCAGCAGAGACCAGAGCTGCCTGTTCGGCCGCGACATCAATGTTGAAGTCAGGATAGAGGCGATCGAGATATCTGGTCTCGATCGTGAGGCCCGCCTCATCTTGCAAGTCACCCCAGAATGGTGCGGTTTGCAAGCGATGCCTCCAGATTGGGATGGCCGGAAATGACCAGTATTTTTGTCATTGTTGTATTCCTTGAATGTGTCGTGTCGGGTTTGATGAAGCGGATATAGCATGTCGAACTCTTGACGATTAGATCGCTATCTGCGAAATTATTATTTCCATATTGGAAAGAGTTTGGAGAGACGACATGCCGATGGACAATGCACTCTATGGTCAGCTGACGGTGTTTCAGGAAATTGCCGCAGAGGGCAGCATCGCTGGCGCAGCCCGGCGGTTGGAGCTTGGGTCGCCCGCGATCAGCAAGTCTCTCAAGGCGCTGGAAGAGACCATGGGCGTGCCTCTATTCAACCGCACCACCCGACGGTTGGAGATCACTGAAGCAGGGCAGATGCTGCTCAATCGCACGAGCGATGCCTTGCAATCCTTGCGCTTTGCGGTCGAGAGCGTTCAGGATCTGGGCCAGACTCCGAGCGGGACTGTGCGCATCACGGTTGCCCGTTTCGCCTATCTTACGGTTCTGAAACCCTTGCTTGGTCGCTTCTGCAAAGCCTACCCTGACATCAGCCTCGAGATATCCCTCTACGACGGTACCATCGATATTCTTGAGCAGGGGTTCGACATGGGCATCCGATTTGGTGACCGGCTTGAAGAAGGCATGGTAGCTCGCCGCCTGATGGATCCTTTCCGGGAAGGGCTCTATGTTTCTGAAGCCTATGTTCGGTGTCATGATCTTCCTGATGATCCGGCAGGCCTGTCGAGCCACAAGCTGATCGGTTACCGCTTCATCACGGCAAACCGTATCCTGCCGCTGATCCTTGAGCGGGATGGCGAAGAGCTAACTATCGACATGCCATCACGGCTGGTTACCAATGATACCGAGGTGATCACCGACGCTATACGCGAGGGCCTCGGGATTGGCCGCCTGTTTGAGCCACTTTACGACAGGCTGCCAGATCGTGATACCCTGCTGCCGGTGCTTGAGCCCCATTGGCGGACCTACCCTCCGGTTTATCTCTATTTTCCGCAAAACAGCCAGCGCGCCAAACGCATCCGCGCGTTGATTGACTATCTGGTCGAGAACACCCCGCGAAAACCTTAGGTTCACGTCACTGCAAGCTCTGACACTTCTGTTCTCGATGTCATGAGGCTAACCAGCGGGATGGCACTGGCGGCTGCCACTGCTGAAAGCAGAAATACGGCTTCGAAGCCAAACCATTGGGCTGCCAATCCCAGTGCCGGGCTGAACAGCCCAAGTGAGATATCAAGATAGGCGTTGTAAAGACCCATCGCCATGCCACGGGCATCTGGGGGAGACCGTTTCATGGCCTCCAACCCGAGGCTGGGAAACACCAGCGAAAAGCCCATCCCTGTGGCAGCGACGCCCAGAAGCGCCACGGTCAGTTCCGGTGCGAGATAGATCAGCAACAGTCCGGCTGCCTGAAGCAATAGACACCATTTGGCAAGACGCGCCCCGCCAACACGATCAGGCAATCCCCCCCCAACAAGACGCGCAACAATCAGGCAGATGGAAAACAGGCTAAAGGCGAGAGTTTGCCCGGTCCATTGCCTGTCGGCAAAGAGCAATGTTATGAATGTGATCATTGCGCCGTAGGTCATGCCGCTCAGAGCAAAGGCGAAGCCGGGAAGCGCAACCGCACGCATCACTTTGACAATACCGCCCCTTTGGGTGCGAACGGCTGGCACTGTTGGCATTGCACTGGTCAGGATTAGCAACAGGCAAGGCGCCAGAAATGTGGCGATTGCAATCGGAGCGAACCCCAATTGCTCATAGAGCCAACCACCCATGGGGCCGCCAAAGGCAAGAGCGGCAAACATGGCCATGCCAACCCAAGAAATCGCCTTGCCATGGCGTTCTCTGCTGACCAGTCCCAATCCCCAGGCAATGCCACCGGTGATGATCAGGCTTTCTGCTCCACCCAGCAAAGTGCGACCGATCAGGAGCAGAACCAGAGCATTCAGGCGGTCCGTCACGGCAAAAACGGAGAAGCAATAGAAAGCCCCGCTTGCTACCGCAAGAGCAAGACCGATCCGAACAGCGACATGCGCTCCCTTGCGATCAGAAAGATTGCCGGCCCAGAACCGGGTAACGATGGCAGCACAAAACTGCGCACCTGATACAACGCCCACGATGAAAGGGGCAAACTTCAGGCCATCGTGGAGATGAACTGGAAGAGTTGTAAGTCCCAATCCTATGGTCGCAAAGCCCAGAAGGACGACGCCCATGACCTGCAACAACGGTAGCATCCCAGCAGATGTTGATCGGTTCTCTGCTGCTTTCCTTGCAAATTGCGGTTCAGGCATTGACCGCTCCTTTTCTGTCACGACGTGTCATGCCAAATCCGACAAGCAGAAAAGTGAGGGTCAGCAACATCCCACCCAACACCATGGGGGCAAATTGGCTGATTGAATCGAAGGCAAAGCCTCCGGCCATGGCACCTGCCATATTGGCCAATTGGATGACTGCCACTTGCAATCCTCCAGCAGCCTCCGCTTCATCTCCGAGCGCTCGTGTGACCCACGTCGACCAGGCCACAGGAACAAGCCCCGAGCCCGCTCCGTGCAGCAATATCAGCATCGCGATCGCGACCTGATGAGTGCCAAAGACTGCCATCAGAACAGCGTTCACGCCCATCACCATCGGCACGATGGCAAGCGTGCCATGCAAAGAGTATTTGAGCGGCAAGGATGAAAAAGTCGTGCCGATGAAATTGGCGATGCCGAAACCGAGCAAAATGAGCGATAGGGCTGCTACATCAAAATGAGAGACTTGCTCCAGAAATGGTCGAAGGTAGGTGAACAAGGCAAAGTTGCCGCGGAAGACAGTGAAGATCGCCAGCATCGGCACTCTTACATCAGATCTTGCGGCAAGAGAGAAAATGGCCGAGACATTGCTGCGAGATCGATCCGGCATGGATGGCAATGCAATCGCTTGCCAAAGAAAGCAGATTACTCCGAAAGCAGATGCAGCAAGAAACACCCCCCGCCATCCTATAACAGCACCGAGATAACTCCCCAGGGGAGCGGCGACGACCATGGATACGGAAACACCGCCGAAAATGATAGATAGGGCTTTGGGAATGTCCTTGCCAGGGACCAACCGCATGGCAAGAGACGCCGCCAATGCCCAGAAGCCGCCCAGAGCCAATCCCAGGAGCATTCGCCCGATTACCAGCCAGGCAAAATTCGGAGCCAAAGCGACAATAATGCTCGACAATGTGAGTAGTACTGAGAAGCCAAGCACCACGATACGGCGATCGATACCGCGGGTGAGCGGGGTGACAAACAGACTGGAAAAGATCGCAATCAGTGCTGTTGCTGAAATGGATTGCCCGGCGACACCCTCGGAAATGGAGAGCCCTTCTGCCATGGGGGTAAGCAGGCTTATGGGCAGGAATTCTACTGTAATCAGGGCCGCCACACCTACCGCAACAGCGAAGACAGCACCCCAAGCTGCCGTGTTTGGTTGTTTTTGTTCACTCATTCTGTAGTCCTGACTGTTTCGTGAGCTCAGAGCCTCCCTCCCTGATTATTTTCGTCATTGGCAATTTAGTGGCGGATTGCTATAAAACCAGATGTGATAAATGGGATGATATGTTGAGTAAAATTTCACAATGCAACGACCTAATCTGAATGATCTGAGTTTGTTTGTTGCGGTCGCCGAAGCGGGCAGCTTCACGACAGCGGCGGCAAAGATCGGCATTTCCACCTCGGCGGTCAGCCACACGATCAGAAAGCTTGAGGCCGAACTGGGCGTTCAACTGCTCAACCGGACAACGCGGCGTATCATGACAACAGAGGCCGGGGAGCGCCTCCTGTCTGTCTTCTCTCCGATGTTGGAGCAGTTGGATACGCATCTGGAGGGATTGTCTGAGTTGCGGGATAAACCGGCCGGCAACCTTCGTATCAGTTGCGACGAACATGCTGTCGAAGCGGTGCTCATGCCCACCGTCGAGGAGATCGGCAAAGCCTATCCGGACATTCATATTGAAATCGTCATTGACTCTGGGCTCACAGATATCGTGGCCGACCGATTTGACGCCGGGATTCGATCTGGGAACATGATTGCAAAAGACATGATAGCCCTACCCATAGGACCGGAACTCCAGCTTGTAGTGGTGGCTGCACCTGACTATCTGAAGGATCGCGTACCCCCGCAAGTGCCATCAGATCTTGTCAATCACCAATGTATCAATTTGCGTTTGCCGACCTACGGCAACATCTATGCCTGGGAATTTGAGAAGGGCGATGAAACGCAAGAAGTCGCCGTGAGTGGGTCCGTGACCTTCAACAGCATCTTACCAATCCGCTCTGCGGCTCTGCGCGGTTTGGGGTTTGCCTTTTCACCTGTAGCTTTGGTCACTGAGGACATAAGAAAGGGGCGTCTGGTACAGGTGCTATCCGACTGGACACCACCTTATCCCGGCTATCACATTTACTACCCAAGTGCCCGACAGACAAAACCTGCCTTTCGCATCTTGCTTGAAACATTACGTAAGAAGCGAAGGCAGATGATGTCTGGCCGATAGCTGGATCGCGAAGGCCTGCTTCCCTGCAGTTCCATACGACCGGATCAGAGCCACCCAGCAACTTTCATCAAGCAGCAAAGCCACCATCTACGGCGTAATCGGCTCCGGTGACAAAGCTGGCCTCTGTTGACGCCAAGAAAGCAACGATCGAAGCCACTTCCTCAACGGTACCAAAACGGCCCATCGGAACGATTTGCTTGACCCGTTCAACGTGAGCCTGCGCTTCTTCTTCAGAAAGCTGGGTTTTCTCGTAGATGGATGTCCAAATCGGACCAACACCGACGGAATTCACGCGTACGCCGTCTCCAGCCAATTCTTTTGCCCAAACACGGGTGAAGCTGTTGACTGCAGCCTTGCTGGCCGCATAAACCGACATGTTCGCCATCGGCTTTCCCACGATGGATGTGGAGATATTGATAATGCTGCCCTTGCTTTGCTTCAGCATAGGCAATGCTTGCAGCGAAAGGTCAACGAGTCCGCGTACGTTGGTGGCAAATACAGCGTCAAATTCTACCATGTCCAGTTTACTGAACGGGGTCACTGGTGCCATGCCTGCATTGTTGACCAGTACATCAAGGCGGCCATATTGGTCGACGACATCCTTGAGAAGGCGGGTTACGTCTTCGGTCTTGCTGATGTCAGCAAGTTTGTAAGAAATATCGTTAGACTGGCTTGCGGTCTCAACAAGAGTATTCTCCGTTCTGCCCACGATAACCACCTTGGCTCCTTCGTCGACGAGCCGCTCGGTGATACCGCGTCCAATGCCATTTCCGCCACCAGTGACAATGGCCACTTTGTCTTTCAATCCAATAAGCATTTGCTTTGTCTTTCTTGTTTGTTCGTTGCTCAAAAATCGGGAGAGCCTGCTTCTTAGTAGAAACGCTCTCCGGAGAGGTTTGAAACAGGGATCAGGGGATGAGGTAGATTTTGCCCTTGCTGCGCCGGCTTTCGATGTCTTCGTGCGCCTTTGAGGCTTGATCAAGCGGGTAGGAGGTTGCCGCATCCAGCTTCAACCAACCCGCCTCGATACCCTCGATCGCCTGAGCGGCTCGTGCCTTCAGTTCTACAGGATCAGCAACCCAACTGAAGACGGCCCCACCCGCAAGGCGCAACCCTTTAGGCGTCAGGATCGTCGGAGTAATCTGCGGGATCGGCCCGGAGGCAGCTCCAATGGCAACGGCCGTTCCTCCACGAGAGAGAACGGAAATCGTGTTGAGCAGTGTTTTTTCACCAATGCCATCGATTGCCAGATTGACGCCCTTGCCCTGTGTAAGATCAAGGACCTGATCTTTGAAATCATAGGTATTGCCATAGATCACGACAGCATCGGCGCCAACAGAGCGGACGGTCTCTGCCTTCTCTTCGCTGGAGACGGTGCCCACCACAAAGGCGCCCAGATGCTTGAACCATTGCACAAGCAACTGTCCCAGTCCGCCGGATGCCGCATGAACCAAAACCCGGTCTCCCGGCTGGATGGCCCGATATTCATGCACCAGATAGTGTGCGGTCAATGCCTGGAACAGAAGGCCTTGATGCGCCTCCAGGTCATCCGGCACGACAATCGCCCGACAGGCAGGCACAAGAACCTGACTGGCATAAGAAGACGGCGCATCGATCCATGCGACACGCATGCCCACCTTGAATCCGTCTTTGGCGTTTTCGGCGCCGCTACCAATGGCAAGGATGCGGCCAACGCCTTCAAGGCCGAGAACAAAGGGAGGTTTGATGACATGAACGGCAGAGGCTCCACTGCGTTGGGTGATGTCGAGATAGTTCACACCAGCCGCTTCCACCGCGACCAACAGTTGATCCTCACCCGGCACCAGATCTGGTGCGTCCTTTAAGAGCAGTTTTTCCGGTCCGCCGAATTCTTCAAAGATTACTTTGCGCATTGCGTTTACTCCAAATCAGGATTTTCAAAGAGGCAATCGGAACCGCGCCATATGCAAGGAGGATATGGCCTTTTTATTTGCTTTGATGAGTGTCGGTTCCGCTACCTGTTTCATTCTTGAAAGCAATATAGCGCTTGACCATTACAACGATAATCCCGCAAATTAGACATGTACTATTGAGGAAAATTCAAATATGGCTGTTGGACCCCACACTGAAATCGCTGCCTTTCTTGCTGTTGCCCATGAGCGCAGTTTCACCAAGGCTGCGGCCAAGCAAGGCGTTACGACGTCCGCGCTCAGCCACGCTGTTCGCGGTTTGGAAGAACGCCTTGGCATTCGCCTTCTTACGCGGACCACACGGAATGTCTCGACGACGGAAGCCGGCAAGCGTCTTCAAGAGTCAGTAGGGCCTCTTTTTGAGCAAATCGACCTACAGCTGTCGAGTCTGGGAGATTTTAGGGATCATCCGGTCGGAAAGATCAGGATCTCGTGTAATGACTATGTCATCGACACAATTTTCCGCCCAAAGCTAAACGAGTTTCTGCGGCTCTATCCAGACATCCAGATCGAATTCGTCATTGACTACGGCTTCACGGATATCGTGGAACAAGGACTTGATGTGGGGGTGAGGCTTGGCAATGCGGTGAGCAAGGACATGATCGCAATGCGGATCGGGCCAGACTTTTACTTTTCAGTGGTTGGGGCTCCATCTTATCTGGCTGGAGTGGAAAGCCCGAAGGTTCCTGCCGATTTGATGAAATTTAACTGCATCAACCGCCGTTCGATGACTTCGGGCGCTTTTTATCCGTGGCGATTTGAAGTCGAAGGGGAAATTCTGAACGTCCGTGTGAACGGACAGATGGCTTTCAACAGTGTAAAGCCGATCCTTGACTCCGCCCTCGACGGTCACGGCCTTGCATATCTGCCCGACGACCTGATCGCTCCCTATATCGAAGACGGTCGACTGGTGCGCGTTCTGGAAAACAGCTGCCCGATAACTGAAGGCTATCATCTGTATTATCCCAACCGCCACCAGGCATCTCGCGCATTCCGTTTGTTTCTCGAGGCTGTCCGTTATCGCTCCTAGGAGAATTGTGTGTGAGCCTCAAATAGTTCACTCAGCCAATCAATGAACACTCGGACTTAGCTACTCATGTGATGAGTTGGTGGATACTTCCCGAGACTGATGGTCGTTCCCAGCGAACACTCAGACGTGAAAGCGACAATCGCCACAATTGCTGCAGTCCGAAGCATCTCTGTTGATGTCCTTGAGGTGGCGGTAAGATCGAACCTTCGCTTCCTATTGAAGAAGCCGGTTGAAATGCTTCTTGAAGAAATGTAATCTTCGTGCTACATATTTTGCTAATCTGTAAAACGAAGGTGCCAAAATGCCAACGCCACACAACCCTCCTGCCGCCGTACGCCGTGCGTTGCGCAAGCTCGGGGCTGACATTCATGACGCGCGCCGACGCAGACGGCTTCCGATGGCCGTTGTTGCAGAACGCGCCTTCACCTCTCGTTCCACCTTACAAAGGGTCGAAGCTGGCGACACCAACGTCAGCATTGGTATCTATGCCAGCGTTTTGCAAGCTCTCGGGCTACTGGATGGATTGAACCAAATCGCCGACATTAGCAACGACAGAGTCGGGCAAGCTCTAGCCAGCGCCGACCTGCCGAAACACGCCCATCTCAAGCGATTAACCGGATCGTCGCGAAATGACTGATTTCGAAGTCCATATCGACCTGGATGGTCGCACGCGACAGATAGGGCTGGCGCGGAGCAATCGTGTTCGTGGTACAGAGACCATTCTTTTTGAATACGACGATGCGTGGTTGGATGATCCCGCCAGGTTTTCTCTGGAGCCCGCCCTTGCTTTGAGCCGCGGCGCTTTCGCACCACCTGCTGGGTTCGCAACCTTCGGTTCTATCGGGGATTCTGCACCCGACACATGGGGGCGCCGTTTGATGCAACGCTCAGAACGTCGCCTTGCCGAACGAGAAGGCCGAACCGTCCGAACCCTCACCGAGAGTGATTATCTTCTTGGTGTCGCCGATGAGACCCGGCTTGGCGCACTGCGATTCCGCAGGGTCGGAGGAGAAACATTCCTGGCACCTATCCAGACGGGAGTGCCTGCGATCATCGAACTTGGCCGTTTGCTTCAGATTACCGAACGGATTCTCTTGGATGAAGAAACCGACGAAGACCTTCAACTCATCTTTGCCCCCGGCTCTTCCTTGGGCGGTGCCCGGCCCAAGGCGTCGGTGGTCGACCAACATGGCCACCTCTCCATCGCCAAGTTTCCCAAGGATACCGATGATTACAGCATAGAGACGTGGGAAGAGATCGCCCTGCTGTTGGCAGAAGATGCTGGCATCGTCACACCAATGCATAAACTCGTCGATGTCGCGGGCAAGAAAGTGATGTTGTCGCGTCGCTTTGATCGCAATGGTGCAGTCCGAATTCCTTTTTTAACGGCAATGGCCATGATGGGTGCCAAGGATGGTGAGCGCGGCAGCTATCCCGAGATCGTTGACGTTCTTGCCGAACATGGCGCTCAGGGAAAGACCGATGCGCAGGCGCTCTATCGTCGCGTTGTCTTGAATGTGATGATCTCCAATGTGGACGATCATCTGCGCAACCACGGCTTTCTTTGGTCTGGAAAATCTGGCTGGTCACTCTCTCCCGCCTATGACCTTAATCCGGTGCCCGCCGACGTCAAGGCTCGAGTGCTGTCAACCAACATCGATCTCGATGAAAGCACTTGTTCATTCGATCTATTGGAAGAAGCTTCGGGATATTTTGCTTTGACGCTGGCACAAGCTCGCACCATCATCAAGGAAGTGGCAACCGTGACCGCAACCTGGCGCGATACAGCCAGAGATGTCGGTGCGCGTCCTGCCGAGATCAAGCGCATGGCGAGCGCCTTTGAGCATGAAGATTTGACACGGGCGCGGGCTCTTTAATGAAGCTCTTCCTTTGAAGCTTTCGACGGCACAGTCTGAGCCTGATCGGTGACGCCATGAGCAATGCCGTTCTACCCGGGCGGCAATCGACTATTTCAGCGAAGCCGACACCGATTTTCTGCTCAGACCAAGGATAACAAAAGCCCTACGGGACAAGGATGGGCACTGGCGTATCGCGATAAATTCCGCCCAAAGCCAGCTGCTTTCGTCGACCTGACTGCAGGTAATTGGATAACCATCTGTCACAAGATGATCGCTTTCGGCAAACCTTTGGTGGTTCAAAAGGCTTGAATTGATCGAGAGATGATCACAGAATTGGCTTATCTCGACTGAACTTCAAAGGCCTGCTTTGCAGAGAGGCTACCCAACCATGTCCACGCACTTTGATAGCAACAATCAGATCATATCTGCACGAGCATTCGCCAAGAGACTTGGAATCACTCAGACAGAATTGGCTAAGTTGACCGGTATCGATCGACATTCGTTTTATCGGCAATCAGGTTTGCGCAAGCTGAATGAAGCAATTCGCCCATTAATGCGCATTCTCAGCTTAGCAAGCGAGATGACTGGGTCTGATCAGCGTGCGGCTCTTTGGATTAAACATCAACCAATTCCTGGTTGGGCCGGAAAAACTGCGTTTGATTTGGTGTTGGAGCGCAAATCTGACAGAGTTCTTGCCTACTTGCTGTCGGTTCAATCGGGCGTCTATTCATAGAAAGATCTGCAGCGTTCGGGCTGACACCGAAGAACCCGCAACAGTTCGAAAAATGGATATGACAAAAGGCTTTGGTTTGCGTGAAGATTGAGAAGAAGGACGAAGGAATGTGATGGCTGAACCTCCGGTTCTCTATGCCTTTGATGTCTTCCGAAGCGTGGTGTCACAATCGACCGTCAGTGCCTCTTTAGCCAGACCATGCCGTCGAAAGAGCCAAGCTTCGCTTTATCTTGAGTGTCGTAAAGACGGCGAGCGTGCGTTGTGAGCCCGGTGCTAAGCTGGGTAATTGTCCCGCTCCATCCACCGGCCTTTGGGAAGATTACGATGTGGAACCCATCCGTTTTCAGAAAGTGATTTCCACTTTTCGAAATCTTCCATTTGCGTGTCAACCAGCGCGCGCGGCGTTGGGCCAAATTCTTGCCGTCAGTTTCCCTCTTCAAAGCGGCCGCGTAGTCTTCCTCCATCTTGCCAGCACAAACGCAACCACATTCGAGAATGTCCGGATAGTCAGGGTGCTGCATCTGATGAACATACCGAATGTCTTGACTTTCGCACATTTCACATTGGGTGGAGGGTTCACCTAGATCCTCAAATCCGATGCAGGTCCAACCTTTTTTGGGGACACCTTGCTGCGACCATTTGCCAAACAACGACATTCCATCCCTCTTAGATTTCTGACACAGACAGCCTGATTAAATAGCCGCGAGCCAGCTTCAGTTTGACCAGATCGGAAAGAGCAGCTTCTGCATCGGTTTGAGTCGCATACCAATAGTGGCGATGCCGACCCCATGTCCCAAAGCGCCCCCACTGTCTATGGATACCGTGTTGACCGAAGAGATCTTTTATCAGTTCAACGGAATAGAACCGGCTCATGTTGAGGGAGGGATCAATACGTTGCATGTCAATTTGCATTGATCTCCTCCTCGCTCATGGGAACATAGTCGATACAGACCCGTTCAAGACGAGGTTCCTTTTGCTCAAGACCCCATCGGCGTTCTGTATAGAACGCAAGCGCTTTTCGCGTTTTCACCTCAAGGACATCTGATGTGAACCCGAATTCAACGCGAACCACTCGTTGTTGCGCGTCGGTCAATCTTGAATGTGGCTTCAGCTTCAGGATGGCCCAGGTAAACCAATCATCGTCACGCGGAACTTCTTCTGCCGCTTTGGTTTCATCGAAAGAACGATCTGCGTCTATGCGAGCGGGATGGAAATCACGGAAACCCTCACGTTCAAAACACCAGGCGCGCACATGCAGTCGCACCCCGTCAGAGGCAAAACGCACAGGTGCAATCCAGCGGGTCATTGGTTCTGGATCTCGCATCGACTGATAAACGATCTTCGTTGCCTGTTTGGCTCTGAAAGCACGGTAGAGCGGTCGTAGAACACGCATGTCTTGGGTGCGCTGCAGATCAGGCAACCTATCGAATACTGCAGATGGTTCGCCGGAGAGGAGTTGCTCAAACTCCAACGATGACGCCCTTCCGGTTAGTCGCTCAAAGCTCTCATGAGCCAAATATTGGCGTGAGGATGCGTCATACTGCAACGCGTCTTTAGGAGCTTTGGCGAGATATGTACGAAAATCGAGCGCGGCTTGTGCATTCGAAATGTCAAACCGTTTGATCAGGGAAGCGCGTGTCGCCGCACCGTCCCAGAAAAACAGTCTATCCAGGTATTCCAGGCGTGTCCGCTGGGCAAATTTTAGGTCATCGAAGGTCATGGTTCAAATCTAGCTTGACTCGCCTCCCTTGTCCATCTATTTTTTACATGTGTAGAAATTGATGGTGTAAGAATGAGAATCCTTCATACAGCAGATTTACATCTGGGACGACAGTTCATGGGTTTGAGCCTCGAAGAAGATCAGGAGGTCATACTGAGCCAGATTCTGGAGGCGCTTTTGAGCGAGCGAGCCGATGTTCTGGTGATTGCAGGGGACGTATTTGATCGTGCTTCGCCGCCTAATTCGTCAATCCGACAGTTCAATCGCTTCCTCAAACGCGTAGCCGAGGAGACCAGAGCCGCGGTGGTGATGATTTCGGGAAACCACGACTCCGGTGACCGGATTGAAGCAATGTCTGTCTTCTCTACAGCATCGAGGGTGTTGGTGCGTGGTATCGCCGACGCGGTCGAAACCCCGATTGTGTTGTGCGACGAATATGGCGAGGTTGCCTTTTCCGCGCTGCCCTTTTCTTATGAATACGCAGCGCGGGAGGTGTTTGGGGATGAGGGGATCAGCGCGCCAGCGGATGTCATCGCAGCTCAGATATCCGCGGCGAGGGCGCAGGTGCCCGAAGGGGCACGCTGGGTTGTCGTAGCTCATGCCTTTGTCGCGGGCGGTTCAGTCGGCGAGACGGAGCGCGCCCTAACTAGGGTCGGAGGCATCGAAACCGTGCCATCAGATGTTTTCGAGGGCGCGGACTATGTTGCACTGGGGCATTTGCACAAGCCGCAGGAAGTGGGCGCACGCCATATTCGATATTCCGGAGCACCGCTCGCTTTCGGTTTCGACGAGGCGGGAAATGAAAAATCCATGGCGATCGTCGATCTAACGCCTGAAGATGTCGAAATCCGCACCATACCGTTCCGTCCAATCCGGCAGGTGCGCTCGCTTACCGGGGCATTCTCGGATCTTTTGGAAGGGACGCCATCTGAAGATTTCATCCAGGCCATCCTGACGGATACGAACCCTTTAGTCGATCCGATGAAGCGGTTGCGCGCCACCTATCCCAATGCGTGCCATCTGGCTTACGCCCGACAAGCGCATGCAGCGGAGACCAAAATGCAAGGAGTTGGGCGCGCAGCAATCACGCCGATCGAGATGGTTGGCGACTTCATAATGGTTGTTCGCGGTCGGGAGCCTAATGAAGACGAAGTTGCTATCGTAGCTGACAAACTTCATGCAGCAGCATCCGGGGAGGAGTAGACATGAGACCCATTCGGCTATCACTTCAGGCCTTTGGGCCGTTCGCGACAACCGAAGTGGTCGATTTCCGCTCCGCTCTTGAGACGGGGTTGTTTGGAATCTACGGGCAGACAGGATCCGGGAAGTCAACGCTGTTTTCGGCTATTTCTTTTGCGCTTTTCGGGGCTCCAACAAAAACCGAACAAGAGACACGTTCTCTGCGCTCAGATCACTCCGCGCCGGATTTACCTACTGAAGTCGAATTTGTCTTTGAAGTGGGCACCAAGACATACCTGATCCGGCGTCGTCCGGCGCAAGAGCGCCCGAAAGCGCGTGGGGAAGGAACAACCGAGGACGCAGCGGAAGCCTCGCTTTTCGACGCCACGGGTATCCCGGTGGATACGCTTGGCCCGGGTCTGTCTGGCCGTGTCATTGCTGAGAAAAAGGTCTCGCTGGTAGGGCAGCAGATCGAGACACTGCTGGGCTATGGGGCAGATCAGTTTCGACAGATTGTGCTTTTGCCGCAAGGCAAGTTTGAAACGTTCCTATCCGCAAAGACCGATGCGCGGGTCGAGATATTGCGGGATCTCTTCGATGTGAAGATCTATCGCGATCTCGCCGCACGGCTGAAGGAAGAAGCCTCAGAGGCAGAACGAGAGTTGCGCGACCGGCGCGCTCTGTACGTGGCTCGGCTCGAAGAACGTGGCTTCGAGAGCGCCGAAGCGCTGGAACTCGGGATTGCCGCAGCCGAAGCCAAAGTCGAAGAAAAGAGAGGCATTCAACAGGACGCGGAGATGTCAAACGAATCTGCGCGTAAAGCTTTGACCGAAGGCGAGCAGATCGAAAAAGCCTTTTCTGCTGTCGACATGGCACGGCAGGCACTCGACGAATTCGAAGCAAAAACAGGTGAGGTCGATGCTCTGGCCAGTCGAGTTGAGGCAGTCAAGCATGCCTTGCAAGCTCGTGATCTTGAAACGGCCTGGCACGAAGCGGAGTGGGACAGCCGAGAAGCGGCGAAAGCCGTGACCGAGGCAGACGCGGTGCTCGTCGGAGCGAATTCAGCGCGGAACGAGGCTGAGCAAAAACTGGTTGAGGCCAAAGCGGGTGAGGGCAAACTTCAGGCCATTCAAGCTGACCTGGCACGGTTGGAGGGAATCGAGAACCAGGTCGAGCAGGCAGCGGAACTAAGAAAAGCGTTTGACGAGGCTATGGCGGATGAAGATTTGGCGAAAAAGGCGCTGACCAAGGCTGTAGCCGCACACGAAACACTGCAGTCTCAACGCGATGCGATCGATCTGATGCTTGAACAGGCGCGAAAGACCGAGGCGACGCGAGGCAAGCTGACGGTTGAATTGGCCGAAGCCAATCAGCAACTGTCCAAAGCGAAGGTGCATGCAAAGGCGCAAAAGGATGTCGAGAAGGCAGAGGGACAGGTTGAAGCGGCGGAGAAGGACCTAACGGCCAAGACCAAAGCGGCGAAAGCCGCCGACGCAACCCTTGTCGAAGCCGAAGCAAGGCTTTCGCGCACTCAAGCGATCATTCTGGCCGAAAAATTGGCCAAAGGTGCGCCATGCCCTGTCTGTGGTTCCCTAGACCATCCTACGCCGGCCCGTGGTACGCCCGAAGAATCAGGTTTGACCGAAGCGTTTCGTAAGGCGCAAGTTCTTTCGAGAACCGAAGCCGAAGCCAGGGTTCGGGCGGAAAGTGAACTCGGAAATTGCCAAACGCGGCTCGACGAAAAGAAGCGGGTGCTGGAGGAACAGGAACGTCCTGAGCGAACGTTGACAGAACTCGAAGCTGAAATCACCCGGCTGGAAGGCGCCTTTGTGGAGCTTGGAGAGGCCGTCGACCTGAACGCGGCGGCAGAACAGTTGGCCGAACTCAAGCGGAAAGTGACTGGGGTCGAAGCTACCGCGAATACAGCGCGCACCGCTGCAGGTAAGGCCGAGGCGACTCTTGCGGAGGCGCGCGCCAAGTGGGATACGGTGGTCGAGGCCCTGCCGGAAGGGCTGCGCACTCCCGAGGCTGTTGCCGCACGGCGGGAGGCTCTGCAACGCGAGCAAAGCCAACGCTCGGAGGCGCTGGAAGTGGCGACGCAGGAGGATAGAACGACCAGCGAAGCGCTAACCCGTGCGCAAGAGCAGCTTGAAGCAGCTAAGCGGACGTGCGACGCGCAGACTAAACGGGTGGAAAAGGCGCAAGGTGATTTTGACGCCCGACTTGCCGAGGTCGGGCTGGACAAAGCGGGATATGATGCTTGCAAGGCGCATTTCCCAACTCTCGACACCGACAGCAAGACTGTTTCCGATCATCGCGATGGCTTGATCGCAGCTCGCACGACATTTCAGAACGCAAAGGCTGCCTGTGCGGATCGTGAACGCCCGGACCTTGCCCCGCTTCAGTTGGCATTGGCAAACGCCACTCAGACCTTGAACGCGGCCAACACTGCACTTGCCACAGCGGAAATGGATGTATCGTCCCTGACCAATTTCAAGGAGACACTGGCTGAGGCCTTGTCCAAAACCGATCAGCTTGAGTCCGAAACCGGGCCCCTTCGGGGGCTGGCGGATCTGGCCAATGGCAAGAACGATTTCAAGATGACGCTCGAGACTTTCGCGATTGGCGCCATGTTCGACCAGGTGCTCGAAGCTGCGAATATGCGGCTCGACCCTATGACACGCGGTCGCTATCGGCTATCGCGCGGGCTCGAAACATCGGGTGGGCGCGGCAAGCGTGGGCTCGAAATCGAGGTCTTCGACATCAACACCGGCAGGGCGCGTCCGACAGCCACGTTGTCAGGTGGCGAGACCTTCATCGCTGCCCTGGCCCTCGCACTCGGGCTCGCCGATGTGGTCGAGAACCTGTCGGGCAAAATCAGGATGGATACGATTTTCATCGACGAAGGCTTCGGTAGCCTCGATACAGAGAATGGAGCGGGCACACTGGACCAAGTGATCCAGGTCCTTGCTGCGCTGACAGAAGGCAGCCGGGCTGTGGGCCTGATCTCGCACGTCGGGCTGGTGCAGGAGGCTATTCCACAAGGGTTCTACGTGCGTTCGACCCCGAGCGGCAGTCGCGTAGAAGAAAGAAAGGGGCTGGAATGACGGACCGTTGGTAGTCCCGCAAAGCACACACCCGCCGCCTGTCGAGCGGATTGAGGGCAGTCATCTAGATTGTGATTTGCTCTCGCGGCCCAATGCGGTCATTTGCAGGTTGCCACAAGCCGCAGGGCAGATTCCGCATTCCTGCCATTCGCAGCGAAGCGATTGTGCCAGCCGTTGCCCATTATCAGAAGCTGTGTCAAATCTCTCCAAACAATCTTGAACCTTGGAAACTCTTATGTCATGTATCGTCGCCTTTCATGGATCTGGTCAGACTGAGACATCCCTAGATCCATTTGTTGATGCTATTGCTCCTGGCAGTACAAGATTTTTACCCAGAGGTGGGCTGGTCGAGAAAGACGGCTTCACTTTTTTTAGACGGGATGATGACCTTCGGATTGATCCTGAGAGTTTGCTGGAACAGGCAAGATTGTGGCTCGTTAAGCGGCACCTCAGCGAGATAATGCTTGTTGGCTATTCCAGCGGTGCCATCTTTTCTGAAGCGCTGCTGTCTCTTGAACCTGATCGATTTTCTGGGGCAATACTATTGCGCCCAGAACCGATAGCAACAGATTTTCGATTTAAAGACATGGGCTGCAAACCAATCCTCATCTTGTCTGGACAGAGAGACGAAAGGCGAACGGTCGAGGCGGCCATCACCCTCAAATCTCAACTCGCGAATGCAAATGCTAAAGTAACCTTGCATAATCTCAATGCAGGTCATGGTTGGGCGAACAATGGCGAAGACATATGCCGCTCCCGCCAATGGTTGTTGGATACCGGAATATTGGTTTAAGCAAGGGACTTGCATTCGCGGCCCAGAACGGGCATTGACCAATCTTTGAATGCTGCATTGCAGTTTCCTTGAAGCGGACATTCGCCACACTCCCAATCGTATTGTCAAATTTGCACATCTAAAACGGAACTAGAGCAACACATCTAAACGGTGGACCGGCAAATTTCGATAAAGCTGCGCAGAGGCTGCGGCGCGGACCGATTGGGATAGTAAAGACGTGGTCCATCCATCTCGGGCCACCAATCTGGAAGAACCGGCACCAGCCTGCCGTTGGCAAAATCCTCATCCAGCCAGTTACGGAATGTCTGAATGATACCCATACCCGCTCTCGTGTAACGCAGCCCCGTGTCAATTGCATTCACACTCAGGATGAGGGCATTGTTTGGCTTTACCTCGATGAACTGCCCCTCTCGGCACAGCGTCCAAGGCAACAGCGGGCCGTCCTTCAGGCGGTACCGGATCGCCCTGTGTGCCGTTAGATCCTCCGGTTCAAGAGGCATGCCATGTTCCTGAAAATAGGTGGGGGCTACAGCCAATGCCATCTGCTGTGTGCGAGGACCGATCGGGATAGAGATCATGTCTTGTTCCAGCACACTGCCATAGCGGATACCTGCATCACAACCAGCGGCTACGACATCCACCAGATCGTTTTCGACCATGATCTCCACCTCCACCTCTGGATGTTGGAGGCGATATTCGGCAAGCAGTGGAGGCAGGATATCTGGCATTACTGCACCGGGTACATTCAGTTTCAGACGCCCTCTCACCCGCCCGCCAAGATTGACCACCTCAAGACAAGCGGCATCCACGGCAGACAAGAGCGGTGTAACCCGCTCCACAAGCAATTTTCCTTCATCGGTGAGATGCAGGCTTCTGGTCGTGCGACGCAAAACCGGCACACCAAGCTGCGCCTCAATTCGCGAGATTGTCGCACTGACCTTAGATGGTGCAACACCAAGTCGGCGGGCGGCCGCACGAAAGCCCCCGTCACGAAGCACGGCAAGCAGGACGGTTAGATCATCAAAGGAAACTTTGCTCTCCATACAGAACAACCTGTTCGAATTTGGCTCTCTTATCTTACTATTTGAAAACAGTCATTGTGTCGAACAATTAAAATGAATTGGGCGTCAGTGCCACCAAACTTACGATTGGAGATTGAACAATGCTTGTTGTTACCGGGGCCTCGGGAAAACTTGGCGGACTTGTCTTGGAGGCGCTGTTGCGCCTCGTGCCAGCAGAGCAGATTGGTGTAAGTGTTCGAGAACCAGAAAAGCTCTCTCACCTTGCCGCTCGCGGTGTCCGTGTCAGAAAGGGCGATTACAACGATGCTGACAGTTTGCGCTCTGCTTGGGACGGTGCAGCGCGACTGCTGCTTGTGTCTTCAAATGCAGCTGCATCCGGAGGCAATGCACTGGCCCAACATGAAACAGCCATAGCTGTGGCAAAGGAGTTGGGCGTGAAGCGATTGCTCTATACCAGCCAGGTCTCAAGCAACTCACAATCACACTTCCCTCCGGGCAGAGATCACGCTGCGACCGAGGCGATGCTGGCACATTCCGGCCTCGCATGGACGGCGTTACGTCACGGGTTTTATGCTGATAGCGCCATCAGTATGCATGCAAGAGGGCTTGAGAGCCGCTGTCTGACCGGCCCTGAGGACGGCAAGGTTGCCTGGACGACCCACCAAGACCTGGCCGAGGTGGACGCCCTGTTCCTGAGCGGTCACGAAACGCACGAAGGCCCAACACCTCCTTTGGTCGGCAGTGAAGCACTCGATATGGGGGATCTTGCACGGCTGACAGGAGAAATCGTCGGCCAAACCATCAAGCGGAGTCTCATTAGCGAAAGCACCATGGTTGAGAATGCTCGGCGTCATGGGCTTCCGGACAGCGTCATTAACGTTATGGCGGGCTATTATCGCGCTGCCCGGGAGGGAGAATTCGCGATGATTGATCCAACCTTGGAAAGACTATTGGGGCGAGAGCCCGAGCGCATCAAAGATCTTCTTGCCCGAAAATTCGGATAGCGATCGGTTTGGGCGGTTCGTGTCAAGCTCGAACTTGCTGGGGCAGTTCGCGAGCTGGCCCTCATAAATCTGGCCGCCTATCGCAACTTGAGTGGGTGTGATTTGAACATAATAAGGTCGGTGACGTAGCCGGCCGATATCTTCGAGAAAACGAAGGCGAAGTGCCGGCATATGTTGATTGGACATGAAGATCTCCTGTCGCTGGGTTGAGAAAACCCAATTCAACGACAGACAGGATCATCTATAAAATCAGCAATCAGAATGAGGCACAAAAAACGCAGCGAGCACCAATACCGCGAGAGCGGTTTCGTCCACGTCCGCGTTGCTGAAGTTCCTTGTATCAAAATGCTGCAGTTTGCGTGAATGGCAGCAATGGGAAAGCTTCGTTGAAACAAGCGCTGACTAGCAAATGGCCGGTATGCGTATCAAGGGTTTGATGCCCAAGACACAGACGATGTATCTGCGGGCCATGCAGGAGTTCACACGCTTCCTGGGTCATTCACCCGACAGTGCAACACCTGAAGAATTGCGGGCTTTCCAGCTTGATATGAAGGATCACGGCGTCGGGGCTGCGACCTATAACAATCGGCTGACAGTGTTGAGCTTTTTCTTTTCGACCACTTGCCCGTGCCCCGAGATGAAGCGACACATGCGTTATCAGAGAATGGCCAAGAAAATACCCGTTGTATTGAGCGTTGAAGAAGTCGTAGCCATTCTGGAAGCGGCCCCTGGACCTGGCTTGAAGTATCGCGCGGCATTCAGCGTGGCTTATGGTGGAGGTCTACGAGCGAGCGAAGTCGCCCATCTCAAGATCAGTGATATTGACAGTGACCGGATGCTGATCCGGATTGAGCAAGGTAAGGGCCGCAAGGATCGACAAGTTATGTTGTCTTCGAGCCTGCTTGAACTCTTGCGTGATTATTATCGGGAAGCTCGGCCGAAGGGGGGGGCTGTTTCTCGGTCGCAACCGCATCGATCCCATCTCGACCCGGCAATTCAACCGGGCTTTTGGCGTTGCCTGCAATTTTGCGGGTATAAGCAAGAAGGCCTCACCCCATATCCCTCGTATGTTGGGACGAAGCATCAGCATCCGATTAACGGCCAGGTAGAGGCTAGGCCTATAGGTCGCGCAGGAGGGCGAAGTGCGCACGCTCGGAGGGTATGCTGATCTCGATAGCAGCTGCCTCTATCCTCTGGCGCTCGCGGTCATCCCCATAATACGAGATTGTCCAATCCACATCCTCAGGCAGATGCTTCAAATTTCGGTGAAGTAAGGAGCGTCGATCGCGGCCAGCCCATGCCAAAAAACCAAGGCCTCAGTCTGATCCTTTGGCGAAGGATACAGACCTCTGGACGAACAAACAGGTCTTCAATACCTGTCTTGATCTCGCAGACAAGGCAAGAGAAGCGCAGGCGGAGATCATTCGTTATCAATCGGTTCGAGATCCGCGAGTTGGTGCCAATCTTCAGGTTCTTGATCCTGCTGCTTTCGCATCACCAGAGCCGATTGCCCATCAGACATGGCACATTCATATCCGCCCGGATGTGGCTCAGGCCATTTGCGCTTTGCTTGCACTCAGCCTTGAATTTCGCAAGAGCGACTTTGCCGATGATCGTGTGAAGTAGTGACGACCTGCGCCCCATGTCTCTACCAGTTTTAAGGGCGCAGAGCATCTTCAGTTTCTTTCTCGACCGTTACTTTCACTGACATATCTATGAAATCACGGTCTGTTCCATGAAAGCTGCCTGTTACTGGTGCAATCTGCCGGATATCGCGCCCTACAGCAACGGCGATGAGATTACTTGATCCAACTGTTCGGTTTGTGGGGTCGAAAGGTATCCAACCTGCTCCCGGCACATAAATCTCTACCCATGCATGAGTTGCCCCGGAGCCAGCCGATCCGATATAGCTCTCATCAGGATTGTATAGATAGCCTGAGACAATACGCGCACCGAAGCCAAGTGTTCTCGCGGCTTCCGCAAAAAAGACCGCAAAGTCGCGACATGAACCAGATGCGTTGTTTAAGGTTTCGGTGGGGTCCTGTGTTCCTTCTGCTTCCCTGGACTTGTAAGAGATTTGCGATGATATTCCGTTTGAAATATCCATGAGCAGTGACAGGGTATCTGTCGGTCGTTGCATGATGAAGCCTTCAATCCAGTTTGCTAACTGGTTTTCCGGGTCCTCAAACTGAGGATGAAGAAGAGCACCGAGATCTGCCCAATCGTTATCTGAGTATAGAAAAGGGTAATTCATGGCCGAAGCGGCAATCTCGAAAACAGGCCATGTAGCAGCTGTGAGCTCTATGATCGAATGGCTGTGAATAGATAGATAATCAGTGAGCAATGAAATCTCAGCGTTTGCAATAGAATTTCCTGAAACGTCATGTGACCAGATGATTTTTGCTTGAGGAGACATTTCAATGTTGAATGAAATGAGCTTTAAGTCTCGTGTTTCGCATGGCCGCAATAACAACCTGTGTGGGCCAAGTGAGACTTTACTTGCATATCGATAAATAGTGAGATGTTGTATCTTCAATCTTACCATGGTTGTTCTGTCCGCCTGCTGTTTGGGGCTGAGGCGCTGTCCTAAGGTTTGTGTTTATTGAATGGGCAGCGAATTACGCTCGTCGTGGCGGGAGCCGGGTTTTTCCGTGAGAAACCTATCCCTTTCAACCACCAAGCGAGGCAACTTTTATTTAGCAAATCAGAGTACTACCTTCTTGTCTCATAAACTTAGAAGCAAAGATTGCGTGATTTATTGGAACAAATATTTGGTTTCCCTGCCCAAAGTTGGTTTCGACGGTACCTTTTAATAATTGTCTTAAGAGCAGAACGAGAAAAAACTAGAAAGTAGTGAGCATACTACTTCTTTGAGAAATCTGCTTACCCCCCCTTTTGCCTTTGCAAATCGAATTGCAAGCGATGATTTTCTCCATCCAGTCGTAAGCTTACGCTGTTGTGAAACGCCGGATACGGTTTGCCATCTAGAGTAGCGGTCGATCTGCCCTCTCTCTCTACATAAGTCTGCGAAACGGCAATGTCATAGTCGGTCTCATCAACTCTTACACGCAACTCAAAGCCCCGCCAGTTTCTCGGAATGCAGGGAGCGATAGTCAGTGTTTTTCCTTCGCGTCTCAAGCCAAGAATACCAGAGATGCCTGCCTGATACATCCAGCCGGCCGATCCAGTGTACCAGGTCCATCCTCCTCGTCCGACATGGGGTGCGACAGAATAGACATCTGCAGCAATCACATAGGGTTCCACCTTGTATCGCTCTGTTGCCTCTGGTGTTAGCGCATGATTGATGGGATTTACCAAAGCCAAAAGTGAGTGGGACTTTTCGCCCTCATCCAGCTGTGCAAAAGCAAGGATCGCCCACATCGCCGCATGGGTATATTGGCCGCCATTCTCTCGTAACCCCGGCGGGTAGCCCTTGATGTAACCAGGATCGCTGGCAGATTGATCGAAAGGCGGCGTGAACAGCAGCGCCAACCCCTCGTCCCTGAGAACAAGATGTTGTTCAAGGGAATGCATGGCCACTCGCGCACGATCCCCATCTGCCGCTCCAGATAAGACAGCCCATGATTGGGCGATGGAATCGATTTTACATTCTTCACTAGCAGCAGATCCCAGCCAAACACCGCTATCAAAGGTTGCTCGGCGATACCACTCCCCATCCCACGCAATATTTTCAAGAGCCGTTAGCAAGGAGGTTGCATGCGAGGTCCAGAGTTTGGCCCGTTCTAGATCTCGATGTTGGGCAATCGGAACGAAAAGATAAATGCTCCGCAAAAGCAGCCAACTGAGCCAGACGCTTGTTCCCTTACCTGCTTCACCAACACGGTTCATGCCGTCATTCCAGTCGCCAGTGCCGATCAGCGGCAACCCGTTTTCTCCCGTCAAAGCCAGACACAAATCCAGCGCACGGGCGCAATGCTCAAACAGGCTTCCTGTTTCGTCGGAAATTTCCGGTACGAAGAAGGCGTCATGGGTCCCTGCTGCCAACAGAGGACCATCCAGAAACGGCACTTCTTCATCGAGAATGGCCTCATCCCCGGTTTGGACAATGTAGGTTGCCGTGGCAAAGGCCAGCCACACCCGGTCATCGGAAATATGCGTTCGGACCCCTTGCCCCGAATGGGGGAGCCACCAATGCTGAACATCGCCTTCCACGAACTGCCGCCCAGCAGCAAGGAGAAGGTGCTTTCGTGTTTCCTCCGGTTGAGAGAAGGTCAGTGCGATGTGGTCCTGCATCTGGTCTCGGAACCCATAGGCTCCACTTGCCTGATAAAATCCCGAGCGCGCCCAGATGCGGCAGACCTGCGTCTGATAGAGGAGCCAACCATTGAGCATGATGTCCATGGCTCGATCGGGGGTTTTAACCTGCACCGCTCCCAGACTATCCTTCCAATACCGTTGAACCTCATTAAGACAGGCATCGATATCACTAGCGCGGTATCGCGTGATAATTTCACGAGCGTTCTCCCTGGTGCGGCTTTGCCCAAAAAGGGAGACAAAATCGTGGCTTTCGCCCGGTTCCAGCACGACGGAGATGCGCTGTGCTGCGCACGGATCAAGGCAGGCCCCCATGGCACCAGAAAGTGCGTTTTTTCTTCTCATGGCTTCCGGATGGGCAAGGCTGCTGTTTCGTCCGATAAAGCCGGTTCGGTCGGCCGTCCATTCCTGCTGAAGACCGTTAAAATCGGCAAATGCAACCCTGTCGGGGAAGGCTGTATTCCACGGTTTGGTTGCAAACAGAGCGCCGGTTTCTTCATCTCGCTCGTTTAGAATGAAAGGCTCGGACTTGGCTCGGGATGAGCCCAGAACCCAGTCGTTATAGAGGGTGACGGACAAGTGCCGCCTTCGGTTGGACCTGTTGGTCAATGTTAACTTGGAAATCCTGATCGGATCTGACAGAGGAACGAATTGCACCAGATTGGAATGGATCCCTCCGGCGGCATGCTCGAACCTGCTGTAGCCGAACCCGTGGCGCGTTATGTAGGTGCCTTTGTCACGAATGGGCTGAGCCGTTGGACACCAAACCGCACCATTCTCCTCATCGCGGATATAAACTGCCTCACCCGCAGGATCAGCCACAGGATCATTGGACCATGGCGTTAACTGGTTCTCGCGGCTATTCTCTGCCCAGCAATATCCACTACCAGTCTCCGATACCTGGAAGCCGAAATGTGGATTGGCAATCACATTGATCCATGGTGCAGGCGTTTTGTCGCCATCCTTCATGGTGATGACATACTCTGTACCGTCTTTGTCAAAGCCTCCAATGCCGTTGAAAAACTCCAGATCTGTTGGCTGCGGTAAGAGGTCTTGCTCAGAGATCGTCACAGGAGTAAGAGATGCATTGTCAAAGTTTGTCGTTGATGACGATTGGTCCGATTGGAAAATGCGGCCCAATTGCTCCGAGAGAGACCCGTGATTGGCTACAAGCGACGCGCGCGCGACAGAAATCAGGAGGGATTTCGCTTCCAAACTGATCTGGTCTGAGCGTAGAAGCAAGACAGATCCTTGTTCATTTTCATTGCGGATCTGAGACGATCTCATCGCAGTTTTTATTGCGGACTGCAAGTCCTGAATATAGCTGGTTGAAAGATCGTTCAATATGATGAGATCAATATGAAGCCCTTTCATACGCCAATAGGCATAAGCACGCAGTAGCTGTCTCACCAATGGCATACCATCCAGATCCGATATTCGTAAAAGGACAATTGGAAGGTCTCCGGAAATTGACAAAGGCCACAGAGCTGATTGGCGACCTGCCCCGCTGGCAACCACTGAAGCAGACGCACGAAATCGGGAATCGGAATAGAGAAGTGCCGAGGCCAAACTCTGGAAATCTGCCGCTTCACTTGAAGATACGTTCAGGTGACGCAATTGCACCTGCGCCTGTGTCCAGGACAGGGTTTTTGCACGATCATAGGAATTGTGGTCATGATGCTTATCAAGCAAATTCATCAACTCGGAACGAGATGCTGCCACCAGCGTCCAAAAAGTGACGCGCAATGTTTCGCCGGGAGCGATATTGACCCGATGCCTTAGGGAAAAGATCGGATCCAGGACAGTACCTGTTGTATTGGATAGCGAAGCCTTGTCGTTTAAAGCCTTCGCGTTGGCAAGCGAGCGATTGCGCCCCAAAAACTTCAGTCTGTCCGTTTCATATTGTGGCTCTTGAGCTATTTCCCCTTCTACAATAGCAAAATGACAGACCCAGATTTCAGGATCATCTGGTGAACGACGACGACGATTTGCCAAAAGCCCCCCAAATTCGGGTAGATACTCCGTTTCAACAAACATCTTGGAAAAGACCGGATGAGCGGCATCCGATACCGGGGATGCAAGAACCAACTCACTATAGGATGTTAACTCAATATGACGAGATCTCAATCCCGTGTTGGAGAGTGTTATCCGTCGAACCTCACCATCATCTTCGCCTGAAACCAGAACATCCAAACGATAGGTGAGTAGTCCGTTGCGGCAAGAATACTCTCCATAATCCTCAGCAAAGATCACTTGCTGTTGTTTCAGGTCTCGTTTGACCAAATGGCCGGCAGGAGACCAAACAGAACCGGAATCGACATCTTTGAGGAAGATGAAAGAACCGAAGTTTTCGCGTGTGGAATCCTCACTCCAGCGTGTAATGGCAATCTCACCCCACCGGCTGTAACCAGCGCCACGCGCTGTCAACATCACGCTGTAGCTGCCATTTGAGAGCAAATGGGTAATTGGTGCCCCAATCAGTGGGTACTTGAAGCACCGGATTGTGGGCTCGTTGGATATGGCTTCTTCGGTTGAGGCTTTCACTTCTTCAGCGCCGGGATGGACCAACGACACATAACGCGGTCTGCGTTCTTGTAGCAAAAGCTCGCTGGCCATGATGAGTGGATCACTGTGAAAACGGGATCGCATGAGCCCATCATGCATAACGTTGGCGATGGCAACAATGGTCATGCCCTGATGATGGGCCATCACGTTGCGGACGATTGCCACTTTCTGGCCGTCGGGCAATCGGGATTGCGTAAAATCCAGGGCCTCGTAAAATCCGTAAGGTCCGCATCCTCCCATATCAGCTATCCGATCATAGTTGATCGAGGCATTGCGGGCGTCGAACATCGCGGCCAACCCCGTCGCATAGGGTGCAATCACACGGTTCTCAGAAAGCCCGCGCTTCAATCCCAAACCGGGAACCCCAAAATTGGAATATTGATAGGTGAACTCGATATCCCGGGCGTTAAACGCAGATTCAGAGATGCCCCAAGGTAGGTTCAGCTTTCTGCCATAGCCTTGCTGAAGCGCCACAATGCGGTGATTGGTGTCATTGAGAAGGCTGTCCGCAGGAGCCTGCATCACCAAGGAAGGCATCAGATATTCAAACATGGACCCTGACCAGGAAATGAGGGCAGCCCCGTTTTTGACTGGTGTTAGTTGTCGACCAAGTCTGAACCAGTGGCGTGTTGGAATATCCCCTTTTGCTATGGCTACAAAGCTCGCCAGATTGGCTTCTGAGGCGAGAAGATCATAGCAATTCTCATCAAGCTTGTTCTCGGCACGAGCATA
Organism: uncultured Cohaesibacter sp.; assembly: GCF_963556055.3. GTDB lineage: Bacteria > Pseudomonadota > Alphaproteobacteria > Rhizobiales > Cohaesibacteraceae > Cohaesibacter. The sequence continues at coordinate 25,139 of NZ_CAUVYE020000026.1, read as the reverse complement.
ACCGATGGAGAGCAGCTTCCGCTTTTGGACAAAGAGGAATGTGAAATCCATAGCCAAAGCCATGGCTCGCGCTTCATCAGCCAGAGCGTCCAAGCGGAGGCTCAAATGATCCCGTACCTCTGGCGAGGCGGAATGATCCCTTTCAAACTCGCGGATTCTGTTTGCAAGTGCTGTGGTCCAGTAGACCAGGTCCGGCATACGGTCTTTTTCCGGGATGACGGAAAGCTCGTTTGCCAGGACGACCGATTTTCTGGCAATGCGACCCAATCTTGGCGCGATTACCTCTAGGCCCTGATCTCCATTCAGCCCGGACTTGAGTTCTTCATAGAGCAGGCCAAGGCGTTGGGTGCTGGCAGACTTGACCATGACGGTCTCAAAGGCCTCAAGCGCCAGCATGAGCGTGTCGTTCATTCCCATTCGCACTGTGGCTATGGGTAAGTCGGCTCTCCATTCAGCACATGCTTTTGACAGAGCGATCAGGTGACCAGCAAGGTTGCCGCTATCCACCGTGGAGACATAAGCCGGTTCGAGAACCTTTAAGTTGGTTGTGTCATACCAATTAAAGAAATGACCGCGGAACCGCTCCATGCGGCGCAGGGTTTCAAAGCATGCCTCCAGCCGTTCAATCGTCTCGCTTTTTCCCGCCCATCCGAAATCATATGCTGCGCTGGCAGATAGAAGATAAAGCCCGATATTGGTCGGAGATGTCCTGTGTGCAATGACAGGTTTGGGATCTTCCTGAAAATTGTCAGGAGGAAGCATATTGTCAGCGGGAGTGACAAATCGTTCGAAATAGCGCCAAGTGCGGCGGGCTATAGTGCGAAGACGCTCTTTCTCACTCGGAGATAATTCGGGGTTCTTTGCTTTGTCAGATGTGTGGCTGATCTGAAAGGCAACGAGAGGCGCGATAAGCCAAAAACAGGCAAAAACTCCCGTGATCAGCAACGACTGAAGTGACAAAACCGCCAGTCCCGTGATCATCACAAGGCCCAACACGGTTCCACCGATCATTAGTCGGTAAAACCCCGAAAGCTTCAGTTCACACGCAAGCTCTGCCTGAGCCGCCGTAACCCACTGCAGCATATGGCTGTGAGTCACATAGAGCCTCGTGACTGATTTTATGATAGCGCGTCCCATGATCGCAGCCTGATGAGGCAGGAAGACGAGCGACAATATGGTCTTGATTGCCGCGGCGTTGAATTCCGCCCCCAGCATTCGGAAATGGCTATTGATGCGTATACCCATATTCCTGGGAATAACGGCAAAGAAGCAAGAAACAAATTCGGGAATAGCCATGGCACAGAGAACGAAACACGTACCCAACAGCGCCGACGTAAAAGGCAACATCCAAACGAGCCCGAGGCAGGCTAACAAGGTGGGGGCAACAAGGGATCGCCTCAAATTGTCGAGAATTTTTGCAAAACCAATCGGATCTACAGACTTAATGTGGCTGTGCCATGCCAATATCCATGGGAGCAATTGCCAATCGCCCCGGGCCCAGCGGTCTTGGCGTTTGCATGCCACATCGTAGCGAGAGGGAAAATCGTCGATGACTTCAATGTCTGAAACCAGACCTGAACGAACGAATATCCCTTCGAGCAGATCGTGGCTGAGGACAGTATTTTCCGGAATGCGATTGGCCAGAGCTGCCTCAAAGGCATCAACGTCATAAATTCCCTTGCCGGTATATGAACCCTCACCAAATAGATCCTGGTAGACATCGGAAATGGCAGAAGAGTAAGGGTCTATGCCACCGGGTGAAGAAAAGACCCTGTGAAAAAGAGTATTCTTCCCCTTGGCTGTCAACGTAGGGGTTACTCGTGGCTGGAGAATACCGTAGCCGTGAATAATGCGTTGTGTCTCTTTGTCGAAAATCGGGCGATTGAGGGGATGAGCCATTTTGCCGATTAGCTTGCGGGCGGCATCCCTTGGCAATCGGGTGTCAGCATCCATCGTGATTACATAGCGAACTTGGTCTGGCACCCATGGAATAGTGCCATCGAGAGCGTTGAAAGTGGTGTCCTTTGCCCCTCGCAGCAATTGATTGAGCTCTTGCAGCTTTCCACGCTTGCGCTCCCAGCCCATCCATTTGCCCTCAGAAGCATTAAACTGTCGATCTCGAACAAGAAGAAGAAAACGCTTGCCTGCTACGCCTGCTCCATAACGTTTATTCAATTGCTCGATTGCCGTTTCGCCATCTGCGATCATAGCATCTTCTTCAGCGAGGAACTTCTGGTCTGCATCCATACGATCGAGCAGCAATGCAAATGTGAGATCGTCTTCCGGGCCGGACAGATAATGGATTTCGAGGTGTTCGATCTGCCTGAGGAGCTCTTCCGAATTGCTCAGCATGGTCGGGACGACCACCATGGTTCGCGAGTCTATGGAGACGCCGTGATCAAACTCCATGCTGGGCAGGATCACCGCGCCAAAGCTCCAGGTCACGAACCGGTTTACGAATGCTGTCGAAACCTCCGTTGCGGGAATGAAGCCGGCCAAACAAAGCAGAATCCCGACTGGGATACTTGAGATATTCAAAGCCCAAATGCATGCCCATAGCATCATGAGGGCAAGACAGGAGATAAGACCGACATAGCCGCCAACGCCCAACCGTTGGCTAAAGCGCAGTATCGACAGGCGCTTGGGGGGCTTGAAGTCTATTTTGGTTTCTAGCAGCGGTCGCCCATTTGAAAGCAGATAGTAACCGGGATCTGAGAGGCGGCTGTCTTGCGAATCTGCACCGCCCGCGCTTGAAACCAGCGCCATGACCTGCCTCGTCACCTCGATTTCCGATATTGGCGATCTACGTGCCAGAACCTCAATCGCGTCGCGATACATGTCTCGCGTCGCGAAGTCCATCAGAGAAAAAGTTTTGCTTTTGCGCAGCTCGGCATCAACCAGATTCACGCTTTCAAACGCTTCCGACCACTCAATACCGGAAATCAGGCGCATACTGGTTATTATGTTGCGGACGGTCAGGTTGGAGGCACCAAGATTTTGCTGAGAGCGCAAGACAACTTCATCAATAGAGCAGCCTTCGCTGGATAGCCTCTCTTCAAGCCAGGCCAATATGGGTATGTCATCGGTATCATGTTCACGTAGACGCTTGGCCAGCTGCGCTGCGAACCGTTCGGGCAAAGGGGCTGATGAAATCTCGGCCAGAGCGACATCAGAAGCAATTTTCTTCATCAGCACCTGATCGACGAGGGTGTCGGCCGCAATGCGGCTGTTTCGTCCGGCGACGATCTGATCTGCCAGACGTCGAAGATTTTCAATCAACACAATACGGAGCGTAATCGGAAGCGCCCAAAGTTCGCCCATGGTAAGCGGATGGATTGTTTGATAGGCGCGAATAAATCTTAGAAATATCTCGGGATCAAAATGACTGTCTGTATGAGCAACAAAGGCCCAGGCTATGCCGAAAACGCGAGGATAGCCAGCCAAGGGTCCATCAATCAATTTGGGCAGCTGCTGGTAATAGCTTGGAGGGAGGCTGCTTTTAATGGCGCGTATCTGCTCATCTACCAGATAATAGTTGTCGAGAAGCCATTCCGCAGCGGGAACCAAATTTTGGTGGTTTTCCAGCTCTTCAGCGTTGGAAAGATAAGCGGCATGAATCGCATTGGCATTCTCTTTGAGGCGCTTTTGCAGCGTGGGCACTCTTGGAGGGTTTGGCGAAACCACTTGTGCGACTGCGAGCGTTTTCGCATGAAGCTCTAGGCGCTCGGCGCTGAATAGCTCTTCCCTGATCGGAGAGGTATCCCTCCAAAGCCTGAAGGCTCGTCCATTTAAATTAGCAAGAAATGACAGAGGTATCATTGTAACCCTTTCGCACTGTGCCACTGGTGTGACAAAGCAATGCAGAAACCTATGGCAGTAGGCAGTCATTTCGTTTTTGAAAACTAGAGGACAACAGTATCGATCAGCTTCTTTCCATACGAACGCACAGCGTGAAGACCGGATCGCTTGCCAAAGGTTATCTATTCAAGCTATCAGCCTTTTAAAATTCGGCACTGATCAAGGTTAATGCTGCTAAGTAATACCAACGAGCATAATTTCAGACTCAATTTAGGGATTCCCTTTTTGTGCATTTTCTGAATCAATGGATTTCATTGATTTGGGGGCTTCAGGATGGGCAGAGCAGTATCACTTCGTGACGATTATGACGGGCAGGCTTTGCGGCAGTTGGCCAAGCAAAGCAAACATGCCAACCAGAGCCGTCGACTTTTGGCTCTGGCCGAAATTTACGATGGCGGTAAACGGAGTGATGCAGCCCGCATTGGCGGCGTTACCTTGCAAATCATCCGGGATTGGGTGCTTCGCTTTAATATGGAAGGCCCACCGGGTTTGATCGACAAGGCCCGTTCCGGAGCACCAAGCAAACTGAATGGTGGTCAGCGAAGAGCACTCGCAGCTATTGTCGAGCAAGGCCCGATCCCGTCCATTCATGGTGTTGTGCGCTGGCGGCGCAAGGATCTGGCTCGCTGGATCTATGAGGAATATGGTATCTCTCTGGAGGAATCCTCTGTTGGTCGCGAACTGCGTGCCCTTGGCTTTGCCAAACTCTCGGCTCGCCCTCGTCATAGAGGGCAGAACCAGTTTGCGATGGACGAGTTTTAAAAAACTTCCCAGCCGAGTTGGCGGCAGTCCGCAAAAAGCTCCCGAAAGGAACCCCGATAGAAGTGTGGTGGCAGGATGAGGCCCGTGTCGGGCAGAAAACCAAGATCACACGTCGTTGGGCAAAACGCGGTACTCGACCAGTCGCTCCGAAAGATCAAAGGACAAAATCAGTCTATGTCTTCGGGGCTATCTGTCCGGCCCGTGGCGTAGGGGCAGGTTTGGTTCTGCCCTATTGCAACAGGCAAGCAATGCAATGGCATTTGGAAGAAATCTCCTGCCAAGTTGCAAATGGTGCTCATGCGATCGTCATTCTGGATCGGGCTGGCTGGCACACAACGCAAAATCTCGAAGTGCCCGCCAATATCACCCTGTTGCCACTACCACCAAGGTCTCCGGAATTGAACCCGGTTGAGAATATCTGGCAGTTCATGCGGGACAATTGGCTTTCCAACCGGATCTTCTCATCCTACGAGGAAATCCTCGCTATATGTTGCGATGCCTGGAGCAAACTTGTCGAGCAGCCGTGGATCATAATGTCCATCGGATTGCGAGAATGGGCCCATAGGTTCTGAATTCTGCTCGGTGGTATAAGCCCAAGCATGGAAACGAGTAGTCTGGTTGGTCTATGTCAGCAGAGGGCCAGCCTGATCGAGGTAAGATGAGTCAAAATCAGCAAATGCGACCAAGCGATCATAATTGTCAAAGACTACCTGTCCATCGCGAAAAGTCGCCATTCCGACTTCTCGTAACTGTCTCAAGACTCGATTGACATGCACTGCACTCAGGCCCAGCGCGTCGGCAAGAAGGGGCTGAGTGAGCGGGCAGGTAAAGCCGGTTTTGCTGCCAGCTCCGATGAGAGAAAGGCGGGCACTTAGCTCAAGAAGAAAATGGGCCATGCGCTCTGCAGGATTACGACGTCCAATATTGACCAGATGCTCGACCACCATGGCCTCATCCCTGGACAATGCCCAGAGCAAAGCCATGGCAAGCCGTGGGTGTTGAGCAAAGGTATCGAGTAGGCGAGGTATCAAGATTTCACATACTTCAACTTCTGTTACAGGCTCGATGTTGTGATCAGAAGTGTGAAACAAAACACTTCTTACACCCAAAAAATCACCTGGTATCTGGAAGTCAACGATTTGTCGGGTTCCGTCAGCCTGAATTTTGTAGGAGCACACCCAGCCACTCATCAAGATGAAGGCGGCCTGATTTGTCTCGCCCTGTTGCACCAGATCCTGCCCAACTCGAATTTTTCGGCTCTGTTTGAGAAGTTGCCCAAGAATCTCGAGTTCATGTTCTGACAGCCCGATGCAAGCGCTTAGTTTCAGTGCGATTGGCGTGTTCAAAATAGTCTTCATAGAATCACCACGCTTTTGAACCTTCGGAAGAAACAACTCAAGATGCTGATCTTGATCAGTCCATCATATCCGAATGTTTGGGAAGATAGGATGAATAAATAGTCGCCAATTCTTTGCTCATACTCTGAGGGAATGACCACATGCGAGAGATACAACTCATTGAGGGGATTGCTGCGCTCTCAATTTGCGAGTCGCTTCTTTTGGCGTTGAATGATCAAAAGATCATGACGGAAGCTCAGATCCTTGGGGTTTTGGAAGATGCGGCAGCTGCACATGAGAATGCTATTAAAGACGCTTCTGCCCCCGAAACACATCAACAGATTTTTGAATTGATCAACAAAATCATTGCCGGGGGCAATTCAGTTCGCCACCGCTAGCTAGCGGCAAAGTAACACGACAATCTTTTTGATTCCATGATGTCGAATGCTCTTAAGCTACCTTGACCCGATGAGGACAAAATGAACAATCGCATTACAACATCCATTATTCACTTCGATCATCCATTCCAATTTCCCGGGTCTGGCAAGACCCATCCTGCCGGTGACTACACGCTCATTCGAGAAGACGAGGCAATAGAAGGTATCTCTTGGATGGCATATCGCTGCAAATCGATTTGCATCGATGTTCCGTCTATCGGCACGACCAAAGGGCAAACAGAACGGCATACCGTTGATCAGGACGAACTGACTGCCATGATTGACTGGGATGGGTGATTTATTTGCGGTCCTTGCAGCTAATAATGAGGAATTAAGTCCGAGCTGTCTGACGCTCCAACAGGGTTACAGAAAATAAGGAGAGATTGATGCATAGCATATTAGATAAAAACCGTTTGAGACCCACTCAGACGGCACTGTCTCTTTGGGAGGACGAAGGAGGTGCGATCGAGAAAATGAGCAATATGGACATATGTGCTCGGCACTCTGGGGCCGAGGGATCACGGGACAAAGACAGTGCCATTTCCAAGCCTCCCTCAGAAATAGACAAGGATATGGAAACGAAGAATAGCACGACGTGTACGGCTGCCCAGATGATGTACAGATCGGAAGAAGGATCGCCAAAAGAAACCTCAGACCAGCCTCTTACAACCCCCAATGAAGAGAGAGGCTTTTTCAGCCGCAGCTCATCATGGGCTTAGTCTTTCCAAACCAGACCTGCAACGTTGACGAGGATACAGGGATCATACGATTTTCCGGATATGATGGTCTCATGGAAATCCGCTTTTCCATGACGTTTGAAACACTTGATCATCTTATGAAGGCCCATGACGAAGAGAGACAACCCCATAGGCAAGCCTTTGAAAATCTGAGATCTCGCATTCAGAATGCCGCGATGCGCGCTTATAGCAGGACCAGGAAATCTTTCTACAGATTAGGACTAGATTCGAACTTCTAGACCCGTGTTCAGCTCTTTCGCATTAAAGCTCGATAGGAGGCGAGGTCGCGGCTGGCAAGGGAGCTTGCCAAGCTAAAAATAGTCTAGAGAGGTTAACCTTGATCAGTACCTGTTTTGCAAAGGCGAAGTAACCTGCTCATAGAAAAGCGGTGCTTTGACCGCAGGAGAACCTGACATGAAAACCCCTGAATGGCTCAAACCTGGATTATATGGAGCAGTGATTGGCGCGGTATGCGTTGGTGTTATAGGATTTGCGTGGGGCGGCTGGATGACATCCTCTGGCTCCAACAAAATGGCGATGTCCATGGCTCATGACGATGTGATCGCAGCCCTTGTTCCGGTCTGTGTCGATCAGTCCAACAAAGACCTGAATCGTCAGGCGACCCTCACCAAAATCACGGACGCATCGAGTTACAAGCGACGTGACATTGTTATGGAAAGTGGCTGGGCGACTGTTCCGGGAGCAGAAAAGCCGGACCGTGATTTGGCTCAAGCCTGCCTCATTGCACTTAAGCTCGACAAATAGTCGTTTCAGACACTGGCTGTCTTTCATCTTAACCCGGGATAACCCCATATACTCGGCTCTGCAATCCATTCTGAAGACATCCGGATCGCAAAAGTCGTCTGATGCTTTGCTTGCAGGCGTCATCGCTTTTTCAATTTTGCCTTAAAAAGCATCTACCTCAAAGCCCAAAGGAGTTAGATCCGAAATCTCGCACTTTTAGGCCGTTTCCTTGAGAAACGAGCCGAAGAGACAAATGCCTTGGAGGCACTATATGCGCATCAATCTTGGCAGCCGGCTTCATTTCAGCTTTCCGCAAGACACACCAATGGTTGCTGTTCTGAACGTCCATTATTCACATTTTGGCGACTTGGAACGTCCTGATTTTATGGTTTCCTCACCAAGTGTACCCTTGGAAAGCTATCGTGATGGCTTCGGAAACTGGTGTACCAGATTGATTGCTCCGGCCGGAGACTTCGAACTGACAACAGACGGCATATTCCGTGATAAAGGCGAACCCGATCCAGAGGCCCCTGATGCAGTGCAATTCGAGGTTCAGCATTTGCCTGCCGATACGCTCGTCTATCTATTGGGGAGCCGATATTGCGAAACAGATCTTCTGTCTGAAAAAGCGTGGCAACTCTTTGAGACAACAGCGCCCGGCTGGGCTCGTGTTCAGGCCATATGTGACTTTGTTCACGGCCATGTCTCTTTCGGATATGAACATGCACGGGCGACGCGTACCGCATCAGAAACAATGACGGAACGCAAGGGTGTCTGTCGCGACTTTACCCAACTTGCCATCACACTTTGCCGCTGCCTCAACATACCTGCACGGTATTGTACCGGCTATCTCAGTGACATTGGAGAGCAAGGCCCCTATCCCCCCGGTGATTTTGCCGCATGGATGGAAGTCTATCTCTCTGGCCACTGGTGGATTTTTGATCCGCGCAACAATACCCGGCGCATCGGACGCATTCTGGTCGCGCGCGGACGCGACGCAGCAGACGTTCCTCTGACACAGACATTTGGCAAGAACACCCTGATGAATTTCAGTGTCTGGGCCAATAAAATCCAAGAAAAACAGAGCGTGAAAATTCTCACTCAAGGCCGAAGTTGAAGACCAATCGAGATGAGTTCCAAAATAATTTTACAAACAAAAGGATGAATATGATGTCTTTCAAAGATCTGACAACCCGGGCCGCAGAGGCTGAAAAGACTAAAAAAACAGATGCGATAAAAAAGGGCTCTAAGATCACGCCAATCAATATCGCGCCTCAAAAAGCCGTCCAGAAGCAGCAAAAGCCCAAAGGCTGAGCGCTCACCTTGAAGTGTATGCACGCAGATGACGAGCGCATCACTTCAAAGGCAAAAACTTCTCTGGCCAATGCCATTGTTCATAGATGTTCCGTATAACGACTATCAAGGAAAGCGCATGCCAGATCAAAGCAACGGATCCAACAGTGAAGGGCCATGGAGCCCCAAGAACCGTTCTAACCCAAACAACTTAAACACTTTATTCGGACAGGGACGCTCATCATTTGGAGACATATTCCCCAATGGACCGCCCCCCTTGCGCACGGTGATTATCGCTGGCACCGTGATTCTGGCAGCACTGTTTGCATGGTCTTCTTACTTCACGGTTCCTAGCGACTCGATTGCGGTTGTGCAGCGGTTTGGGAAATATTCTTCCGAAGTCCCCTCGGGTCTCCATTTCAAGCTCCCCTTCGGTATCGACGTCGCAACGATCGTCCCGATCAAGCGGCAGTTGAAACAGGAATTTGGCTTCACCACACCGGGTGCCAACGACGCCTACCAGACCCCGACGGACGGCCGCCTGGAGACAGAAATGGTCACCGGAGATTTGAACGCAGCTCTGGTTGAATGGGTTCTGCAATACCGAATTTCGGATCCGGTCAAGTTTTTGTTTGAGGTGCGCGAGCCTCGGGCAACACTACGCTATGTTTCTGAATCCGTAATGCGTGAGGTTGTCGGAGATCGCACGGTCGATGAAGTTATCACCATCGGAAGACAAGAAATCGAAAGTGAAGCCCTTTTGAAGATGCAGGCACTCTCTTCAAAATATGCAATGGGAATCAGCATCGATCAGGTTCAGCTCAAGAATATCAATCCTCCCGGACCGGTTCAGTCTTCTTTCAACGAGGTGAACCAGGCTCAACAGGAAAAAGAGCGGCTCATAAACGAGGCGCGCCGCGAGTACAACAAAGTTATTCCACTCGCTGAAGGTGAGAAGGATCAGCGGATCCGCGAAGCTGATGGATATCGGCTGAAACGCGTCAATGAAGCCGAGGGAGATGCTGCCCGGTTCACCGCGCTCTATTCCGAATACAAGAAGGCTTCCGAGGTTACCCGCCGTCGGATTTATATCGAAACTATGCAGTCTGTTCTTCCGGGCATCAAGTCCAAGATCGTAGTCGATCAGACGACAGGCAGCATTTTGCCGCTCCTCAATCTCGGCGGACAAAAAGGAAGCCAGCCATGAAAATCACATCCGCAATTCTAGGACTGGTCGCCATCGCTTTGGTCTATGCTATCAGTGGTTCGCTATACACCGTCAGCGAAGTGGAACAGGCCATTGTTACCCAGTTTGGAAAGCCCGTGGGCAAGCCGATTGTCACTGCCGGATTGAAGATCAAAATCCCTTTCATTCAAGAAGTACATCCGATCGACCGGCGGGTTCTTGAATGGGATGGAAGTCCCTCCGATATGCCGACCAAGGACAAGCTCTATATCTCGGTCGACCTCTTTGCACGCTGGCGGATTGTAGAACCTCTTCAGTATTTTCTACGCTTGCGAGATGAGCGCAGTGCCCAGTCTCGCCTTGACGACATTCTCGGTAGTGAGACCCGCAATGCGGTTGCCAAGCATGAGTTAATCGAGATCATTCGAACGACCAAGGATCGGACCCCCTTACGTGACACGCTTCTAACGGACGAAGAACGAGCGCAGGATATTGGCGCACTGGTGCCAATCAGCAAAGGCAGAGCCCTTGTAGAAAGACAGATATTTGAGGCTGCGGCAGAGAAAGTTCGTGTCTTCGGTATTGAGCTTCTCGATATCCGGTTCAAGCGCATTAACTATAACGAAAGCGTGCGGCCGAAAATCTATGATCGTATGATCTCCGAGCGGCGCCAGATCGCTGAACGCTTCCTGTCCGAAGGAAACGGCGAAGCGGCACGAATTCGAGGAAATCGCGTAAGAGATCTAAACAAGATTCAGTCTGAGGCCTATCGAGCGGTTGAGGAGATCCGAGGCGTGGCAGATGCAACAGCGGCTAGTATCTATGCGAAGGCATATAATACCGACCTCCAGACCGTTGAATTCTATGAATTTACCCGGACGCTGCAGGCCTACAAAGACATTATTTCCGGAGAAACAACTCTCGTTCTTTCAACAGACAGTGACCTATTCAAGTTCATCAGAACAATGAAAGCGGCTACTCCTTCGGAGACAGCCCCCGATGGGGTTTTGGGAACAAAGAGGCAAGATCAATAGCGACGAGAGCTTCAGTTCAACAGTCATTTGCCTGTCAGATGTGGCATCTCCGTTCTTGAAGACAATGTCCAGAGTTGCAAGGCATCCAACTTGGATCAGCAGAAAAAGGTTCGGTTTGTATCTCTTCAAATGAGCGGACTGCTATCGGCTCGGAGGGCCTCGTGTATCCAGAAATGTCTAGTCTTGCAGCGGGAAGCTTCCACATTTGGATGACATATGCGTTGGTGATTGTCGCGATCCTTGGGTTTGCGATTGATCGCATTAAAGTTGAAATAACGGCTCTCGTCCTTTTGGTTGCCTTGTTGCTGCTGTTTGAACTCATTCCGTTGAGAAGTCCTGACGGAAAAATCCTTCTGGATACCAAAGACCTATTGGTGGGATTTGCAAACCCCGCCCTGATTGCCGTTCTGGCGTTGCTTGTTCTTGGCAATGGTTTGTGGAGAGCCGGGGCGTTGGACTGGGTAATTAAACAGTTGTTCCAAAGAACGGGTAAAAGCTACAAGGGCGCCATTTTCATTTGTTTTGTCGCTGTTTTCATAGCCAGTCCTTTCGTCAATAACACGCCGGTCGTCGTGATCTTCATTCCGATTCTTGAAACAATCGTTCAGCGGTTTTCTAAATCACCGAGCAGCGTCATGATGTCATTGTCTTTCATCGCCATTCTCGCGGGCATGACGACATTGGTTGGGTCTTCCACCAACCTGCTTGTGTCCGGAACCATGGTGGAACTGGGACAAAAGCCACTTGAATTCTTCGGGTTCTTTGTTCCGGGCCTTGTTCTTGCCAGTGTTGGCCTCATGTATCTCTGGGTTGCCACCCCCTATTTGCTTCCAAGGAGATCTTCGCCCGCCCAACGTTTCATGTCAGGTAATCATCGAAGATTCATCACACAGTTTACAGTCGGAAATGAAACAAAGCTGATCGGAGCACGGATCTGCTTCAATCTCTTGAGCATTCGAGGGGCACGCCTCATTCTTGTGCTAAGAGGAGAGCAGCGCCTCGTCCCGCCTTATCAAGACCTCGAAATCCACGAAGGCGACACCCTTATCGTAATGGGAACTCACGATGCTTTAGCTGAAGCCCAAACAAAATTCCCAAAGCTGATTTTTGCAACATCGGGCAAGAGGGGTCATACTTCGAGTAGAGAAGAAAAGGCTTTGCTTGCAAACGATCAAGTTGTCGTCGAGATCATGGTCGCGCCAGGCTCACAACTCGTTGGTCAGTCGATTGAAGAGGCAAACTTTCGCTCCCGCTATGGCTGTCTTGTCCTCGGGGTTGAGCAGCATTCTCGAATAACCCGCATTCTGACAGGACGAACTCTTCTGGAAGGTGATGTCCTGGTAGTACAAGGTGACCGTGAAGTTGTGGAACGCATGCGAAAACACTCCGGAGTTGTCGTTCTGGATGGGACGGCACGTCCCCTGCCGGGAGCTCAAGCGGCAAAGATGGCGGGAGCAATTTTTGTCGGCGTCGTCCTTCTCAGCGTGTCCGGTTTCCTACCAATCGCAGCAGCTGCAGTCTTCGGTGTTATGCTCATGCTCCTGACCGGAGTGCTGACACTCGAACAAGCCGTGAACGCTCTAGATCGGCAGATTTACTTGATGGTGGGAGCCTCATTGGCTCTTGGCTTGGCCATGCTAAAAAGCGGCGCAGCCGCTTATCTTGCTGATGGTGTTATCGGATTGATTGGAAATGCCGGGCCTGCCGTTATCCTTTCGATGTTGTTTCTCCTGATAGCTATTCTCACGAATGTGCTATCCAACAACGCGACAGCAATCTTGTTCACACCAGTATCCATAGAGTTGGCAACTGGACTAGATGCAGATCCAATGCCATTCGCATTGGCCGTTTTGTTTGGAGCAAACTGTTCATTCGCAACGCCCATAGGCTACCAGACTAATCTACTTGTTATGGGGCCGGGATATTATCGTTTTAGCGATTTTGCGCGTGTGGGATTGCCACTAATTGTCATTTTATGGGCAACCTTCAGTATATTCATGCCATGGTACTATGGATTTTAAACTATCGCAGTCAGGATGAGCATTCACTCCATCCGATTTTAATGACATTCAACATTCTGCAGTGAGCCCCAAGTTTGGACCGCCGGGAATTATATTTTTCCGGCTTTCATCACAGTGACGGGCTGGTTACGCCACCGGGATTATGCAGAGCAATCGGAACGTTGTATCCGATTGCTGAATGAGGCCGATCCTCATTGTACAATCCTGTCCCATAACGCCCATCTCTCTATGTTATTGATGTAAATAAGTTTTGTTGATCTGCTATGTGTCCTGCGGGGTGGTTTTCCTTGTTTTTGACCCTTTCAGCGATAGCTTGACCCGTAGGTTTGTCTAAATCAGAGCGTTCAAAAATCCATGGACCGTCAGGAAGAGGATGTAAGGCAGCTATTTCTCCGGCCAAGACTGCCCGCTTGAGCGTTTTCTGACTTATGTTCAAATATTTTGCTGCATTGGTCAGATTAAGCCAAGGCTCCATACCATTCTGCGCGGCGTGGAATGCCGGGATTTTTCGGTGTGAGCGCAATGCGCACACACGCTCCCGTGTCCAGCGATTGCCGTTTCCGGTGAGTAGCCCATTTCTATTTAATAGGCCTGCGATCAGATCGTCTTTGGCGATCAAAGTGAGCTGTTTGACAGCTTCAACGGTTTCCTGTGGCGTGCTATTGCGTTGCCCGCGTCGCCTTTTAGGAAGGCGAAGTTCGGTATGGGCTCCCCCCACCCAGTGGATGACGAGAACAATCTCTACAGTATCATCGTCAATATCGGCGACAACCTCATGAATGACAGTGCGCACGATGCGTTTTTTAAGCCGAGCGTCTGTGGTTGGTGCATTCCAGATAGCTTGCAGGTCATCGGCCAACCCCGCGAAGGAGACGGGTGAGTTATTCTGCGTAGTTTCTATATTTGCGTCATGGACAGAAACCTGCTTTTCGATTTCGGCTTGCCGGATGAGCGCAGTATTCCATCTCTTTTCCAGCTCACCAGCGACCAGTCGGTTCTCTGGATCTATGGCGTTATATTGCCGAAAGGCTCTATCGACTTCATAGTGTGCGGCCTCCAGATCCCGACACAAGGCTTCACGAACTTGATCCCTCCTCTCTTTGGCTTCCATTCGGGCTTTCAACGCAGCTTCGAGTGCCCCAGGTTCGACAACCTGTAACAAAGTTTGCTCGATTGCATCGTCAACACGCAGGCCGCCGAAAGCAATGCATTTGGGGTCACCATTGTCGAGCTGTCCGCGACAACAGGAATAACGCGGAATGTTGTGCTTGGTGCCGGAATAGCGAGCAGATAGTTTACGACCGCAGCGCCGGCAACGTACTATGCCTGCCAGCACGGCATTGCCATGCTTGGCGGCACCATGATGTTTGCTTGATGGCACGTTCTCACTCACCATTTTACGTATTGCCTCTGCCTGCTCCCAGGTAACATATCCCTCATGAGTGCCGGGCATGAGCGCGAGCCATTCATCGCGCGGTCGATGTTCATGCTTCATCTGCATGCCAAAGCCATTATAGCCTGCCACAGCTTTTGTTTTACCATAGGCATATGCTCCACCGTAGGCAGGATTTGTAATCATGCGGTGGATTGTTTGGTAATAAGGTCTGCGCCAAATAGTCTGGCCATCTTGCTGCTTGGCTGGCAACTCAAGTCCATGTTCGAGGAACCAGAGCAATGCTTGTCGAGCGCTGCCCAGTTCCAAGACTTTGTCGAACACCAATTTGATGGCCTCTTGGACCCTTCTGTCGGGATCTTTCTCTAGGCGATCTCCAGCCTTCACAAACCCAACGGGTGCAGAGACAATTAATTCTCCCCGTTTTGCTTTTGCATAGCGAGCAGCCAGTGACCGTTGTCGCAGAAGATCAAGCTCATATTCGTTGAGCGATCCTTTTAAGCCAAGCAGTAGGCGATCATTGCTTTGACGAGGCGCATAGATGGTCTCCTGATCAACCAATACGGTATCAACAACGCGACACATCTCGATCAATTGTTGCCAGTCCCGGCTATTACGAGCAAACCGGGACACTTCACGAGCAGCAACGGCTCCAACTTTGCCAAGGCATACTTCCGCAACCATGCGATCAAAGCCAGCCCGTTCCGCGCTGCCTGAGGCGGAACGGCCAAGGTCGTCATCAATCACTTCTATATGCGACCAGCCCAATTGGCTGACACGGTCTCGCATTGCATATTGAAGCGTGCTGCTTTCTCTATTGTGTAGAACCTGGTGAACTGAGGACTGGCGTACATAAACGATTGCTTTGCGTTCCAGATGATGATGCTCAATCTTCTCAGACATTACCGCTCTCCTTCTCCAAGAGTGGAATGTCCTGGCCAATGCTTGCTTTTGACGCGTGATTGGCTCCGTGTTCCATCATCATTCGCGCCATTAATCTGGTTATTTTGGTGCGCGTCTCCTGCGGCAGCGTTTGCCAGTGCGGCGTCTGAGGGTGGTACGGTCCCTCCAATGGACTGAATAGATTTAACTGTTGCTCGGGGCTTGGTTGAAATCGACGCATTATCACCTCCCTGATTCTGATCACCAGACATAAAGTCTGCGCTCAAACCATGGGCACTCGAAGACAAATCGAGTTCACTGGCCTTGGCAATCTGGGCAAGAAGAAAATGTAGCGCTGATAAACCAGACACATCGACACGTGGGTAATGGCATACTTGAACCGACAAACAAGTCTGCCGATCGAACATCCAAAGGGGAATCTCGAGTGCGATATTGGACGTATCACCGACCTGGTGACATCGAGCAATTTGAATACCCGCCTTGTTTACGATCTTTTCGATCAGGACTTCTTGCCCGGACCAGGCATGATATTCATAAAGCACGCGCCGTTGTGTGGTCTTATGGGTTTTGTTAAACCCGGTTGTACAATACCGAACGGCCTCATTCCGCGCTTGATCGGCGAACCCCGGACGAAGCATACTGGGACGGTAGCGGAGAGCAAAAAGCAGCATGAAACCTAAACCCGATACACCTTAGAAACGCTGCAAACCTGTCCAAAAAACCGGGACCACCTCACATTTACGTACTCCCACTCTTCCTAACTCGTTATACAGCTGCAAATTGGCATTTCAAGAGATTGCGTTATAGGGAGTGACCAAATGAAACGAAGAAGCACATTGTAGATCCCAGCGAACTCTTAAATTCTGACGTTTTGAGTTCTGAGCGATGATCGCGCTCTGAGATTTTTTGAATGGCCGCTTCGGTTGGTAACATCTGAGATCTCGCATCTTCGGCAAATGGCTGCTTCCCGCCCAATTTTCGAATTGGTCCGCTGACCAACTCTCCATTCCCGCGTCGTCCTTCTCGTTCGATCGAGCTTGATCCCCCCCCTCTCCTACTAAAACCGGAAAATTCCAAAAACCCCCTCCCAAAATACCCCTGCCAAAAACGGTCGTTTTCGTGAACTCCAAAAACGGATGAGTTTTGGAACTTTTGGTGGCGGTTGAAAGCGGGTATACGGGCGTTGCGACGAAACATCAGTCTGTCCGCAAATGTGATTGAGATGGTAAATGAAGCTAGGAGCATGCTACACAACTCCCTTTCTGTTGCCCTTAACGATTGCAACAATCAAAAGTAGAACAGCCATCACGACAGCGGCAAGTGCAAGGCTGGCATTGACACCATTGAGATAGGCGGCTTTGGCTGTCGTGATTAACACTCTTCCTGCATCGGGAGGCAGATGGGCGGCGGCCCCGATCACTTCCTCCATGCTTTTTTGCGCAGCCCGAGGCAAGACGGGCAATGCTGTTGCGGACAGAGTGCTACTGTAGATATGGCCCACTACGCTACCCATTACTGCCACCCCGAGTGTGCCGCCCAACTCATAGGCGATGGATTCGATTGCACCAGCCATTCCTGCCTTGTCATTGGGGGCGCTGATCATGATGGCTGTGGACGCTGTTGCCATGGCTCCGCCCGCGGCAAAGCCAATGAGTGCCAAAGTGGTCAGTTCTAGCCACGGTAGCGACATATGCCCGCCAAAGCAGTATAGAACGGTGCCAGAAACCCCTAGAGCACATGTCGCGATCATCATCCGTTCTATCCCAAAGCTCATCATGACCCTGCCAGCTCCCAACCCGCTGAAGAAGGAGGCAATGGCAATCGGAAGCAGATAGATACCGGCATTGAGCGGCGAGAAGCCCCTGACCAGCTGCAATTCCTGGCTTACGACGTATTGCATTCCCATCAGAGCGAAAGTGGCAAGAACCGCAATGCAGGCCCCGGCAGAAAAGCGAGCATTTCTGAACAGCGTAAAATCGACCAGCGGAGAGGGCACACGCGCCTGACGTCGTAAAAATAAAAAGCCAAAAAGGCAGCCGAGAGCAAACGCCACTGCAACATGGTTCCAGATGGCCTCAGCCTTGAGCGCTCCCTTGATCGCAAAAAGTAGACCAATTAGGCTAATCATCAAATAAAGAGACGTCAACAGATCCCAATGCCTGTCTTTGTTGGCTGGCAAATGAGGTATTTTTGTCAGCGTCAGAACCATCGTCAAAAGAGCGATTGGAAGATTGATGAGGAAAACCGATCCCCACCAGAAATGATTGAGCAAAAGCCCGCCGACGATTGGCCCGAGGGCAGCACATCCCGACCAAACGCCACCCCAGATTCCGATCGCGGTTGCCCTTTGGTTATCTTCGGCAAAAATGAGCCGGACAATGGAGATAGTGGCAGGAAGGATCATTGCAGCCCCAATGGCGAGAGCCCCTCTCAACATAATGAGCAAGTTGGTTGTTGGTGCGAAAGCTGCTGCCAGTGATGCAATGCTGAACAGGGCAAGGCCGATCAACAGGAGTGTTCTGTGACCAATCCTGTCTGACAAGGCGCCAAATCCCGGTAATAGTCCGGCCATAACGAGGCTGTAGGTGTTGACCATCCAAAGTTTGTCAGCATTGGTCGCGCCTAGCTCTGTGGTCAGGCGTGGCAGGGCCACATTCAATACTGTCATGTCGATGCCAATGGGCAGCAGGGCCAGTGAAATGACAGCAAGCCCTGTCCAGGGATTGGCCGCATTGAGAGAGGTTGGATTATTCATTGCTGTGTCATCTTGAACAAGTGGGCACTAAGTGTCGAGAATTCGTCTAGGAGAATTCTAGCCTACTTCGAAGGAATTTGGGGCGCATAGCTATCTACCGGTTAAGTCAAGGGCTGCAGGTGAAAAACGCTCTCCGGGAAGATAGAATGAATCCGCGACCTCGCTTAGTTTGACCCAAATTTCAGAGTTAAGGTTCAGAACCGATGCCCCAATATTTTCTTGTAAACGGTATCGCTTCGTCGTCCCAGGGATTGGAACAATCCAATCTTTTTGCGCGAGAAGCCAGCCGACTGCAATTTGTGCCGGTGTTGCATTGACTTGCTTTGCAATTTTTTGAATATGCTCGACCAGTTTCAGATTTTGCGCTCTGTTCTCTATAGCAAAGCGAGGCGATGAATTACGATAGTCATGTTTTTTAAATGTGGTCTGGGCGGTAATCGAGCCGGTAAGAAATCCTGCGCCCAGAGGACTGAATGGAACAAAGCCAATCCCGAGTTCCTCACAAACTGGCAGAATTTCTTCGTCAGGTGCTTGCCACCAAAGTGAATACTCACTTTGCAGAGCGGTGACAGGAGTTTCAGCATGCGCCTTTCGAATGCTCGAAATGCCCGCCTCAGAGAGGCCAAAATACAGGACCTTCCCTTCATCGATCAGTTCTCCGATTGTACCCGCAACATCCTGCATTGGAACATGAGGATCCACTCGGTGTTGATATAGCAAGTCAATTCTGTCGGTTTTCAAGCGTTTCAAACATAGCTCCACCGCAGAACAAATGTGTCTTGGGTCGCTATTCACTTTGACCTGACGTTCGCCGGCTGCAGCATTGAACTCAAAACCAACCTTGGTTGCGACAACCACCTCATCCCGAAATGGGGCCAGAGCCTTTCCAACAATCTCTTCATTGATAAAAGGGCCATAGGCTTCGGCTGTATCAAAAAAAGTGATCCCATCCTCGTAGGCGTTGCGCAGAAAAATGATCGCGTCACGCTCATCAAGTGCAGTATTGTAGCCCTGAGTGATGCCCATGCATCCGAGGCCGATTGTTGATACCTCGAGGCCACTATTTCCCAATTTTCTGGTTTCCATTCCTCGAAACTCTCACATATGTTACATAGTTTTTGTTCGTTTGGTGTCGTTAAACCCGGTGCCCTGCAATCTAGTTTTACTGTTTTTCTTCAGATAATCTCCGTATTGAGCGCACGGCTGTTGGTATCGAACTGCTAACCATCAGATATTGGGAAGCCTGCAGATCTGATCGGCTCTTCAGATCGATCGACAGGTAGGCACATCTATCAGGAAAACTGATCACCCTCTGATGCATGGCCAATTTGAGTCATACCGGATACTAGCGCCATTCTTTCGTCTTCTTTCAGCAGGATCCCTGCCGTACCGGAGCAAAGCAAGGCTCTGGTACGGCAGGGCGTGCTTGTTTGGGGACGCCAAGCACTGAGTTGTTCCCTTCTCTCCTTGCGGGTTTCTATTCATCCTCTGGCTGATTTGATGGAGGTATCTCCCTCTTGTGTTCGGATATCGTGGAGATAACGTGGAGATATGATGGAGAAACACAAAGTTTCTCGACGGATGGCGCAGTCCATGGCAAGAAGAGGAAGATCAAACAAGGATTATTCCTGCCATGAACTCTCTCATCCTAATTGTAGAAGATGACCCGGAAATCGGAGAAATACTCAACGCTTATTTAATGCGAGAGGGCTTCCGAACCGTGAAGGTTGTGGATGGAAGAGCTGCGCTGGAACTTCATCTGGCCTTGAAGCCCGATCTTCTCCTTTTGGACATCAACATTCCGCGACTTGATGGATGGGAGGTTCTCTCGGAAGTCCGCCGACGTGGAAACACTCCTGTGATGATCATTACTGCACTTGATCAGGATGTTGACCGTCTTCAGGGGCTGAGAATTGGCGCGGACGATTTTATCGTCAAGCCGTTTAATCCGGTGGAGGTGGTGGCACGGGCCAAGGCCATTCTGCGGCGTGCCGGAATGGTAGCTTCGGATGGTATTCTGCGCATCGGAATGCTTGCTATAGAT
This sequence comes from uncultured Cohaesibacter sp., assembly GCF_963556055.3. Classification (GTDB taxonomy): domain Bacteria; phylum Pseudomonadota; class Alphaproteobacteria; order Rhizobiales; family Cohaesibacteraceae; genus Cohaesibacter. Next base: position 4,635 of record NZ_CAUVYE020000026.1, on the reverse strand, counting down.
CTTGATAGCTATCAGGTAAAAGTGGAACGCAGAGGAGATCCCGTCGCGATTGCATTAACATTAACCGAGTTTAGGTTGCTCGCCCACATGGCTAAAACGCCCACGAAAGTTTTCTCTCGCAGTGAATTGGTGGACGCATGCCTTTCAGACGACAATGCCCTTGATCGTACTGTTGATAGTCATGTCAGCAATCTGCGTAAAAAACTGCACAAGGCAGGCATTGATGGCATACTACCCGGTGTCCGAGGTGTAGGGTACCGCCTGACAGACAAGCCATGATTAACAACCTAGAACTTGGAAGCCTCATATTCAGAACCATGGTGGTTGTGACGCTAATTGCAACATTCACCCTGTTTGCAAGCTTTTATGTCACTTACGCTGTGGTATCGCATCTATTTCCAGAACTGATCAATAACGAAAGCATAATGCCAAGCAGCCCAGATCTATTTGCTTTGGTAATATCACTCTTTGTGACCTTGCTGGTTGCAGGGGGTATGGCTGTGAAACTAGCCCGCACGGTGTTAGTCCCACTGAACTCGCTTGCTTTTAGCGCCGACAGAATAGCGGGCGGAGATCTATCTTCTCGCGCAGACGCGGGCGATCGAACTCTAGATGAGATTTCCCAATTGATCGATGATTTCAATGTTATGGCCGCCAGACTCGAACAGATGGCTCAAGACCGCGCCCGCTGGAACGCAGCCATTGCCCATGAACTGAGAACGCCACTGACAGTTCTGAAAGGGCGACTTCATGGCCTTGCAGACGGCGTGTTCAGTCCGGACGAAACTGTGCTTCGAAGCTTGCTCGATCAGACTGAAACTCTTGTGCGGTTGGTCAATGATTTGCGCGTGGTCACCCTGACGGAAGCTGGTCATATCGACCTCAAGCCTGAGCGCTTTGATCTTGCCGATGTCATTAGATCTGAAGTAGCGCTGATAACCCCGGCCTTCAGCGATGCGGGCCACACCATTCGCCTCACCCTCTGGGAAGGTCGCATCACGGCAGATGCGACGCGGTTGCAACAAATGTTGCTAGCTTTGCTGGACAATGCCCTTCGTCATGCCGCTCCGGGAGAAATTGAAATTTCCACCGCGACAGACGGACAGAATATCATCATGAGCGTAAAGGATTCCGGCCCCGGATTACCCGACGATTTCATCAAGCATGCATTCGTTCCTTTCTTGCGGGCAGACCTGTCCCGATCAGCAAGCCGCGAAGGATCTGGTCTGGGCCTGTCTGTTGTCAGGGCAATAGCCGAAAGCCATGGCGGTAGCGCCAGCTGCCACAATGCCCCGGAAGGCGGTGCGGTCTTTTCGGTCACGCTCCCTCTGAAAAGAAACCAGAAAGCTATTCAATAGCAGAAAATCTCAATGCCATAGCTGCAGATTCAATCGAATACGGCTCTCGGAGATAATGGGATGATCTTCCTATCCCTTCGTCTCAGTTTAAATTGCTTCAATTTTTCAGAAAGGCGATGCATCTCATTATTATTGCTTTTACAGCCATTTTAACGGACTACGACCTCCATGAACAATTGCAAAAGCAAACAGTCCTTTGGATTCGGGATCATGTATATCCTTATATTTTCCCTCAATGAGAACGCGCGCTATTGCGCTCTCATTTGTGGCTGTTCTGCAGCAAGTTCGATTTTATCAACCATCCGATTTAGAAGAGTGTCGACGTCTATTGAGTAACCTTGCCCACTGGTCATGCGTTCGTCGTACACTTGCTCTCGATGAGCAATCTCAAAGCGTCTCAGTTCTTGTATTTACTCCCATAGACGCAGAGCATCCCTGACCGGTTCAAACCATATAGGACCTGCCCAAACATATTTGGGCGACAGCGGTCGTTTCTGGTCGATAGTCCTTCCTGCCGTGCTTCCAAACATGTTTGGCGGGATCACAATCGACAAATTGAAGGTAGGTATGGATGTTTCCTTCTTACATTTCCCTCCAACCCACCATCCAGTTAATGGGATCTGATAATGATCAGATATTAGGGTTCCAGTAATTGATGCTGGAATGGCTTGAAAACCGTTTGGTTGTTAAGGGACAACAAATGTAGCACTTCGATCGAAACGCAGTAATTTTCTTAACCAGATTGTCAGAGGGTGGACAGGGGAGCACGTCAGGGAAATTATATTGCTGTTGAAGTGCGGAGGGGGAATCGGAAAGCAACACCTCTCCCCCCCCCCTTTGGTATCAGAGCACTTGATGACGGGCTGGGGTTAGTTAGCAGACCCGATTTACGACAAGACCGAGAAGTTTTGCTATCGCTTCGATCTCGGCTCCCTTATGGCCGACACCGATAGCACAATGGTGTGCCGGGCCGCCAAGGCTCCAGTTTTTCGTGAAGGCCTTCGCCCCGATGGGGAAGCTGTAGTTGGAATTGGTATTGCCGATATCCAGCACATCACCCGCAACAGACTGTCCTTGAGCATATTGCAGAACCACTTCGCCGGTGCGCTTTTCCACCACGGACAGGAAGGTGACTGGTCCGTTGGCAACAGACATCTGGATGGAAACGCCCTTGCCCGGCTTGCCGTGATAGACCGGCAGTTCGACCAGCTTGACCTCTCCTTCTGCGATCTTTGGATGGGCCGGACCATCGTGGCCCCACTGCACAAGATCATCGTCGAAATTCATGCCATAGGGTTCGGAGAAAGAACCGCCAGCACCAAGCAGGCTCATGATCTTCATTGCCAGAACATTCTTGATTTCGCCCTCACCTGCGATCGGCACATCGCGGGCCGTCAGCAGGGTGTTGCCCAGAATGACCGAAGTGATGATATTCTCCTCCGGTGAAGCCGGACGGCCCTCGTAATAATAGGCCATGGCGCCAAGACCATGTTCCTCAACCAGCCGATCAAGCGCGCAGGAAGTGACGACGGCTCGATCCACTTCGGCTGGATCGCAGCTATCTTCTACCTTCATGACCGCATGCAGCTCATCAAACTTGGCTTTTTTCTGCTCTGGCGTGACGGCGTTGCGATATTCGAGCAATTCGCACATCTCCAGAATATCGAAGCGGATACCAAGGCGGGAAGACAGGTTGGTGACATCCGAATAGGTGTCATACATGCCCTGAAAATTGTGCCCCAGAATGCCGACATTGGTGATGCCAAGGGTCTTTACCGTCTTGAGCGCGGTGATGTAGGCGTAGATTTCGTTCCAGCTTGCTTCATCATCAAGATAGCCCACCACCATTTCGTAAGGAATGGCCGCACGATTGAAGACATTGGCCAGTTCCGGCGCTGTACAGGCCTGACAATGGGCGAGCCATTGACCGGTGCGGATGCCGCGGTCTTCCACGCTATTGATTTCATTGACCGGCACTCGGGTTTGCGGCTGCAAGGCAAGAACGAGAACCGGTTTGCCGATATGTTGGACCAGCGGCAGGATGGAGCCGCTTTTCGCGTAGGTTGTGATATAGAGCACAAGGGCATCGACGGAAGCATCGCGAAACTTTTCTTCGACGCCTTCGCTCATTTCCACGCTGTCAACCAGACCGCCATTGACGATTTCCACGCCGGATTTGGCGATATTCTGGCCGACCTGATCAAGATAGCCTTCCAGTTGTGTCTTGAGGCCGTCAAACTGGGGCCAGTAGGTATCAAGGCCAATGCCGAATACGCCTAGCTTGAGGTTTGTCATGTGAAATTCTCCAGATAATTGAGTGCTTTGCTATAAGCCGAGACGGTCTCACTGTCGCGACCGCCTCTTTGGCGCGGAGCCTTAGGCCAGATAGAAGACCTCTTTGAGAGGGACGCAGACCGGCGAGTCGTCGGGGTTGGTTTCCATGATGTCCGCCATATAGCTCCACCATTTCTGCACGATTTCTTCTGCCCCGAGATCGGCAGCACCAGCCTCGCCGGAGACCTTCTGAACCGCGAACAACTCATTGGTTGTTGCGTCGAAATAGATGGCATAGTCGGAAATGCCCGCGTCCTTGAGAAGCTTGACCAGCTCCGGCCAGATTTCTGCGTGGCGGCGCTGATATTCCTTGGCGACATCGCCGATCAGCTTCATCTTGAATGCTTCACGTTTCATGAGATCCTCCTCCTAGTTGGCCGCAATGCCGATAACGATGGTGGAGCAGATGATGACCCCCATGCCGGCATACTGGACACGTCGGGTAAGCGCGCTGCTGCCCACCCATTCCTTCATCAGGAAGCCGAACAGGCCGCCGCAGAAGACGAGCAATGACATATGCAGGGTCCAGCTGATGAAGCCGAGATTCGAGCCGACCATCTGAACATGACCCCAACCGTAGAAGAAGAACTGCAGGTACCAGATCACGCCACCAGCCATGGATAGAAGCGCATTGCGAACGAGACCGCTGCGGTCATTGCGGATTTTCTGGACCGTGTTGTTCTGGCGGGCTTTGTAGATGCAATAGATGGCGTTGGTGGTGAAACCGCCCAGCATGATGATGACATAGCTTGGCATGATCTGGTAAAGCGGATCGACACCCAGCTCGATTGCAAGATCCTGCATCGGTTGGCCTGCCTCGATGGCGAAAGCCATGAAGGCGCTCAGAACACCACAAATAACGGCGATGATGATCCCCTTCTGGAGATTGAATTCATCGCTTTTCTCACCGGTCTCTGCTTCTTTGCGGCGTCCGGCCTGTGAG
>NZ_CAUVYE020000025.1:0-31503 GCF_963556055.3 uncultured Cohaesibacter sp. | reverse complement strand
GCGGCGAAATAGGCCGCCTCCCCTTCCAGCATGATGCGATATTCATAGGAACGCTGGATGTCGGCAATCGACTCGATGGGAGCAAATTGCAGGAAGCTGTCATCTGGTCGCTTGAGCACAAAACTACCCGATCCGCGGCGCGAGGCAACAAGGCCACTTTCTCTCAGACGCGCAATTGCCGCCCGGACCGTCGGGCGCGAAGCACCCAGATCCTCGGCAAGCTCTGCCTCGGTCGGCAGCTTGCTGTTTTCTGGATAGGTGCCTGCAACGATCCGGCTCAAAAGGGCTTCATATACGGTATCGGCAAGGCTTGGGGCGGATTTTGTTTCACTCATGGATCGCGTCAAGGGGTTGTCCCGTTCGGGTCTGTCAGATCGGCAAGGCTGGGAACCGGTTGATCAGGTTCGGCTCATGTCGACTCTCGTATTTTTCGGATTTGCATCAAGCCTAACACTGATCATTCTGACGATCAATCACATCAACTCATGCGTTCTCGACATTTAAAAATTATAAATCATGAGCCAGACCTCATGATATCGATGAATTTTTTTCTCTTTATTCCAGCGATACGCAACACTACTTAAGGAAAGACTTCAGTCGCTGTGCGGTCAGGCGTGGCAGGACAAGCCAAAGGCTCTTTGGGCCCGAGGCTGCTGCCCCTGGCCGGAAATTACAAATGGCGGTGCCCTTTCACGCCCGCTACGGAGAAACACAATGTCAATCAGACCCGTTCTTTCCACTGAGCAGGCCATGGAAACCATGGAAGGTGCTGGCGTGAGGCTGCATCGCGCCTTTGGATTTCACGATCCCAAAAGGTTCGACCCTTTCCTGCTGTTTGACGATTTTCGCAGCGACGATCCCGAAGATTTCATTCGCGGTTTTCCGTGGCACCCGCATCGTGGCATCGAAACCATCACGTATGTCCTGAACGGCACTGTTGAACATGGTGACAGCCTCGGCAACCATGGCTCCCTGGGGGCCGGTGACATCCAGTGGATGACCGCAGGCTCAGGCATCATGCATCAGGAAATGCCGCAGGGGAACGAGAAAGGCCAGATGCACGGTTTCCAACTCTGGGCAAACCTGCCTGCGAGCCTCAAGATGACCGCTCCGCGCTATCAGGATGTGGAAGCCAGGGAAATTCCTCAGATCATTGATGATGACGGCACCTCGGTCAAAGTCGTGATTGGCGAATTCTGGGGCAAACGCGGGCCGGTTGACGGTATCGCCGCAGATCCCCTCTATCTCGACATTTTCGTCCCCGCAGGCGTGCGCAAACGGTTCAAGATCGACACCTACCGCAACTGTTTCGCCTATGTCTTCGAAGGCGCAGGGAAATTTGACAACAGCTCAAAGCCCCGCGGCATCCTTCTTGAAAAGGAAGTGATGGGCGAGGAAGTCAATATTCGCGACATGTCAGGCAACCGGACTCTGATCAATTTCGGAACCGGCGATGAAGTCGAGGGTCACGGCAGGCCCACAAGGGATCCGCTTCCTCCTCGTCTCCGGCGCCCCTATTCAGGAACCCGTCGCCTGGCACGGACCAATCGTGATGAATACGAAGGGACGAAATCCATCAGGCCATTCGCGAGACTGCGAAACGGCACATTCATCAAACCCGCTCACTAGATAACAACGTAACGTAAAACCAAGTCCCCGAAAGAAAGATCAAGCAAATGTCTAAAGTTCTCGTTCTCTATTACTCCGCCTATGGCCACATCGAAACAATGGGCAAACGCCATTGCAGAAGGCGCAAAAGCAGAAGGCGCAGACGTCACCATCAAACGGGTGCCGGAACTCGTGCCAGAAGAGGTAGCAAAAGCCTCCTACTACAAACTGGATCAGGTTGCACCGATCGCCGAGCCGGGCGAGCTGGATCAGTATGATGCGATCTTTGTTGGGTCAGGCACGCGCTTCGGCACCGTAGCATCCCCAGATGCGTAATTTCTGGGATCAGACCGGTGGTTTTGTGGGCCCAAGGCAAACTTGCTGGCAAAGTCGGCTCCGTCTTCACCTCATCGGCAACCCAGCATGGTGGTCAGGAAACCACGATCATGGGCTTCATTCCGACCCTTCTGCACCATGGCATGGTCGTCGTTGGTCTGCCGAACACCTTTACCGGCCAGATCGGCATCGAGGAAATGAAGGGCGGATCCCCTTATGGCGCAACAACCATCACCCGATGGTGACGGCTCGCGTCAGCCATCTGCAATCGAACTTGAAGGTGCTCGTCATCAGGGCGCATATGTCGCCAAAATCGCCAACAAGCTCAGCGCCTGATCACAACAAAAGCAACCACGGCGCAAAGAAACCAAAAGCGGATGGGGCCACTGGCCCTGTCCCCCGCAAGAATAATCAAGGTCACGGAAAGGGAAACACGCAATGGGACTGCTCATCGACGGGAAATGGGAAGATCAATGGTATGACACCAAATCCAGCGGCGGGCGGTTCGTGCGCAAGGATTCCGCTTTCCGCAACTGGATAACCGCCGATGGCTCGGCGGGACCAACTGGCGGGGCCGGCTTCAAGGCCGAGGCCGGGGCGCTATCACCTCTATGTTTCCTACGCCTGTCCATGGGCACACCGAACCCTCATTTTTCCGGGCTCTCAAAGGGCTTGAGGAAATGATCCCGGTGTCCGTTGTCAATAGCCACATGGCCGAACATGGCTGGACCTTTGAAGAGAATGAAGACGGTGTTGTGGCCGATCCTCTGTTTGACGCCCGATATTTGCACCAGATCTACACAAGGGCCGATCCCACCTACACAGGACGTGTGACGGTGTGCCGGTTCTTGTGGGACAAGAAAAAGCAGACCATCGTTTCAAACGAGTCCTCTGAAATCATCCGCATGTTCAATTTCCGCCTTCGATGATCTCGGAGCAAAACCCGGAGACTATTGGCCTAAGGCACATCGGGACGAGATCGAGCGGCTCAATGAACGTATCTATGGCAAGGTGAATAACGGGGGTCTATAAGGCAGGCTTTGCAAACCACTCAGCAAGCTTATGAAGAGGCTGTCGTGCCTCTGTTCGAAACACTGGACTGGCTGGAAGAGCGGTTGTCCCCGTTCCCGCTATCTGCTGGGCTCTGGCCTCAGCGAAGCCGATTGGCGTCTATTTACCACCCTTATCCGCTTTGATGCGGTCTATGTCGGGCATTTCAAATGCAATCTCAGGACGATCGAGTCCTATCCGAATCTGTCCAACTATGTGCGGGATCTCTATCAGATGCCCGGCATCGCCAGAACGGTGCGCATGGATCACATCAAGTCGCATTATTATGCAAGCCATGACATGATCAACCCGACGGGCATCGTGCCAATGGGGCCGGAGCTTGACTTTGCAAGACCCCACAACAGACTGAGCGCAATCGCGGCCGAGCGATCGAAAAGGTCAATGGCAAGATGAAAACAGGGCAGGATTGTCTGATCCCGCCCCCTTTTTTGCCCAGTGGTCTTATGGGCTGTGATCTGACGTCCTGCGCTCAGCAACTGGGTGGGGCGCAAGACTCTGCGCTCTATCAGTTCGCAGGCAATCAAGTTGACACGCTCCCCCGCAGGCACGCCGTTGATGATTGCAGAAACAGCGCTGCGTCCCATTTCAAAATAGGGCAGCCTTACGGTTGTCAGCTTCGGGCGAACATTTTCCGAAACCGTCACGAAGTCATCAAAACCGATGACAGACAGGTCTTGGGGAATTCGCAAGCCCAGATGAACCGCGGCATTGTAGACCATCATCGCGATGCGATCATTGCCGCAGATGATGGCAGTCGGTCGAACAGGCCTTTTCAGCAGCTCAACAGCGGTTTCGAAGGCGATATAGGTTTCACCAACGGGCAGATAACCCGAGACACCAAGGCGGCACATTTCCGGGTCAAGTTGCACGTTGCGCTCGGCCAAAGCTTTTGAAATGCCTTTGAGACGCAAGGCCGTTGCCGGGTCTTCATTCGGCAGCGAAATAACGGCTATCCTTTTATGCCCGTGGTCGAGCAGGTGAGAGGCCTGAAGAAAGCCGCCCTCCTCATCATCCGGCAAGATAACGCCATTCTTGTCCCCTGCCGGGGTGCAATTCATATAGACGACACGTTCAATATCGTTCGCATCGGATTGCTCAACAATCTTGCGATAACGCGACGCATAGATCACACCTGCGGTGTTATAGGTGCGGAACATCCGCCACAAATCCTGCTGATTGCCATTTTCGTAATTTTCAAGAGACCCAATGATCAGAACACGGTCATTGGCGATAGCCTCAGCCTGCGCACCTCTTACCAGCTCAACAGAATAGGGAGAGGTGGCGACTTTGTCGGCCAGAAACCCGATGCACGACACTTGCCTGCCGTTGAATGTCCGGGCCGCGTATTTTTTCAGATATCCATATTTTTCCGCTGCTTCGAAGATCCGCTTTGCGGTTTCATCGCTGGAACACTTTTTCCCCCGAAGCGTCAAGGACACGGTTTTATTGGAAACGCCTACCTCTTGTGCAATATCTGCCAAAGTAGCCATCTTATACCCCATATTTCATTTTAGTCTCGCTCCTGCCGCCCCCCAGCAATCAGGAACAAGATCTCAATTTGGTCTATTACGTATCAGGTCAGGTTCTCCATCAGTATCGCAATGAACAAAGAAGAATGGTGGATACGCACACGTTGGATAAGCAAAACACAACCTAAAATTGAATAATTCTAAGTTTTCTTGCGTCAAAGTCCGAAGCAAAAGGAAAACTTTACCCTTTAGACTCACATCGAAGGATACCCACACAATTAGAATAATTGCAATAAGTGTCTTCTTGTCAATCAATTAGCAAAAGACGGGTTCGGCCTGTATCGCTATTCATTGTAACTTTTGCATATATTATAATAATTACCTAAATTTCGGTAATTTTTGAATTTTTCTTCAATCCCTAGTTGATTAACCAAGAATAATCCTGCTTGGCAAGCGTCGTTTTGTAAGGTATGAGTCACGCAGAGAAACACCTTGCAAAGACGCGACAAAACGACGCAACTCTTTCTTTTCCCACCGCAAGTCCTGTCAGATAAGTCGCGACAAGATGGAAGACCCCCCTGATGTCATTTCTGAACTCTCCCAGGAATCTGGGCATATTTCTGGCGATTGCCGCAACCTTGTTTTTTGCCTGTATGGACGCAATGTCCAAAATGCTGGTTACGTCACACTCGGTATGGTTCATCATGATGGTCCGTTACTGGTTTCATCTGGGCGTTGCCGTGATCTGGGCGCTTTTGAGCAAGGAAGGATTCCGGGCTGCCGTTTCCACGCCAAAACCCTGGCTGCAAATCATGCGCGGGTTTCTGCTGGTCGCTGAAATCGCACTCATCATCTATGCCTACAGCATGCTGGGTCTGGCCGAGGTAACCACAATCATCATGTTCCACCCCCTCGTCGTGACGGCTCTGGCCGCTGTCTTTTTGGGGGAACATGTCGGCTGGCACCGGATTGGTGCCTCGCTGGTCGGGCTGGTCGGGCTTGCGATCATCATGCAACCAAGCGGTAACATCTGGGGTTATGGCGGGTTCGTGGCGCTTGTGGCGACGAGCACATTTGCCGTCTATCAGCTGTTCACGCGCCTTGCGAGCCGCTATGACACGACCTTGACCTCCTTTTTCTATGCAGGCCTCATTGGCGTCATCCTGACCACCTATCCGGGTATCATGAAAATGCCAGCCATTTCAGAGATCAACTGGCTGCTGCTTGCAGGGATTTGCGTCTTCTCGACGGCGGCACATTTCAGCGTCATGAAGGCACTCTCGCTGACCGAAGCCAGCGCCATTCAACCCTATACCTATATGCAGATCGTCTGGTCCATCCCGATCGGCTTTCTGGTGTTCGGGGCGCTTCCCATCTGGTCAACGATCCTTGGTGCCACGCTCATTGTCGGAGCCGGTCTTTACTCGATCCATCGAGCAACGCGCCCCGGTGCCGTAGACTGATCAGAACGAGAAGAAAGCCTGTAGCGGCCGGATTTCTCCCGTCACGCCAGTCATCCCTGTTATTTATAACTATGTTCCATATTGTTGAGCACCTCCCTATTGCCTAATATGGACACAAGGGTTCATTGCTGGATTGGCATCGCGGAAACTCGGTCGTTCGAGCCAAACCCGATCACGTCATGGCCTATCTGCATCTGCAAATAGTGCTCCAGACTTCTGATGCGGGAGTGACAAGCCTGCCCGGTTTGTTCTCGGGCTCGCGTTGGGCCTGCTCGTCGAATTGCCGGTCAACCAGTCACGTTGATTGTGCCTTGTCGCGTTTCCTCATGTTCGTCCGCTTGCTCCCTTTCAAAAGGCCAGGATTGGCTTCGTCGCTGTTTTCGCCATTGGGTGTCGCTTGACAGGTCAGAGCCGCTTCTGGCTGGGTCTGGAGGAGTAGACACCATGACTATCAAGAGCATCCTGTATGCCTATTGCGGCGAGCAAGATGAAGGAAGCGGTCTTGATTATGCCGTCAAACTCGCCAAACACCATGATGCCTGGCTCACAGGCATCATCCGCAATGGATATTCGAAAATGGAACGGCGGATCAAATCCATCGTCTCGGATGACATCCATCGCGCGGTCAAGGAAGCCGAGCAGAAACGCATCGCCTATATCATCGAGCGGTTTGAAGATGTGATGAACGAGAAGGGCATCAAGAACAAGACCTCTTTCATTGATGTCGAACCGCACATGCTGACCAGCATTTCAGAAATCGCCCGCTCGTATGATCTGGTCGTGACGGGCAATCACCCCGATGATGAGCTTTATGAATTCCTGGCCGCCTACCCCGACCGGATCGCGCTGCAAAGCGGGCGGCCGGTGATCGTCGTGCCAGACGGCTATCGCTCCGATTGCCCACCAAGGAGGGCCCTGATCGCATGGGATGGCAGACGGACCGTCGCCCGGACGGTCGGAGACGCCATGCCGATGCTTGAAAATTGCGGGATGGTGACCCTGCTGACGGTTGGTCCAGCCCACACGGTCGATCAGCATCCCGATGGTGGCATCATGCAATTGCTGGCCCGGCACGGTATCGATGCAACGCATGTTCATGATCGCGGCATCGGCAAATCCGTCGCGGAAGTGATTGTTCAGGTGGCAGAAGAGGCCAGCGCGAGCCTCGTCGTCATGGGAGCCTTCGAGCATTCAAAATTCAGTCAGGACATTTTCGGCGGGGTAACCACAGAAATGCTGAAAAGCGTTCATGTGCCCGTCTTCATGTCTCATTGAACAGTCGCGCCACACCGGCCGTCTTGCCAAAACCTCCTTGACAGGCAAGACGCCAGGGCAATCCGGTTTCCCGACCCTAACTGGCAGCTTCAAGAATAGATTTCAGCGCCTCATGGGAAAGGATAACCGGGTTGCCTTTCATCGATGAAGACCTCTTTGAGGCCTCGACAACCTCTGAAATCATGTCGGAAGGCAGGCCAAGCTCTGAAAGGGTTGGCAATCCATTCCCTCGGGCCCAATTGGCAAGATGGTCAAGAGACTGTTTTTGAGACACTCCTAGCGCCTCAGCGATCCAGCTTCTGACCTCGGAAAATCTTTGCAACAGTGCCCCCGAAGGTTGATTTTGGCAGAGGGCCTGCTCGTTGGCCTTCAACACATGGGGCAGAAGCGCACCGCACAATGCGCCATGGGCGGCTCCGGTTTCGCCACCAATCACGCCGGCAAATCCGTGGACTGCACCAAGTCCGGCATTGGCAAGCGCCAGTCCTCCACAAAGGCTCGTATAGGCCAGAGCGTCCCGCGCCGCTTCGCTTTCCCCTTCCATCAAGGACACAAGGGCCGTCAACCCTTGTGGTATCGCCGAGCGGCAGAGAGCATCAGTCAGGGGATTGGACTTGCAAGACAGATATGGCTCAATGACTTGCGTGATGGCATCAAGGCCACTTGCAAGCGTGATCGCCTTGGGCAAGTGATCGGTAAGCGCCGGATCCACAATGGCAAGGCGGGGCAGCATGCGCGGATCGCGCAAGGACACCTTCCGTCTCGCCTGTGGCACGGTCAGAACAGCGTTTTTGGTGACTTCCGCGCCGGTCCCTGCCGTCGTGGGCAACGCCGCAAAGGGCAAGGGGTCCTGATCAAGCGGCAGACCCTTGCCGACAATCTCGAGATAATCCAGCGCCTCGCCACGTGCAGCGACAAGCGCGGAGAGCGCCTTGCCCGCATCGATGACCGCCCCGCCACCAATTGCGATGACGGCATCGATTCCCGCTTGCCGGGCTTTCGTGACACCCTTGCCAATCATGACGATATCCGGCTCTGTCGGGATAGCATATGTCTCTTTATATATACCCCTCGTTTCGAGCGCCTCCAGAAGCCATCTCGCCCGCCCCTCGTCGCGGCCATGAACGATCAGCAGTCTCGAGCCCAAAGCTGCAATCTCATCAAGATGACGCGTCGCTTCTCCACGGCCGAAATGAATGGCGGTTGCTGTCATGAACTGGAATGGTGTGAGTTGGCTTCGCATACTCGTTTTCTCCCCGGATCGCCAGACACCAGATGAGCTGACGATTTGCCGACATGTCAGTTTTGGTCAGATGGGCTTGGGCCTTGAGAAAGAGGTTCCATCCCAATCCTTGTGTGTCTTGAGCTGGCAACACGGTTGCCAGTCTGTGTCTCACCCGACACGCTCGTCAGCATGGACCTTCAACCGGCAAGGCACTCTCTTTTTATATATGTATATCCAATGGTGGAAAGAGGCACTCCTTTTTGTGCTCTCTTCGACTCAAAAGCTTTGTTCAAGCCAAGCCGTGCACCAGCAACGGCACCGCAACTTGCATCAGGCCGCATAAAAACCGCGCTGAATGGACGAATCGCACTGGCTCCAAATCACCGATTTCGACCGACGGAATTCGGGCCTTGCATCTTCCAACCGGAGAAGTCTTTGAGCTGCCTGCATTTTTCAATCCTTGCCTAATTTTTCCTAGTAGACATGCATTGAATGCATGGCTCAAAAACATGCGTCAAAAGCGCCAACCGAAAAATACTTACTACTAATTAATCAACTTCTTGCGTCGCAAAATGTTGCAGTGCGGTGCAAAACTTTAACGAATATACGTGTATTTACGCATTATTTTTCCGGAATCAATGCATCTCTTGTTCATATTATTCCAATTTTGACGCCTCTCTAGCTATGCATTTAATGCAAGTCGATCATTCCAGCTATTATGCTATTGTTTTTACTTGGTTTTTTGAATCGTTTTTGAAACCATTCGATTTGCGTCGAGGTGGGGCTTTGATATATACTGATCTCGAAAGTCAAGGAGGGAATGACTTAGTAATTTGACTGGATCTATGGAATTGCCCAGTCCTTGAAAATATCCCGGCTCGTACACTGTTTTAATCGGGTTGCTGAGGCAGCTGGAAACGGTCGAGCTATGTCGAAATGGCGGTATTGCTGCCATTCACTAAACGGAACTCAAATTTACTCGTTTAACAGTGAGGATACTGATTATGAACTACATGAGTGATAAACCCGTTGTCGCCGACCCTTGGCAGGGCTTCTCGGAAGGCGATTGGCGCAGCAAAATCGACGTGCGCGGGTTCATTCAGGAAAACTACACGCCTTATGAAGGCGATGACAGCTTCCTCGCTGACGCAACCGACCGTACCAAACAGGTCTGGGAAGAACTCGGTGTCCTGCTTAAGAAAGAACGCGAAGCAGGCGTCCTTGACGTGTCTACCATTCCTTCCTCCATTACCGCTCACGATGCCGGTTACATCAACAAGGACATCGAGCTGATCGTCGGTCTTCAGACGGACGCTCCTCTCAAACGCGCGATCATGCCAAATGGCGGCCTGCGCATGGTTGAAGGCGGCATGGAAGCATTCGGTTTCAAACCCGATGCAAGCGTTCACGAAATCTGGACAAAATATCGCAAAGACCACAACTCGGGTGTTTTCGATATCTACAGCCCGGAAATCCTGGCTTGCCGCAAATCTGGCGTCATCACCGGTCTGCCCGATGCATATGGCCGTGGCCGCATCATCGGCGACTATCGCCGTACCGCTCTTTATGGCATCGACTTCCTGAAAGAACAGAAACTGGCCGAAAAAGCCGAGCTTGACGATGCCGTGTTCGACATGGACACCATCCGTCTTCGCGAAGAGCTGTCCGAACAGTATCGCGCTCTGGAAGAACTGAAGGAAATGGGCCTGAAATATGGCGTTGACATGTCCCTGCCTGCTTCCAACGCTCGCGAAGCCATTCAGTTCACCTACCTGTCATATCTGGCTGCTGTCAAAGAGCAGAATGGCGCAGCGATGTCCTTCGGTCGTACCTCGACCTTCCTCGACATCTTCATCAAACGTGACATCGATGCAGGCATCCTGACCGAAGAACAGGCTCAGGAAATGATCGACGACATGGTCATCAAGCTTCGTATCGTCCGCTTCCTGCGCACGCCTGAATATGATGAACTGTTCTCTGGCGATCCGACCTGGGTTACCGAATCCATCGGTGGTGTTGGCCTTGACGGTCGCCCGCTGGTTACCAAAAGCTCGTTCCGTATTCTGAACACCCTTTACAATCTGGGTCCTGCACCAGAGCCAAACCTCACGGTTCTGTGGTCTTCCAAACTGCCGCGCGGCTTCAAGGACTTCTGCGCCAAGGTTTCCAAAGACACCTCTGCTATTCAGTATGAAAATGATGATCTGATGCGTCCGAAATGGGGCGACGACTATGGCATTGCCTGCTGCGTCTCCGCCATGGCGATCGGCAAACAGATGCAGTTCTTCGGCGCTCGTGCCAACCTTGCAAAAGCTCTGCTTTATGCAATCAACGGCGGCGTTGACGAAAAGTCCGGCAAGAAAATTGCTGATGGTCTGGAACCGATCACCGGTGACGTTCTCGACTATGAAGAAGTCATGGCAAAATACGATGTCGCCATGGAATGGCTGGCCAAGACCTATGTCAAGGCTCTGAATGCCATTCACTACATGCACGATAAATATGCTTACGAACGCATCGAAATGGCGCTGCATGACCGTGACATCCTGCGCACCATGGCTTGCGGCATCGCCGGTCTGTCCATCGCAGCCGACTCCCTGTCAGCCATGAAATATGCCAAAGTGCACGTCATCCGTAACGATGAAGGTCTGGCAGTCGATTACAAGATCGAGGGCGAATATCCGGCATTCGGCAACAATGATGACCGTGTTGACGAAATCGCCAGCTACCTCACCGAAGCCTTCATGAAGAAAGTTGCTGGCCAGCCTTACTTCTATCGCGATGCAATGCCAACCCAGTCCATCCTGACCATCACCTCCAACGTGGTCTATGGCAAGAAAACCGGCAACACCCCTTGCGGTCGTCGCGCTGGCGAGCCTTTCGCTCCGGGTGCAAACCCAATGAATGGCCGCGACAAGAAAGGTTTTGTTGCTGCGGGTGCTTCGGTTGCCAAACTGCCCTATGACTATGCACAGGACGGCATCAGCTGGACCGCTTCTGCCACCCCGACCTCCATGGGCCACAATGACAACGAACAGATCCGCAACCTGGCAAACTGCCTTGACGGTTTCTGTGACGCTGGCGGCTTCCATGTGAACGTCAACATGCTACGGCGTGAAACGCTGGAAGACGCAATGGAGCATCCTGAGAAATATCCTCAGCTGACCGTCCGCGTTTCCGGGTATGCCGTAAACTTCGTCAAACTGACCCGTGAACAACAGCTCGACGTTCTGAGCCGCACGTTCCATGGCTGCATGTAAGCCACTGGGTCTGTCTGAATAAAATGGATGAGCCGGGAAGCGCTTTGCTTTTCGGCTCTCTTTTTGCCTTGGCATTCTGTTGGCAGGATCAGGTTCTGATGTCTCCGGGACACGCATGACCTACCCCGGCGGCAGTCAGGTGACGGGCGGGGCCAGAGACGAAATTGTGCCTTGCCCATTTGATGCGATACAAGTTTTTTCAAAGCTGCTATAAGTAGAAGACCGCAAGGCAGCAAAGAGAGTCCGGCTGCGACAGAGGAGATACGCATTGACCGTCAGCATCCATGAAACCCATTTGCAAGATGTTCATAACACGTCGACACATGGCTATCTTCATTCGATGGAGTCTGGTGCAGCGGTCGACGGGCCGGGCATGCGGTTTGTCTTTTTCATGGCCGGTTGCCTGTTCCGCTGCCTCTATTGCCACAATCCCGATACCTGGAAGCTGCATAACGGCACCTATATCGATGTGGACATGGTCTTGAAAGAATTGAAAGGCTATTCGGGTTTCCTGAAATTCGCCGGTGGGGTGACCTTTTCCGGTGGTGAGCCGCTGATGCAGGCCGAATTTGTCGGAGAAGCGGCCCGCGCGATCAAGGAACAATACGGGCTCCACATCGCGCTCGATACCCAGGGCTTTCTGCACACCAATGTCGATGACAGCTGGTTCGATGCCTTCGATCTGATCATGCTCGACATCAAGCATATCGACCCGGTCAAATACAAGGAACTGACCTATCAGGATCTGCAACCAACGCTCGATTTCGCAGAGCGCATGGTTCGGCTCAAGAAAGACATGCGCATCCGCTATGTGCTGGTGCCGGACTGGTCCGATGACAAGGCGGACATCGAGAAGATGGCCGACTATGTCGCAAGTCTTGGCGATGTCGTCGAAATGGTCGAGCTGCTGCCCTTCCATCAGATGGGAATGGACAAGTGGGACAAGCTCGGCATGGAGTATAAATTGCGCGACCTACGCACGCCGACACCTCAGGAGGCAGAAGCGGCCCGCGATATTTTCCGCTCCCGCGGCATTCAGACAACCTGATCCGGGCGCTTTTCTGACGCTGTCTGGATCAAGACAAGGGGCGAGGCAGCGGGACACTTCCGCCATCTCGCCTTTTTTTGTGGGCAGAATTATGGGCGTCTTCCCTCCCCGGATCCATGCCTTTATGTCAAAGGCTGGCAAGCTCCACACGCCGCCCGTCATCCGCGCTTGATTTGGCAAGGGCTGCAATCAATCGATGCACCTTGAGGGCATCGCGACCCGGAGCGATGAGATCCGCCTTGCCCGCAACGGCCTGCGCAAAATTCTCGATGATGCCCATATGCCAGTCATAGGGGAACGCCATGGGATCGGCCCCGCCTCCAGAGCTGCCCTTTTCCTCGAAGCTTTCACTATTGCCATCACGCCAGTGAAGGCTGAGGCTGCCCCCTTCCAGAACCGCTGTGCCAAGCGTACCATCGATATGAATCACTTCGGCGGAACCGGGAAAGGCGGCGGTTGTCGTGCAGACATTGCCCACGGCGCCATTTTCAAAGACGAGACCGGCGGACGCGAAATCTTCCGCTTCCATGGCGTGGAGGCGAGTTGTGGCAAGCATGGCCTGAACCGATTTGACGGGACCGCACAGGGAAATCATGAGATCGAGCACATGAATGGCCTGAGTGATCAGCACACCGCCACCATCCTGCTCAAATGTTCCCCGTCCGGGTTGGTCATAATAATCCTGAGGCCGCCACCATGGGACCTCGACCCGGACCATCGCGATATCACCCAGTTGCCCGCTCCTGATGATTTCGGCAAGCCGAACAGCGCCCGGACGCACCCGATGTTGCAATACCATTCCCAGCATCACGCCCGCCTGCTCGGCTGTTTCGACAACCTTGATTGCGGCGGCAAGAGTACGCTCCAGCGGTTTTTCCAGAAGGATATGTTTGCCCGCTGCTGCGAGTGTCGAAATGATCTCAAGACGTGCATCCGGTGGGGTCAGGACCAGAACAGCCTCGGTATCCTTGTCTGCGGAAATTTCCTCAATGCTGGAAAAAGCCCTGACCTGCATGGCCTCGGCGGCTGATATCCGGCGGCGTTCGCTGCGCATATAAAGGCCTGTGAGGTCAACCCTGTCATGCAGCGCTTCCAATGCGGAAACGTGCGCTCTTGCTGCCATTCCAAGCCCGATAATTGCCAGTTTCATGGTCCCTCCTTGATGCGACACCCTGAATGGTCCGGTCAGGCAACGTTCGCACAGTCTTTTTATTGAAAGGCAACGATGAAACAATCATGACACTTTGGCAAGTCATCATTTGACAGAGCAGAGTCTCTGTTTTCTCAAACGCGGATTGCAATTTTTGATGTGCAAAAGAGAAAATTCGACTGATCTGCCCCACACTTTGACACAGTCCAATGTAAGGAATACCACTACTGTTATTCTTGTCTATTCTGGAATGACTGGACCATACCCACATTGCAAGGCGACCAGATATTTCAAGCAATGCGTTTCGACCAACCACCTCGCTCCAATTGAAAAACCATTTTATTGAAACAATTGAAGCCTCTAGGAGACAAACATGCCCTCCTCTTCCCCTGTAAAATACTCATCGACAGCGGTTCTGCTCCATTGGATTGGCGCTCTAATGGTGATCGGCCTAATTGTCGTAGGAAAACTCATGGAAGATATGACGGGTACCGAGAAAATGACCGTCCTTTCCATTCATTATTATGGAGGACTGGCGACCGGTGTCGTTTTTCTGCTTCGTCTCGTCTTTTTCTTTGTTCATGCCCGCCCGAATGACGATCCATCCTGGCCAACATGGCAGGCAAAGATTGCCAAGCTCGTTCACGCCATCCTTTATCTTCTGCCCATTATCATGGTCGCCAGCGGCATGATCGCAATGAGTGTCTATGGTCTCGGCACCTATGTGAGTGCAGGCGATTTTGAAGGTTATCAAGCAGCCAGCCGTGTTCCGCCTATGCTGGTACATGCCTTGACCGCAAGTCTCCTGATCGCAGCCATTGCACTTCATGTCGTGGCAGCCCTTTACCATCAGTTCGTTCAGAAGGATCATATCTTCAAACGTATTTCCATGCGTAAGGCATGAGCACCGGGAAAAGCCGATAATAGAAAAGGCCGCTTGCGAAATTTTTCAGAAGCGGCCTTTTTCATTTCAATAAGCAGTGACAGCTCGAGACAAATACCAGACCGGTCTTTGTCTCGTCTGCGGGTGAATCCTATGCGTCTTCGAATTCGATCAGCAGATCCTTGGCGTCGATCTTGCCACCCGGAGAGACATGGACGTCCTTGATCACCGCATCGCGCTCGGCGTGAATGCCGGTTTCCATTTTCATCGCTTCGATAGTCAGCAGCAGATCGCCTTCGCGCACTTGCTGGCCAGCCTTGACACCGATGGTCGCCACAACGCCTGGCATCGGAGCGCCAATATGGTTGGGATTGTTCGGCTCGGCTTTCGGGCGTTGGGCCGTGGTGGACTTGACCAGACGGTTCGGCACCGTGACCGAACGGGGCTGACCATTCAACTCGAAGAAGACTTTCACGTCGCCCTCATCGTTGGTTTCACCAACAGCCTGAAGCCGGATTTCCAAGGTCTTGCCCGGAGAGATCTCGGCAGAGATTTCCTCGCCTTGTGTCATGCCATAGAAGAAGGTTTTCGTTGGCAGGGTGCGCACCGGACCATAAAGACGGTGGCGGCCCATATAGTCGAGGAACACCTTCGGATACATCAGGTAACCGTTGAGGTCTTCATCATCCACGGTGAAGCCTTCCAGCTCCTTGGAAAGCGTGTTGCGCACATCCTCAAGGTCGACCGCTGGCAGATGTTTGCCGGGACGTTCGGTATTGGGCTTTTCACCCTTGAGCACCTTGTCGATGATGTGGGCGGGGAAACCACCTTCCGGCTGCCCAAGATTGCCGCGCATCATGTCGATGACGGAATCGGGGAAGGACAGATCAACGGTGGGATCTTCCACCTGTTTGCGGGTCAGGCCCTGACTGACCATCATCAGCGCCATATCGCCAACCACTTTCGAAGACGGGGTCACCTTGACGATATCGCCGAACATCAGGTTGACATCGGCATAGGTCTGGGCGACTTCGTGCCAGCGCTCTTCAAGGCCGAGGCTGCGTGCCTGAGCCTTGAGGTTTGTGAACTGACCGCCCGGCATCTCGTGCAGGTAGACTTCGGACGCCGGAGACGTTGTGCCGCTCTCGAAGGCCCGATACTGGCCGCGCACTGCTTCCCAATATTCGGAAATCTCGCGCACCGCTTCGATGTCGAGCCCGGTGTCACGCTCGGTGTGACGCAGAGCCTCGACGATCGAACCAAGACATGGCTGGGAAGTGGAGCCAGAGAAGGCATCCATCGCAGCATCCACCGCGTCAACGCCGGCCTCGGCAGCGGCGATAATCGTTGCCCCGGAGAGGCCGGAGGTATCGTGGGTGTGCAGATGGATCGGCAGGCCGACCTCTTCCTTCAGAGCCTTGACGAGGGTACGGGCCTGTGCCGGTTTCAAAAGGCCGGCCATGTCCTTCAGCCCCAGAATGTGAGCCCCGGCATCACGCAATTCCTTGCCCATCCGAACATAATATTTCAGGTCATACTTGGCCCGGTTCGGATCGAACAGATCGCCGGTGTAGCAGATCGTGCCTTCGCAGACCTTGTTGTTCTCCAGAACGGCATCCATCGCGACCCGCATATTCTCAACCCAGTTGAGACTGTCGAACACACGGAACAGATCGACACCGGTGGTTGCGGCCTGTTTGACGAAGCTTTGCACCACATTGTCAGGATAGTTGGTGTAACCAACGCCGTTGGAGCCGCGCAGCAGCATCTGAATCATGATGTTCGGCATGGTGGCACGCAGATCGCGCAGACGCTGCCATGGGCATTCCTGCAAGAAACGATAAGCCACATCGAAAGTCGCCCCACCCCATGCTTCCACCGAGAAGAGCTGCGGCAGATTGGCGGCATAGCTCGGAGCCACCTTGATCATGTCCAGCGAGCGCATGCGAGTGGCGAGCAGCGACTGATGTCCATCCCGCATGGTGGTGTCGGTCACAAGCAACTGTTTCTGCCCGGCCATCCAGTCGGCAACGGCCTGCGGCCCCTTGGCCTCAAGCAGGTTCCTGCTGCCGGACACCATCTCTTCGGACTTGCGCAAAGGCACGACGGGTGGGCGCAGGCCATCGGCAGGTCTGGGCCGATCCTTGACCTCCGGATGACCATTGACCGTGATGTCGGCAATATAGGTCAACACCTTGGTGCCACGGTCGCGGCGCTTCTTGAAGGTGAAAAGCTCAGGCGTGGTGTCGATGAATTTGGTCGTATAGGTGTTGTTCAGGAAGGTCGGATGCTTGAGCAGATTCTCGACAAAGGCGATGTTGGTTGACACTCCACGCACACGGAATTCGCGCAGGGCGCGGTCCATGCGGGCGATGGCCTGTTCCGGGGTCGGAGCCCATGCGGTTACCTTGGTCAGCAGGCTGTCATAATAGCGGGTGATGACACCGCCGGTATAGGCGGTACCGCCATCAAGACGGATACCCATGCCCGTCGCAGAGCGATAGGCATTGAGGCGACCATAGTCGGGAATGAAGTTGTTCTGCGGATCTTCCGTGGTAACGCGACATTGAAGCGCATGACCATGCAGCTGAACACCCTCCTGGCTCGAAACCCCGGTGGCTTCGGCGATGGTCTTGCCTTCTGCGATCTTGATCTGGGCCTGCACGATATCGATGCCGGTCACTTCCTCGGTCACCGTATGCTCGACCTGAACGCGCGGATTGACCTCGATGAAGTAGAAAGCACCGCTTTCCATATCCATCAGGAATTCAACCGTGCCGGCACATTCATAATTGACGTGCTTGCAGATCTTGTAACCCAGCTCACAAATTTCCGTGCGCTGCTCTTCGGTGAGATACGGAGCCGGAGCGCGCTCGACGACCTTCTGGTTGCGGCGCTGGACCGAGCAGTCACGTTCGTAAAGGTGATACATGCCGCCATGGCTATCACCCAGTATCTGAACCTCGACATGGCGGGCGCGGGTGATCATCTTTTCAAGATACCCCTCGCCGTTGCCAAAGGCATTCTCGGCTTCACGGCGGCCTTCGAGAATTTTCTCTTGCAGCTCATCAGGGCCATTGATCGGGCGCATGCCGCGACCTCCGCCGCCCCAGCTTGCCTTGAGCATCAAGGGATAGCCGATCTCTTCTGCTTCGCGGGCAATCTGAACCATGTCGTCGCCCAGAACTTCGGTCGCCGGAATGACCGGAACACCCGCTTCAATGGCCACTTTACGGGCCGAGGCCTTGTCACCCAACTGGCGCATGGTCTTGGCTTTCGGACCGATGAAAGTGATCCCCGCCTCGACACAGGCGTCGACAAAATTCGGATTTTCAGACAGCAGGCCATAGCCGGGATGAATGGCGTCGGCACCGCTTTCCTTGGCCACACGGATGATTTCCGAAATGGACAAGTAGGCCGCAACCGGGCCCATGCCCTCACCGACCCGATAGGCTTCGTCCGCCTTGAAGCGGTGCAAGCTGAGCTTGTCTTCCTCGGCGTAGATGGCCACGGTTCGTTTGCCCAGCTCGTTGGCGGCGCGCATGACGCGAATTGCGATCTCGCCACGGTTGGCAATCAGGATTTTCTTGAAGTCAGCCATAACTAGTCCATTCCCGGTAGTTGCTTCCTGCCAGATCGACTTTGTTCGAAACTGACAAGAGAGCGTGTAAAGACATTGGTGAGCCGCTGGATTCCGTGTCCAGTCAGGCAGATGCAAGAAAGAGAAGCAAGCTCCATTCACTTGCCCGTTGGTTCTTGCGCTGGTTTGAAAGGCTGCATGACCTGACGCAGGCTATTTGACCTATGCAGAATGCTTGCCCCGAGGTGTCAGGCGGTCGGACAGACCCCAATCGGTTTGCCCCATTGGCCAGGCCCAGAAGGGATATGAAGTCCGATACAAAAACTAAATCTCTCAAACCACTGATATATTTAAACGATACTGTTTACAATCACGATCTAGCAAGCCCCCCATGATCTTTCAAGCCTCTTGTTTCCAAAAACGAAGAAAAACCCAAAGCACCTGACATGTTTTCTATTTGAGAAATATTTATGCAGAATGCAGAGCACTAGACAACAGAATTTTCTCGCAATCCCGTTATTAAACGAAAGTCGTTGTTGTTAAGTTTTATTCTTCCATTCCAACCGCTTCCGGACGAAGCAAGCGGGACAGCACGACTCGCAAGGGTTCGCCAATCACTTCCGGTTTCCGCGTTAGGGCATTGAGATAAACATGAACAAAGTGGCCTTCAGCTGAGGCATTCTCCTCTTCGTTGCGAAACAGGCCCAACTCGTAGCGCACGGAAGAATGACCAATATGGCAAATGCGCAGCCCCGCCGTCAGCTTGTCGGGAAAGGCAACCTCTGAAAAATAGGTGCAGCCATTTTGTGCGATAACAGAGACTTGCCGGTCCTTGTGCAAGTTGAGAATACCGTTATTGACAAGCCAACTGCTGATCGCGGTATCAAACAGGGAATAATAGACCATGTTATTGATATGGCCGAAAACATCGTTGTCCGACCAACGGGTTTGCAGCTCCATAAACTCGACATAATCTCTTCGGTGGTCCGGGGCCTTGCGCATCTCCGACCATCTCCTTCTCTATTCTGTTGTCTTGGCATATCACCTAAGGAAGAGGGACATGTTCTTCCCATTTTCCGCCAATGGTCAAGAGCAAATGTGCCAAGCCGCAGAGTTGGGCACATCATCGCCATGGTTGTTCATTTCCAGCAACAACTCTCAAAACCAAAGTTGACAATTCCGCGCCAAAGTTACATACCATACCGTATGTTATTTTTATGAGGTATCCCATGTCCAACTTACAAATCACGCTCTTGTCCGTTGCCTTGCTGATGTCAGCGGCCACAACCTGCCTGCACGTCATTCTGGGCGGCCGGGGAATTGCGAAACCGCTGATGCAATCCGGCCTGGAACGCGAAATGAAAAACACGCTCTACTTCTGCTGGCATTTTGCAACTCTGGTACTCATTGTCATGACATGCGCCTTTGCTGTCCCTTTCTTTCATTCAAACTGGCGCGAGCTGGTCGGAGCAGCCAGTTTGCTGGCCGGACTTATTGCGGCCTGGAACATCGCTTTTGTTTTAACGGCCCGCCTGCCCTTCAAGGAACTGCCACAATGGATTCTGTTTGTCGGAATCGCTCTGCCGGGAAGTGCGAGCCTATTCGTTTGACAGATGTCCCTGCCTTGCGGCACAAAATTCCGAAATAGCACACGCGATTCTCAAGCGGGGATCCGCCAGTTCAGGAAGATCAATGGCAAAGAGCCGTTTCAGCAAGGAAGATTGGCTTCTGCTTGGGCTTGACCTGCTCAAGTCAGACGGTCCGGCCGGTTTGACCGTCGAGAAGGTCTGCGCCAAGGCGGATAAAACGCGAGGGTCGTTCTACCATCATTTCGAAGATCACTCCGCCTTTCTCTCGGGCCTGGCCGACTATTGGCGGGATCGTTATAATCTGGAGCTGTTTGATCATCTGAACAAGGCCGAGCCCGGCATGAGGCAGCTTGAGACCATCAATGATCTGGCCAGCCTGCTGGATCTCAGACTGGAAGTGGAAATCAGGAAGCTGGCGGAGAAAGAAACCGATATTGCGCAAATAGTATCGGACATGGACAGGCGCAGGCTCGACTATCTCGAACAAGCCTATCAACTCATCGCCCATTCCTTGCCTGTCAATGCAAGGGAACTGGCAGAGCTGGACTATACCTCGTTTCTGGGAGCCATATTGCTCTGGCCAAACATCCCGGAGGCAAAGCAGAAGCATTTTGCAGGCATTCTGCCTCGCCTCATTGGTCTGTCTCTTGGAAAAGAGATGTGATGCGTCTCTTCGCACAGGCGCTCTCGCGGCGAAAAGACAAGTAAAAAAGCCGAAGCGGATCATCCCCCTCGGCTTTTTTGTGTTTTGCGGGTCATTTTAAAGGCTCGGAATCCCGCCCCTTGCCATGCTTTGCAAGAGCGTCTGGGGCATGGCCTTGCCTGTCTATGACTTGCTTCTCTTGAACAGGATCAGCGCATTACGTGTCCCTGACCCAAAGTCGCCATCGATGCCACCTTTGTAGAAGCCTTTTTCCCTGATCGCTTTTTGAACCTCCTGACGGGCCTCGTGAGAGATCACTTCAGGTGCTTCGAAGAACAGTCTCTGCGCATATTTGTCATCCGCCTTGAATGCCTTCAGCAGGAGCGATGCGGCCATGGCGGGGTCTTTCTCAACACCATGTCCGCGGTCATAGAAAATGCTCAGTTCGGACGCAGCTTCGGCAATATTCATGTCCACGGCCTTCTGATAGATTTCAGCCGCGCGCTTGTAGTTGCGCTCCGTGCCCATGCCATCGCGATACATCGAGGCGGCAAACATCATGGCACCGGGATTTCCCTTGTCGCTTGCCTTGTCGAACCATTCGAGGGCCTTTTTGAGGTCCTTTTCCACGGACTCGCCATTCTTGTACATCACCCCAAGATAGGCCATGGAATGGGCGCTGCCCAATTCGGCACCTCTTTTTGTCGTGGCAAAAGCGAGCTGTTTCTTGCCCGCCTTGTGATAACCACGGGTAAGCTGGCTGTAGAAACGGGCTTCTTGGGGATAAGCGGCAATTGCCTTCTGGCATGCTTCGATCACCTTGTTCGCGTCCATTGCGGTGTATGGAACACCATCGGCGATGGCATCGGGATCGAAGGGATGGGCTGCCAGCTGGTCACACTCGTCAAAAGGTGCAGCCGTGGCCGCTTCAGGCACCGTAGCGGACGCCGCTTCCTGAGTCTGCACAACGGTTTCAGGCACCGTTGTCTCACCAGAGGCCGGTTTGTCGTCAGCTGCATTATCCGCATTGAGGGATGGGCGCAAGGCATCGGTTGCAATCACCTCGCTCGCCTCGGCTGGCTCCTTTGTTCTCAGTTCGGGTTCCAAGTTTGCGGCAAGAGCGCTGGCCGGAGCCTCGTCACTGGTAGCGGTTTTGCTGTCCGGATCGGGTATGTCCTCCGGTGCGGTGGCGGTTTGCTCCGGCTTCTGGGATGCGACTTCCGGCACGGACGCGGCAGGGTCTTCAGAGGTCTGCGCTGTATCGGATTGCCCGGCTGAGGTCTGGGCCGGTGTCTCAGTCTGGGCCTGTGTCTCAGTCTGGGCTTGTGTCTCGGTCTGGGCTTGTGTCTGTTCTTGAGCCTGGGGCTCTTGTTGGGCGTCGACTACTGCGGGTTCCGCTTTCTGCTCATCATTCGGCGTTACATCCGCATTTGCGACACTCTCGCTGGCTGAACTCTCATCTTTGTGATCGACGAGGTCTTCACCTTTGCGCAGCTCTTGCATGCCTGCCGTCTGAGGTTCGACGCTGGCAGCTGGCGGTGTTGATGCCACATCGTCCGTCTTTTCAGTCGCATCGACTGCGGCGGGCTGATTGGCATAGGTCGTGATCAGGGCAGCGCTTCCAACCTTTGGCATGAATGGCGGCTTGCCTGTGGTCCATTGCGCCTGAATGACCTGACCGTAGACTTCCGTGACGGTCCATTTTGCATTTGCATCCTGATCCACCGGCTTTGCGCTTGCGGGGTCGTCCAGAATCACGGCATCACCGATTGAAACCATCGTGCCTTGAGGAAGCGCCATTTCGAGCGTGCCATCAATTCCGATTTCAGAAACTGCGGTTTTCACTTCATAAGTCTGCGCCTGCCCCCACGACGCCGACAGACAGACAGCGACGCAGGCAAGCGCAAGGCGCATATTCAGGCTCCGGCCCATCAAACCCCATATGAAAGACATCATCATACCCCTTTTTGAGATGGCCCCGACAACCTACAGGCCTCTTGAATCACCCATCCCTCGAAGCCATAGCATTTTGCACGCAAAGTTGCATGGCCAATCGTGAAACATTTCTTCACAATTTGGTCAATTGGCTGAGGAAACAGCCCTGAATTCTCAAGAATTCTGTACTCGTACATATCGCGTTGCGGTCGCCTTGCTGTCTGTTCTTTCCCTTCCCTGCCTCTCACCCCGCGCTTACCGGGAGATTCGGTCCACCGGTCGACTTTTTCCGACAAAGTGACTTTTGCTCGTCACATTTGAGCGTTAGGAAAGCTCTTTGATCTTTCCTACCCGTCAAAAGGTTCAGCCATGCATTTTTCATAGAATTGTCTGACGCTTTATTATAAACCCGCTGCATATACGGTTACCTGATGAATATGCAGATCCTCGAAGCCTGATCCCCGGATGTGTTTGTCCCGTCGGTCCTTTGGACAAAGCCCGAGATCAAGCGCCATTTGAAGAAACACGAAAAAACAGGGACGAAACTCATGAAGATTTCGGTCATCGGTTCAGGTTATGTCGGGCTTGTCAGCGGCGCCTGCTTTACGGAATTCGGACATAGCGTGATTTGCGCCGATCTTGATCAGAGCAAGATTGATGCGCTCAATTCCGGCCGCATCCCGATCTATGAACCCGGACTGGAACAGATCGTCAAACGCAATTCGGCCTCTGGCACGCTCTCCTTCACGACCGATGTCGAACAGGCTGTGCGCGATACCGATGTGGTCTTTATCGCAGTGGGGACGCCATCTCGTCGTGGCGACGGGCATGCGGATCTGTCCTATGTCTATGCAGCCTCAAAAAGCATTGCAACGGCGATGCAGGGCTACACTGTGGTTGTTACCAAATCGACCGTGCCCGTCGGAACCGGGGATGAAGTGGAGCGCATCATCCGGGATACCAACCCGGATGCGGATTTCTCGGTCGTTTCGAACCCGGAATTCCTGCGCGAAGGCGCTGCGATCGAAGATTTCAAGCGCCCGGACCGGATTGTTGTCGGGGTTGAAGACCGTCGGGCACAGGCGGTGATGGAAGAGGTCTACCGGCCGCTTTTCCTCAACCAGTCCCCTCTCCTGTTCGTCAATCGTCGCACTTCAGAACTGATCAAATATGCAGCCAACGGCTTCCTTGCCATGAAGATCACCTTCATCAACGAAATGGCCGATCTTTGTGAGGCAGTTGGCGCCAATGTGCAGGATGTCGCCCGCGGCATCGGACTTGACAAGCGCATTGGTCCCAAATTTCTCAATGCCGGACCCGGCTATGGCGGTTCCTGCTTTCCCAAGGACACCCTCGCCCTTGCCAAAACAGCACAGGATTACGAACATCCGGTACGGCTGATCGAGACGACCATTGCGATCAATGACAATCGCAAACGGGCCATGGCCCGGCGTGTGATTTCGGCATGTGGAGGCGATGTGCGTGGCAAGAAAGTCGCCATTCTTGGCCTCACCTTCAAGCCCAATACGGATGACATGCGCGATGCGCCGTCCATTTCGATCATTCAGGCCCTACAGGATGGCGGAGCGATCATCAACGCCTTCGATCCCGAAGGCACCGAAGAGGCCAGAAAGATCCTTCACGATGTCTCCTATTTCTCAAATGCCTATGAAGCGGCCAGAGGAGCGGATGCGCTGGTCATCGTCACCGAATGGGACACGTTCCGCGCCCTTGATCTCGGTCGGATGAAAGAGGAGCTGAACAGCCCCGTGCTTGTTGACATGCGCAACATCTATCGGCGCGACGACGTGGAACAGGCTGGCTTCGCCTATCATTGCATCGGACGGGCATAGGACCGGGCCTTCCCTTTTTTTCTTGCGGTTTTCCCGCGAGGGGTTCAAGATCACGCAAGCCCGGCCCGGCAAAAAGGCCGGGCGTTTCTTTTCGCTGACATCTTTTTTCGAAAAAAAGCCTTAATACAGTTTAGCTCTCACAATTGCCGCAAAGCTGGGGCATAATGCGTGATTATGTTTGTTTGATTGTCGTTCATATTGACCTGCCAGCCCTCATTTTAAAGAAAGGGACAGCAGACAGCCAATTCATAACGGGAGGTTGAAATGGCCCGACTCTTGTCTGCACTGGCAACCCTTGCGCTTGTCTCCATGAGCCTTGTCTCATCGAGCTGGGCGCTCGATGTCTCATTTTCCAAGAAGCTCCTTCTTTCCAAGGACACCGACTTCTACGGTTTCGACTACAAGATGCTGAAAAAGGTTTCCTTTGAGAATTGCCAGTCGGCTTGTCTCAAAGACAACCAGTGCAAGGCCTTCACCTATAACGAGAAGGCGCGTTTCTGCTTCCTGAAATCGGATTTTGCCCAGGCCACTCCCTTCAAGGGTGCCATCTCGGGGCGCGTGATGGATGTCCATGCTTCCGAGCCGGATCTTGGCAAGGCAGACAAGCTTGACATCGACGCCTATCTTTACCGCACGGCGGACGCCCTTGGCAAAGGATTGAACAAGGGCACGGACCCCAATGCAAGTCTTGGCTATGAAGAGCTGAAAGGGCGCGGATTGAGCGCCCTTGATTTCAATGATCTCAACACCTCCATCAACTTCTTGCGTTCGGCACTGCGCATTCACCCCGACGACAGCGAAGCTTGGCGCTCCTATTCCGAAGCCTCCCTCAAACTCGCCAAGACGACCGAGGATTCAAAGACGGCAAGGGGTGCGCGCTTAATAGCGATCAGCGCTGCGATCAATGCCCATAGCACCTCCCGTTACCGCACCGAACGGGCTGCCGCCCTCTCCCAGCTGGCGCAAAGCCTCGAGTTGAGCTCGCGCTATCGGGAAGCGATCGACAGTTTCAAACTGGCGCTGGATTTGAGAGAAAACCCTGCTGACCGGGAAGACTATCGCCGTCTTTTGGAAAGCCACGGTTTCAGGATGGTCAATCACAGCATCGACGCAGATCTGCAATCTCCGCGCATTTGCCTGCAATTCTCCGAAAAGCTGAAAAAGGGATATGGCGATTTTGCCTCCTTCATCCGTGTGGATCAGGCCCCGCCAAAAGCACTCGACATTTCCGATCAGCAAATCTGCATGGAAGGTCTTGCTCACGGCCAGACCTATCAGATCGACGTGCGCGAGGGTCTGCCAGCCGAAAATGGCGAAGCGCTGCTCACCAACCAGCAGCTTGAGCTGTTCATTCGGGACCGGGCACCGGGCATGCGCTTTACCGGCAACAATTATGTCTTGCCGGCGAACAACCGCCGCGGCATCCCGCTTGTGTCGGTCAATGCCGATGAGGCCAAGCTCGCCCTCTATCGCGTGGGTGACCGCTCTCTGGCGAATTTGATCCGCAGCACGGACTTTCTTTCGCAAATGGAGAGCTGGCAGGTTGAGGAACTGGTATCTGACCTGGGCGCTCCTTTCTGGAAAGGAGCAATGACGATCGCGTCCGAGAAAAACCGGGAAGTTGTCACCTCCATTCCGATTGATGAAGCCTTGCCGGAAAGAAAACCCGGTGTCTATCTCTTGACGGCTTCGGCAAAGACGATTGACCTGAATGACTATCCGTCGCTTGCAAGCCAGTGGTTCGTCATTTCGGATATTGGCCTGACAACCTTCTCGAGCACGTCTGCTCCGCCTTCGCGTTCGGACGAGGCTGATCTTGGCGGATTGCAGGTCTTTGCCCGCTCGCTCGAAACTGCGCTGCCATTATCCGGTATCAAGGTCGAGCTGATATCCCGCAATAACGAGATACTGGGTACGGGTATCAGTGACGAAACCGGAATGATCAGTTTTGACGCAGGCTTGTTGCGCGGCAAGGATGGCCTTGCGCCATCGGTGCTGACGGCGAGTAACGGTGCGGACGATTTCGTCTTTCTGGATCTCACACGGGCCGGATTTGATCTTTCGGACCGCGGTGTGACGGGTCGGGCGTCCCCTGAAGGGATCGATCTCTACGCCTGGACCGAACGCGGGGTCTATCGCCCCGGCGAGGTCGTGCATCTCTCTGCGCTGGCACGGGATGATGGCGCAAAGGCGGTGGAAGACCTGCCTCTGACCTTCATATTCGAACGCCCTGACGGGGTGGAAGTTCAACGACTTGTCGGATCTGGCAAGGCCATGGGGGGCTATGCCGTCGATCTTCCTCTGCTGAGCAGTGCCCAAAGGGGAAGCTGGCGCGCCAATATCTTTGCCGACACGGAAAAACCGGCGCTTGCGAGCCTCACATTCCTTGTCGAGGATTTCATTCCCGACCGCACAGACATGACGCTGACTCCGGACAGCGATATCATCGCATTGGGGGATGTGGCGAGCGGCAAGATCGAAGGGCGCTATCTCTATGGTGCGCCTGCGGCTGGCCTTGAGATATCGGCAGATGTGCTTGTGCGCGAGACCCGCAGCCGCAAGGGCTATGAGGGCTATCTGTTTGGCCTTGACGAGGTCGAGAGCAACGGTGTCGAACGTGTCGATGTCGATGCCCTGCCACCGCTCGACGAGAATGGCGTGGGGCGTTTCGAGTTCACCCTTGGTGAGCTTATGGCATCCACTCGCCCGAAAACCGCAGACCTGATCATCCGCATGCAGGAAGGCTCGGGACGCGCGATTTCGAGAAGTGTGAACTATCGTATCGAGCCCAGCGATGTGATGCTGGGGATCAAGCCGTTGTTTGATGGCACACAGGTGAGCGAAAACAGCAATGCAGACTTCCAGCTGATCGCTGTCAATCCTGACGAGAGCCGGGCAACCGAGAGCAATGTGGAATGGTCCCTCGTCAAGATTGATCGCCATTATCAATGGTATCGCGACGGTAACAACTGGTATTTCGAGGCCGTTGATCTGGAGAGCAAGGTGGCTGACGGCCATGTCGACCTTGGCAAGGACGACCCTGCAAAACTGTCCCTGCCTGTCGAATGGGGCCGCTATCGTCTGGCTCTGGGGGAAACAACCAGCTTTGAATTCCGCGCAGGCTGGGTAAGTGCCGGTGGGTCGGTTGATACCCCGGACGGTCTTGAGCTTGCCCTTGACAAGGCATCCTACAAGGTGGGCGATGTGGCAGAGCTCAAGATCTCGCCGCGCTTTGCCGGCAAGCTTCTGCTCGCCATCGGGACGGATCGCATCCATCAAACGATGGAAGTGGATGTGCCCGAAAATGGGGCCACTCTTGACATCCCGGTCAAGGAAGACTGGGGCGCAGGGGCTTATCTGCTTGCAAATCTCTATCGCCCGTCCGACAAGGGCGCTTCACGCAATCCGATGCGGGCCATCGGGGTGCAATGGCTCGGGATCGAGCCCGAAGACCGTGCGCTGACCATTACCATGACCAAACCGGCTACCATTCGCCCGCACGAGCAGATGGTCGTTCCGGTCAAGGTGGAAGGGGTCAAACCCGGAGAGGAAGCCTATGTCAATGTGGCGCTGGTGGATGAAGGCATTCTGACCCTCACCCACTACAAAAGCCCAGATCCGGTCGGGCGCTATTTCGGACAACGTCGTCTCGGCGTCGACATCCGGGATCTTTATGGACGGCTCATTGATGGCTCGTCTGGCGCCTTTGGACGCCTGAGGACCGGCGGTGACGGCGCAGGACCGCAGATGGATTCATCTGGCGAGGTGCCAACCCAGGAACTGGTTGCCTTTGTTTCGGGCATCGTCAAGCTGAACGAGAATGGCGAGGCGGAGGTCGCCTTCGACATTCCTCAATTCAACGGTACCGGTCGGCTGATGGCAACCGCCTGGACCAAAAAGGCCGTTGGTGGCAATGATCTGGAAGCGATCATTCGCGATCCGATTGTCGTTCATGTGGGATTGCCCAAGGTGCTCGCACCGGGCGATGCATCTCGCGCCCTTGTCGAGTTGACCAATCTGGAAGCTCCGGCAGGAGACTACAGGATCGATATTCTGACCAATGATGCAATCGAACTGGATCTCAGCCAGACACCAAAGGTCATCTCGCTTGAAAATGACAAGATGGTCACGCTATCGGTGCCACTTCATGCCAAAGCCAAGGGTGTGGGTGATGTGACGGTCAAGCTTCTGTCTGCTTCGGATAACGGGGTCGGGGTTCTTTATGACGCTCAGGTACCGGTTCGCTCAGGCATGTTGCCGGTCACCCATGTCGCCAGAATTCCGCTTGAACCGAAAGGCGGGAAGTTCGTGCTCGATGGCAGCTGGTTCTCGGGCCTGCAAAAAAGCGGTGCCACTGTCTCGCTGTCGGTTGGAGAGACAGGAACCTTTGATGTCACGTCCCTGCTGATGCAGCTCGACCGTTACCCTTACGGCTGTGCCGAGCAGGTGACAAGCCGGGCGCTGCCTCTGCTCTATGCCGGAGATCTGGCTCTGCACATGCCCAAGGAGCTTGCCAGCCTCTCGGGCAAGGAAATGACGGAACGGATACAGAAAGCCATAGACACGCTGCTTTCCTATCAGAGTGATCTGGGAGGCTTCAGCCTGTGGGGTGGATCATCCCATGGATGATCCATGGCTGACGGCCTATGCCACCGACTTCCTGACCCGAGCCAAGGAAGTGGGTTACAAGGTGCCGCAAAATGCCATGCAGCAGGCCCTTTCGAGCGTCAAGAACCGCCTCACCTATCAGAGCGATCTTGAGAAGGATTCAGAGACGGTTGCCTATGCGCTCTATGTGCTGGCTCGCAACCGGATGGCGTCTGCGGGGGATCTTCGCTACTATGTTGAAACCAAGCTCGACGCCTTCCGCAGCCCGCTCTCGCGTGCGCAACTGGGGGCAGCCCTTGCCCTATATGGGGACCGGGTGAGAGCAGAACGGGCCTTCAATTCGGCACTGGGGCTGGCTCATGACATTGCAAATAGAAATGTCATGCCCGAAGAGCGCACCTACAGCTTCTCTTCGATAAGGCGGGATGTCGCAGGCATGCTGGCGCTTGCCCACGAAATCAGCCCGAACCTTGACAGCCTTTCGGACATCAAGGACCTTGCGCGCAGCCTTTATGATCCGGAACGTCGCCTCAGCACTCAGGAACAGGCTTGGATGGTGCTTGCCGCAAGGGCACAACTGGCCAACACGCAGGATCTCGGCATCATGCTGAATGGTCAGGCTTCGGACGGACCCGTTTCAACGAGCGTGAGCGGGGAAGGCCTGGATGCGACACCGCTGACCGTCATCAATGGTGGCGAGAAGCAACTGGAGGCAACGGTCACCACGCTGGCAACGCCAATCGAACCGCTTCCGGCGGGAGGCGATGGCTTTACCATTTCTCGCAGCTATCATCGCCTTGACGGCTCGGTGGTCAATATGTCCGAGATCAAGCAGAATGAACGCTTCGTGGTCGTGGTTTCGGCAAGCCAGCTAGAGGATGTGCCGGCACGGCTCATCATCAGCGACCTGTTGCCTGCCGGTCTGGAGGTTGAAAATCCCCATCTCATCTCGAATTCGGAGATGGACAGCTTCAGCTGGCTGCAAAAGACCAACGTGACGCACGTGGAATTCCGCAGTGACCGCGTTCTGGCAGCCTTTGACCGTCAGCGTGGCGAACAGAAGGATTTCACGATCGCCTACACGGTTCGGGCGGTATCGCCCGGCACCTTCACGCATCCGGCGGCTGTCATCGAGGACATGTATCGTCCTGACAAATCCGCACGGACAGCCAGTGGCTGGATGACCGTCAGCCAATAGCTGACAGACAGGAATGCAGGTGAAGTCCAAGGTGAAGTCAATCATCAAAGCCATGCCGAGGCCAGCCCTCGGCATGGCTGTTGGGCTGCTTGTCCTGCTGCTCCTGCCGATGATCGGCTGGGGTGGCTTTGCGCTGTTTGATGCTTTCAATCCCCCTCCCCTGCAAAAGCTCTCGGACCTGTCGGTCGAAGTCACCGATCATCAGGGGGCGCTGCTGCGTGCCTATACCACGCCCTCAGGGCAGTGGCGGCTCCAGGCGGATGCCGATGATGTGGATCCCGAATTCATCAAGATCCTGCTGGCCTATGAGGACAAGCGCTTCTGGCAACATCGCGGCTTTGATCCCCTTGCGATGCTCCGGGCCAGTTGGCAGCTCGTTAGCAACGGGCGGATCGTGTCCGGAGCCTCGACGATCAGCATGCAATTGGCCCGGCTGCTCGAACCGCGTGAAAAGCGCAGCCTTTCAGCCAAATTCTGGCAGATTTTGAGAGCGCTCCAGCTTGAGACAAGGCTCTCGAAGCAAGACATTCTGAGCGCCTATCTCACCCTCGCCCCCCTATGGAGGCAATCTCGAAGGGATTCGTGCGGCCTCGCTTGCCTATTTTTCGAAGGAGCCAAAGGAACTCAGCCTTTCGGAAGCGGCGCTGCTTGTCGCCCTGCCCCAGTCTCCCGAGGCTCGGCGGCCCGATCTTTATCGGGACCGGGCAATCCGGGCTCGCAACACGGTCCTGAGGCGCATGGCGAGCGCTGGAGCCCTGGAGGAGAGCGAGGTGCTGCGTGCCTCTTCCAAGCCGCTGGGAGCCATTCGACACGACATGCCGCAATTGGCGCCCCATCTCGCGGACAGACTGAAGCGTGGCAATCCGGACGCACATTTGCTCCAGACCACTCTGGACAAGGCTCTTCAGCAGAAAATGGAGCAGGCGGTCAGGAGTGCGGTGGCCAATCTGCAACCGGGCCTGTCTGTCGCGCTCATTTTGGCCGACGGAAAAAGCGGAACCATTCTGGCCGAAGTGGGGTCCCCCGATTATCTCAGCGTCGAGCGATCCGGCTGGATAGACATGAGCCGCGCCTCGCGCTCACCGGGGTCTGCCCTCAAGCCCTTCATCTATGGCCTCGCCTTCGAAGAGGGGCTGATACAGGGAAGAAACCCTGATCTCGGACAGGCCGGTCAATTTCGGTGGCTACCGACCAAAGAATTTTGACATGGGATATCAGGGAGATGTCACCATTCACGATGCCTTGCTGCTTTCGCTGAACGTGCCGGCGGTGGCGCTTCTTGATGCGGTGGGGCCTCGGCGTCTCATGG
>NZ_CAUVYE020000024.1:0-152217 GCF_963556055.3 uncultured Cohaesibacter sp. | reverse complement strand
TGGCTGCCACCCTGTTCCCCAACAATTGCTCCTCTTGAGCTCGGCCCACATCAGCTCGGAGCGATACCAGCCATCGGCCAGCCAGATTGTAATACGGTTCACTCCTTCAACGAGCAGGTCGGTGACGTCATAGCGCTGATAGCAAAGACGCTTGTCGTAGCTGGTCCAAGCCCGGTGTGAGCAGATCCTGCCCGACTCTCTTTCCGTTGATGAAAGCGCGATAGAGCCCGAGTGCCGAAATGGACAGAAAACCGCTCCCGGTTTGTTCGACCCAAAAACCTGTCGTAACAAAACTGGCTCTGTTGCCAGTGCCCTTGATCTCGGGAAGGCGCGATCATGTGCGCTTGCCACTCCACGGCACCTGTGTCTACCGATTTTGTCGAACTCATTTTCTTGCCTTCTTGTGCAGGAACTCTCGACCCACTCCCTATTTTGTGGATCGGTTTACATGGATCGTTCCACATTTCATCTTGAATTGCAAGCGCATTCCGATTATTCGTTATTGGCGAAGAGGGAGAGTGAGGCGAAATGACCAACACGAAGCTTGCCAGACCGGCAAAGGCAACAATCAAGGATGTCGCTGAAGATGCGGGTGTTTCCCGGTCTGCCGTTTCCAAGGTGCTAACCAACGCATATGGCGTCAGCGACAGCATGCGCGAGAAAGTGGAAAAGTCGATTGCCAAGCTTGGATATCGACCCAGCACCGCAGCACGTGGCATGCGCGGCAGAACCTACGCCATCGGAGTGCTTCTGGTCGAAATGGAAAACCCGTTCATGGCGGAACTTGTCGAGGGTATCCGGAAGATTCTCAATGATGCCAACTACAAGATGCTGGTCGGAGTGAGCGAGGCTCGTGTCAATATCGAAACATCGCTGATCGAATCCATGATGGATTTCAACCTCGATGGTCTTGGTGATCATTTCGCCGGGTATGGATCCGGATCTTTTGTCAGATTTCGCCCGACAATTGCCGATTGTCGTACTGGGGCAGCATGTGCCAGAGGCAACCACCTTCGATACGGTGAACAGTGACGACAGGATGGGAGCTCTATTAGCAGTCAAGACCCTCATTGAAGCCGGCCACAAGCGGATTCACATGATTTCCATTCCCGAACACGGCTCGAACTCGGACGTTTTCTGCATCCGTGAGACGGGGTATCGGGCTGCCATGGAAGAGGCCGGGCTCGGAGGGCTTGCGAGCGTTCATCGCATGAAAGGCGATACGATCCGCGATCCTTCCATTCGGGACCAACTGGCCCGCTTATTGGCTGAAGACAACCGTCCAAGCGCCTTTTTTTGCTGGAGTGACATTCACGCGCTGGAACTGATCGATCTGGCCGAACAGTCCGGACTTGTCCTGCCCGATGATCTTTCGATTGTGGGCTATGACAACAGCAAACTGGGGGCGCATTCCCGTATCAATCTTTCCAGCGTCGATCAGAAGGGGGAGGAAATGGGGGCCTTGGCTGCGAAGGCCATCCTGTCCCGCATCGAAGGGCGTCAGGATGCCGTGCATCACATCGTGCCGCCAGAGCTGATCCTGCGCAAAAGCTCGGGGCTCTGGACTGGGCAATAAAAGCCGCCCGGACGGGCTGGCTGCTGCTTGGATAGAGTTGGTGAATAGACAATCTGAACTGGAACACATCACATGGCTGAAAATGAGCACAAGGCGGCGGATGCCGAAATAGAGCGGTTGCTGGATGAGCTGACTTTGGAAGAGCAGATTTCCCTGCTGTCTGGTGAAGATGGCTGGTCCTTGCCTGCCGTCGAGCGCCTCGGGATCGGCAAATTGCGGGTGACGGATGGCCCCAACGGAGCGCGAGGCAACAGCGCGCCGCAGAATGGCAAGCCATCCGCAGCCTTTCCTGTCGGAATCAGCATCGGCTCGTCCTGGAACCCCGGGCTTGCCGAGGCGATCGGTGCGGCAATTGCTCAGGAGGTCAAGACCAAGGGGGCCCATGTTCTCCTTGCGCCAACGGTCAACATCCAGCGCTCTGTTACCAATGGCCGCAATTTCGAATGCTATTCGGAAGACCCCGAACTGACCGCAACGCTAGCTGTCGGCTATGTCAAAGGTGCCCAGGGCGAGGGTGTGGCGACAACCATCAAGCATTTTGCGGGCAATGAGTCCGAGTTTCAGCGGACCACCATCAGTTCGGTTATCGACGAACGCTCTTTGCGGGAAATCTATCTGCGTCCGTTCGAGGATGCCGTCAAGGTGGCCCAAACCTGGGGCATCATGACCTCGTACAATCGGCTCAACGGTACATACACCTCCGAGCATGGCTGGCTATTGAGTGATGTGTTGCGGCAGGACTGGGGCTATGACGGCGCGGTCGTCTCCGACTGGTACGGCTCCCACAGCACGGCAGCGACCATCAATGCCGGGCTTGATATCGAAATGCCCGGTCCGAGCCGGGATCGCGGTGCAAAGCTTGTGTCTGCCGTTCAGGAGGGCGAGGTATCTAGGGAGACCATCCGTGAGCGGACGCGCGCCGTTCTTTTGCTGATGCAGCGCTGCGGAGCCTTGTTCGATACCAAGCCTCTCATCGAGCGTTCGGAGGATCGCCCCGCGCATCGCGCCCTGATCCGAAGGGCCGCATCAGAAGGAGCGGTCCTGCTCAAGAATGAGGGAGAGTTGCTTCCGCTTGCCGACAAGGGTCAGACAATCGCGGTCATCGGCCCGAACGCAAAGCACGCTCGCATCATGGGCGGCGGGTCTTCCCAGCTCATCCCGCATTACCAGGTGTCGCCATGGCAGGGACTGGAAAACCGGATCGGCAGCGACCGGCTGCTGTTTGCCGACGGCTGCACCAATCATCGTTGGGAACCGCTTTGGCACGGCGATATTCGCGTTGATTTCTTTGATAATACGCGCTTTTCCGGCGATCCTGTTCACAGCGAGATGATCTCCGAGGCGAGCGCCTTCTGGGAACATGAATTCGCCGAGGGCAAGGTGGAGAAAGGCAATTTCTCAGCACGCCTTTCCGGCATCTTCACAGCCGAGCGCGACGGCATACACCGGTTTGGTCTTGCGACAGCCGGTTATGGCAAGATGTATTGCGACGGGCAGCTTGTGGCCAATGCATGGGACGGCTGGAAAGCGGGCAGAACCTTCTTCGAGGAAGGGTGCGATGAAGTGATCGGTGAGGTGGAACTGGTTGCAGGTCAGACCTACGACATTGTCGTGGAATTCAAGGCCAAGCAGAATATCCTGATGAAAATCGCCGCGCTCAGGGCGGGCATCGGCTTTCCCATGGGGGACGAGGCCATCAGCGAAGCAGCAAGTCTTGCAGCAAAGGCGGATACGACGGTTCTGTTCATCGGACGCAACGGCGAGTGGGATACCGAAGGCAGCGATCTGGACGGCATAGCCCTGCCGGGACGACAGGATGAGTTGGTACGGGCCGTGGCAAAAGCCAATCCGCGCACAATTGTAGTGTTGCAGACCGGCGGACCGGTGGAAATGCCATGGATTGACGACGTGCCAACTGTGCTTGAGGTCTGGTACCCGGGACAGGAAGCAGGCAACGCCATTGCCGACATGCTGTTCGGCGATGTCGAGCCGTCTGGCCGACTGGCGCAGACCTTTCCGCGCAAATGGTCGGACAATCCGGCCTTCAGCAGCGATCCTGCCATCTATCCGGGGGTAGACGGTGTTGTCACCTACGGGGAAGGTCTGATGATCGGCAATCGGCATTATGAGTCTGCCAGACTCGTTCCGTTGTTCCCCTTCGGCCACGGGCTCGGCTACACGCAGTTTGCATTGTCTGACATGAAGGTCACCGCATCGGGAGAGGGTGTGGATGTGACCGTAACACTGAGCAACAATGGCCCAAGATCAGGTGCTAGCGTTGCCCAGATCTATGTGAGAGGCCCGGTAGACAGTGGTATCAAGGGTCAGCGCTATCTCAAGGCCTTTGTCAAGCAGACGCTGGCAAAGGGTGAGCAATGCACGCTTGTCTTCCACCTGCCTGCCCGTTCCTTTGCGTGGTTTGATGCGGAGGCGGGCAATTGGCGCGTGCCTTCAGGCCGGTTCACCATCGAAGCGGGGCTGTCTACTGCCGATATTCAGGGCGTCGCTGATTGCGAGATGGCGAAGCAGACCCTTTCCAACTCGGCTCCAACCCGCTTTACGGTACAGTACATTCTAGCTGGATGAGCGCAAATAAAGCATAACACATTGACCCGCCCACATGCAGAGCATGGGCGGGTCTATTCGCGTATCGTCAGAAGGCGCTTGCGCTTTCAAAGCTGCCCAGTGCCTGCGATGTAAATGACCACCTTGCCTTTGGCGTGGCCCTTTTCGAGATAGGTCATGGCCTCGTTGACCTCGGAGAAGGGGAAGACCCGGTCTATGACAGGACGGAGTTTCTTTGCCGCCACGAGGCTGGCGGTGGTTGCAAGTTGCCCACCGTCGGCGCCCTGATGATGGCACGGGCTATCAATGATGCCGACCTTTCACAAGAAATACTGGAGACAACCCGTGACTGGATCATGATGGGTTAATTGCAGGCGGAAGTGGGACCGATAGACTGCGAAACCATCTGAAAGGTTTCCCATTGCTGCCATTCGTTCGAAACGCCGCAATTTCGTGGTCGGGAAACAGGGCAAATCATCGAAGCCTTTTGCTGACTGATCCTAGGCTATTTTGAGAATGTTTTCAGTGAGCATATCGCTGAGCAACCTTGGGAGAAGATCCTGCGCGGCGTCCACTCCGACAAGATCGATGATCCTTTCAGGAATGACATCGCGCACTTGCTACGCTTTCGCGTCGAACCGATTAGCAAGACAGGCGGGGCACGATGATAAACCACGCTTGCCTTGCTAAACAGCTCCCGTGGGGGGGGAACCGGCTAGAATTTGTATCCAATCGACAGCATCCCGGATGGCTGAAACTTGTCTTGCACTATCGGACTATCTGCAGCATCGCCAAGAAGCTGACCGACACCAGCTTCACCCCGGACCAACCAGTGATCGGTGATCTGGTAAGTGGCCGAGGCGGTAAAGTCGACACGTTTGAAACCGGCCTTGGCTTCATAGGTCGGCAAGCCTGATCGCAGCGACTGGGCTGATGAGACGCCAAAATACTCTTCCATATACTGGTCATCGGCCCATGTCGCGGAAACACCGGCTCCAATCCTAAATCGGTCAAAGCTGTGCGAGACCTCTGCTCCGATCTTTGCCTGGAGACCATCACTTCCGCCTACGATTTTATCGACCGAAGAATAGACTCCGAAATCACCAACGCGATAACCGAGTTTAGCGCCAATCACACCGCCAGCATCGATATCACCCATCCCCTTGAGATAGTCGGAATCGTCTTCCTTGCGACCCAGGTCATAACCTGCCCGAACCGCTAAACTGAACCCATTTGTCTGATAAACACTTGCAGTCAATCCGCTAGGGTCAAAAAAGATCCAGTCCTTGTAGGAAGCGAAAACCACCGGAAACGGCGTACCCTTGAATTTGTCCGATCCTTCGAATTCCGGCGAAAGCAAAGCTCCGCCCCCCAGAACCAGATTCCAGTTGTTGGGCTGATTTTCTGTTCCGCTAGACTGAGGTTCGCTGTAGATTGCTCCCTCCGACGGAAGGTTTGCGGCAAGTAGTCTTTCGGGATGACAGATAACACCCGCAACGCCGATTGATAAACTGACCTGAAGCAGCTTAAGCCCAAGCGGAACACATTTCATAGATTTTCTCCAATAAAGCCGCATTCAGTTGAACACGAAACACTTCGCCCTTGGCGTTGTAACTCGAGTGATTATCCCACGACTGCTATTTTGGTGTGTTTTGAAATGTTAAGTTTTGTTGCTGATGATGTAACAGCGGGCAAATTTCTTTATAGGGTATGGTGTTTCTGCAATGATTGTTCCGGCAGCGAAGACACTGAAAGATGGTAGTCATGATTGACATGGCCTCAGAAAGGACTGGAGACGCCTTCGCGGCTGCGCACTTGGTTGTGGTCGAGGACGACCCCGGCATCGCACAATTGCTGGCAGAACTCCTATCTGAAAACGGGTACTCAGTTTCCTTGGCTGCCTCAAGCATAGAGCTCGACAATTTGCTGAACAGGGGCCGTGTTGATCTCATCCTCCTAGATATCATGTTGCCAGGCGAGGATGGCTTCAGTATCTGCCGAAGAGTTCGAACAACCCGTAAAACTCCCATACTGATGCTCACAGCAATGGGCGAAGATACAGACCGGGTCGTCGGACTGGAACTCGGAGCTGACGACTATGTTACAAAGCCTTTCAAATCGCGCGAATTGGTGGCACGAGTTAAGTCATTGCTTCGAAGGGCATCCTACAATAATCCGCATCAAGTAACCCAGTCGGTCTTGTCTTTTCTCGGATGGAGGCTCGAGCCCAATACCCGCCAACTGTATGATCCGGATGGTGTGGAGATAACCTTGACAACGGCTGAATTTGATCTGTTGCTGGCATTTTGCCAACATTCAGGTCAGGTGATGACACGCAAAAAGTTACTGACACTGACGCATGCGGGATCAGCCGGTCCGGTTCCTCGCAGCATTGATGTTCATGTCAGCCGCCTGCGTCAAAAGCTTGAACCTGATGCAAAGGAGCCGAAATTGATCAAAACTGTGCGTCTGGGAGGCTATTTGTTCACTCCGACGATTACGCGGCTATGATGTTCACTCGCCTGAATTTTTCATCGATGAGAACGCAGATTTTCCTGTTGGCAGTGATCCCTATAGCCCTGCTCGGTTTTTTTGCGTCCATTCACGGTACGTTGCGCGAGGCGCGTCATGAGCAGCAGGAAGCGCTGTTGTCTCAGGCGGCGAAAATCCTTCTGATTGCAAGTCAATGCGCCAATTATTGTTCTGAGGGGCAACCAAAGCTCATTGAGGATGCCGCATCACGACTTGGATTGTCCGTCAGGGTAACTGACGATTTGAGTTCCAATGATATCGATCTTAGGTTTCCTTCACATGTCAATAATGATGATTTCAATAATTTTATTGAACAAATAAGCCGCAAGATTAGTAGTAAGGACACAGATATAATAAAAATAAGAATCAGCGATTCAAACTCTATTGTTTTATATAATAAATTAATTCAGAACGAATACCAAGTAGGGTCATTTTTACCGGTTATGATTCTTACATGCTTAGTTATTCTGCCAATTTTACTCCTTTCTTACTATTTGAGCTATATTTTCACCGCTCCAATTTCTAAATTTGCGGAAGAAGCACAAAGGATCAGCGCGCTTGAAGACACTCAAGAGCTGTTTGAAACAAGAGGGGCCTTGGAATTTTGCAGTTTGAGAGACTCTCTCAACACGATGCAAATGCGTGTCAGAGGCATGGCGGAAAAAAGAACGATGATGCTCCGTTCTCTCGGACACGATCTTCGCACGCCGCTAACGCGCTTGCGCATGCGTGCGGAACGGTCGCTCGATCCTGACTTGAGGCAATTGCTTTTGCGCGACATCTCAACTCTGACGTCCATGATCGATGAGACCATGCTGTATCTGAAATCCGTTGAGCCAGACTCCCCGGACCTGCTTAAGAAAGTAGATCTGAGCAGTCTTTTGCGGACAATCACTTCCGATTTTACTGATACCGGCGTATCAGTTTCATTTTCCGGTCCAGTTCGCCTTGTGTGCAAGTGCCAACCACGCAACATAACACGGGCTGTCGCAAACCTGATCGACAATGCCGCACGGTATTCGGATAAAATAGAACTTGTTCTGGCTCTTTCAGGCCAGGGGGTCATTTCAATTCAGGTTCGAGATTTCGGGCCGGGGCTGGATGACGCTCTCAAAACGCACGTCGTCGAGCCGTTCTTCAAGGCCGATCCATCGAGGCGAGCGGACAAGGGTGGGCTTGGATTGGGTTTATCAATCGTGCGCGGCATTGCCCAAGCACATGGAGGACATCTGACGATCAGAGACAATCTCCCTCATGGTCTGATCGTGGAAGTAGCGTTTCCTAGCCAGGGAAGTGATCCGCAAAGCTGAGATGGGCGCTAAATAATTGGATTATGCTACCGGACGATGGAGTGTCCGCTGATGCCTTGAACTTCGGTAAACGAACGCTTCCTTCCCGACCATGCCGTTGCAACAAGTACAAGTTTCACGAACGTCCGCATCGCAGTGATACTGCAGGAGCAATGCAGCATGGCTGCATGTCTGATTCCCGCCCGTTTTACCAATTCACCTTGCCTGTGGAAGTGCGCAAATGCACGAGTGTTGTCTATTGCGGCCTAGGAGAAAGTCTTCCGTGAGGAAGTTCTGAGTTGGTCATCACCTAACTCTGTTCAATGTCCTGTAAACGGTCGGTCTCGAGACTGCGAAGATTTCGGCCAAGTCGCTGATAGAGTGATCCCCTGTCTCATGCATCCGTTTGAGCCCATTCTGTTGTTTCGGAGATAGCTTCGGCTGTTTCCCGCGCAGCTTACCTTTGGCTTTGGCAATTGCCATGCCTTCCCTCGTTCGCATTCGGATCAGGTCTGCCTCGAATTCGGCAAAGGTGGCCAGAATGTTGAAGAACATCTTGCCCATTGGGTCTGCTGGGTCATAGATGGATTGTCCCAGGGCCAATTTTACACCCTTGCTTTCCAACTGGTCA
The DNA here is from genome assembly GCF_963556055.3 of uncultured Cohaesibacter sp. Lineage (GTDB taxonomy): Bacteria > Pseudomonadota > Alphaproteobacteria > Rhizobiales > Cohaesibacteraceae > Cohaesibacter. Next base: position 143,624 of record NZ_CAUVYE020000024.1, on the reverse strand, counting down.
GCGATTGAACGGGCATCAGGAACGGATCGTGCCAACCGATCCAGTTTTGAAACAATAAAGGTGTCGCCTTCTCGGGATGCAGCAAGGGCTCTCTGGAGGCCGGGGCGGTCCCGGTTGGTTCCGGTCAAACCATGATCCATATGAATGTTCTCTTCCGAGACGCCCAGATCTATCAGAGCCGTTTTCTGGACCATCAAGTCTTGTTTGTCAGTGGAACAGCGAGCGTATCCGATTTTCATGGTGATTTGTCCGTAAAAGGGGCCTTGAATGAGAATTAAATCGTACCACTCTTACGTTACAAATCAAGTGAAGAGAATTCCTCAGATTGATGAATGTTGAAAAATGTACGATGAAGGATCCTCTTACGGACAGGCGAGGGATGCATGATGATTTAAATGAGGCAACCTAATTCTTCTTGACATAGTTAGGTAGCAAACAAAAAGGCTTTCACTTGCAAACTGGCCACCATTAATCCACCGGCGGTTGGGTCAAGAGATATCACTTCGCTGCGCGCTCGGTCATAGAGGCAACGCTGCGACCTTCGTGTAGAGGGCCCTGAAAGGGGATTTGGACAACCGTAGGTCAATACGGTGGACGACGTCTCCATGACAATAGGTGAGTTGAGTGCGATTGCGGGGGCGCCCATGGAACCGAGGGAAGGTTTTCTTGCCAACCCCTGATCTGGAGTTCTTGATGGAACGCTTGCTCAGAGCTTGGGTTTCATTCCGCAGATGGTGACGACCTGGCAGGCCAATCGAGAAAATGCGCGAAAGGGTACCCCTGTTGATGGTCTCTTCAACATGGGATGTTCAATGAAACATCTCTCTCGTGTACGGCGATACTGGATTGTAACCTGCAGCCTAAATTTCTAAAGATTAGAACACTGGCAACATATTGATATAGTTGAACTACTTCTGAAGTTGGCTTTTTCTCTGCCGGATCAGAAAGCTGGCAATTTCGAAATCGATCATTTGACGTCGTTTGCTTTCTGTATCCACCACTAGGTCTTCCCAAACAGTGTTTGCCCGTCTTCGTTGTGAATGCTGTCACTAAACGATTATTGCAGTCATCTCCGGTTGATCAGCAAGAGTCCCAGCAGTTTTTTTGGCGACAATGACAAATCCCTCGAATTCATGCTCAAGGCAGGATACCCTGTTTTCAAGTAGCTGCATAGCCAACTACACTTCTGCACCTTTTTGTTGACAAAAACTACTTTACCAAGAACGTGCCTTGGTGTGAGTAGGGCAGTCTCGCCTCTTCAAAAGGCCGATTAGGATGAGAGTTCCTTTTGGCCAACCAACCGATAGCTGGTGCTGCGCCCACCACCTTCATTCTGAACAAAGATGTCCCACTCGAGAAGAGCCCGGATATCTCTAAGGGCGGTGTCGTTGGAGCAATCGGCAAGTTTGGCGTATTTTGAAGTGTTCATATAACCCTCCCAACGATCATCGAGAATGCGATTGATGATCTGTCGCTGCCTATCGTTGATGGGATTGCTTTTGATGTGATTCCACAGTTGCGCTTTATACAGGATGTGCCCGAGGGCTGTCTCTGCATTGCTTAAAGCGTGTCCCAGACAGTTCAGAAACCATCCCAGCCAGCCGGTGATGTCCAAATCTCCGCGCTGTTGCTTTTCCAGATATATGTAATAGTCCTTTCTTTCCCGCTCGATCTGCGTGGAAAGGCTATAAAAGCGATCAGGCAGACCATCGGCGCGAGCAAGTGCCATGTCACATATTGCCCTAGCTATTCGACCGTTGCCATCTTCGAATGGATGGATGGTGACGAACCACAGATGGGCGATGCCTGCCTTAAGAACCGGGTCGATACTTCCTTTGCTCTCGAACCAGGACAAGAAAGACTGCATTTCCGTTTGGAGCCGTGTTGCGTCTGGAGCCTCAAAATGGACGTTCTCGTTACCTATAGGCCCCGAAATAACCTGCATGGGTCCCGCTTCAGCTGGACGCCATCCCCCAACTAATATGCGATGCATTCCACTTCGTCCGGTTGGGAACAAGGCGGCATGCCAACCAAACAGGCGTTCCTCGGTCAGAGGCATTGCATGATTGCGGGTCGCATCCAGCATCATCTCGACAACACCATCGATATGTCGACTGACAGGAACCATGCCGCCGACGTCTATTCCAAGTCGGCTGGCAATGGAAGACCTGACTTCCATACGGTCCAGATTTTCGCCTTCGATCGCAGAAGATTTGACGATGTCGTTCGTGAGGGTTTCGAGGCTTGCTTCCTGCCGCAGATCAAATCCAAGACTTTCCATACGACCAAGTAAACGTCCTTGACGATACCGAATGTCCGCGAGGTCGAGTGAAATGGCCTCGGCATCCCAGCGAAAATTGGGCCAGTCCTGTCGTTCATGGATCCACGTATTGCTCATCTCACATCCTGCGGCGAAATTGCGGCATAATCGCCGCAAAATTTAATGAGAATATGCATCCCATTCGCCGCAGGGTCAAGGATTTGTTTGTAACTGAGCGTCGAAAAGAAAAGGCATATTTAAAAGGATACCGTGTGTTTCAGAGGTCCACTTCGGTTCAGTCATCGATCCCCTTTCGGATGCTGCATTTAATTTAGAATATAGTTTTTCGAGGGGCTGACAGGCTTTATAGAAAAAAGCCAGGCAATCCTATAATCGCGTCGAGCATCCATCCGTGAGATTGTCACAATTGATCAGCATGAGCGGACCAACTGTGCCGTCGTAACGATAAGAAACCACACGGTCGTTATTGCTCTCGCGTACTATTGATTAGTCCTGCTTATCACCTCATGCGCATCAAAGTGCATATTACGGTTGCCTTTAACGGCCTAAAATCTCTCAGCAATACATAAGTGAATCCAGTTGAACTTTCGAGGCATCAAGCCTGTTGCCGGGGCGGTGATTGATTTTCTCGCCGAACGAAAAGCAGGCATTTCGGTATGTTCGAAGCCAATGAACAAGCCATCCAGTTGGTCCCTCGGAGCACTAGAACAGAAAGCCTCTCTGTACCCGCAAACACCCTTTCCAGTTTCGGGTTCAGGCAGTGGGCTTAACTGGGTATGTCAAAGCAAAAAGTTTGAGAGGCTATTAACAACATGACTGATATCAGATATTCCGACCCGGGCGGTCGTGGACACGAACGGCTTAGGCCACTCCTTCATACCGTCGGAACTATTGCAGTTGCAGCTTTGGCCTGGGCAACGCTTGCTTCGTCATCCTCTGTTGCTCAGTCCGTTAGCATCGACTCAGGATCATTGCGCGGCGTTACCGAGGACGGTGTCACAAGCTTCAAGGGAATCCCCTTCGCCGCCCCGCCAGTTGGCGACCTTCGCTGGCGAGCACCCCAACCCGTAGCGCCGTGGGGTAATGAACTCGATGCGAGCAGTTTCGGCAAAGATTGTGCGCAGATACCATTCGGCGGTAACGGGGAAACGCTGTTGCCGAATTCTTCAGAAGACTGCCTCTACCTCAATGTTTGGCGTCCCTCAGACACTGATACCGATGCGAAGCGTCCGGTGATGGTCTGGATTTACGGCGGTGCATTTCTGGTCGGTAGCGGGGCTCGGCCCAGCTATGATGGCGCTCAGTTCGCCAAGGATGGCATCATTCTGGTGACATTCAATTACCGGCTCGGGCGCCTGGGCTATTTTGCCTTCCCGGCCCTGACACAGGAGTTCCCGGACGAACTCAAAGGCAATTACGCATATATGGATCAGATCGCGGCCCTCAAATGGGTGCAACGGAATATTGCATCATTTGGTGGCGATCCTAACAATGTCACGATTTTCGGGGAGTCGGCGGGTGGTGTCTCCGTGCATACGATGCTTTCCTCTCCTCTGGGACGAGGTCTCTTTCACAAGGCGATCATCGAATCCGGTGGCGGTCGGGATGGTATTCTGACAGGCATACCCCTGAGTGAAGACCAGCCGGGTGTCTTGTCGGCGGAAACGATCGGTGTAAATTTTGCACGCGCACACGGCATAGAAGGTACAGACGCCGCAGCGCTTACCAAATTGCGCACGCTCAGCACACTTGAGATTGTTAACGCAGGCCAGACGGCACCTCGTGCTTCTGAAACATATTCTGGGCCAATTATTGATGGCAAATTGGTGGTTGAGACAGCCCAAAGCGCCTATGAAGCAGGTCGCCAGGCGCGCGTTCCGCTTATAATAGGTGCCAACAGCGCCGATTCCGGTGGTATAAGTCTTGGAAGCACGAAGGAAGAGGTGTTTTCCAGTTTCGGAGAGCGCAAAGCCGACGCCATCGCGGCCTACGATCCGGGCGGAACCCTCTCCCTTGCCACGCTCGACTCGCTAGCCAGTTCCGATCAGGTCCAAGCTGAACCGGCTCGCTTCACCGCCAGAGCCTTCGTGTCGCAAGGCAATCCTGCCTATGTGTATCGTTTTTCCTATGTTGCCACGGCAATGCGTGAGGCACTTCCAATCGGGGCGCCGCACGGATCCGAAATTCCCTATGTTTTTGACACTTTGGGAACGAACGCCTATGGGCCCCCCACCCCACCGTCAACCGCCAAAGATCAAGCTGTTGCCGATGTGATGCATGCCTATTGGGTTAATTTCGCAAAAACAGGAAACCCGAATGGACAGGGCCTTACCAACTGGCCAGCTTACGATCCCAATATGGATGAAATCATGGATTTTCGACCGGATGGATCGCAGTTTGCCGGGCTCGATCCCTGGAAGGCGCGTCTGGATGTGAACGAATACGCCTCGGAACAGGTAAATCACTGAGAGATAATGGCCGCAGGAATAATTGGGCTCGTATCACACGGGCTCAATTATTCCTGCAATGATCTAGAAAAAATTGCTTGGAAGAATAAACTCGATGAAAGTTAACGCTTCAGAGCTAGAAAGCGAACTCCTTGCGTCCTGGACTCAATTCCGTGAAGCTTTAGTACGCGGAGACACTGATGCTCTCAGAACGCTGCTGAATGATGATTTCACACTCGGCCATATGACTGGTTACCTGCAACCACGGCAGGAATGGTTGAAGGAGATAGAGGCGGGAGAAGCTGTATATCATTCCATTCAAGATGCTGAAGTCACTGTCCATCTCGAGACAGAAAACCGTGCCACTATAATCGCGCGCACAATAACAGACGCAACCGTTAGAGGCGCAAAAGGCCAATGGCAGATGAGCTTTGTGACTGAGTTTATGAGAAGACCTGGCGGCTGGGTAGCAATGCAGACCCATGGTTCAACCTGGTGACAAGACCTCATGCAGATTGAAAAGCGTAACCAATAAGGAAGAACAGCAAATGACACAGGGAATTGAAGGAAAAGTCGTTGTTATCACCGGAGCAAGCAGTGGTCTTGGAGCTGAGACCGCGCGGCATCTTGTTCAAGCAGGTGCCAAGGTTGCCTTGGGTGCTCGTCGCCTAGACCGGCTCGAAGCCCTGGCCGGTGAGCTGGGCGACGAGAATTGTGTCGCCGTCAAGGTTGATGTGAGTGATCGCGAGGCAGTTGCCGCATTGGTCGATCAAGCGGTCAAAACTTTTGGACACATCGATGTGATGATCAACAATGCGGGTATCATGCCGCTCGCCCCCCTCGAATTTCTCCGCTTCGAGGAATGGGACCAATGTGTCGATGTGAATATCAAAGGTGTTCTGTGGGGCATTGGTGCCGCTCTTCCGCACTTTAAGGCGCAAAAGTCCGGTCAGTTCATCAACGTCTCGTCGGTTGCGGGTCACAAGGTCGGACCCGGCGGCGTGGTCTATTCGGCTACCAAGACGGCGGTGGGTGTGATCTCGGAAGGGCTTCGCCAGGAGGTCAAGTCCTACAACATTCGCACCACAGTCCTTTCTCCGGGGGCCGTCGCAACGGAGCTACCCGCCTCGGTCAAGGCCGAAGGCTTAGCCGAAGGTGTGGCACAATTCTATGAATCCACGGCCATCCCGGCGTCGAGCTTTGCGCGCTGCGTTCTCTTTGCGATGAGCCAGCCAGAGGATGTCGATATCAATGAAATCCTGTTCCGTCCGACCAAACAAGATCTTTGAGATAGTCATAACCTACGGTGCCCCGCTTCTGGCGGGGCACCACAATATCCTTGGGTCAGCGCGCAGGTTTCCAGTTTCCATCGGGAAAATCGGTGCCAACACTCACGTCTTTCCACGCCTCGAGCTCGGCAAGCTGAGCCTCGAGTTCGGCACGAGCGTTTCTCAAGGCATCACTTCCCAGCAACAAGCGGAAGGGAGGATTGCTACTCCCGACGATATCGATCAGGGCACGCGCACCCCTTGCTGGATCGCCCTGTTGGGTGCCGTCGGTCGTATCGTTTTCCTTGCGCCGTGGACCGGCGGTTGGCGCGTAGTCCTCGATATTTGCCTTTGCCTGCTGTAGCGAGCGGCCTGCAAAATCGGTTCTGAAGGCACCCGGCTCGACGACGATGACACGTATGCCCAACGGTGCCAACTCCTTGCGAAGTGCATCCGACATGCCTTCGACAGCGAATTTTGTTGCCGAGTAATAGCCGGAGCCCGGAGCTGCGAGCCGTCCCGCGATAGCCGTAGCCGGCATTGTTGAGAAGAACGTCAATCGCGCCAAACCGCTGTTCGGCAAGTTTTACGACGCTCTCGATCTGAGCTTTGTCGGTTACATCGAGTTCGGCCGCGACAGCCCTGTCGGGATATTGCGATACGAATTCATCTAGAGCTTGTACGTTACGCGCTGTTACGACAGCATTGAAGCTGGCTTCAAGGACGGCACGGGCAAAGCTCTTCCCGAGACCGCTTGAGCAACCGGTAATCAGCCAGGTCGTCATGGCATTTCTCTTTCGTAGTAATGATGCTTGCTGAGGACTGCAGTCCCAATTGATCTTGTATAATTCTTCATCAATGGTATTTGTCGTCTTTCATAAAGCATCTTCAGATGTTTAAAGGCTATCGGCTTACCACTGATAGTCTGGAGAGAGAATTTTCATAAGGTTCCTGTCATGCCCGTGGACTAGCGAGCTTTCAACATCCAGAATCATCGTTGCTCCATTAGTGCGCTTATATGCTTCCCAAACAGGAAGAGATGCAGCAGAAGGTTGCCCGGTCTTTGCAAAGGAGATCCAGGCACTACTCATAGTATCTGCGATTTGTGCTGCTGCTGCCTTCTGGGCCTCAGTCTTGGTTGCACCGGAAGAAATTGGCGGGTTCTCGTCTGCGTTATTAAATACGAATGGAATTTCCGCTGTATGAATTGCAAGTGGGGATCCATATGTAAATACATACGCGAAAACAGGAGCTCCTTTTTGATCTGCCTTGTGTGACATGATCTTGAGCATCGGGAGACGAAAGTAATTATCTATGTACAGGGCGTCGAGTTTTGACTTAGAGGGATATGCCTTAAGGAATTCGTTGACAGTCACGTCCTTTTTGACCCCATAGGCTGCCTGCAAGCGATCCTCAATCTCTGTTTCAGAGAATTTTTTCCCCTTTTCCTCTCCGACGACCAGATTCATTGATGTCCATTCATTTAGATTCGAGCCGATAAGCAGAGGAATATCTTTTCCGGCGACTGCAAATGAATCGTGTGTTACAGGGTTCGTTGGAAGAAAATCCCCATCGACAACGGGCTCCCACTCCATCGTCACCTGGCCACTAAAGTCATTAACAATCCCAAATTCACCCGCCGTCTCAACTTTTGCTTTCTGGGTGGCTTCGATAAGCTTTTCATATGGAACAGACTGAATAGCTTCTATGTTTACATCAGAGATACCGAGATTTCTGAGCGTCAACTCTCCCAATCGGCTGCTGGGTTCGATCTGAGTAAAATTGACGCCAATTGATTCCGAAGCACCACTTTCAATGATAGCCTTCTGAAATAGTCCTTTCGCATATGGCGTCGTCATCAGAGCCAGAATTTTTGCGCCACCGCCCGACTCTCCGAATACGGTCACATTCTCTGGATCTCCACCAAAGCTCTCTATGTTCTCGTGAATCCACTTCAAAGAATCAACGATATCCAACATTCCCACATTTGCTGAATATCTATATTTTTCACCATAAGCAGAAAGATCAAGGTATCCCATTACATTCAGCCTATGATTGACGGACACTACGACCACATCGCCTTTTCTGCTCAGGTTTTCTCCATTGTAAGCAGGCACTTCTTGTGCAGAGCCGTTCGAAAACCCACCGCCATGCAACCACACCATGACAGCACGCTTCTTTCGATCAATGCCAGGTGTCCAGATATTTAAGTTCTGGCAGTTGTTGTCCAACGTTCCCGTTGGGACAGGAAAACCTGTTATTGAAGATTGCAGCGAGATTGCTCCATATTCGGTCGCATTCCGCACACCATCCCAATGTTTGACGGCTTCTGAAGGCATAAAACGTCGAAGAGCCTCAGCATAGGGTACTCCAAAATAGGTAAAAATGCCCTCACTTACCCCGCCTTGCAGCAATCCCGATTGTGTTTGAACAATCCCGTTGGCACTATTGTCTGCAGACGCCTGTCCGTTAGTCAGTGCCAACACTATGGTTAAGCTAAGCGCTTGTATAAACCTCTTCATACCGAACCTCATTTCGAATTTTTCGACTATATTTATAATTTCAAATATTTATAACTATTTCATTTGCCGTTCCCAAAATTTAACAGCATTATCGAGCCATCCTTCAGAGATTGTTCCTGTTCCAAGACCAAATCCATGTGGAAGCCCTTCAAACACTTCAATCTCTGTGTCGGTCCCGTTTTCTTTAATTGCATTTATCCTTCTTTCCATAATTCTATAGTCTGCTATAGCGTCTCGGCTTCCGACATTATTATATGTTGGAGGTTCGTCACCCGTGACTTCAGACAATGCCGTATACTGCATGACAACGGCAGCGGGCCTGGGATATGTACCTTGCCCATAGCTTTCAGTGCCATTTGCACCGAGCCATGCGGCGATCCGAGCTCCTGCTGACCCCCCCCATAGAGAGTAGTCTTCTGTATCAACCTCTAGTTCATCGGCATTATCGAATATAAACGCAATCGCCCTCGCAAGATCTTCGCAGCCGGTAATCGTTCCTGGACGATAAATCAATGCAAATGCGTTGTAGCCTTTTTTTGACAGCTCTAGGGCATGAGGAAAACTATCGTGCATGGCTCCGACATACACAAAGCCACCGCCCGAATTTGTAATTGCTAGTTTTTCTCCGGGATTACCTTTGAAAAAAAACAAGCCCGTATCCATTTTTGTTGGATCGGCCGCCTTTTCTTCTTTCGTATAGATGTCATAGAATATGGATTTTCCAGCATCTACGTGTCTCTTCATATAATTTACGATTTCTACTGTCTTATCTGGCTGAATATTGTTGTACCAAGTAAATGACAGTGTTCCGAGAGTGTTTCCGCTGAAGTAATCATTTCTCACCGGAAAAATTAACCTACCAAAGTCGCCAAAACCCGGATATGTCATGACATCTTGGGGTGAAGTAATATTTGAAAACACTGGCGCATTGGAAGAAGAATCTCTATGTTTTTCTCCGGCTTTAGAGTTTAAAATTACCTCAGAAAGAACTTCTTCCGACTTCCCAGAAGTTGGCCAATTCCCTATAAAAATCAGAGAAATAAGACCCAAAATTCTTAGCGATACTAATAAATTTAATTTGCTAAATGCTGTGTTTTGGCTTTTCATCTGTTTCTTCCATTGCCATTCATTATTGTTCATTTATTGAGCGAACAACCAAATCGGAAACGTCAACATTTTGAGGCTGAGATACAGCATATAAGACAGCGTTGGCGATAGCGTCAGGCTTTAGAGCAACATTTCGATAGAATTCTTCGACTATTGTTTTTGTGTCTGATGGTGCAATTGTATTCAAGAGTTCCGTCCGAATAGCTCCTGGATAAATCAATGTCGTACGAATGTTCGTGCCCTCCATAACAGATTCAGTTCGAAAAGAATCTAGCATTGCTCGTACAAAATGCTTTGTGCCACAATAAATGGCATTTCCAGGAACACATTTTGTTCCTGCAATAGAAGAATTTACTACGATATGACCACTCTTTTGCGCGATAAATTCAGGAAGAACTGAAGATATTGTATTCAGCACACCCTTGATGTTGATATCAATCATACCCATCCAATCGCCCACCTTCAGTTCTGACATCCGACTCCCTGGCATAATGCCTGCATTTGCAAACACGGCATCTACCTTTCCGAATTTAGACTTTGCCAGTGCAACTATTTCTTTCATGCTATCCGCATCTGCGACATCGGATTTCAGGTATGTTGCGTTTTTGCCAATTGTTGCTGCAACGTCTTTGAGCCGAGATTCACGTCTAGCACTCAAGACGACCTTTGCCCCATTTTTCGCCAATACTTTTGCCGTCTCTTCTCCAATGCCAGAGGATGCTCCTGTGATGATGAAGACCTTGCTTTCAACATTCTGCACTTAGTGTTCCTTCTATTTAGGAAGTTTAGTCGGTTCAAATGTGGTTGGTAATATAGCAAGGTTGTGACGAGGTTCGTTAGTGTGATAGGGCTATTTTCTTGCCTAATAGACCGAAGAAGAGTTTAGAAAATCACAAAGCAAATTTAGACTAGGAGACCCTAATGACGAGCACTGAAATAGTCAGCTTGGAGCGTTCCATCGAAATATTGAAAAGCAAGGTCATTAGATTGACCGAAAGTTGTCCCGTATTTGAAACTCCGGTTTCAGGCCTTTTGCTTTATCAGCATGATCAACCCAGCAAACCAGAAAATGCGGTTTATGAGCCTTGTATTAGCGTAATTCTGCAGGGCGCTAAACGAGCAATTTTGGGAGAAGACAGCTATATATATAGCCGGACTCAATTTCTTATTGCCTCAGTGCATTTGCCTACAGTGGTACAAATTGTCGAAGCTAGCCCAGAGAAGCCTTGTGTCGGATTAGGGTTAAAACTAAATATTCAAGAAATTTCTCAATTGATGACCGATAGCCATCTCCCGAGCGCAATAGGTCAGCAAACCAGCCGGGGATTGATGTTGGGGATGACCACATCCTCTTTGTTAGATGCGTTTTTTCGTCTAGTGGCTTTGCTCGATGAACCGAGAGACATACCCATACTAGGCGACTTGATTAAGCGCGAAATTTATTATCGACTACTGGTGGGAGACCAAGGTGAGAGGCTACGCCAAATTGCATCGATTGGAAGCCAAAGTCATTTCATAGCCCGCTCAATTGATTGGCTGCAAAGCAACTATACTGAACCATTTAGTATAGAAACCCTTTCAGGGTTAGCTAACATGAGCAAATCGACTTTTAATCATCACTTTCGTTTGATGACTGATTTAAGCCCACTCCAATTTCAAAAGAGACTGCGCCTTCAAGAGGCCAAGCGTCTAATGCTTGCAGAACGAATGGATGCAGCAAGTGCTGCCTTTGTTGTGGGTTACGAAAGCCCATCACAATTCAGTCGTGACTACAAAAGATTGTTTGGAAAGTCGCCACTGCGCGATGTGAATGATTTGCTAAAAGATGCAAAAAGAGACCATGAATAGGAAGTTCCGAGATTACTTACTCTACCTTGAAGATGCACTCATAATTTTATTTTGTTCCAATTTGAATTTGCCCTCATCCAAACTTTGGCCACGTATTGGTTGCTTCTTGGTGCTAAAAAAATAGCGGTAGCGCATTAAATAGGTACTCCTGCACGGCCTCAAAATTGTGTCTACCATTCTGCTTTTGATAGTAAACTACGTGATCCGGAGGAAACGCCTTTCTACGTTTCAACATTTCCTGCATTTGTATCTCCACCTGATCGCGGACTACATCCTGAGTTCCCGTTGTTGCATAGATGAAATAACCACGTTTTTTCAGACTATTTTTCTTTATCAAATCTTCAAAAAAATCTGCGGTTTTAACTGGGTAGTAGTTTCCATAACTTCCGTAATACCAAGAGGAACCACTCATTGGCAGAAAGTACCGGATATAATCATAGTCATAGCAGAATTCCATCCACGTTGTGACGGAACCAAGCGAGAAGCCGCCGAAAGCACGATGACCTCTTGATGCGGCAAGATCTTCTGCTGATGTTGACACCGCATATGTATGGAACTGCTCTTCTACAGCAGGCATCAAATTGTTTACAAAATCCTTATGAAAAACACGAAGTTCTCGAATCGATCCTTGAAAGTCAGTTTCGCTATTTTTATTATAAAATGTCGCCGACACAATGATCGATGGAGGAATATCTCTATTTCCTATCAAATGATCAAACATATTGCGAATTTTCTCTAATTTAAAATATTCTCCCGCTCTTCCACCCATTCCATGCATTAGATATATTATGTTGTATTTAGTATTTAAATCATTTTTATCATACCCATATGGAGTATAAACATATGCTTCTTTAATTATATCCGATTTATCCCTAGCGTAATCCTTTGAATTGTACTCTATTCGTGCAACTGTGCCATGGTGATCCATAGGCGTCAGATAGATCAATGGAACAGCTCTTGTCATTCCAGTTTGAGGAAGAACACGTTGGTCATTTTCAATGCCGGAAGCCACCGAGACAACCTCATTATGATTGGTTGCTATTTTTTCCAATACGTTTTTACCACGCGCTTTCCTAGCATCTGACGATAGTACTCCGTGGCTTCCTCCAAAGACGAAAACAGACATTGCAAAAAACGAAAATCTTATGGCTTTCTTCCAAAACATTTCACAATCACCCTGGTAACAACAGTTAATTTCTCCAACTACTGGTAACCCCTTGAATACCAGGGACTGCCAAAGCAGATTTAATTTCAGCGCCTAAAAGAGGCTTTGGAGCGATTACTAACGGTCTTTCAGCCTTTCTCCGGTGCTTCCACCCCAGACATCACCTGAACGGCATCAGGCAAGCGTGCTCCCTCAATCTTGATTGCACGAACAGCGGCGTTGAGTTCTGTGAGCTCGTCGCTTGTAAACGTCACAGACGTTGAGCCCACATTCTCAACCATGTGTGCCATCTGTGTCGTGCCAGGGATTGGCACGATCCAGGGTTTCTGTGCCATCAACCAAGCCAGAGCGATTTGGCCCGGTTGGACATTTTTCCGCTTTGCCCAGCTCTTTACAAGATCAACAAGAATCATGTTCTTTGAAAGGCTTTCCGGCTGGAAACGACCTTCAGTTCCGCGGAAATCACCTGCTGCAAAGCGGGTTCGCTCATCGATTGCCCCATTGAGGAAGCCAACACCGAGAGGGCTCCATGGAACAAACCCGATGCCGAGTTCTTCACAGGTTGCCAGCACATCGTCTTCCGGACCTCGCCATAGCATGGAATATTCACTCTGAACGGCCGTGACCGGAAGAACTGCATGGGCACGGCGCAAGGTTTTCAGTCCCATTTCGGACATGCCCCAATGCAGGATCTTGCCTTCATCCATGAGTTCCTTGACCGCGCCAGCAACATCCTCGATCGGCACTTCTGGGTCTACGCGATGCTGATAAAGAAGATCAATGCGGTCGGTGCGTAGCCGCTTGAGCATGCCTTCCACAGCCAGTTTGATATGGTCCGGTTTGCTATTGAGGCCGCGTCCGAATGCACCGGTTTCAAGATCGACATTGAAGCCGAATTTCGAGGTGATGACGATATCGTCACGGAACGAACTGATTGCTTCTCCCAGAATGCGTTCACATTCGTGAGGACCGTAGGCTTCCGCCGTGTCGAAGAAGGTGACACCGTGGTCGAAGGCCGATTGGATGATCCGATGCATCTCCGAACGATTGGGAATAGTGGTCGGATAGGCCCGATGCATGTTCTGTATGCCGATGCCGATGCTGGAGACTTCAAGTGTTCCAAGTTTTCGGCGGCCCTCAACACGGATCAGCTTATTGTCTTCAGTTTGAGCTTTCGCCTCTGTTACAAGAGTTCCTGCGACCGGGGCGAGCGCCAGCCCGCCAGCAGCAGCCAGTATGCTTCTGCGATCAAAGCCTGATTTTGATTTTTCTTTGTCTTCATGTTTCATGGGATTATTTCCATTTGAAATTTATGGTCAATACTGTCTGCTCTAGAGCTTTTCGCCAAAGAAGGTCGTCAGCTTGGCCATTGCCTGATCGACATATTCAGGAACCCAATAGGTCTGGATGTGTGTTGCCCCATTGATCAGAAACAGTTCCTTATCCTCAGTACCCGTTGCCTTTTCGAAGGCATCTTCCGTCATGTAGAGGCTGTCTGCCTTGCTACCCGCGATCATCAGAAGAGGTTGATTGATCAGATCCATGCTGCTAGACGCATCCCAGCTCATGAGGCTGAGAAGGCTGCTCAGAGGATAGTTGCCTGATGAATTCGGGTGAAAATGGGTCTGGGCGTAATAAATATAGCCTTCGCGATAGAGATCGACCGGGATCTGCGCGATTTGTTCATCTGACAGTGGTGCGGGATTTCCGCTTCTGATACGAGGGATTTCTCCGCCCGCAGCTTCTTGGGCTCGAGCATCGGAGGCCTGCTTCAGGCGTTCCTGCACAGTATCAAGTTGTGAATTCATGTAGCCGTTTCGCCGGACAATGCCAGTGTTGAACATGCTGATCGTTGCGAGCGCTGCAAAACGTTTATCGGTTTGGGTAACTTTCACCGAATAGCCGCCGCCACCGCAAATGCCCAGCAATCCCAGTCGAGCGGCATCAGCACCGGCATATTGGGTGATATAATCAGCCATCCCGCGGATGTCTTCTGTACGGTTTGCGGGGGTATCTGTGCCCCGGGGCTCACCACCACTTCCTCCCTGATAGGCGGCATCGGCGGTAATGGTGATATAACCTTGTTCAGCGAGACGTTGCGCATACAAACCTGCAACCTGCTCTTTCACGCCACCATTGGGATGTGCGACCACGACTGTCGGATATTTTCCATTCGGGTCGTAGTTTGCCGGGGTGTAAATGTTGGCTGCAATGTCAATGCCGTGCAGTTTGTAGGTGACCGGATGGATATTCACGGCTCCTTCCACATTTTGTGTTAGCGCCCCTTCATAGGTCAAGGTGAACGGGTTTTGTTTGTAGTCAGCGGCAATTACGGAACCTGAAGCTGCGGCGAGTGCAGCTGTTGCAGCTACGGTGCTGATAAATAATGATTTCATGCTATTGGTCTCACTCTGATTTGTCATTTTTGTTTGAAGGATTACCGTCTCTACTTGCAAAGACGTCCTTGGCCTGAATGACCGCTGAAACCGCATTGGGCCATCCGGTGTAAAAAGCCAGTTGGGTGAAAACTTCTGCCAGTTCGGATCGTGTCACGCCGTTCTGAAGCGCCAGTCCGATATGACTTCGGAGCTGTTCTGGCCTGTTCAACGCAACAAGGGCGCTGACAGTGGCAAGGCTACGATCTCGCTTTGACAACCCTTCGCGCTGCCAAATATCGGCATAAAGGACGTTGTCGGTAAGCTCGGCCAGCTTGGGCGCCACGTCGCCCATGAGCTGTTGGGCGCGCGAAGGACCGGTTGGCTTTGAAGGTGCCTCCGACGCTTGATAGACAGTATCATTGACTTGATCGAACCACTCCGTGGAATGACCTTCCATTTGTTCCTGCACAGCAAGATGCGTCATTCCATCTGAGGCTGAGGCCCCGTGCCAGTGTTTCTGGTTTGGGGGTATCCAGACCACATCGCCATTGGTGATTGTCTGGCGTAGCCCGCCCTCGAACTGCACATATCCGGTTCCGTCAGTGATCACCAGATGTTGGCCAACAGGATGAGTGTGCCAAGCTGTTCGGGCTCCAGGTTCAAAGGTCACATAAGCAGCAGATGCTCTTGCCGGCGCCTCTGGTCCAAACAACGGCAGCACAGATGCCATTCCAACAAAATGCTCCGCTGGAGCGTTCAGACTGGGGCGTTGTTCGCTTCTTGAAATATGAGCCGCAGTAAGATCATTGGTTACGGGTTCAGCCGCATCGGCCTGCGAAGATATAAAAAGGCCAACAAGCAATGCGAAGGGTATTCTCCGCATTGTATTGGAACTCATTGTGACTGTTCGCATGAGAAATCCTTGATCTGGAGAAACTCGGAATTGACATAGTAGAAAATAGTTTGTCTTATACAATTCAACAATACATCGAACATCGAACAGTCTATGAAATAGGACTAAACAATCATGAAGACATCTCTATCTGAATTGAACGCCTTTATGACGATCGCCGAACATCAGAATTTTCGTGCTGCTGCGCGCGAGCTTGGTATTTCACCCTCAGCATTGAGCCATACGATCAAGAATATGGAAGCCAATCTCGAGGTGCGCCTATTTAACCGGACAACACGCTCGGTTGCCTTGACGGAAGCTGGCACCGAATTTCTTCATAGGGTCGGGCCGGTCATGGAGGAGTTGAAAAATGCCTTGGAGGATGTTTCCTCGATCGGCAACAAACCAAGCGGCACCATTCGGATTAGTGCCGCGGAGAGCGCGGGCAAATTGCTAATCAACGGGTTCCTGCCAGACTTTTTGAAAGCCTATCCCGAAATCCATGTCGAGATTGTCGATGACACTCGCTTCATCGATATTGTCGCTGAGGGATATGATGCCGGCATGCGCATTCTTGACGACATTCCTCAAGATATGGTCGCCATTCGACTGACAAAGGATTTTCAATTCATGGCAGTGGCATCACCACAATATCTTTCTATTCACGAGGCGCCTCAAAAGCCACATGATCTCTTCGACCATCAATGTATTCGCTTTCGCTTCAGGAGCGGAGCACTGTACCCTTGGGATCTGGAGCGACATGGACAAAGTTCCGATATCAATGTCAATGGTCCCATGACACTCGGAAATTCTAATTTGATGGTCGATGCGGCACTGGCCGGGATCGGGATTGCATGGACCCCTGAATATCTGGTTGCGCCACACTTGCAAAGCGGTCGCCTGGTTCAGCTCCTTAAGGACTGGAGTCCAACATTTCCCGGCGTAGGCCTCTATTATCCCGCAAACCGGCATCCACCGGCGGCCTTTCAATTGTTCACTCAAGCCTTAAGAACATGGGCAAATTTCGACAATCAGCCAGAGTTGCCTTCATGAATGGAATATCCAAACAATATTCAATCCATGATGAAAATGGGCAATTTCTCCCATTTGAAATCGCCCATTTCGGATTTCATCCACCCGGTCAGTCCGCGAAGGAAATCGCTTCAGCCCGTTGCCTGATGACATCAGCTCCGCTCGGAAGCAAATAGCCTTCCTCAATCAAGCCCTTTACATCGTCATCGACCGCTTTCAGATAGGTTTCCCGATTTCCATAGCGAGACAGAAGTTCTGCCGTGCTAAGGTCAGTTTGATATCCAGACAAAGTGCAGAATATGGTTGGACCATTGATTTTGTAGCTTGTCGTCGGAACCGAGAATTCAGGAAGCTGGAGCCCGCCTTCAGGAAGACCTTCAGGGTCATGTTTGACTTTTCCAGCTTCATCGCGAGCAAACATTTTGCTTGCTGCTGCTGGCTTGCCTCCAGCAGACCAGACCTCGACAGAGCGAAGTGCTGATGCCAGTACGTTCCCAGTCCCAACCTTGGAATAGGACGGAGGTAGTGTGCAGTTTTGAGATGCCAGCATCTGGGTGAATGTCTGCGGACCCGACGGCCCCTTAAGGGACTTGTCTCTCAAGACCATGCCATCGACATAGTCTCGCCCATAAACTGAGCTATGAGCTGCACCGGCAAGATCCCAAACACGAGTAAATTCGCTCGTTGTCGTTGGTGCAAAAAGGTCTGCTGTCGTTTCAGAATTGACACTGATTGCTGGGACAGTCTGGTCACCACGAAGCTGAGTTGCCAAATCATACATCACGAATCCGTCGAACAGACTGGTGAGCGGTTGAATGGTGTTGTAATAGATCGACAGCCGAGACGCAGATTGTGACTGTCCAATCGCAATAACTGAGCGCACGTCATAGCCATCCAGCGGGGAAACGCCTGCTTCCTTTGATTCCAAAGCTGCAACAGTCTGAGAAAGAATGTCCCAGGAAAGTGGATCACCGGGGCACCCGACGCTCCCACGACAGGAATCTACCCGTGACTCGTCTGCTGGATCCTGATTGTTGGCATCAACTGACAATGTTTCATAGCGTTGAGGGCTCCAGCTGCGAAGGCGATCAACCCCGATTTTCTGCGCAGAAACTGTCGCGATGGCATAGCCTTCTGAGGTGAGAAAGTCATGCATCTCTGCGAATGCGAAGTCGATGTCTTGCCCCGCAGTCACATTCGTCCACTCAACAACCAGTGTCCCGTTGAATTTTTCTGGTCTGGGGGTGCGAAGCAATACGCGGCTTTTATAGGACCAGCCATCGTCAATGATGCTTGCCGTATCCAGAGCGCCGATCGTTGCACCTCTATACCGATGGGCTTTGCCTTCGGTGAAATACTCGGACTCGGTGTAGCCTTTTGACGACAGATCGATTGCAGCGGCAGACATGGGGGATGTTGCGGGAACATCAATCAGCGTCAATTTGGCTGGAATGGTCTCGTCCGCTTGGGCCGATAAAGTGGCAACACTGGCAAAGAACATCGCCGATAAATAGAGAGGAATAGCTCTGTGGGAGTGGGCGTTCATTTTGTGCACCTTCAAGGATTATCCAATTTGTTTCAGAAAGAGAGTTGCTTTTGTTCGTTGGTCTATAGCTAATCAATTAAGTTGAGTGATATAATCCCTGAAAACCAGCAAACCTTATGAAGCAAAACTGAACAATGATAGAGCCCTTAAACGACCTTTCAAGCTTTGCCGTTGTAGCAGAAGAACTCAATTTCAGGCGCGCAGCTGCGAGGCTCAATGTGAGCCCGTCAGCCCTTAGCCAGACAATTCGAAAACTGGAAGAGCGTCTGGGAATGCGATTGCTGACCCGCACCACGCGGTCGGTCGCCCTGACCCCTGCCGGAGAAAGGTTGTCTGCGGCTGTCACCGACGGACTTTCGATTATTCGTCAGGAAATTGGCACCATGAGTGCGCAATCGGACGCTCCTGCGGGGAACATAAGGGTCAATGCATCAGAATATGCGGCTCTCCGCATTTTGGAGCCGGCTTTGCGAGATTTCTTGCCCGATTATCCGAAAATTTCGGTCGAAGTGGTGATCGACAATGGCTTTGTCGATATAGTGGCACAGAAATTTGATCTTGGCTTACGTGCTGGAGAAAGTGTCGAACGAGATATGATTTCGTTTGCTGTCCGCCCTGAAGAACCCTTTCGGATCGTCGGATCACCTGAATATTTCGCCCACCACGCAAGACCTGAACACCCCAACGATCTTCTCCAGCATCACTGCATCAATATGCGCTTCTCAGGTAGCGGAGAGTTATTCCCATGGGAGTTCGAGAAGGATGGATGTGCATTTCGTGTCCGGG
This sequence comes from uncultured Cohaesibacter sp., assembly GCF_963556055.3. Classification (GTDB taxonomy): domain Bacteria; phylum Pseudomonadota; class Alphaproteobacteria; order Rhizobiales; family Cohaesibacteraceae; genus Cohaesibacter. The sequence goes on along the minus strand of NZ_CAUVYE020000024.1, from coordinate 124,352 downwards.
TTCCTTCCCGCTTCATCGTCTCAGGAGCGCAAATCGCCAAGAACGCCACATTTGCCGGGATGGGGCTTTGCTATATGCCGCAGAATCTGGTTGAGAAGGATTTGGCGGAGGGAAGGCTCATCTCCGTTCTTGATGAGTGGACTGTTCCTCTCCCCGAATATCACGTCTATTATCCTAGCAGGTCCTATCAAACGACGGCCCTGTCGCTTTTCCTCAAACATCTGCGTGCGTGGGGCAAAGAGCAGTTTCGCGATCTATAGGGCGATAGATTTGCGTTTTTGAAGCATTTCTACCCCACGGAGGATCAGGCAGGAACCGAACGCCAAACCACTCAAAGCTGCCGCCCAATGAAGGAAGAAGGGCAGGACTGATTGGTTGAAATCCCACATCGATAGGGAATACTGAAACGCCAGCCTGTCCCAGAGCCCCACGATCATGCCACTCTTAGCGGCCTGAACGGAAATGGCCATGGCCGTTGCCCATCCTGCCATCTTCAGCCATCGGGGAAAATCGCGCTTTGCAGCGAGCCGCAAAGTCAACGCAACAATCCTGTTCCAGTTCACCCCGACATGCATCGCAGAAAGTGCTATGGCCCAATAGGCCGAGAACCAATGAATTTCCTGCATCACGAATACGCGCGGCAAGGGGAATATCATTGGCAGAATGCGCGATAGAAAAATGCTGCTGACAAGCAGCGCCAACAGAGCAATCGCCAGCAAGACGCCAAGAACCAGATTGAATAATCGCTGAGGCGTCCACTTTCCTTTTGAAAGGCTCTTCCACCAGAATAGATTGTTTGCGACATGTCGAAGGACGAGGAGCAGCCAGGCGCTCCCTATGATTTCATGCACCCCATTGCCCAGCCACCAATAGGCAAATGCCATGACCAGAAGGGCAAGCAACAGCCCGTCCAGCATCACTCGTGGCAATGGCCTTGTCCATTGCATGCTCATTTGCCGAACTGCCAGGCATCGGAATAGGTAAACATATACTGACGGTCCTGCCGGGACATATGACAGGAACGGCAGCGCTCTGTATTCTCATCCATGTTGATCGAGCCATCGGGCCAGAACCATTGGAATTGCCAGTCGTCAGTCCGGCTCCGTTCGTCATAGTCGGCACCGAAGCCTTCGCCCTTCTCCATCACAAACAGGCGATAGACACTCCCCTCACGCCAATCCTGCAGGATCACCTGAGTGCCATCCGGCAACTCCTTGCCTGCCTGTAAAGCATCCAAAGCTTCACGCGAGGTGTACATATATTCGGTCACATCGCCTCGTGTGACAGTGGAATAGTGAGTGAGAGCATCAATTGTCTCGCTATCCGGAAAACGGACCCTGTTCGGCTCGGCGATAGCGGAAAAGACCAGCAAGCCTGAAAGAGCGAGGCTGGCAGAAAGGGTGGCAAATGGCTGTCCCATACGGGTCTCCCTTGGTGTCGGTGCGCTCGGCCTTTCAGGCTCGAGACTGTTATTCTCTAGATGTAGGGCTGCCTGACCGCATGATTAGGCAGCCTGTACGTATAAGCCCTATAAGCAGGGCAGATTAATCAAAGGCCGGTCATTTCCATCAAAGGGGCTGGAAGGCGATCTCCGGTGATGGCAATTGCATCGGCTGCTTTGGTGAGTTGCGCGACGTCCGCTTCGCTCAGAGTTAGGGATAGGGTACCAAGATTTTCGTCCAGTCTGTGCTCCTTCGTGGTACCCGGAATTGGCACGATCCAGGACTTCTGAGCCATGAGCCAGGCGAGAGCGACCTGAGCAGGGGTTGCGCCCTTCTCAGATGCCATCAGACGAACCTGATCGACCAGCGCCAGATTGGCCTTACGGGCTTCGGGCGCAAACCGCGGGACAAAATTGCGAAAATCATCCGGCGCGAAGACCGTGTCCATTGTGATCTGCCCCGTCAGGAAACCTGCACCCAGCGGACTGAAAGGCACAAAGCCGATGCCAAGCTCTTCGAGCAGATCCAGAAGGCCTGCTTCAGGGCCGCGCCAGAAGAGGGAATATTCGCTTTGTACGGCTGATAGAGGCAACACGGCGTGGGCACGGCGGATGGTGTCGAGACCGGCTTCGGACAGCCCCCAATGCAGGACTTTGCCTTCGCGAACCAGATCAGCCATAGCACCTGCAACATCCTCAATCGGAACATTCGGATCGACGCGATGCTGATAGAACAGATCAATATGATCGGTCTTGAGGCGTTTGAGGCTGGCTTCTGCGACCGCCTTGACATGCTCCGGCCTACTGTTGGTGCCACCTCGGCGCTCGCCGGTTTCAAGGTCGATGTCAAAGCCGAACTTGGTGGCAATCGTCACCTTGTCGCGCACAGGAACCAGCGCTTCGCCAACAAGGACTTCGTTGGCAAAGGGGCCATAGGCTTCAGCGGTATCGAACAGGGTCACGCCCTTGTCGACCGCACCCCGGATGAGAGCGATCATGGCGTCATGATCGGCGGCCGGACCATAGGCGGAGGTCATGCTCATGCAGCCAAGACCCATGGCAGAAACTTCCAGAGAACCAAGCTTACGTTTTTCCATTGTGTTTTCCTTTCTTATTGTTTTTCTGATGCTGGACGCAGAATGAACATCCATGAAACGAGGAGAGCGGCGAGAACGAACAGGGCACCACCCTGCAAGGCGTGAGCCGTCCGTTCGGCGATGGCGAGGCGGGTTGCCCCTGTTGTGGAGGTGAGCGCGGCCAGAGCCACCAGCAGGGCAAGACCGAGAGATGATCCAAGCTGATGGGCGACATTCACCGTACCGGATGCAGCGCCCACATCCTCGGTTTCCACTCCAGCAATACCGGATGACGTGAGCGGTGCCATGGCAGCCCCCTGACCAAAGCCGACAAACACCATCGGCAGCATGATCTCGGTCCAGAGGTTGCTGTCTATTCCCAGGAGAGACAGCCAGGCGAGCCCGACCCCGCATGTCAGGTAGCTCACCATCAGCACTGATCCGCGACCGAACCGAGCCATCATCTTGGGCACATTCATCGCGGCAATGAAGTTGACGAAGGTCGCCGGAAAGAAGGCAAGGCCTGTTTCGGCAGCACTGAGCCCCAGAACCTCTTGCATATATTGCGCAACGAAAAAATAGAAACTGACATTGGCACCAAGAAACAGCAACCGAGCGCCATAGGCCCCACCGCGCTCAGCATGGGTCAATAGGCGTAAAGGCAGCAATGGCTCGTGAACCTGCGCCTCATGAACCAGAAATGCCGCCAGAAGGACAAATCCGAGAGCAAGCACGCCGAAGGATCCCCAATTACCCCAGCCTTGTTCTGCAGCATTAACGGATGCGAAAACCAAAGCCCCCAAGCCTATCGTCGACAGGAGAGCTCCCAGAACATCGATTTTACCGGCAAAGCGATCCGTCTCCTTGACGTAGCGAAGCGCGACCACCAGCAGACCGATACTGATCGGGAGATTGATGAAGAAACCTGCCCGCCAGGAAATCATATCTGCCAGCACGCCGCCAAGCACCATGCCAAAACTTGCTGAAACGCCTGCGGCGGCGGCATACCAGGCAACGGCGCGATTGCGCTCTTCTCCTGCCGGAAAAGTCACCTGCAACAGAGATAGCGTGGAGGGAGCAAGAATGGCGGCTCCCATTCCCTGTACAGCTCGCGCGGCGACGATGAACCCGGCGCTCTGCGCGGAGCCAATGGCCAGAGATGCCAGAGCAAAAATGCCGAGGCCAATCATATAGATCCGGCGTCGGCCATAGAGGTCTCCAAGCTTGCCACCCAACAGCAGAAAGCCGCCGAAGAAAAGCGTATAGATGCTGGAAACCCATGTAAGGCCCGCATCGGAAAAGCCAAGATCCGCCTGCAATCGCGGCAATGCGGTCAAGACGATTGAAATATCGAGGACGATCATCGCATAGCTGAGCACGACAAGGATCAGCACTGCTCTGGTATGGAGAGAATTGTCTTTTTGTTGCATTGAGAGGTCCCGCATTTAGTCATTGGCCCTTTTGGCCTTGATACAAATATATATTCTGGGTTATTGATCTATTAGATCGATAATTGCGGATGTCGTTATTAGAAAACAGGCATAATCTATGCGCCGTACTTTCAATGAACTTTATGCATTCACCGTGGTGGCTCGACATCGCAGCTTCACGCGTGCGGCAGCGCAGTTGGGCATGTCTCAGTCGGCCCTGTCCCAGACGGTCAAGAATCTGGAAGAAGATCTGGGTGTGCGGCTGTTAACCCGTTCCACACGTAGCGTCTTTCCGACAGAAGCCGGGGAGCGCTTGCTGTCGCGCCTTGGGCCCCAATTTGACGACATGGAAGAGGCTCTGGACGAGTTGAACAATGTACGGACAAGCCCACGGGGAACCATCCGTATCAGCGCGGGAGAGCATGCCGCGATCACGCTTCTGCAGCCAAAGATCACTTCGTTCCTCTCGGACTATCCCGACGTGTCTGTCGAAATTGCCGTCGATGCTGGAATGATCGATATTGTGGCTGAAGGGTTTGACGCTGGCGTTCGACTTGGCGAACAGGTTGCCAAGGACATGATTGCCGTTCGCATCAGCCCCGATATTCGTATGTGCATGGTAGCCACTCCGGATTATCTGTCCCAATATCCAGCCCCGACCACTCCCGAGGAGCTGACGAACCACCGCTGCATCAATACCCGCATGCCGACACATGGCGGCGTCTTTGTCTGGGAAATGGTGCAGAATGGCGAAGAGATAAGGGTTCGCGTCGAAGGGCCTGCGACCTTCAACAGTCTGCCACTGAGGCTGGCTGCCACCCTTGATAGTGTCGGCATCGGATATATGCCCTTCGATGTTGCGGCGCCCCACATCACCGAAGAGCGATTGTTGCCGGTTCTGGAAAGCTACTGGCCAACGTGGGACGGATACCATCTCTATTACCCGAACCGTCGCCAGATGAGCCCCGCTTTCCGGCTACTGATCGACCACCTGCGCCATCGCTGATGGCAGACAGGGCCGAGCTATTTGGCAGCCATGCCACCTAGTCCCTTTTCTTCGATCCATGCGGTTGCAAGATCAGCGATCTGCTGGTTGTTGAGGTCAGAGAACAGGAAGTGGGTATTGCCATGAATCCCCTGTTCCGGCAGATGCACGAGCGTCGCATCCCCGCCGTGACGGTTGATGGCAGCCACCCAAAGACGCGCCATCACCAGACGAGTGCGCCAGTTGTCGAGACCGAAGTCATCGGTGGGGGCTTCCGGGATATTGTCGCCATAATAGATCACAATTGGGATCTCGGTAAGTTTGGCGAAATCCTCTGCGGACACAGGTTCGGGTTTCAATGTACCTGCAGACCCTGAGATCGGCTCTGGCATCTCGTTTTCCGGAAAGACATAACCACTACCCGGCTCGTAGGAAATGATGGCCTTCACATTGGCATTCTTGATTGCGGTCAGCCAGCCCGGACCACCGGCCTGAGAATGGGTGACAAGAATAGAAGGACCGATCTTGTCGACGAGGGCCGAAACTCCATCGCTGACAACCTCAGGATCAAAGGCACCGGTGTTGGGTGTAACCGAGCGGAGGAATTCGGCAAGCGTATCCTCGGAGGTATCAAACTGGACATTGTCAAAATAGTTCGGCCATTGCCCGATCCGAAACATGTCAAAGAACAACTGGTCAAATGCGGTGGGCTTGACTTCGGCTGTAACCGTACTGTTGCCGGCCTTACCGCGACGTGGCTGGTCAATGGTGTGCACGGCAAAATGACGACGGAGCATCAGCGTCTGGAAACCTTCGCGACCATCCGCAGTAGTCTCCCAGCTTTTACCCGACTGAAAGGCACCATGCCAGAGTACCAGCGGCAGCTCTCTAGGCGCTTCCGGCACCTGATAGAAGCTATAGGCATGATCACCATGGAAGGTTTGACCGGCTGAATTGAGAGGAGCCTTATTGTCGAAGGTGCCTGCTTCTGTGATCACGGTGCCACCAGCACTGAAACTGCCCTGATCAATGATCGTCAGCGGCTCGAAAGCCCAGACCGAAGAGGCCAGCGAAAAGCTGGCAGTTGCCGCAAGAAAGAGTGTTCCCAGCCTCATGGAGCATCCTTGTTTTGAGAGGTTCATGAAAGAAGTCTTGCAGAAACCCTAGCTCAAGTTGCCCAACCCGATTAGCTACATCTTCTCGATCAAGCTTATTAGCAAGATCGATGAATAAGAAATATATTATCGCCATTCATTCAATCTGCTTATGGTCGTTAGAAAGACAAGCTGGCTAATCAGGGATGCTCACCTCTCCTAAATTGAGCATAAGATCGCACAGGAGAGAGCGGAGCCACACCATGGTCCATTCAAAATCTGACTTCCGTACTGGCAAGCATTCGCTGAAGCGCCTTGCCGTCGCAATGACCTGTCTGACCATCGGGTTGGGTGAAGCCGCAGCACAACATTCCCCCACTGGGGATGTCATAAGTCAATCAACGGTTTCCGATGCGCCTCCGATCACTGTGCCTCTGACAGGCGAAAGCACGATCGGCGAACTGCTTGCCCATCCGGCTCTGCGCGCCTTTACCACCCATATATTGCCATGGGCCAACAGGAACTATCAGGAGGATATGCCGCTTACCCAGATCGCCCGGCTGCTGCCCTATCATAGTGCCGTCAACCTGGAGACCGTGCTTTCCGGTGTTAACCGTTTGATCGAACTGCATCAGCAAGGTGTCACCGTCTTCCATGAAATCTACTCAGAGGTAGAGCGAGCACGGCGGTCAGATCTTGATGAAGCGGGGCTGTTCTTCTTTCCCGGCAAACCCGGTGCTCCCTTTGCGGTCATCGCTCCTGGCGGCGGCTTTTCCTATGTGGGTTCAGTGCATGAAGGCTTCCCCTATGCAATGGTGTTGGCGGATCTGGGCTTCAACGCCTTCGTTGTAACCTATCGAACCGGGCAAGGCGGAATTTCTGCGACGGAAGATATGGCCCGCGCGGTGGACTATATCCTGGCCAATGCAGACATCCTCAAAGTAAGCCGCGAAGGTTATTCAGTTTGGGGTAGCTCTGCCGGCGCCCGAATGGCGGCGTATCTCGGAAGCCACGGTCCCTCTGCCTTTGGGGCCAACACCACAAAGCGCCCCAGCACCGTTGTCATGGCATACACCTCCCATAGCGACATCGGCGAGACAGAACCGCCAACCTACGTGATTGTCGGTGAGCGTGACGGCATAGCCCCGCCCTCAAGCATGCTGCCACGCGTCAACGCACTTAAGCAACTCGGCACGGACGTGGCCTTTCGCGTTGTCCCCGACATAGGCCATGGCTTTGGAGCCGGAACGGGCACCGCGGCAGAAGGCTGGATCCAAGAAGCAGCCTCATTCTGGAGGGAGCACCTTCCTAAAAATAGGCTGAGCCCTTTTCCTGCTCTTCCAAATAAAGGCACAAGCAATTGAACGGTACAAAAGGGATCAATCGCCGGAGCGCCTTCTTCCAACTTCTAGGAACGACGCTTGGGTTGGGAGTGGCAACACATAGCGTTGCTCAGGCTGAGCAATTTTGGACAGGCAACGGTTCCTCATCAACGCTCGTCGCCTTTCTGAGCCGAAGCGGCAACACTCGGATGATCGCGGAGACGCTCGCCAGACAAATGTCTGCGGACCTGTTCGAAATCAGGACGTCAGAACCCTATCCCGACGACTATCAGGCCCATGTGCGGCTTGCCCGCCAACAACAGGAAACGGGCGAACTGCCTGCTCTTTCTGGTGGCGTGCCGGGTCTTGAAGGCTACCAATCAGTTGTTCTGGCGTTCCCAGTTTGGGGGCAGGATATACCGGCACCGGTTCGCAGCTTTCTCGCAGGCAGGGACATGGGCAACCGAAACCTTTTTCCTTGCATCACACACGGTGGTTACGGACCAGGCCGCAGTCTCGAAACTCTGGGGCAATTGGTTCCTGACGCCCAGATCAAAGCTGCCTTCATCAAGCAATGTGATTCCGAGCGAGAAACCCTCGGTCTGCTGGCTGATTGGACTGCCACAGTGATGCCCTCCTGAGCCATTCATACATCAGACAGATAAGGCCAATCTTCGAAAGTTCGGTAATCACGAGCCAAATCTGCAGCTACCCAGCGAATGGAGCTGGGTGGGAAGCTCAATCAGAAGCTTTCGAAATAGACGACGAACCTCACCGGAGACAATAGGCCTTGCAAGCATAGTTGTCTCTGTACTTCCTCAGCATAGAAATGGAGATTTCCCATGCAGAAAGACGAAGGCAAAGTCACCAAAAGCCCAATCGCGCGCCGTAGCCTACTCGCTGCAGCAGGTGGACTGGCGCTGACACCTCTGGCCGGTGCTTTGGTCAGCAATGTCAACGCCCAGACAACCAAAGAACAGCAGCCAACGGTCAAAGGCCGCAGAATGCTCGGCTCTCTGGAGGTGTCCGCCATCGGAATGGGGGTGCAGAATATGCATCGCGCCTATCCGACCACCATTCCCAACCGTTCAGAAATGCTCAACATCATTCGCACCGCCTTTGATCACGGCGTCACCTTCTTTGACACGGCCGAAGCCTATGGACCGCATGAATGTGAACGCATTCTTGGAGAAGCAATTTCGTCCTTCCGGGATCAGGTCGTCATCACATCCAAATTCGGTTTTGACGTCGATTTCGAAACGGGTGAACGCCGCGGCGGACGGAACAGCAAACCAGACCATATCAAGCTGGCGGTTGAGGGCATGCTCAAGCGCCTGAAAACGGATCGCATTGACTTGCTCTACCAGCACCGCGTCGACCCTGAAGTCCCCATTGAGGATGTCGCTGGCGCAGTGAAGGATCTCATGGACGAGGGCAAGGTTCTGCATTGGGGCATGTCTGAGATGGGCCTCAAGACCTTGCGTCGCGCCCACGCTGTGCTTCCCCTGACAGCGGTGCAGAGCGAATATTCCATGGTTTGGCGTGGACCTGAGCAGGAGGTTCTGGCGACGTGCGAGGAACTGGGTATTGGGTTCGTTCCGTGGAGCCCACTGGGCGTGGGCTTCCTGTGTGGTGCCATTGATGAGAGAACACGGTTTGCAGAAGGGGACTTCCGCGGTCTTACGAGCCGGTACCAGCCAGAGAACCTTCCCAATAATCTCGCGCTTGTTGATCTGGTCAAGAGCTGGGCAGAACGCAAAGGCGCGCAACCTGGACAGATTGCCCTTGCATGGCTAATGGGACAAAAGCCTTGGATCGTGCCGATTCCGGGCACAACACAGATGGCACATATGCGAGAGAATGTCGGCGCGACATCGGTTGAATTCACAAATGAAGAACTGGCAGAACTCAATACAGCGGTTCGGGCAATCGAAATCAAGGGCGCTCGCCTGCCTGATGCCGTTCAAGCCATGTCCGGCGTTGAGGCCCCGGAAAAGAGTTAAACCGTAAGCGACGAAGCCTTCCAGAAGAAGGCAGAGGAGTGTCCGGTTTATGCCCCATCTCAGTTTTGCAGCAATTCGAACAAAGCAAACTGAGGTGGGGCCTCATCTTCTAAGCCAGGAACGGACGATTGGAGTTCAAACTCTCCTTTGTTCGAATATGAGACTCAATCAGCTTTCAGACATCTTTGACTTTATACGTGATGGCGGTCTCCTCTCGTCTGGCGGTTAGGCTGGCACAGGATTTTTAGAGATCAACGGTTCACCAATAAACTCTCCCCCGGCGCACTGCGCAAACAGGCTGGATAACGCCCGCCGCACGGATGCGGCAGGCATTATTGCTTCAGCTTACTGACCAGATGCCTGAGCGGCGGAGAAGCTGTAGTGCGTGAATTTCCATTCCTCACCATTCTGGCGGGCGAGCAGAAACAGCTCCTTGAAGGCAGCAGGCGCTGCAGGTTGATCAGAGCCATTCACTTTAACGGTTCCGTTCGAATGACTGCGCAACAGGGCAGCGTCTGGTCCCAGAAGCTTCACCTCATCAATGGTGAATGCGAGCTTCAGGGCAATTGCCTTGAATGTTCCGTCATAGGAGGCTGCAACGGCCTTGCTGCCGACCGCAGCGGGAAAGTCCGGCGCCATTTGCACGCCGTCAGCGGTGTAAAGGTCAACAATCGCCGCCGTATCAGCAGCGTTGAGAGCTTTTTCGTAAGAGGCCAGAACATCCCGGATGGCGGCCTTGTCAGATGCTTCATCAGCGAATGCACCTGCGCCGGAAGAAAGAAGCAGAAGGGCCGGTATCGCGGCTTTGAGAATGAATTTCATGGTCTTTCCTTTCGTCCATTCAGGATGCAGATGGCGCGATCCATGCCGGCGCGACCGTCGGGCCACGCCCAAGGAAGAACCCGAAATGGATATTCATTTCGCCAATAGGCTCAAGAAAGCGGGCATTGGAAAGCGGACCGGCATCAACCGGTTCGAAACCGATGGAGCGCGCCAGCTCGGTGACGGTCTGTTTTGCGCCATCCTCATCGGACGCGACGAAGACCTGCAGGGCCGCATTGGAACGCGCCTCTGAAGGCAACAAAGCGGCAAAGATGGTGTTGAAGGCCTTGCCACAGAGGCAGACGGGATGAGCTTCTGAATCTCTTCTGCCGCCGAGCTGGTATGCCCCACGGTCAGTCCCTTGAAGTCTTCTGTGATCGGATTGGTGATGTCAATTACCACCTTGCCGGTCAGGTCCCCGGCCGCTTTCAGTACAGCTGGCACAGCACCATATGGCAAGGCCAGAATGATGATATCGGCTGACTGGCTGGCAGCAGCGATGCCGCCACCATTCGCCGAAGAACCAACAGCTTCAGTAGCGCTGACCGCTTTGGCAATATCCCGCACTCCAATCGTGACCTCGTGCCCCGCTGTAGCGATAAGACTTGCGAGACCAGACCCCATGCTGCCTGCACCCAAAATAGCAACTTGCATATTCGTTTCCTTTCTTAGTTTTGGCTCTGAATGTGAAACGACGTTGCACTGAAAACAAATTTCGATAAATATCTTGATTTGAGATAGATAAAAAACGGATAGTTTATAATGGACCGTTTGACCAGCATGGCTGCCTTCGTTCGTGCCGTGGAACTGGGTTCCTTTTCTGCTGCTGCCGATGCAATGGATATGTCGCCCCAACTTCTTGGCCGTCATTTTCAATCGCTGGAGCAGTCGCTGGGAGTGAGATTGCTCAACCGGACAACGCGGCGTCAGCATCTGACCGATGTTAGTCGCGATTTCTATGAGCGAGTCAAAATCATTCTGAGCGAAGTGGAAGCCGCCAATGCCCTGGCCGAGGAAACCCGTGCCATTCCGCGTGGCCGCTTGCGACTTAGTTGTCCGGTTTCTTTCGGCATTCACAGGCTTGCGCCAGCCCTATCTGACTATCTGCATCAATTTCCCGAAGTCGATATCGATCTGTCGATGTCCAATCGCTATGTCGATCTGATCGAGGAAGGATTTGATCTGGTCTTTCGGGTCGGTGAGCTGACGGACAGCAGCCTCATAGCCCGTGCACTTTCCCCTTACAGGCTGACCCTTTGCGCAGCGCCGTCTTATCTGGCCCGTTGTACCCCGATCAACCAGCCTGAGGATCTGATCCAGCATGATTGCCTTGGCTTTTCCTATTCCAGCCTCAGGACACATTGGACCTTTTCTGCCGTCGACAAGGCCGTTACCGTCCCTGTCTCCAGCCGGGTGATGATGGACAGCGGCGAAGCGCTGCTCCCGCTCTGTCTTGCCGGGCTTGGCGTGATGCTGCAGCCTACTGAATTGGTGGAAAAGGACATCGCGAACGGCAAACTTGTTCAGTTGCTGCCCGACTATCCGATACCAACACGCCCCATGCATCTGGTCTTTGCCCCTGACCGGAGAATGACCCCGAAATTACGCAGCTTTATCGACTTTGCAGTGGAACTATTTGGCGGCAATGGGCACGAGTGAAGCGACTTCGACTGTCGAAACCATATTACATGCCAACGCGATGACATTTCTTGTTCTTCTTCCCGCTTCCGCATGGGCACAGATCATTTGGCTTGGTGTATCTTGGCAAGAGTTTCCTTATTGCCTCTACCTGCGCATATTGAAGGTCTTCCATCTCTTCAGCCAGCGCATTCATAATTCTCCCAGAAAAATCTTTCAAAATGAACTCGACATATTTTGCTGACATATCCGCCTTAGTCGCTTTGCGGAGAGACCTATCACCAGTAAGCAACAGGCCATCTTCAACATACTACAACGTCGTCAAGAAAATGCAGTCGGGGATAGAGAGCGCGCAATACTTGCTATCAAAAGCCATCGCCTGTTCGAGAGCCTCTCTTGGAAAATCGAGAATTTCCACTCCAGAAGCCCAAAGCCTTTCTTTGCCCTCATCAGAAAAAACACCCAACGACGGATCTTTGAATTACTTTCCATCAATATCACCTGCTCTTTCCTCCGCACTTGGTGTGCGGGGATCGTCAGATACAGGTGGGTCTATTTTACACGCCGATTCACACTATTGACAGTCAGGCCAAATCCTTTCATCGTTATAAATAGAGATGTTTAGGGCTTTGATTAATATTGAAGGTTCATAAATGAAGAGAGATGAACTGGGCGATCTCATCGCCTTTCTGGCCGTTTGCGAAGAAAGAAGCTTCACCAAGGCTGCTGCACGACTTGGTACATCCCAATCCTCGCTCAGCCATACGGTTAAGAGGCTGGAAGAGAGATTGGACTTACGTCTTCTGACGCGCACAACTCGCAATGTTTCGCCCACGGAAGTAGGCGAACAACTGGCGTCGACTCTGCGCCCTTCACTCGACAATATCGAGAATGAACTGCGAAGCCTCAGTGTCTTCCGCTCCCGACCAGCAGGGCTCGTCCGGCTGACCAGCTCTCGCAAGGCTGCACAGGATATTCTCTATCCCAAGCTTACCCCGATCATGAAGGAATATCCCGATATCCGCATCGAGATCTCGATTGATGCGAAATGGACGGACATTGTAGAAGAGCGTTTTGATGCCGGGGTAAGGCTGGGCGAGAGCGTAGAGAAGGACATGATCGCCGTGCGGATCGGCCCGGAACTGCGCATGTTGGTGGTTGGCACGCCAGACTATTTCGCAAAATACGGGCATCCGAAAACACCCCATGATCTGACGGAACATACATGCATCAATTTGCGCCTGCCGACGCTGGGCGGGCTCTACCCCTGGGAATTCGAAAAAGACGGCAAGCCGCTCAATGTGCGTGTCGAGGGGCAATTCACGTCCGATGATCCAGACATGATCATTCAGGCCTGCTGCGATGGCCATGGGCTGTGCTGCCTGACCGATCATCATGTTGAGCCCTACCTGAAAAGTGGCGAGCTTGTTGCCACGCTGGAAGACTGGAGCCCGCTCTTTCCCGGCTATTATCTCTATTATCCGTCACGGCGACAGGCCTCTTCGGCCTTTGCCATCGTGCTGGATGCCTTGCGCTGGAAGGTGCGATAATTGCTGACCTTGTAGCGCAGATGCACGGTCTGATGTGGTTTGGCTTCAACAGACAGGAGACTGAGCTTGAGGCTATCCTTCAGGCTCATCTTTCCTGTATCGAAGACATTGCGCGCGCCTTGTGCGCCATCGATAGCCGGCACCATGAGCAAGCTGATCTCGTCAATCAGGCCAGCCTTGAGAAACAGGCCATTGATGATCCCACCTCCTTCGACCATGACCCTTTTTGCGTCAAAATGGATTGCCAGTTGGTCTAGAAGCCAGGACGGATCAATATCTGCCTCGGGCGCAATGAGATAGGAGACGCCCCGCGCTGCCAGTTCTTTCAAATGAAAATCGCTGACCTCTGACCCAAGCACCATTAGCAGATGGTCACCATCGAGCATCCCATCCTTCCAATGCAGTTTACCTTTAGGGTCTAGTACGATGGCAAGGGATTCCTGAGCATTGTCAGCGATATGGATCGTGCGGGATGGTTTGGGCAGCACTTCGACTTCTTCATGGGAGATGATACCAGCTTCAGCATAGGGTTCCATCGTCATGCGACCGACGATATAACCCCTTGCCCCGAAGGTTTCCTGAAGCTTGAAATAGAGTTCGACCTGTTCATCCCGGTCGGCTCCCTCTGTCTGGCACCAGCGATCCACTTCAACATGGGCATCAAGACTGGTGATCATATGGCAAATGGTTTCGGGGCGCTGGCTCATGGCTCTGTTTTCTGATCTCAGGTTTTCAATCCAATGGCCGGATCATCATTCCGGATCCGGCCATTCTGATTCCGTTTTATTGATGCTTCAGCACTCAGGCGAGTGTGGACATGTCGATCACGAAGCGATAACGCACATCGTTCTTTTCAAGGCGTTCGAAGGCCTCGTTGATCTGATCGGCGTTGATCAGTTCGATGTCGGCGACGATGTCATGCTCGGCACAGAAGTTGAGCATTTCCTGCGTCTCCGCGATTCCGCCGATGTTGGAGCCGGAGAAGCTGCGTCGGCCTTTGACCACATTGAAAGCACCCACTTCCAGCGGCTCGGCAGGAAGGCCGACCAGCACCAGAGAGCCGTCGATGGCCAAGAGGTTGAGATAGGCGTTGACTTCATGCTTGGCCGAAACCGTGTCGATGATGATGTCGACCTTTGAGGCAAAGGCCTTCATCTGCTCCGGATCGGTCGACAACACAGCCTCATGAGCTCCGAGGCGTTTGGCGTCATCTACCTTGGCAGCCGAGGTGGCAAAGACCACCACATGCGCACCCATGGCCTTGGCGATCTTGATAGCGACATGGCCCAGACCACCGATGCCAACGATACCAACAGTTTTGCCTGCACCGGCGCCCCAATGCTTGAGTGGAGAGTAGACCGTGATACCTGCACAAAGCAGCGGCGCTGCGGCGGCAAGATCAAGACTTTCAGGCACATGCAGGGTATATTGCTCTTTGCAGACATAAGTCTGGGAGAAACCGCCATAGGTCATCCCGCCCATATATTTGTCCGGCGTGTTGAAGGACAGGGTCGTCCCCTCTTCCCCTTCGCAGAACTGCTCCAGATCATGACGGCAGGCCGGGCAATGGCCGCAGGAATCAACGATACAGCCAACAGCGGCAAGATCACCGACCTTGAAACTCTTGACGTCACTGCCGACAGCGGTCACGCGGCCGACGATTTCATGGCCTGGCACCATTGGGAAACTGCTGCCACCAAAATCATTGTGAACCTGATGCAGGTCTGAATGGCAGATGCCGCAGTAAAGGACTTGGAATTGGACATCGTCCGGCTGCAGATCGCGCCGGGCAATATCCATTACTTCCAAAGGTTTCCTGGCTTCTGTCGTACCGACAGCTTTGATGTGTGTGGGCATATTGGTCCTCTTTGAAATGCTTTGTTGTTGCGATCAGTCTTCAATCACGAAAGGGAAGGCCTTGCGATCGGAATGCTCCGGATCCGGGCCACCACGCTTGCCGGTGTCGAGCGCGTCGATGCTGGCAATGTCTTCAGCTGTCAGAGCAAAATCGAAAATATCGAAATTCTCCAGAATGCGGATCGGGTTGACCGATTTCGGGATGATCGAAATGCCAAGCACCAGATGCCAGCGCAGGATGATCTGGGCCGGGCTCTTGCCGTATTTTTTCGCCAGCGCCGCAATGGCTGGATGAGTGAGCGGGTCGTCCTCGGGCTTGGCATCCTCGCGCCAATAGCGTTGCACGCCACCAATGGGCGACCAGGCTTGTGTGAGAATATTGTGCTTCTTGTGGAAGTCGATCAGCGCTTTCTGCGTGAAGAAGGGATGCAGCTCGACCTGATTGACAGCGGGCACGATGTCGGTCTCTTCCATCAGACGCTCGATATGGGCCGGGCTGAAGTTGCTGACGCCAATGGCGCGGATGCGGCCATCGGCCATGAGTTTCTCTGCGGCCTTATAAGCACCAACAGTACGATCGAATTCAGCCGGGGAGGGCTGGTGCAGAAGATAAAGATCGAGTTGATCGAAGCCGAGTTTCTTCATCGAACGCTCGAAACCGTGCATCGCGCTGTCATAGCTGTAATCGCTGATCCAGAGTTTGGTCTGGATGAAAATATCGTCGCGGGCGACATCGCTTTCGCGGATGGCCTCTCCGACTTCGGTTTCATTGCGATAAGCAGCAGCGGTGTCGATCATGCGATAGCCGGCGTCAAGAGCCGCTTTCACTGCACCACCGGTGTCTTCGGGGCTGGAACGATAGACGCCAAGGCCAACGGCCGGCATCGTCACGCCATTGTTGAGAGTAATTGTAGGATTGAAACCTTGCATGGTTGTCTCCTGCTTTTGGGATTCATTCGAAAGTTTGTACGATCAGGCCTTGTGCACGCCAAAGCTCTCGCCAATGCCAAAACCCGGCACGGTGGCGCATTTGACAATCAGATCACCAACGCTCTTGCGCGAAACATAGGCTTTCGGGGTCTTGAAAGGCTCGCCCTTGACCGTGGTGCCATAGGAGATTTCATCACGGTTATTGAGCCATTCGGGACGAATGATCGTATAGTCAAGGTCAGATGCTTCAATTGCGAGTGCAGAGTCTCGATAAGGATTGAGCACACCGGAATAGCTTTGCCCTGGTACTTCGTCATAGATGCCATGGAGCTAATGAAAATTAGACGTTTGATCTTGGCATTGTGCATGGCCATGATGATGGTTCTGGCCTGCGCGGCCATGTTGCCAGAAAGATTGGCATAGACCACATCAACGCCATCCATTGCCGCTTCCAGCTTGACGCCATCCATGACATCGCCATCAATGATCGTGATACGGTCATTGTTGGCAAGCCCATCAAGACGGCGAGCGTTGCGAGCGAAAAGCACGAGTTCCAGATTGGTCGTCTCCAGAAACAGACCTGTGGTCACACGAGCGATCTGTCCCGCAGCGCCGAGAATGAGAATTTTTGTCATGAAACCTATCCTTGAAAAGGTGAGGCAAACGCGTCGGGTCGCCATGCGGGAGCGGCTTGCGTTCCCCTTGACGCAAAGATAGGCGCTTTTTATTCCATTGATTAGGCGCTGAATGTGGATTGAACTTATATCAGGAACTAATGAATTCAGGAGAACGTCGAACGGCGTCCATCAAACCATTCATGAAATTTGAGCATAAGCGCAAGTCATATTATGCAGCTTATCGCGCTCTGCATTTTTCCTCATATTGGCCGCGACAGGAGTTCCTCCAGCAATCTGGCCCTCCGCCCGCAATCCAGCCAAATGATGAAAGTCCATGACCATAGACACCAATCAACAAGATCGAACCCATTCGACATATGCCCATATCGTCTTCATCATCATTCTAAGTGCGTTGATGGCATTCACTTCGCTGTCGACGGATATTTATCTGCCCGCTATGCCGATGATGGCGAAAGAGCTGAATGGTAACGCAGAACTGACCGTTACCGGCTTCCTGATTGGTTTTGCCATTGCTCAGCTCATTTGGGGGCCGATCAGCGACTCGATCGGACGCAGAAAGCCGCTGTTCATTGGCATGCTGGTCTTTGTGATTGGCTCAGTTGGCTGCGCTTTGGCGCAGTCTATGGAGCAAATCATCTTCTGGCGGGTCTTTCAGGCCTTCGGCGCCTGTACCGGACCGATGTTGTCCAGGGCCATGATCCGCGATCTTTATTCACGAACACAGGCGGCGCAAATGCTTTCAACGCTCGTAATGGTGATGGCGGTTGCTCCCATCATCGGGCCGCTTCTGGGTGGGCAGATCATTCACTTCAGCACGTGGCACACCATTTTCTGGCTGCTCGCTGGCATTGGATTGCTCATGTTCCTGTCGATTTTCAAATTGCCGGAAACCCTGTCAAAAGAGAATGCTGCGTCCTCTTCCCTTTTCTCGGCCTTGCGCAACTATGCGACCCTGATGAAGAACCGGGAATTCATGCGCTACACCCTTTGCGTCACATTCTATTATGTCGCCGCCTACGGCTTCATCATCGGCTCTCCCTTTGTCTATATCAATTATTTTGGCGTGAACTATCAATATTACGGCTATCTGTTTGGCTTGAACGTCGTCGGCGTGATGGTTGTCAGCTACTTCAACCGTTTCCTTCTGTCGTGCTATTCCATGGATTTGCTTCTCAAGCTTTCGACATCGGCGGCGTTTCTGGCCATCATGGCACTTGCCCTTGCTGTCTACTCTGGCGCTGCCAGTTTGATGTTCGTCATCGTCACGGTGTTTGTTTTCTTCTCGCTCAACGGGATCATTGCGGCGACGGCAACGGCTGCTGCGTTGGACGAAGTGAAAACAGCGGGCTCGGCCTCCGCCCTTATTGGCTCGCTTCAATATGGCAGCGGCATCATTTCGTCGCTTCTACTTACGATCTTTCGCGACGGCACGCCTTGGCCCATGGCCTGGATCATGGCCCTGTTCACCTTTGCTTGCATGGCAACGGTGCTGTTCAAAAGCCAGCACCACTCCTGATCATTCTGCGAACAACTGGCATTTCGTCATTCATGAATTTGGCACATTAGCTTAATTCGTACAGAGTGGCTAATCTCTCCGGTCGGGTTGCTCTAATCTCTCAATGAGCTGTTAGGCATTGAAAAGTCTGCCCATTCGTACTTTCCCCTAGCAAGCAAGAGCCATACAGCACGACAACAGACCCTCCAAAGTCCAATTTGTTGTACGTGAGTTCTGAAGCCCTGCCTTGGAGACTTGAGCATGCCCTTACATGGACATTTTGATGTTGTAGGAGGGATTTCCGGCGATATGACGCTGGGCGCCTTCATTGATGCGCTGCCTCATCTTGAACAGTCGCTTCGCGATGATCTTTCTGCTTTCGGTGTGCTTGACCATGTGACCTTGACGATCCGCAAGGAACGAGTCATGGGACTTCATGTTACGCGCATTGATGTAGATGTTGTTTCAGATGCTCCGCCAACTCATCACTGGCATGACATCAGGGCCTTCATCAACCAGGCCGATGCCAACCCCAAGGTCAAGATGCTTGCCATCGACATCTTCACCCATCTCGCCGAAGCAGAGGCTCAATGTCATGGCGTGCCGGTTGATCATGTGCATTTCCACGAAATCGCGGACTGGGATTCATTGGCTGACATCATCGGGGTCGCCAGCTGTGTCATTCACTCCGGCATCGAGAGCTGGAGCTGTAGTGCCCTACCGCCTGGCAGCGGTCGGGTGAAAACAGCGCACGGCTTGCTGCCAGTTCCAGCGCCTGCGACTGTCCTTCTACTCAGAGGGTTTGAATTGTCAAATGACGACGAGGCTGGAGAGCGCATCACACCAACCGGAGCCGCCGTGCTGAAGACGCTTGTTTCCACACCCAAAGCCGCCGCTCCGTCGGGCTGGCTAAACGAAATTGGCATTTCGGCTGGTGCGAGAAGTCTTGCACAAAAACCGAACATCCTGCGCCTGTTTGTGAGCGAAGTCGCCATCGACAAGCGCGGCGACACCGTGACGCGCCTGTCCTTTGATATTGATGACATGACCGCAGAGGAACTCTCCGTGGCTCTGGACCAGATCAGGGAGGCACCGTTTGTCCTTGATGCCGGCTATCATGTCGGCTTCGGCAAGAAGGGGCGCATGCGGTTCTGCATTGAGGTGCTGGGTATCGCCGGACATGAAAGCAACCTCATTGACCTTTGCTTTGCCGAGACCTCGACCATTGGTCTCAGGATCGACGATTGCCACCGTCGTGTTCTCGAACGTCTCGATGCGCCTGAGAATGTCAAGCGTGTAAGGCGTCCCAATGGCGTGACCGCCAAGATTGAAAGTGACAGTCTGGCCGCAACCAAGACCCTCAAAGACCGACGCACCCACAGCCGGAACACAGAGCAACAGAATGAATCCTGAACTCAGTCGCCTTTCTGCTTCCCTTGATACCCTGCCTAAGCTCGCATTTGCGGTGAGCGGTGGGGTAGACAGCATGACGCTGGCCCATGCTGCCCGGTTTCTGGCAATCGACTTTGCCGTTGTTCATGCTATCTCGCCAGCAGTCCCCTCCTCGGCAACAGAGCGTGTCAAGCGCCATGCCGATGCTGGAGGATGGAATTTGACTATCATCGACGCAGGTGAATTCAGAGATGAGAACTATCTCAAAAACCCCGTCAATCGATGCTATTTCTGTAAGTCAAACCTCTATGGCCGTATTCGCGAAATCATCAAGGACGGAATGATTGCCTCGGGCACAAATCTTGATGATCTCGGGGATTATCGCCCCGGCCTCAAGGCGGCCAGCGAGATCGGGGTTGTTCACCCCTTTGTTGAGGCCCGACTGCGTAAGCAGGATGTGCGATCAATCGCGCGTTTTCTCAAGCTTGATGACATCGCCGAACTCCCAGCCCTGCCCTGCCTTGCCAGCCGCATCGAAACCGGCATCGGCATCAACGCCAGTGATCTCATTTTCGTCGACAAAGTGGAACGTCTTGTACGCAGCGCCATACCTGATGCCGATGTGCGATGCCGGATCACCCACGATGGCGTCCAGTTACAAAGCTCCGTATCGGTCGCAACGGATCTGGTTGAAGAAATCGCCGCTCAGTGTGAAGCTGAAGAGCGTATCTGGCTTGGCGTTTCTAGCTATAAAAGAGGCAGTGCTTTCAAACATGACCACAAAGAATGATGATCCCTCTGTTCGGTTTGACTGGGTGCGTAACGACAGAACCGGTGTGCCCGAGGTGGTCTTTTGTGAAAACAAGACGGTTGAGCAACTCTCGTCCATCATCGCCATGGCTAAGAAGCAGGCTTATCCCCTTTTGCTGACGCGACTTGATGCAGAGAAGGCGGCTCAGCTGGCCTTGGCGGACCTTGACTTCGAGCCTCTGTCACGGACAGGCCTAGTGGGCGGACCGGCAAAGGTGCGCTTTCAGGGCCCTGTTCTGGCGATCGTCGGAGCCGGAACCTCTGACCTGCCGGTCATGATGGAAGCCAAACGCAGCGCGGAATATCTCGGCATTGAAACGACACTTTTTACCGACGTTGGGGTGGCCGGACTGTGGCGCCTGCTCGATGCCATGCCAAAGATCAGCAGATATTCAGTCATCATCGCGGTCGCCGGGATGGAAGGGGCGCTTTTTTCAGTCTTGGCGGGACTGGTGTCAGCCCCCGTGATTGCAGTCCCCACATCGGTAGGTTACGGAGTGGCAGCTGGTGGAAAAGCGGCCTTGAGTTCTGCTCTTAGTGCCTGTGCTCCGGGCGTTATGGCGGTCAACATCGACAATGGCTTTGGCGCGGCAGCAGCGGCTGCAAAAATCCTCGCTCTGACCCGATCAGAAGACCTGACGCAATGAAAAAGGCAGCTCCCTGAACTGCCCTTTTCTCTCAGTTTTGTCTCTCTACGACTTTACCGATCAGATTTGAACCAACTCATAATCGGCATTGCCCATGCCGAGTGCCTTCATGTGCTTGAGCTGATGCAGACCCTGACGGCTCTCAATGCGCTCAACGATATCGTGTCGGTCTTCTTCCGGCATATTGTAGACAAGATCCACGGATGCCTGATCGATGGCCAGAATGTCGGTTGAGGCAAGAATACCGATATCGCGGCACGTTGGTGCGACACCGTGGGCATCACAGTCGCAGTCAACCGAGATGTTCTTCAATACGTTGATATAGGTGATGTTGTCGCCGAAATGGTCCGCAATTCCTTTGCCCGCTTCGACCATCCGTTCCAGGAACAAAGGCCCGCGCACCCAATCATCGCCATGGATCATGCGTTTGCCGACCAGACCGGACGCGCAGCCGATAGCGATATTTTTAAGCGAACCGCCAAAACCGCCCATCGCATGCCCCTTGAAGTGGGTGTAGACCAGCAAGGAATCATAATTAAGCAGGTTCTTGCCGACTGCAACCTCGGCATAGTGCTCGCCTTCGGTCAATTTCACGGCTCCAGAACCACTTCCCTGAGCGTCTATGATCTCCTGCATGCCAGCAATCGGCAGCATGGCGTCGCCGTTTTCGTCCATGATGTCAACTGCACAGAAGTCGAAGCCGTTGGTCTTGATCACCTCACGATGGGTGTCCGCATGTTGGCGAGGACTAGGATACAGCACATTGCACTCGACGATATTACTGTTGGGAATTTCGGCTTGCAAACCTTTGATAAACTCTATCGGTAGCAGGTTCGGCCCATTGGGCTCACCGGTATGAAGCTTGATGCCGATCTTGCCGGTCATGCCTTGATTGACCTTGGCATAAAGCGCCAGAAGACCTTCATAACTCAGATCCTTGGAGAAAAAGACCTTTGATCTGTCTGCCGGAGATGCCGCTTGTGATGAGCCACTCCCGACAGAGCTCAGAAGTGCCGCTCCAGCCACCGCAGCTCCGGACTTCAAAAAACTGCGCCGTTCAATCTTCTTTACCATGGTCTGTCTCCACTTTGTTCAGAGGAATGCCATGTGTGCCGACCTCCCAACTTAACACAAGGAGGATGCAAATCCGCCAACAGCAGGCATTTGATCAAGTTTACCAAGCAGAGCCGATCAGACTAGGCAGTGAAAAGACATAAACTCTATGCCCTGATTTCATAAATGTTTGTAATATAGTCGTTATTACTTATATAAACGGCTGGATAAGCCCAAAAGATCCAGCCGTCTTTGCTTGATTTCTCAACCCGTTTCTATACCCGCAAGAGAGCCTTGATGGCACGACGTTCGTCCATGGCTTTATAGCCTTCGGCAACATCTGCAATCGGGATCTGCAGATCAAAGACCTTGCCCGGCTCGATCTTGCGATCAATCACCAGCTGCATCAGATCCGGCAGGAAGCGACGAACCGGTGCCGGTCCTCCCATCAGGCCAACCTGTGCGAAGAACAGGTCCTGACCATCGATCTTGACGCCATGAGGCACACCAACGAAGCCAACGGTAGACCCGGGGCGTGCGCAAGCAATGGCCTGCTTCATGGATTGCTCGGTCCCGACGCACTCCAGCACGGAGTCCGCGCCGATCTTTGCGGTGAGTTCCCGGATTTTGGCAACACCTGCATCACCGCGCTCGGCAACGATGTCGGTTGCACCGAATTCAAGAGCGAGATCCTGCCGGGATTTGTGGCGGCTCATGGCGATGATGCGTTCAGCGCCCATCTGTTTGGCGGACAAGACACCCATCAGACCAACGGCACCATCGCCGACCACGACAACCGTCGAGCCGGGCTGAACGCGTGCTGCATCAGCTGCATACCAACCAGTGCCGAGCACGTCAGATGCGGCAAGAAGATGCGGGATAAGGTCTTCGGATGGCTGTCCGGCGGTCTTGACCAGAGTGCCATCAGCCAACGCCACGCGCGCCATTGGAGCCTGTGCGCCAGTCATGAATTCGCGCTGTTCGCAGGACGAATGGAAACCATGGCCGCAGTGCGGGCAAGTGTTGTCGGACAGGCAGAAAGATCCCACAACAAAGTCACCCGGCTTGACTGTGGTAACAGAGTCGCCAACCGCTTCGACGACACCGCAATATTCATGCCCCATGGCCATTGGGGCGGTCACATCATTCAGGCCACGATAAGGCCAGAGATCGGACCCGCAAACACAGGTGGCTGCAAGTCGGATAATGGCATCCGTGGGATGAACTATCTGAGGTTCGGGAACCTCTTCATAACGGACATCTCCCGGACCATAGAGCATTGTTCCCAGCATAGGCTGTCTCCTTATAGAACGAGCGGATCACTGCGATCCATCCGATTCAAATGGCTTTTTGATTTTATTGTAAAGGGGTCAGTATATAGGTAGAATCCCAAGGATAAAGCGCCTTAAACCGCAAGGACCTATCTTCAGCATTCATGAATACTGAACTGTAAAGCGACTACGCATCTGGCCCGTAGAAGAAATTGGCTGTTGCTCCACCATCGATAAGGAAGTCACTGCCGGTGATGAAACCGGCTTCGGGGCCCATGATGTGAGCAGCCAGAGCCGCCACTTCATCGGGGGTTCCGGCCCGACCGGCGGGCATTTTCTTCAACATCGTTTGGTAGAAGTCAGCGCGTTCGCCATAAAGCTCGTCATGAGCCAGAGGCGTGACGATGATGCCCGGACTGATGGCATTCACCCGTGCGTTCCGTTTTGCCCAGTTGATCGCCTCGCCTCTTACCCTTAGAGAATTGCAGCGTTTGGACATTTGATAGGCGTGCAGTGTGTCCTTGACGCCCTTGACGAAATCAAGTTTCAGAAGGTCTTCAGCCGGAGCCGTCGCCAAAAGAGCATCCTGTTCCGTGGTCAATGCTGGCATGCGATAACCCGACTGGGAAGAGATCACGACACCAGCCCCTCCCGGCGCAATCACCTTACCGAATTCTTCAAGCAGGATTGCCGTGCCAAATAGATCAACTTTGAGAATTTGCTCAATGGGCGCTTGCGATGGAGAAACGCCAGCCGCCTGAACCAAAGCCTTGATCGGTCCCAGGTCCTGCGCTTTTGCCACAACAGCCTGAACCGCTGCTCGGTCCGAGATGTCGGCCTCCATGGCCGTCACATCATACCCCGCAAACTCAAGCACTTTTGCCGCTTCCTGAGCGGATTCTTGAGTATGGTTTGCGATCAAAATCTGGCGGTCGTTACTGATACGACGCGCAATAGCTTGGCCGATGCCTCCGGCACCGACAACTACGGTTACGTCTTTCATGTCGATAGTCCTTGTTTTTAGCCTGTTCGGATTTTCAAGTGGAAGCTAAAAACCCTCTGTGTTTAGTTGAACCAATATGTGGGGTCATCCATAGTGAGAAATTGTGAAGGCAACCAGGAGGTCCTGCATGCAAATCAACTTACACGAAGCAAAAGCCAAACTTTCGGCCCTTGTCGAAAAATGCCGCTCGGGTGAAGAGGTGATCATTGCAAAGGCGGGCAAGCCGCTTGCTCGACTTGTCAAATACGAAGCCGATCCCTCTCCCCGTAAATTGGGCCTCTACAAAAATGCCGGTTTAGCAATGGGCAAAGGTATCCATGATGGTGACGCCGAAATCGCGACCATGTTCGGGATGGAAGATTGATGAAACGATTGCTTCTAGAAACACCCGCACCTTCATTTGGGCTCTGACGGGTGACCTTGAGCTGGGAACATTTGCAAAATCACTCCTGGTCGATGCTGGAAACGAAATTTATGTTAGTGCGGCGAGTGTCTGGGAGGCTGGTATCAAATCGGCATTGGGGAAATGGTCGATTCCCCATGATCTTGACGAAGCGATAGATGCCTTCGGCGCCAAACCGCTCTCAATCCAGAGAGGCATATTCTTCATCAGAAACTGGCTCCAGCCATTCGTTGGAGGTGTTCTCGCCTGGCACTTCAACAGCGAGGTGGGCGAACCAGCTGTCTTTCGCTGCACCGTGCCAATGTTTGACACCCGCAGGGATTTTGACCACATCGCCGGCTTTCAAAGCTTGTGCAGGCTTACCAGCTTCCTGATACCAGCCCTTGCCGGAGGTACACAAAAGGATCTGCCCGCCGCCCTTATCGGCCTTATGAATGTGCCAATTGTTGCGGCAGCTCGGTTCGAAGGTGACATTACCGATGAACACCCCTTCTCTGGACAGGATATTCAAATAGCTCTGTCCTAAAAAATACTGCGCATAGGCTGTGTTTTCAGGCCCGCGTTCAAAGATACCATCAGAGTTATTTTCGTTAGACATTTTCTTTTACTCCATTGAGGTTTAAGCTGAATTGGCAATTCAACGCTTGCGATCAACCCGAACCAAAGCCGATATGCCAGACTGGCAGCTATGATCCATATCCTTTTGATATAATCTGGTTCGCAGGCCACATTGTTGGGATTTGAGGAACATCTCTCCGCGTTGACCGCACCGTCTACAGTCAATTTATGCCTTTGATGAGAAATGATAAGACGATAAAACAAGCTTGCTTTTATGCGACGCATTCATCAATCGCATCGATCAGTAAGGATGGCCTTCCGCAGCCCTAAGCTGATGCTGACACTCCAGCTTTACGCCGTCCCTTGCCTGCAGATCCCCGCCGCTTGCTTTTGCCCTGCAACTTGATGTTTCCATAGTGACCGATGGCAGCATAGAGCGTGATGATGGCTCCGTAGTTGGCCAAGAACCGCAGCCAATCAGCATCAAAATCCCAATAGCTGAAGGTGAAGTAGAGGATGAGTTTGTTACCGAGATTCGTTTCGAGCGAGGCCAGGATCCCATGGGCCGCTCCCAACATGGTCAGGCCTCTCAACGCCCATGTTCTGAGGCGGCTTCTTGAGGTGATGTTTAGCAACACCCTCGCCGCCACCATGATCATGAACCAGTGCATGCCGAGGTGGATGCCGACAATAACCAGCATCCAGTAGGCCGAAAGCGTGTGGATCTGGCGTGCCAGAAAATCGCCATCAAGCCGAAGAAACCAGAAAAGATCACGCGAGATCATGAGGCTCGTGACCAGCAGTGCGACGCAGGCAACAACAAGGCTGAGGTTGATCAGGGTCGTCACCAGACGACGCCGGTTCTGGGTGGCTTTCGGCACGGAAGCAAACCAGCGCCGGTTGAATGTTATATGGGCGATCAACAGAAGGAAGAAGACCGTGCCAAGGATCTCGTGCACCAGAGAGCCGAACCATTCAAAGGCAAGAGCCAGAACGAACAGTCCGGTCGCGATGAAATCGAGAGCAAGGCGGAAGAACAATTGCCTGTTCACCGCGCAGCCTCCGGCTCAACCTGCTCGATGCGCCAGAGCGAAGACG
Organism: uncultured Cohaesibacter sp.; assembly: GCF_963556055.3. Lineage (GTDB taxonomy): Bacteria > Pseudomonadota > Alphaproteobacteria > Rhizobiales > Cohaesibacteraceae > Cohaesibacter. The sequence goes on along the minus strand of NZ_CAUVYE020000024.1, from coordinate 97,836 downwards.
ATCCCAGAGTTTTAAAATCGGTTAGGTCAGACGTGATCCTGCCCATGATGATCAGATCATTGAGGGAATTCCCGTCCGGGGTGTCATAAAAGACGGCAAAGGAACCACCCGGCACCCAGTAGGTCACGTCACCCTTTTCAAAGTGATCGACCATCGACCCTTCGGTTGACAGGGTCTCTGATAGCTTGCCGTAATATTCCCGGTCACCATATTCCGTCATGGAAAGCTCCATGGGCAATTTGGACAGAAAATCTCGCGCAGTCGCGTTGTCGAAAAGGTCTGCCGTAATGCGCGTCTCGCCTGCACTGATGACGATGGCCGCCAGAGCCTGCTGGTTGGACTTGTCTCGGGTCATTGCAGCTTGTCCCTCATTGCTTGAAGCAGCATTTGCCGGATCGTTGATGGCTGCCAGAAAGGCCATGGCAAAGCCGAAAAACACCGGTTTGGCGTTGATCATCATGACTATCCCGCCAGTTCCAGTTCACTGACCCAATCCCGCACAGCTTCCTGCGCATCAGCAGACGCCGTTCTAATCGAGCCATCGCTCGCGCCGCGTAGGGAAAAACCCTGCAGAAGTGTGGCCTGAGGGCATAGGGCCTCGATGTCTTCTATGCTGCGGCCAAGTCGGCTGCCTTCATGGGTGCAGAAAGGAACGATCGACTTGCCTGCAAAGTCATAGCTCTCCAGAAAGGAAAAGAAGGCCATCGGCATGGTTGCCCACCAGTTGGGATAGCCGATAAACACCACGTCATAATCCGCCATATTCTCGACCTGTGCTGTTAGCTGCGGGCGGAAATTCTCCTGCTGCTCCCGTTTGGCCTGATCGGTGGTAGCGCGATATTCTGCCGGATAGGAATGGGCCGTCTTCAGCTCGAAGATGTCCGCACCGGTGAGCTGCTTGATCTGTTCTGCGACGGTGCGCGTGTTGCCGGTTCGTGAATAATAGGCGACAAGAATTTTGCTCCCCTGGCCGGCCTGCTGGGCGCGCGCATTCTCCATAAGGAAGGGGATCGAAAGGCCGATGGAGGCTGCAGCTTTCAGGAAGCTGCGTCTGCTGCTCATCGCGGTAATATCTGTGCTGGCTTTGCGGGTCATTGTTGTTTCCTTTCCCGTCATCTGACAGTGAGAGCAAAGATCCGGCTCATCACAGGAGAGCCGGATCCGTTTGCCTTTGCTACAGTCCGGTCATGGCTTCGGTTGCTTCGGTGTAACGCCCGCCCTGCACCATTTCTGCGGCAAGATTGATGCGGTCCAGATCTTCCTCTGAGAGCGCCACTTCGATCGCGGCCAGATTTTCCTTAAGGCGGTGCAGTTTCGTCGTGCCGGGGATCGGAACGATCCATGGTTTGCGCGAAAGGACCCAGGCAAGGGCGATCTGAGCCGGTGTTGCCCCCTTCTCGTTGCCGATTTCAGTCAGCAAATCGACGACAACCCTGTTATTCTTCATTGCTTCTGGCTGATAACGAGGCAGAGCCTTGCGGAAGTCGCCATCCCTGATTTCGGCGGCGTCCTTGATCGCTCCGGTCAGAAAGCCCTTGCCGAGCGGGCTATAGGCGACCCAACCGATGCCCAGCTCTTCCACCACGGGCATAATATTTTGCTCGTGCTGGCGGGTCCAAAGGGAATATTCGCTTTGCAGCGCGGCTACCGGCTGGACGGCATGGGCGCGTCGGATGGTTTGCGGGCCAGCCTCGGACAGTCCGAAATGGCGTACCTTGCCTTCGGCTATCAAGTCCCTGACGGTTCCGGCCACATCCTCGACGGGGACGGAGGGGTCCACGCGGTGCTGGTAGAAAAGATCGATGACATCGGTACGCAGGCGTTTCAGTGACCCTTCACATGCCTTGCGGATATCGTCTGGCCGACTGGTCAGGCCGTTCCAACTGCCGTCTTCGCCTATCTCGAAACCGAATTTGGTGGCAAGAACAACCTTGTCCCGGATCGGCTCCAGCGCTTCGCCCACGAGCAATTCGTTGGTATAGGGCCCGTAGATTTCGGCGGTATCGAAAAAGGTAACGCCGAGATCGTGGGCTTGATGGATCAGCTTGACCATGTCCTTGACCGGCGGGATTTCTCCATAGGAGAAGCTCATTCCCATGCATCCGAGGCCAATGGCGGACACTTCCAATCCATGGTTCCCAAGTTTACGCTGTTTCATCATCAAACCCTTTCGGTCAAATTGACCTGCTTCATTGTCGATGATGAGAGTCTAATTGCTGCGGATTGATTTGATTAGGAGGAGATTTCGGCAAGAGTTTATATCTCCGCTTCATGAAAGCAGACAAAATCGGTCCAATTTTCGCCCTGATTGGTGAATGTCAGATATAAGGGCTATTACTTATTGCTCTCTAATCGCCATTGGCCCCGATGACCATCTTTAAAGCTGCGCCGCAAGAATGCGCATCAAGACCCAATAGATTGACATCACCAAGAGGGACCATTCATGGCACTCAATTTCATCAAGCCAATCTTCGGCCTTGCGCTTCTGGCGCTGAGTTTTACCAACAGTCCGGCATTTGCCGAAGCCAACCGCGTTACGCTGCCTGACATCAGCCAGTTGGAGCATTTCTCCACCGTCAGACGTGGCGAAATCACCGAGCATATGATGACCACCCGCGAGGCGATCGGTGCCGTCAAGCGTGGTGAGCCGATGCCCGATGGCACCCATGTCGTGTTGGTCGATTATCGCAGTGGCGAAATCTATCGCTACTTCGTCATGCAAAAAGGCGGGGATTGGGGCCAGGATTATGCTGAAGCTGATCGAACAGGAGATTGGCAATTCCAGTGGTTCTGGGGCAATGGCCAAATCAACATGGACGAAAACACCCAAAGATGCCGCTCCTGCCATGCTTCGCAGGCCGACAACCGCTATATGTTCACTTATGATGATTTGCTAGATTTCGAATGAGATTGCACATGAATCATAAGACGGCAAGGCTCTTCGTCGATAGCGCCGCCGCTGCCCTTTTTCTGTTATCGATGGCCTATTACTGGCTTGGTAATTTGGCTCATGAGGCTTTCGGAGCCAGCTTCTTCGCCGTATTGATCTGGCACAACTGGCGCAATTGGCGTTGGTATCTTGCTTTGACGAAAGGCAGATACAATGCGCGGCGGATTGTATCGCTTCTGCTGAATTCGTCAGTTCTGATCGCAATGACAGTTCTGGTCATCACCAGTTTTTCGATTTCCCGCTCACTGTTCGAGTTTCTCTCATTGCCGAGCGCATATTGGGTCAAAGAATGGCATTGGTTTTCAGCATGGTGGGCAATTATCGCAGTTGGTGCTCATATCGGCATACAGTGGCCCAAATTGCGGGCCCTACTCAGGCTAAGACCCACGCCTTGGCTCTGGCTGTGCACGCTGTTCGTTCTTCCGTTCGCACAGGATAGCTCAAAAGAACTCGGTCTGTTCTCGCGTCTTTCTTTGCAATACAGTCTCGACTTCTGGGATTTCAGCCAGGCAGTGATGCCCTATTTCCTTTATCTTGCCTGTGTTATTGGCTCTATAGCCATAATATCGCACGGGACCATGGTATTCGTGGAGAGGTTAAACATGTGGCGCAAACTATCGGGGACATGAAACAGCCGACGGCTCTGATCTTGTAATATACTGAAGGCTTCTCAATGCAGCTTCCTTGCAGCTGTCTTATTGCATTCTGGTTACCCGTTGGGTTCCAACCACTCTCCCGAGAAGTCAAACACGAAGCTTTGAGAGTTTGTTTACCGCGTACATTTTTAGGACATCCTGTTCGCATGTTAAATGCGGAATCGCATCGCTAATCACCACTTTGCTTTTATTGCTGGTTTTTGATGGGAAGCAACAGCGATCGTCTTTGATTGCGAAGCTGTTCTAGAACATTGCGCGTTTGAGCACTTTGCCGATGCAAACTATCTGCCGGTCAATTCCAAGGCTGCAGGTGAAAGGCGGCTTCCTGGAAGGAGCAAGGAGTCTGCGGCTTCGCTCAATTCAACCCATATTTTAGGGTCAAGGTCCAGGATCGTTGCTCCGATATTTTCTTGTAAACGGTGACGCTTCGTAGTTCCAGGTATGGGAACAATCCAGTCCTTCTGAGCCAAGAGCCAACCGATTGCGATTTGTGCTGGCGTTGCATTCGCTTCGTTTGCAATTTTTCGAACGAGCTCAACAAGTTCCAGATTTTGCGCCCTGTTCTCCTTACTGAACCGAGGCACTGAATTGCGATAATCATGTTCTTCAAATGAGGTCTGGGCTGTGATCGAACCTGTCAGGAACCCTGCACCCAGTGGGCTGAAAGGAACAAAGCCTATACCCAGTTCTTCGCAAAGTGGCAGAATTTCTTCATCTGGGGCTTGCCACCAAAGTGAGTACTCACTTTGCAGAGCGGTAACAGGCGTTTCTGCATGAGCTTTTCGAATGCTGGAAACGCCTGCCTCCGAAAGGCCAAAATGCAAGACCTTCCCCTCTTCAATCAACTCTCCGATCGTGCCTGCAACGTCCTCCATTGGAACTTTAGGATCCACGCGATGTTGATACAGCAAGTCAATTCAATCGGTTTGCAGTCGCTTCAATGACCGGTCCACTGCAGGACGAATGTGTTTCGGGTCGCTATTCACTCCGGCTCGCCGTTCGCCGGCTATGGCATCGAAATCAAAGCCGATCTTGGTTGCGACAACCACTTCATCTCGAAATGGGGCCAGCGCCTTCCCAACAATCTCTTCATTGACGAATGGCCCATAGGCCTCCGCCGTATCAAAAAGGGTAACCCCGTCTTCATAGGCGTCCCGAAGAAAGTTGATTGCGTCCTGTTCTTCAAGAGCGGTATCGTAAACCTGAGTGATGCCCATGCACCCAAGGCCAATTTCTGACACCTCAAGCCCATTTTCTCCCAATATTCTGGTTTTCATTCATCAAAACTCCCGCATAGACTGCGTTTTTGTTGGTATCTATGAAGCTATAATTTTATCCTTTGACTTAGTTCTTTTATCGGTTGCAGATTAGGGGGGCATTTTCGCTTACATTAATCTTGAATCTCAATGAATGAAGACTTCTTTGTCGCGATAACGAAAAGGCCTCTCACGACCTCCATGCCTTGCTGCCCAGAAGCGGCAAAAGCACTCGCGCCACAGCTGAACCGTGATCCGTCACAGACTTCTCGCTTTGCAACACACGTTGATCCTCGGAGGTGTGATGCCTTCAGCATTCCAGCCTTGGCCATAACAGCTGTCACGGTTGACACAGAACGCCACCATGAACACGCACAGCTCAAATCGAACCAGCATTGGCATGCCAGGTCACGAATGCCGCCTCAGTTGCGGTGTGAATCTCATTCCTGACACTTTGGTCATTTCCCGCAATTCATCGACGAAAACGTCTATTGGATAATTGCGCAAACCTTTACGGACCCTGCCGACCAACATCATGATGTGAGGGTAAATGCCTGTGTCACGCCCGTGATGGTTGCACTGGCAGTGTTGACGGGAACAAAAAACGCAATCCGGAGTACCGAACGAAAACACATCCATTGAGCAGAAGCCGCATTGTGTGATCATTGTGTCGACATTTTGCGCGAGAACCATGATGCGCGTAGTCGACGTGTCAATGTGAGCTCAGATTGTGAGCTACCAAAACGGCCTGATGGTCAACACCGAGAGGTTCGTATTTTCCCCAGAGATGGCTCTTGATTGGCATGAAGACAGAATCGGACCTGCCACGCGAATAGCCGCAAGGCACCTTCACCACAGTATTTCACGACAATCACAAGGCATCTGATCGAGCGGAGACGCATGACCCTGATATTGCCCGCTTCAAAGGATGAGAGGGCAAGACCGGTGCCACAGGATCCATTCAATCGGCAACAAGGCAATTATCGCCTCAAAAGCAGGCCGGGGCCAAAGAGCGCGGCCAATTCGATGACAAAAGCCAGTAGATAGGGCAGTCGCATTTTATGATCATCACCATAAAGATGCATATTTTCGAAGGCATGCACCAGACCTGCGATCATTTCCGGTGGTCTTTCTACCTGCTTTGACATTTGGTCGAGCTGATCTTGGGCGTCTTTTGCCTGTAATTCCTTCGCTTCGGCGTCCTTTTGCAGCTTTCTGGCTTTGGGGCCGCACCCTCCATGCGCGCACTCTTCGTCTGCCTCCGCCTGCAAAGCAATCGCTCTTTGGCGAAACTCCCTTGCATCAACCACCAGCCTCTCGATTGTCTCCTGTTTTTTATCGATCCGGATATTGATCAGTTGCCCCTGCGCAAATGACGCGGACAACATCGAGCTCGAGCACAAAAATGACACCGACGCCAGCGTAAAACCAATCGTGAAGTAAAGCGTAGCCTCACGACGCAGGCGCCTTGAGAGGACATGCATGCCTTTGGCCATAAACAAGGGGCGACCTAGATCCAGAGCCGCCATGATTGTCACCATGGTCCATTGGAAGAACGGATCAGCACCCGCCACCTCCCAGGCAAACCGCACATTGATTGCGATCTGAGCTCCCCAGATTAAAAGACACACAGCGACGGAAAAGCCCAAGACAAGTGTCTTCAGGAACTCGGGTCTTTCCGTCTTGATGCCAGTGGCTTTTTGCCACTTTCCCTTTTTGGCTCCAGCCCTGATCTTACCGTCCCGCTTGCATTGTTGCAAAACGCGTTGATGCACTTTTTCATCATCGGCACCTCTTTGTCCTGCAGTCGTAAGAGCTGAGACGAACTCCGCTGTGTCGAATGTGTCTGCCAGCTGCAAAAGTGCGTCATCGACATGTCGCGTCAGCACCGACACATCATTGTATTTCCCGAAAATCTCATTCTGATCGCTCATATTGATCCTGTTCCTCGGCACATACCGATCATTGGTTTTTCGCAATGAGGCCAAAGGAACGATTGGTTCAGATCACAATCCTTGTCCAAGAGCCTTGAACGGGACTTAGGGCGGATTTCAGCGAACCAGAAAAAGTGATCGCATTTTCTTGCAAGAGAGGACGTGTCGATTACGTCGAGCTCATCAATCTGCCCGCGGTTGCTTGGCCTTGCGGGCGATTTCAAGGGCAAGATCCAGTCGCTTCTGCTTTTCTTCAAGCTTTTCGATCTCAGCAAGGATCCTTTCAAAATGGGGCAATACCCATTCTTCGCCATCTGAAATCAACACGGCTGCCTTGTCACGAGCGGCATACAGGCGTGCCAGATAAATCGCCGTTTCGCTTTTGGGCTGGCTTTTTGCTGCTTTATGGAGATCGGCAGATCCGCATTTGGGATCCATGTCGCAGGATAACGTCATGTCAGACCATCCATGCGAAGCATCTGCAGGACAGCATTGGACAGCATCCATGGGTGGCAATGAGCATGCCTGCCATGGATTGGCACTCTCTCGAACTCAATTGTTGAGCATTGCGGTACCATAACGCCGGGATCCGATCTCCGATCGCGGGATTGCGATCACGGCCAGCGATCACACACCGGCCCACATCAAGGAACTACGGCGATTGCGATACAAACCCAAACGGACCCGTGCTTTTTTCGGTCGCAAGGAGAAAATGGGGAAAAGAACCGCAGAATTCAGCGATTTCCGGTAAAGGAGTGCGGAACAGATATTATGGATGATCCCGTCCCGCTCATCCAACAACTGAAACTGTAACAATGTAAATCACAGATCAATCCGCCCAGACATGACCTGATTGGCTGCCGGATGTCGAAAAGACCGGAAAAAAGCGAACAGGTTCTGTTGGATGTCGTTACACTGGCGAAAGTAGGGCGGATTACGACGAGGCCCAAACGAATGTGCCAAATTTATTGAATTTTTTGCCACCTTTATAGATGGCCGTTGGAAACAATACATAACACTCCCAATTGTCTTGGCCGACTCCGTCGCCAATATACGCATATTTACCTAAAAATATGACCGAATAAGCGTTTTTCGTCCGTCCTTGATCGTCCTATTTGCTTTCAGGGAGCGATCGCCTGCTGCTTTTTGCAGAGGCATCCTCCTGTCTTGTGAAACCAATGATGGAGATTGTGATGATAAAATCGATCATCAAAACCGAACAATTCCGAAATGAACCCAACTTTGCTGAGTTGGTGTCCGATATCGCACGGATCAAGTCTGACTGGCTTGCTCCTAATGCCTTTGATGGCCTCGAAGACACCTCACGCGATTTTTTGCTGATAATGCTCGAAACTGGCTGCAGAGCAGGAGATCTCACAGGCCTTGCCCCCTGCGACATCGTCCTTGACGATCCAATCCCTCATATATGCATTGGGGATAGCATCCGGTCGAAAAATCCAGATAGCCAACGCAAGGTGCCCTTGGTCGGCCTGTCGTTGGCCGCAGCAAATAGACATCCTGATGGCTTTCCAGATTGTCGGGGCTATCACACACTTGCAAAGCTGCGTCGTTTTTTTGATCGCAAAAATCTTAATCCGGGCAGCGCCCCGCTCTTGGCTTTTTTGCGTGCGCAATATTACTACAGGTTCATGTGCGGATGTCACGCCGGCATTCCAATCGTAGAAGAGATGATGGGTTGGCGACGTGTATATGTATTAAACAAACCAACGTCACTGGCTGAGAGGCAACGCCTGGCAACCCTTATCATGTATCCCGTGCCTCCGCATCTTGCATAAACAACCAGCCCGGCGATTGCTTCACTGTCGCCGGGCCAAACTGTTTGCCCCTGCTGCTATCATCTCACATACTTCCGGCAATAGATTTCATAAACAAATACAATAACTTGTAAAATAATTACTAAAATGTTGCATTTTTATTTTGGTTTCTCGGAAAATTTTTCCAGTTCCCTTTATATGACAAAATGCAAAGACAGTTACATCAACCGCAAAGACCTGATCGCCTTTTTCGGTGTGCCGGCACGGAGCCTCAAAGAAGTCCTACAGGACGCAGGCATCGTGTTGCGCGCCAACGGCACCCGCTGGTCCGTCGTCTTTGAGGCCCTCGGACTTGCTGCCGACCAGTCTGCAAAACATTGGGAAGAGTTGACAAAGCCTCTCTTGACAGCAAGTCAGGTGGCCCAAGATATGGGTAGGACAGATCCATCGATCATCTATCGCTGGGCCAATCCTTCCTCACCCAATTATAGTCCAGACTTTCCCGCGCCAATCGATCTTTCGTTTGGAAAGCGCCCTAACGCGCGGAATCGGAAACGTTGGCGTAGAGCTGATGTGATTGCCTGGCAGAGCAACAAGCCCCAACCGAAATATCGACACCTGTCCAAATCAGGTGTCGTGCCATCCCCATCACAGGTTCCATCTGCTGACCCTGCACCAACGACTGCTGTCGGCATCTTCTCGTTGCCACAAGTAATCGATGGAGATGCGCAATGAATACATCGGACACAGCAAAATTCGCATTTTCGACCGGACGACCGGGACTCGCCCGGGATACATATACCCACCGATTATCGGGTCCGGAAAATTCAGTGGTGTGTGTGTCCTGCATGCACTTAAGCGACCGGAAGTGCATTTGAACGACCACACTCAAACCAAAGAAAGGTTAGCAAATTGAATAACTTATTCGACCCCCCGCCACCAATACCGGCATCTGAGGTGCATCAACCCAAACCCAAAACATTTGAGGATCTGCTCGCTCATGTCGAGAAGCGAACAGACCTCAGCGACGACAGCAGGAAGCGTTATGTATCTTCGATCAAACGGGTTGGCGACATTCTGAACGAGCCCTTGGCAAACATTCTTGCCTCATTGGATCTTATCAAGACCAATTTCCCGATTGACGGGTATGATCCAAACTGGTGCACCACCGACAACGCCTACCAGCTGCTTCGCCGCCGTACCCTGGCATCTCTTAAAGAATTCCTGGGCGTCGATAAAGCCCTTGAAGAGGCACGGGCCCAGCAAGATGGGTGGTATCATTTACTTGATGCGCTTGATTGCAACGCACCGGATATCCCGGATCTGGATCCTTATCGCAAAACCAATTTTGTTGCGGTAAGAAACCTTGCCGATTTCATGCGATCTGTAGATATCCAACCACAGGACATCACCAACGACATCGCCAACAGCAATTATCTTGACTGCCCGACGCACATACGGGATTCCTATCGCCGCGCCGTGGCGTTTCTTGACAAGCTCCGCGAATATGATTTTGCTCGCCCCCATCTGCCACCGGAAAGCATCGGCTTTTCGGCCATCCGCTTGCGTCAGAATCAGGAGCCGATCCCGCTAGATTGGCAGGAAGACTTTGATGCGATCTATGCGATCTTGGCTGACAAGGATTTCGATCCTGTATCAAAGACCTATGCCAATCGCAGCCCCGAAACGCAAACCCTCTTCAACTCGACGATGAACTCCATCACGCGCACGTACCTCGATGCGCATCCCGAAACTGACATCAGTCAACCTTGGGATCTTATTTTCGTCCGCGGCGATGTGATTACTGAGGTCCGGAATCTGATGGTCGCCCGCTGTCAGTTGCCAGACCGGGATGTCCGCAAACTAAAACCTCGGACCGTTCGGAAATATCTGTCCAAATACAAACGGGTCCTCCATGCCCTTGACGCTGACCCGACAGCCCTTGCGGCGCTGACACAAGCACTCAAAAACAATTCGTTCCTGGATGAGGGCAAGAAAGCAGAAGAAGAAATGGCCGAAGCCAATAAGCAGTTTTGTTCAAAATTGTTTGAATCCACCCCCCTCACAAAGCGCTTCTTTAACTCGCCTTTTGCCTTTCGGGATGCAGCCATGGAAATGGAATCCGTAGCCAGTGCACAAGGGCGTGCATTGACGAAGATGGAACTGGTGAAATACCGCTGGATCGGCACCTGTGCCGCCTTTTGCGCCATCGAAATCGGCGGAGCACCAATCCGCTGCGAAAATGCCATGGGCCTGACTCTGCATGGCACTGATGCGCATATCATGATGCCCAAGAGCAAGAAGGATCCCATCAAGCTTAGGATCCCGCCAGGCAACGTCAAAAACAAAAAGGAAATCAAGGTTGAGATACACCCAGGCAAACAAGACTATCTGGGAGTCTTGAACTGGTATCTTGAAACCATCAGGCCCTTGTATCAGCACGCGGCCAACAACCCATATTTCTTTCCAGCCCCGGAAAGTGCCACAAAGCCGATGAATGAGAGCTATTTTAGCGCACGTTATTCGACTTACACGCGCACGGTCCTCAACTTGCCCATGACACCTCAACAAATGCGCCATGGGCAGGCCTCACTCTTGCTTCGGGCACATCCCGACAAGATCGTGGTCATTGCTACGCGCCTCGGCGATACGGTCAATACGGTTTTAACCTATTACGCATGGATCGAGGGAGTGGAACAGGTGCAAGACGGCCAAGAACTGATTGCGGAGATGATCGATGAATAATGGTAACAAGAAAGACAAATTGAACACAGAAGCAGCGAACACCCCATCCGATGACGAGTTGCTCGCTCCTTATGAGACAATGCCAACATTCGGTCAGTTGGACGATGGACACAAAAAGCGATTGGCCAAGTTTTTGCGTTACACTCATCTACACGGCATAACCGCTCCAACCAAACAGGACTTTTTAGATTATTCGGCAAAGCACGAGCCGCCGAATACCCTGTTTGCCTTAAGATCGACGTTCAACATCCTGTTTCCGGGTCATCCGGTTGTCGGTCCAGCCCTGCAGGCAGCGATTACCGAAAAGACGATTGCATATGACAAGGCCCACAGGAAACCGCGAAAAAAGGCAAAAAGAAAGCCAGCAAAGTTTCGAAGCCCTGTCTCGGAATGGCCCGTCCCTTGGCAGCAAATCTGGGAACAGTTGCGAAATGGCCATCGCCCTTCTGGCGGCAAAGCATTTTCAGCAAGCCTGCTGGAAAATATGCAAGATGTCATCAGCGAGTATGTCTGGACCCTCAAAACAGCAGGCGTTCCGGTCGTCATCGATGCCGCAGGTGTGCGCATTCTTGAACAGACGAAAAAAGATCGGGCTCCGTCTGCAGAAGAAGCCACCTATCAAAATCAGAGGTGCCGTGCCCGTACCTTGCAAACCGCAACAATGCGATTACGCCAGTTTGGAAAAGAGCTGGGTGTCAGCCCTCAGATTCTGGCCGACTTAAACAAGCATATCAACAAACTCGAAAGCGATGCAGCCGCAGAAAGTCCCCTGAAATTCGGCCGCTATGAACGAGTGCCATCTTACAAGGATATCTACCGACTTGCTTGCCAACTCCTCAAGGACAGCACAACTGCCACACATCGAAAGACAAAGAACAAGTTGCGCAATCAGGCAGCAGTCATCGCACTTTGGCTCTTTATACCACTGCGTCTGACCGATGGGTTATTGCTGTGGGGTGACGACATCACCTATGACGCAGAAACAGGCCTATATAAAATCAATGTAGCCACCAACAAAACGGGCCAAGCGATCAGGGTGCCACTGCATCAAAAACTCAATAAATTCTTCGATACCCTGATATTTAGTGAGGTTAATCCCAATGTCGGCAATGGGTGGCTCAATCAAGAAAGACAGAGGCTGATCACAGCAAAAGCCCCGGTGTTTCATGATCATTTGGGCAAAATGTATGTCAAAAAGCGGCCCTCCAAGGTTTGGGTTGAGCATTTCGGAACCGGCGCTCACATCGCACGGACCATGGCACATACCGAACTTGGCAAACGTGGCGCAAAAGGCGTTGCCATGGCAATGGCGCTCTGTGGCCAACGTGACGTCAAAACCAGACTGGCCTATCAGGCTGATGCCTTGCGCGATACTCTCTTCAAGGAATCCCAGTCCCTGATGGACCAATTGGTGGCAGATACCTTGTCATTACCGGACGAGGATGAAGACACCGAAACCGACAAATAGATCGTTTGTCCATCTCCAAGCCGATCATCTCTCGTGAGACAAAACACCCCTTTCCTGACGTGAAAGGGGTGTTTTTTGTTAGAAAGAAAACAGTTCTGATTGGCGCGACAGCCGGGATGTCGCCGCGCCGATCTGAACCTTCAAACCTTTCAGAAGAGCAAAAGGCGTCTGTTTTCACTTTTAGAAGGAAGTCATAAACATGACCCATGCCATCAATCCATCCCCCGACAATTGGCTCAAGGATCTCAAACCCGGAGATATCGTCCAGTTTCCAGCCTACCCACCGGAAACTCCAATCCTCCACAACGCCTTCGTCGTGATCGAAATCGCACAATTCGATTCTGAAACCCTGCTGCTGATGGGCATCGGTCGTGATGTCGATCCGACATCATCAAACGCCTCAGAAATACAGATCACCGAAAAAGCGGATCTGCAAATGGCAGGCCTTTCACAACCAATCACCTTCTCGGTCAATTTCACCCGAACGGTTCTCATCCCTCATGATGATTCCAGGCTGCCTTCAATTGCCTCGCCCGTGATCGGCAGGCTACCAAACAAGGGACTTCATCGCATGCAATATATTCGAAGCCCTCAACGCATTGAGGCCGATCGCCTTCTGCTTCACGAGGCTCGTCATCAGTTGACACATCCAGGAGAAAGAGGCCCAAAAGCTCTGATATCGGAGAATGATCTCGAGCGGCAACAGGCTGCATGGGATGCCATCTCTGCCCGGTGATCCGAAGACCACCTTCTGGCTCGCTGCCAATGGTGAGCCAGACATCAGGTGAAGGAAGAGTTGGAAACAATGCGCAATAGAGGGATTCGAGATCGATCACGGCAGCCTTGATGACGCCGCGCACGATCCGATCCCCCAAAACAAAGGAAGAGGAAAAGACAGGCGTCAAACAAGCCTCTAACGTAAGGACGCAAAAAGCCCATGCTCATCAAGGCCAAACAAGATCATCACATCGCCCACCCCCGGCAAGACTGGAAAGACAAACTCAAATGGGGCGATGTCATTCTCTTCCCCTTCCCGATCGCTGAGAAACGAAAGCAAAACGCTCCTGAACCACGCCCTTGTCTCATCCATGATATCCGCAACATCGGCGGGATGCGCTTTGTCACCCTTGTCTGCGGATCAAGGCTCGAGAACAAATCCAGCTCATCCCTTCAAACAGACATCACCAACCCGATTGCTATGGCCGCAGCCGGCCTCAACTCACCAACGGTCTTTGACAGCAATGTCCGAATTACCGTTTCCCTCGACCATAACGGATTCAAGAAATGCAGATCAGCCTCCCCTGTCATCGGGCGTCTGATCGGTCCTGACAGATTGCGTTTCAGTGCCATCCGCGCTCGTGTTCAGGCCAATATCGACATGGCGGCAGTCTGCTATTTCGAGAAGGGCCGAAAGGACCGCTCCCCCCAAAAGCCGACACTGCCATCGATCAGCCTTACCAAAACAGCAACAGCGGAACTTGATGAGCCCCTCATCTTAGCTCCTGGATCGGTTGAGAATTCGCCTTCCTGCATAGACAGGAAACACCGACGCTTCAGTTTCGCTTCTACCGATATTGTTTCCGCATCTCAAAACACTCATCGAAATCGAGCCTGAGGATCACGCATCGGTCACGGCGTCAAACTGTCGCCGTGACTGAGACAACAACAGCTTGCACCAACATTGTTCACCCATTGAATGGCCTGCCGTGTTCTACCAATCGATCCGTTCGCCAGCCGCACTCCATTCAGTTTTCCTTATTTAGGAGACACTTTAATATGAAAGACCTTTTCATCAGTTTTGGATCATCCATCTGCGTTCAGAATTTCGTTGAAGGCCCACTCTATTGCAAAGAGCTTCAGCCTGACGAAGTCGCGGGCATCATCGCAACCACAAGAGAAGAAGGAGGCAAGATCAAAGGCTACTACGATTTCAGCTCAGAACTGTCGGAAGAAGAAGACCGGCGTCTCCAGCAGCTACTTGTCGCTTTTGAAACGGCAACAGGAACCCGGCTCAGCAATGATTCCTTTTATTATGAATGCGATGAAGACGAAGACGACGAAGACTACGACCAGCTACCGATCATCAACTACGTTCCAACCGTGACCGAAACCTGCAGCATGCTGGTGGTGGAGTATTTCATCCAATGCACGATTCTAGAAGACGGACAGATATTGAAACCAAGCAACCCATATGCAGCAGATGGCATGTCCTTCTTCCTCTTCGAGAAACCACAAAAGCAAGCCTCAACGCAGAAGGCCTTCTTCTCTGACGAAATCACGGATGACATCAGTGAAGCCTTCGACAGCAAGATGGACAGGTTGCTTGACCGGTGAAGAAGGCGATGTCTGTAGTGAAAAACCGCAGTTTGTTCAACCCGTACCCGCGAAAGAGGAGCATTGCCCCGACTAAAGAAATTTAGATAACCATCTGTCACAAGATGATTGCCTGCGGCAAACCTTGGGCGTCAAGAGACTTGAGTTGCTCGAAAGATGGTTACAGAATTGGCTTATCTCGAATGAACTTCAAAGGCCTGCTTTGTAGAAAGGCTACCCAACCATGTCCACGCACTTCGATAGCAACAATCAGATCTTATCTGCACGAGCATTCGCCAACAGACTTGGAATCACTCAGACAGAATTGGCTCTGTTGACCGGTGTAGATCGACATTCATTTTATAGGCAATCCGGCTTACGAAAACTGAATGAAGCAGTTCGACCATTAATGCGCATTCTCACGATAGCAGCCGAAATGACGGGGTCTGATCAACGCGCGGTTCTTTGGTTTAAACATCAACCAATTCCTGGTTGGGCCGGAAAAACTGCGTTTGATTTGGTGTCGGAGCGTAAATCTGACAGAGTTCTTGCCTATTTGCTGTCGGTCCAATCAGGCGTCTATCCATAAGCGCATATGCAATGCTCAGATTGGCATAATCCTGACCAGTTCTCATTGAGGCCTATGGAAGAAGCGGCCCCTTGCGGTCACTCGACGGAAGTCTCAACCCATAGCTTTGCTTCCGCATTCCAGCCGTTCGAGCAAGCAGCAGCATTCCCGGCGGTCCAAGCTTGGGGCTCAGTGCAGCACATTAGCAGGAAGGTTGCAAAATGGCACAAGGCTTTGCGGCATGCGGGTGACCGGCGTGGCAGTCGGGATATACGCCCCTGCAATTGTTCCACCCATGACTTTCTAGCAATCGCTTCCAGCGCATAAATTGCTCTTCTTCGGGATCGCCAGAAGTCTGACAATGTTGTGATTGGCTCTGAAACGACCTTCTGATAGGAAAACGTCCAACACCTTGCACTTAGATAGCGCGCACCTCAAGCCTCCAATCCTCTAGATGTATTTCCGATAATCTGAACTAACTGATTGACCTTCATCAAGATATTTGAGCACCTCGCCGACCTTCCGAGCTGCTCGGATCGGAATAGGAAGTTTTTGATTCATCTGGGTTGAGTTCCAATTGATCTTTGTGAGCGAAAACACTTCATCTGCGATCTGAGTGACGGTACTTTCGCTTGATTCATGTGGGCATAGAAGAAGAGGATTGGGAACGTACTGACCTGGATAGGTCCCGTAATAAGGAATGCTCCCATTGGTATAGAGCAAACCCTTTCCATCAAGATCGATGAAAGTCCCGCGCAAAACCGGGTAATCGCCGTCGCGAAGAATTTTCGCTGAATAATGCTCTTGAACCCAAACAAGGTCTCGAAGATCCGCGCCGCATTCATCCAAGGCTTCCAAAAACCCATTTGCTTCTTCGTCGCGAAAGCGCGACGTCTTCATGATAATGACTCTAGCAGGATAATGCTTATGGTGTGCCCGATAAGCGCTCAGAACGTTCTTGGCGAGTTCATATGCGTCTTTTCGCAACATATATGGGTGCCTTCCTCGAGATTCTGTTTGGGCACGTCCTCCTTTCAATATGAAACCTCTACCGCGCTCATCGAACATTTGTGCCGCACTTGTCCAAAGTTGCTGACCGTCAATGTCTCGGTAAAAGCTGATGCCAATGTAGCAAGCTTTATACTCACCCTCTTGCGGCTGCCTCCGCCAAGGAACGCGACCACTGCCTTTGTAATAAAGGGTTGTTAGCAAGTTCCAGCTGCACCCTGCTGCATTCTGAATCTTACGATCAGAGGAATCCTTTAGCTTCCTGGGTATCTTTGCGGTATCGTCAAGCACATCTTCCCAAACAATCTGGATAGGGAAATTTAAAGGCATGGCTTTGGCCTTAAGCAAACCACGAAAGTTCGGCGCATCTGATCCTCCGCTGTCTTCCCTCTCATTAGAGGATTTTGCTTCGACTTTTGCACCCCAAACCCGTTCTATTAAACCTACAGGAAGAGCGACTATGGCAACATCCGGTCGATTTCCACCATCTTCCAAGACTTGCAGTCTTTCGCAAATCATCTCTACGGCCATCTCGACCGCAGTTTTGTGGTTTGGCTCTTTGATTACTTTCTCAATCTGTGACTTAGAAAGTGCCTCTACTGAAAGGTCGCCGATTTCAAAACCGCATCTGAAGGGATTTCGATTCTTCAGTCCGGGAAAATCAGGATGAAGATTTGGGTGTTTTTCTGTTTCGCCTTCAAAGCCTTCCGATGCTGCCTCTAAAAAGGCCTTGGCGTCTTCAATAGTCTTTGAACTACCTACAACCCCAATTTTGATAACCTCTCCAACATATGTTTGATGTGGGCCGGCATCACTCAGGCCCAACCTAGGGTCAGAGTGGCTGTGTCTATCTCCAAACTCAAGCAATGGCTCATCAAAAATTTTGCCTATAAATTTAGTCAAGCTAGAGACCCTCCAACAAATCGTCTTGTGTCTCTGGAACCTTCTTTGGCTTTGCCGATACCCAAGCCTGCTCGGGGACTGTTGTTGGCAAGCTGACTGACGGAGGAGAGCCGAAATCCAAGTACTTTTCACCTGAGTGATGCGACCCAAAAAGATCATCTTTGGGCACCTCACTACCAGATAAGAGGCGATGCCACATGATCACTTGACCGCGGAGGGATGCGTTATTATCTAGGCGCTTTTTCCCCGCCAACAGTGCGGCTGGATAGGAATGTGGGATAAATCCATTGGTTGTAAAATGATATGTTGGACTAATAATCAGGAACCACTGATCGAGCAACAACTCGAACCGAGCAGAAAAGGCGTGGTGACGAACGAAGGAGACCCTGTGGTCCTCCTTCCTATCCTTGACCACATTCACAACATCTGCCTCAGCACGATTCACTGAAGACCTATATCTGAACGCTCTGTTTTGATTTTCGGCTTCCGCTAGAAAATAGAAAATTTTGCGCTCCTTATTCCACCCCAAATCTTGTTTAAATTGGTGACGTAGGACCTGCTTTAGCAAAAAAGAGAAATTGTGCTGCTCATCGATTTCGTCGTGATATGCGATCGTGGACGTTTCGATTGCTTCGACCTGATCAAAGTCCACGATCTGTGCTGTGCATTCTTTTCGCGGATCATGAAACGACCAAAAGGTGCGGCCTTTAATAGCCCAGTCAAACCGAGGCGGTTCATCTTTATCCAACAAGATCGCCATGGCTTGTTTTGGTGAGTATGGCGTGGATGCAACAAAGATCTCGTTAGGTAGCTTGATTGGAAGCATGTTCACCAGAGCATCTTCCCCTCCACCTAAAGGAGGAACATAGTAGCCATGTCCAGCCTTGGATACTGTCAGTTGGGCTATACTATCAGCGGCCTGATGATTCAGAAGATCTGCATTTTTGTCGAAGACCAGTTTTCTCTCTTCTACACTGAATGCGTCCGGAATCTCCTTCCAATAGAAGCTATCATCAGACCGACGATACAAAACTAAGATGACAGGTAGATTAGAAGTGCGCCAATAGTGAAGGTCTTCAGCTTGAAGCAAATATGTGAAACCTTCATCTGTCTCATTTGAATACTTTGCTTTGTCCGTAGCTTTGACCTGAACAGCGATCATTTTTGCAAGAGGTGTTCCATCGTTCATGATCTCAGCAATGCCATCAATACCTGCTTCAAGGCGCGATCGCCCATCAAACTGAAACCCAATATTCAAGAAACGGGTTTTGGCGGCAGATTCCCCGATTTCTCCAATGAGCTGACTATCTGTGATCCTTTTTGACATATCTTATCAATAGAACAATTAGGAAACAAATGCTACAACAATTGCAACTTTGTCGGGCAGTTTCGCTTAACTCAACAATCTAACCATAGGGGATTTCTCCTTAGAACCGTTGCTCAGACATGACCTTGCACGATTGTTGAAACTATAACCATCGGCGTCCTGATATGATCCGGCAGAGAGTTGCGATGTTTAGGTCCTCGAAGCTTCGGCAATATCGCGCTCTATCTAGTATCCAGAATCAGTCCGAAAAGATGTCTCATGCTGGACGTAAACACTCGATCTCTCGAATGTCCGCTTTGACCAGCAGCATCTGATATCTCGCTTTTGCGAGATTGAAAGCTCACCGCCAAGAACAGACCTGCGTGGAGCAGGTACAAAATCGCTCGTTGCAATTCGCGCACATCGACCAGCGCCGAACTACTTGGTTTGAATGCATCCATTGCAGATTTAAGCGTTCAGTCAGCTCCACTCAACATGAAAGAATTAAAGAAAACCGTGGAAAGAGCCATAGACCTTTGCATAGGTTTGTGTAGCAAAATGTGTAGCAAATTTGGGGGATTTCGCGGGAGATCTCGCATCAAGCGATTGAATTTACTATATAAATTTCAATTTATCGCTCGGAAAATGGCGGAGAGAGAGGGATTCGAACCCTCGGTACAGTTGCCCGCACAACGGTTTTCGAGACCGCCCCGTTCGACCACTCCGGCACCTCTCCACGTCTTGTTTTGAGCTTTAAACGGTCGCATTTTGCTCAAAAAAGGTGGACGGACCATACACAGCAAGTCCGGCAAGCTCAAGATGTGAGACAAAGAATCCCCATTTAAAGCGGCCCACACAATATGAGCCACCCTCTCCTTTAAAAAGACGGTTTGTCTTCGGGGCAAGGATCGCGCATCCCCAATGCCGACTTTCGCTCCCATGGCGGAGCGCCGTCAGAAGCGCAGGTTACAGGAAGTCAACCCCGACCATGACCATGAGAACAAGCTGCGCAAGAAAACCGACTATATAGAAAACACTCCGCAAACTCGGATTCTTGTGTGTCGCAACGAGATAGTAGGTCACCATGTGAGCAAGACGCGCCAGGACAAAGATCCAGCAAAGAACCCCCAATTTGTCTGGGCTGAAACCGGACAGAATCGCCAGAAAAACCAGCCCCATCATGAAGGGGACATTTTCAATGGAATTCATCAGCGTTCGATGGCTTCGAAAAACGAACGAACCGGGCCCCAACGTCGGATCGACAACACCGGGCACATAAGACGCCTGCGCCCGATGAGCGACAGACGCCACAAGCCCCTGCACAGCAACCATGACCAACAGGGCGTAAATTGCGTAAAGGGAAAAGGAATAGGCACTAAAATCCATCTCGAAAAGTCTCCATGTCTTTTGTCCAGCACAGGCGCAGTGGCTACGCCTGCAAATGACATGTATGAAGACATCCTCGGGCATGCAAGCCAAACGGATACACACAAAAACGCTCCGCAACGAAAATGATCCACGCTTTCAAGACCTTTTGAGCCAGTTTGTGACCGACCCAAAGAGAACAAAGAGAATTTGCAACAAATCCAAGCTTTTCCTTGACTCTCATCTCGTTCCGACTATATTGCCCGAGAATACTGGCGTGGGTTGATTTCCCGCGCCTTGCCTGTTTTTCTGACGGATTTTATCCATTTGATAAATCAACGAAAACTGGCTTCCTGAAACCTGACTGAAAAAAGACCGGCCTGAAAGGACTCCCTTTGCAGAGCTTGGACTGAACGGAGAAAAAAATGTTCGCAGTCATCAAGACCGGTGGTAAGCAGTATTCTGTTTCCCCCGATGATATCATCCAGGTCGAACGCCTCGAAGGCGAAGCCGGCGATGCAATTGTTTTTGAAAATGTGATGCTGGTCGGCGGCGAAGGCGACGCAGCTGTAGGTGCTCCATTCGTGGATGGCGCTTCTGTTGCCGCTGAAATCGTTGATCAGGGCCGTGGCCGCAAGATCATCATTTTCAAAAAGCGCCGTCGTCAGAATTCTCGCCGTCGCAATGGTCATCGTCAGTATTTCACGTCTGTCAAGATCACCGAGATCCTGACCGGCGGCAAGGCTCCGGCAAAAGCCGCTAAAAAGGCCAAGCCAGCCAAAGCCGAAGCCGCACCTGCTGAAGCCGCTCCCGCCAAGGAAGCAAAAGCTCCGGCAAAGAAAGCGGAAAAAGCTGCTGATGCTGCAACCACCGCGCTTTTCACCGCTCCTGAGGGTGAAAAAGACGACCTGAAAAAAATCTCTGGTGTTGGACCAGTGCTTGAAGGTAAACTGAACGCCCTGGGCATCACCACTTTCGCCCAGATCGCAGCCTTCTCCGCTGACGACATCACTAAAGTAGACGATGCGCTGAATTTCAAGGGCCGCATCGAACGTGACAACTGGCTCGAGCAGGCTTCTGCTTTCGCCGCTGAGAAATAGAGTTAAGGACGAGGAGACACCAAAATGGCACATAAAAAGGCAGGTGGTTCATCCCGTAACGGTCGCGATACAGCGGGCCGTCGTCTGGGCGTGAAAAAATTCGGCGGTGAATCTGTCATCGCAGGCAACATTATTATTCGTCAGCGCGGCACCAAGTGGCATCCGGGCAACAATGTTGGCATGGGCAAGGACCATACCATTTTTGCCGTCGCGGATGGCAACGTGGAATTCTGCACCAAGTCAAACGGCCGAACTTACGTGTCCGTCAACCCGCTAGCAGAGGCGGCCGAATAACACTGGCATGAAAATAACACGATTTGCCGGTGTCCCTGACCCCGGCAAGTCGAAGCGACCTCCCTCCCGATGAGAGGCAAAAGGTCCAAAAGATTTGAAGGGGAGATGGGACACCATCTCCCCTTAACTTTTGACCAAACGCCAATCTCAAGCCCAACAGGAGGGACAGATGTTAGAAATAGATGAAAGCTTGCAGCAGACCGAACCCGACAGTAGAGAGGGTTCGGAAAGCAAACCATTCTTGCTGCGTCGCCCGACCCACCGTGATCTTCCAGTTCTGGTATCGCTTGCCACCACGCCCGTTCTTGCAAAGAATCTTTGCAGCAACTGGCTGCCAACCTCTCCGGCAAGCGCCAAAGCGTGGTATGAGCAAAGCATCGAAGCCTCAAACCCGTCCGACTTTCCCTTCATCATTACCGATATGAGCGGAAAGATGGTTGGTGCGATTTGCCTCATGCTTGAGTCCCGTGCTCGTGAAGTGGAAGTCAGCGTGATGATCAAACAGGACCACTGGCACCATGGCTATGCCACCCGCGCGATTCAGGCGGTGGCCGACTTTGCCTTTTCGAACCCGACCATGAACCGACCCACTCTTGACGCACTCGTCGCCCGCTGCCGGGTTTCCTGCGGAGCCTCGCGCCGCGTCGTCGAGAAGTGCGGATTTCAATATAGCGGCACCGGAATGGCTCATTCCCAACATTATAACGGGATGATTCCGATTGATCGCTACAGCCTCGACAGAGGTGTCTGGAAAGCAATTCGCAGTTGGTCCGGAATGGGGCAAAGTGACTTCTGGCCACATCCTCCCGCCCGCACGCCCCGCAACTTCGACTTGAGAGGAGCGGCCTGATGAGAATGCCCAGTCTGAAAAGTGACCGCCTCGTGTTGCGTCCCCTGCTGCCCAAGGATGTCCCTGCAATTGAGGATCATCTCTCCAACTATGATGTAAGCTGCTATTTGGGCCGCGTGCCCCATCCCTATGCCAAGGGAAATGCCATAGAATGGATTGAGGCCCAGTCCCGGGGAACCGTCGGGATCAACATGGCCATCACCCAGAATGACACCCTGATTGGCACTGTCGGGCTCAAAGCGTCGACTGAGAAGGATATCGGCGTCTTTGCCCCAACAATTGGCTATTGGCTTGGTGCCCCTTTTTGGGGTAAAGGCATAATGAAAGAAGCTGTGCGATGCCTTCTGGAGTGGTACCTTCCGAAGGAACCGACCGAACGCATCTGCGCAAGCGTGATGGAAAAGAACGCGCGATCACTCAATGTCCTGACCAAACTGGGCTTTGCCGAGACTGGAAAAGGCGCAATTTACAGCAAGATCCTGGATCGAGACGTTCCGGCGATCTTCCTGGAGCTGACGGCACAACGCTATTATGAGACCATACGATGAAATTTCTTGACCAGGCGAAGGTCTATGTCCGCTCCGGCGATGGCGGAGCGGGCTGTATTTCCTTTCGCCGCGAAAAATATGTTGCCCTTGGTGGCCCCGATGGTGGTGATGGCGGCAAGGGCGGCGACGTGATCGTGGAATGCGTCAACGGTCTCAACACCTTGATCGACTATCGCTTCAAACAGCATTTCAAGGCCGAAACCGGCATGCATGGCATGGGGCGAAACCGCAACGGCCGCAAGGGCAAGGATGTCATCCTGCGTGTCCCGGTGGGGACACAAATTCTGGACGAGGACAATGATACCATCCTCGCCGATCTGACAGAAGAAGGGCAGACCTGTCTGCTCGCCAAGGGTGGCAATGGCGGTTTTGGAAATACCCATTTCAAGTCGGCCACCAATCAGGCACCGCGCCATGCCAACCCCGGCCTCGAAGGCGAGGAGCGTTATGTCTGGCTTCGCCTTAAGCTGATCGCTGATGCGGGTCTTGTTGGCCTGCCCAATGCCGGCAAGTCGACCTTTTTGTCATCGGTTTCCTCAGCTAAGCCGAAAATTGCGGACTATCCCTTCACGACCTTGCACCCCAATCTTGGTGTAGTAGGAATTGACAGCCGTGAATTCGTCATGGCTGACATCCCCGGTCTGATCGAAGGGGCCCATGAAGGCCTTGGCATCGGTGACCGGTTCCTGGGCCATGTCGAACGCTGCCGCGTTTTGCTTCATCTGGTCGATGCCACACAGGATGATTTTCTCGACGCCTATCGCATCATCCGCGGTGAGCTGGAAGCTTACGATCAGGGATTGGGTGAAAAGGACGAAATTGTCGCTCTGACCAAGGTCGATTCCTTGACCGAGGACGATATTGCTGAAAAAATGGCAGCGTTCGAAGCCGCTTACGGTTTCCGACCCCACGCCATCTCTGCTGTCGCAAAAACCAATATGGACACGATCCTGCGTGCCCTTATGGACAAGATCATTCTTGAAAACCGGCAAGAGCAAATAGCCGCACAGGAACCACAAGCCTGGCGTCCATAAAGGGCCTGCAAATTCTTGCAGTCCGCTTTGCTTGAACCCGCCTTGTGCCGACGGCCCCTAGAATTGGATCATGATGTGAGACTTGAGGATCAAAAACGAATTGTCGTCAAGATCGGTTCGGCGACCTTGGTGGACCAAGCAACCGGACGCCTGCGTGCGGCCTGGTTGCAAACCCTGATCGACGACATCGCCATGCTCAAGGAACAAGGCAAGGAAGTCATCATTGTTTCTTCTGGCGCCATTGCATTGGGGAGGCGCAAAACAGAGCTTCCCCCAGGCAAACTCCGCCTTGAAGAAAGCCAGGCAGCCGCGGCAATTGGACAGATCGCTCTGGGTGAAGCCTATTCTGATGCCCTGCACAAGGTAGACCTTACCGCCGGGCAGGTTCTCCTGACCCTGAGCGACACCGAGGAGCGTCGCCGCTATCTCAATGCCCGGGCGACCCTTACCACTTTGCTGAAGTTGGGCGCGGTTCCGATCATCAACGAAAATGACACCGTGGCGACCTCCGAAATCAAGTTTGGCGACAATGATCGCCTTGCCGCCCGTGTCGCCACCATGATCAGCGCCGACTGTCTCATTCTGCTCTCCGATATCGATGGTCTTTACACCGCCCCTCCCCTTGATAATCCCGACGCCAAACATATTCCCGTCATCGAGCAGATCACGCATGATATCGAGGCCATGGCAGGGAGCGCCGGATCGAGCCTCGCCAAAGGCGGCATGACGACCAAGATCGCAGCTGCAAAAATCGCCGTCAATGCTGGCACCGCGATGATCATCGCCGATGGCAGCGACTATAATCCGCTCAATGCAATCATGAAGGGTGCGAAGCACAGCTGGTTTGTGCCCAATTCCACCCCGATCAAACAGCGCAAACGCTGGATCAATGGCCATCTGGAACCACATGGCACCCTGATGCTCGACAAGGGGGCCGTCAATGCGCTTCTGTCTGGCAAAAGCCTGCTTCCGGCAGGCGTCAAGAAACTTGGTGGCGATTTTGCCAAGGGGGACGCGGTTATCATTACCGACCTTGACGGCGAGGAAATCGCACGCGGCCTCATTGGCTATGACAGATCGGAAGCAGATCAGATCATGGGATGCAAATCCACCCTGATACCGGACATACTTGGGTATGATGGCCGCCCCGAGCTGGTGCATCGTGACGACATGGTGCTAAGCGGCAGCGACCATGTCGACCACTAGGCAAGTGGACAGGTCAAACATTGCTTGACCCGGCAAAAACATTGAACCTATATGCGCAATAGACGGCTTTTCTTGAGAAAAAGGGCATGCCATGACTGACAAACGAGACAATGTGACAGACATCATGAAGGCGTTGGGCGAAAAGGCACGCCTTGCCTCGCGTCTGTTGGCCACAGCCCAGACCGTGCAAAAGAATTTGGCCCTGAAGGAAGCGGCGAAATCGCTGCGCTCTCAAAGCCCGTCCATTCTCGAGGCCAACACCAGGGATATAGCCAAGGGTGAGGCGGATGGCATGAGCAAGGCATTTCTTGATCGCTTGACGTTGAATGAAGCCCGCATCGAAGCCATTGCCGCCGGTCTTGAAGCCATCGCCGCTCTGCCCGATCCGGTTGGCAAGATCATGTCACGCTGGGAACGCCCCAACGGCCTGCAAATCGAACGGGTCCGCACACCTCTTGGAGTGATCGGGGTAATCTATGAAAGCCGCCCCAACGTCACTGCGGATGCCGGCGCCTTGTGCCTGAAAGCCGGCAATGCCGTGATCCTGCGCGGCGGTTCGGACAGCTATCACTCATCTCGCGCCATACACGCCTGCCTGACCGTGGGCCTTGAGGCAGCAGGCCTGCCTGTTGACGCCATCCAGATTGTCCCAACCACGGACCGCGCTGCTGTTGGCGAGCTTTTGACGGGCCTTTCCGGCAATGTTGACGTCCTTGTTCCGCGTGGTGGCAAAAGTCTTGTCGCCCGTGTCCAGTCGGAAGCCCGTGTTCCTGTCTTTTCCCATCTTGAAGGCATCTGCCACGTCTATATCGACAAGAGCGCGGATCCTGCAAAAGCCGAGGCGATTTCTGTAAATGCCAAGATGCGCCGCACGGGCATTTGTGGCGCAGCGGAGACCTTGCTGATCGATAGGTCTGTTGCCGAAACGCTCGGCAAGCAGGTTCTTGAGGCCCTCAGCAAGAGCGGTTGCACCATTCGCGGAACCGACGATATTCAGGCTCTGATCGCATCGGCAGAAAAGGCGACCGAAGAAGATTGGTCGACCGAATATCTCGACACGATCATTTCGGCAAAACTGGTTGACGGTGTCGGGGATGCCATCGCCCACATTGCCAAATATGGGTCAAATCATACCGAAAGCATCATCGCCGAGGATATCGAAGCTGCCGAAACATTTCTCAACAAGGTGGACAGCGCCATTGTTATGCACAATGCCTCAACGCAATTTGCCGACGGTGGCGAATTTGGTATGGGGGCCGAAATCGGCATCGCGACCGGGCGCATGCATGCACGTGGACCGGTCGGGCTGGAACAATTGACGAGCTTCAAATACCGCGTCCATGGAACCGGCCAGATCCGTCCCTGACCTTAAGATCCCGTCCACCATCTTTTGATAGGGTCCAAACTGTCTCTTTGTTTTTCTCGAACCAGTCTCTTCGGTTGGCGCAATGACACGATCCGGAATTCATGATTATGCTTTGCCCCCTGCCTATTCCGGCATGCGGATCGGTCTTTATGGCGGCAGCTTCAATCCTGCACATGCAGGCCACCGCCATGTTGCGGTTACGGCTCTGAGACGATTACAGCTGGATCGCATCTGGTGTCTTGTCACGCCTGGTAACCCGTTGAAAGATATCACGGAACTGCCAAGTCTGGAAACAAGACTGAAAAGAACCGCCGATGTCATGGACCACCCACGGATCGATGTAACCGGCGTTGAGACAACAGCCAACACCCGTTTTACCGCTGAAAGCCTCGACTGGATAGCGGCAAAAACCATGGGTGTCCATCTGGTCTGGATCATGGGCGCTGACAATCTTAAGCAATTTCACAAATGGCAACGCTGGGAAGACATTTTGCAGAAAGTTCCCGTTGCCATTATCGACCGTCCCGGCTATAGTCTGGCACCGCTGTCCGCGATTGCTGCCCGGAGTTACAACTGGGCGCGTTTGCCATCCCATGAGGAAGGAAAACTCGCGACGGCGCCATGCCCTGCCTGGTCCTTTTTGTATGGCCCGAGGTCAGAGCTGTCTTCCACCGCTTTGAGACAAAGCGCAAAGGCCAATCACCCAATTTGAGTGATAGCCTTGAAAATGTCACATAGCATGACTTATTCTGTAAGGGCGGAGACCTGATTTGCTTATCAGTCTTTCGCCTGTCCATTTCCGTTCATCGTCTCTTGATGGACTGATGAGCGGGAGAGAAGCTGTCTGCAGTTTGATAAAGAGGTGCATTCCTGTCCACCGCAGCACAAATGGAGATCATGCCCGAAGGCCTTTCTCCCCTACGCCTTGTTTCGGATCGCAAGGATCCTGAACTGGCTCTCGACGCCATCCTGAAAAGCCTGGATGAATCCAAAGCCGAGGACATCCTGTCAATCGACTTGCGCGGCAAATCCGCTCTTGCCGATTTCATGGTCATCACGTCCGGTCGCTCTCACAGACATGTCGGCGCCGTCTCTGATCGTCTTCTCAAGGACCTCAAGGACAATGGCTTTGGCAATGCCAATGTGGAAGGTCTGCCCAATTGCGATTGGGTTCTGATCGACACCGGCGACATTATCGTACACATCTTCCGCCCTGAAGTCCGCGAATTCTACAATATCGAGAAAATGTGGGCAGCCGACGCTGAAGGCGAAGACTAAGCCTGTCGGCCCGGTTTCGACCGCCTTGGCAAGCTAGAATGACCAGGCAGATAGAGACCGGCTGGAAAGAGAAAGATGAAGCTGATTGTTGGTGCTATCGGGCGGCAAAAGTCTGGCCCGGAGACTGAGCTTGTCGCTCGTTATCAGGATCGCGCTCAAAAGGCGGGGCGCAGTCTTGGTCTGTCTGGCCCGGACATTGTGGAATTTTCCGAAAGCCGGGCGCGTAGCGTCAACGAGCGAAAAAATCAGGAAGCCGAACAATTGCTCAAAGCCTTGCCCGCAGGCAGTTTCATCATCGCCCTTGATGAACATGGCAAGAGCATTTCAAGTGAAGCCTTTGCTCAAATAATGGATCGGCAGCGCAATCAGGGCTGCCCTGCCATGGCGCTTTGTCTCGGAGGCCCCGATGGTCACGGACAGGAATTGCTGGCACGCGCCGACATGAAACTGGCACTTGGCGCAATGACTTGGCCGCACCAGATCGCCCGAATCCTTGTCTCTGAACAGATTTACCGAGCCATAACAATTCTCAGCGGCCACCCCTATCACCGTTCCTGACTGGAAAAGCGTGGTCCTTGCCCAAAAAGTCAAACATTCCGCCACAGAAGTGGCACAAGGTGATTCCACCGGAGATTGGCTTGCACTACATTGCTTGCAAATCGACGCCACAGGTGATTCGCGTGCATTTGAAGACCCATGAAAACAAGCCGACCAGCAAAGGACGGTGCAGGCCAAGGTGCGGGCTTGCCACCTTCGCTCTCGGTCTTGGTCTGTGTCTGCCGCCGCAGATCGGTTGGGCTCAAGCAAGCATTCCGCAACAGGGTAGCGACCCAACCCAGAAGACAAACACAGCGTCCAGCTCAGAGCTTGCCACTGCAACTGACGCCAACGAGGAAACCGGCACAGCCCCCCTCGACGCCGACGACCAGTCAGAAGCCGAACA
This sequence comes from uncultured Cohaesibacter sp., assembly GCF_963556055.3. Classification (GTDB taxonomy): domain Bacteria; phylum Pseudomonadota; class Alphaproteobacteria; order Rhizobiales; family Cohaesibacteraceae; genus Cohaesibacter. Next base: position 68,970 of record NZ_CAUVYE020000024.1, on the reverse strand, counting down.
GCAAGCCCAAAGAGCGCTTGAAGCGCGCCTGAAAGCCCGCAAGGAACAGCAAGAAGCGCTTGCCCGCATCGAGGAAAATATTGCTCTCTCGCAAAGCCACCGGAAGGAACTGGTCAGGGAAATCGAGCAATTGCAATCGGATCGGGAGACGATACAAAGCAATTTGATCGCCACCGCCGAACGCCTCAAAAATCTGGAAACGTCCATTTCCAGTCGAGAAAAGAAACTGCGTGACCTTTTTGCCGACCAGACCGAACTGAAAGTGTCTCTGGCCGAGCAACGCGATGCCCTTTCTGAAATTCTCGCAGCCTTGCAGCGGATTGGTCGAAATCCCCCGCCAGCCCTTGTCATTCGCCCCAATGAGGCCCTCAACGCCGTCCGCTCGGCCATCCTGCTTTCTACGCTGGTGCCAGAAATCCGGGTTGAGGCCAAGGCATTGGCCGATCAGCTGGCCAAGCTGATCGATCTGCAAAGAGAGATTGAGGAAGAAAAGAACGCCCTGCAATCCAACCTTGCCAAGCAACAGGAAGAGCGCCAAAGGCTGGATCTCCTGATTGCCAAAAAGAAGGAGCAGGAGAGCAAAACACGCCATGCAGCCAAACAGGAAGAACAGAAAACCATCGATCTGGCAGCAAGAGCAAAGTCCGTGACACAGCTGATTGAGGGCATGGAAAAAGAGATCGAAGCTGCACGTCTTGCCGTAGAAGAAGCCAAGGAAGCGGAGAAAAGGGCTCTCCAGCAGGAATTGGAAACCAAAAAACAGAAAATTGCTGCGCTAAAAGATGCTGCCCGCCTTTCTCCTGCCATACCTTTCATTAATATGAAGAGCCTCTTGCATCTTCCCGCAAGCGGAGAAATCGTCAAGAATTACGGCAGCACTGACGGATTTGGAGGCCAAACCAAGGGTCTGTCGATAGCAACTCTGTCGGATGCCCAGGTGACAAGCCCGGCCGATGGCTGGGTTGTTTACGCAGGACCGTTCAGATCCTTCGGTAAGCTCTTGATTATCAATGCCGGGGATGGCTACCATATCGTCTTGTCAGGGTTGGACGAGATTTTCACCGAGGTTGGAAATTTCGTATTAACGAATGAACCTGTAGGACGGATGCAGAAGACAAAACTGGCTGCAAGCGATCTATTGGATGCCAATACGGCGCGGCCGGTGCTATACATGGAATTGAGACAAGATGGTGTTGCGATCGATCCTTCACCATGGTGGACAGCAGATTTGGAAGAAAAGGCAGACGGATGATCCGTAAACTCTCACTATTGCTTATCGGCGCTCTCATGGGAGCAAGTCTGGTCGTGACATTGTCAGTCGCCCCTTGGCAATCGACGGGCACGGCAAACGCGGCCAGCTCGGACACTTACCGCCATTTGAATCTGTTTGGCGATGTGTTCGAGCGTGTGCGTCGAGAATATGTTGAAGTCCCCGATGATGAAAAGCTCATCTCATCGGCACTCAATGGCATGCTCACCTCGCTCGACCCGCATTCCAGCTACATGTCCCCCGAAAGCTTCGAGGACATGACGGTCGAAACGCAAGGCGAATTTGGTGGCCTTGGCATTCAGGTGACCATGGAAAATGGCGTGGTGAAAGTGATTTCACCAATGGACGACACCCCCGCCCATGAAGCAGGGATCCTCGCCGACGACTATATCACGCGCCTTGATGGCCAGGCGGTACGCGGTCTTACCCTCAATGAAGCGGTAGACAAGATGCGCGGCAAGGTGGGAACGAAAATCAAGCTCACCATTGTTCGCAAGAATGTCGAAAAGCCGATTGAGGTCGAAATCACCCGCCAGATCATCAAGCTCAAATCCGTCAAGTTCAAAGCCTATGATGATCTGGGCTACATTCGCATCACGCAATTCAATGGCCAGGCCTTTGCCGGTCTTGCCGAAGCGATTGAAGCTCTGGAAAAGGAAATCGGTGAGAAAAAGCTCAAAGGCTATATTCTGGATTTGCGGTCTAACCCCGGTGGTCAGCTTGACCAGTCGATTGCCGTTGCCGATACCTTCCTTGATCAAGGCGAAATCGTCTCGACACGCGGTCGCAACAAGGAAGAAGTCAAGCGCTATTACTCTCGCGCAGGCGATATGACCAAAGGTCTGCCAATGGTTGTTCTGATCAATGGCGGCTCGGCATCCGCATCCGAGATTGTGGCAGGAGCCTTGTCCGACCATCACCGCGCAACGCTGGTTGGTTCCAAATCCTTCGGCAAAGGCTCGGTTCAGACGATCATCCCGCTGAGCAATGATGGCGCGATCCGCCTGACGACAGCACGTTACTACACCCCTTCGGGAACCTCCATCCAGGCCAAAGGCATTCTGCCGGACATTTTTGTCAAACAGGAACTGCCCGATGATCTGAAGGACAAGTTCCCGCAGCAGACCACAACAGAGGCCAACTTGAAGGGGCATCTGGAAGCGGAAGGCATGGAACCGGAGGACACTCCAGTAACAACGGATGAAAATGAGGAAGTAAAGGACGTAAGAGAAACCTACTCACCTTCCTACGTTCCCACAGAACTGGAAAAAGACACCCAGCTTCAGTATGCTCTCAAACTGATGCATGGCGAAATCGAAAACAGTGCTTTTCCGCCCAAAGCGGAAAATTAGACAGTGACGAAAAAGGTGGGCGCTTTCGCTCACCTTTTTCCTCTTGAGGAGACGGATCGTGGCGGCGAATGATCTCAGCAAGCCTCTTGGCCAAGGCAAAAAGGCAGGATTGAGCTCAAGCAAACTTTTTATGCTGGGCGCCTTTTCGGCTTTGGCACTTGTATTGGTCGGACTGCCGGCAACCATCCTCTTTAGCGACAATCCGAACGGGGGCCACCCAACCGCAGAAGTCGATCTGGGCTCCACGATGCCCACCAACACGCGCGTCGGTGTCGCCAGCATAAGGCCGGGCATCAAGCCCGGAATTCCCGAAACATCCATGCCAACCCCGCTGGGCATGGAGACTGGCTCCTCCGATAGTATGGATTCAGGTGCCGATAACGCCGGCACGATTCGCGTGCTGGATCCCTCTGATCCCAGCCTGAACACATCCCCGGTAACCAGCGGAGATGCTCCATTCCAGACTTTCGCGCGACCGGTCAATACTGATGCAATTGCCGGGCTGCCGAAAATTGCTGTTATCATTGATGGTCTGGGCCTGTCCCAGACGACAACAGAAGAAGCGCTCACGCTGCTTCCGCCCGACATTTCTCTGGCCTTTGCGCCCTATGGCAACAGCCTTGCTCGCTGGGCGCAGCGAGCCAGAAGCCAGGGCCATGAGCTGCTGGTTCAGGTTCCCATGGAACCATTCGATTATCCGAATAATGATCCGGGACCGCACACCCTGCTTTCATCGGCAAATGCGGATGCCAACAAGGCAAATCTGCATTGGGTTCTGGGCCGTTTGGATCAGTATGTCGGTGTGATCAACTATATGGGCGCGCGTTTCTCCTCTGACGAGGTGGCTGGATCCGAGTTTATCCACGAGCTGCGCGTCAACGGCCTCATGTATGTTGAAAATGGGGATTCCGGTCGCAGCCGCCTTACCATGATTGCAAACAAGATGAATGTCCCGAACCTGCGATCAGATCTGGTCATCGATTTCCGCGGGCGACCCTCCGACATTGAAACCCGTCTTGTACAGCTTGAATCGATTGCTCAGGAAAAGGGCGCAGCTCTTGGCGTCGCCTCAGCTTTTCCCGCCTCTATCAAAACCATTTCCGACTGGACCCAGTCCTTGCGCAAACGCGGCTTTGCTCTTGTTCCGGTGACAACACTTCTAAATCAATAGGCGCAATCACATGCCCAAGAACAAAGACCTTCCCTATCGCGACTGCGTTGGCATTTGCGTCTTCAACAAGAACAATCAGGTTTGGATCGGCAAGCGGGTTTCGGCCGCAGAGCTGGAAAACAGTCCCTATTGCTGGCAAATGCCGCAGGGCGGTATCGACAAAGGCGAAGAGCCTCTTGAAGCGGCCATTCGCGAGCTTTACGAAGAAACCTCCATCAAGCATGTCAGCCTGCTGCAAGAAGCCTCTGACTGGCTCTATTATGATTTCCCTGACGACATCGTCAAGGCGGGCAAGGTTGGCAAATACAAGGGGCAACGTCAGCGCTGGTTTGCCTTCCGCTTTGAGGGCGATGAAGAGGAAATCGAGGTCATCAGTCCCGCCAAAGGCAAACATCCTCAGGAATTCGAGGATTGGCGCTGGGGCGACCTCACAACGACACCGGACCTCATCGTGCCGTTCAAGAGAGATGTCTATGAAAAGGTTGTCGCTGCGTTTCTGAATTTGGTCGAATGACGACCGAGCCCACCCTTTGCTCAAGCCTGCAAGTCTGACTGAAAAGCAAAAAAGGCTGCTCTCCCATGAAGAGAGGCAGCCTTTTCGCGCTCACCCTTCAAATCATCCTTCCCGCACCTTGGCGATGAACTTCTCGACTTCGGCCTGAAGAATGCTCGATTGCTTGCCAAGCTCGACAGCAGCGGACATGACCTGAGTGGATGCCGCCGCCGCTTCCTGAGATGCTCTGGAAACGGACTCGATATTCTCATTGACCACTTCGGTTCCCTGTGCGGCATGGAAAATGCTGCCGGAAATCTCTTTCGTCGCCGCATTTTGCTCTTCCATTGCCGAGGCGATTGCTGTCGAGATTTCATCAAGACTCTGAATAACGTGGCTGACTTCCTGCATCGAGGTCGAGGCTTCTCCCGTTGCCGTCTGAATTTCCTCGATCTGTTGAGCGATTTCATCGGTCGCCTTGGCCGTCTGCCCTGCCAGCGCCTTCACTTCACCGGCTACCACGGCAAATCCCTTGCCAGCTTCCCCAGCCCGTGCGGACTCGATCGTGGCATTCAGAGCCAGAAGGTTGGTTTGCTCTGCAATGCTCGAGATCATCTCGACGACCTTGCCAATCTTGGATGACGTTTCTGCAAGCATCGTCATCTGCTTCGTGGTGAAGTTGACCTTGTTGACCGCTTCACGCGCCGATTTCGACGCCTGCAAGACCTGCTCGCTGATCTCGCCAATCGTGCTTGTCATCTCCTCGGTCGCACTCGCCACGGTTTGAACGTTGCCCGATGTCTGCTGGGAAGCAGCAGAAGCCTGCGTCACCTGCTTTTCCGTCCGCTCGGAAACATCGGCCATGGACTTGGCACTGGCATTGAGCTCTTCGGACGCGGAAGAGACGGACTGTACGATACCGCCGACATGGGCATCAAAATCATCTGCCATCTTGAGCATCATCGCCCGCTTTTCTTCTTCGGCGCGCCGCGCCTGTTCTTCCTGTTCGGCCTCAAGATCCCGTGCCCTGATGGCATTGAGCTTGAAGACTTCTACCGCCGAGGCCATTTGCCCGATCTCATCGCCACGTTCAGAGCCGAGAATCTTGACCGTGAGGTCATTATGGGCCAGCCGTGCCATCACCGTGGTGAGCGTCAGAACCGGCTTGGTGATCCCCCGCGCAATGATAAAGGCGCTGACGAGCCCCACGAACACGGCAACCACGCCCACGACAATCAGCATCATTTGCGTGGAATGGATCTGCGCATTCACTTCGGCCTGCGTGCTTTCCTCATCCGCTTTTGCCAAAGCGGTAATGTCCCTCGACTTCGCCAGAATGTCCGATGCTCCAAGATCGAGCGTTTGCTCACGGATCTGATTGCTTTCCTCGATCGACTGGAACATCATCTCGAATGATGTCCGGTAGAGATCTTCCTTGTTCAAAGCCTCTTCAATAAGGTCAAGCTGCGCAGAACCCGCCAGAAGTCCTTTGATTTCCTTAAGCTTTTTCTCAAGGCTTCTAAGATTGTCATTCACAAGATCCGCGGACTTCCTGTTGCTGTCAGCCCAGTATTTCATAACGAACAGGCGTGCCAGCAATAGGTGTTTCTCTGCATCGGCAACTCTGTCCATCACCACAATCTGATTGCTGTCAAAGGCATTTTCACGAATGGAGTCGAGCGCCTCCATAACCCTCGTCCCGGCAGGGGCTATCACATCATAGAGCAAAGTGTGAAACTTCCCTTTGTGCCTCGTAATGTCGGAAAAGCCCGTTTTGTACGAATTGAGATGATCATCAATCTTGTTCAGAAGCGCGACGCGATCAGGCTGCTGTAGTTCTCCCTTTGCGTCAACCATGAGATTGAGAACGTTGTCATATTGAGAATTGAAGCGTATCGCAGCCTCTTTCGCCCCCTCGGGCGTAATGGTTGCAACATATTCACGCGCTGCCAGTTGAGTTTCCAAAACGGCGCGCTGAAAATCGGAAACAAGCAATGCGTCGCCCGCCTTGTCTCCATAGAAAACGATCCTCTTTTCAAGGCTCGCCATTTGCAGAGCCCCATACACCGTCATGCCTACCAGCAGAAGTAGGACGATCGTGAATCCCAAATAGATTCTGTGCCCGATCTTGAAGCCCATCGACTTCTTCGAAGACGCCTGCTCCGCAGGTCTGCTGGTGATAGCTGACAAGTTTGCGTCTGATACAATAGCCCCGGTCTGCAACGACATCCCTTGTGTCTCCAAACAAAACTAAAAAGAGCGAATAGTAGTCACTGCAATTCAAGCTTTCTAATTATGGTTAACAAAAGATTAACAATTGCTGGCGAATTAAGATTGTCTTAATAACCGATTGATGCAAAATGACATATTTAGTTTATTAATTGTTATAATTACCGATTTATACGGCAGAAACCAATATTTCGGATAAGGATAGCGACAGACCTGAACAGAATTATTGCCAAAAAGCATTTATAATATAAATACTTACAGTTACGTTTATTATATTTGAATATGTAAAACTGAGAAATGAAATGCGCACTCGGCAGTCAAATACCAAAATAAATGCCGCGAGCCTGTCGACCCGCGGCAATGATTTAGTGTCAAGATTTCCTGATCCTTCACCTGTCGCCATTCACGGTGACAGGTGCTGAGGATGCGCAGAAGCCATCATGCTAACCCTGGCGGATATGCGTAATGAAGCTGTTGACCTCTTCCTTCAGGAACTCGGACTGTTTTTGCAGCTCGCTTGATGCTTGCATGACCTGGTTGGCTTCCTGCGCAGACTTCTGAGAAGCAACGGAAACTGTTGAGATGCTTCCATTGACAATCTCGGTCCCGCGTGCGGCCTGTTGAATACTATTTGAGATTTCGTTGGTCGCACCGGTCTGCTGCTCCATAGCGGTCGCAATCGTCGCGGTGAAAATGTCGAGCTGTTCGATGACATGACTGACATCCTGCATCGACAGGGACGCTTTTTCAGTACCAGACTGAATCTCATGAATTTGATGCGCGATTTCATCTGTCGCCTTGGCGGTTTGGCCAGCAAGTTCTTTGACTTCGCCTGCAACCACCGCAAATCCCTTGCCAGCTTCGCCAGCGCGGGCAGATTCGATCGTTGCATTAAGCGCCAACAGGTTGGTCTGTTCGGCAATCTGGGAAATCATCTCGATGACTTCACCGATTTTGGTCGAATTCTGTGCGAGCAAGACCATCTGCTCATTCGTCGCATCAACCTTGCCAACAGCATCTTTAGCGGACTGCGACGCCTGTTTGACCTGCTGACTGATTTCAGCAATCGTGCTGGTCATTTCCTCAGTCGCAGTTGCAACAGTCTGAACATTGCTGGAGGTCTGCTCGGAAGCTGCCGAAACCTCTGACACCTGATGTTCGGTCTGTTCCGAAGCTTCAGCCATCGAGCTGGCGCTCGAATTGAGCTGCACGGAAGCGGTAGACACGCTATCAATGATTCCGCCGATATGCTCGTTGAAATTATCTGCCATTTTTTCCATCATGGCGCGTTTTTCAAGTTCGGCGCGTTTGGCCTGCTCTTCCTGTTCTGCTTCCAGCTGCTTGGTACGAATGGCATTTTGCTTGAAGATTTCGACGGCACCAGCCATCTGGCCCACCTCATCTCCCCTGTCCTTGCCGACCACATCGACTTCAAGATTGTTGTTGGAGAGCAATTGCATCACTTTTGTGAGTGAGATCACGGGTTTGGTAATGCTGTTTGAAATCAGGAAGGCTGCAACAAGGCCGATGACAATGGCAACGATGCTGACAATCAATGTAAGCTCACGTGTGCTATCAAAGCTTGATTGCACGGTGCCCTCGATCGACTTGCTGTCTTTGGTCAGGGAAACGACGATTTCTGAAGCCAGAGTCAGAATTTCATTTGCCTTGCCATTGAGCGTTTCCACACGCACGCTATTCCGCTCGTCAATCGTCTGCCGCAACAGTTCAACCGACTTCTCATATTCATCCAGCTTCTTGATCAAGGCAGTCAGGTCGCTTGTAACCGGCCCTGAGGGAAGCTTTCTTCTAAGTATTTGTTCGTGAGTGCGCAAGTCTTCAAAATTCTTAATGACACTATCAGCTGTCTCTGACTTGTTGTCATCGACATACTTCATGATGTTCAAACGCCCCTTGAGCATGTTTTCCTGAATTTTCGCTGCATGCAGAGCCAGAGTGCTGTCCATGGACGTCGAGAGACTTTGGTTGATATTGTTGACCCTGTCATTCACCTCGTTGCCAATTTTTGCCATCGTGGTGTAGATCGTCAGATTCCGCAAATTCATCAACTCGACCAACCGCTCAAAACCGGCCTTGTAGGTGGCCAGATTCTCGTCAATCTTTTCGATCCGGCTCACACGATCCGAATTGTGGATCTCTTCGTGCACCTGAGCGAGAATTTCTTCCAGCACACGATATTCATCCTTGAATTTCTTTTCATTCTCAGGTGTCGCCGTGGACATGAAGTTCAGGGCAGAAAGCTGCACATTTGTAAGTTGGGTCTTGAGGTTGGTGGCAAGAACGGCGTCTGCCGCGAAGTCACCATAATGCTCGAAATTCGCGTCCAGCTGATTGAGGCTACGGTATGAGAATGTCGAGAGCCCAGCGATAATCAGAAGCACGAAAATGAACCCACCAAATATTCGGTAACCGATTTTCATGTTTGAAAAGGCCAGGGATTTTTTTTTGGAATTCGGCGAAAGAGTGGCCCCTTGTCCACTCGCGAGATCCGAAACTACGGAACTATCCGACATTGTTCATGCCCCCATTATTGTTTGGAAAAGACGGGTTTGACGCACACACTTCGATAAAGAATAATATTTGAATGTATGGTAAATTTTTCCTTAAAATTCGGAGATTTGTTATCTATAACAAAGTAAAAGTCATAAAATCATAAGATAAAATCATTTCTTTATTGTAATAAATTACAGGGATTGTCAAACTTTACTAATACGGATCAGCTATGTAGTTTTGTCTATGTCAGTTTTATTGATTTCAAATATTTTGAAGTTTGAAATAAAAAACCGCGGGTAAATACCCACGGTTCATGCAGTTCATAAATGGAATAGTGGCGTTACTTGTCGACAGCACCCTGAATTTTTTTAAGACGCGCCAATCGCAATTCTGCTTCTTGCCGCAGGTCCGCATTCTCGGCGTCCTCGATATCTTGTTCCGCGGCCTTGATGAGTTCAACGACCTTTTCGTGATCCAGTTCTTCAACAGGCAAAGCCTGCTCTACCAGAACCTTCAAACTGCCGCCATTCACATCAGCAAAACCACCACGAACATAAATATCGCGGCGGCTGCCATCTTCCAGTTGAGCCTCGAGAATTCCCGGACCGATAGACGCTATCACGGGAGCATGATCGTCGAGTACGGTGAAGTAACCGTCGGACCCTGGTACGATAACCGCAACGCAGGCCTCAGAAAGAACAAGCCTCTCTGGTGATACAAGTTCAAAGCTGAAAGCATTGGCCATAACAAATACCTACTTTCTTCCCGCTTGCGCGCGCTTTCCCGTCAAGCCCTCGCGGGCCGGAAAATGAATCGCGCCTTGACAAACAGTAGGAGCATGCCGAATGTCGCTTGACCAATCGACATGCCCTTAATGGAGTGACATTGCCTACGCAGCGTCAGCAGCGAGTTTTTCTGCTCTTTCGACGGCTTCCTCAATGGACCCAACCATATAGAAAGCAGCTTCTGGCAGATGATCATACTCACCATTGCAAAGACCCTTGAAGCCCTTGATGGTGTCTTCCAGCGAAACCAGTTTGCCAGGAGAGCCGGTAAAGACCTCCGCAACATGGAACGGCTGGGAGAGGAACCGCTCGATTTTACGAGCGCGTGCAACAGCCATTTTGTCGTCTTCAGACAACTCGTCCATACCGAGGATGGCGATAATGTCCTGAAGAGCTTTATAGCGCTGCAAGGTTTCCTGTACCTGACGGGCAACCTGATAATGCTCTTCACCGATAACACGCGGGTCAAGCATACGGGATGTCGAGTCAAGCGGATCCACTGCCGGATAGATGCCTTTTTCAGCAATCGCACGGTTCAGAACCGTCGTTGCATCCAGGTGGGCAAAGGAGGTCGCTGGTGCCGGGTCAGTCAAGTCATCGGCCGGCACATAAATGGCCTGCACGGATGTAATCGAGCCCTTGGTCGTTGTGGTAATACGTTCCTGAAGCGCGCCCATGTCGGTTGCCAGAGTTGGCTGGTAACCCACAGCAGACGGGATACGACCCAGAAGCGCAGACACTTCAGAACCGGCCTGTGTGAAGCGGAAGATGTTGTCCACGAAGAACAAAACGTCCTGACCTTCATCACGGAAATGCTCTGCGACCGTCAATCCGGTCAAAGCAACACGGGCACGCGCTCCGGGAGGCTCGTTCATCTGGCCATAAACAAGGGCGCATTTGGAGCCTTCTCCGCCGCCTTCCTTGTTCACGCCGGATTCGATCATTTCCCAGTAAAGGTCGTTCCCTTCACGGGTCCGTTCACCAACGCCTGCAAACACCGAATAACCACCATGGGCCTTCGCGATGTTGTTGATCAGTTCCATGATCAAAACGGTCTTGCCCACACCGGCACCACCGAACAGGCCGATTTTACCACCCTTGGCGTAAGGAGCCAGCAGGTCCACGACCTTGATGCCGGTTTCCAGAATTTCCGCTTCGGTGGACTGTTCGACAAAGGCCGGTGCTGGCTGATGGATTTCGCGGGTCAATGAGCCATCAAGCTCAGCCGCTTCATCCACTGGCTCGCCAACCACGTTGACAATACGGCCAAGCATCTGTTCGCCAACCGGCACTGCGATAGCTTTGCCGGTATCGGTTACGCCCTGACCACGCACAAGACCTTCGGTGCTGTCCATCGCGATGGTGCGAACGGTGTTCTCACCCAGATGCAAAGCAACCTCAAGTATGAGGCGATGACCATTATTTTCTGTTTCAAGTGCGTTCAGAATAGGTGGAAGTTCACCCTCGAACTGGACGTCCACAACAGCGCCGATAACCTGCGTGATACGTCCGGTAGCTTCAGTTGCTGCCATTCGTCTGTCCTCATCAATCGCCGTCAAAGCGCCTCAGCACCCGAGATGATTTCAATCAGTTCACCAGTGATCTGAGCCTGACGCTGACGGTTATATGAAAGTTCCAATTTCCCGATCATATCCCCGGCATTGCGTGTCGCATTGTCCATAGCGGACATACGAGCACCCTGCTCAGAAGCACCATTTTCAAGAAGCGCACGGTAAATCTGCACCGACACGTTTCTTGGCAAAAGATCCAAAAGGATTTGTTCCTCATCCGGCTCATATTCATAGATTGCACCGGATGATTCAGACCCATCGCCTTCATTCTCTTCAAAAACAGCCGGAATGATCTGTTGCGCAGTCGGCACCTGTGAAACCACAGACTGGAACCTCGCATAAAAGAGCGTGCAAACATCGAACTCGTCAGTCTCATATCGTGTGAGAACGGGACGTCCAATGCGTGCTTCGGCATCAGTAAACCGGATCGTCTTGACGTCGCGCATATCCACGACCTCAATAATATCCTTGCCGAATTCACTTTTAAGCGCGTCGTAGCCTTTGCTACCGACGCAGATCATCTTGACTGTTTTGCCCTCAGCTTTCAAAACGCGAGCCTTATCGCGCGCCAAGCGAGCGATAGAAGAGTTGAAGCCGCCACAAAGACCACGTTCAGCCGTGCAAACCAGAAACAGATTGGTCTGATCAGACCCGGTTCCAGCCAACAGCTTGGGTGCGTCATTGTCGATTGCACACCTGGAAGCCACGTTGGCCAGCACCTCTTCCATCCGTTCGGCATAGGGCCGCGCATTTTCCGCCGCGCTTTGCGCACGGCGGAGTTTGGCAGCCGCAACCATTTGCATGGCTTTGGTAATCTTCTGCGTCGCCTTAACCGAGGCGATACGATTTTTGAGGTCCTTAAGGCTTGGCATAATAGCCTCCGTTCCCCGTCAGTCTCAACATTTACGCGAAATTCTTCGCGAATGCGTCAACCGCCGCCTTCAGTTTGGATGTAATTTCGTCGTCCAGTGCTTTCTTCTCGCGAATCATATCGAGCACATCCTTGTGCTCGTTACGCATCACGGAAAGAAGACCTTCTTCGAAATCGTGAACCCGACCCACTTCAACATGATCCAGATAACCGTTCACACCGGCATAGATCACAGCAACCTGCTCTTCCACCTTGAGCGGAGAGAATTGCGGCTGTTTCAGAAGCTCGGTAAGACGGGCACCACGGTTCAGCAGGCGCTGGGTGGTTGCGTCCAGATCGGAGCCGAACTGCGCAAAGGCAGCCATTTCGCGATACTGGGCCAGCTCACCCTTAATGGGACCGGCAACCTGTTTCATAGCCTTGATCTGCGCAGAAGAACCCACGCGGGAAACCGACAGACCAACGTTCACAGCAGGGCGAACACCCTGATAGAACAGGTCGGTTTCAAGGAAGATCTGACCATCGGTGATCGAAATCACGTTGGTTGGAATAAAGGCCGAAACGTCGTTCGCCTGGGTTTCAATCACCGGCAGAGCGGTCATGGAACCAGCGCCGTTATCTTCATTCAGTTTCGCTGCGCGTTCAAGCAGACGGGAATGCAGATAGAAAACGTCACCAGGATAAGCTTCACGTCCCGGTGGGCGGCGGAGCAACAAGGACATCTGGCGATAGGCGACAGCCTGTTTGGTCAAGTCATCATAGACAAGGAGGGAATGCATCCCGTTGTCACGGAAGAACTCGCCCATTGCACAACCGGAAAATGGAGCCAGATACTGCATTGGAGCAGGATCGGACGCGGTCGCGGCAACAACGATGGAATATTCCAGAGCGCCATTTTCTTCGAGCGTTTTCACGAACTGAGCTACAGTCGAGCGCTTCTGGCCAACCGCGACATAGACGCAATAAAGCTTCTGGGACTCATCATCGGTATCGTTGACCGATTTCTGGTTCAGAATGGTATCGAGCGCAATCGCGGTCTTGCCGGTCTGACGGTCACCAATGATCAGCTCGCGCTGACCGCGACCGATCGGGATGAGCGCATCAACAGCCTTGAGGCCGGTCTGCATTGGTTCGTGAACGGATTTGCGCGGGATGATACCCGGTGCCTTCACATCCACACGACGGCGTTCATCGGCCTCGATTGGGCCTTTGCCGTCAATTGGGTTACCGAGCGGATCAACGACACGGCCCAAAAGGCCCTTGCCGACAGGTACGTCAACGATGGCGCCGGTCCGTTTGACCACATCGCCTTCCTTAACGCCGCGGTCGTCGCCGAAAAGCACGACGCCGACATTGTCCATTTCAAGGTTGAGCGCCATACCGCGCATTCCACCAGGGAATTCCACCATCTCACCAGCCTGGACATTATCCAGACCATAGACGCGGGCGATACCGTCACCAACAGACAGAACCTGACCAACTTCGGAGACTTCTGCGTCTGAACCGAAGTTTTTGATCTGCTCTTTGAGGATTGCGGAAATCTCCGCGGCCCGAATATCCATCAGCCGACCTCTTTCAGTGCAATCTTGAGCGAGTTGAGTTTAGTGCGCACAGAGGAGTCAATCATCTGCGAACCTACTTTGACGACAAGGCCACCCAGAATTTCTGCGTCAACCTTGGCATGAATTGCAATTTCCTTGCCCATTGCTTCCTTGAGCGACGCGGTCAGCGTCTTCAGATCGGCATCATCAAGAGGCTGCGCCGATGTGACTTCAGCCACTTGCTCACCACGATGACGGGAAAGAATTTTGCGAAAAGCTTTGATAATGCCGGGCAGGGAAGAAAGCCGGCGATTATGAACAACGACACGAACGAAATTTCCGACGATGCCAGTAATTTCAGCCTTCTCCAACAAAGCGGAGGTTCCGGCCAGTTGCTCGTCGGCAGTGAAGACCTGACTTTCGATCAGTCGCGCGAAATCTTCACTTTCATCGATGATGGCACCAACGCGAGCCATGTCTGCCTCGACCGCATCGATTGCCTTTTCTTCAAGAGCGAGATCAAACAACGCTTTTGCGTAACGATCAGCCACTCCTGATATCTCTGAATTAGTATCTGTCACTTGGTCGCTCTCTGACATTTGGAGAATGCTCCCAACATTCAATTTAAGGCGAAGACCACTATGAGGACCCACTGCCTTACTGGGAGTATGTCTCATCTGTCCGGGGATGTTTAACCCTGAAACCGCTAGCTCGTCTAGCACAAGCAATGAGCATGCGCAACATTGGGATCAAAGTCAAAAGTCTTAAATCGTGCCTAAAACACGATGGACAAAGCATTTTGTACACTAAAATCCTTATTCTGCAATCCGCATTTTCTAAACGAAAGACACCGGGTCTACATCAATTTGTATACGTAAAGATCCTGTGGTTTTGGGGCAGTCTTGAAGCCACTGACGAAGCCATTGAGACAGCGGAAAATTTCTGGGAGCACTGACAAGCAGACGAAAGCGAAAACGCCCGCGAAGCACAGAAAGCGGGGCTTCCGCAGGCCCAAGCACCCTCACGCCTTCGGTGTGAGGAACCGCCCGGATCATATCCCGACCATAGGCCAGAGCGGCCTCCCTGTGCTCACAGGACAAGATGACGGACGCCAGTCTTCCAAAAGGTGGCATGGCTGCTTTGCGACGTTGGTCTAATTCATATGTGTAAAACTCTTCCCGATCGCCCTTCGCAAGCGCAGCAATAACTGGATGATCCGGTATATAGCTCTGCAAAAAACCGCGTCCTTGTCCATGCAAGCGCCCGGCCCGACCCGTCACTTGGGCTAAAGTCTGAAAGACTTTTTCACCAGCACGCAGGTCGCCATGGGCAAGCCCCAAATCCGCATCGATCACCCCCACAAGGGTCATTGCCGGGAAATTATGTCCCTTTGCAACCAATTGTGTGCCTATTACGATGTCTGCCTTGCCCGAGGAAACCAGCTCCAATTCCGCTCGCAGCTGTTGCACACCATGGATGAGATCGCTTGAAAGAATCACGATACGTCGATCCGGCCACCGGCTCGCGGCCTCTTCGGCAATTCGCTCGACTCCGGGACCACAGGCCACGAGACTATGCTCATCGCCACACTGTGGACAGACAGGTGGGACCGCTTCCGTATGGCCGCAATGGTGACAAACCAATTGCTTGCGAAATCGGTGTTCGACCAGCCATGTCGAGCAATTCGGGCACTGAAAGCGATGCCCGCAGGTGCGGCACAGCGTCAGAGGCGCATAGCCTCGCCGATTGAGGAACAGCAGGCTCTGCTGCTTCGCCTCAAGCGTTTCATCAACCGCCTGCACCAGAAGAGGCGACAGCCAGCTACCCTTCTCGGGAGGATCGGCTCTCATATCGATGAGCGTGATGTCCGGCATAGACTGCCCACCGAAACGGCTGGGCAGCCTTATATGCTCATAGCGTCCAAGATCGGCATTGTTACGGCTCTCGACCGAGGGAGTCGCACTGGCCAGAATGACCGGAAAACCGGACAAGTGCCCCCGAACAACAGCCATGTCGCGGGCATTATAGATCACCCGGTCTTCCTGCTTGTAGGCGCCATCATGCTCTTCATCGACGACAATCAACCCCAGATTCTGAAAGGGCAGCATCAGCGAAGAGCGCGCGCCGACAACAACCCGCACGTCTCCTGTCGCAACGCCACGCCAGATCAGATTCTTGTAGCGCTGGGACTGACCGGAATGCCACTCACCGGGGCATACACCGAACCGCGCTTCGAAACGCTTGAGGAATGCATCGGTCAGGGCAATTTCAGGCACCATGATCAGCACCTGCTTGCCCTGGTCCAGCACCTCGGCCACCGCCTCGAAATAGACCTCCGTCTTGCCGGAACCCGTCACACCATCGAGCAGCACTCCGGCAAATTGCTGCTCTTTGACGATTCGGCGCAGCTCCGCAGCCGCACTGTCCTGCATTTCGGACAAGGAAGGTGGCGAGAAATTCGCCTGCGGAGGCTCCATGAGAACAGGGGCAGGCAGTTCACACATGGAGAGCGTGCCGGATTTGACCAGTCCATCGATGACGGAAGCAGACACGCCGCACCGCTCGGCAATATCAGACTTGGTCTCTGCCAATCCCCCCGCCATCGCCTCAAGAACTCGCGCACGCGCCTTTGTCATACGCTCCGGAGCATCTCCGATAAAGCGTAACGCCGAAACGGGTTTGGGAGGCAGAAGCGCGTCTTCCCCTCGCAGAACCATGCGTAGAACCATACCGCGCTGGGCAAGCGTATATTGCGCAATCCAATCGATGAATTTTCGAAAATCGCCGCTCAGGACCACGCCATCATAAACATGCTCGATATCCTTGAGTCGCGATTCGTCGGAGAATTCGCTCGCGTCATCCCACACCACACCAAGCACGGATCGTGGTCCCAAAGGCACCCTGACCACTTGCCCCGGTTCGATCCTGACGTCTGTCCCCTCTCCCGCCGCTTCATCAAAAAGTTCCAAACCCCGTGCACGAACGCGATAGCTGTAGCAACTATCCACATAGACAGGCACAAGAACTGAGACAATTTGGCATATTAACGACAAGATGATCCCTTTTATTTATTTCATCATACAAAATAAATGACTTATACCTTTGAACGGGGCTGACGCACCTAAAACTTTGGTTTATGGAACATATGACATTCCGTCTGCGATTTCCAATTCGGTTCTCGCAAGTATACATGGCTAACGGAAACGGAGCACTGAGGACAATGAAATTCTTCGTCGATACTGCTGATACCAAAGATATTCGCGAACTGGCATCCACCGGTCTTATTGACGGTGTTACCACCAACCCATCACTGATCGTCAAGTCCGGACGTGATTTCAAAGAAGTTATCGCCGAGATTTGCGGGCTGACCGACGGTCCGGTTTCCGCAGAAGTGACTGCACTGGAAACCGAAGCCATGCTCGCCGAAGCAAAGGAATTGCTGAAAATCGCAAACAATGTGGCGATCAAGGTTCCTTTGACACTGGATGGTTTGAAAACCTGCAAGGCTCTGACCGATGAAGGCCACATGGTCAATGTGACTCTCTGCTTCTCTGCCAACCAGGCCCTTCTGGCTGCAAAGGCCGGTGCCACCTTCATCTCCCCATTCATCGGGCGTCTGGACGACCTCAATATCGATGGCATGGAGCTGATCGAAGACATCCGCACCATTTATGACAATTACGGTTTTGAAACCGAAATTCTGGCAGCGTCCATCCGTACCGCCAACCACGTGAAAGAATGTGCATTGGCAGGTGCCGACGTGGCAACCATTCCACCAGCTGTCATCAAGGGTCTTGCAAACCATGCCCTCACCGACAAAGGCCTTGATGCCTTCATGAAAGACTGGGCAAGCACGGGTCAATCGATCCTGTAAGAAACACCATGGGCGTCAAGCAATGATGCGAGCGACTGCCAGAGGCCACAAAAGCGCCGCAAAACAATCAAATTGACGCCTTAAAGATTAAGTAAATCTTCTCCCCGATGCTGAATACAGCATCGGGGTTTTTATATTTCATTCCAGTTTGAAAGCGAGCTGAACCATGTCCAAAAAGCCGCTCACAGACGATTCGCCATTGATCATTGCAACACCATCCCTGCGCAAGGAACAGCAGGGCTGGCTCAAAAGTCTTGCCAATGAAAGACGGCTGTCCGATGCAACACTGGAAGCCTATGATCGCGACCTCGACCAGTTTTTTTCCTTTCTGACCATGCATATGGGTGAAACCGCTGATCTTGCGCTGTTTCCAGGATTGCGCCCCGCCGATATCCGCGCCTTCATGGCGCAGAGACGACGTGCCAACATATCCTCCAGATCCCTGGCCCGCAGCCTTGCCGGTATCCGCTCTTTCGTTCGGTATCTGGAAGAAAAGGGTCTGGCCGAAAGCGCCCCCTTCAACGCCATTCAAACCCCCAAATATTCGCGCTCCCTGCCGAAACCCCTTAGCGTGGAAAAAGCGCAAAGGCTGGTCAGCCCCGAACAGTCACTCGCAACCGAACAATGGGTCGTAGCACGGGACAGCGCCGTTATGCTTCTTCTTTATGCGGTTGGCCTGAGGATTTCCGAAGCTCTGGCACTGACACCCAAAACAGCACCCTTTCCGGGACAGGATGCCATGACCGTGACAGGCAAGGGCGGCAAGCAAAGGCGGCTCCCGGTTCTACCGATCGTTCAATCGGCGCTGCAAAATTATGTCTCATTCTGCCCGTTTGATCTGGACCCGGACGAGGCCCTTTTCCGAGGCGTCCGCGGTGGTCCGCTCAGCCCGAGAATCATTCAGAAAACCATTGCATCGATGCGCTCGTCGCTCGGCCTGCCCGATAGTGCCACACCGCATGCCTTGCGCCATTCCTTTGCGACCCATCTTCTGGCGAATGGCGGCGACTTGCGCACCATCCAGGAACTTCTCGGGCATGCAAGCCTGTCAACAACTCAGGCCTACACCGAGGTAGAAATGTCTGAACTCATGGATATCTATCAAAAAGCCCATCCCCGTTCCTGAGATTTGTCCACATGAGGGATTGCCAAATCTGGCGCAAATACAATCGAATAGACCCCAATTGACTATTCAATCACCCGTTTTGTTGTAGAAAGCCAATATTACAACGTTAAAAATTACAATTAGTGAGAGTTTTAAGGTTTGTTTTTGCTATAAGTCGATAATGCACAATAATAATCAATTAAAATTCGAATTAAACTGGATTTACTCGACTTTCATTTTATGGTTTTTTAACAACCCCGTAACAAATTTCGCTTTATAATGCTATTAATACCACAATTGAAGGCTCGAACGTCCTTCGAGACGACCTCACGAGATTTCGGTGGAACACAAAATGACTTATCGGGCAGTAATCCTATTCGCCTCCTTCATCTCCATGTCAGCATTGGCACAGGCAGGGGAATGTGTCACATCCCAGACTCTCGGTGTTTGGGAGAACCCATTTGCCGGTCACCGTGAAGATCTGACCAAGCTGGAAATCAAGGAAATCTGCAACGCCCATACCGTGCCCCATATTCAGGTCAAGGCCTATACGGCCTGCGCCCCTCGCGACTGCACCTGGGGCCGTTCAATTGCTCATCAGTCCAACGACACGAGCCTTGAAGTGGGTTACAACACCTTCTTCGCCCGCCGCACCGTCACTGTATCGATCAATGGCAAGCGCATGGACGCAACTGTCTATGACGACTTCCACGACCCCAGAAAAGCCAACACCAAGCGTTCCTTCGTGCTTTGGCGTAAATAGGGACAGGTGCGAGCAGCGGTGCAAACGCATCAGCTCACGAAACATTGCAAGCATTTATCGTCACATCGAAACCCCGATGATGTCCGGCATCGTGGAGAGCTGCGCGTTGGCTCGATATCATCAGCACGAAAAAAGCCGCCCAAATCTGAGCGGCTTTGTCTCTGTCCCGATCCGAAGCGCAAAGCGATCTGCGCCATCGAAACGATCACCAATTACATATGAATTGGCCGTTTATCGACCGCCAAAGCCGCTTCCTTGACGGCTTCAGAGAGCGTCGGATGGGCGTGAATGGTCCGCGCCAAATCCTCAGCAGACCCCGAGAAAGCCATCAGAACCGATGTTTCGTGAATGAGTTCACCAACACCAGCGCCGATCATATGCACGCCCAACACCTTGTCCGTGACCTTGTCGGCGAGAATCTTGACAAAGCCGTCAGTGTGACGCTGAGCCTTGGCCCGACCGTTGGCCGAGAAGGGGAATTTGCCGACATTATAGGCAATGCCCTCTTCCTTGAGCTTTTCTTCGCTTTTACCGAGCACCGCGATTTCAGGCATGGTGTAGACAACCCCAGGCACCAGATTGTAATCGACATGACCCGCCTGCCCTGCAAGGATCTCGGCCAGCGCCACGCCATCATCTTCAGCCTTGTGAGCCAACATCGGGCCTTCAATCACGTCGCCGATCGCATAGATGCCATCGACATTTGTCTTGAAATGCCCGTCAGTTGCTACCCGGCCGCGCTCATCAAGCGCAACCCCTGCCGCTTCAAGCCCCAATCCTTCGGTAAAGGGACGACGACCAATGGCAACAAGCACGATATCGGCATCCAGCTCGGAAGCGTCCCCACCCTTGGATGGTTCGATGGTTACCTTGAGACCTTTCTTGTGCTTCTCAACGCCCGTCACCTTGGCACCGAGCTTGAAGTCAAAGCCCTGTTTCTTGAACATGCGTTCGGCATTCTTTACGATCTCGCCATCCATGCCAGGCAGAATATGATCCAGGAACTCGACAACCGTGACCTCAGAACCCAAGCGGCGCCAGACCGAGCCCAGCTCGAGACCGATCACACCGGCGCCAACAACGACCAGTTTGCCCGGCACCTTATCGAGCGCCAACGCGCCAGTTGAGGAAACAACATGGCTTTCGTCGATATCAATGCCCGGCAATGTTGCAACATCAGAGCCGGTCGCAATGACGATATTCTTGGTTTCAACGATCTGAACATCGCCTTTGTCCGGCGTGACCTCAACCTTCCCGGCAGACAGAATCTTGCCAACTCCATGGAATGTATCGATTTTGTTCTTCTTGAACAGGAAGTCGATGCCCTTGACGTTGCCGTCAATGACTTCGTCCTTGTGCGCCATCATCGCCTTGAGATCGAGCGTTGGCTTGCCAACCTTGATACCCATATTGGCAAAATCATGCCCTGCTTCCTCGAACAATTCCGAAGCGTGCAGAAGCGCCTTTGAAGGAATACAGCCCACATTCAGGCAGGTGCCGCCATGGGTGCTTCTTTTTTCGACCACAGCCACTTTCATGCCCAGTTGCGCAGCGCGAATTGCGCAAACATAACCACCAGGGCCGGTACCGATGACGACAAGATCGTATGACATTTCATTCACTCCTGCACTATGCTGGATTATTGTGGCGAGCGTTGCGCCAAACGAAAAAAACGGGGCCCGCAAATCGAGCCCCGCCACCAATTTCTATCAGCTTACAGATCCAGAACGAGGCGCTGAGGATCTTCGAGCCCTTCCTTGACGCGAACAAGGAAAGTCACGGCTTCCTTGCCATCAACGATACGGTGATCATAGGAAAGCGCCAGATACATCATTGGCCGAATGACGATCTCGCCATTGCGAACCACCGGACGGTCTTCAATGCGGTGCATGCCCAGAATACCGGACTGGGGCGCATTGAGAATAGGGGTCGACATCATGGAGCCATAAACACCACCGTTGGAAACGGTGAAAGTGCCACCCTGCATTTCTTCAATCGTCAGCTGTCCATCGCGTGCCCGGCGACCGAAGTCGGCAATTGCCTTTTCAATCTCGGCAATGGACATCTGGTCCGCATCGCGAACAACCGGAACGACAAGACCGCGAGGTGAGCCAACGGCAACACCAAGATGGACAAAATGCTTGTAGATCAGGTCGGTACCATCGATCTCTGCATTGACGGCCGGAATTTCTTCAAGTGCCTTGCAGATCGCTTTGGCAAAGAAGCCCATGAAGCCGAGACGGACGCCATGCTTCTTCTCGAACAGATCCTTATATTCCTTGCGCAAGGACATCACCGCAGACATGTCCACATCGTTGAATGTGGTCAGCATGGCAGCTGTATTCTGTGCGTCCTTCAAACGACGAGCGATTGTCTGGCGCAGTTTGGTCATGCGCACCCGCTCTTCACGCTCCGCATCAACAGGTGCAGAAGCCGGACGGGCGACGGGCGCAGAAGCAGGAACGCCCGCAGGTGCGGTAGCCCCGGCAGCGATCGCATTGATCACGTCACCCTTGAGAACCTGTCCGCGAACCCCGGTACCGGAAACAGCGCTCGGATCGATTTTCTGCTCGGTCATCATCTTTGCAGCACTTGGCGCAGGTGGCATTGCGGTCGCTGCCGGTGCCGCGGCAGGAGCCGGAGCGGGGGCTGCCTTTGGTTCCCCTTTTGCCTCGGTTTTGGGAGCCGGAGCAGCTGCTGCTCCTTCCCCTTCCTGCAACATGGCAAGCAGCGCACCGACCTCGACGGTTTCGCCTTCTGCCGCAACGATATCGCCCAAGGTGCCGGATACCGGAGCGGGCACTTCGATGGTGACCTTGTCGGTTTCCAGTTCAACAAGAGGCTCATCAGCCTGAACAGCATCACCGGTTGCTTTGAACCACTGACCGATTGTCGCTTCGGTCACAGACTCGCCCAGAGTTGGGACTTTGATTTCCGTAGCCATTTATTTCTCTCACATATCACTTGGGTCAGCCGGTTACTCGGCAAACGCATCATCAAGGAAGGCCCGAAGCTGAGCCATATGTCTGCTCATCAGGCCGGTAGCTGTGGCAGCAGATGCCGGACGACCAATATAGGAAGGCCGCAAAACACTTGCTTCAATCTGATTGAGAACCCATTCCATATAAGGCTCGACAAAGGTCCAGGAACCCTGGTTTTTCGGCTCTTCCTGACACCAGGCGATATCTGCCTGCTTGAAGCGGCTGAGTTCCTTGACCAGGGTTTTGGCCGGGAATGGGTAAAGCTGTTCGACACGCATCAAATAGACATCATTGATACCGCGTTTCTCACGCTCCTCATAAAGGTCGTAATAAACCTTGCCGGTGCAGAGAATGACCCGCCGGATCTTGTCATCCGATGTCAGTTTGATTTCCTGACTCGGTCGGATTTCAGCATCATCCCACAACACACGGTGGAATGTGCTGCCAGCGCCCAGTTCAGCCAGATTTGAAATCGCACGCTTGTGGCGCAGCAGGCTTTTAGGTGTCATCAGGATGAGCGGCTTGCGGAAAGACCGCTTCACCTGCCGTCTCAGAATATGGAAATAGTTGGCCGGAGTGGTGCAGTTGGCGACCTGGATATTATCTTCGGCACAGGATTGGAGATAGCGTTCCAGACGGGCGGAACTATGTTCCGGACCCTGCCCTTCATAACCGTGAGGCAACAGCACGACCAGACCGGATGCACGGAGCCATTTGCGTTCAGCCGAGCTGAGGAACTGGTCAAAAACAACCTGCGCCCCGTTGGCAAAATCGCCAAACTGGGCTTCCCACATTGTCAGGCCTTTGGGCTCCGCAAGGGAATAGCCATATTCGAACCCGAGCACTGCTTCTTCCGAAAGCATCGAGTTGATCACTTCATAGCGGTTCTGACCCTCTGCGATATGGTTGAGCGGAATATAGCGTTCTTCGCTCTGCTGGTCATAAAGCACGGTGTGCCGCTGGGAGAAGGTGCCCCTTTCGCTGTCCTGCCCGGACAAGCGAACCGGATGGCCATCCTTGACAAGGGTACCGAAGGCCAGTGATTCAGCTGTTGCCCAATCGATTCCCTCTCCGGTTTCCATCATGTTGGCGCGGTTGTTAAGGAAGCGCTGAACTGTGCGATGCACGTTGAAATCATCGGGAATGGTTGTCAGCTTCTTGCCGACTTCCCGCAATTCCTCAACATCAACGCCGGTATTGCCGGAACGGCGATCATCTTCGGCGCTGGCGGTTGTCAAACCGGTCCATTTGCCGTCGAACCAATCCGCCTTGTTGGGCATGAAGCTTTGTCCGGCTTCAAATTCATCATCCAGCATCTTGCGCACATCAGCGCGCATCTGTTCAAGATCTTCCGGTTTGATCACGCCTTCAGCAATCAGCTTGTCCGCATAAAGCTGCAAGCTGGTCGGATGCTTGCGGATCTTCTTGTACATCAGCGGCTGGGTAAAGGCTGGCTCATCACCCTCGTTATGGCCGAACCGGCGATAACAGAACATGTCGATGACGACCGGCTTGCCAAACAGCTGACGGAATTCCGTTGCGATCTTGGCCGCAAAGACAACCGATTCAGGATCATCACCATTACAATGCAGAATGGGCGCCTCGATCATCTTGGCCAAATCCGAAGGATATGGTGAAGAGCGCGAGAAGCGCGGATAGGTGGTGAAGCCGATCTGGTTGTTGATGATGACGTGAATAGACCCACCGGTTCTGTGACCACGCAAGCCGGACAGGCCAAAGCACTCCGCAACCACACCCTGACCCGCAAAGGCCGCATCACCATGGATCAACAACGGCAACACAGAAGTACGATCAACTTCAGTCGTTTCGATGAAATTGCCATCCTCGGCGCAATGCTGATCCTGCTTGGCGCGAGCCTTGCCGAGCACAACAGGGTTCACGATCTCAAGATGCGAGGGGTTGGCGGTCAGAGACAAATGCACATTGTTGCCATCAAAGGCACGGTCGGACGACGCACCCAGATGATATTTCACATCTCCGGACCCTTCGACATCATCGGGAGTGATGGATCCACCCTTGAATTCATGGAAAATTGCGCGATGCGGTTTGCCCATCACCTGGGAAAGCACATTCAGGCGCCCACGGTGGGCCATTCCAAGAACAATCTGCTTGACGCCCATGGCGCCACCACGCTTGATAATCTGCTCAAGCGCCGGGATAAGGGATTCGCCCCCATCAAGACCAAAACGCTTGGTGCCGGTATATTTCAGATCGAGAAATTTCTCGAACCCTTCCGCTTCCACCAGTTTGTACAGGATGGCCTTCTTGCCATTCTCGGTAAAGGCGATCTGTTTGTCCGGACCCTCGATGCGCTCCTGAATCCAGGACTTCTCGGCCGGATCGGATATATGCATGAATTCCACCCCGAGAGTGGAACAATAGGTACGGCGCAGAATTTCGAGCATTTCCGGGATTGTCGCAAATTCGAGCCCCAGAACGTGATCGATGAAAATCTTGCGGCTATAATCTGCCTCGGTAAAGCCGTAGGACGAGGGATGCAGCTCCTCGTGATCTTTCGCTTCGGCCAGATTGAGCGGATCGAGATCCGCATGCAAATGGCCACGCATGCGATAGGCACGAATCATCATCAGGGCGCGAACCGAATCCCGCGTGGCCTGCTGGACCGCAGCATCGGTAAGCTCGACACCCTGACTTTGGGCCTTGGCCTTCAGCTTGTCGCCAAGCTTCTTCTCTTCGACAAAGAAGTCACCACCACCGGCAAGGGCTGAAACCATCTCACCATTGGATTCAACCGGCCAGTCAGCGCGTTTCCAGGAAGCACCCCTGGCATTGGCTTCGATATCGTTTTTGTTATCCTGAAGATCCCGAAAAAAGACCCGCCACTCTTCTTCGACTGACGTGGGATCTTTTAGATAACGGGCGTAAAGATCCTCAATATAGGACGCGTTACCTCCATAGAGGAAAGAAGATAACGCGAACGCTTCATTTGCGTCCTGACGTGCCATCGCCACCACCACCGGACCGATGTCCGGTCTCATTTTTCTGGTCCAGCACCATTGCTGACCCATCCTTGCGCCATAAGATAAGCACAAAGACTTACCTTATGGCAATTTCTTAGTGTCGCGCTTTTACTTACCCTTGAGCAAGTCAACCAAAGTGGTACCGAGACTTGCAGGAGAAGGAGAAACACGAATCCCTGCGCTTTCCATCGCAGCAATCTTGTCTTCAGCTCCGCCTTTGCCGCCAGAAATGACCGCACCGGCATGGCCCATGGTCCGGCCCGGAGGGGCGGTACGACCTGCGATGAAGCCGACCATTGGCTTTTTACGACCCTTGGCAGCCTCAGCTTTCAGCCATTCAGAGGCCTCCTCTTCGGCAGACCCACCGATCTCGCCGATCATGATGATGGATTCTGTTTCATCATCATCAAGGAACATATCGAGCATATCGATAAATTCGGTGCCCTTGACCGGGTCACCGCCAATCCCGACAGCCGTCGACTGGCCAAGGCCTTCATTGGTGGTCTGGAAAACCGCTTCATAGGTCAGGGTACCCGAACGCGAGACGATACCCACAGAGCCTTTCTTGAAGATGGAACCGGGCATGATGCCGATCTTGCATTCTTCCGGTGTCAGAACACCAGGGCAGTTCGGGCCAAGCAAACGAGCATCGGACTCTTCGAGACGACGCTTGACCTTGACCATATCCGCCACAGGAATGCCCTCGGTGATGCAGGTGATGAACTCGACGCCCGCTTCGATTGCCTCAATGATGGCAGCGCCAGCCCCTGCGGGCGGCACGTAAATGACCGAGGCGGTCGCACCGGTTGCCTCCTTGGCCTCCTTGACCGAGGCATAGATCGGCAGCTCGGCTGCGCATTCCATACCGGAAGACCAGGTTTCACCACCCTTTTTCGGATGCACCCCGGCAACCATCTTGGTGCCAAAATATTCAAGTGCCTGTTCGGTATGGAATGTACCGGTCTTGCCGGTAAGACCCTGAACGATGATTTTGGTGTCTTTGTTAACGAGAATTGACATCAGATCAGGCTCCCTTGACTGCGGCTACGATTTTCTGAGCAGCATCGTTGAGATCATCGGCTGCAATGACATTGAGATCGCTTTCAGCGATCAGTCGCTTGCCTTCCTCGACCCGCGTGCCTTCAAGGCGCACCACAAGCGGCACGCTCAGCCCGACTTCCTGAACGGCTGTCAGCACCCCTTGCGCAATCACATCGCAACGCATGATGCCGCCAAAGATATTGACCAGAATACCTTCAACATTCGGGTCGGATGTAATGATCTTGAAAGCTGCCGTTACCTTCTCGACACTGGCACCCCCACCAACATCGAGGAAGTTTGCAGGCTCTGCGCCATAAAGCTTGATGATATCCATCGTCGCCATGGCCAGACCGGCTCCCGTTGACCATGCAACCGATATTGCCGTCGAGAGCCACATAGGCCAGATCAAATTTGGATGCTTCAATTTCCTTGGCGTCTTCCTCGGTCAGATCACGCAAGTCCATGATCTCGGGATGACGGAAAAGAGCATTGCCATCAAAAGACACTTTGGCATCAAGCACGCGCAAACGGCCATTTTCCATGACGATGAGCGGGTTGATTTCCAGAAGAGACATGTCTTTTTCAATGAATGCCTTATAGAGGATCGGGAAAAGGAAAAGACCATCTTCCCTTGCGTCATCTTTCAGCCCGAGCGCATCGCACAGCACATGCGCATCGTCAGACGTGACGCCTGTTTTGGGATCGATTGGAACCGTAACGATCTTGTCGGGGGTCTCTTCAGCGACCGCCTCGATATCCATGCCGCCCTCTGTCGAGACCACGAATGCCACACGTCCGCATGACCGGTCCACCAACAGCGAAACATAAAGTTCGCGATCAATATCGGCACCATCTTCGATGTAGAGACGGTTGACCTGCTTGCCGGCTTCGCCGGTCTGCTTGGTCACCAGAGTGGAGCCCAGCATCTGCTGGACATACTGGACCACTTCGTCTTTGGAGAAAGCGAGCCGAACACCGCCTTTTTCGCCGGCAGCTTCTTCCTTGAATTTCCCCTTGCCGCGACCACCCGCGTGAATCTGGGACTTAACCACCCAGAGCGGACCGCCGAGCTTTTCGGCAGCCGAAGCTGCCTCGTCTGCTGAAAGAACAGGCACACCATCAGCCACAGGTGCACCATACTCCTTTAACAGAGCTTTTGCCTGATACTCATGAATATTCATGGGATCTCCCCTAGTCTTCAGATCGGCCCGACCACCCTTCACAGCGAAGGGTACCCAGACCGCTCGTTGCTTTTTGGTCTTAATGCGATTTGCCTGCGGGAAAGGCCAAATGAAGTGAGCATCGAGCTTTCACGCAACCAAGGCGCAGAAATCTTGACTTTTAGACAGCTCCGCATCGCCAACTGATGCAGAGCTGCCCAAAATCATTCATTCCCTCTCGAACGACCAACTTGCCTCAAGAGGGGGGATCTCACAGACTGAACTTAATCAGCCAGGTCAGGAGAAAGACGCTGGCAAGCCTCGATGAGGCCCTTCACGGCATCGACAGAATGGTCGAACTGCGCTTTTTCGTCTTTGTCCATTTCAATTTCGACAACGCGCTCGATACCGCCAGCACCGATAACTGTCGGCACGCCAACATACATGCCTTCAACGCCATATTCGCCGGACAGATAAGCGGCACATGGCAAGACGCGTTTTTTGTCTTTCAAATAGGATTCAGCCATTGCGATTGCAGAAGCAGCCGGAGCATAGAATGCGGAACCGGTTTTCAACAGCTTGACGATTTCAGCACCGCCATCACGGGTGCGCTGAACGATTTCGTCAAGACGGCTCTGCTCGATCCAACCCATTTTTACCAGATCTGGGAGCGGGATACCTGCAACGGTGGAATAACGAATGAGCGGCACCATGGTGTCACCATGACCACCCAGAACGAATGCAGTAACGTCTTGAACAGAAACATCGAATTCGTCCGCCAGGAAATAACGAAAACGAGAGGAGTCAAGAACGCCAGCCATGCCGACAACCTTGTTGGCTGGCAGGCCAGAGAATTTCTGCAAGGCCCAAACCATCGCGTCGAGCGGGTTGGTGATGCAGATTACAAATGCATCAGGGGCATATTTGCCAATACCGGCACCAACCTGCTGCATGACTTTGAGGTTGATTTCAACCAGATCATCACGGCTCATGCCAGGTTTGCGAGGCACACCGGCCGTTACGATAACAACATCAGCACCTGCAATCGCTTCATAGGTCTGGGTGCCAGACAATTTGGCATCAAACCCATCGACCGGAGACGATTCAGCAAGGTCGAGTGCCTTGCCTTCCGGCGTCCCTTCAGCAATGTCAAAAAGGACAATATCGCCCATTTCATTGAGCCCGGCCAAGTGAGCCAGAGTGCCCCCGATTTGACCTGCTCCGATGAGTGCAATTTTTTTCCGCGCCATATCAGTTTCCCTTAAGGTAAGGTTCTCCCAAAACTGGGAATGGATAGCCGTGAGTACCGCGTTTCCAGTGTGCTTTCAAGTCGCAGATAGTTTTAATTCCATAAAAAAGCTGAGACTTTTGGTGAATTTAACCCTTACGTTAACGTAATTATAAACTGGAACACGCATCGAGATATTCATCGGACTGCATTTCGATAAGTCGCGAAACAGTCCTGTCAAACTCGAATGCCTCCGTGCCGTTGAGATTTGAATTCAACTCTGCTGCCTTGGCAACCGCCGAAAGCACGAGCCGAACGTGATTGTCATAAAGCGTATCGATGAACAAGATAAAACGCTTGGCCTCATTTCGATTGTTACGACCGAAATGAGGAATATTTTCGACAAAAAAGGTGTGATAGATCTCGCAAAGCCTCAGATAGTCCGATGCAGCCAGCGGTCTGGCGCACAGATCCTCAAAGGCAAAACGCGCTGCTCCCATATAGGCCTGAGGAACGTGAATACTGCGCCCCTGATAGCTCACCGCATCGCTCGGCGCACAGGGTGCTTCAATCAGCTTCTGCCAGATGGTTTCAAACTGGTTCCTTTTCTCATCCGTGAGCGGATAGAGATAGACAGGAGCTCCCCCCAGCTTCTCGAGGCGGAAATCCGTCCGGGATGCCAAGCGGACAACATCGCAATATTGACCCAACAGATCAATGAACGGCATGAAAAGCTGGCGGTTCAAGCCATCCTTGTAGAGCTCGCCCGGCTCGACATTGGAAGTGGCAACCACCACCACGCCATCGGCAAACAAACGTGAGAACAGGCGACCGAGCAGCATGGCATCGGCAATATCGGAGACCGAAAATTCATCAAAACACAAGAGCCGAAGCTCTTGGCTCAGCATGTCCGCAACCGGCTTGATTGGGTCATCACCCTTTATCTTGCCTGCCGCGATATCAGCCCTCGCCTGTTTGATACGCGCATGGATGTCACGCATAAACTCGTGAAAATGGAACCGTCCTTTGCGTTTGACCGGTGCAATGTCATAGAACAGATCCATGATCATTGTCTTGCCACGTCCCACCTCGCCCCAGACATAGAGCCCCTTGACGGGATCATTCTGCGGTCGATGTTTGGCAAACAGCCACCCCAGCGAGGATGTTTTCCTTGAAAGACGTTGTTCGCTGATTTCGTCCAGAAGACCATCGAAACGGTGGGCCAGCTCGCGCTGACCGTGATCAGCATCGATCTCTCCCCGCCTGACCTTGTTTTCATACAAGTCAGACACTGAAAAAAGTCCAAGCTCACCGCTCAACTGTTTGCCTCACACCTGAATAAATCCAATTGTTCATGTGATCGATGACACATGAATGCAGTCTCAAGGGACCAGAATATCGATCCCTTTTTATAGAGGCATTCCAAAAAAGCGAATAACCATTTCGGATAAACACGAAAAAACAACAGCCTGTGACGACGGCCACAGACTGCTTTATGAGCGACAACGGTCCGGCTCAACGGAAAAAGGACAATGCACGGCCATCAAGCGCCGCCTGACCGTTGAAGCGTCCGGGCATGTCGGAATAGAAGCGGGCAATAACAGACACGCCATCCTCAGCCAGGAAGACGACAAGCTTATCAGCATCAAGCCGCCAGGCGTTGATGCGCTGCAAGTCGGAATCGTTGCAGCCGCGACTTGAAGCCCGATAACCGCCAGTCCAGTTGGTCAGATTGACATTGAGTTTACACTGTGAAGCGCCCGAGGTGAGCGTCCAGGCACCAAGCAAATCCGTCCGCTTCAACTCTCGTGCCGCCGCCGGAACAGACGCTTCCTGCGTATTGGCATCGCCATATGTCGGCGAAGCCAGTTCCGCTTCAGCCCCCATGGCGTTGTTGATTGGCTGACCCGAATTACCAACCATCGGATAGGACTGGTTCGGATATTGGTCATTCGGAATGAGCGCACCAAGCTGCTGGCTCTCGACAGGCGTTGTCGGTGCCGGATTAACCGAACTGGCATTATTTCCGCCGAACTGACCAAAGCCACCGGTCGCACAACCGGACAACAGCAGACAAATACCAACAAGTGCGCAATTGCGAATCATACCACTCTCCTTACGTCACCCCACCTGAGTGTTGATTCTATATGAATTTTATTCAAGTAGCATATCCCTCAAGTGTCGTTTTCGTAAAATAATATTACGATTTCTTGAGTGTAAGGGTCTTGCCCTCTTTGCTCACACCAACCCAGATGTTCCTGCCATCGGAACGCAGCTTGATGATCTCGTCGCCCATGTGATCGCGAAGAACAAGCCGGCCATCAAAGGCTACCCAGCTGTCAAGCATGAAAAGGCTGGTCGGACATGCCGAATTCCCGGTGGCCTTGAACCCATATTCGCTATGTGTCTCCTCAAGGGTCAACTCGCAGCGATTGGACAAGCCAAGATAGGATCCGATACGTTTGACCTTGCTACGCGCATCACTCGCCTGCAAGGTCCATCTGCCGACATAGGGCTTGAGATCGGCATTTTGGGTGCTGATCTGTAAATGCTCGCCCTGCCCCTGAAGATAGGCCTGCTCGGCCTGAACACCAAGTTCTGCGGATATCTCACCGCTCTTGATGCTTTCCTTCATCACAAGCATCTGCGTATCCGGATGTTCAAATTTCTCGGAGGATGGCGAGAGTGTCGAAGCAGTATCGGGTGCTTCAAGAGGCAAAGATGAAACCACCACATTACTCGTGGCTGGAGTTTGCTCACTTACCATCAAATCACTGGAAACCGCGCAACCACCAAGTAGAAGCGCGCAAGCCGACTTGATTATGACACTTGAAATGACTTTCACAATCAGTCCCGAATACCCGTAACAAAGCTTTAAAAGCAAAATCCAGGCCCGCCAACAAGCTTAAAATCTGAAACAAGTCAAATTTTGCAGCAAATATTCATCGGACCATAACCCTATTCTCCAAAACACCGATATCAGGGAAATGTGGCAAAGGCAAAATTTTTTTCAATTTTAACAATACGACTTTGATTACAGTTAATTATCGCAACAAAACAAGCCATCTCATAGAAGGAAATGCGTAAGAAAAACCCCTCAGGCCATAAATGCCTGAGAGGTCATAGACTCATGCATGCATACCTGCAAAGCGCTTAGCTGTCAGACACGACTGAGCGTCCGGCAGATCCAAGATCGTGCATGGCTTCTTCCAGGCGAGCAATCATGCCCAGCTCACCGGCACGCAGCCATTTGCGAGGGTCATAATATTTTTTGTAAGGGGTTGCATCTTCCGGATCGACCTGATGC
Source organism: uncultured Cohaesibacter sp. (assembly GCF_963556055.3). GTDB lineage: Bacteria > Pseudomonadota > Alphaproteobacteria > Rhizobiales > Cohaesibacteraceae > Cohaesibacter. The sequence continues at coordinate 36,712 of NZ_CAUVYE020000024.1, read as the reverse complement.
TTGAAGGCAATCGGTTTTTCATCCACTTTCGCGGCAACCGCTTCAGCAAAGGCGAACTGAATATCCGTGTCGATGTTCATCTTGAAGACACCGTAGGACACGGCTTCAGAAATCTGCTCTTTTGGAGACCCCGACCCGCCATGGAAAACCAGGCTCAAGGGTTTCTCGCCAAGATTCCGCTCTTTGGCAACCATTTCCTGAGAAAGCTTCAGAATTTCCGGACGCAATTTCACATTGCCCGGAGCGTAAACGCCATGCACGTTACCGAAAGAGGCAGCAACCGTGAAATGACCGATCTTTGAAAGAATGTCATAGGCGTAAAGCACATCTTCGGGCTGTGTATAAAGACGGGGATCTGCGGCATCGCCTTCTTCCAGCTCTTTGCCGATACCATCTTCCTCACCGCCGGTGACGCCGAGCTCGATTTCCAGGCTCATGCCCATCGGAGCCATCCGTTCCAGATATTTGGCGCTGATGGAGACGTTGTCTTCAAGGCTTTCTTCGGACAGGTCGATCATGTGAGAGGTGTAAAGCGGACGGCCGTTCGCTTTGAAATATTTCTCACCTTCGTCAAGCAGACCGTCGATCCATGGCAACAGTTTCTTGTTGCAATGGTCTGTGTGAAGAACGGCACAAATACCATATTCCTCGGCCAGCAGATGAACATGCTGAGCGATCGACACGGAGCCGAGAACGCGCGCGCGCATCGCATCTGGAGCACCCTGCCCAGAGAAGAATTGAGCGCCGCCATTCGACATCTGAATGATGATATCAGATTTTGCTTTGGCTGCCGCTTCCATGACCGCATTCAAGCTGTTGGTGCCGGTGACATTGACAGCCGGCAGAGCATAACCACCAGTTTTGCAAGCCTCCAGAAGCTGCAAATATTCATCACCGGTGACGACGCCGGGGCGCAGTTTGATTCCACTCACGCTGATCTCTCCCATTAAGTTTTGAGATAAAAATAATTCTCGATATTTGAATAAGACAAACCGGTCCTTCAGTCCAGTATATATCATACAAGGACCAATTATAGGCACAAGGACCTAATCACTTATCCTATGTCGAACACAAGCATTTGAATCACTTTACTGACTTGCACTTAACGGAAAACAAAAAGCTTCAATTTTCCGTATCATATTGATCAGTCAATCCAAATGCGGTTAGCAGGCATGCAAGAAGCGGGCAGGCCAATCTCTTCACTTTGAAAAACCTGCATGAAAATGGACACTTCATAACCTCAAGCTGCAATGGCTCCTGGCAATTTGCCCGAAGCAACCGCACGATCAATAGACAATTTGAGATCCGCATAGCAGGACCGTACCGCTCTCTTGATCCCGCCCTCAGACACACGCCCCCGCGAATCCTCAACCGAAAGATGAAGAACGGCGGGATGATTCGGGAAGATCGGCAACTTGAAAGCACCACGCAGCGGCTTGAAGGCAACGATCAAATCGATCCTGGGGGAATAGGCCTGAAGAAAAATATCAACCGGCTTGGGACAATAGTCATCCGGACAGACCCCATCTGCCTTCAGAAGGTCATAGAGGTGCCGATCCAGTTGCTCAGCGGGCTCGAAACCTGCACTGGACGCCCGCGCCACATTCTTCAAGCCATGATTGTAATAAGCTTCTGCAAGAATGCTACGATCGTTATTCGTCTCGTCGAGAAACAAGATATTCGTTTGCAGCATGTGAGCCTCCTCTGCAACCAAACTCGAGCCGCCAACTAAACGAATTTTCCAACAGCACCATGACAAATCGGGAAAAATGTCAATCCTCTCCAAAGGCACGATTGGTTTGATCCGTCCGTGGCCAAATCCATCTCCTTACGCTCCAGATGGGCGACAAGTTTGACGATTTCAAGGCCCGAAACGGACATCCAGAAGCCCCTCCTGAAGTAAGCGACGAAAAGACAAGCGCCCTCGCAAAGCTTTCACAAAGAAGACCTTGAATAAAAAACGCCCCGACTGCACGAACAAGCGGCAACCGGAGCGTTGTTTCTATTTATCTTTTGCTCAGCGCTTAAACGGCGCGTTCCAGCAACATGCGTTTGATCTGGGCAATCGCCTTGGCCGGGTTCAAACCTTTCGGGCAAACCTTGGTACAGTTCATGATCGTGTGGCAGCGGAATGCGCCAAACACGTCATCAAGCTGATCAAGACGTTCGCCGGTATATTCATCCCGGCTGTCGATAATCCAGCGATAGGCCTGCAACAAAGCTGCCGGGCCCATATAACGTTCGCCATTCCACCAGTAAGACGGGCAGGATGTTGAACAGGACGCACAAAGAATGCACTCGTAAAGACCATCAAGCTTGGCGCGATCTTCATGAGACTGGAGCCATTCGGTTTCCGGCGCTGGCGTATCCGTTTTCAGATAAGGTTCAATCGAGGCATGCTGCGCATAGAAATTGTTGAGGTCAGGCACAAGGTCCTTAACCACTTTCATGTTTGGCAGCGGGAAGACCTTGACGACCTTGGACTTGCACTCATCCATACCGAAGGTACAGGCCAGAGTGTTGGCCCCGTCGATATTCATGGCGCAAGAGCCGCAAATGCCTTCACGGCAGGAACGACGCAGGGTAAGCGTCGCATCGATATTGTCTTTAATGTAAAGCAGTCCGTCGAGCACCATTGGCCCGCAGTTGTCACGATCAACAAAATAGGTGTCGATCTGAGGATTCTTGCCGTCATCAGGATTCCAGCGATAAACGCGGAATTCGGTCAAGTTGGTCGCGCCTTCCGGCTTGGGCCAAGTCTTGCCTTTCTTGATCACTGAGTTTTTCGGCAGCAAAAGTTCAACCATCTTTTCGCTCCGTAAGGTCTGGTCTCGCCCATTTTGCTCGGCTGTCGAGCATCGGGCATCGAATTAACAAAGGTCGGGCAGCATAGCTGCCCGAACAGAAGGGCTGTTAGTAGACACGTGCCTTCGGCGCGATCTTCGCAGGATCAATTCCGCCATCTTCTACTTTGGTCAGCGGGTCCAGAATGACAGGACGATAATCGAGTTTGACTTCACCGGCTTCGCTCACCCAGGACAAGGTGTGCTTACGCCAGTTCTCATCATCACGACCACCCAACGGGCCATCCTTGTAATCTTCACGTGCATGCGCACCGCGGCTTTCCTTACGTGCTTCAGCACCAACGACCGTCGGCAGGGCGTTGATCATCAGGTTCTGTAGCTCGAGGGATTCCATCAGGTCGGAGTTCCAAACCAGCGACCGGTCGGTCACTTTCATGTCGCCCAATTCACCCCAGATGGCAGCCATTTCCTTGCAGCCCTGTTCCAGCGTTTCCTGAGTACGGAAAACAGCAGCGTTGTTCTGCATGCTCTTCTGCATCTTCAGGCGCAACTGGGCAGTGGTCTGCGACCCATTGGCATGGCGGACCTTGTCGAAGTTGGCCATGATCTTGTCGAAGCAGGCCAGATTCGGGCTCGGCATCGGAGCTTCACGGTCGATCACTTCGCCAGCCTTGATGGCAGCGGCACGACCAAACACTACAAGGTCGATCAGCGAGTTGGAGCCAAGACGGTTTGCACCATGAACCGAAGCACAGGCCGCTTCACCCACAGCCATCAGACCAGGAGCAACTGCATTTGGATCCTCTGCTGTCGGGTTGAGCACTTCACCCCAATAGTTGGTCGGGATACCGCCCATATTATAGTGCACAGTCGGCAGCACAGGAATCGGATCCTTGGTTACGTCAACACCGGCAAAGATCTCAGCCGATTCGGAAATACCCGGCAGACGCTCGGCCAGCATGTCCGGATCAAGGTGATCCAGATGCAGGAAGATGTGATCTTTCTGCGGACCAACGCCACGGCCTTCCCTGATCTCGATCGTCATGCAACGGGAGACGACGTCGCGGGACGCAAGGTCCTTTGCACTTGGAGCATAACGCTCCATGAAGCGTTCGCCTTCGGAGTTGACCAGATAGCCACCCTCACCGCGAACACCCTCGGTGATAAGACAGCCCGCACCATAAATCCCGGTTGGATGGAACTGAACGAATTCCATATCCTGCAATGGCAGACCGGCACGCGCTATCATGGCGTTACCGTCACCGGTAATGGTATGAGCCGACGTTGCGGAGAAGTAACAGCGACCATAGCCACCGGTGGCCAGAACGACCATTTTGGCGTTGAAGCGGTGAATTGTACCGTCATCAAGGTTCCAGGCGACAATCCCTTCACACACACCATCTTCACTCATCAGAAGATCAAGACCGAAATACTCGATATAGAATTCGGCCTTGTTTCGAATGGATTGACCATAAAGAGTGTGCAGAATCGCATGACCGGTACGGTCAGCCGCAGCACAGGTGCGCTGTACGGCAGGGCCATCACCGAAATTCTGCATGTGACCGCCGAAAGGCCGCTGATAGATCTTGCCTTCTTCGGTCCGCGAAAATGGCACGCCATAATGCTCCAGCTCATAGACAGCCTTCGGAGCTTCACGCGCCAGATATTCCATGGCGTCGGTATCACCCAGCCAGTCAGACCCCTTGACGGTGTCATACATATGCCACTGCCAGTTGTCAGGTCCCATATTCTGAAGCGAGGCAGCGATACCGCCCTGAGCAGCTACAGTATGAGAACGGGTTGGGAAAACCTTGGTGACACATGCCGTGCGCAGGCCCTGTTCGGCCATGCCAAGGGTCGCGCGCAAGCCAGCGCCGCCAGCCCCCACGACAACAACGTCATGATAGTGGTCATGCACATCGTAAGCACGACCATTGATGCTGTAAGTATTTGCCATCTGATCATTAACCTCCGAATGACACTTTCAGCACCGCAACGACACAGGCGGCACATACGACGGTGGAAAAGAACATATCGCCAATCTTGGCGAGTGTCCGCCACAGCTGGCTCTGAAGGTAATCCTCGGTGATCGTCTGCACGCCATAGTGCATATGGATGCCACTGAACAGGATAGCCAACAGAAGGAAAGTCGAAATCAGCGGATTGCCGATCATCGCCTTGGCGCTCTCATAATCGGAACCAAGCATGCAGATGACAAGCCAGACAAAACCGATGCAAAGAAAAACAAGTGCAAGGGCAGTGATACGCATTGTCCAGTGATGTTCGGTGCCATGGTGCTTTTCGCCAAGACCGCGGACGGTTTTAAGAGGTGTTTTCATCATTCTCTCCCTGTCACTTACATCACGGCATAACCGATGATCCAGAGGATCAACGTCAGCACGATGCCGCCAACAACAGTCGCCACATAAAGAAATTCAATTTGCGGCTTTTCCATCATTGCGGGGATATCCCAGATGAAGTGGCGAATACCACCAAGCATGTGGTGCATCATTGCCCAGGTAAAGCAGAACAATACAAGGCGTCCAAGGATGGATCCCCAGAGCGACTGGACAAAATCGAATGCCTCAGGCCCCATTGCCAGTGCAATCAGCCAGGAAGCAAGGAAGAACATGCCGGCATAAAGAGCTGACCCACTCAAACGATGGCTGATGGAAGTTGCCATAGAAAAAGTGACTTTGTAAGCAGAATGCTGAACATGAGGAGAAATAGGGCGTTTGCCCTTCAGGTCGACGTCTGTCATATTTAAAGGCCCTCGACAGGTGACTCTTACGTAGAAGTAACCAGACTATTGGAACGCATGATTGAATTCATAACGACAATTCTGGACTTGGTCAAAGTGACCGCACCGCTAAATCGGAAAATTTCGCCCAAACTGCGCCTAACGTACAGTTTCGCACTTGAACAAAGAAAACCCAGAATTTGATTCGTTTAAATCAAAGAAGGAAATCCGGCGGATCACGGCGGAGTTTAGTGGCAACTCGAAGAAGTTTATATGACTTTTCGCAAATCCTCCCGACTTTTAGTTGCTCAGGTCCCAAACCCGCCGAGCGCGATAGCCCGTCGACGGATGAAAAAATCCATGAGATTTGTCGCCTGTCCTTGGTTCTGAGGCAAGGACTGAAATCGGCAGGAAAGCCCTTATGCTGCCTGCCGATAGGCGCATTTCAACTCACTATCGCGGCAGCAGCAACCACATGTCCATGTCCAGAATGACACTGGGATCATAACCCGCTTCCGCCTCACCGGGAAATGTCTGACAGGGAAAATCCTTACTAGCAAATAGTCTAACTCTGAGAGCACCAACATCATCACGCGCAGGCAATTCGGCCTTATCGAGAATCTTCGACCAGGCAAAGACGGTCTCGCCTGCAAACAAAGGCGCCACATGGCGACCGCCATTGATCGCGGCTACATGAAAAGCATTGGCAAGCCCGTTGAAGGACAGGGCGCGAGCCAGGGAAATCACATGCCCGCCATAGATCAGTCGCCGACCGAAACGCCCCTGCCCCTCGGTAAACTGGTTGAAATGCACTTTTGCGGTATTCTGGTAAAGACGTGTGGCCATCTGATGCTCGGCTTCCTCAACGGTCATGCCATCCACATGATCGATCTGCTCGCCAACTTCATAGTCGCCCCACAGATAGGGAGAACCAGACAGGCACACATCATACGCGTCGCGATCAAGTATGGGAGCAGCATCCCCGAGCGCATCGGCATGAAGAGCAGCAGGCAAGGTCGGAACCGAATTGTGGCCCGTCGGCGTTGCCGGATCCTTTTTGCGTACCATCACCCAGCGGACATAATCGAGAACCAGTTCGCCATGCTGATTTGTGCCGGTTGAGCGCACATAGACCACACCGGTCTTGCCGTTGGAATTTTCCTTGAGCCCAATCACTTCGGACATTGCCGTGAGGCTATCACCGGGAAAGACCGGGACAAGAAAGCGACATCCCGCATAGCCAAGATTGGCCACTGCATTGAGCGAGATATCCGGCACCGTTTTGCCAAACACGATGTGAAAGACCAGCAGATCGTCAACCGGTGCACGATCATAACCGATCCCCTGCGCAAAAGCATCCGAGGACTGCACTGCAAAACGCGTCCCGTAAAGCGCGGTGTAAAGCGATACATCCCCCGCCGTCACCGTGCGCGGCGTTGCGTGGTTGATGACCTGTCCCACATGAAAGTCTTCGAAATAGTTGCCCGGATTGGTCTTGCTCATACTGTCCTCCCTGATGCGCCTCGCAAAGAGCATTTCAGACGCCGATTGCAGCAGACTATATTGCACTGCAACAAAGCTGTCTCTTGGAGGAAAGGAGAAGGCAGATCAAGGAAGACGGAAGCAATCCCCTGAACCTTGAGCCAAAAATGGCAAAGCGGATATCCGTTCCGCTTTGCCCATGTCACATGTCTCGATCTAGATCGAGCCCAGAACCACTTCGCGGCTATAGGCAAAGGGCTCTACATCCTTGACCACGGCCTGACCACATTTCATCACTTTTGCTTCCGCGTCGAAGGCATAGCTCGGTGAGCCGTGAAGCACCCAGCCCTTGGAAAGGGCCTCTGTCACCTTGTGACAAAAGTCGGCATTATCCACGCCTGTGAGAAACCGGTAGACTCTTTGTTTTTCGTTCATGACTATTCCTCATTGCGTCTTGCAATGGCCTCTGCAATATCGACCACCCGACGGGCCATTTCGGCATGCAGCCGTTCGACCATTTTACCCATCGATTGTCATGACATTTTTAGAAAGATTCTCCGGCGCATCGAATTCCCAGATTATCTTGCGGCTCCACTCGACCAAAGCCTCGTCCGGCGAGAATATCCGATTGCAGTCGGCGATCTGTTTCGGATGAATGATGGTCTTGCCATCCATACCCATTTCCTTGCCCTGAACACATTCGTCGACAAAGCCATCGGCATCACTGAAATTGTTGAACACCCCGTCGAGAATATCGAGATTATAGCTGCGCGCAGCGGCAAGACAGGTCATCAACAAACCGTAAAATGGAGCACGCCCGGGCACCATAGACGCTCTTGTTTCCTTGGCCAAGTCGTTGGTTCCCAATATGAAACAGGAAAGACGGCGACCATGATATTCCTGTGTCGCCTCGGCGATTTCGAGCGCCCGCAACACGCTTTGCGGCGTCTCGATCATCGCCCAGATCTTGAGGTCCTGATCCGCTCCGGCATCATTGAGTTTGCGACCAATGGCAAACACATCCTCGGCAGAGTTGACTTTGGGCACCAGCACCGCATCGGGTTTGGCGGCAAGGACGGCCTTGAGATCATCTTCCCCCCACTGGGGTCTCGAGCCCATTGATCCTGATCACCACTTCGCGATGACCAAAGCCCCCGTCCCGGACAGCCTTGGCGACCTGCTCGCGAGCGGTCTCTTTCATGTCCATGGCCACCGAATCTTCCAAATCCAGAAGCAGCACATCCACATCAAGACCACGGGCCTTTTCAAGGGCACGGGCATTGGATCCTGGCATGTAGAGAGCTGAACGACGTGGTCTAAAAGACATTGAAATTTCTCCGATCTTTGATGCAGTATGCGTAGGCGCGCGACAACTTAAAACACTGAAAGACGCGCTGAGCCATCCCTTCCTTAGGCCAATCTTCCTCTAGGTGAACAAGAAGAAAAAACGGAACAGCAAATGAAACAGGCAGATATCGTCATCATAGGTGGCGCAATCATGGGAGCTTCAGTGGCCTATTTCCTGAAAAAGGATCTCGGCTTCGAGGGCTCTGTCATTGTGGTCGAACAGGACCCAAGCTATGCCAACAGTTCAACAACCCTTTCGGCGGCATCGATCCGCCAGCAATTCTCAACGCCTGAGAATATTTCCCTCTCCCAGTTCGGGCTTCAATTCTTTGGCGAGCTCAAGGACCGCTTCGGAGAGGACGCAGATATCGCCTATCATGAAGGCGGCTATCTCATTCTGGCCTCAGAGGCCGGTCTTCCAATTCTGCAAAACAATCACAAGACCCAGGTGGAATGCGGTGCAGACGTCGATCTGATGACACCCGGTGAGATGAAAAAGACCTTCCCATGGCTCAATGTCGATGACCTCGCAGCCGGAGCCTATGGCCGCTCTGGCGAAGGCTGGTTTGATGCGCACATGTTCCTCGACCTTGTCCGCAAAGGAGCCATTGCGGCAGGCGCGCACTTTACCAAGGGCACGGTTGTTGGCATGGATCAGCTGGGTGGCAAGGTGACAGCCGTCAAGCTGGCCGATGGCGAAACCATCGCCTGCGGTGCCGCTGTCAACTGCGCCGGGGCAAATGCCGGCAAGGTCGCAGCCATGCTCGGGATCGATCTGCCCATCGAGCCTCGCAAACGCACCATCTTCGTCATCGACAACAAGAAACCGCATCCGAACATGCCGTTGATCACCGACACCTCCGGTGTCTACATTCGTCCCGAAGGGGACGTCTACAATCTCCGGTTGCCCTCCACTGGAAGACCCGGCAGCCGACTATGAGGATCACGACCCCCACTACGACCTGTTCGAGGAGGTGATCTGGCCTTCGCTTTACAACCGCATGCCGGGATTTGACGCGATCAAGATGACCAATGCATGGGCCGGTCACTATGAATATTGCACTCTGGACCAGAACGCCTTCATCGGCGTGCATCCGGACATCACCAATTTCTACATGTGTGCCGGTTTCTCCGGTCATGGCCTGCAACATGGTCCGGGCGCTGGTCGCGGCATTGGAGAACTCCTCCTTTATGGCGAATATCGCTCGCTTGATCTGTCTATTTTCGGCTATGAAAGGATCGCTGAGAATAAACCGGTCAGAGAATTCAACATCATCTGACAAAGCAAGATCGAGTGAATGAATGAGTGAAATGACATCCCTGCCGGGCTCCCCGAACAATCCCAATGCTCCGGTCGAGGCAAAACCGGTGATTGTCATTTCCTCTCACGTCATGGCTGGCGCGGTGGGCAACCGCGCCGCTGCCTTTGCCCTGGAACGGCTCGGCCACCCGGTTTTGGGAAGTCCCCACCGTCATTCTCCCCTGGCATCCCGGACATGGCCCCGCCACACGACAACAGATAGATCCCGAGCTCTTTGCCAAAAGCCTTGAAGATCTATCCCGTCATCCCGACTTTGCCCAAGTGGGAGCGCTCTATTCGGGGTATCTGGGCTCAGTCGATCAGGTCGCGGCCATCGCCAGGTTGGCAGACAGCCTGAAAGCGGCAAATCCGGACGCTATCTTTCTCTGCGATCCTGTCATCGGGGATCGCGAGGGCTTATATGTCTCGCAAGAGATTGCCGAGGCCATTCAGGCACAATTGTTGCCGCGCGCCGACCATCATCACCCCCAACCGGTTCGAGCTCAACTGGCTGACACAATCGAACGAGGAGAATAATGACGGCCTGATCCGACAGGCTGCGAAACTCGGCTGCCAAACCACTCTGGTTACCAGTGCCTTTGCGATGATGCGCAATGCCATTGCCAATCTGTTGGTAACAAGAGCAATCGAAGGTGAAGCCGATTTGCCAATTCTGTGCGAACATCCGGCAGTGCCCAAACCGCAAAATGGCACCGGCGACATGACCGCTGCACTGTTTCTGGCACGCGTCATGGCCGGGAGCGCCGCTCGCTCAGGCCCTCAAACTGGCCTCAAGCGGTGTTCTGGAGGTTGTCTCCCGCTCCACCCGAAACGGCTATCGCGATCTTGAAGTCGCCCGTTTCTCTGATCGCTTCCAATCCCCAATGGCCATGGTTCAAATGCGCCAGATCGGAATGGTCAGTAAAGCCACTTCGGTCAGCAGAAGCAAAAAAGATTGACCCGAACGCCAGGAAATTTCAGTCTGCACCTTGATTTTCTGGCCAAGTAGCGCGAGATGTCATACGTAATATCCACTAACTTGCAGATGAGGATGCCATGGTCCAACTACCGCAACGATTGCTCGAAGGCTATGCCGAGTTCAAAAAGGGACGATTCCCGACCGAACAGGGCCGTTATCAGAAGCTGGCAGAAAAAAGGCCAAAGTCCGAAGATCATGCTTGTTGGATGCTGCGACAGCCGTGCCGCGCCTGAGATCATCTTTGATGCAGGTCCGGGCGAGATCTTTGTCATGCGCAACGTCGCCAACATCATCCCCCACAAGTCATCGCAGGATCATGGCATTCACGGCACCACGGCAGCCATCGAATTTGCCGTCAACGGCCTGAAGGTCGAGCATATCGTGATCATGGGCCATGGCCGCTGTGGAGGCGTGAAGGCCTATTTGGCCGAAGATTCAGAACCCCTGTCCGAAAGCGACTATATCGGACAATGGTCAGGCCAGCTTGAGGCCGCCGACAACCCGATCCGCTTCAAGGCCATGAACCGCCCCGAACTGGACCATTGCGGCATGTTGGAACGGACTTCGATCATCCATTCGCTGGAAAATCTCTATTCCTACAGATTCGTGAAAGACGCCGTCGCTGCGGGAACCCTCAGCCTGCATGGCGCATGGTTTGACATTTCCGATGGAGAGCTTGAATATTACGAGGAAGAAAAAGGCACCTTCATCAAGGTGTGATCCTGCCCGACAGCAACAACAAACAAAAAACGGCCTGACAAAATCAGGCCGTTTTTGCATTCAGGATCCGGGATCAAATGGCCTTAAGCCTCGGAACGCGGTTTGACCAGCCCCTTGTTGACGAGGGCTTCGGCAATCTGAACCGTGTTGAGCGCGGCACCCTTGCGCAGGTTGTCAGAGACCACCCACATATTGAGGCCATTATCAACGGTGGAGTCTTCACGAATACGGGAAATATAGGTCGCATCTTCACCGGCCGCTTCCACCGGGGTGATGTAACCACCATCTTCACGCTTGTCGACCACAAGACAGCCAGGCGCTTCGCGCAGGATATCGCGTGCTTCATCGGCGGAAATGGGATTTTCAAATTCAAGGTTCACAGCTTCACCGTGAGAGACGAATACCGGCACGCGAACAGCGGTGCAGGTCACCTTGATTTTCGGATCGAGCATTTTCTTGGTTTCGGCGACCACCTTCCATTCTTCCTTGGTGGAGCCATCATCCATGAATTTGTCGATATGAGGGATGACGTTGTAGGCAATGCGCTTGGTGAATTTCTTCACTTCGATCGGATCGGACACGAACACCGCACGGGTCTGGGTGAAAAGTTCATCCATGGCCTCCTTGCCAGCCCCGGAAACGGACTGATAGGTGGACACAACGACGCGCTTGATGGTTGCCTTGTCATGCAGAGGTTTCAAAGCAACCAGCAACTGAGCCGTTGAGCAGTTCGGGTTGGCAATGATATTGATGCGATCTTTTTTCTTGATCCACTCTTCCAGCACATGAGCATTGACTTCCGGCACGATCAGCGGAATACGCTCGTCATAACGCCATTGAGAGCTGTTATCGACCACGATACAGCCCTGTGCGGCGATTTTTGGTGCCCATTCGGCAGAGGTGCTGCCACCTGCCGACATCAGACAGAAATCGGTGTCTGAAAAATCATAATTGTCCAGCACCTGGCATTTCAGGTTTTTGTCTCCGAAGGACACATCCTTGCCCTTGGAACGGCTAGACGCCAATGCTACGACTTCATCAGCGGGAAAAACCGCGTTCGGCAAGAATATCGAGCATCTCACGACCGACATTGCCCGTGGCCCCGACAACTGCAACTTTATAACCCATTGTCAATGATCTCCTGATCCAAGTAGCTCCCCCTAAGGTTGCCGCCGGTCTCAAGCTTTTGCTTTCGAACAGGCGGTTCCGCTCCCCCTCACATCCCTGGGGGAAGCGAGCAGGGAGCGAGAGGGACTAAACCTTGGTGGTAGTTGTGGTTGTTGTCGGTGTGGTAAGGCCAGCGGCCATCGCATCGGCAGTCTTGCCAATGATCAGAGCCATCTTTGCTGATTTTACAAAAAGCGCCATATCACTTTCCCGAATGCGGCAACGCGTGCCCAACCCTCTCGGTTCACAATCAGCCTCTTAGCGGCATGGATTGCCGCAAGTCAAGACCAAATGCGGCAATAGTGCCTCTGGCGATACGAAAACGAACAAAAAGGTCACATCTCTTCATCTCTTCTTCGTATCTTTGCTTGAAACCGGAATGAAAAGAAGGCTAAAGATGCATTTATGACAAAGCAGAGCCATCAGTCACGACAACAGCGCAATGACGCTCGGCAGCAACAGGCCGAACGAGCGCTCAAGCGTGTCGAAATGGAAGGGGAGGCCCTTGGCACATCCGCCTTTGCCCGAACGGCAAACAAGGCCAAGGATCATCTTGGCGCGGCAGACATGGACCGAAATGACCCGATCGAGGTCTGGGGGACCAGAATTGGTCGCATCGGCGGCGCAATCTTTGCAATTATTTTGGTCCTGTGGCTGGTCAATCATTTCACCCGATGACAAACTCTCCTGCATGCTGTAAGCAATTCCCCATTTGGCGGCATTCCCATGCTGCAACAACAATGAAACCCACTATCAGGTTATAAGACAATGAGCGCAAAAATATTCATCGATGGCGAAGTAGGCACAACCGGATTGCAGATTCGGAACCGTCTTGAAGGCCGCCAGGATGTCCGACTGCTGCGCCTTCCCGATAACCTGCGCAAGGACACCGAAGCCAGGGCACAGATGCTCAACGAGGCCGATATCGCAATCCTTTGCCTGCCGGATGCGGCGGCAATCGAGTCTGTCAGCCTGATCGACAACAAGGACACCTGCGTCATCGACGCGTCGACAGCGCATAGAACTGCGGACGGCTGGGCCTATGGCTTTGCTGAAATGACACCGGGTCAGCGCGAGGCGATTGCCAGCTCCAAGCGCGTGGCCAATCCCGGCTGCTATCCGCAAGGCTATATCGCCATCATGCGTCCCCTTGTCGATGCCGGTCTGATCCCGCAGGATTTTGCCGCCACGGTTAATGCCGTTTCGGGCTATTCCGGCGGCGGCAAAAGCATGATCGCCGATTATGAGCGCGAGGAAGCGCCGGTCTCGGTGCCCTACTGGCCCTATGGCCTGACCCTTCAGCACAAGCATGTACCGGAAATGCTGGCCTATGCAGGCCTGTCGCATCCACCCGTTTTCCAGCCTGCCGTTGGTCGCTATGCGCAAGGCATGATCGACGCCGTCCCGCTTAACCTGTGGGCGCTTGAACAGGCTCCGAAATTAGGTGAATTGCATGACTGCCTGTCTCAACGCTATAAAAACGAGATTTTTGTCAAGGTTGCGCCACTGCAAGCGGCAGGACGCCTGGAAGCCATCACACCGGAACGCCTGAACGGAACGAATTCGCTTCATATCCATGTACACGGCAATGATGAAACCGGCCAAGCCGTCATTCTCGCCGTCTATGACAATCTGGGCAAAGGGGCGTCAGGCGCCGCCATACAGAATATGAACATCATGATGGGAATCGATGAAACCACTGGTCTCGTCGCTGCCGATCTCTAAATCGCAAAGGACCGCCAAGAGAATGGAAAAATTCACCACCTTGACTGCTGTTGCAGCACCAATGCCGCTGATCAATATCGACACCGACATGATCATCCCGAAACAGTTCCTGAAAACGATCAAGCGCTCGGGACTCGGCGTCAATCTATTCCATGAAATGCGCTATAATGAAGATGGCACGGAAAATGCCGATTTCATTCTCAATCAGGATGCCTATCGCAAGGCGGAAATCATTGTTGCCGGCGACAATTTCGGCTGTGGCTCCTCGCGCGAACATGCCCCTTGGGCACTCAAGGATTTCGGCATCAAATGCGTCATCTCCACCAGCTTCGCCGATATCTTCTATAACAACACCTTCAAGAACGGCATTCTGCCAATCATCGTCAGTGAGGAAGATCATGCCAAACTGATGGATGATGCGGAACGCGGTGCCAACGCGACCTTGACCATCGACCTTGAAAATCAGGTCATCAAGGGCCCGGATGGCGGCGAGATCAGCTTCGAACTTGATCCTTTCAAGAAAAAATGCCTGCTCGAAGGCCTCGACGATATCGGCCTGACCATGGAAAAGATCGACCGCGTCGAAACATTCGAAGGTAAAATGCTCAAGGAACGCCCCTGGGTCTAGGGTCTGGCATCGTTTGCCTCGCAAAATGCGCAGCATTGAGCAGGTGGTTTTGGCTGAGTAACCACTGAGCTTTGCTCTATACAAGTCAAAGCCAAACCTTGGGGTTTGGCTTTTTTGTACCAAATCGCGGGGCAGCGGCGCGGAACCTGCTGCTTAATGCTTGCATTCACGCCGAACCGGTATTAATCGAATGCAAAACGACCTTTATCTTTTCGATCCTTGCGTCCGCGCAGTTTCGAAACCCCAATCGTAACTGGAATGGAACCCATGTCCCACAAACTCTTTCTTCTGCCCGGCGATGGCATCGGCCCTGAAATCATGAATGAAGTGAAAGCGATCATCGACTGGATGAACGCCAATCTTGATGTCACTTTCGAAACAGATGAAGGTCTTGTGGGCGGATCCGCCTATGATGCCCATGGTGTGGCCATCTCGGAAGAAGACATGGCCAAGGCCATGGCGGCAGACGCCGTTATCTTCGGCGCCGTCGGCGGCCCGAAATGGGCAGACGTACCGTATGAAGCCCGCCCCGAAGCGGGCCTGCTGCGCCTCCGCAAGGATCTGGGCCTGTTTGCCAACCTGCGTCCGGCTTTGTGCTATCCGGCTCTTGCAGATTCATCATCGCTGAAAAAGGAACTGGTTGAAGGTCTTGATATCCTGCTCGTTCGCGAGCTGACCGGTGGCGTCTATTTCGGTGAGCCAAAAGAAATCGTCACGCTGGAAGATGGCCAGAAACGAGCCGTTGACACTCAGCTCTACACCACATCGGAAATCGAGCGCATTGCTCGGGTTGCCTTCGACCTTGCCAAAACCCGTTCGAACCGCGTTGCGTCTGCGGAAAAACACAATGTCATGAAATCCGGCGTGCTTTGGAAAGAAGTCGTGACCCGCATCGGTGCCAAGGAATATCCGGAAACTCCGCTCGAACATGTTCTGGCCGACAACTGCGCGATGCAGCTGGTCCGCCGCCCGAAACAGTTTGACGTCATCTGCTGCGACAACCTGTTCGGCGACATCCTCTCCGACGTTGCTGCCATGCTGACAGGATCCCTTGGCATGCTGCCATCGGCTTCCCTCGGCGCACCGGATGCAACCACCGGCAAACGCAAGGCCATGTATGAACCGGTTCACGGTTCTGCCCCAGACATCGCAGGCAAAGGCATCGCCAACCCCATCGCCATGATCGCGTCCTTCTCCATGGCGCTGCGTTACAGCTTCGAAATGATCAAGGAAGCGGACATGCTCGACAAGGCCATTGCCAACGTTCTGGAAAAAGGCCTGCGCACCGGTGATATCGCCAAGGAAGGCGACACGGTCGTAACCACCAGCGAAATGGGCGCAGCTGTTCTTGAGGCAATCAAGGCTCTGCAATAGATCGCTCGACTGCGAGACTGAAGTCTGCATACTGAAAAGCCGGATGGGAGACCATCCGGCTTTTTCATTATTCATGCCAGCTGACAAGCAAAAATGGTCAGGTCCGGGAGATTTTCAGACGTGCCGAAATGTAAACGGCCAGAAGCGAGATCGCACAGGTCAGGATCGAAAGGCCGGGCCAGCGGCCAAAATGCCAGAACCAGCCACCGAGATAGCCGATGATGCTCGCGCCCATATAATAGAACAGCAGATAAAGAGACGACGCATGGCCATTATTGCCTTTGGCCAGCAACCCAACAAGACCGCTTGCCACCGAATGGCCAACGAAGAATCCGATTGTGGTCATGGCAATACCGACGCAGATCAGGAAAAGCGGTTCGGCTTGTGTGATCAGGACACCAAAGAAGATGAACAGAAAAGACACGATCAGCAGGGGCTTGGAACCAATCCGGTTGATGAAAGCCCCTGTATAGGAAGAGGAAACCGTTCCGAGCAGAAAGAGCAGGAATATCAGGCTCACCTGAAACGGTCCCATATTGTAGGGCTCGGCAAACAGGCGAAACGACAGATAGTTATAAATCGTCGAAAAGACACCGATCAGACAGAAGCCCAGCGCATAAACTCTTTGCAGTGACGGGTTTTTTAAATGCCCCAGCCATGTCTGCAAATGGAAACGGACACCGACATTGCGGGTTTTGTGAAAATGGCGCGAGGGCGGCAGCAGAAAGGCAAAGGCACAGGCTGAAATCAGACAGAGCACGCCAAGAATTTCCATCGCCTGTTGCCAGGTGACAAATTCGGTCAGCGTCCCCATGCCGACACGGCCGAGCATCGCCCCGAAGGCCGTTCCTGCGATGTAGATACCCATCGCCTTGGGCAAGTCCTTTCGCTCGATTTCCTCCGCCAGATAGGCCATGGCTACCGCGGGCAAGCCACCCAATGAAAATCCTTCCAGCGCCCGGGCCAGCAAAAGGGTGTTCCAGTCAGGTGCAATCGAGGCAATCAGATTGAGAATGGCCGCTGAAAACATTGAAAACAGCATCAGATTCTTGCGTCCGATCTGTTGCGACAGGGCACCCATCACCATGATCGAGCAGGCTAGACATCCGAGGGTCAGAGACAGAGGCAAGGAACTGGTGGCCGCCATCACATGATAATGCTCGGCGAACAGCGGCAGCAATGGCTGCACACAATAAATCAGGACAAAGGTAGAGAAACCGGCGAAGAAGAAAGAAACCGCAATGCGATAAAATTCGGCACTGCCCGCCTGCACATAGGGAGCGATGTCGCTTTCATAGTCGTCAGCAAACTCGCCATTTTCGGAAATAGTCGTTGTCATGGTCTCATACCTGAGATTCTTTTTCTTTAGAGGAGTGGCGACTATAGCCAACTCGGTGTAATTTATCTAATATATGATAACTGCAATCTTCATATGAAAAACATATACCGATGGAACTCCGTCATATCCGATATTTTCTTGCCGTCGCCGAAGAGGGAAATTTCACACGAGCGGCCGAAAAGATCGGTATCGCCCAGCCGCCCCTGAGCCAACAAATCCGGGATCTTGAAAAGGAAATTGGCTTCCAGCTGTTTCACCGCATTCCCCATGGCGCGGAACTGACGACTGCCGGAGAAGTCTTTCGCGAGCGCGTGTTGGCCATACCCGCAAAAGTGAACGAGGCAACCGAAGTGGCGCGCCGCGCGGCACGCGGTGAAATCGGATCGCTCAATCTCGGTTTCACAGGAGCCTCTCTTCTCAACCCGATCGTGTCTCGTCTGATCCGCACCTTTCGGCGTGATCACCCCGATGTCACTTTCAAACTGGAAGAAGGCAACTCGGTAGAACTGCGTGACGACCTGCTCAACGGAACTCTTGACATCGCGATATTGCGGCCAAACGTGAATGATCCAGGCTCAATTCTGACCTACCCTCTTTCATCGGAAGCCCTGATCGCAGCGATTCCCAAGTCCCGCGATCCTCAACCGGACTGCGATGAAATCGATCTGCTTTCGCTCAAGAATGAACCCCTGGTCCTGACGCCACGGACAATCGGCCTTAGCCTGCATGACACAGCAATCGCGACGTGCCGCCGTGCCGGTTTTGAACCTATTCTGGGCCAACCGGCACCGCAAATCACCTCGATCATGGCCATGGTGTCTGCCGAGCAGGGCATATCCCTTGTTCCCGAATGCATGCGCCAACTGGGTCTGGACAATGTCAGCTACAAACAGCTCAGGACACTCGATATCAAGGTGTCCATTGCAACCGCCATTCTGAAAGATAACAGTTCGCCAACAGCGGCCGCTTTCGTCGCTCTGTCCCGCAAGATATCCCGTGTTGGCAAAAGTGAAGCCAAACACCCTGATGAAATCTGAAGGCACCCGACCGATCAGGCACACTGAGCCGCACAACACTGGAAAAGGTGGGACTTAAATCCTGTTCATTGCGCCCGATTCTATACGAAAGTTTATACCGTATCTTTGACAAGACCTTAAAGAATTCAGCCTAGGGTGAATGAACAGATTGCCACTGGGGATCACGAAGACCACATATCTGGTTACGACAACCCTGACAAGGCGAAGCAAAGCGACGGCAGCGCACCGGAGGAAACCATGGCACCGGAACCCGCAAACACTCACGAAAACCTAATTGCTCAGGCAAAAAAGCTGGCAGAAAAGAACGGCCCGCTTGAAGCCGAGTTTCTCGAGAAATTCTTTGATCAGGGTGATCGAGAGGATCTTTCCTGTTATTGCGCTGAAGAAATCGCACAGATCGCACATCAGACCTTTGGCAAATTCGCTGATCACTTCGAAGGCAAGCATCGCATCGATATTCTGGATCCCAAATTCCCCGCCAATCCCGAAGCGATGCTCAACCAGATATCGATCATCGAGCTTCACAATGTGAACAAGCCGTTTCTGGTCGATTCCATCATGGGCGAATTGCAGAATGCCGGTCTGGAAATCCACCTTGTTCT
Source organism: uncultured Cohaesibacter sp. (assembly GCF_963556055.3). Classification (GTDB taxonomy): domain Bacteria; phylum Pseudomonadota; class Alphaproteobacteria; order Rhizobiales; family Cohaesibacteraceae; genus Cohaesibacter. Next base: position 17,468 of record NZ_CAUVYE020000024.1, on the reverse strand, counting down.
GCACCCGATCATGAATCTCCAGAGAGACAAGGACAAGAAGCTTACCGCACTGAAGACCCGCCGCGACACGCAAATGGATCCGAAACTGAAGCGTGAGAGTCTGATCCATGTTCATGTTTCCCGCTTTTCCAGCGAAAGCAAAAAGGCCGATCTGAAACAGAAACTCGGTTCCATCCTCGATGATGTCACGGCCGTTGTCAGCGACTGGAAACCGATGTTGCTGCGTCTGGAAGAAACCATTGCCATCCTCAAGATCACGCCTCCTCCCCTTCCTCAGGAAGACATCGAGGAAACCGTCGAGTTCCTGCGCTGGCTGGTCGACAACAATTTCACGCTTCTGGGCATCCGTGAATATTCCTTTGACAGATCTTCCTCTGAAGGTGATCTCAAACGCACCGAAAGACCGGGTCTCGGCCTGTTGCGCAACCCGGAGGTAAGGGTCCTGCGACGCGGCAACGAGCTGGTCACCACGACCCCTGAAATTCGCGATTTTCTGATGCGGCCCGAACCATTGTTCATCACCAAGGCCAACGTCAAGACAACCGTCCATCGCCGCACCTACATGGACTATATCGGCCTCAAGCAATATGACGATGAAGGCCAGTTGACAGGCGAAATGCGGATCGTCGGCCTGTTCACCAACACGGCCTATAACCGTTCTGTCACCAACATCCCCTTCCTGAGACGGAAGGTCGCCAGCATCATTGACGCCACCGCCGTAGACCCGGCAGGCCATTCAGGCAAGGCCCTGCTCAACGTCTTTGAAAACTATCCACGTGACGAGCTTTTCCAAGTCGACAACGAAACGCTGTTGGCGAACGGCCAGGAAATTTTGCGCCTGCATCAGCGCCCACGCGTGCGCGTGCTTTCCCGCGTCGACAAGTTCGACCGCTTCGTATCCTGCCTCGTCTATGTCCCGCGAGACCGCTATGACACCAACGCCCGCATCAGGATCGGAGCGTTTCTCAAAAAGATCTATGAGGGTCGGATTTCGGCCGTCTATCCGGAATTCCCCGACGGACCGCTCGCCCGTGTCCATTACATAATCGGACGCAGCGAGGGAAAAACGCCAAATCCATCGAAAACCGAGCTCGAGGATGCCGTCAACGCGATTGTTCGAACCTGGACCGACAGCCTTTGCGAAGTCATTCGCAGCAAATACCCGGTCAAGCGTGCATCGCAAAATATCAACCGCTACTGCTCGGCCTTTTCCGATGCCTACCGGGACACCTTCTCGCCAGAAGATGCTCTTCATGACATATCCATCATGGAAAGTATGAACAGCACCATTGATACGGCGATCCAGTTCTATCGTGACGAGATGGAAGAGGTTCACAAGATTTCGCTCAAGATCTTCCACCAGAACACCCCCATCCCGCTATCGGAGCGGGTTCCCATTCTCGAGAATATGGGCTTCCGCGTCATTGACGAACGCTCCTATGAGATCGTGCCGCAAGACAGCAACTCCAAACTCTGGCTTCATGACATGGATCTGGAACGCGCCTCCGGCAAGGCAATCCCGTTCAAAGAGGTTCAGGAAGATCTTGAGGAATGCTTCATCGCGGTATGGAACGGTGAAGCCGAGAATGACGGCTACAACCGTCTCGCCATGGCCGCTGAACTTCCCTGGCGCGACATCACGATCCTGCGGACCATTTCCCGTTACCTGCGTCAGATCCGGATACCTTATGATCAGGATTACATGTGGGCTACGCTGAACACCTATCCCGACATGGCCGCACTGATCATTCATCTCTTCCATGCGCGATTTGATCCAGCCCAGTCGAACCGGGAACAGGAATGCAGTCGCCTCTCGAACGGCTTCCTGACAGCGCTTGAGCAGGTGGAAAATCTCGACGATGACCGTATCCTGCGCAAGTTCCACAATGTCATCAAGGCCACCTTGCGCACCAACTTCTACCAGCGGACAACGGAAGGCAATTTTAAGCCCACCCTGTCCCTCAAGCTTGATCCGCGCGCCATGGACGATATGCCCGAGCCGAGGCCTTTCCGCGAGATCTTTGTCTATAGTCCACGTGTCGAGGGTCTGCATTTGCGGTTTGGCAAAGTTGCCCGAGGCGGCCTGAGATGGTCCGACCGACCACAGGATTTCCGCACCGAGGTGCTGGGACTGGTCAAGGCCCAACAGGTCAAGAATGCCGTGATCGTGCCTGTCGGATCAAAGGGCGGTTTCGTTCCCAAGCATCTCCCCACCGAGGGCGGCAGAGAGGCCTACATGGCCGAAGGCATTGCGTCCTACAAGCTCTTCATTTCCGCCCTTCTCGATGTTACCGACAATATCGAGGGTCAGACCATCGTACCACCGGTCAATGTCACTCGCCACGATGATGATGACCCTTACCTCGTCGTCGCGGCAGACAAGGGAACGGCAACCTTCTCCGACATCGCCAACAGCATCTCCGAAGATCATGATTTCTGGCTCGGCGATGCGTTCGCCTCTGGCGGCTCGGCAGGCTATGACCACAAGAAAATGGGCATAACCGCCCGCGGCGCCTGGGAAGCGGTCAAGCGCCACTTCCGGGAAATGGATCGCGACATCCAGACAGAGAGCTTCACCACCGTTGGGGTCGGCGACATGTCAGGCGATGTCTTCGGCAACGGCATGCTGCTCTCCAAGGAAACCAGACTGATTGCTGCCTTTGACCATCGCGATATCTTCATCGATCCCGATCCTGATCCGGCCACAAGCTGGAAAGAGCGCAAACGGGTCTTTGATCTGGGACGATCTTCCTGGCGAGACTATAACGACAAGCTGATTTCCAAGGGCGGCGGCATCTTCTCCCGCACGGAAAAATCCATCTCGCTGTCCAGGGAAGCAAAGGAAGCGCTCGGTATCAGCAAAACCAAGCTGACACCTCAGGAATTGATGAAAGCCATTCTGATGGCCCCGGTCGATCTGCTCTGGTTCGGTGGTATCGGCACCTATATCCGCGCCAGCTTCGAAACCGATGCAGACGCCGACGATCGGGCCAATGACGCAATCCGTGTCATCCCGAAAGACCTTCGGGTTAAGGTCATCGGCGAGGGGGCGAATCTGGGTGTTACCCAACAGGCCCGCATCGAATTTCTCAATCTGGGCGGTCGCTGCAACTCCGACGCTATCGATAACTCCGCAGGCGTCAACAGCTCGGATATGGAGGTCAACATCAAGATCGCCCTTGGTGCAGCCATCCGGGCAAACAAGCTGGACCTTGCGGCCCGCAACACGCTGCTCTCGGACATGACCGACAATGTCGCTAATCTGGTCTTGCGCAACAACTATCTCCAGACCTTGTCGATATCCCTTAGCGAGCAACGGGGAATGGAGGATTTCGGTTATCAGATCCGCCTGATGGAAAGCCTTGAAGAAAGTGGCGAGCTAGACCGCGCGGTCGAGTTCCTGCCAGACAATGAAGCCATCAAGGAAGCAAGAAAGAAAAAACAGCCCCTAACCAGAGCGGAAATCGGTGTGCTGCTCGCCTATGCGAAAAATTCGCTCTACGAAGACCTGCTTCACAGCGACCTTCCCGATATCGATTTTCTGGAACAGGAACTCATGCGCTACTTCCCGGAGAAAATGCGGGAAACCTATGAGGAGGAGATCAAGTCTCACCGTCTGCGTCGGGAAATCATTTCAACCGTGATCACGAACTCGATGATCAACAGGGGTGGGGCGACGCTGATCCCGCGCATCGCGGACAAGACCGGCGCATCGATCCCCGAAATCGCCCGCGCCTATATCATGGTCCGGGACTCCTTCGATCTGATCAAGCTCAATGCTAGCATCGACGTTCTGGACAACAAGATCCCCGGCGCGCTGCAACTCGAACTGTATGAAGAGGTTCAAAAACTTCTGCTCAGTGAAATCGAATGGTTCATGCGACATATCCCGGCTGCCGCCTCGATTTCGCAAACCGTCGCACTCTATAGCAATGGCATCCAGAAGCTATCGACCAAACTGGAGAAATATCTGCCGCAGGATCTGACGGATCAGCAGAATGAAGACAAGCAGCGCTATGAGGCAAACGGCGTTCCCAAAGCACTGGCAAGCCGCATCGCAAATCTGAGCCTCTGGGCCCATATCCCGGACATCGTGCAGATTTCCGAACAGACCGGCCAGTCGCTTGATGCAACGGCAAAAGCCTATTACACCATTGCCGGTTACTTCAAGATTGGCCGTATCGATGCCTTGGCCGAAGAGCTGGATGTCTCGGACTATTATGAAAGCCTTGCACTGGATCGCATCCGCGTTTCATTGTCCACCGCTCATAATCAGATGACATCCCACATTCTCGGTCTGGCCAGCAAGACCAAGAGCGGAATCGAAAACTGGAATGACAAGGATGGAGACGCCATCGCCAGAACGCTCAAGGCTGTCGAGGCGATCACCGAAAGCGACGATCTGACCGTGGCCAAATTCTCGGTTGCAGCCGGACTGCTTTCAGATCTCGCCCGGAATGTCTAGGGCGCAAAGCCAAGCAACGCCCACCCGGCTTCAGATGCGGGGTGGGCATTCCTCAAAGTCATTCAGATCGGATATTTGATCAGCCATCAGGCTCTTGCAGGCGACCACACTTTCGACCATGCTTGAAGGCGAAAGCCCGGAATAGTTCGGGCTTGACGCCCGCAATTCATATTGCGGACAAATCCCGTCAATCACATCAACCAAAACGCGATCGCTCCTTTTCCCAGTGAGGCTGCTGACAGGAAATTGCAAGGTTCCGATACTCACCGGACCTCATTTCTTTTCCAAGTCTTAGGGGAATTTTAAGAGTTAAAGCCGCTTTAACCAAGATGGCACTAAACTGCGGCCCGACAATCGCAACACTGCAAGGCTCCCGAAAGGCCTCATCCACCAATGAAAGATGATCGATCTCCATTCCAGAAACTGAATGACTTGCTGGACGGTGTTGTTCCGGCCAACCAGCCGGAAAAAGAACCTCTCAATATGACGGTTGGCGAACCGCGCCACGCCTTCCCGGATTTCATATTGGATGTCATAAACCAGAATGCGCACAATTTCCGCCCCTATCCGCCGATCACGGGAACGGACGAGTTCCGCCAGTCCGTCGAAAACTGGCTCAACTGGCGCTATGATCTTGGCGGACTGGCTCTGGCAGACGGGAATATCGTGCCACTGAACGGCACGCGTGAAGGCCTGTTCCATGCCTGTGTTGGCGCGCGCGACTGGGCTCGTTCCCATTTCGGCAAGGACACCAGCAACGCCGCTGTTCTTCTGCCAAACCCGTTCTATCACACCTATATCGGTGCCGCGCGCGCGATCGAAGCCGAAACGGTGTTTCTCAATGGTGCCGCAAATTCCGGCTTCCTGCCAGATCTTGATGACTTGTCAAAGGACACCGATCTGCTTGATCGCACCATCGCCTTCTTCTATGCCTCTCCGGCCAACCCGCAAGGCAACATCGCCGATATCGAAACCTGGAAACAGCTGATCGGGCTTGCCCGCAAACACAACTTCCTGATTCTCGCCGACGAATGCTATTCCGAGCTTTATCGCGAAACGCCTCCTCCCGGTATTCTTCAGGCTTGTGAAGGCGATCTCAGCAATGTCATCACCTTCCATTCCCTTTCCAAGCGTTCCAATCTTGCGGGTATGCGCTGCGGATTTGCCGCAGGCGACGGTGACTTCATGACCCAGTGGATCAAATACCGAAATCTGGTTGCACCGCAGGTCTCCATGGCCTTGCAGGCAGCAGGTGCCGCGGCCTTCCGGGATGAAGAGCATGTGAAGGAAAATCGCCGTCTCTATAACGAGAAATTTGACGCGGCTCGCCGCATTCTTGGCAATGATTTGCCTTATGAGACACCACCAGCAGGCTTTTTCCTGTGGCTGGATGTCTCCAAGTTCGGTGATGATGAAAGCGTAACACAAAAACTCTGGCGCGATGTTGGCGTTCGGGTCATCCCCGGTTCCTATCTGGCCCGCGCAGACAAGAACGGCATCAACCCCGGCGACGGCTTCCTGCGGATCGCACTGGTTGGCAGTCTGGAAGAAACACAAGAGGCGCTCCATCGCTTGCGTGATTGCCTGATCGGCTAACCACGCTTGTGAGGAACCTGTTGGGATCCAGAGGTGCTTTTTTCGGGATGGCCAAGGAATTGGGAAATTGGGGCGAAAGAAACTGAAAATGAGGTTATTATGACCACATTCGACGAGTATAGAGCCGCACCCGGCAAAGGCGGACCAATGAAAAGACAAGATCGCGACAGTGCTCTCAAACGTGCAATGCGTCGAAATGCCTATGCAGGCTTCGGCCTGCTGGGTCTTGTGCTATGTGGTGCCGTATTGATCAGCCTCGCGACTTGGCGCGTCTCGGACCCCAGTCTTTCAAACGCCACGGAAACCATCCCCCGCAACATGCTGGGACAAGCCGGGGCCATCATATCCGATCTCATCATTCAGGCATTCGGCCTCGCATCGGCCTTCTTGCTGATACCGCCCGCAATCTGGTTCTTGCGTCTTGTGCGGATGCGCCCCACAGGCCTCAACCGGCAACGAGGTATGGCCTGGTTCGTAGCCTTGTGCCTGTTGTCCATCGCCTGCGCGACCATTCCGGCTCCCTCGGGCTGGCCCTTGCCTCTGAGCCTTGGCGGCATGGTGGGCGATGCCTTCAAGACCATCATCAATGATATAGACGCCCGGTTCATGCAAGGCATCTGGGCGGTGCTTGTCGGAGTGGTGACATTTGGCATGGGCTTTCTTCTGCTCCTCAACGCCGCCGACCTCAGCTTCCGCTCGTTGCTATCCGGCGGGCGAAAAGCACACAAGAAGGCAAAGGCCGAAGAGTTGTACGCGACCGACGAGCCGGAAGAAGAGGATTGGGATGATCAAGAAGAGGAGGATCTCGTTTATGCAAGAGACTCCGACAATACTCTTGATCGCACCAAGGGGCCGGACTCCAAGCCATTCTCCATCTGGTCTATCCCGCTCGGTGCTCTGAGCCACTGGTTCCTTTCCCGCAAGGCCTCCAGACAGCGCAAGGCGATGGACCGTGGGCATGTCCAGAGCAAAACCACATCCCAAACATCCTGGTGGGGCAAAATCCTGGGTGAAGAAGACGATGGCCTGTCCCATCTTGAAGATCGGCTCGAGCCGCATCTGGATGCTGGCAATCACCAGCAGAAGCCTGGCGCCGCCTCGGGCATGGGATATCGCGGCCCGCAGGACTTTGCGCCGCAAAAAGCTGCCCATTACGAGTCCGAACAGGACACCGATTATAATGAAGACTGGTCAGAAGACGACGACTTTATGGCGGAAAACGGCGAACCGATGGGAATTGCTTCCCCGGATCTTGATCGCTCTTCAAACCAGTCACAACATCGCGCCGTCACCAATGAGACGGCAAAATCCAAACCTGTGGCAGGTGGTGCAAAAGGCAAGAACAAGCGGATGGTCAAGGCCCCGCAGGGCAATCTCTTCACGCGCAAGGACGAGTATCAATTCCCGTCTCTCGAAATATTGTCAGAGCCGGAAACCCTTGGCCCCAATGCAGGCCTCACCGCCGACCAGCTTGAGCATAATGCCCGCCTGCTGGAAGGTGTCTTGTCCGATTTCGGCATTCGCGGAGAGATCATCAAGGTTCGCCCCGGCCCGGTCGTCACCCTTTATGAGCTTGAGCCTGCTCCAGGCATCAAGTCATCCCGCGTGATCGGCCTTGCCGACGACATCGCCCGGTCCATGAGCGCAATTTCCGCCCGTGTTGCCGTTGTCCCCGGCCGCAATGCCATCGGCATCGAGTTGCCAAATGCGCGCCGCGAAACGGTTTATCTGCGTGAAATCCTGTCCTCCAAGGATTTCGAAAAATCAAAAGCCAAGTTGCCCATCTGCCTTGGCAAGAATATCTCGGGCGATCCGGTGGTGGTTGATCTGGCACGCATGCCCCACGTTCTGGTTGCCGGGACCACCGGGTCCGGTAAATCCGTCTCGATCAACACCACGATCATGTCCCTGCTCTATCGTCATCGTCCCGAGGAATGCCGCCTGATCATGATCGATCCGAAGATGCTTGAACTCTCGATCTATGACGGTATCCCCCATTTGCTGACCCCGGTCGTCACCGATCCATCCAAGGCAGTGGTGGCCCTCAAATGGGCGGTACGCGAAATGGAAATGCGCTACAAGAATATGTCCAAGATGGGCGTGCGCAATATCGACGGCTTCAACAAGCGTGTCCGTGACTTCCAGGCCAAGGGTGAAGAGGTTACCCGCACCATTCAGACCGGCTTTGATCCCAACACCGGCAATCCGATCTATGAACAGGAAACGCTCGATCTCGAGCCGATGCCCTATATCGTCATCGTCGTGGACGAAATGGCCGACCTGATGATGGTGGCCGGCAAGGATATCGAGGGAGCCATTCAGCGCCTCGCGCAAATGGCCCGTGCCGCCGGTATCCATCTCATCATGGCGACCCAACGTCCGTCCGTTGATGTTATTACCGGTACCATCAAGGCCAACTTCCCGACCCGCATGTCCTTCCAGGTCACGTCCAAGATCGACAGCCGAACAATCCTTGGCGAAATGGGAGCAGAGCAACTGCTCGGTATGGGCGACATGCTCTATATGGCCGGAGGCGGGCGCATTCAACGTGTCCATGGCGCTTTCATCTCCGATGAGGAAGTCGAGGACATCGTCTCCCATCTCAAGCTTCAGGGAACTCCGGACTATCTCGAATCGGTGACAGAGGAAACCGAGACCGATCAGGACGAAAGTGATGGCGGCTCTGGTGGCGGCAGCGATGCCGAGACCCTGTATGACAAGGCTGTCGACATTGTTCTTCGTGATCGCAAGGCCTCGACCAGCTATATTCAGCGACGGCTTTCCATCGGCTATAACCGCGCGGCAACGCTTATCGAGCAGATGGAGAAAGAAGGCGTCATCAGCCCGGCCAACCATGCTGGCAAACGCGAGATTCTCGTCCCGGAAGAAGGCTCGACAATGTAACCCTTCAGAAGGGGAGAGCTGCGGAAAGGAGATCTGAATCTGGCATCTGGCAAGGTCTGGGCTTACGGTCCATCTCGACCCGAAGACAGCGAATCCTGAAGCAAACACGATTTGACCGCCCCCAAAGTTGCGATTCGGCCTTGAACAAAAGCGATGGATCGAACCTGTTTCTTTTGCCAAGGGTCTCGATCTCTTCTGGGGATTACGTCCCTTGACACCCATTTTGCCCCGTTCAATTTCTTTCGATTGTCCCACTCTGTTGACAACATGCCACTGTAGAACAAAAACTGCCGAGTAATCGCCTCATTCACTTCGTGTTTTCGCCTTATTGAGGTGATAACCACAGCGACAGGAAAGATTTGAAAAGAACAAAGGCACATGCGGGCTGGTTCCGAACCGCACGGCGCTTTGTCTTGAGAATTCGAAACGATTCCGCAAGCATGGTGAAGCTTGAGGAAAGGGCTTTGCAAGTGAGAAACCGCGACCACAACAAGGGTATATCAATGCACGAAATGCAACGACACGGCGTCATATCCCGTCATCCAGCAAAATCGAGCGCCGGTTTGATGGCACTTTGGAGAAACGGGCAACTGCGTCTTGCCAGCCTCTCCCTGTTCTTCATGCTTTGCCTTGTTCAGGTCTCGCATGCGGCCCTGGACCAAACCGCAATCGATGCGCTTGATAAAATTTCGCAGTCTTTCAACGCCACCAAAACCATGAATGGCGAGTTCATTCAGACCGCGCCCAATGGTGAAACGCTACAGGGATATTTCTTCATCGAGCGTCCCGGCAAGATCCGCTTCTATTATTCAAAACCCTCCTATACCGACATCATCTCCGATGGGAAAACCCTTTCCATCGAGGACCGCAAGCTGAAAACCCAGGATGTCTATCCGCTCAATAAGACACCTTTGCGCGTTCTGCTTTCAGAAAAGCTCGACCTTGCAAAGGACGAACGGGTGCGACAGGCCAGCATCGCCGATGACATCGTCTCGGTTATCGTGGAGCAGGAAAGCCTTTTCGGGGATGGGATCCTGACGCTCATTTTCGAGAGAGAAACCTCGCTTCTGCGCCAATGGACAATCCGCGATGCCAACGGCAATGACACGACGGTCACCGTTTTCAACATCGAGACCGGAAAACCGATCAAGCCATCCGTTTTCAGGATCAAATATGACCTGAGCATAGAACGGGAGTGATCGCAGTTCTCGCAAAATGACAAATTGTCGAACGGGGAAAGCATCGCACAATGAAAAGCGGTGCTTTTTTTGTCGGCTCAGCCTGCTATAAGGATAAGAGAAATGATCGAGGGGCCGAAGGTCGCGGTATCATTCATATTTTCCTTTATTCTTGCCAGAAAGCATCGTCCGTGACCATTACCCTTGCCACCTGGAACATCAATTCCATTCGCCCCCGCCTGCACCATGTTGAGAGATTTGACTCCGATCGCGCACCGGACATTCTGTGTCTTCAGGAAACCAAGGTCATGAATGACCAGTTTCCGGCGGCCGCGCTCAAGAAACTGGGTTATGAGCATTTGGCGATCAACGGGCAAAAAAGCTATCACGGCGTTGCCATCCTTTCGCGCCTCCCCTTTGCAAGCGTCGACATGCGGTCCTTTTGCAGCAAGGAAGATGCCCGCCATCTGGAAGTGACCATCGATACCGATCACGGACCGCTCCGCATTCACAATTTCTATGTCCCGGCAGGGGGTGACATCCCGGACCCGGAGGAAAATGACAAATTTCGTCACAAGCTGGACTTTCTCGATGAAATGAAAGCCTGGCTGACCGGAGAAGAAACCGCTGGCGCATCAATATTGGTGGGCGATCTCAATATTGCCCCGCACGAAAATGATGTCTGGTCGCACAAGCAGCTTCTCAAGGTGGTCAGCCATACTCCCGTCGAAGTGGAAGCCTTGAATGCAGTGCAGGCCGCAGGCCCCTGGCAGGATGCCGTACGCAACCGGATTCCGGTTGAACATCGCCTTTATAGCTGGTGGAGTTATCGCTCTCGAGACTGGTCCAAGGCTGACAAGGGCAGACGCCTTGATCACATCTGGGCGACCGATGCCGTTGCCGACAAGATCAGCCATGTCGAAATATACCGAGACGCGCGCGGCTGGGAAAAACCTTCCGATCACGCACCGGTCATTGCAAAACTCGATCTATCCCATTCCTGAGCACGACCGCGCATACCAGCTTTCCCTTGCAACGGCGTCGACGATGTGATGTATAGCGTCCCACGCAACCTGGCGATAGCATAAGCTGCTGAACGCCAGGCTTTCCCGCGATCAATCGCGAACAAGACCGATCGGCAACGACCCGATTGCAAGGGCGCAAGAAATGACCGAAAACAAAGCCCAATCCTCAAAGAAAAGCGGCATGGCTGCCCGTGAGGGAGCCCTGCGCCTGATCCATACTGTGCTCAGTGAAAAGGCGCTGCTTGACGACGCCTATGCACACGAAATCAAAGATGGCCCTTTGCGCAAGCTGAACGGCAATGACCGCGCTTTTGCCAAGCGCATAGCCATAACCGTGTTGCAGCATCTGGGCGAAATTGATCAATTGCTCGCACGCTTCATGGAACGCGGCATGCCGAAAAAATCCGGTCCCTTGCGCAACATCCTGCGCATTGGTACCGCCGAACTGCTTTTTCTTAATACCCCTCCGCATGCGGTGGTCGACTGCGCAGTTTCCCATTTTCGCACCTGGCGCAAATATGCAGGCTTCAAGGGCCTGACCAACGCCGTCCTTCGCCGCATCGCCAGCGAAGGAGAAAAGGAGCTGCTGACCATCGATCCGGCCAAGGCCAATCTGCCCGATTGGATGTATCACGCGCTTTGCTCGACCTATGGAGCCGAAACCACAGCAGCGATGATGCACCAGTTCATGCGCCCACAAATCCCGCTTGATCTGTCCCTCAAGGATCCTCATGACATCGACCAGTGGGCCGAAAAACTGGGAGCAGAAAAAACACCTGCCGGCAGCCTGCGCCTTGCAACCCATGACCGGGTGGATCTCATCGAGGGATTCCAAGAGGGGGCATGGTGGGTGCAGGATGCAGCAGCCACGCTACCCGTCAGAATGCTGGGAGATGTAAAAGACCAGCGCGTCCTGGACCTCTGCGCAGCACCAGGCGGCAAAACCATGCAGCTGGTGGCCCAAGGGGCCCGGGTTACCGCGCTCGACATCTCAAAGAAACGGTTGCAACGAATCGAAGAAAACCTCAGCCGCGTCGGCCTTCAGGCAGAGTTGATTGCCAAGGATCTGTTCAAGCAGACATTTGACGAGAAATGGCCCTTCATCCTTCTTGATGCACCCTGCTCGGCAACAGGAACCATTCGCCGCCACCCCGAGCTGATCCATCAACGCACCGAAGACGACATCGCGCATTTCTCCAGACTACAGGCAAAGATGCTGAATCATGTCGCGACATTGTTGGCACCGGGCGGGAAAATGGTCTTTTGCACCTGTTCCCTGCAACCGCAGGAAGGACCAGAGCTGATCGGCGATTTTCTGATGCAGAATCCGGATTTTGCCATAGATCCCCTAAGCGCCGAGGAAATGCCGGAACTGGCTCTCTTCATCCAGGAAGACGGAAGCTTGCGCACCCGTCCTGACCAGTGGTCGGACATCGGCGGAATGGATGGTTTCTTCGCCATCAGGCTTTCCAATGAAGCCAATCCTTGAGAACGGGGCTTAGCCAAATGATCCCTTCAGTGGATAGACCTTGTTAACCCTAACTTGATAAAATCCTAACCAAATTCTTACTGGCAAATGCGTAGTCTGGTTGTGTATTCCTGATTTTCTCAACCATTCTGACAGCTGATCCCATGTAAGGAATCCCAATGCGTAACCTGTTTAAAATCAAATGATTGACTACAGGACCAAACAGAACAATTCGGATTTTGCTCGAAGCCTTGGCCATGCAAAGAATCTGACAAGTAACGGGTAGCAATTGCGTGTCACACAATTGGCAAAAATTGCGGATTTCGATGGCAGCCTTAACGCGCCATTTCAAGCGTATTCCGGCAAGACGGCCAACCTGTAGCAAACGCTATTTCCCCGGCTGCCCGGATCGCCTGCTCATCGCTCCACAAGACTTACGCACTGCCGATCCGATCATCGCCGATGACATCTATTCCGGTCTCTATGTCTTTGCTGGGCAGGTCGAGAACTGCAAAACCCGCTCTCCGTTCATGCACCAGCCACCCAATCGCGAATGGGCCAGGGAATTGCACGGATTCCGCTGGTTAAGGCATTTGAGTTCATCGGACCGAACGGTAGCCCGCGCCAAGGCTGCCGCACTCGTTGAGGACTGGATCAAGCACTCCCATCGATTCGGACCTGAAGCTTGGGAAACGTCGGTTGTCGCCAACAGGGTCCTTGCCTGGCTGAACAATTCTCCCCTCATCTTGCAGGATTCCGATCACGATTTTTACCGGGCTTTCCTGCGCGCGCTCTATCTTCAGGTTCGTTATCTCAGAGCCCGTTATTCAAGCATGCCCTGCAACCTTGATCGGTTGAATCTGGTTATTGCCGAGCTTGCAGGCTGGCTGTGCTTTGCAGGAAGAGAACGATTTGTCCGTCTCGCATCCAGACGGCTGGAAGCAGAACTGAACGAACAGATTTTGCCCGATGGTGGCCACGCATCCCGTAACCCGGCGACCATCATCACTGTCCTTCTCGAATTGCTCCCGCTAAGGCAGACCTTTTTATCCCGCGATATGGTGCCGCCGGAAGGAATGTCACTGGCAATTGAACGCATGATGCCAATGCTGCGTTTTTTCCGTCATCCAAATGGCAGTTTCGCCCATTTCAACGGAACGGGAGCAACTCCGGCAGATTTGCTGGCAACCATTCTGGCCTATGATGATATCAGAGGAGCACCGGTCTCTGACGCTTCCTTCTCCGGCTATCAACGCATGGAGGCAGGCCAGTCACTGCTCATCATGGATACCGGCGATTGCCCGCCACTTGAACAGTCCGTGCAGGCCCATGCCGGCAACCTGTCTTTTGAATTGAGCGTCGGCAGAGCACCCATTGTCATCAATTGTGGCGCTCCGGCCTGCCAGCTTGAGAGCTGGCGGGAACTGGCGCGAAGCACAGCCGCCCATTCCACCCTGACCATTCAGGATCACTCGACCTACAAGATTTCGGACCAGTGTCTTGACCTCGGCGGAAAACCGCTTCTTGGTGGCACGGCAAAGACGGTCTATGAGCGCTCGCTCGATCAGGCGCAAGAGACCATTCGCGCCCATCACGACTGTTACGAACATCCCTTCGGCATCCGCCATTGCCGCCAGATCTGGATGGCGATCGATGGTCGGCGTCTTGATGGCCGGGATGAAATGCAGTCCATAGGAAATGGAATAAGGAAGGGACAGGACAGCTTCACCCTGCGCTTCCACCTGCATCCGTCCGTTCAAGTTGAAATGTCCGACGATGGCGATCTGGTCTATCTCGGGCTTGCCAATGGCGAAATCTGGCAATTTGTCTCAAAGGAAGTAGACGCCACGATAGAGGAAAGCGTTTTTCTTTCTGACATTCATGGCATCAGACCCACCACGCAACTCGCCATCTATGGACATGCAAGCCATGTCCCGACCATCAATTGGTATTTCGAAAGACTGGCCAGAAGCTGACGACCAGTCGCCCTGCCAGCAGGCCATGCTATCCATCACACAAAGGGAAGCTTTGGTGAAAGGCTCTATTTGTTGCCAATACGGCAACATAGTGATGCCTTTTTATACCAAATGGGTTATTTTACTGCCTCGTAAAACATGCTATCGAACGGTGTAATTTCCCCCTTTCCAACCCAGCAGGATGGCCGATGTCCGTAGCTCCTCTTTCTGTCACCGCGCCGGAGATTGTCTCTGTCAAGCGCGCGCTGCTCTCTGTTTCCGATAAAACCGGTATTGTTGATCTCGCCAAGGCCCTCGCCGAGAATGGCGTCGAGCTTGTCTCCACAGGCGGTACATGCAAGGCGATTGCCGATGCCGGCATCAAGGTGAAAGACATTTCCGAGATTACCGATTTTCCTGAAATCATGGATGGCCGCGTCAAGACCCTTCACCCGCGCGTGCATGGCGGTCTGCTTGGTGCCCGGTCCGTTGATGCTCATACAACAGCGATGAAAGAGCATGGCATTCCGGAAATCGACCTGCTGGTCGTCAATCTCTACCCCTTCGAGGAAACCATCAAGAAGGGCGCCGACTATGCCACCACGGTAGAGAATATCGACATCGGCGGCCCCGCCATGATCCGTGCAGCGGCCAAGAATCACGCCTTTGTCACCACACTGGTTGATCCCGCCGACTATGCCGAGATCCTCGCCGAGATCGGAGAGAAGGGCGGTATTTCCTATCCTGTGCGCAAAAAATTCGCCGCCAAGGCCTATGCTCGCACAGCGGCCTATGATGCCGCCATTTCGGGCTGGTTCGCAGCCGAACTTGAAATCGAATCTCCCACTTTCCGCGCCTTTGGTGGCGAGCTTGCCGAAGTGATGCGCTATGGTGAGAACCCGCATCAGAAGGCTGGCTTCTACAAAACAGCCTCCACCCGCCCCGGCGTTGCCACCGCCGTGCAGGTACAGGGCAAGCAGCTTTCCTACAACAATATCAACGATACGGACGCCGCCTTCGAGCTGGTCTGCGAATTTGATCCCGCGATCTCGCCAGCAGTTGCCATCATCAAGCATGCCAACCCGTGCGGTGTTGCAACTGGTTCTAGCCTGAAGGATGCTTATGAAAAGGCCCTTGCTTGCGATCCGGTTTCCGCATTTGGTGGCATCGTTGCGCTGAACGGCACGCTGGATGAAGAGGCGGCAGAGGAAATCACCAAGATCTTCACCGAAGTGATCATCGCTCCGGACGCCACCGAAGCGGCAAAGGAACTGGTTGCCAAAAAGAAAAATCTGCGTCTTCTGCTCACCGGCGGCCTTGCCAATCCGCGTGAGGAAGGCGTCACCGTCAAGTCCGTTTCCGGTGGTCTTCTGGTTCAGAACAGGGACAATGGCAATGTCGATGATCTTGATCTCAAGGTTGCCACCAAGCGTCAGCCAAGCGAACAGGAAATGGCCGACCTCAAATTTGCCTTCCGCGTTTGCAAACATGTCAAATCGAACGCCATTGTCTATGTCAAGGACGGAGCGACAGTTGGCGTTGGTGCGGGTCAGATGAGCCGTGTTGATTCAGCCCGCATCGCTGCTCGCAAGGCTGAGGATGCCGCTGAGGCAATGGGCCTTGCCGAACCGCTCACCAAGGGCTGTGTCGTTGCATCAGACGCCTTCTTACCCTTCGCCGATGGCCTTCTGGCCGCCGCAGAAGCAGGCGCAACAGCGGTCATCCAGCCCGGCGGCTCCATGCGCGATCAGGATGTCATCGACGCCGCCGACGAGGCAGGCCTTGCCATGGTCATGACCGGCATGAGGCATTTCCGGCATTAGTAGCGTTTGGTAAAGCCAAACGCATATTGATGCCGCCAATCATGATGCCTTCTCGACGAGGGATGCCTTTCCAAGAATGAGCACCGATAGCCTGACCGAAGACGACAAGAACAAAGAAAAGCCCGAAGCATGGCAGCTCCGGGCTTTTCTTTTTGCAACCACCAACTGAGACACTCTTGGGCCTTCACTGTCTCGTTAAAAATGGCAGGCCCGTCAGAGCCGAACCGCTTGAAACTGAAGACATGCAGCCTTCAATCCAGTTGACAGCACCGCAGAAAGAGACGACAAATCAGTTCCAGATCCAAATTGATCCAGAAGGCCCAGCAGTCGATCTCCCTCTTTCTGGATTGACCTGCCTCCCCATACCCCCTTCGCAAGAACCAGCCCCCAAGACGTCATGACCAATATTCTTACCATCATCATACCCATATTCCTTCTCATCGGCGTAGGATATCTGGCTGTACTTGCCAAAATTCTCAGCCCGTCCGACATCGCCGCGATTGGCCGTTTCGTGCTGTATTTCACCTTGCCAGCCCTGATCATTGTGGCCTTTCAGAACCATCCCATAGGACAGATCCTCAATTTGGGACTATCTGATTGTCTATGGCGGGGGATCGATGGCTTCCTACTGGCTGACCGTATTTTGCGCAAGTTACATATTGAAAAAGGATTTTCCGACAAGCGCCATTTATGGCCTTGGCACGAGCGCTTCCAACAGCGCCTACATAGGCTATCCCGTTGCGTCAGCCATTGTTGGACCGGCAGGAGCCATTTGCATGGCGCTCAATTTCATCATTGAAAATATTCTCATCACCCCAATGGCGTTGATTTCAGCCGATATGGGCAGTGAGAAGAGTGGAAGGCTGTTGACGCTCATTCGCCAGATTCTGTTTCGTCTGGCAAAAAACCCGATCATCATCGGTATCATTTTGGGTTTGGGGATATCCCTCACAGGCATATCCCTGCCCGAGCCGATCAACAAGGCCCTGTCGCTTCTGGCAGCAATCGCCAGCCCGACCGCTCTGTTCGTCATTGGAGGATCGCTCTTTGGGCT
>NZ_CAUVYE020000023.1:0-200165 GCF_963556055.3 uncultured Cohaesibacter sp. | reverse complement strand
CTTTCATCATGGCCGAAATCACCGGCATTCCCTATTCGGAAATCGTTGTTGCTGCCGCTTTGCCTTGCCTGCTTTTCTATCTGGCGATCTATCTTACAGTTGATCTACAGGCGCGTCGTCTTGGTCTTAATGGTGTGCCCCGCGAGGAATTGCCCAAATTCAGGGAACTCGGTCGCGATGCATTCATGCTGTTGCCGTTGATCGTTCTGCTTTATCTGTTGCTTTCGGGCTTTTCGATCATCGCAGCGGGGACCTGGGGACTCGCCTCTGCATTGCTTGTACTTCTTTGTCGAGAACTCGAATTCCCTTCTGTCGTTCTTGCGTTGCCGCTGGTGCTGTTTGTCGTTCTGCCGCTCTCGGGCATGCAGGTGAATTATGCCGGAGCGATTGCCTTTGTCTCAAGTATCGTGCTCATGTCTGCACTCGCAGTCATGAAGGGCAAGGCCAATAAGGTGCCAGCCGTCATGCGCGTGATGATGCACACGATCTGGATCGGACTTGCCGATTCTTCGCGCAAATCCTTGCAGCTCATCAGCGTCATGGCCTGTGCGGGCATTTGTTGTGGGTGTGCTTGGACTGACCGGACTTGGCGGTCGCTTTTCATCGGTACTTTTGTCTGCTGCGGGTGAGAGCGAGGCCATTGCCTTCCTTCTCGCCATGATGATTTCCATCGTTCTTGGCATGGGCATGCCAACCACTGCGGCCTATGCAATTGCTGCCGCGGTTGTTGCCCCCGCTCTGATGCAGATGGGTATCTCGGCGCTTTCAGCACATATGTTCGTTTTCTACTGCGCTGTTATTTCCGCAATCACCCCACCCGTGGCCATCGCTGCTTTCGCCGGCGCCGCGATTGCCGGTGGCAAACCCTGGCCGACGTCCATTAGGGCCATGCGTTTCGGGATTGCAGCCTTCGTGCTTCCTTTCATGTTCTATACCAGCCCTGAAATCCTGTTGCAGGGAAACTGGATGGAGACACTGTTTGTCTTCGCTACAGCGATTGTTGCCGTTTACCTGATCGCTGTTGCAGGGGAAGGGCAACTGTTCGGGGATTGCAGTGTGATTGAACGGGTGATTGCGGGTGCTGCTGCCCTGTTGCTTTTGTGGTCAAGCACTTCAACCGATATAGCCGGTGGTGTTCTGGCTTTGGGGCTGTTCATCTGGGCGCGGCGGCGGGGAGGAAGCCAGCCGGAATTTGCAGCCTGATCAAACTTTTCATCATTTCACGGGACCTATGAAAGAGGAGGAATTTCATGTCCATTTTCCTAAAAAGCTTCACTGCGGCAGCGCTTACACTCTGCTTCAGCCTACCACTTGCGGCTCAGGAACGCCCCAAGTCGATGACCATATCAACCGCATCGCCCGGTGGGGTCTATGCGATCTATGGGGAGGGTGTCGCCCAGATTGTGACCGACAAGGTCGGTATCGCCACATCAACCAGACAAACCCAGGGGCCTGCTCAGAATCTGGTGTTGTTGAAGGCGGGTCAGGTGGAACTCGGCATGACCACATCCGGGCCAGCCTATGAAGCCATGCATGGCACACTTGAACTGGCTCCCGGTGTTGAATACAAAGATCTGAGAGTGCTGTTCGCCATGTATCCGACTCCGTTCCAGATGGTCGCTCTGGCCAGCAACGGCATCAATTCACTGGAGCAACTGGATGGCAAGCGGGTTGGTGCCGGGCCTCGTGCTGGTACGGGCGGAACCTTCTGGACGCGCTGGCTCAAGTCTCTCGACATCAATGCCCGACTTCAATATGGCGGTATCGGAGATCAGGCCAGCCAGTTGGCTGATGGTCGTCTCGACGCCATTGTGACAGCCGGTGGCATTCCACATCCTGCGCTTTCCGAGCTGGAAAACACGCAGCCGGTCACGTTCTTCGGCATGTCGGACAAAGCCCTTAAAGGCATTCTTGACTCCAATCCCTATGCCGTGAATTTCACGATCCCCAAAGGTACCTACAAGACACCGACCGAAGATATCGGGACTCTCGCCATGTGGAACTTCATTGTCGTGGATGCTTCCATGTCCGATGATGTGGCCTATGAAATTACCAAGGCCGTGCTTGAGGGTAATGATCGAATGGTGGCGACACATTCGTCCGCCAAGCAGAGCCTTGCAGAAAACATCGTCAAGGACACCTTCATTCCCCTGCATCCGGGTGCCGCACGCTATTACATGGAAATCGGCGTCGACATTCCCAAAGCCATTGCTCCTTGAGGATTAAGACCATGAGCCTCGCATCGACCGATCCAGGCCTTGTAACCAAAACAACAGGTTATCGCCGTTCCTTGCAGATTTTCAGCGAGGAGGGAACGGTCGATGCATATCTGCGCTTCGAAGCAGCGCTCGCAGAAGCGGAGGGAGCGCTGGGGGTCATCCCCAAGGAAGCTGTCGAGCCGATCCTCAGGCATTGTCATATCGAGGCCATCGATCTTGACAGTTTGCGGCAGGGTTCGGCAGTGGTCGGATATCCGATTGTTTCCCTTGTTGCTCAGCTGGGTGAAAAAGTCGGCGTTCACGGCCAGTGGGTGCATTATGGTGCTACCACACAGGATGCAATGGATACCGCTCAGGTTTTGCAACTTGTTGAAGCCACGGACGCGATCCTTGCCGATCTCGGACCGGTCAAGCAGATGATGACAGTCCTCGCAGACACATATCGTGCAACCCCGATGCCGGGGCGCACCAAAATTCAGCACGGTGTTCCACTTTCATTCGGCTACAAGGTTGCTGTCTGGCTTGATCAGATAGAGCGGTCGGGGCAAATGCTTCGCCGCGCTCGTCACGAAGCTGCCGTGTTGCAGTTTGGCGGGGCAGTCGGCACGCTTGCCTCCCTTGGTGGTGACGGGCCAGCGGTACGAAGTGCCCTTGCCAGGCGGTTGGGGTTGGCCTGCCCGGAAATCTCGTGGCATGTCAGTCGAGACCGGATGGCCCAGTTGGCCGGAGCGCTTGCCATACAGGCTGCAGCTTTTGGCAAGATGGCAATGGATATTGCTCTCATGATGTCAACTGAGGTGAGAGAGCTTCTGGAACCAGCGGTCGATGGACGTGGCA
Organism: uncultured Cohaesibacter sp.; assembly: GCF_963556055.3. Lineage (GTDB taxonomy): Bacteria > Pseudomonadota > Alphaproteobacteria > Rhizobiales > Cohaesibacteraceae > Cohaesibacter. Next base: position 197,109 of record NZ_CAUVYE020000023.1, on the reverse strand, counting down.
GTTCATCAACGATGCCGCAGAAGCGCAATCCTGTCATTTGCGAGGCGATCATTGAATCCGCCCGCTCAATCCAGCATGTTCCCGGTGTCTTGCTCGATGCGATGCTGCAAGAATATGAACGCGGTATCGGACATGGATACCGTGAGCGGGTCGTCCTTTGCGAAGCGGTTGCGCATCTGGCCGGTATTGTATCCCTGAGCAGTGATCTGTTGTCCGGTCTGGGCGTGAATGTGGACCAGATGAAGAACAATCTGTTTCTGACCCACGGGCTCATTCATTCCGAAGCGATCATGATGTATCTGTCCAGACAACTCGGTCGATTGGAGGCGCATCACATCTTGCAGAAGGTGGCCCGACGCATAGAGGCAAGCGGTGAAGATATCGGCTTTGTTCTGGAGGAAGAGAGCGGAATAACCTTCCCTGTGGCACTTCTGGAGGCCACGGGATCGATTGACAGTGCGGACCACATGATTACGGCTGTTCTCGACAAAGTGAAGCTTTCACAAGACTGACGCCATCCTGACAATTCGATATGGCAGTACGGCTCTTGATCGCTTCAGGGGCCGTACCAGGCCTGTCCTGGCTTTCGGGCGAATACGCTCGCCCGTTTGCCGAGTGAACGGCTTTACTCGCTCATTTCATTCGCTTTTGGCTTGCGCAACAGCAACAGAAGAGGAATGGATACCAGGCTCAGCACAGCCATAAGCCAGAAATCATCGATGAAACTCAAAATGGCTGCCTGCTGGGTTACGAGCGAATTGGCCGAATAGACCGCGCTGGCTGAACCGTCGATCAATCCGGGAAGTGTCCGTTGAACTGCCTTGGATGCGCTGGTCAGTCTCTCGGCCAATTCGGCGTGGTTGACTTGCGTCATATTGGCCAGAACCGCCGAGACCATCGAAACCCCGATGCCTTGCCCCATGTTCCTGACAAGGGCATACATGGATGTGGCATCCCCTCTCAGTCTGGTGGACAAGGTGGAAAAGGCCAATGCGGAAAGCGGGACGAAAATGAATCCCATGCCGAATCCCTGCAAAGCCCCCGTGACAATGATCAAACGTGAATCCATTTGAAGGTTGAATCCGGTCATCATGTAAAGGGCGAGGGTCATTATCACGGCGCCAAACACCATCATGATGCGGTTGTCGATCCGGTCCCCGAACTTGCCGATGATCATCATGGATATCATGGATGTCACGCCACGCGGAGCCATTAACTCTCCGGTCGCTATTACCGAATAGCCAAGATAGTTCTGTAACAACGGTGGCAGCAGAGCCAGTCCCGAGAACATCGTCATGCCGATCAGGAACATGAAAATCGAGGCCAGTGCAAAGTTTCGATCCTTGAAGATGCGCAGATCGACAAAAGGTGTCTGCGCCGTCAGCGAGTGGATCAAATAGACCCACAAACCTGCAATGACCAAGGCAAGTTCGATCCATGTTTCAGTTGATTGGAACCAGTTGTTGTCGGAGCCACGGTCAAGCATCAATTGCAATGCCCCGATGCCCAAAGCCAACATGGCGAAGCCGAAGAAGTCGAAGCGGCGATTTCTGACTTCACTGTTGGGCATGTAGATTGTCAAAAGCGTCAGACATAGAATCCCAACCGGAATATTGACCAGAAAAACCCAGCGCCAGTTAACGCTTTCAGTTAACCATCCTCCCAATGTGGGGCCAACAATCGGGGCTACCATCACACCTACGCCGTAAATTGCCATGGCCTGAGCCACGCGTTCCTTGGGGTTGATGTTCAGAATGATCGTTTGTGCAAGCGGAGCGATCATGGCCCCGCACAGGCCTTGCAGGATTCGAAAGGCAACCATTTCACCTATGCTGGTCGCCATGCCACAGAGTGCGGAAGCAAGCGTGAAGCCCGCAATGGCACCAAGGAACAGGGTCTTCTGGCCGATACGGTCACTCATCCAGCCCGTGATGGGCGTGGCAATGGCCGATGCGACGATATAGGAAGTCAATACCCAGGTAATCTCATGTTGCGCGGCTCCCAGAGACGCAGACATGTGGGGCAATGCAACGTTTGCGATCGTTGTATCGAGCACCTGCATTATGGTGGCAAGCATGACAGCCACCGTCAGCAACCCCTTGTTCTTGACCACGACGGCGGGGGCTGATTCACCTATATTTTTTGCCATATTGTCTTCTCGGAGAGGCCGGATGCCGAATGCGTCCGCGCCTCTTGCTACTTCACTTGTTCTTTTTTTCTGGGTTGTTTCTACTACAGGCGATCCCAAGTGGAACTGCCGGTATCCACGCTGACAGCGGCACTCAATCCAGCCCGGATCAGGTCTGTGCTTTCGCTTGACTCAAACTCGATGCGAATGGGAACACGTTGAACAACCTTGACCCAGTTGCCGGTCGCGTTCTGGGCAGGGATGAGAGAAAATTCTGCTCCTGTACCGGAGCTTATGCTTGCGATCTTGCCTTTGAAGGACTTTTTGGGATAGGCGTCGAAAATGACTTCGACAGGCATGCCGATGCGAATGTTTTCGAGTTGGGTTTCCTTGAAGTTGGCGTCGACCCAACTGTCACTGACTTCGAATAGCATGGCCATTTCGCTGCCAGCGGCCACATATTGCCCGGTGTTGATGTTGTCAATCTGGCTGACAATCCCATCCGCAGGTGCCTTGACAATCGATTTCTCCAGATTGCGTTTTGCAAGTCTCAGATTGGCAAGGGCGGCACGAACCAGCGGATGCGCATCGGTTTCGATATTCGCTTGGCCACCCAAAGCAGCCAGAGCATTTTCAACCTGCTTCTCGGCGCTTGTGACTGCGCTCTTGGCCTGAACCAGCGATAATTTCAGCTCATCCAGACTGCTGCTGGAGCTGACACCTTTCTCAGCCAGAATTTCTTTGCGGTTGTAAAGCTCTTGCTGGATATTCAAAGCCGAACGTGCGGTCTCAAGGGATGTGATTGCGGTCAGATGGTTGACTTTCAATTGCTCGACATCGAGGCGAACCTTGTTCAGGGAGGCCTGGGCCTGATCGATCGCAATCTCGAATGGCTCCGGATCCAATGAGAAAAGGGTGTCTCCTGCCTTTACCGGTTGGTTTTCAGAAACATCAACTGAAAGAATTCTGCCCGAAACGTCGGCAGAAATGGACACAACGGCCTGCTGTGCATAAGCATTGTCCGTTTCTTCAAAACGTCCGCCAGTGAGCCAGACCCAACCGCCAGCAAGCAATAGCGCCAGTGGCACGATCATCATCAGAATGAGTCGAAAGGGATTTCTCTTGGGGGATGGTTTGGCAGCTGCTGCATTTTCATCATTGTCTGCCTTGACAAGAACTGGAGACCCTGAAGTCTCCTGCGTCATATTATCGTCTTCGTTCGACATATTTGGGCTATTGCCACTCATTTTTCATCTTCCTTATGGCCATAGGACAGCTCACCCAACTCGTCCCGAATGGCTTCAAGTCCTTCAACTAAAGCATCTTTTTGACTGTTCGAGAGCCGACCGAAAACCCTGTCTGTAAGCTTCTCCCGAATTTCGGAGCCGACAGCTTTTGCTTTCTTGTAAAGACATTCTCCCTCCTCTGTAAGCAAGACCAGCTTGGCCCGGCTATCAGAGGGGTCAACGACACGTTTCACGAGTTCTCGTTTCTGCAATCGATCAAGTATTCCGCTCATGGTCATCGGATCTCTATCGAAGGCGTTTGCAATCTGCGTCTGAGAGATGCCACCGGGATGATTGTTCAGGAAGCTGATAACGCGCGCTTGTTGCATTGTGAGATTCAGACTTTTTGCTTCTTGCTCATAGAGCCTGCGCATGAGCCTGGAGACTTCGTAAATCAAATAGCCCAAGTGAAGGTCGTCGTTGGTTTCGGACATTGGTGCTGCTCAAAAATTAATAAGTCCACTTATAATAAGGTCGCTTATTAAATAGTTCAAGAAATGTCGTCAAGAAGTTTCAACAATGTTTCCCAATGGTAAATTGCATCGGACTTTCACCGGTGTGAGGCCGATTGAAGCGAACGTGATCTAACTTGCTTTGACCATCTGAAAATCAGATCTTGAAAGGGGGCAGGTGGTGTTCGCGAGGATCATGGAGTGATTGGATAGGTCGTCGAGGACCTGGCCTCCCCTGGAGCTAGTCCCTTGGCACGATTGAATTATTGAGCTAACATAGACAGATGCGGGAATCCGCGGATACTTAGCAGCTGAAAACCTGTTTTTTTCCTATGCAGCGTCTGGCTTGTAAGTTATAGCTCGGCATCCTGTTGTAACACGCGGATACGAGATTTATTTCTCTCAATTCTGGGAGCTTATCAGTGTCTATCTCCAACCCTCAAAGCGTCATGCTTCGCACTGCCAAGATCGAAGATCTCGATCAGCTTGTCGTGCTTGAAAATACCTGCTTTACCAGCGACGTCATCAGCGCCCGGTCCTTCCGTTCCTTCATCCGGAATGACACGTCGCGATTGATCCTTGCGGTCAATGATGAGGACTTGATTCTGGGGTATGTCGTCGTTCTTCTGCGCAGTGGTTCAGATGTCGCCCGACTCTATTCTCTGGCTGTATTGCCCGGAGAACAGGGCAAGGGGATTGGCACCGAGCTTTTGGCCGGGGCGGAGGCCATCGCCCGGGAGACTGGACGCGGGGTGCTTTCGCTGGAAGTGCGCATCGAGAATGCTCGCGCCCGTGAGATCTATACCCGCCGCGGCTACAGTATTGATGCGGAACTGCCCGGATTTTATGAAGATGGTGCCGACGGTATTCGGATGGTGCGGCATCTGGATAATATTCTCGAGGGAACTGCTCCTGCAAATCGCAGTCGGTTGCCGATCATTATTGTTGATCGTCTTTCTGACCTGGAGATGGTTCCTCAAGGCTGCCGGGTGATGACAGTGCGTGACTATCTGGCGCTCGAATATGGCGTTTCAGGTCGACGCATTATCAATCTGGCACGCTCTTACGAGCCGATGTCTCTTGGCTATTATTGCTCGCTGCTTGCCAATGCGCGCAAGGAGAGATGTCTGCCCGAAGCCGATGCGTTGCTCGACATCAACTGGAAACGTATTCACAAACGGGCGACACTGACATTGCAAACCATGTTGAACGATCTGGAGACAAATATCCTTCCAGATCATATCGACATTCATTTCGGACGCACCGAAAATCCTCTTTTTCGCAAGATCGCCAGACAGGCATTCGATCTGTTCCGTTGTCCAATCATTCGCATTCTGCTCAAGCGGGATGGCTCGGGCAGCATTGCGGATATTGAAGCTGTGTCGATCCATAAGCTGTCAGCTGACGACAAGGTCAAATTTAATACAGCGCTCAAGGCCTTTCTGAAGGGAAGCCTGGCAAAGCCGGCCATGAAAAAGGCCCCGTCTGCTATCATCGCCATTCTGGCAAATCCGAATGAGGAAAGCGCTCCCAGTGATGCCAAGGCTTTGGCTGCATTTGCTGATGCTGCCATTGCGGTTGGCGCAAGAGCAGATTTCATAACTGCCAAGGACTATCGGCGTCTGTTGGAATTTGATGCGCTTTTCATTCGCGAAACGACGGCGCTCGATCATCACACCTATCGCTTTGCCAAACGGGCGTTGCAGGAGGGGATGCCGGTCATTGATGATCCTGATTCGATCCTGCGCTGCACCAACAAGATCTATTTGGCGGAGCTTCTGAAGACAAACCGTATTCCGACGCCCAGAACCGTGATCTTTGACAAGAAACGCGCCAAGCAGATGATCGGTTCGCTGGAGTTTCCCGGTATCATGAAGATTCCGGATGGCTGCTTTTCAAAGGGCGTTTTCAAGGTTGAGAATTCGGAAGAGTTCAGCGCGATCAGTTCCCAGCTCTTCAAGAAGACCGATCTCTTGATGATGCAGGAATATATGCCGACCGATTATGACTGGCGCATTGGCATCCTCGATGGTGAAGCCATTTTCGCATGTAAATACTACATGGTCAGCGGTGCTTGGAAAATCTATGAATATGAAAATGATGGCTCCGTAAGCGAGGGGGATCATGAAACGGTTCCTGTAGAGAAGGTCCCTGCCGAAGTTATCAATTGTGCGCTCAAGAGCACGCAGTTGATCGGTAATGGCCTCTATGGTGTGGATCTGAAACTGACCCCGTCCGGCCCCAGCATTATCGAGGTTAACGACAATCCCAGCATTGACTTTGGCATCGAGGATGCGGTTCTTGGCTCCGCCCTTTACGAACGCATCATGGCTGTGCTCGTCAGTCGGATTGGCAGGGCAAACGGCTAGCATGCGGAATGCCTGTGTCTGGCATGAAGTTGCTTCATTCATAACAACAAAAGCGCCGCCGGCATTGCCGTGGCGCTTTTGTTTTTTGCCATCGAGGAAACTCTCTGATCCTGCTCAGATGTCTCCGCAGTGGCAGACCGTGATACCAAGCTCGTTGGCGAGTGCTGAGCGCAGCGCAATGACACGGCGGGCTGAGGCTTCGTCATCCACGTAAGCGACCTGAATATGGTTGGCCTTGTGGCGTCCCATCATGTGATCGCGGTCAACACCGCAAAGGGTGGCATTCATGATCGGCCAAGGATAGTCGGTTGCCTTGCTGCGGCGTTCGCATTCACTGGCGGGCAGCTCATGGGCCTTGCCACGTCCGATATCCATATGCAGCGATCCACCTTCGACAAAAACGCGGCTCCAGACGATGTCGCCTGCCTTGGCATAGCCCTTGAGCGTGCCACCCCCTGCGGGGAAGAACATTGCCGGTTGCCGATAGCTTTCCGATCCGGCCCAGCCGCCCTTGTTGTGTGCGGCCGGGACTGCGCCTGAAATTTCGAAGACCCAGACGAAATCATCGACGGTGCCCGATGCGTCTATGTCACCCCAGCGAATGTCATGCAGGGTTGTTTCGATTGGTTGGTCTAACTCGGCATGAACCCGATTGATCATCAGGGCATCTAGCGCGGCGCATTCATCCACTTCATTGAAATGAACGATGGGTTCGCCGTCACGAATGATGGAGCCATCCGCACGAGTGACGGGTGGGCGTTCGGCGTTGTTGAGCAGGCCTTCAACAAGGTCTGAGGCTGGCCAGAGATCCTTGAGCCCCTGCTGATACTGGATACCAATCGCCGCGCAGCCGAATTGATCGGCCAGGCGCACCGCTGCGATATACATGCGGCATTGATCGACAACCTGATCTTCGGTCAGCTCGGTTTTCGGGTCAGAGCCGAAATGGAAGGTCATGCCTTTGCCAAGCAGCCACTGATAAGCGGCTTTGCCTTCTTCAAGGGGGACTTGTGTGGCTGCAAAATAAAGGGCGGACTGGGACAAGCGTTCCTTGAACAGGCCCATTTTCATGAGAAGCTCATCGGGGATGATAGCGTTGTACATACCCATACAGCCCTCATCGAACACGCCCATGATCAGCTTTTTCTGATGCCAATCGGAAGCAATCCTGCTCGCAAGCGCCTTGTCTTCGGCTGCGACAGTTGCGACATCGAAGGGTTTTACATGGGACTGGTCATGTTCGACTTTGCCGGTTTCAAGCCATGATTTGAGACCATCAAGGAAAAAGTCATCGTCAAAGTCGCGGCTCCAGAGGGTCGAGTAGGGGATCCCGGCCTTGGTGAGCGAGCCATTCAGGTTTAGCATGCCGACCAGGCCCGGGAACTGTCCCGACCAGTTGGCCACGGTCAGAATTGGACCTTTGTGCGTCAGAAGGCCTGGCAATACATGGTGGCTATATTGCCACACGGATTCAGCCACGATCAATGGCATGTCGGGGTCAATTCCTGCGAAAATGTCCATGCCTTCGCGCTGGGAGGCAATGAAGCCGTGCCCTTCGGGTTTGATCGGATGTGCTCGCCACAGCTCATGGCCCATTGCGGCCAGAACTTGGGTCAGCTTGTCCTCCATGGCCTTCTGGGCAGGCCAACAAGTGGTATTAGCGCTTTCGCGCAAATCGCCGCTTACAACAAGTGCAATGCGCGTCATATCTGCAATCTCCTCTCACAAGCTAGGGCTACCGGCGGGAATGCCCCGTCGATAGCCATTCTTTTGGACTTGGGAAGAACTCTTGTTTCTTTCGGCAGCACCGAATGCTTACCAGCTGGTGAAACCACCATCCAGGACCAGGTTTGCCCCGGTCATGTAGGAAGAGGCTTCAGATCCAAGGAAGTGAATGATCGGGCTGAACTCCTCGATGTTGGCTTGACGACCCATCGGGACGCGTTCAAGGAAGGCATCGATGAATTCCTTGTCGAATGATCCGGTTTTGACGCCGCCATAGGTGACAAGGTTGACGCGCACGCCCTTTTTGGCCCAGTAGGTCGCCAGATAACGGGTCAGGTTGATAAGGCCCGATTTTGAGGCCGCGTAGGAAATGGCCTTGATGAAGGGTTTGCCATCACGCTCCTCGCGATAGGCATAGAGCGCCTGATTCGGGGAAACCATGCCATACATCGAACCGATATTGATGATCGAGCCTTTACCGGCAGCGGCCATCTTGGAGCCGACCACCTGACTGGTCAGCATGACGCCGGTGAGGTTCGTGTCAATGATATCGTCCCAGTATTTCTTCGGGTAAACCTCGAAGGGGGCATTCTGGTCTGCATCGCCATCGGGTTTGGAGTCGATGCCTGCATTGTTGACCAGGATATCGGGAACACCCCAGTCCTTGATCAGTTGGTCGGTTGCCTTGATCAGGGCGTCCTTGTCTGTGACGCTGGCTTCATAGACCTTGATATTCTTTTCGAGGCCCGGGAACTTTTCCGCAATCTGTGCGTCCGAGAAAGGGCGGCGTGAATAGATGGCAACCTTTGCGCCTGCCTGGGCGAGAGTGGTCGAAATCTGGGTGCCGATCTGACCCAGACCGCCGGTCACAATTGCGACATGGTCCTTAACGGAAAACGGATCATACATTTTCATTTCCTTCGATATTTTCTTCTGATTGGGCGGATCGATCAGGCATCGATCGCCTGACGCGCTTTACGCAGACCTTCGTTGAGGAACAGAACGTCATTGCCCATGATGATCATGTCGACGCCCTTGGCTTTGAGGTTGGCAACATTTTCCGGTGTGGTTGGAACGCAAGGTGCCATGACCTTGATACCGCGTGCATGGGACTTCTCGATCAGTTCGGCAAGCTTGTCCTCAACTTCCGGATCGGACATGGAATAGTCGATGGAAATCCGGCGCGAGATCGAGTAGTCGGCGGGGCCGAAGTTGATGACGTCCAACCCTTCGACGTCCAGAATTTCGTCGATATTGTCGAAGAATTCATAGCTTTCGGCCATCGGAATGACCAGGCGATCCCGGTTCTCGGTTTCCATGTAGGTTGACCATTTGAAGTCGGGTCCGGCAAATCCGGCAGAGCGGCAACTTGCGTCACCACCGCGACGACCGATCGGCGGGAATTTCGCAGCCCTGACGATTTCCCGTGCCTGATCGGCTGTACCAACCTGCGGGACGATGATGCCTGTTGCGCCGAATTCAAGCGCTTTGCGGATGTCCCATTCATTTGTGCCGCGAACGCGAACCAGCGGTGCGATCCCGTTTAGAAGCGCTGCCATGACGAGCTTTTCCATGTGGGCATCTATATTTGTCGGAGTGTGTTCGGCATCGATGAAAGCGAAATCCAGACCCCAGTTGCCCGCAGCTTCGATGGGAGCAGTAGAGCCGGTGTAGAAAGTGGAACCAAAAACAGGTTCATTGGCAGCCATTTTGATGGCAAGACTTGTGTTTTTAGGACAAGGCATTGGATATTCTCCTGTAACATCAAGCGTATGATGGCGCTTGTAATTTTGTTAACAGACACATTTGCAAAGGTCCGGCGTCTGATCGGGCCCTATTTCAAGTTGGGTTGAATGAAACAACGCAGCTCTTCGGTTTTGGGATTGTCGAACATTTCCGCGGACGGGCCCGCTTCCCAGACGAGACCTTCATTCATGAAGACCGTCTTGTTGGCGACACCGCGTGCAAAGCCCATTTCGTGGGTGACCAGAACCATCGTCATACCAGTCTCTGCCAATTCGGTGATGGTCTTGAGAACCTCACCGGTCAGCTCGGGATCAAGGGCCGAGGTAACCTCGTCAAAGAGCATGACTTTGGGCTGCATCGCCAGAGACCGGGCAATTGCTACGCGTTGTTGTTGTCCACCAGACAGTTCGTCGGGATAGGATTCAGCCTTGTCGGACAGTCCAACTCTGGCCAGAACGCTCTTGACCAGTTCCGGATGCTCCGATTTCGGCAGCTTGCGCACCACTTTGGGAGCAAGGGTGATGTTTTCCGCCACTGTGAGGTGAGGGAAGAGGTTGTAGCTTTGGAACACCATTCCCACATCCGTGCGCAGGGCCCTGAGATTGGACTTGCCGCTTCCCAGTTTGTGGCCCGCAACTTCGATGGTGCCACCCTGGAATTTTTCAAGCCCGTTGATGCAGCGAAGCATCGTACTCTTGCCCGATCCGGATCGTCCGATCACGGCAACGACATCGCCGGTTTCAATCTCGATATTGACGCCATTCAGAACGGTCAGCGCCCCGTAGGCTTTGGTCAGATTGTCAATTCGCAGCACTGTTGGCATGACGCCTCTCCTTCAGTTTCTCACTCCACCAGGACAACGGGTAGCACACGATGAAATACATCGCGGCGACGGACATGAAGACGTGAAATGGCTGGAAAGTCATATTGTTAAGTAGGGTGCCAGCACGGGTCAGCTCCACAAAGCCGATGAGGGCGGTGACAGAGGTGTTCTTGACGATCTGCACCATGAAACCGACGGTCGGTCCAACCGCAATACGCAGCGCCTGAGGCAGGATGACATAACGCAGTCTTTCCGATCCGCTAAGGCCCAGAGAGTCGGCCGCTTCCCATTGCCCCTTAGGCACAGCCTCGATACATCCGCGCCATATGTCGGCCAGAAAGGCCGTGGCATAGACCGTCATCGATATTGCTGCTGCCGCCAGTGGCGGGAGATAAAGTCCCAAAAAGCTGAGACCGTAGTAGGCCAGGAAGACCACGATCAAGAGGGGAGTGGCTTGAATAAGCTCGATATAGATCTTGATCGGAATTCTGATGCAGGCCGGGCCAAGAGTGCGGCCAAGAGCAAAGAGCATGCCCAGAATGCCACCCGCGATGAAAGTGATGAAAGCCAGTCCGGCCGTCCAGAGCAGACCGAGAAACAGGAATTGCAGGCTTCCCCATCCAAAGTCTTGAATCATTGACTGGTCTCCTCATCCATGATGGTTGCTGCAACGATGGAAGCCTTGGGAACTTTCCGTCTGAACAGCCATTTGCCGACCAGGGTGTAAACGGCCCTGAACGTGAATGTGATTGCGATATACATGACAGCCAGCACGATATAGGTCTCCAGACTTCGAAAGGTCTGGCTCTCGATTTTTGCACCTGCCAGCGTCAATTCTGTCGCCGAGATCGCCGAGGTGATCGAGGTTCCCAGAAGCGTAAGGGTCAACTGTCCGGTGAGGGAGGGATAGATCACTTTGAGTGCCGGCAGGATCACCACATATCGCATCGTCTGAAGGCGCGAGAGGCCAAGGGCCAGGCCAGCTTCGATCTGGGTTTTCGGGATGGCGTCAAGGCCTGCCCTGAAAATCTCTGCCGAATAGGCTCCCAGGTTGAGGGAAACTGCAACGATTGCCGACTCTGTCGCCGTAAGTCTGACGCCTAGAAAGGGTAGGCCGAAGAATAACAGAAAGAGCTGGACCAGTAGGGGAGTGTTTCGAAAGGTCTCAACATAGAAGGCAGCGATATTCTTCAGGATCGGCACTCTGTTGAAGCGTATCAACGCAACGCCCAATCCTATGATCAACCCGATGCAGATCGATTTGGCCGAGAGCTCGATGGTCGCTATCGCGCCGTCGATCAGCTCTGGCGCCCGAGCTAAAACGGGCGCAAAGTTCATTTCATATGCCATTTTGTCCGTCCTCTTGATGAAGCCGGAGAAAGCAACTTTCTCCGGCTAGAGGCTTCTGTTCTTCAAGATCAGAAGGTGGGGAGCTTGCCGCCAGGAATGGGAGACCCAATCCATTTGTTATGCAGCTCGTCCAAACGGCCCGTGATTTCTTCATAGTAGATGAAGTTGTTCAGCCACTGATGCAGTTCCTGAGCATCTTTGCGAACAGCCATTGACCAATACAAGGTGAAGATTGGAACTTCCGATTTCACTTCGAATTTCTCGGCCAGACCGCGTTTTGCGATCACGTCATTAGCAACCGCTGCAACTGCCGCGGTCGCGTCAACCTGACCGGAAATAAGAGCCTGCATTGCAAGGGCGTCGTCATCAAAGCGGACAACTTCCAGTCCGTCGATGCCATAGCCGCTGACAGCTGCGTCCTGGGTGGAGCCTTTTGGTACAGAAACGCGTTTGCCTGCCAGATCATCGAGTTTTTTCAGTTCCATGCCAACCGGAGCAATGAAGCGCATTTCATATGCACCATAGGGGTTGGTCATGCGAAAGATCTTGGCGCGTTCCGGGGTTGCCGTCATGTGAGCAACGAGAAGATCAACGCGGCCGGATTCAAGCGATGCGGCACGAGACGCGTTGTTGACGGGAACGACTTCGAGATCAACGCCGATGTCAGCTGCGATGTCGCGTGCAATGTCGACAAGGAAGCCATCGGTTTTGCCCGATGAGTCAGTGACGTCATATGGGGGGATGCCTGTCAGCACCCCAATCGTGACTTTCTGTTTTGCTTCGATATCAGCAATTGTCTGTGCATTGGCTGATGCAGACATCATCAAGGCTGTGCCTGCAATCAGGGCTGCCCCTGCCAACGCTCCGACTTTGCCGAATGACGAAAATTTAAACATGAGTTCCTCCGTTTCTTTGCCGAGTCTGATGAAGAAGCACCCTCCACGTGCTTGAGATGAAATCTTCATGGCTCGGCAAATTTCTAAAACTCAAGTCTTATGACATATGTCATTGAAAGAGTCAACATGTGTCATATGTTCTAATTACTGGTCGGATGTGGGGAAAATCGTGATTTTTGGCAGAATTCTGCGGCTCACAAGATGGTGATTAAACGAAAGTCTGATATTTGGCTGTCAAAAAGTAATCTCGGGTAGAGGGATGAAAGAATGCATTTCAAAAGAGCAAAATGCGAATTCCTCTTGACTTATGTCTCATGTCATAAGTAATATGGTGAGCAAACTGATTGGCTAATGGTAGTTAAATGTCCAAAGAACTTGAAACAACCACCATACCTGAAATGCCTTTGCGCAGGGGCCGTTTGCACACGGCTGTTTCTGCTGTGTTGGAGAGTCGGATTCTGAATGGCGAGCTCAAAGTCGGGGACAGGCTTGAGTCGGAAAGCGCGATTGCCCGTGAATTTGGGGTCTCGACCCGGGCGGTGAGGGAAGCAATCCAGGAATTGGAAGTCAAGGGACTGGTGCAACGGCGCCACGGAGAGCGCACGGAAGTGGTGCGTGAAGATGTAAACAGTTATCTGGATGCATTGGCCGTGACCGTACGGCAGCAGTTCTATTCCGATCCCGACTATTTGCTGCAATTGATGACAGTGCGCCGCATGATCGAATCCGAAGTGCTGGAAATACTGACTGATGGCGAGCTGCCGGAGATGCCGAAGGTTGATGAAGCGCTCGAGTCTATGAAGATGGCGCGTGACGAGAAGGATTTTGCCGGTTTTGTTGATGCGGATGCTGCCTTTCATCTGGCGCTTGTTCATGCCACGAACAATCAGATCCTGATGCATATCTATGATAACTTTTCCGGTCTGATCAACGATGTGATCCATGTAACCAGTCGTGTTCCCATCAAGTCCTTGAGGGATGCCTATGAGGAGCATGAAGAGATCTATGACCTGATCTGTCAGCGCAACAAGACAGGGGCAATGGAACGCATCCGTGCCCAGATTGACAACAGCGCCGATTATCTGCGTCAGGCCATCGAACAATCCAATTTGAAACAGGCCAAGAAAGAGGATGAAAATGGCTGAATTCGATTATTCCGACACCGATTGGGAGGCCGTCGAACGTCTGAAGAAATGGTACTCGGGCGATATTCATGACAGCATGGAAGCACTGGGGTTGTGGGGATGCCTTGAAGGGATCTCTTTGCTTGGGGCGCTGAAACCCGGAGAGGTGGTCTGTGGACCTGCTGTCACGGTTCTGTTCGCTCCCTCAGAACGCAGGGGTGTGCCTCAGGATGTGTATCACAATGCCATCGATCGTGCTCCCAAAGGGGCAGTCATGGTGTGTGATGCGTCTTGTGCTCCGGGATCCTGCTCGGGCGAATTGATGAGTACCGGTGCAAAAACTTCCGGAGCTGTTGCCACAGTGGTCAATGGCACCGTGCGTGACCTGGCTCAGGTTCGTGAGCTTGGCTATCCGCTTTTTGGCACGGCTCCGAGTCCGATTGGTATCACTGGCAAGAAGGAACCGGTCAAGAGCCAGGTTCCGCTTCAGATCGGCAAGGCAACCGTCAAACCCGGAGATGTCATTTTTGGTGATATCGACGGTCTCGTGGTTATCCCCAAGGAACATGTAAAGGCCGTTGCTGATCAGGCTGATGCTCTTGGCAAGCAGGAAGCGACGGCTCGCGAGCGCATTCTTGCAGGAGAAAAGCTGCAACAGATCTGGCCTGTCTAGTTTTTACACGCGATATTTTCATAGTTTCCCGCAAAGAAAAACCGCAAACACCATCAAGCCGGACCCATGGGCCCGGCTTTTTGCTGCCTTGGGATGGCAGATAGTTCCTTTTCACGGTGCGTTCATGGCGCGTTCGTGGTGCCGGGCAAGGGGCGTGCGAGCGTTGCATCCAAGCCTTGGGATCGTCCAATTCATGCTTCTTTTCATCGACCTTTGAAGGAGAGGAAGAGCGCGGCATTCATGTGTGAGCCGGTTGTGTTGTCAGGTTGCCTTGGTGATCTGTAATATAAGTGGCCGAGGCGGTACGTGTTGTCACTAAGGGCGGAGTCTGTTTCTTGAAAACAGCAGTATTTGGCCAAATTTCTGTGACCATTGTCAATTTGACCTAGAAATGTAGGGAATATTTTACCTTCATCTCTTGCTGCAACTAGTTGACTTTTATTCTTTTATCATATTTATTGTCGACATGACTAATACAAATTTCTGATGCTCTCAGAGACACCCGCATCATTTGCTCCGCAAGCAGAATTCCAAGTGTTTTCCAAGTCGATTCTTTATTTCGGGAGAGACCTATTTGCCCTTGGTTGCAGGAGTCTGCCTTGATCGTTTGAAAGTTTAACCAGTGAATGAAAGTGATCCCCATTCTTCCAATCTAATCGAGGTTGAAAATCTGACCGTTGCCTTCGGGCAAGAGAGTGTCATTGAAAATCTCAGTTTTTCGGTTCGCTCTGGTCAGACCTTGGCAATTGTTGGGGAAAGCGGTTCGGGCAAGTCCGTTACGGCTTTGTCCATCCTGCGGCTGGCAGACATGTCCGGTGCACGGTATCAGTCGGGCCGGATCCTTTTTTCCGGAAAAGCGGGCCAGCAGGATCTTCTGACGCTTTCCCAAAAGGACATGCGCTCCATTCGTGGCAAGGAAATTGCCATGATCTTTCAGGAGCCCATGACCTCGCTAAATCCTGTTTTTACCGTGGGGGATCAGATTGCCGAAGTGCTGCAATTGCATGAAGGCATGTCGCGCAATGATGCCCTCAAGGAAGGTGTCAAGCTGCTCAAGATGGTGCGGCTGGGAGATGCCGAAAGCATCATCAACCGATATCCACACCAACTGTCAGGCGGCATGCGTCAGCGTGTCATGATCGCGATGGCGCTGGCGTGCCGTCCCAAGCTGCTGATTGCCGACGAGCCGACAACTGCACTGGACGTTACCATTCAGGCCCAGATTCTGGCGATCCTTCGCGATTTGAAGGAAAGCCTTGATATGGGCATCATCTTTATCACCCACGATATGGCAGTGGTGGCAGAGATGGCTGACGATGTTGTCGTCATGCGCAAGGGCCACAAGATGGAGCAGCAGCCCGTCACGGATATTTTCAAGGCCCCGCAACATCTCTATACCCAGACCCTTTTGTCCGCTGTGCCGCGTCTTGGAGCCATGAACGGCGAGGATTTCCCAAAGCGTCTCCCGATCTCCATCTATGATGAGAGCGGTCAGCGCACCGAAGGGGAGGAGCGCATACAGAATACCGCCAAGTATGGCAGCGATCCGCTGATCGGTGTCAGGGATCTGGTTGTGCGTTTCAATGTCAAGAAGTCCTGGATCGGGCGCCCGACACACAGGGTTCATGCGGTCGAGAAGATCAGCCTTGATATCTATCCGGGAGAAACGCTGGCGCTGGTTGGTGAAAGTGGTTCAGGCAAATCCACCATTGGCCGTACAATTCAGCAGCTACAGGAAAGCCAGTCTGGCACCATTACATTCAAGGGTGAAAGTCTTGCCAGCATGAGCGGTTCGGAAAGACGAGCGCTCAGAAAGAAAATTCAATATATTTTCCAAGACCCTTACGCCTCGCTTGATCCGCGCAAAACCATTGGCTTTTCCATTGCCGAGCCGATTCGTACCCATGATATCCTGCATGATGACGCTGCGATCAAGACGCGCGTCAGCGAGTTGCTCGAGCGGGTGGGGCTGTTGGCCGAGCATGCCAATCGTTTCCCGCATGAATTTTCCGGCGGACAGCGCCAACGCATCTGTATCGCCCGTGCCCTTGCATCTGACCCCGAACTGATCATTGCCGATGAGGCACTGTCTGCACTCGATGTGTCGGTTCAGGCACAGATAATCAGTCTGTTTATGGACTTACAGGCCGAAAGGGGTCTGTCCTATCTCTTCATCAGTCACGATATGGCGGTTGTCGAACAGATGAGCCATCGCGTGGCTGTGCTCTATTTGGGACAGATAGTGGAAGCTGGCAGCCGTAGACAGATTTTTGAAGACCCGCAGCACGCCTACACCCGAAATCTACTGGCATCTGTGCCAGTGGCGGATCCTGGCAAACGGGTCATGCTTGCTATCAATGAAGCCGAAATTCCAAGCCCCATTCGGGCAGTTGGAAATGAACCAGAGCTTCTGACGCATAGTGAAGTCAAGCCCGGTCACATTGTCGCCAACCAATAACAAATACCTCATCACTCCAGAACAGGGGAGAAAAGCATGAAAAATATCCTGAAAACCACCGCCGCAGTGATGGCTATCACTGTTGCCAGCATGGGGGCCGTTGTCAGTCCGTCCATGGCTGAAGGCAAGCTCTCTGTTTCCGTTGCTCTTGATCCGGGCAGCTGGGATCCGATTGATACCTTCCTTGTCGCATGGGGTGCTGTCGGCTCCAACATTTATGATGGTCTTACGGAACGCGACACCAGTGCAAAACTGCATCCTGGTCTTGCTACCAGTTGGGACGTTCTGGACGATGGTTTGCGCATTCAGTTCAAACTGCGTGAAGGCGTCAAGTTCCACAATGGCGAGCCATTCAATGCAGAAGCGGTGAAATTCACCTTTGATCGCATGTTGGGTGAAATCGGGGCCAAAGGGCCGCAGCGCGCCAACTATACATCTATCAAAAGTGTTGAAATCATTGATGATTATACGGTTGACTTCCATCTCAATCAGCCAGATCCGGTTCTGTTGACCAAGCTTGCCGGCTATGGTGCGATGATTGTTCCGCCGAAATATATCGAAGAAAAAGGCGAAGACTATTTCAACACCCATCCGGTTGGTACCGGCCCGTTCAGCTTCGTTTCCTACGAGCCGAAGGTTGATCTGGAATTGACCGCCAACCCTGATTACTGGGGTGGCGCTCCGAAGATTTCCGATCTGGAATATCGCTTCATTTCTGAAAAAACCACTGCGGTTGCCGAATTGCAGGCAGGTCGCCTTGATATAGTCGAAGATTTGCCAATCAGCATGCTGTCTGTGGTCAAGGATGATGCCAAACTGGACGTCATGTCGACAACCGGCCCGGCCGTTTATGGGCTGCGCTTCAATAACCGTGATGGTATCACTGCCGACGTCAATGTCCGCAAGGCAATCGTCATGGCAGTTGACCGCGAAACCATCATCAAATCCTTGCTTGCAGGTGAAGCCGAACAGATCGCCAGCTTCCAGAGCTCATTGTCCTTTGGCTTCGATCCAGATCTGAAACCGCTTCCTTACAATCCTGAAGAAGCCAAAAAACTTCTCAAAGATGCCGGCGTTGCTCCGGGTTCCGAAGTTCAGATTGATATCCGCGCAGGTAAGCCAACCTTCAACGAAGTGGTTCAGGCTGTTGGCGCCTATCTGCAAGCGGTTGGTCTTAAAGCTGTAATCAAGCCTTATGAAAACAGTGTCTTCCTCAATGACATCGTTCCTCAGGGCAAAACCGGTGCCATGTTCCAGCAGAGCTGGGGCGGCTGGACACTGGACTATGATAACACTGCTTATCTGCTCTACCACACGGGTCAGAAATGGAATCCATATGGAACGGATACCAAACTGGACGCAATGCTGGAAGAGCAGCGCCCGATGACCGATGTAGCAAAACGCGAAGAGTTGCTGAAAGACATTGCTGGCTACATCGCCAATGATGTTCTGGAAATGCCGCTTTACAGCCTTAAAGCCATCTATGGCGTCAACAAACGGGTTGAAGGCTTTGAACCAGCTCCGGACAACCGAGTCAAATTCAACACGGTTTCCATCAAGAAATAAGCAAACCAATCAGGTCGGGGAGGGGCGTTTGTCGCTCCCCGGCTTTGAAATGCTTCCCTTAGATTTCAAGTTTCCAGAGAAGACCAGACGGAGGTCAGCTGAATGGCCGGGTTTATTGTCAAACGCATGCTGCAAGCGATTTTCGCCACGCTCATCGTCACATTGCTGGTATCCTATGCCATTCGCATGACAGGCGATCCGGCATTGATGCTTACACAAGGGGCTGGCAGTATCAGCGAGGCCGATCTGGCTCGCATCCGTGAGGCGTTGGGTGTCAACGAACCTTTCTTCGTGCAGTATTTCGGCTTCCTCAAGGACATGATAACCCTCGATTTCGGGCGCAGCTTTCTGGGTGGAACGTCTGTGGCCATTCTGATTGGCAACGCCTTGCCGTCAACGCTGGTTCTGGCCTTCTGGTCCATGCTCATATCGATCGCCTTTTCCATCCCGCTCGGGATTACCGCCGCGATCCACAAAGGCAAGACCGTCGACCAGATCATCCGCGTCTTCTCATTGATTGGGTTGTCTTTTCCCAACTTCTGGCTGGCAATCATGCTGGTTCTGCTGTTTTCGATCACCTGGAATTTCTTGCCGCCAAGTGGCATGTCGGGCGGGCTGTCCTATATCATGCCGGCGGTGACGATGGGCGTCATTCTGATGGCGGTCAATGTGCGTCTTGTGCGTACCACGATGCTGGAAACGCTCAATTCGCAATATATCATGGTGGCACGCGCCAAAGGCCTTTCCGAGACCAAGGTGCTTTACAAACATGCCTTGCGCAACTGCGCCATTCCGCTGATCACGTATATGGGTTTGCAATTCGGGGGGCTTCTGGGGGGCATCGTCGTTATTGAGAGGGTGTTCAACTGGCCCGGCATGGGGACGCTGGCCTTTGATGCCGTGGGTGCACGAGATTATCCGGTGCTGCAAGCCTCCATCATGGTGCTTTCCCTCATGATCATTATCGTCAACCTGCTTGTCGACATTATCTATGGTCTTGTCGATCCGCGAATTCGCACGGAGTAGAGCCCATGGCAGAGAGCAAAGCGAAAAAACGCAGGTTCAAACCGGGCATGGAACTGATTGTGGGCGCGACTCTGGTCACGTTGATCGTGTTGTCGGCACTGTTTGCGCATCAGCTTTTTCCGGGCGGGTTTGACAAGATCGACCTGATGTCGCGTTTGACCCCGCCCTTTCTCAAATCGATCCACCCGCTTGGTTCAGACCCGCTTGGGCGGGATGTTCTGGCCCGTGTGGTTGCAGGTGGACGCATTTCGCTGCTGGTCGGGATCACTTCGGTCATTGGCGCAGTGGTTCTGGGGGTGGCAATCGGTCTGATTGCCGGTTTCTATCGTGGGCTTACCGACATGCTGATGATGCGCTTTGTCGATATCCAGCTTGCGTTGCCCTTCATCCTGCTGGCCATCACCTTCATTGCCATTGTCGGTGGTAGTCTGATGAATACCATCATATTGCTCATCGTTTCCCAATGGGTGCAATATGCCCGCCTTGTGCGCGGTCAGGTGCTGGCGCTCAGGGATCGGGAGTTCATTCTTGCGGCTCGCGCGATCGGCGTGAAAGACTGGCGGATTATCGTCCAGCATCTTTTGCCCAATCTTACAGGTCCCGTCATCGTTTTGATGACACTCAATGTTGCCAACAATATCCTTCTCGAAAGCAGCCTCACTTTCCTCGGACTTGGGGTGGATCCGACCATTCCTTCCTGGGGTGGCATGTTGGCGGAAGGCCGGTCATATTTGCAAACTGCCTGGTGGGTCAGCGTGTTCCCCGGCCTTGCCATCATGTTGACCGTGCTCGGGCTCAACCTGCTCGGCGACTGGATGCGTGACCGCCTTGATCCCACTGGAAAGACTTCACTATGACACTTCTTCTTGAGCAGACCTTCCCTCGCAGCGTCGATGTCTTGCGTGATCGCATTGCTGTCAAGGGGGACAAATCGGTCGAGTTGTGGCTGTTTGACGACCGGGTTAGCCGTCAGGCGCTTGAAAAGGCCCTTGCAGACAAGGGCGTCATTGCGCGTGTGCGAAGCAGTTTCAAACCGCTCGTAACCTTCTTTCTTGAAGACGTGGATATCGCGGGTCTTGCGACCGCATCGATTACCTATCCTGTTCACGATGCCGCGCCCGCCAATCGCTTTTTGCTTGAAGCCTATCCGTTGGCTGAAATTCTTAAACCTGCCGATGTGCATTTTGTCGCTGCGGAGACAGGGACAGACCTTTTCTATATCGTCGACCTGACCTGGAAAGATGGCCGCAAGCAAAGCCATAGGGTGCTTGCGCCGAATCATTTTCACAAGGATTGCATCGGTGAAGATGCTCTTTCTCCAACGGGTTGGATCCGCTGGCAAGACGGCTCGGAGGAACAGTTCGACACAGATATCGAGCAGCTCTTCTATGCGGCGCTTTCCTCTGTGTCGGACTTCGATTGGGGCAAGGATGAGCCCTATTTCGAGGAATTGAATATCACCGTTCTGCATCCTGCCAAGGATGAGTGGCTACCCATGTCGCCGGTGGATGCGATCATCAGTCTCAGGGAATCCCTGCATGAGGATTTCTATTTTTCCTTGCTTGAGATTTTTCAAAAGGTCTCTGACCGGCCAGTGGGCGACCGCGGTTTGATGCCGGGCCAGATTGTGCCTGAAATTCTCGAGGGCAGTAAAGACGGCTGTCTTTGGGTCAGGGTTGAAACCCGGCCTTTGACGCGTTCCGAGGCCGAAGCCGAAGATGTCGCGCCGGTCGAGGCGTTGATCACTCCCTTTACCGCTTGTCGTATTCGGCAGGAGCTTCAGACGATTGCCGGCGAGCCATTTGCCGCGACGTCTCGCGCGGGTCGTATCGTTTCTGCCTGTTACCACAAGGGATCAGACCGTCCCGTCATCATATCCGGTGGCCAGCACGCCAATGAGGTAACGGGGGCCGCCGGTGCCATGCGCGCCGGGCTTGAGCTTGCCAAACGCCCCAATGCCCATTTCACAATTTCGCCGCTTGAAAATCCTGATGGCTACGAACTCGGATGGCGCTTGCGCGCTGACAATCCGCACCATATGCATCATGCCGCGCGTTATACCGCCTTTGGCTGCGACCTGGAATATCGACCCGTAGATAGCCCGTTCGAGACTGCTATTCGTTTTGAAGCGGAACGGCTGACCGACGCCAAGCTGCACATCAATCTGCATGGATACCCGGCGCATGAATGGACGCGCCCTTTCACGGGCTATGTTCCGCGCGGCTTTGAGATGTGGACGCTGCCCAAAGGCTTCTTTCTCATTATCCGCCATCACGAGAGCTGGAAAAAGCAGGCCCATTCTCTCATCGAGCAGGTGACCGAAAGACTCGCCCGGAACAAGGCTCTTGTTGATTATAATGCGCAGGAACTGGCGCTCTACACGGCTCATGCGGGCAAGCCCGAATGGCCAGTCATCAATGGCTTTCCGGTCATGATATCGGTTGATGATCGCCACCGGGTGCCTATCACATTCATCACCGAATATCCGGATGAGAGCATCTATGGTGATGATTTCATCCAGGGGCACACGGCGCAGATGACCACCGCTCTCGGGGCCTATGACGCTTGGCAGAGCATGGAATTTCCCAAATAGCTTCAAGGGGTAGCCCTGACTTGCCTTGTCAAAGCGCGCGGGATGCTGCTTTTTGATAGTAAGCCAGGGTCTATGGGGCGATATATATGGCCGGTCGGGCGGTCCTGCGCACCTGTCTGTCTAGACGTCCGTGACCATGGAAACGGACTTGATCATCGCCTGCACTTTTTCGCCTTTTCTAAGATCAAGGCTGTAAAGACTCTTCTTCGAGATTCTTGCGAGAAGGGCCTGACCGCCGTCTTCTTCTCCCAGCTCCAGAAAAATATTGGCCATATAGGGGCCGAAAGGCTGGATCGTCTTGATGCGAACGCTGGGGGTATTCAGGATGGAGGATGACCCTTGCGGCATATGTCTGGACAGGGAAATATTGCTGGCTTCGACCCGCAGGCGCATTTTCGTTCCAATCGGTGACATGATGCCGGGGATCTGAAAGGGGAGCCCGGATACCATGATCGTACTGATTCCGAAATCCTCGTCAACGGAGGCGAGGGTGCCATTGAGCACGGAGGCGGCATCGGGCATGCTGGCAAGGGAAAGGCCGGGGTCTGCGAGCAGTTTCTGAAGCGGGCCGGCCGCCTTGACCTTACCATTCTCCATCAGAACCATCTGATCTGCGAGGCGTTCCACTTCGGCTATGTCGTGGCTGACATAGAGCATCGGAATTTTCAGCTCGTCATGGAGACGTTCGAGATAAGGCAGGATTTCGTTTTTACTGAAGCGGTCGAGCGCGGCCATGGGTTCATCCATCAGCAAGATGCTCGGGCAAGAAAGAAGTGCACGTCCAATTGCAACACGTTGACGTTCGCCTCCCGAGAGCTTCAGTGGCGACCGTTTCAGCAAGGGGGCGATGCCGAGCAACTCGATCACATCCTTCTGATCAAGCACCGGCATGTCAGACGATGGAGATGAGAGGGCTCGTTTCTGCCCGTATGTCAGATTTTGTTCGACCGACATATGAGGAAAAAGGCTGGCTTCCTGAAAGACATAGCCGACTGGGCGCTTGTAGGCCGGCATGAAATGGGACCTGTTCTGCCAGACCTCGCCCTTGAGAGAGAAGAAACCGTCTTTCATCTGATTGAGACCGGCGATACAGCGCAAAACGCTGGTCTTGCCACAGCCGGAAGGACCAAACAGAGCCGTGACGCCGGAGGCGGAAAGTTCGAAGGCGGCATCCAGTTCGAAAGTGCCTTGTTGTCCCCTGAAATGGGCCGAGATCATATCGGTCTTGTCGGGTTGCGCTTTGCTCATTGCATCCGTGTCCTCAAGCGCTTCTCGATGAGTGTGGTGCTGAAGATGACCAGAAACGAGAAGACCAGCATTCCGCCAGCCAGGATGTGGGCCTTGTCCCATTCCAGGGTTTCGACATAATCATAGATGGCAATGGAAAGCACTTTCGTTTCGCCCGGTATATTGCCGCCGATCATCAGCACGACGCCAAATTCCCCGACCGTATGGGCAAAACTGAGAATGGTGCCGGTGATCAGACCCGGCCTTGCCAATGGCAGCACAACGGTGAAAAAGCAGTCGATCGGAGAGGCTCTCAGGGTGGAGGCAACCTCCAGCGGCCGTTCACCAATGGCCTCGAAGGCGTTGCGAACGGGCTGCACCATGAAGGGAAAGGAATAGATGATGGAAGCAACGACAAGCCCGGGAAATGTGAAGGGCAAAGTTTGGCCAGTAATGGCCGCAATGGATCGGCCCAGCATGCTGTTCGGTCCCAAAGCGAGCAGCAGATAGAAGCCCAATACCGTTGGAGGCAGAACCAGAGGCAAGGAGACAAGTGTTCCCACCATCTCCTTCCACCAGCTTTTCGATCTCGACAGCCACCAGGCGACGGGCGTCCCGATCAACAACAACAAAATGGTAACCGTGATCGCCAGTTTCAGCGTCAAAATGATGGCTTCCAGCACTCTGTGTCCCCTTTTCGCAGTCCTTTATGCCGTTGCCTTTTGGGGCTGAGCTTTAGTCAACTCCATAGCCGAACTTGCGAATGATTGCCTTTGCCTTGTCACTCTTGAGGAAAGCGAGGAAGGACCTCGCGGCTTCGTCATCCGCACCTGTTTTCAGCAGGATAGCATCCTGTTTGATCGGTGTGTAAAGGTCCGTTGGCACAATCCATTGTGATCCTTCTTTGTTGTCAACAACTTGCGACAGGGCAACAAAGCCAAGATGAGCATTGCCCGAGATCACGAACTGATGTGTTTGCGAAATGCTGTCTCCGCGCACCAGCGATTTCAGAACCGCATCGGGAACTTTCAGGTTGGCAAGCGTTTCCATTGCCGCTGCACCGTAAGGGGCTGTTTTGGGATTGGCAATGGCCAGCTTTGCGAATTTGTCCGGTGTTTGAAGGATTGCGCCCTTCGCGTCGACCAGATCGGGATCCATGCTCAACAACACGATTTGGCCTCGAGCGTAAGTGAAACGGGTGTCAGCAACGGCGAGCCCTTCCGCCTCTGCCTTGATGGGGCGAGCCTGATCAGCGGCAAGAAACAGGGAAAAGGGAGCGCCGTTGGCAATCTGTGTGTAGAGCTTGCCGGTCGAGCCGAAGCTGAGAATTGCGCTATGACCTGTTTCCGTGTGAAAGGCGTCTGCGATTTCCTTGGCCGCGGCCGTGAAGTTGGCGGCTACGGCGACCATCGTTTCCCTCGCATAGGTCGGTTGGACTGCCATAAGGGAAAGAGCAATGAATGAGGTGGATAGCAATGCTTTGAATGAATGGATCATGAGAAAGTTCCTGACTCGTGTGTCAATTGATGGTGTTGTGTTGCTCCCACATGAGCCTTACTCAACACCGAGAATGATCTGGGACGCCTTGAACATGGCGCACATCCTGTCTCCGGGTTTGATCTCAAGGGATTGCGCGCTTTGCATGGTAATCACCACTGTCAATGTCTTGCTGTTTCCGATATCAAGCTGCACCTCGCAATTGACGGCACCGGGTGCCACAGAAATGACATTGCCGTGGATCTGGTTTCTGGCAGAGAGTTTAACCGCTTCTGTTTCCGCCATCAGGATGGGTGTGGACGCCTTTATAAGCGCAAAGGCTTCTGAGCCCTTTCGCAGCTCAAGGGACTCGATGCTGGTGTTGGTTATGACCGTTGTCAGAACCGTGCGATCAGAGACACGCAGCAGAACCTCGGAATTGACGGCTCCGGGGGTGATCTCCTCAACGATGCCGTGAAAGACATTTCTTGCGCTCGTTCGCATGGCAAAACTCCATAGCAGCGGATTGGAGAGGGGGGCAGCGCCCGGATTACCGGACAACTCCTGCTCTATCTCGGCGATAAACTGATTCAGCCGGATGGTCAGATGGCGGTGGGCTTGAAGAGCCCGGCGTCCTTCTTCCGTCAGAACAGCGCGGCCTCCTTTTCGTCCTCCCGGTTTGGCGTTGACCAATGGCGTACTGAAAAGATTGTTGAGTGCGTTCACGGCATCCCATGCGGCCTTGTAGCTGATGCCGAGGCTTTTTGCGGCTGCCGAGATCGATCCCTGTCGACCGATTTCATACAGCAACCGAAAGCGCTCCTCGCTGGCTCGGTGACCTGCCTTGTCGAGGAAGGAGAGGACAGGACGAACGGAGTGTGGCTGATTGGCCATGCGTGCCTTCTGCTTCGTTATGTAGTTGAACTTCATATCGCTTTATATGGCGAATATCAAATTTCAAGATATCTGTCAATTTTGTAGAAATACGGTTGTAACTGGCGGAAAACCGGCATGGTTCTGAAAAAAATTCCATGCATCGGTGTGACCAGTGCCTTTTGCAAGACGACGCGATGCATGAACTGGCTATCGAAACAGGCTGGCCAAGGAGATGGGGGGCAAAGGTGGTGCGATTGCGAGAGCAGCCTTGGCTCCGAAAAGAGGGCGGAGCAGCGAACGCCATTGTTGGCGGGCTATCGTCTCAGACAGGCCATATGGTCAAAAAGAAACGCAGAGGAGGGCTCGGTCAGACCGAGCCACTCTCCTAATTTTCCTGCATTGCTTCTTCGAATTCCTCTGCAATATCCGCATCGCCCAACACAATGGTCTGTGGTGTGCGTGTTCGCATCGGTGCGATGGGAACAAACTGGCTCTTTTCTTCGCTGTCAACGGCGGTGCGCTGGGTGATCCGCCAGAGCGTGAAGACAAAGATGCAGATATGGGCAATGGTTGTCGAAAGAAACAGGCCGTTCGGTCCGTTCAGGGTCATCAGGACGCCGCCGAGCAAGGGACCAACCATCGTGCCAGCTCCGAACAGCAGCAACAAACCACCGCTTGTCTGCATGCCCTGCGATGGATCTGCATGGTCATTGGCATGGGCGACGAGTACCGGGTAGAAGCTATAGATGGCCGCACCAAAGATGGCAGCATATATGGTGGCCGACGTTGCATCGGTTGGCGCAAAGATGAGGAAAACGGCATCTGAACCTATCGCCAATGCCGCGATGAGCAGAACGACAATGCGTCTGTCCACATGATCGGACAGATATCCCATAGGCAATTGCGAGATGGCTCCGGCGAGGATCGAGCTACTGACGAACAGGGCAACTCCGGAGACGGCAAGACCTATGCTGTTGCCATAAACGGCTGCCAAGGTGCCGAAACTGCCGTTGGAAACGCCCGTCAGAAAAACCGCAGCGACAGCAACTGGCGAATTTTTCCAAAGGCCCTTGAGGTCCAGGCTGACACGGGCGAGAGGGGCCGGGGCCTTGGATTTGGTAAGTGCTGTTGGCAGCAAAGCTATGACGTAAAAGATGGTTGCGATGGTGAAAAGCTTGTCGCTTTGCGGCGGTGCGATGGCAATCACCATCTGGCCTGCGGTCGAGGAAAACAGGTTCACCATTGTATAGGTGCCAAAAATCATCCCACGGGTATCGGTTTCGGACCGCTCGACAAGCCAGCTTTCCATGATCATGGCAGCGCCCGCAAAGGCAAAGCCAGCCATGGCGCGCAGGATGATCCAGGCGTAAGGCAGCATCAGCAAAGATGTGAGCATCACCGACAGGCAGGCGATCGCTGCCATGACACTGAAACCGCGAATGTGTCCTGCACGGGAAACGATGGCAGGGACTGTGAGACAACCGGATATGTAGCCTATCGCCCATCCGGTGCCTAGCAAGCCAAGTTCAAAGCTCGAAAAGCCTTCAATGCCGCCTCGAACCGGCAAGAGCATGCCGGTGAGACCGCCTGCAAAAAACAAAAAGAATGAGCCTAGCAACAGCGCGGCAATAGATATCAGACTACGGGACACGAATTCAGAAACCTTTTAGGTTGTGCTTGTTGAATAAAGCGATCTGAGGCAATCGGGAGCATGAAGCACCCGCCTTGCAATTTGGTGAACGAGAAAAGCAACAAGACGTCAAAATTGAGGCCTAGAGGAACAAATCCACCTTCTCGAACCTGGTTACATCGATAATGCCCATGTCCGAAATTCTGATTTCCGGAATGACGGCCAGGGCCAGGAGCGAATGTTGCATATAGGCATTGTTGAGATCGCAGCCGCAGGCTTGCATCGCCTTGACCATGTTTGACGCCTTTTCAGCCACGATTTCCGCCCGCTCATCGGACATCAGTCCCGCGATTGGCAGCTCGACAGTGGCCAGTTCCTTGCCTTCAGAGAAAATGGTGATGCCTCCGCCAACATTGGCCAAATGATTGGCTGCCAGCGCCATGTCCTGTTTGCTGGTTCCGACGATGATCATGTGATGGCAGTCATGAGCGACCGTGGAAGCCATCGCACAGGGTTTGTTGTAGCCGAAGCCCGAAACAAAGCCATTGACAACCCCACCGGTTGCCTTGTGTCGCTCTACCAGCGCGATCTGGCAGACATCTTTCTCGTCATCCATCTGGACCAGACCGTCCTTGACAGAAAGGGCTGCTTCCAGAGCCTTGGTTGGCGCCTGATTTTCAATGACCCCGATCACGCGGGCCGTGACTTCGTTTGCGCCCTCAGGTGCCTTGATATCGAAATCCGTCGCTTGTAGCGGCTTGCCAAGCTTGATGGTGTTTTTGGCAAAGTCGGGATAGCTGGCGGCTGGGATGTCGGCAACAAGGGTGCCATCTTTTGCCAGAAGCTTGCCTTGCGCAATGACAAGCTCGATTGGCAGGCTGGGCAAATCTGAAGTGATGATGATGTCGGCCCGGCGACCCGGTGTGATCGAGCCGATATCCCGTTCCATGCCGAAATGCTCGGCGGTGTTGATGGTCGCCATCTGGATGGCCGTGATCGGCTTCAGTCCCTGCGCGATGGCATGCCGGACAACACGGTTCATGTGGCCGTCATTGACCAGCGTGCCGGAGTGACTGTCATCGGTGCACAACACGAAATGACGCGGATCAAGCCCATCTTCGGTGATCGCCTTGATCTGTGCGGCGACATCGTACCAGGCCGAGCCGAGCCGCAGCATCGAGCGCATGCCCTGTCGCACGCGGGCAATAGCGTCCTCCTTGCGTGTTCCTTCATGATCATCGGCAGGCCCACCGGCAACATAACCATGGAACATCAAACCGAGATCAGGGGATGCAAAATGGCCTCCGACGGTTTTTCCTGCCTTCTGGGTCGCGCCGATCTCGCCAAGCATCTTGGGATCGTTCATGGCTACGCCGGGGAAATTCATCATCTCGCCAAGGCCGCAGCTTTGCGGCCATGTCAGCGCTTCGGTCACCTCGGGAACGCCGAATTCGGCACCGGCATTTTCAAGGCCCGGAGCAGACGGGATACAGGAGGGGACCTGTACCTGCACATTGATCGGCATATCCACCGCCTCGTCATGCATCAGCCTCACCCCTTCAAGGCCGAGAACATTGGCGATTTCATGGGGGTCGATGAACATCGAGGTCGTGCCATGGGGGATGACGGCCCGGCAGAATTCGGTAACCGTCACCATGCCGCTTTCGACATGCATATGCGCGTCGCACAGGCCGGGAACCATATAGCGACCGTTGACGTCGATGATTTCGGTCTTCTCGCCGATGGTATGGCTGGCGTCGGCTCCCACATAGGCAATGCGTCCGCTTACGATGGCCACATCTATTCCATCGATGATTTCACCCGAGTGCACATTGACCCATTTGCCACGGCGCAAGACGCTGTCAGCTGCTTTGCGTCCCATGGCAACATCGACAAGCAATGGGGCACAGTCGGACCAGGTTGGAATGGGCATGGGACCTCCGAATTTGTTATAGACCTTGGTTTTCTTGGGCGCACCTGGCTGGGTTGCCTTGAGGGAAGGGCAAAGCGGCGCAGTGATTTGCATAAACTATCCTGCCTGAAGGTTATCTTCCAGATGCCAAGTGGAAAAAGCGCAAACAAAAAGCCGCACCGGTGCAAGTCCGGCGCGGCTCTGTCTTATACAGGTTATTCGGTGATGAGGGACGCGTTTGCGCCCCGTCACACACGCCTATTCGGCAGGGGTTTCCTGTCCTGCGACATCATCTGTCGGGCGCACCATCACAAGGAAGGCGACCAGAGAGGCAATCGCAATCACGATACCACCAATATTGGAAATATTAGTTGGCAGGTTGAAGCCGATTTGAGCTTGCAGGATGAAGGCTGCATCAACGGCTGTCATGAAGACGGCAGGCACCGTTGCAATCCAGTGGAATTTGGCTTTGCGAGCCAGCCAGATAGCCGCGCTCCAGAGCACCAGCATGGACAGGGTCTGGTTGGACCAGCCGAAATAACGCCAGATGATGTTGAAGTCGACCAGCGAGATCACGAAGGCAACTGCAAACAGCGGCAGAGCGATCAAGAGGCGTTTGTTGATTTTTGCCTGATCGAGATTGAGAGCTTCAGCCAGAATGAGACGTGTTGACCGGAAAGCGGTATCGCCACTGGTGATTGGCAGAACAACAACGCCGAGGATTGCCAGGAAGCCGCCGACTACGCCGAGGAGGCTGGTGGAAACTTCGTTGACAACGGCGGTTGGAGACCCAGCAGCAATCACAGCCTGAAGAGCTTCTGGGCTGTCATAGAAGGTCATGCCGGCAGTTGCCCAAACGAGACCGATGATGCCTTCGGCAATCATTGCGCCATAAAAGACCTGACGACCGTTTTTCTCGTTGCGCATGCAACGGGCCATCAGAGGCGACTGGGTCGAGTGGAAGCCGCTCAATGCGCCACAGCTCAGCGTGATGAAGAGCAGCGGGAACAGTGGCAGATCTTTCGGATGAACATTGACCGAGAAGTCTTTGTTCGGCAGGAATTCATAGCCATGCCAGATCAGACCGATGGTGATGCCGATGGTCATGAACATCAAAAGGGCACCGAAAATCGGATAAAGACCACCAATGATCTTGTCGATTGGCAGGATGGTTGCGATGAAATAATAGATGAAGATCAGGCCGACCAGCAGCTGCACGTTGAGGCCTGTCATGTTGGAGAGCAGTTTTGCCGGGCCAAGAATGAAGACCACACCAACCAGCAACAGCAGAATAACAGAGAAAACCCTCAGGACCTGACGGGCAAACTGGCCCATTTCATCGCCGACAACTTCCGGGATGGATTTGCCGCCGCTACGTACGGACAACATGCCAGAGAAATAGTCATGAACGCCGCCGGCCAGGATGCTGCCGAAGACAATCCAGAGCAGGGCCTGCGGGCCATAAAGTGCACCGAGAATTGGACCGATGACAGGGCCCAGACCAGCAATATCAAGCAGCTGGATAAAGAAGACCTTCCAGGTTGGCATATTGACATAGTCAATGCCGTCTTCCTTGGTCCAGCAAGGTGTTTTTCTTTCAGGCTCAATACCAAATGTCTTTTCGACAAAATAGCCATAGGTGAAATAGCCGAGAATCAATATCGCGACGCATGTCAGGAAATAAAGCATACCGTTCCTCCATTCATGAGCAGTCCGAATTTTCGGGCTGCTCTTCTTCCCTGAGGCCGGACCCTAGTTAACAAAGTCTGAACCACCAAGAAAATGCATCTGGAAGGTCGCTTTGGCGGGCTGAAATGCACTTGCACCGGTCCCAAATGCATCTTCTGCTTTATCGGTAATCGCGTTTTTTGCTGGAAGATCCGGGGTAAACCGGGCAGTTTTCCCAAAAGGAATCAGGATACTTTGGGTAACAGTTCTTCACGGTATGGAATGGAAAACTGAATGCGCGTTCCGGCATGGGTTTGGCTGGAAATGTCCATCGCGTGATCCTGACCATAGATATGTTCAAGGCGCAGGTTGGAATTGCGCAGTCCGACGCCACCCTGTTGGGCTTCCAGAGGCTTTTTCTCCAGAAGCGACGACATGACATCTTTCGGGATGCCGACACCATCGTCATATACGACGACCGACAGCGTGGTGTCTTGTCGGCTGATTTTCAGGCCGAGCGTTCCACCTTCCGCTTTCATGCGCAGGCCGTGCTTGACCGCATTCTCGATCAGCGGCTGGATGATCAGGGAAGGAATCGGCCAGTCTTCACACCCCTTTTCGACATCCATCTGAACCTTTATGCGCTCTCCGAACCGGGCTTTCTCGATGGCGAGGTAGGAGTTGACCTGATCCAGTTCGTCAGCAAGGCGGACGAAGCCTTTGCTCGAATCCAGATTTTTGCGCATGTAAAATGACAAATCGAGGATCAACTCTCTCGCCCGGTCCGGAGCCGTACGGCAGAAGGAGGCGATTGTGTTGAGAGAGTTGA
Source organism: uncultured Cohaesibacter sp. (assembly GCF_963556055.3). GTDB lineage: Bacteria > Pseudomonadota > Alphaproteobacteria > Rhizobiales > Cohaesibacteraceae > Cohaesibacter. The sequence continues at coordinate 165,276 of NZ_CAUVYE020000023.1, read as the reverse complement.
ACAGGAAATGTGGGTTGATCTGGGCCTGAAGATGCCTGATTTCGGCATGAGCCAGAAGGCGGTCCTTGATCTGGATATCCTGCAATTCAAGCTGGATGGAGAACAGATCGGTCAATCCTTTGGCAATTTCGAAAAGGAAGCTGTTCAGTTCCTGCTTGGCCGAGCCGTAGAATTTGAGAGTACCGACAATATGGTCATTCTTTTTCAAAGGCACGATGATGGCGGAGGTAAAGGGGCAATGACGATCACTACAACCGATCAGGGATTGCTCTTTGAGAAATATGGGCTCGCCAGTGACGATGACCTGAGCGGTCGCTTTGGTTACAAAGGGTTCTCCGGGCAAATGATGGTCGCTGCCTTCTCCGACATGAGCCAGAACGAGATTGGCATCAGTGACGGACACCGCAGCAACGGGTAATCGCTCCAGAATGCTGTTACACATGGCCTTCGCACTGTCTTCGTTCAAGCCAAAGCGCAGGTGGCTGACCGTGCTGTTGGCAATCTCGAAAATCTTTTGCGTATGGTCCGATGCCTTCCTCTCTCTCAGCGCTTGAATGGACTTGATGACATGTACAAAAAGGACGGTGCCCAGACCGTTGCCGATGAGCATTGGCAGCATGATGACCTGCACCAGGGCAAGCGCTTCTTCAAAGGGTTGCGAGAGCAACAGCACGAGGCCCATATGCATGGTTTCACCGAGAATGGTGAGGAAGAAGGCGACAGTCCAGTCCATGGCCCGTTCCTTCAACCATCGGCGCATCAGGCCAGCGGCGAGGCCCTCCAAGATGGTTGCCAATGCACAGGAAAGAGCCGAGAAGCCCCACGGATCAATCAGAAACCGATGCCCGCCCGCAACCAGTCCTGCACCAAGGCCCACGACCGGCCCGCCAAACAGTCCGGCCGTGACGACAGCCATTGCCCTGAGGTTGGCGAAGGAATTGAAAATCTCGTTGCCACCATAGGTGCCCAGAATACCCAGAATGCCGAAAAAAATGATCAGAAACAGGCGGTTGGACAGGCTCGCGCGGCTGAAGTTGATATCCTGAACGGGAGAAAGGGTCAGGATGACAAATGCGCCGGCGACAAGCAGTGCGACCTGCTTGAGCAAGAATGTCAGCAGAGCGACAATCGACATGTCTGGCTAGCTCCCTTTTCCAATTCAGTATCATGTTTGGCGAGCGCTGGAAGGCTCACAGTCCCAAACGGAGTTTGAAGTCCTTTACGCGCGATCGGCTTATTGTCAACTCGCTGCGTTTTTGATCCGTCATGACAAGGCTGTATTTACCGTTGAACCAGGGGCTGAATTCCCGAATGGCATTCAGATTGACAAGGGTCGAGCGGTGCGCACGGAAAAAGCTGCTACCTGAAAGGTGGTCTTCCAGCCGATCCATGCTGGAAATGCCATAAATCGGCATCTCACCGTTTTTGGTATGGGCAATGATACGGCTGTCTTCGCAGTCGAAATAGACAATTTCCTCCGGATCAACCAGACGGATTCTGCCCTTGGTTTCCACCGAAATACGAGTATGGGCTGGCTGCATGTTCGGCTTGTTTGAAACCTGGGCCAGTAAATGCTCCAGCTTTTGCTTGAGCGGATCTCCTCTCTCTGTCATCAGCTTGCTGATCCTGCTCAGCGTTGTCGAAAGACGCGCTTCCGATACGGGCTTGAGGATATAGTCCACTGCGCTTGCTTCAAAGGCATCCACGGCATAGGAGTCAAAAGCCGTCACAAACACGAACAGGGGCGGGTTTTCTTGTTCCTGCATCAGGGTTCGGATGACGTCGAAGCCGGTCTGACGCCCCATTTGAATGTCGAGAAAGATGACATCGGGTCTTATTGACCGACTGAGATTGATGGCTGCTTCGGCAGATTCCGCTTCCGCCACAACGTCAATGCTCTCCTGCTCGGAAAGCAGAAAGCGCAGCTCATCCCGGGCGGGCTTTTCGTCATCGACAATCAAACACCTGACTTGCATTTTCACTCCAAGAAAAAAAGCGTCTTTCGATGGGGTTGTGAATTCGCGTTATTGTTATTTCTGGCGAAAGGCGATTTTGTTTATCCAGATTTAGATTAGGCTGGTCCTTCCAGCCACAGACTATTAGGGCTTAGGTAATTTTGCGGGGTGCTGGGTCGAGATTTGGCTTTGCTGATTGAGCCTGTTTGAATTTTATCCAAAGTTGAAAGAGGCATGAAGTGAGATTAATGGGGGGATGTGAGTTGCGATGGAAACTGCTTGACCTCGCGTCACACGGCAAATCTCCCGGTATCGATATCGCTCAAGGCCTCATTTTCGCAGATCAGGGTGCGTGTGAAGGAAGCGACGGGGATCGATCTTTCGCTGATCAGCTTTTCAGGCACTTGTAAACTCATCCTTTTTGCTAGTATTCGAAGAGCTCGTGTGCGGAATTTTCCGTTCACACTCAACTTGGCATATCAGTTTGGATAGGGTAACGTTTTTTGGTCAATTCAGTGGAGGTTAGGAGATAATATGAAACATTTTAAAATTTTTACCGGCGTAGCTATTGCGCTTGGCCTTGCTGCTTCAGCTGCTTGTGCTCAAGATATGGCATTCTTCCGCATTGGTACGGGCGGGACGTCCGGCACCTACTATCCGATTGGTGGGCTTCTTGCCAACGCGATTTCCAACCCACCGGGCTCTCGTCCATGTGACAAAGGCGGTTCGTGCGGCGTTCCTGGCCTGATCGCGTCAGCTCTCTCTGCCAACGGCTCTGTTGCCAACATCAACGCCATATCAGGCGGTACTCTGGAATCCGGTTTCTCCCAGTCCGACGTTGCGACCTGGGCCTACACAGGAACTGGCATCTGGGAAGGCAAACCCGCAGTTGATAAACTCCGCGCAATTGCGAACCTTTATCCTGAAAGCATCCACCTTGTCGCAAGTGCCAAATCCGGCATTGCCAGCGTTGCTGATCTGAAAGGCAAACGCGTGTCACTTGATGAGCCGGGATCCGGTACGCTTGTTGACGCAAAAATCATCCTCAATGGCTATGGTCTGACTGAAGAAGACATCACGCCAGAATATCTCAAACCCGATCAGGCTGCTGACCGCATGCGCGACGGTGCCATGGATGCTTTCTTCTTTGTAGGCGGATATCCTGCCGGTGCCATTTCCGAATTGGCAAGCCAGCATGACGTCAAACTGGTACCTATTACCTGCGAAGAAGCTCCGAAAATCTGCGAAGATTTCAAATTCTTCGGTCCGGACCTCATCCCTGCTGGTACTTATGAAGGCAATGGCGCAGACGTCAAAACGCTTTCCGTTGGTGCCCAGTGGGTAACCAGTGCAGATCAGCCAGAAGAACTGGTCTACAATATTACCAAAGCTCTGTGGAACAAAAACACCCGCAAACTGTTGGATGCCGGTCATGCCAAAGGCAAAATGATCACCGCAGATACCGCGCTTAACGGTGTTGGTATTCCTCTGCATCCGGGTGCTGAAAAATTCTATAAAGAAGCAGGCTTGTTGAAATAAGCCTCAGTTTGGCATCGGTTGGGGCATAAAGCTCCAGCTCTGAACAAATAATGGGGGCGAGGGAAATCCCGCCCCTTTTCTGTAACAGATGACGGGAGAGCAGGTGATGACAGGGGACAGCGGAAAACAAAGCGAAACCGAGGACATCCGCCAATTAACGGCTGATGAGCTTCAGGCAATCGAGGAAGAATTTGATCCCGAATTGCGATTTCGTGTTCTGGCTTGGCCTTTGACAGTCATCTCTGCGATCATTCTTTTTCTTCTCTCCTGCTACCATTATTATACCGCTGGTTTCGGGATTCCTCAGGCAACCGTTCACAGGGGCATGCATCTCGGCGTCACCTTGCTGGTGGTCTTTCTCAGTTTTTCCGCTTTCGGCAAGAAAACTGTCAAACCCGGTCTGCTGGCACCGTTCGGACTGCCGCTGATTGACTGGGTTTTTGCGTTTGCCGGAGTGGTCAGTGCGCTCTATGTTCCGTGGATCTACTCCGATCTGGCCTTCCGTGTTGGCAACCCTCTGCCGATTGATATACTGATGGGCACGATCATGATCGTGGTCCTGCTTGAGGCTGTACGTCGTTCGATGGGGTGGCCCTTGCCCGTGATTGCGATCCTGTTCATCGCCTATGCCTATTTCGGCAAGTCGATGCCGGGGATTCTGGTGCATCCGGGGGCGAGCTGGGCCAATATTGTCAACCATCTCTATCTGACCTCGCAAGGGATCTACGGCACGGCGCTTGGCGTGATCGCGACATATGTGTTCCACTTCGTGCTGTTTGGGGTCATGGCGACGCGTATCGGACTGGGACAACTCTTCATCGATGTTGCCTCCGCATTGGCCGGGCGTTATGCCGGAGGCCCCGCGAAGGTGTCCGTGCTGTCATCGGCAATGCTGGGTTCGATTTCCGGCTCTTCGATTGCCAACACTGTGACAACCGGTGCCCTGACCATTCCGGCGATGATCCGCATCGGCTATCCGCGCCATTTCGCGGCCGCAGTTGAAGCCGCCGCGTCTACGGGCGGCCAGATTACACCACCGGTCATGGGGGCTGTTGCCTTCCTGATGATCGAATATCTCAACGTGCCGCTGACAACCATCCTGACAGCCGCTCTCGTGCCAGCTTTCATGCATTTCTTCGGCGTTCTGGTGCAGGTTCATCTCGAGGCGCGGCGTCTTGGGTTGCGTGGCATGTCCGCCTCAGAGCTGCCCAACGCCTTCAAGGTGCTCAAAGAGGGGTGGTTGTCCATCGTTCCCCTGGCCATTCTCGTTGCCGTTCTTCTGTCTGGCCGCACGCCATTTGCTGCTGCCTTTTATTCCATTTCCGCCTGTATCGTGGTTCTGGCAATCCAGCAGATTCAGAAGTCCGGAATTGTCGGTGGCCTCAAGGGGACCTTCCATGAAGTTTTCGAAGGCTTCATTCTGGGGGCCAAGCAGTCCTTGTCGGTCACCTCTGCGGCGGCTCTGGTTGGTGTCGTGATCGGTGTCGTTACGCTGACAGGTGTTGGCTTCAAGATCGCCTATATGGTGACCAGCATTGCACAGGGGTGGGCGACGTCGATTCATGATCTGATTGCTTTCCTGCCGTTCGAATTGATGACAGTGCCTGCGCTCACCCTCCTGTTCACGCTGATGTTGACGGCGGTGGTCTGTATTCTCATGGGGTGCGGTATTCCGACAACTGCCAACTATATCATCATGGTCGCTGTCGCTGCGCCAATCCTTGGCATGCTGGGCGTGCAGCAGATGGTCGCTCACTATTTCGTCTTCTATTATGGCGTGCTTGCAGATGTGACGCCCCCGGTTGCCATGGCGGCCTATGCCGGTGCGGGTATAGCAGGGGCCAACGCCTTCAAGGCGGGCAATACCGCCTTCCGGCTCAGTATGGGAAAGGCTCTTGTTCCCTTTGTCTTTGCGTTCCAGCCAGCTTTGCTGATTGTAACCGACGGGTTTACCTGGACAGCCTTCGCCATTGCCTTCAGTGGTGCGGTTCTTGGAATCTGGGTGCTTGCGTCCGCGGTTTCTGGCTGGTTGTTTGCAAGCCTTTATTGGTTTGAAAGACTGGTGTTGATTGTTGCTGCAATTCTTCTTGTGGCACCAAACTTTTTGGCAACGGCCATAGGATTGGTTCTGGTGGTGCCGGTCGCTCTGCGTCAATTGGTCCCGCGGATAACTCAAAGGGCATAAAACGGCCGATGCTTCAGGTTGTGTTTTCCTGATGCTTCTTCCTTGAGGTGTGCGTGTGCCTTCATGGATGATTATTGAGAATGGCGGCTAGCAGGTAATGCTGGCCGCCTTTTCTTTGTGTTGTCTCGATTTTGACCATGGCCTGCTATCATTCCTCATTGAGGATCGATGGGGCTAAGCAATTGATAAACAAGTTCGAGACAGTATTCGAAATTGAAAATCTTGGAGAATTTGAGTGAATATGTAACGATTTGCCTGAAACCAATTTATGATGAGGCGTTGGAAATATAATTGGTTTTATGTGTCAATATTAATCTGAAATAGAATATATATCTTTGAATTTTTTGCTAATATAAGCAATTTTTACAATGGTATTTTTGATAAATCTATTTTTTATATCAATATATATAATTGAAATACACATAAATGATTGATTCATACTCCTTCTGTAATCTTTCTTTTGTTGGTCGCGAAAGGAAAATGGCAGTGTTGGGGATGAAGGTCAGTCAAATCCCACGTTTTTCCATATCGGAAAAGATGGATGGAAGCCGAGAGCTGATCATGGCGCAATATGAGTCCTGTTCGCGCTTCATTCCCACTATCTATTTGATCCTGATAAGCAGTCTTTGGGGAATCGCGATTACTTGTCGTGGTCTCGATATGGTCCCCGTCGTGTTTATTCCTCCGGCCCTGTTTGCCGTGTTTGTGTTGTTCCGGGTTTATTTCTGGTTTGATAGCAGACCTGAATTGGTCACCTTTGAGCAGGCCAAGCGGGAGCTGTTGCAAACAAAGATTGGGACGATTGCTCTCCCCGTGATCTTTACCGCATGGGCGCTCTATCTGTTCGAACACAGCGCCTATGACATTCGCGTGAATGTTACCTATTTCATGGCGATGTCGGGTGTTTGTATTGTCGTTTTTCTCATGAATTTGAGAGTTATTGCCATTCAAACCGCCTTGATCGTGTATGTGCCTTTGATCTCCCGGCTGTTCTTGACGCACGATCCCGGTCATATAGCAATGGCGATAAATCTCATTGTCGTTAATCTGCTTCTTCTGACGGTTGTCTATTTTCAGTCCAAGCGCTTTGCTGAAACAGTATTCGTGAAACTGGCTCTTCAGGAGGCAAGTAACCACAACAAGATCTTGGCGAACCAGGACAGTTTGACGGGGCTCGCAAACAGGCGTCTGTTCTTCAGCAAACTGGAAAGCGAAGTTGCCTTTGCAAAGTCGCAAGGGCATCGGCTTGCGGTTGGTATCGTTGATCTTGATGGTTTCAAGGCGGTGAATGATCTTTACGGGCATAATGCCGGGGATCAATTGCTGCGTCTGGTGGCCGAGAGGCTGTTGGATACGACTGACCCGGATATTCTGGTCTCACGGCTTGGAGGGGACGAATTTGCACTGCTTGTTCCCAACAGGTCTTCCGATTTCGAGCTGCTTCTGCTGGGCGAGAAGCTTTGCAGTGTTCTGAATGAACCTTTTGAAATTGAAGACAAGATTGTTCGTATTTCCGGATCGATTGGCTATGCGGTCTTTCCTGAAGTCGCAGACAGCGCAGTTGCCTTGTATGAGAGCGCAGACTATGCGCTATATCATAGCAAGCATAACAATCGTGGCAATCCGGTGCTGTTCAACGAAGAACAGGCGGTCGAGATCGAGGCGGATGCGCGCGTTGCCCAGGCCTTGCGCACTGCTGATCTGGAAGAAGAGTTGACAGTCTATTTCCAGCCGATCGTCAACGTGCATTCCGGTCAGGCAATTGCCTTTGAGGCTCTGGCTCGTTGGCACAATCCAAAAATCGGCTCGATGTCTCCCTCCGTGTTTATTCCGCTTGCCGAGCAGTCGGGACAGATTTGTGAAATAACCCAGATTTTGCTCAAGAAGGCTTTGAAAGTGGCGGAACAGTGGCCTTTGCAGATCCGATTGTCGTTCAATCTTTCGGTTCATGATCTAGGCTCGCCGGAAAAAATACTGGCCCTGACCAGCATCCTGATGAACAGTTCCTTTAGTCCGCATCGTGTTGATTTCGAAATCACCGAGACTGCGGTCATCGGGAATCTGTCTCGTTCATTGAATGCCATCGAGACATTGAAGGGGCTCGGGTGCGGTATCTCGCTTGATGATTTCGGAACGGGATATTCCTGCCTCAGTCAGTTGCGGAACCTTCCCATTACAAAGATCAAGATCGACCGGAGTTTTGTTTCAGGGCTCGATAACAAACCGGCCAGCTACAAAATTGTGAAATCTCTTTTGTCTCTCAGTCAGGAGATGGGGCTCGGTTGTATCGTTGAAGGGATTGAAACAGAGGTGGAGCTGCAATTGCTCAAGCAAATGGGTGGGCAAGTCGTGCAGGGATATTACTATTCGCCACCTGTTCCGGCGCAAGAGCTATGGCGATTTCTTCCAGCTTCGGATGGCTCTGCCAGCTGCATTGAAAACAGTGCCTGAACGTCATTGGCAGGCGTTCCCCTTCCTGTGAGATCTGAATGGGAGCACTCCCTCGGGGAAGGCTGGTCGTGTGCGAATAGCTGCGCTATAGTACCGGGTGATTGCCCGTATATCGCGTCACGATCTATCCATTCCGCATATTTCCTCAACGGAATGCCTGCACAATTTTCATTCTTCCAGTCAATCGCAATTCTCTTGATTTGAGTGCGTTTTCAGAAAGTCAAACCATCATGGCAGATCTCAACACCCAGCCAAACCCGATGATTCTTCACGACATGCGGGGCGAATTTCAACTACCGCGAGATGTCGTCTGGATGAATTGTGCCCAGATGTCCCCCATGCACGAGAGTGTTGCCGCGGCGGGGCAACAGGGTGTCATGAGAAAGGCTCGTCCCTGGGAGGCGGCGCCTGCAATGTTTTCTGCCGAAGTTGAAGCGGTTCGGGCGGAGTTTGCACAACTGTTCAACTCTACATCGGATTGTGTCGCCATCATTCCCGCTTGCTCTTACGGTATCGCCATCGCCGCAAACAACATTGAGCTTGGCAAATCTCAGAAGGTCATTGTTGTCGAGGAACAGTTCCCGTCCAACCGGTTTATCTGGGAGCGGAAATGCGGGGCTTGCGAGGCCGATCTGGTTGTTGTCCGTCGGGTCGCATCTGGCGAGAATAAAGGAGAGATTACGGGCCCTCTGCTGGACGCTATTGATGCCTCAACCGCTGTCGTCGCGATTGGAGCTGTTCATTGGACCGATGGGACTCCGATTGATCTTCTTGCGGTTTCCAAGCGCGCACATGAGGTTGGAGCGGTGCTTGTGCTTGATCTTACCCAGAGTCTTGGTGCCTTGCCCTTTGATGTGGCGGTGATTGATCCTGATTATGCTGTCGCACCAAGTTACAAATGGCTGCTTGGGCCTTACAGTCTTGGAGGGCTCTATGTGGCCCCGAGAAACTGGGATGGTGTCCCGCTTGAGGAAGGCGTCATGGACAGGCTCGAGCCCGCGCGTTCGTTTGCAGGTGAAACGCCTCCTTATGCTGAAGGGGCGAGACGCTTTGACATGGGGGAAAAGGTGAATTTCCAGTTGATGCCGATGCTGTTGGCGTCTCTCCGGCTCATCAATCATTTGGGCGTCGACAAAATTCAAGCCTCTCTTGCGCAAAAGACGTCTTATCTGGCAAAGCTTTTGTCTGAAAGAGGATTTGATGTTCCTTCGGAGCAATTGCGCAGCCAGCATTATTTCGGCTGTATGCCTCCCGAGTATGCGCCGGACGATCTGCATGCCCGGCTTGCTGCTCAACAGGTCCATGTGAGCATCCGGAACGGCAAAATTCGTCTTGCTCCCCATCTCTGGAATGACGAAGAGGATCTTGCCCGATTTATCGAGGTTCTGGATTCCTGTCTTTCGAATTAGCGAACAGTATTTTCAAGTCCCGGTGGGTGGCGCTTTGCCATATGGCGCCACTCTCCGAGCGGGTCTTGCTTCCTTTTGCCCGCACGCTTTTCCCTGCGAGTTTGTCTGCCCTCCAGCTCGAAGCGCCACGATAGTGTCGAGTTCGTCTTCGACTTGCTCGTGATTGGTATATTTATCCAAAGATCTTTGCCATTTCGAGCTTTGTCAGAGCAAGATTTGAGGACGGTAACCCAAGTAATTTTTTTCAAATATTGCATTTTTTTGATATAAATGAAAAATCTGAAACGTTTCACTTCCAACTTTCTGTCTAGTATGATAGGGAGGCGATACTTGGAGGAATGGAGCTGTCTTCGAAAGAATGATATACCTTAGAGGTCATCCGACGACAGGCTCCCATCATTACAGGACACCAGCATGAAATATGGATATTTCGACGATCAGGCTCGCGAATATGTCATTACGCGCCCGGATACACCTCTTCCCTGGATCAACTATATTGGATGCCAAAGCTATTTCGGGATTCTGTCCGCAACGGCTGGTGGATATTCCTATTATCGGGATGCGCGGCTAAGACGTCTTACGCGCGGGCGCTACAATAATGTGCCGAATGATTTTGGTGGTCGCTATGTCTATATGCGCGACAATGGAAATGGCGATGTGTGGACGCCGTCCTGGATGCCGATGCAGTCTGAGATTGAGGACTATAGCTGCCGCCATGGTATGGGCTATTCGGTCATCTCTTCAAAGCGGTCTGGCATTCGCACCTCTACCCGTTATTTCGTGCCTTTGGACGAAACCTTGGAGATCTGGCAGGTTACTGTCAGCAATGAGCGGCTGCAAGCCGCTGATGTGTCGCTCTTTTCCTCCGTTGAATTCTGCCTGTGGGATGCTCTTGACGACTCCACAAACTTTCAGCGCAACCTGTCAACGGGTCAGGTGGAAGTTGAAGAAGGTGTCATCTATCACAAGACCGAATATCGCGAGCGCCGCAATCATTTTGCCTATTTTGCCTGTTCCGAGGACATTGAAGGTTTTGATACACAGCGCGAAGATTTTCTTGGTGCCTGGCGCGGATGGGACAAACCCGGCGCCGTGCTGGAAGGCAAGTCGCGCAATTCCATCGCTCATGGCTGGTCACCGATTGGCTCGCATCACGTACGACTTCGCCTTGAGGCTGGTGAAACCCGGCAGGTCATCTTTGTGCTCGGTTATCACGAGAATGACAAAGACGACAAGTTTGATCCGCCAAACTCGCAGATTCTGAACAAGAAGACCGTCAAGCCGGTGATCGACACCTATCTTGATGCCGACAAGGTGGATGAGGCCTTTGCTGCTCTTGGCACGCATTGGGACTCTCTGCTTGGCGTCTATCAGCTCTCCTGTCCGGATCAGCATGCCAACCGCATGGTCAATATCTGGAATGCCTACCAGTGTATGGCAACCTTCAACATGTCCCGCTCGGCCTCGTCTTTCGAGTCTGGTATCGGGCGTGGTCTTGGCTTCCGCGATTCCAACCAGGATCTGCTTGGGTTTGTGCATATGGTTCCGTCGCGGGCGCGCGAGCGCATTCTTGATATTGCAGCGACGCAATTGTCATCCGGTGGCGCTTACCATCAATATCAGCCTCTGACGAAAAAGGGCAACAATGATATCGGTGGTGATTTCAACGATGATCCGCACTGGCTGGTGATCGGGGTGGCTGCCTATCTCAAGGAAACCGGGGATTTCTCCATTCTTGAAGAACCGGTGATGTTTGATTGTCAGCCGGGCACCGAAGAGCCGCTTTATGAGCATCTCAAACGCTCGCTGCAATATGCGGAAGAGCGGATGGGGCCACATGGCCTGCCATTGATCGGGCGCGCCGACTGGAACGATTGCCTGAATCTCAACTGCTTCTCCGAGACACCGGGCGAGAGCTTCCAGACGACAACCAGCAAGGAAGGCACGACAGCGGAATCGATCTTTATTGCCGGCTTGATGGTGTTGTCTACCAAGGAGCTTTCGGATATTGCGAAGGTCGTCGGAAAAGATGGAGACGCCGCCTATTACGGTCGGCTTTCGGAGGATATGAAAGCCACTATTGGCGAGCATGGCTGGGATGGTGACTGGTTCCTGAGGGCCTATGACGATTTTGGTCACAAGGTCGGCAGTTATGAGAATGAAGAGGGCAAGATCTTCATCGAGCCTCAGGGATTCTGTGTTCTGGCAGGGGTTGGTCTTGAGGATGGCAAAGCCCGCAAGGCGCTCGACTCGGTCGCCAAGCATCTGGCAACACCGCACGGGATCGTGCTTCAGCAACCGGCCTATTCCCGCTACTATATCGAGTATGGTGAAATCTCCACCTATCCTCCGGGATACAAGGAAAATGCCGGTATCTTCTGTCACAACAACCCTTGGGTTGCGATTGGCGAGGCGATGCTGGGCGATGGGGATGCGGCGTTCGACTATTACAGCCGAATTTGCCCGTCCGCACGCGAAGGCATTTCCGATGTGCATCGGCTCGAGCCCTATGTTTATGCGCAGATGATTGCGGGCCGGGATGCTCCAAGTCACGGCGAAGCGAAAAACTCATGGCTGACCGGTACGGCTGCCTGGAACTATTACACCATAACCCAGTGGATCCTGGGTATTCGTCCCGACTATGATGGCTTGCGGATTGCGCCAGTCATTCCGGAACGGTGGGCTGACTTCAAGGTTCAGCGCGTTTTCCGCGGTGTGACCTATGACATTTCAGTCATCCGGCAAGGGGTTGGCAATGACGTTCGCTTGTCGGTGAATGGCAAACAGATCAAAGGGACTCTCGTGCCGTTGCCAGCAGAGGGAGACTCCAAAGTCACAATCGATGTTCTGATCGGTTGAAGAATTGACGGCTGGATCTGATGCCATTTCGGCTCCAGTTTTCTGGAAGTTGAAAAGCGCAGTCCTGTGAAGGGCTGCGCTTTTTTTATCTGGTCGCGTTTATGGTCGCTGATCTTGAACCGGAACTGGTCATCCGGGTCGATTTGCTCGGTTGTTCTTCATTCTGCCGGAACCGGAGCCGGGTTCCGCTTCGACAAAAACAGATTGACGAGCGGGTGTCCAAGCGCGGCAAGAAGAATGAAGCTGCCGCCAATAAAGGTCGCCTGGCTTGGAACTTCCCTGAAAATCGCCCAGACGATCAGGGGGGCGATGACAATCTTGATCTGAGAAATCAGGCTCACTTCGGGGGCTGGGATGAGGCGGGTCGCCATGGCCATCAACATGCGTCCGACCGGAGCAGAGACAAGCCCCATGATCATCATCACGAGAATGCCATAGATGTCAAAGTCCGCGACTTTGACGAAGCCGACCGAGAAGAGGGCAATGAACAAGCCTCCGGCGGCAATGACCAGAGACCGGCTGATATTTGAAAAGCGCCGCCAGACAACGAAATTGAGCGAAACCGCGACGACGCAGACGAGTGCGAGAAGGTCACCGGTGAACCCGCCGCTGGAAAGGGAGCCGCTGACGATGACATACATGCCGATCACCGAAAGGATGATTGCAAATCCTGTGTGAAGCTTGATTTTTTCTTTCAGGAATATCCAGCTGAAGACTGCCGAGAAAAAGGGAGCAAGGCTTGATATCAACAAGACGTTGGCAACGGTGGTATGTTGTACCGCCAGAGTGAAGGTGGTTCCGCTGACGCCCATGATGGCACCTGACACAAAGAGCATATATCCACCAGCTTTGACCGCTCGGCTGACGGAGCCTTCACGCCACTTGGTGACAAGGGTCATGGAGAGGAGAGAAAAGACGCCGAAGAGAAAGGAGGGAGCGAAGCCCTGAAGCCCGGAGAGACGGATAAAAACCGAATCGAGGCTCATTAAGATCGCAGCTATAACGAGATAGCCAAACCCTTTTTCGTGACTAGACATAAAGGAAAATCCTGACTTGTATTTCAAGAAAATTGAATATAATACTGTTTAGTATGATTTGCAAGGAGTTTTGAATCATTATGAAAGCAGCCGAGAAACTTCGCTTGAAAAGAGAAGCTATTTACGCGGCTGCCGAGCGGCTGTTTCTCAGTCATGGATATGAAGGAACAACGATGGATGCCGTTGCCGAGGAGGCAGGGGTCACCAAGCAAACCGTTTATCGCTACTGTCCTTCAAAAGCCGATCTGTTTGCCGGTCTGATTTCGGGGATGGGAGAGGAGCGAAGCGGATTTTCCTTTGGTAACAGTGCATTGGAGGAAGAACTTCATCAATTTGGCCTTGCGTTTTTGACCGCCCACATGGGAGAGAGAAATCTCTCCTTCTTTCGCCTTGTCATGAATGAAAGCTGGAAGAGCGAAGAATTGCGAGAGCTGTTTGCTAAGCATGCGCAATCACGCTGGTTTGATGAATTGTCCGATTTTCTGGAGAAAAGATTGGAGTTGCCAGACGCCGGGAGCATCGCGCAGATATTCATTTCCATGTTGTTGTCAGAACGGAACAGGGTGCTGATGGGGCGACGGTCTCCTTTGCCGAGAGATGAAATCATGACTCATGTCTCTCTTGTGGTTGGGATTTTCCTGAAAGGTTTGCCGAGGGATCACACTGTAAAATGATGACTTTTCTCGATCATCTTTGAGCGGGGCGAGAGCGGTTGGGCGGGATAATCGCATTTCTTTGCGTTCGTCCGTTTCTTTCCCTTTTTGCGCGATGGAAAGTCACGAGAGCGTCACAATAAGGGCCAATAAAAAGCTGGATCTTATCGTGTCAAAAGGACAGGATGGGACGGTCCTGTCTTGCCAGACAAGGACTGAAGATGGGTTTAAAATTCAGATAGATCCACTTTGCCAATAATGCTTGCCCCAAATTCGGGATTTCCCTCATTTTCAGGAGCGCACTTCAATGTCGATACTTTCGATTTCCCGCCGTAGCTTCCTTGCTGGCGCCGCCAGCGCAGGTGCCCTTATCGCTCTGCACCCATTCTCCGCCTTCGCCAAGGCAGGTCAGGCGCATTTGCGCTTGATGGAAACCACGGACATTCATGTCGCGATCTTCCCCTATGACTATTATGGTGACCGTCCAACCGATAGTGCCGGTCTAGCGCGCACGGCTGCGCTTATCAACGATATCCGCGCCGAGGCCACCAACTCGATGCTGCTCGACAATGGCGACCTTATTCAGGGTAACCCGATGGGTGACTATGTTGCCTATGAGCGTGGTTTCAAGGGGGATCAGATCCACCCGATGATGGCTGCCATGAACACGCTTGGTTATGACATGGCGACCCTGGGCAACCATGAATTCAACTATGGCCTTGATTTCCTCAACAAGTCTCTGGCTGGTGCGAATTTCCCGTTTGTCTGCGCCAACATCGCGATGGGTGCCGAGCTTGGTTCCGACCCGCTCAAGGACAAAACCCTGATCAAGCCATATGAAATTCTTGAAAAGACGATCAAGGATGGTGAAGGCAATGACCATAGCATCAAGCTTGGCTTTATCGGCTTTGTTCCACCGCAGATCATGACCTGGGATATGGCCAACCTTGAAGGCAAGGTCATGACCCGCGATATCGTCAAAACCGCGGAAGCCTATGTGCCGCAGATGAAGGAAGAGGGGGCAGAGCTGATCATTGCGCTTTGTCACTCTGGCATCGATGGCAACGGCTATTCCGAAGGCATGGAAAATGCTTCGCTCTATCTGGCAGGTGTCAAGGACATCGATGTGGTCTTCACCGGTCACCATCATCGGGTTTTCCCGCGTGACTATGCCGACCTCAAAGGGGTCGACAATGAAAAAGGCACATTGATGGGCAAGCCTGCGGTCATGGCTGGCTTCTGGGGTTCTCACATGGGCCTCATCGATTTGCTGCTGGAGCGGAACGAAGATGGCAAATGGGCCATTGCGTCTCACGTGTCTGAAGCAAGGCCGATCTACAAACGCGAGAATCGCAAGAATATTCCGCTGGTTGAAAGCGTTGCCTCCGTTCTTGCTCCCGTGCAGCAAACCCATGATGAAACGCTTGACTATATCCGCCGTCCGGTCGGCGAAGCAGCATCGGCTCTTCATTCCTATTTCGCGCTGGTTGCCGATGATCCATCGGTTCAGATCGTTGCCAACGCGCAGATCTGGTATACCGAACAGATGCTTAAAGGGTCCGAATATGAAGGTCTGCCGCTGCTCTCCGCAGCCGCTCCATTCAAATGCGGTGGTCGTGGTGGTCCCGACTATTACACCGATGTGGCCGCTGGTCCTGTGGCGATCAAGAATGTCGCCGACCTTTATCTGTATCCGAATACCGTTCGCGCGGTGAAAGTGACCGGTCAGCAGGTCAAGGACTGGCTTGAACGCTCTGCCGGTATCTTCAATCAGATCGAGCCGGGCAAACAGGATCAGCCTTTGCTCAATCCGGACTTCCCATCCTACAATTTCGATGTGATCGATGGGGTTACCTACAAGATCGACATTTCCCAGCCCTCCAAATACTCATCTGACGGCAAGGAAGTGGTCGATCCGGCTGCCAATCGTATTGTCGATCTGATGTATAAAGGCGAACCGATTGATCTGGCGGCTGAATTTGTTGTTGCGACCAACAACTATCGTGCTGGTGGCGGGGGGCACTTCCCGGGTAATGATGGCTCGACCATCATTCTGACAGCACCGGATACAAACCGTGACGTTATTGTCCGATATATCGTTGAAAAAGGCACGGTGAACCCATCGGCTGACAGCAACTGGTCGCTGGCTCCGCTGGCGGGCACGTCTGTTCTGTTCGAGACCAGGCCAAAGGCTGCGGCTCATGTTGCGGACGTAACGGCGGTCAAGATCGAAGCAACTGGCAAAACCAACGAAGCTGGCTTCGGCGTCTATCGCATCTCTCTTTAAGGGGAGGGGCGCTGGTTTAGCCAGCGGACTTTGAAATCAATTCCCCGCGCGTTGTTTTGTAATGCGCGGGGGCTTTTTGGGGGAGCGATGGCTTGGGCTCAAAAGGTCAAATGGCTAGGAAATGATCATGAATACTCCGGTTGCTATCGAGCGGAATGGGCACAGAACTCTCCTGAAATGGCACCGAGCCCGACGCAATAAACTCGATACGCCTTTCACCGGCTCCCGCATTCGAGACTGCATGGGCGCAGGCGGCAGTGTCGAGATTGATCTGCAAGTGGATGGTTCTGGCAATTTTGTCGTGCTGCATGACGAAAGGCTTGAACAGTCCACCACAGGCTTCGGGCCGGTCAATGAGACATCAAGTGACGATCTGCGTGGTTTGCACATCCTTGACGTGAAAGGGGAGGACAGCGGCGAGCGGGTCATGATGCTTGATGATCTGGCCGACCTTGTTGTCAAAGGGCCTGTCAGGGAAGGCGCTGTGCTGCAACTGGACATGAAAGACGAACTCGAGGCCTTTCATGATAACAGCATCGGAATATTCGCACGGACCATTGCTCCGGTCGCCCGCCATATGATCCTGTCAGGCATGGACAGCGCTGCTGTCCGGGCTCTTGCCGATGCCGTGAAGGATCTGCCGGTCGGATATGATCCCTGCAAGGAAGATGTTGTGCTGGCTGTCTTGGAAAGCGGTGATTTTGCGGGTCTGGTTCGCGATACGCTTGAAACGGCACCGTGGGCCTCGATGATCTATCTTGAGTATCAGTTTGTGCTTGCAGCTGACAGGGCCGGGTTTGACATGATCGGTGCCTTTCACGACGCAGGCAAACAGGTCGATGCATGGACCATCAGGACGATTGATGAGAGCACATGTCCGCAAATAGAACGCCTGTTGGCGCTAAAAGCCGATCAGATCACCACCGATGACCCTGATGCTTTCTATGCTCATTTTGCTCTGTAAAATGCTGCCCCGCGCCTGTAGGGCGATGACGTCGCTTCCGGGCCAAGGCTGGTGCGGCAGGGAAGGGGGAGCGACAGGGATTGCCCTGTCGCCAGTTGGTTTCTCGGTTGCTTCAATCAGCGATGCTGCAATCAGGCCAGATATGTATCGTAATCAGACACAAGCAAATGGACCGGGGCTTCATCTTCCTCGATATTTGAGAAGCGACCGATTTCCTGTTCGAACCAGTTGTCGGTCTTGTCGTCATTGACCGTTGAGACTTCACCGATCAGGACATCTCCGCCTTCACCCCAGAAAGCGTGCCAGACACCGGGCATCAGGGTGACGCTTTCACCCGGATCAAGCTTGAGCAGGCCTCCTGCGGGCAGGGTGACCAGACGGCCATCAACCGGAACGGTCACATCGCTCTCGCGGTCGATCTTGCCCTCTTTATTCGGAGCAAATAGCTCAAGCACCAGCTTGGCCCCACCGCGGTTGATGATGTCCTCTGCCTTGAGCATATGGCGATGCATTGGCGAATACTGATCCTGACGGCTGATCATGATCTTTTCAGCATACAGCATGCCGGTGCCCTTTTTCAGATCGGCTGCAATGCCATTTCTGACAGTGAAAAGGAACAGGCCCATTTCATCGAATTTTTCCATTCCGTAGTCGGTGATGTCCCAGCCCATCGAGCGCTCGACATAAAGGCTGTGATCCGATTCTTTCATCTGTTCGGGCGTCAGGTAGGCAAAGGGCGGCAGGGTGTAGCCGAAAGAGCGAATGAATGCATCACCTTCTTTGAGAATTTCATTGATGAGAGACCGTTTCATTGCATGTGTCCTGTGATTTGACTTTCAAAAAGTCTGGTGTTTGAAATTTGCGTCGAGTTGACTATAAACGGAAAGCAGAAGAATTTGTATCGTTACAAATGGCTGGGGGATAAATTTCTCTCTGTCTGGGAAAGTGGTTGATCCAGATGGGAAAATACCCTCTTCTCTGAGCTGTTAGGACTGAGACAGATCGCGACTTCGTGCGTAATGAGGATCTATGCCGCAGGGACAAAACAAGCCGACGCAAAAGACGATAGCGAAAAAGATGGGACTCGCCGTCACGACCGTATCGCGTGCGCTGAAGGGGGATCCCAAAATCGCCGAAGCAACGCGGGTGGAAGTTGCCAGGGTGGCAGAGGAAATCGGGTATGTCCCGGACCGGGCCGCGCAACGCCTGAGGACCGGAAAAACGCGCGTCATCAGCCTTATTCTCAACCCTCATGATGAGATGCTCGGCTTCAGCAATCGGATGATTTCAGGTATTTCACAATCGGTTGCCGGGACTGACTATCATCTCACGATCACGCCAAGCTTTGATGACGATGATCAACTGGCTCCAATCAAGCGACTGGTGCGGAATGGCTTGGCTGATGGTATTCTGCTCACGCGAACAAGTAATTTTGACGAACGTGTTCGCTATCTGATGGAGCAGGACTTCCCCTTTCTGACGCATGGTCAAACCGATTTTTCCCAGAAACACAATTTTGTCGATTTCGACAATGACAGCTTCGCCTATTTTTCGGCAAAACGGTTGGTCAAAAAGGGTAGCAACAAACTGGCGATCATTCTGCCAAGGGCTCAGCTTACCTTCCATCAGCATTTGCGTTATGGCTTCATGCGGGCGGTGAGCGAGGAGGGCCTTGAGCACGTGATTCCCGACAATGTGGCACTGGATTCTCCGCCCGAGATGGTCAAGGCATGGATCAAGGCTCTTTGTGCGGAAAGAAAACGGGGCACGGTCTTTGGATTCGTCTGTCCGGGAGAGGCTTGTTTTCTGGGGCTGCATGCAGCCTTGCGAGACTGTGGAATGCAACATGGGCGGGACTATCATGCGGTTGTCAAGACGAGCAGTGCGATTGTCGAGCAGATTGATCCCAGCCTTGATCGGGTGTTCGAGGACATTCAGGAAGCCGGTCGTTTCATGGGACAGAATATGCTGGCCGTCTTGAAAGGCAATACGGACTATGTGTCGCAATATATTCAAAAACCAATTTTCAGCTTCGGTATCGATTGATGACCCGTACACAGGATCTCGATCATTGTTTCACTGAGGCAGCAAAAGACAAACAAGGAGGATGTGGCGGTGAGTAACGAAGCGAAGATCTTGTGTTGTGGCGAGGCATTGATCGACATGATACCGGTGATGTGTGAGGGAGACAGTCTGGCCTATCAACCGTGCTCGGGTGGTGCGGTCTTCAATACGGCAATCGCACTTGGGCGGCTTGGGGTTGGGACCGAATTTCTCACCGGCCTGTCATCGGACCTCTTCGGGGAACAGATCAAACAGACTTTGCAGGAAAGCAATGTTGGCTCCAGCCTTTGCAAGCAAAGCAAGCTGCCAACAACCCTTGCATTTGTGAAGCTGGTCGATGGACATGCGACCTATCACTTCTATGACGAGAACTCGGCCGGTCGCATGCTGTCCATCGATGATGTCGGGCAGGTTCCTCCATCGATTGATGCTCTGTTTTTTGGCGGAATCAGCCTTGCGGTAGAGCCTTGCGCCCGGACTTATGAGGCTCTGATGATGCGCGAGGCCGACAATCATGTGGTGATGATGGACCCCAATGTCAGACCGGGTTTCATCGAGGATGCCGATATCTACCGGGCTCGCATTCGCAATATGGTTTCCAACAGCGATATCGTCAAAGTTTCTGATGAGGATCTCGCCTGGTTGTTGCCGGACTGCGAAGGTCTTGAGGCTCAGGTCAGTGAACTGAGAGATCTTGGGGCTTCGATCATCATGGTAACAAAAGGGGCAGACGGTGCGACGGCCTATCTTGCCGATGGCCGGGACGTTTCGGTCGCCTCGGAGAAAGTGGTCGTGGCGGATACCGTTGGGGCAGGCGACACCTTCAATGCAGGTGTTCTGGCAAAACTGCATGATCTGGGACTGCTTGACAAGGATGCTCTAAAATCGATTTCGATCGACCATGTTGCCGAGGCAATGGCGTTTGCCGCAAAGGTCGCTGCGGTGACGGTTTCCCGCAAAGGGGCCAATCCGCCTTGGTTGCGCGAGCTTTGAACGTCCAGCTTTCTTGAGTGGAATGCCAATTATGCCGTGCATGTCATTGTGCGGCATTTTTTTGTTTGGATCTGAATGTCTGGGCTGGAGAAAAACAGGCCGTCATTGAGTCATTGCAATATAAAAGACGGTTTCCTATCTTAAGTCGGATGGCAAGAAAGCTGATAAGAGACGGTCATGTTCCTTGTTTGAGGGTGAAAGAGTGAGTGAAAAAAAGACACGCCGCCGTGGAGATGTTCTCGAAAGAGCGATCCTTGATGCAGCCTGGGAAGAAGCACTGAATGTGGGGTTTCTGAAATTCACTGTCGAAGGCGTAGTTAAAAGAGCCAAAACGAGCCGATCAGTTGTGTATCGCCGCTGGAACAACAAAATCGAATTGTTTGAAGCCGCCATTTTACACTATTTTCAGTGAAAACAAGCCGGTCGCTCCGAATACATCATCCTTGAGAGACGATCTGATTTCTCTCCTTACGCAGATTTCGGAAAGCAAGGGGCATCTGATGTTGGCGATGACCTCGCAAATGCTGGATTTTTTCAACGCCACGGAAACCAAACCCGAGGATCTGCGAGAGAAGATCGCAATCAACGGGCAGGAGGTGTTGGAGACAATTCTTCTCAATGCCGTGAAGCGGGGTGAAATCTCCAACCGGTCACTTCCCAATCGAGTGAAATTCCTGCCTTTTGACTTGCTGCGAAGCGAGTTTGCAATGACGCTGCAACCTGTCAATTCGGACCAGATTACGGAACTGGTCGATGTGGTCGTCATGCCGTTATTTCACTATTATCATGTCATGCGCTCAGAGTACTGACATCGGGTGAAACGCGAGTTTGAGCCGGCCAAACTCGCGGGATTTTCACGTGCTGTGAATTGTGCAAGCATCTGAAACGTTTCATAAAAAATTCAATGTGAATAGTCTTGCAGAATTGTACTAATTCAGTTGATGGTGGTCGTTGTAGATTCTATCTATATATGGTCAAAATTGACAATATTTTACTTTAGCGTGTGTTGTCAGGTTTCTGAAACATCGCTTTTGCGACGAGCAAAAGTCAGGTTTGAATGTCTTCACCTTTGTTTGGCCGTGTTTGTCGTGAACGATCCTTTTGCATTGTGTTCCCGTGGGGGGCTGGTGATGGGGTGCCGTTAAAATGGTCTGGGGATTCGCTGTTTTAGGGCACCTCATCCTACTGAGGGATGTGGCTTCGTCTCGTGAGGCTGGTTGTTCCTGGACTGCAATCCAATTTCACAGTAACTGGCGAGGTGTTGCTGCCTGCTGCTTGGTTTTGAAGACGCTGGAGCGACTTTGCGGCTGCGTCAGCTGCGTCATATCCGCACCTTTTCCTATTCGGCTGGACGCTGTTATCCGAGCCATTTATCCTGACGTTGTTCCATCGGGTCTCCAGGGTTGGTCTTCACAATCGGTGATGTGTCTGCCTTGGCCTTTCTCATCAACACGATATATGTTTGACGGTCATGAAAACGACGTTTCTATGCGAAAATCAAATCAGCCACAAAGCTGCCCGGACCTGTTTGGCCGAGTGGGGCTTCTCTGCCTTTATTGAGGTGGGGGGGATTCGTATTCTTTTTGATACTGGCCATTCCGGTATCTACAGGACCAATGCACAGAAGCTGGGAATTGATTTGCAGAAGACCGATTTCGTTGTTCTCTCGCATTATCACTGGGATCATGTGGATGGGTTGCAATATCACGATTTCGCCGAGAAAAAGAGGCTGCTGTTGCATCCTGACCTGTTGGGAAAATTGCCTGAGCAACAGGCTGGTGCCTATCGGGCAGACTTTCATGTCATTGAGTCCCGCTCGCCTTTCGAGATGGCACCCGGTGTGTTCTATCTTGGTGAAATCCCGCGCACAAAGGGATTTGAAAAGGGCAGCTACAAAGGCGATCCGATGCTTGAAGATTCAGCGATTGCGGTGAAAACATCAAATGGAGCTGTTGTGATTTCGGGCTGTTCCCATGCTGGTATTTGCAACATCTGTGACTATGCAAAAGAGGTCACGGGGCAGGCGCTTCATGCGGTAATGGGCGGGTTTCACTTGTTCGAGCATGATGAGGAGACCACGGCGGGAACAATCGACTATTTCAGGGCAGAAAAGCCGGAACATTTGCACCCGATGCATTGTGTTGATTTTCCAACGCTGTCCAAGCTCCACTCAGCGCTTGGCATTCAGAAGCTGTCAACTGGCGACGATATCGAATTTGCTGACTAGTCGGGGCGTCGCTCTTGCTGGCCAAGTATGGCACAGGCAGAGAGACGGGCAATCGTGTTGACGCTTCTATATCATTTTTGTGAGAATTCAGGTTTGTGAGAATTCAGGCCTTCAAGCCCAACGGCGATGCGTGGGGGAAATGGTGCCGCCAGAGGGATTCGAACCCCCGACCCCCTGATTACAAATCAGGTGCTCTACCAGCTGAGCTATAGCGGCTTGAAGGTGCCTTTGTTTAGGGAAAGGCTTCTGGTCTGTCAAGAACTCCAAAGCACTATTCCCAAACTTGTTTCAGTGTGCCGGTTATGGTGCCTTTCTTCCACTTTAATCCCGTTGATTGTCGCTCCGCTTGCAGCTTGGACAAATCAGGGGCAGGACGATCATTTCGGTGTCAATAATCCCGCTCGCTTGAGCATGCAGGCATAAAGGGTCATGGCAACCGCGTTCGAGACATTGAGGCTTTTGATGGGGCCGGGCATGTCGAGGCGTGCAAGGGCAGTGCATTTCTCACGGGTGAGGCGGCGCATGCCTTTGCCTTCCGATCCGAAGACCAGCGCCAGAGGGCGACTGGGATCCTGCTCGGCAATGATCTGCTCGAACGGTTCGCTTTCCTCTGAATCAAAGCCGATGACGTCAAAGCCGCTATCGGCAAGGTCATCCAGGGCACGGGCGAGGTTGGGCACTGACACCATGGACAGAAGGTCAAGCCCGCCAGAGGCCGTTTTGGCCAGAATGCCGGATTCCTCGGGGCTGTGGCGTCCCGTCATGACAAGCGCTTCTGCACCAAGGGCGACCGACGAGCGCATGATGGCGCCCACATTGTGAGGGTCGGTGACCTGATCGAGAATGACGACCAGCTTGCAATCAAATATGTCGGCAATGTCGAGGGCTGGCAGATTGTGTGCGACCAGCAAGACGCCCTGATGCACGGCGTCGCGCGCCAATGCATCGATCTCTTTGGGTGTGGCTGTCTGTACAAGGCCATCGATGCGAGAGGGATTTCCACCGATCTTGAGAATTTCCTCGACCAGTCGGGCTTGCGCGTTCGGAGTTGCGTGAAGGCGGATCAGCTCGCGGCGGGGATTGGCGATGGCACTGGCAACCGTATGGATGCCGAAAATACGAATCGTATCGTCGTGACTCTTGCGAGGACCTCTTTGTCCGTGGTCAGACGATTGGCCCTGACGGGCCCGTTTCTGTTTTTGAGATCTGTTTTTTGTCATGAAGCGATTTACAGCCATAAACTGGGGAAGGGCAAGCGCTAAAAGCGGGTCACAGCCTGAAGAGGCAATCTTCAAGCCAATGGCGTGTGTATGTGGAGTCCGAGTTGTCTTCCGCCTCGGCATGGCCAGCCTTGACGGTGAGGTGTGTCACTCTGGCTCCCGCTTGCTGGAGCTGGATTTCCAGATCACTCGCATCCTGCGGCTCTCTGCGTTCGTCCCAAAGGCCTGAGAGAAGCAGAATTGGCAAACCGACGAGGGGAGACGGACTTTCAAGGCTCGGTGACTGGGGTCTTAGCAAAACGGCTCCTGCAATCAGGGACGGTTTGTTCCAGAGTGTGGCCGCCGCCATGATCGCGCCGCTTGAATATCCGATCAGAATGGGCGCTTTGCTCGTGTGTGATGCATGCTTTGCAAATTCGACAAGGAAATGTGAAAACTCCGCTGCATCTTTCCTGATCTGACCATGGTCGAGCGTATGGTCTTCGTTTCTTTGTACGAAGCCATATCCCGGCCTTTGACTATAGGGGCCACGCACAAGGCAGGCGCTGCAACGTAGCCCGAGTCGTGCCAAAAAATCGGCACCATCAGTTTCGGATCGACCCGAGCCATGCAGATAGATGATCGGATGTCCATCGCTTTTGTGGCCATTGGTTTGATAATAGTAATCAGCAAGAATGGGCATGGGTTTTTCACTGACGGTGGGTAAGTTGCTGCTATATGGAGCCAAATATCCCCAGTCTAATACGGGATTTTTGCGATACCCACAAAAATGATAAAATCCGTGTTGACTTCCCTCATGCGGTTTTGCATAAAGCCGCTCACGAACTGACCGCGACTTGGCGGGCAATTCGAGACCATCCTGTTCGCAGGGACAGGACGGCGAAGCTTGGAGGAGTGTCCGAGTGGTTAAAGGAGACGGACTGTAAATCCGTTCGCTTAGCGTACGCTGGTTCGAATCCAGCCTCCTCCACCATCTTCGTCTTAACGTCTCGCGCGGGTGTAGCTCAATGGTAGAGCAACAGCCTTCCAAGCTGATGACGAGGGTTCGATTCCCTTCACCCGCTCCATCATTGATTTCAGCTACACAGATCATACAGCATGGCTCCGTTGTCCGTGGTGTTTCGGTTTTTTTGTATTGAACCTGGGTTGCGGCTTCTTGCAGAGAAGAGTTGCCACCTTTAGCGCTGAAGTGTGCCAACGACGGTTGGCCGACGATGACGAGAGCTGTTTCCATGGCTAAGGAAAAGTTTGAACGCACAAAGCCGCATGTAAACATCGGCACGATTGGTCACGTTGACCATGGTAAAACGACGCTGACCGCAGCGATCACCATGACCCTTGCAGAGGTTGGTGGAGCGACTGCGAAAGCCTATGACGAGATTGACGGTGCGCCCGAAGAGAAAGCGCGCGGTATCACGATTTCGACTGCTCACGTTGAGTATGAAACCGCGAACCGTCACTATGCCCACGTTGACTGCCCAGGCCACGCCGACTATGTGAAGAACATGATCACGGGTGCTGCGCAGATGGACGGCGCGATTCTTGTTTGCTCAGCAGCAGACGGCCCGATGCCGCAGACCCGCGAGCACATTCTGCTTGCCCGTCAGGTTGGTGTTCCTGCGCTTGTTGTTTACCTGAACAAAGTTGACCAGGTTGACGACGAAGAGCTTCTTGAGCTTGTTGAAATGGAAGTTCGCGAACTTCTTGACAGCTACGAGTTCCCAGGCGATGAAATTCCCATTGTCAAAGGGTCTGCCCTTGCAGCGGTTGAAAACCGTGATCCAGAAATCGGCCGCAACTCCATCCATGAGCTGATGGCAGCTGTTGACGATTACATCCCGACCCCGGAACGTCCGAAGGATCTTCCTTTCCTTCTGCCAATCGAGGACGTTTTCTCGATTTCCGGTCGTGGTACGGTTGTTACCGGTCGTGTTGAACGCGGTATCATCAAGGTTGGTGAAGAGATCGAAATCGTCGGTATCAAGCCGACCCAGAAAACCACCTGTACCGGTGTTGAAATGTTCCGCAAGCTGCTTGATAGCGGTGAAGCTGGTGACAACGTTGGTGTTCTTCTGCGTGGTACCAAGCGAGAAGAAGTTGAGCGTGGCCAGGTTCTGTGTAAACCAGGGTCTGTTACCCCGCACACCAAATTCAAGGCGGAAGCCTATATCCTGACGAAAGAAGAAGGTGGTCGTCATACCCCGTTCTTCACGAACTATCGTCCGCAGTTCTATTTCCGTACGACCGACGTGACGGGTGTTGTTACCCTTGACGAAGGTGTGGAAATGGTTATGCCAGGCGATAACGTCAATATGAATGTCGAGCTGATCGTGCCCATCGCGATGGAAGAAAAGCTGCGCTTCGCTATCCGCGAAGGTGGCCGTACCGTCGGAGCTGGTATCGTTGGCGCTATCGTCGAGTAAGCTTCTCGAGCGATCGACAAAAGATTTCGAAGCCTCCGTCCTTCAAAGGGCGGGGGCTTTTTTGTTGGAAAAACGGGGAGGGGATGCGGCTTGGAGCTCATTTGACGAATATTGCAAAATAGGCCAACGTCTGAATTGGGATTTGCCAAAAACCGAACCAAGCTTTGATGAGCGTGCAATGATGCGAGCATAGCCGATTTTCATGGGTCTATTTTGCAACGGACTTTTGCAATGCTGCCATTTTTTACCTCGCCATAATTAGCCGCTTAGTACAGGCTAAAATCAAGTTGATTTTAGAAGAAGAATAATTTGTGAATGTGCAAAATTGGCAAAAACGATTGAGCACGCGGTATAGAATATGGTAAGTCTAAGTCTGTTGACTTTGTAAATAAAATAATATTTTCAGAAATAAATATACACATTCTATAAAAATTTACCATGAAGTCGGCAAAAGTTGGACTGCGAATCTAGTGTTAACTTGATATGAACAAATATTTACTTCCAATAACAATCCTGTCAGCTTTTGTTTACTCTGGTCAGGCTGCGGCATCGGAAAGTGCTATTAAGATTACAAATGGTTGCGACGAAAAGGCGAGAGTTATCCTGCACGTAATCGATGAATATGACGAGTGGCACAACTATGGATTCTTCACCACCGAACCAGGTGAGAGCGGCTTTCCAACGGACAAAAACGGCGATTTGATTGTGCATGATTTCTCCAAAAAGTATTTATACACTTATTACGAGACAACAGACGGGAGATACGGCCCGAGAACCATAGATGAAGGTCAAAGCTACTGGATTTCTTTTTCAAATAACCGTCATTATCCTGTCGGTGCGGCATCGGTTGAGGCTATTGATGATTATTCGGTTTCATTGAAACTTTGTGACTGATCCTATTGCGGAGTATTATTTGATGAAATATTGGCTTTTAGCAGTTTTGGCTATTTTCTTGCTTCCTGACGCAGCCCATTCAGATTCGTGGCCAGACAGCTTTAGCAGGCGTGTGAAGGTGCAAAATAATTGTACCGCAGAGAGAAAAATCTATTTAGATTACAAAAAGCGTAATGGAAATTGGGTTGTTGGTGGTCCTTGGACAATTCAGCCCAACAAGTCAGTCAAGTTACTCGATGATGGAAATAAGGTGTTCCACCGTGACGGGGCTCAACTCTACGCTCATATTACGGATTCTGGAAAAAAACACTTATACTATACAAAGGGCACAGAGAAATTGATGAAAAACGTGAATGGAAGGAATCTTGAATTTCATGAAGTTCAACGTTTTTTCTTGGGTGATTTTGTTTATATCATGATCTGTAAAAGCAAGATGCCAAGCGATCTATAGTTAAGTTGTTCATTCCGATCTTGCGCGATATTAATTGAGACAAGCGCAATTGCCGGTCTGCCTGCCTGAAGGCAAACTATATGTTGCTTACACGCTGCAAACGGAATGCGCTCGCCCGTTGAATATTAGAAATTGAAGATTTGAAGCCCCAAGGTGTCTACAATTCTTGGGCAATTCACTCTGCTCAAGAGGTTCTGCTATGAAACAATTCTTATTCCGCGTGATCGCTCTTATTGTCTTGTGTTTCAACACCATCACAGCCCAGGCGGCCGATGACAAGTTGGGCGCCCAACGCCCTATCCATCAATGATGCTGATTGTTTTCACGCGGAGATATTCCAAAACCGCCTCAAATCATCCCGCCTGTTGATTTTTTGCAAATAATTCAACTTCCCCCTTGCAGTACGGGTGGAAAGTCAATAGGTAGTCTCCAACTTGGTTTTCACTAAGATCACGGAAGTAGGGGTGTAGCTCAGCTGGTAGAGCATCGGTCTCCAAAACCGAGGGTCGGGGGTTCGAGTCCCTCCGCCCCTGCCAATTTCGTGCTTGATCTTCTCTGAGAAGATAATATATATGGTGAGAATCTTTGGAACGCGCGAAACCTGTTTCGCGCGTTATTATATGTGAGCGGTTCCATGGCCAAGACAAACCCTTTTAGTTTTTTACAGCAAGTTCGTTCCGAAGCGGCCAAGGTTACCTGGCCTACTCAGAAAGAAACAGCGATTACCACGCTGATGGTGTTTGTTATGGTTGCACTTGCTTCTGTGTTCTTCCTGCTCGCTGACCAGATCATGAGCCTTGGTGTCAGCTATATTGTGAGCTTGGGAGGGTAGAGGCAACATGACGAAGCCAAAGCGGTGGTACATCGTTCACGCATATTCGAATTTCGAGAAGAAGGTCGCTGAAGACATTCGTCAGAAAGCTGACCAGAGCGGTTTGGGCGACCTTTTCGATGAGGTGCTTGTTCCGACCGAGAAGTTTGTGGAAGTGCGGCGCGGTCGCAAGGTTGAATCCGAGAGGAAGTTTTTCCCGGGCTATGTTCTGGTGAAAATGGCCATGACGGATGACGCATACCACCTGATCAAGAATACGCCCAAAGTCACCGGATTTTTGGGATCTGACAACAAGCCGATGCCGATTACGAATGCCGAGGCCGAGCGTCTGTTGTCGCAGGTTGAGGAAGGTGTCGACAAGCCGATGCCGACTGTCACCTTTGAAGTCGGTGAGCAGGTTCGCGTTTCCGATGGTCCGTTTGCATCCTTCAATGGCCTTGTTGAAGAGGTGGATGAGGAACGGGCTCGCCTCAAGGTTACCGTGTCGATCTTTGGTCGCGCGACGCCTGTCGAGCTTGAATATAATCAGGTCGAAAAACTCTGACCTTTCAGGCGCTGCGCACGGATCGACACGATTTGAGCGCGGCCTTATCCGTTTGATGATTTCGTTTCGGCGAGATTGTCTTTCACTCGTGCGGGAGACCGGTTTGCTTGCCAGGCAAACGGGAGGTCTGACCGCGCGACTTTCGTGTGTCTAGCAGGGCTCGACTGAGTCCGTAACATGTTAGGGAAAGTAAATGGCAAAGAAAATCCAGGGTTACCTGAAACTTCAGGTGCCAGCAGGGGCGGCCAACCCGTCTCCTCCAATCGGTCCCGCTCTTGGTCAGCGTGGTCTGAACATCATGGAATTCTGTAAGGCGTTCAACGCCAAGACGCAGGAAATGGAAAAGAACTCACCTGTTCCGGTGATCATTACCATTTACCAGGACAAGTCTTTCACCTTCGAGATGAAGACCCCACCTGCATCTTACTTCCTCAAAAAGGCTGCAAAGGTTCAGAAGGGTTCTTCTGCACCGGGTCGTGACGTTGGTGGCAAGGTTACCAAAGATCAGGTCAAGGAAATCGCTGAAGCGAAAATGAAAGATCTGAACGCCAATGACATCGAAGCTGCGATGTTGCAGATTGAAGGCACCGCCCGCGCAATGGGCTTCGAGGTTGTGGGGTAATAGAACATGGCTAAAGTTGGAAAACGCATTCGCGCCGCGCGCGAAAAAGTCGATGTGAACGCAACCTACACGCTGGAAGATGCCGTCAAGATCGTCAAAGAAGCGGCTACCGCCAAATTTGATGAAACTGTCGAAGTGTGTCTCAATCTGGGTGTTGACCCTCGTCATGCCGACCAGATGGTTCGTGGTGTCTGTCAGCTTCCTGCCGGATCTGGCAAGACTGTTCGCGTTGCTGTCTTTGCACGTGGTGACAAGGCTGAAGAAGCCAAGGCTGCCGGTGCTGACATCGTCGGTGCTGAAGATCTGGTCGAGATCGTCCAGAGCGGCAAAATCGACTTTGATCGCTGCATCGCGTCTCCTGACATGATGCCGCTGGTCGGTCGACTGGGTAAGGTTCTCGGTCCACGTGGCATGATGCCAAACCCGAAAGTTGGTACCGTAACCCCTGATGTTGCACAGGCCGTGAAGGACTCAAAAGGCGGTTCTGTCGAATTTCGTGTTGAAAAAGCTGGTATCATTCATGGTGGTGTCGGCAAGGTCAGCTTCGACGATGCTGCGATTGTGGAAAACATTAAAGCCTTTGTTTCTGCGGTTTCCAAGGCGAAACCAACCGGAGCAAAAGGCACATACATGCAGAAAATGTCCCTGTCTTCGACAATGGGGCCTGGTGTGCGTGTAGATCTTGCTTCTGTCGAATAAAACGATTAGAAGTCAAAAAGATTCCCTCCGACTCTCGTCGGGGGGATGTCTGACTATTGTCAGACGCCTGTCCAAGACTGTGGGTGCCCGAACAGGCAGGGTGGCTGTTGCCAGTTTGTCTCGAGCTTAATTTCCTGCACAGATGGGAATGGACTGATAGACCTTTTTGATCTGTTGGTTCGAACCTATGCTTGCTCGATCTTTGCCTTTGCGCATTGTCGGCAAGGAGGACAGGTCCCTTCGTGCCAGATCTCCTTGCTGTATTTGTGATGTTGATCTGGTCAAGTGTAACCTCCGGTTTTTGCCTTTCGGGGCGGGGGCCGGTAACTGGAGAGAAGGCATTGGATAGAGCGGAAAAGCAAGAAGCTGTCGCGGCCCTTCACGAAACGCTTGATGGCGCGGAAGTGGTGGTCGTTGCTCACTATGCTGGCCTCACTGTTGCAGAAATGACCGAACTTCGCAGTCAAATGCGCGAAGCCGGTGCAATGGTGCAGGTTGCAAAGAACCGTCTTGTCAAGCTCGCTCTTCAAGGCACGGACGCTGAACCGATTTCCGACCTTTTCAAGGGTCAGACATTGATCGCCACGTCAGGTGATCCCGTTTCAGCACCGAAGGTGGCCTCTGAATTCGCCAAGAAAAACGACAAACTCGTTATTCTTGGTGGTGCCATGGGAGCCACCATACTCGATACCGCGGGCGTGAATGCACTTGCTACCATGCCATCGCTTGACGAACTGCGCGGCAAAATCGTTGGTGTCCTTCAGGCACCTGCGACCAAGGTTGCTCAGATTCTGCAAGCACCGGGCGGACAGCTCGCGCGCGTATTCGGCGCATATGCCAAGAAGGACGAAGCGGCATAAGGCCGTTCTCGAAAAAACTAGAATTTTAGGTTCGTACCAATAGGAAACAATACGATGGCTGATCTTGAGAAGCTCGTAGAAGAACTTTCTACCCTCACCGTTATGGAAGCAGCTGAGCTTTCCAAAATGCTCGAAGAAAAATGGGGCGTGTCTGCTGCTGCTCCTGTTGCTGTTGCCGCAGTTGCTGGTGGCGCTGCTGCTGAAGCTGCTGAAGAAAAAACCGAATTTGACGTTGTTCTGACCGCTGCTGGCGACAAGAAAATCAACGTGATTAAAGAAGTTCGCGGCATCACCGGCCTTGGCCTGAAAGAAGCTAAAGAGCTCGTCGAAGGTGCTCCGAAGCCGGTCAAAGAAGGCGTCGACAAAGCTGAAGCTGAAGAGCTGAAAGCTAAACTCGAAGCTGCTGGCGCTTCTGTAGAATTGAAATAAGGTTCAAACCTTGTGTAGAATTTTGGGGGAAGTGATTCCCCCAAAATTTGCTTGAAAATTTGGTGCCCATTAATCCGGGCGTTTTTCTCAAGAGCCTGCACAATCCTGTGACGGGCTTTTTGGTCAACCGCCCACAGAGCGAGACGAGGAGCGACGATGGCTCAGACGTTTTCCGGTCGCAAACGTTTAAGAAAATATTTTGGTCACATCATTGAAGTGGCAGACATGCCAAACCTCATCGAGGTTCAGAAGGCTTCATATGACCAGTTCCTGCAAGTAGAAGAACCCGCCTCTGGACGCCCTGATGAAGGCCTTCAAGCGGTCTTTTCTTCTGTGTTCCCGATCACCGATTTTTCCGGTACGGCTCAGCTTGAATTTGTCCGTTACGAATTCGAGGCGCCGAAATACGATACAGAAGAATGCCGTATGCGCGGAATGACCTATTCTGCGCCTCTGAAGCTGACCTTGCGTCTTATCGTTTTTGAAGTTGATGAAGACACAGGCGCCAAGTCGGTCAAGGATATCAAGGAGCAGGATGTCTATATGGGCGACATGCCGCTCATGACAGACAAGGGTACCTTCATCGTGAACGGCACCGAGCGCGTGATCGTATCCCAGATGCATCGTTCTCCCGGCGTGTTCTTCGATCACGACAAAGGCAAGAGCCATTCCTCGGGCAAACTGCTTTTTGCTGCGCGCATCATTCCTTATCGTGGCTCCTGGCTTGATATCGAATTCGACGCCAAAGACATCGTCTATGCCCGTATTGACCGTCGTCGTAAAATTCCCGTATCGAGCCTTCTGTTTGCTCTTGGTCTTGATACCGAGGAAATTCTCGACACCTATTATGAAAAAGTTTCCTATCAGCAGGTTGATGGCGCATGGCGCGTTGCCTTTAATGGAGATGCCCTGAAAGGCACCAAACCTGATCTCGATCTTGTGGATGCCGATACGGGTGAAGTCGTCTTCGAAGCTGGCAAAAAGCTTACTGTTCGCCAGATCAAGAAGCTGACTGATGCCGGTTTGAAATATCTCAAGGTCGAAGACGAAGACTTCTACGGCAAGTATCTCGCCGAAGATGCGGTAAGCCTGACCTCCGGCGAGATTTTTGCCGAGGCCGGTGACGAGATTGACGAGAAGGTCCTTGCTGTCCTGAAGGATGCGGGTTTTGACGAAATCTCGGTGCTGAATATCGACCACGTGGTTGTTGGTCCTTACATTCGCAATACTCTTGCCATTGACAAGAACTCTGATCGTCAGTCGGCGCTGTTTGACATCTATCGTGTCATGCGTCCCGGTGAGCCGCCGACCCTCGAGACTGCCGAGGCAATGTTCGAATCTCTGTTCTTCGATTCCGAGCGCTATGATCTGTCCGCGGTTGGTCGCGTGAAAATGAACATGCGTATGGATCTCGATGTCGCGGACACGGTTCGCATTCTGCGCAAGGAAGACATCATCGAGGTTATTCGCACATTGCTCGATCTGCGTGACGGCAAGGGCGAGATTGACGATATCGATAACCTTGGCAACCGTCGTGTTCGCTCCGTTGGCGAATTGATGGAGAACCAGTATCGCATCGGTCTTCTTCGCATGGAACGCGCAATCAAGGAACGCATGTCCTCGATTGAAATTGACACTGTGATGCCACAGGATCTGATCAACGCGAAACCGGCGGCAGCCGCTGTTCGCGAGTTCTTCGGGTCTTCGCAGCTTTCCCAGTTCATGGACCAGAACAACCCGCTTTCCGAGATCACGCACAAGCGTCGTCTTTCGGCATTGGGCCCGGGTGGTCTGACCCGTGAGCGTGCTGGCTTCGAGGTTCGCGACGTGCATCCGACCCATTATGGTCGTATCTGCCCGATTGAGACCCCTGAAGGTCCGAACATCGGTCTGATCAACTCGTTGGCGACTTTTGCGCGTGTCAATAAATATGGCTTCATCGAAGCGCCTTATCGTAAGGTTGTCGATGGTCGTGTGACCCGTGAAGTGATTTATCTTTCCGCAATGGAAGAAGGTAAGCACTATGTCGCGCAGGCCAATGTCGAACTGACCAATGAAGGGGCTTTCGTCGAAGAAACGGTCATCTGTCGCCATGCTGGTGAAGTGATGATGGTTCCTGTCGAGCGCGTCGACTTCATGGACGTGTCTCCGAAACAGCTGGTGTCCGTTGCTGCGGCGCTTATTCCGTTCCTTGAAAACGATGACGCCAACCGCGCTCTGATGGGATCGAACATGCAGCGCCAGGCGGTGCCGCTTGTGCGTGCCGAGGCGCCTTTCGTTGGAACCGGCATGGAACCGATCGTCGCCCGTGACTCCGGTGCCGCGATTGCTGCGACACGGACGGGTATTGTCGATCAGGTGGATTCGACCCGTATCGTTATCCGTGCAACCGAAGAAATCGATGCTCACAAGTCCGGCGTTGATATCTATCGTCTGAGCAAATTCCAGCGGTCGAACCAGTCAACCTGTATCAACCAGCGTCCTCTGGTCTCTGTTGGTGATT
Organism: uncultured Cohaesibacter sp.; assembly: GCF_963556055.3. Taxonomy (GTDB): domain Bacteria; phylum Pseudomonadota; class Alphaproteobacteria; order Rhizobiales; family Cohaesibacteraceae; genus Cohaesibacter. The sequence continues at coordinate 131,176 of NZ_CAUVYE020000023.1, read as the reverse complement.
TCGTTCAGAAGGGCGAGATCATTGCTGACGGACCTTCAACGGATCTGGGCGATCTGGCTCTTGGTCGCAACGTTCTCGTCGCCTTCATGCCCTGGAACGGCTACAACTTCGAAGACTCCATTCTTTTGTCCGAGCGTATCGTGAAGGAAGATGTCTTCACCTCGATCCATATCGAGGAATTCGAAGTGATGGCCCGCGACACCAAGCTCGGCCCTGAAGAGATCACCCGCGATATTCCGAACGTCTCGGAAGAATCACTGAAAAATCTCGACGAGGCTGGCATTACCTATATCGGTGCCGAAGTGAAGCCGGGCGATATTCTGGTTGGCAAGATCACGCCGAAGGGCGAAAGCCCGATGACACCGGAAGAGAAGCTTTTGCGTGCCATCTTTGGCGAAAAGGCCTCTGACGTCCGTGATACCTCTTTGCGCATGCCTCCGGGAACCTTTGGTACCGTCGTTGAGGTGCGTGTCTTCAACCGTCACGGTATTGAAAAAGACGAACGCGCGATGTCTATCGAGCGTGAGGAAATCGAGCGTCTGGCGAAAGACCGTGATGACGAGCAGGCCATTCTTGACCGGAACGTCTATGGACGTCTTGCGGATATGTTGAGTGGTCATGTTGGTTCTGCCGGTCCGAAAGGTTACCGGAAAGACACGGTCATCAGCCATACCGAGATGACGGATTATCCGCGTAGCCAGTGGTGGCTGTTTGCTGTTGATGATGAAAAGCTGATGAGCGAAGTGGAAGCACTGCGCAATCAGTATGACGACAGCCGCAAACGCCTTGAGCAGCGGTTTATCGACAAGGTCGAGAAGTTGCAGCGCGGTGACGAGTTGCCACCGGGCGTGATGAAAATGGCGAAGGTCTTCATCGCGATCAAACGCAAGATTCAGCCAGGTGACAAAATGGCTGGTCGTCACGGCAACAAGGGGGTTGTCTCCCGCATCGTGCCTATCGAAGATATGCCATATCTCGAAGATGGTACCCATGTGGACATCGTTCTGAACCCTCTGGGCGTGCCGTCGCGCATGAATATCGGTCAGATTCTCGAAACCCATCTTGGCTGGGCCTGTGCGGGCATGGGCCGCAAGATCGGTCGGATGTATGACGACTATAAGAAGACCGGCAACCTTGAGCCTCTGCGTCTGGAACTGAAAGATGTCTATCATGACAACGGCAAGAATCTGGACGTCTCCGAGCATGATGACGAAAGCGTCATCCGCATGGCCGAACAGTTGAGGAAAGGCGTCTCGATTGCGACGCCGGTCTTTGATGGTGCGCGTGAACCTGACGTTGTCGACATGCTCGAGCTGGCGGGGCTGGACCCATCTGGTCAGTCCTGGCTCTATGATGGCCGTACCGGTGAAATGTTCGACCGAAAGGTGACTGTGGGCTATATCTATATGCTCAAGCTTCACCATCTGGTTGACGAGAAAATTCACGGTCGTTCGATTGGCCCATACTCGCTTGTTACCCAGCAGCCGCTCGGTGGTAAGGCGCAGTTCGGTGGTCAGCGTTTCGGTGAGATGGAGGTCTGGGCGCTCGAAGCGTATGGCGCAGCCTACACCTTGCAGGAAATGCTTACCGTCAAGTCGGATGACGTGGCCGGTCGTACCAAGGTCTATGAAGCGATTGTTCGGGGTGATGACACCTTCGAAGCCGGTATTCCGGAAAGCTTCAACGTTCTTGTGAAAGAAATCAGGTCTCTGGGTCTGAACATGGAGCTGGAAGATAGCCAGCGCCTGATCGACCTGGAGCCGAATGATCCATCGCCTGCGGACGCTGCTGAATAAGCAGCGCCCGATATCACTAACCGAGGCAAGTTGTCGGAACGGATCGCATGGAGTGACGCCTGCGGTCCGTCTAACCGTAAAGAGGAGACACCATGAACCAAGAGGTCATGAATCTTTTCAGTCCGCAGGCTCAGGCCCAGACTTTCGACCAGATCCGCGTGTCCATCGCGAGCCCGGAAAAAATTCTTTCCTGGTCATTTGGTGAAATCAAAAAGCCAGAAACGATCAACTACCGTACTTTCAAGCCTGAGCGCGACGGTCTTTTCTGCGCCCGCATCTTTGGTCCGATCAAGGACTATGAGTGCTTGTGCGGCAAATACAAGCGCATGAAATACAAAGGCATCATTTGTGAAAAATGCGGTGTCGAAGTCACTCTTTCGCGTGTGCGCCGTGAGCGTATGGGCCATATCGAGCTGGCAGCACCTGTTGCTCACATCTGGTTCCTGAAATCCCTGCCAAGCCGTATTGGCCAGCTGCTGGACATGACGCTTAAGGATCTTGAGCGCGTTCTCTATTTCGAGAATTACATCGTTGTCGAGCCGGGTCTGACACCGCTCAAGGAATATCAGCTCCTCACGGAAGAGGAGTATATGATCGCGCAGGACGAATATGGTGAGGATACCTTCACCGCCATGATCGGGGCCGAGGCGATCCGCGAAATTCTGGCATCTCTCGATCTGGAACAGATCTCCGAGAAACTGCGTCAGGAAATCGCCGAGAGCACCTCGTCGTTGAAACCGATCAAGCTGGCAAAACGTCTGAAGATCGTTGAAGCCTTCATCGAGTCGGGCAACCGTCCTGAGTGGATGATCATGACGGTCATTCCGGTCATTCCTCCTGATCTTCGCCCGTTGGTTCCTCTGGATGGTGGCCGCTTTGCGACCTCTGATCTCAACGATCTCTATCGCCGGGTGATCAACCGTAACAACCGTCTGAAACGGCTTATGGAGTTGCGTGCTCCGGACATCATCATCCGGAACGAAAAACGCATGCTTCAGGAGTCTGTTGATGCGCTGTTCGACAACGGTCGTCGTGGTCGTGTTATCACCGGTGCCAACAAGCGCCCGCTGAAATCTCTGTCCGATATGCTCAAAGGCAAGCATGGTCGTTTCCGTCAGAACCTTCTTGGTAAACGCGTCGACTATTCGGGTCGTTCTGTTATCGTGGTTGGTCCTGAGCTGAAGCTGCACCAGTGTGGTCTGCCGAAGAAAATGGCGCTTGAGCTGTTCAAGCCATTCATCTATTCGCGCCTTGACGCCAAGGGCTATTCGACCACGGTCAAGCAGGCCAAGAAACTGGTTGAGAAGGCAAAACCCGAGGTTTGGGATATCCTTGAAGAGGTTATTCGCGAGCATCCGGTCATGCTGAACCGTGCGCCGACGCTTCACCGCCTGGGCATTCAGGCGTTTGAGCCGCATCTTGTTGAAGGCAAGGCCATTCAGCTGCATCCGCTCGTCTGTTCGGCCTTCAACGCCGACTTTGACGGCGACCAGATGGCTGTTCACGTTCCGCTTTCTCTGGAAGCGCAGCTCGAAGCCCGCGTCTTGATGATGTCGACCAACAACATTCTGCATCCGGCTAACGGTGACCCGATCATTGTGCCGTCTCAGGATATCGTGCTTGGTCTTTATTATCTCTCGATCATGAACGAAAATGAACCGGGTGAGGGGATGCTCTTCTCCGACTTTGGCGAGTTGCATCATGCGCTTGAAACAAAAGCCGTGACCTTGCATGCCAAGATCAAGGGCCGGTTCAAGACCATTGATGAAGAGGGCAACCCGGTTTCGGAAATCTTTGAAACCACGCCGGGTCGCATGCTGATCGGTGAATTGCTGCCGCGTCATCACAAGGTTTCGTTTGATGCTTGCAACAAGCTGATGACCAAAAAAGAAATTTCCAAGATGATTCACTCGGTCTATCGGGCCTGTGGTCAGAAGGAAACGGTTGTCTTCTGTGACAAGATCATGGGTCTTGGCTTTAACCGCGCCTTCCGTGCCGGGATTTCCTTCGGCAAGGACGACATGGTCATTCCTGACACCAAAGCGGGTCTTATCAACGAGACCAGTGAGTTGGCCAAGGAATTCGAAACCCAGTATAACGACGGTCTCATTACGCAAGGCGAGAAATACAACAAGGTTGTTGACGCTTGGGCGAAATGTACCGATCGCGTTGCCGACGAGATGATGAAACGCATTAAGGCGGTCGAGTTCGACGAAGAGACAAAACGCCAGAAACCGATGAACTCGGTTTACATGATGGCGCACTCCGGGGCTCGTGGTTCACCGGCACAGATGAAACAGCTCGCCGGTATGCGTGGTCTGATGGCCAAACCGTCTGGCGAAATCATCGAAACGCCGATCATCTCGAACTTTAAAGAAGGCCTCACCGTGATGGAGTATTTCAACTCCACCCATGGTGCCCGTAAGGGTCTGGCCGACACGGCTCTTAAAACCGCCAACTCGGGCTATCTGACACGCCGTCTTGTTGACGTTGCGCAGGATAGCATCATTACCGAGGTTGATTGCGGCTCCGAGGAAGGTCTTGAAGTTCGTGCCATTGTCGATGCCGGTCAGGTCGTTGCGACCCTTGGTACTCGTACAAAGGGCCGGACGGCTGCCGAAGATGTTGTCAACCCGAAAACGGGCAATGTCATCGTGCCGAAGGGCAAGATCATTTCGGAAGAGCATCTTGATGAGATCGAAACCTGTGGTGTTCAGTCGATCAAGGTTCGCTCCGTTCTGACCTGTCATTCCCGTGCCGGTGTTTGTGCTGCCTGTTATGGTCGTGACCTTGCACGCGGCACCGATGTTAACATCGGTGAAGCGGTTGGTGTTATCGCGGCCCAGTCCATCGGTGAACCGGGTACACAGCTGACCATGCGTACGTTCCATATCGGTGGTACGGCACAGGTGGTCGACAGCTCCTTCATCGAATCCAACTTCGATGGCAAGATCGAGATTCGCAACCGCAACGTCGCGCGTGACTCCGAAGGTCGTCTTGTTACTCTGGGTCGTAACGTCTCCATCGCCATCATCGATGACGAAGGCAACGAGCGGTCTGTCAACAAGGTCACCTATGGTACCCTGTTGCATGTCGATGAAGGGGACAAGGTCAAGGCTGGTCAGCGTCTGGCGGAATGGGATCCATATACCCGTCCGGTGCTTTGTGAGGTCGAAGGTGTTGTCGGGTTTGAAGATGTTGCCGAAGGGCTTTCGGTCAGTGAGGCAACGGACGAATCTACCGGTATCACCAAACGCGTCGTGATCGATTGGCGGTCCAACCCACGCTCTGCCGACATGAAGCCGGCCATCGTCATCAAGGATGCAAATGGCGAAATTCTCCCGCTGCCACGTGGCGGTGATGCTCGCTACCAGCTTCAGGTCGATGCCATTTTGTCGGTTCAGCCGGGAACGAAGGTCTCTGCCGGTGACGTTTTGGCTCGTAACCCGATGGAAAGCGCCAAAACGAAAGACATTACCGGTGGTCTGCCTCGCGTGGCGGAATTGTTCGAAGCGCGTCGTCCGAAGGATCATGCCGTGATCGCTGAGATTGATGGCACCATTCGCTTCGGTCGTGACTATAAGAACAAACGCCGTATTCTGCTCGAGCCACATGATGAGTCTATGGAGCCCGTTGAATATCTCATCCCGAAAGGTCGTCCTTTCCATCTTCAGGAAGGCGACACCATCGAGAAGGGCGAATATATTCTGGATGGCAATCCTGCTCCGCATGATATTCTGGCGGTCAAGGGTGTTGCTGCTCTGGCCGAATATCTCGTCAACGAGATTCAGGATGTCTACCGGCTTCAGGGTGTGGGCATCAACGACAAGCATATCGAAGTGATTGTGCGTCAGATGCTTCAGAAGGTCGAAATCGAAGAGCAGGGTGACAGCTTCTTCCTACAGGGCGAGCACATTGATCGTCTGGAATTCGAGGAAGAGAATGAGCGCCTGGCTGCAGAAGGAAAACAGCCTGCGAAAGGCAAACCGGTTCTGCTTGGTATCACCAAGGCAAGTTTGCAGACCCGTTCCTTCATTTCGGCGGCTTCTTTCCAGGAAACAACCCGCGTTCTGACTGAGGCATCTGTTCAGGGCAAGATCGATACGCTCGAGGGTCTCAAGGAGAACGTGATCGTTGGACGTCTGATCCCGGCTGGTACCGGCCGCGTGATGTCCGGTCTGCGCCGTGTCGCAACCCATCGTGACGATCTCATTCTGGAAGAGCGTCAGAGAACTCAGTCTCTGATGTCTACGCCTCAGATCAAGGACCAGACTGAACAAACTCCGGTTGAACCTGCTGAATAGACCGTTTGTCAGTCAAGAACCAGAAAAGGCCACTTTCCTTAGGAGAGTGGCCTTTTTCATGTGCGCATAACCGGGTTTCGCCGGATTCCACTGCGGGCGCATTCTTTCGGCATGATTCCAACTTAAGTTTGAATCATGGGGTGAATTTTTTTTGGGCCATTATTGGCAGGCATTCTTGGTTTGGAAGTGCCAAAAGGGAGAAATTGGCATCGGGACGGCTTCGAATATTCCTTGCTTGGTTTTGTAAGGAATCGTCTAGATTCTGGATTTTCCGAGCAGCCGAGCAAAGAAAGTGGACGCACTCTTTGTATATCTTGGCACTGGAGATGATTTTTCTTTATGAAATGCGTCTATATGGTGTTTATACAGAATTATATGTTGTCATATTCTCCCGTTGATCTTCCCTCTCTGAATCTTCATCAGGGGGGTTGACGGAATAGATTCTTCAGAGTAATTTCGCGCCACTTCTCGGACATGCCGTAAGTGCTCGTAGATCGAAAGCGCCTCGTTTTCGACATAGGACCATTTAAACGATGTTCGTTTCAATGAAGCTGAGATTGACTGGCTCATGATTGCGGTTTCCGCAATCCTCTGGTATTCACAGCGCCGTTCGCGGCAGAAGTCGCGCGATGGTGCGCTTTTGCGCGTGCGAATGGTGCAATTGGTAATCAGGGCGGTCCGGCGATTGTTGAATTGCGGGATTTTGCCGCGAACCACAGAAACATGGCGTTTCCTGGCCATTTTGAGGCACTCAAGATGAACGGGAAAGGCTCTAGTTCAGAGAGATCTGAAAGGCACACGTTAATGCCAACCATTAACCAGCTTATTCGCAAACCACGCAAAGCGCCGGTTAAGCGAAACAAAGTTCCGGCCATGGAGGCCTGCCCCCAGAAGCGGGGCGTATGTACGCGCGTCTATACCACTACGCCTAAAAAGCCTAACTCGGCTTTGCGTAAGGTGGCCAAGGTTCGTTTGACCAACGGCTTTGAGGTAATTGGCTACATCCCTGGTGAGGGCCATAACCTTCAGGAGCACTCCGTTGTCATGATCCGCGGCGGTCGCGTAAAAGACTTGCCAGGTGTTCGTTATCACATTCTTCGTGGTGTGCTCGATACACAGGGTGTTAAAGACCGTAAACAGCGCCGTTCCAAATATGGCGCCAAGCGGCCTAAATAAGCCGCTTTTTGGAGTTCTGGTCACATGTCACGACGCCATAGTGCAGAGAAACGCGTTATCAACCCGGATCCGAAATTCGGCGATATCGTTATTTCGAAATTTATGAACAGCATCATGCTGGACGGTAAGAAATCTGTTTCCGAACGGATCGTTTACGGTGCGCTTGATTCTGTTGAAGGAAAATTGAAGCAGGACCCAGTTGAAGTGTTCCACACTGCGCTGGAGAATGTCATGCCTCAAGTGGAAGTTCGCTCCCGCCGTGTTGGTGGTGCGACTTATCAGGTTCCTGTTGATGTTCGTACTGAACGCAAGCAGGCCCTGGCTATCCGTTGGATCATTGCAGCAGCTCGCAATCGTAACGAGCGGACCATGATTGATCGTCTTTCCGGCGAGCTTCTGGACGCTTTTAACAATCGCGGCTCTGCGGTCAAAAAACGTGAGGATACGCACCGTATGGCGGAAGCCAACCGTGCCTTCTCGCATTATCGCTGGTAAACCATTAGGGGCGAAGTCATGGCACGCAGCCACAAGATTGAGGATTATCGTAACTTCGGCATCATGGCCCATATTGATGCTGGTAAGACGACGACGACTGAGCGAATCCTCTATTATACTGGGAAAAGCCATAAGATTGGCGAAGTTCATGATGGTGCTGCCACCATGGACTGGATGGAGCAGGAGCAGGAACGTGGGATCACCATTACCTCTGCTGCAACAACCTGTTTCTGGCGCGAAAAGCGTCTGAATATTATCGACACTCCAGGCCACGTTGACTTCACGATTGAAGTTGAGCGTTCCTTGCGCGTTCTTGACGGCGCTGTTTGTGCGCTGGATGCTAACGCTGGCGTTGAGCCGCAGACGGAAACTGTTTGGCGTCAGGCTGACAAGTATGCCGTTCCGCGCATGATCTTCGTCAACAAGATGGACAAGCTTGGTGCTGACTTCTTCCGCTGCGTGGAAATGGTCAAGGAACGTCTTGGTGCTCATGCTCTGTGCTTGCAGTTGCCAATCGGTGCTGAAAGCGAATTCACCGGCGTTATCGACCTGGTCAATATGCGTTCGATTGTTTGGCTCGAAGAATCTCTGGGTGCCAAATTCGAATATGGTGAAATTCCTGCCGAGCTGGCTGATCAGGCTGCCGAGTATCATGAAGCACTGATCGAAGCGGTTGTCGAAACCGACGAAGAAGCCATGGAAGCTTATCTCGAAGGCGAAGAGCCGACAGTCGAGAAAGTCATGGCGCTTATTCGTAAGGGTACCATCGCCAACGATTTCGTTCCGATCCTGTGTGGTACAGCTTTCAAGAACAAAGGTGTTCAGCCTTTGCTTGATGCGGTTGTCGACTATCTGCCAAGCCCTGTCGACATTGAATCCATTCGTGGTATCGATGCCAAGACCGAAGCTCCGATCGAGCGTCATGCGGATGATGCAGAGCCGTTCTCAATGTTGGCGTTCAAAATCATGAACGACCCGTTTGTTGGCTCGCTGACTTTCTGTCGCATCTATTCCGGCAAGATCGAAACCGGTACTTCGGTTATGAACACCGTGAAAGAAAAACGCGAACGCATCGGCCGGATGCTTCAGATGCACTCCAACTCTCGTGAGGACATCAAGGAAGCATTTGCAGGTGACATCGTCGCTATCGCGGGTCTCAAAGATACGACAACCGGGGACACCCTCTGTGATCCGCTGAAGCCTGTTATTCTTGAGCGCATGGAATTCCCGGATCCGGTTATCGAAATCGCTGTTGAGCCTAAAACCAAGGCTGACCAGGAAAAAATGGGTATCGCTCTGAACCGTCTTGCTGCCGAGGATCCTTCCTTCCGTGTTAAAACGGACGAAGAATCCGGTCAGACCATCATGGCGGGCATGGGCGAATTGCACCTCGACATCCTTGTTGATCGCATGAAGCGTGAATTCAAGGTTGAAGCAAATATCGGTGCGCCTCAGGTGGCTTATCGTGAAACCATCTCCAAACGCTACGAAGTTGACTATACCCACAAGAAACAGTCTGGTGGTTCAGGTCAGTTCGCTCGCGTCAAGCTCATTCTTGAGCCGAATGAGCCAGGTGCTGGTTTCGAATTCGCTTCTTCGATCGTTGGCGGGTCTGTTCCAAAAGAATATATCCCCGGTGTTGAGAAGGGTGTTCAGTCTGTCATGACATCTGGTCCTCTGGCTGGCTTCCCAATGGTAGACATCAAGGTCGAACTGACCGACGGTGCATATCATGATGTTGACTCCTCTGTTCTGGCCTTCGAGATCGCATCTCGTGCAGGTTTCCGTGAGGGTTGTCAGAAGGCCGGGCCTAAATTGCTCGAGCCGATGATGAAAGTCGAAGTTGTGACCCCTGAAGAATATATGGGTGACATCATCGGTGACATTAACTCCCGTCGTGGTCAGATCTCCGGAACTGAAGCACGCGGTGTTGTAACCGTCATTAGTTCCATGGTGCCTCTGGCGAACATGTTTGGCTATGTGAACACGCTTCGTTCCATGTCACAGGGTCGCGCACAGTTCACCATGACGTTTGATCACTACTCACAGGTGCCACAGGCAGTCGCAGACGAAGTCCAGGCCAAATACGCCTAACTTCATTTGTTTGGTCGGTCTTTCTGCTCGATTTTAAGAGCAGAAAGATCAAGCCGCCGCACTTAATGAAATTTTTAAGAATGGAGACTTTCCTATGGCTAAGGAAAAGTTTGAACGCACAAAGCCGCATGTAAACATCGGCACGATTGGTCACGTTGACCATGGTAAAACGACGCTGACCGCAGCGATCACCATGACCCTTGCAGAGGTTGGTGGAGCGACTGCGAAAGCCTATGACGAGATTGACGGTGCGCCCGAAGAGAAAGCGCGCGGTATCACGATTTCGACTGCTCACGTTGAGTATGAAACCGCGAACCGTCACTATGCCCACGTTGACTGCCCAGGCCACGCCGACTATGTGAAGAACATGATCACGGGTGCTGCGCAGATGGACGGCGCGATTCTTGTTTGCTCAGCAGCAGACGGCCCGATGCCGCAGACCCGCGAGCACATTCTGCTTGCCCGTCAGGTTGGTGTTCCTGCGCTTGTTGTTTACCTGAACAAAGTTGACCAGGTTGACGACGAAGAGCTTCTTGAGCTTGTTGAAATGGAAGTTCGCGAACTTCTTGACAGCTACGAGTTCCCAGGCGATGAAATTCCCATTGTCAAAGGGTCTGCCCTTGCAGCGGTTGAAAACCGTGATCCAGAAATCGGCCGCAACTCCATCCATGAGCTGATGGCAGCTGTTGACGATTACATCCCGACCCCGGAACGTCCGAAGGATCTTCCTTTCCTTCTGCCAATCGAGGACGTTTTCTCGATTTCCGGTCGTGGTACGGTTGTTACCGGTCGTGTTGAACGCGGTATCATCAAGGTTGGTGAAGAGATCGAAATCGTCGGTATCAAGCCGACCCAGAAAACCACCTGTACCGGTGTTGAAATGTTCCGCAAGCTGCTTGATAGCGGTGAAGCTGGTGACAACGTTGGTGTTCTTCTGCGTGGTACCAAGCGAGAAGAAGTTGAGCGTGGCCAGGTTCTGTGTAAACCAGGGTCTGTTACCCCGCACACCAAATTCAAGGCGGAAGCCTATATCCTGACGAAAGAAGAAGGTGGTCGTCATACCCCGTTCTTCACGAACTATCGTCCGCAGTTCTATTTCCGTACGACCGACGTGACGGGTGTTGTTACCCTTGACGAAGGTGTGGAAATGGTTATGCCAGGCGATAACGTCAATATGAATGTCGAGCTGATCGTGCCCATCGCGATGGAAGAAAAGCTGCGCTTCGCTATCCGCGAAGGTGGCCGTACCGTCGGAGCTGGTATCGTTGGCGCTATCGTCGAGTAATCATTAGGGCAGGGGTGTGTGGGTGCTCCTATCGCACCCCAGTCTTTTGAGGTTGAAAATATGAACGGTCAGAATATTCGAATTCGCCTTAAGGCATTCGACCATCGCATTCTCGATACGTCGGCAAAAGAAATCGTGTCCACGGCAAAGCGCACAGGCGCCAATGTTCGCGGTCCGGTTCCGCTGCCAACCCATATCGAGAAATTCACTGTCAACCGTTCGCCGCATGTTAACAAGAAAAGCCGTGAGCAGTTCGAGATCCGCACCCATAAGCGTCTTCTCGATATTATCGATCCGACCCCACAGACGGTCGATGCCCTCATGAAGCTTGATCTTGCGGCCGGTGTGGACGTTGAAATTAAGCTCTAACGTGAGCGAGAGGCAAGAGTAGCCATGCGTTCTGGTGTGATCGCACAGAAACTGGGAATGACCCGCATTTATACCGAAACAGGTGAACATGTTCCGGTAACGGTTCTCAAAGTCGAGAATTGTCAGGTTGTCGCCCAGCGTACTGTAGAGAAAAACGGCTATACTGCACTTCAGTTGGGTGTAGGTAAAGCCAAAGTGAAAAACGTTTCCAAGCCTATGCGCGGCCACTTTGCCGTAGCAAAGGTCGAACCGAAACGTAAAGTCGCTGAATTCCGTGTTAGCGAAGACAATCTCATTGAGGTTGGTGCAGAGCTTACTGCGGATCATTATGTTGCTGGTCAGCATGTGGATGTCGTTGGTACGTCAATTGGTAAAGGCTTCGCCGGTGCCATGAAACGTCACAATTTCGGTGGTGGACGTGCATCGCACGGTGTTTCCGTATCCCACCGCTCCCATGGTTCGACCGGTCAGTGTCAGGATCCCGGCAAGGTTTTCAAGGGCAAGAAGATGGCTGGTCAGATGGGTGCTACCCGTGTGACGACGCAGAATCTTAAAATTGTCAAAACCGACGTCGAACGAGGTCTGGTTCTGGTTCAGGGTGCTGTTCCCGGTTCCAAAGGTGGCTGGATCCTGATCAAGGATGCTGTCAAAAAGGCTCGTCCGGCTGACGCTCCGCTTCCTGGTGCAATTCGCGCTGCTGCGGCACCTGCTGAAGAAGCTCCGGCTGCTGAAGCACCTGCCGAGGGGGGTGAAGAATAATGGAACTTAAAGTCAAAACCCTTGACGGCGGTGATGCCGGGTCTGTTGCGCTTTCTGAAGACGTGTTCGGTCTTGAGCCTCGCGCTGACATCATGGCCCGCATGGTTCGCTACCAGCAGATGAAGAAAATGGCTGGTACGCACAAAACCAAGACCCGCGGTGAAATCACCGGCACGACCAAGAAATACCTTCGTCAGAAGGGCTCTGGTGGTGCACGTCACGGCAACAAAAAAGTGCCGCAGTTCCGCGGTGGTGGTCGCGCCATGGGTCCGGTTGTCCGGGACCATGCGATTGAGCTGCCCAAGAAAATTCGTGCGCTTGCGCTCAAACATGCCCTGTCTTCCAAGGTCAAGAATGACAATCTGATCATTCTGGATGATGTGAAGGCGGACGCACCAAAGACCGCAGCCGTCAAAAAACAGATTTCCGGTCTGGGTATCGAAAGCGCTCTGATCATTTCCGGTAAGGATTTGGACGAGAATTTCGCTAAAGCTGCCCGCAATATCGTCGGTGTCGATGTGTTGCCGGTTCAGGGTATCAATGTTCTTGATGTTCTGCGTCGCGATACACTGGTTCTGACAAAGGCCGCAATCGATGCTCTGGAGGAACGGTTCAAATGACCAACCTTCGTCATTACGATATCATCCGCAGCCCGGTGATTACCGAGAAGGCAACCCTTCAGTCCGAACAGGACAAAGTTGTTTTCAACGTATCCAAGGATGCGACTAAATCCGAAATCAAGGCCGCTATCGAGTCTCTGTTTTCTGTCAAAGTCAAAAGCGTCAACACGCTGGTCCGCAAGGGCAAGGTTAAACGCTTCAAAGGCATTTTCGGTAAACAGGTCGACGTGAAAAAAGCGATTGTCACCCTCGAAGAGGGCCAGTCAATCGATGTCACGACGGGTCTTTAAGGAACGCGGGGATAGGCTTTAAGTCATGGCACTCAAGACCTTTAAACCGACAAGCCCAGGCACGCGTCAGTTGGTGATTGTTGACCGCTCCGACCTCTGGAAGGGCAAACCGGTCAAAACACTCACCGAAGGCTTGACCAAGTCTGGCGGTCGCAACAACTATGGTCGCGTCACGGCACGTCGTCGTGGTGGCGGTCATAAACGCACATATCGTATCATCGACTTCAAACGTCGTAAGTTTGATGTTGTCGGCACGGTAGAGCGTCTGGAATATGATCCAAACCGTACTGCATTCATTGCTCTGGTTACTTATGAAGACGGCGAGCAGGCCTATATCCTGGCTCCTCAGCGCCTCAGCGCTGGCGACAAGGTTGTATCGTCCAGCAAGTCTGCCGACATCAAACCAGGCAACGCAATGCCACTGTCCAACATGCCAGTTGGCACCATCATCCACAATGTGGAGATGAAACCAGGCAAGGGGGGTCAGATTGCCCGCTCTGCCGGTGCTTATGCCCAGCTGGTTGGCCGTGATAGCGGTTATGCGATCGTTCGTTTGAACTCTGGTGAGACACGTCTGGTACAGGGCGCTTGCATGGCAAGTGTCGGTGCTGTGTCCAACCCGGAACATTCGAATATCAATCTTGGTAAGGCTGGTCGTAACCGTTGGCTCGGTAAACGTCCAGATGTGCGCGGTGTCGTTATGAACCCGGTTGACCACCCACATGGTGGTGGTGAAGGCCGGACCTCTGGTGGTCGCCATCCTGTGTCTCCATGGGGTAAACCTACCAAGGGTAAACGTACTCGCTCCAACAAGTCGACCGACAAGTTCATTGTTCGTAGTCGGCATCAGCGCAAGAAATAAGGGTTAACCGATGGCACGTTCTGTTTGGAAAGGTCCGTTCGTAGACGGATACCTTCTGAAGAAGGCAGACAAGGTTCGCTCTTCTGGTCGTAACGAAGTGATCAAGACCTGGAGCCGCCGCTCTACGATCCTGCCTCACTTCGTTGGACTCACCTTCGGTGTTTACAACGGTCAGAAGCATGTACCGGTCCTCGTCTCTGAAGAGATGGTCGGTCACAAGTTGGGCGAATTTTCTCCGACCCGTAACTATTACGGTCACGGGGCCGACAAAAAGGCTAAGAGGAAATAATGGGTAAGGCAAAACGCGCACGCGTCCTAAAAGACAATGAAGCAAAAGCGGTTTCCCGCATGCTTCGTACGTCGCCGCAGAAGCTGAACCTTGTCGCTGCGATGATCCGGGGGAAAAAGGTCGACAAGGCTCTTGCCGAGCTGACCTTCTCTTCCAAGCGCATCGCGAAAGATGTGAAAAAGTGTTTGGAATCTGCGATCGCAAATGCTGAAAACAACCACGAGTTGGATGTGGACAGCCTGATTGTAGCCGAAGCATATGTTGGTAAGGCACTTGTGATGAAACGCTGGCAGCCACGGGCTCGTGGTCGCGTCGGCAAGATCCTCAAGCCTTTCTCCAACCTGACGATTGTTGTTCGTGAAGTTGAGGAGACAGCCTGATGGGTCACAAGGTTAATCCAATTGGTCTTCGTTTGGGCATCAACCGCACCTGGGATTCACGCTGGTACGCAACCAAGGGCGAATATGGCGGTCTTCTGCATGAAGATTATGCCATTCGCAACATGCTGACCGAGCTGTTGAAACAGGCTGCCGTGTCCAAGATCATCATCGAGCGTCCGCACAAGAAATGCCGGGTGACCATTCACTCTGCGCGTCCGGGCATCGTTATCGGTAAAAAAGGCGCCGATATTGAAAAACTCCGCGCCAAAGTTGGCAAACTCACAAGCTCTGACGTGCATATCAACATTGTTGAAGTACGCAAGCCAGAGTGTGATGCCAATCTGGTTGCCCAGTCCATCGCTCAGCAGTTGGAACGCCGTGTTGCTTTCCGTCGTGCGATGAAACGGGCCGTTCAGTCCGCAATGCGGATGGGTGCGGAAGGTATTCGTATCAACTGTGCTGGCCGTCTGGGTGGTGCCGAGATCGCACGTACCGAATGGTATCGTGAAGGTCGCGTTCCGCTGCATACGCTGCGTGCTGACATTGACTATGGTACTGCTGAAGCTTTGACCGCTTATGGCATTTCCGGCATCAAGGTGTGGATCTACAAAGGCGAGATCATGGAACATGATCCTATGGCCTCTGAAAGACGCGCTACCGAGGGCCAGGATCAGGGCGGCAATAACAACAACAACCAGCGCCGTCGTAGCAATAAGCCTGCTGCTTAATGTCGGTTACAAACTGAGTTAAGAGAGAAATACAATGCTGCAACCAAAGCGCACAAAATATCGCAAGCAGCACAAAGGCCGTATTCATGGCAATGCGAAAGGGGGCTACGAGCTCAATTTCGGTGCCTACGGTCTTAAGGCTCAGGAGCCTGCGCGTATCACCGCTCGTCAGATCGAGGCTGCGCGTCGTGCTATGACCCGTCACATGAAGCGTGCCGGTCGTGTGTGGATCCGTGTCTTCCCGGACCTGCCAGTATCCAAGAAACCTACCGAAGTCCGCATGGGTAAAGGTAAAGGTACTCCTGAATATTGGGCAGCTCGCGTGGCTCCAGGCCGGATCATGTTTGAAATTGATGGTGTACCTGAGGATATTGCTCGGGAAGCCATGCGGCTTGCTGCTGCGAAGTTGCCTATCAAGACACGCTTCGTACAGCGCATCGCCGACTAACGGTGTGAAGGGATAACCCGATGAAAGCATCAGATGTCCGCGCGATGACAGCGGATCAAATTGCTGACGAGTTGGTAAAACTGAAGAAAGAACAGTTCAATCTGCGCTTTCAGCAGGCAACGGGTCAGTTGGAAAATACCGTGCGTACTCGGCAGGTTCGCCGTGACATTGCACGCCTGATGACCATCGCGCAGCAAAAGCGCGCCGCGTCAGCAGAATAGGAGAGACGGGATGCCAAAGAGAATTTTGCAAGGCCTCGTCGTTAGCGACAAACAGGACAAGACCGTCGTTGTGAAGGTTGAACGTCGTTTCACGCACCCGCTTCTCAAGAAGACCGTGCGTCGTTCCAAACGTTATCAGGCTCATGACGAAGGTAACTCCTACAAGGTAGGTGATCAGATTTACATTCAGGAATCTGCTCCTATTTCAAAATCGAAACGTTGGGTCGTCGTCGGTACAGAATTGCCGACTTCATAATCCAGCTTGGAAATTGGTTGTAACCCTGTTCGCGCAAGACGCGTCAGGGGAGAATAAAAAAGGCGGCCAGTCATGATTCAGATGCAAACAAACCTTGACGTCGCGGATAACTCCGGCGCTCGTCGTGTCATGTGCATCAAAGTGCTCGGCGGCTCCAAACGGAAATATGCTGGCATTGGCGACATCATTGTCGTTTCTGTCAAGGAAGCTATTCCGCGCGGACGTGTCAAGAAGGGCGATGTGATGAAAGCTGTTGTGGTTCGTACCGCAAAGGCAATTCGTCGTCCGGACGGCAGCGTCATCCGTTTTGACCGCAGTGCAGCTGTTCTGGTGAACAACAATAAGGAACCAATCGGTACCCGTATCTTCGGCCCGGTTCCTCGTGAGCTTCGTGCTCATAACCATATGAAAATCATTTCCCTTGCCCCGGAGGTGCTGTAATGGCTGCGAAACTCAAGAAGGGTGATCGCGTCATTGTTCTTGCCGGCAAAGACAAGGGCAAGAGCGGTGAAATCGTGCAAGTGATGCCGGCTGAAAGCCGTGCGATCGTGCGTGGTGTCAATCTGGTCAAACGCCATCAGCGTCAGACACAGGTGCAGGAAGCTGGTATTGTTACCAAGGAAGCTCCCATCCACCTGTCCAACCTGGCTCTGGCTGATCCTAAAGACAACAAGCCAACCCGCGTTGGTTTCACCGTCAAGGACGGTGGCGTCAAGGTTCGCGTGGCCAAGCGTTCAGGAGATGTGATTGATGGCTGAGGCTGCTTACACTCCGCGTCTGAGGACGCGTTATGAAGACGTGATCCGCGCCAATATGCAGGAACAGTTCGAGTTTTCCAATCCTCATCGGATGCCGAAACTCGAAAAGATCGTTCTCAACATGGGCGTAGGTGAAGCGGTCGGTGACTCCAAGAAGGTCAAATCTGCCTTGGAAGATCTCGAAGCAATTGCCGGTCAGAAGCCGGTGGTTACGAAAGCTCGCAAATCCATCGCGACCTTCAAGGTTCGTGAAGGCATGCCAATCGGCGTGAAAGTTACTTTGCGTGGCGACCGTATGTATGAATTTCTCGATCGTCTGATCACGATTGCGCTGCCGCGCGTACGTGACTTCCGTGGTCTGAATGGGAAAAGCTTTGACGGCAATGGCAACTTCGCCATGGGTCTGAAAGAGCATATCGTATTCCCAGAGATCGATTATGACAAAGTTGACCAGATTTGGGGCATGGACATTATCGTTTGCACAACGACAAACAATGATGATGAAGCTCGTGCTCTGCTGAAAGAATTCAACTTCCCGTTCAGCCGTTAAGGTCCCGCGGAAAGTACGAGGAAAATGTAATGGCAAAAAAGAGCGCTGTCGAAAAGAACAAAGCTCGCGCCCGCCTGGCTCAGAAATATGCAGCGAAACGCTCTGCTCTGAAAGCCATGGCCAAGGACGAGTCCCTGTCTCTTGAAGAGCGGTTCAAAGCTCGCCTGAAGCTTGCAGAGCTTCCGCGCAACTCCGCATCCATCCGCATCCGCAATCGTTGCGAAGTAACCGGCCGTCCGCGTGGTTATTATCGCAAGTTGAAGATGTCCCGTATTTCTCTTCGCGAGCTGGGTAACGAGGGACAAGTCCCTGGCCTGGTTAAGTCGAGCTGGTAAGGAGCGCGGTTTCATGGCAATGACTGATCCCCTTGGGGATATGTTGACCCGCATCCGCAATGCGCAGATGCGTAAAAAAACAAAGGTTTCCACTCCTGCATCCAAATTGCGTCAGCGCGTGCTTGACGTTTTGGCATCGGAAGGGTACATCCGCGGCTACACCACTGTCGAATTCGAAGGCGGCAAGTCCGAGCTTGAGATCGAGCTGAAATACTTCGATGGAGAACCGGTGATCCGTGAAATCCAACGCGTGTCCAAGCCTGGTCGTCGCGTGTATGCATCGGTTAAGAATATTCCGCGCATTCACAACGGTCTGGGCGTGTCGATCGTGTCTACTCCAAAAGGGGTTATGGCCGATCATGACGCTCGCGAGAACAACGTAGGTGGTGAGGTCCTGTGCCGCGTCTTCTGATGCGACACTGATCTTGTTACTCCAGATCCGGACAGGTTAGTCTTATGTCACGTATTGGCAAAAAGCCTGTTGCAGTCCCTAGCGGTGTTACTGCAACAATTGATGGCAAGACCGTCAAAGCAAAGGGCCCGAAAGGTGAACTCACTTTCGTCCTTAGCGATGATGTCGATGCCAAAATGACGGATGATGGGATTGTGGTAGAACCACGCAGCAAGTCTAAGACTGCGCGGTCTTTGTGGGGTATGACCCGCACCCAGATTCTCAACATCCTGACTGGTGTTTCTGCAGGTTTCGAAAAGAAACTGGAAATCAACGGTGTTGGTTACCGTGCTCAGATGAAAGGCAATGATCTTTCTCTGGCGCTCGGTCTCTCTCACGATGTTCTCTATACGGCTCCGGCAGGCGTTTCTATCGTTTGTCCAAAGCCAACCGAGATTGTCGTGAGCGGCATCGACAAGCAGGCTGTTGGACAGGCTGCGGCAGAAATCCGCGAATATCGTTCGCCTGAGCCCTATAAAGGCAAAGGTATCAAATATAGTGATGAATTTATCTTCCGTAAGGAAGGTAAGAAGAAGTAACGGAAACTTATTATGGCGAAGGCACTATCTCAGTTCGAGCGTCGTCGTGCACGTGTACGTCGCGCCCTGAAAAAGGCTGCCAACGGCCGTCCGCGTTTAAGTGTAAACCGGTCTTCCAAGCATATCTATGCGCAGATCATCGATGATGTTAAAGGCGTTACCATTGTAGCGGCTTCCTCTATCGAAAAAGATATGCGTGATAAGCTGAAAACCGGCGCGGACACGGCCGCCGCTTCTGAAGTTGGCAAACTGATCGCAGAACGCGCAGTTGCAGCCGGCGTGAAGGACGTGGTCTTTGATCGTGGTGGTTACATCTATCACGGACGCATCAAATCGCTCGCAGATGCTGCGCGCGAAGGCGGATTGAATTTCTAACGCGTCGGGCAACCGATTGCTCAGACGAGAGAAGAAAAGCTCATGAACAAGAAACCAGATCGTTATGATCGTGAAGAGCGTGAAAGCGAATTCGTCGACCGACTAGTCCACATCAACCGCGTTGCTAAAGTGGTTAAAGGTGGTCGTCGCTTCGGTTTTGCTGCGCTCGTTGTGATTGGTGACCAGAAAGGCCGTGTAGGTTTTGGTCACGGCAAGGCACGCGAAGTGCCTGAAGCCATTCGCAAGGCATCTGATGCTGCCAAACGGAACATGATCCGCGTACCACTGCGTGAGGGTCGCACTTTGCATCACGATGTTGCTGGCCGTCACGGCGCTGGCAAGGTCATGCTTCGTGCAGCTCCTCCGGGTACCGGTATCATCGCTGGCGGTCCGATGCGTGCAGTTTTTGAAACCCTTGGCGTGCAGGACGTGGTTGCCAAATCTGTTGGCACTTCCAACCCGTACAACATGGTCCGTGCAACCTTTGATGCCCTGAAAGCAGAAGACAGCCCTCGCGGTGTTGCTGCTCGTCGCGGTCTCAAGGTTTCCACGCTCCAGGCTCGTCGTCGTGTCTCTGATGGAGGCCGTGCCGAGAGTTAATCGCTCTTGGTCAGCCTTTCATCTCTAGATTAAAGAGGAGCCGGACATGGCAACTAAGGAACAGGGCACCATCACTGTCGAACAGATTGGTAGCCCACTGCGTCGGCCAAAAGACCAGCAGGCTACGCTGGTCGGTCTTGGCCTTAACAAATTGCATCGTCGTCGTACGCTTGAGGATACTCCTGAAGTTCGCGGCATGATCGCTAAAGTCTCTCATATGGTCCGCATCGTGGACGATGAGGCCTGAGAGGCAGGAGAGTAATATGAAGCTCAACGAAATTCGCGATAACGACGGCGCTACGCACTCCCGTAAGCGCGTTGGTCGCGGCATCGGGTCCGGCCTCGGTAAAACCGGTGGCCGCGGTGTAAAGGGTCAGAAATCTCGCTCTGGTGTTGCAATCAAGGGCTTTGAAGGTGGTCAGATGCCATTGCATCGTCGCCTTCCTAAGCGCGGGTTCAACAACATTTTTGCGAAAGACTTCAACACCGTTTCCATTGGCCGTGTGCAACAGGCAATTGACGCTGGCAAACTGGATGTTTCAAATCCGGTTACCGTCGTCGCTCTCAAAGAGGCCGGGGTTGTACGTCGTGCTCGTGATGGTGTTCGACTGCTCAGTGACGGTGAGTTGACTGCAAAAGTTGCTTTCGAAATCGAAGGCGCTTCAAAGGCAGCCATCGAAGCAGTCGAGAAAGCCGGTGGGTCTGTCAAGATCCTTGAGAAAAAAGAAGCCGGTGAAAAAGAATAATGAGAGGGCTCCTTTGAGCCTTCTTTTGCTTTAAGGGTAGTGGAGGGGAGTAAAATCCTCTTCACGCCCTATACATTTGTTTTGGCGCCCTTATATCTGGTGAATTGATTTCGTCTTCAAGTGAGCGCTATAGCGGAGTAGAGAATGGCTTCGGCAGCAGAACAACTCGCCGCCAATATGAATTTTGGCGCCTTTGCAAAGGCAGAAGAGCTCAAAAAACGCATCTGGTTCACGCTTGGTGCTTTGCTCGTCTATCGCCTTGGTACTTATATTCCGCTTCCAGGGATCAACCCTGAAGCTCTGGCTCAGGCCTTCAACAGTCATCAAAATGGTATTTTGGGGCTGTTTAACATGTTCTCAGGTGGCGCTGTCGGTCGTATGGCCATCTTTGCGCTCGGGATCATGCCTTACATTTCCGCCTCCATTATCATTCAGCTGATGACCACTGTGTCTCCGACACTGGAACAGTTGAAGAAGGAAGGCGCACGTGGTCAGAAGACCATCAACCAATATACCCGCTATGGCACCGTGTTGCTTGCAACCCTGCAGGCTTATGGTATTTCGGTCGGTCTTGAGGGATCGAGCAATATCGTCACGGACCCTGGCCTGTTTTTCCGTTTCTCTACCGTTCTGACGCTGGTGGGCGGCACCATGTTCATGATGTGGCTCGGCGAGCAGATTACTGCGCGCGGCATTGGTAACGGTATCTCTCTGATCATCTTCTCAGGTATTGTGGCAAACTTGCCGACAGCCGTTGCCAACACTCTTGAACTTGGCCGTCAGGGCACCTTGTCTACCGCTGTGATCCTCGGTGTTATCGTGGTGGCAGTGATCGTGATTGCGTTCATCGTGTTCATGGAACGCGCGCAACGCCGCTTGATCATCCAGTATCCGAAGCGCCAGGTCGGCAACAAGATGTTCCAGGGCGACAGCTCGCACCTGCCTCTGAAATTGAATACAGCTGGTGTTATTCCGCCGATCTTTGCGTCTTCCTTGCTGCTGCTGCCAACAACGGTCGTGAATTTCGTGTCCAGTAACGGGCAGGGGCCAGACTGGCTCAATACAGTCACAGCTTTGCTCGGTCATGGTCAACCTCTGTATATGCTGCTTTATGCTGCCTTGATTGTTTTCTTCGTTTTCTTCTACACAGCTATTGTGTTTAACCCTGAAGACACTGCGGATAATCTTAAGAAACATGGTGGATTTATTCCCGGTATTCGTCCGGGACAGAGAACAGCGGAGTATATTGATAAAATTCTCACGCGAATTTCCGTGTTGGGTGCAATATATCTTGTCCTTGTCTGTCTCTTGCCAGAGTTTCTTATTTCGGCGACTGGTGTTCCATTTTACTTCGGGGGTACGTCCCTGTTGATTGTCGTCAGCGTGACGATGGATACCGTGTCTCAGATTCAGGGACATTTGCTGGCCCAGCAATATGAAGGGCTGGTCAAGAAATCGAAGCTAAGAGGAAAACGTCGATGAGATTGATTCTGCTAGGGCCTCCGGGAGCAGGTAAGGGAACGCAGGCCGAGCGTTTGGTCAAAGACTATGATATTCGTCAGCTCTCCACTGGAGAAATGCTGCGAGCCGCTGTTGCAGCCAAGACAGCTGTCGGCGTGAAAGTGGAAGAAATCCTGAAACGCGGTGATCTGGTATCGGACGAAATCGTCTGTGCAATTATTTCTGATCGCATTGATGAGGCAGATTGCGCAAATGGATTTATCCTTGACGGTTTTCCGCGCACAATCGCTCAGGCCGAAGCATTGGGGGGGCTTCTCGACGAGAAGGGCTTGACCCTTGATGGTGTGGTTGAAATTCGTGTTGACGAAGGCATCCTTCTGAAACGCATTGAAAAGCGTGCTTCCGAAACCGAAGGCGGAGCGCGCGCCGATGACAATGCTGAAGCGTTGAAGAAACGCCTCGCGGTTTACAAGGAGCAGACTGCTCCGCTGATCGACTATTATTCCAAGTCTGGTCAGCTCAAAACCGTCGATGGCATGCAGGATATTGATGCAGTTGCTGCGTCCATCAAGGATGCGTTGTCTAGCTAGGCCTTGAAGAACTGTGTTGCGATTGAGAAGCGGGAGGGTTTAAGTCGTTTCCGCTTCTTTTGATTTAGACATTGCGCTTTGTGCGCTTGATAGGGAGGCGTCAACCAAAATCTGATGTTTTTTGCGATTAGAGGTTGACTTTTCCTCAGGGAATCCGGTACTAACCGGCGCTAATCACGTTTTATTACGTGAGGTGTTCGAAGGCGGAACGGCTTTCGGACAAATTTTTGCGTTCTATTGACAGGGCGTGAGAAATGCTCGGACTGGTCACAAATGCCAGATTGTTTCGTCACTCTGGTTGGGCTTGGTCGAGAGCCAAAAACTAAGAAAACTGTCTTTTACCATTGAGCAGGCTTGCTTGCTAAGGATGGGGAGAAGATGCCCATAGTTCGCAGTTATTCTCTTAACGGGAAGGCTGCTATGAGGAGATAAGACGTGGCCCGTATTGCTGGCGTCAACATACCGACGAACAAACGCGTAATTATCGCGCTTCAATATATTCATGGTATTGGTCCTAAATTTGCTCAGGAAATCATTGAGCAGGTCAATATCGCTCCGGAACGTCGTGTGAACGAGCTGTCCGATGCCGAAGTTCTCAAAATCCGCGAAGTGATCGATGCCGGTTACACCGTGGAAGGGGATCTGCGCCGTCAGACTTCCATGAATATCAAACGCCTGATGGACCTGGCTTGCTATCGTGGCCTGAGACATCGTCGCGGTCTGCCTGTTCGCGGTCAGCGCACTCACACCAACGCTCGCACCCGTAAGGGTCCTGCAAAAGCGATCGCTGGTAAGAAGAAATAATCCACGTCCGGTGGAGCCGCTGGTATGACGGCGGTGTAGAGATCGAGGTTAGAATATGGCAAAAGATGCCTCGCGCGTTAAACGTCGCGAACGTAAAAATATTACGTCCGGTGTAGCGCATGTGAATTCGACATTTAACAACACCATGATCACCATCTCTGATGCGCAGGGGAACACCATCTCCTGGTCGTCCGCAGGGATGATGGGTTTCAAAGGCTCTCGTAAGTCTACCCCATTTGCTGCTCAGATGGCTGGTGAGGATGCTGGTAAAAAAGCAGCCGAACATGGCATGAAAACCCTCGAAGTCGAGGTTCGTGGACCTGGTTCAGGTCGTGAGTCCGCACTGCGTGCCTTGCAGTCTGTTGGCTTCACGATCACGTCTATTCGTGACGTTTCCCCAATTCCGCACAATGGTTGCCGTCCGCGCAAGCGTCGTCGCGTCTAATTGAAGTTCAGAGTCCCTGCAATTTCCTTGCAGGAATTTGCGGGGTTTCTCCCCGAAACAAGAAAGGGTTGAGACGTGATTCAGAAAAACTGGCAAGAACTGATCAAGCCAACCAAGCTCGAAATCACCCCCGGTGACGACGAATTGCGTGTCGCCAAAGTGGTTGCCGAGCCTCTGGAACGTGGTTTTGGCATGACTTTGGGCAATGCCCTGCGTCGTGTTCTGCTTTCATCCTTGCAGGGTGCCGCGGTAACTTCCATCCAGATTGATGGTGTGTTGCACGAATTCTCTTCCATTGCAGGCGTTCGTGAAGACGTGATGGATCTGATCCTGAACGTCAAGGAGATCGCATTGCGCATGGAAGGCGAAGGACCAAAACGCATGGTTCTGCGCAAGGAAGGTCCGGGCGTTGTTCGGGCAGGCGATATTCAGGTTGTCGGGGATGTCGAAATTCTGAACCCGGAACTGGCGCTTTGTACGCTTGACGTAGGTGCCGAGTTGCGGATGGAATTCACCGTTGATAGCGGAAAAGGCTATGTGACGGCGACACAGAATCGTCCAGACGATGCGCCAATCGGTCTTATTCCGGTGGACAGCCTCTATTCTCCGGTCAAGCGTGTTGCTTACAATGTCGAGAATACCCGACAGGGTCAGGATCTCGACTTCGACAAGCTCACCATGACGATTGAAACCGATGGCTCTATCAAGCCAGAAGATGCTGTGGCATTTGCCGCACGTATCCTTCAGGATCAGCTGTCGATCTTCGTCAATTTCGAAGAGCCAGAGAAGGAAGTTGTTCAGGAACAGACCCAGGAATTGGCATTCAACCCGGCACTTCTCAAGAAAGTGGACGAGTTGGAACTGTCTGTTCGTTCTGCGAACTGCCTGAAAAACGACAACATTGTTTACATCGGCGATCTTATCCAGAAAACGGAAGCGGAAATGCTTCGCACTCCGAACTTTGGACGCAAGTCGCTTAACGAGATCAAGGAAGTCCTTGCACAGATGGGGTTGCATCTTGGCATGGAAGTTCAGGCCTGGCCGCCTGAAAATATCGACGATCTCGCAAAGCGCTACGAAGATCAGTATTAATTTGCCCGCGGTGTGATACCGTCGGATAGAGTAAAGGAGAGGGCAATGCGCCACGGCAAATCAGGACGCAAGCTCAATCGTACAGCTTCTCATCGTAAAGCGATGTTCGCCAACATGGCAGCCGCTTTGATCAAGCATGAGCAAATCGTAACCACCCTGCCTAAGGCTAAAGAACTTAAGCCAATCGCAGACAAACTCATCACTCTGGCAAAGCGCGGCGATCTGCATGCTCGTCGTCTGGCAATTTCCAAAATCCGCGACAAGGATATGGTTGCGAAATTGTTTGAAACGCTTGGCCCCCGCTATGAAGACCGCAAAGGTGGCTACACCCGCGTTCTGAAAGCCGGTTTCCGCTATGGCGACAATGCGCCTTTGGCTGTGATCGAGTTGGTTGATCGCGATCCGGAAGCGCGCGGTACCGATTCTGGTCCAACCGCAGAAGCGAACGTAGAAGACGCAGCGTAATTTTTCTCGCAGCGTGAAGATTTAAGAGGGTGGCCGATGGTCGCCCTTTTTTCTTGTTGGTTTGTTCTTGTTTTGTTTCGAGTGAAGCGATATGATTTCGGCGATCGCAGCGGACTCGTTTCTCAGGAGGGCTTCGCATCTGGTAAGAATGACGTTGGGCAATTAAGATATCGGATTGTTGAGGCACTCCCCCGAGGCGCTCTTTTTATTGCTGCTGCACGCATTTGCAGGTCAAGTGCTTGTGAGGACGTGCTAAGGATCAGTTGTCGAGGGGGGTACCAAAGGCTCTGATCCTGGCAAAGCATGCCTCTTCATGCCGTTCTCTCTTTCCTGGGGTATCGTGAAATTGCCGGTTTATGGGGGCTGGTGGAATGAAGGGTTTTTTCGGGTATTTGGCAATGTCGGCCGAGACTTGCCTTTCATTTTCAATTTTGTTGAAACGGGGTTGATTTATCCGACTTAAGTTTGATTAAATCTTCGCAATGCTTGATAAAAAATGGGATTTGACCCTTTTCTTGCCTTGAGTTTGGCCAATATTGAAAACAGAAGATTTTAAGTGACAAGTGTTTGTTTTCAAAGGAAATGAGGTTGCAGAATGACGAATAAAAAAGGTATTGCTGCGGTGGCAGCTCTGGTTTTGGCTGCCTCAGGCGGGTTTTTCATTGCGGACTATGTGCATATATCCAATGCCGCGTCTCCGGTGTCTGGGTCCGCGTCGGCCCCTGTGCAAGTAACGCCGGTGGCCAATCGCGTGCCTGCCAATCAGGCTGAAATGAAGCTCAGTTTTGCGCCTCTGGTCAAGGAGGCTGCGCCTGCGGTGGTCAATGTCTATGCTTTTCGAAAAGTGGTGACGCGGGATCAGTCTCCCTTTTTCCGTGATCCATTTTTTCAGCAGTTCTTCGGTGGTGGCGGGTTTGGCGCTCCGCGTGAACGTGTGCAGCGCTCCCTTGGATCTGGTGTGATTGTTGACCATACCGGGGTGATCGTGACCAATCACCATGTGGTCGATGGAGCGACCGAGGTGAAAGTTGCTCTGGCTGACAGGACAGAGTTTGAAGCCGATGTGGTGCTTGATGATGAGCGCACCGATCTGGCCATCCTGAAGATTCGGGATCTGGACAAGGACCTGCCGCATCTGGAGTTTTCGGATTCCGACAATCTGGAAGTCGGCGATCTGGTGCTCGCTATCGGTAACCCGTTCGGTGTCGGGCAGACGGTGACCAGCGGCATCGTTTCTGCTGTTGCGCGCACACAAGTCGGGGCAACTGACTATCGCTATTTCATTCAGACAGATGCGGCCATCAATCCGGGCAACTCGGGCGGTGCGCTGGTGGACATGCAGGGGCGTCTGGTTGGTATCAACAGTTCCATCTACACCCGTTCAGGTGGCTCCAACGGCATCGGCTTTGCCATTCCTGCCAACATGGTCAAACTGGTCTCCGACGCAGCCATTTCGGGGAACAAGGTTCAGCGGGCCTGGTTTGGTGGCGGGTTGCAGATGGTCACGTCCGATATTGCTTCCGGCCTTGGTCTTGAGCGCCCGCAGGGCGTGCTGGTGACTGAGATTTATCAAAACAGTCCTGCCGAGAAGGCGGGCCTGAAGGTTGGAGATCTGATTTTGTCGGTCAATGGCAAGGAGGTTTCGACGCCGGACGGTTTTGGCTATCGTTTTGCGACCCAGCCTCTGGGAGGGGATATCCCGCTTGAGATTTTGCGTCAGGGCAAGGCGCGGGATTTGTCCATCCGCGCACAGGCCGCTCCTGAGATGCCGCCTCGAGATCAGCGTCTTATTGAAGGCTATTCACCTTTTTCCGGTGCAACAGTGCTCAACCTGTCCCCAGCCGTCGCGCAGGAAATGGGGCTTGACTCTGGACTTAACGGTGTTGTTGTGCTGGAGGTTAGAAACGGGACCTATGCTTCGCGGCTTGGTCTGAAACCCGGCGATATTGTCCGCAAGATCAACGGACAGGTTGTCGGCAATACCAAGGAATTGAAAGTGCTGTCCGAGCAGGATTTCCGCCTCTGGCGGTTGGAAATCGAGCGTGACGGCAAGATCATCCAGACGGTCGTCAGTTGAGAATGATGTGAGCAATCTGTTTGAAAATGCAGGGCTGGACATTGCTGGCTCGGGCCAGCACCAGTCGGATGCCAAGGGTGATGGTGCGAATCGGCCTCTAGCCGATTTGTTGCGACCCCGAAGGTTGGAGGATGTCGTCGGGCAAGACCATCTGGTCGGCCCCGATGGCACCCTTACGCGCATGCTCAAGAGCGGCACGCTTGGATGCCTTGTGCTTTGGGGACCGCCGGGCACGGGCAAGACAACGGTCGCGCGTCTGCTTGCTGACGGTATCGATCTGCATTTCGAACAGATTTCCGCGATTTTCTCGGGTGTTGCGGATCTCAAGAAAGTCTTTGAAGCGGCCCGTGAAAGGCGACGGATCGGTAAGACGACCCTGTTGTTTGTTGACGAGATCCATCGGTTCAACAAGGCCCAGCAAGACAGCTTTCTGCCTGTGATGGAAGACGGAACGGTCATCCTTGTCGGTGCCACGACAGAGAATCCGTCTTTTGAGCTCAATGCAGCCTTGCTCTCCAGGTCTCAGGTGCTGACGTTCAAAAGTCTCGATGCCGAGGCAATCGGCAAGTTGCTAAAACGGGCCGAGGAAGCTTTGGGCAAGCCTTTGCCTCTTGATGAAGAGGCCCGTGAAGCGCTGATCAGGATGGCGGACGGGGATGGTCGCTCCTCTCTCACGTTGGCGCAGGAAGTCTGGCGTGCGGCCCATGAGGGCGAAATTTTCAGTGCCGAGCAGCTGGGCAATATCCTGCAACGACGCGCCCCGGTCTATGACAAGTCCGCCGAGGGGCACTATAATCTGATTTCCGCCTTGCACAAATCGATCCGGGGGTCCGACCCCGATGCCGCGCTTTACTATATGTGCCGGATGCTTGATGCGGGGGAGGACCCGCTTTATCTGCTCAGGCGCATGACCGTCATGGCGTCCGAGGATGTCGGTCTGGCAGATCCCAATGCACTTGTCATGGCGCAGGCGGCAAGGGAGGCCTTTCAACTGATCGGCCCTCCCGAGGGCTATTATGCACTTGCGGAGCTGGCCATTTATCTTGCAACGGCACCGAAATCCAACAAGGGCTATCTTGCCTTTCATGCAGCAATGAAGCAGGCGAGACGGGCAGGGTCGCTTCAACCGCCAAAGCACAGTCTCAATGCACCCACCAAATTCATGGCTCAAGAGGGTTATAGCGACGGATATCTTTATGATCATGACGAACCGGATGCCTTTTCCGGTCAGGATCATTTCCCTGAGGAGCTTGGCAGGCAGGTTTTTTATGAACCGGTGGAACGGGGATTTGAGAGAGAATTGAGAAAAAGGCTGGATTATTGGTCCCGCCTGAGAATGGAAAGAAAGAAATGAATCATTTTATTTTCGTTGCGATTGGCGGGGCGGCCGGAGCCAGTTTACGTCATTTGGTCGGCTTGATGGCGCTGAGATCCTTTGGTGGTGGATTTCCCTATGGCACGATGATCTGCAATATTGTCGGTTCCTTTTTCATGGGGCTGCTGATCCATATCCTGGCCGTGCGTTTCAATGCCAGCACAGAGATTCGATTGCTTCTGACGACCGGTCTGCTTGGTGGTTTTACAACCTTTTCCACTTTCTCGCTGGATATTGTGACAATGACCGAGCGGGGACAGACGACCGTTGCGCTATTTTATATTGCAATCTCGCTTGCGGGCGGTATTGTGGCGCTCTTTGCTGGGCTCTCTGCGGCCCGGGCGCTGGTTTGATTGAGGGAAGTTTGTTAGATGGCGACGATTCAGTTTCGCACAGTCTCAGGTGAGGAAGATGGGCTCCGGCTGGACCGCTGGTTCAAGGAGCATTATCCCGGTCTCTCCTTCGGCCAATTGCAGAAATTGATGCGCACCGGGCAAGTGCGCGTCGATGGCAAGCGGGTCAAGACAAATGCGAGGCTGATGAAAGGTCAGGAGGTGCGTATTCCGCCTCTGGCTACCGATGAGAAGTCGCAAAATGCCGCGCCCAAGCGGGCGATGCCGCGGGCGGATGACAAGGATGGCGATTTCCTTCGCTCGATCATGCTCTTTGAAGACAAGGATATCTTTGTCTTCAACAAGCCGGCGGGGCTTGCTGTTCAAGGCGGTTCGGGCATGAGCCGGCATGTGGATGGGATGCTTGAGGCCCTTCGGGATCGCAACGGACAAAAGCCTCGCCTTGTGCACCGACTGGACCGAGACACATCCGGTGTTCTTGTCGTTGCGCGAAAGCGTTCCATCGCGATGCAATTGGCGCAGGCCTTCCGGGAGCGCTCGACGCAGAAAACCTATTGGGCTTTGGTGCGCGGTGTGCCGAAACCGCATCAGGCGCGTATCTCGACCTATCTGGCGAAATATCAGGCTGAGGATGGTGACAGGATGCGGATTGCCCGTCATGGCGATGATGGTGCCGTACATGCTGTCACGCACTATTCGGTTGTTGAGCAGTCGGGGCAGAAAATGTCCTGGCTGGTGATGAAGCCGGTGACGGGGCGTACCCATCAGCTGCGCGTTCATTCTGCCTATATGGAGTGCCCGATTATCGGTGATCCCAAATATTTCAACATCGAGAATTGGGAGTTCCCCGGCGGCATTCAGAAGAAGCTTCACCTGCATGCACGCCGTATCCGCATACCCCATCCCAAGGGCGGAATTCTGGATATCTCGGCGCCGCTGCCTCCGCACATGCAGCAGAGCTGGAACCTGCTCGGGTTTGATGTCTCGGCCTATGATCTCGAAATCGAAGACGAGCTTGGCACGGAAGACTAGCAATATTCCGAACCCTCTGTTTCTCCTTACAGGACCCTATTTTCATGACTCTCAAGCTTTTCATTTTTGACTGTGACGGAACACTCGTTGACAGTCAGCACACGATTGTCGAGGGCATGGATCATGCGTTCGGAGTTCATGATCGCAAGCGACCAACAGCAGATGAGAGCCGCTCGATCATCGGACTGTCTCTGCCTGAGGCGATTGCAAAGCTGGCTCCGGACCTGAGCGCGGCGGACAATGCGGCGATCGTTGAGAGTTACAAGGATTTTGTCATCGCCAAGCGCGCAAGCGGGGAAGCCATCGAGCTGCTGTATGAGGGCGCCAAAGAGGTGGTTGAAGCGCTCGCGGCAACGGAAAACGTGCTTTTGGGGATTGCCACCGGCAAAGCCTATCGGGGTGTTTTGCATCTTTTTGATTGCTACGGTTGGCATGATCTTTTCACGACGGTTCAAACGGCAGACAGAGCGCCTTCCAAACCCAATCCGGGAATGATTTTGCAAGCTATGGAGCAAACTGGTGTTGCGCCTGAGAATACCTATATGATTGGCGATACCAGTTATGACATGGAAATGGCGGTCAATGCGGGGGTTACAGCCATCGGTGTCAATTGGGGCTATCATGCTGAAGCGGTGATGAGAGAGGCTGGTGCACATCATATTGTTGATGATTACCCGGCTCTGCACACGCTTTTGGCGCGTTTTCTCTAAGACCGTAGGGGGGAGGCTGCATGTCTGACAAGAATGATCAAAAGCACGACAGCGTCGAATTCGAGCAGCTGTTCGGAGATTTTGTTCCCGGCCAGAAGGATAGCAGTCAAAACCCGATGATGCGGTCCAAGGAAGCGGCCAAGACTCCTCTGCCAAAGCGGTTTTACAAGCAGGTTGAAATTGGATGCGAGCGTCTTGAAGATGGCAGCGAGCGTTTCAGCATCCTGCTTGATGGGCGCTCTGTCAGAAGCCCGGCCAAGAAGATTGTTGCCGTGCCCTCAAGATCTGTCGCAGAGATCCTGAGAGAGGAGTGGGACGCGCAGCAGACGGAAATCAATCCGGCGCTGATGCCCATGACACGGCTCGTCAATTCCACCATTGATGGGGTGGAAGCGGCACGAGAGGCCATGCTCGAAGAAATATGCGCTTATCTGGGCAATGATCTGCTTTGCTATCCTGCCAGCCATCCCCAGAGGCTTGTAGAGCGCCAGAAAGCGCATTGGCATCCGGTTCTGGACTGGGCGGAGGTTGAGCTCGGAGGGCGGTTCGTGCAAGCGAGCGGCATTCTTGCCGTGGACCAGTCTCCCGTGATGGCGGAGCGGCTCAAAGGCATCTGGTGCGAGCTTGATATTTTCCAACTTGCTTCGGTCCACACGATCATGACGATCACCGGTTCTGCGCTTTTGTCCTATGCCTTGTGGAAGCGTTTTATGGAGCGGGACGAGGTCTGGGCTGCGGCCATGGTCGACGAAGACTGGAATATCGAGCTTTGGGGTGAGGACGAAGAGGCGACCAAACGCCGGGTTTTTCGCCGCACCGAGTTTGATGCTGCGGCGTTCATTATCGAGGCTTTTCAAGCCTGAAGTGACCCGTCTTGAGCTTTCAGCTTAAGACTATTCTATTATCGTTTCATCCGATCTAATAGCTATTTGATTTTCCTTTTCTATGTTAGCCCTCAAGAGATAAATCGCGACTTCCAACCGGCAACAGTCTGGTAACAGACTGATATATCGGGCTTCTTAGTCGAAAGTTGACTGTGGCCTGCCGAATTTCTTTCGCGAATTCTTGTTTCTGTGTTGAGGGATTGCCGCCATGAAAACTGTCATTGCCGAGCTTGAAAGACGTCGCGAGCAAGCGCGTTTGGGGGGGGGTCAGGATCGAATTGATGCCCAGCATCAAAGGGGTAAACTGACGGCACGAGAAAGAATTGAAGCCTTTCTTGATGAGAATTCTTTTGAAGAATTCGACATGTATGTCCAGCATCGTTGCACTGATTTTGGAATGGAAAAGGTCAAGATGCCCGGTGATGGTGTGGTCACGGGGTGGGGCACGGTGAACGGGCGTATTGTCTATGTCTTTGCCAAGGACTTTACGGTTCTTGGTGGCTCGCTTTCCTGGGCTCATGCTCAGAAGATCATCAAGATTCAGGATATGGCTCTCAAGAGCCGAGCTCCGATTATCGGGCTGTTTGATGCAGGTGGCGCCCGTATTCAGGAAGGCGTCGATGCACTTGGTGGCTATGGTGAGGTTTTCCAGCGCAATGTGATGTCATCGGGTGTCATTCCGCAGATTTCCCTCATTATGGGGCCATGCGCAGGGGGGGACGTCTATTCGCCTGCGATGACCGATTTCATTTTCATGGTTCGGGACCGCTCCTACATGTTTGTGACCGGGCCGGAGGTCGTCAAAACGGTCACGAACGAAGAGGTGACATCGGAGCAATTGGGCGGAGCTTCGGTTCACACGACGAAATCCTCGATTGCAGACGGGGCCTATGATGATGACATCGAAGCTCTGTTGCAGATGCGCCGTCTCATCGATTTCCTGCCGGAAAACAACACCACCTTGCCGCCACAGTTTGAAACGCATGACCCGTGGGATCGTGAGGACCAGTCTCTGGCGTCTTTGGTTCCGAACAATCCGAACAAACCCTATGACATGAAAGAACTGATCCTAAAGCTTGTCGATGAGCAGGATTTTTTCGAAATTCAGGAGTCTTTTGCGCGCAACATCATTGTCGGGTTTGGCCGAATCGAGGGGCGCACCGTGGGGATTGTCGCAAACCAGCCAATGGTGCTTGCAGGTGTGCTTGACAGCGATTGCTCGCGTAAGGCTGCTCGCTTCGTCCGTTTCTGTGATGCGTTTGAAATTCCGGTGATAACTCTCGTTGATGTGCCGGGGTTCCTGCCGGGTACCGATCAGGAATATGGCGGCCTGATCAAGCATGGCGCAAAGCTTCTGTTTGCCTATGCCGAGGCAACGGTTCCCAAGGTTACAGTGATCACTCGGAAAGCCTATGGTGGAGCCTACGACGTGATGGGTTCCAAGCATTTGCGCGGCGATATCAATTATGCCTGGCCGTCGGCTCAAATCGCGGTGATGGGAGCAAAAGGTGCGGTTGAGATCATTTTCCGCAAGGATCTTAATGATCCTGAGAAGATTGCCGCACACACCAAGGACTATGAAACCCGGTTCCTGTCGCCGTTCGTTGCTGCGGAGCGGGGCTTTATCGATGAGGTGATCATGCCACAACGAACGCGCCTGCGTGTGGCAAGGGCTCTGCGCATGCTTCGTCACAAGCGTCTGGAAAATCCTTGGAAGAAACACGACAATATTCCGCTATAGGGATTGTTGTCCGGTTCCGGTCGAGCCCCCTTTGGGCATTTGTTTGGCAAGGTCGCATGTCTGTTTTCGATATGCGACCTTGTTTTGTTTTGGGGTTTGAAATCACAGCTGTTTACGTCTGCGCCTGTTGCGAGACTGCTGTTATTTCAGTGAATTTTGTTCAAGGAAAGAAGCCAGCACCGTTTGGATATGGTCGATGGTTGGCTGATCCTGAAGCTGATCATTTGCGAATTTCGATGCGGCGTGGGTTACGGCCACCTCTGCCAATGGCACGAGTGTGCAGCGCATGCAGTAGAGTGTTTCTCTCATTTGCGCCTGAGCACGGACGCCTCCGAGTGGTCCTGGTGCGATCGTTGCGAAGAAAACGGGCTTGTTGGTGAAACAGCCTGTGAAGGCTGGCCGGGACAGCCAATCAAGGGCGTTTTTGAGAACACCGGGAATGCCGTGGTTGAATTCCGGCAAGGTGATGATGATTGCATCACTGGCCGCAATGGCTTTTCGGCCTTTGAGAACCGCTTCAGGGCCATCAGGAGTGTCTTCATCCTGATTATAATGCGGAATGAGCGCGATATCGAGTTCGCTGAAGGAGCTGCCTTCAGGCAGCATCTTTGCGATGGAGTGAAGCAGTTGTCGGGAATAGGACGCTTTTCGCAGACTGCCGCAGATTCCTACGATATTGAGAGAGTGTGTCATGACTTTTGCTTGTTGTGTTCATAAAAAAGGGAAAGCGCTCTTCAGTTTTGCTGAAAACGATAGCGCTTTTATGCAGGTTTTTGCAAAGACCGAAGAAAATGGCCTTTTGCGGGTTATGGTAGAATGTTTCCAGTCTGTCCGTCCATAGCGGATTTCGCTTTCTCCGGTCGTGCGGTTGTCGCGTTATCCTTTGTCGCTCGCATGAGTCAATGACAATCGAGTTGCTCGATTCCGGTTATGTCGACTTTCGAGATCATCTCGTCGATGGAGATGCCATTGAGAGAAAAGGTTGGATCGATGTCGCGTAATGGCACCAGCACAAAGGCGCGTTCCGTGATATAGGGGTGCGGAATGGTCAGATCGGGGCTTTGTATCTGTTCATTGCCATAGGTCAGAATGTCGATGTCGATGATGCGCGGTCCCCACCGTTCGCCTCTTTGCCGTCCCATGCGCATTTCGACATTCAGGCATGTTTCCAACAGTTGGTGAGGGGAAAGCGTCGTTTTCAGGCTTGCACAGGCGTTGATGAAAACCGCCTGATCGGTTTTCCCCCAAGGTGGCGTCTTGTAGAAAGGAGAACGGGTTTCAACCACCACTCCCTTCTGAAAAGACAGGGTCGAAAGCGTGTCATCAATCGTGATCGCCGGGTCGCCGATATTGCCCCCAAGGCTGATATAGACACCAATTTCTTCGGGACGATCGATCATGAAGCCTGTTCCTCGCTTTTTTGGTCGTAATCCCGGCGGTCTCTTGTAATTTCCACGGCAATGTCCTTGACGATGGCTGGGATTGGCGCCTCGGGCTTGCGCACTTTGATGCGCACTTGCTGTAAGGTTTCAAAGCTGAAAAGCAAGTCTTGTGCCACTGCTTCAGCCAGAGCCTCGATCAGTTTGAATCGTCTTTTGGTGACGATGACTTCTACATGCCGGGCGATATGGTCATAGCGCACGGTCTGGCTTTCATCATCACTTCTGCCAGCAGCGCGCAAATCGAGATAGCAGTCCAGATCGAAGTAGAAGCGCTGTCCAAGGCTTGCTTCTTCCTCGTAAACACCATGATAGGCAAAGAAAGCCAGATCTCTGAGGATTATTCGGTCCATAATGTGTGTTCCAGTGGCTCAGATCTGTTGCTGACGATGGATGGCATGGGCAACAGCTATCGCATCCTTGTGCTCGGCGACGTCGTGCACGCGAAAAATGACGGCTCCCTTCATCAAGGCAATCACGTTGGAAGCAATTGTTCCAAAGATCCGGTCTTGCGGATTTTCCTTGCCGGTCAGGGCACCAATAAACCTTTTTCTCGATGTTCCAACAAGTATTGGATACCCCCAAACGCACATTTGTTCAAGTCGAGCTAAAATTTCAGTATTTTCTTCCGTGTTCTTTGCAAAGCCGATGCCGGGGTCTAGTATGATGTTGCTGTCCTTTAGTCCCGCCGATAGGGCAATCTCTATCGAGCGGTCAAAAAAGCGCTTCATCTGGTCGAGAATATCGCAATCGGCCTGACGTTCATTTTCCCAATGATTGATGATGACGGGCGCCATATGATCTGCCGCCGCTTTGGCAATGTCCGGTTCGCGCTGAAGGCCCCACACATCATTGACGATATGGGCACCGGCTTCAAGAGCCTTGGCGGCAACGCGTGCCTTGTAGGTATCAATCGAAATCGCTTTCTCGGGGTTGGCCTTGGCAATTGCTGCGATGGCAGGCAAGACCCTTTGCAATTCTTCTTCTTCCGTGACGAGATGGGCGCCGGGGCGGGTCGATTCCCCGCCGATATCAAGAATGTCTGCCCCTTGCGCAGACAGTGTATCGGCATGAGCGAGTGCCTGATCCGTGGCGAGATAGCTGCCCCCGTCTGAGAAGGAATCCGGCGTCACATTGATGATGCCCATCAAAAGAGGCCTCTGTGACGGGACCCAGTCAATTGGCCCGAGCTTTCGTTTCTCTTGCGAAATCTGCATTGTCATCTCTACCTGTCTTTGCACCCCGTTTTCTTAGCAGGATTTGGAGTTGCGGGAAAAGCCGATAAGCGTGAAAGGCACCGAAATTGTCTGTCAAAACAGATTTGTTGCCAAGATTTCTCATCAAATAGTCTCATGTCTTTCTTGTAGTGTGTTGAAATGATTATATTTTCTCTTGATCCCTCCGATGGTTCGAATTGCTCTCATATTTTCCCCGGCTTACTAGTTCATGGGTAAAGCCTGGTCGTTCGGGTGGAGTTCGGGCGGGTGGAGTTCGGGCTCGGTTGCCCAATGTGCCAACGTCTGGAAAATGAAGTGGTCTCATCCTCCTTGCAAGCCAATTGGGGGATGCTGGCAAAAGCAGGATTGACATGTTTCGTAAGATATTGATTGCAAATCGTGGTGAAATCGCCTGCCGTGTTATCAAGACGGCAAAGGAAATGGGCATCGGCACCGTCGCTGTTTATTCAGATGCGGATGCAGACGCCATGCATGTGCAGATGGCAGATGAAGCGGTTCATATTGGCCCGTCTCCTGCTGCTCAATCCTATTTGCTTGGTGACAAGATCATCGAGGCATGCAAGGCAACAGGCGCAGAAGCGGTTCATCCCGGATATGGGTTCCTGTCAGAGAATGCGGACTTCTGCGAGGCGCTTTCGGCTGAAGGCATGGAGTTTATTGGCCCGCCTACCAATGCCATCAAGGCGATGGGTGACAAGATCGAGTCAAAGAAATTCGCCATTGATGCAGGGGTGTCGACGGTTCCCGGTCACATGGGAGTGATCGGGGACGCCGATGAGGCGGTTCGAATCGCCAGGGAAATCGGCTTTCCGGTGATGATCAAGGCCTCTGCTGGCGGGGGCGGCAAGGGCATGCGGATCGCATGGAATGAAGCGGAAACCAAAGAGGGGTTCCAGCTGGCGCGCTCAGAAGCCAAATCGTCATTTGGTGATGATCGATGTTTCATTGAGAAATATGTCGTCGGGCCACGCCATATCGAAATTCAGGTGCTGGCCGACAAGCATGGCAATGCCATTTATCTCAACGAACGCGAATGCTCCATTCAGCGCAGGAACCAGAAAGTGATCGAGGAGGCGCCATCCTCGTTCCTCGATCCAGACACGCGCAAGGCGATGGGCGAGCAGGCCGTCGCACTGGCCAAGGCCGTTGGTTATCATTCGGCCGGAACGGTCGAATTCATTGTCGACAAGGACAAGAATTTCTACTTCCTTGAAATGAATACACGCCTTCAGGTGGAACATCCGGTGACCGAGTTGATCACGGGTGTCGATCTGGTCGAGCAAATGATCCGTATCGCCAATGGTGAGATCCTGTCGCTCAAGCAGGAGGATGTGACGATCAATGGTTGGGCGATCGAAAGCCGGATCTATGCCGAAGATCCGCTGCGCAATTTCCTGCCATCAATCGGTCGTCTCGTGCATTATGAGCCGCCAATGGAGGGGACGGCCTCCGGCTTGACCATCCGCAATGACACGGGTGTCGAGGCAGGCTCTGAAATCACCATGTTCTATGATCCGATGATTGCCAAGCTCTGCACTCATGGCCCGACCAGAGAGGCGGCGATCGACCACATGTCGCGTGCGCTTGACGCATTCATCGTGGATGGTATCGAGCATAATGTGGCCTTTCTGACGACGCTCATGGAGCATCCGAAATGGCGTTCCGGTGACATCACGACAGGGTTTATTGCCGAGGAATTTCCTGAAGGGTTTCTTGGTGGGGCGCTTGACGAGAAAGACGAATTGGCGCTTGCCTGTGTTGCAACATCAATCGAGCTGGTGTTGCGCGACCGGCTGCATCGCTTCAAGGATACCCGCAAGCTTGAGAATATTCCCATGCATGAGCATTGGGTGGCGGCCTTTTCGAAAGAGACACGCTATCCCTTGCGCTTTTGCGGCGGCGAGCCGACGACGCCGATTGACATGGAACTGGCATTGCCTGACGGGCATATCGTCGCTGTCTTGTCAGACTGGGCGCCGGGCTGGAAGCTTTGGTGCGGTGAAGTCGGTGGCCGGGAGATGATCGTGCAGGTTCGTACCGGCCTCAACTCCCTGATTCTGACCTACAAGGGCGTGCGTCAGGAAATCAAGGTGATGCGGCCCCATGTCGCCGATATGGAAGCCATTTTGCCAAAGCGCATTCCGCCTGATACATCAAATCTGCTGTTGTGTCCGATGCCGGGACTGGTGGTTTCCATCGCTGTCAACGAGGGGCAGGTGGTTCAGGCCGGTGAGGCTTTGGCGACCGTTGAAGCGATGAAAATGGAGAATGTTCTCCGCGCCGAACGCGATCTTGTGGTTGAGAAAATTCTTGTCAAGCCAGGTGACAGTCTGTCAGTCGATGCGGTCATCATGGAATTTGAACGGCACGATGAAGAGGCTGCCTGAGGAGGGCGTTCAGATCAACCCGGTACCATCTTCGGGAGGTATCGGGTTGTCTAGAATCGGATGCGGATGAGTTCACGTGTAATATCGTGGTAGAGCTGATTGAGTTCCTGCTCGTAACGGTTTGCGATACTCATCCAGATCAATCCAATCGTTCCGACCAAGACGGCATATTCAAGCGCTACCGAGGCGTTGTCATCTTTGCAAAATGCAATAAACAGTGACTTTTTCATGTTCGTTATCCTTGCAATCTATTTCAATTTATTTCTACCTTAATAAAGGATTAATAAACAGGGAATGGCAAAGAATTTGTTTATTGTTGGTTAATATCAAAAGGCGAGTTTTTTTCTTTATGCACTTTTTTGGGGAGCTTGCTGCAACGCGGGACTCGTTCTTGCTTTCCGCGCCCAGGGGCGGCTTTGGCCTCGTCGCGGCAAAGGGTCACTGAGGTCCGCCAACGGGCAGACCTCTGGCGAAAAAGCGCCAGAGTTATGAATCTCTAGAGCGTGGCCATGCAAGTAGGGCCGAAAATCTTCTCGAATTCCTGCCTCAGGGTGATATCGACATCGGACATGGCAATCGGATAGCCAAGGTCGACGAAACTCGTCACGCCATGCTGCGCAATTCCGCAAGGGATGATGCCATTATAATGCTCAAGCTCCGGCTCGATATTCAGGCTGATGCCGTGGAAGGTAATCCATTTGCGGACACGAATGCCGATGGCGGCAATCTTGTCTTCCACGTCCGGGCCCTTTTGCGGGCGCGGCACCCAGACACCAACGCGATCATCCCGATGTTCGCCCTTGATATTGTGTTCGGCCAGGCTGTTGATGATCCATTTTTCAAGGGCGGCAACAAACAGGCGAATATCCTGTTTGCGTTGACTGAGGTCCAACATCACATAGGCAATGCGCTGACCGGGCCCGTGATAGGTGTATTGCCCACCTCGGCCGGTCGTGAAAACATCGAACTTGTCCGGTGCAACCAGATCTTTCGGGTTGGCGCTGGTTCCCGCAGTATAGAGAGGAGGATGCTCAAGCAGCCAGACGCATTCTTTCGCTTCTCCCTTGGCAATCTGCGTGATCCTTTTCTCCATGAAGCTGATAGCCTGCGGATAGGGAACCGGTGTGTCTGAGATCAGCCATTCGATGGCTGCATTGGTCCTTGACTGCATAGTGTTCATTGCATCAGCGTTGTTCATGTTGGTCCGTGCTGTTTTATAGGTTGCTGTCTTGAGGTGGCCGCCTTGGCCGTTGATGCCCGGTTTGCTGTTGGGGCAAATCACGCCATCCTTGTGATCAAGCGCCAGCTATTCTGCTTTTGGTGTCTTTGTTAACTTTTCATTTACCAAAGATAGTAACACTCTGTTAATGTCTTTCATGATCAGATCCCGTGCCTAACACGGAAAGGTGCATCGTGACCAATCTCGATTCAATTGCAATAGATATTTCGGTTGTTCTGGGCTCAACGGCCATCCCGATTCATCAGCTTCTGCGTATGGGGCGCGGTGCGGTTATCGAGCTTGATGCCCATGAAGAGGATGATTGTCTGATTTTGGCCAATGATATCCCTGTTGCTTATGGTCAGGTGATTCTGAGAGGCGAGAAGATCGGTATTTCAATCACTAAGGTCTTGATGCGCAGTGCCGAATGGCGCCCATTGCGCGGTATCCATCGCATGGAAGCCTAGTCTTTTCAGAAAAAGGCAGGGTTCGAAGCCAGCGCAATTTC
This sequence comes from uncultured Cohaesibacter sp., assembly GCF_963556055.3. GTDB lineage: Bacteria > Pseudomonadota > Alphaproteobacteria > Rhizobiales > Cohaesibacteraceae > Cohaesibacter. The sequence goes on along the minus strand of NZ_CAUVYE020000023.1, from coordinate 90,630 downwards.
GGCTGCCTGAAGAAATGTTCGGCCTTTGTCATCAACTTTCCACATTTGTTGTTGATCGCAGTCTAAATTGCTTGTCTGCCCGCAGCATATTTGATAGTTACACGCCACCAACAAGGCGAGAGCCTTGAATTGCCAACAGGCTTGCGGCCGTGGCGGAATTGGTAGACGCGCAGCGTTGAGGTCGCTGTGGGGTAACTCCCGTGGAAGTTCGAGTCTTCTCGGCCGCACCATTCTCTCTAGAAGAGAATTCTCTTTCCTGATGATTTTATGAGTGACGAAGGTTATGCCATCTGCTGGTGCGCCGTTGGTTTTTTATTGGGATTGAGGTTGCTCTCACTTTCAGATCTCTGAATGCAAGAGAAACCCGCCTTCATCTTCATTGTGAGTATCACCCTCTTTTCCGACTTGTAGGCATTGGGTTGCTTGTTCCGAGCGGGCCAACGGCTTGAGATGCGCGAGGCATTGCGGGCGTTCATGAAGCAGTGCTAAATCTACAAATGAATGTTTTGTCTGGAGCGGTTTCATTCCAAGTTGACGCATGTCCTGAATGGTGGCCGTTCGAAAGACTGCAACCAAGGCATCACATATTTCGGTGAAGGTTCAGGACAAGCGGCCTGAGCTTTTGTGCGTCAATCCAGAATTTCCACCGGTTCGGCCCATTGAATGAGAACGACGCACCCGTCTTCAGACCAGACATCGTGGCTGGTTCCTTCGGGGTTGCAGATGACCGCACCTGTTTCATACCGCCCATTTTCATCGCTCTGAGATCCTTCAACCACGATGATGGTCTCCAGTCCCTTGTGCAAGTGTCTTGGCACGCTGGCACCCGCTTCATATCGTAGAAATGCCCAGACCGGCCCGCTCTCCTGCTGCCAGAGATAATGAACCTCAACACCCTCGCGGAAGGGCTCGAAGGGAAGGTCTTTCCAGCCTTCTTGCAGAAGGCCTTCGAATGCTCGCTGTTCACTCATGGATGGCCTCCAGAATGGTATCGGTCTCGCAGGCCCAACCGACGATACCACCTTGGGCAATGATCATATCGATGGCGGCGTCCTTGAAATGCTGAAAATAGCTCTCGGTGGCATCCGTTGCCAGCAGGCAATCAAAGCCGCGGTCATTGGCCTCGCGCATGGTGGTCTGTACACACACTTCGGTTGTGACACCCGCAAAGACGAGTTGTTTCAATCCCTTGTCTGAAAGAAACTGGCCAAGGTCCGTGTGGTAGAAAGCGCCCTTGCCGGGTTTGTCAATCACCAGCTCGCCCGCAATGGGTGCAAGATCAGGCACAATTTCTGTTCCCGGTTCGCCAGCAACGAGAAGGCGTCCCATCGGGCCTTCTTCGCCGATCCGCAAGGAAGGATTGCCCCGATCCCGTTTGGCAGGGGGCAAGTCGGACAGATCAGGCTTGTGGCATTCGCGCGTGTGGATCACCGGAAGGCCTGCCGCGCGGAACCCGGCAATGAGGCGGGCGACGGTGGGGACAATGGCTCTCAGACGCGAGACATCGTTGCCAAGCGAGGCACCAAAGCCGCCATCTTCGAGAAAGTCCCGCTGCATGTCGATGACGACAAGGCCAATGCTGTCCTTTGAGTAGGGAAAGGCAAAGGGGCGGGCGCCGATATGATTGAGATCTGTTTTGTTCATGCTTATACTCGTCTGTAGGCTTACGCATGCCCTGCCATATAGTGACCGAGCGCCTTGGGGTCGGCATCTGCCACCGGCGTTTCAAATGCGATCCGGCCCTCGCTAATGACTGCGACGCGATCGGACAGTTCAAGAATTTCATCAAGATCCTCGCTGATGAGCAGAACTGCTGCGCCCCGGTTTCGGGCTTCCATGATGCGGTCGCGAATGGCGCGGGCTGCTGAAAAATCGAGACCGAAGCAAGGATTGGAGACAATCAGCAAGGTGACATCACCGCTCAACTCGCGGGCAAGGGCCGCGCGCTGCACATTGCCTCCCGACAGATCCCTGATCGGGGTGCGTGGTCCTTGTGTGCGGATGTCAAAATCTTCGATGAGCGCGTTGGCTCTTTGGATGATTCCTTTGCGATCAAGCAACAAACGGCCGTTTTCGTCAAAGCTTCTGAGGGCCAGATTGTCCGCGACGCTCATGTGGGGTGCCGAGGCATTGAGCAGGGGTTCTTCGGGGAGATAACGAACCTTGTGCTGGTGGGCTTCGCTGCGGGTTGCATGGTAGGGAGCCCCCTCGACGCAAATGGCACCGGACAGGAGACTGCGTTGGCCAGTGAGCATTTCCATGAGTTCGACCTGACCATTGCCGGAAATGCCTGCCAGCCCGACAATCTCGCCTGAACGCACATTTAGCGCGTCGATGGTGATTTCCTTGGTCCCACTGCGATCGATTGCCTTGGCGTGGTCAAGTGAGAGGACTGTCCGGCCCGTCTCTCCGGATCTCTCAAGCGGATTGGCGACGTCTGACTGTCCCATCATCATGGCGGCCATGTCGTCGTTGGACAGGTCTCCCACCCGCCCGGTGCCAACGCGCTTTCCGCGCCTGAGAATCGTGACGGTATCAGCAAAGGCGCGAACCTCGCGGAATTTGTGGGTGATCATGAGAACCGTAAGATCTCCGGTCTTGGTCATTTTGTGGACATGACCGAGTACCTCATCGGCTTCAGACGGGGTCAACACCGATGTCGGCTCGTCAAGAATGAGGAAGTGGTTCCCCAGATAGAGCTGTTTGAGGATTTCGAGCTTCTGTTTCTCACCGGCCGCGAGACTGTGAACCTGTCTGTTCAATGGTACCGAGAAGGGCATCGACGCCATGAAGTCATCAAGGCGCTGACGTTCCTTGCGCCATTCGATGATCTTGGGGGTATCTGTTCGCGCGATCACCAGATTTTCCGCCGCCGTCAGTGAAGGCACCAATGTGAAATGCTGATAGACCATGCCGAGACCGAGATCATAGGCATCCTTGGGGTCGTCTATCTCCACTTCCTTGTCATTGACCGTCATTTGCCCGTCGGTTGCCTTGTAGAAGCCCATCATGCATTTGACGAGTGTTGACTTGCCTGCACCATTTTCACCAAGCAGGGCATGGAACGAGCCTGCTTCGACCTTGATGCTGACCGCATCGAGTGCGGTGAAGTCACCAAAGCGCATGGTCATGTCGATCGTTTCAACCTTGGGGGCTTTGCGGCGGTCACTCATTCAGGCAACCCCGCAATGAGGGATGTGCTGTCGGAAATGGCTCCGAAGACGCCACCCTGCATCTTGACCATGCTGATGGCCGCGTCATGGTTGCCCTTGTCGGTCGCGCCACAGCAATCTTCCAGCAACAGGCACTCAAAGCCTCGATCGTTGGCCTCGCGCATGGTGGTGTGCACGCAAACGTCCGTGGTGATGCCGGTGAGGACGATATTCTCGATGCCGCGAAGACGCAGGATCAGTTCGAGATCAGTGGCGCAGAAACTGCCCTTGCCGGGCTTGTCGATGATCACTTCGCCGGGCAGGGGAGCCAGTTCGTCGATGATCTCCCATCCCGGTTCACCGCGCACCAATATCTTGCCGCAGGGGCCGGGGTCGCCAATGCCCGCGCCAATCTGCTGGGAGCGCCAGCGCTTGTTGGCTGGCAGATCGGAAAGATCGGGTCGATGGCCTTCGCGGGTGTGCATGATGGTGTAGCCCTTGGCCCGCATGGCCGCGAGCACGGCCTTGATCGGCTCGATGGGCGCTCGGGTCAGTGACAGGTCATAGCCCATCTTGTCGACATAGCCGCCCTTGCCGCAGAAATCGGTCTGCATGTCGATGACGATAAGGGCGGTATTGTCCGGGCGCAGATCGCCATTATAGGGCCATGCATAGGGAGAAGAAGCGATGCTTGCCATGATTATTGATCCTTCTCTGTTTCGCCATAAAGGCGGGTGGGTTCACCAAAGCCGCAGCTTGTGCCATCGGTGACCTTGATCTCATCTTCCCACGGAAGACGATAGTTTCCGGCTGCGAGGTCTTGCATATAGGTATAGGGGCAATCCTGCGCTCCGCCTTTTACTGCGACATAGCCGCGGTGGCCGAATTGGTAGATATTGTTCTCAACGCCCCATCCGATGCGGGCTTCGCGCACGAGATCAGGGCGGACTTCGGCGGTTATGATCTCATCTGCGCGTCCGGTCGTGCCATGGGAGAGAATGGTGCCATCGAAATTGCAGATCATGCCTTCGCCCATGGAATCAAACGTTCCGTCCGAACCGCACATGCAGACGTTCGCCGTAACCATCAGATTGCAGAAGGCGTTGGACTGGTTGGTGAAGCGCCAGGCCTCGCGCAGAGGTGCCGTGTAGCCAGCGGTGCGGATCATGATCTCAGCCCCCTTGTAGGCGCATTCGCGGGCCATTTCGGGGAACATGCCATCGTGGCAGATGATGAGCGCGATCTTCGATCCCTTGGGACCATCGCAGACGGGGATACCACCATCGCCCGGTTCCCATGGCTCCACGGGCACCCATGGATGCATCTTGCGGTAATAGAGTTTCAGATTGCCCTGATCGTCAAAGATGATGCCGCTGTTATAGGGCATGCCGCCGGGGTTGAGTTCCATGATGGAGAAACACCCCCAGATCCTGTTGTCGATGCAGGCCTGACGCATGGCGGCCACTTCCGGGCCATCCATCGTGCACATGATTTCCGGATTGATATCCATGGAAAGGCCATGAAGAGCATATTCGGGGAACACCACCAGATCCATGCCCGGCTGATTGCGGCGGGCCTTGCCAACCAGTTCGACAACGCGGGCCGTTTGAGCCGTCAGGTCTGCCTTGGTTTCGACGACCGGCAGCTGCAACTGGACAAGGCCGATGCCGACACCTTTCTCCGACACGTTCAAACCACTTAATCCGCTCATGCTCATGCTCCGTTATTTGGTGATGCTCAATTCGCCCGGCGCTCCTGTCATGGCGCGTTCGGTTGAGGAGGTTGCAACCAGAATGCCAAGGGTCAGGACGTAAGGGGCGGCGTAGAATAGATAATATCCTTGTGTGATACCTACAGATTGCAGGGCCGGGCCTATCGCTCCGGCTCCGCCGAACAACAGGGCCGCCCAAAAACAGTTGATCGGGTTCCAGCGGGCGAAAATGACCAGTGCCACGGCCATCAGACCCTGCCCCGAGGCTATGCCCTCGCTCCAGCTGCCTGGGTAATAGAGAGAAAGGTAGGATCCGCCGACCCCGGCAAAGGCCCCGCCGACTGCAGTCGAGAGAATGCGGACGCGCGTGGGGCGGATGCCCAGAGTGCGGGCGGCGTCGGTGCTGTCGCCAACGACCCGTACCGTCAGGCCGATGCTGGTGTTGCGGAACATCCAGGCCATGACGAAGGCCAGAATGGCACCTGCGATGAACAGAACATTGACCTGTAACGCTGCCTGGACCTGCGGAATGTCGGACCACCAGCCGAACGGGATGGACGGCAAGCGTGGCGCCGAAGGCTGGATGTAGGGTTTGCCGAAGTAAAAGGCGAGGCCGAGACCGACGATCATCAAGGAAATGCCAACGGCAATATCGTTGACGTGGCGAAAGCTGCAAAGCCACCCATGCACAAGACCGAAGGCAAGGCCCGCCAAGGCTGCACAGGCCACCCCCACGAAGGGAGAGCCGGAATGATAAGACATGGCGTAGCCAGTCATGGCGCCAATGACCAGTGTTCCTTCCAGCCCCAGATTGATGCGCCCCGATCGCTCGGTGAGGCATTCGCCAAGGGAAACGAAAAGGAACGGGGTTGAGACGCGGATGGCTCCGCCGAGAATTGCGAGGGGCACGCCCCACATGCCCAAGGCCGAACCGAGTGCTGAAGCGTCTGTCATTTTGCCCTCGCTGCAATCAGGATCTTGCGGATGAGGCTGTCCGAGCGGCCATAAAGGGTTTCGCTCAGTAGCACGAGAATGAAAATACACCCTTCAAACACCAGAATGGTGGCGTCGGGTAGATCCATGCGGCGCTGCACCAGACCGCTGGACGCTTCGATGCCACCAAACAGAAGTGCAACGGGGATGATGGCCAGAGGATGGTGGCGCGCCAGAAAGGCCACCAGAATGCCCGTGTTTCCGACACCGGAAATGAGGGAGTCGTTGGCATTGCCATAAATCGCGGACACTTCAAAAAAACCGCCAAGACCTGCGAGGCCTCCGGCAAGGCCGGTGAAACCGATCACCAGTCGGGAGACCGGCAAACCCTGAACCTGAGCTGCACGGATATTGTCTCCCGTAACGCGAGCGGCAAAGCCGACGGTCGTGCGTTCCAAAAGGAAATAGCAGGCAATGCAGACAAGGATCCCGACGGGAACCCCCCAATGGGTGCTCAGAAACGGGAGATCGGTAACCCGCAACACATCGGGGATGGGCATGGTCGCTGGTTTGTTGAGACTTGCAGGATCGCGGAAGACGCTCTCGACCAGCTGATTGAAGATGGCCGTTGCGATATAGGCCATGAGAAGAGAGGAAATGGTTTCATTGACGCCGCGCTTGACGCGCAAGGCTCCGACGGTGCCGATCCAAATGCCGCCAACCAGAAAGGAGGCGATGATCATCAAGGCAAAGCCGATGAATGCCGGATATGTGCCGCAGCTTGCGCCAACAACGGCGGCAGCCAGACCTCCCAGAATGATTGCACCTTCACCTCCGATCACCATCAGGCCCAGTCTGGCAGGAATGGCTACGCACAGAGCGGCCATCAGCAGGGGGCTGACGTGAGACAGAGTGTTCTTCCAGGAAAAGGCCGAACTGAAGGCGGCGCGCCAGACAAGAGAGAAGAACTCCAACGGAGATTTTCCCTCTGTCATCAGGAAGAGCGAGAAGAGTATGGACCCTGCGATCAAGGCAAGCAGGGGAATGCCGAAGGATTCAATCCTTCCGATGACCCAGCTTGGAAGAGCAGGGTGGCGGCCGGTGGCCGCCACGTCATTTTGGGAAATGTTGGTCATGTATCAGTTCGTCGAGCCGATGACACCTTCCACCAGATAATCCATGGATTCCAGCGCAATGTCGGTTTCAGGGAATGCCTGTCCGGCGGTCGCAACCACGTTGCCCTTGTTGTCTTTGAGCGGGCCCTTGATTGCAGCAAATCCGCCTTTCATGATTTCGGCCTTGACGGCTTCGAACTGCTTGGCGGCAGCTTCCGTGACAGATGGGCCGAGTGGAGACATTTTAATGAAGCCATCCGTTAAACCACCGCGAACGAAGTTGTCAATCGGTTCGCCAGCGAGCGCCTTTTTGACAAAGTCGGTGTAGACATGTGGCCAGTTCCATTCTGCGCCGGTAAGGTATTTTTCGGGAGCCAGTGTGCTCTGGTCGACATGATAGCCACAGACATAGCAGCCACGGGCCGCAGCGGTTTCAACAACAACTTTCGGGCCGTCAACATGGCAGGTGATGACATCGGCACCCTGGTCGGCAAGAGCGTTGGTGGCTTCGGCTTCCTTGACTGGCAGAGACCAGTTGCCGGTGAAGATGACCTGACAGGTGATTTCGGGATCAACAGCGCGAGCCCCCAGCAGGAAGGAGTTGATGTTGTTGAGCACCTGAGGGATCGGTTTGGCGGCAACGAAGCCGATTTTCTTGCTCTTGGTCATGTGTCCCGCAACAACACCATTCAGATACTGCCCCATGCCGATATAGCCGAAATAGGAGCCCGCGTTGGAAGGGTCGCCTTCTTTCCAGAGGCCGCCACAATGCTGGAAGCGGACGTCAGCATATTTGGGGGCGGTTTCTTTGATATAGGGGTCATAATAGCCGAAGGACGTCGGGAACAGCAGGGCGGCTCCATCGAAGTTGATCATAGATTCCATCGTGTTGACCACATCAACCGATTCAGGAACATTTTCTTCTTCCAGAACAGTGACGCCTTCCATGGCCTTGACGGCCGCTGCGCCTTCCGCATGAGCCTGGTTGTAGCCATAGTCGTCCTTTGCGCCGACATAGACGAAGCCGACTGTCAGTTTGCCAGCAGCAAATGCTGCACGCATTCCAAATGGCATTGCCGTTGTCGCGACAAGAGCTCCTGTTGTCTTCAGGAAGCTACGACGAGAAAAGGGGGAAATAAGGGTTTTCTTCATTGGATTTCTCTCCGAAATAACAGGTAAGCAATGAGAATGCGCTGGGTCGTCCTGATTTTTGTTGGACAGGTGATTGCTTTGATGTTGAAAGAGTAGCGATGTCTTGCGCTTCTGGCTTCTGCTATTTTTTCCCAAGTCCGGTGCATAAAATGCATCGCTCCGCCATTCTGGTCATGTTTGACCGGTGTTGAGCCGTTCCATGGCAACAATCAGAGTTTCGGCAAAGCGGGCCGAGGCAATCGGAAGGGTTCTCCCCTTCATCTGGCCAAGCAGAAGAGATCCGGCAGGCATGTCGCGGGTTGAAATCGGGCGACTGATGAGACCGCTCTGTTCGGTAAGGCGCAACCCGATGGAAATCTGAAAACTGATGGCGTCTTCGAACTCGACATAGTGGCGCATGAAATCAAAGGAATCGGACTGGATGACCGGCTGTAATGTCCGTGAGGTTCCTGCGAGGGCTCTTTCCAACATATGCCGTACTGCATAGGCAGAGGAGGGCATGACATGGGGATAGTCAAGGCATTCTCTAAGCCGCACTTCCGATTGCGCAGCCAGAGGATGATCCTTGCGCATGACCGCGTTTACCACTTGCGGAATTGCGGAGAGGACCGAAAAGTCAACCATATGAACCGGTTCCAGCACCAGCGCCAAATCGCTCTTGAAGGTGATCAGGTCCTGTTCTGCCGCCGCCCTGTCTCTGATATTGACGCTGAATGTCACACCGGGATGCTCGGTGCGATAGGCTGAGATATGGGCCGGGAGAAAGTAGGGGCTCAGGGCTTGCGAGCAGGCAATGGATATATGTCCTCGTCGTTCACCCGCCAGATCGGCGACCTGGCTTTGCACCCGCTTGAGGTCTGATTGCTGGGAGCGGAAATGCTGTAGCAACAACTCTCCGGCGGGGTTGAGGCGAACACCGCGTGGCATACGTTCAAAAATTTCATAGCCGAACTCGCTCTCGAAGCGCTGAATGCGTCGGTTGAGCGCTGAGGCGGTGATGTTCATGTCGTCGGCTGCCTTGCGAATGGAGCCTGCGCGCATGACCGCCTCAATATATCGGAAGTCCTGGAGATGTTTCATGCTCTCCTCCTGCGATGAAATGAGCGTTGCATTTGATGCACCAGTTTTGTGAAATAATAGCAATAGAGTTTTCGGTCTGATCGGGCAATGTCTTTAGCAGAACCAAAGAGGAAACGAAGCTATGACCACGCCCATGACGATTTCGGATCTCCACAAGGCCTATGCGGAAGGTACCCCTCCTGAAGAGATCATTGCTGCGGTTTATGCCCGGATTGCGGAGGTCGCCGATCCGGGGATATTCATCACCTTGCGCGATGAACAGGACGTTTTGGGAGAGGCAAAGGCACTGGGGAAATTCGATTCCGAGAAACCTTTGTGGGGTATTCCTTTCGCAGTGAAAGACAATATTGATGTTGCTGGTCTGCCAACAACAGCGGCCTGTCCGGCTTGGGAATATGCGCCATCGGAAGATGCTTTTGTCGTGGCCAGACTGCGCAAGGCCGGGGCGATTGTCATTGGCAAGACCAATCTTGATCAGTTCGCCACCGGTCTGGTCGGTGTCCGCACGCCCTATGGCGCGCCGAAAAACGCACTGGATCCCGCTATCGTACCCGGCGGATCGTCAGGGGGATCGGGGGTGAGTGTCGCCCATGGGATTGTCTCATTTGCTCTTGGAACCGACACCGCAGGATCGGGGCGCGTTCCGGCAGCGCTTAACAATATTGTCGGCCTGAAACCCTCACTTGGATCATGGTCTGCGTCGGGGTCCGTGCCAGCCTGTCGATCAACCGAGACGATTTCTGCATTTGCCCTCACTGTTGAGGACGCCTATCGCGTGCATCAGGTGGCTTGCGGTTTTGATGAAAAGGACGCCTATTCAAAAGCCATCGAGGCGCCGGGGCTTTTTTCCATCAAAACGCCTCTTACAATCGGCATTCCGAACAAGGACAGCATCAAGTTCATGGGAGACGATGCGCAGGCAGCCTCATTCGCGCAAGGCATCGCGCTTCTGGAAGCGGCTGGGCATAAAGTGGAGCCCCTTGATTTTACGCCCTTTTATGACATCGCCGAGATGCTCTATGAGGGGGCATGGGTTGCCGAACGCAACAGTGTCATCGAACAGCTGATGGCTGATGATCCCGAAGCGATCCTTGCCGTCACACGAAAGATTGTCGGCAAGGCCAACAATCTGACCGCGACGGATGCATTCAGGGGTTTTTATCGCCTCAGGGAGCTGAGCCGCAAAGTCGAGCCTCTGCTGGACAGGCTCGACTTGCTTTGTGTTCCCTCCATTCCGACCTTCTATTCGGTTGCAGATCTGGAGGCTGATCCGGTAACGCCCAATTCCAATCTTGGCACCTACACCAATTTCGTCAACCTGCTTGACATGTGCGGGCTGGCCGTGCCGATCCCTGCTCGCTCCGATGGGCGACCGGGCAGCGTGACCCTGCTGGCACGTTCTGGAAAAGATGCTCTGATAGCTTCGCTTTCCACTTGCCTTGAAGGGGCAGGAGAAAGAAAGCTTGGCGCAACATCCTGGTCGTTGCCTGACAGACACCCCGTTGCCGAGCTTCCTGCCGGACATGTCAAACTGGCGGTCTGTGGTGCGCATCTTGAGGGCCTGCCTCTCAACTGGCAGCTGACGGACAGGGGGGCGTTTTTGCTCGAAGAGACGACTTCGGCACCGTTCTATCGCTTCTATTCACTGGCCGGGGAAGGTGTCAAACGCCCCGGAATGATCCGGACAACCGAACAACAGGTCAACGGCGTTGCGGTTGAGGTTTGGGCCATGCCGCTTGTTGAACTCGGTTCGTTCCTTGCCGGAATTCCCGCACCTCTCGGACTTGGAAAGGTTGAGCTGGCCAGCGGCGAAGAGGTCTGCGGGTTCATTTGCGAAGCCTCAGGAGCTGAGGGAGCGGAAGATATCACCGCGATTGGAAGTTGGCGCCGCTTCATGAAAGAATGACCGCGGTCTGCAACCGGCTCCCCGCAAAAAGGCGGCATTAGGTATCTCGAAAAGGTCTGTATGCTTAATTATTTCTTTTTATTGCTACAGATGTCCAAGTGACATTGTGCATCAATCGGCGGAAACTGTCTTAATGATATCATGGTGCGAAAGGTTGCAAGGCTAGAGCGCTGATCACAGAAGTGAAAAGACAAGCACTTAAACAATCTCTGTTTGATGCCGCCTCTCGCAAAAGAGGGCCGAGACATGCAAGCAAGTCGCTTTTTCCCCGTCCATTGCAAACCGGGCATCACGGGCCTGCCTTTGTTGCCGGTGATGCTGGCTTTCGTTCTGTTTTGGGTGGCAGACCTTACAAAGGCCGCGAGCCTGCCCGACGATGCGCCCTTCCCATATCGCTGGGCTGATAGCCGGGATGTTGGTCTTCCTGCTTACATGGCAGGGGACAGGACAAAACCCATTGGGTTTCGATTGGCAATCCCGGACTTTTGGCAAAGCCAATTGATTGAAGAAGAAAACGGCTTTTCCTTGTTGTTTGTCGGTGCCGACAAGACGAGTGGCGAGGATCCCCCTATCGGGATGTTGCTTGGGGTTTTTCTCGGAGCCAAGACCGATTATTCATCCCTGGACGCCATGACAGAATCCTATCGGGACACAAGCATTGCGTCTCAGCGCCTGCTCTATCAGTTCAAGGACAGGCAGGATGGCCATGACTATGAGTTCTATCACATAGAGTATCCGGACCAGAAAAGCGGCAAGCTGCTGCATGAATTCGCTTTCTTCATCGAGACAAAATACCTGATTTATCGATTTGGCTTTCTTACTCAGGCAACGCAATCAGAGCGCAATGAGTTGTTTGTCTGGTCCATTTTCAATTCAATCCGCTTTTATGACGAGCCACTGAAATAGGGGGAGAGACATGACATTTTGTACTCAATGCGGCACCAACATTCCGGATAATGCCAAATTCTGTCCCTCTTGCGGTTCCTCGCTAACGGCATCGGATGTCGGAGGTGCCCAATCACATTCTGATCCGAAGATGGGCCAAAATACATCTTCGGGCATTTCAGATGGCCAGGCATCTCCCTATGTGGGGTTCGGCAAACGCTTTGTTGCCCATCTGGTCGATCTGATCATCGTTTTCATAATCTTCTATGTCATCGGCATGCAAGTGGCCGAAAATGTCGGTGGGGTGACCGATGAAGGCTTTGCCCTGGAGGGAACGCCGGCTGTGGTCGTCATGGCGTTGAGTTTCTTTGCCTCGCTTTTGTATTTTATGCTCACCGAGGGGCGCGGCGGTCAGTCCTTCGGCAAAATGGTGATGGGTATCAAGGTTGTTTCAACCGATGGATCTGCCTGTTCCATGCGGCAGGCGTTCATCCGCAATTTTCTTCGCATCATCGATGGCTTCTTCTTCTATCTGATCGGTATCATCCTGATGATGCGATCTGATCGCAAGCAGCGTCTGGGTGACCGGATCGCAGAAACGGTGGTCATTCGCAAGACAAAGGCAGTTCAGGGCGATGCCTATGTCTATCGCTCCGGTGACAAAAAGGCCCCTGATCCTGAGCAAGACGGCAAAGCGAAGTTTCGGTCTTCCTGGGGTGTCAAGAAAGGCAGGGATGCCTGGGATGTCTAGAGTCTGCGAGGGTGCTGAAAGCGCTCTGTTGCCATGAATAACAGGCGGGGACGACAGGTGGGGACGACAAGCGAAGACCAATAACGAAGACAGACAGCGGGGAGGGAAAGACATGGCACATCTTGCCGGTAGCTATTCGACCATCAGCTTGCCCCTCGCTGCTGTCTTTGTCGGCTTCTTCGGCTTCTTCGGCTTCAGCTTCAGCCTTGAGGCAAAGGAGCCGGTGTCATATCCAGAGAATTTTGATGCTGTGGTCCTTAAGGGAAGCACCAATCTTGTCAATGGCAATCAAGTGCACTGGACGAAAGATCAGGTCTCGTCCGGCATGACTTCTGAATCCGGTGATTGTGGCAAGTTGTTTGTCCGCGGTGATCGCTTCAGACTTCATTGCGTCTCGACAACTGCTTCTCCTGATGGGGGAGGAGGGTTTGTTCGCTCCAAATGGAGCGAAGAAGCACAGGGAAGTGTTCGCGATGGTGCGTTCAAGGGGCGTTATATCAGAACAGACCGGACATGGAGTGATGGACGCAAGGGAATTCAGGATGGGCTTTATAGCAAGGGATATGAAGACGGCAACGTGACCGGGACACTGTCTCCCGATGGCATGATTGTCCTTTTGATGACGAAGAGAAGCGAAACGCGCCAGTTCAATGAAATGAAGTCTGAGGATGGCTTCACTTATCTTACGGGCGTTTGGAAAGACTATGAGGTGCATCCCGATATGAGGCACGTCAGCACGAGTGCCACCTATCGCTTCGATCCTTCGCTTGGTGCCAAGCCAGACCCTGCGATCACCACAGAGACAATCCAAGCGGAAATGACAGAGCGTGGGCTTGGAGATCCGGCGAGCAATGCCGATGAGGTCGCGCAGGGCAACGGCTTGCCGCCTCGCAAGCCCGTTACTCTTTCTGGCGGTGAGGGAACGATTGCGCTTGAAGATGCCTTGAAAAATCAGGCTATTGGCGAGGAGCAGCCCAATTCCGAAAGCCAGAGCGGTCAACCAGTCGACAGGTTTGACGCTTGGAAGCAGGATTTTGAAGATCGTGGCTGGCGCTATGTCGAAAAGGACGGGTTTGCCGAGTTCGAGCCCCGGGAAGGGGCGCGGGATGACAAGGGCTGGATCTATTCCGAGGACAAAGGCGACTTTATTCCGCCCACTCGGCAGGATCAGGATATCGCTTCAAATGACGATCAAGACAAAGAGGCCGTCGACAGATCGGACCGTCCGGAAGATGGCGACGAGAATGAGCTTGGCGAGGTCTGGAGTGATGAAGATGGCGGCTGGATCGGTCGCAATCTCTATGAACAGGAGCGAGATCGCCGTGTCCACATCAAGGCGCTGAATGATCAGCCCTCTCAGGGGCAGGACGAGGACGTCAAGCGGCTCTATGACGCCTGGCAGAAATCGGAAGAAAAGGGGAAACTTCAGCCAGAGGTGTTCAGGCGCGTGGCGGACCGCAAAAGGGAGCTTGATGAACGGATCGAAAATCTGATTGTCGGAGAGACCAATCTTGATCGCATTCGGTTCCTGCGCGATTTGCAAGACAAGCTGAGCGTTCTTGATGTCACCGACAAGGATGGCGTGTTGGGGGATTGGAACAGGATCGTCAAGGATCAGGAAGCGGCGGTGGCTTTCAATGTCGACTATACAATGAAGCAGTTCATTGTCGAGACGGGGGCCATGACCCTTGATACCGTTCTGACCCGAGGTGCCGCCATGGCGACCCTGCACAGCTACAATGCTGCGGTGAAGGAGAAGGCCGACCCGAATTCAACCACGGCGTCCGTGATCTGGGAAGGTGCCAAGGAGGGGATCTATCAGGGTACTATCGGGTTCGTGCTGAACAGATTGGCCGCCGGAGCCTTTTCCAAGGCAAAATCCATGCGGGAGGCCGCGAAGGCCGCCAAGGAGACATCGGATGATATTGTTGGCGCAGCGGGAAGGACAAAGGCCAATTGGTCTTCTTCTTCTGAGGCTATCAAGCAGGATATGCAAAAGAAATTGCTGGCCAGATTGCCCGCCAATCATCCGGCTCACAAGATAGGCAAGCTCAACGAGACGCTTGGCAAGGCCAGCAGCCAGTTTGATGCCCGCAAGATCAATCCGCACATGCGCCTTGATCCGGGCAGCGAAACCTACAAGGCAGGCATCGAAGCTCTCAAGCAAAATCCGCGCTATCTCACAGACAAGGCCAAAAAGGTTTCCGATGCCATTCGCCATGATTTGGATCTGGCCGCCCGGGAACGTGCGGTCAAACAGCTTTATCGGGATCATCCGGACCTCAAGGGGCATCTCACCCATTTCGAAAATACCGGCAGTCATGCGCAGAAGGGCGCGGGTTATCGCGGTGGAGCTTCTGACATCGATTTTACTCCCAAGGGAACAAGCACACCGCAGGGGCGCGAGGCGGAGACGCTCTTTTCACAATATTACGAACAGGCCGTCAGGAAAGTGTCCGGAGGCAGATTGTCGACCAGGGATCTCAAGGCCCATGCCTATGGAGGCGATCAGGGCACCGGTGCGTTTCGGTCCGAGACGGGCCTGAAAGTCAAGGACGTGATGAACCAGACGTCTGGCCGCATTGACAAACTCGATCATTCGGGAAAAATCACGCATAGTTTGCGCGGTGATGATGCGGTTGAAGTCGGTCAGCCGACGAGGGTTTTCGAGACGGGAAATTCAAGTCCCATTGCCAAGAGAGAGATTGAAACCTTCCGCAAGGATCTGGCCAACAAATTTCGTGAGGAATTGCCGGAAATGGGGACTGAGCAAGAGAGGCTCATTCAGGCGGCCAAAGGCTACAGGCTGAGCCGTGTCATTGAAGCCAAAGCCGTTGGTGGGCGCCCTCTTTCTGCCAATCGTGCACTATATCAATGGTCCAAACAGATAAAGAATCGCATTCCGACCATGAGTGATGCTCAGATGAAGGCGATGACCAATCGATTTCTCAAAGGGATAGAAAAAGGACAATGATGACTTTCAAATATGAGCCAGAGAAAATGCTTCGAACAGTCTTGCTTCTGATATCGGTGCTTGCCACTTCGCTTTATCCCGGTGTCGTTCATGCCGTGATGCCGCCGCAACATTATGCAGACCGTTCCCAAAACTCGAAGATCAAGGCAATTGCGGTCATCGTCGATGTGCAAAGGCTTCATATAGGCAAGCGTTATACTGAAAAGAAAGTGAGCTTTCGGACTGACTTCGCTCTTACGACAGACACCGGAGAGCTGTTTACCGGCACATGCAAATCGGTCGACACGCCGTTTCAGGAAGCCAATGTCATGGTGGGAGGAAATATCTATTTTTATCCCGCCGAGGGACAGCGTGTCTTTGTCACCGTGAGCGATGACGGTGGGGAGATAACCTCCCTGACGCCCATGACCCAAGAGCTGGAACATGCTGTCAGAGAGACGCCTGAAAAACTCCGTTACGGCATCGGTAATGCTGGCGTTAAATAAAGACAAGATGTCTCAGAGGCCATGAGCCTCGGAAGCCTGGTCCGATGCTTGCTATTTCGGTTTGGCTGTTGATTGGCGGACTACCAATTCCGTTGGCAGTGTGATTTGATGAAAGGGGACTTCCAGTCCCGCGATCATCGCCATGAGCAGGTTGACGGCAGATCGCCCCATTTGCTGGAGCGGCTGATGGATGGTGGTCAGGGCAGGGTGCATCTGTTCGGACAGGGAAATGTCGTCAAAGCCCACAAGGGACATGTCCTCGGGAACCGAAAGTCCGGCCTCCCTGATTGCCGAAAGGGCACCAAGGGCAGAAATGTCATTGGATGCGAAAATCGCAGTTGGGCGTTCCTTGATAGCCAGCAGGCTTTTCGCAGCATCATAACCGCCTACCTGCATATAGTCCCCCTCGCAAATGAGGGCCGGATCCGCATCAAGACCATATTGCTCAATCATGTCCTTATAGGCTTTCAGACGGCTTCTGGCCGAGATCAGTTTGAGATCGCCGGTGATGAAACCAATTCTGCGATGCCCCAACTCGATGAGATGTTCCATGGCTTGTCGCCCGCCCTGATATCCGTCAGTGATAATTGCAGGGAAGGTGGGTTCATCATGCAGGCTTTCTACCGTGACCACGGGTAGGGATGCCTGGCGCAGTTTTTCGAGATAGTCCGCTTCGTAAGGCAACAGTACGATGATGCCATCTGCAAATTGCTGCAACAGATTGACGACGCTCGATGGCGGCTGCATGTCCGTATCCGACAGGAAATAGACAAGCATTTCATATCCGGCGCTACGAACAGATGTGCCGATGCCCATGACCATTTCATTGGTGAAGGAGGTCGGAAGCTGAGCAATTACACCGATGATATGGGTGCGTCCATTGGAGAGTTTCTGTGCCAAGGGATTCGCAACATACCCCATCTCACTGGCAATGCGCTGTATGTCCTCTCTGGTCTTGTCCGAGACACCAGCCTTTTCATTGAGTGCACGGGATGCTGTCATCCGGGAAACACCGGCAACTTTGGCAACATCGGCAAGGGTCGGGCGTGGTTTCTTCACAGGCTATTGCCTTTTTCGTTGGTTGCAAATTGGGGTCGGACAATCAAGTAGGCCGTTGATGCGCTGCTTTCGACAAGGTCGTTGGACAATTTGCTGTTATCCTGTTGGTTGGATTGCTGGAAAATACGACCTTCGTCCAGTTTTTCACCCAATTTCATCAAGAAAATCGCCATCAATGGCAGAAAACTGCTTTTTCGTTTCCAGTCTGTTTTTCATACAGGCTTTTGGGGCGAATTCAAGATGATTGACACACAATAACGTTACCGGTAACGTATCACTGCTAAGATTGAATGATCAAGCTTTTTGATCGGATCAAGTCTTGAAAATTTGGGAGGAAAAGATGCAGCTAACTATCAAGGGTCGCATCACGAGTTTGCTCTGCGGTGTTGCCATGGCGAGCCTTTTGCCAATGAGCGCTTCAGCAGATGATACAAAAGTCATTACATCCTGGGATTTGCAGACTCAGGAAAGAACCGTTGCCACCATTCGCGACGCTGCGGATCGCTTCGAAGCTACTCATTCTGGCTTCAAGGTTGAGGATTCGCACATTGCCAACGACGCTTATAAAACCAAACTGAAAATCGCTTTTGGTGCCAATGAGGCTCCTTGTGTCTTTACCAGCTGGGGTGGAGGCCCTCTGCGTGAATATATCAAGGCAGGCAGCGTTACCAATCTGACGCCTTACCTTGAGAAGAACAAGGATTTTGCTGACAGGTTCCTGCCCGCCAGTTTCTCTCCGGTCAAATATAACGGCGATATCTATGGTCTGCCGGTTATGGGCACTTCGGTTGCCGTGATTATCTATAACAAGGAAATTTTTGAAAAGCTCGGAATAGAAACACCCAAGACATGGTCCGAACTGATGGATGTGGTCAAACTTCTCAATGAGAACAAGATCGCTCCATTCGCGCTTGCCAACAAGGCAAAATGGCCCGGCTCGATGTTCTTTGTTTATCTGGCAGATCGTATCGGTGGCCCAGAGGTGTTCCAGAAAGCGGCTGATCGTGAACCAGGCGGGTCTTTTGAAGATCCAACCTTTATCAAGGCTGGTGAATTGCTTCAGGATCTGGTTAAGGCCGGTGGCTTTGCCCGCGGCTATAACGGGCTCGACTATGATATCGGTGGCTCGCGCCGCCTGCTTTATTCCGGTCGCGCAGCGATGGAATTGATGGGGAGCTGGGAGTTTGGTTCCATCGAGAATGAAAATCCTGAATTTGCCAAGAAAATCAGTTTCTTCACCTTCCCAGCCGTAGAAGGCGGCAAAGGCGATCCGAATAATTCGATCGGCACCATGGGCGATAATTATATCTCCATCAATTCAGCCTGTCCCTATCAGGATGAAGCTTTCGATCTGTTGATGTACCAGACCGATGACAAAGCCGCTCAGCTCAAGCTGGAAGACAACAAGATCCTTCCGGTCAAGGGCGTGAAGGTGGAAGATCCATATCTATCGGGTGTCATGGAAGCTGTGGCCAAGGCTCCAAGCATTCAGCTCTGGTACGATCAGGAGCTGCCACCGGCACTGGCTGAAGTTCACAAGGATACCACTCAGCAACTGCTTGGCCTTTCCATTACACCGGAAGAAGCTGCGGCCAAAATGGAAGCTGCTGCCAAGGATCTTGCCAGTAAATAACCTCCCTCCTGGGGATGCTCCGTCGATCTTGTGATCGACCTTTCCGGCCGATGTCCGCATGGGCACCGGTCGGTTTTGGCCAAAACAATGGAACGCTACTCATGTCTGCTGGATCAGAACAATCCATGACGCTTCGGTCAAGAAAAGCCTATCGGCGCGCCCAGATGTTGGCTCCGGTGGTGTTCCTTGCTCCGGCAATCTTGCTCTTGTGTGTCTTTCTTCTCTATCCGCTCATCTACAGCTTCCAACTCTCGTTTCTTGACTGGAACGGTCTGGGCAGTGGCGCCCGGTTCACCGGGTTGGATAATTGGCAGCGATTGCTCTCGGACACGGTATTCTGGCAATCGGCGCTGAACAATGTCTATCTGGCGGTCTTTTCCGTGCTGATTCAGCTTCCCATTGCCGTTGTTTTGGCGGTGGTGCTTGATGAGGCGTCCAAGGGCTCACGTCTTCTCAAAATTCTCTATTTTATCCCACGTTATTGATGTCGAGCGTGGCGCTTGGGGTTCTGTTCAAGAATATTTTTGATCCCAATTTCGGCCCGATCAACTCGATCCTTTCGGAACTCGGGCTCTATGACTGGACACAGGACTGGCTTGGGGATCCCCGATCTGGCGTTGGGGTCTGTCATTGCCGTGGTCTGCTGGCAGAATGTTCCCTTCTACATGGTGCTGTTTCTGGCCGCATTGTCCTCGTTTCCGCGCGAGATCGTGGAAGCGGCGCATCTTGACGGGGCAAGTGAGAACACCATTTTCTGGCGGCTCAAACTGCCCCATTTGCAAGGGACCGCTCGTACGGCAGTATTGCTCGCGGTCATTGGCTCCATGCGCTATTTCGATCTTGTCTATGTGATGACCGACGGGGGGCCTGAGCATTCTTCTGAAATGATGGCGACCCACATGTATCACACCGTCTTCAACTCATTCGAGATGGGTTATGGCAGTACGATTGCCTCGGCAATGTTCATGATCATTACCGTTATTGCTGCGATCTCGATGCGCGTCTCCAAACGCTTCGAAACTGAGGTGTGAGCGATGAGCAAAAAGAAATTCAAGCTTTCCAGGGTCATTTTTGCGGTGCTCGGACTGATCTGGCTGCTGACAACCACGATGCCCTTCATCTTTGTCGCTTTTACAAGCCTCAAGAGCCTTCAGGAAACCTATACCAATCCGGTCTGGATGCCGCCTGAGCACTGGAATTTCGGCAATTACATCCAGTTGCTCAACGGCGCGTTTCTGACCTATTTCCGCAATTCGGTTTTCGTCATTTCCATTTCGGTCATTCTGATCGTGCTGGTCAGCTCGATGGCGGCCTATGCCCTGGCGCGGCTCAAATTCCGGTTCAACAATCTGCTGTTCGGGCTGATCGTTGCAGGGATGATCGTGCCCTTGCATGTGACCCTTGTGCCCATCTATCTGATGGTCCGCAATATGGGGCTTTATGATACGATCTTTGCACTCATCGGTCCTTATGTTGCCTGTAGCCTGCCAATCTCAGTGTTTATTCTTACCGAATTCATGCGTCAGGTGCCCAAGGAGCTGGAAGAGGCGGCGTTCCTTGATGGCTGTGGTCCGTTCAAGATCTTCTTCAAGATTTTTTTCCCCCTCTCGATCCCCGGCATTTCCACCGTTGCCATCTATAACGGTATCATGCTTTGGAACGAATTTGTCTTTGCCTATGTGCTGACCAGTTCGCCCGACACGCGAACCCTGCCGCTGGCGGTGTGGGATTTCCAAGGCCAATACGCTGCTGACATACCCGCCATTCTGGCTGTCGTCACGCTCAGCACTCTGCCATTGATCCTTGTCTATGCAATCGGGCAGGAAAAGATCGTCAACGGCATGATGGCCGGATCTCTCAAGGGATAGGCCATGGAACCGAACAATCACATCACTTTTAGAAATCAGCAGCTTGTTACCGTCGTTCGCTTGATGGACATCGCGGTGGAGCAAAGACCTATCTGCAAGAGGAAGCCTCTGATATGACCAGTATTTCCCTTGAAAATGCTACCAAGCGATTTGGCCGTCATACGGTTCTGAGCGACATCAATCTGAATATCGGGGATGGTGAATTCTGCGTTTTCCTCGGCCCGTCGGGGTGTGGCAAGTCTACCTTGCTGCGGATGATCGCCGGAATCGAGACGCTTTCCGATGGAGAGCTGATGATCGGTGGTCAGCGCATGAATGAGGCGTTGCCTGCCGAACGGCGTGTGGCAATGGTTTTCCAGAATTATGCGCTCTATCCGCATATGAGCGTGTTCGAGAATATGGCCTTTGGCCTCAGGCAGGCCAGGACACCCAAAGACGAGATCTCGACCCGCGTCAATCAAGCAGCCCGCATCCTGCAAATCGAAAATCTGCTTGAGCGCAAACCCAAGGAGCTTTCTGGCGGTCAACGCCAGCGCGTGGCGATTGGCAGGGCGATTGTCCGGCAACCAGCGGTGTTTCTGTTCGATGAACCTCTTTCGAACCTTGATGCGGCCTTGCGGGTTCACATGCGCACCGAGATTGCCAATCTGCATCGGAAATTTCCCGAAGCCAGCATGATCTATGTGACCCATGACCAGACCGAAGCGATGGCGCTCGCCGACAAGATCGTTTTGTTGAGGGCAGGGGACGATGTGTTGAAGAAGGGCTCGATTGCGCAGATCGGCTCACCGCTGGAGCTTTATCACCGGCCGCAAAACCTGTTTGTTGCCAGCTTTCTCGGTTCTCCCTCCATGAACTTTGTTCCTGTCACCTTGATGGAGGCGACCGATACGGGTGCCCGTGTCTTGCTCGACAGTGAAGAAATCCTGTTCGTTCCCGTATCCGCCAGCCATTTGAACAAGGGTGCAAGTCTCACTCTGGGGGTTCGGCCAGAGCATATGGTACCGGTTGGTGAGGATGTGACCGAGCAGGTGATTTCCCGTTCGCTTTCCTCCGTCGAGAATTTTGGCGAATACAGCTTTCTCTACCTCGCCCAGACATCGGATCACCCCATGATTGCCAAGATCTCTGACGAGGCGGTGTCCTCCATTCGCGGTAATATCCGTTTCTCGGTCAAACCGGAGCTTTGCCATCTGTTCGATGCAACGGGTGAGGCTCTGGTTCATCTCAATCCCTCCCCAAAATCCGTGACCTTTGATGACGTCACACTTTGACGTGTGCGTTCAAGGACCAAGACAATGACAGATCTATATAAAGACGCAAATCAGAGCCCAGAAGCCCGAACCAGTGACCTTCTCTCCCGAATGACGCTGGATGAAAAGATAGGGCAGATGCATGCTGTCTGGCTGTTTCTCGATGAGAATGGCGAGCATCGCGTGCGCAGCGATCAGTTTACCGGGGAGAGTGACGCCAGCACCTTGAGGGCGATGCTGTCGCAAGGGTTGGGGCAGATCACCCGTCCGCTCGGCACCCGCAGTGTTGATCCGGCCGCAGGCGTTCGGGCGCTCAATGCCTTGCAGACATTCATGCTGGAGGAAACCCGGCTCGGTATTCCGGTTATGTCGCACGAAGAATGCCTGTCTGGCCTGATGATCAAGGGAGCAACCCTGTTTCCGTCTTCTCTTGCCTATGGTGCGACCTGGAACCCCGATCTGATCGAAGAGGTGGGCAAAGCGATTGGCGAGGAAGCCCGCTCCATCGGCTGTCACCAGGGGCTGGCACCGGTTCTGGATGTGGCCCGTGATGCCCGCTGGGGACGCACAGAGGAAACCTTCGGTGAGGATCCCTATTTGTGCGGACTTTTGGCAACCCGCTATGTGAAGGGATTGCAGGGCGAAAAGCGCGATCTTTTGGCGACACTCAAACATTATGCCGGCCATTCCGCCAGTGAAGGCGGACGCAATCATGCGCCAGTGCATATGGGCTGGCGGGAACTGAACGACATGTTCCTGTTGCCGTTCGAAATGGCAGTGAAACTGGCCAATGCCGGTTCGGTGATGCCCGCCTATCACGATATCGACGGCGAACCTGTGCATGCGTCCCGTCGTTTGATGACAGAGGTTTTGCGCAAGGACTGGGGCTTTGACGGACTGATCGTTGCGGACTATGTCGGGATATCTCTTCTTTATCAGCATCATGGTGTTGCCAGAGATGAGGCAGAAGCTGCCGCGCTTTCTTACAATGCTGGGCTTGATATCGAGCTGCCGGGCGATGATTGTGCCAAGGATCTGAGAGAGGCTGCGACCAGGGGCCTCATAACCGAAGATGTCATTGACGAAATAGTGAGGCGCATTCTGATGGAGAAATTCCGGATAGGGCTGTTTGAAAAGCCTTATGCGGATGATGCCGGAGTGACACTGCAATCGCAAAGGGCACTCGATGTTGCTCGTAAGGTGGCGGAACAGTCGGTGGTCGTGCTCGCCAATGATGGCATTCTGCCTCTTTCAGGGCAGAAAAGAATTGCCGTCATCGGGCCGACAGCTGATGATCCTCTGGCGCTGTTGGGAGACTACAGCTTCCCGGTTCACCTTATTCACAATGATGAGGAAGAGGAGATCGAAGGCATTGTCACTCCCCTTGCAGGCCTGAAAGACTGTCTGGGGGCAACTGCCGAGATCATCTATGCACGTGGTTGCAACATTCTGGATGAACGCAAGGCCGGGGCTCCTGTCTTCCCCGGGGATGTTGATGACAGCACCAGTCTTGAGCAGGCGTCCTCGTTGTCAACGCGTCTTGACATGATTCCTGAAGCGGTGGCCGCTGCCGAATCCGCGGATGTGGCAATTGTCTGCGTTGGAGATCTCTCCGGGATTTTCCAGACCGGCACCGTAGGTGAGGGGTCTGATGTCGACAGTCTCAGGCTTCCGGGCATGCAACAGGAATTGCTTGATGCCGTGGTTGCAACTGGCAAGCCGGTCATTGTGGTGCTCTCCAGTGGGCGCCCCTACAATCTGGGAGGGCTTGAGGACAAGTTGGCCGCTCAGGTGATGACCTTCTTCTCGGGCCAGCAGGGCGGGGTTGCCCTCGCCAATGTGCTCAGCGGTGCGGTTGAGCCGTCTGGGCGGTTGACCTTGTCGATCCCGAAAAGCGCAGGGGCAGCGCCTTATTACTATAATCACAGTTTCAAAAGTTCCGGTACGCCGATTGCCCGGCACTTCGGTTCGGCCTACCCCTTCGGGCACGGGCTGGCCTATACCGATTTTGCCTATACCGATTGTGTGCTTGAGCAAGACGAGATTGATTGCGCAACCGGTGAGGTGCGTCTCTCCTTTGTCGTGACCAACACCGGGAAACGGTCAGGTGTGGCTGTGCCACAGCTTTATGTTCGCGATGACCTATCCAGTTTTGTGCGGCCTGTCAAAGAGTTGAAGGCATTTGTTCGTGTTCCGCTTGATGCCGGTTGCCGCAAGAAAGTCAGCTTCTCTGTTCCCACCGACATGCTTTGCTTCACCGGAGCTGAAGGAAAACGGATTGTCGAGCCGGGGAGCTTCACTCTGATGGTTGGTGCTTCCTGCGGGGACATTCGTCTGCAAAGCTCGGTCACCTTGACTGGATCGGTTCACACTCTTGGCAAGGATTGGCGGATGGTCAGCGAGAGCGTGATCGACCTTCTTTAGGTCTTTGTTTGTTGTCGCAGCTACACGATATCCGGCCTTGGACGGCGGATGGTTGCGGCAGATTGTGGGGAGGGGAGAAGGTGGGTCTTTCTGGCCCACCTTCATTTGTTCCGGGCTGGCATTTTTCCATCAAGCAATGCCAGGCCTTATTGTCGCAGCCTGTTCTGGCAATGGGGATTGTTCTTTTTTTGCGTGTTGTCGAGCAAACGCTCTGGGATCGTCCGCTCTGTTGGTCTATGGTGCAGGCCATTCAAAGCCCCGTGAACCTGCGCGGGCAACAAGCGAGGAAATCAATTGGCAGATCCGCATATCAAGTCAGAAATGGACTGGATTGACTATACGTCCGTCATTCTCTACCGACTGGGGTTCCTGCTTGCGGGACCTTCGGTGTTGCTGCTGCCGTGGCAAACCGGCTATCCGGTGCTTGAGCTTTGTTTTGTCGCAGCAGCTTTTTGTGCCTGCTGTCTTCACATCTATATGAAGTCATTCAGAATGACCCTTCAGGCAGCGACGTGGGTGGGATTGCTCTGCTATCTTTTCGGGTTCGAGATGATTGGTCTTGGTGGTGCCTTCGTTACTTTGGGCGGGCTTTGCTTCAAGGAATATTTCTGTTTCAAGGTGCCGGGCCTTCCGGCTCAACCATTGTTGCTGGCAGGGCTCTGGGGCGCAATGGTGCTCGGTTTTCCGGTGGTCGCGCAGACTTTGGCAGGCATCTCGGCCCTGCTGTTTCTTGTCGTCAGCGTTGCCAAATGGCGCATGCCCTTGCACTATGATATCGGCGACAAGAGCAAATATGAAATCTGATTGCCATTCTCCAGTCTGTTGATCCACAGCTTGCAGATGGTGCCTGCTGTTTGAGGAGTGCGTCCAGTCCGCAAGCTTTTTGCGGATCAGTCTGTTCAATGGTTTGCATATCCTTAATTTTTCCAGATTCTGACTTAGGATGCCTTAATGATTTTGCCGTAATGCTGTGCCATGACGGGTGTACGGTCGTGTTTGGCCATTTTGAAACGGGGATTGACCATTGTTGTTCAGGCTTTTCGTAATGTGTTTGGCTTTGCTGCTCTCAAGCTGTTCGAGCTTGATGGAAGTGGAGAAATCGGACCGAGTGAGCAACGAGGAGTTTCTGGCCCTCAATGCGAAGATCGAATATCGCGGCAAACGGTCTGATGATTTCTGCTTCAAGAAATATGCAGATAGCGGCGATGCCGGGATTTTGGCGTGGTGTGAATCTTATGTTCTCAATGATTTGCTCGACATATATGAATATCGTCCCACCAAGGAAATCGCTGATCAGATCTGGCAGCATATCTCATGGCTTAAGGCCTCCTTCATCGAAAATGGTTCGGACGGGATTCGCTACCGCAAGGTGTCTGGTTGGTTCTCGAAAAAATACTCGAAAAACAAACCAACCGTTTGGGCTGTCCATAATGGCATGATTGCAAGCCCGATTGCCCGGTTCGCCTGGTTGGTCAATGGTCACGGCGATATCGCCAATGCTGAACGGGGGCAGGTTGCCTTCGATCTGGCGGTCAAGGCCTTCGATGCGATGGAGCAGGATTGGACGAGCGATGGCTATGTTTATCCCGGACATGATCTGAATGGCAAAAAGGGCGTTCCGCTTCCCTATAACATGCAGGCTGCAATGGGCATGCTTGCCTATTATCTTTATCAAGCCGATCCCCGCGACAAGCGATATGTCGGTCGGATGACCACGATTGCACGCATGATCAATGATGCAGCCTATATCGACCCGCGCAGCGGCAAGGCTCATCTTGTCTGGCCTTATCGAGGAGCGTCTGGCATTGAGGATTCAAGTCATGCCTTCCTTACGATGGGGTATCTGGTCAGGGTCTATGAATTGGGTCTGGTGCTTGATGACAAGCGCTTCAACCTCATTCTTTCCAGCTTCCTTGATGGGGCCGTAGGCAAGGGCAGCAAGATACGAGCGAACCTGAAGGGTGAGAAATTCGCATCCAGCTTTGATTCCACCTGCTATCGGGCCCTGGTTATCTATCGCCACCACAGACCGACCTTCGACAGATGCAAGTGATATCTTGGGGCAGCTGTTGTGCTGGCCCATGATCTGATGAGGCAAAGACCTTTCTCACGAAGCCAGCGCCGGGCGATTTTCGATCCTTCATCGATGTTGCTCTTCGCTGGCTTTGTCTGTTCTGGCCGAACTTTCGCGACTATTGAGCAACATGTGTGCTTTTCTGATGGGGCGAGACTTGCTAAAGAGGATTGGCGCAAGAAATCTTGTCGCTGAAGGAGTAAGCCCAAATGGCCTTTAAACAACACCTTTCAGATCTTTGGGTCATGATGCTGGATCTGGGTGGCTGGACGCTCGTTGCCTTGGCTGTCTTGGCTTTGCTGGTGATCGCAACCGGGCTGGTCTCAGCCTTTCAGATTGCAATGCTACATCCCTTTTCCTTTCGCAGCGGCGCGGCTCAGGACCTGCGATATCACATCGAGCAGCGCAAGAGTGCGGGAGCCAGCCAACAACAGATAGAAGAAAGTGCAACCCTTGCGGTGAAAGGTTTTCTGCGACAGGCCCGGACCGGCTTTCGTCTTTTGGAACTGGTCGTGACAGCGGCCCCGCTGCTCGGCCTTCTGGGAACCGTGCTTGGCATGATCGAAGCTTTTCACGCGATGCAGATTCAAGGGGATACGGTCAAGCCTGCTGATTTGGCAGGAGGGATCTGGGAGGCCTTGACAACAACGGCTGCCGGTATGGTCATTGCACTTGCCGCTCTTGCCCTGCACGCAATGCTTGATAGCATCGTTGATGGCATGCGCTATCGTCTTGAATGCGTGGCAACGGATGCCCTTTATGGCACTTCGACCGAGAGAAAGGGTCGGCTTCAGTTCGCTCGGAAAAAGCGGTCCGGCCCCGTCAAAGCTTCTCCGCAGCAGAAGCCAACACCACAAGCGCATCCGCAGCAGAAGCCGACACCACAAGCGCAACAGGACCCAGCCCCCTCAGAGGACGACAAGTCGTCCGGGACCGAGTAATGGCATTTGACTTTTCAGACAAGAAAAAGAGGCATATGTCCGTTGGCCTGACATCAATGATCGATGTCATCTTCATTCTGATCGTCTTTTTCATGCTGGTCTCGTCGTTCGGCCAATATCGGGTGCTGGATCTGGTAACCGACGGGGGAGCGCAGTTGCCGGGGCAGTCGCTCAAGGCCTTGAAGGTGGTTCTGGGTCAACAGGGCCAACTGATGACACAGACTGGTGAAAAAGCCGATGCGATGCTGGCCGAGGCCGTTGCGTCCGAACAGCCCGTCACCGTTATCCTCAAAGGCTCGGTGCCCTTGCAACAGGGTGTTCAAATTCTCGACCGTCTCAAAGGCATGGGGGTCAAATCGGTGGCTCTGGTTCCGGAGGTGCCCGATGCAAATTGACGAACCCGAACGCCCCGCCATCCGCGAGACCATTCTGCCCATGATCAATGTGGTTTTTCTGTTGCTCATCTTTCTGATGATGATGGGGCGGATTGCCGAAAAGCCTGATCTCGATATCAATGCGGTGGAAAGCGTTGCGGGAGAGGAGAAGGGGGCGTCGCTGACGTTATTTGTAAGCAATGACGGGCAACTGCAATTTGCTTCCGATCACCAACGCGATGTTGTTCTTGAAACGCTCAAACAGGCCCTCATCGCAGACGAGGAGGCGAGGGATCTGGTTATTCGCGCCGATGCCGGAGCCGATTTTTCCGGCATTCTGGAATTGGTGCGCATCCTTCGCCCCTATTGCAAGGGTGCCATCAAGCTTGAGGTCTTGCGAAAATGATCAGGCTTCCTGAGCCGGGATGTCTGATGCGGGGTCTGTCTTTGCTGTCGACCCTTATCCACTTTCACGCTATTGTTATTTTTACCGCTTCGCCATTCAGTTGACGCTGTTACACGGCGGGTTTGCGCCCTTCCATGTGACCAGAGACAGCATCATTCTTGCAGGAACCTGTTTCTTGCATCGATTGAGGGGTTGAAGTTTGGTGGCGCTTTGCGGCACAAGTGTAAGTGATTTGCGGTATCAGGCGCTCTGCTACAGGAGAATTTTCAGGTGCAATTCGAAGACATCAATCAGGATGGCGCCACTGTTTTGCAGCAGGTGCGCGATGAAAGCGGGATGATCTCGCAGGAATTTTTCGCGCGCATCGACGACGCCATTGACTCGCAAGATAGCGAGTTGTTGCTAAGCCTTACCCAGGATCTGCATGAAGCGGATCTTGGTGACATCATTGAAGCGCTCAGTCCCAGAGACCGCACGGAATTCATTGAATTGCTGGCGGGCGATTTCGACTTTACCGCCCTTGTCGAACTTGACGATTCCCTGCGCGCCAAGATCGTTGAAACTCTGCCCAACGAACTGGTTGCAGAAGGGATCAGCGAACTTGATTCCGATGACGCGGTCGTCATTCTTGAAGATCTTGAGGAAGAAGATCGAGACGAGATTCTCGCCGCTCTGCCGGCCATTGATCGGTTGCAGATCGCCCGGTCGCTCGATTATCCGGAAGATTCGGCCGGTCGCTTGATGCAGACCGATTTCATTGCCGTGGCACCTTTCTGGTCTGTGGGTCAGACCATCGATTATTTGCGTGAGACGGCGGATTTGCCGGATTCTTTCTTTCAGATCTTTGTGATCGATCCCGGACACCGGCTGTTGGGAACAGTTTCGCTCGATACGCTTTTACGTTCGCGCCGTCCGACGAGAATTTCCGAGATTCAGAACGAAGAACGCCATTTCGTCATGGTGGATCAGGATCAGGAAGAGGTTTCCCGCCTGTTCGAACGCTATGACCTTTTGTCGACGGCGGTGCTG
Source organism: uncultured Cohaesibacter sp. (assembly GCF_963556055.3). Taxonomy (GTDB): domain Bacteria; phylum Pseudomonadota; class Alphaproteobacteria; order Rhizobiales; family Cohaesibacteraceae; genus Cohaesibacter. The sequence continues at coordinate 61,425 of NZ_CAUVYE020000023.1, read as the reverse complement.
GATGAATCCGAACGCCTCGTGGGTGTGATTACCATCGATGACGTCGTTGACGTCATTCACGAAGAAGCGGCCGAAGACATCAAGCGTCTCGGCGGTGTTGGCGACGAGGAAATCACCGATACGGTCATGGCAACCCTATGGTCGCGGTTGCCTTGGCTGTTGGTCAATCTTGGTACGGCCATCATTGCTTCTCAGGTGATTGCCGTGTTCGATGCGACAATCGAGCAGATGGTGGCCCTTGCGGTCTTGATGCCTATTGTCGCCTCGATGGGGGGCAATGCCGCCACCCAAACCATGACGGTGGCGGTTCGTGCTCTTGCCACGCAGGACCTTGATAAATTCAACATGATGCGCGTCGTATCCCGTGAAATTCTGGTGGCCATTTTCAACGGGTTGACCTTTGCTGTGATCCTCGGTGTCATTTCGGCCCTCTGGTTCTCGAATATTCAGTTGGGCTTTGTCATGGGAGCGGCGATTGTGATCAATCTGTTCTGCGCAGGACTTTCTGGCATTCTCATTCCCGTGGGCTTGCAGAAGGCGGGGATTGACCCGGCCATCGCATCATCGGTGTTCATTACCACTGTGACAGATGTGGTTGGCTTCTTTGCTTTTCTTGGGCTTGCGGGCTGGTGGTTCGGATTCCTGTAGGGCTGACCATCTCTTGCATGTCTCTTTTGTTGTTTTTCGTTGTTTGATCTTCACCAAAGGATAGAGCTTCATGCCGCCTCGGATCATGGGAATTCTGGAAACGCCGGTCTATGTCGATGATCTGGAGCAGGCCCATGCCTTCTACAATGGCGTATTGGGCCTTGAGCGCATGGTTGCGGGAGAGCGGCTGCATGCCTATGACGTCGCGCCGCGTCAGGTTTTGATCGTGTGTCTGCGAGGGGCTTGTGATGAGGATGCCCTGATCGATGGACAGAGAGTTCCCGGTCATCACGCAACGGGGCCAGCCCATTTTGCCTTCCGGATTGATGAAAGCCAGCTCGAGGCCTGGCGGGACTATCTTGTGGAGCGGGGAATCGAGATAGAAAGCCGCGTGACGTGGCCTCTGGGCGGAAGCAGTCTTTATTTTCGCGATCCGTTTGGCAATGTTGTCGAGTTGGCAACCGGTGGTGTCTGGCCAAGCGATCAGTTGGGATGAAACAACGATCAAGCTCCATGCTCAGATATGTGTCTCTGGATTATCTATCTTTCTTCTTTGACTGATTTTCGTCGAGATTTCGTTCCAGACTGATTTTTTATTCTGAAAGGTTATTCCCCATGAGTGGTTTGATAAAAGGAATTGCGAGGGCGAGTCTTATCGCCGGTATTCTGGCCCTGTCACCCGGTTCAGGAGCAGCGCAAGGGGCCAAGAGCCCGTATGATACGGTCTATAAAGTTATTGCGGATAGCTATTTGCGTAAGGATATAGCCGAGGCCTCCGGCAAGAAAGCGCAGCTTGAAAAGGGAACCACAGGAGTTGTGATGCGTTGGTGTCGACCCGAATTCAGCTTTCGGGATTGGGCCTATGGCACGCTTTCCAAGCGACGCAAGATGCTTCAGGTGCGGGCATGTGAAGTCAAGGCGAATGGTGTCGTGGGGTTTGTCGACGCCAAGATTCTGGACCCGATGTGACGGGTATTCATTTCTAGCCCGTTAATGGCTGTCACCCGGTCTGGATTTGGCAGGGCGACGCGCTACCAGAAGGCCAGCGAGAATCAAGCCAAGTGCGGCCCATGTGGTGATGGCAACCTGCTCTGACAGGATCAAAGCGCCCAGAATGACCCCGAAAACCGGAATGAGATTCATCCCCAGCGAGAAGAAACTCGCCCCGATTGCCCAGATCAGGCGATAGCGCAAGATTGTTGCAAGTCCCGTTGGCAAGAGGCCCAGAAAGGCAAGGCTGCCCCATGCGCTCATGGAGATGGCGGCAAAATCCGGCGTGCCTTCCAGTGCGGCCAGTGCGATCATTTCGAGCGACGCCAGACCCAGAATAAGGGTTGCCAGCCGGGTTGGCGGGATATCCTTGACCTGACGGATCATTGCGCCAGAAATGGCATATGAGAGCGATGCTCCAAGAATTGCCAGCATGGCAATGACGGAACTGCTTCCCATCGCCTTGATTGCTTCATTGCCGACAACCAGAGCGATCCCTGCAAATCCCAACAGGATGCCGATAAGCTTGTTTCGGTTGAACTTGTCGTCATGGGTCGTCAAGTGGGCAAAGATGAGCGAGAGAAGGGGGCCAGTTCCCAACAGCAAGGATGCTATGCCTGCGGAGATGGTCAGTTCCGCCCAGGAAATCAGCAAGAATGGCACGGAAACATTGAGCAGTGAAATAATGACAATGTTGGCCCAGGCCTTGACTGATTTGGGAAGGATGATGCCGCGATAAAGGCTCCAGGGCAGCAATACGACAAAACCGATGACAATGCGCGTGGCCGTCAGCCAGGTTGGACCCGTTTCAGGCACAGCCACCTTGATGGCAATGAAGGAGGATGACCAAACGAGAGTCAAAAACAGAAGCAGAGACAGATCGAACGGGGTCGGTTTGCGAATAGTAGGGGCGGACATCAGGAATTCTCGGCGATATATCTGGAAGGGCGGTTGCTAAGATGCATTCCATCCTTTGGCTTGGAATTTTGTCCTTTGCAATGCCCCTATCGACATTTTTGCATCTACAGGTCAGAGTTTTCCAGCATTTCAACCTCAAAGGTGGGAAAGGTGCCCGCAGCACCTTTCCTCAAGCTCGATTACAACAAGCCTTTGGTTTCTCTACTTAACAAAGAGCTGGGAAATGAGTTGAGGGCGTGAGAAAAAATGCCGCCGGATGAGGACTGCCGTGACGATGGTGGAAGCAATCATGAACAGTAAGGGATGGATGAACCAGCCAAACATCGGCGCGGAGAAGAAAAATGCACGCAAGCCAAGAGTGAAATGGTGCCCAGCCAGCGTATTCATTTCTGCGGCCTGTTTTATGGCTCGGTCGAGTTCCTCTTCTGTTGCGTCATCGGGATATGGGAAAGCGCCAATCAGGATGGAGGTATAGTTGAAAAGGCGATAAGCCCAGCCGAACTTGAAGAAGGCATATACATAAATGCAAATGAGGATGATTGCCTTGATCTCCCAAAGCTCCGGCGATGTCTCGATGGGCAGGGACAGGTCATTGGCCACTTTCATGGCAATGTCGGTTGCGTTGAGCATCGCAAATCCCGCCCCGATGGCCAGCAATGCGGTTGAAGCGAAAAAGGCGGTGCCATTCTGAAGCCCTGTGATGATGGCGGTGTCGATCATCCGGAATTCGCGTTTGGGCAGTGAGCGCATCCAGCGATATCGATGAGCGGCCATCAGCACGGAAATGTTATGCTTTTTCAGAGGAGAATAGTCGACAAGATAGGTGAAAGCCGCCCAGAATAGCAGATACCAGAGCAAGGCAATAATATCGAAGCTTGAAAATGGTATCATCAGATAGTCCTCATTTTTCTTGTAGATTCTCGATTTTGCTTTGATTCCATCGCCGCGGTCAGGTGCCAACCACCAAATTGCCATATTGCGCACATATTTATTAAGAACCTACATGATTGATTTTTATATAATATTTCAATTTAATAGCAGAGCTGCACATTTTGCATGCCAAAATAGTTGCGCAATTATTTCCGAGACGTTAACAAGAAGCCCTCAGCGCTCGGATGTTGAGTGCGTGAGATGACATAGTCAAGTGACAGCTGAGGTTTCATGGACAACGAAGTCAACGTTTCGTGTTGGGGTGTCACAATGAAAGCGGTTTTGGCATTAGGTGCCATTCTCGCTATTGTATACTTCTTCGGAGCATTTGATACCGTGGCGATTGCTGCTGGTTGATCGTACACCAGATGGTGCGCTGAAAAATGCAAAAAAAAAGCGTGGTCTTGGACCGCGCTTTTTTTTGTTTGTGTCTATGCTAGTCTTGGGTGCATTCGGCTCGCCTGTGTGGCAGCACAGGTCTGGCTGCCAATGCACTTTCTTTGCCTTATCCGCCAAATAATTTGAATAGACCACCTTCTGTCGGTACGCCCATGCGCGACAAGGCATGCATGCCGCCGATCAGCATGTAGGCGTCGCAGTCGACATGCTGGGCCAACTGGCGGGCACAGCCGTTTGTCCGGGCACCCGATGCGCAAAAGAAGATCGCTGCCGGTGCTCCGTTGGTATCGATTGGTCCGCTGATCGAAGACAGGGGATGATGCAATGCCGATGGCACCTTTTTCATCATCAATTCCATTTTCTCTCTCACATCGATAAGGACGGCTCCTTTGTCGAGCAGCGCCTTGGCGTCATCGTGATTGATTTGTTTGACAATTTGCTTTTTTGCCATTCTCTGGTCTGTTCCTATAAACGGTCATTCTGCGGTGGCAGTTGACGGGCTGTTATCATCAGTTGCGCAATAGAGGTCTTTCAAAACACTGAGCAGCAATTCGGCATTGTTGTCCGAGATGGAGTAATAGATTGTCTGTGCATCGCGACGACCGCAAATGAGGCCATCTTCCCGCATTTTTGCCAAATGCTGGGAAAGAGCGCTTTGGGAGATATTGAGACGCTCTGCAAGACAATTTACCGATTTGTCAGCTCCATCGATCAACTGGCATAGAATGCGCAGGCGGTTTCCGTTGCCGAGCAGTTTTAGCAGGCGCGCCACTTCGTCGGCCTGGTCTGCTAAATCTTCGATGGATGCTTCAGAACTCATTCAAATGCCTAAATTGTTCTCGATTTTGATTTGGTCGCCTTGTACGCACGGTCACAGGAAACGACATTCCAGGCCGCCCGGTCGCGAACTGTGTCTATCATTAGATTTCACTAATTTAGTATGTTCGAATGTTTAGTCAAGGAGATTTTTCGCCCACGGAGATTTTCAAGTCGTCTCAATAGTGGCAGAGTGCTGTGTTCTTTCACAGAATTGGGCAAGAAAAAGGGCTGCGAAGGCAGCCCACTTTTGTCTCTATGCATGCGTTCGGGGGGTTAGTCAGTTTTCAGGCATTGTTCAACAATGGCCTCAATAGTGTCAAAGCGTGGTTGCCAGTCAAGCAGATCGCGGGCACGGTTTGATGACATGCGTTGGGAGCGGGCATACCCAGACGCCCAGTTGCCGATCTCATCCTGAATTTCTTCAATGGAAATGATCTCGATTTTGCAGGGAAGTCCGGTATGGGTGGCAACGAGATTTGCCACCTCGCCGGCCGTTGCACTCTTGATCGCGGTTGCATTGAGAATGAGGCCGTTCCCGGCATGAGCGATTGCCTTGAGATAGAGATCCGCAAGATCGTCGGCATGGATAAAAGGAAAGTGAATGTCCTTGGACGCGACAAGCGAGATTTTCCCCTTTTCACGCAGCTGATTGGCGTAGCTTACAATCGTGCCTTTTTCATTGTCATTGACAAGCGCCGGATGGATGACTGTCAGGCGGAATCTGGGGCAGCTGTGCAGTTGCTCGATGCTTTCCAGCATCCATGCAAATTCGGGCAGGGGGTCAAGAACGTGTCGCTCCGTGATCGGAATGACAGGTTCTTCGGGATAGAGCCAACAGCCGCCGGTGAAAATGAACGGGATCTGTTTGCCCTCTGGCAAGTTCCGGGATTGCTCGGAGAGCGCAGCCATCAGATTGTGGTCGACGTCGCCCATATCGGTGTCGAACGTGGCCGCTGCGTGGATAAACGCATCATGCTCCAATGCCAGATCAACCCAGCCGGATGGATCGGTCAAACTGCCCATGATGGGGCTTGCGCCAAGTGATTTCTGAATTTCCGCACTTTTTTCCGATCTTGCCAGAGTGGTAACACCATGACCTTGCGATATTGCAAGTTTTGTTACTGCTCTTCCGATCTGCCCGGTTCCTCCGGTTAGAAAAATCCGCATTCAGTTTTTCCCTTTTTCGTAGCAAGTCCGATTGGCTTCATCTTAAATCACATAATCGCAAAATGTGCATAAATCCATGACCAACTTTGGGCAATCTGATCTAGTCTTTAAGGCGTATGAACAGCATGATAAGGAAACATGATGACTGTTCATTTAATAAAACTTTGTGTTGGTGTTGATCGTGTGGACGATTTGGAGCACTGGATTGCCCAGCGGCAGCTTGTGCGGCTGGCGGCGGGAGAAGCGCCCGAGCAGATCCACACGACGCGCATGACCCCGAAACGGCGAGACGAACTGCTCGATGGCGGATCACTCTACTGGGTTATCAAGGGCATGGTTCTGGCCCGACAGCGGATCATTGATCTGCGTTCGGTCGTTACAGCCGATGGAATTTCACGCTGTCAGATCGTCATGGATCCCGAACTTGTTCGCACAGAGGCGCAGCCGAAAAGGGCTTTTCAGGGCTGGCGCTATCTCAAGGCTTCCGAAGCACCAAGGGACTTGATTGCTCTTGATGGAGATGATGATTTGCCACCTGACTTCAGGCGTGAACTGGCCGAACTGGGCTTGCTCTGATTTCGATGCTGTTTAAAAAGACGCTTTCCTATTGTAGAAATAGGCAAGTCACCGAAGGAGTGAATCCGGTCACCAGATATTGCATTATGGGAGGGAACTGAATGGCGAACAAAAGGGACGAGTTGATCAGCCACGCCAATCAGGGTCTTTCGAAGGAGGCCAATGAAGGCTCTGTCGCCAGTTTCCTCGCCAAAACCAAATTGGTGCGACAGGCTCAGGCAGAAAAGGGACTGATGCCGGTATCCGGGCGCCTGATATTTGCGATGGATGCAACGATGAGTCGTCAGCCGACCTGGGATGTGGCTTGCTCTGTTCAGGCGGATATGTTCGAGGTGGCCCAGCTTCACGGTAGTCTTGCGACTCAACTTGTCTATTTTCGTGGAACGAGCGAGTGCCGTGCGAGCCGTTGGACGCGTTCGGCAAAGGAAATGACCGGCTGGATGGAACGGTTCGACTGCCGGGCAGGGCGCACACAGCTTGGGCGCATTTTGCAGCATGTGAAAAACGAAGCCCGCCAAATGCATATCGACGCGGTTGTCTATGTTGGTGATTGCCTTGAGGAAGACCCGGACAGGATTGTAGGAATGGCGGATGATATTGGTCGTTCAGGAATCCCGGTATTCGTGTTTCAGGAAGGTGCCGATCCCATGGCAAGTGATATTTTCAGGCAAATAGCACGATTGACGGGAGGGGCCTATGGGCAGTTTGATGCAAATGCCAAATCGAAACTGGCCAACTATCTGAAAGGTATTGCGGCCTTTGCAGCCAGTGGTCGTGATGTGACGCGTTTGCCCGATGAATTGAGAAAGCAATTGCCTGGACCAAAGGCGTGACGTGATGTTTGGGATTGGACGTAAATGATTTATTTTCTTGCAGGGTTCCTGCTTTTTGCCGGATTGATCTTTCTCTTGCGCTGGGCGGCCTATGCCAATCCTCAGGATCTGGCAATGCTGGCCTACAGGGTCGCAGGTCTGCTCTTGTTGCTGGGGGCAGGGTTTCTTGTTGCAAGACGGCAGTGGATGTTTGCTGTTCCCGTTATGGTGATGGCCTGGACATTGCTGCGCCGTAAGGCGTCGCGTGCCGGGGCTGATCGTGATGGCGGGCGGGGGTCTACGGTGCGAACCGCGGCATTGGAGATGACCCTTGATCACGATACGGGTATTATCATCGGTCAGGTTCTTGCGGGGCAGTTTGAAGGGCGGGAACTTGACAGCTTGTCAGAGGCAGATTTGTGCCGCCTCTGGCAGGAGGTGGAAAGCGACAGGGAAAGCCGTGACCTACTTGAAGCGTATCTTGACGGCCGGCGTGCCGACTGGCGAGAAAGCTTCAATATCGACCCGACAGCGCGGGAAGGAGGCACGACGAACTCTGGCCCCATGTCCCAGGAGGAAGCCTATCAGGTGCTTGGGCTTGCGGCGGGGGCCAGCGAGGCCGAAATTGTTCACGCTCACAGACGCTTGATGAAACGGGTCCACCCGGACCACGGGGGCTCGACTTTTCTTGCTGCCAAGATCAACGCGGCCAAATCCGTCTTGCTCCGAAATCATGACTGATCTCCAAACTACTCAAATACACTAGGGTTTCAGTGCCAGACAGGCGAATTTCTGTTTCTTCAGGATTGCACAAGCATCTCTAGCCGCAGATTTTGACGTAAAACCGGCGAAGCGTGCCCGATAGAGTGTGGCGTCACCTTTTTGGACGGTTTCCGTGTAGTTCACCTGATTGAGCAAGAGGCTGGCATTTTTGTTTCTCGCTTTGTCCAGAAGGGCATTAGCCTTCTGCAATGAAGGGGTTGCGCCGAGCTGGATGTGCCATCCCTGCGGCTTGACCTGACGCTTGGGCGCCACTTCAGGCAGGGCTGGGGAATGTGTGGAAAGATCGCCGATCGGATCGTTTGCCGCACGCGGTAGCGGTGGAACGGCAAGCGCCGCAGTCGTCAATCTTGGCCTTGGTGTGGCAGACACCGACGCCAGCTCAACCGGTGCTCGCGGCAGTACGCCCAGAGTCAGATCGTTGGTCGGGGTCTCTGCTGCGGTTTCTGGTATCATGGCGGTGCTTGATGCCATCACGAGCGGCTGGTCTGACGCGCCTGTTTTTGCCCGTGGCAGGCGGATCGTTTCAGCCAGTTTGATATAGCTTTTTTGGGGAACGCCAATTAGCGCGGTCATTCTGCGTCCGGTTTTGGCCTTTGGCAGATATTTGGCAATGAGCGACTTCATATGCGCATCGCGGCTTGTACCGGATTTGCCACCCATGACCACGGCGACAATATGACGGTCGCGGGTTTCGACATTGGTCACAAGGTTGAAGCCGGATGCGCGGGTGTAGCCGGTTTTAATGCCGTTCACGCCCTTCACGCGTCCCAGAAGCTTATTATGGTTGCCATAGCGTGCGTTGCCATATCGGAATGATCTGGTGTCGAAATAGTCGAAATAGGTCGGAAAACGGTCCTGGAGTGCCTGACCAAGAAGGGCCATGTCTGCTGCTGTCGTTTTCTGATGTTGGTTCGGCAGGCCTGAGGCATTCTTGAAGGTCGTGTTCTTCATGCCGAGGGAGCGGGCTTTGGCGGTCATCATCGAGGCAAATTTGCTCTCGGTTCCGCCAATATTTTCTGCAACGGTTGCGGCGACATCATTGGCAGACTTGGTAACAAGCGCCAGAATGGCATCTTTGACACTGATGGTGCTGCCCGGTTTCAGACCCAGTTTCGATGGGGCCTGACCGGCTGCGTGTTTGGAAACCGTCAAACGGCTGCCGAGGGAAAGCTTGCCTTGCTCGAGTTGCTCAAAAACCATGTAGAGCGTCATCATCTTGGTCAGAGACGCCGGATATCGATGCGAGTTTGCATATCTCGAAAAAAGCACCTTGCCACTTTTGACGTCGATCACGTAAGCGGCATATTTATTATTGGCCGCTCGCGTGGGGGTGGCTGTTGCCACGATGCCTATTGCCAGCAAAATGGTTGCCGCAATCATTGTGACAGAGCGTGCTGCCAGCACATGCCAATTGGCTCTGAACGCTACTCTATACACTTGACGTCCTTTAAATGATTAACATTTCGGGCGGTTGATACCCAAAGGTTGAACTAATTAGGGCAAATTCCGCCCAAATTCTGGTTTATCAAGAAGGGTATGGAATCTCGGTTAGGAAATGGTAAAAATGATTCTCAACAGTCAATTTGCAAAAAAATAATGGTGAATTTATTAAGGAAAAGTCCTTAACCCAATGATCTCGCTTTTAAAATTGCTGTCGATGGTCCAATTCCAGTATGAAAGCAGATACCCTTACAATCAAAACAGAATGTGCTTACATTATTCACTGGCATGATGGCTTTTATGTGTGCCACACTCAGGTCAGCCAGCCCTGAATGCAAGTGCTGGAATTTTTTGGTTTTTGAGGGCTGACGAGCATACGGGATCGATTTGAAGAAAGACCGGCTTCCGGCCGGAGAATATTGCGGAGACAATCTGAGCAATGAGTAAGGATATTCGTCGCCTGGATGAAGAGGAAGAGCTTGGGATTACTACCAAGGCCAAGCCCAAGACAAAACGTCCAAATATGTATCGGGTCCTGCTGCTGAACGATGACTTCACTCCGATGGAGTTTGTTGTTCACGTTCTTGAGGCCTTTTTCAACAAGGGGCGGGAAGATGCGACCCGCATCATGCTGCATGTTCACCACCATGGTGTTGGTGAATGTGGCGTCTTTACCTATGAAGTAGCGGAAACAAAGGTGAGCCAGGTCATGGATTTTGCTCATCAACATCAACATCCGTTGCAATGCATCATGGAAAAAAAGTGAGGATAGCTAGTGCCATCATTTTCTAACAGTCTCGAAGTTGCCTTGCACAAAGCCCTGATCACCGCCAATGAGCGGTCTCAGGAATTTGCTACGCTTGAGCATCTATTGCTCGCGTTGATTGATGACAATGACGCGGCCGCCGTGATGCGTGCGTGCGGGGTTGATCTGGATTTGTTGGAAAAGAACCTTCTCGATTATGTTGACAATGAATTGTCCAACCTGGTTCAGAGCAAGGGGCAGGATGCCAAGCCGACTGCGGGTTTCCAGCGTGTTATCCAGCGAGCGGTAATTCATGTCCAATCGTCCGGACGTGAGGAAGTGACCGGGGCCAATGTGCTTGTTGCGATATTCGCCGAGCGTGAAAGCCATGCGGCCTTCTTCCTGCATGATCAGGACATGACCCGCTATGATGCTGTCAATTACATATCGCACGGTATCGCAAAGGGGCCAGGCCTGTCGGATGGTGGCACGCCCTCCGGTGTCGATGATGAAGATGACGACAATCCGTTTGATTTTGACGATGAAGATGAGGAAGAAGGGGCCGGCAAGGCTGAAGCCCTCAAGGCCTATGCGGTCAATCTCAACGACAAGGCCCGCGACGGCAAGATTGATGTTCTTGTCGGGCGCGATCAGGAAATTCATCGCACTATTCAGGTTTTATGCCGTCGTTCCAAGAATAACCCGTTGTTTGTCGGGGATCCCGGTGTCGGCAAAACGGCCATCGCCGAAGGGTTGGCCAAGCGCATTGTCGAGGATAAGGTGCCCGATGTCCTCAAAGGCGCGACGATTTTCTCGCTTGATATGGGAACGCTGCTTGCGGGTACTCGTTATCGCGGGGACTTCGAGGAGCGCCTTAAGCGGGTCATCAAGGAAATCGAGGAGTATGACGGGGCGATCCTGTTCATCGACGAGATTCACACCGTGATCGGCGCGGGTGCAACCTCGGGCGGGGCCATGGATGCCTCCAACCTGCTCAAGCCATCTTTGGCGGCGGGCAATCTGAGATGCATGGGGTCGACCACCTACAAGGAATATCGGCAGTTTTTCGAGAAAGATCGGGCGCTTGTTCGTCGCTTCCAGAAGATCGACGTCAATGAGCCCTCTATTCCCGATACGATTGATATCCTGAAGGGCCTCAAGCCCTATTTCGAGGATTATCACAGCGTCAAATTCACGGCTGATGCAATCAAGTCGGCGGTGGAATTGTCCGCTCGATACATCCATGATCGGAAACTGCCTGACAAGGCGATTGACGTGATTGATGAAACCGGGGCTGCTCAGCAGTTGTTGCCGGTCTCTCGTCGCCGCAAGAGCATTTCTGCCAAGGAGGTCGAGGCGACCGTTGCGACCATGGCCCGGATACCGCCTAAAACGGTATCCAAGGATGATCGTGAAGTGCTGTCCAATCTCGAGATCAACCTCAAGCGGATGGTCTATGGTCAGGATCAGGCGATCGAGGCCTTGACGAGCCAGATCAAGCTGGCGCGTGCCGGTTTGCGTGAACCGGAAAAACCGATTGGCAACTATCTTTTCTCTGGGCCAACCGGTGTTGGCAAAACAGAGGTTTCCCGTCAGCTTGCTGATTTGATGGGGGTTGAGCTGCTACGCTTTGACATGTCGGAATATATGGAAAAGCACACGATTTCGCGTCTGATCGGCGCGCCTCCGGGATATGTCGGCTTTGATCAGGGTGGTTTGCTCACGGATGGCGTGGACCAGCATCCGCATTGCGTTTTGCTGCTTGACGAGATCGAGAAGGCCCACCCGGATCTCTACAATATTCTGTTGCAGGTGATGGATCACGGCAAGCTCACGGATCACAATGGCAAGCAGGTTGATTTCCGCAATGTCATTTTGATCATGACGACCAACGCGGGCGCGACCGAGATGGACAAGCCTGCCATGGGATTCACCCAGAGCGCACGTTCCGGCGATGACGAGGAGGCGATCAACAAGATGTTCTCGCCCGAGTTCCGAAATCGACTTGATGCGGTTATTCCATTCTCCGGGCTTTCAACGGATGTCATTCATCTGGTCGTGCGCAAATTCGTCATGCAGCTTGAAGCTCAGCTTGCGGATCGCGGCGTGACCTTCGAGTTGACCGATGCCGCAACCGCATGGCTTGCCAAGAAGGGCTATGATCCGAAAATGGGTGCGCGTCCTCTGGGCCGGGTTATTCAGGAGCATATCAAGCGGCCGTTGGCTGAGGAAATCCTGTTTGGCAAATTGACCAAGGGGGGGACGGTTCGGGTCGATATCGATCTGGACAATATGGAAAAACTGTTCCTCTCCGTTCTTGAGGATGAAGAGCCCGTCAAGGAAAAGCCTGCGAGCAGCAAAAAGGCTGCTGACAAGCCTATGTCCGAGACCAGTCGCGATGAGAAAAGCAAAGCGCGGCGTCCTCGTACGAGAAAGAAAGGGTCTGTGCCGAGCGTGGTAAAGGCCGAGAAAAAGTAATCTTGCAATAGTGATGGGGCGCCGGTCTTTGGATCGGCGCTTTTGACTCATGTTTCCAGATTTGCCGAAATGGCTCCGTAATCTGCTGCTGTTTTTTGCCTTTGCCCTTGTTTCGCTTATGGGGGCGAGTGCGATCATGCGGGCCGCCTTCCCAAGCGGGTTGTTTGGCAGTCTGATCGATTCGACAACGGGACATGTCGATGGCAGGGAACTCATCAAGAATATTCTGACATTGGCCGCCGGTTTCCTGCTGCTGTTTACTCTGCTCTATCAGCATTTCTTTGGCGATGAGTGAGAACAGAGCCATTTGCAACAAACCGAAATCTGTACTTCTTTGTTGTTTGAAAGACGGGAAATGATTGCCTGCTTGACCTTTTCATGGTTTGAAAGCTAAACAAGCTGAACAAATTCGCAAAGAAGAGGTGAAGCTGTGCTTTCGGCTCTCGGGATATTGATTGCCGCTCTTGGCGGGATGATGTTTTTTCCTGCAATTATCGACATTTCAGTTTCCAATTCGGATTGGCATGCATTTCTGGGTGGCGGTTCGATTTCTGTTGGCTTTGGCGTGGCGCTTTATCTGGCCATGCGCGGGCAGGAAGGGGAGTGGAATATCCGCCGCTCGATCCTGTTCGTAAATGGTAGCTGGATCATCATCAGTTTCTTTGCGGCGCTGCCGCTTTATTTCTCTTCTCTCAACATTACCTATGCTGATGCCTATTTCGAAACGGTGTCAGGGTTCACGACAACCGGCTCGACGGTCCTGAGCGGGCTTGATGACATGGCGCCGGGGCTGCTTTTCTGGCGCTCGCTCATGCAGTGGCTCGGGGGGCTGGGGATTGTTGCGATCAGTATCACGATTCTGCCGATGATCGGTTCGGGTGGGCAAAAGCTGTTTTTCCTTGAATCCTCCGAGCAGAGCGACAATCCTTATCCCCGCATTCGTGAATTTGCCTTCAAGATCACTCTTGTCTATGTGCTCTTGTCTGTGGCCTGTGCGCTTGCCTATTTCGCGCTCGGTATGACAGCTTTCGAGGCCATTAATCATTCCATGACAACGTTGTCGACGGGTGGATACTCGACGTCCGATGCCTCAATGGCCCATTTCGATAGCGTGGGGATCCTGTTCGCCGGTTCGCTCTTCATGTTTTTCGGTGGTCTGCCGTTCCTCTACATGATCCGCTTTTTTTCCTCCGACCGCTCAAGAGATCCTCAGATTTCACTATATTTCAAAGGGGTTCTGATCGCCTCTGTGGTGCTGTTCTTTGCCAAGCAGGCGCTTTCACCCGGTGATAAACTGGAAGATTTTGCGGTCAGCCTGTTTGATGTGATCTCGATTGTCACGACCACCGGCTATGGAGCTGGTGACTATCAGACCTGGGGACCGCTCTTTTGGGCCTTCTTCCTGATTCTGACCTTCTTTGGTGCATGCTCGGGATCAACGGCTGGGGGAATCAAGCAGTTCCGTTTTGTCATTGCCTGGCTGATCATCAAGAATGCGATCGCCAAATTGATCCACCCCAACCGGATCATGCCGATGCGCTATGGCGAAAAGGTGGTTGACGAGGAAATGGCAGCCTCGACCTTGAGCTTCATTTTCCTGTTCTTTGCCACTTTCATGTTCTTTGCCATCCTCTTGCAATTGGCCGGTCTGGATTTCGTGACCGCAATGAGCGCCTCTGCCACGGCCATTGCCAATGTCGGTCCCGGCCTTGGGGATATCATTGGGCCTGCTGGCAATTTCAGTAGCCTGCCCGAGATTTGCAAATGGCTGTTGTCTCTGGAGATGATTCTGGGGCGGCTTGAAATACTGTCCGGCCTCGCGATCCTGATGCCCGGTTTCTGGCGCTGGTAGTATCTGAAATTTTGCCACAATGCGGGACGGCTGTACCTTTATGCGATGTTGCACTTTTGTCTGAGCTGTGTCACTTTATCGCGGTCCTCACAAGTGTAACCTTCTCATGTCAAAGTCTTCTTCCAATGCTGCTCCGGCTTCAGAGCCAGAGCCCTGCCTTTCCTGGTTTGTCTGGTATCGCCGCGGCATGCGTTATCTTTTTTCAACGCCCGCCATTGTTCTCTATTTCTCCTATATGGGCTTTGGTGGCTTTGCGCGGGAAAGCGGTATGGATTTCTACCAAACCCTTTTCATGACGCTGTCGACCTGGGCCATTCCAAGCAATGTCATTCTGATCGGCGGTATCCTGTCAGGCTCGGGCCTTCTGGCGATTTTTGTTGCTGTCGCTTTGGCTTCCGTACGCATGATGCCGATGGTGGTGTCCTTCGTGCCGGAAGTGAGAGACGATGATACGCCCGCCTGGCAATTGCTCGTGTTGAGCCATTTCACCGCAATCACCTCCTGGGTGTTCGGCATGCACCATCTGCCAAAGTTGCCGCGTTATGGCCGGGTGCCCTTCTTTGCCGGTTTTGCGGTTACTCTGGCCATCGTCAATACCGCCATTACAGGGGTCGGCTTCGGGATCGCCGGGGTTGTGCCTCCGGTTGTTGCTGCCGCCCTGTTTCTTATGACGCCGCTCTATTTCATTCTGACGTTGCCGAGTGCCGCCCGGCTGCTATCTGACAAGCTGGCATTGGTTTTCGGCTTCATTCTGGGGCCGATATTTGCTGTTTACGTTCCTGAAATGGGGCTGGTTCTGACGGGGGTTGTCGGCGGCTTGGCAGCCTATGCCATTGGCTATGCAAGGAGGCGGGCATGACGGTTCTGTTCGACAGCTTTGATGCTTCCCTGTGGCCCTATGTCTTTATTCTGGTCGGTGCATCCTTGCCCACCGACATGTGGCGTTGGCTGGGCGTTGCCTTTGCCGGGCATCTCAGTGATGACAGCGAATGGATTCTTTTGGCCCGGGCGATTGCCAATGCACTGGTGGCCGGGGTGATCACACGTCTCATTCTGTTCCCGACTGGGGCCCTGTTGGACGTTCCAGTCTGGATGCGTCTTGTGTCGGTTGCCCTTTCTGTCACGTTCTTCTTCGGCCTCTGGCGCAATCTATTACTGGCGGTCTTTTTGGGGGCGGCGTGTCTCGTGGGGCTTGCTGTTGGTTTCGGCATATGAAAAAGGCCCCGGTTGGGGCCTTTGCTTTATTGCCGTGCGATATCGGGTCAGATGGATTTCAGCGCTTCGCGCAGCTTTTCCGCATGACCTGCCAGCAAGTCATTGTCTGCCATCTTGCCGGTTTGCGGGCGAAGAGGAAGGCCCTCATGGCGTGGCAGCACATGGAAATGCAAGTGGTAGACTTCCTGACCACCGGCCGGTTCATTATTCTGCTGAACCGTCACACCGTCTGCCTCGAAGGCTATCATGATCGCCTTGGCAATTTTCTGAGTGGTTGCGGTGACCGCGTTGAGATCGTCCTCTGCCACATCAAGGATATTGCGGGAGGGGTTTTTCGGTAGCACAAGGCTGTGTCCGTCTGCCTTCGGCATTACATCCAGAAAGGCGAATGTCTTGTCGTCTTCATAGATCTTGTGGCAAGGGATTTCGCCGCGCAGAATTTTTGCAAAGATATTTTGGTCATCATATTGGGGCGTTGTCATGCTTCGTGTTCCATTTCCTGCGAATATTGGACGGTTGAGGCGAGCCTATCAGTGCCGGGCACCGAAATCTATCCATCGCCTTTTTTGAATGGGGAAAGGGCGGCGAGAAACTCCTGATCGGCTTCGGCAGCCTGACGTTCCCGCTTGAGATAATCTTCAATTGCCTCGCGAAAACCCGGATGGGTGATATAGTGTGCGGACCATGTGGTTTTCGGTACATAACCCCGCGCGATCTTGTGTTCCCCCTGTGCGCCAGCCTCCACACACATCAGGTGATTCTCGATGGCCCATTCAATGGCCTGATGATAGCAGAGTTCGAAATGCAGGCATGGATAGTCGCTTATTGTGCCCCAATAGCGGCCATAGAGCGTGTCTCCGCCAATGAAGTTGAGAGCACCGGCCACCGGTTTGTCACCTTCACAGGCAAAGACCAGAAGGATCCTGTCGGCCATGCGTTCGCCGATGATCGAATAGAAATCGCGATTGAGATAAGGCCGCCCCCATTTGCGCGCGCCAGTGTCCATATAGAAGTCGAAGAAGGCGTCCCAGTCGGCTTCCGTGATGTCGCTGCCGGTTTTCTGGCGAATGGTCAGTCCGAGCCCATGGGCCGTTTTTCGCTCTTTGCGGATATTCTTGCGCTTGCGCGAGGAGAGCTGAGCGAGAAAGTCGTCAAAGCTCTCATAGTCTTCATTGACCCAGTGGAATTGCTGGTCGCGCCTGACAAGGAATCCCTGTTCTTCGAACGCGTCTTTCTGGCCTTCAGGCAAGAATGTTATGTGTGCGGAGGATATCTGGTAGCGATCACAAATCTGCTGGATACCATTTGCCATCGCCACGATGGCTAGCTGTTGATTGATGCCCTTTCGCGCAAGGACCTTGGGGGCATTGACCGGCGTAAAGGGAATGGCGCTTTGCAGCTTAGGATAATATTGCCCGCCCGCACGGTCCAGCGCGTCAGCCCAGCCATGGTCGAAGACATATTCGCCCTGACTGTGAGATTTGAGATAGAGCGGTTGGGTGGCAAGGGCCACTCCGTTGCCATCTTTGAGAACAAGATGATGTGGCAGCCAGCCGGTTTCCTCACTTGCGCATCCCGACAGTTCCAAAGCGTCAAGAAAGTCATATTCCAAAAACGGATTGGCTTTCAAAGGACTCAATGTACCGCCAAGGCAAGCGTCCCAATCCTGTCTTTCGATCTCACGCATGGAATGGACAACATGCAACTGATAGTCTTCTTGTTCAGGCATGAATGACTCGCAAAAAAGCAAATGATACCGTTGATTGGGGTCTGGAATAGGGCAGGGGAGGCCGGACCCGGCCAGATCATTTGTCCAGTCTAGTCGCAAAGGCTTGCGAGAGGCAAATCCGGATTGATCACGATATCGTCAAGCTGGAGGCCAGTGGCGGAACTGGCCGCCATTGGCTGTTTTTATAAAGATCTCTTGACTGTACTCAGTCGTCTGCCACTTCAACGATCGCTTCGACCTCAACGGCAACACCGAAGGGCAGTGAGGCAGCAGAGACGGCAGAACGGGCGTGGCGACCTTTATCGCCAAAGACTTCGACCATGAAGTTCGACGCACCATTGACAACGGCAGGCTGTTCGCCAAATTCAAGAGTCGAATTGACAAAGCCAACCAGTTTGACGATGCGGACCACCTTGTCGAGATCACCGGTTGCCGCTTTCATCTGGGCGATCAGGTTGATGGCACAGAGCTTGGCCGCTTCGGCGCCTTCTTCGGTCTGCATGCTATCGCCCAATTTGCCCTGAAATTTAAGTCCCTCGGGGGACATCGGAACCTGGCCGGAAATAAAAAGCTGATTGCCACTTTTTACAAAGGGGACATAATTGGCGGCCGGGGCAGCGGCTTCGGGGAGGGTGATGCCGAGTTCGGCAAGTTTCGCTTCAATTGCGCCTGACATATACAACTCCATTGAAAGGTCTGGTTATCTCATTTCTCCGGCGAGTGGCTTTTGCCTTTTGCGGAGCATGTGACCACATTTAAGTGAGCCGGGCAGGCAATGCCAGAAAAAGCTTGTCTGGCACACGCATTTTGGGGGATTCGAATGGCCTCTACTCGAGGCCGCTATCCTTGTCCGGCTTTTGCGCCGAGTGGATCTCTTTGCCTGAAGGTGGCTCTCCATCTCTATGGGAAAGCTTTCCTTTGAGGGTGAGACCCAGTTCAACAATCTTGCTGCCGAATTTCTCACTCAGACGGTCAATGGCCTTTTCGGCGCTGGCGCGCTTGCTCGCATCGAGATCGACGAGGTCAGGCGGGTCCGCAAAATCGTCGGAGTGAAGCTCGCTGATGCCGATACCGATCAGGCGATAGTGTTTGCCTTTTGGCAATTCCTTCAGAAGCAGGTCCTTGCCGACCGAATAAAGCCTGTCGGCCAGTTGAGTCGGATCGGAAAGCGAGCGGCTCCGCGTTATGGATTTGAACTGGTTGTCCTTGAGTTTGAGCGTGATCGTGCGGCCTGCCAACTTTGCCTTCTTGGCGCGTCTTGATGTTTCTTCGGACATGCGCCGCAGAATTGGAAGAATCTCGTCGGCCTCCGAAAGATCGCGGCTAAAGGTCGTCTCTGCGCTGATGCTTTTGGTCTCTTCATCCGGTGATACAGATCGGTCGTCTTTGCCATGGGCCAGCTTTGCGAGGCGAAGGCCAAGACTTCCGTAATGGCTTGCAAGCTCGGCAGCATCTGCGGTTTGCAATTGCCCGATGGTGTGGTAGCCATCCTGTGCCAGTTTTTTCTGCGACACCTTGCCAACACCCCAGATCATCGAGACCGGTTTGTCTTTGAGAAAACGGATTGTTTCCTCTTTTCCGATGATGGAAAAGCCTCTGGGCTTTTCGAAGTCCGAGGCGATCTTGGCCAAAAACTTGTTATGGCTGAGACCGACTGATACGGTGATGCCGATTTCCTGCTCTATATGTTGCGCGAAGCGAGCCAGAGTGAGGGCGGGGTAGGCATGGTGAAGCTTCTCGGTTCCGGACAAGTCTAGGAAGGCTTCGTCTATGGAAAGGGGCTCCACAAGGGGTGTCAGGGCCTGCATTGCCGCTCGAATTTCTTTTCCTACGGCGCTGTATTTCTTCATGTTTGGCCGAATGATGATCGCATCGGGACAGAGCTTTTTGGCCTGAAACATCGGCATGGCGGATTTGACACCTCTAATGCGGGCAATATAGCAAGCGGTCGCCACGACACCGCGCTGTGCGCCGCCGATAATGACGGGCTTGTCGCGGATGTCGGGGTTGTCACGCTTTTCCACCGACGCATAAAAGGAGTCGCAATCGATGTGAGCGATATGAAGGCTTGTCAGTTCGGTGTGTTGGACAAGACGAGGCGAGCCACAGTTGGGGCAGCGGCTGGGTGCACCATCTCCGTCTGAAAGACAGTCTCGGCAGAGAAAAAAGGTTCCGTTTGTCATGAAAGACTATCCAACGCTTGCTGCTGGTTGCCGGGCTACAGGGTTCCCGTGCTCGCCATGCTCATCGGATCAAGTTTCACTTTGGCAGCCATGACATCTTCAGGGGCCATTGCGTTGTTGGCGGCAAAGGTGAGAATGATCGAATCATCACTGAGCATGAAATCAAGCACCGCCGCGAGGAAGGACGGCTCTGTGGCGATGGTTCTTATCTCGCTTGGATCAAGGCCGGTAAGCGCGAAAAAACGCTCCAGCAACTCACCATCCTGCGATAAAAAGCCCAAAGCCTTGATGGCAACGTCTTCTGCTGCTTCAATGTTCAAACCTGTTTGTTTTTTTTGCATGTTTCTGCTGTTTGCCCTTTTGAAAGGTTTGCGATGTATATAGCATGTGAGATGACTGCGCATCGAAGGCGGCATATCCGGATCGTCATGAGCGGTCCCGCAGCTTTTGATAGTATATCTGATCCGTGGATGGGGGACTATGGCCAAAAAGATTCTCATCGTTGAAGACAACGAGTTGAACATGAAGCTGTTCCTCGATTTGCTTGAAGCCTACGGGTACGAAACAGTCGGAACCCGCAATGGTCTGGAAGCGCTCAAATTGGCCAGGGAGCATTTGCCGGACCTTATTCTGATGGATATCCAGTTGCCGGAGGTTTCCGGGCTGGAGGTGACAAAATGGCTCAAGGAAGATGACGACCTGAGAGCCATCCCCGTTGTTGCCGTAACAGCATTTGCCATGAAGGGCGACGAAGAGAGAATTCGGCAGGGCGGATGTGAAGCCTATTTGTCGAAGCCGATCTCTGTGGCGAAATTCATCGAGACCGTGCGCACCTATGCCGGTGACGCTTAGCGTGGAGTTTAAGTAATATGTTCGCGCGAGTTCTTGTCGTTGATGACATTCCCGCCAATGTGAAACTGCTCGAGGCTCGTCTTTCGGCCGAGTATTTTGATGTTCTGTGCGCACAAAGCGGAGCAGAAGCGCTTGAAATCCTGTCGAGTGCGATGGTCGATATCGTGCTTCTGGATGTCATGATGCCGGAAATGGACGGATTCGAAGTGTGTCGTCGGATCAAGCAGAATCCACTTACCATGCATATTCCCGTGGTCATGGTCACCGCCCTTGATCAGGTAAGCGACCGGGTTGCCGGTTTGCAAGCCGGTGCCGATGATTTTCTGACCAAGCCGGTCAACGACCTTGCGCTGATCTCAAGGGTCAAAAGCCTGGTTCGCGTCAAGATGATGACCGACGAGCTTCGCTCGCGTGCCAACACATCCGAACAAATGGGGCTCGACAGCAGTATCTATGTGCAGCGCCTGATGCATCATGAGGGCGGAAAGATCTTGCTGATTGACGACTCCCGAGCCAATGCGGAGCGCATTTCCAAGCAGGTTTCCGGCACGTTCGATCTGTATCTCGAGAATGAATCCCAAGCTGCCTTGCGGCGCTGCGACGAGGAAGAATTCGATTGTGTTCTGATCAATATGAGCATGCGGACGTTTGATCCGCTAAGGCTCTGTGCACAAATCCGTTCGGTTGAATCGGCCCGTATCGTGCCAATTCTCGTGCTGGTGCAGGAAAGTGATGAAAAGCGAATCATGCGTGCCTTTGATTTGGGCGTGAATGATTATATTTGCCAGCCTGTTGACCGAAACGAGCTTGTGGCGCGCATCAAGACGCAGGTGTTGCGCAAGCGCTATACAGATGCTCTGCGCGAGTCCATTCAGCACACGATGGAACTTGCAATCATGGACGGGCTCACACAGCTTTATAACCGTCGCTACATGACAACGCACTTGAATTCCCTGCTGTTGGCAGCGCGAGAGAAGGAAAAGCCGCTTTCCGTTCTCCTGATGGATATTGACTTCTTCAAGTCCGTCAATGATACACATGGCCATGATGCTGGCGATGAAGTCTTGCAAGAGTTTTCGCAGCGGATGCGCAAGAATACACGTGGTATAGATCTCGTCTGCCGCTATGGGGGCGAGGAGTTCGTGGTGATCATGCCGGATACGGACCATTCTCTGGCGATGGTTGTTGCAGAACGCATTCGAAAGAAGGTTTCAGAGAAGCCGTTTATCATTCACAAGGGCAGGCAGATGATTGACGTGACGGTTTCTATTGGTCTTGCATCCAGTTTTAAAGGTAATGAAACTCAGGATGAGTTACTGAAAAAGGCCGATGAAGCGCTTTATCAAGCCAAACAGGATGGCCGTAACAGGGTGGTGGTTGCCAACATCGCTGCTGCCTAGATAAAAGCTGATTTTTTATTCTTTCGATCTGGCGTTGGTTTCCGGTTTTATTGCTTGGAAATTGCTGGATCGATTCAATTGTCTTTGTTTATGCTTTGCCTTCCCGTCGTCTCAGCCTTAATTATGATTTTTTTTGGTGTCAGGACTTGGTAAATACTTGTAGATGGCGCTGTTTGTAGACTTTTATTTATCTATGCTCGCCGAACCGGGAATGCCTGTTTCCACGAAACCGATTCTTTCAGAACAGTCGAGTCCTTTTTGAAGTATTTGAAATTGGGGAAAATATCGCAAAACGGAGACATAATATAAGCTCTGGCAGGGTAATCGTCTAAAAATGGCACATATTTACCTTAAATTTTCATCAAAAGATCTTATTTTGTCGAATTAAGTAAACAATTCGTTGAAATTACCGCCTGTTTTGTTAGTTTACTAGTGAACGGGTTTGGGGGACTTCACTATTGTTATGCAGAACTTCTGCATGCTTTTTTTCGTGTTCCCTGAAATCCAGTCTTCCCTATGGCCACCTCAGGTCCGCCGCATCTCCTGAGACCGTAGGGCATTGGTCGGTTCAGTAGCAGCAAGAGTGGCCTCCTCAAGTGGTCTGCGACTGGGCCGGCCATCCTTTATTTTCATGACAGTTTGGTCCGGGAGCGGGCTGGAATTATCCGAATTTCGGGCATTTACAGGATGCCGGGCGTGGAAGGCTGGTTGTCTTCTTGCCAAGGAGAGACGTCAAAAAAACCCACTTGCCCAGGCAAGCGGGTTTTTTCGTTTGTAGGATAAGGAAAAGCCTTACTTGATTTTGGCTTCCTTGAATTCCACGTGCTTCTTTGCCACCGGATCATATTTCCGCTTGACCATTTTTTCGGTCATGGTGCGGGAATTCTTTTTGGTGACGTAAAAGTAACCCGTGTCAGCGGTGCTGACCAGACGGATTTTGATTGTTGTTGCCTTAGCCATATTGCCTTTTCCGTCATTTGGACCCGCAAAAGACCAGTTATGCCGAAGGGCTGACTGCTGTCTGGATTGGCGGGCCGAAGATGCGCTGAGCGGAAAAGCAACCTGCTCAGCAAAAAACTGTTTCGAAGCGCCAAACTACGCAAAGTTGGCTTATTGTCAAGAGGAGGCTGCAAATTATTGACGCCATTCTTGCTGCTCGGCTCTCTTTTGCCGGTTATTTTCAACCCAACTACCGGGAAGGTGCGGGTGGTGGTGTATTGCGATGCTATATCTCAGCCCTCATCATCGATTTTCCGGACATATAGAAAAAGGGTGTCGGGGTCTGAGGGGTGAGATCCGGATCCTTTGCAAGACGGATTTCCAGCTCATGCAGAATTTCTTTTGTTATGCGTGGCAGGTCAAGATCGTGGGCACGGGTGATCGAATGCCATTCAAGATCTTCCAACTCTCCCGAGGGGCCGGTCCCTTCTGGCAGACGATCGCAGATGTGATTGGCGTCGACTGCAAAAAAGCGGGTGTCAAAGCGGCGGGTTCGTCCGGGAGGCGTTATCGCGCGACCGATGAATCGAATTGGGTCTAGATTGGGCAAGAGTTGACGTTCGTCGAAAGCCTGCCAGTCATCTCCCTTGAGGCGTTGGTCGGCGTCTGCTTCCTTCGCTCCGATGAAAAGACCGGCTTCCTCATAAGTCTCGCGAATGGCACATATGGCCATGCCACGGATTCGGGCGAGGCTGTTGCCATTCTTTGCTTCGAAACGAAGCTTCTCCAAAATGTCGGGGTGCAAGTCGCCGGCAAAGGGGACTAAGCGATCGCCAAGGTCCAGCCGTCCACCTGGAAATACGAATTTTCCGGGCATGAAGCGGTGGCGCATATGGCGGCGTCCGATAAGGATTTTCGTCTCACCATGATCCCGGTCGAGAATGATGAGCGTTGCGGCATCTTTGGGCCTGACATTCACGTGGGACTTGTCATAAAGCCTCGCGGCATTGGCAGACAAGGCTGCATGCACTGTCGGATTCTTTGCCTTGGTCATCATGTCATTTCGCGTCTTGCAACGTTGTGTAACCGCGTTTTAGCGACCTTTTCCGGGTTTGCCCCGGCCCTTGTTGCCCCTTGGGCGGACAGTTCCCGGTTTCTTGCGTGCCCTGCCTTTGAAGCCGGCATTGGTTCGGCCTTCGCGCAGACCCGCTCGCGGGCCCTTGCCTTTGGGGTGTTTGCGACCTTCAGACAGCATTTCAAAGCGCAAGGCTCCGGCCATGGGGGCTGCCTCGACCAGCTTCACATCAACCGTGTCTCCCAGACGGAAGGTTTCGCCTGATGCTTCACCGACCAGTTGATGATTGGCTTCATCGAAACTGTAATAGTCGTATCCCAGTGTTGATGCTGGAATGAAGCCATCGGCGCCAGTGTCCGATAGTTGCACGAACAGGCCGACCCGGGTGACCCCTGAAATCTTGCCATGAAATGTTGCTCCAACCCGCTCAGAGAGAAAAGCCGCGATCAGGCGGTCCTTTGTATCACGCTCGGCGGTCATGGCCCTGCGCTCGGTTGTCGAGATGTGGGATGCGATGTCGCCAAGGCGGCTGTCAAACCCGCCGGGCAGGCCGTCATTTCCAAGCTTGAGTGCTGCGATCAGCGCTCTATGGACCACAAGGTCGGCGTAGCGGCGGATGGGCGAGGTGAAATGCGCATATTTGTGCAGGTTAAGGCCGAAATGGCCGATATTGTCTGGATGATATTCGGCCTGGGCCTGTGAACGCAAAATCACCTGACTGACCAGCGGTGCATGTTCCGTTTCTGCGGTTTTGCGCAGGATCGAGTTGAACATCGAAGGGCGCAGATTGCCTCCCTTGGGAAAGCTCAAATCCATTGAGGCGAGGAATTCGCGTAAACCCTCCAGCTTTTCCGGGGAGGGATTGTCGTGGATGCGATAGATCAGCCCCTGCTTGTGCTTTTCAAGAGTTTCAGCGGCAGCCACGTTGGCCTGGATCATGAATTCTTCGACCAGCTTGTGTGCGTCAAGGCGAGGGGGGATAAAAACCCGGTCAATCGTGCCATCCGGCTTCAGCAGAAGTTTCCGTTCCGGGATATCGAGTTCCAACGGTTCACGATTGTCGCGGCCTTCCTTGAGCACAGAATAGCCCTGCCAGAGGGGTTTGAGGATCGGTTCGAGGATCGGGCCAGTCTGTTCATCGGTTTGGCCGTCAATGGCGTTCTGTGCCTGATTGTAGGAGATGCCTGCGGCAACGCGGATCATGACGCGGTGAAAGCTGTGGCGCAGTTTCTTGCCGTGCTTGTCAAAGATCATGCGGACGGCCATCGAGGGGCGATCCCGACCTTCTTTCAGAGAGCATAGATCATTGGAAATGCGCTCTGGCAGCATAGGCACCACCCGGTCCGGGAAATAGACCGAGTTACCACGGTTGAAGGCTTCCTGATCAAGGCTGGTTCCCATGCGGATATGATAGGCGACATCGGCAATGGCGACATAGGCTATGACGCCGCCTTCATTGGCTGGATCCTTGTCCATTTCGGCATAGATGGCGTCATCGTGATCTTTCGCATCTGCCGGGTCAATGGTGATCAGGGGGATGTCGCGCCAGTCTTCGCGGCCCATGATGCCCGGCTCCGTGGCGCGCTCCGCTTCCATAAGGACAGAATCGGGGAAGACATGGGGAATACCCAATGCATGGATCGAAATCATGCTGACAGCCTGTTCGGAGGCCATCGGACCAATGATTTCGCGCACATGGGCGCGTGGTGTTTTGGAGCGACCTGAACGGGTTATGGAAACGGCAACGAGGTCGCCTTCCTCAGCCTCGCCCCTTGCCGCATCGTCAATGGCCATTTCCTGGGTTTTCTTGTCGATCGGGACAAGCCGTCCGCCCCCATGTACAGGGTCGCGACGATAGATGCCGAGGATGGAATCCTCTCGTTTGGGCAAAATCTTGATGACACGAACAGCCTCGCGAATGCCTGCCATTTCGAAGTGATCGAGATCCTTTTCAAGGAGCTTGGCCAGAACACGATCACCGATGCCGGGCACGGCTTTCGATTTCTTGTCCGGCTCGACCAGAACCCGCGGAGGAGGGGCATTCTCATCGCTTTCCCACTTTATGGGAACGCCGACAAGATCGCCATCGCGATCACGCTCGACGATGCGATAGATTCCGACCGAAGGCAGCTCGCCAGCCTTGACGAGGCGTTTGCGGCTCTTCTCGATGTGACCGTCTTCGGTCAGTTCTTTCAGAATACGCTTGAGCCCGATGCGGGCCCCGCCTGAAATATTGAAGGCGCGCGCGATTTCACGCTTGCCTGCCTTGCCGGGATTTTCGGCAATAAAGGCCAGGATTTCCTCTTTTGAGGGGAGGCCGTCTTCCATTGTGGGTCTGCGTTTGCGTATCACGGTGCGGTCCTTCTCATGCAAAGAGGAATGTGTCTTTCAGACTTGTCGATCAGCTTTCCCCGGTTTCTTCTTTGTCTTGAGCGTCTGTCGCGGATGCCGATTTCTTTTTCGCTGTGCTCTTCTTTGTTGTCGATTTCTTGGCGGTCGTCTTTTTTGTGGTGGTTTTTTTCGTCGTCGCCTTTTTGGCTGCGGTCTTTTTGGCAGGGCTTTTCTCTGCCTTGGCCGCGATCAACTCGAGCGCCTTTTCCATCGTCACATCTTCCGGCTTGAGATCCTTTGGCAACGTGGCGTTGATCTTGCCGTGATTGACATAGGGGCCATAGCGGCCTGCCTTGACGGTGATGGCGCCGCCATCGGGATGCTCGCCCAATTCCTTGAGGGCCTGCGCCGTGCGGCGTCCACCGCCGTTGGCCCGCTTTTCTGCAAGCAGGCTTACCGCATGGTTGAGGCCAACCGTGAAGACATCGTCGATACCTGGCAGATTGGCATATGTCCCGTCATGCAGCACAAAGGGGCCATAGCGGCCAAGGCCTGCGCTGATCATCTTGCCATCTTCGGGATGCTCGCCGACTTCTCGCGGCAAGGAGAGCAGCTTGAGGGCCTTTTCAAGGTCAATGGTTTCGATGTCCCAACCCTTTGGAATGGAGGAACGAGGAGGCTTTTTCTCATCGCCCAGCTGCACATAGGGGCCAAAACGACCTGTGCGAAGGGAAACCTCCAGACCGCTTTCCGGATCAATGCCCAGAACCTTGGGGCCGGTATCTGCGGTTGCCTGCTCTTCACCGTTGCCATCGGCGGTCAACTGGCGCGTGTAGCCACAGTCCGGATAGTTCGAGCAGCCGACAAATGCGCCATAGCGGCTTGTCTTGAGGCTCAGGCGGCCATCATCGCAAGACGGGCAGGCTCTTGGGTCCTTGCCGTCTTCACGCGGTGGGAAGGCGTAGGACGCGAGCACTTCATTGAGTGTGTCCAGCACCTGAGAGACGCGCAGTTCCTTTGTGCCATCGACATGGTTGGAGAACTCTTTCCAGAAGTCGCGCAAAACGTCTTTCCAGTCCAATTCGCCGGCCGAGATGCGGTCAAGCTTTTCCTCAAGATCCGCCGTGAAGTCATATTGCACATAGCGTTCGAAGAAATTGGACAGGAACCCGGTCACCAGACGTCCCTTGGATTCCGGGATCAGGCGTTTCTTGTCGAGTATCACATAGCCCCTGTCACGCAGGACCGAGAGTGTCGCTGTATAGGTTGATGGACGTCCGATGCCCAATTCTTCCATGCGCTTGATGAGTGTTGCCTCTGTAAAGCGTGGCGGCGGCTCGGTATGATGCTGGTTCGCGGTGATGGCTTTCTGCTTTGCCACTTCGCCATCGCTCATCGGCGGCAGGCGGTTGCTGTCCTCATCATCGGAATCGTCTTTTGTTTCGGTATAAAGGGTCAGAAAACCGTCAAAGCGGACCACCTGACCGGTTGCCCGCAAATCGGCATGGCGCGATCCATTCGTTGCCAGAATATCGACGGTCGTGCGCTCCATCTGGGCAGACGCCATCTGGCTGGCCATGGTGCGGCGCCAAATGAGGGTATAGAGCTTGAGCTGTTCGTCATCGAGATATTGGGCCATCTTGTTGGGATGGCGGGTGATATCGGTGGGGCGAATAGCTTCGTGCGCTTCCTGTGCGTTCTTGGCCTTTGTGGAATAGACCCGCGGTTTTTCCGGCAGGTAGTTTTTGCCAAATTCATTCTCGATGGCCGAGCGGATCGGGCCGATGGCTTCGGGCGCGATCTGGACACCATCAGTACGCATATAGGTGATGAGACCCGTGGTCTCGCCACCCAAAGAGACCCCTTCATAGAGTTTCTGAGCGATCTGCATGGTGCGGGCGGCGGCAAAACCAAGCTTTCGAGAGGCTTCCTGCTGAAGGGTCGAGGTGGTGAATGGCGCAAAGGGGTTGCGTTTGACCGGTTTGGCTTCAATGGATTGAACGGAGAGCTTCGCTCCTTCAATCAATTGCTTGATATCACTTGCCTCGGCTTCGGTCCTGATGTCGTGACGCCCTTTCTTGTCGCCATCAACCGCTGTGATCCGAGCCTGGAAATCATCCCCGGCAGCCGTTTCGAGATCTGCCAGAATGGACCAGTATTCCTGCGGGACAAAAGCCTCAATCTCTTCTTCGCGCTGACAGACAAGGCGCAGGGCAACCGATTGCACCCGGCCCGCCGAGCGGGCTCCGGGCAATTTGCGCCACAGAACCGGCGACAGGGTGAAGCCGACGAGATAATCGAGCGCACGGCGGGCCAGATAGGCATCGACAAGCGGCGCATCTATCTCGCGCGGATGTTTCATCGCCTCCAGAATGGATTCTTTGGTAATTGCGTTGAACACAACCCTCTGGATCGGTTGATCCTTCAACACACCGCGCTTTTTTTTCAACACCTCAAGCACATGCCAGGAGATGGCCTCACCCTCTCTATCAGGGTCAGTTGCGAGAATGAGACGGTCGGACGACTTGACAGCTTCGGCAATTTCGGTCAGGCGTTTTTTTGATTTTGCATCCGCTTCCCAGATCATCGAGAAATCATCGTCTGGCAGTACAGAACCGTCTTTTGATGGCAAATCCCGAACATGTCCATATGAAGCCAAGACTTTGTAATTCTTGCCTAAATACTTGTTGATGGTCTTGGCTTTTGCGGGCGATTCTACAATTACAACGTCCATGTGAAATCCATACTGTCCCTTAGGGCCTGAGCCGTTCCGGCCAATGAGAAAATCTGGTCGGTTGGTCGCGCTGCGGTCCGATTCTTATAGTGTCAACGCTAGTCAAATGACTGCTTCCATCCCTCAGGTCAAGGGTAGCTGCACTTTTAAGCGGATAATTCTTCTCTTTCACACATGCAATCAAACTGTGAAAATACAACTTTAAATATGTAAGTTGGTTGTATACAATTTATTTTAATGTCTGTATGGTCTAAACTATAAGATACATGAGATTTACCGATTTTCCAAAAGAACTCACTGTTGGGAGTGCAGCGTGAAAGAAGAGTTGAATATGCTGGATGACACCTCGCCAACCAAAACGGCCGACTATATTTATGCGCATTTGCAGGATTTGACGCGTCTGGCGCGTCAGAATGACATGGCCATGCTGGTCTATCTTCTCGAGATGGCTCAAATTGAGGCCATGGAAATTGCGAGTCAGATCCGACCGATCCATAAAGGGTAGGGGTGCGGGCCGTTGTCTTTGCGAGAGTTGCTCAACGGGATCACGAATGTGATATTCGTTGCGCAGATCAATAGGTTCTTGGTTGTCTGAACGGGTTGGTTGTGACCGCGAGGTATCGTGGTCGCTTGGGTGTGCTCGCCTCTGACCAGTTATGCATTTGGCAAACAGGTCACGCCTTTAGCGATACTGACTGGTTGGTATGGCGTTCAAGACGGCCTGCCAAATCCAATTCCAAAAGCATAAGCTGGATCTGACCGGTGGGAAGACCTGTCTGCCGGATCAGATCGTCAAGGCTCACGGGCGTGATGCCAAGGCACTGGGAGAAACGGATTCTGTCTCTGTTTTCGGCTTCCTCATCCCAATGCTGCATATCGATTGCTGGCGCGGTGTTCTCAAACAACAAGCTGGTCTGAACCGGTTCGCTTCGAGGTTGTTCGCTCAGATTATCGAGGATGTCGCGGGCTTCACAAACAAGGTGAGCACCCTGTTTGATGAGGTGATTGGTGCCGCTGGCTCGTGGGTCCAGAGGAGAGCCTGGAACGGCAAAGACTTCCCGGCCTTGTTCCAGCGCATAATTGGCAGTGATCAGAGATCCTGATTTCTTTGCTGCTTCGATGACGAGTGTTCCGCTGGAAACTCCCGAAATGATCCGGTTGCGACGCGGGAAATCCCGACTGCGCGCCGGTGCGTCCCATGGCGTTTCGGAGATGAGCAAACCCTGTTTGGCAATTGCATGCGCAAGCTCGATATTCTCTTTGGGATAAAGATGATTGAGCCCACCTGCGAGAACGGCAACAGTTCCCGTCCCAAGCGCTGCCTTGTGAGCCCAGGTATCGATGCCGCGTGCCAATCCTGAAACGATGACTATTCCCTGTCCGCCAAGGTCTGAGGCCAGCATGCCTGTCAGTTTGGCGCCACTGGCAGAACAATTGCGTGATCCGACAATGGCAACAGAAGGCTTCGAGGCCAGAGATGCATCACCGACCATTGTGAGCAGAGGAGGGCGTCCGGGAATGTGGTTGAGAAATTTCGGATAATCGGGTTCGCCCATCGCAACCAGATAGGCTCCTGCCTGATGCAGCGCGTTCCACTCCCGCTCGGTTTCTGCGATGGAGGGGACGTGAAAGGACTTCCGTGCTCCACCTTTTCGAGACAGATCCGGCAAGGCATCGACGGATTTTTCTGCGCTGCCAAAATGGTTGATCAGGTCACGAAAGGTTGCCGGGCCGACATTTTCGCAGCGGATCAGCCTTAGCCAATGAAACCGTTGCTCATCAGTCAGCTTGAGCGATTTTTCAGGGAACAGGGGATCATCATGAGAGGAATTGGTCGTCATTCAGAGCCCCTTGCATTTTCCGGTTCTTTGAAACTCATGGCTCGGGCTTGTCCTCAATCCGGTCTTCTTGCTGCTTCTCGGTGGCGAGTGCGTCTTTTCCCGCTCCTATCTTTTCTTCCGTTCCGGCCAAAAGACGGAAGATGTTCGTCTTGTGTCTGATCCAGAGCATAAGGCTGAGAATGGCGAATAGCTGAGCCAGGTGCCACTGTTCGAAGCCGATGAGGACAAAGGGTGTCAGGGCACTGGCAATCAGGGCAGAGAGCGAGGAATAGCGGCTCAGGTAGGCAGAACTGAGCCACATGAGGGCAAAGACAACAAAGGCTGGCCAATAGAGGCCCAGCAACACACCAACATAGGTTGCGACTCCTTTGCCGCCTTTGAATTTCAGCCAAATGGGGAAAAGATGACCAAGAAAGGCGCCAAGACCTGCAAAATTGGCAGTTTCAATCGCCCAGTTCCCACCCAGTTCCTTTGCCACGACCACGGCGAAGGCTCCTTTGAGCAGATCGCCCAGCAACGTCAGGGCGGCAAGGTGCTTGCTTCCGGTGCGCAGGACATTCGTGGTGCCGATATTGCCTGATCCGATCAAGCGGATGTCGCCCTTGCCTGCGAGGCGTGTGAGGATGAGGCCAAAGGGGATTGAACCCAGAATGTAGCCAAAAAGAAGAGCAGCGGCAAAAAAAGACAGAGGGGGATTCCAGCTAATCAAGTCCGTCATGGTCACCTGTCTGCCTGAAATTTTTCTCGCACGGGGCGTGATCCGCTTACATTCGGATGGCGGGACTCGATTGATCTCGCCATCCCGGCGATTTTAGCAGATTTTTCAGCTCGGATCGTAGTGATAAACCTGTTGACCGTCAACGTAGGTCTGCAAAACCTTTCCTGACAGCTTTGACTTGTGGAAGGCTGTGTTCTTGGACCGTGATTTCAGCATGTCGCGACGCATGACCCAAGGCAGATCTGGGTCAAAGATGATGATATCTGCGGGCATCCCCGGTTTGAGACTGCCAGCGTCAAGACCCAACAAGGAAGCAGGTGTGGTCGACAGCGCCTTGATGACTTGCGTCATGGAGAGCTGATTGTCGTGGACCAGCCGCATGGATGCGGACAGCATGGTTTCAAGGCCAACCGCCCCGTCGGCGCATTCTGCGAATGGGTGACGCTTTGTATCCACGTCCTGAGGGTCATGGGCAGAAACAATGACATCGATCGTGCCATCTGCGACCCCTTCGATCATGGCAAGACGCTCGTCTTCCGTGCGAAGCGGCGGCGACATCTTGTAGAAGGTGCGATAAAGGCCGATGTCATTCTCATTCAGTGTCAGATGGTTGATCGAGACGCCGCACGTCACGTCAAGGCCCTTGTCTTTCGCCCTGCGGATGATGTCGAGGCTTTCGGCGCAGGAGATCTGACCGGCGTGATAGCGGCAGCCCGTGAGCTGGGCAAGGCGGGTGTCCCGCGCCACCATGATGGTTTCGGCTTCCGATGGAATGCCCGGCAGGCCGAGGCGTGTCGAGGTTTCGCCCAGATTCATCACCCCATTGCCTACCAGATCCGGATCTTCGGGATGATGGACAATGAGCGCGCCGAAATCATTGGCATAAGTCATCACGCGGCGCATGATCTGAGCGTTGGTAATGGCTTTGCGACCGTTGGAAAGGGCGACGGCTCCAGCTTCCAGCATCAGGCCGATTTCGGTCATTTCCTTGCCTTCAAGACCCCGTGTCATGGCTGCATAGGGTTTTACATGAACGCGGGCGGTATCGCGGGCACGGCGTTTGATGAAGTCGACGAGGGCAATGTCATCAATCACGGGGTCGGTGTCTGGCATGCAGGCCATTGTGGTCACACCGCCTGCGGCTGCGGCGTGACTGGCACTGCGCAGGGTCTCGCGGTGTTCTGCTCCCGGCTCGCCGGTGGTCACATGCATATCGACCAGTCCGGGAGCTGCGATCTTGCCACCGCCATCGACGCGGAGAATGTCTTCGGGCAACTGTCCGGCAACATTGGCGCCAATAGCCTTGATCTTGCCGTCTTCAACCAGGATCGCGCCTTTTTCATCAAGCCCGGCTGACGGGTCGATCAAGTGCAGATTGGTGAGGGCAAACGCTGCTTGCTGTCTTTCTGGCATAATCATTTTTCCCTCTTATTCCGTTTCCACCGGGCCAAATTCGAAACTGTTCTTGGCCAGAGTTTCGATCACTGCCATGCGAACAGCGACGCCCATTTCTACTTGCTCATGAATGACCGATCGGCCTGAATCTGCGACCGAGCTGTCAATCTCGATGCCCCGGTTCATCGGTCCGGGATGCATCACGATTGCGTCATCTTTGGCCTGTTTGAGCTTTTCCTCATCGAGGCCATAGAAGTGGAAATATTCACGGCTGGAAGGGACAAAGGCACCGCTCATGCGCTCCAGTTGCAAGCGCAGCATCATTACGACATCTGCATCGGCAAGGCCCTCTTTCATGTTCCTGTAGCATTTGACACCCATCGCTTCGACATTGGCTGGCAACAGGGTGGTTGGCGCGATCAGGCGGACTTCCGCGCCCATCGCCGTCAGCAACAGGATGTTGGAGCGGGCGACGCGCGAATGCAAAATGTCACCGCAAATGGCGACAACCAGATTGTCGAGCCGTTTCTTGTGGCGACGGATGGTCAAGGCGTCGAGCAGGGCTTGCGTCGGGTGCTCATGAGCCCCGTCACCGGCATTGATCACCGAGCAGCCGACCTTGCGGGCAAGAAGCTGGGGTGCACCCGCGGCGGCGTGGCGGACAACAAGGATATCAGGGTTCATGGCGCTGAGCGTCATGGCCGTATCAAGCAGGGTTTCGCCCTTGCTGACGGATGAGTTTCTGACCGCCATATTCATGACGTCGGCCCCAAGGCGTTTTCCGGCAAGCTCGAAAGAGCTTTGGGTTCGCGTCGAGGCTTCAAAAAACAGGTTGATCTGGGTCCGGCCCTTGAGCGTGACCTTTTTTTTCTCGACCTGTCGGGAGATCTCGACGGCTTCTTCGGCCAAGTCCAATAGAGCTGTGATTTCGGGTGGGGTGAGCCCGGCTATTCCGAGCAGATGGCGATGCGCAAATGCCACGATTTCATTCCTAGCGTTTCAGAGGTTTCGCTAGATTCATAGCTATAGGTCGAAATCGGATTCGCTTCAAGTCCCCCTCAAGCTTCACCAAGTCACCTAAAGCCGGGAGCCGGTTGCCCTCCCGGTTCAGCCAGACACCGGGAGGATGTGCCATTTATCCTTCTAGCCTGCGAGAAAGGCATGGATGAAGCTCAACCAGGCGGTGATCGCAACCGCAGACAGGGGGGTCTGCCAGGTGACGATCGCCGCAATGAGAGGTGCGTTGCCTCCCATCTTCTTGGCCAGTACATAACTGTTCATCGCAGTGGGTACTGCGGTCGCGATTATGACCACGTCAAGGGGATGACCGCTCAGCCCAAACAGCAGCCCGAAGCCTAAGGCCATTGCGGGCATACCGACGAGGCGCAATATGCAAGCGAACCAGACATCGCGTGCCGGTGGAATGGCGTTTTTCAGTCTCAGACCAGAGCCGACAATGAGCAAGGCGCAGGCGAGACCTGCACGTCCGGTAATGTCGACAGATGCTTCCAGAGGTCCCCAGACCGGAATTTCAAACAGGTTCACGCAAAGGCCAACGACCGAAGCGATGATGAAAGGATTTTTGATGATATTGATCAAAACATTGGAAAGACTTGGACGGGTTTCGGCAGCAAAAATGGCCATGATGGCAACAATAATGATGTTGATGAGCGGTATCATCGCAGCCATTGCCACGGCAACGAGCGCCATTGCATCGTCGCCATAGGCCTTCTGGACAATCGCCAGGGCCATGAAGCCATTCCATCGCAGCACCCCTTGATAGATCGATGTGTAGGAGGGGTTGTCTACCGAGAAGACAGAGCGCAGTAGCGGATAGAGCGCCAGCATGAGAATGGCCATCAGAATGATGGCAGCCACCAGGGCAAATGTCATGTCACCCAAGGGGACATTTTTCAAATCGGCCTTGTAGAGGGAATTGAAAATGAGCGCCGGGAAAAACAACCAGTAGGAAATGGTCTCCATACCGGCCCAATGGTCTTCAGGGACAAGATTGCTTCTACGGATATAAAGCCCCAGGCCGACCAGGAAAAAGGTTGGAATTATGGCTTCGATAATCGGGTTCATTGGCAGGCCTTTTTGTCTGTCGGGGGGGGGGAGTGTAGACAGGTGAGAGCTATACTTCTGCCGCAAAGCTATGCGGAGGTAAAGGGCATCGAAGTGCGGGGGCTGAAATAAATAATAATCTCCGCAGAATTTTGCGGAGATTTTTCGCTTTTCCAGTCAATTCATAATAGATGAGGCAAGCTCTCGAAGCGCTAGAGCTTTATTCTCGCATGTGGTTGCAGATTGCTTTCCCTTTTCTTCAGGGCATTTTCGGTTTCGGTCATATAGTTGCGGATGTTGGGCGTTATGAGCTGCTTTTTGGTGAGTTGCATCTGAAAGATGAACATGCGGTCCCAGGCAAAAGCCATTTCCGATCCAGCCAGATAGAAATTCCACATGCGGAAGAAGGTTTCGTCATAGAGGGCTATGGCTTCTTCCTTGCGGGCAACAAAGCGCTTGCGCCATTCACGCAGGGTATAGGCATAATGCATTTGCAGGATTTCTATGTCCCGTACCAGAAAACCCGATCGCTCAACTGCGGGCAGGACTTCCGATAATGAGGGGATATAGCCACCGGGGAAGATATATTTGGCGATGAACGGATTGGTCATGTTGTAACCGGGTTCTGTCCTGCCAATCGAATGAAGCAGCATGATGCCATCTTCATCCAGCAGCTCGTAGCACTTGCGGAAGAAATTGTCATAGCGGCCCGTGCCCACATGTTCGAACATGCCAACCGAAACGATGCGGTCAAACGGGGCTGCCTTCATGTTGCGATAGTCTTTCAGCTCGAAACGAACCCGATCCGAGAGGTTGCGTTCTTCGGCCCGACGACTGGAGACAGTCAACTGTTCATGTGACAAGGTGATGCCAGTGATGTCTGCGCCCGTCGTCTCTGCCAGATAAATGGCCAGTCCGCCCCAGCCAGAACCGATTTCAAGCACTCTTTCCTTTTCGCTCAGACGCAATTTCGAGGCCAGATGACGTTTCTTGGCCAGTTGGGCCTCGTCCAGAGTGCTGTTCTCGGTTTCGAAGTAGCCACATGAATATTGCCAGTCATCATCGAGAAACAGGTCGAAGAGGGCCGGGGTCAGGTCATAGTGATGGGAGACATTCCTGCGGTTCTTGTTGATGGGAAGACGCGTCTCTACCTGAGCTTTCAGAATGCGCCACATACGCCTGAATTTCATGACAGAAGAAAAAATGCTATCCAGCGTGTTGTTTCGAATAAGAGAGAAGAAATCATAGATGTCTCCCTCATCGATGACAAAGCGCCCTTGCATATACATCTCACCAAGGGTGAGTTCTGGGTCTCTGGCCAACAGCCGTTCGGCTTCTTCGTCGGTCACGCGGACGCAAACCTGCATGCCGGAACTATCGCCATAAGAGACGGTTTCTCCCGAGGCCCAAATGACTGTCAGATTGCCGGTTTTTACAATCCTTGTGAGCAGATTATGGAGTGGTTCATACATTGGATTACTCTGCTGTTCTCTTGATACAACAGAGGCCGAGATCGTTTTTCTATTGGCTCCTCATGTCATTCTTGACGGAACAGGTTCGTAGCGGGGCGACCATATTCAGAGTTTATCTCTTCTCTGGCAAGAAAAGATGATGAACGACGAGGGGCGTGGCTCAGTCTCTGAGAATTGAAGAAAATGATTTCGCTCAGTCTGGCAAAAGCCAAACGAGTGGTGTTCCATAATATTGTGTAATGGTGACCTTTGTAAAGTTTTGCTTTTGCTAAATAATTCGCTCGTTTTATGCTTTGTGTTTCTTATTTTACGAATTTGTCTTCAATCGCTTGCTGTATGGTTGCTCCGGTCCAGGGCACCCTGAAGAATATAGGATGCTGCCATTTTGTCGACGACTTCGCCTCTCCGGCTGCGAGAGGTATCGGCATCAAGCAGGGTACGCGTCACTGCGACAGTAGACAGGCGTTCATCCCAAAAGCTCAACGGAAAAGGCTCCAATTGCTTTTCAAGCCAGAAATCTCTGAGCGACAGGCAAAAATCCCGAGTGGCCTGGGCTCTGGGGCCTTCAGACCCATCCATGTTGAGAGGCAACCCCAGAATGAAGCCGCCCACTTCGTGCTCGGAGCACAGGGCGAGCAACCGCTCCGCGTCCTTGCTGAATTTGGTCCGGTGGAGCGTTTCGAGTGGTGTTGCTATGCGCTTTCCAGTGTCAGATATCGCAAGCCCAATGGTTTTCGTTCCGAGGTCAAACCCGAGCAACCTTTGGCGGGGTGACACTATGGCAGTGAGCTCCAGCAATGGAATATCTATGGGGGGCTTGTTCTTTTTCTTTCTTGCCATGACGTTCGATACCTTTTTGGGGAAATTGTAGAGACATTACCATGACGATTCAAAGATACCAATCCGGCAATTGAGGCCTTAAACATGGTCTTGGTTGCATCTGCACTTATAGGTTGGCAAAACGAAATTTTGAGCGCTGTTGCTCAGTATAAAGCCTTACGGAATTATATTTTCAATTTTGTGTAACTTTATAAGTTTCAGTTTTCTTGTGCCAGATTTTTGAAATGATTTTTTTTGTATCAGTTCATTTCTGAAACGAATTTCACCACAGTATTTGTGTGTGTAAAGCTTTTTTTACAACTATTGTTATATGGTTTACTGGGACATGAGAAGGTTGAGGTGCAGAATGGGGCGCTTTGAAATTAATGCCGGGCTAGCGATTTCTATTGCTCATGAAATTGTAAGAGCAACAACTGAGACCGAACTCTTCATTGCAATGAGAAAAGCTGCCGGTACTTTGCGGCAGAATGTTGCTTTGCGCGCTTATGTTACGGGCATCCACGGCAAGTCTCTCCGTTTGGCCGCCGATCTTGGGTGCGAGACGATTGCTGTTGACCAGGACAGTGTCGAAAACTGGCTTTTACATGACGGGCCGGTGCCGGATTTTAGCGACGAGCTGAGCAGCAACCGACTGTCCACCTGCTCGAAGATCATTGATGATGACGGCATGTTGCTTGGTGGTCTCATCCTCTCATTCGATGATAGTGTCAATGATGAATTGTCCCGGGATGTCAACGAGAAGATGGTTTTTAACCTCACAGCTCTCGGTGCTCGAACCTTGGGTACATTGCACAAAAGACGCCTTTCCAGCATGGTGCTTGAGGCGCTGGAGCAAAGCGAAGAAGCGATTGTCTTTTATGGAGAAGAAGAAGAAGGCGTGATTTTCAGCAATGAGGCCTATCATCGTGTTTTCCCACATTATCCAGATCGTTCGGGCATTGCCGGCAAGACACATCTGGAGCTTTACCGGATGGATCTGGAGGCCGGTGTCATATCCGACCCGGTCGCGTTGAACGCCCCTGACGTTTATCTTGAGCAGCGAAAACAACTCGAAAGCCAGTTGGTCGAGAGCCAGCGCGAAACTCAGAAGATTGGCGACAAGACCTATATCTATACACGAACGCGGTCCGCATCGGGCGCGATCATGTCTCGTCGCATCGATATTTCCGAACAGGCTGTGGCCGAAGCCAAGTTGAGGGAAAATGAAAGGCAGTTGCGCACCCTTGTTTATCGGGACTCTCTGACCGGCTTGTTCAACCGTGCCTATTTCCTCGAGTTTATTGAAACCTGTTCGGAGCAACTGGCGAGTGGACACCTTAAAGGCGTTACTGTCTTTTGGGTAGACCTCAACGGCTTCAAGATGGTCAACGACAATTACGGGCACGATTTCGGTGATTACGCGTTGCGAACGATCGGGCGAAGGCTGAAGCGCGGCATATTGGAGAGTGACGCGGTTGTCCGGTATGGGGGGGACGAGTTCGTTGTCCTTTTCAACCGGACCTTGAATGAGCATGAAATCGAGATCATCGCCAACCGGATTCTGACAATTGTCGATGCAGAAGTCTCCTATAATGATGTTTGCTTCCGGATCGGTGCGAGCGTCGGCATTGCATTGTCAGAAGGCAAATCGACCAACTTGAAAGCTTTGCTTGGCGATGCTGATCTTGCCATGTATGAAGCCAAAAGGCTGCGAGAAAGCGCCTACCGCATTTTCAATCCTGCCATGCGGGTCCAGTTGATCGAACGCTACGAGTTGCTCGAAGACATCAGGGCGGCTTTTGAAAATGACGGGTTCGAGCTGTATTTCCAGCCGCAATTCAATTTGCAGACCGGCGAGCTTGTGGGGTTTGAAGCCTTGTCTCGCTGGAACCATCCTCGACGTGGCTTCATTCCTCCCGATGTGTTCATTCCGATCATGGAGGAAAACAATCTGATTGAGGAACTCGGACGCTGGGTTCTGAAAACCGCTTGCGAGGAAGCGCGCAAATGGCCACGGCATCTTTTCGTGGCGGTGAATGTGTCGGCCTTGCAATTGCGCAATCCGAATTTTGCCATTGCACTTGGCAAATGCCTGTTCCAATCCGGTTTGCGGCCGGGGCAGTTGGAATTGGAAATTACCGAGTCCGTCATGCTCGAGGGGGATCAGGAAGAGCGGAACCAGATTGAAAGCTGGAAAATGCTCGGAGTTGATATTGCTCTTGATGATGTCGGCAAAGGTTATTCCAGTCTGAGCTATCTCAGCGAATTCCCGTTTGACAAGATCAAGATCGATCGGGGCTTTCTGGGAGCTCTCGAAACAAGACGTCAGGATGCTGCTCCCTGTGTGATCCTCAGGGCCATCGTCGAGCTTGGCCGGTCTCTTGGCAAAACAGTGATCGCCGAGGGTGTGGAAACGCCAGAGCAGCTTGAGTATCTGAATAGCATTGCATGTGAACAAGCTCAGGGATATTTCCTTGGCAAGCCCATGCCCGCCGATCAGGTGAGTGATTTCATTTGCCAAGCTACGTCCGACCAGAAAGCTGCCATCAATTCCTGATGCTTGCGATTATCCTGTCTTGGGGATCCTCCGCGTCTGTCCAGGCAGGCACGGCAAGGAGATCCATTTGGTTCTTTTTTTGTCTTTTCTCCGGTTCCTTCGGCTCTGCCGGTCCCTTACAAGCGGCTTTGGTGGAGAAAATGCCTTCCAGTGCCGCATCTGTTCGCGCTTGGAGTTGCGCGTAAAAGTGCAGAGATGCTATAGCCCAATATGAGTGGCAAAAGACTCGTTGCTGGTTCGAGCAGGGGGCGCCGGAAAGAGGGCGCTACTCGGACATTTATTTGGAAGGCTTTTATCGATGTCAATTGACAAGGATACGGTTAAGCGCGTGGCTCGTCTTGCCCGCCTGTCCGTTACAGAAGAAGAGGCGGAAAGCCTTAAGGGTGAATTGAATTCGATCCTCAATTGGGTCGAGATGCTCAACGAAGTCGATGTCGAGGGTGTCGATCCCATGACCTCGGTGGTTACCCAGAAAATGAAAAAGCGCGATGATGTCGTGACTGACGGCAATTATGCCGACCGTGTTGTCAGCAATGCGCCTGCTTCTGAAGACAATTATTTCATGGTTCCAAAGGTCATCGAGTAGACCTTTTGCGTGCTCATCAGCCACAAGTGGCTCGATGATCAGAACCCCTTTTTCAATTCGATGGATTGTGCGGACCAATATATGGTCCCCTCCTGCAAAGTGATGAGGATGACCTCACGTGACAGATCTCACGGCTTTGACAATTGCTGAGGCCCGCGACGGGCTGGCAAAAAAAGAATTCTCAGCGTGCGAGCTGACCCAGAGCTATATCAAGGCAATGGACAGCGCCAATGTTCTGAATGCCTATATCACCAAAGTGCCGGAAAAGGCGCTCGAGATGGCCAAGGCATCGGATGAGCGCCTTGCAAAGGGCGAGGCAAGACCTCTTGAAGGTATTCCGCTTGGTATCAAGGACCTTTATTGCACCAAGGGCGTCGGTGCTTATGCGTGCTCGCATATTCTGGATGGCTTCAAACCGGAATATGAAAGCACGGTGACGCAGAATCTCTGGGACGATGGTGCGGTGATGCTCGGCAAGCTCAATATGGACGAGTTTGCCATGGGCTCGACCAACGAGACCAGCTATTTCGGCCCCGTGAAAAACCCCTGGCGTGCAACCGGCGAAGAGATCGATCGGGTGCCCGGTGGTTCTTCGGGCGGTTCTGCTGCGGCTGTTGCTGCGCGCATTTGTGCGGCTGCAACGGCGTCGGATACCGGTGGCTCCATTCGTCAGCCTGCTGCCTTCACCGGCACGGTTGGCATCAAGCCGACCTATGGTCGCTGTTCCCGTTGGGGCATGGTTGCTTTCGCGTCCTCGCTCGATCAGGCCGGGCCGATTGCACGCACGGTTCGCGATGCTGCCATCATGCTCAAATCCATGGCGTCGGTTGACCCCAAGGATACCACTAGCGTTGATCTTCCTGTGCCAGACTATGAAGCCGCGCTGACCGGTGACATCAAAGGCATGAAAATCGGCATTCCCAAGGAATATCGCGTTGATGGCATGCCAGAGGAAGTGGAAGCCAACTGGCAACAGGGTATCGAATGGCTCAAAGCAGCGGGTGCCGAGATCATCGATATTTCCCTGCCCATGACCAAATATGCGCTGCCTGCCTATTATATCGTGGCTCCTGCCGAGGCCTCCTCGAACCTTGCCCGTTATGACGGTGTGAAATATGGCCTGCGGGTCAATGGTGACGACATCATCGACATGTATGAAAAGACCCGCGCGGCCGGTTTCGGCTCCGAGGTCAAGCGTCGTGTGCTGATCGGCACCTATGTGCTGTCTGCCGGTTACTATGATGCCTACTATCTGCGCGCCCAGAAGATCCGCTCTTTGATCAAGCAGGATTTTGACAAGGCCTTCGAGAAAGTCGACACCATCCTGACGCCGGCTACACCTTCGGCTGCGTTTGAACTCAACAAGGAAATCACTGATCCGGTCGAGATGTATCTCAACGACATTTTCACGGTGACCGTCAACATGGCTGGTCTTCCGGGGATTACGGTTCCTTCAGGCAAAAATGCCATCGGTCTTCCGATGGGGTTGCAGTTGATCGGCAAGGCCTTTGATGAGGAAACCCTGT
This sequence comes from uncultured Cohaesibacter sp., assembly GCF_963556055.3. Classification (GTDB taxonomy): domain Bacteria; phylum Pseudomonadota; class Alphaproteobacteria; order Rhizobiales; family Cohaesibacteraceae; genus Cohaesibacter. The sequence goes on along the minus strand of NZ_CAUVYE020000023.1, from coordinate 19,432 downwards.
TTCGTACCGCAGGGGCGCTTGAGGATGCCGCCGGCATCATGGACGCGCCCGCCAAGTGGTGGTGAGATCGGTCATCCCATGCAGAGAGAACGCCATGCGCAAAGCTGAAGAATGCACTGAAAAGGCACATATTCGCGAAGAGGTCGACCGACTTGATCGGGCGCTTGTGGCGTTGTTTGCCGAACGGGATTCCTATGTGCGGCGCATGGCGGAGATCAAACAGGATCCTTCCGAGGCTCGCGATGATGATCGCGTCAAAGCGGTGCTCGACAAGGTTTTGGCGGAGCTGGAAACTCATGATCTGGCTCCAGATCTCTATATGCAATTTTGGGAAGACCTGATCGAAGTCAACATCGCCTATGAAGAGAGTGCAATTGCGGCTCATCAGGGCGAAGCAGATTAGACATCTGGCGCGTTTTTGGCGCGCCTTTCAATCATGTTAGGAGCTGCGAGACCGCGCTCCGGTAAAGCTGAGGACGAAAATATGGCTGAAGCGTCCAGCAAATTGATCAAGGGAGCAACCGGCGACTGGGAAGTGGTCGTCGGCATGGAAATCCATGCCCAGGTGGCTTCCGAAGCAAAACTTTTCTCCGGCTCGTCAACCAAATTCGGTGGCGAGGCCAACGCTCATGTGAGCTTTGTTGACGCGGCCATGCCTGGCATGCTGCCGGTGATCAACGAGGAATGCGTGCGGCAGGCGATCCGGACCGGGCTTGGTCTGAAGGCCACGATTAACAATCGTTCGTTGTTTGACCGTAAAAACTATTTCTATCCCGATCTGCCACAGGGCTATCAGATCTCGCAATATAAGGATCCGATTGTTGGCGAAGGTGTTGTCATCCTGGACATGCTGGATGGCGAACGGGTTGAGGTAGGCGTCGAGCGTCTGCATCTGGAACAGGATGCGGGCAAATCGATGCACGATCAGCATCCGACCATGTCCTTTGTGGATCTGAACCGCTCCGGCGTTGCGCTAATGGAAATTGTGTCCAAACCGGACATTCGCTCTTCCGAGGAAGCCAAGGCCTATATGACAAAGATGCGGACCATTGTTCGCTATCTCGGTACCTCTGACGGCAATATGGAAGAAGGCTCCATGCGGGCGGACGTCAACGTTTCTGTCCGTCGTCCGGGCGAACCGTTCGGCACCCGGTGCGAGCTCAAAAACATGAACTCGATCCGTTTCATCGGTCAGGCCATCGAGTATGAAGCCCGGCGTCAGATTGCCATTCTGGAAGATGGTGGCAGTATCGATCAGGAAACCCGGCTTTATGACGCCAAGAAAGGGGAAACCCGGTCCATGCGTTCCAAGGAAGAGGCGCATGACTATCGCTATTTCCCGGATCCCGATTTGTTGCCTCTCGAATTTGACGATGCCTATGTCGATGAGCTTCGCAAGGCCCTGCCGGAACTGCCAGATGACAAGCGTGAGCGTTTCATCTCGGAACTCGGTTTGAAGCCTTATGATGCTTCTGTACTCGTTGCCTCCAAGCGCCTCGCTGATTTCTTCGAAAAAGTGGCTACGGGACGCGATGCGCAACTTGCCGCCAACTGGGTGATCAACGAGTGGCTTGGCCGGTTGAATAAAGAGCAGCTTGATATCGACGACAGTCCCGTCTCTGCCGATCAGCTCGGCAAGATCGTTGATCTGATCAAGGCTGGCGATATTTCCGGCAAGATCGCCAAGGATCTGTTCGAGATCATTTGGACCGAGGGCGGAGATCCTGCGGAAGTCGTTGAAGCCAAAGGCATGAAACAGGTGACTGACACCGGCGCGATCGAAGCCATTGTCGATGACATCATCGCCAACAACCCTGATCAGGTCGAGAAGGTCAAGGACAAACCGGGTCTTATCGGCTGGTTTGTTGGGCAGGTGATGAAAGCCAGCCAGGGCAAAGCCAACCCGCAGGCTGTCAACCAGATTCTGAAAGACAAGCTCGGTCTCGATTAGGGCTTTGTCGCCATATGAATGAAACAAAAAAGCGCGACCATGGTTCGCGCTTTTTCTTTGCCTGTGGTTCGCAGAGTTCTCTGGAGCTTGGCAGCAATGGGCCTGCGCGGTTCTTCAGGCGCGTATATTAAGGCGTAAAACAGGTGGCATTTCATGTCTTGAGGGCTGACATTGCTCTTGATGTGTCGTATATATGTATCGCGATAATTAATTTCCTTGCTTCGAACAGGCAAGACAGGCTCCATTGAATATGGGGCAGGACAATTGAGAGGACCAGGTTATGACAATGTTGATTGTGGGTGTGCTGCTGTGGTTTCTGGTGCATGTGTTCCCGATTTTCTTGCCGCAGAAGCGCAAAGAGCTGATTGCCAGAATGGGAGAGGGGCCTTACAAGGGCGCTTTCACGCTGCTGATTGTTCTGTCGCTGGTGCTTATCGTCTTTGGCTGGCGTAGCGCAGGGGAGGCGGGATATGTGGGCGATCTTTACAGTGAGGACTGGACCCGTCACGCGAACTACACCCTCTTGCTGTTTTCCATGATCCTGTTTGGTGCTGCAAAAGCTCCAAGTCGTATCCGCCGTGTTGTCCGGCATCCGATGCTTTGGGGCATGGCGCTCTGGGCCATCGGACATTTGCTCGTCAACAACGATCCTCGCTCGCTGGTGCTGTTCGGCGGAATGCTTGTCTGGTCCTTCATCTCCATGTGGGGATCAAGCCGCCGTGATGGCCCCTATACGCCGCCTGCGGTCAAGCCTCTGTTCATCGAGTTCAATATCATCCTGATGTCTGTCGTCATCTATTGTCTGATTATATGGCTGCATCCCTATTTCACCGGTATGGACGCTGTTGACCTTGGGGCGTTATGGGATAGGCTCTAGCGATCCTGTTTTTCCTGATGTGTTTAGGTTTGCTTGAAGGGAGGGCTCATATGCCAGATTTTCCGATTCGCGAAGCGCGACGCGATGATGTTGCCGCGATTGTAGCCATGCTTACAGATGATTTCTTGGGAGCCAATCGCGAGAATCAAAGTGATCTGGCTCCTTATCTCGCGGCCTTTGAGACCATGGACGCCGATCCCAACAACAATCTGTTTGTTGTGTGCGATGAAAATGACGAGCCAATAGGCACATTCCAGCTGATTTACATGCAGGGACTGTCAGTCGGCGCCTGTAAACGCGCCGAAGTCGAAGCGGTTCGTATCGCGTCCACTATGCGTGGACAGGGTATTGGCAAACAGATGTTTGACTATGCAATCGAGAAAGCCAGAGCTGATGGTTGCGGAATGATGCAGTTGACCACGAACAAGCAGCGGGTTGACGGGCAGCGCTTCTATGATCGGTTGGGGTTTGAAGCCAGCCATATCGGTTACAAAATGAAGCTTTGACCCTTTGCCTTTCACTCTTGTGTGATGTCTCTGGTCAACTGATAGCCTCATGCATATGTGATTGAGATCATTGTTAAAAAGGCAGAGCATCTCAAATGCTCTGGAAGTCAGGAGACCGATTATGACCGCCCAAACCACCCCATTTGATCTATATTACTGGCCGACACCCAATGGCTGGAAGATCACGATCATGCTCGAAGAGCTTGGCGTTCCCTATGATGTCCACTATGTCAATATTGGTGCAGGGGATCAGTTCAAGCCGAACTTTCTCGAGATCTCTCCCAACAACAAGATGCCCGCTCTGGTGGATCCTGAAGGCCCGGATGGCAAACCGATTTCGATTTTCGAATCCGGGGCCATTCTGCTTTATCTTGCGCGCAAATTTCGGCGCTTTCTTCCCGACGATGAAAGAGGCCGGGTTGCCGTTGAGCAATGGCTGATGTGGCAAATGGGCGGTTTCGGCCCGATGCTGGGGCAAAACCATCATTTTGGTACCTATGCGCCGGAGAAGATCGACTATGCGATCAACCGCTATCGGGACGAGACGCATCGGCTTTATGGTGTCCTGAACAAGGCCCTGGAAGGCAAGGACTTTGTCACTGGCAACTACTCCATTGCGGATATGGCAATTATTGGCTGGGTGGTGCCTCATGAGCGGCAGGCAATTGATCTTGCGGAATTCCCCAATGTCAAACGCTGGTTTGAGGCATTGAAAACCAGGCCAGCAGTTGCCACCGGTCTGGCGCTTGGAAAGGAAGAGCGGGCAAAGCTGGATCTGGCCAAGGACAAGGCTGCGCAGTCCATTCTCTTCAATCAGCGGGCCAGATAGCCCTCTTTGTTCTGCTTTTTCCTGACTGAAAAACGTAAAGCTCCCGGGTCTGGACTCTGGGGGCTTTTTTACTGTGAGAAATCAACAGCCTAAGGAATCATCCTTAGTGAGGGCATGAGGAAAAATGTCGTATGGTTTCCAAACTATTAGTCCGTTTGTTCATATTTGTCTCTAATTCTGGAGGAAGTTGGCGGAAGTCGGCCAAAGTCAGGGTTTAGCAAAAGTAAAGTTTACAAGCGCGTAACCTTTTGTTTTCATTGCGGTAACCAACTCTATTTACGTCGAATTGAGAGATTTATTTCACCATTGAACTTATCAGGACGGGCAAAAATGCTCACAAAATGACCGATGAAACCGGTCGGCAAATGAAAGTGAATGGGGATGATGAAATGGCACGTATCGAGTTTGATTCCGCCGAGTTGAATGGTGTTGGTAAAAATGCAACCGATGAAGTTTTCTTTCAGTTGGGGCTGTCACATTCAATTGGAGATCAGGGTGAACCGGATCTGATTGCAGCTCACAAATGGTTCAATCTGGCAGCCATGAAGGGCAACGTCGAAGCGGCAATTCGCCGTCAGGAACTGGCTGAAGAAATGTCTGGCGCAGAGATTGCCAAAGCTCAGCGGCAGGCAAGGGAATGGATCCGGTTGCATTAGTCTTGGGTGTCGGCATCGATCGGAAATTTGCGACAGTTTCTCGAGAAAGATGCACACTTTCCATATGACTTGTAACGGGGATGGAATATGCACATAACGTGTTGACGGGCACCAGTTTACTGGTGCCCGATTTTTTTGTCCGACGCTCTCGTCTCAGCTCAAAGCCAGCGCCTCGTCGATCTGGTGCATGCCGGGTGCACCATGGCTGAAGCCATTGACAAATTCATGACCTGGCATCAGCTCCGAGATTTTACTTCTGGCTTCTCCGGCATCGATATTCCCCTTCATGAAGGCCCGGAACTGTTCGGCAACTGCGATCATGTCGCCGGTGTGAGGGGAAAGACGGAAGGCGTTGACACCAGCCTTTGCAAGGTCTGGCAACTCCTCGAGTAGCAGTTGACTGCCGTAGGACATGGTCTGGATGCCATTGATCGCAAGGAATGGCTGCCCCGTAAGGCTCTTGACGTCACGGCCATCGGGATCCTGATCGCAGACAAAACGGCAACTGTCCTTGGATAGATGGTGAAGACGGGCGTGATAGCAGCGTGCTGACAGGGCCAGAGGCAGGCGACCGAATATCTGCACTTCATATTTGGGGTGAGGGGCTGCCTTGATGATCTGTGCGATGGTGGTGGCGGGGACTTCTGTCGGCATGACAAAACGCACTGCGCCGCGCGATACCAGTGATTGGACGGCTGCCTCATTATAGATATTGATATAGGGGCCGATGACAAATTGCTTGTCCTTGAGGAAAGCGAGCGCTGTCAGGTCATTGGCCTCGACCATCCACATGTCCTGCTCGCATTGGTCCTTGAGCGTCTTGCGCTCCGGTTTTGTCGTCACCAGGGCCAGAGTCGAGAAAATCACTTTCTTTCCAGCAGCTTGCATGCGCTCCAGAATATCCGGCAAGGCATTGTTGCGGAAGGGAAGCCGCTTTGAGCAAACCGCCTCGCCGATATAGACGAGGTCGAAATCACTTTCGTCCGCGATTCTGAAGTAGAAATCGCGCCAGGCATCTTCCGACCAGTTGAAGAGGCAGGGGCCAAGGGTCAATTCAGTGTCTTGCATTTCTCTTTTCCCTATCGCCATGTTTTCTGGTAGGAGCCCTTGGTGCTCTTCTGGCCCTCAGTCATGGGGGCAAGGATCTGGTCAAGGTCGATGCTAGAGCCCTTTGCCACAGCATCAACAGCCTGCCGGAAGCTTTTGACGACCTGAGCCATGTAGGCCTTGCCGCGCTGCCGTCCTTCGATCTTGAGCGCCGTGACGCCGGCTTCCTGCAATTGTGGCAGCAGATGCGCGGCATTGAGGCTAACCGGATCTTCAAAGACATATCCGACCTCACCCTGTGATTCAAACCGCCCCTTGCAGAGCGTCGGATATGCGGCAGCCACTCCCTTTGGATATTGGTTGATCGTGATGCCTTCAAGTGTGCTCTCGAGGCAATCATCGCGGTCTTCATATTTTACCGAACCGGGAGGGGAGCAAACGCCGTTGATGTTCGGGGATTTGCCGGTGCAATAGGACGACAGCGAACAACGCCCTTCCGCCATGACGCACAGTCCGCCAAAGATGAAGACTTCCGTTTCGCAACGGATTTCACGATTGATTGCCGCAATTTCCTGCACCGTGAGAACCCGGGGCAGAACAACCCGTTTCACACCGAATTCCTCGACATAATAATTGATCATGTCGGCATTGGCCGCCGCCGCCTGCACCGAGAGATGGACGCGCAAATCAGGATGCTTGTTCGCGGCATAGTCGAGCAGACCGATATCAGCAAGAATGACCGCATGGGCATCTGATGCGGCGACATCATCAATGGCTTGATACCAAAGGTCCATGTTGCCAGCCTGAGCGAACGTATTCACTGCGGTGAGAACCTTGGCTCCCCGTTCAGCTGCGTAGGCAATGCCTTGTTGCATTTCCTTGCGAGAGAAGTTCAGGCCTGGAAAATTGCGCGCATTTGTCTGGTCGCGGAAGCCGCAATAGATCGTGTCGGCACCTGCGTCAACCGACGTTCGAAGGGCCGCCGGAGTTCCTGCCGGACAGACCAGTTCCATGGCTTTCTGTGTCATTGGTCGAAGTTCCAATTCGTTTCAATAATCGGATCAAGTCGGATATGGGCCGGGCATCGGCATGCCCGGTTGGTCAGACTCTGCGGCTGGTTCTTTTTTCATCCAGGGGAATTTTCGGATCGTGTCAAACACCCATTTTCCACCCCTCTCGACCGGTTGGCTCAATGGCCCGGCCAATTGTGCGCATTCATGGATGAAGTCGATCTCCGCATCGTCGATTGCATTGCGGAGCGCCAGAACGGCTTCCGTATCACCCTCGATCGTCAGATCGCGCGAGAAAAACAGGGCGTCCCCATCTTCTTCTCCATCGAGCAGGTCAAGCAGGGACAGAAAGGGGGCCGTGACGGTCACGTCGCGATTTGGAAAGGCGTCCAGCGACCGCGAGAGACGCAGCTGTACGCGCCCATTGTGAAAGCTGAGGCTCGTCATCCAGTCAAGGTCCGTGGGGACAATGACGAAAGACTTGCTGGCATAGTCACCAAGGCGTTCAAAGAAGTCGGGATTCTGGCTTGCGAATCGGTTGGAAATCTCAGCGACAAGTCGTTCCATCGGCAAGAGGGGCAAATGTCGGGTGAAGCGGGCAACGATTGGCGGAAAGGCGCGCATTGTTCCGTCAGACATCTTGATATCTCCCCTTGATGATGAGTCTTTGCTGAGCCAGCAGCCATGCTGCATTGCAGCTAGAGAGCCCATTCTGCTGACAATAACCTGCTTTTACTTGATAAAAATCATTTCAGTATGCGTCAAAATGGCTCACGTAATTTTGCTTATTCTTCAGCGTGTGTCCTGTGGGCCATCTGAAGCGCGGCGACCCGAATATTCCACAATGCGGGTGCTTTATCCGTCAGGGAGTTGCCATGAGATTGGCTGGCCAAATGTGTCTTCTTAACCAAGATTTGCTTAAAAAGCCTGTGAGGGACGATCTTTCCCCTATGCAAGGCGGCCAAGGCATGGTAGTGACCAGCGTCAACTTCTATCCTTTTGTCTCTGTCTTTTTACATTTCGTTCGTTGATTTATGCGGGCGCGACAGGGGCTTACATCCTTTTGGCACCGTGTTTACGGCTTTTAATGCTAAGCGTGAACCAAACTCAGAGGAGAGTTGGCATGGCCATCATATTACAACCTTCTACCGGACAAGAGGCATTGACCTTTGACGATGTCCTGCTTCAGCCGGATCATTCTGTCGTCATGCCCGGTGAAGTCAGCATCACCACCAAATTGACCAAGGAAATAGAGCTGAATTTGCCTCTGCTTTCTTCTGCGATGGATACTGTCACCGAAGCCAAGATGGCGATTGCCATGGCGCAGGCCGGCGGCATGGGCGTCATTCACAAGAACATGACCCATGAAGAGCAGGCCGAGCAGGTTCGCCAGGTCAAGAAATTCGAAAGCGGCATGGTCGTCAATCCCTTGACGATCACTCCCGACTATACAGTGGCCGAGGCCAAGGCGCTCACGCGCAAACACGGCTTTTCCGGCGTTCCAGTGGTGGAAGGCAGCAAGGAAGGCGAGAAAACCGGACGTCTTGTCGGGATTCTGACCCACCGTGACTTGCGCTTTGCTTCCGATCCGGAGCAGCGGGTCTATGAGCTTATGACGCGGGACAACCTGATAACCGTGACCGAACAGGTCAATCAGGATGAGGCCAAGCGGCTTTTGCACCAGCATCGCATTGAAAAACTGTTGGTGGTGGATGAGAAATTCCATTGCGTCGGACTTATTACCGTCCAAGGACATCGAGAAGTCTCGCCTCAATCCCAACGCCTGCAAGGACCGTCATGGGCGCCTCAGAACCGCGGCTGCCTGCTCCGTTGGCACCGATGGTTATGAACGTGCGATGGCTCTTATCGATGCCGAGGTTGATGCGCTGGTCATTGATACAGCCCACGGCCACAGCCAGAATGTCATTGACGCGGTTGCTCGCATCAAGAAAGAGAGCAATTCGGTTCAGTTGATCGCGGGCAACGTGGCAACGGCCGATGCAACAAAGGCACTGATCGATGCAGGTGCTGACGCTGTCAAGGTTGGTATTGGACCGGGCTCCATTTGCACGACCCGGATCGTGGCTGGCGTCGGTGTTCCTCAGCTCACTGCCGTGATGGATTGTGCCAAGGCGGCCGAAGAGTCCGGTGTTCCGACCATCGCCGATGGCGGTATCAAATTCTCCGGCGATCTGGCCAAGGCTCTTGCCGGTGGTGCCAAGGTCGCCATGGCAGGATCCTTGCTCGCTGGCACGGATGAAAGCCCGGGGGAAGTCTATCTCTATCAGGGTCGTTCCTTCAAATCCTATCGTGGCATGGGGTCTGTCGGGGCCATGGCGCGCGGCTCGGCTGATCGCTATTTCCAGGCGGAAGTGCGGGATAAGCTCAAACTCGTGCCTGAAGGGGTTGAAGGTCAGGTTCCTTACAAGGGGGCTGCCTCTGCGGTTCTGCACCAGCTGGCCGGAGGCCTGCGCGCAGCCATGGGCTATACGGGTTCGAAGAATCTCGAGGAATTCCGCAATCGCGCGAAATTTGTGCGGATCTCTTCTGCTTCCTTGCGTGAGAGCCACGCCCATGATGTGACCATCACCAGAGAATCGCCCAACTACGGCACAACCGCCTAGTTAGGACCTTTTTGAGGGTTCAGCATTTCAGCCAACAGGACCTTGGGGCTTTTCCATGGTCCTGTTGGCTTTTTCTTTGGCTGGTGGATTCTTGGTACGCGTTGCAATTGGCCTCGTGAAAAATCTTTATGTTGTTCGAATGACGGTTGAGATTTTTTAATGAATTTTCTTCAGTTCCTCTTTGATAATTAGTGCCAAGCTTCATCGGTCTTTCTGTATTCACATGGCTATAAATGAGATTTGATGCCGTGATTGATCTCGACCGTTGGTCTTGTGCGCGCTTGAGGTGGGTGGGTTTGCTCGCTAAGCTTCATTGTCAGAATTGTTTAGAAGGGAGTTTCAAATGACGAGCCATGTAGTGAGGGCCTTCATGCTGGATGGGCAAGGTGGTGGAACCGTGTTGTCCGCAGAGAAGATTTCCAGGGCGGATCGGCTCGAAGGGCTCGTCTGGATCCATCTTGATGGCAACGATGCGGACTCCCGGCATTGTCTTGAAAGCGAGTTTGAAGCGCTCGATCCCTTCATCATAGATGCCTTGCTTGATGATGTGAGCCGTCCGCGGATGACACAAATTGGTGATGGGGCCTTATTGGTGTTGAGAGGGGTCAACCTCAATGAGAATGAAGATCCCGAAGACATGGTTTCGATCTCTTTGTGGGTGGAGCGCTCTCGCATCATCATGGTCAGTCGAAAGCGCATCAGGGCAGCGGCCGACATCGAAGCCAAGCTTTTGGCGGGTACCGGGCCGCGCAATACCGGACATTTTGTGACCATGCTGTGTGAGCGTTTGTTTGCTCGCATGGAGCCGATCTTGCGTTCGCTCGATGATCGGGCTGACGATATCGAGGAAAAGGTTCTTTTGGAAAGCGATCCGAAATTGCGCGAGTCGATCATCGATGTCCGCATTCAGGCGATCATGTTCCGACGGTATCTGGCGCCTCAGCGCGATGCGATCGATCATTTCAGAATGGCGGACTTCGAGTGGCTTGACAAATTTCACCGTCGCCATTTGCAGGAAGTCTACAACCACCTTACGCGAAATGTGGAAGACCTGGATGCCATTCGCGAGAGGTCTCAGATCGTGAAAGACGAGATCGCGCATGTTCTGGCAGATCGATTGAACAAGCATATGTATATCCTGTCCATGATCGCAGCGATCTTTCTGCCACTGGGTTTTCTGACCGGCCTGCTTGGCATCAATGTCGGCGGTATTCCCGGAGCCAGTTATGCTTGGGCTTTTTGGGTCTTTCTCGGATTTCTCGCCATCATCGTCTCGGTGCAGCTGTCACTTTTCAAATGGTTCAGGTGGTTCTGATCCGTTTGGCAGGCTTTGCCTGTTCCCTTTATTTCCCGAGCGTATGGTTTTGCCGATACACTTGTTATTGCGTAAGCTGTTTTTCGTGTGGCGATGTGGCCAGTTGTTCTTTTCTGCCAGATGGTTTTTATGGTTCAGAGAGAGTGAGGGAGGATCAAAATGTCCGTTTTCCATAAGTGTTTTTTGGCCGTTTCTGCCTTGATGCTAACGGCTTCTGTTGCTTTGTCCGGCGGAGTGGCCAGCGAGAACAAGATCACACTGCAAAATGGCTATGTGCTTGATACGGAAAATAACAGCGTCAAGATTACGCAATATGGGAAGTCCGTTTTTCAGGCAGGCAGGCCTGAAGTCGGGAATTTCGTGACCAGCGTTAACGGGCCTCGTGACATGACCGGAAACGGCATTCCAGATATTTCCGTCATGTGGATGCTGGGGCGAAGCAGTTCGGCCTTTGTTATTCTTGAGTTCGGGAGCAGTGGTCTGAAGACGCTTTATGAGGTCAAGGGTGCACCGTGGCAGATGAATCATCTCAAGTCATTGAGCAATGAGGAAACTCTTGCCTTGATCAACGGGACTGCCGAAGTGCCTCTTCCGGGAAACATGATGCCGATCAAAAAACCTCTGCTCATGCATCAGGGGCAATCTGGCGGCTCGAACAGGCAACCATTTCCAAAGCTTAAATAGTTCGGCTGTTGAGTTTTCTCTGCCTTTGCAAGAGAAATCGACGTTTGAGGCTTGGCCTTGCGGCGCAATTCGTTTACATGCATCTTCTCAAATGGTCGGGACTGTCTGCCCGGCTGGTCAAGTCTGGATGGTGTGAAATGAAACTTGGTGGTCGCCTGCAAGCCGCAATTGAAGTGCTCGAAGAAGTGGAGGGACGCAAGCGCCCGGTCGCTGAAGCGCTCAAGGATTGGGGGCGCAATCATCGCTTTGCAGGCTCTGGCGACCGTTCTGCGATAGGGAATATTGTTTATGATGCCCTTCGCCGGCGTGCCTCGCACGGTTGGCGCATGGGGGATGACAGCCCGAGGGCGCTGGCATTGGCTGCGCTGGCGTTTGACTGGGGCAATTCTGCTGAGCAGCTTCAGGCATTGATGGCCGAGGATCCGCATTCCCCAACTGCCTTGAGCGAGAAGGAAATTGCCGCGATCGAGGCGAAATCTCTCAAGGATGCCCCTTTCTGGGTGCGCGGTGACATTCCTGAATGGCTGGAGGGGACCTTCATGGAGGCTTTCGAGGAAGAAGCCCTTGCAGAAGCTCAGGCCTTTTCCTGTCGTCCTCCGGTCGATATCAGGGTCAATTCGCTCAAGGCGTCTATCGACAAGGTGGAGAAGGAGCTTTCCCGTTTCAAACCCAAGCATACGAACCTGAGCCCGGATTGTCTGCGTTTTGCCGCGCAAAGTGGCGACTATCGCCAGCCTAACATTCAGGGTGATCCAGCCTTCCGAAAGGGCTTTTACGAAATTCAGGACGAGGGTAGTCAGATCGTCTCGCGGCTCATTTTTCCTCGCAAGTCGGATCAGGTGCTTGATTATTGTGCCGGTGGCGGCGGCAAGACTTTGGCGATGGCTGCCCAGATGGAGAATAAGGGGCAGATTTATGCCTATGATGTGGATGCCGCACGGTTGGCTCCAATCGTTGATCGATTGAGCCGGGCAGGGGTGCGCAATGTGCAGACCCGAACCCCCAATGAAGGTGCTCTTGACGATCTCATCGGCCGCATGGATCGCGTTGTGGTGGATGCGCCCTGTACCGGTACCGGAACGTGGCGCCGCCGCCCGGAGACCAAGTGGAAGCTGAGCGAGGATCAGCTTGACAAGCGGGTCGAGGAGCAACAGATCGCGCTTGCCGAAGCGCGGCAGTTTGTAAGGCCCGGTGGTTTTCTCATCTATATCACTTGCTCGGTTATCCCGATGGAGAATGAAGAGCAGATTTATGGTTTCCTTGCAAATAACCCTGATTTCGAACTGGTTTCGGCAGGGGAAGTCTGGCAGGACCTGTTTGGTTTCGATGCGCCGAAGCCCTGGTCTTCGGACATGATGAGTGTGACGCTGACACCGCAGTCTACGGCAACGGACGGTTTCTTCTTTGCCGTCATGGAATGTCGTGGCAGTTGATCCCTTGGATCTCTTTCTTCTTTTTCATCAATTGCTTGTTGGGATTTCATATCCAGTGAATTGAAATTTTCCTCGGGCTGTTGTATTGCAAGGTGAGTGAAGCTTCTTGTGAGCTTTGCGGGTGCCGGGAGAGTGTGCCTGCGTTCCGCGGTTTTTCGCCGACGGGATGTTCCGTGTTTTTCTCTTGCATCAGAAGCCCTATGAACAGCAGGTGTGACGATGGCCAAGTCTGGTGATGCGATTCAGGTTTCCATGTTTGATGCGCTGCCGGACCTTGCTCCGCCTCAGAAGCGGGCCAAGGATGAACGCAAGCCAGAGGCGCTTGCCTCCGATGAACTGGAAACGGAAGAAGAAGACTTCGAGGAGGATGGCTCATTGTCGCCGACATCGGCTTTTGCCGATGAGCAAGCCTTCACGCTTGACAATTTTCTGCCCTATCGAATTCTCGAGATATCTCAGGGCATATCCAGACGGATCGGCAAAGTGCTTCAGGAGCGCTGGGACATAAGCCTCGCCGAGTGGCAGGTGCTTGCGAGCCTTGCAAAGGATGGTCAGGTCTCTGTCCGCGAGGTTGAGCCTCGCACTCTGCTCGATACGGTTGCCGTTTCAAGGGCTGCCAAAAGGTTGACGGATCGCAAATTCATCAAGCGGGAGGTCAACAAGCAGGATAAACGTCTGGTCGTGCTCAAAACGACCAAGAAGGGGCGTGATGTTGCCGCAGAAATCGGTCGGTGCGTCATGGACATGGAGTCCGATTTTCTCAAGGGCATGCATGTTCAGGACCGGATTCGCCTTTCCCAGCTTCTCAAGTCTCTTCGTTGATAACGGTATGTCTCATTTAGGCAAATAGTCTCATAAATCCGGTTTTTCATTATGTGCAAGACCATTTCGGCGTGACCTTGCACGATATTGCTTTGTTTGTTTTCCGTTCTATTGGGGAAAGTCGGAGTTTTTGCCTGCCTCCTCCTGTTTATTCCTGCTCCGAGATTGCCTTTGATGCCGCTTCGTCATAAGAGGGTAGAACATCTATGCCGCCAGCAATGGGGCAAGGGGAATGAACGAGGAAGAGGACGTATGACGGACAAGATTCTCATTATCGATTTTGGATCGCAAGTGACACAGCTCATCGCACGACGGGTGCGCGAAGCAGGAGTTTATTCCGAGATTGTTCCCTTTCAGAGTGCGGAAAAAGCTTTCTATGATCTTCAGCCCAAGGGTGTCATTCTTTCTGGCAGTCCGGCTTCAACGGTCGATATTGGCTCTCCCAGAGCCCCTCAGGCCGTTTTTGATGCCGGTATTCCGGTTCTTGGTATTTGCTACGGTGAGCAGGCAATGTGCATGCAGCTTGGTGGCAAGGTTGAAAGCTCCAAGCATCGCGAGTTTGGTCGCGCCTTTGTGACCGTGAAAGAAATGAGCCCGCTTTTTGACGGCATTTGGGTCTTGGGCTCCAGCCATCAGGTCTGGATGAGTCATGGTGATCGGGTGACCAAGCTGCCCAAGGGGTTCGACGTTATTGCCACCTCTGAAGGTGCACCTTTTGCCGCTATTGCGGATGAGAGCAGACGTTTTTATGGCGTCCAGTTCCACCCCGAGGTGGTCCATACGCCAGATGGTGCGCAGCTTCTCTCCAATTTCGTGCATAAGATTTGCGGCTGCGAGAGCGATTGGTCCATGGCGCAGTTCCGGGCCGCTGCGATCAGGCGCATTCGTGAACAGGTCGGTGACAAACGGGTGATTTGCGGACTTTCCGGCGGCGTCGACTCTTCGGTTACTGCCGTGTTGGTCCACGAGGCCATTGGTGAGCAATTGACTTGCATTTATGTCGATTCAGGCCTTATGCGTCTCAACGAAAGCCAGCAGGTCGTCTCGTTGTTCCGCGAGCATTATAACATTCCTCTGGTTCATGTGGATGCGTCCGAGATTTTCATAACTGCCCTTGAAGGTGAAACGGATCCGGAGCGCAAGCGCAAGATCATTGGTGGGCTTTTCATTGACGTGTTCGAGGATGAAGCCAACCAGCTTGGCGGTGCTGATTTCCTGGCCCAGGGCACGCTCTATCCCGATGTGATTGAATCGGTTTCCTTTACCGGCGGACCTTCCGTGACGATCAAGTCTCACCACAATGTGGGTGGGTTACCTGAGCGGATGAATATGGAGCTGGTCGAGCCGCTGCGTGAATTGTTCAAGGATGAAGTGCGGGCGCTGGGACGCGAGCTTGGCTTGCCTGCCAGTTTCGTCGGTCGCCATCCGTTCCCGGGGCCTGGTCTGGCAATCCGTTGTCCGGGCGGCATTTCTCGCGAGAAGCTCGATATTCTTCGGCAGGCTGATGCGATTTATCTTGATGAGATCCGCAAGGCCGGTCTTTACGATGCGATCTGGCAGGCCTTTGCGGTTCTGTTGCCCGTCCAGACGGTTGGTGTGATGGGAGATGGCCGGACCTATGAATTCGTATGTGCTCTGCGTGCGGTGACGTCCGTGGATGGTATGACGGCTGATTTCTATCATTTCGACATGGACTTCCTCTCCAAAGCGGCAACCCGTATCATCAACGAAGTCAAGGGCATCAACCGCGTGGTCTATGACGTCACCTCAAAGCCTCCCGGAACTATCGAATGGGAGTGATGCAGTTGGTTGGTCGAGATGTCACAACGGGCTTGAGACTTTGATAAATGCTAGAAAACCAGCGCCTCTGTCGCTGGTTTTTTGTTCGGGGCCATTTGCGTCTGGTCAGGCATGGGCTTTGGTCACGGCAATTTATGGCGAGTGACTGCTAAAACCTTGCGCTGATGCTGTAGCCTTGGGGTGTTCCTTTCATTCTTCAATCAGGTCGCTTCCAGAGACTGGGAACTGGCCATCAAGAATGATTGCGAGGCGGCAATGCCAGTTGCTTTTGTGGAAAGCTGATTGTTTCCGCTCGTGAAGAGTGGCAAGGCCCAACCGTCTATTTCCCCACGTCAAGCGGATAGCCCTCGAAGGGTTTGATTTCCTTAAGCACCATGGTCGAGTGCATTTCCTTGATGCGGGGTAGACGGCGGATTTCGTTCATGGCGAAATCGGCATAATCGTCTAGGTCACACGCCACGACCTGCAATAGAAAGTCAGCATCACCGGCCAGGCTGTAGCAGGCGACAACACTCTCCAGTCGCTTGACCTGATTTGCAAATTCTTCCGATTCCACTTCGTTGTGACTGTCGATTTTGACCCGAATGAAGGCAAGGACTCCAAGCCCGACGGCGCGCCTGTTCAGGCGTGCTGAATAGCCTTCGATGACGCCAGCTTCCTCCAGTTGCCTGACCTTTCGCCAGCAAGGGGAGGCGGATAGTCCGACCTCCTCTGCAAGGGCCTGATTGGTCAGGCGTCCATCCTTTTGCAGATGATGCAATATTTTCCTGTCGCTTGGCTGTAGAGGCACGGTCAATCCTTCCAATATTTGCGCTTCATAGGGTCATAATGACCCATATTCTTGTCATTTTCGACATGAAAGGCAGGTTTTTTCTTGTCGGCTATCCTACCTTGAGGAAAACAGAAGGATATTTGTGATGATTGAAGGACTAAGAGTGGCGATCATTGTATCGCCTCAGCTTTCTCTGGGTTTGCTTGCCAATACGGTCGGAGCCATATCGATCGGATTGGGTGCCAAGCGGCCTGTTCTGGCGGACAGACAATTGTCGGACAACAATGGCCACGTCATTGACGTCAGCTCCCGCTTGCCTGTTCCGATATTGCAAGCAGAGCCCGAGCCGCTCAAGAAGCTGATGATGAAGGCGCTTGAATGCGAAGAGGGACATGTCATTGTTCCCTTTCCGTCCTTTGCGCGAAAGCTTCACGATTATAACGATTATGAGCAATCCTTGCCGGAGCGGTCTCTGGAAGAGGAAGTGATCGATGGAGTGGGCTTGGCCGGGCCGGAGAAATGGGTGCGTTCTCTTACAGGTTCTCTGAAGCTGCTGCGATAGGACAGCGTTTCACGCTTTTTGAAAGTCTCAAGAAAGAAAGCGCGGCCTCGGGGAGGAGCCAAGGTCGCGCTTCTCGGGTCTCCGTTGCAGATTGGCCTTGGGAGGATGAGACCGAACCCCGGAGATTTTGCATCGCAATTTGATCTGGTCTGGGGGCAATCAAATTGCTCAAGCGATTGTTTTGGCGAGGATCCTTATGCGAAACTCGCCCATGTTTTTCAGAGACATGGTCTAGTTGGAAATGATCACCTTGGCCGATTTCATCCCACCAGCTGTTTTGATGAGCTTGAACAGGGTTTTTGCATTGTCCGGGTGAAGGCGCACACAGCCGTGCGAGGCTGGGCGGCCAAGACGAGAAATGGCGTTTGTGCCGTGAATGGCCCAGCCTTTGTGAAAAAAGACGGCATAGGGCATGGGCGCATTATTGTATTTGCGCGATCGCCACATGGTGTGCATCCGATAGGGGTTGTATTCGCCTCGGGGTGTGTAGTAGCCATTCGCTGCGGTCGATACCTTCCAGCTATGGGTAATATAGCCGTTTACATAGACATTCATCCGTTGTTCGGAAATGTCGATCTTGGCGACAATCGGTGCCCTGTTCGATTTGTCACCGAGTGAGGGTCTGGATCCCAGCAAACGCAATTCGCCCGAAAAGATCGGTTCGCGCATTGATTTCTGGCTTGTCTTCAGATCTCCTTGCGGGACTGATGAGGTCGTTGCCATGGCCTGTCCACCGATACAGGCAACAGAAATCAGACTAATGAGTATTCTTCTAAGCATCATGGAATGGTTCCCCGAAAAACTGATTGGTCTTTTTGCTTAAGGGTTCCATGCTGCATTTAATATTTCTGTTTGTGTCAGCGTGAAAACTTCAAATTTGAACGAAATTTTATCTTTAGGGTAAATGAATGGTTTTGGATGCTTGACTGAAAAAAGTACAAAAAAAAGCACTCCGTTTTTCCAGATTTCGGAGTGCTTCGGTCTTTTTGAAAATCTTGGGGTCGAGCCAAGGAGCTGTTCCAGAGGGTTGACCGTCAGTTGAAGATCCTGATGAAGGTATTGCCCCGACCCTTGACGCTTACCAGTTTGAACAGCTTTTCAGCATTTTCCGGGTCCAGTCTCACACAGCCGTGAGACGCAGGATGCCCGAGACGCTTGATTGCCGTTGTTCCGTGGATGGCATATCCTTCATGGAAGAAGATGGAATAGGGCATCGGCGAGCCTTCGTAAAGCTGGGAGTAGTATTCTTCATGAAGGCGTGTTGGCTTGAATTTGCCAAGTGGTGTTTCGTAGCCCTTGCGCGCGGTTGAAACGGGCCATGTGTAGCGCTTTGCGCCTCCAACACGGACACTCATTTCCTGATTGGTGATGTCAATATTGATATCGACGATGTCGCTGTTGTCGAAGGCCAGGGTGGGTGTCGCCAGCAGAAGCGAAATGAGCAGTGAAAAGATCATTTTGAAACGGGTGGAAACCCGGTTGGATTCAACCCGACTTGATCTATCGAAAATTTTTTTAAACATGGTGTGCCCCTTTTGCTTCAGCATGTACCATATTGTTCGAAGAGCTTGAAATCACAAAGACGTCAACACAAGACAACAGGTCAATCACAATAGCCAATGGGAGACCTGGTGAGGTTTGCGCAGCACCAGATCCTTGAAGGCCAAAGGCCCCGGTCTTGAGGGAAATCTGCTCCATCAAATAGCCGAGCTTTCCAATTATCGCAAGAGAAGAGAATTGGACCGGTACGATATTTGGGGGATTTGAAGGGCTGTGAGACAGAAGGAAAACGCAGCTTAGCGTTTCTTCTTTTCCTTTTTCGCTGCACATTCAACGCACAGAACCGCCGTGGGATCTATTTCCAGCCTTTTGAGCGGAATTTCTGCGTCACATTCTATGCAGTAGCCATAGTCCCCATCTTCCAGACGCTTGACGGCTTGTTCGATTCTTTGCAGTTCGAGGATACGGCGCCTCTGGGTTTCTTCCGCCATGGCCTGGTTTTGCAGTGCGTCCATGCGAGAGAGGCGGCCCACACTTTGCTGGTCGAGAGCAACTGTTTGCCGGGCTTCCTGAGACAATTCGCTCAAGGCTGAAATCTCTATGCGCTTGCCTTCCAATAAATCCATCGCCTTTTTGGGAGAAATGGACATGGCGCTCTCCTGAGGTGTGTGTCAATCCGCTTGGTTGGCCCCAAAATATTCACGTGCTTTGGAGAAGTGTGATAGCGCTGTAAAAAGATTGTTAGAAATGTCCGCGCTTTTCTGCTTCATGAAAAGGTGAGGCATGTGTCTACGAAGGTCAATCCCCTTTTTGCTGATGACAATGCAACAAAGGCAGTATCGGATTTCTGGAAAACGCCACCTTGAATCGACAAATTGAGCGATTTATCCAAATGCTGCCACTATTTATCGGCAAGCAAAGCGGTGCGATGCGATATTATTGCTTTTTTTGCGGGTAGGAATGCTCTGGAACCGGACTGGACGATTGCGTCATGCTTTGGGACCGGGTAATGTCCGGCAAAAGTGTTTGAATGGTTTCCTGCTA
>NZ_CAUVYE020000022.1:0-8282 GCF_963556055.3 uncultured Cohaesibacter sp. | reverse complement strand
CCGGGATCGGGATCAATTTTGCCATCTTGCGCAGGTTCTGGGCTCTTGCTGCGATGTGGAATTCGTCTCTGGCTCCATTTGGTCCTCTGAGGCGTAACCGATCCAGTTTTATGATACGCTTGAGATGGGCAAACAGCATCTCCACCTTCTTTCGCTGGCGCATCGAGATGACATAATCATCCGTCTGGGCGATATCTCTTGCCAGTTCGCGGGCACCCTCGAAGACCGAGCGCATGATCTTGCGGCTGGTTCTTTGGGCACACAGACCTGTTTCAAAACACAGGCCTCGCAGTCATGCTTGCTGGCGCGATATCTGCGCATGCCATCGCCATCAATGGCATCTCGCTCTTTCTTGAACGGGCGGCGATATTGATGCAGGGATTTGCCGCCGGGACAGTAATATGCGTCTCCATCGGGATCATAGATGAAGTCGGAGCGTGAGAAAGTACCGTCGCGTCTCCCTGATTTGTCAAACACGGGAATGTGTGGCTCGATCCCATATTCATAGACAAGCCAGCCCAGCATCTCCGCACTGCCATAGCCGGTGTCCCCGACAAGTCGCGCAGGATAGAGACCTGTCTGGGCCATCACGCGTTCTATCATGTCGCGGGCAGCTTTATTCTCTGCCTGACGAATGGGAGCGGTCGGTTCCACATCCACGATGATCCCATTGTCGAGATCGACCAGATAGTTGGTTGAATAGATGAAGTGTGCCTTGCCTCGATCGGCCGCAGACCATCGAGCAGCCGGATCTACCGGCGAGATGTATTTGGGAGGAACCGGCGTAGCCGACCCAAAGGCTGCATCATCCAGTGTTTGCAGATATTCCTCTGTTGCTCGGCTTGCGTGGTCTTCTGGTGACCAGTCCTTCGGTTCAATGCCATCCTCACGGTTTGCATCTGCCTTGATCAGAGAGGCGTCAATCCCGAAGGCTTCACCGCCAACAAGTCCCTCGGCAATCGTTCGGCTGAGAACATCCTCGAACAGCTTCGTGAACAGATCACTCTGGCGGAACCGACCATGTCTGTTCTTGGAGAAGGTTGAATGATCCGGGACAGGATCGGTCAGATCCAGGCGGCAGAACCACCGATAGGCAAGATTGAGATGGACTTCATCGCAGAGGCGGCGCTCAGACCGGATCCCCATGATATAGCCAACCAGCAACATCCTGATCATCAGTTCGGGATCGATCGAGGGTCGCCCAATGGAACTGTAGAAAGGCGCCAGATGACGTCGGATGTCTGCAAGATCAATGAAGCGATCGATGGACCGCAACAGATGATCCTGCGGTACGTGGTCTTCAAGATTGAACCCGTAAAACAGCGAAGCCTGCACCCGCTCTGATTGCCCATCATGCCCCGATCCTCCATCCTCTACGGAATTGAATCAGGACTTCAACACCAAAGCAACGCATACTTTTTCAACGGAATCGGCCCTTTGGAGACCTTCGTCAGGGACCACTTCCAAGAAGCCAGCTCCCACATTCGTGACATTCGATTGAAACGCTGCATTGAAGTAAAAATACAGAAACGGCACTAAGACGAAGGAGTCAGTCGCTCCAGAGCAGCGAATGAGACACTATTGAAGGTATTACCGGCGAACGGCTGAAGTTACCATATCGTTTCGGTACGATGTGGCCTTTGGCTGACTTCTATCGGTAACCGGGTGATCTTCATTTTCTGGATTCTGCTGACGGCATTGGTGAGTGCCGGGACCGCTGCAATCAAAGGCGCTTCTCCGGCTCCGGCGGGTGCTGTTGACCGCGCGTCGAGCAGTTCAATATGCATGTCGGGAACGTGCCTGAAAGTCGGTGCCGGATAGTCCTTGAATGATTTCGACGTGAAGGTCCCATTGGTGACAATCGCTTTCTCGAAAAGCACCTGACCAATGGCCATCATGAGGCAGCCTTCTACCTGCGCCTTGACGCGATCAGGGTTGATAACCAGCCCCACGTCCATGGCACAAAAGGCTCTTTTGGCCTCAATGGGGCCATCATTCCTTGACGCAACATCAAAGGCGCAGGCGACGAAACTCTTGTCGTGATAGATGCCACAGGCGATCCCACGGGCTTCTCCTGTCTCAAGGGGATTGGTTTCAATCATCGCCCGCAGACGCTCCAGACACGCCTTGAGGCGCGGGTGCTCTGGCCCGAGGTTAAGGAGGCGCAGCTCGATCGGGTCCATGTCCAGCCTACGGGCAAGACGGTCCATCCCGATCTCGATGATCGTGGTATTCGGTGTCGCGCCCAGCGCACGCATCTGTCCCACATGAACCGGCAGTTCCACATCCTGAAACTCGACCCGGCGATTGACTGCCCCATAGGGCGGATGAATGCTGCGGGTCGCTCCAAAGTCGGCAATGGCCAGCCGGGCGATATCAAGCGCCCATTCGGGGCCCATAATTTCAGTGAGAAGGAAATGCCCGCTGACCGTTGCCTGCCACCAGTCAGTGATGTGTCCGTCCCTGTTGGCGCGGATGCGCAGGCGGTGACTGGAAGGAGGGCGTGCCCTGTCTGCAAGAAACTCATCCGGCCTCGTCCATTGAACCTTGACCGGTACTTCTGCATGCCGGGCCAGCAGCAACGCTTCGCGGCCAACATCATAAAGCGCGCGTCCGCCAAAGGCACCTCCGGTGCGCAAGGGGTGAACGATAATCCGCTCCTCCGGCCAGCCGAGATCGCGTGCCGCTTTCCTGCGGTGAACGAAGGCATCCTGCGTGCCGACCCATAAATGCAGCGTGTTGAGGCCATCCTCGCTGGTGAATTGCGCCACCGCGGTGCGCAACTCCTGCTGTGCATGATGTAAAGGTGGCAGATCAAGGCGATGGTCGATGGTCCATTCCAGATCGGATGAAATATCGGCTTTTTCCATCTGATGTTCCAGACGCCCCTTGGCGAGGAAAGCATCGACATCAACAAGGCGCGCCAGTCCGTCATTGTCCAACGGCTCGGCGCCTTCCCAGATGACCTCCAATGCGCCCATCGCCAGATTGAGCGCGCTTGGCGTCGTGGCGATCACACCAAGGAACGCATGTGACGGATCGAAGACCACTTTGACAACGCCATGCATACGCGCGACATCCCGGGTATTGGCTGATTTGATGCGCGCATCAGGACAGGGCGCTTGCACCACACGCCCGTGGAGCATGTCGGGCAGACGGATGTCATCAACATAGAGCGGTTCACCCCTGACGATGGCGCGAGCCTGCCGGTCAGGGGCCATCTGTCCGACCGAGCGCTTCTCCCGACCCGCATCGAACGTGTAAAGAGGCACGTTTTCAATGGCATCGGGTAAAATCAGGTTTTCATTGCTGGCAATCAACTGCGCATAGGCAACGGTCCTTTCGCCAACCCGCCCCCCCCCGCGGCGGTCCGAAATGAGATCCGGGGCAACAGCGAATTTCTCGGCTGCCTTTTGGTGCAGGGTTTCGCGCAGGAACGCTGCGGCCCGTGCGGTCGGCAAGGCATGATCCGACATGCCGTGGCTGCCGATTGTGAAACGCATATAGGGAATCTGGGCGCTGTCGGGCAGGACGAGCCGAACCGTGAGCGGATCGAGATTGAGCTCTTCTGCAATGATCTGGGTGAGACTGGACGGCGTGCCCTGACCGAGATCGTGCACGGGACTGAACAGAACAACCTCGCCTTCCTTCGTCATGTGGAGCCAAAACCGACCATCATCCGGGTCGGGAGACGTGCTTGAAGGGAGAATGGGGAAGTTGTTGACGCCCAGATAGAAGCCCACGGACAGGCCCACCGCCGTGAGGCCAGTTCCGATCAGGAAAGTGCGACGACTGGGTTTGATGGAACCGGATTTCATTGTGCTGTTCTCCCCGTTCGCATGCTTGTCGCGGCTCTCAGGATGGCGCGCATTATGCGGGGTTGGGAGCCGCAGCGGCACAGGTTACCGTCCATCCATTTGATGATGTCTTCTCTTTCCGGATCAGGCGTTCGGTTCAGCAGGGCCAGTGCTTGCATGATCTGGCCGGATTGACAAAAGCCGCATTGGGACACCGCTTCATCAAGCCAGGCCAGTTGCAGAGGATGGAGGGGAGCCCCCTCCGCGCTTAATCCCTCGATTGTCAGCAGGCTGGCATCTGCGGCGTCCTCGATGGTCAATTGGCAGCTTTTTACCGCTTTACCATTCATCAGGATGGTGCAGGTGCCACAAGATCCCTGACCACAGCCATGCTTGGTGCCCACAAGGCCAAGATAATCTCGCAGCACCACGATGAGGGTTTCCTGCGACCAGTCATCCGGTATTGCCAGATGCTTCCCGTTCACGAGCAAGTCATGCATGGCTGTTTCCTCCAGCTATGGGGCCGCCCTCAGGACCCGGGCCCCATCTCGATATCGGTGACCGTGGCTTTCCAGAACGGATAGACCTTCCCTTGCGCAGCGCGCGAGATGACGAGAGACATCGGCATGCGCACCTTGCCGTTCATTTGATAATTGCTGCGCGAGACATGTTCGCCGGGGCCATGATAGGGGGTCGTCAGATCGCCATCTTCTTCGGCCAGCATTTCCGTCAACGCACCGGTTTCGTCAAACGTCGCAATCATGCTGGCTGAGAGGCCATAGTCGGACACCCGGGCACGGGCGGTTTTGTCATCGATCGCCTCCCATGTGACACGCTCGCTTGGAAGCAGGGCCGGTGGCCAGGATGAGGCCTCCAGCAGCCAACGCCCCAGCGAGAGCTTGTCCAGCTGCGGATCATTGGTGAAATGCAGCAAGGTGGCCGCAGACATCAATTTGGCCCGCATGTCCATTTCGCCATCCACGAAACTGTCATAGGCCGTCGCCCAAATGGGCCCCAGAATGGGTGTGTTTGCGTGGAAGACGAAATCGGGACGCGTGGTCGATATGATTTGCTCCGCGCCCGTTTTCTGGAAGGCCTCGGTCAATGGCCGACGAAAATCTCCCATCGCCTTGGTGAGGACGTAGCCGGGAAGATTTTCTGTCCCCTCTGGCAGGGTGTAGGCGAAATAGCGTTTTACCGGCTCTGGCAAAGCGTCCATCGCGGTGCTTGTGACCGCAGGGAACGCAGACCGTTCCCGAACTTTATCCTTGTAGGATGCAAGCTCGCTGTTCGTTTGCCACATGCCCCAGCCGACATAAAGGAGAAGCCCGGCAACGGGTACCAGAAGAATGAGCAACAGGATTTTTAGCGCTTTCATGTTTGACCTCTGCGAAATATTGAATGCGTAACTATGTGTACGGTTTCGGTTCTGCCAAGGCATTCCCGAGAGGGAATGCTGTTTGTTCAGGGTATGAAGTGAGAAATGGGGTTGGCGACCCTTTTTCGGGCAGCCTCCAGAGCCCATAAGTCGTCGACGTCAAAGCAGGCGGCGCTTCCCGCTTCAACCCTATGCAGGTCAGCAGCATGTTTTTCAAAAAGCTGTCTGCCGCCGCGATCACTTTCAAGGCAAAGGAGTTCAGGTGCATAAGCTCGGGCCCAGAGCACGGGATTTCCGATCTGCCCGTCAAAGGAAGCCGCGATAATGGAGGGCGCCCCGACCTCCGAGAATTTTGCCATCAAGGCATCGAGCAGGCCCGCCGTGACAAAGGGCATATCGCCGAGCATTATGATGAAAGCGTCCGGTTTGTTTGGCTCAGCAGATGCAATGCCGGAGGCAATTGACTGACTGATGCCCAACGCCCAACGCTCGCAAGAGACGGTATTGAGGCGCAGATCGTTCAACTCAGCCGTTATGGCTTCCGCCTGATAGCCCAGAACCACATGCAGGGAATGGGCGCGAGATGCTATGGCTTCAAGCGCACAGTGCCTGATCATTGAAGTCTCCTCCACAGGCTCCAACAACTTGTTGCTTTGCCCCATCCGGCGTGACTGCCCGGCGGCGAGCAGAATGACGGCGATGTTTGGTTCAGGCAGCATCGGCGCAGGTCCTTTTGTGCCCCCGAAGACTGAGAATGATCTCCGAGAGGATGGAAATCGCAATTTCCTGAGGATTGCCCGCACCGATATCCAGCCCTACGGGCCCCGATATGCGATCCAGCTCCTGCTGACCGACACCCTGTGCTCGTAGCCGATCACACCGGTAGGAATGAGACCGAGAGGATCCAAGTGCGCCGATGAAGAAACAGCGTGCATGCAGTGCGGCGATCAATGCGAGATCATCGAGTTCGGGATTGTGGCTCAAGGTGACGACTGCAGTAGTTTCATCGAGAAAACCTGGTTTTGAGAGGATCTCCAATGGAGCATCATACAGCGATGTGACGGGGGAAAAGCGCCCGCTTGCGAGATGGCGCGGCCTTGGATCGATCACGCTTGCCTCGAAGCCGCTCAATTGGGCCAATTGAGCGAGATATTGCGCGGTATGCACGGCACCAACAATGATCAGTCTTCGAGCTGGAAGCAGTTGATGGAAATAGTAGGCGCCCCCGTCGCTGTCCTCAGACAAGCTGATGGCACCGGTACCAAGAGCCAGATGCTGTTCCCTTGGGGAAAGAATCTTTGTTATCCCCGTTTCGATATTCGTTTTGAGGGTCAGGGGAGTATCGAGCGGAAAAAGATCCGTGATTGCCTGAAGAGGGACCAACTCATCGTCGTCTCTTCGCTGAGGCAGGGGCTGAAGGAATATCTGAACACCGCTGGCGCAGCATAGTCCGGCTTTGCTCATGCCGTCGCTAACAGGGGCAAAGCTCAGAAGCCGGGACTTTTGTGAAGCAATGACATCGGCAGCCGCCTCTACGACTTTTCCCTCCAGCGCACCGCTGGATACCGAGCCTTCAAACGCCCCCGTGTCATCCACGAGCAGTTGAGTTCCCACCTGACAAGGCGATGAGCCACTGGTCAGGATAACAGTTGCCAGCGCACAGCGTCGCCCGCTTTCGCTCCACACTCGGGCCAAGGAAAAGAGGGTTCCGTTTGGTTCGCAATGATCAAGGGCTGAGGAACCGCTCCTTGTCTGCTGCTGATAAAAGTTCATCCGGAATGACTCCTCGAGCTATTACTTTTGTCCTGAGCCGAGAAAGACAAAAAGCTTTTCTTTCGATGCGTAACAGGATAAAAAGCGTAATTATGTGTACGATTACTAGCCGTAACATAGTGTACGGAATATTTCAATCAGGATTTTTCATGAAAGAAGACACAAAAGAACAACGAAGACAGGAAATCATGGCCGCAGCTTATCAGGTTCTCAGTGAGAGAGGCTATGCTGGCACTTCCATGCTAAGCGTGGCGAAAAAGGCCAAGGCGTCAAACGAGACACTCTATAACTGGTTCGGCAACAAGAACGGATTGTTTTCCGTGCTGGTGGAAGAGAATGCCAAAAAGGCGGTTTCCGTTCTCAGAGACAATGTTGATGTGAAGGGACATCTTGCCGAGCAGCTCGAAGAATTCGGCTCGATATTGCTGATGTCCATTCTGGATGATCGAGCCATCGCGCTGAACAGGGCCGCCGCATCCGATGCCACCGGCGAACTTGGCGAAGCAATTTCGATACACGGAAGAGAGGCTATTCGCCCGCTTCTTCAGAGGCTTCTTGTAGAAAATGATTATCCCTGCGGGGCTTTTGAAAGCATTGATGAAGCTGTACAAACCTATTTAGCGCTGCTTGTCTCAGATCGGCAGATTAGGAGGGTGGTTGGTAGCCTGCCCAAGCCGGATGCTGCGGAGTGCAAAATCATTGCGAAAGAGGCTTCAGAAAAGTTTCTGCGATTGTCGAAAAGTTGAGCACGCATCAATTATTGGCGCACCTTCAGTGCAAACCGGAAACCTCACTTCTAAAAAAGACATTGTCGCAATTCAAACTCGATTGAATTCGCTAAGGTCCGGGATTTCCAGATGCCTTGTTCTTAGGGCGAAAAGATCACCTGATTTCAAGGTCAAAATGGCCTTCTAGCACCATTATCATCCGAATTTTCTTGACCAATGCTGGCCCGTTACCAGCCATTCGTCGGCGAGCATATTCTTCTCATCCTCTTCCCCATTGCCGCCATTTGAATAACGTGCAGCAATTTTCAGGACGAAGTTAGCGGAAGGGCCGGCAGTACTTTGGCTACGCCCAGACACGGTTGTATTGTTTAAGAGCAGGAACAAAGAATAAGCCATTCTCCACTTCAAGATTAACTAGGTGTTGAGTCTCACTCCTAAACCGAGCTCATTATGGCGTGCCGTTTTTATCCACACAAAACTACACAACACCTATGGCACGCGAATGCCTTTATTTCACGCTCAATATTTCTGGTGAGTTTTTGGTGAGTTTTTTGATTTTCACCCAAAGGGGAAAGACCTAACCTATTGAAAAGGTTGGTCGGAGTG
>NZ_CAUVYE020000021.1:0-232164 GCF_963556055.3 uncultured Cohaesibacter sp. | reverse complement strand
CAGAAGCCTGTTTTTTTCAAGAGCCTCTTCGGCACCCCGATCCTCATTGGCCCATTGGCCCTGTGCGATCGGCAGGGCATCTTCAAGCGACAGGCTGCCATTGAGTTCGAAATAGTCTCTGAGATATTCCCTGACCAGAACCCCGTCCAGATGCGAGCATAGAGCCTCGGCAAGAACGGACTTTCCGGAGCTTTCAGGGCCGGTCAGAACAAGGCGGGGCAATCGGAAAAAGGGCATGGGAAACAAGCGCTGTGTGTGAAAGTGAGCCGTTGGCCTCTTCTCTCATTGCCTTTCGCGCTTGTCAATCCCGAGGCAGGGAAGCACATGGCCGCCCTTGAAAAGGGGAGGCCATGGTCTGTCATGATACGGCTTGCCGACAATGCCGGCTTGGGGACCCCGATCAACTGCCTGAGGGAGCAGCCGGGGCGGGATTGACCTGATCCGCCAATTGACCGGCAAAGGGCTCGTCAGCAAGAGGCTGCTCGCCTTCTTCCTGCATCGCGGTCCAAGAGCGTTCCGGAACAGTCCAGTCGCTGCTCTCCTGTTTGCGCACCCACCAGCGAAGGGCCAGGCCGAAGGCAACACCGACACCAATGGCAACGGTGAGATCCACCAGCACAGTCAGCACAAGGGTGAGCACCAGCAGCACGATATCGGAAATCCGGCCCTGTGCGTAGCTTTTCCATTTGTGCGGCTCGCTCATGTTCCATGCTGTTACCATCAAGAGAGCCGCAAGGGCAGGCATGGCCAGATATCCGGCCAGAGGCGCTGCCAGAAGCATCACCAAGAGAATGACAATCGCATGCACGATCCCTGCAATCGGTGTCTTGCCACCTGCCTTGACATTGGTCGCGGTGCGGGCAATGGCTCCGGTCGCGGGCAGGCCACCAAACAGAGCCGAGGCGATGTTGGCAAAGCCTTGCGCGGTCAGTTCCGCATTGGGGCGATGATTGCCATCGATCATGCGGTCGGCAACCATTGCCGAAAGCAGGGACTCGACCCCGGCCAGAAAGGCAATGATCAGTGCCGAAGGCAGCAATTCGCCGAAGCGGGCAAGGCTGATATCAGGCAAAGACGGCATCGGCAACATCTGTGGCAAAGCGCCGAAGCGCGACCCGAGTGTTTCAACAGAAAGTCCGAAGGAGGCGACCAGCAGCGAGCCAAGCGCAACGGCAACGATCAGTCCGGGAAAGCGTGGAAAGGCCCGGCGCAACAGGACGATCAGCAGCAGCGTAACCCCGGCAATGCCAAAGGCAGCGCCATTGAAACTGTCCCGTGCACCCCAAAGGGCAGGGATCTTTTCTGCAAAGTCCGCAGGCACGGAGAGCAGGTTCAGCCCCATGAAATCCTTGAGCTGACTGGAGGCAATGATAATGGCGATGCCGATGGTGAAGCCATTGACCACAGCCTCGGGAATATAGGCAATCAGCCGACCGATACGGAAATAGCCCGCGAAAACCAGAATGATCCCGGCCATGAAGGTCGATATCACCAGTCCGTCATAGCCATGGGTGGCGATGACGTCGAACACGACGACGATAAAGGCTCCGGTTGGCCCGCCAATCTGCACCCGGCTTCCGCCCAGAAGGGAAATGAAAAATCCGCCGATAATCGCCGTCACAAGGCCCTTGCCCGGATCTGCGCCCGAGGCAATCGCAATGGCGAGGCTGAGCGGCATCGCGACCATGGCGACGGTAAGCCCGGCGAGGCAATCAGAAATGAAGAGCTCCCAGCTATAGTTTTTGCTGGTCGTGACAAGTTTTGGCTGACGCATGATGGTAATGGAGGAATTAGAGAAAAGACCCTTATGCCTAGTGTGAATAAAGGAGCTTAACAAGCCTGTTTGTCGCTGGGCTTCCATGCAAAATTGTGAAGCATCAGTGGCATAGGGCTACGCCCCAAGACGATGATCATGGATAGAAAACTGGAGCCGATCTAAGTTTGGATGACGATATAAGTAGAAGTGCCAATTGGAAAGATAGACGATGGAGGGGGGCTACCGGTCGTGCTCATGCTCGGGGTCCATCGCATGATCTGCCAAGGTCACAGTCTTCTTGAAATGCACCCGATTGACCTGATCCCGGCCATGAGCAGGCGGGGCGCGATGCGTTTCGGCAAAGCCATGGGTCCGGTAATATCGGATCAATTCGTCCATCACCTCGGGGGTGTGAAGGCGCAAGTGTGAAAGCTCGCGCGATTCCGCCAGCATTTCCAGCTCGGCCAGCATACGACGGCCAAGACCCGTGCGTTGATGATCCACCCGCACCGCCAGGAAATCGATATATAGCCCATTTTCAACTTCCTTCATCGCAGCGGCCGCGAGAATTTTGCCGCCATCTTCTTGCAAGACATAGAGATTGCGGTCTTTCTGATAGTCGCCCATGTTGGAAAAGGCTTCGCTCGGCTGCTCAAAGCCCATTCGGTTTGCGATATAGCCCATGGATTTCAGAAACAGGGAACGGATCTCGGAGAGTTGCTCGGGTTTGGCCAGACGAAATTTCAGTATCATGTTTTCTTTCCCTCTTCCTGCATTGGCCCATACGCAGAGCCCATCGAACGGCAATGCCATAATGCGCTGAAGGGGGATTGCTGGCAAAGGATGATGGTTCGCCGGTGCCGGTTTTATCCCCCAACGCGCTTTTTTCGTATGCCGCGCGCCCTGTTATGCATCCTTGATGACGCTGACGGGCTGGCGCGGATTACGCTTGGGCATTGGGGCCGGTTATGAGGTCAATTCGATGACAAAATGATGACGTCGGCCCGGATTGCCTTTCCGGACTGCGCATAAGGGGAATTCCAGACCTGAAAGCGCGAAGCAAACCCCTAGCGTGGCAGGATGATTGAAGCCCTGAGGCCTCCTTCCTTGCGGTTCTTGAGGGTCACGTCGCCACCATGGCTGCGAATGATGGTGCGCGTGATGGAAAGACCAAGACCGACACCGCCGGTTTCAAGATTGCGCGAGCCTTCCACTCTGAAGAAGGGGGCGAAAACGTCATTGAGTTTGTCCGCCGGAATGCCCGGACCATCATCGCAGATCTCGATCCTGATCTGCTTTTCGGTGGAACTGAGCGAGAGGGCTGCACTGCCCGCATAGCGCAGGGCATTTTCGGTAAGGTTCCGGATTGCCCGCTTGAGGCTCACTTGCCGACAGGACAGCACCAGATTGTCCGGGCCGTCGAAGCTGACATCCTTGCCAAGTTCCTGATAGTCCTCGGCCATTGAAGAGAGCAGGGCTGCAAGATTGACTTCCTTTGTCTCCTCCGTGTTGGCATCCTCGCGCGCAAAGGCAAGCACGGCATCGGTCATTGCCTGCATTTCCTCAAGCGTCTCTTGCAGCTTCTCGCGCATTTCATCATCCTCGATGAATTCGGTGCGCAAGCGCAAGGTCGTAATCGGAGTGCGAAGATCATGGCTCACCGCGGCCAGCATCCGCGTCCGGTCCTGCACAAAGCGCAGCAGACGGTCATGCATGGCATTGAAGGCGATGATCGTTCCCCGGATTTCCTGCGGGCCCTTCTCTTCCAGAGGCTCGATGGCTTCGCCTCGCCCCAACTTGTGAGAGGCGCTTTCAAGCTCGCGCAAGGGGGCCGTGAGTTTGCGAACAACCAGAATGACCACCAGAATGATGCAAATGGCAGTCACAATCATCGACACCAGGAAAGGGCGACCCCATGTGCTTGGTGGCCGAGGCATACCGGTGCGCACGACCAGCCATTGACCGCTGTCAAGCGGAACGGCGACCTTCATGTCCTGCGCCCAGGCAGTCAGTGTGCGATCCTTGAAGCGCCGCATGGGGTGCCGCTCACTATCCTTCCAGTTGCGCCAGCGGAAAGGGCGATCCTCTGTCATGTCCATCTCGCTGTCGTCAGGGCCCCGCATGGCCATGCCGCCATTCTGGCCACTGTCCGGGCGAACCGGTTGTTTTGCAGACACCGGGGGAGGGGCGGCAGAAGACTGAGGGGCCAAAGTCGACTGATCAGGCACCTTTTGCTCATCCTCGTCGGATTTCAGAAGACCAAAGGGTATGGTTCGGAGTTTGCCAAACCGGACCGTATTGGCATCGATGCCCGCGCGCCGTTCCAGCCTATCGGCCAGATCCGCCTCCGTTGAGCCGGACTTGGGCAGGGACAGATCTGTTTTGTCCTCAAGCGAGAATAGAATGTCAGGCCCTTCAGCCGCACGGATGAAACGCTCATGAATGGATGGATCTGTCTGATTGAGCATTCTGACCACAGAGGCGGTCCGATCCAGCACCTGACCTCTGGTCGCGACAATCGTGATGCTGTTGCGCTCGATTGCAAACAGCATGATCGAAATCGTCTGGGCCAGAACCAGAGACAGCAACAGGGCAGCAATCAACTGGCCACCGAGCGAACGGGGCCAGAGATGAAAGGCACGAGACGGGCGGCGCTTTGCCCCGCGCCCGCTCTTCACGTCTGTCTCTGAAGGGGGGTGCTGGCTCAAAGATCATCCTCCTCGTCGGAGACATCGATCTCTGCATCCTCGACTTTGCCCGTGACTTTTGCCGTAAAGACATAGCCACCGCCGCGCACGGTCTTGATCATCTTCGGATTCTTTGGATCCTCTTCGATCTTCTTGCGCAAACGCGAAACCTGATTGTCGATCGAGCGATCGAAAATCTGGGCTGTCCGGCCCGACGTCAGGTCAAGCAGCTGATCGCGGGACAGAACCATGGTTGGGCGTTTGAGGAAGGTCACCAGCAGCCGGTAGTCTGCGGCACTGAGAGGCACGGTTACGCCGCCAGGGCTCACCAGCTCGCGCTGATGGACATAGAGGGTCCAGTCATCGAAGGTCAGGACTTCCGGCTCTTCGCTCTTTTGCGCCTCGCGCGGCATCAGCTGGCTGCGCCGCAGAACGGATTTGATCCGCGCCAGCAGCTCGCGCGGGTTGAACGGTTTGGCCAGATAGTCATCGGCACCGATTTCCAACCCTATGATGCGATCGGTTTCCTCGCCTAGGGCCGTGAGCAGGATCACCGGAATATTCTCATTTTCCCGCACGGAGCGGCACAGTGTCAGCCCATCCTCTCCGGGCATCATGACATCCAGAACGATCAGATCGATTGCCGCAGTCTTGAGCACCTGACGCATCTTGACCCCGCCATCGGCATCACTCACGCGAAAGCCATTGCGTGTTAGATATTTCGACAACAGCTCGCGAATGTCCCGATGATCGTCCACCACCAGAATATGTGCTGATTGTTCCATGTCAGACTTCTCCATTCTTGAAAGCAGCTACGGCCTCGGTTCCCGCCAGCTATCCGGATTGCACATCAGCGGGATCTCATCAATCCTGACTTATAAATTAGATAGCACGAATTTTGTTGCTGTCTAGAAAGATAGGCGAGATTTTTCAAGCACTAACGGGGGAAATTGTATCCAAGTGTAACGATCCGCGAACTTGTTACACAGAGTGACAATGAGATGCAAATCTGCCATGGACCTTTGAAAAACAATCCCTATCTTGTGAGCAACTCTAGAGGATCAGAACACACAAAGGCTCGTGTGTCGACGGGTGCCTGAGGAGAAATCTACGACACTCTCTTCTCGCTCTTGTGATCCTCGAACGGTTTCTGACCTCCCTTTACCCCCGCAGAGACCCCGCCGACGGAATATCCGTCGACGGGGTTGTTTCTTGCAAGCGGAAAACACACTGGGAAGTCAGGTTTTTTCTGAATTTCGGCGAAGTTTTTCACCTAAATTGTAACGGTATGTATCAAGGCCTGAAGTTGACACAGAACGAGACAAAATTCAGGTTTTTCGGCAAAGAAAAGCGACAATCGGCTTCTATATTCAACTCATCAGCGCGGAGACGTTTGGGTGTGAAGCTTCGTCTGAAAACAAGGAGGAGATCTCAACGATCATCCTTCGTAACAATGAACTTTGATCAGACGCCAATGTGGAATTGGTAAGCAATAGTTAGAGGAACAAAGAGAGATGAAAAACGCAACGAAAATCGCACTTGCACTGGCACTCGTAACCGGTGTTTCCGCAACCGCCCTCACCATTGACAGCGCTTCAGCCTGGGGCTGGAACAACCAGCAGGGTCAGGGCCAGGGTCAGAACTGGAATGGTCCACGTGGCGGCGGTAAAGCCGGCTTCAACAGAGGTCCACGCGGTGGCCAGATGGGTCAGATGGGTCCAATGGGCGGCATGGGCATGGCTGGTGGCTTCATGGGCGCAGGTGGCCCTCAGGCTGGCGGCTTCATGATGCTGCAACAGTTCGATACCAATAACGACGGTGCTCTGACCAAGGAAGAACTGACCGCAGGTCTTGAAAAGAAAATCACCGAAAATGATACCGATGGTGACAAGTCCGTGTCTCTTGAAGAATTCAAGGCTGAATGGCTCAAACTGACCCAGCCGATGATGGTTCGCGCTTTCCAGCATATGGACCGTGACGCCAGCGGCAAGATCACGCTTGAGGAAGTCACCGCCCCTGTCGAAATGATGTTCACCTTCCGTGACACCAACAAGGACGGCAAGATCGACCAGAGCGACATGATCGGACGTGGTGGCAAATTCGGCGGCCGTGGATATTTCATGCAGCCAAATACCCCACCGGCTCCAGCTCTTGCTCCTGCTCCTGAAGCCCAATAATATCTCACACGTCACAAATCCTGCCCAAGACATCAAACCCTGCGGTTGGCAAACCAATCGCGGGGCTTGTCATGTCAGGCCTGATTCAGCCGTAGCCAAAGGGCTCGCAGCCACTCGATCGGTTGAGGGGCTCGCATTGAAGCGCCCGCATGCTGGATGGCCCATATACTGGATGGATTCTGTGAGGACAGCGTCAGTGGTCTTTTGCGTCCAGCCGATAGGCAAATTCCCAGGAATTAGACAGATCGCCCAGGAAACGCAGCACCGGAATTTTCTGAAAACCGATTTTCTCGTAAAATTGGTGGCCTTCGACAAAGCGCGTGTCGGTCCACAAGCGGATGGAGTGGCCATTGCGGCTGTCTACCAGATCCGTTGCGAGATTGAACATGGACCAAGCCAGCCCCTGTCCACGTGCCTTTTTGGACACATAGACCTTGAACAGCTCGAACACGCCCGGCGTGAGGCTTTCGGCAATGGCGAGTGATCCGACGATTTCGCCATCTTCCTCGGCCACCCAGATTTGACCTCCCATGGCAGCATAGTAGCTGGCCGGATGGGCAAGTTCGGCATATTCCTCATCCACGAAATGGCAGTTTTCATAATCCTTGAAAATTCCGGTGATCAACCGGGCAATGGCGGGGCCATCCTCGTCGGTTGCTGGGCGGATATAGCTGAAACTCATGGAGAAACGGGCCTTCGAAAATGAGATTTGGGGCGTATCTAGCGATAGATTGCTATGCCGACACCGTTGCGTCTTGCCTGATCGACGATCTCGGCAATGGCCGGATCCTCGACATTGCCCGTCACGGTCAGCACCCGCACGACGGTGACAAAGCTGTAGCCGTTCTTTTCCAGAACCTTCTTGGCCTCTTCGCGAGCGAAACCGGCATGCTCGCTCTCAATCGCCACAATGAAGTTGCGGCGCTGCAATTGCGTTTGCGGTGGTTTCGGGGCTTCACTGGCCCGTCCCTGAACACAGAAAATCATTCGCACGTCTCTTTGGAACCTAATAAAGCCGACTCATAAAGATAACAGCCCCGTCTGTCGAGATGTTATCCTTAACAACAGCTCTCAGGAGGGGGAAGTCTCCCCAACCAATGTGGGTTGCTTGCCTTTTGATCTGTTCAAGCGGTATCTTTCTGCGCCCAGCTCATGCGTTTGCGATAGATGGTCGAAGGGCTGATTTCGAGTGCTGCGGCGGCGCGGGAAATATTTCCGTCGAAATGGCTGAGAGCACCTTCAATGATCTGCTTCTCCTGTTGCCAGAATGGCTGAATCATCTCTGACATGGCCGAGCCGATCTGACGCAGTTCAACAATCGCCTGATCAAGATCCTGATCAAATCCCTCGTCCCGCTGCAACAGGTCCGGCAAGTGTTCCGCTTCTACCACCGCACCGTCAAACATCACGGTGAGGCGGCGGATGATATTCTGCAACTGCCGCACATTGCCCGGCCAGCGATAGGCCTTGAGCATCTGCTCGGCTTCAAAGCTGAACATCGAGAAGCTCTTGCCTTCCTCGCGGGCATATTGGGCAAGGAAGCTGGAGGCAAGTGACATGATGTCACCGGCCCGCTCGCGCAGGGGCGGCAGATGGATCGGCAAGACATGCATGCGATAGAAAAGATCTTCTCGGAACCGCCCGGCACGCACTTCCTTGAGCGGATCGCGATTGGTCGCGGCAATGAAGCGGATGTCGAGCTTGATTTCCTTCGAGCCTCCGACCCGGCGCAGGCTGCCGGTCTGGATGAGCCTTAACAGCTTGGCTTGCAGATCCAGCGGCATTTCGCCGATTTCGTCAAGAAACAGGGTGCCGCCGTCCGCCAGCTCGGCTGCGCCGGTGCGGTCATCCACCGCGCTGGTAAAGGCTCCGCGTACATGACCGAATATTTCCGATTCCATGAGATCGGCCGGAATTGCGCTGCAATTGATGGCAATGAAGGGGCCGGATTTGCGCGAGGAACGCGTATGCAGCGCCTGGGCGCAGACTTCCTTGCCAGTCCCCGACTCCCCGGTAATGAAAACCGGGGCCTTGGAATTGGCGATCCTCAGAATCTGGTCATAGACCCCCTGCATGGCCGGAGACTTGCCGATGAAACCTTCGAAATCGCGCATCACTTCGCTTTTCGGCGTGAGCGTTGCGCGCCCATTGCTGCTGCCGCTGATTTCAAATCCCCGTTGGGACAACATCTGTTGCGTCTTTGAGGGCTCGCTATGCGGGGCAGGGCGATGGTCGGCAAGCATCTCGCTCATGCGATGGCTGAGCGCTTCGGGAGAGACCGGACGGGCGATGAAATCATGCGCCCCGGCCTGCATTGCCGCAACAGCTCGCGAAACCGAGCCATTTTCGCTGAGAGCCAGCAACAGCATGTTGGGATGGCGCGAGGCGAGCCGCGACAGAAGCTTGAGCTCTTCATCCCCGTCAAATGTGATCAGGGCACAGGCTGGCTCCATCAAAAAACTGGCCGGAGCCTTGTCGTCAAACATCTGAAAATCACATGGCTGGTCCAACTTTTCCTCTAGAAGGCCCGAGAGCTGATCATTGATCACGCGGCGGAAAGTGGGATCAGAACTGACAACTGCGATGCGGACTGAATTTGGATCCGCGTGTCCTGATGACATGATGGTTGCACCCCTATTGAATTCTCTTCTGCTGCCATGTTGCGCAAACAGGGTAAACAAAGTCTTGTCATTTCCGATTATGGCGATAATTACCGCGCCTTTTTGCCGCAATTTGCGAAAATCCGCTAAACTATGGTGTGTAAACTATTGAGAAAACTCCGAACGCAGGGGCAATAAGCCAGCTTTATTGAGTTCCGAATGCAGAATTCAAAGAGCAAAGACAGGTGCCAGAGTCGTTTGTTAAAGGATATGCATCAGGTGCAATGCCCAAGAAACCGTGTCGAGCAGGAACATGGGGCCGTCTTTGAAATTGGCAATGATCCAAGGTCTGAGCTCCATGATCGCAAGGATCAGAATGAGCAGATAAAGCGTGAAGAACAGGGAGAAACCACCAAGCCCCAACGCGGTGTCAAACTCGTTGCGGGGACGCTGAATTTTCTCCTTGAAAAATGCTTTCCACGGCATCGGCAGCCATGTGGTGGCGCTCACAAGGACAATGCAAAGATGAAAGCTGGTGGGCACAAGAGTGCTCAGCAGACTGACATAAAGCCATGCGTAGCCTCCTCGTTTTTCTGAATCACCCAAATCTTGCAACAGCTCACCCAGCGGCAGGAACGGATGGACAGAAAGGGCGTTGATGCCTGCAATGATCAGGCAAAGCGTTAAGGACAGACCAAACAGATAGACAAGCGCCAGGCCAATATCCATCAAGCCATAAACAAGGGTGGGAAATCTGCCACCCTTGAGCCCGGCGCGCAATAGGCTAAGCGTGGTGCCATAGGATAAATAGTCAAACACCGCATTGACCAAGGGCAGGATACAAATCGCAAAGACAAAAACTTGTCTTGACTGGAAGTGTGCATATTGGGACAAGAAAAAAATCGCTAAAACTCCTGTAATCATTCCCAATATGCATATTAAAAAGTAAGTAAGTTTGCTATTTTTGCGCCAGATCAAATAACCAAATGCGGGGGCGATGGTAAATGTACCAACAGACGCAAATGATATTGTGCTGAGATCTGAGAGTGTGTTAGTGACTATGCCTGCAAACGCGATAGCTGTTATACCAGTACATACTCCTATAACTAAACCTTTAAATATAACTGAAAATACGATTAAACCAACGATTACGCTGACAAATGCTTCTTGGCCTGAGAACTCGTTTATAAAAGCTATTGAAACTATTATGAATGCTGCAACTGTAGCGCCATAAAGACTTTCCCAAAGCCTTTTCCAACGTTTATTTGGATTGCTTGAAGGAAATAATTCAGTCCAAAATAGAAAAAGAGGAGTGGCCATAAATACGAGGCGCCAATGCCACTCGGCAGGCAATAAGGGTTTGTACTCTCCAATCCCCGTTGGTTCATTGGTGATCGCCCATTGCAACAGCAGGAAATAGAGCGGATAGATGATTGCTAGCTTGAGGGCCACGTCCATCACCGGCCATGAAAAGGCGTCGCGTCTTAATCGCAAAGCCTCTCGTTTGCCATGCGCTTTCGGGTCCTGATACCAGAAAAAGCGAGCAAGCCAGCCTTTCGGTTTGGGAGCTTCGCGTCCATTCTCCGGCTCGATCATCCGCGAGATGGCCTTGTCAAACGAGCGCACCCGATGGGTATAAAGCGGCTTGAAATTATCCCGCTCGCCAACCCAGCTTGATAACTTGTCGCGATCAACAAGGCCCAAGGTGGCGATTACAAAAATGAAAAGCAGCAGCGCCACGGCAATCCAGACTGCAATCGGGCCTTCAGGCTTTATGGGCGTTAAAATGCCAACTGCAATTGCAATGATGATCGCCGCATAGATCTGCAAGGCCGTGGTGAAGCTGATGATGCTGCCGCCACCACCTTTGTCGCCTCCCTGGCGATGGCCTCCACCCGCATTTGCCTCTTGTGACGGCTCCTTGTCAGTCTCTTGCCTCGTCTTCCCTGCTCTTGCCATTCCCGTCCCCGGTCTTGCCTTTTGTCCAGGTTATCCTGCAATAGGATTATGACAGTTGCAATGGCCGTTGCTCGCAGGGCGTGCAAAAACAACAGCGCGGTCCAAAAAGGGGCCGCGCTGGTTGCGATAGTTGATTCCATTGAGAAAAAGGGGAGGCGGCTCAGGTTCGTTTCATTGAGACCCGGTTTGTTCAGATGCCGCTCTTCAGATGCTCTTGTTCAGGCAAGCTCTGCGGGAAAGCCTGCCTCCTCGATGGCATTGCGGATGGCGTCCGGTGCGGCGCTGGAGGCAACCGACACAGAGCCATTTTCAAGCTCGACGCTGACATCCGCGTCCGCATCGACCGCCTTGATGGCCTCTGTTACCGATTTGGCGCAGCCACCGCACATCATTTCCTTTACATTGAGTTTAATCATTGTTCGGCCTCTATTCGCTGGCAATTTGAATTGCTTCGATTAATGTTGAGTGCGAAAACTATATTTAGATTTGCAGGCAAGCGCAATGCGCGCGGTGGACCCGCCGGAAACGGGTGAACAAGGCAAAGAGAAAGACCAAACAAATGAGCGACAAAAAGGTGGCAATTGCTTTTGGTGGCGGCGGGGCTCGCGGCCTGTCCCACATCTGGATCATGGAGGCCCTTGACGAATTGGGCGTGCGCCCGAGCGCCCTGTCCGGCACCTCGATCGGCGCTCTGGCTGCGGTCTGCTATGGTTCGGGCATACGCGGCGCAGATCTGCGGGACTATTTGCTGGAAACCTTTTCCAACACGGGCGAAGTGCTGTCCCGCTTCTGGAAACACCGCCCGCGCAGCTTTTCCGATTTGCTGTCGGTGCAAAATCCCCGCGCCAGCTGGGCCCAGTTCGACCCTGAATGGGTGGTCGAGACCTTTCTGCCCCCCGAGGTGAAACGCGACTTCGCCGAACTGGAAATCTATACCAGCCTGTCGACAACCGACTATTTCGGCGGCAGGGAAGTGATACGGGACGAGGGCGACATCCTGCCAGCGGTTGCCGCCTCCATCGCCATTCCGGCCCTGTTCCGGCCAGTTGAGATCGACGGGTTGTTGCTGGTCGATGGCGGTTGTGTCAATCCGATGCCTGTCGACCATGTGCGCTCACGTGCCGATATCGTCATCGGGGTGGATGTGGTCGGCGTGCCGCTCAAGCCGGCAGAGGGCAAGTTGGGCGGATTTGAAATGGGCTTTGGCGCAACCCAGATCCTGATGCAGACGATCCAGTTGGAGAAAATGCGTCACGACAAGGTAGATCTGCTCGTCCAGCCCTATGTCAATGATTTTAAACCGCTCGAGTTCCTCAAGGCCTCTGACATTCTGGAAGCCAGCAAGGATACAAAGGAACAGGTAAAACAGAGCCTTGGGGCTTTGCTGGAGTGCTGAGGAAGGCAACAGCGGAGCCTTTTGCTCAGGACTCGACAATGGGGTGTGTGAAAGGGCTGCTCGGCTCAGTTGCGAGCGATGATTTCCCGGCCTGAAAGCTTAGGCAACTCGCCACGGTGACCAACCTTGCGCCGTGTCAGGAAACGCGGACGACGAAGCGCAAACTGGGCGTGATGGCGACGCGGTTTCACGGTTTCACTGCGGGCGTTATACAATGCATAGCCCTCGACAAGGGCCGGTTCATAACCGTCGGCTCCGAGGGGATGATGCAACAGGCGCAGGCCGTAGCGATTTGACCATGCTTTCCAGTCGATCGCAGCGTCTTCCAGATCCGTGGTCACCATCAGGGGAACCGTGAGCGACGGATCGTCATGCACCAGTTCCAGGATGCAGATGACCGGGTTGCCTTCCCGTTTGCCGACCAGAAAACGTGCGCCGATCCCCTTGTAGTAGGAGAGGGGAACCCGCACCAGAAGCGGCAGGCCACAGGAAAGGTGGCATTCCACCAGCAGTTGGTCATTCTTGATCTGGACAATGCCCGGAACCTGAGCTCCAAACAGGGCTGTTTCGCTGAAGCCTGACAGCTCCGCAGCCTTGCTGCGAATGTCTGCGGAGCGGAAATATTTTGCGATATTGTGGGGGTCGACTCGCGCCGCCCCCTCAACCTGATAGGAAATGGCTTTCGTGTAATTATGTTGTTCTTGACGCCTCACGTGCCTTCTCCTGTGAGCCCCGTTTCGGGTGCTTCTTTTTTGGATAGACACAGATTAGCAAAAGGATTTGTGAAATTGCTTAAGAGGCAGGGTTAAAAAAGCGTGATATTATATAGGGTTAGGGAATGGTTACCGCTGAGCGTCCTTTACGTTTTGGCAACCAGTTTGCTCCAAGAGTAGAGCAGGGTGCTGACGCCTTTTTGCTTGCCCAAGCCTCAGAGACGCCCTAAGACATATAGGATGGTTCCACACCGAACACCAACAAATCCAACAACAAGAGAATCCATGTCCGACCTCCTCGATCAGTCAATCATTCAGGACCGTGCACAACATCTGGTTCGTGCAGCCATGAAAGCGGGAGCCGATTCCGCCGATGCTGTCGCCGCAAGAGCCATTTCCAGTTCTGTGGGGCTTCGAGACGGCGCCCTGGAAGAGAATGAGCATTCTGAAAATGACTCTATGGCGCTTAGGGTGTTCGTTGATGGACGCAAGGCATCGATCTCGACCA
Source organism: uncultured Cohaesibacter sp. (assembly GCF_963556055.3). GTDB lineage: Bacteria > Pseudomonadota > Alphaproteobacteria > Rhizobiales > Cohaesibacteraceae > Cohaesibacter. The sequence continues at coordinate 218,368 of NZ_CAUVYE020000021.1, read as the reverse complement.
ACACGACGCAGGATCCCGCGATCCTGACCAAACTGGCCGAACGGGCCGTCGCCATGGCGCATTTGTCGCCGCCAGATCCCTTTGCGCGTCTGGCCGCAGAGAGCGACCTGATGGATCAGGCGAAAATCGCCCGGCGCGTGGCTGCCCTTGACCCCGCTGACATGACCGTTCCTTCCACGCAGAAACTGACGAAGATTGTCGAGGAAGCCGAAGAGGCCGCCCTTGCCGTGGACGGGGTGACCAAGTCGGGTGGCGCAAGTGCCGGCCATTATCTCGGTGGCGTCGTGCTGGCCACATCCCATGGTTTTGTCGGCTCCTATCTGTCCTCGCGCATTTCCTTTTCCGTCACCGCCATCGCCGGGCAAGGCACCACCATGGAGCGGGACTATTCTTTCTCCGCGACGGTTCATGCCGACGACTTGAAAACCCCGGATTATGTCGGCCGCCGTGCTGGCGAACGTGCCGTCGCGCGTCTCAATCCCGCCAAGCTTGAAACCGGCACTTATGATGTCCTGTTCGAGCCACGGGTTGCGACCTCTCTGATCGGCCATTTTGCCTCTGCCATCAATGGCGCTGCAATCGCTCGCCACACTTCGTTTCTGAATGACAAGCTGGGACGTCAGGTCTTCCCCAAAGGCATTTTCATCAATGATGATCCTGCCGTTTGGCGCGGTCTGGGCTCTCGGCCCTTTGATGGAGAAGGGGTTGACTGCAAGCCTTTGGCGCTGGTCGAGGATGGCTATCTCAATCAATGGATTCTCGATAGTGCAACGGCCGCCGAACTGGGCATGAAGTCCAACGGACGTGCCTCCCGCTCGGGCGCCAACCCCTATCCGGCGACCACCAACCTGCGCCTTGAAGCAGGCTCGCACACCAAGGAGCAACTGATCTCGGGCATAAAGGACGGTATCTACATCACCGACCTTATCGGGCAGGGAGTCAATGGCGTGACGGGCAACTATTCGCGCGGTGCGTCTGGCCTGCGCATCAAGGATGGCAAACTGGCCGAGGCCATTTCAGAGATTACCATTGCGGGCAATCTGGTCGACATGTTCGCCCGGATGATTCCCGCCGACGACCTGACATTTGAACATGCGGTCAATGCGCCCTCCATTTTGATCGAAGGAATGACCGTTGCCGGAAGATAAGACTTTGAAAGGCTCAGGTCATGTTTATGCCTTTCCCGAAGACAGGCAATTGCTCGAGGATATTGCACGCCAAGCCGGTCAGCTTGCCTTGCGGTATTTCAACCGCGATCCGGAAGTCTGGACCAAGGGCAACAACAGCCCGGTAACCGAAGCCGATATTGCGGTTGACAGATTTCTCAAGAAAGTGCTGCTTGAAGCCCGTCCGGAATATGGCTGGCTTTCGGAGGAAAGCGAGGACGACAAGATTCGCCTCGACAAGCAACGGGTTTTTGTCGTCGATCCCATTGATGGCACCCGAGCCTTTATCGATGGTGGTTCGGAGTGGACCATCTCGCTTGCCATCGTCGAAGACCATCGACCCGTTGCCGGGGTGCTGTTTGCTCCGGTGCGCGGGGAAATGTATACCGCTTCTCGTTTCGGTGGGGCCACTCTCAATGGGGTAAAACTGACCTGCCCGCGTCTGGCAAGCCTTGATGGCGCGCGCGCAGCCGGACCGCGCCCGGCAATTGCCAAGGGGCCGCTGGCTCGCGCCGGGGTCCGGAATGCCGGTTATATTCGCTCCCTTGCCTATCGTATTGTCATGGTGACAACCGGCGCTCTTGATCTGGCGTTGGCGCGTGAAGGGGCCCATGACTGGGATATCGCCGCCGCAGACCTTATTGTAGAGGAAGCCGAAGGCGTGTTGCGCGACAAATCAAACCGGGTGCTGCGCTACAACCGGGCGTCGGTCAAACATGACAGTCTTTACGCCTCCTGCCGCGCGCTTGGGCGCCTGGCTGCTCCCTGTATGCCCACCCTGCATTTCCCGCAAAGGCGTTAGGGCAAGCCACAAACAAGGATGGAGCGAGAGGCACTTTGCGTATCCGGGCAATAAGGGTCGAATCCTCCACGTAAGATCTTCTGGTACGGGTATCCGGTTCTTTTGGCCGGGGAAAACTCGATATGGACTTGCAAAATGAACTGCTGCGCCAAATTATGCGCGCAAAATAACCGCTTTGAAACCGAACTGGGAAAGACCTAATCGTGCGAGCCTTGCTCAAGAAAATTCTACGCTCAAAAACGGTTCTCACATTCGGTGGTCGCCTGATTGCGCTCTGGCTCAGACTCGTTCACAAGACCACCCGTCTGGTCAATGACCCCGAAGAGGGCTACCGCCGCGTTGAAGGGCACTATCCGGCCATCGTTGCGCTTTGGCACGGACAACATTTCATGGTGCCTCTTGTCAAGCGCAAGAAGGATCCCTTTCGCGCCCTCGTTTCGCGCTCGGGTGACGGGCATCTGAATAGCGTGGCTGCGGAAAGTCTCGGGGTTGGTGTGGTTCGCGGGTCAGGTGGTCGCAACCGTGCAAAGACCCTGTCCAAGGGTGGCATCTCTGCGCTTAAAAATCTGGTTTCCTGCCTCAAGGAAGGGGTAGGGGTCGTCATGACGGTCAATGTGCCCAAGACCGGTGCAAGAGAATGTGGCCTTGGTGTTGTGACCTTGGCCAAGCTTTCAGGCCGACCGATCATCCCGGCCGCTTACGCATCTTCAAACCGAATCGATCTCGATACATGGGACAAGGCCTCTATCAATATGCCATTTGGTCGCGCGGCCTTTATCATCGGCGATCCGATCTATGTCGAAAGGGATGCGGATGAAGAGACTCTCGAAATTATGCGACTAAAAGTTGAGTCGGCGCTGAACGACGTAACGCGCGAGGCCTATGGTCGGCTCAAAAACTGACTTGCCTGATTTCCCTTGAAACGGAATGGCTTTAGGCGATAAACTCCGCAGCGGGTTGCGTTCATGTCAAGGTCGGTTGATCATCAATATTAGACAAAAATACCGATACTTGTGATTGTAGGGGGTGGTCTGCGTCAAAGCTTCTGTGTAAAAAGCATAGTTTGCGGATTGCAGGAACGTCCAGACATAGTATGAGCCCCTTTAGGGGGGGACAGTTTTGGCTGTTCAAAACAGTTTCGCTGCCATCTTTTGGGCCAGAAGGTGGAGCCATACTGCAAAAAACAAAAATGGAAAAGTCATGGACTGGTCAGGACGTATAGCACTTTCTACTTATCGCATGGCAGGATATGCGTTGAGCCCTTTTGCTCCGCTTCTTGTGGCCCTTCGCAACCGCAAGGGCAAGGAAATCCCGGAGCGTCGCAAGGAGCGCTATGGCAAGACGCAGATCAAGCGCCCGAAAACGGCTCTGATCTGGGTGCATGCGGCCTCTGTGGGGGAAACCAACGCGGTGATGCCGCTCATCAATCAGATCGCCCAGAACGGTACGACCGTTTTGCTGACGACTGTTACAGTGACCTCCGCTGAGGTTGCGCGCAAACGTCTGCCCAAGAACGCGCTGCACCAGTTTGTGCCTTTCGATATCGCGCCCTTTGTCAATCGTTTCCTTGATCATTGGCAGCCCGATATGGCCTTGTTTGTCGAGTCCGAGATCTGGCCTTATATCATGACGGAACTCAGTCGTCGCGACATCCCGATGATCGTCGTCAATGGCCGCATGTCGGAACGCTCATTTGCCCGCTGGTCGAAATTTCCCACCGCCGTCAGAAGCATGTTCTCCAACGTCCCTCTTTGTCTTGCCCAGAGCGAGGAGGACCGGCAGCGATTCGCCCAGCTTGGGGTGGCGCAGGTGGAAACGACAGGCAATCTGAAATTCGATGTGCCGCCTCCGGCAGCCAATGAAGCCGAACTGCAAAGAATGCGGCAGATGATCGGCAACCGCCCTGTCTGGGTCGCGGCAAGCACGCATCCGGGCGAAGAGCGTCTGCTTGCGCAAGCCCATTATCGCATGGCGGTTCGCATTCCCAATCTGCTGACCATCATCGTGCCGCGCCATCCCGAGCGGGGCGAAGAGATTTTCAAGGAACTGAGCGGTATCGTGCCCTATAGCCAAAGGCGCTCGACAGATCCCGAGCTGTTTCCGAAGACACAGGTTTATCTGGCCGACACCCTCGGCGAACTGGGCCTGTTTTATCGTCTCTCGCGCGTTGCCTTTCTCGGCGGCTCCCTTGTGCGTCATGGCGGGCAGAACCCGATTGAACCTGCCCGACTTGGTTGCGCCATTCTGCATGGCCCCAATGTCAGCAATTTCTCGGAAATCTATCGGGCTCTCGACCAGTCCGGGGGAGGGGAAAGCGTCAACTCGGAACGTGACCTGACCAACATTCTGGCTCGCCTGTTTGCTTCGCCTGCCGAAATCGACCGCCGTGCGGAGTTGGCCCGGCGTGCCTTGCGGCCATTTTCCGGAGCTCTCGACACCACGATGGTTGCGCTCAATCCGTTTCTGGAGCCCCTCAAGATCAATGCCGAACTGAGAAGGACGAACAATCAGTAACGGTTGACGAAGGAGAGACGCGCATGAAGGCACCTGAATTCTGGAACGAGCGCTCGACGCTTGCCTGGTTGCTCTATCCTGTCAGTCTGATTTACGGTCGTTTCTCCTTGCAGCGCATGAACAGAAAAGTGCGCTACAAAGCCCACATTCCCGTTTTATGTGTCGGTAATCTGGTTATGGGGGGCGCTGGAAAGACCCCCACTGCGCTGGCTTTGGGCAAGGCCGCCGCAGACCTGCGTCTGTCGCCGATCTTTCTTACCCGCGGCTTCAAGGGCAAGGAAGCCGGTCCCCTTCGCGTTGATCCTCAGACGCACACAAGCGAAGATGTCGGCGATGAGGCCCTGCTTCTGGCCAAGGTTGCCCCGACTGTCGTCGCTCGGGATCGGGTTGCTGGTGCAAAGCTGGCAGAAGAGATTGGCAAACAATTGGGCGGAGCCCTCATCATCATGGATGACGGATTTCAGAATCCCTATCTGTTCAAGGATTTCAATCTGGTTGTCGTCGATGCCCAGCAGAGCATAGGCAACAGCATGGTGTTTCCCGCAGGTCCCTTGCGAGCGCCGCTCAACCCGCAGATCCGACGCGCCAATCAGTTGGTGATCGTCGGCGATGGGGCCCATGCTCCGCGTTTGCGGCAGTTGCTTGCAAAATTGGGAAAATCCACCACGCGGGCCTGCATCAAGCCCGCCAAATGCAGGATGCTTGGTGGCACGCGCGTCTTTGCCTTCTGCGGCATTGGCCATCCCGACAAGTTCTACCAGACGCTGGAAGAGCTCGAACTTGATATCATCGACTATCAGGATTTCGACGATCACCACGCCTTTACCAACGAGGAGGCCGAGGCCATTCTCGAAAGGGCAAAGGCGCAAAATCTTGATATCGTGACAACCTCCAAGGACCATGTGCGGTTGAAGCTGGCCGGTCCTGCGGGTGAGAAACTGGCCCGCAAGGCTCAGATCATCGCGGTGGAAATGGCCTTTGACGACAACGGTTTCCCCCGTCGCGTCCTGGAGCAGTGCAGCCGCAATTTTTCACGTCGCTAGTGCGCGCAAAAAGGCTCCTGAGCCAACCGCCTCAGGATTTCCTGGCGGCTGCTTCCTTCTCTGCCTTGTAGGAGGCAGCAGGATCGATATAGGGCTCCTGCCGGTCAACGGACCAGTATTTCAGATCGTCCAGTGGAATGGGCCTGCCCGTCACGGCGCACGTGACATAAGAGCCGCTCCGAATGATCTGATAGTCGCCATCCCTATATTTGATTTGAGCTTCCTTGCCGGAAGTGGGCAATGTAATCATCATGATTTCAGCCTGATTTCTTTTCTGGTCTTGTTCTCGCCTATGAGACTTTATCGCGTACCATGACGCCGAATACCAGACCTTGAGGCAGCAAAACTCAATTTAGTGCCGATCAGAGGCCGAGCAGGGGACAACCCGAGGCGGCACAGCGCAAACCTACATGTTGCCCTTGCCTGAGGAGAAGGGCGACAGGGCCCGGCGATACCAGACATCTTCCGAGCGTGCTTTTACCGCTTTGCCCGGCATGTCCCTGTCACGATGGATGACATAATAACAGGTCAGGATCGCCAGAAGTCCGAACAGCATCGACCCGGCCGCTTGACCGATCATAGCCCCTTCTGCGCCGGCAAGGCGCGTGCCCAGCAGGACGGTTGGTATCGTGCCAATCGTGGCCCGGCCCCAGTTGAAGAATGTGGAGTAGGCCGGATAACCCAGATTGTTGAAGGCGGCGTTTGAGACAAACAGAAAGCCCATGAATATGCCGCTCAAGGCAATCCAGTTACAGAAATAACGGACAAATTCCGCCGCATCGCCTGAAGCGCCGAAAATGTGGATGATGAGATCCTGAGCAAGAAACAGGATCAGCCAGACGGCAATGGTGTAACCGAAGACGAAAATCATGCTGTCGCGCAAGGTGATGCGCACCCGGTCATGCAGACCCGCCCCGAGATTCTGGCCAAAGATCGGGCCAACCGATCCGGAAAGCGCAAACAGAGCCGTCCAGGAGAGCGGGATAATACGCCCGACAATGGTCCATCCGGCCACCGCTGCGTCACCAAAATCGGCAATCGCCATGGTAACATAGGCATTGCCGACCGGGGTGGCGATATTGGTCAGTACCGCCGGAATGGCGATTGGGAACAGAACTTTCCAGTGGCCCAGAAGATCGCTGCCGCTCAACGGGCGGCTGATCATCCTGTTCGCAAACAGGGTCCCGCGGAGTCCCATGCCAATCATCACGCAACGCGAGAGCACCGAAGCGATTGCTGCCCCTTCAATGCCGAGATCAAGCGCGAAAATGAAAATCGGATCGAGAATTGCCGTCGTGAAACCACCGGCAAGGGTCACATACATGGAGCCTTTCGCGTCCCCGTTGGCGCGCATGATCCCGGCCAGCATCATCGAAACACCAAGCAGCGGCATCGAGGGAATGACAATCGACAGAAAGCGCGTGGCAATGTCTTTTGTATTGCCCGCTGCCCCAATGAAGCCAAGCAATTCCGGGATGAAGGAAAAGATCACGCCTGCCAGCACGATCATCAGCATCAGCACCGCGAGCAGGGCACTGCCCGAGCGCCTTTTTGCAAGCTCGTAGTCTCCCGCCCCAAGGGCTCGCGCGGTAATGGCTGACCCACCGATCACCATGCCGATACCAAGGGCATTGTTGAAAAACATGATCGTCGCCGAATAACCGATTGCCGCGGCGAGTTCGGCCTGCCCGAGCATGGAAATATAAAAGAGGTTGGCAAAATCGACCGCGAACACAGCCACAAGACCGACGGAGCCGGTTGCCGTCATGGTGATGACATGGCGAAAAATGGAGCCGGTGAGAAATTTCGCCTGCTCTCCCTGTTTCCTTGCCATCGACGGGCCGCTGGACTGTGGGGTTGGCACATTGTCTTTGGTCATGAGGGCACCTGAAATCGGGTTGTCGGAAAAGAGACATGAGAAAAGAAACCGCGCCCACCGCAAAGGTGAACGCGATCAATCATTATGTCCCCAATATAGGGCGATATTTCTGACTTAACAGGGCAAATCATCAATCACATCATACATGTGGCTGACTGAGCCCTCTCCAACGCCGAGGCTGGAGCCCAAAGATCCGACGAGTTGCACCCGAGACCGGGATGCCTTGAACGGTTCTTCAGTGTTTCCCGCCCGGCTTGCCGCGATGGCCTTTGCGCTCCTTGCGAGGCCCGTCATCAAATCGTGCCCGACCCTCGTGGCGCTTGTCTCCTCGCCGTGAGGGGCGGGTGGGATCATATTTGCGTTTGTTGTTGGCAGCAGGGCGACGTCCCCGACCGCCGGATGGTCCGGAGACCTCTGCTGGACGATCGCCGATCTTGTCGATCCTGAGGCTCTTCTCGCCCGTCCCTTCCGTTTCCATCACATCCTGAAAACGGTCGGCCACGTCTGGAGCCAGCTCGAACACGGTCTCGGATTCGAGAATGCGAATGAAGCCAACCTTTTTCTTCGAAAAACCGCCAACCCGGCAGATGATCGGCAGCAACCAGCGCGGTTCCGCCCGATGCTTGCGACCGGCATTGATCCGGAACCAGACGCCATCCTCGAAATCGGACCGCTCCTTGCCGCCACGCGGTTCGTCCATTTGCTGCTGGCTCAGCTCGATCAGTTCCTCAGGAGCCGGATAGTTGGCCTGCTGGCTTGCCAGGAAGGCATGCGCCACCTGTTCGGCCCCGAAGGTGGCGATCAGATTTTGCGCCAGCGCCAGTTCATCCCCTTCCGGGACTTCCTTCAGGCGCGGATAATCGAAGATGCGCTCCTGATCGCGTTTGAGAATGTCGTCGATATTGGGTACCGACTCCCAGTTCACCCGGATACGGGCAAATTTCAAGAGGCGATGAACCAGGTTGCGCTTGTTCTGTGGCACGACGATCGCGCAATTGCCCTTGCGACCGGCCCGGCCTGTCCGGCCCGAGCGATGCAACAGAACTTCCGAGTTGTTTGGCAGATCCGCATGGATCACGAGATCAAGATTAGGTAGGTCGATGCCGCGGGCTGCCACGTCGGTAGCCACACAGACCCGCGCCCGGCCATTGCGCATGGCCTGCAAGGCATGGGTTCGCTCGGTCTGGCTCAACTCGCCAGACAGGGCCACCACCGCAAAGCCCCGGTTGGACAGACGCGAAGACAAGTGCCGCACCATCTCGCGGGTTGAGCAGAAAATCATGCTGCTTGGCGCTTCATAATAGCGCAGCACATTGATGACCGCCTTTTCCTTGTCCTTGGGTGAGACGATATGAGCGTGATAGTCGATATCGGCATGCTGCTGACGCTGCTCTGCGGTCGTGATGCGCAAGGAATCCCGCTGATAGGTCTTGGCCAGCTCCTCAATCGGTTTTGGCACCGTTGCGGAAAAGAGGAAGGTCTGCCGGTCTTCTGCCGCGTTGGAGAGAATGAATTCGAGATCTTCGCGGAAACCCAGATCCAGCATTTCGTCCGCTTCATCCAGAACACAGACCTTGAGCGCTGACAAATCGAGCGAGCCGCGCTCGAGATGGTCCCGCAGACGTCCCGGCGTTCCCACCAGAATGTGACAGCCATGGGCAAGATCGCGCCGCTCGCGGCGAATGTCCATTCCCCCGACACAAGAGGCAACCTGAGCGCCACATTCGGCATAGAGCCATGTGAATTCCGCCTTGACCTGCAAGGCAAGCTCGCGAGTCGGGGCAATGATCATGGCCATCGGTTCTGCTGCGCGGGGCAGTCGTCCGTCATGGCCAAGCAGGGTGTCTGCCATGGCAAGGCCGAAGGCAACCGTCTTGCCAGACCCGGTCTGGGCCGAGACCAGAAGATCGCGCCCCTTGGCGTCAGCTTCGATAATGGCTTGTTGAACCGAGGTGAGGCTTTCATAGCCGCGATTGGCTAAAGCGGTGGCGAGCGCAGGATGTACGCTGTCGTGAAGAGTCATAAATAGGCTTTCCGGGAAATCCCTGCTGGCGCGGAGCCAGCCAACATTATTATGTTTCCCGCGTCTAGAAGCCGTCCCCTGTCATGTCTTGCTGAGCAAGACAGTCTCAAATGGCCATCGATTGCACGGGGTGAAGCCACTACATAGAGGAGGTTGGGCCAAAGGTCAATTGCCCTCCGGCGATAAGATGGGATGTATGGAAAAGACGGTCGTAACGATGACGGAGCAGGAGCGGGGCCTGTGTTGGACACGCGCGATGCTTGGTGGTCTTTTCACCTCAACGCCGTGCGGTTGACAACGGCAGAGGCCTGCTACCGATTGCGCTCCTTTTCAATCGCCATCCGGGTCCGCATGTCGGCGATCTGATTTTCAAGAGCCTTGCGACGAAGAGGATCCTTCACCTGATCCAGACGTTTGATGAGTGCCTGCAATTTGCCATTGAGAAGAACATAATGCGGCTTTCCTCCCTGCTCGGCAATGATCCGGGCAAGAATGTCATCCGTCGTCTGCAAAAGATCCTCCAGCGGCTTGCCGGCATTGTGCAGATCGGACAAATCGCCATTATCGATCGCTTCTTGAATACGTGTTTCTATCAAATGATCGAGAGGGTGCTTAATCATGGCATGCAACTAGTGAGTTGTAAATTACTAACAAAGTCATAACAGAAATCTATAGAAACATGAATTGTTGAATATATTCTGATATTTGCGTACGAAATTCGGCCCTCAAGGTATACTTGTAAACCATTGGGAAACAATTTTGGGAAATATTTTACTTAACGAAACTATCTTCTGAAACATAACAAAAAACTATGTAGTCCCCCAAATAGCTCAGTGCCGGAGCAAAACAATGACCTCGCTTTTGAAGAGCCTTTCAGGCCGTCTATATTCTCTTGTAGCCTTCTTTGTCCTCTCTTTCATCCTGTTGGTTGGGTATCAATTGGTCAATCTTGACAAAAACCTCAACGGATTTAAACAGCATGAGTTGCAGAGTGTCGTAGAAAGTGCCTACAACGTTGCTGGTGAATTCTACAACAAGGCTCAAAGTGGTGAGCTTTCGGAAGAAGACGCCATGGCAAGGGCCAAGGAAGCACTTCGGGGCATGCGATATCAGGGCAAGGATTACGTCTTTGTCTTTGATGGTGCTGGCCTCAATCTGGTCCATCCAGCCCAGCCGCAAAAAGAAAATACCAACATGATGCAGGACCGTGACGGAAACGGCAAATATCATGTTCGCGAATTCATCGAAATGGCCATAGCCAATGGCGAAGCCTTTGTCGACTATGTCTGGGCCGACAATAACGACAAGTTCCACGACAAGATCACCTATGTGAAGAGCTTCGAGCCATGGGGCTGGGTGTTGGGATCTGGTGTCTTGACCGAGGATGTGACCGCTGCCTTCTGGGAAGCGGCTCGAAATTCGGGCATCATCGCCTTGCTTCTGGTGGTCGTTGCCGGTGGATTTGGTTTCTTCCTTGCGCGTTCGATTGCTCGTCCGATCGCCAAACTGAATTCGGACATTCTGGCCATCGCGGATCATCAGCTTGATATCGAAATCGCCGGTCGTGAACGCGGTGACGAAATCGGAGCCATGTGCCGGGCGGTCGAAGACTTCCGCCTCGGTGAGAAAGAACGGCTGCGTCTGGCAGAGATGGAAAAACAGAATGACGCCGAACGCATGCGCGCAGCAGAAAGAACGGCTCAACTGATTGCTGCTTTCCGCGAAAAAATTCGCTCCAATATCGATGCCGTATCTTCTCGTGCCTCCGAAATGGAAGAGGCTGCCAATCAGCTCGAGGTGATTGCCAATCAGACCGAGGCAAGCTCCACACAGGCCGCCGCCTCCTCTCAGGATGCGTCCAACAATGTGCAGTCGGTTGCCTCAGCGGCTGAAGAATTGACCGCATCGATCAACGAAATCATGCAACAGGCCGTGCGCAGTCGTGAAGTGGTCGCCATTGCTACGGAAGACACCAAGATCTCCAACAGCAAGGTTGCCGAACTGGACGAAGCCTCACGCAAGATCGGCGAAGTGGTCAGTCTCATTCAGGCCATTGCCGAGCAGACCAACCTGTTGGCGCTCAACGCGACGATCGAAGCGGCAAGAGCCGGCGAAGCAGGCAAGGGCTTTGCGGTCGTGGCTGCCGAAGTCAAGGAACTGGCCAACCAGACCTCCAAGGCAACCGAGGAAATTACCGGCCTCATCAATGCGATCCAGCTTTCAAGCGGCGAGACTGTGGAATCCATCGCCAAGATCGCAAGGGTCATGGAAGAGGTGGACGGTTATACCTCCGCGATTGCGACCGCCGTCGAGGAACAGGGCGCAGCCACTGGCGAAATCGCCAGCAATGTTCAGCGCGCAGCAAGCAGCACCCATTCGGCTTCTGAAAATATGAGCGACGTTTCCGAAAAGGCAACTCTGACCACCCAGTCCGGTCAGACAGTCAAAGGAGCAACCGAACAGCTCAAATACAGCGCCCAGGAACTGCAAAATCAGATCGAAGGCTTCATCAAGGATGTTTCTGCGGCCTGATTTTTCCAATGAAGCAGACGAGCCGTCAAGGCTCAGCTGCACCTTCAGGATTGACGAAGAAGGGAGTGGTCTCAAGCCACTCCCTTTTGGTTTTGGGCCGTTTCCGATGCTTCCCGAAAAAAACGGTCAGACTGCTAGCAGACGCTGCCGAGCAATAGCCTGGCATTGCCCGGATGCTCCCCGATCCGGCGGATCGCATAAGGCCACCAGTCCTCGCCAAAGGGAACATAGAGCCTGACAAGGGCCCCTTTGCCCATCAGCTGTTCGGCCAGGTCCGGACGGATGCCATAAAGCAACTCGAACTCATAGCTTCCCGCATGCCAGCCGTTTCTGTCTGCCTGTTGCAGAATGTGGGCCTGTGTGCCGGTGTCATGCGTGGCGAATATTGGATAGAAGCCGCTCTCTCTGGCGCGATGCGAGAGCATCAGGTCGACCAGTTGCAGATAATTCTCTCTTATCGCCCTTTGATTGACATGGGAGACTTTTGCCGCGGCAGGGAATGCTCCCTTGACCAGTCTGACCTTGCCACCCGTTCCAATGATCCGGTCCAGGTCATTCGTTGTGCGCTTGAGATTGGCCTGCAAGGTGATCGCCACCGGATAGCCATCCTGATTGAGCCGATGATAAAGCTCAATCGTCTGCCCAACCGTGGAATGGTCCTCCATGTTGATCATCAGGCAATGCTGTCCATCTCTGCCGGTGGTGGCATGTTGCAGGCCAAAGGCAAGGGGCCAGAAAGTGCCCGCCCCGGTATCCCAATTGATCCCACATCCCATGTGGGAGGGAGAGACAGAGACATGCCCGTCAACTCTTGCAGACTTCAAAAGGGAGATCAGACAGTCGAGAACGGCCACATTCCGCTCGATGAGCGTGCTGTTTCTGGCGTCGTTGCCCAAGTGATGGAAGGAGGTTCTTATCCCCTTTTGCCGCAGTCTTTCGGCCATATCAAGCGCTGCCACCGCGTTACTTTCGCCCACGAAGTGTCTGGCAAGGCGTTTGGTATTCTTGCTGTTCTGCATATAGCTTTGGAGCGGCGCGGAGCGCGCCAGCGCAATCATGAGCGATTGCCAAGCCCTTTTCACAATGTGTCCCCCCCCCCATTGCATTGAGAAAATTTGGCTCTTCTTGCAACAAGGGAAAATAGAATGTCATTGTGACATTTGTTCGCAAGGCCTGTTGTCTGCATCAAATATGCAAAATCAGGAGTAGCGCGGTGGAAAAACACACCAGATGTCCGGTCTGTTGGCCTTGCCGGGAGGGAAACGGGGAAAGGAAAAGGCTTTCACGGGCCCCGATCAGGCCCGCGTTCCGCCAACCGTGATTCCATTCAGCCGCAAGGTCGGTTGCCCGACACCGACCGGAACGCCCTGTCCCTGTTTGCCACAGGTGCCGATGCCGGTATCAAGCTGCATGTCGTTGCCGATCATCGAAATCCGCTTCATCGCTTCCGGACCATTGCCGATCAGCGTTGCACCCTTGACCGCAGGGCCGATCTTGCCATCTTCGATCAGATAGGCTTCGGTGCAGGAAAAAACAAATTTTCCCGACGTGATATCGACCTGCCCTCCGCCAAAATTGACCGCGTAAAGGCCTTTCTTGACAGAGCTGAGAATTTCCTGCGGGTCATGTTCGCCCGCTTCCATGATGGTGTTGGTCATGCGTGGCATCGGCAGATGCGCATAGGACTGACGCCGACCGTTGCCCGTTGACTGACTGCCCATCAGGCGACCATTCTGACGGTCCTGCATATAGCCCACCAGAATGCCATCCTCGATCAGAGTCGTGCGCTGGGAGGGGGTGCCTTCATCATCGATATTGAGCGAGCCGCGCTTGCTCTCGATCGTTCCGTCATCGACAATTGTCACGCCCTTGGCGGCGACCTGCTGGCCCATCAATTCGGAGAAGGCAGAGCTTTTGCGCCGGTTGAAATCGCCTTCAAGACCGTGCCCGACTGCTTCATGCAGCAACACGCCCGGCCAGCCGGGACCTAGCACCACATCAAGCTCACCGGCCGGTGCCTCGATGGCGTCCAGATTGACCAGCGCCTGCCGGATGGCTTCGTCGGTGGCATTGCGCCAGCCGCCCTGAAGGCCATTTTCTTCAAGATAGAAATCATAACTGTTGCGCCCGCCAAAGCCATGGCTGCCCGCTTCCTTGCGTTTCCCATCGTCCACCACAACAGACACATTGAGACGCACCAGAGGGCGAACATCCTCGAACCACTGGCCATTGGGTCTGAGGATCGCCACACGGCGCCAGTTGCCCATGAGCGAGGCGGTGACCTGCTTGACCCGAGGATCCTTGTCGCGCGCGTAACTGTCGATTTCTTCCAGCAGTGCGATTTTTCGGCCCAGCGACAAATCATCGACCGGGTTGAAACTGCGATAGATCTGATGGTTCGTGCGCTCGGGTGCAAGAGCCCAACTGCCCGAATGGCCCTGAGCCACACCGCGCACAGATTCGGCTGCGCGACGAATGGCCTTCATGTCCATCTCGCCAGAATGCGCATAGCCCGCCATTTCTCCGGCGACCGCCCGCATGCCAAAGCCCTGACCCGTATCGAAGGCTGAGCTTTTCAGGCGCCCATTGTCAAAGACAAGGCTTTCCGACTGGGTTTGTTCAAAAAACAATTCGCCATCATCTGCCCCGTTCATCGTATCGGCGAGCAAGAGCCGCAATGCTTCCTTGTCAAGCCCGTAGCTGTCGAGCAAATCTCCCCCTTCTCCCTGTATGAGGCTCGACGCGGGAGCGATAACCTTTAGGGAAGCGGGCAAATGAGAGGATGAGGGATGCATGGGAGGCCTGTTGCTTGTGTGGCGGTTCTGTGACGTACTTCTAGACATAAGGTGCTTGCTGACCAATATCCAGCTAAACATTTAGTCAATCGCAAACGCAGCAGGAAAAAAGATGCACCTGTTAGGAAATTGGTGAAAATGCGTATTTCTGGATATAGACAAATATTGCTCGAGATTGAGGCGGCAACATTCGGTTAACCATATCCTGATAAAATCGTTAACCATAACGACATAGTGGCAAAATCCAGAAGGAGAATGGCCATGATCAGTGGTGCGTCAGCCTATATGCCGATCTTCAGGATCAGCAACAAGGACGCTGTCGACATAATGGTCAATAAATATGACACCGACCAGGACGGCTATCTCAATATTGACGAAGCGCAGAATGTGCCGATCCTCAGTCGAACCAATTTCGAGACTGCGGACTCTTTTGGCGACGGAATGCTTACGGATCAGGAATTCATCTCCTATCTCGATCAGATGAAAATGGAAATCGGGCAGGGCAACACAAACCCGATGGTGCTTTTGATGTCCGGTCAGGGCATCGACGAGGACACCTTTGCCGAGATTCTCGAAGAAGCGGAAGCTCAGGAAAGCAAGCAGACCTTCATCGAATATATGAACCACCTCACCGAGGAATATGAAGCGGCCCAGAAAGAAGTCGGCAGCGAACTGGATGTCTCGGCCTGATTGAACAAATGGTGCGACGATGGAGCGACCTTGATCATCCCGATGGCAGGGTCGCTTTCATTTGCCCGCATTCCCCCGTTACTACCCATACCCTCTTGACCCACAGGTCCCCCTTCGACAGACTGTCCCGGCTTTTGAACCGCGTATGGCGACTTCCATCTCTCGGAGTGTAAGCTTCTGAAAGAGCATGGAGAATGTGCGCCGAGGGGCTTTGGGAATCAGGAATGGACAAGGCTTTGCAAAGTGGCAAAACCGTCGGCAGGCCCGACGCCAACCGGCTGCTCGACTGGTATGACCGGCATCACCGATCATTACCGTGGCGTGTTGCCCCTCCAGACGCCAGGCTGGGTGTGCTTCCAGACCCTTATCAGGTCTGGCTGAGTGAAATCATGCTTCAGCAAACCACGGTGTCTGCGGTCAAGGACTATTTTACCAGATTTGTTGGCCTCTGGCCCACGGTAGAAGCACTGGCACAAGCCGGGGAAGACGAGGTTCTGAAGGCCTGGGCCGGTCTTGGTTATTATTCTCGTGCCCGCAATCTGCATAAATGTGCAGGCGTGGTCTGTGAACGGCATGCGGGCCGGTTCCCCGAAACCGTCGACGCACTGAAGGCATTGCCCGGCATTGGCGACTATACCGCCGCCGCCATCGCCGCCATTGCCTTTGATGAACCCGCGACGGTGGTCGATGGCAATATCGAGCGGATCATTTCGCGGCTTTGCCAGATAGAAGAGCCTCTGCCGGGGGCGAAAAAGCCGATCCGCATAAAGATGGCCGAACTGACACCCGAGAGCCGCCCCGGTGACTTCGCGCAAGGCATGATGGATCTTGGTGCCAGCCTTTGCAGCCCGAAAAAACCGGCCTGTTCCCTCTGTCCCTTCACCGGCTGCTGCGAGGCTGAAGCTGCGGGAACTATGGAGCGCTTTCCTGTGAAGGCCCCGAAAAAGGAAAAGCCGACCCGGCGCGGTGCGGCCTTTCTCATCAAGCGACAACAGGATGGCGCGATCTGGCTTCAAAAGCGCCCGGACAAAGGGCTGCTGGCCTCCATGAGTCAGGTTCCGACCAGCAATTGGTTCGATAAAAAGGAAGGGGAGGCATTTACACCGGATACAGCCCTGTTCTCAGCACCCGAAGGACTGGACTTCAGGAAAAGGACCGGGCAGGTGCGTCACACCTTTACCCATTTTCATCTTGAGCTTGATGTCTATGAAGCCGATACAAACCGTTCACAACCAACCCCGGATGGCTGGTGGTCGGAGCCGGCGGCGCTGGCTGGCGAAGCCCTGCCAACCGTGTTCCGCAAAGTGCTGGATCTGGGCCGATGAGAAAGCCAAAGGCAAACCGCTATAGCCGGAACGATGAACTTGCGGATATTCTTTTCCTGATCCGTCGGGCCTTTGCCTATATGGACGGGCGTATCGATCCTCCCAGTTCCATGCACAGACTGACGGTGGAAGACATCGCCCGACAATGCAAAACCGGTGAAGTCTGGGCCTTGGGAAATCCACCCGAGGCGTGCATTTTTCTCACTCCGAAAAGTGACTGCCTGTATCTGGGCAAAATGTCTGTCGTTGAGGAGGCTCGGGGCAGGGGACTGGGGCGCGGCCTCATAACCCTTGCAACAGAGCGTGCAAGGGCTATGGGTTTTCCGTGTCTGGAACTCCAGACGCGCATCGAGCTGGTGGACAATCACCGCATCTTCGAAGCCATGGGGTTTGAGAAATGTGGCGAGACAGCCCATCCGGGCTATGATCACATAACCTCGATCACCATGCGCAAGCGGATCGACTGACGCTGAAACTGACGCTGACCCCGACCCCGATCCCGACATTGACACTGACGTTGAAACTGACACTCAGAGGCCGACCATGACCAACCGTTTCGCTCCCATGCCCGAAGCTCCCTACTATGCGGTTATCTTTGCCAATCGCCTCAAGGCCGATCATGACGGTTATGAAGACATGGGCGAGAGGATGTTTGAACTTGCCATGGCCCAGCCGGGCTGCATCGGGGCAGAAAGCACCCGCGATGAAAGCGGCTTCGGGATCACGGTCTCCTATTGGCAGGACGAAGCAAGCCTTCTTGCCTGGAAAGCCAATATCGATCACCTCGCAGCGCAAAGGTCCGGCATGGAGAAATGGTACGAGCATTATCGCTTGCGTGTCGCAAAGGTAGAGCGAGGCTATTGCGGACCGGAAGGCCGAAATCTGGCACTCTGACACCCGCTTGCAAGCAAAGGGCTGTTGTTCCATTCGTCAGACTATCTGCGCCAAAACGCGGCAATGCTTCCGCTCTTGCCCTCTGGTCCGCGTGACATCGCCATGCTGGATTTTCCCGAGCGGCGCTTATCTCTGACTAAAGTCAGATGAAACTTGCTTTTCTCGGATTTCTGACTAATGTCAGCGACATAAGCAGAAAGTGAAGTGGTGAGAATGGGAAGTTGACCATGCTGAAAGATTCAATTGCGCGGACAAGGCGTTTCCACCGAGCGGTGACAACAGAAGCCGGTGTTCTTGATGCGTCTTTTCTGGGCCGGGGGCGCCCGCTCGGTCCGGCCCGTGTGCTCAATGCGATTGGCCGGGGCATCAGCGATGTTGCTGAAATACGGAAATATCTCCGGCTTGATTCCGGCCTTATGAGCAGGCTTTTGCGCGGACTGGAAGAGGAGGGCCTCATTACCGTTGAGACCAGCGACAGCGACGGCCGCCGCAGATATGCGCATTTCACCGAGGCGGGATACGCCGAGTTTGCCGCCTATGAAGCCCTTTCAGACAAGCAGGCCGCCGATATCATTGCACGGCACCCGCGACCGGAAATCCTGCTGGAAGCCATGGATATTGTCTCCACGGCTCTTGGTTTTGATCGGACCGTCTTTGAAGAGGTTTCCCCGCTCGATCCCCGCGCCATAGCCTGCCTTGAAGCCTATTATTCGGAATTGGCGCAGCGACTGGAAAACGGCTTTGATGTGTCCCTGTCCGCCGATCCTGAAGCCCGCGACATGGAACGTCCCAGAGGGAGCTTTTTCATCGCTCTGTCAGATGGCATGCCCATCGGCTGTGTCGGCCTCAAGGGAACGGACAAGGGCTATGCCGAAATCAAGCGGCTCTGGGTGTCGCCGTCTGCAAGAGGCATGGGGCTTGCCCGCACCATGATGGAAAAGGTCGAGCAAGCAGCGGTGCCGTTGGGCATAAACCTGTTGCGGCTTGATACCAACAGCGTGTTGCACGAGGCCGTCGCCATGTATCAAAAGCTTGGCTGGCGGGAAATC
Organism: uncultured Cohaesibacter sp.; assembly: GCF_963556055.3. Taxonomy (GTDB): domain Bacteria; phylum Pseudomonadota; class Alphaproteobacteria; order Rhizobiales; family Cohaesibacteraceae; genus Cohaesibacter. The sequence continues at coordinate 199,656 of NZ_CAUVYE020000021.1, read as the reverse complement.
GAGCGTTTCAATGAGGATCCCTATCCGGACTTTTTCTTCGAAAAGAGGCTTCAAGCCGAGCAGAAGTAGGGGCATACAGGGATAAAGGGCAGGAAAAGAATAAGGCGTTCGAAGACCGCCCCGCCTTTATCCCTTAAAAGGAGGATGCCTTTTAAGACAGGGATAAAGGGCAGGAAAAGAATAAGGCGGTCAAAGACCGGCCCGCCTTTATCCCTTAAAAGGAGGATGCCTTTTAAGACAGGGATAAAGGGCAGGAAAAGAATAAGGCGTTCGAAGACCACCCCGCCTTTATCCGTTAAAAGGAGGATGCCTTTTAAGACAGGGATAAAGGGCAGGAAAAGAATAAGGCGGTCAAAGACCGGCCCGCCTTTATCCCTTAAAAGGAGGATGCCCTTTAAGACAAGGATAAAGGGCAGGAAAAGAATAAGGCGGTCAAAGACCGCCTTAGTTAGGTGAAAGTCAGGGTCGCAGTCAGGTTGGATCAGGGCCCTATCGCCTGCTACGCAAAACAAATGGCAGACGAATATCGGGTCTTGAACCAGGTTTCACCAAAAATGGAACTCAGAACATCTCCTTGATTAAGTCTTGCACATGCGCCCGCTTGGCGAGCCCATCGAAACAGTTTGGTCTTCAGGCTGCGTCGCGAACAATCTGGCGCAAGGCGTCGATCGGTTCGCGCGTCCCTTCCTTGTCGAAATACCAGTAGGTCCAGCCGTTGCAGGCATCCAGTCCCTGCACCAGTGCCCCCACTTTGTGAATGGAACCGGTATGGGCCCCGGAAATCAGGGAACCATCGGCTCGAACCATGGCAAAATACTTGCCCGCCTTGTCGGTGAGCACGGATCCGGGTTTCAGAAGCCCCGCTTCGAGCAAGCGCCCGAACGGAATGCGCGGCTCGGCGCGTTTGCCCTTGGAGACTTTCAGCGCCCCGTCATTGACCGGCTCGACCGCATCGATGCGTGTCTGGGCGGCCTTGATATAGTCGGCATCCCGCTCGATGCCGATGAAATGGCGGCCAAGTTTCTTGGCGACAGCACCCGTGGTGCCGGTGCCAAAGAAGGGGTCGAGAATGACATCCCCCGGTTCCGTCGAAGACAGCAGAACACGGTAAAGGAGGCTCTCGGGCTTCTGGGTCGGATGGGCTTTCTTGCCGTCATCCCCTTTGAGCCGTTCGTGGCCGGTGCAGATCGGCAGGGTCCAGTCCGAGCGCATCTGCACATCGTCATTGAAGGCCTTCAGTGCTTCATAATTGAAGGTATATTTGGCATCCTTGCCACGGCTGGCCCAGATCAGGGTTTCATGCGCATTGGTAAAGCGCTTGCCGCGGAAATTCGGCATCGGATTGGTCTTCAGCCATACCACATCATTGAGCAGCCAGAAATTGAGATCCTGCATGATTGCCCCGACGCGGAAGATATTGTGATAGGAGCCGATCACCCAGATCGAGCCATTGGGCTTGAGCACGCGACGGCAGGCAAGCAACCAGGCCCGCGTGAAAGCATCATAGGCCTCGAAGCTGTCAAACTGGTCCCAGTCGTTGGTCACGCCATCCACCTCGGACTGATCGGGACGGGTTAGACCGCCACCCAGCTGCAAATTATAGGGAGGGTCGGCAAAGATCGCATCGACCGAATGTTTGGGTAGGCTTTCCAGCTGGGCAATACAGTCGCCCCGGAGGATGGTATCAAGCCGACCGGCAAGATCGGCGTCGGACATGTCGTAACTCGACGCAACGGAAACTCTTGAACGCATACGCACACTCAACTCGACTTGAACTAAACTGTTTGGGGAGAAATTTGATCTTGTGCCCCTCTGACCTTCATCCTGAGCCAACATGGTAAACCATGGGTTAAGCAAAACTCGTCCTCGTCCATTTTTCAGGTTTTTTGACCAAAACGCTCACAAAATTCAAAAAATTATAGATAACAAATGGTTAACGAGAGGGGGCGTCGGCTCTCGCCTTTCTTTTGGGCCGCGCCAACGCGATGAAATGGCAAGGAAGGGATCTGCTTTCGGAAAGGTTGCAATCGGAAGGCGCAAGACTTTCCGCCGCGCAAGTCTTTCTTTTTAAAGAAAAACAGACCAGGATTTTCCCAAAATTGCCGCATTTTTTACTTTACTGTTGTCTCATGGGCTTAGTGACTGGTGCGACTTCGCAAATCAGCTTATCAATGACGATAGGGCAAATATCTTGCCCTCGCAGATTACGGGGACGACCCGTTCAGGGTCGCAATGATGCGAATTCAGTCGTGTGAAAGGGAGCGGCTGTTGATGAGTGACGACAAGGATAGCAAATCGGCTGGCAGTGAGCCTCGCAAGCGCAAGGCAGCGGTCACGGGCAAGCCCCCGAAGAAGGGTGTTGTTCAGCTTCGCGATGTCATCGGATCATCGCTTACCCCGCTTTGTCGCAAACAGGGCTTTGCCTCTGCCGATATTCTGCGCTACTGGGGTGAGATTGTCGGGCCGCAATTTGCCGATTGTACCGAGCCGGAACGCATTCGCTGGCCAAGACGCAGCCAGGAAGAAGGTTTCAAACCCGGCACTCTGGTGCTGCATTGCGAGGGGGCACGGTCTGTCTTCTTGCAGCATGAGCAGGCGGTGATCATCCAGAGGGTAAACGCCTATTTCGGTTATCCTGCGATTGATCGCATCCAGATCCTGCAACGCCCGGTCCATGCCAAACCCGACCGGCGACCGGAGCCGATCCGGCCTCTGACCCGCAGCGAAGCGAGCCGGTTGGACACGCAGCTTGAAGGGTTCAGCGATACGCGTATGGCCGCAGCGCTGCGACGCCTTGGTCACGCAGTCCTGGCCAAGGAATAGGCCTGAGGGCCAGATCAGGGCCAAATCAGGGATTGAGAGCGGGAATTGCGTGCCGCTCTCGCCTGGCCGTCTTTCTGCTTTCACGGACAATCTGAATCCCGCACATAGCGTGCCTTCACCCATCCGCTTGTGACGCCTTCGCCACTGTAATGGGTGACCGGGCACCAGCGGGCTGACCAGAGCCGGGTGCTTGGAACGCAAGGGGCATCAAGATGGATGATGCCATGGCTCTGCGGTCTCAGTTGATCGACAACCGGAGCCTGGGCGGAGGCTTGAGCACGCATATTGAGCACATCCCAACTGGCGACATTGACGACAAAAAGGCAACCCGGTCCCGAAGTGGCATGGCCTTTGGGAATATGAAGGCCCAAAAGGCATCCCGGAAGCATGGCAGACAAAACAGCAAAAGACATGGCTTTTTGCCAGGCAGAGCCTGTACTGTTACATATCGTGATCATTCTTTCCCCCTCTGGCAGTTGAATAGTTTCAATCTATTGCACTAACATATGACATTATGTCTCAGTGTCTTGCCACAAGGGCAAGATTGGCTTGTCATCGCACCTTAAGAGATTTATGTCTGCACCAATTAAATAGGCTGAGAGTCTCATGACGAAGAACCAACCCGGTACGATCGACCAGCAGCTATGCTTCTCCCTCTACTCTGCCTCACTGGCAATGACACAACTCTACAAACCCCTGCTTGAACCCCTTGGGCTGACCTATGCGCAATATCTGATCATGCTGATCCTTTGGGAAAAGGATGGCATCAGTCTGAAAGATATCGGCGAACGGCTTGGCCAGAAATCCGGTGCCTTGACCCCCGTCCTGAAGCGCCTTGAACAGGACGCTCTCGTCGAGCGCATTCGCGATACCAGGGATGAACGGGCGCTTAGCATCAAGCTTACCACCAAGGGCGACGCGATGCGACATGAAGCGGCCAGCGTTGGCCCCTGCATAGCCCGCGCCTGTGGCATGCCCCTGCCGGATCTGATTGATCTGAAGGCAAGGCTTGATCTTCTGCGAAGCAATTTGCACGCCGGGCAGGAATGACGGGTCGGAAAAACCTATCGCAATAATTATTTTATGGAATTCCTGCAAAAGGCCCCTTGACGCCGCCAGAATAAAGCCTATTTGTTATTGCGATAACTAATTATGGCCTGTCTCTTGTAACGGCTGGGCCAGATTGGCGACAATCGACCCGGAAACAGGGAACGCGGTGTTGATTGCAAAAGCAATGCCGACAAGGAGAAAGAAGATGAAGACACTTTACAGCACCAGCGCAACCGCTCTCGGCGGGCGAGAAGGCAGCGCGAAATCGCAGGATGGCAAACTGGCCGTCACTCTGGTCACTCCGAAGGAACTCGGTGGTCCCGGCGGTGAGGGCACCAATCCCGAGCAACTCTTTGCAGCCGGTTATGCCGCCTGTTTTCTCAGCGCCTTGAAGCTTGTTGCATCCCAGGACAAGATCAAGCTGACCGATCCGAGCATTACCGCAACTGTCGGCATCGGGCCGAATGAAAATGGTGTCGGATTTTCTCTCAAGGTTGATCTCGTCGCCGATCTTGCTGGCCTTGATGGCGCAGTTGCCTCGGCTCTGTTGGAAAAGGCCCATCAGGTTTGCCCCTATTCCAATGCGACCCGCAACAATATCGAGGTTTCCGTCTCTGCCAAACAGGGCTGAGTTGCAACAGGAATGAAACAAAAAGGCGTCGTATTCTGCGACGCTTTTTTTTTGCAAGATCCAATTAGGGCATGTCATCTCAGACAGCGGTTGATACGGTCTGCCTCTGCCTCTGCCTCTGCCTCTGCCTCTGCCTTCTGTTCAGATCCGGCTCTTCTCGCTGAAATCGTGACGCGGGTCACACCTTGATCATTTACATTTGCTATCGCCAACCCCATCTGGATTGAAATAAGGCACACGTTAAGCGGATTCAAATTCTTGCCACACCATTTTGCCGAAGGGGGCTGACAATGCCGACTGCCAAGGAATTCTGGGAAACCGAAGCGGACAAATATGTCGCGCGGCCCATCGCCAATATGCCTGCCTACGAGATGACCATGGAGCGAACCCGCGCCTATCTCAAGCCCGACGACAAGGTGCTGGAGATGGGATGCGGTTCAGGCAACACCGCCATGTTGTTGTCACGCCATGTCAGTCATATCTGGGCCAATGACCTTTGTTCGCGCTTCATAGAAATCGGAAGTAGCAAGGCAAGGGAAAAGAATATTACCAATATCGACTTCATCGAGGGGGACATCATGGCCCCCGAGCTTGACAACCACGCTCCTTATGACTGCCTTCTGGCCTTCAATCTCATTCATCTTTTCAAGGATATTCCCGGCGCGATTGAGCGAATGCACGCGCTAATCAAGCCTGGCGGCATTTTTATCTCGAAAACCGGGTGTCTATCAGGCATGCGAGGCTTGCTGCGCATTCCCATTGCTATTATGCAGGTGTTTGGGAAAGCACCGCATGTGAGCTTTGTTTCCGCCAGCAAGCTTGAAGCGATCATGCGCACGCAAGGGTTCGAGATTCTGGAGTCACGAACCTTTCCAAAGGCCGGGGGATCGCAATTCATCATTGCGAGAAAGCTCTGAGTGAATGGTGCGCAGAAAATGGCACGTTGTTGAATAACCGGATTACAAATTTGTAATCTAAGACATTATGTCGCAGCTTGCCCCGACGCTGCCAAAATGTGATTGATAGATAAGATCAGAAAAGAAAAATGGATCGTCCTACCCCTAAGGAAAAAACAGGATGATCAGGCCGCAACTTTTAAGGAAGACATCATGGCTTTGAACCGTAGAGATTTTCTTGTAACTGGCGTAAAGGCGACGACGGCACTGACCGCAATGGCAAGTTTGCCGCTTTTCATGGCCGCCCCGGCAGCAGCGGAAAGCTATCCTATCGATGAATTGCTTGAGACCGTTGAGCTCAAGTCGGTGGATCCAAAAACCAATGAAGTGACGATTGGGAAGCTGGAAGACATCACTTATGGCAAGGAAGATGCTCCGGTCGTGATCGTCGAGTATTTTTCGTTGACTTGCAGTCACTGTGCCCATTTCCATGAGACAGGGTTCAAGTTCATCAAGGAAAACTATATTGACACCGGCAAGGTCCGCTATATCGCCCGCAATTTCGTCTCCGACGATCTTGCGCTCGTCGGGGCCATGGTCACCTACAAGATCCCAAGTGGCCGACGCACGGCAATGCTTGATCTGTTGCTCCGCCAGCAGGAAAAGTGGGCTTTCTCCAAGGATCCGCTCGTAAATCTTCAGCGTCTCGCAAAATTTGGCGGTTTCTCTCAGAAAGCGTTCGAAGAAGCGACAAAAGATCAGGATCTTGTCAACGCGCTTAATGCGTCACGCAAGCGTGCGAACAGCGAGTTTGGCGTAACGGCAACACCGACCTTCTTTGTCAATGGTGAGAAATATGTGGGTGCCATGTCCGACAAGGATTTTGATAAGATTCTCCAGCCTCTGATCTAGCATCACGATATTTGGCAAATCCGACTTTACCGAAAAGCGCAAGGCGTGCCACAATCCCCGGGAAGGGAAAATGGCGCGCCTTTTTGATTCGGTCCCTGGAATCTGGCGGTCAAGGCCGGAGAGGGCACGATGAAATTCACCAAATTGCGGTTGCTTGGCTTCAAGTCCTTTGTCGAGCCCATGGATTTTGTCATCGAGAGCGGCCTGACCGGGGTCGTCGGGCCCAATGGCTGTGGCAAGTCCAATTTGGTGGAAGCCCTGCGTTGGGTGATGGGGGAAAACAGCTATAAGAACATGCGTGCCTCCGGTATGGACGACGTGATCTTTGCCGGATCCACCAATCGTCCCGCCCGCAACACCGCCGAAGTCACCGTTTATCTCGATAACAGCGACAGGACTGCCCCTGCCGGTTTCAACGACAGTGACGAGTTGGAAATCATCCGCCGGATCGAGCGCGAGAGCGGCTCGAACTACAAGATCAATGGCAAGGATGCCCGCGCTCGCGATATTCAACTGCTCTTTGCCGATGCCTCCACCGGAGCCCGCTCTCCCTCGCTGGTCGGGCAAGGCCGGATTGGCGAGATCATCGGCCAGAAGCCGACCCAGCGGCGCAGCCTTCTGGAAGAAGCTGCTGGCATTTCCGGGCTTCACAGTCGCCGTCACGAGGCAGAGCTGCGCCTCAAGGCTGCCGAGACCAATCTCGAGCGCCTCGAAGATATCATGGCGCAGATCACCACCCAGCTTGAAGGTCTGAAGCGTCAGGCGCGGCAGGCCAGCCGCTATCGGAACCTCTCCGCCGACATTCGTGCCGCCGAAGCGACCCTTTATCATTTGCGCTGGCAGCGCCTTCTGGACGAAGAGCAAAAGGCAAGGGCGGAAGAGCATGCGGCAAGTCTGAAAGTGGCAGAAGCGGCCACGGCACAAGGCGCAGCAGCTCGCGAGGAAGCGGTGGCCAATCACGCCCTGCCAGACTTGCGCAACGCGCAGGCCGAAAAGGCCGCCGCCCTTCAACGCCTGACCCTTGCTGCACGCGAACTTGATAATGAAGAAAAACGGGTTGAAGAGAAGCTCAGGGATCTTGCCCGCCGCATCGAGCAGCTCAAGGCGGATAAGCTGCGCGAACAGCAATTGGTCGCCGAGAATGCCGATCTTCTCAAGCTGCTCAACGAGGAACGGGCGCAGTTGCTTGGCGAAGACAAGTCAAGCGTCGAGACCCAGAATGCGGCCAACCAGACCCTCAAGCAAAGCGAGGCGGATCTTGCCGAAGCGGAGAGCCACACCAGCAGCCTGACCTCACGCCTTGCCGAGGCCGAAGGGCTGGCCCGACAGCTGCAACAGGCAACAGAGGCCGCGCGCGGACGGCTTGCCCGCCTTTCCAACCAGCGCGCCCAGACTGAACGGGATCTCGAGCGCATCACTCAGGAAATGGACAAGGACAAGGGGATTGAGACCCTGCGCCAGCAGGTCGAGGACATGAGTGCCAGCCTCTCAAAACTCGAAGAGGAAACCGAGGCCGCCAGTTCCGAGGTGGCAAAGGCTCGCGGGTCCGAGACCGCAGCCCGCCGGACGCGGGCCGAAGCGGAAAATGCATTCAACCGTCTCGATACCGAGGCCCGCACCCTTGCCAAGATCGTCGAGGCGGGGCAGGACAAGCGTTACCCTCCCATTCTTGACAGTCTCAAGGTGGATGCCGGGTTCGAGGTCGCTCTGGCCGCTGCCCTGGGCGACGATCTCGATGCGCCGATGGATGCTGCCGCCCCCCGTTTCTGGGGCGAGATGGTCCGGGCCGATGATGATCCTGCCATGCCCCATGACCTGCCGCTTCTCGGCTCCCACGTAACGGGACCCGAACGTCTCAAACGTCGCCTCGCCCAGATAGGCATTGTCAACAAGAGCCTTGGTACGGGACTGCAAAAGCTGCTCAAACCCGGCCAGCGGCTGGTCAGTCGGGAAGGGGACCTTTGGCGCTGGGATGGCCTGTCCATTGCCGCCGGAGCGCCAACCCCCGCAGCCCAGAGGCTGGAACAGCGCAATCGTCTTGAAGAACTGGAGGAAAGCCTCAGCGAGGCCGAAGAGCGGCTTGACGTGGCTCGTCAGGCTTTTCAGGAGCAGCGCTCATTGGCCTCGCAAAAGGCAGAGGCCGAGCAAAGTGCGCGTAATCGCTGGCGCGATGCCCAGAAACGCCTGAGTTCCCTGCGCGACAGCCTCAGCAAGGCCGAACGCGATGTCAGCCAGATCATGGCCCGCAAGGCAACGCTCGAGGCAACCCTTGGCCGCCTGGTCGAAGAGGAAGGCGAAGCGAAAAAGGCACTTGAAGACGCTGAAAGGCAACAGAAGGAGCTGCCCGACTTTGCACATCTGGAACGCGAGCGCGATCAGGCAAGAGCCGTTCAAAGCGAAAAACGGTCCATTCAGGCCGAAGCGCGTGCCCATTTGCAGGGCCTGATACGCGAGGCGGAGTTGCGCGGCAAACGGCTTGCCTCCATCGAGCGGGAAAAGGCAAGCTGGGTGGCGCGGGCTGAAAATGCCGGGGCGCAAATCGCCCGTCTCGATGAACGCCTTGCCGAGAGCGAAAAGGAGCTGACCGAGCTGAGCAGCAATCCCGATGAGTTCGCGGTCAAGCGCCGTTCCCTGCTATCAGAAATTGCCAAGGCCGAAAGCGCCAATATGGAGGCCAGCGACAAGCTGGCCGCCGCAGAGCGGGCCGCGATGGAGGCCGATCTCGCCGCCAAGACTGCAATGGAAGCTCTCAGCAAGACCCGCGAGGACCATGTGCGGGCCGAGGAACGCGTGAAAGGCATCAAGGCCCGCAAGGAAGAGCTTTCACGCCAGATTGCCGAAGCGTTGGACTGCGCGCCTGCTGCCACCTTTGGCCTATCTGGCCTTAAAAAGGATGCGCCCCTTCCCACTGTCGCCTCGATGGAAGGCAAACTCGAACGTCTGAAGAATGAACGCGAACGGCTCGGTGGTGTGAATTTGCGTGCCGACGAGGAAGCCGGTGAAATCGCCGAACAGCTCACCTCGATGGAGACCGAGCGTGATGACCTGATCGAAGCGATCAAGAAGCTGCGGACCGGTATTTTCAGCCTCAACAAGGAGGCCCGGACTCGGCTTCTGGCTGCCTATGATACGGTCAACAGTCATTTCAAATCGCTGTTTGAAAAGCTGTTCGGTGGTGGTGAAGCCGACCTGATCCTGACCGACGCCGAAGATCCCTTGCAGGCGGGGCTCGACATCATCGCCCGACCACCGGGCAAGAAGCCTCAGACCATGACCCTGTTGTCCGGTGGAGAGCAGGCACTGACGGCAATGGCACTGATCTTTGCGGTTTTCCTTACCAATCCTGCGCCGATCTGCGTGCTCGATGAGGTTGACGCGCCTCTTGATGATGCCAATGTGGAGCGCTTCTGCACCCTGCTTGAGGAAATGCGGGGGCTCACCGCAACGCGCTTTGTCACCATCACCCACAATCCCATCACCATGGCGCGTATGGATCGTCTGTTCGGTGTGACAATGGCCGAAAGAGGGGTCTCGCAACTGGTCTCGGTCAATCTGGAAGCGGCCGAAGAGCTGATCAGCGACGACGAGGCAAGAGCTGCCATCGCGACCGTGCCGCCGGGCTATCCAAGGCCCTGACGCGCCTTATGCCATTCGATAGAGCACGTGGCGCCGCAAGCGATGCCCATGCTCAAAGGCTGGATGGTCGAAGTCGCCTTGCGGATCATGCTTCAACCCTATTCGTTCCATCACCGCCCGTGATCGTGTATTTTGCGGCACCGTGAAGGAGACGATATTGGAAAGACCAAGGGGGCCGGTTGCATGGACTAGAACCGCCCGGGCGGCTTCCGTGGCGTAGCCAAAGCCCCAGGCGGAGCGTGCCATGCGCCAGCCAATTTCGATCGCAGGCATGAAGGGAGCCTCGAACTTCGGTACGCTAAGGCCCGTATATCCGATAAATTGCCCGCTTTCCTTCACCTCAAGGGCGTAAAGACCGAAGCCGTGGGTTTCAAAATGCGCGATGATCCGCCCGGCCATGGCGTCCGAGTCCGCTTTGGCGATCTGGCCGGGAAGATGCTCCATGACGATCGGGTCGGCATTGAGATCGGCAAATGGCTCAAGATCACTGTCTTTCCATTCTCTGATGAGAAGGCGGGATGTTTCCAGCATGGTGACACTCCTGTGGGTGGAAAGCAAACTGGCGGCAAGGTGCCGCCAGTTCCGTTCGCGTGCAGATCAGGCGCTCAGAACAACACCGAAATCCATGCCATAGTCGGATTCCAGTGCTGCGCCTGTCAGTATGTTGATAAGCTCGATATCCTTGAACCCCAGATCCAACAGCTCCGCCATCAGGCTTTGTGGCGAGAAATATTGCAGCCAGTTGAAGATTTCGAAACTCCCGGTTTGCTCGACAATCAGATAATGGTCGAGCACCAGTTTCTCTCCCTCATAGAGCCAGCAGCGTTGCAGACCGACGTAAGGAGAGGGGGCCCAGAACCCGCCCATCAAGTCTTTTTCGATGACCAGAGACGCTTCCCGCGTGTCGAAAAAGCGCTCCGAGAAGACATCAAAGACAATATGCCCACCCGGTTTGAGCTGAGCTTTCATCTTGGCAAGGAGGCTTCTGCGTTGAGCCGGAGACAAGGCACAATAATCCGCATAGATCAGCAGAACGAGATCCTGCTCGCCGGGCAGCGGATCTTCCAGATAATTGGCAAGCGCGAAGCGGGGCGCCCCGGCATCTTGTCCATAAGTCTGTCGGGCATAGTCAATTGAGGTGGCAGAGATATCGAGCCCGGTCACCCTGGCGCCTTTTTCAGCAAGGCGAGCGGCATAAAGGCCCGGACCGCAGCCAAGGTCACAGACAGCTTTGTCGGAGAGATCAAACCGGTCCGCCAGCCAGTCCGTGATCGAGGTGATACTTGCCGCGCGGCGAGAGGCCACATCATGCTGACCATCAATGTGATAGTTGAGCATTTGGTTGGCAATATGAGGTCGGGTCCATAGCTCCGGTGCGGTATAGCGGCAAAAAGCGTCCGGGCGTTCAGTGAGGGACATCAGTGTGTCAAACATGGTACATCCAGTTTCAGCACATCATCAAAACCGCAGCCGCCAACACATGAAAAGCGGGATCGGCATGCAGATGATGATAGAAATTTTTGAGATAAAAACCCCCATCCGGCAAAAGCGGGACTATCCTGGGGCAAATGGCGCACACCGCATCGGGCTGCACCCATGTCATGCTGAATAAATGAAAGTAAATGTTACCTAGACCAGTATCTTGCACAGTTCAAGAGAAAAAGCATGCGAATTACCACTTTTCTGGCGGCCGGTTTTATGTCTAACCTTGGGTGAAAAGCAGCATGAGGAGAGGCCTTGAAATGACCAACAGCTTGAAAGACGATAGCATGCAACTGACACTCTATATCGCCAACAAGAATTACTCCTCCTGGTCTTTCCGGCCATGGATTGCCCTCAAAGCCAAGGGCATTCCCTTCACCGAGCATTTCCTCCGGTTTGATGAGGCAACCGGTCACGCCCATTTCATCGAATATTCGCCGACCAAAAAGGTGCCGGCCCTGAAGATCGAGCGTGACGGCAAAGACCCTGTCATCATTTGCGAAAGCCTTGCCATATTGGAAGTGCTGGCTGAGCTGTTCCCCGAAGCCGGTCTTTGGCCAGACGATCTGATCAAGCGGGCAGAGGCGCGCGCCTTTGCTTCCGAAATGCATGGCGGCTTTTTCGGTCTGCGCGGGTCCTGCCCGATGAATATGCGACGCCCCGTCAAGCGGCTGGATCTTGATCCCTATAGCGCCGCTGCGGTGGTCAAGAATGTCGAGCGGATCGAACAGATCTGGCGCGGATGCCTTGATGCGTCCGGGGGGCCGTTTCTCTATGGCTCCTTTGGTGCCGTTGATGCGATGTTCGCGCCGGTCATCAATCGGTTTGAAAAATACGAACTCACCGATAGCCAGACTTTCAATGCCTACCGGTCCGCCATGAAGGCCTTGCCCGCCTGGAAGGAATGGGAAAAGGCGGCGCTCGAAGAACCCTGGATCGTGGAAGAGGACGAGGCCTGAGGTGGCTGTTGATGTAAACGGACGCGTGGCTGTGGCGCGGAAGGATCGCGACACGGCCACGTCGTCAAGTGTAGATGGGACGCTGTCTTCCAGGGAGCGGCATCAGGAAACAGGGTTTATCGAGGCCCCGGCGAGAATATGCGTGATGACATCAAGCGTGCCGTCCGTCAACTCGACACTGCCCAGTTGATCAATGGTAATCCAGCAGGCGTCAGCCGCATCATCGCCCGCGTGCGGAATGCGATTGGTGGCAAGCCTTGCCGACTCAGGGCCTGAAGCCGTGCTGTCATCGCCTACGGTTCCCAAAAAAACGGCCAGAACAAAATGCCGCTCGCACCGCTGGTCGCTGTCATGCTGAATGATTTCAACGAGATCTGCCAGATCGTGCGGGATAAAAGAGAGGCCGGTTTCCTCCATCACCTCCCGCTTGACCGCCTCCTTCAGGCTTTCACCGACCTCGACCACTCCACCGGGTAAACTCCATCGACCTTTAAGGGGAGGGTTGCCCCGCTTGACCAGAAGAATCTGATCCTCAAAGCGAACAAGTGCACTGACCCCCAGAATGGGATGATCAGGATAATGGCGAGGCGATTTCATGCGTGATGATCACAATCAAATACGGATCGTCTGCCTTGGGAAAAAGGCCCACAAGCCAGCCATCCATGGCTTTGTCCGGGAGTTAGTCGAACAGACGGTCAACCTCGTCCTGAGCGGTTGGATGATCGATCGCCAGCATCCAGTCGGTTGCGTCTGCGGTGTCATTGATCAGGGCGCTCGCCCTGTCGATAAGAGGACGGATTTCGGTCGAGGCGGTAAAGGCAATGGCTTCGAATGAATGGCTGGAAAGATCACCATTGAGAGCCGAGATCTGTTCAATGAGATTGAAGATTTTTTCGTTGATTTCGGTAATCAACACTTCAAACCGTTCCCGCAATGCCTGTTGGACAGCAGAATATAGCGAGATGGCCAGCTGCTTTTCCTTGAAGGTCGATTGTACGAAATAGTCCGAATAGGTCATGGGGCGCCAGGAAAAGACGTCTTCAGCACAGTCAGGCATGGTCGGCAACATCTCGATCAGCATCAATACTTCATTGAAATGATTGAGATAGTCGGTCGCCAACAAGGTTGCCGGATTGATGTTAGCCTCCAGCAGCACCTCTTTATCAGGGAGGGCGGACATGTCTGACATATTCGAACTCACATACACTTGGTAAAGGGCCCTGACCAGGATCCCCAGACTTTCAAGACCGATAGCGCCACCGCCGATCACTCTTGCCCCATATCCGGTGGCCGATCAGGCTCCTGGTCCTAACAAGACCGTGCAAAAGCATGCACACTTGGCTCAAAGTCCATGGTCAATGTGAAAGACGACTGCAAGTCTGGTTGCCATCGGATCCAAGCATAACCATAAGAGGGTATAGTTTCCAAAAGCTTGACGATAACAAAAGATAATGAAAAAGATGAAGCGCAACAATGCAGAGCCAACAAATGGACCTCAAAAGAGGAATGACATGGCGAGAACACTCCATCTTGTGGCCGAACAGCCCGATTTCGTCCAACTCTTTGGAAAGAATGGCCAATTGGTGGGGATGCATCCCATGCCTGCGCGGCAGGTGATCTCTCCCGGCGAGCCGATTCTGACGATATTGCATGCCAATCAAAGACCTGTTGCGCGGCTCATGAAATGGGCTTTTCTGCCCGACTGGGTCAAGGATCCCGGTGACTTCACCAGCATTTCGAGCGCACGCATGGAAACGGTCGAGAAAAAGCCGTCATTTCGAAATGCCATCCGATATCGCCGATGCCTTGTCCCCGCAACCGGGGTCTGGCAGTTTCCAAAGCGGGGGGCAGAAGCCTGTCAGACACCGCAACTCCTCACTCACCCCGATGGAAAACTCTTTGCCATCGCGGCCATTTGGGAAACCTGGATGGGGCCCTTTGGCGAGGAGATGGACACTGTCGCCATTCTCACCGCACCTGCCAAGGGTGATTTGGCAAAGACTTGTGATCGAGTGCCTCTCGTCATTCGTCCTGCGGACTTCGATCTCTGGCTTGATGTCCTGTCGGGCCGGTTTCATGAGGCCCGTCCGCTATTGCAGCCCGTTACCAGAGACAAGCTTTGGATCAAGGACCTTGACCGGATGATGCAAGAGCAGACAAAGGGGCAATCACAGACAAAGGGAACGGCAAGGAGCCCCGAAGAGGACCGAATTCCACTTCCTGGAGAGCTTGGGTCTGATGATGAAGAGACGGTCAAAGGCGGAAAAAGAGGCAAGCCCCGACAACTGAAGCTGTTTTGATTCCAGCTGTTTTTATCCAAAGCGCTTTTCTTCAGGTGAAATACCTGTCGCTCAATGCCTTTTGCCAAATTGTGCTTGTCGCACCGCGCGTCTCGTGCAGTCCTCCCGCTGGGAGTAGGGCAATAAGCAAGCGGCTTCCAAGATGCAAGCGGCTTCCAAGATGCAAGCGGCTTCCAAGATGCAAGCGGCTTCCAAGATGCAAGCGGCTTCCAAGATGCAAGCGGCTTCCAAGATGCAAGCGGCTTCCAAGATGCAAGCGGCTTCCAAGATGCAAGCGGCACAAGATGGGAAGAGCCACATAAAGAAAAGGCCCCAAGAGATTTCTCTCTCGGGGCCCGTAATCTAACACCTATCTAGGCTAAGCTACGCTTAGATTAGAAAGAACGTTTGATGTACATTTTAGCTGCTACGTCGTCCCAATCAGCAGTGTTGCTGTTGTCGTAGTCAGTTTTCTGGTAACCGATTTTACCACCGATTTCGAGGTTAGCTACAGGAGTGTAACCGAAGCCAGCAGATACGCCCCAGTTTTTGTAGTTTTCGTCGATGTAGTCGATCAAGCCAGCGTCAACACCGAAAGTCAGGTTGTCAGCAACTGCGAAGGAAAGACCACCGGAAACAGCCCATTTAGCATACAGGTCGCCAGTTGCGCCGTTTGCTTTGTAGCCTTTGTCGTAACCACCAGCGATGCCGAAGGTCAGAGCGTCGGTCAGGTTGAAGGTGCCTTCACCGCCGATGAGGAAGCCGAGGTCGGTGTCAACAGCTGCGTTAGCATAACGATGCTGGTAAGCAGATGCACCGAGTTTAACAGTGCCCCAGCCCTGTTTAACTTTCAACAATGCAGCTACGGAAGGCATGGACATGCCAGCGCCAGCAAGGGTGCCGAATGCGTTGTTTGCATCGTAGTCTTCCAGAGCGATCGCAGCGGAAACGCCGTTACCGAAGGAAGCAACATAACCGATAGCGTTCAGGTCGCCATGGCCGATGCCGAAATCATCGTAGTACAGGCCTTCGTTGAAGTCTACGAGAGAGTCGGTAACACCAGCATACAGGCCGCCGATCTGCAGATAAGCTTTATCGAATGCAGTGTTGGTGCCTTTGGTGATGTTGTCTTCGTCGTCGAATTCCATGTGCAGAGCGAGAGTGCCCAGCTCGGTTTCTTCTTTAGCGTCGAAGGTGAAGGTGGTTTCAGTGTAGAAATCAACCAAACGATCGGAACGAGCTACGTTAGAAGAGAAGCCGTGGGAAGAAACACCGAATTCAACTTTACCGGAGATTTTCAGGCAAGTGTCGGTACCAGGAATGAAGAAGTAACCAGCGCCGTATGCATCACATACTTTAACGTAATCTACTGGCTCAGCTACTGGCAGGTCTGCTGCCTGAGCGGCACCACCAGCTACCAAAGCAGCTGCGGAACCAAGGATAAGGCTCTTGATGTTCATGTTTCTGACCTTCATATGTCATAACAAAAAAAATTATTTGCAGTGACCAGTCCAGTCAGACCGTTAGTTCACTGCTTGCGACAAGGTTGACAATACTCGTTTCTCTCCGCGTATCAATCATCTCTCTCGCTTGCCGATATCGGTTTGCCATGACTGTTGCACAAAAAACACAAAACCTGCCTTAGCCCTTGGATTTCTACCGTTTCGTTACCGGGAAGTTAATGTCTGGCATGTGAATTTTGCCAAAAAAATTAGTCCTGATATTGCAGGCTGAGAAACAAAATCGGCTTTTGTCGTAGAATCGCGGATGGATTTGAGCCTGTCAGGGTTAACAAATGTTGTTGCAATTCCATCACTCGGCGTGGGCGGGATTCCAGAATCATTTCCGCATCGAGCGCGAATGCGTCCGCCTCCGGGGATCAGGCAGCCCCATCAATAACAAAACCGCCCTTCCCATTTAAAATGAAAAGAGCGGTGTTCATGTCTGAAAGTGGCGAGATCAGGTTAGCTGCCGGAGCGGAAAGGCCAGAGGCGGGCAAAGAAACTCTTTTTCTCTTTGTTCGATCCTGATTCCTGCGACAGACGTTCCATTTCTGCCTGTACTTCAGGTGAGGTGTTGGTAAAGCGCTCTGGCGGCTGGGTCAGATAGGCGCGTTTTGCCGGATCGCCATTCTGCTGCGACTTGATCAAGGCCAGGCGTTTTTTGACTTCTTCCTGATATTCCCGCATTTCGCCAGCTGCTGCCGGACCTTTGGAGAGGTCTGGTTCCTGAATCGACCGGGCGAATTCGGAAGAGGCCGTGTTGTTCTTGATGATGGAATCGCGCTGCTCGGGCGGCAGGCGCCGGATCGCGGCAAGCAAGGCAGCGCGCTCCTCGTCCGTCATGCTTTCAAGACGTTCATTATAGAGTTGGCGCAAGGTGTCGGGATCCTGTGGCCAGTTGGCCTGATTATAAGAAGCCTGCTGATTCACACTTTCAGGATCTGGCAGGGGGGTTCCATCTGGTGGAAGCACCAGCCCGGCCCGCGCCTGATAATCATATGTGGTCTTCTTCTGATCACCGGGAAGGGCGCCCAGAAGGTTGGTCACATCGCCCAGCAATTCCTTTTCATGGGTGACGCCGGTGCCATAGGTTGAGCTGCTGATGCCGGAACAGCCGACAAGACCAAGGCCCAAGGTACCCAGAAGCGTGAGCGACAGCATGGCACGAGATGATGACCTCCAGCCTTCGTGCATACTGCAACCGGTCGTAACAGCTTTTTCCCTGAACTTGATATCAGTCATGACATTTCCGCCTCAATAAAGAAACAGGGCACCCGTTTTCCTGCCCCTTACGCAACCCAACTCGACATGCCACATTAGATGGCATTGGGCCCTAGACATACTTCGTAAAAGGGGGAGAGATCAAGAACTAGCTTGGTCTCAAGCCCCGCCCTTGTATAAGACAAAAGCAATGGCAGTCTTTGCCGGGCCCTTCCAGACCAAGACTAATCATCCCTTTGCGGCATCTTTGCGGCTGGAATCGCCATCTTCTGGACGATTTCCGTTCCCGCTTGTGCCAAAGAAGCTTTCATAAACAAGCAAAAGCGCACCCAGTACGATGAACAGGTCCGCAATATTGAACACATACCAGCTGAATGCGCGCCAGTGAAAATGGAAAAGATCCACCACCGCGCCATGCAGAATGCGATCAATCCCGTTGCCGATCGCTCCGCCCATGATCAATCCGAGCGCAAGGGCGGTGAGCCGATCTCTTGTCCGCCAGATCCAGATGGCAAGCACAATGGAAGCGACAAACGCCAGGCCGATGAGAAAAATGCGACCGATCTCGTCATCCTGTTGCAGCCAGCCGTAGGAGATGCCCCGATTCCACACCAGCACCAGATCAAAGAAAGGTGCCAGCGCCACCGGCCCATGCAACCGCATGACCTCTTCGATCTGGTAGATCCAGAGCATCCAGAGTTTTACGGCCTGATCAAGCGCAAGGCCAATGAAGGCTGCGAGATAGCCTGTCGTGCGGTATGACATCAACTCGATTCCGGTTCGGCCAACAATGGGTAAAGCCGGGGAAGAAAGCACCTGTCCCCGGCTTTGTTCATATCAATCAAATGTGTCCCGATTGAGGGGACACCAAAAGCCTCAGGCTGCCTCGATTTCGCGCATGGCAGCGGCATCGCGCAAGGACAGATCCGGATAGTCCGGATCGGTTCCGACCTCTGGCAGGATTTTCCAGCTGCGCTGGCATTTCTTGCCCTCGGCCAGTGTTGGCACAACTCCGACCCCTGCGACTTCCTCTATGACAAACGCGCCTTCGGGAGCCTCGCCCTCGATCAACTCTGCCTGCGAGGTGATCGAGATCTCGGCCAGATCGATTCCCTTCATGGCCGCAAGGATATCCTTGTCGGAAACATAGACCTTGGGAGCGGCTTCCAGCGACGAGCCGATGCGTTTTTCCTTGCGCTCGACTTCCAGCGCCCCGGTGACGACCCGGCGCAGCTTTCTGACGCGCTCCCATTTTGCGGCCAGTTTCTCATTCTTCCAGTCCGAAGGTACGCTCGGGAACTGACGGAAATGGACCGAATCGCTATCGGACGGATATCGCGTCAGCCAGGTTTCTTCCATGGTGAATGGCAGAATTGGAGCCAGCCACACCGTCAGATGCGTGAACAGCTGATGGATGACATAAAGCGAAGCCTTGCGGCGTTCCGAGCTTGGCGCGTCACAATAAAGTGTGTCCTTGCGCACATCGAAATAGAAGGCGGACAGCTCGATGCCCATGAAATAGTTGAGTTCATGCATCACGCGCTTGAAGTCGAAATTGTCATAGGCCTCACGCACCATGGCATCGAGTTCATGAAGACGGTGCAGCATGAGCTGCTCAAGCTCTGGCATATCCTCGACGCAAACCTCGGTGCCGTCATAATGGGCGAGCGAGCCCAGCATCCAGCGGATGGTGTTGCGCATCTTGCGATAGGCATCGGCGATGGTCTTGAGGATTTCCGGCCCGATGCGCTGGTCGTCGGTATAATCGGAACTGGCGACCCACATACGCAAGATGTCGGCCCCGAACTGCTTGATGATATCCTGAGGGGCCACGGTGTTGCCGATGGATTTGGACATCTTGCGTCCTTCCTCATCCATCGTGAAACCATGGGTCAAGACAGCATCATAAGGCGCGCGACCGCGGGTGCCGCAGCTTTCCAGAAGAGAAGAGTGGAACCAGCCACGATGCTGGTCCGTGCCTTCCATATAGAGATCGGCTGGCCATTTCAGATCGTCACGCTGTTCCAGCCAGAAGGCATGGGTCGATCCGGAATCGAACCACACGTCCAGAATGTCCATGACTTGCGTCCATTCAGCCGCGTCATAGTCCGAGCCCAGGAACCGCTCCTTGGCGCCCTCTGCAAACCATGCATCGGCTCCCTCTTCAAGGAAGGTGTCGAAAATGCGTTTATTGACGGCGCTATCCTGAAGAATGACGGTCGGATCGTCTTTCTTGATGAAGATCGTGATCGGCACGCCCCATGCACGCTGGCGCGAGATCACCCAGTCGGGACGGGTCTCGATCATCGAGCGCAGACGGGACTGCCCGGTTGCCGGTACGAAGCGGGTTGCATCGATGGCATCAAGAGCGCGTTTGCGCAGGGTATCCCCCTCGCCATCGATATTGCGATCCATGGCGATGAACCATTGCGGGGTGTTGCGGAAGATCAGCGGTGCTTTCGAACGCCAGCTATGGGGATAGCTGTGCTTGATCTTGCCGCGGGCCAGCAGCGAGCCCACTTCGACCAGCTTGTCGATCACTGCGCCGTTGGTCGTTCCCTCGCCACCCTTGCGATTGAGGATATAATGTCCCTGGAAAAGCGGAACATGGGGGAAATAGGCACCATCTTCCATCACGGTGTGCGGGATTTCAGGCGTGCCGCACTCTACGAAGCGCTCACGGTTGGCTACGAAAACCTCATAGTCATCCGCGCCGTGGCCCGGAGCGGTATGAACAAAGCCCGTACCGGCCTCCTCGGTCACATGGTCACCCGGCAGCATCGGCACGTCGAAGTCATAATAGCCGTCGGTGCCTTCCAGTCCATTGAATGGATGGGCGCACTCGGAGATCTGGGACGGATCAACATCGAATTTGCGCACATACCCCTCGACACGCGCCGCCTTGAAAACGCTCTCGGCCAAGGCATCGGCCATGATCAACTTGTCGCCAACCTTGCCCCAATTGTCATCGGCTGCCTCGGTGATCTCATAAAGACCATAGGAGATTTCCGGAGAAAAACAGATGGCGCGGTTGCCCGGAATGGTCCATGGAGTGGTCGTCCAGATCACTACATCCGCGTCGAGCAGCGCGTCCATCTTGTCTTCGTCAACCGTTCCGTGGATACCGGAGATCGGGAAACGGACCCAGATGGTGAAGGATGTGTGGTCGTGATACTCAACTTCTGCCTCTGCGAGAGCGGTTTTCTCGACGATCGACCACATGACCGGCTTGGAGCCCTGGAACAGCTGGTTTGACATGGAGAATTTCATCAGCTCGTTGGCAATACGGGCTTCGGCATCAAAGGTCATTGTCTTGTAGGGCGTCACGAAATCGCCGAGCACGGCAAGGCGTTTGAATTCCTCGGACTGGATGCCGACCCATTCCTGAGCAAAGTCGCGGCATTCCTGACGGAATTCGATAACCGGCACGGCATCCTTGTTCTTGCCCTTCTTGCGGTATTTTTCCTCGATCTTCCATTCGATTGGCAGACCATGGCAGTCCCAGCCCGGCACATAGTTTGAATCATAGCCGCGCATCTGGAAAGAGCGGGTGATGATGTCCTTGATGGTCTTGTTGAGGGCGTGCCCGATATGCAGATTGCCGTTGGCATAGGGAGGGCCGTCATGCAGCACATATTTCTCCCGTCCGACAGAGCGGTCGCGTAACTGGCGGTAGAGATCCATCTTCTCCCAGCGCTCAAGAATTTTCGGTTCGTTCTTGGGAAGGCCTGCACGCATCGGGAAGTCGGTCTGGGGCAGGAACAGCGTTTGGGAATAATCGCGTTCTTCGGTCATGATCTGTCACTTTCGTGAATGTTCAAACTCCGACGGCACCCTCGAAAAGCGGTTAGTCAATCCAGGCTGCCCATCATGGGCGCTGTCAGGGTCGGTCTTACTATCTGATAGGTTGGGAGGAAGCAACAGGCAGCGCTTTGGCGACCCGTGCCTCTTTTCGGTCCCGGTCCCTCGCGGGCGCGTGTCTGCGCCGATCACACGAAGGCCGGGCCAGTAATTCGGCGGGCAATCTGGCCAATGGGGCCGGGAACAGGCGGAACAAGGATCCGGAATGTGGCAAGTTTCATCATTGGTTTCATGCCCAAGGCATGTCTCATAAGCATAGAATGCGTGCCCTAATCTCGCGCGCGACATTAATTGAAGCGCAAGGCAAGCACAAGCCCCCCGTCCCGCATTCTTTGCGGTTCGTGCCAATTCATGCGTTGCGCGCAAAGACGTGAAAAGGCAATGCCTCGACAAATCCCAATAATCCCCGCCTTTGCTCTCCGTGAGAGGCTTGCCGTGATTGATATTCGCAACAAGGGGAGCCTCCCAAATGATCAACCAATTCCCGACCAACCCATTTTCCATCCGCAACCATCGCCTCTTTACAGGAAATGAGCCTGTGCCATTTCTGCGTTCGCCGAACCAGTCGGGGGATTTTGCGCCGCGCGGCATCATCATTCATGATACCGCAGGCCGCCTCGACAAGGGCAATGCCGTTGGCTGGTTTCTCTCTTCCGAGGCCAGAGCGTCGGCCCATCTTGTGGTCGAGCGCGATGGATCCGTGACCCAGCAGGTGGGTTTTGAGCGTCGCGCCTGGCATGCGGGTAAAAGCAGCTATCAGGGGCAGAGGGACGTCAACGTCTTCGCCTTCGGTATCGAAATGGTCAATCTGGGCAAATGCAGCAAACAGCGGGACGGCTCTTTCCAGCCCTGGTTCAAGGGCTCCTACTGGGATGGGACCGACGGATTTTCCTTTTCCTTTGCCGCAAGCCGCGCCCACGGCAAGGGCTGGTGGCTCGACTATAGCTCCGCCCAGATCCGCACAGTCACACATCTTTGCGCCGCCCTCATCGGCAAATATGATCTCTCTTTCATTGCCGGGCATTGGGAAATTTCACCTGGTCGCAAGATCGATCCCAATCCGCTCTTCCCGCTGGATGCCCTGCGCACCAGATTGCTCGGAGCGGAGCGTGAGGACGAGGTTTCCTCGATCCTGCTTGCCGACGCCAATCTGCGCCGCTGGCCGTCCTATCATGACAATGTCATCGCGGTCTTGGCAAAGGGAACCCCCGTCGAGATCATCCGCTCGGGCCACTACAAGCCTCTGGGGCAGTCCGAGATTTGGCATCTGGTTGAAGCTGGCGATCAGCAAGGCTGGATCAGTGGCACATTGATCGAGGCTCCATGCTCGGCAACCCTTCACTAGTGCGGGGTGTCGGACTTGAAAAGCGCCTTGCCGGTGATCTTCAAAAAGACCGGCAAGGCGTTCCAAAGTCTCAGGCGCTCCAAAGTCTGGCATCAAGCTCCGAGAGTGGTTCGGAATAGCGCAGGATCGCGCGCGCCTGGACACTGTCCGTATCCATCTGCTTGATGAGACCATCCAGACCATTGAACTTCATTTCCGGGCGCAGATAGTCATGCAACACGACCCGGACTTCTTCACCATAGAGATTGTCGTCAAAGTCAAATACATGCACTTCGAAGACTCGCGGTCCGTTGTCGAACATCGGTCGACGGCCAAAGCTTGCCACCCCGTGATGCACCGAGCCATTGGCGCGGATGAACTTGACCGCATAGACCCCTTCGCACAGGCGACAATTGTCCGGCAGCGCCATGTTGGCGGTCGGATAGCCCAGCTTGCGGCCATTCTTGGCACCATGGATCACCACGCCGGAGAAGAAAAAGCGATAGCCAAGCAGCCGGTTGGCTGTCTCGACCACCCCGTCCTCAAGCGCCTGACGCACGCGGGTCGAGGAAACGGCGTCCCCTGACCGGTCCGTCTTCATGTCGACGATGGTTACGTCAATGCCCTGCGCGGCACCCTTTTGCCTGAGATAATCGGGATTGCCGGTCCGGTTCTTGCCAAAATGGAAGTCATACCCCGCGATCACCTGTTTGGCGTCAAGGCCTTCGATCAGCATGTCATGGAAGAACTTGTCCGGTGACTGGGAAGAAAAGGTCTGGTCGAACGCCATCGAGATCATGCCGTCGAGCCCCAGTGCATGGGCGATTCTGGCCTTCTCCTCGTGTGGCGTGAGGCGGAATATGGGTCTGTCCGGGCGGAACAGGGTTCTCGGGTGTGGCTCGAAGGTCAGCGCAATGGCCTTCAACCCCTTTTGTCTGGCTTCCTGAAGCGCATCTTCGAGTACCGCCTGATGACCGCGATGCATGCCGTCGAAATTGCCAATGGCGACAACGCCCCCCTTGAGCTGATCGGGCAATGGCTGCTCAGGGTGCTTGATATCAACAAAAGACGATGTCATGGCCATCATTTCAGGCGGCTCCATGTTGCTGGACGCATGGTCCGTGATGCTTCACAAGGAAGGGCGGATCGAGAAAATGCGCTGAGAAATGTGCGGCGAAGGTGCACAACTCCTGGCCCGAGGTCAAGAGCATGATTTGATATAGCGCTTTCCGGGATCAAATCAAGGAATGATCTGACCCGGTTAACTGAATGATTTCAAGGCACGGTCTTGAACAATGGGCTATTGATAGACCGGCTTGGGAAGCGGCTGCAAATTGCCGGTCTTGACCGGTTGGACATTCGGTTGAGCGCCAGATTTGAGCGGTAGATCTCCGGTCTCGGGAGCAAAGCCCGCCGGGCTGATCTCGATTACCGGGTGCGAAGAGGTCGTGTAATAGGCAAAGCCTGTTGCCATGACGGTTTCGCCATTGCGCAGCTCGGCCAGATAGCGGCAGGTGCCGCCTGCCTGACATCTGGTTCGGTCCGCTGTTGACGCCTTCAGGCCAAAGGAAACATGCTTGACGCCCGGAGCCGCCACGATCTCGACGGAGCGCAACGTGCCCCTTGCTTCCTGCAAGGCCACGAAGACCACATCGCCGCTTCTTGCTGCAAAGCCCCACTGAACCTCACCGGTGATGGTCGGTTCGGACGAGAGGACATCGCCCATGTCTCCCATGCTGGTTTCGATGCTTTGGCAACCTGCCAGCACCATCGCAAGACTTGCGGCAGACAGCAGAAAACGCATTGAGCTTCCCATGATGACCTCTTTTCGTTCAGGCAAAAGCGGCGGCTCGCAAGGCGTTCTCACATTCCGCTTCTCTATAACAAAGACCTCTCGCATTTCTATAATGTGACAGACGTGGTTGCCAGTTTTTTTTATCCCATGAGACTTTGCAAGGGCGAAGGCTCAAGGAAGGGTTGCAAAAGGACGGGATTGATCGAATTGGGGCTATACAGCACGCCACAAGCCGTTTAGGGTGGGCCTTCCGAACAACACGCAAGGGTCCAGAACCGGGCGAGTGCGGCGCTCTGCCGCCAACTGGGAGGGCTATCGCCTTTTCCCGTCGAACGGTTGATCTACTGGACGATTTTCAAATTCTGGTGACACCATGACGAACCGGCCACAAGGGCAGGGGGGGAAACCCGACACCGAAATTCTGTCAAGCCCGGAGACACGTGACAATCAAGTCGCTCCCATTTCCTGGGGAGAGGAATTCAAGGCAACACTCAGCCTTGCCTGGCCGCTCGTTCTGGCGCAGTTGGCCCAATTCTCTCTTCAGATTACCGATGTCATCATGATGGGTTGGCTCGGGCGTGAAGCTCTGGCCGCCGGATCGCTGGCCGCCTCCCTGTTGCACCCCACTGCCGTGTTCGGCATTGGTGCCTTGACTGCGGTCAGTCCCATGGTCGCACAGTCAATCGGTGCCAAAGACATCACATCGGTGCGCCGTTCGGCCCGTCAGGGCATCTGGGTCGCCGGTCTGGTCGCTGCGGTCATCATGGGCATTCTCTATCAAAGCGAGGTGATTTTTGCCTGGGGTGGTCAGATGCCACACATCGCAAGAGAAGCGTCCGGCTATCTTGATTATGCGGCCTTGGGTGTTTTCCCCTCGCTCGGTTTCGTTGCCTTGCGCAGTCTGGTTACCGCTCATAGTGAAACGCGCATTATTCTGGTGACAACCATCGCCAGCTTCTTTGTCAATTTTGCAGGCAACTATGTGCTGATGTTCGGCAAATTCGGTTTTCCGGCTCTCGGTCTTGCGGGGGCTGGCATTGCGACATCCATCGTCCAGACCTTCGTCTTCATCCTGCTCGTGCTTTATGTCGCCTTCAAAGAGAACTATCGCAGATATGACATTTTTGCCCGTTTCTGGAAGGCAGACTGGCCGCGCTTTTTCGAAATTCTGCGCGTCGGCATCCCGATCGGCCTGATGGTCATGGTGGAAGTCGCCTTTTTCGCTTCCGCCGTCTTCCTGATGGGCTGGCTGGGCACCGATCAGATGGCCGCCCATACGGTGGCGGTTCAGCTTGCCTCGCTCGCCTTCATGGTGCCGCTTGGCATGAGCCAGGCGACAACGGTGCGCACCGGCCTTGCCTATGGCGCACGTTGTTTCGAGGGCATAAGGCGGGCCGGGTGGATCTCTGTTGTCATCGTGGGGCTGTTCAATTCGATGAGCTGCGCCAGCTTCCTTCTGTTCCCGCATTTCCTGATCAGTCTTTACCTGGACCCGAACGATCCGGCCAATGCTGTGCCCTTTACCTTGGCCGTGAGCTATCTGCTCTATGCCGGTTTCTTCCAGCTGGTGGATGGATTGCAGGCCATGATGGCCGGTGCCTTGCGTGGTCTCAGCGACACCAAGATACCGATGATCATCGCGGTCGTTGGCTATTGGCTGTGCGGGCTGCCCATTTCCTATTTCTTCGGTTTCACGCTTGGCTGGGAAGGGGAGGGGATCTGGCTGGGGCTGGGCATTGGTCTGGCCGTCACCGCCGTCGCGCTGGCCTATCGCTTCATCAATCGCGAAAAACTGGGCCTTGTCGACGGGATGAGGCCGGTTCGTGTTGCAGCCTGATCCCTCGGCGGGGTCAGCTCGAAGGGCGGCACCTGCGAATAGGGGCCTTCGGCACACCTGACCTCTGGCGCGGGGCATTTTGAATGCCTGTGGTCAGCTCTCAATCCTTGTGTCATGATCGCGGCCCGCTCCGAAGCGATCTGAAACAGGGAGAATGACGAATGACCAGAAGAATCGGGATCCTTCTTTATGAGAATGTCGAAGTGCTCGACTTCAGCGGTCCATTCGAGGTATTCACGACCGCCGTTCGCGTGGCCGAAAAGCTGGGCGAGAGTTTCGTCTATCAGCCTGTGCTGATTGCCTCCTCCAGTGAACCGGTTGTGGCAAGGGCTGGCTATCGCGTCCTGCCTGATCATGACTTTGCCACCCATCCGGCCCTTGACTGCCTGCTCGTGCCCGGCGGGGTGCATGAGCCCCAATTGGAAAATGGCCCTCTTCTTGACTGGATCAGAAAACAGGCCTCTGACCTGTCCCTGCTCGGCTCTGTTTGCACGGGTGCCTTTCTTCTGGCCGAGGCCGGGCTGATCGATGGCAAGACCGTCACCACCCATTGGGAGGACATCCCAGACTTCAAAAAACGCTATCCGGCTATCCATGTTCATGAAAGGGTTCGCTGGGTCGAGGATGGCGCTCTTGTCACCTCGGCAGGCATTTCCGCAGGCATCGACATGGCTCTCTATATGGTAGAGCGGCTTCATTCGCGCGCGCTGGCGGAACAGACCGCCGGCCAAATGGAATTTGACTGGACGCGCTCGGGCTATCAAACCGCCTGAGCGCAGCCGGTCTTTTTCAAGAGCAGGATCAAGCCGCTGGCTTTTTGGGAGCCATGACCTTTGCTTCACCGCAAAGAACGACTTGCCCATCAACCTCGGCGAGACATTCCAGCGTTACACGACGTCCCTTGTCCGACATGTCCTTGACCGTCGCGCTGACTTTGACATTGTCGCCGGGACGAACAGGGGCCTTGAATTGCAGTGTCTGGGAAATATAGATGGCCCCCGGACCAGGCAAACGCATTCCCAGAATGGCCGAGAACAGGCTGGCGGTATAAAGTCCATGAGCGATATTGCCGCCAAAACGACTGGCCTCGCCATAGGCCTTGTCCACATGCACCGGATTGTGATCTCCCGAAACAGTGGCAAATGCCGCGATATCCTCATCGCTGACGATATGGTTGAAACTCTCGCATTGCCCGATAAAGGTGTCCTCGTAATAGACGGTTCTGGCGCTGACGCCTTCCAGTGGTGCCGACATGATCCTCTCTTTTCCCCTTCCTCAAGGCCGGTCTCCCCATGGCTCAGACTTGGCACCGGCCCTTCCTGATCAAGAGATGTATCGATTAGTCGGAACTTTTGCAATGCAGCAATTGTGCGCATGTGCAGCACAAATATCGTGTGGCGACGCTGCGACCAAAACAACCGGGGTGATAAAACACTAACAATGCACCGGGCTCCCGGTAGAGGGATAGAAGACGCGGTTGAACAGATTTCCCGTTCTTCGAAAAATCAAGCTGGCTGCTTGTATAACTGTCTGAACAAAAGGTCTTTTATGGTTAATCGAAATAAAGGTTAGTGAACTCTGAACGAATTACTACGACTCAGTAAATTTTGAAGCAAATTCCGATATTTTTCTATCAAAACGGGTGTATTTTGACCCAGACGAAAGTTTTGGCTGTAAGTGCAATTAACCGGTTTTTTAAATCCTTGGGCTAGTCTGTGTTTCAGGTCAGGGGAGTAGAATCCCTGAACAAGAAGTAAGACCAACAGTCTAAAAAGTCGAAAAATCCGCAATGCCAATGCGGAAACGCAGTGTGAGTTTGGAGTAAACAAATGGCCCTCGATCTTTCTATGCCGGTTCTGGTCGTCGACGATTACAAGACCATGATCCGCATTATCAAGAATTTGCTGAAGCAGCTGGGTTTTGAAGATGTAGATGATGCCGCTGATGGCACCGAGGCGCTGGCCAAGATGCAGGATCGCCGCTACGGTCTGGTCATTTCCGACTGGAACATGGAACCAATGACCGGTTACGAACTGCTCAAACAGGTTCGGGCAAGTGACAGCCTGTCGAAAACACCATTTATCATGGTGACGGCGGAATCCAAGACTGAAAACGTGATTGCTGCCAAAAAGGCCGGTGTGAACAACTACATCGTTAAGCCGTTCAACGCAGCGACCTTGAAAACCAAAATCGACGCAGTCTTCGACAACTAAAGCCGCGTAGATCTGTTTCGGCAGGATCGCCGCGTGGATTGGGCGATGCCGGAATGAAGAGTTTTTGATTGTTTGGTTGGGCCAGAGAGCCGGGCTTGCATGCCCGGCGCGCTCTCTGCAAAAACAAACACATCCATCCCGGCGCAGAAAGCAGCCGGAAGATGAAACAAGCCCAGACCGAATCTGTCTGAATGGGCAAGCTCCCCGCTGATACTTGCAACGGGGAAACGGGAACGCCTGTCTTCTGTTGGGTCATCGCAACGGAAAAGGCGCTTTAGGTGATCAGGACCATAGAAGCCAGAAACGCTTCGTCCGTTCAGCTAAAAGAGGATGAATTTACCCAGAAGGGACAGAAAAATGGTGAAAGCAGACCAGATCAGTGCAAACAAGGTTGCGCAACTTGTTGCTTTTCTTGAAGAGAATAAAGGGCATGAGGTGTCCTTGAATGATATCATGTCTTTGGCCGAAATGATGGCCGATAGCCTTGATTCCTATTTGCAGGCCATGGATCAGTCGCTCTATCAGGAGTTCACCGCCATTGCGAACGAGATTTCCTCGATGAAAACGGAGATCGCTGCGTTGCGTCCGGCCGAGATGCGCCATGCTGCCATCCCCGATGCGGGTCGCGAACTGGACGCCGTCGTTGAGGCAACCGAGTCGGCAACCAACGTTATCATGTCTTCGGCTGAAGAAATCATGGGCGCTGATACCAGCGACAGTGATGCCTATCAGGCGTTGGTCAATGACAAGATCATCGAGATTTTTGAAGCCTGTTCCTTCCAGGACATTACCGGTCAGCGTATTTCCAAGGTCGTCAATGCCTTGAACGCGATCGACAAACGCGTATCCACTTTCATCGAGCGCATGAAAATGCAGGATGTTGCAGACGCCGCGATCGAGGAAACCGAAGAAGATCGTCGCAAGCGCGAACTCATCCTGCACGGACCTCAGCATGCAGGCGAAGGCGTTGACCAAAATGAGGTGGATGCCATGCTGGCCGATCTCGATTTCAGCAACAAGAAGCTGAAAGACGATAAGGATGACGGCGAGAGCAATCAGGACGATATCGACGCACTGTTCGGCTGATCGGCCAACAGGACAAGTGACATGTGGGAGCGAGGACATGAAAGGCCGGATCATTCGATCCGGTTTTTCTGTTTGGGGGCCGGGGAGTGCGAGCCTTCCCGCCGTTTGTCCGCAAACAGGCGGGCCCCCGCTCGGTGAGACCCCGGACGGACACTTCCTAGCCGAAAGACTCCCGACACATTTGGCACGCGGGCCAATGTCTGGCCTGCCGATCCGGGGAGCATTGCAAGACAGTGATGGAAATCCGAGGGTTGCGAGGGCCTCGCGGGCGCTGGCCAAGGCTTCAGAGAGAATGCCGCCAAAGCCAGTGACACTTGAGAGCTGCTAATCTCGTTTTGATCGTGACTCACGCGGAGACTTGATCCAGTTCATCGCAAGCCAGAAGACGCCGATAGCGAGGACGATACCGAAGGCAACCCAGTAGATATTCGCAAACATGTCTTCCCTCCAAGCAGTTAGACGTGGAAACAAGTCTAACATGATTCAACTCTGAAACATACGCATCGATAGATGAGCCTTTGTTATCTCCTCAGATGGGGATTTTCTGTCTGGCCGGCTGGAAGGTTGACCGAGAAGCGAGTGTGTCTCCTGCCTCACAAGCGAGAAAAAGGCCCTTGCAGGATTCTGCAAGGGCCTTTCCTTGTTAGGGTGCAAATCCTTACATGTTAGGATAGGTCGGTCCCCCGCCGCCTTCTGGGACTGTCCCAAGATAGACCTCGCAGCCTGGCTGCGAGATCAGTCTATCGGCGAAGAATGTGATATTTCCGTTCGGGGCTTTGATGTCACCAGACAGGCCTTGCGGCAAGGCCGCAAGACAAGCCTATCGCGGCAAGATGTGTGACATCCTTACATGTTGGGATAGGTCGGCCCCCCGCCACCTTCTGGGACTGTCCCAAGATAGACCTCGCAGCCTGGCTGCGAGATCAGTCTATCGGCGAAGAATGTGATATTTCCATTCGGGTCTTTGATGTCACCAGATAGGCCTTGCGGCAAGGCCGCAAGACAAGCCTATCGCGGCAAGATGTGTGACATCCTCACATGTTCGGATAGGTCGGCCCCCCGCCGCCTTCTGGGACTGTCCATGTGATATTTCCGTTCGGGTCTTTGATGTCACACGTCTTGCAATGGACGCAGTTGGCTGCGTTGATGACATAATTCATCTGGCCGGGATTGGCGTCATCCTCGACCCATTCATAAACACCTGCCGGGCAGAAGCGTGCGGACAGTCCGCCATAAACGTCATGCTCTGAGCTTTTCTGCAAAGCCTCGTCCTTGACCACCAGATGGCAGGGCTGATCCTCTTCATGATTGGCCCCGGACAGATAGACAGAACTGAGGCGATCAAAGGTCAGGACACCATCCGGCTTTGGATAGTCTATCGGCTTGCATTGGGACGCGGGCAGGGTGCTCTGGGCATCCGTCTTGCCATGCTTCATGGTGCCGAATGGCGAGAAGCCGAACAACTGATTGAGCCACATGTCGAGCCCGCCGAGCCCAACGCCGACAAACAGGCCGAATTTCGACCAAAGCGGTTTGACATTGCGAACCTTGACGAGATCCTTGCCAATCGGGCTCTTGCGCCAGCTCTCTTCAAAGGCGACCAGATCATCATTGGCGCGGCCTGCCTTGAGCGCATCGACAAGCGCGGATGCTGCCAGCATGCCCGAATCCATGGCGTTATGGATGCCCTTGATGCGGGCCACATTGATGAAGCCAGCCGCACAGCCGACAAGTGCACCACCGGGGAAGCTCAGACGCGGCACTGATTGATAGCCGCCTTCTGCGATGCATCTCGCACCATAGGCAACCCGCTTGCCACCAGCAAAGACATCCTTGACCAGCGGATGGGTCTTGAAGCGCTGGAATTCCTCAAACGGTGAGAGATAGGGGTTTTTGTAGTTGAGATAGACCACAAGCCCCACAGCCACCTGATTGTTTTCCATATGATAGATGAAGGAGCCGCCACCCGTGCTGTTGTCCAGTGGCCAACCGAAGCTGTGTTCGACCAGACCTTCCTGATGCTTGGCCGGATCGACATCCCAGATTTCCTTGATGCCGATGCCGAATTTCGGCACATCGCAATCCTTGTCGAGGCTGTATTTGGCGATCAGCTGCTTGGCGAGCGAGCCGCGCACGCCTTCCCCGATGAGGGTATATTTGCCGAGCAATTCCATGCCCCGCATATAGGTGTCCTTGGGCTGACCATCCTTGTCAATGCCCATGTCGCCGGTGGCAACGCCCCGAAGCGCACCGTCCTCGTCATAGAGCAACTCGGCGGCTGCAAATCCGGGATAGATCTCGACGCCCATGCCCTCGGCCTTTTCGGCCAGCCAGCGGCAGAGATTGCCAAGAGAGATGATGTAATTGCCATGATTGTTCATGAAAGGCGGCATCAGCAGACCGGGAATGGACATCCCTCCTGTCGAGCCCAGAAGACGAAATCTGTCTTTCTTGACAGCCACTTTCAGCGGGCAGCTGTCATCCTCTTTCCAGTCCGGGATCAGACGGGTGAGCGCCGCCGGATCGATCACGGCCCCTGAAAGGATATGCGCGCCAACCTCTGAGCCTTTTTCAAGCACCACCACCGAGATGTCTTCGCCCGCTTCTTCTGCCAATTGCTTGATGCGAATGGCCGCAGACAGGCCAGCAGGCCCCGCGCCAACGATCACAACATCAAATTCCATGCTTTCCCGCTCGGGAAGTTCCATCATCTCTGTCACCTGCCGGTCCTTTTCAGTCTTCAGTCGAAGGAGATCCTATCGACAGCATTTGCAGTTGGCCCTATAAGAGTATCATTAGCGGAAAGTGAAGACCGAATCCAAGTGTTGAATATGCATAATATGGTGACAACAGCTCATGATCTGAAAGCGCTCCTCGAATGGTACGAGGCGGTGGGTGCGGATTGTGCACTCGATGATGCGCCGCAAAATCGCTTTGAGGAGAGTCAGGCTCACGCAAGATCACGGCAGGCAGTCAAATCTGAAAAAATGTCACCAAAAGGGCAGTCTTCCTCCGCTTCTAGTCCTTATGGAAGGCTAAACCCTGAGGCCCCTTCGGATCAATCCCGCCCTTCGTACAATGCTGCATCGCACAATGATGTGCATCAGGCTGGCTCATCTGCCCCAAATCAGGCTGGCGGCGAGGGGGCTCCGGCTCCAAGGCAGGCTGCGAGAGTCGGAGTGGTGGCCTCCGTTGATGATACCCGCGAGATCGCCCGTCAGGCCAGAAGCCTTGAAGAATTGCACAGGGCCGTGGCTGCCTTTGACGGATGCAGCCTGAAGCTTTCGGCCAAGTCGCTGGTCTTTGGCGACGGCAATCCAGATGCCGATGTGATGTTTGTCGGCGAAGCGCCGGGCCGGGATGAGGATTTGCAAGGCGTGCCCTTTGTTGGCCGGGCCGGGCAATTGCTCGACAAGATGATGACCGCAGTCAATCTGGATCGGACCAATTCCTATATCACCAATATTCTGCCATGGCGTCCGCCGGGCAACCGCAAGCCCAGTCTTGACGAACAGGAATTGATGCAACCCTTCATTCACCGGCATATCGAGCTGGTCAACCCGAAAATCCTGGTCTTTCTGGGTGGCACCGCAGCTCAGCAATTGCTTGGATCGAAAGACGGCATCATGCGTCTGCGGGGACGGTGGAAAAGCTACGCGGTCGGTGGCTCCGATCTGCCTGAACGCGACATTCCGGCAATGGCCACGCTGCATCCGGCCTTCCTGCTGCGCACCCCCGCCCAGAAGCGTGCCGCCTGGCAAGATCTGCTGGAAGTCGCCGCCAAGCTCAAGATGCTTGCAAAGGAAAATGGCTAGCCGCCATTGGCAAAGATCAAGCGGTGCCGTGCAATGACGTGAAGCACTGCAACTGCCCTCAATTTTGGGTGTGTGGCTGCAAAATGCACAATTTGATAGAGTGGCTCCCATGGCTCAACTCATCAAAATGCTGCTGCTTGCCTTTCTCTTCACGCTACCGTTCGAGGTCGCCATGGCGCAAAGCTGTGCGCGCCAGAAAACCTGCTCTCAAATGAAGAGTTGCAAGGAAGCAACCTACTATTTCAAGGTCTGCGGGCACAGCCGCCGAGACGGTGACAATGATGGCATTCCTTGCGAAAAACTGTGTGGCAAGACCATGAGCCAATATAAAAAGCGTCTCGCCGCAGGTCGCTAGAGCATGCCGGACTTGAGGTCCCGCTTCAGGCTTACACCTTCCATCCTTCATGCGGAATAGCAAGACAGTGATACAATGTCGCGTGGCAATGAAGCCTTTTGGCCCCAGCGGCAAGCTGTGCTATTGGCTCGCGAGGGAAACGGTTTCCCTCTTGCTTTTATTCCATCGGATAATCTGGATTTTTGACATGAAACTTTTGAGAGTTGTGCTCGTGCTGTCTTCCCTGTTGCAGCTTTTCCTTTTCTATCAATTGCTTGCCATGCCCGAAGCGATCATTGCCGGTTTTGGCATTCCTGAAAGTGCCTCGGCGGAAATGATCGCCCGCCGCGCAGGCATCCTGTTTCTGGTGGCCGGTCTGTTCGGGCTTGTGATGGCCTGGAAAGTGAAGGGTCGGCAGCTCATGGCCCTGAGCCTGGTCATGGCCATCGGCTGGCTTGCCATGGCGTCGGAAAGCGCATTTGAATGGAGCCGAGGCTTTGCCGGTGATGGCACCTTGATGCCAATGGGAGCCGAAGCATTGTTCGGCCTGCTTATGCTCTTGGCGTGCCTTCGCATGCTGTGGATGGAAAAAAGGAAGTAGGCCGCCTCCGTTCACGCCCGCCGCCATTTTCCTGGCGGGTTCATCGCCCAAAAGCTGCCATGCCGAAACACAAATAGAAAAGCGGGCCATGTGATGCCCGCTTTTTGCTGCCTGAAGGCGAGATGAGAACACCGATTGGCTCTAGCTCCAGCCGCCGCCATAGGTGCGATAGAAGATATGCAGGCCGATCTTTTTGAGCTTTTTCATAGAGCTCGCCCACTTCGGACGCACATAGGTTGCGTGGTAATGGGTAGAAGAACCGACAGATTTCAGCCAGACTTCTTCCTTCACAACCCGGTTGGCGATATCCCATGCCAGATCCCATGCTTTCTTGGAGCGCACGCGGTCAGCGATGCCGTCACAGGCAAAGGAGAATTGGCAGGCATTGCGTTTGTGCTGATTCTGGTAGACCACGCCGCAAATGCTGTTCGGATAGGTCGGGTTTTTCACCCGGTTCATGACCACCTGCGCGACAGCGATCTGACCGTCTTCCGGCTCTGAGCGGCTTTCGAAATAAATCGCATTGGCAAGGCAGGTTTTCTGCTTCTTGGTATAGGAAGATTTCGGGATCTTGTTGGTGATCCAGTCATGCTCACCGCGAGCGTCGATCTTGGCCTTTTTCGGGCTTGAGAAATTGAACCAACTGGCCCAGCGAGACTTTTTCTTTTCCTTGTCGTCCGTATCACCGGACAGGCTGGCTAGCTGCAATTCCGCCCGGCGGGCCTGGCTTTTGGCCAGCGTCAGTGGCACGGTCTTTTTTGTGTCCTCTTCGCTTGCGGCCTCTGGTGACGACGCAAGTTCAGGTTCGATATCGGCAACGATAGGCGAGATGTCGAGCGGTTTGCTGACCTTGATCACTTTCTCCGCCTTGGCAACCTGTGTTGTCAGTGGCACGCGTGGCCGCGGCAGGGCCTCTATCGGGGCAATCGAGGCAAAGCTTTCTTCGGCGGCCGGGACCGCCTGATCCGCTCCACTGCTGGCGAGCCTCTTGTTATAGGCTTCAACCGCACCAAGAACGGTAAGCGGACCATCGTCCACTTCTGTCACGTCCGTCTGATCCGTCAGAATCGCAGAAAAGGGCGCATCAAGACTATCCTCGGGAGATGGCGCATAGGCCAGCGCCTCGCCGGTCGAGCCGGTCACGACAGGGTCCACGCCCTGTTGCGTGATTGCCGGGTCGGTTTCGTTTTGCGCGTAAAGGGTTGGCGTATCTTCAACCGGAGAGACTTGCAGCAGGAAGCTCTTGGCATCCGCCATTGCCATGCTCAGGTCATCGGAAGGAGCGAAAGCGATTTTGGGGAGCTGGACATTATCCTCGTCGGAAAACAGGCTCGGCATCGACCAGACCGCGCCAGACCAGTTCAGCGAAATCGGACGCCTGCCATGGGCGACCTTGAAAGGCTCCCATTTCCAGGACTTGCGTCGATCCGATTTGGCTGCACGATTGACCGTGAAGCCTTCTTCCAAATCCAGAAAACTGGCGACCGCATAAGGATCTCTTGCAGGGCCTTTGACGGGGGCAGGGGCATCGATTGCCGCCTCGGAAAGCTGGACATAGGTTTGCGATTGAGGGATCGGGCGTGACCTGGCTGCCGATCTGGCAACCGCCAAACGCTCCTTGGCCAGTTGTTTGTCTGCCAAGGTCTGCGCTTCGACGACTTTTATTGCATTTTGCAAACTGCCAGAGCTGCCTTCAAGAATCGCCTTTGTCCATGCCTGTTGCTGAAGGGACAGCAATCGTTTCTCTGACACCGCATCTTCATGCAGGGATTGAGCTGAAGCGAGCACCAGACTTGACCCGATAAACAGGCAGTTGGTCAGACTGAGGCATTTCTTGCCGAGCGTGGCTTTCGACATTCTGTCACCAATTACCAAATACGCAACTACTACACTCTATCGCGAGATCCAGAAAAACGCAGAAATCGCGAACGCACCGTGCCTGCTGCAAATCCGGGAAACGCGAGATCCCGAAAAACATCGCCGCAAAGTCCCATGATCCACAGACCACGGAAACAACACTTGGTGTAATAATGCGCTATTAACCTTGAGAGAGCGTTAACGTGAAATTGTCCCGTCAGGATTGGCTAAAGTGCCAATGAGGCGAACTGAGGGCGATGGGGCAAACGCATCCCTTTGCCTGATGTTTCGGGAAATCGGCTTCGGGAAAACCGAGCCCCTTGCACGATCCTTATGACGGGACGGGCGCGCAGCCGCAGGCGGCATCCAACAGCAGTGGAAAAAATAAAAGGCCCGGACCGATATTTCAGGTCCGGGCAAGTAAACCCGCAAGTCCACTCAATTGTTCAGGCTCAAACCAGCAAAGAGCCCTTTGACAAAAGGGGGCGCTTGTCAGAACAGTCCCCGCAGAAAGTCCGCACTACACCTAGAGCCAAACAAGGTGACGCTCCCCTGAGAGTCTAGCAGGTGATATAAATCTAACTGATCGTCTTGATCAAATCACCCTAAATTTTTGTTTTTCTCATGTAGAATCGTCCTATTTTATGATTTTTTCATCTTGAAAAGACTTCGCAAAAAAAATTTTCTAGTTATTTTTAACGAATCCTCACCAAATCCGTAATAAATGCGTGTCCGATACGATTTGTCTACACAAATCAAATCGCAATTTGTTTCTGTTTTTTTAGCTGTCGCCTGATTAGAAGCGCTTCAGGTAATTTGGGGTAACGATTTACTATATTGAACAACTTGGACCGGAAAGGCGTTCGAGGAAGGTTTTACTCAGAATTTGATCTGCTTTGAAGGGACCTTTTGCCTGATCGATTTCCGTTTCAATGTCGACTTGGGCAAGACCAACCTCGCCAAATTTCCGACGGATGCGGTCCGCCAGCCAGACTTTCTGTTGGCTCTCTCTCAAAGCGGCGAGTTTCTGCTCTGCCTTCAGGTATCGCAAATGGTCATCGACGCTGACGGTCAATTGCTCAAGACCGATTGCCTTGAGTGCGGAAATGAGAAGCACCGGAACCCGCCAATGGGCAGCGCTTGATTTGGAAAGGGAGAGCGCCCCTTCGACATCGGCTTTCGCACACCGAGCCAGCCCCTCCATGTCCGCCTTCGTTACCGCTATGATATCGGGCAGCTCCATCACGCCAGCCTTCATGAATTGCAGGCTGTCGCCCGATCCGGGCTGGATGCACAGAACGACGCTATCGACGGCAAAGGCGATGTCGGCTTCGGATTGACCGATCCCGACGCTTTCCACCAGAACCCTGTCGAACAGGGCCCGCATCAAGACGATTGCGGCCACCGCTTCATGGGAGAGGCCTCCCAGCCGGTCCCGCGCCGCCATGGATCTGACGAAAATATTCTGATCAAGCGGATCGGTGTCGAGCCTTGTCCTGTCGCCCAGAAGAGCCCCCATGGAAAAGCGCGAAGACGGATCGACCGCGAGGACGCCAACCCGCTCTCCATTCTTGCGCCATTGCCGGATGAGGGCATTGATGAGCGTCGACTTGCCGACGCCCGGAGGACCGGTGAGTCCGACCACATGAGCCGTTGCACAGGCCACCGCTTCATCCAGAAGCGTCGCGACCTCCTGACTGCCATCTTTCGCTTCGATCTGGCTGAGGGCTCTTGCGAGCGCCTTTTTCCCGCCCTGACGGATCGCCTCGAGGTGAAGCGTCGGGGCGCTTGATGCTTCTGTTTCCGGGGCCATGATGCACTGCTCCAACAGGGGTGAGTTTCCTTCGCATAGCATAGGAAAAATCAACCTGCCAAAGCGACGATAGACTTAGAAACAAAGTCCGAGGCGCTTGCCTATAGCCACAATTTTGCACTTTGCCAGATGAGGGAAAGGCCCCAGACCGAGAGAATGAGGCCCGACAGAAAGTCGATCAGGCGCATGAAATGGTCTGATATCAGCCCCCGGATGAGCGACGTCATGCCAACCAGAATGAACCACCAGAGCGCGGAGCCGGAAAACACCCCGAAGACCAGCCAGTAAGCTGCGCCGGGACCCTGTTCCAGGCCCTTCGACAGGCCCGAAATCATGCCGATAAAGGCGATGATGGTGGCCGGGTTTGAAACCGTCAGCAGGAAGGTGGTCGCGTAGGCTCTGAGTGGAGCCTGAGCCGAGGGAGCCTTGGCCGGATCGTGAGGCTGGCTGTCGAAGCCTCTGAGGAACGTTGTCACGCCCAGATAAAGAATCAACAGGCCACCGCCGAGCCGCATCCAGTCCCCATGGCTGACAAGCAGGCCGGAAATCGCCAGCCCGGTTGCCGCGATAATGCCATACATGCCATCCGCGGTTGCCGCCCCCATGCCGGTGGCAATGCCGACAAGCTTGCCTTCACGCAAGGTGCGCCGAATGCATAACAGTCCGATGGGCCCGACCGGTGCCGCAATGGCAAGGCCTATGAGGCCACCTTGAAGAAAAATTCCTGACATGATCACGCTCACACCAAACAAAAAGAGCTCCCCGATCTGGCGGTTTGGCCGCCGACATCGGGGAAGCAAGGCTGCTAATTTGCAAGGCAAAGTTTAGTCTTTGTGCAGAAGATGCGCAATAAGTTGCGGTTTGTTTGGCGAAAATACCAAAATCATGCGGAAATTTTACATTCATCAGGATATGTTGCGGAAGGGCCTGTGCAAGACCTGCTTGCCACCGCAAATCTTGCGGCGCTGCTCCATGCTTCGAACAGGCCTGACGCGCACGTCCCCCGGCATATGTCGGAATGTGAGTGCAAAAAACAGACAGGCGTCAGGTGTAGGCGTAAAAAAGCGGGTGCAAAAAGCAGACGCAAGCAGGCGGCGTCAGAAGCAGGCGTCAGGTCAGGGAGATCCGGGCTCAGGACGGCGATTTGCAGTCATGCTCCCGAACCCGATAGCAGGATCATGCCCTAGTTGAGCTGCCGCAAGGTGGCCTGCGCCGCCGAAAGACGGGCGATTGGCACACGGTAGGGTGAGCAGGAAATATAATCCAGCCCGACCTGTTCGCAAAAGGCAATAGAGGCCGGATCACCGCCGTGCTCGCCACATATGCCAAGCTTGATGTCCGGTCGGGCAAAGCGCCCGCGCTCGGCCGCGATCTCGATCAGTTCCCCCACACCTTCGATATCAATCGAGATGAAGGGGTCCTGCTCCAGAACTCCTGCGCGGATATAATCGGCGATGAAGCGTGCGGCATCATCGCGGCTGATGCCATAGGTCGTCTGGGTCAGATCGTTGGTACCGAAAGAGAAGAATTCGGCACTCTCGGCGATCTTGCGAGCCTGCAAGGCGGCCCGCGGCAGCTCGATCATGGTGCCGACCTTGTAAGCAAGCTCCCGCCCCATTTCCTTCATCACCGCCTTGGCCGTTGAATCAATCCTGGCCTTGACGAATTCGAGCTCTTCCTGGATCGAGACAAGCGGGACCATGATTTCCGGCTCCGCAGGGGCTCCTGTCTTCTCGGCCGCCTTCAGGGCCGCTTCGAACATGGCACGCGCCTGCATTTCGACCACTTCCGGTCTGGAAATGGCGAGGCGACAGCCTCTGTGACCGAGCATCGGGTTGAATTCATGCAAAGCATTGATCCGGTCGGTCACGATTTCCACATCAAGCCCCAGAGAGCGGGCCATTGCGGCAATATCCGCAGGCTGGTTGGGAAGAAATTCATGCAAAGGCGGATCAAGCAGGCGGATAACGACAGGCATGCCGGCCATGGTTTCGAACAGCGCCTCGAAGTCGGCCCGCTGAAGCGGCAGCAGCTTGTCCATCGCTCGCTTGCGATCATCTTCCGACGTGGCAATGATCATTTCGCGGAATACCGAAATGCGGTCATCCTGAAAGAACATGTGCTCTGTTCTGCACAGCCCGATGCCTTCGGCACCGAAATCGCGGGCCGCCTTGGCGTCTTGCGGTGTGTCTGCATTGCAGCGAACCTTGAGGCGTCGGATATTGTCCACCCAATCCATCAGGGTAGCGAATTCCTCGCTCAGTTCCGGGTTGTGCATCTGCACGTCGCCATTGAGCACATCGCCCGTGCTGCCGTCGATGGTAACCAGATCCCCCTTGCGCAGCAGCTTGGAGCCCACTTTGACGCATTGATTGTCATAGTCGATATTGAGGGCGCCAGCGCCTGTGACACAGGGAATGCCCATGCCGCGTGCCACCACCGCAGCATGGCTGGTCATCCCGCCGCGTGCGGTCACGATGCCACGGGCAATATGCATGCCGTGGATATCCTCGGGGCTGGTTTCAACCCGCATCAGGATGACCTGACGACCGTGATTGACAAACTCCTCGGCGTCTTTCGTCTGGAAAATGAGATGTCCGGACGCGGCACCCGGTGAAGCGGCCATGCCCTTGGCGAAAATGTCGCGCTTTTCGCTGTCCGAGATGGTCGGATGCAGCAGTTGGTCGAGCGAACGCGGATCAATCCGGTTGACCGCTTCGGCCTCCGAGATCAAACGTTCCTTGGCCAGATCCACCGCGATGCGCAAGGCTGCCTTCGGACTCCTGTTGCCAGCGCGGGCCTGCAACATCCACAGCTTGCCATCCTCAATGGTAAATCCGAGTTTCATCATGTCCTTGTAGTGATGCTCCAGCTTGTCGCATATGGCCACGAACTCGCGAAACTGTTCGGGCAGCGCTTCCTCCATGCTGAGCTCTTCGGAGCCATGATTCTTTCTTGTTTCCCGCGTCAGGGGCAGGGGCGGACGGTTGCGGGCGAGCATGTCCTCGCCATGTGCATTGATAAGGAAAGACCCGTCATAAGCCTTCTCTCCCGTCTCGGCATTGCGGGTAAAGGCGGTTCCGACAGCCGAGCGTTTGTTGATATTGCCAAACACCATGGCCTGGATTGTGGCAGAGGCACCCCAATCCTCGGGGATGTCATGTAAATGGCGATAGGTGATGGCGCGGGCATTCATCCAGGAAGAAAAGACGGTTCCGACGGCATCCCACAATTGCCGCTCCACATTCTGCGGAAAAGGATCATCAAGCTCGTCAAGGATCATCGCCTTGAAAGAGGTGATGACCAATTGCCAGTCCTTGGCCGACATGTCCGCATCAAGCAGAATATCGCGCTCGTCCTTGTAGGCCTCGATGATCTCCTCGAATTCGACCTGATCGATGCCGAGCACGACATCACTATATTTCTGGATGAAGCGGCGGTAATTGTCATAGGCAAAGCGGGCATCGCCGGTTTGACGCGCCAGAGCCTCGACCGTTTCGTCATTCAGGCCAATATTGAGAATGGCTTCCATCATGCCGGGGATGGAGGTTCTTGCGCCGGACCGGATGGACAGCAACAGAGGCGACTTGGGGTCGCCAAAGCCCTTGCCGGTGATCGTTTCCACAAAGCGGATTGCATCCTCGATCTGGGCTTTCAACCCGTCAGGAAACTGATGCCCGTTGGCGAAATAGGCGTTGCACAGGTCTGTCGAGATTGTGAAACCGGGGGGCACAGGCAAGCTCATATTGCTCATTTCCGCCAGATTGGCCCCCTTGCTACCCAGCAGATTGCGCATGGTTGCATTGCCATCGGCGGAACCGCCACCAAACTTGAAGACCCATTGATGCGCCTGACCCATCGTTCCGTTCCTTTTCACGTTCAGTCTTGTCTACCTGTCCTGCCCCACAGTTCAAGGTCAAACTTGCTGGAAATTCACTTTTGCTCCCCTTTTGCTCTTTTTGAAAAAGAGTTCGGGGTCTCTGTCGTCAAGTCCGTCCAACTGGCCGCAGGCGCGATAGCCGCGCCCGAGCAGCAGGGAGATCATTGGCCCGTTTGTCAGGTTTGTCGACGTCCACAGATCCCCGTCCAGCAAGCGCTCCACATGCTCAAGCAGGGCAAAGCCAAATCCCATTTTCTGGAATGGCTGAGCGACGATGAGCAGTGAAACAAAGGCCTGACCAAGGAAATAATTGAAATCAACGCAGCAGTCGCCGACCGGTTCTTTGCCTTTGTGCGCCAGATACAGCCCTGTGCGGAACGCGACGGAGCGGATATGGTCGGCTCGACCCGCATGCTCCAGAACATCCATATCAATGCGCAAGGCTGCATTAATGTCCATTTGCGTGAGGGCTTGTCTTATCCTTGTCAATGTGCAGCGAACCCGAGGTGAAATAAGAAACAGCAAAGACCTTGCCAAAGCGGAAGGCGGAACAAATAACCTAGACTTTGGGATGGTTATATCGTGCTTCGAAGATCAATGCATCACAAAAGCAACCCGTTCTGCGTCCTGTGTGATCTTTTCAGGAACATGTCACGCTGCTGTCATTCGGTGTCGATATTTCTCGACGCGAGAATAGGGCCGGATCGGTCTGGTTTTCCCGTTTCGACAATCAGGGTCTGGATCGTCAAGACAGGGATTTTGCAAATGTCACCTTGGGGCTTCTGCCATATATGCCGCCGGTGCATCGCGAATGGACGGTCTGGCGACATGGTGCAAAGGTGAGGTCGATGACACACGCAATCCCTTCCCTCATGACCTCGCAAACCAGAACACGCCAGATCTTGTCTGCGCTTTCCCAGTCGACGCGCCTTGAAGTCTTTCGGCTTCTTTGCCAAGCCGGGGATGAGGGGCTTGGTGCCGGTACCATCGCAAGGCTGCTCGACATCCCGCACAACACCCTGTCGACCCATCTTGCCATCTTGCAACGGGCTGAGCTGATTTGCGCCAAACGGCAGGGCCGCAACATCACCTATATTGGACGCGCTCAAGGCCTTTCCGAACTGATCGCATTTCTGTCCCGCGAATGCGGCTATGCGATGCCGCATCCTGACGAAGCGTTTGGAGTGACTGACGGGGTAACTGGCAGGGTGACTGGCGGGGTGACTGGCAGGACCTCTGGCCGACGGGACGAGGCTGCAAACAACCAGACGGAGGGTCCGAACCGGTAGCGACAGGCGAGCGCAGCGGGTATGCCGGGATACTCGTTTCACACCCTTCGGATAATAGCGCTTCATAACAATTTGACTTATAGCCCCTGCTTTGAGAATCGCGTGAATTGAGTTGAGGAAAAGTTACCCAACTCTGCCAGGGTGCAATATCTGCTGCGATTGATGCAAAGCCAGTTCCAAGTGAGCCACAGGGAAATTCAAATGAAAAACATCCTTTTTCTATGCACCGGTAATTCCTCTCGTTCCATCATGGCCGAAGCGATATTGGGCCGCATCGGAAAAGGGCGTTTCAGGGCCTATTCGGCTGGCAGTCAGGATGTTGGCGAGCCCAACCCCTGGGCAATCCTGCTGCTTGAGAGTTTCGGCTATGATGTGGGCCGCCTGCGCTCCAAGAACTGGAGCGAATTTGCGCGTGAAGGCTGCCCCGAGATGGATCATATCATTACGGTTTGCGACCATAAGGTGGAGGAATCCTGCCCGGTGTGGCCCGGCCATCCTGCAATTGCTCATTGGGGGATTGCCAATCCGGCAGAGGAAGTTGGCGATGACAAGGATATGCAGCTTGCTTTTTTAACCACTTATGCGCAA
Source organism: uncultured Cohaesibacter sp. (assembly GCF_963556055.3). GTDB lineage: Bacteria > Pseudomonadota > Alphaproteobacteria > Rhizobiales > Cohaesibacteraceae > Cohaesibacter. Next base: position 155,972 of record NZ_CAUVYE020000021.1, on the reverse strand, counting down.
TTGTCTGATCGCATTGGCCGCTTCGTCTCACTCCCGATCGAGACCATGAGCGAGGACGAACTCATGCAGACGATGCGCGAAATAGGCGATTTTTCAGGGACGACGCAAGGCAGGACATAATGGCATTCACCGAAAGGGCTCAATTGCTGGCCGAATTCATGGGCACGGGAACTCTTCTTTGCACCGTTATCGGATCCGGCATCATGACCGACATGCTTTCAAATGGGAATGGCGGTGTAGCCCTTTTCGGAAATACCTTGCCCCCTGCGGCGATCCTGTTTGTTCTGATTACCACGCTTCGCCCCGTTTCCGGGGCTCAATTCAATCCGGCCGTTACATTGACCTTTGTTCTGCTTGGAGAGATAGCAGTGCCCAAGGCGCTGCGATTTGTCCTCGCCCAGATTGCGGGTGGCATTCTGGGCACCATGCTGGCCAATTACATGTTTGAGCTGGATATCTTCCAGATTTCAGGAAATGAGCATTTTGGTCCTGCGCAATGGACCGGCGAACTGGTTGCCACTCTGGGCCTGCTGCTCACGATCCTGACGTGCCAGCGCTTCAAACCCGATGCGATACCGGCCTCGGTGGCGCTTTATGTGACGGCTGCGATCTGGTTCACTTCCTCGACCTGTTTTGCCAATCCGGCCGTTTCCATCGGCCGTATTTTTTCAGACAGCTATGCTGGCATTTGTCCGCGCGATGCCGCCTTGTTTGCGCTGGTGCAACTGGCTACCGTCTTCATTGCGCTGCCGCTTTCGCGTGTCCTGCTCGAAGAAAAATAAAATGCTGGCCAGCTTTTTGGGGCCTTCAGAGACGCAGCCTCTTTCCTGCCATTCAGGGGCCAAGGATCAGGGACCAAGGACCAAGGGCCAACAATGATTGAAATCATAAATTGCCGGGACTATGCGCAAGGCCTTGAAGCGGCAATGCGGTATATTCACGGCAAATGGGGAGCCGAGGGCAATTTCAACAGCTATCTGGATTGTGCTCGTAACGCTTCCCCCCAGACCGGATCCATTCCGCAATTCTTCCTCATGCTCAGGGATGGTGCGATTATCGGCTGCTACGGACTTGTCATCAATGGCATGATTTCCCGCCACGATCTGCATCCCTGGTTCTGCTGTCTCTTTGTTGAACCGGACCACCGGGGCAATCGCTATTGTGTGCAAATGTTCGACCATGCTCGCAACCAGCTGGCAGAGACACCGTTCAGCACGCTGTATCTGGTAACCGAACATGACGCGCTTTATGAGCGCTTCGGCTGGACCCGGATCGAGGATGGCTTCTCGATGAGCGGCGAGCGGATGAGACTCTACAAACTGGCCATTCATGACGCGCCATGAGCGTCCCTTGGTCGCGATAAAGTGAGCGATTGGTGCTTTGCCCAAGTGTCTCTGCCGGGTTATATTAGAGCAATTCCAGCAATTGACCCCGCAAGTGACTCCAGTGGGAAAAGGACCCTTTTCGTGTCAGACATGCAGACCAGACAGGCCAAGCTGCGCCTCAATCATTCTCAGCGGGCTCCCATGATCCGCGAAATGCATGCGCGGCCATTCCTCCGGCTAGGGACTTCCAGCAGGCTTGCCTTCATCGCCCTCAAACCGGAGGCGGATCGCGTCCACACAAGACAACTGGCTCATGAGCAGCTGATTGCCTTTCTGGATCGCTTCGGAGCAGAAAAACCTGATGAAGAGGCGGTTTATCACATCGCGGACCTGGGTGACATGGTGCTGAAGTGGGAAAACCACTCCGAATTTGCCACCTACACCCTTTACTCCTATGCGCCGCGTCCCGAGATACTTGGCAGCAACAGTTTTGCAACGGACCTGCATAATCATTTTGCGGTTGACTGGTTGCAGGCTTTTCCGGGGCGGATCATTTCCTCGGTCTCGGCCCGCATTGAGGATGTGCGCAACAAGAAGATTCTCGAAGCGCAGATGTCCGGCGTTGTCCATAGCTGGTTCGGCTCGACGTCGAGCTTTGCCGCGGCCTATGTCAGCGATGGAGATGCCGCCATTGCCGCTGATTTCGACCTTGACCACAGGGGACAGATTCGTCTGGCAGTTCTTGCCTGTAGCGAAATAGGTCCGGGTCGCCTTGGCCGGATCGTCCAGCGCTTTCTTGAGGTCGAGACCTATCGTGCGATGTCGATGTTGACCCTGCCGGTTGCCCGCACCATTCTTTCCAAGCTTGTCAGCCTTGAGGATCAGCTCAGTCAGACGGTTGCCCAGATCGGAGATGATGCGGAAAGCGACAAGGCCGTGCTTGATCGCTTGCTTGAGATCTCCGCCCAGCTTTCGCTCCTGGCGTCCTACAGCTCTTCTCGCTTCAGCGCGGGGCGGGCCTATGAAGCCCTTGTCATGCAGCGCATTGAATTGCTGCGTGAGGCCCGCATTCTGGATCGTCAGCTATTTTCCGAATTCATGAAGCGGCGTTATCTGCCCAGCATGCGCACCTGCCAGTCAGCTCGCGATCAATTGTATGATCTGCGCGAGCGGGCCGCTCATGCCTCAGAGCTGCTCGGCACGCGGGTTCAGGTGACGACCACCGACCAGAATAGATTGCTTCTGGCCAAGATGGACAGACGTGCGGCCCAGCAGGCCCGCTTGCAGGAAACGGTTGAAGGCATTTCCGTTGTCGCCATCTCCTACTATGCGGTCAGCCTGCTGACCTATCTTCTGGCCCCGGTTGCAAAGCTCGTGCATATCGACAAGGCCTATGTCGCAGCGGCTCTGGTCATTCCGGTCGCCGCTGCCATCTGGATATCCATGCATCGGCTCAAGGAACGCCTGATCCGCAAACCGGATGTCGGCAAGTAACCGCCCGGCCTGACGGGCTCGAAAAAAACGCCGGGCAAAAGACCCGGCGTTCTGACTTGGCTTTGGCCAAACCACTATTCGAAGCAGGCCGAATTCATGCAATTGTTTGAACAGCAATCGGAGTTGGTCATGCAAGGCATGGCGATGCCAGCGCAACCGGCAAGGATGAGGCGACCGTCTTTGTCGCGAACCAATTTGGGTGTGCATTTCACAGCCGAAGAAATGACGGTAGGGGCTTTGGTCGCGATGGGCTTCACTTTTTCGCTGACATTGTTGGCAGCAGAGCTTGCGCCGGCAAATGCGGCAAGAGCGGCAACTGCGACAAAAATACGAAGTGTAGATTTCATGATGGTTCCTCTTTCCGGATGCGCAGGATCGGCGCGTTGGCTTTTTACATGTTTCGGCGGGTTGATTTGTTTGTCCCGGCGGAAATATTCAGAAAGAATAAGAACGAAATGCGAAAGGCTCAATTGCGACGTTTGTACCTAAGGATATTCACGGTGTTTTTCGAACGAGTCTGAAAAGAGGGGAAAAATAGAGAGAGAGCAACGACTTGGCAAATGCCGCAAAAAGGCGATTGCCAGACATGAGGCCATGAAAGGAGAGGACTCTACTGCACACCACCGTGGCTAACCCACCAGTTTGGATGGGAGAAGGCGAGGCGGCGGGCTGCAAATTCGGCATGCTTGACGCTGGCAAAAAGACCGAAACAGGTCGCGCCAGATCCCGACATGCGGGCAAACTGGCAATCTTCATCATCCTCCAGCGCCTGCAAGACCGTTTCGATGATCGGTGCCTGCTCCATGGCGGGAAGCTCCAGATCATTACGCTGCACCTGCAACCAGTCGATGAGCGCGCCAAGAGACAGGAAGGCGGAGGGAACGGGCCCCATGGGATTGTTTGTCTTGTTGCGCAAGGCCTTGAAGATCTTCGGCGTCGAGATGGGAATTCTGGGATTGACCAGCACCATACCGATATCCCTTGGCAGACGGGGGCCCTTTTCCAGTTCATCTCCGATGCCTCGTGCGATAAGGCAACTGCCTTCAAGGCACATCGGAACGTCGGCCCCGAGAGAAATCGCGATGGTGCGGAGTTTGTCGTCATTGATGGTACGCTGCCAAAGGCGCAACAGCCCCAGCAATGTCACGGCCGCATCGGCCGAGCCGCCTCCAATCCCTGCGGATATCGGCAGGTTCTTCTCAAGCGTGAGTTCCGCCTTGGCCTCGCAATCGAGCGTGCGTGCGAGCAACCTGGCGGCGCGTACCATGAGATTGTCCGGCTCCTGATTGAGCCCCTTGGCAAAGGGTCCGGTAACCGACAAATGCAAATGCGAAGCGGGCTTGAAAGTAATCTGATCCGCAGCGCCTCCAAACACGACGAGCGATTCAAGCAAATGATACCCGTCCTCGCGCTGCCCGGTGATATGCAAGGCAAGATTCACCTTGGCCGGTGCGGGAAGTTTCAGAACTGAGGTGTCGGACTGCACGATTGTCATTGCAAATAATCGGGTTTGAGCTGTCTTGTCTGTGTCTCTATTCTAGTCTGATGGTCTCTCTTTCGCCACATGCTCGGGAACAGGCGCAAGCTCCAGGGCGGGCGATCCTCATGATGGATGCAACATCGGGGCCAAGGCGTATGGCCTGATCCATGACCTAAGTTATTCTGACTAGGTTTTGATTAGCATTAAATGATTCTCGGGGTTTTGTCGCCATCCTCCTTCCGGCTTATGGTAACGAATTGCAACCTGAGCGATTGGGGTTTGTGCTGTCGCATGGCTACATTTTACTCAAGAATGTCCATCTGCGTGGCAAATGACCTCGCAGTCCTTTTACACGCAGATCCTGTCGTGTGGTTGAAACCATCCCTCATCAACACCGAAGGGAGGTGTGTCATGTGTTGCCCGTCTCATGACACACGAAAACGAACGCCAGCCATGCCCTCATGAAAGCAAATGCGGGGCTACAGGATCAGCCCATGAAGGCAGGACTTTGCGGGTCATGACCATGACGCGTTCTATTTGCTTTTTTCAAGACCATGTTCGATCTTGTCGTCCACCTGTTCCAGAAGCGTGTCGACCGGATCGAGAGTCTTGACGCGGTTCCACTGGAACACGGCCTCGTTTTTCCGGCCCACGCGCCAATAGGCATCGCCCAGATGGTCGGTGATGGTCGGATCTTCCGGCCGCAATTCCACCGCCCGTTCCAGAAACTTGACCGCTTCCTCATATTGCTTGAGGCGATAATGGGCCCATCCCAGAGAATCCACAAAGAAGCCATCGAACGGACGCAAGGCCACCGCCTGCCGGATCATTTCGATGGCCTTGTCCAGATGGAGCCCCCGGTCAACCCAGCTATAGCCAAGATAGTTGAGCACGGTCGGCTGGTTGGGAAACAGCTTCAGAGCGGATTGCATGTCCTTTTCGGTGTTCGGCCAATCCTTGACCTGATCATAGGCCGAGCCACGCAGGAAATAGAGAGACCAGTGAATGTCCTGCTTGGCAGGCAGGCTGTCGATTGCCTGGCTGAGAATGTCAATCGCGTCACGATAGCGTTCCTCGGACTGATAGACCCGAGACAGGATCTTGACGGTATCGATGTCGGTTGCCTTGCCGTCAAGCAACGCCTTGAGCCGCTCGATGGCCTCGTCTGGATGATCAAGACGGGCCAGCGCCAGCGCTGCATGTCTTTGCGCCTGACGATAGACCGAGCTGTCCGGCTTGATGAGATCATATTTTTCGAGCGCCGTCTCATTCTGTTTCATCCGCTCAGACAATTGACCAAGCGCGAACAGGGTGAGATCGTCATTGGGGCGCAGATAATCGGCAAACTGAAGATAGAGCGCGCCTCCTTCAATCGCCCCTTCCTGGGCGAGGGCATCGCCGAAGGTCGAGAAGAATTCTGCTGCTCCATCCTGCGGTGAGCGGATCGGGGAGGCGATCGGCTTGAGCTCGCTAAAGGCTTTCTTGAGCCAGAGGATATCTTCCTCGTCAGCGGAACCTGCTGAAAATTCCGAGATGACTTCTTCAGCCCGCTGCTTGTTGTCCGCCTTGAGCAGCGTGTTGACCAGCGCCGTGGCTGTCAGCAGCGAAGAGGGATCGGCATCCAGACTCTGTTGCAGCAAGGTTGCCGCCTTCTGATAGTCCCTTGCGTAACAGGCAATCAGGCCCGCATGCAAGGCATAGAAAAACTGGCTGACATCGCTTTCCTCATCCGGTGCCAGAAGGCTGAGCGCATCGTTGAGCTTGTCCCTGTTCTGCCCCACAATGGACCATGCCTTGAGGATCGTCTGGGAAATGACGGCAAAAGGTCCATATTGAGCCGATGCGCTAAGCATCCGGGGATCGCTCAGGCTACGCCGGTGCGGTGGGCGACCGGGCCGCTCAATCGGTTCCTCGATCAGAATCTTGAGGCCATTCTCGAAATTGATCGACGCGCTGCCGTAATTCTTTCCCTTGAAGGCCTTGATGCCCAGCGCCATGTGAACCATCGGTACGACACGATTGCTCACGGCTGCATCATCTTCGTTTTCTTCCTCGCCGTCCTCGGCGGTTGCTTCTTCGCCCGTCTGTTCTTCATGGCCGAGCATCGCCGCCATCCGGTCGGCCAGCGCAAAAGCGGTCGAGTGGTCGCCTATGGCGAGGGTCAGAGCGAAATTTCTCTCAAGCAATAGCGGATTTTCAGGATCCTTTTCCAGCGCCTGCGCATAGAAATGGGCGGCCAGCTCAAGATTGTCTTCATCCTGCGCCAGACGTGCAGAAAGATAAGTGCCCGTCAGGGTCGTCGGACTGTCGGCAAGATCTTCGGCCACAGTCTCTCGCGTTTCAGCTTGGGCCTTGTCAACAAGATGAGAGGTCGGAGTGACAAGCAAGGTGGTTCCAAAGAGGCTGCAAAGCAGGAATTGTCGAAGCATCTTCAGGGAAAATCGAAACTGCATATAGTAAGCCTTGCTGTTAATCAACGTCACATGTCACCGCCCGTTCCCTTGGAGCATCGCGCCCGGTTTCCTGCATCGGGGAACAAGGACCGGCAATGAATAGGGCAACGGATCACTTTCGCCATCTAGACTCCTAGCATGGCTTTTTTAGGGCTTGCGGGCAAGTCCCCAATCAAATCATGTACATGATAAAAGCTTACCAAGTCTCAACGTCATGCAAACGGGCTGAGGGCACGGCTTTCGCGCCCTGTTGCCCATCATGATCAGGCGGGCCAGGAAGCTGATTATCGCAAATGCGGAACGCGGAAAATCGAAGGAGACGCCGCTTAATGGCCCCGTGCGATGCAGAATTCGACGGCATTGATGAGGGCGGACTTGCTGGCCCCGTCCTCGAAAATGTCGAGCGCCTTGATCGCCGCTTCTCCATGTGCACGGGCCTGATTCAGCGTATCCTTGAGGGCATCGCTCTTGTCGATGAGGCCCATGGCAAAGTCTAGGGCTCCGTCGGTCACATCCTTGCGCTCTTCCATCACCCGTTTCCAGAAGGCTTTTTCGTCCGCATTGCCGCGCTCATAGGCCAGAATGACCGGCAGGGTGATTTTGCCTTCGCGGAAATCATCCCCCACATTCTTGCCAAGCTCCGCCGCAGAGCCGCCATAGTCAAGGGCGTCGTCGATCAGTTGAAAGGCATTGCCCAGCTCAAGGCCATAGTTGCGCATGGCGACAATGCTGGCTTCGTCACTTCCGGCCAGGATGGGCCCCACTTCGCAGGCAGAGGCGAACAAGGCTGCGGTCTTGGAGCGGATCACCTGCATATATTGCTCAACACTGGTTTTCATATTCTGGGCGACGGAGAGCTGGAGAACTTCGCCTTCGGCGATGACGCAGGCCGCCGTCGAGAGGACATCAAGCGCCCGGATCGAGCCGACATCCACCATCACCCGGAAAGCCTGACCGAGCAGAAAGTCTCCCACAAGCACGCTGGCCTGATTGCCCCACAGCATCCGCGCTGCCAGTTTGCCGCGACGCATGTCGCTCTCATCGACCACATCATCATGCAGCAAGGTCGCCGTATGCATGAATTCAACTGCCATCGCGAGTTTGATGTGACCATCCTTTGCAGAATCATATCCGCACAGATTGGCCGAAGCGAGTGTCAGCATGGGCCGGAGGCGCTTGCCGCCGGAATCGATCAGATGCTTGGCGACTTCCGGAATCATCTCCACGTCCGACCCGGCCTTTTCCAGGATCAGCTCATTCACGCGGCCCATATCTTGCTTGACCAGCTCAACGAGGGGCTGAATGCTGGCCTGGGATTCTTTTGTCTTTTCCATGGATGGGACAACGCTCACGCGGGTGGCTCCAAATCTGTCATGTCGTGGTCACGAATTCGGGGCGAGAATAGGCGGCGAGCTTCTTGACGACAAGGGGCTTGTGTCGACTTTATCGCTTATTCAAGACTAAATTCGAAGCATTTTGGCGATATGCGGTATATGAAATTTGCATCAGGGCGACATTCGGCGCTCTGGTTGCAACCTTCGTCTAGCGCCACCGTCCTTGGCAAGGCCAAATGGGGCCATCCGGAAAGAACCATTTCCGCCGCAGATCGTGTCGAGGATGGAAAGATCGGGGTAAGGGGAGGCGTGCAGATCTTCTCATTGAGACAAGAAGCGCTTATGGTGCGCTGACCATGCGTGATGACCGGAACAGAACAGCGTTCCGATTTGCCGACAGGAACAGGCCATGAAAGAATTGCTCAAGACCAACAATCCCGTGACCCTTTCCTTCGCGGAAGCCTTGCTGCGCGATGCCGATATTCCGTTTCACTCCCTTGATCACAATATGAGCACGCTTTATGGCAACACGCTCAATCACATTGCGCGGCGGCTTCTGGTGGACGATGCCTATCTGCTACAGGCAAGGCGATTGCTGACAGATGCCGGGCTGCATCAGGATCTGGCTCTCGACAACGAAGACTGACCGGACAGACCATGAAGGACACCATAGACATGACCAACCCGGTCGCCCCGTTGCTGACAGATCTGGCCAGTCTGTCCCGTCGTGATCTGCCCGTCGGGCTCGCCTTGAGTGAGGACGAATTTCTGGGTGGCAAGCTCAACCTGTTGCAGCCTCGAAAAGGTCATCATCGCTCCGGCACAGATGCGGTACTGCTGGCTGCCTGCACACCGGCAAAAGGGGGCGAGCTGGTGGTCGATCTGGGCTCCGGCGTCGGGGCCGCTGGCCTTTGTGTCGCCGCAAGGGTTGCTGGCATATCGCTTCTCGCCGTCGAGATCGACCCTGATGTGGCCGCCATCGCTCATGCAAATATAGAGCGCAGTGCCGCCCATCTTGCTGCTGCTTCTGTCCTTTGCTGCGATGTTTCCTTGCGCGGTGAGCCGCGAAAGGAAGCTGGCCTTGTTGAGAATATGGCCGATCACGTGATTGCCAATCCGCCCTATTACCGTCCTGACAGATTTCAGACCTCGCCCAACGCTCCGCGCGCAACCGCGCACATGCTGACCGATGAGGGCATGGAACCATGGTTCCGTACCGCGGTTTCAATTCTCAAAAAGGGAGGAACCTTCACCCTTGTCCAGCGCGCCGATGAATTGCCAGAGCTGTTGCGGCTGATGGAAGGTCGCTTTGGCGGCATCACTGTGCAGCCCTTTTCCGCGCGGCAAGGGGAAGCGGCTCACCGCGTTGTTGTGCAAGGCAGGAAACAGTCCCGTGCCCCTTTCCGTCTGCTGCCGACGATTGCCTTGCATGATGCTGATAGCGACACTCCCGGAGCAAAAATAGAAGCGGTGCATCGCCATGGGGCTGGCATCGATCTGACCTAGTTTGATAACCGTCAGGCTTCCTCTCTTGGACCGTCATCTTTGTGGCAAGGAAAAGGGATAGGCTGGGTATCACCTTCCTCTGCGATTGAAGCTTGTCATTGGAGAAACGGGCGGAAAGACGAGCGGAGAAACGAACAATGAAAAAGACACCTTCAGGACAGATCCGGCTGCCGGTCGTGATTGCCGGCCTGATTTGCACCCTTGCATTTGCCCCCGCCAGGGCTCTTGATTGCGAGAATGCCAGCACAACCATCGAGATGAGCCAGTGTGAGAAACGCGCCTATGAAGTGGCCGACGCGGAACTGAATGAGGTTTACAAAGCGTTGCGTGCCTCGCTTGACGAAACCGGCAAGAGCCTCCTCAAGGATGCGCAACTGGCCTGGATCAAGTTCCGCGATGCCGAATGTGCCCGTCAGGTGGATTATGCCCGAGGCGGCTCGATTGTGTCTGTCATCTATCCGGGATGTCTTGCGCAAATGACAAGGGCCCGTATTGAGGACTTGCGCATCAATCCCCTGACCACAGACCCCCCATTTTAGAAAAAGCGAGCCAATGGAACCGGCAACCGGGCGCGCAGCCGTGGGGTTAGACAAAGTCTTTTTGCAAAACCAGATTGCGGTAGCGTCCACCATCGATCTCGAAATGGGTTTCACCGATTTCTTCAAAACCCAAATGGAGATAGAAGGCGGCTGCCGGTACATTCTCTGCATTCACGCTCAGGAATGCAGAGCGGTGCCCTGCCTCTTGCATCTCTCTGTAGCTGGCCGAGAGCAACGCCGAGCCGATGCCTTGCCCCTTGTGCCTGTCTCGCACATAGAGCGTGACAATTTCGGCTGCGGGACAACGATCTAGCGGAGGGCTAATCTTGTCGCTCCAATGCAGAAGGCCGCGCAGACCTTCCTGCTTTGCGTCAGGATAATCGACCGTTTCAACCAGCAGATGGGCATCCGGGTCTTGAATAAGGCAGGCGAGATTGGCCTTGCTGTAGGTGGCAAGCGCATAATCGGCAAAGTTGGATGGAATGCCCGGGCGGCAATAGGTATGCAGCCAGACCTCGATGCAAAGGCCCGCAAGAGCGCTCGCGTCTTCCGGACGCGCCTCTCTCACCATTGATGTCAGGTCTGACCCCATGTGTTCCCTGTCAGCCCAACTGGTCGCGAATGATCCGCTCGAAAACCCTCACCGCGATGGGAATGAGCGCATCGGGGAAGTCGAAGTCGGGATTGTGCAACTGCGGATGCCCCTCGCCAGAGCCAAGGACAAACAGGGTGGAGTGGCAATGTTGTCCCAACCGCCCGAAATCCTCTGACCAGCGCATCGGGTCGGAAAGTTCATGGATGGCTATCTGTTCTGCTTTGAGGGCCTTTGCGACGATTTCCGTTGTCACCTGTGCATTGGTGCAGGCATCAAACACGTCATCTTCTTCAAGCTCGAGATAGAGCTTGAAGCGATCGGCCTCCGACTTGGCAAGGGCATGGGCGGATTTGACAAGCTCATCCATCGCCCCATCGGATACCGTGCGCAGGGTCGCCCATAGCTCTCCCGTCGCAGGCGAGACACCAAAGCAGGGCTCGCCCATGGTCATGTGCGTGATGGTGACCAGCTTGTAGTTGTCATCAAGGCCCTGACCTTCATCAAGCCCGTTTGACATCGCTGCCAGCCCTTCGGCAATGGCGATGAGGGCACCGACCGGAGAAATACCGTCCTGCGGCATCGAAGCGTGGGATGTCTTGCCCTCAAGACAAATGCGGATGCCGCGCGAGGCGCAACACATGGCGCCCTGTTTGAGGCCAACCTCTCCCAGCGCCAGACCGGGTAGATTGTGAAGGGCAAAGGCCATGTCCGGAATATGGTCTTGAAAGGCAGGATCGGCTAGAAGGGCGCGGGCCCCCTTGCCGGTTTCCTCCGCCGGCTGGAACAGCAGAATGACCTTGCCTCGTTCCGGCCGTTGCTCCTGAAGGCGCATGGCCAATCCCATGAGGATCGACATATGCCCGTCATGTCCGCACAAATGCGCCTTTGTCGGCACCTCTGAGCGATAGGCGAGATCGGAAATCTCCTCGATGGGAAGACCATCCAGCTCCGAGCGAAAAAGCAGTGACGGACCTTCTTTGCCGGAATCAAAAATCGCGATGACCCCCGTTCCGCCAAGGGCATTGCCATCGGGCTCCAGCCATGGACCGAGCCCCCCGACAATCTCGTCGGCGCCCAATTGCTCCAGTTCAGAGATGATGCGCTGGGCCGTATTCAGCTCTTCGCCTGACAGTTCAGGCTGGCTGTGCAAATCATGCCGCAGGCGGATCAACTGATCCATTTGAAAATTGCTGAGGGCTTTTGTCATGATGTTAAATTTCCGCGACGGGCTGCCTGCATCTGTGCCTTGATGGCCAGTTCCATGACAGTGAAGCTGTGTGCCTGAGGGCAGGCCCGTTCCGTGCGCTCCCTGATATCTTGCGATAAATTATGAAAATAGGTCAGTTTTTCTTTTGAGCAGTCGAAATAGTCATAGTCCTGATTGTTGACGAGGAACAGATGATCGGTTCCCGGACGACCGCAGAAATCGAGATATTTCCGGATTTCGATGGTTCCTTCCGTTCCAAGCAGAAACAGCCTGCCATCGCCCCAGTTGGGCAGGGCATCGGCGGTGAACCAGTCGACCCGGATATAGGCCTGCGCATTGCCGGAGACCAGATTGACCTCGCCGAAATCCTCAAACAGCGGATAATCGGGATGGTTCACGTTGGAAACCGCCGAATGGGCAATCTCGGCATTCTCGACACCGGCAAAATGCAGAAACTGGTCGATCTGGTGCGAGGCGATGTCAATCAGGATGCCGCCATACCGTTTGGGGTCGAAAAACCAGTCCGGACGTGACGGCAGCCGCAGACGATGCGGCCCCATGCCGACCATCTGGATGACCTTGCCAATCCGTCCTTCCTGGACCATTTGCGTGGCGACACCCACCGCAGGCACCTGAAAGCGTTCGGAGAAATTGACCGACCAGATCCGGCCCGTTTCCTTGACGCAAGTCCGGATCGCCGCAAGCTCTTCAAGGCTGACGCAACCGGGCTTGTCGACCATCACATCCTTGCCCCGCTTCATGGCTTCAATGGCAAGAGCCGCACGCTTGTAAGGCGGGGTCGCGATGAGGACAAGGTCGACGGATGGGTCATCAAGCAATCGCTCGCATTCGGCTACGCGCTCGATATCGGGATAGCGTTCCGTATAGGCCTTCATGGTCAGCGGCTCGCCGTCGGTCCAGTATCCGGCACACTCGGCCCCTGCCTCAAGCATGCCCTTGGTCATGCCAAGAATATGCCCGTGGTCTAGCCCTAGGGCTGCAAAACGAAGGGGTGTCATGCTCATGCGATATCTCCTTGAGGGAATGGGCAAACGAGTGGTGGGGCTGTGAGAACGCGGCGACTGGCATTCTCTCAGACCATAGTCGCGAAACGGGGCAGGGGCAAAGAAAAAGAGAAATCTGTATAAAACCTCATGCTCCGCGTGAAAAGCCTCGGGATTTCAACAAAACCTCAATAGCTTGACGGTATCGCTGACGAAAGGGCCTTGATGCCGGTGGTCTGGAAAAATGCCCTTTCGAGCACTAGATACTAGACAAGATATTGCGCCAGCCGGGATGGAGCCACCCATTTCCGCCGAACCCGGTCAATTTGAGGATGTCTGCCGTGAAGATTAAAAAACTGATCAGGAAAATTGCTCCCGATAGTCTCCTGCCGGAAAGCTTTACCGAGGAAACGGTGGTCATTCCCGTTGTCCGCATGGTTGGCCCCATCGTTCCCCAGCAGGGGCATGGACCGCGCAACAAGCTCTGCCTTGCCAATGTGGCCGGCCCGTTGCAAAAGGCCTTCGAGATGAAGGATACGCCCGCGGTTGCCATTTCCATCAACAGTCCGGGCGGCTCGCCGGTGCAAAGTCACCTCATTCACAAGCGCATTCGCCAGCTGGCCGAGGAACATGGCAAGCAGGTTCTCGTCTTCTGCGAGGATGCGGCTGCATCAGGCGGCTACATGATCGCGCTCGCCGGAGATGTGATCGTTGCGGATCCCAGTTCTGTCATCGGCTCGATCGGTGTCATTTCCGGCGGCTTCGGTTTTGTCGAGGCCATTGCCAAGCTCGGTATCGAGCGCCGCGTCTACACCACTGGCAAGCAAAAGGCCATGCTCGATCCCTTCAAGCCGGAAAATCCCGAACATGTCGCCCATCTGGACGACTTGTTGCAGGATCTGTTCGAGAGCTTCAAGGAACTGGTGCGCTCTCGCCGTGCCGGACGCCTGAGCGAAAGCGAAGACATCCTTTTCACCGGTGCCTTCTGGACCGGCAACAAGGCGGCCGATTTCGGTCTTGTCGACGAGCTTGGCGATATGGCAGGCTATATCAAGGAACGCTATGGCGAGAAAACAAGGCTGAAGCTGATCTCGCCCCCTTCGGGCATCATGAATGTCTTCAGCTCTGGCGCAGTGTCGAGCCGGTCCGCAGATCCGCTGGCACAAGTGGCCGCCGGCTTCACCGCCGATGCCGTGCTTGCAAGCCTTGAAGAGCGGGCCCTGTGGTCTCGCATCGGCCTTTGAAAACTCGACGCGGCAACCGGTGAGGAAAAGACACGTGAAGAAGAAAGACGGGCAGTAACTGAGCGATGACTGCAAAACTTTTCGTAACTGCCGCAATGCTGGCCGTCATCTGGATCATATCGAAATTGCTGCGCAAGATCGTCGAGCAAAGAGCAGAGCTGCGAGTCCACCGCCAGCATGAGGCCGCAAGCCGCGAACAGCACAGAAGAGAGCGAGAAGCCGACATCATCGATCTGGAACAGGATCCTGAAACCGGCAGTTTCCGGGAAAAGAGGAAATGAGCGGCAAACTTCGCGCTCATTGCTTCGGTTTTCGCGTCACTCTTTTTTACGAAGGCTCTGGCAGTGGCACTGTCCTGAAAAGAGACGGTGAGTCTTCGTGCGGTAACGAGCCTTAAGAGAAATTCTTGACGGGCCTTTCGGCCTGATTTTTCCCAGCGGATAAGTTTTTAACTTATCCTCACCTGCCAGATTCATGAAACAAAGGAAAAGGGAGCGAGCGCACCGATATCGGCTTGCTCCCTTTTGCTTTGTTTGGCTCCTTGCGATTTTTCGCGATTTGTCCACCTGTGAACCACAGATCATGAACAGGTTTTTGAACACCCCGTCAAAGGGCGAGTGATCAGGAAAGGGGGGCGGGCTTTCGGAACCACCTCTCAAGGCCCTATGCGTAAAGTCAACTCATGAAGCCCGGCCCTCCCTGCGGGCGTGCTTTGCATGCTGTGCCATTGATCGCGATCACCAATCGGGCAGCCTGCCTCCAGCCCGGATAATCGATCGTCTTGGTTTCGTTCTCATTGTGTGCCAGAGTGTTTTGAAAGCGCGGTCCGGTCCGGCTTGAGCGAAGGCCGCATCATGCGCGAGGGGGAAAGCGCCATGACCATTCTCGACCAAATTCTGCCTATTCTGTTTCTGCTTCTGGCAGGCATGTGTTTGCGCCTGTTCGATGTTCTGTCCGCACCGATCATGGAGGGGCTGACCAGACTTGTGGTCACGCTGGTGCTGCCGAGCGTGCTGTTCATCGTCTTTCTCGACATGGAAATGAAAGCCGCTTATCTGGGTGTTTTCGTCGTTGTTGCCGCCATTTGTGGCGGTTTCTATGTGCTGGGGCGTCTGCTGGGGCGAAAGTTTGCTCCCGACCATCCCTATTTTCCGTTTCTGTTCACCGGGTTTGAATATGGCATGCTCGGGGTGAGCCTGTTCGGCGGTGCCTATGGGCTTCAGGCCGTGGGCTATATCGCGGTCGTGGATCTGGCCCATGAGCTGTTCATCTGGTTCCTCTTTGCTCCTTTGCTGATGATCAGGCGCGATGGGCGCAGCAATCCCTCCACCATCCTGAAGATGTTTGCGACCTCGCCCGTGGTGATCGGTCTGGTCGCTGGATTGCTGTGCAATTTTCTTGGCCTTGGCGAGATCATCAAGTCTGCGCCGGTGCTCTCGAGCCTTTATGGCACCATGAAACTCCTCTCCGGCATGGCGATCCCGCTCATTCTGCTGGTGGTCGGTTATGGTATTCGCATAAGGCGCGAGGGGCTGGGCGATGTCTTGCGGCTGGTTACCTTGCGCTATGGCTTGCTTGTACCGCTGGCGTTGCTGCTCAACATCTTTGTGCTTGACCGGATGTTTGGCCTGACGCGGCCCTTTCAGATGGCCTTCTTCACGCTGATGATCCTGCCGCCACCCTTCATCATCCCGCTTTTCATGCAAAAGGCATCCGATGAGGAGCGCGCCTTTGTGGTCAACGCTCTGGCCGTATCAACGGTGGTCAGCCTTGTCGTCTTTGCCATTTATCTCAGCCTTTACCCCACCATCTGAATGAAAAGGCCGCCTGTCGCGGAACGGGCGGCCTTTCACTGAAACGGGTTTGATCCGGATCCTCAGTCGCACTTGATGACCGGTGCGCCACTGGCCATGTCAGTGCCGATATAAGGCTGTTTGGCCGCTTTCCAGGCTGCAAAGCCACCTTCCAGATGGGCCATATGGGTATAGCCGGCAGCAAAGCAATCATTGGCGATCTTTGCCGACCGCACCCCTGATCCACAATGCAGCACAATCCGCTTGCCATCCTGTGTCGGGTAGGATTTCGGTTCCGTGCAGTGCATTGGAGCGAGCAGTGATCCCTGGATATGCTCAAACATGTATTCCTGCGGTGTGCGTACATCGATCAGTACGATTTCATCGGACTTCAGGGCTTCAAGGACTTCTTCCGGGGTCCAGGCTTCAACAGTACCGTTGGCGAGTTCCTGATTGTTCATCTCTCGATCCTCCTTCGAGCTAACTCTTGCCCCTCAAGACGGCTTCATCTGTCCAGGATGTCGTGCAAACTCAAAAGCGGACCCTCTGAAATCATCGAGAGACCGAGGCAGAACAATTAAAAAATGACTGATTTGGGCGAGCAAGGCATTGGTATGGGCGTGGGAAACCTAAAAGTGGCAGATAGTATGAAAGTATAATGGTTATAAATGAAATTGCCAGACCATTCCCCCACGCTATACCCGCTCGAAAGGTGCATTGATCCTGATCTAGTTTGAAAGATCTGCCGCTATATAGGAGCGATCATCATAGGAAATGCGCCCCGGACCAAGGCCCTTGCATTGCATGTTCTCGTTGATGCAAAGAGGATCGAGCGTGAGCAGCTGTTGCAGGCTCGCTTCGGTTTGCTCAAGCGTTTCATGAATGGCTGGATAGCCGTCCGATGTAATGACGAGCCGCCCGGTCTGGGTCGGGATGCGCTCGATATAGGGGCCGGGAACAGGGGCACCATTGATGGCGCCGAAACTGCGGCTGTCATTTTCCCTGTTGAGAAATGATGCCGCGACCTGAAGCAGATCATCGATCATGTGATCATAGTCGGCAAGCGCCTGAATGTCTGCAACCGAAAGCCCCTTGTTGAGAAGGGCATGGACTTTCAGCGCGCGGGCCTTGGCGCAGATGTCCTCGGTTGACCAGAATTGCGAAAACTCCCTGCCGCCATTCAGGATCTTGCAGTCGCCAACGCGCCAGATCTCATTATGGTATCGCGAATAGAGGGAGAAGACGAATCCACCGCTGGTGCGATGGTCTTCGAACCCGGCCTTTTTCTTGTGGCTGACCGCCAGATCGACGAGTTGTTCGACACAAGCCTCGAGCGTGATGTCCTCGGAAAAATGCTCGATCAGCCCCTTGGCGTCATCAAGCATCGCGGCAATGACGTCCGTGCCACGATAGAATGGGCCACGAGAGCCATCCAGAATGCCGAAATGATTGTCCGAGGAAACAAGCTTGTCTTCGTTATAGCCGCTCGTTGCCTTGCCACAACTGAATGTCTCAACGATTTTCATCCGCATTGCTTCGTCTCCGCATTTCGTCCGGTTGCGTCTTCATTTCTATCCCCACACCGGATCAAGCACTTCTGGCGCCAGATAGCCATCCTTGTCGAGCCGACCATGCGAGCCGAGCCAGTCAAGAAAGATTTGCGCATTCCTGCTCGGCACCGGTTTTTCCATTGAAGGTCGAACAATCAACCCTTCCTTGAAACAGTAGAAGCCGACAGGTGCGATGAGTGTACCGCTTTTAAGTTCTTTCTCGACAAGAAATTTCGGAGCCAGCGCTACTCCCATCCCCTGTTCCGCCGCTTCATAGGTCAGCCCTGCCAGATCGAGGATGATTTCATGCTCGGACGCAATCTTCATCCCCGTGAGATTTGACCAGTTTTGCCAGCCAACTTCCGAGCCGCGCCGGTTGATTTGTGTCGAGAAGGAGAACACACCCTTCTCCAGCTTGTAATCATATGTGGGCGAGAGTACCGGCCCGATATGGACATCCCCAAGGGAAATGGAATTCTCGGTCGGTTCTATAGGGCTGGCAAGACGATCCCATGACAAGACCAGATCGACTGATCCATCAATGCCATGCGGATTTGTCGGAACCGTCAGACTGAGCTGGATTTCGATATCAGGATGATGCCTGTTGAAGCGCGCAACGGTTGGAATGGCCCAGGCCCGTGCAAAGGTCGAACTGACCTTGAGCGTCACTTTCTGCCGATGATGGGCGAGCTGCAATGTCTCATAGGCCTTGCGCAAGTCGGCAAAGCTGCCAGCCACCACCACTGCAAAGGCTCGCCCTTCCATTGTCAACTCGATCCCCGAGCCGCTTTTCTCGAACAGGGTGACCCCGGCATGGTCCTGTAACAGATGAAGCTGTTTGCTCACTGCACTGTGGGTCCGTCCGAGCATGTCCGCAGCTCTGGTAACAGAGCCGGTGCGATAAAGTGCATCAAAGGCAAGAAGTGAGGCCAGCGGTGGAAGCTTTTGCAAATTCGTCTCCTGTTATGAGAGGAGTATGTAACTTTTTCTCACACATTCATCCATATTATTCAATTTTTTTATTTTGCAAAAGGCGCAATACTTGCGCCATGTGAAAAGCAATAAAAATAAAGGAGAAAATAATGAAGGCAGCCTACGAGGGCGATGTTACGCGCTATGGAAGTGATGAGCTGGTTGCTCTGATCAAGGCTAACGGCAAGAAAGACAGCCTCCTGCACAGGGCCGGAGCAACTTTGAAACTCTGGTGGGACCGCAGCAAGGAACGCCGTCAGATCAAGCGGGATTTGCGTAATTTCTGTATCACAGAGGCCGTTTGGGAAGATTTCGGCATGACCCGCGCCGAAGCTCAGGATCTCGCACGCAAGCATTTTTGGCAGGTCTGAGACCCGCCAAAAATGAAAGATTGAAGCATCAACAGCCAACAAAAGGTTGGCCGTCCTCTCTAGCCGACCTCTGCGTGCGACGTGATGATCCGAGAGACGAGGCCATAGTCTTTTGCCTCTTCCGCAGACAGCCAGTAATCGCGGTCGGTATCGGCCGCGATTTTTTCCATCGGCTGACCGGTCGCCTCGGAGAACAGCTTGTTGAGGCGTTCATTCATCTTGATGATTTCGCGGGCCTGAATTTCGATGTCGGATGCCATGCCACGTGCGCCGCCCGATGGTTGATGCAACAGAAAACGGGTGTTCGGCAGGCACAGGCGCCGCTCAAGCGGTACGGAGATATAGATCAGGGCGCCTGCGGAGGCGACCCAGCCCGTTCCGATGATCCAGACCTTGGGCTTGATGAACTTGATCACATCATGCATGCAATCCCCGGATTCCACATGACCGCCGGGCGAGTTGACGAAAACGCGAATGTCGTCGTCGCTATCTGCCGCAAGAGCGATCAACTGCGCACAGACTTTCTGCGCCAGTTCCTGGGTGATTTCGCCATAGATGAAAACCGACCGGGCCTTGAAAAGGGCCGCTGATGCATCTTTGCCTATCGACTCATCCGACTTTTTTTCATTCTCTTCGCTCATATGCGTCACTCCAATCTGAAAGTCCTGCTTGTCTGCCTGTCGGCTCATGTCGTCATGACGGGTAAAAATGCCAGAAGCCATTTGAAACACACCGCCATTGCATCCCGACAGCAAACCCTGACATCGCATGATGGTCCTGTCCGATATGGGTCTCTTCACCATGGAATTTCAAGAGCTGCTGCCAGCACTCGAATCAGGACCCATTGGCTGACAAACTAACGGCAACAGGTAAAGAAGTCATTGTCTGGGCAGCAGAAGGCCGACCACTTGCGTAGCGAGGACCCAGGCCAAGGCACAAGCGAGCAGAGGGGACCGGCTCAAACTCAACAGGCAAAAAGAGATCTGTTGAAATTTGTTCTTGATGTGTTCTTGTTTTTACATCATCCTTGATGAGAACAAACCGCTAACAGAGTCGGAGAGGGGCCGGTACAGAAAGCCCCGCCGATGCGATGGAGTGCAGAGCATGGCAACTGTCAAGGCAGGCGCCCAAGCCGCAAGCAAAATCGAAGATGCAGAGCCCTTTGTCGGCTTTCAGGTCGACCCCGACCTGCATAATGGCCGCCGGATCCGGGGACGTGGCACTCGCAGCAATCAGTCCGGCCGCTTTGAGCCCTATAGCCGCGAGCCGGTCGATGATGGCTGGGAGACCTCCGGTTTTGAGGAAGATCCGCTGCCGCCCCTGCGTACGGAAGTGCAGGAGGAAAAGTCTCGCACGGTCATCACCCGCAACGAGTCTCCCGACATTCCCTTTGATCGCTCGATCAATCCCTATCGGGGCTGTGAACATGGGTGTGTCTATTGCTTCGCCCGTCCCTCTCACGCCTATATGGGCCTGTCAGCCGGCCTCGACTTTGAAACCAAACTGTTTGCCAAACCCGATGTCGCCCGGCAATTGAAGAAAGAATTGTCCGCGTCGGGCTATCGTCCGCGCCCGATTGCCATCGGCACCAATACCGATCCCTATCAGCCCATCGAGCGGCAATATCGTCTGATGCCCGATATTCTGGATGTGTTGAATGAAACGGGACACCCGGTCGGCATTGTTACAAAATCGGCCTTGATCCTGCGCGATCTGGATCGCCTGAAGGTCCTCAATGAGCGAAATCTCGTCAAGGTCGCGATATCTGTGACGACCCTAGACAATCGCCTGTCCCGCGCGATGGAGCCGCGGGCCGCTGCGCCGCAAAGACGGCTCGAGACCATCAAGAGGCTGACTGAGGCGGGCATTCCGACATCCGTTCTCGTCGCTCCGGTCATTCCTGCGCTGAATGACGAGGAACTCGAGAAAATCCTGCAAGCCGCCCATGAGGCGGGGGCAAGGGAGGCTGGCACCATCCTGCTAAGGTTGCCCAATGAGGTGAGTGGTCTGTTTCAGGACTGGTTGCTGCATCATTATCCGGACCGGTATCGCCACGTCATGAACAACTTGCGCGCAATGCGGGGTGGCAAGGATTATGACAGTCGAATGGGTCACCGCGCCCGCGGAACAGGGCCTTATGCCGAAATCCTGCACAAAAGAATGGACGTTGCCTGTCGGAAAATCGGCTTCAGCACAAGACGAACCCGTCTATCTCTCGCTCATTTTGTCAAACCGGCAGAGAATGAGGCACAATTGTCTTTATTTTGACGTATTTTGCATGAAAGCTGCAACGAAAGAGGTGATTTATTCTTGAAGAAGAATGGCAGTTTTCTTGTTTCACAAGATCCTGTCTGAGTTTCACATGCTCCGGAATGAACAGAGTGCACAATTTTCAGGTGTTAAGTCTTGTTGAATTCTGTACATCATCGAATGATTGACGTAAGTCAAATGCAGCCGATGTAGAATCACTTATCGAACAGCAGTGTTCAAAATGAAGACACGCAATATTATTTGAGTTTTCAAAGCAGGGACACGCCGCATCGTTCCTGCCACGCGGTGAATAAAGCTTCCATTCATCGCGTCTAGCGCTACCCCATATCATTCTGCATGCAGTGTGATATGGGGTCGCTTCTTTCAGGACCTCCAGAATTCAGGACAACCCGATTTCGTGCCAGCTGATCCGTTCCTGCGTCAGACAGATGGTGAGGCAGAGCAGCTGTGCCCTTGTATGAAGATCCTGAATGCCTCCTTCCGGCAAGGAACAGATAGAGCAAAGCCGCTCGATATTTTCACATCGCTAAAACAATTTGGCGAAACCCTTTCTTCTGTGCAGGCGACATATTAGGCTAATAAAAGGTT
Source organism: uncultured Cohaesibacter sp. (assembly GCF_963556055.3). GTDB lineage: Bacteria > Pseudomonadota > Alphaproteobacteria > Rhizobiales > Cohaesibacteraceae > Cohaesibacter. The sequence continues at coordinate 134,246 of NZ_CAUVYE020000021.1, read as the reverse complement.
AACGTCGTGATTCGCTGATCAGTGTGGCTGAAAATTGAAAAGTCCGGGAGCTGGCCAGGTTGGACGACAAAAAAAGCGAAAGAACAAGCTCTTGGGATGAGCGGGATTGGCCTCGTAAAGCGCTGCGTTTGGCAGTCTGGGCAATCCCCGCCCTTCGTGGCAATGCTGTGTTGTGAGTTAGGTAGGCCGGGCGTCAGGCGCTCCGCGACGGAGAATATAATATGCAAAGGCTGGGTGCGGTTTTTATTGCCATTTGTATAGTCGCCATTTCCGTGTCTGTCGGAGCGATTTCCCATTTCAAATTCGGCCTCACGATTCCCGAAGCGTCTCCCATTGCCTTCGGGATTCTCGTCACTCTTCTCATCATCCATTACCAGATTTCACGTGTCCGCGACCGGGTCATCCTTGATGAACAGATGGATGACATCACGCGTCTGAAACTGACTCTGACCAAGGAAGTGCAGGACGTCAGGGAATTGGCGCGCGATCTCAATGATACGCTGTCCGAGCGGCTCGAGAAGGAAGTCGAGCCAGTGCTGGGCGAGATGGAAATTCTTGGCACGATCGTCAAACAACTGGCCGAAAGCTGCGCAGAACTCGATGAGCGGATGGACAAGGGTGACGAGCGGGTCGAGGCTGTCAACGCCAAGCTGAAATCGGCAACGACTTCGGTCAAGGAACTGGGCGATCTGTTGCGTGCCAATATGCGTGCCAATGGCGGAAGGCTGGTCCGGGAAAACACCCCGCAACCGCCTCAGGCCAGTGCGCAGGAAAGCCGTCCCTTTCCGGATGGGGCGGGACTGACCCCCCAGGCTGAACAGAAGAGGGATGAAAGTCCATCCATGCCGTCAGCGGCCAGCCGTGAGGGGGATCGAGAACCGGTCATCACCGAAGCCGATGAAGCTGCGGTGCGACGGGCGCTCGCCCTGGGGCAGATCGAGATGTTCATGCAGCCGGTCGTCACCCTTCCCATGCGCAAGCCGCAATTTTACGAAGCGCTGACACGGCTCAAGACAGACGGAGATCAGGTCATCACTCCTGATATTTTCCTGCCCGTGTGCCGTAAGAACAGTTTCATGCCGATGCTGGACCGTTTGGCGATCAACGAAACATTTCGCTTGCAGCGCCGTCTGGCAGATCGCGGTCGTCCTGTTGACTGCTTCTGCAATCTGTCTTTGCAGAGCCTTGCAGATAGCGATTTCTTTGATCTCATGCGCGAGCTGTTCGACCAGAATCAGGATCTGGCTGAGCATGTCATTCTGGAATTCTCTCAGGCCGACATGCGCAATTTCGGCATCATGGAAGATGAGACGCTTCGACTGCTCAACAGTATGGGGTTCCGTTTCTCGGTTGATCACCTGACCGATCTTGGAGCCAATTTCGATCAGCTGGCGTCCAAAGGCGTTCGCTATGCCAAGATCGCAAAACCAGTTTTGACCCATCGCGATGCCGGGCAGGGGATGGATATTCATCCGGCGGATTTCTCTCGCGTATTGGCTCGCAAGGGCATTGATCTCATCGTTACCCATGTGGAAAATGAAAGCGATCTGGTCAGCCTCATCGACTTTAATATTCACTTTGCGCAAGGCAACCATTTCGCTCCGGCACGCGCCTTGAAGCCGACCTCGGGCATCGAACGGACCGCTGGCCCGCGTGAAGACAGCCCCCAGGATCTGAGATCTGGCCGGGATGGCCGCTTTGCCTCGCCCGCTCAGACCCGGACTGTGGCAGCACCGGCACGCACGCAAATGACCGGCCAACAGGGTGCCGTCAACAGAGGCGGCTCACCTTCGGGCAGCTTGGCCAGCACTCAAGCCGGAACCAACCTCAGACAGGAACAAGCCAATCCCGCAGGCGGGTCCAACCGGACCCTTGGTGAAAATCCCAAGATTGCCAGAGCCTTGCGGGCCATGGCGGCCGAAGACAGCAACCCCGACGCTTCGCGGGATCAGTTTCGAACCGCACTGGCTGAGGCGGCCGGCCTGATCGAGCCCGCGGGGTCCCGACCCTCTGCCGCCCGCAATGGTGCAGAGCGCCGGTCTCTGCCTTCGTCAGCCGCCGCGCCTGCCTCCCGCACCGTTGCCGATCGCCTGCCAGCGTCCGATGATTTCGGGCTCAAGACAGGAACGGACAGGGGACAGTTTGTCGAGCTTGGAACCGGCACCAGAGGGGCTGTTTCCACCGATCCGCAGACCGAGGCCGCGCCGCGTCAGCCCACGTTCGAACGGCTGATCCGCTAGAGCGGGGGGCTTTGTTCCACGACCATTTTACCAGTCCCTGACCGGAACTTTTTCTTGACCTCGCCGCTTGAACAAGTGACAAGAAAGACCGGGCTTGGAGCTATTCTTGAACAGGCAGTCCGCCTGTTGCCAGGAATGACCCCAAGGGGCCCTCCACGGAGCATTCATGTGAAGCTGACGCGAATGGGAAACGCTCTCGTTTGGCGTCACATCAAGTAAAAGGATCGCCATGACTTCCCGCCTAGCAGGCCTGTCTGCCATTGCGCCGAACTACAAAGGAATTTTGTCCGACATCTGGGGTGTTCTGCACAATGGAGTTGCGTTCGACATTTGCGCTGTCGACTCCCTCACCCGGTTTCGCAAGGACTATGGTCCGGTGATATTGCTCACCAATGCGCCACGTCCTTCAGGCTCGATCTGTGAGCAGTTGGACCGTCTTAAAGTCCCTCGGGATTGCTACGACGCGGTCGTCACCTCGGGCGATGTGTCCCGCAAGGCGCTTCTTGATACAGGCAAGACGAAGGTGTTGCATATCGGGCCGGAGCGGGATTTTCCCCTCTATGAAGGGCTGGACTTGCATCTGGTCGGGGAAGACGAGGCAGAAATGGTCTCTTGCACGGGCCTGCTGGACGACACCATCCAAACGCCTGACGATTATGATGAGCTGCTCAAACGGCTGGCCCAACGGGACTTGCCCTTTGTTTGCGCCAACCCGGACCGCATCGTGGACCGGGGCGGAAAGCTGGTCTATTGCGCAGGATCTCTGGCGGACCGGTTCGAAGCCTATGGCGGAGAGCCCACCTTTGTGGGCAAGCCTGAAGCTCCGATCTACAAGGCTGCCATTGCCGAACTGAACAAGGCCAACGGAGCCCCCGTCGACAAGTCGGACATGCTGATCGTCGGCGACTCCCTGCCGACCGACATGCGGGGCGCGCACTATCAGAAGATTGATGCCCTGTTCATCACGTCCGGCATCCATGCCGAGGATTTCGGGCCTACCCATGATCCTGACGATGAGCGCGTGACCTTGCGCCTGACCCATGAAGATGTGGAAAGCATCGGCTTCATGACACGTCTGGCCTGGTAAAGCCGTGGTGCGGGCATCGTTCTGATCATCACGCAAAAGCAGTGCGCTTGGTCAGTTGCGCTCGGAACAGGGCTCGTGCACGCAAACAGGGCCCTTGCAGCCCAATATATGTGTTCATATATGGGAAAAACACAGAGACCGGCCCCTGCCGGTCGCCATGCTTCCGAGCCATTGGAATAATGCCATGCCAAATCTGCCGATCCTTCTTCTTGATGACCGTTCCGTGGTGCTTATGTCGGGGGAGGAGGCCGAGCGCTTTTTGCAAAGGCTGATCACCACGGATCTCGACGATCTGAAGGAAGGGCAGGCCCATTATGGTGCTCTCCTGACGCCACAGGGCAAGATATCGATGGATTTCCTGATCTCGCGTACCGGGGCGGGCTTTCGGTTTGATCTCGACAAGGGCATTGCCGACGCCTTCATGAAGAAAATGATGCTCTATCGCATGCGCTCCAAAGTGGTCATCGAGCAGAGCGATGAAGCGGTTGGTGTGCTGCTGTCGTCCGACAAAGACGAGGCAAAAGCGCCGGACAGTGCGTTCAAGGATATGCGCTCGGACCTGCTGGGCACACGGCTCTATGCCGATGGGGCAGGCTGGCTGGCAGATGGCGATCTGGCAGAGGCCTATCTCAAGCGGCATATTGATGCGGTGGTGGCCCAGGCCGGGCTCGATTTCCAGCTCAATGACAGCTTCCCGCATGATATCAATATGGACTATCTGGGAGGGCTTGATTTTGACAAAGGCTGCTATGTCGGTCAGGAAGTTGTCTCCCGCATGCAACATCGCGGAACCGCGCGACGCAGGCTGGTGCGCGTTGAGGCCAACAGCCCGATGCCGGCAACCGGCACAGTGATCCTTGCAGATGGCAAGCCGATCGGGACTCTTGGCGCGGTTGTCGGGCATCAAGCCCTTGCCATCCTGCGTATTGACCGGGTTTTGGCAGCAAAGGGAGCTGGTTGTCCAATACGGGCTAACGATCTGGAGTTGTCGGTTATTGTTCCCGATTATGCCGATTTTTGAGGGAGTTAGGGTCCAAAACCAGAACCTGTCAAAAATACCAAGTTGCCCGGCATGAGTGGTCATGTCGGGCATTTTGCTTTTCCTGAACCCGACTGCCGACCCCCTACCGATTTCCCTCGTAAGCCTTTGTTAATGTTAATTCTATACAAAGATCCCAAGCGGGGACATTAGGGGACAGAAGATGTCAGCAGAGTTATTGGTACTGGACAGTTTGGTCGCAGACATCGCAAATTATGCTAAATTGCAGTTGTTTGAAGGCAATCATTCAGGCGCCTATTTCGCCGCCTATGTGAAACTGTCCTGGAGCGCGCAATCCGGATCTCCCTGCTATACGGATTGTCAGAACATCATCGATGCTCTTGGCATGTTGCGAGACTTGAAGAGTCAGGATGACTGCGAAGACGAACAGATAGACGGCTATTTCGTGGCAATGACTTCCGCTCTGTGCGAGCATTTCCCGGAAATCGACAAGGTTCCAGGCGATATCGATGCGATCCGCCGCATGGGCGCAGCCCTGCGCAAGGTTGCCTGATCAAACCCGAGACCAGCCTTTTCAATTCATTTCCTGCGACGCGAAAGACTGATGCCGGAGCGCCAGGCGAGGCGCCCGCGCAAGACCGATCCCCCCCTATTTGAGATGCTCGTCAAGCCGCGGCATCAATTCCACGAAATTGCTTGGCATGTGCCGATAGTCGAACTGCGGCTCGAAAATTCCGTCCCATGCGTCCTTGCAGGCACCCGGAGAGCCTGGAATGCAGAAAATGAAGGTCGTGCCAGCGAGCCCGGCGGTGGCGCGGGACTGAATGGTCGTGGTGCCGATTTTTTCGAACGAGATTTTATGAAACAGCCATGAAAAACCATCCATATGTTTGTCGAACAGCGGCGACATCGCTTCCGGTGTGATATCGCGTCCGGTGAAACCCGTTCCGCCGGTCGAGATGATCACCTGAATAGTGTCATCTGCGATCCACGCCTTTGCCTGCGCCTGAATGGCTTGCCGGTCGTCCTTGACAATGGCCCGGTCGCTCAAGATATGTCCGGCGGCGAGCAACCGCTCGACCAGAATGGTGCCAGACCGGTCATCCTCCTGCTGGCGACTGTCCGAGACGGTCAGAATGGCAAATTTTACAGGCACAAAGGGGCGAGGGGCCCCGGCATCGATTTGGGTCATGGTCTTGACGTCCGCAAAGGAGGGGAAAGCCAAAGCAAAGCCTGTTTCCGGGGCCTTGTCAAGCATGGGCCATGTGCATGGTCATGTGTATGGGCCATGTGCATGGGGCGGAACGGAATGCCAGCGCCTTGCAGGTGTAAACACAAGCCTATCGTCCGATATAGCGGTCTCGACGATGATTGATGGCAATGATGGCGTTGACGATGACCGAGCCGAATATCGACCAGGCAACAATCTGCCATGGGAAATAGAACAGAGCCGAACCGAAAATGACCAGATCCAGCAATTGCTGGGCATAGCCTGCCTTGAAACCGGTAAATTCCTGAATGGTAACCGCCATGGCCCCGGCTCCGCCAAGGCTTCCCTCGTGACGGATAATGGCCAGTAGCCCCGCGCCGCAGCTGGTGCCGAAAGCCAGCATGCCCGCCAGCGGATCGAGATGGTCAAACTGGATCAGCGGTGGCAGCCACTTCATGGTGACGGAAAGGGCCACCACACATAGCACCGACTTGATTGTGAAACGCAGTCCCATGCGATGATAGGTGAACCAGTAGAATGGAATGTTGACCAGAAAGAACATCGTGCCGAAGTCGACACCTGAAATGTAGGAAATCAACAGCGCGAGCCCGGCAGTCTGGCCTGTCAGAAAACCCAACTGGGTCAGAAACACCATACCAAGCGCGCAGGTGAATACGCCAAAGGCAAGGCCCTGAAGGTCTTCAAGCAGACTGTGTCTATCACTGTCATTGATGGCTGGCTGATCACTCATGCATTCATGCTTCCGGTTTGGGGCTGGCTCACAGCAGCATGTACAGAACCCGAGGCCCATACGCCAGTTCTAATTGGGAAATTTCATAAATGCGCAAAAAGACTTCCAAGGCCCGCAGGCGCGAGGCACTGCAATCGGCAAAAACAGAGCGATCCGTCTTCGAAAAACCATCGGGAGTTTGGGGGACAAAGGATGGCTCATCCCTGAATGCCCAAGCATGATGCAAGCCGGTCTTGGGGAGACCGGACTTGCCGCTCTGGCATTCGGTGTCAAAGACGGATCGTCGGTTCGGCGAACCAGGCAAAGCCAAGTCCAGCCGTACCGAAAAGGATAAATTACTTTTCTGATGTTTTTGCTGGAACGGGCCAAAGCCGCATCGCCCGTGTCCAATGTGGAAGGCTTATAAACTAGAGCATCTGAACAAGATCTGAGTTCCTTGTTCATTATGTATTCATATTGGCAACAAAGAGATGATACTTGTTGCCATAAAGGGGCCAATAAGAGCCTTGCTGAAAGCTTGCCCGGACCAAAAAGAAACACACCAAACCTCAATATGTGGCTTTGGAGGTCAATTCTTGGTGAGATCGGCCCGCTGCGCGATCTGAAAGGTTGGGCCACGCTGTTTGATGTACTGAATGTCCACGAGGTACAAGACAAAAAGAGGTGCTATGGCGGAGAAGGAAACGGAGAAGCGAAGGGAGGCTTTTCTATTCAAACGTAACATGACCACTATCGAAGCTTCCTACCGCACACCTTGCTGAGATTGGATTTCGATACTGATCTGAGTTTTCAGCAACGATGGTCACTTTTCGAACTTCCCTAGGCTTGAGGTTTCTTGCATTACCCTCTCCCGACCAAGTGAAACCATCTTTGTTTTCTAGCTGACATTGGAAAGAGATGGTTCTGACATAGCTAGTGCCGTTTTTCACAGAGAGCAAAACTCTTGAATAGTCTGGATCGATTTTACTCGTTTCTACCTTTTCTACTAAAAAGGAAAACGGACATGCGCAAGAATCTGCGGCAAAGACTTGTGAGGAAATCAATATAAACAGAGAGGCAAAAGCGATGCGCATATCAATAGAACCTCTGTTCGTGAGTAGCTAGATCTTCGAAGACGGAACAAATCAAGATCGCCACTGTCGGCCTTTTTTAACTCAGTCCTGATCATTCTTCAAACTCATTCCGTAGCCAGTAGCGGTATATCCTTCTTCTTCTAAAAACGACTCCACAATAATTGACGGTTGTAATAGCGTAGATGCGCTACCGAAAACAGTGAGGTCCCCATGTCAGAAGATGCCGTAATTCTAGTCTTATTGTTTCTATTTTTTATTGTTGTTCCGGCAATCCTGATAGCTGCAATTGTTAAGCTTAGGAGAAGAAACAAAAAAATAGCTAAACTAAAGCAAATGCTGGATCCTTTGCTTTCCATTAATGAACAAGTTGAGCAGGCACAAAAAGAGGTCGTTAAAAAAGAACAAGAACGAAGGGAAGTAATCGCAGAAGTTAATCGTGTTAAGGATGAACTTCAGAAAATAAAAGAAGATTTGAACGGTCTGGAAAATGAGTACGAATTATATTTGAATGGTTATTCTGCTCCAGAGTTTTCGCTTGAAGACAGTGCCGCCTATGTCATGGCCATCAAGCTGAATAAAGAGGAACAAAAGGAACTGATTCGACAAAAGATTGCGGTTGTTTGTTCTACAGACTGGGAGGTTCATGGCTCAAGAAAAGATGGGAAAACCATGGTCAACAGAGCCATTCGGCTCACTCTACGGGCATTCAATAATGAAGCGGATTTATTGATTAGCAAGGTTACCTGGAGAAATGCGAGCAAAACAAAAGAAAAAATCCAAAGGGTGGCGGAGATACTGAATGACCTAAATAGCGGTTTGACCATCTGTATCCAGCCGCAATTTATTGCTTTGAAGCTAAAACAAGTTGATTTAGTCAACGAACAGGCACTGAAAAAAGAAGAAGACAAGGAACGGCTTCGCGAACAAAGAGAACTTGAGAGGGAAGAAGCTAAGGCCCAACGCGAAATTGCTGCTGAAATGAAAAGGCAGGAAAAGATAGAGCGAGAAAAGCAACAAGCTTTGGCCGAAGCGCGAAAAAGGCTTGAAATTGCCAGTGGTGAGCACAGGGCGGCATTGGAAGAAGAAATTTCAGCAATTGAGGCAGAGCTGGCCGAAACCATGCATCAAAAAGGCCGTCTGCTCTCAATGGCAGAACAAACAAGGATTGGCCATGTCTATGTTATTAGCAATAAAGGCGCCTTTGGTGCCGGTGTTGTTAAAATCGGAATGACACGCAGACTGGAGCCTCTGGACCGCGTAAAAGAACTTGGAGACGCTTCCGTTCCTTTCCCGTTCGATGTTCACGCTATGATTTTTTCTGATGATGCTCCTAAGCTGGAGAAAGAACTTCACCATGAGTTCGCACAATATCGCGTCAACCGGGTTAACAACAGGAAAGAATTTTTTAGGATTGGGCTCGACCCGATCAAAGAGGCGATTGAAGAAAGAGTTCCGGGAACTCCTTTCAAGATAGATGCCCCATCAATGGAATACATGCAGTCCCAATGAATATGTAAGGGGTAGACAAGAAGGTCGCCATATGCGGACTTTCTTATTTAATAAGATTGTAGTTCTTCGCAGTCCTCGAAACAGAGGAACAGTGAGTCCTTTTTGCGTTCAGGTCATTTGAAAAAAGGCAGCAGCCTCCATGCGTGTCGTGTTCTGGAGGTGGCTTGGAAAGCTCATAACCTTGGCTCCCCCTCCTTTTTTATCAATGCGTATTACAGCCGTTAGTCGTTTTGATGCGTCTGATGGTCTGAAGCGGATGTCTGGTTTTGGGCTCTTGGAGCGATCCGGGCAGTTGGTACACTCAGTCATCATTTGCCAACGATGACAGAGGAATGGTCCCTGAAATCGGACCGTGACCGTGTAGCTCATGTAGTGTCTTGACAATCCACATGGCACTGTTTCAGAAAAACTGTTCGCAGTACATATTGCGCTGATCATGGAAACAAGGAAAAATCCGGCTTTTCTTATGATCCCGATTGCATTAGGGTCCGCGGCGAGCCTTCGGGTTTCATGGCCCGAGACGTGGCCGCTCGCAGTCCTTGTCTTGCCCTTGTCGGGTGAGGCAACAACAGACCGTACCATTTGAACAATCAGTTCCGTTCCTCGCGCTTCAAATCTGAGCGCCGGAATTGCTCCAAGACGAGATGCTTTAGAAAAATGACCGACATTCTTGCCCCCCACATGCAGCCGAAACGCTCTTTCCAGGGTATGATTCTGGCCTTGCAGAATTATTGGGCCGATTACGGCTGCGCAGTTCTTCAGCCCTATGACATGGAAGTCGGCGCCGGTACGCTTCATCCTTCGACGACCCTCAGGGCGCTGGGGCCTCGCCCCTGGAATGTTGCCTATGTGCAGCCCTCCCGTCGTCCCACCGATGGCCGCTACGGTGAAAACCCCAACCGACTGCAACATTACTATCAGTTTCAGGTGCTGCTGAAGCCGAGCCCGAAAGACTTGCAGGATCTCTATCTCGGCTCCCTTGCCGCGATTGGCATTGACAGCTCTGTCCATGATGTCCGTTTTGTGGAAGACGACTGGGAAAACCCCACCACCGGATCCTGGGGGCTTGGCTGGGAATGCTGGTGCGATGGCATGGAAGTTTCACAGTTCACCTACTTCCAGCAGGTGGCTGGTATTGAATGCGCCCCGGTTGCCGGTGAGCTGACATACGGCCTTGAGCGCCTTGCGATGTATGTGCAGGGCGTCGACAATGTTTATGATCTCAATTTCAACGGTCGTGATGGGGCCGAGCGGATCACCTATGGTGATGTGTTCCTGCAAACCGAACAGGAATATTCGCGTCACAATTTCGAATATGCCAACACCGAAATGCTGTTCCGCCACTTTGCAGATGCCGAGGCCGAGTGCCGCGCTCTGCTGGAACAGGGCGAGAAGGCTGGCGCGGAAGCGGGCCTGCATTATTGTGTATTTCCCGCCTATGACCAGTGCATCAAGGCGTCCCACACCTTCAATCTTCTGGACGCACGCGGCGTGATCTCGGTGACCGAGCGTCAGAGCTATATTCTGCGGGTGCGCGAACTGGCAAAAGCCTGCGGCGAAGCCTTCCTCAAAACCAAGGCCGGTGGTCTGGGCTGGGAAGGCTGACGGGAGCCTCCCGCTCCTGGCAAGGTGCTGCTCTCTCTGAAAACGGGGAACGACACCCCACAAGACAGCAAAAAACCGGCATTGGAACCCTCCATGCCGGTTTTTTATGTGTCGAACCGAGAAGGCTGATCGTCAGTCTTCTTCTTCTTCCTCGTTATCGTCACTTTTGCTTTTGCTGCGCGCTTTGGCGCTGGCATTGCTGTTTTCAGAGTTGCCAGCCCCGTTGCTGTTGCCCGGACTTGATGTCACGGTTGAGCTGGTGCTGCTGGTCAGTCTCGCAATGGCATTGGCGATGGCGACAGAGCTGGCGTTCGAATTGGAGAGCGCCACCAGAGCATTGCTTTTATTGCTGCTGCTTGCGCTGGCAAGGGCCGCGGCAATTGCGCTGGATGTGACCGTGCTTGAAGCGGTTGCCGTGGATGTACTGGAGTTGGAGCTAGAGCTAGAGCTTGAATTGGAGATTGCGGCTTTCTTGGCAGACTTGCCTCCCGCATTGCTTGTCTTCACCTTTGCGCTCTGTTCCGAGTTGGATTCAGAAGACTTGCCACCCGACGAAGATGCGCTGTTGAGCGACGCCTTGCTATTGGCCGACTTGCCGTTCGCATTGCCGTTGCTCTGACCTGACGCGGTTACAGCCGCCTTGACCTGGGCGATCGGGGCTGTCTTTTTGGCAGATCCCGGCTGAAGGGCCGTTTTCTTGCCATTGACAGTGACGGTCGCGTAGAAATTGGGCTTGGTCACCTTGGATTTCAGCTTGCGGATTGCGGGTTTCTTGCCCTTTGCCTGCACCGACAGTTTCGTCGTTCCGTTGGCCGCTTTCTTGACACTTGCTTTCTGCCCGCGGGTGATTTCCGTGGTATTGCCGGTCTCACCGTTGGAAACCTCCACCCGGCCAGACGAAACGCTGACTTCGGAACTGCTGCCCCCAACCGCAACAGTGAAAACGGTTCCCTTGACGACCGCCGTCAGATAAGGGGTTTTGACCGCAAAATGCTGCACATTCTGTTTGTTGACAGAAAGCTGCAAACGGCCACTCTGCTGTAGGATCAAGGTCTTGCCCGGCTTGATATATTTGGCTGGCGGGATCGCCATGATGGCCCCTGGGCCCACCTGAATGCGTTCCTCCCCGCGCTGAAGCAGCAGGCGGGTCCTTGCCTGAGTGGAAAGCGTCTGGCCGGGATTGAGAACAGATCCCTTTTTGACGAGAATGGCCTTCTCGCCCTTTTCCGCGATATAGGCTGTGCCGGTGATTTTCTGGACAAGCCAGCTATTCGTTGTTTGCGCTATCGGTTTTCCAGTAAACAGAAATAACGACAACACCATCAGAGCAACGCGCCACATATGCTCTTCCTTCCTTCAAACCTTTCACATTGTTTTCATTATCAACACTCAAATGAAAACAAGAGGTCTATCTACTTCTTATGAATTCACTTGCAACCTTTGCTGCATGTCGCAATTTATACGGATGGAAAAGTTAAATATTGACGACTTTTTGATCGGATGTGATGATTTCTCTAGCCTTTTCAAAGACATTGCTTAATTAAGTATTTAAAACATTGATTGTTGTGACAATGTCAAAATTATAGTGCCTCAAGGGCGGTCATTTTTGTCTTTCATGGCTTTCAATTGAGCGCGGAAACGTTCGCAAGGGTCCTCTTCATCGACCCTTGGTGTAAACCAGATATAATCATAAAGCGCCGGGCCAAAAGCTGGATAGGCGCGGGCGTTCTCCTCTCCGCGAACCACTTCCACAAAGGCAATGCGCAGCTGTTTTTCGGGCCGATCCAGAAAAATCGGCACCCCTCTGTCCTTGCGAACATGCCCGTTGCCCGCGATCAGAATGACGACATCGCTTTCTCTCTGTGCCCGTCGCATGGCGCGTGCCATGTGCGCATCCTTGAAGCGTTGCATTGAAACCATGGGCGACACCGCGTCCCGACCGATCATGCCGCAATGGGCCTCGACCAGCTCATCGACAAGATCCTCCCTTTGTGCCTCGCTATAGGTCTGGTCCCAGCGCAGATCATCAAGAAGTCCGTCGGAAAGCTGAGACCCGCGTCCGACATCCATCAAGGTCTTGCGGTCAGGATTGCCAGCCCCCAACACCATCGAATGGCTGAGGGCCTGTCTGAAGATCGGCTGATAGATCGCCCAGTCCGGCCAGCCGCGTTCCTCCCATTCGAGAGCCTCGCCAAGAGCCGCGAGCCTGGCATCAAGCATCTCGGCGGCGGATCCCGCAGCACCATTCTCTCCTGCAAGGGGCTTTGCCCGTCCGGCATTGACCTCATCAAGGACCTTGCTCTGGCCCGGTTCAAGCATTTCGAAAATCACATGCGCCCTGTTGCTCCACTGGCCGATACCGTCCAGCATCTTTGCCTGCAAAAGATGGTGACGCGGATTGTCATGCTTCTCGCCCAAAAGGATCATCTCGGCGGATTCAAGGGCTGTTTCAATCTCTTGAATCGTAGCGGGCGCAGCGTCTGAGGTGCGCCAAATCGTCTCGGCGAGCGGATGGTCATGGAGCAACATCGGTATATGGTCCTGTTCGGTTTTGGCCATATGCAAGGGGACAAAGGCACCAATAGCCACAATGAATGCAACATATAGGGGCGCCATGGGGAGGAAGATCGAGCGAAAATTGCATTGTGAGCGCATTTCTGGGTCTCCTTGACCATCTCTTGCGGGGCGATGCGGCATCATATGGCATTTGGATGAGCCCCGCAGCAAGGAACTGCGCTGCTACAATTGGACCATGGGAGGTGTCCAGGAATAATGCATCAGGTGACAAACTCAGGCTTGCACTTTGATCTGGCTCCGGTAATCTCCATTCTGAAGACCGATCACGTGGGAAAACGGTCTGGAAAAAGGGGAGAAGAAAACATGCTGTTCAGTTGGGTCCTGCTCGGAATCGTCGTTGTTCTGGGCTTGTATGCCATATCCATCTACAACAAGCTGGCCAAGACACGGCAGATGGTCAATGAAGGTTGGTCCGGAATTGACGTGCAGCTCAAACGCCGCGCCAATCTCATCCCCAATCTGGTGGAATCTGTCAAAGGCTATATGAGCCACGAGCGCGAAACGCTTGAAAAGGTCACCGAAATGCGGGCAAGGGCCTCAAATGCAGCATCCGGCGGGGCCGCAGAACGCTCTCAGGCCGAGGGCAATCTCTCGAAGGCGCTCGTCAATCTGATGGCTGTTGCGGAAAGATATCCCGATCTCAAGGCCAATGAGGGGTTCCAGAATCTGCAAAAGCAACTCTCCAGCGTCGAGGATGATATCCAGCTCTCGCGTCGCTATTACAACGGAACGGTACGGAACCTCAACGTCATGATTGACCAGTTCCCGTCCAACATCGTGGCTGGTTTCTTCTCCTATGCGAAGAAAGATTATTTCGAACTCTATGATGAAGAAGACCGCGTGGTGCCCAAAGTCCAGTTCTGAAAAGGGCCCTGAGGCAAACGATCACAAACAATAACAGGAAAAAGAGCAGAGGACAGGAATGATGCAGTCTCGCAGTGGAACCGGAAAAGCAATTCTGACCGGTATTTTTGCGGTCTGCATGCTCGTCTTGGGCGTGCTGGAAGCCGCAGCTTACGAGCGTATCACGGACTATCAGGTTGTCATTTCGGTCCACAAGGACCGTCATGTCGACATTTCCGAATATATCGAGGTCGAGGTCGAAGGTAACATTTTCCAGCGCGGGCTGTTGCGCGACATTCCCGTCATTTATCGCTCTCGGGACGGCTCGGTCGAAAATCTGAGCCCCAAAATCCACGCCATCAAGCGCAATGGGCAAGATGAGCCCTATCAGACCAGCCATGATGGGCGCTATTTCCGCATCCGCATCGGGGACGCCAATATTTTTCTTCCCCACCAGCGGCATCGTTATGAAATCCATTATTCAGTAGAAGATTCCATCGGTTTTTTTGAGAATTACGATGAAATCTACTGGAACGCCATCGGTGACGAATGGGCCGTTGGGATCGATCAGGCAAAGGTCACTGTGCGCCTTCCCGACGGAGCTGAGATCAAGGACTATTCGGTTTATACCGGCAGAGCGGGCCAGAAGGGTGACAATTATCAGTTGGTTGAAAAATCAGCCGGTGAGGTGACCATTCGATCCAATCATTCGCTTCCATCCGGTGAGGGCATCACCATTGCCGTTGCCTGGCAAAAAGGCATTGTCGAGGCTCCCAGTGAGGTTGAGCAGGCCTGGAACAAATTCGTCGACAACAGCCCGATCATGGTGCTGATCCTTGCGGCGCTCGCCCAGTTGGCATGGCTTTACAGCGCATGGCGCAAGGTCGGACGCGATCCCGAAGGCGGCGCGATCTTTCCGCGTTTCCATCCTCCCGCACATGTGTCCCCCGCGGTTGCATCTTATGTCACCGGGCTGGGGTCTTTCCAGAAAAGCAGCCAGACCTCTTTCATGGCGGCGTTGGTCGACCTTGCCATCAAGGGCTTTGTTTCCTTTGTTGAGGGAAAGGGGCGCAAGAGTGACATGACGGTCCGGCGCGAGAGCAGCGCCTGGAGTGAAGGGCTTCCCGCCGGTGAGAAGGCCCTGTTTGCAACGCTGATGCGTGGCAGCGATTCTGTTCGGTTCTCCGACATGCAATTCAACACCATGGCGCGGATCATGCGAGCCTTCACGGGGGCGGTTGAGCGTGAAACCGATCAGGTCTATTTCCGCCGCAACACCGCCTATCTGGTGCCAGGTTTCATTCTGGCCTTTCTTGGTATCCTCGGTTTCATCGTTCTTTCGGTCGGCTTCGCCTCGCCCTTCACCTTTCCCTTCTTCGAGTTGGTGTCCGCTGCGGTCATTAGCGGTTTTCTGTTGCTTGTGATCAGGCTTGTCAACGCCGCGCGAGGCAAGGGAACCGGCTTCCGTCTGGGAAAATTGAGCTTTGTTCCCTTCATGGTGATTGTTTTCCTGGGAGCCATCGTCTCAAGCGAAATTTCCCTCAATGACAGTCTCGGGGTCACAAATATCCTTGCCGTGATTGTCATCATCCTCATGGTGCTTGGCCTCGCCTTCTTTTCCGACTGGATGAAAGCTCCGACCAAGCTCGGCAGGGAAATGCTTGACGAGATCGAGGGGCTGAAAATGTTCATGACGGTGACAGCCGCGCAAAATGCCCAGCAGGCCGAAGCTGCGGGCATGCCGGAATTGACGCCCAAGCTTTATGAGGATCTTCTGCCCTATGCCATCGCGCTTGGAGTTGAGCGGAAATGGTCAAGGATTTTTGAAGAGAAAGTCTTCTCCCAACTGCCTCCCGATCAGCAATATCATCCCCATTGGTATGTCGGCCATTTTGACCCGATGCGACCAACCCAGTCGCTGGCCCATATCACCGAGACCATTGGTACGGACCTGTCCAGCGCCATGACCCCTCCGGCAACCCAGAGTTCGGGTTCCTTCGGTGGTGGCATGTCTGGCGGTGGCGGCGGCGGTGGTGGCGGCGGCGGCTGGTGAAGTGCCTCGGCAATGGAGATCAACGGGACGGGACGGGAAGAGCCGTCCCTTTTCATTTGCCGGAACGTCACTCCCGCCTATCCTGCCTTATCCCTGATGGGAAAGGCGGTCCGAGACGGGGCGAAAGCTGCGTCTGTGATGGGGGCAGACCCCGAGCCGGTCCAGCGCTTCCAGATGTAGCCGGGTGCCATACCCCATATGCTGTTCAAAGCCATATCCGGGAAAGGCGCGCCCGATCCGCATCATCAAGTGATCCCGCGTCACCTTGGCAACGATTGACGCGGCGGCAATGGAGACAGACCGGCTATCCCCCTTGATCACGGACCGGCCCGGACAAGGGGCTCCGGGAGCCACATCCCTGCCGTCAAACAGCGCATAGGCGGGCTCGATGGCAAGACCTCGCAAGGCCCGCGACATCGCCCACAGGGTTGCCCCGCGAATATTCAGCGCATCGATCTGACGGGGCGAGGCCGAGGCAACACAGACGTGCGCCGTCTGGCAAATGACATCGAACAGCATTTCCCGCCTGGCTTGCGTGAGTTTCTTGGAATCATCAAGTCCCTCCGGGATCGCGTTCGGATCGAGGATAACTGCGGCGGTGACGACAGGACCGGCAAGCGGTCCGCGCCCCACCTCGTCAACGCCCGCAACCGGTCCGGCAAAGCGGGCCATGGCTTCGCTTTCCAGTGCGAAGTCCGGCCCCATCTGCCTGTCTTCAAACAGCGAGCCCTGTCTGTTGGCGTCCTTGCCGGTGGATTTGCCGGATGTCTTTCTGGCACTCATTGGCTTGTCTCTTTTCCGACTGGTCCGACGCTGCCAAATCGCAATCCCGGAGCCGGACGCTCAACCTGTACCGAGCGCCGAAAGCGATAGAGCTTGGCCGGACGTCCGCCCGTGCTGGTGGAACTGGCCCCTGTTGGTTCCACCAACTGGCCTTGCTCGACCAGACGACGGAAATTCTGCTTGTGCAGATGCTGGCCCGAAATCGCCTCGACCGTCTCCTGCAACTGTGTGAGGGTGAAGCTCTGGGGCAACAGCTCGAACACCACCGGGCGATATTTCAGCTTGCTGCGCAGGCGGGAAATGGCTGTTGCCAATATGCGCCGGTGATCCATCTGCATGGGCTGTCCGAAAAGCGGTTTGGCAGGGTCTGGCGCAAGGCCGCGATCCTTGTAATGCTCGGTCACGAGGCCCGCCTCATAGAGCAGTTCATAACGCTCCAGCACGCGCTCCTCATCCCAGACCGGACCATCGATGCCGAAAGACAGGCGGAGCCTCTGTTTCGGACTAAGCGGCTTGTTGCCATCATCAGGTGCATCCCTGGCCCATTGCTCAAGGGCCGGGATGATCTGCTCGTCGAGCAGGGCAGGGCGGTCTGCACGCCAGTCTTCCCAAGGGAAGTGGCTGTACCAGCTGCGCCAGCCCCAGCCAAGTTCCGACAATTGCGCTTCGGCCCCGCCATCGGCATGCTCTCTTAGCTGGGTCAGGGCAAGATAGCCGATGGAAACTTCATGGGGCTCGCTCTCATCGCTCTCCAGCCGACGTCCGCGATCACCGAAGGTATAGAGTTGTTCGACATATCCCAGTCTGAGGCCGGTCAGTTGCTTCACCCAACTGCGCAGGCCCATTTCCAGCGTGCGATGGCGTCGCGGCTCGAACGGTCCGAACGGCAGGGCGGCCAGGTCGGCATCCGCCGCATAGGGACTTGTCGGGCTTGGCTGCGATGCCCGTTGCTGTGCCATGCCGGGCAGCCGAACCTCAAGAATGACCGGGCTGAGATCACGGATCGCGATGATCGCGGCATTGAGGCCGATGGAAATCGGGCGCGGCATTTCGGACGGGGAACTCTCTTGCAAGGGGCACCTGTCAAATCATGAAGGGATACGGCCCTGATTCTGGCCTCGGCTCGCCAGAACTATAATCCTTTGCAAGGCAATGGAAAACCGGCTTTGAGCAGACAAGGCATACTGCCTCGACCGGTTTGGCCTTCCTCGCAACGGCTTTGAGGCCAGTGGTCTGGAATGGCCCCTGACACCGCAAGACGACAATGCCGCATGAAAAGGAGCGGCACGAGAAGGAAAAGAGAGCGCTCAGATATGTGGCATGGCAAAGACATTGCCTTCATAGCAATCGACACCCCGGCCGATGCTGCTGATCGCTTCGATCATTCTTCCGTCTCTTTGCAAAATCCGGTCTGCCAATTCCACCAGCCGCTTGTTCGGTGTCGCAGGGGGCGATGCCTCGCGCAGATCTCGCGCGAGCTGCATTTCGTCAAGATCGGGTCGCAAGGCACAGGCGGCAATATAGGCCGAGGCAGTGGACCGGCTCACCCCGGCCCAGCAATGCACCACCATGGGTTCGGCCTTGTCCCATTTCAGAAAGAAGTCAATGAGGATCCTGACCTGCTGCTCGCTGCTCAGTTTGAAGCCCGGCATGCTGACGCCAATATCATTGAGGCCGAGAAAAAGATGATTGTCTTTCGCGATTCGTCTGGGCCGCCGAACTTCCATTTCGGGATTGACCACGCTGACAAGGTAGGACGCCTGAACACGCTCCACGACTTGATCGAGTTTTGCAAGTGGGCAAACATAGAGCATGCTGCAACACCGTTCCTTTATTTCGTTATCATGGGAACCGGTTTCATCCGGTTCCTGCTTGGGGACCGAAAGGCCCGGCCCGAGTGGTCAAAGAGTAGCAGCAAAGCATCTGTTCCGCTTGTCCATGATGCTACCTCTTTGGTCGAAAGGACTGCCCCGCAAGACCAATGAACAATCCCTCTGCGATTGCCCCGGCAAGGTGCCTTTGAAGATGTTTCGCCCGTTGCGGCTACGCATCCAGTTGCGCGAAGAGTTGATGAAAGCGCTCCAGAAATGCATCCTGAGCCTGCTGTGTGCTCCAAGGCTTTATCGGCAGTGGTAACGTTTCAGCTCCGTTGGGTGCACCAAACAGCTGCAAGGCTTCCTCTTGTGCAAAACCGGCCAGATGGATTGCTTCGAAATAGGCAGAGATCCTGTCTGCCTGCTTGATCTTGCGCTTGAGTTGGCTGCTCAGGCGAGGCGACAGACCAAACCGGATATGGATCGCTGCCTCAAGGCGTTCTTCGATTCGCTTGTAATCCTGTCCGATAGCCGACTTGAAGGGAGAAATCATGTCACCGATCACATATTCCGCCCCGTCATGCAGCAGTGCCGGCAGCAAACTGGAAGCCGTCATGTCGGGATAGGTGTGCTTGAGAATCATTTCGACGATCAGGCTGTGTTGCGCAACGGAAAAGGGATGTTCCCCGAGCGTCTGCCCATTCCAGCGGGCCACCCGCGCCAGGCCGTGCGCGATATCCTCGATTTCGATATCGAGCGGCGAGGGGTCGAGCAGATCGAGCCGTCGACCTGACAGCATTCTTTGCCAGGCTCTTGGCATGTCCGGTTTCAAAGCCATGAGTGTCTCCATTCTTCTCGCGTTTCGTTTAGCGCACTGGAGCGCAAAATAACATCGCGAATCCACGATGAGAGGCACTTTGTCACCAATGCCGATCAGGCTCTTGATCACACTGGCGATTTGTGAGCAATGCCGCGCTTCATCGCAGGGTGCCGGAAGCCGAATGTCTGCGGCAAATGCTTCCCCCGATCTGACTTGTAGATTTCTAATATCCGAATATATGAACAAATTTATGAAACAGGGCCTTCTTCACCAGGCAATCGACCAATGAAAAAGATGAGATTTTTTTTCAACAATAAATGGTTTGGCTTTTTGATTCTATTTTTTGAGGTTTAAATACAACAATTAAAGCGGCTTACCGACTGTGTTTTGAATCATTCTAAGAAAATTTGCTTTTTGTTCATCGTTAACGCGTTGTTTTCACGTGGGATTTGCATTGACTTTGAGAAGCGTTCGCATCAATCTGCATCTCAATCAAAACCTCTGGTATGGAGGAGACGCTCTCGCTGAGAGCGAAATTGCCGCCGATTTGGGCCTTGAACCCAACTTTGGAGAATGAAATGAGAAGACGACTTGGCTTGTCAATGACAGCCGCCGCCTTGTTGATGTCCTCGTCCCTTGCGTCTCATGCCGCAAGCGAAGTGAATATCTATTCCTATCGGCAGCCCTTCCTGATCGAGCCGCTCTTGCAGGCTTTCACTGAGGAAACCGGCATTCGCACCAATTTGATTTTTGCGAAAAAGGGTCTTGAGACACGCATCAAGGCCGAAGGGGAGTTTTCTCCCGCCGATCTTTTGCTCAGCACCGATGTCGGACGTTTGCAGGCGGCCAAAAATCAGGGCATCGCGCAGCCCGTTTCTTCCGAAATCCTGCATCAGAATATTCCGGCCCGGTTTCGTGATGAAACGGATCAATGGTTTGGTCTGACAACCCGCGCCCGCGTTGTCTATGCGTCGAACGAGCGTGTCGCGGACACGGAAATCACCTATGAGGATCTCGCCGATCCGAAATGGAAGGGGCGGATTTGCACCCGCTCAGGCCAACATGATTACACCATCGGGCTCATCGCTTCGATGATCGTGAATGACGGTGAAGAAGCCACAAAGACCTGGCTGGAAGGCGTCAAGGCCAATCTGGCGCGCCGCCCCACTGGCGATGATCGCGCCCAGGTCAAGGCCGTCTATGCCGGAGAGTGTGATATCGCGCTGGGCAATACCTATTATATGGGCAAGATGCAAACCAACGACAAAGAGCCCGAACAGAAGGAATGGGCCAAGTCGGTGCGCATCCTGTTTCCCAACAGCAAGGATCGCGGCACGCATGTCAATATCTCTGGCATGATGCTTACCAAATATGCGCCAAACAAGGACAATGCCATCAAGTTGATGGAATTTCTCTCCTCGGCCAAAGCGCAGCAAATCTATGCAGAAGGCAATTTCGAATATCCTGTGCGACAGGATATCGAGCCCTCAGAGCTGGTCAAGAGCTGGGGCAGTCTGACGCCGGATGCCGTGGCATTGGGGAAAATTGCCGACGCGCGGCAAAAGGCTTCGGAATTGGTCGATATCGTCGATTTCGATGCCGGAGCGCGATAGGGGCAAAGGCCCCTCGTAAAACAAAGTCAGGCCCTTCGGTTGCAATTGAGCCAACCGGGCGGGCATCTCTCCGGAAGGCACCTTGCAAGAGGGCAGAAGGGGAGGAAAGAGATTGGACGAAGAAGACCCACAATTGGCCCGTCCCCCGGGTTCAATTTGGTCACGCAGTACTGGTCCTACTGCCTGTTCCAGCGGGTCATTCTTCGCCAATGCCGCACTGATCAAAGACAAACGCGATTCTGGTCCTCTCGCGTGGCTCAATGATCGGTGCAACAGAAGGTTCTGCAGTCGATGACTGGGAGACGAAGCTGGTCCCTTCTCTCCGGAATGTCATTGATAGAAGCGGTCTTATGCATAACGGTTTTGACCCGGCAAGACAAGAATGCAGACCTCGAACATAAGGCAGACGGTTGATCAAGTGCAGAAAGCTGGTCCCTTTCCGCATCATTCACCCACCGAACTGCATTTATGTGAGTGCCACGGCGGTCTCCACGCCGTGGCACTCTTTTTTATGTCTTTGCAATTGGGATGAAGGGGTTACGAGGCGGGCTGCTCTTCGGACTGACGATCTGTTCCCCGCGTCACCACCAGTGTGATGATCGCCGCAATCAATGCCACGCTTGAAGACAGAACCGCCGTGCGATAATCGCTGATGCTGGCGATGATCCCCATGATCGAGCCACCAAACAGGCCGGAAAGCGCCATGCTGTTCGTGTAGAGCGACATGGCGTTGCCGATGAAACCGCGCGCGAATGACTGCATGAACGTGATGGAGACGGCGGCGAAAATGCCGAAATAGGTTCCCTCAATGGCTGCCGCAAGCACCATCTCTGCCATGCTGCTGACCGTCGAAAGATAGCAGTAGCAGACCACCCCCAGAAATCCTGCCAGAATCATCGCATTGCGCGATCCGAACCGCTTCAGCAGTTTCGGTGTTCCAAGGATGATGATGACCTCGAAGAAGCATTTGACCGTGAGTGACAAGCCCGGTGCCACTTCTGGCAGGTGGGCCTCCTTGATCAGGAACAAGGGAGAGGAGGCGAGCGCCAGCGCATTGCCAAGGGAGATGAAAAAGCAGGCAATCGTGGCCGCCATGAGCGGGAAATTGAAGTTGTGAACCTGTTCATTTCGAGCAAGGGAGGCATTGGACGTCCATGTGCGCCGGAAGGGCTGGCGGAAGGTTATGAACCAGGCCAGCAACCACAGACAGCCAACGGCAAAAGCCAACTGGAAGACAATCATATGGCCAAGAATACCGGCAAGCGCAAAGCAAAGGGCTGGGGCGATCATCCAGGCCAGCGACATCATGGCTCTTACCCGGGAATTGAATTTTGCCGTATCGAGCTTGTTCTGATCCGAATAGAAACGGGCAAAGCTCAGGATTGTTCCCGGAGCCGTGTTGGCAATGGCAAGGCACAGCGCATAGATCGTGATCAGCGTCCAGTAGCTGGTGTAGATCAGCAAGGAGCCCATGGCGACCAGATAGGACAGGATCGACACCATGAGCAGTCGCCTGATGTCCCACCCATTGTCGATGCCCTGTCCGACATAGCGGTTCGCCAGAATGGTCATGGTTGTCGCCAGAACGGAAAAGACACTGATCATCAGCGGTGACCGGTTCAGATCCTCAATGATGAACAAACCAATGAAAGGCATCGTTGCCGCATTGGCAAACGAGCCTGTAAAGACCATGACAAGAACGAGATATTGGTTGGGCATTGTGGGGGGTATTTCATAAAGACGCTCACGCGTTGTTGCCAACGCGAGTGTGAGCGCAAGTTGATATGAGTAAAAAAGCCCCAAAGAAGGTGAAAAGGAGCCAGGGCCGGACTCTTCCTAACAGATAGCAAAAATTGCATGGCTTGGTCAATGAACTCGACAGCAATAGCGGCATTTCCTGCGTCTTGTCACAAGACAGTCCGGATTGACCTGATCATGGCATCCGTGTAAACATGAATTGAATAGTCATAATATTGACGACCTACGCCCGAGCCAAGAAACGCCTGATGCACGTGCAATCAACAAACCAGACCAAAGCCGGGCAACGGCGGTGGGCCACAAAGGGAAACGAGCCTGCCATGGCTCCCCTGCCAGCAAATGATCCGGCAGATGAGACAGTTGCGCACGTCTCTTCAAGTCGTCCCGCCTCGTTTGGTCGGCCGGTTCAGCGCATATTGCACGCTGATGCCAAAAGCATGTCGGGGGTGGCTCTGTTGTTGCTGACATTGCTACTGGTCACTGCGCCCATTCTGTCCCTGATCGTTATTGCCTTCGGTGATGCGGGCGATGTCTGGCCACATCTGTTATCCACTGTCCTGCCGCGCTCTGTCACCACCACCGCCTGGTTGATGCTGGGTGTGGGAAGCCTCACCAGTCTTATCGGGATCTCGACCGCATGGCTCGTCACCATGTGCCATTTCCCCGGCCGCAGGGTCCTTTCATGGGCCCTGTTGGTGCCACTCGCCATTCCGACTTATATCGTTGCCTATGCGGCGGTCGACCTGCTCGATTTTTCCGGCCCCGTCCAGAGCGCACTGCGCTGGACCTTCGGCTTCTCATCGGCCCGAGACTACTGGTTTCCCGAGCTTCGCTCGCTTCCCGGTGCGATTGTGATCATGAGCCTCGTGCTCTACCCCTATGTCTATCTGACCAGCCGGGCGACCTTTCTCATGCAGTCGGCCTGCGTTCTGGATGTTGCCCGCACGTTGGGGGCCGGGCCATGGCGCCTGTTTTTCGCAGTTGCCCTGCCTCTGGCGCGGCCCGCGATTGTTGTCGGCGTCACCTTGGCCATGATGGAATGCCTCAATGATATTGGGGCGGTGGAGTTTTTCGGGGTCAAGACGCTGACGTTCAGCGTTTATGACACATGGCTCAACCGAGCCAGCCTTGCCGGAGCCGCGCAGATTTCGGTCGTCATGCTGCTGGTTGTTCTGTTGCTGTTATGGCTTGAGCGGCGGGGACGCCGGGGGCAGAAATTTGCCTCGACCTCGCGTCGATTGCAGCCCTTGCCCGGCTTCAAGCTGTCTGGCTGGCGAGCCGGACTGGCCCTTATGGTCTGCCTTCTGCCGATCAGTCTGGGCTTTTTGCTGCCAGCAATGGTGCTCTTGCGCTCCATCTGGTTTCATTGGCGGGACAACGTCAACGAAGATTTCTTTCTTGCGGCCGGAAATTCGCTCTTTCTGGCGCTGTTGGCAGCGTTGCTTACCGCCTCGCTCGGCACGGCGCTGGCCTATTTCGCCCGTACCCACAAAAACGGGCTGGTGAGCGCGGCCACGCGCCTGTCTTCCATTGGCTATGCTGTGCCCGGCACGGTTCTGGCCGTTGGCATCCTCATCCCCGTTGCGCGTCTGGACAATCTGATTGCATCGAGCATGCGAGACTGGTTTGGCATCGCAACCGGCCTCATTCTGATCAGTTCGGGCGCAGCCATGCTCTATGCCTACAGCGTCCGGTTCATGGCTATGTCCTATGGGGCAGGGGAAACCGGCTTGCAGCGCGTCTCGCCGAATCTGGAAGCGGCGGCGCGGACCTTGGGTCGCTCGCCTTTCAGAACGCTGGTGGAAATCGATCTGCCCATCATGCGCCCGTCGGTCATTTCCGGTGCGCTGCTGGTCTTTGTCGATGTCATGAAGGAACTGCCTGCGACCATTTTGCTGCGCCCCTTCAATTTCGATACACTTGCCACGCTGGTCTATGGCCAGGCGTCACTGGAGGCGTTCGAACAAGGCTCGCTTGCTGCCCTGACTATTGTTGTGGTGGGGATTGTCCCGGTCATTCTCTTGTCCCGAACGACGGGCACAGAGACCAGATTCTAGAATTTCAAAAAAAAGAATACCCGGCCAGGCCGGGTCGAGTTGGCGGATCTGCGGACTTATTGCCGCCCGCTTGGATATCGCCAAGCTTCGAGTCCTTAAAAAGGCGCTCGGAGTCCGAAACTTGAGCGATATCTCACATTAGAATAGCTCAAAAACAACAACTTGTAGATGTTGATTTTTAAAAACTAGATAATATTTGAAATAAATCCTTAATGGGTTAGGTTGAAAAAGACAAAATACTTGATGCGTCAATAAGTTGTTGTTTTAGTCATGGGCTGACTTAATGTATTTAAACTATAGGAGTGGGGACTTATAGTTTATCAGATCATTATAATAACTTTAGTCGAAAAGATAAACGGAAAATGGTGGCGGTTTGTCATGCGAATGACACAGGTGGAAAAGCCTGTGACTTGAATGCGAGCAACAGGCACCCATCAGCGCACGCTCGGCCGCTTGAGACATGTGCTCAAGACCTGGGCTTGCAAATGATGAGGAATCGGGGCGGGATCAAACCGGGATCAACAATGAGTATTCGTGCTTCGCACCCCATTGTCTTTAAGGCAATGACAGACAGCCGAGCGCCAGATTTCGCAATGATAACCCGGCCTTGCATCATTCTTTGCCTGTTGTTAACCATTAAGGCCTTGCATTTTGCTTTGTACAAAGGAAAGTTAGCTAGATAAGATACGCATGAATTCTGGGCATATCTGACCGGCGCGTTACGAACCTGTAGGCTGAATATAAGAAGTTCTTGCGCAGTGATGATCTCTTCGATTGTCATTTATGACAGTATCGTCGGAATGCCTTCAGTGGGGAAACTTGCAAGGGTGCCAAAAAGGGCTCGAGTTATCTGCATTGCGCATGCGCCTGGTATGGTGCTGAACGAGCGGCAATCCTTTTTTGAAGTAACGGAAGATTAAATGACATCGACCATACGGATCCGTATCCTGTGGACATTTTTGGCTTTTGCAGTGATCGTCGTGGGACTCGTGGTGTCCACGCCCTATTTGATCAATACGAGAGTGGTCAAGAGGCAGATTTCAAACCAGATTTCTGACTGGATGGGCCTGCCTGTCAGGGTGCGTGGCGAGCCTGTCGTGACGATTCTGCCCTATCTGACGATCAAGCTGAATGACGTTCAGGTCGCGTCCAAACTGGGCCGCACGCATCCTCCGCTCGCTGCCATGCATACCCTGAAGGCCGAGATGTATTGGCTGCCATTGATCTTCGGGCGGTTTGAAGTGCGCCGTTTCCATCTCGTCGAGCCCGTTTTCGAATTCATCCGCGACGAGCAAGGCAACAGCTCCTGGGATGTGACCGGGGGATCGCTGCTCCATAACAAGCTTGGCGAGAATCGGCTCATCTTGTCAAACGTCCAGCTGGGGAACTTCCGAATTACCCGCGGCGTGGCTCACTACAAGGATCAGATGACCGACAGGGAAGAGAATCTGAGCGACATCAATCTCAGCTTCGATTGGCCCCGTACAGAGGCTCCCGCTTCGATCGTCGGGACGACACAGTGGCGGGGAAGGGCGGTCAAGCTTAGCGCTCAATCCAAAAAACCGATGGAATTGTTTGCCGGAGGGCTGTCGCCGCTTTCGCTCTCCTTGTCTTCCCCTCTTTTTTCCATGAGCCTGAGTGGATCGGCTGCCACCATGTCGAATTTCCAATTCGAGGGGGACTTTGCCTTTCGCACACCTTCCGTGCAGGATCTGCTTGTCTGGCTGAAAAGGGATGTGCCCACGGATCAGACACTTGGTGCCGCCTCGCTCAAGGCGCGCGCCAATCTCGTCGGTGCGTCCATTGCCTTCTCCAATATGGATCTCGTTTTCGAGGACAATCACGCAAACGGGGTTTTGCAGCTCGATTTTCGGCGTGAGAGACCGTTCATTCAGGGTACACTTGCCAGTGACGAGCTTGATTTTGGTCCCTATCTCAAGGCGGCGGAACGCCTCAGGGATATCGAATATTACAATCTGCTCTCCCAGGATCTCGGCTATGCAGATGTCGACGTCCGGCTTTCGGCAACCAAGCTCACTCTGGGGCAATTGGAAATGAGCCGGGCCGCGACCTCGCTCATGACGCGGAACAATGAAATGTCCTTCTCCATAAGCGAGGCCTACACCCATGGCGGTCGGCTTGAAGCCAGCTTCGACATGCGGCAGAGCAACTCCAACAAGGGAATGATGAATTGTAACTTCCGTACCAAGGCAAACGGGGTCTCGGCAGGCAGCCTGACGCGTCAGATCCTGGGTAATGAAATCCTGACCGGGACCGCACTGATCGAAGCCGACCTGCAAGGCAGCGGCAAGAATCTGCATCAGATCATGGACAACACCCACGGCACTCTATCGGTCGTTCTGACGCAAGGTGATCTCGATCATTTCAGCCTCGACAAGGCACAGGCCGCTATTGAAGGGTCTCAGGACAAGAAAAAGACAGAATTCACCAACGGTCGAACGCGGTTTGATGTTCTTTCAGTGCGAGGCAAGATCATCGACCGGGCTCTGGATGTTGAAGGCCTGCGGCTCACATCGGGCAACCGGGCGCTTGTTGGCACGGCGCAAGTGGGGCTTGCTGATCAGACCATCGATTTCCCCGGAACCCTGTCTCTCTATCGCAGCTCTGATCCGGCAACCCATTCAACCGAGCAACCAAAGAAAAATCTCCCCTTCCTGATCTCCGGCCCGCTCTCGGACCCGAAGATCACAGCCAGAAAGCCGGATGACCCGGCAATCCAGCCCGAAACGGACATTCTGGCTCCGGGTGTGCCGTTGGATATGTCGCCCGGCAGAGAACCCGCAGCGCTTCCCGAAGCAGGTCAGCCGGTCGGGGCCAGCGATCCGTCCGCGCTTGTCACCCCGGCCCTGTGATCGCGGCCCAGTGATCTGGCCCAGTGATCCGACCTAGTGATCCCATCCAGCGCGCCGGCGTCGCGATCCGCTCCTTTGATCGCGTTTTTCCTTACGGCAGGGACGAGACCGTCTTTTTGCCTCACTATCGGCAGGCATGTGGTCAACACCTCGATTGAGGCTCGGTTTTGTCAAGCGCAACATGGAAGTCTTGAGGTTTTTCCCGATGTTGGAAATTGCAAATTGCGGTCATGGGCGCTACAAAGATCATCAATAGTCGTCTTGGCAAGAATGTGAGATCAGCGGAGTAGACCTATGCGTTTTGGATCCATGCTGTCAGGGTTGGGCAAGGCCCTTCTCGCCTCGTTGATCACCGGCACCGTATTGACCTTTCTGGGCATCTCAAGCCGGGATATCTTTCCGGGCATGTCTATCTATATTGATCAGCTGACAGATGCGGTCGAACTGACAATCAACTGGATCGTGATCTGGGCGGTGCCCAACACTCTGGTGGGCATGGTGATCATTGTCCCGATCTGGATCATTCTTGTGCTGTTCGGCCCAAGGCGTTAGGCCTGCCAACAAGGCATGAAGGGCGGCAGAGCCGCCCACCAAACAATCAAAAATCTTCCGCAAGGGCCGCAAGCACCGACCACAAGCAGCGGCTACAAGCTCAGAGGATAGGCTCAGGCATCACCGCGCTTTGAGGGGTCGATCCAGCGTTCCAGAAGCTGCGTCGCACTGACATTGTAGCCAAGGGCCTCGTAGAACTTGATGACTTTCTCATTGCCGGTCCGAACCATCAATTGGGATTTCCATATGCCCTGCGCCAGATGCCAGTCTTCGACTGCCTTCATCATGGCCTGGCCAAGCCCCTTTGCCTGATGGTTGGGCGAGACCGAGAGATAATAGGTCCAGCCGCGATGTCCGTCATGCCCCGCCATGGCGGAGGCGACGATCTCGCCGTCCTGCTCGAACCGGCCGACCAGCACGGTTGAATTGACTTGCGAGCGGGCAAAGGCAATATCGCTGTAGGGATTGTTCCAAGGGCGGGTGAGCCCGCAGACCTGCCACAGCGCAACGACGCTTTCCAGATCATCATCGACCATGTCGCTGACAATCAGACTATCCATTTTCTGGTTGCTCATTTTCAAAGATCACTATTGTTTTTCAATGCAGTAACAGACAGGACCTTGTCCGGATTCAGTAGGCCTTTAGGGTCCAGCAATGTCTTGATGCCGATCATCAGATCCATTTCAACCCGATCCTTGACGCTTGGCAATTCATCCCGCTTCAGGGTGCCGATACCGTGTTCGGCAGAAATCGACCCGTTCATATCTTTCACGATGCCATGAATGACCGTGCTCAAGTCCGTCCAGCGGGCCAGAAAGGCCTCCCTGTCGGCTCCCACGGGTTGGGAAATATTGAAATGAATATTGCCATCGCCCATATGACCGAACGGCACCGGCCGACAGCCTGGAATTGTTTCCTCGCTTGCGGCGATGGCGCGGGCCAGAAAGGCCGGGATCGATTTGACCGGCACAGAAATGTCGTGCTTGATCGAGCCACCTTCGAATTTCTGGATCTCGCTCATGCCATGGCGCAGTCGCCAGAAATCGTCTGCCTGTTGCTGGCTTTCCGCCAGAACGGCATCGCGGACAAGACCTGCTTCAAAGGCTTCCTCGAAAATGGACTCGATCAGCGCCCGTCCGTTAACTGCCTTTGAGCCGATTGACAATTCGATCAGGCAATACCAAGGATGCGGTTCTTCGAGCGGGTCGCGAATGCCTTCGCCATGTTTGAGGGTGAAATCGACACCGATTCTGGGCATCAGTTCGAAGCCTGTCATCATCTGACCCGCATCCCCGCGTGCCAGCTGGAACAGCTCCAGTGCCATTTCCGGATCATCGACCGCAAAGACGGCGACCTGCTGCTCTCTGGGCTTCGGATAGAGCTTGAGGGATGCCGCTGTTATGACCCCGAGCGTTCCTTCCGCCCCGATAAACAGATGCTTGAGATCATACCCCGTATTGTCCTTGCGCAAGGATCGCAGGCCATTGAAGATGCGCCCATCCGGCAAGACCACCTCAAGCCCGAGCACCAGATCGCGCATGTTGCCGTAGGCCAGCACATTGGTTCCGCCCGCATTGGCCGACAGATTGCCGCCGATCTGGCAAGAGCCCTGCGCTCCCAAAGAAAGAGGGAACAACCGGTCGCTTTCGTCTGCTGCCTGCTGAAGCGTCTCAAGAATGACGCCAGCCTCGACAATCGCGACATTGCTCTCGGCATCAAGAGTGCGGATCGCATTCAGTCTTTCCAGGGAAAGCACGACCTGATCGGCGCTGTCATCGGTGATCTGAGCCCCAACCAGTCCGGTATTTCCCCCTTGCGGCACGATCGCGATATTCTTCTCATAGGCCAGCTTCATCACGTCACTGACCTCAGCGGTGCTTGCCGGTTTGAGAACGAGATTGCAAGACCCGAAGAACTTGTCGCGCCATTCCCGACAATAGGGGGCAATGTCGGCGGCTTCGGTCAGGCAATTCTGCGCTCCTATCAGCTCTTTGAATTGCGCGATGATGGCGTCTCCGATTGTGGAGGACTTTGTCGGCCATGAAGATGAGGAGGAATTGTTCACTTGAGACTTCGCTTTTCAGTAGGGGAATGATTGATCAGATGGAAAAGAATTACTCGACAAGGTGGGAGATGACCTGCACAAACTATCAGAATGTTCGGGCGCTGAAAAGCGTTTGACGCCGCTACGAGAGGGTCCGGTTTCCAACACTTCGGCAAAAAGGCTCAGTCTGCAACTCTCAAAGTAAAACCAGTGATTTGTGCGTGTCTATCCAAATTACATTCCTTGAATCCTGTTTTTACTGTTCCGCCGCAACAAAAAAGACAAAGCCATCACTGTCACGAATCAACAAATTGTTCAAATCCACCGATAAAAGGGGCCTTGTTCATTTCGTAAATACGAAGTTACTAACAGGGGAAACGTTTGTGGGTGCACAAAATGTCGCAATTTTCGAGAATTTCGCGCGACTTGACTATAAAGCATAGAAAATTAGAAATTTATGACTATATCATAATCGTTATTGCAAATTGTTCGCATCACAGCAAGGGGACAGCTGGATGCCTAAATCAGGTATTTCTACAAAAAAGAGGCCTGTTCAGCGGATGAACAGTGCCCGTCGTCAGCTTGAGATCGTGAATGCTGCGTTCGACTGTATCGCAGCTTCAGGGCATCTTTCCCTGTCGACAACAGAGCTCGCCAACAAGGTGGGCATTTCTCAACCGGCGATCTTTCGACATTTTCGCTCCAAACAGCAGCTTCATCGTGCCATCCTTGATGAGGCCAATCTTCGCGTGATCGAAGAGTTGAAGCTGAATATCGGGCGGTCGGAAATGTGGAGCAATCCCATCAATCTGCTACAGGATGTCGTGATTCAGATGGGCTCCAGTTTTGAACGGTCGCCCGGCGTCTGGCTGACTTTGATCTGCCAGCGTAGCATCGCAGCCGAAGCGGAACTGCCCGTTGACGAGCATGTGCGAAAAGGGAACAGATGCGCCATTACTCAATGCGCCTATACCCTTGAGCGGCTCTGCAATGCAGCGATTGAAAACGGACAGATCAGCCACGAGGCAAAGTCTCGCGATATCAGCAATGTGATCATGTCGCTGATTTTCGGCATGGGTCAGCTCTGGCTGAACAATGAACGTGACTTTGCCTTGCCACAGAGGCTTGATGTTGCTGTCGGCGGCGTGATGGCTGGATATGCCTATCCAGCTCAAGCGGGCGACATGCCGATCTCGGCCATTGCTTGATTTTCAGTGAAATGGTCGGGGTCTTGCGCACCTGAAAAAGAGCCCGTTTCTCTGCGGGCTTTCTTCATGTTTCATGCATTTGTTGGCCTCTGCCAGATCCGGCAAGAGACAGGTGTCCGATTGGCTGCGTTTACCAAGGGGCTTTTCACGCAAGGCTAATTGCGAACAAGAGCCTTGCAATTTCCCCTTAGTCACGCATCTCAATCGTGCAACACTGGCCCGTCTGTTAAGAAACTGTAACAAAGATTGAGCTTCTGAGCGCGTACCGCGACATATTTGGCATTGCATTTGTACAAGAACCTATCGGATAAGATCCCGACAAACTGTGCGATGTCACATGAGGGACAGCTGTCTTAAGACAAATCGAATGTTGATTTTTGTCCCTGAGATTCATTATAGCACTAGCCAAAGAGCTTGCAGCGCGCAGCGGTGTTGCTCTGCTGCTATTTGAAGCGGACAAGCTCACAGGGCCTTCGGCAACCCGTTTTGCCGGTGGCAAAAGAATTCGCGAATTGGTCGCGACTGACTCAAGAGGATTTCTATGTCTGATAAGCCACAATTGATGAAAGGCAAACGCGGCCTGATCATGGGCGTTGCCAACAACCGTTCCATCGCTTGGGGCATCGCCAAAGCTTGTAAGGATGCTGGTGCCGAATTGGCGATGACCTATCAGGGCGATGCCATGAAGAAGCGCGTCGAACCCCTCGCTGAACAGTTGGGCGCCTTTGTGGTGGGACATTGTGATGTAACCGATGGCGACAGCATTGACGCCGTTTTCGGCACTCTTGCGCAGGAATGGGGCAGCATCGACTTTGTCGTTCACTGCATTGCCTATTCCGACAAGGATGAACTGACCGGTCGTTATATCGACACAACGCCGGAAAACTTCACGCAGTCCATGTTCATCTCTGCCTATTCCTTCACGGCAGTCGCCCAGCGGGCCGAAAAGCTGATGCCCGAAGGTGGTTCGATGCTGACCCTGACCTATTATGGCGCAGAGAAAGTGATGCCACATTACAATGTCATGGGTGTTGCCAAGTCCGCACTTGAAACATCGGTTCGTTATCTGGCTGAAGATCTTGGCAAGAACAATATTCGCGTCAACGCCATTTCCGCCGGTCCGATCAAGACACTGGCAGCCTCCGGCATTGGTGATTTCCGCTATATCCTGAAGTGGAACGAATATAACTCGCCGATGCGTCGGGTCGTGACGATCGACGAGGTTGGGGATTCGGCTGTCTATCTGCTGTCCGACTTTGCACGTGGTGTGACCGGTGAAATCCACCATGTGGATTCCGGCTATCATGTTGTCGGCATGAAGGCGGTTGATGCGCCAGATATCACTGTCTGATGTCACTTTGCGGCTGCCTGATCATGACGGGCGCCGAGACGGCATTTTTGCCTGACGTGCGATTTTGCATCCGTGGTCTACCCATTTTGGCGGTTGACCACGGATGTTTTTTTTGGCCTAAAAGCGCCAGGTCTGCCCCGCTGGCAGGCCATGGCTCTTTCATCCGCCAGCCAATCAAGCAAAGTCTGAAAAGGAGACGCGATGCCGACCCCGCCAATCTACTATATTCGCCATGGCGAAACCGACTGGAATGCCGAGCATCGTTATCAGGGGCAACGCGACATCCCGCTGAACAAGACTGGCGAGCAACAGGCCCGCCGCAATGGCAAGGTGCTCGCCGAGCTTCTGGATGATCCTGCTGGTACCAATCTGTTTTGCAGCCCAATGACCCGTACCCGGCAGACCCTCGATCTGGTGCTCGAGACATCCGGCTGGGCCGATACGGACTGGGCTCGCAATGTGTTGTTCGATGACCGGCTGATCGAATTCTCTTTCGGCGACTGGGAAGGCTGGACACTGGAAGAGATCAAGCAGCGCGAACCAGAACTCTATTGGGAACGCGAAGCCGATAAATGGACCACCTGCATGCCCAACGGCGAGAGCTATCAAATGCTGGCGGAGCGGATTGGCGGCTGGTTCCGATCTCTGGACAAACCGACTGTTGTCGTTGCCCATGGTGGCGTCTTGCGGATTGTGCGCTATTTCCTTGAAAATGTGCCCGAACTCGAGGCCCCGATGCTCAAAACACCACAGGACAAGATTTATTTCTGGTCCGGTTCAGACGCGTCCTGGATTTGAACCACCCGTCCGGTTCATCGCTGGCGACGGTTTTCCTGTTTGTTTTTCAATCATTTGGTGTGAAAAAATCGAGCGGTTGCATGTCGTGGTAATCGTTTGCCGAGAAAAAGGTTCAATTTTAGCTAAAAGCAATGCAAACCCGAACTAATAATTGGCGTAAGTAGAAAGGTTTATAAGCTAAGTTGCCCCGAGTATGGAAATGGGACTTGAGGAAGCTGGTCGGTAATGCGACCACTGGCGACCTATATGCTTTGGGGAAAGCTATTATGGTAAAAACGGTAAGACTGGCCTATCTCGCATTGGCTGTAAGTGCATTCTGTGTCCACAACGCAACCGCCATGGCAGAGGGAGTCGTCGCCGCATTGGCAGGTCAGACTTTCTATTGCGAAGGGGGCAATGAATCCTCCGGACGCCACTATTATTTCAAGGTCAAGAACGGGCAGGTTGAACGGATTGATCACCGTTTCCCAAATCAGAATGTCATTTTCAATATCGGCGGTGCCAGCAAAGGCCAGCTTAATCAATATTGGAGCTATGAGACCCTGAGTGACGAGCGGGGTGATCGGGTCCATCTCTATGAACGCGTATCCATGCGCTCAGGCTCCGAGAACAAGCATGTCTATCGCACCTATGAGCTTTATCGCAACAAAGGCGGCGTCTATATGATCTTCTATGACGGCGTCAACGGCGCACGCGACTGGACGATCAAGATGACGCGCGACTGCGGCTACAAGGTTGGCAACAAGATTGTTCAAAGCTCCGGACAGCGCTACTGGTCGACGACATTCTCCAAGAAATAGCGAACAGGAAGAAGCCGACAGGCAGAACCGTTTCAAGAAATGCCCGCCTCCTGGCGGGCATATTCGTTTGGATGAGCCGAACAGACCTGTCTTGACACCGCATCTGTGCGCAAGGACATGATAAAATCCGTCTCATGATTTGACCTTTGTTGCTGCGCTCAGTAAGACATCTTCCGATGATCTTCATGAATGCCTGTGATATAGCAGACCGCTGATAACAGGCGCGTGCGATTCTCTTGCCATGGCAGGCAGGTCTTGCCGCTCAGCCATGCAGGGTCGGAATCGCTTGAGACGGAAAGCAGGCCGCCAATGTCGCATAACAGTTTCGGACATCTTTTTCGCGTCACCACCTGGGGCGAGAGCCACGGACCGGCCATCGGCTGCACGGTGGATGGCTGTCCTTCACTCATCGGCATCACCAGAGAGGAAATCCAGAGAGATCTGGATCGTCGGCGTCCCGGTCAGTCCCGCTATACCACCCAGCGACAGGAGAAAGATCAGGTCGAAATCCTGTCCGGGGTCTTTGCGCACCCTGAAAGCGGAGAACAGGTGACGACCGGCACGTCCATCGGCCTCATCATCCACAACACGGATCAGCGCTCCAGGGATTATGGCGATATCGCCGAGCGTTACCGTCCGGGCCATGCCGACTATACCTATGACGCCAAATATGGCATTCGCGACTATCGCGGTGGTGGTCGCTCCTCAGCGCGTGAAACAGCCATGCGCGTTGCCGCCGGAGCCATTGCCCGCAAGGTGATCCCGGAGATCTCCATCCGCGGTGCCATGGTGCAGATGGGCCCGCACAAGATCAACCGCGACAATTGGGACTGGAATGAAGTGGGCAACAATCCTTTCTTCTGTCCGGACAGGGAAGCGGCTGCTCTTTGGGCCGATTATCTTGATGACATCAGAAAATCCGGCTCCTCCATCGGGGCCGTGATCGAAGTGGTCGCATCCGGTGTTCCCGTTGGTCTGGGGGCTCCCATCTATGCCAAGCTCGATCAGGATATTGCCAGCGCCATGATGTCCATCAACGCGGTCAAGGGCGTGGAAATCGGTGAAGGCTTCAACGCCGCCTGCCTGACCGGCGAGGAAAATGCTGATGAAATGCGTCTTGATGACACCGGCAATCCGGTTTTCCTGTCCAACCATGCCGGGGGCATTCTGGGGGGCATCTCAACTGGGGAAGATGTCGTGGTCCGTTTTGCCATCAAACCGACCAGTTCCATCCTGACACCAAAAAAATCCATTACCCGCAGTGGTGAGGAGGTTGAGGTCATGACAAGGGGACGTCATGATCCTTGTGTCGGCATCCGGGCCGTGCCTGTTGGTGAAGCCATGCTCGCCATTACGCTGGCCGATCACATCCTGTTGCACAGGGCGCAACAGGGCGGAAGGTAGCATTGCATTTTCAGGTGCAAATCCTAACTGTGAGAAACACCAGAACCAGACCCGCGCGCATCCAGCAAGCGTGGCGCATAAACAAAAAGGGACCTTCATGGCCGATATGGAACGGGTTGCAGAGGCAATCCGCGCATTTGAAAAAGGTGAGATGGTCATCGTCACGGATGATGATGATCGCGAGAATGAGGGCGATCTGATTGTCGCCGCCACCAAGATCACGTCCGAGCAGATGGCCTTTATCGTTCGTCACAGCTCGGGCATCGTCTGTGCTCCGATGACAGGCGAGCGGGCCGGGCATTTGCAGCTCGCACCGATGGTCGCCAACAACAATGCGCCGCTGTCGACCGCTTTCACGGTTTCGGTTGACTTCAAGCATGGAACGACAACCGGCATTTCTGCCGAAGAGCGCTGCATGACGGTGCATGGCCTTGCCAATGGCAACACCGGGGCTGGCGATTTCGTGCGGCCCGGCCACATCTTCCCGCTCATCGCCAAGGATGGCGGAGTGCTGGTCCGCTCAGGCCATACCGAAGCCGCGGTTGATCTGTGCACGCTTGCCGGTCTGCCACCGGTTGGTGTCATTTCCGAGCTTGTCAATGACGACGGCAGCGTCAAGCGCGGACCGCAGATCGCTGAGTTCGCCAAGGAACATGGCCTTCGTCAGGTCTCTGTGGCCGATCTCATCGCCTATCGCCAGCGCATCGAACGCCTTGTCGTCCGCATTGACGAATTTCCGGTTGAAACCCGTCACGGCCCGGCCCGTGCGGTCACCTTCAAGGCCAAATTCGACGATATGGAGCATCTGGCGCTGATCTTTGGCGATATCCGCGATGGCAAGGATGTGCCTGTGCGGCTCCATCAGGAAAATGTGTTGGCCGACATCTTTGGCAAGAACCGAACGCTCGATTCGATCGCGAGCAGGTTTTCCCAGAGCCGTGGTGTTCTGGTCTATTTGCGCGACGGTTCGCCCTATGTTGCCACAGGGTCCATGCGTCCGAGAGACGGGTTGGAGCCTGAGGGTCTGACCGCAGCGCATGACGAAGCCCATGTCAGTGCCAAGTCGCGCAATGAAGACTGGCGCGATATCGGGTTGGGAGCCCAGATCCTTCTCGATCTCGGCATCTCGTCGATCCGGCTTCTGTCATCAAGGGAGCGACACTATGTCGGGCTCGAGGGCTTCGGTCTGAATATCTCGGGCACGGAGATTATCTGAGCGTTCTTTTCAGGATGAAGCGAGAAAGCTGCCCGTTGTCAGACTGCTGACAGCGGGTTTTTTGCATTGGACTGCCCTGTACAGGGCTGCCCTGGCTTGTCTTGGTCATCGCCATCTTTCGGAGGTAAGGCCATCCGAGACATGTGTCAGGGTCGGGCTATGTTGTCGATGGCGAAGCCGAAAACAAGGAGCCCGCGATCCGAAGAGACCGCGGGCTTTTCTTTGACTGGCCGGATAACCGTTGTTGTAACCTTAGTTGGTCGGCACGGCTTTTTTCCTGAAGAGCGGAGAAATCAGGCGGCGCCATGCGAGGGCGAAACCGGTCCAGACAAGGAACAGAGAGGCGAGCGAGGCAATGCCGGCAAGGGTCTGTCCGACAATGCCGTAGACTTCACCTGAATGAAGGAAACGCAGATAGCGTTTGAGGGCCTGGGTCGGCGTTGCCATCTCGTCGGGTCCCTTGACCTCAACCACATCTCCGGTCTCCCGGCTATAGGTCACGGTCTGCTGGGTCGCACCCTGTTTGCCGTTGCCCGTATCCACCAGAATATCGACATTCTTGGCATTGTCTGCACTCGGGACAATGATTGAAATGGTTTTCCAGTTGCTTTCAACGGTTTTGGCCTTGTCCAGAATGGACTGATAGGACACCAGCTGTTCAACCGGCAGGTTTGAGGAACCGCCACCAGAGGAGCGGGCCCACATGCCTTTGCCCCTGCCGCCTCCCATGGGCGCTTCAAGGCCTGCCGCAGAGAAGGCAAGGTCATTGGCCCACGGATAGGAAATGATGACACCGGTGCCGACAACTGCGACGAGCGGGATCAACACCCAGAAGGAAAAGACATGATGCCAGTTGAAGTCACGTGCCTTGGCAGTTGGCATTTTGACAAAGAATATTTTCTGCCTCAGGAACGGCCATTTCCATTTGCGCGGGAGCCACAGATAGGCACCCGAAATGATGATGAACAGGAATGCGAGGTTGCTCACCTTCACAAGCGTTGCCCCAGTGCTGTCAAAGCCCATGGCCAGATTGCGATGCAGATCTTCTGCCAGATGGAAAAAATTCTCGGTTGGATTGCTGCCAGCTTCGATAAAGGCTCCGCTGTAGGGGTCGATCATTTTCATCTCGTGCCGACCCGCCGCTACGGTTAGAGGCTTGGAAGCATCGCTGTAATAGTTCAGGGTTGCTGTCTGATCCTCGAAAACCGGCTTGGCAATCGCCAATATCTCATCGGTTGTCAGCATCTGCGCATTTTCAGATGGAGCCGAGACCTTGGGGTCAAACAAGGCTGCAATTTGCATTTCATAGGTCAGAATAACGCCGGTCAATGCCAATACGAATATGACAAGTCCGGTTGCGATCCCAACGACAAGGTGGGACCAGAAGATGATTTTTCGAAACATGGTCGAAACTCCGATGTGGCAAACTGGTCAGGAAACCGCAAGGATAATAGCGCGTTTGAATTGTGGGATCATCACAGCCAGATAATAAACTGTCGCACTGTGTCGCTTTGCAGCAGCTGGATACAAACGGATACAAATCTCGTATCGCGGCGACCGGCGTCAGCCCTCTTGCTGCTTGGTTTTCACACCGCATTTCACAGCTTGAGCTGCGAAAACGCGCTGACTGCAAGGTAAATGCATGGTCAACCGATTCTCTCAGCGGTTCGAGACTTTAGGTCTAGAAGAGTAAGGTCAGAAAAAATATTCAGGAAATATTCATTTGCATTTTGAAAAATGAATGCCGGACCCTACATATAATGGGAAGCGAGCCCGTTTACGAGCTTTCCGAATAGGTCCTCGCAAAGTAACCAGCGATAGGGGAATGAAATGAAAAACAAAGCAGTTGCAAAAAATGCTTCCCAGGACTCCGCGAAACTTGCCATCATGCTGAGCCTCGGACTGGTCGCGGGACTTGTTTTCTATCTTCTGGCCGCCTAGCCTCGCATCCTTGATGATCAGACGGATCAATCGCGCCTTATGATTTGCGGGGGCTCTTCGCCCTCGACCTCTCTCACGTTGAATTTGTAACGAATGGCCATGCCTCTGAGGGTCAGCGCCGAGCTCATGCCAATGAGGGCGCTGATGGCCTCGTCCACTCCGAGCATTTGCAAGCCGACATAAAGGGTCGCGCCCAACAGGGCCGCTGTGGCATAGATTTCCTGTCTGAGCAGGAATGGGACCACATTGCAAAGAATGTCCCGAATGAGGCTGCCGAAGGTGGCCGTCACAACCCCCATCATGATGCATATGACCTCATGGTGACCCAGCTTCGCGGTAATCGCTGCGCCGGTCACTGAGAAAATCGCCATGCCTATGCCATCCACCCAGTTGAATATCTGTCTTTGCGACCAGCCAAGATGATGAACACCATAAGCCAGCAGGGAAGAGGGGAGCACAATGGCAAGAGGGCCCGGATCGGCGACCCAATTGACTGGCAGGGAACCGATCAGAATGTCACGGATCGTTCCGCCCCCGGTTGCCGTCACCAGACCGACCATGAGAACGCCAAACAGATCCATCTGCGCCTGAATGGCGCGCAGGCCCCCCGACATGGCGAATACAACCAGACCGGCATAAAAGAATATGGGGACACCCTTGTCCAGAATGAGGCTCAGTAAGACAGACATGTTGCAGCAATTCCATTGGCTGTGAAGGACACGAAACCGGCTGTTGGCAAAGAAAAGTTAACACGGATTTAAGGGCGGGAGAATAATCGAAAAATGCTGAAATTTCAAAAGGATTTACCTTGGTAAGTTCTTCGTTTGTTCTGTGAAAAAAGTACCGGCCCCACTGTGTGATTCATTTGTTTGATTTTTGTTCTTTTTGTGTTCGTCCAGAGATTAAATAGATCAAAAAAATTTTACGTGAAGGCTTTACACTTTTGGCGTGAATAATCCCTTCGTCTAAGAGGCGGAAAGCCCTTTCGGGCGACTGTTCCGGTCTCCAAATCCTTGCCAGAGGGCCCGTCCCGGATGCAGATGGCCATGCGAGATTCGGCTCTCTCTGACCGGATTACAGTTTGATACAATTTGCCAAGGGAGAGTTACACTTAGCCATATTCTGGAGAGAATTGTGGTTCATTCTCTCTGGCAAGCAAGACGAAGAATTTGGACGAGGCTCTTTCAGCATTTGCAAATGCGACTCGCAAAAGCTGGGCAAGCCGGGATCACACTCTGATCGGACAATGAGGAATTGGCCAGGCAGAGGAAACCCGCACACTTGTCCATCCTCAAGATCGACCTGTCCATTGACATGAACAAACGTGACATTACATTAATTTTATTAATCGTGATTGCATCAGCCAGGAATTGTCATTCAAATAGTGCTATAGTCGCAATGATATTCGAGTTTTAGGAGAAATCTGATGCGCAATATGCTGTTTTTGACCGCCATCGGTATTCTGACCAAATATGTTTTTCGCGCCTTTGCAAGCGTCTGTGAACGCCTGTAATCGGGGTCTTTACCGAACATCTTCCAATGAAAAACCCGAACCGAAAGTTTCGATCCGGGTTTTTGAACGCTGTTATTGATCCGCGTCTGTTGCGGGATCAGGCAGAATAGCTGAACAACAACGAGCCCTGGCCAGATACGTTGCCCTGAGCGCTGTAGCTGGTGGCATTCTGCTCTTGCAGTTGCTCAAGAAAACTTGCCAGCATATCACTTGTGCTGTCTTCGCTGCTGGTTTCAGAGGCTTCTCCCGGAGGAGGACCCGGAGGAGGGCCACCCTGAGGGCCTCCCGAACCTTGCGGACCGGCTTGTGCCATTTCTTCAAACAGATCCGAAAGCTCTTCAGCCTGTTCCTCAGTCAGATTGCCCGCTTCCACCTGCTCGGCGATCAGGCCGTCGATTTTTTCCTGAACTTCTTCCTGGCTTGGAGGGGCAGAGCCTGCTTCAGGGGCCGTGCTGCGCATCTCCTCGCTTATGTCGTCAAGGGCACTCGAAAGTGCCTCCTGGTCTTCGGTGCTAATTTCTCCCGATGCGACCAGGCTTTGCAGCTCTTCTTCCAGACGATCTTCCGGAGAAGTCGACTGCATTTGCTGCATTGTGCTAAATAGGTTCGTATTTAGCCCGCTGATTGAGGTCATTTGAACTATCCTTAAGGCTGTTCATCCAATGATTTCGAAGCCTGCCCTGCGGTTATCGTTGACTTGCGAGCCAAGAGTGCTACCAATTCGTTAAAGCGTTTTTAACCAAATGTGTCAGGATGTTTCTGTTTATATCAAATTGCGATTTAGAAACCTTCAGAAACGAAAACTCTTCAAAATCTGCGTACAAGGTAAAGGTTTCTTTGATTTTTGCACCGCTTGACCTCCATTATTAAAGAGATGAAGCCGCCCATAACAAAAAAGAACAGCCATGCAGAACCCCACACATATATTGGTCATCGAAGATGACACTGAAATTCAGACCCTCCTCGCTTCACTGTTACAGCGAAACGGATGGACAGCCTCGCTTGCTTCCAATGGCCATGAAGCAGATGCCATCCTGGCCCGCAGTTGTATCGATCTGATCCTGCTTGATGTGATGTTGCCCGGAGAGGACGGTCTTTCCATATGCTCGCGCCTGCGCTCCATTTCAACCATCCCGATCCTGATCCTCTCGGCCAAGGGAGAAGACATCGACCGGGTTGTCGGGTTGGAACTGGGTGCTGACGATTACATGTCCAAGCCCTTCAATCCCCGCGAACTGGAAGCCAGAATCAAGGCCATGCTGCGCAGAAGCCGCATGGCGGTCAAAGACAGCCGGATGCAGGCCCCCGTCCTCTATTTCGGCGGTAAATGGCAGCTTGATGTCAGGAAGCGCGAATTGTGCGACAACAATGGCGTTCAGACCCATCTGACCCCGGCCGAGTTCGACCTGCTGCGCGTCTTTTGTGAGCGTCCCGGCCTGACACTAACCCGCGAGCAACTGATAGAACTGACACAGGGGCGCAACTCTGGCGCCACGGAACGAAGCATCGATATCCTGATTTCCCGGTTGCGTCGCAAGCTGGAAAGCGGTGAGGGGTCGCAGAAGCTGATCCATACCGTCAGGTCTGGCGGTTATGAGTTCATTGCAGAAGTTGAAGAACACCGCGAGTCTGCATGAAAAAAGCCCTTTGGTTTGATTTTATAAACTCGATTGCAGGGCAGCTTCTGATTCTGCTCATTCTGGCCACTGTCCTGTTCCTGTCGGGTATCTATATCTCCATTCAGGCGGCGCGCGACGCGCCTCTCGCTCCGCCTGTCATGCTCTTTTCCGAGCGCCAGATCGGCATTGCCGAGGTCTTGTCTCTGGAGGATCCCGGAGATTATCGGGCGCATCTTGAAGAGCTGAAGAAACGTCATCCCAAAGTCACTTACAAGCTCCATCCCAAGGGCGAGTCGCTGGGGCACGATCTGGTCTGGGCCAAGGGACGGCACATCGTCGACAAGCCCTTGTCCGCAGCCCCGGGAGCCATAGCGCCAGCGCAATTGTTCAGGGAACCGCGGGACCGCATCCGCGAGCCGGGAGAGCCCGGATTTTTCGGTGTGTCCAACCCGCAAGAGGTCAGTCTGGTGATCTCTCGTCGGGTGGAGAAGAACGAAACGACCGACATAGCCAGGGTGACCCTCTTTGCTCTTATGCCAAGCGAGGAAGTCCTGAGCGCCTCGATCGAGGTGAGGGCAGGCGACCCGCCCAATCATCTGATTGAAAATACGCTGGTCTTCACGGTGGTCTGCATGCTGCTGTTGCTTTTCTGGGCGATCGTCTTCCTCATAAGACCGCTGAGAAAACTGGCATCGGTGACCAACAACATCGCCAAGGAAGATGTTGACCCCAAAAAGGTTGACGTGACAGGGCCGACCGAATTGCGCGCGGCGGCAAGCGCACTGAACAAGATGCAGGAACGCATCCACCATCTGATTGACGACCGCACCCGAATGCTGGCTGCCGTCGGGCACGATCTGCGCACGCCCGTGACGCGGCTGCGATTGCGTGCCGACACCGTTGAACCCGAGGAGGATCGGGCTGCATTCCTGCGTGATCTCAACATGATGGATGGCCTTCTGTCCCGGTTGATGGCCTATTTCAGCAAGCGCGATCTGTCTGATGAGCCCGTAAGGCTGGAACTGAGCAGTCTGGTGCACAGTCTGGCCTGTGAATGGAGTGATGCGGGCAATCCGGTTGAAATAACGGAACTGACCAATGTCACCATTCGTGCCAGGCCCAATGATGTCATGCGCATGGTCGATAATCTGATCGACAATGCCATCAAATACGCCGGTTCCTGCGAGTTGTCGCTGACAAAGGAAGGCGATTTCGCCTGTCTGAAAGTGATCGATCACGGGCCGGGTATCCCGCAAGAGGAAAAAATGCTGTTGCAACAGCCTTTCGCTCGCGGTGACAAGGCTCGCACCATGAATGGCGAACCCGGCTTCGGCCTTGGTCTTGCGATTGCAAGCAAGGTTGCCGAAAGCCATGATGCGACGCTGGATCTGCTGGATACGGAGGGCGGCGGCCTTAAGATTGTCGTTCGCTTCCCCTTGTCGGAATAGACAGGGACCCGCTTCAGACGTCCAGTTTGCTGGTATGCTTGACCGCGCGCAAGGTCAGGGTCGAGTTGACCCTGACCACACCGGGCAGGTTCGTCAGAATGTCATGGTGAATGCGTTCCAGATCCGCTGCATTGCGATAGATGACACGCAAGAGATAGTCATATTGCCCGGCAAGCAGGTAGCAATCCTGAATTTCGTTGATTTCCTTCACCGAACGCTCGAATCGCGCCAGCGTCTCGCGCCCCTGACCGTCAAGCGTGACAAACACGAATGCAACGCCCGAGAGACCGCAGGCCTTGACATCCAGCTGCATGTGATAACCTGCGACCAGCCCGCTTTCTTCCAGAATTTTTACCCGGCGCAAACAGGCCGACGGGGACAGATTGACCCTGTCGGCCAACTCCGCATTGCTTAGCCGCCCATTCTCCTGAAGCAGGTTGAGAATTTGCCGGTCTCGTCTATCTAGATCATCAAGTTTCATAAAAATTCGACCATTTTGAAATTCCTTGCAATATTATGCGAAAAAATCCGATGGAAACAAGGTTTTTTCGCCGCACATTGCGCAGATTTTGCGTCATCATTGATACGTTGTTCGATTTCCCAAAACAAGCAAGCAAGACAATTGCGCCGCTCTCATCCTTTCTGTCAGAGCGCCGCTGAAAGACTTGCAAATAACCAAAAAAAGCAATCACCACGGAGCTTAGAAAAATGCTTATCGGATGCCCTAGAGAGATTAAAGACCACGAAGACCGTGTCGGCCTCGTTCCGTCTTCCGT
This sequence comes from uncultured Cohaesibacter sp., assembly GCF_963556055.3. Taxonomy (GTDB): domain Bacteria; phylum Pseudomonadota; class Alphaproteobacteria; order Rhizobiales; family Cohaesibacteraceae; genus Cohaesibacter. The sequence continues at coordinate 89,910 of NZ_CAUVYE020000021.1, read as the reverse complement.
AACCGAGCTGGTCGCCAATGGCCACACGGTCATGATTGAAACCAATGCCGGTGCTGGCATTGGCTGTGCGGACGAAGATTATGTGGCAGCAGGTGCCACCATCGTTGCCACTCCGGATGAAATCTTCGAAAAAGCCGAAATGGTTATCAAAGTGAAGGAACCTCTGGCTGTCGAGCGTGCCAAGCTGCGCCCCGGTCAGTTGCTGTTCACCTATCTGCATCTGGCACCAGACGCCACCCAGACCGCTGATCTGGTCAAATCCGGCGCGACCTGCATCGCTTATGAAACTGTGACCAGCCCGTCTGGTGCTCTGCCATTGCTCTTCCCGATGTCTGAAGTTGCTGGCCGTCTTGCTCCGCAGGTTGGTGCTCAGGCACTTGAAAATAACGGTGGCGGCATGGGCGTCCTGCTCGGTGGTGTTCCGGGTGTCGATCCCGCTGAAGTCGTCATCATCGGCGCAGGCGTATCAGGCACCAACGCCGCCCGCGTTGCTCTTGGCATGGGCGCCAGCGTCACCATGGTTGACCGCAACACAGACGCCCTGCGCGCAGCCGTCGACCGGTTCGGCACCGCCATTCAGACCGTCTATTCCAACAAGGGCAACATTGCCCGCCTCGTGGAAAAAGCGGATCTGGTCATCGGCACGGTTCTTATCCCCGGTGCGGAAACTCCCAAACTTGTCACGCACGACATGATCAAGACTATGCGCAAGGGCTCTGCCATTGTTGACGTGGCGATCGACCAGGGCGGCTGCTTTGAAACGTCCAAGACAACCACGCACTCCGATCCGACCTATGTGGTCGATGGCGTCGTGCATTATTGCGTTGCCAACATGCCTGGCTGCGTTGCTCGCACCTCCACCTTTGCCCTTAACAATGCGACCCTGCCTTTCGCCCTCGCCCTTGCCAACAAGGGCTGGCAGCAGGCGCTCAAAGATGATGTTCATCTGCGCAACGGCCTCAATGTCCATGACGGCAAGGTTACCTACGAAGCCGTCGCCAAGGGCCTTGGCTACGACTATGTTTCCGCAGAAGCGATACTGGGTCTGTAAGATCCCGCAAACGACCGGCCGGCCCGAACGGGACTGCCGGATGTAGGTTTGCCCTCAATCATATGAAAAGACCCGGTTGCCTTGCAGCCGGGTCTTTTCATATGGTCATGCCGTCATGTGTGGGCGCTAGCAGGCCCGTGATTCAGGAAACCGGCCCTTTTGGCAGGCTTGGGCATAATGATTGCAGAAAATCTCGTCCCACCCCCGATCATAGCCTTCACGCATCATCTGAGCCAGTGGCCCGAAACAGTCCCAGCCCGAATGCACGAGCTTGACGAGGGTCTGGTGTTCCTCCATTTGCAGGAAACTGATCGCCAGAAGGGTATTATGCTCCTTGGGTTGCCCCATATGGAAATCGATTGCGAGTGAAAAGGGCGGAGCACAATCTGCGAAGTTGCCCCAGACATAGCGCGTATCATCCGCGCTGATCTCTATGATCGCGCCACCCGGAATCGGATCCGCTTCGATTGTTTTTGCCGGCTTGCCAACACTATGGGCAGAAATGGATCGCGTATCCAAAGGCCACCACGAGGCTATGCCGCTCGTGAACAGGCGGTAGGCGAAAGGCGCATCAATTGGCACTTCGATGACTTTGACAACCGGTTTAAGCATCTGGACATCTTGCAAAAAGGCGAAAGGAACAAGGTGAGAATACCGTTCCTGATCACCCGGAACAACAAGCACAAGGTAGGGAGGGGCGGACTGCGCATTTCCTTTGAGCTTGGAAAGTGAGTAAAAAATAGGCAGAAATTGAAAATCGGAAGCCTGTAGGGCTTGGTCCTGCTCTCATAGGTCGATCTGAAGAGAAAAAAGGGTCATCGGCTGCGGGCGAGAAATCACGGCAAACGCGCTCGAGGCCCCTTGCAAGGGCGAAGGTGGCTACGGGCCGGAATCACAAAAGCGCAGCAGTTCGGGAAGGCTGTAATCGCTCAGAATGGAGCAAGAGCCGCCCGCCCTTGATGCACGCCTGTCAGCTCTTCGCAGACAATCCTGTCAGGCAGCGTCGTTTGATTCCTGAATGACCGTTGCCGGGGCTGGCCCGTTCGGTGCCCCGGAGGAGGCCTGTTCCGCCTTCTTGCGGTGTCGGGTCATCAGCGGGCGCGTGGTTTTCAGGACACGGCCGAATGTATAGCCCGTCCGGTCTTCAATCCAGACCGCAGCGTGATCGAGCCACACGACATTCTTGCGCAACTTGCGAACCCAGTTTCGGCCCACACGACTGTTGGCGATGACGAGAAAGCAGCCAAGGGCCAGTAGCGGAACACCGGTGGGAATGGGGAGCCAGACAGTCGCCAGCCCGCCAATCAAACACAGGATGGCAAAGCCCAGAATAGCCCATTGCTTGAGATTGGAGATCACCGAAATCACACTCCCTGGCTGCGGATTTCGCGGCAATTTACCGCTCTGTTCAGTTCAAATATGCTTCATATATGTCAATTTAACGACAAACTGACAGCCTATCACCCCCGTGCAGACGCTTTGTCAGGATAGCGACCGGCTGCACCGTTGGCTTTAGAGATATGGGGTGATGCAAACCATATTTGAAGAGCTAAAAAGAGCTGCTGCGGCGAGCAAGACGGGCTTCAATGGGACGTGTCGTTTTCAGCACCCGCACCATGCGGGCCTGGCTCCTGTCTTCAAACCACCACATCTGGCGATCGACAAAAGACCATTTCCTGCGAATTCTGCGCACCAGAGCCCGCCCGTTGCGCGTATTGGCGATGAGCAGAAAGGTGGCAAATGTCATCAGAATCGCACCCAGCGGCAAAGGCGTCCAGACCGAGGCCATGCCGATCAGAAACAGGCAAATTGCAAAGGCAATAATCAATCCGCGTTTGAGCCGTGCCATCCGGTCACGTTCCTTTCGCTCTGTCCTAAGACGTGATGGTCTTCTAGTTGTTCGCTTAAGATCTAGTTACTTTTCCGGGGCTATCAAGTCCATGGGAAAATTGTAACCGGAAAGGGCGGACAGAGGACATCGCCGAGGACTGTCAGAATGCAAGGCACTCCCGGCCCAAGGCAGTCAGCGCTCAAGATGGGCGACACATTCAATATGTGGGGAATAGAGAAACTGGTCGACCGGCGTGACCGAGACAATCCGATAGCCTCCATCGACAAGAATGCGCAAGTCTCTGGCCAGCGTACCCGGATTGCAGGAAACCGCAAGCACGGTCGGGACTTTGGATTTGGCAATTTCCTCGCTCTGGGCCTTGGCGCCCGCTCTTGGCGGATCGAACACAAGGGCGTCGAATTTCTTCATTTCTGCGGCCAGAACCGGACGACGGAAGAGATCGCGCTTTTCCATCTTGATGCCCTTGAGGTGAGAGCCGAAGCGCCATGCCTTTTCAAGAGCCCGCAAGGCCGCATCTTCGCCTTCCAGCGCCCAGACCTGGGCCTTCGACGCCATGCGCAGGGCAAATGTGCCCGAGCCGCAAAAAAGGTCAATGACCCTTTTGGCATCGCCCACGCAGTCAAGCACCAACTGGGCCATGGCCATCTCGGCCGCCTCATCTGCCTGCACAAAGGCTCCGGCCGGAGGGCTCACCTGTGCCGCGCCCATCTGCAACAGCGGCGCACGCCGTTCAAGCAACACCTCGCCATTGGCCGAAAGACGCGCCAGATCCAGACCTTCAGCCATTTCCACGGCCTTGAGATAATCCTGCCCCTTGCTGAGATCCTTCACATCCTCAAGCGCCAGATCAACGCCCGTCATGGTGTGAAGCAGCGTGACGCGCGCCTCGTTTTTCTTGGTCAGAAACAGAGGCAGATAGTCGGCGAGCCTTGGCAGCAATGCGTTGAGTTGAGGCACAAGCAAGGGGCAGTGCTCGATATCGGCAATGCGGGTCGAGCGTGCCTCGTGGAAGCCAAACAGCAGTCTCCGATTGATCAGCCTTGCTGTCAGAACCGCTCTGCGTCTGCCGCCCGGCCTGGTCAGCACAGTCGGAGCAATCTCCACCGCCTCAAAGCCGCGCGAAGAAAGAGCGTCCTGAACGAGCGAACGCTTCCAGTCTCCATAGGCGGCAGGTTTCATATGCTGCATGGCGCAGCCGCCACAGGTTTGAAACAGCGAGCAGATGGCATCCGCCCGCATTGGAGACGGAGACAGGATTTCTTCCAGCTCGCCGCGATCGCCCATGGGCGTTATCCGTGCGCGCTCGCCCTCGAGCGTGTAGGGCACATAAAGGCTCTGACCATTGTGGTAGACGATGCCATCGCCCTTGCCGCCAAGCTCGTCAATCGTCACTTCAATCGGATCTGTCACGCGTCTTCGTCGTCCCTTCAAATCCGGCCTCTATAGCCGGATCAGCGATAAAAATCCAGCGGATTCGCTGTTTCGACATTGTAGCCGCATCGAGGGAATTAAAAAGCGGTTTGACAACAAAAAGCCAATCCGGTTGATCAATTCTCCCTGCAATATGGATACAAATTGTCGCACCTCTCGAAGAGTCTTAACACGACCATGGGTTGTGTCAATGATTCATTTATTAAGTATCTGAAAAAACAGCAAGAAAACAAATGTGAGAGATTTGGCGGGTTAACCATGAAATCGAGTTGTAGGTATTTTTTACCGCAAGTTTACCCCCTTTGGTTAGAAATCTCCAAAAAACAAAAAATGCGGATTTATGCCTTTAGAGCGGTTTTGGGTGTGCCAGCTTCAAAGAAAGGCGAACGGAGTATCTCAGGAGACCATCGTGGACATCAGATTGATAGCGACTATTGCAGCGCTTTTTCTGTTCTCTTTCAATGCGGGAGCACAGGAACAATCAACCTTTGAAATGGAGCAGCCTTGGCGGATCGCCAAGCTCAGTGGCACCGCGAAGATTGCAGCACCCAATCGCGAAGCCATGCTCATCCGGCCCAATCGGACGCTTTTCGCGGGCCAGACCCTTTATACGGGTGCGCGCACCCGTCTATTGCTGACCAATGGCAAGCAGCGCATTCAAGTGAGTTCGAACTCTGAACTCGCCTTGCCCAAGGCGTCTGACTATGACCCGTCCATGACGGTTATCCTGCATAGGAAGGGCACCATTCATCTGACCGTCGACAAAAGGAAAAACACCCATTTTCAGGTCAAAACGCCCTATATGGTCGCGGCTGTGAAAGGCACCGAATTCTCCGTTTCGATTTCTGAAGGTCTTGCCGATGTGCGAGTGCATAGCGGTGTCGTCGAGGTTGAGAACAAACTGGGTGACGAGAAATTTGATGTCCGCGCCGGAGAAACCGCAGCCATCGATCTTTCCCATCTGAGCCGAGACACCAAAACCAAGGCGCAACGGGCGTTCGTCTCGGGAGCCGAGGATCCGGACGAACTGGAAGCGGCGCCGACGCATATGGTTTTTGTCACGCGCGGGGAACAGGTCTCCGACGTGTTGATGCCAAAGAATCTCAAGCAGCAGGCTGAAGACGCGGACGAGCCGGACGGTGTTGTCGACACGCTTGGCAAAAAGGCCTCGCATCTGGTCAAGCCGATGACGACTGTCGTGGGTGGTTGGTTCGGCTCGATATTCAACTGGATCAACGAGATGATCCTGATGGCGGTCCTGCCGCTTTGGACGGCGATTGTCGAACTGCTCGCTGGCGTCAACTACTGGCTTCGCATTGTGATGATCGCCGTCGTTGTCGGCCTTGTGGCCGGACTTGGCTCGATCACCTATTATGTAAGCCGGCGTCGATGAGAGTGACGCCTGTTGTTGAGGTCTTGGGTCGCAAAGATGCTGACCTCAAATGAAAAAAATCCGCCGGGCGATGAGGCCCGGCGGATTTTTTAACGAGTGAATGGCCTTCACTGGAAGCTTGTCGAGACCTCGAATGCTGTCTTCAACAGACAGGGAGGCCTTTTCGCGGATCAGCCTTTCTGCTTTTCCCGTTCGACGGCTCTCCAGCCGATGTCCCGGCGACAGAAGCCATTGTCCCAGCGCACCGCATCCACGGCCTTGTAGGCAAGGGCTTGCGCCTCTGTAACAGAGCCCCCTCGCGCACAGACATTGAGCACACGACCACCTGTTGCCAGCAGCTTGCCATCCTGTTCCGCCGTGCCCGCATGGAAGATCAGGACTCCGTCAAGCGCTTCGGCCTCTGACAGATCAGCGATCACTGTGCCTTTTTCATAAGATCCCGGATAACCTTTGGAAGCAAGCACCACATTCATGACCACATCGTCAGACCATTGCGCTTCCTTGCCTGCAAGCGCGCCTTCCGCGGCGGCAAGCAACAGCTCCAGCAAATCGCTTTCAAGCCGCATCATCAGGGTCTGGCATTCGGGATCTCCGAAGCGAACATTATATTCGATCAGTTCCGGCCCCTTGTCGGTGATCATCAAGCCGACAAACAGGATGCCGACAAAGGGGGCACCACGGCTCGCCATGCCCTTGAGGGTCGGTTCGACAATGCGCTCCATCACGCTTTGGACCATGGCATCGCTCATCACCGGAGCGGGACTATAGGCACCCATGCCACCGGTATTGGGGCCGGTGTCGCCTTCTCCAACGGGTTTATGGTCCTGAGCGGAAGCCAGATAAAGCGCGGTCTTGCCGTCACAAAGCGCGAACAGGCTGGCTTCCTCGCCCTGCAAGAAGGCTTCGATGACCACTTCGGCACCGGCCTCGCCAAAGGCCCCGTCGAAACAGTCGCGAACGGCCTTTTCCGCTTCCTCCTCGCTCATGGCAACCGTCACGCCCTTGCCCGCAGCCAGGCCATCGGCCTTGATGACGATCGGAGCCGGATGATCGCCAAGATAGGCCAGAGCCGCGTCCAGAGTATCGAAGCGCGCATAGGCGGCGGTCGGGATGTCGAATTCGGCGCAGAGATCCTTGGTGTAACCTTTCGATCCTTCCAGTTGCGCCGCCTCCCTTGTTGGCCCAAAGGCCTTGATGCCTGCGGCCATGAGACTGTCTACAAGGCCATCAACGAGCGGGGCTTCTGGGCCGACCACGACAAAGTCGATTGCCTTGTCTGCGCAGAAGGAAATGATCGCCTGATGATCGCTTTCCTTCACATCGGCTTTCGTGGCCAGCTGCAACAGGCCCGCATTGCCCGGCGCGACATAGAGCTGGCCCAGTCTCGGTGATTTTTTCAAGCCATAGGCGAGCGCATGTTCGCGTCCGCCAGAGCCGATGAGAAGAACGTTGAGGCGATCGGTCATCTGGGCCACCTTTTGAAAAGCACCTGACAAAGCAGGCCATCGGGGAAACGGGATCATTGGGTTGACGTCTGCTACCCTCGGGGCGGCGCAAAATCAAGCCCATTGCATGAAACTAGCTCTTATTGTCAGCCATTTTGACAGACTGTGACGCAATTTGGCAGCGAACGGCGTGGCTTCGCTCTCATCTCTCGTCTCAATCGCGATAAGGTGGCAACACGCCTTCGCTGTGTCTTGTGGTTCAAAATCGCTCGCAAATCACACAAGAAAGACTATATACGCGGTTGACGAAATAGTGGCCTTCAAGGCATGTCTTCTACATAATAGGGGGACGCCGACGGGGCGTGGGGCCATGACCGAGCATATTACAATGAAGAATGACATACCACTGACAGAAGGGGCGCGTCGCGGACGCGGTCAAGGGCCACTGGGCCGACAGTCTGCTTCCTGCCTGGTTCCGGCCCTATGCGCGTCTATCACGGCTGGAGCGCCCCTGTGGGCTGGTGGCTTCTTCTCTGGCCCTGCCTCTGGTCGCTGACGCTGGCGGTGGCCACGATGCCTGCCGAAAGCCTGCCCTCTCTGGTGACAATCCTCTGGTATGGCGTGGCTTTCTGGCTTGGCGCGGTCGCAATGCGCGGTGCGGGATGCACCTATAATTGATCTGGTCGATCAGGGAATTGACGAACGCGTGGAGCGGACCCGTTCAAGACCGCTTCCAAGCCATCAGGTTTCCCGCCGCAAAGCCTGGGGCTGGCTGAACTTCCAACTGCTGGTCGGTGGCTTTGTTCTGCTCCAGTTCAACGACTATACCAAGCTGCTTGGCCTTTCCTCGCTGATCGTCGTGGTCATCTATCCTTTCATGAAACGGATCACCCATTGGCCGCAACTGGTCCTCGGACTGGCCTTTTCGTGGGGCGCTCTGGTCGGTTGGACGTCAATCACGGCGCGGCTTGATGTCGCACCGGTCCTGATGTATGCCGCCGCTGTTGTCTGGACCATCGGTTACGATACGATCTATGCCCACCAGGACAAGGAAGATGACGTCATGATCGGCGTCAAATCCACCGCTCTGCTATTCGCCGAAAACACCAAGATCTGGCTCGGAGCCTTTTATGGCATCATGATTCTCTTCATGACCGCCTGCTTTGTGATGGCCGGGGCCAGTTGGCCCGCCTATCTCGGGCTTGCTCTTGCGGGTATGCACATGGGCTGGCAGATCTGGAAGCTTCAAATCAACAATGGCGCTCAATGCCTCAACCTGTTCCGCTCCAACACGCAGGTAGGCTGGATCCTGTTTCTGGGTATACTCGCCAGTATCTGGATCTGATCGGGCAGCCCCTGGTCCGGTTGAGAGATGTCAGCTCTTGACGGCCCCGAGCAGATATTCCGCATTGCCGTCACCGCCGAGAATCGGGGAGGGGATGAGCGACAGGCTCTTCCAGCCTGCAACGGCTTGTTCTTCCTCGCCATCGATCCATTTGGCAATTGCTTCGGCTGCCCGTTTTCCCTCATCTGCATCGCGCACAAGACCGCCTTTGCCGATACCTTCCTTGCCAACCTCGAATTGCGGTTTTGACCAGCAGGATCGCCACAGAACCGGGGCTCGGCCATCAGAAGAGCAGGCGGCAGGGCCAGCCTCAGGGAAATAAAGGACACATCACTGACAAGAAAGCTGAAGGGGTCCGGCACATGGCTGCGGTCGAGCTGGCGCGCATTGATCCCCTCCAATACCGCCAGCTGCGGATTGCCTCTGAGGCTCGGATGCATCTGGTCATGGCCGACATCAATGCCATAGACCATGCGGGCCCCTCTCTCGAGCAGCACCTGACAGAAGCCGCCGGTAGAGGCGCCAATGTCGACGCAGACCTGATCCCTCGGATCAAAGCCGAAATGCTCCAACCCGTGAAGCAGCTTGAGCGCCGCACGCGACACATAGGCGGCGGCCGGATCTTGCTCTTCGATGCGCATCCCCTCGTCAACCATCTGGCTGGCCTTGCTGGCCCGTTGACCATTGACCGAAACATAGCCGCGCTTGATCGCATCGCGTGCTCTGGCTCGGGAGGCGCAAAGGCCCCGTTCGACCATTGCCTGATCAAGGCGCATTCTGCTCATGGAAAAAGGGTCCGCTGGTCTGGTTGATGAAAAGGCGACAGCGCCATTAATCACAGCCATCCGCAGCTTGCAAGCCTGAGATCAAAGGGGAGGAAAGAAAGGGGCAAGGGCTAAGGGGCGGAGGACATAGGAACGCCAGAGTCTGGGAAGGAGCAGGGTTATAGGAGCAAAACAGCCCCGGGAAAGGACGCGGGGTACAAGGCGCACCGACGAGTATGGGTAGGCCTCTTCCCACCTAAAGCTATTAGGCGATCAGGTCATCACACTATCAGGTCATCAGACGATCTTGCCATCATGCTATCAGAGTATCAGGCGATCAGGGGCCAAGGCGCGTCCTTCCCGGTCCGTCAAGAGGCAAGCAGCCCGAGACCTGTACAGGAGGTCAAAGCGTCTCTGTGCCAGCAATCAGCCGACGCAGCTTGGCAACGGCGCTGTCATGGGCCTCCCCATAGGCAATGGTGCCCTTGAAGTCGCCCCCCTTGTCCATCAGAAAGACCGACGCTGTGTGGTCCATGACATAATCCCCGTCCCCGCTGCCGTCATCAACCCGTTTAGCATAGACCTTGTAGAGCTTGATGATCGCATCGGTCTGCTCCCGCGTGCCGCGCAAGCCAATGAGGTCGTCAAAGAAGGCCCCGACATAATCGGCAAGGGACTCCTGATCGTCCCGTTCGGGATCGACCGTCACAAAGACAAAGCGCAGCTTGTTCGCATCTTCGCCCAGTTCCTCGGTCCAGAGGGTCATTTCGCTAAGGGTCGTCGGGCAGACATCGGGGCAGAAGGTGTAGCCGAAATAAATCGCCAGCGGCTTGTCCGTGAAGTCGGCTTCTGTCACCGGCTTTCCCGTGTGGTCGGTCAGAGAGAAGGGCCCCCCGATCTGGACATTGCCCTGTCCCTCAAGCGTGTTCTGAATTTGTAGCTCGTCACCATACCAGCTGAGAATAAGCAATCCCATGCCGACGGCCATGATCAGGCTTAAAGCCCACGAGAGTGATCTCATCAATTTTTTCATTGGCTTTTCCGGTCCCTGTCAAAAGCGAATGAGGCGAAGACATATTTGGAAATACTTTGTTTTCATAGCCGGAGAGATAAGTCAACGAGACGAAATCTCGCATTTGTCTTTCGTAGGATCGTTGAAAAGAGCCCTCAGTTGCGCTCGAAAAGCACCAGCTCCAGACCGAAAAACAGCAACAGCCCGCCAGTCATGATGTTCAGTCCTCTTGCGGCCATGGGGCGGGCAAGAAAACGTCTTGCCCCATTGACCATGAAGGCAAGCGCCCCCAGCCAGATCATGCCGAGAATGAAATGAAGAGCGGCCACCGCGATGGATTGCACCAGCGCCGAATGTGCCGGATCGATGAATTGCGGCAGGAACATCATGTAGAAAAGGATCGGCTTGGGATTAAGAACGTTGGACAGGATTCCCTCGCGAACGGATCGGCCGACATGCAGGCTGCGCCCCTTCTCTTGTGTGATCACCAATCCCTGACCGTGCCAGGCCGCCAGCAACGACTGGCAGGCCAGATAGATCAGAAACAGCGCTCCGGCAAATTTAAGCAAGGCAAACAGATAGGCGGACTGAAGCAGAAGCACCGACAGGCCCATGGCCGATATGATCGCATGAACAAACAGTCCGCAGCAAATGCCAAGGCTGGTCAGGAGCCCATCGGCAAATCCACCGCGGGAGGAGTTGCGCAAGACAAGAACCGTGTCCAGTCCCGGTGCCATGGTGAGGGCTGCAAGGGCTATGGTGATGGCAATAAACGGAAAATGTTCAAACATGCTTGCTCCTGCAAAAAGAAGGGTCTCGAAATGAAAAAATACAATCAGGGCGAAAATAGAATAACCTCGGGCAGATCACTGCGACAAGGCGAAGGTCTTCGGAAAGCGCGTTCCGGCAAGACAGAGATAAGGGGGAATGGCAAAGTTAGCCATTCCCAAAATGCAACTCGGGGCCGTTAGTCCCCTTTGAATTCGTCAAAAATGGCAATATGCACGGCTTCAATCTTGTTGCCGTCCAGATCGCGGACAAAACAGCCATAGTAAGACTCACTATAATGGGGGCGCGGGCCGGGCTCGCCATCCGGTGTTGCCCCCATTTCCAAAGCCTTGTCCCAAAAGGCATGAACCATCTCCTTGCTGCTCGCCTGAAACGCAACATGCACACCATTGCCTGCGGTTGCGGCGGCCTGATCATGGGGAGACTGAACCCAGAATTCCGGATGCTGCTTGCCAAAGGCAATGGCTCCGACATTCTGGCCGAATTCAAGATCCATGATCACATTGGCTCCAATTGTTTCCATCACGGCGATGTAAAAGGCCCGGGCTTTGGCAAAATCATTCGTCCCCACAGAGACATGAGCGAGAATTGCGGAAGGCTCTGCCAGCATTGTTTCTGTCACGTCGTTTTCCCCTGTTTGCAAAGGTTGAAAAATTAGAATTGTTCTTCATTTGTTCTAAATTCATAAGCCGATGCACCGACCACGTCAATTCGGTTTTTTACGAAGCAGAACCGGCAAGAAAAGAGTTTTTTAATCCAATCCGAACAAAAATGGTGGCAAAATCCTCGTTGTCTTTTTTCTTTTCAATGACATCGGTAAACTGGTGAGGCCCCTCAGGCGGGCGTTTCTATTCTGACGCGGACAATCGTGTCGGGTTTTTTTGTTTTTGAAGGCGATGCATTCAGACGGGTCGCCGGTTTCCAGCTATTCATTTCTCAAATATTGTTGCACCCAAGGGGAAGGATCCTCGTTTATGTCTCATGTCGGCACTTCGGCCAGTTCCCCGGATGACGCTTTGGCCAACTCACCCGTGAAATCAGATCAATATGGCGCACTTGAAGCCGCCAGAAGTCAGATGAAAAGCGATCCGGACAATCCGCACTGTCTGCGTGAGCTGATCACTGCGGCCCTCAAGCTTGGCGATGTTCATCGGGAAAGGCAGAGCCTCGCCAACGCGCTGGCCTGTTATGAGGAGGGGCTTGAGGCTTGCGAGCGCCTTGTCGCGCTGGACAAGAAACGGGTGGAGAACCAGACCAGCCTCAATCTCATTCAGACGAGGATTGGCGACATGAAACAGGCGCTGGGGGATGCGCCCGGTGCCCTGGTCGCCTTCAATGCGGCCCTTTCGCTTTTTGAAAAGATGGCCAACTTTGCACCGTCTCGTCATACACACCAGCGCAATCTGATGCAATGTCATCGGAAGCTGTCCGATGTTGATCCGATCAACTCTGATCGACATCTTGCCGAAGCCCTGCGGCTTGCAATGGATCTGGACCGTGCAGGACAGCTTCGGCTTGCAGATCAGGTCCTTATCGGTCAGATGCGAAAGAAGCTGGTCAAGGGGCATGCTTCGGGCGGCCTCTGGACAAATCTCAAGCGCGTCCTCAATTGGACATAAGATGGGCATAGGGAGTATGCGACTTTTCAATTTGACCTTTTGGGGAGATGTCGCAACCTTGCCCTATTGCCCTTTTCCCTATAGACATAATCGATTAGAGCCCGGTTTTATGGCCATGCGACCCGACATTTGCAATGGCTGGGCGACCGGAGAATGCAGCCCTTCCCGGATCCATACCCGAAAGGCTTGCGTATAGGATAAAAAGTGAAGCGACCGGACGCCGAAAAGGCCTTACTCTTTGCCTGAAGAGTTGGGCCAAAGTAACCAACCGCAAAAGGATCGAGCGATGTGTGAGACGCACGACGCTTGCAAGAAAAAGACAGGTGACGGAATTGTCTAAAACACCAGTGCTCGACAGCATCCACTCCCACGAGGATATTCGGTCTCTTGATCTTGCAAGACTGAAGACGCTTGCCCAGGAGGTGCGCTCCGAGACGATTGATGCGGTGTCTGTCACCGGTGGCCATTTGGGCGCCGGGCTTGGCGTTGTGGAATTGACCGTTGCCCTGCATCATATTTTCAACACTCCCTATGATCGGGTGATCTGGGATGTCGGCCATCAGGCCTATCCACACAAGATCCTGACCGGTCGCAGGGATCGCATCCGCACCTTGCGCCAGCCCGGTGGGCTGAGCGGCTTCACCAAGAGATCGGAAAGCGAATATGACCCGTTCGGAGCAGGTCACAGCTCCACCTCCATCTCCGCCGGTCTGGGCATGCAGGTTGCAGCTGAACTGCGCGGCGAAGAGCGCAATGTGGTGGCCGTCATCGGAGACGGAGCAATGAGCGCAGGCATGGCCTATGAAGCCATGAACAACGCCGGTGCACTCGATAGCCGTCTCATTGTCATTCTCAATGACAATGACATGTCGATCGCGCCGCCTACAGGAGCCATGAGCGCCTATCTGGCGCGCCTCATTTCCGGCAAGACCTTCTTGTCCTTGCGCGATGTTGCCAAACAGCTGGCGCACCAGTTGCCCCGTTTCTTCAAGGAGAAAGCCCAGAAGGCGGAAGAGTTTGCCCGCTCATTCGTGACCGGAGGCACTCTGTTCGAAGAGCTTGGCTTCTATTATGTCGGACCTATCGACGGGCACAATCTGGATCATTTGCTGCCGATCCTGAAAAATGTTCGCGATATCGACAAGGGGCCGATTCTGGTGCATGTGGTCACCCAGAAGGGCAAGGGCTATCCGCCTGCCGAGCACGCCAGCGACAAATATCACGGTGTCTCCCGGTTTGATGTAATGACCGGCACCCAGCTCAAGCCGCCCAGCAATGCCCCGACCTACACCAAGGTCTTCGGTGAAAGCCTTTTGCGCGAGGGGCGCAAGGACGACAAGATTGTCGCGGTCACTGCGGCCATGCCCTCGGGGACAGGGGTTGACCTGTTTCAGAAGGAATTTCCGGACCGGACCTTTGATGTCGGGATCGCCGAGCAACATGCCGTCACCTTTGCGGCAGGGCTCGCCTGCGAAGGCTTCAAGCCTTTCTGCGCCATCTATTCGACTTTCCTGCAACGGGCCTATGATCAGGTCGTGCACGACGTCGCGATCCAGAATCTTCCTGTTCGCTTTCCCATTGATCGCGCCGGTTTCGTGGGAGCCGATGGTCCGACCCATGCCGGGGCCTTCGATATCGGCTTTCTGTCATCGCTGCCGAACATGGTGGTCATGGCCGCAGCTGACGAGGCGGAACTGGTCCACATGGTCGCGACCGCAAGGGCCCATGACGATGGCCCGATTGCCTTCCGATATCCGCGCGGTGAAGGCGTCGGCACGGATCTGCCCGATGACGGTGTGCCGCTTGAAATCGGCAAGGGACGCATTGTGCGTCAAGGCAGCAAGGTTGCGATCCTCTCGCTTGGCACTCGGCTGGCGGAAAGCCTGGCGGCCGCCGAACGGCTTGACAGCTATGGCCTGTCGACAACTGTTGCGGATGCCCGCTTTGCCAAGCCGCTTGATCGCGGCATGATCCTGAAACTGGCTGGAACCCATGAGATGCTGATCACGATTGAGGAAGGGGCCGTGGGTGGCTTCGGCTCTCAGGTGTTGCATCTTCTGGCTGCCGAAGGAATGCTCGACGGCCATCTCAAAATCCGCACGTTGGCCATGCAGGACAGATATTGCGAACAGGGCAAGCCCGATGACATATATGCTCAAAATGGTCTCGATGCCGATGGCATCATCGCGGCGGTATTAGAGGCGCTGGGCAAGGACCTGAACGCTGCCATGGAAGCTGGAGAGCTGGCATAGCAAGCATGTCGCGCTTCAATTTGTCCTGCCTATGAGAAGACCTGTCCCGATCATGGCGATTGAAGCCTTGTCGGTGGCTTCCTGTTTTTCGGCGGGCTTCTGGCACATCTGTCGTCACGGGAAGAAAGAGGAGAAGGGGCATGCAAATTCATACGATCCCGGTCGGGGCCGACAATTGCTATATCATCCGTCAGCGCGGGGCCATTCTGATTGACGGTGGCATGCCGGGGCCAACTGCCTGCGAAGACCTCGCCAAGGGGCTTGAGGCGGCCGGTGTCGAGGCGCATGACCTCAAGGCCATCATCCTTACCCATTGCCATTGGGACCATATCGGCTGCGTTGCCAAGATCAAGGAGCTGACCGGAGCGCCCGTCATCCTGCATCGCAATGAGCAGGTTGTTCTGGAACAGGGCTTGCGGTCCATGCCTCCGGGCATCACCATCTGGGGGCTGATCCTTGGCTCCATGCTCAACCGCTACAGCAAGGGCTTGCGACTGGAGCCCTGCAAGGCCGACATCACGCTGGGGGACGAGGATTTCCCGCTTGAGGATTACGGCATCGACGGGGTCATAACGGCCACACCGGGCCATTCACCGGGCTCTCTGTCTATCCTGCTTGACGACGGTTCCGCCTTTGTCGGTGATCTCGCCATGAACGGCTTCCCGCTGACCTTTGGCCCATCCTTGCCGATCTTTGCGACGGACAAGCCGAAAATCGCGGAGAGCTGGAAAAAGCTGATCAAGAGGAAGGTCAGGACAATCTATCCCGCCCACGGCAAACCCTTCGCCATAGAAGAGCTTCAGCGTCGGGCAAAGCTATAAGGCGGCGCCACCGTGTGGCATGCTCTGTCAATTGGGACAGGTCTGGCTAAATCGCCCCTTTCAGACTATCATCAGACAATCCTGTCCAGCCAGAGAGATTCGTTTCTCTGGCTTATTCATGTCTTTCATCCTCGCCTGTCAGAGTTGCCCATGTCCTCCAGTCAAAAAGGTGCCAAGCCCACATCTCCCTCCCGGATCAAGGTTGGCATGGCGATGCCTGCCTATGGATCAAATTGCCATGTCGAGACGACGAAAAGCCTCATCATGACAACTGCCGTGCTGCTGGCCAACAAGATTCATTCCTCTTTCATGGACGTGGACACAGCCGACATCGTCTTGTCCCGCAACTTTCTCATTTCCAACTTCTATTATCATCAGAAGGAGTGCACGCATCTGCTGTTCATCGACAATGACATGTCTTTCGAGCCGCAGCTGATCATCGACATGTTGAAGCTCAAAAAGGACATTGTCGGCATTCTCTATCCCAAGCGCAGCATCAGTCTTGAGAAATTCTATATTCTGGCGACCGAAGGCTATGAGTTTGCCAAGGCCAAGGCGCATTCGATGGATTTTCTTGGGCGGCTGGATCCGGAGCAGAAACAGGAAGGCAAATTCATCTCCGTCGATGCTTGCGGAACCGGCATCATGCTCATATCGCGCGACGCGATTACCAGGATGATCGAGAAATGCCCCTACATTGTCGATCGCCATCATTTCAAGAAGATCCCGGCCTTTGCAGATCTGTTTACCGAGTTTCTGACACCATTCAACAAGGTGATCACCGAAGATCTGGAATTGTCCGAGGACTATTCTTTCTGTCATCGCTGGCGCGAGGAATGCGGCGGTGACATCTGGGCTTCCTATGATCATCCGGTTAGTCACTATGGCAATTTCGTATATTCCGGCAAGATCATGGATCAACACTGAGATCCGGCCCGGCAAAGGAAAGACAGCGCAGTCCCTGCCTCAATCGGGCGAGGAGAAGCCGCGTGGCGTTTCTTTTCGGGCAACGGATCAGGATGGTCTCCTTCCTGCTTCAATCACGGGAAAGGGACGACCGGCCTTCTGCCCGTCATGCTCTAGAATAGCCAAAACCAGACAATCGGCAGAAGAATGGCCGTGGCCAGAGCATTGAGCCCCATGGCAAGACCGGAAAAGGCGCCCGCTTCTTCATTGACTTGCAATTTGCGCGCCGTACCAAGGCCGTGTGCTGCGGTGCCGATGGCAAGCCCGCGCGCGGCCCAGCCCTTGACCCCCACCAGATTGAGCACCAGCGGTCCGAGCGTCGCCCCGAGAATGCCGGTGATAACGACCAATACGGCGGTGAGCGAGGGAATGCCGCCAAGCACCTCGGTGATGCCCATCGCCACCGGCGTTGTCACCGACTTGGGTGCCAGGGAAAGAAAGGACATTTCCGACCCGCCGAGCACCCAGGCGATCAGGACCGACGAGACCACCGATGTGATCGAGCCGATCAACAGGCTGACCAGAATTGCAAAGGCTGACCGGCGTACCTTGTCAAATTGTCGATAGAGCGGAATGGCCAGCGCCACCGTCGCCGGACCGAGCAGGAAATGCAGAAAATAGGCACCTTCGAAATAGCGCTCGTAAGAGGTACCTGTCAGAAGCAGGACCGTGATGATCAGCACGACAGCGATTGGCAGGGGATTGACCAGCGGCTTGCGGCCCGACTTCTCATAGCAGTAAAGGCCGATCTGGTAGGCAACGAGTGTAAGGCTCAGATAGAGCAGGGGACTGTCGCCAAGATGCAGCCAAAGGGCTTCCAAACGATCCGTCATGCCGCATCTCCCTTGTGTCCGCCAACCGGTTTGTGCCGTGTCAGGAATGTCATCACCAGGCCGGTTACCGCGATGGCAAGAAAGGTGCTGAGCACGACAGAGATCGTGATCGGCAGAAATTCCCGCTGGATAAGCTCGGCATTGGCCATGATGCCAACCCCGGCCGGAATGAACAGAAGCGTCAGATTGGACAGCAGCGCGTCGCCCGCCTTGCCCAGCCCTTCGGGAATGGAGCCCTTGATCAGCAGACCCGTAAACATCAGCGCCATGCCGACCACCGGGCCGGGGAAAGGGAGCTTGAAAAATGTCACGATCACTTCACCAAGCAATTGGCACAGGAAAATGAGTGTGAGATAGAAGAGCAAAACCGGCCTCTTTCTTTTGGAACCATGGAATGGCGATTGGAACTGTCCGCCCATCTTGAGCCCGAGCAAAGGACGTCCGGCTCAAATCGCATGGCTTTGGGGTGACCTATGTGATGAGCCGATGGACATAAGGACGCATATCACGAATGCAGGCCAGAAGGGAGCGATAAAAAGCAAGCCTGCCTTGCATCCACATTCAGTCATGATGTTGAACCCGTATCAGGACGGGGATCAGGATGGGGATCACGCCTCGACCGGAAACACGTCCTGTCGACAAAGTGAAATGTTTCACGCATATGAAGGGGCAAATCTCCGGTCAATGCAGATGCCGACGGAAGGCCAGCAAGTGCGGAAGCGTTGAAGCATTAAGGCGCTGGGGTCGTGAAGCGGGGCTTCACTGAAGGCGGTGGCAACTGACAAGGCAGGCAGGAGGGAGGGCCTTCCAATGACGAAAGAGAAGGATCTGTCACGCGCCTGTCGCCTTGCTGTCGTGCCGGAGTCGGGGCAATGGCGGTCGCTGTCGCCTGCATGACGTGGTGAGCACCGGTCAAGGGTGAGAGGCTTGCGTCAGGAACAGCGAACGCCATTTCGGTTGCGTCAGGAGGCACTTCGAAGCATGCCTCAGCAACCGAAGAGGCAAAATGAAAAGACCAAGCATGAGACATGCAAGCCGATGCCTGTTATGCATAAGGGCATCTGCTTTCTGGGGACCAAAATGATGATCATTCGCAAACTTCGCTTGGACAAGGGGCTCTCTCAGGAACAACTGGCCGATATGGCGGGCATCTCGACCCGCACATTACAGCGCATCGAACGCGGTGCCAAAGCCAGCCCGGAGACCCTCAAATGTCTGGCAGCTGTTCTCGAAGTCCAGTTTCAGGATTTACGCAAGGAACAGACCATGACAACTGAATTCGACAATAGCCAATCCCAGTTTCAACAGCAGCAGGACCCTGCCGCCAGAGCTGTCAATCCGGCACAGATTCTGCCGCAACTGTCGGCGGAAGAAACTGCCGCCATGGAATATGTGCGAGACATCAAGTCCTTCTATACCCATGCCACCGTCTATGTTTGCGTGATGGTGCTGTTGCTCATCATCAACCTGTGGACTAGCCCGGATTATCTGTGGGTGATATGGCCAGCCTTGGGTTGGGGCATCGGGGTTGCCATAAACGGTTTCAACACGTTCGAGGTGATCAACATTTTCGGCGACGATTGGGAAAGACGGCAGATCGAGAAACGCCTCAAAAAGAGACGTTGAGAAGGCCCTTACACGAGATGAAATCCCGTCACAAGGAGGCCTTCGGGCCTCCTTTTTGCTGAAAACGCGCCTTGTTTGGCGCCCAGATTATGAGTCGGTTTTTTCTCGAAGATTGCTTCAAGGGCTGCATGAACGACTTGAATCAGGCTCTTAACGGCCTTTGAACTTCATGGTTAACAAAAGCTTTAAAAAGCGGAATCAAGATCTCAGCAACATCTCTTAAGGGATTCAATTGACTCGCGCTTTTGCCCTTCTTCAAGCAATGTTGCATAGCGGTACAACGCGCTTGAAGGCATGCTTTAAGTTGAAGTCATGTTTGAAAACACGCGATTTTCACCGGGACGATGCGCGGTGTCGCGCAGGCAGAAAAATGGGGGCCTTGTGCCCCCATTCGCAATCTTGTGACAGCAGATCCGGGCGCGGATCAATGCTTGGCCAGATAGGCCACCAGCAAGTCTTTGCCAGCGGTCAGGTCGGTTTTGTCGATCATCTCGCAGACCGTATGAATGTAGCGCGTGCCAACTCCGATTGCTGCGGCACGGGTGCCCGAACCGGCCTGCTGACCGGCTGCACCATCCTGCCCGCCACGGGCCAGAATGAAGCGCTGGGTGGGGACATTTTTCTCGCTTGCAACGGCTTCGAGTTCTTCCACCAGATCGATGTCGGCGATGAAGGAGCCATCCTTGATGTCGAGCCCGACACCTTTTCCTTGCGTGGTGATGGTGTCTTTTTCAGGGGTGCCCGGTGTGTCGCATGAAAGGGTTGTATCAACGCCGATGGCGATGTCGGCATCAATGCCGAAGGAGGCTGTGCGTGCGCCACGCAGGCCCACTTCTTCCTGAGCGGTGAAGGCGACGACGATTTCGCAGGCATGTTTGGATTTGTCTTCCACCAGCTGCTTGATCACCTCGATGCCCAGCCAGCAGGCAATCCGGTTGTCCAGCGCCTTGGAGACGACCTTGTCGCCGATCTCCATGAAAGGCTCGTCCATCACGATATAGTCACCGACCTTGACCTTGTCCTTGGTTTTTTCACCAAAGCCGAGATCAACGATGAAGTCGGTCACTTCGGGCAGTTTCTTGCGCTCTTCCGGTGTGGAGATGTGGAGGCCTTTGCCACCGGGATTCATCACGCCCTTATAGTCGCCATCCTCGGTGCAAACCAGCACACGTCGGGCAAACAGGGTGCGCGCATCAAAACCGCCGACGGGGTCGATGGAAATGAAGCCCTTGTCGGATACATGGCTGACCAGAAAGCCGATTTCGTCCATGTGGCAAAGAAGCAGAATCCGTTCGGCATCCTCATCTTCTCCCGCTTCGGCGGTCGGATAGCGGGTGCAGATCAGGGAGCCCATCGGATCGGTATAGACATCATCGAAAAGGCCTTCGACTTCTGTTTCAATAAGCTCGCGAATGCGATGTTCGCGGCCGGGAACACCAGGTGTTTCACAAAGACGGCGGAGAAGATCAATGTTCATGACTGTTATCTGCTTTCCTATGGAAATTTAAACTTAGACTCTCTATATCAGTGGTAACGTAAAAAATTCAATGCGCGAATTGCACATGGTCGCTTGTTCGAGGGCCATGTTTTTCGTGCGGGAAGCCAATCCATTCAGACACTGTCGGCGCGTGCCGGACGGGCGCACCGATAGGGGTGAGGAATAGAGATATGAGAGATCCATACAGCGTACTTGGTGTTTCCAAGTCTGCGGATGAGCGCGAGATCAAAAGCGCTTTCCGCAAATTGGCAAAGAAATATCATCCTGACCAGAACAAGGATGATCCCAAAGCGCAGGAAAAATTCTCCGAGGTCAATCAGGCCTACGAGATTGTCGGTGACAAGGAAAAGCGCGGCAAGTATGACCGCGGCGAGATTGACGAGCAGGGCAAGGAAAAATTCCACGGCTTTGCCGGTGGCAATCCCTTTGGCGGCGGTGGAGGCGGAAACCCCTTCGGCTCGGGTGGTGGTAACCCGTTCGGCGGTGGGACCGCAGACGATATTCTGAACGAGATTTTCGGCAATATGGGCGGCGGCATGGGCGGCGGACGTCGACGCGCTGGCGGCAACCCGTTTGGTGGCGGAGCCGGGCACGACCCCTTTGGTGGCGGCCATGGCCATGGTGCTCACCAGCGCAGCCAGCCGCAAAAGGGGCAGGATGCCGAAGCCAAGCTTTCGGTCTCGCTTGAAGATGTCGTCTCGGGCGAGAAACGCCGGGTGCATCTGCCCACCGGCAAGACCCTCGACATGACCGTGCCCAGGGGCGTCAAGGACGGCCAGACCATCCGCATGAAAGGGCAGGGCTTTGAAAGCCGCACGGGCCCGGCAGGGGACGCGCTGGTGACCATCCAGATCCTGCCGCACAAGCTGTTCGAGGTTGAAGAGAACAATGTTCGCCTTGAGCTGCCTGTCACTCTTTACGAGGCGGTGCTGGGAGCCAAGATCCGTATTCCGACCCTTGAAGGCAAGGCAGAAGTGAAAATCCCCGCAGGCATGAGCTCGGGCAAGAGCCTGCGCCTCAAAGGCAAGGGCCTGCCGGACCGCGATGGCAAACGCGGCGATCTGCTGGTCACAGCAAAGATCATACTGCCTGAAGGCTCCGATCCGGGCCTGCGTGCGCTGATGGAAGACTGGCAGGACACCCGTACCTATCGGCCTCGCGGACCGGAATTCGGATAAGGCAACCCCGGTTGTGAAGTGACCGGGATCGGGCCTGTATCGGTCTGGAGATGAATCAAAAAGGCGGCGTGCAAGCCGCCTTTTCCTTTTGCACCATTTCCTTTCGTGCCATCCATCCACGTGCAACACAAGGCGTAGATATGCGCTTACCAAACGTGTGGGGTCCCCACTAGCCCTTCACGGTGTCGAGCGTGTCTTTGAAAGGGCTGATCAAGATCCCAAGGCCCCGAGCACGGTCTCCAGCCTGTCCAGATCATTGTCCGTGACATGCAGATGCGGCGCAAAGCGCAATGAGCTGCCGCGTCGGCTGATGAAAATATTCTTTGCGGCAAGATCCGCGATGAAGGACGCTGGCAGAGGTTTGCTTGATGCGGCGCCGAGAATATGCGGGCTGCGATGGTCTTTCGGCACAGGCTCGAACCCGGCTTTTTCGACCATTGCCGCGATCCTGTCATTGATCCCGGCAAGGGAGGCTGCAATCGCATCGACACCCCAGTCTACAAGCTGACCCAGCGCCACCAATCCACCGGGCAGCAGGGTCGGGATCGCCTTCTGGCCCATCTCGAAGCGGCGTGCACCGGGCTGATAGAGGTCGGTATAGTCAACCAGCTTTTCGAAGGCCTCGGCCCCGTCGCGGGAGAGCCAGCTTTCTTCGAGCGGTCTTGCTTCATGCCATTTGGGATCTACATAGAACAGGCTCAGGCCATAGGGGAAGAATAGCCATTTATAGCCTGCGGCTATCATGAAGTCCGGTTTGATGCGCTCAAGATCAAGCGGCATTGCTCCAAGTGACTGGGTAACCTCCAGCACCAGACAGGCCCCGTTCTGTCGCGCTGCTTCCGAAATGGCGTCAAGATCAAGCGTTGCCCCGTTGGTCCAGTGGCAATTGGGCACGGCGACGAGTTTTGTCCTGGCCGTGATCCGGTCCAGAACGCTCTTTGTCCAGTTATAATCATCCGGTGTCGGTGCGGTCACCAGCTTGGCACCCGTGATCTGGCTGATCTTGAGCCAGGGCAGATAGTTGGACGGAAAGGCTTCGTCCAGAACCACGATTTCGTCTCTTGCTGTCAGGATGTCCTCGAAAATGCGCCCCACCGTTGATGTGCCATAGCTGGCCGAGGGAATAACGGCATAGCAGTCCGGCTTGCCGCCGAACACTTTGGCCGCAAGCGAACGGAAGCTTTCCGCATCATCAAAAAAGTCGCCCGCGGCCCGTTGCCACGGATGGCATTTGGAATAGGCTCCTTTTACCAGGGCGTCGGCTGAGGCTTTCAGCAACGGGGAATTATAGGCGCAATTGAAATAGGCAACATCATCCGGAATATCGAACAACTGCCGCTGTGGTGCGATCTTGCTCATTGGAACTCCTGTTCGACAGAAAGTGGAGAGGGATTTATTTGATACAAAAAGTAAATTGTAATAAGATGTTTGGCGCAACCGATATATTGTATATATGACAATATAATCAGTGTATTAAATGAAGTTCGCTTGGCAAGTTTCTGACTTTTCAGGTGGATTTATAAAGACAATTAGCTGATTGTATCAGGATTTCATTTCGGGGCAGACAGGACATGCGGACAAAATTTCGACAGGTGGTAAGCCAGCTCGCCCAGGACATCAAAAGCGGAGACCTCAAACCGGGGGACCGGTTGCCAACCCATCGGGAACTTGCCTACCGCTTCGGTCTGTCGCTGGGCACCGCCACCCGCGTCTTTGCCGAGCTTGACGCCATGGGGCTGACGGTGGGCGAGGTCGGTCGCGGCACCTTCGTGCGCATGAATGGCGATGCAAGGGCGGTTGATTTTTCCCTGTCAGATCCGGCGGGGGATTTTGTCGATTTTGGTCGCAACCGTCTTGTCTTGCCTGAGCAGGACGAAATCTTCCGAAATGGGCTGCAAAATGTGCTGGGCAATGCAGATTGTGACACGCTCGACTACCGCAACAATGCCGGCTCCGCCTATGACCGTCGCATGATCTGGTATTGGTTGAATGAGGAGCGGGCCGTGCCGATCTTCGGCCATGAGGCCCTGACCATTTGCAGTGGCGGACAGCATGCCCTGATGCTGGCCCTGCTTGCCGCATGCCATCCCGGCGATTGTGTTGCGGTGGAAGAGCTGACCTATCCGGTTGTCCGTCTGGCTTGCGAAATGCTGCATCTGGATGTGGTCACGGTCCAAAGCGACGCGCAGGGGATCTGCCCGCAGTCCCTTGATCAGCTCTGCCGAGAGGCTCCCGTCCGGCTGCTCTTCTGCATGCCCAACATGCAGAACCCGACATCGGTGACCATGCCCCTTGAGCGGCGCACGCAGATCGCCGGGCTCCTGAAAGAACATGACATTTACGCGCTTGAGGATGATGCCTATGGCTTCTTGCTCAAGGCACCACCCATGAGCCTGTCAGAACTCGCCCCCGATCATGTTTTCTATAGCCGCACCCTGTCGAAAAGCTGGGCTCCGGGCTTGCGCATCTGCTATCTGGCTTCGCCTGAGAAAATGCTGGAAAGAGTGGACAAGGCTCAACGGTCGACGGTCTGGATGACCGCCCCGCTGATGGCATCTCTTGCGACATATCTCGTGCGGACCGGACAATATGGGATTGTCATCGGCAAGAAACGTCGGGAGATCGCAAAGCGTCAGGCAATCCTTGGTCGCGTCTTTGACGGGATGGCCTTGCAGACCGATCCGGCGAGCATGCATGTGCTGCTGCCAGCTCCGGATACAGTCCGCACCGGTGCACTGCTGGAGGCGCTGGAAAAGGTCAAGGTCATAGCCTCCCCGATCAGCCAGTTTGCTGCCGGCGACGACATCAGGGCCAGACCTATGGGCATCAGGCTCTGTATCGGAGCGCCGCAAAACCGCATGCTGCTGGAAGATGGATTGCGCCGCATTCGCACCACGATCACGGCACTGCAAGACAATCCGTGACGCGGAAAGGGCAAGAGGGGACAGGGGACGGGGAGACCTCTGTCAGGGTGCTCTGCCCGGACGACAAGAAGGGAGAAGGCCCGGCGCACAAACCGCGGCGAGCCCTCATCTGCGATCAGTTGACAGGCGTGATCAGCGGTTTGCCTGCAAAATGGGCCGCGAGATTGTCGAGAACCAATTGCGACATGGCTCCGCGGGTCTCCATCGTTCCGCTGGCATTATGCGGATGCAGCACGACATTTCCGAGCGCACGGAAGGCGGGATCGGGGTTGGGTTCATTGAGGAACACATCAAGCCCTGCACTGCCCAGACGGCCGTCGCCAAGGGTGGCGATAAGAGCCTTTTCATCGACCACACTGCCACGGGCGATATTGATGAAACTGCCCTTGGGGCCGATCGCTTCAAGCACCTTTTCGCTGACAACGCCTTGCGTCGCAGCCCCGCCCGGCATGGAGGCGATCAGAATGTCTGACCATTCGGCAAGCGCCAAAAGGTCGCTCTCATAATGATAATCGATGCCGCTTTGCGGATTGCGACCCCAATAGCCAAGCTCCGGTTTCATCGGCTCAAGGCGGCTGGCGATGGCTCGTCCTATGCGGCCAAGTCCGGCAATGCCGATCCGCTTGCCCTTGATTGAGGACGTCAGGGTGAAGGGGCCTTTTTCTCCCCACTTGCCGTTTCGCACATAGGCGTCGCCGACGATGAGGTTGCGCCGGGTCGCCAAAAGCAGTGCGATGGTGAGGTCTGCCACGTCATCGGTCAGCACATCAGGCGTATTGGTAACCTTGATGCTCCGTTCATTGCAGGCTGTGACATCGATGGGATCATATCCGACCCCGGAAGAGGTGACGACCCCCAGGTTGGGAAGGCGCTCGATGAGATCGCGGGCGATGCCCCGACCACCATTGGTGACAACGGCCTTGATCTGTTCTCCAATCGAGGCGACAAGACCGTCCTTGTCTTCGCTCAGATCATACCGATGCACGTCGTAGGTTGCCTCCAGCTGCTTCTGGCAGTCCGGCACAAGGGGGGCGATGGATAAGATGGCGGGTTTCATGCGCGAACTCCTCAAAATGTCTGTGTGATCGTCAGGGCCGTCTCCCAATGGGGCATTGCAGGCATTGCAGTCTGTGAGGCCAGAAGGGGAGAGGATGGCGGGAACTGTTTGATCTCAGGTGAGCTTGTGTTGGGATAGTGGTCTTGTGATGCGACTGAAAGCGCTTTCATCATTATGCTGATTGCAGATCGGAACACAAGTCGGCAGATCCGGGATGATCGTAAAGGTCCCCAGTGACTGTGAGCAGACCGACCCGATGCGAATGCCTCTGCCTCCATTTTGCGCAAACAACATGCTTGACGCCGCTCTTTGAGGATTGCACAAAAGTCGGGAGATCTTTCACCCGACTCCCACAGGGAGGGGGCGCAATTTAGGGCAAATGGCAAAACAGATGGACGTGAGGCAATGATGGATTTTGAATTGAAACATGTGGCTGACAAGGCAATCCTCTTTGTCATGGCGGTGGATGCGGAATATGGCGAGCATCTTCGCGGCCACATCGCCCCCCTGATGACCGGCGTCGGTCCTGTGGAATCGGCCATTGTGGTCTCTTCGACGCTGGCAAGGCTGGAGGCAGAAGACCGCAAGCCCGACCTTGTGGTCTCACTCGGCTCGGCCGGATCGGCAAGCCTTGAGCAGACCGAAGTCTATCAGGCCATCACCATCGGCTACCGCGACATGGACACATCCGCGCTCGGCTTCGAGAAGGGGCTGACGCCTTTCATCGATTTGCCGGTCAATGTGCCGATGCCCTTGCGCATTCCCGGCATTCTGGAAGCGTCGCTGTCAACCGGTGGCAATATCGTCTCCGGCGCTGCCTATGAGGGGATCGATGCCGACATGGTGGATATGGAAAGCTTCGCGGTGCTACGGGCCTGCATGCTGCATGATGTTCCGCTCATCGGACTTCGCGGCATTTCCGACGGCAAGGAAGAGCTGACCCATGTCGATGACTGGAAGGAATATCTTCACATCGTCGACGAGAATCTCGCCAAGGCCGTTGCAAAGCTCGAAGCAGCTATTGAAAGCGGCCATATCGCACTTTGATCCTGTCCCTGTAGGCCGGGTCATCTTGAGGCAGCCCCGGACAGGCTGCCTGTTCCCTACCTTCTTCCCTTCCTGCCTATCCAACTCAGGCTCTGACCAATGGCTACAAGTACCCCGGCAACAAACGCCCTGAAGAAGGGCAAGATCGACTTTTCCCTCACCGAATATGACTATGCTCCGGGTGGTGAGCGTGTCGGCCTTCAGGCGGCCGAGGCTATTGGCGAACCAGCCTCAAAGGTCTTCAAGACCCTGATGATCGAGCTGGATGGCAAGCCGGTCTGCGCCATTCTGGCCTCGGACAGGGAAGTCAACATGAAGAAGCTGGCCAAGGCCTTTTCCGGCAAGTCGGCCAGCATGATGGATACCCACGATGCCGAGCGGATGACCGGCTACAAGGTTGGTGGCATCAGCCCGCTCGGGCAGCGCAAGAGGGTGCCCACGGTGCTTGATGAATCGGCAATGGGGCAGGCGGAGATCTATATAAATGGTGGTCGTCGCGGCTTGCAGATCAGGCTCAAGCCGCAGGATCTGGTTGAGTTCCTGCGCTGCGAGGTTGCCGATCTGGTCCGCTAGGCTTGTCTGACCCCGTCTTACCCCGGTTTGCGCTACTGCACTCATTCCCCGTCATCGCTTGCGCTTTTCCCTTCCCTGCGCATGACGACATGCGGGATCTTCACGCCGCGCTTGACGTCATGGCCTTCCCGATCAATCACGAAGCCGAATGCTTCATAAAAGTCTGATGCTCCCAATAGGGCCTTGAGCCAGGTGATCTTTTGCTTTGCACGCGTCTCGCAGGCCTTGACCAGAGCCGAACCGATTCCCTTGCGCTGTATGTGAGGCGAGACGAAAAGCGCGGTCAACTGCGCGCCTTGCCAACTGCAATAGCCGACCACAAGGCCATTGCGAGCGGCAACGAGAAAATCCTCTCCTGCTTCATGGCGATTCCAGTAGCCTTCCAGGGTCTGGTCCTTCATCCAGGCTTTCAGCTGCTCCTTGCTATAGTGGTCGCGGAGCGAAATGGTCAGGCAGTCGGTATTGATATTGTGAATGGCAGCAAGGTCATCGCGCTCCATCGGGCGGATGACCAGACGGCTGCCTTGCGCACTGGTTGGCATAGCTCAACTCTTGTCTTGCATTGTCTTGTCGTTTGTTTGTTCGATAGTCTTCAGCCCAGATTGAGCGCTGTCTTGGGGCGCTCACCGGAAAGGGCTGTAAGAACATTTTGCGCCGAGGCGACGGCTATGCGCCGCATGGCCTCTTCGGTCGCTCCCCCCAGATGAGGGGCGAAGATGACGCGCGGTGATCGGCCAAGCGGGCCTTCAAGCGCCTCGTCTTCATAGACATCAAGTCCGGCGGCAAAAATCTTCCCGCTCTCGAGCGCCTCGAAAAGCGCCGTCTCGTCAACAAGCCCGGCCCTTGCCGTGTTGATCAGAATGGCACCGGGTTTGACCCCTTCGAGGGAGCTGCGGTTGATCATGTGGCGCGTTTCGTCCCGCAAGGGGGTATGCAGAGAGATGAGATCTGCCTCTGCCAGTCCGGCTTCCAGAGAAGACGCACGCTCGAAATCACCGATATCTCTGACGCGTGGAGAATGAACCAGCACCCGCATACCCAATGCATGCTTGAGCATCGCACCAAGGCGGGATCCGGTGTGCCCCCAGCCAACCACAAGGGCGGTCTTGCCCTGAAGCTCTACCGTTCTATTGCGATCACGAAAGCCAAATTTGCCCGCCCGTTCCTCGCGATCCGCCGCGGGCAGAAGCCGGGCAGCCGAAAGCGACAGCCCCAAAGCCAGTTCCGCGACCGACTGCGCATTGGCGCCGGGTGTATTGCAGACCAGCACGCCCCGTGCCGTTGCCGCTTCCTTGTCGACTGCATCATGACCGGCCCCATGCACCACCACGACCTTGAGCCTGTCTGCGGCAGCAAAGGCCTCGGCGGTGAAGCCGGCGTTGCGCGTGATCGAGGCAATGCAGCCCGGCACCAGCGAGGCCACTGTTGTCATCTTTGCATCCGGGCAGATGACCGGTTCGATACCGGCCTCCCTCAACAGGGCGAGGCCATCTTCATGCACGGGTTGGACGATGAGACATTTCATGAGGTTTGCTTTTCTTTTTATTGGCCTGCGGGGAGCTTGTTCGACCTTGACCTGAGATATCTGGTGCTTTTATCGAAACTCTTCCGGATTTGCCAGACTGATGGTTAATTTTGGTCCTGATCTGTGGCAAAAATGCAGTCAGCAGTACGGTCCGCACATCAGGCATGGACGGTGAGCGCATGGAATCTGTTCGGCATCAGAAGAATGAATTGAAAGATTTCATCATTTCCATGCAGTTCACATCATGGTTCAGGCATTGCAACACTGTGTATTTCGTTTAGAATGGTTACAAATCAATTGGACATTTCCCTGAGTGACCAGCGAGATTCAAACCAATGACAAAACGCTTTTGAGCACCAAACTTTGAACGGAATTCAGCCATGGCAAAGGATTATCTCACCCTCTCCAAATTGCAGCAGATGAAAATACTGCGCGAAGCTTTTCTTGCACTTCTCTGTGCCTTTTTCATGCCTTCCGTTTGCCAGTGCAACTGCGGAAAATAGGATCGCATCTTAAGGCAGGGGCTCTGTTTGTGGTAATGAAACGAGGCGCTCAGGCCTGCTGTCTGTCGACCGCCTGACCGAGCGCCGGAGCCAGATCCCCCTTGGGGCCGACACGGATCAGACCAAGGCCCATCCATTCGGCCATCAGGCTCAGTTCCTGTGCGAGAGCGTCTGCGACCTTGAGAAGATCTATTTGAGGCTCGCCATAGGCGGCAAAGACTTCAAGAATGCCCTCTTGCCGGTTTGCCTTCATGTCAAGCCGGGCAACCAGCCGGTCTCCCATCAGGAAGGGCAACACATAATAGCCGAAACGCCGCTTCTCCTTCGGTACATAGATTTCGATCCGATAGTGAAAATCGAACAGGGCCTCGATGCGCGGGCGATTCCAGATGAGTGAATCGAAGGGTGCAAGCAATGCCTGGCAGCGTGCGCGCGCAGGCAGAGCGGCATCCTTGTGCATATAGATCTGATCGTTCCAGCCTTCCACCTCGACCGGCAACACGATCCCGTCCTCGACAAGGTCCCGAAGGGCTCTTTGCGCTTCTTTGCTGGACAGACGGAAATAGTCACGGAAACATTTTTCGCTTCCGATCCCGTGTGCCCGAGCCCCTAGGGCCATCAAGTGTCGGTGCGCATCGGCTTCCCCCAGCGCCGGGGTCGTCAAGATCTCTTGCGGCAGGACGCGTTCGGGCAGATCGTAATAGCGTGTGAAGTTGGTTCGGCCAGCGGCGACAATCCTGCCGCACCAGAACAGATATTCCATCGCGATCTTGTTGTCATTCCAGCCCCACCAGGAGCCACTGTGCCCCCTGCTTGGTTCAAGATCTGAAATGCTGAGAGGCCCTCGCTCTGCAATGGCACGATAAACCGCTTCAACCGCGTCCGGATTCTCCTTGGCAAACCGCGAGAGCTTGCCCCAGACCCCCTCATGCCGTTTTGCCCGTTCCATGCGCCAGACAAGAGCCGGATAAAGCTCTATTGGCAGGATCGAGGCTTCATGTCCCCAATATTCGAAATAGTCTTTTTGTTTTGATCCCTTGCCGACCGCATGCAGGGCCTTGTCAACGAAGCTGCGGTCATAGGCCCCGAAACGAGCAAACAGCGTCAGATAATGGGCTCGATCCAGAATATTGACCGAATCCACCTGCAATTGAGTGATCTGGGCAAAAACTGTTGACAAATGCCGTTGATCGACCCGTTTGAGGTCTCGCCTCTGAGGCAGGAATCCTTGCGCCTTGAGGGCGATTCGCCGGGCCTGAGAATTCGTAATGCTCTGAAATGTCATGAAACTGTTGCGAAATCTTTGGTTTAAGAGGGAAAAAGGGAAATTTTGTACAGCTATTGGGCCGTTGATCTGTCACCAGACAACAAGACTAGCAGGGCGGCCCATCAAAAGTTGAAAATTCGATAATTTTCGGTTTGTTCATCTCCGGTTGGACTTGGAGCTGATAGTGAGGTGCGATACTCTCGTTACCATTGGGTTAACCATGTCCTGCTTGCGGCAACAAGCAGGGGGACCAGATGGACCAAAGGAAGGAAATGCCGCAATGTCATTTGTAAATAGCTGGTTGATCCCCGGAGTGGTCGCTGTCGCGGCGGTTACCGGCATTACGCTTTTCAGCGAAAGCAGCAAGATCGAAGCCGACCTCACGGAGCGGGCCCAGAAAATCCTGGATGCAAAGGACATGGACTGGGCTGAAATCTCGTTTGATGGTCGCGATGGGACATTGCTTGGCACCGAGCCCGAAGAGGGCGAAGCCAAATGGGCGATTGAATTGCTCAACGAGGAATGGGGTATCCGCAAGGTCGATGACAAGACGGTGGCATTGCCGACCCAGAAACCTTTCACATGGGGGCTGCGCCGCGATGGCGACGCCATGACGATGATCGGTTACCTGCCTTACCGCCTGTTCAAGTCAGCACCCGGCAAGATCGCTGCTGATACCGGCGATGTGGCACTTGATATGAGCAGCGTCGCTGCCAAGCGCGGAGCGCCCAGAGAGATGGAACATGTCTTTGACCTTTCCACCTCGCTGATGAGCAAGCTGCCCTCGGGCAGCGCCATGCTTCAGGATGACAAACTGACCATTTCGGGCAAACTGGACAATGATGCGGCCTCTGCCGCCCTTTTCGACGAGATCACGAAAGAGCTGACGCAGGCCGATCTTCAGACGGTGAGCGTCGATTTGCAGATCCCGCAGCCTCAGGTTCCTGTCGAACCGAGCCCGGTTGATCTCACAACCACCCCGAAAGAGGACAAGCTGGTGGACGGCTTTGCCGTCAAGCGCTCCGATGAGGGCGTTGACCTCAGTGGTGCCGTTCCGAGCGACGATGTCAAACAGCAGATCGTGGATCTTGCTCGCAGGAAATTCGGCTATGCGGCGGTCAAGGATCGTCTGATCGTCAAACCAGGCAGCAAGATTGCCGGTCTGGTTGCCGAGGATTACGACAAGCTTTCCCTGGCGGTGCTGCAACTGGTCAGCCGCCTCAGCTCCGGTGAGGCCAAATTGACCAGTGAAGGCCTGACACTGACGGGTGGGGCCTATTATGAAGGGGCTCTGACGCAATTGCAGACGAGTTTGCAGGATGCACTGCCGGCTGGGCTTTCCCTCAAGTCCGATCTCTCGGTTGCCGCCCCCGGCGAAGTGGTCGAGGCTGATCAGTGTCAGATGCTTCTGCGCACCTCGCTCGAGCAGAACAATATTTTCTTTGATAGCGGCAATGCCTCCATTTCAGCCGACTCCTTTGGTCTGCTGGACAGCCTGATCTATACGGCAACGCGCTGCCCGGGCAGTCACATCCAGATCCGGGGGCATACCGACAGCGACGGCGATGACGCAGCCAATATGCTGTTGTCTGAAAAACGCGCCCAATCCGTTCTTGCCTATCTTGTTTCCGGCGGACTGGCAGAAGACCGTCTGCAAGCCAGGGGCTTTGGTGAAAGCGAGCCGGTGGCAAGCAATGACACCCCGGAAGGCAAAGCGAAAAATCGGCGTATCGAGTTCACGATACAGCCCTGATGCAAACCACCACAAGGACATAAAAAATGGGATATCTTAGCGTGACTTTATATCAGATGCTCCTTTTGGGGCTTGTTCTGGGCATGATCATCGGGTGGTTCGCCTGTGATCCGAAACAGAAATCGAAAGATTGAGGGAGGACACAATGGCTACACTCACCTGGCAAACATTGCTGCTGATCATTCTGGCCGTTGTCGTCGGCATGCTGATAGGCTGCCTGCTGCGCCGCCTCCTGACTGCCAGCAAGTCGGAAACGGCAGCGAAACCTCAAGAGCTGGCCGGTGATGCAGCAGACAGCGCAAGCCTTGCATCTGCCGCTGCTCCTGCTCCTGCTTCTGCTCCTGCCGCAGCTGAAGAAAGTCCAGAGGCGATCACTGAGATCAAAGATGACACCGCTGCCGGGCAGTCCGCTCCCGAGATGGCTAAGACTGCCTCTGAAGATGCACAAGTCGCTCTTTCCAGCGCCGAGACCGTTGTCGAGGAAAAAGTCGATGCGGCTATGGATGCCGTTGAAGAGGCTGCAATCGATGCAAGCAAGCTGAGCGAAGGACTGGCAGGCGAAAACATGATTGACGAGGCCGAGGAGGCCGAAGAGACCGTCGCCGAGCAAGCCGAGGCGGCCGTCAAGGAAGTCGAAACCGCTGCCGAAGAGCGGGCCGAGCCCGTTGTCGAAGAGGTCGCCGAGACATCAGTCGAGACATCAACTGAGACTTCAGCCGAGAGTGAAGAGGACCGTATTGCCTCGCTTCTCGCCGCTCTGCCAAAAGACGCAAGCCCAGAGCAAAAGGCCGAGGCCGTGGGCACCAAACCGGCGTTGCTCTCTGCTCCGCGTGGCGGGGCTGCTGATGATCTCAAAAAGATCAAGGGCGTCGGCAAGGTCATTGAGGACAAGCTCAACACGCTTGGCGTGTTCCATTTCGATCAGATCGCAGGCTGGAGCCGTGATGAGGTCAACTATGTTACGACCTTCCTCAGCTTCAAGGGCCGCATTGACCGCGAAGAGTGGATCCCACAGGCCAAGGGTCTGATGGGTGAGGGAGCATCTGACACCAAGGCCGCAGAGGCCGCACCGCTTCTTGCAGCGCTGCAAGACGATGTTTCTGAAACAACCGAGCCCGCAAAAGCGGCTCCGGCCAAACCTGCGAAGGCTCCGAAAGCCAAAGCTCCGGCCAAGGCGAAAGCTCCGGCCAAAGCGAAAGCTGCTGCCCCGGCTCCTGTTGAAGAGCCCGTAGACCTTGAGGCAGAAGAAAAACAGATGGCCGCAGCCCTGGCTGCCCTGCCTGCTGACGCCAGCGCCGAGGACAAGGCTCGCGCCGTTGGCAAAAAGCCAAGAGCACTCAAGCAGCCACGCAAGGCCGGTGCAGATGATCTCAAGGAAATCAAGGGCGTCGGCAAGGTCATCGAAGGCAAACTGAACGATATGGGCATCTTCCATTTCGACCAGATCGCCAAATGGTCGCGCAAGGAAGTCAATTATGTTTCAACCTTCCTGAGCTTCAAGGGCCGCATTGATCGCGAAAAATGGATCGAACAGGCCAAGATCCTGGCATCGGGCGAGGAGACTGAGTTTTCCAAGCGCGTAGCCAGAGGCGAAGTCGAAAGCTCCAAAGACTAGAGTTGGGAGCGGGAGTCGGGCGCGAAACCCGGTCGAGGCCTTGATGAAATGGCGTGCTCCTTCAGGCTGTGCCATTTCCGGCGTCTCACCCCGAACGCGCCCTGAAGTTGGGCAGGGCAGAAATTCCGGGAAGGCTCTCCGGCTGGATCAGTGGTTCGCCAAAGGAGCATGGACGGAACGGGGACAGGACTGGACAGGACAGGAGGGCCATTGCCCTCCTGTTGTTTTTCGGGCCGCAAGGATCAGACCTGCAAATAGCGCTCCACAAGACGGGCCCACAACGCAGCCCCCACCGGCAGGGCTTCATCCTCGAAATTGAAATTCGGATTGTGCAGCAGGGCCGACTCTTCCCCGTTGCCCAGGCGCAGGAAGCTACCGGGGCGATGCTCCAGATAATGGGCAAAATCTTCGCTACCCGAACTGACCGGGAAAATCCCGACATTGTCCTCGCCGACCAGCTCTGTCGCAATCTCGCGAGCAAATGCGGTTTCCTTCACCGAATTGTCCACCACGGGCACGCCGCTGGTTGGCGTAATGACAACACTGGCTCCATGCGCCAACGCGATTGCACGCGCCACCTCGGTGATGCGGGTCTTGATCAGTTCCCGCACGGTCTTGTCAAGGGTGCGCACGGTCATGCGCAGAATGGCATCTTCTGGGATGACGTTGGGCGCATCGCCCGCCTGGATCGAGCCAACCGTGATCACCGCTGCGTCGAATGGGTCGACATTGCGCGAAATGATCATTTGCAGCCCGATGACAATGTGACAGGCAGCTGCCACCGGATCGATCGCCTGATGAGGCCTTGCCGCATGTCCACCCTTGCCGCGCACGGTAATGTCGATCATATCCGCAGCCGCCAGAGAAGGCCCCTCACGCAGCAGGATCTGTCCAACAGGAGCACCGGGATGAGTGTGCAAGCCATAGATGGCGTCGAAGGGAAACCGTTCCAGCAGGCCATCCTCGATCATCCTCTGCGCCCCGCTTTTGCCAGAAGCTTCTTCGGCTGGCTGGAAGATGAGATTGAGCGTGCCATTGAAGTGCCTGGTCCGGGCGAGATACTCAGCCGCACCCAGCAAGACTGCGGTATGGCCATCATGACCGCAAGCATGCATGACGCCATTATTCAGGCTTTTATAGTCGAGCTCTGTTTCCTCGAAGATTGGCAAGGCATCCATGTCTGCCCTGACTGCAATGCTGCGTGGGCTGTCACCGACCTTCAGGCGGCCAACCACTCCGTATCCGCCAATATTCTCGACCACTTCATAGCCCCAGCCCTTCAGTTTCTCGGCGACCAGAGCCGCTGTCCCCGCTTCCTGATGTGACAACTCCGGATGAGCATGAAGATAGCGCCGTGTGTCTGTCATGGCTTGCTTTTGCTCGTCAAAGTCCGACAGACAAGCAAAATCATTGTTTCGGGACATTGAGTAGCTCCTTTTCGTATCTGTTCCCCGTAAAGAATGGTCTGGTGCAGTCCAAAGCCTTGCGGGAAGTGGCAAAAGGAATGCGGCGGGAAACTCGGCTTGCGGTTCAGCTTTGCATATTGCGGTTTATTCACAAATAGCAATGGATCGAAAAAAACGGGTCGAGAATGTAAGTTTTGAACAAACCTGAACAGAAAACGACATTTCTGGAGTAACTAGTAATTGAAATAATTGAAAAAATCATCAGGCAATAAATGAGATATTTATTCAAATATTATGATATGCACCTCTCATTTGTACCCTGTCATTCCGTCTGACCGCTAAAGGGTAGACATTTCATTCTTCTGGTTGAAACCGGGTGCAATACACGCATAAGGGTGCTGGCGCAGCGAAAGAGAAGGCCAAGGCGATTTTTCTGGTGCCTGTCCGAGGCTTTGACACAGTGTCTGCCGGGCACATTTTTCTCCATTGGCGAGGGCCGAAGAGGATCTGCCAGGGAAATGGCCGTCTTGTCACGGACTGATGAAAGCCCTTGCCCGCTGTGGCTCTGCATGCTTCAGAAGGCGGCCCGGCGCAGCCGGTCGTTAATGGCTTCCCCAAGGCCCTCATTGGGAATGGGCGCAACGGCGATCCCCCTGACATCGGGACGATCAAGGGTCCGCATTGCTGCAAAGAGCTTTTGTGCGGCTTCGAAACTGTCACCTGTTTCAGACAGATTGATCATGTCGACCGCCCTGTCTGCATTCTCTGGCAGAGCGGGGCCAAAGGCGATGAGGGCCTCTCCGGCCTCAACCTTTACCGCGTTGAGCCTTACCGGAACCGACGGGGCATAGTGGCTGGACGTCATGCCCGGAGAACTTGGTGTTTTATCATTGGTCCCGGCCCGCGCCAGTGGGCGCTTGAGTATGGCTTCGATCGCTCTTGTTGACAATCCTCCGGGGCGCAGAAGCGTTGCCGGTGCGTCATCGACGCAAAGGATGACACTGGATTCTACGCCGACCTTGCAGGGGCCAAGATCCGCGATCAGGTCTATGCGATCGGACAATTCTTCCCTCACATGCTCGGCCGTGGTCGGGCTGACGCGTCCGGAACGATTGGCCGAGGGCGCCGCAAGAGGCTTGCCCGTGGCATAGGCAAGAGCGCGCATCAGGGGCGCATCGGGAACGCGCAGCGCCACCGTGTCGAGCCCGGCCGAGGTGAGCGCGGCAATGGGGCTATCCGCTCGCTTGGCAACGACCAGCGTCATTGGCCCCGGCCAGAAGGCCTTTGCCAGCGCCAGCGCATCCGCATTGAAAATGCCGTGTTGCGTGGCTGCCGCAAGGCTGGGCAGGTGCGAAATCAGGGGATTGAAGCTTGGGCGATTTTTGGCCGCATAAATCCGCGCAATCGCTTCTGCATTGGTTGCGTCTGCCGCAAGGCCATAAACCGTCTCGGTAGGCACCGCCACCAGACCGCCCTTGACGAGGATATCGCATGCCATGCCAAAACCATCGTCAAGCGCCAGCGCATCACGCGCCGCACCGCTTTCGGGATTGATGGTTGGGGACTGAGGGTGCCACAGGGGCGAGCGCTTGGTCATTCTTGCCATGGGGGTGGGAGTTGAGTGCCAGTCTTTTAGTGGGTTTGGGCTGCAAGGTCCAGCCCTCAGAGGCGGAATTCTGGAGGGAATTGGGTTCGGTCCCCGTCATCCGCTGTCTTCATCTCGACTGCTGGCCTATGATACCCGCAAACATACCGGCCTGCTGCCATAAAAAAAGAGGCATTCAGGGCAGGGCCCTGAATGCCTCTTCTTGACAGGTCTTGACGAGCGCTCTGCCTCGTCCCGACGGAAGGCTCTCAGTTGGCGCTCTCTTGCGCGCCCTCTGTGTTGGCCTTGGTCTTGTCCGGGGCAAGAGCTGCATGCTTGATCTGCTGGCCTACCGTCACAATCAGCAACTTGGACGTATCCAGAAGGCGCTTGGCCACCCGTTTGGCATCTTCCAGCGTCACCGCTTCGATGTAGCTGTTGCGTTTGTCGAAATAGTCGATCCCCAGATCCTGAACCTGGATGGCAACCAACTGAGCGGCAATTTTCGACGATGTGTCAAACCGCAAGGGGAAGCTGCCGATCAGATATTTCTTGGCAGAATCGAGTTCTTCCTGCGTTGGTCCCTCATTGCCCAGCTTCTGGATTTCCTGCTTGAGCAGCATCAGGGCCTGTTCCTCGTTGCCTGACCGGGTTGCCATGCCACCGGACATGAAGTCGACATGATCAAGGCTCGACAGATAACTCGATACATTATAGGCCAGCCCGCGTTTTTCGCGGATTTCATTGTAAAGCCTTGAGGAGAAGGTGCCCCCGCCAAGAATATGATTGACCATATAGGCGGCATAGAAATCCTTGTCGTGGCGGTCAATGCCCGGAGCGCCAAAGCGAATAATTGTCTGCGGGCTGATGAACGGCACATGAATGTCACCGGCTCGGGTGATCTTCATGTCCTCGATGGCTTTGAGCTCACCTGCCTCGGGAAGGGGGGCGAAGACCTCATCAAGGACCTGTTTCAGGGTCTCGGCATCAATCGCCCCGACAACCCCGATGGTCAGCCCGTCGCGAGTGACAATGTTGGAATAGAGACGTTTGATGTCGTCCTTGGTAATCGCCCCGAGGGAGGCAACCGTACCGTTAGGCTCTTTCGAGTAAGGGTGATCGCCGAAGCTCGCCTGTCTGTAGGCGGTGGCGAGCATCGCGCTGGGCTGGGTGACGCTTCTTTTTGCAGACGCAATCCACTGCGCCCGCATACGTTCGATGGGCTCGTCATCAAAATGAGGGGCCTGCAATGCTTTGGCGAGCAGATCGAAAGCCGTTTTGCTGTTGGGCGTAAGGCTCCTTAGCGAGCCATAGAAGCGATCCTGCCCCATATCGAAAGAGAGTTTGATGGCATTCTCTTCAAGAGCCATCTGGAAGGTTTGGCTGTCCATGTCGGCCGCGCCTTCATCGAGCAGGCTCGAGAGCATGGCGACGCTTCCCTCCTTGCCCGGGTCATCCTGTGTGGTTCCGCCCGTGAAGGCGAAATTCATCGCTATGATCGGCACGGTATGGTCTTCCACCAGCCAGGCCTCGATGCCCTTGGCGCTGATGACCTTTTGAATCTCCATGGCTCTTGCCGTGTTCCATCCCAGTGCGAACAGCAGGGCTGAAGCGAGAGCGAGCGTTGCCAGAAGGTTCAGATTGCGGCGACGGACAGAGAGTGGAATGGCCCGTACCCGTGACCGGCCCCGTCCTGTTTCCCGGATGTCTTCTTGGCGCAAAGCGGCAAAGTGTCTTTTTGTCATTTCAGATCCCTTGTCATTTGGTCGCTGGTTTGGCCAGTGGCGTCTTCTGGTTCAATATGTCGGGCTTGGGCTTGGGGTACCCTTGTGGCCGCGATTTCGGGTTTGGAACCTTCTGCGAAACGCGCGGGGCATCCTTGGGATTCGGCATCAAGCGAGCCTTGGGCATCGGCTGACCCTGGCTTGCGGCTTCATTTTCGTTTGCCGCCTTCTGGGAAACCGATTGTTCTGGCGGCAACAGATAGGCCGTGACCGAACGATCCTGCTGAAGATATGTCTGTGCGGCAGCGATGATTTGTTCGGGTTTGACTGCGGCGAGCCGTTTGGGCCAGCTCTTGAGTGCATCAAGGCCGACACCGGACGTCAGGCTGACACCCACAATCCGGGCAAGGGCTGCCTGGTTGTCCTGCGCGTAGAAGGTCTGGGACAGCAAAGACCGCTTGGCGCGATTGAGATCATCCTCAGTCACCCCGTCTTTGATCAGCGTCTCGATTTCGCCCTGCATGCCATCCATCACCTCCTGCACCGTATGCCCTTCGCTCGGGGTGCCGTAGATCAGGAATTTCGTGTCATCCAGACCCGAACTCTGATAGTAGGAGCCGGCTGCCGTGGCAATCTTGCGCTCGACCACAAGCGACTTGTAAAAACGTGAATTGGTGCCCGTACCCAGAATATAGTTCAACAGATCGAGCGCTTCGGCCTCACCATCTTTTGCCGTGGTATCGGACGGGGTCAGATAGGCACGGCGAACATTGGGCTGGCTCACTTCCGGGCGGCGCAAGGAGATAATGCGCTCGGTCCTCTGGGGTGGTTCAGTCGGTCTGACCCGCTTGTTCGGCTCTGCCCGTCGTGCAACCTTGCCATAGGTCTGTTGCGCCAGAGTTTTCACTTCCTCTTGGCTTACGTCACCGGCGACGATCAGAATGGCATTGTTGGGGGTGTAATAGAGATTGTACCAGTCAAGCGCCTTCTGGCGATCAAGTGTCTCCATCTCATGCTGCCAACCGATAATCGGAATGCCGTAAGGATGGTTCCGATAAAGGGTCGCATCGAGCGCTTCGCTCAGGAGTGCGCTCGGGTTGCTATCGACCCGCATGGCGCGCTCTTCAAGAATGACCTTCAATTCCGGCTTTACCTGATCATCCCTCAATTCCAGATTGGCCATCCGGTCCGCTTCCAGCTCCATCATCAAGCCAAGATGCTGTTTGGCGACCTGTTGGAAATAGGCCGTATAATCATGCGAGGTGAAGGCGTTTTCAGTGCCGCCGATAGATGCCACGATCTGGGAAAACTCACCGTCCGGATGCGCCTTGGTTCCCTTGAACATCAGATGCTCAAGGAAATGGGCGATGCCCGACGTGCCCGGTACCTCGTCAGCCGCACCCACCTTGTACCAGACCATATGAGTGACGACCGGAGCCCGGTGATCGGGGATTACCACGACCTGCAATCCGTTCTCCAGCTCAAAGCTTGAGAAATTGCTTCCCAGTTCCGGCAGATCAGACAGCGTCGCTCCCAGAACCTGACTCAATGCGCCTGCCGAAGGGGCTGACTGAGACTGTTGCTTTATCATGGGAGGAGAATCGGGGATTGCATCCTCGCTGAGTTCTCCGGCTGCCCGGGCCGCCGGGCCAGCGCTTAACAAGCTGCTGACCATCAGCACGATCATGAGGGAGTGTTTGTAGGTGAAAACCCGATCGAGCATTCAAATCTCCAGTCTTTTGTCTGCATCAGTGATTGTGCGCAACGCATTTTTTGCTTGCCTACTGGAGGGTTGCGGCAAAGCTGTGGCAACATGAAGGCCAATTCGCGCTTTGGAACCCTTTTTATAGGTAGGACGCAAGCAGATCACACCCAAATGAAAACTTCGTAAGGATCGCTTTTGCTGCGCCACAAAAAGAAAGAGCCTCAAGAGAGCCTTTTCGAGGTGTGGGGTGAAAAGATTCCCTTTTGAAAAATGGTGCGACTGCACAGTCATCGCCGGGATTCTCGTCGCGAAAAAACGAAAAACTCACAGTTTTCTGAGACTTTGGTATTGTTACGGATAGGAGAAATCCTGCGAGAAAAAGGGGAAATGACGGAAATAGTGAAGATTTCCACGAATTTTTGCACCCGCGAAATGCGGTTACTATGCACAATTGGACGAAAATAACATGGCAATCGGGCCGGAAAAGCCAAATTATACAAGGATTCCAGCTATATGACGCAAAACCATGCTGTCTTGACACCCTACGGACGCCCGATTAAGGTGCGCCCGTCTTCGAACATCGCAGGGACACGATTGGATGACCGGCAAAAGAGATTCCGATAATCCGGGTGAAACTGAAAGGACGTTAGAGGGCGGTAAGCTGGATAATCGTCTGGAGCAGTTGGACGCTGAACTTGCCAAAGTGCGTCAGGTTCGTGCGACAAAACTTCAGAGTGAACAGCAAAAGCCACAATCGTCCGGCCTTGCCTTGGCCTGGCGTTTGGGGTCCGAATTCATCGCCGGAGTATTGGTTGGCGCTGGGGTTGGATGGCTGATAGACGAATTGCTGGGCTCGAGACCCTGGGGATTGATCATTTTCCTCTTTCTCGGTTTCCTGGCAGGCATGCTAAATATGCTGCGCGCGGCAGGCAAGGTTCCGCCTCCGGGTGCATGAATTAAACGAATGCCGACTTGCTTTGATCTCCGATCACGGGTAAGGACGCAAAACAGGGTAAAGGCCAGTCTGACGACTGCGGCATGGCGCGAGAAGCGCACCAGGCGTCAGGTCAGGTTGACCAGAGCGATTTAAAGAGGACAGACGAGTGACAGATCCAGCCATTGATCCGCTTCACCAGTTCCACATAGTTAACATTTTCTCTCTGGGTAAAGTCGGTGGAGTCGAGTTTGCTTTGACGAACTCCGCAGTATTCATGATCCTGATCGTGGTCCTGATCTCTGCGTTTCTCATTCTATCCACATCGGGTCGTGGCTTGGTGCCGACCCGCTGGCAGTCTGCTGCCGAAATGATGTACGAGATCGTCGCCAATACCCTGCGCAGTTCGGCCGGAACCGAAGGGATGAAATATTTCCCCTTTGTCTTTTCCATTTTTGCCTTTGTCCTGACCGCAAACCTGGTCGGGCTGGTGCCTTACTTCTTCACGGTTACGAGCCACATTATCATTACGCTGGCCCTCGCGCTGCTGGTCATTCTGACCGTCGTGGTCACCGGGTTCATTCGTAACGGAATTGGTTTTCTGAAGGTGTTCGTCCCATCCGGACTGCCGATGGCAATTGCACCCTTCATCACCTTTATCGAAATACTGTCCTTCCTGTCCCGCCCGGTTTCTCTTTCCTTGCGTCTGTTCGGCAACATGCTTGCCGGTCACCTGGTGCTGAAAGTGTTTGCCGGTTTCGTGGTATCCCTGACAGCTGCCGGTGTCGGCGGCTGGTTCGCAGGCATATTGCCGCTGGGCATGACAGTGGCCCTGACCGCACTTGAATTTCTGGTTGCAGTGCTTCAGGCCTATGTATTCACGATCCTGACATGTGTCTATATTAACGACGCTATTCATCCGTCACACTAGTCATCGGCTCAGGTCGTTTGAATAAGTTCAAACCAACATCTAACTCAACTCACATTCTGAATTGAATGAAACAGGAGAATTTACAATGGATGCAGAAGCAGCAAGAATGATCGGTGCTGGTATCGCTTGTTTCGGCATGGCAGGCGCAGCAATCGCAGTTGGCAACATCTTCGGTAACTATCTGACCGGTGCCCTGCGTAACCCATCTGCAGCTCCCTCCCAGTTCACCAACACCCTGATCGGTGCAGCGCTTGCTGAAGGCCTGGGCATCTTCTCTCTCGTCATTGCGTTCCTGCTGATCTTCGTTGGTTAATTCCGCTTGCCTGTTCATTGGGCAGGTTCGGAACAACTAAGGATACAGTTTATCAGTATCCGCTTTGATCTCTGAAACGCACAAGGACCCGAAGCGGGCTGGCAGTTTGCCCGTCCCTTCCCCTTGAGAGAGACAAAGGCGTTTGGCCAAATGGGAACGAATGGATGTCGAAAACAAAGGCATTGTCGTTCAGGGCCATAAGCGTGGATGGTCGTGTTTGTGGTGTTGCCGCAGCATTCATCAACGCGCAAAAAGCGCCAACCGAAAGATCGGGCAAAAGCCATGGCGCATGTTCGGTCTCATCCCTTCAGGGAGTTTGGTTGGTGTCGCTGGCAGGCGGAACTGAGTTTATGATTTGGAGATGACGATGGCTGAGCAGCACATCGATGCGCATACAGAAGTAGCCGGTGGCGGTCATGAAGAAGGCGGGAACTTCCCTCCCTTCGATTCCTCCACATTCGGATCTCAGCTTCTGTGGTTGGCCATCACCTTCGGGCTGCTTTATTACATAATGTCCAAGGTGGCCTTGCCACGGATCGCAAATATTCTGGAAGTGCGGCGTGATCGCATAGCCAGCGATCTGGGGGAAGCAGAACGTCTGAAGCGCGAAACTGACGAGGCAATCGCGTCTTACGAAGAATCTTTGGCCGAAGCGCGTCTGAAAGCGCAGGGCATTGCAAAGACCGCTCGTGAAGAAGCCAAATTGCATATCGAAGCAGAGTTCAACAAAGTCGAAGCCGACGTCGCCGAGCAGATTTCTGCTGCCAATGACAAGATCATGGCAGTCAAGGAAGCCGCGATGAGCGAAGTTGGAGCCATCGCCACGGAAACCACCGAGGCGATTGTTGAGCGGATACTGGGGTCCGGCGTCACCGAAAAAGAAGTGGCCGACGCTGTCTCAGCTTCAAGCGCGAAATAGGAGAGCAAGATGGGTACGAATACAATTTGGGCCTTTGTTGGTCTTCTCATCTTTCTGGCCATCCTGATCAAGATGGGCGTTCCGGGAACCATTGGCAAGGCACTCGATAAGCGGGCCAAGGCAATCGAGGACGAACTGGATCAGGCGCGCCGTCTGCGTGAAGAGGCTCAGGCCCTGCTCGCAGAATATCAGCGCAAGGCGCGGGAAGCCGAAAGCGAAGCCGAAGAAATCATCATGCTCGCGAAACGCGAAGCTGAAGTGATGGAAAAGGAAGCTCAGGCCAAGATTGCAGAATTTGTCAAACGCCGCACCAAGCAGGCCGAAGACAAGATTGCTCAGGCCGAAGCCTCGGCGGTTGGTGAAGTCAAGGATGCTGCGACCGATCTTGCGGTCAAGGCTGCTGAGAAGATCCTCGCCAAGAAAATGGCAGGCAAGGCTGGCAAAAAGCTGTTGCAGGCTTCCATCGCAGAGGTTGGGTCCAAGCTGCATTAAGCAGCTGAGGGATCTTCCATTCCGGCCCGCTGGTGATCCCGAACGGGGCAAATCATCGGGCAAGAGAATTTCAAAAAGCCGTGGCAAATCTGCCGCGGCTTTTTTTATGGGCAGACGCTGTCCTATCCCTTGCGCAGCATCGGCTTTGCGAAGACACGTGTTTTTTACTATGTAAAAATGACGGTATATATAAATAAAAATTAAATGTTTAACCAGAAATAAAATATTTCCTGGATTCAATATTTGAAATATGATGGTTATAATTTATACAGACGGAAAATAAAACAATATGCATTCTGTCTGCGTGATAAATTTTCTAAAAATTTTAGCTATTTATACAGTCATGAATGCTGACTTTGAACGATAAAGCGTTTGTAATGAAAATTTATATTTAAATTCCGGCAAACGTAATCCGACGAAGTCTGTGATGTAAACGACTCGAACCATGCAAACAATTTGGGGGAGCAGTGTTATGGGGAATCGCACCGAGATGCATGAACGCGTTCTTTCGGCCGAATCCACAGATGCGCTCATGGGGGCTTATCAGGAGTGGGCCGCAGACTATGACAAGCATCTTCTGAAGGAGTGGGGCTATCTGTCTCCGAACAGCGTTGCAAGTCTGCTTGCAATTTTTCTGGAACAAAAG
Organism: uncultured Cohaesibacter sp.; assembly: GCF_963556055.3. GTDB lineage: Bacteria > Pseudomonadota > Alphaproteobacteria > Rhizobiales > Cohaesibacteraceae > Cohaesibacter. The sequence continues at coordinate 45,116 of NZ_CAUVYE020000021.1, read as the reverse complement.
GATGCGGCCATTCTGGATGCTGGTTGTGGCACAGGTCTTGTGGGCGAATGTCTCAGTGAACAGAAATTTTCCAACATCGAAGGCGCGGACTATTCAAAGGACATGCTGAAGGAAGCGGAGAAAAAGCAGATCTACAAAGCGCTCCATCAGATTGATCTGAATGATACGGTCCCCTTTGAAGATGGGCAGTTCGACGCCGTAACATGCGTGGGCACCTTCACGACATCCCATGTCAAGCCGGAAGCCTTGAACGAGCTGATCCGGATCACGCGCAAGGGCGGTCTTATCTGCATGACGGTGCGTGACAGCTATTGGGACGAGACGCGATTCTCGCGCTTTCTTCTGGATCTTGATGCCGAAGGAAAGATCCTTTTGCAGGAAATGCGCACAGAACTCATGATCGTAAGCGAAGGATCCTGCTGCAAGGTCCTCTTGATTGAAGTGATTTAGGTCTGCTCCGGATCAGTCCCGGTGACGGTGGATTCTGTCCGTGTGCGCCCTTATGAAGGCAAGGCACGGCCCCAGAGTGCGAGCGAGCGGCATGGCGGTATCGGCTTGCCGAGCCTTTGCCTGACGCGCACACCCCTCTGTCAGACCCATGCAGGCGAGTTGTGCCGGTCTTGGCGGGGTGTAGGGAAGGGCGGGTTGGTGCGCGTGGGGGAAAGGGCGGCTTCGCCACCCGTCTGAATGGTGGGCGAGAAGCCCGGACAAAGCCCTGAACGGACGCAGGGCACTACAACACAGCCGAGGTCCATCAAGTCCCGGATGGCCCACCAGGCGCGTAAATCCTAAAGTCCATCACCCATCAGCCAGTTGATGCCGGTCTTCAGGCCCACACAGCAGATATTGGCGAAAATGCCGCCAGAGAGCTTTGTCACGTCATGATGCAGTCTGGCATCCTTAAGCCTCTGTCCAAGCGCAGGTGGCTCATCTCTCAGCCATATCAGAAGGGTTGTGTCAGGCTCGTAATTCTTCGCCGCTTTTCGCAATACGGCTCGCTTCACCTCGCGCTCGACTTCTCCCACACCGACCTCGAAAGGCCTGAACCGATCGATGACCAGACCGATACGAGACATTTCGCGATCATGGCGGACAAGATCCGCACCTTGTCTGGGGTTCATCGCCCGGGTGATCTCGAGATATCCCGCCCTGTCTGGCGAAATATGCGGTTGGTTGGAAAAGATGCGATACATCGCATCAAAGCTGCATCCATTTCTGGTCTTGGGGTCGCCGCTTCCGGTTCGGGTGGCACAAACTTCAAGGGTCGAGTCCCAGTTTCGTATATCGCCGCTGATATGCTTGCCGAAAAGCAGCAACGGGAGCCACTCATCGACATGCTTGGCTCCCGGTCCGATATGAGACGTTGAAGGATGTTGTTGAACGAAATACGGTCGCTCATTGGCGAGCGCTCTGTCAAAATTCTGTATTCGGATGCTTTCTTCCCAAAACAGCTCCTCAAACTCGCAAACATTGAGCCAGTCTGTCAGGGCGGGGTCAGATGGACTGTCATATATCATGCGACTTGCTTCCAAGAATCGATTGAACACATCCACTTGCCCACCATTGAGCCAAAAACACGGACGAAAATCAACTTTCCTGCGGTTAAGCGGTGTCTCAATCCTGGATCTTGCGCCAATTGCAACGAACAAATTCACTCTGAACAAAAAGGGAATGAGGAGCTTGCCGCTCCATGATTCCTACCTATTCAGATCAGCTTGCCGAAGTTTTTTTGAAGTTTGACGACAAGGAACGGCCACTGTGAACAGTGCCCGGCAGTTGGAGAGATGCGGAATCTGGCGGCTTTCTGCCCTTGCCAGCCGCATTTTTCAGACAGAACAAAAGGCTTGGGAATCGATGTTGACAAAAAAATTTCCCTCAATGATTGTATTTGCCGGGACTGTAGTTGAAACGGGTGCATGGCTCTGACACGCGACGAGAGAGATGACGTCTAAACGGAAGAACTTTACCGAAGAGAAAAAGAGTACGCGGGATCTCATTGTTGAAATCGCCGAACAGGAGATTGCTGTCCACGGCGTTGAAGCGCTCCGCCTGAAGGATGTTGCAGACAAGGTCGGCATTCAATTGCCCTCGCTCTACGCCCATTTTGCAGGGCGTAAGGAATTGCTTGAAGCATTGGCAAATGAGCTGCTCGACACGCTCATTGTTCTTTATACCGAGCTTGCAGCGCTGCCACCAAGGGAGGCACTGCTCGCCAGCGCCGACCGCACAATTGATCTCTATCAAAAGAAAAGGGGCTATGCCCGGCTGCTGCTATATGATTTCCCTGCACCCAAGGACAATTGCATCCTTGCGCAAATCCCAACCAAGATCGACAAGATCCTTGATCTGCTGGACGAGACGATCAAGAGAGGGGTTGCGGAGAAGACCGTGCGCGACTTGTCTCCCGAATTCTTTCTCTCCTTCAGGCTCGGCCTCACGCTCCTGCCGCTCTTCATGCGGCTCGACAGGGGCGGTGGCGGAATGGTCTCCGACCCGGAAGAAATCGGTCGCATCAAGCGCGAGGCCAATCATCTGCTTGCCCATTTCATCGCCCCGCGCTGATTGCACAAGGCACAACAATGGCCATGAAATTCAGTGTGGAAGGGGAGAGAGCGCGCGCAAGGCATGAAACATCGGGCCCATACATTTGGTCACAAGGTTACAATATAACCTGCCAGAAAATAACCGAATATCGGCTATGCAATTTTGCTGCATCGGCAGGCGAATGACTTGTTTTTTCTGATTTTGCGTTCTGTTTTCGCCGGATGGCTGTTCGACGAAATATTGGCCTTAGCAATTATTCCAGTGTCGAGAGAATTTTGTGACATAAAATTTTGCAACAGTTTTTTTAGAAGAAATATAATTTGGAATGGCGGATTTTAATTCAGACATGAGACATATGCATTTCTGAAATGCATCTCATTCTGACGTTCGTGATTAATACGAAAAAAATCCGGGGATAGAGAATTGGAAGTTGGGCTGAGTCATTCGTAACAAAATAGTGTTAGGCTAAAGTATGTGAAACCGGAGTGAAATGGCAAAAAAAGCGAGTATTAGAGCCATGTCTGCACAAGCCAAGAAAGTCTCAACCACCGATTTGCTCGAAAAAGAGTATCACGAAATTGGCATTCAGTCTGTTAAATCTGCTTGCTGCGTAAAGAAACACGTAGAAGAAAAGCACACAGACTATGATCCTGTTTGCGAGAAAAAATAAGCTCGTAATCTAAAGTATTTTTCACGATGTCGGCATCTTGAAAAATACATTGGATAGCAGAAGCCATCCCACAAAATGGTTTGAGGCTCGTTTCTGTGGCATTTCCTGTTGCCGCATGTCGGCAGCCTCAAATCTTGCGTGACGCATTCAATGAAATTCCGCTGTTGGCGATATAGGGTCGACGACGGCAAAGGGGCGTTCGCCCCTTTTTTATTGCCTGCCTGTGTGGTTGCCTGTCTGTGTGATTGCCTGTCGGTGTGGGGGGCTGTGATGCTTTGTCCCGTTCCTCATTCACCGTTTTCGGGTCCCGGATACCCGGTCCCGGAGCGTTGCTGCTCCGGCTCGCGAGGCTTTGCTCTAAATGACGCCTCCCAAATGACGCCCTTAAATGACGCCCTTGAGCAATGACCAGGCCAGCATGAACATGACAAGGCCGATCAGGAAGTCGAGAATGCGCCATGCCATCGGCTTCTCGAACAGGGGTGTCAGGATGCGCGCTCCAAAGCCAAGCGCGAAAAACCAGACGAATGACGCCGAAATGGCCCCGAGCGCAAAGATCCATTGCTGCCCGCCGGGCCATTGCGCAGAGAGGCTTCCCACCAGCAGCACCGTATCCAGATAGACATGCGGATTGAGATAGGTGAAGGCCAGAACGGTCAATAGCGCCTGTTTGAGGCTGATGCCATTTTGCTTGCCGACATGCATCTCGGACGGCTTGAAAGCGCGTCGCAAGGCCTGAAGGCCATAGATTGCGAGAAAGGCAAAGCCGGCCCAGCTGACCACGCTTAGCAGAACGGGCGACTGCTTGATCAGTGCCCCCATGCCAGCGACCCCGGCCAGAATCAGAAGGGCGTCTGAAAAGGAACAGACCAGCACCACCGGCAGGACATGTTGACGCAACAACCCCAAGCGCAGAACAAAGGCATTCTGCGCACCAATTGCTATGATCAGCGAGGCGCCAAGAAAAAAGCCCTGCAAGAGGGGCGCAAAGTAAGTGAGATAGGCCATGCCAAATCAAACCTCAGGCTGTATTGAACGGGAAAAGGCGAAAGGGGAAAGAGAAAGGGGCGAAACACAGGGCAGTTCCAGGGTTTGGTCTGGCTCCGCCCAATGCCTGTTTGTGGCATGAAGAGACTTACGGATAGAGCTGCGTTTTTTCCCATCCATTCTCGACAGCCTTGAAGACGACCCGGTCATGAAGGCGGAATTGTCTGTCATGCCAGAATTCGATCTCCTGAGGCTCGACACGGAAGCCAGACCAGTAATCCGGGCGTGGGATGTGGCCGATATTGAATTTCGCCGTATATTCGGCAACGGCCTTTTCCAGTGCAAAACGTCCCTCAAGTGGCCGGGACTGTTTCGAGGCCCATGCCCCGATCCGGCTGCCACGGGCGCGTGAATCGAAATAGGTGTCCGCTTCCTCATTGCTGACAACACTGACCTTTCCGCGAATGCGGACTTGCCGGCGCAGCGTCTTCCAGTGAAACAGCAGCGCCGCTTTTTCAGATTTCAGCAGTTCGTGGCCCTTGGCGCTCTCGAAATTCGTGTAGAAGACGAATCCCTTCGCGGAATAGTCCTTCAGCAGCACCATACGAACATTGGGCAATCCATTTTCATCAACAGAAGCGACAGCCATGGCATTGGGGTCGTTCGGTTCTTTCGCTTCGGCGTCTGCGAGCCATTGAGAAAACAGCTCTAGAGGCATATTTGCCTCAGTAAAGTTACCACTCATTAACCTTCCTGACAGAGAATAGAATTGGAGTAAAAGGCGAGGTCTGCGTTCGAGCGCAAATCAGCCTTGTGAATGTAAAGGACAGCAACGTGTTTGGCTATAGTTTCCCGGCATCAATTTTCTGCGCTCTGCACAAGGCGCGGAGACTGACTGCTGTGCTGCTTTGCTGTTTCATGGGGGCCTGCGCTTCCATCAATATGGGCGATAGCCTGCAAGCCATTGACACCACGCCAACCGGTTCAATCGGACTCACCGACAGTCTCTTGGCCGGGATTGACCCCTCGGACTGGCAAGTTCTGCTCGCCAGAATTTCCGCCTTTGACAAGGGGGCCTTGGGAACCGGCAATGCAACCGCCGAATGGAGTAATCCGGAAACCGGGTCCAAGGGACGCATTACCCAGGTTGAGGCATTGCCCGATCTGGTCAATGAGGAATGCCGCTCATTCAAAAGCTCGATGCACCGGGTAACTGGCGTTGAAAATATTGCCGGTCAGGCCTGTAGGGCGCCCGATGGCCATTGGCAGATTACCGGTTTCAAAACAGGCGTCTCGGTGTAAGCCACTCTCAACAAATGACAATCATACCGCCGTAGTCTCGTATGACTACGCAAGGTTCGGTGTCTCTGCAAACTTAGGTGCGGTGACCGGGTTGAGGCCCAATCGGCTCTGGCCGGACGGTGCGTGGCGTGGTTTCCGCAACACTGGCGGCAGTCTTTCCCCTGCTTTTTCAATTGGGCGACCATCTCCTCAAAGCCTGATTGCTTGCCGCCATGATGCCGATGCCGCCTCTGCACGAGCCTCGCCAAAACCGGCGTATTTACCATCGTGTTTCTTTCTTTCTGCCTGTCAACGAATTGTCACATAGCTGCGCTACAACATAAACCATGAAAAGGTTAGTAAGGACCGGGTAATTCTGGAAGCTATAGTGAACCTAATTCTTTTGAAGACCTATATTGGAAGTCTATAAAATAGAATTTGCTTAATAACCTAGTCATTTTATTATTTTTATTTGACCTGCGCTCGGTTGATCGTAGGTCTTTTTATTTGCGCGACTTATCTGCTTGCCGCGCCATCAGGAATGTGCCTGACTGTCTTTTTCCGGAATGAAACCGGGAGAGTAGTGACTTTTATCCCCTGATCGCTCTACCAGGTCTGGAAATGTCGACTTATTGCTCCTATATTAGCTTCGAATTTGAAACATTCTGCTTTTAGGCAGGAGGACCAGCGGTGTGCTGGTTGTTTTATGGTCCTCCTTATGCTCAATCTGAGTATAAGTGTTGGCCGGATCAATCAGACCAGATGGCATGGGCGATAGACAGGAACGGATCGACCATGCCCACAGGGTTGAAGGGACTGTCACGATTCGAAAGAGTGCAAAGGCAATGGAAAACCCGGCCTGCATCAAGCAACTTCGGACGGACGAGAGCCGTGTGCTCCCGACAGACCCAGACCAAAGCACCGCGATGACCATGAAGGAGGCCGTTTCCGATGATGATGCCTGCACAAGCCGCGACTGATTTCGCGACGCGCAAACCGAGCAAGGCTGCTCAGGAACGCGGAATTCTTGACATGCCGCCCCTTGACTATACCGACGAGATCGCCGCGGAAACAGCTCCGATCTATGAAATGGTCAAACATGTCATTCCACCCATCGAATGGCCATTTCATGCGCCTTACATTTCGGCCATCAACAAGTTGAAAAAAGAGCGCGGTGCGGTGATTCTGGCCCATAACTACCAGACCCCTGAAATCTTTCATGGCGTGTCCGATTTTCGTGGCGACAGCTTGCAGCTGGCCATCGAGGCGGCCCGGTCCGACGCGGATCTGATCATTCAGTGCGGTGTGCATTTCATGGCCGAGACCTCCAAGATCCTGTGCCCGGAAAAAACGGTTCTGATCCCGGACAGCACCGCTGGCTGCTCACTGGCCTCTTCCATCACGGCCGCCGATGTGCGCGCGCTGAGGGACAAATATCCCGGCGTGCCGATCATCACCTATGTCAACACCAGCGCCGATGTAAAGGCCGAGTGCGATATCTGCTGCACCTCGTCCAATGCCGTACAGGTGGTCGAGAGCATGGGTACCGATCGCGTGCTGTTGGTTCCCGATCAATATCTGGCAAAGAATGTCGCCCGTCAGACAGATGTCGAGGTTCTCACCTATGCCGGATCGTGTGAAGTGCATCAGCGCTTCACAGCCGAGGAAATCCGCTCCTACCGTCGCGCCATGCCCGATGTGCAGGTCATTGCCCATCCCGAATGCCCACCTGAAGTGGTCGATGAAGCCGATTTCTCCGGCTCGACCAAGGGCATGATCGATTGGGTCAAGAATAATCGCCCTGAAAAGGTCATGATGATCACCGAATGCTCAATGGCTGATAATGTTGCCAGCGAAGCGCCGGAGGTCAATTTTGTAAGACCATGCAATCTCTGCCCGCATATGAAAAAGATCACCCTGCCGAAAATCCTCGACAGCCTGCTCTACATGCAGGAAGAGGTCACCGTCGACCCGCTTGTCGCCGACAAGGCCCGTCTGGCAGTGGAGCGCATGATCAATCTGAAATCCTGAGCCAATCCGGTCCGCGCCCGACCTCTTGTCGGGTGCGGACCGATCTTCAAGTTTCCTTTTCCATCTCAAGTGGTCTGGTTTCCGAATTAATAGGCCTGCAAAGGGCCCGCCTGAAACCGAAAGACCCGAAAAGACTCATCCATGATTACATCTGCGCCCCGTGAATTTAGCCCCGAAAGCTGGCAACGCCATGACGACGTCATCATTGTTGGAGCCGGGCTTGCGGGCCTGTTTTGCGCCTACAAAATGGCCCCGCGTTCCGTAACCCTGATTGCTGCTGCTCCCATCGGCGAAGGCGCGTCCTCCGTCTGGGCGCAAGGCGGGATCGCCGCAGCCGTCTCCGAAGGCGACAGCGCGGCTTCCCATCTGGCAGACACCATTGAAGCCGGGGCGGGCATTGTGGACGAGAAGATCGCAGCCCTCATGACATCCCAGGCCGCAAGCCGCATTATCGATTTGCTTGAAGTGGGCGTGCCCTTTGACAAGGATCTCGAAGGCAAGCTTGAACTGAGCCGCGAGGCGGCCCATTCGGCCTCCCGTATTGTGCGCGTCTCGGGTGACAAGGCAGGCTATGCGATCATGGACGCCCTGATCCGGCGGGTTGTCGAGATGCCATCGATCCGGCTCGTCTCGGGCTATCAGGCCGAGAGCCTGCACACAAACGGACGCTTCGTCGACGGGGTCGTTGCTCGCAGACGGCCAGAGGAAGGCGAAAAGGGCACCAGCAGCACGATCTTTTTCCCCGCTCGTGCCGTCGTGCTCGCGTCCGGTGGTGCCGGGCATCTTTTCCGCGTCACCACCAACCCCAACGAAGCCAATGGCGACGGCATGGCCATGGCGGCAAGGGCAGGGGCGGTGATAGCCGATCCCGAATTTGTCCAGTTCCACCCCACTGCGCTTGATGTCGGCAAAGATCCCGCGCCTCTGGCAACCGAGGCCTTGCGTGGTCATGGGGCCAAGCTGATCAACAAACAGGGTGAGCGTTTCATGCTCGGCGAACACAAGGATGCCGAACTCGCCCCCCGCGACGTCGTGGCGCGTGCCATCCATCGTCAGGTCGAAGACAACAAGGGCGCGTTCCTTGATTGCCGCGAAGCCATCGGAGCGTCTTTCCCCAAAGAATTCCCCACCGTCTATGGCTATGCCCAGGAAGCGGGGATCGATCCGGTTACCGAGCCGCTCCCCATCGCGCCTGCCGCGCATTATCACATGGGCGGCGTGCTGACCGACGCCAATGGCCGCACATCGCTTGATGGATTGTGGGCTGCTGGCGAGGTGACCTCGACCGGTGCCCATGGTGCCAACCGTCTAGCCTCCAACTCCCTGCTCGAAGCGGTGGTCTTTGCCTCGCTCGTTGCCGCCGACATCAACAATCAGCTTAACACGCCGAAACATGAGCTCTGGCAGCCGATTGTCAGCAAGTCTCATGAAAACTGCACCGATCAGGATCCTGCCGACCACAAGAAACTGCGCAAGACAATGACGCGCTATGTCGGGGTTGAACGCAATGCAGAAGGGCTGACCAGAGCCCTCGAAATCATCAACGAGCTGGAGCAAAGGGCCGTCTGTCAGTCCTTCCGCAATCAGCTCGTCGCCAGCAAGTTGATCACCGTTGCCGCCCTGATGCGTCAGGAAAGCCGGGGCGGGCACTACAGAACCGATTTCCCCAAGTCTTCCGATGACTGGAAGCATCGCACCTTCATCACTCTGAAGGAGGCCGAAGCGATGATTGATGAAATTCTCACTGCCCGCAAGAGCGCGGCACAATAGACCTCTTCCTTTTTCTATCTGGAAAGCCGGATTTGAAAAGGCGATAGAAGGCACGCACAACAAGGACCAAGAGCAAAGGGAACCGCGTTTATGAGCGAAGCGACCACTTTTTCCGCAGATAAGCTCTATCTGCCTCAACCCATCATCGACGAGGCTGTCCTTGCGGCTTTGAAAGAGGATCTGGGGCTGGCTGGCGATATCACGACCCTGGCCACCATACCTGAAACGGCCCACGCAAAGGCCGTGATCGCGGCTCGCGATGAAGGGGTCGTCTCGGGAATCCCGCTTGCCGACAGTGCCTTTCGCCAGATCGGCAAATGGCATGGCGAGATCGTTACATTTTCACCGCAGATGGAGGATGGCACCGAAGTCGGCAAGGGCGATGTCGTCGCCCGCATTTTCGGCCCCGCCCGTCTGGTGTTGTCCGCCGAGCGGATCGCGTTGAATTTCATGGGGCGCATGTCAGGCATTGCCACCGCGACCCATCAGATGGTCAAGCTCACCGAAGGCACCAGGGCCAAGGTGACCTGCACCCGCAAAACCACACCGGGCCTCAGGGCCTTTGAGAAATATGCGGTCAAATGCGGTGGCGGCTCGAACCATCGCTTCGGTCTGGATGATGCGATTCTTATCAAGGACAATCACATTGCCGTTGCAGGCTCTGTCACCGAAGCCATTCGCCGCGCCCGTGAATATGTCGGCCATCTGGTCAAGGTCGAGGTTGAGGTCGATACCATCGATCAGCTCAAGGAAGCCATTTCCTGCAAGCCCGACGTGATCATGCTCGACAATATGGGCCCGGACAAGCTGCGCGAGGCGCTTGCCCTGATGGAAGGTACGAATATCATTTCAGAAGCGTCCGGCGGTGTCAGTCCGGCGACAATCAGGTCCATCGCGCAAACGGGCGTGGATTACATCTCCGCCGGATATATCACGCACTCGGCACCCAATTTCGATCTCGGCCTCGACATCACCGTGAGCTGATCGGACTTCGAATTTTCCATTGAAAACAGATGGAGGCTTCCTTGTTGCACCTTATCGCAAGGGAGCCTTTTTCATCTCTAGCGCCTTGCAGGCTGGCGGGAGGTTTGCAGCCCCGCAAAGCCCGACGCGGCCCCGGCTCCACGACGCCCGAAGCCCCCTGACGTCTTGCCCATCGGCTTGGGCGGACTGGTGCGGGTGACACGAGTGGCGGCCCGTGCTTGGGTCATCGCTCGTTTTTTCTCCATCAACAGATCCAGCTCCTCACGGGAGAAGGCTTTCAGACCGTCCTGATGTCGTTCGATCGCATCAAGGTCAAGGGCTGCCCGCTTCTTGCGTGTTGCCTCGTTGGGGTCCGGACCATAGAGATTGGGGCCGATCATGCCTTTCTTCAATTGCAAATGGCTGAGATAAAGCGCCCCAAGCAGCGGAATGAGGATGATCAGCACCCACCAGCCGCTCTTGCCCACATCATGCAGCCGCCGAACGGTGACCGCCAACCCCGGAAAGAACAGAACGAAGCCGGTTGCCATCGATATGGACGTGCGCTCAAGGCCTGCCATCGATCCGGCATGGAGGGATAGGGCAGCGCCTGCGTAACCGGACAGATAGCTGACAAGCGTTGCGGCAATCAGCCAGCTCCAATATTCTTTACGTGTTGCGCGGCCTTCATATTCCGCAAATTTTTGCAGACAGGAAAAGATAGCTGCAAAAAAGCTCATGATCCGCCTCGTGCTGAAGTTCGTTTCGATCACTATGGATCGCGAGGATTAAGCAGCGGCTAATGAGGCGGCTCTGCAATCGTGCAATCACCAAACGGACTTAAGAATTGGTTAAGGTGCCAGAGCCCCGCACGGTCAGGGCGACGGTGAGATGGGGGGATGAAGAGCCACTCATGGCAGGTAGAAAGGTGAGGGCGCTACAACGCCTTCTCACTCCGCAGGTGACGGAACAGAGCCTGAAAGATCGCCCGGAGCGCTTCGAGACACCTTGCTTTGGTCAAAGGCGGCAACCGCTGCCAGATCAAGCGGATTGGTGCCAAACCGGTTGAAGCCGGGTTGTCCGGTGCGAAGCAGCATCACGAACATTGGCACAAGGCCTGCCACGGGGATGAGATAGACCAGTCCCCACCATCCATTGTGTCCGACATCATGCAGACGGCGTATGGTCAGCGCCACCATTGCCGGTGTCAAAAGGATCAGATGAAGCCAGACAAAGGGGGCAGCTCCGCCAAACAAGGTTGACAGGGCCAGAGGCAGACCGGTTGGCTGCTGTTCCTGGAAATAGGTGACGTCAGCCCCCAGAGCGGCAAAAAACATCAGGCAGTAGAATATGAGGAAGAACCAGAAATCCTTGCGCGGAGACCGACCAGAATAGGCGAAAGACTGTCTCAACAAGGAGAAAAGCTTGCCATAGATCCCGAACATGATGAACTCCCGCATGGGGCAAGGACTCGCCCCTCTGCCCCAAGCCTACGCAAGAGATCATGGTTAATCAATTATAAACGAAATCTTTCGCTTGGTATGGTTAACGGGCGAGATCGCTCCATTTTGGTACAGGATGCACAAGGGTCGCAAAGGTGGCAAAACGGGATTATTCTGCGCTTTTGTCAAAGGGCGACTTGCGCGGTGGATAGGGATCGCCAAAACGGTTTTCCCCACCCCAGCCCGGAACAAAGCCGATGACGAAATAGAGCACCATCACCAGAGCCACCGGCACATAGAGCAATTCGGTCATGAGCTCCGGGGAGACGAGGGCCACGCCAAAGGTGATGACCATGCCAATAGGCACGATCAGGAACCATTTCCCCGTCAATTCCATGTCATGCAGGCGGCGCACGGTGAGGGGAACACTGAGCATGAACATGATTGCGAACCAGACTTTCCAAAGTCCGTCGAGCAGCGGCACATTCAGCCCGATGAAATAGAGCCCTATCGTCATCAGAATGGAGAAAAGGAACCAGAGCCAGAATTCGCCTCGCCCCGCCCGTCCGTTGAACTGGAGGCAATTGACTAGGCTGTGTTCGACAAGCTGGATGGGAGACATGGAAGAACCTTTGTTTGGGGTGCGTTTGCTGCTTTGCATGAAACAAGCATCAGAATGCGTCAATAGGGCGGCTTATTCAATCAACAATCGATTTTCCCGCAAAGCGCCGAACGCCTTCACCGGACGTGGCTGCGGGCGTATGCGCATAATGCGGTACAACAAATCGGCCCCCCCAACTTATTGATGACCGGATAACCCCTGCTTCTGCCTCCAATGTTGCATTGACGAAAAGCCCCTGCTGATCGTTGGATGCGTCTAGCAGATTTTACGGATATCGGGAGGATTCTTTCGGGCGTGGCAACGGTTTACATAACACATCCGTCCTTTTTGAAGCACAAGACGCCGGAAGGTCATCCGGAGCGTCCTGATCGCATGCGTGCGGTCAATGTGGCGCTTGAGCATGAGAAATTTCTCTTTCTTGAGCGTGAAGAGGCACAAATCGGACAACGTGAGGATATTCTGCGCTGCCACCCTGAAAGCCAGATCGACATGCTCGAGAGCTTGACGCCAACCGAAGGGCTCGTCTCACTTGATGGCGATACGACAGTTTCCCCAGATACTTATCAGGCGGCCCTTTATGCCGTTGGTGCCTCGACGCAGGCCGTCGATGAAGTCATGCAGGGCAAGGTCGACAATGCCTTTTGCGGGATAAGGCCTCCCGGTCACCATGCCGAGAAATCGCGTGCCATGGGGTTCTGCTTTTTCAACAATGCGGCCGTTGCAGCCCGCTATGCGCAGAGCAAATATGGTGCCGAGCATGTGGCCGTGATCGATTTCGATCTGCATCATGGCAATGGCACCCAGGATATATTCTGGGATGACCCCTCGCTCATGTATTGCTCGACTCACCAGATGCCGCTTTATCCCGGCACCGGTGATTGGCACGAAACCGGCAAGGACGACAAGGGCAACATCGTCAATGCGCCGCTCAATGCCGGCCATGGCTCGGACCAGATGCGCGAAGCGTTTGAAACGCGCCTGTTGCCCGCCCTTTATAATTTCAATCCCGATCTGGTGATCATTTCGGCAGGCTTTGACGCCCATATTCGCGATCCGTTGGGCGATCTCACCTGCACGGAAGCCGATTTTTCCTGGATGACCGGCAAGCTTATGGATGTCGCGGACAAATGCTGTGACAACCGGGTGGTTTCCTTGCTGGAAGGGGGATATGACCTGCGGGCTCTGGCCCGTTCGGTTGCTGTTCACGTGGACCGGCTCATGCACGGGTGACTTTCCGCGCCCGATCCCGGGCTGACCGATCCATTTGAAGCGAGGGCCCAGTGTTTGCCAGGCATTGGGTCCTCGTCCTTTGAGAGAACCGTCAACAGGGCCTTGATTTGGTTTTCAAAAGCCGAGAGATATCGGCTCAAAGCTTTTGCAACGTGCAAAATCCATGTAAAAAGAGAGGGCGCGACTCAGCTCGCCCATTAAACACCTCTTTCAAGACCTCTTTTCAGGAAGATGATACATCATGACCGATCTGTCAGACCTCACTTTTGAAGCAGCCCTTGCTGAACTGGAACAGATCGTTCAAAAGCTGGAACGGGGTGATGTTGAGCTGGAAAAATCAATCGAGGCCTATGAGCGCGGGGAAGCGCTGAAACGCCACTGCGACGCGCTTTTGAAAAAGGCCGAGGAAAAAGTCGAGAAAATCCGCCTGTCCGCAGAAGGACAACCGGTGGGAACCGAACCGCTCGATGTTGATTGATATCAGCCGGTTTTGAACCGGATCCGACAAACCTCGACAAGCCTTTCCTTTCGGGACGACTGAGATTTCTTGCGGCTTTGCCCGCATGGCTCGGGAGCCCGTTGCAGCTTGCTCGCTTTCTCCTCAGCCAGATTTGTCAATCGTCCAGACTGGTCAATCGTCACTATCAGAGCCGGAATCGCTGTCATAGTCGCCATCTTCATAATAGGCGGTGCCGTCGTTATTCTTTCTCCGCTTCTTCGTTCGTGAAGGAACAAACAGCAGAACAAGAATCGCAAAGCCATAGGTAATGGCGCTCAGCACAAACCAGACCAAACCGGACCGGCCTTTGGCCTTTGCCGTGATGGCCCCGATGACCCCGGCCAGAAACAGCACTTGAAGGACAATCATTTCATAGCCGTCAATTTCAAACAGGCTTGGCATATTCGGCATGGTCACCCTCCCAGAATAAACGCGTTCTCTCAGGCAGCTTACGCAAGTTTGCAATAAATTCCAATTGGACACCTGGACCAGACGCACAGCATCCCCATCGCGGTCTGCCTGGCGGAAGGTTCACGTCTCTGCGGTGCAACAAGGGGCAAGAGAGATGGTCACGCCTTGCCGATTTCTGCCAATCTCGCCACTGAGTCGTCCGGCAATCTCAAGCCGACCACCGCATGAGGAATATAGGGTGCCTCAAGCCGGGCGATTTCATCGGCGCTCAATTCCAGCTCCAGTGCCGCATTTGCATCTTCCAGATGCTGAAGCCTTGTCGCGCCAATGATAGGGGCCGTGATGGCCGATTTTTGCAGCACCCAGGCGAGCGCGATCTGGGACATTGAAACGCCACGTTCCCTGGCAATTCCCTCGACCGCTTCGACTACCTTGCGATCAGCCTCTGCCGTGTGGGAAAACAGGCTCTGGTGAAAGGGATCGCTTTCGGAGCGCTTGGTTGTCTCGGCCCATGGTCGGGTCAGGAGGCCCCGTGCCTGTGGGCTCCATGGGATGACGCCAACCCCTTCGGCTTCGCACAAAGGCAACATCTCGCGCTCTTCTTCCCTATAGAGCAGATTGACGAAATTCTGCATGCTGGAAAACCGTGCCCAGCCATTGGCTTTCGAGGTGGCGAGCATGGTCGCGAATTGCCATGCAAACATTGACGACGCGCCGATATAACGGGCCTTGCCAGCCTTCACCACATCATTGAGCGCCTCGAGTGTTTCCTCGATAGGGGTGCCATAATCGAATCGATGGATCTGGTAGAGGTCGACATAATCGGTGCCGAGCCGCCTGAGCGAATTGTCAATTTCCTGCATGATGGCCTTGCGCGACAGACCCGCTCCGTTTGGTCCCGGATGCATGCGATTGAAAACCTTGGTTGCGATCACGACTTCGTCCCGGCGAGCAAAGTCGCGGATGGCTCGCCCGAGAATTTCCTCTGACACGCCAGAGGAATACATGTTGGCGGTATCAAAGAAATTGATGCCGATCTCAAGCGCCTTGAGATAGAATGGGCGGCTCTGCTCTTCATTGAGTGACCAGCTGTGAGACCCGCCTTCGGGCGAGCCATAGGTCATGCAGCCAAGGCAAAGGCGGGAAACCTCAAGTCCGGTGCGTCCAAGTTTTACATATTTCATGCGGGGGGCCTCGTTTTTCGTTTGGAAATGCAAATCATGTCTTGGCAATGATGGCCCGCTTCCCTCGTCAGGAGCGGGTGCAGAAAGAGCCTCATTTTTGTTCGCATGAGTCCTTTTTGCGTGAATGGAAAGTGCGTGACCAGCCTTTGTCCTATCTCTATGCTAACACAGGAAAAAGACACTCGAAAGGAATGGCTCCCATGTCACACGATTCTTGCCCCTGCGGCAGTGGCCAAAGCTTTGAAAGCTGTTGCGGGCGCTTTTTGTCTGGCAAGGCGATGCCCGAGCGCGCAGAGCAATTGATGCGGTCTCGCTACAGCGCCTACGTCAAACTCGATATCGGCTATCTGCGTGAGACCCTTTGGCCGAAATATCGGCAGAATTTTGATCTCTACGGCACGACCAAATGGGCGACGGAAAGCCGCTGGACTGGCCTCTCCATTCTCGCTCTGGAAAAGGGTGAGTCGCAGGACCGGCAGGGGACAGTCCTGTTTGAAGCGCGCTATCTGTCCCTCGGAGAGCTCAGAACACACCGTGAGCTTAGTCTCTTCAAGAAAAAATCCGGTCGCTGGTATTATCTCCAAGCACTTCCCGAAGGTTGAAAGCTGGCCCGAGGCATAGACTCTAGTCGGACTATGACTGGGTTTTTTGCAATCGGTCCATACTTTTCGACATAATTCTGTAGAGAAGGGAAGGGCGGCACTGGTAACCTTCGGGTTGTCATGAAACAGTTGTCTTCGCTGGTTATGTTGGCCTGCACTTCGGGGTCTGCTGCGTTGCGGACTGATGATCCTGATGAACGCTCCCCAACTGTGAAAGCCTTGCTGCACTCGGGCTCACTTTGCCATTAGGGGCAGTGATGGCAACAACTCCGATTATTTCATTGAAGTGGGGAGATTAACCATTTTTGGAGGTTTCTCTCAGATGAAAAAGCTTCTCACCAGTGCTGCTGCATTGGCTATGACTGCTGGCTTTGCAGGCGTTGCCCATGCAGATTTCTCGCTGAATATTCTTCACATCAATGATGTGCACTCCCGCATTGAGTCCATCACCAAATATGACAATACATGCGATGCCAAAGGCGAAGAAGAAGGCAAATGCTTCGGCGGCATGGCTCGTGTCAAAACCATGATCAATCAGCGCCGGGATGAGCTCAAGGCAGCTGGCAAGAATGTCCTCGTGGTTGATGCCGGTGACGAATTCCAGGGTTCGCTCTTCTATTCGACCTATAAAGGTGCGGCCGCTGTTGAAATCATGAATGATATCGGCTTCGACGTCATGGCCGTTGGCAACCACGAATTCGACGATGGCCCGCAGGCCCTGGCCGACTTTGTCGGTAAAGCCGAATTCCCTGTCATCTCCGGTAACATCGATGTTTCCAGCGAGCCCCTTCTGGCTGGCAAGATCAAGGGCTACATCATCAAGGAAGTTGGCGGCGAGAAAATCGGTCTTGTCTCCACTCTGGCAGAAGACACCGTAGAAACCTCTTCTCCGGGCGACAAGGTCATCTTCTCGTCTTCAGAAGACTATCTCAAACAGGCTGTCATGGAACTGACCGATCAGGGCGTCACCAAAATCATCGCCGTGACCCATGAAGGTTTGCCAAAAGACATGGATCTGGCGTCCAAGGTGTCCGGTATCGATGTGATCGTCGGTGGCCATTCTCACAGCTATCTGTCCAATAGCAGCGACAGGGCCGAAGGCTCCTATCCGGTTATGGTCAAGAATCCTGATGGCAAGGATGTGCCGATCGTTACCGCTTATGCCTATTCCAAATATGTCGGCGATGTTGAAGTGACCTTCAACGACAATGGCGACGTGGTCTCTGCCAAAGGCGAGCCAATCCTGCTCGACGCTTCTGTCAAGCCTGACGAAGCCATGCAGGCACGTATCAAGGAACTGGCAGCGCCAATCGAAGAGCTGAAAACCAAAGTCATCGGTTCCCTTGGGGCCGACGTTGATGGCGCGCGCGATAACTGCCGTCAGAAAATCTGTGAAATGGGTGTTCTGGTCTCCGACGCCATGCTTGAACGCGTCAAGGATCAGGGCGTTTCCATTGCCATCCAGAATGGTGGCGGTCTGCGCGCCTCCATCAAGGGCGGTCAGGTCACCATGGGTGACGTCCTCACCGTTCTGCCATTCCAGAACACGCTTGCTACCTTCCAGCTGACCGGTGCCGAAGTCATCGAAGCGCTGGAAAATGGCGTGTCTCAGGTTGAAGAAGTCAAAGGTCGCTTCCCGCAGGTCGCAGGCATCAAATATAGCTGGACCCGCTCCAAGCCGGTTGGCGAGCGCATTCTGTCTGTCGAAGTCATGAAAGACGGTGCCTGGGCTCCAATCGACAAGGAAGCTGTTTATGGCGTTGTTTCCAACAACTATATGCGTTCTGGCGGCGACGGCTATAAAGTCTTCAAAACCAACGGCAAAAACGCCTATGACTATGGTCCGAACCTGGAAGATGTCGTTGCCAACTACATCACCAACAATCCGGATTACGCAGTTGTTCTTGACGACCGCATCACAGAAGTCAAATAAGCCTCCGGCAATAGCCTGAGCTTACGACAAGACACAAAAGCCCGGCGGGAGACATCTCGTCGGGTTTTGTTTTTGGGGTCGGAAGATCGGAGAGGCGAAGTGGAGACCTGCGAGGCGGACGGCACCTTGCCTAACAAATCCCATCTTGAAACGGACAGTGACATGGATCCCTTGCGGGATCATTCGCGGTTCAAGGCCTTGCGGGGTCGGCTCTAGGTCCCGTGTTTTGTTCTCCCATTTGTGCATCTTTGTACCGACACCGACCTTAGTCGTCTTGCCGCTTGAAGGGCGGGAAGGGATAATTGGCAGACCGGATTATCATAGCAAAGAGCAGGGAGGGCACTATGAATCTCGTCTTGGGTCTGGCACTTGCACTTGTCGTTTTCCTCGCCGCCAACGGACTATATAAAGTGATGGAGCGCAGAAAAACGACCATCAGCAAGTGATGCATGGGCGGTGATTGGCTCCGCCTTTTGCCCTCCAAACTGACAGCACAAACGGTATTGAAACACCCAACCAGTGACCCGCTTTCTGGCAACCGTCCACCATGTGCGTCAAAAACAGGTCAATTCCCTCAAAATGAAGTTGCTTGTAACAGATTTGTGACGTACAAAGCGCTCAGTTGACACCGCTGATGTGTCTGTTGCTCAAGGCAAATGCCCCACCGCGCAACATCCTCACATCGCCGCCAGCCATGTCCCGCATCCGTCGGGGCCATATTGATCGGAGTGTAGCTCAGCCTGGTAGAGCACTGCCTTCGGGAGGCAGGGGCCGGAGGTTCGAATCCTCTCACTCCGACCAATTAAATCAATAACTTACATTGATTTGAGACAGTGGTTTTAAGTTCTATTGAACCTTCCTAATTCTAGTGGAGTCCAGAGTATTGGATTCTTCCCTCAAATGATCAGGCGCATATCCGTCGGCGGGAGGCCCGCCTTTACAGCGCGAAGCAAATTAGTCGGGCTTGGCCATCAAGGCCCTCGCAAGAGACTTGGGCTGTCAGACCGCTTGTCCCGTGGGCATTCGTCTCCATGAAGGCCGCGATGGTTGCGGTCCAATCGATGGAGAGCCCCATGAATGCTTCTGATGACATCACACCAGAATCCATCTCGTCGCCAACCGATCATATCGTCCAACAACTCGAACTCTACGGCTATCACCCGATTGCGGGAGAGGTTGATCCGCGCGACCCGCCGGAGGGCCTCAGTATCGAAGGTGCTGTCACAGATATCTTTGATGCCCTTGTTGCCACCATGTCAGACACTAGCCTTGATCCCGACCTCCCTGAAATCCTCTGGTCCATGGTCAATATTTTCCATCGCGCGTTAGAAAGGATCGAGCGCAAGCTTGACGATAACGAGCAAGCGCAAAAGCGCCTTCAGCGCGAACAGGATGGCTCCGAGGTGAAATCCGTCCAGCTCGAAACCCTGATCGCTATGGGGCAGGGGCTGTTGGACCGCCGCAACAGCTTGGAGCATTTTCGCGAAACCGCAGCAGACCACTTTGCCAGCTTCACCGGAACGCCCTGGACACCAAGAACCGGCTCGCGTGTTGACCATCGCCATCTGACGGCTGCCATGATCGACAGTCGGGATTTCATTGCCGCCAAGCGCCGCTCCGAGAATGAAACCCTTCTTCCGCCCGGCGTAAAAATCGCCTTCTCAGGTGGCGACACCGCCGAGCATCACCTGATTTGGGATCGGCTCGATCAGGTTCTTGCCAAGCACCCTGACATGGTACTGCTGCATGGTGGCTCACCCAAGGGGGCTGAAAAGATAGCCGCTCTCTGGGCCTCTCAACGCAAAGTGCCTCAAGTCGCCTTCAAGCCTGATTGGGCCGCCCATGGCAAAGCTGCCCCCTTCAAGCGCAACGACCTGATGCTAGAGGCCCTGCCAATCGGCGTTATTCTCTTTCCGGGCACCGGTATTCAGGAAAATCTCTCGGACAAGGCCCGCAAACTCGGCATTCCCGTCTATCGCATCAACCAAGATGGCGCGTAAGCGCCATCCTCCTAATTCACGCGATCATCAGCAAAGTCGCTCTTGAGAAACTCAAGGCTGAGTGCAGGGAAAGCACAAATGGCCTGAGCTACATCCGGGCGGATATGAATGTGCCATGTCTGATGGGCTATCGGTTCTGGAGACGCGAAAGCGACAGCATCCAGCACCGCCAGATTGGCACCGGATTTCGGATCCCGAACCGATTGGTAACGAATAATCTCCGCCTGCGCTTCTCTTGCCTTGTCTGAAAGATCAAGACAGGCATCGTAGTCCTGCTTGTTCGTCCAGAGTTCGGCATCCTTTGCCAAAGGATCAGACATCAGATCCAGCATTTTTGCTGTTTTGAGAGCCACAGCAAAAGCGGTGTGGATCAAGGCATTGGTCGGGAAGGGCGTGTCTGGCGATTCCGAGAAAAAGAGATAGCGATAGAATACCGTCTCAGCCATCGCCGTCTCGACCTGTTCGGACGCATAGAAGACACCGGGTGTCATGCCTGCTCTCCGAAAGCGGGATGCATACGGATAGGGCTTGTAGCGAAATGGCGTGAACAACAAAAAATGAAGATGCGCACAAGCCTCAGGTACTTGCGGTTTTACCTCGTCGAGCATTTCTTCGAGTAGCTGCTGTTCATCAAGCGTATCGACCAGCTTTTGGGTAGATATCTGGTGTTGTGCCTCTACCACCCGCCAGCCAGTGCCATCATACAGAGCAAGCTCAGATGATAGCGCGTCGACTGTCCAGATAGTTTGAGACATTCAAAAGCCCTGCAACACTCATGATGGCATCAAGAGGCGTAGCCTCCAGCACCATGTTTCTGTTCTTCATCCATTGGCGGGCAACCGCTTCGTCACCGCCCGTGATCGCATCCAACGAACGGAAAACCCGCACAAGATGCAAGGCCAGCTCAAATTCCTTGGAGCCCTCATCGAGCACATAACCGCCCTTCTTCATGCGAGAAACAGTCGGAGGCGAGAGGCCGATCACACCAGCCAATTGGCCAGCTGTCAGCCCAAGACGCTCAGCGGCACCAAGTACGGCTTTGGTAGCCACTTGCCCGCGTGATGCATTCGCTTTTGCTGCATTCAGAACCTGTCGCATATTCTTCTCCATGATTTCCATGGAAAATATAGCATGGAAAAGTTTCGGATGAAAGAGAAGTGTTGTTCAAGCAGTAAGTGAATTTGACGACTGCTAGCTAATGCATATTCAATAAATGCACGAAAAAAGTTGAAAAAACTCCCAACCCGCAATGCAGCGTTATATGGACATCATCCCATTCAATCAGCTGTGGCGCCTGATAGAACAGAGCCCTTCGATTTGATTGGCTGCGTTGATGGCGATGTCAGTAACCAGCAGAACCCTATCGAAGCATGAATGAGATTCATGGCTTCATACAAGAATTGCTCTCTACCATCCCTCCTCCCGGCGACCATATTCATATCATAAGAATTTTGAAGTTCGATGATCGAGTAAAACGCTGGGAGACTGCCGATGAAAGAAGATAAAAACGTCGAAAATTCAGGAAAATTTGCGCGTTCAAGCAGGAGAAGCGTGCTGAAATTTGCGGGTGCCAGCGTTGCAATTCTTGGTGCTGTCTCGCTATTCAAAAGAACCGAAGCAAAGGCAAGTAACATGACGGATGAGTGGGACAAAACATTCCCGAAAAGCGAAAAGGTAGAACACAAGAAAGTCAGCTTCAAGAACCGCTATGGTATTACCCTTGCGGGCGATCTCTATGTGCCGAAAGATCATGCTGGAGGCAAGCTTGCTGCGATTGCCGTGAGTGGACCGTTCGGGGCTGTCAAAGAGCAATCTTCCGGGCTCTATGCCCAGACCATGGCTGAGCGTGGTTTTGTTGCGCTTGCCTTTGACCCTTCCTATACCGGCGAAAGTGGCGGGGAGCCGCGCAACAACGCGTCACCCGACATCAATACGGAAGACTTCAGTGCCGCAGTTGATTGCCTTGGCATGCAGCCGATGGTGGACAGGGAGCGGATCGGTATCATCGGGATCTGTGGCTATGGCGGCTTGGCGCTGAATGCGGTTGCCGTCGACAAGCGCGTCAAAGCCGTTGTGGCCAGCACCATGTATGACATGACCCGCCTCATGTCGAAGGGCTACAACGACAGCATGACCCTTGAGCAACGCACGCAAAGGCTTGAGCAGTTAAGCCAGCAGCGCTGGCAGGACGCGGAACGTGGCAGCCCTGCCTATGGTCCGGTATCTCTCGAATTGAAGGGAGGCGAGCCGCAATTCGTCGTGGACTATGCGGACTACTATAAGAAGCCTCGCGGTTTTCATGAACGATCAGTCAACTCCAATGGCTCATGGAGCCTCACATCGGCTTTTCCGTTCATGAACATGCCGATCCTGACCTATATCGCGGAAATCTCGCCGCGACCGGTCTTGTTCATTCATGGTGAGAAAGCCCATTCACGGTATTTCAGTGAAACGGCCTATGCAAACGCAGCTGAACCGAAAGAGCTGATGATCATTCCGGGCGCCAACCACACCGATCTTTATGACCAGGTGGACATCATCCCGTTCGACAAGCTGCAATCCTTCTTCGAGCAGCATCTGGCCGTCTGATTGCCATCACCTGGAGCCAAGAGGCCCGCGGTTTGCGTATCGCGGGCCTTTTTTTATGTTCACGCAAAGAGAAGTCAAAGGGCTTCATATCAGGAGGCGTTTTGCGCTTTGAGGCGATCAATGACGAGCCTCAACGCCGAGCTCATCTGGCGGCGGCTGGAATAGAATAGATGATATCCTTCAAACGGTTCGCACCAGTCTTCCAGAAGGCGATGAAGGGACCCAGTCCGGATATCGTCCATGACTTCATCTTCAGTTACATAGGCAATGCCAAGGCCTTCCTTTGCGGCCCTGATCGACATGTCACTGTCGTTGAATATAAATGATCCGGAAACACGGGTGATTATCTCCTCTCCATCCTTCTCGAATTCCCATTCATACATGGCCGCATTGGGATGGAACCGGTGATTGAGGCAGCGATGAGCATCAAGATCGCGAGGATGCTGGGGAGCGGGATGTTTCTTCAAATAGTCGGGAGAAGCGACAACCGCGATGCGAACGGGTGGCCCTATGCGCACAGAGATCATGTCCTGACCAACAAATTCGCCAAGCCGGATGCCCGCATCGAACCGATCCTCGGTCAGATCATTCAGGCGGGCATCAAGATTGAGCTCAATCTCGATTTCGGGATAGTCCCGGGCGATTTTCGAGAGAACCGGCCAAAGCAGGAGTCTGGCCACAGGTTTGCTCGACGTCAGCCTAACCAGCCCTTTCGGCGCGTCGCCAAGAGACCTCAGTTCCTCGATCCTGTCGTCAATCTGTTCCAGCCCCGGCCGCAGAGCCTCTAGCAGCTTTTCTCCCGCATCTGTGAGGGAAACGCGTCGGGACGTTCGGTTCATCAGCTTGATGCCGATCGAGCTTTCCAGGCGCCGGATTGTGTGACTGACAGCGGATTGAGAAATTCCGAGGCGCGCAGCGGTCCGTGTGAAATTCGTCTCTTCTGATGCGACCATAAAGACGGCCAGATCACTGAGATCTTCTCGTTTCATTCATGCCTCCTGAAGGAAAGACGTTCCATTTGTTATCTTTTCTCTATTTAGAAGCATTGTCCATGAAATTGATTCATTGTTGAAGAGGCGTCGGTCGTAGGGCCTTTATTCACGGGCGCTGATAATCAGGCGAGCTGCGATCAATGCAGTGCAGGCCACGACAAGGGCGCTTGCTGCAAAGATTGTATCAAGGCCCGACCATCCGGCGATCCAACCCAAGGCTGGGCTTCCTATCGCCATGGCAATGTCAAGAAACACGGTGTAAAGCCCCATCGCCAGACTTCTATTGGCGGCAGACGAGCCGCGAACCGCTTCCACACCCAATCCGGGATAGACAAGCGCATATCCGAAGCCCGCCAGTGCGGCCCCGCAAGAGGCAATGAAGGCATTTGATGCCAACCAAAGAATGAGCAATCCAAGGGTTTGAACAAGCACAAAGGTAAGCGCAATTCGCGCCCCGCCGAATTTGTCGGGTAAATGACCCGCAACAAGCCTTGCAAAAATCAGGGCCAGGCCAAAGGCGGAAAATGCCAGCCAGATTGGATGCCACTCCTGCTCATCATAGTATAGCGAACTGAAGCTCAAAATCGCGCAATAACCAATGCTGGCGAAAGCCGCACCCAAGCCGGGAAGCCAAACAGAACCTAAAACTGACAGGGCTGATTTTTTGGACTGTGCCGGTTGTAGCGGCACCGCTGGAATTTGGATCAGGGCCACGAGAACCGCAAGCGGAATGAGGGCTGTGGCGAGAGCTATGGATACAAAGCCATAGGACGAGAACAAAAGGCTGCCCAACGGGCCTCCAAGTGCCATGGCTGCAAACATGGCCGTGCCGACCCATGCGATTACCTTGCCAGCGTGAACATCATCGACCCGGCCCAACCCCCAGCTCACTCCACCGGTGATGATAAAGCTTTCGGCACCGCCAAGAACAGCGCGGCCAACAATCAGAATGATGACCGACATGAGTGGCGTGCCTGCTAGAGCGAGCGACAAAAGATAGAGCAGTCCCGCCACAATGGCTGTTATGAGTCCGGTAATGACACCGGCCTTGGGGCCGTATCTGTCGGAGAAGGCACCCGCCCAGACGCGTGAAACCAGCGCGGCGATAAACTGGGCCCCGGCGATCAGACCGACCACAAAGGCTCCATATCCGAGATCGTCGGTCACATACAGGGGCAACACCGGCAGGGCAATGCCTATGATCAGGAAGCCTGCAAGCACTGCAGTCATGATCGGCGTGAGAATGCGGAATACCGCCGGAGAAGCACCGGTCGATTGAGATACTTGATTGGTCATGAGACGCTCAATATGCGGCCAGCAGCAGCAAAAGCAGACTATGCTTCCTGCTGCTGGCTCTAGTCCTTCAGAAGCTGAAATGTCACCTCGGTGCTGCCAACCTGTTGGAAGATTTCGACATCGCTGTCGATGCGCCCAGTTTTTTGCAAATTGCTGATGCGCTCGCCATTTTGCGCGTACATGATGACAAAGCTGTGCCTTGGCGTCCAATAGACGATGTCCCCGACATCATAGTTGCTCGTGGTTGTCTCATTGGCAGGCAGAGCGTCCGGGAAGCGATAAACCAGCTCCCGTGCGTATAGATCCTGCATCGCGACTGTCAGGGGGAACTTTGCGATCAAAGCTCTGCTCGTAGCATTGTCAATGAATGTGGCTGTGGTCTCTTTCCCGCCTGCAATCACTTTGACCCGGATGGGGCTTTTGTCATTCTTCTCAAGCGAAGAAGCCTGAGCGGCTCCAGATCCTGTCATCAAGGCCGCAGCCGTCAGCGCCGCAGCACCAGTTCGCATGCCTCGGCGAAATAGTGACCGAGGTCGGGATGAATTCAGGCCTTTACTCTTTTAGCTCATGACCTACTCCTCTCGCATCTGATCAATTGTGAATACAAAGTCCTGATCTGCCTCACTTTGGTGGCAACTCATGCAACGTTGTCCATTCTCGGACATGTTCGGCGATCGATCGGGCGCGAACTCACGAAATTCCCAATCTCCAGCTCGTGCACTTTCCGAATAAGCCTCACCCCAGCCTTTCCGTTTTTCCATCACGACATATTGATGGAGTTGATCACCGCGATAATCCTCCATCATGATGAAGGTGCCATCGGGAAAAGGATCACCCCTCTTTGCTGCAGCAATCGCTTCCGGGCTCGAGTAAAGCTCTTCGCGGACACCGCCCCGGTTGACCGTCGCGTAGTGCACGCCGTTCTTGTAATTTTCAGGAAATTGAACGCGATCATTTTCTGCCCAAGCCTGCCAGACGGATGCAGCCCCTATGAAGGTCAAAATCGCCAAGACAATGGGAGACTTTCTTGCAAGAGACATCGCTCGTTTCCTTTCTCAAACCATTTCTCAATAAAATAGCGCAAGACAGACTATGCGATTAGATGCTAGATTCAGTATGCATCAATAAGGAAAACTTCTAAATGTCTGGAGAAAGTCTCAACGATCTGGCGGCGTTCATGGTTGTCGCCCATGAGAAAAATTTTACTAAAGCCGCCAAGAGGTTGGGGGTGTCACAGTCTGCGTTGAGCCAGACAATTCGTGCTTTGGAAGCGCGTTTGGGATTGAGATTGCTCAACAGGACGACACGCAGGGTAGCTCCGACAGAGGCAGGTGAACGCCTTCTGCGCAATATTGGCCCTCGCATCGAGGAAATTCAGCACGAACTGATGATGCTTGGTGATCTGAAGGAAAAGCCATCTGGTGTCATTCGCCTTACCGCCACAGAATTTGCAGCGGAGTCGATCCTGTTTCCGACAGTCTCAAAGTTGGTACAACAATATCCTGATATCAAAGTGGAAATCGTGACCGATTACGGTCTGACCGATATTGTCACCGAACGGTTTGACGCGGGTGTCAGGCCGGGGGAAACGATTGACAAGGACATGATAGCTGTGCGCATCGGGCCTCAAATGCGCATGGCCGTTGCCGGCTCCCCCGATTATTTTGAAAGGCACTCAATTCCTCAAAAGCCGCAAGACCTTACGCAACATAAATGCATCAATCTGCGCCTTTCTGGACATGGCGGTCTCTATGCATGGGAGTTTGAGAAAGAAGGTCGGGAACTCAGCGTGAGAGTGGATGGGCAGCTTGTTTTCAATACCGGCAGTCTCATTCTGAAAGCGGCTCAGGATGGTCTGGGACTGGCCTATCTGCCCCAAGCCCAGCTATCACCTCTGATTGAAAGTGGCAAACTGGTTCATGTCCTTTCAGACTGGTGCGAACCATTTTCGGGATACCATCTCTATTATCCCAGCCGCCGCCAACCAACACCCGCCTTTTCCCTTTTAGTGGAGTCATTGAGATACCGGTCAAAGTGACAAACGGAATACGGAGAAAATAGATTGAGGATGGATGGAACTTCATCAATCATGTGGTTCCCTAATTTCATGTCGAGGCAGAGGAAATACTCTCCCGATGTCAAAGGCAGCTAACGAGAGATCCGCTTAAGCAGCAGCGCTGTTTCCAATGACAGCTCAGGGCCGCGACCTCCAAAATCCGGAAAGCTTGGCAGCAAGGCTTCGGTCTCGCTTCCTGATAGGAAACGCCTTCGCGGCAAAGGATCGCGAAGGCGCATATTGTCAGCTTTTCAGTGTGCTCATGTCGATGACGAAGCGATAGCGGACATCCTTGGCGACGACGCGATCCCAGGCTGCATTGACCTGATCGATGGCGATGACCTCGACTTCGGGCCGGATATTCTTGGCCGCGCAATAGTTCAGAAGCTGTTGGGTTTCCGGTACGCCCCCGACATTCGATCCGGCAATGGACCGGCGCCCCAGAACCAGCGGGAAGCCTTTGATCCCCTCGATCTGGCCGAGAACGCCGACATTGACCAGACTTCCGTCAACCTTGAGCAGGGGAACGAACATATCGACCTTGTAGCTATGGGGAACCGCCACAATGATGAAGTCGAAGTGACCGGACAGCTTGGCAAAAGCCTTTTCATCAGGCCAGACGACGGCCTGTCTGGCCCCCATGCGTGTGGCATCGGCGGTCTTTGCCGGTGTGGTCGTGAAGACGGTCACATCTGCGCCCCGCTCGACCAGAAATTTCAGCGCCATGTGGCCGAGGCCCCCAAGACCGACCACGGCCGTTTTCATGCCCGGTTCAATATCCCAGTGATTGAGCGGCGAAAAGGTCGTGATGCCAGCGCACAACAAGGGCGCAGCAGACCGCAGATCCATCCCTTCTGGGATATGATAGCCGAAATGCTCACGCACAACGAGCCGATCGGCATAACCGCCATAGACCTGCCCGCCGTTGCGCCGGTCTGGCCCATAGGTCCATGTCGTGCCATTGAGACAATATTGCTCCAGCCCGCGAACGCAATTTGCGCAGCTGCCGCAGCTGTCGACCATGGTTCCGACGCCAGTAATGTCACCGACTTTGAACTTGCTCACTTGCGGGCCTGTTGCCACCACGCGACCGACGATTTCGTGCCCGGGGACAATCAGCCCCGCGACGGGGCCCCAGTCGCCACGCCCGGTATGAATGTCTGAATGACAAATACCGGCATACATCACGTCGATCACGATATCATCTGCCCGCATGGGGCGATGGGAAAAATCGACAGGTTTGAGCGGCTCCCCGGCTTTGGTCAGGCCATAGCCATGTGCCTTGATAGGACTTCCCACCGCAAAGCCGCTCTGCGGTTGGGCGACAGCCTTCTGTGCGCCCAATGAGGTTCCGGCCGCAACCGCACCAAGAAGGGCCGCCCCGCCGCTCAGGATGGTTCGTCTGCTCAGGTCCGGAACATGGGGACCGGTGCCATTCTTGCAATTTTCACACATTCAACTACTCCTCTCCGGGTTTATGCTCTCAGGTCAGATGGATGACATTCTTGCGGGAAATCGGTTGCAAGCCCCTCGCTCCTCCAGCGCGCGATATCAGCTTTCAGCTGCCCCAGATGGGCCTGCAACATGGCGTGGGCATCGGAGCCAAGAATGAGCCGCATCGGCGAATGGGGTGCCTCAACTGCCCTCACGATCACCTCTGCAGCCCGGTCCGGATCGCCCGGCTGGCTGCCAGCATGCGCTGACAGACTTGCCTCTATCGGGCCGATGAGCGGGGCATAGTCGGGGATCCTGTTCAGAGGCCTGATGATCTTGTCGCCCTCGAACTCGGTGCGAAAGGCTCCGGGCTCGACCAGCGTGCAGCGAAGGCCGAGATCTTCAATTTCTCCGGCGAGCGCTTCCATCCATGCCTCAAGGGCGAATTTCGATGCTGAATAGGCCCCGAGATCCGGTATGGACACCAGACCACAAATGCTAGTGACCGACAGGATATGCCCCGACCGTCGCCTGCGCATGCCGGGCAACACAGCGCGTGTCAGTTCCACCGTACCAAAGAAGTTCAGCTCGAAGGCCTGCCGCAACTGTGCGGAGGAGAGCTCTTCTCCGGCCCCGTTTATGCCTCGCCCGGCGACATTGGCGAGCACGTCAATCCTGCCAAA
Source organism: uncultured Cohaesibacter sp. (assembly GCF_963556055.3). Taxonomy (GTDB): domain Bacteria; phylum Pseudomonadota; class Alphaproteobacteria; order Rhizobiales; family Cohaesibacteraceae; genus Cohaesibacter. Next base: position 15,897 of record NZ_CAUVYE020000021.1, on the reverse strand, counting down.
ACGCGTCTCGGCAGCATCGATCGCCGATTGGCGCGACCCTTCATTTGTCAAATCGAGCGGAAGGGTCAGAACCCGGTCCGGAGCCAGATCGCGCAACGGCTGAAGACGCTCCGTGCGCCGCGCGCCGGCCACCAGACAATCCCCGCGCGCGATGACTGCGCAGCAGAGCGCCGCCCCCAGACCGGAGGAGGCTCCGGTAACAAACCAGATCTTTGGGGATGTCATGGGAGTTTCCTTTCAGCTCTGCCTTGCAGCGATTGCACCGCTATTGACGCTCAGAATTCCTGCGAAGTTGGACGCAATACGATGTCGTTGATGTCGACATTGTCTGCCTGCGAAATCGCAAAGGCGATGGTATCCGCTATCGTCTGGGTCGGGATGGCTGTCTTGTAGAACTCGACCATGGCGGCCGCGGCTGCAGGGTCGGACGAGCCATATTTCAGCTCGCTGTCCACCGCACCCGGAGACAGGGTGGTCGTGCGGATGTTCGGTCCCGCTTCCACGCGCAAGCCTTCAGAAATGGCGTGAACGGCAAATTTGGTTCCGCTATAGACCACGCCACCGGGCGCAGAGACCTTGATGCCGCCAACCGAGGAGAGGTTGATGAAATGGCCGCTATTCTGCTTGCGGAAAACCGGAAGGGCAGCGGAGATACCATAAAGGACACCCTTGATGTTGATGTCGATCATCGCATCCCATTCTTCGACCTTGTCCGCATCCAGCGGTGCGATTGCCATCAGTCCGGCATTGTTGATCATCACATCGAGACGACCAAATTCAGACAGGGCAAGGTCAACCAGCCCCTGCACATCTTCCCGTCTGGTCACATCGGTCTGGCGGTAGGCTGCCTGTCCGCCAGCATCGCGAATGCTGCTACAGATATCGGCGAGACGTTCCTGCCGGCGTGCGCCAAGCACGACCTTGGCACCAAGGCTTGCCAGATGACGGGCGGTGCATTCACCAAATCCGCTTGACGCTCCGGTGATGACAACCACCTTGCCTGCAATATTTTTCATTTTCTTTTTCCTTTTTTGTTGATTGCTGTTGGCTCTCTGGACTACAAAATAGTGGCGTCTCATTCTGCAATGAAGGTCCGATACTGGCTATTATTTGCCTATTTCTGCTTTTGGAGGGAAATATGCCACGCGAGAAATTACTCAATGAGCTGCTGCAGCGATGCCTTGGGGAGGCACCGGCAGGGACACGCGAGACGACCGTCGACGGGGTGAGACTGTTCTGGACCAGCATGCCGACACCACCCGCGCCGCTTCTTTATGAAGCCGGGCTCGTCATCCTGCTGCAGGGGCGCAAGGAAGGTCAGATTGCAGATCAGCGGTTCATCTATGACGAGAATAACTATCTGGTTCTGACATTGCCGATGCCGTTCCAGTGCGCCCATTTTGCCAGCCGGGAAGAACCGCTTTGCGGTCTGTTCATCACCTTTTCCCGACAGGAGCTTGCCGACATGCTGGCACAGATGGACCCCTTCGGCGGTGTGCGGGCGGAAACCGGGCTGAGTGCCTTGGCTCCCGCTCCCATGACGGAAATGATGCGCAACACCATCACTCAACTTCTCAGCCTGCAGGATGAAGAGATGGCATCGCGCATCATCGGCCCGATGCTGAAACTGGAAATCCTGTTCCATGCCCTGCGGGGGCCGTGCGGACCGGCTCTTGCGGCCTATGCCCAGCAGGCCGGTGATGATGGTAAGTTCGACAGCCTGATCGAAACAATGCGGCGTGACATGGCAAAGCCTGTGCGCGTCGAGGAGATGGCCGATCAGGTTTCCATGAGCGTATCAGCCTTTCACAGAGGCTTCCGGCGCAGGACGGGGCAGTCACCCTTGCAATATGTCAAACGGCTGCGTCTGCATGCTGCACGCGCCCTGATCGTCTTCGAAGGTGTACGTGTGGGAGATGCCGCCCATCGGGTCGGCTATGAAAGCCTTTCCCAATTCAGCCGCGAATATAAACGCCTGTTCGAAGAAGCCCCGCTTGAGACCAGAAGTTTCAGCCGGGAACAAGGCGCCCTCTAGCACGTGCCCTTGTATGATACCGGCAGTGAGAACGCGCCGGTTGGATCGAAGGGCGGCTTTCGGGAAGCACCGCGCGATCATCTCAAACGGACCGAACGGCAGCTCTGGGCCGTGGTTTCCAGGTACCTCATTCACGCATGCGAACACCCAACCATTTCCAATGTCGTGTTTGGGCTCGAAGCAGACTATTGAGAGAGCCGGGAAGCTCTTGTAAAGCAGGGTCCCCATTGAGGCCCTACCTATTTTTTTTGACCCTCGATAAGAGTAAGTTATCCCAACTGGGAAGGGATCTCGTGTGGGGAAACCAAAACTGAAATCAAAACAAGTTTTCCAAATGACTGCTACCTACTGCTACCCAGATCTGCCTTTACCGATCAACGTCGTCGAGCACGTAGTGATTGGCAAGCATCTCGAAAAATCAATCAGCAAAAAGCTGCTAGAAAGATCCAACGGAGCTCTCTATACCCAATATGTTGACCTCTAAGCTGGCACCGTGACAAGCGGCACATTCAGCGTTTCGAGTGACAAAGTCTGGGTGGACGGAAAACCGCCATCTACTGCGCACGCGAGATCTCCGATACCACTTGCCAAATCGGGCATTCGTGAAGTCTCAAGGCGTATCTTTATTGTTGAGCTCAATTCGAGCCGGGTGCGGCATTCTCATCAAATCAAGATCATTTCTGAAAGTGCATCAACTTTCATATGTTTTAAACCTTTTCGCTTTGTTCGCGGTGAATCTTGCAAGGCATCGACATGGATTGGCCATTCATGTCCAGCGCACTTGGCTGTGTGACACAGCCGTTATGGACCTGTCACGGAATTATACCGTTTCTTTGAAAGCATATTGCGCAACAAAGTCGATTGGGTATGGGGTGATCCAGAACCGAAGAATTTTGGCAAGAGGCGGTTCGCATTGCGTTGACCAGTGGCCTTTCAAGACGGCAGGTTGCATCTGATCTAGGGATTGGGATGTCAACGTTGAACAAGTGGGTACCCGCAAATACAAAGTCACGACCGATAGCAATCATGGTTTTATCATCGCACCTAATCTTCTAGATCGAAACTTCTATGCGAGTGATTAAAACCAGAAGTGGGCTAGCGACAAAGCTGGCAAACAAGAAGACAAGCTGAAGTGGCAATTTTTGAATATATCAATGGCTTCTACAATCCCAGAAGAAAACATTCAGCTCTCGGCTGGAAAAGCCCCTTGGCATTCGAAAGAAAAGCAACCTAAATGAATACCGGCAGCGGAACAAAACCGTGACCGGTCCAATTGGTTGTTTTACACAAAAGTTACCCCCTCAGCGTGGGTTTGTGGGCTGGCTTTTGTTCTTCAGAGGCTCTTTTTTTACAGCTACAGTTATACGAAAAGCCGAGCTCGTCGAGCGCCGACAACGTCGACGCTATTGTTTTCAGAGCATCAAAGAAGACCCGCCCCTTTCGTATTGACATAGAGGGAATAGATGGAATGACCGGCAGCCATGAAGAGCCGATTGCCCATCAATCCTCCAAAACAAAGATTGGCGCATCGTTCTGGCAGGCTGATATGTCCAATTTTCTTGCCTTCAGGGTTAAAAATCATCACCCCGTCCCCCTCGACAGGATTCTTGAGATTACCCCATCCGCACCAGAGATTGCCATCTACATCGCATTTGATACCATCAAACGCCCTTTCTCCGTCCTCCTGGATAAGGTTGCGTTTGTTAGAAAGCGACCCGTCTGCGCTGACATCGAAGGCCCACAGGATCCGGTTCGGCTTGGCTCTTCCTTCCACTACATAGAGCGTCTTTTCATCCTGCGTGAAGCATAATCCGTTTGGTGCAGCCAGATCATCCAGAACCCGCATCAGCTCTCCTTGCGGGGTGATGCGATAAAGCGCATCTGGAAGCTCGGACGAGGCCTTGATGCCCTCATAATTACTGGAAATCCCGAAAGGAGGGTCAGTGAACCAGATCGCCCCATCAGATGTGCAGGTAATATCGTTAGGAGAATTCAGCTTTTTACCCTCAAAACTATCGGCTATCACGGTAATTTCACCACTATGTTCGGTTCTGGTGACCCTTCTTCGGCGGCTTTCGCATGTCAGCAGGCGCCCCTGACGATCTAGTGCATTTCCATTAGAGTTTTCAGAAGGGGACCGAAACACAGCTGTTTGCCCAGTAATTTCATCCCAACGCATCATTTTGTTGTTGGGGATGTCACTGAACAGAAGATACTGCCCGTCCCCAACCCAAACAGGTCCTTCAGTCCAACGGAACCCGGTGGACAGACGTTCTACACTGGCGGCAGGCAGCCAAACTTTCATGAACTCAGGGTCGAGAATTTTGATCAAAGGGTCCGGGTAGCGCAATGATGGCTCCCACCCTGCAGCTCTGGCAGGTACAGAGGCGGCTGCCGCTGTGGCTGTAATGGCAAGGCCTGTGAAGAAATGCCTTCGCGTTATATTTCTGTCATTATGCATGGTTTTCCTCCTCAAATGTCCGCAAACGGAATGAATGCCTGCGTTTATGGGATCGGCGAAGTGCCCTCTACCGATCCGAAATTGCGATTGTCGTTAAGCCTTTGACTGTTTGTGGGTCTTCGACAGAAGCGGCTTTGCATAGGGCCAGAGGATGCTGACGAGCGCCACCAACAGAAGGATGGCAGACACCGGTCGCGTGATGAACATCATCAGGCCATGTTCGTCATAGGTAAGCGAATTGCGCATATTGAGCTCAAGCATGGGCCCGAGGATATAGGCGAGCAAGAACGGGCTAATGGGCAGCGAAAACCAGTCCATCAGGAAGCCGAAGAGCGCAAAGCCAAGCAAGAAATAGAAGTTGAACTCGGTTCCGGCATAAACAAAGGTACCCGTAAAGCACAGCACGATGATCGCTGGATAGAGGATATTGTGCGGAATGCGCAGGATATAGGGGAACAGGCGAATACCGAAATACTGGATGATAAGCACCAGAATGGAGGAGAACAGCGCCGTTGCGAAGATCGTATAGATGATATCGGGATTGGTGTCGAACAGCAGCGGGCCGGGCTGCAAACCGTGGATCATAAGACCACCAAGCAGCAAAGCTGTGGTGCCATCTCCGGGAATACCCAACGAGATCATAGGGATCAGTGATCCGCCAATTGAAGCATTGTTAGCGGTCTCACTGGCAAAGACGCCATCAATACACCCCTTGCCAAACTCTTCGGGATGTTTGCTGGCGCTTTTGGCCTGAGCATAGGCAACAAGGTTGGACAAGGCCGCGCCCATACCAGGAAGGAAACCAATCCAGAGGCCGATCATGAAGGATCGGAACATGTTGGTGGCGTTCGAGCGATACTCTTCAAGGGACACACCCAGCCCACGGATTTTTCCGATATCGACCTGAGGGAAGCTGCGCAATCCGCGAGCATATTCTGCGGTAATTTGCTTGATGGCAAACAGCCCGAGCATCAAAGCAATCAGATCAAAACCACTCCCCATATAGACTGAACCAAAGGTAAAGCGCTCCGAACCATCGATGGGAGCAAAGCCAACACAGCTCGTCAACAAGCCAAGAGCAGCAGCCGCAAAGCCATGGAACACGCCATCTTTGGCGAGTGAAGAAACCAACGAAATGGCACAGAGGCCGAGCGCGAAATACTCCCAAGGCCCAAGGCGCACTGCCACACTGGCGAGCATCTGGCTCATGAAGGTGGCAATGATGATACTGAGCGCAGTGCCGATGAAGGACGCCGAAATCGCAGCACCCAAAGCCCGCACGGCCTCGCCCTTTTGCGTCATGGGATAGCCATCAAAAGTCGTCGCAACGGCTGACGGCGAACCGGGAATACCCAGCAGGATAGAGCCTATCATCGCCCCCGACTGACCGCCGACCCAGACAGAGATCAGCATGGCGAAGGCCATTTGAGGATCCATGCCAAAGGTCATTGGCAGGAAGAGGGCTACGGCTATGCCTCCGCTCAGACCAGGAATTGCACCGAAGACAATGCCAACAACGTTTGAGAGAAGGACTACTGCGAATGTCGTGGGCAGGAACAGAGCCCCGAAGCTGGTTAGAAACATGGTCATCGCGGGCCCTCAGTACAGAATGCCTTCCGGGAGATAGGATCCCAGAACATATTGAAAGAACGAATAGATGATGGCGAATGTGATTGCCGTATAGATCAACGCTCTGAAAAGGGAGAACTGGCCCTTCTGCGACATCTGCCAGTAGAAGAAGAAAAGCATGATCGGCGTTGCAATCTTGAACCCGATGAGCCAGAGCATCAGACCATAGGCGATCAGACCGGCAAATACCAAAGCCAGCTTGATCCAGTAACCCTTCTGGAAGACCTGCTTCTTTTGGTTTTTCTTTGATTGGATGAGCAGCCCCAGTCCGCAGAGTACGAGGATAGTGCAAGCAAAAAGCGGGAATAGCTTTGGTCCCGGATCGTCTGTCATTGGGGTATAGTCGATTTGAACGGTCACGATACCCAGAAAAAGGGCAGCGATCATCAGCAAAATGCCGAGATATCGGTCTCTAGTCATGGTCTGTTCCGCGCAGGAAATGGGCAACAATCTTGGGATGCGGGAACGGTTGCCCTGCCTGTCTGTGTTGTCTTTGCTATTCACTATCTTTGGCGAATTCGATCTTTGCCTTCTCGATCAAGTCATCGATGAAGCGGCTCCAAAGATCCGGGTCATAAAATGGATTGTGATCCTCAGCAATCTCTGAAACCCGATCCAGCATGCGCACATGGATTGGGTGGGAGCCAAGAGCAATATCTATAGGCATGTCCCGCAAGGCATGCAGCGACTGAAGATAGTCCGATTGGTAGCTTTTGGGAAGAGAGTGCTCTTTCAAAAAGGCATTGGAGAGCGTGTTTAGCCCAATACCTCCATGCAAGCCGCAGCGGTAAGTCTTATCATCATCACTTGTCGCATCGAAAAAGAACGATGTTGTTCCCGGAGTATGGCCTGGCGTCAGGACGGTCGTAATCTCCCTGTCGCCCAAGCGTACCGGCTTGGCATCGTCGTAATAGTCATCCACGTTGAACTCCCCATAGGGATAGCCGAAATCGAACAGCATGTCGGGCCGCTGGGTCAGAAAATCGTGGTCCTCGCGGCTCAGCATGATCCGAGCTCCGGAAAGTTCGGTGATCACACGCGCACCGCCAACATGATCATAATGCATGTGAGACAGGAGCAGAAGCTTGATATCCTTGGGGTCAAATCCGAGCTTTCGGATATTCTCAAGAACGATATGAACTTGAGGCTGCATCGTCGAGTCGATCAGGATCAGACCCTCGGAGCTGCTAAGCAAATAGCATCCTACCCAGCTGTTTCCGACATAGTATGTGTTTGGAGCAACCTTGAAAGGGTCGATATCGACTTCCCATGGACGTTCACAACCCTGCCTCAACGAGGCGACGGGATCCCTCCGAACCGGAGAGGCTGTCTGCTCGGACATATCTTTAATCCTTATAGATTTTACTGAACTTTCGGAACGTGACCAAGCGAAGGAGGCGGGTTTGAGTGCCAGAGGGCGTCACCCGTCTCCTTCATTCACGGGGGGATCACTCGAAGCCGAGCTCTTTGGCAAGTTCGGCAACCACCGCATCCTGCTCGCCAAGAACTTCTTGGCTTTCCGCTAGTGGCAATGTTGTCATTGGAATGCGCATTTTGGTCAGCTGATCGGAAATCTCCGGATCAGCAACAGCATTTGCAAAGCCCTTGTTGATGGCCTCGGCGAGAGCCGGGTTCATGTCTTTGGGGCCAAGCAGCAGGAAGTCAAGACTGAAGAGCACGCCCGGATAACCAAGCTCCGTGAAGGTTGGAATATCAGCGACGGTTTCGTCTTTCTCCGAGGTGCGAGAAACGCTGGCAAGGATTTTGAGCTTGCCCGCTTCCTTGTGCTGAACTGCAGTTGAGCAACTGACGAGGCCGGTAACGATGTTGCCACCTTCAATGGCGACTGTCAGATCGGAATCGCCACCGCCCTGAACAAACCGGTAGGCTGCTCCCGTTTCACGCTGAATGAGGGCACCTCCGAAGTGCGTACCACTTTTCAGCTGCACGCCAAATGTCACGGCATCCGGGGTCTCTTTAGAAGCATCGGTGAGAGCTTGAAGACTGTCATAGGGAGAGTTCTGATCGACAACCAGACAGTAGCTAGCCTTAAGTGGGAAGAAGGCAAGGGTTGTAAAATCCTTTGATGGAGATGCCTTGATCAGTCCGGTGTGCGACCGGTGGATGATCGCCGAGTTGAAGAACAGCAAAGTATTGCCATCAGGGCGAGCTCGCTGAACGGACGTCGCCGCCACGCCGCCACCACCTGCAGGCTGGTTTACTACGACGAAGGGTTTGCCCAACTGTTCATGCAGCTTGTTTGCGATCAGACGCGAAACAGCATCTGTACCCCCGCCAGGTTTGATCGGAACAATCATCCGAACAGAGCCTTTGGGCCAATTGGCCTCGGCGGCTTTTGTTTCTGAAACAGTGGTCGCGATCAGACCGCTGGCAAGCAAAAGGCCACCTGCAGTGCATGCAAAAAAGGTGCGTGAGAGATTAATTCTAAGGGTCATTTTATTCCTCCCGGTTAGAATGCGTGCTTTCCTCCAAAAAGCACTTTTCAATATGACCTCACATATTTGATAGAATTAAAAATTAAAAAATTGCCAACTTCATAAGCATCGCTTATATCGCAATCATGACCATGGATTCTACTACGCTGCTCAATCGATTGCTGACGAAAGGAAAGTTTCGTCATCTACAAGCCATCGTTCGCCTCAATGATCTCAGAAATATCAGCCGAGCGGCCGAGTCGATTGGCATCACTCAGCCTGCCATGTCACTGCTTGTTTCAGATCTGGAGAAGCTACTGGAAACAAGGCTTTTCTTGCGACACACTCGGGGTGTTGAACCCACGCCAGCAGCCATGGAACTGATCACTGTTGCTGGGTATATCATCAAACATCTGGAAGATGGGGCGGAAGCTATCAGCGCTCAAATCTTTGGCGCTCGCTACTTTGTGCGCGTCGCCGCAACCGCCTCGATGATTGAAAATCTGTTTGTACAGACGATACCTGAATTCACCCAAAAGCATCCCGAAATTCAGGTTGATCTAAACGAGATTTCAAATCGTGAACTAGACGAAGGCTTTGCGAGTGGCGAATATGATCTGATCTGTTGCCTCAAGAAAGAAGTGTTGCCAGAGGGATGGGACTTTTGTCCCTGTGTAAATGATAAGCTCGTCGCGGTTTGTTCTTCGAGTTCGAGTCTGGGGCAGAGCCAGGACTTTAATTCGCGAGACTTCGGGCAAGAGACCTGGCTTCCAAATCATGCACGGACAGCCTCAAGACGTGGTTTTGATTATTTAAAAAAGCGCCATAGTTGGGACAATGTGAAAACGGTTAATCTGACAAGTCGCAGCATTTCCCTTACTTTTGCCATGCTACATGCGCGAGAGCTGGTGACCGTGCTGCCACGCAGTATTGTCAAACGGGGCCTGGAAGATGGGAGCCTTGTTGAGCTGCCGCTGGACATTGGCATTTCACACTGGCAATTGGGTATTCATTGGCAATCTAACAACGCCAGCCCTGCGACTGTTATATTACTCAACGCCCTGAAAACCCATAAGGTTATATGATCTAGTTGGCAAAGTATTTTCGTCTCCCTCTGACATTTGGTTTCAAGGGCGAAGAAGCCTAGAGCAGAGCAACCAATTGCAAAGCAGTGACCTTCGAGAAGCAGAACCGGCCCTTTTGTATATGCCGGCTGTTGTACGCAAGAGATTTCTTTGCAGGCCACAAGAAGTTGCTCAAATGTATCCCGCTGTCCCGTCTCAACGCTTATACCAAAGAGCAAAGTTACAGACTCAATTTAGGGATTCTCTTTTTTGTGCATTTTTTGAATCAATAAGTTTCATTGATTTGGGGGATGCAGAATGGGCAGAGCAGTATCACTTCGTGATGATTATGATGGTCAGACGTTGCGGCAATTGGCCAAGCATAGCAAGCAAGCGAGCCAAGGACGAAGCCGCTCGATAATGGGGACTTATCCCAATACAGAAACCTATTGCAGCGATTCATGCCAAGCGCAGCGAAGTCAATAAATGAGCCCATTAGAGACCTTCGAATTGAAGGATCATGCGCCGATGCTACAACGGGGGCCAGAAAACACGGCCCAAACCTGACTTTTGTTAGGTTGCTGATGTTGCAGTGCAGTCTCCTTTAACCTGCCATTCGCTCCGTGTGCAGCATTTCGGCAATGCCTCCTCTAGTGCCGCCGCTAACAAACCTTGGTTCGTAATCTCGGGAAATGTGGGACTTCGTAAAATCAACGAGGATCGAAAGCTTGTAGCCTATACGCATCACCCTTGATAGCTGTATTTTAAAATAAAGAGAATCGTTGCAACAAAGACAGAAGGCCATTGGTAAAAGTGACAAGTAACTCCTACAAACCGCCACAAGCGAATGCGACATTACGGTCTACAAGTGGTGCTGGGTTTGATTTTGAAGATAGGATTAGTGCTTGGTTGCTGGTTAAAGCCATGTGCGGTGAGCAAGTACCATGTATAGGAGGCTCTACAATCCAACTCCAGGCGCAGGTCGAAGCACTTGGGTGGCGTATGGACGATATCCTTGTGACAAGCAAGATAGATCGTACGAACCAAGCACATTTGGCTATTTCTGCAAAAGGAAACAGGCAGGTCAGTCGATCAGGCCTTCCAACTGATTTTGTTGAGCGAGCTTGGGAGCAGTGGGCAAGCTGCGACGGGCCCTTCAATCCTAAATTCGATGGTCTAGCACTTATCACGCGTGGCCTTGATCATAATTTTGATCCGCATTGGTGGGAAGTAAAGAATGCATGTTCTGGGTCTGATATAGCACTAGCGTTGGCGAGGATAAAAAATAATTCCAACCAACTGCGCATCTTTAACAGCGTTCAAAACCCAGCTGGAAAAGCCGCTGGTGATGAACATGAAACAGTTCGGCTCATTAGTTGTCTCCACGTAATCCCGTTAGACTTTCAACTCAATCATTCGAATGCAGAAGAGCAGTCGATAGCACAATGTCGTCGATTGTTAGAGTCCAGCGAAGTGTCCCAAGCAGAAAAGCTATGGGAAAACCTTGTAAACATCGCCAGAGATGTGCGGATCAATCGCGGGACTGTTACTTTGCGATCTCTGTTCGCAAGCTTGCGGGGAAGTTTCAGGCTGCGAGATCATCCTGACTATGAGCAAGATTGGCAAACACTTCACAATGTAACTGAGGATCATAGGTCTCGCATAGAGACTGAGCTTTCAACGGGATTCTCCGTTAGAAGGGTTGAAGAAAGTGAACGGTTGTATGATGCAGTAACAGAAGCTGAAGTAACCGTGATATTTGGGGATTCAGGTTGCGGCAAGTCAGCGTTGGCAAAAACCGTCTTGGACGAGCGATTGAGTTCTTGGAAGCAGATCTGGCTCCCGCCAGACGATCTTAAAACTGCACTGAGTGCCGCAAAACGCAATAGCTTACCTTTGCATCACGAGTTATCAGAGATCCTAAGAACGAGTGTACATGAAAAGAGTGTACTCATATTGGATTCCTCTGAACGCATTGAGCCTTCAGAGTTGCCTGTCTTACGACAACTGATCCAGGCTCTGGTTTCTGATAGGTCGGTCGATGGATCAAGTTCTTGGCATGTTCTTATCATCACACAACCTCAGAACCTGAGCACGATCGGGGAAACATTGGCTGGTCAGCGGACAACTGAAGCCATTGAGATCCCCAAGTTAAAAACGGAAGAAGTTAGATCTGCTCTTACATCCTCCACAAACTTTAGTTGGTTACTTGGGCACGATGATACCATCGCAGCCCTGACTAACCTTAGGGCCCTTTCATGGGTTCTGAAAGCTGGCGCGGCATTTGCAACCAATAAAGAAGAAATTTTTTCTCATGTTGAAGTTGCAGATCGACTTTGGCGATACTGGACTGGCGATAATGCTAATTGTCAGGCGCTGATGATGCGCCTGTCTGAAAGAGATGCATTATTTGAGCGGAGCTTTGCTCTAACAGAGTTGAATCCGATTGATGTTTCGATATTTGCAGAACGGTCTCCAGACCTTCCACTTCATTTAAATGAAAGAACCAATCGGATCGTCTTTGAACATGATCTTGCTGCCGACTGGTCGCGTTTTCAGTTCTTGAAGCAACATGCCGCAGCGACGGAGAAATGGGTTTCTTTGGCACAGAACCCGCTATGGACAAATGCACTGCGAATGTTTGGTCAATATCTGCTAAGGGCAAACAATCAAGATGCCGCTATGTGGGATGTCGCCTTCGCTGCCACAGAGGTTGCTGAAAATGGCCAAGCAGGCGACACTCTCCTTGATGCTCTTTGTTTGGATCCACTTGCCGAACATTACTTAACTGAGCGCATTGATTTTCTTCTAGAAAACAAAGCCAAACGGTTGGAAAAGCTACTCTCGCGATTTTTCCATATTGCTACAAGACCAAAGCTCGGAAATCTTGGCTTGGCATCATCTGTCGGCCTTTACATGGAGGCCCAATTTCGTACTGTCATTTTCTCGCGCTGGCCGCCAGTTCTGCGCTTTCTCATTGCCAACCGCGAAAAGCTCGATGGCCTGATATCGACTGCTCTATCCAAAGTCATTAAGACCTGGCTAACTGAGACGCCGCAGCAGTTTACTTCGGGCCAGTCGATCCCTTTTCGGCAAGAAATTACCGATATGGCACTTGCTATGGCTCGAACCGTTCAGGTTGAGAAAGGCCAAGGTACCATTTTCCTTGACCGAGATACTATTTACTACACCGCCCCTTTAGCTGGAGCTGCTGATTTGCCAGGTAAAATCAATGACTGGGCACTAGAGCTTGCAGGTCGCTGCGAAACCGATCCTCAAACATCCATCCGTATCACCTATGCTCGGCAGCTAAACCACAAAAAGCATCTCGAGCGCCTAGAAACGGATCCTGAATACAAGGCAAGACAAGAAAGTCATTCTAAATCTCTGCCAGTAATCGGTATCTCGGAAAAACATAGGGATCCCTGGCCTTTAGGACCGAGACACAAGCTTGACATGGATTTCCGAACCGCTTGCTTTAAAGATAATGGTATCGTTCCTTTGATGCACTCCTCTCCTGCGGTCGCGGCAGAAGTCTTGCTTGCGCTAATGATCGAAGAGGAGCCAAAACAAAGGCATAGATCGTATCGGCACCGTGACTATCTTGGGTTAGAATTTGCCCGAGATGGATATCCGACAGCTTTTTGGAAAAGTCCGTTTTTCTCATTTCTGAACATCTCGCCAAGAATTGCACTTCAAGCGCTGATTAACCTTGTCAATTTTTGCACGGACCGCTGGTTCGATGAGTTTTCTGAAAACGAGAAAGATGCATTTCCCTGTGTAAGATTAAAATTCGACGACGGCTCGGAAAGATGGTTTTCAGGCTGGTGGCAGATTTATGGTTGGCCCCAAACCAACAATACCTCTAACGGAAATCTCTTTTGTTCGCTTGATGCACTAGAGCGTTGGTTAACCCTCAAGCTGGATGCAAAAGAAGATATTTGTCCGTATCTGGAACAGTTGCTTGCTGAAGGAAACTCTGCTGCCCTCATCAGTGTTTTGATCAACGTGGCTAAGTATCAGCCTGCCCTCTTAAAGCAAGAATTAAAACCATTGCTGACTTTTCCTGATATTTTCCATTGGGACGAGCGCCGGATTGAAAATATTGGCTATACTTTTGATGATTTTGTCTGGTTTCAGCAGGGCGAAGCGATTTTCAATGCCGCACGTGAGTGGACACTGTCACCTCATCGAAAGCTCAAGTTTCTTGAGATCTCCATCAACCTTCTTATCGAAAACAAGGGTATCGCAGATCAGTTTAAGTCCATTGTTCCAACTTGGAATTTGCCAGACGACCCTAAGGAAGCTTTAGAATACAAGCTCATTTTTGCCAGACTGAATAGAGATCATTATCAACTATCCATTGATGCAGATACTGGCGGGCAAACACTTGCATTCATATGCCCAGATTCTCTGATTCAAGAAATGCAGCAATGGCAAGCCGATCACGCAGAGCCGCTCAGTCAGTTTATGACCCCTTATCAATGTCAAAAAAGAATTGAAAGAGGTGGTTTCCTTACTGATGAGGAGGCGGGACACCTCTACAATCTAATCATCACATGTGAAAATGAAACAATTGACGAGAATAATAAAGAGGCAAATTCTAGCTGCAAAATCGCTGCATCGTCTACGCTCGTAATTCTTGGAACCGACTGGCTTACAAGGAACCAAACGGTTTACTCCCACATACTCCAAATTCTCCGCACCACAATCTCAGAAATACCCTCAACAGCAAGGGGTATCCGTCAAGCTCAGTTCGGATCGCTTCTTGATGGTGAAAATCTTCTTTCTTACGCAATTGTTCAACTCTGGATAAAAGATTGTAGTAGTACCGAATGGGAAAGAGCGATTCTTTGTCTCCTCACCAGTGGCAACTACAGATCATCCGCAGCAATCGTAGACACTGCTTATCTTTACCGTGATCAATTAGGAAATGCTTGGTGGCGGCTAATCCAACTGGGGACACTCTGGTCCGGTTTGCGCTTGCTGATCCCTCGTATAGAGGGAGATTGTGATGCAGAAAGGCGCTGGAATAGATGGCTTCTTCGGTTTCGAGCATTTCCACTTCGAGAAAAAGAAATCTTGCCGAGCTATATCAGCTTAGAGCGCATTGCCAAATCATGCAGCCGTTTGGAATACCGACGTGAGCTACGCCTTTACAATTCCGGTCACGATACTTGGTATGGCGAGCCAGAGCCTAGGTTGGGTTTCGCGCTAGATAGCACCTTTCTGGAAGGACTGTTTCATTGGCTCATCAAAGGAGACGGAACAGGTGATTGGGTGACGGATAAAAGCTTGGCTCTGAGTATTTGGAACTATGATGCCCAACGCGCTAAGGAGAGATCAGACAAAGATGATGGTGAGTATGATTTGCCAAGTGGGCATCTTGGATATGACATTCTGCATCGTCTTGCGGTACTGACAATTGAAGCGCCTTCCAACAATGATGCGCTTGTTTGGCGACCGTTACTTGAGCGTGGACCTGTTGCCCATGTTGCACTGAAGCATTTCATTCGGGCGTTTTTTCTTCAGCTTCGCGAAGCTGGCCGCTCGTCCCGGTTCGAAATGATTTGGCGTGCCATGGTAGAGTATGCCCTTGAGGTGGATTGGTCTCAAAAAGGGCTCTGGTTTCATGGCGAACGCCTAAAATGCGATTTGCTCGGATTTGGTAATGCATCGCTGCTCGTCGCTCTTGACTCGGGAGCCATCACCAGAATGAAGGATCTGTATGAAAAGTGGGCAAACACGCATCTCCGACGAGATGAAAACATCGGCTATTTTTGCCACTTTCTCAAGTCAGACTTCGCGGCTCCATTACGATCAAATGGCTTAAGATGGCTAGCAGATACGTTGAAACAGATCGACGCTCCAAAAAGTTGGTTCCGCGATGAAACCGGCGAAGTTATTGCTGAGCTTATTTCAGAGATTTTGACATTGGACTTCCAAGCTCTGGCTACTGAACCGGAAGCGCGCCAAGCTGTTATTGAGATTGTGGCCATTCTATCTGCGAATAACATGTCTATCGCACTTACGCTTCAGGATCGGATCAGGCAACTGAGATGACCTCCCTGAAAATGCCACAAGCTGTATTTTGGTATAGTTCTAGTTAAGATTTATCAAATGACCAACAAAGAATTGTTAGAAGATCGTTTCAATAAACTAGTTGAAGATTACCCGGAAGCGTTAATCAGGATCGCGAGTCTGCGAGCTGATAAAAAGCAATATCTGTTATTTGCAGGGGTAGAACTATATCCGTTTGATATGGCTGCACCA
>NZ_CAUVYE020000020.1:0-63386 GCF_963556055.3 uncultured Cohaesibacter sp. | reverse complement strand
GGCATCGGCATGATTTTGGTCTGTGAGAGCGACGCGGCCGACAAGGTGGTGGCTCATTTGTCCCAGGCAGGAGAAAGCCCCATTCGGCTTGGATATCTGGCCAAACGGGACGGCGACGCTGTCATCTATGACAGCATGATCGATTTTGGAGAGTGAAATCCATGCCTCTTCAGAAGAAACGCACCGCCATTCTCAATCTCCGGGCGTGGCAGCAACATGACCGCTATTCTGCAAGCCGCAAAGGCCGAGGACTACCCCGCGCAGATCTCGCTGGTTCTGGCCAACAATCCCGACGCAAAGGGCCTTGAAACGGCAGCCAGCCAAGGCATCGCGACGGGCAGTTGTCGACCACCGCCCCTATAAGGGCGACCGGGAAGCCTTTGACACGGCAATCCAGAAGATCCTTGAGGATCATAGCATTGAGCTGGTCGTGCTGGCTGGCTTCATGCGCATTCTGACCCCCGGCTTCGTCGAAAAATGGCATGACAGAATGTTGAATATCCATCCCTCTCTGTTGCCCTCTTTCAAAGGCCTGCACACCCATCGCCGCGCCATCGACGCAGGCTGTCGCCTTGCAGGCTGCACGGTCCATTTCGTGCGAGCTGACATGGATTCAGGCCCGATCATCGCGCAAGCGGCAGTTCCTGTTCTGGATGGTGACGACGAAGACAGCCTTGCGACCCGCATTCTCAAGGCAGAGCACCAGATCTATCCCCACGCGCTTGCCCTCGTCGCCGGAGACAAGGTCAAGGTCGAGGATATGCGCGTGCTAATCGAGCATGACGGCAAGCAAGAGAGCGATGAGGGAAAATCCCTCATCCACTAGCGTCCTGTTGCCACTTGTAGGCCCTGTCTGCGCCCCATTTGGTGACTAGCTTTCCGCCCGGGTCCTCTCGATCAGAGCTTTTTGACGGCGCTGCTTTTCTACCTCGCCGGTGCCCCCGCGTGTCTGATTGAACATGTCCAGCATGGCCGTTTCATTGTTGCCAATCGGAGAAATGGCAAGATCGCTGTAATCATAGCGATCCTTGCTCTTCTTAACCTGCCAGTAGACGGGAAGAATCTGCGCCAGCGCGACACCATATTGCACATGTTTGCGAATGATATCCGCGCCATAGCCGAGGTAAAAGCCCAACGCATTTTGTCTTGGCATCTCAGGCCGGCGATCCTGGCGATATTTCAGTCTGAAATACCCTCCTTCCAACGGGTGAATGCCTTCAAAGCGCAGCATGAAATAGAACCAGCACATGAGGAACAGCTTGTTCCCCGGCCGTCCTCTTTTGTGGGCTGCGGCACGCTTCAGAATGGTTTTCATATGCTCAGGCGTATAATAGGCATTCCAGGCTGCGCGATAGGCCTCGTCCCATTCCTCATCACTCATCTTGGAATGCTTGGAAACCCGGTGGTTGAGATCGTATTTGTTGAGGTCAGGGTCCATCCACTTGCCCTCGACCACGAGATTTTTGTGATCTTCGGATCCAGGCAATGGTGTAAGATAGAAGAATTCGAGCAGATCGAGCGGTAATTCCCGCTTGATGATCTCCACATCCCTGAGAATGGATTCCTTGGTATCGCCCGGAAAACCGATGATATAGCCTGCATAGGTAGTCGCCCCATGGGCTCGCCATTGCTGCAACATGTCCCGATATTCGGTGATCTTGTTCTGTCGCTTCTTGGCGGCCAGCAAATTGTCCGGGTTGATATTTTCAAGTCCAATAAAGACACGATTGACCCCTGCCCTTGTTGCCTTTTCGATAAAGCGATCAATCTTGTGGCAAAGCGTATCCACCTGAATGATGAACTTGATATCGAGCCCGTCCCGCTCGCGCAGTTCGATCATCCTGTCAAACATCGACTCCCAAGCCTTGTTGCGGGCGAAATTGTCATCGGTGATGAAAAAGCGATTGATGCCTTGCGCGTAATTCTCGCGAATAATGGCCTCAAGATCATCCGCGCTGCGATACCGGCTCTTGCGCCCCTGCACATTGATGATCGTGCAGAAAGAGCACTGATAGGGGCACCCTCGCCCCAAATCGAAACTGGTATGGGCCCCTGCGGTGCGACCAATATGGCGCGAGGGTAGAATAGGCGTTGGCTGATTTTCAAGGCCGGGCAGATCATTCATGAAATTATAGATCGGCTTCAGCTCATCATTCCATGCGTCGCGCAATACCTGATCAAGCCGTCCGTTTTCGGCTTCGCCAGCGAAAAAGGAAATCCCCATTCCTTGCGCCTCCACCATTTCCGAAGGCATGTCATCAAGCATTGCAAGACAGCCTGAAACATGGAAGCCGCCAATACAGACCGGCAAGTCGTGAGCCAGAAAGACACGGGCCAAATCGACGGCACGGGAAAACTGATTGCTCTGAACCCCGACCATTCCGATCAAGGCACGACCACCATCACTCTTGATTTCCTTGATGATCCTGTCAGGCCGAATGCGCCGATTGGTCTCATCATAGGTATGAAGCCGCATTTCCACACCGGGCCCCAGCGCACCGGCATTCTGGGCTGCAACTGCAAGCCCGTTCAGCGTGGCCAGTGTGTTTGACGGAATGGCAGAACGGAGCCACTGAATGGGATAACCATCATCATCGTAATGGGTGGGCTTGATCATCACAAAGTGAAACACATTCGCCTTTGCCGCTTCTTTCTGTTCGACGACTTTTTCCTTGACTTCCGGCATTCTGTCCCCCTTTGCCGATAGCATCTTAGAAATATTTCAGAAACAATAATCAACATTTGTGTCCAAAGCTTAACGAAGTCGAATCACAAAAAAAAAGACCGACTGCTGTAGCAGTCGGCCCTGTTTTTGCCCATTTCTGCGCAAAATTCCCGGAAAATGATTTTCTATTAGCCCACGATTTCTATGTCTGAGAAGAAATAATTAATTTCTTGAGCCGCTGTCTCCGGAGCGTCAGAACCATGAACGGAATTCTCACTCATGGACAACGCAAATTCCTTGCGGATGGTTCCCGCGTCCGCATTGTCAGGATTGGTGGCTCCCATGACTTCCCTATTGCGCAGAATGGCATTTTCGCCTTCCAGAACCTGCACGATCACGGGGCCGGAAACCATGAAATCGACAAGACCCTCAAAGAATGGCTTTCCCTTGTGAACCGCATAAAACCCTTCAGCCTGAGCCCGCGTCATCAAAATGCGTTTGGAAGCGACCACGCGAAGCCCCGCCTCCTCCAGCTTGGCGATAATCTTACCGGTCAGATTGCGGCGCGTTGCATCTGGCTTGACAATGGAAAATGTCCGCTCAATTGCCATAGGTTCTCCCCTTATCCGTCATTATTACAGCCCACGCCAAACAGAAACCAAGCATCTCGGAATGGCGCAGACAAAATTTTCTGCTGTATAGCCGCCACAACGAGGGTCCGCAAGTCTATTCGAGACAAACCCCAAGCATCATCAAGAATTGATGTGGACTTTTTTGGCCAGCACTCAATAATTCCCTCCCAGAGAGAATAACTTAGACTTTAGCATTACGACCCAAACCATCAAACAGATCAAGACAACACTCGAACCATTGGCAGACAGGATCGTTTTCTTCGAAAAACGTGAAGTCAGAGACCATTCTCCCCCATTGCAAAGACCCGAAAATGCAGTAGTCCGCATAAAGCGGAGCTTCTCCACCTATGAAGGTTTGAGCCTTGAGAGCTTCCCTGAAGGGAGCAAAGCTGTCTCGAAAGGCCTCGATGCGTGGAGCCGACCGATCCTCGATCTCTTCAAGCGGCATACCAAAGCGCGTCTCCCTGCTTTGACGGAAATAGGGCTTATCCTTCTCGTCAAGCCCGTTATAGATGTCCAGAATGCAAAGGCGGATCAATTGCCTGTTGACGACCATGTTGGACCACCGGTCGATGAAACAGGATGTCTTCTTGCCACCCTCCCCTTGAAAAAGGCTTGGCAGATCCGGATAGGTCTCTTCCAGATAAAGCGCGATATCGAAAGAGTCGCGTATCACCCGGTCACCATCCTTGAGAACGGGAACGGTGGTCTGCCCACCTCCTTCGATCTCTCCGATCTCGGTGAACAATGTCGGTATGGTTTCGACCTCGAGCCCCTTGTGAGCAAGCGCCATTCGGGTGCGCCAACAGGCCGGTGAAAATCGCAGATCCCTGTTCTGACCGCATAAGTCGTAGAGTTTGATACCCAAAATATCCTCCTTGCCTTCCTCTCGGGGTGGCATAGTGACGCTCTCTCCCGGCTTTGGCCAGAAAATTCACTGAAACATTTGCACCTTCTCCGCAGGCGCGATGAAACAACCATGCGACACCAGCCAAAACACTGTTGCCAAAAGGTGTCAGCGAGAAACTTTGCGTGGGAAGAGATTGCCTTCTTTATCGAATTGAGGCACAAGGCACCCATTATGCTGCATATCAATAATCTCACCTACCGCATCGCTGGTCGAACCCTGTTTGAAAATGCCTCCCTTGTCGTTCCCGAAGGCGCCAAGATGGGGCTTGTCGGGCGTAATGGCACGGGTAAATCCACTCTGTTCAAATTGCTGGTCGGCGATATCAGTCCCGAGAGCGGCAGCGCGACCATCCGCAAGGGTGCCCGCATTGGACAGGTGGCCCAGGAAGCGCCAGCAAGCGAAGAAAGCCTGCTGGACTTCGTCCTCAAGGCCGACATTGAACGCACCCAACTTCTGGCCGAAGCGGAAACGGCAACCGATCCGCACCGCATTGCAGAAATTCAGCTGCGTCTGGCAGACATCCATGCCCATTCCGCCGAAGCCCGGGCAGCCACAATTCTGCATGGCCTTGGCTTTGATGCAGAGGCCCAAAAGCGCCCGACAGCAGACTTTTCCGGTGGCTGGCGCATGCGTGTGGCGCTCGCAGCCATTCTCTTTGCCGAACCGGATTTGTTGCTGCTTGACGAGCCGACCAACTATCTGGATCTGGAAGGCACGCTCTGGCTTGAAAACTATATTTCCCGCTATCCCTATACGGTCATGATCATCAGTCATGACCGCGACCTTCTGAACAAGGCGGTCAATCACATCGCCCATCTGGATCAGCTGAAACTGACCTCCTACAGCGGCGGATATGACAATTTCGAACGTACCCGTCGCGAGCAGCTCGAGTTGCAGCAGAAAATGCGCACCAAGCAGCTCGAACAGCGAAAGCATATGGAGGCCTTCGTCGAGCGTTTCCGCTATAAGGCCACCAAGGCAAAACAGGCCCAGAGCCGCATCAAGGCACTGGAAAAAATGACACCCATTGCCGCGATCATGGAAGATCACATCAAACCGATCCGCTTTCCGAATCCGGGAAAGGCATTGGCTCCACCGATCATAAGACTGGACAAGGCATCGGTCGGATATGAACCGAACAAGCCTGTTTTGAAAAACATGTCCCTGCGCATAGACCCCGATGACCGGTTGGCGCTGCTCGGAGCCAACGGCAACGGCAAATCGACCTTTGCCAAGCTCATTTCGGATCGTTTAAAAATCGAAGATGGCGAGATCTTCCGTGCCGGCAAACTGAAAATTGCCTTTTTCGCCCAGCATCAGCTGGATGAATTAAAGCCTAGGGAAAGCGCCTATGAGCATGTCCGCGTGCTCATGCCCGATGCCACCGAAGCCAAGGTTCGCGCTCGCGTGGCGCAAATGGGTCTGGGCACCGAAAAAATGGATATTCCGGCAGAAAGCCTGTCGGGTGGAGAAAAGGCACGTCTGCTTCTGGGTCTTGCGACTTTCCACGGCCCGAACCTGCTCATCCTCGACGAGCCGACAAACCATCTCGACATTGACAGCCGCGAGGCGCTGGTTCATGCCATAAATGACTATGAAGGCGCGGTGTTGCTCATCTCCCATGACCGTCACCTGATTGAAGCCTGCGTCGACCGTCTCTGGCTGGTCCATGATGGAACCTGCAAACCCTATGATGGCGATCTGGAGGACTATCGGCGTCTTTTGCTTGCCAATCGCAACAATCCGGATAGCACGGAAAAAGAAAAGACAAGCACCAACGACATCAATCAGGCACAGGAAAAACGTCGTTCTGCGGCCGAAAAGCGCAAGGAACAGGCTCCCTTGCGCCGGAAAATTCAAGCAGCAGAGCGTGACATGGACAAGATCCGCGAGCGTATCGGCAAGATCGACGACATGCTCGCCGACCCGGATCTCTATGCCAAATTCCCCGAAAAAGGAGCCAAGCTTTCCAAAGATCGCTCTGATCTTGCCACGCTCCTTGAAAAGCTCGAGGAAAAATGGCTGGAAATGTCCGAAGAGATTGAAGACTGAGGACTACCAGCGGTTTGCCATATCAAAACAGGACTGCACCGTACCGTTTGAAAAGCGAACAACCTTGACCTTCTGATCGTTGCTGTAAAGACCACAATAATGCTTCATGGTCGAAGTCATCTGGATAAAGAAGGCACCATGCTTCTGATTGTCCACCCAATGGCCACGGATCTGGTTTCCCTTGGTATCGTAATAGGTTCCCTGCCCATTCCGTTTGCCATCTCTCCATTGCCCGACATAGGATGCACCGTCGGCGTATGACATCTTGCCTTGCCCGTTATACTTGCCTTTTGACCAACGCCCACGATAGACGTTACCGCTGGGAAATTTGATGGTGCCCTCACCTTCTCGAATATTGCGAACAAGATTGCCTTCATACACATTGCCGTTGGAATAGGAACACACCCCGAAACCGGAGATCTTGCCATCACTGAAGACACCCCGGCACTTGGTCCCGTTGCTATATTGGAATGTGGCCTGACCTGACATCTTGCCCCAGGAAAAGCCGCCTGAATATACCGATCCGCTATTGAAACGAAAGGTTCCGGTTCCGTGAGGCAGTTTCTTTTCTCCACTCTGGATATATTTTCCCTCATAGACCCCATCCTTGAAATTGATGGTAATGGCCGAGGCACCGGTGCAGGACAGACCCGCGGAAAAGACCGAAACGACAAGAAAGAGCGCTGTTCTATTCATGAGAAACTCCCTGGAACACGTCATTTTCGACAGGATGCCCAAAACAAACGCTTCAAACAATCCATGCACATGTACTAACCAAAGACGCGCATACAAAGACAATACAGACCCTTATTCTCCATCCTGAAGTCAATTTCCCGGCACATTGCGTTCAACCGCATCCCAAAAAAGTCAGACCCGCCGGGACAGTATGATCGGGCAGCGTTCCTCAGAGGACTTATGGGCTTGAAAAGCAAAGGCTCCTCGTGAGAAAAAGGGTGAACCGCTTAAGCGCCGGGACCGAACCGAACAGGGCCCACCACAATGAAACGCTCTTTTTGTTTCGACATGCCAGAGGCCACCGAAGGAGAACCAAATGAAGTCAATAACGATTGCAAAACAGGAGCAACTCCCTGCCCTTGGTCAGGGCACATGGTATATGGGCGATAGCGCAGCAAGCAAAAAGGACGAAATCGCAAGCCTCCGTCGTGGTGTGGAACTTGGTCTCAAGGTCATTGATACTGCCGAAATGTATGGCTCGGGAAAATCCGAACGCCTGGTCGGCGAGGCGATTGAGCCAATCCGGGACGAGATTTTCCTTGTCTCCAAAGTGCTCCCCTACAATGCAAGCAGAAGCGGGACTATCGAGGCCTGCGAACAGTCGCTCAAGCGGCTTGGAACCGATCACCTTGATCTGTACCTCCTGCATTGGCCCGGCCCCAATCCGCTGTCCGAGACCATCGGAGCGTTTGAAGAGCTGCAAAAAGCCGGCAAAATCCGCTATTGGGGCGTATCCAACTTCGACCCGAATGACATGGCTGAGTTGTTGAGCACCCAAGGCGGGGAACGCGTCGCGACCAATCAGGTGCTGTATAATTTGACCCGGCGCGGCATCGAGTGGGATTTCCTGCCGCAATCCAATGCGGATGATATGCCAATTATGGCCTATTCCCCCATCGAACAGGCGCGACTGCTCAAAAGCAAGGGTTTGCAGAAACTGGCATCAGATCTCGGGATCACCGCTGCCCAGCTGGCGCTTGCATGGCTTCTGACGCGTAAAGGAGTATTGGCCATTCCCAAGGCAGGCACACCAGCCCATGTTGAGCAGAATGCCGCAGCCCTGGAAATAGACCTGTCCGAGGAAACACTGACAGAACTCGATCACCTGTTCCCCGGCCCGTCCGGCCCGATACCGCTCGAGATTCTTTAAGATACCGGCAGCGAACACTCCTCCCGATCAATTTTAACCATGATGCGCTCTAGAAATGGAGCGCATCAAGTGTCTTTTTGAGCAAGGCTGCCGACTTGCCCAAAGCCGCATGCTCTTCGTCCGTCAAATCCGGCATGAGATCGGCTTCAATCCCGTCCTGACTGATAATGCGAGGCATGGATAGAGCGACATCCTTGACGCCTTCGACCTCTGCGGTAACCGTTGAAAGCGAAAGCACGGGACGCTCATTTTGGGCAATCGCCCGCACGATCCGTTCCAGACCCGCCCCGATGCCATACCAGGTTGCCCCTTTGCCATTGATGATCTTGTAGGCAGCATTGCGAACGCCATCTTCGATCTCCGCCTTGACGACATCTGTCAGGGGGGAGTTGATGGATGTGGCAAATTTTTCAACGGTCAAAGCCCCTGCCCGCGCCGAAGACCAGGCCAGAATCTCGCTGTCACCATGCTCGCCCAATACGTAGGCATGAACATATTGTGGAGCAATCTGCAAATGCTTGCTGATCAGGTGACGGAATCGCGCCGTATCAAGGATCGTGCCCGATCCGATCACCCGATGCGGGGGAAGCCCCGAGAGCCGGGTGGCAATCTGCGTCATGATATCAACCGGGTTGGACGCAACAATAAGAAGCGCATCAGGGGCAACAGCCAGCACCTTGCCAATGATCTGTTTGAAGACTTCCGCATTTCGGGACAGAAGATCCAACCGGCTCTCACCCGGTTTCTGCCCGACGCCGGCTGACAGGATCACGACCCCGGCCCCTTCGAGCGCGTCATAGTCCCCCGCAGAGACCAGTGTCGAGGAGACGAAAGGCGTTGCATGAGCAATGTCCTGAGCCTGTGCAATTGCAAATTCCGGTTTGTAATCAACAAACACAACCTGACTGGCCGTACCTCGCAACGCAATCGCATATCCGGCCGCCGAGCCAACCATGCCAGCACCAACAATTCCGACTTTCATCCACATTCTCCTCGATTAGTGATGATTTGCCATAACCGCTTATCGCAAAAACAATCGCCAAACAGCACCGATAATATGGCAGAACCTTAATGCATAATTGCATGGCTCAAATTCATGCTATGAAAAATTGTCAGAAAAGGAGCAATAACGCACCCAGGATCCCGCCCTGAAGTCAGCCAGCACGACGATCAGGCTTTCTTTTCCCATCCACCCGAATAGGTTTGCTGCCAGTAAGTTACAGGAAAACCGGCAGCTTTGAGCGTCTTCCAGCTGCCCCTTGCCGATTGCAAGGCTTCTTCATTTCCGCCATCAAACATCAGAATGGCGCGCTCCAATCCCTCAAGCAGCGACAAGTCATCCTCAGGCCTCGCGCCATCAACAAAAAAGCGGACCGCCGCGCCATTATGCGCCAAATCTCCATCGCAGGAAATCAGAATCGGCTGAAGGTCTGCATGGGCCATGCCCGCCATGCCATGGGCAAGAAAGCTGTCTTCGCGAAAAGTCCACAGATGGGTATCAAGCACCTGGGCCCGTTCCTGACTGCCGGTTTGCACATAGGCCCGCCAGCCTTTCTCCAGACATTTTTCCAGAAGCAAAGGCAAGACCGCTTCAAGCGGCCTCATCTGCAAATGATAGAAGAATATCTCGCACGCCATCAGGACATCCAGAAAAAGACAGAATGATCAATCTGTTATTCTTAGCATGAACGCCAAGCTTTGCAAAAGGGTCCGGTATAAACCGAACCCTTTTGCGAGTCACTGGACGTCTCGGGCAATCAATTCTCGTAATGGTCCTTGACGAGCCGGTCCAGAAGCCGCACCCCGAAACCAGATGCCCAGCCTTGTGAGATCTCGGTTTTCGGAGAATCCATCGCCGTTCCGGCAACATCGATATGGACCCAGTCGACATCTCCGACAAACCGCTTGAGGAACTGAGCCGCAGTAATCGACCCGGCCCAGCGACCACCGGAGTTTTTCATATCGGCGAATTTGCTATCGATCATCTTGTCATAGTCTTTGCCAAGCGGCAGTCGCCAGACCGTCTCCCCGGTCAGCTCACCGGATGCACTGAGTTGTTCGCACAAACCATCACTGTTGGAGAAAATCCCGGCATTGTGTGCGCCGAGCGCCACGACAACCGCGCCGGTCAGGGTCGCCAGATTGATCATGAAACGCGGCTCGAACTTTTCCTTGGCATAATGCAACAGGTCCGCCAGCACCAGACGCCCTTCCGCATCGGTATTGACCACTTCAATGGTCTGACCGGACATGGAGGTGATGATATCACCGGGGCGCATGGAGTTGCCATCTGGCATATTCTCGACAAGGCCGATAATGCCAATCGCATTGAGCTTGGCCTTTCTGGCGCAAAGCGCATGCATCAGCCCCGTCACCGCAGCAGCGCCGCCCATGTCACCTTTCATGTCTTCCATGCCAGCTGCTGGCTTGATGGAAATCCCGCCGCTGTCGAACACAACACCCTTGCCAATGAAAACCACGGGGGCGGCGTCCTTGTCTCCCCCCTTCCATTTCATGACCGCTACGCGCGGTTTGCGCACAGAGCCCTGAGCCACACCAAGAAGAGCGTTCATGCCCAATTCCTCAAGCTCATCCTGCTTGAGAATGTCAACCTTGGCCCCCAAAGCCTCAAGAGCCTTGGCCTTGGCAGCAAACTCTTTCGGACCAAGGACATTGGCAGGTTCATTGACCAGATCCCGCGCCAGAAGGGCACCATCGGCAACAACGCAATCTTCTTGCCAAGCCGCTTCAGCCCCATCGGCATCAGCACACAGAATAGCGACATTGGACGCGGCTTTCTGCTCTTTCGGCTGGCCCTTTTCGGTCTTGTAGCGATCAAAATCATAGGCCCGCAATTTCATACCCATTGCGATGAGCGAGGACGCTCCCGCACCAATATCGGCGGCGTCAAGCTCAGCAATCACTGAAATCTCTTCGACATCCTTGAGGGCTCCCATCGCAGCCCCGCCCAGTTTCAGAAAATCGGTCACGCCGGGCAGACCATCACCAGCACCAATCAGCACAATGCGATCCATCGACAGCCCCGCCGGGGCCAAGATTTCCAGGCTCTTGGCAAAATCCGCCTTGAAACTGGCCGCTTTCATGGCTCGGCCAATGGCTCCGGCACTTGCCTCGTCAAGTTGTGCACCAATTGGCCCCAGAACAAGCGACTTGCCAACAAACAGAACAGTAGGAATTCGAGCTGGGAAGCTCAAGCGAAGAAAAGCGGATAATCGGTAGCTCGGACATTGAAAATCAAACCTTTCGGTTCTAGGAAAACTGAGTCTGTGAATGAAAATCAGAATGCAAAGCATCAACAGACGGAAAAGGAATCGTGAGTGAAGGGCATCTTGAGACGATATGCAACCAAGTTCAAGTCGGCAAGCGCGTTGCATTTTTCCGACAGTTCCGATTTCCAAGACCGCGCTCATGCGGAATTGGCTTGCCTGAATCCCCACGTAAGTCATATATCAACCATATTCTATCAATATTTCCATAGTGTAGTGATAACACCGAACGGCTAGCGATGAACCTGAATTGAACGATACATATTCACGCGCGCGATGACGGCTTTCCTTATGACGGTGACAGTGTTGACCGCCATTGTCTGGCTGACGCAAGCGTTGCGCGACATGGATCTTGTCACGTCCAAAGGCCAAACCTTGCTGATCTTCTTTTCCATGACATCTCTGGTTCTGCCGACCCTTGTCATGGTCATCGCCCCGTTTGCCGTTCTGATCGTCCGCCGCCTACACGCTCAATAGCCTGAATGCGGACAGCGAGCTTGTGGTCATCAACGCCACCAGCGCGCCGCCCTGGGTTGTCATCAAACCAATCATCATCCTTGGCATCATCGCGACGCTCATCGGAGCCGGGAATCAGTCTTTACGGCCGCCCCCAGAGCAATGGGGTCCTTGCGTGTCTTCATCACCCAGGTCCGAGCCGATCTGGTTGCCAACGTCGTCAAGGAAGGTGTTTTCTCCGAAATTGAAAAGGGAATGACATACCACATTCAAAAACGGGAACCCAATGGCATCAATGCGCAATCTTTTTCTCTCAGACGAACGCGATCCAGAAGAAACATGTTGTCTACTCGTCCGAATATGCGCAGATCATCGAAACGTCGAAAGGCGTTTTCCTGCAAATGGAACGCGGCACGATTCAGCAGCAGGAACGGCGAGCCAAATCCAAAAAGGATCTTGATGATCCCGTATCAAGCTTTGCGACGACAAATATCGTCGATTTTGATTCCTACGCCATCGACCTGTCGCAATTCACCGGCGTCGACAAAAGCCGCCCTCAATATTACAAACCCAGAGAGCGATCCACAGTTGACCTGCTGGGCTTGAGCGAGACGCAGAAAAACGATGCCAGATCCATAGGCAACATCCGCTCCGAATTGCATGACCGTTTTTCAAATCCGCTTTACAATCTCGTCTTCGCCACCATCACCGCAGCCTTTCTGGCACAGGTCCGCACGACTCGCGAACGCAGAGGCAACTCGATCCTGATCGTGGTCCTTCTGGTTGCAGGCATAAGGCTGATCGGTTTCGGCATGACCAGTCTGGCACTCACCAGCCCGATCGGTGTCCCCTTCATGTATCTCATTCCGATTTCGGCTATCGCGGTCAGCTTCTATCTGGCATTCACAGGTCGACGCCTTACATTGATTGACAACCTTGTACGAAAAATGGAATTGATGAATGACCACATCTTGAAAATCTTGCCAAATTTCAAGAACAGGAAATCCGGATCAAAAGCGGTCTAGAGTGTCAAAATGCTGCCAAACATCATATTCCGCTATTTTGCGAGACGGTTTTTCTGGACGATCCTGACGATCTTTCTGGGCACATTCCTGTTGATTCTTCTGGTGGACTTTGTCGAACTGTTCCGACGTGGCAGTGACAAGGAAAATGCGGACTTGCTGAGCCTGTTTCTCATGTCCCTTTTTCGCGTACCTGAGTTGAACGAGCGCATTTTGCCTTTCGCCGCGCTGTTTGGATCAATCATCGCGTTTCTAAACCTGTCCCGGCGGCTTGAACTGGTCATTGTCAGGGCTTCGGGCATGTCTGCCTGGCAATTTGTCAGCCCCGCCCTGTTCGTCGCTCTTGCCTTGGGAATTCTGGCCTCGACCGTCTATAATCCGGCAGCGTCTTTGCTCAAGGAGAAATCTCTGGAACTGGACGCAAAGATATTCGGATCCGACTTTACCTCCAGCGGTCAACAGACCAGCCAGGGCTGGGTACAGCAAAAGGGTAAGGATGGGGATTCAATCCTCAAGGCCAAAACCAGTTTCGACAATGGTCGTCAACTTGGCGGCGTCACCGTTTTCTCCTACGATGCCAATGGCAAATTCGTCGAACGGATTGACGCAAGATCCGCCAAGCTGGAAGAAGGATATTGGCATTTGAACGATGTTCTGGTCAGTTCTGCCAAATCTCCGCCCCGCCATTACAACACCTATTTGGTGAGCACACATCTCACCCCCGAAGAGGCCAATGAAACAATGGCCAATCCGGATTCAGTCCCGTTCTGGGATCTCCCGGGCATCATAGAACAGGCCAAACGGGCCGGTCTTCCGGCAAACAAGTATCGCTTGCGTTTTCAAACCCTTCTGGCCCGCCCCATGCTGCTGGCAGCAATGGTTTTGATCGCCGCAACTGTTTCCTTGAAGATTTTCCGCTTCGGAAATGTGGGAAAAATGATTCTTAGTGGAATTATCGCCGGCTTCGTGCTTTATGTTGTCACAGAATTTGCTAAAGACTTAGGTAATACAGGTTTGGTAAACCCTATCTTGTCTGCCTGGCTTCCGGCGATAGTGGCATCCTTAATTGGATTTTCGATTTTATTATATCAGGAGGACGGATAAAGTATGCGTCATACCGTCCAGATCGCATGTTTGAAGAACACACGGAGTTCGGGCTCTCTGCGCCTGATGTGTGCCTCATTGATGGCATCGGTCTTTCTGTTTTCGCCCGTTTCTCTTGTTCCGTCCGATGCCCGCGACGTTGAAGCTGCATTTAATTCTCTCAAGCCTGCCGATGACACCCCCATGCTGGTCGAAGCCGATGAGATGGTTTACGACTATGACAATGAAAAGGTATCGGCCATTGGCAATGTCCAGATCTATTATGGCGACTATACCCTGCAAGCCGATAAGGTGATCTATGATCAAAAATCTGGTCGCCTGATCGCAGATGGCAATGTGTGCATCACCGAGCCGGATGGCAATGTTCTGACTGCCAATTTCGTTGATATCACCGAGGATTTCCGGACAGGTTTTGTGCGTTCCCTGCGTGTACAGACCACTGAAAATGCCCGTTTTGCAGCCGACAAGGCCGAACGCAAGGGTGACGATATCACGGTCTTCGACAAGGGCGTTTACACCACTTGCGATGCCTGTGAGGCAAATCCCAAGAAGCCACCCTTGTGGCAGATCAAGGCGTCTCGAATTATCTACAATTCGAAAGACAAGATGGTCTATTACAAGGCCGCCAAGTTCGAATTCATGGGCGTCCCCCTGCTTTACACGCCCTATCTTGCCCATCCCGACCCCTCTCGCAAGCGCAGCTCCGGCCTTCTCGCGCCCCGAGGCGGCTACAAGGAAAATCTGGGCTACTATGGCACGCCGCGCTATTTCTGGGCTCTATCCGACAGCTACGACATAACGTTTGAGCCAACTTACTATTCCCAACAGGGGTTTCTTGCCAGCGCGACATGGCGCCAGCATCTTGGTATCGGAACCTATAGCGTCCGCGCGATGGGTATTTCGCAGCAGGACAAGGACGCCTTCGAAGGAACAAGCAGCAGCGAAGAAACACTCCGCGGCTCCGTTGAAAGCGCAGGCGAACTCAACATCACCAACCAATGGAAATTTGGCTGGGACGTGGCCGTTCTCTCAGACAAGCTCTTCCTGCGCGATTATGACTTCACAAACGACAAAGACAGACGGTCGTCCGCCTATCTGATCGGACAGGGCGAACGCAACTATTTCGAAGCCCGCGCCAGCTATTACAACATCATGACCGACAGCCTCGATCAGGGTGAACAGGCTGTTGTGCATCCCTCGATCGACTATAATGCCTATTCTTCAAAACCCCTGCTCGGTGGTGAAGGACGGCTGCAAGTCAATTCCACCTCCTTGACGCGAGATCAGTTGAGCGACAAAACCGTCGCTGGAACGACGAGAACCTTGGGAGTCGCAGGCACCTACAACCGCACCACGGTTGAAGCGAGCTGGAAACGCAGATTCATCGCACCAGGTGGTCAGTTGATCACGCCATTCTCATCTTTGCGGGGTGATTTCTATTGGATGCCGAGCCGCTCCGGCGCTCCGGCAGCTCTGGTTGATGAAAGCATAGCTTTCCGCGGAATGCCGACCATCGGTGTCGACTATCGCCTGCCAATTCTGGCGACGACGGGCAGCACATCGCATATTATCGAACCGATTGCCCAGGTTGTGGTCCGCCCCAATGAAGCACATATCGGTGACCTTCCCAATGACGATGCCCAAAGCCTGATCTTTGATGACAGCATCCTGTTCGATCCAAACAAATTCTCCGGATATGACAGGGTAGAGGGTGGAACCCGCGCCAATGTCGGCTTCCAGTATCGCATGCAGCTGGCAAATGGCTGGTCGTTGGGCGCACTGGGTGGGCGCTCCTATCATCTTGCAGGAAAGAACTCCTTTGCCGAGGATGATCTGACCAGCACCGGCCTTGGCAGTGGTTTGGACAAGGATCATTCCGACTATGTGGCACGTGTCAGTGTCAGCACCGACAGGAATATTCACGCTCTTGCCCGTGGGCGGTTTGACCCCGACACCGCAGATCTCAAATATGCGGCAGTTGCAGCGTCCGGGTCCTATGACCGTTATTCGGGATCGCTGGCCTATATCTACAACGCCAAACGTCCCGAAGCAGGTGTCGACAAGGACAGCCACGAAATTTCCACAACTGCGCGTGTGAAATTCGCCGATTATTGGGCTCTCACCGGCACCAGCAAGTATGACCTGAGCAATGATGCCTTTGTGAAGGGGTCATTGGCCTTGAAATACGAAGACGAATGCTTTGCTGTCAGTTTGAAATATTCCCAAACTCGCGATGTCTATTCGGATACAACAAGTGACCAGACGGTCATGCTTCAATTCAACTTCAAGTCTCTCGCGGAAGGCCAGATCAGCTACACCGCCGAGAATGATGACTGAAAATAAGTATCGCGTTGCCTTAGGAAGGGCGTATTGTCCTGTAGAATTGCTGCAAATGCCGTTTAACATGGATCATCGGACCCTGTTTTGTCATATCAAACAGGCAATGTGTCAGACCTTTTACTACGTGGTTACGAACTAGTCATGAAGCAACATCGATCAAACAGGCTCTCTTTGCTTATCGCCATTTTCGCGTTCGCCCTGCTGTCACTGGCTGGTACGGGACGCGGCATCGCAAGTCGCATTACTGCGATTGTGAACGGGGCCGTGATCACCGATTTCGACATCTCCCAACGTCAGCGCCTCGAACGTCTTTTGTCTGGTGGCAAATCAAGGTCCGGAACCACCGCAACCTTGAACAGCCTCATCGAAGAGAAAATCAAACTCTTCGAAGCCCGGGCAAGGAACATGACTGCGTCGGACCAGGAGATCGACAACGCCCTCGAGAACATGGCCCGCAACGCAAAACTAACCAAGAGCAAAATGTTCGGTATTTTCAAGCGTGCCGGCATCAATGATGAAACGCTCAAAGACTGGCTCAGAGTCCAGCTTTCATGGAAAAACCTTGTCAATGCGCGTTTCAACACGACGACACGGGTTGACGAAGCCGACATCTATCGCCTCTTGAGCAAAGAGTCCGAAAGCGAAAAGAACAAGGCTGACGACGCAATCCAGTTCGATATCACAAGGGTTCTTTTCATTGCCCGCGCCAAAGCCTCCAGTCAGGAAAAGAACAGACGCCTGTCAGAAGCCAAACGCTTCCGGGCCGCCTTCAAATCCTGCGAAAGCGATTTGGCCTCCGCTCGCAGACTGAAGGATGTTGTGGTCGAACATATCGGTCGAAAAATGACAACCGATCTGCACCCCGCATTGGCCAAGCGCCTGAGGGAAACGCCTATCAACGGGCTGACCACTCCAGTCACGGTAGATGACGGATATGAGCTGATTGCCATTTGTGGCAAGAAGGATCTTGGAAAACAGGAAACCCTTCGAAACGAGATTGCAACCAAGCTGAAAGACGAGCAGACCAGACGGTTGGCCCGGCAGTATCTGTCTGAGCTGAAAGCCAGAGCAATCATCGAAAAGCGCTAGATTGGTTCCTATTCTCGCAAACTCCCCTGCCGCATGGCATATGGGGACCACTGCGCAACATTGGTAACATCACTTGTCCCACCCACTGGGAAGCGGTGCCAGTTCCGGCGCCGCAAGCCTGAGGAATGCGTCCATGTCTTCTCAAACTGATATCCTTGCCATGTCAATCGGAGAGCCCGCGGGCATCGGACCAGAACTCGCACTCAAGGCATGGCTTGCCAGAGATGATGAAAACCTACCGCCCTTCGTGGTTTTCGGCGACCCACAATTGCTTGCAGAACGTGCAAAACGTCTCTCGCTCTCGGTTCCTGTCAGGGCCTGCAACTTGCGTGAAGTCACGGGAATTTTCCCCGACGCCTTGCCCGTCCTGCCACTGAACTGCGCCATGACAGACCATCCGGGACACCTACAGGTCTCCGATGCTCCAGGGGTCATCGAGGCGATAGAGAAGGCTACGATAGCGGCCATGGCAGGCGACGTCAAAGCAGTCGTGACATGCCCTATCCAGAAGAAGAACCTTTATGATTTCGGCTTTGAGTATCCCGGTCACACGGAGTTCCTCGGGGCGCTGGTTGAACGGAAAACCGGTAAAAAGGCAAAACCGGTCATGATGCTCGCAGGTCCGGAATTGCGCACTGTTCCGGTCACCTGCCATATCCCGATTGAGAAGGTTTCGGAGGCGTTGACACCGGAACTTCTGGAGGAAACCGCGCGGATCACCCTTGCCGATCTTGCAGGCCGTTTTGGCATCGCCAATCCGCGCCTCGCCATCACGGGCCTCAACCCCCATGCGGGCGAAGCGGGCAGCATGGGATCCGAGGACCTCACGGTCATTGCCCCGGTTATTGAAACCTTGAGAAAAGAAGGGTTTGAGGTTACTGGACCGCACCCGGCCGACACGCTTTTCAACCCCAGAGCCCGCAAGGGATATGACGCGGTGCTTGCCATGTATCATGATCAGGCCCTGATCCCGGTCAAGACCATCGCCTTTGATGAAACCGTCAATGTGACGCTAGGGCTGCCCTTCATTCGCACATCTCCCGACCATGGAACGGCGCTTGATATCGCGTCCAAGGGCATCGCCAACCCCTCCAGCCTGATCGCAGCGCTCAAACTGGCTGGACAATTGAAGCCATAAAAGCTTTTTGG
This sequence comes from uncultured Cohaesibacter sp., assembly GCF_963556055.3. Lineage (GTDB taxonomy): Bacteria > Pseudomonadota > Alphaproteobacteria > Rhizobiales > Cohaesibacteraceae > Cohaesibacter. The sequence continues at coordinate 44,795 of NZ_CAUVYE020000020.1, read as the reverse complement.
CTTGTGTCCTCACAAGAAGGCCTGCACCATTCTCTCGATACAGTGACCGCCTAGCAGAAAAGACAAAGACCGGCATGGCCCAGATAGATTCTCTCCCCCCCTTGCGGGACGTTATTGAAAGACATGGCCTTAACGCCAAAAAGAGTCTGGGTCAGAATTTCCTGCTCGATCTCAATCTCACATGCCGCATTGCCCGCTCGGCTGGCGACCTGTCCAACCATACCATCATTGAGGTTGGCCCCGGCCCGGGTGGCCTGACCCGAGCACTTCTGCATGAAGGGGCAAAAAAGGTCATTGCCATCGAAATGGATCCCCGTGCGATGGGGGCTCTTGAGGAAATCGCCGATCACTATCCCTCACGTCTGGATATCATCCAGGGGGATGCGCTCAAGGTGCCAATGGCCGATCTTGTCCCCACGGGACCGGTCCGGATCGTTGCCAACCTTCCCTATAATGTCGGCACCCAGCTGTTGCTCAATTGGCTCGAAATCGACCCATGGCCGCCATTTTATGAGTCCCTCACCCTCATGTTCCAGAAGGAAGTTGCCGAGCGGATCACGGCTACCGAAGAGGACAAGGCCTATGGGCGCCTTGGCGTCATTGCAGGCTGGCGCACCAATGCCGAGAAACTGTTTGATGTGGCCAGGGAATGCTTCAGCCCACCGCCCAAAGTGACGTCCTCCATTGTCCATCTGACGCCGAAGGAAAAGCCCCTGCCCTGCAAACTCAAATATCTTGAGCAGGTGACGGCTGCGGCCTTCGGGCAAAGGCGCAAGATGTTGCGCCAAAGCCTCAAGAGTTTGAATGTGGATCATCTCGCCCTGATCGAAGAAGCCTGTCTTGAGCCGACACAGCGAGCGGAAACGGTGCCAATCGAAGGATTTGTCACCATGGCCAATGCCCTTGAAACGGTTAGAAACAAAGCCTGATCAGAGCCGGAAAACCGCCATTGACTAGGATTGGGCCTCGTTGATCATTCCCTCAATGAAGCCACGTGCACCGATCAGCCTTTCCCGCTTGTGGCGCTCAGCTTCGACAATCGCCGAGACGGCACCAAAGGCCCGTTCCAGATCATCATTGACGATCACATAGTCATATTCATCCCAGTGTCCGATCTCGACCTTGGCATTTTTCAGACGCCGCTCGATGACTTCGTCGCTATCTTCTGCCCGCCGAACAAGGCGCTGGCGCAATTCTGCCATGGACGGCGGCAGAACAAATATCGAAACAACATCCTTGCGAGCGGCCTTTTTCAACTGCAAGGTTCCCTGCCAGTCGATATCGAACAGCACGTCCCGGCCCTCGGACAAAGCTTCCTCGACCGGATCTCGTGGTGTGCCGTAGAAGTTTGAATGCACCTCGGCCCATTCAAGCAAATCGCCCCGATCTCTCATCGCATGAAACTGGCGCTCCGAGAGAAAATGATAATGCACGCCTTCAATCTCACTTGCCCGTTTGGAGCGGGTCGTCGCGGAAATGGAGAGTTGCAGATTTTTCTGCCGGTCAAGCAAATGCCGACAGATGGTCGACTTGCCAGCCCCTGAGGGAGAGGAGAGAACCAGCATAAGGCCGCGCCGGACGATGGAAGAATTGGACATATCAGTATCACTCAACATTCTGGATCTGCTCGCGCAGCTGTTCGATGGAAGCTTTAAGACTGAGCCCGATGGCGGTAAGGCTCGTGTCGTTGGATTTGGAACAAAGCGTATTGGCTTCGCGGTTGAATTCCTGAGCCAGAAAATCAAGCTTGCGACCAACCGGACGGTTGTCTGCCAGAAGCGCCCGCACCGCCTCGCAATGGGCATAGAGCCTGTCCAGCTCTTCGCGGATATCCGCCTTGCCAGCAAGCAAGACTGCCTCCTGATAGAGCCGATCCTCGTCAAAGCCCTTGTCTGCTTCGATAATCCGGTCTATCTGCTGGTGCAATTTGGCTCGAATGGCCTCGACAGACCGCGCAGGACAGTCCTCGGCCTCTTTGGTGAGGGTCTCGATCTCTTCGACCCGCTGCAAAACAATTTTTGCAAGGGCATCGCCCTCGGCCCGTCGCATCGATTCAAGATCAGAGACAGCATCTGCGAAGCTCTCAAGCAAGGCCTTGATCACCTCAGCCCGAACCGCTTCATCTTCCTCTTCCTCGACCTGCTCAAGAACCCCCTTGATGGAAAGAATGCCATCAAGTCCCGGTTTCTTGGCATCAATCCGGTTTTCAATCGACGTCATCGCTGCAAGAACCGCTTCGAGAACCGCCTCGTTGACCTTGACATTTTGCCCCGAATTTTCATGCTGCAAGGAAAGATTTATGAAGCAGGAACCCCGTGAGAGATGCTTGCTCAGGATATCTCTGACCGGGCGATCAAGCTCGTCAAATCCAGAGGGTAATCGCAAACGCAAATCAAGCCCCTTGCCGTTGACCGTCTTGATCTCCCATGTCCATTGATAAGTATTGGAGCGCCCCCCGGTGCGGGTAAAGCCGGTCATGCTAACAAGCGTCATAGTAAAATTCCTTCAAATGGCACCCATGCAAGAATCCTTGCAGTTCCCTGATGCACTCGCGCCTAACATCAAAAATGGTAACCAAACTGTCAAGTGGCGAAACCCATTGTCCTATCGAATGCCAGCTGTTTTGCAGCGCAAGAAGCCATTAGGCTTCGCATGACGAGCAAATGTCTAGGTTTCACCTTCAGGGTACCGGCTTTCCTGCGCTTCAAGATCAAAAAGCGAGTCTGAGACTATCAGATACAAAAAAGCCCATGCGCACCCACTTGATGGCGTGCGCATGGGCCATGAGAGAAATGAGCAGAGACCCGCCTATTGGCCGGAAACCTCTTCAGAAGCCGCAGGTGCCCCATTTGTCTCGTTTGAAGGCGCTTCGTTCTGTTTCTGTTTGAGAGCCTCGATGCGTTGTTTTTCGATCTCGCGCCAACGTTTCACATTGTCATTGTGCTGCTTGAGGGTTTCAGAGAACACATGCCCCCCCGTTCCATCCGCTACAAAGAACAGCTCCTTCGTCCGGCTCGGATTGGCAACTGCCTCCAGCGCAGCACGCCCGGGATTGGCGATCGGCCCCGGCGGCAGAGCAGTAATGTGATAGGTGTTATAGTCGGTCTTCTTGTCCAGATCGGAACGGAATATTGGCCGCCCCGTGGGTTTGCCTTCTCCACCGAATAAACCGTAAATGACGGTCGGATCGGACTGCAACTTCATCCCCTGATTGAGGCGGTTGATAAAGACGCCAGCTACGCGCGTCCGTTCAGACGCCTTGCCGGTTTCCTTCTCAACGATGGAAGCAAGGGTGACAAGTTCCTGCTTGGTCTTGATCGGCAAATCGGGCGAACGTCGCGCCCAAATCTCATTGATCGCGCGCGTGCTCGCCTCACCCATGCGCTTAACGATTTCCTGCCGGGTCGTACCGCGGGAGAATTTATAGGTCTCCGGCAAAAGAGTTCCCTCTGCCGGGACGACATCAAGTGTACCGACAAGCACCTCGTTTTCATTGATCAACTGATGGATCTGAAACGAGGTGTACCCTTCGGGCACCGTCAGGGAATGCAGAATGGACTTGCCAGAGGTGAGAATATTCATCACTTGCAGCATGGAAATCCCCGGACTGAACAGATATTCACCGGCTTTCAATTTCGCATCCTGACGATAGATCCGCACACCATACTCGAAGATGGTCTTGTTGCTGATCACATTCTGTCGCTCAAGAATATCGGCAATCGTGGCCAGGCCCGTCCCGCTGCTTACAAGGATCGTTCTCTCCTGCGTAAGAGGTCCCCCTTCTATGAAGGATTCCTTGCCATAATAAAGCAGACCACCGGCGGCCAGAACGCCCAGCAGAAAAACGGTAATGATGAAATTCAGAAAGACGACAACCGGATGGCGCACGGCTTTTGAACGGACCGGTGGTGGTGGTGGCGTATCGGGCTCGATTGCCTGACGCGCACTTCTGGGTGCTTTCAACTCGCCTGCATTTGAGTATTTTTGCTGCGAGCTGTCCTCGCCACTTATCAGGTCTTCCGCATCGGAACCACGTTGCCCCTTGTCATCCCGAACCTTGGAGCTTTGCTCAATATCAGCTTCATCCGCCTTGCTCTTTGACTGATGGACGCTTTCTTGCTCCGAGGCATGGGTGTCATCGGCAACAGTCTCGCTCTCCTTCAGATCGCTTTGACCCTCAGGCTGCTTCACCTGCTCCTCTGGAGACCCATTCTCGTCCTTCTTACCGTCTACCATGTCCGCCTCAAGTAAAATGTTCCAACATGTTCAATTTGGCCGTCTCTTCAGTCTGCCCCCATCTTTGCGAAAACAGATCAGCGCAGCAAAGCCGGCCCAAGTCATCTCAAGCATTCAATGAAAGCCAAGCATACGGGACACCTCGCCAAGGAGAGATGCTGTACGAAGTCTTCATGGCAAAAAAGAGACGGCCCCAAACCGTCTCCCTTTTTGTCTTTTAACTCAGATCCTTCGAAATGCGTCGAAAATATTCAAGTTTTCCGCGAAAAATAAACCATTTCCGGACGGCACAGTCCTATACAGCACGCAAGATCAGCGAGGCATTGGTACCACCGAATCCGAAGGAGTTCGACAAGGCAATCTTGATGTTCATTTTCTTCGGTTTGTGAGGAACCAGATCAATCTTGGTATCGACGGAAGGATTGTCCAGATTGAGCGTCGGCGGAGCAATCTGATCTCGAATGGCAAGCGCTGTAAAGATTGCCTCGACGGCTCCGGCTGCGCCCAACAAATGCCCGACGGACGACTTGGTAGATGACATGGTCAAACCGTCTGCGGCGTCTCCCATAAGACGCTCGATCGCGCGCAGTTCGATCTCGTCACCAACTGGCGTCGAGGTACCATGCGCATTCACATAGTCGATTTCGCCCGGCTCGATCCCGGCTCTGTTCAGCGCTGCCGTCATGCAGCGGAAAGCACCATCGCCATCTTCCGAGGGCGCAGTGATATGATAGGCGTCCCCTGACAGGCCGTACCCAACCACTTCGGCGTAAATCTTTGCACCGCGTGCCTTGGCATGCTCATACTCTTCAAGCACGACAACACCGGCTCCTTCCCCCATGACGAATCCGTCGCGGTCCTTGTCATATGGGCGAGATGCTTTTTCCGGCTGATCATTGTATTTGGTCGAAAGCGCCCGACAGGCAGCGAACCCGGCAAGAGAGAGGCGACCAACCGGAGACTCGGTACCACCCGCTACCATGACATCCGCGTCACCAAGGGCAATGAGTCTTGAGGCATCGCCAATCGCATGGGCACCTGTTGAACAGGCCGTGACAACCGCATGATTGGGACCCTTGAGGCCATGGCGAATCGAGACATAACCTGAGGCCAAATTGATCAACCGTCCGGGAATGAAGAATGGACTGATCCGGCGTGGCCCCTTCTCTTTAAGGTCGTAGGCCGCTTTCTCGATACCCAACAGACCGCCAATGCCGGATCCGATCAGAACGCCGCTCGTTATTTGATCCTCATAGCTTTCCGGTTTCCAGTCGGCATCAGCCAAAGCCTGATCTGCCGCAGCAATCGCATAGACGATAAAGGGATCAACCTTGCGCTGTTCCTTGACCGGCATCACCGCGTCCGGATTGAAGGTTACTCCAGAGCCGTCGCCAAATTGCAACTGGCACGCCACCTGGCAAGCCAGATCGTCAATTTCGAAACCTGTCGGATTGACTGCACCACTTTTTCCAGCCAGAACATTGGACCATGTCGTCTCAACATTGCTACCAAGTGGGCTGACCATCCCCATACCGGTAACGACCACTCGTCTCATCTTTTTGTCTCCAATTTTCTTTTATTTCGGCCTGTCCACACACTCATCAGGGCGCCTAAGCAAACTGATTTCACATTTATTACCCGGAAACACCAGTTTTGGTAAGCTTTTTTCGCCAGTTATTCATTTCTGCGGCATCCTGAACAGGAATCGGGGCAAATGCAGACCCAAGAAACAAAAATGCCGGAAGGAGATGTCTCCTTCCGGCACAAAATACATATTCGCCTCTCGAAAGAGGCTTTCTGCCGAATAGATTAGTTGGCAGCCTTGGTCAGGAAGGAGACTGCATCACCAACGGTCTGAATGGTTTCAGCAGCATCGTCCGGGATCTCGGTACCAAATTCTTCTTCAAAGGCCATAACCAGCTCAACGGTATCCAGACTGTCAGCGCCCAGATCGTCGATGAAGCTTGCAGAATCGGTCACTTTTTCAGCGTCTACGCCGAGATGTTCGATCACGATTTTTTTTACGCGTTCAGCGATATCGCTCATTTTCTTTCCTCAAAATGTAGGTTCGATCAAGTTTGGAAAAACAGCTTGTTTTGGCCAATTGCCGAACAAATCTCTTTCCCGATTTTGTAAACTGCCAATCGGCCCGCTCGATCCGGAACTGAATCAAAAATTGAGCACCTGGCTGTCCCAACCGCTTCCAAATCCAGCCAATTTGAAATGGCATTCACCGGAATTCGCGCGGTTCGTAACATACTTTCTTGCGCTTGAGAAGATCAGGAATGCGTCAGAAAAGCAATTGTTTCTTAGATATCCTGCCTTATCCAAGCAAATAAAGGAGTCTTTTGATAATTCACGATGCAAAAGACTCGCTTTAATCCTAGATCATGGCCATGCCACCATTGACATGCAGTGTCTGCCCCGTGACATAGGAAGCTTCATCACTGGCCAGATAAACGGCAGCCGCAGCAATTTCATCGGGAGTTCCCATCCGCGATGCCGGAATGGAAGCATTGATTGCCTCCTGCTGCTTTTCATTGAGCTTTTCTGTCATCGCCGTGCGGATGAAGCCCGGTGCGATGCAGTTGGCCGTAATGCCCCGGTTGGCCACTTCCTGCGCCAGTGACTTGGTCATGCCTATCATGCCTGCCTTTGCCGCAGCATAGTTGCACTGACCCGGATTTCCCGTAACCCCGACAATCGACGAGATGGAGATGATCCGGCCGGAACGACGTTTCATCATGCCGCGCAAAACAGCACGGGACAAGCGCATGGCCGACGTCAGATTGACTGTGAGAACTTGTTCCCAGTCTTCATCTTTCATGCGCATGAAAAGGCCATCTCGCGTGATGCCAGCATTGTTGATCAGAATGTCAAGCCGCCCCATTGCCTCTTCGGCTCCGCTGGCCAGAGCTGCAATAGAGTCTGCATCGGAAAGATTGGCAGGGATCACGGACACCCGCTCTCCACCAAGCTTTTCCGCGACCGCTTCAAGCACCTCGACACGGGTTCCGGACAAAACGAGCTGAGCACCCTGCTTGTGCAATGCGGTCGCAATGGCTTCACCAATGCCACCACTTGCCCCAGTCACAAGAGCGCATTTTCCGCTCAAATCAAACATTATATCTACCTCCAGGGACACAAGACCAATCTGACCTATCGCAAATTGGCAATGCCCAATTTGTGTGCCTTGCTATTATGGGTCAAGAAAGCTGTTCGACCCTGCCAGACTATCCCCGACCTTGGATATACGCTCCAATTTGGGCATTGCAACCATAATTTACGCGAATTTTCCCATTGCCGCTTCGATATCGCCGGGTTCACCGACATTTACCGTAGCGATTCCTTTGACGATGCGCTTGGCAAGTCCGGACAGAACCTTGCCGGTCCCGATCTCGAAAAGACAGTCGATCCCGTTGTCCCCAAACCAGGAAACGGATTCATTCCAGCGCACCATTCCGGTCACCTGTTCGACCAGATGCTTGCGGATGGTTTCGCCATCCTCAACTGGTGTGGCCAGAACATTCGCCACCAAAGGTACGGCAGGCTTGTTGATGGTCACAGCCGCCAGCGCTTCGGCCATGGCTTCTGCTGCGGGCGTCATCAAGGCACAATGGAAAGGAGCACTGACAGGCAACAGCAAAGCACGCTTCGCGCCTTTTTCCTTGGCCAGCGGGATCGCACGTTCAATCGCGTCCTTGGCACCGGAAATCACGACCTGTCCGGGAGCATTGTCGTTGGCAACCTGACAAACGTCACCCTCTGAAGCCGCTTGTGCGACGGCCTGCACATCATCGAAGCTGAGGCCCAGCACGGCGGCCATCGCCCCTTCGCCCACCGGAACAGCTTTCTGCATGGCATCACCACGAACACGCAACAGGCGAGCCGTATCGGCAAGACTGATCGCACCGGATGCGGCAAGAGCGGAATACTCACCAAGCGAATGTCCGGCGACATAGGCGACCTTCTCGGCCAACACCAGGCCTTTTTCTTCCAGCACACGCAAGGCAGCGATGGACGCAGCCATCAGGGCGGGTTGTGCATTGCGCGTGAGCGTCAGAGCGTCCTCAGGGCCATTCCACATAATGTCAGACAGTTTCTCGCCGAGGGCTTCATCGACCTCTTCATAGACAGCGCGAGCAACCGCGAATTCATCCGCCAGGGCCTTGCCCATACCGACTGCCTGAGAGCCTTGACCGGGAAATGTGAAAGCAATACTCATAACGTCTCCACCTCATATTATCTGGGTGCGGTATAATCCGGGCACCTCTTGCAAACGCGTCCCGCCTACCTGTCAGACGGTTCTGGATGACCCCACCAGCGAAATCCCCATCAAAGAAACACTGCTTGCTGCGGGACCGGTCACGGCCAGTCATTTTTGACAGGTCCATGACAATCATCGTTCGCTATTGAAGATTTAAAACGAAGAGTCAAGATCTTGGCGAAAATTGGCGAGAAAAACCAGCCAAACTTGTGAAGTATCGCCAATGAAAGTGTAGAAGCCCCAATATGGGCGAGCGTCGACATGGTTCCAGACTTTCAACTCCATAAAGCAAAATCAGTGAGACGAAATCACCGACGACAGGCATTTTATCATGAAAGGGACATGTCATTTCATGCCATCCTGTCACCAACACCGGAAATTTGACTTGCACAATGGGAAAAATCGTCTATAAAACGGCCAGTCAGCTTGGCGAGGCCGAGGGCTGAACGGAAGGCTATTGCCAAATTCCACTCCAATCGGGATATGGCAATGGTAGGAAAAGCAGTTTTCCGACTTTCGGTGTTCTCGCTCTTTAAAGCAAAAAAATTCTCGTAAAAGCCTTGTCTTGAGGCTTTGGGAGGCTTTGCGCCGGTCAAGTTGAAAAACGCAACCAAACAGACAAGGCAGGAACAATGGCGCTTTACGAGCACGTTTTCCTTGCTCGACAGGATATCTCTCAGCAGCAGGTTGAGGCACTTATCGAGCAATATAAAACCCTGATCAGCGAATATGAAGGCTCCGTCGGCAAAGTCGAATATTGGGGTCTCAAAACCATCGCTTATCGCATCAACAAGAACCGCAAGGCACACTATGTTCTTATGAACATCGATGCGCCGTCTGCTGCGGTCAACGAAATGGAACGCCAGATGCGCATCAACGAAGATGTGATGCGTTTCATGACCATTCGCGTTGAAGAACACGAAGAAGAACAGTCTGCCATGATGCAGAAGCGTGACCGTGATGACCGTCGTGGCGGTGGCCGCGGTGATCGTGGCGACCGCAATGATCGCCCACAGCGCGGTGACCGTCGTCCTCGTCGTGATGATCGCGATGGCAACGAGTCTTCTGAAGACAACGCAGCAGAATAAGAGGAGCAAGTATCATGTCTGGAGCACGTCGTCCTTTTTTCCGTCGTCGCAAAACTTGCCCTTTCTCCGGCGAGAATGCACCGAAAATCGATTACAAAGATGTACGCCTTTTGCAGCGCTATGTTTCCGAGCGCGGCAAGATCGTTCCATCCCGGATCACAGCAGTATCTGCCAAAAAACAGCGTGAGCTGGCTCGTGCCATCAAACGCGCCCGTTTCCTTGGCCTGCTGCCATACGTCATCAGCTAATCGCTGATTGACAAGACCTTTCTAGAGGAGGACGGACTTCTGTCCTCCTTTGCCCCTTCCGGGCACAAACCAATACAGTATCGACACGTTGGGACAGGCAATGCGACCTGCCTCTAACCGCCATCAACCGGCTCGGTGAGCCAAGCGGGACAGCCACGAGAATGAACAATTATCTGATCATAGGCATTGTTGCGGGTCTTTGTACCGCGCTGCTCAACCTGTCCGGTTATGCCGGTGGGATGGTCGGGCTTGGCATCATCCTTGTCGTTATCTCCCCTTTGCCCCTCATGATCGCGTCCCTTGGCTGGGGCAGTTTCACAGGCCTTATTGCGGTTGCCAGCGCAGGCGTGACACTTGCCGTCATTCTTGGCCCCATCGCCGGTCTACTATTCCTGATCCTGAACTGCATCCCGCCATGGTGGCTTGCACGTCTGGCAGCCCTAAGTCGCCAGAACGATGGCTCAGAGACGCTGGAATGGTATCCAACAGAGCGCATTCTTGGCTGGATCGTTGGCATTGCCGCCTTGACCAGCCTAGCGATGTTCATCCCCTTCGGCTTCAGCCTCGAAAAATATCAGGACGCCATCGCCGCCTTGATGAAGCAGATTTATGAAGCCCAGCAGGGATCCTTGCCCGGAGCTGCCAGCCTCACCTTGCAGGATGTCGTCACCATTGTCAGTTGGCTAGCTCCGACAGCATCGGCCATCACGGTTGTCTATTCATCCGTGCTGAACCTCTATCTGGCTGGCAAGATCACTCAGAAATCGGGACATCTGTCACGCCCATGGCCGGATCTGCATCAGGTCAGGGTACCTGTCACCGCTGTATTTCTTTTCACGGTAAGCCTTGGCGCCTTTTTCCTGCTCGACGGGCTACCCGGAATAATCGCTCAAATCCTGACGTCAAGCCTTGGCGCAGCATTGCTGCTCGTTGGCCTGTCGGTCCTACACTTTATGACCCGTAGCTCTCCGGCTCGCACCTTCATCCTCTGGACCGCCTATCTGCTCCTGTTCTTCATGCAGTGGATTGGTGTTCTTCTGGTCATTCTGGGTGCCGGAGACGTTCTCTTCAATATCCGTGCGCGCATGTCAGCAAAACCGAACAGGCTGCCTGACAATTCGGACGGACAATCATAATCCGGGCCCTATCGCCCGCCTTGAAACACAAAATGAGCCATCACCGTGAAAAAGATGGCAAACTGGAGACTGAAATGGAACTGATCCTGCTTGAACGCGTCGCAAAACTCGGCCAGATGGGCGAAATCGTCAATGTTCGCAACGGTTATGCACGCAACTATCTTCTGCCGCAAGGCAAAGCCATTCGCGCAACTGAAGAAAACAAAAAACGCTTCGAATCCGAACGCGCTCAGCTTGAAGCACGCAACCTTGAAGCTCGCAATGAAGCCGAAGCTCTCAGAGAAAGCATTGGTGCAAGAACTGTTGTCGTCATCCGTGCTGCTTCCGAGACCGGCCAGCTTTACGGTTCCGTTTCCACCCGTGACATTGCTGATGCCCTGACCGCAGATGGCGTTTCCATCAACCGCAACCAGGTGTCTCTAGAACGCCCGATCAAAACCATCGGCATGCACACTGTCACCATCATCCTGCATCCTGAAGTGGATTTCACCGTCACCGCAAACGTTGCTCGTTCCCAGGACGAAGCCGAACGTCAGGCTGCTGGCGAAGATCTCTCCGTTGGCGAACGCGATGAAGCATTCGAATTCGAAGAAGATCTCGAACTCGATGAAGAGCTCCTCGAAGAAATCGAAAGCGAAGACGATGGCGAAGCAGAAACAGCCGCAGATGCTGAAGCTGTTGAACCTTCCGCAGAAGAAGAAAAAGCAGAATAGTCTTGCGAAACCTTCAGGCAGCCTAGCTGCTGCCATGTTTCTACAGCACTCTGAAGGCCCGACCATTGTCGGGCCTTTTTCGTATCACTTTCGCCCGTTTCAGGCGTCGGAATATGGCTCTCCGATTCTTTTTTTCGCAGCGCATTGTCGTCAAGAGTCCAGCAAAAAGAGGCAAAAAAAAATGTCACTGTTAATTGCCGTGAATTGCCAAATGGACGCTTCAAAAGTGGTCTCTGCTGTGGCTAGGTTAAAAACCCAGAAAGACACATGAGGATTGCAATGGAAACTGCTGCCAAGCTCAAAGATGCCGACATGACCATGTCCAGACAGGCCCCGCACAATCTGGAAGTCGAGCAGCAGTTACTGGGTGCCATTCTGGTCAACAACCAGACCTTCGACCGCATTGAAGCCTTCCTGAAGCCCAACCATTTTTTCGATCCGAACTTGCGCGATATTTTCGAGAAAATCTCGGCCCTGATCAGAAAAGGCAAGGTCGCCTCTCCTGTCACCCTCAAGACTTTTTTCCCCGCCGATCACATGATCGCCGATATGCCGGTCGACCTCTATCTGGTGCGACTCGCCTCACAGGCAACTTCAATCATCAATGCCGAGGATTTCGGATTGCTGATCATGGATCTGGCAACCCGCCGCAATTTGATCGAAATCGGCACGGATCTTGTCAATGTCGCCTATGACGCTCCCATTGACAATCCACCCCGCACCCAGATCGAAGATGCAGAAAAGCGCCTGTTCGAACTGGCTGAGAAGGGTGGTGAAAGTGGCGGATTTCAAAGCTTTGCCTCGGCCGCAACCGAAGCGATCGAAATGGCTGAAGCAGCCTACAAGCGGGACGGCCAGCTCTCCGGTATTTCGACAGGCCTTCGGGATCTTGACCAGAAAATGGGCGGCCTTCAGCATTCGGACTTGATTATTCTGGCCGCTCGTCCCGCGATGGGCAAAACCTCGCTCGTCACCAACATCGCCTATAACATTGCCAGCGCCTACCGCGCCGAAGAGCAGCCCGATGGCACAATGAAAACCGTCAATGGTGGCGTCGTCGGTTTCTTCTCGCTCGAAATGTCCGCCGAACAGCTCGCCACCCGCGTCATCGCCGAACAGGCCATGGTTTCCTCGGAAAAAATCCGCCGCGGCAAGGTCGATCAGGAGGAGTTCGCCCGCATCGCGCAAACAGCACAGGCAATGCAGATCACGCCGCTGCATATCGACCCCACCGGTGGTATTTCAATTGCTCAGCTCGCAGCCCGAGCCCGCAGGCTGAAGCGCCTCAAAGGCCTTGATCTGCTGATTGTCGACTATCTGCAATTGCTATCCGGTTCCGCGTCGAAAGCCTCGCAAGGCCGTGTGCAGGAAATCACCGAGATCACGACCAACCTCAAGGCGCTGGCCAAGGAACTCAATGTTCCCATCATCGCTCTTTCCCAGCTCTCTCGTCAGGTTGAGGCCAGAGACGACAAAAGACCTCAACTTGCCGACTTGCGCGAGTCGGGCTCCATCGAGCAGGACGCCGACGTGGTGATGTTCATCTATCGTGAAGAATATTATCTCGAACGTGCTCAACCCAAAGAAGGCACCGAGGAGCATTTCGCCTGGCAAGCAGAGATGGAACGCGCGATGGGCAAGGCCGAAGTCATCATTGCAAAACAGCGTCACGGTCCCACCGGCATCGTCCCCCTCGCCTTTCAGGGCGAATTCACACGCTTCTCCGATCTGGCGCGTGACGATTATATTCCGGAAGCCTACGAATAGGCCTTCGGCATCTCCCGCCAGCCATTGCAGCATCGGACCTTTTCCAAACGCCGCTTCAGTCTCGAAGGCAGGGTACAAGATTCATGAGCCAAACATAGTCATCTACACCCTACTCGCCTTGTCCGCAGCACCGATGGTCTTCATTGGCTTTGTCATATTCTCTTTGCTGAAACCGGCATAGACCCCGAACTCGGTGTTTTCTCGTTGGATCTGTCCTTTTTGCTGTCAGGCCTGCCTTGCGATTTGTGAGCGAACTCCATTATCTTGCTATCGCGCAAGACCGGTAAGCTGGCCCAGAGGGCAGAAGGCTGGTCAGCCATATCCCCTGCGAGGCCCTTTAGGTCCCGTTGCTACTGATCAAATCAAACTCGCTGTTTCTTTTGTTTGCCTGACCGAGCCCAGATCCCTGAAGCTATTCAACGGCAAACCCGAACCTGAAGAATCGATCCGTCATGAACGACCGCCCGATGCCCACCCCATCCCACATCACTCATTTCGCGCCGTCCGACAGCCATACCGCCGGCAGTCTTCTGACGATAGACCTCACGGCTTTGGCCGACAATTACCGCCAGATGGCAGAAAGAACCGGCTCCGCCGAATGCGCCGCAGTTATCAAGGCCGATGCCTATGGAACAGGACTGGAAGCCGCCGCTGACTGCTTCTGGCAGGCAGGATGTCGCACGTTTTTTGTGGCCCATCCGCAAGAAGGTGCAAAAGCCAGAAAGCGACTGCCCGAAGCGGTCATTTATGTCCTGAATGGCCTGGTTGGTGACGACAGCGATGACTGCATGACCTACTATCGCGATTATAACTTACGCCCGGTACTTGGCTGTTTGGCGGAACTGGAAATCTGGCAGGCCTTTTGTGCAAAAAATGTCAAACCGCTCTCCTGCGCCATTCATTTTGACACCGGGATGAATCGCCTTGGCCTGAGCCATCAGGACGCTGTCGAGCTATCGAAAAGATGGAAGGAAACTCCGCCTTCCTTCGACCTGAGCCTGATTATCAGCCACCTTGCCTGCGCCGACGAGCCTGACCATTCGCAGAATCGTGACCAACTCAAACGCTTCAGTGATATCCGCTCCCTCTTCCCCGGAGTAAACGCATCTCTGGCCAATTCCTCAGGGGTGTTTCTCGGTCCTGACTATCATTTTGATCTCTGCCGTCCCGGTATCGCTCTTTATGGCGGAGCCGTGGTCGATGGCAAACCGAGCCCGATGCAGGTCGTCGCCACGCTCCAAAGCCGCATTCTGGCAACACGCGACGTGGCCGAGGGGCAGCCGGTCAGCTATGGCGCGACGCAAACCACAAAAAGACAAAGCCGTCTCGCCATTCTTTGCGTTGGCTATGCAGATGGCTTTCTTCGTACAGGCAGCAGCAACGACACCCGTGCCGGGGCAATCGTCTCGATCAACGGCCACAATGCGCCGGTGATCGGCCGCATAACCATGGACCTGATCATTGTCGATGTCACGGACATCCCGGAGGACAAGGCGCAAAGAGGAGACTGGGCTGAACTGTTCGGTTCCAAGATTGCAATTGATGACGTCGCCAAAGCCGCAAACACCATCAGTTATGAACTGTTGACGAGCCTTGGCTTACGCGCACTGCGCCGGTATCAATAGAGACAACAGAATCAGACACGATTCTCGAAATGGGAAGCTTTGCCGATGGCACGCCAGAAATCGACCTTTGTTTGCCAGGCTTGTGGCGCTGTCACCAATCGTTGGCAAGGCCGTTGCGATTCCTGCGGTGAATGGAACTCCATCCTTGAGGAAGCCGAAAGCGCCGGGATTGGCGGTTCTCCCAAGACGGTCCGAGGCAAGTCGGGACGGATTGTCGAGCTGGTTCCGCTCTCGGGCGAGGAAAAGCCGGCACCGCGCATTACGACCGGAGTAAAGGAACTGGACCGGGTCACCGGCGGCGGGTTTGTCAAGGGGTCTGTCCTGCTGCTTGGTGGAGATCCGGGCATAGGCAAGTCAACTCTCCTCATTCAGGCCTCTGCCGCCCTTACCCATCATGGCCACCGGGTCGTTTATATTTCCGGCGAGGAAGCAATTGATCAGGTTCGTATGCGTGCCGCCCGTCTCGGGCTATCAAAAGCGACGGTCAAACTCGCGGCCGAAACAAGCGTTGAAGACATCCTTGCGACCTTGGCCGCCGATGGACCACCGGAAATGGTTGTCATTGATTCGGTTCAGACCCTATGGACCGAAAGCGCCGACAGTGCACCGGGCACCGTGACCCAGGTCCGCGCGTCTGCACAGGCCATGATCCGCTATGCCAAGCAGACCGGAGCCGCCGTCATTCTTGTTGGCCATGTCACCAAGGACGGTCAGATCGCCGGCCCACGCGTGGTAGAGCACATGGTCGACGGAGTTCTGCATTTCGAAGGCGATGCAGGACACCAGTTCCGCATTCTGCGCGCGATCAAGAACCGTTTTGGCCCAACCGATGAAATCGGCGTTTTTGAAATGACCGGAAGCGGTCTGGCACAGGTTGACAACCCGTCTGCAATGTTCCTGGGTGAGCGCAACACATCAACGCCCGGAGCGGCTGTCTTTGCCGGAATGGAAGGATCCCGCCCCTTGTTGGTCGAGATTCAGGCTCTTGTCGCCCAGTCGCCCCTGGGCACGCCGCGTCGCGCCGTCGTCGGCTGGGACACCAGCCGCCTTTCCATGATCCTTGCCGTGCTGGATGCCCATTGCGGAGTTCGTCTTTCCGGTCACGATGTCTATCTCAATGTCGCAGGCGGCCTGAAGATCTCCGAACCGGCAGCAGACCTTGCGGTTGCGGCAGCTCTTGTCTCCTCTCTGGCAGGCATTTCCCTCCCCTCAGACAGCGTCTATTTCGGCGAAATCAGCCTTTCCGGTGCCATCAGGCCGGTTGCCCACGCCCCTGCAAGACTGAAGGAAGCAGCGAAGCTGGGCTTTGCCAGCGCGACACTTCCCGAAGCCTCAAGAAAGACGATCAAGTCTTCGGATCTGATGCTCACCAGCCTACCCGCACTGACCGATTTGGTTGCCCAGATTGCAACAGGGTCGGAAATCATGACAAAAGAGACAAATGAGCCTTGATAAGATACCCAAAAAGCCTTGCTCTTGCCCCTTTCTTGGTCCTATAGAATGACTGAACAACTAGCCGAGGCACAAATCGCAATCTGCCACCGCTCGGCCAAACACAGGATGACTTAACGATGCCCATCACACTCCTTGACGGGATTTTTATAATCGTCTTGCTGATTTCCGCCTTTCTGGCCATGATTCGTGGCTTTGTGCGCGAAGTCCTATCGATCGGAGCCTGGCTTGCAGCAGCTTTTGCCACCATTTATCTCTTCGACAGGGTCCTCCCACTCGTCAAGGCCTACCTCCCACAGCCGATTGTCGCTCAAGGTGCAACGGCACTCGGCATCTTCCTGATCACTCTGATCGTTGTGTCCTTCATAACCATCCAGATTTCAGACTTCGTACTCGACAGCAGCATTGGTGCGCTCGACAGGACATTGGGGTTTGTGTTCGGGGCCGCCCGTGGGGCCGTCTTGATGGCGGTTGCCATGATCTTCTTCAACTGGTTTGTCCCGACCGACAAGCAGCCAGACTGGATCGCCCAGGCCAAGGCCAAACCGCTGCTCAACTCGGTGGGAGACCGCCTCATCAATTTGCTGCCTGAAGATCCGGAAGAACAATTGATGGAAAAGCTCAAACAGCGCCGCGAAGGATCTGATGACAACGCTTGAGCCGGGCCTCGACAAAACCGACTGCCTGCGGTGAAAACACGATCTTGCCAGCACATGATTTGCCCGGCAAGACCGACCGAATCTGGTCACGACAACCAAAGCATAGATGACGGCAGGGCTTCATTATGCTAGGAATTGCATCGCATGAGATTGGCGGGGATGAACCCGCCATTCTGCATTCTAGGGTCATTGCGTCACATTTGCGCTCATCCGAGCCGGAAATGTTCTAGACATCAGAACACCACAGTTTTGCGGCAGCTCGCAGCTAAAACAGAGCTATTGCTACCAGGCCAACTTGTCCACATAGCCTGTAGCGGCCTAAACAAAGTCTTGGAACAGCAAGCGTTCCAATTGAAAGGATCTCACGCCCATGTCGGATAAGGGACACAAATCTTCGTCTCATTCCCCCTCTCGCTCCGAGCAGAGCTTTTCAATCGCGGATGCTCAAGCACTGAAGCCGCAGGAGTGCGAAATGGATGATTGGCAATGCGAGGGAGACACCTTGCATGAAGAATGTGGCGTGTTCGGAATTCACAATTACAACGACGCCTCGGCACTGACAGCGCTTGGCCTTCATGCGCTCCAGCACCGGGGACAGGAAGCAGCAGGGATTGCGACCTATGACGGTCAGCATTTCCACCTTGAGCGCAAGTTTGGGCTGGTTGGTGATAACTTCTCTGACGCAGCCACCGTCGCCAGACTGCCGGGCCACACCGCAATTGGCCACAATCGCTACTCTACCGCTGGCGGAGCAGCTCTTCGCAACATTCAGCCGCTATTTGCTGAACTGGAAGGAGGCGGCATTGCCGTCGCTCATAATGGCCAGTTCACCAATGCCATGACTCTGCGAAAATCGCTCATCAAGCGCGGCGCAATCTTCCAGTCGACGTCCGACTCCGAAGTGGTCCTTCAGCTCATTTCCAAAAGCCGCGAGTCCAACATAATTGATCGTTTCATAGACGCCATTCGGCAAATGGAAGGCGGCTATGCCCTTATTGCGCTGACACGCAAAAAACTGATCGGAGCACGCGATCCTTTGGGAATTCGCCCCCTGGTACTGGGAGACCTCAACGGTTCGCCCGTATTGGCGTCGGAAACCTGTGCGCTTGACATGATCGGTGCCGAGTTTGTGCGCGAAGTAAAAAATGGCGAGGTCGTCGTCTGCTCTGAAAAGGGCATTGAATGCTATCACCCATTTCCCGAGCAACCGGCGCGTCTCGATATTTTCGAGTATATCTATTTCTCACGCCCTGACTCCTTTATCGCTGGCAGATCCGTTTATGAAGTGCGCAAGACCATGGGGCGAGAGCTTGCCAAGGAAAAGCCACTTGATATCGATGTCGTCGTCCCGGTTCCCGATTCAGGTGTTCCCGCAGCCATTGGCTACGCGCAGGAAATCGGCAAGCCATTCGAGATGGGCATTGTTCGCAACCATTATGTTGGCCGCACCTTCATCGAACCAACCCAGCAGATCCGTGCGCTTGGTGTGCGTTTGAAGCACTCCGCCAACAGATCGCAGGTTGAGGGCAAACGGATCGTTCTGGTTGATGACAGTCTGGTGCGAGGGACGACCTCGTCCAAAATCGTTCAAATGATGCGCGACGCAGGTGCGACAGAGGTCCATATGCTTCTCGCCAGCCCGCCGATCACTCACTCCGATTATTACGGTATCGATACGCCGGACCGGGACAAGCTTCTCGCCGCCCAGTATGATCTTGAAGGCATGCGGAAATATATTGGAGCCGATTCTCTTGGTTTCATCTCCATCGATGGCATCTATCGGGCTTGTGGCTATAAAGAGCGAAACAACAAGGCACCGCAATTTACCGACCATTGCTTTACCGGCGACTATCCAACACCGCTGAAAGATCAGGAAGCTTCGGAAAACCACAGAGCTCCCGGTCTCCTGCTCGACTAGGCAAGATCCAAGAAAGGCAATTCGATGACAGAGAAGAGATTGGACGGACGCGTTGCAGTGGTAACCGGCGCATCACGGGGTATCGGTTGGCAGGCGTCCCTCGCTCTGGCCAGGGAAGGCGCTCATATCATCGCGGTTGCCAAAACCGTTGGCGCTCTGGAAGAGCTGGATGACAACATCAAGGAACTTGGCAGCACTGCAACCCTTGTCCCGCTCGATCTGTCTGACTATGACGCTATCGACCGGCTTGGAGCTGCAATTTATGAACGGTGGGGCAAACTCGACATCCTGCTCGGCAATGCTGGTCTGCTAGGCCCGATCACCCCTCTCACCCATGCCGATCCGGAGAAGGATTGGGAAAAGGTCATGGCGGTCAATCTCACCGCAAATTGGCGCCTGATACGATCACTTGATCCATTGCTCAGGCAGTCCGAAGCTGGCCGCGCCCTTTTCATGACCTCCGGTGCACCGCATAAATGCAAGCCCTACTGGGGGATCTACTCCATTACAAAAGCTGGCCTTGAAGCCATGGTTCGCACCTATGCCGGAGAAATCGAGAAAACGAACGTCCGCGTCAATTGCTTCAATCCCGGCCCGACACGAACCGGCATGCGGGCCAAGGCCTATCTCGGAGAAGACCCCATGACTGTGCCTCATCCGAGCGAATTGACACCTTACATCGTTGATTGCCTGCTGCCCCAATGCGCCGAGCATGGACGCATGTTCGACTTCCCTTCGCTCAGTTGGAAGGATTATGGCAGTCCAGTCTCCTGAGCGCCGAGACGCGCCAAGACTCGGCCAGATTGCACCCGAACGCCTTACAGACCAGAGCGTTTTTGAATCCAAAACCAGTCATTTAGAGCGAAGGCTTGAATCAAATTCGCAGCCCGCGAGGACAATAATTCCATCCCTGCGGACTGCGTCATTTTTGAAACACTCTTCCAAATCAGAATTTAGGTTCCATAACCTAGACTCACATTATTCGGCAGGCTCTCTCTCATGATCCTGTTGCGGAAGGAAACCTTGCAAATCTCCTTCAACAGCTTTGCGAAGACGTTCCTGGGCCTCACTGGCTTCGCGCTGTCGATCCCACATGGAAGCATAGAGCCCGCCCTCAGCCAACAGATCGGCATGACGCCCGCGCTCACGAATCTTGCCCGCCTCGAGCACAATGATTTCATCGGCACCGATTACGGTTGAGAGCCGGTGCGCAATCACAAGCGTCGTCCTGTTTTGCGAAACCTCATCAAGAGCTGACTGGATTTCCTGCTCGGTATGGCTATCAAGTGCGGACGTCGCCTCATCCAGCACCAGAATTGGCGGAGCCTTGAGGATTGTCCTGGCAATTGCCACTCGTTGCTTTTCACCCCCTGAAAGCTTCAAGCCGCGCTCTCCGACTTCCGTATCGAAGCCCTTGGGCAAGGTCTTCACGAAATCTGACAATTGCGCAAGACGGGCCGCTTCCTCGATATCTTCGCGAGAGGCTTCAGGGCGGCCATAACCGATATTGTAGAGCATCGTGTCATTGAACAGCACCGTATCCTGCGGCACCATGCCGATATGTTGACGCAGGCTGAGCTGTTGCACATCGCGCAGATCCTGCCCGTCGATGGTAATCGCCCCGTCACAAACATCGTAGAAGCGGAAGAGCAATCGGGATATTGTCGATTTGCCAGCACCGGACGGCCCAACAATTGCGACCGTTTTGCCCGCAGGAACATCAAAGCTGACACCATTCAAGATCGGGCGCTCGACATCATAATGGAACCGCACATTGTCAAACCGGATTGCGCCCCCAGAAACCGCCAAAGGCGCGGCAGCGGACTTGTCGATCACTTCGGCAGGTTGCCGCATGAGTTCGAACATGGATTCCAGATCGACAAGTCCCTGTTTGATTTCGCGATGCATGGACCCGAAAAAGTTGAGCGGCATGGACAGCTGCATCAAAAGCGCATTGATCAGAACAAAGTCGCCTACCGTCTGGGTTCCATTCAGGACTCCCATCGCCGAAAGCCCCATGCAAAGAGCCATGCCGGTTGAGAAAATGGCTGCCTGACCGAAATTGAGCCAGGCCAGAGACACCCATGTCGTGATTGCCGCTTTTTGATAGACCGCCAGCGAGCGGTCATACCGCTCCGTTTCCAACGCTTCATTGCCGAAATATTTTACGGTCTCATAGTTGAGCAGACTGTCCACGGCCTTTGAGTTGGCATCATTGTCTGACTCGTTCATCTTTCTGCGGATATCGATACGCCAGGTCGTAACCCGGATGGTGAAGACCACATAAAGGGTGATCATCACGATGACGATCACCACATATTTGATTTCAAACTGATAAGCGATGACCGCAGCCATGAAGAGAAACTGCAACAGGGTCGGCACGGCATGCAGAATCGTATGTCTGACAACCGCTTCAATGGCGCGGTTTCCCCGCTCGATAATGCGCGACAGCCCACCGGTATGTCTTTGCAGATGGAACCGCAAGGACAGGTCATGCATATGCTGAAACGTCTTGTAGGAGAGGTTGCGCACGGCATGCTGCCCAACCCGAGCAAAGAGCGCATCGCGCATCTGGTCGAAAGCCACGTTGGTTATCCGCGCCACCCCATACGCTGCGACCAGCATCACGGCAAGACTGGCCCAGGTTGAGACCGTCCCTGTATCGGCAAGAGGTTGCACCTCACTGCCGGTCGGAGAGGACAGGGAATCCGTCGCCCACTTGAAGAAATAGGGTGTCAGCACATTGACAACCTTACCCAGCGTCAGAACGACAAGGGCCAACGCCACACGCGACTTGAGATCGGGCCGGTCCGATGGCCAGATGTAGGGCCACAAATTACGCAATGTCTGAAAAGCGGACGCTTCGGCGTCCACCTTGGGGCGTCCCGAGCTATGCGCCTGAGCGTTTGAAGGCAATTTTCTCATTGAATATCGGTCCTGCTTGGTCCTGTTTTATTGGTCAAAATCGAGAAATGGCAAAACAAATAGGTCAGATTTGCATTCAATCCACTTCGATTGTCTTGCTAAGGTGATCAAAGAACACATGGCTTTGATCCAGAAACTCGGCGAGCTTCTCAGTATTCACACGATAACGGGATTGCTGCCCGGCAGCTTCCAGCGTGATGAAGCCGCTTTCGCGCAGCACCTTGAGATGCTGGGAAACCGTTGACTGGGCAAGCGGCAAGCCTGAACAGATATCACCACAGCAAGACTTGCTCTGTTTGCTGAGCTTGAGCAGGATGGCAAGTCGCGCAGGATGTCCAAGCGTCTTGTAGGCCTGCGCCAACTGGGCGTGTTCATCACAACATTTCAGATCGGACGAAGACGAGCAGCAGGCGTGATTTTCTTTTTCACTGGCCACAAGGCCCTCCATAGCGCCCCCCCCCGGATCGCGATCCAGACCGTTGCGCGAAAGCACGTTCATGATAGAAACCTGGCATTCCCAAGACAGGGAATAGTCCGGCGGTGCATTGTCACCATGAATGCGAAATTTTCGCGAAATGGGCTTCGCTCTGGGCTTCACGAGGCAGGCTTGCCTTTTATCGTATTTTTACGATTAACACAGATTCCGATCAAAGAAAACTGACAATCCCGATGATTACCGAAAAGCAGCCATTCTTCTCTCGCAGTTCTTGCCCCTTGCGCGTACCAGCCCCTTCGGACTGCCAGTCAACTGTCTTCATGCTGTTTTGAGTGCACAATGAAAAGCCCGGAGCGCAATGTCCGGGCTTCTGATCTGCTCCAAGAAAGCAACAGGATCCTATCCTGCCACAGATTCAGCAGTCTTACCCTGTTTACCCGCGTCAAGACTGGGGCTTTCGATTGACTCGAAATTATTCTCCCAACCATCCTCACCCCGCGGCAACTCGAACACCTGTCCGGGATAGATCCAATGCGGATCCCGAATCTGATCGCTGTTATTATCGTAAATGGTCGAGAAGCGAATCCCCGCTCCATAGACACGTCGGGCAATGGTCCAAAGATTGTCGCCACGCCGGATAATCACTTTCTGGGTACTGACCGGACCGGATGTGGCCGAAGCACTTACACCGCGCTGATATTTGTCGCCAAGCGTACCGCTTGCATCGACGGTCTGAACTGACGTGCTCTGTTTGGCAAAGGAAACCTCTGCCCGTTTAAGCACCGTTCCATTGACGGGATCAAGCAAATCGACGCGAGCCACGTGATCTCCGGTTGCCAGCGTCAAGGTGTCATCAAACAGGAAACGCCCGGTCTCACCACTGCGGCTGCTAGCGATTTGATCATTATCGACATAAAGACGCAAAAGAGAGCCCGCCGGTTCGGCTGCCCCGGCAACGAACAGAGTATCCCCTTCAATTTCAACAGCCTCGATCGAAACACTTCGTTCGACCATGATGACCGGTTTCGGATCTTCCGAAGCTTTTGCAATGGCAACTTTAGTTTCGGCCGGATCGCCGGTCTGAGCAACGGTGTTTTCCTTTGCGACCGGAACGCTCGGTGTTTCCACCGCTGCATTCGCTTGATCAGAACTCGAGACCGTATCCTGAGGCGACGTCACGACCGGATTAGCTGCGGGTGCGCTTGCTTCGTTGCCTGCCGGTTTGGCAATCGGATCCTTGGGCACTTCAACCTGGGCCACCTGCATGACTTCCGGTTTGCTCGCATCGGCACTGCCTGAGGCCTGATCTGCGCCCACGTTGGTTGCAACAGTTTGACCCTCATCAGTAACTGGCGTCTCGGTTGCCGGGGTTATGCTGGCGAGAACTTTCGAAGCCTCGCCCGGCGTGCTTTCGACCACCAGCAATTCGCCCTCGCCTTCCTTGGACAGAGCAACAGAAACGGAGCTCGGCGAAACCACAGGGTCTCCGCCATCCTTGGACTGTGCGGAAAGAGACAGGTCAGACACCCCTTCCCCAAGAGGATCGTTAAGCACCATGACCCATTCGCCATTGGCATCAGCAACCGCCTTGGACAATATCGCGGATCCGTTCTTCAACTCCACGGTCCAGCCCGGACTGGCCCGTCCCGCAACCAGCGTATTGCCATCCGGCTCGACCCGCACGATATCGAAGGTCGGCGCGTTATCGGCGCTGCCTTTCTGTGATGCAGGATCTGCCGCAGTCACCGGTGTCTTGCTTTCGGAAGCGGATGCATCCTGACCCTTGACCTCGGTTACCGGCTCTTTGGGAGGTACGATGAAGGAGGTGACATCTGAAACGCGATCATTAAGAACAGAGGCAACATTCCCAAGTCCAATCTTGTCGCCAAACACGGCGACCCCGACCAGCACAGCAATGACAACACCGCCAATAGCAGCGATAAACGGAGCAGCAGCTTTCATTCTTCTACCACACTTCAGTTGTGCCTGTCGCCAGGACCACCCCGGCTCATGGCATAGCCATCAACGCTTTCAAACCGAGAATACAACCGCAACAAAGCAAAATTCGGCTCAGTCGGTCTTCCCTCTGATTGTCGTCAAGGGCTGTAACATTTTGATGCACTTAACTAATCGAAAATCATAAGATTCTCGGCTCTCTTGAGTAATTCCTAACCTTTTTTTAAGGCCTTAACAAGGCCACGCGCATTTTTGACCCCGAGCAGAGAGCCGGGGCCTTGCATGAATGTCACAACGAAATGACATACGGAAGCGACTGAATTCGGGAAAGGCTCCAAAAACATGCCGACACCGGGAAAGCGAAGAACTTGATGTCGACATCAATGCAAAAAACGGTCTCCTAAGAAAATGAACGTGTCTGGCAGTTTGATCTTTCTGGCCAAAAGCTCAAACAGCCCAGAAGTAAAAACCGATATAATACAAGTACAAAGATAGTTACTCATTCCATCGCGGGCATTTACTCGGTTTTTAAAAAAATATTTCCGCTTCAAATCATGAGCTTCATCCGCTAGAGCGACAGAGCCCCTTCCAGTTTTCCTTGATCACAACAGGATCGGGCAAGAAGGAAGGGCGTTGGTGGATATCACTCGGATTGATAAGGGCAATTGCCCATTGTCTCATGAGTAAAATATATCCACACCCATGTTGCAGCCTTGATGTCAGATAACTAGAGTTTGCAAGCTTATCAGAACGAACGGACAAACAGACCGAGCATGATGAATCACTTTTCACTATTTGGGGTAGCCACCGCACTGATCGTCGGTGCAGTCATCGGGTTTCAGGCGATTCTCGCAGCACGCATCAGCCTTGCCGACAATGCCGTCAGCACCGGTCTTGTCATGTATTTCGCAGGTGGACTGATTGCGGTGTGCCTGCTTGCCCTGTTTTACGGCTCGGGTCAGTTGGTGATTGCACATCTTGACGGGATACGCATCTTTCAGATGTTTCTGGGGGGTGCCGCTGGTGTCATCATCGTTTCCGGCTCTGCCTTCGCCTTTTCAAGGGTCAGTCCGGCAGCAGCTGCGGCCATTGTCATATTCGGCCAGATGGGCGTCTCCCTGATAGCAGAGCATTTCGGCTGGACCGGCCAGACCCCGCAATCCATCGATTGGCGCCGCCTGCTTGGTCTCGTTCTTTTTGCCGGAGCAATCTGGCTGCTGATCATGCCAAGAAATGATTGAAGACTATGACCGGCGCGCCTTTTTGCGGCGGATTTCGATGACAGCATCGTAGGAATAGACCGCAACGGAAAGCCAGATCAGGGCAAATGTGATCATCTTGCTGGGAGATACAGCCTCATGCAGCAAGAACACGGCAATCAGGAACTGTATGCTGGGATTGATATATTGCATGATGCCAACCGTTGCCAGATTGAGCCTTTTTGCAGCCGCAGAAAACCAGATCAATGGCAGGGACGTGATCACACCTGTAATGACCAACAAGGATGTCGTGCCCAAGTCGGAAAACCCCAGATGACCGACACCCATCGCCTGCAAATAGACAATGTAGCCGAGCGCAAACGGCGTGATGGCAATCAATTCGACAAGCAGCCCCAGATTGGCCCCAACGGGCAATATCTTGCGCAGATAGCCATAACATCCGAACGTGAAGGCAACCAGCAATGACACCACAGGGACAGTGCCCAGCAAGAGCAATTGAACCATGATCGCAGCCACGGCAAGCACAATCGCGACCATTTGCAACCGTGATAGCCGTTCAGACAGCAACAGATATCCCGTGGCAACGTTGAACATCGGCACGATGAAATAACCAAGGCTTGCCTCCGTCGCATAGCCATGACCAACGGCCCAGACATAAGTCAGCCAGTTTCCGCTGACCAGAACACCGGTAAGCACCAGCACAAGCACGATCCTTGGCTGTTTGAGCGTTGCCCAAACCTCTCCCAGTCGCCCCCGCAAAAGAAACCAGAAGCTCATCAAGACCAGCGACCAGAATATCCTGTTGGCAACCACTTCCAGTGCAGGCACATGGGCAAGCATGATGAAATACAGAGGAAACAGCCCCCAGAATCCATAAGCCGCAGCAGCCAGCAAAAGACCGGCACGCGTCTCGTCCGCCGGTGCGGTCTGAGCAGTCTCCAACATTGCGTCGACAGGCGTGGAGCTGCCCAGCTCACTTTTCTGGCTCATGTTGCCTCATTTCTCATCTGTTGGCCGATGAGGGGCAACAGATCGTCTGGATCAGGAGAATTTCAATAGCTTATAGGTTATGGAATCGAGCAAAGCCTGGAAGGATGCATCGACAATATTCTCCGAAACGCCGACTGTAAACCAGCGATGACCCATCCCGTCCCGGCTTTCGATCAAAACGCGTGTGATCGCTCCCGTGCCGCCGTTGAGGATTCGAACCTTATAGTCGACCAGTTCGAGATCTTCTATCTTGTCCTGCAAGCGCCCCAGGTCCTTGCGCAAGGCAATGTCAAGCGCGTTGACGGGGCCAGCCCCTTCTGCCACCGACATGTGTCGCTCGCCATCGATGATCACCTTGACCACAGCCTCGGAAAGCGTGATCAGTTCACCACGGGCATTGTGGCGACGCTCCACGCCAACCCGGAAGCTCTCAACCGTAAAATAGGTTGGAACAGACCCCAGATGACGCCGGGCGAGCAGTTCAAGCGATGCCCCGGCCCCCTCATAGGCATAGCCCTCGGCTTCCCTCTCCTTGACGATGGCAAGCAGGTCGACAAGGCGTGGATCGGCCTTCTCCACTTCAATGTCCATGCGTTGGAGTTCGTCGATCAGGTTTGACAACCCGGCCTGATTGGACACCAGAACGCGGCGATGGTTACCCACTTTTTCCGGCTCGATATGCTCATAAGTCTGGGGATCCTTGAGAATGGCAGACGCATGAATGCCAGCCTTGGTGGCAAAGGCACTTGCCCCCACATAGGGTTGATGCCGGTTGGGAGCCTTGTTCAGCAACTCGTCGAATTGGCGAGAAATGGCGGTCAGCTTCCCAAGCGCCTTGTCATTGACACCAATCTCAAACGCCTGAAAGAATTCAGGTTTCAGCTTCAACGTAGGAATTAGGGAAATCAGGTTGGCATTGCCGCAGCGCTCACCAATACCATTGAGCGTACCCTGAACCTGACGCACGCCGGCACGCACCGCCGCCAGTGAATTGGCCACTGCCTGCTCGGTATCGTTGTGAGCATGAATGCCGAGGTGGTCACCCGGAACATGGCTTATGACGTCACTTACGATGTCGTGTATCTCATGTGGCAGTGTTCCGCCATTTGTGTCGCAGAGAACAACCCAACGAGCACCGGCTTCATAGGCGGTTTTAACGCAGGCGAGCGCATAGTCGCGATTTGCCTTGTAGCCATCAAAGAAATGCTCGCAATCGACCATGGCAACTTTACCCACCGCAATCGCGGCCTTGACCGAGTCCGAAATGCCTTCAAGATTGTCTTCATTGCTGCATTGAAGGGCCACTTCAACGTGATAGTCCCAGCTTTTGGCAACAAAGCAGATGGCATCGGCGGACGAGTTCAGCAGCGCCTGGACGCCGGGATCATTCTCCACCGACCGCCCCGCCCGCTTTGTCATGCCAAACGCGGTAAAAGTGGCCTCATTTGTGCGCTTTTCCGAAAAGAACACATCATCTGTCGGATTGGCACCGGGATATCCCCCTTCGACATAATCCACGCCAAGCTTATCCAGAATGTCGGCAATCAAAATCTTGTCTTCAACGCTAAAATCGAGACCGCTGGTCTGGGCACCGTCTCTGAGGGTTGTATCAAAAAGATAAAGACGCTCTTTTGTCATGACTTCTGGTCCTGTATGGCAAAGGGTATGCGTTTGCGTCGACTTGTGCCGACAAGATGGAAACAAAGGCCCTCACGGGCCCTTGCGGGGTTATGGCCTCTAGATATCGAGGCTCCAGGTTGTTTCGAACAAGCCGGTTTCCTTGTTCTTGCTATCTTTGAGCGAAACGCCCATCTCGGCGAGCTTGTCGCGCAATTCGTCAGATTTTGCGAAATCCTTGTTGTTGCGGGCCTCCAGCCGTTCATCAACGAGCGCCTGTATCGCTGCGTCATCAACGTCACCGGCCGAAGCAGCGCGCCAATTGGCCCATTCTTCAGGATCCTGCCCCAGAACACCGATCAATTGTTGCAGCGAGGCCTTGAGTGAAGCCGCTGCGGCCTTGTCTCCGCCCTGCGCCTTGCTCCGCAGACCGTGCAACTCGGCAATTGCCTTTGGCGTGTTGAGATCATCCGACAGCGCCGCCACAACAGCAGCATCCGGTTCGGAAGCCTCTACGTCTGCGGTCAGGGCATACCACTGATCCAGCGTTTTCTTGGCTTCCTTGACACCGTCCGCTGTCCAGTTGAACGGCTTTGCATAATGGGTGGTCAGCAAGGCAAGCCGGATCGCTTCGCCGGGATAATGGTCGATCAGGTCATGCACGGTCGTGAAATTGCCAAGCGACTTGGACATTTTCTCTCCCTCGACCTGGACAAAACCGTTGTGCATCCAGACATTTGCCATTCGGTCATTGCCATGGGTACAGCAGGACTGGGCAATCTCGTTTTCATGATGAGGGAAGGTCAGATCAATGCCCCCGCCATGAATATCAAACAACTCGCCAAGATGCTTTTCACTCATCGCGGAGCATTCGATATGCCAGCCGGGACGCCCCTCACCCCATGGCGACGGCCAGCGCGGTTCACCTTCCTTCGAGGGTTTCCAGAGCACGAAATCCATCGGATTGCGTTTATAGGGAGCCACTTCAACGCGCGCGCCTGCAATCATGTCATCAACGGAACGCCCTGAAAGCTCGCCATAGTTCTTCATGCTATCGACAGCAAAAAGCACATGACCCTCGGCAGCATAGGCATGCCCCTTGTCGATCAGGGTGCCGATCATCTTGAGCATGTCCTCGATATGCTCGGTTGCCCTTGGCTCGATCGTTGGCCGCATGGCACCAAGCGCGTCCATATCCGCATGATAGCGTGCTGTCGTCTCGTCGGTCAGCTCGCGAATGGAAATGCCGCGTTCCGCCGCCCGCGCGTTGATCTTGTCGTCAACGTCGGTGATGTTGCGCACATAGGTGACGTGATCTGCACCATAAAGGTGGCGCAGCAGTCGAAACAGCATATCGAACACCACCACCGGCCGGGCGTTGCCGATATGGGCGGTGTCGTAAACCGTTGGTCCGCAGACATACATGCGAACATTGTCAGCATCAATTGGTTTGAAAATTTCTTTTTGTTTCGTCAGTGTGTTGTAAAGCGACAACTGAACGTCTTCAGTCTTTTTGGTCATCGACCTGTTCCCAATTTCCTAATTGCCTGTCGGCAAACACCCTAGATGCAAAAACTTCGCGCTTTCTAAACACAAAAGCGTCAAACCGTCGCGCAACCGCACAAGAAGCCCGCAGCCGGAAATCGTTTCATATTTTCGAGGGATGAGCGAAACGGCTCCAGCCAGCAAGTTGCTAGTGGATAATAATCAAGCCAATAATGCAGCAGTTGATAAGACGATCCGTTTTCATGGGCGTCACAATGACCAAAATGACCAGCAACGTCAACCGCTCTTTTCCGCTCTTTGTGCGATTTGCGGGACTTTACCCGGCAAAAAGATCAAGGCTCTTCATGAGAGGGGGGACATCATCTCCGAAAATCAGCCCCGGACCAGTCGGCTTTCTCGTCCATTGATCAAGATGCCTGTTCATCAAGATGAACTTCCAATGAATGACAACCTCAGTCTTCATTCAGATCGAATCTCCTATGTTGGATCCAACAAACGCCCTTGTCGCGAACGCGGCCCAGACCAAGGGCAAAGGAATACGGCAAAGAACCCATCCCAAAGGCATTATGCCTTGAACCAGTCGCACCCAATCTTTGCCGCATGGAAGCTCCTGACAGAAATCTGCCAGGAGCTTTTCCATTTTGAGTCTCACCGATAAGATGAAATCCCCGCTTTTCCTCCCTTTCGGTGGTAAAAAACAACCCAAGGATTGTCAGCTTTGACATCTCGTCATTCCATTTTTGCCAAAAATCGAAATTTCAATTGAAACGTTTCCCATGTTGCAACAATATGGCTTCACTAATTCGGGACAAACGATATAGTGCCGATAACGCGCGGGAATCCCGATCTCAAATCACTCAGATCGGGTATTTTTGTTCCGCGTTTGAAACAATCTGGTTCCCCGAGCCGTTTGTCAAAGACCGAGCCGAGCAAAAAGAATGACAATGAATTTCCAGAATCTCGAACAAAATGCGGAGGAAGCGGCAAGCTTCCTGAAACTTCTAGCATCAGGCCCACGGCTTTTGATCCTTTGTCAATTGATTGGGGGAGAGCAGAATGTGGGGACACTCGCCGAGAAAACCGGCCTGAGAATGACGACAGTTTCCCAGCATATGGCCCTCATGCGGGCCCAGAACATCGTCTCCACCCGCCGCGACGGCACCACCATCTATTATTCTTTGGCCAGCCCCATGGTCGAAGAAGTCCTTGCAGTCCTCTATAAAAGCTTCTGTAACGTCTGATCCTGCATGCGCCCATGATCGCCAGCAACAGCGAAAAGCCGATTGCTCCGCTCTTTCAGAAAGTGCCTTTCACAGATCCGGTGCATCTGCTGCCTGCACTTGCTGACATGCCCATGCTCGCCTTTCTTGATAGCGCCTTGCCATCAAGAAGGCTGGGGCGGTATTCCTATCTCGCCTTTTCCCCATTCGCGACTTTCAGAGTAACAGACGGCAAGGCCTATTGGGATGACACCGAGCTACCCGACGCGCCCTTCCCGGCCCTGCAAAAGAAGCTGAACGCTTTCAGATTGGCAACCGCAGAGGGATCACTCCCTCCCTTTCAAGGGGGAGCGATGGGGTATCTGGCCTATGAGGCAGGACGTTTGCTTGAGCGCCTGCCCGAAACGGGTCAGGAGTTACACAAGAGTCACGACATCCTGTTGCCCTTTTATGATTTGGTGCTCGCCATTGATCACTTTCCTGACGAGTGTCAAAACAACGGCTTGGCAAAAGCCTGGATATTCTCCTCCGGCTGGCCGTGTGAAGGCAAAGAACGACAAAACCATGCAGAACAAAGGCTTGTCTGGTTCCGAGATCAATTGGAGCAAGCAAAAAACACAGGCAAACGCCTTTCCTCTCCACCACCTGTCACGCGCTGGCGATCCAATTTCTCTCGAAAGAACTTCGAGCAGGCAATAGCGCGAACGCAAGACCATATCCGTGAAGGCGATATCTTTCAGGCCAATATCACACAGCGTTTCTCTGCACCTAGACCGAACGTTTCGACGGCAACGCCGCTCGCCTATTACCAATCCTTGCGCAAGAATAACCCGGCCCCCTTTGCCGCCTTTCTGAATTTCAAAGACCATGCCGTCGCTTCAAGCTCACCGGAACGCTTCATAACGCTTGATGCAAAGGGTCGGGTTGAAACAAGACCGATCAAAGGCACAGCCCCGCGAAATTTGTCGGATAAAGTGCAAGACGAAGCCTCTGCGAAAGCCCTCGAAAACAGCGAGAAAGATCGCGCCGAGAATATCATGATCACGGATCTGATGCGCAACGATCTCTCCCGTGTTTGCCTGCCGGGAACCATAAAGGAGCCACAAGTCTGCGCTCTGGAGAGCTACGCAGCGGTTCATCATCTGGTTTCCACCGTAACCGGAGAGAT
Organism: uncultured Cohaesibacter sp.; assembly: GCF_963556055.3. Lineage (GTDB taxonomy): Bacteria > Pseudomonadota > Alphaproteobacteria > Rhizobiales > Cohaesibacteraceae > Cohaesibacter. Next base: position 12,648 of record NZ_CAUVYE020000020.1, on the reverse strand, counting down.
GAAAAAGGGGCTTGGAGCGGTCGCACTTTTGGGCGCGAGCTTTCCCGGAGGCTCGATCACCGGCGCTCCAAAGATCCGCGCCATGGAAATCATCACCGAACTGGAAGACCTACCCCGAAATGTCTATTGCGGCTCCATAGGTTATATTGGTTTGAACGGTGCCATGGACACCAACATCGCGATCCGCACCGCAACATTCAAAGACAACATGATTCATTTCAATGTGGGAGGCGGCATCACGATTCTGTCAGACCCGGCAACAGAATATGAAGAATGCCTGCACAAGGCAGCCGCCATCTTCAAGGGATTCGGAACATCGGCAGAAGCCGAAAGAGAAAGTCTGGAAGAAGCTCCCGTCGAGAAAGCAAGGCAAGAGGATGACAAGAGCCGATGATTCTCATCCTTGATAACTACGACTCGTTTGTCTTCAATCTGGCCCGCTATTGCGAAGAGTTGGGCTATCCGGTTGCCGTCTTCCGAAACGACGCATTGGAATTGGAAGATATTGGCAAGCTTGGCCCCGATGCGATTATCCTCTCCCCCGGTCCGGGCAGACCCGAAGAGGCGGGGATCATGGTCGATCTGGTTAAGAGCTTTTCAGGCGAAATTCCCATTCTCGGCGTATGCCTTGGCCATCAGGCAATCGGCAAGGCATTTGGTGCAGACATCATTCACGCACAAGAACCGATGCATGGGCGGGCCAGCCTTGTAACCCACACCCGAGACGGGATATTCCATGATATGCCTCAGCCCATGAGCGTGGCACGCTATCACTCGCTGGTCATTGCAAAGACGTCCCTGCCCGATTGTCTACACGCCACAGCCTATTCTGAGGATGGCGAGATCATGGCAATCCGCCATCTTGCCCATCTGACAGTAGGCGTGCAATTTCATCCAGAGTCGATCCTCACTCCGAACGGGCAAACCTTGTTGCACAATTTTCTGGAGCAAGCTCATGCCTCATAAACGGGAAAGCAAAATGATCGCGGTCAGCCTCAATGGCAGTCTCTATCAGGACGAAGGGGACGCAGCCCCCCGGCTTTCCGTCACAGACCGTGGCTTCCTGCTTGGAGACGGTCTGTTTGAAACCTTGCCAATCCTTGGCGGGCATCCGCTCTGGTGGCCGGAGCATTTAGCGCGCCTCAGAAGGGCTGCAAAATGGATCGGCTTGCCACTTAACGAAGTCCTGATCGACGAAATGCTTGTGCAGATGTGCAAAGAGAGTGCCGGGCAAAACGCCATTCTGCGCTTCACGATCAGCCGCGGATCTGGCGGGCGCGGGCTTCTGCCCCCCGACATGCCGAAACCAACCGTGCTTGCGACCCTGACCCCATTGCCCGAAAGGCTGGCCTTCGAGGAGATGTCCCTTGTCACCAGCACGATCCGGCGCAATGAAACCTCCCCGACATCACAGATCAAAAGCCTCACATATCTGGACAATATCCTTGCCGCCAGACAAGCTGGCCAGAGCAAGGCAGACGATGCCCTGATGCTCAACACAAGCGGAAATGTGGCTTGCAGCACCATTGGCAACCTCTTCGCCCTCTATGATGATCTGCTCGTAACCCCCCCTTGTTCGGATGGTTGCCTTCCCGGTATCCTGCGCCAGAATTTGCTGACACTCGCACCGGAATGGGGCTTCCGGGTCAAGACCGCATCCCTGACACCGCAGGAATTGAAAAAGGCTGATGGTCTGATCATGACCAACAGCCTTCGCATCATCCGGCGTGTCTCCCGCCTTGACAGCCATCCCTATGACCCCTCCAGAAACAAGGCCATCGGTTGCCTGCAACAGCGCATGAGAGACGAGATAGAAAAGCAGACCCGCGTCTCACTAACATGAAGTCCTGACCAGAACTACTTGTCCAGCCAATCCTCACAGCGCGGAGCGCCATGCTCACCCCATGGCATGATTGGCACGGTCGAGGTCGAGTTTTTCGGGCTCCCCTCGATCAGCTTGTCCGAATAGATCAGATAGACCAGCACATTGCGGGTCTTATCGCAACCGCGCACGATTCGCGTCTTCTTGAAAAAGAGCGAACGGCGCTGACGGAACATTTCATCACCTTGCTCGAACTTTTCCTTGAAGACCACAGGGCCAACCTGACGGCACGCAAGAGAAACATCCGAGACTTCCTCAGCCACGCCCAGCATGCCCGATATGCCACCCTTTTCCGGCACAGTAAAATGGCAGGCGACGCCGTCGATGATGGGATCATCAATCGCATAGGTCGCCAATTTGTGGTCCGGGGTCAGCAATTTCCAGACGGTTGACTTTTTGAAAATCAGTTCCGGGTCGTCACTGGCCTGAGCAGTCGGCAGGCTCGCAGCCAGCGCCAGGCTTGCAGCCAATAGAATACGAAGCATAATCAATTCCTGTTTTCTACAGACAGCTTGCACGATATGAGACCATGCAAACGGCCAGATTTCAAATTTGAGTTTTCTCTTACCAAACAGATATAGGAAGACCAAACGCGATTACGAGTAAAGCAAAGCGACTGAAGACAGTTCGGATCTTTTCAGGCGCCTTCACGCATCTGAAGGTGCGAGTTCGCGATAGCCTCCGGCATAATAAAGAAGCGGCTCGCCCTCTTTCGCCCCAATGGAGACAACGCGCCCCAGAAGGATCAAGTGATCACCACCCTCAATAATCGTTTCGGTCTTGCAATCAAGACAAACCAGCGCATCCTTGAAAAGCGGAGCGCCTGTTTCCCCTTGTTCCCAATCCACCTTTGAGAAGCGGTCATCTGACAGTCCGGCAAACAGATTGGAAATGTCCACCTGCTCCTTGGCAAGGATGTTGACCCCATAGAAACCGCTGGAACAGAACGCATCGAGCTGGCCGGATCGCTTGTCCAGCGACCAAAGCACGAGCGGTGGATCGAGTGAGACCGAATTGAAACTGTCGACGGTCAGTCCGCACGGTTGATCGCTCCCATCCATCGTTGTCACAACGGCAATCCCCGTTGCAAACTGGCCGAGTGCGCGGCGATAGTCTGCTGCATCAATCATTTTTTATCCGGTTCCCTGGCAATATCGGTTCAACGAGTGGATGCAAGGCTGGCTTTCGCCGCACATCCGGAGTTCGTGGGTGTCTTATATGAATTCGGCAAGAAAGAACAGGAAAATTGAAGCAATGCCAGCCAAGCCATGACTCAGTGGAGGCGCCTAACAGGGGGACAGTTTTTAACATCCGCCGGTTTGAAGACATCAAATTGAAGTCCTTTCCCGCCCTTTATCAAGAATTGACTAAACTTTTGCCCCAATCTGGGGTGATTGTATGCGAGCAAGTTTGATATCCTTCGCACGCGATTCTTGTGTTTGCCAAAGAGACGCTGCCAAAAGACTGACAATCAGATCTCTGATTGAGAAAAACTTCGGAACCTGACTATGAAAAGCTGCGCGCATATTGTCGGACTTGTTGCCATGTCCCTATTGGCATCGAGTCCGTTGAAAGCTCAAACGAGTTGGTCATCCAATGCCCAATATTGCGCACAGCTCGAAGGCGAATTGGCCCGACTGCAAAGGACAAGCAATTCAGGCTCCAGCCAGAATTTCAAGAAATATGATGCCGCCTACCATAAGCAACTTTCGGAAATCGACAGCGCCAAAACACGCGCCAAGAGAGATGGCTGCTATGGAGGGCGTGTCTTCCTGTTTCGCCGCAAGGAAAAGGCAACCTGCCCGGCGTTGCTCAAACGCATCGATAAAATGGAGAAAAATCTCGAAAGCCTTGAAAAGAAGAGAAGTCGTTTCACCCCTCCACCAAGCGAAACGGGCCCTCTGAAGGCAGAATTGCTCTCCAAACTCGCGCAGGCCAACTGCGGTGATCAATATGAACAATTCTCCCAGATCAGGCAGCCCCGTCAGCGCCGAGGCATCTTTGGCACATTGTTCAACTCCAACAGCCGCTATTCCGTGCGTGAATATGGCTTGAAAGACTATGACATTCCGGAAATCGGAACCTATCGTACGGTCTGCGTGCGCGCCTGCGACGGCTTCTTTTTCCCGGTCAGCTTTGCAACAACCGAAAGCAGCTTCCAGCGTGATGCCCAGGCTTGTGAAACAAGCTGTCCCGGCGGCAATGCGGAACTCTATGTCTACAGAAATCCGGGCGAAACCACAGACGACATGGTCTCGCTTTCCGGCCAGCCCTATACGGCTTTGGAAACCGCCTTTCTCTATCAGAAGGAATATGTGCAGGGCTGTTCCTGTCAGGTCCCGGCGAGCCAACTGCAAGCCCTCACCAACTCCGACACCGATACCGGAATGGGCACAGATTGGAACACGGATCCGACTGCCGGCATAGCTGCGCCCCCCTCCTTGCCTGCGCAAGACATGACAGACAGTCAGGAGCAGGCTTTGCCGGGTTCAACGATCCCCCTGCCGCTGCCCAAACAGGCGGCCATGCTCGACCCCGATACCTTGGCAATGCAACGGCTGGGCATGGCTTTCGAGCCCTACCGGCCACCGGAGGTCAGCAAGGACAGCAACTCCGTTCAGACAGCTGACGGCCGCTCGATCAGGATAGTCGGTCCACGCTTCTTTGGTACCCAATGATTGGCAGGAAGGCCGCCAGTTCCGGGCCGTGAGAGCGTCCGGTAAGGGCCACACGCAGTGGCATGAAAAGCCCTTTGCCCTTCCGTCCCGTTTCGGCCTTGAGAGCACTCGTCCAGCTTTTCCATGTTGTTTCATCCCATGGCTCTCTGGGCAAAAGCTCAGTTGCCTTGGCATAGAAATCCGCATCTTCCGCTGATTTTTCAACCGCATCGGCGCCAAGGCCGTTGCTTGCAATATCCCACCACTCCCTGGCCTCGGGAAAGCGCTCGATATTGCCCCGGACCGCAAGCCAGAAGACATCGCCCCCTTCAACGCCAAGTGACGCAAGGCGATCGGAAACGGCGTCAAATTCGGTCTCATGCAGAATACGTGCATTCAGATGTCCAAGATCGGCCATATCGAATTTGGAAGAGGACCGCGACACCTTATCAAGAGCGAACAGATCGGCAAGAGCATTCATGTCGGCAAGCGGCTGCACAGGATCCGAGGTGCCGTTGAGCACCGCAAAAATCGCAACGGACAAAGGCTCATAGCCTTCCTCTCGCATGGTTCGGATCGACAAGGACCCAAGGCGTTTCGACAACCCCTCACCGCTCGCATTGATGATGAGGTTATGATGAGCAAATTTCGGGCTTTTTCCAGACAGCAACTCAAACAGCTGAATCTGAACCGCCGTGTTGGTCACATGATCATCCCCACGAATAACCATCGTAACCCCCATATCGATATCATCGATCACCGAGGGCAAGGTATAAAGATAGGTGCCATCTTCACGGATCAGCACCGGGTCTGAAACACTGTCGCATTCAATACTCTGGTCGCCGCGCACTCCGTCTTGCCATGAGATCGTTTTCTGATCGAGCATGAAACGCCAATGGGGCTTTCTGCCCTCTGCCTCATAGGCCGCAATCTGATCATCGGTCAAGGTAAGCGCAGCTCGATCATAGACCGGCGGCAAGCCGCGCGCGCGCTGGCGTTTGCGTTTCCGGTCAAGTTCGTCCGGTGTTTCATAACAGGCGTAAAGCCGACCCATTTCCCTCAGTTTGTTGGCAACCGTATCGTAAAGCCCCATACGCTTGGACTGCCACTCAACCCGATCCGGTTTGACCCCGAGCCATGCGAGATCCTCGGCAATATTCTCGGCATATTCCGTCCGCGAACGCTCCGCGTCGGTGTCATCATATCGCAGAATGAATTGGCCTCCGGTCTTCATCGCGACAAGCCAGTTAATCAGCGCAGGACGCGCATTGCCAATATGAATATTTCCCGTCGGTGACGGGGCGAAACGAACGACTTCGGCCATAGGGCTGTCTTCCTTTGAAAATCTCTGTCACGAGGGCTTGCGACGAAACCCTCTAGTCCCTGTCGCGGAACGCATTGGTAATCGGATAGCGGCGATCGCGACCAAAATTCTTCTCGCTCAGCTTGACGCCCGGAGCGGATTGTCGCCGCTTGTATTCCGCTATATAGAGCAAATGCTCGATCCGTCTCACCACAGCGATGTCATGGCCACGCTCGACAATCTCATCGATGCTCATTTCATTCTCGACCAGACATTCCAGAATATCGTCAAGAACGGGATATTCGGGCAAGCTGTCCTGATCGGTCTGATTTTCGCGCAGTTCCGCCGTCGGTGCCTTGGAAATGATGTTGGCAGGAATCACCTCACCCCCCGGCCCCATCACCCCATGCGGTACATTCTCATTACGCCATGCCGCCAGATGATAGACCTGCATCTTGTAAAGATCCTTGATCGGGTTGAAGCCACCATTCATGTCGCCATAAAGGGTCGCATAGCCCACCGACATTTCGGATTTGTTGCCAGTGGTCACAACCATATTGCCAAACTTGTTGGAAATGGCCATCAGGATCGTGCCGCGTGCGCGGGATTGCAAATTCTCTTCCGTCACACCGGCCTCGGTGCCCGCGAACAGATCCGAAAGTGCGTGCGCGAAGCCTTCAACAGGTTCGGCAATATCGACGATGTCATAGCGCACACCCAGCGCCTTGGCACAATCAGCAGCATCTTTTAGGCTTGCCTCTGATGTGTAGCGATAGGGAAGCATGACACAATGCACCCGATCCGCCCCCAAGGCATCAACCGACAAGGCGGCACAAATGGCAGAATCAATCCCGCCGGACAGGCCCAGAACAACACCAGGAAAGCGGTTCTTGTTGACATAATCCCTGAGACCGAGCACGCAAGCGCTCCAGGCGCTGGCATCCCGATCCATCAGCGGCTCGATCTCGCCCGAAAGGGTCCAGCCATGTTCGCCACGCTCCGCTGTCACGATCTGCTGATCCTCGACGAATCCCGGCATCTGCATCGCAAGAGAGCGGTCGGCATTCAGCGCAAAAGAAGCTCCGTCAAACACCAACTCATCCTGACCACCGACCTGATTGAGATAGACGAGCGGCAGTTCGGTTTCGACGACGCGCTGAATGGCCACTTGCTGTCGCGTATCCCACTTGTCGATATTGAACGGTGATCCGTTGGGCACCACAAGCATCTCAGCCCCGGTCTCTGCCAGACATTCGCAAACCTCGACATCCCAGATATCTTCGCAAATCGGCACACCAACCGCCACACCGCGCAAATTAATCGGGCCGGGCATCGGACCTGCGGCAAAAATGCGTTTCTCGTCAAACACCCCGTAATTGGGAAGATCCGCCTTGAAGCGCACTGCCTGAACTTCGCCATTGTCGAGCAGACAGACCGCATTATAGAGATTATCATCATGAACCCATGGCGTCCCGATGAGAATCGCCGGCGCATCCCCTTCGGTTATGACGGCCAGCTCTTCGACTGCCATTCGGCAGGCTTCCTGAAAAGCGGGTTTGAGCACCAGATCTTCCGGCGGGTATCCGGAAATGAAAAGCTCACTCAAGACAAGACAATCGGCCTCTTGTGCCTGTGCCACCTTATGTGCGGCGCGTGCCTTTTCGGCATTTCCTGCGATATCACCCAAATGGGGATTGAGTTGCGCAAGGCTGAAAACGAGTCTGTCGGTCACGGCTTGATCCTGTTGTGCCAATTTCAATGAGAGAGGAAGAGCTTACACGCTCTTGTGCAGAGATATAAAGGCAACAGAGTCAAGAATCCAATGCAATCTGCAACAAAAAGCCCGGCGCATGGCCGGGCTGCTTGTTGATTGTAATCCGTTACTCTCGATCAGGGCACGATCTTGTCATGAGCCTGACGGCTGACACGCTCTTTTTTGATATTGTCAGCAATGAGGAACGCCAGTTCCAGAGCTTGATCGGCATTCAAACGCGGATCGCAAACCGTATGATAACGATCTGTCAAATCATCCTCGGTGATGGCATGAGCACCACCTGTGCATTCGGTCACATTCTTGCCGGTCATTTCGACATGCACACCACCCGGATAGGTACCTTCCGAATTATGCACGGCAAAGAAGCTTTCGACTTCTTTCAGAATGCGCTCGAATGGACGCGTTTTATAGCCATTGTTGGCCTTGACCACGTTGCCATGCATCGGATCACAGGACCAGATGACCTTGTAGCCCTCCCGCTTGACGGCCTTGACCAGACCAGGCAGGTGATCAAACACCTTGTCGGCACCAAAGCGCGTGATCAGCGTCAGGCGACCGGCTTCATTCTCAGGATTGAGCACATCGATCAGACGCAGAAGCTCGTCAGGAGAAAGGCTCGGCCCACATTTGAGCCCGATCGGGTTTTCGATGCCGCGGAAGAACTCCACATGTGCATGATCGATCTGACGGGTTCTGTCACCAATCCAGAGCATGTGGCCAGAGGTTGCATAATGCAAACCGGTCGTTGAATCGACCCGTGTGAAGGCCTCTTCATAGCCAAGCAGCAAAGCTTCGTGAGAGGTGAAGAAATCAGTCGACCGCAAGGCTTCGGTATGAGAGGGATCGATACCGCAGGCACGCATGAAACCGAGAGTTTCGGTGATCCGGTCAGCCAGTTCCCTGTAACGGGATTCTTGCGGGCTGTCCTTGAGGAAATCCATTGTCCAGCGATGCACATGATCGAGATTGGCAAAGCCACCCTGAGCAAATGCGCGCAACAGATTAAGGGTCGCCGCAGACTGGCGATAGGCCATCTCCATACGGTTTGGATCCGGGATGCGAGACTCTTCGCTAAAGCCCGTGTCGTTGATGATGTCGCCGCGATAGCTTGGCAGTTCCACACCGTCAACAGTCTCTGTCGGCGAGGAACGCGGCTTGGCGAACTGACCAGCAATGCGGCCGACCTTGACCACCGGAGAAGCGGCGGCATAGGTCAAAACGGCTGCCATTTGCAGGAAGACGCGGAAGAAATCGCGAATATTGTCGGGATGGTGCTCCACAAAGCTTTCGGCACAATCGCCGCCTTGCAGCAGAAAACCATTACCCTCAGCAACTCTCGCCAGTTGCTTACGCAACCTGCGAGCCTCGCCAGCAAAGACCAAAGGCGGATAGGTTGCAAGCCTGCCTTCAACAGCGTTGACTGCTTCGGCGTCGGGATAATCCGGCACCTGCTGGATCGGAAGGGATCGCCAGCTGTCCGGTGTCCATGTCTTGCTCATTTTATCCTCTTTCACTTTGCTGTTGGCCAAAAAGAAAGGCCATACTAAAAAACCAACCCTGAATGTCGATGGACAATGTCCAGGGAATGGATCAACATCTCAGGGCCGGGCGATTGGAGTTATACACATCTCAATGCTGCAATGCCACATCCGTTTGTATTAGAATTGAAGCTTTTACCCGTTTGATATGCCAACAAATTCTCGTTTCGATGACAAGGAATGTATAAATGACCAGCAAACCGGCAAATGGCGGATGCCTTTGTGGCACCATTCGATTTGAAATTACGCCCCCCAGTCGGGCGCAACCTATTGCCATTGCTCCGATTGCAGGAAAACATCCGGCAGTGCCTATGCCGTCAGTTTTCCGGTGAAACGACACGATTTCAAAATGGTGCAAGGTGCAGCCAAAGGCTTTGCCAAAAAGGGAGAGAGCGGAAACGAAGTGATCCGCTATTTCTGTCCTGAATGCGGATCACCTGTCTATTTGTCCTCGGCCGCCCATCCGAACATTATCTATGTCAATGCCGGATCACTCGACGAGCCCAAGGCCGTTGACCCTCGATGTGAAATCTGGACACAATCCAAAGTCCCATGGGCCACGATCCCCGACGCGATAAATAGCCACGCAAAGGAACGGACTTAGCAGGATGTCTTTCCCACCTGCCCGCCCCCTCAGGATCGATATCAAGCCTTCAAACCTATTGGATCTTCCGCTTTGCGGCCTTCGCCGCATAGGGATTGTCGCCTTTGCGCATCAACATGCGCACAGGTACGGCAGGAATATTGAAGCTGTCCCTCAGATCATTGAGCAGATACCGAGCATAGCTTTCAGGAAGATCATCGGGCCGGGAACACATCACCACGAAGGTCGGCGGACGGGTCTTGATCTGCGTGGCATAGCGGATCTTGATGCGGCGCCCACCAACGGCAGGCGGCGGATGGCCCTGCGTGGCTCCATCCAGCCAGCGGTTCAGCTTGGCCGTTGAGATACGACGGTTCCAGATCTCATAGATGTCGAGAATGGACTGCATCAGCCGGTCCATATTCTTGCCTGTCAGCCCGGAAATCGGAATAAGCGGCACATTGCGCATTTGCGGCAACAAACGGGTCGCCTTCTCGCGCAGATCAGCCAGGGTTTCCTGAGGATTTTCAACAAGATCCCATTTATTGAGCGCGATGACAATGGCCCGCCCTTCCCGCTCGATAAGATCGGCAATTTGCAAATCCTGCTTCTCGAACGGCTTGGTCACGTCGAGCGTCACGACGACGACCTCGGCAAACTGGATCGAGCGCAGGGCATCGGAAACCGACAGCTTTTCGAGCTTTTCCTGCACACGCGCCTTGCGCCGCATGCCCGCAGTGTCAAACAGCTTGAATTTCCGGCCCCTAAATTCCCAATTGACGGAAATGGAGTCGCGCGTGATCCCCGCTTCGGGTCCCGTCAGCAAGCGATCCTGCCCGATCAACTGGTTGATCAATGTCGACTTGCCGGCATTGGGGCGGCCAACAATGGCAACCCGCAAGGGTTTGGTCGGGTCATAAAGAGGGGTCTCGCTTTCGTCATCCTCTTCAATCTCCACATCGACAAGAGGACCATCATCCTCTTCAAGCAGCTCTTCGTCTTCCGCTCCGATTGGCAAACCGAGAGAGGCTCGCTTTGCATCGTCAAATTTGACGAGTACTTCATAAAGATCTGCCATACCGATGCCATGTTCGGCAGAAAGTGGCACTGGCTCGCCAAGACCGAGTGAAAAGGCCTCGTAATAGCCAGCATCAGACGCCCGCCCCTCGGACTTGTTGGCAAGCAATATGGTCGGCTTTCCTGCCTTGCGCACGAGCGCCGCGAAATGTTCGTCCATTGGCGTGATGCCTGCGCGGGCATCCATCATGAACAGCACAACATCGGCCAACGCAATCGCTTCTTCTGTCTGAAGCCTCATGCGCGTTTCAAGTGCATCCTCTTCAGCGACTTCGAGACCGGCTGTATCAATGATATTCAGAGTGATGTCGCCAAGTCTGGCTTCACTCTCGCGTCGGTCTCTCGTCACTCCGGGTCGATCATCGACCAGCGCAAGTTTCTTGCCAACCAGACGGTTGAACAAGGTCGATTTGCCAACATTGGGTCGGCCCACAATGGCCACGTTCAATTTCATTCCGCTTCGTCCAAACTATCGCAATCCGATTATGCAACCTCATTGCAGATCGTCAACATCTGCCTTGGCCACCATCAAATTGCGGATCAGAGGCACAGAGCGATCATTCAGAAAGACCGCTTCACTGTCACCCCTCCAAATAGCACAGAACCCCGAAGCTGCCAAAACAGCTCCGGGGCAATTGATAAAATCTGTTGTGACGGAAAGCCCGAGCCTAGCGATAGGCCGCCAGACGTCCGGCACCACTAAGGGTAATCAGGCGTCCACTCACCGCGATCGGAGCGATGAAGACAGGATCCTTGATATCCCGCGTCAGCACGATCTGCCCGTTGTTCGGATCGACTGCCGCCAGTTTTCCATCATTGGAAGTGAACCACAAGCGGCTTCCGGCCAAGGTCGGCCCTGCCCAGCTCGTGGATTTTTTCTTGGTTCTAACCGAAGGCAACTGGCTTGACCAGCGAATTTTGCCGGTCTTGCTATTGAGCGCTACGGCACGGTCATCAAGATCCAGCAGGAACACCGTGTTGCCAGAAACGGCCGGTGCGTTCACAGACCCCAAAGCCCGGTTCCACAAACGCTCACCATCCTTGAGCCGCAAAGCGATCATGTTGCCACCCACGCTTGCGACATAGGCAACGCCATCGGAGACAACCGGACCACCGGCGACCGAAGAAATACCGGAAATGGCAAACCGCCGACTGCCTTGCGCAATGGTGTCGGACCAAACCATTTCACCATCTTTCAGATTGAGCGCAACCAGTTCACCCGATGTGCCTGAAAACAGCACACGATTGCCACTGACAGCCGGAGCACCGGAGCCAAGCAACCCGGTTCCCTGAGGAATTCCCTCGAACGTCCACATTTCCGTACCGTCGGAAGCATTGACCGCAAACAGCGAATTGGTGGCAGAAACACCCAGCACGATATTGCCAGCAACCACCGGGGCACCTCTGGCAGGAGCGTCCATTTGATAGGTCCACAAGCGCCGACCAGAGCCCGCATCAAGTGCAACCAGTTCGCTAAAGCCGGTCGCAGCAAAAACCCGCGCACTGTCCATCGCCACAGCACCGCCAAGAGAGATGCCTTTTTCATTCTGCGGACGTACAGACACCGACCAGAGCCGCCCCCCATTGGACGCATTGAACAGTGCGACCTGTCCGTCCGGGCTGTAGACGGCAACACGACCGGCAACAGAGACCGGACGAGCAGCAGCTCGCTCATCGGAATCGCGCCCCTGAATGGCTGCATTGGCGCTCCAGATACGCGTTGCCTGTCCACCAAACGTCACATTTGGAGGATTATTGGTCAAGGGACCACCAGCCTGTCCCCAGGATGTGAAGTCAACTGCGGGCGAAATGGAAACCGGAGAGGTATCCTCGA
>NZ_CAUVYE020000019.1:100000-121936 GCF_963556055.3 uncultured Cohaesibacter sp. | reverse complement strand
ATGGGCCGACGTGAATTTGCTCATGTCGACTGTTCGCGTGCCAGACTTCAGCATCGAAATGGCGGACACCCTTTCTCGCTCCTGCTTTGTAAAGCGTTTTTCAGGCATCGGACGCAGCCAGATATCTGCATCAAGTCCGATTTGATGGGAGGCATGTCCTGAAGACATCGGACCGCCGCGCGGTTGCGCGATGTCACCAACCAGCAGACCGTTCCAGCCATCATATTGCCTGGCATCCGTCGCCAGCTTCTCCAGAAAGGCGATCAGGGTGGGGTGTCCCCAGATGCGATTGCGCGACAGTCGCATGGCCTGCCAGGCCGGTCCGTCAACCGGCATGGCAACACCGCCTGCAAGGCATCCCCTTGCATAGGAGCCCAGAGAACGGGCCTGCAAATTGGCGGGCAGTGTCTTGCTGCCAAAAAGCTGCTTGGCCGGCGTCTGCGCCCCGGCCCCGTTCGATCCCAGAGCGCTGGTGGCTAAAAGAATACAAACGGCAAACCAGGCTCGTGAGAGCGAGGGAAGCGATTTTTCGTGAGGTTGACTAAACAAGGGCCGCTTTTCCGTCTTGATGCCGATTGCTCGCATGGTATGGCTCCGAGGAGACAGGGGGTCAGATTGGGGATGATTCTATAAACAAAATATTAACCAAATGTGGCCCTGAACTGCTATCTCCTGATTGCGGCATTTTTTACGAGCTTGTGGAGCATGCCGAATCAAGCTGAAATGACTCGCCTGCGTTGCAAACTGTGGTATCTTGTCCAAATTCCGTTTCTGCTCAACAACTTCAAGAGAATGTCATGCGATTTTCTCCCTTTCTGCTTCTGTTTTCAGTTTTTCTCAGTGGCTGCGCCAGCTTGAGCAAGGAAGAATGTGTCGGGGGAGATTGGGGCAATATCGGAACCAGGGACGCAATCGAAGGCCATCAGTCTGATCGTCTCAAGGAGCACAAGGACGCTTGTGAGCGCTATGACATCATTCCCGATCCCAACGCTTACATGCAGGGCTATGAAAAGGGACTGGTGACCTATTGCACTCCCACCAACGGTTTTTCCGTCGGGCGCAACGGGTATGAATATAACTCCATTTGTCACAAGACGAGCGAGGCGGAATTCCTGCGAGGCTATTTGCGGGGCCGTGCGTTGCATGAGCTGGAAACCCGGATCGCCGAGTTGGAGCTTGAGCTGTCGAGGACCGAACGGCTGATCACCGATGCCCGGCACGAAGCGAAGGCACCCAAGAAGGGCAAGCCGCAGGAAAAGACAAAGGCTTCAGAGCGCAACAAGGATCTGCCGGCACTCATGCGAGATCGGGACCAAATACGTTTCGAGTTGGACCGCTTGCGGTTTGAGCGGGGCCAGGCCTTGCTTGCCGCCGACGAGTTTCTGCTCTCGGTTTCTTCCGAGACCTGAGCAGAGCCATTGCCAATGGCCCGAATCGCCGCAGGACGCTGGCCGGAGGGCGAGTAACACCGTTCGGATGTCACGTCTTATTTCTTCACGAAACCGGTGAAGGTCAGATGAAGGCGACGGCTGTGTGAGTGCGCCCTGTGTTCCAGCAAATAGACACCTTGCCATTGCCCCAGCGCCATGGCCCCCGATTGCACCGGGATCGTCAGACTGACTGAAGTCAGAAGGGTCTTGAGGTGGGCCGGCATGTCGTCGGGGCCTTCAAGCGAATGCTCGTAATACCGGTTTTCGGGCGCAATATCATCCAGATAGCGTAGCAGGTCTTCCTGCACCGTCGGGTCATAATTCTCCTGAATGGTCAGGGATGCCGATGTGTGTTGGCAGAAAACCGTAAGCGTGCCCGACATGGCCCCCGAGGATCGGAGCCAGTTGGAGATTTCCGATGAAATGGGGCGGCTGCTTTTCGGCGCACTTCTGAATTCAAGTGTTCCGTGAAGGACTTCAAAGCCCGATGGCAGATTGGCAGGTGGAGGCATTGCGCAGGGCTCCCGAGATGTCGGGCACCAGTTGATCCTGATGCCATATATCCAGATCTACATCAATTCGGCCTTGAACGGCAACATGGCAGCGCCCATCGCCGGATGTTGGCTTGCCAGCTCCGAAATGATCAGTTTGGGCACCTTGCGCGGAACGCCATAGCGTGGACGATTGAAGAATTTTGCCCGCGCAATCAACATTTCTGCCAGCTCTCTGGGTATTTCGCCGCCATAGACGATGGCTTGCGGGTCGATAATCGCACTCAAGGCGTTGATGATGCGATTGTGCGACGGTGTGACCATGTCGATCCATTCTGCCACGCCAGGCCAGTCGGGTTTGAAATTGCGGGCGAGCTGATTGATCGAATCGACCGGCACATCGTGTTTGGCAAGGCTTTTGAGAAGAAACTCGAGGGCTGGCCGTTTGTAATTTTCACCGGAATCGTAAATCCCGCTCATCTCGCCAGCATTGCCATGCCCGCCACGCAACAATTCGCCATCGACGATGATGCCACCACCAAAGCCGAAATTGAAGGAGAGATAGGCGAAAGACTTGATGTAGCGCCCAACCCCGAACATGGCTTCGCAAATGGCCGCGGTGTTGGCGCCATTCTCGGTCCAGACCGGAGCTTCGAACCGCTCCGAGAGTAGCGGCCCAAGCTCGATCAGAGACCATTCATGCAAGGGCAGGGGAGCATTGTATTTGGTTCCTTCAACCAGATATCCGGCGATGCCGAATCCGACACCAAACAGCTTGTCCTCCGAAAGATTGCGCTCCTCTGCCAGCGCTTTGCCTGCGGCAAGGATTTCGTCGAGCGCCGAAGCCATGGATTTGTCGCGAATCTGAACGCGACGCGTGCTGAAATTGCCAGCAAGATCCATAAGGACGATATCGACCTTGTCCGTGTTCAGCGAAATGCCGATGCTATAGGCCCAATCGGGATTGAGCTGCAAGGTGGGGCTTGGCTGGCCTCGCCCGGAAGCAGGCTTTGGCGCTCCCAGTCTCAGGATTTCCCTGTCGGCCAGATGTTCGACGATGCGGTGTACCGATTGCTGCGTGATGTCAAGGCGCGATATGAGCTCGGCGCGAGAAGACCCCGGCTTTGACCAGATCTCCCTAAGAAGTGCACGCTCGTTCCTCGAGACAATATCCTCTACCCGCCCTTCACGACGAAAGAGATTGGAAATCAATGGGCTGGGATTGTAGGAATGCATGTCCATTATTACAGTTTAAGTTCAAAAATAGCCACGATTCAACCGGTTTGATGACAGTTTATAACGAAGAAATGACAGTTTCACAACAAGCAGACCGGTGGTGCCTGGAAGAGCTTCATATCAATGTCACACATAAAGTGTAGTAATTAGTCTGGCGATTACGCCTCCGCGTAGGCCCCTATGAATTGCGAAACGATTGATCACTGATAGTTTTCGAGGACGATGATATGAAAACCAAACTGTTTGCTGCTACCGCAGTTGCAACGCTTGCACTGGCTGGCGCAGCTCAGGCAACCGATATTGAGTTCTGGTACGGCAATACCGGCCGCCCTGAACAGGCAATCCAGAATGCATGTAAACTGTTTAACGAAAGCCAGAGCGAACACAGCGTCAAATGTGTGGGCCAGGGTGGCTATGAAGCAGGCATGCAAAAGGCAATTGCAGCATTCCGCTCCAACGAGCATCCCGTTCTGATCCAGTTTTTCGATGCAGGCACCCTCGACCTGATGCTGTCCGGCGCCGTTGTGCCTGTCAGTGAAATCATGCCGGACGTCGACTGGAGCGACTATAATGTGGGCGCTCGTTCCTATTATCAGACTTCCAAGGGCGAGTTGATGTCTCAGCCTTACAACGGCTCTACCCTGCTTTTCTATGCCAACATGGAGCAGCTTGGAAAAGTCGGTGTAACCGCAGTGCCGCAGACTTGGGAAGAGTTGCATGATGTGGCTGTCAAGCTCAAGGACGCTGGCCATGCCTGCCCATTCGTGACCGATGCGCATCCCTGGCGCGTTCTGGAGCAATTCTCCGCACGTCATGGTCTGGCCATCGCAACCAACCACAATGGCTATTCTGGTCTTGATGCCGAATACAGCTTTAACAAGGGCAAGGTCGCCGAGCACCTGAACAATCTCTACACCTGGCGCAAGGACGGTCTGGTCAAGTTGAATCAGGACACCGAAGCAGGCAAATATACCGACGCCTTCAATGCTGGCGAATGCGCCATGATGGAAGGCTCTACCGGATCCTATGGCGCGGCCTTCAAGGCGCTGGGCGACAAGGTCAAGCTGGCCATGGCGCCGATGTATGAAGGGTTCGAGCGCCACAATACTTTCATCGGTGGTGCATCGATCTGGGTCATGAAAGGCCACAGCACTGAAGAGATCGAGGCAGCAAAAGCCTTCCTCGACTTCCTTCGCGAAGATGATCAGCAGATCGAATTCACACGCATGACCGGCTATATGCCCGTTACCATGTCCGCGATGAAAAAGCTCAAGGAAAGCGGCAAGTCCGACGATCTGGAATTTGCCACCGCCGAGATGGGCGTCGCATCCCTCAACATGCCGGGATCGGAAGACAGCCAGGGCCTTCGTCTGGGCTTCTATGTGCAGTTCCGCGATATCTTCAAGGAAGAGACCCAGAAGGCTTTCAACGGCGAGCAGACAATGCAGGTTGCTCTTGATGCGGCCAAAAAGCGTGGCGATGAATTGTTGCGTCGTTTCGAGCAGACCTACAAGGGCGTGAAACTCCCGTAAGTCAAACGCCTTCTCTTCATTTAGGTCATTGGGGTCGGCCACGGTTCTGGCCGGCCCTGATTGTCACGCCAAGCAGTCAAGAGACGTTGTCAGATGAACAATTCTCAGTTTCACAGACGATGGTTGCCGCTGCTCCTGTCCTTGCCGCAGCTGCTGCTCATCATCCTCTTCTTTTACATACCGATCTATATGGCCTTTTTCTGGTCCTTCACCCTCGAGCGCCCCTTCGGTGGCGGCTCTCAATTCGTCGGCATGCAGAACTATCTCCGGGTGTTGACCGACACTGAATTCTGGATGGCGGCTGAACGCACACTGTTGTTCATGGTCACCGCCTCAAGCCTTGCGGTGATATTGCCCTTATTTCTTGCCGTTGCGGCTGACCGCAAGGTGCGCCTTGCCATGCCGGCGCGGAACATTCTGGTTTGGCCGAAAGGCATAGCAGGCGCATCGCTGGGTGTCGTCTTTCTGTTCATTTTCAATCCCTTCTTGGGTATCCTCGCACCGCTCAACGACCTTTTTCCCGGCATCTGGCAGCCCGGCATAGATGGCAAGGATGCCTTTGTGATGCTGGTTGCCGCTCAGGTCTGGAGCGGCATTCCTTTTAACTTTGTCATTCTTCTTGCCGGTCTTCAGTCCGTGCCCGCTTCCATGCATCATTCCGCTGCAATGGATGGCGCAAGCGCCTGGCGGCGCATTCGCGACATTCAGATCCCTATGATCATGCCCCAGCTTTTTCTGGTTTTCGTGCTGGAATTCACCGAAAGCGTGACCGGAGCATTTGGCATCATCGATGCCATGACCGAAGGCGGGCCGGGCGGTGCAACGACGCTTCTGGTCTATAAAATCTATGTCGATGGCTTCAAGGGGTACGATCTTTCAGGTGCTTCGACCCAGTCGACAATCCTGATGATTCTGGTCATTTCCCTTGCTGCTTTCCAATTCTTCTATTTGGAAAAGAAAGTCAGATACGAGCGCTAGAGCCATGATTGAAAAAACAAAAGGCGTGGATCGTGCAGCCAATATCGTGCTTGCCACGGGAATGATCTTCATCCTGTTTCCACTTGTCATCACTCTTGTCACAGCAACCCAGTCCTACGAGGATTTTGTCAGGAACGGGTTCAGTTTCATGCCGGGAACCCATTTTCTGGACAATATCTCGATCGTGATCGAAACAACCCATTTGCCGCGCCAGATCCTCAACTCGATCATCATGGCGACCATGATGGCGACCATCAAATGTGTGATTGCCTTTCTGACCGCCTATGCCATTGTCTATTTCCGCATCCGCTATGGCGGCATCATCTTTGCCATGGTGCTGGTGACCAATCTGATGCCGTTGGAGCTGCGTTTCATCACCACCTATCAGGTCGCCTCCAATGTCATGTTGCCGGTCAATGCCTTTCTGGAATTCACGGGCATTGCCCGCATCATCGAACTGATCTCCGGTCATCACCCACATTACAAGCTGAGCATTCTGAACACCTATTTCGGTCTTGCTGCACCGTTATTGGCAAACGGAACCGGGACTTTCCTGTTCCGCCAGTATTTCCGCTCCCTGCCTGCCGATCTCAGCAAGGCGGCCAAGATGGATGGCGCCGGACCGATCCGCTTTCTCTGGGACATTCTCATGCCGCTCTCGAAAAGCAATTTCGCTGCGCTGTTCCTAATCATGTTTCTGGGTGGCTGGACCCAATATCTCTGGCCGCTGGTTGCCGCCTCGACCCCGGAAATGCAAACGGCCGTCGTCGGCCTCGCCCGCCTCTCTCCGGGAATACCCGGTGAAGTGCCCCAATATCCCGCCATCATGGCCGGTGCTGTCATGGTCTCGGTTATTCCCCTGCTGATGATTGCCTTCATGCAACGCCATATCGTTCGTGGCCTGACACTGACGGAGAAGTAAGATGAAACAGACAGTGACGACATCCGCCGAGATCGAGTTGAACAATCTGTCCAAGAGGTTCGATGATCTGGAAGTCATTCCGCCGATGTCCGCCTGCCTTCATGACGGTGAATTTACCGTCATTCTCGGCCCCTCGGGCTGTGGCAAGTCCACCTTGCTCAACATGATTGCCGGGCTCGAGGTGGTCAGTGGTGGCAAGATCTTGATCGGTGGCGTTGAAATGCAGGACATGGAGCCCAAAGACCGGGGCTGCGCCATGGTGTTCCAGAATTATGCCCTTTATCCGCACATGAGCGTTGCAGAAAATATCGGCTATTCGCTCAAGGTCGCAAAGGTGAACAAGGCCGAGCGGAGCGAACGGGTCGTTGCTGCGGCGCGTTTTGTCTCTCTTGAAGAGTATCTTGACAGACGTCCGGGCCAGCTGTCCGGTGGCCAGCGGCAGCGTGTTGCCATTGCCCGAGCGATTGTGCGTGAGCCAAAGGTCATGCTGTTTGACGAACCCCTTTCCAACCTTGATGCCAAATTGCGCCACGAAATGCGCATGGAGCTGTCCTCCCTTCACAAGCGCATCAAGGCGACATCGGTGTTCGTCACTCATGATCAGGTCGAAGCCATGACGCTCGCCGACCGGATCATGGTTCTGAACAAGGGGCAAATCGAACAATTTGATAAACCATCGGTCATTTACAATCACCCTGCCTCCACATTTGTTGCCAATTTCATTGGCTCTCCGGCGATGAATCTGATCAACGTGACAGGCGATGGATCCCACTACCGCCTCGGCGACGGCAGCATCCTTGCCGTGGGGTCCAAAAAGGGAGATTTCATTTTGGGAATCAGACCCGAGCATGTCGCGATACAAGCAGATGGACCCCAGGCCGATGTTACATATATAGAAGATCTCGGCTCGCATTTCGTGATGGTTGCGCAATTGAGTGACGGTCAGCAGATCCAGATCTCCCGCCCTCACGATGAGGAAACACCTGCCATGTCTGATCTGAAGATCAGACTTTCCGACAGCCGTATCCGCCTCTTTGATCCAGAAACACAAAAAGCAATCAGTTAAGACCAGGCATGTATATTTCAAGACCAGATCCCATCAGGTTCCTGACCGGACAACTCTCGTCCACCCCCTTTCCGCAAGCGATAAGCAGCGTGGATGGTGGCGGAAAATTCACCCATCAGGGCGAGGTCCTTACCTTTCCCGGCAACACCTTCATCTGCCATATCGACAAACAGAGCCGCGCTTTCTCGGCTTTGGTCCAAATGCAGCGGGAGATCATGGAAAGCCCGCATGGGCGTTTTTTCACGTTCCTTCCCCCGCAAAGCTTTCACATGACCATCTTTCAGGGGGTGACGTCGGTCTGCTCCAGCCATGAAAAGGGCTGGCCGAAGGATATTCCGTTTGGCGAGATGCGCGATGACGTCACCGCCCGGTTTGTCGAGAAGCTCGCGGATCAGTCTTTTCCGAGCCGTGTTGCAGTGTCGGCGCATGACCTCTTTACCTGCCATTCCCTGACCATGACCGGTGCCAGCGAAGCGGATGAAAAGGCCCTTCGGGCCGTCCGTGACCAGCTCTCCGAGGTCACGTCAATCCGCTTCAAGGATCATGATCGCTACATATTTCACGTAACACTCGCCTACCTTCTTCAGTGGGTTGACCCTCAAGCCGCCGAGGAAATTGTTTCTTTCGGTGACGGGCTTTTCGCCCGCTATTCAGAGGATCTTCAGTCCATCCCTATCGGCCCGATTGAATTTTGCAATTTTGAAACCATGCATCATTTCGAACCTGTTTCATACTTGAAGGACTGACCATGTCGGCTCGCTCTCTCGTCAATTGTCTTCTGCTGGCGATCGCTCTGTGCGCGCCCGCCAGCAGCGTCACTGCCCAACCCTCCGACGTATCATCAATCCGGACACGGTTTGCAGGCGATCAACCCGTTGTGTTGATCGCCCATCGTGCCAACGGGTTCGGCTTTCCGGAAAATTCTCTGGCTGGAATCAAAGCCGCGATTGATGCGGGCATCGATATGATCGAACTGGATGTCCGCGTCAGTGCCGATCATGTACATTATCTCATGCATGATCGTTCGCTGGATCGCACCACGAACGTTCAGGCCCGTTTTCCGGATGGTCCGCCCAAAGTTCCCGGCTTTGGCGCATTTGCCATCGCCGACAACGCGATTCTTTTCTACAAGTCAGATGAGATCAACACGCTGGAGCTCAAGGCAGAAACCTCCGCTGACCATGCCGTTCCAACCCTCGAGGAAGCGCTCAAAATCGCCAAGGGGCGGATTCTCATTGATCTTGACGTCAAGGATTATCAGGCCGAAGAACTGGGCAAACTGGTTCGTACCTATGGCACCGACAATCTGATGGTTCGCAATCCAAGCCTTGACAAACTGAAGGCGATTTACGACGCCACCGGCGCTTCGCCGCTTCATTCCCTTGATCAGGCAGACAACAAGATTGCACGACTGCACGAACTCAAGGCGCTGTTTGGCGAGGATGTCAAAGCCGTTGAAATCAGCGCCGGGCTCATCACTCCCGATTTGGCAATCCAGGCAAAACAGCTTGGTATTCGACTGTGGGTCAATGGGCTGGCAAAACCGGACCGGGACATCGAGCAGGGAGATGTTTCCACCTGGCAAAGGGTTCTTGGAAGCGGCGCACGCGCCTTTCAGACCGACTATCCCCTGACCGTCAAACCGCTATTTGAAAAATAATCTCGTGATATGGGCCGTGTTCCCGACGGCTCGGTTTCACGCTCATTTTTAATGACAGGACAAGACCATGAAGTATCGCGCTTTCGTCAAGGATATCGTCAACCGGCCGGCCATTGTTGCCCATCGTGGAGCCTGGCACCATGCACCGGAAAACAGCATCGCAGCGATCGAGGCTGCCATTGCCGGGCAATATGACATTGTCGAGGTTGATATACAGAAAAGCGCCGATGGCGTCCTGTTTCTTATGCATGACTGGCAATTGACCCGCATGACCGGGAATGTGACGAAGGCCCAGGATCTGACCATCGCCCACCTTCAGTCCCTGCCCATGCGCAATGGCAAGGGTGGCGAGGGAGCTGGCCTGACCAGCCATCACATTCCGACCCTGGCCGAGGCTCTGGAAACGGCCAGGGGCAAGCTCTTCCTCGATCTTGACGTCAAATCCTTTGAGCATCTCGCAGACGTCGCAAGCCTTGCTGCGGATATGGGGGTGACCGGAGAGGTGGATATCAAGATCAAGGTTCAGACCGCTGAACAGGCGGCCTATCTCACGGAGCTTGAAAAGGCCTATGGCCTGATGGTCATGCCCATGGTGCGCTTTGAGGGGGCGCATATTGATGAGCAGATTGCGTTGCTTCAATCTGTCGGAGCCAATGTGGTAGAAAGCAAATTCGATGAACTGGCACTGATGCACGAGAACGCCGATGCCTTCAGAAAGGCCGGTTTGACCATTTGGGTCAATACGCTCGACTCGGTTGCATGCGATGATCTTCTTGACAGCAAGGCGCTTGAAGATCCCGAAAAGATCTGGGGCCGGATGTGTGATGCAGGTATCGGAATTGTCCAGACCGACGAGCCGGAGGCACTGGCAGCCTGGCGCGGGCAAAGAAATGGCTGAGCAGCAGGGTGCGCGGCCTCATGCTCTGCTCATGGGCCGTCTCAGCACATGCTTTCCCTCCTTCTCTGCCCTGAAAAGGGGCCGTGGCAAATCGCAACAGCACCGGATGGTCAAACATCCGGCGCTTGCAAATGGACAAGGTCACTCGCTTGAAAGCGCAGCCACGGGATCCAGTCGCGATGCATTGCGGGCTGGCAAATAGCCAAACACGATGCCGATAAGGCTCGAGCAGAGCACGGCAGCAATGATCGATGTGCTCGAATAGACGAGGGAAAAGCTCGAACTGAAATAGCTGAAGGCCGCACCAAATCCAAGCGCCAGACCAATGCCGGCAAAGCCGCCAACAAGGCAAACCAGAACGGCCTCGATCAGAAACTGTCGAAGAATATCATTCTGCCGGGCTCCAACGGCCATTCGAACCCCGATTTCGGAAATGCGCTCGGACACCGAGACCAGCATGATATTCATCACGCCAATGCCTCCGACAATCAGGGAAATCACCGCAATCGAGCCGATCAGGATGGTCATGGTCTGGGTCGTGCTGGTGATGGTCTTGCGAATGTCGTCCGTATTGAGAATGTAGAAATCCTTCGAGCCATGGCGCAGGGTCAGAAACTCGGTGACGGCACTCTCGACATAGTCCATGTCGAAATCGTCTTTCACCCGCAAGGTGATACTGCGCAAGGTGCTGTCGCCCAAAAAACGGGCCTGCACCGTGGTATAGGGCAAATAGAGCGACAAGCGTTGACTGGAGCCAAATCCACTCTGTTTGGTTGCTGTCACGCCGACCACGCGCATCGGAACCTTGCCGATGAAAACGATCCGCCCGAGCGGGTCGATGCCATCATCAAAAATCGCGTCTTTGGTATTCTCGTCTATCACCACTTCCTGCGCAAAGTCTCTCACGCTTTGAGCATCGAAAAACTGACCTTCGGATAGCTCGAGCCCCTTGGCAGAGAAATATTGCTCGCTTACGCCATTCACTTGAGCGTTGGCCTCATTGGCTTCAAAGCGAATGGTGCTCTGGGTCGACACTGTCGGGGTCACTGCCATGGCATAGGGTTGCTTGGTCAATTGTGTGGCGTCATCGACGACGAGGGTCGTGATGCGCGCAGACCGCACGTCGCCAAAACTGCGCCCTGCAAAAATTTCGAGCGAGTTGGTGCCAAGGCTTGAAATATTTTCGAGGACCCGCTGCTGTGACCCTTGCCCGAGCGCCACGACGCTGACCACCGAGGCAATTCCGATGATGATGCCGAGCATGGTGAGAAAGGCCCGCAACTTGTGTGCCCACATCGACAGAAGCGCCATGCCGAAAGCCTCACGCAAGGGACCGAGAAAGCCGCCTCCACCTTTCTTGTCAAATGTCATCAACGGGCGTGGTTGCTCCGCCGCTTCATCGGGGGCGATTGGTTCGGATCTATGGTCGGAAATGATTTCACCATCGCTGATCTCGATGACACGCTCTGCGCGGGCCGCGATATCGGGATCATGGGTAACAATGATGACCGTCCGGCCTTCCCTGTTAAGCTCTTTGAGAATGGCGAGCACTTCCTCGCCGCTTTTCTTGTCGAGCGCCCCGGTCGGTTCGTCGGCGAGAATGATCTCAGCGTCGTTCATCAAGGCGCGAGCGATTGATGTCCGTTGCTGCTGACCACCGGAAAGCTGGCTGGGGCGGTGGTCGACCCTGTCCCCCATGCCAAGGCGTGTGAGCAGCTTTTCCGCGCGCTCATCCCGTTTGGCTGATGAGACACCGGCATAGACCGCCGGGATTTCCACATTGCCCAATGCGTCGAGCTCGGAGAGCAAATGATAGCGCTGGAAGATGAAGCCGAAATATTCCCGTCTGAGCTTTGCCAGATCATCGCTGTCGAACAGCTTGGTCTCCTTGCCGGAAATCCGATAGCTGCCGCTGGTTGCCTGATCAAGACAGCCAAGAATGTGCATCAATGTCGATTTGCCTGAGCCTGACGTGCCGATGATGGCGACCATTTCACCTGCTTCGATCGTCAGGTCCACATCCTTGAGGGCAGAGACGACGGTATCTCCGGATTTGAAGTCCCGCCGAAGTTTCTCAAGCTGAATGAGCGGTTCTCTCATGCCTAAAGCCCCATCGGCGGCGGACCGCCCGGTCCCATTCTGCCACCGCTTTTGGTATCAGAGCTTTTTGCAGCTTCGATATTGCCGGTAACTACGCGCTCGTTTTCCTGAAGGCCCGATTTGATCTCGGCCATGACCTTGTCGTTAAGGCCAATTTCAACCCGCCGAACGGCAACCGCTCCATTCTCATCCTGTACACGGACCATATAGGCCCCGTCCGGACCTGCTGGTCCAAGGGCCGTCGATGGAATGGCCAGTACCTGATGGGCTTCTCCCAGAACGATATGGACCTCTGCGGTCATGTAGGTCCTGAGCTTGCCATCTTCATTGGGAACGGTGAAATTGCCAAAATAGTAGATGGCAGTCGATGACGAGGAACTGCTGCTCGAAGAGGAGGAACTGGAGGAAATGCTGCTGTCGCTGGAAATGGATTCAGGCGCTGGCTCGATGGAGTCCAGTTTGGCATGATAGACCTTTTCAGGGTCACCCAGCACAGTGAAATGGACCGGCATGCCCACTTTGACCTTTGATATGTCCACCTCGGAAATCTCGGTGCGCACCGTCATCTGATCGAGTTGACCAAGAACAACGATTGTCGGAGCGGACTGTGAGGCGTTGACGGTCTGGCCCTCTTGCGTGACAACTGCAAGGACAGTGCCGTCGATGGGCGCCGTGACTTGTGTTCGATCAAGGGAGAGCTGGGCCGATTCAACCGCCAGTCTGGCCTCTTCTATCGAGGCCTTGATCTGCCTGATTTGCGCAACAGTGACATCGACTTCCGCCACGGCGCTGTCATAATCCGATTGCGATGCCGATTTCTTGTCCAGAAGCTGTTTGAGGCGATCAAGAGACTTGCGGTTCAAAACAAGGCTTGCCTCTTTTTCCATCAACTCCGCTTCATATTTCTCAAGCGCTGCCCGCTGCGTGAGAAGCGTGTTTTTCTGGCTGGCCGGATCAATCTCGGCGATCAGATCGCCTGCCTTGACCTCGTCGCCAAGTGCAACTTTCATGGACAGGATCCGCCCCGAAGACTGGGCACCGACCGCCACAAGACGCGCAGGCCGCAGAGTGCCACTGGCCAGAACGGTTTGTTCAATATCCTGCCGCTTAACCGTGGCGGTGGCAAAGCTCGCTTTGGGTTGGTCCTTGAGGTGAATCCAGTACCAGATACTGGCTCCCACAAGCAGCAGGAAAATCAGGGACACGATTGGCCATCTTCGCTTTTTCATTCTTTGCCTCGGATTATGGCTGTGCTGGTTTTGTCTGATCCGCACCCGATATCAGGACGTATAAACAAGCAAGCTCATGCATGGGCTGCCCGAATTGTTCCATGTCACTGCTGGTCGTTTATTGGCTTTTGCGACAAATGCGGTCTCGACGATCGGAAACGTGGATATTTTTGGTAATATCGGTTACCCTTATTATTCCGGGTTGTAAATTCAAAAATTGTAACGACACATTTTGAAACAATTACAAGAAATTCAGAAAAGATTTGAGCCAATGGCTGAGAGTAGACAAGCACAGATACGCAGCCGAGGTCGCCCCAAGCAGATTTCGGTTGCTGCCCATCGGCAGGCCATCACCAATGCGGCCTGGCCCTTGTTTCTGGAGAAGGGATATCGCGGCACGACGGTCAGCAAGGTCGCCGCGGCTGCGCATGTGTCTCTGCGCACGGTCTATCAGATCTTTCCCGGCAAGCTGGAACTGTTTGCCTCGGTCGTTGAAGAACATCGGCACTCGATGGTCGCCTTGCCCGCAGACTATGATCATTTGCCCATGATCGAGGCCCTTTATCGTATTTTTCAGATTGATATCGATGCAAAGGCACAACAGCGCCGCCTTGCGCTCCTGACCATGTTCATTGAAGAAAGTCGTCAGTTTCCGGAACTGGGGCCGATTTTGCAGGAACACGGCCCCGACCATGCGAGGGCCCTTCTGGTGGACTGGCTCGAGCACCAGCAGCAACTGGGCCGCATTTCGGTTTCCAATGCCGATTTCACCGCCCAGATGTTGATGGATGTTGTCTTTGGAGCCTCCTCCCTGAATTTCACAAGGCAACTCAAATGGCCAGGAGCCGCCGACCGAAAAGACTATCTCGGCCATTGCCTCACAATCTTGATCAAGGGATTGCAGCCTTGAACCGGCTTCGGTCCAGATGGTTTCTGGGGTGCCGAATGGGTGCGATCATGGACACCGGAAAGGCGTAAATTGAATGATTTTTTCGCGCTGGGTACCACAAGGGTCCGCTTTTCGCCTTCGCGCGGCCTGTCGCGCAGTCCGTCAGGTCATATTCCAAGAAAAAGCCAACTTATTGTGATCTCGAATAATCTTCAAAGACAAGTCTAACGGGTGATACCTTGGTCTACGTGCCTTGATCCAATCGCCCATGAAAGTAGCCGAATCATCCATTTACGATTGGGAATAAGTAATACTTAATGCCTTGTGGGAGACTTTTTCTATAGGGAGGAAACTATGAAACTAAGCTCCATTCTGCTCGCCAGTGCGCTCGTTCTTACACCGCTCAC
Source organism: uncultured Cohaesibacter sp. (assembly GCF_963556055.3). Taxonomy (GTDB): domain Bacteria; phylum Pseudomonadota; class Alphaproteobacteria; order Rhizobiales; family Cohaesibacteraceae; genus Cohaesibacter. The sequence continues at coordinate 107,098 of NZ_CAUVYE020000019.1, read as the reverse complement.
TGCAATGGCTGCTGGCAAAACCGTTGGTTTTTCGCAAATCGGGTCTGAATCCGGTTGGCGTGCTGCTGAAACCACAGTCACCAAACAGCAAGCTGAAAAACGCGGCGTGACTCTGAAATTCGCCGACGCTCAGCAAAAACAGGAAAACCAGATCAAGGCTCTTCGCGGCTTCATCGCCCAGGGCGTTGACGCGATCTTCCTTGCTCCCGTTGTTGCAACGGGTTGGGACTCTGTGCTTGAAGAAGCAAAAGATGCTGAAATCCCCGTCATCCTGCTCGACCGCAAAGTCGACTCCGATGACAGCCTTTACATGACAGCCGTAACCTCGGACACCGTTTTCGAAGGTGAAGTTGCCGGTAAATGGCTTAAAGATGCAACCGCTGGCAAAGACTGCCGCATTGTGGAGCTTCAGGGCACCACCGGGTCTTCTCCTGCGATCGACCGCAAAAAAGGTTTCGAGAAAGCAATTGCTGACGCTCCAAATCTGAAAATCGTTCGCAGCCAGACCGGCGACTTCACCCGCGCTCAGGGTAAAGTGGTCATGGAAAGCTTCCTGAAAGCTGAAGGTGCTGAAAATATTTGCGCTCTTTATGCTCACAATGATGACATGGCCGTTGGCGCCATTCAGGCCATCAAGGAAGCAGGCGCAAAACCGGGCGAAGACATTCTTGTCGTGGCTATCGATGCCGTGCCTGACATGCATCTTGCAATTTCCAATGGCGAAGCAAACGCAACCGTCGAGTTGACACCAAACATGGCTGGCCCGGCATTCGATATTCTCGATGCTTACTGGAAAGACGGCTCCATGCCTCCAAAATGGGTCCAGACCGAATCCAAGCTTTACACTCAGAAAGATGACAACAAAGCCATCTACGAAATGAAGAAAAGCCTTGGCTATTGATCTTTGACATTTGCCTTGGTGGTGGGCAGGGTTATGTTGCCCACCATCCTCGAATATTCGGCTTTTGTTTGGCGCGTTCCGACAATTGTGGTGGTGCTGCATTTGGTCAGGGACGAGGCTGAGCAAGAAGAAAGGGCAGGGGCGTTTTCAATGCATCTGCTCCAAAGTTTGGCAGCCTTCAGGATCAAACCATGTCTACGACCCCCGAACCGGTCCTGAAAGCGACCGGAATCTCCAAATATTTTCCAGGCGCCATAGCGCTTGATGACGTATCGCTCACCCTGCATGCCGGTGAGATTCATGCCCTGCTTGGTGAAAATGGAGCAGGAAAATCCACCCTCATCAAATGTCTGACCGGCGCTTACAAGAAGGATGCGGGAACGATTCTGCTGGAAGGCAAGGAAATCAATCCCCGAGATCCGCAGAGCAGTCTGGCGCTTGGTATCGGCACCGTCTATCAGGAAGTCAACCTGCTTCCCAACATGACCGTTGCCGAAAACCTGTTTCTGGGCTGGCAACCGATGCGCTTCGGCATGATCAACAACCGTGAGATGGTGCGGCGTTCAAAACAGGTTCTGTCCGAATTTGGTCTTGAAATCGACCCGACCCTGCTTCTTTCAAGCTATCCGATTGCCATCCAGCAGGTGATTGCCATCGCCCGGGCGGTTGAGCTTGCGGGCAAGGTGCTCATTCTGGATGAACCAACCGCCAGTCTCGACAGGGACGAGATTGATCTGCTCTTCTCCGTCATTCGCAAACTGACCGAGAGAGGCATGGCCGTCGTCTTCATCACGCACTTCCTCGATCAGGTTTTCGAGATTTCGGACAAGGCGACCGTTTTGAGAAACGGTCGGGTGGTTGGCACGCGCACACTTGCCGACGTCACCCAGACCGAGATTGTTACCATGATGCTGGGCCGGCAGCTTGAAGCGCTGGAAAGAAAAGGCAACGGGAAACAGGTCGGGGACACCATTCTTGAACTTGAACGTGTGGGGCGTCGCGGCGATATCGAGCCGTTCGATCTGATCCTGCACGAGGGAGAAGTGGTTGGTTTGGCTGGCCTGCTTGGTTCTGGTCGAAGCGAGACCGCGAACCTCATCTTCGGCGCAGCTCCTGCCGATCAGGGATCCATGAAATTGCGCGGCAAACCGGTCCGTCTCGACAATCCGCGTTCGACAATCCGGCTGGGCTTCGGGCTTTGTCCCGAAGATCGCAAGACGGAGGGTATTGTTGGGGATCTGTCTGTCCGCGAAAATATAATTCTCTCATTGCAGGCCCGACGCGGCTGGACCCGCCCGATCACCCGATCACGCGCCCAGAAGATAGCGGAAGACTATGTCAAGAAACTCGATATTCGGTTGGCCAGTCTTGATATGCCGATCCGCTTGCTATCGGGGGGCAACCAGCAGAAGGCGCTTCTGGCGCGCTGGCTGGCAACCGAGCCTGACATTCTCATTCTGGATGAACCAACCCGCGGGATCGATGTCGGGGCCCATGCCGAAATCATCGAACTCATTCAGTCCCTGCAAGAGCAGGGCATGGCGCTCATCGTGGCTTCATCCGAGCTTGAAGAACTGATCATCTATTCAAGCCGGATTATCGTGTTGCGCGACCGCCGTCAGGTGAAAGAACTAAGCGGGGACGATATTTCCATCGGGGCGATTGTGCAGTCCATCGCCGAAGAGGAGGTTGCAAATCAATGATTGGCGACACGTTACGACGCATAGCACCACAGCTCGTGATTCTGGCAGTGGTTCTTTTTCTGAACTTCCTCGTCTTTCCCGGGTTCTTTTCCATCGAATTTCAAAATGGTCGCCTGTTTGGTAACCTGATTGACGTTGTCAACCGTGGCGCGCCTGTGGCCCTGCTTTCGATAGGAATGACGCTGGTTATTGCCACCAAGGGGATTGACCTGTCCGTGGGTGCGGTGATGGCGATTGCCGGGGCGGTTGCCGCAACAGTTGTAACCGAAGGCGGCGGTTGGGTACCTGCCTTGCTCGCAGCCATCCTTGCCGGGCTGGCATGTGGCTCATGGAATGGTCTGCTCGTCTCCTACCTCAGGGTCCAGCCGATTGTGGCGACCTTGGTTCTGATGGTTGCCGGGCGAGGAATTGCCCAGTTGATCACAGAAGGCAAGATTATGACCTTCCTCAATCCCGGTCTCATCCATCTTGGTGCCGGGACGATCCTTGGTGTGCCAACTCCGGTCTTCATCTGGATCATATTGGGTATTTTCGTTGTCTATGTCGTCCGGCGCACCGCGCTTGGCATGCTGATCGAATCAATCGGCATCAACGAGACGGCCTCCCGGCTGGCCGGTATCAACTCCCGTGTTCTGCTGGTTGCGGTTTATCTGGTCAGCGGTTTCTGTGCCGCAATCGCCGGGGTGATCGTGGCTGCCGATATCAAGGGGGCGGATGCGAACAATGCGGGCCTGTGGATGGAGCTTGATGCCATTCTGGCAGTGGTCATCGGGGGTAACTCGCTTTTGGGAGGTCGTTTCTCCATCGTTGCCTCGCTGCTGGGTGCCTTGATTATCCAGTCGGTCAACTCGGTGATCCTTCTGTCCGGCATGCCACCAGAATTCAACCTGGTCATCAAGGCATTGCTGATCATCGTGATCCTGTTCATTCAATCCCCGGCTGTGCAGCACGCGATCTATCTCTTCCGGGCAACAACACCACCATCGCAGCCAAAAGAAAACGATACTCAGAATAATCAAACTGCCAAGGAGAGCCTGTCATGATGAAATCGCCTCGATTGCCGCTCTACATGACCATGGCGACCTTTGTCATCGCCTACATGCTTTGCATCTGGGTCTTCCCGAGCATGTTCTCAACCCGCGTCATTGCCAACCTTCTGACCGATAATGCCTTTCTTGGCATCACCGCTGTTGGCATGACCTTCGTCATCCTGACCGGCGGCATTGACCTTTCCGTTGGCGCGGTGATTGCCTTCACCGGTGTCTTCATCGCTGTGGTCCTGCGCGAAACGAACATCCATCCGGTGATCGTCTTCGGCATGGTTCTCACCATCACCATTGCCTTTGGCGCAGCCGAAGGGGCAATCGTGCATTATCTCGAAATGCCGGCCTTCATCGTGACGCTGGCGGGCATGTTCCTCATGCGGGGTATGGCCTATGTCCTGTCGACAGATTCCGTCCCTGTGACCCATGAATTCTATGACGTGTTGCAGTCGATCTACTGGAAAGCTCCTGGAGGTGGCCGCTTCAGGCTGATCGGTGGCATCATGCTGCTGGTCTATATCGCCGCCATGATTACGCTTCATCGCACGCGTTTCGGCAAGAATGTCTATGCGCTTGGTGGTGGTATCCATACCTCGCAGCTCATGGGGGTTCCCATTGCCAAGACAACAATTCTGATATATGCCGTATCAGGTGGTTTGGCAGGGCTCGCAGGGATTGTCTACTCCCTCTATACCTCGGCGGGATATTCACTTTCGACCGTGGGTGTGGAGCTTGATGCGATCGCTGCGGTGGTTATCGGTGGCACACTGCTCAGTGGAGGCACCGGCTTCGTCGCAGGAACCTTCTTTGGTATTTTGATCTCCGGCTTGATCCAGACCTATATTGTCTTTGATGGCACATTGTCGAGTTGGTGGACCAAGATTGTGATTGGCATCCTCTTGTTCACCTTTATCATGCTACAGAAGGTACTGGCGTGGGCGACCACAGCGAGAAGAAAACCAACAACAGAATTCGCGATGCGATCATGAGCCTGACGACCGGCGGAGTAGCGTCCCAGCAAGCGTTCAACAACACCTCCAAGGTTGTTGATCAGCTTGGCATGGCAATCGTATCGGGTGATTACGCCGAACGAACAATGATTCCACTGGATCCCGATCTGGAGGAAATGTTCGGCGTATCGCGCACCGTGATAAGGGAAGCCAAGAAGACGCTGGTCGGCAAAGGTCTGTTGCATTCCAAGGCCAAGGTTGGGACGCGTGTGCGCCCCTCCTCGGACTGGTCGATGTTCGACCCCGATGTTCTGCGCTGGCATGCATCCTTGCGAAAACCCGGGCCATTCCTTAAAGAATTGCATGAAATCCGGCTCATTTTCGAGCCAGCTGCGGCCTCTCTCGTTGCGAGGCGGGCTTCGGAAAAAGAGCATGCTCATCTTCTGCGCTACTATCAGCAAATGAAAAGCGCCGAGGACAATATATCCTTTGCGGTTGCCAACATCGAATTTCACACATCGATCCTGCACATGTCCGGTAATCGGTTTCTGTCATCACTTGGCGACATGGTTCAGGCGGCGCTCTTCTCGGTCTACCAGCATGAATATAGCAAGCCTCATATCGACCGGTCGCAAACGGAGCGTTTGGCGTCAATCGATATCTATGGCGCTCTGGTCGATGCGATCCGGCGGGGCGAGGCGACCCACGCCGAGCAGACCATGGCCAAGGCCATCATCGTCGACAAGGAAAGACTGACCTGATCGCATTGAAGGCTTCAGGCAAAAGCTTCTGAGGTCATGCCGTCGACCGCATGGGCCCTCATGACATACCCGTCTTTCCGCTTGTTCCGATTTTCCTGAAAATCTCAGCTATTTCGAGCAACTGCTCTTCAAGCGGGTTGCTTTTGCGCCAGATCATGCCGATCGTGCGGCTGGGGCGCGGGTCGGCCATGTGTGAAACCGACACTTTTGCAGAGCCGGTCTCGAGATCCACCGCCATTTCCGGAATGAGTGTCACACCAATCCCGGCCGCGACCATCTGCACCAGCGTTGTCAGGGAACTGCCTTCCATCAGGGTGCGCGTCGAGCTTGCCTTGCCTGAGCAGTAGGAAAGGGCCTGATCGCGGAAACAATGCCCCTCTTCCAGCAGCAGAAGTCGCATCTCCGGCAGCAAGTCAGGAGATGGAATGGGTTTATCCACCTCCGATGCCGGACGAAGCAGCACAAACTCCTCATCAAATAGTGCAAGTTCACGGATGGTCGGTTCTGATATTGGCAGCGCGACAATCGCCGCATCAAGTCGACTTTCCATAAGATCCTGAATGAGAATCTGTGTTTTCGCCTCCCGTGGCCTGAGGTCGAGACCGGGATAGCAGGCCATCATTTCGGTGATGAAGGATGACAGCAGATAGGGGGCCACCGTAGGGATGATTCCAAACCGGAATTGCCCACCAAGCTGTCCATTGTTGGAGCGGGCAAACTCTTCCAGATCATGTACGGAACGTAGGATATCTCTTGTTCTTTCAGCAAAGGACAGGCCGAATCCGGTCAAGTGGATTTGCCGCGCAGAGCGTTCGACCAAGGGGGTTCCGATCAGCTCTTCCAGCTCCTTGATCTGCACCGATAGCGCTGGCTGCGTGACCGCACATTCTTCCGCAGCGCGTCCAAAATGGCGATGGCGAGCAAGGGCGTCGAAATAGCGGAGTTGTTTCATGGAGAGATTTGTCATTAGAAAATCTTATCACAACGCAAAGAAAATGCAATTTCCTTTTATCATTAAGATTTGATAATTTGCATCTAAGACGCCGTCACGGGGGCAACGGCACCAAGGATAGAATGCTCCGAACATGAATGTTTGAAAACACTGAGACGCACGAAGCGTCTGGAGGATCAAATGGACCAGAATGATATGAAATCGACTGGCAAATGTCCGGTCATGCACGGCAGCAACACTTCGATGGGAACCGGCGTCATGGACTGGTGGCCAAATGCCCTCAATCTTGACATCCTGCATCAGCATGACACCAAGACAAAGCCCTACGGAGAGGACTTCAATTATAGAGAAGAAGTCAAGACACTTGATTTCGAAGCCCTCAAGCAGGACCTGCGCGATCTCATGACCGATAGTCAGGACTGGTGGCCTGCGGACTGGGGCAGCTATGTTGGCATGTTCGCCCGTGTCGCCTGGCATGCGGCAGGCTCCTATCGTCTGGCAGATGGCCGCGGCGGTGGTGGCACCGGCAACCAGCGTTTTGCGCCGCTCAATTCATGGCCTGACAATGTCAACACCGACAAGGGTCGCCGCCTGCTTTGGCCAATCAAAAAGAAATATGGCAACAAGATTTCCTGGGCCGACCTCATCATTCTCTCGGGCACCATTGCTTATGAAATGGCTGGTCTGAAGACCTTCGGCTTCGCCTTTGGCCGCGAAGACATATGGCACCCCGAGAAAGACACCTATTGGGGTGCTGAAAAAGAATGGCTTGCGGCAAGTGACAACCG
>NZ_CAUVYE020000019.1:0-95000 GCF_963556055.3 uncultured Cohaesibacter sp. | reverse complement strand
TTATAAAACGAGAAGCTTCTGGAAAGGAGCACCATAGAGGGTGATAGTCCCGTATTGGTAGTATAAACAGCCGTTAGAGTAGGGCGGGGCACGTGAAACCTTGTCTGAACATGGGGGGACCACCCTCCAAGCCTAAGTACTCGTATGCGACCGATAGTGAACAAGTACCGTGAGGGAAAGGTGAAAAGCACCCCGACGAGGGGGGTGAAAGAGATCCTGAAACCGAACGCCTACAAGCAGTCGGAGCCCGCAAGGGTGACGGCGTACCTTTTGTATAATGGGTCAGCGACTTAATTTATCGAGCAAGCTTAAGCCGTTAGGTGTATGCGCAGGGAAACCGAGTCTTAATAGGGCGCAAGTTCGATGGATTAGACCCGAAACCGGGTGATCTAGCTATGAGCAGGCTGAAGGTGCGGTAACACGCACTGGAGGGCCGAACCCACGCCTGTTGAAAAAGGCGGGGATGACTTGTTGCTAGGGGTGAAAGGCCAATCAAACCCGGAGATAGCTGGTTCTCCGCGAAATCTATTTAGGTAGAGCGTGGGATGAATACCTTGGGGGGTAGAGCACTGGATGGGCTAGGGGGTCTCACCGACTTACCAAACCTAACCAAACTCCGAATACCCAAGAGTACTATCCTGCAGACACACGGCGGGTGCTAACGTCCGTCGTGGAGAGGGCAACAACCCTGACCGCCAGTTAAGGTCCCTAAGTCATGGCTAAGTGGGAAAGGATGTGAGGATCCCAAAACAACCAGGATGTTGGCTTAGAAGCAGCCATCATTTAAAGAAAGCGTAACAGCTCACTGGTCTAAACAAGGGTCTTTGCGCCGAAAATGTAACGGGGCTAAAGCCATGCACCGAAGCTGCGGGTGCCGTAAGGCGCGGTAGCGGAGCGTTCTGTAGGCTGATGAAGGGATATCCGTGAGGGGTCCTGGAGGTATCAGAAGTGCGAATGCTGACATGAGTAACGATAAAGAGTGTGAGAGACACTCTCGCCGAAAGTCCAAGGGTTCCTGTGCAATGCTAATCAGCGCAGGGTTAGTCGGCCCCTAAGGCGAGGCAGAAATGCGTAGTCGATGGGAATGAGGTTAATATTCCTCAACCAGTGGGATGTGACGAATTCCGGAAGTAGTTTGGTCTTATTGGATTGACCGGGCTGCCTAGGAGTTCCAGGAAATAGCACCCACATTAGACCGTACCCGAAACCGACACAGGTGGACTGGTAGAGCATACCAAGGCGCTTGAGAGAACTATGCTGAAGGAACTCGGCAAATTGCTCCCGTAAGTTCGCGAGAAGGGAGACCTCTTTATGGGCAACCATAGGGAGGTGGCACAGACCAGGGGGTTGCGACTGTTTATCAAAAACACAGGGCTCTGCGAAGCCGCAAGGCGACGTATAGGGTCTGACGCCTGCCCGGTGCCGGAAGGTTAAAAGGAGTGGTGAGAGCTGCGAATTGAAGCCCCGGTAAACGGCGGCCGTAACTATAACGGTCCTAAGGTAGCGAAATTCCTTGTCGGGTAAGTTCCGACCTGCACGAATGGCGTAACGACTTCCCCGCTGTCTCCAGCATAGACTCAGTGAAATTGAATTCCCCGTGAAGATGCGGGGTTCCTGCGGTCAGACGGAAAGACCCCGTGCACCTTTACTATAGCTTCGCGCTGACAGTTGTGTTGGCATGTGTAGGATAGGTGGTAGGCTTTGAAGTCCGGGCGCCAGCTCGGATGGAGCCATCCTTGAAATACCACCCTTGTTGTCATGGCTGTCTAACTGCGGTCCGTTATCCGGATCCGGGACAGCGCGTGGTGGGTAGTTTGACTGGGGCGGTCGCCTCCCAAAGAGTAACGGAGGCGCGCGATGGTTGGCTCAGACCGGTCGGAAATCGGTCGTTGAGTGCAATGGCATAAGCCAGCCTGACTGCGAGACTGACAAGTCGAGCAGAGACGAAAGTCGGTCATAGTGATCCGGTGGTCCCGAGTGGAAGGGCCATCGCTCAACGGATAAAAGGTACGCCGGGGATAACAGGCTGATGATGCCCAAGAGTCCATATCGACGGCATTGTTTGGCACCTCGATGTCGGCTCATCGCATCCTGGGGCTGGAGCAGGTCCCAAGGGTTTGGCTGTTCGCCAATTAAAGCGGTACGTGAGCTGGGTTCAGAACGTCGTGAGACAGTTCGGTCCCTATCTGCCGTGGGCGCAGGAGAATTGAAAGGAGCTGTCCCTAGTACGAGAGGACCGGGATGGACGCACCTCTGGTGGACCTGTTGTGGCGCCAGCCGCATTGCAGGGTAGCTATGTGCGGAAGGGATAACCGCTGAAAGCATCTAAGCGGGAAGCCCCCCTTGAGACGAGTTCTCCCTGAGAGCCGTGGAAGACCACCACGTTGATAGGCCGGGTGTGGAAGCGCAGTAATGTGCGAAGCTTACCGGTACTAATAGCTCAATCGGCTTGATTACTCTCATTTGTCTATACTCATTCAAGGCGTCTTTTGCTTAAGCAAAAACGCCGAAACTAAGCGATAGGTGATTTGTTAAAATCACCGTTAGCGTCCCAAACGCGCGGTGAAAGCTTCAATCCCTTCGTAAATACAAACCAGCTTCTCAATTCTTGCTCTTAACCGGCCTGGTGGTTATGGCGAGGAGACCAAACCCGATCCCATCCCGAACTCGGCCGTTAAGCTCCTCAGCGCCGATGGTACTCCGTCTCAAGGCGTGGGAGAGTAGGTCACTGCCAGGCCTGTTAAGCGCAAGATCATAAAAACCCCCGTAGATAATCATCTCCGGGGGTTTTTACGTTAATAAATCAATGTTGATTAATGCAAACAAAATGTAATTCAAAGTAATTGCGTCTCCTGCAAACTATAGGAGAACTGCTCCGATGAACTCCGTTCTGAATGCGTTCGTTGAGGCGATTTTACAAGGCACCTTCAGAGGCAGACACTTGACTCGATAGTTGTAGAGATTACGTGTGACCTCAAAAAAAATTGCAATTTGAGACAAGAAAGTCTTTCCCATCGTTAGTGCGCAATTTTATTACCCGCTTCGCTAACCGAGAATGCGGTCGTTTTGCCCCAAGTTTTCATTGTATCCGCAATAGGGTTTCTGACTTTGACATGGGGGGTAGTCTCAACAACATCTCTCTTTCTTTGGCTTGATCCAGTAGAAGAACCAAAGTGAGCCACGAAGAATACTCTTGCTGCGCGGATACACACCGTCACTGATATAAAATCCATATTTCGTAGCGCATTTGCTTCGGGCATGGACGCTTGTGTATGATCATGACTCCTCCATTTCCCTGACCATATCATTAGATCTGTAGCTGAGTTTTTGATCTTGGCGTCAAGCCTTTCAAGTGATCAAACACAAATGCTTTGCGACTTGCTACACGAAGTTTAATTTATGACGCGAAAAAATAAGTTATAATATTTTTCAAAATAGAAATAAACGATCTCGAAAAAGTTACAAAAAGTCGCAGAACGACGAGTTTTGCCTAAGGGCCGGTGGAAATTGCTAAAAGAAACTTGAATTAATTCAGATAATAAAAATAATACCCCTGCTGTAGTGATATGGTTGATAGTCAAAAAGAGTATGAGAGTGAGCTCAGGAGGTTGGCATTTTGTCATGTGGGGCTCTCGTAGATCCTCTTTCGAATATCATTAGTTTCTAGCAAGGGAGGTATAAATGCTGGAGCTACGTAAGCTTTTGAAATCTGCCACGATTGGCGCAATGGCCTTGGCTGTGTGCGCGAGCTTCTCAATTTCTGAATCATTGGCCGCAAGCAAAGGGTTGGTCGGGATTGCCATGCCCACCAAATCTCTCGCCAGATGGGTTGATGACGGCGATAATATGGTCAAACAATTTGAAGCTGCCGGTTACGAGGCAGAGCTGCAATATGCAAGTGACGACGTTGCAACGCAGCTGAGACAGATTGAGACCATGATTCTCAAAGGCGTTAATGTTCTCGTGATTGCGTCAATCGACGGGACCGCATTGTCAGGTGCTTTGGATCTCGCCGCTGAATCCAATATCAAGGTGATTTCCTATGACCGCCTGATCCGCGAGTCCGGTAATGTCGACTATTACGCAACGTTTGATAATTTCCAGGTTGGCGTGATTCAGGCCAACAGTCTGTTAAAAGGCCTTGATATCGAAAATGCAAAAGGCCCACTGAATATCGAAGTCTTCGGCGGTTCGCCGGACGACAACAATGCCTATTTCTTCTATAACGGCGCAATGAGCGTATTACAGCCTTACATCGACAGCGGAAAACTTGTCGTCGTTTCCGGTCAGATGGGCATGGACAAGGTCGGTACGCTCTTCTGGGACGGTGCAACAGCACAGGCACGCATGGACAACCTTCTGTCGGCCTTCTACACCGACAAACGCGTTGATGGTGTTCTGTCTCCAAATGACAGCTTGGCAATCGGTGTGATTTCATCCCTGAAAGGCGTCGGATATGGCACCAAAGATATGCCAATGCCAATCATCACCGGTCAGGATGCCGAAGTTGCAAACGTCAAGGCCATGTTGAAAGGCGAACAATATTCGACCGTCTTCAAAGACACGCGGGCTCTTGCCGCCGTGACCGTGAATATGGTCAACGCCATTCTCGCTGGTGAGGAGCCGGAAATCAACGATACCAAAACCTATGATAATGGCGTCAAAGTGGTCCCCTCCTATCTGCTGAAACCGGTTGCCGTGACCAAAGACAACTGGAAAGAAATCCTGATCGATAGCGGATATTACAGCGAAGATCAGATCAAATAATGCCATTGGCAATAGACGTGACAAGGAAAAGGCGGGGATCTATATTCCCGCCTTTTTCGTGCATGATGCCATGGGGTGGCAAGCGCTGGGCAACGGCGCCAGAGATGGGCACTATTCTCGATTGAGAATTCTGTCGGCGATCACGCTCGACCAGCGACTGCTCTTGAATGATTGCCGTAAGGCCTCTTCATCATAAACCTGCTCAACCCAATCAAGAAAAGCCATGCCGGTGGCATTCTTATACTCAATATATTGGTCGATGAAATGGTCCAGAATACCGGTCTTTGCATGCCGGAAATGGCCGTAACGCAAGGAGAGTTGTTCGCGCGCCTGCTCGATCGGAACATCCTCGATCAAATGAAGATAGAGCGTTGAAACCAGTCCGATCCGGTCTGCACCGGATTTGCAGTGAAACAGGATCGGGTGATCGAGTGCTTCGAAATAGGATTGAAAATTGAGAATGATCTCCTTGGACGGCGCGGCGCGGGAATACACCTTCAAATCGTTTCGCAATTCGATGCCGTGAGCCTCGCAGGCCTTTTTCTCCAGCCGGTAGCTACCACAATCCCGAACACCGCGCAGATTGACAATCGTGCGGATGCCCTTGCTCTTGGCATAATAGCGCACCTGATGTGGCCAGGGTTGTGCCGAACGCCAGGCATTGGGGGAAATCTGATGACGGTTGGCATACAGAACGCGGAAAATCCCGTGGTCGGCGAAGATCATGTCGAGATAATCATAGATCGGAGAAAAGATCCGAACGAGCCAGGGAGGCGACACCTCTGCCGCAGCCCGGCGGGCGTGGCCAATCTGCCGATAGACCGCTTTGCGCGCTCTCTTGGTCCAGGCGACTTTTGGCTCGCTTTTGGGCATGTCATGTTGTGAATAGCTCACTCGGTCTACTCCCGATAGATTGCGATCACGAAGCAAAAGAGCGTCAAGTCATGGTGCTAACACGCCTTGGCTATTCACTTATTGGACGATCAGTTCCTTGCTATGGTTCCGGCACGATTTAGCAATCCTTTCCTCACTCGTCAACGCAAACTCTAGGAGGAGCGGGCATTAGGAGGGCAAAGCCGGTGCCAATTGCTGCAATTGACCGCAAGGGCGAGACAATTTTGCCGACCTAAGTTTGGGAGGGACACGCAAAAGCCTTTTCAAAGAGCCCGTTTGTGTCTACATAGTTGGGACATCAAAGGCGATTTTGCGGCACTGAACACCGTCAGAATTTGCGAAACGAACCGCGCACAAAACGGGCGCAATGTTTGGGGACGCCGCCGCCGTGGCGATTGACTGCGATTGCGAATAGACGGCAGCCTTGTGCAAGGCAATCCCCCAAGGAGTAGGGCCCATGGCAGCCGAAATCATCCGCCGGCAGTGGCAAAAACTCGTCTCGGATCCCACTGGCTCGAGCTATCTGATTTACCGTCTTCTATCGGAGAATTTCCATCTCTATGCCAGGCAATATGCAATAGCGATCTTCTTCATGGTAGTTGTCGCCGCGACCACCGCCCTGAGCGCGTGGATCATGAAGGATATTGTCAACGAGATTTTTGTCTCCAAGGATTTTGACAAGGTCTGGATCATTTCCGCCGTGGTCATGGTGATCTTCGTTGCCAAGGGGCTTGCCACCTATTTGCAGACCGTCATTCTGGCGCGGATCGGCAATGCCATTGTCGCCGATCAGCAGCGAAAGATGTTCCGGCATTTTCTGACACAAGGGGCCGATTTCTTCCACGATTTTCCCTCAAGCGAGCTGATCACCCGCATTTCGCACAATGCAATGGCGGCACGCACCGTCATGGACATGCTTATAACGGGTGTGGGCAGGGATCTGCTCTCTCTTGTTGGCCTTGTCTTCGTGATGGTCTTTCAGGACCCCCTTATGTCCTTCATCGCCTTGTTCATCGCGCCACCTGCGGTTTTCGTCATCAACAAACTGGTGCGCCGCGTCAAGCGCGTGGCAAAAGAGCAGTTCATTTCCCTCACCCAGACCAACCAGACCATGCAGGAAACGGCGCTGGGTTATCGGATCATTCGCACCTTCGGGCTTGAAGGGGTGGTAACCGCGTCCATGGACAAGGCAATCAGGGGCGTGGAAAAGCAGACCAACAAGATCGCCAGCCTTGCCGCCAGAACCAACCCCCTGATGGAAACACTTGGCGGCTTTGCCATTGCTCTGGTCATTCTTTATAGCGGCTGGCGGACCATCCTTGATGGTCAGAGCCCCGGTGAATTCATTTCCTTCCTGACGGCCCTTCTTCTGGCCAGCGACCCGGCCAGACGTCTCAGCCGACTGAAAGTCAATATGGAAGGCGGCCTTGTCGGTGTGCGATTGATGTTTGAAATTCTTGACCGCCCCAGCCTCCTCATTGAAAAGGAAAATGCTCGGGAAATGACGGTTTCTGCTGGGGAAATTCGCTTTGATAAGGTTCACTTTTCGTACGGTGCGGATGAACCGGTGATCAATGGTTTGAGCTTGACCATCGAAGGCAGCAAGACAACCGCACTGGTCGGCCCGTCCGGTGGAGGCAAGTCCACGATCATGAGCCTCGTGCAGCGCTTCAATGATGTGAATGAGGGCAGTATCACCATCGATGGCACGGACTTGAGGGACTGCACCCTGGCCTCGCTCAACAAACATATCGCATTGGTGACCCAGGATACGGTTCTCTTTTCCCAGACCATTCGTGAAAATATCCGTTATGGCAGGCTTGATGCGACCGATGCAGATGTGGAGGAGGCCGCCAGAAACGCCTTTGCCCATGACTTCATCACCAAATTGCCGCAAGGCTATGACACCTTGATCGGTGAAAATGGCACGAGCCTCTCCGGTGGGCAGAAACAGCGGATCGCGATTGCACGGGCGATGGTGAAAAACGCCCCGATCGTGCTGCTGGATGAAGCGACCTCGGCGCTCGATAGTGAATCGGAAGCCAAGGTTCAGGCGGCATTTGATCGCTTGAGCGAGGGGCGTACATCGCTCGTCATTGCGCACCGCCTTTCCACCATTCGCAACGCCGACCGGATTTGTGTCATCAAGGATGGACAGCTGGCCGAACAGGGAAGCCACGAAAGCCTGATTGCCGAAGGCGGGCTTTATGCCAACCTTGTGAAACTGCAATTTGACAAAAAGTGACCTTGAAAAACGGGATTAGCCTCTTTTGCGCAAATCTGTGCCACTGAGAAAACGAAATCAGTTGCCCGAGACGATCAGCCTCTCCCATGAAGGAGGTTCGATCATCGTTCGGCTGAGGCAGAACGCGCGGGCCAAACGGCTGATTCTGCGCCTTGACAGCAAAAGCGGTGAACCGGTGGCGACCTGCCCGCCGGGGCTTGGCGAGGCCAAGATCTGCCAGTTTCTTCAGCGCAATGTCGCCTGGCTGGTGGAGAAGCAACAGGCCCGCAAGCCCAACACGCCTTTTGAGCATGGTGCCATCATTCCAGTGCGGGATGTGCCCCACACACTAGAACATCTCGATGAAGCGCGCGGCACTGTTCGCTTGCTGGAACTGGCCGACGAGCGCATCCTCATGGTTTCGGGCAATGAATCCCACATGGCGAGGCGAGTAACCGATTGGCTGAAAAAGCAGGCCAAATCAGATCTTGATGATGCCGTCGCCCGTCATGCGGCGGCGCTTGGCGTCAAACCCTCTGCGATCCGGATAAAGGATACGACCAGCCGTTGGGGCTCATGCAGCGCCAACAGAACGCTGTCTTTCTCTTGGCGCATCATAATGGCTCCGCCCTTCGTGCTGGATTATCTGGCCGCGCATGAGGTCGCCCATTTACGCGAAATGAACCACTCAGACCGCTTCTGGGCGCATGTGGCAAGCCTCTGCCCCAATTACAAACCTGCGCAGAAATGGCTCAAGGATAACGGTCGCCTGCTCCACAGCTATGGTGGCGAAGGGGACTGAGCGGTCTGCTTGTCAAGAGATCATTGAAGGCAAGGAAAGCAAGAGACAGGGCAGGCGAGCAACGGGGGCGCAGGACTGCCCCCGAAGGCTCTGCCCATCAGCCCCCGAACCAGCGCTCGAACAGACCCTTTCGTGCCCGCGGCAATGGCATATTGCTTTCGCCCTCCGGCAACAGATCCGGATTGACCCATGGTTTTTCTTCTCCCCCCGCGATGCGGCGGGTTTCTGCCAGCTGTTTGATACTGACCCCCGGCAATCCGGCAATCGCCATGCCATTATGGGCCCCGACCATGTAGGCTTTCCATGTCTCGGCAGGCAGGTTGCCACCAGACGCCCGTTTGGTTGGATGCCCATCATCATTGCCGAACCAGATGCCGGTCACGAGATTGGCGGTATAGCCGACAAACCATGCGTCACGGTAATTCTGGCTGGTGCCGGTTTTCCCTCCCGCCGGTCGGCCCGGCAGAAGCGCTTTTTTGCCTGTCCCCGTGATCAGGGTTTCCTGCATCATCGAATTGATCAGCGAAAGGATCTCTGGCCGAATGACCCGGGCACCGGGAATGTTCGGGTTGATATAGAGGGCCTTGCCGTCCTTGTTGATGATACGTGCGATGACATGGGGCGTTGCCCGTGCGCCGCCATTGGCAAAGGGCAGATAGGCTCCCACCAGTTCGAGAGGGGTCACTTCCGACGTGCCAAGGGCGATGGAGAGATTGTTGGCGAGTTTGGAGTGAATGCCAAGCCGGTGCGCCGTATCAACGACCTGATCGGCTCCCACTTCAAAGGTCAGTTGTGCCGCAATCGTATTGATCGACAGGGCCAGCGCTTTTCTCAGGGAGATCTGACCCATATATTCCTTGGAATAGTTCTTTGGCGTCCAGCCGTTATAGGATACCGGACCATCGATCCGCATGCTGTCCGGGCTGTTGCCGAGCTCAAGCGAGGTCAGATAGACAAAAGGCTTGAAGGCACTGCCCGGTTGCCTTTTTGCGTCGACCGCCCGGTTGAACTGGCTTTCGCGATAATTCTTGCCGCCGACAAGCGCCTTGACCGCTCCCAGGGGAGTGGCGGATACAAGTGCGGCCTGTTCCACACCATAGGTCTTGCCCTGTTTGTCCAGAGCATCAACGATTGACCGCTCGGCCAGCGTTTGCATGCGCAAATCGATTGTTGTCTCGACAATGATATCCTCTTTGGTGTCGCCAATCAGCTCCGGCAGCTGTGCCATCACCCAGTCAGCGATATAATTGAGCGAGCTGTCGCGGTGGCGGGCAACGGTGTCGATGCTTTGGGTCAGAGCCAGCTTTCGTTCTTCAGCCGTGATGAAGCCTTCGCGCTCCATGGCCGCAAGCACCAGTTCGGCCCGTGCCTTGGCGTCCTTGGGGTGCTTGTTCGGAGCAAGCCGGGAAGGCGCTTTCAGCAAACCTGCGATGGTTGCAGCTTCGGACAGGGTCAGCATTGAGGCGGGCTTGTTGTAATAGGTGCGTGCAGCCGCATCGACCCCGGTCGCTCCAGAGCCGAGATAAACCCGGTTGAGATACATTTCCAGTATCTCCTGCTTGGAATATTTGGTCTCCAGCCAGAAGGCCAGAATAAGCTCCTGCACCTTGCGTTCGATGGTGCGCTTATGCTCCAGAAACAGGTTCTTGGCCAACTGCTGGGTCAGTGTCGACCCCCCTTGCGAGAGCCGTCCTCGAATGAGGTTGGTGACCATCGCGCGCGTGAAGCCAATGGGATCAAAGCCGAAATGGTGATAGAAACGGTGATCCTCGATCGCCACCACCGCATCGGCCAGATAGGGAGGAAGGGTGGACAGGCTGACCCGCTGCCCACCAGTCTTGCCCCGGTTGGCAATCAGACCTCCATCTTCGGAAACGATCTGAACATTGGGTGGCCGGTCCGGAATTTTCCAGTCTCCCGACTGGGGCAGCTTTGAGCCATAATAAAGGACGATACCACCGGCAGCGATCCCTCCCCAAAGGGCAAGGATGACCAGCCAATAGACTGCGCGTCGGGCGAATCTGAAAAGCCGTGAGAAAAGGGAAGCCCTGGGCGCCGCGCGCTTGCGAGGCGGCTTCCGACTACCACCGGAAGGCGGACGACCGCCCCCCTTGCCACCACCAGAACCACCCTTGCGGCGGACATTGACAGCCCTGCCATCTGCATCGGCACGTACGCTTGGTGCACGACCAACCGACGCGGGCTTGCCAGAATTCGATGCAGGCTTGCCGGAGCTGCGCGTTTTTCTCACGGAGCGCCTGGGGGTCGGGCCGGGATGGCTGCGGTCTCTCTCACTCAAATGGATGTCTCCCGGAGAAGGTCGAGCGGCTGATGGGCGTTTCTCGTTCATAATGTCAATTTTGTTTCTGCTGGCATTGAACTTGGCGGTTTTTGGAATCAGAGCAAGGATTCTCGCACTTGATATGGCTGGCATCCTCGGTTTTTCAAATCAACCGACCTGTTCCAGTGGACCCCGGTTACTTTCGGCCTCAAGCAGTATTTCGATATTAAGGCGAATTCATGAGAGCATGGACATCACCATCAAGGACATGATTCCGCATCAATCCCTAATGATGTACAAAAAAGACCAAAATTTCTGCGTCAAAGCGGTTTCTTTCCTTGTCGAGATACGGTTTTGGCGGCACAGGACAATTGGGAGCGAAACTCGATTTCTCTTGTCTGCCCGCTATTCCCCCTTTTCTTGAGCTGTTTGGTTCGCTAAGGTCACGGAAACTATGATCATGTTTTGTTCGCCAAATCAAGGTGGCAAGCGAGAAGGGCCAAGGGAGATTTTCATGGCAGAAAAACCGCATCTATTCCTGATCGATGGATCTTCCTATATCTTTCGTGCCTATCACGCCCTGCCTCCGCTCACACGCAAGAGTGACGGCCTGCCGGTTGGTGCCGTGTCCGGCTTTTGCAATATGCTCTGGAAGCTCATCAAGGACGGAGAAAATGGCATTGTCGGCACCACACCGACCCATGTTGCGGTGATCTTCGATGCCAAGGGCGATACCTTCCGCAATGAGATCTATGATCAATACAAAGCCCAGCGCCCACCCGCGCCTGAGGATCTTGTGCCTCAGTTCGGGCTCATTCGCGACGCGGTGCGCGCCTTCAATATCGCCTGCATTGAGCAGAGCGGGTTCGAGGCTGACGACATCATCGCCACCTATGCTGAAATGGCCATAAAGGCAGGCGCTGACGTCACGATCATCGGCTCGGACAAGGATCTGATGCAGCTCGTGCGCCCCGGCGTCATCATGGTCGACACCATGAAAAACAAGCGCATTGAGGAAGCCGAAGTGGTCGAGAAATTTGGCGTCACCCCGGACAAGGTGGTCGAGGTGCAGGCGCTCGCTGGCGACTCGGTCGATAACGTGCCCGGCGTGCCCGGTATTGGCATCAAGACCGCAGCTCAGCTCATCAACGAATATGGTGATCTGGAAACCCTTCTGGAAAAGGCCGATGGCATCAAGCAGAAGAAGCGCCGGGAAAATCTCATTGAATTTGCCGAACAAGCCCGCATATCCAAACAGCTTGTCCATCTCAAGCGAGATGTGCCGCTGAAAGAGTCGCTTGATGATCTGATCTGCTGCGATCTGGACGGCGTCAAGCTGGTTTCCTTCCTGAAGGCCATGGAATTCACCAGCCTGACTCGTCGCGTCGCCGAGGCCACTGAAACGGAAGCTGCCGAGGTGGATGTTGCAAGCCTTGAGGTCACCGGCTGGGAAGCTGCTGATCCGGCAGCCGCAGAGGGCGAGCAGACCGAGGCACCTGCCGGTGAGCCGGGCCCGGCTGATCTTGCCGCCAAAATGGCCGCAGACATCGCAGCAATGCCCATCGACAATCAGAATTATGAGACCGTGCGTAGCATGGAAGCACTGCAAGTCTGGCTGGCTGAGGCCAAGCGCATCGGTCATGTGGCGGTCGACACCGAGACCGACAGCCTTGACGCCATGCAGGCCAAGCTCGTTGGCGTGTCTCTGGCAACCGAACCGGGCAAGGCCTGCTATATTCCTCTCGCCCATGTGTCCGGCGATGATGATCTTCTGGGCGGTGGGCTGGTTGAGGATCAGATCCCGCTTGCCGAGGCCGTTGCCGCGCTCAAGACAATGCTCGAGGATCCGTCCATCCTCAAGATCGGGCAGAATCTCAAATATGATACGCTGCTGCTCAGTCGTTACGACATCGAGCTTGCTCCTTTCGATGACACCCTTCTGCTTTCCTATGTGCTGGACGCGGGCAAACATGGCCACGGCATGGATGAGCTTTCCGAGCTGTGGCTCGGCCACAAGCCCATCGCTTTCAAGGAAGTTGCAGGCAGTGGCAAGGGGCAGGTGACCTTTGACAAGGTGGAAATCGAGAAGGCCACCCCTTACGCGGCCGAAGACGCCGACGTGACCTTGCGGCTCTGGATGGTTCTGAAGCCCCGCCTTGCAGCCTATGGCATGACAAGCGTGTATGAACGGCTCGAGCGTCCACTCTTGCCGGTTTTGCGCAGGATGGAAGCCCGCGGGATATCCGTTGACCGGCAAATCCTGTCCGGCCTGTCCGGCACCTTCGCCCAAGGCATGGCACGGCTTGAAGAAGAGATCACCGAGCTTGCAGGCAGGCCGTTCAATATCGGTAGCCCCAAGCAGCTTGGCGACATTCTGTTCGGCGATATGGGTCTACCCGGCGGCAAGAAGACCAAGACCGGCGCTTGGTCGACCTCGGCCAGCGTTCTGGAAGATCTCGCCGCTGAAGGGCATGAGCTGCCCAAGCGTGTGGTGGAATGGCGTCAGCTGTCGAAACTCAAAAGCACCTATACCGACGCACTGCCCACCTTCATCAATCCAGAAACCAAACGGGTTCACACCTCCTATTCTCTGGCGGCTACAAGCACCGGGCGTCTGTCGTCCTCCGATCCGAACTTGCAGAATATTCCGGTGCGCACCGAGGAAGGTCGCAAGATCCGCACGGCCTTTGTGGCCGAGAAGGGCAACAAGCTGATTTCCGCCGACTACAGCCAGATCGAGCTGCGCGTACTCGCCCACATGGCCGATATCCCCCAGCTCAAGAAGGCCTTCGAGGACGGGCTCGATATTCATGCCATGACGGCAAGCGAGATGTTCAACGTACCGCTTGCGGAGATGGACCCGAGCACCCGCCGTCGCGCCAAGGCGATCAATTTCGGCATCATTTACGGCATCTCCGCCTTTGGCCTTGCCAATCAGCTCGGCATCTCGCGCACCGAGGCGAAGGCCTATATCGATACCTATTTCGAGCGTTTCCCGGGCATTCGCGACTATATGGAAAATACCAAGAAGGCCGCGCGCGAGCAGGGCTATGTCGAAACCATCTTTGGCCGCAAGATCCATTATCCGGAAATCAATTCCAAGAACCCGAACATGAAGGCCTTTCAGGAGCGGGCCGCGATCAACGCCCCCATTCAGGGCTCGGCCGCCGACATCATCCGCCGCGCCATGGTGCGCATGGAGGATGCCCTCATCACGGCAGGTTCGTCCGCCCGCATGCTGCTTCAGGTCCATGACGAACTGATCTTCGAGGTGCCCGAGCCGGAAGTCGACAACACCATAGCGGTGGTGCGCGACATCATGGAAAACGCCCCCATGCCAGCGCTACAGCTGAGTGTGCCGCTGAAGGTCGACGCCAACGCCGCCGATAACTGGGATGAGGCGCACTAGGTATGTGGAAGGGGCTAGGGTTGATATCCATGTTTTCTAGCTATTCGGCCTAGAATGCCCTTTACCACTATATCTAGCTGCGAGTTTTCGCTGTAATTCGCTGGGGCGACAAAATCCACGCGATTGTCTGAAATAAGCGTATGAATTTTCTTCAAGTCTCTCGTGCTCTTCGTTTCATCATAAACGGCAATGGAGTGCCCACCCTTATGGGTAAGCATTTTCATCGTTGGAATGTCTGTATCTCCGTCTCCCAAGAAGATCATCCTGTCGAACGGAATTGGTCTCTGCTCTTCAGGAATGAAACTATTGATCTTTTCGTTGTCCCAATGATTTTCGATGCCTTTATTTATGCGAAATAGGTATTGGGTTTTGGTTGTGTAATTTATAAAGACAGCTTAGGTCTGCTTTACCCGCAGCTTGCTGCGGGTACGCGTCCGCCCACTCGGTCGGACGCTTGGTGCGATCTGGCAGAAATAGGCAAGGCATCGATGCTGTTGTGCTCGGAGCCAATCCACTGGATGGCATCACGCTCTGAAAGCCCTAGGCTGGTTTCTCACCCCAGTACCAGAATCAAGACCCCACAGACAATCAGTCCGCAGCCCGCGATTTCAAGCCGGTTGATCTTTTCCTTGAAGATGACAACCGACGAGGCGAAGGTGAACAGCATTTCCACCTGCGCCAGCGCCTTGACCATCGCCGCCTGCTGAAGGGTCATCGCCATGAACCAGCCGAAGGACGCGGTGGCACCCACAAACCCGGTGGCAAGTGAGGGCCGCCAGGCCCGCGCGATGCGGCCCCATTCTTTGGGCTCGCGGACGCTGATCCAAAGCCCCATCAGAACGGTCTGGAAAAGGATAGCGGTTGCCAGCGTAAAACCCGCTTGCAAGATATAGTCAGGCTCGGCCATGTCTGGGACCAGCGACAGGGACGCCTGCCGGTAACCCGAGGCGGCAATACCGAAAAAGGTGCCCGAGGCAAGACCGATGAGCGCTGTTTTCGAAAGGCAGGATGTGAGGAGGGAGCGGACCGACAAGGTTGTTCGCGCCACGGAAATGAGCATTACCCCGAGAACGGCAACCCCGATTGCCAGCAAGGCGCTCGGTGTCAGGGTCTCGGAGAAAAACAGAAAGGCAAACAGGGCGGCCTGCGCCGGTTCGGTCCGGCTATAGGCTGTACCGACCGTGAAATTGCGGAAGGAAAACATATAGACCAGCAGAAACTGCCCGCCGATTTGCGTCAGCGCAGCCACCAGAACCCAGAACAAAAAAGGCCCGTTGAAGGCAGGCAGCATAGTGCCCGTCAATCCCGCATAGCCGAACAGATAAAGAAAGGCGAAAGGCACCCCGAAAGCAAAACGCACGAAGGTTGCTCCGGTCGTGCCGAGCGCCCCCTTGAGGTGCTTTTGCAGGACAGAGCGGATATTTTGCAGAAAGGCTGCACTGATTGTGATCAGGATCCAGGTAGGCATGGGATGGCTTTATCATTTTGCGGAGCGGGCGCAAACAAAAAAGCCCGACCCGAAGAAAAAGACAGCGGGTCGGGCGATAGATGTGTCGGCACTTGCCAATGCGAAACCGCTAGAGGCAGGAAATGCCAATCAATAGTCCATCTCAAGGGCTTGCCAGATTTCTTCAAACAGCGCCCGGCTGGCCCGCGGAGAGATCGCATTGAGAGGGTCAATGGCAAAACCGGCAAAGATCATGTCCTTGTCCTTGTTCATCACACCATCGAGCACCAATTGCTGGATCTCCAGATTGCGGTCTTCCAGCGCCTGAACGGCAGAGGGCAGAATGCCGCAAGTGATCGGCTCAACCTTGTTTTCGGAAATGAGGCCATAGCTCTCGACAATCGCACCGACCGGAGCGTCCGGGTTCTGGCCCATGTTCGGCATGTTGAAGTTGGTGCGGACCAGCTCGTCCGTTGCTCCGGCAAGGGCTTCGAGCAGTACGACACCCTCTTCTCCTGACGGGCTCAGATCTTCCTCGAGATATTTCTGCCGTGCTTCATCGGGATTCTGCGAACGTTTGACGCGCCACTCATAAGGTGTGACGCAAACGCCCCAGCTGTTGATCTCTTGCTTGGAGGAAAGATACCAGGGCACGAATTCCGCCAGGTGACGGTCACCCGCCGCCCCCAACACGCCGAAGCGGGCGAGGAAATCCTCAGCCACCTTGAACTCGGACGTAAACCAGTCTTCGTTGGCCTCGCGGTCCAATGCATTTTTGCTGAGCACCTCCGGCTCTCCGGCTTTCATGCTGTCTGCGAAGTCCTGAAGGACACTCTTGCCCTTCCAGACAGCGTCGGTGGCAAAGGTGAAATGGTTGACGCCGGAAATGTCGAGTTTGATGTCATGCCGGGTTGGCATGTCGACCTTGTAGGTTTCGGCAATCCATTTGGCCAGCATTTCCTGAGTGTGGAACACTTCGTGGCAACAGCCGAGCGCCTTGATCCCGGGCTCTGCTGCATAGAGTGCACCGGTGCACCAGGCCATCGGGTTGGTATAGTTGATCACCCATGCGTCGGGGCAAACCGCCATGATGGCATGAGCAAAGTCGGCCATGGTAGGGATCGAGCGGATGGCGCGAGCAATCCCGCCAGGTCCCGTGGTGTCACCGACGGTCTGGCAGATACCGTATTTTTCAGGGATCTTGAGATCGATAAAGCGCTTTTCCGTTGGTCCCGGCTCAATGGAGATGACGACAAAATCGGCATCCTTGAGGGCCGCCTCGAGCGTTTCTTCAACGTCGACGGCAAATTTGCCAACAGCACCGGGTTTGCCGAAGATCTGGGCGCTGATTTCCTTGTTTTTCAGCGCCGCTGCATGATCGATATCATACAGCACCAGACGTCCTGAAAGCTTTTCAGACAGTGCCAGATCGGCCATCAGACGCAGCGCCCATTGTTGGCTACCGCCGCCAATATATGTAATTTTCACATTTTTCATCGCCAAAGCTCCGTAAGGCCTGCTTGATTGTTGGTTTGTGAGTCTGTCGCCGAACTGAATCACCCCAATCGGCAGAAAGGAGGCCTTTGCCCCGATCACTTGGGTGCAAAGATTCTCAGGGGAGGGTGCGAGAGCTCATTTTCCAAAGGTGGGAATGCCGAATTCTATCCAACCAAACTGGCATATTAGTTGACAAGGGAATTAGTACATGTGCTAAAAAAAATCTGCAAGATCTCTCATCAAAAATCTGGCTCGGGTTTCACATAATTCACGCAAAGCGTCACATTCGGTAAGGGAATCTTTAACTTCGTTATCCAGAATCGTTCAAGGTTTCTCTTGCGTCAAACTTTTACCTCATTTGAAAGGCAGGTCAGGGGCTGGCGACATTCTGCAACTGACTTGTATCGCAACAATCCTCGGCTTGCCGAAATCAAGGTCGTTATCCTTTCCGAACATGCTTGTTGTCCCGCTCGAGACGCGGTCATGACAACAGAACAAAAACAATCAAAAAAAAGGCTTTAGGCATGAAATTCAAAACCGGCACTTTATTTCTGGCTGTCTGCTCCCTTGGTTTGAGCGGATTGTCCGGCAACGCCTTGGCGATGGATGCCAAGGTGCGTGCCTGGCTCAAGGACATGGCGCCGCAAGAACGCATGATTCAGGTTTGCAATATGGAAGCGATGGGCAAGGTCAATGCTGATCGGCTTGTCGATTACACATTTTCCGCTCCGGAAATTGGTAAGGACAAGGTTGTGGCCAAAGGAGCAGCCTTCCGACGCGGCGGGCACTGGTACAAGATGAGCTACAATTGTGCGACCAGCGATGATCAGATGCAGGTGCTGAAATTCGCAATGAAAAAGGGCGCTGAAATCCCGAAAAAGGATTGGCCCAAACTGGATCTGTTCGAATAGCTTTCCTGTCAGCGCCCCATTGGAGATGCACCAGATGTCATCCGGTCGCGTGGCGGAGCGCCAATTGCTCGGCGCTCATCGGGGCAGGGCTTTCTTGCCCTATTGAATCTGGATGTTGCTAAGCGTCATTTCCCCGTCGGCTCTGAAACACACTGCCTGGTCCTGAGGCACTTCGGTCCAGCATTCCGATTGTCGATCAATCGGTTCGGACACCAGTATCACGTCGCCATTCTCATAGCGCCGATAATAGAGCGAGGGGGCGTGATGATCTGTCGAGCAGCGGAAGCCGCAAAGCCGTTTGCCATCGGACAGGCAGGAGGTGAAGCGCAAGGGGGCTTCAATCCCTTTCTCAACCATGGCCTTGTGCACGCGATTGAGAACACCCATCATGGCCTTGATCGGGCAATCGTCGATGGCATTCTGCAAGCTCAGCAGAAACAGCAATTCCGAATCCGTGCTCCCCAGTCTGTAATCATAGTGTGCATCATCCAGATCCGCTTCCAGCACACGGCGAATTCTTTCATATTCACCGATCTGACCGTTATGCATGAACATCCATTTGCCATGGGCAAAGGGATGGCAATTGCAGCGGTTGGTCGCGGTGCCGGTTGAGGCTCTGACATGGGCAAAGAATAGCGGAGACTGAATCTGGGAAGCGAGGCTCTTCAGATTGCAATCGTTCCATGCCGGCAGGATTTCGCGATAAAGCCCCGGATTTTCCTTGGCACCATACCAGCCGATGCCGAAGCCGTCGCCATTGGTGACGGTTTTACCTTCTTCTGCATGAAGGCTTTGATGAATGAGAGAGTGATCGGCCTTCGTCACATAGTGTTCTAGAAAAACAGGCTGACCCTTATAGGCGACCCAGCGGCACATATTGATCTCCGGAATAGTGTTTTTTGTCTCTTTTACTCTGTTGTAACACAAAGGAAAAGACTGCTTCGCAAGCGATCTTGTTTGGCTGACAAGATTGAATCCAGCCACTGGCGGATTGCTCTTGTGGTGACACCTGAACCCTTCACGCCCCTGTCACATCGCAGAGCTAAAGCAAAGGCAGCTGTTTCAAATCAGGGGATTCTCATGTTCAAATCCATTTCAAAAGCGCTGCTTCTGGCGAGCTGCCTTGCCCTGCCACTCTCTTCGGCGGCCTCTGCTCTGACCATCGAGCCAATTGCCACTTATGACAATAAGGTCTTCGATGAAGGAGCCGCCGAAATCGTGTCCTACGACAAGGCAGGCAAGACGCTTTATGTCGTCAACGGCAATGACAAGACCATCGATATTCTGGATGTTTCCAACCCTGCCGAGATCAAAAAAGCTGGCGCGATTGATGTCACGCAATATGGCAAGGGCGCAAACTCTGTTGATGTTCATGGTGACTATGTAGCGATTGCTGTCGAAGCCAAGGACAAACAGGCCAATGGCAAGCTGGTCGTCTACAAGACCGACGGCACCTTTGTCGGTGATGTGACCATCGGTGCGCTGCCTGATGCGGTTGCATTCGCTCCCAACGGAGAGTTTGTCGTGGTTGCCAACGAAGGCGAACCGTCCGACGATTTCAAGACCGATCCGGAAGGCTCGGTGTCCATCGTTTCCATTCCGTCTCTGGACGTCAAAACCGTCACCTTCGAAAGCCTCAAGGCTGAGGATTTCGGTGCAGACTTCCACACCGCAGCGCCGGAAGGCATTTCATTCGCCCAGCAGATCGAGCCTGAATATCCTGCCGTTGCAGCGGACAACAAGACCGTCTTCGTCTCGCTTCAGGAAAGCAATGCGATCGCTGTCATCGATGCTGAAACCGCAAGCCTCAAGAAAGTCTTCTCTCTGGGCTTCCAGGACTATTCCAAGGTTCTGGCAGACCTCTCCGACAAGGACGGTGAGATCAACCGGAAAAACTGGCCTGTCCTGTCTTTCCGCATGCCTGACACCATCAAGTCTTTCACCAAGGATGGCGTCAACTATGTTGTCATGGCCAATGAAGGCGACAGCCGCGACTATGACGGTTATTCCGAAGAGGAACGTCTTGGCAAAGTCAAACTTGATGAAAAGGCCTTCCCCAATGCTGCGGAATTGCAGGAAAAGAAAAATCTTGGTCGCCTGAAAATCACCACCTCGCAAGGGGATACTGATGGTGACGGCGACTTTGACGTTATTTATGGCTATGGTGGGCGGTCTTTCTCGATCTTCAACGAGAAGGGTGAAATGGTCTTCGATTCCGCAGGAGAAATTGAAGCCAAGATCGCCGAACTGGTTCCATCCGCATTCAACAGCCAGGGCGCCAATGAAAGCTTTGACAACCGCTCCGACGACAAGGGCACCGAGCCTGAAGCATTGGAACTGGCAGAGATCGACGGCAAGCTTTACGCCTTCATCGGTCTGGAGCGCCAGAGCGGCATCATGGTCTATGACATCACCGACCCGGCTAATGCCTCCTATGTCACCTATGCAAGCAATGCCAAACTGGACGGCGAATCTGAAAAGCTGACCGCTGGCGACATTGCCCCTGAAGGCATCAAGTTCATCGCTGGCAAGGATAGCCCGAACGGAGAGCCAATGATCGCCGTTGCCAACGAAGTGTCCGGTACAGTGACCCTGTGGGCCATCAAATAAGCGCTTCTCGTTTTGAAGACTAAAGAAGCCCGCCTCCGGTCGGAGGCGGGCTTTTTATAGATGCTCAGGGCACCGGTCCTTATCCGGTTGATGGTCAAAGGGCCTGATAGGTCTTGGTGAGTTCTCCAAGGAAGCGGCTTGCCTGATCTTTGAGCGCATCCGACTGGCCGGAAAGTTCAGCCGAACCATCCGTAACCGATCTGGCTGCGGTCTCAGTTCTTTGAGAGGTTTCTTCAAGCAGCTTGAGGGCGTTGTTGATATTTTCCGCCCCGGACGAGGCCTGCGTTACATTATCGGCGATTTCCTTTGCTGCGGCCGACTGTTCTTCGACCGCAGAGGCGATTGACGCGGAGATTTCATTGATCCGATCAATGGTCTCGGCAATGGTCTCGATTGCGGATACGGTCTGCGTCGTCGCATTCTGGATTCCGGACACCTGATTGGAAATGTCGCCTGTTGCGCGGGCTGTCTGGTTGGCGAGATTCTTGACCTCCGCGGCAACAACAGCAAATCCCTTGCCAGCTTCGCCAGCCCGGGCCGCCTCGATGGTTGCATTGAGGGCCAGAAGATTGGTTTGTTCCGCGATTTCCTGAATAAGGCGGATGACGTCACCGATGCGATTGGCGGACGAGGCGAGTTCATTGACAACGTCAGTCGTCGAGTTTGCCTGACCGGAGGCTTCCTGCGCGACTTCGGTTGAAAGCGATACCTGACGACTGATCTCGGCGATGGAGGCTGACAGCTCCTCGGTTGCTTCTTCAACCGAGCGCATGTTGCTCGCAGTCTGGTTGGTCATGGAGAAAAGAGCGGTTGTCTCGCTGCTGGTTTGCTGGGCCTGATCGATCAATTGAGCCGCCGTGGATTGCAGACTGCCCGCGGACTTGTGAACCGAATGGGCCAGATCACCGACATTATCCTGAAAATTTCCCGAAAGCGCCTGAAAACGCTTGTTCCGCTCAAAGGTTGCTTCGCTGTTTAGGATGCCCTGCACCGCAGTGCAGGCATAGGGCAGACCATCGATCATGGTGACCGATATCTCATCGATCACGCCGAAGGTTCCACCCTGATACTTTTTGTAAATGGCACGCCCGGACCATTTTCCTTCGCGCTGGATTGTCGCCTCGACCATCTCGGAATGCTTGGCCACGGGAAGATCGTTATACTGCTTGTCTGCGAGCACCGAAGAAACATGTTTGCCCTTGAGCGCATCCATAGACGGGTAACCGATAGCGTCAAGAAAGCTTTTGTTGGCATAGATGATGCCTTCCTTTCCCGGAGCAAGGCAGTTGATGAATATCCCCGAAGCAGAGTCATCAACCGAAGCCGCTATAATCTCCAGAAGGGAAGTGGATTGCCCATCCTTTTTCTTTGCCATTCCGAACATTTTGTTAGTCTCCTCCCTCGAACAAGCCTCCCGATCATTCCCATGCGCACCACCCCATGAATGCCACGAGAAAGTTGCAGAGATTTTTATTCAGACTTGGTTAATTTTCCGTTCGCAAAGCTGCGGAATTCCGCCATTCCGAGCGGAAGGAAGAGGAAACGGAACTGGCCTGCCCCGCAAGGGACAAGCTGGATGATACAACCGGATCAAAGCATTTCTTGCCTTTGGATCATGGAATGGGATAGAAGCATTGCATCAAGACCGGATGCATGTGCCAACGCAGACTTGATCAGATTCCATGTCGGAAAGTGTCGAGTTGCGCGCGGGTCTGCTTCCATCAAATCCTTATAGGCGACAATCAATGTTAGTGACAAATGACGATCAGCTTCAAGGTCTTAGGGACTGCGGACGCGCTGTCGCTCGCGCAATTGAAGAAATGGGAAAGGCCATCGAGGTTGGCATGACTGCCAAGGAGCTTGATGATTTGGGCCAGCGTATCCTCGAACAGGAGGGAGCTCAGTCGGCCCCGAAAACCATTTATGACTTTCCCGGATATACCTGCATCTCCATCGAACCTGTCATCGCGCACGGATGGGCCGATGAGCAAAAGATGAAAGCCGGTGATTTGATCAATATTGATGTCTCGGCCTGTAAAAACGGATATTTTACCGATGCCGGGGCGACTTTCATCCTGCCCCCTGTCACGCCCGAAAAGAAAGCACTGGTGGCGGCCGCAAAACGTGCCCGTGACAATGCCATAAAGCAGGCAAGAGCAGGCGCTTCGATGCAGGTGATCCCACAGGCTTTCCAGAAAGAAGCAAGAGCTTCGGGCTACTCACTGATCGAAAACCTGCTTGGGTGCCACGGGGTTGGAACAACCCTGCACGACAAGCCAGAGATCATCGCTGTGCCTGATCAGAGGGATAAACGCAAGCTTGCAGAGGGTTTGGTCATCGCCGTTGAACCCTTTCTGTCGACAGGGGCGCGGTTTGCAAGTGATGGTATGCGCGAATGGGAGCTTTTCACACCCGATTGCCTGACCGCCCAGTTTGAGCACACGATTGTCGTCGGCAAGAAAGGTCCGATTATCGTCACGCTCTAAGGCAGGGCTGCTTGAAGTCTTGTCATGAAAAGAAAAGGCCCGCTTGAAAAGCGGGCCTTCAATCATTTTAAGCAAATGCTGTTGGATCAGGCTTTCGGAGCCGCAGCCATAACACCAGCATCAACATGTTCTTCGTAAATTTTGAAGTTTTCAACGAACATGCCAGCCAGTTTGGCAGCCTGTGCATCAAAGCCAGCTTTGTCAGCCCAGGTTTCACGTGGGGTGAGAAGCTTGGCATCAACACCAGGAACAGCAACCGGAACTTCAACACCAAAGATTTCGTCGGTGCGGAATTCTGCATTTGCCAGAGAGCCATCGAGAGCTGCGGAAAGCAGAGCGCGAGTAGCTTTAATCGGCATACGGGAACCAACACCGTAAGCGCCACCGGTCCAGCCGGTGTTGACCAGCCAGCAGGTAACATTGTGTTTGTTCATCATATCACGCAGCAGGTTGCCATACTCGGAAGGATGGCGAGGCATGAATGGTGCGCCAAAGCAGGTTGAGAAGGATGCTACAGGCTCGGTGATGCCCATTTCCGTACCAGCCACTTTCGCGGTGTAACCGGACAGGAAGTGATACATGGCCTGTTCCGAGGTCAGTTTGGCAATCGGAGGCAGAACACCAAAAGCATCAGCGGTCAACATGATGATGTTTTTCGGCTGAGGTGCAACACCGCTTTCAGATGCGTTCGGGATCAGATAGATCGGATAGGAAACGCGGGTGTTTTCGGTTTTGGAACCGTCCTCGAAATCCGGTTTGTCGGTGACAGGATCGATCACCATGTTTTCAACGATCGCACCAAAGGAGTGGGTCGTTGCATAGATTTCCGGTTCAGCTTCTGCGGACAGGTTGATGGTTTTAGCGTAGCAGCCACCTTCGAAGTTGAAGACGCCGTTGTCGCTCCAGCCGTGCTCGTCGTCGCCGATCAGAGTGCGGTTCGGGTCAGCGGACAGGGTGGTTTTACCGGTGCCGGACAGACCGAAGAAGATTGCAGTGTCGCCTTCATCACCAACGTTTGCAGAGCAGTGCATTGGCATGATTTTCTTTTCTGGCAGGAAGTAGTTGAGGGTCGTGAAGACACCTTTTTTGATTTCGCCAGAATATTGGGAGTCACCAACAAGAATGAGTTTCTTGGAGAAGTTCACCGCAATGATGGTTTCGGTGCGGCACTGATGACGTTTCGTGTCAGCTTTGAAGCTTGGGAGGTCGATAACGGTCAGTTCCGGCATGAAGTCGGCCAGTTCTGCAAATTCAGGACGGCGCAGCATGTTGCGGATGAAATGGGAGTGCCATGCGAATTCGGTGATTACGCGCACGGACATTGCGGATTTGGGATCGGCACCGCCATAAAGATCCTGTACAAACAGCTCTTTGCCTTCAGCGTGAGCCATGAAATCTTCATAAAGGGTGTCAAAGACTTCTGGAGACATAGAAGCGTTTGCATCCCACCAGATGGTGTTCTCGGTGGTTTCATCACGCACAATATATTTGTCTTTAGGAGAGCGACCGGTATGTTTGCCGGTATCAACTGCGAGCGCACCGCCTTCGATCAGGCGACCTTCGTTGCGCGCCAGTGCTACTTCCACCAGTTTGGGAAAACGATAGTTGTAATGAACACTATCGAGATTACGCAGACCAGATTTGTCTACGCCATAAGATTCGTTCCACGTGCCGAATTGTTTCACTTTTCAAGCCCCTTGAGACACACTTGGTTGTGGGAAACTGACATTATTGCATCAGCCCGGCCGTCACCAGTTTGGGATCGACCGGTGGTCCGCGTAAAGGTCTGTGAAAGCCGATTTTACAGTCGGATTGCTCCGCTCTTTTTGTTTGACTCGTCCTCCAGTGGAACCAGCCCACCCGTTTCCTCTAACGCTTTTGGGCCGCTCCAAGCACAGTCCTTATAGTGAACTTGCGATGTGTCATAACGACCCAATATTAGCGTGTCGTTGATATTGCGCAAAGTTCCGCGGGATCCAAATCCCGTGACAATCTGTTCATATCCCACGCCAATTTGTTTTAATAGTTGGCCTTTTTGAGTAGTCACGCCCCGCCCTTTCCGCTTGCAACTTCTCCGGAAACTTTAAACTAAAGTCTTAAACCGCAGAAATCAGCGATTCCTGCCAGATGTGTGGCAAAAAGAGGGTTTTTGCATGCTTGTTTTGCTTGCCACAATTTCGCGATTTTCCATGATTAATTGTCTCAAGATCTGCAAGAAAAACAGAAAAAAATTTTTTGAAAAAAAATGGATGCGAAGCGACTTATCAAGAGCAATTTGGGTTTTTCACAACCCCGGTGTTGTTCAAAGACGCTTCTGTCATGATGAAATCGGATCGGCATATGGCCTTGGCCACGGCTTTGTGTCACACCAGATAGAGGCCACAGAGATCCGTTCGAACTGTCGGATGGCCTGTATCCGATCGAAGCAATTCAGGTTTGGTCCCGTGTTGGTCGGGGTTAAAGTGAGCTTTGACAGGGAAAGGCCCGGATCTTGTTTGCCAGCATCATCAAAAAGCGTCATGCTGTGCGATGATATCAAGAAGGAAAGGAAACGGCATGGCAACAGTTGCCCTTGTCGATGATGATCGCAATATTTTGACATCAGTTTCGATCGCCTTGGAATCCGAAGGATACAAGGTCGATACCTACACCGATGGCGCTTCCGGTCTGGACGGCCTTTTGCATGCGCCGCCCGATCTTGCCATTCTGGACATCAAGATGCCGCGCATGGATGGCATGGAGCTGTTGCGGCGTTTGCGCCAGAAGACTGATCTTCCCGTAATCTTCCTCACCTCCAAGGATGATGAGATTGACGAATTGTTCGGTCTCAAGATGGGTGCGGATGATTTCATTCACAAACCCTTCTCCCAGCGCCTGCTCGTGGAGCGCGTCAAGGCGGTCTTGCGTCGTGCCCAGGCAAGAGAGACCGTGGTCAAGCAGGACGGACAAGGCAAAAAGACCGATCTGCTCGAGCGCGGGCTTTTGAGTATGGATCAGGAGCGCCATACCTGCTGCTGGAACGGAACTCCGGTAACGCTGACGGTTACCGAATTTCTTATCCTGTTCTCTCTGGCGCAACGTCCCGGCGTCGTAAAGAGCCGCAATGCCTTGATGGATGCGGCCTATGAAGATCAGGTCTATGTTGACGATCGCACGATTGATAGCCATATCAAGCGCCTGCGCAAGAAGTTCAAGGCGGTCGACGACAATTTCGACATGATCGAAACCCTCTATGGTGTCGGCTACCGGTTCCGCGAAGAATAGAGAGAAAGAGTTGCCCTCTGTGTTGGGGGGCATCGTCTGGATGGGTGGCCCGATGAGGGCTTGGTGCATCCGGGAGTGACAGCAGCGATTGTCTCGAAGGCCTCAACCGCGGGGGGCTCGGCGCTGATGGCATGCGCCCTTGTCTCCGCAAGGCTTCAAGCGCGTGGG
Source organism: uncultured Cohaesibacter sp. (assembly GCF_963556055.3). Classification (GTDB taxonomy): domain Bacteria; phylum Pseudomonadota; class Alphaproteobacteria; order Rhizobiales; family Cohaesibacteraceae; genus Cohaesibacter. Next base: position 68,240 of record NZ_CAUVYE020000019.1, on the reverse strand, counting down.
TGATGGACAAGAAGAGGCACACGCGCTGGAGCGGGCGACGTGAACCGCCAGACTATAAAGAGACAAGCTGTAGCACATGAGGCAGATCCTATCCGGAGCCACCCCGGCAAAGAAAAAAGGCAAGGGAAAGAAGACGCGCTCCTTTCTGCGAGGGGTGCGAAAGCTGCTTTTTGGTCTGGCCACCTCGACAGTTTCTTCCTCGCTCACCCGCAGGATTGTGTTTCTCAATCTGACAGCCCTTGCCGTCCTTGTGATTGGCATCCTCTATCTCAATCAGTTTCGTGAGGGGCTGATTGATGCAAGGGTGCGGTCGTTGCTGACGCAGGGCAAGATCATCGCTGGCGCTGTTTCTGCCTCTGCTGCGCTTGATGTTGATGGCATAACCCTGCCAACCGAGAGATTGTTCGAGTTGCAGGCCGGGGAGAGCTTCACGCCGGCTGAAGACACGTTCGGATATTTTGATTTTCCCATCGATCCCGAGCGCACCGCCCCGATCCTGCGTGCCGCGATTTCACCCACCGACACGCGCGCCCGGGTTTACGATGTTGCGGGCAACCTTGTTGTTGACTCCAATCAGTTGCAATCAACCGGCATTCTGCGTTCCAACCTGCCCCCTCCCGAAGGAGAGGAAAAGATTGGCATCAGCGAGATCTGGAAGCGTTTCATGAACTGGCTGCGTCGTGCCGATCTCCCCCTTTACAAGGAATTGGGGGTGACCGACGGGCGCAGCTATCCGGAAGTTGCCATGGCTCTTGACGGGTCTGATGCGTCAATTGTCAGGGTCAATGAAAAAGGTCGGCTGATCGTATCGGTGGCCGTTCCCATCCAGCGTTCAAGGGTGATCGCCGGTGCGCTGCTGCTTTCCACCCGCGATGGTGACATCGACAAGATCGTTCAGGCCGAGCGCTGGGGTATCGTGCGGGTCTTTCTCATTGCCGCGCTCGTTACGGGAACCATGTCGATCCTTTTGGCCGGCACGATTGCCGGGCCGGTAAGACGGCTTTCCGAGGCAGCCGAGCGCGTGCGCCGTGGTGTGAAATTCCGTGAAGAGATACCCGACTTCTCCGACCGAAAAGATGAAATCGGCCATCTCAGCCAGTCCTTGCGCGACATGACAAACACGCTGTTTCAGCGAATGGATGCAATCGAGGCGTTTGCCGCCGATGTTTCCCATGAGCTGAAAAATCCGCTCACCTCCTTGCGCTCTGCGGTCGAAACCCTGCCCTTGGCCAAGAATGACAGCGCCCGCGAACGCCTGACCAATATCATTCAGCATGATGTGCGTCGGCTGGATCGGCTGATTTCTGACATTTCCGATGCGTCTCGGCTCGATGCGGAATTGGCTCGGCAGGAATCTCAGGCCATTGATCTGCATGCCCTGCTGGACACGATCGTCGCGATCCAGAATGAAATCGGTGGCAAGAGAGACACGCAAGTGACTTTGAAGACGGACAAGCCCCATTCCAAAAAGGCCGCAGCTTTCAAGGTGAATGGCAACGACAGCCGTCTCGGGCAGGTTTTTGTCAACCTCATCGACAATGCGCGCTCCTTCACCCCCGAAGGTGGGGAGGTCAGGGTCTGCTTGTCTCATGCTGCGCACTGGATCAAGGTGACCGTAGATGATGACGGACCCGGAATTCAGGCCGAAGATGTCAACCGGGTTTTCGAGCGCTTCTACACGGATCGGCCAACAGGCGAGGATTTCGGCCAGAATTCAGGGCTTGGCCTGTCTATTTCAAAGCAGATCGTTGAAGCCTATAATGGCGAGATCAGTGTGTCCAATCGTACGGAATTTGATGAGGAAACCGGAGAGGAAGTCGTCAAGGGAGCCCAATTCACGGTCTTGCTGCCGTCCATTTCTCCCGCATTGGCGTCAAAGAGTGATGCAAAGACGGATTGATCGGGCACAAGGTCGAGACTTTGCCTCGATCTGAGAACGGGACGCGAGGGATGAATGCCAGACCATTTTGAGCCTGATATCGATGAGACCGGTTCCGGACCGATCTTCAAGCTCCCATCAGGCATCGATCCGGATCTTGAAACATGCGTCATGCATGCTTCAGCGATTGTCATGGATCAGTTCGGTCTTCTTCTGCGCGGTGTCAGTGGCAGCGGAAAGTCGCTCTTGCAACGGTATTTGCGTGAGCGGGCCACCACTGAAGGGCTTTATTCGGCCCTGGTCAGCGATGATTATGTCAAGCTTGTTCGCCTGCCGGACAATGGCGCAGAGGGCATGCAGGAAGCGACTGCTCCCCCCCTTCTCGGTTTTGCGCCCACGGCAACTTATGGCTTGCAGGAGATAAGGGGCATTGGTGTCACAAGCGTAGGGCAAGACGAATGCCTGAGATATGCTGTCATGCATCTTCTCGTCGATCTGACACCGTCCGGGCAAATCAGGCGAATGCCCGCAAGAGAACAATGTCACACATCCTTGATGGGACATCTGATTCCCACCCTTGACGTGCCGCAACGTTCGGTGATTGAAGCCAGCGATCTGATTTTTGGCCTTCTATCCACATGGAAGGACCTGTCATGAAGGCAAGGCAATGAACTTTGGGCTTGCGTTCCCTTAACGAGTGGTGAAGATAGGACGAGTGGTCGGACCTGGCGGCTTGCCCCTGGGGCTTTGTCGTCTTGTTTGAACCAAAAAGGTGGAAATGCTCCAGCAAAAGGGAGAGCAGGCATATCATGATTGGTCTTGTCCTAGTAACGCATGGTCGATTGGCTGAAGAATTTCGTGCGGCTCTGGAGCATGTTGTTGGCCAGCAGGAGCAAATCGAGACGATCTGCATCGGTCCCGATGACGATATGGAACAGAGGCGTCAAGACATACTGGATGCGGTTGATGCGGTTGACAAGGGGCAGGGCGTCGTTCTCCTGACCGACATGTTTGGTGGAACACCGTCCAACATGGCGATTTCCGTCATGGATGAAGAGCGTATTGAAGTTCTTGCGGGCGTGAATCTGCCCATGCTGATCAAGCTCGCCAGTGTACGGGCCGACAGATCGCTTGAAGAGGCGGTTTCGGAGGCTTGCGAGGCCGGTCGCAAATATATCAACATTGCCAGCAAATTGCTTTCTGGCGAATGACCGCGATGACGTCTTGAGACTTTGCCAATCTCGGATCCCATTGCAAAAAGAGTGACGCTCTTCACCACAGGCAACCGGAACAGAATGAGTCGAAATCAAGAAGGTATCTGAATTTACGTGTCCCAGAATTCCGTTTCAGAAAGATTGTTCATTAAAAACAAGCGTGGTTTGCACGCACGCGCATCGGCCAAATTCGTTCAGATGGTAGATCGGTATGAGGCCACGGTTCTGGTCACCAAAGATGGCCAGACGGTCAGTGGCAATTCTATTATGGGTTTGATGATGCTGGCAGCCGCTCCCGGTTGCAGCATTGATGTCGTGGCCACGGGTGAGGATGCCGAGGCAGTGCTTCAGGCGCTGAATGATTTGATTGATGGCCGGTTCGGTGAAGACGAGTAGTCTTTGTCAAATCGCATTTTGTTGCATGCGTGCCTCAAAAAACAGGCTTGAAACACCTTTGCCTCATATTTCGTCACATTCCACAAGCTTCTTTCGCGGCCTGATATCCGTTTTTGCTGCATGCTTGGAATTTGGGTTTATTGGTGATTGAAAAGTAAATATAAAAACTATTAAAGTAAAACAAAAGAATAGAAAGCTTAAAATCAGCTTCTTGATTCTGTCATAAAAAATATTCAAAAGAAAAATAAAAGGCCTTTGAAGGCGCATAATTTCACAAAATCATTTGAACGCCAATATTTCATTGACGGCAATGGTCTGGAATTGTTAGATTTCGCGTTGTGATAAAAACTGGACCAACGGATTATGCGATTTGACTGATTTGTCGGTTCAGTTGGTGAATTTTATTCTTTTGGTGCGTCGGGGTGGTGTTTTTCGCTCGGCGCCGAATGCTGCTGCCTGAAAACCGGCTTGTGGTTCGGTTTGGGGTGGTTGACCAAAATTCCGTTATTGCCGACCGGGTGCGCCTTTCGATGCTCGGCGGCTGATCAAATTTGATATACCAATTCTGGAGGTTCAATCCCATGAAACGCCTTATGATCGCTGCGCTGATGCTTTCAGGCTCGGCTCTTACAGCACAGGCAGCTGACTGCGGCAAAATCACTATTGCTGACATGAACTGGAACTCGGCAACATTGATCGCCAACATTGATCGCTTCATCCTTGAGCATGGCTTTGGGTGTGAGGCTGAACTTGTTCCTGGTGATACCATGCCAACAGGTGCATCCATGACCGAGAAAGGCGAACCGGACATTGCACCGGAATTCTGGGTCAATGCCATGCGCGCTGCAATCGACAAGGGCGTGGAAGAGGGGCGTCTGGCTATCTCCGGCGTGTCTCTGACCGATGGCGGTGAAGAAGGTTTCTGGGTTCCTGCCTATATGGTCGAGAAAGACCCAAGCCTTGCGACGATTGAGGGTGTTCTCAAGAACGCCAAATTGTTCCCGCACCCGGAAGATGATTCCATCTCCGGTTTCTATGGCTGCCCGGCCGGTTGGAACTGCCAGATCAGTTCCGGCAACCTCTTCAAGGCTCTGAAATTGGACGAAGCTGGTTTTGAAATGGTCGATCCGGGTTCAGGTGCAGGCCTTGCCGGGGCCATCGCCAAGGCTTATGAACGGGGTGAAGGTTGGTTTGGCTACTACTGGGCGCCGACCGCTGTTCTTGGCCGCTACAAAATGGTCAAGGTCGATTTCGGCTCTGGCATTGATGAAAAAATGTTCCGCGGTTGCATCACTCAGGAAGATTGCACGGATCCAAAACCGACCATGTATCCGCCTTCCGAAGTGTGGACCGTCGTAACCAGTGAATTCGCCAAGGGCCATGATGACATCAACGCCTACCTCGCCAAACGGTCTTTCAAGAATGCTGACATGAACGGCTATCTCGCCTGGATGGAAGACAATCAGGCGAATGGTGAAGATGCTGCGGCCTACTTCCTGTCTGAAAATGAAGACAAATGGTCTGCATGGCTTCCAGCCGACATTGCTGCAAAAGTCAAAGAAGCAGTAGCAGGCCTGTAATTTCTGTAATCCCAACAGGGCTTTTCTCCCGAGCGGCACATGTCGCTCGGGTTCTTTCTTGAGAGGTCTGCTTTTCTGCCTTCAGTTATACTCTCTGACAGCAGACAAGTTGATTGACAAATTGAATTGAGGCAGTGAACAGGCTTTGAAAAAGCTTAAAAACAGATATCCGCTGTCTCGATGACATGATTGGAGACAATGAATGGCGGATGCGTCATGGCTAACCCAATTTCCCCAGCTAGATCGTCTTGATCTGCTGGCAATTCGCAAAACGCTCGATGGAGCCTACAAAGCGTTCTCACGCGAATATGGCGAAGCGATTGAAGGGTTTTTTCACCCTCTTTTATCCTTCCTGGTCTGGTTTGAAAAACTGCTGATCAACACGCCTTGGCCAATCATCATTCTGGTTATTGGTGCCATCGTCTATTTGGCAAGCCGGTCAGTGAAGCTTCTGATCGGTGTTGTCGCCGCACTACTCCTGATCGGAGTTTTCGGCATGTGGAAAGACACGATGGCAACGCTGTCCATGATCACGGTTTGCACTTTGCTCTCCATTGTGGTCGGTATTCCCATCGGCATTGGCATGGCCCGGTCTGACAGGTTCCAGAAGGTCATGACCCCGATTCTCGATGTCATGCAGACCATGCCAGCCTTTGTCTATCTTATCCCGGTTGTCATGCTGCTCGGGATCGGCAAGATTCCGGGGCTCATTTCGGTGGTGATCTATGCCATTCCCCCGGTTATTCGCCTGACCAACCTCGGCATTCGTCTGGTCGACAAGGAAGTTCTGGAAGCAGCGACCGCCTTCGGGGCCAATGGCCGTCAACGTCTCTTCAGCGTTCAGATCCCTCTTGCCATGCCCAACATCATGGCCGGCATCAACCAGACCATCATGATGGCCTTGGCGATGGTCGTTGTCGCATCCATGATCGGTGTCAAGGGCCTCGGACAGCCGGTGCTCAAATCCATTCAGAACCAGTATTTCACGCTAGGTTTGTTCAACGGTCTGGCGATTGTGGCCCTGGCGATTATTTTCGACCGTGTTTCTCAGGCTTATGCAAAACGGAGCCAGAAACACATGAAGGGAGCCCACTGATGAGTGAAACTCTTATTGAAGTTAAAGGGCTCTACAAACTGTTCGGACCTGAGCCTGAAAAACACATGCCTTTGGTACATCAAGGCCTGAGCAAGGACGAAATTCTCGCCAAGACCGGTCACACTCTGGGCTTGAAAGACATCAATTTGTCGATCAAGAAGGGTGAGATCTCTGTGATCATGGGCTTGTCCGGTTCCGGCAAGTCGACCCTGATCCGCCATTTCAACCGCCTTATCGATCCGACCGAAGGTCAGATCACCGTGGATGGTGTGGATGTCATGACCCTTTCACAGAAAGAGCTGGAGGACTTCCGTCGTCACAAAATGTCGATGGTGTTCCAGCGCTTTGGTCTGCTGCCTCATCGCACCGTTATTGACAATGTCGCCTTTGGCTTGAAAATTCAGGGCGTCAGCTCCAGCGAAGCAATGACAAGAGCGACCGAATGGCTGGCAACGGTTGGCCTGGCCGGTTATGAGAAGCAATATCCGGCACAGCTCTCGGGCGGGCAGCAACAGCGCGTCGGGCTGGCTCGTGCGCTGGCGACCAATGCCGACATCCTGTTGATGGATGAGGCCTTTTCAGCACTCGATCCCCTGATCCGGTCAGAGATGCAGGATCAACTGATCGAACTTCAGGAAAAACTGCACAAGACCATCATCTTCATCACCCATGATCTGGATGAAGCTCTGCGCCTTGGCAACAACATCGCCATCCTGAAGGATGGGGAGCTGGTTCAGGACGACAAACCGGAAGAAATTCTGCTCAATCCGGCAACCGACTATGTCGAGGCATTTGTCCGGGATGTGAACCGGGCCCGCGCCCTGACGGTTGAAACGGTGATGCAACCACAGACCTTCCGGATTACCGCCGATACCATCGCTGGTGCGCTCAAACAGATGCGGGCGCACAAGGATGAATATGCCTATCATGTGACAGACGATGGCTATCAGGGGACTCTGAGTCAGGAGAGCCTGGAAGAATATTATCAGGAAGACAAGACCGCCAAGCTCAGTGATGAGCATTATGAGGATTTGCCGTTCATTTCTCCCGCTGCCGCGCTTGAAGAAGTCTTGCCTGAAACCCTCGCTGCCGATTATCCGGTTCCTGTCGTGGATGAGGCAGGCCAGTTCCAGGGAACCCTGTCTCGTGATGCGCTTGCCGTGGTTCTGAGCCCTGAAAGCTCTGAAAGCACAGAGGAGAGCGAAGAAGACAGCGTTGAAAGAGCAACGAGCCCGATCTGAGCCGAGATTCTTCGCCTTTCATGAACCGAAAAGGGGTGTTCTGTCGGAACACCCCTTTTTCATGAAAAACAGGTTCGGAAGGAAGGTCTCGGAAATCAGCTTGCTTTCTTCGGTCCCAGATTGTTGCGCATCTGAACAAAGCGCATTGCCCTTTGGGAAGACGTAACGTCAAGATCCTTGAAGTGGGCAACCGCACGCCCGGCTTCCGCCAGCGACAGGTTGAGCTTTTCACACCGCAAAGCCATCAGCTTGGCAAAGGCAGCACTGCTTGTGCCAATTGACTTGCAAAGAATGGTGATCGGTTCGCCATTGGCCTGATAAAGCGCGTTGGAAACAACCGGCTCATTGAGTTCGGCGATCGCGGCAAGAAACAGAACGATGTCGCCCCCGCGATCCGCTTCGACAAGTCGAATGAGGCTTTCAGAGAGATCGGCCTTTCCTTCCTTGACGTCGGAAATGAGCAATTTGGTCTCGATCCTGCCATTCCTGCCAAGAAGGCTCTCGGCGGCCACTTTCCTTTTGGCGCCGTCAACCAGAGCACCGGCAAGCTCGGCATTCTTCTCGAACAATTGTGACAGGCGCTTTTTGCCTTCGTCGGGCAGCAGCGGCAACAGTTTTCTGGCTGCCTGCTCGGTGATATCGGGTCGTGAACACAGGTTATTCTGCAAGATGTCGTCACCGGAGGCATTGCTGACGAGGGTCTCAAAGCCCTTTTCGGTGATTTCAGCCCCTTTGTTCTGCGAAACCTTGTGCCAGACCGAGCGTCCGCCATTTTCAATCAGGGCATCGGTGACAACTCCGCTGAGGCTCTCCCTCTGGGCGATCTTTTCAAGGTGGGAATTTGGCAAGGTCTGGGACAGGGTGACGAAATCTTCGTCGGTCAGAACCGGGCTATGCTGAAGCATCGGTCCGGCAACCTGTACATCATCCTGCGCCAGCTTCATCGCGACATCGTTGGGAACGCTTGTCTGAGTGGCTGCGCGATTTGAGAATTCTGCCCGGCCTTCGAGTTCTACCTCGTTGAGCATTTTCATGACGATGTCGCGAAAAATCAGTGATTCCTGCTCGGTGTGATGTTCGGCACCATCAAAGAACAGGTCCGCCACACGGCCGAGCAGTTCACGTCTTTTGTCACTCGATTTTTCGCGCGCGAGATCTGAGATAGTGTCAATCATCGAAGCCTCATCTTACCGGTATTCCGTACCCGATTTTACCCTTTCCGCCCTAAAATTACGTTAACTGTGATCTTGTGGGCGGAAAGCAATAAAATTGGACAAGATAAAACGGAACTGATCTCTGTATTCGCTTGCATTGACAAGCATTACCAGGAAATTCGATCAATATTCTCCAGCTCAATCTGGCTTCCATCGTTGAATTCGATCGTTCCTACTGCGTCATCGGAAAGCAACAATTCTTCGCCGGTCCCCATCGAATAGGTTCCGGAAGAAAGGGTGATTGTCCAATCGACATTGAATTCGGTTGTCGAGGATCCATCTGTTGCAAGAATCTGCAAAGAGTCGGTCCAGTCGCCAGCCGCTCCACCATTGACTGTGTCGTTGCCGTCACCAACCAGATAGTAGAAGGTGTCATTGCCTTCACCGCCAGCCAGATAATCGTCACCTGCACCGCCTATGATATAGTCATCGCCAGAGCCGCCATAGATGGTGTCATTTCCAGCTTCGCCAAACAGGACGTCGCTATTCTCGCCGCCATAGATCGTGTCACTGCCGTCGCCGCCGTAAATCCAGTCGTTGCCCGCTTCACCATGAAGGGAGTCAGATCCGGCATTGCCATGAATGACATCATTGCCATCCTCGCCGTTGATGAAGTCATTGCCATCGCCACCGGAGATGGTGTCATTGTCATCGCCACCATAGATGTCATCATTGCCCAGGCCGCCGGAAATATTGTCTTCACCCACGCCGCCATAGACAATGTCATCTCCTCCGTTGGCCGAGATGGTGTCATTGCCGTCCAGACCGGAGATTTTGTCGACATCGTCCGACCCGGAAAGAGTATCGCCGTAATTGGTACCCGTCACGGTGTTGTATGTCGCCGAATCGTCTATATCGCCGACCTTGATGTCAAATGTCTGCGTATCGGACAGGCCGCCACTGTCCGTAACAGTCACATTGACCGAAACCTGCGCAGCTGCCTCATAGTCCAGACTGATGCCATCAACGAGCTTGAGAACCGTTTCGCCATCAACGGTAACCACCTCGAAGCGGGAATCGCTCACAGTGTAGCTGTAGGATTCTCCGACATCCGGGTCGGTCACGCTGAGGACTGCAATTTCGGCCCCTGCCTCGTTTTCAACGACACCATAACCTTCACTGTCGTTGATCTGGATATTGTCAATAAGCGTGCCAAAGCTGTTTTCGGAACCCACTTCGACAAAGCTGATCGTATTGGTGCCATCGCCGGATCCGGCGATCAGTTCCAGTGAGAAAGTCTGCCAACCCAAACCCTGTTCTGCCGGGTCGATGGTTGCAATCACCTCACCATTCCAAACAACTTGCACGACGCTTTGCCCAAGCGCTTCTTCCGCTGTCCCCGTTACGCCATCTCCATTCACGCCGCGGGATTTCAAGTCGATTGACAGAGTGTAGGTATCTCCGTCTTCAAGACCCTCCATTTCCCGGCTCAGGGTGCCGTTCGAGGACTCCGCCAAATCCACATGATAGTCGCCATCCGTTGCGCCAAGGCTCATATGCCCCGCTTCATGAATGTCGATATCGCTCTGGGTCCATCCATCGATATAGGCATCTTCAAACCAGCCCGTACCATCGCCACCATAGTGGGTGCCGCCATTGAAGATTTCGAAACTGCCGTTATAGAGGAAGTTGTACGAACCGCTGGCGCTGAGGGTTGGCCCTTCATTGACGTCATTGACCGTGACGACAATATTTTCCGAATAGGTGCCGCCATGATTATCGTCCGTGGTGACCGTGATGGTTACCGTGTCGGCAGCCTCATGGTCGAGCGAGACACCATCCTTGAGCTTGAGCACCATATTGCCGGTTTCGTCCTCGACCACTTCAAAGCGATCGTCCGAGACGGTGTAGCTGTGGTTGTCACTGGTATCCAAGTCGGTCGTCGTCAGTGTGCCGACGATTGCACCGGAGTCATTTTCATCAATCACATCGTTGCTGACAAAAATGGCAGTCGGAGCATCATTGGTGCCGGTTACCACGATATTGACTGTGGCTACCGAGGTGCTGCCGTTGCCGTCGTCTGCCTGATACTGGAAGCTGACTGTACGGCTTTCTCCCACGGCCAGATCATCAAAATCGGTGCCTGGATCAAAGCTCGATGCACCGTCGGACGACATGGTGACCGTGCCTTCGCTTGGCTGGCTAACCAGGCTGAAGGTAATTGAATCGCCATCGGGATCGGTTGCATAGGCATTGCCAGTCAGGATGGTGTTTTCAGATCCCGTAACGGTTCCACCATAAGCCGTGACCGCTTCATTGAGATCCGTGACATCAATGGTGAAGCTTTCCGAATGGGTGCCGCCATGACCATCATCCGTGGTGATGGAAACGGTGACGGTCGGCTCGCTCTCATGGTCGAGCGAGACGCCATCCTTGAGCTTGAGCACCATATTGCCAGAGCCATCATCGACAACCTCGAAGCGGGTGTCCGAGACGGTGTAGCTGTGATTGTCACTGGTGTCGGCATCGGTTGTGGTGACGGTTCCGATCACCGCGCCGCTTGCATCATTCTCGTCAACCGACGTGGCCGAGAGATCAACCGCAGTCGGCGCGTCATTGGTTCCGGTGACCACGATGGTGACGGTGCCGGTATCGGTCGAGCCATTGCCGTCATCGGCTGTGAAGTCGAAGGTGACGGTGCGGGTCTCGTCCACCGCCAGATCATCAAAGTCGGTACCCGGATCAAAGCTGTAGCTGCCATCCGCATTGAAGGTGACATGGCCCTCGGTTGGCTGGCCATCAAGGCTATAACTGATCGCATCGCCATCAAGGTCCGTGGCCGTGACCGAGCTTGACAGGGTCACATTCTCAGACGTGGTCTCGGCGGCGTCGCCTGCCGTAACCGCTTCATTGAGATCCGTGACATCAATGGTGAAGCTTTCCGAATGGGTGCCGCCATGGCCATCATCCGTGGTGATGGAAACGGTGACGGTCGGCTCGCTCTCATGGTCGAGCGAGACGCCATCCTTGAGTTTGAGCACCATATTGCCAGAGCCATCATCGACAACCTCGAAGCGGGTGTCCGAGACGGTGTAGCTGTGATTGTCACTGGTGTCGGCATCGGTTGTGGTGACGGTTCCGATCACCGCGCCGCTTGCATCATTCTCGTCAACCGACGTGGCCGAGAGATCAACCGCGGTCGGCGCGTCATTGGTACCGGTGACCACAATGGTAACGGTGCCGGTATCGGTCGAGCCATTGCCGTCATCGGCTGTGAAGTCGAAGGTGACGGTGCGGGTCTCGTCCACCGCCAGATCATCAAAGTCAGTACCCGGATCAAAGCTGTAGCTGCCATCCGCATTGAAGGTGACATGGCCCTCGGTTGGCTGGCCATCAAGGCTATAGCTGATCGCATCGCCATCAAGGTCCGTGGCCGTGACTGAGCTTGACAGGGTCACATTCTCAGACGTGGTCTCGGCGGCGTCGCCTGCCGTAACCGCTTCATTGAGATCCGTGACATCAATGGTGAAGCTTTCCGAATGGGTGCCGCTATGACCATCATCCGTGGTGATGGAAACGGTGACGGTCGGCTCGCTCTCATGGTCGAGCGAGACGCCATCCTTGAGCTTGAGCACCATATTGCCAGAGCCATCATCGACAACCTCGAAGCGGGTGTCCGAGACGGTGTAGCTGTGATTGTCACTGGTGTCGGCATCGGTTGTGGTGACGGTTCCGATCACCGCGCCGCTTGCATCATTCTCGTCAACCGACGTGGCCGAGAGATCAACCGCAGTCGGCGCGTCATTGGTTCCGGTGACCACGATGGTGACGGTGCCGGTATCGGTCGAGCCATTGCCGTCATCGGCTGTGAAGTCGAAGGTGACGGTGCGGGTCTCGTCCACCGCCAGATCATCAAAGTCGGTACCCGGATCAAAGCTGTAGCTGCCATCCGCATTGAAGGTGACATGGCCCTCGGTTGGCTGGCCATCAAGGCTATAACTGATCGCATCGCCATCAAGGTCCGTGGCCGTGACCGAGCTTGACAGGGTCACATTCTCAGACGTGGTCTCGGCGGCGTCGCCTGCCGTAACCGCTTCATTGAGATCCGTGACATCAATGGTGAAGCTTTCCGAATGGGTGCCGCCATGGCCATCATCCGTGGTGATGGAAACGGTGACGGTCGGCTCGCTCTCATGGTCGAGCGAGACGCCATCCTTGAGTTTGAGCACCATATTGCCAGAGCCATCATCGACAACCTCGAAGCGGGTGTCCGAGACGGTGTAGCTGTGATTGTCACTGGTGTCGACATCGGTTGTGGTGACGGTTCCGATCACCGCGCCGCTTGCATCATTCTCGTCAACCGACGTGGCCGAGAGATCAACCGCAGTCGGCGCGTCATTGGTTCCGGTGACCACGATGGTGACGGTGCCGGTATCGGTCGAGCCATTGCCGTCATCGGCTGTGAAGTCGAAGGTGACGGTGCGGGTCTCGTCCACCGCCAGATCATCAAAGTCGGTACCCGGATCAAAGCTGTAGCTGCCATCCGCATTGAAGGTGACATGGCCCTCGGTTGGCTGGCCATCAAGGCTATAACTGATCGCATCGCCATCAAGGTCCGTGGCCGTGACCGAGCTTGACAGGGTCACATTCTCAGACGTGGTCTCGGCGGCGTCGCCTGCCGTAACCGCTTCATTGAGATCCGTGACATCAATGGTGAAGCTTTCCGAATGGGTGCCGCCATGGCCATCATCCGTGGTGATGGAAACGGTGACGGTCGGCTCGCTCTCATGGTCGAGCGAGACGCCATCCTTGAGTTTGAGCACCATATTGCCAGAGCCATCATCGACAACCTCGAAGCGGGTGTCCGAGACGGTGTAGCTGTGATTGTCACTGGTGTCGACATCGGTTGTGGTGACGGTTCCGATCACCGCGCCGCTTGCATCATTCTCGTCAACCGACGTGGCCGAGAGATCAACCGCGGTCGGCGCGTCATTGGTACCGGTGACCACGATGGTGACGGTGCCGGTATCGGTCGAGCCATTGCCGTCATCGGCTGTGAAGTCGAAGGTGACGGTGCGGGTCTCGTCCACCGCCAGATCATCAAAGTCAGTACCCGGATCAAAGCTGTAGCTGCCATCCGCATTGAAGGTGACATGGCCCTCGGTTGGCTGGCCATCAAGGCTATAGCTGATCGCATCGCCATCAAGGTCCGTGGCCGTGACTGAGCTTGACAGGGTCACATTCTCAGACGTGGTCTCGGCGGCGTCGCCTGCCGTAACCGCTTCATTGAGATCCGTGACATCAATGGTGAAGCTTTCCGAATGGGTGCCGCCATGGCCATCATCCGTGGTGATGGAAACGGTGACGGTCGGCTCGCTCTCATGGTCGAGCGAGACGCCATCCTTGAGTTTGAGCACCATATTGCCAGAGCCATCATCGACAACCTCGAAGCGGGTGTCCGAGACGGTGTAGCTGTGATTGTCACTGGTGTCGACATCGGTTGTGGTGACGGTTCCGATCACCGCGCCGCTTGCATCATTCTCGTCAACCGACGTGGCCGAGAGATCAACCGCAGTCGGCGCGTCATTGGTTCCGGTGACCACGATGGTGACGGTGCCGGTATCGGTCGAGCCATTGCCGTCATCGGCTGTGAAGTCGAAGGTGACGGTGCGGGTCTCGTCCACCGCCAGATCATCAAAGTCGGTACCCGGATCAAAGCTGTAGCTGCCATCCGCATTGAAGGTGACATGGCCCTCGGTTGGCTGGCCATCAAGGCTATAACTGATCGCATCGCCATCAAGGTCCGTGGCCGTGACTGAGCTTGACAGGGTCACATTCTCAGACGTGGTCTCGGCGGCGTCGCCTGCCGTAACCGCTTCATTGAGATCCGTGACATCAATGGTGAAGCTTTCCGAATGGGTGCCGCCATGACCATCATCCGTGGTGATGGAAACGGTGACGGTCGGCTCGCTCTCATGGTCGAGCGAGACACCATCCTTGAGCTTGAGCACCATATTGCCAGAGCCATCATCGACAACCTCGAAGCGGGTGTCCGAGACGGTGTAGCTGTGATTGTCACTGGTGTCGGCATCGGTTGTGGTGACGGTTCCGATCACCGCGCCGCTTGCATCATTCTCGTCAACCGACGTGGCCGAGAGATCAACCGCAGTCGGCGCGTCATTGGTTCCGGTGACCACGATGGTGACGGTGCCGGTATCGGTCGAGCCATTGCCGTCATCGGCTGTGAAGTCGAAGGTGACGGTGCGGGTCTCGTCCACCGCCAGATCATCAAAGTCGGTACCCGGATCAAAGCTGTAGCTGCCATCCGCATTGAAGGTGACATGGCCCTCGGTTGGCTGGCCATCAAGGCTATAACTGATCGCATCGCCATCAAGGTCCGTGGCCGTGACCGAACCTTCAAGATGTCCATTTTCCGAAACCGTCTCTTTGGCATCCTCGGCTGTGACCGGTTGATTGCCTGTGTCGGATGAAGCTTGCTGGTCTTGTTGGGGAGCCGCAGCCCCGCCGGATGCGGACGAAGAGCTATCGCTGGCATTCTGGAAATTGGGCAGTATGCTTGCGTCATTGCCATCGGGCAGCGGAGCGGCCTGAGAGGAGGAGAGAGGCGTTCCATTATTGATTGAAAGCGTTTCGGAGGAAGGGCTCAGACCGATCTCGCCGTCCGGTGCTGACAAACCGGATGAAGAGTTGGCCGAACCGTCAGGGGCGCTTGGCTTGCTTGCCGAAGAATATTGTTGATCAGAGGCAACCGGCTCGGAAGACGTCGAGTTGATACCAACCCCAGCATGTCCGTTCTGGGCCTGGGAAATCAGAACTTCCTCTTCACTCGAAAGACCGTAATGCAAGTTTGGGTTCAGGATGTCCTGACGGAAGGCGGTGCGGTCTCCGGTATCATAATCGCTCGCCTGTTTGTCAGCCTCAGCCTTTTGCAGGGTCTGTTGAACGCGGTTCGCTTCATATTTCGCCAGATTGGTATCGAGTTTAATGTCGGAGCTTTTGGTGTCAGCCATCGCCTTGATCCTAAAAAGAAGGGTCCGAAACAATCGGACATTTGGCGTTGACGCTATAATATGTCTTGTTAATCCGCCCTTTCTCAAAGTGGTTACGTTTCAGTAAAGGCGTCTGTTTTTGGCCTGGTTCGCTTCAAAAATGACCAAAAATTGCAAGTTTGGTTAAGAAAAGATCAAGAGACTTGGCGTCATATAGAAGATCTAGGGGATGAAACGGGCCGGAACTCTTTCGGAGCCGTGCATTTGGGTGCGTGTGAACCTGTGACAAGGTCACCAATGATAAAAGAGCAAGTCAAATATGGCTGGTATCAAGTCTGAATCGTCAGAAGGACTCTACGCATCTGCGAGAAAAAGGCTGTTGCGACTTCAAACGGTCTTTCAACCTCCTCGCTCGATGCAGCAGACTTGGTTCGCCCATCTTGTTCGCGTACCGAAACGAATTATGGCGGCCTCCTTCGTGATCAACATGCTGGGATTGGGCATGCCTCTGGTCATCCTGCAAATCTATGACAGGATCATCCCGAACCTGTCCTATTCAACCTTGTTTTACCTGCTGGGCGGGCTGTTCATCGTCATGGTGATCGATACGCTTCTGAAGGTCGTTCGCTCCCATATTTCCGGCTGGTCTTCCTCATATATTGACTATGTTTCAGGGGTGGAAGCCATCCGGCGCGTGTTGCAGGCAACTCCTGACGAGGTCGAGAAGGAAGCCGCCAGCACCCATATCGACCGGATGAACGCCCTTTCGATTACGGCCCGCATGTTTGCCGGTCCGGCCCGCATGGGCATTGTTGACCTGCCTTTCATCTTCATTTTTCTTGGAGTCATGGCCATTGTAAGCCCGACCATTGCCTTGCTGCTGCTGGGGCTTTTTTCCGTTTTTGCCTGGCGTCTTCTGGTCAGGGCGCGAGAAATTCAGGACTTGCAGGATGAGCGGCAGCAGCTGGATCGGCGCAAATATGACTTCGTGATCGAAGCGCTCTCTGGCATCGAGGCGATCAAGACGATGTCTTGCGAGCCACAAATGATGCGCCGTTATGAGCGATTGCAGGAATCCATCGCCGTTGCTTTTCATCATTCGGTAAAAATCGACGGAGCGACCCAATCGCTCAGCGCCGCCTTTGCTTCGGTCACCATGGTCACCATTGTCTCGAGTGGTGCATTGCTTGTCATCGAAGGCTCTCAATCCATCGGTTCACTTGCCTGTTGTCTGCTGCTCGGAGGGCGTGCCGTGGAGGTTCTTGTGCGCTCGGTCCGGTCCTGGAGCGAACTCAGCAACTTCGATCTGGTCAAGGAAAATGTCGATGCCCTTCTCTCGATCAACTCCGACCCCGACAGGGTGGTTGAAAAGACAGAGCTGGCATCAGGCGAGATCGTGCTGGACAAGGTGGTCATGACTTTCCGAAACCGCGAAAACGACCGCTCCTATGTCATGTCTCAGCACATACCCAATGGCTCGATCATCGGCATCAAGGGCAACCTTGCGCGAGACGATCATTTTCTGCTGAGGTTGCTGCGTGCCAAGGCGCTGCCTGACGGGGGAACGATCCGCTTTGGTGGCAAGCCTGTCAAGGACCTCGTTCAGAGCGACCTCACCGGCTCCATTGCTTATGTGCCGAACAGTCCCGCGATTTTCAGTGGCACCATTCTTGAGAATCTGACCCTGTTCGATCCGCGCGAAGGGCTGCAAAATGCCAGATATGCCGCTCAACTGATCGGCCTTGAGAGCGATATCCAATTGCTGCCTCAGGGCTATGACATGCCGTTGGGCACCGCCGGCAACGAAACCCTGCCACCCAGTTTTCGCCAACGGATATGCATCGCCAGGGCCATTGCCCAAAAGCCGCGCATTCTCATTCTGGAAGAGGCAAATGCGCTTCTGGATCAACGTGCCGACAATTTGCTGAAAAAGGGGCTTGAACAGCTGCGTGGCGAAATGACCATCATTTTCCTGTCCAACCGGCCGTCCTTTCTGGCCATCGCAGACAGGCAGCTCGTTTTGAAGGACGGCGCCTTGCAGATCCATGAGCCACCAGCACAACAAAAGCCGGCAACGGATGAAAAGTCTGACGCGATGGAGCCCAAGAGGGCTTCTGCCATGGAGAAATCCGCATGAGTGATGATTTTTCAGACAGGGACACAAAAGGGGCACCAGCGTTGAAGGAACCGGGTAGATCCCACGGAGCATGCACAGGGCAGAATGGCTCTCCATTCCAGTCTACGCCGACCTTTGCCGCCAAACCGATTCCGCCAGCAGAGCGAAGCAACCGGGGCAAGCGACGCTCGAGCCCCATGCTGCTCAAGAGCTCTCTGGAGACAAAAAAGCCGGTTGAGAGTTTGGCCGAAGCTTCCCGCATGGCCAAGGATGGCGAGATCAACCTCACCGAGCTTGCGCAATTCTCTCAGGATCACCATTTGTCCGAAACGCCGGGTTCAGAGCAGCCGCAATCCGAAGTGCGCGAACCTCAAATCGCAGAGGATGAGCCCGTGCCGTTTTCCGATTTCGAAGTTCGGCTGGGCATCAAGGAAAGATGGTCGGGGATTGATTACAGGAGTTCTGCCGGACGCTGCGTTCAGGTCCTGCTTGCTCTTCATGGCTGGGGCGGTGGCGGACGTCATCTTGCGCAGGTTCTGCCACATTTCAACACGGTTCATGATCTCACGGGCCTGAGGGCCGTTCTGACCCGACTGAATTTTGTCGCCATATCCGATGAGCAGCGTCTTTCCTCGCTATCGGTGGAAAAACTGCCCTGCCTGTATCAGGATGCCGAGGGAACGGTTCGCATCCTGCTGTCGATCAATCACGCTGACAAGACGATAAACTGTTTCAATGGGGCGACAGGAAACGAAGAGACGATAACCTGCAACAAGCAGCCGGAAGTGGTGTATGTGATCAAGCCGCTTGATATTGCCAACCGGACCAGATTCGTACAGTCCTTCGGCTGGGTCATGCATGCGGCGAGTTCCTTCCGAAAGCTCTTTTTCTCCTTGTTCGTGATCAACTTCGGCATCAACCTCGCCGCCATGGCCGTTCCTATCTTCATCATGTCGGTCTATGGTTATGCGATTCCCTCCAAGGCACCCAGTAGCCTCATCATGTTTCTGGTGGGGATTGGTCTGGTTATCGCTGCCGATTTTTCGCTCCGCGCCTTGCGAACCCGCATTCTCGCCTATATCGGAGCCCGCTTTGATACCGCCTTGTCCGTCGAGGTGTTCCAGCGATTGCTGTATCTGCCCTATACCATGGTCCAGAATGCCTCCATGGGTTCCCAGCTCGCCCGCCTGCGCCAGTTTGAAAAGCTGAGGGAGATTTTCCTTGGCTCTTTTGGCACCGCGGTCCTGGATCTTCCCTTCGTGATGGTCTTCATCACGGCGATTGCCATTATCGGGGGCTGGATTGCAGCAATCCCTGCCATCCTTGTCGTTTGCTACGTGATCCTGGCTGCGGTTACAATCCCGATTGCAAAACGCCAGACGATGCAATCAGGTGACGCCAAGTCCAAGAAGCAGAATATCATGATGGAGCTTTTCCTCATGCATCGCGAAATCCGCAATGTGGGCGGAGAGGCCATTTGGCAGAAGCGTTATGAGGATGCTGCGGCCAGCTTTGCAGCCCTTGATTTCAGGGCACAGCATTTTTCGCGGCAGGTGCAGACCATCAGTCAGACCCTGTCCATGGCGGCAGGCGTATCGACCCTGGGGGTCGGCACGCTCATGGTCATGTCGGGGGATCTAGGTGTCGGAGGTCTGATTGCCATCATGGCCCTGATCTGGCGGGTGCTGGCTCCCTTGCAGAACGCTTTCTTGAGCCTCTCTCGTGTCGGCAAGCTGATCGAAGCCATAAGAATGGTCAACAATCTGATGCGCACTCAGCCAGAGCGCACTCCCGGTGTCATTCCAAGCATATCGCGCAAATTCGCAGGCCATATTTCGACGAAGAATCTGTCCTTCCGGTATCCCAAGGCCGCTGATGCAGCGATCAAGAGCGCCAATATTGTCATCAATCCCGGCGAAGTGGTTGCCATCACAGGTCCAAGCGGTGGCGGTAAGTCCACGCTTCTGAAACTGCTGGCAGGCCTCTATCGACCTGTCGCCGGTGCCGTTGGCTTTGATCATCTGGACATTCGGCAAATCGATCTGAGCGAGCTTCGCTTTGAAATAAGCTATCAGCCTGACAGTGCGACATTTTTCTATGGAACCGTGGAACAGAATTTCCATCTCAATGATCCGGAAACCGGCCGTGAGAAAATGCAGGAACTGATGGATTTCTTCAATATCGAACCGGATCATCCCGACCTGCCGGAGGGGCTGCAAACGCGCCTGAAGGCTGAGAATGTGCACAAGATGACCGATATTCTGAAGCAGAAATTGCTGCTCTGCCGCAGCTTCAGCAAGAAGGCATCCTATTATTTTCTCGACGAGCCAGCCAACTATCTGGACTTTGAAACGGACAGGAAATTCATCACCTATCTGGAAAGCCTCCGGGGAGATGCCACGATCCTCTTTACCACTCAAAGACCAAGCCACATGAAGATCGCGGATCGGATTCTGGTCATTCATGAAGGTCAGGTCATTCTCAACGGCCCGCCTGATCAGGTCTTGCCTCAGCTGGACGCCTTCAACAAATCGGTGGCATAGGACTGATATTTTCTGTCAACGTCTTTTAGGCAAGGATGTATTAACTCAAAATCGCTATTTTTATCGATATGGATCTGCGCTGACGCGCGATCTGTCCTGTTTGAGCGAATTCGGGGGCGTCAGGCAATCTCTGGTGCTTGTGTTCAGGTGGAGTGGAAGAGCATTGTCCTTGATGGTCTTCAAATGCGGTGTGTCTTTGCTCAAGGTTGAGTTCGGTGAAGTTTTTTGCGTCCAAAAATGACGGTCTTGATGCCAAGACCCTGACACTGCCGTTGGCGCTGGAAGCCGAACAGCCTCCCCAGCTGTTTGCCTATGTGGTGACAGGTTGTTTCATTTTCCTTGGCGCATTCGTCATCTGGGCCTTTGTCACGTCCGTGCTTGAAGTCACCCACGCAACGGGCCAGATCCAGCCTCAAGGCTCGGTGCAAACCATCCAGCATCTGGAAGGTGGGTATATCGACAAGATTCTTGTATCCGAGGGTGATCGTGTTCTGGCCGGGCAGCCGATTGTCCGCCTGCGTCCGACCGCAACCGAAAGTGAGCGGGATCAACTGGCTATTCGTGCCGCTTCCCTGCGCATGTCTCAGGCGAGTCTGGAAGCTCTCATCAACGAGCAGGAGATTGTCAATCTGGGTCGCGACGCGAGCCTCTATGTCGAGATCGCCCAATCCAAGCTCGGCGTATTCCTTTCTGAAAAAGAGCGGATCGAACGGGAGCTTGCCAAATACGGCTCACAGCTGGCGCGCAGGAAAGCGGAATATAACGCCGCTCTTTCCGAGCATAAAAGTTCGGTCAAGCGGGTCGAGATTGCCAAGGAACAATATGAGATTCTGGCAGGCTTGCTCAAACAGCAATATGCCTCGCGCCGCTCGGTTCTGGAAGCCGAAGCCGCGCTCGAAGAAGCGCGATCTCGCCTCTATTCCCTTGATGGGAAGATTTCGACCACCCGCGAACAGGTCAGAGAGGCCCAGATCCAGCTTGATGAGGCCCGTGCCAAGATCTTTTCTGATCTGGCCAAGGAAAAAAGCGAAAATGCAACGGAACTGGCAGAGGTTGACCGGTTGCTGACCAAACAGCAGGATCGCGTGCAAAGCCTTGATCTGGTCGCACCAACCAACGGCATCGTGCAGGAACTGCCGATCAATACCATCGGCGCCGTTGTGCGGTCTGGTGAAGTGGTGGCCCGCATTGTTCCCGATGATCGCAATATCCTTGCCGAAGTGCGTGTCAAACCGAAAGACATTGGCCATATCCATCAGGGTGCCGATGCCAAGGTGACCATCTCAACCTTCGATCCTTATGTCTTTGGATCGCTTGAGGGCAAGGTCAAGACGATTTCGGCCACCTCTTTTGAGGATGAAAAGGACAAGCAGCCTTACTTCAAGGTTCAGATCGCTCTCGATACCAACGAATTCAAGCGCAAGGGCATGTCCTATCCTGTTTTGCCTGGCATGGTCGTGACAGCAGACATCGTTACCGGCTCCAAGTCATTGGCGCGTTATCTGCTCAAACCCGTCTACCGGTCCATGGATGTTGCTTTCTCTGAACGCTAGAGTTGCAAGAACGCGCTTCTTGTTCTCAGGGTTTTTCTCCGGTCCCGATCTGGACAAATAGATGTTGTCCTACATCAAAACAGGCGCTCCCGGTGGTCTGCCTTTTCTCTTTGTTAACCATAATTTTCTAAGACTTGAAGAGGTGGGTATTGCGTGTCGGGGCCAGATCAGTCTGTGCTCCAGGAGTGGGTTTCAATCACAATGGTTTTTCGTACATCAAGGCCAGACCTATTTGCAGCAGCAAAGGCAACCGGCAAGGCTTCGGCAAAGGCTGGTGGCGTTATGCTGGTTGGGCTATTGGTTGCGTTCTCCCTGATTGGTGCCAAGCCTGCGAAGGCCGATAATCTGGCGCAGATGCTCTACGACGTCTATGACAACAACCCGGACATTCATGCCGAACAGGCCGCCCAGGACATCAGGCGGGCCCAGACCAGGAAGGCCACGGCGGCCCTGATGCCACAGGTCAGCGCAGTCGCCTCCCATTCGCTGGTTGAGGAAAAGCTCAAGCTGTCCGGGGTCGACCGGATCCGCACCAGTCAATATGGCATCAAGGCAAGTCAACGCATCTTCAGTGGCTTTCAGAACAAGAACAATCTGATCAAGGCCAAGTATGAAGAGAAATCGGGATACTACCAGATGCGGAACCGCGAAAGGGAAGTGCTGCTCGAAGCGGTAAAGGCCTATATGGATGTTTATGCCGCACGCAAGATGATCACATTGCGCCGTCAGCATGTGGCCAATCTGGAAAAGCAACTGCGGGCCACACAAGCCCGTATTCGCGCTGGCGAGTTGACCCGCACGGACCTGTCAAAAACCAAGGCTTTGCTGTTTCGTGCCCGTGCATCTCTTGAAGGGGCCAAGGCCGATCTCGGTGGTGCAGCAGGTCGCTATGAAGCTTTGGTCGGATATCAACCCGGTGAGTTGATCTTCCCGCAAATGCCTGTGCGCTATATGCCTCAAACGCCGGAAGAAGCCCAGAAGAAGGCCTTGCAGATGCATCCGGACTTGCGTGCTTCTCGCGCCGGGGACAAGGCTGCGGACTATGCTGTGAAATCCGCAGAAGGAGCATTTCTGCCAACCGTAGATGTTTCGGGCGAGATGACAAAGAATTACGCCTCCAGCGTCTCCGAGACCGATCTGTCTGACCGCAGCTTTTCGCTGCGTCTCAGTTTGCCTCTGTTCGATGGTGGCGCACGCAAGGCCGATCTTGAAAGCGCAAGGGCGGCCCGCAGTCAGCAAAAGCACAAGTCAAATGCGCTTGCCGCCAACGTCAAGGCCAATGCCAAGGAGCAGTTCTTGCGCTACCAGGCTTCGGTTGCCTCTCTGGGGCAGGCTCGCCAGGAGGTGACAGCCGCAAAGGACCTTCTGCGCGGGGTAAGGGTCGAGGAAAAGGCGGGTCAGAGGTCTTATCTGGACATTCTTGATGCCGAAGTCTCTTTGCTTGACGCTCAGGAACTTGAAATCTACTCGCAGGCCGATACCGTAATCGCGATTTACTCTTTCCTTGCCGCGACCGGGCAATTGACGGTTTCAGGGGCGAGAAAAGAGTTCATTCGTCACGATCCCCAGACCGCAGCGGTGGTCGCCAAAGCACGCCGCATGGCAAGTTCAGCCGATGTCAAGGCGCGCAAAGCCGAGCCGCGAGATGCAAGCGACCCGTGGAGCGGCTTGCGCTGAATTAAGGCATGAACTACAGTGGCGCAAACTAACGCATTGAAAATAATGATGTATTTTCAATGGTGTGGGGCTGTAACCATTTCTTTACGATAGTTGTAGCTTTCAGGTCTTAACCTGTCAGAATGGCAATTCTGTACCTGCGCCATTAATATTTTTCTCCTATGGTGTCCCGGTCATATCCGAAAGCATGGCGCCCTTGGGGAAGAGCGCCCGGGGACTTGTGGGGCAAATCATGGCACTCATTTTGATCGTTGACGATCAGAACACCAATAGGCAGATCTATGCTCAGATCGCTCGGCGTATCGAAGCCGAAACGGAAGTTGTTACCTGCCCGGGCCCGATTGAGGCGCTTGAATGGCTGAAGGGAAACAACCCCGATCTGATCCTGACAGACTTCAGCATGCCCGGCATGCATGGGGACGATTTCATCGCGCAAATTCGCTCGGACAAACGCCTGACGGATGTTCCGATTATCGTCGTCACGGTTTTCGAAGATCGACGTCTGCGACTGCGCGCCCTTGATGCAGGTGCAACCGATCTTCTGATCAGCCCCGTCGATCATCGCGAATTCATTGCCCGAGCCCGAAATCTCCTCAAGATGTATCGCCAGAGCAAGGTTCTTTCGAACCGTGCCAACTCCCTGCTTGAATCCCTGAAAAAGAGCGAGAGCATACTCGCCTGGACTCAGCGCGAGAGCGAATCCCGTCTTGTCAACGTGATCAATACCCTGCCCGTCATGGTTAGTGCGACCGACCTTGATGGCTGCTACCTGTTCATGAATGTGAATCAGGCAAACTATCTGGGCCTGAAGGTTGGTCAGGTTGTCGGACGGCACCGCAAGGAATTTCTGGGCGCTCAAGTCGCTGATCGATATGATTCCATCGACCAGCTGGTCATCGCTTCGAAAAACGGCCTTCGCTCCTTCGAAGAGGAAATTCGGGGTGCCGACGATATCAAGCGCATTTTTCTGACGACAAAATCACCACTGGTGGAAGGCGACAGGGTGATCGGTGTCGTGACATCTTCCCAAGATATAACGGATCGCAAGGCCGCCGAGACCCATTTGCATCATCTGGCCCATCATGACACGCTGACTGGCCTTGCAAACAGGGCCTTGTTGCGGGATCGCGTCGAGCGAGAGATCGGCCGTTGTCGTCGTGGCGATGGTCGTTTTGCGCTGCATTTGATCGATCTGGATGGCTTCAAGCAGGTCAACGACGTGCATGGCCACGGGGTCGGGGACGAGTTGTTGATCAATGTCGGAGAAGGTCTGCGTTCAATCGCTGGTGAAGATGATCTTGTCGCCCGTATCGGTGGCGACGAATTTGCCATCCTGCAAGGCAATCTTTCCAACGACCATCAAATCGAGCAAATGGGAGACGCCATCGTTGAAGCGATGCCGGAAGCCATTTCCCATATCAAGCTTTCAACGCAGGTGACCGCCTCCGTTGGTATTTCCGTTCATCCCGAAGATGGCAACTCCTATGAATCGCTCATGCGCAATGCCGATCTGGCAATGTACCGAACCAAGGCGGCGAGCGGCAATGGTTTCAGCTTCTTTGTCTCCAATATGGATGCTCGGGCCCGCGAGGAGCAACGCCTTGACACAAGCCTGCGCGAGGCACTCAAGCATGATCGCTTCCAATTGCTCTATCAGCGTCAGGTAGATTTGAAAACCGGCCAGATCATCGGCTGTGAGGCCCTCTTGCGCATGAAGTCAGTCGATGGTGATCTCATCGTTCCGGGCAAGTTTCTTCCCCGCGCAGAGCGGAATGGCCTCATTATGCCCATCAATGAATGGGTCATTCGCGAGGCCTGTCGCCAGGGGGCCAAATGGCGCGAGATGGGGCTTCCCGAATTCACCATCGGGGTCAATCTCTCTCCTGTGCAGTTTCAGCGTCAGTCGGTGCCGCTTCTGGTGGCCCGTATTCTGGCAGAAACCGGTTTGCCGCCCCATCTTCTCGATCTGGAATTGACCGAGAGCATCGTTTTGCATGACCGTAAGCAGGTCGCCTTGCAACTCAACCAGTTGCACGATCTGGGTGTCAAGATTTCCATCGATGACTTCGGTACGGGCTGCTCTTCCCTCTCCTATGTCAAGCATTTCCCTGTCGACCGGCTCAAGATCGATCAGTCCTTTGTCCGTGATCTGACGGAAAACCCCTCCGATGCAGCCATTGTGCGAGCCACGATCAATCTGGGGCATTCGCTCGGGTTCGAGGTGATTGCAGAGGGAGTCGAAACCGAAGACATTGTTCAGTATCTGGAGCTTGAGCATTGCGACAAAGCGCAGGGTTACTATTTCGGCAAGCCGCAGCCAGCAGAGGAACTCGAAGTCGCGATTCGCTCTCAAATGGCGCTAAAATCAGCTTGTTCTTGAGCGAAAATGGAAGCGATAGAACATGGACTCCTCGACCGATTTGCCAAATAGACTTTCCGGCCAAGTGATGCGGTTGCGCATATTGCTTGGCGAAAGACAGGATAGCGAACATGACGCGCTATTCCTGAGGGTGTTCCTGTCGACCCTCTTTGCCGCCACCTGCCTGTTCATGATGCTTGTGCCCTCGCCTCTGCCGGGTGAGACGTTTCAAACCATTCTGGTCTTTGTTGGCCTTTATGCCGCGATCCTGTTGGCCGAGTTCGTCCACCTTCTGCACTCGCCGGGGATTTCGGTTGGCAGACGTCTGCTTTCCATCGCCAATGACCAGTTTCTTTTCACCGCAGTAGCCTTCATCATCGGGCCGTCCGGTGTCCATCTCTATCCGATTTATCTCTGGAGCCTTCTGGCGGCCGGCTTTCGCTATGGAACACCCTGTCTGCTCATGGCATCGCTTTTTTCCATTGTCATGCTGTCTGCCCACTATGACTATTTCGGCCTTTGGACGAGTGATTATCTGATTTGCCTGTCCCAGCTCGGTGGCGTTGTGACACTGGCGATTGTGGTGTCCATCTTCCTGCGCAGCAACCTCAAGCGCATCGCGGACGCCCAGGAAGCAAGCAAGGCCAAATCCGCCTATCTGGAAGGGATCAGCCACGAAGTTCGCACGCCTTTGCATGTCATCAAGGGCTTGAGTGATTTGCTCGGCGATACGGGGCTGACCACCGAACAGCGGCGCATGCTGGGAACCATTGAAGAATCCGGTGACACGCTTCTGCGGCTGATCAATCATCTGCTCGACTATGCCCGCGCAAAAAATGGCAAAATGCCATCGCAGAATGAGGATTTCGACCTTTTCGCTCTGATCGGACGGCTCTATCGGTCTTTCTCACCTCAGGCCCTGCAAAAACAGATCGATCTGACGGTTCACTTTGATCCCTCCCTCCGGCGGCTCTATTTCGGCAATTCCAGATTTCTTGAAGAAATTTTGAGGAATCTGCTCAGCAATGCTGTCAAATTCACCGAACAGGGCAGGGTTACGATAAGAGCGAGCCTCATCGAGAACAACTTGCGTGACCATGTCATCCGGTTTGACGTGATGGATACGGGCATCGGAGTATCGCTTGACGTGCAGTCACGGATCTTTGATCGCTTTACCCAGTCCGATGACTTGGTGTTGATCAAATTTGGTGGCTCGGGGCTCGGGCTTGCTCTGTGCCGCGAATATGCCGATGCGATGAATGGCAAGATCTATGTCAAGTCGCGGCTCGGAGAGGGGAGCTGTTTCTCTCTTCAAGTGCCTATCGCTCTGGGCTTGTCAGAGCTGGGTATGGACCTCCTGAAGGAGGATCAGGCGAACCCGATCAAACGGCACCTTGCCATGATCACGAGAGACGAGGCACTGGTTGGCATACTGAAAACGGAAAAGTTGCGTTGCGAACACTTCGCCGATGCGCAAACCGCGCTTGCCGGTCTCTTTGGCAGGCCATCCCAAGGTGGTCCCGCCCTTTTGCTCGTCGACCGGGACATGCTCGGCGAGGACATGGCCCGTTTCAAGCAGCAATTGGCAGACCGTGCAAAGGATCAATGCCCGCATGTCGTCTGGATCTGCCATGAGGGAGAAAGCGGACGTTCGCTTGCAAGGACGGCTGCACATCTTGGTCTTGCCTATCTGCCGAGGAATGAACTCAAGCATCGCATCAACAAACTGGTGTGTCTTTCTGACAGCCTGGTTGCGCATCCCGGACGAAAAGGCAGCGTGGCTCCTCTCCAGCAGGACCCGGCGGAGAAACCTCTTCACATTCTTGCTGCCGACGATAGCGGGACCAACAGGATGGTGATCGACAAGATGCTGACGAGCCTTGGCCACAGGGTCACGTTGGCGGAAAATGGCGAACAGGCACTCCGCTATTTGCAGGATGGTGACTTCGATCTGGCGTTTCTCGATATTCGCATGCCCGTACTGGACGGTTTGGAAGCCGCACGCCGGTTCAGGGCTTTCGCCGACGACAAGGGCCTTGCAAGGCGACCGGCCCTTCATGCCTTGACCGCAGACCCTTCAGAGCAGACGCGACAGTGCTGCCGGGAAGCGGGGATGACCTCTTGCCTGCTCAAGCCGATCGAGCGGGAAAGTCTCAAACACCTTATTGATCAATTCATTTTGGAAAGTCCGTATCTCGCTACCGGAAAAGCCGGTCACGCGGTGGCGGACAAATTGGGGATGGAAGATATGTTTGCAAATCATGTTATCGAAGATCTGCGCGATCTGGGCGGGGAGCAGTTTGTCGTCGATTTGGCCCATCAGTTCAGCGAAGATGGAATTGCCGCGCTCAAGCGCCTCAAAATGGCGGTCAACAACTGCGACGAGGAAGAGTTCCGTGATGGCTCTCATGCGCTTCGTTCGGCGGCTGCCAACATCGGAGCCCGGTCCGTTTTCGATCTCTGCCGCACCTGGCGCGATATAACACCCGCCGAACTGCATGAAGAAGGTGAGGATCATTTGATCAAGCTGGCGGGAAATCTCTCCGAGGCAATCGCTGATCTTGAGCATATTCTCTCGATCACATTGCCCAAGCCGGAAATGGACAGGACACGACACGCGGTCAATGCCTGAGCTGTCGCCTCTTGCATGAGACTGTCTCGATCCCTTGCGGACAAGCGGACTGCTGATGGAAAAGCACAGGGAGACGGCCTCGCAGGGGGTGTCTCGCGCCGAACGCGCTTGACCCGCTCTCTTCACTCGATTATTGCCAGAAGAAGAACAAGCAGAGATTTCCATTCCATCGAGTTAGCGCCCCAGCATGCCCCGCGACATCGCCCCAACTGATCCTACGGCTTTGGCACTTGATGAAGATCTGCCAGCAAAGGCCGGGGTGAAGGTCTGGGACGCCATCATTCTGGGCGCCGGGGCTGCGGGCCTGATGGCCGGTTTGACCGCCGCAAAGCGAGGGCGAAAGGTGCTGCTGCTCGACCATGCGAGAAGGGCCGGCGAAAAGATCCGGATCTCTGGCGGCGGGCGCTGCAATTTCACCAACCGGAACACCACGGCAAGCAATTTTCTTTCCGACAATCCCAGATTCTGCCTGTCTGCCCTCAAGGCCTTTACACCAGGAGATTTCCTCCGACTTGTCGAGGCGCATGGCATTGGCTGGCATGAAAAAACGCTCGGCCAGCTTTTTTGTGATGACACCGCAAGGGATATCGTCACCCTGCTTGTCGACGAACTGACCTTTGCTGGAGGAACGCTCTGTCTGGATACCGGGATCAAGGCCGTTGAGAAGCGGGACAATCTCTTTCATGTTGCGACAAGCCGGGGAAGCGAAAAGGCGCTCTCGCTCATTGTTGCGACCGGCGGCAAGTCGATTCCGAAAATGGGGGCGACCGGATTGGGCTATGATATCGCCCGCCAGTTTGGCCTCGCCATCACGCAGACGCGGCCCGGACTGGTACCGCTCACCTTTTCCGAAGAGCAGAAGGCATGGTCGACACCTCTCGTCGGGCTGTCTCTCGATGCTCTCGTCAGTTTCGGCAAGACCTCCTTTCGCGAAGGGCTGCTCTTCACACACCGAGGCTTGTCGGGTCCCTCCATTCTGCAAATCTCTTCCTATTGGCAGGAAGGCAAGGCCATCCGGATCAATCTGGCCCCGGATGCAGGCTGCCTTGAAATCCTCACCTCTGCCCGCACGCTGAGTCCCAAACAGGATGTGGCGACCGTTCTCGCCAACCTGTTGCCCAAACGGCTTGCCAGGGCGATTTGCGAGCGGGAAGGCGTCAAGGGCCATATTGCCGAGCTGGGCGACAAGGCTTTGCGCAAGCTCGATCAAGCGGTACATGACTGGCAATTGATCCCGGTCGGGACCGAAGGCTATCGAACTGCCGAGGTAACGCTTGGCGGTGTTGATACTAGGGCCATCTCGTCAAAGACCATGGAGGCGGTTGATGTGGACGGGCTCTATTTCGTGGGAGAGGTCCTTGATGTCACCGGCCAGTTGGGCGGATATAATTTTCAGTGGGCCTGGTCGTCTGGACATGCGGCAGGCAATGCAGTGTAACATGTACGGATGCTTGATATGCCGGGCCTTGTCTGGTTGCTGAAATTGAAAAGGGCAGAAAAAGCCACGACGCTCACACGTCCTTGAAGTCAGGAGCAGGGGAACTCATGAGCAAGATGATCAAACCGGAAATTCTGGCCCCCGTCGATGGGAGGCAATCCGAGCGAGCGCTTGAGATACAAAGGGGCACCGGGCGCTTGTTGCAGCGCCGCGGTTTTGTCAGCCTGCCTGAGATGACCCTGAAATCAGGACGTCGCGCAGATCTGCTCGCCATCAATGCCAAGGGTGAAATCTGGATCATCGAAATCAAGTCATCCATCGCCGACTTTCGAGCCGACAAGAAATGGCCCGACTATTGGGAATTCTGTGACCGGCTGTTCTTTGCTACCAATGAAGAAACCCCGCCCGAGATTTTCCCGCCTGAAGCAGGGCTGATCATCGCTGATGCCCATGGTGGAGAGGTTATTCGCGATGTCGAGCCGCAAAAGCTGGCCGCCGCGCGACGCAAGGCCCTTACCCTGCGCTTTGCCCAACTTGCCGCGTCCCGTCTGCATGCGATTCATGATCCGGGCGTTCCCACGACGATTGAACCTGTTAAGCTATAGGACCGTAAAAACACTCGAATTTGTATTAGATTTTTTATGCAACTTATAGTTAAACCTGATTTTCACGGGTTTTTTCGTTGATTTTGAAGAATTGTCTTGAAAATGACGCAAGAGCATGTGACAAAGCGGACCGCATTACTATTCTATTCGACCGCTGCCACCTCTACCAGGGCGTCAGTCTAGCGATACAGACTGGAGATGCCGCGCTATCGGCTTTCACGGATAGCATAACTGGAGATAATTGGTATGGCACAAGGTACCGTAAAGTGGTTTAATTCAACTAAAGGTTTTGGTTTCATCGCACCTGATGGCGGTGGCAAGGACGTTTTCGTTCACATTTCCGCTGTTGAGCGTTCCGGTCTGTCCGGTCTGGATGAAAACCAGAAAGTTTCCTACGAGCTCGAAAAAGGTCGCGATGGCCGCGAAAGCGCCGCTAACCTCGCTCTGCTCTAACAAGATGCGCCTTGCGCGCTCTTGGTAACAGGAACAAGCTATTCAAACCGGCCTTTTGGCCGGTTTGTTCATTTCTGGGGGGCATTGAGGTGCGGGTGCTCAACTGCACCCTAAGAGCACCTACAAGCATGGGAAGCGCCTATTTGGGGGCCCGCTTGGCCAGGATCCGTTGCAGGGTCCGCCGATGCATGTTGAGCCGACGCGCTGTCTCGGACACATTCCGATCGCACAATTCATAGATGCGCTGAATATGTTCCCAACGGACGCGGTCCGCTGACATGGGATTTTCAGGCGGTTCCACCCGTGAAGCATTTTCATTCATCAGGGCGCTGAAAATATCATCCGCGTCGGCTGGCTTTGCCAGATAGTCAACGGCACCCAGTTTGACGGCCGTGACAGCCGTGGTGATATTGCCATAGCCAGTGAGCATGATGGTGCGGGCATCCGGGTTCGCGTTGCGAATGGTTTCAACCACGTCCAGTCCATTGCCATCGCCAAGGCGCATGTCCACGACCGCATAACGGGGTGGTTCATTTTTGACGGCGGCCAAGGCATCGGCAACGCTATCGGCTGAAAAAACGGTAAAACCCCGGCTTTCCATGGCGCGTGCGAGCCGGATAAGAAATGGACGATCGTCATCAACAAGCAAGAGATAGCCTGGATGCGTACTAAGATCTTGTTCAACCGCTGTCATGTTTGCCCGTCCTGTCTAGATTGCGCTGATTCATCCGCTTGAAAGCCTTCTGAATTGGGGTGTGGCAATCGGTCTCGCCTATAATGTAGCATCAAACTTACCGCTTTTATTGATCTGCCTCAAGAACAGAACGCGGCCAAGTGATTTCGATCATTGCTCCGTTGATTTTACTGGCTTTTTTATACTTGTTCCCTAGTTTATTTATCTTTGGATCAATGGTAGTGACTTTTGCGCCGGTGCGCTCCAGCAAGGTCTTGGCAATGAAGAAACCAAGGCCCAATCCTCCCCCATTCATACCAGATCTTTGGTGTTGTGCCAAAGCTGGCCCAGAGGTTGCATCATAATCGAGTTGGGCAGAATTTGCACGAGTTGTGACAAATGGATCTCCCAACCGGTTCAAAATGGCGTCTGAAAAGCCCGGACCATCGTCGGCGATCAGAAGCATGACAGCGGTCTCGTTCCACTGCACCTCCAGCACCACGCGGCTATAGGCAAAGTCGACCGCATTTTCCACCAGATTGCTCAGGCCAAATAAAAGCCCCGGATTGCGCCATAAAACCGGTTGGTTTGAACGATCCTCGGGAAATATACGCTCGATCTCGACATTCGGATTTTCAAAGGGCTCGACAATTTCTGAAAGGAGCCCATCCAGCTGCATTTTTGTGAAGTTGCTGTGATCATCCCCTGAAAGGGACCTGAGTTTACCCATGATGACGCGGCAGCGCTCTGCCTGATTGCGGATGAGGCTTATGTCTTCCTTGAAGGGGCTGTCGTCATCCAGCTCCCGCTCAAGTTCCTTTGCAACCAGTTGAATGGTGGCGAGTGGAGTTCCGAGTTCATGGGCCGCAGCCGTTGCCAGACCGTCCAGGCTGGTCAGATGCTGCTCGTTGGCCAGAATGAGTTCGGTCGCCGACAGGGCATTGGCGAGCAAATGTCCTTCCTGCGCGATGCGTGAGGTATAGATACCCAAAAACAGCATGGTCAGCACAATTGCAATCCAGATGCCGAAAACATAGAGGAAGGGAAAGTGTGGCGGGCTGCCGTGATACCAGGGCAGCGGCTGATGAAAGAAGACCAGAAGCGTCGCAATGCCGGTAATCAGGATCGAAAGAAAAGCGGTATAGCGCGCAGGCTGCATGGTGGCCGAAACAATGGCGGGTACCAAGAGCAAGAGGCTGAAAGGATTTTGCAGGCCACCCGTCAGATAAAGCAAGGCACCCAGCTGTGCCGAGTCATAGGCCAGCAAAGCGGTTGCGGGCAACGGGCGCAGGCGCACGCTTTTACGGAACTGGGCTTGCAGAAAAAGATTGAGCAGCGCCGAAAGACCTATGAGCGCAATGCAGAAATTGGCATTGAAATAATATTCCAGGCCATGTCGAACCACAACAACAGCAGTTGCCTGTCCAGCCAGCGCCAGCCAGCGCAAACGGACAAGGGTGTCCAGCTTGATCTGTCTTTGTGCAAATATCGGATCGGACAGCGAGGCAAAAAGCATGATGGGACAGAGTAACCTTGGGGTCTTGCATAAAAGGATCGCAAGCCATTCTTGCCCGACGATCCCGCTATGGCAACCTGTTCTGATATATTGGGACAATTTCCTGATTGGACTGTCGTTGCCAGCAAGAAAATCGTTCCGAATGATGTTTTGCGAGGGTTTTCCTTGTTCTGGCTTTCCTGGTCACATGATCGTTGCCTTCATCTTCTGCTTCGGATCATGTGAATACAGTTTTTCTATTTCATCTGTACGGGCAGCTTTCAACCTATAATTGGATAAACGCAGCCTTTCTTGCCAAAAATTAATAAGCGGATAATGCAGACATGGCCCCGCTCACCATATCTTTCCTTTGCTCGAACCGTGTCTCAGAAGGTGTCAAATCAGGAATCCCGTCGGCACAATGGTAGCAATTCCGTCATTTCAAGGCCGGAATCGCAAATAAATTTAAAAAACAATGTCTTGAAGAACGATATTTACTGTCCCACCTCTTGTGGTGTGAGAGCGCATTGAACAAATCTTGAGGCAATACTTCATGTTCAATGTGTATAAAAGTGTAAACCGATTGGAAGGAAGACAATGTCACACTGTAAAAGCTTCAAATCATCTTGGAAAGGGTCTCATATAGCCTTGATGATTATTGGTTTCATTATCTTCTGGCCGCTAGGGCTTGCCATGTTGGCCTATATGATATGGGGTGATGAAATGCGTGAGATGTTCCAGGATTTCAAAACGAGACTTAACCGTGAATTCAAGGGCTCAGGCCGTCATCATTGCCACCATCGCGGGTTTGACAGAACCGGCAATGTTGCCTTTGACGACTATCGCAAGTCCGAACTTGAGCGTCTGGAAGAAGAACGCCGCAAACTGGAAGCAGAAAAAGCGGAATTCGAAGACTTCCTTGCTGAACTGCATCGTGCAAAAGACAAGGAAGAGTTTGACCGCTTCATGGCCGCTCGCCAGAATGCCCGTCCGACCATGACGACCGGCGAAACCTACTAACGCGCACGCCGCTTTGACCATGTATCATGGATCCTTGTGAGGAACAGGGAAAAGAGTGCGGGCAAAGCGTATGGTGCAAGAAAAGCTGACATAGCGATATGACAAGAGCGGGGCTGATGTTCCCGCTTTTTCTTTTTGTTTTCCGGCTGTTTTGGTCGACGGTAAATGAAGACTTGCATTTTCTTGCTGTTTTTAGCATTTTATCCGGGCTTCATCTGTATTCGTCAGATGACAGCTGAGTTCTCGGGGCGGGGTGAAAGTCCCCACCGGCGGTAAGAAGAGACGAGTGGCGGTCCAGGATCGGTTCCATCTTCAAGCCCGCGAGCGCATTCTTGGTTCATCGAACACGGTATCGGGAATGGTCCAGCAGATCTGGTGCAAGTCCAGGGCCGACGGTTAAAGTCCGGATGAAAGAGAACGTGATAGACCCATGTGCTGCTGTTGGAAGGATGCTTCCGGCGGAGTGGTACGTGCCTGCTATCCGTGCGTCCTGATTCTTTTGGCTTCGGTTCGGTCATGGTTTCATGCTGAACCCATGTAAGGAATGCGAAATGAATCAGATTTCCCAAACCTCTAGTGATGCTTCCCTGCCGGTCATGCGATCTGGCGCATTATGGGGCGCCATCTATATGATTGTTGCCGGCGTTGCCTTTGCGCTGGTCAACCTGTCTACGCAATATCTGACCATGAAACTCGGAGTCGGGTCGCTGGTCGTGGCCTTTGGCCAGTATTTTGTTGCCTTTGTCTGTAGCCTGCCCTGGCTTTTCAAGGTCGGGCTTGGTGCTGCACGGACCAGACAATTGGGCAAACATGTCCTGCGCGTTGTTTTCGCCGTGCTTGGCGTTCAGGCCTGGACTGCCGGGCTGGCCTATGTGCCGATCTGGCAGGCGATTGCACTCATCATGACATCGCCCTTTTTCGTTACATTGGGAGCCTACCTGTTCCTCAAGGAACGGATCGGCCCACACCGTCTGGCGGCAACGGTGATCGGCTTTGTCGGGGGCATGATCATTCTTGCGCCCTGGTCTGATGACTTTTCCCTTTATGCATTTTGGCCCGTACTGGCCGCCGCCTGCTGGGCCGCAACCTCTCTGATGACCAAGACACTTACGGGTGACGAGGCGCCGGAAGCTGTCACGATTTATCTCTTGTTGCTCATGACCCCGGTCAATGCGGTGATGCTGCTTGGAGGCGAGCTGGCAATGCCGTCCATGTTGGCTCTGGGGGTGCTGCTGGTGTCGGGATTGTTGGTCTATATTGCCCAATTGTTGATCGCGCGCGCCTATGCGGTGGCTGATGCCGCCTATGTGCAGCCATTTGACCATATCAAGATGGCCTTCAATGTTTTGGCTGGCTGGCTGGCATTCGGTTTTGCTCCCGTTGGCATCTTCTGGCTCGGAGCTCTTCTGATCGTAGGCGCGTCTCTTTACATCCTGCATCGTGAGACGAAAGTTTGATGAGAATGCCGGGTTAATGCGTATCTGTGCCCTGTCAGGTTAAGTTGTGAAAATGCAATTGATACCTTACTTATGGCTGTAGACAGATGAGTTTTGTTCGCTGTTGTTTTTTCTGATCAGAAAAAAAATCGGCAGAAAAGGGCCCTTTTAGGGCCCTTTTTTTCTGTCTGGACACGGGCTTGGGTAATTTTGGGTATTATAAACCAAAATCCAGTTTATTGGTTTGTTAACCATAACTTGTTAAATCGGTATACTAGATAGTTAAAAATAACCCTGACAAAAGTGGCGACAGAAACTATGTCTATCAAGCACCGCCTGATCCTCACCTTGACCAGCGTTGTCATCGTTGCGCTGGTTTTGATGACCTTGGCAAGTTCCCTGCTCATTCGCAATCTGATCGAGGTTGCCGAAGAGCGTGAAATCAACGCCTATATTGCTGAATTCGACAGCCTGATTGTTAACTGGAATTCTGATGCGGCGAACCGGGCCGCACTGGTTGCCGAAATGCCGATTGTCAAAAAGGCAATGGCGGAAAAGGACAGGGAAACCCTGAGCGCCTTGTTTGATTCAGGCTTTGCCAAGTGGAAAGAGGAAAACGGGGTGCAGCAGTTCCAGTTCCACCTCCCTCCGGCGACCTCTTTCCACCGGGTGCACAAACCGGCCAAGCATGGGGACGATCTTTCCGGCTTCCGCAAGACAGTCGTGACGGCCAATGCTGACAGCAAGATGGTTATGGGGCTTGAGCGCGGCCGGGGAGGGATCGGCGTAAGAGGTGTCGTTCCGGTTACCAGTGAAGGCCAGCATGTCGGAACCGTTGAATTCGGTCTGACATTCAACAAGCAGCTCTTTGAGAAATTTGTCGATAACCGGGAGTTGCAAACCGAATTCTACCTGCTGCCTGACACGAGCTTTGAGCAGTTTGATGCAAATACCGGCGAAGTCGAGTTGTTTGCCTCCACAATGGGCAGCGGGGCAATGGTCGACAAGGCCACTCTGATGACGGCTCTGGACAAAACCGAATTTCTTGAGCCGCGAAGAATAGGCAAGGCAACCTTCGCATCCGCCTTGCATCCGGTTCGGGACTTTTCCGGGCGGACCATCGGTCTGCTGCATATGCTGGTTCCTGTCGATTATTTCACAGGCATCTGGAACGATTATCTCTGGACCTCGGCTCTGGTGCTTGTTGGCTTGACACTTGTCGGGATCATCATTGGCTATTGGCAGGCACATATGATCAATGCGCCCCTATCGCGTCTTCACAAGGCAATGGTTGATCTGTCAAATGGCGTCTTGAGCGTGACCGTTCCTGACAGCGACCGGGCAGATGAAATCGGCACGATGGCCAAAACGCTCGAAGTCTTCAGGGGATGCGCCCTTCAGGCCAACGAGCTTTCTCTTGCGGAGAAGGAAACCCGCAAGCAGGAAGACACAAGGCACGAGCGCGTTACCGCCCTCATCAACAATTTCAATCACGAAGTGAAGCAGGTTCTGGCCAGCGTTACCGATCACGCCAAGCGTATGGAGAATGACGCCAGGGTACTGACCGAGATCGCCGATGAAACCGCAAAGCGTTCCGGAACCGCCGGGGAAGCCTCCCAAACGGCAGCCGACAATGTCAATGCAGTGGCCTCTGCCGCCGAAGAACTGGCCGCCTCGATCAACAGCATCAACCAGCAGGTCAGGCAAACCGGGGCCATCATCGAGAACGCAACCCAGGCCGCCGTCCAGTCCAATGACAAGGTAGAGAGCCTCGAAGCCGCATCGACCCGGATTGGAGAGGTCGTCAATCTCATTCGTGAGATCGCCGAACAGACCAACCTTCTGGCTCTCAACGCCACAATTGAAGCGGCAAGAGCTGGCGAAATGGGCAAGGGCTTCGCAGTTGTTGCCGCTGAAGTCAAGGAATTGGCCAATCAGACCAGCAAGGCAACCGAGGAGATTTCGCAACAGGTTGGCGACATTCAGAATTCCAGCCGAGATGCAGCCGGATCAATTGGATCGATTGCGGAAATCATGGGCGAGGTCACGTCTCATACGGCCTCGATTGCCGCCGCAGTCGGGCAGCAGGGTGCCGCGACCAATGAGATTTCTCAGGCTGTGGCTCAGGTTGTGGAAGGCACGCGATCAGTTTCGACCAATGTGTCCGACGTCACAGACAAGGCTGAAGAAACCACGCAGCGGGCTTCCGGCGTTTCCAGCGCATCCAGGGATGTTGCGGAGCGCGCTCAGGAGCTAGAGAGAATGATTGCCGCCTTCCTCAAGGACGTTGAAGCGGCCTGATCCGGGTATATTTGACAAACTCAGCATTCACCCGACCTGACAGGACCTAGTCAGGCCGGGTTTTTGCTGCGTCGACTGAAAACGCAGCGAGCTGGGGCCGCCCGGATTTGCGATATTGCCGGTGGATGGTGTCAAGTTTGAATTTGACCCGGTCATGCACCGGCTTACCCTCAGCATATGATTTGATCAGCCAAGGCGGGAGAGTGATGACATGACGCAAGATGGGGGCTTGATCCTTGAAAGTCACTGGTGTGATGATGGCGGCGAGACAGGCCAGATGCATTTGCGGATACGTGCAAGACCGGGCACGGAGCTGGCTGTTTCCACTCGTCTCGCCATTACCATGCTGGTTCGCATTCCGCCTCAGACCGAACTGACAGACGCACGTTTCATTTCCCGAACGGCCAATTATCACGAGCTTCAGCCTCTCAAGCCCCTCAAGGCGGATGCGGATGGGGTACTGTGGCAGATTGTGATTCCGCGCCTCTCCCATCGTCCGCGTCATTTTACCGATGGTCCATCCTGCGCCTTCCTCATTCTGCCCGACGGCCACACGAAAGAGATTGCGTGCCGGCCATTTGCCCCCGCAGCTCAGGGCATGGCGCCACCTCCTGCAACGCCTGCAATGGAAAAAGGGGCTGAGGCATCTGGTAGGCACAGTGATGCTCTTGAGCTGGGGCTGTTGCCTGCTGCCAATCGCGTGTCGATTGGTGTCTGGGACACAACACCGCCGGATGCGTTTCTGCTGCCTTTGGCCTTGCAAGGGGAAGGCCGGATCATCAACCAACTCTATCAGCGCCTGTATCAGCTTCCCGGACCATTCGCCGATGATCATGATGGGACGTCCATTCTGTTCAACCAGGTGCCTGAGGATGATGGGAGCCAAGCCGCCGAAGCCTATGCCCTGTCCTTTTCTGCCGATGGAGTGGAGATCAAGACCCGCCTATCCTGCGCCCTTTCCGCTCTGATCGCTCTGGCGCAGATCTGGCACGCAGCACGCAAGGATCCGCAACAATTTGGGTTCCCGAAAAGCGGGCAGATCGAGGATGGACCCATGTATGACTGGCGTGGCATGCATCTTGATGTCGCGCGGCAGGTCTATTCGACCAAGGCCCTTTGTGACATGGTCGACTGTCTCGCCTGGCACCGGTTCAATCGCTTTCACATTCATCTCACCGATGATGAAGGTTGGCGTCTCGAAAGCCTTGCCTATCCGCAGTTGACCGAGATAGGGGCCTGGCGCGGCCATGGGATGCCACTTCTGCCCCAGCATGGGTCCGGCCCTGCCCGTCATGGCGGATTTTTCTCCAGGGCCGAAATGCGGACGATCCTAGACCATGCGGCACTTTTTAATATCGAGATTGTGCCTGAAATTGACGTGCCCGGACACTGCCACGCGGCGATTGTCTCATTGCCGCAACTTCTAGACCCAAGCGCCCTTGAGGGTGGAACCTCGGTTCAGGGCTATGTCAACAACGCGCTCAATCCCGGATTGGCCGCGACCTGGAACTTTCTGGACACGATTTTTGGCGAGGTCTCGGACCTCTTTCCCGGCCCCTACATTCATATCGGGGGCGATGAAGTGGCCCCGGCCGCCTGGAGCGGCTCGGTTGCGGCCTCCAGTTGGGCAAGGGCGAAGGGGTTGTGCGACAAGGATGGCAAGGCAGACAGCGCAAAGATGCAGGCCAGCCTGTTGCGCTTTGTTGCAAACAGGCTCGCACGCTCTGGCAAGACACCCCTTGCATGGGAGGAGGCTGCCGAGGGCGGTGGGCTCGACCCGGAGCACGCCGTTCTGATGGCATGGATGCATGCCAGAAGCGGCCCTGACCTCGCAAGCAAGGGCTACAGGGTCATTCTATGCCCCGGCGAAGCCTATTATCTCGACATGGCGCAGTCTGATCGGTGGCAGGAGCCTGGGCTGGCCTGGGCCGGCACTTCATCCTCTCGCACCACCTATGAGTTTGAACCGCTTGACAGCATGGCCGATTGGCATGGCCGATTGCTTGGCATTCAGGGATGTATCTGGAGCGAAACCCTCACATCACGCGAGCGCTTCAACCATATGGTCTTCCCGCGTCTTTCAGCCATTGCCGAAAGCGGATGGAGCGCTCCGGCAATGAAAAACTGGACCGGCTTCTCAAAAAGAGCCGCACTGATGCCCCGGCTGCCTGACTAGGCCGCCGGGTTATGGTCATATTGACCACCATCACGATATCGCCAGAGATAACTTGGCAGAATGGCTTCTATTGCTGTGGGGTTGATGCCGATGCCAGCAAAATCCCGACCTTCTTTGGTCGCCTGTTCGGATACGACATTGTCTGACTTGAGCAATTTGACCTGATCCTGGGTGAGGACGGGGGTCATGGGCAGTTTTTCGAAAACCCAACCCATGGCGGAAGCGGTCCAAAGCGGGATCGGCAAAAGAAGCCGACTCTTTCCGGTTTCCTTGATCATCATTTCAAGCAGATTCCTGAAACTTTTCACATCGGGTCCACCAAGTTCATAGATACGTCCTG
This sequence comes from uncultured Cohaesibacter sp., assembly GCF_963556055.3. Taxonomy (GTDB): domain Bacteria; phylum Pseudomonadota; class Alphaproteobacteria; order Rhizobiales; family Cohaesibacteraceae; genus Cohaesibacter. Next base: position 27,853 of record NZ_CAUVYE020000019.1, on the reverse strand, counting down.
CTTCAAGCTCTCCGTCAACGGCCCGCGCGATTGCCTCGGCAACATCCCCGACAAAAGCTGGCTGAAACAGGGTCTGCCCACCTCCTACAAGGGGCAAAAACGGCGACAGATCGGCCATGGCGGCAAATTTGTTGAAAAAGTCGTCTTCGGCTCCGATCAGTAAAGACGGGCGCATGATAATCGCGTCAGGGAGGGCTGTCAGAACAGCCTCTTCGCCTTCCGCTTTGCTGCGTGCATAAGCAGAATGGGACGCCTTGTCAGCCCCGATAGCGGAAATCTGGACAAAGCGACCTACGCCGGCGTCTTTCGCTGCCTGTGCAATCCGCCTGGCGCCATCCCGATGCACGGATGAAAACTTTTGGCGGCTGGTCTCGAACAGGATGCCGACGAGATTAATGACAGCATCGCTTCCAGAAAGCGCTTTGGCGACCGACTGGCCATCTCGCAAATTGGCCTGCACAGCCATGATCTGCCCGACGGTGCCGAGTGGTTGCAGATATCCGGCGAGGTTCGGCTTTCGAACCGCGACGCGAATCCGATAGCCTCTTCTGGCAAGCGCTCCGACAACATGACGGCCCAAAAATCCCGAACCACCAAAGACGGTTACGATCTGTTCGCTTGGCTTCTTCATCGCGCCTTCTCCAATCTTAACTGACGGCGGGCATGGCCCTCCGGCAGGCAAAAAACAAGTTTCCACGGTCACAGTCTTCAAACGAGCCGGATCGACATTTGGATCACTTGTGTTGTTTCGATATCCAATCCTGCACCATTAACCAGAGGCCGCACAATGGTGAAGAGTACAATGGCTGGTTCATTCGTAAAAACCTCTATTTTCCAGAGACCTTTTATCATTCTGCTGTGAATGATGTGAATTGTTCACATTTTCAAATTCTTTGCGTTGACAATGTCTGATCAGAGCCGTAAAAACCGCCTCACACCTGAGTTGCCCAGGTGGCGGAACTGGTAGACGCGCTAGCTTCAGGTGCTAGTGGCCGTATGGTCGTGGAGGTTCGAGTCCTCTTCTGGGCACCAATTACTCTTCCCACAAAATCCGAGTAAGTTTGAAAAGCCTTGAATTGTCTGGTATTTTAAAAGCCATTCATTCCACGGGCGTCTTGTCATATCCAGCTATATCCAACCCAAGCAGGGGTAACTTTCGGGGTAACTGCAACAAGATCGGGCGTTCCTGAATGGGAGTTACCCCAAATGGCGCTTTCAAGCTCTGCGATCAAGAATGCCAAGCCTAAAGAAAAACCATATAAACTCTTTGATGGACAAGGGCTTTTTCTTTTAGTCAATACTAATGGCCGGAAATGGTGGCGGCATAAATATGCTTTCGATGGCAAAGAAAAACTATTGTCATTTGGCACCTATCCAGAAGTTAGCCTTAAAGAGGCGCGGGCTAAGCGGGAAGATGCAAGAAAGCTCTTGGCAAGTGGGCAAGATCCGTCAATGAGGCGCAAAGAGGAAAGCTTGCAAAGAACTCTAGCTAATGCCCAAACCTTTTCGTCGGTGGCACAAGAGCTAATCGAAAAAAGAGAGAGGGAAGGGATTTCGGAGGCTACACATAAAAAGATGCTGTGGTTTGCCAGCAAGCTTGAGGACACCATTGGTAACCGGCCTGTGAGTGAAATATTGCCTCTTGAAATACTGCAAATTTTACGGGTGATTGAATCTAGAGGAAATTTGGAAACGGCAAAGCGCGTTCGGGCTTTTGCTTCCAGAGTGTTTCGATATGCGATCATTACTGGCCGCGCTACAGTGAATCCCGCAGCAGATTTGGCAGAAGCCATTACATCACCGACAGTCAAACACTATTCCGCAATTATTGACCCCGCTGAGTTGGGTGGGTTACTGAGAGCGATAGATGGTTTTGATGGGGCTGTAATAACTAAACTTGCTTTGCAACTAACCCCTCACGTGTTTGTGCGTCCGGGAGAACTCAGACGAGCTGAGTGGAGCGAGATCGATCAGGAAGCAGCAGTTTGGCGTATTCCGGCTGAAAAGATGAAAATGCGCAGTGAGCATATTGTGCCTCTTTCGCGCCAGTCACTACAAATCATCAAGTCAGCTCAAGCGATTTCATCCAGCAGCAGTTATGTTTTTCCCTCAGTCCGCACGAACACAAGACCCATGTCAGAGAATACTATAAATGCGGCCTTGCGGCGAATGGGCTTCACCAAAGCAGAGATGACCGCTCATGGCTTTCGAAGTTCCGCCAGCACATTGCTAAATGAATCAGGTAAATGGTCTTCTGATGCTATTGAGAGGGCTCTGGCGCATAAAGACAGCAATACCATTCGCGGGATCTATCATCGAGGCGCTCATTGGCAAGAGCGCGTGGAAATGGCGCAATGGTGGTCAGACTATCTCGATACCTTGCGGGATGGAGGGAAGGTTCTGCCATTCAGCGCTCACAGCGACAAAGGTTAAACTTGGCAAGGTGCCATCTATAGGTGCATTCTTTAGGTCGTGATTTGGAACGATTGAGAGAAGCAAATGGATGGGTTGGACTATTGGCTTTATTGTGAGGAATACACGATTGTTCAGGCTGCATTATTGGTTGTTGGTTGTGATCCAGGAGAGGACGAAAAATACGTTGAAGACTGGGAACCACGCAGCCAGCCCAAAGGATACAGTGCTGTAAAAGCTGGATTGGTGAACGCAATCAATGCAAAGCGGTTAAATGCGAATTATGTTGAAGCGACAATTGAGGATGCGTCGGTCGACGGGACGTTTTCTCTGCAGACGGTTAATCTCGGAGAACCTGATATTTTTAAAACGACTATCCATGTCCGTGAACTAAGAAAATTTATGGGTGAAAAGAAATTTGCAGAAAGCATATTTGCACGTCACGACTTTTTCAAAGATCACGTGATGGAACGTGACGCAAATTCTTACCCCCCAAAGCTTTCTGCTGCGATTCATGCGTTCCAAGCGGTTTACAATAATCCAGAATTGACCAGAGGGAAGTCTCCCAAACAAGCCTTGGAGAAATGGCTACTAGATCACGCTAAAGAGTGCGGCTTAACCAAGCTAGATGGAACTCCGAACAAAAATGCAATTAAACAGGCCAGTGAAGTTGCTAACTGGAAACCAACAGGCGGAGCCACACCAACTCCTGAGATCAAGGTCGATTCTGTGTCCTCAAAGGATTTTGGAAGCCCTTCGCACAATGGATTTGGTGGTGGCTTCGGAAGCCTTGCGGGAGGATCTGGTTTTGGGGGACGACAAAAAGACGGGCAGAAGTCAGGTTTTCAAGAAGATGAAATGGATGATGACATTCCATTCTGAATGCATACTGTAGAGGTTTCGAACTACCTCTATATAGCTTTGCTTTAACCTATGGATAGGTTCGGAAAAACATACCCATGGGTAAGGAGAAACCTATAGGTGGGTTTGAGGGCAAAGGTGATCATGATATGTTTGTCTTGTTCTTAGCCTTTATATAAGATCAAGCTATTGAAGTGTATGAGTTTTTAAAACCCATCCAGCTATTCGCTTGTATGATTTTCCGGCAAAATCTGTTCGTACATTAACGAACGGAGCCAGATAATGTCGGAACGATTGATCGCACTACCAGAAGTCCTTAATAGAACCAGCCTTAGCCGTTCAAGCCTCTATGAGCGCATGAAGGAAAGTCAGTTTCCCAAACCGATTAGCCTTGGAGGGCGTCGGGTTGCTTGGCTGGAAACGGAAGTGGTCGCTTGGATTGATGAACGAATTAATGCTCGCCCTTCAGATGAGGTGCGTGCATGAAGCAAGCTGCTAGGCATTCCGGGTTAAGCCGCTATCGCAATTATTCTGTTTACGATGTGACACGGATTATGGGGGTTACCCCCCAAACCGTAAGACGGTGGATCAAGCAAGGTCTTCCCGCATTAACCGACAAACGCCCTTTCTTGATTCTTGGTGCAGACCTTGTCGAGTTTCTGAAAAGCAGAAAGGCAGACAAGCAGCATTGTGCTCTAGATCAATGCTATTGCGTCAAATGTCGCAAACCACGCCCTTGCGCTGGAGCTATGGCGGAATTTGTCCCCATAACCGCCTCGTCAGGCAATCTTCGTGCTCTTTGTCCTGAGTGTTCAACCCTCATGCATAAACGTGTGTCGGTGGCCTTCCTGCCCGAACTATCCAAGCTTTTGGAGCTATCAATCGAGCAAGTAGAGAGCACCCTAATAGAGTGAACTCCATCCTCCCCAAATGAACACTTGAACTAGGGATCATAGACCATGAAGAAATACCACCCGAAAAATGAGCGTATCAAGCGTGATTACCTCACTTATTTGCAGGAAGCAAAGAAGCTCTCCCCGCAAAGTGTCGATCAAGCTGCAGCGGCTATCGCTGCCTTTGAGGCGTTCTTAAAATTCACGGATTTTGCGAAATTCCGGATTGAGGATGCACGTAGATATAAGGATCAATTAAATGATGCTATCAGCGAAACAACGGGCAAGCCGCTTTCTAAAGCAACCATCCATAGCCGCCTGATGGCTCTTAAAGCCTTTTTCATTTGGCTAGCAGGTCAACCGGGTTACAAATCGAAACTGCAATATTCGGATGCAGACTATTTCAATCCATCAAACAATGACACGCGCATAGCCAAGGCGACCTATGAGAAGCCGGTTGCGACATTGAATGAGATCCGCAAGGCGCTTGGCGCTATGCCTCATGACACCGATTTTGAAAAGCGAGATAGGGCGGTGATCGCCTTCACGCTTCTATCCGGTGCCAGAGATGCCGCGATAGCATCCATGAAATTACGCCACGTGAACATTAAACAAAGAAAAGTCTTTCAGGAAGGGCGTGATGTGCGCACCAAGAACCGCAAGACCTTTACGTCTCAGTTCTTTCCCGTCGGGAATGATATTGAAAAGCTTGTGACAGACTGGATTATCTTTCTGCGGGAAGAAAAAGGCTTCGGACCGGAAGATCCTCTCTTTCCGAAAACCAAAGTTGGAGTTGGGCCAACGGGAGGCTTTGAAGCGCTAGACCTAAGCCGTGAGCATTGGGCTAATGCATCTCCAATCAGGGATATTTTTAAACGTGCCTTTGCTTCGACTGGACTTCCTTATTTCAATCCTCATTCCTTCCGCAATACGCTCGCTCGCCTTGGGGAAGCGGATTTCTGCCGTACGCCTGAAGAATTCAAGGCATGGAGTCAGAATTTAGGGCACGATCATGTCATGACAACACTAACGAGCTATGGCGCGGTTGCAGGCCACCGACAGGCGGAAATAATGAATGGGCTAACCAAACAGAACATAGATTGCCAACTATCAAAAGCCAGCAAGGATGAACTGATGGCTGAATTGGGGCGGCGAATGGGATGATGAAAAGAGATAATTGTCCCCGACCTCAAATTCCAACTCGCCAATCACGTTGCCGCTCGTTAGAAATGGGAGGAGAAACAATTCCAATAAAGAGAATGAGTCGCCATGCCTACCTTGGACTGGATCGGCAAGAAAGCCGTTGTCAATCATCACCGTGAAGTGCCCTATCGTCTTCTTCACTGCGATAGCGAGTTATCGGTGGGGGATCCGGACGCGGGCAATCTGTTGGTGCAGGGGGACAATCTTGAAGCCTTGAAAGCGCTGTTGCCCTATTACGCGGGAAAGGTGAAATGCATCTATATCGATCCGCCTTACAACACTGGTAATGAGGGCTGGGTCTATAACGACAATGTCAATTCCCCCGAGATGAAAAGCTGGCTTGGCAAGGTGGTCGGCAAGGAAGCCGAAGACCTCTCCCGCCACGACAAATGGCTCTGCATGATGTATCCCCGCTTGCGGCTTCTGAGGGAGTTTTTGCGGGAAGATGGGGTGATTTTCGTTAGTATTGATGGTCACGAAATACATCATGCCAAAATGCTTTTGGACGAAATATTCAGCCCCGGAAATCATAAGAATACCATTGCGGTGCGACGAGGAATAAAAAGTGTTCAATCTCAATTTGAGGACATAGACAGCTTATCGCAAGGCCACGAATACATTTTGCTCTATTCGCGCAAAGCTGCTGTTAGGTTGCCAAAACTTATGATTGGAAGCGACGTTGAAAAACCTGGTAAGTGGGACACATTTTGGCGTGGAACAGACCGCCACACAATGAGGTACCCACTTTTCGGTCACAATCCGACAACCGGTCAATGGCGTTGGGAAAAGAAGCGCACAGCAACCGCAGTGAAGAATTATGAAGAATATAAAGAAAGAGATAGCGGGTTTACTCTTGATGAATGGTACATTGAACATTTGGCTGCTACTAATGTGAAGCTTGATTTTGTCCGACAGAATGATGAAGGAAATGTTCAATACTATGTTCCGCCAAGATGTAGGAAGTACCAGCGGGAATTATCTAGTGACAATTGGATGGACTTGCTGTTAAGCGGCTCTGAAACGTCTTTCGATACGGAGAAAAGCGTCAAAATTGTTCAACGCGTTGTGTCGTGGTTAACTTCAGAAAATGACCTGATCTTAGACTCCTTCGCCGGCTCTGGCACCACCGGCCATGCCGTGCTTGACCTTTACAAGCAAGACGGCGGCAATCGTAAATTCATCCTTGTTGAGATGGATAAACAGATTGCGTCGGATATTACGGCCGAGCGACTCAAGCGGATCATCAATGGCTATGACAAGGGGGGAGACCCTGAAAAGCCCGTTGAAGGTCTTGGCGGAGGTTTCCGCTATTGTCGCTTGGGAACACCGCTCTTTAATGAATTTGGCGATATCAGCGAAGAGGTTGTCTTTCCCGCTCTTGCTGCCCATGTCTTCTTTTCTGAAACCGGCTCTCCCTTGCCACAAAAAGTGGACGGCTCCAGCTCTTTTCTTGGAACACTGAAGGACAAGGCGGTCTATATGCTCTTTTCTCAAAGCGAGCAGGGTTTTGCGCGGGAAGCTTCGGGCAACGTGCTGACGCCAGCCATGTTGGAAACTCTTCCACCGCCACCTGATGGTTTTGAAGGCTTACGTGTCGTCTATGCCGAGGGCTGTACAGTCTCTGCGGAGCGTCTTAAAGAAGCTGGTGTGATCTTCAAGCAGATCCCTTATCAGATTGAGGGGAACTAAAATGGTTGCTGTTGATCTGGAGCTTAAAAACTATCAATCTCTTTCCCTAGATCGCTTTCGCGCCTATCTGCAGGACGTGAACCAGACCGGGGCGGATGTGGCCTTCTACAAGAATACACGTTTGCCTTATCGCACGCTACCTGCTGTGGCTGAGGGGACGCCCTATGTCTGCCTTCGCGTCCCCACTGGCGGCGGCAAAACCATTATGGCCGCACATTCAGTAGGAATTGCTGCAAAGGAGTTCTTGCAAGCTCCCAACCCAATGGTGCTGTGGTTGGTGCCTTCGACGCCCATTCTGGAGCAAACCGTTTCAGCCCTTAAGAATGTCGATCACCCATATAGAGCTGCATTGGCACAAGATTTTGGGCGCAATGTCTCCATTTTGACCAAAGCCGAAGCCCTCTCTATGTCCCGTGCTGATGCCGAAGGCGGGGCTTGCATCATCGTGTCGACCATCCAGTCTTTTCGCCGCGAAGATGACAAGGGAAAACAGAATCCCGAAGGTCTCAAGGTCTATGAAGACAACGGGGCTTTGATGGATCATTTTTCAGGGCTCAAGGATGAGCAGTTGGCGGAGCTGTTCATGATGGAAGGAACAAACCGCCCTGTTTCTTCCTTGGCGAATCTCTTGCGCTTGCACCGCCCCATGGTGATTGTAGACGAGGCACACAATACCCACACGGCCCTGTCCTTTGATACGCTCTCACGCTTCAACCCGTCGCTTATTCTGGAGCTGACAGCTACCCCTCAACTGGAACATGACCCTGCCAAGGATAAATACGCTTCAAATATTCTCTATTCGGTTTCTGCTGCTGAACTCAAAGCCGAACAGATGATCAAGATGCCAATCAAGCTGACCACCAACAGCGATTGGCGCAAGACCATCGGAGCGGCTTTTGATTGCCAAGCCGCGTTGGAAGAGGCGGCAAAGGCCGAACAGGCTGAGACAGGCGAATATATCCGCCCGATTATCCTTTTACAGGCACAAAGTGCTAGTAAGAACGATCCAAACAGGCTGACATGGGAGCTTATCGAAAAGCATCTTACAGAAGAGAGAAGCATTCGGGCCGAACAAATAGCCGTCCATACTGGACCGCGCAAAGATCTGGATAATCAAGATATCGCTGATCCTGATTGCCCAATCCGTTTTGTGATAACGGTCAGCAAGCTGAAAGAAGGCTGGGATTGCCCGTTTGCCTATGTGCTTTGTTCGGTGGCGGAACAGTCATCAGCCACGGCTATTGAGCAGATTCTAGGGCGTGTTTTGCGTTTGCCACAAGCAAAATGGAAGCAACGCGATATTCTGAATCAGGCTTACGCTTTTGTGGCCTCTGCCAATTTCAACGCAACAGCGCAAAGCTTGAAAGACGGGCTCGTTGATGGAGCTGGCTTTGATCCATTGGAAGCTGACCAGATTGTTCAAGATGCGCCAACTATTCCCGGCCTTGGCGAACATGATGGAAACGCAGTATATGAGTCTGAGAGTTTTGAAGATGATGATGATCTTGACGCTCCGGAAATTGAAACTGCAATCAGCCGGTTGCCAGCATCGGTACGCGCTCGCGTCACTTTTGATACCGATAAAAAGGTCATCACATATAAAGGCCCAATGTCTCGCGAGAATCGCAACACAATTCAACTCGCTCTTGGAACGTCAGCAAAGGCCACAAAAATCGTTGATAGGCTTTATGCAAAATCTAATCAGTACCAGCTTTCAGCAAATGCAGAGGGTGAGAAAGGGGCGTTCATAGTTCCTCTTTTGGGCTTTAAGAGCCAAGGAAAGCTTCAGCTTTTTACCAAGGACCATTTTCTTGATTTGCCGTGGCGCTTGGATGAATGCGATCCAAGTGTAATCATCGAGAAATTCCGCGTGGTTGATCGCAGTCAATCAGGGCAAATTGATGTTTCTGACAAGGGCAAAATTGAGATTGAATTTGTGAAACGTCTTCAAGGCGAGTTGGCTCTTGTCGTGCAGGAGCCTGCTTGGACTTTGCCAAGATTAGCAAACTGGCTAGATAGCGGAATTCAACACCCCGATGTGACCAAGCCCAGTGCGGTCAAGTTCGTTGTAGGAGCCTTGGAGGCACTGATCAACTCTGGCCAAACGCTCGACGAATTGGCACGCAATAAGTTTGAATTGCGAAAGTCGCTTGTTTCTTTGATCAAAGAGTTGCGTTTGGAGCGCGAACAGGAAAACTATAGCGCTCTCTTCGCTTCGAATGCTGATCAATTTGCGACTTCATCCGATCTGCCACTTCTATTTGACGAACAGTCCTATGCTTTCAATCAACCTTACAAAGGCGCTACTAAGTTTAATAAGCATTACACGCCCCTGATTGGTGATCTGCAGTCTTCAGGAGAAGAATTCGATTGTGCGGTCTATTTGGACCAACTGGAAGCAGTTGAATTCTGGATTCGTAATGTTGAAAACAAGAAATCATCATTTTGGCTTCAGTTGCCTCAACATAAATTCTATCCTGATTTTGTTGTAAAGCTAAAGGATGGGCGCATTCTTGTTGTCGAATATAAAGGTGCTCATCTCTACGAAGGGGAGAGCGACAAACGGTTGATTGGCTCTGTTTGGGCCGATGCGAGTGGTAGCAAGTGCTTATTCTGCATGCCGACGAATAAAGAGTTCTCAATAATTGATCGCACAATCGGAAAATAACGTCGGTATATCTATCGTCAGTTTAACATTCCTGTGGAGCAAAAGTGGACACAAACACACGCTTTAGTGCACGAACAGGGGTAACTTTCGGGGTAACAATCAAATGGATTGAATGCATTTTCAATAAATATCAATTGGTTATATAGAAATTTCGAGTCCTCTTCTGGCACCAATTACTTTTCCCAAAAATTCGAGTAAGTTTGAAGAGCCTTGAATTGTCTGGCGCTTTCTAAAGCAACCATTCATAGCCGCTTAATGGTTCCTAGAGCCTTCTTCCTTTGGCTGGCAGGTAAACTGGTTACAAATCGAAACTGCAATACTCGTATCTGACCATTTCAATCCATCCAACAATGACACGCGCATAGCTCGATCTGCTGCAAACGCGGTTGGTCAGTGCGACTTAGGCCTCAACTCCAGCAAATGTCCAAAAAGTGATGGACGAAGGGGGGCTCATCACTCTCTGCCGTTCAACGCATGTTGCAACGCCTGGATTGGGGCATATGATCCTTTCCCGTTTACATATTGAAATCTGCGGCATTATAAATTAATCACTGACGAGTGTCGGAACAAATGTGCCAGCCAAAGATTCACGATCTACGGATGCGACTACAACAGGCGGTCAAGCTAAGATGAAACAAGAGGATTACCTTCGGCTCGTTGAAATTTGCCGAATGTATTATGAAAAAGAGCAGACACAGGCAGAAATCGCCAAGGCTTTTTCGATATCAAGACCTGCTGTGAGCAAACTCCTTTCAGAAGCGCGCCAACAAGGCATCGTACGCATTGAAATCCGTTCCATCTACGAGAACGATGATTACTTGCTCGATGAGTTGAAGCGCGTCTTCGGTCTTCAAGGCGGTCTGATCGTGCCAACTGGCACTGCGGACGAAAGCCTGAAATGTCAGATGATTGTCTCTCAGGCTGCCGACTATCTTGGAACGCTTCTGCCAGACATCCACAAGTTGGGGGTTGGTTGGGGCGAAACCGTTCGTGACGTCATCAATGCGCTTGAACCCTCCGAGTTCGCCTCCCATCAGCCCCGTGCCGTCTGTCCGGTTATTGGCAGTGCACCGACTGCAATGCAGTGGATGCAAACAAATGAATTGGCGCGTATTCTGGCTGAAAAGGTTAAGTTCGAGCCCTTTTATTTGCATGCACCTGCCTTTCCTGTATCGGCAAATGACAAAGACCTGTTCATGGGAACGGAGGAATACCGTCAGGTTTCAGAAATTTGGAGCAAGCTGGATGCGGTTCTTCTTGGCGTTGGCAGTTATCCAACCTTGCCGGATCAGGCTACCGCAGCCCGTTTTGGCGACATTCTGCACGAGCGCAAGGCGGTTGGCGTGCTGGCATCATATTACTATGACGCCAAGGGGGAAATAATCGAAAGCCAGACTGATTATGCGGTCAGAATCCCTCTCGATTGCCTGAGTAACGCGAAACGCGTGATTGCGGTTTCTGGAAAAACCCAGAAGGCACATGCCTTGCTCGGAGGGCTCCGAACTGGCTTGATCAGCCATCTGGTTACGGATGACGGCACAGCGCGTGAGCTTATAAGCCTGCATCAGAAGACCCTTGGATGAACGAGCACTCCGAGTGCTCTTGGTTTGTCCAATGTGGAAAACGAAGAAGTGACATTCTGCCGCACCTTACTTTGAAGCTTCAGTTTTGAATTATATTAAAATTAATGATTTCAATGGCTTAATGAAGAACAATTGTTCTGACATTTGATATTTTTAATCAGAGCCTTGTGTTTTGGTGGCTCGACATGTGTTCTGACATTTGTTATCTGAGAGTCACGGAAGGCATTGCGCCTGCCGGGAGAGGCCTGAGGGCAGGATTTATCAATTGGAATATCAGCGCTGCAAACGATAGCCGCGAAAGCTGTCGACGGATTTTTGCGGCCTGTTGTTAAGGAGGAAAAATGAAAAGGGAGTTCCACCACATCGGCATACCCTCGACACTGGAGCGTTCTGGAGAGACCTATATGGAGAGCATCAGTCTCTTTGTAACAGACCCCATGCAAAGCGATCAGAAAATCGAATGGCTGCGCTTTGAAAAAGGCAGCTCGATGCCCGCTTTGATCCAGAACGAGGCTCATCTGGCGTTTCTGGTTGATAATGTCGAGGACGCCATGAAAGGCAAAGAGTGTTTGGTAGAGCCTTTTGATGCAGGCCCAGGGGTCCGCGTTGGCTTCGTCACCGAAGAAGGCCAACCCATAGAATATCTGTCCATTGCGAGCGCGTAACCGCTAGATTGATTTGAATATCCAAGGCTAAAGTCGCCCGAAATGGGCGAACAGGAGGAGAATGTGGCCATGAAGAAGTTTATCAATGATCCCGAAGCCCTTACTTCGGAAATGCTCGAAGGGCTGGCTCTGGCCTATCCTGAAAAGATAAAGATTGAATCTGAAAAGCTCGTTTGTCGCGTAAAGCCAAAAGCGGAAGACAAGGTCGCAGTTCTCACGCTTGGAGGATCCGGGCATGAACCCGCTCTTCAGGGCTGGACCGGAGAGGGCATGGTCGATCTCTCGGTTGTCGGCGATGTATTTGCTGCCCCTGGCCCGCCGAAAGTGTTCGAGGCGATGAAAATGCTCAAACGTGATGCGGGCATCCTTCTGGTGACGCTCAATCATGCGGGCGATGTCATGAGCGCCGAAATGGCGAAGCAAATGGCAGAAGCCGAAGGCATTCTGGTAAAAGAGGTTCTGACCAACGAGGAAATCCGTCCAAACCCGGATGAGGAAGGGCGCGGGCTCGGGGGCTGTTTCATCGTCTATAAAATTGCCGGAGCAGCTTCGGAAAAGGGCATGAATCTTGACGAAGTCTATCGTGTCGCCAGCAAGGCCAATGAAAATATGGCTGCCATTGCCGTGCTCTCGGAAATAGCAACCCACCCTTCCACCGGCGGTGATTGCGGCGATATGGGCAAGGGCGAGATGGAGATCTGTGCCGGACAGCATGGAGAAGGCGGCGGTGTCCGCATGCCCATGATGACATCCAGCGAGACAGCCGCACTGCTTGGAGAAAAAGTCATTGCAGCCCTCGAACTGCGGGAAGGTGACGAAATTCTTCTGGTCATCAATGGTTCTGGCAAAACAACACTTATGGAACAATTGATCACCTTCAGGGATGCATCCAAATTCTTCGCTTCTCGGGGCATTCAGGTTGTCCGGGGTGAGGCTGGTGAATTTCTGACCGTTCAGGAAGCAGGCGGATACCAGATGATCGCATGCAAGTTCGACGCCGAATTGCGTGAGCTATGGGACGCCCCATGCGACACACCCTATTACCGGGTTCGATGATCCGATAATAGGCCAGATCCTCAATTTTGCCGCAGGCTTGTAAGGCGTGCGCATCATTTGCGCACTCCTTCTTCCTTCTCATCGGAGCTGTTACCAGCTGCCGAATGGCGGAGCTTTGTCTGCGGTTTCCAATGCGGTGCTCTTGCCGGGTGCCGAAGCGATGGAAAATCATGACTACACTAACAAAAGAACAGTTTGCCAGGATGCTGCATGCCGCCGCTGATCTCATCGAAGAAAATCACGTGGCGCTATCACAATTGGACAGCGCCACTGGTGACGGAGATCACGGCGTCACCATCAATCGAACCATGCATGCAGTTGTGGCTGCTCTGGAAAAGAATGCTCATCAGCCTATGTCTGGGCTTCTCAATGCAATTGCCATGGAAGTGATGATGTGTGATGGAGGTTCGACAAGTCCGCTGCTCGGTTCATATTTTCTCGGAATGGCTTCGGCAGCCAAAGCCGATTCAATGTCGCCTGAGCAGACCAAAATCATGTTCCAGGCCGGGTTGGCCAATTTTCGCAAAACCAGCAAGGCAAATCTTGGTGACAAAACCATGCTGGATGCGTTCGAGCCGGCAACCGTAGCGCTTGTTCATGAACTTTCCACTTCAGGTGATCACCGCAAGGCCTTCGCCGTGGCTGCTGCCAGGGCGTCAGAAGGTGCTGAGAAAACCCGAAATTTTGTGGCCCGCTTTGGCCGCGCCCGCACAATGGGAGAGCGGTCCGTCGGTCATCTCGATCCGGGTGCAAAATCCGTGAGCTACATCTTCGAAGGTTTCTCGAAGGCCAGCCAACCCTCTCTCACTCAATAAAGGAATAGAAAAATGGCAGATCTTGATGATCTACGAGATGGCAAGGACTTCGGGCTGGACAAGCCTGCCCGGAACAAAAGTTTTTACCTGAAAGGGTCGGACAATCTTGACTGGGGTTTGAAGAAGCGTTTGGGTCGCATCTTCCGCCCGAGCACTGGCCGAACCGTGATGCTTGCCTTTGATCATGGCTTCATCATGGGCCCAACCAGCGGCCTCGAACGCATCGACTTGAACATAGTTCCTATCGCTCAATATGCTGATTGCCTGATGGCTTGCAGAGGTTCCATGCGCTCTATGCTGCCGCCAGAACTGGACAAGCCACTCTGCCTGAGAGCTGATGCGGGTTCGACCATTCTGACAGAACTCAATCATAATTGCGTCATCGACATGGAAGATGCCGTGCGCCTTGACGCAAGTGCTATTGCCGTGATGGTCGGCATTGGTGATGCGGCAACCGAGGCCAGCACGGTTGCGAACCTTTACAATGCCGTAGACAAAGGCAACAGGTTCGGCATTCCGGTACTTGGAGTGACGGCCGTCGGCAAGAATATGGTTCGTGACGCAAAATACTTCTCTCTCGCTGCGCGCGTCTGTGCGGAAAATGGCGCTCATGTCGTCAAAACCTATTATTGTGACGGTTTCGAACAGGTAACCGCGGCCTGCCCGGTTCCCATCGTCATAGCGGGAGGCAAGAAACTACCGGAGCTGGAAGCTCTGGAGTTGGCCTACAAGGCCATTGACCAAGGGGCGGCGGGTGTTGACATGGGGCGCAACGTCTTCCAGTCAGAATCACCGGCAGCTATGATCCAGGCCGTATCAGGAGTGGTTCACAACGGCCTGAAACCTGCCGCCGCGCTCGAACTCTATCGCGATCTAAAACACTGAAACAAAACGAATTAAAGACCTGAAGACCATGGTTCTCTTCGATCCTGAGGGACCATGCTCTCCAATCATGTCCAATCCGAAGGAGGGGGTACTGACATGACTTACTCAAAATTCATACCGATCCCGTTATTCATCGCCACTCAGGCGACAATCATGATGATCATTGAGCCCATGTTTGGCTTTGTATCATGGATCTCATTCCAAGCATGGGCGATGTATTTTCTGGCAGGATGCACTCCCAAGATGGGTGTAAAGACCCTGCTTGGCTATTTTGGTGGAGCGATCATTTCAATTGGCATTATGGAAGGAGCCGCCCTTCTGGGATCAATGGGACTGGTCAACGGAACAAATCTTTATCTTGCCGTTTTCATCATCGTCATTTTCGTGATCAGTGCTGAATATATACCGTGGTTCGATTTCGTGGCATCCTGGTTTGTTGGAGCCGGGGTTTTCTTCGGCCTGATGAATCTGGACAGTTTTCCGGAAGGGGCATCAGTCTGGGCCATGTATGGACAAAGCCTTGTGAAACTGATGTGGTCCTGCATCTTCGGGCTGGTCTTTGGTGCTGGTACCGTGGTTTTCAGAACATGGTATGAACAGCAGGTCAATACTCAGGCTCCTGACAAGGATCATCCGGCCGTTGCAGCTGAATGATCTTGAAAACCGGGAAATCTGTCTGCTGGCTTGACAGTATGAAAGAAATGCATCCAGACCCACTAGATGGGTCTGGAGTTTCAAAAAAACATGGTCCCCCAAAACTCATGCGTCACGCTTCACATTCGTTCATCCCGGCAAACCGTTTATATTTGGCGAACCTTTACCCATCGATACTCAATGCGAACTGAAGCTACACACCCTTCCACCATATGACGCTGTTCGGAACTGTGGAACCTGCGATTTCGGCAAGCAGAGTCAGTCTTTGCGAAGCGTCGGAACGTGGATAATTTTCGCGTCAAGCGGATGCCAAAACCCTTGTTGCACAGGTGTGGTTCAGGCCACCTTGCAAAAGGAATGCTGATGGCCTGACAGACCTCTGCAAATTGGCGGGGTGTTCACGTCAAGAATGTCATGACGGTGCGTCTCTAGGGTTGGCACAACCGCATTAACGCCTCAGTCTGCAAAAAGCGCCTTGCTCTGCGTGCAACATCGTCAGCAGTAAAGCGAGGGGCATACAACGCCCCTCCCAAGCCAAATCCGTTGGCGCCAGCAGCAAGATAACCGGCCATGCCATCCGGAGTTATCCCGCCCACGGGCAGAAGTTTGGCACCTGAGGGCAAAACCGCTCTCATTGCCTTTACCACAGCGGGCGAGATCGCTTCGGCCGGAAAGAGCTTCAATGCATCAGCACCCTGTTTCAAAGCGTTAAACGCTTCGGTCGGCGTGGCAATGCCTGGCACACAGGTGAGATTCAGCTCCTTTGCCTTTGCAATTACGGTCAGGTCTGCATGAGGCATGACAATCAAATCGCCACCGGCTTGTTTGACTGAATGTACGGCATCCTGGGACAGAACCGTTCCCGCACCCAAAATCGCCCGCGATCCAAGTTTTGCCCTCAATCGCGCAATGCTCTCGAGTGGATCGGGAGAATTGAGGGGAACTTCAATGATCCGAAACCCTTCCTGTACCAGTGCCTCGCCAATATCTTCCACCTCTGAGGGCCTTATCCCGCGAAGAATTGCCACCAACGGGCACTTCTGAAAAGCCTCTTCGAATTCCATTTTCTTTCTCCAATTCGCAATAGCTCGAGATGTGCGAAGGGCCGTCCATCTCAAGCTTTTCAAGGTGTTCCTGCTTCAGAAGAGCATGAAGGGAAACAGCGTTATCCAGGGTACATAGACAATCATGAGCATGCAGAGGATCATCACAATCAAGAACGGCATGATTCCCTTGAGAACAACCTCGAGAGGGGCCTCACCCACCCTGCTGGCGACAAACAGGTTGATACCCAAAGGAGGTGTCAGAAACCCGATTGCCAGGTTAACCACCATTATCAGTCCGAAATGAACCGGATCGACCCCGACTGAAACGGCCACTGGATACAGGATCGGTGACAAAACCAGAATTGCGGGCGTTGTGTCCATGACGCAACCAACAATGAGCAGCAGCACCGTTATGATCAGCAAGATTACCGAGCCGTTGCTTGTAAGGCCGATCAGCGCCTCTGTGATCATGTTCGGAATGCGTTCTATGGTAAGAATTTTGGTAAAGGCAGACGCGCATCCCAAAATCACCATGGTCGTGCCAATTGTGGAACAGGATGTACCAATCGGTCCCCAAAGTGTTTTGAAATTGAGTTCACGATAAACGAAGACACCGCATATAAAGGCATAGACAGCAGCAACCGCAGCCGCTTCGGTGGGGGTGAAGATGCCTGCATAGATTCCGCCCAGAATGATGAGGGGATTCAGCAGAGCCCATTTTGCTTCCCAGATGGCATGCCTTGCAACTTTCCATTCAAAAGGCTCTGGATTTCCGCTCCATCCGGCTTTTTTTGAATAGAAATAGGCATACCCCATCAGTGCGAGGCCAATGATAATTCCCGGTCCAAAGCCACCCAGGAAAAGATCGCTTACGGAGGTGGACGTCGAGACCCCGTATAGAACCATTGGAATGCTGGGCGGGATAATGACGCCAATGCTGCCAGCGGTTGCGATGAGGGCGAGGGTAAAGGACTGGGAATAGCCGGCACGCAACATTGTGGGAATGACCATGCCGCCCACAGCCGCGACCGTTGCAGGTCCAGAGCCGGAAACAGCCGCAAAAAACATGCAGACCGCAATCGTCACGATTGCCAGACCACCGGTCATCCGGCCAAAGAAGACATTTGCAACGGCAAGGATACGGCGAGATACGCCACCCGCTCCCATGAGATCGCCAGCGAGAATGAAGAGCGGCACAGCCATGATGGGAAATGAGTCCGTGCTTGAAGCAAGAGTCTGGGCGATATAGCCGGGAGACAGCGCATCGCCGGCAAACACCGCCGCAGTCGATGACAAGCCGATCGCAATGCCTACCGGAACATTCAAAAGCAGAAATACCGCCAGACTTATGAAGAGAACTGCAGAAACCATTTTAACCTTCCTTCTTCAAGGCACGGATACGCATAACGATCGTTTGAATTTCGCGAATGCCGGAGAGAAAAAAGCCAACCATTGGTGCTGCATAGAGAATCCACATGGGCATCATGATTGCCGGAGATTGGGCCCCCAGTTTTATTTGTCGCAACACAACACCATAGGCCGTGTAACAAATGAACGCCGCGAAGAGCAAAAAGAGTACATCGCTGAAGATGACGATGTAGGGGCGAAGCTTTGGGGGAAAAAGGCCTAACGCCGCTTCGATCCTGATATGTTTCATATTCTTGGCTCCATAGCTGATTGCAATGAAGACAAGCCAAACGAATATGTAGCGAGCGAGTTCTTCCGACCATGACAAGGAATGCTGGACGACGTAGCGCATGAAGACCTGTATGGCCATGACGATCGTCATGGCGCAAAGTAGGAAAATGCTGAGATAGAGTTCAAATTTTTCTTCGATGATCCGCAGGATGGACATCGGAACCTCCTGAAGCGAGATGCCGAGTTTGCTCATGATTTGACGGAACCTGCATTCAATCGAACAGCAGCAGAAAACCCTCAAATATGTTGATTGCGCTCGACTTTGGTGGCTTGCGGATGCCTTGATCACAATTCACCCGCAAGCAGTAGTTTATTGCATGATTTGATCAAGATAGTCGGGATGATCCATGTTTGATTTCACAAGATCGAAAATCTTGGCATCCTGAACAATCTTCTGCCATGCGGCTTTGTCTTCATCTGTCAGCTCAACAACGGTCGTGCCGGCTTTCTTGAACTTTGCCAGGATCTCTTTCTCCAGTTCCTGCGAGCGCTGGCGCTGGAAAGAGGTTGTTTCGGTGGCCGCCGTGCGCAGCAATTCCTGCTGTTCCTTGGTCAGAGACTCGAATTTTTCCAGATTGATCAGCATGACATATGGCGTGTAGACATGCTGGGTCAGGGAAACATACTGCTGAACATCCTGGAACTTGTTGCCATCAATAATGCCTAACGGATTTTCCTGTCCATCGACGGCACCCTGTTGCAGGGCAGTGAAAAGCTCGACAAATGCCATAGGTGTTGGATTGGCCCCGAAAGCCTTCCAGGCGGCGAGGTGTACCTGATTTTCCATGGTGCGGATTTTAAGGCCTTTCGTGTCCTCTGGGAGTTTTACCGCAACCTTGCTGTTGGTCAGATCGCGGAAACCATTTTCCCAAAAGGTCAGGCCGAGCACACCTTTTTCCCTCATACCTTCCAGGATTGCTTTCCCCGTCGGTCCATCTAGCCGTTCATAAGCCTGGGCGGGGTTGAGAAACAGGAATGGTGCATCAAAGAGATAGAAGTCTTTATAAACCGTCGCCATGTTGCTGGTCGAAATCACGGAAATGTCGATATCGCCAAACACAGTGGTTTCCGCCATCACGCGATCATCACCCAACTGATTGTCAGGGAAATAATTGATCTTGATTGAACCGGCGGAGCGTTCTTCAACGATTTTCTTGAAAAGCTCTCCTGCCTCTTTGGCTGAAGGGTTGGTCCCGTTGCCAAATTTAAGCGTAACATCGCCAGCAGAAGCCGAACATGTCATTCCTCCCGCCATGGCGATCATGCCTGCCAGGGCTAATCCGAGCATCCTTTTCATACTACTTCTCCTATAAGTAAGTTGAATTTTCCATGCCAAAACGCAGAACCAAGAGATCTCCTCCATCAGGTTTTGACATCTGGAACCAAGCCAACAGCCACCGCAAAATCAAAGAGTCCAACAGGGGCTGTGTTATGAAGCTGACGTGCTCCCCTTATTCCGAAATATTCGAGAGCCAGTCCATATCTTTCCGCAAGATGATCGGCACCGATGATAATGAGGGGAGACTTGGCCTCGATCGCCTCCGCCGCAAATCGGCGCGCATTGCAGACTTCGTGCCCGATAAGAAGACCGGACAGAAAATCGTTCAGGACATCCTTGTCGATTTGTCCCATCAGACCGCATGTTCTGGTCGCAAAAAGCAAATGGGTAAGATCGCTGCCAGCTGCCTGATCAGAGACCTGAAGTCCCCTTTTGAAGGCATCTTCAGCGGCAATTCTGCGATCCGTCGTCTTTTCGACCATGAGGCGCCCCAAGATGGAATGGTGGCGCAGGATTGAGAAAATCTCACCCGTCATGTATGTGGCGAAATTCATGATCCGGGCATTTTGAGTGATGATCCATTTGGAGTGCGTTCCCGGCAGGACCGCCAAAGAAGTCTCCCGTAGCTCCGGATGCAGATGAAGAGCTCCGGCGATCTGGATTTCTTCTCCCCGAATGATGTCGGGTGCCGAGCTTTCCGAGACTGACAAGACGCCAGGCGCGATGTGAATCTTCGAGTTGAAGGGACCGTCAAGTTCGATTGCCTGGCTGGCAAGCTTGGTCACATCAGCGGGGCAATCAACGTAAGGCGCTTCTCTCCATCCCTGAGCGCTGCCAACCATTCCTCCGGCAACGACCGGCAGGCCCGGAAAGTGCGTCAGCCAATCGGAACAGAGATCATTGAAGGCTTGCTCAAATCCACGAGCACCCGGCGCGGGTAAATTCTGAATTCCGTGGTCACTGGACCGCTCTTGCAAAATTTCACGTCCGGACCCCATCAAATAGCCGCGTAAACTGGATGTCCCCCAGTCCAGGGCGATTAGAGAGGGTTTCACGATTGTTTGGCTCATCACGGTTGCCCAATTTCTCGCAAACCCCTCACCGAAGGGTACCAAACCCTATCGGTGAGAGACCTGGGAGGAACCCCTTATTCGAAAATTTGGAAATGCTGGAGATGCTTGTCCGAGATTTCAATACCCAGACCCGGAAGCTCGTCATCAAGATTGATCCTGCCGTTGACCGGCAGTGGATCTCCCTCGAACAGGTAGTAGAAGAGTTCATTGCCTACTTCCACTTCATTGACCGGAAAGAACTCCGAAATCGGGCAATTGAGATTGGCCATGGTCAAATGGTAGTTGTGCATCATGCCAGCGTGCGGAATGACAGGCACCTGATATGCCTCTGCCAACTGATTGACCTTTTGTGCTGCGGTAATGCCCCCAACACGGTTTGTGTCATATTGAATGACGCTGATGGCACCGGCATCCAGCAATTGCTTGAATCCGAACAAAGTGAATTCATGCTCACCACC
Source organism: uncultured Cohaesibacter sp. (assembly GCF_963556055.3). Taxonomy (GTDB): domain Bacteria; phylum Pseudomonadota; class Alphaproteobacteria; order Rhizobiales; family Cohaesibacteraceae; genus Cohaesibacter. The sequence continues at coordinate 6,915 of NZ_CAUVYE020000019.1, read as the reverse complement.
GGAAATGGGAATAGGCCCTTTAAGATTCAGTTTTGCATAGCCCGCTATATCGTCAGGCAACACCGGTTCTTCCAGCCATCGCACATTATATTCAGCGAGCATCGGGATCATGCGCTCGGCATATTCCAGCGTCCATCCCATGTAGCATTCGACCATGAGATCGATGTCGGGACCAACGACATCACGCACGGTTCTGAGAAGCTCTATATTTTTGCGCATGCCTGATGGCCCGTCCAGAGGCCCCCAACCAAAGCGCAGCTTCATCATTTGGAAGCCCTGGTCGAGATAGCTTTGCGCCTCTTTGGCCAAACTGTCCAGGGGCTGACTGTAAAGCTTGGACGCATAGACCTGAATGTCCTTCTTGGTCCGCCCTCCCAGCAACTTGAAGACAGGCTTGCCGACAGCCTTGCCATGATATCCCAGATCGCGATGTCAACCGCAGATATAGCAGCCATTCCAATGCCCTTGCGCCCCCAAGCCATGGTGCTTCTGTACATGGCTTGCCAAATGGCCTCGAAATCAAAAGGGTCGCGTCCGATTGCTATTGGAGCAAGATACTGATCGATGATTTCCTTTGCAATCTTGGGTGCGAGTGCACAGTTGCCAATTCCGACTATGCCGTCATCGGTTTCGACCTCACACACCAGCCAGTCATGAAATCTGAACGATCCCATCGTGTCCGACAAACTGTTTAGCGCATCCATTGGATTGACGCTCAAATTCGGACGAGCTGGAGCGGTGGGTCCAGTCCATCGGTAAACTTTCGAGCGTATTGCTTTAATCTTCATATCTTTTCCGATCTTCAATGCTTGGGCTCTGCACTTCTGAGCAAGTGTCGCAAGACGAAGCTAGAACGAAGGGGAGGGTGCTGCTGTTGTGGAGGATCTCCATTTGCCCCAATCAGTATTGCCAGCAGAATGAGGCAAGCTGATTTGGGCGAGAAACCATGCCCGGCAACTCTCCCGCTTCGGCAACGGGCTTGGGTTGTTTGATGCTCGCAAGATAGAGAGAAAATATTTGTCTAACAACTTGGTATTATTACATATGTATACAATTGGTTATTAGACAAATAGATTTGAGGGATGAAACCGCTTCGGATTCGAGGAAAAAATGAGCGCTGGCAAAATACCCACCATGAGTAGAACCGAGATTCCTTCAACAATTGCGATGGATATTGCCAATCAGATCCGGTCGGGAATTTTGGTGGCGGGAGATAAGCTTCCGACAGAAAAACACCTTAGTAATCAATATTCTGTGAGCAGAACGGTTGTGCGGGAAGCTATTTCCCGGCTCAAGTCTGACGGTCTTGTTGTCTCCCGTCAGGGAAGTGGCGTTTTTGTTTCCACCAATGAAATGCGAAATTCTTTCAAGATCGACAACAGTGACATGAGCCGGTCGGATGTGTTGGCCCTGTTTGAATTGCGTCAAAATATCGAGGTTTCCGGGGCGCGTCTGGCTGCTGCGCGACACACGTCCAAGGACATAAAGGCCATAAAGCAGGCGCAAGAGGCCATTATTCTGGCCAAGCCTTGGAGTGAAGATGAGGTTCGTGCCGATCTTGATTTTCATTACGCCATCGCATTTGCAACCCAGAATAGCTATTATGCTGATTTTATGGCGTTTTTGGGCAGTGTCCTTTATGAAAACGTGAAGGCCGCGCGTATTGAAAGTGGTGATCCTCTCATTAAGAAAGTGACCGTAGAGGAGCATGAACGCATATTGCAGGCCCTGTTAAGGCGCGATCCTGAAGCGGCTGGCAGCGCCATGATGAGCCATTTGCAAGGGGCCATAGCGCGTATGGCGCACGAATGAAAATTAAACTGACAAATTATTGGGGTCATGCGTTTGTCTTGAATTTGTCAGTTTAATGTGAGGGGCGCATTTCGGGCCCATTTCACAAGAGCCAACAGGTTGGCCCGGCGGGCAATGCGCCCATCCTTTCTGCAACATTCATTTCATGATGAGAAGTCTGTTTCCAATCCTGCCGGGACGGCAGCTTGGCGGCACTCGACATTTTCCAGAACAAATCGCTTGAGCGCGCTATTTGCCTTGGACAGGTATTTTCCTCTCTTCCATGCAAGACTCAGTTCAACGTAAATCGGCTTCTCCAGCGGGCGGGTCGTGATGAGTTCTTCGTCTCTGACGCCCGATTCAAATATCGGAGAAATGCCGTAGCCCTGGCGAATGATATTCTTGATGAGGGGCAACAACTCGCTGGTAAAGGATATTTTCGGAACCACATTTTCAGTTTTGCTGATCTCTTCAATCAGCATCCTGTGATAATGGCTGAGAGCCAAGTCATGGGAGAGCAATTCTCTGGCGCTAATCGAGGAATTGGAAGCCAATGGATGATCGATCGCCATGCCAATAACGATTTCTTCGCGCAAGATGATTTCGTGATCGAGTTCAGGTGTAAGATACTGGCTGGCGACAACACCAATATCCAACTCGTTATTGAGCAATTTGTCTCTGATATTCAGCGTCATGTCATCAACAACATTAATCTGGATATTGGGATATTTATGCCGGAAAGCCATCAGGATTGGCGGGAAAAAATAGGAGCCGATCATGCTTGGCATGCCGATTGTCACTTCCCCGACCGCCAACTCGCCAAGATATTTCATGGACAATTTGGCATCCTCAGCTTGCTGTAGGATCTGGTTACAATGTTGCAGAAATTCCAGACCTTCAAACGTTGGTGTCACGCCATTTTCCTTGCGATGCAGTAACTGGGTGTCAAGCTCGTTCTCCAGTTTCTTGATCGCCATGCTGACCGCTGGCTGAGCAACATGCAGGAGCTTCGCCGCTCCCGTAATCGACCCGGTTTTGGAAATTGCCGCGAAATAGACCAGTTGCCTCAATTCCATAGCCACGCACTCCCTTACAAGTCTCTGATTCTTCTAGGCATAAACAAAATATTGTAGAGGCATAATTTATATATATTTTATTTATGATCAAGTATGAATTAGCTTTGTCTCGTGAGGAATAGAACGCCCGGCCAAATAAAGACCGGGTCTGGATAATAAAAAGAGCTCGGCGGGAGGAAAACGCTTATGTTCAAGGGAGTCAGCGCAAAGGCTTTCTGTCGCAGTTTGGAACCGACATCATGATGATGAGCGTGTTCAAAGACTAACCATCCAATATACGCATCCGCTTTAGTTGGCGTCATGGAATTCAGCGTCATCCGGAACGCATTGTTCTGGTTTGCCGTGCCTCTATGCGCAGCTGTGAGTAAGGAAACTTGGAAATGACAACAAAGACGACAGAAACACTCGTATCTCAAAGTGGCAAGGTGAAACTGAATGCAAGTCCGCGCGGATGGAGCATTCTGTTCATGTGCCTGGTGGCCTATTTTATTTCAGGTGCACTCAATACCGATGGACTGAATATTTTCGTGAGCGCGCTTAGCAGCGAACGAGGTTGGGCAAGGTCGGACATGCTGGTCTGGTCGACCTATGGCGGATGGATTGGTCTCATCTGTGCCTATTATTTCGGAGAAATCACCTCACGCTTTCAAAAAGGCGCTCAATGGGTGATGGTTGGAAGCCTCGTTGTTTCAGCCATCGCCTTCTATTTCTACGGCAATTCAGACAATTACACCATTTACGCAATTTGCGTGATGGCGTGCTCAGCCATGAGCCTTGGCTATTCGTTTGTCGCCGTCAATGTGATCCAGACCAACTGGTTTCCGAAGAAAAAGGGATTGGCACTCGGAATCTCGACCATGGGGTTCCCGATTTGCACAATGATATTCCCGGCAATTGCGCACAATCTCATCCATGCAGTCGGGCTTGAGGGCATGTTCACGGTCGTGGCGCTTTTTGTGGCCCTGTTTGCCGTCGTTGCATTCCTGTTCTGCAACAGCTCTCCAGAGGAAGTGGGACAATATCCGGACAATGAGAAAGTCAGCCAGGAACAATATGCAAAAGACAAACAGGAAATAGCCACCTACCAAAGCCCCTGGACCGTCAGAAAACTGGCGCGTGAAAAAGTATTCTGGTGCGCCAACATCGGACTTGGACTGATGTGGATGGTGACCGTTGCCATTGTCAGTCAGTTGGTCGCAAGGCTTGTTGGGGCCGGATATGAACGCGGTGCGGCAATCGGCATGCTCTCCATAATGGGATTCTTCGGGATTTTCGGGTCTTATCTGTGGGGCTGGATCGACCAGAAAGTGGGAACCAGGAATGCTGGCCTGCTATACTGCACATGGTACGCCATTGCTCTGGTTCTGCTGATCTTCATGGCAAACGAGATCGTGATCTATCTGGCTGTCTTCATGGTTGGTGTCTCGGTTGGAGGCATAGGCAACCTGATGCCTTCAATGACAGGGACCATTTTCGGCCGGAAAGACTTCGCAGCAGCCAACAAACTGGCCAGCCCGATCCAGTCGGGCATCCGGTCCTGTGCCTTCCTGTTTGTGGCAATGAGCCTGAAAATCACAGGCGATCTGACCGGTGCCTATATTGGTTTGATTGGCATCTGTGTCCTCTCGTTCCTTCTGATTTCACAAGTCAAACCAATCAATGAACAATAGAGGAATACAGATTATGTCTTTGTCTGAGTTTGAAAAAACCAGGCCGTATGCCAAATATTTCGAGTTTCCATATCCCGATTTGCCCAATGAAGTGATCGAGAAGATGGCAAGTCCCATGGATCCTTCTTTGGCACTCCGGCTTGATGACAGAAACAAATTGCTTGACCCCGGCTATATGCCGGGGGAAATCGGCTATTGCATCATGCCGGACGGCAGTGGTTACATCGCCTCCTTGACCAAAATGCCGGGTGTCAGCCTGGAGATGCTCGACTGGTGGTTTGCCTGGCACGGCATTCAGAGCCTGCGCTACAAGATCTGGGATCCAAGAGATCACTACAAGGCCAGAGTTGCTCCGAACATTTGGCCAGGCGACTCGACAATCGCTGAGCTGGAAAGAACGCAACTGGAATACATCGGATTTCGTTGTTGAGAATGTCGGTGATGGAACCCTGGCGCTAAGAATTTCGTTCCGCTCGCCGGAATCATTCGGATTTGACATGCAAAGGTTCAATAGTCTCCCCGTGACGGCCATTTGTGCACATTCCGGTCCTCCCCAATGGGATATTCCGAGAACCACCTTCATCCATTTTGCGCGCGAAGTGGAAGGTGGCATCGAGCTCAGGAGCCGCTTCTGGCTGGGTTGGATGATCGTCAATGGTCGGGCCGTGCGGACAGATTTTGAAGTGGATGCAACGCGAGTAAAAGGGCTGTCCAATCATTCGCCTCAGGAATTCCATCGCCTTGCAGCCATGCTGCCAGCGCTTTACAGAGAAAATCATGATCGTCAGGACAAGGCTGAAGACTTCGAGATGCTTGACTTCTGTAACGCCTGACCCCTGATCTGCTTCCCCCAGATGTGGCCACTTCTGGTCCTTTGATACCCCAGTTTCACAGCATCACAAGAGCCACAAGACGTCTCCTCTCGACAAGGCAGCATAGGTCGAGAGGGGATTTCCGTTTTCGAAAAGCCGGTGTCCAGACCGCGATCTGGCACAAGTGGAAAATCAGTTTCTGACCAACATGTCGATAAGGCTGGGGCCAAGATTATCGTCTATCGAGCGGCAATCGGCGAGGAGATCCCTGTCGCACAGAAAGAACAGCTCAATTGCAACAGGCTATTCTGAGGAGGGCGTCATCAAAAGGCTGGTATCCATTATCTTCCGCCAGAGGTTCGTGGCTGTCGGAGAAGAGAAGACTGGACGCAAAAAGGGCGTGTGCCGCAGCCGTGCGACTTCTGGCCTGATCACCGTCCGCGCTCAAGGAAAGGCGCGGAAGGTGAACTTTCTGAAGATGGCCTTGGTGCCTTCTCCGGTCGCATAGATGGCCGGTTTGAGCATTTGAAACCCGCCGGACACATTATGGTGATAGCCCGACACTTCCATTCCGCGATCAAAGCGCTGCCAAGTCTCCCCGTTTGACGAAGTGTAGATACTCACAATATGGCGCTGATTGCGCAGGCGGACAAAGAGCCGCAAGCCATATTCATGCTGAACGCGGGTTCTTTCGCGTCCGTATTGATGCGTCACGAAATGATCTTCGCGAACGCCGATTCCGCAATAAAGGCTGCTATTGTAGAAAAGCAGCAATCCCGCCCCACCTTCTGGCTCGATTTCGATCTCGCAATCGACCTGATAGGGACTGGTCGCCAACGATACAGGTCAGCGGCGATGAATTGCTTGGAGCCGTTCCCCGTCCTGCCAGTTCCAGCGCGCTATTGTGATAGCGCATTCGTTCCTTTTCATCGGGAGCGGGATTAAAGAAACACCATTGAATGCCATATTTGTTGATGAGGAAGGTGTCTGACAGCGGAAAGCCATGAGGCCTGTCGATTGTCCTTTTTGCGGCAGGAAGCGGCACGGGAAGCGGTGCAGACAGATCGTCGCCACCAAATTCCGGCCAACCGTCCTCTGTCCAGTAAACCGGTGCCAGCAGCGTTTGCCGTCCCAGGGTCCAGAACCCGTTTTCGTATCCGTGCAGAACCGACCACCAGTCTCCATTTTGGAGAGAGACAAATGTTGCATGGCCTCTCGACCACCATTTTTCTTCGATATTCTGCGTTCGACCACCGGATTTCTGGGGTGATTCTCCCAAGGGCCGTGAATGGACTTGGACCGTGCGACGATCACCATATGGCCTGTCGGAGGCCCCGCCGTGCCACCAACTGCGGAGATCAGGTAGAAATAGTCGCCATGCTTTGCGATCTTTGGCCCTTCCTGCGCATAGCCCTCCACATCCCAGTCATCGGGGTAACGCCAGGCCATCATAGACATGTTCCGCCAGTCCGACCGTTGCAAGCCCGTTGTCGGACAGGCGAATGCGATCGCCTCGCGACAAAAAGAGCCATCGGGATCCATCCTCGCCAACAGCATGACCGGGAT
>NZ_CAUVYE020000018.1:0-17054 GCF_963556055.3 uncultured Cohaesibacter sp. | reverse complement strand
TCAAATTGATCGGTTGGTAACAAAGTATTTGGGTGAAACTTCTGCAAAACTCAGACAGATATTCTCCATGATCAGAGAAAGACCGGGAGTTTACTTGTTTGACGAATTTGATGCGATTGCCACACAACGAGGATTAGAAAACGAAGTTGGAGAAATGCGGCGCGTTCTGAACTCCCTTTTGCAATTTATAGAGGCGGACGAGTCCAATAGTCTTATTGTTGCTGCAACTAACAGTTTGCAGTCAATTGATCTTGCATTGTTTAGGCGATTTGATGATATATTGTCCTACGAAAAACCTAAGAAAGATGAGATCAAGTCGCTAATTCAGAACCGATTGGGTGCATTTAAAGGCAGATATTCGTTGGAAAAAGTTGCGTTGGCAGCAAATGGACTAAGCCATGCTGAAGTTTCGCAAGCCTGCGATGATGCAATTAAAGGTGCCATTCTCTCTGATCAAGCCAAAGTTACACAAAAAAGACTGCTAGATATGATCACGGATCGCAAGGGAGCATACGGCAGTCTGTTTTAGAATTTGAGAAGCCATGCCCGCCGTCGATTTCCCACATTTATTTTTAGAAAACTTACCGAATTCTCAAGATTATACGAATCCTTCTGGCGGTGGTGGCGAATTTCTTCTACCTGATCGCCCTAGTCGTTCTGCGCACGCGGATATGATCCGAGATGGGTTAAATCAAGCATGGCGTGAAGCTGAAGTAGAACAAGAAGGACGGCGCGCTGTTTCTTTGCCGACAAGAAACGGTACATACATAGAGTTTGAAAGTGCTCCTGGCTTTGATTTGAAGTTCGATAGTCTCGAAACTAGACGATCGGGCATCAGGTTGTTGAATGTACGAGAAGAATACATTGATCAGGATGCCAGCAGAAAAACTATCAAAGCTACGGTTTATGTTCCGAAAGGAAAAGAGAACATTCTCTTGAATAAAGTAGAGAGATACAAAACCGAGCAAACCGCAAGTGATCGTCCTAAAAATCAAGCACTTATAGAAAGTATTGAAAATCTGAGCATAGCTTTAATCCATGCGCTTTGGTGCGATGACGTTAGCCTTATTCCTAGCTCAGACCAGACAGTTTGGTGTGAAGTTTGGCTCAGAACAGATGAAAACTGGGAAGAGCAAGTTGTTGAATTTCGTGCATTAGCAGAAAGACTGGAAATTGAAGTTAGACCTGGGTACTTATCTTTTCCAGAGCGGACTGTTTTACTAATAAACGCGCACTTAGCGCACCTTAATGAGCTTTTATCTTCATTTGATCGAATAGCTGAGTTCCGAAGAGCAAAAGAAACAGCGGATTTCTGGACTCGCTTAGACAATTCTGATCAAGCTGATTGGGTAGAAGCCCTGGTGGGGAGATTATCTATTGACGCAACTTCGAATGCTTCAGTCTGTGTAATCGATACGGGCGTAAACAATGCACACCCACTTTTAGCTCCTCTGATTCCTGACGAAAACTGTTTCACGAATAATGCAGATTGGGGATCAGCTGACCGTGACGGGCATGGCACCAATATGTGTGGTACAGCAGCTTTTGGAGAAGATTTAGGACATCACCTTCAAACGGACACTGATATTGAAATCCCTTATCAAATAGAATCCGTAAAAATTATTCCGTCAACAGCTTACAATGACGAACAAGAGCTTAACGGAGTTCGTACGATACAATCTGTTGCCAGAGCCGAGTTAGAAAACTCAGATTTTTCCCGCGCAATTTGCATGGCCATTACAAGCACAGATGGAAGAGACCGAGGAAGGCCGTCTTCTTGGTCTGGTGCATTAGATGCGCTAATTTCTGGGGCAGATGATGATGAAAAGAGACTATTTTTTGTCTCAGCTGGGAACATAAATGAACCAAGCGAATGGGCAGGTTATCCAGATACAAATTTGACGAATACTGTTCACGACCCAGGACAGTCTTGGAATGCGATTACTGTAGGTGCTGTTACATTTCATGATCACATTGAAAATGAAGAAGTTGCGGCCTCATTTACACCCATCGCTTCGGCAGGTGAGTTATCTCCATATAGTACAACTTCACTGACGTGGGAAAAACGTTGGCCAAATAAACCTGATATTGTAATGGAGGGTGGAAATGCTGGGATAGACTCAACCGGTTTTACATCCACCCTTGAAGATCTATCTCTTCTTTCAACTAATAGTGTTCCAAACCAATCTATGTTTACTTGCAATTATGCAACAAGTGCGGCAACGGCACTTGCTGCGCGACAAGCAGCAATGCTGGTAAACCAATATCCCGAAGCTTGGCCTGAAACAATTCGTGGATTGATCGTGCATTCAGCGCAATGGACAGATCAGTTGAAGGAACAGTTTTACGAGCCATCAAAATCCGAAAAGAAAAATCTGGAGCAACTTATACGTATTTGTGGTTTCGGTATTCCAGATTTTCCAAAGGCGCTTTCCTCAGCTCGCAATAGTTTAACTCTTATTGCACAGAAGACGATCCAGCCTTTTGAAGAAAGAGATGGTAGTGGGTACAAAGCAAAAGACATGCATTTTTTTGAGCTGCCATGGCCGAAAGAAGCACTGTTGGAATTGCCAGGAGAAACGCCCGTAAGAATTGACGTGACGCTCTCATACTTTGTTGAGCCTGGACCTGGTGAAATTGGTTGGCGCGATAAATATCGTTATCGCTCCCACGGTCTCGATTTCAATCTTAAAAAGCCAACTGAAGACATTGATGATTTTTTGACACGCATAAACAAAGCAGTCAGAGATGACGATGACATAGACTATGGAGGTTCGGGGGTCGCGTGGGAAATAGGAGCGTTAATGGGACGAACTCGTGGTTCTCTTCATAGAGATTGGGTTCACCTGAACGCCGCTGAAGCTGCCGAGTCTAATGTTATAGGCATTTTTCCACGCACAGGATGGTGGAAAGAACGTCATCACCTTGGAAAGGGAGAGAGCCAAACACGCTATAGCCTGATTGTGACCTTGGCACTTCCAGAAGTAGATATCGATGTAGATATCTACTCTCCCGTCGCTATTGAACTCGGTGTTCCTCCAATTGAAATTGGTGTCTAAATCCAAACAGGGGATGCAACGGGGGCTATGCCCCCTTGCCAAGATCGTTTTGTAATACCAAACACAGCTTGCAGTGCGCAGATATTTAAATAATCAACATACCGTCTGACACCAGAAGATCTACATCAGTGCCTAAAGTCGAGTTGCCTTGCAGCCTGACCACATTATCCCAACCATGCGCCGTTCCTACACCGTCACGGTCGACTTGGAACGTTGTGTTAGCGCCTTGCGCCACGTTGATAAAGTCACTGAGAGTATCAGTCGCAGCATCATATCCACTCAGGAGTGCTGACAAATCAACGCTGTCACTGCCTTCGACAAAATCACGGATGTAGGCCATACCTAAATAGTCTTGGTCTGCTTCTTCTTCAGCTATAAAGGTATCAGCACCACCTTGCCCCCACATGCTGTCCTGATCTCCGTCAAAGTAGAAGATATCGTCTCCGTTAGCGCCATAGAGCCTATCAATATCAGAACCACCACGAAGGGTGTCGTTACCTGCACCTCCATTGATCGTATCTCTGCCTGCATCACCATAGAGAAGATCATTTCCATTATTACCATAAATCAAATCATTGTCGGCGCCACCATATACCGTATCATCTCCAGAATCCCCATAGAGAAAGTCAGTGCCACCGCGACCATAAATCGTATCTCCCTGATCAATAGCGCCATTAAAGTCAGAGCCACCTCGAATTGTGTTGGCGTTATCATCCCCCTCTAAAAGATCGGCGTATGATGATCCTGTAAGGTTCTCAATACTAACAAGAGTTGCGACATTTCCATCGCCATCAGTCGCCGTTCCAGCTGCGAGGTCAACCGCTAAGCCCACATCTGCCGCATGGTAATAATCACGCCACCAGATGCCATCTTCATCAGTACCACCATCAAACAGTCCAGCACCGCCATAACCACGAAATGAATCATTGCCAGCCTCACCATAGGCAATGTCACCTTGGGTGCTATAGATGATGTCATCCCCTTCTCCGGCATAATAGGTATCGATACCGCCTTGACCTCGCAGGTCATCATTACCAGAACCGCCATAAAGAGTATCGTCACTACTATTACCATAGATCGCGTCGTCACCGCCTTCCCCACGGAGAACATTGACATTAATATCACCAATAATGGTGTCGTTACCCGCAGAGCCGATGATATTTTCAATGCTGATGAGCGTATCAGAACTACCATCCCCATCATCTGATACAGAACCGTCCAACAAGTTCACTGTTACACCAGATGCCGCAGCAGAGTAGTCCACCGTATCAACCCCATCACCGCCATTAAGTAAATCATTGCCAGTACCGCCAATTAGGTAGTCATTGCCGCTTTCGCCATAAAGTGTGTCATCACCGCCTTCGCCGCGTAGAACGTTTGCCTCGATACTGCCAACAAACACATCATTTCCGGCAGAACCTGTAATATCTTCGATAGAAACCAATGTATCGGAGCCGCCATCGCCATCATCTGATGCTGTACCATTGTGCAAATTCACCGTTACAGCATTCGCCGCTGCTGAATAATCAACGACATCATAGCCTTCGCCACCATCAAGCGTATCGTCTCCGGCGCCACCAATCAGCCTGTCATTACCAACTTCACCATAAAGCGTATCATCGCCCTCATCGCCGACCAGGCGATCATTTCCTTCACCGGCATAAGCAATATCAACTCCAAGTCCGCCCTCTAAAGTATCATGGCCAATGCCACCATTTAGCCTGTCGTTTCCGTCACCACCTGCAAGAAAATCGTTTCCGGCATCTCCATTCAGAGTGTCATCACCATCCATCCCAAACAAAGCGTCATAACCATCGCCACCATTTAGAGTGTCATTTCCAGAATTAGCATAAACAACATCGTCCCCATCAAGAGCATTGAAAATTTCATTTGTGCTATCTGATGCACCATAAATAGTTTCTGCAGCGGATGACCCGTCTATATTTTCGTTTGCTTTGCGCAGTATACCGCCAATAAAAGAGTCTACCCGCTCGAAATCCGAAAGAATTATACCATCGCTTGTTGTGACCATTAAATTATCGCTATTGATGTCTGAGTTGGCTCGTAGATAAGTTTTGTACCCCTCAAGCTCGGCAGCGAATAATTGATATTGCGCTTCTGTATTAAAATAAATCTCAAGAGTATCGCGGCCGGTTCCTGCAAAGTAATTGTCAATATTCGACAGATTGCTGGATACGTAGTGACGGACTATGTCGTCGCCATCGTCGCCATGTAGAGTATCAATACCTGAGCCTCCACTTAAGATATCATTACCACTCTCACCTTTGATGAGGTCAACACCTTCACCACCAGCTATGATATCGTTGCCACCCCCGCCGAACAAATCATTGTCTGCTGTATCACCTAAAATTTCGTCCTCGTAATCAGAGCCATTAATGTTTTCAATGGACGATAAAGTGTCCAAATCACCAACACCATTTTCAGCGGTACCTGCAACAAGATCTACTGCTACGCCGCTTCTTTCATTAGAATAATCAGCGGTATCATTGCCTAAACCACCATTTAGGGTATCGCTTCCAGAACCACCGTGAAGCGTGTCATCGCCTTCTTCGCCGTTGAGTGTGTCATCGCCGCCATAACCAAATGCGATGTCGTTCCCTCCGCCTAAGTTGATTACATCAGCGACAACTCCTAACAATGTACCAAAAATGAAATTGTCTGTGGCATCTGGAGTATTATCAACGGAAAACTCGATATTTTCGAAATCAGAAGCGTACAACCCAAAATCAAACTTATAGTCATTGCCTGCGCTAATAGACGGGTCTGAAAACTCCTGAGTGTATAACGTGAACTCTCCAAGCTGTTCGGCAAGTGTCAGCTTTTCTTCAAGTGACATTGAGCTTGCCCCTAAAGGTTGATCGGAGACTATTCGAAGCGTATCTGTCCCGGAGCCACCAAAATAGTAATCATTTCCGCCATTTGTTAGATTGTAGACGAGAATGTCATCACCTGCGCCGCCAGAAACAACATCATCACCTTCACCACCGTCTAAAAGGCTATCATTACCAAACCCGCCATAAATTCCATCATTTCCTGCACCTCCAACGGCGGTATCATTCCCATTCCCTAAATAAATATTTTCTGCATAGCCACTGCCTGTAACCTCATCATCACCGCCATAAAGAAACAGGCCATCTTTAAAATCATGCAAGCCAGCGGACGAAATATTAATAACCTCATCTGCCTGAGAACCATAATAGGAATTTGTTGTGCTAGACCCAGAACTTGCCGCCATTGATGGCGAAGGTAAGTCAGATAAAAGCCCATTAGAAGGAGAGTCCAAGAAGTAATTCAACGCTCCCGGGACGCTTTTCATAAACACAGGCAGTCTTGTAATATATTCTCTATTATTCCAAAGAGTATGACCGATAGTTCCTGTCCCGTATAGCCAGTCTAATTCCTGATCATTATTAATATCTATCCCATTGTGATGAACAAGAACACCGTGACACGTAATCGTGCCCAAATTGCCAATCGTATATACAACATCATATAAATATTCTCTAATTGTTGGCGTGAACTCTGAAAGGAACTGTGTTTGTGAAAATTCAACTGTAATATCGCTTGCAGATATTGAATCAGGGACAATAATTGTACCACCTGTTAAATAGGAAGTTTTTATATTTTTATAAATATGATCATTACCGCCGGAATAGTAGTATGTACCTCTCCAGTCGTAGATATTATCATCTCCTGTACCGGAATAAAAAGTAGAAAGGCCAGCGCTATAAGATGCGTCATAATTAAAATTAATCGTATCTCCAGAATTCGTTCCAACAATAGTGTTGGCATAACCAGTATACTGATCTGTAAGGCCGCCGCTGCTCACCGTTCCATTCACGGCATCAACTGTAATGCTTCCATTGTTATAATTTGAATAGTCCAAAATATGTCCAGTGGAACCGGTTGATATGAGGGCGCTATAGTCTTTACCCATTGTTTCAGCAGAAAATATCAACTGCGTGCCATGTGAATCAAACTTCTCAATATTTTTGAGTGAGGCTCCAGAATCCAGTAAGAACGATCCATCATCTTTCCAGAGTATGTTTATTGCAGGAGAATCGGAAGTATAGGAGGAGCTATCAATAGACACTTTGTCGATTAAAACGGTGTCGACCCCTGCTCCACCATCAACCTCATTCATCAAACTATTGATAGTGAACTCATCATCATAGGCTGATCCAATAAAGCTTTCGATTGAATCGAGCTCATCATTGTTGCCAAAGCCGTCTGTATATTGCTCAGTCAGTACGTTGATTGTAACCCCAGCGGCATCTTGAGAGTAATCTGCTATATCAGCGCCAAGCCCGCCAAATAGCTGGTCATTGCCCGCGCCACCAGCTAGAGTGTTCGCCGCATCATTTCCGATAACATACTCATCGCCTGTATCCCCGGTTACATTCGGGTTTTCGTCGGTTACTGTGAAAACATCAGATAAGGCTATACTGCCGTTAAGTGGATTCCAGTCAATATCTTCCAATAATCGAGTATCTATTTGTCTTAGAATCGCGGCGCAATTAACGACGTTGTTTGTCGTATCTACAGTTACATCTTGAATGTTCCCAGCAGTCACGAAAAGGTATTTTGTATTGTACCCGCCGCTGAAATGGTCATGAATATCAACGATATCAGAGCCTACATTTATCGCAGAGCTTCTTATTTCTAAATCGCCAGATAAAGGCTTAGCAAGATATAAATTGTTCAGATTGCTATAACCAGTTAGAACAATGTTATTGAATGTGTTTTCATCATTGTCTTTCTCAATATCTGCCGTTGCTCCGTTCTCAAAGATAAAATAGTCGTTTCCTGCGCGATCATGTATTTCGTAGTTTACATCATTGTCAAAGACAGTAAGGACAGAGTCCCCAAATCCATCAAGCAGCTTGTCTCGGCTGTAATATTGATCGTAAGTACTGTTAATGGGAACGTTATCAGCAAAGTTAATGCCAACCGATGAAAGTATAGTTACAACCGTTGCCTGACAGTTTTCATCTAAAAGATTGTATCCGTATTGTCCGACTAACGATGACGCATAGGTAGTCATGGCATCCCATACTGCGTTGGCATCGCTGAAACCAGATCCAGTTAAAATTGATGAAATATCGACTTCAGTATAGTTTCTGTTGGCGATTGTGTCGGCAACACCATCTTCGTTTTTATCATTGGCGGCATAGTCATCATCTGGTCCTTGGTAACTATTATCTAGACCATCATTTGAAAACTCAGAGATAACACCAGCTTCTATAGACAGATCTCCAAAGCCAGCACCAACTTCCATGTCGGTAAAGTTTAAGTCTATATATGTTGAATCACCACCCCGGATTATTTTCTGATCTATAGTAGTATATAGATTAGAGTCAGGGTCAGAAACTAAATAAAGATGCTTATTATAATTAAGGAAATCCGAGTCTGCGGCGGGTTTTATGTTGTGCCAAGCAATGTATATTTTCGTCATATTAACCTCTAAATCTAAAAAATATTAATGCCTAGGTGAGAAATTTGTAAAACTTCATCAGATTTATTGTAAAATACAATGGCTCCTTGAGCGGCAACAGGATATCCTCCGGATGAACCAAAACTCCAACGATAGTAAGTGATGCGGTTATACTTTCCTTGGAGTTCATCACTTTCTGCTAGTAATTGAATATTCTTCCCTAAATCAGAGGGGTTGGTAATATCTTTTTGTTGAGTATAATCAGTATTTCCAATTAGTTTATCAACATCACTCTTATGAGTTCCAATTGGAATATACTTTCGAAAAACACTGCGTAGAAGATCGGGATTTCTTTTGTAATCACTGATTTTGAACTCCTCTATTTCGAATGCGGGATCATTTGGATCTATTACTTTAGTTGCCGTGTCTCCGCACGCGATAAGTGGAAGTGTACATAAGAGTACTAAGCCTATTAATTTTGTTTGCTTGAGGATTTTCATTGCTATTCTCATAATAATTAAAATTTCTACATTAAAAGCACGTGTATAAGTAATTATCTAGATTGTTTGTAATTTTTATTTGTGTTGTATTGAAAAATGTAGCCAAAATTCTCGCAAATAAAAACATCCCTCAAAGGGACGAATACTTATATTTTGAAGCTAATTTCCAAGTAAATATAAAATCGCTAAGCAGCTCAAATCGCCGCCGCCTGCACATATTTATTTCGGCTTGAATGGAATGATGTCGGGATTGTTCGGCGCAGGGCTTTCAGGCTCGCCATCATCCGGCTCAAGCCCTTGCCGGAAACGGAAGAGTTCATCAATGATCTCTTGATTGCCTGTGACTATGGCAACATCAAGCGCATCACGATCCCATTTATCTTTCAGCGTGACATCAACGGCTTTTTGTTCGAGCAGGAAGGAAACCATGCTTGCATTTCCCTTTGCGGCAGCAAAATGCATGGCGGTCATATCGAATGCGCCGTCTCTTTTATTGATGTCTTGCCAGTCCTTTTTCAGTGCGGCTTGCACTTCTGCAATATCGTTGTTTTTTGCTCCTCTGATTATATCAGGGTTCACGCCGTCAAAACCTGTATCCTTTCCTGCAACTTGTTTTAAGGGATTGCGGGTCATAGAACGACATTCCATCTAAATTGATCAATGAACTCATGAAGTTGCCCGTCATCCGTGCGATGCAGCGTGAGACTGTGCGCCGTGGGGTCGATGTATTTCAGGCGCTGCTGAGCCGTTTCAAAATTATCAAAGACGACGTTTTCGATGGCGTTAAAAATGAGCGTGTGCAGGATGAGGTTGATTGTGTCGATGCGGTCTGAGCTATGATCAACCTTTGGCACCACAAACATATCACGGCAGGTGGGAATGACGGTGCCCTTGGAATGAAGACGCACCTGATTTCCGATAGTAGCGATACCGCTAAAGCGCTCAATATCCCAATCCATCACATCCCCCAAACCGCTCTTCGGCCAAGAAAAGAAATGGCACACAAAGAAGTGGCAGCTCGGAAACTTGGTGAGCACCAAGCAATGTTCTTGATGATCTCTGCTGCCAACAAAGCTGCCTTCGAAACCGTTGAAGCGTTCGGCTATTACTTCTTCGTCAACTTGTTCGCTGAGTGGAATGCGGCGCACATAGCCGGACATCTTGTGATCATCAAAGAAGTCTTCAAAGACTTCGCCAACGCGGCGGACTGTGCCAAGGGTCGTCAGGTTATTGGCTTTGGCAAATTCTACCCTCGCCAGTGTGTCTGGGTGGGTTAGAAACTCAAACACAATCCGAAACTTCGTATCGCCGAGCGTGCTTTTGCGCGCTGCCCAACTCTCTAAATCCTGACGGGTAAGAAGCGGCGCGTAATCGGTGCTTTGCGTTTCGGTTACAGTCAAAATTTCAGATCGGATGGCCTGCCATTTACGTCCAGTCGCAAGCGAATAATCGACCAATATTTTGAGCGCCTGATCTTTTTCAAAGTTTGTGAAAGATCGTTGCAGCGCGGCTGTTTCAATAGGTGCGCTCAACTTTTTGCATCCTTTTGCATCTCCCCCCGTTGCAATCGGCTTTTACTGGCTCCTGCAGCTTAATCGCAATCATGCCAGCCGAAAAGGAGCGCAATGGATGAATTTTCTATTTCGCAAAAAAGTAACGGCCACCGCAACGCCTGCGCCCGTTATCAAAGCCTCTCAGGAAGTGCCTGACTACTTGGGGGACATTGTCGCTCAAGTAGAGGAGCATTGGGAAAGCGTTGATCCCGAACAATTCGATCACGCTTTGGAGGCCTTCAATGAGGCCAACTTTATTCCCTTGGAAATGCTGGAAACCGATCTGGAGAAACAGGGGCTCGAACTGCGCAATGTCTTGCAGCGCATGATCGAAGTGGCTCCTGATTTTTTTGATAAGGCCTTGCGCCGCTCTGGGTGGGAGTCCGGCTATTTGCTCGATGGAGAAGCGCGCCATGAGTGAAATCGACCATATGAGAATTGTGCGTGACGTCGGCTATCAAGCACACAAAGAAAATAAGCGCCTGCGCAAAGCAAAAGTGGAAGCTGGGATCATCGGCGTGTGTGTGTTTGCGCTTTTGATGATCGACTACACCGCCGCGCGGATCATGTTCACCTATCTTGATCCAACGTTGGGCGATGTCAGTATGGGGCCGGATTTTCTGGCACTTACTGTTCCTGTAGCGGTGATAGCCATCCATCTACTGGTCAAGGAACAAGGCGGCGCAGTGTTTGAGCGGCAGCTTGTGAGATTGGCCGGAGTTGGCGTTGTTGTCTTTATTGCGGGTATGGGCCTCATGCTTGCCCTTGTATACCTCGACGCCTCAAGCGGTCTTGGATCACAAAACGCCGCAGGCATTCAAGGCTCCATTGGTGGGGTCGATATCGGTGGAGACAATCGAAGTGATAACTCATCGCTAGGTTCGTTTTTCTCTGGCATCTCGCCAATCTTCTTCTTTGCCGGGATGGCGCTCACGCTCTTCATTACCGTCTATGCCACACATCGTTTGCTGCTGATGTTGGAAGAGCGCTACCGCTTTTTTTCTGGTGCCAGCAACCGCTCCAAAGAGCTGAAGCAGCTTGCCGCACGCGCTGAAGAAATTGGCCGTGACATCAAGCTCACAGAAAAGAAGCTGGCAACCGCGCGCAAAAAACTGCCGTCCGATCCTGAATATAAATTTGCGCAAGTCTCATCTGCAGCCATTCATAAAGCGCTCCATCGCATGAAGAAGTCCCTGCAAAGTTTGCAGCAAAGCGATGACCTCATTGCGAGCGTCTTCACACGCAAAGCCGATATCCCTGCGCATATTGAAACGCGCGAGGAAGGCCTACGCGTCATTGCAGAAATCCGCCACCAAACAACCCCTTACGAGATTTTGAAACATCTTGGTGGCCTGCCCCCGAGAGAGGAGGACTAATCATGAAAAAGTTCCTGCATTCCACTGCTTTGCTTGTAACGCTTTCTACTGGCACAGCACTCGCTGATGGAACGAAACGCCTTGATGTTTACGGCTTTGATGCGTCAGACTCTGTTGCGATCAATGTCGATCATAATGTTGCGCGCGCCGCCGGAAACACAATCGAAAAAATGATTGCCGAGCTTGCGCCCGGCGATCAGGTGAAGCTGCGTTCTTTCGGCACGGCAGGTATTGCTGATCAACAAATCAACATCAATATCACGCTGGGTAAGAAGCCGCGCACACGCCCAAACAAGATTGCACCGCAAGTCGGTCACATCGTTCGATCCTTACCCCGACTTGCGGCCAGTGGTGAATTCGCCATCCAGCCGCGCACCAATATTATCGGCTTTGTTGAACGGATTGCCCCCACACTTGATTGTCAAAATCAAACCACGCGCTTGATATTGCTAACCGATGGCATTGAATGGTCATCGCAAGTACGCGGTGATCACTTGCTGATGGGTAAAGCCGAATTACCACCGCCATCAGGTCCGATTTTAAAGGGCTGCAGCGTGGTCATGCTTGGTGTTGGGCAACAATCCTCCAAGCTTGGCACAGATTCTCGCTGGTTTCCGTTTTTGAAAAAGAAATGGGAAGCGTTTTTTATGGAAGCTGGCGCAGCCAAGTTCACCGCCTATGCCACGTTTGAATAAGGAGCGCAGCCATGTCTCCTGAACAATCCGGCTCGTCCAAGGTCTGGCGTATCAATGGACTTCAGCTTCATAGTTTTGTTTGCGGCTTCTTTGGCTGGGTTACGTGGCCTGAGCGCTTTGTTGACCTAGGATGGGGCTTTGTCTCCATCCTGCTCTGGGCATCTTGCCTTGCCAGTCAGATTGCTGCCATGCGCGAGATTGGCAAGGCCTATAAGAGGCGCAAGGTCGTCCGCGACTTCAAAAAGAAAGGCCGCGAGCAAAGCGCTTCGACCATGGCGGATGAAGACGCCTTAAAAGATGCGGGGGTATTCTGATGGCTCAGATTGTCCGCCGCATCCCTCGGCCTGGCATTTGATGGCAGGCCGCTCTTTGCGCCCAAACACACGCATGGGCTTCTCTTAAGCGCAGCTGGCGGCGGAAAAACCACCTGCGGCGTACTTCCCTCATTGATGTCAATCATCGCCGATACCGAGCGCTGTGTGATCGTGTCTGATTGTAAAGAAGGCGAGATCGCCGCTCAGGCCGCTGCCATGTGTGCGCTATATGGCCGCAACGTTGCGGTCATAGATGATTTTGGCATCCATGGATTTGATAACCCCTATGCGCAACCCATTAATCCATTGGGCGCGCTGGTTAGCGCTCACGCTTATGCTCCTTCCGAGTTGAATTTTACAACGGATACGGCCTGCCAAGCGCTGATCCCGGAGCCACGCGATGACGCGAAGAACCAGTATTTCAGGGACGAGCCGCGCACGCTCATCGAGTTTTCTTCAAAAATGCTGCTGAAGCGTGGGCTTTGTACGCCCGGCGCGGTCTGGTCGATGATCGCCCATGTCGATATGCTGATCCAATCGGCTCAGGTTGAAGCAGAAGAAGGCGATGAAGATCTTCAGGCCCTAGCTGAACATGTTCTGGGCATGTATGACCATGAACAGTTTCAGATGCATCGCAGCGCGGCTCTCAAAGCCTTGCGCATTTATGCCTCCGGCTCCGCGCTGCATGAAGCAGGCGTTGATGCCACGCTCACCCATGAAGATTTGATCCGCGAGAAATACATCATCTTCATCACCGGTCCGGTTCGTCATATGGAGCGGCTCGGACCCCATTATGCGCTGCATTTGCAAAGCTTCATGGAAGTGGTGCTCACAGGCAAACATGGCGATGTCACCTTCATCTTGGATGAGTTCACCAACGCGCCGCTCAAAGCGCTTGTATCCCAGCTCACAACCATGCGCGGCTACGGTGCGAACTGTTTAATGATTGCCCAGTCGTACTCTGAAATTGAACGCAAATACGGCAAACTCGAAGCGCAAACCATTTTAGAAAATGCCATCATCCGGCAATGGTTCGGCTTTTC
The DNA here is from genome assembly GCF_963556055.3 of uncultured Cohaesibacter sp. GTDB lineage: Bacteria > Pseudomonadota > Alphaproteobacteria > Rhizobiales > Cohaesibacteraceae > Cohaesibacter. Next base: position 3,059 of record NZ_CAUVYE020000018.1, on the reverse strand, counting down.
TTCCTATGAAGAGGCTGAAAAAGTTTCCCGCGCCATGGGTGAGACTTTAGGGGTGTCTTCCAATCTCGGCACCTCATCTGATAGGGCCGAGTTTTCTGCGACCTATTCGACGCAGAAAGAGCGCCTCTGGACGCCGGACATGTTGATGCGCCTGCCGACTGATGAACAGATCATCTACATCAAGGGCGTGGGTTACATTCATTGCAAAAAGGTTGCCCAGAACCAACTGGCACCATATTGCCACGACCTTGCGCCCAATCCGCTTGAAGGGGGCATCTTGCCCCCTGATCCTCTCATTACGTTGCCAGTTCCGGGAGAGCGCTCATGAAAAAGCATGCGCATTTACTGACCTATTTTGTTTGGGTGATTGTGCCGATCACGGCATGGATCATCTATACCCTGTACGGCCTACCCCACATCCTCCTTTCATATCGTTGGGTCGGCTCTGATGCGGCCACCTACTATGACGAGCGCTATAAGACCGAATGTCGCTTCATCGGTCCTTATGGCGGCTTCACCATTAAAGCCCATGAGGGCAGTTGCGGCTGGGTTGTCCGTCTCTTTAAAGAAAAGGAGGTGCGCTGATGTTAGCTCACCAGCTTCAACCATGGAGCGCTCGGCTTCCATTCGAGATTATGCCGCTCAGTCAGGCTAGTGCGCGCCAATGCCTTCAGGACAATCAGCACGCTATCAGGATTGGCATCGCCGCATTCAATCTGATCATCGCAAAGCGACTTATCCAGCAGATCAAGCTCAAGGGGCATAACGGCGTCCCAGAAGGCTTGGTAGCTCATTGGCTCAAGCCAACTCTCGACATCATCAATGTATCTGAAACCACTCATGTTTGAAAATATCACGGACGATTCCGTGATGCAAAACAACGCCTGAAACCGAGGATCACCATGACTTCCGAGATTACCAAGCGTCTTAAGGGCGAGTTCGTCCTGCCAGCTACAGCAAAATATTTGAAGGGTTTCGCAAGACCGCCGATTTTGAAAAGGGCGTTGAGATTGTCAATCGCCACGCCCGCGACAAGCGCAAAATCGAAAAAGACTATTACGCACAGTATGACACGCGCGTTGAACAGGCGCTCAACGCCTGATCGATAAAGCCGGAGGAAAAAACCGAAACTTTGTGATGCGTTTTATGGGCGTTGACAAGTTCGATAAATCTGCCCTGAAGCGTCAAGCTCATCGCGACGTGCAGTTTGATCACAAGCGCCGCCTTTCCCTTCTCGCCCAGCATGAGAAGGCAGAGCTACGCTCACTGTCTCACGGCATCAAACAGCGTGATGCGCAGCGCCAAAAACCAAGCAGGATTTTTCGAAGGCCACAGACCGCCGCTCCGGTCTAGATCGTCCGACAAACGCAATCCCGCACTATACCGCGAAATCCTTCCCGATAAGAAAAACAGGAGAAACTACAGAAAGTTAGCTCTTGAATTTATAGGAATAATTACCTATTATGTTCCTTTATGTTCTGAAGTAAAGGAAGGGGGACATAGATGAGATAAACAACAAGCAGCGGAGAAACAGAGATGACAAAGAAAGGCGAACACCCAAAAGAACCAACCATTCACCCCCCATCGTCACAATTGACTATGAGTTATTTGAAGATCTGCTAGACGACGCGCAGATCAGTGACGCTGAAAAGAAAGAGTTTCTGGACACGGTGTTTGCGATTGTATTGAGCTTTGTTCAGCTCGGCTACGGTGTCCATCCGCTGCAACAAGCCGCTGAGGCTGGCACGCCCCCTCTTGAGCTGGAAGATTGCGCTCCGCTGCCATAGATATGGTAGCATCCTCAAAAGCTGGTGCAGATATCGCATCAATCCCGTCAGAATAATGGAGGCCCACATGGATCATACGCAGCTGTCGCAACAGCCCACAAAAGCGGTCATCTATTGCCGCGTCTCCCAGCTCAAAACAAAAAAAGGTTGGTGATGGCCTGAGTTCGCAAGAAGCACGCTGCCGCGAATATGCAAGCTACAAAGGCTTGGAGGTTGTCGAAACATTTCAGGATGATGCCTCAGGCGGTCTTGTTGATCGTCCGGGTATTCAATCCATGCTGCGTTATATCCGCCAACGTAAAAATGATCCGCATGTTGTGATCATTGATGACATCTCACGCTTGGCGCGCGGACTGGAAAGCGCATCTCTCTTTACGCTCTGCCATTGCCAGTGCGGGAGGTATTCAGCAAAGCCCTTCTATTGAGTTCGGCGAAGATTCAGATAACAAGCAGGTCGAGAATATGCTGGCTTCTGTATCCCAGCACCAACGCCAAAAGAATGGTGAGCAGACTAAGAACCGTAATGCGCGCCCGCGTAATGAACGGCTATTGCGTTCTCTCTCGCCCGCCAAAGGGTTCGCTATCAGCAGACCCAACTCACCGCAAACTCTTGGTGCGAGACGAGCCCATCGCCTCCATTTTACAAGAGGCCTTGGAAGGGTTTGCGTGTGGTCGTTTCCAAACCCAAGTCGAAGTGAAACGCTTTTTAGAAAGCCAACCTGATTATCCCAAGGATTTGCCAGACGGCACAATTCGCAATCAGCGCATCTATGAGATTTTAACTCAGCCGCTCTACGCCGGATATGTCCAATCTGAAGGACTAGAGGTCAGCTTGCGCAAAGGCATCATGATGGCCTGATCTCTCTTGAGACCTTCGATCAGATCCAGCATCGCCTCAAAGAAGGCGCTAAGGCTCCCGCGCGCAAAGATATCAATGAAGATTTCTCTTTACGCGGTTTTGTTGTCTGCGGTGATTGCGGCCACCCTCTCACCGCCTGCTGGTCAAAAAGCTCGACAGGTAAAAAATATCCCCTACTATCTCTGCCATCAAAAAGGCTGTGACAGCTATCGCAAATCGATTCCGCGCAAGAAGATTGAAGGCGAATTTGAGGACATGCTCAAAGGCATGCAGCCTTCAAAAAAGATGTTTGAACTGGTCAAGCGCATGTTCAAAAACACGTGGATCAAATGGAGCACATCAAAAGCACGCTAAGACCACTCTTCAACGCGACATCACAAGTGCAGACAAGCAAATCGATCAGCTTGTTGAGC
>NZ_CAUVYE020000017.1:0-1955 GCF_963556055.3 uncultured Cohaesibacter sp. | reverse complement strand
TGCCAGTCAACAAGAAATCGCAATTGCAGGAAGCGCGGCATCAAGGTTTATTGCCGATGATCAAACCGCAAAAGCATTTGTCCTAGCATGCTACAAGTGATCCAGGGCTGGCCGAGGCGCGACTGAAGACCAACCAGCCCGTGATCGGGGTTGGACAGGCCGCCATCTCCACGGCGCTTTCCCTGGGAGGTCGATTTGGTATCATCTCGGTCTCAGACTGGTCCGTCGGTTTTCACCAACGCGAAATGGTCAAGCGGGGGGTCGAGCGCCATTGTGCAGGAGACAGACCCACTGGCATGACGCCAGCGGAAACGGAGTCTGCGCCAGATGCACTTGAGCGCATGGTTGCCGTGGCAAGGGCCTTGAAAGAGCAGGATGGAGCGGATGTGCTCATCACCGCCTGCGCGGGCATGGCAAAACATCGCAAGGCTCTGGAAGGACAGAGTCGAATGCCCTGTCATCGACCCTGTCTATGCAGCTGTTTCAATCGCACTCGGAAGGGTCTAGCCGCCCCCCCCCCCCCTGTTCGGATACTCTCTTGAATATTGGCAACCCAAATCGGCCAGATTGGCTAAAATCGGATTGATCCGGGCCAATCTGGTCTTCTATTTTGTGTGAAGGCCCGGCACCGTGATGCCGTCACAGTGCAAAATGCCTTATTCCTTTAAGCGCGATCTCGTCTTTTGCTTCGTCATAACCTGCATCGGCATAACGCATGACACCGAGGGAGGTGTCATTGGTAATCGAATGATCAAGACGCTCTGCAGCCTCCTTGGTTCCGTCGGGCCACCACGGTAATACCTGCTGACGTCATATAGCCCGAATAGCCCCCGCCACCGGAATGGATGGCAACAAGATCAGCCATTGAGGAACAGCTCATCATTGCGTTAAGTAAAGGCCAGTCTGCAATCGCGTCCGAGCCATCTTTCATGTTTTCGGTCATGATATTCGGATGGGCCATAGCGCCCGCGTCCAGATGATCACGGGTAAAGGCAACAGGCCCTGACAAAATGGCCGGAAGTCACCATGTCGTTTACAGCCAGAGCCAGATCGGTGCGTTCCTGATGTCCAAGCCAGGCAATGCGAGCGGGAAGCCCTTCGGAAAGGAACATTCTTCCTCGCCAATCTCACCCAGTTGGTGACAATCTTGTTGTCGGCAAAAGCGCTCCAGAACATAATCGTCAATCTTTCTGATATCTTCGGGGTCATTGGACAGGGCTATCCAGCGATAGGGTCCAATAGCGCGGCAGAAAAGCGGCCTCAGGAAAGCTTCTGTAAAAATCGGAATATCGAATGCGTCGAGCACACCACCATTTTTCGCCTGTGTGCGAATAAGGTTTCCATTGTCAAACACCACCGCACCCTCTTTCTGGAAGCCGAGCATGGCTTTTGACATGCTGTATGATTGACGCCTGACTTTCCCGCATCAAGACGTCCTTGTGATCCTTGCGCAAAGCGCGTGCTTCTTCGAGGCTACGGGTATGGGGAACATATCCGTAAACAAGATCATGGGCAGATGTCTGATCCGTGACGATATCAGGGATAACGCCGCGTTTGAGGATTTCGGGATATATCACTGCGGCATTCCCGCAAAGAGCAATGGAAAGAGGCTTTCTGTCAGCCTTAGCCTGTGCCACTTTTGCAAGGGCATCATCCAGATCCGTTGCCACGCAATCAAGAAACCCTATGTCGAGACGTTTTTTTGATCCGCTCGGGGTCGATTTCAACGCAAAGAATGACACCTTTCGCCATGCGACCGGCCAGAGGCTGAGATCCACCCATGCCGCCAAGACCGGCGGTCAAAAGAAAGCGGCCATGAAGATCATTGTCATAGTGGCGTTCGGCAATACGGCAAAAGAATTTCATAAGTGCCCTGGATCACACCCTGAGAGCCGATATATTGCCAGTCACCAGCCGTCAGACCACCCCAACAGGATGAGATTCTTTTTCTCCCA
>NZ_CAUVYE020000016.1:0-11738 GCF_963556055.3 uncultured Cohaesibacter sp. | reverse complement strand
GAATTTTTTGATGCCTACGCAGAAGACTTTGAACGGAGTCTGGTTGAAGACCTGGGATATGAAAATCCCAAGTTGCTTTTTGACTGCTTCTCCCTGACCGACTCGCTTGCCGGCCTGCACTTCAGGCATGGCGTGGATCTGGGCTGCGGAACGGGACTGGGCGGCCAGGCTTTCAAAGACCGGATCAACATTCTGGAAGGGGTCGATCTTTCTCCGGCCATGCTCAGACAGGCGGCCACCAAAGGCTGTTATCACAGTCTGCGCCAGGATTCCATTGACCACTTCCTGCACTCCACCACCGAAGAATTCGATTTTTTCATCGCCACAGATGTGTTCATTTATGTGGGGGCTCTGGAATCCATCTTTACTCTGGCCCATGCGCATGCACGGGCAGGAGCCCTGTTCTGTTTTTCCACGGAGGTTCTCAGTGACGCGGGCTACCGTCTGCAGCCCTCGGGACGGTTTGCCTACTCTTCAAGTTATATTCATCAGCTTGCCGATACCACTGGCTGGAAGATCCTCGCGGAGCAGCCCACTCGCCTGCGGCGTGAGCGTGACGGCTGGATCAGTGGGGAGCTCTGGGTGATGCAATGGCAGGAGCAGCTTGCTCTTGATGGGGAAGCCTTGCCAGAGTTGTAAATTTCTGACATAAGCAAACTGTAGCAAAAACAGGTGACAGAGTCGTTCCCTCTGAAGTGAGCAAAACTCTTAGTATAAGGGAAGTGGGGCAATATAGGGCCCCTGGCCGGTTCTGCACTCCTGCTCTACCTTGGCGGTAAGCGGCAGCAGGGGAAGGGATGTGTAGCGGTGGTCAAAGTAGACCAATTCCACGGTTTCCCGAATCTGCTCAAATGCGCAGCGGTACTTCTTCCGTCCCTTCTTGGCGTCTGAAGGAGCACCTTTTCCACCGCTCTAAGTGGTGTGACGTCTCCCTGTTCTCGTAAGCTCAACCGCAGTTGCAAAGAGTTCTATTACCAGACTACAAATGCTGGGCTCTAGATTGCGTGCCGTTGGTTGCAGTCTTAGCTTTCGGACGGCCCCTGCGCTTGGTCGGTTGTTTTGCACTCCATTGTTTTCTGCTCTTCCCGCAGCGTACCCAACTCACCTGTCAGATCCATCTTGGTGTCAGAATCAGGCTGCTCTGCACCAGCCAAGCTCATGGAGCCGCTCCAGGTTGCTGCTGCATCTTCCGCACAGGCCTGATCACGCGATCTGTCGCCACAGGCTCTCCCAGCAGACCCTGGTTAACGCCTGATCCCGATCGATAGAGTTTTGTAACTCCACGCTCATCACCTGAGGCGAGAGGGAGCTTATTGCTGGTTTGCAACCTCTGAGGCGTTTTTGGTGGAAGAACCAGGCTGAGCAGGGACTTGTTGCACCACTTCAGAGGACTGGTCAAACAGAGCCAGATCATCTAGAGGTGGAGCCATTTTTTGCACGGGACAGTGGTTTTTCAGGAGCTTTAGGGGGGGCGGAAGCCGCAGAAATAGTTGCCACTGGGGGCAGCTTTTTAGCCTTGAGATAGAGAAATCCGGATTCGACTTTGCAAGGGTATAGGAGAGAACGATGCTGGTTTTTGTATTCCGGGCCAGCTCAGCATCGAGCTTCCCTGCTGGGGAATAAAGATTGGCTTACCGTACCGTTGTATGGCTTCTGCTCTTGACTCCGAGAAAATTATGCTTCCCCGGTAGAAAAGGAGCATAACGCCTTGCAAGCCGGTTTTTGACAAAGGAACACTCTATGGCTGCGAGTGTGGCCTGTCCAAAACCCATGGAGACATCTTTCAGGGTGTAGAGAGAGCCTCCTTTGCCATCGTTCCCTTTGCTGAGGATGAGGTTTTTGGTCTGCTGATTGGCCTGGAGGCTACTCCCCCAGACCATACCGGCAAAGCCATTAACCTCTGTCCCCGCAGCAATTCCCTGCTGGGGAGTGGAGTGCTCAACCACCAGAAGCAGGCTGGCAACGATGGGGAAAAGAATTTCATGAGGCATAGAGCACTAAACGTTCAGGAGAACGGGCGAGAGTATTAACGCTTTCTGCTTTGGCAGCAGGTGTCACCACCATGACGATACGCTCCGTTGCTGTTTTAGTCAGCTCTGGGATAGTTGCTTTGCACCCAATCGCGAATATCAGTCTTGAGGATCGATTCTGGATCTTCTTCTTCACTCATCAATTCAAACCAGCATTCCAGAGCAATGTTGAGCTCCGGGGCATAGCAGGGGTGATCTTCGGCTAAAGGATCCTCGTCATCGTCTTCTTCTTCGCAGCTCCCATGGGATTGACAACAGCAGGAGACCGCCTCCTCTGCAAAGGGAGTAATGCCCTGATCTTTTTCAATTTTTGGCAGATCACTTTCCAAGGCGTAGATGCGCAAGGGATTCAGCCCCACCATACTGGTATCGCCCCATTCTTCGCCCGCTGCATTGGAAATCAGAATCTGTTTTCCTTTCGGCGTCAGGCAGGCGTATTCCGAGGCGACCTGGATTCGATCCGTGCGACCGATAATCATTTCCACCATCTTCATCGGCAGCTGAATAACGATGGTTTCGTGGAGCTTTGGCTGGGGCGTTTTCTTTTTCTTCAGCTTCTGGACGATGACGTTCTCAAACTCATACCACAGGGTAAGAGTGCCCTCCGCGGCCAAGGCAAGTATTTGATCAGGCGTTTTCTGCCATCTTCTGCTCAGTGCATCCAGCGTCACTCGTTTATTGTCTTTGGCCATGTGTCAGATTCCTTGGAAAAGGGATTATTGTCTGTCTTTAGGAGTATTCACCGGCTAGCCGGGATTAGGATAAATTATAACACTAGCAAGGCTTGTGGCTGAAAGCCAACAAAAATTGTGGTTCCGCAAAAAAGCTCAGAGAGCGACCTGCTGAGATAAACTCTGCATCAGTGTGCACCTGCCGTCACCAGTGCAGCTCATATGTCTGGTACAGAGCCAGAATGTCTGTCTTGAGTTCAGAGATGAGCTCATTCGGGGCCAGCACTTTTGCCTCCGAACCCCAGGAGAGAATCCAGCGTTTCAGCTCCAGGAGGTGGTTGACCCGCATGGTGAGAATTAGGCTGGCGTCTTGTTGCTCATCGATGCGTTGCGAAGGATGCCATGTCCTCTCGCGAATATAGGGAGCCGCATTCACGTTGAAATGGATGCGAACCTCGGTCGCGCCTTCCCCCCAGTGAATGCCGAAATGACTGGAAAAAAGGGTCTGAAAATCAAAAGTATCAGGACGCGTAAACTGTATCTCCGTTGCCTGCGCTGAGCGAATCCGCGCAAGGCTGAAGGTCCGCAGCGCACCGCGCAGGTGGCAAAAGCCAAGCACATACCAGTCCCCCTCATAGCGAACGCAGTGGTAGGGATCAAGCGCGCGTCTTTCGGGGAGGGCGCCTGGGCTCTGGTAGACAATCTCCACCTGGGTTGCGCTGCGCAGTGCCGAAAAGATCAGCTCCAGCACCTCGGGAACAATCACGGTTGAAGAGGGGGGAATCACGGTGAAGAGGGATTGATCTGAGCTTGAAGAAAGCGATATTTTATCGGGCAGGTTCTGCTCAATTTTAGTGAACACCGAACGCAGGCTGTCGTACACCGGTGTCCCTTCGTATTGAACCAGGAGCTTGTCTGCCAGAAAAAGGGCAAAGAGGTCCCGTTCGCGCATCTGCAAAGCAGGTAACTGGTACTGCTCTTCCGTGTAATAAAAGCCACGTTTGTTGGCCGAGTAGGCAAGTGGCGCATCGAGTTCGAAACGGAGATAATCAAGATCACGGCGAATGGTGCGCGGGTTGACCTCCCACTCTGCTGCAAGACTTGCACAGTTGGGAAAACGTTTGTCGCGGATCTGCCGGTCAATGAAGAGCAGACGGGCATGTTGCAGTTTGTTCTTGGGCATGATGGCTGGGTTTTTCAGATTAAACGTGTTGTGCAGCTCGGACTTTTCATCGCTTCAGCTGTTGCAGGAGAGTACCCTTGCAGCTTTTTTTCAAAATGAGACAAAATGGTTATGAGAAATTCGGGCTAGGGGCGAATAAGGATCAAGTTAAGTGGTAGGTGGAGAAAAAATAAAGAAAAAAATTTGGTGGGACATTCCCTGTCCTACTACCTGGGGTAGGGTGAAGCCAGCAACAAACATGGATTCAGAAATCAATCTCATCCACCGGAGGCTTCACATGATTCATTTTCTTGCCTATCTCATTGTCTACGTCTTGCTTTGTCTTGCCATTGATCTGTTGCGGGAGTTATTTGATCCTCATGGTATGAACCGCAGCTATGGCGCTATCAGACGTCGGCCTTGGAACGATACGGCTTTTGACTGCAGGTCACTGGTCTTTACTGTTGAACAACCCGCAAAGCGTGGCAATCGGGCCCGTGCCTGACCCAGATTGTAACTTGCTCGCTTTGTCAAAAGAGCATGCGCTGTATGCAGGCATTACGGGGTCAGGAATCTACATAGAATCGACCTGGTATGCTCTACATGGTGTAAGCTGACTGGGGAACTTTTGAATTTCCCCTGGGGAATCTCTTTTTCTAACGCGGGAGAGTGGCGTGGTATGAATATTTTTGTACTGGATCTCGATATTGACCTCTGCGCCCGCTCTCACTGCGATCAGCATGTGGTCAAGATGATTCTTGAGAGCGCGCAGATTGCCTGCACTGCGCTTAATCTCAAAGGGTTCGCCACTCCCTATAAATCAACCCACGTCAAACATCCCTGTATCCTCTGGGCTGGGGCGTCCTATGATAATTTTCTCTGGCTGATCCGCTTGGCCAGGGCATTAAACCGTGAATACCGCTACCGCTACGAGAAGACAAAGGATCATAACTCCATTGCTGTGCTCGACCAGATTGAGTCCATTGGCTTTGAATCCCTGGGATTGACAGAGTTTCCCCAAGCCATGCCTGAACAATACAGAGTTGTCGGTGATCCTGTTGCGGCCTATCGCAATTTTTACAGGGGCGATAAACGTCAATTTGCCCGCTGGACAAAAAGAGAGCCCCCAGCCTGGTTTCTGGATGAGTGAGTTATTATGAAAATGTCTCCTTTTGTTCGCTTGAAACTGGGCTTACCTTTCGTGGTGGTTCTTGGGGCACTCTTTTCAGTTTTTGTTTTTCCCAAAATGCAAACCTTTATAACTCGTGTCCGTCCAGAAATGAGGATTTTTGTTCAAGTTCAGGTAAGCGCAGACTCCGAAAAGACCGTTTCTGGATGGACGCTAACTAAAGCAGTCGCTCTCATCCCTGGTGTGCTGGCGGTGATGCTCTTGTTTTGGTTTCCTGCCACTTGGGGGGACTGTCCCCGTTAGGATGAAACGTAATATTTCACTCGGGCAGGAAATCTGAAAAAATCTCTGGGCAGCCTGGAAACGCATACCCCATTGATGGTACACTTCCCCCTGAATGAGAAGAGCAGCTCCATCTTGCTGGTCTTTTTGGGGATAATTGTCGTTTTTGGGGGAAAATGAATGAAGAAGTTGTTGTTGGTTCACTCCACTCTTGTGTGTATTTTTATCGGAGCTCTGGCGGCAAGCCAGGTCTTTGCCCGATCGGATTGCGAGTGTTACAGGATGGGGAAAAGCTTTGGTGCCAGTAAACAAAAGCACCAGCAGTACACCAAGTACGATGTGCCCTCAGGATGCGGTGGCTATATCGGCTATGGCCAGGCAGATCCATGGGCGGGGGGCTTTTACGATGGCAGGAACGGAAGAAGTCAATACAATGACAAACACCGCTGGTGCGGAAGACCTAAGTCCAGTCATTCCAATTCTGGGGGCGGCTTTCTCGACAGTAAGGAAGATCGCAGATTTCTTGACGACATGACAAGACGTCATGGGAATTCCGGTTCAGGGAACCATAATTCGCGCCCGCGTTCGCGTTCTGACTATCGCTGGGTGGTGGCTCAACACTATGCGCAGCCAGGAGCCTATAGGCTTCCCAATGGTCGTTGTCCTCGCGGATCCTGGGATGAAAAAGGGTTCTGTGTTCGCGGTTGTGAGCGAGGCTTTCACAGCTACACCACCAGACATTCCGCTTTTTGTGTCAAATGTCCGGGGGGCACGGAAAAGATCTCACTTGACCACCGGGGCGTACCAATTTGCGGAATTCGCTGAGGTGACAACTTTTGTTGAGTGCAGAGAAGACCTGAAAGAAGGCAAGAGCTAGCTTGCCTTCTTTTCTTTCAATCCTGACTCCGTGAGCATTCGTCAGTGTGTCAGGTGAAACTGAACAATACATGAGTTTGTTTAATAAACTTAGTCTTATTAAAAAGATGCGTTGTTCAGTGCCCACCCGCCGTCACGGATCCGGGTATTACTTTGCCATCGCTTCCATGGCTCGTTGATCGTTCTTCTCAACCTTGGCGAGAATATCCATGGTTTTTTCCTCGGGCAGCCACTTGATATGACCGTTTGAGACATCGTACACCGCACCGACAACTTTGGCTTTACCCGTCTTGACGAGTTCCCGGGAGACAGGGCTTGTCATAAAGAGATCCTCAATGCCCTGCCAGACATTCTCTTCAATGGCATAGGGAACCACCTCAGCTCCATGGCTGTTGGGATTGCCTGCAATTGCCTTTTTCACAGCCGGAATAATGTTGTCAACCAACGGTGGAATGTTGCGCTCCAGGGGATGCCCGTGTCCTTGCACAGCATTGGTCACCGCGGTGACCGCACCGCACTGCGTATGGCCCAGGACAACAAACACTGGGGTGTGTACGTGCGCCAAACCATATTCAACAGATCCCACCTCATCAACATCCAATACATTGCCGGCAACACGAATAACAAAGATATCCATCACCCCGGCGTCAAAGAGAATCTCAACCGGGACCCTGGAGTCAGAGCAGGTGATGACGGTTGCATAGGCGTGGTCTCCCTGATCTTCCTGGCCTGCAAGTTTGAGGCGGGCCGCATCCGTATGCGGAGAGGTCGAATGGCCGCTGACAAAACGTTCATTGCCAGCCTTGAGCATGGCTATGGCTTCATCAGGGCTTGGTTTAGCCACCTTGGTTGCACTGGCAAGAGCCACACCCGATGTGAACATACATACACAACTCAGAGCTACGATTGATTTGACAAGACTTTTTTTCAATGTCCTTCCTCCTTGAGTAATGCCTGAATGCGTGATTCAGGTGATGGGTTCAACGGCACGACACTGTCTACAAACCAACAGACTGCAACAAGGGCTATTATTGGAACAGTTTACCCTGGAGTTGTGAGTAACACTAAATTGTTTTTTCTTTTTTCAACAACTAACCGGGGTTCTTAGTCTGGTGAGAGCTTTTTTATTGAGCTGATTTTCCCACCAAAATTACACCTGCACCACGGCAAAAGAAGTGGCGTTCCCTCTGATTCCATTATTTAGGCGAATATGGCCAATCTGTTGCCAATCTTTTTTCAAAAGCTGTGTCCCGTGACTGTCAATGGCCACTGGATCCGTTGAGGCCGTGAGTAATCCCACGGGAGGATCGCAGTGTCTGCCCCAGAGATGGGACTCCGGCATGCCGATGGAGCAGTCCATCAGGGTGCAATCTGGTGTGCGATAGCGGTTGAGTTCGGCCACGGCCAGATCAATATCGGCATGCATTGCCGACTTCCCCCAACCGCTGCCCTGTTGGTAATGGGATGGGGGGAGCACCCCCATCATATTCTTCATGGTGAGCGTTACTCCGGCCAGGGTGTGAGCCTTGAGCACGGGTACGGAGAGCAAGAACACCTCATCTAAGAGGGCTGGATAATAGAGTTCGGGTAACCGTGTGCAGTCCGGGCAGACTTTGCGAGCCAGTGGTTCCGTGTTCAGGTCGAGCAGGGGAATTCTGTGCCGGGCGGCCATTGTGGTGTAGCCCAAGGTGTCAAAGCAGTGCATTGTGTCGTAGGTGGTGGATCCCGTACCTTCACCTATGGAGAGTGTGCATTCGGGGACCAGGTGCTGCAGTGAGAGCACAATGGCTTCGACCAGACCGACCGGGGTGGTGACCGGAGGCGGATCGGTGTTAACAAGATTTGGTTTGATCAGAATGTGGCTGAAACCCCCAACCAGCGACTGGATTTTGAGGGCCTGCAACAAACACTCAACCCCGGAGGCAAGGTCGTGAGACGAGGTGGTAAAGACTGTGGATTGCATCAAAACGGTACTCTTTTTTTAGGGGAGAATTAACCTGATTCAGGGGATTAGGCAAGAGATAGGGAGTATCAGGTATTCTCTAGGTGTTGAGAGCAGGGTATTTTTAGAAGAATCTTGATGGCATCGTAAAAAGTCAAAAAACAAAATCTGGGCTCAATAAATTCAGTATGTTACGAAGATCGGAACGTCGATATCGGGGCTTTTTACGAGAACGACAATCTTGAATTTTTGATTTTTCTTCCATTCCCGCCTTCATGGATTCAGGGATTGGAAAGTACAACGGGAAAAGTATCCATGAAACGAACGATTTTGGTGACCGGGGCAAATCGAGGTATAGGGTTGGCCACAGCAGCATTGCTTGGTGAGCATGGGCATCGGGTTGTGCTTGGGGCTCGTGACCTCCAGGCAGGAGAAGAGGCCGCGAACAGTCTATGCCAAAAGGGTTTTGATGTTTTTGCGCTCCCCATTGATCTGGCAGACATGGCTCAGCTTAACCAGAGTCTCAACCAGCTGGAAAACCAGGGGGTGCATGTTGATGTCCTGATCAACAATGCTGGTGTGCTGGATGAAGTCCCGTTGCTGCAATTGACGCAGAATCAAATAGAGGCTGCAATCGCCACGCACCTGACTGGCCCTCTTCATCTTATCCAAGCCCTGGCCCCAGCCATGATTGCGCGGGGATATGGCCGCATAGTCAATCTCTCTTCGAACTGGGGTTCCTTTGCAGAAGGCATGGGCGGGCCGGGGCTCTATGGTGTGAGTAAGGCCGCGTTGAACGCGCTGACCGTGCGTCTTGCCAAGGAACTTCCAAGCACCGTCAAGGTCAACGCCATGTGCCCAGGCTGGGTACGAACGCGGATGAGCAATTTTCACGGGACTCTTTTACCGGAGAAGGCGGCAGAGACAGCCTTCTGGTTGGCCACCCTGCCTGAAGACGGTCCCACCGGGGGATTCTTTAGAAATCGACGTCCTCTTCAATGGTGAATTTTTTCTCAAACAAAGTAACAAAATTACAAAACACTCTTATTGGATTTATTCATGCAATCGACTGAAATTACCTTAACTGTTGGCCAAACCCGTATTCCTGCCGTACTCAACGGAAGCCGGGCGGCCCAAGATCTCATCAGCATGCTCCCGTACACGGTGCAGCTCCATAAGTATGTCCACGATTACTGTGGCGTCATGGCAAGAGCTTTAGACTATGCCCCGGAAGACCTGGGCAATGGCTGGAAAAACGGTGATATATCCTTTGCCGCAGATGGGAACTATTTTGCCATTCTCTACAAGGATGAAGAGCTCTCCGCTCAGTACGGAAACCTGGTCAATTTGGGGAAAATTACAGTAGACCCAGCTGTTATGGATACCCTTGATGATGCGATCTCGGTGCGTGTCGAACTGAAATAAAAAAGGATAAAAATGAACAAAAATATACTCATTCTCTCGGCAAGTCCCAGGAAAGGGGGGAACTCCGATTTGCTCTGTGATGCGTTCTTGCGCGGCGCCACCGAGGTGGGGCATACGGTGGAAAAGATTCGCCTGGCGGAGAAAGTTATTAATTACTGTACCGGTTGCTGCAGCTGCATCGGGAATCCTGGCGCCTGTGTGCAGGCTGATGATATGAACGGGATTTTGAGGAAGATGCGGGCAGCTGACATCCTGGTCTTTGCCACGCCGGTCTACTTTCGAGCTATGAACGGCCAAATGAAAACCTTTATAGATCGGACCTGCCCGATCTACACCATGCTGGGCAATAAAGAGGTCTATTTTATCATTGCTGCTGCCGGTGGATCGCTCCCCGTGGAAAGTACGGTTGACAGTTTTCGAACTTTTACCGGTTGCCTGAGCAATATCAAAGAAAAGGGTGTGATTTCCGTGACCGGCCTCTGGGAGCCCGGTGTGGAGGGAACCCGTGTCATGGATGAGGCGTATACTGCGGGTAAAGACGCCTGACCCTATTCAAAAGTTCCTTGAGTAATGCGCTGTTTTTTGTTTCGCTATTAGGTGTTAATTCAATCAAATTGAGCTGTTTTTCTCTCAAAGAGGAATGCAGCAGTTTGTCGTTCTCGTAAAAAGCCTCGAGAAAGACGTTCCTGGCTTCGTAACCTGCTGATTTCACAGAGGGTGATTTTCAGCAATTCGACTTTTTACGAGGTTGTCCGGTTTGACTAATCAACACAAGGAGACTCCATGTTTTCCCTGACCGTAAACGGCGAAAGGCGAGAGGTTGAGGCAGCCCCTGACACCCCGTTGCTGTGGGTACTTCGCGATACCCTTGGCATTACCAGCGTCAAGTACACCTGCGGTGTTGGCGAGTGCGGCATGTGCACGGTACTCATGAATGGCAATGCCCAACGTTCCTGTGTCATCACTCTTGAGGAAGCCGCCGGAAGTACGATCACGACCATTGAAGGATTACCTGAAGAGCATCCCATCAAGCAGGCCTGGATCGAGCAACAGGTCCCCCAATGTGGCTATTGCCAGCCCGGTATCATGCTCCAGGCCGTTGATTTTCTCACGAGAGTTCCCAAGCCAACGGAGAGTCAAATTGACCAGGCCATGGATGATGTCCTCTGCCGTTGTGGCTCGCATGCGCGGATGAAGGTGGCGATCAAGCAGGCTGCCGACACGCTTAACGGAAAGCAGGGAGGCTGAGCCATGAAAATCGATATGACCCGCCGCTCCTTCCTCAAGAAAACCAGTCTGGTTATCGCTGCCACCGCTGTAGGAGATTCGACAGAGCTTACCAACCTCTCCCATGCTGCTCAGGCAGCGCCCCCCAATTTCAGGCCACACGCCTTTGTCGAGATCGCCCCTGACGATACCATCACCATCTGGGTCGGACAAACCAACCTGGGGCAGGGGACGCATACTGGTCTGGCCATGGTCATCACCGACGAGTTTGACGGTGCCTGGGATAAGGTTGAAGTGAAAATGGCCCTGGCTGGGGAACCGTTCAAAGATCCTCTCTGGCACGCGCAACTCACCGGTGGTTCCAGCAGTTTTCGCAATCGCTGGGATCTTCTCCGCAGTACCGGGGCCGCCGCCCGTCTGATGCTGCGTGAGGCCGCGGCCACTGGTTGGAACATCCCTCCTGAGCAGTGCACCACCAAAGAAAGCCGGGTGCTGCATCCCGACGGTACAAGCCTGGGGTATGGGGAACTGGTCGCCTCCGCGGCAAAACTCCCGGTCCCAGAAAATCCCCCCCTGAAAAAAGGAGAGGAGTACACAATTATCGGTACCTCCAGACCCCGCTTTGACATACCCGATAAAGTCCAGGGCAAAACCGTGTACGGTATGGATTTCACCCTGCCCGATATCTGCGTTGCCATGATTGCCAGGGCGCCGCGCTACGGGGCAAAACTGGAGTCCTACGATATAGAGGCCGCCAGGCAAGTAAGCGGCGTCATTAAGGTGATGCCGCTAGGGAACCGCATCGCCGTCTGTGCGGAAAATACCTATGCAGCCATGCAGGGACGGGAGGCGCTTGGGGCACAGTGGTCGGCAGGATCGCATCCTGATTTGAACGATGCCTGGATTGAAGCGCAGCTGACAAAAAATCTGGATGAACCAGGCGTTGAGGCCAAAAACAGTGGGGATGCTAGTCAGGCGATTGCTGGAGCTGCGC
>NZ_CAUVYE020000015.1:0-149110 GCF_963556055.3 uncultured Cohaesibacter sp. | reverse complement strand
TCGGGCTGAAGGGACTGTCCTTATTTCGCTGCTACAGAAGTTTGGCGAAAAGTGCCGGAATATTGCGTTTGCCTACCAGAAAGAGGCAGCCAGAAGCATTTCACTGATGGGGAACGCATTAAAGAAGAGCTGTAGGGAAAGCATTGATGAGTTTGGTCTGTTCTTTTTTTCAGAGGCCGGATGCCAGTGATGTGGGCTGGCTATGGTTGGAAAGGCTCGTTTATGAGAGTTCCCATCGTGGCTATTGGAACGGTCTAGAGCTGAATCCTTTAGGTCAATTGGTTGAACTTTTGGCTTCGAAGTTATCTCTCATGGTCGATCCTCTCGTCTGGATTGATCGTGCACGTGGGCCTTTGTGGCGTGTTGATAGGTTAGGTGCAGTTCTCGCAGTACTTTCGAAAGATGAAACAATCACAGCTGACAACAAAGCTGGTACTCTTAGTAGCTTACTTATCGAAGTGCAGCCTCAATTCGCTGGAGCAGATAGCAAACTTGCAAATTCCGGAGGTGTCTTGGGACTAGCTGGTGCAGCATGCTTGTTTCATGCAACTGATCCAGTTGAGGTAGTCAAACGTCTTTGGGATGAGCTACGCCCATTGCGGGAGCAGGGGTGGGGTTTTCCGAAAGCTAATGATGCCAATCAAGCAGCTGAGCTCATGATTGTTTGGGCAATCGTCACGATGCAACACCTAGAGGGTCAACGAAAAACTGATTTATGGATATGTTTATGCGAGCTCTTGGAAACGGCCATGAAGCAAGATTATCGATGTACAAACAATCCTTTTTGGCCAGAAGCCCTTAAAAGCCTAACTCTTTCTATAAGTGAAATCATGGGCGGTGAGAGAATAAATGATGTCAGTGTTCTTGAGGGTTTCTTGAGGCCATATCTGTACAAAGGGTCGCTATTCTTTGAACTGCACCATGCTCTAGTTAGTGCAGGTATAGCACCAGATATCCTCGAAGGGGCACTTAATAGTCTTAATGTTTCGACAATAGAATTGGCTGACCGATTTTTAGTAGCCAATAAATTGAGAATTGAGAAAGGATATGAAGACTTTCATTTGGTTTCTTATGTTCGAAATATTTTCCACTCAGTATAGCGATTAATAGACGTCCATCTTTAAGTTCAATTCAACCGCGGCGAAAGACATAGCAGTTCAATGAACGGCAGAAAAGATGCATTCAGAATAATATGCTGGTGCACTGCCGCAAGTCCGGTTCCCGCCCGTTTTGCCAGACGGGAACCCTTAGGCAAAGAATTTCGCGCGTCACTAGAACGGCAGCAATGAGAAACAATGGTAACTAGGAGCACTTTTGCTATGGCACTGGCGTTACATTGCTTGAAGCTGTCATCTGCTTTTGGGCTTTCAGATGCATACTTTCTTCCTTTTGTGCCGTCTTCGTTGAGTTCCTGCGTCGCATTATCTCGAAGCCCCATTCCCTATCGATCGCCTCAAACGGTCTCTTCATCTGGCCTGATCTGGACGAAGATCGGCTGTCGCCTCGATTGCCTAGGCCGCAATGGTTCGGAGTGGCTTTCTTCCCCTGTCGGCGAGCCGACATTCCTCGCGAAACAACAAAGCCACTCCTTTCCATCCTCCGCTGTGCTTCGGTCGCAAGGATGCGGCGGCAATCGTCTTCGGCCTTTTGATCGCCATCGAGACCGCATGGTGCGGGATCGGAAACAAAATGGAGATTTAAAATGGCTACCATCGGCACCTTCAAGAAGAACGGCACCAACGAATATACCGGCGAAATCGTCACTCTCAGCGTCCAGGCAAAAGGCGTCCGCATCATCCCCGACATTCGCGCAACTGGCGAAAACGCTCCCAGCCACCGTGTCCTTGTCGGCCGTGCAGAAATCGGTGCTGCCTGGTCCAAACGATCCAGCGAAGGTCGTGACTATCTTGGCCTCAAACTGGATGATCCCAGCTTCACAGCTCCGATCTACGCCAACCTCTTCGATGACGAAGACGGCGAAAGCTACATCCTGATCTGGTCTCGTCCCAATGGGCACCGTGGCGAATGACATCGCAAAGGCTCCGGCAATCGCCGGAGCCATCGTCATGCCTTCTCGAGTTGGTCTCTCACGAGATTAACGCGCGTGCCAATGATTGTCCTGATGGTCTTCAGGATCGGGTGAAACAGGTTTTCGGCTTGCAAGTCATCGAGCAGAGCATCGGCTTCTTCTTCGATCCTGCTGGCCATTGTGGCCAGCTCGGAGCGGAGTACTCTTTGGGCGGCCTTGGTTGGAGCAGCAAGCGCGTACCATTGTTCAAGTGTGATCGTGTCAGCAAGACCCCGGCCGCCGATCTGCATGGCCAGCTTCTTGGTGAGACGCGGATAGGCCGCAGTGCAGACCACGTCATAGAGGGGGGCCAGATCCGGTGTGCTGGCGTGATAGAGCAAAGAGAAATTCTTGGCATGGGCATCTGCGTTGCCGACCATATAATGAAACATCACCATACGCTGGAAGGCGAGCCTGTCAGCTGCAGGACGACGCGTGTGTTTCTGGATTAAACCAGCCGACTTTGCGATCCCCGGTCCACCTTCTTCTTCATATTTGAGTTCGGGTGGCACGCTGAGAGCTTGACAGAAGTCTTCCTGATGCAGTTTGGCGATGGAGCCATCGGCTTCCTGAACGCGGTCATAGCGTTCCACCAGAATGAAGTCGGTGTTTCCTGCTGAGGACTTGAAGACATGCGGTGCCTGAAGCCCGATGCGGTTTGCGAGGCGCATGCAGAAGAGTTCATTCTCAACCGTGCCATCCAGCCCTTCAATGAAGGGCTTGAGGATATGGGTTGTCGGCTTGCCAGCTCTGGGGAGCGAGATTTGACCGTCCATCACGCATACTGCCAGCTTGTCCTGAGCTCCGGCAAGAGACAGGCGCACACCTTCCTCTCCTCCGAGCAAAGGGCGATCCCGCAACAGATCAAGGATCTGGCTCAGGCGCTTCTCGTCCAGCGGTTCAATATCCTGAGAGCTGAAGTCGGGAGGATCTGATCCTTGTGGCAACAGCGAGAGGGCACCTGCGCATTCACCACCGATGATTTCCAGTAGCCCAAAGGCATTTTGCTGCGAGACACCAAGGGCAGATGCCAGCCTCTTGCGCGCACGCTCATCTGGTAGCAGTCCGGAAAAGAAAGGCCGGGCTACCGCATCAGGGTAGGGGGCCTCTTGTAGAGGCAGTGAGACTGAAAGAGCGGCTCCTTTGGAAGACAGGTAGTCAGGATCATAGAAGAAGCAGAGTTGCCCATCATCCATCTGGATTAGGGAGCCTGCCAAACTCTCCCTCAAATAGACATCAAGAGTGCGGCTCATGCGTCATCCTCCCGGTTGTTGACCGTGAAGGTAAGGCCAAGGGTCTGCATGACTGTGAGAGCCAG
This sequence comes from uncultured Cohaesibacter sp., assembly GCF_963556055.3. Taxonomy (GTDB): domain Bacteria; phylum Pseudomonadota; class Alphaproteobacteria; order Rhizobiales; family Cohaesibacteraceae; genus Cohaesibacter. The sequence continues at coordinate 145,724 of NZ_CAUVYE020000015.1, read as the reverse complement.
TCCCACTTGGCAACTCTCCTTGCCATGTTCCAGCTCACGCATAAAGCGTACGCCGACCCCCGATAGGGCTGCCAGTTGTTCTTGTGTCAGCGCCTGCCGTTTGCGCTCGTCTCTAATGAGCGCTCCAAGATCTTGAGAATTATCTATGTTGGCCATGATCATCCCTTTCGGGACGAATTTAGCACAACTCAGTTAAAAATGCACGAAAAAGACCCGAACGGGATGAACGGTGCCATAGGAGTGATGATATGGTTGAAAACATCCCGAACGGGATGATCGATGGGGAGCGTCTCTGTTCGAGCTGTCTCGCAAATATATCAGGAGACGTCTGGCCTGAGCATGCTCTTCAAGGGCACGCCAATCTAGACGTCAATCTGAGGTCATCATTTGATAGATCCTAGCTGCAACTTTGTCAGCAGCAGCAATCAGGACTGCATCCAAGTGATGGATATATCGGCTTGTGACAGTCGCGGCAGAATGGCCAAGCATTGCTGCGATGGTCAATTCAGAATAGCCAAGATCTCCGGCCGTTGAGGCGAAAGAGTGCCTCAAAGTGTGTGGGCTCACGTCTGTGAAACCTGCACGTTTCTTTATACGCATCCAACCACCGGGCAATCCTCCGAAAATCTGACCTGTTCGGGCGGGTGTCAGGACATAAGGCCAGTCTTCTTCGCGTTCAATAGCTTCTATGTGGTCTAGCAAAGCCCGGCCCGCAGGCCGAACGGATGACCCTTCCTTACTGTCTAGTAGCCTTAGGCAGCCTTCATTTGATTGTACTTCATCCCACTTCAGGTTCGTAATCTCACCAGAACGGCAACCACTCAATGCCAGGAGCCAGATGCAGTCGATTAGTTGATGGAGCTCGCCTTCGGCCTTTGCTTCTTCGAGGGCTTTTCCGAGTGATCTATATTCCGACGGTGACAGGCGGCGAGTTCTAATCTTGTCTGCTGGACGCTTGACGCCAATTGATGGGCTGACATCGATTATGCCTTCCGAAACTGCGAAAGCCAGGATGCCTCCGAGCAAGCCGGCTGACCGAGAGGCAGCACCGGGGCCTCCTTTGACAATTGACTTGCCTCGAGGTTTTTGTGTTCTGGCTGTTCGAACTGTTCTCCCTGCTACCACTTCTCGAACGAAGCGATTGATGTCCGGCTTGGTGAGATCGGACACTCTCTTTGAACCGAGTAGGGGAATGATATGGTTGGTTATATGCCCTCGGTCTGTGCTGAGAGTGCTTTCTTTCTTGGGACGATTGCTTTTACCCATGATCAGCCCTTTATCGGCGGCTTCAAGATATGCCTCGCAAAGCTCCTTGACCGTCATGGTTTTTCTTCTTTGAACTGCTCGATCCTCTACAGGGTCCTCTCCTGTTGTCACTTTACCGAGTATCACTATAGCGAGCTTGCGTGCTTCTTCGGCTGTGATGGTTCCGTGGCGCCCTATTGTCATACGCCTGCGACGGTTGTGCGTATTGCGATAGTCGACAAAATAGGTGCGCGTGCCGCTGGGCATGATGAAGACTCCAAATCCTTTGAGATCGCTGCACCAGACGGTGTACTGAGAGGCTTTCGGTTTTGCCGCGTCGACTACGGACTTGGTCAGTCTAGGCATGGGTTCTAACCTCCAAAAAAACTCACCAAAAACTCACCACGAAATGGAAAGCTGTAGCGAAGGCTAGGATATCTTCGGGCTAGTTGAAGTCAATAAAGGTAAAGTCATTTCAGATGGTTAGGCGGCAATTTCGCATTCTTAGGACACTGTGGCGAAGCGTCGAAAACACCCCTTGGGGTTCTTCGGGAGGCAGGGGCCGGAGGTTCGAATCCTCTCACTCCGACCAACCTTTTCAAGGATCGGTCGTTTTATGGGTTCGGTTTTTTATGGGGCCGGTACCTGATCCGGATCGCTAAAACCTCACCAGAAATATTCAAAGCAAAATGACTGCATCTGCGTGCGGCAGGCGCTGCGGGGGACTGTTTTACGCGTAAAACTACAAGCTCGCGAAACGCGCGGGGAGAGGCTTGCGGTTCCTGATGAGTGCGCCAGCATTTCCTTGGCGATTTCATTTTCTGTCAGGGAAGCAGGGTAGCGGGCTGGCCTGTTGGTCCCTTCCTTCAGCAATTTTGCCCGACCCTTGTCCCCTCAGAGGATCGTGATCGAAATCGCGGGATCAGCTCTGCTCGCTCGCAGTCTTTGGTCCTTGTCAAAGGCAGGAGCAATCCAGATTGCCAGGTCCGGCAACCAAACTGGGGGCCAGTCAAACAGGGGGCAGTCAAACAGGGGGCAGTCAAACAGGGGCAGTCAAACAGGGGCAGTCAAACAGGGGGGGGGCGTCAAACGGGCCTGCGTGCAGATACAGCTCTCTGGACAAAGAAGGAAGGAAGCGAGGGGCACCTGTTCGGCAGATAATCACAAAATGACTTTGAGTGGACGCTATTGCCGATAGAAAGGGGCCTGAAAGCATGATTTCAAGGAAAACCTGATCTGACACATCACCGCATCGAACGGCAACTGTCAGATCAAGTCTCAATTTTTCAGATATCTGTTTGCGTCAATCACTACATGCCGCTCAAAAGCCCACCGTCGACATACAGAATCTGGCCATTCACAAAACTTGATGCTTCCGAAGCCAAAAAGACCGCTACGCCTTTGAGTTCATCCATATTACCCCAACGCTTCGCGGGGGTTCGGCTGCAAACCCAATCGTTGAATTCCTTATTCTCGAACAGATCAGTATTCAGCTCAGTTTTGAAGTATCCCGGACCGATACCGTTCACCTGAATTCCATGCCCGGCCAGTTCGCAGCACATACCTTTGGTAAGCATGCGCACAGCGCCTTTGGCAGTGGTGTAGGGAACAATTGTCGGGCGGCCAACCTCGCTGGCAAGTGAACAGATATTGACGATCTTGCCTGATTGGCGTTTGACCATGTTGCGCGAAACGGCTTGAGCTACGAAAAAGACGGCGTTGAGATTGGTTTCCATAACAGCACGCCAGGCTTCTTCGGGAATGTCCACAAATGGGGCGCGACGTTGAATGCCAGCGTTATTGATCAATATGTCGATCGGGCCGATGTCTTTTTCGATTTTCGCAATGCCCTCGGTCACGGCCTTGCCGTCGGTCACGTCAAACGCGACGACATGAGCTTTATATCCCTTTGAAAGGAGGTCCTTTTGCACCTCGGCGAGCTTGTCTGGATTGCGAGAATTCAAAACGACTTCTGCGCCTGCGTCAGCCAAAGCCTCAGCTATGCCCAATCCAATGCCACGGCTTGAGCCTGTAATAAACGCAATCTGACCGGTAAGATCAAACATTTCTGCAATCATGGGATTTTCCTGTTATCTTTCGCTTCTCGAAGAAAGGCGCACCCACCGATTTACCGATGGATGCGCTGTTTTCAGGTCGAAAAAGCAGTTTTGGTTTTTAGGGGCTATTTGGATGCTTTTTCAATTGCGTTGAGCAGACCATCAACGAGTTCGTCGCCAACCGACGCGCGGATTTCATCAACCATCGGAGCCGTGCGGGTACGGAACTCTTCAAGTTCTTCAGGTGTCAACGTAATAACGTCCATGTTTTTGGCCAACTCGGCCTTCTGTTCAGACAAGGCCTTGCCCTGTTCTTCCCATTGCCGGCTCATGGCATCTTTGAGAACACCATCAACAACCGCTTTCAAGTCATCTGGGAGGCTGTTGTACCAGCTGTTATCCATGAGGATCAGGCTGGCAAGCAGAATATGGCTCGTTTCTGTCAGATGACCCTGAACTTCATAGAATTTACTCGAGAGGATATTGATGTATGGGTTTTCCTGCCCATCAACCACACCCTGCTGCAAGGCACCGTAAAGCTCGGTGTAGGCAATCGGAGTGGGCGCTGCACCCAGCAATTTCCAAAGCTTGATGTGAAAAGGGTTCTCCATGACGCGAATGCGCAAGTTTGCCTTTTCAATGTCGGCCACGCTGTGAACGGCCGTATCAGCAGTTGTCAATTGACGGAAACCCGAGTTGAAAACACCTGCAAAACGGAACCCTTTTGGTTCCATGTAGTTTTCAAGTGAGCTGGAGAACTCGCTGTTCAGCAATACGTCTTTCAGCACTCCCTGATCATGCGGGAAAATGTATGGCAAGTCGAACACTGCGAGTTCCGGAACGAAAGGCACGAGCGCAGAAGAACTCATTGTGGTCAGTTGCACGTCGCCAAGGGAAACACTCTCGGCCACTTCACGGTCACCACCAAGTACGCCTCCGCCGAACAGTTTGGCATCAATACGCCCATTACTGCGAGAATCGATCTCGGATTCGATATACTGGAATGCCTTGTAAATTGGGTTCTGAGCATCCGTCAGCTGCATCGCCAACACCATCTGATAGTCAGCAGCCATTGCTGTGGTGCTAGCCAACAAGCCTCCAAACAGGCCCCCTACAATTGTCTTGACAATAGTTCTCATAATTTCCTCCTTTGTGAACTATCTGAATTTTATCCAACCTGTCCTTGTCTCTTAGAAATGCGCAGGCAACCAGGTTGAAATCGCCGGAATATATGTGATGAGTGCGAGAGCGATAAGCAGGAAACACACGGGCTGAACGATGTGGCGCGCAACCTTCATGACAGGGATTCCTGAAATCTCGCTGCCGATATAGAGATTCACACCAACCGGTGGCGTGATGAAACCGATCGCCAGATTGACCACCATAATGAGACCGAAATGGATCGGATCGATGCCATATGGCACCACAAGCGGCAGCAAAATGGGTGTCATGACGATGATTGACGCCAGCTTCTCCATAAACATGCCAATGAAAATGAGCAGTATGTTGATGAGAAGAAGCAGTGCGATGGGGCCAGCCACGACGTTATTGACATAATGGCCGATGAAATCGGCAGCTTGCATAAGCGTCAGGACGCGGCCAAATGCGGTTCCCGCAGCGGCAATAATCAGAATTGGGGCAATTGTCGTTACGGCCGATGAAACAACGCTCGGAATCTCGCTGAACTTGATCTCACCATAGATAACAACCGCTACAAAAAGCCCATAAGCAACGGCAATCGCGGCAGCTTCTGTCGGTGTGAAGACACCCGAATAAATGCCACCAAGAACAATCACTGGCGTGAACAAGGCCCAGACAGAATTCTTGAGGGTCTGCCAAGCGGAAACGTCGCTTCCGGATGTCGTAATATGGTGTTTATGCATCCTCCCGTAGATGTAGGCATAAACAAGCAGGCTGAAGCCGACCACAAAACCGGGGAAGATACCTGCGATAAACAGCTTGCCGACAGAAACGTTTGCAGCTGCGCCGTAAATGATGAGCGGAATGCTCGGCGGAATGATCACACCCAGTGTCCCGGCACAAATAACAAGCGCTGTGGCGAAGGGTTTTTCATAGCCGCGTGAAACCAGAATGGGGATCGACATGGAGCCGATGGCTGCCACAGTGGCAGGAGCGGACCCGGAGATTGCTCCAAAGAAAAGGCAAGCCAGAACGGTTGCCATGGCCAACCCGCCAGTAAAGCGCCCGACCATGACATCAGCCAGATAGAACAACCGCTGCGCCAACCCGCCGCGCGTCATGATTTCGCCAGCGAGAATAAACAGGGGGACCGCCAACAATGGAAAAGAATCCATTGCGGTCAACATGGTCCGGATGATGCTTGATGAGTTTATCGGCTCCCCAAGAACAGGAGCGAGAAAGGCTGCAAGTCCCAATGCCGACACAACGGGCAGCGACAGAAGCAATAGAAACAGCAGCAGACCAAGGGAGAGAGCAATTGACATCAGCTTTTATCCTCGAAATGTCCAGCCTTGAGGTCGGCGCCAGTGATGAGGGTTTCAATGGTGCGCAAGGTGGCAAGCGTCAAACCGATGGGAGCTGCGCTATAGACAATCCACATAGGGATACCCATTGCAGGAGAAACCTGCCCACTGTTTGCGACACGGTGAATGAAATCGATGGAGAAGTAGGTCGAAACCATACAGAAGGCCATGAAGCCGATATGCATGGTCCATCTCAACGCATGCGTGAACCAACCGCGGCTCATGGTCGGAAGGATATCGATGTTGATAAAGCGCGATTCCTTCACCGCCAGACTCGAGCCGACAAATGCCGTCCAAATGAGAAGATAGCGACTGAATTCCTCCGGCCATGGCAAAGGCATGCGCAGAACAAAGCGCATGAATACCTGCAAAATCAGCACGATGGAAAAGAGTGAAAGAAAACTCGCAACCAGTATTCGCTCAAAATTGTTGAACAACCACACAATGGCCGTTCGGGCTTTGGACGATGGATGTGGATCCGTTTCCAAATTAACCTCCCTTTCGATAGCTATCGCGACGTTAACCGGCGGCTTCACCCAGATGATTTGGTTCGAAGCCAATGTGTTACAAAACAGCGACTACATAACTTTAGCTAACAAGTAATTCCATTTAAGATCAGCGAGTTAGCTAGGTATTAAAACGATTTCAGACCATCAGGTAGTCTGGAATTCCAATTCTCAAGTCGACAGCAAAAGCCTATCGGTGGCGTCCCGGCTCGGAACCGCTTCGCTGGCCCCTTTCCTCGTGGTGGCCAGTGCACCTGCTGCCGAGGCAAAGCGCAGAGCGGCTTCCAGTTCCATACCCTCGGCCAGCGCAGCAGCCAGACCGCCATTGAAGCTGTCACCGGCGGCCACCGTATCGATGGCATTCACCCTGAAGGGCTCCAACTGGCCGCTTCGACCGTCCTTGCAGGCATAAACCAGACCCTTGGAGCCCAGCTTGACAATCACGGTCTGCGGTCCGCGCTGACACAGAGCACGCGCCACCTCCAGTGCCTCGTTGAAACTGGTCGGCTTGGTGCCAGAAAGGCCCGCAGCTTCGGTTTCATTGGGCGTGATGATGTCCGCCTCAGCCAACAGCGCATCCATTCCGGTTGATGCGATCGGAGCGGGGTCGAGAATGACCGTGGCACCAGCTGCCCTGGCCTTGCGCATGGCGGCAATGGTGGCATCCTTCGGGGTTTCAAGCTGGAACAGAGCGACCTTGCAGCCATCAAAACACGCGGCGTCCGGTCCGTCTGAGGGCCAGGCCATATTGGCCCCGCCAACAACGGTAATCGTGTTCTGGGACGTGCTGTCGACATGGATAAGGGCGATGCCGGAATCATGCTCCGCCATCGTAACCAGATCGTCGGTATCCACTCCCAACGCGACAAGACTCGCCTTGAGGCTGTCGCCAAAGGCATCTGCCCCGACAGCCGCAACAAAACGCACCTTGCTTTTTGCCAGCCGGGTCGCCGCCACCGCCTGATTGGCCCCTTTTCCTCCAAGGCCTTTCAGGAAACCGGTTGCATGGCTGGTAACGCCCGGCTCGGGCATCTGTTCAACGGATACCGTCAGATCCAGATTGATCGAGCCGAATACCGTGATCGACATGCCTCTATTCTCCCAGAGCTGCGATTTTCTGGCGATAAAGAGCCGTACCCTGTTCGATCCGATCAATAATGGCTCCCAGAGCCCAGAACTTTTCTTCGATGTCGAAAGGAATGACGCGGCTGTGCGTGCTGGAGAAGGTCCCCATGCGCTTATGGTAAAGCTTGGCCATTTTCGGGTAGCCCATCGGCTCGACCGTAGCGGCCAGAACGAGGAAGACCGACAGCTCTTCACACAGCTCGGGATGGTCTGCACCATGATCCATGATCCAGCGATAGAGATCGGGGTGGATATTGGTGAAGACACCGCAGAAGCCAGCAGATCCAGCCTGCATGGCCGGGGTTGCAATGGCTGCGTTGGCGTTACAGATCTTCATCGGAGTGCCCTTGACCAACTGAACACGGCGCTTGACCGTTTCCAGATCGCAGGAGACGTCCTTGACGATCACAAAGCGGCCGGAGTTGGCGCAATAGGTAATCTCGTCGTCGCTCATCAGGCGGCGATAGGGAGCTGGGCATTCATAGAGACCGAGCGGCATGTCAGCTGGCAGAAAGTCCAGCAGCGCATCCAGATTGGCGCGGAAGGCATCGCGGCCTTTCTGATCCGGATCAAGACGGTTGGTCACCAGAACGATGGCGTCAACACCGGTTTCCACCATGGCACCGAGTTCGGTTTTCTGGTCTTCCAGAGAGTCCGAGATGTGACCTGATGCCATGACAGGCACACGGCCGGCAACTTTCTCGACGGTGAAGCGGGCCAGATCTGCGCGTTCTTCGACGCTCAAAAACAGCATTTCAGAAGACTGGCAAACCGCGAAAAGAGCCGTTGCCCCATTCGCCAGATACCATTCGATCAGACGTTCGTAACCGGCCCAGTCGATTTTGTTGTCGTCGGTGAACGGCGTTAGAACAACGGGGATGATGCCAGCGATTTCTTGGGTCATTTTCTTATTCCTTTTTTTGGACTATCACTTGCCGTTCAGATGTTCAGTGTTTCGGGATTGACGACATAGGGGAGAAGCTCTTTGGGATCTCCGTGCAACCAGGCAAGAATGTTGTTGACGCACCGCAAGGTCACGCGCTTTTCAGCCATCTTGTCCATGCCGGATACATGCGGGCTGAGAATGACATTGTCACAGGTGCGCAAGGGGCTGTCGGCTGGCAGAGGTTCGGTTTCGAACACATCAAGACCTGCACCATAGACCTTGCCCGAATTAAGGGCGTCGACGAGTGCGGCTTCATCGATCAGTGGCCCACGGGACGTATTCACCACGATGACGCCATCCTTCATTTTTGCAAAGGTTTCGGCATTCAGCGTATGGCGGGTTTCCGGCGTGGACGGTGCGTGAACCGAAATCAGGTCACTCTCTGCAAGCAGGATGTCGAGGTCGCATTTCTCGACGCCAGCCGCCTCGGCCTGTTCTGCGGTCACATAGGGATCATAAACCAGCACGCGCATGGACTGGCCCTTGAGGCGACGTGCCATGGCACCACCAATCCGACCCAGGCCGATGAGACCGGCTGTCCGTTCCCAGAGACCCGCATGGAAGCCGTCGAACTTCCAGGTACCACCGTGCACCATGGCGTCACGCCGACCAATGCCACAGGCAAGAGACAGGGCCATGGCATGGGCATATTCGGCCACACTCTCGTGATTCTGTCCAAAGGCCATGGCAAGGGGGACACCATGTTCGGTCGCTGCGGGGACGTTGACCTTGTCATAGCCCACACCCCACCGTGCGATCATCTTGAGATCTTTTGCCGCGGCGATCACGTCCGGGGTGTAGGGCTCTCCGCCAGCGATGGTGGCTACGACACCGCTGGAGAGCATTTCCTTGAGGGTCGCTTCGTCCGGAAGACGGCCCGTTTCATTCACGATCACCTCGTAGCCCTTTTCTCTCAAGGGGTCGAACAAGGGGCATTCATTGGTGAACTGTTCGGTCAGAACGAGGATTTTTTGCTTTGTCATGTTACTTGATCATGTTGGGGAAGTGTGGCTTCGAAAATCAAAACTAGGCTGTGGTTCCACCTTCGACGGCTACTTTGGTACTAAGTGTTAATTGATATGTCATTGAACTTTGGCTTATCAACTGATAACATCTATCTAACATGTTATCAATGAATTTTGTCAAGAAACATGTTAGTAGTGACAAAAATAAATGTTAGGAATAAAATTCAAGCGCGCTCAAAAATTTCGTAGGTAAGAGATGGCAGTAACCAAAACGATCAAGTCACCCGATGGTGCAAGACATTCAAAAGTACAAGTTTCCGAGCCCATGCTTAAGCAGGCCGCTTATGACAATATTGTAAAACTGCTCAATGATGGAGCTTTGCGGCCTGGTCAGTTGATATCACAGCGTGAGCTGGTGGAGCTGACAGGGTCAACGCTGGGGTCTGTGCGAGAAGCGATTTCTCGACTGGAGGCTGAAGGCCTCATTCAGTCTCTTCCCAAAAGAGGGCTCATGGTTCCGAGTCTTGATATCGCATTTGTGCGGGATGCCTACCAATTGCGAAGGATACTTGAAGTCAGTGCCATGGAGCAGGCAATCAAAAACATACCCAAAGAAACAATTGAGGGTTGGATAGACTATCACCTGCAATTTCGAGATCAGATTAGCAGCAAGACACCGCAAGAATTGCTCGACTTTATGCAGCAGCTGGATTGGGACATTCATTCCGCTTTCATTCAGGCAATGGGAAACAAGCTCATCGAAAATGTTTACCGGGTTACGTCAACCAAAATCCATATGGTGGTTCAGAGCCGATTGAAGGTAACCATAAGCAACGCCGAACGCATCGTGGGTGAGCATCTTGCAATGCTGAATCCAATGAATGATGGCAATGCCGAAGAAGCAAAAGCTGCTCTTGAAAGGCATATCGATAACTCTCTGACGCTCGCTTTGGGCGGACAGCTTGAGTTGTAGGCATGTAGGAACCTGCGAGACATCCTTGTTATTCTGTTCCAATTTCAAGGATGGACGCCATGATGAAGTCCGGGCGGGACGCTTTTCACGCGCTGCGTAACCTCAAATAGGCAGATGAATTGGGTGGTGCCGTCAAGGCCGGTCCGTCTTTCGGAGCTGGCAGGGCCTGCTTTATCGTTGGAAAAGCGCATATCACCGTTTTGGATAAGCTGGCCATCGTTGATGGCCTTGCGCACCCCAGGTCCCGCCGACCGGCAGCCATGGGAAACGAGCGACAAGGTCCGGTATTGGCGCCAAAGGCATAGCCGTGGACCGATTCGGGTTGCTTGGTGTCTTGAACGCTATCACGGCATCAGGGCATCAAAAATGTCCGCTTCTTGCCGTCGATCCTAACCTCAAGAGAAATGATCTCGATCGCTTGGCGCGTGGGTCGCGATTTTTGCAAATTCATATCAGCGTCTCTGCCGTCGACTATGCCGCGCCGCGCCGCGCTGCGCTGCGCCTGAGCGACCGGTATGGCGAAGCCGACTTTTTCCGCCTGGGTTCTCTGGCGACCGGACGGAATTGGTTGGCAGATCCGGTTGGTAGTCAGAATTGCCGTTTTGAGTTGGTGTGCAGCAACGCCAGATCTCACAGCAAAGACACGTCTCGAAATCGACGCGGCGATTCTGCCTTGTTTGTCTTTCGCAGGTATAACGTTGTATTTCCCCGAATGGCTGCTGCTTTCCTGCGAATTTTTACGACGAAGACAATTCAAGTGGATCTATCTGATTTCGTGGAAAATTGATGAAAATATGCGGATTTTTCATCTGAATGCGCTGTGTCTTGTGATTGTCCACAATGAGAAGAGACGGAATTTTTCAAATAATAACGATGTATCTATATGAAATGGCTGAATATTAAAAATTATACCATATAAGGTTTAACGATAAACCTTGACATTCTGCACATCTCGGGGTCATCTTCCTGACGTCAATCAATCTTGGGAGGTAGCTATGAAGAATAGCGTCAAGGTGACGGTTTCAGCCGCTGTGGTTGCTCTTTTTAGCATGGGGCAGCCGGGTCAAACAGCACAAGCTGTTGATGGGAAAATTACATTCTACACCCATTTCACCCATTTCTTTGAAAGTGGGCATTGGGACAAATGGACCAGCGAATTCGAGGAAAAGTTCCCTGGAACCGAAGTTGAGGTCATTGGTATCACCAATTACCGAAAAGAAATGCCAACGCGCATTTCGTCTGGAGACTACGGGGATGTTCTGAATATTCTGGACAGCATTCCGCCGAATGAATATGTAAATTTCTACGAGTCTCTGAACGATATGGATCTGAATGCGACCCATCAGTTCGTTGAACGATACATCTACGATGGCATTATGTACGGCTTCGTTTACGGCGTGAATGCCGAAGCGGTGGTCTATAACAAGGAAGCTTTCAAGAAAGCGGGCATTTCAGAGATCCCCAAAACGAAAAGTGATTTTCTTGAAGCTTGTGAGAAGTTGAAGGCTGTCGACATCACGCCGCTTGAAATCAATATGGGCGCAGGCTGGCCGATGCAGCAGTGGGACAAAGCCGCTCTGATGTTTGCCAACGATGGCGACTATTACGAGAAAATGCTGACCGATGAGGCGCCGTTTTCCAAAGACAAACCCTATGGCAAAGCCATCGGATTTGTAAAAGAGTTGTTTGACAAAGGGTGCACAGAGCGCGACTACACGTCAAACAACTGGAACCCGTCCAAGGCGATGCTCGGTACCGGCCAGGCTGCGATGTGGTTCCTGGCAAACTGGTCCGTCCCTCAGGCGGTTGAAGCCGGTGAAGCCATGGGCCTTGAAAATGTCTCGAATGACCTGGGAATGTTCCCGCTTCCAATTGATGACAGTGGCAAAGCGCCCATTCTGCTTAATCCGGACTGGGCTTTGGGGGTTTCTGTCAACTCCAAGAACAAGGCAACGGCCAAGGCCTGGATCGATTTCCTGCTGACCCAGACTGATGTTGCAAACATCGCAGGCTTCATTCCCGGCGACACCCGCATCAAGCCGACCATGCCGCAGCTTGTTGAGCTCTATTCCTATGATCCTGTTGAAATCAGGGCGGGGACCCCAAGTTCCAAGTTCAAGCAGGCAATGAGTGACGCCCGGCTTGACTTCATGACAGGCACCTACATTCGGGACGTTATCCTCGCTCCCGATTACGAAAAGGCCATCGCCGATATTAACCGGCGCTGGGCTGAGGCTATCAAGCACTAATACCGCAGGCAGCACCCGTTCTCTGCATTCTATCGCCCCCTTGGGAACGGGTGCTTGTCGGTAAGCTCTCCACATGAACAAAATACGGAGCCGAGGATGCTGATCGCTTCAGCAAAGAACCAACGACGTCTTGTGATTATTGGATTCCTGATCCTGCCCCTCACTTTGCTGACGTTATTTTCCATTTATCCATTCTTTCAGTTGATCTGGTTTTCACTGACGGACTGGAACGGGCTGTCTCCTGACAAGGCCTTTGTCGGCTTGCAGAATTACAGTCGAATTCTGTTCGATGATCAGGAGCTTCTGACGCCACTTATAAATTCGGTCTACTATTTTATCGGCTCGATCATACAGTTGGCTCTTGCAACCTATTTCGCTGTCATTCTGAACCGGGGGATGCCTGGCTCCAACCTGTTTCGCATGCTGCTCTTCATGCCATTTGTGTTGAACTCAGTCGCGGTTTCCATGGTCTTTCGCTATTTTCTGCAAATCGATGGAGGGCTGGATTCCCTGCTGCATCTTGTCGGGCTCGATATGCTCAAGCAGGAGTGGGTCCAGAATCCTGCAATCGTGAAATGGTCACTGGTGTTTGCATCTGTCTGGCGATATCTCGGCTTTCAGCTTCTGATCACCTATGGCGCCTTGCAGTCGGTTCCTACCGATCAATATGAGGCCGCCCAGATCGAAGGGGCAGGCGAGTGGCACCAGTTCCTCTATATCACTCTGCCGTCGATCGCTCCGGTTCTCGGTCTTCAGCTTATTCTCTCGACTGTCGGCTCTCTGGAGGTTTTCGAAGTTCCCTTCCTTATCACGCAAGGGGCGAACGGGACCAAAACCTTCGTTATGGCAACAATCGAAGAAGCCTTTGAATTCCGGCGGGTTGGTGTGGCCTCGGCAATGGCCGTCATTCTGCTTTGCTTCGTGATGATCTCCATTATTGCCCAGAGAACCTTGTTTGATCGCGAGGGAGAAAAATGACCATGACTACGCCTATCCCGTCTCTGGGCTCTCGTCCGAAAAGACGCCGCCTGTCACCACAGAAACAATTCTGGAATGGCTTCCACTATACCATTCTCATCCTCGCTTCCTTGTCTGTTGTCGCGCCATTGCTGCTGGCCTTTAACAGCTCTTTCAAGACGCCTCTGGAACTGCTGCGAGGCAGTAGAACCGATCTGCCAAACAGCATGGCGAATCTGAAAAACTATCTGGATTTCTTTGAAAAGCAGCCCGTCGGTCTATCCTTCTACAACACGTTGTTCGTGATCCTGTTGTCGCTCATCATCATCACGCTGGTTGGCACCATGGCGGCCTATGTCATTAGCCGCTTCCGCTTTCCCGGGCGTAATCTGATCATGATTGCCTATGTCACGGTGATGGCTGTGCCTCCCATTACGACACAGGTGTCGCTCTATCAGGTGATGCTGACATTGGGGCTGGTCAATACCAAATGGGCGCTTATCTTGCTCTATTCGGGGGCGGACATCGTTTCCCTTTACATCTTCATCGTCTATCTGAACTCAATCAGTGTCGAGATCGATGAAAGTGCCCGGATTGAAGGGGCAAGCTATTTCCAGATCTACTGGAAAGTGATCCTCCCGCTTATGACACCGGCCATTTCGACGGTGGTCATATTGCGCACGATCTATATCTACAATGATTTCGTGATGCCGTATCTCTACACGCCTCGTCCAGGGCAATCCACGGTCTCGATGTTGCTGTTCAAGGCGTCCGATGCCCTTGCATCCAGCACCGAGCCTGTATTGATGGCCGGCATCGTCATAGTGATCGCCCCGGCGATCGTTGCTTTCCTCTTCCTCCAGCGCCAGATCGTCTCCGGGGTAACCCGAGGGGCCGTAAAGGGGTGACGTCATGCAGTCATTTGTCGTTTTCTCGGTCAATATGATCTGGCGCCTTTTTCTGATCAATCTGACCTTCTTTTCTCTCTCGATTTTGGGATTGGGTCTGTTGGGGATCTTTCCAGCTTTCGTTGCATCATTGTGGGCGAGCGCGAGAATCCGCCAATTGGAGTTGAAAGATCTTCTGCTGGGGATGGCGGGCCAATACCGTTCCGAATTCATCCGATCTAATCTGCTAGGACTGCTGTGTGGGGGCATGGTCCTGTTCTGCGGCTATTTTGGATTGAATTCGGACGGTATTGTAGCGGTCTTTGCCCTGTTGGCTACGATCCTTGCCGTCTCTGTTTTGCTTGCCGGTCTCAACGGGATCGCCATCATGTCGGGCAGCTTTTCCGATGCACTCTATAATTGTCGGCATTTTTTCTTGCGGTATTCATCACGCTTTGTGCTGATCGCGACAGCAATTCTACCCTTGCTGTGGGTGTGCCATCAACAGCCCCTGCTGGGCGCATATTTCGGAGTGTCTGGCTTCGCCCTGATTAATAATTGGCTGGTTCAGTCGGTGATCATAAGAAATCTGCCAAATCCTTCTCTCCTTTCCATGCATTCCCAAGAGGTCCGGTTATGAATAACGGTCTGCAAATTCAAAATGTCAGCAAGTCTTTCGGGGCTCATCAAGTGCTGAAAAATATCGATCTGGAAATCAAGGCCGGCGAATTTCTGGTTTTGCTTGGTGAATCTGGATGTGGGAAGTCAACATTGTTGCGGTTGATTTCCGGACTGGAAATTGACCACGACGGTTCAATCCTCATTGAAGGCAAGGATGTGACTGCACTTGATCCCAAGGACCGCAACATCGCAATGGTGTTTCAATCCTATGCGCTTTATCCGCATATGAGCGTATTCGATAATATCGCATTTGGCATGCGTATCAGAAAGGCAGACAAGGACAGGATCAAAAGGGAAGTCAATCGCGTCGCGGAAGTGCTTAAACTGACCGACTATCTCAAGCGCAAACCGGGGCAATTGTCGGGTGGTCAAAGACAGAGAGTCGCCATCGGGCGCGCCATGGTGCGGCATCCACAATTGTTTTTGTTTGACGAACCACTATCCAATCTGGACGCCAAGCTGAGAGGCGAAATGCGCACCGAATTGAAACGTATTCACAAAACACTCAATGCGACCATAGCCTATGTCACCCATGATCAGGTCGAAGCCATGACACTGGCCGACAAGATTGTCCTTCTCAATGGTGGCAAGGTGGAACAGTTTGGTACCCCTGAAGAGCTGTATATGCATCCAGATACACTGTTTGCCGCCCGTTTTATCGGTTCTCAGGACATCAACATGATCCACGTGGAGATAGCGGCCGGTGACAATGGATTGTGGGGCAGGCTTGGTGATGTGTCCCTGCCTCTCCCCCCGTCTTCAGTCCGACACTTCGTTTCGCATGGCGAGCCTGCAATTCTGGCTGTTCGCCCCGAGGCATTGCGCCTTGGTGACCATGCTGATGGTTATGTTACCCGCGGTCACACCGTAGAGCTTTGCGAGCCGATGGGGGCCGAAACACACATTGTTCTGGACTTCCATGGAACCCCGGTCCGGCTCAGGGCAAATGGTCTGGTCAAGCTACAACCCGGCGAGCTGCAATCCATAACCTGGGACCTTTCATGCGCGCATTTGTTTTCAATTGACGATGGGCGGCACCTCTAGCCGGTGCCGTTGAGGTCATCGGCCAGCGCTTTGCCTATCAAAGCCTGTGCCGAAAGCTGACAATGGCTCATTTCTGGACTTACAACTTCTCGCGACACGAGAAGGGGCGAACACTTTCGCCCGTGAACGGGTGGATATTTTCACCGGCAATGAAGAGACACGAGCGATCAAGGAAATGTCATGATGGATTTTACAAAAGAGCAAAATAATGATTGCCAACGTCTCAGTGGCGAGTGGACTGCGAGATGCTTGAAGAATGGCGCGGAATTTCCCTTTCCGGTTCCGGGAGATGTCCATTCCGCTCTATTGGCATCAGATCAGATTTCCGATCCCTATTGGCGCGAAACGGAAACCAGTCTTGACTGGATTCACGAAAATGAGTGGCAGATAAAACGCCGTTTTGAGACGCAAAGGAAAAAGGGAAAGCGTGCATACCTGACACTGGAAAGCGTCGACTGTTTTGCAATTGTCAGACTGAATGGGATCGAAGTCGGGATGTGCCAAAGTCAGTTTGTCCGGTATGATTTCGATGTAACGGAAGCTCTTCTTGATGGCGAAAACGAGCTCGAAGTGCATTTCTTGTCAAATTCGAAAATTGCCAAGGAAAAGCACGACTCCTTTGAGTTCGAAGTGCCCTATTTGGCGTTCAATAATCGTTTGCCTCACTATAATTTTCTTCGTAAAACCCAGTGCCATGCCGGGTGGGACTGGAATATCGCACTATCGCCTGTTGGGCTTTATGGCGATGTCATTTTGCGTCAGTGCCAGGCAAGCCGCCTTGATGACATCTCCATGCGCCAACGGCACGAAGATGGTGTTGTCCATATAGACATAACAGCTTTCTGCGAGATACTGGAGCCGGGAAGCGTCAGGATTGTTGCGCGGACCGGTGAGCATGCCGTGTCCGACGAAAGACAGCTTTGGCCCGGCGAGCAGAGGTTGACCCTGACCCTGACAATACCAAACCCGAGGCTTTGGTGGCCTGCCGGACACGGCGAACAGGCGCTTTATGATCTCACTGTCGAAGTCGGTGAGGACGTCAGGCATTTCCGCATTGGGCTCAAGAAAGTCGAGTTGATCAGGGATCGCGATGACATTGGACGCCGTTTTGCCTTTCGGGTGAATGATCGCGAAATCTTCATGCGTGGTGCCAACTGGATTCCCGCAGATGCATTGCCGAGCAGGGCAACGCCGGACGTGGTTCGTGACCGCCTGACTTCCGCAGTCGAAGCCAATATGAACATGTTACGGATCTGGGGTGGCGGGCAGTATGAGCCTGACTGGTTTTACGAGTTATGCTCCGAATTGGGGCTGCTCGTTTGGCAGGATTTCATGTTTGCCTGCAATCTCTACCCTTCGTCAGATCGCCAATGGCTTGGTCTGGTGAGACAGGAAGCAAGGCAACAGGTCCGCAGGCTTTCGTCACATGCTTGCATGGCACTCTGGTGTGGTGACAACGAACTGGTCGGCGCACTTGGCTGGTATCCGGAGAGCAAGCAGAATAGGGATCGCTATCTTGCCATGTATGAGCGCATGAATTTTGCCCTTCAGGAGATTGTCGAAGAGGAAAATCTGGATATTGCATTTTGGCCATCCTCTCCATCAATCGGGCCGCTGAATTTTGGGGACAGCTGGCACGATGACACGTCCGGGGACATGCATTTCTGGGATGTTTGGCATTCGGCCAAGGATTTCGAACATTACAGAACGGTCCGGCCTCGCTTCTGTTCTGAATTCGGATTTCAGTCATTCCCCTCCATGCGGGTGATTGAGAGCTTTACCGAGCCACGCGACAGAAATGTCTCATCGCGGGTCATGGATGTGCATCAGCGCAATGACGGCGGGAATAGCCGGATTGTTGAAACAATCTCCCGATATTTCCGGTTTCCGGACAGCTTTGAGGATCTGGTCTATCTTAGCCAGATCAGTCAGGCGATGGCGATGAAAACGGCAATCGAATTCTGGCGCTCAAACAAGCCACGTTGCATGGGGACACTCTATTGGCAGCTTAACGACACATGGCCGGTTGCCAGCTGGTCCGGGCTCGAATATGGCGGCGGCTGGAAGCTCATGCATTATATGGCAAGGCAATTCTATTCCCCCGTCCTTCTGACGGCCCAACCGGATATGAAGACGGGCGACGTTATTGTTTATGCCGTGAATGATACGGAAAACCCGGTTCTGGTATCGGCGGAATTTCGCTACGTCTCTGTTTCAGGAGAGGTCAGAACGCCATTTTCCCTGTCTCTTGAAGTGCCAACGGATCGCGCCATCGAAGCGGTGCGGTTTCCTCTGGCTGATTTCGGCGAGTCTGTCTTTCTTGCGTTCAATTGGACCTGTGCGAGGCAGGATTTCTCCGGAGAGAATTTCTTTTTGCCAAAGGCGCCTCGTGATTATGACTGGCAAGATCCCGAAATCGAAGTGGAGCATTTGCGTTCAGAAGAGGACGGCGAGATTGTCAGATTGACCTGTAAAAAGCCTGCGCTATACACTAGCTACGATCTTGGCAGCGATGATATCTATTCCGACAACTGCTTCACCATGATTCCGGGGCAGACAAAGGACTTGTGTATTCGACGAAAGCGATTGTCTCATCTGGGACCGCAGACGCCGGAATTGCAATATTTAAAAGGCTGAACATGGCGCGTCGAAAGACTGAAGGAAAGTCCACGGTAACACTCAAGACCATTGCTGATGCGGTTGGCGTTTCGGTAACGACCGTTGCAAGGGCGCTTAAGGATGGGGACAAGATCAGTCCGGAGATGATCGACAAGGTGCGCCAGACCGCAGACGCCTTGGGCTATGTGCGGAATATGGACGGGGTCAAGCTCCGCACCGGAAAAACTTTCGTGGTGATGGCCTTTTTGTCGGCCTCTCCCGAAGAGGAAATAGGGGATTCCGGCTCAGTCGGAATCCTGAATGGCATTCACAAAAGATTTGCAGATACCGATTATGCCGTGAGAGCCGTTCCTGTCACGATTGGCGAGAGCTGCCTTGATCTCATCCAGAATGTTGTTCAGGGCAGAAACGCCGATGGCATCATCTTCGATCATACAGAGCCGCAAGATGACAGAATAAAATACTTGCTGGAACAAGATACGCCGTTCGTGGCTTTTGGCCGGGCGGAGCTATTCTCTCAATTCCCCTATTTTGATATCGACAATGAATTCGCTGCCTATCAGGGCACCAAGGCATTGCTTGATCACGGATATCGGAAAATTGCGCTGATCGACGGGGATGAGCGTTTCATGTTCATTCAGCAGAGGCGGCGTGGATATCAAAAGGCCCTTCAGGAAGCAGGGATAAGCTACAACCGGGATCTTGTTAGAAACATACCGGCTCTGGCTGATGTCGCTCGACGGGAAGCGAAAGTGTTGGCAAAGAGCGGCGCGGATGCTTTCGTTTGTGTCAATGAACTGGTTTTCCTCGGAGCAAGAGCCGGTGTACGGGATGCTCTGGGCCTCGAGGCCTTGAAAACAGGCTATGCCATACGCTCCGGAACCAATCTTGGCGACTATCTCGATGATCAGCTTTTCTCGTCCTATTACTCAAGACAGCAAGCTGGGTGGAACCTGGCCGACACCTTAATTCGACGTATGGACGGTGCCCCGATTTCAGACTGTCAAATCGTCGAGCAAACAGAGCTGAGACTCCCCACAAGCCTCCTGGATAAATCGCAGAAAACCCGGCTTTGAAGCCAGCTGATGAGTTTTCCGTTTAGCGAACTGCCGAATTGATGACCTTTCCGGTCAGTACAGGAGTTGCGGCTGTTGCAGTGTTTGCTGCACTTGGTCACCGTCTCCATCCATAAGCTGAAGCAGATTCTTGCCCATCATATAGCCTTCTTCTTCAATGTCTTCACCGATACGGTCTATAGAAGGGTCAATCAGCTTGAGAGCCGGTGAGTTTGATTTCACGACGACCTGATAGTCTCGTCCAAGCAGCTTGCCATAGTCGTTCATCCCGCTGCGAAATGCCAGAAATGACAATTCTCCGGGGCAGATAATGCCGTCAGGCATGTCTTTCATTTTGGCAATCTGGTTGCCCCATTTAGTCAAATCATCAATCGGTGAATCCAGCGTCACGGTGTTTGGCAGACTGTAGGAGACGCCATTTTCGCGAACGGCTCTGGCAAACCCATAATGCATGTGCTGGTAGAATGTGAATTCACTGGCTGGAAGAAGAATCGTCAAATGCTTGCAGCCCTTGTCAATCAGGCGCCTGGCGGCCTGATAGGCAAAAAACTCGTTGTCGTAATCCACGAAGCTGTGCTTGAAGGCAAATTCGGTTCGGCCATGGGTTACAAAGGGGAATTTCTGTTCGAAGAGAAATTTCACCCGCTCGTCGAACAAGCGGGTGCGACTGAACAAGAGACCGTCAGCCAAACCATTCCGGACAATCTGGAAAACCGAGTCTTCGGATTGAGGATCAGAACTGAAATGAGGCGTCATCGTCAGATTGTATCCAGACCCATTCAGGGCTTTCACGATGCCGGAAATCATTGAGTTTCCAAACCCCAGTATTTCATCATGCGGATCGAGGATGAGACTGACGATCTTTGTTTTGCCCGTTCTAAGCCGTTGCGCGGCTCGGTCAGGTATATAACCAATTTCCGCAGCGACTTGAGCCACACGCTTGCGCGTAACTTCTGCAATCTTGGGATCATCCCTTAGCGCTTTGGATACGGTCGTTATTGCAAAGCCAGTTAACTGCGCAATTGTTTGCTGTGTGGGTCTGCTTTTCGGTGTCATGGGTGCTCTTCAGATTGTCCCGGCAATGGTTGCCGAACAATCTAGAGCTGTTTGCAAATCGAGTGAAGTGATGAATTGCTTCAAAATAGATGGAAGATGACCTTTGGGCAGCCAAACAGCCAAAATAAAAAGCTCACGCGCCTTGCCAGAGACGCATGAGCCGACGCATGAGCTGACATGCGGGCTGAAAACCGCATGTTTGAATAGCTAAAATCTATAGATACTGATCATAGTCCGATACCAGCAAATGAAGTGGAGCCTCATCCTCTTCAATCGTAGAGAAGCGGCCAATATCCATTTCAAACCAGTTATCTATGCGATCGTCATTCACGGTTGACACTTCGCCGATGAGAACATCGTCCTCTTCTCCCCAGAAGGCATGCCATATGCCCGGCATCAAGGTGATGCTTTCGCCCGGTTCAAGGCGAACATGGCTTCCAGCAGAAAGGGTTACCATGCGCCCATCAATGGGCACCACGACATCCGCTTCCCGGTCGATTTTGCCCTCATGATCAGGCGCAAAAAGCTCCAGCACCATTTTGCTGCCACCGCGATTGATTATGTCTTCTGCTTTCAGGAAATGGCGATGCATTGGCGCGATCTGATTTTTGCGGCTAATCATGATTTTCTCTGCATACAGCATGCCTTTGCCTTTGATCAGATCTCCGGCGATGCCATTGCGCACGGTGAAGAGAAACAATCCAAGCTCATCAAACCGGTTTTCACCATAGTCGGTGATGTCCCAACCCATGTTCCTCTCGTGGTAAAGGCTGTTCTGTGTTGCCTTCAATTCCTCGGGAGTGAGGTAGGCAAAGGGCGGCAAGACATATCCGAAAGAGCGAATAAAGGCGTCGCCCTCTTTCAGAATTTCATTTACGTAGGATCGCTTCATGGTTTCATCTTCCAGACATGGGGGTTGAAAAAGCCGTTCCGTGACTTGCTCCGTCAGCGACATGGCTTGATTGATGTTCTTGTGGCTGAAAATTACAACGATGTAATTTTCTTGAAAATTATCACATAATATGTAATTTGTACAATTATTTCGTTGTATATTTTGCGGCGAGCCATTCTCTGTCGGCTGTGATGATGTGCCGGGCCTTCTGGTCGCATCCTGCAATGGTGATGACCGGTTCGTTAAGGGGAGGTTGGCGATGACAAAAGGCGAGGGAAAATGAAACCAAAGGCGAAAATTCTGTGTTGTGGCGAAGCTTTGATCGATATGATTCCAATAAGAAATGACCAACATGGTCTGGCTTATCTGCCGTGCAGTGGTGGGGCCGTTTTCAATACGGCTATTGGATTGGGGCGACTGGGGTGTGACACCGCATTTCTTTCCGGCCTGTCAGACGATTTGTTCGGAAACCAGTTGGTGAAGAGCCTTGAGGAAAGTGGTGTTTCGTCAGACCTGTCACCGCGCTGTCATCGACCGACCACATTGGCATTCGTGGAACTCTCGAATGGTCAGGCGCGCTATGCATTCTATGATGAGAACACCGCAGGGCGGATGTTCGGCCCCGATGACGTTCCTGCAATTCCATCTGATATCGATGTGCTGTTCTTCGGCGGAATCAGCCTGTGTGTGGAGCCCTGTGCTTGCACCTATGAAATGCTCGCTCAGCGAGAGGCTTCTACCCGCGTCGTGATGCTCGATCCGAATATACGCCCACAGTTCGTCAAAAACGAGGGTGAGTATCGTCAGCGCATCGAAACCATGCTCGAACTGAGCGACATCGTGAAAGTGTCTGACGAGGATTTGGCCTGGTTATGTGGAGCACAGAACGGCATTGGCGACGGCTTGGAAGAGCAAGCGAATTTTCTGCTTGAAAAGGGCCCTTCGATTATCTGGGTGACCCTTGGTTCAAAAGGGGCCGCGGCTTTCACTCGGGCAGGCCTTTCACTTCAGGTCACAGCTCCGAAAACGTGTGTGGTGGACACGGTTGGCGCGGGTGACAGCTTCAATGCAGCCATTTTGGCCAAACTTGCAGAATTGGATTGGCTGGAAAAACGCAAACTCCGCAGCATAGGGGAGAGCGCACTGCGAGAGGTTTCCTCATTCGCAACGCAGGTGGCGGCGATAACGGTGTCCCGTCAGGGTGCCAACCCTCCATGGAGAGACGAATTGTCTGTGTGATGCGCCGCAAATTTGCACGTTCTCGCCAATGTCACGCGCGCCGAAAAGGGATATGCGGGAGCGCCCTCCGGATAGGGAGGACGCTCCCTTTTCACACCCTTGACGCTGGTCGCTTTGACGCAAGGAAAATGGTGTGTTCGTCAATTTGAATCGGATCCGGCATGGGCACACCCTATCTGATTCAGGATGAACCGGATCCCCTATCATCTGTCAGCGCGCCGTCATCCCTTGACAATCAACAAAACCACTCCTTTCCATCTCCCGCAGCCTTTCGGTCGCACGGAGGCTGTGGCAATCGTTTTTGGCTCTTTGATCGCCACCGGAACGAAAATGGAGATCTGAAAAGGCGTCAGTCCTGTTTCATCGCGTTGCGCTGATCATGCATCTTGCGGATCTCATCTGGCCATTCGCTCTTGATGTAGGAGAGCGTGGCAATGATTTCCTCATCACTGAGAATATCCTTGTAGACCGGCATGTCGGTCTTGTAGTCCGGCATGTTGGCGAACGCAGCAAGACCATATTTGGTGATCCCGAACAACACCGCATCAGGATGGTGCCATGTGTGGCCGGTCTCATTATGCGGTGGCGCGGGCAGGCGACCATCTTCGTTTCTATTTTGCCAATCTGGCTGCCCCTCGAGAGTGTCGCCGTGGCAGGCTGCGCACTGCTCCGCATAGATCTGCTGGCCCAGAGTAACGACCGTTATGTCATCGGGGTACAGGAGCCCTGCCGCTTTCCGGTCTCTTGCATAGAGCATCCCGCCAAGACCGAGCGCGAGCAAGCCTGCCAGCACTGTCGAAACCACAATGCCCCTTGTGGGCAAGCGGTTCGGAAGAATTGTCTTTCGTTTCATCACACCACCTCGAACCATGTGGTCATGCCTGCTGCGGCATGTTCGAGCATGTGGCAATGCAAAAGCCACTTGCCGGGATTGTCGGCAACAAAGGCAATTCTGGTTGTCTGGCCGGGATCGATGAGGAAGGTATCTCTCCATGGCTGACTTTCATCGAGCCCGCTCGCCTCTTTCTCCACAATCCGGAAGTGATGACCGTGGACATGCATGGCATGAGGCCAGGCCGTGTCATTGACCATGTCGATGAAGACGGTTTCTCCGCGTTTGGCCGTGAAGAACTGCTGCTCGGGAAGATTGGCAACGCCGTTGAAGGCCCAGAACTGCCTGCTCTGCATCATGCTTTCCCGGCCAAGGGGCTTGCCCTGATAGGTGATGCCGTCAAAGCGCCCCATGGCTCCGCCAGTGATGATGAGCGGATGAACGGTTGCGCTGGCCAGTTCCGGTTCCGCAAGTGCATTGGGCTTGAGCGTCGGTATGCCAGACGAAGGCGACGCAGCACCGGTCCCGCTCACACGAAAATTGAGGAACGGGAACGGCCTGTTGCCGGAAAGCTCCTCAAGAGCGAAATCCTGCCCCGCTTTCGGGATGACCAGCAGATCGACTCGTTGTGCCGAAGCGAGAAGATAGGGCGCATGAGACAGGGCAACGGGCTCGGGTAGGGGCTGACCGTCAAGGGCGAGAATCCTTGCACCGAACCGGCTCGGGTCAAGTTGGAGCGTGCGGGCGTTGCAGACATTGATTAGCCGCAGGCGATAGGCTTCACCGGCCTTCAGTTCAAGCTCCGGCTGGCTCTCTCCATTGACGGTGATCCAGTTGCCGAGCCGGCCGGCATGGCTCCAGTCCATCATGTTGCCCATCGAGCCTTCATCGAACTGGCCGGTGTCTAGCAGGCGCCAGTCGTCGATGACCAGCGTGATGTCATGCTCTGCATCAAAGGTGGGGTAGGGCTCTTCAATGATCAGGGGACCATAAAGCCCGCGTCCGACCTGATTCCAGCTTTTGTTGTGGGCGTGATACCAGTAGGTTCCGGCATCAGGAACGACAAAATCATAGTCGAAGCTTTCGCCGGGTTGAACTGCCTTCTGCGTCAGGCCGGGCACCCCGTCCATGGCGTTGGCGATACGCACGCCGTGCCAATGGATCGAGGATGGCTCGTCCAGCTCATTGATGAAGCGAACCTTCAGGCGCTCGCCCTGTCGGACCCGGATTTCCGGGCCCGGAGCGGTTCCGTTATAGGTCCAGAGCGTCGAGGCCGGGCTGTCCGGATAGAGCGATTGTTCCGCCTTGCCTGCCCGGATTTCCAGATATCCGTCCTTTGCAAGGGCAAATCGATAAGGAGCAAGGACGGTCGCAGCCGCGGCGCCAACGCCAAGTCTGCAAAAATGTCGTCTGTTGAGTTTCATGGCAATTTCCATTGTCTGTCGTTGGCCGGGGGCTGGTTTGGGCACGCGCGTCGGCGGTCGACATATTGTTTGAAAGGGGAGATCAGGCGTCAGGGTTTTCTGGCGCGGAACGAGCGATGGCAGGCCGAGCAGGTCTCGATCATCATTGTGACCAGCCCATCGGCTGGCATCTGGCCAAGCGCATCGGGGCTCGGGCTGCCGTTGCTCATCATGTCTTCCATGTGGCTCTGACCTTCCAGCATCAGGCCATTGTCTGCCGCCAGCTCCAGACCGCTTGCGAGGTCTTTGAGCCGGTGTGCCAACTGAAAAAAGCGGTCCCAGTCAGACCAGATCTCTGCCTTTGCGTGGGTCGGGTCCTGAAGCGATCCTTCCGGGAATTGCTGCGTCATCTTTTTGCCCGCATGGAGCCGGATGATTTTTGCCTGTTCCCGGACAGAGTCGGCATTATAGTCGTCTTCATCTGCCATCATGACCTTCAGATGCCGGACGGCCTCTCCGATTGTCTTCATCGCATGCATGCGTGTCTCAACGATCCCTGTCGCCCCTTGATGGGCGGAAACAGGGAGGGAACCGACGATGGGGGGGACAACCGCCAATGCGGCCGCCACCACAAGATAAGTCTTCATATGCACTCGCCTTTGATTGAAATTGAACTGAAAATGCAAATTCAATCAGGCGAGACGGGGAGGGGGTGGATCCGGAGTAAAGATTTGGGCGATCAGATCGCGGGCCTTGTGCGCGGGGACGCTGTAACCGAGTATGGGGCTGAGAACATCAAAAACGCTGCTCAGAGCCAGCAATTTGGCTCCACAATGCACCTGATGTTCGTCGAGCGTGGCTTGGCAGTTGGGACATGTATGGGGCTCTTGGTGAGAGGCCTGGTCCGAATGATGGTGACCGGACATTGCCTCGGTCACGACTTGCAATTCGGCGGCATGCGTAAATCTCCCGCCCGAATAGACGAGCAGAAGCACACTCAGTGATATGAGCAAGTTTCCTATCCATCCAATTCGAGCGTCCTGACGCTTCATCCCAATGGTCCTGTTCTTGGCGTGTTTCGCATCATGCCACAAAATCATGCCACAAAATCATGCATGACAGAGTCACAAAATCGCGAGCAATCTAAAGCTTCCATCAAGTGGAAGGTCAAGCCATAACATAAACAGCCATTTCTTTCCGCGTCTTGGTATGGACCAAAAGGGCGAGCGCGTTTTTCCAGAGGTCATGGAACAAACTAAACCGGCATCGATACTCATTCGTTGCAACAACGGATTGGAACAGCGAGAGAGGTCGATTTCAAAAAGCAAGGATAGCAGTCTTGCTCGTTCCGAATTGATGCCATTTCAAACAGAAAAACCAGCATAATTAAACGGACCTCACGTCATACCAATACGATCTTTTCGCGGGCAAGGTGTTGTCACGGGCAGAATTTTACCGTCTCAATTTTGATCACTCAAAATCGCTTCTTTTTTGCGCAAACCGGCCAAGTGATTGAAAATTTGACCAAACGAGAATTTTAGCAATGCTAAAAAAATAGTCAGTAACGCGCAAATTTTTAGCAATACTAAAAAAACAATTGACAGATTTTAGCAATAATGCGTCCAATTATAGTATTACTAAAAAAGGACGCAGCCTTGCAAAACAGTGATCGAAGCTCTCAGCAATCCTCAGTCATGCCGTCTCTTGGAGACCGGCTGCGCACGCGCCGCAAGGAATTGAGGCTCACTTTGAAAGATGTTGCCAAGTCGGCAAGCTTCTCTACTGGTTTCATCTCTCAGATTGAGAGAGGCATCACGGTTCCGTCTCTGACGTCGCTGGTTGCGGTCTGTCGTGTTCTCCAGCTTGATGTCGGAGAGTTTTTCCAATCTCCCGATGAAAAGGTCGCCACGGTGACCCGCCACAATGAGCGCACGCGCTATACACTTGATGGATCGCCGGGGCACTCTGTCAGCTATGAGCGCCTGTCAGCTCCGGTGCCGGGCAACATTTTGCGCAGCACCCTTATTCACGAACCTCCCGGTTTCAGAAGCGAGCCGATGTCCCACGAAGGCGAGGAGATCTTCTACATCGTCGAGGGAGAGCTTACGCTGGAAATTGAAGGCGAAACGAACATCCTTGAACAAGGTGATACCGCTCACTTCCTCTCAAATCGCGTTCATTCTACCTGGAACCACACCACAGAACCCACAATCGTTTTCCATACTTGCACCATGGATGTTTTCGGCGATGAAGAAAAGTCGATCACCGAAAATGCCAGTGTGGCGATAGCCAGAGCCAGAAACAGAAAAAGAAAAAAAGACCGCCTCGAACCAACTGAAAAGTAACAAAAAAAGCCAATCCACCGCCAAAAGGGAACCCGTCATGAAAACCTATTTGAAATATTTTGCAGCAGGCCTGATCGCCACCTCGGCATTGGTGTCCAGTCAGGCCATCGCAGGCGCTGTCCTGCGATTGGATGTTTCACCTGTCGGTGAAATCGACCCGGCAAAAGCATCGGACTATGCCGACTCCATGCTGATGTACAACCTGTATGATGCTCTTGTCATTCCAAAGCAGGGTCAGCCCGGCTATGATCCGTTTCTTGCCGAAAGCTGGACGGTTGATGGGGCTGAATACACCTTCAAACTGCGCAAGGATGTCAAATTCCTCTCCGGCAACACCATGAGCGCGGAGGATGTCGTTTTCTCGTTCGACCGCATGATGGCCCTGGGGCAGGGGATGTCTCACCTTTACACCCTGGTTGACAAGGTTGAAGCTGTTGACGCGTCTACTGTGAAATTCTCTCTCAAGGAACCCTATTCGCCCTTCGTCGCTGCGCTGACCCGCCTGCCAATCGTCGACAAGGCAGACGTCATGGCCCATCTTGAAGAGGGTGACGGGGAAATGAAAGACTGGGGTCAGGCCTATCTGTCGGGCCACACCGCAGGCACAGGCGCCTACAAGATCGTTTCTCACAATCCGCAGGAAGAAACGGTCATGGAAAAGAACGCCGACTATTTCCTCGGCATTCCTGAAGTCGCACCGGACACCGTGCGCATGCGTTATGGTCTGGAAGCGGCCACCGTCCGCACCCTGATGGCGCAGGGCGAACACGAAATTTCTTCCCAGTGGTTGCCGCCCGAAGTGCTCAAATCTCTGGCTCAAAGTGGCATGCAACTGCTTACGGAAAAGGCCACGTCAGAATTCTACATCAAGCTGAATACAGCCAAGGCTCCATTTGATGACGTGGAATGCCGTCGCGCCGTTTCATATGCGTTTGACTATGACACGGCCGTCAAGATGGTTTCCATCACCGACGATGTGGCTCAGGGCAGCCCATCCACCGGCGCACTGCCGGTTGGCATGATGGGATCTCTGCCAGCGAGCGAGGAAATCCATCAGGATCTGGCAAAAGCCAAGGAACATCTCGCTCTTTGCAAATACGATCTCAAGAATATGGACATCGAATTGTCCTGGATCGGCGAAGTGCCACTCGAAGAACGGTTCGCTCTGCTGATGCAGGCAAACTTCTCCCAACTGGGTATCAAGGCTACGGTGAAGAAAGTGCCATGGGCCTTGTTTGTTGATCGTGTTTCCAAACCTGAAAATACGCCAAACATCTCGCAGGTCTTCGTGAACACCACCACCGGCGATCCCGACTCGCTGATCTATGCGATGTATGACTCCAAGCATTCCGGCACCTGGATGGCTCCTGAATATCTCAAGGACGAGAAGGTTGACGCGCTTCTTGCAAAAGGCCGTGCGGTTAGTGACGAAGCGGAACGCATCGCGGTTTACGAGGAGCTGAACAACTATCTCAAGGATATCGCTCCAACCATCTATGGCATGGACCAGATCGCGGTCTTCGCGGCAACCAACAAGGTTTCTGTGCCAGCCCTGTCTGATCCAAGCAAAGCCTTTGCCTTGGCGGGCTTCGGCTTCAATTTCCGCCTGATGGAAATGAAAGACTAAGCCCAACCTCCCTCCCGAGCCGCGATTGCGCGGCTCGGGCCCTCTCGCCACAGGAAATAGAGTCATGTCTCCCATCGCCCGGCTTCTTGCGAAGCGGCTCGGTATCTCTTTGATTGTTCTGTTTGGTGTTTCGCTGCTGATTTTCGCCATCGCACGGATTATTCCGGGCGATCCGGCCCGTATCGCGCTAGGCCCCAACGCAACTATTGAAGCGGTCGCAGCCCTGCGCGAAAAACTTCATCTCAATGACGATTTCCTCACTCAATATGGCTATTTTCTGAAAGAGTTGGCTCGTGGCAATCTGGGCATCTCCTTGTATACCAACCGGCCAGTGATGCAGGATATTGCCCAGTTTCTGCCCGCCACTCTCGAACTGGTCATCATCGCCGGGGTCATGATGGTCGGCATTGCGTTGCCACTTGGTATCCTGTCGGCGCGCTATCGCGACAGCTGGATTGACCACACCATCCGCACCGTCACCCTTCTGGGGGTCTCGGCTCCGGGCTTTGTCTGGGCTGTGGCATTGATGCTGGTTTTCGCCTATTTTCTTCCGATCTTCCCGATTGCCGGGCGCATCTCCGAGAGCATGAGCGTCCCTGCGGTCACCGGCTTTCTGCTTATCGACACACTGCTTGCGGGCAAGATGGCAGCCTTTGCGGATGCCTTCTGGCATCTGATCTTGCCCGCCTTTGCGCTTTCTCTGGCCGGGATAGGGCAGGCCGCTCGTCTCATTCGTTCCAATATGGTCGAAACCTACAAGGCGCCCTATATCGAGATGGCGCAGGCCTTCGGGTTTCCCGGCAAGCGCATTGCCAACCGGTTTGCCTTCCGCCCTTCGCTTATCCCTTCCCTGACGATCATTGGTCTGGACTTTGCGGCCATGCTCGGCAACGCCTTCCTGATCGAGACCGTATATGCCTGGCCGGGACTGTCCCGCTATGGTGTTGCCGTCATCCTGCGCAAGGATCTCAATGCCATCATTGGCACGGTATTGGTCATCTCGGCGATGTTCCTGATCGTCAATCTTGTTGTTGATTTGCTCGTCTCGATCGTCAATCCCCGCATTCGCCTCTCCGAGAGGTCCTCATGAAAAAGATATTTGTAACCCTGACGCGCAATCCGCTGTCCCTGACGGGCCTCATTCTGGTCGGGCTGGTCGTTTTTGCGGCCATTTTCGCTGATTTCATCACCCCTTTTCCAGACCATCGCGGTGCTGTGGTTGACTTTCTCAACTTCAACCAGCCGCCATCATGGACCCATCTGTTCGGCACCGATCTCGTGGGGCGCGATCTCTTCACCCGCGTCATTTATGCCTATCGCATCTCGCTCATTCTGGGCATCGTGGTGTTGGTCATTGCAGTTCCGATCGGTGTCTCCATCGGTTTGTTGGCCGGATATCTTGGCGGCAAAACCGAGTTCGTGCTGATGCGGATGACGGACGTTTTCCTCTCAATCCCGCCGCTGGTGCTTGCCATGTCCGTGATGGGACTGCTTGAGCCAACCCTTGCCAACGGCATGATTGCGGTCACCGTCATGTGGTGGCCATGGTATACGCGTCTTGTCTTCAACATCACGCGTGCCGAGAAAGAAGAAGGCTATGTGCTGGCGGCAGAGGTCATCGGTGCATCCAAATTGCACATCATGTTCCGTGAAATCCTGCCCAACTGCGTGCCGTCCATTCTCACCAAGATGACGCTGGATTTCGGCTTTGTCATCCTCATTGCCTCTTCACTGTCCTTCCTCGGTCTTGGTGTTCAGCCGCCAACCCCGGACCTTGGCTCCATGGTTGCCGAAGGAGCCCGCTATCTGCCCGACAGCTGGTGGCTCACGGTCTTCCCCGGCCTTGCCATCCTGATCGCGGTCTTTGGCTTCAACCTGATTGGCGACGCCTTGCGCGAAATTCTGGGAGTGGACCAATGAGCGAACCGATCCTGAAAATTGAAGACCTCAAACTCGGTTTCAAGAGCTGGTCTGGCATGAATGACGTCCTGCATGGAATTTCCCTCCATATTCGTCAGGGTGAACGGGTCGCTCTGGTTGGTGAAAGCGGCTCGGGCAAGTCGGTCACGGCCCGTCTGGTGCTGGGTATGCTACAGGAGCTTAAAAACACGCACGTCTCTGGCCGCATCCTGTTTGAAGGGCAGGACATAAACACCATGCCCGCCAGAACCTGTCACGCCATGCGCGGCACCAAGATGTCGATGATCTTCCAGGATCCGACCTCTTCGCTCAATCCGACCTATCCGATCTCGGTGCAGTTCACCGAGGTCCTGCGCCGCAAGGATCCGGAGATCACCAGGCAAAGGGCAAGAGAGATCGCCATAGCCGCCTTGACGGATGTACATATCAACAATCCCGAGCGGGTTTACGACTCCTATGCCTTCCAGCTTTCCGGCGGCATGAACCAGCGCGTCATGATCGCCATGGCGCTGGTCAACAATCCGACCCTGCTGCTTGCAGATGAACCGGGCACGGCACTGGACGTGACCGTTCAGGCCCAGACATTGAACCTCATGTCCAATCTGGTCGAGAAGCACAACACCGCCGTGTTGTTCATCTCTCACAATCTGGGTGTCGTGCGTGAATTCGCCGACCGGGTGTATGTGATCTACAAAGGCAATCTGGTGGAGCAGGGGCCAACCGAGGCCCTGTTTGAAGACCCTCGCCACCCATACACCCAGGCTCTGTTGTCTGCGGTTCCGCGCATAACCGGCGGCGGCATTCCCGATATTGCCGAAACATCCGAGAGTTTTGGCTTGCCGCTCGTAGCCCATGCGGGCTTTAGCGAGAAGGAGCTTCTGTCATGAGCCTTCTGTCCGTCTACAAGGTTTCCAAACAATTCACGGTCGGAGATAGTGTTGTCCAGGCGCTTGACGACGTCTCTTTTGATGTTCAAGAGGGCGAATGTCTGGCCATCGTTGGCGAAAGCGGCTCCGGCAAGAGCACCATCGCCAACATCATTCTGGGCATCTATTCCGCAACAGAGGGCAGCGTCCTCTACAAAGACAAGGAACTGCCGGACAAGCGCGGCAAGGCGCTGCGTCGCGCCATCCAGCTTGTCCAGCAAAATCCGCTTTCTTCGCTCAATCCTCGCCGCACCATCGGCGCGTCCCTGCGCCTTGCGCTCGATGTTCACGGCATCGGCGAGAAGAAAGATCGCAACGGCATGGTTGAGACATTGCTTGAGGAAGTGGGGTTGCCCTCGGAATTTCGCCATCGCTCGCCCGCCGCTCTTTCGGGTGGTCAGAGACAGCGCGTTGCCATTGCCCGCGCACTGGCCTGCCAGTCACGGCTGGTCGTCCTGGATGAGCCTACCTCGGCGCTTGATGTTCTGGTGCAGGCGCGCGTTCTCAAGTTGCTTGAAGACCTCAAGCAGCGGCGCAACCTGACCTACATCTTCATCACCCACGATCTTTCCGTCGTCCGCAACATAGCCGACCGGGTGGCCGTCTTCGAGAAAGGACAGCTGGTCGAAATCGGTTCGACAACAGATGTGTTCGAAGATCCAAAAAATCCATATACCCGCCGCCTTATGGCTGCCGTGCCCATTGTCGGACGCGACGAACAAGCCCTGCGCGACAAACTTTCGGAGACAATGAAGTAATGACCCTTCTGGAAAATGCAGCTTTCGCCAAGGCAATCGAAAGCGCAGAAAACCAACCTGACACGGCCTACGCGGCGCTGGAAGGCCTGACAAAGGAAACCATCGGTGTGAAGCTGTTCACCGTCATGTTATGCGATACCGTGACCGGCGTGGCGTCCCGCGTTTATTCCAACATGCCGGATGAATATCCCGTGTCGGGCACCAAGCCATACAATCCGACCCATTGGAGCGAAATCACGCTCAATCAGCGCAAATCCTTCGTCGCCAACACGATCGAGGAAATTGCCGACGTCTTTGACGATCATGAACAAATCAAACGCCTGGGCTGTGAGTCCGTGATCAATATTCCCATCATCGTCATGGATCAGGTTGTCGCTACGATCAACTGTCTGCATGACGCAGGCTTCTATACCGAAGAACGCGTGAAGGCTGCCGACGCTCTGAAACTGCCGGGTGCCCTATGTGTTCTGTTGCAGGAAAAATTCGAGAGGATGCAAGCCAATGGATAAGTCCACAATTCGCGTTGCAACCGATGTTGGTGGCACATTCACCGACCTTGTTTGCTTTGAAACCAATTCCGAGACCGGTGATGTCAAGATCGTGACGGCCAAGTCGGACACCACTCCTCCCAATTTCGAGGAAGGTGTCCTCAACGTTCTGAAAAAGGGCAATGTTGATCCTGCCGGTATCGATTTTATGGCCCACGGGACGACCGTGGTGATCAACGCGCTCACGGAACGCAAGGGCGTGAAGGTTGGCCTCATTACCACCAAAGGGTTCCGGGATACGCTGGAACTGGCTCGTGGCAACCGTCCCGACTTCTTCAACCTTCATTACGGCAAGCCCAAACCGTTTGTCGAGCGTCGTTTGCGGCAGGAAATTCCCGGCCGCATGACCTATCAGGGCGAAGAAATGGTCCCTCTGGATCTGTCCGCCCTGCCTTCAATCCTGGATCTGTTCCGCAAGGAAGGTGTCGAAGCGGTTGCCATCAGCTTCTTGCATTCCTACGCCAACCCGAGCCACGAACAGGCGACCATGGCCGAAGTCAAGAAATTGTGGCCGGAAGTCGCTGTCGTCTCCTCCCATCAGATCACTCGCGAATGGCGCGAATATGAACGCACCAACACCGCTGTTCTGTCCGCCTATGTGCAGCCAGCAGCCGAGCGCTATCTTTCTCATCTCAAGGATGGCCTGATCAAACAGGACTTTGATGGCAGCATCTATATCATGCAGTCCAACTGCGGTGTCGATACAATCGAATCTGTCTCCGCAATCCCCATCACCATGGTCGAATCCGGCCCGGCGTCCGGTTTCTGGGGCGCGGCTGAACTTGGCCGTCTGATCGGCGAAAAGGATGTTCTGGCACTCGACATTGGTGGCACCACAGCGAAATGCGCCCTGATTGAAGGCGGTGAAGTCCGAATCATGACCGATTACTGGATCGAGCGTGACAAGTCCTCTGCCGGTTACCCGATCATGGTTCCGGTCGTCGATCTGGTTGAGATCGGCAACGGTGGCGGCTCCATCGCCTGGGTGGATGATTTCGGCAAGCTCCATGTCGGTCCGCAATCCGCTGGCGCCATGCCGGGACCGGCCGCCTATGGCCGTGGTGGCGTTGAAGCCACCACCACCGACGCCAATCTCTGGCTTGGCCGTATCAACAAGGACTATTTCTGTGGCGGCTCGCTCGACGCAGACATGGGCGCGGTCGAAACGGCTCTCGCCAAGGTCGGCGACAAGCTTGGCGTCGACAAGGACGAGGCCGCCCGCGGCATCATCCGCATTGCCAACAACAACATGGTCAATGCGCTCAAGCTGGTCTCTCTGAACCGTGGCCATGATCCCCGTGACTTCACGCTGGTCGCCTTCGGCGGCGGCGGTGCCATGCATGCGGTTGCTCTGGGCAAGGAGCTGGGCGTCAAGAAGGTTGTCATCCCGGCGGGTGCATCGGTCTTTTCGGCCTGGGGCATGATGATGTCCGACCTCAGACGCGACTATTTCGTCACCCATCTGGTGGATCTGGCCAAGAATGCAGCAAATGAAATCGAGCAACTCTTTACGCAAAGCGAAGCGGTTGCCTTGAAGCAGTTCGCTACCGAAGACATCGCGGCGGACCGGGTCAAGTTCCTCCGATACGGAAAATTCCGTTATCAGAATCAGGAGCATACCACCGAAGTTCTGATCGAGGGCGCAATCACAGATGCCTCGATTGCCCAGATCACCGAGAATTTCCACGCCGCTTACGAGCATGAATATACCTACCGCCTGGATGCCCCGGTCGAGCTGGTCGGCATTCATCTGGTCGCGGCCGCAGAGGTTGGCAAGTTGGAAATGGTTGAAAAACCGGTCACCGGTACACCGGCATCAGAAGCCGTCAAGTCCGAGCGTAAGGTGGACTATGCCACGCAAGGGATCTTTGACGCAAAAATCTATGATGGAGACAAGCTCGAACCCGGCATGAGCTTTGTTGGCCCTGCCATCATCGAGGATTCCGGTACCACCGTTGTCGTCGATCCTGAATGCAAGGTCGAGGTCGATGGCTACAGCAACATTCACATTCATCTGCAAGCTTGAGGAGGTTTATCATGTCCCACGATTATGATCCCATTACCCTCGAAATCATCCAGAATTCGCTTCAGGCCACGGCAGATGAAATGTTTGCCGCCATGCGCAAAACCGCGATGAGTTCGATCATCTATGAAGTGCTCGATATGGGCACCGGTATTCTTGATACCAAAGGCCAACTCGCCAGCTCCGGTGCGGGCATTCCCGGTTTCATCGGTGTGCTGGACAAGTCGGTCAAGGTGTTCGTCGAGAAGTTCAACAAGCCCGGCGATGTCAATCCCGGCGATGTCTTCATTACCAACGACCCCTATTATGGCGGTGTGACCCACCTCAACGACCTGATCGTTGCCATGCCGGTATTCGCTGGCGACAAGCTGATTGCATGGACAGCCAACATTGCCCACAATTCCGACGTCGGAG
Organism: uncultured Cohaesibacter sp.; assembly: GCF_963556055.3. Taxonomy (GTDB): domain Bacteria; phylum Pseudomonadota; class Alphaproteobacteria; order Rhizobiales; family Cohaesibacteraceae; genus Cohaesibacter. The sequence goes on along the minus strand of NZ_CAUVYE020000015.1, from coordinate 109,907 downwards.
GCATGGCCCCCGGATCGATGTCGGCCGATGCGACGGAAATTTTTCAGGAAGGTCTGCGCCTGCCTGCCGTCAAGCTCATCGACAAGGGTGTGCCTATTCAGTCGGTGTTTGACATCATTACCGTCAACTCGCGCATGCCGGACTTCCTCAAGGGCGATCTCTGGGCGGCGATCGCCTCGGTGCGCATCGGTGCCAAGCGCTTGATTGAACTGGCTGAGAAATATGGCGTTGATACCTTTCAGACCGCCATGGACAATTACATGGAGTTCGGGGAAAAGGTCTCTCTTGCTGCCATGGCAGATCTTCCCAAAGGCACCTTCGAGTTGACGGAAGAGCAGGATGACGGCCGTTTCTTCAACGTCAAGGTCACCATCTCCGACACCGAATTCATCGTCGATCTCAGAGACAACCCGGAACAGACGGCCATGCCCTACAATGCCAGCTTCGATGACACGCTGGTCAGCGCACAGGTCGCCTTCAAATCCCTGACGTCCTCGGAACTGCAAGCCAACGAAGGCACCTTCCGTCCGCTCAAGCTGCTGACGAAAAAGGGCACGATCTTCGACTGCGAAGAACCCGCAGCGGTTGCCTTCTATTACGAAGTCGGCATCCGTGTCTATGATCTCATCTGGCGCTGTCTGGCCCCGCATATTCCGGATCGTCTGCCCGCGGGGCACTTTGCCTCCATCGCAGGAACGTTCGTGGGGGGCATCCATCCCGATACGGGGCGCCAATATACCATCATTGAACCGCAGATCGGCGGTTGGGGCGCTAGCAACGGGCGAGACGGCAACAATGCCATCTTCTCCGGCGTTCATGGAGAAACCTATAACTGTCCGGCAGAGATCTCGGAAGCCCGCAACGGTCTGTTCATCGACCAGATGGCTCTCAATCTCGAGCCGGGTGGCGAAGGGCAGTGGTCTGGCGGTCATGGCATTTGTCTTGACTATCGCATCCGCAAGGACAATTCGTTCCTGACGCTGGGTTATACCCGCTCTCGCATTGGTCCCTGGGCGCTGGAAGGCGGCAATGACGGCTCGACAAACTATGCCATTGTCATCCGCAAGGATGGCAGCTCCGAACGCTTCACCTTCGGTTCGGGCATCCGGGTCGATGAGGATGACGTCATCCGCATCATCACGGCGAGTGGCGGTGGCTATGGCGATCCGAAAAAGCGGGATCCGGAACTGGTTCGAGCCGATGTCCGCAATGGATTGATCACCCCGGAACGTGCCTTGCAAGTGCATGGTGTCGAAGTCGCCGAGGCCTGATCAATGGCAAATGGTGCTCCCAAAATCATGTATCTCAATCCGGTCTCGGAAGACCGGATTGTAGACGAGATTTTTGCCGACATGGTTCGCGAGCACAAGCTCGCGAACACGGAAGTGCATGTGACCGCCTTGCCAAAGGAACAATATGCCTTCTCCCACATTGAATATCGCACCTATGAGGCCCTTGTGCTGCGGGGCATCATTCGTGCGGTTCGGGTGGCCGCCGAGGAAGGCTTCGATGCGCTGGCGATCGGCTGCTTCTATGATACCGGCCTTCTGGATGCGCGCGAAATATCCGGCGACATGATCGTTACCGCGCCATGCATTGCCTCTTGCGAAATTGCAGCTAGTCTAGCCAATCGCTTTGGTGTCATCGTCGGGCGGCAAAAGTGGGTCCATCAGATGCGCTCGACCATTGAAGGCTACGGCTATGGAGCCCGGCTATCCGGTTTCCATGCTGTCGGGCTAGGCGTCAACGATTTCCAGAAGGATCACAAAGAGACGGCCAAACGCCTCAAGGCCGCTGGCAGGGAAGCGGTGGAGGTTGGTCACGCCGAAGCCCTGCTTCTTGGCTGCACCATGGAAGTCGGCTTCTATAAAGAACTCGAAAAAGAGCTTGGTGTCCCCGTCATCGATCCATCTATCGCTGCGCTCAAGCGGGCTGAGTATGCGGCCTTGCTCAAGCATCAATGCGGTTGGAAACCCAGCCGCAAATGGTCCTGTGAGGCCCCAAGCGAGAAAGAACTCAAAAGCTTCAATGCATTTGACTATGACGGCCCCGTTTTTGGCAGCCGCATAGTCGTCCCACCAAGCACCGCCTAGCGAATGGTTGAGCCGGTCAGGAAATCCAATAGATTGTCGGAGCCAGAATATGACAGATCAGACGTCAATGCGCCTCAAAGCCCTGCGCGAAGAAATGAGCAGGGAAAATATTGAACTCATCGCCCTTGCACCCGGCTCTCACATGGATTGGGTCGCTGGCTTTCATCCCCATCCGGACGAGCGCGCCTGCCTGCTTCTCATCGGGCCGGAAAAGGAAGCTTTCCTGATGCCCGGACTGAATGCGGAAGGGTCCAGAGCCTTTACCGGCATTGCCTTCCATTGCTGGTCTGATGAAGATGGCCCGCAAGCGGCCCTGCTGCAAACTCTGGAAGCCATCGGCGTCACCGCGCCCAAGGCCGTGGCACTAGATGAAACCATGCGGGTCGATTTCGCTCTGTTGTTGCTCGACAGTTTACCGGCAGGCACACCGCGCCAGTTCCTCGAGACCACATTGGGCAAGTTGCGCATGCGCAAGGACGCCACCGAATATCAGAAGCTGAAAATGAACGCGCTCATTGCCGATCGCGCCATGCAGAAGGCTTTTGACGTCATCACACCGGGCATGACGGAAAATCAGGTCGCCACCGAGATCAAGAACCACTTTGCTTCAGAGCAGGCAGACCCGCAATTCTGGATCGTCGGAGCCGCAGGCAATGGGGCATTTCCACATCATTCTGCAAGCGAGTCAGTCATTAAGGCGGGCGATGCCATCGTGATTGATATTGGTGGCCGCCGGGACGGCTATCCATCCGATATCACGCGCATGGCCATTGTCGGAGAGGCTCCGGACGGCTATGACGAGGTTCATGCAATCGTTGAGAAGGCGGTGCAAGCCGCCTTGGCAGCGGCCAGACCCGGCGTCATGGCAAAAGACGTCGATGCCGCAGCCCGCAATGTCATAGCGGACGCTGGCTACGGCGATTATTTTGTCCACAGGACCGGGCACGGCCTCGGCATTGATGGCCACGAACCCCCATTCATTACCGCAACCTCTGAAGCGATTCTTGACGAAGGAATGGTTTTCTCAATCGAACCCGGTATCTATCTGCCCGGTCGTTTTGGCATCCGTCTGGAAGAGATCGTGATTCTGCGCGCCGATGGTCCGGAAATCCTGTCCGAACTTCCCCGCGACGTGAAAGCGCTTTGAAACAAACCTGTGAATCCGCATGGCCGAAGGGTGTGACGCCTAAAAAGTCACACCTTCATGCCGGGTAGGGGCAGGGATGGGGCAGGGGATTTGTCTCCTCCTGCTCAGACCAGTCACTCTGCAATCTGGTCTCGGCTCTTTTTCTGAGAGGCCCGTGAAATGCTCGATTGCCGCGGCATAAGGGACGGCATGGCAACCCGAATTCTCTCATCAGGTTGTATTTCTTCTGCCTCCAGCAGCTCCAATGCAGATGATGCAATCTGATCAAACGGCACATGAACCGAGGTCATTGGCGTATAGAGGTGGGAGACGATCGGGATGTCATTGTATCCGACAAGGGAAACATCGCCGGGAACTGACAGTCCGAGCGAATGAATGGCGGCAAAGGCCCCGATTGCGATATTGTCGTTTACTGCGAAAATGGCGGTGGGCGGTTCCGATCTCGACATCAATTCCGTTGCTGCGTCGCGACCGGACTCAATCCCGAATGTTGAAGGAACAATCAGACTTTCATCAACCGTCAGACCGGCTTCTGCCATTGCTTTTCGAAACCCTTTCGTGCGCTCGCATGCAGTCGAGGCAAATGAGGGCCCTGCTATGACGCCGATCCGGCGATGGTTAAGATCGATCAGATGCCGGGTGGCAAGATAGCCTCCCAATTCATCATTGCCAATCGATGACAGGCTCGCCCCGTCTGTTCGCAGGGCGAGGACATATTTGACACCGCGCTCTGCCAGTTCCTTGATAAAGGGATCGTCATTGCGTGCTGTTGCCAGCACCAGAGCTTCCACACCACGCCCTATAAGTCCATCGGCGGCGCGCCGCTCGGCCTCCGGTGTTTCATCCGTCGTGGCCACGATGACGACCTTGCCGGACTTTGCGGCTGCCCGTTGCAGGGCTTCATAAAGCATCGCCATCACCGTGTCTGTCAGCCGGGGAACGATGAGCCCGATCATGCTCGTACTGCCCCGGCGCAAATTGGCCGCCGAGATATCCCTGACATAACCAAGCTCCTTGGCGATTCTCCGAACCCGCTGAGCCACTTCGCTATTGGAGCGTGGCAGGCGTTCATCAAGAAGCCTGGAAACACTGGATTTGGACACACCCGCAGCGCGGGCTACATCCAGAATTGTGACGCGAGAAGACCGATTGCTAGGGGTGGGATTCTTCACCACGGGAGACCTCTGACTGAATGACCTGAAAATCTGTTATGCAAATTCTTATCACTATGGTCTTGACAATTGCAAGCAGAAATGGGAACGTTCCCGATATCGTTCCCAAATTTACGAAAAGTGATACATGAGGAGACAGAAATGCAGCCGATGGATCTAAGAGGCCTGAACCCGGCCCCGGTTACCGCATTCAACAAGGATGGTTCGCTGGATATTGAGGCCAACCGTCGTGTGGCCAAATGGTTGGCTTCCATCGAAGGCGTAAAAAGCCTTGTTATTCTGGGGCATGCCGGTGAGGGTACGTTCCTGAGTGAAGAAGAGCGCCTCGAAATGATTCGCCTTTACGCAGATGCTGTCGATGGTGCCATTCCGATCATCACGGGCATCATTGGCGAAGGCACCAAAGTGGCAGCCGAAGAAGCGAAAAAATGCAAGGACGCAGGTGCCACCGGCGCGCTTGTCTATCCAAACCATGGCTGGCTTCGCTTCGGTTTTCAGAAAGGGGCTCCGCAGGATCGCTACAAGGCGATTTGGGAGAATTCGGGACTTCAGTGTATTCTGTTCCAATATCCCGATGTCACTCATGCCAACTATGATCTTGATACCCAATTGGATATCGCCGCTCAGGAAGGTGTGGTCGCGACCAAGAATGGCGTGCGCAACATGAAACGTTGGTATGTTGAAATTCCTGCTCTCAAGGAAGCCAACCCGGACCTTCAGGTTCTCAGCTGCCATGATGAATGGCTGTTGCCAACCATGTTTGACGTCGATGGCCTGCTTGTGGGCTATGGCAACGTCGCCCCAGAGTTGCTTGTCAAACTGATCAAAGCGGGTAAGGCTCAGGACTATCCTGCTGCGCGCAAGGTCTTCGAACAGCTGATGCCGATCACCCGCACCGTTTATCACCGTGGTTCACATATGGAAGGAACTGTCGCGCTGAAAATCGCACTGATGGGACGCGGTGTTCTTGATCATGCAACCGTGCGTGAACCGCTCAAACCTCTTGGCAAGCAAGCTGAAGAGGAAATCTTTGCAGCGCTCAAAGCGTCTGGAATCGATCCCGTCGATTCAAAACTGCTTTCAACACTTTAGAACACATCGCCCCCATGCCGGTCATGGGGGCAGTTTGTTAGGGAGGAATTCTAAATGTTCGGAAAATTCTCAAGGATTACGACGTCCGCAATCGCAGCCGCAGCGCTATTTGGGGTTGGATGCACATCAGTCTCGGCAGAAGAGCTTCGGATTGGCGCCATGCGGGAAGGCTCCGCGTGGTATGTGTTTGCCGCCACTCTGGAACAGATGATCGAGTCCCTGGATGGCACAGAGATCGAAGTGATCGCCCGTGGCGGAGGGGTAGCCAATCCCATGGTTGTCCAGGCTGGCAAGGCTGACATCGCCCTGTCCAATGTGGCAAGCGCAATCTGGGCCTATGAAGGCTCCGATGTCTATGGTGGCAAAAAGGCAACGGACATCCGGGCTCTCGTGGGTGGCCTCAACGACGTCTATGTCGGAGCAATCGCCCGCAAGGCTTTTCTCGACAAGGTCGGCACTTCAGACATGAAAGAGATTTTCACTTCCGGCAAGCCGGTCCGTGTCCTGATGAAGCCGGTTGGGTCGAGCGCGGTGCCCGTCGCACACATGGTTTTCGAGTCCCTTGGCACCAGTGTCGAGAAAATCAAGGATGACGGGGGAGATGTCATTCAGGTCGGAGCCGGGCAGATTGCCGATGAAATGCGTAACGGCAAGGCAGACATCTATTTCGACACGATATTGAAGGGGCACCCGACAATCACCGAGGTTTCCTTGACGGCAGATGTCAAATTCCTCGATTTGCCGCCGGAGTCTCAGAAATTCATCGAAAGCCACGGATTGAAAGCCGGTGGTTTCGGACCATGGTTCGATGGTCAGGATGGCAAGACCATTGGGGCCAATATCGGCACGGTTCTGATCGCCAATGCATCGTTGAGCGATGACATGGCATACAAGATCACCAAGACCCTCATCGAGAATGCCGATTTGCTCAAACAGTCACATGGGGCTTGGAAGAATTTTGACCCCTCCAAAGCGTGGCTGCCCGAGAATACGGGTATTCCGCTTCATCCCGGTGCTGAGCGCTATTATCGCGAAACTGGCCTGATGAAATAGGTCTCACCAACTGCGTTCAGGTGTCGGCCGAAGCCAGAACCGAGGCTGACCCTGAACATGACGTGTATATTTCCGGAGGAAACCATGTCCGCTATGACTGCTGACCGCAGTGGGGGCATCACGCGAAAAGTGGCGTTTGTGATTGGTCTGCTTTTCGTGGCCTTTCAGGTCTGGGTTCTTTATGACCCGCAACAACCGCTTTTCTCGCGCCCATTCCACCTGTCTTTCGCCTTGATGCTTCTGTTTCTGTACAAGCCGCTGGAAGCGGACTGGCTTCCCCGCTGGGTGAGGCTGGCAATAGACGGGTTTGCCCTGCTCGCCATATTGGGGGTGAGCGCCTATTATATCTTTGAGTATGACAGGCTGACGACCAGAATGGAGAATGTTTCTCCCATATTCACGCTCGATATTGTCGCTGGCTCGGCTCTTGTCCTGCTGTTGCTGGAAGGTGCGCGACGTGCTGTCGGCATGATCCTGGTCTATGTGCTGATCGCCTTCATCCTCTATGCCCTGTTCGGCGGCTATCTGCCGGGATGGATCGGTTTCAGGGGCTTCATGATGGATGAAGCCATCGAAATTGTCTCCATGACCACCGCAGGCGTGCTCGGGATCACCACATCCACATCGGTCAGCTTCATTTTCTATTTCATCCTGTTTGGAGCGTTCTATAGCGCGGTGGGCGGTGGTCAGCTGTTCATTGATCTTGCCATTCGCGTTGCAGGACGCGCCACCGGAGGCACGGCCAAGGCCGCCATTCTCGGCTCGAGTCTGATGGGATCGATCTCGGGAAGCGCTGTGGCAAACGTGGTGTCGACTGGCGTCTTCACCATTCCATTGATGAAGCGGACCGGCTTTGCCGACTATCGCGCCGCTGGCGTGGAAGCGATCGCCTCGACCGGTGGTCAATTGATGCCCCCGGTGATGGGTGTCGCAGCCTTCGTCATGGCCGAAATGCTCGGGATGCCATATCCCAGCCTTGCACTTGCAGGCCTTATTCCTGCCCTCGCTTTCTATTTCTCGCTGCTTCTGGTGGTCGATCTGACCGCACGCCGCGAAGGCATTCGGGCCCTGACGGAGGAAGAAGTCAGCGCAACTGCACCGATCATGCCCCGTTTGCACCTGATCCTGCCCCCCATTCTTCTGGTGGCCATGCTGGTCGCTGGCTATTCGGCAGCCTATGCAGCCGTGGCGGCCTCTCTGGCCTCTCTGGTTGTTCCCTTTCTCCGGCGGTCAACCTGGATCGGTCGATCTGAATTTGCAGATGCCTTGCGCAACGCCCCCAAACAGGCCGCTGACGTTGCCGTTCCGATTGCTGCCATTGGCATTGTCATCGCCGTTGCCGTTCAATCGAATCTGGCCTTGAAATTTGCCGGCTCGCTGGTCAGCCTTTCGGAAGGCTCAATCTATGCCTCGCTTGCTCTTGCCATGGTCGGATGCATCATCATGGGCATGGGCTTGCCGACAGTTGCCGCCTATATCATCGGTGCGGTGCTGTTCGTGCCAGCAATCCAGAAGCTGGGTATTGAGCCGCTGGCTGCCCACTTTTTCATCTTCTACTATTGTGTGCTGTCCATGGTGACCCCACCGGTTGCGCTTGCGTCCTTTGCGGCTGCGGCCGTCGGCAAGGCGCCTGCGGTGAAAACGGGATTTGCTGCCTTCGGATTGTCTCTGGTCGCCTTTTTCGTACCCTTTGGCTTTGTGTTCGACATGGGCGTCCTTGCACAGGGCAGCTATGGCACAATTGCCGTCAGTGCATTGAGCCTCCTGGCGGGAACGGCATTGTGGGCCGTGGCGTTCGGTGGCTGGTGCGTTCGCCCGCTGGCCATACCCTCTCGCCTGATGATTGGGCTGGCAGGCCTGACTGCGGTCATCGCACCGGCAGAATCTCTCTACTGGTACATCGCCATGACTATCGGCTGGGGGATCATCCTTCTGCTGATCCTCATTGCAAAACTGGCCCCCGCAAAGTCCTCAAGGAGCCTCTTTGCCAATCCTCCCAAAGGCGCAGATGGCTTAGCCCCATGAGCCAGAGCGCTTGGCCCGGCGACCTTCGCCGGGCCTTTTTACTCAAACAGGAAAGGGTTTTCCATGTCTGCACTGTGGATTGCAAACATATCCGTGTCTGATCCGGTTCAGTTTGCCGAATATTCAAAGCGCGCCGGACCTGCCATCGCCAAACATGGCGGTGTTTTTCTGGCAAGGGGAGGGGCGCATGTGCAACTGGAAGGCCGGGAATGGCCTCGCAATGTTGTTGTCCGCTTTGAAAGCCTTGAGGCGGCACAAGCCTGCTACCACTCAAGCGACTATCAGGAAGCCATTTCCTATGCCCGCGATGCGTCTCAAAGGCAGCTCGTGATTGTCGAGGAATGCGCCTGACAGGCCGTCTCTCACAAGTCGGTGTCCGATCAGGAAAGGCAAGGACATCCGAGGTCATCGGACACATCCTCCTCATGCGTAATCTGAACGCTTGTTGGCAAAAAAGGCTTTCCAATCGTGGATAACCTTTGGCAGAAGCGCGTTAGGCCCCTGTCTGACCGATAAGGCGCGCTTTTTGGCCCTCTGGTCCCTTGGCCTAATGGCTTTCAAGCTCTCCGGTCCTCCGATCCTCCGGTCCTCTGGCCCTTTGGTTCTTTGCTCTTTGGCTCCCCAACCCTCCGGGCCTCTGAGCTTTGAGTCTCTGGGCCATTGGGCTTTGAGGCTCTGGGTCATTGTGTCTTTGGACTTTGAGCCCTTGGGCCCTTGGGCCTCGGGACCAGTGCTCTTTGGCTCCCCACCCCTCTGGGCCTCTGGGCTTTGAGGCTTTGGGGCCATCGGCTTTTTCTGGTGCTGTGAAGCCTGTTTCGCCTGCTGCATTCTCCCCCCAACCTTCGGCGTTTTTCGTGCCCTCTGGGCGCTTTGGGACACCCTCAGAGCCATTTGTGGCGTCCCCCCTTCTGAGTGGCAAGCCTTTCGTGTCAACAGACGCGCTCTCCTGCGGCAAGAGACGCGATATGGCGCTTGCACGAACTGGGCTTTGGCAAGGGGGGCGGGACTCGAACCTGCTCTGATCAACAGCACGTCTTGTATTGTTTGGGCGCTCTTGTGTCTCAGCGCCCTATGGCAGACTTGATAAGTCCGGTCCTGTCGCAAGGCATTCCTCAGAATTGCAGTGCAGATCTTTCGCAAGTAAAGATTTCCAAACAATAGAAAAACCGCTGATAAAGTTGACATGGCGGTCACTTTTCTGTCCTACTAAAGCCTAAGGGCTTTCACGAAATTATTGATCACAGTTGACAGAAGAGCAATTCCATGGTTCATTAACGCAAGCGCTTGCATAAAGGCAGGTGGCCTCAGGGAAAAACTGGGAGGAAAGCCTAAGGCAAGCGCAGGAGAGGAGTTCCTTATGAAAAAAATCACGGGTTTGCTATTGGCACCGATGCTTCTTGCAGCATCAACTCTTGCCATATCGGCAGCTGAACCAGCAAAAACCGGCGTTATGGTGGTGTCGCCATCGTCGCAGTCGCAACCGACCTATTTGCGTAACTTTAATCCTTTTAACGCCACACCGTTGTTTCCGACAACCAATGGTATCTATGAGCCAATGATGATTGACAACAAGGTGACCGGTGAAACGGTGCCTTGGCTTGCAAGGGCTTTCAAATGGGAAGATGGCGGCAAGAAGCTCGTCTTTACGCTGCAAGACAATGTCAAATGGTCTGATGGCGAACCCATGACCGCATCGGACGTCGTTTTCACCTTCGACCTGCTGGCCAAAACGAACGGCCTACAGGGCGCTGGCCTGCAAGCGGTTGGTAAAAGCGGCTATGTCAAGAGTGTCGAAGCACCAGATGACAAAACGGTCGTTTTCACATTCGATCACGTTCATTCCCCCGGCTTCTATGACATTATCGCCCAGAATATCGTTCCCGAGCATATCTGGAAGGATGTCGAGGATCCCGTCAAATTTACCAATGACAACCCGGTTGGAACAGGTCCTTTCACTGAAGTGACGGCCTTCCAGTCCCAATCCTATCAGGTGGACAAGAACCCGTATTACTGGCAGACGGGCAAGCCTTACTATAATGGCATGCGGATGCCTGCCTTTGGTGGCAACGATGCTGTCTCGGTTGCCTTCGCGAACGGAACGCTCGATTGGGCTGCACAGTTCTTCCCCAACATGCAGAAAGCCATCATCGACAAGAATCCGGAAGACTTGCATTTCTGGTGGCCGACCGTCGGGGCGGACGTTCTGTTCATGCTGAACACCAAGATCACGCCGTTTGACGATGTCGTAGTCCGCAAGGCTGTCTCTTTGGCACTCAATCGCAAGCAAATGATTCAGATCGCCTTGCAGGGGCAGAGTTCGGAATCCGACGTGACCGCCCTCAGCTCCGGCTATTCGGCCTGGAAAGTGAAAGATCCATCCACTCTCGGTGACTGGGTTGACTTTGATCCGGCCCGCGCCAACAAGATGCTCGATGAAGCCGGTTACAAAATGGGACCGGACGGTATTCGTCTCACCCCGGATGGCGAACCCATGGTCTTCGATTTCACCATGGTCAACGGCTTTACCGACTGGATCGCCGTCACGCCTGTCATCAGCCAGAATCTCAAGAAAATCGGTATCAAGCTCGAAGTCGTGATGGCTGATGTTCCTGTCGCCTTTGGCAACTGGATCAATGGGGAATATGACGTGTCCATGTTCTTTGGCATCGACGCATCCTCTCCCTATACCTACTACCGCAATGTGATGTCGGCCAAAACGGTGGCTCCGATCGGAAGCCCGACCGGATTTGCCGAGAATTTCTGGCGTTATTCCAGTGACAAGGCAGACCAGCTGCTTGATGAATTTGCCGGAACCGTCGATCATGACAAGCAGTTTGCAGTGATGCAGGAATTGCAGAAAATCATGGCCGACGAAGCACCCGTCATCCCTATGTGGCATGCACCCATGTTCTATGAATATAACAGTGCACGCTTTACGGGATGGGCTGACGCGGACAATGCCTACACAGCTCCGATGCCTCGTCAGACAACATCTGACCAACTGTTGCTGATGACCACGGTCAAGGCAAAATAAGAACAGTTCCCTGAGCAGTCCCTGCTCACAAAACAGAGCCGGTGCGGGGTGGCCTCCATCCCGCACTCCTTTCTCACGCACATCCACAAGAGACCAAAATGTCCTTCATTCTGAGAAGACTGGGCTTTTATCTGCTTGCATTCTGGGCCGCGCTGACGCTGGACTTCATTCTCCCCAGACTGTTGCCGGGGGATCCGGTTGCCAGCCTGATCGCCGGCATGGGATCGCGACTGAATGCAGCTCAGATCACCGCTCTCCGAGAAGCTCTCGGGTTGATTGATGAGCCTTTGATCATTCAATATTTCACGTATCTGTCCCATGCATTGCGGGGTGATTTCGGGATTTCCTATTCCTCGTTTCCTGCACCGGTGTCGGCGGTGATCGGAACTGGCCTGATGTGGACTGTCCTTTTGGGTCTCTGTGCGCTGATCGTCAGTTTCATTCTTGGACATATCATCGGCATCTTCGCCGCCTGGTGGCGTGGTAGCCTTCTGGACAAGATTGCGCCTGCCTTGCTCAATTTCATAGGGGCCTTTCCTCCCTTCTTCCTTGCTCTTCTTGCTGTCTATGTGCTGGGCCTGACATTACAATGGTTCCCCACAAGCCACGCCTATGAATCCGGGCTCGAGCCGGGCTTGAATTTCGAATTTCTTGCCAGTGTTCTGCATCACATGGTCTTGCCGCTCTTCGTTGTCATTCTGGTGACGATCGGCCCCTGGACCCAGGGGATGCGCAACGTGATGATCGGTGTTCTGGCAGAAGACTACATCACGATGGCCGAAGCCAAAGGGCTGCGCCAAAACCGTATCATGCTCAACTATGCCGCGCGCAACGCCATGCTGCCTAGCGTTACGGGTTTCGGGATCTTCCTTGGCTTCATCCTGTCCGGCCAGGTGCTGATCGAACAGGTCTTTGCCTATCCCGGTTTGGGCTTCTTGCTGGTCCGCGCTGTAGGCTCACGAGATTACCCGCTTGTACAAGGGCTGTTTATCATGATCACCATCGCGGTTCTGGTCGCCAACTTCATGGTCGACATTCTTTACACGCGGCTTGATCCACGCGTTTCCCGAGGGTGATGGAAAGATGAAGACAACAACAAAAAAAGCTTCGGTTCGGCGTCAATGGTATCAGGTGTTGTGGGACAATCCCCAATCGCGTATTGGCATCATAATTCTCGCCATATTCGTCCTCGTTGCGGTGTTTGCCCCATGGATCGGACATGGCGACCCGGCAGACTTCGCCGCCATGCCCAACCTTCCGCCGAATGCGGAAAACTGGCTCGGCACCGATCATATGGGCCGGGATGTCTGGACCCGTACGGTTTGGGGTGCGCGAAACTCGCTGATGATCGGCTTTGGTACGGCCTTGTTGGCGATCACCGTCGCGACGATCATGGGAACGGCTGCCGGATATTTTCGCGGTTGGGTCGATGATCTGCTTACCCTCATCACCAACCTCTTTCTGGTCATGCCGGGCCTGCCTCTCTTGATCCTGCTGGCCGCCTATCTCAAACCTTCAACGGGCACCGTTGTCTGGACCCTTGCCCTGACTGGTTGGGCCTTCAACGCCCGCGTCATTCGCGCCCAGACAATGTCGATCCGCGAGAAGGACTTTGTCGCCGCCAGTATCGTGAGCGGAGAAAGCGGCTTTGCGATCATTCTGCGGGAGATCATTCCCAACATGGTCAACATCATTGTCGGGTCTTTCATCGGGATTGTCTCCTACGGCATTTCGACGGAAACGGCGATGAGCTTCCTCGGGCTTACGGATCTGGAATCTGTCAGTTGGGGCACCAATCTGTTCTGGGCCCAGAATGGCGGAGCCCTGATGTCTGGTGCCTGGTGGGCCTTTGTGCCATCGGGGGTCTGTGTGGCCCTCACGATTTTTGCTCTTTCCTGGATCAACTACGGCATGGATGAAATCACCAATCCGCGGCTGCGTTCGGAACGTCAAATGGCCAAATTCACCAGCAAGCTGAAACAATCCTCGGCCAGGGTCACACCTGTTGACCGGTCTGCAAAACCGGAGGTCGAATAATGACCAAGCCAATTATCGATATCCGCAACCTGCATGTTCAATATCTGACGCCCAACGGACCGGCCGAGGCTGTCAACGATGTATCCTTTGCCATTCAACCCGGCGAGGTGTTTGGTCTGGCCGGTGAATCCGGATGCGGCAAGTCGACCATTGCCGGGGCAATCCTGCGCACCTTGCGGGCGCCTGCCGTGATCACCGGTGGCGAGATCCTTTTTGAAGGTCGGGACATCCTGTCGATGTCCAGCGACCAGATAGAGGAGTTTCGCTGGAAGCATGTCGCAATGGTCTTTCAGGGTGCCATGAACTCACTCAATCCTGTGATCACCATCGGCAGCCAGATCACCGATGCATTGCATCGCCATACGACCATCTCCAAACAGGATGCATGGCAACGGGCAGGTGATCTTCTTGAAACCGTGGGGATCGAGCGGGACAGGGTCACGGCCTATCCGCACGAGCTGTCCGGCGGCATGCGTCAGAGAGCCGTCATCGCTATCGCCATTGCACTCAAGCCGCCGCTCCTGATCATGGATGAACCGACCACAGCGCTCGACGTGGTCGTACAGCGCGACATCCTTCAGCAGATTTCCCAGTTGAAAGAGGTACTCGGGCTGTCAATCCTGTTCATCACCCATGACATGTCTTTGCTGGTCGAATTTTGTGATCGCATTGGCATCATGTATGGCGGACAACTGGTCGAAATGGCACCGGCACAAATGATCTTCAAGACGCCGATCCACCCCTACACACAAGGGTTGCTCAGCTCCTTTGCGCCGCTCAAGGGGCCCAAGGTCAAATTGACCGGGATACCCGGTTCTCCACCGTCCCTGATCAACGCACCCCACACATGTCGGTTCGAGCCCCGTTGCACCGTATGCAACAAGGCACAGTGTCACGACAAGCCACAAATGCGCGAAGTGCTGCCTGATCACTGGGTTGCCACACATGGTGGCATGCCTCTTCCCGAGGGAGCAAAAGTATGAGCGAACATGAGCAAGAAGCCGAACTGCCAATTCTGGAAGTGACGAATCTTTCAAAGCATTTTTCACTCGGAAACTGGTGGAAACCGGCCATATTCAAAGCCGTAAATGATGTTTCCTTCAAGCTCCACAAAGGTGAAGTTCTGTCCGTGGTGGGAGAATCCGGCAGCGGCAAATCGACCCTTGCCCGGCTCATCGCCCGGCTTTCCAACCCCACCGAGGGTCGGATCCTGCTGCATGGCAAGGACATACTGGCTCAGGAGCCGCGCAAGGCCTCGCTTGCCTATCGCCGACAGGTGCAGATGATCTTTCAGGATCCGTTTGGCTCGCTCAGCCCGACCCATCCGATCGGGTATCACATCGAACGCCCGTTGCAGATCCACAAACTGGCACAATCGAAGGATCTTGAACGCGAGGTTGCCACCCTTCTGGAGACGGTCGGTCTGCATCCTCCCGCAGACGTAGCAGAGCGTTACCCCTTCCAGATGTCCGGCGGGCAAAGACAGAGAGTCGCCATCGCCCGTGCTCTTGCGGTGCAGCCAGACATCATTCTGGCCGATGAACCGACCTCGATGCTCGATGTTTCCATTCGCATGGAAGTGCTCAATCTGATCGAGAAGCTCAAGACAGAGCGTGGCATCGGTTTTCTTTATATCACTCACGACCTTGCCAGTGCCCGCTATGTCGGTGATCGCACCATGGTGATGTATGCGGGCAATGTCGTGGAGGAGGGCGAGAGTTGTGCGTTGATGGAGAACCCCGCTCATCCCTACACGCAACTTCTCTTGGCCTCCGTTCCCGATCCCAGTTCCGGCCTCTCCACCGGAGAGACAACTGCCAAGGCAGAGGGAACACGCAAGCCACCCAACAGGGACAAGGGGTGCCCCTTCGCCTCCAGATGCCCGATGCGCATGAGCATCTGCGAGGAGAAAATGCCCAGAAGAACAAGCCTTGCTGCCAACCATTTTGTTCGCTGCCATCTGCACGAAGCAGACCCGCCAAAGCCTGCATAGTCTTGTGACAGCCGATCCGGCTCACGCAGCATATTCAAACAACCAGACATTTATAGGAGGTCACTTTGCAAAAAAGACCGAAACCGAAGGATCGTGCCTTCATTAGCGATGAACCTGTCCGTAACGCCTGTCTTGATGGCAAGGAAGGCTTCATCATCAAGGTTCGCCTGACCAGCTATCGTGCGCTGCCCCTGTCCTGTATCGAGGATATCAGCCTCTCGGTTGATGGCCGTTCAATCAGCAAGGATGACATGACTTTCATTCTGAATGGCGAACGACATGCCCTGTCGGATCTGGCCAAGCTGAGCCACGTCTGGTGGTGGATTCTGGACTATGCCGAACTGTTCGTTGCCTCTGTCGGCGGATTGGCAAGTGGCAATCACGAAATCGAAGGCATGCTTGTCACCGTTGAGCCCTACATCACCGCAGGGCGCTTCTCCTTCTTCAATTCGTCTAAAAAGCAGCTTGCTGTTGCGGAGGTGGTATCATGAGCGTCTCAGACAATTTCAAAATCGGCGTGTCCTTTCACAGCTTCGCTCACGAATATCTCAGTTTCATCTGGTCTTTCGATGAAATGATGGAAAAGGCAGCCCAGTTGGGCGGTGGCATCGAGATTGTCGGGCCGTCCCATCATCGCAGCTTTCCGTTTGTCACGCCAGAATTCGAGCGCACATTCAAGAGCGCAGTGGATCGCTTCGGCCTGACGCCGGTGTCCTATGGCAGCTACGCCGATCCCTTCATGCTTCCGGATCGCAATCTCTCCCCGGATGAACTCTATGACTATACCGTGCCGCAAATCGAAGGGGCTGCAAAGCTTGGCTTCGAGGTCGTGAGGCTGCAACATTTTGCCTCCGTTATTGCTGAACGGCTGGTACCGCTGGCAGAAAAGCTAAAGATCAAAATGGGCTACGAGCTGCATGTGCCTCTGATGATCGAATCCGCCAGAACCCAGGAATTGCTGAAACAGATCGAGACCATCGAGAGCGAGTATCTGGGCGTCATCCCCGATGCTGGCATCTTTGCCCGTTCGGTCTCCTCCCGCCATGTGCAGGAAGGCCGGGACATGGGCGTGCCCGAAAACATCATCAAGGCGGCACTGGACTTGTGGAGCAAGTCGGTTCTCATTGATGAAGCCATCGAGAAAATCACCGCAATGGGGGGCGACAAGCGCGCCATAACCTGGATTGGCGTGATCTGGGATACCTTTGGTTATTCCAACCCCGATGATCTCAAGAGCATCATGAAATATGTCAAGCATTTCCACGGCAAATTCTTCCATATCGTCGACGGCGATGAGCCGGATCTTCGCTATGAAGAGCTTGTTCATGCGCTCATGCGGTATGACTATCGTGGATGGGTGGTCAGTGAGTATGAGGGCAACACCGATGACTCCTTCGCCATCGTGCAAGCGCATCAGGACATGATCAAACGCTACATGGCGAGCTTCAAGGGCTAAGAGGAACATCAATGCTCAAACAGGATGAAATCATATTCCGGGAAGCGATGCATCTGGATGATCCCAATGCCCGCTATCCCGGGTTCAAGCAACAGACCAAAATCCTCGAAAAGGGATATATTCATGAGGAAGGGGCAATGCCCCTCCCTCAAGATATCCTCATGGAGCAGGATGTACCGGTCAAATTGCGGGATGGAACAACCATTTACACGGACATTTTCCGTCCCGTCGATGGCAAGGATCTGCCGGCCATTGTTGCCTGGAGTCCGTATGGCAAACAGGGCGGAACCTCTCGCCTTGATGATATCGAGGGACGCTATGGCATTCCCAAAAGCGCGACCTCCGGGCTTGAAAAATGGGAAGGGCCGGACCCGGCCTACTGGTGCCCGAAAGGCTATGCGATCATCAATCCAGATGCTCGCGGTGCATGGATGTCGGAAGGCGATATCTATTTCTTTGGTCCTCAGGAGGGTCAGGATGGCTATGACCTGATTGAACATGTGGCCGCTCAGCCCTGGTCGAACGGCAAGGTTGGCTTGTCGGGCAACTCCTGGCTGGCGATCGCACAATGGTTCATCGCCGCCGAATGCCCACCCCATCTTGCCGCGATTGCTCCTTGGGAAGGATTGAACAACCCCTATCGCAATGGGCCCTATCGGGGCGGTATTGCCGATTTCGGCTTCATGGATAAGCTGATAAGCGAAATGGGCGGTGCGAACGGGGTTGAAGATCTTGTCGCCATGAGCAAGAGCCATCCCCTTTATGATGACTATTGGAAGAGCAAGGAAGCAAGACTCGATAAGGTGACGATTCCCGCCTATGTCGTCGGCAGTTGGACCAACGGAGCCCACATTCCGGGAACCTATGAGAGCTTTGCCATGCTTGGGTCAGACCGGAAGTGGCTGCGGATCCATAACAGCCATGAATGGCCGGACTATTATTCCGTCCAGCAATCGGCCGATCTCAAGCGCTTCTTTGATCGCTATCTCAAGGATATCGAAAATGGCTGGGAAGATACGCCCAAACTGCGCGTGTCTGTCGTCGATACGCTCAAGGGCGACATTCTTCATCGACCGGAAGCCGATTTCCCATTGCCGCAAACGGACTATCGCAAGCTTCATCTTCACTGTGCTTCAGGCGCGTTGCTTGAAAGTCCGGCGGAAGGAGAAGAATGCGCGGTTTATGACACTGACAAGGAGGGCAAACTGGTCCTGACTTATCAGGTCGATGAGGATATGGAACTGACCGGCTATCTGAGCCTGCATGTCTGGCTAGAGGTCATGGACCATACCGAAGCGGATCTGTTTGCTGTCGTGCAGATGATTGACACGGATGGCGAGGCGGTCGTCTTTTCCGAGTTTGAACCCGGCTTTGCCGGGCCGCACGGTCGCTTGCGCGCTTCCCATCGGGATCTCGATCTCGATCAGTCCACGCCTTATCACCCGGTTCATTTGCATCAACAGGAAAGCAAGCTGGAAAAGGGTGAGCTTGTCGAACTGGATATCGGTCTCACACCAATAGGCATGAGTCTGCACAAGGGCCAGCAATTGCGTTTGACGATTGCCGGTTTCAATCCGGGCATGCTGAAATTCGACTGGGTTGTTCCGCCCGATACCAGGAATTCGGGGCGTCACAAGATCCTCTCGGGAAACGGGCGCGACAGTTATCTGCTGGTGCCGGTTATTCCTCACCCATGACATCCTTTGCATCCGGTTGCGAGACAGCTCGCAACCGGACCGCAAACACAGTAAAAGTGCCATATCGAGCGGGTTTGCAGGAGCGCCAAAGGCGTTTTCCCGTTCAGATCGGACTGATGCGCCACGGTGAAACAGGAGCCGTGCTGTTGGAAAGTCGTCGGCGTTTGCATGAATTGCTCACTTCTTGCGCTTAATACAGTGAAAAACTTGCGAAAATGCAGGAAAGGGCGTATTGGGAAAACAGTCCAGAATGATGTAACTCGATAAAAATGTTTCGATCAGCAATTGAGATTGAAACAAGTCTTCTTCGAAAGCAGTTGTTCTTTGCAAGGCTGGAAAATGCTTGATGTCGTGCAAGCTCTTGCAAGTGCGTGCTTCGTTGACGGTTCAACAAAATGAATAAGAAACCAAGAGCTAGAATGATTGATGTGGCGCGGCTGGCCGGAGTGGCCGAGTCGACGGTCAGCAGGGCCTTTGCCACGCCTGACGTGATTTCCGACGATGTGGTCAAGAAAGTCATGCAGGCCGCCAAGGAACTGAACTACACCGTAAACGCAACCGCTCGCAGTCTGGCGCGCAATCGTGCCGACGCTGTTCTGGTTCTTATTCCCGATATTGGCTCGGCCTATTTCAGTGCCGTGCTCAAGGGTATCGAACAAACCGCCCGCACATTGTCAATGTCTGTTCTGGTCGGTGAAATAGGCTCAAATCCCGACAACATCCTCAGATATGTGGAACAGGTCAACTCCCAGCGGGCAGACGGTGTCATTCTGCTGACGGGGCGCGTTCCGGTGAAAATGGAAATGCTTGGCGCCACCGGCAAGAAGGGCCCCAATTTCCCCTTTATCGTTATCGGAGCTTGCGAGCCGGAAAGCCCGTTGGTCACGATTGGCGTAGACAACGAGCAGGCTGCCTACAAGGCGACGCGCTATCTGGCGACGTTGGGCCATACGAGCATCGCCCATATTTCAGGTCCGGAAAGCTCGGCTGAGGCCCGCGCTCGTTTCGATGGCTATAGCCGAGCCCTCAAGGATGCTGGCATCGAATTGCGTCAGGACTATATTCGCAACGGTGATATGGTGGCTGAAACCGGGCGCACCTTTGGCGTCGATCTTGGCTTGCTGAAAGACAGGCCAACCGCGATCTTCTGCGGTAATGACGAAATGGCCATTGGTGTGATCGCAGGGCTCAGATCCTGTGGTCTGAATGTCCCCAAAGACGTTTCCGTGGTCGGGTTCGACGATTCCTATTTGGCCGAAATGCTCAATCCGCCCCTCACCACCATCCGCCAGCCGAGTTATGAGCTTGGACATCAGGCCATGCTTGCGTTCAATCATCAGCTTTCTTCAAAAGAAGAGCATTTCGAAAGCGTCATTCTGGAAACGCAACTGATCATCAGGGAAAGCTGCATTCCCGTCTCTTGATGATCCTCATATCGGTCAAGTGCCAGTTTTGTGGCTTTGCCATCATTGTATTCGCCATCATTGTATTTGTGGGCGCTCATTGGCCCCAAGGCATCCCCGATGCGCTCTCCTTCCCCAAAATGGGCGATTCCAGCAACTCCAGTGCCGCAGGTCGGCCCGTTTTTCCCATGGGATCCCCAAGCCATCCGTGTTCGGGATGGTTCAGAGGTTTGCCGCCATCCGTGACGCCGATCCTGTTGCAAAGGCATTGGGAAGAAGCCTTGACCCCTTGTTCATCTTTCGCCGCCGAAAGCGTCAGGTTGCTTCCCTGCAAGAAGCCCATGCTTTGCGCTTGCACGCGATTTGCATGAAGGATTGGGGTATGTGGCCGCACACGCTCCTGCGGGACTTATGCGTAGAAAACGGCATGAAAATCGTTTGTCCCGGCATAATTAGCCCTTCTTTAGCGTAAAAGTCATTTTCAACTGAAGAGTGGAGTTGACAGCTTTCGATAATCATGGTTTTCTTATTCATGCAAGCGCTTGCGTAAACAATAGTCTCAAATCATTGCTTAAGATTATTGTATTGAGCAGGGTTGCGTTTGAGAGGAGAATTTAATGAGTATGATCAAAGTCGGGGTTGTTGGATGTGGCGGCATCGCCAATCTGAAGCATTTCAAAGCGCTTGCAAAGCAGAAGCACAGGGTGAAACTGGTCGGATTTTGTGACATCATCCGCGAGCGCGCCCAAAAGGCTTGCGACATGTATGGAGATGAAGGCGCGAAGGTCTGCACAGATTTTCGCGAGCTGACATCCGATCCCAATATTGACGCCATTCATGTCTTGACCCCTAACAACTCGCACGCCGAAATCTCGATTGCTGCGCTGGAAGGTAGCAAGCATGTCATGTGCGAAAAGCCTATGGCAGCGACAGCCGCCGACGCGCAGGCAATGCTTGATGCTGCGGAAAAAAGCGGCAAGAAACTGACGATCGCCTATCAGAACCGGTTCCGGCATGACGTGCAGGATCTATATAAATCCTGCCGCAATGACTATCTCGGTGATGTCTATTTCGCAAAGGCACATGCAACCCGGCGCAAGGCTGTTCCGACCTGGGGCGTTTTCCCGGACAAGGAAAAGCAGGGCGGAGGACCTCTGATCGACATCGGAACCCATGCCCTTGATATTGCCTTGTGGACCATGGACAACTACAAGCCCAAGCTTGTAATGGGCTCGGTCTTTCAGAAATTGAAAGACAATCCTGAAGGCAACATGTTCGGCCCCTGGGACCCGGACACATACGAGGTTGAGGATTCTGCCTTTGGTCTGGTCAAAATGGAAAATGGCGCGACCATTTTCATCGAGGCGTCCTGGGCTCTCAATGTCATGAAATGGCGTGAAGCGCAGGTCACCCTGTGCGGTACAAAAGCGGGTGCCGAACTGGTTGGTGACGGCGTTGCAGGCCCGACATCTCCGGTTGATGGATCTGGCAAGGCGGTCTATTGCACGACGCAAATGGGCGAATTGGTCGATGTCACCCCGTTTGATCCGGGTGGTGGCGACGGCCCGGCAGACTTTGACGAAGACTTGTTCCGGGTCGGAGATGCCGAAGCAACAGCCTGGTTCGATGCGATCATCAATGATACGGCACCGGCGGTTCTGCCTGAACAGGCCTTTATCGTGACCCAGATCCTGGAAGCCATCTACAAATCATCAGAAAGCGGTCAGGCGGTAGAGTTCTAAAGCTTTCTGTTTCATCTGGTCGCGTGTCAGGATCCTCCCCGTGGCATGCGATCAGATCATTCATATTTGACCTTCGTTAAGGCTGCGGGTTTGTATGGTTCCAAATCCATTGGTAGAACAAAATACAAACCTCACCATTTCCGAATTCTCACAGGAGCGAAAAATGAAAAGCTTGAAAGGTCCAGGGTTGTTTCTGGCGCAGTTTGTTGGCGACGAAGCCCCATTCAACAGTTTGGACGGCATTGCAAAATGGGCTGCTGACCTCGGCTACAAGGCCTTGCAAGTGCCAACCCTCGATCCGCGGTTGTTCGATTTGAAAAAAGCGGCCGAGAGCAAAAGCTATTGCGCTGAGATCGCTGGTAAGCTGGCCGACCATGGCCTTGTCATTTCAGAGCTTTCAACCCATTTGCAAGGGCAGCTTGTGGCCGTTCATCCCGCCTATGACGACTTGTTCGACGGCTTCGCTCCAAGCGCTGTGCACGGCAATCGCAAGGCGCGTCAGGAATGGGCCATCGAACAGATGATGCTGGCTGCCAAGGCGAGTGCCAATTTCGGCCTCACGGGTCACGCTTCCTTTTCCGGTGCTCTCGCCTGGCCCTATTTCTACCCTTGGCCGCAGCGCCCGCAGGGCCTTGTCGAGGAAGCTTTTGCAGAGCTTGGCCGTTTGTGGCGTCCAATCCTTGACGCGTTCGATGCGGCAGGTGTGGATGTCTGCTATGAATTGCATCCGGGCGAAGATTTGCATGATGGCGCGACCTTCGAGCGTTTCCTTGACGCAGTGGATGGCCATTCGCGCGCCAATATCCTCTATGACCCGAGCCACATGATCCTGCAACAGCTCGACTATCTGCGCTTCATCGATATCTATCACGATCGCATCCGGGCCTTCCATGTGAAGGATGCCGAATATAATTCCGACGGCAAAAGCGGCGTCTATGGCAGCTATCATTCCTGGCTTGAGCGTCCCGGTCGATTCCGTTCGCTTGGTGATGGACAGGTCGATTTCGGCGGCATTTTCAGCAAGTTGTCGCAATATGACTTCGATGGCTGGGCCGTGCTCGAGTGGGAAGACTGCCTCAAATGCAGCGAAGACGGTGCCCGCGAGGGTGCGATTTTCATCAAGGATCACATGATCCGCGTTACCGACAAGGCCTTTGACGATTTTGCCGACAGTGGTGCGGATTCCGAAACCAACAGACGATTGCTCGGTCTGTCCTGACAGACAGGTGGGCTATGGTGGAGAGGACGATGGCAGACAAAAAATATGACGCAATCGTGGTCGGTTCCGGGGCGACAGGAGGGTTTGCCGCCAAGGAACTGACAGAGCGGGGGCTCAATGTTCTCCTGCTTGAAGCTGGTCCCATTCACTCCCAGGAAGAATTTGAAAAGCTCAAGCATGGGGGTGATGCTCACGGGATCAGTCCTTTCTCCCGAGCCCGGACCTTCCTCTCCGGCAGGCACATACAATCGCAAGCGGCCTTTTTCAATCAGGCCGCTTCTTTCCTCTATGTGAATGACTGGAAGCACCCATACTCGCATCCCTTCAAGGACTTCTATCTCTGGATCAGGGGCAAGCAGCTCGGCGGTCGGTTCCTGACCTGGGGCCGTGTCCTGATGCGCATGTCCGATTTCGACTTCAAGGCCGCCAGCATTGACGGATTGGGTGAGAATTGGCCCATCTGCTACGAGGATCTCAAGCCCTACTACGACCATGTCGAGACCTTTCTGGGGCTCATCGGGGCGGAAAATGGTATCCCCAACCTGCCGGATGGGCGCTATCGCAAGACCGCCAAGCTCAATTCCATGGAGCAGGACTTCAAGACAAAGGTCGAAAATCGCTGGTCTGAGCGCAAGGTCATTCCCTGGCGCTACATGACGGCACAGGCGATCGAGAAATTTGTGCCCACCACGATTCTTGCCGCTCAGGCCACCGGTCGCTTGACCATCAAGGCCGATGCTCCGGCAACGCGAGTAATCGTCGATGAAAAGACCGGCCGGGCGACAGCAGTTGCCTGTGTCGATACCAGAACCAGACGAGAAGAGGTCATCAAGGCGGATCTGGTCTTTTTGTGTGCTTCCACGATTGAAACCATTCGCTTGCTGTTCAATTCGGCCTGCGCGTCTCATCCTGATGGTCTGGGCAACTCCTCGGGGCTTCTGGGCCGGTATTTCATGGACCAGTCACCAAGCCTGATATCGGGCACGGTACCGGGCACCTCCGGTTGGGAGCAGGGCGATGAGGGAACCGGCGACATTCTGGCCCCCAATCCGGGCGGGATCTATATTCCCCGCTTTCAGAATCTCGGAGCCCAGACACATCCCGACTTTGCGCGCGGTTTCAACATTCAGGGAGAAATCGGCCGCATTCCCTCTGAGGGCAATGGTCCGGCGATGTTCGCTTTCATGGGGCAAGGAGAAATGCTGCCCAGATATGAAAACCGGGTGACCTTGCACAACAGGCGCAAGGATGGCTGGGGCGTGCCAATCCCTCATATCCGTTGCGTGCCGTCGGAGAATGAGCTGAACATGCTGCGGACTCAGATGAAGGTGAGCCGCGAGCTGGTCGACGAAAACGGGTTTGATATCGATTTCTCCGCAAGCCTGCTTGGTCTTGATGATCCCAAACATTTGCTGCCCAAAGAGAACTGGCTGACACGAACCATATTCCGGACATTCTACCGTCGCAGTTTTGCGATAGGGGCAGCCATTCACGAATGCGGCGGGGTTCGCATGGGAGAAGATCCGGGCAATTCCCTTCTCAACCCGTTCAACCAGAGCTGGGATGTGAAAAATCTCTATGTCACCGACTCGAGCTGTTTCGTAAGCAATGGCGCGTGCGGGCCGACGCTGACCACCATGGCCCTGACAGTGCGTGCAGTAGAGCATGCTGTGAAAGAGATGGACTGACCGATTTTCCTGTTGCGAAACCGAAAAGCCCGTGTCGGCATGCATGTCGGCACGGGCTTCCTGGTTCTAGGGTTGACAAATCCGGCTCGCTTTGCGGCGCCAGTCCCGGATTGCCGGTCTTGACATCCAGACCATGTCTGGGCTGGTCTGGCTACAGGCAAACCCTCACGATGTCGGGATCGAGGGCAGGTTGAGTTTATGCTCTTTGGCGCATGCGATTGCGCTTTCATAGCCTGCGTCGGCATGGCGCATGACGCCTGTCGCCGGATCGTTCCACAACACTCTTTCGAGCCGTGTGTCCGCATCCTCCGAGCCGTCGCAACAAATGACCATACCGGCATGCTGCGAAAAGCCCATACCGACGCCGCCACCGTGATGGAGCGACACCCAGGTCGCCCCAGAGGCAACATTGAGCATGGCATTGAGCAAAGGCCAGTCGGAAACCGCATCCGAGCCGTCTTTCATGGCTTCGGTTTCTCGGTTGGGCGAAGCGACCGAGCCGCTGTCCAGATGATCGCGGCCAATTACAACAGGCGCTTTGAGCTCGCCAGTACGCACCATTTCATTGAAGGCAAGGCCGAGGCGATGCCTCTGACCAAGACCAACCCAGCAGATGCGGGATGGCAAACCCTGGAACGCGATGCGTTCGCGGGCCATATCCAGCCATTTATGCAGGTGCGGATCGTCCGGGATCAGTTCCTTGACCTTGGCGTCTGTCTTGTAGATATCTTCCGGGTCGCCGGAGAGCGCTGCCCAGCGGAACGGCCCGACACCCTTGCAGAACAGAGGGCGGATATAGGCTGGTACAAAGCCGGGGAAGGCAAAGGCATTCTCAAGGCCTTCATCAAATGCCATCTGGCGGATGTTGTTGCCATAATCAAGGGTCGGAATGCCCATGTCATGGAAAGCCACCATCGCTTCCACATGGTCGCGCATCGAGGCACGCGCAGCCTTTTCGACAGCCTTGGGATCGCTTTCCTGTTTTGCACGCCAGTCTGCAACGTCCCAGCCCTTTGGCAGATAGCCATGCACCGGATCATGGGCAGAGGTTTGGTCGGTGACAATATCGGGTTTGACGCCGCGCTTGACCAGTTCGGGGAAGATGTCTGCGGCATTGCCCAGCAGGCCGACGGACTTGGCTTCGCCTGCGGCGGTCCATTTGTCGATCATGGCAAGGGCTTCATCCAGTGTATGGGCCTTCTCATCGACATAGCGGGTGCGCAGGCGGAAATCGATCCGGCTCTCGTCGCACTCGACCGCAAGGCAACAGGCCCCCGCCATCACCGCAGCAAGAGGCTGAGCCCCGCCCATACCGCCAAGGCCACCGGTGAGAATCCACTTGCCGGAAAGATCGCCGCCATAATGCTGGCGACCCGCCTCGGCGAAGGTTTCATAGGTTCCCTGCACAATGCCTTGCGCGCCGATATAGATCCAGGAACCCGCGGTCATCTGGCCATACATCATCAGGCCCTTTTTATCGAGCTCGTTGAAATGGTCCCAGTTGGCCCAGTGTGGCACGATATTGGAGTTGGCTATGAGAACGCGCGGGGCATCCTTGTGGGTGCGGAAAACACCAACCGGCTTGCCGGACTGAACCAGCAAAGTTTCGGTCTCTTCAAGGCTTTTCAGGGTCTCGACGATCTTGTCGAAATCGGCCCATGTGCGGGCGGCGCGGCCAATTCCGCCATAGACCACAAGCTCATGCGGGCGCTCGGCCACATCCGGATGCAGATTGTTCATCAGCATGCGCATGGGGGCTTCGGTCAGCCATGACTTAGCGCTTAGCTCCGTGCCGGTGGGTGGAAAAATGTCGCGATCATTCTTGCGTGGGTCAACCATGGCTCGCTCCTTCAGGGCAGTGTCTTGGCTACGGCAGACAAAAAGGGCGTCAGCTCGTCAAGATCGGTAAGGATCCCCTTCAGATGCTGGCGCAATATGTCGGCCTTCTGTTCGTCATAATCAAAGGGAGATGCTTCCGCACAAAGGTGAGTGCTCTGGGCCAGTTCCATCTGCACTGCATGGACATGGGCGTCCGGGTTGCCATAATGCCGGGTTGTCCAGCCACCTTTGAAACGTCCATTGAGCACGGCCCGGTAGCCTTCTGCCCCTAATGCACCGGCTATGACGGTTTTCTCGATGCATTTGTTGCAGCTCTTGCCCTCGTTGGTGCCGACATTGAAATCCGGCAGCTTGCCTTCAAACAGATAAGGGATGTGGGAGCGGATTGAGTGGCAATCATAAAGGATGGCAAAGCCATGAAAGGCCTTGACCCGTTCGATCTCCGCGGCCAGCGCAGCGTGATAGGGAGCGTGCCAGGAGAGACGCCGGGCCTCGATCTCCGCAGCATCCGGCTCCATGCCCTCGCGATAGACCGGCTGGCCATCGAAATCGGTGGTCGAGCACAGACCAGTCGTATTCTGTCCCGGATAGAGAGACTCGTCAGACGGTGCGCGGTTGGCGTCGATCACATAGCGGTGGAAATTGGCGCGCACCAGCGTTGCCGCAGGCAATAGCCCCGCATAGAGGCGGTCAACATGCCAATCGGTATCGGCCAGCAATTTGCCGTTGTCATTGAGCTTTTCCCTGATCTCATCAGGAAGATAGGTCCCTACATGGGGGAAGGCCAGAATGATAGCACTTGGCCCTTGTGTCACGTTGACAGGCTGCATCTTCATGCCTCCAGTGCAATGAGAGGATTGGGAGAAATATCGTCGATCAGCGCACGGCTGGATATCAGGCAAGCCGCCTTTTTCAGATCCGGTGCCATGAAGCGATCATCCTCCAGTGGTGGAATGTCCCGGCGCAGTCTGGCAAGTGCGCTCTGCAATGATGGACTTGTTTTCAGCGGGGCACGATAGTCGATGCCCATGGCGGCGCAAAGCAACTCAACACCCAGTATATGGGCAAGATTGTCTGTCATTTGCCGCAATCTTCTGGCCCCGTGAGCCGCCATGGAAACATGGTCTTCCTGATTGGCGCTGGTCGGGGTTGAATCGGTCGAGCAGGGATTGGCCAAATGCTTGTTCTCGCTCATCAAGGCCGCCGTCGTCACCTCCGCAATCATCAGGCCTGAATTCAGGCCGGGATTTTTGGCAAGGAACGGCGGCAGATCAAACGAGAGGGTCGGGTCGACCATCAGTGCAACGCGCCGTTGGGCAATGGCCCCGATTTCCGACAGGGCAAGGGCGATCTGGTCGGCGGCAAAGGCGACGGGCTCGGCGTGAAAGTTGCCACCCGAGACAATGCGGTCCTCGTCGATCAGGACCAGTGGGTTGTCTGTTGCGGCATTGGCCTCGATCTCAAGGGTGCCCGCCGCCATGCGGATAAGGTCCACGCAAGCCCCCACGACCTGAGGCTGACAGCGAATGCAATAGGGATCCTGCACGCGGGTATCGCCATCGCGATGGCTCTCCCGGATCTCGGATCCAGCCATCAGATTACGCATGGCGCGAGCCGTGTCGATCTGGCCGCGGTGCCCGCGCAAGGCGTGAATTTCAGGGAGCAACGGAGCGGTTGAGCCCATGATCGCATCGGTCGAGAGCGATGCCGTCAAAAGACTGGCCTCGGCAAGGCGCATCGCTCCGAACAGTCCCACCAGGGCAAAGGCAGTGGAGACCTGTGTGCCATTAATCAGGCCCAGGCCTTCCTTGGGGCCAAGAGCAACCGGTTCAAGACCCGCTCGGCTCAGCGCTTCGCTGCCTGCAAACCGTTCGCCTTTGTAAAAAGCTTCCCCTTCGCCGATCAACACAGCTGTCATATGGGCAAGCGGGGCTAGGTCGCCAGAGGCTCCAACCGAACCCTGACTCGGTATGACCGGGGTGACGCCTCTTGCAAGACAGGCCTCGATTAATTGCAGAATGTCCCAACGCACGCCAGACGCCCCCCGCGCCAGCGATAGCAGCTTGAGGGTCATGATCAGACGCACGGTCGCCTCATCCAGCTCTTCCCCGACCCCGCAGCAATGGGAGAGGATGAGATTGCGTTGCAGGGTCGCAGTGTCTTCGGGAGCAATCTTGACACTAGCCAGCTTGCCAAACCCTGTATTGACGCCATAAACCGCATCCGTTCCGGACGCTGCGCGCTGGACGCGTCTGGCAGCTTCCTCAATTGCCGGGCGGGCACTGCGATCAATCTCAACCGCCAATCCCTCACGATAGATGGATTCAAGCTCCTTCAAGGTAACCGCACCGGGGGTAAGGGTCACTGTGTGCATGGGATGCCTCCAAAATAACGCTGTGAAAGCGGGTTGAATCCGATTCGATAGACCAGTTCCGCAGGATGGTTGACTGCCCAGACATTGAGGTCAGCACGTAACCCCTCGGCCAGCATGCCGCGGTCCGCAAGGCCGAGCGCCTTGGCGGCGTTGCGTGTGGCCCCGGCCAGCGCTTCGTGAGGCGTCAGCCGGAACAGCGTAGCGGCCATGTTGAGTGTCAGCAGCAAAGAGGTGAGGGGTGACGTGCCCGGATTGCAATCTGTTGCAAGCGCGATGGCAACCCCATGTTTGCGCATGAACTCGATAGGTGGCATCTGCGTTTCGCGCAGGGTGTAGAAGGCACCGGGCAGAAGCACGGCAACCGTGCCCGCCTTTGCCATCGCCATGACGCCCGCTTCATCAAGATGTTCAAGATGATCTGCCGACAGTGCCTTGTAAGAAGCAGCAAGGGCCGCACCGCCCAGATTGGACAATTGCTCGGCGTGAAGCTTTACCGACAGGCCAAGCGCCTTGGCCTTGTCAAACACTTTGGCTATTTCATCAGGTGAAAAGGCTATGCCTTCACAAAAACCGTCAACCGCATCGACCAGCCCTTCGGCGTGAGCTGCTTCAAGCGCTGGCAAACAAACCTCATCGAGATATTTGCCCGCTTCGCCCTTGTAGCTGGCTGGTATGGCATGGGCACCAAGGAAACTTGTCCTCACCGTTATATCGCGGTCTGCTGCGATACGGCGGGCCACCCGGAGTATTTTCAATTCACTCTCGATTTCAAGGCCATAACCGGACTTGATTTCGAGTGTGGACACGCCTTCACCGATCAGCGTATCAACCCGCAGCAAGGCGCTTTTCAGCAAGTCTTCTTCGCTGGCTTTGCGGGTGGCCTGCACAGTGGAATTGATACCGCCACCGGCGCGGGCGATCTCTTCATAGCTCGCCCCTTCGAGGCGCATTTCGAATTCCCGCGCTCGATCGCCGCCAAAGACCACATGGGTGTGACAATCAATGAGGGCCGGGGTCACCAATCCACCGCCAAGATCCGTGACGGTCCAGTCGGCAAAATCCGAAGGCAACGAATCCGCTGTGCCACAATAGGAAATCATCCCGTCCTTGATGGCCAAAGCGCCGCCCTCAATGAGCCCATAGGAGCCACTATCGGGGATCATTGTCGCCAGATTGGCATTTTTCAGCACGAATTGCGTCACAGAGCTGTTCCTGACTTGATTAAATCGCGTTTTATGTGATTAAGTATGCACATAATAATTTTGCTGTCAACGCGACAGAGCCCGTCATGCTGATCAAAAAGACGGCATTGACCAGAGTAAATGAGGCAGGCATTTGATGAAGATCTATGCGGAAAAAGCGCTGGTAATGGATGAGTGGCAACGCGATGTCCTGATCACCGTTGATCAGGATGGACGAATCGAGACCGTGGCAACCAATTGCCCACCCGACTCATCTGGTGGCGACATTGATCATCGCGCCACGGTGCTTCTGCCTGCTCCGAGCAATCTGCATTCCCATGCCTTCCAGCGGGCCATGGCAGGCATGAGTGAGCGACGCGGACCGGAGCCGCTCGACACCTTCTGGACGTGGCGACAGATCATGTATCGCTTTCTCGATATTCTGAGCCCGGACGATATCGAAGCCATTGCCGCTTTCGTTCAAATGGAAATGCTTGAAGCCGGTTACGCCTGCAATGTCGAATTCCACTATGTGCACCATCAGCCGGATGGTGTGCCCTATGATAATTTGGCCGAGCTGTCCCATCGCATCGGCGCGGCAACCGCGCAAAGTGGCATTGGCCTGACGCTTCTCCCGGTGCTTTATCAATATGGCGGTTGCGACAAGCGCCCGCTTGGCAACGGTCAGATCCGTTTTGGCAATGACTTTGATCGCTTCGAGCGACTGCATGAGGGGGCTCACTCACTTCTCGCCCATTTGCCGAAGGATACGAAGCTGGGCGTTGCGCCCCATTCCTTGCGCGCGGTCTCTCAGGAAGCACTGAAAGAAGCCATCACTCTGGCAGGGGATGGCCCGCTTCACATGCATCTGGCCGAACAGGTGAAAGAAGTCGAGGAAGTGGAGGCCGCCTGGGGCAAACGTCCGGTCAATTGGTTGCTTGATAGCCATGAGGTTGATCCGCGCTGGTGCCTCATCCATTGCACCCAGATGACCGATGCCGAAACCGACCGTCTCGCCGCAACGGGAGCCGTTGCTGGCCTTTGCCCGATCACGGAGGCGAGTTTGGGGGACGGCATTTTCAACGGGGTCCGCTATCTTGCTGCTGGTGGCCGGCTCGGGATCGGGTCTGATTCCAACATTCGCATTTCGCTCAGCGAGGAATTGCGCTCCCTTGAATATTCCCAGCGCCTCAGGGACAAATGCCGCGCCAGCGTAGCGACACCGGAGCATTCAACCGCGCGTGTGCTGTTTGATGCCATGCTTGCAGGAGGGGCGCAGGCAGCCGGGCGCGATGCTGGTGCGATCAAGGTGGGCAACTGGGCCGATCTCATGGCGCTTGATGGGGATTTGATGGCGCTTGATGGGGTTCATGGCGATGAAATCCTTGACATTTTCGTCTTTGCCGCCGATGACAGGCTCATTAGCGATGTCTGGTCCGCAGGTCGCCATCTCGTCAAGGATGGTCGGCATGTTGATGGCGGAGCCATCCGTGCGCGTTATGGGACGGTCATGAAGAAACTGAGGCAGTCATTTTGACCAAAAGGGAAGCAAATAGCTGGCGTTTGATCCGCGATGAAATCGTCAGGCGCATCAATGAGCGCGACTGGCAGCCCGGAGACATGATCCCCAACGAGACCGATCTTGCGATCGAGTTTGAATGTGGCCGTACGACAGTCAACCGCGCCTTGCGGGAATTGGCCAGCGAAGGCATTGTCATCCGCAAGCGCAAGGCTGGAACGCGGGTTGCGCTCAATCCTGCCCACAAGGCGGTTTTTTCCATTCCCGTCATTCGCGAGGAAGTGGAATCATCGGGGGCAAGCTATCGCCATTCCCTTTTGACAGCCGAGCAAAGGCACCGCCCGACCTTTCTCGCCGGGGCTTTCCGCGTCGCTGATGACACGCCACTGCTCTACACCGAGACGATCCATTTCTCGGATAACCAACCCTTCATTTTCGAAGAGCGCTATACCAGCCTTGAGGCAGTGCCAACCCTTGGCGACATGGATCATGAGGCGATCAGCGTCAATGAATGGCTGTTGCAGAACGCGCCCTATACTGGCGGTGAAATGAGCTTTTTTGCCCTCAAGTCAGATCAGAAGCTGGCCCATGCTTTTGGTATTGCCGAGGGTGAAGCGCTGTTTGCAACCGAGCGCAGCACATGGTGCGAGGATCAGCATATCACCCATGTCCGCCTTGTTTACAAGCCGGGCTATCGCATGCGAGCCAGCACATAGATCTGACAAGCCTTAATCGATGAATTTCAGCAGCTTGTCGCCTTCCTGCTTCAATTCTTCAAGGCTCGAGAGCCCCATCAGCTGAAGCGTCGTTTCCACCTCGGTCTTGAGCAGCTCAAACAGCTTGCTCACGCCCCGTTCGCCTTCTGCGGTCACTGCCCAAGTGAAGGGGCGACCCATCAACACGAAATCGGCACCGAGCGCTATCGCCTTGACCACATCACTGCCACGACGGAAACCGCTATCGACATAGAATAATTTGTCCGGTCCCAGCGCCTCGCGAATGGCCGGGACGAGCGAAATGGTCGACAGACCATGATCGAGCTGGCGCCCGCCATGGTTCGACAGCACAATGCCGTCGATGTCTTCGCCTGCTGCCATGGCCGCATCCTGCGCATCCGAAATGCCCTTGATGATGAGCTTGCCATCCCAGGCCTTGCGCAAGGCGCGCACCGTGTCCCAGGTGAGAGTCTTGTCAAGTCGGCGAGCCAGCGCTCCGGACTGGGCAAGCGCTCCTTTGCCAAAGCCACTTTGACCCTTGATGATTTCCACTTCCGGGAAGGGCCCCATGGCCATGTCGAGGGTCCAGCCGGGGCGGGTGGCAAATTGCATGGCCAGATGCGGCGTGATGTGCTCGACCGAGCGGAAGCCGTTGCGTACATCCTTCTCGCGCACCGAGGTGATGGCAGTATCGACCGTCAGGAACAGGGTCGTCACCCCGGCCTTGCGGCATTGCTCCAGATAGGAGGCATTCACCTCCGGGTCGATATCAAGATAAAGCTGGAATTGTGGCGCGACGCCCGCCTTTTTGGCGATCGTCTCAGGTCCTGCGATGGAAAAGGTGGATAGCACAAATGGCACGCCTGCCTTGGCTGCGGCCTTGGCAATCGCGATGTCGCCACCACGCCGATAAAGCCCCTGATAGCCGACCGGGCCGGGGCCAAAGGGCAGCGCATGCGCTTCGCCTGCCAAATCGACATGGATGTCCGGGGTCTCGTCAAGCGTTGTCAGAACCCGCTGCCGCAGGGCAATTCTGGCAAAGTCATCGCTGTTGCGTGCCAGTGTGGTCTCCGAAAAGGCCCCGCCATCAACATAGTCGGCGAAAATTTTCGGCAAACGGCGTCGCGCCGCTAAGCGGAAATCATCGACATTGAGATACCGGCGATTAAAATCCATGATGTTGAGTTTCCTGAAATTTGAAACAGCGGACGAGCGCTCGATTAGGGCGCTCAATCCGGGGAGATCGTTGAGAAGAAGGTGGAGAGGATATCCTCTCCATTGATCGGGCGCGAGCCCACGGAAAGGGCAACCCCGAGCCCGATGGCCGAGGAAACCGGGTTATGCAAATCCGCTCCCTCACCGGCATTGAGATTCATCACCAGTGTTGGCGAGAGGAACAGCCCGATCCGGATCACATCCTCCCAGTCGTCAGGCAGCAATCCCGATTTGGCAAGATGGGCAATCCAGGGTTTCCAGAAATGCTCGGCCTTGATCGCCAGCAATTGCTTTCTGACCGGCGAGGGCTGCCAATCGGTATCGATCAGCAGCTGTCCGCCCTCAAGTCGCACGGATGCCGTGAAGCGATCTTTTGCAAGGTCCGCACTGTAAAGCCACAACGGGTGGGCAAAGATATTGTGAAAGGTCGATTTGACCTCCGCCAGAAGCGAGGGCACGTCATTGCCGGCAAAGGCCGGATCGAAAAAGGCAAGCTTGTCTTTGTCTTCTCCGCGCTCATACCAGACATTGGCATTGTGCGCGTCCCCATGGGCGACGATACCGCCTGCATCGGCGAGGGCCGAAGGCGCATAGCGGGCATGGGCGAGCGTGAACATGTCTTCAAGGCTGCGCTGATGGGCAATCCCGTTGATCACCGGTTGCGCGGTTGAAAGATCCTTCCAGTCAAGGCTCACCCCATCAGGGAAAGCAAAGCGCTTGCCGACATAAAAGCGCCGATAGCGTCCGCCGGGAAAGGTGCCGCTTGCCGGGTCAATCAGGCGTTCATGAAACAGCCGATGGATCGGCTCGGCTCGTGATTGCTCGGGGGTAATGGGATGCAAGGAGGCTTTGGCGACGTCGAGCAACTGATCATTGAGCTCCGCCTCTGCTGCCAGAGCGCGCTTGATGGCGCTCACATCGCGGCTGTCATCCAGCCCATAAAGCAGGTCGGAAAAGCGTGGATCAGAGCGCCGCCGATAGACCAGTACCTGCTCGCCGGGAAGCGTCGACATATGGATCGGCTGATCCACCGGCAGACCGGCTCGGGCCAGAATATCAGCCCGATAATATTCACCGCGCATGGCTTCCTCGCCTTCCTCCTGATGGAATTTGAAGAAATAGTCCTCTCCGTTTGCGGAGAAGAAACCATTGAGGGAATTGAGCGAATATTGATCGAGATTGATCTTCAAGCTTTCGACGCTCAACCCGAACAGCTCACCCAGCAACGCCGCAAGCCTGGTTTGAGCTGCGCCAATATCACTTCGGGCTAGCGCCCGGATTTCAGCTGTGCGGGAGGGTTGGCTTGTCATTGTACGGCGTCCTTTAGCCTTGCTGGCATCTCATGATTGTTTTAAGGCCGTCGACTTTGCCATCCAGATGGCGCTGATAGGCATCTGGCACTGCATCAAGCGTGATCTCTTCGGCGATCACAGCGTCCAGCTTGTCCGTAAGGCGCGGCAGCAGATCGACAAGGGTCTCCAACTCACCCCCAAAGGCATGGCAGCCGATGAGGGCGGTTTCTTTCTCCACCAGTTGGATCGGGTTGACCTCAAGCGTGCCATGGCCGATTCCGACCAGCGCGATGGCCCCGCCCGGAGCGATTTTGTCTACGAGACGGCCAATGACAAAGGGTGAACCGGTGGCATCTACCCCATGACGCGGCGCTCTCTCGCCCCAATCGCTCTCAAGATCGAGAATGCGTCCGCCGGTCATCTCGCAAACCAGTTTGGCGCGTGCCTCATTGCGGTCGATGACGGCCACCTTGTGCCCACTTTGCGAGGCGAGCAAGGCGACGAGGCCACCAATCGGGCCGCAACCGGCAACCACGATTTCCGCATTGCAAGGTGCCGCCAGCCGGTTGAGCGTATGAAGCGCCACCGCAATCGGTTCTGCAAGGGCAAGATGACGATCCGGCACGCCGTCCGGAGCCTTCAGCACATTGCGCGCGGGCAGGGTGACCGCTTCGGCAAAGCCGCCATCGATCACCTCGCCGATAAAGCCCAGTTTTTCGCAAACCTGCCCCAGACCATCCTGGCAATTGCGACAGACCCCGCATATGTGGCGACTGTCAACGATCACCTTGTCGCCGACCGCCACATGCGAAACATCATCTCCAATCGCTTCGATGATGCCGGTCAACTCATGACCGGCGACGGACGGAGCGCGGGTGATCCATTCCCCGGTACGGAAATTATGAAGATCCGAGCCGCAAATCCCGGCATAGGTCACCGCAAGGGTGACCTCGTCGACCTTCGGGGGCAGGGGCAAGGCAACATCCTCGACCCTCAGATCTTGCTTGGCATGCAAACGGACAGCTTTCATGATTTGCCCCTAGTCCTTGAAATAGGCCTGCCGCAGCTCGCTGACCGCGTTGGCGTGGGAAGAGAAGCCCTCATAGTCGGCAAGGATCTTGGCATTCTTGGCCAGAGGCGGATAGCCCTTCGGCGTGACATAACCGATTGAGCTGCGACGCATGAAATCGGTCACCGACAATGGACCCCAGGTGTTCGCGCCCATTGATGTTGGCAACACCGCATTCGGGCCGAGAGCGAAGTTGGCAATCGTGACCGGCGTGTGGGTGCCCAAAAGGATTTCAGCCGCCTCGGTGATCATGCCCAGATACTCGAACGGCTTGGTCGACATGATTTCCAGATGTTCCGGGCCATATTCATTGACGAAGGCACAGGCATCATCCATGTCGCGGGCAACGACGATCCCGCCAGATGGGCCCGTCAGCACGGTTTTGGAAAATTCGATCCGCTGTTCGGTCATGTTGGCCCAGTGTTTCGGCAGGGCTGCGAGCGCTTCTTTTGCCACCCGTTCCGACGAGGTGACGAGCCAGGCCGAGCTGTCCGGTCCATGTTCTGCCTCGATCAGCAGATCCATCGCGGCAAGCCCGCCATCGATGGTATCGTCAGCCAGAATGACAACCTCGGAAGGACCAGCCGGAAGACCCGGATCAATGACACCGGCAAGCAGGCGTTTGGCCGCAACCACCCAAGGGCTGCCCGGTCCAACGATTTTCTTGCAAGGCTTGACGGTTTCCGTGCCGAAAGCCGCAGCAGCTACGGCCTGCGCACCACCGGCCTTGTAAACGGTTTCAACCCCGGCCGTGCGAGCGGCAACCAGCGTTGCGGCATCCACTTTGCCATCCGGTCCCGGAGGGGTGAAAATCGCAAGATTTGGCACCTTGGCAACAACGCCCGGCGTCGCGGTCATCATGGTGACAGAGGGGAAGGAGCCCTTGCCGCGTGGCACATAAAGGGCAACCGAGGAAATGGGCGTGAAACGGTCACCGGCAAAGGCACCGGGATGCATTTCCTTGAGCCACATCGGCTCGGGTGCCTGTTCCTCATGAAAACGGCGAATATTGTCGATGCCGAAGCGGATCGCCTCGATCACATCATCCTCGACCAGATCGAAGGCTTCGTCAAAGTCGGCTTCGGTAGCCTTGAGATTATCAACCGTCAGACCCCTGGCCTTGTCGAAGTCAGTGCCGAAGCGCACCAGGGCCGCGTCTCCATCGGCTTTCACCTCTTCGATGATCGGTCCAACCTTCTCCAGGAAGAAGGACAAATCGGTTTCAGAGCGTTTTACCAGATCGGCGCGTTCCTGAGCGGACAACTCGCTCAGTACCTTGTAGGTCACGTCAGTCATGTATCTATCCTTTCAAGCGCCGCGCGGGGGCGCATCGAGATGTCATTTTGATTTGAGAAAAATTTCCAGTCCCACGAGGCGATCAAGCAGCCAGACAGCGATGAGAGCAATCAGCACGAAGACCACCGAAACGGCCGCCAGATCCGGCGTGATGATGGAGCGGATATTGTTGTAGATCTGCACCGGCAGCGTCACCGTGCGCGCATCGGTCAGCAACAGACTGACCAGAAATTCGGTCATCGCCAGAACGAACATCAAAAGACCGCCGGTGATGACACCGGGCATCACGGCAGGCAGGGTGACATACCAGAAGGTTTCCAGCCGACCCGCGCCGCAATTCTCCGCTGCCAGTTCAAGATCCCGGTCGAGCACCGCCGCCGAAGACGAGACCGACCAGATGATGAAGGGGATATTGATCACCGCGCAGGCCACTCCGACCGGCCAGACATTGCCCAATATGCCCCATTCGCCGAAGACCAGCATCATGCCGATGCCCGACCCGATCAACGGCACGGTAAAGGGCAACAGCAGATAGACATTGATCATGTTGGTGAATTTGAGCCGATAGCGCGTTAGCGCCAGCCCGGCGAGCGTGCCGATGGGAAGCGAAACCAGTACGCATACGGTCGAGACGATCAGCGAACGCCAGAGTGCCAGACGCAGATCGCGCGCCATGGCGATCTTTTCATACCATTTGAGGGAAAAGCCTTCGGGGGGGAAGGAAATGATATTGCCGGAGGTCACCGACGCACCAATGACGATGATCGTCGGCAAGGACAGCGTGATGACGGAGATGGCAACCAGCGACCAGAAGATGATTTTTTGCGATCTGGGCATTATTTCTTCGCTCCCATACCAAGCGTGCCCGCGCCAAACACCACGAAGACCAGACCAACCATCAGTGAACCTATGCCCACCAGTACCAGCGCAAGAGCTGACCCCAGCCCCTGATTGGCGGTTCTGAAAAACTGGTCATAGATGGCGTTGGCAATGAAATCCTGACTGCCGCCGCCGAGCATGGCGGGCATGGCGAAATCCGTCAGAGACAGGGTCGCGACAACGAGAGCTGCGCCAATCAGGCCAGGCTTGGCCATCGGCAGGATGACATGCCACAGGGTCTGGCGCCAGTTTGCCCCCAGCGATCCGGCCGCAGTCTCGATTTCCTGCGGAATGGCGGTAAGCGCAGGCGCCAGCAGCAACACTGCAAAGGGCAGCATATATTGTACAAGTCCAAAAATGACCGCAGGGAAATTGAACAGCAGCCTTATTGGCTCAACGCCGACCAGGCCGAGCATGTCATTGACGACCCCCGAATTGCCCAGAATGATCAGCCAGCCATAGGCACGCACCACCTGCCCGATGAAGAAGGGCAGGAACAGGATGATCAGCAAGGTCTTGCGCACCATGGCCGAAGGCGTGCGCACAAGAATATAGCTGTAGGGGAAGGCGAGCAGAAGGGTGAAGACAACGGTCAGGAACGCCCCGAACAGAGAGCGCCAGATGATCCTTGCATAGGTGCTGCTATCCCAGATGGTCTGATAGTTTGCACCCGTATAGTTTTCGGACAACAGATAGGTCGACGTATCAAGCGTGCGAAAGGAGGCATCGCCGATCTGAACAAGACCGATGACCAGAATACCAACCAGCAACAGGGCCGGAGCAAGCAGTAGCCATCCGGTATGACGGCTCATGGATTTGGGCCACATGATATTGGCCCCTTCCTCCAGGCTGTCCATGATCCGCCAGCGCATCGGATAGCGAAAACGGGTTTTGTCAGCAAGGCTATTATTCATGAAAGGCGGTCTCGTGATGCGTGCGCTGTTAGGGGAGATCAGGGTCCGGCGGGCGAGCAGCGTTCAAGGACAGAAAGACAGAAGGATTGTCCGCCGATTCCCATATTGGCTGAGACATGATCTCCGCGAGAAAGCCACGCCTTCAATCCGTTTGGCCTGAAGGCGTGGCCATGAGTGTCATGTCAGGATCAGCCCTGCATGATTTCCTTGAATTTGGAGAACCACTCGCTTTCATTCTCGACCTGAACCTTGTTGGAAACACGGATCAGGTTTTCGAAATCTTCCGGTTTGGTCGGATAGGATGGATCACCGACCAGATCGGCAGGAGGCGTCAGGCCTGGAACGACGCCAGGCAGGCCAAGGCCGTTGCACCAGATCTGCTGAGCGTCCTTGGAAATGGCGAAATTGATATATTGTTTGGCCCAGTAAAGTTCGTTTTCCGGCAGACCTTTTGGAATCCAGAGGCCATCGGTGTCGAACTTGCAGCCTTCCTCAGGAACGGTCCAGGCGATGTCGATGCCGTTTTTCTTGGCGGCCAGAGCGTTGGTGGAGATGGTGCAGGCCGCATCGATTTCACCATTCTGGAACCAGGTGGTGAAGTCCGGATCTTCGCCGAGCAGCGGATCCTGAGCCTTGATCTGCTTCACGAAATCCCAGCAGGCATCCATGTTGCCCGGAATGTCTTCGAGCTTGCCGCCACCGGCAACCTGTGCCGGGAAGTGGAAGCCGATGCCATCGTTATAGAGCGCGATGCGGCCCTTGAATTTCGGATCCAGCAGAGCTTTCCAGGACGTCGGAGCACCGTCAGGGAAGGCTTCCGGACGATAGGCCAGAACATAGACATAGCCGTAGGTGTTGACGATCGGATAGCCGTCAACGCCGACCGGCTTGGCAAGATCCGTGGTATTGGCAAGGTTGGCAAGGCCGGTAAGGTCTTCAGTTACGCCGCGCAGGGCAGACTTGGTGGCGTTGGTGGTGGTGTCCCAGTTGACGTGAATGGGAGGAACGCGCTTCTGAGCGACTGCGGCCCAGACTTTTGGCTGGATTTCGTTGTCCTCTGTCAGGTCATGGCGGACAGCAATGCCTGTCATTTTGGTGAAGGGATCGGAAACACCCGCTTTCAGGGCTTCAACCCATTCGCCGCCCCAAGCGCGAACGATGATTTCAGCTGGTTTTTCCGGCTCGGCAGCCAGAAGGCGACCTGCTGGCATGCTGCTCAGCAAGGCAACGCCACCGCCTGCGACACCGGCGCGCAAAACCGAACGCCGTGATAGACCTTTCTTGAAATTCACCATATTGCTGTTCTCCTGTCGTTGTCTGAACTATGTTGCCGTCTTGTTTTTGTTATTGGGGGTGGCAAGGGAAGACTTTCATGTCCCTGCCATTCCATCCAAAGCTGACCGCTGCGCCCGGCTCGAACAAGTCGAACTCATGCGGATCATGATGATAGATCTGGAACTTGACATCCGGTAGGCGATCACTCGCAACCACATATGTCAGCCTTTCGCCTTCGAAAATCACATCCTCGACCTGACCCTCCAGCATCATGTCCAGAGAGCCGAGTGCATCGGAGCTTGGCGCAATGCGAATTTGCTCGGCCCGAACAGCGCCCCGCGCCGTTTCGCCCGCCTTGACGCCCTTTGTCAGGGTGCCAATCAACATGTCATTGCCAATCTTGATCCCCTCGTTGGTGGCGACGCCATCCATGAAGGTCGAAATGCCGATGAAGCCCGCCACGAACAGATTGTTCGGAGCCCGGTAAAGACCGACCGGCTTGGCATGTTGCTGGATCTTGCCATTATCCATGACGATGATATCGTCGGAAACGACCAGAGCCTCCCTCTGGTCGTGGGTGACATTGATGGTGGTCACGCCCAGTTCCTTCTGGATGCGGCGGAATTCGAGCTGCATTTCCTCGCGCAGCTTTCTGTCAAGCGCCGCGAGCGGCTCATCAAGCAGCAGCAGTTCCGGCTCGAAAACGAGGGCGCGGGCAATGGCAACGCGCTGCTGCTGGCCACCGGACAATTCATGCGGCCTGCGATCGGCATATCCGTCCAGCTTGACCAGATTGAGAAAGGTCTCGACCTTGCCGGGAATATCGGCAGGGTTGACCCGGCGCATCTTGAGCGGAAAGGCGACATTCTCCGCCGCTGTCATATGGGGAAACAGGGCCAGCTTCTGAAACACCATGCCAACCGAGCGCCGATGGGCAGGCGCAGCATCAACCGGCTTCCCGCCTATGGTGATGGTTCCGCTGGTCGGGGTCTGAAAGCCGGCGATCATCCGAAGCAGGGTTGTCTTGCCAGACCCGGACGGGCCGAGAATGGTAAGGAAGCTTCCTTTCTCGACATCAAATGAGGCATTGTCGACAGCAGGGATGGGCGCTCCGAAATCCATGGTGACATTGCGTGCGCTCACGGCAATTTCCGCATCTGTCCCACCGGCAGCCTGCTGTTTTGTTTTATTCATTCCAGAACCTCATTCTTATCATTTCAGCGAGCGAAAAGGCCGTCTCATGCTCCAGACTTTTTGTAATATGTATATACTAATTACTAGCCTGCCGAAACAGAATGGACCTCAGTCCTTGCTCAAATTGCTGCCAAATAGCCGCCATCAATGCCTATAATTTGACCTGTGATGTATTTTGAGGCATCGGAGGCCAAGAATAGCGCAACACCTACCAAATCTTCAAGCTGTCCGAAACGCCCCAATGGGATCTTTTCCTGCATGGATGTGACCCAGTCTTCATTCTGATAGAAAACTTCCGTCATCTCGGTTCGGAAATAACCCGGCGCGATGGCATTGACCCGGATTCCTTCCGGCGCCCATTCGGTCGCGAGTGCACGGGTCATGCCCACAATGCCGGATTTGGAAGAGCCATAGGGTACGGCGGTCGGAATGCCCACGAAAGAGGTGAGCGAGGCCAGATTGATGATTGAGCCGTTTTTACTCGATCCCATCAATTTGGCAGCCGCCTGGGCGGTGAAGAAGGCCCCTTTCAGGTTTGTGTCCAGAATCTTGTCCCAAAGCGCCTCTTCGATATCCTTGGCAGGGCAGACGTCTTCCACACCTGCATTGTTGATCAGGATATCAAGCTCGCCGAGTGATCCGATCTCGTGCCGGATCTGGTCCACATTCTGTTGATCGCAGGCGATGCAGTTGACCTCGCGCCCTTCGGCACTGATCAGGTCTGCGGTCTCGGAAAGGCTGTTTTGTGATCGCGCCGTGATGACAAGATCCGCACCGGCCTTGGCCAGCGCCACTGCCAGAGCTTGTCCGATCCCCCGGCTGGCCCCCGTCACAAGGGCGCGTCTTTGTGCAAGTGAAAAAAGACCATCAATATTGGTTTGGGACAGCTTGTTCATTTTTATCTCCCGTTGTGACAAGAATTCGAAGGTGATTGATCTTTATGTATATACATTATACTGTCGCGAGTATCATAGGTTCCACATTTCGGAAAGGCATTTCCATGGCGTCACAAAGCTTCATCCTAAGGTCGGAATTGTCCTCACTCAAGCCGTATAATGTTGGTTTATCACTGGAAGATGTAGCAGATCGTGCGCAGGGCAAGCCAATTGCCAAACTTGGTTCCAATGAAAACCCCTATGAATTGCCTTCAAGCATAAGAAAAAGCATGGAGAATGCTCTTGTCTCGGCAGCCATGTATCCCGACCCCATAGGCCGGACGCTTGCGCACGTCATTGCGGAAAAATGGAACTGTGCTCCCGGTCAGGTGGTCTTTGGCAATGGATCCGAGGATATACTGAACATTCTGGCACGGGCCATCCTGCGTCCCGGCGATGAGGTGGTCACGCTCTATCCGTCTTTTCCTCTGCATGAGGATTACGCAACAATGATGGGTGCAACCGTCAATGCCATTGATCTCACGGCAAATCATGAAATCGACATCGATGCGCTGATCAAGGCCGTTGCCCGTCCGGTGCGCATGACTGTTTTTGCCAATCCCATGAACCCGACAGGCCTGTGGCTTGATGGCGATCAGCTTCAGGCGGTGCTCGCGGCCCAGCATCCCGACAGCCTGTTATGTCTGGACGAGGCCTATCTCGAATATGCCCTGCATGGCGATGCTGACTTCAGATCGGGAAGCGATTGGCTGCACAGCCATGACAAGCCGCTCATCCTGTTGCGGACCTTCTCCAAAGCCTACGGGCTGGCAGGCCTTCGGGTTGGCTATGGGCTGACCAATAACGCCGATATCCGTCGCGGTCTTGATCTGGTTCGCACGCCGTTCAATGTGAATGCCGCCGCTCAGGCCGGAGCCATCGCCGCTCTGGAGCATGAACAGGACATCCGTCCGGTCCTTGAAACTGTCACCCAGGAGCGGATGCGTGTCACCAAAAGACTCAGGGCCAAAGGCCTTACAGTACTGCCATCGCTTGGCAACTTCCTGTTTGTGGATGTCAAAGCCCCCTCAATCGATATCGCCAGCCAACTGATATCGGAAGGGGTCATCATCAAGCCATGGAAACAGCAAGGTTATGAGAGCTGGATCCGGGCATCGATTGGACTTGAGTCGGAAAATACCCAGTTTCTACAAGCCCTCTCCAAATGCCTCGGCTGCGATTGATCCGGCAAAGGCAGGGCGGTGCGTTTCCCGCTCCTAAAACTGGGCGATCAGCTGGTGGCTGCTGCCGGGATATAACAGACGCGCGCGCGTGACCCAGTTG
The DNA here is from genome assembly GCF_963556055.3 of uncultured Cohaesibacter sp. Lineage (GTDB taxonomy): Bacteria > Pseudomonadota > Alphaproteobacteria > Rhizobiales > Cohaesibacteraceae > Cohaesibacter. The sequence continues at coordinate 66,074 of NZ_CAUVYE020000015.1, read as the reverse complement.
GCATCGATTTCGGTCTGGCGGTCAATTTGCAGGCAGGCTTCGCTTTTGTCGATTGCCAGCAGGGTTGCTTCTTCTGCGCTGACATTTACCGCACGGATCTCATGCACGGCCTTGGTCCATGGCAGCTCCTTGAGCAACCATCCTCCCGGCGCACTCTTCTCGAAGGTTTCAAAATGTGCACTGGGTACCGTTTCGGGATTGATCAGCCGGGTTTCGAGACAGAAGGGCTTGTCGTCGCAAAAATGCATGCCCTGAATATGGAGGATAGGCAGATCGCTTGCCTCTTCCAGCTTCAGCAGGCGCTTTTCCGCGTCCAGAAGGTGCCGACACTGGCGATCAAGCAATTGCCAATGGTAGCTCTTGTTAAGGGCAAGGACTTCCTGCTCGATATCGACAATCTCCATGACCGCCGATTGCACGCGCGGCTCGGCAACGAACGTTCCCTTTCGCTTGCGGCGATAGACATAACCCTCACGATGCAACTGGGTGAGAACCTTGTTCATCGTCATGCGCGAAACGCCATAATGGGTGGCAAGGTCCGTTTCAATCGGTAACTGGTATCCCGGTTGCCACGTGCCATCGACAATCTTTTCCAGAATGTCTGCCTTTATGCTGACATGGTTGCTTTTTGCTGTTGTCTCAGGCTCCATCAAGCCTCATCCGAATTTGTCTTGCTCAAAAACAAGGCTCGACCAAAGAGCCCGACGGCGTCATGTGAGAGCAAGCGATTACACTCTCAAATGGAAACACAGGATAGAAATACAAACGTCCGTTGTAAAGCGCTGGATGCAAGGCAAGTGTCGGCGCTATGACACAGACGCTGACATGCTGTCGCGAAATGGCCGTTTTCTGCCATGTCTACGCCACCAGGTCGCGTGTAATATAGTGCGGGAAGGTGTCACTATTCTTGCAGTCCGTCCAAATGAGTCGCCCGGATGCTTCAGATCATGACCCCGGTCTATGAAAGCTCGAGATCCGCTTTTGCGCTCTGCGAAAGAACAAGACGGGCATTGACCAGATCGTTGGTCTCGGTCCTTTTGGCAGCCGCTTCCGGATCAAGACCATGCCTCAGCCATCTCTTGTTCAGACGCGCAGTCAGGATGCCTAGCCCCGGATTGATGAAAATGGTCGTCGTGAAATGGTCGGCAAGGCTGTTCCACGGGCTTGATTTCAACAACAGATAATTGCCTTCCACCACGATGACATGCGTGGCGGGAGTGATTTCTATGGCGCCTGCAATGGCAATATCGAGAGTGCGGTCAAAGCTCGGGAAGAAAGTGCACGGGCTCCCTGAGGCAAGGCCCTTGACTGCCTCGCAGAAGCCGACAGCATCGAAGGTCTCCGGAGCGCCTTTTCGGGCAAGCAAACCGCGTTTTTCAAGGATCCGATTGTCCAGATGATACCCATCCATGGGCAACAGGGCCGCCAGAGGCGCATCCCCGTTGCCGTTGGCATTGAGATGGTCCACAACCTTCGCCGCAAGGGTGGATTTTCCCGAGGCCGGGGCCCCGGCAACGCCAACAATGGTCCTTTTTCCGTCGGTCATGCGGTTCATGACCAGATCACAGACTTGAGCCGTCTTTTTCTCAAGATCCTCTTTTTTCATCAAGCTGCCTCTTTATCCGGAGGAGCCATGGCCCCGGTCATCAGGGCCACCGCATCGGACATGGAATAGTCCTTGGGATCGATGATGCAAAGCCGTTTGCCAAGTCTGTGCACATGGATTCTGTCGGCCACTTCGAACACATGGGGCATATTGTGTGAAATCAGAATGATCGGGATGCCCTTTTCCTTGATGGTCTTGATGAGGTCGAGAACCTTGCGGCTTTCCTTGACGCCAAGGGCTGCGGTCGGTTCGTCCAGAATGACGACATTGGTGCCGAAAGCAGCGGCGCGTGCCACTGCCACCCCCTGCCGCTGGCCACCCGAAAGGGTCTCCACCGTTTGGGAGATGTTCTGAATGGTCATCAGGCCCAGCTCGCTGAGCTTGTCTCTTGCGATTGCCTGCATTTTCTTCTTGTCGAGCTGGCGGAAAAGACTGCCCATGATGCCCGGCTTGAGCAACTCGCGCCCCATGAACATATTGTCTGCAATGGACAGGGCAGGGGAAAGGGCGAGGGTCTGGTAGACCGTCTCGATGCCCAGTTCCCGCGCCTGGATGGGCGAGTTGATGGTTACCGGCTTTCCTTCAAGCCGGATTTCACCGCTGTCGGGCCGGAGGGCACCCGACAGCGCCTTGATCAGGGTAGATTTTCCTGCACCATTGTCCCCGATGATGGCTAGGATTTCCCCTGGCAGCAGGTCAAAGTCGCAATCCTCCATGGCGACAACATGACCATATCTCTTGTTCAGTTTGCGTGCGGTCAAAACGGCTTCGGTCATCACAGGCTCACTTTCCGAATGGCTTGGTCAATGGTGACGGCAAAGATGATCAGGGCACCGATCAACAGATAGGTCCACTGTACATCGGCTCCCAGAAGCCTGAGACCAAGGGTGAAAACACCGACGATCAGCGCACCAAACAACGTGCCCGCAACCGAGCCGCGCCCGCCAAACAATGAAATGCCGCCGATCACGACAGCCGTGATACTCTCGATATTGGCCAATTGCCCCGCTTGCGGCGACACCGAGCCGAGACGTCCGATCAGTGCCCAACCGGCCAGCGCACAGATGAAGCCGCCAATCGCATAGACCGAAACCAGAGTGGCCTTGACCTTGACGCCGGACAATTCCGCCGCTTCCGGGTCATCGCCCACCGCATAGACATGCCGTCCCCAGGAGGTCTGGCTGAGAATGTAGGACATGAGCAGAACCAGCAACAAGAGCAGAATGACACCATAGGTGAAGACCGCTCCGCCAAAGGTGATGGTTCTGCCGAAAAATTGCAGGATCGGGGCTTTCTGCGCGATTTCTTCGCTGCGGATTACCACGCTGCCCGAATAGAGAAAATTGGCTGCCAGCACGATTTGCCACATACCCAATGTGACAATGAAAGGCGGCAGCTTGACATAGGCGACCAACAGTCCGTTGGCCGTGCCGAACAACAGGCCACTGCCAAGACCGCACAGCACAGCCAGTTCTGGCGGAATGCCAAGATCAAAGGAAAACTTGCCCATGATGACCGATGCCATGACGGCAATGGCCCCCACGGACAGGTCAATCCCCGCCGTGAGAATGACAAGGGACTGCGCAACGGCAACAATGCCCACAATCGCCACTTGCTGCAAAATCAAGGTCAGCGCGAAGGGCGAGAAAAAGCGATGGCCGTTCAAAATGCCAAAGATGATGATGGCCATGACCAGAACAAACAGCGGGATGGCCGAAGGGGTTGTCTGTAGAAAGCCCAGAAGGCGCGTCATTGCGGATTTATGCCGGTTGGAAAAGTCCGCGACGATCTCCGGCTCCTGCTCGCGCGTTTCACCAGAGCCTGATGCATCATTCATGAGATCACATTCCTAAGGATTGCAAGGGGACGGAACGCCGATGACGGCGTTCCGAATTGGGATCATCACAATGGGCATTAGCCCCAGCAAAGATTCTTGCCTTCTTCGACGGTGAGCTGTTTCAGCCCCTTGACCGGCTTGTCGGTGACAAGGCCAACGCCGGTATCGTAGAAGTCTTTGCCTTCTGTTGCCGCTGGCATTTCACCGGTTTTAACGGCTTTGACAATGGCTTCCACGCCTTTGCCTGCCATATCAAGCGGATATTGCTGCGCGGTTGCACCAATGATGCCTGCGCCAACATTGGCAACGCCCGGGCAGCCGCCGTCGACCGATACGATGATCGCGTCATTCTGCTTGCCAAAGGCTTTCAGAGCTTCATAGGCGCCTGCTGCGGTTGGTTCGTTGATCGTGTAAACGACATTGATGTCAGGATCGATGGCGAGCAGGTTTTCCATGCCCTTGCGGCCGCCTTCTGCGTTGCCGTTGCCGATTTCCTGTCCAACGATGCGGCTATCGGTTTCGTCGCCCCATTTGCTCTTGTCGCCAATATCGATGCCGAAGCCGGTCAGGAAGCCCTGATTGCGCAGAACGCCGACAGATGGCTGGGTGACATTGATGTTGATGAGGCCGATTTTTGCCTTAGCCGGATCATCTATGGTTTTGGCTGCCCATTGCCCGATCAGTTCACCGGCAAGGAAGTTGTCGGTGGCAAAGGTCATGTCGGCAGCGTCCATCGGATCAAGTGGCGTATCAAGAGCGATGACAACAAGGCCCGCGTCCCGTGCCTTCTTGACCGAACCGGTGATCGCCTTGGAATCGGTTGCGACCAGAAGAATACCGCCAGCGCCCGCTGCGATGCAGGTTTCAATGGCCGAGACTTGTGTTTCATGGTCGCCATCATATTTGCCGGCAAAACTGCGCAGCTCGACGCCGAGTTCCTTGGCCTTGGCTTCGGCACCTTCTTTCATTTTAACAAAAAACGGATTGGTTGCATCTTTGGTGATCAGGCACACAGAGGTGTCTGCTGCCGATGCAGCTACGGACATGCCAGCGGAAACCAGCAATGCTGTTGCAAGGGTGGTAAGATATTTCATAGTGAACTCCAGGTTCCAATTGCCTCAACCTTCTGTTGTGTGATCCGTGAATGTCCGGAGCTGCACAACGAAGTCTCCTCCAAGGGCAAAAAGCCTCGATTGGCGTGAGCATGACCAACAGTGTTTATATCGAAGCTTCCCCCAAAGCGGCATGGCTGCCGCCTTCCTATCGGTAACTCTGAATTGAAAAGCTTGTCAATTAATACTTCCTAATGAATTAATAATACGATGGCATAAGGGACAAGGTTTGGTCTTGCGGAACGATTTGCAGATTTCTAGAATGCCGCAAACGCAAATGAGCTTTCGGGACAGAAGCCGGAAGCGTATCAAAATAGTAAAAAGATGAATAATAACAGCCCTCAAGCGCAGCAAAGCAGCTATCAGAAAGGCTCCAATCAGGTCGCCATCAGGAGCTATAACGAGCGGCTTGTTCTCCAGTTGATTCGCGATCACGGGGCTGTGACCAAAGCAGAGGCGACAAGAGCGACCGGGCTGTCACCCAACGCAATTTCCACCATTTTTCGTTCGCTGGAGGCAGATGGCTTCGTGCTTCGCAATGAACCGATCCGGGGTCGGATCGGTCAGCCATCCACCCCGATGAGTATCAATCCTGATGTCAGATATTACGTGTCTCTGGCCATCGGCCGCAAAAGCATGGAACTTGCGGTGATTGATTTCATGGGGCGAATAAAGGCATCCCGCCGCATCATCATCCCATATCCGACACCGCAATTGGCGCTGTCCTTTTTCAATGACAATCTGACGGGCCTTTTGCGATCTGCAAAGCAGAAGCGAAGCACCATTGCAGGCATGGGAGTGACGATGCCGTTCGAGCTTTGGAGCTGGACAAGCGAGTTTGGTGCTCCACCCGAGGAGATGGACGCCTGGCGCGAGTTTGATCTGGTCGCAGCGCTGCAAGAGCTGGTGCCGTGGGAAATCCTGTTCGAGAATGACGCAACGGCAGCCTGTCGCGCCGAGTTGGTCTTTGGCTCGCGAAGCCAGTTTCAGGACTGGATCTATTTCTTTGTCGGCACCTTCATTGGCGGTGGCATTGTTCTCAACGGCAGCGTCTTTTCCGGGCGCAAGGGCAATGCGGGCGGCTTTGGCCCCATGCGCGTGCCAGACAAGGAAGGGGACCGACTGGTTGATCACGCCTCGCTGATCGTGCTCGAACATATGCTCACGACCGAAAAACTCGATATGCCGGATATTCACGATGAGTCCATCGATTGGGAGAGACTTGAACCGGTGCTATCAAACTGGATTGTCAGGGCAGCGCGCAATCTTGCCCATGCAACAGTCTCTGCGTTGGCGGTGATCGACTTCGAAGGGGTCGTTATTGACGGGGCCTTTCCCGAAACGATCAGAACAAGGCTCGTCGAGGAATTCCGCCACCAGATGGATATCATCGATTTGCAAGGGGTGACGATGCCCGACATCGATGCAGGCCATATCGGCCGCAAGGCGCGCGTCCTCGGAGGCGCGGCAAGGCTCATCAACCAGAATCACATGATCGACCAGAATACGCTGCTAAGGTCAGTGTAAGGCATGGGTCGGTTTGTTGCCTGTTTTCAAAGAGAGCATTTAATTCGATATGCAGCTAAAAAATTGCTGTATGATTGCCTCAGAGACAAGTGAAAATGGCAGTTTATTGAATTTTGAAATCGGGAACAGAAACCAGTGGCGGATTTAGTGGAAGTGGATGAAAAGCCAAGTGTGGTTTTCAATTCGAATATATTTATAAATTTTGTTGTAAAATGTGAATTTGATGGTGTCGAAAAAGAAAATGTCATTCTTGAGAATGTAAAAAAATATTTCGCCAAAATGGATGATAGTTTGTTTGAAAAACATCTATCGCCATTTTCCTCTTTTATAGACGATATTACTTTGGCGAACCATAAGGTATCAACTTGTCCAGTCGTCTTGAAATGTGAAGACTATTCAGAAAACTACAGACACGATGTCAGAGTTTCGTTTCCTCAATCAATTTTGTACAAAGCGGAAGATAGAAACGTCCTCTTGAAAAGCCGTTGTCAGGATGGCTGGAACGGAGAGTTTCATTTCGTTGATCTTTTTGCAGTATTTGAATCTGGAAACATCTATTATATTTTGTCAATTTTCCCGAAAGAGGATGAACTTGATAAGTTGAGTGAGTATGAAATCATTCAGCTAATGAAAATACAAAGTAACACTGAAGGTCTTCGGAATAGTGAAAATGGCGTGAAATTTTCTTGTAGCGGCGGAACAGATCTAAATTTTATTGAATTTGTCAATAATAGGTTGAAGAGTTTCTGTAATCGCAGCTATCCATTGTATAATTTCCTGAAAGAAATATATGACGTTGATATAAATAATATTCGTTTTCAGAAGCATAATGTAAGAAATCTAATTCTCGGCATTGAAGACAAAAATATTTTTGATGAACTGAGAAAATATCACGATTGTCGGGAGTGCTCGAGTAAATTTGAATATTTCAAAGCAATATCAGGAATGGTACAGGGGATCATCGACTTTCAATATCAGGACGAACACGAGATTAGCGACTCGCTGGAACCTTCCTGCCCCGTTGAAAGCGAATACCAGATTATTACAAAAAACGCGTTTTTCGTTTTCTCTGCGGATTGGCGGACATTCAAAGAAACCAAATTTCAAATTGGAACCTGCCCCTATTTATTCTTGCCTGCCATGATCTGCATAAATAACGAGGATGTTGTAAACCAAACTGAAGACATAATTCAAGAAATTATTCATGGAAGCAATGTAAATAAAAGAACATCAGAGCCTTTCTTGGAGCTTAACAAGACAGTAAAAAATCGACTCAACAATCCAGTTAAACTTTCCAAAAAAATTGTTATTCCAAATATTTTAAGAAAGACAAAGGCCTTTCATTTGTTGAATGTTGATTATGTTGAGAATATTTTTCGATATAAAAATGAAATAAATTTATATAATAGCGCTCATGATGTCAGAAAAATTTCATATCGGCGTGATTACTATCAGAAATTTCTTGATGGACATAGTGAGTTAATAAAAGAAATTAATGACATAGGTCTTATATTTGATAATAATAAAATCAACAGGATTTTGCTTTTTATTGCTATTCTAAGCATTATATCTATCGTCACAGACGGATATGGTTTGGTCGGCTCAATTTTGAAAGTTCTCCAGTGAAAATCGTTGATATTCGGCATTTTGAAAAAGAATTGGCTATAAATTATATTAAAGAATGCCACGAACTGATTTCAAATAGTCAGCATTTTAATAATGATGAAATTGACAGTCTGGAATATTGGATAACGTCTTATTCTTCAGGGGATCCAACGTGGAATTTAAAGCTGTCAATAGAAGACGATGGAAATATTGTTGGTTTTATCGTGTATCAGAGCTTTTTATGTAACCAGTATATTCTTTTGACCTATGTTTTTGTAAAAAATGTATTCAGAAGAAGTGGGGTTGCTAAAAAAATTTTGAATGTAATAGTTGAAGATATAAAAGAAAAAAATGTTAATTTTGTATTTGCTGAGTCAAATAAAGAATCGAAATTTAGGGTTGCTATAGAGAAACTGGGATTTCATAAACTTGAAATTGACTATGCCCAACCTCCGCTAAAAAAAGGAGGTGACTGGGTTTATGATTTGGATCTTATGGCTATCAATGTCCGAGACGGTTCTTTGCCCAAGATTGAAGTGGTGGAGATGTTTCTGGCAGATTTTTATTCATCGCTCGGGTTCCCTGCACCCACTATGCAAAAGTGAATGGCAAGCAACGAGGCGCGCATTCAAAGACATAGGAATGTCAGAAAAAACTTGAGAGCGAAGGGTCCTCACCTGCGAAATTCCTTGGCAAATACTCCTTGCGCCGTCCTATCTGACATTTGATGGAATGGTGCACTGAGGTTAGGCTCGATCATTACCGCATTGAAGCATATATGCCCGATAACAAGTTCAGAGCAGGCCTTGAACGCCCTTGAAGAGCATGAACAGGGCGAGGGCGGTGAGGATCAGCTTGAAGATCTTGCGGAACAGTTTCTCGTCCATCACGCGCAGGATCTTGCCACCGGTAATCGTGCCAAGATAACCGGTCGCGATCATCGCCACAATCAGACCGAGCCACGTTGAGAAAGCAAAGCCGACCATGCCGAAGGCGATGATCTTGAGACCATGCTGGATGGTCATGGCGGTGGCATGAGTGCTGACGACGCCCTGACGATCATCGGCCTTTCCCGCCACGAGCGCCGCAACCAGAGGGCCGGTGGCCCCCACAAACATGCTGCCCAAGGACGAAATCGCCCCGCCAAACGCATTGGTCAAAGCACCGCCGCGAATGAATTTCGGATTGGGTGCCCAGACCAGCGCCAGAATGAACAGGGCCAGAACCACTTTCAACAGCGCGTCTGGCAAGGCGATGACAATCTGCGAGCCGATGGCGGTGCCGATCAGGGCTCCGAGTGAGAAGGCGGCAATGAACGACCATTTGACATGTTGGCGCAAATGCCAGGCCCGACCGGCGTTGGAGCCCATCTGTACCATGCCATGAAGGGGAATGAGCGTGGTGACCGGAATGGCCATGCTGAGGATGGCTAGCAGCGCGACCCCTCCGCCGATGCCAAATGCGGCGGTGAGCGCAGAGGTGAAATAGCTGGCAATGACAAGGGTCCACAAGGTGCCCTCGCCAAGGCCGGTATTGGCAAAAAACGGCAGGGTTTCGAGCAAGGTGTCATCTCTCCCGGTTGCAATGGCGCATGAAGAGGCAAGTCTGCCTTTGCAAACGTGATTTGTCCAGCCAGTCAATCGACAGGGCAGGTCAACGACACAGGAAGGCAGACGAACGGGAAAGAAAGGCAGGCCCACTGCACAGAAAAGCAGGTCCATGGCACACAAAAAGCCGGGTGTGGGAAGAAACAGGCAGTTCGATTCTAGAGGAATTTGCCCCTTTGCAAGGTGCTTGTGACCCTTTTGATATGGGCTTTCATGGCATGTCTCGCCTTGCGCTTGTCGCCAGACTTGAGGGCTGAGAGGATATCATGGTGATCCTCGATCCAGCCAAGACGCAGGGAAGGATTACGGATATGCTTTTGTAGCGCCTGCCACATCGGATCTTCCATTTCCTTCCAGATCCCCACGACCACATCATAGAGCATCGAATTGCGGGCCGCTTCGGCAATCAGGCGATGGAATTCCCTGTCTCCCTGTTCGGTCTCCGTTTCCTTTGTTTGCTCGTCATGCATGACGGTGAGGCATTTGCCGATCGCTTCGAGCTCCTCGGGCGTTGCCCGCTCTGCGGCAAGGGCGCAAAGCTCGGGTTCCACAATCAAACGGGCTTCGAGTATTTCGCTGGGGCTGCGCTCGTCGGTGCGGACTTTCTCACTCGATGGCAGAACAAACACGCCCGAGCCGACACGGATGGAAACAAGACCGGAAATCTCCATCGCCAGCAAGGCCTCGCGAACACAGGTGCGCGAAACGCCATATTCGGTTGCAAGCGACCGCTCGGTGGGGAGCTTTCCTCCTTCGGGAAATTCTCCAGCCACTATACGATCCTGAAGATCGTCAGCCACTTGCCTGTAGACACGAACCGGAGCAGCAATACGGCGATTAGTCATTGTCATAATACTTCGAGGGATCGGCGAGTGGAACTTCAATATCGAAGTCCACACGATAGGACGCAAGAGTTGCCATGTCAAATTCAACACCCAGTCCCGGAATGGTCGGCAGAGTGACCTCACCATCCTTGATTTGCATGGTTTCAAATGCGATTCCTTGATCGACAAAGCTGCCGCCGTCGATATTTTCCACCGAAAAGCAACCCGGTATCGCGGGGGCAACGATCACCGAGGCTTCCAGCGCTCCGTGCGGAGCAATGAACAGATTGGCGCAATTGCCCAAATGGGCCAACTTGAGCCATTCGCTTATACCGCCAACCTTGAGAACATTGGGCTGAAGATAGTGAACGGCGGCGGCCGAGACATAGTTCCAGAATTCGAACCGGGTCGAGACTTCTTCTCCCAGCGCAATCGGTACCGGCGAGACCGCCGCCAGCCGAGCATGGCTGCCGGCATCGTCGGAGGCCATGGGCTCTTCCATCCAGACAGGATTGAAGCGCGCATAGGCATTGATCCGCTGCAAGGCTTCACCCGGTTTGAAGCGCTGGTTCGCGTCAAGCATCATGGGCAGATCGCCGATGACGTCGCGCACCGCAGCAATCCGGGACAGGTCTTCGTCGATATTGGGCCGTCCGACCTTGATCTTGAATTTCCTGTTGCCCGCATCGAGAAATTCGCGGGTTTGTTCAACTAGAGCCTTTTCGCTCAAATGCAGATTGACCGCGCTTGCGTAGATCTCGATCTTGTCGCTCTCACCACCGATCAGATGGCGCACCGGCATGCCCGCAAGCTTGCCACGCAAGTCCCAAAGGCAAAGATCAAAGGCGGCAACGGCCAGCGAGGCGATACCGCTCGGACCAGGCTGATGGCTGCGCCGCCACAGATTATTCCACAGAATTTCATGTTCATAAACGCTGCGCCCGATAAGCATCGGAGCCAAATAGCTTTTTGCCAAAGCGGTGACTGCGAGACCGGCATTTCCCATGGTGGAGGTCCAGCCGACACCCTTAACACCATTTTCCAGCTCGATTTCTACCAGAATATGTTCGTGGTGCGTGATGGCGTGAGCCGCAGAAACCCAAGGTTTTTTGAGCGGTACCCGATATGCGGAAACGTCTATATTCGCAATCCGGGTCCTTTTGGATAAATGGGACACTTGCTCCTCCTTGATGAAAAAATTGGTCAACCGGTCCAACCAATTTGTTGACACCAGCTTGTTTATTTGTCAAGTCTATAGTGTGCCGTCCGGTGGGGCGGTGGTTATCTAGGAGGAGTACAAACATGTCCAAGAGCGCAAAGTTGGCTTTGACGCGCCGCCAGTTGCTCAAAACCAGTCTTACCGGTGCTGCCATTTTGGGAGCCCCTGCAATTGTATCCGCAAAGTCCGCCGTAACGCTGCGCGCAGCGCACATTGAATCTCCGGAAAGTGCGACCCACAAAGGCTATCTTGAATTTGCGAAACTGACCAAAGAGGCCACGGGAGGCGCGGTTGACGTCAAGGTCTTCCCTGCCGGTCAGTTGGGAAATCTGCGCGATCTGTATGAAGGCCTCAAACTTGGCTCGGTCGATATCACCTCTTCAGGTCCCGACTACAGCGCCAACCTTGCGCCCATCATGGTGACCGCGGCCCTTTACTATTCCTACCGCGATGATGCCCACGTGGACAAACTGCTGGAAGGCGAATTTTCCGAACATCTGTCCGAAGCGATGTTCAAACAGGCTGGCATGCGCATTCTTGCCTGGGGTGAATTGGGATGGCGCTCTGTCTTCAACACCGTGCGCCCGATCACCGGCATTGAAGATTTCAAAGGCCTGAAATTGCGCGTTCCGGAAGCCAAGCTGCATATCGAGCCGATGAAAGCCCTTGGTGCTTCCCCGACACCGATCCCGTATTCCGAGGTTTACACCGCCATGCAGACCGGCGTCGTGGACGGGGCCGAAGGCACTCCGGCAGCGGTAACGCAACAGAAATTCAATGAAGTTTCAAAATTCTACTCATTGACCCGCCACCAATATAATCCCATTCATATGGTGATTGGCAAATTTGCATATGGGAAGCTCTCCGCAGACCAGCAGAAAGCCGTTGAATTGGCAGCCCGCGAAGCATTCCGAAAACAAAGAAGCGTTGCCCGTGCTGACAATGCCGCCTCACTCAAGGCGCTTGAAACGGCTGGCCTCAAAGTGAATGAGCTCAATACCGACCCTCTTCGGGAAGCCGTGCTGCCGGTTTGGGATCTGCTCACCAAGGATCTGGGACCAGACGGCAAAGATCTTGTGAAAATGCTGATTGCCTGATGTTGACCAGCAGGTCGGCAAGCCCATCGGCCGCCGGCCTGTTCATAGGAGTATGAAACATGCGCTTCCTTGAGCGATTCCTCAGCTGGATCATCACCGCCCTGTTTGTCTTTTTTGTTTCCATTACATTCATGCAGGTCGTGTTGAGATATGCCTTTTCCAATTCCCTTGGCTGGATTGATGAGATTTCGCGATACAGCTTCATCTGGATGGTTTTTCTGGCCGCGGCAGTGTGTGCAAGGCAGGGGACCCATATGGCCATCACCATTCTGGAAGAAATCCTGGGTGCCAGAGCCGAGCGCGTGTTGCTCACAATCGCCGATCTGGGGCTGATCGTCTTTGCCAGCGTCATCGGCATCGGTGGCTGGCAACTGATGCAGTTGAACTGGACCTCGACGTCGCCGGCAACAGGGTTGCCCATCGCCTGGGTTCAACTTGCCTTGCCCCTGTTCGGATTTTTTACCGTGATTTTCGCCTTTGAACATCTTGTCGGGGTCTTGCGTGCTCCTGCCGGGCAGGCCGGACAAGACAATGTCGCTGCCTTGGGCGAAGGAGAGTAACATGCTTCCCTATTTGCTGATTTCCTTCGTTGTTCTTCTTATTCTGCGCGTGCCGGTTTCCGCCGCCATGGGCCTGTCCGGTGCATTCGCGCTGTTGACTTCGGACATGCAAATCCCCTTCGCCGTGGTCCCGCAACGGGTCTTCGTATTGCTCGACAGTACGTCCCTGCTGGCCATTCCCTTCTTCATTCTGGCCGGTGCCATCATGGAGCAAGGCGGCATGGCCCGGCGCATGATTTCCTTCGCCGAGGCCATGGTGGGCCATTGGAGAGGCGGCCTGGCGCAAGTGGCCGTGCTGGCCAGTACCATTTTTTCGGCTCTTACAGGTTCGAGCGCGGCAAGCGCCACAGCCACCGGCTCGGTTCTCATCCCGGCGATGAAACGGTCCGGCTACTCGGCTGGCTATTCCGCTGCGCTTCAGGCCTCAAGTGCCGCCATCGGCCCGATCATTCCCCCCTCGATCATCATGGTCGTTTATGGCTCACTTGCCGGGGTCTCTGTTGGCAACCTGTTTCTGTCCGGCGTTGTTCCCGGCCTCTTCATTGCGATCGGTCTTTTCATCGTCAATGCCATCATGGCCCGGCGTCATGGCTGGGGCGGTGGCGAGAAAACGCTTTTCAAGGATCGCGTGACAGCGGCCAAACATGCCGCCGCCGCCTTGCTCGCCCCGATCATCATCGTCGGCGGGATTCTGGGTGGCATTTTCACGCCGACAGAGGCGGGGGCGGTTGCGGTTGTCTATGCCTGTATCGTCAGCCTTGTGCTTTATCGCGAGATCGGCATCAAGAAGCTGGGGCAGGTCGCCCTCGATGCTGCGCTGACCACGGGCATTCTGGGTCTGATCATCGCTTCCGCCGGGATTTTCGGCTGGGTGCTGGCGCTTGAGCAAGTGCCACAGATGGTCGTTGACTGGGTGCAGAGCGTGACTTCCAGCCCCAATATCGCCATTCTGCTCGTGGTGCTGTTCATTCTCGCCGTCGGCTGTGTGGTCGATGTGACTGCGGCAGTGATCATTCTGGTCCCGGTCTTTGCCCCGCTTGGCGCCAGCTATGGTTTTGACGCTGTGCATTTCGGCGTCATCATGTGCCTTTCGCTGGTCTATGGCAACGTCACGCCACCGGTCGGGCTCCTTCTCTTTATCACAGCCTCCATAGCGAAATGCCCGGTGAGCGAAGTGATGAGACATCAGTTGCCATTCTATCTGGTGCTCACCCTCGCTCTGGCCGCGACGGTTGCCTTTCCCGGGCTGGTGATGATCCTGACAAAACTGTAGCTCTCTCAGTTCCCCTCACTGAGCAGCTTAGGCCCAGACGCGGACTAAAAACCCCGCCTCTGGGCCTTTTTACCGGCGAGGAGAAGAAGGCGAAATGGCAGGGATTTGATGAAACGTCTGGCTCTGGTCGGGTGGGCCCGTCTTCCGCCTTAGGGGGCGGGCGATGGATGGAACCGCGAAAAGTCCCCGTCATCGACGCCTGAAGGCGACGCAAAGATTGTTGGCGGGCATATCGGTGACACTCTCCAGGGCAAAACCGAAATCGGCAGCAAGGCTTGCCACATCCTCAAGCTTGCGAATACCCCATTCCGGGTTGCGGGCGCGCAGTGAAGCATCAAACGCTGCGTTGCTGTCGACAAGGACCCTGCCATCTTGCCGATAGGGGCCATAAAGCACCACAGGTGCCCCGGAGGTCAGCAGTCTGCTTGCCCCCCTGAACAGGCCCTCGGTCGCAGCCCATGGGCTGATATGGATCATGTTGATGGCAATCATCGCGTCGGCCCGGTCTATCGGCCAGATATCGCTTGTCGTGTCGATATCAAGCGGTGGCATGATCGTGGCAGAGGCTGTCTCATCGAGCCATGCCGAAACCGAGGCCCGCGCTTCGGGCGAAGGATCGGAGGGCTGCCATGTGAGGTTGGGAAAGAGCGGGGCGAAGTGAATGACATGCTCGCCCGAGCCGCTGGCGATTTCGAGAACCGTTCCTTTCTCAGGCAGGATATCGCGTAGCCGATTGGCGATTGGTGCGCGATTGCGGAGGGCGGAGGGGCTGGAAAATTTCGAGTGTATTTGCGACATGTCCTGATCCTGACAAGGGGTGGCCTTGCCCGTATTTGATAGGTCTCTGAGGCATGCTTAGCAGAGAAAGAGCACCAAGGAAACGCAAAGCAGAATCAAGAGGTCTGGTTTGCCCGGGATGCGCCGACCAGAGAAAAGATTGCAAACAGGTCGGCAGGCGGCGTGGCGAGAATGACGGGCCCCGAAAAATGGCACAAGAGAACCCAGATGCAAGGAAGGCTTATGAGGCCTTCTTGAAATTCAGTCTTTCTTTTCGTTTGGGTCTGAACAGCCATTCCTCGATCTCGTGTCGTGGCACGGGTCTGGATATGAAATAGCCCTGGATTTCGTCACAATCGAGACGCCGCAATTTGTCCATCTGGGTTTCGGTTTCCACACCCTCGGCGATCACGCGAATGCCCATGCGTTGCGCCACTGTGATCATGGCCGAGACAAGGGTTTCGTCGGTGTTCGATGCGGTGATTTCATTGATGAAGCAGCGGTCGATTTTGAGTGCATCAGGATGGAAGCGTCGCAGATAACTCAGGGAAGACTGCCCGGTGCCGAAATCATCAAGAGCAATCGAAATGCCCATCTGCTGAAGACGCATGAGCGCCGTGCTGGCATAAGTGACATTGTTCAGAATGGCAGTCTCGGTAATCTCCAGCTGCAATTTTTGCGGCGGCAGGTTCGATTCCATCAAGATCGCATAAAGGCGCTCCATGGCGTCCCGGTTGTTCAATTGGACGGCGGACAGGTTGATGGAAATGCGCGGCAGATCAATCCCGGTTTCATACCATGAAATGGCCTGTTCGAGCGCCGCTTTGGTGATCCACTCGCCCAGACCGATGATCAGGCCGGTTTGCTCGGCAACGGAAATCACGATATTGATCGGAATGGACCTGAGGCTTTCACTGTTGCACCTGAGCAGGGTTTCCACACCATCAAGATGACCCGAACGCGCATTGATGATCGGCTGGTAATAGAGCTCGAACTCATTCTGCTTGATCGCGTCGCGGATACCTGCCTCGACAGTCAACTGTCGACGGGAATTCTCGTTCATGTCCTGGGTGAAAAACTGATAATTGTTGAGACCCTCATCCGTGCGAGCATGTTGGGCGGCAATCGCAGCGCGTTTGATAAGCAGCTCGGAGCTTTCACCATCATCGGGATAAAGGGCGATGCCGATGTCGGCACTCGGGTAGAAATGGCCCTGACTGAGGCTGATCGGAACTTCAAGGCTCTCGAACAGGTTCTTCACGATCCATGTGATCGGGCTGGTGTCCTGCAAGTCCGGAATTTCGACAATGAACTTGTCCTCGGAAACCTGAATGGGTGAGGGCAGGCACTCCGCACTGCCAATGAGCGAGAGGATTTCAAACTGGTTGAGCGCCAGTGCCAGACGGGTCTGGATTGTCTCGGTCACCTCTGTGCCTGAATCATTGTCGATGAGATCTGCATACTGATCGATCAGTTCGATCGAGATGGCCAGCACGGCAATTTTCCGATTGCCTTTCTGTGCATAGCTGATCGCATGGTCCAGCCGCGAGGAGAAAATGTCTTTCGCAGTGATATTGTCCTGTTCCGTCGCGATGTCTTTGCTTGTCTGCTGTTGCGGCACGATCTGACTGATGTGAGGAGAGGTGGTGTGGATGATCTCGTCTGTCTGCACAGATGGCAGACGCCTGTCATGAGGCTGGTCGTTCTCCTGCGCTTCAAGCGACAGACTTTCGATGGAAAGCTCTTCGTCCTTGTTCCAGACCACAACCTTGTTGCGCCCTGTTTCCTTGGCTTCATACAGGGCCTCGTCGGCCTCATCAACCAGAGCCTTGACGCGGCACTGCCGACCTTCCAGAAAAGACACCCCGATACTGGTCGTGACCGTCTTGTCACATCCCAGCCAGCCGCTTGAGCGCCGGATTACATTCTGCCGAATGGTCTCGGCCCAGCCGAGGCTTTCCGACGGGCTACAGTCAAACAGAATGATGCAGAATTCTTCCCCACCATAGCGACCGACCAGATCGCTGCGGCCCGTGCTTTCGCGCAACAGGGTACCAAGGCCCGAAATCACCTCGTCGCCTATGCCGTGGCCATATTGGTCGTTGATTTTCTTGAAATGATCGAGGTCGATCATGATACAGGTTAGGCTGATCTGTTTTTCAATTGCCTCATCAAGATAGCTTTCGAACCGCTTGAAGAAGGCACGACGGTTGAAACAGCCGGAAAGCGGGTCATGATCAGCCAGAAACTGCAATTCCCTGTTATGGCTGGAAATGGCCTCTTCCGACAGCTGCAACTTGCGAACAACCTGCACCAGGTCGTCGTTTTTCTGCTGAAGTGCCGTGACGTCATCAAAGGTCACGATGACCCCGGAAGCCTTGCCCTTGCCATTGAGGATGCATGTGGCGTTGACCATGAAGCTTCTCAGCCCGCCGGAACAGTCCTTGAGCGCGATTTTGGCATCGGTGACTTGCTTGCTGTCTCTGATGGCGATCTTCCAGGGTTCCGACAGGGAAGAGCTTTCGCCCCATGGGCGCCAATTCAGGTCATTCACATGCATACCCAGCAGGTCATCGGCGCTTTTGCCGACCGTTTTGGCAAAATTCTCGTTCGAGAGCAGGATAACCTGGCGCTCGTCAAGAATGAGCACCCCTTCAGCCAGGGTATTGAAAGCCGTCTTGACCCGCTCGGGCACCACGCCGGAAGGGTCGAATTCACGCAAGGTCCGGTGCAGGATGAAGCGAAAACTCGGGATGCTGGCAAGGACCATGAAGCCGGCAAATACAATGAAAGACAGAGGCAGGCCCAGAACCGGAGCGCTGCTCGAAAGCGGCTTGAAAGCGATTTCCACTTTGCCCCAGTTCTTTTCGCTCGATTTCAGCGGGACCTGCACATATTCGATTGTCGACTGCTCGTCATGTGGCGGTTTCCAGAATTTTGCATGATCCCCCGCCTGCATGATGATCGTTCCGTTCGCATCCCGAACGGCAATGGAGTTGACATCGCGGTTTCGCTCGACCACCGATAACATGGTCGCCTGCAACAGATCCGTATAGTCAAGGCTCACCGAATTGGCCAACTGGATGGCCAGCGCTTCTGCTGTCACCACGCGGGACTGCATTTCGAAGCGCGTCTCGTCAGGAATGATGTGCAATACGTCAGCAATGAGCAGCAAGCTGGCCGTTATGCCTGCAAGCCCCAGGCTAATTCTGGATAGGGGGGTCAGGGATCTACTCATTGTCTGCTTGCCTTGCTTGCTTGTCGGTGTGGGAGGCTTCGTCGAAAATGCGTTCCACTTGTGACGGATCCGCCTCCTGATCATCATCGTCACCTTCCCGGACGTCCTTGTTGGACATGACCACAAGCGGGTCGAAGCCCTGCCAGACCGGAACGCTGGTAAGGAAGGCCGTCGTCAGAACGCTGCTGCGGATCACCCAACTGACAAAGCCCGCACTCAATGCGGTGCCGAAGCTCAAGACGACGCTGTCGACATCGACATATTCAAGAGCTTCCTTTTTGTGAATGGACGCGAATGTCTGGTCAATTTCCCTGATGATGGCCTTTTCGCCAAAATCAATGAGCCCGAAGGAATATTGGGTGGTCTCGATCGAGGTAGGATGAAGAGAAAACGGCTCGATATTCTGGTTCGCTGTCGCTCTGTCACTGGAAATGGAAATATTATTATCCAGGAAAGTCTCTTTGTCCGGTCGATCACCTGCGGAATGATCTGATGCATCGGATTGAAACTGGAACCATCCGTTGGCGCTGCTTCCTTTTGCTGCGAGGCCATTCGGGGTGGCCCCTGAAGTACCCTGGGTGTCACTCGTGGTGAGGGATTCGCCTGTTCCGCTTGCCGAGAGCCCAGCCTGTGCATCGTCCGAGCCGGTTTCTTCCTGCTCCGAATTATCCTCGTCCCCATCACTCTCATAGGCGTCCTGCTGATCGGCATCCTCGCCCGAAAGATCCTCTATGATGACATGCCCCGTCTGGCTCTTGGCTTCTGCCACCTTGTCGGTCTTGGTCGAAGTGAGGCTTTCCTGAGTACCATGAGCGTCGTTATAGGACACTTCGACCGTTATGGCCGCGCCGACGTCATCGCTTGTAAGGGTGTAGCTTGATCCTGTCGCGCCACTAATTGCCGACCCATCCCGGTACCATTGATAGGCGAAGCTTCCCAACCCGTCGATGTCAGCGATCGAGGACGCATCGGCGGATAGCCGTTCTCCCTCAGTCGCCGTGCCGGAGATGGTCACCGACCCGGTCGGTGCGTCATTGACATTGGCAATGGCAGCGGTTGCATCGGAGGTGAGACTCTCTGGTGTGCCATACCCATCGGTATAGGATACACTAGCCGTTATTGTTGCCCCGACGTCATTATCTCCGAGCCTGTAAGTTGCGTTCGTCGCGCCGGAAATTGCCACGCCATCGCGATACCACTGATAGGAGAAGACCCCAAGACCATCCGGATCGGCAATGGTCGAGGTATCAGCATAAAGAAGTTGATCCTCAACGGGAGACCCCCAGATGATGACCGCTCCAGAGGGCTCTTCATTGACATTGGTCACAGCAGCCGTTGCGTCGGATGTGAGACTTTCCGCCGTGCCATTGGCGTCGGTGTAGGAGACACCAACCGTGATGGCTGCGCCAACGTCATCATTGCTGAGGGTATAGGTCGAGTTCGTTGCCCCACTGATCGCTACACCATCGCGGTACCACTGATAGGAAAAGGCCCCGAGACCATCGGCGTCGGCAATGGTCGAAGTGTCGGCAGACAGAACCTCTTCTTCGGTTGCTGTGCCGGAAATCGTCACCGACCCGGTGGGATCATCATTGACGTTGGTCACAGCAGCGGTCGCGTCGGAGGTGAGACTTTCCGCCGTACCATTGGCATCGGTATAGGACACACCAACCGTGATGGCTGCGCCAACATCATCGTTGGTGAGGGTATAGGTGGACCCGGTTGCCCCACTGATCGCCACGCCATCGCGGTACCACTGATAGGAAAAGGCCCCAAGCCCATCGGCGTCGGCAATGGTCGAAGTGTCGGCAGACAGCGTCTGATCCTCGGTTGCCGTGCCGGAAATCGTCACCGACCCGGTGGGATCATCATTGACGTTGGTCACAGCAGCGGTCGCGTCGGATGTGAGACTTTCCGCCGTGCCATTGGCATCGGTATAGGACACGCCAACCGTGATGGCTGCGCCAACATCATCATTGGTCAACGTATATGTCGACCCGGTTGCCCCAGATATCGCCACGCCATCGCGGTACCACTGATAGGAAAAGGCTCCAAGCCCATCGGCGTCGGCTATGGTCGATGTATCGGCAGTCAGAACCTCTTCTTCAGTTGCCGTGCCGGAAATCGTCACCGACCCGGTGGGATCATCATTGACGTTGGTCACCACAGCGGTTGCGTCGGAGGTGAGACTTTCCGCCGTGCCATTGGCATCGGTATAGGACACGCCAACCGTGATGGCTGCGCCAACATCATCGTTGGTGAGGGTATAGGTGGACCCGGTTGCCCCACTGATCGCCACGCCATCGCGGTACCACTGATAGGAAAAGGCCCCAAGCCCATCGGCGTCGGCAATGGTCGAAGTGTCGGCAGACAGCGTCTGATCCTCGGTTGCCGTGCCGGAAATCGTCACCGACCCTGTGGGATCGTCATTGACGTTGGTCACCGCAGCGGTCGCGTCGGAGGTGAGACTTTCCGCCGTGCCATTGGCATCGGTATAGGACACGCCAACCGTGATGGCTGCGCCAACATCATCATTGGTCAACGTATATGTCGACCCGGTTGCCCCAGATATCGCCACGCCATCGCGGTACCACTGATAGGAAAAGGCTCCAAGCCCATCGGCGTCGGCTATGGTCGATGTATCGGCAGTCAGAACCTCTGATCTTCAGTTGCCGTGCCGGAAATCGTCACCGACCCGGTGGGATCATCATTGACGTTGGTCACCACAGCGGTTGCGTCGGAGGTGAGACTTTCCGCCGTGCCATTGGCATCGGTATAGGACACGCCAACCGTGATGGCTGCGCCAACATCATCATTGGTCAACGTATATGTCGACCCGGTTGCCCCAGATATCGCCACGCCATCGCGGTACCACTGATAGGAAAAGGCCCCAAGCCCATCGGCGTCGGCTATGGTCGAAGTGTCGGCAGACAGCGTCTGATCCTCGGTTGCCGTGCCGGAAATCGTCACCGACCCTGTGGGATCGTCATTGACGTTGGTCACCGCAGCGGTCGCGTCGGAGGTGAGACTTTCCGCCGTACCATTGGCATCGGTATAGGACACACCAACCGTGATGGCTGCGCCAACATCATCATTGGTGAGGGTATAGGTCGAGTTCGTTGCACCAGATATCGCCACGCCATCGCGGTACCACTGATAGGAAAAGGCTCCAAGCCCATCGGCGTCGGCTATGGTCGATGTATCGGCAGTCAGAACCTCTTCTTCAGTTGCCGTGCCGGAAATCGTCACCGACCCGGTGGGATCATCATTGACGTTGGTCACCACAGCGGTTGCGTCGGAGGTGAGACTTTCCGCCGTGCCATTGGCATCGGTATAGGACACGCCAACCGTGATGGCTGCGCCAACATCATCATTGGTCAACGTATATGTCGACCCGGTTGCCCCAGATATCGCCACGCCATCGCGGTACCACTGATAGGAAAAGGCTCCAAGCCCATCGGCGTCGGCTATGGTCGAAGTGTCGGCAGACAGCGTCTGATCCTCGGTTGCCGTGCCTGAGATGGTCACCGACCCTGTGGGATCATCATTGACGTTGGTCACCGCAGCGGTTGCGTCGGATGTGAGACTTTCCGCGGTGCCATTGGCATCGGTATAGGAGACACCAACCGTGATGGCTGCGCCAACGTCATCATTGGTGAGGGTATAGGTCGAGTTCGTTGCCCCAGATATCGCCACGCCATCGCGGTACCACTGATAGGAAAAGGCCCCAAGCCCATCGGCGTCGGCTATGGTCGAAGTGTCGGCAGACAGCGTCTGATCCTCGGTTGCCGTGCCGGAGATCGTCACCGACCCGGTGGGATCATCATTGACGTTGGTCACCGCAGCGGTTGCGCCGGAGGTGAGGCTTTCCGCCGTGCCATTGGCATCGGTGTAGGAGACACCAACCGTGATGGCTGCGCCAACATCATCGTTGGTGAGGGTATAGGTGGACCCGGTTGCCCCAGATATCGCCACGCCATCGCGGTACCACTGATAGGAAAAGGCCCCAAGCCCATCGGCGTCGGCTATGGTCGATGTATCGGCAGACAGCGTCTGATCCTCGGTTGCCGTGCCTGAGATGGTCACCGACCCTGTGGGATCATCATTGACGTTTGTCACCGCAGCGGTTGCGTCGGATGTGAGACTTTCAGCGGTGCCATTGGCGTCGGTATAGGACACACCAACCGTGATGGCTGCGCCAACATCATCGTTGGTGAGGGTATAGGTGGACCCGGTTGCCGCAGATATCGCCACGCCATCGCGGTACCACTGATAGGAAAAGGCCCCAAGCCCATCGGCGTCGGCAATGGTCGAAGTGTCGGCAGACAGCGTCTGATCCTCGGTTGCCGTGCCGGAGATGGTCACCGACCCGGTGGGATCATCATTGACGTTGGTCACCGCAGCGGTTGCGTCGGATGTGAGACTTTCCGCCGTACCATTGGCATCGGTATAGGAGACACCAACCGTGATGGCTGCGCCAACATCATCATTGCTGAGGGTATAGGTGGAGTTCGTTGCACCAGATATCGCCACACCATCGCGGTACCACTGATAGGAAAAGGCTCCAAGCCCATCGGCGTCGGCTATGGTCGATGTATCGGCAGAAAGCGTCTGATCCTCGGTTGCCGTGCCGGAAATCGTCACCGACCCGGTGGGATCATCATTGACGTTGGTCACCACAGCGGTTGCGTCGGAGGTGAGACTTTCCGCCGTGCCATTGGCATCGGTATAGGACACGCCAACCGTGATGGCTGCGCCAACATCATCATTGGTGAGGGTATAGGTGGACCCGGTTGCCCCGCTGATCGCTACGCCATCGCGGTACCACTGATAGGAAAAAGCCCCAAGCCCATCGGCGTCGGCTATGGTCGATGTATCGGCAGACAGCGTCTGATCCTCGGTTGCCGTGCCGGAGATGGTCACCGACCCGGTGGGATCATCATTGACGTTGGTCACAGCAGCCGTTGCGTCGGATGTGAGACTTTCCGCCGTACCATTGGCATCGGTATAGGACACACCAACCGTGATGGCCGCGCCAACATCATCATTGGTGAGGGTATAGGTCGAGTTCGTTGCCCCACTGATCGCCACCCCATCGCGGTACCACTGATAGGAAAAGGCCCCAAGCCCATCGGCGTCGGCTATGGTCGATGTGTCGGCAGACAGCGTCTGATCCTCGGTTGCCGTGCCGGAAATCGTCACCGACCCGGTGGGATCATCATTGACTTCGTAGATGGTTATCGTGAGGCTATTGGAGTCACTGGGGGTTTGCAGGGCCAACGCAGCTATCTCATCGGCACTGAGCGCGGAGGAATAAACCCGGATGTCATCGACCTGGCCATCCAGATTGACGGTGGTCTTGGTGCCGTGAATGCCGATAAACGAGCTGGTCACCCCACTATAGGAGATGGAGACCGTCTCGCTGAGCGACGCAACAGCGACACCATCGATGTAAAGCGTTTGCGTGTTGGAATCGGCATCGAAGGTAAATGCGATATAATGCCAGCCAGTCCCCTCGATCGTAGTATCGGATTCAACATGGTGCCACTCTGTGCCATCGTAGAAACTGGCGACAACACCGCCCTTTATCGTGTCAAGGCGAAGCAGGACATTGCCTAGGGAAATCAGTTCACTACCCGAATTCCCCGACGTTTCCAGATTGACCCAGCCGGCGAGTGTCAGGCTCTCAGGGCTACCATATGTGCCGGAAATGGAACCGTAGTCGCCGGCGTCAAGGTCAAGCACACTGCCTTGATCATCGTCTGTGCTGCTTGCTCCGCCATATATCGTGATATCGTTGCCATTCCCGCTTGAATCCGCGCCAAGATCACTTGAATCGTCGAAGGTATAGCGAGCCACAAGACTGGCGTCATTTGTAGCCTGAAGCCATAAGGTGTCCTGAACCGAGATATTCAGGCTCGCACTGCCGACATAATCAAGGCTTGGTACGTAAGTGAGACCTTCAAGCGCGGCGTTGACATCTTCGACACTGCCGACAATCGTCAGGGATGCGCTGCCGTTGCTGCCTTCAGAAATTGTCAGGCCGGTCGTTTGAGACAGGGTCAGGGTCCCATTTTCGACGCTGAGGGTGACAGTCACACTCGAACCGGATTCCGCATCAACCGTTATTGCGTTGCTATTGCCTGAGCTGAAAGTGACGGTGTTGTCTTCCGCCAGTGTAAAGGAAGATGGGAGCGAGACAGTTGGCGCCTGGGTTTCATTGGTTACCGTTATCGTAAGGGTCTGGCTATCGGTGCCGCCTTCGCTATCGGAGACCTGCACAATGACCTCATAGACATTGTCGCCGTCGCTATCGGTTGGGTTTTCATAATCAGGAGAGCTGACAAAGGTCAGTGCGCCGGTTTCGCTGTCAATGGTGAACAGGTCCGCGTCCGCGCCGCCTGTGATGGAATAGGCAAGTGTTTCGTCTGTTTCCTCGTTGGTCGCGGTAACGGTTGTGACCCCTGTTTCCCCTTCTGCAAGGGAGAGAGTGGCGCTGTCGCCACCATCATCGGAGGTGATGACCGGATTTGACGTTGCGACTTCAAATGCGCCAATGTCTGCACTCGCGCCGCGCGTCACCCCGCGCTGGTCGGTGCTTGGTGCGCTGATGCCACTGGCATCATAGGCAATGGAGCTTTCCGTGATGGCATAGGTGAGGGTGTCCCCGCCATTATCCGAGAGGGTACCAAGGCCGGGGTCTGTGCCGGTTATGTCGGTCGCTTCGGTACCGCTCGTTCCGGTCGTATCCTCGATGATGTTATAGCCAAGGGACGTAATCGCTCCGTTGATGTCATTCGTGCCGTTGGACGCGCTGTTGTCCGCGACAATCGTGGCTCCCAATGTGAGAGTGCCTTCATTATGTATGCCGCCGCCACCTGTCGTGGAAGCGGTATTGTTGGCAATGGTCGAATAGGTGATGGTCACTGTCGAACCGCTATAGAGTCCACCACCAAAGTAATAGGCCGTATTGCCGCCAATGGTGCTATTCGTGATGGTCGCCGTACCGCTTGATACATAGATGCCGCCACCGCTGACACTTGACTCGTTGTTCACCACAGCAACGCTATCAAGCGTCATGGAAGCATTCAGGCTTTGAATGCCACCGCCGAGACCGCCGGTTATCGAGTTGTTGCGTACATAGCCACCGGTCATGGACAGGGTGCCTGTATTGCTGATACCGGCACCGCCGCCTGACGTCGTGATGGTATTGCCATTGACATCCACAGATGTCAGCGTGGCCGACGCTCCGGACTTGATCTTCAGACCGGCACCGAGCCCGTTGGACAATTCGCCACCGGTCAGGGTCACATCACTCAATTCAAGTGAGCCGCTACTGACTTCCAAGACACGGTCGATGCCGTTGGCATCAATGATGGTGGAGCCCATTCCCTCGCCCAGAATGGTAACGTCGTCCACAACGTCGAGATCGCCAGTTGCGCAGAGATCTTCGCTTTCACCTTCGATGCTTAATGTATAAGTGCCGCTTGAAAGGATGATCGTATCTGACCCCGTTGTATTATTGGCGGCGATAAGCGCTTCTCGCAGGGAGATCGCTCCATCATCGCCCATGTCGCTCAAAAGCGCGGAAATCGAGGATGTATCCCCATCCACAGTATCATCTGTCGTGGTGACGGTGATCGAACCTTCGAAGCTGTCGTCTGTCACGGTGACCGCCAGTGCCTGACTGTCTGTGCCGCCATTGCCATCGGAAACGGTCACGGTCACTTCATAGACATTATCCGTACCGCTATCTGTTGGACTTTCATAATCGGGCGCAGTGACAAAGCTGAGTTCACCCGTCTCGCTGTCGATCGTGAACAAGCTTGCATCCGCACCGCCGCTGATGGAATAGGTGAGGGTATCGTCATCATCGCTTGCCTCGATGGTCATGACACTTGTCGTGTTTTCCTCGAGGCTGATGCTGGCAGATTTAGAGCCGCTGTTCGATGTTATGGCTGGCCGATTGTTGAACTGTGTTGCAGCGCTGGTGACCGAAATGGTCTGGTCGGCAAATTGCAGATAGTCGACACCCGTGAGATAATCGGTGCCATCGTCCCCGGTGTTGTCCGTGACGATGATATATCCGGTTTCACTGTCATAATTGATTGTATAGTCGGAATAGTCATTGGTGAAGACAACGGTATCGTCGCCTTCTCCGCCAAGGATCAGATCATCGCCGCCACCCGATGTCAGCGTGTCATCACCATCAAAGCCATACAGAACGCTGTCATTGCTACTGTCTGCGGACAGACTGTCGGCTCCGTCCGTTCCAATGTCTATGCTGAAGCTTTCGACATAGCTGTTGCTGTTTGCATCCGTTGCCTGAACGGCAATGTCAAAGGACTGAGTGGTCGATATGTCGAAATCGGAACCGCTCCAGGAGACTTCGCCAGTATCGGAATCAATGGAAAAATTCCCGGAAGCATCATTTGTCAGCGCGTAGGATATTGTGTCATCCGCATCCGCATCCGTGGCATCGACATTGAAGGAAAGGCCTTCATAATCATAGGCAATCCAGCTTGCCGACGTATCATAGACCGTCAGGTCATATCCATTGACTGTGGAATCCGAGACCGTTTCGCCCGAGCCTTCGGTGAATTCATACAGTGCCAGAAGATTGCTTTCATCTCCATCAAGGTCTGCGCCCAGATAGTTTGAAATGTCAGTGGCACTCAAGGCCGTGTCCCAGATCCGGATTTCGCTGACCTGCGTTTCAAGTCCGGAGAAGAAATAAAGGTCCGCAGTGCTGTCACTCATGGCGGAGGATTCGGTGCCGTTGGCGACAAGAGTGCCATCAATATAGATAGAGACATCCGCCCCATCCACGACCAGCGCAATGGAGTGTTCTCCTGTCGTCAAATCTCCCACATCGGCCTTGATGGCCGTTGAAGAGTCGTTATTCTGGATGTAGGTCAGTTGATTGTCATAGATGTAGAGGTAGAAACCGGCATTTTCGGAGGTCGAATATTGTTCAACGATATTGCCTGCCCAGCCTGACGAGGAAAGCGTTTCAAGATTGATGGTTGTTTCAATGGTGAAGCTTCCCTGACCATCCACATCAAGCTCTTCGCTGATCAGAGCAGTGTTGTCTCCCGATGTGTCAAGGGCATATTGGGTTTGAACATTCCCACTTTCTGCGGTCAGGTCGGATGGGGAGCTGTCCAGCAGATAATCCCAGTCGCTGGCCGTATCACTATCCAGAATTTCATCCGTTTCGATGGATCCGCTCTCGACCTCCAGATCCCAATCGCCCCCCAGTTCGCTGGCCCCGGTCAGATCGTCCGAGGCTGCGATGTCGGCTCCGGTCAGCGCAGACAATTGCGCAACGGCCTGCTGTCCCACCTCTCCTTGCGCGAAGTTGCAGCCATAGACGAGAATGTCGGCATCATCCGTCAGCGCATCGCCGATGGCGGCAAGCTCGTCGGCATACTCGCCAGACATGCTGTCGATATCAAGGACCGCCGTGCCCAGATACAGTGTTCCCGCCTCGCTGTGACTGATGATATGGATCGAGTCTATATCGCTTCGGGAAGAGAGAATATCGGCAATCAAGTCGACGCCGTCGGTCTCGCTGTCAATGATGACAAGCTCGCAGGACGAGTCGATATCGGCAATCAGATCCTCGATATTGTCGACGCTGGAATCAATGAATACGATGCTGGTGGCTGTGTCGCTCTGCTCGACAAAGTCGGCCAGCGCGACATCCATGAGCTGATCCACCGCGCTTTCCTCGGAAGCTTCGGCGTTTTCGCCCGCATCAGCCGCGCTGCCAGCGTCATCCTGCTCTGCGTGGCTGGCATCAGAATGCTCCGCTGTATCGGCTCCCGCGTCCGTGCCGGAATCATCCGGAGATAGGCCATCAATACCAAGCGCATCGACGGTCACGCCAAGGGCTGCATCGAATACGATCCGGGACTCAAGTTCACGGTAAACAAAAGAGGTAACCCCTTCATCCCATGATGAGGGTTCTTTGCATTTCTTCGAACTGGTACCAAGACGCGAAAAACTGACCATACGCTCACTCGTGCCCACAACATTACAAAAAGGCAGCGATAGGGATTTCCTATAGTGAATCCATATATTTGAATATAAGGGTTAATTCAGTGGTAATTTTCGATATGTGCGCACAGAAAATATGCAACTTTTTGTATCTAAAACGCTCTCTTCCGTCCGTGGTTTGTCAACCCCTGCGGCTTTCTAGATGCCCAGTTCCTTTATCAACACCTGGGCAATGTGGCGAAAACTGTTTGAGGCAAGGCTCTCCCGACGAGCGTTCATATTGACAATTCCGCGGATCATGCGGTCGGGAACAAAATCGCTGGACAGGCACGAAAACTCGACCAGAAACTGCGCGCTGCGCGGGATGAGATGGTTCTTTTCATCTGGCTCGGCTGTGACGTCGCCACCAAATCGCGTTGTCAATTCCGGAAGGTCAAGCCGCGGGCTACTGGTCAGGTTGATCCTTTCGAGCCGCACCTTGATGGCCTTGCCAATCGCAAGATCGGGGATGAACAAACCGGTTTGCCCCGTTTTGAGCCGCGCGACAGCATATTCATCGACATATCCGTGCAATTTGGTCTTCCTGTCCTGGGAGATGATGGCGAGCAAATCATTCTCGCCGACCCAGCGACCGGGATGAAGATTTTCAGCAATTTGCAGGATGGAGGAATCGGGCGCGGCATAGATGTCCAGCCTTTCTCTTTCCCCGCGCAAATGCCCCAGTTTTGTGCCAATGGTGCCAAGCTCCTGTTCAAGAATGAGGCGTTCTTCAAGATGCTTTTCGTCGGTCTGGATACGGGCCAGCTCTGCCTTTATCTGCGCAAGCCGGATTTGGGAAAGCTTTATTTCCTTGTCAAGATCGGGCGCGGCAAGAGAGAGAATCCTTTTGCCATGGTCGATTTTTTCGCCTTGAGACAAGTCCACGAAAGTGATTTTCCCTGAATGCTCGGGATAAATCTGAATGATGTCGGCAGCTGTCGAAATGGCCGGAATGTCAACACTCGACTTCCAGGGGACGACAAACATCAGAAACACCACCGACAGACCAAGAACAGAGAAGGCCAGCCGATTGATTGAAACCACGTCCTTGTCGATTGAACGCCATTGCAGCAGTTCCTTGCCGATTGGCCGAATGAGCAACGACCAGAGTGTCAGCGCGAACAGCACAATGCCGAGGAGCTTGAAGGTGTAGGTATAGAAGAAGATGGCGAAGGCCCAATAGACCAGAAGCCTGTATCCCCAGGACATCCAGGCATAGGCGACAAGCAGCGCCTCTCTGTCTTTGGGAACATCTTCGGGTGCTTGAAGGGTCGGGCCGATCAGCCATTGGCGCAACTTCCAGCGACCGAAAGCATAGGAACGAGGGCGCAGATTGTCGATGCCCAGCCAGTCAGAAAAGATGAAATAGCCATCGAACCGCATCAGTGGATTGAGGTTGACCAGCAAGCTGGACACAAGACCGGTGGTCGCAAACACGAAAGCCGTCGTGCGATAGACTCCATCAGGCAGGAAAGGCCACAAAAAGAGGGCGATGATCGCGACCGCCAGCTCCGTGAGCAATCCCGCCGCACTGATCAGAATCCGGTTTTTGCGCGAGGGTATCCGCCATGCATCACTGACATCGGCAAACAGCATCGGTGTCATGAACATGAAGGCAATGCCGATGGCGGGAACGCGGCAGCCATAGTGAACTGCCGTGAAAGCATGACCCAGTTCGTGCAGGGCTTTCAGGCATACGAGAGCGACCAGCATGGTCATGATGCCATGCCGCGACATGAAGTGAGGGAAGCTGGCGAGAAACGCCTCCCACTGCCTTGAGGTCATATAGAGCCCCACCAGCAACATGGCGCCCAAGAGGAGGGCAGTTCGCCGGGTGATGATCGATTCCACTGTGGGCAGCAGGGTTTGCAAGAAGGCCTGCGGATTGAAAAGCGGAACCTTGAAGAAAAAGATCTTTTGTGGCAGTTGCTTCAGGTGCATCTTGTGGGTCGCATCAGCCTTGGCCGACAATCCCCGCCAATTGATGTTTTCGTCTTCGGCCGTCAGTCCGTTGCGGCGCAAGAAGGCAATCAGAGAGGTTATTTCACTCTCATCCACCTTTATTCCCGATTCAGCTTCAAAGCTGGTGCGCAAGTCTTCGGGGCTTTTGCACGATGGCCATGCCCTGACAAGCTGCATGGTAAGATCGCTGATCTGGAAATAGCGATGCTGAACGGGATCATGAATGATCCAGTTCTCGCCTGGCGCATTGTCTGTCCCATCTTTGTGAATTTCCAGTTCCTGACGCAGAGCCGGCAGGCTGTCCAAAGCCAGTGAGCTGCTCATGTCACAGCCCTGCCCATTGTCTGAAAGCGGAAATGGGGCGCCGGAACAGGAAGAGTCCAAGAGCCGTTTTGCCACCATGGATCTGAGCCACTCCGCGACTTCCTATTCGGGGCGGATTGGAGCTGTCGCCTGTCAAATGCGCTATGGCGCTGAACGCCATGGTTCCGTTGGCTGTCTCGTGAGCCTTGTAATCGGCCGAGACGATGCGAGCGCTTCGGGCATTCAAGGGATCGGTATCGAGATAGACTTTCACTTCGGCATCATTTTTCAGCACGATCGCATCACGGACCGGGATATCGATCCTGATATCCACGGTGCTCGGATCCGCCACTTGCATGATCTGATCCCCGGTCTTGACCGGTTTGCCTATAAGCTCCTGCTCGTTGGCAAATACGGCGATTCCGTCAAGTTGCGCCTTTATGCGGGCCTGCTCGAGCATATCGCGTGCAAAGGCCTGCTCCACCTCTTTCAATTCCTGATCCGCCATCGCCTGGCGCAATTGCTGTCGTTGCGTGTCATCGCCAAAGGCCAATTGGCCGATTTTTTTCAGACGCGCCTTGGCAACCTCGACCTCTCGGGTCGCGACATCATAGGCCTTGCGCAATTTTGTCTCGGACAGATTGAGAAGGGCCTGTCCTTTTTTGACCTTTTCGCTGGGATGGACAAGCACCGCCTCGATATTGCCATCAAAGGGCGCGGTGATGATAAAGGGCTTATGGGCGGTCACCTCCATGGGGGCCATGGTGGTGAGAGCCGTGGGATAGAGCATCAACTCGACAAACAGAATTGTTCCGACTATCAGGAAAAAAATGTTTTTTCTCAGACTCTTGAAGATGGATTGCCGGGCAATGATGGGCTTGCTGGACAAGAGCTGGATGGAGCGGGCAAAGGCTTCTGATACATGCGAGGCAGTGGCGATCTCACCTTTTTTCCAGTCCTGCTCCTTGGTCAGCAGCATCCCCCCGATCATCTCCCCGTCCTGGGTGGTGAAGGGGATCCAGAGCAACTTGTCAAACGGATAGGTCTGAAGCAATGAATGATGGGGCTTGGCCAAATCGGCTTTCTGGAAGCTCAGAGCGGTTTCAAGTCCGTGCCTGTCTTCCACGAGCTTGAGCAATGTACGAATGTCCTGTACGAGCTGAGAATTCTGATTGACCTCCGCCAGACCGGAAATAGCCTCCAGCTTGAGATGGGTTTTCTGACGAAAAACAAAGATCTGCCTGGCGCGATTGAGCTTGCGTGTCTCGTTGGCAATCAGGAAATTCAACGCTTTGGGCGTTGTTGCACGTCGACATTCCGCCTCGATTGCCAGTATGAGGCGCAAAAGGGCAACCTCCTCGGAGCGCACAACCGAAGGATCTCTGCTCTTGGAAGGGCCTGAGGCTGGAGTGTCTGCCTTTTTTGCTGGTCGCCTGATTTCTTGCTTTGTTGTGGGAGCAGAAGAGGCGAGCGCTTCATTTGTGTTGTTCACGGGCTTGCTCTACTCGTTCGGCTTTGTAAATTGTGCCACCCCACTCATTCCTACCAGAATGTTCGATGTGTCCGACGCAAAACGGGCATAGGCCTTGATCGTCTGGCTGCCTGCTTCGATTTTGGCTCCGAGCCGGTCAACAACCGCCCGAAACGTGTCCTGAGTCTCATCGACGCGGAACTCGAACTCGGTGCCCATTTTCAACCAGGCAAGCCAGTTCGAGGGTACGATCAACTCGATATAGGGATTGTTTTTCGACACGATGCTGAGCAATGGTTTTTCCAGCGCCGTCATTTCGCTTTCCATGATATTGAGTTCATAGACAGCCCCATCAAACGGAGCCTTGAGATTGCACTGCTCGATTCTGGCACTCAGAATCGCGACCTGCGCCTTGGCCTGTTCGAGCCGGGCTTCGGAGATTCCCAGCTCCTGCCGGCTGCCAGCTCCTCTCTTGACCAGAAAGGCGGTGCCATCGCGCTGCAATTGCGCCTCTTTCTGTTGCGCTTTGGCTGCCTGAAGCTCCGCCCGAGGTCCCCGACAGTCCAGCTCGATGAGACTGTCTCCTTTTTTGAAGGATTGCCCTGCTTCAAAGGCAATGCGGTTAACCCGTGTTCTCAACTCGGTTGAAAGTTTGGCTTCCTTTTCGGCGCGCACGACACCGCGGATTGGCATCAACGCCTCGGGTGGCATTTCAGGCAGGGCAGCATTCGTATCCTGAGCTGCACCAATCGAGAGATGCACAGTGGTGAAAAAGAGTGCGACACAGATCACTCCAAGAAGGATGGCACCGGACAGGCGTTGCTTTTTGTGCTTCAACATCAGCGTGCTTTCTTTCTCGGTTCAGAGGAAACCTGTTGGGGTTTCTTGGCCTTCATGTCCAGCTGGGATGTTGTCCAGGCGCGTTCAAGCTGAGCGGATAACTCCTCGACGCTCTTGCGGGAATCGTCGGGATGGCACGGGTCCCATCCGATCGATCTGAAAATCTGGGCATATGCACTCTGTAGGTCTGCATAGGCAAGGTCATATTTCGTTTCTGCGATCAAGCTGTTGAGTTCTTCATGCAGCAACTTCTGTTCCCCGACACGGTTGGCCTTGAACTCCAGGCGGATCTGGCGCAAAAGGCGGCGCTGAACATTGAGATATTCCGAAGCGATCTTGTAGCTCTGGCGTGCCTGCTGATACTGGATCTGGCTGATATGAACCTGCGACAGGATGCTCATGCTGAGGGCTTTGGTCTGCATGTCCAGCAGCTTGTCCTGTGCCTTGAGGCTGCGTCTCTGGGCCGGATACTGGAAAACCTGCAACAGATTCCAGCTTGCCGCCGCGCCCCAGTCGACCCAGTTGGCATTGACGAGGAAGGAATTGCTGCTTGAATTCTGGCCCGTATAAAGCTTGAGGCTGGGCACGAGCTGCAACACGGCTGCCTGCGCCTCTTGCTGGTTGATCCGTTGCTGGTAAAGCTTTTCGTGGATTTCGCTGCGGTCCCTGAGGGCGATCATCGTCAACTCGTCAGGGCCGAGGGGCAATGCCACCGGCATCTTTTCATGTTTTGGGGCCACGAGTTTGAAATCCGTACCGGGCCGGATATTGATGAGCGCGGCAAGCTTCGTCTTTGAATTGCGGATTTCTTCCTGCAAGCCGTTGAGTGCCCGCTTGATTTCCACCAACTCCCGTTCGGCGATGAGCGCCTGCAATCTCGGCGTCTTGCCGCTCTGAGAAATCAGTCGATTGTTATACTGATTTTTCTCGACGCGCCGATGCAAAGCCTTGAGCTGTCCATAAAGATGCTCATAGGCCTGGGCTCGCCAGAAGCTGGTGCGGACATCTTCAAGCAGCTTCTGCATGGCTTTGCGACGGGATTCCTGGCTTATCCAGTAGCGATCCCCCAACTGCTTTGCACGGATATAGGACAGGCCGAAATCGAGGATGTTCCAGCCAAAACTGATATCGGTCGTGCCGACTTCCTTGTCTTGGGAGGAGGAGGAGTCTCCGCTGCGTTCTCGGGTCAGCAGGTCAAGACTGTCAGAGGCCAGAATATTGTCTCTGCCGCTATATCCGGCATTCGCGGCGACTTCGGGAAGCATGGAGTAGCTGGAAACAACAAGCTCGGACTTGCGAAAAGCCGCTTCCTGAGCCTGTACACGATAGTCCCAGTTATATTTCAGGGCCCTGGCCATGGCTTCATACAAGGTTAGCGGTTCGGCAATCGGGTCCTGATGCGAGACGGAGTGATAGTAATAGTTGGCACTTTTGCTGAAAATGGAATCGGAGAGAGCGCGCGGCTTGTGCGAACATCCTGCCACTGTGACAAGGGCCAAAGACAAGACCAGAACTGAACGGGCTGATGTCATTGCGGCTATTGATCCGAACCTGCTTCTGAAACGTTTCAAACTCTTGATCTTTAGCCAGATTTCAGGCTCCATTTCTTGTCGAAATGGTAAAAAATGGCTCATGCAATCAAGACATTACAACCCTGTGTTTAAGGCTTTTATGGTTAATTTTTCATTGAAACTAGCTATGGAAGTATTTTAATTTTTGATTTCGATTGGGGTTTTTAACAAGTGCGTAAAACTCAAAAAAAGTTTCTGGCAGTTTGGCAGATATCCCCCGCATGTCGCCTCCAGAGAAAAAGCGGGCGCGAGGGAGATGACAAAAAGATCAGTAATTTTAACAGTGTAATTCTATACCGTGTCCCCTTGGCTCCCTGCGCGATCTGGCGCGGACATCACGCGCCAAGAGATTTGTTTGATGCATTTTAAATTGCAATGACTGAATCTTTCAGCCACTTCCGCGCTTGGCGCGTGGGATGTGTGGCGTTGGACTGTTAACGAAAACTGGTCAGGGCACAGTAAAACCCTAGCGTGTTTCCGTAAGGGGTTTTACTTTTTAAAATGTGATGGGTTGCAAATATAGGGTAAAAATCCTGCCTGCTTGCCTGCGAAATGCCATTGTGAGCATTTCAAGAGGCCAGAATGCCATTCCATGCAGCGTCACGCGTCTCGGATTGATGCCTGCCGGTTTCTGGTGCATGCCGGTTCTTCTGTCGACAAGTCCCGATTCTGAATGCGATGGGCGCTTCATCGCTGTTATGGGCAGGGAGCCCTATCCCGAATTCGTCAAAGGTGCCAGATATCAAAGGTGCCGGATATCAAAGGTGCCAGACAACTGGTTTCGCGGCAAAGCGCTTCACGGCAGCAAAATGGCCGTTCTCAGGCCATTTTGGCAGGTTTGACTCTTTTGGTTTTGGTCAAGAGGATAGAAATTTGTCAGACCGTTCGGCCGGTCGTATATGGATCATATAGGCCGAATGCACATGAAGAGGCGAGGCGAAGTTGCTCATGGGATTAGCCGCATGTCGGGTTGTCGGAATGTCATAGAGATGGTCTATTTTCTTGACGTTCAATGCCGATTTCCGCCCTTCGCTCGTCTCGATGGACCACCGTAGGGCTGGAGCATGCGGGAGGTTGGTTGCTAAATCTGGTGAAACCTGCCATCAAAGCGTCCACATTGTTCCTTCTTCCTTGACTCTGGCATTTCTGTATGACAGATATTTAAATATATATGACAGAAATAGTGCCGGATCACGCGTTCGGTATTTTCATTCAACCTGGGAGGAAGCGCATGCTTGCGTATAAGAACCAGCTAAGGGCCGCAGCAAGCAAGATTTCGACGATTGCTGTCACCTTGTTGGGCCTTCTTACTCTGACTTTCATCATCGGGCGTATCATGCCAAACGATCCGGTTCGCGCGATCGTGGGTGAAGAAGCGACACGCGAAGTCTATGAGAATGTCTATCGGCAGCTTGGCCTTGATCGCCCCATGTGGGAACAGTTCCTGATGTATTTGCGCGATATGGTCTCGCTGGATTTCGGCACATCCGTGCGAACCGGCCAGCCTGTGCTGGAGGACATCATTCACGTGATGCCCGCTACCATCGAGCTGGCAACCTTCGCCATCGTCATCAGTGCCACCCTTGGGGTGACCCTTGGTATGATCGCAGCGGTCTACAAGGATCGTTGGCCCGATCAGGTCATTCGTGTCTTCAGCCTGATGGGCCATTCCATGCCCATTTTCTGGACTGGCATGATTGCCCTCATCATTTTCTACGCAAAACTGGGCTGGGTTGGTGGTTCGGGCCGAATGAGCCAGTTCTATATCGGTCTGGAACCCAACGTCACCGGCTTCCTGTTGCTTGACAGTGCCATGACCGGGGAGTGGGATATCTTCTATAGCGCCCTAAGGCACATTATCCTGCCTGCGTCCTTGCTGGGCTATTCGTCTGCGGCCTTCATAACCCGTATGACGCGCAGCTTCATGCTCGACCAGATCAACCAGGAATATATCACGACTGCCCGGGTGAAGGGTCTCAGCCAATGCAAGACCATCTGGTTCCATGCCTTCATCAATATTCGTGTCCAGCTGATCACCATTGTCGCTCTCGCCTTCGGTACGCTCCTTGAGGGGTCCATTCTGATCGAGACGGTGTTTGCTTGGCCGGGCTTCGGATCCTATCTGGTCGGCAACTTGATGATTGGCGATATGAACTCGCTGATGACCTGCGTTTTGATCGTGGGGGTCATCTTCACCACGCTGAACCTGATTTCCGACATTCTGTACCGCGTGTTTGACCCGAGGACCCGATAATCATGACTGATCCCAATCTGACACCTGACATCAAAAAGTCC
The DNA here is from genome assembly GCF_963556055.3 of uncultured Cohaesibacter sp. Lineage (GTDB taxonomy): Bacteria > Pseudomonadota > Alphaproteobacteria > Rhizobiales > Cohaesibacteraceae > Cohaesibacter. The sequence continues at coordinate 29,309 of NZ_CAUVYE020000015.1, read as the reverse complement.
TCGAGACTTCCTGAACCCGTCATCGCCTTGCGCAATATCGTGATGTTTCTTCTGAAGCACCCAACCTCTGCCTACGGTCTGCTGGTTCTTGCGGCGCTGATCATTCTGGCCATCATCGGCCCACTGCTTGCAACTCATGACCCCTATCTTCAGGATCTGCCCAATGCCTTGCAGGCCCCGAGCGGAGAGCATTTCTTCGGCACCGATGAGCTGGGGCGTGATATTTACAGCCGCCTTCTCTATGGTACGCGCATTTCCCTGACTATCATCGGCATCGTGACGATTGTGGTTGGCCCAATCGGTCTGACAATCGGAACCGTGGCGGGGTATCTTGGCGGTCGGGTCGATACGGTCCTGATGCGGATTACCGACATCTTCCTGTCCTTCCCTTCGCTGATCCTGTCGCTGGCATTCGTTGCCGCCCTTGGTCCCAGCCTTTACAATGCGATCATCGCCATTTCGCTTACGGCATGGCCCCCGATTGCCCGTCTTGCAAGGGCTGAAACCCTGACTTTCCGCAAGACCGACTATATTGCGGCAGCCAAATTGCAGGGGGCTTCGGGGTTCCGCATCATCATCAAGTCGATTGTGCCCATGTGTCTGCCCTCGGTGATCATTCGTCTGACGCTGAATATGGCCGTGGTCATCCTGACAGCCGCCGGTCTTGGCTTCCTTGGTCTTGGGGCTCAGCCGCCGTTGCCGGAATGGGGTGCCATGATCGCCACCGGACGCCGTTACATGATCGACAGCTGGTGGGTTGTTACCTTCCCCGGTGTCGCCATCTTCTGTGTCTCGCTTGGCTTCAACCTGCTTGGCGACGGTCTGCGCGATGCGCTTGATCCCAAACAGCTGAACCGGAGATAAGCAAATGCAAGAGCCAAATTCAAAACCCATTCTCTCGGTTGAGAATCTCTCTATTCGCTATCGCGGAACGCCGCAGGATGCGGTGCGCAATGTCTCCTTCAATCTGGGCCGCGAGCGCCTTGGTATCGTGGGCGAGAGCGGATCGGGCAAATCCACAGTTGGCCGCGCGCTTCTCAAGCTGCTGCCAACCGCGGACATCAACGCAGATCGGATGCAGTTTCAGGATATCGATCTGCTCAAGACCCAGGAAAAGGACATGCTTCATGTTCGCGGTCGACAGATTTCGATGATCTTGCAGGATCCGAAATTCTCGCTCAACCCGATCCAGAAGTGCGGTCCCCAGGTGGCCGAGGCTTACCGGACCCATGTGAAATGCAGCAAGTCCGAAGCAAAGGCGAAGACGATCGCCATGCTCGAGTCGGTGCAGATCCGGGATCCGCAGCGGGTCTATGAGCTGTATCCGCACGAGGTTTCCGGCGGTATGGGGCAGCGTATCATGATTGCCATGATGCTGCTGACCGATCCCAAGGTGGTTATCGCCGACGAGCCGACATCGGCACTCGATGTGACTGTCCGTCTTCAGGTGCTCGATATTCTTGATGCTCTGGTCCGCGACAAGGGCATTGGCCTTATCATGATTTCCCATGACCTCAACCTTGTCCGCAACTTCTGCGACCGCGTGCTGATCATGTATGCCGGTCAGGTCGTTGAATCCCTCAAGGCGTCCGAGCTGGGCAATGCACAGCATCCTTATACCAAAGGGCTCTTGGCCGCCCAGCCTCATATCGGGGGCAGCCGCGACCCCTTGCCGGTTCTTGAGCGAAGCCCCGAATGGCTGAAAGATGTGAAGGTGATATAATGAAATCAATGTCTTTGGAAAATGTCAGAATCCAGCTTGGTTCTGCTGTCATTCTGCCAGACGTCTCCTTCGATGTGAAAGCGGGCGAGTGCTTCGGGCTTGTCGGGGAAAGCGGATCGGGAAAGTCCACGGTTCTGCGCTGCATTGCGCTGCTTTTTTCCAATTGGTCCGGCGACATCAAGATTGATGGCAAATCGATCCGCGAAATGGCCCCTTTCGAGCGGTGCAGCACCATTCAGATGGTCTTTCAGGATCCTTACGGGTCTCTGCATCCTCGCCACTCGGTGCGGACCACCCTGTCTGAGCCGTTGAAGATACACAAGCTCGATAATCATCAGGAGCGAATGGAACAGGCGATGATCGAGGTGGGTCTGCCGGTCGAGTTTCTTGATCGGTATCCGCACCAGTTGTCCGGTGGGCAGCGTCAAAGGGTGGCCATTGCCCGCGCTCTGATCCTGAACCCCGATATTCTGCTGCTCGATGAACCGACTTCGGCGCTCGATGTCTCGGTGCAGGCCGAGATCCTCAACCTGTTGGTCCGCCTGCGTGAGGAAAAAGGCTTCACCTATATCATCGTTAGTCACGATCTGGCTGTTGTCGATCACATGTGTGATCGCTTTGCTGTCATGCAGCAGGGCAACATTGTCGAGGTCCTGCCGCGGTCGGCCATACCAAGCAATGACGCGACAGCGCCTTACGCCAAAGAGCTGATCGAGGCGAGCCTTGTCTATGAGCGAAATCTCTGATGCCTCTGTTGCTCTTCCCGATTTTCTGGAAGAGCACAGGAAAAATCTGAGCCCAAAACTGACCTTTGCCGACTGGCAAGGGTCTTTTGCGTCCTGGAGAGAGGCGGCCATGGCCCTTTGGCGTGACGCATTGCCCCCCTTCGAGACCACAGCAAAAGGCGAGTGCCTTCCCACCAGTGAGCGGTTCGGGGCGAGCCATCGCCTGACCTTTGCCACGGGCGCGCAAAGCGAGGCCATTCTCTGCCTGCCCGAAAAGGGAACCCCGCCATATCCGGCCATCATCCTGATGCATGATCATGGCGGCGTGTTCGACATCGGCTGGAAAAAGCTGTTCAGGCGGGATGAAGCGACAGCCCTTCAACAGAAATTCTATGACGGGCAAAGCCCGGCTTCCCATTTTCTAGAGCGCGGATTTGCGGTTTTCTCAATGGACGCCCTTGGCTGGGGATCCCGTTTCTGCGGTGGCTATGAGAGTCAGCAGGCCCTTGCGGCCAACGCCATGGGCCTTGGTTACAGCCTTGCCGGCCTTGTCGCTGCCGAGGATTGCGAGGCCGCCCGCTGGCTTGCAGACCATCCCCGGATCGATGCCCGTCGTATCGGCACGTTCGGCTTTTCATTCGGGGGCTTTCGGGCATGGCAGTTGGCCGCTCTCTGCCCCGAGGTCCGCGCTTTGGCGAGTCTCAGCTGGCTGGCGTGCCGCAAGGATCTGATGGTCGCCACTGCGCCATTGTTGCGTGGCCAGTCAGCCTACTATTTTCTCTATCCGCAATTGGCTGGCGCGCTGGATTTTCCCGATATGGCAGGTCTGGGCGCAGGCAAACCGATGCTGTTCCGATCCGGGTCCGGTGACCGGCATATGCCTCTTGCAAGCGTTCAGACGGCCTGGGAAAAAGTGTCTCGCATCTGCAATGCGGGCGGCGGCCCACTTCCTGACCATGCCCTTCATGACAAAGGCCATACTTGCCCGTCAGACTGCCTTGTCGAGGCGGTCGACTTCCTTGAGCACAGACTGAGCTGACACCGTAGCCACAAACAGCGCTGCGGTAGATGTTGGCAAGAGCAAGGTCGAATGCGGCAGGGTAGGGCGCAAGCGGCTCCAACCACTCTCACCTCAAAACAAAAAGGGCGGATCCTTCAGGGATCCGCCACAAGGTGTTCTTGGGGTTTTGCTTTATACGTTCATGGAGGGAACGTTAGTCTTTTGTGACACCCTCGAAGCGGCAAACCCAAGGGTTGACGATCACATGGTGAACGTTTGCCTGGTAGGCCGCCGTGACAACGCGTTCAGAGAATGGCTGAATGGACGGAATGATGTCCTTTTCCATTTTCGTCTGAACAGATTTGTAAAGCTCGATCTGTTTGTCCTTGTCGGGTTCAACCAGAGCTTTCTCGATAATGCCGTTCAGTTCTTCATTGAAGAAGCTTGTGCGCCAACCCTGATAGTTGGTCAATTTTGCTTCATCGGCATTGTTGGGGTTGTAGATGAGAGCACGCAGGTTGCTGTCCGGATGCGGGAACTGTCCGCCACCACCGCGGCCAACGAGCAATTCGAATTCACGGTTGCGCATGGCACCATAGATCTGGCTGCCACCACCGGTGATGATTTCGGCTTCAATGCCTGCAAGGGCCAGTGTACCCTGAATGGCTGTTGCCGCATCAAGGAACTGCTGGGTGGAGATCACGCGAATGCTTGTTTTGAAGCCGTCAGGATATCCAGCTTCAGCAAGCAGTTGCTGTGCTTTTGGCAGGTCGATTGCAAAGCCCGGATCTTCCATGGCCGAGAAGGCTCCGGAGTTGATCGGACGCTGACGCTTGACACCGAAGTAAGGCATGATGGTTTCGTTGATGCCATCATAATCGATGAGATAGCGCAGTGCTTCGCGAACTTTCGGGTTGGCAAAGCGTTCGTCTTTCATAGACACGGCCAGATAATAGAAACCGGCACTTGGAACGGTTTCGATCTTCAGGCCTTCTTTGACTTCAAGAGCCTTGAGGTCAGGCGCTGCCAGAGAGAAGCCAACGTCGATATCGCCCTGTTCCAGACCCAGACGCTGGGTTTGAGATTCTGGCAGATGGCGCATCAACACGCGCTTCATTTCAGATTTGCCGCCCCAGAAGCCATCGTTGCGGTTCAGGATGACATATTCGTTTGCCCGCCATTTGTTGATGGCAAAGGCCCCCGAGCCAGCCGAATTGTTGGCAAGCCAATCGCGGCCCATGTCGCCGTCTTTTTCGTGGCTCATGACCAGTTTTGAATCAAGGATCGAGCCGGGACCAGCCTGAGTCAGAACCATGATGATGAGTTTGGGGTCATCTTCTTTCGGCAAGGTCAGGACGAAGGTGTTGGCATCCTTGGCGACAAAATACTTGTCGATATCTTCGGATTTGAAACCGCGGGATTTCAGATAGGAAGCCTGTGCCAGATTGAGCGTCAACAGACGTTTCAGGCTGAAGGCAACATCTTCTGCGGTGACCGGATTGCCAGAAGCAAATTTGGCATCCTTGCGCAGATGGAAGGTCACGGACATGTTGTCCGGAGCAATATCCCAGCTTTCGGCAAGGCGTGGCTCGAGCGCACGGGTTTCAGGGTTGAGCTGTGCCAGGCTGTCATACACGTTGTTGAGAATCTGAACAGCTTCACCGCCGGTGATGGCGGCCGGGTCCATGGTCAGCACGTTGTTCATATTGAAGGCAACGATCAGCTGATCCTTTGGCGTTGCGGCATCGGCAGCGCTTTGGAAGCCTGCGGCACCCGTCATAAGAAAGGCGCTCAAGGCGACGGTTGCAAGTAGTTTCTTCATGGTTCCTCCCATTGACAATCAATGAATTTGTTCAGGCAATCTGCAACCAGAGCCACGGTCTCTGACGGGGTTCGTCAGACATCGACTGGTTCAGCTCTTGAACTTGCTTTGCGTTTCTTTCCAAAAAACGTGCTTCCTGCACCGCAAAGCAAAGACGGCGTGAAAGGGAACTTCCATACACGCCGGACCTGTCGACCACCCACATATCGGGTGATCAACAGGAAAGGGGATCATCGAACGCGATTGTTTTCGATGTGTTCAAAGTTGATGTCTTCGCCAAGTCCCGGACGATCCGGCACATGGACAAATCCTTCGTTATCCATCGGATCCGACAGGGACTTGAGATAGTCGAAGCCATCATCATATTCGAGGAATGGATGCAGCAGACCGCGTTCATACCAGCGGCAGTTTTTAGAGGCAGCAACCACATGCAGGTTCATCGCGGTATTGCCATGCACCTCGCAATTCATGCCGAAGCTTTCAGCCATGCGCATGGTCTTGATTGCCGGCGTGATCCCGCCGACGTCATTGACGCCGGTGCGCAGGATGTCGCAGGCACCAAAACGGACCCACTCGGCGCGATGCCAGTGTTTGCCCGCAGCGCTTTCCGGCCCGATCACGGGAATGTCGAGATTTTCCGTCAACCACTTGTAGGAAGACAGGGATTGTTCATCGAGCGGTTCCTCGATCCAGTCGAAGTCCAGCTTCTCAAGACCCCGCCCCAAAGCCAGGGCATCGGTGCGTGAATACCAGTGAAAGGCATCGATCATCAGGCTGATGTCCGGGCCAACGGCTTCGCGAACCGCTGCGCAAGCCTTGAGGTCCATTTTTACATCCGGAGCCCAACTGACGGGGGGCATCCAGGTATGCAGTTTGATACCCTTATAGCCGCGTTTGACAAGCGTTTCGGCAAAACGGCCGTAATCGTCCGGCGTGGCAAGGCCACCTTCAAGCTCGTCACCGCACATGATCGAGCCATAGGCCAGCATCTTGTCGCGATAGCCGCCGATCAACTTGTATACAGGTTGGTTGAGCGCTCTGCCCGCAAGGTCCCAGAGGGCACAATCAACCACTGCAAGTGTTCTGTCAGTCAACTGGGCGGCGGAGCCGCGCTGCCAATGGGCGAGATCGTACCAGAGGCGCTCCCGATCCCGGCAATCCTGCCCGATCAGCACCTTCTTGACGAATTTATCAACCACATGGGGCCGAATAATCTCAGGAGGACAGAAGGAATAGCCCTCGTGGCCGTCTTCTGTGCGAATGGTGAGCATGGCTTGCTCGACTTGCTTTGCGGGGCCTGGATGTCCGTGTCCCGCGCTGTCGGAGTGCCGACGCGTCGTGGTCAAAAAGACTGTAACCGCAACGTCCTTGATAATCATGTTTCGTGATTCTCCCATAGCCGAGGGTGGCTACTAATCTATACGACACATTTGTAGATGTTTTTTCCGGGCAGGTCAATATTTGTCATACAGATATTGATATTATTCATATAGATTTTATGATAGCATGGAAAACAGGCGAACTGCACCGGGCTCGGAGCGTGCGACAAGTCCCCGAAACAAACCGATGTTGCAACAAGCGGGCAAAGGGGTGATGATCAACCGGAAACCTGAGTTGTCCGTGATGATTCAAAGGTTAACAAGAGAAGCGGATGAAAAATTCAAGAATTTGAAACGATAGAAAAACGTGGTAGACAATCATATGGGTTGCAAATCAGGCAGACAGACATCTGATCATGCGCCCTGAAAGTTAACTGGCATGTACTGGCGAGAGCTTTGGATATCTGCTGGCACAATCGGAAGAAGCCCCAAGGCAGCGCTAGCCGGTCCTGTTACAGTCTAGAAAGGCGAGAAATGGTCACTCAGGTTGCACAAAACAGACAAAAAGGTGAAAAGGCACAGACACTGGTTAGCCGCATCAGTGACCATTTACGCCGAGAAATCGTGACCGCCAAATATATTCCCGGTGACCGCCTGCCCAGCGAAGCGGAACTTGGCAGACAATTCGAGGTGAGTCGAACCGTTGTCCGTGAGGCCATCGCGATCTTGCGGTCAAACGGTCTGGTCGAGGCGAGAAAAGGGTCTGGCGTGTTTGTCCTTGACCCAAGAGATGCCAAGCAGGACCACCCCTTTGCCGATCTGTCTTCTGATCGCATCTCGGAAGTTATCGAACTTCTTGAAATGCGTTCGGCCTTTGAAATCCGGTCAGCCGGTCTCGCAGCTGCCCGTCGGTCATCCTCGCAAATCGAAAGCATTTTGCGCGCCCACAATGTGGTCGGCGAGTTGATGGAGGCTGAGGAATGGCCCTATGAGGCGGATTTCCAGTTCCATTATGAAGTCGCCGTCGCCACGCAAAATAAGCGCTTTCCGCAATTTCTGTCGATGATCCGCTCAGGTATCATCCCGCGCAAGGACCTGTCCGGGGCCGATGAAAGACGGCGCATTCATCCCAATCCGCATTTGCATAAAGAGCATGCGTTGATCTTGCAGGCGATTGTCGACGGAGATTCCGAGGCTGCCGAACAGGCCATGAAGGTGCATCTGGAAGGTGCGCTCGACCGCTATAGAAAATTGCTTCGGGAAAGCCTCATCGTTTAGGCTTTCTGTTGAATGGATGACCAACGGGAATAAGGATCTGTTAGCTGCAAGGTGCCTGTTTGGGGCAGGTCTTTTGACGAGCGGCTTGATCCCTCTGATATCCATTGCTACCATTATTTTCCAACACAGATAAACAAAAGCAAGTGCATGCATGCTGTAGGGGAAGGTGCGATGGAGGCTCAAGATTTTCTCTTCTGGATGGAACGGGTCGGTATCAAAACCGGACTGGATCTTGAAAAGACACTTGGTTGGAGTCGTGTGACAGCTCAGAAGAATCTGGCAGCGGCAAAATCCGGCGAACTGGTCACCCTAAAGGTGGTCGATGAGCTCGCCATGAGCGCCATTGCGCAGGGTCTTAAAAAGTGGAGCGATTACGACCGGTAGGTCAGGCTTGGGCCCGTCTTGGACATTGCACACCTCACCAGAAATGAAAAAGGGCGCAAAATGTTGCGCCCTCTGTTTTTGTGACCGCCTGTGTCCCAGCCCTCTTTGCCCGGTGGCACCAGCCCCTTGACGATATCGCCAGAAGGGTGAGCCGCGGCAAGGCCGCTTGATCAGGAAAAGGCGGGAATGATGGTCTCGCCATATTCGGCGATGATCTGCTCTTCCTTGCCATTGTCCAGATAGATGTTGAACTGGGTCACCCCGGCATTTTTCAGGATTTTCAGCTTGGAGATATGCTCCTCGGCGGATCCCAGAACGCTGAAGCCTTCGATGATTTCGTCGGTGATGAAATCGAGATAGGGATTATCGCTCTGGCCATGTTTGGAATAGTCATAGCCTTTGCGATCCTTGATATAGGCGGTGAGCGCAGGGGGGATGTCATCCCGCTCGGTGCCATATTTCTCGACGATATCGGCAACATGGTTGCCCACCATCGCCGGGAACCAGCGGGTGGCCGCGATGCACTCTTCCTTGGAGCCGAAATAGGCAGGCGCGGCAGACATGACCTTGAAGTCTGACATGTCACGTCCAGCCTTTTTGCCTTCTTCAATGGCGGTGTCAGCAAGCCATTTGACGATGCTTGGTTCGGCAATTTGCAGGATCAGGCCATCGCCTACGCGGCCGGCAGAGCTCAGGGCTTTGGGGCCATAGGCAGCGACCCAGACCGGCAGCTCATAGCCTTCGGCCCAAGGGAATTTGACTGGCTCGGGGCATTCGCCATATTGAGCCTCTTCACCGCGTACCAATGCTTTGACCACATGGGTGAATTCTTCAAGACGCTTGAGCGGAGCAGGCTTCATACCCATCACGCGCACGGCGCTGTCACCACGGCCAAGGCCGATATCAAAGCGCCCTTCGGACTGTTTGGCCAGCGAGCCGAACATCGAGGCCGCCAGCGACCAGTCACGGGTGTTGGGGTTGGTCACACACGGGCCAAAGCGCATCTTGCTGGTATGCTCCATGCACATGGCCATCGCCATGTAGCTTTCGCGCCAAAGAATGTGACTGTCATAGAACCAGCAGTGGGTAAAGCCGGCATTTTCGGCCTGACGCACCAGAGCCCGCGCCCGCTTGGGTTCTACAAAGCCTTTAAAGCAAATTGCAAAGTCCATCTCTCTCTCCAGGGTTTCGGTGATTTGATTGTTTGTTTTGGTGTTATCAGTGGTCTGGTGCCCAGATTTTTATGCCGGCATGGCTGAAAGGCACCTGTTTGGAAATGTTGGTCCGGATCAGGATCGGTGTTATGGCCTCGATGCAGCGGGCCGCCTCGGCGTCCCCCGCATTGTAGGGTGTGACGCCCAGCGCCTTGACGAGGCCCATCACCTTCTTGCGCGCCTCCAGGCTGTTGCCACAAACCAGAATGTCGCAATTGATCGCCCAATCCAGCCGGTTGAGGGTCGTTGCCGACACATTGTGAAGGGCGCCGATGACCGGAATGTCCGGGCCGAGCAGGGCCTGAGCCGCCTCTGTGGCAGAGCCTTCGGGCGGCATGTCGACCTTTTTGGGGTCGCCTTCCTTGAGAGGCACCACGATATCGACAAGGATCTTGCCTTCGAGCAGTGGTTTGATCGCGGCCAGCGTCTTGTTATGGCCCGAAAAGGGAACGGCCAGAAGGACCATTTCGTCAGCCGCCTTCACCGCTTCTTCATTGCCAAGTCCGGTGATGGTGGCAGCATCCTCTCCCAATTTTGCATTGAGCGCCGCGCCGATTTCGGCCGCACGGGCCGGATCACGGGAGCCAAGAGCCACCGGTATGCCTGCTTTTGCAAAGCGAAGGGTAAGACCCTGACCCTGAGGGCCGGTTCCGCCGATAATTGCGATTGTCATTTGAACATATCCTCTTTCTGGACTCTCAATAGGTCTCGTGCACTGCTTTGGGTCGGGGCCCAGTCGAGCCCGCGAAACAGGACGACCGGGGTTTTTGCTGCCTTGCGCACCACAAGGCCGGATGCCGCCGCCAGCTCATCTGCAAAGGCCGCTTCGGTGACCATCATCGGGCGACCCCAGGCGTCCACCTTGTCATGGTCCTTGAGGGTGGCCGGAACATCAGAAAGGCCGATGGCCACATTCACCTGACCGATACGCCAGGGCCGGCCAAAGGTATCCGTCATCACCACACCGACCCGGCAGCCAAAGCGCGCCTCAAGGGCAAGCTGCATGTCCCTCGCGCTCTTGTCCGGGTCCGGCGGTAGGGTCATCACCGCTTCATCCTGTTCAAAATTGCTTTCGTCCACCGCTGCATTGGCTGAAATGAAGCCAAGCCGGTGGCGACAAATCATGGTGCCGCTTTCCTTGCCGGGATGACGAAAGGCCCGCACGACTTCGGTGCTTTCCCGAAGCACCACCTCGATCTTGCGCGCATCCTTGTTAAGCTCATCGGCATAGCGCAATGCTTCCTCTGAGGGCGTAACAGAGGATAGCGGAATGATGCAGCCTTCTGCTTTGGAAAAGACCTTCTGGGCAACGCAAAGAATATCGCCTTCTTGCGGAGCGAGATCGCACGCAAGGAGACAGTCGCCGATAATGCGGGCGAGATCGTCACCATGTTCGATATCAGGCACATTCGGGATGGCGGTAATCGCAAGATTGGTCATCATCATGCCTCACTCCAGAACCGCTCGCCGGGGCGCAGGCTCTGCAAATAGTGCAGATCGATCAGCGTATCCACATCACGCCGCAAGCTCGACAGGGGCAGGACCACGGTCAATAGCTCCGCATCGATGCAAGCGCGATAATGATGGTGAAAGGATTTCTCCCCATAGGCGAAGGCAATCGGGCAGGGCAGCGGCACCAAAAGGGCATTGGTCCCAAGATCCACGGACGGACAAATGACGGCATCCTTGCTGTGCGAAGGATAATCGAGCAGCTGCGCAAGGTCGCACGGTTTTGGATCGGCAAGATCTCCGGGCAGAATGCAGAGGAAATCGTAACCGTCTTCACTGGCCATACTGGCTGCAAGCTCAAGCGAGGCATTGAGGCCCTTTGCCCCGGTGTCATCAATCCACTTCAAACCTTGCGCGTCAGCCAGCGTCTTGATAGTGGGGCTCGATGAGATTACCGCTATATCAATCGATCTCTGCGGCAGGCGCTCTGTGGCGACCTTGGCGCAGGCAACGACATCAAGGAAAAGCAGGATTGCAAGCTCGGCCCGCTGCCGAGACGTCAGCGCAAGACAGAGACGACTTTTGGCCTCGCGCGGATCCTTCATCGGGATCGCCAGAAGAATTTTCTGAGACTGCACGCTCATTCTGCCCCTCCCTCGCATGAGGCTGACAGAGCCCAGTCCATCACCTGACGGGCAAGCCGCTTTTTGTCCTCCGCGTCCTTCATCAGAATGTCGCAGCTTGGCGCCTTGATGCCCAAAGCTTCGATGTCACCAACAAGAGCCTTGTCCTGATCATCGATCACCAGTATGTCGATGAGACCCTGATATTGCTCGGCAACGCCAAGGCTGTCGGCTCTGAGGCCAAGAGAGGCCATGACCTTTGCGGCTGGCCCCTTGACGACCTTGCCCGCAATGAAGGGGCTGACACCGATCTTATGAGCTGATGACGCCTTGAGAGCCTCTGTCATGCCCGGTATGGCAAGGATCGGCGCAATGCTGAGCACAGGATTTGAGGGGGCCACGACAATAATTTCGGCCAAGGCGAGGGCCTCAAGCGCCTCATCGGTGGGGGTCGCCTTCGACGCGCCCACATAATGCAGAGCGCTGACGTCAGGCTTGCATTGCTCGCGTACGAAATAATCCTGAAAGCCAAGCTCGCCGATATCGGTTTCAAGCCTGGTCTGGACGATATCATCCGTGGGCAGAAGTATCTTTGGGCCCACTCCAAAGGCTCGAGCCACATCTGCCGCAATATCGGACGGACGGTCCCCTTGCCCGCGCCGCATGGTGCGGTAGATGTGAAGGCCGAAATCCCGGTCGCCCAGAAACATCCAGGTATCCTCACCCAGTGTCTTGAGCACATCAAGCGCCCGGTTTCCTTCATCGGCCACGCCCCAGCCCTTGCTCCGGTCGATGAGACCGGCAAGGCTATAGGTCAGTGTATCGATATCCGGTGACACCCACAGATCATGAAAGGCATCGTCATCGGCGACATTGCCGATGATCGTCAGATCGATATCGTCAAGGGCGGCGAGCCCTTCGGCCATTTTCGCCCCTCCGACACCACCGGCCAGCAAAGTCACGCGGGTCTTTTGCACCTCGCTCATTCAGCGGCCTCCATTTTGGCCGCAGCGACCGGAACCATCTCGAGAAAATCGAGCGGATCAGCTCCGGCCCGGTCGATGAGAGGCGCCAGAGGCACCGGATCGTGATGCTCATAGGTTTCCAGAATGCGATAGTCGCTCGCACGCTTGGCAGGCACCCGGCCTGATGCACGAATGATCTGCACCAGCTCGTAGGCCGTGATTTCCTGTCCGTGATCAGCTCCGGCTGAGCGCGAAATGCTCTCTTCCATCAGTGTGCCGCCAAGATCGTTGGCTCCGCGTGACAGCATCGCCATGGCATGGGCAGGCCCGAGCTTGGTCCATGACACCTGAATATTGTCGATCCAGCCATGCAGCATGATCCGCGCCACCGCATGCATCTTGTCGATTTCATCGAGGCTCGGCCCCTTGCGCACCTTGCCCGGATAGCTGGTGTAGAGCTCGGTTCCTTCATGCTGGAAGGAGAGGGGGACAAATTCGGTAAAGCCGCCGGTCTCCTTCTGGATGGAGCGGATGAGGTCGATATGGGCGGCCCAATGTTCCGGCGCATCGATATGACCATACATGATGGTCGATGTCGTCTTGATGCCGACCTCATGTGCGGTGCGGACGATCTCGATCCATTTCTCGGTGGTCAGTTTGTCCTTGGTCAGCTGCTTGCGGATCTCGGTGTCGAGAATTTCGGCGGCCGTGCCGGGCATGGTGCCAAGACCGGCATCCTTGAGCCTTTGCAGGAAGTCGCGATAGGGCATCCGGCTTTTCGTCGCACCATACCAGACCTCATAGGGCGAGAAGGCATGCAGATGCATGTCTGGCAGCTCCGCCTTGATCGCCTTGCACAGATCTTCATAATAGGAGCCGGGAAGCTTCGGGTGCAGCCCGCCCTGAATGCAGACCTCGGTCGCACCACGATCCCAGGCCTCGTGACACCGGCGCACCACCTCTTCCACCGAATGCCATACCGCATCCACATCCTCGGCACGCTTGGCAAAATTGCAGAATTTGCAGCCCATATAGCAGATGTTGGTGAAATTGATATTCCTGTTGACCGCAAAGGTCACCAGATCGCCCTTTGCCCGTTGGCGCAAAAGATCGGCGGTATGATAGATCGCGGTCTTGTCGGCTTTGCCATTTTCCTTGAAAAGAACAACGGCTTCGCTCTGGTTGATCTCCTCACCTGACAGGGCCTTGTCGAGGATCGCACGCACATGCGGGCTGGTCGTGGTGGCTTCAGGGGCAGGACCCGGAACCGGGGCAATATCAAAAGTGTCAGTCATGCGATGTTGTCTCCTTCAGCCAAGTGACGTTGATCGCTTGCCAGCCCCTCATGGGAGGCCATGGCAGCGACGCGGGCGGACAGACCGGGGGACAGAAAGCCCGATCCCGCTTTGAGAAAGGTGGGATATATGGTGAGGCGCTCGGAAAGCGTGAAACCGGCATCCGTGCAAGCGCTGGCCAACTGGTCGATTTGTGGCCAGGCATGCTGTGGATTGATGAAATCGATGGTAACGGGCGAGATGCCGCCCCAATCATTGATGCCCGCCGCGAGATAGGCGATATGCCGCTCGCTGAGATTGGGCGGAGCCTGAAGGCTGATGTCGGGCGAGAGAATGATGCGAGCCGTTGCTATGGTTCTCAGCATATCCTCAAGATCGGGCTCAGGATGGTTGGCCATGGCGATGTCCGGTTTACGCTGGAAATTCTGTATGATGACTTCCTGAATATGGCCATGGCGCTTGTGGCTCTCGTTGATTGCCTGCAAGGCCTCGATCCGCTCGGCAAAGGTTTCTCCGATGCCGATCAACAGGCCAGTGGTGAAGGCCACCTGATTTTGTCCTGCGCGTTCCAGCGTGCGCAGGCGCTGCAAGGGCACCTTGTCCGGACAGGCATAATGGGGTTGACCCTTTTGCGTGAGGCGTCTTGAAATGGTTTCCAGCATCATGCCCATGGAGGCCGCGTGGGGGCGCAAGGTCTTGAGTTCATCATCGCTGAGCGTGCCCGCATTGACATGGGGCAGCAGCGAGGTTTCCTCAAGCACCAGCGCGCACATGTCAGCCAGATAGTCAGTCATGCGCTCATAGCCCAGAAGGGCGAGCGCCTTGCGCGCTTTGTCGTATCGTAGCTCGGGTTTTTCACCGAGGCTGAAGAGCAATTCCTTGCAGCCCTGTTCTTCGCCCTTGCGAGCGGTCGCCAGAACCTGCTCGGGGGTCATGATCCGCGCTTCGGGATCATCCGGATGCTTGACAAAGGTACAATAGCTGCAAGTGTCCCGGCACATGTTGGTGAGCGGCACGAAGGCCTTGCGCGAATAGGTGATACGCTTGCCCCAATGGCTATCCCGGATGGCGCTGGCCCGTTGCATCAAACCCTCGAGCGGCGCTTCCTCGAACCGGCAAGTCTCTTGTGCAACGGCAAAGGCCTCGGCTACACCGGAATGCCCGGTGGTATGATCAGTCTCGAACAGTGTTTCGTCCAACATGGTCAACTCTTCCAAATGCTCGCGTATTTGCCAATTTGCTGTTGCATCACTTCGGTTTTGCCGGAATTCCGTGTGTTCTGAAGGCCGTCACGGCAGCGATCGCCAGATACAGCTTCCCCGTTGCGAGACTTTTGAAAAAGCCGCGCCGATCAGGGTCTTCATGCCTTGGATTCCGCTCGTCTCCGGCGATCTGGCCCGAAGCCGGACCGCCGGTGTCTTCCTCGAGGTTGGATTGCGCCCGGAATAACCAGGAACCGGGCGCAATACCGGACCTGTTCTATTTCAGAGCAGCATCCGTGATCTTGAGGGTATAGGCACCTTCAGGAGCCTTGGTGATTACTGGCGAGGAACCGCCGCTCATCAGGGTTTTGACGGTGCGTTCATAGTCGGCAAGATCAAGTGCGCCGTTGGACCCGGCGGTCAGCTTGGCGATCTCGCCCATCATGCGCTTCTGGTGCTTTTCGGTCTGGGCACCGGTTTCGTCATATTCCAGAACAATGTCCGCTGCTTCATCCGGATTGGTTTCGGCATATTTCCAGCCTTTCATGGATGCGCGAACGAAGCGAACCAGTTTGTCGACTTCGGCCTCGTCAGCCAGCTTGTCTTCCAGCACATAGAGGCCGTCTTCCAGCGTGGCAACGCCCTGATCTTCATATTTGAAGGTGATCAGATCGTCTGCGCTGATACCGGCATCGATAACCTGCCAATATTCGTTATAGGTCATGGTCGAGATGCAGGCGGCCTGTTTCTGGAGCAGCGGATCAACGTTGAAGCCCTGTTTCAGGACGGTTACGCCTTTGTCGCCACCTTCGGTCGGAACGCCAAGGATGCTCATCCAGCTCAGGAACGGATATTCGTTGCCAAAGAACCAGACGCCGAGGGTTTTGCCGGGGAAATCTTCCGGGCTCTTGACGCCGCTTTCCTTGAGGCAGGTCAGCATCATGCCAGATGATTTGAAAGGCTGGGCGATATTGACCAGAGGCAGACCTTTTTCGCGAGCGGCCAGAGCTGATGGCATCCAGTCGACGACGACATCGGCACCACCGCCTGCCAGAATCTGGGTCGGAGCAATGTCCGGGCCGCCCGGTTTGATGGTGACATCAAGATCTTCTTCTTCATAGAAGCCTTTTTCCAGAGCGACATAGTAACCGGCAAACTGAGCCTGGGTCACCCACTTGAGCTGGAGGGTGAAGGCATCAGCGGCAAAAGCCGAGCCCGCAGTAAACAGGGAAGCGGCAATGACAGCCCCTGAAGCAACGTATTTGAATGTCTTGATCATATGTGGATCCCTATGGTTTGCTTAGACAAGGTGATGCTATTTATTGTCGTTTTGTTGAGGTCTTTTTTAGCCTCTTTGAGATGGGTGCCAGAAGGTCACCCCTTTTTCGATCGCGGCAACAGCGCCGTAAAATACGGACCCTGCGATAGCCGCTACCGTGATTTCGGCCCAAACCATGTCGAGGCCGAGTTTTCCAACTTCTGTGGAAATGCGAAATCCCATCCCAACGATGGGAGAGCCGAAAAACTCAGCGACAATCGCGCCGATAAGGGCTGAGGTCGTCGAGATTTTAAGGCCGTTGAAAATGAAAGGCATGGCTGCCGGCAACCGCAGTTTCACAAGCGTGTCGCGATAGCTGGCGGCATAGGTCTTCATCAGGTCACGCTGCATGTGATCCGTTGCCGAAAGGCCTTGCACGGTATTCACCAACATCGGGAAGAAGACCATGATGACAACCACCGCTGCCTTTGACTGCCAGTCAAAGCCGAACCACATCACCAGAATCGGTGCGATACCGACGATGGGCAGTGCCGCCACGAAGTTGCCAACCGGCAAAAGGCCCAATTGCAGGAAGGGCACCCGGTCGATGAGGATCGCGGTGAGAAAGGCCGCGCCGCAGCCCATGATATAGCCGGTCAGAGCCCCCTTGACGAAGGTCTGGAAGAAATCTGCCCAGAGAATGCCGGTCGAGCTGGCGAGTTTGGTGGCAATGACCGAAGGAGAGGGCAGAATCACCATCGGAATATTCAGCCCTCTTACAAGAAGCTCCCACACGATGAAGATCGTCACACCAAAGATGAAAGGTACCAGAAAGCGCACCAGCAACGTTTTGTGAGCGGAGGAGCGCGACAGCATCACATTCACATAGGAAGCCGCAATCCAGATGGCAAAGGCAATCAATAGAAGGGTCATCGGATCATCCCCATTCTCTTCAAGACGGTTTTCTCGGTTGCCCCGACGATGGCCACAAGGCTCGCGGCAAGGATGGCGGCGGCGAACAGGGCGGCCCACATCTGAATCGTCTGGCCATAGTATGAGCCGGTCAGCAGGCGGGCCCCCAACCCGCGAATGGCCCCGGTTGGCAACTCGCCGACGATGGTTCCGACCAGCGACGCGGCAATACCCACCTTCATGGAGGTGAAGAGATAAGGCACAGAGGACGGCAGCCGCAGCTTGAAAAAGGCGTCGCTCTTGGAGGCGTTATAGGTCTTGAGCAGATCAAGTTGCATGTGATCGGGCGAGCGCAGCCCCTTGACCATGCCCACAAGCACTGGGAAAAAACTCAGATAGGCCGAGATGATCGCCTTGGGGATGAGTCCCTGAATGCCGACAGAATTCAGCACGACGATGATCATCGGTGCAATGGCGAGGATCGGCACCGTCTGGGAAGCGATGGCCCAGGGCATGACGCTCATATCCATGGCGCGGATATAGATGATCCCGACCGAGAGCAGAATGCCCAGAAGAGTGCCCACCGCAAAGCCGAGCAAAGTGGCTTCAAGCGTGATCCAGCCATGGAAAATCAGCGACCGTTTCGAGGTCACCTTTTTCATGACAGTCGTGCCCCAAAGTTCCTTGACCACCTGATGCGGGGCGGGCAGGACAGGGCGTTCCTGGCTCCATGTATCTTTAACAAGCTCGGAGAAGGACAGCTCCACCTTGGCGCGGGCGGCCTGATCGTAGGCCCATTTGGCATTCATTTTCACCGCAGCGGCATACCAGAGCGCCACAATGACCAGAACAACCGTGCAAATGGCAAACAACTTACGCATTGTCTGCTCCGTTGTCTCCGTGCCCGGCGCGCAAGCCTTCGCGCACCCGGTGGGCAATATCGATGAATTCCTTGCTGTCGCGAATGGATAACGGGCGTTCCTTTGGCAATGTGCTTTCAATCACATCGGTGATGCGGCCCGGACGCGGGCTCATCACCACGATTTTCGTCGACAGATAAACGGCTTCCGGGATGGAGTGGGTCACAAAGCCGATGGTCTTTCCGGTGCTCGCCCAGAGCTTGAGCAATTGCTCGTTGAGATGGTCACGCACGATCTCGTCAAGGGCGCCGAATGGCTCGTCCATCAAAAGGATGTCGGCATCGAATGACAGGGCGCGGGCAATCGAGGCACGCTGCTGCATGCCGCCTGACAATTGCCATGGAAACTTGTTGCCAAAGCCTTCCAGATCAACAAGCTTCAAGACCTTCTCGACCCGCTTGTTCTGTTCTGCCTTGGTAAAGCCCATGATCTCGAGCGGCAGCTTGATGTTTTTCGCGATGGTGCGCCAGGGATAGAGACCGGCGGCCTGAAAGACATAGCCATAGGCGCGATCCTGACGCGCCATTTCCGGTGTCGTTCCATTGACAGTCAATTCTCCGGACGTGGGGTGCTCAAGAGCCGCAATAGCTCGCAGAAACGTTGTTTTGCCACAGCCCGAAGGTCCGATGAAACTGACAAAGTCGCCCTTGTCGATTTGCAGATTGACATCCTTGAGCGCGTGAACCGGCCCGTCATTGGTCTGGAACGTCAGACACAAGTCCTTGGCTGAGACCACATGGAAGTCGTGATGCATCATGGTTTGTTGTTCCCGTAAAGCTGTAACACTGTTGTTGTCTTGATGATCTGCGGATTGCACCAGTGAAATCCGCAGATCTGTCTGTCAGACCTATACGCCGGAAGCCGGAATGCCCTTGCGTTCGATCGGACGTGGAGAGACCAGTTCCTTCCAGGTTGAAAGCGCCTTATTGACGGCTCCGTAAGGTTGGCGGGCAACGAATTTGCCGTGGCTTTCCTCGGCCTTCAATGTGCTCTCTTCGACCACAACCTTGCCGCGGGACAAGGTGAAGCGCGGCAGGCCAGTGACCTGTTTGCCTTCAAAGACGCTATAGTCGATGGTGGAAACCTGCGTAGCGGCGCTGATGGTCTTGGACAATGTCGGATCCCAGACCACAATATCGGCGTCGGAGCCGACGAGGATGGCTCCCTTTTTGGGATACATGTTGAGGATCTTGGCGATATTGGTCGAGGTCACCGCAACAAATTCATTCATTGTCAGACGACCGGTGCCCACACCATGGGTCCAGAGCATTGGCAGGCGATCTTCAAGGCCGCCGGTGCCATTCGGGATCTTGGTGAAATCGCTGAAGCCATAGCGTTTCTGGTCAGTGGTAAAGGCGCAATGGTCCGTTGCCACGCAAGACAGGGATCCTGCCTGCAATCCGGCCCACAAGCTGTCCTGATGCTGCTTGTTGCGGAACGGAGGGCTCATCACCCGGCGGGCTGCGTGATCCCAGTCCTTGTCGAAATATTCGCTTTCATCAAGGGTCAGATGCTGGATCAGCGGCTCACCATAAACGCGCATGCCTTTCTGGCGGGCGCGGCGAATGGCTTCGTGGCTCTGCTCGCACGAGGTATGAACCACATAAAGCGGCACACCGGCCATATCGGCGATCATGATGGCACGGTTGGTGGCTTCCCCTTCCACTTCCGGCGGGCGGGAATAGGCGTGTGCCTCTGGGCCTGTGTTGCCATCGGCCAGCAGTTTGGCGGACATGGAGGCAACCACATCGCCATTTTCTGCATGGACCAGCGGCATGGCACCCAGCTCTGAGCAACGTTGGAAGGAGGCAAACAGCTCGTCATCATTGACCATCAAGGATCCCTTATAGGCAAGGAAATGCTTGAAGGTGTTGATGCCTTTTTCCTGAACGACGGTCTTCATCTCATTGAAAACCTGCTCGCCCCACCATGTGATGGCCATATGGAAGGAATAGTCGCAGGTGGCCAAAGTGGATTTGTTATCCCAGCGCATCAGCGCATCCATCAGGCTCTGGCCGGGGTCCGGCAGACAGAAGTCGACGACCATGGTCGTCCCACCCGCAACGGCGGCGCGGGTGCCCGATGCAAAATCATCGGACGAATAGGTGCCCATGAAAGGCATTTCCAGATGCACATGGGGGTCGATGCCGCCGGGCATGACATAGCAGCCCGTTGCATCAAGTGTCTCATCGCCCGACAGGTTCGGACCGATTTCGATGATGACGCCATCTTCGATTTTGACGTCGGCTTGGTAAGTCAGATCGGCGGTGACAATGGTGCCGCCTTTGATCACAGTGCTCATGTTGCTGTTCCCAGTTTTTCGCGTAAATCGCGAATTCGCGTCTTTGGTGATTGCTAAGGGTCGGATCTTATGGGGCTTTTTGCCCTCTCTCTTGTTCTGGAGACCCGACCTCCATTCGCGTCTTCTGACAGCTTTACTCAACGATCTCCGCTGTTTCCAAAACCGCCTGCAACAGAACGTCTGCCCCCGCTGTTGCCCAGCTTTGTGAGATGTCCTCGGCTTCATTATGCGAGAGCCCATCAACGCACGGGCACATGATCATGGTCGTTGGAGCGACACGTGCTGCCCAGCAGGCGTCATGGCCTGCACCGGACACCAGATCCATGTGCGAATAGCCAAGATCAATCGCCGCATTGCGCACCCGCTCGACAAGGGTCGGATCAAAGGTGACCGGATCGAACTGGCCGACCTGTTCCACCGAACAGCCTACGCCCAGCTCTTCACAGATCTTGGCTGCGCGTTCCTTGATGCTGTCGCGCATGTTGTTGAGCTTCTCCGGATCGACGGTACGGATATCGACCGTAAAGATCACGGTGCCGGGCAAAACATTGCGGGAATTGGGGCTGAAGGTCACCTGTCCGACGCCACCCACGGCATTTGGCTGGGCGGCCATGGTGACCTCCTGGACCATCTCGAAAATCCGCGCCATGGCGAGACCGGCATTGACACGCATGGCCATTGGAGTGGAGCCGGTATGGGCTTCCTTGCCCGCGAGAGTGAATTCAAGCCACCACAGACCCTGGCAATGGGTGACAACGCCGATTTCCTTGTTTTCCGCTTCAAGGATAGGGCCCTGTTCGATGTGATATTCGAAATAGGCGTGCATCTTGCGCGCACCGACTTCCTCATCGCCCACCCAGTCGATGCGCTTGAGCTCATCGCCGTAGGTCATGCCTTCAAGATCCTGACGGTTATAGGCATAATCGAGCGTATGGATGCCGGCAAACACGCCGGACGCCAGCATCGGCGGCGAGAAGCGGGCACCTTCTTCATTGGCCCAGTTGGTCACGACAATCGGATGTTTGGTCTTGATGTCCGCATCATTGAGGGTGCGAACCAGTTCCAGAGCACTCAAGACCCCGAGCACACCGTCATATTTGCCGCCCGTTGGTTGGGTATCGAGATGGGAGCCGACATAGACGGGCAGGGCGTCCGGATCGGTGCCCGGACGGGTCATGAACATGGTGCCCATCTTGTCGACACCCATGGACAGGCCAGCCTCATCGCACCAGCTCTTGAACAGGGCGCGTCCTTCTGCGTCCTCGTCGGTCAGCGTCTGGCGATTGTTCCCGCCAGCAATGCCGGGTCCGATTTTCGCCATATCCATGATGGACTGCCAAAGGCGGTCTGAATCAATGCGAAGATTTTTCTTCATCTGTCTGTTCCCTGTCTTTCCTCTGGAAGCGCCCGGCCTTTCTGGCTCATTTGGTTTGGCGCTTGATGCAATAAATGTGCCCGATCCTGGCTAGAACACTCCCTAACTTGGGAAGGTGAAACTTGCCCCTTGCGAAATGCCCTCTGGCCAGCGGGTCGTGGTGGTTTTCAATCGGGTGTAGAAATGGACAGCCTCGGGGCCATAAATGCCGTGAGATCCAAAGGCCGAGCGCTTCCATCCACCGAAGGAATGGAAGGCT
Organism: uncultured Cohaesibacter sp.; assembly: GCF_963556055.3. Lineage (GTDB taxonomy): Bacteria > Pseudomonadota > Alphaproteobacteria > Rhizobiales > Cohaesibacteraceae > Cohaesibacter. Next base: position 7,284 of record NZ_CAUVYE020000015.1, on the reverse strand, counting down.
ACCGGCACCGGAATCGGCACATTGACGCCAACCATGCCGACCTCGATGCCCATCGAGAATTTGCGGGCTGCGTCGCCATTGCGTGTAAAAATCGCTGTGCCATTGCCATATTCATGCTCATTGATAAGCTCAACAGCACTGTCGAAAGTCTGAGGCTCAAGCACCGAAAGGACCGGTCCGAAAATCTCGGTTTTGTAGATATCCATGTCGGGGCGCACCTTGTCGAACAGGGAGCCGCCCAAAAAATAGCCATTCTCATAGCCTTGCAGCGAGAAGTCGCGGCCATCGACCACAAGCTCGGCTCCCTGCTCAACACCGCTGTCGATGAGGCTGACAATGCGGTTCTTCGCCTCGGCGGTGATCACCGGACCCATTTCGGCGCTGCTGTCGCTGGATGGTCCGATCTTGAGCGCCTCGACCTTTGGCTTGAGCGCATCGACAAGGCGCGTCGCGGTGTCCTCGCCAATGGGAACCGCAACAGAAACGGCCATGCAGCGTTCGCCTGCGGAGCCATAACCGGCCCCCATGAGGGCATCGGCGGCCTGATCCATATCCGCGTCCGGCATGATGATCATGTGGTTCTTGGCACCACCAAGCGCCTGCACGCGCTTGGCGCTGTCCGTGCCGCGACGATAGACATATTCCGCGATCGGGGTGGAGCCGACGAAGCTCACCGCCTTGATGTCGGGATGATCGAGCAGAGTGTCGACGGCGCTCTTGTCACCATGGACGACATTGAGAATACCGGCAGGAAGACCGGCTTCAAGCAGCAATTCACTCACAAACAGGGCCGCAGACGGATCCCGCTCGGACGGCTTCAGCACAAAGCTGTTGCCACAGGCAATCGCCATCGGGAACATCCACATTGGCACCATCGCCGGGAAGTTGAAAGGCGTGATGCCCGCAACAACGCCAAGCGGCTGGCGTTCGGAATGGGTGTCGATGCCCGGTCCGACATTGCGGGAGAATTCGCCCTTGAGTAATTCCGGAGCGGCTGAGGCAAATTCGACCACCTCCAACGCACGGGCGACTTCGCCCAGCGCATCATCATGGGTCTTGCCATGTTCGCGGCTGATCTCGCGGGCGACATCATCGGCCCGTTCGCGTAAAAGCGCCGCGAAGGTGAACATCACCCGAGCCCGTTTGGCCGGGCTGGTTGCGCCCCATGCTGGCTGGGCCGCCTTGGCAACCGCAACCGCAGCATTGACCTCGTCTTTGCTCGACAGGCCAACCGTGCCGATCTGTTCGCCGGTTGCTGGGTTGAAAATGGCGCTTTCCCAGCCCGAAGTGGAGGCAACGGCCTCGCCATTGATGAGATTCTTTACCAGATACATGGCTCAGTCGAGCTCCTTGATAATGCTTGAAAGCGTGTCAAATATTTGATCTATTTGCGATTTTTCGATGATTAGCGGCGGTGATAGCGCAATGATGTCGCCGGTCGTGCGAATGAGCAGTCCCGCGTCGTAAGCCTTGAGGAAAGCTGAGAATGCCCGTTTGGTCGGCTCGCCTGCGATGGGCTCCAGCTCGATGGCTCCGATAAGCCCAAGGTTGCGCAGATCCTTGACCAGCGGCAGCCCCTTGAGGCTGTGAAGGCCATCTTCCCAATAGGAAGCCAGGGCGTTGGCCCGTTCAAACAAGCCTTCTTCCTTGTAGGTCTCAAGCGTCGCGATGCCTGCGGCAGAGGCCATCGGATTGCCCGAATAGGTGTAGCCGTGGAACAGCTCGATCACATGCTCGGGACCTGTCATGAAGGCATCGTGAATCTTGGCCGTCGCCAACACCGCGCCCATTGGAATAACGCCATTGGTCAGGCCCTTGGCGCAGGTTATAAGGTCGGGCATGACGCCGAAATAGTCAGCCGCGAAAGGCGCACCAAGGCGGCCAAAGCCGGTGATGACTTCATCAAAAATCAACAGGATGCCATGCTGCTCGGTGATTGCACGCAGGCGCTCGAGATAGCCCTTGGGTGGGATGAGGACGCCAGTGGAGCCCGAGACCGGTTCGACAATCACCGCGGCGATGGTTTCCGGCCCGTGCAGCGCGATGATGCGCAACAATTCATCAGCCAGATCCGCGCCATGTTCGGGTTGTCCGCGCACAAAACTGTTCTGCTCTGGCAGATGGGTTGCGGGCAGATGGTCAACGCCGGTCAGCAGCGAGCCGAACATGCGGCGGTTGCTGACGATACCGCCGACCGAAATGCCGCCGAAATTGACGCCGTGATAGCCGCGCTCGCGCCCGATCAGGCGGGTGCGCTGTCCTTCGCCTCTGGCATGGTGATAGGCAAGGGCGATCTTGAGCGCCGTTTCGACCGACTCCGATCCTGAATTGGTGAAAAACACATGCTCGAACGGCTCCGGCGCCATGTCGCGCACCATGCTTGCCAACTCGAACGCCTTGGGGTGGCCCATCTGAAAAGCGGGCGCATAATCCAGCTCGTCTGCCTGCGCCTTGATCGCTTCTGTTATCTTGGGTCGCTTGTGCCCGGCATTGCAGCACCACAGCCCCGCCGTTCCGTCCAGAATCGTACGATTGTCGGACGTTTTGTAATGCATGCCTTCGGCTGAAACAAACATGCGCGGCGCAGATTTGAACTGCCGATTAGCCGTAAATGGCATCCAGAAAGCTGACAAATCATTTTGCATTTTTCTCTCCTCGTGGCACATTTTTTTTGCCAAATGCGCCTTTCGTGTTAAGAACGATTACACCGCCTGCACGATCGGTCAATAATTTATCCGCACGATCGGTCAGAAAATTTGATGGATGCATTTCATTAGGGCAAGTGCTTAAAATTCAGCCGGTGGTTGGAATAAAAAACAGACGCTTTTTGTTGATGAAGCCAAGCTATCAACAGGGTCGGCCCAAGACTAAAGCGCGAAATTTGAAGTAAGCGGTGCTGTTGCACTGCAAAAGAAATACGGGATCTCTTATGGAAGCCTCACAGTTCTCAAAGCAGCAATTAAACAGAGAAAAGAATATTGAAAAGATCCTGACCGCCGCCGAGATCGTCTTTGCCGAATATGGCTATCGAGGGGCTTCCATAAGCAAAATCGCCGATGAAGCAGGGCTGCCCAAGTCCAATATTGTCTATTATTTCTCGACCAAGGAGCAGCTCTATCGCACCGTGGTGGAGGATATTTTCAATGTCTGGCGAGCTGCGGCGGACGAAATCCATGACCATGCCGACCCGGAAACCGCTCTCGGTGCCTATATCGACACAAAGCTCGAGCTGGCTCGCACCAGACCCTATGGCTCCAAGGTCTGGGCCAATGAGATCATTCAAGGGGCGCCCATCGTTCACGATTATCTGGAAACGGAATTGCGCTCATGGACCGAAGAGCGGGTCGCGGTAATTGAGAATTGGGTCAAGGAAGGCAAGATACGCCCGGTCAGTGGCCGTCATCTGCTGTTTGCCATTTGGGCAACGACCCAGCATTACGCCGACTTCAAGCACCAGATTTCGACCATCAACGAAGGCAGTGAACTCACTGAGCACCAGTGGGAAGAAACCAAGCAAGCGGTCAAGGCACTGCTGCTGTTCGGGATCTGCAAAAACGGCAAGCACTAAGAAGCCTGCTGTCACAGATCGATGTTCCCGATATTTTCTAGAGGGGCCTGATGTCTTTGAAGCTGTTTGATGTCTCGTCTTTGGAGGAGGCTGGGCTCACTCGGACCATCGCTCATGAGGGATCAGGTATGGCGGGTCGCGCAGGGGGCAACGCCACAGGCTTCAGCCATGAGCCGTTTCACTGACGATATCCTTGTGCTCGGCAATTTCCTTGCGTTCGGCGATCTCTTTGCGCCAGCGCCCCGCCTCGAACGCTTTTTCCGCCAGCATGGTCTTGCGTCGATGCTGATAGGTGCGAGCGGCCTGCCGGGTCAGATAGTAGAAAAACAGGGCGAAGGCCAGACCGATGGGAATGCCCCCTACCGCCATGATCTTTATGACCGGAAAAATCGACGATAGCGAATGTGACATCAAGGTATGCTTGAGGGCGTGGGCGCTCTGATGAACCATGGGCTCACCCAGAATGAGGCAACCGGTCGTATAGGTCGCCATCCAGATGAAGGGAAAGCTCAACGGGTTGCCAATCGCCGTGCCGACCGCCGCTGCGAGCAGATTGCCACCAATCAGAAAGGCAATTGTCCAGGCAATGAAGAAATGAAATCCGAGAAAGGGTGTAAACGAAGCGAAGACGCCAGCTGCCACCCCGGCCGCAATTGCATAGGGCGAGCGGTAAGCCGCAGAACCCGTTTGATATAATAAAGGCCAGAGCGTTTCCAGCTGCGACGTGGCCAAAGAAACACACGCAGTCTTTCCATGCTATTGGGTTTGTTCTTGCGGCCAAAAATCAAGGTTCGCTCTTTCTTGTTTTCCCAAATAACGAAATGTCATGGAGCAGTTGGGGATCCGCACTGAAGCTAATGATCCGACGCAGCCTTCACACTATCACACAATTTCTTTATTTTTTGCCCTCGAAGAGAATTATTTCAAAATTTGAACGAGTCATGGTTACGCCAATGGAACCGCGACGAAAAGTCCCAATCTTGCAAAAACTGGCTTATCAAATAGTGGGTGATCGTTCAACGTCACTTTTGAGAATAGCAAGGCTGCGTTATGAAAGGTGGTGTGGGGAAGGAATGTCGTGATCATTTGGGCAAACCCTTGAGAAAACTGACAAGATCTGTCAAGAATCGGCCAAACCACCTATCAAGATGATAAGGCGCTGCGATTTTGGATTATTTCAACAAAGGCGAAAGCTCCGGGCAATCCGCATTCCGAGCGATCCGCGATTGGCTTTTCTATCCCATTGTCCGCCCCCTGGCGTCTCTGGGCGTAACGCCAACCATGATCAGCCTGCTTGGGGGCCTGTTTGCTGCAATCGCCGTTGCCATACCGGGCCAGCATTGGCCATGGGTCGCGGCCGGATTTGGCCTTTACATCCTGATGGATGGGCTTGATGGGCCATTGGCCAGGATAACAAATGCCGAAAGCCAGGGCGGTTCGCTTGTCGACATCATCATGGATCAGTTCGGCGTATTTCTGGTCACCATCGGCGCGATCCACTGGCTGGGGGCAAATCCGGCCCTCAATATCCTGTTTGCTTTCTTCTATGCCCATACCATCTATTTGATGGTCGTCTGCAATCTGCTCAAATTGCAGCTTCCCTTGATCGTCCGGGTCAAGTATTTCTATTTCGCGATCTACATTGCATCGCTCTATCTGCATCAGAGCCTGTTTTTGGACGTCTTTTCGGCAATCTTTCTGGTCTACTATATTGGCTATTTCCTGTTTCTGTTCCGCACGATTTTCCGCCATTTGAAATAATGTGAAAGACGCCGCGGCAAAATGGAGGTGGCCACGAAGCGATTTTGGGAGTCAAAACCGAATTATGTGGATTGGTGCCGCGCCGCTTGCTAGACTTGGCCAACAAATGAGGCCCCTCTGAACAGAAAAATGCCTCAAATGGGTGTCACTCGAATAAACAATGGAAGCTTTTGTAACATCGCAAGCTTTTGAATAATCTGACACAGCCAGATAGATGTGAATTGACGTCTTCTTGCCATGGATATGAGGAATGGGCCTGAATGGGTGTGATTGAACCACAGGATGCTTTTGCAATCGACATGCATTTTCATGCCAATGTCTTTCGACGCTCCAATGCCAAAAGACGCAGGATTTCTCTTGCCTTGTCCAAGACAGTCATGCATCTGGATGGCCTTTGTTCAACAGAACACGCCTACAAGGATCCAATTGAAGCCTATGACTTTCTAGATGCCATGGTTCGGCACCATGGATTGAAGACCTGGGTCATTCCGGGTCTTGAAAATATCTCGAAGGAAGGGGTCGAGGTCATTCAACTTTTTCCGACCCGCAAGGCGCTTGTCGATGCGGTGGAAAAGGCTCCGGCTTTTTCCTGGTCCATCCATGATGTTCATGCCTTGCGTCGGAATGATGGCATCCTTGTCTTGCCGCACCCTTTTTCGCCCAGCAATACCGGCATCGTGACCGGAATAGGCCTTGAGAAAACACGAAGCCTGTTGCAGCATTTCGACTATATCGAGATGTCAAACGGTTCGTTTCTGGAGGTTCCGATCGAGATGCTGCCGGCCACACGCTTCAAGGAACGGATAGCGAAGACCACGCAGTTTCCCTCTGGCCTTGTTCCCGCAGGTGTTGGGCAATGTTACGGCTCGGATGCACATCGGCCCGAGGATCTCAACTTGTTCAGTCTGCTGAAAAAGGGCAGAAACGAGAGCATGTTCGAAACTCTGAGCAGGCCGCAAAAACTCAAGCCGATCTATCGCAGCATGGATGACATGCAGGCCGGATACAAGATCACGCGATCCCTTCTGACGTCCAGCATCGAATATATGCAGAAGCAGGACTACAAGCTTTCCTCTTCCGGCTTCAAGGCGAGCGGAGAACGCAGATCCCTCTCAAAATTCGCAAGAGACTTGTTCGTCGACTGATCAGAGCCATGACTGATTGGTGCCATGACTGATCTGTGCCATGACGGACCAAATAAAAAACCCGGCAAGATATCTCGCCGGGTTCGCCCTTCATGACTTGGTGTCACGAAGACATTCAAAGGTTCCTGTCACGAATGAACGGTTGACCGGGTGCCGGTTGACACCCGGACAGCTCAATCGATCTTATTTCAGGTCTTCAAGAATTTCAGTCAAACCAGCATGAATTTCTTCAGCTGCTTCGTCTGCGCTCATTTCGCCATAAGCGAGCATTTCGATGGTATCACCATAGAGTTCAACAACTTTCGGATGGTCGAAGAATGGTGAAATGGCCGGACCGGTTGCGTCCAGAACCAACTGGTGAGCTTTCATCAGCTCAGGCTCGATAGCGTTTGCGTCCTGAAGAACTTTCAGAGCAGCTTTCGAAGCCGGGATACCGCGAGTGGTGCCCAGGATTTCGACAGCGCCTTTGTCGGTCAACAGGCAGTTGACAACTTCAGCAGCCGCTTTCTGGTTCTTGGAGTTCTTGGAGATCGAGAACAGCATGGATGGTTTGCGGAACACACCATCGTTGGTCGCGTCAGCATTTTTCAGAATTGGTGTTGGGATCAATTCTGCATCTTCATTCATAGGATCTGCAATTTTGTGGTAAGTGGTATCCCACTGGTAGGTACCAGCGATGTGACCATCTGCCCATGCAGGGTTTTCGTGCAGTGGCATGTTGGCGCCAGCAGCAGCGACAGTTTTCCAAGGAACGATGACGCCTTTTTCAGTGAAACGCTGATACAGTTCCAGACCTTCTTTGAAGTCTGC
>NZ_CAUVYE020000014.1:0-50403 GCF_963556055.3 uncultured Cohaesibacter sp. | reverse complement strand
CCTTTTCAACCGCATCATGATTAACATCGAACTGCTCGGAAATCGCGACGAAGAAGTCGTGTTTTTCCTCCTTGGATAGTGTCTCGTAGATATCCAGGATTTTGACGGCGTTTTTCAGACCCGAGGCTTCCCCCTTGTCCCCGACCAGGTCCTTGCAAAGAGAAATGAGCCCTTCATAAGTCATTGCATTTTTGGCAGACAGGAACGGTCCTGCATTTGCTATGCGTTGCAGCATGTCGCCAAGAAAGCTTTTTGCAGCCATGTTAACTCCCCAATGGTATTCATTTCAAATTGATCAAGACGGGCACTTGAGAAACAAGTGGCGGGTTTGCACCCGCACGTTAGGACGCATGAAGGCAAGTGAACAAGTTATCTCTTTGTTTCACTGAGCGAGACAAACGCCCCAACCGTTGATATGGGGATCCGATCTGCGGCTTGACAGACCCCGACAGGGCTTTTCACAGCCGAGCGGGCTTCATGGCCCGAAGCGAGCAGAACGGCTGGCCCTTGCGGCAACGCAAATCCCTGATAACAAAAAACCGGCTCCTGAAAACAGCAGCCGGTTCAAAATTGCTGGATTGACCAGAAAAATCATGCGTTGAGCAGACGCACCGAATGCTGGGCAATCATGAATTCTTCATCGGTCGGAATGACAAGCACCGGAATGGAGCTTTCGGTCGAGATCTTTTCTTCACCACGGGTGTTGTTCTTGCCTTCGTCAAGCTCGATGCCCATCCATTTCAGCTCGGCACAGACCTTGTCGCGGATGATCGGACCGTTTTCGCCAATCCCGGCAGTAAAGACCAGAGCATCAAGACCACGGAGCGAAACTGCGAAGGTCGCAATCTGTTTGGCAACGCGGTTGCAGAAAATATCGAGTGCCAGTTTTGCACCCGGCTCTTCATTTTCCTCGATGTCGCGCATGTCGTTGGAAATGGCCGAAATGCCCAACAGGCCGCATTTGTAATAAAGCAGCTTTTCGAGATCATCGGCATTCATGTCATATTCGCGGATCAGATAGATCAGAACGCCGGGATCCATGCTGCCGGGACGCGTGCCCATAGGAATACCGTCAAGGGCAGAGAAGCCCATGGAGGTGTCAACGCTTTTGCCATCGAGCAGTGCCGAGATGCTGGCACCGCTGCCAAGATGGGCAACAACAACCCGACCCTTTGCGAGATCCGGTTTGTTTTCGCGCAGATTGTGGGCGATATATTCGTAGGACAGGCCGTGGAAACCATAACGGCGCACGCCCGCATCGGTATATTCCTTTGGAATGGCAAAGGTGTTGTTGACCGCCGGAATGGTGCGATGGAAAGCGGTATCGAAACAGGCGACCTGTGGCAGCTCGGGACGGCTCGTCGCCAGGGTCTTGATCGCAGCCACATTCTGCGGCTGATGCAGCGGAGCCAGATGCTCAAGGTTGGACAGCTGCTCGATGATATCGCCTTCAACGATCACCGGCTTGTCGAAATTTTCCCCACCATGGACAACACGATGGCCCGCACCGATCAGGGGCAGATCTTCAGGCAGTTTGCTCTCGATCCATTCGAGCAGATGCGGCAGAATGGCCGGAACGGTGCCCTGATCAAGATGCTTCCAGGATTCATCGGCCATCAGTTCCTTTTGCGCGGTCTTCACCTTGAGCTTGGCCGCAGTGCCAATCCCGTCAAGCTGCCCACCGAAAAGCGGTGTGCTCTCTCCGGTATCGCCGCCAACTTTGAAGATCGTGAATTTCACGCTGGAAGAGCCGCTGTTGAGAACCAGCAAGGCCCCTTTTTTCTTTTTACTTTCCGTCATTGTGTCAGTTCTTTCCATTAGACTGAGTGGCTGAATAAGCCGATTTCTTTATTTGTTGTTTGCCAAAAGCACAGCCAGCGCACAGGAGGCCAAGCGAGCAGGCAGGCTGTCTGCCCTGCTGGTGAGGATAACCGGCACAGCCGCCCCCAGAACGATGCCCGCAGCGTCCGCATGCGCCAAAAAGGATAGCTGTTTGACCAGCATGTTCGCTGAAGCCAGATCGGGAGCCAGCAGGATATCGGGATCTCCGGCCACCTCCGACTTGATGCCCTTGGTGACTGCCGCTTCCCTTGGATATCGCATTGTCAAAGGCCAGCGGACCGTCGAGAATCGCGCCCCTTGATCTGATCGCGATCCGCCATCTTGCAAAGAATGGCGGCATCAACCGTGGAGGCGATCTTCAGGTTGACCTGTTCCACGGCAGAGAGAATGGCAACCTTCGGAGTTTCCACTCCCAATACGTTCGCAAGCCCGACAGCGTTGTTGATAATGTGGGCCTTGTCGTCGGCTGAGGGCGTGATATTGACCACCGCATCGGTGATCAGGAGAGGTTTGGGATAGGTCGGAACGGACATCACGAATACATGGCTGATCCGGTTCTTGGTGCGCAATCCGATATCGCGCTTGACCACGGCCCCCATCAATTCATCGGTATGCAGCGACCCTTTCATCACGGCTCCGACCTCGCCCTTCTTGGCCAGAGCAACACCCTTGGCTGCCGCGTCCTTCTCATGCATCGCATCGACAAGGCGGAACGGGGATATGTCGAGCCCATGTTCCTCGGCCAGTGCCCTGATACGTTCTTCAGGCCCGACCAGAACCGGATCGATCAACCCGAGCCTTGCGCCATCGCAAGCCCCTTGCAGGGACGTGCTGTCACAAGGAAACACAATCGCTGTTGGCAGAGGGGCCAAACTGGCACACTTGGCCGTCAGCATATCCAGCTGGTCGTGCGCTATGAACTGCAACTCGGGCAACACGTGACCTTCCTGGTCACGATGCTGGCTGGGCGGGACAACAACAGCGGTTCCCTTGACCAGCACTTTGTCTTTCTGATCGCACAGGCAACAATCGAGCGTAACGAGCTTTTGCCCGTTACCCGTGATTTTCTTTTTCTCCACCGTGATGGTGGCGGTCACCATGGCCCCAAGAGGAATGGGCGCTTTGAATTTCAGACTTTGCTTGTGATAGACCGTGCCGGGGCCGGGCAGTTGCGTACCCAACAGACCCGAGAACAGGGAACCGGCCCACATTCCATGGCCGACCGGCTGGGAAAAGATGGCATTGTCCACCCCTTCGGGAAAATGAAGCGGATCAACATTGCCGGACATTGTGGCAAACAGATTGACGTCCGTCAGGGTCAACGGTCGGGTGATGCTGGCCGACTGGCCGATTTCCAGCTCGTCATAAGTCAAACTGGTGAGTTTGGCGAGCGGCTGGGTCAAAGGGGAATGGGCGGTCATGGCGTTTTCGTCAAGCTGGGGAAAATAAACTTTCGTATATCACTCGCGCTTAACGCAAGTCTAGGCCAAGACCTATTCATATAGCGCAGACCTGTTGGTAAGGTTATCATTTCGGCGTGGCGCCATCAAAATTGGAAGAATTCTAATAGTTCCAATAAATTGTTGCTTTCACACAAGCCGGACAGAGCGCATAGCTCACATGCAATAATGCAGTATCGCCAGACGGTTCAACAGCCCGGTCCATATGATAAAATACGTATTCTTGCTTAGGTCTAAAGTCTTCCCAAAGAAAGCCAGTCACCACGCTTTGTCATTTGACAAGCCCGGATCCCTCACAGCCTTCTCCTTGCCCATGTCCCCTGTCAAGCAGGCTTACAAGAGACGTTGACAGAAAAAGCCACCATTGTCCGAAGATCATCTCAGTGGCTTTTGCTTTCGTCAAACAGGCTGCGGGCAAAGACAGGGCGCCTTTTCAGCCGCGCGTCTTTCACCGAGGACTAATAGCGGCAGTAACGACGTGGTCCGTTGTATGGCTGGAAGGTGCAGTCATAGGCACGGAAGCTTCTGTAGCGCTGGGAGCAGGCCCGAACATTGCACCAGTTTGGTGCCTGCGGATAAGCCCTTTTCTGCGCTGCGCTGGCCGCAATTGCGCCAGCAGCCAGGCCAATAATCGCACCGGCGGCAAGACCGACGCCAACATTCGAGTTTGAACGCGGTTTTGGCGGGCGACGTGGATAGTAGCGTGGACGAGGCTGCGCACTCGCTTTGGAAACCCCATACAACCCGGAAGCGACACCGAACCCACTCATTGGCAGGCCAGTAACCCCCAAACCCAATGCGATCGCAACCACGATCATTGTACGTTTGATATTCATTGTCATTTCCCCAATGCTAAATAGGTCGTCACACCCGAACTTTGTGAAATCCAAGGACAAACCATTTCAAATTGTTTCTGATGCCTCTGAATTATCACGCTTTTTATATCAGACTATTGAGGCGATTTTAAGCCGACCAATATACTGATACCTTTTTTGCCAGAACAAAGAAGCGACCCAGGCACCTGTCGCTGTGCATTTGCCAGACAGAGCCGACACCTTCGGAGCAAAGCTTCCCGAAAAGCATGCCAGAAACTCATGCGTCGATGCTTGCCAGCGTTTCCTGAGGTGTCTCGCTGATCGCGGAAATCAGATCAAGCAACTTTTTTTTTAGAATTTCCCTGAGCTCTTCCGGGTCCAGCGCCGTGAATAGTCCGGCTTGGTCCTCGCGGACAATGCCATCCCGCTTAAGTCGGTCTACCGCATCTTCAAGATCGTAATTGACGTCAACGGAAAATTCGTTTGCGATGAAATCCTCGATGATGCGATCCAGCCGACCATGCTCCTTCAGATCCTCACGATGTGAGGGATGGCGCAGCAAAAAGAAATAGAGAAGAATATCTTCCTTGAAATCCTCTTCTTCTGCCCTGTCGGACAGCAGCATCAGGGCCCCACGGTTGTTTGCAAGAGCATGAAAAAACAGACGCTGTGCAAGCTGCATCATATATTTGGTGCGCGTATTGAACACCTTCATGACCTGTCGTGAGATCAATCCGATAACCCCGGTTATCGTCGCGGCCAGCGTAATCGGGTTGGCTGCGGCAATCGCGGCCATCAATTTGCTCGCAGCGCTGCCGACTCCCGCCACAGTGCCGCCACCTGCGGTCACGCCGAGCTTGATCTTGTCAAACAGCTTCAGGCGCACCTCGGTATTGGGGAACATCATTTCGAGATCTTCCTGCGGAATATTCTTGAAGAGGCGCAAATGCACAAAGTTGCTGTCTTTGGGCAGATTCTTGCGCTTGTGTCGCAAAATCCTCTTGGCGCGCGCTTTGCCGACATGCTTCTCCTGCATGATTTCCTGAAGCCGGGTTTCTTCGCTTTTCATGTTGAGCAGGAGGAAGATCCGCCGATAAACAGGCACTTCAAACCGCTCTTTCACCAGATAGAGCTTGTTGGGCGTCCGCTTTTCAATGATCGTGGTTTCATGGCCGCGCGAGTAAAGCAGCAACTCGTCAAATTCGGACAGATCCACATTGAGTTCCAGCCCGTGGGCGGAATTGGCCTGAAGCAGGGTTTCGAGCTTGTCCTCATCGATTTTGACATAATTTGCCCGTTCGAGCAGATGACAGATATGGTCGATGAGTTGATCCTTCATCTCTGACAGTTGCTCGTCGGAGTAGGGAAGCATGCGCAAGGTGTCACGGTCCGGGCTGAAAGGAAGATAAAGCCCCCGCACCTTTTCAAGCTGCTGCTGATAACAATAGTGCCGCCACAAGGCCATCAGCGGGAAAAGATCGGCACAAGACGCCATGTCCCGATCGGCCTGTTTGTCGGCAGCGTTTGTTTTTTCTTCATACCGCTTCAGATGTTCAACCAGTGCAAAGCGTGTGACGGGAATGAAACGCTCCTGATGGAACTCTTCATCCTTGTGACCTATAAGCTCGGTTTCCCCGTTGCTCCGGTTTTCTTCCATGAGCATTCCGACCTCCAAAAAACTCTGATAAAAATCTCAAGTGGCACCCTGATCCTCTGATGTTGAACCGTCAGAAAGCAAATGCCCGGTCTTGCCTATCAATAATTTGAAACTTCAACATGGTAATAACAGCGAACCCAATTTCGCTTTCGTGCCCATTCACAATAGAATAAAGCCGGTCGATTTTGAAATACAACAATAGGAACTTTTAATATTTGCCGCCCTTTTGTTTGCAGCAAGATGTCAAGGCCAGACGGGCTCCGGAGAAAGTGCAATTTCTGTTTCGGCCAAACGCCCCCCCTCTGAGACGCCTCCGTGTCAACGGATGAAGACCATCTGCATATTTGCTCAAAGTTCAGTCCGCGCGAGTCTGGTCATTCCGCAGGCGCGAGAGTCCTGGTCGACTCGCGTTCGATATAGCGCACACCAAGGCTGAGGCGGCGGACGCATTGTCGTTCGCTTCGCGCGATGTCGAGAAGCATCTGGACAGCATGGAAGGCCATTTCCCGCCCGTCGATTGCCATGGTGCTGATCGGCGGTGAGGCGTGCGCTCCAACGGCCAGCCCATCAAAGCCGATGACAGATATATCCTGAGGAACCTTGAGGCCGACATTCTCGATGGCCCTGAGGACACCCAGCGCCACCATGTCGTTGGCGCAGAAGAAAGCGGTGGGAAGCGGTGATCGTTTGCGCAGAAACGCCGCGACCTTGTCGTGACAGGACAGACTGAGCATGTCGGGGTCACCCACATCGAAAATATTCTGCTCAAAGGAAAAGGGGATGCCTGCTCCTTCCATCGCCTCGCGGAAACCCATGAGACGCCGCATCAGGGATTCCCTGTGAGGATGAGTGATATGAACGATTTCGCGATGCCCCAGTTCCAGAAGGCGTCGGGTCACATCGCGACCGCCGAAGTAATTGTCGGGGGAGACGCTGGACAGCTCCATGCGACTGTCCATGCCATTGACCAGCACCGCCGGGCAGCCGATCGAGCGCACCGCATTGACCACTGCCGGACCGTCGAGCCCGACAAGGAAAATGCCATCCGACGGGGTCTTGAGAAGATGGCGAAAATCGGCCTGTTCAAGATCTTGCGACGAGACAATGGACAGGTTGATTTCGATATTTTCGCTGCGAGAGAATTCGAGGACGGATTCGATGATCTGTCCGTAGAAGGCGTCATTGGTCACATATTTGTCGAGGGTGGCAATGACGGCACGTTGCAGGTGGCTGTTTGCGGCCGCCCTGCCACTGATGCCGGCATAGCCCATTTCCTCGGCTATCTTGGTGACCAGCGCCCGGTTGGCGGCGCTGACGCCTTCACGATTGTTGAACACCTTGGAAACGGCCGCGATGGACAGGCCCGCAGCGGCCGCAACATCCTTGAGTGTTGGCGCTCCTTCGCTTCTTCTGTCCATCCGGTTTGTCCTCTATATATGTGATTTGCGAAAATACGCGAAATTTTCGCTATCCGTTATAGGAAGACATAACTGAAATTACCAGAAGAATCTCTCGTGCCCCTGTGCCCGCATCAGGGCTTCCATGAAATAATAGTCCCCATAGGGCAACATGGCATCGCAGCGACCTGCGGGAACATGGGCGGCACCATGGGCCAATAAACCCTGTGCTTGCGGGTCACGCGTGAGGTCGCACTGCTCGACCAGACCATTCAACAGCCGAATGGCAAGGGCGCGCCAGCGCTGGGCCTCTTGAGGGTCAATATCCTGACGGGACAGCAACAAGAGACCGGACGCCATGACCGCCGCTGCGGAACTGTCGATATAGGGTTCGGACGAGTCGGGAAGGTTGAAATCCCACACAGGAACGATGGCGTCACCGATCATGGCTTCTGCCTTGGCGCAGAGACGTCGGGCGACATCCAGATGGGCGCGATTGCCTCCATTCACATAACATTGGGTAAAGCCGTGCATCAGCCAGGCCTGCCCGCGCGCCCAACAGGACTGATCCGCGAACCCCTGATGGGTTTCGCCGCGCAAGGGTTCTCCGGTCGAGGGATCAAACAGATAGGTGTGGAAAGAGGTGTCATCGGCGCGAACCAGCGTACTGGCGCTGGTCGCTGCGTGGGCTTCGGCCACTTCCTCATATTCGCCAATACCGGTTTCCCGCGTTGCCCAGTAGAGAAGGCCAAGATTCTGCATGGTGTCAGCGATAATGCGGCCATTGGCAAAGGCGGCCTTGGCGCGATCATGGGGTCCGGTTGGCGACCAGGCCTGAATATAGTTTCCTTCCGGGCGAAACCGGTTGAGCAGTGCAAAAGCAGCCTTCAGCCCCATTTCGCGCGCCTCCCTGTCGCCGGTCAATTGCCAGTCGGCAACCGAGTGCAACGAGAACTGGAAACCCAGATCGTGGTCCCGATACCGGTAATGCTCCAGAATCTTCCGGAAGTCCGGGCGTCTGGCTTGCACGGCATTGCGGAAAGCGACATCGCCGGTCAGTTGATAGGCCAGCCAATATTGTCCCGAAAGGAAGCTCATCACCCAGTCGGGTCCATCGCAATAAATCCAGCGATTACCCGTTGTCCCGATCTTGGGATTGCGCAAGCCATGGATCGGCATCTGCTCACGCAGACGGGCCACGCAGCGCAAAAGCACTTGTTCGAGCCTTTCCTCTCTCGGCACATGTTGTTCCTGTGCGAAATACGAATCCGCAACATCATTCATCGTAAGAACCTCCAGATTTATTTGATCGCCATTTTCGTAAAAAAAGAAAATTTCGTCAATAGATAAATTTTTAGTTGACGTTTCGATCTGGATAAGCGTAGGCTACGGGGCATCTGCCAGGGCTCCTGCTTGTTCATTTGCAGCCTCATGGGCAGATGTGGTGGACAAAACTGCTGTATCCTCTAGAGATACCCTCAGGATTTCACTAGGCTCTCGAGCAAGAGGCGCAGTGACCGCAGCCAGAAGACACAGTCCGCCGCCAGGGAGTTGTAGAAAATCAGGGAAGGAAACAATGAAACTTTCGCGAAAAATCCTCGGTCTGGCCTGTGTGCTGGCCGTCATGTCCACGGGGGCCTATGCCAAGACCTTCAAGATGGCTACCAACGTTCAGGAAAAGAGCACAGCCGGTGAAATGATTGCCGACTTCGCCAAGACGGTGGAGGAAAAAACAGATGGTCGCGTGAAGATCAAAATCTTCGCCAATAGCGTGCTTGGCGGCCAAATGGACTATTTCCAGCAAATCCAGAAGGGCGTTGTCGATTTGGGGCTGGTCAACAGTGCGGCCCTTGAGAATGTCATTCCGGCCTATGGCGTGGTCAACCTGCCCTATATCTTCCGCACATCCGAAGAATATGCCAGCGTGATGGCAGATGAAGGTGTGCGCAAGGCACTGTTTGAAGAAGCTGCCAAACACAATTTTGCACCGCTCGGCTATATGTCCAGCGGCTTCCGCTCGCTTTACATGACCAAGCCGATTGCCTCGGTTGATGACATCAAGGGCAAAAAGCTGCGCACCATGAGCAGTGAAACCTACATCGAAATGCTGAAAAATTTCGGTGCCGTACCAACCCCGATTTCCTTTGGTGAGCTTTATTCCGCCATGCAGCAAGGGGTTGTTGACGGAGCTGAAGGCGGCCTCGCCGGTTTGTGGTCGGCCAAGTTCGGTGAAGTGGCCAAATATGCCCTCAAGACCGAACAGACCCGCCTTACCGATTTCGTTCTCACCAGCCTGAAATTCCAGGAATCCGTCTCCCCGGACGATCTCAAGATCGTCAATGAGGTCTTTGCCGGAATTTCTGAAAAGTCTGTTGCATGGGCTGACGAGAGCGAAGCGCGCGACCTGCAGAAGGCCATTGACAGTCTCGGTGTCAAGGTCGTGGATGTTGACAAGGCACCTCTGATGAAATCGGTCGAACCGATGTATAAGGAAGCCATGAAAGACCCGGCGAAGGCAGCGCTTTTGAACGCAATCTTCTCAATCGAAGGCCGCACCTTCGAATAGTCCTTTCATTCGGTCGCCTGCGGTTGATGCCACAGGCGACCGTTCTGTCCAATGCAGGTCAGAGCAGGGTATGGGAACCGTCCCTGCTTACGCAGGGAAATTCACATGCAGACGAACAGCGAGAAGGCTCCGGCTACCGTTCCGAGCCCAGCTTCCGGCCAAATTCAGGCCCCCTTTCCTCTTAATCCGGCCAAGCGTGCCTACCAGGCTCTCGTCAAGGGCGTTGGCTTCTTTTTGGCTATTCTGCTCGGCATTATGGCTATACTCATTTCCTATCAGGTCATTGCGCGCTATTTCTTCAATGCACCAAGCAGCCTGTCCGAGGAAATGCTGCGTTACTCCCTGATCTGGCTCGGAGTTGTCGGCTCTGCCTATTGCTTCATGCTCAACCAACATCTCAATCTGCCTTTGCTGGTGGATGCGCTTGAGGACCGCAATGCAGGCCGGCTGAAGCTCTTCAACGCCCTGCTCAGCCTTCTGTTCGGAGCCCTGTTGGCCTGGGGTGGCTACAATTCCATGTATGCCAATGCTGCCACGACAACACCGATGCTGCATATCTCGATCGGAACCCTACAGAGCGTTCTGTTCATCGCTGGGCTGCTGATTTGTCTGTCACAAGTCGTGGTGCTGGCCGACATTGTCCGCCACCGTGCAGACCGATATGTCGACGTCATCGTCATCGCCTTGGTTCTGGCGGCAATCATCTATGGTGTGGAACTGTTCCGCGGCAGCGATCTCTATATCGGTTGGGTCGATGACCATCTGGAGCTGTTCTCCACGCTGGTTCTGTTCGGAACCCTGTTCCTGCTGCTTATCCTCGGCGCGCCGGTTGCCATCGGTCTTGCCTTCTCGGGCATTCTGACGCTCAGCCTTCAGATCGACATGGGCTCGCTTTTCTCGACCACGGGCGAGAAACTGTTCAGCGGGCTTGACAGTTTCGGCTTTCTGGCCCTGCCCTTCTTCGTGCTGGCAGGCAACATCATGAACGAGGCCGGGATCGCCCGCCGCCTCATCGATTTTGCCATGCTGATCGGGCGACGCATTCCGGGCAGTCTGTGGCAGACCAACACGCTGGCCAACATGCTGTTCGGCTCGCTTTCGGGGTCCGGCATCGCGGCGGCCACGGCCATTGGCGGCATTGTCTCGCCCATTGCGCGCGAAGAAAAATATGACATGTCGATCACCACAGCGGTCAATGCGGCATCTGCCCCCTGCGGCATGCTGATCCCGCCATCCGGTGCGCTGATCGTCTATTCACTGATCACCGGCGGCAGCGCCTCCATCGTGGCCCTGTTCCTGGCTGGTTATGTGCCGGGCATCATCATGGGCCTCAGCGTGATGGTGGTCGCCTATGTCTATGCCCGCCGTCGCAAGTATGCGGTCGATAAAAGCCCGTTCCGCATGAGCGAGATGATGGCAACCTTCCTGCGGGCCGCTCCCAGCCTGATGCTGGTGGTGGTGGTGATCGGTGGTATCATCTTCGGTATCTTCACGGCAACCGAAGGCTCCGGCATCGCTGTTCTCTACTCGATCATTCTGGCGCTCGTCTATCGCAAACTGACGCCCAAAAGCCTCTATCGTGTGCTGCTCAATACGGCATCGGCCACCGGTATCATCCTGTTCCTCATCGCCTGTTCCAATCTGATGAGCTGGAGCATGACCTTCGCCTCCATTCCCGATACCATCGGGGAGATGCTGACCGGCCTCAGCGACAACAAATATGTCATCCTGCTGCTGATCAATATCTCGCTGCTGATTGTCGGGGTGTTCATGGACATGGCACCGGCGCAGCTGATCTTTACGCCGATCTTCTATCCGGTGGTCACAGCGCTCGGGGTCGATCCGGTCCATTTCGGGGTGATCATGGTCTATAACCTGTCGATGGGTGTCGTCACGCCGCCGGTGGGCACGGTGCTGTTCGTCTCCTGTAGCATATCGGGCGAAAAGATAACCAAGGTCATCAAGCCCCTTTTGCCGATCTTCCTTGTCCAGATCGCGGGTCTGCTTCTGATTACCTTCGTTCCTGCGCTTTCGCTGGCGCTGCCAAGGCTGTTTGGTGTCTAGGCGCAGCTGAATAGATATCCTTCGTCTGCCCCGGAAATTCTGTTGGGACAGATGTTAAAATGCCCGTTCCTCTCCTTCAGGGAACGGGCATCCAAACTTGGTTCCGATGAACCTGATTGCCTCCTTTTCGAATTCCATTCCCTGCGAGCGTAAAACCATGTCCCTTCTGCTTACCGGCTTTTCCGACAATCCAATGCAGTCCCGTGCAGACTTTCAAAAGGCGGCCCGCTCACTCGTCGAGCCGCTGGTGCCTTTCCTTGAGCGTGACGGCGCCGCGCTGGATCTGGAAGAAGGCGCGGCGAATTTCGACATGCGCGCCAGCTATCTCGAAGGCGTGGCCCGACCCTTCTGGGGGCTGGTGCCACTTGCCCTTGGTGGTGGTTCCTTTAAGCATTGGGATCTCTTCCGGCGCGCTCTTGTGGAAGGAACGAGCCCGGACCATCCAAACCGATGGGGACCGGTGGGCGAAGTGGACCAACGGGCCGTGGAAATGGCAGCTATCGGGTTTCTGTTGGCTTTGTTGCCCGAACAAGGCTGGGCACCGCTGGGTGAACAGGAAAAGGACAATCTGGCCCATTGGCTCGCCGGATTGCAACAGCGAGAGGTATCGGCCAACAATTGGAAATTCTTCACGGTGCTGGTGCAGGAAGGGCTGAGAAAGGTCGGGCGTGCCGATCTCGTTGACGATAAACTGGAAAAATCCCATCTGCAACAGCTTGCCGACTGGTATCGCGGCGATGGCTGGTATGGGGATGGTGGCTCGGGCGCCGTGGATCATTATGGCGGTTTTGCCATGCATTTTTATGGCATGCTCTATGCCATGCTGAAGCGCGGACAGGACGATCCCTTCGCCTGCCTGTTCGAAGAGCGTGCCGCTGCCTTTGCCGAACCCTTCAGTCACTGGTTCGCCGACAATGGCGAGAGCATGATACAGGGGCGGTCCCTCACCTATCGCTTTGCAACCTCCGCCTATTGGGGCATGTTGGCCGCCTCCGGCCTGCGCCCGATGGAGGCCGGGGTCATCAAGGGGCTGTGGGCGCGCCAGATCCGGCAATGGTGCAACCGACCGATTTTCCGTCCCGATGGCGTGTTGTCGCGCGGCTATGCCTATCCGAACCTGCATGTCTGCGAATTCTACAATTCACCAACCTCGCCCTATTGGGCCATGAAGGCTTTCATGCCACTGGCGCTGGATGAAGACAGCGATTTCTGGCAGGCCGAAGAGAAGCCCCTGCCCGAACGCAAGAAGATCTGTGCCATGCCCCATGCCGACAGCCTGCTTCAGCGCACCGACGGGCACGCCATCACCCATTTTGCTGCGCCGATCCACACATGGCTGCAAATGGACAAATACAACAAGTTCGCCTACTCCACACTCTGCGGGTTCGACGTGATGAGCCTGCAATATGCCCATGTCGGGATTTTCGGAGACAATATCCTTGCCCTCAGTTTCGATGAGGGAGCCAACTGGCAGATGCGGCAGCGCAATCTTGATGTGAAGGTGCGCGAGGCGGAGTTGGAGGTGCGTTGGACCTCTGGCTCTCAAGAGGTGACAACCCTCATTCAGGCCGGTGACGATGGATGCTTCACCCGCACCCACTGCTTTGAACTGGCCCAGTCTGCGGAAGTTGTCGAGACAGGTTTCGCCGTTGACCAGTGGTATGAAGAGGCGGTTCGGCTCCAGTTTGATGAGCAGGCGGTGATGATGAAAGGCACCAATGCGCTGTCTATCATACGCGCCAATGATGCTCTTGCCCGAACGCCGCTTGACAGCTTGCGTATCAATTCCAACATGGCCTCTCCGCGCACCCGTATACCGGGCTTCAGGCTGTCCCTCGAGCCGGGCAGCCATCGGATAAGCCATGCATTTCAGCTCAAAGCAATGTGAAAAGTCAGCGCAAAAATCGGACTGCGCATTGCTGCTTCAACGATGTGGAACCGAGGTTTGGAGGTTTGGGGCCTGAAGGCTCGCTGCAAGAGGGACATGGAATGATCCTGTCTGTTGCGGAGAAGCCTCCAGGCTCGGACATCCTTTTTTATGTCAATATGATGGCAAACGTTTTTCCCTGATCGTGATCGCCCGTTGATCTTCCGTGAAAAGATGGGCTCGAGCTTTGTTGAAGCTGAACTCTTCCATGTCGCCTTTATGAATTCTGGCATCTCCATCCAGCTCGGCAATCAGGTTTTGCCCATTGAGCGTGCCGTAGACATAGGTCGTGCCACCCAGTTCCTCGACCACTTCTGCGGGGAAAGAAAGCGAAATATCGCCCGAACGTCCCGTCGTCAGATGCTCGGGCCGGATGCCCAATTCCAGCTTTTGTCCCGGCTTCAGCCCATCGGTTTCAACTGCCAGCGTCATTTCCTCGCTGCCCGGGAGCGTCAGTGTAATGGCCTGATCGTCCAGCGCCTTGATGGTAACGGGCAGGAAATTCATTTTGGGCGACCCGATGAAGCCAGCAACGAACTTGTTGGCCGGCGTGTGATAAAGCGACATCGGCGTGCCGATCTGTTCCACAGAACCATCCCGCAACACGACAATCTTGTCGGCCATGGTCATGGCTTCGACCTGATCGTGGGTCACGTAAATCATGGTGTTGCCGAGCTTTTCGTGCAGACGGGAAATCTCAATGCGCATCTGGACGCGCAATTCGGCATCCAGATTGGAAAGAGGCTCGTCAAACAGGAAAACCTTGGGCTGGCGAACAATCGTGCGCCCGATTGCCACGCGCTGGCGCTGACCGCCCGAAAGCTGACGCGGTTTGCGATCCAGCAACTCATTCAGCTTGAGAATGTCCGCCGCAGCATTGACGCGTTCTTCGATGAAATCCTTGCTCTTGCCTGCCACTTCAAGTCCGAAGCTCATATTTTCATAGACGGTCATATGCGGATACAGGGCATAGGACTGGAACACCATGGCAATGCCCCTGGCACTGGACTTGGCATCGGTCACGCAGTCGCCATCAATGAAGATGTCGCCTTCAGTGACCTCTTCAAGCCCGGCAATGAGCCGCAACAAGGTCGACTTGCCGCATCCTGACGGGCCGACAAAGACGATGAATTCTCCATTCTTGATGTCCAGATCGACACCATGAATTGTCTCGACGGTACCAAAGCGCTTAACCACCGTCTCCAGCTTTACGTCAGCCACGGAGTTCCTCCCATTTATTGATCATGATTTTCAATTTTCGCCACCAGCTTCTTGAGCTCGGCCACGCGCTCGTCCAGCTCGTCGGCTTCCACCTCGAAGTCGGTGAAGGCGATGGCTGCCTTGGCGCCGCCAACAAAGAAGGTGCTGGCAATATTGTTGACCTTTCCGTTTGGCCCAACACAAGTGGCGTAGCCCTTGGCGCGGACGTCTGAGACGGCAGCAAACATCGCGGCCTTTTGCTCTGCCTGCCAATGATCGATGGTCTGGGCCAGCTCTGCATCGTCCATCTCGGCCAGCAGAGCCATGCCGATCGACGATTGTGACGACGGATAGAGATGATAACCACCAAGACCATCTGCCGGATCCTGATGGGCAAGGGCGTGATACATGTAGACAACGGAATCCTGCCAGAGGATACCGATTGCCAGTGTCCTGTCATCGAAGGGCGTGTTGATCGCCACCTTGGTCGCTGCGCGGAACAGGGAGGAGGAATGAAAGCTCTGAGCCGCCAGCACATGGACCACAGGACCGGGCATATATTTCTTCTGGGCATTCTGCTCGGCCATGCCAATGCTTTTCAATGTGCGTAGCAGACGGTTGACCTTGATGATATTGAGGTCGAGTTTCTCCGACAATTCCTTGTTGCCAAGCGGCCGTCCGGCGATGGTCAGTTCCTGAAAGCAGCGGATTCCGTCGATGAGACTTTGATTGGGTTGAGACGACATGATATCCCCTTGGTTATTTCACTGCGCCCGATGTGACACCACCGATAAACTGTTTTTGCAGGATGGCAAAGACCAGCACGACCGGCGCTGCGGCAAGGAAGGAAGCTGCCATTGCTCCACCCCAGTCGGCGTTATTCTCATTGATATATCGGAGCAACAGGCCCGGTCCAATGGTTCTGTTTTCTTCAGAGGTCACCAGCGTCATGGAATAGAGCAGATCATTCCAGGACCACATGAAAGCGTAAAGCGTTACCGTGATGAAGGCAGGCAGGGAAATCGGCATCACGATGCGGCGGAAAATCCTGAAATTGCTGGCACCATCCACTCTGGCGGCTTCTATCAGTTCATTTGGCACCTGCTTGAAGTAGCTATACATCATATAGGTCGAGACCGGCAGGGCAAAGACGATATAGGAAACCGTAAGGCCAAGGCGGGTATCAAGCAATCCCACAGCTTGCAACATCGGATAGATGGAAATCAGAAGCACGCCAAAAGGAAACATCTGCGCGGACAGGATGAGCAGCATCAGCGGCTTTTTGACCGGATAATCGAACTTGGCGAAGGAATAGCCTGCGAGGGCTGCCAGAATGGCGTTGAGCAGCGCCGAAGAGCTGGACGTGATCAGCGAATTGCCCAACTGGAGCAGGATGTTTCCTTCCATGATGGCCGTTACAAAATGGCCAAGATAGGGATGGGCTGGAAACAAGGTCGGTTGCAGACTGTAAAGCTCGCCATTGTCCTTGAAGGCGCTGATCAGCGCCCAATAGACGGGGAAGAACAGGAAGAAGGCAATCAGGACAAGCAGGGCGGAAAAGCCGAGTTTTTCTTTCCATGTACGCAGTTCAAACATGGCTCAGTCCTCCTTGAACAGGCTGCGTAGATAGTAGACAACGATGGGCATCAGGGTGAACACCCAGAGCACGCCGATGGCGCTGGCCATGCCCAGATCCCAGTTCTCGAAGGCCTGCCGAAACACTTCAATCGACAGCACCGAAGTGGCGCGGACCGGGCCGCCGCCAGTCAGGGCATAGATGATGTCAAACTGTTGCAGGTTGCCGATCATGCCAAGCGCACCGGTGACCAGAAAAACCGGCTTCAGATGTGGCAAGATCAATCGACGGACAATTGTAAAATTGGAGGCCCCCACAATGCGGGCCGCTTCGATCTGCTGAAAGTCCATGCCTTGCAATCCTGCCAGGAAGAAAGACATGAACAGCGGGATGGAAATCCATGAACGGGTGAGGATGACCGCCATCATCGCCCCCACATCATTGGAGAGAAACTGCACCGGATCGCTTATGATTCCCATGCTCAAGAGCATGACATTGACGATGCCGTATTTGCCATTGAGCATCCACGCCCAGATGAAGGCAGAGACGGTTGACGGCAGGATCCACGGCAGCAAGGTCATGGTGCGCAAGACACCGCGCCCGCGAAAATCCTGATACATCAGCAGCGCCCAGCAGAGCCCGAGAATCATGGTCAGCAGCGTTGTACCGACCACGAAGATTGCTGTTGTCACCCATGACCCGAGCACGTAAGGATCGGTGAGAATGGTGACGAAATTGTCGAAGCCGATGAAGGTCGGCTCCACGTCATAGATCGTATACTGGTAGAAGGCCATGGACATGGCGTCGATGAAGGGATAGGCGACCATCACTCCGAAGGCGATCATGGCAGGCACCAGAATGACATAGGCGAAAAGCCTGTCCGTCCGCTTCAGGCTGCCCCTTTTTCTGCCAGAAGACTGACCGGGGTTGCTGCCGGATGGCAGGCCCCTTGTGCTGTCAGTCTTTGCCTTGTTGTCTGAAACCATGTCCATGGATCCTCCCTGTCTCACCAAGCCTATTTCATGATCCGCTTGATACGCTGTTCCATGTCAGCAGCAGCTGCTTTGGCGTCCTTTTTGCCCAGAATGACCGACTGCACCTCTTCGCTCACTATGGCCACATAGTTGGAGCTGTTTTTGAGTGGAGACAATTCGTTGCGTTTTGGCAAGCCCAGAGAGTTGTTCCAGTCGACGATGAACTGGTTGCTGGTCACGGCTTCAGCGGATCGAGCGGTTTTGGTGACAGGAATGGCACCGAGCTTGGCAAAATATTCAAGCTGAACCGCGTCATTCATGGTGAGGCCCGAGACGAATTTGGCGGCAAGACTGTCCTTGGAAAAGGCTCCGTCGACCTTGGCCTTGTCGGTTTTCAGCATGATCAGCAGGTGACCCCATTCCATTGAATGCGGTGTCATGCCTTCCTTGAGAACCGGAGTCTCGATCGGATAGACATTGACGTCATAGGCTTCGCCCTGACCAGAGAAATCGCGGGCAAAGCCCTTGGCAACCGGAGCATCAAAATAGAAAGCTGTCTTGCCCTGACCGAATTGGCGTCTTGCTGCGCCGCGGTCTGTGTCGAGCGATGCGAGCTTGTCGTCAATGAGGCCTTTCATGAAATTCAACGTTGCCACGGTGGCGTCGGAATTGATGGTCAGAGTGTCATTTTCATCAAAAATGGAACCGCCATGCGCCCAGAGCCAGAGCTGGAAGTCGCTGGAGATCAGGTTGTTATCCTTGGTCATCATGGCATAAGGCGTGCTCTCTGGATCCGCAGCCTTGACCTTTTTGAGGTCGGCGACAAATTCATCCAGCGTTTTGGGTGATGCCTCGACACCTGCGGCAGACAAAACGGCCTTGTTGGAGACAAGGCTTATGGAGCCAATGTTCCATGGCATCCCGAACTGTTTGCCCTTGAACTGCCCCGCAGCCAGAACGGCAGCCGGGAACATGCTTTCCAGATAGTCCTTGCCGTATAGTTCGTTGAAATCTACCAGACTTGGCAATTGCGCAAAGGTCGGCAGCCATTTGGCCGAGCTTTGGAAGACATCAAGGTCCTGTTTGGTCCGCACGCGCAGGAAAACATTCTTCTGCATGTCACCCCATGAACTGGACAGCACATCGACCTTGACGCCAGTCTGGTCGATCAGCCCTTGTACGATGGCGGCATTGCTTGGTTCTGCCGTGACCCAGTTCAGGAAGGTCACCTCATCAGCGGCTGACGCCACAGCAGAGAATGCTCCAGTAGCCAGAACTGACAGAACAGCCGTTGCAGCAAGCTTGGTGAAGTTTGTCTTTTTCATCTCCCAATACTCCTCCCGAGAGTTTGTTGGATTGGATTACTCTACCCGCAAACCGAGCAGGGCAACCGGTTGGCCTTGATTGTTACGTAAATGCGCCTCTAGCCGCTGAACCGGACGGTCATCTGGCAGACTGACGCGCAGAACCGCGTGTCGATTGTCGGCGAAACGTGCGATGACCTCTCCATCGGCAAGAATTTCGCCTTCATGCACCAGATGCGGCATGACGCGGTCGTGATGGTGATATTGAACGCTCTCAAGCGGGTGATCGTAATCACAATCGGCATAGAGAAACAGCGTTCGGGCCTTCACGGGGGTTGGCCATTCCAGCGCAAGGGTTGCGTCCTTGTCTTCCCGTGAGGCAATCCAGGCATTGGGGCCTGAGGTCGGGCGCAAGGGGCCGTTGAGCAGGTTCTCCTTGGCAAAGACATGAAGCGGCTGATGCTTGTCCGAGGCAAAGGCGATAAGTTTGCCTTTGGGGCGTCGTTCAGGCACCCAGAAATCAAAACTGTCAACGCCCATGCCATCCGGAGCTTCCTGCCGGGCTTGAGTGCTGACCTGTTTCAGTCCCCCCTTCTTGACGAGGACGAGCCCTGTCAGCAGGGCATTGCTCTGGCCGACAGAGACATGCTCATTCTTGAGAAAACAGACAAACAGATATTGCGCCTTGCCTTTGGTGGTGAGCGGAATATCAATATGGTTTTCACCTTTCGAGAGCGCAAAGCGATGGCTGCTCACAAGCGCTTCGGGTGTATGGTTGCTTGCCTTCTGCGACAGGCGCAACTCGACGCTCAGTTCCGTATCAACATCAGCCAGAACAGGCACCCTGATAACATGATCCAGAGGACCGGGTAGCAATTGCGCATAGTCGGCAACCAGAGGCTTCCAGCCTGCATCATGCGGCAAACTCACAAGGGCCAATTCGCTTGAGGTTACAAGGCTCGCACTCCGCGCAAGATTGTCATCCTTAAGGGCATCATAGTTCGGCACGAAATGACCGTTGGCCGACAGGCGGGATTTCAGACGTCCGATATGCTGCGAATCCGCAAGTGCTCGTGGCGTGATCTGTTGTTTGATGCAAAGGCTGGCTGCGGTGCCTATGGCCTGACCAACAGCCGAGGAGGTGGCCATTACGCGCGTTGAGCCAAAGGCCACATGCGAAGCCGAGAGCAATCGCCCGTTGGTGAAGAGATTGTCGATGTTGCGGCTATACATGCTGCGGAAAGGAATGCCGTAGGCGCCCTTGGCATGATATTGATTGCAGCCACCTCGTTGACTGAAGACACCATCTGCCGGGTGCAGGTCGATGGACCAGCCACCGTGGCTGACATTGTCCTCATGCTCGATTTGCTCGATGATGTCGCGCTGCCGCATGATATAGTCCCCTTCGGCGCGACGGCTTTCGCGCTTGCCGGGAATGGTGCCAACCCATTCCAGCGTCAGATTGGCACTTTCGGGGAAGTTGCCGGAATTCTTGATATAGTCCCAGACGCCATAGACGACCTTTTGCAGTTCTGCCTTGATCTCTTCGGACTGGTGAATGGTATCCAGCCGTCCACCCCATTCGATCCACCAGAGCGAGCAGCCCTGCTCGGAAGCGACAAAGTTTCTGTAGCGGGGGATCAGCTTCTCGACATCGCGCAAGGCAAAGTCCGGTGCAACATAATCGACCGGATGGCCGACATCCTTGGAGTAGAAATAGAGTGAATGGCCCAGCAAAGCCCCATAGTCATCCCCCGGAGCCATGGGTTCATCAAACTCGGATGCCTCTTCAGCCCCCATGCGATAGGCCGCGCCTGTGAGATGTACGAGAATGCCATCGCCGCTTGAATCGGCAAAATAGCTGCCGCGCAGATGGTACATCGTGCCATTTTGTGAATTGAAGGCATGGACTTCTTTTACGCGGTTGCCGTCCATCTCGGCGTGAAACACGACGGTATTGACCAAGACGGTGATATTGCTCTCACGGGCCACCCAATCCTGAATGATGGTATCAACGATAACCGGATTGCCACCTGAATTGCGGAACTGGTTTTCCATGAGGATTTCATTGATGATGCCACCTTCACGGGCCCACCGGTTGTTGTTACCGCCATGGGACGTTGCTCCCAGAATCCAGAGCCGGACTTCGCTCGAGGCATTACCACCCAAAACCGGACGATCCTGTACCAGAAGCACCTTCACGCCCTCTCTGGCTGCCGCTATGGCAGCGCATGTTCCTGACAGGCCTCCCCCGACGACAACAAGACCAGCCTCAAGCGTCACTGTCTTGAGGCCTCGTGGACCTGTGGCATCCTCCAAAATCATGCTTTCCTCCAATTTCTATAATTGAAATATCTATAATAGAAATCATTTAGTCAAGCCTTTTTTCGCCCGTGACAGGTCCAGCACCCTGTCTTGTGGGCTAAAGCCGGTGTTTCGAGCCCATTATGAGCTTGGAGACATTGGGGATTTTCAGCCCGTCCTGACATCCGGACGCCTCCATGAGAAGGAATCGCAGAGCCGAAATCGTTGTCCCGATCTGGCTGGCGCGGCAAAGCGCCGTGCTCATTCGCACAATAGGAACAGAGAAGCGATTCTGTGAAAAGACGCTCTCTTGCGCGGTCCCTCACAGGATAGTGCGATACGGAAGCCATTGGACACGATCGCCAAAGTTGCGCCGCTTCCGGGTTGATGTGACACGATCACTCAGGCCAGAAAATGCTCAGCTGCGCTGATCTGTCAATTGACAGGCCACGGTAATTACACGAGAAGTTGGGTGTCGGTTTCCAAAAGGAATGAAAAGGGAATCCGGTGAGTGGCAAGGTTCGTGCCTTGTTGTGAATCCGGAGCTGCCCCCGCAACTGTAAGCAGAGAATGCCTTTCTGTTTTGCCACTGGCTTTATGCCGGGAAGGTGGAAAAGCATATTGACCTGCAAGCCAGGAGACCTGCCGGCATGTCACTCATTCAGATCTGGGCGGGGTGCTCCGGAGGAAGGTCTTTTTATGTATTCCCTTTTTCAGACCGCAATCTTTTTGGGTCTGCCTGCTGCCATGGGAGGCGACGGTGGCGTCCGGTGTCCCTTCCTTGCAGGCAACCTCGGGATCTGTGTGAATTCTTCTCCCCATTCCTTGAAAATGGACAAGTCATGAAAATTCGATTTCTATTTGCCACAGCTTTGGCACTTGCTTCTTTCAGTCTTCCTGCCTCGGCTCGTGTTGTGAACGATGCCCTGGGCGTAGCGCATGATATCCCAGACACGGTTGATCACGTCATCTGTTCCGGAGCGGGGTGCTTGCGGCTCCTCTCCTATCTTGGCGTCGAAGATCGTGTTGTCGGGGTAGACGGAATGGAAAAACGCAAGTCCCCCTTTGACTCTCGCCCCTATGCGCTGGCCAACCCCGGATACAAGAACCTGCCCCTGTTCGGGCAGCATCTGGGACGGGACAATCCGGAACTGATCATGGCTCTTGATCCTGCCCCGCAAGTCATTTTCAAGGCCGTTGGGTCTTCAGGACTGAAGCCGGAAACGCTCGAACAGAAAACGCAGATTCCCGTAATCGCCATACAATATGGAGATCTTGACAGTCGACGTGACCAGTTCTATCAGGCGCTGGAAATCATGGGAGAAGCGCTGGACCGCAAAGAGAGAGCAGCCGAACTGATCGCCTTTTTCAAGGAAACAAGGATCGATCTTGAAACACGCGCCTCGGCATCCAAGCAACAGGCACCAAGCATCTTTGTCGGAGGCATCTCCTATCGGGGATCTCGCGGGCTTGCATCCACGGATCCGGCCTATGCGCCATTTTCTGCATTGGGGCTTCAAAATTTTGCGGCATCAAAGACAGAAGCAAGCGGGGGCCATGCCACCACCATCGCAAAGGAAAAACTGCTTGAATGGGACCCGGATATCATTTTGCTGGATCTGGCAACCCTACAACTTGGTCCTGATGCAGGTGGACAAGCTGAATTGAAGAATGATCCCGCCTATCAAATTCTCTCTGCCAGAGAAAAGGGGCAGGTCTGGGGCGTGCTGCCTTATGCGCTCTATACCAAGAATTATGGCTCCATTCTTGCGGATGCCTATTTCATCGGTAAACTGGTCTATCCAGACAGTTTCGAGGATATTGATCCTGCATCAAAAGCCGATGAAATATACAGCTTCCTGTTCGGCAAACCAGTCTTCAACGAAATGAATTCCATTTTCAACGAACTGGTTTTCCGTCGAGTGCCAGTGCAATGATGCTGAAGACTTGTGATACCGACTTGGGTGGCTATGCGCTTTATATCCGTCGCAAGACAGTGGTTATTGCACTTTTGTTGTTGGCTCTTGTGCCTGCATTGATTGCCGCCCTCTCGCTGGGGGCGGCCTCAATCCCGGTCAAGGACGTGGTGTTGTCCCTGACCGGAGCAGACGCCCCGCGCCGGAGCGACATCATTGTCTGGAGCATTCGTTTGCCACAGGCTGTGGCTGCCATGCTTGCGGGTGCCGGGCTTGCTGTCTCGGGGACTGCCATGCAGTCGGTCCTGCGCAACCCTCTTGGCTCTCCCTTCACACTCGGCATCTCTCATGCTGCGGCCTTTGGTGCTGCTTTGAGCGTCATGGCTGTGGGAGCCATGGAGATCCCCTCGGCGGAGGGAGGCACGGTCGCCGTCTATAATCCGGTGGCCGTCACGCTTTCCGCCTTCGGCTTCAGTCTTCTTGCCGCTGCCATGATTGTTCTGATCGCCCGTGTACGCGGAGCCTCTCCAGAAATCATGGTGCTGACAGGGGTTGCCCTCGGCTCTCTTTTCACGGCAGGCACGATGTTTTTGCAATTCTTCGCAGATGATGTGCAATTGGCCGCCATGGTCTTCTGGACCTTTGGCGACACGGCCCGGGCAACCTGGCGCGATATCGGCCTGATTGCGGCTGTCACCGTGCCGATTTCGATTTATTTTGCTGCCCAATGCTGGAACTACAATGCGATCGACGCCGGAGATGAAACCGCTCAGGGGCTCGGGGTAAGAGTAGAGCGCCTGCGCCTCATCAGCATGTTTGCGGCCTCCCTGCTAACCGCCGTGTCAATCTCTTTTCTCGGGATCATCGGTTTTGTCGGGCTCGTGGTGCCTCACATGGTGCGCAGGGTCATTGGTGCCGACCATCGCTTTCTTCTGCCTGCCAGCCTGATTGGCGGTGCGCTTTTGTTGCTGGTTGCCGATACGGCGGCACGTCTGGTGCTGGCACCCAATGTTCTGCCGGTTTCTGTTTTGACGTCCTTTCTTGGCGTTCCTGTATTCCTATGGCTCATTCTGCGCGGAGGACGACACTGATGCTGGACGTTCAGGACATCCATTTTGCCTATCGCAACAGAGCCATTCTGAACGATATCGCTTTTGACCTCAAACCCGGACGCATTCTGGTCATTCTCGGCCCCAACGGCGTGGGCAAGACAACCTTGCTCAAATGCCTTAACGCAATTCAGAAACCGAAAGGCGGAAGCGTTCTGCTCGATTGCGAAAATCTGCTTTCCCTGACACCGCCACAACTCGCCGCAAAGGTTGGCTATGTGGCACAGAAATCGCAAACGGCCCGCTTGACCGTGTTCGATGCGGTGCTTATGGGGCGCAAGCCGCATATGGGATGGCGTGTGCAGGACCGCGATCTGGCAATGGTTGGGGAAACCATTGCACGTCTGGGCCTTGAGGCGCTGAGTCTGCGTTATCTTGACGAGCTTTCTGGAGGGGAGTTGCAAAAGGTCTCTATCGCCAGAGCCTTTGTGCAACAACCACGTCTGTTGCTGCTTGATGAACCGACCAGCGCTCTTGATATGCGCAATCAGTTCGAACTCTTGTCTCTCTTGTGTTCTGTCGTGAAGGAGCGCCAGACAGCCACCGTGGTAACCATGCATGACCTCAACACCGCTCTTCGCTTCGCCGATGAGTTTCTGTTGCTGAAAGACAGGCGGGTTCTGGCGCGCGGCGACGTCCGTGAGATTTCTGCCGAGTTGATCGAAGCAACCTATGACATCCCGGTCAGCATTCACTTCATTGATGGAGCCCCCGTCGTCGTTCCCAAACCATCAGACATCGCGTCTCCCGTCAGGCAATCCATTGTGGCAGAGTGAGGCCATGATGCGATCCATTGATTTCGAGAAAGGAAGAAAACCATGTCAAATCACCTTCCTCCATTCACCCTGCAACCGATTGGCAAGATCTGGACTGGCTTCAAAAGCCGGGAAGAGTGCCCTCGCAATAGTCGGTTCAACAAGAACCAAAGCATCATAGAAGTCGACCCCGCCTATGCTGATGCCTTTCTTGGTCTGGAAGTGGGGCGCCACATAGCCGTCCTCTACTGGTTCGACAAGGCGGACAGAACAAAACTGCAAACAACCCCGCCCAATGCCGACAAACTATATGGTGTGTTTACAACCCGGTCTCCGCACCGACCCAATCCGATTGCCCTGAGCGCCGTTGAAATCCTTGCCATTGATGGCACGAAACTCACGGTCAGTGGACTTGACTGCATCGATGGCACGCCGCTGCTTGATATCAAGATCTATGTGCCGATGATCGACGCGCCGCAAGACGCTTTGACATCTCTGCCATGGTCGAACAAGCCCTGAAGAAACAAGCTGTAATACTGTCTTGCTGTCTTGTTCATAGGCGGAACAGACCCTTGAGCATCGGCCTGTGCTTACGGCGCAATGAGCAATGCACATTTTCCTTTGGCCTGTTCCGGAGGAAGCAGCCAAGAGGCTTTTGAACGGCGCATCTCTTCTTGAGGGTCTAAGATGGGATCGATGCGTTCGTCGCCAGGCCTCTTGACTGAACTTGCGGCAAGAGTGGCAAGCTGTCTGACTTGCCACCCGCTCTGTTATCTTGCCTGATCCCATGGTTCGAAGGCGAACAGACGTTCGGGATTGTCCACGAGAGCCAGTTGCAAGCTCTGCTCATCGGGCAGCCAGCCCAGAACCGTGTCGAGCAAGAGAGCATCGTCGGGATAGTCCTCTTCTTTCTGAGCCATATTGTGCGGCCAGTTGGTTCCCCAGATCAGACGCTCCGGGGCGTGGCTTGCAATCACCCGGGCAATTGCGGCGATATCTGCATAATCCGGGCCTCCCTTGAGCGAGCTTTCGTAGCAACCAGCAAATTTGTAATAGCAATTGCCTTTGTCGATCAGCTTCCTGACAAGTGTGACTTCGGGATCTTCGGGCAGGAGACCCCTGAAAAACTTGCCGTGATGATCGAGGATCCAGTTGGATCGCAAGGCGGCAAGACGGTCATAGTGGGTGGAGAGATCGCTGCCGTTAAACTGAACGGCCATGGCCCAGCCCATGTCGAGACAGATGGCATCAACCTCTTCCAGAGCGTCAAGGCCTATTGCTCCACCCGGCAGGTCCATGATTCTGGCCGCGGTCACGCCGGCATCGGCAAGGGTCTTGAGTTCGGCGGCAGGGGTCTGCCCGGAGATAACTGCCACGCCACGCGACACGTTTGGTCCCATTTCCTTTAGGCAGGCAACAAGGTTGGCGTTGTCTTTCTGATGAGCGTTACCTTGAGTGATAACAACCCTGTCTATCCCGATCCACTGCATGAGGCTGCGATAGGCGTCATCATCGGGCAGAGGATCGAGTGGCAGACCGGGGCCGCCGGGCATGGCAGGAAACCCCGGCAGATACATATGCATCTGGGTGTCGATTGCGCCTGCCGGCAGCGTCATTTTCGGTTTTTCACCGGTCAGTTTGCGATTGATCATTCTATTGCTCCTTCATCTTGAAAGCGGCAAGAGCGTTTCGGTCAATCTCTATGCCCAGCCCCGGACCATCGGGGATTGTCATGATACCATGAGTATGCTCAAGCGGCTTGCTGACCACGGCTTGCCGGAACGGGTTTTCGGTGCGGTCAAATTCCATGATCGGTTCCTGCGGCCGGTTGCGCACAGGGTCGGGGATTTGTGCCGCCATGAACTGAAGCGCGGTGGCGATCTGAACCGCTGTGCCCCAGACATGAGGCACCACTCGTATGCCATAGAGAGAAGCCATGGTGGCGATGCGGGTGGCCTCACTGAAGCCGCCACAACCGCAAAGATCGGGCTGAATGATGTCAATGGCTCGTGTGGCACAGGGTTCATGCATGCCCCAGCGGGTATGCCATGTCTCGCCAGCGGCCAGAGGAATGGGCTGCCCGGCCTTCACGGTACGATAGGCGTCCAGTTGTTCGGGCACCACAGGCTCCTCGAACCAGTCGATATCATACTCTGCGGCAGCGCGACCAACCATGATCGCTTCGGAAGCGTTGTAGCCGTGATTGCCATCGATCATCAGCCGGACGTCCGGTCCAATGGCCTCACGCACCGCGCGGATGACGTCAAGATCCTCGCGCGGATCAAAGCCGATCTTGATTTTGACAGCATGGAATCCGGCGGCGGCGTGTCCTGCCATTTCCTCGGCATTGTCGGCCACGCGGTCCACTCCATCGCGTTTGAAGCTGCCGGTGGCATAGGCGCGCACGGTTTCACGATAACGGCCACCGAGCAGCACCGAGATGGAAGCGTTGAAATGCTTGCCCTTGATGTCCCAAAGGGCGATGTCGATGCCCGAAAGGGCAGTGATCGTGATGCCGCGCTGGCCCTGATCGCGAAGGGCATTATAGAGCGTGGCCCAAATCTTCTCGGTTTCAAGCGGGTCGCAGCCGATCAGAAAGGGCTTGTAGGCTTCTACCATGGCCCTGTTTGGCAGGGCAGGCCCGAGTGTTTCCCCCCAACCGACAAGGCCGTTGTCGCAGATGACTTCAACAAGCAGGTGGATACGCCTGTCAAAACGCATGGTGGCGCTTTCGAAAGCGACGTCAAGGCGATGCTCCAGAAGGTGGGTTTTGACATCAATAATGCGCATCCGGACTTTCCTCTCTCCTATGCAGCTATGCTTTGGCTGATTATCCGATGACCTGCCTGATGCGGCGGGATTTACAGCTCCAGTACCCAGCTTGGCCGGTCTCCCGTTGAGAAATCGACCTTTTGTGACAGGCTACCGTCTGATTCCACCGCATAGACGCGACCGGTCTGATCCCTGAAGCCGAGGGCGATCAGAAAGCTGTTATCTTCAGACAGGCACGCAACGCGCGCATGTTCGGGGGAGACAGTCCGGCTGATCAGGCTCGGTGCCTGGGATTGATTGCCTGCCCGAAGAGAAAAGATGGACTGGGTTGTCCGTTCGGTAACAAAGAGAAACTGTCCATCTTCCGAAATGGCTATGTCTCCAGCCAGCGGCTCCGTGTCATCCCGGGTCAGTTTCACATTGTGAGACAGTCTGGAGACGTCGCTTGTCGAGATGACTGCGACAGAGCCACCTTCCTGAGTAACGACAAACAGCCTGTCGCCTTCCGGGGCAATGGCAATGTGCCTTGGGCCACTTTCCTTTGGGAAGGCAAGACTGCCGGTTTCCGTCAGTGTGCCCTTTTCCCGATCAAAGGAGAAGGCTCTTAACAGGTCATCGCGGCAGGCCGTTCCGAAAGCGCGATCCTGATGGACAATGAGACAATGCGCCATGGAGCCAAGATGGGTGCGGGAAATCAGCTCTTCTGCGACGCCGGTCCTGGAAATTCGAATAGAAAGTGCCTTGTCGTCTCCCGCCGCCAACAGGAAACGACCGTCCTGGCTGGTGGAGAGATAACAGCAACTCTCCTTGATGGGCAAATTCCCGATCAGGTCAAAGCTGCGCTTGGCGGGATCCATTCTGTAGGTCAGGATTGCCGGGTTGCTGCCGCGCCAGGCGAGGTAGAGATGGTCGCCAAAGCATGTCGCCGACATGGCGGCAGAATTGCCCTCCACGCCGAGGATCGGCTGTTGGCCCACTTCTGAGACCGTCCAGTTGGCGTCATCCGTCATGTCCAGTTCATAGAGACGCAAATCAGCCGATACCGAGTTCACACAGACAAACAGTCTTTTCATAATTCCCTCGCGGCCATTCGATTTAGCAGATATGGAAGGTCTCCCTCGAATTCGCGCCCGCTCGATCCCCCTCCCTGAAGCATGTCAATTGGATTGGCCGGATCAACAACCAGATTGGCTATGCAATCAACATGCTCTTCTGAATTGTCCGTTGGCTCGTAGCCAAGTGAGAAAGCCAGCGAATTGTCATACCAGGATCGGCTATTGCCAGAGATGCCGAATACAATGGCATGTCGATATTTGGCTTCAAGTCCGGTACGAACAAGGGCGCACATGTCTCTTGGTGATATCCAGGTATATAGCTCTCGCAGCGAACGTGGCTTGAGCTGAAAGGAACCGATCCTGATCACGAAAGTGGAAATATTGTGTTTGTCTGAATAATGGCTCGCCAACCCTTCTCCGAACACTTTGGTGACACCGTAACGGGAGTCCGGTCGGGTCGACTCGTTGCCATGCAGAATCGATGTCGTGGGATACATGCCATTCACATGGTTGGAACTGCCATAGATGATCCGCTTGACGTCATTAACGCGGGCAGCTTCCCAAAGGTTCGCCGAGCAGATGATATTGGGACCCAAAAGGCTCGGCCATGGCCCTTCTTTCGGCTGTCCTGCCAGATGAATGATCGTGTCGACATCCTTGCACAGCTCCAGCACAAAATCATAGTCTGTCAGATCCCCTGACATATGTTCGATGGTATCCGCACCCGGTTCGCCCAGTTGTTTGATATCATTCAAACGCCAGATTTCATTTTCCTTCGGGAGCTGTTTTGCGAGAACACTGCCGATAGCGCCAGCCGCGCCGGTCAATAAGATACGCCGCATCGCATCAGGCCTTTCTTTCATCATGTCTTTTCAAAAACCGGTCGAGAGCGTCCAGCGCTTCTTTTCGACCCGGACAATTGCCGTGGGTCGCTCCTTCAACTTCCACCAATTCAACCTTCTTGTGGAAGGAAGCCAATTCACGAAATGCCGCTAGCTGAGGATCATTGGTGCCAACGATGCCCAAGATGGGCATAGACAGCCGGGTCATCTGTTCGCGTGTGATCGCCTGATCGGGCATCGCGCGCTTGACACCGGCCAGTGCCACGGCATCCATTCCTTTAAGCTTCTTGACTGACAAGGCCTCAAGCTCTTCGGCGCTTGGTTTGGGTTTGTCCTTTGGCATCTGCCTGAGGATATGTTTGGTGATATGGCCGGTTTCCAGCTCATCCGCATCTTCATAGCTGAATCTGGTCAGTTCTTCAGACCAGTTCCAGCGACCGGCAGAGCCGCCCAGACAGAGTGTTTGCGCCCAGTGTTGGCGGTCCTGCAAAGCTGAGGTCATGATATGAGCACCCAGGGAATAGGCGACAATATGAGCCGTGCTGATGCCGAGATAGTCGAGCAGTTCGAAAGCATCCAGCCCCATGCGGTCTCCGGCATAGAATTCATAGCCATGGGGACGGTCACTTTTTCCATGACCACGCAAATCGAACGCAATGGTTCGCCAGTTTTTCTCACGCATGCCTGCGATAAGCCCGGGCTTGCCCCACTGACCACCAATGCTGGCGGTAAAGCCATGGACGAACAGGACCGGGATGCCAAAACCACCACTGTCCCGGAAGTGAATTTTTACTCCGTCAGAAGCGGTCATATATTGCTCTTGCGCCCACATATCGTTCATTTCACCCCCGACACGGAAACGCCAAGTTTGTCAGCCCATGGCAGAAGTTCAGACAGAATGGTGTCAGACAGAGGGATGCCGTTGCCAAGGCGCTCCTTACGCATGGCGAGACCTCTTTGTCCGGGCACGCGAGGAGCCCCCTTTTTTGCATCCGCAGGAGGGCAGGATTGAATGGCCCTGCTCAGGAAACCCATTTCAGAACTGAAGCTCGGAAATCCGGCAAAGGCGGACGGATCGATGACTTGCAGGAAGATATTGTTCTGCCAGCCTTTCGGGTCGACATGGCGTCCATTGCCGGACAAGCCATGGGAAAGCGCTTCCACCATCACACCAAGGCCGGTGCCCTTGTGGCCGGAAGAGAAGTTGCCAAGCGGCATGATAGCTCCTGGCGTTTCTGCAAAGCGGATGGCGGGATCTCGGCAGGGATTGCCTTCTGTGTCGATCAGCCAATCATGCTCAAATTGCCTATTCTCGGTATAGAACCGTTTCACCATGCCGTTCGTTGTTTCAGAGGTGGCCATGTCGAGCATGATTGCCCCTCCTTCGGCAGGCAAGCCGATTGCCATCGGATTGGTCGAGAGCACCGGGGCGCAGCCGCCAAAAGGAGCGACACACCGCTCTGATGGATCTGACACGGTCAGCAGGCCGATCATTCCCCGCTCGATGACCGGCCCCAGATAGGCCACAAGACATGCTGAGTGGTGGCTGTGGCGAATGGCCAGAGAATAGGTGCCATAGTCTGCGGCCTTGTCCATGGCCTGTCGGAAGCCTTCCGTTATCAGCCATGGCCCGGGAAGGAGCTTGCCATCCCACAAAGCGGCCACTGGTTTTTCACTGATGACGTCCGGCGTTCCATCCAGTGTCATGCCGCCAGATGTGGCCGAGGCCAGATAGGCTGGCAAAAGCGCGAGGCCATGGGTGTCGTGTCCCATCAGATCGGCCTCAACGAGAACCGCAGCAACAGACGGACTGAGGGAGGCCGACAAGCCGGCAGCTTGTAATAGTTCCCTGGCAAAGGACCGAAGACTATCGGCTTGATATAGCTTGGCTTGGTCGCTCATATTTCTTCTCCTTAAGCTCCGGTCTCGATTGTTGTCTCAGGCTGTTTCCAACTGGTTGGCCATGGCCCGGTCATAGCTGCGACTGGCCTCATAGAGGGTTTTGGTGTAATCCACTTTCATCTTGCCAGTGAGCAAGGCCTCCTTGCTCAGAACCTCTTCGATGCAGCCCTGACGCATGACTGCCAGCCGATCGCAAAGATGGGTGATCACCGCAAGATCATGGCTGACCATGACATAGCTGAGATGACGTTCCTTGCGGATCTGGACAAGCAGGTTGAGGATTTCGGCCTGTACCGAAACATCCAGTGCCGAGGTGGGTTCGTCCAGAAGCATCAATTGAGGCTCAAGGATCAAAGCGCGTGCAATGGCG
Organism: uncultured Cohaesibacter sp.; assembly: GCF_963556055.3. GTDB lineage: Bacteria > Pseudomonadota > Alphaproteobacteria > Rhizobiales > Cohaesibacteraceae > Cohaesibacter. Next base: position 18,596 of record NZ_CAUVYE020000014.1, on the reverse strand, counting down.
ACACGCTGGCGTTGCCCACCCGAAAGCTGATGGGGATAGCGGAAACGAGAGGAACGAGGCAGGCCGACCTGATCGAGGACCTCGTTAATGCGTTTGTCTTCATCTCCAATCTTGTGGATCTGCAACGGAGCAATCAAGGCCGAATTGATGGATCGCTTTGGATGCAGAGACCCGTAAGGGTCCTGAAAAACCATTTGCACCTTACGGTAATGCTCCTTGCCGAGATTTTTATCGACCGGATGGCCATCGACCGTGATGGTGCCTGTCCAGTGATCGTAAAGCCCGGCGATGCAGCGCAGCACGGTTGATTTGCCTGAACCGGATTCACCCACGAGGCCGAAAACCTCACCGTCCAGCACATTGAATGTGACGTCAGAGAGGACCTGTTGGGCACTCGACCCTTCTCCGAAACTGAGATCAAGATGGCTTAATTCAATCATTTTCTGACCTCCATCTGTTGCATCCATGCCGGATCACGATCCAGAACCGGCAGGAATTCACGCTGATGCTCCAGAGATGGCAAGGAATTCAACAGTCCCTGACTGTAGGGGTGTTGCACCTTATCCAGATCCTTGGCGGCGATCGTTTCAACAATCTGGCCGCCATACATAATGATCACCCGGTCGCAGAAAGAGCGCACAAGATTGAGATCGTGGCTGATGAACATCAAGCCGATGCCCCGATCCTGAACCAGATCGTCCAGAATGGCCAAGATCTGAAGCCGCACGGTCACATCAAGTGCCGAGGTCGGTTCGTCCGCGATGATGATGTCCGGCTCAGCGATCAGCATCATGGCAATCATGATGCGCTGTCCCATTCCGCCCGAAACCTGATGCGGATACAGATCATAGACCCTTTCAGGATTGCGGATCTGCACGGCCTTGATCATCTCGATGGTGCGGGCCTTGGCTTCCTTGCGGCTGGCCCTGGTGTGTACACGATAGGCCTCTGCAATCTGTTCTCCGACGGTGATGACGGGGTTGAGCGAATATTTCGGATCTTGCAGAATCATCGAGATATGCGCACCCCGAATTTTCTGCATCTGCTTTTCACTCGCCGTTCTGAGGTCAAAATCACCAAAGCGCATGACATCAGCTGTCACATCGGCATTGTCCGAAAGAAGCTGGAGCAAGGCGCGACCAACCGTCGACTTGCCAGATCCGCTCTCCCCCACGATTGCCAGCTTCTCCCGCCCGAGGTGGAAGGAAACACCTCGGACAGCGTTCATTGTGAGGTGGCGCATCTTGTAGCGGACCCACAAATTCTCGACCTCGATAAGAGGGGAGTGATCAGTTACTTCTGGGATCAAGGACATCACGCAATCCATCGCCAAAGAGGTTAAAGGCAAGGCTGACGACCATAATGGCCAGCCCGGGATAAGTTACGACCCACCAGCTATCGAGCATATATTGTCTTCCGGTGGAGGTCATGGCGCCCCATTCGGGCGCCGGTGGCTGGGCACCCAGACCGAGGAAGCCAAGCCCCGCCGCTGTGAGGATGATGCTGGCCATATTCAGCGTGACACGAATGACTACGCTTGGCAGACACATCGGAATGATGTCGCGAAAGATGATCCGGGAATCGGACGCACCCTGTAGCTGGGAGGCTGCAACATAGTCTGTCTTGCGAATGGTCAGGGCTTCAACGCGGGCAAGGCGGGCAATCTGAGGCCAGCCAGTGAGGGCGATTGCAAGCACGGCCTGCTCAAGCCCCGGACCAAGCACGGCCACGAAGGCCAGTGTCAGGATGAGGCTGGGGAACGAGAGGAACAGGTCTGTGATGCGCATGACGATAACGTCGACAATGCCGCCGTAATAGCCGGAGAACGCTCCGATTGCCAAGCCGATCGGGCCGACCGTCACCGTAACCAGCGTCACGATATAGAGCGTGATCCTTGAGCCAAAGACGATACGGCTGAAAATATCCCGACCATATTCGTCGGTACCGAACCAATGGGCCGACGAAGGCGCCTGTAGGGCTATGGAAAGATTTTGTTCATTGGGATCAAAGGGCGCAATGGTCGGTGCGAAAATGGCAACAATGATGAGGCCAATGACAATCAATGCACCGATCAATGCCAGCTTGTTGGAGGTAAATTCCAGAAAGCCGAGCGCCACACGCTGCAACAGTGCCTCTCTGGGTGAGCGGGCTGTTCTGAGCAGGAAGGATTTCTTCTTTTTTTGTTCCTGCAAGTCTTCTGCGGTTGTTATTTGCGAGGTCATCGTGCGGTCCTCGGGTCGAAGACCTTGTAGAAAAGGTCTGTGATGATGTTGAGCGTAATGAAAATCAGGCCGACAAGAAGGACGCAAACCATCATGGCGTTCAGGTCGCCCATGAGAAGGTTATGCGTGAGATACTGACCAAAGCCGGGCCATGAGAAGATTGTCTCGATGAGCAGAGCACCTTCGAGCATGGCCGCATAGGTCAGCGCCACGATCGTAAGCAGTTGCACCCGGATATTGCGGAAGGCATGCCCCCAGATGACGCGCCAGTTGGAAAGCCCCTTGACGCGCGCTGCGATAATATATTCCTGGCCAAGCTGTTCGAGCATGAAGGATCTTGTCATCCGGCACAGAGACGCCATGGAGGCATACCCGAGCACGGCGGCAGGCAGAATGATATGGCGAACCGCGCTTTCGAAGACTTCCCAGTCGCCTTCCATGACGGAATCGATCAGCAGCAGGCCCGTGCGGGTTGGGACCATGCCTTCATAGAAGATATCGACACGCCCTGAACCGCCGACCCAGTGCAGGTGGGAATAGAAAAGCAGAAGGCTCATCATGCCCAGCCAAAAAATCGGAACCGAGTGGCCAAGCAGGGTTAGTACGCGAATGATGTGATCAGAAAGCCGGTTGCGGCGGACAGCAGCCAACACGCCCAGGGGAATGCCAAGGCCAGCCCCGATGATGACAGCCAGTGTGCCCAGTTCTATCGTTGCAGGGAAAACACGAATGACATCCGCACGAACGGAATTGCCGGTCAGAAAGGCAGTGCCAAAGTCGCCTGTCAGAATACGTCCGAGATAGAGCTTGAACTGCACCCAGATCGGTTGATCCAGACCAAGTCGGAGATAGGTTGCGTGATAGGTTTCATAATCGGCATCGGGCCCTACCAGATGGGCAACCGGATCAACCGGCATGACTTGCCCAAGGAAGAAGGTAAGGGTTGCAAGCAGCAGAAGTGTTATGATCGTCGTAACGACAAATCTGATAACACCTCCGACCCGTCCCGGCATTGAGGGGATTTTCATTTCTGAACTCCTGAGCGATCGCACAGTCCCTGCGGACCCTGCGGTCAATGGGAACCGGGTCGGTCAGAAGACCGCCCCGGTAGCTGGCTTATCGTTCTTTTTTTACTTCAAGATAGCTGGTGTTCTGATAAGGATGTCCGATGAAATTGCTGACATCCTTCTGATAGACAACCGTGTCATAGGCCATGGAGATGATCTGCTGAGCAGGGATGTCTTCCTCGAAGCGTTTCTGGATATCGGCATACATGTCTGCCTGTTTTTTCTCATCTGGCTCCAGAAGTGCTTTTTGCAGTTCTTCGTTGATGGCCGTATCCTGGAAGGATGTGCGCCATGCCTGCAAGGTGTAGAGTTTGGCTTCGTCCGAGTTGTCCGGATTATAGACGATGGAAAGCAGACTGGTATATGGATGGGCACCGGTGCGGTCACCACCGCGGCCGACGATCATTTCATATTTGCGGGCTTTCATAGGACCATAGACCTGATCGCCGTTGCCGGTCATGATTTCAGCCTTGATGCCACCTTTTGCCAGCGATGCCTGAAGTGCTGTTGCGACATTCACGAATGGCGAGGTGGACAAAACGCGGATGGAAGTGCTGAACCCATCAGGATAGCCAGCGTCTGCAAGAAGCTTTTTGGCCAGATCCGGATCGAACTTATACATCGGATTTGGAAGAGCGCCAGGCAATCCTGCCGGAATCGGACGCTGATAGAGCGTGCCGGTGAAAGGCAGAATGGTGTTATTGATGCCTTCATAGTCGATCAGATGACGAACGGCTTCGCGCACTTCCTTCTTGGCGTATTTTTCGTCTTTCATGCTCATGGCAAGATAGAAGACATGGCCGCTCGGGACTTTCGCAGTAACCAGCTCTTCGTCTTTCTGAACCGCTTTCAGGTCAGCAACCGACATGCCCCATGCAATATCGATGTCATGCTGTTCGAGGGCAAGACGCAGGGTTTGGCTTTCCGGCATATGACGGTAGATGATGCGTTTCATCTCCGGTTTGCCGCCCCAATAGGCATCATTCCGGTTCAGAATGACCATGCTGTTGGCGTCCCAGCGGTCCAGAATGTACGGGCCTGAGCCTGCACTGTGCGTGGTCAACCAAGCCTGGCCATAGTCACCATCTTTTTGGTTCTGCATGGCGAGTTTGCTATCGATGACCATGCAAACGCCCTTGCCAGCGATCACGCCCAGAATGAGGTTGGGGTCGGTTGGCTTTGGAAAATGGACGATGACCGTATAGTCGTCCGGAGCCTCGATCATGGCGTCGATATTGTCTTTGTTATAGCCAAAGACGCGAACGTTGGAGCCGCCAATACCGAGTTCCATGGCCCGCTTCATCGAGAAAACAAAGTCTTTCGCGGTAAGCGGATTGCCGGAGTGGAATTTCACATCCTTGCGCAGATGGAACGTAATGGCGTCGCGGGCTTCGTTAAGCTCCCAGTTCGTGGCAAGGCTCGGGTGAAAAACACCCTTTTGGGCCGAGTCGGCGGTGATCAACGTGTCATAGACGTTGGTGTTGACCTCGACGGACTGGCGGCCGCTCATTGCGCCCGGATCAAGGGAAACCATGGTAACCAGAGAGACGCCAACAACGAGCTGGTTACTCGGAGTCGCCGCTTGTGTAGCCAACGGCGTCATGGCCATCACTGTGGCCAAACCTGCTGCCTGAAGCAGAGTCTTCAAATTCATTATATCCTCCCGATCTCCTCCCAGAGATCATTCGTTTCGGTTAACTGGGAAATCACTTCAGACTTCCCAATGGTCTTGATAGTACCTCCTCAAATTTCCTTTATTTTATGGGCCTTTATGTAATCCAGATTGATATCCTCCCCCAAACCCGGCCGGGTGGGGGCATGGACAAAACCTTCTCTGTCCATGGGATCTGCGGTGGCATTCAGATAAGGTGGCGGGCGATCATAGTCGCTCGCAGGATGCAGCAGCCCTCGCTCGTAATATTCGCAGTTGGGAATCGACATGAGCAGCGACACGCTGGCGGCACCGCTGCCATGCAACTCGCAATTCATGCCATTGGCTTCGGCCAGATGGGCGGTCTTGAGAACCGGGGTCAATCCTCCCGAGCGCAAGAAGCCTGCCCGAAGGATGTCGCAGGCCCCGGCCCGGACCCATTCGGCTCGGGTGTGGTATTTTCCGGTCATTGTTTCAGGACCGATCACCGGAATGGAAAGCTTGTCGGAAAGCCACGCATAGGATGACATGCTTGCCTCTTCCATGGGTTCTTCGAACCACAGGAAGTCAAGCTCTTCCAGGGCGTGACCGATATAAAGAGCGTCTTTGCGGCTGTACCAGTGATAGCCATCCAGCATCAGCACGATGTCCGGCCCTACGGCCTCGCGCACGCCGCTGCATGCCGCCACTTCTCTTTTGCGATCAGGAAGTTCGTTGATGGAAGGGGTCCAGCTGTGCAGCTTGATCGCCTTGTAGCCCTTGGCCACCAGCTCAACCGAATATCGGGCATAATCCTCAGGTGTCGCCAGACTACCGGGAATATTGTCGCCACCGGCAATGCTTGCATAGGCCGGAACCTTGTCGCGGTATTGTCCGATCAGCTTGTGCACCGGCTGGTTCAGGGCACGGCCCGCCAAATCCCACATGGCCTGATCGACACAGCTGAGCGCCTTGTCTGTCATGCGGCCAGCACTTCCACGTTGCTTGCGCTGCAATGCCTGCCAAATCATCTCGCGGGCAAAGGCATCCTCTCCCTGGAGGATTGGGCGAATGAATTCGTTGACAATCGCAGGGCGGATGACATCCGGGCTCTGAAAAGCATACCCTTCATGACCATCGGATGAGACCAGCGTCAGCAAGGCGTGTTGAACCATGGTGTCAACCGGGCTTTTCTTTGCCTTTGGGGCTTCGTAAGAAAAGTAGGTCACGTCTATTCTTTCGATTTTCACCAATCTCTCCCGAACCTTGACACCTGCGCTGCAAACTGTTGCCGCCATCTTTGTATGAGTGCCCTGGAGTTTGTCCTCCAGACCTCGCGCCACATCTGGAGCAATGAAAAACCAAACGTCGGCACCTCCGGAACATCAGCTCAGAAGTTGAAATTGGTCAATCACATAGTGGTGTGACGGTGGGCTGCGGTGAATTTCTTTTTGAGATTTTCTCACGATGTGAGAATGCTTTCCAAATTTTATTTTTTGGTCGAATAGGAATAGTTACAAGAGCAGATTATTCTCACGTGAAAGACAAAGCGCTTATGCTGACAGGTGAGGTTGGGTCCATGGCGACAGAGCCAGAAGAAAAAACGATCAGGAAGGAGCCCGATGCCGTTGGCTTGAAATCCTCTTCGAGCAAGGATGTCAGGGGAGCCGCGCTCATAAACAAGGCCTGCGATATACTTGATCTTGTTGGCACGGCACCGGGAAAACTCAGCGCCAGAGAACTGGGCAAACGCACGGGACTTCCTCAATCGACGGTCTATCGCATCATTGCGGCCCTGAATGCACGCGGTTTCATTCGTATGGAACAGGGGTGCGCCGGTCCTCTGTTGGGGTTTCATTTCCTTGATCTTGCGCAGAATGTCTGGGCAAAGCAGGATCTGGCCAGCATAGCGGCAGATGAATTGCGCAGACTACGCGAAATTACAGGTGAGACCACTTATCTTGGAACGCTGATCGGGCATGAAATGGTTTCTCTTGCACGGTCTCTTGGCACCCATGCAAACAGATCGGCCGGTGATATCGGCGGGACCAACCCGGTGCACTGCTCCAGTCAGGGCAAAGCCCTGTTGGCCTTTCTGCCCTCTCAGCAACAGGAGCATATGCTCTCGACGCTCGAGCTGACACAGCGAACCCCGCACACGATTGTCGAGAAGAATGCTCTCAGGCTCAGTCTCAACATCATCCGACAGCGTGGATTTGCCGTTGATGATCAGGAAAATGTGAGAGGCATGCGCTGTATTGGTGTGCCAATTCTGGATGTGAATGGCAATGCCGTGGCGTCGATCAGCATAGCCGGGCCGACCTATCGCATGACAAAGGAAAGGATAGAGCAGCTAGCCCCGGAAGTGATGGAGACAGGGCGTGCGATCAGTCTTCTGGTGCAAAATCACAAGTCACGAGCAGAGCATAGCTCTGAAGTTTCAGTAACTCCGCTTGGAGATGCTCTTTTCTATGGCGACAAGCCGCAATGGATCGAGGCGGAAAACTGCATGTATTGGGTCGATCGACTGGCCCCGACCGTTTACGCCATGAAAATGGGTGAAGATCCGCAGCCGATTGGCATCCTGCCAGGACCGATTGTCGAGGTGGTCCCTGTCAGCCAAGGCGGCATCGAGATTGTGAGCGAAGGATGTTGGTATCATGCGGAAGTCGATGTCGGGTGCCAGCAGATCGATCGGCCGTATTGGAAAGAGTATCATGCGCTTTGTATTGCAAGGAATGGTCAGTTCTGGGCCTGCAAGCATCAGGATGATCAGACAAGGATCGGGACTCTTTCCTTTGATGGCGGCTTTGTCGAATACTGGTCTGTCTCGCGGGAAATCGACGCCATGCTCTGGAGTCACAGCGGGAAGTTTCTGCATGCCCTCAGCCGGGACGAAGGCCTGATCTATCAGATGAGAAGAGGGCGCGATGCTCCGCTGATACTGGGACGCATTCCAAGGGGGTCAGGAAACCCCTGTGCCCTGACGATGGACAAGCATGATCAGGTCTGGATCGCACTCAAGGATGGCTGGGGGATCGCTTGCCTTTCCGAAACCGGAGAGATCGAGGAGGTCTTGCCCTTGCCGGTCCCACATCCGACAGGGCTTGTTTTTGCAGGCGGAGACCTCAATAATCTCTATATTACGAGTGCGCGCCTCGGGGTCGGGCGTGACGTGATCGGAAATGCCAAGCTTTCGGGTTTTACCCTCTGCACAGACATGAGCACCCAACTGGCGGAAAAAATCTCAAATAGCTGATATTAAAAAGATATTTTCAATGTTGCGACCATGTCTTCAAGGGGTGGAATGAAGGTGAAAAATCTGCTGATTGCCTGTTTGCAGAAAGAGTGTAGCATATCAAACAAACCTGTTTTTCCGCTCTGAACCAGTCAACGCAGAGTGTGGAGACTATTTCGCGATGCTTCATGATGTGGCATGAAACGGCGTGAGGGCAGGTCAATAACAAATGGGAGCATTCGTCATGAATCAACCCCTTTCCGGGAGGCAATCCCCCGGATTTGAAGGTCAAAGAAAAGCAGATCAAGGCGATGGTACTTTTCTCAACCCGATCCTATCGGGGGATCACCCTGATCCGTCCATTCTTCGCGACGGGGATGATTTTTACCTCACCTACTCGACGTTCGAGACCTATCCGGGTCTACCGATCTGGCATTCGCGTGACCTGATCAACTGGCAACCTCTCACCTCGGCCCTGCACCAGAATGTGGGGTCCGTCTGGGCACCCGAGCTGATCAAGCATGATGGTCGGTTTTACATTTACATCGCCACCAAGCCGACCTCATCCCCCTCGAGCAAAAAGACAAACTGGGTGATATGGGCCGATGATATCGAGGGGCCCTGGTCGGATCCAATCGACCTGCACTTGCCGACCCATATCGATCCCGGTCATGCTGTTGGCGAGGATGGATCCCGATGGCTCTTTTTGTCGCGAGGCGATCGCATTCGCCTGTCCGACAACGGGCTTGCAACGGTCGGACTGGCGGAACATGTCTATGATGGCTGGCGTTACCCCGATGACTGGGATGTGGAGGGCTATGCGCAGGAAGGGCCAAAGATCGCAAAGCATGGCGACTATTTCTACCTGATCTCCGCAGTTGGTGGCACGGCGGGGCCTCCGACAGGCCATATGGTGATCGTCGCACGGTCCAAGTCCATTCACGGCCCTTGGGAGAATCACCCCAGAAATCCGGTGGTCCGAACGCAGAATATCGAAGAAAAATGGTGGTCGAGAGGCCATGCAACATTTGTCTCTCTCCAAAATGGAGACTGGTGGTCGGTTCTGCACGGATACGAAAACGGGTTCTGGACCCTGGGACGGCAAACGCTGCTGGCACCGGTTTACTGGACAGAGGACGGTTGGCCGGAATTTGGTGGCGACGATCTGTCTGCACCGCTTCCCGTGCCGCTTCCTGCCGCAAAAAGGACAATCGACAGGCCTCATGGCTTCCCGCTGTCAGACACCTTCCTCATCAACAAATATGGCATTCAATGGTGTTTCTTCAATCCCGCTCCCGATGAAAAGGAACGAATGCGCTATCACAATAGCGCGCTGGAACTGGCAGGACGGGGAACGGCTCCAAGCAATTCATCGCCGCTGACCTGTATCGTTGGCGACCAGTCCTATCAGGTCGATTGCGAGATCGAAATCGAGCCAGAAGGTGGGGCGGGATTGCTGCTTTTCTACAATAGCAGCCTTTATTGCGGAATCGGCGTTCGCGAAGATCATTTCGTGACGCATCAATACGGACGCGAAAGAACCCGCGTTCAGCACGAATATGGCTTGCGGCTCTTTGTCCGCCTGCGCAATCAGCGCCATATTGTGAGTATCTACACTTCGTCAAACGGGGAGACTTGGCAGCGTTTTGATCGCGGAATGGAAGTGTCGGGCTATCACCATAATGTGTCCGGCGGGTTTCAAATGCTCAAACCGGCCATCTATGCGACCGGAGAAGGCACCAAGGCCATCTTCAGAAAGTTCACCTTCCGCGCCTTTCCTTGAGCGCGGACGGTGATCAGGCCAGAAGTCGCACGGCTGCGGCACACGCCCTTTTTGCGTCCAGTCTTCTCTTCTCCGACAGCCACGAACCTCTGGCGGAAGATAATGGATACCAGCCTTTTGATGACGCCCTCCTCAGAATAGCCCTGTTGCAATTGAGCTGTTCTTTCTGTGCGACAGGGATCTCCTCGCCGATTGCCGCTTGATAGACGACAATCTTGGCCCCAGCCTTATCGACATGTTGGTCAGAAACTGATTTTCCACTTGTGCCAGATCGCGGTCTGGACACCGGCTTTTCGAAAACGGAAATCCCCTCTCGACCTATGCTGCCTTGTCGAGAGGAGACGTCTTGTGGCTCTTGTGATGCTGTGAAACTGGGGTATCAAAGGACCAGAAGTTGCCACATCTGGGGGAAGCAGATCAGGGGTCAGGCGTTACAGAAGTCAAGCATCTCGAAGTCTTCAGCCTTGTCCTGACGATCATGATTTTCTCTGCAAAGCGCTGGCAGCATGGCTGCAAGGCGATGGAATTCCTGAGGCGAATGATTGGACAGCCCTTTTACTCGCGTTGCATCCACTTCAAAATCTGTCCGCACGGCCCGACCATTGACGATCATCCAACCCAGCCAGAAGCGGCTCCTGAGCTCGATGCCACCTTCCACTTCGCGCGCAAAATGGATGAAGGTGGTTCTCGGAATATCCCATTGGGGAGGACCGGAATGTGCACAAATGGCCGTCACGGGGAGACTATTGAACCTTTGCATGTCAAATCCGAATGATTCCGGCGAGCGGAACGAAATTCTTAGCGCCAGGGTTCCATCACCGACATTCTCAACAACGAAATCCGATGTATTCCAGTTGCGTTCTTTCCAGCTCAGCGAATTGTCGAGTCGCCTGGCCAAATGTTCGGGAGCAACTCTGGCCTTGTAGTGATCTCTCGGATCCCAGATCTTGTAGCGCAGACTTTCAATACCGTGCCAGGCAAACCACCATTCAAGCATCTGCAATGTGACACCCGGCATTTTGGTCAGGGAAGCGATGTAGCCACTGCCGTCCGGCATAATGCAATAGCCGATTTCCCCCGGCATGTAGCCGGGGTCAAGCAATTTGTTTCTGTCATCAAGCCGGAGTGCCAAAGAAGGATCCATGGGGCTCGACATCTTCTCGATGACTTCATCGGGTAAATCGGGATATGGAAGATCAAAATATTTGGCGTACGGCCTGGTTCTTTCAAACTCAGACAAAGTCATACTCAGTATTCCTCTATTGTTCATTGATTGGTTTGACTTGTGAAATCAGAAGAAACGAGAGGACACAGATGCCAATCAAACCAATATAGGCACCGGTCAGATCGCCTGTGATTTTCAGGCTCATTGCCACAAACAGGAAGGCACAGGACCGGATGCCCGACTGGATCGGGCTGGCCAGTTTGTTGGCTGCTGCGAAGTCTTTCCGGCCAAAAATGGTTCCTGTCATTGAAGGCATCAGGTTGCCGATGCCTCCAACCGAGACACCAACCATGAAGACAGCCAGATAGATCACGATCTCGTTTGCCATGAAGATCAGCAGAACCAGAGCAATGGCGTACCATGTGCAATATAGCAGGCCAGCATTCCTGGTTCCCACTTTCTGGTCGATCCAGCCCCACAGATAAGACCCGAAAATCCCGAAGAATCCCATTATGGAGAGCATGCCGATTGCCGCACCGCGTTCATATCCGGCACCAACAAGCCTTGCGACCAACTGACTGACAATGGCAACGGTCACCATCCACATCAGTCCAAGTCCGATGTTGGCGCACCAGAATACTTTTTCACGCGCCAGTTTTCTGACGGTCCAGGGGCTTTGGTAGGTGGCTATTTCCAATTTGTCCTTTGCATATTGTTCCTGGCTGACTTTCTCATTGTCCGGATATTGTCCCACTTCCTCTGGAGAGCTGTTGCAGAACAGGAATGCTACAACGGCAAACAGGGCCACGAAAATCGCCACGACCGTAAACATGCCCTCGAGCCCCACTGCATGGATGAGATTGTGCGCAATTGCCGGGAACATCATTGTGCAAATCGGGAAGCCCATGGTCGAGATCCCGAGTGCCAACCCCTTTTTCTTCGGAAACCAGTTGGTCTGGATCACGTTGACGGCGACGAACGAATAGCCAAGGCTCATGGCTGAGCACGCCATCACGCAAATTGCGTAAATGGTGTAATTGTCTGAATTGCCGTAGAAATAGAAGGCGATGGCTGAAACAACGAGGCTTCCAACCATCACCCATTGAGCGCCTTTTTGAAAGCGTGAGGTGATTTCTCCGAAATAATAGGCACAGATGAGACCAATCCATCCGCCATAGGTCGACCAGACCAGCATGTCCGACCTTGCCCAACCTCGTTCGCTGCTAAGCGCGCTCACGAAAATATTCAGTCCATCGGTATTGAGTGCACCTGAAATAAAATAGGCCACCAGGCACATGAACAGAATGCTCCATCCGCGCGGACTTGCATTCAGTTTCACCTTGCCACTTTGAGATACGAGTGTTTCTGTCGTCTTTGTTGTCATTTCCAAGTTTCCTTACTCACAGCTGCGCATAGAGGCACGGCAAACCAGAACAATGCGTTCCGGATGACGCTGAATTCCATGACGCCAACTAAAGCGGATGCGTATATTGGATGGTTAGTCTTTGAACACGCTCATCATCATGATGTCGGTTCCAAACTGCGACAGAAAGCCTTTGCGCTGACTCCCTTGAACATAAGCGTTTTCCTCCCGCCGAGCTCTTTTTATTATCCAGACCCGGTCTTTATTTGGCCGGGCGTTCTATTCCTCACGAGACAAAGCTAATTCATACTTGATCATAAATAAAATATATATAAATTATGCCTCTACAATATTTTGTTTATGCCTAGAAGAATCAGAGACTTGTAAGGGAGTGCGTGGCTATGGAATTGAGGCAATTGGTCTATTTCGCGGCAATTTCCAAAACCGGGTCGATTACGGGAGCGGCGAAGCTCCTGCATGTTGCTCAGCCAGCGGTCAGCATGGCGATCAAGAAACTGGAGAACGAGCTTGACACCCAGTTACTGCATCGCAAGGAAAATGGCGTGACACCAACGTTTGAAGGTCTGGAATTTCTGCAACATTGTAACCAGATCCTACAGCAAGCTGAGGATGCCAAATTGTCCATGAAATATCTTGGCGAGTTGGCGGTCGGGGAAGTGACAATCGGCATGCCAAGCATGATCGGCTCCTATTTTTTCCCGCCAATCCTGATGGCTTTCCGGCATAAATATCCCAATATCCAGATTAATGATGTTGATGACATGACGCTGAATATCAGAGACAAATTGCTCAATAACGAGTTGGACATTGGTGTTGTCGCCAGCCAGTATCTTACACCTGAACTCGATCACGAAATCATCTTGCGCGAAGAAATCGTTATTGGCATGGCGATCGATCATCCATTGGCTTCCAATTCCTCTATCAGCGCCAGAGAATTGCTCTCCCATGACTTGGCTCTCAGCCATTATCACAGGATGCTGATTGAAGAGATCAGCAAAACTGAAAATGTGGTTCCGAAAATATCCTTTACCAGCGAGTTGTTGCCCCTCATCAAGAATATCATTCGCCAGGGCTACGGCATTTCTCCGATATTTGAATCGGGCGTCAGAGACGAAGAACTCATCACGACCCGCCCGCTGGAGAAGCCGATTTACGTTGAACTGAGTCTTGCATGGAAGAGAGGAAAATACCTGTCCAAGGCAAATAGCGCACTCAAGCGATTTGTTCTGGAAAATGTCGAGTGCCGCCAAGCTGCCGTCCCGGCAGGATTGGAAACAGACTTCTCATCATGAAATGAATGTTGCAGAAAGGATGGGCGCATTGCCCGCCGGGCCAACCTGTTGGCTCTTGTGAAATAGGCCCGAAATACGCCCCCTCACATTAAACTGACAAATTCAAGACAAACGCATGACCCCAATAATTTGTCAGTTTAATTTTTCATTCGTGCGCCATACGCGCTATAGCCCCTTGCAAATGGCTCATCATTGCGCTGCCAGCCGCTTCAGGATCGCGCCTTAACAGGGCCTGCAATATGCGTTCATGCTCCTCTACGGTCACTTTCTTGATGAGAGGATCACCACTTTCAATACGCGCGGCCTTCACATTTTCATAAAGGACACTGCCCAAAAACGCCATAAAATCAGCATAATAGCTATTCTGGGTTGCAAATGCGATGGCGTAATGAAAATCAAGATCGGCACGAACCTCATCTTCACTCCAAGGCTTGGCCAGAATAATGGCCTCTTGCGCCTGCTTTATGGCCTTTATGTCCTTGGACGTGTGTCGCGCAGCAGCCAGACGCGCCCCGGAAACCTCGATATTTTGACGCAATTCAAACAGGGCCAACACATCCGACCGGCTCATGTCACTGTTGTCGATCTTGAAAGAATTTCGCATTTCATTGGTGGAAACAAAAACGCCACTTCCCTGACGGGAGACAACAAGACCGTCAGACTTGAGCCGGGAAATAGCTTCCCGCACAACCGTTCTGCTCACAGAATATTGATTACTAAGGTGTTTTTCTGTCGGAAGCTTATCTCCCGCCACCAAAATTCCCGACCGGATCTGATTGGCAATATCCATCGCAATTGTTGAAGGAATCTCGGTTCTACTCATGGTGGGTATTTTGCCAGCGCTCATTTTTTCCTCGAATCCGAAGCGGTTTCATCCCTCAAATCTATTTGTCTAATAACCAATTGTATACATATGTAATAATACCAAGTTGTTAGACAAATATTTTCTCTCTATCTTGCGAGCATCAAACAACCCAAGCCCGTTGCCGAAGCGGGAGAGTTGCCGGGCATGGTTTCTCGCCCAAATCAGCTTGCCTCATTCTGCTGGCAATACTGATTGGGGCAAATGGAGATCCTCCACAACAGCAGCACCCTCCCCTTCGTTCTAGCTTCGTCTTGCGACACTTGCTCAGAAGTGCAGAGCCCAAGCATTGAAGATCGGAAAAGATATGAAGATTAAAGCAATACGCTCGAAAGTTTACCGATGGACTGGACCCACCGCTCCAGCTCGTCCGAATTTGAGCGTCAATCCAATGGATGCGCTAAACAGTTTGTCGGACACGATGGGATCGTTCAGATTTCATGACTGGCTGGTGTGTGAGGTCGAAACCGATGACGGCATAGTCGGAATTGGCAACTGTGCACTCGCACCCAAGATTGCAAAGGAAATCATCGATCAGTATCTTGCACCAATAGCAATCGGACGCGACCCTTTTGATTTCGAGGCCATTTGGCAAGCCATGTACAGAAGCACCATGGCTTGGGGGCGCAAGGGCATTGGAATGGCTGCTATATCTGCGGTTGACATCGCGATCTGGGATATCATGGGCAAGGCTGTCGGCAAGCCTGTCTTCAAGTTGCTGGGAGGGCGGACCAAGAAGGACATTCAGGTCTATGCGTCCAAGCTTTACAGTCAGCCCCTGGACAGTTTGGCCAAAGAGGCGCAAAGCTATCTCGACCAGGGCTTCCAAATGATGAAGCTGCGCTTTGGTTGGGGGCCTCTGGACGGGCCATCAGGCATGCGCAAAAATATAGAGCTTCTCAGAACCGTGCGTGATGTCGTTGGTCCCGACATCGATCTCATGGTCGAATGCTACATGGGATGGACGCTGGAATATGCCGAGCGCATGATCCCGATGCTCGCTGAATATAATGTGCGATGGCTGGAAGAACCGGTGTTGCCTGACGATATAGCGGGCTATGCAAAACTGAATCTTAAAGGGCCTATTCCCATTTCCGGTGGTGAGCATGAATTCACTTTGTTCGGATTCAAGCAATTGCTGGATGCCGGTGCCATCAGCGTCATTCAATATGACACAAACCGTGTTGGGGGCATTACCGCAGCACAAAAGGTCAATCAGTTGGCAGAGGCACATCAGGTGCCTGTCATTCCGCACGCTGGCATGATGCACAACTACCATTTGACCATGGCCAATCTCAATTGCCCGATTTCGGAGTTCTTTCCGGTCAATGAAGTGGAAGTGGGCAACGAACTCTTCTACTACCTGTTCGAGGGAGATCCACTGCCGGTCAACGGCAGGATCAATCTTGATGACGAGCTTCCGGGTCTGGGTATTGAAATCTCGGACAAGCATCTCCAGCATTTCCAAATTTTCGAATAAGGGGTTCCTCCCAGGTCTCTCACCGATAGGGTTTGGTACCCTTCGGTGAGGGGTTTGCGAGAAATTGGGCAACCGTGATGAGCCAGACAATCGTGAAACCCTCTCTAATCGCCCTGGACTGGGGGACATCCAGTTTACGCGGCTATTTGATGGGGTCCGGACGTGAAATTTTGCAAGAGCGGTCCAGTGACCACGGAATTCAGAATTTGCCCGCGCCGGGTGCTCGTGGATTTGAGCAAGCCTTCAATGATCTCTGTTCCGATTGGCTGACGCACTTTCCGGGCTTGCCGGTCGTTGCCGGAGGAATGGTTGGCAGCGCTCAGGGATGGAGAGAAGCGCCTTACGTTGATTGCCCCGCTGATGTGACCAAGCTTGCCAGCCAGGCAATCGAACTTGACGGTCCCTTCAACTCGAAGATTCACATCGCGCCTGGCGTCTTGTCAGTCTCGGAAAGCTCGGCACCCGACATCATTCGGGGAGAAGAAATCCAGATCGCCGGAGCTCTTCATCTGCATCCGGAGCTACGGGAGACTTCTTTGGCGGTCCTGCCGGGAACGCACTCCAAATGGATCATCACTCAAAATGCCCGGATCATGAATTTCGCCACATACATGACGGGTGAGATTTTCTCAATCCTGCGCCACCATTCCATCTTGGGGCGCCTCATGGTCGAAAAGACGACGGATCGCAGAATTGCCGCTGAAGATGCCTTCAAAAGGGGACTTCAGGTCTCTGATCAGGCAGCTGGCAGCGATCTTACCCATTTGCTTTTTGCGACCAGAACATGCGGTCTGATGGGACAAATCGACAAGGATGTCCTGAACGATTTTCTGTCCGGTCTTCTTATCGGGCACGAAGTCTGCAATGCGCGCCGATTTGCGGCGGAGGCGATCGAGGCCAAGTCTCCCCTCATTATCATCGGTGCCGACCATCTTGCGGAAAGATATGGACTGGCTCTCGAATATTTCGGAATAAGGGGAGCACGTCAGCTTCATAACACAGCCCCTGTTGGACTCTTTGATTTTGCGGTGGCTGTTGGCTTGGTTCCAGATGTCAAAACCTGATGGAGGAGATCTCTTGGTTCTGCGTTTTGGCATGGAAAATTCAACTTACTTATAGGAGAAGTAGTATGAAAAGGATGCTCGGATTAGCCCTGGCAGGCCATGATCGCCATGGCGGGAGGAATGACATGTTCGGCTTCTGCTGGCGATGTTACGCTTAAATTTGGCAACGGGACCAACCCTTCAGCCAAAGAGGCAGGGGAGCTTTTCAAGAAAATCGTTGAAGAACGCTCCGCCGGTTCAATCAAGATCAATTATTTCCCTGACAATCAGTTGGGTGATGATCGCGTGATGGCGGAAACCACTGTGTTTGGCGATATCGACATTTCCGTGATTTCGACCAGCAACATGGCGACGGTTTATAAAGACTTCTATCTCTTTGATGCACCATTCCTGTTTCTCAACCCCGCCCAGGCTTTATGAACGGCTAGATGGACCTACGGGGAAAGCAATCCTGGAAGGTATGAGGGAAAATAGGTGTACTCGGCCTGACCTTTTGGGAAAATGGTTTCCGCGATCTGACCAACAGCAAGGTTGCGGTAAAAACTCCCAGAGGACACGAAAGGCCTTAAAATCCGCACCATGGAAAATCAGGTACACCTCGCCGCCTGGAAGGCTTTTCGGGGCCAATCCAACACCTATGGCATTTGTCGAGCTTTTCACTGCCCTGCAACAGGGTGCCGTCGATGGACAGGAAAATCCGTTAGGCATTATTGATGGCAACAAGTTCCAGGATGTTCAGCAGTATGTTTCCCTGACCCAGCATGTCTACACGCCATATGTCCATGCTGATCAATCTGGAAAAATTCGAGTCTCTGACCAAGGAACAGCAGGAATTGCTGCGCACGGCGGCCACCGAAACAACCTCTTTCCAGCGCCAGCGCTCGCAGGAACTGGAGAAAGAGATCCTGGCAAAGTTCAAGAAAGCCGGCACGACCGTTGTTGAGCTGACAGATGAAGACAAAGCCGCATGGCAGAAGATTGTTCAGGATGCCAAGATTTTCGATCTTGTGAAATCAAACATGGATCATCCCGACTATCTTGATCAAATCATGCAATAAACTACTGCTTGCGGGTGAATTGTGATCAATGCATCCGCAAGCCACCAAAGTCGAGCGCAATCAACATATTTGAGGGTTTTCTGCTGCTGTTCGATTGAATGCAGGTTCCGTCAAATCATGAGGCAAACTCGGCATCTCGCTTCAGGAGGTTCCGATGTCCATCCTGCGGATCATCGAAGAAAAATTTGAACTCTATCTCAGCATTTTCCTACTTTGCGCCATGACGATCGTCATGGCCATACAGGTCTTCATGCGCTACGTCGTCCAGCATTCCTTGTCATGGTCGGAAGAACTCGCTCGCTACATATTCGTTGGCTTGTCTTCATTGCAATCAGCTATGGAGCCAAGAAT
>NZ_CAUVYE020000013.1:0-839907 GCF_963556055.3 uncultured Cohaesibacter sp. | reverse complement strand
ATGCCCAAGAGTCCATATCGACGGCATTGTTTGGCACCTCGATGTCGGCTCATCGCATCCTGGGGCTGGAGCAGGTCCCAAGGGTTTGGCTGTTCGCCAATTAAAGCGGTACGTGAGCTGGGTTCAGAACGTCGTGAGACAGTTCGGTCCCTATCTGCCGTGGGCGCAGGAGAATTGAAAGGAGCTGTCCCTAGTACGAGAGGACCGGGATGGACGCACCTCTGGTGGACCTGTTGTGGCGCCAGCCGCATTGCAGGGTAGCTATGTGCGGAAGGGATAACCGCTGAAAGCATCTAAGCGGGAAGCCCCCCTTGAGACGAGTTCTCCCTGAGAGCCGTGGAAGACCACCACGTTGATAGGCCGGGTGTGGAAGCGCAGTAATGTGCGAAGCTTACCGGTACTAATAGCTCAATCGGCTTGATTACTCTCATTTGTCTATACTCATTCAAGGCGTCTTTTGCTTAAGCAAAAACGCCGAAACTAAGCGATAGGTGATTTGTTAAAATCACCGTTAGCGTCCCAAACGCGCGGTGAAAGCTTCAATCCCTTCGTAAATACAAACCAGCTTCTCAATTCTTGCTCTTAACCGGCCTGGTGGTTATGGCGAGGAGACCAAACCCGATCCCATCCCGAACTCGGCCGTTAAGCTCCTCAGCGCCGATGGTACTCCGTCTCAAGGCGTGGGAGAGTAGGTCACTGCCAGGCCTGTTAAGCGCAAGATCATAAAAACCCCCGTAGATAATCATCTCCGGGGGTTTTTACGTTAATAAATCAATGTTGATCAATACCAGTAATTGGAAAAGATAGTGAAAGGAAGCACTTGTATTCGTGTTTACTCGGTAAGAATTGTCTGTTTCTGAATTGAGCATTTTAATATTTAGAAACAAACGGATGGACGTTAGATAATTGGGGAAGCAATGCTATAGGGAGTTATGCGGAGAATATTAATTCAATTGGAAAAATATTTCTGCTACATGTCAACAATCTAATATATTGAAAAAAATAATCTAAGTGTTCCAAAACTCAAACTTGGGACAAGTGAAATATCAGCTATTTTTCAAGTCAATCTCGTTTTTCGTATAATAAATGTTGACGAATAATAAACTTACAGTTTGCCTTTTTTCTTTGTTCTATCCGAAATGGTTGAAATGATTGCTTCTGCCGTGTTGTTTATAAATTTGAATTCTTCCAGTTTTCTAAGTCAACGGTATGAATTGATTATAAAAATAATTTCACATTCAAAATGGGTAATTATTACTTTGTTTACCTATTCTTTTGGCTGTACCACAGTGTGGTTCGGGCGCATTAACATGTGATAATTCTATGTTCAGACGTTTGAGCTGTTTCCCATAAAAAGTAGACTATTCAATGCATTATCCCGATCTTCATGGGGGCGGTCGAGTGGTGATGCTAGAATCTTCAACTCAGGGAGGATAGTATGGAAACCGCAAAGAATATGGATCGTGGATCCTTTTTGTGGCGTTTCTCGAAGAATTTCAACTTTGCTGCGGATAAGTTGATTCCAGAGTCATTCGTTTTTGCTTTGATTTTGACAGCCATCGTGTTTGTGTTGGCATTTTTCCTGACGTCGTCAGGACCAATGGCCATCATCAGTGCCTGGTATGGTGGTCTGTGGTCAATGATCGCTTTTGCGTTCCAGATGACGATCATGGTGGTGCTCACCAGTATGGCGGCAAAATCTCCGCAAATGGAAAAAATCCTGTCATCGATCGCAAGTGCTCCGAAGTCAGCTGTTGGGGCTTATGTCATTCTGATCGTGTTTGCGACGGTCGCCAGCTGGATCAACTGGGCATTCGGAACTATCCTGTCTCCGGTCCTGGCCATGTATCTTTCCAAGAATATCAAGAGGGTGCATTTTCCTCTGATGATTGCTGCTGGTTATGCATGCATGGTGATGGTTCAGCCAATCTGCCCAAGTATTTCAGCTGTTGCCCTGCTGGCGTCTCCTGACCATTTCATGATTGATGAATTGGGTGTTATGCCGGTATCGGAAACTGCGTTCAACCCGCTTGGCTTGATTATGGTTGGCATCCTGTTCCTTGTTACCCTGTTTGTAACAATCAAAACAACGCCACCGGAAAAAGAAGTGATTTCCTTTGAAGGCGAAATCAATCTGACGAAAGAAGGCGAAGAAGAACCGAATGAAACCATTGCCGATAAAATGAATAACAGCCGTATTGCACTCGGTGTGTTTTCATTGATCGGTTTGATCTACATCGTCTATCACTTCGCAACAGGAAATGGGCTTAGCCTCAACTTCATCATTTTCATCTTCCTGATTGCAGACCTCATTCTCTACAAAACGCCTAAGAAGTTCGTTGATGCCGTAAAGCACAATATGGTTCTTGCCGCGAACGTCATGATTCAGTTTCCATTTTATGGTGGGATCATGGGTGTCATGGCCAAAACCGGCCTGACAGGTGTTCTGGCCAACGGGCTGATCGTCATGGCTAGCGAAACAACCATCTATTGGGCATCTTATGTTTCTGCTTCCATCGTCAACCTGTTTGTGCCTTCTCAAGGTGGTCAGTGGATCGTTCAGGGGCCAATTCTGGTTGAAGCAGCCAAAGCCTTTGATGCTCACATGCCATCCATCGTGACGGCCTTCATGCTTGGCGATGAAGCAACCAACCTTATTCAGCCTCTTTATATCATTCCGGCGCTCGCGCTCGTTGATATCGAGCTCAAAAAGGTTTGGGGCTTCATGGCCTTCATCTGGTTCATGTGGTTTGTAGCCACATCCATTGGGCTGATCGTTTTGCCCATGATCTTATAGGGCGACAAAGAGAATCGGTAATAACGAAGGGCCTTCGAGTTGATCGAGGGCCCTTTTCTCGTTCAGCCTTTGGTCGTGAGTTGAAACTGACAATCCGATTCTCGTGCTTGGCTGTCGCTTCTTGTCTGGAATGCACGAAAATGAATGGGCGTTTGGTGTGTTTTTTCCGAGTTTGTCCGCGCAATGCCGACTATTTTAATGAGGAGGCCAAACGGAGCATTGCCAAATTGTCAAAAGGATAGGAGACTTTAGGTGTGTTCGGGCGGATTGGTGAACCATCAGTCTGCGGTGTTGGTCAAGGGAGGGCTTTCGATTTGGTTTGTTTCAAGTTACACGCGCGTTTGGCGTCTCTGATGGCAATGATGGTGCTCGTTGCTACGCTGGTTTCCGAACCGGTCAAGGCTGCCAGCGATACGCCCTTCTTTACCGGTGTCTGGGAGTTGAAAGACAACAAGGGCGTTAGACCTCTGGTGATGAGTGATTGGCTCATTTTCAGCGGAAATCTGCCCGGTACCTGGCTCTATCTCAAACAGGGATCTATTCCTGGCCAGAGATTCGAGTTTTTCGCGCGCAATCTGAATGTGAATGGGCTGTCTGCTGCCATTGTTGATGTCGCAAAGATCGACGACACCCACATGATCTATCGTTTGAGCGCGAACGGCGAAATTCTGGAACAGGGCGAGGCAACACGCCTGAGTGTTCCAAATGCGAACAAGTCCTGTCTCGCGGTTGATACGGAGATGAAAGATCTGTTGGGCAGTTGGGTTTTGGCTTCAGACAAGAAACGCAAATTCAAATTAAGCGAGACAGAGCTGGATTTCGATGGTCGGAAACAGCCGATTACGATGGCGACCGTTCGCACAGGCCAGATTGGTCTGATGGTTTCAGGCAAGCCTTATGCCCTCTTCACCGATGCTGGTGGAGATTATGCGGTCTTGCAGGTTTTGCCTGCCGGCACGGAAGCTTTCACCGGCGGCCCCATTGGCCAGCATGTGAATTTCACCCAGGAGCTTATCGTTCGTCGGCCCACAGGTCGGTGTGATGCTGCGATTGCAGGACGTCTGAAGCTGCTGGGCAAGAAGAAGAAATGAAGGGCAACTGAGTGATTTGACGTCACTCATAGCCTTTCCATCCATTCGTCACAGAAACGATAGATGCGCCACATATCATGGTGCGCTTGGAGGCGTGCCATATATGTGGTTTTCAGGTTGGTGCCTGCTGTCGTTGCCGGGAGATTGACATTATGCAACTGGTTTCCAAAGCGAAGTCGTTTGGTGGTGAGCAACGGGTTTATCGGCATCGTTCAGAGGCCACCCGCACCGATATGGATCTTGCCGTGTTCCTGCCTAGGGAAGCACTGGAAGGATTCGTCTGCCCTACTCTTGTTTATCTGTCGGGTCTTACCTGTAGCTGGCAAGAGATTACCATGCAGGGATTGCCCCAGATGCATGCGGCAAAGCATGGGATGATTTTTGTGGCTCCTGACACGAGCCCGAGGGGTGAGCAGGTTCCAGATGACGAGCATTATGATCTCGGGCAGTCGGCAAGCTTCTATATCGATTCGACAGAGCAGCCCTGGTCTGAGCATTTTCAGATGGAAAGCTATCTGACGAAGGAGCTGCCGGGTTTGCTTCTTGAGGCCTTGCCTGTTGATGAGGATGCGATTGGCATAACCGGACACTCGATGGGAGGCTTCGGGGCCCTGATGCTGGCATTGCGGCATCCTGAGCTTTTCCACTCGGTTTCAGCGTTTGCCCCGATTTGCAATCCGACCCATTCCGTTTGGGGACGCAAAGCGTTCGAGGCCTATCTGGGGGAAGATGAAAGCGTGTGGGAAGCATATGATCCCTGTCTTCTTGTTCAGGAGAGAGGCTGGGAAGGCGACATCCTGATCGATCAGGGACTGGCGGATGAGTATTTCGAGGATCAGCTCGAGCCCTGGGCCTTCGAGAAAGCCTGCCGAAAGGCTGGCGTTGAGCTGACGCTCCGTCTTCATGGTGGTTATGATCATTACTATCATTTTATCGCAAGTTTTCTTGCGGATCACTTCGAGTGGCATGCAGATCGTTTGGCCGAGTAGGGCCAAACGGTTTCATTGCTGGGACATATCGACCCGATAAGGCGTACTTATCCTCAAATCCTAACCATTTTGCGTATTGATGGGTATTTGAGCCGTCTTGGGTCTTCTTTTCACGACCAGAATCTGTCAAAGAGTGGTCCCGATCCACAAATCCTTATTTCATGATTGGCCAGTTGCCTGCAGGCTGGATCAAAGCAGCTGGCCAGCCGCATGGGTCTGACCTTTTCAAGGGGTCAATGTCTTGGCCATGTGGTTGCGTTTGAGCCTTCCGTCTTGCGGCCTGCTGTTCTGAAGGCTTAAAGGGAAACAAAATGTCTGAAGGGTCTTCTTCGACTGATACGGAATTCCGGGAAGGGATCGGTCGTCAAATTCTTCTCGGTGCGCAGATGCTGTTTGTGGCCTTCGGGTCACTGGTTCTCGTTCCAATTCTGACCGGGCTCAGTTCCTCGGTTGCCCTGTTTACTGCCGGAGCCGGCACGCTTCTCTTCCAATTGGTGACCAAGCGTTCTGTCCCCGTTTTTCTCGCGTCCTCCTTTGCTTTCATTGCACCCATCATCTATGGCGTTGAAGCATGGGGCGTTCCAGCTACCATGTCGGGGCTTTTTGCTGCCGGTCTGGTTTATGTGTTGTTGTCATTTCTGGTGCGCTGGAAGGGCCAATCCATTATTGATCGCATTTTGCCACCTGTTGTTGTCGGGCCGGTCATCATGGTGATCGGCCTTTCTCTTGCTCCGGTGGCTCTCAATATGGCGCAGGGAAAGACCAGTGATGGAGCGGTTCAACTCGTGCCTCTGGAGCAAGCGGTGATTATTGCCCTTGTATCTGTTGGTGCCACGGTCATCATGACCTTGCTTGGCAAGGGCATGTTCAGACTGGTGCCGATCCTGTTTGGTATTGTTGCTGGCTACCTTACGAGTTTTGCGTTTGGTGTGGTGGATTTCTCTGCTCTGTCGACTGCGCCGATTGTTGCTGTGCCCCCCTTCGTTTTCCCTGAATTCAACCTTGAGGCAATTCTCTTCATTTTGCCTGTCGCCATTGCGCCAGCGATTGAGCATATCGGTGATATTGCGGCTATTTCGGGCGTTGCCAAGAAGGACTTCTTTGCCAAACCGGGCCTGAAAAACACACTGCTCGGCGATGGACTGGCTACAAGTCTGGCGGCCTTTTTCGGTGGGCCTCCCAACACGACCTATTCAGAAGTGACCGGTGCGGTTGCGCTGACCAAAGCTTTCAATCCCGCTATCATGACATTTGCGGCCATCTGGGCCATTGTTCTGTCCTTCTCCGGAACGCTGAATGCTTTGCTGAGTACTATTCCTGTGCCGGTGATGGGTGGCATCGAAGTTATTCTGTTCGGAGCAATTGCTGTGGTCGGGGTATCAACCCTGCTCAAGGTCGGTGACGAATTGACCGAGCCTCGCAATCTGATCATTGCCTCGGTTGTGCTGGTCGTCGGAATTGGTGGGCTGTCGGTCGGCTATGGCGGATTTGAAATCAAGGGTATCGGCCTTTGCGCCATCGTCGCGATCCTGCTCAATTTGATCCTGCCGCAGCAAAGAGCTGAAGCGAGTGTCGAGCCTGCCGAATAGGCTCATGTTCATTCTCATGCGCAAAGAAAAGGCCGTATCCCATGGATGCGGCCTTTTTTCGTATGGGGTGCCTGCTCAAACGCTTTGCCTTGCCCCTTCATCTCAGGAGTATTTGGCCAGAGTTTCCGTGATCAGCGTCTGTAGCCTGTCCTTGACCTGTCGTTTGACCGGGTGTGCTTTCAGATCAGGGTGATAAACCAGCCAGACTTCCTTGGGGTGGAGGATCTCGTCGGTGAGAGCAACAAAACCGGCCTTGAAACCAATCCAGGTGGGCAGAACTCCGATTGCCGTGTTGCCTTCGATCATGTCGACGATGCAGTCGAGCTGGTTGGTCACATAGCGCGGTTCGCGTTCATTGAGAATGGATTGAATGACCTTGTGAGAGGGGGAGCTTGGTCGGGTATGGCCAAAGCCGACCCAGTCATGTGCCTCCCATGTCGAGGGATCAAAAACATCGGGATGCTGTTCGCAATAGCTTTGGGACGCAAATATCTGGTGAGTGAGATATCCCAGTTTCACGGAGATGAGATTGCCTTGTTTGGGTACCCGGTTTCGGATCGCGATGTCCGCTTCAAGGCGCGATATGCTGAGATATTCATCAAGGGAAAGGAAATTGAAACTTATCTGGCGAGCACTCTCTCTCGAACCGCTTGGCGGAAGAAGCTTGTCGATATTTCTCGATAGCAGCAGCGAAGACCAGGGCCGGACCTCGATGGTCAGGCGTACCGCTTCCCTTGCCGCATTGGTCGAATTGGCCCGGCGTTGAATATCGGCGGCCGACAGGGCCATGTTGTTGGCCGCTTCGAGCAATCGCTCTCCTGCTTCGGTAAGTTCGAAGCCTGATTGATTGTGATCAAAGAGTCGAAGATCGAGGCTTTCCTCAAGGCGGGAAATATGGCGGCCAACGGTTGGCTGCGAGAGGCCAAGATCCGCAGCCGCTGCGCTCAAGGTTCCCGTCTTGGCGACGCGGAGAAAGGTCCGAATGGCATTCCAGTCAAAGGTCATGGTGCCTCCTTGCTCTATTCATTTTTGAATAACAGGATAGGATATTATTGGATTATTTTGCAAGGACAAGAGCGTAGTATCGCAGATGCTCCAACAATGACAGGAGGTCTTCATGCTTGTTTGGATTAGTACAACATTCGGGGTTAAGTGGCTTCAGGAAAGCGGTCTTGCAAAAGGGCCGGGCAAGTCGGACCCGCTTCCAAAATGCGAGAATTGGCCAGAGTTGCTGAAGGGGCTGTTCCTCTAGAAAAGGAAGGCTAATTCATCGTCTGAGTGGTGATCAGGTCAAAACGGGGCGCTAGACTTTACCCCGGTTTGGCCTGATTTTTTGTGGCAGTCTGTCAAGGCCGGTTCTGGCAAAGGAAATCGCCAATGCGTTCGACAGCGGCCAGAATATTTTCAAGGCTATTGGCATAGGAAAGGCGGATATAGCCCTCGCCATGAACCCCGAAATCGGGACCACCGATGGTTGCCACTCCGGCCTCTTCCAGCAGGCGGGAGGCAAGGTCCTTGGCCTTGAAACCGGTGGCGCTGATGTTGGGAAAGGCGTAAAAGGCGCCTTTGGGCATGACGCAGGACACATTCGGGAGTCCATTGAGCGCATCAACCACTGCTCTTCGGCGCGTGTCAAATTCCGCCATCATGGCCTCTGTTGCATCTTGCGGGCCGGTGAGGGCTGCAATGCCGGCAAACTGGGCAGCAGAATTCACACATGAATAGGAGTTGACGGCGAGCTTGCGCGCGTGATCGAACAGGCTTTTGGGCCAAACCGAATAGCCGAGCCGCCAGCCGGTCATGGCATAGGTCTTGGACCAGCCATCGAGCAGAATGAGGCGGTCCTGCAAGTCCGGATAGGCCGTGAGGCTCTGGTGCTCGAGGCCATCAAAGGTCATGCGGGAATAGATTTCATCGGAGAGGATCGCGACATCGGGCCAGTCAGCCAGACCTCTGGCCAGCTTGTCGATCTCGCTTCTGGGGGTGACGCCTCCGGTCGGGTTTGACGGGCTATTGAGGATGATGAGGCGTGTCTTTGGTGTGATGAGCGAGAGCAGTTCATCGGCAGAGAAGGCAAAGCCATTTTCTTCCCGCAAGGGTACTGGCACCGGCCTTGCTCCGGTGAATTCGATCATCGAGCGATAGATCGGGAAGCCGGGGTCAGGGTAGAGAATGTCGACGCCCTCGGTGCCAAACATGGAAATGGCCATATACATGGTCACCTTGCCACCGGGCATGATCATGACCTGGTCGGGGGAGATGGAGGCTCCGTATCGGCCATTGATTTCGCTTGCGACAACGTCCCGCAAGGCGGGGATGCCAATTGCGGGGGTGTAGCCGTGTTCTCCGGCTTCCAGGGCGGTGATGGCTGCCTTGACGATGTGGGGAGGGGTTTTGAAATCTGGCTGGCCGATGCCGAGATTTATGATATCGCGGCCTTGATCTGCCAGTTGGTTGGCTCGGGCTAGAACGGCGAAAGCGTTTTCGTCACCAAGATTGCTGAAATTGTGAATGGGATGGAGCATCTCTGTCTCTCGAAGGTCATGATGTCTTTGCCTCACGATAGGCAGTGAGAGAGGACGCGTAAAGTCACTCTCGTCTCTGGTCATTGTCATTTGTTGAGGATAAGTTGAGGGTGAGATATGAGAGGGACCAGTCAATGATCAAGGCTTTCTGGCGCGAGATGGGGCGTGATGATTTTTGCGATGAGGAAATCGAAAAGGCTGTTGCCGTTTTGCCCATTGCTGCGATCGAACAGCATGGACCGCACTTGCCGACGGGTACAGATGCGATTCTGGCCGAAGGCTATATCTCGCATGTCGTTGCCAAAAAACCTCAGGATCTGCCGCTCGTCTTTTTGCCGGTGCAACAGGTGGGCTGGTCCGAGGAGCATTTGAACGGCGCCGGGACATTGACATCAAGCTGGAAGCATCTGTTGCCCTACTGGACCGATTTGTGTCTTTCGGTAAGGCGTGTTGGCATCAAGCGGCTTGTTGTCATCAACAGCCATGGTGGCAATGGTCCCTTGCAGGATATCCTGATGCAAGATCTCAGGGTGCATCATGGCATGGTGGCCTCTGCGACCAATTGGTTGCGGTTCGGCTATCCCGAAGGTTTGTTCAAAGAGGATGAAATCGCCTATGGCATTCATGGCGGGGCGGTGGAAACATCCCTGATGCTTGCCTTGAGACCCGATCTGGTGGCGATGGATAAGGCGAGCAATTTTACTTCACAGCAGGAAGTGATCAGCACATCCAATCAGCATTTGCAATTTTACGGGCGCAAGCCGCTCGGATGGATGGCAACCGACCTCAATGAAGACGGTGTTGTTGGCAATGCGTCCAGCGCGTCGGTGGAAAAGGGGCAAAAGCTTATTGATCATATTGCCGAGGGGTTCACGCAATATGCAAGAGAAGTGTCAGAATTTCCTTTGCCGGGGTCTTGACCTTCCTGTGACTGGAAGCATTATATGTATCTTGACTTTGATACTCTAGTTTAATGTGGTCCATTTATCATGACAGACAGAACCCAGACAGTGACTGCACCTTCGGGGTCTTCCAAATCGCAAAATCTTGTATTTGACATCAGTGGCATGCATTGCGCCGCCTGCTCGGCGCGCGTCGAGCGTGTTCTCAATGCCAAGGAGGGAATTGAGGCGCAGGTCAATCTGGCGTTGGAGCGGGCCGACATAAAGGTCCGCAGTGATATTGATGCGGACGCGATCAAGGCGATGATCGAGAAAACCGGTTTCGGTGCCAGCTTGCGAGAGGGAAGCCTCTCGGAGCGTCAGGCTCAGGCCGAAGCGGTGGATGCAAATCGCGAGCGCGATGAACGTCGATCCTTCTATCTGTTTTTGTTTTCAGCGGTTCTGACCGTTCCTCTTGTCGCTCCAATGGTTGGACATTGGCTCGGCCTGGGATGGCACATGCCTGCGCTGATCCAACTGGTGCTGGCTTCTCTGGTTCAGATCGTTGTTGGTGCACGTTTCTATCGAGGAGCCGCAAAGGCGCTCGGCAGCGGATCGGCCAACATGGATGTGCTCGTGGCAATGGGAACCAGCGCGGCCTTTCTTTTCTCGCTCTATCAGGTGGTCACGCTTGGTGCGGCCTCTGTCGGTCATCTCTATTTTGAAGCATCAGCGGCGATCCTGACACTTATCGTTTTCGGCAAATGGCTGGAGGGGCGGGCGCGACGCAGTGCGGCGGATGCCTTGCGGGCCTTGATGGAACTCAGGCCAAGAGAGGCCCGGTTGCTCGGCAAGGACGGAGCCTCTGAGCAGATGGTGCCGATCGAGAAGGTCAAGATGGGCGATCACGTGCGGGTCTTGCCCGGCGAAGTGGTGCCGGTTGATGGTGTGATTATCGAGGGGCGCAGTGAATTTGATGAGGCGCTTCTATCTGGTGAAAGCGAGCCGGTCTTGCGCGAAACGGGAGACAAGGTCATCTCCGGTGCGGTTAACGGAGTGGGGTCTGTTGTGCTCGATGTTGCGGCTATCGGTGATGATACCGTGCTTGCCCGGATCATCCGGCTTGTTGATCAGGCCCAGACCGGCAAAGCCAAGATGCAAAGTCTGGCGGATCGTATTTCTGCGATCTTCGTGCCCGTGGTGATCGGTATTGCTGTGCTTACATTCCTTGCGTGGATCATCTGGGGGGGATCGTTTGAAGCGGCTTTTGTGGCTGCTGTCTCGGTTCTGGTCATTGCCTGTCCCTGCGCGCTCGGCCTGGCGACCCCGACTGCTCTTGTTGCCGGAACTGGAGCTGCCGCACGGAGTGGTATTCTCATTCGTGATATCGATGTGCTGGAAATCGCCGGCAAAGTCAGCCATGTGGTGTTTGACAAAACCGGTACTCTGACCGAAGGCAAACCGAGTATCGTTGCCCTCCAGTTCGCCAAGGGCGTGGATGAAACAGAAACGATGCTTGCGGTTGCTGCGGTCCAGTCGGGCAGCGAGCATCCCTTGGCCAAGGCCTGTGTTGCCGATGCCAAGAAATATGGTCAAGCTCTGCCGAGAGCCGAGGCCATAACGGCCCATGTCGGCAAGGGCGTCGAGGGCAAGCTTGCCGGGTCTATCTATTTGATTGGTACACGTGCATTTCTTGAAGAAAATGGCGTCGATCTGGCCGAGTGGGACGGTGTGATCGGGGCCATGGCGGAAACGGATCTCACCCTGTCTCTTGTTGCTCGGGACGGATCCTTTGCGGCGCTGCTCGGTTTCAGGGACGAGGTGCGCAAGGAGGCGAAAGAGGCTGTCGCCAAACTGGAAGCAAGGGGACTCAAGACCCTGTTGTTGAGCGGAGATGTGCCAAAGACCGTTGCACGCGTGGGGCAGGATTTGGGGCTCAGTGAAGCCATCGGTGGCGTCTCACCCAAACAGAAGCTTGAAAAGCTCAGCGACTTGCAGGCCGACGGGCACGTGGTTGCAATGGTTGGAGACGGGCTCAATGATGCTCCGGCGCTGGCCAAGGCTGATGTCGGTATTGCAATGGGGTCAGGCACGGATGTGGCGATTGGAGCGGCTGCCATCACGCTGATGCGGGTGGACATCAATCTGGTGGGAGATGCGTTCGACATCGCAGGCCGGACATATCGCAAGATCTGGCAGAATCTGTTCTGGGCCTTTTTCTATAATATTGTCGGGATTCCCCTGGCCGCACTCGGTTTTCTCAATCCCGCGATTGCCGGGGCCGCGATGGCCTTTAGTTCGGTGTCCGTGGTCAGTAATGCACTTTTGCTCCGGCGCTGGAAAGCAAGAGACTAGTATTCATTCAAGAGGAACAGAAACAGGAAGCAATCGCACCGGCACACCATGCCAATTCGTGCGATTGCCGCTCCTTTTTTACATATTTGGAGCGACAATCTTGTTGCGACTAAATCGCAATGACATCTTCCCGCCCCACTCGGAATCTAGTAGTGTCCGCGGCAGGATCGATTTTCGGAATGTCATGTTCGACTTTTATACGTTCATGTTTCTTTGCGGGGGATTAGATGCGATTGAACCTTCTTTCTCTGGTGACGTTTGTGGTTGGCTGTTGCCTGCCTTTCAGCTTGGCTCAAGCGCATCCTCATGTCTGGGTCTCTGTGAAGACGGAACTTGTCATGACCGGTGACAAGGTGACAGCGGTCAACCATAGCTGGACTTTCGATGAGGCCTTCAGCGCCTTTGCAAGCCAGGGGCTGGATGAGGATGATGACGGCGTCTTGTCGCGAGAGGAATTGCAGCCGTTGGCTGAGGTCAATGTCGAGTCTCTGGCAGAGTTTGGATATTTCTCCGATATTTACGAACAAGGCGCACCGGATACGACCGACGCCGTTTTTGGCGATCCAAGAGATTACTGGCTTTCTTCGGAGAACGGCTTTCTGATCTTGCATTTCACCCTGCCAGTGCTCTCCGATGTGGATGCCCGTCAGGAAGCGGTTCTTGATGTTTATGATCCGACGTATTTCGTTGACTTTTCCTTCCCGGAAAAAGATCCGGTTTCGGTCCGCAATTCCGGGCAGTCGTGCGATGTGCGCCTTATCAAGCCAGCCGAGCTTGATGCGGAAACCGCGAGCCTGTTGGCAACAGTGCCGCAAGGGCAGCGTGAGCCGCCGGGATATCTGATGAAAATCACGTCCACATTGGCCAACCAGGTTATTTTGAAATGCGAATAGGATTTCAGTCTGAAAGTCTTTTCCGTTCCCTGTTATTGAAGGGGGCGGCGCTTTTCGTGGTGTTTCTTGTCTTTTTCTTGTCTTTCTGCGTTGTTCATGAGGCGCAGGCCACAACGTCACCTTTCGGGGTTGCGCTGCCAGATACCACAGGTCCCATTGCGACAGAAGGCGTCTGGGGGCAGATTCAAGGCTATGTCATTGCCCGGCAATCGGAATTTTATCTGGCTCTGAAAGATGCGGTCAAGCTTGTCAAAACCAGCCACACAGCGCTTTTGCTGCTGCTGGGCTTGTCTTTTGGCTATGGGTTGTTTCATGCGGTCGGGCCGGGCCATGGCAAAGTGATCTTGACGACCTATCTGTTTGCCAGCGGCGCATCAGCCAGAAAAGGGGCCGTCATGGCCTTGCTTGGCGCTGCGGTGCAGGCAAGTGTTGCGGTGTTGCTCATTGGCATTGCGGCGGTCATTCTCAACATGACGGCGATGGTGATTACTCAGACAGCCCAGCTTCTGGAGCTGGCTTCCTACAGCTTGTTTGTCATTTTGGGGATCTGGCTGCTTATGCGGGCCTGGAGGGCCTTCAAGCTGGCATGGGCGTCGAGATCTCATACCCATGAGGAGAGCTGTCCCTTGCATTCCGATCATGAGGACAGTCACAAACATCTTGATCATGGCCACGCTCACGATCATGCCCATAGCCATGCCCATAGCCATGACCTACAGGGGGAATGCAGCTGCGGTCATTCCCACTCGCCGACGCTTGAGGTGATTGAAAGCGCCAACGGGTTTCGCGGGATGGCCCTTGCGATTTTCTCAATGGGACTGCGGCCTTGCTCTGGGGCCTTGATTGTTCTCGTCTTTGCCTTGTCTCAAAAGGTCTTCTGGGCCGGGGTTTTGGCATCCTATGCGATGGGATTGGGAACCGGGCTGACTGTCGCGCTGCTTGCGCTTATGGCGGTTTATGCCAGATCCTTTTCCCAGATGATCGTGGATCGCGGATTTTCAAACCGTGTTCTGGACTGGTTTGGCGCGTCTGTTCTGTTTGTGGCAGGGCTGGTTGTTTTTGCCTTTGGCGGGGTGCTGTTATTGGCCAACCTGCTTTAGGAGTAGCGCTTTGGGGCTTGGCGCTTTAGCGCTTGAATTCATTGCCGAGTGAACTGTAGACCAGTCCGAGTTCCATTGCGATGTGCGTGAGATGGGCGGCATTGCCTCCCCCGAGTTTTTCTCTCATGCGCTGGCGATGACTTTCGACCGTTCGCACTCCGATCCCGAGATCGCTGGCAATTTCTTTGTTGGCCTTGCCCATTGCTATGCCCTTGAGGACATCTAGCTCCCGTTCTGTCAGATTGTATGGGTTGGTTTGGGCGTTGACTTCCTCCCTGACTTGCTCAAATGGCGTGTTTTTCGAGAAAGAATAGCCGCCTGTAGCGATCGTGTGGATCGCTCTGGACATGTCATGGGCTGCAATATCCTTGAGCAAAAAGCCGTGGGCTCCTGTTTTTATCGCGGCTCGAAGATATTCGGGGTTGTCATGCATGGACAGGAACAGGATCCGACAGTCCGGTGCCTCCTTGCGGATCATTTCGGCCGCTTCCAGACCGTTGCATCTGGGCATCGAAATGTCGAGAATGATGATGTCCGGGTGAAGCTGGCGAACCTTGTCCAGAGCCTCAAATCCATCCGCTGCCTCGGCGACGATTTCAAATCCGTTTTCAAGCTCGAGGCGCGCTCGAATACCGTCTCTCACTAAGGCGTGGTCATCAGCGATAACGATGCGAATGGTGTCACTCATGGTTCAGATTGTTCCATTTTACGACCAACAGGACAGGGCAAATCAATATAGTAATCGCAATAGTCAAACCGGTTGGCAAGGTCACCCCGGCAAAAAATCTTGTATAAAAAGCAATCTGTTGATGGGGCCTAAGATGCTTGAATTGTTCATGTTTGTGGAAGCAGGACGATGAGTTCAAAACCGCCCAATTGGCTTCTGCCGATTGTCAATGATCCCCCGTGACTTTCAACACGCTCGAAGATGTTTCTCAATCCAAGGCCAGTGCCACCGGTCTTGCGGTTTTGTTTTTGCATTCCGACGCCATTGTCCGCAATCTTGAGACAGACTCTCCTATTGGGTTTTTGTACCGTCATCTCGATCCGTACAAAGCTGGCCGACGCATGATGGGAAATGTTGGACAATGCTTCCTGTGTCACCCTGTAGAGAGATAGCTTTGCCTGCTCTGACAGATGATCATCGATTTGATCGGTGAAGACTTCAGTTCGGATTTGCGAGCTTTCCTGAAATTCCTGCCCCAGTTCGCTAATGGCTTCGGACAGTCCGATATTGACCAGAGCCGAGGGGTGCAGCGCCTTTGATATGCGGCGGATATCGGCAATCGAGTTATCCAGGATGGAAAGGCTCTTGACAATGAGGGGCATTGCCTTTTCAGGTTTGTTGATCTGGTCGATCGAAAGCTCAAGCCGGTGGCGAATGCTGACGAGCAACTGGTTGATGCCGTCGTGAAGCTCATTGGATACGCGTTTTCGCTCCTCTTCCTGAATTTCCACGATGCGCGTTGTCAGCTCCTTGAGCTTCTCGTCTGCCAGTCTGTGTTCCCTGAAATGCAAAACTCCGATGGCCAGGGCTGTGATGGCAATCACCGCCAGGGTCACGATGAACAACATGTGTTCGGCTTGTCGGGTGAGGTTCAGAATGTCCCTTTTGACGATCACCATTTCGTGCTCGATATCATCCAGATAGGCACCCGTTCCGATCATCCATCGCCAGTTTGGCAACAATATCGAATATCCCAGCTTTTTTGTTCTCTCTCCCGTGGAGGGCTTTGGCCAGGTATAGGTGTAGAAGCCGCCACCATCGATGGCTTTCTTCATCATGTCCTGAAGGAAAAAGCGGCCCTGTTCATCCTTTTTGTACCAGAGATTTTCTCCAACCAGATAAGGTGAGGGTGCGTTGACAAGACTCGTTCCTGCTCGGTTATAGGCAAAGAAATATCCGTCCTCGCCATAGGTGAGATTGTGCAGGATTCGTCGAACCGCTTTTTGCGCTTCTTCCTGGCTTTTTGAGGTATCTGAATATTCGTGCCTGATCGCAGTCAAAGCCATGGAAATGTAGTTTTTCAATTCCCTCTGGCGCGTTTTGATGTCGCGCTCTCTGATCAGACTTATCTCTTTGTCGATGAACCGATTGGCTCCGATATGGATGCCCCATCCGGTTATTCCCGAAATCAGAATGATGGGCAGGACAGCAATCAGCAAAATTTTGAGCTTAAAAGATAATTTTCCGTTGGCATATCGCCCATTTTGTGGTTGTTTCTTGCTCATGTACCGCCTCGGGACTGTTGTCTTTCCTATCAATAGAGGAATTGGGCATTGGTTGCTACCGCTGTCAAATTGAACCATTCTGGTAAGTGCAGTCCAAATTAAAAAAATTTTCTCAAGGAGGAATCCTTCATGGATCGTCGTAATTTTTTGAAAACGGCTGGCCTTGTCTCCGGAGCGACAGCTGCAAGCACGCTTGCAGCGCCCGCTTATGCACAGGGTAAGCGCACATTGAAAATGGTCACCTGCTGGCCTAAAAACTTCCCGGGCCTTGGAACCGGTGCTCAGCGTATTGCTGACAATCTGGGCGCCTTGACCGATGGTCGCATCACCGTCAAGCTTTATTCGGCAGGGGAACTGGTGCCTGCTTATGAAGCTTATGATGCCGTGATGAACGGCACCGCAGATCTTTATCATGCATCTGAATATTTCTTTGTTGGCAAAAGCAAGGCTCTTGCTTTCTTCACCACTGTTCCGATGGGCATGACTGCTGCTGAGTTCAACTCCTGGATCTATCATGAAGGCGGTCAGGAGCTTTGGGATGAGCTTGCAGCCAAATTCAACATCAAGTCTTTTGCTTGCGGCAACACCGGCGCTCAGATGGGTGGCTGGTTCAACAAGGAAATCACCAGCGTTGAAGATCTCAAAGGTCTGAAAATGCGCATTCCGGGCATCGGTGGCGAAGTTCTTCGTCGTCTGGGCGGCTCTGCTGTTTCCCTGCCTGGTGGTGAAATCTTCCAGGCTCTGCAAACCGGCGCCATCGACGCGACAGAATTTGTCGGCCCATGGAATGATCTGGCACTGGGCTTCTACAAGGTTGCCAAATTCTATTATTATCCTGGCTTCCACGAACCAAGCGGCGGCATTTCCCTCGGTATCAATCTGGATCTCTTCAATGATCTTTCGAAAGCCGATCAGGCCATGCTGAAAACGGCTTGTCTGGCAGAAGACAATCTGCTGACGACCGAATTCAATGCTCGCAACGGTGCTGCTCTCGAGCAGTTGGTCAACAAGCATCACGTGCAGCTGAAACGTTACCCGCAGGATGTCTACGATGAAATCGGTCGCGTCTGCGAAGAGGTTGTTGCAGAATTCGGTGCAGAAGACGAGTTGTCCGGCCGCATTTACCAGAGCTATCTGAAAGCTCGTAAAAATGTGGGCGATTGGCTTCGCATCACGGAACGTCCTTTCATGGAAGGTCGTGATCGCATTCTTGGCTAGATTGTCAATCTTGCCACCCGGCTCTCCCCATTTTGGGGAGAGCGACTTTCTACCTCAATATTCTATTGCTTTTCTCAGAACAAATTGAGGATTCCCCATCTTTGACAGCCACTGTCGGGTTGATGACATCGACCGGGTTGTGTATGTCAACCAATAAAGGTCCCGACCTCCCTGCTGGCAATTTTATCGGATTGCTGTTGAATCATTGTTTCATCCCGGTCGCGGACAGGAGTTTAGTAATGCGCGCTCTGGCAGACC
This sequence comes from uncultured Cohaesibacter sp., assembly GCF_963556055.3. Taxonomy (GTDB): domain Bacteria; phylum Pseudomonadota; class Alphaproteobacteria; order Rhizobiales; family Cohaesibacteraceae; genus Cohaesibacter. Next base: position 821,979 of record NZ_CAUVYE020000013.1, on the reverse strand, counting down.
TGATTGATCGGGTCAATGTAGCAACAGGCAAGGGACTTGCCTGGTTTGCTCTTCTCGTCGTTCTCATACAGTTCGTGGTCGTTTTGATGCGATATGTTTTTGGTGTCGGATCAATCTGGGCACAAGAACTGATTATTTATGTTCATGCCTTCCTTTTCATGCAGGCATCGGCTTTTACCTTGTCCCGCGACGGGCATGTGCGTGTTGATATTTTCTATCGGGAAGCTCATCCAAGGACAAAGGCCAAGATCAACGTTTTCGGGTCCATCTTTCTCGTGATTCCGGTCTGCGTGCTGCTGGTTCTTGTGTCCTGGAAATATGTCTACAACAGCTGGGCCATTCTGGAGGGCAGTGCTGAAACCTCCGGTATTCAGGCGCGGTTTCTGCTCAAGAGTTCCATCATCATCTTCGCCATACAAATGGGGTTGCAAGGGTTCGTGACATTCGTGCGGTCCTGGTGTGCTTTGCAAGGTGACGAAATTGAATTGCAACGCTTGCAACAGATGGGAGAGAATTGATGGAATTCATTGCTCATTCTCTTGATCTGGCGATGTTCGGTGTTGCCTGTGTTGTCCTGATGCTCGGATTTCCTGTCGCCTTTTCTCTGGCAGGTGTGGCGCTGGCTTTCGCCCTGATCGGTTGGAGCATGGGGGCCTTTGAGATGTCGTTCCTGTCGGCTTTGCCGCAGCGTATTTTCGGAACGATGACGAACGAAACCCTGGTCGCGGCTCCCCTGTTTGTCTTCATGGGTGTCATGCTTGAGCGTTCGAAGGTGGCCGAGGAGTTGCTCGATACCATGGGCCGGTTGCTCGGATCGATCAATGGCGGTATGGGGATCGCCGTTTCAATCGTGGGGGCCTTGTTGGCTGCGTCTACCGGTATCGTCGGGGCGACCGTCGTGACGATGGGGCTTCTGTCCCTGCCATCGATGCTCAAGCGGGGTTATTCCCCGGAACTGGCCTGTGGCTCTATTGCGGCCGCTGGTACGCTGGGCCAGATTATTCCTCCTTCCATCGTGCTTGTCATTCTGGGTGATCAGCTTTCAAACGCCTATCAAAAGGCACAGCTTGATATGGGGATTTTCTCGCCGGACACGATTTCGGTGGGTGACCTGTTCGCCGGTGCTCTCATTCCCGGCTTGATGCTTGTTGGCTTCTACATCCTTTATCAGATCATCGTTGCCACGCTGAAGCCGAGTGTTGCTCCTTCCATACCGAAGGATGAACGCGTAAAGGTTACTACGACCGAAATTTTCCATGCCCTGTTGCCACCTCTGATCCTTATTCTGGCTGTGCTGGGTTCCATTCTGGGCGGTGTTGCAACGCCAACCGAAGCGGCTGCCGTCGGGGCCATTGGTGCGATCTTGCTTGCTGGCTATCGTCTTGATGAAAAGCATAGCATTTCGATTACCAGTGCTGCCGTGGCTCTGGTCATCGCGCTGATCCTGTCCGAATTCATGGATTTGCGGATTGCACGTGATCAGATTGATACGAAGGACATGATCGCGATTGTCATCGCAGCCCTTTGCGTTGTCGTCTTGGGTTGGGGGATCGTGACTGCGGTTGTTCGGACTTACCGCAATGGCATTCTGCGCACGGTCATGGAAGGGACAACCGAAGTCACCACCATGGTTTTCCTTATCCTGATCGGCGCATCGCTGTTTTCGCTGGTGTTCAGGGGGCTGGGTGGTGAAGAAATGATCCAGGCCGCTCTGTCCAACATTCCGGGCGGTGCTATCGGCGCAATGATTGCCGTGATGCTTTTGATGTTCTTCCTTGGCTTCTTTCTGGACTTCCTGGAAATCGTCTTCGTTGTCGTGCCAATGGTTGCACCTGTTCTCTTGCAAATGGAAATGCCGAATGGCGAACCCATGAGCCCGATCTGGCTCGGGATCATGATGGCTGTGAACCTTCAAACGTCCTTCCTGACGCCTCCTTTCGGCTTTGCCCTGTTCTATTTAAGGGGTGTTGCGCCTGCTTCGGTCAAAACCGGACAGATCTATCGGGGTATCATTCCGTTTGTGTTCATTCAGGTTCTTGCACTGATCATCCTGTGGTATGTGCCAAATATGGCGACCTGGTTGCCGCACCTGATTTATCGGTAAGCTTTGCGGCTTGATCACAAATCTGAAAAAGCCCGCAGTCGTAAGGCTGCGGGCTTTTTGCTTGACTGGATGCAGGACATTTGGCGCGGCTTGTCTTCATCCCGTATCGTGCAAGACAAGATTGCGTGCTTCGCGTGGGGTCTCCCCAAACAGGCCCTTATATTCACGGGTGAACTGGGAGCAGCTCTCGTATCCAACGCTCAAAGCCGCTTCACTGACCCGGGTCCCCTTATAGGCGATCATTTCCCGAGCGGCGTGCAGGCGAAGTTTCTTGACATATTGCAAGGGGGTTTGACCGGTCCGGTTGCGGAAAGCACGGTGAAAGGTGGACAGGCTCATTCCTGTCCTTTGGGCCATCGTCTCGACGCTGATCGGGGAGGTTATGTCTTTACGAATCGTCTGAATCAGATTTTCGAGCAGGATGTGCTCTCCGCCCTGATTGAGCAGGGCCGCCAGATCCGGGCCGCATGGTCCGCGCAGAATGTGGAATAGCAGCTCTTGCCGCAGAGATGGACCAATGACATTGCCAGCAACGGGATCCCCAATGGTGTCAAAGATGCGCTTGATGGTTGAGCGCATTTCATCTGTTACCGGGCCGGAAGAGACTGAATATCCCGCTTCGCGTGTCGGAATTGCACTGACTTCCGCCATGGAAGCGATAAGTTTGGTCAAATCATCCCGGTTGATGGATAGGAAGAGGCCGCACAATGGGTCCATCTCGCTCGCATGCGTGGTACAGACGAGATGGGTCGGCAGGGTGAAAACCAGATAGGTATCGCGGTCATAATGGAGGGTTTGCGAGCCCAGAGAGCCCTGCTTGCTGCCTCGCAAGATCAGTACGATACCGGGTTCATAAATGACCGGGGCCGGAGGGCCAGCAACGCTTGTCCAGAAAAGTCGGATGCCCTTGATTCCGCTGCCTTTGTTGCCAATCGGAGCCCTGTTCAAACAGTCCGCGAGCAGGGCATCAAGCTGATGCTCGAGGTCGGAAGGCGCTTTTGGGTGCAACCAGATCGGGTTGTTTGACATGTTTGAGCAAGTTTTTGACATAAACCGGCATTCCGCACTGAACGTGTTTTGTTACCTTATCACAAAAGCGGGAGCGTTTCATCATCAAGCAGGCGTAGGGCCAGGTCACACTGTCTCGGACTGCCCGTTCCAGTTTCATGGCTAATCACAGGAGGACATACATGTGCCAGCATTGCGATGACCAGTCGAGCGATCTCAGCCACAAGATATCGCGTCGAACGCTGATCGGAGGCGGCGCAAGCCTTGTGGCTGCCAGCTCTCTTTCTGGCAGTATGCTGGGAATGGCCGGGTCAGCTCTTGCTGCTGGTGAAAGTCAGAGTGTGGCAGCTCCCGAGATCAAGGCGCATGGGTGGGGCATGATGGCACCCGGAGAAAAATTGCGGCCGTTCGATTATGTCCATCGCTCGATGCGACCTGATGATATCGTGGTCGATATCATGTATGCCGGGATTTGCCATTCTGACATTCATTTCGGACATGGTGACTGGCGCAAATTCGACTATCTGCTTGTACCGGGACATGAAATCGTCGGGCGGGTCACCCATGTTGGTCCATCGGTCAGTCGCTTCAGGGTGGGTGATATTGCCGGGGTCGGCTGCATGGTCGATTCCTGTGGCGAGTGCGAATATTGTCGCGCCGGACTGGAGCAATATTGCGTCAAATCTCCAACGCTTACCTATGGCCGCAATCGTGATCGGTCGCTGACATATGGCGGTTATGCCGACCGGATCGTGCTGAATGAACGCTTTGGTATCAAAATACCGCAAGGGATGGATCTGCGCTCCGCCGCGCCGATCATGTGCGCAGGGATCACGACTTTTTCGCCGCAGCAATATTACAATATTCAGGAAGGGCAGCGGGTTGGTGTCATCGGTCTTGGCGGCTTGGGACATATGGCGCTCAAGTTGCTGACTGCTCGAGGTGCTGAGGTCACTGTATTCACGACCACGGAAGCCAAGCGAACTGACGCGCTGAGAATGGGTGCCAGAGACGTGATGGTCTGGAGTGAGGCGAGCAATCGCAAGGATTTCAAACCATACTATCGCCAGTTCGACTATATCATTTCAACGGTGCCCTATCAGTTCAATGTCAACATGTTCATCCCCTTGCTGCGGTTCGAGGGAACCTTGATCAATGTCGGTGTTATCGGAGACATGGGCACGGTCAATGGCGGGCTCTTGGTCGATGGCCGCAAGACCCTGACCGGCACGATGATCGGCGGTATTCCAGAGACCCAGGAAGTGGTGAATTACTGCGCCGAGCGCAATATCCGTCCCGAAGTGGAAATGATTTCGATCGATCAACTCAATGAGGCGTGGGATCAGGTGGTCGCCAAAAAGGCGCGCTATCGTTTTGTCATCGACATGACCTGATACCCCAATTCCCATGAAGTCTTGCAAAGGAGCGCTTTGTAACGGAGCGGTATGTAGGTGTGCCAGCTTATTAAATTGACGCTCCCAAGCAGAAAGCCCGCAGATTGGCCCCAACCAGTCTGCGGGCTTTCACAACGGCCATTGTCCAATATGGCACTGATCAGATTTTGGTTTGATTGACCCGGTCGATCAGCTGTTGTCCGGTTTCAACGCGCTCCGAATAGCGATCAACGAGATAGCCAGCTCGGCTTCGCGTCAGCCAGGTAAATTTCATCAGCTCTTCGCAGACATCGACAATCCGATTGTAGTAGGGCGATGGCTTGATGCGGTCATTCTCGTCAAATTCGGTGAAGGCTTTGGCGATGGAAGATTGGTTGGGGATGGTTACCATCCGCATCCAGCGGCCAAGAATTCGCATCTGGTTGAGAGCGTTGAAGCTTTGTGAGCCCCCTTCGACCTGCATCAGGGCCAGTGTCTTGCCCTGAGTGGGGCGTATTGCACCCAGCGAGAGGGGAATCCAGTCAATCTGGGCCTTCATGATGCCTGTCATGGCGCCATGGCGCTCCGGGGATACCCAGACCATGCCCTCTGCCCAAGCCGTCAAGTCGCGCAGTTCCTGCACTTTGGGATGGTCGGCTGCCGCATCGTCGGGTAAGGGCAGGCCCGAGGGATTGAAACTTCTTGTTTCTGCTCCAAGCGCTGTCAAAATACGAGCCGCTTCCTCTGATACCAGGCGCGAGAAAGATCGTTCACGCAAGGAGCCATAAAGAAGCAGGATCCGGGGAGGGTGGCCATCATCTTCAGGACCAGCCAGCCGGGCGTGGTCGATGCCGTTGAAAAATGCCGGGTTTGCGAGATGGTCCCTATCATCAAGCGATATGCCCAGTGGCGCGGCGTTTTTGTTATCCATATGCTATTCTTTGCCTTTTTCCGTTGAAACAACTTCGCCATCTTCCTTTGTAAAGCTGCCGATATTGACGGGCAGCAGGTCCATGACCTTCTCGGAGGGGCGGCAGAGATTGGTGCCTTTTTCGCTCACGACAATCGGACGGTTGATCAGGATCGGATATTCCATCATGGCATCGATCAGGGCTTCATCGCTCAGCTCTGGATTGTCCAGCCCCAATTCGTCATAGGGTGTGCCGCTGCGGCGCAACAGTTCACGGGTCGTTATCGGCATCGCGTTGATCAATTCGATCAGTTTTTCGCGGCTTGGAGGCGTTTCAAGATATTCTATGATGGTTGGCTCAATGCCAGCCTTGCGAATCATTTCAAGAGTGTTGCGCGATGTGCCACAAGCAGGGTTGTGATAGATGGTGATCATCATGGGTCTGGTCTCGTTATCCATTGGGGTCTATCGTCTGGTCTTGCCAGAGCCGCATATGGTTTCGATTACGGGGAGGCATTTATCCTGTTCCCCGCCACAGCAGTCTCGGAGCAAATAGTCAATCAGGGCGCTTATTCCGTTCAAGTCTGCAAAATATCGAACCGATCTGCCTTCTCTCTCGTTGCGGATGAGCCCGGCTCTGAGGAGAATATTCAGATTGGTCGACATGGTGTTCTGTTTGACATCCAGCATCTCGCCGATTTCTCCAGACAGGAGCCCGATTTCTCCTGCCTTGATCAGAAGCCGGAAGACGTCAAGGCGCGTTGGTTGACTGATGGCGGAAAAGGCCGTTGTTGCTTGTAATTTATCCATATATCATGAATAATTGATATGCCAACTTCCGTCAATCCCCTTATCTGCTCGACCTGACGGGCTTGAGGCCATTCAGATCAGTGCGACATCGTCGTCAGAGTAGGCAGATTTATATGCCCGTGTCATCAATGGCTCGGGCAGGTCCGTATTGCCATAGCCTTCATCGTTATAATAGCTGTCGCTATCAATCTGGAGATGTCTTGTTTGAGCGTCTTGAGAATAGCCCAAATCAAAATGCCTGACAGGATCTGTCTGGGTGAGTATGGGGGGGCGGATGCCTTTCATGTCAAATGGCTGAGTCTTGCTTGACGGATGGATCGAGCGAACGCGCATGACCTTGCTGGGGTCGATGACAGCCTGAAGTCTCGTGGTCAGAATCCGGGAAGAAAAGGGGCGGGAAATCACCCAGTTCGCGCCGTGTGAAATTGCGTTGGTCACGCGATTTCGCGTGGGATGCTCCAACAGGATGATCAAATGCGTGGAGGCATGCAGGAACTTGGTTCGCAAGTTGAGATTGCCTCTGGCGAGATCTGATGCGGTTCCGGTATCGAAATCAAGAAACACGAAGTTTGGATATGTTCTCTGTGCTTCTTCAAGGCCATGTTCGATATTGTCGAACTCCGTAACATGATAAAATCCGGATGTTCGCAGGATTGATCGTAGCAATTTCCTGTGAAATGTATTGTCGTCTAAAATCAAGGCCGAGCCGTGCTGAATTGGCAATGACATCAGTTTCCCCCGACGCTGACATAATTGGTATTAAAAACTTTTGATTAGTTATATTTTACAGGGTTACCTAAAAATGCGTAAAAATGAATAAAATTTCTGGTTGCTCGTTGAAATATCTAACGCCTGATTGCGGATAACTCTTTTGGACTAGAGGGGATTTGTTTTCCTCAACTTCGCCGGTTTTCCGCTATAATATTGCTGAACTTTTCTCTCAACCGGAATTGCAATTACCTTGTTCATACACCAGATCAATGGGTGAGGCGTGAAAGGTTCAAGCGGTTCGAGGATTTTGTAACCCAGTCTTCAAGACGTCATTTTCATGCGCACAATCGTCGTGGGGTTTCGCTGGACACTATTCATGACACACAGTCGGTTCTGCCGCAATTAACTGAATTGGAGAAAGACCAATGGATCTTTTCGGATTTGATATTTTTGTATTAGCTCTTGTTCTTTTGTTCATCCTCATTCTGCTTGCCGGGGTCAAAACAGTTCCGCAAGGCTATAACTTCACGATTGAGCGGTTCGGGGCCTATAAGCGCACTCTGACGCCGGGGCTTGGGGTGATTGTTCCCTTCATCGACCGGATTGGCTCGAAAATGAATATGAAAGAGCAGGTTCTGGATGTTCCAAGTCAGGAAGTGATTACCAAGGATAACGCGACCATCACCTCCGATGGAGTTGCTTTTTATCAGGTCATGAATGCGGCCGATGCAGCCTATGAGGTCAATGATCTTCAGCATGCCTTGCTCAATCTTACAATGACCAACATCCGAACTGTAATGGGCTCGATGGATCTGGACGAATTGCTTTCAAATCGTGATGAGATCAACTCCCGGCTCCTGAAAGTGGTAGATGAAGCCGCCGCTCCCTGGGGTGTCAAGATTTCCCGTATCGAAATCAAGGATATCAATCCTCCGCGGGATCTGGTGGAAGCGATGGGCCGCCAAATGAAAGCGGAACGCGAGAAACGTGCAACGATTCTCGAGGCGGAGGGAGATCGCCAGTCCGCTATTTTGAGGGCAGAAGGGGAAAAACAGGGCAAGATCCTGCAAGCCGAAGGCGAACGGCAGTCTCAGTTTCTGGCCGCAGAAGCGCGTGAGAGAACTGCCGAGGCTGATGCCAAGGCTACCGAAATGGTCAGTAAGGCGATTGCCGAAGGTGACATTCAGGCGGTCAACTATTTCGTTGCCAGCAAATATGTTGAAACCCTTGGCGAAGTGATCAAGGCTCCCAATCAGAAAGTTGTCATGCTTCCGATTGAAGCGACGTCCATTCTCGGGGCTCTGGGTGGCATCGGCGAAATCAGCAAGGAAGTGTTTGGCAAGGACAATCCGCTGTCCAATCGCTCGGCACGTGTCCCGAGCGTCAAGGAAGACTAGTCAGTGAACAATGTTGGGGCCACTGTTTCTGACAATAGAGGAATAAGAAAATGATACAGCAATTGATCGTTTCGTTGGGAACCTGGTCATGGGTGATTTTGGGCCTTGCTTTGCTGGTTCTGGAAATCGTGGCTCCGGGGATCATGCTTTTATGGTTCGGGATTGCGGCATTGTTGGTTGGAGGAATTGCCTTTCTGGTAGATCTTGGCTGGCAAAGCTCGCTGATCCTGTTTGCGATCCTGTCCTTATGTTCCGTGCTGGTTGGTCGTTTCATTCTTGCAAAAACGGCCAACAGTGCGACAGACAAGCCGATGCTCAACAAGCGGGCGCTTGCTCTGGTTGGAAATGTTTATCAGCTTGAAGAGCCTATCGTGAATGGGCATGGCAGGGTCAAGGTCAGAGACAGCTATTGGCGTGTCATCGGACCGGATTGCCCGGCAGGCAGCCGGATCGAGGTTGTCGGCGGGGACGGAGCCAGCCTTGAGGTTTCACCTGTTGAGAAGTGAAGCAAACCCCAGCTCGCGGTTGAAGGACGAGTTGGGGTTTTCCATCAGGTCATGCCTTTGTCATGTGAGGTTGGTGAGGGGAATGCAGGGTTCTCCCTCGCAATGCTGCACTTCGATTGTCACATGAACCAGTTCAGGTAGCGATGTCAGCAAGGCCTTATAGTGATCGGCAGGACGTGGCAGATGTGTCACCAAGGTGACGATAGCTGCAAATTTGTTTGATCCTACCTGCCAGATATGCAGATCCGCAATCCGGTTGTCTGCATCTGCTTCGATCAGCGCCTTGGCTTTGTCTTCAAGACGTTTATCCAGCAGACGATCCAGAAGGATGGAACTTGTGTCTCCGATAAGCGAATAGGCCCATCGGGAAATCATGAAGGCACCAACAAGCCCCATCGCGGCATCCACCCATAGCCAGCCGAACAATTTGCCAAATAACAGCGCCACAATGGCAAGAACGGATGTAAGGGCATCGGCCAGAACATGCATGTAGGCAGCTCTGAGATTCTGGTCCGTTGCCTTGCCTGCTCCGTGATCGTGGATATGGGAGGCTTCCGCATCATGGTGGGCGTGATGGTGATCATGATCATGGTGGTGATCGTGGTCATGCTCGTCATGTTCATGATCATGGTGATCGTGTCCGTGGTGGTGACCGTGCCCATGATGATGGTGATGTCCTTCTCCCCCCAGAATCCAGGCGCTCAGAAGATTGACGACAAGTCCGAGAAAGGCAACGAGCATGGCTTCGTTGAATGCAATGTCCAGAGGGTTGAACAACCGCTCAAGAGACTCCAGCGCAATGAAGAGAGCGACCAGGCCAAGAATGACGGCGTTCGTATATCCTCCCAGAACTTCAACCTTTCCAACGCCGAAACTGAAGGATCGGTCTTGAGCATGTCTGCGGGCATAGCGGTAGGTGAAAACAGAAAGGCCCAGTGCCGCCGCATGAGTCGCCATGTGCCAGCCGTCGGCCAGCAGAGCCATGGAATTGAAGAGATATCCGGTAATGATTTCCGCAACCATCATTACCGCTGTTAGAAGAACGACATAGAAGGTCCGTTTTTCATTATCTGCGCTGACTTCTCTATCGATATAGACGTGGGAATGTGTCCAGTCATCAAGTTTGTGAATATGCATAAACGCGCCCGCAGCTAGTTGACAATCTGCTGCGGAGGCTAACTGAAATTCGCTGTTGGCGCAATGAAGAGCGGACCAGTCTCAGGGTTGATGTGTCGGTGGCAATGGCGGTTCTTCGGCCATTAGCAAAATCGAAATACGCCGGTTCGCCGCAAGGTATGGATCGTTTGGGAAGAGCGGATCGGAATCGGCTTTGCCAACCACACCAAAGATCTGATCTGATGGGACGCCATGTTCCATCAGGATAGAGCGAACGGCATTGGCCCGATCTGCTGACAATTCCCATCCGGAGTAGCCCGTGTTGACGGGGACATTGGAGGCGGTGGTATGGCCGCTGATCTTTATCCTGTTTGGCATGCTGGCAAGAACGGGTGCCATTGTGACGATCAGGCGCCGGGTGAAGTCGTAAGGATATTTGGCCCCTTCCGCAAACATTGAACGGCCATCCTGATCAACCATCTGGATGTTGAGGCCTTCTTCTTCTTCTTCTATGATGATGTGTTTTGAAATTTCAGAGATTTCAGGCAGTTCCTGCCAAGCCTGTCTCAGAGAGGCTGCGGCGGTTGCGAACATGCGCGGTTTTTCGATCTCTGTCTTTTCAATGTCGTGGGTGTTGGCTTCCGGGCCCTGCTTGGTGCGCTGATCGTGGCGCTCCTCGGCAAAGTCAGAGTCGTTTTCCTGCGGAACGGCTGCTACCTGTTTGATATATTCGCGCACGGGCATGCCTTCGATTTCGATCATGCCGGCCTTGCGCATCACTGGTTTGACGCCAAATGCATCTTTCATCGAACCGGCGACAACCTGAAGTTTCTGGTTGTCCTGAATCGAGAAGGAAATGATCAAGACGAAAAAGCAGACAAGCAGGGACATCAGGTCGGCAAAGGTTACCAACCAATCGGGAGCACCTCCGCCGCCTTGAGGTTTCTTTTTCGCCATTGTTCTGCTCATCTCTCTGATTTGCGTCCTGTTTGGACCATCAACCTTTTTGGAGCGTTGTTACGCAGCTTCGTCCTGCAAATCGCTTCTCGCTTTTTCCGGCAAATATGCGAGCAGCATTTCCCGGATCAGATTGGGGCTCTTGTTCTCGCGGATCTGCATGATGCCATCGATGATTAGGGTCTGATTGAGATCTTCCCCATCCAGCTTGGCATCGAGCTTGTCGGTGATGGGGATACAGATCACGTTGGAAATCAACGCGCCGTAAAGCGTGGTCAACAAGGCAACCGCCATGGCGGGACCAATCGCGGATGGGTCATCCATCGCGGCAAGCATCTGCACCAGGCCGACCAGCGTACCAATCATTCCGAAGGCGGGAGCGGCATCGCCCAGCTGCTTGTAGAAGCGTTTGCCCTCTTGCAGACGTTCGATATAGAGATCGCGCTCTCGTTCCATGCTTTCGCGGATGAAATTGGGCTCATATCCATCGGCGATGAATTGTACGCCCTTTGCGAGGACAGGATTGTCAACTTCAACCCCTTCGAGACCCAGCGGGCCACTTTTGCGGGCGACGTCTGCAAGTTCGGTGATCTTTTCGATCATGTCGCGCGGATTGGTTGCCTTGCCACCAAAGGCGACGCCCCCACCGGTCATGATGGCTCCGCCGATCCCACCCAACGTGAAGCGAATGAGAGTCGCAGATAGGCCACCCCCGACCACGATGAGGACGGATGGAATATCGATAAACTGGCCAAGCGTGCCACCCATCATGATCGCGGTTAACACGATGCCAAATGCTGCGACCATACCAAGGAGTGTTGCAATATCCATTGATGTTTCCCGACTTAACTTTCGGAATATAATTCCAACGCCATGTTACTTCTGGCAGTCTATGAAAACAGCTCTAATGGTTTGCTAATGGATTGCTCAAAAAAGCCCTTTTTTCGAATAATTTCTCTTAAGGTTACCAAAGGGATAACGAGGTTTCAGGGCTTTTGGAGCGGGTCAGCCGGGGGGCTGGCCCAGTCGTTTGAAAAGGAAATCTGGCCGTTTCAGGCGACGCCGACACGCAGGAAGTCATGCATGTGCAGCAAGCCAACCGGGCGTTTGTCATCGACGACGAATATGGCGGTAATGGCCGATTTGTTCAGTAATTCGATTGCAGTTGGAACCAGAATGTCCGGCCCGAGGGTCTTGGGATTTTTCGTCATGACGGCTTGGACATTTTTGGCAAGCAGATCCGTGCTGAGATTGCGGCGCAAGTCACCATCGGTCACCATGCCGACCAGTTTGCCGTCATCATCAAGTACGCCCACACAGCCAAATCCCTTTTGCGACATGATGACGATCACTTCACTCATTTGCGTCTCTACACCGACCAGAGGCATTTTGTCTCCCTGATGCATAAGGTCGCGAACATATTGGAGACTTGCACCCAGGCTGCCACCCGGATGGAAGATCTTGAAGTCCTGGGCGGTAAAACCGTGACTTTCCAGAAGCGCAATCGACAAGGCATCTCCAAGACTTAACTGCATGACACAGGATGTTGTCGGAGCGAGGCCATGCGGGCAGGCTTCTTCGACCTTGGGCAAGGTAAGGTGAATGTCTGACTGGGTCGCAAGCGTGCTCTCGGGATTGGAAGACATGCCGATAAGGGGAACCTTGAAGCGGCGGGAATAGGAAATGATGCTTGCAAGCTCAGCCGTCTCGCCAGACCATGACATGGCCAGTACGACATCTGCGTCCTTGATCATGCCAAGATCGCCGTGGCTTGCTTCTCCGGGATGAACAAAAAATGCGGGTGTTCCGGTAGAGGCAAGGGTTGCTGCCACCTTGCGAGCGATATGGCCGCTCTTGCCCATGCCTGTGACGATGACCCGGCCAGCTGCTGCGCGAATGGTGGCAACGGCTTGTTCAAAGGGGGCCTTGAGCCCGTCTTTCAATGCAATCTGAAGGGCCTTCAGGCCTTCGATTTCGTTGCTTATCGTGTGGTTGGCCGAGAGACTGGGAGAAGTTGCTTCGCTTGAGACTGGCGTGTTCATTCACAATCCTGATCGTTTTGAGGGAGATGGAGTTTGTCTATACCAAAGAGTGCAATATGAAAAGGCATCCGGATTCTTCGGGTGATCTTTCTTTTTGCCCCGAATTTGACTGCAATATGGCAGGTGCCAAGGCAAGGAGTTATTAACCAAATTTCTTTACGATCTGGAAAGGATTTCGTGATGCGCTTTTTGCTTTTTGCAATAGGTGGAGCGCATCGGAGTGGGCGCCAGTTTGCCTTGAAAGAGGCATTTCCTTAAAAAGAAGGTCATTGTGTTTTGAGGCAGTCTGCGATTCAGGCCATGTTGGTATCCGGTTTGATGGCCGGGAGCTGCTTTTCCGGTACCGCGGCATTTGCGCAGCAAGTGAGCGGAGTGTCTTCCACAAGCAGTCTTTTCGCTGCAAGTGATAATCTGGCATTGCGTGGATCTTCTTCGTCATCGGATACTGTCTCGCCTGTTTCTCCGGTCGGGTCAACTCAGATATCGGAGGTGGTCGAAGACGAGATTGGCCCCTATGACCCGTTGGGTGTTCGTGTCGGGCGCTTTTTGTTCTATCCCTCGGTTACCTTCTGGGGGACTTTCACGGACAATATCGACTTGAGCGAAGACCGGCAGACCGGGCGGGTCGGTTCAACGGATCTGGACGTTACCATTCAGTCGGACTGGAGCCGGCATTCTCTCAAGGTCGAGGGGGCCGCTTCAATGTCGGGCTATCAAACGCCCAACAGGAAGCCGGAGAATGAGGAATCTCTTGGCGGCGAATTGCGGCTTGACCTGTCCGATGGCACCGAATTGACCATTACGGGCAGTGCAAGTCGAGCGATCGAAGACAGAGACAGCGTCGACCTTGACCAATCTGGCGGCAGTGCGAACTATCTGACCAACCTTCATTCCGGAGCTCGATTGCAACGGCAGGCAGGGCGGTTGTTGTTGCAGCTACGCGGTTCGATAGATCGTTCCAATTACGAGAATGACAGCAGCCGGGACTATAACACCTATGGTGCGGGTGGCCGCGTTGGGGTGTCGCTTACCGATCAGGTCATGCCTTTTGTCGATGTTGAAATGAACCGCAAGCGATTTGATGAGGACACAAATACACAAAGCGGCGACACATTGCGCGGAGCCATCGGGATTGCGCTCACGAACCGGGAAGATCTCTCCGGTGAAGCCTCCGTCGGTGCCATGGTCTGGAAGCCTGATGCCTCGGCAACGGACAATGACAAGTCCTTGTTTGTTGATGCCAGTCTGGCCTGGTCTCCCAACACGCTCTGGACGTTCAGGGGCGGGTATACCACAGAAATGTCATCGTCTGCGACCGATGCAACAAGCGTTCGAACGCGCACGGTTTCCCTCTCAGCGGATTATGCGGTGCTGCGCAATCTGGTTTTGTCAGCTGAAGGTTCGGCGGCCCATGAGACCTATAACGGGATCTCCCGCAAGGACTGGGTGCTGGATGCGACCTTCAATGCGACCTACTCCTTCAACCGCTATGCACAGCTGATTGTGAGTGCAGGACATCAAAGACGGGACAGCAGCGAAGAGGGTTCTGACTATGAAGCCAATAAAATTCGCATCGGGCTGAAGCTTCAGCGTTAACCCACTTCCATCCTGTGACGGTTGACAAAGACCACGTCATAACAGCTCCTTGCCGACATTTCGAGCCAATGGTTTGCCTTGTCTGACTTTGCATGCACTGGGGCGCGTTTATCTGTTGTCTTGAGCACAGGACTGAACAGTTTCATCCTAGATGTTGTCAGTCTTGATGTTGTCAGTTGAACCGCACCGTTGCCATTCGCGCAATTGCCGGGCCAGAGAATTGTGTGTCCATCAGGCTGACATTCGATTCCAGACTGAAACCCTGATTGATGACAAAGCTCGGCTTATGCATCAAGGCTCTCAGATTTTTGGGAACCGGCTTGGATAGGCGTGCAAAACGCGCTGTACTGGCGGCTTGTTCGATATGGGCAAAGTAAGCCATGGTCGAGGGCCCATAGGCGTAAGTCAGGCGGTTCAGCTCGTCGGAGTCGCCGTATGACGGATCTGTGCTTGCCATTATCTGGGCAGGCAGCGAGTCCGCAGCTTTTGGCAAAGAGGGTGGTACGGTGGACGCATTCACGTCGCCAGACAGGTTGGCCAGCAATTTTCTGTTGGCAGATTTGGGCATGGTGGTCAATTCATCCCCTTGTCCTGCATTCGCCTTCAGAGGGGCCGTTTCCGGCAATATTGCAAGGAATGTATTGTCCGCCGATGCATAGGCAAAGCGGGTCGGATTTGCCGACTTGTCTTCCGTTGTGCCCTTTGTCATCTGCTCCAGAATGTCGGTGGTTTGCTCTTTGACTTCTGTCTGTTGCGTGGCTGTCTGCTGGTCCGGGACAGCCTTGGCGTCGATGCCTGCTTCCTGACTGGCAGGATAAAGAGAGGCCAGAGTCATATTCTCGCTTGTTTCGATAGTGCCTTTGGTCGCGCTTGCCACTTCTTCAGGGGCTGGTGCGGCGGCTGAGGCTTGCAATGCCTGTGAACTTACAGGCACTTCGACCGGCGTCTTGAAGGCGTCGGGTTCGATGCTCGCCAGGCGCTGTGTCGATCCGGTAATTTCGCCGGGTCTGGAGCGAGGAAGGTATGTGAGAATAAAGGGTTTTTCGGCCTCCCCACCGCTTTCAGCCCGAAATTCTTCGTCCGCCTGTTTGGCCTGCGCAATGATCTGTTCCGGGTCCGGCACGTCTGTGCTGGCCTTGTTTTGAGCCAATGCGATGCGGACTGTCCTGACCTTTGGAAGGGCTGCCAATGTCTCAGGCAAAAGAAGCTGGTTGATGTCTTCTTCGCTTTCAAGAACCTCATCTGTCTCCTGAATGGTCGGCTCCTGAGACTGGGCAAATTCTGGTGCTGGAGGTGCTTTCGGTGTGCGGGTCAGAAGCTTGCGGAACAGGCTTCCACCGCTGTCCTGATCCGATTGCGAAAGGGAAGCGACCTCTTGCGTTTCTCTGGTGCTTGTTTTTGATGGCGCTGCGGATGCATATTGGGTGAAGCGCCGAGCCGAACGAGAGGCTTGCAGCATTGCCGCCTTGCGCTTGTCAACCTGCGCTTTTGCCACCTTGTAGCCGGAAAATGGCTTGCCATCACTTGGCACATGGACCGTTACGCCATCTGGAAAAACCTTGGCAAGCTGCTTGCGAGACATGCGGGGCCAGTGACGGACGGAACCGGTATCAATATGAATGAAGCGGGAGCCGGGATAGTAGCCAACGCCACCTGCCTGCATTTTAAGGCCTACCGTGCGAATGCGGTCAAGCGGGACGCCGGGCAGATAGAAGTCCATCGCCATACCCATCGTGTGGCGGCTGTTTTTGGCGACGCCCTTGCTTTTGCTGCGCAACATGTTGTTGGTGGCGGGGGAACGGTATCCGGAAAAAACGGTAATCGGTTGCTTGGCACCCGTGTCCCTGTAAACCTGCCAGATCAGGTCAAACAGAGAGGGATCCATCTCGGTCTTTTCATTCCGTCGCCAGTCCCGCAAAAACTGATTAAGTTTGCGCAATCCGTCCGCATCGAATTTGCCGTCCCGTTTGTAAACGATCTTGGCAGATTCTTTGGTGTGCGCATTATACAGGTTTAGCGAGCGGGTGCTTGAGAGAGCCGGGTTTGCCGTCAAAAAGCAAAGAAAAAGAAACCCGACAATGAACCCTATCTTTTGTGCCATTGAACCTACATTCGTATCAGCAAAGGCCTGGACTGCGGACCATTTCGGTGGCAGATGCATGACTAGTCTGGCCAAGAGACATCCATTTTCTGGACAAGATCTGCTCATGGTCAGAAACTGAACTGCATGAAGACATTCCTTTGCTGGGGTCCAAACAGGGCACTTCAGACAAGTGAAACGGGGTCTTCTTGCAACCGGTTTATTTCATTGATAGCAGAAATCTTGCATATCTTCGAGCCAATTATGCTTGCGACATGGTAAACGAAACCCAAATTTAAGCATAATTAGCCGTTGAAACACAGATAATCCGCGTTTCAGGCGTAACCTGCTGTCCAAATGCGGCAAAAGGAAGCCCTTGGCCCGATCAAGTCCGAAAGTCGATTCTTATGTTTAACAAAGCCTTAAAGATTGAGGGCTTTCTTGACCGTATTGTTGTGGCCGTAGAGATCGTTTCTTAGTAGCAACTGTCCGTCTTCAGACATCCAGGTTGTAAAATAGACCAGATGAACCGGTATCTTCTTGTCCAGACGAACCGTGCGTTCCTCTTTGCCCAGCAGCTTCTTGACACGGTCTGCATTCCAGTTGGCCGTTTGTGACAAGACAACTTCTGCTAGCTCGAAGGGGTTGTGTACGCGAACGCAACCATGGCTGAAGGCGCGATAATCGCGGTTGAACAGGCTTCGCGACGGAGTGTCATGCAAATAGACGGAATGCTGATTGGGGAACATGAACTTGATGTTTCCGAGCGCGTTACTGGTTCCCGGCGTTTGACGAAGACGCACCATGCCCGGTTCAACCTTGTCCCAATCCAGAAGAGACGGATCAATGATCTTGGTCTTGCCTTCCACGCTCGCAAGTACCTGATAATTCGTGTTGGCAAAGAAAGAGGCCGGGTTCGTCTTTATCTTTGGCAGCAATTCGTTCGAGGCAATTGACTTGGGTACATTCCAATAGGGGTTGACGACCAGATATTCCATTTGATCGGAGAAAAGCGGTGTCTTGTGGGCGCTTTTCCCGACCACGACCCTAGTCTGATGGATGACTTTACCTTTGTCGACGACATCAAGGCTGAAAGTCGGAATGTTGACCATGACATACATTTCGCCCAGATCACGCGGCAGCCAGCGCCAGCGCTCCATATTGGCGATCATGTCTGCCAGCAATTTCTTGTGGTCGCTGCCACGGTTCATGATGCTCAAGGTGGCGTTGCCAACGATGCCGTCAGCGATCAGACCATTGGTGAGCTGAAAGTCCTTGACTTTTTCCGCCAGTGACTTGCTGTAAAGATTGGCATCTTCAGTATTTTGCTCAGGCTCCAGCCCAATTCTCTCGCGAATCAGAGGGACACGCTCGTCCCGCATTCCGATCTTGAGGCTTTTGCCGTTTGGAATGGGTGTTGTCTTCTCTCTCGAGCCCAGTGCGCGAATATGATTATATTCGTTTCTCAGAGCCAGGAAACCCTTGTGAGGCGGGTTGTAGCTGCGCATGTCGGCCACGGGATCGGCACTGATCGTCAATTTGCTCAATGCGGCAATCGAGTCAGGATAGTGCGGCTTGATCGTGACCTCTTTTTTGGAAAAAATGCGTGGGTCCACCCGACCGGCAAAAGCATCTCTGGTGTAGCGCGTGACTGCCAGAGACAACAGGATATCGGCCCTGGCTATGTCTTCGGGAGATGATCCCCTTTTACGGGATGTGGTTAGCAGGGGCGTTTTGTAGTCAGCCGGATTCAGGCCGTCCCGATCTGCGCGTGCAAGCGCGAAAATCAGTTTTCTTGCTGCTCTTGTCCATTGGCCATTGTCAAACCATGCTGGGGCAAAGTTGCGCTCTTCGTAGAAGGCCTCGAGAGCTGCATTGTCTCGTTTGGTCAGAAAATCGCTGGTTGCGGGGCGCTCTTCAAGTGCCTTGGCAATTCCGTCTGCGATATCCTGATCTGCCTGCTGATCAATATCTCCCAGATTCGTCTTGCACATGTTGGACAGGATGGTGTTGATCCGGGATTGATTTTCGATATCGCTCAACAATGCACTTGATGGGTGATCGCCAATCAGGACAAGAGATGCTTGGGCAGTCTGGTCTTCGTCCGGTGTCGCATATGCAGACCCCGGAAAAGCAAGCATGAGGGCCACCAGAGCGGTGTGGGTGCGTTTCATTATCTCAAATCCCGAAATTTCAAATCAGCAGCTTTGGAAATAGTAGTGAGGCCAATATGGGAAATTGTGCAACAGCTTTTTCAAAACAAATGGGGCTTGAACAGCAGTGCAAGCTTTTGTGTAACCATGCTGCAACGCTCCATGCCTAGGTACCGGATTGGGCAAGATCATGGTCTTCCTGTTCCAGCCCATATTCCTTGAGTTTTCTGTATAGCGTCGAGCGACCAATTCCCAAACGTCGGGCCGCATCGGACATGCGGTAATCATGGTGGATAAGTGCCCGCTTGATAATTTCCGCTTCAAGTTCGCTCAAGGGGCGAATGTTGCCCTTCTCATCCAGCAATCTCAAAAAGCCCCACGGATCCTGCTGTTGCTGATCGGTCTGGTTGTCTCCAGACGAGGCGTGATTTGCTGATTGTACAGTTCCTGTCGGTCTGAAGCCCGTTTGACTGCCGGGCAAAGGGGATATGCCCGAAGGTACGGATGTTGGCGCTGACATCGAAGCCGGATGAGCAGCCGCAGGGAGTTCCAGCGCCTCCACTTCATCGGGATTCGGGGAGCGTGCTTTGACGATGCTTGCGCTATAGGCACTCATCTGGCTGGCAATTTGCGGGAACTCATTGACCGTCAGTTGATCGCTGTCACACAGGACCACAGCCCTGAAAATGGTGTTTTCAAGCTGTCTGATATTGCCAGGCCAGTCGTAACCTTGCAGCAGGGTTATGGCCTCTGGGGCGATGTTGGCCAGATTCTTGCGGCCTTCTTCCGCAGCAAAACGGGACAGAAATGACTTTGTCAGGGTTGGTATATCCTCCTTGCGGTCTCGCAAAGGGGGAACGCGGATCGGAAAGACGTTGAGGCGATAGTAGAGATCTTCTCTGAATTTGCCGTCCTTGACCATCTGAATAAGGTCTTTGTTGGTCGCCGAAATTAGCCGCAGATCCACCTTGACCGGTTTTACGGCTCCGACCGGGTCAATCTCCCCTTCCTGTAGTGCGCGGAGCAGTTTGACCTGGGTATCAAGTGGCAACTCGCCAACTTCATCGAGGAACAAAGTGCCACCATTGGCTTCGACGAACTTGCCGGTATGCTTGTCGTTGGCGCCGGTGAAGGCTCCTTTTTCGTGTCCGAACAGGATGCTTTCGACCAGATTGTCCGGGATCGCACCGCAGTTGACGGTAACAAAGGGCTTGTTTGATCGGTCGGATGCATTCTGGATTGCCTTTGCGATCAATTCCTTGCCGACGCCCGATTCCCCTTCAATGAGAATGGGGATATTTGATTTTGCGGCCCGCTGTCCCAGATTGATAACGCGATCCATCATCTGGCTTGAGGAAATGATGTCCTTGAAACCAAGGCTGCCGGTCTGTTTGGAGCGAATGCGAACGATCTCGTCTTCAAGGGCATTGACCTTGAGTGCGTTGCGCATCGCGACCTGAAGCCGTTCCGGGGCGACCGGCTTTATGACGAAATCGAACGCGCCTGCGCGCATCGCGTTGACGGCAGTGTCGATACCGGCATGGGCGGTCTGGACGATGACCGGGACCTTGATATCCGACTTTTGCAAGGCTTGCAAAACGCCCATGCCATCGAGATTGGGCATGACAAGATCCAGAACCATCAAATCGAAATAGTCGTGGGCATTCTGATTGAGAATGGCGATGGCCTGTTCGCCATTTTCCGCGCTGAAAGATCGAAAGCCGCTTTTCTCGACAATTGCTTCCAGCAGGCGCCGCTGTACCGGATCGTCGTCCACAATCAGAATTCGCTCGCTCATGGGGTCCCTCGGCAGATTGTCAAATGCGATTGTTTCCAGTGGTGTCAGTGGCAAGGCCAGCGACCGGGTTGAACAAACCCATTGGTGATGGGAATCACTGCGTTTTGTTTCATTTTGAACCACAATGCGCGTGACTGGTTAAGAGAGCGTTAATTGTCCGGCCGCGATTGCTTTTCTGTTCCGTGAGGAAACTGTGAAAATATGAGAATCGTCAACGGTTTGAAGCGGGACAAATAAAGGGCTTTCGTTCACCTTACGATTTAGACATTTGACCTTATGGCAGGAAGTCTTATCTTAATCGTGTTAATCGCCACTTCTCAGACCGTGAGCCGACTGGCTGACCCCCTCATTTGTTTTTGGATTCTGTTTATGAACGCTGACCATATTCTCTATACTTCGTTCGCCCGTTCTCACTCGAGCGCAGATGCCGCATCCGCCGGTACGTCAATGGCGGGACTGCCGGAATGGGATCTCAGCGATCTTTACAAGGGATTGGATGATCCCCAGATCGAGACGGACTATTCTCTTTGTCAGGAAGAGGCTGCGTCTTTTGCAAAAGACTATCAAGGTCAGATCAGCTCAAAGCTCAGCACTGAAGGCGGGGACAGCCTGGCAGACGCGCTCAAGCGCTATGAAGCCTTGCAGGAGCGCATGGGGCGGCTGATCAGCTTTGCAGGTCTGATGTATAATGGCAATTCAACCGATCCGCAGCGTGCCAAATTCTATGGCGATGCTCAGGAGCGTCTGACAACCATATCAACGCAGATGCTGTTTTTCGAGCTGGAGCTGAACCGCGTCGAGGATGATGTGCTTGACGGTGCGATCAGCGCCAGTGAGGCACTTGCCCATTACAAGCCCTGGCTCGATGATTTGCGCAAGGAAAAGCCCTATCAGTTGTCTGATGAGCTGGAAAAGCTGTTTTACGAAAAATCCGTGACCGGTGCCATGGCATGGAACCGTCTGTTCAATGAAACCATGGCGGCCTTGCGTTTCACGGTCGAGCAGGATGGCAAGAGTCAGGAACTGGCTATCGAGCAGACGCTCAATTTGTTGACCGACACGGATGAGGCCAAGCGCAAGCTTGCCGCAGAGGCACTTGCCGTTACCTTCAAGAAGAATATCTCCACTTTCTCCCTCATTTCCAACGTGCTTGCCAAGGACAAGGCGATCTCCGACAGCTGGCGCGGGTTTGAAGATGTGGCGGATAGCCGCCATCTGGCCAACCGGGTTGAGAGAGACGTGGTGGACGCGCTGGTTGAAGCGGTTCAGGATGCCTATCCGCGTCTGTCCCATCGTTACTACAAGCTCAAAGCCAAATGGTTCGGCAAGGATGTGCTTGAACATTGGGATCGCAATGCGCCGCTTCCCAAAGTCCCCATGCGCGTTATCGAATGGCCGGAAGCCAAGCAGATCGTGCAAGAGGCCTATGCGGGATTCTCTCCCAGGATGGCCGAGATTTCCGAGCAGTTTTTCGATAAGGGCTGGATTGATGCGCGGGTGCGGGAAGGCAAGTCTCCGGGTGCCTTTGCTCATCCGACCGTACCGAGCGTGCATCCTTATGTCTTGCTCAACTATATGGGCAAGGCTCGTGACGTGATGACGCTGGCCCATGAATTGGGGCATGGCGTGCATCAGGTGCTTGCCGGAAAACAGGGTGCCTTGATGGCGCCGACGCCGCTCACTTTGGCAGAGACGGCCAGTGTCTTTGGTGAAATGCTGACCTTCCGTTCGCTTCTGGCCAAGACGCGCACGGTTGAAGAGCGTCGTTCGATGCTGGCAAGCAAGGTTGAGGACATGCTCAATACCGTCGTGCGCCAGATTGCCTTTTATCTTTTCGAACGCAAGCTTCACACTGCGCGCGCCAATGGTGAGTTGACATCGGAACAGATCTGCGAACTCTGGATGAGCGTACAAGCAGACAGTCTGGGGCCGTCAATTCGGTTGAGTGAGGGCTATGAAACCTACTGGTGCTATATTCCGCATTTCATCCATTCCCCATTCTATGTGTATGCCTATGCCTTTGGGGATTGTTTGGTGAACTCGCTCTATTCGGTTTATCAGAATAGCGACGACAGCTTTGTCAGCAAATATTTCGATATGTTGAGTGCTGGCGGCACCAAGCATCATTCCGAGCTTCTGGCTCCGTTCGGTCTGGATGCGCGGGATCCTTCATTCTGGTCCAAGGGTCTGGCAGTTGTTGTGGCGTTGATTGATGAACTTGAAGCACTCGAAGAGGCTTGATGTCTGAAGGTCAGTTGCCAAAACCGGAGCGCCTTTGATTTATGACTGACGAGAAGATGACCGACCACCATGACGATGGCGCGTCTTACGATGACCAAAATCGCTTTGGTCGTCGCATGAAACGTTATGCCCGGGTGAATGCCGGGGTGGGTGGATTTGTTGCGCGTGCTGCCGGTGCGCGCCTGTTGGGTGGCAGCTCTGGCGATATCGAGAGGGAAGCCGCCGATCTTGCGCGTGTATTGGGGACCCTCAAGGGCCCCTTGATGAAGGTTGCGCAGATGATCGCGACCGTGCCCGATGTCGTGCCGCCTGAATATGCTGCCGAGCTTTCTCAACTTCAGTCCGATGCTCCTCCCATGGGGTGGGTCTTTACAAAGCGCCGGATGCGGTCCGAATTGGGGCCGGACTGGCGAAGCCGCTTTGCGGACTTTGATCACGAGCCGTCTGCTGCGGCTTCTCTGGGACAAGTGCATAAGGCTATCCATGTGGATGGAACGCGCCTTGCCTGCAAATTGCAATATCCCGATATGGCCTCGGCGGTGGAAGCAGACCTGCGTCAGCTCAACATGATTTTCTCTCTTCACAGAACGATGCAGAATGCAGTCGACACCAGCGAAATGGCGACAGAGATTGCAGAGCGTGTGCGCGAAGAACTCGATTATGTGCGTGAGGCCTGGCATATGCGTCTTTATGGCGAGATCTTTGCCGATGATGACCGTGTGCGCATTCCAACGCTTTTCGATGATCTGTCCACCCCGCGCCTTTTGACCATGAGCTGGCTCGACGGGAAAAAACTGCTCTCCTACAAGGAGCATAGCCAGGAAGTGAGAAACTTCCTGACCAGAACACTGTTTCTAGCCTGGTGGTATCCCTTTGCCCATCATGGTGTCATTCATGGTGATCCGCATTTGGGCAACTATTCGGTTTTTGAAGCAGATGGCGAGGTTGGTGGGCTCAATCTGTTCGACTATGGCTGTGTCCGGATTTTCCCACCGCGTTTTGTGCAAGGGGTTGTCGACCTCTATCATGGTCTTGAGCGCAATGATCGTGATCAGATCGTGCATGCCTATGAATGCTGGGGGTTCAAGGAGCTCAGTGATCCTCTGATCGAGGCACTCAATATCTGGGCCGGATTCATCTACGGGCCATTGCTCGATAACAGGGTGCGTTCCATTGCTGACGGAGTGAGCCCGGCTGAATATGGCCGCAAACAGGCTTTCAAGGTGCATCAGGAATTCAAGCGTCTGGGGCCTGTGACGGTTCCGCGCGAGTTTGTTTTCATGGATCGGGCGGCAATCGGGCTAGGCGGGGTATTCCTGCATTTGGGCGCAGAGCTCAATTTCTATGAGCTTTTCAACGAGCAGATCGCTGACTTCAGTCAGGATCGCGTGTTGGCCGCAAGGCGCCTGCTACCGGAAGCTCCTGAGAATTACGATTCAACTTTCGGCCCCAATGCATGACAAAGGGGCCGGGAGATTTCCGGATAAACATGAAAGCGGATGTCAGGCAGAAGTCGTCTCAGGCGCTGCTGCCCTGATTCTTCAGTTTGCGCGTTCTGTTCATGCCATTGACGGCTGGCATATAGCTTGGATTGATATATTTGGCGCGCGCAAAGGAATCGTAGGCCTTGCTGTAATTGCCCGCTTTTTCAAGGGCAATGCCCTGATTGGTCCAAGCACGATAATTGTCGCGATCCATTTTCACAGCATTGGAAAAGTCGCCCAGAGCACCGCGCATGTCACCCAGCGCAAGATAGCTGATGCCGCGTGAGTTGAAGGCGTCCGGGTTTGAGGAATCAAGGCTGAGCGCGAAGGTGAAGTCTTCGATCGCTTGAGCATGATTGCGTTGCTGCTGGAAAATCAGACCACGATGGTAATAGGCGCGCGGATCGCGCGTCTTGGCGATGATGGCCTGGTTGTAATCGGATACGGCGCTGGAAAGATCATTCTGAACGCGGTGGATATCGCCACGACCGATCAGGGCCACATCATATGTCGGATCCAGAGAAATCGCCCGATTGTAATCCGTCAGGGCAGCCTGCATGTTGCCCATTTTCTTGTAGATGAGGGCGCGGTTGGCGTAAGCCTGATGGAAGTCGGGATTGATTTGAAGGGCACGCGTATAGTCTTGCAGCGCCAGCTCATACTGACCCGAGCGACCGTAGGCCGTACCACGGATGTTATAGGCATCGGGATCGTTCGGCTCACTGGCAACCACCTGGTTCAGTGAGGCGATATTGTCTGCGTCTCCCGCATTGCGGTCAAAATCGGCACCGCTTTTCATACCCGTCGTCTGACAGGCAGTCAGGCCGATGGCGAGGCATGTGATAGCAAGAAACTTCAAATGGTGTTGCCTGCAATTCATCTAAGACCTCATCTGATGTTGACTGATCAAACCGTTTTCAAGTTGGGTCTTTGTGTGGCAGGTCAGTCTGACCAAATTGCGGCAGAGTTCGAAAATCTTCACATTCCTTTTTGATTCCGGCTTTCGACAAACAGTTTGCCGGCGATTCAAATCGTCAGAATGCTTCAAGTGCATGCCGTCATGAGGGTGGGGTTTGGCCCATCCATACAGACGCGTACAGGTCCATCGCAAAAACGGACCTGAAACAGTTTTCGAACTTGGATATTGCCTGATTGATCTGGACGCTCCTGCCAGTTCCAATATCGGATGACAGTTTCGCGCAGAATGCAATTTCCCGCAAGGTAAGACAGGGCAAAGCGTCGAAAGAGCTTGGCTCTTATCTCGCTTTTAGTTGCCACGGCCCTTGGAGGGGAGAAGACCTTCACGCTGCATCCGCTTGCGAGCCAGCTTACGTGCGCGACGCACAGCTTCAGCTTTTTCGCGAGCTTTCTTTTCAGAAGGTTTTTCATAAAAATTCCGCATTTTCATTTCGCGGAAAACGCCTTCGCGCTGCAATTTCTTTTTCAGCGCCTTCAAGGCTTGATCAACATTGTTATCGCGGACGAGTACCTGCACGCGTCAATCCTTAAGTTCGTGATGTGTGGATTTCATGAAAAAAAATCGGTCACCGCCATGGCAGCGCCCGAACTTTGATCGCGGTTCTATCAGACCAGTGCGAGCTTGTCCATAGCAACCAATCCCATTTGAGGAAAAAACACCCAAAAGTCTGCATTCAACCGTGTTTTTTGGGTGTAATTCGGTTGATGTGGCCCATCTTCCGGCCTGCCCGGGTTTCCGATTTTCCATAGTCGTGAAAGGCGGTGCCATATTTTGCGAGCAAGTCTTGTCGGGCTTCGATGTCCTCGCCAATGAGATTGGTCATGACCACATCGCTATGGCGATCCGTATTGCCCAAGGGCCAGCCTGCAACGGCACGGATATGCTGTTCAAATTGCGAAATGAGGCAGGCGCTTTCCGTCCAGTGGCCGGAATTGTGAACGCGCGGAGCCATTTCATTGGCGACCAGCCGATGATCGTGGGTTTCGGACAGGAGAAACAGCTCGACGGCCAGTACACCGACATAATCAAGCGCGTCGGCAACCGTCTCGCCGATTTTTCGTGCCTCTCTGGCAATTCCCTCGTTGATGTCTGCGGGAACGGTGGTGGTCTTGAGGATCTGGTCCTTGTGCACATTCTCGGCGATGTCGTAAGTGACGATCTGGCCCTTTTCATTGCGTGCCGCAATGACCGAGATTTCCTTCACGAACGGAACATAGGATTCCAGAATGGCCGGTTGGGAGCCGATGCGCTCAAACGCGCCATCGACATCTTCGATCGACTTCAAGAAGACCTGACCCTTGCCGTCATAACCAAACCGTCTTGTCTTGAGCAGGGCGGGCAGGCCAATAAACTCGACCGCTTCACGCAAGTCTTCCTGAGACGAGACCTCATAGAAGCTCGCGGTCTGGATGTCGATTGAACGGAAAAAGTTTTTTTCGGTCAGTCGGTCCTGTGATGTGCGCAGGGCTTCTTCATCCGGTAGAACAAGCAGGCGCTTTTTCAGAAACTCGACGGTGGCCGATGGGATATTCTCGAATTCATACGTCACTCGCGCAACCGAATTGGCAAAGTCTTCGAGTGCCTCTTCGTTTTCATAGTCCGCGCAAGTATGGAAAGCAGTGACGTCAAAGGCCGGGCTGTCAGGATCCGGGCAATAGACATGGGTCTTCAGGCCAAGTTTGCTGGCAGCCAGCGCCATCATGCGACCGAGTTGGCCACCGCCAAGAATTCCGATAGTATCTCCCGGATTGAGCATCTTTTTAATCACCTTCATCAACAGGTTGCAGAGCGATGGCATCCGACTGGGCCTTGCGCCAGGCGTCTAGCTTCTGTGCCAGAGTTTCATCGGTGGTGGCCAGAATGGCAGCGGCCATCAGCCCGGCATTCACAGCGCCTGCGCGTCCGATTGCCAAGGTGCCGACCGGAATGCCTGCCGGCATCTGCACGATGGAGAGCAGGGAATCCTGCCCACTCAGAGCCTTGGACTGGATCGGAACACCGAGTACGGGAAGAGGGGTCATGGAGGCGGTCATGCCCGGCAGATGGGCCGCTCCGCCAGCACCTGCGATAATGACACGGAATCCTTGTTCCCGCGCCGACTTGGCAAAATCGGCCATACGATCCGGTGTGCGATGGGCTGAAATGATCTTCGCTTCATAGTCCACGCCCAGAGTATCGAGAATGTCGGCCGCATGCTTCATGGTCGGCCAGTCTGATTGACTGCCCATGATGATGGCGACGGGAGGTGTGGAATATGTCATGGCCGGATCCTTTTCAAGATTGATGCCGGGATGCAGGTCAGCAGATTTGAAGTCGGGCAGTATAGAGAAATCTGCTCCGGCGGCAAGCAGCAACTTGTGGGCAACCTGAGCAGGATCGCTCTCTTTCCGAGGCCAGTTGGCCGCTGTCACAACTTGTCATTATTATGCAATAATGTCTGGAAAAAGTTCGTTCTCCAGCCGCTCGATTTCGTCTTTGAGCAAAAGTTTTTTCTTTTTCATTCGTTGAATTGGCAAGGCATTTCCGCCAGGCCTCGCTTCAAGCGCATCAATGGCTAGGTCGAGGTCGCTATGTTCGGTTTTGAGTTGCGCAAGTTGGGCGCGAATTTGGGCTTCTTTTTCTGGTGTCATGACGATTGGCCAATTTAATAAATTTCATAAATTCCAATAGATTGTTTGAATTTGTTTTGCAAGCAAGACCAATTATTACCAACCAACTCCAAACAAGTTGTGAAAATTATTTTTGCTCCAGCGGTTCAAACATTTCTGAGTCGACACCATGTAATATGTATGTCACAATTCTTGTGTCTCAATTGAACCTATGGAGGTCCGAATGTCGTTAGATTCACGTATCCAAGAACTGCAACGTAAGCATGATGAACTGGATAAGGTAATCGAGGAAGCTACCACCCATCCATCAGTAGACGACCTTGAGATTGCCGAGATGAAACGACGAAAATTGAGTATGAAAGACGAAATCGCGCAGCTAAAGGCAGCCAGCTGATTTTGAGCATTTCATGGACTAACGAAGCCGCGGAATTTTCGACCGCGGCTTTTTTGATTCTGCGTTGCTTCAAACATGTATCACTGTACCCGCTCGGGACACTCAGGTGAGCTGTTTGGTCGCAGGTTTTACAGTCAAGCCAGTAGCTCGAAAAGACTGTCCGAACACAGTTTCAGCGCAATGAGGAACATGGCCAGATAGGAAAAGCGATAGAACAGACCCTGGCTTATTTTTCGGACCAGAAAAATCCCGAGCATGGTGCCGATAGGCGCAAGAGGCACCAGAACAAGTGTTGTCCATAAATTCTCGGTCGAGAATTGCCCAAGAGCGAAATAGGGAACGAGCTTGACCGTATTCATCGTCGTGAAGAAATAGACCGAGGTTGCGGCATATGTGATCGGAGCCATGCCAAGAGGCAGGGTGTGGATCTGATAGGGAGGGCCACCGGAATGGGCAATGAAGCTGGTCAGACCTGTTATGGTGCCCCAGATGCCCGCTGAGATGGGGCCGCGCGTGGCAATCGTCTTTTTGCGGATCGTCCGCCAGGCATAGTCTGCAACGAAGGCCAGGGCCGTGAGGCCGACGAGGAACTTGATGATGTGTTCATCGAACTGACCGGCCAACAGCCAGCCAATGCCTATACCGAGAAGGGCAAAAGGCAACATGCTCTTCAGAACACTCTTGTTGGCATTTCCGCGATAGGCCAGCAGGCCGACAAAATCCATGCAAATCAGGATTGGCAACATGATGGCTGCCGCCTTGATGGGGGAAATGACCAGTGAAAGAACTGGCACACCAAGCATTGCCAGGGGGCTGCAAAAGCCTCCTTTGGCGATGCCAACCAGAATGATTGCCGGAATCGCGGCGGCATAAAAATATGGGTCGGTAATCATGGGGGCCTTCGATTGATATGCGATACAGTTGTATCGTAATAGCAGAGAAACAGCAAAAAGTCGAATGATCTTAAAGGCTAGACCCTTCTTTTGCCGAATAGACCTGACGCCATTTCGCAAGTTATCCATTGAATAATTCCAATATAACCGTGGAGAGGCTCAAATGGGCGCGTCTTACAAAGAAATTTACGATGGGTGGAAAACAGACCCGAATGGCTTTTGGGCAGAGGCAGCAAAGAAAATCAGTTGGTTTGAACCGCCGCACAAAATCTTTGATGAAGAAGCGGGAACCTATGGACGCTGGTTTGCTGGTGCCGAGTGCAACACCTGTTACAACGCGGTGGATCGCCATGTGGAAGCTGGCCATGGCCAGAGGCAGGCCCTGATCTATGACAGCCCGATCACCGGACACAAGGAAACCTACAGCTACCAGGATGTGAAATTGCAGACACAGGCATTGGCTGCCGTGTTGCAGGATCTTGGTGTCGTCAAGGGAGACCGTGTAGTCATCTATATGCCGATGATCCCGCAGGCGGCCTTTGCGATGCTTGCCTGTGCGAGGATTGGTGCGATCCATTCTGTCGTGTTCGGTGGCTTTGCCGCCAACGAGCTGGCGACCCGGCTCAACGATGCCAAGCCAAAGGTCATCATCTCAGCATCTTGCGGGATCGAGCCAAATCGCACAATCGCCTATAAGCCGTTGCTGGACGAGGCAATCAAACTGGCAACACACAAGCCAGACCATTGCGTGATTTTCCAGCGCAAGGAACTGGTCTGCGATCTCATTGAAGGGCGCGATGTCAATTATCACGCAGCGATTGTGGAAGAGATCGAAAGCGGGCGGGACGTGCCATGTGTGCCTGTACTGGCGACCGACCCGCTCTATATTCTGTATACATCCGGCACCACTGGGCAGCCAAAAGGCGTTGTGCGCGACAATGGTGGCCATATGGTCGCCCTGCAATGGAGCATGGAATATCTTTATGGCATCAAGCCCGGTGAAGTGTTCTGGGCCGCTTCCGATGTGGGTTGGGTTGTCGGCCATTCCTATATCGTCTATGCGCCGATGATCTATGGTGCGACAACGGTTCTGTTTGAAGGCAAGCCGGTTGGAACGCCGGATGCCGGAACCTTCTGGCGCGTAATCGAGGAACATAAGGTTGTTGCTCTGTTTACCGCTCCGACAGCCTTCAGGGCTATCAAGAAGGAAGATCCAAATGGCAAATTTATCAGCAAATATGATCTTTCCAGTCTGCGGACCCTGTTCCTTGCGGGTGAGAGGGCGGATCCCGATACCGTGCAGTGGGCGGAAGACATGCTCAAGGTACCGGTGATCGATCACTGGTGGCAGACCGAAACAGGTTGGGCGATTGCAGCCAATCCGGTGGGGATCGAGCTTCTGCCGGTTGTTCATGGTTCGCCGACTGTTGCTATGCCCGGCTATGATGTCCAGATCGTGGGAGCGGATGGCCATCCTGTTGCGGCCAATGAAATGGGCAATATCGTGATCAAACTGCCGCTCGCGCCGGGCAATCTTCCTGGCCTGTGGCAGAATGATGAACGCTTCAAGAGCAGTTATCTGGATGAATTCCCTGGCTATTATCAAACCGGGGATGCCGGATATATGGATGACAATGGGTATCTCTATATCATGTCCCGGACGGATGACATTATCAATGTCGCCGGGCATCGCCTGTCTACCGGAGCGATGGAAGAGGTTCTTGCTGCTCATCCCGATGTTGCCGAATGCGCCGTCATCGGGATTGCCGACAAGCTCAAAGGCCAGTTGCCTGCTGGTTTCGTGGTTTTGAAATCGGGCGTCGAGCGTACCCCGATGGATATCGAGAAAGAGCTGATCAAGCTTGTTCGCGAGAAAATCGGTCCTGTTGCAGCCTTCAAGATTGCGGTCACAGTAGATCGCCTTCCCAAAACCCGTTCAGGCAAGATTCTGCGTGGAACCATGCGGGCGATTGCCGACCACGAAGACTACAAGATGCCGGCCACGATCGATGATCCAACCATCCTCAGTGAAATCGAGGATGCTTTGCGTGAGCATGGGATCTAGGCAAGGGCTTTTCTCAACAAAAAGAAGGCCGGGTCAAACCCGGCCTTTTTCATGGAACTTGTTGGCTTCAGCCGAGATCAGATTGATCTCAGAGCTTGATCACTCTTCGTCGTCGTCATCATCGTGCTTGCTGGGCTGGAAATTGGCAAAGACGGATGCTGCGTCAGGTACAGTGTCATTGTCATCAGGCTGTTCTTCGGCAGATTTGAAGTTGCCGAACGGATCTACAGGAATTGCAGGAGCCAGAGATTCCTCGGTCGAGAGCAGTGTCTGGTCTTCCGGCAAGCCTTGATGAGCGGGTGCATCGGCTGCGGATTTCTTGACTTCAAGGTCGAGATCGATCTGTTTACAGATGCCAAGGGTAACAGGATCCATCGGCTGGAGTTGGGCGCTGTTCCAGTGTGTTCTGTTGCGGATCGCTTCGATTGTCGGTTTTGTTGTGCCGACCAGTCGAACGATTTGCTGATCTTTCAGTTCCGGATGGTTGCGAACCAGCCAGAGAATGGCATTGGGGCGATCCTGGCGTTTCGAAACGGGTGTATAGCGCGGGCCGCGACGCTTGGGTTCGGGAATCGTCACTTTTGGTGGCGCAAGCTTGAGCCTGTGATTTGGATCTTTCTGCGCCTTCTCGATTTCCTCGCGCGTCAGCTGGCCGGTCATGATGGGGTCCATCCCCTTGATGCCCTGTGCAGCTTCGCCGTCCGCGATCGCCTTGACTTCAAGTGGATGCAATTTGCAGAAGGCAGCAATCTGATCGAAAGACAGAGCAGTGTTATCGACCAGCCAAACTGCGGTTGCTTTCGGCATCAGTGGTGCATTCGACATGGTACATCCTCATTGTTGCTTGACCTGGATCCTCTCCAGATCAGCCTTATCAAGTTTGGTTAAAAATGACAGGGAATGAGCTGACTATACTTCTATTGACAGGAATTCGCAAACAAGAAAACGCACCAAAGCCGGGTTTTGGTGCGTTTTTTTACCGCTTCATGTTGCTGTATCGGCTTTATTCAACCAAACGCAGTTTGCTTAGTTCGGATGCAATATTCTGAAAGACCGTACTCAACTCGTTGGCGTTGTCCACGCTCTTGTAATAGTCATCCTGACTTGCGCAATCGCTCAACATCGCGGCTGTCGTTTTGCTGGGGCTGCCGAAATAGATCGTGAAAACCTTGACGTCATTGCTCTTGGCAGCCTCGCATGCTTCCACGGTTCGCGTATTCATTTCAGACACAACCGTGGAGGAGCCGTTGATCCGACCGTCATCATACCAGCCATAGGCGTGGTAGTAATTGTCATAGTAGGTGTTGTTGCCATCCGTCATGATGATGAGGGCCTTGATGTTTTCCTCATCACTGTAAGGTCGCCCTTCGGTATAGGGTGCCTTTCTGGACAGAAGCCGCAAACCCCAGATCGTGCCCATGTGAATGTTCGTGGCGCCCTTGGCCCGCATTTCCTCGATTTTGGATTTCACGGTGCTAATGGTGTTGGTCAGAGGCAGAAGGCGTGGCATGTCGCAAAGATAGTTCGGGCCGTCATAGCCTGACTTGATCGTTTGATCCTTGTAGCATCCAAATTCGTCATCATCTCCGGAACAGCTTGAGGAACTGTTGTTGTAGTAGCTGTTCCAGTACCATCCCCATCCGCCGCTGCTGCCGCTGCTGATGTTGAGATAGTTGTAATAGGTGGATGACGATGAACTGTT
Source organism: uncultured Cohaesibacter sp. (assembly GCF_963556055.3). GTDB lineage: Bacteria > Pseudomonadota > Alphaproteobacteria > Rhizobiales > Cohaesibacteraceae > Cohaesibacter. Next base: position 789,051 of record NZ_CAUVYE020000013.1, on the reverse strand, counting down.
CCCCGAAGCGTATGAGCTGTATTTCTCATTGTTCGGTTCCCGAATGTCGGGATGGAAGTAGGGAACGAAATAGCTGTCCGGTTTTGAACTGCTTGGTTTGGTGTCCTTGATGTCATAAGGATGGGGACGTGCCTCTACACAGCCTTCCCATTCGACCGCAGCATTGGTGCTGGGATCGGTGAGCGTGGCGAACAGGTCGAACCGGTTGGAATCGGGCGGCAGGTTGTTCTGGTGGATGGACGAAACGCCATTCTGATCCAGCCACTCAGCATCTTCCATTCCTTCGCTCAGCCGGACAAGATGCGTGAATGGAACAACACCAAAGCTGAGTGAGTCTTCATCCTGTTTCTTTTCATCCAGAATGTCGACCAGTTCATCGGATGCGTTTTTGAGCGCTTCGATTCTGGTCGTGGACCCTGCCGAGGAGTCCATCGAGCCTGAATTGTCGAGGACCAGAACGACTTCCAGGGTCTTGTTGCCTGTAACCGACTTTGATGAAATCGAGAATTCGGAGTTCTCGAAATTCATGAGCTTCATGACCGTCATCTCGGTCGTGCCTTTGGCCCAGACCTTCAGCGATGTCGGATTATGCTCGATGGTAATCGGGTTAACTGTAATCGAGGTGTTGCTCGGTCCATTGGCTGCCACATAGGATTCGATCATCGCACGGATTTCTGCGTCCGTGACTTTGCCGATTTGCTTGACGGCGGCCAGGGTTGCTGCATCAAGCGCATCCTGGGCTTCGGAACGGGCGAGAGCAACACGAGAATAGTCGACGGCGGCACCGAGCATCAGGATGATGGGGATGAGGGTAACAACAAAGATAATCGCTATTGCGCCGCTTTCATCGCGAAGAAAGGATTTACCTGTTTCCTTTTCTTCAGCATCGGCGATCGATGCGGACGGCTTCAGCAAGCGGTCAATAAATTTCGGCAAAATAGACATGGCACATCCTGTTCGGGCATCGGTGATGCCGCGTACGAACACTTTTGCCGTATTGAAGCTCAGGAGCCTTACCAATTCATTTCAAATTGTCTGTAATTGCGCAAATCGAGGCCGTTTCCTTTCATCGACGTAAAGAAAGGATTAAAGAACAGAGGTCTCGGAAATTTAGAGCAATATTAAGGGGGAAAACTCAGATTTCGAGCATGATTTTCCCAATATGCTGCGAGCTTTCCATCAACTCATGGGCCTTGGCTGCCTCATCCATTGTAAAGCATTTGTAAATTTGCGGTTTGACAAGGCCACAACGCAGAAGAGGCCACACCTCTTTTTGCAATTCCCTGGCAATGGACTGTTTGACGCTGTCTGGTCGCGCACGCAAAGTGGAGCCGGTGTGAATGAGGCGTTTCATCATCAGGCGACGGAAATCGGCTTCGACAACGCCCCCCTTGAGGAACGCGATCTGGACAATGCGTCCTTCTTCTGCGGCGATGACATAGTTTTTCGATATATAGTCGCCTCCGACCATGTCCAGGATGACATTCACGCCCTTCCGGTCGGTCCATGACTTGATTTCAGAAACAAAATCCTGGTTTTTGTAGTTGATCGCCAGATCAGCACCGAGTGCTGTGCAAGCTTCGCATTTCTCGTCGCTTCCTGCGGTTATGGCAACCTTGGCTCCAAACGCCTTGCCCAGTTGGATCGCTGCCATGCCAATGCCGGATGATCCGCCATGAATGAGCAGGCTCTCATTGGCTTTGAGGGCTCCGCGTTGGAAAACATTGTGCCACACGGTGAACAGATTTTCCGGCAGGCTCGCTGCTTCCATCAGGCTGAAGCCTTTGGGAATTGGCAACACGCTGCCATGGTGGGCTTTGCAATATTCGGCATATCCTCCCCCTGATACCAACGCAACAGCGAGATCTCCAACTTTCCAGTCCGTCACCCTGGCTCCAATTTCGACAATCTCGCCCGAGACTTCCAGTCCCAGAATATCCGATGCTCCCGGAGGGGGAGGGTAGTTGCCTGCCCGCTGGATGCAATCTGGCCTGTTCACACCGGCAGCCTTGACCTTGATGAGAACCTCATCTTCAGAAAGGGTTGGGATTTCTCTTTCCACGATCTCAAGTTTTTCGGGTCCTCCCGCCTCCGGGGCGGTAATCGCTTTCATTTTTGCCGGTAGGGTCATCGTCGTCTCGGTTCTCTCTTTTGGTGGCAGGAAAAGGGATTGAAATACTCTGCTTTTCTAGCGCATGTCAGATCCTGATCAAATGCGATCAATGGCCAATAAATTCAGTTCGCTTAAGGATAAACATTCAGTCAGGTATATTTAACTAGAGAGCAAGTAAATTTTGTTTATGAATGACACATATTTCTCTAATATTGAATTTTCCTACGTGTTTTTAAAATTGACGTGCGAAAATAATAAAGTATAAGTTTTGTGTAAGTTTGTGTTAACCAATTATTAATCAATCTTTGCGTAAATATAACTATCCATACTTTATGGATTTCGAGTGGCTCCTGTCACTCTGTTTGACGCCTCCCTGTTAACTCCTGAGAGCCGCTAGTTGCGGCTCTTTTTTTGGCAAAGCACTTTGGATTGTTCGATCAATTGCTTGGTGCTGGAGATGATTATTTCTCTATCAACTTTTCTATTTTTGTTTTATCGATGCGTTAACCAATGTATTTTGTCTCATTCGGTAATCTCATGAAAAGGCGAGATTTTTCTTGATCACAACGCATGCAGACGTCAAAACGGAGCAGGTTTCCTGATCAGGCTTCTGTTTCCGTTGGGGTGATCCTGTTGGCTGGCTCGTCATCGCATGCCGCTTGCAGGCCAAACCACTGCATTCGGCTTTTGGTGTCGGGACGTGAATGGCGTGATGCACTTTGGGGTCGATTCCTTTGTGCGCACAAGAATCACTCGAGCCCGGGAGGAAAGTCTGCTAGGAGTGCAAGATTAGTCTGGCTATTGTCTTGCAGAAATACGGGCAGAGGCCTGTCAAGGGCAAATGGGCACAATGGCATGGTTTGTGCTTCATATTCTTTCAAATAGCAATTCGGCTGATTGTCTGTTTGAAATTGATACATCGGACATGGTAGGCATTGGCCAGGCATTTGGAGGTCACATGAGCGACAAACATAAACAAAGACATTTCGATTCATCTCCTGTCTCTTTTGGGGCGAAGCTTGCGGATTCCGATAGTTTCAAGACCCTGTTCCGCGATGGTATGGCGCTGGTTGAAGAAGCTGCCGATTATCTTGACGGCGAGGGACGGGTAGAAGCCAAAAGCCTGCCGCGGGTTGCTTCGCTTGCCTACGCGACCGAATCCATGCGCCTGACCACCCGCTTGATGCAAATGGCATCGTGGCTTCTGCTGCAACGTGCTGTTAATGAAGGGGAAATGACCCTGGAACAGGCCGGGCAGGAGAAAAACAAGGTGAAATTGCATGGCCTGTCCTCTTCCAAGGACGGTCCCGGATGGGAAGAGCTGCCCACTCGCTTGCGCGAGTTGATTGAGCAGTCCATGCATCTGCAAAAGCGCATTCGCCACCTCGATGAAGTGATCTATTCGAAACGCTCTGCCAGCGCTGAAGTTGAAACGGCGCAGTCCAATCCGGTTGGAGATCAGATCGGCATGATCGCAAATGCCTTTTCGGCCAAGGCTGCCGATTGATCCGATCCTTCATCTGTGTGATCTTCCTTGAGGGTGCCAATATGGCACCCTTTTTGTTTTGAAAAGGGACAGGTCTTGCGTCCTGATCATAAACAGTGCTTCGATGGCAGATCCGGAAAACGAAAAAACCCGGCGCCTTGGCACCGGGTTTGACTTTTTCGACATTTGCGCGGTTGGCAATCAGGAGCCAAGGAAGCCGGCAAATTTGTCTTTAAAGCGGGATACGCGACCACCGCGGTCCAGAAGCTGGTTATTGGATCCGGTCCATGCAGGATGGGAGGTCGGATCAATATCGAGGTTCAGAGTGTCACCCTCGGCGCCATAGGTGGAGCGGGTCATGAATTCGGAGCCATCAGTCATGACAACTTTGATCATGTGATAGTCAGGATGGATATCGTTTTTCATCGTCAAGACGTCCTTAGCGGTCAATCAACTCTGTTGGACGACGTTTCGCCACTGTCCACGACAGGTTGATCGTAATTGAGTTATGGGAACATGCCTGCCCACTGGAGGCCGACTTGCTCGGGGTTGCCCGATGCTGTCCGTCCATCAAGGACAACCAGTCAGGCGACCCAAAACCTCGGCTGCGGGCGATCATGGCCGCACAGCCGCAAAATAATCGTGGGTCCCTATAGCGCAGAGCGTTGAGATATACAAGCCTGTTCCCTATCTAGAAGAAGAAAAAAGCCTTCTGAGGGCGCAGTTGTTATCAGAATCGGCGCAAATTTGTTCATGGAGTATCGGAATGGCTCAAGATAGAGGATCTTCAAATAACCGGTTTGCGCCTTTTCTGCGTCTCTTTCCCTATCTGCTCCGCTACAAGCCGCTGGTCGTGGCTGCCGTGGTGTCCTTGCTGCTTGGCTCGCTGACCACCTTGTCCCTGCCCATTCTGGCACGAAGCTTCATTGATCAGGGTTTGTCTCAGAGCAATCTGGCGTCCGTTGATCGCTATGCCGGTCTGATGATCCTTGCTGTCTTCTTCATGGCTCTGATGACCGCAAGCCGTTACTATTTCGTGATTATCTTGGGGGAACGGGTGGTCAATGATTTGCGCCGCGATGTTTTCGGCAAGCTGACCATGCTCTCGCCGGGTTTTTACGATGGAGCGCGCAGTGGTGAAATCGTCTCCCGACTGACCGCAGATGCCACACAGATCAAGTCAGCGGTTGGTTCAACCGCCTCCATGGCTCTGCGCAATTTCCTGATGTTTGTCGGGGCTTCCAGCATGATGCTGGTTACAAGCCCCAGATTGTCTTTTCTGGTGCTTTGTGCCATTCCGCTGGTTGTCATTCCACTTGTGGTGCTTGGACGCTGGGTCCGCAAGAAACAGCGATTTGCTCAGGACCGGCTGGCAGACAGTTCGGCCTTTGCGACCGAGGCAATCGGGTCTATGCGTATCCTTCAGGCCTTCACGCAGGAAGGACGCGCCAGCCGCTTTTTTCATGACAGCATAGAGGCTGCCTATGAGGCCGCCCGGTTTTCCATCAAGGCGCGTGCCATCCTGATGGCTTTTGCGTCTTTCATCATCTTCTCGAGCATCATCGGAGTGCTCTGGTATGCGACACCGGATGTTGCAAACGCTGTGTTGTCTTCCGGGGCGTTGGGACAGTTTGTTCTTTATTCGATGATGGCTGCGGCTGGTCTGGGCGGCATGAGTGAAGTCTGGGGTGAGATCTCTCAGGCGTCAGGAGCAGCGGAACGACTATTCGAGCTGCTCGATGAGCCTCTGGGGGTGAAGGATCCCGAGAAGCCCTTGATACTGGATAAAAGCGCGCCGCTGGCGGTTACCTTTGCCGACGTCAGCTTTCACTATCCGTCATCTTCCTCAGGGCGGGTGCTTTCTTCTCTCAGCCTGAAAGTGCGGGAAGGAGAAACCGTTGCTCTGGTCGGACCTTCTGGTGCCGGGAAAACCACGGTCTTTCAGCTTCTGATGCGCTTTTATGATCCCGTGGCAGGGCAGATCAGCCTTGGAGATCTGCCAATCTCTCACTTGTCGCTTCATGATTTGCGACAGGCCATCGGTTTTGTGCCGCAAGAGCCAGTGATTTTTGCAATGACGATTGCAGACAATATCGCGATGGGCAAGAAGGGGGCGAGCCGGGACGAAATTGTCAAGGCAGCAAAGGCTGCTTATGCGGACGAGTTTATCGCCAAGCTGCCTGACGGCTATGACACGATGGTTGGAGAGAGAGGGGTTACTCTCTCGGGCGGCCAAAGGCAAAGGCTTGCCATTGCAAGGGCCATTTTGAAGGATGCGCCCATTCTGCTTCTGGATGAGGCGACAAGCGCCCTTGATGCCGAAAGCGAAACTTTTGTTCAGGCGGCTCTGGGAGAGATGATGAAAGGGCGCACGACCCTGGTGATCGCCCATCGGCTGGCAACGGTCAAGAAAGCGGATCGCATTCTCGTGATGGAGAGGGGGGGCATTCTTGAGCAGGGGACACATGAAAGTCTCGTCTCGCAAAATGGCCTTTATGCTCGTCTGGCCCGGCTGCAATTCAGCCATGAAATGGGCTCGGGCATGCGAGGCTGAACAAGAGATCGGCTTGGCGGGCTAACGCTGCGTGAGCTTGAATTCAATGCGGCGGTTTTTGCGCAGGGCCTCTTCGGAGTCCCCTTCTTCCAACGGCTGGAACTCGCCAAAGCCCGCAGCCATCAGCCGCTCGGGTGGTACACCCTTGGATATCAGATATTTGACCACCGAAATGGCGCGGGCCGATGACAATTCCCAGTTGGATGGAAACCGTGCACTATTGATGGGCCGCACGTCCGTATGGCCATCAATGCGCAGGACCCAATCGATGCCTTCTGGAATTTCCTTGACCAGCTCAAGGATTGCTTCGGCCATCCGGTCAAGTTCGCCTTCTCCTTCCGCTTTCATCCGGTCCCCTCCTGAGGGAAACAGAACTTCGGACTGGAAAACAAATCGGTCACCGACGATGCGGATATCCGAGCGGTTGGACAGGATTTCGCGCAGGCGGCCAAAGAAGTCGGATCGATAGCGCGATAATTCCTGCACCCGTTGGGCCAGCGCGATGTTGAGGCGTCTGCCAAGGCTGGCGATTTTTGTCTGGCTTTCCCGGTCTCGCTTCTCCGAAGCATCAAGCGCATCTTCCAGAGCCGCGATCTGGCGTCTCAGGGCGGAAATCTGCTGATTGAGCAGTTCCACCTGCGCCAAGGCGCGTTGGGATATCTCTTTTTCGGATTGCAGTTTGGAGGCGAGGGACGAAATCTGCCCTCCGGCGCTGTCGCTGTCTCCTTTTGTAGCTTCGAGCTGGAAGATCAGGCGATCACGATCGGATTCAACACTTGCCAGGCTTGCCTGCAAGGTGACCAGAGAACTTTCAAGATCCTGCCGGTTGGCGCGCTCAAGGGCGAGCAGTTCGGTCAGTTCAGCGATTTGACTGTTGAGTTTGTTGAGCGCGGTGTCTTTTCCCGAAATTTCCTGACTGAGGAAAAACTGCGCCACCATGAAAACGGTGAGCAGGAAAATCAGAACAAGCAAAAGGGTCGCCATGGCGTCAACAAAGCCGGGCCAATAGTCAGCTCTCTGTTCGCTGCGGCGATTTCGGGACAAGCCCATCTTCTTTCCTCACAAATCTGAATCACGATAGTGCGTGAAGGGTTTGCTTGTGGCTCTGCCCTTGATTACGAATTGCGTTTGTTGCCGATTGGCTGGTTCAAGGTCTCATTGAGCTTGATCAGCACGTCTTTGACTTCTTCCTGCTGAGAGGCTTGTTGATCGGCCCATTCGCGCATCAATTGCTGCTCGGAGCGCAAATGCTGCACCAGACCCTGAATGCCTTCGGCCAGATTGGCCATTGCTGAGGTCGCATTGCGGCCATTTCCGGTTTTGGCCTCTGCGCCGAGCAGGTCGATCTTGCGGGAAAGCAGTTCGAGAACATTGACCAACCGATCATTGTCTCCGCCTCCGAGGGGATCGCTATAGCCTTCATCGAGATCTTCAAAACTGATGTCGGTGACAGTCGAGAGCCAATCCTCAAGATTGGTGAAAAAGCGTGTTTGTGCCTGACTGGCTTGCAGATCGAGGAAGCCGAGGACCAAAGATCCGGAAAGACCAAACAGGGAGGATGAGAAGGCCGTGCCCATACCCTGAAGGGGGGCTTCAAGGCCTTGCTTGAGATCTTCGAAAATGACGCCGACGTCGCTTGACGCAACCGAGAGCGAGCTGATGACGTCGCCAACAGAGCTTACCGTCTGCAACAGGCCCCAGAAGGTGCCGAGCAGACCGAGAAACACCAGAAGGCCAGTGAAGTAGCGGGACATGTCGCGCGCTTCATCAAGGCGCATGCCGACGGATTCGAGAATAGACCGCATCGTGGACGTGTTGATTGCCATGCGGCCGATCCGGTCACCGAGCAGCATTGCCATCGGTGCAAGCAGCACGGGAGGCTTTGCCACTTCCAGTCCGGGATCTCCCAAACGAAAATTGTTGACCCATTTGACTTCGCGGAATAGCCGAACAACCTGACGCATCGACAGGAAGATGCCGATTGCCAGAACAAAGAAGATCATGGCATTGAGCATGGGGTTGCTCCAGAATGCCTGGATGATCTGGCGATAGAGAATGATGGGCACGAAAGCCGCTGCGCCAATGAAAATGAGCATGCGCCACAAGTAGCGTTGTGGACTAGAAAGCTTGTAAGGATCCAATTCGCTGGTCATCATCCGTATCCGGTTTCGCGAAAATCAGGTCTGGGGCCAGACGAAAGATTCTTTATGAAAACTTAACGTCAGGCCCTGAGACATTGCCCAATTTCCTCAACAAGGGGAAGGGGGCTTGTGGACTATATTCGCAATCAGGGGCAGAAAGATGACGCTTGGGCGCCGTTATGCGCGGTCCTGTATATTTTCGGAGGGTCTGGAGAGCAAAAGACGCGATCCTTTTTTCGCGATTTGCTCGATTATTCCGGATTTCTGAATCAGCTGCGCCAAAACGATTCCAACAACCAGAGCGACGACGAACACCAGGCTGGATTCGTGAACAAGGCCAAGGGCTGGAATGGATGCGCCGGGGCAGAAACCGCCGATTCCCCAGCCAATCCCAAAGATCGAGGAACCGACCACCAGCCTGATGTCGATTTTCCGGTTGGTGGGGACATTGTAAGTCGGTGTGTAGACCGGCTTTTTCACTTTTCTGAAAATGAAAGCATAGCCGGGAATGGCTACCGTCAACGCTCCGGCCATGACGAAAGCAAGGCTTGGGTCAAAGCTTCCGGCAATGTCGAAAAAATTGAGGACCTTGGCAGGGTTTGCCATGCCAGAGGCAATGATGCCGAGGCCAAAAATTGCCCCGATCAATCCAGCTGCAAAATAACGCATGGGAGTATCCTTCAAAGAATATGGCGAATGATGAAGACGGTCAGGAATGCAAAGCTCATGAAACAGGTAACGGCAACCGCTGAGCGACGGGAGAAACGGGCAAGGCCGCAGATGCCGTGGCCAGATGTGCAGCCGGAACCGAAGGTGACGCCGATGCCGGTGATGATGCCGCCAATGATCAGGGCTTCAGTGGAAATGGGTATTTGATAGTCAATATCGCGAATCGTAAGCTGAAAGAGCAGTGGAGCGAGAATCGCTCCGGCCAGAAAACTGGCTTTCCAGCGAAGATCGCTACCGAGTGGGGGGATGATGCCAGCCAGAATGCCGGTCATGCCGGCAATCCGCCCCCAGAAGAGCATCAAGAGAACAGCCGACAGGCCAATCAACATGCCGCCTGCATAGGACGTGAGTGGGGTAAATTCGGTCAAAGTCTCAACTCCAAACGGATAAGAGAAGGCTTGAACTTCTTGAGTTCGTACTTTCATATATTCGACTTTAGTCAAATATGCGACTAAAAATCGGTTCATTTACGGAGTTTCGAACATCTCAATGCGATTTCTCACTTACATGCAGCGCATGAAATGGGAAAGGTGCGTCTCGCAGCTTCATCATCAGGCAAAAAGAAAGCATGGCCTTTGTGGGCCATGCTGCATGGATAATCGGTGATTTCAGGCCTTTTTTAGCCTTCATGCGCTTTTTAGAGACTTTCTCAGGCGCTGACAGATCATTTCGTTGCCAGCAACAATGGAGCCGGTATCAAACATTTTGTCACCACCATTGATGTCTGTGGCAAAGCCACCAGCTTCGCGCACCAGAAGAATGCCTGCTGCGATGTCCCAAGGGCTGAGAAATTCTTCCCAGTAGCCGTCAAATCGGCCGGATGCGACATAAGCCAGATCGATGGAAGCGGCTCCCATGCGGCGGATGCCTGCGACTTCCCCCATGACCTTTTCAAGCTGGCCAAGATAGGGCTTGTGTTTGCCGCGGCCAAGATGTGGAACGCCGGTTGCAATCACGCAGTCATGAATGTCATCACGAGCGGCAACGCGCATGCGGCGGTCATTATGGAAGGCACCGCGCCCGCGTTCGGCGGTGTATAGATCATCTGTGGCGGGGTTGTAGACAACACCGGCAACAATGCGTCCTTCATGCTCCAGAGCAATGGAGATGGCAAAGACAGGGATGCCGTGCAAAAAGTTTGTTGTGCCATCCAAGGGATCAATGATCCAGCGGTGGCTTTTATCGGCCCCTTCTTCTTCGCCGCTTTCTTCGCGTAAGAAGCCGAAATTCGGTCTTGCGCGCCGTAATTCGTCGGTCAGGGTTTTTTCCGCTTGCAGATCTGCGTTTGAGACAAAATCTCCCGGTCCCTTGCGAGAGACCTGAAGATTTTCCAGTTCACCGAAGTCGCGCGCAAGACGGCGGCCTGCCTTGAGAGCGGCCTGAACCATAACATTGAGGAGTGCTGAGCGAGCCATGATCGAAAGTGTTCCCGGATAAAAGAGGAAAGCGGCAAGGGACGGATTCTGCTCCGGACTTGCCAGGCTTATGGAAAAACAGGGCGCGTCGGCAAACTTCATCGGCTGACGCGCCACTCAAGGGCTTGTGGCCAAACTGACATGTTGGCCTGCAACGAAACACAAAGGCAGATCAGTCTGCGCGCTTCACATATTCGATTTCGTTGGTATCGACGACGATTTTCTCGCCGGTGGTGATGAAAGGAGGCACCATGCAACGGATGCCATTTTCAAGCATTGCCGGTTTGTAGGAGGAAGACTGGGTCTGACCTTTGATGGTCGGTTCGGTTTCCGTCACTTCCAGCGTCACCTGATCTGGCAGGTCGATGCCGATCGGGCGTTCTTCGTAAAGTTCCACGACGACAGGCATGCCGTCCTGAAGGAATGCGGCGCGTTCGCCGACAAAGTCCTTGTTCAGTTCTAGCTGTTCATAGCTCTCGGTGTCCATGAAGACCAGATTGTCGCCTTCTTCATAAAGGAAGGTGAAGTCTTTCTGCTCAAGGCGCACGCGTTCAACGGTTTCAGATGCGCGGAAGCGTTCGTTGAGCTTGCGGCCATCGAGAAGGTTTTTCAGTTCAACCTGAGCGAATGCACCGCCCTTGCCGGGCTTCACTGCGTTGACTTTTACTGCGGCCCAGATCGTGCCTTGATGTTCAATCACGTTGCCAGGACGGATTTCGTTGCCATTGATCTTCATAACAAGCCATCTTGCTGTCAGGATGCGAGACACGGAGGCTGCGGCGATCCTGTTAAATTGTCAAAGAATAATGAATGTCTGGCAATGCATCATCAGATGTGCCCAGACGGGTGCCCTGTAGGACCATATTCAAAAGGCTTTTGCAAGGCTTTTGGCAGGAATTTTGGCACAAAAGGGTAAATTTGAAAGTGAATGTGCCAAGAAAGCATGGTCTTTTGAGATGCTTCTTGACGAAATTACCACAAACTATATTGGCCCAAGGCTTGGAGAGCCTTCTTTTTGTCTTCGTCGGAAAGCTTCTGGAAAAAGTTTTCGAGCCAATCGTCCCTTTTTCCGGCTCGGGTCGACAACAGATAGTATTTTGCTGCTTCGACGGGCTGGGGAGCTGCGCCATATCCCCGTGCCAGAACCCGCGCCAGTCTGTTTTGCGCGAGGACGCTTCCTGCATCGGCAGCCTGTTTCAACCAGGCCTGGGCTGCGCTATAGCTCCTTTTTACACCTTCTCCCTGAAACAGCATCAAGCCGAATTCCAGTTGCGCATCGATGAAGCCATTTTTCGCCGCCTGCTGCATCCAGTAGCTGGCCTGTTCCAGATTTGGGGCGGGAAAAAAGTCTGACCGATAGAGGTTCGCCAATGTATATTGAGCTTCGGCAAGGCCCTGCTTGGCCGATTTGGAAATGAGATCGAGGGCCTTGGTCAGATCCTGCTTGACCACCTGGCCATTGAGATAGAGAAGACCGAGGTTGAACTGGGCATTTTTCTGCCCGCTGGCGGAGGCTTTTTCGAAAAGGTCAATGGCTTTGCCAAGGTCTTTTTGAATGCCATCTCCTCTTGCATAGAGCATGGCCAGATTGAATTGGGCTTCCCGGTCATCCTTCTCGGCGGCAAGCTGAAACCATTCCCGCGCCGCCTTGTAGTCCTGGGGGACGCCCTGTCCCTTGAGGTAGAGTTCACCCAGCAATGTCTGTGCCGAGACTTCTCCCATTCCGGCAAGCTTTGTCGCAAGGGCGAAGGCCGTGAGATAAAAGCCCCGCTGATAGGCTGCATAGGCTGACGAGGGCTGGAGCGTGAATTGCGGGGTCTGAAGGAATGGGTGATCCGGATTTACGATCGGCTGATTGATATCGCCTGTCTGTGCCGCGCGGTCGGTCTGCTTGCCTTTTTCGGATGCTGTGCCTTGCGTTTGTGGCTCGCTGGCATCTTGCGATTGAGCAAAGGAGGGCAGAGTGAACACGCAGAGAGACAGCAGCATGGCAAAAAAGGCACTGCGCCTGACATCTGTTCTCTTCGGAGGCCTTGAGAGGGCCGATGAGCCTTGGAAATTTTCAATCATGACCGTGTTGATCTTACATTGCTCTTACTGTGCAGATTTGCGAGAGCCCCGTTTTTGTTGCGGTTTGCCAGCAAATTCCGGCCATTCTGTGATCTGGGCTGTCTTGCGTTGGACAAGGGGTGTCTACTGGGCGCCTTTTTCCAAAAGCAATGTGGCTTGCCGGACAGCGCTTTGCGGGCCTTGTTCGTGCTCCCAGATTGCTTCTCTCAAAGCTATGAATTCTATGCCCAATTCGGATACCTTGCTGCATGCCTCCAGATCCGTGCCGCCAATGACCACGGCGGGCACTTCAAACAGGGATGACCACCAGTCGGCCATATCCAGCGACTTGTCGTGAATGCTTTCGGTGGCGGGTGCATCGAGGCGACCGAACATAATATAGTCAATGCCGCTTTCACCAATTTCCATGGCAGTATGACGTTTGTTGCCCCCCTCGGCGCCGAGCATGAAACGGTTGGAAAACTCTTCGACATCATTCTGGATCGATATGAGATCACCATCCAGATGCAGACCATCGCATTTGCTGCGGCCTGCAATCCGGCTGTCACCACGCAGCAGTACCGCTATATCCTGTTTTTGTGCGATGGGAGCGATCGTCTGGGCGATTTTCTGCAACTCGCTATCCCGGGCATCACAATCGATGAGCAAAGCCGCAATGGGGCCGCCCGCCAGGGCTTCCTGCAACTGCGCGGGAAATGTATCCAGATCGATATGTCTTGGAGTGAGAAGATAAATCTGGCTGGGCTCCATGGTGTGACCTATTGGTTTGCGTCTGAAATTGCGTCTGATCTGATATCTCGCAAAAGGCATCAGGTTGCAAGACTTCACGCGAGTTGACAATAAAAAAATGCGCCAATCACGTGATCGGCGCATTTTTTGAACATGGGCCCGATTCCGAAAACGGGCACAAAGCAACTAGGCTTTGAGGACTTCAACACCCGGAAGGGCCTTGCCTTCCATCCATTCAAGGAATGCACCGCCAGCGGTGGAGATGTAGGAGAAGTCGTCGTAAACACCAGCATGGTTCAGCGCGGAAACAGTATCACCACCGCCAGCAACCGAGGTCAGCTTGCCAGCTTTGGTTTCCTCTGCTGCTGCTTTTGCTGCAGCAACGGTTGCGGTGTCGAATGGTTCGATTTCAAACGCGCCAAGCGGGCCGTTCCAGACCACAGTGTTGGCTTTCTTGATCCACGCAACAACGGCTTCGATGGATTTCGGCCCAACGTCGAGCATCATGCCGTCGGAAGGGATGTGATCCACGTCAAGCACTTCGTGTGGAGCGTTGGCTGCAAATTCCTTGGCGACCAGAGCATCGGTCGGCAGCACGATTTCACATCCTGCCTTTTCTGCGGCAGCCAGAATCCGCAGAGCGGTTTCGGCGAGGTCATGTTCGCAAAGGGATTTGCCAACATCTTTGCCCTGAGCGGCGAGGAAGGTGTTTGCCATGCCGCCGCCGATAACCAGACCGTCAACCTTTGTGACGAGGTTTTCGAGCAGGTCGATCTTGGTGGAGACTTTCGCACCCCCAACAACGGCCAGAACCGGACGGTTCGGTGTGCCAAGGGCAGAATCAAGGGCTTCGAGTTCCTGCTGCATGGTGCGGCCAGCGACGGCTGGCATGTGATGGCACAGGCCTTCGGTCGAAACGTGAGCGCGGTGGGAGACGGAGAATGCATCAGCAACCAGCAGGTCGCCGTTGGCGCCGAGCTGCGCTGCGAATTCCGGATCGTTCTTTTCTTCGCCTTTGTAGAAGCGGGTATTTTCGAGCACCAGAATGTCGCCATTGGTCATGTTGTCGATTGCAGCCTTGGCCACATCACCGATGCAGTCTTCAGCGAAGGCGACCGGGCGCTCAAGTGCTTTGGCAAGGGCAGGGACAACCTGTTTCAGGCTCATTTCAGGTTTCTTTTCGCCCTTGGGACGACCAAAGTGAGCAAGAATGATGACCTTGCCACCTTTTTCAGAGATTTCTGTCAGGGTCGGTACAATGCGATCGATACGGGTGGTGTCGGTGACTTCACCGTCTTTCATTGGAACGTTGAGGTCGACGCGCACCAGAACGCGTTTGCCGCTTACGTCTACATCGTCAAGGGTTTTGAAATTTGCCATTGGGTGTTCCTCCGGTCTGGTCGACATGGTGTCGGAAAATATCTGAAAGGGAAGTGTCAGCGCCTGTCCCTTGAAAAGTCTTGCTCACTTTTCTGGGCATGACGGAGAAAAGGCGCCGTTCCCGGATCAAAAACCGATTGTCCGGTTTTGTCTCGCAAACGGCGCCTTTGAAAACCGTGTTGTTCTGCCGGACACGGGACCGGCAGAACGGTCATTGGCACTCTTAGATGAATTTAGCCATTGCAACCGCGGTGTCAGCCATACGGTTGGAGAAGCCCCATTCGTTGTCGTACCAGGTCAGGATGCGGACCATGCGGCCTTCCATGACTTTGGTCTGATCCATGTGGAAGATGGAAGAATGGCTGTCATGGTTGAAGTCGGAAGACACGTTAGGCAGTTCGGTGTAGCCCAGGATGCCAGCGAGTTCGCCATCAGCAGCAGCTTTGATTGCTGTGTTGATTTCTTCAACGGTGGTGTCTTTTTTGGCTTCGAATACCAGGTCGACAACAGATACGTTCGGGGTCGGAACGCGGATTGCAACGCCGTCCAGTTTGCCAGCCAGTTCAGGAAGAACCAGGCCAACAGCTTTAGCAGCACCGGTAGAAGTCGGGATCATGGACAGAGCAGCAGCGCGTGCGCGATACAGGTCTTTGTGCATGGTATCGAGAGTAGGCTGGTCACCAGTGTAAGAGTGAATGGTGGTCATGAAGCCTTTTTCGATGCCAACAGCGTTGTTCAGAGCATAAGCGACCGGAGACAGGCAGTTGGTGGTGCAAGATGCGTTGGAAACAACCAGGTCATCAGCGGTCAGGGTGTTGTGGTTGACACCGTAAACGATTGTTTTGTCAGCGCCAGCAGCAGGAGCGGAAACCAGAACGCGTTTAGCGCCAGCGGTCAGGTGCATGGAAGCTTTTTCTTTTGCAGTGAAGATGCCGGTGCATTCCATTGCAATGTCGATGCCCATTTCGCCCCAAGGCAGTTCTTCAGGGTTGCGAACAGCCAGAACTTTGATTGGGCCGCGGCCTACGTCGATGGTGTCGCCGTCAACAGTAACTGTGCCAGGGAATTTGCCATGGACAGAGTCGAAACGCATCAGATGAGCGTTGGTTTCCACTGGGCCCAGATCGTTGATTGCAACGACTTCAATGTCGGTACGGCCGGATTCGATGATAGCACGAAGTACGTTACGGCCAATACGACCGAAACCGTTGATCGCCACTTTAACAGTCATGACTTTCTCCTGATTTAGCCAGCACCACTCACAGTCGGGGCCGGTCTTGCACTTAGATCAACTTTTGGGTTGCGAGATACATGAGGGTTTACTCCCGCGCGTTGATCGAGCTCATATTAGGTGGACAATATACTTTTGTCGTATGACAATTTCACATCCCTGCCAAGCGAATTGGCAGAAAAAACCTTACTTTTCCTGCCAATTCTGGATGCCGGTTATGTGTTTACGCTTATTTGAGGCGTTCGGCAACCTGAGCAACAATATTGTCCGCAGTGATGCCGAATTTCTCATACAGGGCTTTGTAAGGGCCAGAGGCCCCAAAGCCGTTCATGCCGACGAAAATGCCATCAGAGCCGATGAAGCGATCCCAGCCCATGCGAAGAGCTGCTTCAATCCCTACATTCACCTTGGCATCGCCAATGATTTCCTTCTTGTATTCCTCTGATTGTGCTTCGAACAGTTCGAAGCAAGGAACGGAAATGACACGGGCCTTGATATCCTGCTCCGCAAGGGCGCTCTGGGCTGCCATGGCAATTTCCACTTCCGAACCTGATGCAAAGATGGAAGCGTCAGCCTCCCCCTCGCAATCGGAAAGGACGTAAGCCCCACGGGCGCAGTAGTTTTCTTCCGAATATTCGGTGCGGTAAGGCGTCAGGCCTTGACGGGTCAATGCCAGAGCGCTCGGATTATTGGAAGACTTCAGGGCCAGTTCCCAGCATTCCGCGGTTTCCATGGCGTCCGATGGGCGGAAGACCAAGAGATTTGGAATGGCACGCAGGGACGCCAGTGTCTCTACGGGCTGGTGGGTTGGACCATCTTCGCCAAGGCCGATCGAATCGTGGGTCAATACATAGATGACGCGCTGTTCCATCAGTGCAGACAGACGCATGGCTCCACGCATATAGTCGGCAAAGACCAGGAAGGTGCCGCCGTAAGGAATGACGCCACCATGCAGCGCCATGCCGTTCATGGCTGCGCCCATCACATGCTCACGAATACCCCAGTTCATGTAGCGACCGGAGAAATCTTCTGCCGTGATTGATACGGTTGCTGGGGTCTTGGTGTTGTTGGATCCGGTGAGGTCGGCAGAACCGCCGATGGTTTCCGGCACAGCTTCGTTGATGACGGTAAGTGCCATTTCGGATGCTTTGCGGGTTGCCACATTTTTCGGCTCGGCAGCGAGAGACTTTTTATAGTCTGCCATGGCTTCATCAAAGCCGGCCGGCAGATCGCCCCGCATGCGGCGGTCAAACTCGGCACGCAGTTCAGGATCGGCAGCTTCGAAGCGTTTTTGCCATTCCTTGTGGCCTTGCGCGGCATTCAGCCCGGCAATGCGCCAGGCGTCCAGAATGTCCGAGGGGACTTCAAACGGCTCATACTCCCAGCCGAGAGCTTTACGGGTTGCCGCGATTTCCTCTGCGCCCAAAGGAGCGCCATGGGCCTTGTTGGTGCCACCCTTGGTCGGGGCACCATAGCCAATGACCGTTTTGCAGGCGATCATCGTCGGCTTGTCGCTTTTCTGGGCTTCCTCGATAACGGCTGCGATTGCTTCCTGATCGTGGCCGTCAACACTCAAGGTGTTCCAGCCGGATGCCTTGAAGCGCATATGCTGATCGGTGGAATCGGACACGCTGACATTGCCGTCAATGGTGATGTTGTTGTCGTCCCAGAGAAGAATCAGCTTGTTCAGTTTGAGATGACCGGCAAGGGCAATCGCCTCCTGGGAGATGCCTTCCATCAGGCAACCGTCACCTGCAATGACATAGGTGCGGTGATCAACAAGATCGGAGCCGAATTTTGCGGACAGCAGCTTTTCGGTGATGGCCATGCCAACGGCATTGGCGATGCCCTGACCGAGCGGGCCGGTTGTGGTTTCGACACCGTTCACATGGCCATATTCGGGATGGCCAGCAGTTTTTGAGCCCAACTGACGGAAGTTGGCCAGATCCTCAATGGTGATATCTTCAAAACCCAGCAAATGCAGCAAGGAATATAGAAGCATAGAGCCGTGGCCACCCGACAGGACGAAACGATCACGGTCAGCCCATTTGGGGCTGGTGGGATCGAATTTCATGAATTTTGTAAAGAGGACGGTGACGATGTCTGCCGCACCCATTGGGAGGCCGGGATGTCCGGAGTTTGCCTTCTCAACGGCATCCATTGAAAGAAAGCGGATCGCATGCGCCATGCGGGTCTGTTTATCCATGTTGTTCATGAACTCTGCTTCTGGATCTTGTTCAATCCACGCGATCAGGAAAATGCGAGCTTTCCGGTATCGGCAATGACATTGAACGCAATCAGGTTAAACAGGAACTGCCTTGCCACGTTTCAAGCCCGGCAGACAGAGGCTGATACAAACGTTGTGACATTTATCACTCGGGCGAGCAGAGTCAATGTGCACCATTAGACCAATGTCGGAAAATAGCAGAATCTGCATGATATTCGATCCATGTTTATTCCTCTGTGGACTGGGCCTGTTGACGAAATGGGGCCATTGACGAGGATTGACTGTCTCTCCTAGACTCAAAATTGATCGAAAAACCTGTGTGATTCATTGTTCGGTCGCGTTGGTTTCGGCTCAACGGTGTCGAGTGGCGCTTCCTTTTTTCGGGAAACCGGAAAATGGATTTGGCCTGCTGATCGTGTGTGACGGGGCTTGATGACGCAGGTTTTCATTATGAGCACGGCGAATATGGTCCCCAGATTTTGGGGCAGAGCTGGTGGGGGAAGCGGCTGCGTTTCCAAATTGAGGTTCGTATGAGTGGCAAGCCAAGTATTGAGGCGGCATTGTCTCGGCTTGATGAAGCGATTGTGTCCCTGGAGCAATCGATCACCAAGCGCAAGACCAAAGATCTTTCGGTCAAGGCAATGCAAGATGACTTGCAGCGCATGAGTGAGGAGCGGTCCGACTTGACGGATTCGCTCGAAAAAGTGACGACTCGCGCCGATAAGCTCGAAGGAGCGAATGAAGAGGTCTCGAGACGGCTTGGGGCTGCTATGGAGTCGGTTCGTGCCGTGCTGGAACAGCATGGTGGATGACGATTGAAGGTCTCTACGAGGTTGCCGGAGAAATAAATGGTTCAGGTCAATGTCAGCATCAACGGACGCGCCTATCGCATGGCCTGCGAAGACGGGCAGGAAGATCATCTGCTGGGCCTGGCGCGCCGGTTTGATGACATGATTGTGCAGCTGAAGGAAAATTTCGGAGAAATCGGAGATCAGCGGTTGACGGTGATGGCTGGCATCATGGCAATGGACTTGCTGAATGAAACCGAAGGCAAGACAAAGACACTGGCCGAAGAGATCGCCGCTTTGCGGGATGCCCGATCTGCCATCATGGACAAGAATGAAGGGGATCAGGAAGCCATCGCACTCAGGATCGAGAAGGCTGCGGAGCAACTGGAGCGATTGTCCGAAGTATTGCAGGATGGCTGATCTGCCATGTCATAATCAGACTGGAATTTTACTAAGCGATGCTTTATATATGGAAAACTTGCTGCACTTCACGTTAGAAGCAACTTTTCCTTGGGGCCTTAACGATCCGAACGGGAGCTGGCGCTGATCTGGACCGTGGTCCGTTTCAACTGGCACCCACCTGTATTTCAGGTGTCCCAGGATCTGAAAAGCATCGACGGTCGCTGCGGCTTTCCGATTAGGAGCGACTTTCCTTTCAGCAAGGTTGGTCGCTCTTTTTCGATATGCGGATTGATGAGCATGGATAATGGCGTAACAAAACAGCTCAAGAGCGAAGCTCGAGGCAAGATGAGAGCTCTGCGGGCTGCTCTGTCCCCGAAAGAGCATCATGCTCTTAGCCAGCAGATCTGTGAGAATTTCCTTCACCACTTCGACCGGCTGACGCTCCGCAAAGGCGCGATCATCGGCCTTTTTTTGCCAATCGGATCGGAAATAAATGCCAGCCTGCTCGAAAGCCCCTTGAGAGAGAGGGGATGCGAACTCGCGTTGCCCATAACAATTGGAACAACCGGGATGCTGTTCCGTAACTGGAAGCATGGATGTGGATTGATCGATGCCGGTTATGGGACCAAGGGTCCGGATGTCAAGGCCCGAGAGGTTCTGCCCGAATGTCTGGTGATGCCGCTTCTGGCTTTTGATCGGGGCTGCAATCGTCTTGGGCATGGGGCGGGTCATTATGATCGCTACATTTCGGAACGGATCATCGGCGGCACGCGGCCTGTTCTGGTCGGTCTGGCCTTTGGCCTGCAACAACTGGACAAGGTTCCCGTAGGGGAGTATGACCTGCCTCTGGATGCGATCGTGACAGAGCGAGAAATATTTGAACCGGCTTAGGGTTGGCCGGGCTGAATGAGACGGATTTGATGCGACTTCTTTTTATTGGTGACATTGTAGGACGTGCCGGGCGGACAATCGTTCAAGACAAACTTCCAAATCTTATCGAGCGTTATCAACTCGATTTCGTTGTCATCAATGGAGAGAATTCCGCAGGTGGTTTTGGCATAACCGAATCGATCTTGCAGGATCTCATCGATGCAGGGGCTGACGCGGTCACCACCGGCAATCACGCCTGGGACCAGCGCGATGCTCTGGTCTTTTGTGAGCGCCAGCCCGCTTTTCTGAGGCCGATCAACTATCCTTCAGGAGTGCCCGGCAAGGGGGCCAATCTCTATCACGCGCGCAATGGCGCGTCGGTGTTGGTCGTCAATGCCATGGGGCGCGTTTATATGGATCCGCTGGATTGCCCCTTCAACGCGCTGGACAAGGAACTTGATGCCTGCCCGATGGGGGATTTTGCAGACGCAATCATTGTCGATTTCCATGCCGAGGCGACATCGGAGAAACAGGCCATGGGCTATTTTCTCGATGGTCGTGTTTCCATGGTGGTTGGGACGCACACCCATGCGCCGACCGCAGATCACCGCATCTTGCCACACGGAACAGCCTATATGAGCGATGCTGGTATGACCGGTGACTATGATTCCGTGCTTGGCATGGACAAGGACGAGCCGGTGCAACGCTTTTTGCGCAAGATTTCCTCATCCCGCTACACCCCTGCGCTTGGTGAGCCGACCCTTTGTGGTCTTGCGGTTGATATTGATGATGCAACCGGATTGGCGATTGCGACCGAGCCATTGAGGCTGGGCGGGCATTTATCCCGGCATATTCCTTCTTTTTGGGAAAAGAGCGCAAATTGAAGCCCCGTTGATGCGGCCATTCGATCTGACTGCTTGATCTTTGCTGGCTATCTGTGGCATGACCTGCTGCAAATAGAGCGTGGAATGCGCGACGACCTAAAAATAATACGGAAATGTAGGATTATGGCAGGCCATTCAAAATTCAAGAACATCATGTATCGCAAGGGCGCACAGGATGCCAAGCGATCCAAGTTGTTCTCCAAGCTATCCAAGGAAATCACCGTAGCTGCGAAAATGGGTGGAGGTGATCCTGACTCGAATGCTCGTTTGCGTCTGGCAATTCAGAACGCGCGTGGGCAGTCCATGCCCAAGGATAATATCGATCGCGCCATCAAGAAGGCTGAAGCCGGTGATGAAGGCAACTTTGATGAAGTCAGGTATGAAGGCTATGGCCCTGGTGGTACCGCGCTTGTGGTGGAAGCCCTGACCGACAACCGCAACCGTACTGCGTCCAACGTGCGTGCCGCCTTTACCAAGAGCGGTGGGTCACTTGGTGAAACCGGTTCTGTTGCCTTCATGTTCGACCGCGTTGGCGAGTTGGTCTATCCGGCTGATACCGGTGATGCCGACACCATTCTGGAAGCAGCCATCGAGGCGGGTGCTGATGACGTCATCAGTGATGAGGAAAGCCACACCATCTATACGAGCTTTGAAGACATGATCGAGGTCGGCAAGGCTTTGGAAGATGCGCTTGGCAAGGAGCCTGAATCCCAGAATGCGATCTGGAAGCCACAAAACGAGATTGATGTCGACGCGGAAAAGGCTGCCAAGATCATGCGTCTGGTCAATGCTCTTGAAGATGATGATGACGTGCAGAATGTCTATTCCAACTTCACCATGAGCGATGAAGTGGCCGCGTCTCTGGAAGGGTGATCCGCTCTTTCATGATCGATTGAATATGCAACCCCGCTGCGGCTTGTCCGGGCGGGGTTTTTTGTTTGACGATTTTATCGGTTGATCGAGGCGGTCAATAGCTTGATTTTGGCAAAGCCAAACAGCGGGGTGAAGAATTCATCCGGTCCGCGCCGTATTTTACCTCAGTCGGCGAGACTGGGCTTGCCGTGAGTGACCAGTCAGGAAAATCATGGGTGAAATCCGAGGCCAGCGCCATGGACGCAACTCCCATGGCGAGTGGTCGCTCGATATTGGTTCCGGGAGACCGATCCTTAAGTGGCGCGTCAAGATAGGGCAATGAGCGTGAACACGTGTTGCCATGCTTGCGGAACTTGTCAAATCCTGTTTGAACCCATAGTTTGTTCTGGTATTGTTCATATTTGTTGGTTAAGAATTGGGTATGAAAGAGCATCCTGTCAGAATCGTTGGCTTTGATCCGGGATTGCGCCGCACGGGCTGGGGCGCGATTGATGTCATCAGCAATCGGCTGATTTTTGTCGGCTCGGGCCTGATTACTTCCAATAGCAAGAAGGATCTTGCCGAGCGCCTGCTTGAATTGCATGAGGGTATCATGTCAGTTCTTGAGCGTTATGATCCGAGTGAGGTGGCGGTCGAGCAAACCTTTGTGAATAAGGATGCGGCTGCGACACTGAAATTGGGGCAGGCACGGGCGATTGCTCTGCTCGCCCCGGCCCAGATGGGGCTGGAAGTTGCTGAATACGCGCCCAACGCGGTCAAGAAGACCGTTGTCGGGGTGGGGCATGCGGACAAGAATCAGGTGCAGACAATGGTCAAGATGTTGCTGCCGAAAGCCACGTTCGACAGTGAGGATGCAGCGGACGCGCTGGCCATTGCCATTTGCCACGCGCACCAGCGGGGGCAGAAGGCCTATAAAATCGCTTAGGGCAAGGAATGATTTTGCATGATTGGCAAGCTTAAGGGTTTGATTGACGAATATGCCGATGGCTATGTGATTGTCGATGTCGGAGGCGTGGGGTATGAGGTCTATTGTTCGAACCAGACCTTGCAATCCCTGCCTGCTGCTGGCGAGGCTGCGACCGTGCTCATCGAGACACATGTGAGGGAAGACCAGATCAAGCTGTTCGGTTTTGCCACGGCGTTGGAGCGTGACTGGTTCCGCCTTTTGACCACTGTGCAAGGGGTTGGGCAAAAGGTTGCCTTGGCCATTCTCTCGACCTTGAAGATTTCGGAACTGACGTCGGCCATTGCCTTGCAGGACAAGGCCATGGTCGCGCGGACGCCCGGCGTGGGCCCGAAAGTGGCACAACGTATTGTCTCGGAGTTGAAGGACAAGACGCCAAGCCTTGCTGCGACCGACAAGGCGGTGGCCAATTTGCAAGCCGAGATTGATGCCGTGGGTGCGCCCAAGGCCATGGCCGAAGCGGTATCCGCTCTTACCAATCTGGGTTACGCGCAGGTTCAGGCCAGTGCTGCGGTGGCGACCGTCATCAAACGGGAAGGGGACGGACTTGGTACGGCAGCGCTTATCCGGCATGCGCTCAAGGAGCTTAGCCAATGATGGATGAAGAAGACCGTCTCGTCTCTGCGGGGTCGCGAGAGGAAGATACCGATCGCGCCTTGCGTCCGCAAATGCTTGATGACTTTGTCGGTCAGGCGCAGGCCCGGGCCAATCTGTCCATTTTCATCGAGGCGGCACGCACCCGCAAGGAAGCACTTGATCATGTGCTGTTTGTCGGCCCTCCCGGCCTAGGCAAGACGACGCTGGCGCAGATCGTATCGCGCGAGCTGGGGGTGAATTTCAAATCCACATCCGGGCCGGTGATTGCAAAGGCGGGTGATCTGGCCGCGCTTCTTACCAATCTCGAAGAGAATGATGTGCTGTTCATTGACGAGATCCACCGGCTCAATCCGGCGGTTGAGGAAATTCTGTATCCGGCGATGGAGGATTTTCAGCTCGACCTGATCATTGGTGAGGGGCCTGCGGCCCGATCGGTCAAGATCGATCTGGCCAAGTTCACATTGGTGGCGGCGACAACGCGGCTTGGATTGCTGACGACACCCTTGCGAGATCGTTTCGGCATTCCGGTGCGGCTCAATTTTTATACTGTGGACGAACTGGAATATATTGTCACACGTGGTGCGCGACTGATGGGGGTTTCCATCACCAAGGACGGGGCGATCGAGATCGCTCGCCGGTCTCGCGGGACACCCCGTATCGCTGGCAGACTTCTGCGCCGCGTGCGCGATGTGGCCATCGTTCAGGCCGGGGGCGAAATCAGCTGCGAGGTGGCTGACCGAGCCCTCAAAATGCTGGAAGTTGACAATGAAGGGCTCGACGCCCTAGACAGGCGGTATCTGACCCTGATCGCAACCTCTTTCGGAGGTGGTCCTGTCGGAGTAGAGACCATAGCCGCCGCGCTCTCGGAGCCCCGGGACGCAATTGAAGAAATTATCGAGCCTTATCTGATCCAGCAGGGTTTCATTCAGCGCACGCCGCGCGGACGCCTGCTGGCGCCGAAGGCTTTTGCCCATTTGGGTCTGGCTGTGCCGAAAAAAGACGCTCCCCCGCAAATGGGCCTGTTTGCTGAAGGATTGGATGATGCCTGAGCATCATAACGAAACTGACTGGCCAGATCTTGCCGGTCGCCTCACCGAGTTTGGTCACCGACAGATGGTTCGGGTCTATTATGAGGACACCGACTTTTCCGGGATTGTCTATCACGCCTCCTATTTGCGTTTCATCGAGCGGGGACGCTCGGATCACATCCGGCTCCTTGGTATTCATCACAGTGAGATGGATAACCCGGAAAAGGGAGAACGGATGGCGCTTGCCGTGCGCCACATGGACATCAACTTTCTCAAGTCTGCCCATATTGACGATATTCTTGCGGTGGAGACCCGGGTTCATGCCGTCAAGGGCGCACGCATGATCCTGGACCAGCAGATTTTGCGCGATGACGAGATCCTGTTCACTGCACGTGTTACGGTTGTTGCCATCAATCGCGATGGCAAACCACGGCGAATTCCAGAGAAAATCAGGCAGTCTTTTGCCTGTTGAGGCAAGCAGTTTCATTTTTCTTCTGCTGTTTCAAAGCTCGTGCACCTTTATTTAAATTTTCATTAACCATAATTATGCCTTGTCTAGAGGTGCGATATAGGTTCTGCATCTTGGTGTTGTCCCTAGTTTTGACAAAATCTGCTGACACATGCTGTCGCTGAATGTCGACTCTGGGGCCGGTTTGCTGTGTGCATTGCTTTAGAGGACGAAAGATACGCGTTTTCTGCGCGTTCCAGAAAGGACAGAAATTCATGCCCAATGAGGTTGTTCAAACAGCCCTTGCGACCCCGAACGTGGATATGTCGCTGATAACGCTTTTCCTTCAGGCTCATATTGTCGTGAAAATCGTGATGATGGGATTGATGGCGGCGTCTGTCTGGTCCTGGGCGATCATCATCGACAAGAGCCTTCTCTATATGCGTACCAAGCGGCAGATGGATCGGTTTGAAAAGGTCTTCTGGTCCGGGCAATCTCTGGAAGAGCTTTACAAGTCGCTTTCCGGGCGATCCAATCATGCCATGGCAGCCCTGTTCGTGGCGGCCATGCGTGAGTGGAAGCGAAGCTTCGAGGGGCATGCGCGGTCGATTTCCGGTTTGCCTGCACGGTTGGAGAAAGTGCTCGATGTGACGCTTGCGCGTGAGGTCGACCGGCTGGAAAAACGCTTGCTGTTTCTTGCGACCGTTGGTTCAGCGGCTCCCTTTGTCGGTCTGTTCGGCACGGTTTGGGGTATCATGAGTTCATTCCAGGGGATTGCCGCTTCCAAGAATACATCGCTTGCAGTGGTGGCTCCGGGCATTGCCGAAGCGCTGTTTGCAACTGCAATTGGTCTGGTCGCTGCGATCCCGGCTGTTGTTGCCTACAACAAGCTTGCCTCCATTGCGTCCCAGCATGCGATGCGTCTTGAAGGCTTTGCAGATGAATTCTCCGCGATCCTTTCGCGTCTTATGGACGAAAGGGGATAGCGCATGGCTATGGGATCCATGGGGACACCGGGCGGTTCTCGCAGGCGGGGCGCACGCCGCGCCATTCGGCACAGACCTGTTGCCGAGATCAACGTGACACCGATGGTCGATGTCATGTTGGTGCTGCTGATCATTTTCATGGTCTCGGCACCAATGATGACGGTCGGGGTGCCGCTTGACCTGCCAGAGAGCAACGCCAATCCGCTTTCCAGTCAGACCGAACCCCTGAGCCTGTCCATCTCCAAGGATGGAAGCATCTATCTTCAGGACCAACCGGTGGAGTTTGACAAGCTGGTCGAAACCTTGCTGGGCGTGGCGCAGAATGGCTATGAAGAGCGAATATTCGTGCGCGGTGACAAGGATGTTGACTACGGCACCATCATGAAAGTGATGGGAGCGATGAATCGCGCCGGTTTCAAGAAAATCGGGCTGGTTAGCACCGGGGAGCTTCAATAGTCTTGAAGAATGTCGGTTTCATCGTTTCGAGCATAGGGCATATTGTCCTGCTGGGGTGGGGGCTTGTTAGTCTGCCCGCTCCAAAGGTTGATAATGTCAGTGAGCTTGAGATCCTGCCGATCGAGCTGGTTCAGATTTCCGATGTCACCGATGTGATCAAGGGCAAGGCATCGGGAGAGGTTTCCAAGGTCATCAAAGAGGAAACCAAGAAGGCGCCTGAGCCGAAGGAACCGGAACCTGAGCCAAAGCCTGCGCCGAAGGCCGAGCCTGAACCAAAGGCCAAAGCCCCGGAGCCAAAGGCCGAGCCGGCACCTCCTGAGCCTGAGCCTCAACCCGTGCCCGAGCCCAAGGCGGAACCGGCACCAGCCCCGGCACCGGAACCCGAGCCAGCGCCCGAGCCGAAAAAGGTCGATGAGCCAAAGCCCCAGGTCCCTAATCCGATTGCGGCACTGCCCAAGATCAAGCCACGAATAAGCAAACCAGAACCACCCAAGAAGAACAGAAGCTTTGATGTGGATGCTTTGAAGGCGCTGGCGAACAAGGCCGATCAGGCAGCCCCGGTTCAAAGCGGGACAGATGATCAGCAGGCTTCGTTCGGCTCGCGTACGGGTAATCAGGCTGCTGCCATGACGCAGAGCGAACTTGATGCCCTGCGCGCTCAAATTGCACAATGTTGGTCACCGCCCGTTGGTGCCGTTGATGCGTCACAATTGCGTGTCAGAATTGAATTTGGACTCGATCGACAGGGAAATCTGAATGCCGGGCCGGAGCCGGTGGAGTTTCCTGCGAACCAGTTCGGGGTTGCTGCGGTTGAAAGTGCCATGCGTGCGGTTCGTCGCTGCGCACCTTACACTTTGCCGGCGGATAAGTATGACGCCTGGCGTCGGGTACGGATCACGTTTGATCCCAGCGATATGTTCTAGCACCTTTCGCCAGACTTGCCATGAGCTGGCGGGAGTGCATGACCTTCGAAATTACAACTTGTCTGCTGCTATCAAGAGTGATCAGGTTGTGTAAGAGACGATTGCCGAGATGAGGGGATTTTTTCGGCAACATGATAACAGGGTCGATGACTGAGGTCAGGCCCTTTGCGATCTTGACAGAAAGAAAACAGATGAAGATGCTTCTTAATGCAATATCCGGCTGGCTTTCTCGCTCGTTTATAACAGGCAAGGGAGCACGCGTTTCCTTTTTCGCTTTGACACTCCTGTTCTGCGGCGCAATGACAAGGCCGGGATATGCGTTGATTGAGATCGATATCACACAGGGCAATATACAGCCGATGCCGGTTGCAGTGACAGACTTTGGTGGCATCGAGCAAGGGAGGCAGATTTCGGAAGTTGTCGAAGCCGACTTGAAGCAGTCCGGTCTGTTTGCGCCGCTGGATCGCAATAGCTATTTGCAGAAGGATCTGAACGCCTCGACGGTGCCTTCTTTCGCCAACTGGACGGTACTGAATGCGCAAGCGCTGGTAACCGGGACGGTGACAAGCGAAGCCGATGGCCGTTTGAAAGCTGAGTTCCGCCTTTGGGATGTTTATGCTGGCAAGCAGATGATCGGGCAGCAGTTCTTTACCTCACCACAAAATTGGCGCCGCATTGCGCACATCATCTCAGACGCGATTTATGAACGGTTGACCGGGGAAAAGGGCTATTTCGACACCCGCATCGTCTTTGTCGACGAAAGCGGACCCAAGGATGCCCGGGTGAAGCGTCTGGCGATCATGGATCAGGATGGCGCCAATGTGCGGTATCTCACCGATGGCCGCGATCTGGTTCTGACCCCACGCTTTTCACCAACCAAACAGGAAATCACCTATATGGCACTGGAGAATGGCGAGCCCAGAGCCTATTTGCTTGATATTGAAACGGGGCGTCGGTCTGTGGTCGGCAAGTTCCCCGGCATGAGTTTTTCCTCCCGTTTCTCACCTGACGGGCAGAGTATCGTCTTGAGCCTGCAACAGGGGGGCGATGCCAACATCTATCGAATGGATCTGCGGACGGGCAGGATCACGCGCCTGACCAACTCTGCGTCTATTGATACCTCGCCAAGCTTCTCGCCCGATGGCCGTCAGATTACCTTTGAAAGCGATCGCGGAGGAAAACAACAGATTTACGTCATGAATGCTGACGGCTCCAACGTCCAGCGCATCAGCTTTAGCAACGGCAGTTATTCAACGCCGGTCTGGTCGCCGCGGGGAGACCTGATCGCTTTCACCAAGCGTTACAACGGACAGTTCCAGATTGGCGTCATGCAAACGGACGGCTCTCGTGAACGCATTCTGGTGGACGGATATCACAATGAAGGCCCGACCTGGGCCCCCAATGGGCGGGTATTGATGTATTTCAGTGAAAGCCCTGGAGCCAATGGCGGGCCAAAGCTCTATGCAATCGATCTGACAGGGCGGAACAAGTATCAGATTCCAACGCCCGAGTTTGCTTCAGATCCGGCCTGGTCACCGTTGGTGCAATAAGGAGATCAGGCAAAAAGGTGATGCCATTGAGGGGAGGACAATGTGCGTCAAAATGTTTTTGTCATTGTCTTCATCCTGACGATCTTCATGTTGATGATCCTGGCGCAGCAATTTGAAAGTACAGCCCTCATGGGGCTTGCTTTCCTTTTGCTGTCAGGAGCGGGCCTCGACAGAGGTCTTGCGGCAATGCGCTCCGGTTATGATCTGGATGGGGATTCCTATACCAATCTGTATTCTACAAAAAGGGGATGGGCGGCACGGATAAGCGGGTTTAATCTATGCCTATCCAGTCTGGTCTTTGCATTCATTGCCATCACGCTGGTCTTTGATGCTGGCGAGCTTGTGGTTGCCCTTCTCAAACCAAACATGGGTCTGGTTATCGGCTTTGGCGGTCTTTGGCTTGCGATTGCCGGCATTGGCCGGACCTTGGGGGATGAGGAAGGTAAGCGGTGGGATGGTGTCGACACGATTTTTCGACTTTTCGCACGGTTGACCGGTCCGATCCTCATTCTTGCGGGTGGTGTGATGATGCTGGGAGGCTGGATCGGATTTTTGCCGCTTATTGGCCGGATCCGGTAGTTATACATCACAAATTCACATGTCACGCAAACTTGTTGTTGCTTTTTTCTTATGCCTCAGTCTGGCCATGATTTGAATCGATGAAGCCCTTTGAACGGACAGTATTCTGGGGTATTAACAAGTTGGTAACCATGTTTAGGAACGTCCGGTTAACTAAAATTCTGCACTATAGCGTTTCATCCAAAGTTCTTGGGAAATTGGTGCTGAATTAATCGTAAGGGACAGGCAGATGTCATTTAGTGCAAATACAACTTTCCGCATGCTCTTCGGTGTCGTCTTGCTGTTCGCGGTGGCGGCCTGTTCTTCCACGCCCGACCGGCTTGGAGATGCAAATGGCTCAACTGCGACACCGGGATCTGCTCAGGATTTCGTCGTCAATGTCGGTGATCGTGTTTTCTTTGAAACCGACAGTACGGATTTGAACTATTCCGCTCAGGCGACGCTTGATAATCAGGCCGTTTGGCTCAACCAGTATCCGAACTACCGTATTGCCATTGAAGGTCATGCGGATGAACGCGGAACGCGCGAGTATAACATCGCGCTTGGTGCCCGCCGCGCCAATGCTGTGCAGAACTATCTTGTTTCCAAAGGGGTCGCTGCCAACAGGATGACAACCAAGTCCTATGGCAAGGAACGCCCTGTGGCCGTTTGTAATGATATTTCCTGCTGGTCGCAAAACCGTAGGGCAGTGACCGCGCTTGCCAACTAAAGAGGCATTCGCGCTTCTCTCTGGCGTTTTGTCTTCGCTTCATTGTCATTCAAACAAATTATCCGGGATGCAGGCTTGCACATTGCGTGTAGGCCTGCATTTTCCTATATTGTGGTTGGTGTAGAAGCGGGAATGGGTTTGTTTTGTTGTGCGCTTCACCGGCCCCGGATCTCGACGGGGTCAGCTTTGTTTTGGGACAGCGCCTTGTTGGCGTCTTTTCAGGATAAATGGCAGACAAAGTCTTTCGTTTGTTTTGGCAAGGTGTCAGTTCGGATGTCGCGATATTGTCGATATTGTGAGGAAATTCATGAATAGATTGTTGGCCACGACATTGGCATTGGTATTGGGTGGAAGCGGCGTGAGTCTGGCTTCCAACTCCTCGTTGCTGCAAGGGCTTGATGGCCGGATCCAGTCTCTTGAGGCGCAGGTTCGCGATCAGGCGGTGCCGCTTCCTCCTGTGGCCATCGGGCAGGAGACAGGTCGTATCGTGGTTGCCCAGTCTGCCGCCAGCCTTGCGGTCAGGGTTGATCGACTTGAAGAGCAAATGCGCCAGTATAACGGGCAGATAGAAGAGTTGAACTTCAGGGTTCGTCAGTTGCAGGAGCAATTGCAGCGGTTCCAGGAGGATTCCGAATTCCGTTTTCAGGATCTGGAACGTAAAACCGGGACGAAGAGATCAAGCATCAATCCGCCAGCCGAGAAACCTGCCGCGCAGCAGTTTGAGCAATTGGGTACTCCACCGCAAAGTCTTGGCAGTCTCTCGCAGAATCAGCTCTCGCTTGAAGGTGGCACAAAAAACAATTCAAGTCCGGGAGGCTCGCTGTCACAACCGGGTGCCGGGCCTATCGATCTGTCCTCCATGCTTTCGGGCAATGTGGGGGCGCCGGTTGGTGGCAATGACGGGTCCTACATCATGACCGGTGATCCCGCAACCGACTATGATACGGCCTACGGCTTCATACTGAACGGCAACTATCACGAAGCCGAAAGTGCCTTTCAGCAGTTCGTCAATGCTTATGGCGGAGACAGGCTTGCTCCGAACGCCTATTACTGGCTTGGCGAAAGCAAATTTCAGCAGGGTCAATATCGGGATGCCATTCAGGTTTTTCTCGATGCCTATTCGCAATTTCCCAATGTTCAGAAATCACCTGAAATGCTGATGAGAACCGGAATGGCCCTGCGTCAGATCAATGAAAAGGATGCAGCTTGTGCGACCTTTGAGGAACTGCTGCAAAAGTTCCCCAATGTCTCACCTGCCATTCGCCAAAAAGTGCAGGCTGAAATCAAAAGTGGCCAATGTTAAAGAAGACCGGAAGCTGGCTGATGGGCCGCTTCATGAAGATGACTATGATGCCCTTTTTGCCTGTTTGGCAGAATATACAGACCGATATAAGGCGAACAATAAAGTCCATGAACGGGTTTCCTGGCTCTCTCGCATTGTTCGCCTGAAAGGGCAATCTTCCGATCCCGTGCGTATCCTTCTTGCCGTATCTGGCGGGGCTGACTCGCTTGCGCTGATGGTGCTCTGCCACGAATGGTGCCAAAGGGCAGACATCGGTATTGAACTTTTTGTTGCCAGTGTGGATCATCGCTTAAGACCTGAATCTGGTGACGAATGTGCCTATGTTGCACAGCTTGCTCAAGAGCGTGGGCTGTCGCACAGGACGTTGGTGTGGGAGGGTGAGAAATCGCATGCCAATCTTCAGGCAGAGGCACGCGAAGCACGCTACAGACTCCTCACAGACTATGCTGAGGAAATGTCCTGTCATTGTCTCGTGCTGGCCCATCATTTGAACGATCAAGCTGAAACGGTCGTTATGCGTCTCCTGCGTGGTAGCGGCGTGTCGGGCTTGGGGGCCATGCACGAAGTTCAGCGGCAAGGCAGATTGACACTGTTACGCCCCTTTCTCTCGGTTCCCAAAACTCGTCTGGTTGCCAGTCTTCTGGAACGCAAAATCGAATGGGCCGAAGACCCCAGCAACAACAAGAAGAGCTATCTGCGGGCAAGAGTGCGGGCGATGATGCCGGTGCTTGCTGAGGAGGGATGTAGCCCGGAGCGATTGGGGGCGACAGCACGGCGGATGCAGAGGGCGGATGCTGCGCTTTCAACTGTTGTTGATAAGTTTTTTCAAGACGAAGCTCTTGAAGCGCCCGGTCATTCCCTTTGGGTGAATTTGTCGTCCTATTGTGCTCTGGCTGAAGAATTCCGTTTGCGGATTTTGCGCAAGGCGCTGATTTATGTTGCCGGACCAGCCTATCCTCCACGCGAAATTAAATTGCTGGCTATGGATGAGGCTCTTCAATCAGCTTATTCCAGACAATATGCACAAAAGAGAACCGTTGGAGGCTGTTGCTTCGATATGCTCTGGCGTGGCAAGGACGGCTTCTTTATTTATCGGGAACCGGGTCGGAATCCCCTTGAAAGTCCGCTTTTTTTGCAAAAACCAGTGGATTGGCTGGGTCTTTGCTCTGTGCGGCTGGCAGGCGAAGTCGATTTCGGCGATGAAAGGCCCGTGCTGCATGCGCTGGGCCAAGAAGGTCGGCTGATCTATGAGATGAAGGCTGGTTTCTTGAAAAGCGGGGCCTGGAATG
Source organism: uncultured Cohaesibacter sp. (assembly GCF_963556055.3). GTDB lineage: Bacteria > Pseudomonadota > Alphaproteobacteria > Rhizobiales > Cohaesibacteraceae > Cohaesibacter. The sequence goes on along the minus strand of NZ_CAUVYE020000013.1, from coordinate 756,327 downwards.
ATGATAATCTTCCGGTGCCTTTGATAGAAGCATTGCCTTCGGTATGGTGGCGGGGTGAGCCCTGCGCGGTTATGCATTGGTCTAATGAGCGCGACAAACCTGCTTTTAGGGTTGAATTTGAGGAAAACGATACGATTTTTTCATCAAATACTGATCTTGGACGAATGATATAATAATAATTAGGAAGAATTGGGTAGGCTTGCCTTGGCAAGGGCCCAATCAAGACCTAAATTCAACAGGAAGTGACATCGGGCGCCGATGAAAAGTGTGTCTTTTCTTCTGGCTGCCCTTAAAAATCTGGTGTGACATGTCGAAAATGACAACTGTTCATTGATGGTATGGCGCATCGCTCAAGAGCGAGAAGCAGGATGGCTGGCTCCCAGGAATGGCCCCCTGTTTCTGAGGAACCAAGGGAAAACATATGAACGCGAATTTCCGTAGTCTGGCTTTGTGGGTCATTATCGGCCTGTTGCTGGTGGCTCTTTTTCAGCTATTTCAAAGCCCGGCTCAGCAAGCGAACTCTCAGGAGATTCCATTTTCTCAATTCGTGACGGACGTGGAACAAGGCCGCGTCAAACAGGTTACAATTGTTGGTCAGCAGGTCAGCGGCCAGATGTCAGACAATAGCGGCTTTCAGACCTATCTGCCCGAGAATGACATCACGCTGATTCCGAAGCTGCAAGAAAATGGCGTCTCCATTACCGCCAAACCGCAAACCGAGAGCTTCTCGCTGCTTGGTGCGCTGGTGTCGTGGTTCCCGATGATCCTCATTCTTGCGGTCTGGATTTTCTTCATGCGCCAGATGCAGGGCGGTGGCAAGGCAATGGGCTTTGGCAAGTCCAAGGCAAAGCTGCTGACCGAAGCGCAAGGGCGCGTGGTATTTGACGATGTGGCAGGTGTTGACGAGGCCAAGGAAGATCTTCAGGAAATTGTCGAGTTTTTGCGCGATCCGCAGAAGTTCCAGCGTCTTGGTGGTCGTATTCCACGCGGCGTTCTGCTGGTAGGCCCTCCGGGTACAGGTAAGACCTTGCTTGGCAAGGCTGTTGCCGGTGAAGCCAATGTTCCCTTCTTCTCCATTTCCGGTTCCGACTTTGTTGAAATGTTCGTTGGTGTTGGTGCCTCCCGTGTACGCGACATGTTCGAGCAGGCCAAGAAGAATGCGCCCTGCATCATCTTCATCGACGAGATCGATGCGGTGGGGCGCCATCGTGGCGCCGGTCTCGGTGGCGGTAATGATGAACGCGAACAGACGCTCAACCAGTTGCTGGTCGAGATGGACGGCTTTGAAGCTAATGAGGGTGTTATCCTTGTTGCTGCGACCAACCGGCCAGACGTGCTTGACCCTGCGTTGATGCGCCCGGGCCGTTTTGACCGTCAGATCGTGGTTCCGAATCCGGATATCTCGGGCCGTGAGAAGATCCTCAAAGTTCATATGCGCAATGTGCCTTTGGCCCCGGATGTTGACTTGAAGACACTGGCTCGCGGTACCCCCGGTTTCTCCGGTGCTGACCTGATGAACCTCGTCAATGAAGCCGCCCTTCTGGCTGCACGTCGTGATCGCCGTCTCGTCTCCATGCAGGAGTTTGAGGACGCCAAGGACAAGGTCATGATGGGTGCCGAGCGTCGCACTCTGGTGATGAGCGATGAAGAGAAGAAACTGACCGCCTATCATGAGGCTGGCCATGCGCTGGTCGCGCTGCATATGCCGGCATCCGATCCGATCCACAAGGCGACGATCATTCCGCGCGGGCGTGCGCTTGGTATGGTGATGCGTTTGCCTGAAAAGGATCAGGTGTCCCTTACTCGCGCCAAGTGCAATGCCGATCTTGCGGTTGCCATGGGTGGTCGTGTCGCCGAGGAAATGATCTTTGGCTATGACAAGGTCACGTCAGGGGCGTCGGGTGATATCCAGATGGCAACGCGCCTGTCTCATGCCATGGCTACGCAATATGGCATGTCGGACAGTCTGGGGCCGCTTCTCTATGCTGGCAACGAGGAGGAGGTGTTCCTTGGTCATTCGGTTGCTCGTCAGCAGAATGTGTCGGACGAGACGCAGAAACTGGTCGATGCCGAAGTGAAGCGGTTTGTTGAGACCGGCTACAAGAAGGCTCAGGAAATCCTTACTGAACACAAGGATGAACTGATCACCATTGCCGAAGGACTTCTGGAATATGAAACCCTGAGTGGTCAGGAAATTCAGGATCTGCTCGCTGGCAAACCACCGATCAGGGAAGATGATGACGCGCCTTCAACACCCAAGGGGTCTGCGGTTCCAACCGCTGGCACAATCAAGAAGGGTGGGGAGTCCGATGGCGGCATCGAGCCACAACCCCAAACCTGATTTGTTGTCACATCAAAAAGAAAAGCGTCCTCAGGGGCGCTTTTTTTTGTGCGCGATCAAGTCCCGAACGTCCTGTTCGGGATCGCTTTGAAACTGTAATAACAGGAAACAAAGTTTGAATAAACTTATCGCGATATTACGAGATTTCTCGTTTAAATCGGAGTAAAGATGTCGACAGATTTGCATAAACTTGGCAAACCCAGCTCTGGTGGTTGAAGCGCTTCAACCGGATCGGGCCGCACAACCGATTTTGATCGGGTGGTACGGGGGCTTGGCCAGGATTGATTATTTGTTCTCTTGAAAGGTTTGTTGAGACTGATGGCTAAATATTTCGGAACAGACGGCATTCGGGGATGCGCCAACAAATTTCCAATGACGGCTGAAGTTGCCATGAAAGTGGGCATGGCGACGGGGAAGATTTTCAGACGGGGTAATTTTCGCCATCGCGTGGTGATCGGCAAGGATACACGCATTTCCGGCTATATGCTGGAGCCTGCTCTCACCGCAGGGTTGACCGCAATGGGTCTGGATGTCTTCCTTCTGGGGCCAGTTCCAACACCGGGTGTTGCCATGTTGACCCGTTCGCTGAGAGCTGATCTCGGCGTCATGATTTCGGCATCGCATAATCCATTTCACGACAATGGTATCAAGCTGTTTGGTCCGGATGGCTACAAGTTGTCCGATGAGATCGAGGAAGAGATCGAACGCCTGATTGAAACCGACATGTCCAGCAGTCTTGTGCCCGCGGAACAGTTGGGGCGGACCAAGCGCATCGACAGTGTCTATGACCGCTATATCGAATTTGCCAAACGCACCATGCCCAAGGATCTGTCTCTTGAAGGGCTGCGCGTCGTGATCGACTGCGCCAATGGTGCCGCTTATCGGGTCGCACCCGATGCACTCTGGGAATTGGGAGCGGAAGTGGTGAAAATCGGTGTCGAACCCAATGGGTTCAACATCAATGATCATTGCGGTTCCACCTCTGTGGGGGCGCTGGTTTCAAAGGTTCGGGAGGTCCGTGCAGACATCGGGATCGCGCTTGACGGGGACGCGGACCGCGTGATCATCGTGGATGAAAAGGGCAATGTGGTTGATGGTGACCAGTTGATGGCTGTTGTTGCAGAAAGCTGGTTCCGTGAAGGATTGCTGACAGCGCCAGGCATTGTTGCAACGGTCATGTCCAATCTGGGGCTTGAGCGTTATCTCAAGGGCCTCAAGCTTTCCATGATCAGGACCAAGGTTGGTGACCGTCATGTGGTCGAACATATGCGCAAGCACAACTACAATGTGGGTGGCGAGCAGTCCGGCCATATCGTGCTGAACGACTATTGCACCACAGGCGACGGTTTGATCGCATCCTTGCAGATTTTGGCGGTGGTCGTGAAAATGGGTAAGCCGGTAAGCGAGGTTTGCAATCGCTTCGAGCCGGTACCGCAGCTTCTCAAAAATGTCCGATACTCCGGTGGCGAGCCTCTTGAAGAGGAACCAGTCAAGAAAGCGATCGAGGCGGGCGAAAAGAAATTTGGCAGTAAGGGCCGCCTTGTCATTCGTAAATCGGGAACCGAGCCCGTCATTCGCGTGATGGCCGAAGGGGATGATCCTTCACTGGTTGAGCAGGTTGTCAATGATATCTGCACCGAAGTGGTCAAGGCGAGTGCCTAGCTGATTTGCTCACTGATTTGAAAAAAGGAGCTGCCCCTTGCGGAGTGGCTCTTTTTTTGTTTGTCATGCTCTGCTTTTCAGGTGGCCTGACCTGATGCATTTTTGATTTTGGGCCGCCTTTCACTGATCGCGAGGCCCAACAGGATGACCACCATGCCAAGCCAGGCATTGATTGGCAAGGTTTCGCCCAGAAAGAAAACGCCGCCGAAGGCCGTGCAAACAGGGATGATGTAGTTGTTCATGGCAACAAAGCTGGCGGTTGTCTGAGACAAAAGCACAAAGAGCACCAGAGAGGCCGATGCCGTCGGAACAACGCCAAGATAAGTCAAAATAATCCAGCTCATGATTGGTGCGGAAGAAATCGAACTGGCAGGTTCAAGCGAAAGGGTCATCAAAAGGAGCAAAATGGCTGCCGTGGTTACCACTGCTGTTGCCTTGTCTACATTGCTTGCGGCGGGCATTTTCCGCGTTACGACGCTGTTGAGGGCATAGCAAAGACTGGCAATGAAAATCGCCAATATGCCAATCAGTTCCATCCTGTGTTCGGCAGCGATGGTCTCGGCTCCGGGCTTGATGATCAACAAGAGTCCGACAAATCCGATCATGAAGCCGACTGCCTTGTTCTTTGAGAATTTCTCATCGGGAAGAAACAGGTGCGCAAATCCCAAAACCGATAAGGGAATCGTGCCCATCAGAATTCCTGCGATGGCTGAGCTTGCATATTGCGTTCCCCAGGCAATGAGGAAAAAGGGAATGGCGGAACTCAGGAGGGCGAGCCAGAGTACCCAAGGGGCATGATGCCACCTCAAACTCCAACGCGCTTTGACAAAAAGCGTGCGATAGAGAATGAGGACGATCGCGCCGGTGACAAGCCGGCCGGAGGTGACCCACAAGGGCGACAGGTCAGTGACGGCGACGCGTGTCAGCATGATGGCTGATGCCCAGGACAGGACGAGAAAGGCCATCATCAGCCAATGACGCAAGGAATGGTTTGACATTGTTTCCGGTATTTCGAAGTGAAAGTGAAAAACGCCACTGATAGTGGATGCATATGCCTAGTGGATTCATATGCCGTTTGCCTTGAGCCTTGATACATGGTCTTTTGCCCAATTTCCAGAATATAGAGAGGGAAAACGCCAAACAGGTCCGGTTTGCCGAAACGTGTCGGTGTTCGACTTCCGGTTGTTCGAGCTGGAAGGCCTAGAAAACCCAGGATTTTCAGACTTGGTAATGATTTATTAATAATGATTTTTGCAATTTGCAGTAAATTCCTACGTAAATATTACGAATTGCAAGTTTTTTGCGGTAATTATGCTTAATAATCGTAGTTAATTCAGTTTTAACAAAATTCTGTGATCTTTCTTTTTGAGTTTATGTCTCAGTTTCGTGTTTTAAAACTTGCGTCGAGAGGAAAAGAGATGAGCAGCCTCAAAAAAAATCTGTTTTTGAGTGTGTTCGGGGCCGCTATGTCAGCGTCTGTTGCCTTCGCAGCCGACTTGCCAGAGCCACCGATCATAGAATATGAACCAGAAGCACCGATTGCTATCGGCTCTGGCTGGTATTTGCGCGGCGACATGGGGCTTTCCGCCTACACTGGCGGCAAAGGGTCCTGGGTCAACGCGTACGGAACCAAAGTCAAGTTCCATGATGGTGACATCGAAAATGGCTGGCTGGCCGGTGTCGGCGTCGGTTACTATTTTGATGAGCATTTCCGCGCAGACTTGACCGCTGATTATCACTCCAAAGTGAAGTATAAAGCGAAAGCTCCGTGTCTTGACCCGTGTAATCATGCTTTGGACGATTCGTCTGAAACAACTGATTTCAGTGCATGGACCCTGATGCTGAACGGCTATTACGATCTCACCACCTGGGGTGCAATCACGCCTTATGTTGGTGCTGGTGCTGGTTTGGCCTATGTCAGAGCAAGCGACTATACATCAACCAGTGGCTATGTCTTTGGTGACGACGGCAAAACCAACTTTGCCTGGAACCTGATGGCTGGTGCTGCATTTGACGTGTCTGACAATCTGAAGCTTGATGCGAACTACCGCTTCATGTCATTCGGTAAAGCACAGAGCGATGTGCCTACGTCCAATTCGACCGAAAATCCAGCCAAGTATGAAGATCTTTATGCACATCAGTTCCGTGTCGGTCTTCGTTACGATCTGAACTAGCAAGGGCTAAGCCGAGCCTGAGCCAAGGATTGCTGGCCATTGTTGAGGGTGCACTAACCGTCACCGAATGATGGAGCCTTTCCGGCTCGGCGTCGAAAAAGACCTCTCGAAACAGGCGACTGTTCACTGTAGCAGTCGCCTTTTCGCTGTTTGCGTGTGATTTCAACCACGGCATGCGCTGAACGCGCCTTTATGCATCCGGAGCGTCATCCCCTCCTAATTCTTGTCTTGCCCAGATTTGATTTGACGGATCCAGGAAATTGGGATACCCCGATCAGTGGGACACCTCTCCCCAACGAGAGGCAACTATCTGTGAGGGTAGCATTATGAGCGCTATTACGACACCGGCCGTGCGGCCGAACAATCCCCATTTCTCTTCTGGTCCATGCTCCAAACGTCCAGGCTGGTCTTTTGACAGCCTGAAAGACGCGCCACTGGGCCGTTCTCACCGAGCAAAACTTGGCAAGGCCAAATTGAAAGCGGCGATCGATCAGACCCGCGACATTCTCGGTGTTCCTGCTGATTATCGCATTGGCGTCGTGCCTGCGTCGGATACCGGTGCGGTGGAAATGGCCCTGTGGTCTCTTCTTGGGGCTCGTGGGGCAGACATCCTCGTGTGGGAAAGCTTTGGTGCCGGCTGGGCGACTGACGTTGTCAAACAGCTCAAGCTTGAAGACGTGCGAGTGATGAAAGCCGATTACGGCCAGATTCCAGACCTTTCCGCGGTGGATTTCACACGCGATGTGGTCTTCACATGGAATGGCACGACTTCTGGTGTGCGCGTCCCCAATGGCGACTGGATCCCTGCGGATCGCGAAGGTCTGGCGATTTGCGACGCAACTTCCGCAGCTTTTGCGCAAGATCTGGCTTGGGACAAGCTCGACGTTGTAACCTATAGCTGGCAGAAAGTGCTGGGTGGTGAAGCTGCTCACGGCATGCTGATCCTGTCGCCTCGCGCGGTTGAGCGTCTTGAGAGCTACACACCGGCGTGGCCGTTGCCAAAAATTTTCCGTATGACCAAGGGCGGTAAACTGATTGAAGGCATTTTTGAGGGTGCTACCATCAATACCCCCTCCATGCTTTGTGTCGAAGATTATCTTGATGCGCTGAAATGGTCCAAAGATCTGGGTGGTCTGAAGGGCTTGATGGCGCGTGCGGACAAGAATCTTGCAGTTCTTGAAGCCTGGGCCGAGAAAACCTCTTGGGTTGACTTCCTCGCCAAAGACAAGGCTATTCGTTCCAATACGTCCGTGTGCTTCACGATCGTAGATCCGGATATTGCTGCATTGGACGCGGATGCTCAGGCAAAATTTGCCAAGGCTCTCGTTGCCCGTCTCGACAAGGAAGGCGTTGCTTTTGACATTGGCGCCTATCGTGATGCGCCTACAGGGCTTCGCATCTGGGCTGGCGCGACTGTTGAAGCGTTCGATCTTGAAGCGTTGACCGAGTGGCTCGACTGGGCCTTTGCTTGCGAAAAGGCGGCTCTGTAAACCAGAGCCCCAACTTTCATTTCGACAATTACCGTTTCCAGAGGTCAGGTGCAATCGGGCTTTGAAAGCCCTTGCGCCGACCCGACAAGCATGAGGATAATCCCATGGCAAAAGTTCTTATTTCTGACAAACTGTCGCCAACCGCTGTTCAGGTCTTCAAATATAAAGGCATTGATGTCGACTATCTTCCCGATCTGGGCAAGGACAAGGACAAGCTTGCGGAAGTGATCGGCAAGTATGACGGTCTGGCAATCCGCTCTGCGACCAAGGCAACCGAAAAGATTATCGCGGCGGCGGATAATCTCAAAGTGATCGGTCGTGCCGGTATTGGTGTTGACAATGTCGATATCGAAAAGGCAACCCAGCGCGGTATCATCGTCATGAACACGCCGTTCGGCAACTCGATCACGACCGCTGAACATGCCATTGCAATGATGTTCGCCGTTGCTCGCCAGATTCCGGCGGCAGATGCGTCGACGCAGGCCGGTAAGTGGGAAAAATCCAAATTCATGGGTGTCGAGATCACCAACAAGACTCTCGGCATCATCGGCTGCGGCAATATCGGTGGTATTGTTGCAACGCGTGCCGTTGGCCTCAAAATGAAGGTCATCGCGTTCGACCCGTTCCTTTCTCCGGAGCGTGCTGTGGATTTGGGTGTCGAAAAGGTCGAGCTTAACGATCTTCTTGCTCGCGCAGATTTTATTTCCCTGCATACACCTTTGACCGAAAAGACCCGCAACATCATCTCGGCCGCTGCGATCGAAAAGATGAAAGACGGCGTGCGTGTCATCAACTGCGCACGCGGTGGTCTTGTCGATGAGGCTGCTCTTGCCGAGGCCATCAAGTCTGGCAAGGTCGCAGGCGCCGCATTTGACGTGTTTACCTCCGAGCCAGCCAAGGAAAACCCATTGTTTGGCCTGCCGAATGTGGTTTGCACCCCGCATCTGGGAGCGTCCACGTCTGAAGCTCAGGAAAATGTGGCTATCCAGGTCGCCGAACAGATGGCTGATTATCTGGTCAATGGAGCGGTTTCCAACGCGCTCAATATGCCATCGATCACGGCTGAAGAAGCGCCGCGCCTGACGCCATTTGTCAAGCTTGCTGATCAGTTGGGTTCGTTTGGAGGCCAGTTGACAGAAACAGGGCTCAAGGGCATTCGCATCGAATATGAAGGCGATGTCGCTGAGATGAACACCAAGGCGCTGACCTCCGTGGTTCTTGCCGGTGTTCTGAAGCCCTTGTTGCAGACCGTGAATATGGTGTCTGCACCGGCTGTTGCCAAACAACGTGGCATCACCGTTGAGGAAACCCGTCGCGAGCAGACAGGGGCCTATGAAAACTATATCCGTGTGACCATCGTTACCGAGCGTCAGGAACGGTCTGTTGCCGGGACGGTCTTTGGCGATGCGAAACCCCGGATCATTCAGATCAAGGGCATCAACATGGAAGCCGAGCTTGGTGAGAACATGCTTTATATCACCAACAAGGACAAACCCGGTTTCATTGGTCGTCTTGGGACATTGCTTGGCAAGAATGAGCTGAATATTGCGACATTCAACCTTGGCCGCAAGGAAGCCGGTGAAGATGCCATTGCGCTCATCGAAATCGATGGCACGATTGCTGATACTGTGATCGCGGAAATCGAAGCACTGGAAGGCGTTGTTCAGGCAAAAGCCCTGCGCTTTCATGTCTAGTTTTCGTTGCCTTGCAGTTAGCAGTTGATTGCATTGGAGGAAGGCGCCTTGCTAAACCAGTTCGCAAGGCGCCTTCTGATTTTTTGAAATTGCTGGCGTTCTGATTTATTCGTGTCTTTGCGTATAGATTCGGCGAATTTCTACTCCCGAGACGAACGGTGCATGCGTTTGGCGAGGAAATGCTTCTTCTTTCCCTTAATTAGCGATGCAAATTTGTTTCAGAGTCGTGTTCAAGTGCTTGAAAAGTTGGTTTCTTGCTCGCTTCACAATAAAGAATTGTCTATAGTCCGCTCGCTTGGTTTGACTTGTTTGGCCTCGGTTTCTAGTAAAGTTCGGTGATTCCTTTGAGTTTTCGGAATCATGAGACATGCTGGGACGGACTGGAACAGGGGGATTTCGACCGTTCCGCGCATCGGACTGGACCGGGAGAAGCGCTAGCCACACGAATAACTGTGTCTCTTTTTGTCAAGACTGGAGGCGCAAATCGGTGGGATTGGATTGTTGTACGATCTGACGAGATTTGGTTGTTCTGAATTTCTCCATTTTTATTTGCGAGAAGACAATAAACTGATCCCTCTCATTGATAATTATTAAAGGAGCGCACATCGATGGCAAATGTTGTGGTCGTCGGGTCGCAATGGGGCGACGAGGGAAAAGGTAAAATTGTAGACTGGCTGTCAGAGCGAGCCGATATTGTGGTCCGTTTTCAGGGTGGCCATAATGCCGGGCATACGCTGGTGATCGACGGTGTCAGCTACAAGCTGAGCCTTTTGCCATCCGGTGTCGTGCGTCCGGGCACAATGGGCGTGATCGGCAACGGTGTCGTGCTTGATCCCCATGCGCTGGTGGCGGAAATCGGACGTCTTGCAGAGCAGGGCGTAACCGTTTCCCGCGATAATCTGAGGATCGCAGAGAATGCTACCTTGATCCTGTCGCTGCATCGCGAACTCGATGCAATGCGTGAGGAAGCCGCTTCTGCGGGTACCAAGATCGGTACCACAAAACGGGGCATTGGCCCGGCCTATGAAGACAAGGTTGGTCGCCGGGCGATCCGGGTGATGGATCTTGCCAACAACCAGACCCTGCCTGCCAAGATCGAACGGCTTCTTGCTCATCACAACCCGTTGCGCCGCGGTCTTGGTGTCAACGAGATTGATCCAAATGACATTTATCAGGAGCTCATGAGCGTAGCCGATCAGGTCCTGCCTTTCATGGATCAGAGCTGGCGCCTTCTGAATCAGGCCAGCAAGGCTGGCAAACGCATTCTGTTTGAAGGGGCGCAAGGGGCATTGCTGGATGTCGATCATGGTACTTACCCATTTGTGACGTCGTCCAATACCTCGGCCGGTCAGGCCGCTGCCGGTTCTGGCCTTGGCCCGACGCAGCTTGATTATGTGCTCGGTATTACGAAGGCCTATACCACGCGTGTGGGCGAGGGGCCTTTCCCAACCGAGCTTTTTGATGAGGTTGGGGCGTTCCTTGGCGAGAAAGGGCATGAATTCGGTGTGGTTACGGGGCGTAAGCGCCGCTGTGGCTGGTTCGATGCGGTACTGGTGCACCAGACCGTTTGCACCTCTGGTATCACCGGTATAGCCTTGACAAAACTTGATGTTCTGGATGGTCTGGAAGAAATCAAGATCTGCGTTGGCTATATGCTGGATGGAGAAGAGATTGACTATCTGCCTGCATCTCAAGGGGCGCAAGCAAGGGTCAAGCCGATCTATGAGAGCCTTGAAGGTTGGACTGAATCCACCAAAGGGGCACGGAGCTGGAAAGATCTTCCCGCACAGGCGATCAAGTATGTTCGTCGAGTTGAGGAGTTGATTGGTGCGCCGGTTGCGTTACTCTCTACAAGTCCGGAAAGGGACGATACGATTCTGGTTCAGGATCCTTACGAGGACTAGGAAGGCTTGCCTATTGTCTTTGTTGGTGCGATCTTTCTATTGTCAGATCGTTCCGGCAGGCAAATGAATGGAATGGAATATGGCGGACTATTACGTAATTTTGAAGCGCGCAGTCGAAGCGGTGCCAAACCAGTCTAGAGAGCAGCGTCAAGCTATCTATGACAAGGCGCGTAAGGCATTGCTGAACAAGCTTCAGAATATGGATCCGCCATTGCCCCCGTCTGATATCTCCAAGCAGCGCATGATTCTTGAGGAAGCAGTCCGGTCTGTCGAACGCGACCTCAACAGCGAATCGGAAAAGAAGGCGCAAGAAGCTTCAAGCCCAAAGGCCGAGAAAGACAGGGCTGAGGGCGAGGCCAATGCCGAGCCTGATGAGGGCGACGAGGAGACGTCATCCGATTCGTCAAAGGCGCTCGAGCCAAAGAAACAGAAGATGGGCGAGATTCTCCCTCCTGCCAATAGCGAGAAGCAATCCCCGACCGACAAGGTCGTGCGCCGCGCTGGGCAGGATGTTCTGAAAAATGCGGTAAGGGATGCCAATGCTCTGGGGGCTGCTACAAATGCGGCCGTCAAATCGGCGCAGGATGCTGCGGACGCGGTTGGTGAGGAACGAGAAGGTGAAGGGGCACGTATCGAGCCCACTTTGGGTGATGCCGTTGTTTCTCATTCCAAGACTTACAAACGCAAGGATAGCGGAGAAGGGCACTCGGACGAGCCAGATTACAAGATCGGCTTTGATGAGGAAGACGACACCAAACCGCGTTTTGGCTTTTTGGCGCTTGTTGCGCTGGTTGTCTGTTTCGTGCTGGGCAGCGGATATCTTGTCTATGCCAATCGGGATTCCCTTTGGGGCTCGGGTGGCAATGAAAGTGGCAACAGTGTCGTTGTCAGTCAAAGCAATGGCCAGACAACACAAGTTCCAGGCAACGACAAGACTGACAGTAATGATTCGACGTCCATCCCTGCCAAATCCGTGAAGACCATTCCTGTTTCTCCGACGCCTCAAAATGCTGATAGTAGCGCTCCTGCCAATGACGGGTCTGCGGCGCAAAGCGATCAGGATGTGAATGCCGATACGACCGGAACTGGTGGAGACAGTGCTACAGCGCTTCCCGTGGCCCAACGGTCCATCCTTTATGAGGAGCAGGGAGAGAATGGCGAACCGGGGTCTGCCTCTGCCGGTGAAGCCTTATGGGCTTTGCAAGGTGAGGGTGTGAATGCTGTTGTCAACGTGGATGCGACCATTCCGGACAAGAAAATTTCCTTCAATCTGAAGATCAAGAAAAACCTTGATGCGGAGTTGCCTGCATCACACCTGATCGAGATATCGGCAATCCGCGAGGAGGCGGATGAAAGCAAGGCGATCGTCAAGGTGCCCGGCCTTATTCTCAAGCCAACCGAACAGAGCAGGGGCGAGGGTCTGGTTGGTGCCGCAATCCGTATCGACGATAATCTGCATTGGGTTGCCTTGACATCAGGGGCCAGAGAAGAGCGCTATAATCTTGAGCTTCTGCATTTGCGCGGATGGATTGATATTCCGATTCAATATCAAAGTGGTCGGCGCGCAATCCTGACTCTTGAGAAGGGCGAGCGTGGTGATCAGGTGATTGATGAGGCCATCGAGGCCTGGGCTCAATAGGGCCTTCCTTGTTCAAAGCAGGGTCGTTGCTTCATCTACATGGCGCGACAATGGCCAAATGCCCCTCTGCCCGGCCAGCATCCCCCATATGGCATTCTTGCCAGATTATGGGGTGTGGTCAAACAGCGGCGGATTGGTCATAGAGCCTGTATTACAAGGATCCTGTATTTCAAGCAAAAGCGAAAGGGTTTGTGCCATCATCGGAAACCCGATGTTCAAGCCGTTTCAAGGGTTTTGGCGGCCTGGGTCTGAACCTCTTTTTGCACTTTTTCAAAGGCGCGCACTTCGATCTGTCTGATGCGCTCGCGACTGACTGAGAATTCTTCTGACAATTCTTCAAGGGTTGCCGGTTTTTCTGCCAAACGACGGGCTTCGAAAATACGGCGTTCACGATCATTCAGAATGCCCATGGCGTTGGTGAGCAACTCCATCCGGTGCGTGAATTCTTCCTTGTCGGCGAGAACTGTTTCCTGGGTGTCGCTTTCATCAACCAGCCAATCTTGCCATTGCCCACTTTCTCCATCGGATTTGAGCGGAGCATTGAGAGAGGCGTCACCGGACAGGCGACGGTTCATGGAAATGACTTCCTCGTTACTGACGCCAAGCTTCTCGGCGATATAGTCGACCTGATCCGGTTTCAGATCGCCATCTTCTAGGGCCTGAATCTGGCCCTTCACTTTGCGGAGGTTGAAGAAGAGACGCTTCTGGTTTGCGGTGGTGCCCATTTTGACCAGTGACCAAGAGCGCAGGATATATTCCTGAATGGATGCCCGGATCCACCACATGGCATAGGTGGCGAGGCGAAAGCCCTTGTCTGGGTCAAAGCGCTTGACTGCCTGCATGAGCCCGACATTGCCTTCTGATACAACTTCGCTCACTGGCAGGCCATAGCCTCTGTATCCCATGGCGATCTTGGCGACGAGGCGCAAGTGGCTGGTCACAAGCTTGTGTGCGGCCCCCTTGTCTCCATGCTCGGCATATCGTTTGGCCAGCATGTATTCTTCCTGCGGCTCAAGCATGGGAAAGCGGCGAATTTCGTTGAGATAGCGACTGAGGCCTCCCTCTGAGGAGAGAGCTGGAACATTGCCTGTTTCATTCGTCATAAAATAGTCTCCCGATGGTCCCCCAAAAAAAGATGCGGCAGGACGGGTTGCGCAGCCAGTGCGGCCTGAGCATAGATTTAATATATAGAGACAATTACGTTAATTTCAGGGCCTTGGTTCAATTAAATTGACATTTTTTTCAGTGCCTTCATTACATTTTGCAAATCTTCAGGCATATCGCTTTCAAAGATCATCTCTTCGCCCGAGATCGGGTGGACAAATCCCAGCAGACCGGCATGCAGGGCTTGGCGTTTTCTTTCCTCGATATCGCGAGCGAGTGTTTCGGGCAGCTTGTTCAGTTTGGACTTGAAGCCTTGCCCATATTCGGGGTCACCAATCAATGGGTGACCGATATGGGCCATGTGAACGCGAATTTGATGTGTCCGTCCCGTTTCAAGACGGCATTCGACCAGAGAGGCGAGGATTGTGCCCTCGGATGCGAATTCTTCGATGAGCCGATAATGGGTGATTGCCTGGCGCCCGCCGACTTTCAGGACTTTCTGTTTGAGGCGGTTATTCTGGGACCGGCCGATTTGGGTGTCGATGGTGCCCTTTTTCTTGTCAAGCTGCCCCCAGACAAGAGCCATATAGGCTCTGACCAAGGGGCCTGAACGGCCATGGTCGGCAAATTGATCGCTCAGGCCCTTGTGGGCAACATCATTCTTGGCAACAACAAGCAGGCCTGAGGTTTCCTTGTCCAGTCGATGGACGATGCCGGGCCTTCGTACCCCGCCTATGCCCGACAGACTGTCTCCACAATGGTGGATCAGGGCGTTGACAAGTGTTCCTGACCAGTTGCCTGCCGCCGGGTGAACAACAAGCCCTGCGGGTTTGTTGACGACAACAAGGTCATCGTCCTCAAAGACGATTTCCAAAGGAATGTCCTCGCCAAGTGGAGTCGGATCTTCTGGCGGGGGCAGGGTGACAGTTATCTGATCGCCGGCATTGACCCGATGGTTAGGCTCGACTATCGTCCGCTCTGGCTGATCAGGGCCTTGAATGGTCACCTGACCGTCCTTGATCAGGCTTTTGAAACGAGATCGGGAGAGCCGCTCCTGTTTGCTGGCGATGATGGCATCGAGGCGTGTTCCGGCGTCGGTTTCCTCGACTTCAAAGGTCAGAATTTCAGAATCAGAATATGAGTCAGACATGGTGCAACAAACTACCGACCAGCATGAAGCTGGTGAAGAGTCCTCTCAAAGCCAGGAAATGAAGGACGTTGAACGAAAAGTGCGCAGAATGCTCATGTCTTCGGTTCTGGTCATGGTTTTCGGCATTCTGGCGGTACTTGGTGTTCTTATCTACAAGAGCGTGTCGAATAATGAAAGTGTTGGCACGGGTCAAGTGGTTGGTGGTGCAATTGTCAATCAGCTCAAACCCGGAGAAACGATCCGTTCGATGATGATCGAAAACAGCACGGTCTATCTTCTTGTCGATGGCAAGGGAATGACCAGTGTTCTGGAAATGAACAAGAAATCAGGCTTCGTGACGCGCCGTATCGAGTTTATTCCACAGGCGGACTGAATATTCACAGTTTCGTCAAAATCGTCTCTTGCGCTTTGTCTGAAAGCTCCCTATAAACCGCCTCACCGATTGATGAGCGCCCTTCGTCTAGCGGTTAGGACGCCGCCCTTTCACGGCGGTAACACGGGTTCGAGTCCCGTAGGGCGTACCACTTTCGACAAAAAGCCCTTGCAGCTCAGGTGGTTGCGAGGGCTTTTGTCCAACCGGGGTACCTAGGTTGGACATCATTTCAACTTTGCCATTGCATTGTCGGCCATCAGCTTCCTGTTTGCTTTCTTTACATATTTCCGTGCTTCTCCCGGGTTCGAATGGCCCAGGAAAGTCATGATTTCAAACTCGGTGCCGCCGGCTTCCGCCAGCTTCGTTGCACCAGCTTTGCGTAATCCATGCGCACTTCCCGGTACGCCGGCTTCCTTGCATTGTTTCCCAAACCAATTGCCGAATGATTCAGTTGTATAGCTTTCATCAGCAGATTTTGTTTGAGTGATGAAGGTTTTCTGATGGCTTGGAATGTTGATTAGAAACTCTTCGAGTTTGGCATGAAGTGGAAGGTCAACCAATCCACCTGTTTTGCCCCGACTATAGCAGATCCTGTTTTCGTAAATGCTGTGCCAGCCCATCCGGTTGACATCCTGTCGGGCTGCTCCGGTGTAAAGAATAAGATGCAAGACGATTGCCGGCAAAGAGCCCTCTCCATGATGAGCAAGGAATTGAGAGATCTCTGCGTCGGTCCATGTATGGTAGCCATCTTCATTCGTCTTAAAGGGTTTAACGCCCTGGGTGGGATCCGTCATTGCATAGCCAAAATCATTGATGGCATAGCGGCATAGGCGCCCGATGAGCTTTTTGAGTTTGTTGGCAGCCGCAGGAGTGTCACGCTTCGCCTCCATCAGTGCCTCAACGTGCTTTTTCTTGAGGCCAGTAATGCTGCGGTGCCCGTGATCTTTCCGAAAGCGCTCCATCTCCAGACTGAGATTTCGACGATAAACATCCCCAATATCGCGGAAGGTTTTTGTCCGCATATATTGTGTGATGAGCCAGTCAAAGGTGCCTGGTTTCGCCTTGGTCTTTGCTATCTCGAATGGTTTGTCTAGTTTTGCTGCTTGATAAGAAGCCTCGAACTCCTTCGAACCATATGTTCCTTGGATATAGCAGGAGTTGCATCCCTTGAGTCTGAAGCGCCATCGGGTCTTGCCGTGGCGGTCCGTGACTCTGGTGACGCCGGGATAAGAGATTACGTTTCATTTTTCCAATATGTTGTCCCAATCGTCTACGTCTCTCAGTCCCGGTTGATCAGGGTCCTTGATCTTCAGGGTGATTTCACCGAAAACGGTGATAGAGATTGCCGCTATGGCGACACCGTGCTGATTGCGCGCCGCGGATGGCCCGCTTTATGTCTGCCTGCTTGAATGTCGCTGCGGTTTTTTATGACGGCTCCTGTCTGCTTTCTCGGCGAATTCCATCGCTATGCCGCCCGGTTGAATGCCAACCGACGGCTCTTTGCGTTTGCGTGACTAAAAGGGAAGTAGAAACGCTGAGAGCCTCCCAAACCAGAAGTCGTCAATTTCGTGAGAAAAACGCTCTCAAGACCGCGATCTGTGCCGAAATGCTCTTTGATCACCTCGGTTTCCTGATATAATCGAGGTATTCAGAAATCCTGTCAGTCCCGATGAGCAGTATTTAGGCCGCTGTGATTGCTGGCCAACAGGCACAATATGTGCGGTTTTGCATAGGGCAAAAATTTCACAAACCCAAATGAAATTGACAATAAAGTTATCTAACTGATTTCATGAGGGTTTATTCGCGGTTTCTGCCGTATTTGTTGAAACTATCAGCTTTCCCGCCAACGCTGTCTCATTGGCCTCGCCATCGCATACATGGATGGCGAGGTTGTTCGGTGCGTTTTACTTGATTTACATCTCTCTGAACGATTGTGCCCGTCGCTTCTCAGCGTGAATGATGTCCAGAAATCGGTTCGCGAAATACTGAGCTTCTAGCAGATCGGCGCGGGCACTGGCGTAGGCCGGAGCCAAAGGATCGGCCTCGTCGAGGATAGGTAGTGCTTCAAGCAAATCGTCGACGAGCTCGTCAAATTGCGGATCAAGGATACCGCGATTGCTGACAGCATCGATCAGGGCATGTAATGGCCTGATGTCATCGAGAATATCGCCGACTGCAATATCGGGCAAAGAGGATAACGCCTGTCTCGCCGCGCAGATTGCATCGGCTCCAATATCGAGGATGCGGCTGGCATCGGTCGAGCGCTGATCGACGAGAAGCGAAATATTGTGGCGATAGGTTTCTGGAATAAGGGGCATGTATCTTCCTTTCATAGAAATTGGGTTGGTGGATTGTCCGGCCGACACCGTGGCTGGTCGGACAAATCTCAAACCATTCTGTGACTACTTCTGGGGATCGGGTGTCGGGATGGCAATCGGCGCAGGGATGATCATTCCGGACATTTTGCGGCCAGATGTCTTGGCAAGAAGGGCTTGTAGTTTGAGCAGATCGGCTCGTCCTTCTGCGCGCTCAACGTTGATGGCATGGATAAGAGCTCTATGGTGTTCCAACTGAACGAGCTCATCGCCAATCAACCGGCCAAGGACTGGAGTCCCATCCTTGTTGGGAGCAAAGCCTTCATGGTTGACAGAGACAATCACAAGCCCCCGCAAATTGTAGACTGTCGGCTGCGAGAGACCTGCAGCACCAAAGGCGGCAGAACGCTCGACGCGGATTTGGGCTCCGTGGTTGAAAGTCGTCCCGATGGCATGCCCCCGTGCGAGGGTCAGATATCGGGTGCCGATATAGATTGCCTCGTCAACGATGAGCCAAGGTAATGCCTTTTGGGGTGGTTGTAGAGGATTGTAGAGATGTTCTGAAGGCATCTCAAAGGCAACGATGTCGCCACAGCTGACAGTGTCTTTCCATTTGCTGGCGTGCGTCGTGGATAAATTTTTGGCGGTGGTCATAATATCTCCGACCTAGGTTGAAGGGATTTTGACACCTGCCTTTTCTGTTTTCTCTTTCTGGCGAACCGGATCGGGCGCGGCGTCACCAGACCCGCTGCGCACAAGCCGGTTGCCGTCTGTCAAAGCTTTCTGACCTCATGCTGATTGGTGGGATCAGCAATGGATCAGGGAGCTTGCAGTTTAAGGGAAAGAGCCTCGAGAAAACCGCCACAAAGAGGTTGTCTCGAGTCCGGCTGAAGGCTGCCTAGGGGTTCCAAGGTGGGCATGGCAATCGCTCCCTTGGCCGGAGTTGGTCTGGCAGAGAGGATCGTCTACCAGTCGCCAGACAGGCCCGTCGGAGACGAGTGGGAGATCCAAGAGGATGGGCGCGATAGCCCCCTCTGGTCCGGCTGATGGCCCCTGAAGAGTTTGAGAAGGCGGAGCGCTTTTCATGCGGCGATATCATCGGCGCCGGGTGCAGGGGTTTCCCATGCCGCACTCTGCGTAAGAGCCCTCGGAGAGCCGACACGTTTTGATCCGCGAAAGCGGAGAAATCAAAACGTATAGTCGGACCCTATTACTCTTGAACCACCCTTAATATGTCTCTGAAAATGAGAGGTTTCTGGGGTCGTTTGCTTTTATTTCCGGACCAATGAAATGCGCCCTATTTGCTCCACAGGTCATCACAACAGACATGTGGAGCGAGGAAATTGCAAGGTTATCAATACGGTCGCGTCGAGTCATATAGCCGCAAAGGCGGCCAACAAAAAAAGCGTGCCAATGGAGACAGAGCCTGGACTGTCGAAGAGGTTATCGCCGAGGCAGAGCGCAAGCCTGGATCATGTAGTCATGTGGAAGAGCCAGATCCAGACCCATTGATTATACCGGGCTCTTGTAAAAATTTTGATGAGCTACGCCAAGCTCACAATGATGCCTGCAAAGTCAAACAGCAGGTGCCATATACAATTCCAAAGACTGGGAAAAAATCCGTACGCACCAAAGCCCTGCGAGTCGACAAACACACGCTATATTCATCTGTGATTTCGCTTCCAATCCTGAGTGCGGATGCATGGGCAATGCCCGACCTGATGAACGAGTGTATGGACTTGTTTCAACAGGTCGTCCGTTTCGAAACGGACCGCCTCGAAGAGGCAGGTGGTCAATTTGCGATGGCAGTTGTGCACCGGGACGAAGCGCATATGCATATCCATGTTTATGGCGTTGATCCTGTGCGTGGAGAGGTCACCTGGCTTCATCCAGGAAAAGCTGCCGTTGATAATATCCGTCGAGGCGCTGGCTGGAAGAAAGACAATATGGCCGAACAGGGTCGAGCCTATCGTCATGCCATGCAACAGTGGCAAGATGATATCTATACTTCAGTGTTCAGGAACGCCGGCCTGATGCGATATGGCCCCAAGCGATTTCGCCTGCCACGAGCTGAATATCTTCAGCAAATGGCTGCTCATGAGCAGCTTGCGGTGACGAGAAGAGATCTGCCGGAGGCTAGAAAAACAATCGACGAAGCACATAGCCTGCAGGAAAGCATCGAGGCAAATCGGCGGGACTTGGAAAGGAAAAAGCGGGAATTTGAAGAGTATGTGACTTCCAAGAAATGCGAGATCCAGATTGCCGAAGACGCGCTATATTTCGAACAGCGGCAAAAACAGGCGGAGGGCGATCAGATCATTGCCAAGGCAGAAGAAGCAAAACGGGAGGCAGATGCAATTCGGACCAAGGCGTTACGCCAAAAAGAACTGAATGAGCAGTATATCGCGAGACACGACGATGCTCTTGAAGCAGGCCTGGCTGCTGTCGATGATGGAGTGATTTCCTATCAACCGTCGAGTGGAGCGGTCAAGCAAGACACGCTGATCTTTGGCCCGTCTGCTCCCAAGGATGATGAGAAGAGAGCGATTTTAAAAGCCAAATGGCAACCTGCTCTTAAAGTGATCAAAAAGTATGCCCGGCGAATCTGGAGCTCAGAGGCCGCTCAGTGTGAACGCCAATTCAAGGCGGATCCGTCACTGGTCGATGTGCAGGTGAACTATAACCCTCATGCAGAGCCTCAGTCTGACGATATTCTGAAAATGGACGTCAAGGTCAGTCTTGATAAGATCAAGGGTCTTTCAAAGCCAATGAAGCGGATTCTCGGCGGCATCGCGAATGTCATTGCTACGCAGGTTGGCAACGAAGCGCTCAAGTTGGTGCGGTCAAAGATGCTGGATGAATTTTACGCCCTTAAGGCCTATCGTGACCAGCACCGACAGCAATATGGCACCGCTGATCCAAAAGCAGAAGCCAAAATGTCATTTCAGGAACAGGGCCTGGAAAACATGATGGCCAAGGCGCCAGATCCGCGCAATGCTGAGAGACGGGCAAGACTGGACCGGAAAACCGTGCGAAGAGATTAACTGCCCGATCCCGTCTTCATAGTGGATCTCGCTTGTTGTCGTGACGGTTTAGCGACGACAAGCAGTTCAGTCTTCAAAGAGCAATGATCGGGTCCGTGTGTTTCCAGAAACATGGATTCCCATGAACCTAGGTAAATCGGTTGCTGAATCACGCAGGTTCTTTACCTACGAGTGATGCGCCTTCCAGAAGGCAAACATGTCCTCAAATTGCTGACACATGGTGATGTCATGCTCTGCGCAGTATGCCTTATATTCCCGCCGCAATTCCGGGTAGGCCATGATCGGGATCTGTATCTTTTTATCACTGGCCACCCTTTGGGTGTTGGTGGTCGCTGCTGTCGATTTTGGTGGCGGTGGGGACCCTTTGGTTCCGGGCTTTGCCAGTTTGGCCATTATTGCTGCTCCTGAGATTGGTAGGTTTCGTAGAGTTGCTGCATGAGTGATTGATAGAAATGCTTGGCTTTCTGATTCAGGCTGCCATATGGCGTCTCGGTCACAGCTTGCCCCATGTCACTTGCGCGGCGGTAAGCAGTCCGGTCAGGGAGGTGCCCGGACGCGGTGCGAAATTCGGTTTCGGCAAGATACCGGCGTGCTTCAAGTTCCTCAACGATACTGTCACCCACCCGACAAAGACCCATCACGATCGTATTCGCTTTTACGCCTTTGGCGTGGAGCTCTCTCGCCAGATTGACCGTCGGCTCCAAATCGTCGAGAGATAAGCCGGTGGGGATGATAACAACGTCTGAAAATCTTGCAATCTTGAGGGTATCTTGTGAAGCGTGCGGCGCGGCGTCGAATACCATCACATCATAGCCATCAGCGGCGGCAAGTGCATGGTCGACAAATTTGAACCGTTCGACAAGAACATGTGGGGTAATAGCGTTTCGGTCTCTGCGTTCTGCCCAGTGGAAACTGGTGCTTTGAAGAACATCCATATCCGCGATGACAACATTCCAGGTGCCTTCGTCGAGGCGCGAGAATTCTGTTGCGATCAAACGGGCGATGGTGCTTTTGCCGACACCTCCTTTTTGGGCCAGCACAGCGATCTTATAGGCCATATTCAATCTCCATTTACTCAATATGTAGAGTAAGTAGTGCGATTGTTACGTGAGCCAAAAAAAATTGTTCGAAGCAAGACAATCGACGAACAGAGGTTCGTAAGGCATAAGTACCTATGTTGTTGATTACTTATGAACCTATGTTTTGGATGGCACTGTTATGCGATGATTGAAGAGATGCGTCTGTTACCTGAGCAAGACACGACCTTTTTTCCACACCGGAAAGACCTTTTCCCAACAAGGTATGATGACTTTTGTGATTTCGAGGAAAGGGGCCGTGACCGCATGAAAGTGGAAGTCTCAGAACAACGAGCCCGAATTTTGGCGGTGATGTCGACTTTCAAACCTTTGCCGCACACAACGGTCATGTTCCATTGTACCGCGATTGCCGTAAATGGGCGGATTGCGGTCATTTGCTGCAGGTGCGAGATCCGTGGTACCGCAGGCGAAAGCGGACGATTATGAGCCTTCCCGAGATGAAAGCGTGCAGCCATCGGCTGTCTATGATAAGATCAGCTCAACCAGTCGGCTGATCTGGTTGCGATTTCTTTCAGCCCCCCGTTGATTTCAAGCTGAAGGAACGCAGATATGCGAATGCACTTTGGGTGCCGATTTTCTTTTTCCCTTCCTGCCCCCACTCCTATGATCCTGTTGCTCAATGTGCACTATTCAAGAGCCAGCGATCTCGAACGCCCAGATCTTCTCGTTGTTGATCCTGCTATTCCGATCGAGGCATTCAGGGACCCGTTCGGCAACTGGGGCAACCGGATCTTGGCACCTGCGGGCACGGTTACGGTTTCCACTGACGGTGTCATCAGGGATTCTGGCACTCCGGATCCCATCAATGAAGACGCTCTTCAGATGCCGGTCGAGCAGTTGCCAAGCGAGGTGTTGACCTATCTTCTGCCTAGCCGATATTGCGAATCCGACCTGCTATCCGATTTTGCATGGCAGACCTTTAGTCACACTCCTTTGGGATGGAAGCGAGTTCAGGCCGTTTGCGATCATGTTCATAAGCAAATTCTCTTCGGCTACGAGCATTCGAGGCCGACCCGGACTGCTCTGGAAACGCATCAAGAGCGAGTTGGCGTATGTCGCGACTTTACCCACTTGGCAATAGCCTTTTGCCGCTGCCTTAATATTCCCGCACGTTACTGCACGGGCTACATTAGCGATGTGGGGCAGGGAGTGGTGGATGCGCCAATGGACTTTGCCGCCTGGATGGAGGTTTTTCTCGGAGGACGTTGGTGGGTATTCGATCCGCGCAACAACGACCTCCGCTTTGGCCGCGTTCTTATTGCGCGCGGTCGTGATGCGGCAGATGTGCCCATGGCTCACAGTTTCGGACAGCACGAACTGACGGAGTTCTCGGTCTGGATAGATGAAGTGTCTGGCTGTAGTTCCTTGTGATGCGGACGTAAAATTGGCGTCTATCCATGCCCTTAAAAATATTATTCTTCATGGCAATAGAATAAAAGATGTATTGTCGCAGTTTATAAAATTGTTTCGCTTGGGACTGGCAGAAATTTAATAATCTTGCAAAATTAATATTTATCTCTATATATAGTGCATCCGCAAAGGCGGCGCAAAAAACTTTCTGCCTTCCAATTAAAATTTTCAGATTATGAAATCCTGCTCTCCGAGGCCTATTTGGTTTTGGATGTTTCTCAGAGTGGGTCTGAGTCTGGACATGTTCGAAGAGGCATCAATCATGACAATTGGTACAGTGAAATACTACAACGCAACGACAGGCTTCGGCGCTATTACACCGAACAACGGCACCAAAGATGCTCTCGTTCATATCTCAGACATCGAGCGGGCAGGTATGACCAGCCTGATCGAAGGTTTGCAGCTTTCCTATGACCTGCAAAGAAACACTTGCGGCAAACGGCAGGCTGTCAATCTCCAACTCGTTGACTAAAAATTTCGGAGGCTGCGCATGGGCGCAATCTTTTCAAAAAGAGGAAAATTTAATGACCAGTATTGCCAGATCCAAGGCAGAATCACGGCTCGCTGCTATTCAGAAGTCTCAAAAGGAGGCTATGAACGAGCAAGAAGAGCGGACACTAAAAACCCGCGAGAATATCTCAAGGCTTAGGGCGCTGCGGCTCGCCAAAGAAAGCGAAGATCGGGACCTGAATGTGACAAAAAAACCTGTACGAAGACGGCAGAAGGCTCGCTAAAGGGCTCCCGTCTCACAGAATTGTTCTGGCTTGCTTTTAATTATTATTTCAATAATTTTTATCGTCATGATGTAAAATTATTGAAATTACTATATATTAAAATAATATTTTCCAAATTTTAAAAATAAAGCTATCTATTTCCGAATGGATAGTATATGTAATGAATGCAATTTAATTTCGTAATTCTGTTCCTTTAGGCCCAGCATTCGACGTTGAGGCTGCCAATTCGCCGCATATCGCGGGCGATATATTTAAAAGGGACACAGTAATATGATTACTGGTACAGTTAAATTTTTCAATTCCACCAAAGGTTTCGGTTTCATTGCTCCTGATGACGGCGGCAAAGATGCTTTCGTTCACATCTCAGCAGTCGAGCGCTCTGATATTTTCTCCCTTACCGAAGGCCAGAAGATCTCCTACGAGTTGGAATCCGGCCGGGATGGAAAAAGCTCCGCAGTCAATCTGCAAGCAGCTGACTGATAAGCTACCGAGCCGGCATGTATCATGTCGGCTTTATGTTTTTGATGGAACAAAATAGGAACAAATTCATTAGAGCAGGAACCGAAGGTAATTCTAAATATAACCTTGTCTTTCAGACGCTCTAATCATCTTCATTTCTGATAAATTACATCTGTATTTAGTTCGAGCGATGAGGCTCTATAAAACTACAACCGATTGGAAGTTAATCATGACAATCACCGAATGGATTAAACCAGCACTCTTGGGTGCGGGCACTGGCGCTGTTGTTCTGGCTGTTGTCGGCTTCAACTGGGGAGGCTGGATGATGACTGATACAGCGAACGAGTTGTCAGACAAGGCAGCTAGAACAGCCGTTGTTGCTGCTCTCTTGCCTTACTGTATTCAAAACTCGAAAGATGATCCATTGTCTCAAAATGTTATCACTGAGCTTAAAGCCGCTAGCAGTTACCAACGGCAATCAATCGTTGAAAAGTCGGGATGGGCGACCCCTGCAGGAACGGAAAAACCGAACGGTTTTCTTGCCCAAGCGTGTCAGATGGAATTGCTTAAAGATCCGCAACAATGATGGAGCTTTTCAGATTTGAGAAATTTTCATCTCATGGTCGATATCGGCCAATCCTCTTTGAAACAAAAAAGAAAACGGTAAAGTCAGCAAGAGAGAAAAAAAATGCAGCAATTTTTCTTGCTGTTCTTTTCTTACCAGGATTTTTACTCGCCAATTCAACCATCGCTTTAGCCAATAGCAGTTTCCCTGCTAATTCTCAAGAAAAGCAATATGGTGATGGTTGGGAATGCAAAAAGGGCTATCGAAAAGAAGACAGCCAATGTTCTCTAATTGACGTACCCAAGAATGCGTATTTAACGAATGAAACATATGGTTCAGGCTGGGAATGTTCTCACGGATTTAGAGAAGTGGACAATTCTTGCATCGCGATTGCTGTGCCGGAGAATGCTCATCTGGGTTCCTATGGTGATGATTGGGAATGCAATCGTGGATATCGTAAATCTTCAGTGTCCTGTCTTCTCATCAACGTTCCTCCAAATGGATACTTATCTGAATATGTAGGAGAAAGTGGATGGGAATGTGAATATGGATATTTCGCGAATGGATCTGAATGCACCAAGCTTCTCGCACCGGCTAATGGCTACCTAACGGGAGCAACCTATGGTGATGGCTGGGATTGTGATCGAGGGTTTCGAAAAAGCGATAGGCAGTGTATTGCCATTGAAGTGCCCGCAAACGGCTATCTCGTGGATGCAGCTTATGGGCGTGGATGGGAATGTAAGCGCGGCTACTACAGTACAGACAACGACTGTATTAAGATAGAAGTTCCAGACAATGCATATTTGTCTGGAACTTCACAAAAACGCGGTTGGTTTTGCGAACGTGGATATAAGGCTTCAGAGTCGAAATGCATAGCCATCGTTATTCCGAAGAATGCACACCTAGATCGTAATGGAAATGATTGGGCCTGTAATCGTCCATTTAGGCGGGTAAGTGAAGAATGCATATCCGAACCTAGGTGACAAAGGCTAATTTACGCCAGCGCAAAAAGGTCCTAACTCGCACCAAAAATGTCGCTCGATTTTGAACTTAAAAATTGAGCGACATCATCGTTTGTCGGCCTCACATGCTTGAAGATGCAGCTAACGGCGCCTCTTCGCCCGGATTTACTGGTTGGCTTGTCGATGAGGTTTGAAACACGGCGCTACTGCAAAAGGTCCAGAAAGACCGCTCACCCGTCGTCTGATCGCAAAGAATGCTGCGCTTCATGCGAATGACAGCAATGGGGAAGTGGGTTTGCCGCGTAGATCCGATCACGAACGGCAGCATTGGGCCGAGATTGCTAAACACGCTCCTGTATTTAGAGCGTAGAGCCTCATTGTCTTTCGAATAAGTAAAACACCATGTCATCGTGGGTGACTGAGATATTGTCCCGAAAATTCAGAGAATTGACGTTACTGTTGAAGGTGAAATAGTACTCCACGACCAACATACTGCAGGTTTCGTTGACCATAGATGTGCAATCTACGACTGGAAACGCATCGCCATCTTCATCTGGTTCTTCAAAAAACGCGTCCTCTGAGAGATATGTGCCGGTAACTGTTTCGAATGCCACTAGAAGATCTTGTAAATCTTGACACCTTTGATCAGTGATTTCTGTGCCGAAATCATATAGGCCTATTATCTTTGCGTTATCTCGACGGGCCGATGCGATGAAGCTTGCCACCTGTTCGGCGGATATTTCCTTACAAGAGATCATTCCTTCGGAAAAGTTTCTAACACTGATTGTCGAGCGCATGTTTATGCAAAGGTTCTTCATGGGATATCTCCATTGTATTTTGCAGCCAATTTTGTTGAAATGCTTGAAGACGGGCTGTGTGTTGCCTTCCGTCAGAGGTCAACACGCAGGTCGGTTCACATCGCGGCCCTAATTGATTTCGAATGGAAAGATTGTCTTCCAGTCAACGGTATTAGGCCTGTATGAGGCTGATAATAATCGTCGCAAAGGGGTTGGACATTTGCTGAAATTGCTCAATAATTTCAACGAGCCAGTTCTGGAGGTTGGACACTATTAAGTCATTGAAATGTTGAGATTGTTGCACTCCCGTAGGGCGTACCACTTTCGACTAAAAGCCCTTGCAGCTCAGGCAGTTGCGAGGGCTTTTGTCTTGTTGGTCTTTGCTGATATTTCTTTCCAAACAAGATCCTGAAGGTGCCTGCCGGTTTTCGATTCCTCACATTTTCCCCATTGTTGTTGGCGTATCACTCAACTGGCAAATGATCAGTGTGTCATTGTCTTTTGCCGTGCCTCGTTCGTTGAGGCGGGCAGGCAAGGCTATCGAACTTTGTCTTTTATATTCCTGATGTTGGCACTCATTTACCTGTTGCAGGACAGTGGCGTTTCTCTTGATGCGGCAGATCTCAGGTGAAGACCAGCAATGCTCCGGTAAGCATCGATTTCCCCCAAAAGGGCATCAGTTAGGTATTTTCCACATCTTCGATTCTTTTGATTAATCGTTTAATCATGAGGGTGCGCAGTGAGTTTTACGGATTGAATGAGCTGGTTTTGAAAAGGGGAGGCTCCACTTTTTCGAGCAAGTTGTTCAGCCAGGCGGACTGACACTCGCGCACGGAAAAGCAATTCTACGCTTGATGCCTGATCACGATGCCCCCGAATATGAGAACGCGCTTTTTCTCCGGGATACATGAAACAGGCATGGCGATAATGGGAGAGAAAAATGAACAAGTTGATTCTGGCTTTTGTGGCCTCTAGCCTTTTGGCTCTCACATCAGCCCAGGCCCGCAATCTGACTCTTGGACACGCAATGTCGACGGACAACGCCCAGCATCAAGGGATGCAGATTTTTGCAGACCTCGTCAAAGAAAAGTCGAATGGAGATCTTACCATTCAGATCTTTCCAAACGCCCAGCTCGGTTCAGAGCGGGATCAGGCCGAACAGGTCATTAATGGCGCATTGGATATGGCCAAGATCAATGGGTCGTTGGCCGAGTCTTTTGAACCGACCCTGAAAGTGATGGGGTTGCCGTTCCTTTTCCGCGACTCTGACCACCAGCGTGCCTTCATGCATAGTGATGTTGCTTGGGACTTGATGCAGGAAAGCAAGGGCAAGGGATTCATCGGTCTTTCTCTTTTGGATGCCGGTGCGCGCAGCTTTTATGGTCAAAAGCCATTTTTCACCCCTGAAGACCTGAAAGGTTTGAAAATCCGGGTACCAGAATCCCAGACTTCCATGCGCATGGTATCGCTCTTGGGGGGTAACGCAACGCCCATGCCCTGGACCGAGATCTACACCGGTCTACAGCAGGGGATCATGGATGCCGCAGAGAATAGTATCTCCAGCCTTGTCGAAGCCCGGCACGCCGAAGTGGCCAAACACTTCTCCAAGGATGAACACACTATGACACCAGATATCATTTTGATTTCCGAAGCGACCTGGAATTCTCTCAGTGAAGCAGAGCAGGGCATCCTGCGCGATGCCTCTCTGGAAGCCCTCGACAAGGAAATTGAGCTATGGGCATCCAATGAAGCCGCAAATGTCGAGAAAGCCAAGGAAATTGGTGTTCAGTTCTACGATGTCGACAAAGCGGCTTTCCGCGAAGCCGTCAAACCGATGATCGATGACGCTCTGAAAGAACCAAAGCTTGGCGAGTATGTTCGCCGCATTCAGGACCTTCACTGATCCTCGCCTCAACCGGCACCAGTGACAAAGCACACGCCCCTATCGATGTGTGGTCATTGGTGCCGAACGTCACACATAAGTAGGAAACAAGGTGGCAAATGCTTTCGTTCCTAAAGAAGTTCAGAGCATGCCTTGATCAGTTGCTACTGAGTTTTTGTGGTGTCATCATCATACTCCTCGTAGCTGCTGTATCTTGGCAGGTGTTCAGCCGATACATTCTCAACAATCCGAGCACATTCACCGATGAGATCTCGCGTTTCATGATGATTTGGTTGGGGCTGTTGGGGGCTTCATTCCTGTTTGGCAAAAATGGTCATCTGGCGATTACACTGCTTGCGGACAGCCTATCACCGAAGATGTATGTCGCCTTGCAAATTGTAATCGGCATTCTTGTCATTGCCTTCGCCTATCTTGCGATGATCAATGGCGGGATAGCGCTCATGGGGCGCACCATGTTCCAGATTTCGCCAGCTCTGCGCATTCCCATGGGCTATGTCTACGGTATTTTGCCGCTCTCAGCCCTGCTGATCTGCATCTATGTGGTGCTCAATATCATCGATCTGCTCTTTCCGCAGCATCCGGCGGAAGCCCTCAACAACAACTCTTCCGAGGAGAAATAAGCAGCCATGGATATCTCTGTCGGAGCTTGGCTCCTTTGCCTGTTTTCATTGATGATCGCGTTCAGTGTTCCTATTGCGGTTGCCATTGCATTGTCCTCGCTGCTGGTGATGTTCATGGTGCTGCCCGTGCAGGTGGCGAGTGTCACCGCAGGGCAGAAACTTGTAACGGGCGTTGATAGTTTCAGCTTGTTGGCAATTCCGTTTTTCGTTTTAGCCGGTAACATAATGAATTCCGGTGGCATAGCCGAAAGACTGGTCAATTTCGCCAAGCTCTTGGTCGGGCGCATGCCGGGCTCAATCGCTCATGTCAACATTCTGTCGAACATGCTGTTTGGTGCCGTTTCAGGCTCGGCGGTGGCGGCCGCGGCGGCTGTCGGCAAAACCGTTGCCCCGCAGTTCGAAAAAGATGGATATGACAAGTCATTTGCGACAGCGGTCAATGTCGCGTCCTGTCCAACCGGACTGTTGATCCCACCGAGCAACTCGCTCATCGTTTTCTCGGTTGTCAGTGGTGGCACCTCTGTTGCTGCCTTGTTTGTTGCGGGCTATGTTCCCGGCATTCTGATGGGGCTCAGTTGCATGATTGTTGCCTATTTCATTGCTCGCAAACGAGGCTATGGCAGTCAGGCCGACAGTTGTCCCAGCCTGAAGGTCGCTCTGCGTGTGGTCTGGCAGGCCATTCCAAGCCTCGGCCTTATCGTTGTGGTGATTGGCGGCATCATCGGAGGCGTTTTCACCGCCACGGAAGGGGCATGTATTGCCGTCCTCTATTCTTTCTGCCTCTCGCTCTGCTACCGATCGTTGTCCATGTCCGACATGTGGATCATCTGCAAGGAGACGGCGGAGATCACGGGTATCATGCTGTTTCTTGTGGGGGCGTCTTCAATCATGTCATGGGCCATGGCGTTCACAGGACTGCCCAGTATAATCAGTGACTGGATGCTGTCGGTCTCTGATAATCCGATCATTATTTTCATCATGATGAATATAATTCTGCTGATTATCGGAATGTTTATGGACCTAACGCCAGCGTTGCTGATTTTTACTCCGATTTTCATGCCAATCGCGCTTCAACTGGGCATGCATCCGATTCACTTTGCCATGATGATCGTTTTCAACTTGTGCATTGGAATAGCAACGCCGCCGGTCGGAACCGCTCTGTTCGTTGGATGTAGTGTCAGCGGCGCCAGAATTGAGCGGGTCATTCGGGCCATCCTGCCATTTTGCGCGGTGCTGATCGGCACGTTGATGCTGATCACCTACGTGCCATGGCTGAGCCTTTTCCTGCCCAGAATGTTTGGGTTGATCAACTGACTTTTGCCATCGCGCTCGTTCCTCGTTATCGAGCGCGATGGGTTGTTTACAGACCTGGTCATGTGTCTGTCTGAAGCGTCACAAAGGGGTGAAGGCCGCGAGTGGCGCTTGATCTGTTTGCGGTGGTGAGACATGTATGCATTTTGAGGAACTGGCGTACCAAAATCATGGTTGAAAGGAAAAGGCTCGATGGCTCCCAATGGCCATGATAAGCCGTAAAAGGCGGAATAGCAGTCAAGGCTTGCAACTTTGTTCAAAAGAATCTACTTGCCTAACGGGTAAAATTTTGAGAGCACATCACTATATCGATGGGCTCCTTGACTATTTGTCGGAGACTGGGTGTGCGGGTCCATCTTGATCCGGTAGAATTGACTTTTGGATACGCGGGAAGAGCATGGCAAAGCATCGCCAGAAAGTAACGGTCTCGGATATTGCAAAGCGGGCGGGCGTTTCCACCGCCACGGTTTCCAATTCCATGAACGGTACCGGGCGCGTATCCGAAACGACCCGTGTCAAAGTGAAACAGGCAATGGACGAGCTGGGTTTTGTGCGCGACTATACCGCTGCCAAGCTGCGTACGGGACGGTCGCGTTTGGTGGGTGTCCTCGTTCAGGATATTGCCAACCCCTTCTATGGCGAGTTCTCGGCCAGCTTCGAAGCGGCGCTGTCTCAAGAGGGATATCTGCCGATAATTGCCAATATTGGTGAAAACAAGGAACGCCAGTCGGCCATGATCGCTGAAGTCATTGCCCACGGGGTGGCCGGGATTATTGTTTCACCAAGTTCCAACACGGAAGTTGACGATCTGGAACGGGCCTTTGCCCATGAAATTCCAGTTGTCACGTTTGTTCGTGAAATAGAGAATTCCGATTTCGATTTCGTTGGCATTGATGACTATCGCTGTGGCGAGCTTGCGGCAAAACAGTTTCTCAAGGATTCGCATTCGCAATTCGCCGTTATCGGTGGTCTGGAGAGTTCATCGACCGGTCGACTTCGCGCAAAGGGGTTTGTTGACACCCTTCACAAGGCTGGCATTCCTGATCATTGCATCGTCGTCAAACAGGGGCCGCAGAGTCGTGGTTTTGGTCGCGAGAGCGCGGTCGATCTGGTTGATGCCCATACGACATTCACGGCAGTATTCTGTCACAATGACATTGTCGCCATGGGGGCCACCGCGGGCTTTTTGTCGCGGGGGCGAGTGATCGGTGAAGATCTCTCGCTGATCGGCTGTGACAATTTGCCAGAAGCATGCATCTGGAATCCGCCGCTAACGAGTGTCGAGACCTTTTCACGATTTGTCGGAAAAATCGCGGCGGACATCATCATCTCGCGGATCAACGGAGACAAAAGCAAGCGCCGCACCGTTCGACTGAAGCCGGAACTGATTGAGCGACAATCCACGTTTCCCGTAACCGGCTAGCTCTTGTCCGGTGCCAAGGCGTTGCCGCCGGTTCAGATTACCCGTCGTCATCCTTTGTCCCGAATATTTCCTCTCTGAGAAATGCCCCCCATCCTTTTTCGAAATAAACAGGATTGATGTCGCGTCGGCGGATTGGGCGCTCATGACAGGAAAGCGTTAGTCCATCATAGGTCACGATAATCTTCCTGCTCTTGTCCCGTTCCTGTTCCTCACGATAAGCAAATGCGGTGAGGTCTCCCGAGCCGATCTTGGGGATGCGTGTCGATGACGCGTCTAGGATCACGCGAGCACCGCGGCTGCCTCCGTCATTTTCAATATAGTGATCGAGCGCGGCGAGTACTGCCGTCGAGGTGAGGGCCAACTGCTTCCATATGAAATAGTCAGCGGCCCGATTGTCGCTTTTAAGCTGAAGACCTGCTGATCGAACGGTATCAAGAAGCTTCTGTGCTTCGCCATAAGCGGCTTTCACATCCTCGCCGTGCACCACAAAACCGGCACTGTCACTCATGCGGGTCTGGATGGCTTGTTTTACCTCGGCGATAGATTGGGCACCGGCTTTTGCCCGTTCGAGTTCCCGGAAGAGTTCTTTGATGCTAGAAAGATCGATAGGGTCGGCGCGCACACGACGCTTGTGGGCTACATGTTTGGCGATCCGAATTCCGAACACCTGACCCGCGTTCAGTGCTGATCCGCCCGGTCGTGTGACCCCGTGAGTGCTTGCCGCCTCTCCAACCGCATAAACCCCATCAAGATTTGTGGCCCCCCAGCGATCAATTTCGATCCCACCATTCATGTGCTGGTTGTTGATGGCCATCTGGAGGGGCTCTTTGGTCAAATCAATTCCGTTCATGCGGTATAGTTCGATTGACAGAGGATTCATTTTTGCCAAACGGTTGATCGGCAAATCTGCCAATGCGTCGTTATTCTCCAGATAAGTCCGGACATCGTCATCCAGATCGTCAAGGCTGAATGGTGCGCCACCTTCTGCCGGTAATGGATTGCGCAGGAAGTCAAGAAAGACTTTCCGGCCTTTCCGTATTTCCAAATGCACGGCAATGTCTACCAGTGATGAGCCGAAATCCATCATTCGGCTGGCGTGAAACGGCCATTGATAGCCTTTTCGGAAAAGGTTGGAGACCATTTCCCGCGTACTTCGGTAGGTGTCAGAAAGAAAATTGTGCTCGTTGCCGTCTGCATCGCGGGAAAAGACATATGGCATGACCTGAACATAGGTTCCAGACAGGTTCCATGGAAAGGTCTCCCTTGGGGAGCCAATGCCAAACTGGCTTTCCGTGAGGTTGGAAAGCTCTATCCCTGCTTCCAGGGCCATTCCAAGAGAGCCGAAGCATTTCTTGGGATAGACACTGTCGCGGTACATTTCGCCAGGTCCGCCAGTTGCAATTACAAGCTCGTTGCATTCTATGACTGCCAGTCCATAGGGATTGTGTCTGAAATCCTTGGTGGTGACGATAAGGCCACTGATGCGTTTGTCTTCAACGGTCCCCGAAGTGAGTATCCTGACGCCTGTGGCACTCGTCAGGAAAGGGATGCTGAGGCGGATTGCCTCTTGCAGGAGCGCTTTCACCATCAGGCGAGATGTGCGCGGTCCACAGCTGGTCGCACGGCCATACTCGTCGTGATCTGTCTGGTAGCGCAAAATCGCGCCGAACTGGTCTTCGGGCAGATCCAGGCCCATATATTGCAACCCCGCCATGGCACTGATGGATCCGACTGCCTCCACGTAGGCAATGTCCTCGTCCATGCAGCCCCCAGCCGCCAGATCTCTTGCCAGATGTTCGAAATTGTCACCGTTTCGATTGGTGGAGGCAGTGTGGAGTGTTTGCTTGTCCGACCCGGAGCAGGCCGACGTGCCCATATACATGCCGCCAGTGATCACCATCACATCACGATTTCTGCGCTTCAATTCGCAGGCTGTGCGCAGGCCTGCGGCTCCAGATCCCAGTACCAGCGATTGACAACGGAAGACTGCCAACCTGTAACCATCAATATTTTCAACGCGATCTGCCTGCACGGTGTCATAGTCGCGCGGCATGGTAACATGTGTCAGCGCCTGTAGAACCCTCGGGGTAAGAGGGGAGGCTGATGCACATATCCGATCAGGCATGAGAGCTCCTAACATTCAATTCCAATAGTTCTTGCCACTAAGATTAATCGATTAATCACATAGCTTCAGATCAGTGTCAAATACGCAAGACTACGGTGGTTCAAGATTTGGAGCACAAGCCTAATAATCAATCGTATTGATATGTCTATTTAAAAGCAGTGGCGCATTCACAACCCAAAAGAGATGTGGGTCGACAAGAATTTTAGATATTTTGGATTGTCTTATTGATGTTAAAAAACAGATATATAGGGAGGAGTATTGGTGCAGAAGGAAAATGAAAAATTTTTTTGTAAATTTTGACGTTCTCGTGGATGAGTTGAGCTGGATATTATTTAACAATAGGCTGAAGAAGATTGAAATTGAGGGACTTTTCGATCATTCCGATCTCTATACCAGCTAATGGTGTGAAGTTTTTTCAAACTTGCCAAGAGGACTTTCTTGCTTGCTATAAACCGGGGTTTTGTTTCGTCAGTGGAGCAAGCTTAGGGCGCGGTAGCGATGGAATTCTGTAGTAAAGGGCCGCTTGAAAGTCATTCGATACGTTTCCTTCCGGCTAGCCAAAGGCTGTCAATGGCTTCTCGTGTTGAATTGTCTTTGAGACGTCAACACGTTTATTTTCGATCGACCTGAATGGTCGACAAAAGATGTATCGCAAATGGTGCCGATCCGCCGGGCGTTTGGTTCGATGCCGGATGGGGTCATTGCCTATGGTCAGACCAATCCGCTTGTTGATTTCTGCTCACGATCCGTTCAGCAAATTTTCGATCGCCTTTTTAAAACTGGCTTCGAATAGGGCGGAGGGACCGGTAGCCTTTGCTTTCTCTAGCCTGACCAACTGGTAAGAGACCGGCATTGAGGGCTCAAGTTTAAGAATCTTGACCTTGGCAGACGACGTTTTCGCTACGAGCGGGTCGGTTATTGTAACGCCCAGATTGGATGAAGCCAGCCGACACCCGTTCGCCAGTGATGCTTCAATTGAATTGCTCGTTTTGATATTGGCTGCTTGGATCGTCTTTTCCAAAGACAAGCGCAAGGGCGATGTTCTGCCGGGCAAGATGAGGCGTTCACTAGACAGGTCTTCCATCGAGACGCTGTCTTTGCGCGCCAAAGGATGTTCTGTCGCAACAACAGCAACAGCGTCGCCTCTGCCCAGCAATACGCTGAACAATCCCGTCGGAACATATTCGCTGCAAATCAGGCCCATGTCATAGTGCCGTAAACTGACAAGGTCCAAGACACGTTCCGTGCTTTCGGTGTCGAAAATCACGCTCAGCCGCGGGTGTGCAGCTAACACCTCGGGCAAAACAACAGAAGCGCACACCTTGTTGAGTGAACTTACCGTGCCTAGCCTTATGAAGCCTTCGGATTCCGCATTTATATCCTGAGCAACGCGCGAAATGTGATCAAGGCCAACGAATACACGTTCGACCTCGTGAAACAGCTTGGAGGCCTGCGCTCTTGGAACGAGCCTTCCACGGATCCGGTTGAAGAGGGAAAAACCGATTTCTGTTTCCAAATCGCGAATGAGTCTGCTGACCGCTGGCTGGGTGATATTCAGGCTTGCTGCCGCAGCGCTGATTGAGCCGGCAATCATGACGGCACGAAAAGCTTCGATCTGGCGTTGTTGAAGGTGATGCATGGTGTTTCAAGGTATAACATTTTGGCATAGAGTGGCAAGAAAATTTGAATTGTGTTCTAAAGTTTCTGTGCCTTACACTTACGGGCAGTTAGAGCCGATAGATGCTCTGAAACCAAATATTGGGAGGAAACCTTATGGTGATGAAACCATCCTTTGCGATGTCAATTGCGGCAGGTCTTCTTGCGACTTGCCTTGCCACGCCAGCAGCTTTGGCTGCGGATTTGAAAATTGGCATTGCCGGATCCCCAACCTCGATGGATCCTCAGTTCTATGTCATTGGTACCAATAGTGCCATGGCTCGCAATATCTTCGATGGGCTCGTCAACCAGGATGATCGTCAACAGCTGACGCCAGCTCTTGCAACGGAATGGAACGCTGTTGATCCGAAAACCTGGCGGTTTCATCTGCGTGAGGGCGTAAAATTTCACGATGGTTCTGATCTGGATGCACAGGATGTCGTTGCATCCATCGCTCGTGTAAAGCTTGCCTCTGAAAATAGTCCAAGTTCGTTCATGCCATATGTAAAAGGCATCACATCCGTCACGGCTATCGATCCGATGACAGTCGAATTCAAGACCGATGTTGCCATGCCGCTGTTGCCGAATAACCTGTCCCGTATTGCAATCTTGCCATCGGAAGAAGGTGAGACGGCAAGCTCTGTTCTGAATACCGGCAAGGGCGTGATCGGGACCGGTCCTTTCAAGTTTGTCAGCTGGATCCCCGATAGCACCATTGAGTTGACGCGTAACGACGCCTATTGGGGCACGAAACCCGACTGGGACAATGTAACCTTCAAGGTCTTTGCCGACTCGTCTGCTCGCGTGGCTTCGCTGCTGTCCGGTGATGTCGACATGATCGAACAGGTTCCTCCCGCGAATATCGGAACGTTGGAAAAAAACGGGAGCACGGATATTGTCACCAACAGCTCGAACCGTGTCATGTATTTGCACATGGACCAGGATCGTGATGTTTCTCCATTTGCCAAAGGCCCCAACGGAGAGAATCCTCTCAAGAATGTTCGGGTTCGCCATGGCCTTTCTTTGGCCATCAACCGGCAGGCAATTATCGATCGCATCATGGACAAGCAGGGCGTGCCTGCGGGCCAGCTGGTTCCTGATGGCTATACCGGATATGTCGAAAGCCTGAAGCCGGATCCATATGATCCCAAGAAAGCCAAAGAACTGTTTGCCGAAGCTGGCTATCCGAACGGCTTTGACCTGACATTCCATGCTTCAAACGACCGGTATCCAAACGATAGCCTTGTTGCTCAGGCAATTGGGCAGATGTTTACCCGCGCAGGCATTGATACCAAGATCGTCACCTTGCCGAAAAGCGTCTATTTCTCCCGCGCTTCCAAGCTGGAATTCAGCTTCATCATGGGTGGTGCAGCCGTTGAAACCGGCGAAGCCTCTGGTGTGCTTGGCCCGCTACTGGAAACCTATAGTGCCAATTCTGGACGCGGTAACCGAGGTCGCTACAGCTCAAAGGCTTTTGATGAGGCATTGCAGCGCGGTCGTAGCTTGCTCGACGCCAAAGAACGCGATCTTGCGCTTCAGGACGCAATGAAAATCGCCATGGATGACATGGGAGTGATCCCGGTCTTCTTCCTTGCACATACCTGGGGCCTTAAAGATGGCCTGACCTATGTCGGCAGAACCGATGGCTATACGCTAGCGGCCAATGTGCATCCGGCAAAATAAAGAACGACCCGCAGAAAGAACCTAAGAGCCAAAAGGCGAAGCGATGACTTGTGACACCGCTTCGCCTTAACAGAAAGAGTCTGCCATGACCGCAGAGGCGAAACCTTCCAAACCGAAATCCATCATCATTGATTGCGACCCCGGTGTCGATGATGCGCTGGCTATCCTTTTCGCTCTGGGATCTCCCGAGTTGGATGTCAAAGCGATAACGACTGTTTGTGGTAATGTTCCGCTTGAAGTTTGCACAAAGAACGCACTCAAGATATTGGAGCTGGCCAAACGGACCGATGTGCCTGTTCATCCGGGATGTGATGGACCGATGATCGGTGAAGCGATTTTCGGAAAGTTCCATGGCGCTGGTGGTTTGGGTAATCTGGTTTTGCCAGATCCGGTTGCCTTGCCTTCAGAACAACATGCCGTTGACAAGATGGCTGAATTGCTAAAAGTGGCCAAGGGCAACAATGAAAAGCTGACGGTCTGCACCCTGGGGCCAATGACCAATCTGGCCCTTCTGATCAAACTTCATCCCGACTTGTTGTCGGCAATCGACTGTCTTGTGTCTATGGGGGGAGCCTATCGGATCGCGGGAAACCGAACCCTGACGTCCGAGTTCA
The DNA here is from genome assembly GCF_963556055.3 of uncultured Cohaesibacter sp. GTDB lineage: Bacteria > Pseudomonadota > Alphaproteobacteria > Rhizobiales > Cohaesibacteraceae > Cohaesibacter. The sequence goes on along the minus strand of NZ_CAUVYE020000013.1, from coordinate 718,078 downwards.
ATATTCTTGCCGATCCCCATGCTGCGAACATCGTCTATTCGGCAGGTCTTGACTATGTCGCCTTGCCTCTTGATGCCACTCATCAGGCAATGACCTCGCCCGAAAGAATTGCGCACTTCGAGGGTGGGGCCACTGGTACACCTCTGGCAGCTACCCACCGTCTCTTGACGGGTTGGAACCGCAATGATCCCCGAAGATATGGTGGCGACGGTGGGCCGATGCACGATCCGCTCGTGACCCTTTATCTGGTTGCTCCGGAACTGTTCAAAACGGAAGCCGCGCATATATTCGTCGAATGCGATAGCAAGCTTTGCTACGGTCAAACCGTTGCAGACTGGTACGGTCAGTCAGGAGAAGAAGCAAACGCGAAAGTCGTGCAGAAAGTCGATGCGGATGGTGTCTTCTCACTTTTGAGCGAGCGGATCCGTTCGCTTTCACAGGCGGGGTGATGCGATGAGCAAGCGGATATTCCTCTCTTCCGATCCCGGTATTGACGATATGGCCGCCATTCTGTTTGCGTTGGCAGATACGGATGTTGACCTGATCGGTATCGGAGCTGTCGCGGGGAATGTTTCGGTGGATACCGCATTGGAAAATTGCGAGTTTACCGTGGCTTTGGCCGATGCAGGCCAGATGGTGCCGTGTTACAGGGGCTCGTCAGGGCCTTTGCTGAGAGATCAGATCTTTGGTGCTCACAAGGCTCTGGGAGCGTTTCGTGATCATCTGTCGGGGCTTGCGCACTGCTTGCCGAACAGAGAGACTAGCGTCATCAGGCCGGAGGTGAGTGCAGCCGACGCGATGGCCCATGCTATCAAGGATGCTGCTGCCGAAGACAAGCCGATCACTCTGGCCGTGACCGGTCCCATGACCGATGTCGCTCTGGCCATGAAGCTGGCTGGCAAAAAGGCTTGTCTTGAAGGCATTGAAAATATCGTTGCAATGGGTGGAGCCTTTGAGGCTCTTGGCAATCGGGCTCCCTATGCCGAGATGAACATGTTAAGTGATCCTCATGCTGCGCGCATGGTCTGTGAGAGTGGCGTTGCCGTTACGCTTTTCCCGTTGGATGTGACATGGACCTGTCGCTTGACGGGAATGGATCTTGAGCTGATCGAACGTGAAGCCGGACTTGTGGGGCAGGTCTTTTCTCGCCAGTTCCGTGCCAGTGATCGAGAAAATCCTGCTCTTTATGGTGGGGCGGGAGGCCCCGTACACGACCTTTTGCCTGTTGTCTGGCTGGTTGCCCCAGACTTGTTTCACACCGAGCATTCACTCGTTTCCGTTGCAACTGGAGCCGAGCTTGCTGGTCACACCAGTCGGGTGCGCAACAAGCCGTGCATCGATGCTGAAAACGGCGAAGGAGCATCCTTGCCGCATCGTATTGCTGTCAAGGTTGATAGCGATGGCGTTCGAGCATTATTCCTTGACCATCTGAGGTCTCTCGCGAAAGCCGCAAACATGATCAAATCAAACAAGAATCAGACCAAATCAAACAGGGAGGAAGACCTGCAATGACTGCCTATCTTCTTCGCCGTGGAGGTCAGACGCTGCTCACCTTGCTGGTGATGTCGGTTCTCGTCTTCGTTGGCGTTTATCTGGTTGGCAATCCGGTTGACGTCATGATTTCCGCGACGGCTACCCCTCAAGAACGCGCAGATCTAATCGTGCGTATGGGGTTGGACCAGCCGGTCTGGGTACAATATTGGCATTTTCTCAAGGGCGCATTGTCTGGCGATCTGGGAAATTCCTTCCTGTATAACCGTCCGGCGCTAGGGCTCATCTTCGAGCGCATGCCTGCGACATTGGAATTGGCCTTTAGTGCTTTGATCATGGGACTGGTTATTGGCATTCCTCTTGGCGTGATTGCTGGTCTGCGACCTTCCAAACCCGAATCCCGGGGTATCATGGCCTTTTCCATTTTGGGCTTTTCTCTCCCAACCTTTTGGGTCGGCCTGATGATGATCCTGCTTTTTGCAGTCAAGCTCGATATTCTTCCCGCCTCGGGGCGCGGAGATACGGTTGATGTGTTGGGCGTTCCAGTGAGCTTTCTGACGGCGGATGGCCTATCGCATATCTTCCTGCCCGCTCTTAATCTGGCACTGTTCAAGATTTCTCTGGTCATTCGTCTTACGCGGGCCGGAGTGTCAGAAGCCTTGCAGTCCGAGTATGTTCGTTTTGCCAGAGCCAAGGGGGTGAGTGAATGGCGAATTGTCTTTTTGCATGTGCTTAAAAACACCCTCATTCCGCTGATTACTGTTGTGGGGTTGGAACTCGGGGCGCTGATCGCCTTTGCCGTTGTCACGGAAACCATTTTCTCCTGGCCGGGCATGGGCAAGCTGATCATCGATGCCATTACTACTCTCGATCGTCCGGTCATTCTGGCTTACCTGATGATCACGGTGCTCATGTTTACAGTGATTAACCTGATCGTTGACCTGACCTATACGCTGGTTGACCCACGGGTCAAAATTGATGGGGGGTCCGAATGACTGATCTGTCCACCAACGCCAAATCAGTGGCCCAGTCTGCCGAACTGGCAGCGCAAATTGCAGCCGCAAACAGTTTTCCGCCCGAGCCTCCGGCCCGTCCCGTGCGTCGCGCCATAAAGCGTGTGTTGACCGATCCTCTTGGTCTGTTGGGTGCGCTTATTGTCATAGTCCTGCTTCTGGCGGCGCTCTTTTCGAGTTGGATCTCTCCGCAAAACCCCTATGATCTCGCTGTTCTCGATATCATGGATAATCGTCTCCCTCCTGGATCGGAAAGCTTCTCGGGCATGACCTATTGGCTCGGCACCGACGATCAGGGCAGGGATCTCCTCAGCGCGATCCTTTATGGCCTTCGTACCAGTATTTTCGTGGGGATCGTCTCGGCTGGCATTGCCTTGGTTATCGGCTCTGTCATGGGCCTTGTCAGTGCCTATTTCGGTGGGCGTACGGATACGCTTGTCATGCGATTGGTCGACATTCAGCTCAGCTTCCCGCCAATTCTTGTCGCTCTCATCCTTTTGGCAATTCTGGGACAGGGCGTTGACAAGATCATCATTGCTCTGGTCGTCACCCAATGGGCCTATTACGCCCGAACGGTGCGTGGTGCTGCCCTGGTCGAGCGCGGTCGAACCTATGTGGATGCTGCCCGTTGTCTTGCCCTGCCTTCCCGCATGGTGACGCTCAATCACATCTTGCCCAACTGCCTGCCTCCGCTCATCGTCGTTGCAACCATGCGCGTTGCTTATGCGGTCAGTCTTGAAGCTACGCTATCGTTTCTCGGGATCGGGCTGCCGGTAACAGAACCGTCTCTTGGGCTGCTCATTTCGAATGGCAACAAATACATGCTGTCCGGTGATTGGTGGATCTCGGTATTTCCCGGCGTGGCCTTGCTGCTGCTGATTGTCGGGATCAACCTTGTTGGCGATCGTCTGCGCGATGTCCTCAATCCGAAGTTCAAGGACTAGAACCATGACCAGCAGATCAGACTATACCCTTGAATTGCGCGGTCTGGAGACCGTATTCGATGGTGAGAAAGGTGCCGTTGCGGCGGTTCGTAACGTTAATCTGGCGATCAAGCCAGGTGAAATCGTAGGCTTGGTGGGCGAATCCGGGTCCGGCAAATCGGTGACAGGCCTTTCGATCATGGGCCTCATCGATCGGCCGGGCCGGATCTCAAAAGGAGAGATCCTGCTCAATGGTGAGGATTTGCGTAAAGTATCAGCCAAGCGCCTGCGCTCCTTGCGGGGTGACCGCATGGCCATGATCTTTCAGGATCCCATGATGACCCTCAATCCGGTCTTGCGCATCGATACGCAAATGATCGAAGCCATTACAGCGCATGACCCGAAAATAGAGAAATCCGCTGCCCGAGCACGTTGTCGTGATGCGCTCGGCATGGTTGGCATCCCGGATCCGGACGAAAGGCTTTACGCCTATCCGCACCAGTTCTCCGGTGGTATGCGCCAGCGTGTGGCGATTGCCATTGCGATGCTCAACAATCCGGATCTGATCATCGCGGACGAGCCGACAACGGCGCTTGATGTGACCATTCAGGCTCAGATTATCGCCGAGATGCAGAAGCTCTGCAAGGAACGCGGCACGGCGCTCATCTGGATTACGCATGACTTGACCGTGGTCGCCGAGCTTACACAGCGTGTTTACGTGATGTATGCCGGTTCTGTCGTCGAGGAGGGGTTGCTTGATGATGTTTTGGATCATCCGCGACATCCCTATACGCAAGGACTTATCCGCTCAATTCCATCGGACAACGCACCCGGAGCGCGTCTGTTCCAGATACCTGGAATGACACCACCAATTGACCGCATGCCGAAGGGTTGCCGGTTCCATCCTCGCTGTCCCTATGTCCAGCTCGATTGTCTTGAAGACGTTGAGCTGGTTCCTCAGGAGGGCGAACGTTCTGTTCGTTGTGTGCATCCGATCCGTCAGGGAGAACAAGTCTCATGACCTCCGATCCTCAGGCTAATCCGGCGACTGATCAGGTCGCAGACAAACAGCAAACCCCATTGCTGGAAATTGACCATGTCACGCGGCGTTTTGAGCGCAAGCCCGATTTTGCTGCGAAACTTGCCGCCCGCCTTGGCGCGCCGATCAACCGCCGGACAGTGCATGCGGTGGATGATGCTTCCTTTGCAATTCATCGCCGCGAGGTGGTTGGTCTGGTCGGTGAATCAGGCTGCGGCAAATCCACCCTTGGCCGCATTGTTGCGGGTATCGACAACCCGACAGAAGGGCGAATCCTCTACAATGGACAGGATGTTGCTCATGTCTCCTCAAGGGATATCGATCAGTTTCATCTGAAGATTCAGATGATCTTTCAGGATCCTCTGGATTCGTTGAACCCGCGCTATCGCATAGGCAAATCTGTTTCCGAGGCCGCTCGATATCACAAGGTCGTTCCCGAACTGGAAATGGACGCCCATATTGAGAAGGTGCTGCTTCAGTGCGGCGTCGATCCTGCAACCCAGAACCGCTTTCCGCATCAGTTTTCTGGTGGTCAGCGCCAGAGAATCGGCATAGCCCGTGCTCTCGCCGTCCGCCCGGAAATGGTTGTTTGCGATGAAGCGGTGGCCTCTCTGGACGTCTCCATTCAGGCACAGATCATCAACTTGTTCATGGACTTGCGTGACGAGTATGACCTGGCCTACCTGTTTGTCAGTCACGATATTGGCGTGGTTCGACACATCTCCGATCGGGTCGTCGTCATGTATCTTGGCAGGATCGTAGAGCAGGGATCAACGGCAGAGCTGTTTGCAAGGCCAAACCACCCATATACGCAGGCTCTGCTTGGGCAGGTGCCAAGCCTCAAACGGCGACATTCCTCGTTCCACACCATCAAAGGCGAAATCCCATCACCTTTGAAGCCGCCTTCGGGGTGTCATTTTCATCCACGTTGTCCTCATGCTATGGATATTTGCAGACAAGCAAGGCCGCCGCTCAAAAATGTAGCGTCCGGTCACATGGCTGCCTGTCATCTCAATGATCAAAGCTGAAACCAGAGCTGAGGAACAGAAAAATGATTACAGTTTTCGGATCCATTAATCTCGACATGGTGATCCGGGTTGCTGATTTTCCACGACCGGGTGAGACAATTCCAACGAAGGGATTTGCCATGTCTGCTGGAGGCAAGGGGGCCAATCAGGCCCTTGCCGTGCGGCGCGCAGGGGGGGATGTCCGCATGGTTGGCCTCACCGGTAAGGACAGTCATGCAGATCTGGCACTGGCGCTTCTGAAGGCCGACGGAGTTGACCTCACTCGCACCGAAGTTTGCAAGGAAAGCACAGGATTGGCTTTTATTCAGGTCGAGGACAGCGGTGAAAATACCATTGCCATCGTTAAGGGAGCCAATGGAGAGGTTTCGGTTGCTACTGCCAACGCTGCTCTTGCCGACCTTGGGGGCGGTGACATTCTGCTCCTGCAACAGGAAGTCCCTCTTGCATCGATAGACAGGGCAATCGATCTGGCCAAAAGCGCAGGGGCGAGAAGCGTGCTCAATACGGCGCCTTTTCAGGAGGAATATATCCCTCTTGCCAGAAAGGCCGATGTGGTCATCTCCAACGAGACGGAATTCGATGCCTTGAAGCCCGGTTCGGAACCAAGGTTGGAACGGGCAGAAGCCTATGCAGCAGAAACGGGGCGCCTGTTGATCGTCACTCTGGGAGCCGACGGTGCAATGGTCGTCGAGCCGGACAAGGAGGCCGTCAATGTGCCTTCGCCGAAACTCGATAAGGTCGTCGATACCACCGGTGCGGGCGATACCTTTTGCGGATATTTCTGTAAAATGATGGCCGATGGTGCCGACCCTGTCACGGCTACCCGTATGGCTGTCAAGGCTGCCAGCCTGGCCTGCTGCAAGAATGGTGCCCAGCCCTCGATCCCCTTTGCGGCAGATGTTAAATGAAACCTGTTCGGACCTGAAATGAGATCCAGGCCCGACAGTGATTTTCCAAAGGAATCCGACCATGTCTTTCTGTGGCGTTTTTCCCTATCTCGTTTCTCCGGTTGCCTCTGATGGTACGATTATGAAAGGAGTGTTGGCTGATCTTGCAGACCATCTCATTGAGGCTGGTGTGCATGGTTTGACGCCGCTTGGAAGCACCGGTGAATTTGCCTACCTTTCCCAGAAGCAACGCAATGAGATCGTTGATACGGTGATCAAGGCTACCAGGGGTAGGGTGCCTGTCATCGCGGGAGTTGCTTCTACCTCCACGTCCGACGCGGTCGCTCAGACCCGTCATATGATCGATGCCGGTGCGGACGGTATTCTGGCCATTCTGGAAGCCTATTTCCCGGTGAATGACGCAGGCGTGGAAACCTATTTCACCGAGATCGCCAACGCCGCAGATGGCAAGCCGGTGGTGCTCTATACCAATCCGCAGTTCCAGCGCTCGGATCTTTCCCTGCCTGTCATCGAGCGGCTAAGTCACATTGAAAATATCCGATATATCAAGGACGCCTCAACCAATACCGGACGCCTTCTTTCCATAATCGAGCGGACCAAGGGGCGCATGGAGGTTTTCGCTGCCTCAGCGCATATTCCGGCCTGTGTCATGTTGATTGGCGGTGTTGGCTGGATGGCTGGCCCAGCCTGCATTATACCCAAACAGAGCATCGCTCTTTTTGAAGCCGCTCAGAAAGGTGACTGGGACAAGGCGATGGAGTTGCAACGCCCTCTCTGGCGCGTCAACGAGATTTTTGCCAAATACTCCATTGCTGGCTGCATCAAGGCTGCGCTGGATCTGCAAGGCTTCAAAGTCGGAAATCCCATCGCCCCGCAGAGCCCATTGGGCAAAGAAGCTCGCGATGAAATTGCGGCGGTTTTGCGCGAAGTCGGTGCTCTGGACTAGAGAGCTGAAACCGGTGACCGCGCTTGTGTCGCAAGGCGTGCCCCTCACGACTAAAAACTCTTGCCGCGCAACCAGGTGTGGGGGGCAAGCCGGTGCTTGATTGGTGGCGTTTACGAAAAAATGATCGGGATGCTTCAAGGCAGGGCACGAGCCAATCCACTTTGAACCCTGCGCAGATCTGGAAGATAGGCATCGATGAGATCTGCGGCTTGAGGCTGCACGGCAGCGACAGCGACATTGAGCGCTGCGCACATTTTGCCGCTATGTCCCACCAGTCCTATGGCGATGGAGCGCAGACCAATCTCCACTTCCTGATCAAGCAGGGCGTAACCTTGCTCCCGAATGAGGGCGACCTCTTCAAGAATCTGATCGGTATCCGTCAGGCTGTATGGGGTGCGAGGTGCCAGATCGCAGCTTTCGATCAATGATCTGGCTTCCTCTTCTGGCAAAGAGGACAACAGAACACGTCCCATTGATGTGCAGTGGACTGGCAGACGCGAGCCCGGCATCAATCCTATGGACATGATCCGTGTCTGCGCAGCTCGCGCCACATAGACAATTTCATTGCCGTCCAGAATGGATACCGAACAGGACTGGCCTATGCGTTCGGACAGTTTGTCAAGCCATGGCTGGACGATATGAGGAAGCGGCATTGAAGCGAGCCCGGCGAGCCCCAACCGCAGAGACCGAACAGCCAAAGTGAAGTATTTCCCATCATAGTCGGCATATCCCAAATTGCTGAGGGTCAGCAGGCATCTGCGCGCGGTTGCGCGATCCAGTCCCGTCCTTTGAGCCACATCGGTGATGCTTAGTCTTGGGCTGTCTGCGGAAAAAGCTTCAATGACCTGTAGTCCTTTGGCCAAAGAAGTCACAAAATCGGTTGGTTTGTTTGTCATGCGAACAATTGTATTCACTATCTGAACAAATGTCAAATATTGAACTAATTCTGTGTTGTCCTCTCCCATTTGCTCCTATCGTCTCCAGCGTCGCAGTTCGTTGCGACATGAAGAAAGGAGACATCATGGATAAGACATGCGCGTCTTTGGCGGTAGCGGTCGCTGAGATTCCCGACGGAGCAACAATCATGATCGGGGGATTCGGTGGAGCGGGCGCTCCCATCGAGTTGATCCACGCACTCATCGACCATGGCGCAAAAAACCTGACCGTCATTAATAACAACGCTGGCAATGGCCATGTCGGTATCGCCGCAATGATCGAGCAGGACATGGTCGGGAAAATGATCTGCTCATTTCCCCGCTCTGTTGATCCGAAGGCCTTTACAGAGAGATATCTCGCCGGAAAAATCGAGCTGGAACTGGTGCCTCAGGGAACATTGGCCGAGCGCATCCGCGCCGGAGGTGCTGGCATTCCTGCTTTCTACACTCCCACAAGCTATGGGACCGAACTGGCAGAAGGCAAACCCGTCGCCGAATTTGATGGTCGGATGTATGTCCAGGAGAGATCCCTGACCGCTGATTTCACGCTGATCAAGGCAGAATTAGCCGATCCATACGGAAACCTGACCTATCGTATGGCTGCTCGAAATTTCAATCCTCTGATGGCCACCGCCGGTGCACACACAATTGTGCAAGTGTCACAGATCGTGCCTGCTGGTGACATCGATCCCGAACATGTCATTACCCCCGGAATCTATGTCGATAGCATCGTGGAGGTCTCCGATCCTGCTCAGGAAGAAATGCTCAACCGTATGGAGGCGGTCTACCCATGATGGACGAAATCAAACTTTCAAACGCACAGATTGCCTGGCGTGCCGCACAAGATATTGAAGATGGATCCTATGTGAATCTCGGCATCGGATTTCCCGAAATGGTGGCCCGCTTTCAGCCAGAAGGACGTGAAGTTGTCTTTCATACGGAAAATGGTGTTCTGGGATTTGATAAGGCTCCTGCTACCGGTGAAGAGGACTGGGATCTGATCAATGCGGGTAAAAAAGCCATTACACTGAAACCCGGAGCGGCCTTCTTTCACCATGCAGACAGTTTTGCAATGGTGCGTGGCGGTCATCTGGATCTTGCGATTTTGGGCGCCTATCAAATTGCACAGACAGGCGATCTGGCCAACTGGTCAACCGGCAAAGGCGGTGTTCCTGCTGTGGGCGGCGCGATGGATCTTGTACATGGAGCAAAACGCGTTGCAGTCGTAACAGATCATGTCACCAAGAAAGGTCAACCAAAACTGGTCGAGACCTGCACGATGCCACTCACTGGTGTGGCCTGTGTAACACGTATCTACACGTCTCTGGCGGTGATCGACATTTGCGACAAGCGTTTCGTTCTGCGTGAAAAGCTACCTGTCATCAGTTTTGATGATTTGCAGTCCGTAACCGGTGCTCCTCTCGCCATCGATGGGGACATTGTTGATCTGGTTGTTCCAGCGCTGTGAGGAGGAGATCATGACAGAAGCTTATATTTGTGACTATATCCGCACTCCTGTCGGCCGCTTTGGAGGCGCATTGGCATCTGTTCGCGCAGATGACCTTGCCGCCATTCCCTTGCGTGCGCTCATGGCTGGCCACGATATAGACTGGAGCGAGGTTGATGATGTCCTGCTTGGATGCGCCAATCAGGCGGGGGAAGACAATCGCAATGTTGCCCGCATGGCCAGTCTGCTTGCCGGTTTGCCCGAATGTGTATCGGGAGCCACCATCAACCGTCTGTGCGGTTCGGGGATGGATGCAATCATCAGCGGCGCACGCGCCATCCGATCGGGTGAAGCGGATCTGATCATTGCCGGTGGCGTGGAAAGCATGTCGCGGGCTCCCTTCGTTGTTCCGAAGGCGGAGACAGCCTATTCCCGTTCGTCCGAAATATATGACACCACAATTGGCTGGCGTTTCGTCAATCCGCTGATGAAAGCGCAATATGGTGTGGATTCCATGCCCGAGACCGCCGAGAATGTTGCTGAACAGTTCAATATCAGCCGCGAAGATCAGGATCTGTTTGCCTATCGCAGCCAGATGAAGGCTGCTGCCGCCATGAAAAATGGTCGGCTGGCACAGGAAATCACCCCGGTCACAATTCCGCAGCGCAAGGGTGACCCTGTTGTGGTGGAAATGGATGAGCATCCACGCCCCTCGACAACACTGGAAGGACTGGCCAAATTGCGCGCTCCATTCCGTGCTGGCGGCTCGGTCACCGCGGGCAATGCCAGCGGGGTGAATGACGGAGCCGCCGCTTTGCTGATTGCCAGTGAAGAGGCTGTGAAGCGCTATGGCCTGACGCCTATCGTTCGGGTTGTTGGCGGAGCTGCCGCAGGCGTTCCACCGCGCATCATGGGCTTTGGCCCTGCTCCGGCATCGAAAAAACTCATGGCGCGCTTGGGGCTTGAACAATCCAGCTTTGATGTCATCGAACTGAACGAGGCCTTTGCCAGCCAGGGACTGGCAGTGATGCGCGATCTGGGCATCGCTGATGATGACCCAAGGGTCAACCCCAATGGCGGTGCAATCGCACTGGGCCATCCTCTGGGCATGTCCGGGGCAAGGATTGCCGGATCAGCCCTGATGGAACTAAGCAACACCAAAGGCAAACTGGCCTTGGCGACGATGTGCATTGGTGTCGGACAGGGTATAGCCATCGCGCTTGAGAGGGTCTAGGTGGGAATAGGCCGACCCCTGCCAGTGTTTGCTATTCGAAAATGCGTAAATATTGTCGGCTTCCACCGGCCATGTCTGGCAAAGACAATACTGAAACTGGTGAGCGTTGGAAGCCCCGCAGAGGAATTCGTCTGGTCCTCTGCGGGCGCCGTATGAGTGCCATGACGCCGGGTGCGGGCAGTTGCTTTGGTTGCTGCTGCACCCTCTGAACATCAGCCGCCAGCGCTTGCATGCGGGTGCGCTGGCCCGCTAGATAAAATTGCTATGCTTGAAAAGGCGTTCGATGTCGGTCGTGATTTCGCGCGATGCCTGTTTCAAGAGCGGGACGTAACGGTCGATTGCTGACTGCATGTTAGGAAAAGCCGACCGGAAATAGGTCAGCCCCATGCTGGCAACAACCCGTCCATCTCCTGCAAAAATCGGAACCGCAATCGTGTTGGAGTTGGTTGGCTTGGCGCGCTCGCTGCGCGTTGCATATCCTTGCTCCCGCACCTGCTCGATCATTGCCGCCAATCGATCTTTGTCGCGAGACAGGACCGCTTCGGGATCATCTGACTGGCGGAGCGACTGGAGGATCAGTTCGCGTTCATCTTCCTTGGAAAAAGCAAAAAAGGCCAGTCCCAACCCTCTGGTCAGGATGGGCAATCGCATATTCACGGTCATATGAAAGGGAGAAATCGCGCTATCCGGAATTGTCGAAAAGCGAACGACAATCGCGTCCTGATCTAGAAGGGCAATTGAAATCGGCCACTGATGCTGTCGGGTCATGGCAATGGCCCAGGGCCTGCTTGCTTCCACGACCATCGGCTCGCTGTGATACCCCCCTGAAAGGGATGTCACCTGAGAGGTTACCAGATAACCACCCAGATGTGGGTCATTGTCGACATAGCCCTTTTCTTCCAACGTCTTGAGAATGCGAACCAAAGTGGGCTTGGGCAGTCTGGTTGCCGCGTGGAGCGAAGCAATGCTTGAAACCGGATGTTGATTCAATTCAGCCAGCACATCTAGTGCACGTTCAATTGCGCGAATTCCCATGGCACCCCTCCGTTTCGCTAGACGAAACGCCCCTATTTAGCCGTTGAGGTCTGGCCCTGTCAAGGACAACTATGAAGACAACATATTGGTTCATAGATAGGATTTACCATGAGTACCGAGGAAAATCGTGAAAGAGTTCGCACCCTGATCGCACCGATTGATGACGCACGTGTTGACGCGCTGATGCAGGGAGCTGTCGACCTGCATGTCCATTCCGGACCATCAATCATGGAACGGCAGGTCGATCATTATCAGGCGGTTGAACAAGCCGCCGCAGCGGGCATGAAGGGCATTCTTTTCAAGGATCACCACTATTCTGTCTCTCCATTCATTCCGATCATGGAACGGTTGCTGGGTGATGTGGGCATCGCCATGTTTGGTGGGCTGGTTCTGAACAATTCAGCCGGTGGCTTCAATCCCTATATCGTCGACTCCATCCTCAAGCATGGTGCGAAAATGATCTGGATGCCGACAGCCCATTCGGCCAACCACATCCGCACAAATTTCCGCAAGACGCGCCTTGCTGCCAAAGTGGCTCTGAAAAAGCCGACATTGCTGACGGTTCTGGACGATAAGGGTGATATCATTGATCCCGTTAAAACTATTCTCGACTCCATCGCGGAATTTGATGCTATTCTTTCCTCTGGTCATCTGAATGTCTGGGAAATATGGAAGCTATTCGAAGAGGCAAAATCGCGGGGCGTCAAACGTCTTATCGTCAACCATCCGATGTATGGGCTGCACTTCACGCATGACGATATCCGGGAAATTGCCCAGACTTACAACGCTCTTATCGAACAGTCCGCATGTCTATATATCGACAGCAGATTCAACGTCTTCACACCGGAAAATCTGGTGGCGGACATTCGCGCTGCCGGCGTTGAGCATTCCTCAATCGGATCGGATCTTGGACAGGTAGATAATCCAACGCCGGTGGAAGGCATGCGTCAGGCTATCAAATTGTGCCTGGCACTACGGTTTTCAGATGCTGAGGTGAGAATGATGGTAAGGGATAATCCTTCTCGTCTGGTTGGGATCGAAGTCGCCTAGAGACCTTGGTCCTGTGCTGTTGTTAGTCGGGAGGATAAATGATGGACAACTGCGAAACTGAAAGCGAAGTCGCTAATGTCGGTGCTAGAAAGCTTGAAGGTGTTGCACGTTCGATTATGCGAATTTGCACGATCTTGATGCTTCTGCTGGCTGTCAACCAGACATTCAATCTGGGATTTCTGGTTGGTTTTACATTAGTGGATCTGCGATTCTATTATGCAATTCTTGCCCTTGCATTGGCGAGTGGCTTTCTTCTTTATCCTGCAACAAAGAAGGCGCCTTTTGGTCGGCCCGCCTGGTATGACTGGCTGCTGGCCGTCATGATTGTCGGGGTGTGCGCCTATTTCTTTGCCAATGCAAACAACATTTCCCTCAGAGGATGGGAAATGGCTCCTCCCGAAACGGCCGTGTGGATGTCCTTTATCGTGTGGGTGCTTGTCCTTGAAGCAGGTCGTCGGGCCGGGGGGATACCATTGGCGCTGATTGTTGGCGTCATGTCGCTATACCCCCTTTATACCGAATATCTTCCCACCGCGATTTCCGGTTTTCCATCACCAGCGTCCTACACGGCGGCCTATCATGCCATGGGATCTGAAAGCATTCTGGGTATCCCTCTGCGCACATTTGCAAGTCTGATCATCGGATTCATCGTCTTTGGTGCGGCCTTGCAGCAAACTGGTGCGGGTGCCTTTTTCATGAACCTGTCCTTTGCTCTGTTGGGCAAGGTCAGAGGTGGTCCGGCCAAAGTGGCCATTTTCTCATCCGGTCTCATGGGCTCCATGAGCGGCAGCGTCATTACCAATGTGCTGACCACCGGTGTGATGACCATCCCGACGATGAAACGTACCGGTATTCGTGCCAGCTTCGCAGCTGGCGTTGAAACCTGTGCCTCGACCGGTGGAACCCTGATGCCACCGGTCATGGGAGCAACAGCCTTTGTGATGGCCAGTTTCATGAATGTGCCCTATGCCACGGTGGCACTGGCTGCGATCATTCCGTCTGCTCTTTATTTCTTCGGTCTGTTCGTGCAGATCGATGCCATGGCAGCGCGCGAGAATATCAAGGGTCTTCCCGCAGAAGAACTTCCTTCCGTCGGCCAGACCCTTAAGGAAGGCTGGTATTACATATTCGTTTTCGGCCTGCTGATATATCTGCTTCTGGTCATGAGACGAGAAGCTCTGGCACCCTATTATGCCACTCCGTTGCTGATCGTGCTCAATCAGATCTTTTCCAGGAAACATCGCTGGAACTGGAAGGCAGTGGGAGGCTTCATCGACTCCCTCGGGGCGATGTTCTCGAACCTTGTTGCCATTCTGGCGGCCGTTGGCATGATCGTCGGAGCTCTGTCGATGACGGGCGTCGCAGCAACGCTGGTCAACGATTTGCTGCGCATTGCTGGCGGATCTCCTCTCTTGCTGCTTGTCATGGGTGCCGTGACGGGTCTCATTCTCGGTGTCGGCATGACGGCGACAGCCGCCTATATTTTCCTGGCCATCCTGTTGGCTCCGGCTCTGGTACAGGTTGGCCTAAACCCAATGGCAGTGCATATGTTCATCTTCTACTGGGGCATGCTGTCATTCATCACTCCACCGGTTGCGCTGGGTGCCTTTGCCGCTGCATCCATAGCCAAGACCCCTCCGATGCAGACGGGCTTTGAAGCAATGAGAATTGGATCGGTGATCTACTTCATTCCTTTCTTCTTTGCGTTCCAGCCCGCTCTGGTATTGCAGGGAACAGCGATGGAAACGGTGGTGTCTTCTGGTCTGGCCTTCCTTGGAATTGCGTTGTTCGCCTGTTCGGTTCAGGGATACGTTCCCTTTGTCGGAGCTTTGTTCGAACACAAGACCTATGCGTTTCCCCTGCGTCTGTTGCTGTTCCTTTCAGCGATCCTGATCGCACTGCCGGCGACAATCATTCCCGGCTGGAGTGATCTGGATCTGGTGATCGTGGCCCTCGTCGTTGCCTTGCCGATTTTGGCATTTGCCATGTGGCAAAATCAGAAATCCATTCCGGCAAAGGTAATCTAGGCCATGTCAGACATGATGAAAGTCGTTGAATTTCGGGGCGCAGGAGGCCCCGAAATTTTACATCTGGCCCGACGCGACCGCCCCCGAGCAAAAGCGGGAGAGGTGCTTGTTCGGGTGTTGGCCGCTGGTGTCAATCGCCCCGATATTCAGCAACGGCGGGGCTTGTACCCGCCTCCTCCGGGGGCTTCCGATCTTCCCGGTCTGGATGTGGCCGGGATCATCGAGACCATCGGTGAGGGCGTGCAGAATTTCCACATCGGAGATCCTGTCTGTGCATTGGTCAATGGCGGCGGTTATGCAGAATATTGCGCAGTGTCCGAGAAGCAATGTCTTGCCATTCCCCGTGGGCTAACCTTTGAGCAGGCAGCCTCCTTGCCGGAGGTCTTTTTCACCGCATGGAACAATATTTTCCTGATTGGCAGGCTGTCTCATGGCGAGAGTCTTCTGGTTCAGGGCGGGACAAGCGGTGTCGGATTGGCCGCGATCCAGATGGCTCGTCATTTGCGCAATGCGACAGTTTTTGCGACAGCTGGCAACCAGCTCAAACTGCAAACCTGTGTTGATGTCGGTTGCGCCGGGGCCTTTGACTATCACGGAAACTGGGCGGAGCAGGTGCGCTCGGCGATAGGTGAACAGGGGATTGATCTGATCCTTGATGGACAAGCGGGTGCTTATACCCAAAAGCATCTCGATCTTCTCGCTTCAGGGGGGCGTGTTGTTCTCATCGCCAGCCATCTTGGTGCTGTGGGAGAGATCAATTTCCGCCAGATGGTGCGGCGCCATCAGACGCTTTGCGGCTCCACGCTGAGGCCCTGCTCGGCTGAGTTTAAGGGACGGATTGCGCGTGATTTGATGAATGAGGTCTGGCCGCTTCTGGAAGACGGTCGCATCGAGACGAAAATGCATGCCGTCATTCCTTTCGACGAGGTTGCCGAAGCCCACAGAATTCTGGATGCAAATGTTCAGATCGGCAAGGTCGTGCTTTCGGTCATGCCAGACCTCTCGTCATCTATTCCCAATGAAGTCCAGGGTGACTGAAGCGACGGTTTGCAACCATCGTTTCTCTCTCTTGAGCAGAAAAGCGAAACCTCGTGTCGATCCTGAATTCAGGTTCGACACGAGGTCGTGGTGAAGACTATTCATGACAAGAGGGTCAAGAGGCTCTGGCCATCTTAGCGTGGATAGTCCTCTTCATTCAGAACCCAACCGGGCTTGTCGCTGAAATCTGCACGAGGTGGGCAGAAGATATCGACGAGTTGGTTCCGTCCGGCTCCGGTCGCGCGACTGGTGTGAAGCGTTGGTGGCGGGATGACAAGAACAGATGGCCCTTTTACCTCTATGGTCTTGTCGGCTTTCCAGTCCGACAGATTTGTCGTCCAGGGCCAACGCAAATGATGAATATATTCCCCTTCCAGCAAGAGAGAGCATTGCTCGAAGTCATCATGGTGGTGAGGCGACATTTTGGTGGTGTCGCGAGGGCCGTCATAGCTATCCAGCATGTTGACCATGAATGTGGTGCAACGGAAGATGCGTCCGAACCGCCCTTCCTGCTTTGGCACATCAAGGGAATAGTGACGCAGTTTCAAACCTTCGGGCGGGGTTGGCCATGGGGCAAAATCCGGAATATGGGTTCGCGGAATATCATAGGCTTCAGCATTGGGACAAAGCGCTACCAGATCATCTGACCGGGTTGTGAACAGACGGATGATGACACCCCCCTTCGGCAGGGTTACCCTGCTTTCACCGGGAGGAACAAAGGCGATTGAGTGGCCTGCAACATCGGCTGTTTCATTTCCAGCTTCGATTCTCGCTGCGACTGTGGGAAGCAGCACGACATATTCATCCGGCTGGTTCGTGCGTGCAAGCATTCCGCCGGGTTCGACTTCTGAATAGACAACAACAAAATTGTGTCCCCGGACGAACCAGCTTTTGGCATTGTTGTCCGTCAATTGTGGAGCCGTATCGTAGAAGGTGGCCAACTGCTCCTCGGCAATCAAGCCAGTCTTGGGCTTGGCCGCTGCTGCTGGCGCGAGCGCGGCACGCGGATCCGACTTATCATACATGGTGGTGACTTTCTTTATTGTTTTCCTGCAAGTGTTTGACGCATCTCGGTCAGAGTTGATGACGCAGCCTTGCGCAGCAGGGTTTGATCAGATGAAACGATAAAGGACGTGGCCCCCATGCCAGCGAGTTCGGCTGCATCGTCGGATTTCCCTGTCATGACGCAGATTGTCTTGCCCGAGGAAACCGCAGCCTCAATGATCTTTCGGGTTGCCTGGCGTACTGGTTCCGACCCCGGTTTGGTCTGGCCGTAAGCGACGGTCAGATCTCCTCGCCCGATAAATGCGCCATCCAGTCCTTCGACGGCGAGTATTCCATCAACGACATCCAGAGCATGGGGATCCTCAATCATGGCGATAACGGTTGCCCGGTTATCCTGTTCATCAAGATGGGCAGCAATCGTGCGGCCTCCGAAGTCTCCGGCTCGCGTTGTCGAGGAATAGCCCCGCGTACCAGAACGATAGCGAGCTGAGGAGACCAGAGCGGTTGCCTTTTCGACGCTGTCCACATGGGGAACCAGAACACCATCGGCTCCACAGTCCAGAACGGTCTGAATATTTGCGGTCTCGGCGTTTGGCACCCTCACCAGACAGCCGATACCATGCGCGCGACAGGCGAGTATGATGCTATTGGTGCTTTCCCTGTTGAATACGCCATGTTCCTCATCAACAACGACGAAGTCGTATCCCAACAATCCTAAAATCTCGGCCGGCATTGTTTGGGCAATCTTTAAAAAGACGCCGATCATCTTGTCGCCGCGAAGAAATCTTTCACGAAAGATTTGGCTATTATCTGACATCTGTCACTCCTCAAATTCGTTATGATCATCTTCGATCAACCAATGTGAGGGAGCAATGATGATTGAAGGTCCGTTTCGCGTGGCGAAACGATGACGTTCAGCAATTGAGAAGATTTTTTAGTTTCTCTAAGCTCAGACAAGGCATCTAGAAGTCTGATGCAATGGGAGGAAATTCTCGGCTGACATTTTCAAGCGTTTGAACCGGGCCGGGAGCCAGAAGCATCACATTCTTGCAAACAGCTATTGAAGCCCAATACGGAACAGTCTTTTGGGAGGAAAGAATGAAACTATTAACCAGCTTAACTGTCGCCCTGATGGCGGGCACTGTCACATTGGCTTGTGCTCAAGAGGTCAAGTTGCCCAGAACCATGGCAATGACAACCTATGATGTGGGATCGGCAGGCTATGCGCAGGCCGTCGCGATTGGAAAGGCGATCAGTGATTCCTATGGCATCAGTCTGCGCGTGTTGCCAGCAACATCGGATGTTGCGCGGTTGCTGCCGGTCAAGCAGGGACGTGTCGACTTTGCATTGATCGGGTCAGAAGCATTTAACGCCTATGAGGGAACGGAAGCGTTTGTGGCTCCGGAACTTGGTCCTCAGGATATTGAATTGTTGGCGGGGGCAAACTCGAACAACTGCTTCACCCTTGCGCTTCAAGGAAATAGTGACATCAAAACCGCAGCTGACCTCAAGGGAAAACGTGTCGGTTATGTGGTCAGTTCTCCGGCTCTTCAGGCCAATGTTGCCGCCTTTCTGGCATTCGGTGGCCTGACCTGGGATGACGTCAAAATGGTCGAAGTGGCCAGTTTCGGGGCATCCTGGGAAGCTTTTCTGAACGGGCAGGTCGATGCCATCACGACGCTTTCGACAACAACCTACACAACACAGGCCGCCGCATCGCCAACAGGTCTGAAATGGCTGGAATTGCCGAAAGATGACACAGAAGGCTGGAAACGCCTTCAAAAAATCAAACCGCAATTTTCACCGCGCGATGCAACCGATGGGCCAAATATTGATCCGAAAAAGCCGATTTCCTGCGCCGGCTTCCCTTATCCGGTGATCGTCACCTACTCCGACAGAGATGATGACGAAGTCTACAACATGACCAAGGCAATGAGTGATCAATACAAGATCTACGCCGAAGCGGAAAGGGGACTGGTCGGCTTTGCGCCTGAACGTCAGAATTTCAATTGGGTTGTGCCCTATCATGATGGTGCTATCCGCTATTGGAAAGAGATCGGGCTTTGGACTGACCAAGACACCGTTTTCAATGACAAGCTTCGTGCCCGCCAGAAATTGCTACAAGATGCGTGGAATGCCCTTCCCGCCGACCAGAGAGAAAGCAAATGGGTGGAAACACGGGAAGAGGTCCTGTCTGACGCCGGATACTAAGAGAAGCGAAGGTAAGAACAGTCTCCGAACATAGAGGAAGCGTCGCCCATAGGGTGACGCTTCATTCATTTCAGCCGTCAAGTGAAGGTTTTTCCGGTTTCCCCGAATGCTTGATAGAGATTGGAACATGTTACCGGTCTTGTTTCCGGATTGGCCCAGCTTTGAGGGTCTTGAAAAGCGTCTCCATTGTTGCAGCATTTGCTCTTGCAAAAGGCACAAAACCGGAGTGTTGATGCCAGTGGAGTGATGGCCCATTTGTCGGTGTCAAAACGAGCGTGGCTTTGGCGCAAGTGGTTGACGATCGCTCACGCACGTGTCGGATTTGGGCGCAAGCGCTCCCGCCTGAAGTTCTCTATCAACTTTTTGTCCAGTCTGCCCGATCTTGACAGGGAAGAGGGGAAGGTGTTATGACATCGATGACATGACATCGATGTCATAACGGGTCATGTCTCGGCAGGGAGGACAAATGACAACGATTTACGATGTGGCCAAGGAAGCTGGGGTTTCACCCAAAACGGTTTCTCGGGTGTTGAATGGTGATGCGCCGGTGCGGAAAGAAACGCGTGATGCCATTGAAACTGCCATGCAGAAGTTGGGCTATGTGCCATCTAATGCGGCAAGGATGATGCGGTCCAACAAGTCCGGCCTCATCGGGCTGATTACCGGGGCCATTTCTCACGGTCTGGAACCTATCGAGCCTGAGGGGTTGCCAGATCTGTTCATCGTGCAGGGCATTCAGCAATTCATGGCTGAAAGCGGCAAGACCTTGATGATTGCCGATACAAACAATTCTTCGGATCGCGTGCCTCATCTCATTCGGACCTTTTTGCAACATCGCGTCGAGGGGCTGATCTATGTGGCTGATCACCACAAGAAAGTCGAGTTGCCGGCAATTCCTGCGGATTGTCCGATTGTTCTTGCCAACTGCTTTGACGAGGAAGGGCACCCCTGCGTGTTGCCTGATGACCGGGGTGGGCAAAAAGCTCTGGTCGCTGCACTTATCCGGCATGGTCATCGCCGCATCAGCTATCTGACACTCGATAACGCGCTTGTTGCCACTGGGTTGCGTGCGCAAGGCTACAGAGAGGCTTTGGAGGATGCCGGTATTGCCTACGCGGATGAACTGGTGATGATGGGATATGAGGAAGGCAAAAAGGACAGTCAGCTTCTTGTTCGTGCAGTCGAGAAGCTCCTTGGTCTTGAGGAACCGCCTTCCGTCATTTGTTGCGGTAACGATGAAATGGCCTTGCGGCTCTATGGCATTCTTCGTTCGCGTGGCGTGCGCGTCCCTGAAGATATCTCGGTGGCCGGCTATGACAATTACCGGGTGATTGCCGAGACCCTTTTCCCTCCTCTGACGACAATAGAGTTGCCCTATTTCAAGTTGGGTCAAGTTGCCGCCGAGCATCTGTTCAAGTTGATTTCGAATGAAATGGAAGTTCCTGAAAATCCCGGACTCTTGAAAGGGCCCGTTTGCTGGCGGGATTCGGTGATCTCATCGAATCCCGCACTTGTTTAAAATCCAATGGGAGGAATTCAATGAAACTGAGAAAGACATCTGTTGCAGTTCTGTTCGTTACGACATTACTGTCCGGCACGGCATTTGCGCAAACCAATCTCTCGCTCTGGTATCATGGGGCAGGCAATGAGGTTGAAAGCAAGATCATCAATCAGATTGTGAGCGACTTCAATGCCAGTCAGAGTGACTGGAATGTAGTTCTGGAGAGCTTCCCGCAGACCAGTTACAATGATTCCGTGGTTGCCGCAGCTCTTGCAAACAATCTGCCCGATATCATCGATGTTGATGGGCCAATCATGCCAAACTGGGCCTGGTCGGGCTATATGCAGCCCCTGCAAATCGACGAAGCCAAGATTGGAAAATTCTTGCCGGGTACCAAAGGCATTTGGGACGGCAAGCTTTATTCTATCGGTCTTTGGGATGCTGCCATCGCACTCTATGCGCGCAAGTCCGACCTTGAAGAGCTGGGTCTGAGAACGCCAACACTCGACAAACCATGGACAAAAGACGAGTTCATGGGGGCGCTCGAAAAGGCCAAAGCATCGGGCAAATACAAATATGCTCTCGATCTGGGCATGAATGATCAGGGTGAATGGTATCCTTATGCCTATTCCCCGTTCCTGCAAAGCTTTGGTGGCGACATCATTGATCGCTCTGGTTACAAAACGGCAGAAGGTGCCTTGAATGGCGAAGCGGCCTTGGCATTTGGCGAATGGTGGCAGAGCCTGTTTGCGAATGGCTATGCACCAGGGACAAGCGAAAGCCCTGCCGATCAGCAGAATGGTTTCATCGATGGCAGCTTTGCCTTCCAGTGGAATGGCAACTGGCGGGCTGTGGCAACCATGGCTGAAGTGGATGATGTCGTCTTCCTGCCCGCTCCTGATTTTGGCAATGGTCCGACGATCGGGGCTGGCTCATGGCAGTTCGGTGTTGCCGCAACCTCCAAACATCCAGATGGGGCCTCCGCCTTCATCGAGTTTGCGTTGCAGGACAAATATCTTGCCGCCTTCTCTGATGGCATCGGCCTTATTCCATCGACAGCCGCCGCTGCACAGATGACCAAGAATTACAAGGATGGTGGTTCGCTGGCCGTGTTCTATGGCTTGTCAAATGCGCAGGCTAAAATTCGTCCGGTTACGCCTGGCTATGTTGTTCAGTCCAAAGTCTTCACCAAGGCCATGGCCGATATCGCCAATGGCGCGGATGTTGCCGACACGCTCGATGCCGCCGTTGACGAGATCAACGCCGACATCGAGAAAAACAGTGGCTATGGGCACTAAGATCATGTTTGGGGAACCCGCCTTTTGCGCGGGTTCTCTTTTCTAAAGGGTAGGAGGACGAAATGGCTTCGAAATTGACGCGGTCGAATGGGGTGGGCTGGGCCTTTGCAATTCCGGCATTTTTCCTTCTTGTTGTCTTTATCATCTTGCCATTTTTCTTTGCCTTCTGGTTTTCGCTGACCAATCAGCGATTGATTTCACCCAATCCGACAGAGTTTGTCGGGTTGCAGAATTACGAGAATCTTCTGGGTGTCGCGGTCATCACACTTGAGCCCGAGCGCGATGCAGACAATCAGATTGTCCATGATAGCGAGGGGAATATTGCCTATCCTCGGGTGCGCACAATCACGCGCAGTCCTGATTTTCCTCACTATAAAGGCATGCGCGAATGGTTTCGATGGCAATCCGGGGATAATGCCAAGGTGGTCGTCGCCAAGGATGTGGTCTTCATGAAGGCCTTGGCCAACACCATGTTGTTCGTGTTGATCATCGTGCCCTTGCAAGGTGGCGGGGCGTTGGGACTGGCCCTGCTCATCAACCAGAAACTGCGCGGCATCAACGCCTTTCGAACGATCTATTTCATGCCGGTGGTGATATCGATTGTGGTCATCTCGCTGTTGTGGCGCTTCATCTATGACGGTGATGACGGACTGCTCAACAACATCGTGTCGGCGCTGACATTGGGCGCTTTCAAGCCGATTGACTGGCTGGGAAACAAGGATACGGCTCTTGGGTCAATCATAGTCATGTCTGCCTGGCAGGCGATGGGCTTTCACATGGTTATCTGGCTCTCGGGACTGCAAACCATACCGGGTACACTTTATGAAGTTGCCGCGATTGAAGGCTCGTCTCGCTGGCAGACCTTTCGCTATGTGACCTGGCCGGGGCTGCGCAATACTGCCGTTCTTGTTCTGATTGTCATTACAATGCAGGCTTTTGCGCTCTTCTCGCAGATCGACGTGATGACCAAGGGCGGGCCGCTTGACTCAACCCAAACACTTGTTTTCCAGGCTGTCCAACGTGGTTATGGCAAACAGGATATTTCCGGGGGATCGGTCATTTCGGTGATCCTGTTCTTCATTGTGCTGTCCATCTCTCTGGTTCAGCGTTACCTGACACGGGAGAAACGATAGTGGCTCTGGTTTCCGAACAAAATCGCGGGCTGCGTCTGCTGTCCCGCTATCTGGTGCTGGCACTGGTTGCTCTGGTGTTTTTGTTCCCTCTGGTCTTCATGGTGGTTTCCTCTTTCAAACCCGATAGCCAACTGCTTGCGGATACCAGCTCATTCAGGGCTTTTCTGCCTGTGGGCGATATCAGCCTCGATAACTATGTTGCCGCCTTCAAGCGTGCGCCGATTGGGCAGTTCATGCTCAATTCCATCGGCGTGACTGTCATTACGGTCATCGTATCGATTGCCATTTGCTCTGTCGCGGCCTTTTCGTTTGTGTTCCTGAACTGGACAGGTCGCAATATTCTGCTGTCGGTGATATTGGCAACCTTGATTATTCCGTTTGAGACCATCGCGGTTCCCTTGCTGCTGATTGTTTCAAGACTGCCATGGGTCGGAATGGAGGGCATCGAATGGGGGTGGCTCAATACCTATCGGGTGCAGATCATTCCCTGGATCGTGGACGCCTTGACCATTTTCCTGTTTGTTCAGTATTTCAAGGATCTGCCGCGTGAACTGATTGAAGCTGCGCGTGTTGAAGGGGCCAGTTGGATGTCAATCTATCGCCGGGTCGTGATGCCGTTATCTGGTCCGGTCTTGGCAACGGCAGCGATTCTCAAGTCCCTCAAGATGTATAATGAGCAATATCTCTGGCCCTTGATCGTGGTACAGGATGAGGCTCATCGACCGATCATGGTGGGGTTGGGTTATTTCTTCCAGCTCGATGTGGCCTGGGGGGAGTTGATGGCTTATCTCACTCTCATTTCCGTTCCGGTTCTGGCCTTCTATCTACTCATGCAAAGGGCATTCATTGCCTCGATCGCCTCAACAGGGGTCAAAGGATAATAAAAAATGGTAATCGCACTCAAAGATCAATGGATTTGGGACAGTTGGTATGCGCATGACGGATCCTGTTGGCACGGCTATTTCTTGAAAGCGGACAAATCTCTGAAAGACCCCGACTTGAGACACATGAATGTTTCGCAAGGGCATGCGACCAGTGATGATCTTGTGAACTGGACGCATCTGGGAACATGCTTTGCACCATCAGAAGGGCCAGCCTTTGACGACAAAACCACGTGGACCGGGTCTGTTCTTCAAGGGCCTGATGGTCTGTGGCATCTGTTCTATACCGGGGCATGCAAGGCCGAAGACGCACTTTACCAGCGCATCGGCCATGCTACCTCGACCGATATGCATAATTGGCAGCGCGTCAGCCCCGAGCCTTGTCTCGATCTGGTCGGGGAGGCTGCCCGGCATTATGAAACGGAGCATATGGTGGGGCATTGGCATGATAGGGCGATGCGCGATCCATGGGTCATGCCCGATCCTGATGGCAATGGCTGGATGATGTTCTTCACCGCACGCGGGGCGGGCATCGAAGAGGCCAATGCGGCGGGTGCTATCGGATTTGCGACCTCACCGGATCTTTATCATTGGGATTTGCAGTCACCGGTTTTCGTTGGAGGGTTTGGCCAGTTGGAAGTGCCTCAGGTGTTCGAGGTGAATGGTCGCTGGTATTGCCTTTTCTGCACGTCAGCGGTGCACTGGTCCAAGCAACGGTGTGCAGAGGCGGGTGTGGCTCCGGTTACCGGCAATCACTATCTCGTCGCCGATGATCCGCGAGGTCCCTGGCGGCTCGCACCGGGTTTCTTTGACGGCGGCTTGCCGTGTCGCAGATATGCCGCACGAATTTTGAAAACGGAACGGGGTCTTGTCATCCTCGGGTTTGATGATAACGGGCGAGACGCTTTCATAGGAGAAGTCAGGGACCCCCAGACGGTCCTTGTTGATGATGAAGGCTATCTTCACATAGCAGAAGACGGGGAGGCGTAGATATGGCCAAGGTGGTTCTGAAAGACATTCGCAAATCCTTCGGGACTGTCGAAGTCATCAAGGGTGTTGATATTACGATTGAAGATGGCGAATTTGTTGTCTTTGTCGGGCCTTCCGGGTGTGGCAAGTCAACCTTGTTGCGGATGATTGCCGGACTTGAAGACATCACGTCCGGTACGCTCGAAATCGGCTCGAAAGTCGTCAATGACGTTCAGCCAAAGGAACGTGGCATCGCCATGGTGTTTCAAAGCTATGCCATTTTTCCGCACATGTCGGTGCGTGAGAATATGGCTTTTGGCCTCACGATCGCGGGTGCTTCAAGGGAAGAAAAAGAACAGAAGGTGGCAGAAGCTGCCCGGATTCTGCAAATGGAAAACCTGCTGGATCGCAAGCCCTGTCAGCTATCAGGCGGCCAGCGACAGCGGGTCGCCATCGGGCGCGCCATTACGCGCAAACCGTCGGTCTTCCTGTTTGACGAGCCTCTTTCCAACCTCGATGCGGCCTTGCGCATGGATATGCGCATGGAGATCGGCCAGTTGCATAATCAACTGGATGCGACCATGATCTATGTAACACATGATCAGGTGGAGGCTATGACTTTGGCCGACAAGATCGTGGTGTTGCGTGACGGCAAGGTCATGCAGGTCGGCGCGCCTATGGAGCTTTATCATGAACCGGCCAACAAGTTTGTTGCCGGTTTTCTGGGGGCTCCGTCGATGAACTTCATCGATGTGGACATCCATGATCTGGATGCAGATACCGCCACAGTGGGCAATAGTGCTCTTGATCCGATACGGGTCAAAACCAGGGGGCGTTCCTTCGAAAAGGGCGGCAAGGCTGTTTTGGGGGTTCGCCCGCAATATCTCAAGACCTGTTCACAAGGGTGCGGCCAGATGCACGGCAAGGTTATTCTGACCGAACGGCTGGGAACGGAAACGGTCGTTGATCTGTCGCTCGCTGATGGCAGCAAGATGATCGCTTCGTTTGACGAGGATCTGGTGCTGGAGCCAAACCAGGCGCTCGATCTTTCATTCGATCCGGCGCAGGTGCATCTGTTCACGCCAGACTAATGCGGGCAGGTGGGGGGCCTGTCACAGGTTCCCCTTCTTTCGCTTCGTGCAGCAGGCGGATCACAAAAATTGACGAAAACAGCCGACTGTTTCAAGCGATCAGGCGATCGTTTGGCCTGAGCAGGCTTGCCCACTGACTGGGGCGCCGATGGTTTTCAGCCGCCGCATAAAAAGCACCTTGCATATGGTGCGTGAGATGCTTTTTGTTATCCGAGATCCGGGAGTGGGCCATCAGGCCCTTTCGGGTTTGATATTTGTGAGAAGAGCCAGGATCATCCTGTTGTAGGGCACGTGAACTCCGTGGCGTTCTGCGTTACGGACGATTGCTCCGGTCATGGCGTCATACTCCATCTGGCGACCGTTGAGCCTGTCTTGCAACATCGATGTTGTGCTGCCATCAGGCAAGGCTTGCAGCCATTTGATGACAAAGTCGGCGTACCCTTCTTCTGGCAGATCAGCGCCTTCTGCCCGTCCCACAGCGATGGCCTCAACGAGAAGCGAGTGCGCCAGCTCTGCGATGTCGGGTTCGCGAATGACGTCGGCCCGTCTTCCTGTCAGGGCTGTCAGTGGATTGCCTACAATATTTATGAGAAATTTCTTCCAGATCATGGTCATGAAGTCGGACGAGAGAGCAACCCGCAGGCCACCTTTTCTGAGGTCTTCGGCCAAGGTACGACCGGTTTCGGTGTCCGGAAGAGTGACATCCTGTTTCCCGATCACTCGCATTTTGATCTTTTCGGGCGACATGCGCTCGACATTGAGGAAAATGATGGAAGGGACTATTTTGGCATTGGGAGCGTGGCGGCCTGTCCGTTCCACATGCTCGATGCCATTTTGAGCAACCAGAATGGAGGCGTCACCCCTGTTGAGCGCTTGAAGCCAGGGTGCGACATTGTCGGTCTGATGGGCTTTGACCGCGAGAATCCCGATCTTGCAGGAACGGATCTCGTCCGGATTGGAAACGGTTCTGAGATCCCAGTGCTCCAGAGTTTCAGGTGCATTGTCTGGTGCGCAGACTGTTTTCTCAATTGTTCCAATGGCGCGGCGGTCATCGCAAAGCACGACTTCATGGCCAGCTTTTGCCAAAGCCGTGGCCAGGGCCAGGCCTATTGCGCCCGCGCCAATGACGGCAACTGTTGGGGCATTCTTTTCCATTTTCGATAGTCCATGCTTCGAAGAGATCTCAGAGGGAAAGTCTATTCCATTTTGCGTCGGTTTTTTGGCGTTTACAGCAGTTATTTTTCGCAAAAACGGCTAAATTTCAGGCAGTTGTAATCGCTCTCCGGGGAGGTGGAAAAGGGGGTAGGCCTCATTTGCGATTGCACACAAAGCGGCCAATTTCGAAATTGCTTGCAATTTGAGATGCTCAGGCGCAGATAATTGAGAAAATTGGTGTAGTTGGAGGAGAAAATGACGTCCAGACCCGGATTTGACGAATGGGTTCTCGAATGTGCGGAGGCCGTATCGAAGCGCAGTCGCGATCCATCGACCAAGGTCGGCTGTGTCGTTGTGCGCCCGGACAAGAGTTTTGCGGCGGTTGGCTATAATGGCTTTCCGCGCAGCATGGAAGACAGGCCCGAATGGTATGAAGTGCGCGAGGAGAAATATGACCGCGTCATTCATGCCGAGATGAATGCCCTTGCCGCGATGAAGGAAGCCGCCAAAGGCTGCATCGTTTACATCACGCACCCTCCTTGCAAGGAATGCGCAAAATTTCTTGCTGCCAACCAGGTCGCCAAAGTGGTCTGGAAACATCATGACGGTATTCAGGGGCGCTTCGACACCACGCGCAGCGAGGAAATTCTGAATGATTGCGGTGTCGAGATCGCCATCGTGGGGTAAGGGGCAGAAGCTCTGATTGCATTTGTCAGAGATAAAGCAATATCGTATCCATTTCCTGCCGGGTCTCCCTTAATATTGCCATAGATGCGTGATTTTTCTCTTGCTGACTTGCCGAATTTACGAAGCAAAGGGGAAAAGAGCATGCTTACTCTCTATCGATGTCATTTGAACAGGCTATCGGCAGCACGCTTGGTCCTGGCTGTTGTCTTTTGTCTTGGTGCGTTCCAGCCCGCTCTCGCACAAAAGGCAATTGGCAGCGAAAGCGCTGTTACGAGCGAAGACAATCAGCCGATGGACGAAGATTGGCATCAGGAAGTCAGCACGCGTGCGTTGCTGAGCGAATTGACCCGTTTGGCCAAGGAGCTGGATCGGCAGAGGGAGATGAATGGCCGCTTGCTTGAGAAAATCGATCGGCTGTCGGCGCGGCTTGACAATGTGCAGGCCGTTTTGACCGAAGCTGGATATGATACGCAGTGGACCGGGAAAGATGGCAACCCCATTCTTCTCCGCGAACGCCTCGGAGGGGCTCCCAGAACTGACGAGATGGAGGCAGCCCCCATTCCTCCAGAGGGCATTCCTCAAACGTCAGGTTCAGACCCTGTTCCTCTTTCGCCATCGAGCGAAGGAAGTGAGGTTGATAAAAAGGGACCTCTTGATCGTCTGCGCGACAAGAGCGAGGAACTCATAAACAAAATCAAGAAATGGTGAGATTTGCAGGCCGCCCAATCTGGTGGCTTGCTCTTATCTTCTCTTCACTGTTCCAAGCCCTTATTCCACGCGATAGGACATGCCCAAAGAGGCCGGGGCGGTTCGCTCAAAGCCGAACTGCGCATAAAGATTATCGGCCGGGACATCCGCGATGATGGAGATATAGGCTTTTGATTTCAATTCTCTATGCACATAGCTCATCAAGCCTTGCATGATGGCCTTGCCGAGCCCTTGGCCCTGATGGTGCGGGTCGACGGCAATATCGCTGATTACGAATACGCAGCCACCATCCCCGACAAGGCGTCCCATGCCGACGATTTTGTTTCTGTACGAGACTGTGATTGCCGCGATGGTTCCGGCAAGTCCAGCCCTTGCAGCTTCTTCGGAATAGACCGTCAGCCCGGTGATGCGGCGCAAGCGCAAAAAATCCTCAAGTGAGGGAACTGCGGGCCTGATCTCATAGTCAGCAGATTGGGAGAGCGTGTTTCCAAGGGGCATTGGCTTCATCCCTTTCGCCGCGAAACGAGCCCCATCAATCGGTAGGTGAGGTTGGCTGCGGTGAAGTCCCAGGCCCACTGGCCTTCAATCGGTGCAAGCTCGACCACATCAAAACCGACACAATTGCGTCCTTTGAGAGCATGGGCAACAAGGTGCAGGCTCTGGTAATAGCTCAACCCGCCGGGAACCGGGGTTCCTGTGGCTGGCATGATCGAGGGATCAAGTCCGTCCACATCGAAGGTGACATAGACGTCCTCGGGGAAGTCTTCAGGCAAATCGTAGGCGGAGATATTCTCTGTTACCAGTTTTTCCGCATCGACAAAATTGATATGGGTCTCGTTCATTCGGGCTTCATGCTCTTCGATGCAAAGGGCACGAATGCCGAATTGCATCAGAGGCAGGCGTCTTTCAACGGCACACAGATGCATGACCGACGCGTGAGAATGCTTGTGGCCCTGATAGGCAACGCGCAGATCAGCATGGGCATCGATCTGAATGATGCCAATCTGTTTTCCCAAAGCATCCGCGACCCCCATGATCGCGCCATAAGAGAGGCTATGCTCTCCGCCGAGCGTCACCGGAATGCGACCCGCTTTCACACTTGCGGCAGTCTTCTCGCGCAGGTCTTTCATGACAGCTTCTATCGGCTGGGTACAGTCAATCGGATCTGACGTGATGATGCCCTTCTTGATCGGGAAACCCTTGCCATCAAAGCGTTCTAGTTCCTGGCTGGCTTCGAGCAAAGCGAAAGGGCCGGCTGCCGTACCCGCACCGTAGGAAACCGTTTTTTCCAGCGGGCAGGGAATGACTTCAAACAGGGCCGTGTCAGGATTGCTTTCCTCACTCGACAATTCGGACGCCAGAAAGGCAGGGTAAAAGTCATCAGACATAGTCTATTCCTTGCATGGGGCAATCAGGACAAGCGATCGCGAAATTCAGCATAGGGAAATTCGCGAATGACGTTGAGCTGGTCTGTTTCGGAATCCCAAATGGCGATCGAGGGCAGCCGCACGCCGTTGAATGTATTTGTCTTGACCATGGAATAATGGGCTTGATCGAGAAAGGCGATGCGTTGACCGATTTCCAGTTCGGAGACAAATCTATAGTCGCCGATGACGTCGCCAGCCAGACAGGAAGGGCCGCCAAGGCGATATGTCTTGCCCTCTTCAGGTTCTCCAAGAAGGGCGGGCCGATACGGGGCTTCGATGACATCTGGCATGTGACAGGTTGCTGAGATATCCATAATGGCCAGATTAATCGCGCCGTTCTTGGTCACATCAAGGACTTCTCCGACCAGAATGCCCGCGTCAAGCGCCACTGCCTCGCCGGGTTCGAGATAGATCTCGACATCATATTTGGCCTTGATCTGTTTTAGAAACTCGACCAGTTCCTCACGCTGATAATCGGCGCGGGTGATATGATGGCCACCTCCGAAATTCAGCCATTTCATCTTCTTGAGCCAAGGAGCAAGACGGTCTTCCACCGCTTCAAATGTGCGTTTGAGAGGGAGGAAATCCTGCTCGCACAGGGTATGCATATGAATTCCGCTGAAGGGAGCCATATCCTCATCGGTCAGTTGGCTGATTGGCGTTCCCAAACGAGAGCCGATGGCGCAAGGGTCATATTTGGGAATGTGACCTTCGGAATGCTCGGGATTTATCCTGAGCCCGAAATCAGGCGCATAGCCCCATTTGCGGGCCGCCTTGATCTGCGGTGCAAACCGGGAAAGCTGGTTCGGGCTGTTGAAGATCAAATGATCAGAAAGCTCAAGAATTTCAGGGATCTCTTCTGCCTTGAAGCCTGCGGAATAGGTGGCGATTTCACCGTAGAATTTGTCTTTTGCCAATTTGGCTTCCCAAAGCCCCGAGGCGCAGGTGCCATCAAGATAATTGCCGACAAGATCACCCAGTGCCCAACAGGAGAAGGCCTTGAGGGCAAGCAGGATCTTGACATCTGCTTCTTCACCGACCTTGGCAAGGATGGACAGGTTGCGGCGGATCGCAGCCTTGTCAATGACAAAACAGGGCGAGGGGATTCTGGACAGATCAAGGGTCGTAAAAGCACCGGCATCGCCGGCTTGCGTTTCCATGATGGGCGCTTCTGTCATTTTTTCTTCTCGATAGGATCAAGGGCCTAAGGGAAAAAGAGCCCGGCTTTGCCGGGCTCCGGATCGGGATATGAACCGCCTGTCTCAGAAATCAAGCGGTTTGTCGAGGTCGTGCACCTGCCATGGAAGGCCGTGTTTGTTGAGCATGTCCATGAAGGGGTCCGGATCCATCTGTTCCATGTTGAAGACACCTTTGCCTGACCACTGGCCGGTGAGCATCAGGGCCGCGCCAATCATGGCAGGAACGCCGGTGGTGTAGGAAATCGCCTGAGAGCCAACTTCTGCGAAACATTCTTCGTGGTCGCAGATATTGTAGACGTAAACCGTTTTGGCTTCGCCGTCCTTCTCTCCGGTCATGATGTTGCCGATGCAGGTTTTGCCCTTGGTGGTCTTGCCCAGATCGCCCGGATTTGGCAGCACGGCCTTGAGGAATTGCAGTGGGATGATTTCCTTGCCTTCATAGATGACGGGGTCGATGCGCGTCATGCCGACATTCTGCAAGACTTCCAGATGCTTGATATAGGCGTCGCCAAATGTCATCCAGAAGCGTGCGCGCTTGATTTCCGGCAGGTGCTTCACGAGGCTTTCCAGCTCTTCGTGATACATCTGGTACATGTTCTTTTCGCCAACCGCAGGGAAGTCGAATACCTGCTTGTTGCCCATCGCAGGCGTGGTAACCCAATCGCCATTTTCCCAATGGTGCACCGGTGCGGTCACTTCACGGATGTTGATTTCAGGGTTGAAGTTGGTGGCGAAATGCTGGCCATGGTCACCGCCATTGCAGTCCAGAATGTCGAGATAGTCGATCCGGTCGAGCAGGTGCTTTTTGGCATAGGCGGTGTAGACGTTGGTCACGCCCGGATCAAAGCCCGAGCCGAGAAGCGCCATGAGGCCTGCTTCCTCGAAGCGCTGCTGATAGGCCCACTGCCAGCTATATTCAAACTTGGCAACATCGCGTGGCTCATAGTTGGCGGTGTCCAGATAGTTGACGCCGCTCTTCAGGCACGCATCCATGATGTTGAGGTCCTGATAGGGCAGGGCCACATTGACCACGAGCGAGACACCAAGCTTGTCGATAAGGGCAGAAAGGGCATCTACGTCATCTGCATCCACTTCGGCGGTGTTGATAATGACGCCGGTGCGCTCCTTGACTGAAGCTGCAATTTCATCACATTTGAAGACGCGACGGGAAGCAAGCGTGATTTCTCCAAAAATGTCCGAGAGTTGCGCCATTTTATGAATGACGACTGAGCCGACGCCGCCAGCGCCGATAACAAGAACTTTATTCATTTCATATGTCCTTCTTTACAGAGGGACCCCGCAGAGGTGCGGGGAATCTTGGTGTTACTGTATCTGATTGGTAACTCGACACCATGCCCCCTTCGTCGGGCAGGTTGCCGGGTTTGCAATTCATAAGATCCTATTTGAAAAACGTGTTGACTGGGGCCAAGAGCCCCGCCTCAATGTTCAAAATAGGTATATCCGTTCAAGCTTTCCTTGAAGGCGTTCATGATGGTCTTGCGCTCTTTGACGCTCAGCTTTTTCTTGGAAACGGCTTCCTCAACCATGTTTTTGAAGTTGTTCGACAGGGCCAGAGGATCATATTCCACATAGCTGAGCACTTCTCTGATGGTGTCGCCTTCCACTTCGTGGATCAGCTTGAAATCGCCGTTGGGCTGGATTTCAATGGTCGCAACATTGGTGTCGCCAAACAGATTATGCAAATCACCCAGAGTTTCCTGATAGGCACCGACGAAAAAGACCGCCATGCAGTAATGCTCGTCTTCTTCAAGTCTATGGACGGGCAGGGACTGCGAAATGCCGTCTGCAAGGACGAAATGGTCAACCTTGCCGTCGCTGTCGCAAGTGATGTCGCTGAGGATTGCCCTACGGGCCGGAACCTCGTCAAGGCGCTGGATCGGAATGATCGGGTGCAACTGGTCAATCGCCCAGACGTCGGGGAGCGACTGGAACAGCGAGAAGTTGGCGTGATAGATATCTGCCGCCGCTTCAAGGGCGTTCAGCACGTCATCCGAAACCCATTCATCGGTTTCGGTCTGCTTGCGCATTTTGGCCAGCAGATTGAGATAGAGCTTCTCCGCTTTTGCCAATTCGCGCAGGCCGACTTCGCCACGGCCAAAGTTGCGGCGCACCTCGTCACGATAGAAAGTGACGTCGTTGAGGCACTCCTGAAGCCGGGCCGGGGTCAGATAGGTTTCGACATCGCGCATGTCTCGGATCGAGCGGTTGTCGTCGTCGGTTACCTCAACATTGTTGTCTTCCTCATAGTGAGTGACGTCAATGATGTTGAACAGCAGCATGGAGCTATAGGCAACCGTTGCCCGACCACTTTCGGTGACAATGGTCGGATGGCTCTGCCCCGCGTCATCCATGGTGTTTTTCACCGCTTCGACGATATTGTAGCAATACTCGCTGATAGAGTAGTTGATCGAGTTCTCGGTCGATTTGTGCTCGCCTGTATAGTCAATGCCAAGGCCGCCACCCAGATCGATATAATTGAGCGGGGCCCCTTCCTTGCGCAATTCGACGAAGAAGCGGCAGGCTTCAGCGGCGGACCGACGGACGTCGAGAATATCGGGAACCTGACTGCCCAGATGGAAATGCTGCAATTGCAGGCAATCGAGAAATTCCTCTTCCTTCAGGCGCTCAATGACATGTAGCACACCTGCGGCTGAAAGGCCGAAAGCGGAGCGATCTCCCGATGAAGAGGACCAGTTGCCGGTAACACGGTTGTTGAGCTTGATGCGGATGCCGAGTTGCGGACGGATCTTGAGCTTTTTCGATTCCTCAAGAACAAGTTCCAGCTCGGACACGCTTTCAAGCACGATGATCGTGTTAAAGCCGAGTTTGCGCGACAGCAGGGCAAGATTGATGAATTCGCCGTCTTTGATGCCGTTGCAGATCAGGAGCGCGTCCTTCGAAAGGCGCTGGCCCAGAGCGATGATCAATTCCGGTTTGGATCCGACCTCGAGACCAAATTCATGACAAGCACCATACTCGACGATTTTTTCAATCACATGGGCCTGTTGATTGACCTTGACGGGGAAAACACCGCGATAGTCGGACTTGTAGTTCAGATCCTTGATCGCTGTCCTGAAGCTGTTGTTGATCCGGTCGATCTGGTCTTTCAGGCTGTTGGCCACGCGCAGCAGAATGGGCGAGGCAATACCACGCTCTTCCAGCGAATGCAGAATGGATGTCAGATCCGTGGTCGTCGAGCCTTTTTCATGCTGTGTGATAAGACCGATGTTGCCGTTTTCAAGAACTTCGAAGCGTCCTTCGCCCCAGCGTTCAATGCCGTAGATTGCGCATGGGGCTTCTTGTTCGGTGATGCTCAATCGCGTTTCCTCTTAATCATAGTCCCGATGGTGGAGAAAGCTCGTTGCGACCATTCGGGGTGTTATATGTTTTTCCTGCTTATGACGTCTTGAGAGGGGCTAGTGCAAGCGAAATTTCTCGATTGGCACATTTCCCTTTGCATGCAACCCATGACACAGACCATAACCGGGTTTTTACCCTTTTAAAACGAGTTTCTTGCATTGCGAGCCAAGCATGAAATCGCTGCATGTGGGCAATGAAATTGATCCAAAAAGGCATGTTCGGCTTTTCGATTGGTGCGTAAATGATACAGAAATTGAAAGGAATGCTATTGTCAGTGCCTTTCGATATGGTTTAAACAAAGGCCGGTCTGCTCACTCAATTGTCGAGTGGGGGACGCTCAAGTCGCGTTATGATACGCATTTCCCGGTTTTTCGCCTCGTTTGATGTCGAGTGCACACTCTCCTTTAAAGGATACACTAATGCCTGATTATCGTTCCAAGACATCCACCCATGGCCGCAATATGGCTGGCGCCCGTGCTCTGTGGCGTGCAACCGGTGTTGGAAATGAGGATTTCGGCAAGCCTATTATCGCGGTGGTGAACTCCTTTACCCAGTTTGTGCCCGGCCATGTTCATCTCAAGGATCTGGGGCAGATGGTTGCCCGTGAAATCGAGGCCGCTGGCGGCATCGCCAAGGAAATGAACACCATTGCGGTGGATGATGGTATCGCCATGGGGCATGACGGCATGCTCTATTCCTTGCCGTCGCGTGAAATCATCGCCGACTCGGTTGAATATATGGTCAATGCCCATTGTGTTGACGCAATGGTTTGCATTTCCAACTGTGACAAGATCACTCCGGGCATGATGATGGCTGCCATGCGCCTCAATATTCCGGCGATTTTTGTTTCCGGTGGCCCAATGGAAGCAGGCAAGGCGGAAGGGATCGACAACAAGCTCGATCTCATCGATGCCATGATCATGTCTGCCGACCCACAGGTTTCCGATGAAGTCGTGCAAAAGGTTGAAGAGTTTGCCTGTCCGACCTGCGGGTCCTGTTCGGGCATGTTTACTGCCAACTCGATGAACTGTCTGGCCGAGTCACTCGGTTTCGCTCTGCCGGGCAACGGCACCATCGTGGCCACCCATGCTGACCGCAAGGAATTGTTCCTTGAAGCGGGCCGCAAGGCCGTTGAAATGTGCAAACGCTATTACAAGGAAGAAGACGAGAGCGTCCTGCCGCGCAATATCGCGACATTCAAGGCTTTTGAAAATGCCATGACGCTGGACATCGCCATGGGTGGGTCGACCAATACGGTTCTTCATCTTCTGGCGATCGCCCAGGAAGGTGAGGTGAATTTCACCATGGCTGACATTGATCGCCTGTCTCGCGTCGTTCCCAATGTCTGCAAGCTGGCACCGATGACACAGAAATATCATGTCGAGGACTGCAACCGGGCTGGTGGCATTTTCGGTATTCTTGCCGAGCTTGACCGTGCCGGTCTCATCCATCGCGATTGCAATACCGTGCATGCCAACACGCTCGGTGAAGCCATTGACGCATACGACATCATGGGCTCGCCAAGCGCCGAGGTCGAGCAGCTCTACAAGGCTGCGCCAGGTGGCGTCTACTCGATTGAGGCATTCTCGCAGGCAAGCCGCTACAAGGAACTGGACAAGGACCGCGCCGAGGGTTGCATCCGGGACAAGGAGCATGCCTACAGTCAGGATGGCGGTCTGGCGGTTCTGTTTGGCAATATTGCCCTTGACGGCTGCATCGTGAAAACAGCAGGGGTGGATGAAAGCATTTTGAAATTCTCCGGTCCTGCCCGCATTTTCGAAAGTCAGGAAGCAGCAGTAAAGGGCATTATCGGCGGCAAGATTCAGTCCGGCGATGTCGTTATCATCCGTTATGAAGGCCCTCGCGGTGGTCCGGGCATGCAGGAAATGCTGTATCCGACCTCCTACCTGAAATCCATGGGGCTGGGCAAGGAATGTGCTCTTATCACCGATGGCCGTTTCTCCGGCGGGACATCGGGGCTTTCGATCGGGCATGTGTCTCCGGAAGCTGCTGCCGGTGGTGCGATTGGCCTCATCGAGGAAGGGGATACAATCGAGATCGATATCCCGAACCGCTCGATGAATGTGGCTGTTTCCGATGCCGTTCTGGCAGAACGACGTGCGGCCATGGATGCCAAGGGCGATGCCGCCTGGCAACCAGCCGAGAAACGCGAGCGGATTGTCTCCCGGTCTTTGCAGGCCTACGCCCTGATGGCTACGTCTGCCGACAAAGGGGCTGTTCGCAATCTCGAGGGGCTGAAGCGCGCCGATTGATGCCAACGAAAAGGCAAACATCGATTGCCCACTCGGTTTGACGTGTTGCAAAGTCAAACTATTTTATACTAGTCCATAAAAGAACCCGCCAGATTTGAGCGGGTTCTTTGCCATTTGCCGGGAAATTTGCAAATCTGACAGGGAACCCCGTAGTTTCGTCATGTTTTGGCGTTAATATTCTTATCAAGACTGATTGCTTCACTCGTTGCGCTTTTTCAGGGGGCTGGGCGCACATCTGCTTTGGAGACTGGATGTGAAGAAGAGTTTGATTTTCGCCATTTTTCTCAGTTTGGCATTTTCCAACATGTCGGTTCAGGCATTCGCACGGAGTGGGGACTTCTTCGCAGGTACGATCATTGGCGGCGTGCTTGGTGTTATCGCGGGAAGTGCCAACTCTCATCGATATTATAGAAAACCGGCACCACGGCCTCGATATTCCATGAGCGCTGAACAAAGGGCTTTTAACAAATCTGTTCAGAAGCGCCTGAATTCACTCGGTTTCAATGCGGGATATGTCGATGGTGTCTTGGGACGCCGTTCAAAGGCGGCCATCCGGTCTTTTCAAACCGCAGCAGGATTTTCGGCTTCGGGTTATTTGAAACCCGATCAGGTCTCTGTTCTCTTCTCTTCTGATTTCGAGAAGGAGCTTTTCGGAAACAGGTCTCCGACTGAAGGCGCTCCTGTGGCCGGTGAAGACGGATATTCTTCCTCGCAGTCACCTGCGGGGCAAGACACAGCCAGGGCTGATACCGAAAATGGTCTGGCCTCAGCCTCCCCGATGGAAGACCCTGAACAGGAGAATGGTCGGATCAAACCGCTTACCGGTGCCAACACTTCCATGATGTTCAAAAAGGGTGCTCCAAGCCTGTTTGGCATCATTCTGGGGCAGGGCTACGCATCGGCGCAGGATATTCTTGCGCGCAATGGCTATGACCTTTGCAATGATAACGGCGAATTTGTCACCTGCACGAGCGAGCAGGAAGATGTCTCCAAGCGCTTCAAGCTGGCTCGCAGCCTCAGCGTCGACGGGCAGCCGATCTATATGATGGATTCCGAGACAAACCTTGTGATCGATGGTGTCGATCAATCCATTATCGAGAACAAGCTGGCGGAGGCCTATCCGGAGCTTAGTGCCGCACCGAACAAGGTGATCAGCGACAATGCCAATTGTGCCTTGAAAATGTCCAGACTCAGCAGTGTCGAAACCTTCCTTGAACGCCTGGAAACCGCTCGTCAGGACAGAAATGCAGCGCTTTCCGATACGCTCAAGAGTATCGTTGATCGCTGCGATGTTTTCTACAAGGGCGATATCTCCAAGACATCCGATGGCTATTCGGTGCGGGTGATCATGTTCAAGGGAACCTACTTGCGCGATGTCTCTGACACGCTGACCGACAACAAGCTGGACGACAACAAGCTGGACAAAGTCAATGATGCGCTGAAATTCTGAAAGTGCACCAAAATGGCTTCCGGGGGATCCGGTCTTGCATCTCAAGGCCGGGTTTTTTCTTGTCCGCGTCTTCCCGTTTTGGGGCGTTCAGAAACAAACGGGTTTCACCTAGTCGCCGCTTTGTATCAGTTCGCGGGTTTTCATGAAGATGATGTCCGGGTTGCGTTCTTTGGTGAAGTCGATCTCCCATTGGCTCTTGGCAAGAAAAACCGGGCTGCCTTCGCGATCCATGACGATGTTGCCGGCATTGGCAGACAGAAATGTCTTGAGCTTGGCTGCGTCATCGCATTTGACCCAGACCGCCATATTGTAGGTCAGAGGTTCAAAGTCGATCTCTACGCCATATTCGGCCTTGGCACGGGATTTCAGGACATCAAGCTGGAGGATGCCGACAAGCCCGATGATCCAGTTCGAGCCGATATTGGGTTTGAAAACCTGTGTCAGACCTTCTTCGGCCAGATCTTCAAGCGCCCGGCGCAACTGCTTGACCTTTGTGCTGTCTGGCAGGCGCACGCGGCGCAGAATTTCAGGGGCAAAGGCAGGCAGTCCGGTAAATTGCATGACTTCACCTTCTGTGAAGGTGTCACCGACTCGTATGGTCCCATGGTTTGGGATGCCGATGACATCGCCGGGGCCTGCTTCCTGAGCAATCTCTCGGTCCTGGGCAAAAAACATGATCGGGCTGTGCACCATCACATCCTTGCCCGTGCGAACCTGACGCAATTTCATGCCACGCTTGAAATCACCCGAGCAGATGCGCATGAAGGCAACGCGGTCGCGGTGATTGCTGTCCATGTTGGCCTGCACCTTGAAGACAAAACCCGACACCTTTTTCTCATCTGGTGTCACTGTGCGCACTGTGGTCGGGGCCGGGCGGGGCATCGGTGCGATCTCGGCTATGAGATCGAGTAGGGCGGTGGGGCCGAAATCCTTGAGTGCCGAGCCGAAGATGACAGGTGAAAGATGGCCTTCCCTATAGCTTTCGAGGTCAAACTCGGAATAGCCGACCGATGCCAGCTCCACCATCTCGCGGCATTCTTCAAGCAATTGTCCATCAACGATGTCATCAAGTTTGCTGTCATTGATACCATCGGTTTCAACGATGGTGTCGAAGGCATCGCCACGAGTCTTGGCTGTATAATATTCGCCATTGGTCAGGTTGAAACAGCCGTGGAAAGTCGAGCCGGATCCGATTGGCAAAACCATCGGGGCAACATCTAATGCCAACGTTTCCTGAATTTCATCCATCAGCTCGAACGGATCTTTCGCCTCGCGGTCGCATTTGTTGACCAGAGTGATGATCGGGATGTCGCGCAGGCGGCAGACCTCGAACAATTTGAGGGTTTGTGCCTCGATACCTTTGGAGGCGTCGATCACCATGATCGCACTGTCAACGGCGGTTAGCGTGCGGTAGGTGTCTTCTGAGAAATCTTCATGGCCTGGTGTGTCGAGCAAGTTGAAGATCAGATCCTTATGCTCAAAGGTCATGACCGAGGAGGTGACCGAGATGCCACGTTCCTGTTCGATCTTCATCCAGTCCGATTTGGCACGCCGTTTTTCGCCACGTGCCTTGACCTGACCAGCCATGCGGATGGCGCCACCAAAATAGAGCAGCTTTTCGGTAAGCGTTGTCTTACCTGCATCAGGGTGAGAAATGATCGCGAAAGTGCGGCGGATTTCATGAGAAGCTGGCATTGAGCTTTGTCTTTCTTGTCACACAGAAGGGTGCTCAGCGCCTCTTGACGGGAGCGCGATCTACCCTTTTTTGAAACTGATAAGTCGGGCCGGACAATAGGCGAAAGGGCCGATAAATGCCAGAGCTAATAGCAGGCCTGGCCGGTCTGTCAGGTAAAATGCGTTTGCGG
Organism: uncultured Cohaesibacter sp.; assembly: GCF_963556055.3. Lineage (GTDB taxonomy): Bacteria > Pseudomonadota > Alphaproteobacteria > Rhizobiales > Cohaesibacteraceae > Cohaesibacter. The sequence goes on along the minus strand of NZ_CAUVYE020000013.1, from coordinate 677,730 downwards.
TCACCTTTGCCACTTGTTCATGGCCGTTCTTCCAGTCTTTTGCGTTTCTTGTTCAGCGCTTCGCGATGCATGATATAGGCCGAAGCCCCGATGATCAGAACGGCCCCTGCGATGGTTTGCTTATCGGGAATTTCACTGAAGATGAAATAGCCGAGAAAAGACGCATAAACGAGATTCATATAATCAATACTGCCAACCAGACTGGCCTCGCCATAACGATAGGACACGATGCCGAGCCATTGGGCGATGGTTGACACCAAACCGATCGAGATGAGAAACAGAAGTCCCTGCCAATCAGGTTGCTGCCAGACCCAGTAAAGCGGGATGGCTGCCAGAATGCCAATCGCAAGAGCCTGATAGGCGAGAAGCGTTTCTGTTGAATCCGTTCGGGTGAGAGAACGCACACTGGCTGAGGCGACCGCGCTGCCCACCGCAGCCAGAACGGCAACAAGGGTGTAGGGGTTGATCATGCCGTCGACATCAGGACGCATTACAAGCAAGACGCCCAGAAAGCCGACAATAATCGCACCAACCCGATGTGGGCCGAGCGACTCCTTAAGAAAAAGAAAGGCCAGGATCGCCAAAAACATGATTTTGGCAAAGCCGAGCGTTGTTGCTGTCGCCAGGGGCAAGCCAGACACGGCAATCATTCCGCCAATCATCCCGGTCGAAGCCCCTGAGAGGCGGACAATATGTGCGAGCGGTCTTTTGGTCTTGAGGGTATTGGGCCAGGTCCGAATGATCGCGGGCATCGTGGCAAGCAAGATGATGGATTGCCTGAAAATTATGATCTGAAAGACATGAAAGTCGCTGGTTGCCATTTTGATCATCGCGTTGGCGATGGTGAAAAATGCAGTGGAAAGCAAAGCCAGTTGAATGGCTTTGATATTGTTTGACATGGCGGGAGGACCTGTGGCCAGAGGAAGGAATAGCAGCAAGAATGACTGTTATGGCTTGCAGGCTATCTCCTCACACGCCTTTTTGCACCCGCTTTGATGATGCAAAGAGCGAGAAATCCCCAAGGCTGGACATTTTGCAATCGGCACAAAAGGCAGAATGTCAGTTTTGTCTGACAAAGAGGTGACGGATGAGGGTTTGCATCTTGCCTTGCTGAATGATCGCAAAGGCTGAAATGATGATGAGAATCGCCCCCATAAGCGTGTTTTGTTGCGGAATCTCGCCAAACACCAGAAAGCCGAATATGGCAGCATAGACAAGCGAGAGATAGCCAACGCTTTTCACAAGTCCTGCCTCGCCATGTCTCAAGGCCTTGATGCCAATCCAGTTTGCTGCGGTCGACAGCACTCCCATGCCCAGCAACAAGGCCCAGTCGAGCAGATCGGGTTGTTTCCAGAGCCAGAAAAGCGGAATGCCAGACAAAAGGCCGATGAAAATGGCCTGATAGGACAGAAGCGTTGCCGTTGCCTCAGTTTGGGAAAGCTTGCGGACTGTGATGGCGGCAATGGCGGCGCCAAATGCTGCAATGATCGCGAACAGGCTATAATGATTGAACAGGCTGGACGGATCCGGTCGGATTGCGATGGCGACCCCGACAAACCCGGTTGCGATTGCCACAAGGCGGTAGGAGCCCAGTGTTTCACCCAGCAGATAATGCCCCAACAGCGCAACGAAGAAGATATTGGCAAAACCAAGGGTGGTTGCTGTTGTCAAAGGCAGGCCACTCAGCGCAAGGATGCTCAAGGACAGGGCAATGAAGGCACCGGCAAGCCTTGCCCCGTGCAATAGGGGGCTTTTTGTCTTGAGATATTTGGGAAAGTCTTTGGCAATTGTTGGCACGGCAGAAAGAAAGATGACGATTTGCCGAAAGAACAGGATCTGAAAAAAGTGGTAGTCGTGCGATGCCAGTTTGGCCAGTGTTGCCGTCGCGGCAAACAGGGCCGTGGAAACAAGGGCGAGAAGAATTGCTTTGCGATTATCAGTCATGGGGTGCCTCACATATTAATGGTACCATGGTACCAAAATAGAAAAATGTAAAGCCTTATTGTCAAATGTGGTCTGTCAATGGCAAGTTGGCGGAGGAAAAGATCGAGGAGAACTCAGTGACCGAGAAGACCGAGAAGAAAAAGATAGAGCGGGTTCAGACTGGCGTGCGCCTGGAGAAGAATGTTTTGAAAGTCATGAAAGCTCTGGCCGCTCACCTGGAGATCGGCCTTGGCGATCTGATCGAGGGCATCGTGCTGCATAGCTTTGAAGGCAAGGCGCCATTCAGTCCCGAGACACTCGAGTTCATCGAAGCGATGCGCAAGGCATACGGCTTGGAGTTGACTGCGGCCGATAGCCACAAACTTGAGGAATAGAAAAGAGGGCTCCTGGTCTGCTTTGAGCTGTCAGAGCTGGCCTAGTTCTTCTTGCAGTATTTCAAGCTCAAGCCATTTTTCTTCGGCCTTGGCGAGCAGCTCTTCCTGCGCTTCGAGCGCTTTGGCAGCCTTGTTGAAGGTTTCAGGATCCTTGTTGAACAAGTCCGGATCTTCAAGACGCGTGCGCAGGCGATCGATCTTGCCCTGGATTTCGTCCATCTTGGCAGGCAGGGTTTCCAGCAGATGCTTGTCCTTGAAGGTCAGACCCTTTCTCTGCTTGAGTTCGCCATTATTGCTGTTCTTGGCGAGGCTTTCCTGCTTTGCTGCCTTTTCCTTCCTGGTGACTTTCTTTGCTTCGACACCGGAGCCCCGTTGGGCGACCATGTCGGAGTAGCCGCCGGCATATTCTGTCCAGCGCCCGTTCCCCTCGGCATAGAGAGTGGATGTACACAGGCGGTCGAGGAAATCGCGGTCGTGGCTGACCAGAAGCACGGTGCCGGAATAGTCATCAATGACTTCCTGCAACAGGTCGAGGGTCTCCAGATCGAGATCGTTGGTCGGCTCGTCCAGTACCAGAAAATTTGAAGGCTTGGCCAGCGCCCGCGCCAGCATCAGGCGACCACGCTCGCCACCCGAAAGAACCGAGATGGGGCTGCGGGCCTGTTCAGGGCGGAAAAGGAAGTCCTTCATGTAGCCAACCACATGGCGCGAGCTGTTGCCGATTTGCACCATGTCGCCGCCATGAGTGGTCAGGGCTTCCTTGAGCGTCCAGTCCGGTTTGAGACTCTCACGCTTCTGATCGAGCGTGACCATCTGGAGGTTGGTTCCAAGCGTGACCGTGCCTTCATCCGGCTCGAGCCCTTCGGTCAGAAGATTGATGAGAGTTGACTTGCCAGCTCCATTGGGGCCGACGATGCCGATCCGGTCACCGCGCAGGATTTCGATTGAAAAATCCTTGACGATCTGCCGTCCCTCGAAGGATTTGGCAATATGCTTTGCCTTGATGACGGACTTGCCCGAGGCTTCACCTTCGGTGGCGCTCATTCTGACATCGCCCTGCGGGCGGTTTTGGGCCATTTGCTGTTTTTTCTCGCGCAGCGAGTGCAGCTCTCCCAAACGGCGCACATTTCGCTTGCGACGAGCCGTGACGCCGTAACGGATCCAGTCCTCTTCGGCGAGGATCTTCATTTTCAGTTTCTGGGCTTCGACTTCTTCCTGTTCAAGAATGTCGTCGCGCCAGCTTTCAAAATGGGCAAAGCCCTGATTGGAGCGGCGGGCGGTGCCCCGGTCAATCCAGACCACATTTCGCGTGAGATTCTCCAGAAAGCGCCGGTCATGGCTGATGATGACCTTGGCCGAGCGGATCTGCTTCAGTTCCTCTTCCAGCCATTCGATGGCAGGCAGGTCGAGATGGTTGGTTGGCTCGTCAAGAAGCAGGATGTCCGGTTGAGGGGCCAGCACACGGGCCAAGGCGGCGCGTCGGGCCTCGCCACCCGATATCTCGGATGGTTTTTCCTTGCCCGTCAGTCCCAGTTCTTCGAGAAGATATTGAGCGCGATAATGATCATCACCGGGCGCAAGGCCTTCCTCGACATAGTCAAGCACGGTCTTGAATGCGGACAGGTCAGGCTCCTGAGGCAGATAGCGCAAGGTCGTTCCGGGCTGAAAAAAGCGCTCGCCATGGTCCGGCTCGACAATCGCCGCCGCAATCTTGAGCATGGTCGATTTTCCCGATCCGTTTCTGCCGACAAGCGCGATGGCATCGCCTTCATGGACGGCCAGCTCGGCCCCGGAAAGCAAGGCCTGTCCACCGATTGCAAGATGGATATTTTGAAGGTGAAGAAGCGGTGGGGCCATCAGAATTTTTCCGAAACAGGGAAGATCAGTCAGGTGCCATTGGCATTGGCGACATGTGCATCTGGCTTTAAACAAACTGCTGCATAAAGGCAAGTCCATAGCGGAAGGAGGTTTTAGTGAGCAGGCACAAGCGATTCAATCACCGCTTTCATGCGCGAGGATAATCAGTTGGAAATCAGCTATTTTCCAGTTCCCGAACCTCTTCGGCCAATGAGACGACCTGGCTCCAGGGGTCCGCTAACTCTTGCCTCGTCTTTTTGGGAGCCGCTTCTTGTGCAGGTTGTTGCGCGTTCGTGTCTTCGCCGCCCCTGATCTCGCCATCGCGTTGTTGGGAAGCGGAGTGTTCGATTGTATCTGTAATCTCTGCGGCCTTGAGCTGGACGGGCTTGTTCTTCGTGCTGGCCTTGAATTCCGCGAGCCGTTCGGCGATCTGCTTCATTTCGTTGCGCAGCAGGATTTCCTTTTGCGAAAGTGCCTCTTTCTCATCGTCCTGTGCTTGCCGGGCTTCGAGTCCAGACAGTTTTTCGTTTAATTTCTCATTGTGGTCACGAAGGGTCTTGAGCTCGTCTTCCAGCTTCTGCTTGTCGTTTTCCAGGCCTTCGATGACAGAAGAGAGATTCTCCCCGTCTTCGTGATGCTCAAGTTGCATGGCGAGACTCGCAATCTTCACTTCTGCTTCCAGTCGGCGTGCTTCGGCTTCGGCCAGAAGCTTGCTTCCGTCTTCATCCGAACTCATTGTTTGCTCGGCGGCGCGCTGCAACTGTCTGGTCAGATTGGAAATCTCCGTATCCTTGTCTGCCAGTTTGGCCTGAAGATCGTCGATTTTCTCCTGCTGCTTGGCCAGTCGTTCCTTGGCGCGGTCGAATTCGGTGGCTTTCTGGTTTAAAAGGCCTTGCGTCTTCTTGCGCTCATCAATTTCAGCATTGAGGTCGGAATTGAGGTTGGCGATTTCCTCTCTGTGGCTTTCTATTCGTGCCAGCTGAGCAACAATTTCGACCTTTTGTTCGCTGATATCGGTTTCGCGTTGCCGCAGTTCCTCTTCAAGCTTTGCCACATCATTATAGAGGCCGGATATTGTTTCGTTGGCCTCTTTCAGTTTCTGCTGTGTATTCTTGAGACCGTCGTTCGTCCTGGAAAGCTCTTGCTGGCGATCCTCAAGGGTCTCCTCAAGTTGTTCGATCTCGGATAGCCGGTTGGCGATTTCGGTTTCGCGTTTGGTGATGGTGTTTTTCAGCCGGTCGATCTTGAGGGAAGAATTGGCAACCTCTTCGAGGCGTCTGTCTGCAAGGACCTCCAGACGACGCAACTCGATCGCCAATTCCGCACGTTGGTGATCCTTCTCGGCCTGAAGTTCGCTGTAGCTGATCGGCATTTCCGCGATGAAGCGCTTTTGCGTCAGACGCACGGCTCTTTTCCAGATGAGCGGTACAATGATCAGCATCAGCAGCAGAGTGGCAAAGACCCCGAGCAATATATACATGATGATTGCAATCACGGTGTTTATCCTCTGACTACTCTACTATCAGCATCTGGCTGGCGGTCTGTTCGGACGTCATGCAAATTGCACTTAACCCTTGGCGCCAAAGCATGTCTCGCTCAGGCACATGCCTTTCAGTACAAACCAAGGCTTTGTTTGGCGGACATATCTTGTGATTGTTATCAGCCAATGCCGGATAACGGAACAGAAAAAGATCGTGCTTGCCAAATTTATTTAGATCAACAGGTTTGATCAGAAAGGATTCCAGGTCGGTTTTCTGCTGAATTTCAGATAGCCGATATTGATCCCAAGTCTGGCCCCGACGCCGGAGCGGATCGGAACGACATAATAGGGATTGCCTGCCGTTAGCATCGTCAGCCCGAAACCACCCACAAGATAGGCCGATCCGTTGACCCCGCCCCAGCGGCGATAAAGAAAATCGACCGATGGCAAATTGTAGACCAGCATCATCGTGCGGTTGCCATCACCGCCGAAATCCCAGCCAATGGATGGTCCCTGCCAGTATGCCTTGTGGGAGCCCATATTCTTGGTGTAGAGGCTCCCCTCACCATAGCGAGCGCCAGCGACAAGGGCGGCGCTTCCCTCTTCTCCAAGAATGTAGCCATTCGGCAATCCGTGCTTTGAGACGGCTTTTTCAATGACGGCCGCCAGTCCGCCAGAAACTTTGCCGAAGAATTTGTGTCCGGTGTCAACGATTTCGGCGACAGTGTAGTGATTGTCCGCACCTGGGTTCTGGGCTTTGCCAGGTGTTGTGAACAAGATGAGGGCAAAAAACAAGAAAAGGCTCAGAATCACATTTTGAAGGATGAGATCTGTCCTTGAAGACATTGTCGACTGCGTCATTCCATCGGTGTCCTTGTTTGTTCGTACTGATTATTTACTAACTCGGGTTCGATCATTTTGCCTATTTGGGTATCAAAAAGCTATTCGAAGTTGAAAAAGTCATTTTTCACCGCACATTTCATCATAGGCTTTTATTTAACGGAAAGATTGCTGCTATATCCTAGATGGGAATATAAGCCAAATAATGATCTGGTCGTCGTCATTTCGGGGTTGAGTCGATTTTATGAAGAAAATGGGTGGAAATTTGCTTCCTGTCGGAAGTTTGCCGTTTGATCTTGGCTGTATCCCGTATTTTATTCGCACTCGCATAGGCATCTTTGCTTATCTGGTGATGCTCTCGATGATGGTTGTCGGCTTTGCTTCACCGGTTCAGGCCACAGCACAGTCGCGCCGGATTGTGGTTGATTCGAATAGCGGCTTTGCACTTTATGGCTATGACCCGGTGGCCTATTTCACCGATCATGCTGCCATTCGCGGAGAGCGGGAATATGAACATGTGTGGCAGGGCGTTTCGTGGCTGTTTTCTTCCCGGGCCAACAGAGAGGTTTTTGTCGCAAATCCGGAAGTCTATGCACCGATGTTCGGTGGGCACGGGGCGTTGGCCATGGCCAGAGGCTATATTTCGGATAGCAATCCCAATGTCTGGGCCATTTACAGAAGTCGTCTTTTTCTTTTCTATTCTTATACGGCGCGGGCAGCGTGGGCTGAAGCTGTCGATTTGCATGTGGAACGGGCCATCAAAAACTGGAAGACGCTGGAGGCGAACCAGCCGCGCTAGACTCTGCTCCGATGATTGTTTGACAGAGCGCATTTTCCAAGAAATTGGTCTTGAGTTATCCCGATACCCTTCGTGAAACTGACAAATAGTGTTCGATCTGGACTTGGCATTGGGTAGCCTTAGAGGTAATGCTCGAAAAAAGGCGAAACAGGTCGATTCGCATTTCAGTTAACCCACTTTCACTTGGGGGCTGTTGAGTGTCAAAGCTCGGCATTGGTATTGAACCGGGCCCAAGGGAGTGCCGTAGCTATTCGAGGGTGCAATGTCTGGTTACGAGAGTTTGTCTTCCATGGATTTGGCAGCGCTTCTATGCAGCCGGGTTTGCCACGATATCATTAATCCTGTCGGGGCGATCAATAATGGTCTCGAAGTTCTGGGCGAAGATAATGGCGAGGAAATGCAAGTCTTCGCCATGGAGCTGATCACCAAAAGCGCCCGAACCGCATCTGCAAAGCTCCAGTTTGCGCGATTGGCATTTGGTGCGGCGGGATCTGCGGGTGCTGAAATCGATACGGGTAATGCCGAAGAGGTGGCTCGTTGCTACATGGAAGGCGAAAAGGCGGATCTTGACTGGAGCGGTGCACCGGTTCTCATGCCAAAGAACCTGGTCAAGCTTCTTCTCAACCTCATCTTGATCGGTGCCACCACCATCCCGCGTGGGGGTAGCCTCAAGGTTTCGTTTGAGGGGGATCCGAAATATCCGACCTTCACGCTGGTGTGCGAAGGCAGAAATGCACGGATCCCGGCGAGCCTTGATCGACTGTTGCGCGGGCGTCCTGCTGACGAGCAAGGCATCACTTCCCATACGATTCAGCCCTATTATACTGGTCTTCTGGCACGCGAGGCCAAGATGGATCTCGCATTCGACTGGGTCGATGACAAAATTACCATCGAGGCAAAACCGGTTCATATCCCGACGGAGGACGAGCTGGCAGAAACTATCGGTAGTTTACCTGATGGTGTTGATGGCATTGGTAAAGATGCGGCAGAGGGCGTGTGATCTTCACGCTAACTATTTGTCCTATATCTGAAACTCTTAGGCTGATTACTTCCTGTTGGATGTAGATCTGTACGAATCTTGCCAAAAACATTTATAAACAGATGAGTTACTTATTGCTTCAAGTTTGAATGTTTATGCGCTTGGCTTCAGCTTAAATTAACGGTTTGGCTTGAGACTGAGGCGGAATAACTGTCTTTTCGGACTGGTTTCCGCCAAAATCAGGGTTTTAGGCCATGGATGATCTTTTACGCGAATTTATCGAGGAAACAAATGAGAGCCTAGATGTCGTTGACGTCGAGCTGGTAAAATTTGAGCAAGAACCTAACAATGCTCAAATTCTTGACAATATATTTCGGCTTGTGCACACGATTAAGGGTACTTGTGGTTTCTTGGGCTTGCCAAGACTTGAGAGTCTGGCGCATGCCGCCGAGACCCTGATGGGCAAATTCAGAGATGGAGCAGCGGTTACTGGCGAGTCAGTATCTGTTATCTTGCTCTCTCTGGACCGAATTAAAGAAATCGTCAGTGAGTTGGAACAGAACGAGGCGGAACCCGAAGGCTCTGACGATGATCTTATCGATCAACTGGATCGTTTGTCTGGCATTGGGAAATATGCCGGAATGGGAACGGCGGTTTCTGATCAAACTCCCGAAGAGGACACTGCGGAAGCGGAGCCTGTGGCTGAAGAGGCCAAGCAGGAGGCTCCCAAAGGCGCACAGGATGACGCCCCGCACGAAGTTTATCAGGTTCTTGAGCGTGAGCTGAAAGCCGGTGAGGTTTCTCTTGATGAGCTTGAACGTGCATTCCGTGAGGCTGACGGGCCTGATGGCATGGACGTGTCACAGAGCGCCAAGGAAGCCGCAGAAGAGGCAATTGCCGACGCCGCTGCCAAAAAGCGTCAGGGCAAAATGCCTTCTGCAAAACCTGTTGCCAAGGTTGAGGCCAAAAAAGAGAAGAAAGAAGAGCCCAAGGCTGAAAAGGATCAGAAATCCGGTGGCTCGCATCAGTCTTCAATTCGTGTGAATGTGGAAACTCTCGAGCATTTGATGACGATGGTTTCTGAACTGGTGCTGACGCGCAACCAGCTTCTGGAAATTGTTCGCCGTCATGAAGATTCCGAATTCAAGGTGCCTCTGCAACGCTTGTCCAATGTAACGGTCGAATTGCAGGAAGGGGTCATGAAAACCCGGATGCAGCCGATTGGCAACGCTTGGCAGAAGCTCCCGCGCATCGTTCGTGATCTGGCCAATGATCTGCACAAGGAAATCGATCTGATCATGATCGGTCAGGACACCGAGCTTGATCGTCAGGTTCTTGAACTGATCAAGGATCCGCTTACTCACATGGTTCGCAACTCTGCCGACCATGGTCTTGAGATGCCTGATGAACGCGTTGCCATGGGCAAGCCTGCAAAAGGCACCGTAACGCTGTCTGCCTATCACGAAGGTGGCCATATCATCATTGATATCTCTGATGATGGTCGTGGTATCGATACCGAAAAAGTCAAAGCGAAGATCCTCAAGAACGAACTTGCTACAGAAGCTGAACTCGAGAAGATGAGCGAGCAGCAGATCAACAAGTTCATCTTTGCCGCAGGATTCTCAACCGCCGAGAAAGTGACCAATGTTTCCGGCCGTGGCGTTGGCATGGACGTCGTTCGCAACAATATTGAAATCATTGGCGGGTCTGTCGATCTGAAGTCGGTTCCGGGCAAAGGCTCGACCTTCTCGATCAAAATTCCGCTGACTCTGGCGATTGTGTCGACCTTGCTGGTCGAAGCGTCCGGTGACCGGTTCGCAATTCCGCAATTGTCAGTCGTCGAGTTGGTTCGTGTTCAGAACAATTCCGAACACAAGATCGAACGGATCAAGGATACGCCAGTGCTTCGGTTGCGCAATAAGTTGCTGCCTCTGGTGCATTTGAGCAATCTGCTCGGCATCGAACAGAAGGAAGATGCGGATATCGAGTTGAATGATAACGGCTTTATCGTTGTCATGCAGGTTGGTGCCCAGACCTTCGGTGTTGTTGTCGATGCGGTGTTCCACACCGAGGAAATCGTCGTCAAGCCAATGGCGTCGATGCTCAGACATCTGACCATGTTCTCCGGCAACACCATTCTTGGTGATGGTTCGGTGATCATGATCCTGGATCCGAATGGCGTTGCACAAGCCTTTGGCAGCCATGTTGGTACCGATGTTGAAGCGAATACCGAGCAAGCTGCGAAAGAAGCTTTGCCGGAGGAACAGAATACAGTGTCCTTGCTGATTTTCCGCGCCGGTTCTCCCGAACCGAAAGCGGTTCCGCTGTCACTCGTCACGCGGCTTGAAGAATTCGAGATCGAGAAAATCGAATTCTCCAACGGCAGAGACATGGTGCAGTATCGCGGCAGCCTGATGCCTCTTGTTCAGGTGAATGACTTTGTACAGCGCCGGACCGAAGGCAGCCAGCCGATGCTGGTCTTCTCCGATGCAGGCCGCTCCATGGGGCTGGTGGTTGACGAAATCGTCGACATTGTCGACGAGCAACTCAATATCGAAGTGTCTTCCGAAGTTCCCGGCATCCTCGGCACGGCTGTGATCAAGGGCAGGGCAACCGAGATCATCGATGTGGGTCACTTCCTACCTCAGGCGTTTGAGGATTGGTTCCACCGCAAGGAAATGGCATCAGAGGATCTTTTGGTGAAAAAGCTGCTGTTTGTGGATGACTCAAGCTTCTTCCGCAACATGCTGGGGCCGGTTCTGAAAGCTGCCGGGTATGAAGTCACCGTTTGCTCAAGCGGCAAGGAGGCGCTCTCCGTGCTTGAGCGTGATCCAAGCTATGAAATCGTTGTATCCGATATTGAAATGCCTGAAATGAACGGCTTTGAGCTTTGTGAATCAATCCGGCGTCAGCCTTCAACTCGGGACATTCCAATCATTGCCCTGTCTTCTCTTTGCACGCCTGCCGCCATCGAACGCGGGCGCCAGGCAGGGTTCAACGATTACGTTGCCAAGTTTGACCGTCCGGGACTGATTGCTTCCCTTAAAGAACAGCATATCGAATTGGGAGTTGCCGCATGAGAGACCAAGTGAACAATCGTCTCGAAGATGAAAGCCTGAACGAAACCATCCAGTATGTGACGATCTATATCTCAGAACAATTGTTTGGTCTGCCGATTAGCCGAGTCCATGATGTGTTCGTGCCAGAATCCGTTACACGGGTTCCTCTTTCCCAAACCGAAATTGCGGGCGTGCTGAATCTGCGCGGTCGTATTGTGACGGCGATCGACATGCGCAAGCGTCTTGGTCTGGCTCCGCACGAACATACCGGAAGCATGATGGCAATCGGTATCGAGTTCAAAGAAGAATCCTACGGGTTGATCATTGATAGCGTAGGGGAAGTTCTTGACCTTAGCGAGGAAAGCCGTGAAGCGGTTCCGAGCAATCTTGATCAACGTTGGGCGGACGTTGCCGCCGGTGTTCATCGTCTGGAAAGCGAGTTGATGGTCATACTAGATGTTGATCGCGTACTTGGTGACATGGTGACCAACAGTGTTGCAGCCTAATAGGTGAGCCATAAGCTTCCTTTGGAGAGAAAAAAATGAAGACTTGTCTGGTTGTAGATGACTCCAGTGTAATCAGGAAGGTTGCCCGCCGGATTCTCGAGGATCTCGATTTCGGGATAACCGAGGCCGAAGATGGCAAGGAAGCTCTGGAAGCGTGTGCGCTTCAGATGCCTGATGCCGTCCTGCTCGATTGGAACATGCCGGTAATGGACGGCCTGGATTTTTTGCTTGAGCTTCGAAAGCTCGAAGGCGGATCAAATCCGAAGGTAATCTTTTGCACGACTGAGAACGACGTCGCTCACATTGCCAAAGCAATTCGCGCCGGTGCCAATGAATATATCATGAAGCCGTTTGACCGTGAAATCGTGGAAGCAAAGTTGCAAGAAGTCGGCCTTATCTAGCCAGTTACACCGATGTTGCGTGAGTATGAGTTATGGGTTTGATGTCTGCCGAAGCACCGGTCGCGAAATCGTCTTCCAATAAAGTGAAGGTGATGGTTGTTGACGACTCGGTTGTTATCCGTGGTTTGATTGGGCGTTGGGTCAGCGATGATCCCGGCCTGGAATTGGTGGGGTCTCACCGCAATGGTCGTTTGGCTGTGGAAGACATAGCCAAATCCAAACCTGATATTGTCGTGTTGGACATTGAGATGCCGGACATGGACGGTTTGACAGCATTGCCTTTGCTGCTCAAGAACCATCCCCGGGCAAAGATTCTCATGGCTTCCACGCTCACGCGGCGCAATGCCGAGATCAGCCTGCGCGCTCTTTCTCTTGGTGCGACAGACTATGTTCCGAAACCGGAATCCAATAGTCAGATCACGACTTCCCGCGAGTTTCGCAATGAACTCCTTGCGAAAATCAAGGGCATTGGTGGAGCTGGTCTTGACAGTGCTCCGGGATTCCGTGCGTCTCGCGCGGCCCCTGTCGGTCGGTCGGGTCTGTCGGGAACCAGTCGCATTCAGCAAAGCCGGAAATCACTGGCTGATGGCGGGACGGCTGTAAAACCAACGACTGCCGCAGCACCGGTTGCCGGTACTGTTGCCGGGCCGAATGGGATCATGTTGCGCAAGATCGGATCAGCCCGTCCTCGTGTTCTGTTGATTGGAAGCTCGACCGGTGGCCCTCAGGCCCTTGAGAAACTGTTGCATGAGATCGGTCCGCAAATGCGATCTGCTCCGATTCTGATCACGCAGCATATGCCCGCGACCTTTACAGCCATTCTGGCTGACCATCTTTCCAGATCGTCCGGCATGCCTGCTGCTGAGGCACAGGACGGGGAAGTGGTTCAGAACGGCCATATCTATGTCGCTCCGGGCGGTAAACATCTGGAGCTGGTCAAGCAGGCCGGGCAGGCAGTGGTCAAACTGAGTGATGGCCCGCCGGTCAATTTTTGCAAACCGGCCGTTGATCCGTTCTTTGAATCGGCTGCCCAGGTTTATGGTGCCGCAGCACTTGGCGTTATTCTGACGGGAATGGGTCATGACGGCACGGATGGGGCTAAGCATATCGTCGATGCAGGCGGTAGCATCATAGCCCAGGATGAAGCAAGTAGTGTTGTTTGGGGAATGCCCGGCGCGGCTGCTCAGGCTGGCGTTTGTGCGGCCGTACTACCGCTCAATCAGATTGGCTCCAAAGTAATGCGAGTATTTAGAGGGGAGCGCTCATGACGCCGCAGGATTATGCTTTCTTACAGAATTTTTTGAAAGAAAAATCTGGTCTGGTGCTTTCTAACGACAAACAATATCTGGTTGAGAGCCGGCTGATGCCGATTGCTCGCAAATCGGGTTTGCAGTCTATTGAAGAGCTTATCGGCAAAATCAAGGGATTGGGTGATCGCGGCTTGCAGAATGCGGTTGTTGAGGCAATGACCACCAATGAGTCGTTCTTCTTCCGTGACAAGACGCCTTTCGAGCATTTTACCAATACGATCATTCCGCATTTGGTGGAGACGCGAAAACGAGGCAAGGTTCGTATCTGGTGCGCTGCGGCGTCTACGGGTCAGGAGCCCTATTCCCTCGCGATGTCCATCAAGGAGAATGCGAGCAAGCTGGCGGGATTGAGCTTCGAAATCATCGGAACCGATATTTCAAATGAGGTTTTGGAAAAGGCCAAAGTCGGGATCTATAGCCAATTTGAAGTACAGCGCGGTTTGCCGGTTCAGTTGCTTCTCAAATATTTCACTCAGAAAGGTGAAATGTGGCAGATCTCTCCCGAGATACGCTCGATGGTGACATACAAGCCGTATAATTTGCTGGATCAATATACGGCTCTTGGACAATTTGACGTCATTTTCTGTCGTAATGTGCTGATCTATTTTGATCAATCCACCAAAGTGGACGTGATGCAGCGCTTGGCAAAACAGATGCCTGCGGATGGATATCTGCTGTTGGGTGCAGCGGAAACCGTTGTGGGACTCACAAATGCGTTCCAGGCCGTTTCAGGAAAACGTGGTCTCTATTGCAAGGCTGGCTCGCCTCAGGCGAATAGTGCAAGTCCCGAGCCCGTTTCTCGTGGTGCTGTCGCCAACGGATCCTTCGGTGCAAGGGCTATCGGGGCAGGGACTACCATGCCTCGGAGTTCCACTTTCAGCGGATCTCGGCTTTCGAGCATTCCTGGCGGGCGAAAATAGACTGTCCTCCAACGTCATAATTCTTGAGAAACCGCATCATGATCATGGTGCGGTTTTTTGTTTGGCATGGAATGGAACGAAATCGGCCAGTCAGAAATCCGCAGTTTGAAAGATTTTCACGCCTTTTGCACTTTTGATTCCCTGCTGGCAATTGGGGAAATGATGAGCAGGTATTGCATCGAATCAGAGCCTGAAGGCGGGAAACAGGCAAGCGGGCAAAGAAAAAGCCGCCCAAAATGGCGGCCTGTTCGAAATGGTTTGGCGCGTTCAACCATGTCCACAAGCCAGACGTGATGTGCCTGGCTCGTCCAATAGGCGAGAAATGCCTTAGGCGATTTCTCTCATACCGTCTTCGTCAGGTTCGCGCAAAACATAGCCGCGCCCCCAGACAGTTTCGATATAGTTGCGGCCACCTGTGGCTGTTGCCAGTTTTTTGCGAAGCTTACAGATGAAAACGTCGATGATTTTCAGTTCTGGTTCGTCCATGCCGCCATAAAGATGGTTGAGGAACATCTCTTTGGTCAGTGTGGTCCCCTTGCGCAGGCTCAGAAGCTCGAGCATCTGATATTCCTTGCCGGTGAGATGGACGCGCTGGCCCTGAACTTCGACGGTCTTGGTGTCGAGGTTGACGGTCAATTCGCCAGTAGAGATGACGGACTGAGCATGGCCTTTGGAGCGGCGAACAATGGCATGAATGCGCGCAACCAGTTCATCCTTGTGGAATGGTTTGGTCATATAGTCGTCGGCACCGAAACCAAGGCCACGAACCTTGTCTTCAATTCCGGCCAAACCCGAAAGGATAAGAATTGGAGTTTTCACCTTTGAGACACGCAATGTGCGCAGCACTTCATAGCCGCTCATGTCCGGCAGGTTCAAGTCCAGTAGAATAATGTCGTAATCGTACAGCTTACCAAGATCAATGCCTTCTTCACCGAGGTCGGTTGTGTAGACATTGAAGCTTTCAGACTTCAGCATCAATTCGATGCTTTGTGCTGTGGCGCTGTCGTCCTCAATTAGCAAAACGCGCATGCCAATCCTCTTAGTTTGCCTTTTCTGGGCTTGGAGCAATCACAAGGCCTCTGCCGACAAGGACCAAATCGAACCCCAGATTCCAAAGCTATTACATAATGGTTAACAAATCTTAATTCCATCATGCAAGGCTTCGTGTGAGACTTCACAAAGAAAAGTGAGATCCCACCGCAATCTAGGAAAAATGTTCCCAGTCCCGATATTAAAGTTTCACCTTAAGAAGCTCTTTCAAGTGTTACCACCTATCGGGGTTAGTCGGTTTTGACCCAACTGGGAAATATTTCCCCAGCAAACCTACTGATGATAATAATTAACCAATCAGGTAAACGAATCATTACCATGGAAAAGAAATATTAAAGGCTTGGCAATGGTACAGGACCTAATCGGCAAATTGGATGACATTTCACCCAGGCATTCCTATGGCAGAGTTGCGTCAATTCAGGGGCATTTGGTTGAGGTTTCCGGCCCACTTTTCGAGATGAGCGTCGGCTCAATGCTCTCTATACATGCAGAGGGACGCGATCCTGCAAAATGCGAAGTTGTCGGTTTTTCTGCGGACAGGGCACTGTGTCTGCCCTATTCGGAGCTTGACGGGATTCGCCTTGGGTGTCGGGCCGAATTGCACGGTCGGGCTATGGTTCGTCCGACCAAGGCGTGGCTTGGGCGCATGATTAACGCTTTTGGTGAGCCAATCGATGGCAAGGGGCCACTGGCGCGAGGTCATGACGCGGTGCCTTTGCGTCAGAAGCCCCCGGCGGCGCATAGCCGCATGCGTGTGGGTGGTCCCATGGATCTGGGTGTTCGGGCCCTTAATACATTCATAACGCTCTGTGAGGGGCAGAGAATGGGCATTTTTGCCGGATCTGGCGTCGGTAAGTCGGTTCTGCTCTCAATGCTGGCCCGTAACGCCAGCTCTGAGGTCAATGTCATTGGCCTGATCGGTGAACGCGGACGAGAAGTGCAGGAGTTTGTCGAGGATGATCTGGGCGAAGAGGGGCTGAAACGCTCCATTGTTGTGGTTGCCACTTCGGATGAAATGGCGCTGATGCGACGGCAAGCCGCCTATCTTACACTCACGCTGGCGGAGTTTTTCCGCAAAGAGGGCAAACAGGTTTTGTGCATGATGGATTCTGTCACCAGGTTTGCCCAGGCCCAAAGAGAGATCGGTCTGGCTGCCGGCGAGCCTCCCACGTCGAAGGGTTATACCCCCACTGTTTTTGCAGAATTACCGAAATTATTAGAAAGAGCAGGCCCCGGTGAAAAAAATGAGGGCGCTGTTACAGGTCTTTTTACTGTTTTGGTAGAAGGTGATAATCACAATGAGCCTGTGGCGGATGCTGTGAGAGGTATTCTTGATGGTCATATCGTCATGGAAAGAGCCATTGCGGAAAGGGGTCGGTACCCGGCGATAAACATTTTGAAATCTGTTTCGCGTACCCTACCCAAAGCAGCCGATCCTGACTTTTGGCCAGACGTGCTGAAGGCTCGGCAATTTATGGCGACCTATTCGGATATGGAAGAGTTGATCCGATTGGGGGCTTATAAACAGGGAAGCGATCCAGATGTGGATTTGGCAATCGCTCTTCATGAACCACTGGAGACGTTCCTCACACAGAATAAGGGGGAGGCGACCAGTATCGAAGAGGGATATAAAATGCTTCAGTCCATATTGGGAACGCAATCCGCACAGAGTAAATCGGGGCTTTAAGGAGTGTTGAGTAATGAAGTCGCGTGAAAGTCTGATCCGTCTGAAACGGTTCCAAGTTGATGAGAAACGGCGTCAGGTGGGACAAATCGAATTGATGGTCACCGAGTTTGAGGGCATGATCCGGGATCTCGATGCGCAAATCGCGATCGAGGAGGAAAAGGCCGGAATCAGTGACATCGCTCATTTCGCCTATCCCACTTTTGCCAAGGCCGCCATTCAGCGCAAGGAAAATTTACAGGTCTCCATTGACGATCTGAATGAGCAGTTGGAGCGGGCGCAAGACCAATTGCGCGAAGCCATTGGTGAGATGAAAAAAGTCGAGATGCTGGAAGAGCGCGACCAACAGCGTGAATTCGCTGCCAAGGAAATGGCGGAACAGGACGAGCTTGACGATTTCTCTATGATCGGTCGCCATCGAAACGGCTGATTGCCTTGCTTCGTTCTGATTGAGTCTGCATCGTTTTTACGCTTTCTGATACCGTCGCCATGCAACTCGCTCTTTTAGATGACACGTAGAAGGCCTGCTTTTCGCAAAGTAGCGAGGAGCATGCGCTTGGCGCCTTTGCGAATTTGTCGCGGGCGTTTGTATGTGGTCATGATCTTCGCGGTGCTGTATCGTCAATCCTTGAGATCAAGTCTTTCAATGGATGGGACATGGCAGATATTGCACTCTTTTTTGCAAGCCGCGACGGGCAGGCCAGAAAAATCGCTCTGGCTCTCGACGAATTTCTGGATCGTGACGGCGCGGATGTCATGGTTACGGATCTTGGCGAGGGCATGACGTCCGATTATGTCTTGGGGTCAGCGCAAGTTGTCGTGGTTGTTGCTGCGATCCGTTATGGTCGCCACCTCAGGGCGGCCGATGAGTTTCTGAAAAAACACAAAAACCAGCTTCAAGGCAGGCGTCTGGTCCTGATTTCTGTCAGTCTGACCGCTCGAAAGCCTGCAAAACGGCTGCTGGAAAATAGCCTCTATTTGCAAAAATGGGTCAAGCTGCATTCGGTGACGCCAGATATCGTCACCGCTGTTGGCGGAAGAGTGGATTATCCCAGTTATGATTGGTTCAGCCGGACGATGATTCGTCTTATCATGACGATCACAAAGGGTCCGACAGATCCTAACGCTCAAATTGAATTTACCGATTGGGATCAGGTAAAAGATCTGGCAAGCAAAATTGCAGCGCTTATATATAGACCGTGAGCCGGGAGCGCTCATGCTCTTGTGGACCGGATCGGGATTGCTATTGTGACTTCTTTTCTTCTGCCCATCCTTGTTGCCTTTGCCGCATTTTCCTTCGGGCTTGGTATTACATTGCCTCTGGTGTCTCTGGACCGGTTGTTGTTCTTTACTGAAACTCCGTCCTTGATGTCGATCGTCATGGGCTTGTGGCTTGAACAGCAGTTTGTCCTGACCGGCATAGTCGTGGCTTTTTCCATTCTGTTTCCAGCCTCGAAGATTCTGCTGCTCCATATCGCCATCTATCGGGGCAAGAAAAGCCGATCTTTGGCCTTGCTCAGCCTTGCGAGCAAATGGTCCATGATGGACGTGCTGCTGGTCGCTCTGGTGATTTTTTCAGCCAAGACAAGCGGCCTGGCAACAGCAACGGCCCTGCCGGGGATCTGGTTCTATGCCGGTGCGACTCTGACGTCCGTTTTGGCTGCGGTGATCGTGAACAAGAGGTAGAATCAGTAAAAATGCGTCACGTGCGCCCTGTTGACGGGAATGATCTGGACTGTGTCTGTGGGCATCGTCACGCGATGTTCGTTGAAATGGGATCCGTCGATGAAGAACAGCTTCTGAGAAGTGAAGCCCCTTTCAGATCGTGGCTGAAGCTCCGCCTTGAAGATGGTCGCTATTATGGCTTCATCGTGGAACAAGAAGGAAAAGTGGTTGCCGGAATCGGGCTGACCGAAATCGACTGGGCTCCGGGGCCTGCCCATCCGGAGAGTGAGCGACGTGGGCTCATCATGAATTTATATGTTGAACCCGGCTATAGGCGCGCTGGAATAGCGCGTGAACTGGTGCTTTTGGCCGAGCAGGAATTCTCGCGTCGAGGTTTGGGTCATGCGATATTGCATGCAAGCGATCAAGGCGCCCCTCTTTATGAAAGTCTGGGGTGGGAAAAGTCGTCTGAAATGGCGAAGCGACTGCCTTTGCCTTGATCCTTAACTATTTCCGAAATTCATCTAGATCGAACCGACCGTTTTCAGCCGCACTCTTGTGTGAATCTCATTCTGGCTGAGCACGGTTGTGTGAGCCCTGAAGCGTTCGATGATCGAGCGGACATAGGGCCTGATGCCCGGAGATGTCAGCAGAACCGGAATTTCTCCGACCTGGGCGGCATCCTCAAAGCCATCACGGACCAGCCCGACAAATTCCTGCAATTTACTTGGGGCCATGGCCAATTGCTTGTCGTCGCCATCGCCAACGAGAGATCCTGAGAATTCCCTTTCCCATTTTGGCGAGAGCGTCAGGATCGGCAAGTAGCCACCCGGTGCCTGATGGCTGGCGCAGATTTGCAGTGACAGGCGTGCTCTCACATGCTCGGTCATGCTCTGGATCGAGCGAGTGAAGCCGGAAGCGTCCGCGATTCCTTCGAGAATGGCAGACAGGTCGCGGATGGAAATGCGTTCTTCGAGAAGAGACTGGAGAACCCTCTGGATGCCGGAGATCGTGATCTGACCCGGAACGATATCCTCGATGAGTTTTTTCTGTTCCTTCGGCAATTCGTCCAGAAGTCCCTGAACGACGGCGTAGGAGAGCAATTCACCCATGTTGGCCTTGATGATTTCGGTCAGATGGGTCGAGATGACGGTTGCCGGATCGACGACAGTCAGGCCCAGAATAGCGGCTTCCTCACGCAGGGAGCCATCGATCCAGGTTGCCGGAAGACCAAAGGTCGGCTCGGTTGTCTTGATCCCTGGCAGGGTTATGTCCGAGCCTGTCGGATCCATGGTCATGAACTGGTTCGGATAAACGACACCGCGGCCCACTTCCACTTCCTTGACTTTCAGAACATAATCGTTGGCTTGCAGCTGGACGTTGTCCATGATCCGCACAGCGGGCATGATGAAGCCCATTTCTGCGGCCAGTTGCCGCCTCAGAGCCTTGATCTGATCGGTCAGGGCCTGGGATGCGTTGCCGTTGGCCATGCTGATGAGACCATAGCCAAGTTCGAGGCGCAGCTCGTCCATCTTGAGCACTTCGGAAATGGTTTCTTCCTTGGGCGGTTCTGCTTCCTGCAATTCCTTCTGCTTTTGCTCGATGACTTTCTGGAGCGCATCCTGCTTCTGTTGCCTGCCTGCCTTGTAGGCAAAGTAACCCGCGCCAGCACCTAGGCTGAGAAACGGGATCAGGGGCATGCCGGGCAGGAAAGCCATGACGACCATGACGGCTGAAGACATGCCAAGAGCTTTGGGATATCCGGAAAGCTGTCCGACCATGGCCTTGTCGGCGGAGCCGGACACGCCCGCCTTGGAGACGAGGATACCTGCCGCAGTGGATACGATCAGGGCAGGAATCTGGGAGACAAGGCCGTCACCAATAGTCAATAGTGTATAGGACTGGGCCGCGTCGCCAATGGCCATATCCATTTGCGCAACGCCAATAATGATGCCACCAAGCACGTTGATGAAGGTGATGATGAGGCCTGCGATGGCATCTCCGCGCACGAATTTGCTGGCACCATCCATGGCACCGAAGAAGGTGCTTTCATCAGCAAGATCTTTCCTGCGTTTCTTGGCTTCTTCCTCGTTGATGAGACCGGCGGAGAGGTCGGCGTCAATCGCCATCTGTTTGCCAGGCATGGCATCGAGAGTGAAGCGGGCTGCGACTTCCGCAATTCGGCCAGAACCCTTGGTGATGACGACGAAGTTCACGGT
This sequence comes from uncultured Cohaesibacter sp., assembly GCF_963556055.3. GTDB lineage: Bacteria > Pseudomonadota > Alphaproteobacteria > Rhizobiales > Cohaesibacteraceae > Cohaesibacter. The sequence goes on along the minus strand of NZ_CAUVYE020000013.1, from coordinate 656,643 downwards.
GACCAGAATGGCGAACACGATCACGCCAATGACGAAATTGCCACGGGTCACGAAGTTGCCAAAGGCTTCGATGACGTTACCGGCAGCGCCCGTGCCTTCATGGCCATTGGCCAGAATGAGGCGCGTCGATGCAAGGTTCAAGGCCAGTCGCAACATGGTCGAAATCAGCAGGATGGTCGGGAATGACGAGAATTCCAGCGGTGCCCGGATGAACAGAGACGTCATCAGAATGAGCACCGAAAAGATGATGGAAATGGCGAGGAACAGATCCATGAAAGCGGATGGCAAGGGAAGGATCATGACCACCAGAATGGTCATGACGCCAATTGCCAGGCCGAGATCTCCATGTCGCAAGAAGGAGATGACGTTTCCCAACTGGTCAAACACAGAAGGACCACTCGAGGCAGCCGGTGCCTCACCCTTGGCGGCTTCTGGTGTCATTGTTGCGTCTGCATCACTCATGCTCTGGTTCCATCAAAGAGTGGCGTTGTTTCTCTTATCTCTCGATTCCCGCTAATTCCAAAGCGGGTTAATCCTATCCCGCTATGCGCGCTTCTCCCGGCTGGGGGATATCCACGCCTTCGTCGGAATATTGCTTGAGCTTGTTACGGAGGGTGCGGATCGAGATCCCCAGAATGTTGGCTGCATGGGTCCGGTTGCCAAGACAATGGTCCAGCGTATCGAGGATAAGATCCTGCTCGACTTCCGAGACTGTCCGCCCGACCAGTGAGCGGGTGACGCCTTCGGCGGCGATCACGGCCTGTGCTGCCGGGCCGGCTGCCATGCCGACAATCGTCTCGTCCATCCGGCTTCCGTCCGGCATGCGCAACGCTTCGGCTCCGATTTCAACACCGGTTGCGAGAAGCACAGCGCGATGGATCGTGTTTTCCAGCTCGCGCACGTTTCCTTGCCAGTTGTTGGCATGCAGATGGCGATAGCATTCTGCGCTCAGCTTGCGCTGTGGCAGGCCGTTGGCTTGCGCATATTTGTCGGCAAAGTGAGCCGCCAGCAGGTCAATATCCTGAGGGCGTTCGCGAAGTGGCGGAATATTGAGGTTGATGACGTTGAGGCGGAACAGCAAATCCTCGCGGAATGTTCCGGCGCGAACTTCATCAGCCAGATTGCGGTTTGACGTGGCAAGAATGCGGATATCGACATTCACCGGCTTGGTGCCGCCAACACGATCAATGACACGTTCCTGAATGGCGCGCAGCAGTTTGGCTTGCAGGCGAATGTCCATTTCCGAGATTTCATCGAGTAGCAAGGTGCCGCCATTGGCTTCTTCAAACTTGCCGACGCGACGGGCAACAGCACCGGTGAAGGCTCCTTTCTCGTGACCGAAAAGCTCGGATTCAAGGAGATTGTCGGGAATTGCAGCGCAGTTGACCGAAACAAAGGGATGAGCGGCGCGACGGGAGTGGCCATGCAGATGGCGAGCCAGCACTTCCTTGCCGGTGCCGCTTTCTCCGGTGATTAGAACCGAGGCGTCACTTGGTGCAATCTGGTTGGCCAATTGCACGACATTGCTCATGGCCGGGTCGCGATAGAGCAGGTCTCCCTGATCTCTCGAGACGGCTTCCAGAACAGCCGCGATGACATCGGGATCAGGTGGCAGGGGAATATATTCCTTGGCCCCGGCCCGGATGGCATTCACCGCTGCACGGGCGTCATTTTCGATCCCGCATGCCACGACCGGCATCGTGATATGCTCTTCTTCCAGCGCTCTGATGAGTTTGGCAATGTCGAGCTTGACATCAACCATCATAAGGTCTGCACCTCGTCCGGCGCGCAAGTGGGTGAGAGCCATTTCGGTGGTTTCCGCGTGAGAGACCTGGGCACCACGATCCAATGCAATTTTTGTTGCTAGGGAAAGCTGGCCATTGAGTGTTCCGGTAATGAGTAGGCGCATTTTTTCTCTCCCAACCTATTTTTCTGATTTGATGATCTCGGTCATTGTCACACCGAGCTTGTCTTCGACAAGAACGACTTCGCCTCGGGCAACAAGACGGGAGTTGACATAGATATCGACAGCTTCACCGACCTTTCGGTCCAGCTCCAGAACATTGCCGACATCGAGATTGAGAAGATCGCTTACCGGCATCTTGGCGCGTCCCAATATGGCTGATACACGAACGGGAACATCAAAAACGGCTTCCAGATCGGCGGCATTTTTAGGGCTGTTCTCAGACCCTTCCATGCCTGCATTGACGACAGCCTGTGCATTTTGTTCCTGTAAGGACAGGCTGTCATTTTGCTCATTGTCGCTCATTCATTATCTCCGATTGTTGCGGGGGCGGCTGCCGCCTTGCTCTCCGCACTGGATGGGAATGTCCTGGATGCTGGCTGTTCGTCTTTCTGATGAACGGCTTCCTTGCCATCCTCTTGAAGTGCTTTCAATTGCTGTTCGGGGTCCGGATCGATTGTCTGTTCACTGGCTTCCTGCCCGGACATTTCTTCTCGTTCTGGTGCATCAGCTTCAGTCGCTTTTTCCTCCGGGGCGTCCGCTTCCGGGGTTTCGGCTTCTGCTGTGTCTGATTCTTGCGGATCCCCATCTTGCGGATCCCCGGTCTCGTCTTCGTCTGCCGCTTCGTCTTCGGGGACATGGGAGAAATGGTCTTCAAGCAGTTGTTCGACCTGACGGATGGCGCTGCGCATGTTGCGACCAATGCCACCGTCGACCCATTCGACTTCGCAGTCACCGGGCATGATGACGGGATCTGGCAGAATGGTCAGCTTGCCGGTGAAGCCGAGTTCACTCATTTGCTCGTCGACCTTGGCCTTGACCTCTTCGGCCACAGCGTCATTGAGACGAATCGAGATGTGAGGCGTCTGGCGCAAGGGACCCAGTATCTGGTTCAGCAACGCGAGAATTTCAGTTTTCGGTTCTTTTGCCACCAATTTCTCTGCGAACCGGGAGGCAAAGGTGAAGGCCAGTTTGCTGGCATCCCTTTCGAGCCTTTGCATGAGGGTTTTGACTTCTGCATAGATCATTGTGACATCGTCGAGCATTTTCTGCTGAAGTGCCAGATTCTGCTCGCTGGCAAGTTGCTCGCGCTCATTGAGAGCCTTCTCTGTTCCGGCGGTAAATGCTTCTTGTTTGGCTTGAGCAAGCAGGCGCTCGTGCTCAGCAACCGTGATCATCGGTTCTGGCGGAATTTCTTCGATCTTTTCCTCGATTTCCGGCTCCGGTGGAGCGGAAAAATCTAGGTCAAAAAGATAGCGAGCTGCCTCAGACATGGTTTCTTCCACAAAGCCCATCTGCTATTTGATGAGCTGCTTGTTCATTTGGCCTGGGTCATGGCCGGTTTGTTTCTGTCTTGCCGGGTCTTGGTGTGTTCGGGTTGCAGATTGACTTAGTAGATCAGTTCGTCTTCGCTGTTGCCTTTTGCGATCATGATTTCGCCACGAGCGGCAAGATCCTTGGCCATATTGACCATTGCGCCTTGTGCTTCGTCGACGTCGCGCAGACGGACAGGGCCCATGCTCTCCATATCTTCCTGAAGCATGGCGCCGGCACGCTGGGACATGTTGTCGAAGAACAGGGTTCTGATGGTTTCGTTGGCTCCCTTGAGCGCCAATCCCAGAACATCCTTCTCGATATTCTGCAAAAGAGCCTGAACGCCTGTCGCATCGAGTTTGCTCAGATCCTCGAAGGTGAACATCAATTGTTTGATGCGCTCGGCCGATTCCCTGTTTTCCTCTTCCAGGGCGGCGAGCAAGCGGGCTTCGGTCTGTCTGTCGAAATTGTTGAAGATATCGGCCATGACCTCATGGGCATCGCGGCGCTGAGTGGTGGAAAGGTTCGACATGAACTCGACACGCAAGGTCTGTTCGACCTTCTCGAGAACCTCTTTCTGAACCGCTTCCATCGATAGCATCCGGTTGATGACTTCCAGACCGAAATCTTCCGGCATGATGGAAAGCACGCGAGCGGCATGATCGGACTTGATCTTGGAAAGCACAACCGCAACCGTCTGTGGATATTCGTTCTTCAGATAGTTGGCCAGTACATTCTCCTGAACATTGGAAAGCTTCTCCCACATGTTCCGACCCGCAGGGCCGCGAATTTCCTCCATGATCGCGTTGACGCGTTCTTGTGGCAGGAAGGACAGTAGCAAACGTTCTGTTGAATCGAAGTTGCCGTTGACCGCTCCCTTGGAAGAGAGGCGCGCAACAAAATCCACGATGAGATTGTCCAGCATGTTTGGCGTGATGCCTCCCAGTTTGGACATGGCAATGGAAACCTGCTTGATCTCGATGTCGTCCATTCGGCTCCAGATCGGGCCACCATGCTCATCACCCAAAGCCAAAAGGATTATGGAAGCCTTCTCGGCGCCGCTCAACTCGCGTTCTTCATGTTCGGAAGAAACCGTTGCATTGCTTCGTTCAAAATTGGCGATGGCTGTGTTCGGGGCCATGGGTTACCTCACGCTGCGTCACTAAGCCAGAGACGGACAATCTTGGCTGCTTCTTCCGGGTTTTCCTTGACGAGTTCACCAACCTTGATCAGGGTATCGGCCTGTAGGGCTCCCTGTAGCTGGGCATTCTCAATTGCTTGCATAGTCGGATGCTTGATATCTTCTGCGCCTGCCGGTGCAGGGATCAGCTCGCCAGTTTCTGTCTTGATCATGGGCTTGCCGTCCGGGCCGATGATGATCTCGTGATCGTCGTCCTTGTCTTCTGCCTTTTCGAACATGCGTTTCATCAACGGGCGCACAACCATCAACAATACGAGCAGAGTCATAATGAACATGACGCCGAGCTCGGTAAAGCGCAGATAGTCATCTTTGGTAAATGCAAAGAGAGCGTCACCCTCGTCATCGAATATGGTCTGCGGTCCTTCTGCGAACTGAAGGTTGATGACTTCGATCTTGTCACCGCGGGTCTGATCATATCCAACGGCAGAGCGAACCAGCGTCGCAATTTGCTCCAGCTCCTGAGGCGTGCGCGGTTTGTAGACCAACTCACCGGCATCATTCTGTTCGTATGTCCCATCGACAAGTACAGCAACGGACAGTCTTGAAATGCGGCCACCCTGGAAAACCTCTGTCGTGGTTTTCCTGGAGATTTCATAGTTGATCAGTTCTTCGGTGGTATCAGACTTTTCCTGGGTGCCGGGTAAAGGCTGCTGCTGGGCGTTGGCGTCGGGAAGTTCGTTGCCAACCGTTACGCCTTCGTTGCCTTCTCTTTCCTGACTGTTGGAGGCCTGATTGCGCGTCTGGGTCGAACGCACAACCTGTCCGTCGGGGTCAAAGGTGTCGGAGGTTTCCGTTATCTTGTTGAAATTCATCTCGGCCGCGACTTCAATGCGGGCTCTGCCTTGTCCTACGATAGAGGAGACGATTTCATCAACCTGATCGCGTAGCCGATTTTCGAGCTGAACTTCGCGTTCTTCCATGTGGGCCGACATGTAGTTCTCGTCGTCGCCGCGTCCAGAGGCCAGAAGACGGCCGCGTTCGTCGATGATCGTCACGCTTTCTGGATGAAGACCTTCGACAGCAGAGGCAACCAGATGCTGGATGGCCTGAATTTGCGTGGTGCTCAGATTGCCCTGAAGCTTGACCGCGATAGAGGCCGATGGGTCCTTGGAGTCGCGCTTGAACAGCTCATGCTTGGGCAGAACCAGATGAACCCTTGCCAGTCTGACATTGCGAATGGTGCGGATGGAGCGGGACAATTCTCCTTCAAGAGCGCGCAGGTGGTTCACATTCTGCACAAAGCTTGTGGTGCCAAGGGTCTCGCTCTTGTCGAAAATCTCATAGCCGACATTGCCACCGGTCGGCAGGCCGCTTTCGGCAAGCTGCATGCGCAATTTCAGGATCTGGTCCTTCGGGGCAAGGATGGCTGCACCCTCGTCGCGGACCTCATGTTTGATATTCTGCGCTTCGAGCAGTTTGGTGATCTGTATGGAATCCTCAAAAGAGAGATCGGTGTAAAGAGGGGCCAATACTGGTTCGGTCATGCGCATCATGATGAAGGCAAAGAAACCGATCAAAACGGCTGTGACAACACCCATCGCTGCTAAGCGGGCCGGACCAAGCGTCTTGAAAAAATTCGATTAAGCCGTTCACATTCTTGCCCTTATTTTTCTTTGCCCTTGTCTTTCAGGCTTGCTCCAAATCGCTAGGCAATATTTTCCTAGGAGATGGTTAACAAGATGTTAAGAGTTTGGTTAACGAATGGTTAACAATGCAAAATGCGACTGTAATTCAGTGCCGAATTTGTCAAAAAAGTCGAAATTATGTCTATTTTTGCTGTGGGATTTCGAAGCAGAAATGTTTGGAAGGCAAAATTCCAAATAAATTAAGTAGTTGTGCTCAATGCTTCGATACGTAAATTTGTCGAGTAGATTTGCAGTATAAAAATAAAAAGGTCGAGAGATTCTCTCGACCTTTTCTGAATTGTTACAGCGAGCTGAAGCTCTCTGCAAAATTTTACCGGTATTGCTGAACCCGCGTTGCCCTTAGACCTGCCAATCCATGCTGATCGATGGAAGCCTGCCAGCTAAGGAATTCCTCAACTGTCAAAGCATATTTCTGGCACGCCTCTTCAAGGCTAAGCAGACCACCGCGAACGGCGGCAACAACTTCGGCTTTGCGTCTGATTACCCACCGTCTGGTATTGGCGGGAGGCAAATCAGCCACTGTCAAAGGGCTCCCATCGGGACCGATGACATATTTTACTCTAGCACGTATTTGATCGGTCATTGTACTCTCACACTCAACCTGACCTCATCACGGAAGAGCATAAGACAATGCCTTTAAAAAAGAGCTAAGCCACTGGATAGAGTTTAGTAATAGTTTTTATCAATATGCGTCAATTTTCGCATTTCCGGAAAGGCGATGAGGTTTGACGGGGGCGTGATGCCGTTCTCATTTCTTACGATAAGGTAAATTTTTTGTTGCGCAGGCGATATACTCGCACTTTGCAAGAGTATGTTTTTCTTTTACCTGAAAGGACTGCGAGCTCTATCGTAACATTCGGGTTTGAGAATGTTTTTGCTAGGGATTGCTTGCCTTTTCGTCCCGGAGTTGAGGCGGGAAGACCGAAGCGGGTCCTCCGGTTCAGGAGGCGGCTTCAATGCCTACGGACTTGATCTGGGAGGTCTGGATCGATTGGCCGTTGACCATCAGCAGGGGAACCGTAGAGGAAAGGTCCACATCTGTCACGACGCCCGATGTGTCTGTTGACAGGGTCATGGCGTTTCCATCCATATCCTTGGCGTCGAAGTTTATCGTGTAGGTACCCGATGCCATGCGGTTACCGGACTCGTCTGCTCCATCCCACGAGAAAGTCTGTTCGCCGCTTGAGAAAGCATAGTCGGACTGGGCATATACAACGGTTCCGTCCGCATTGGTGATATAAATATCTGCCGTGCCTTCGGTTTCTGCGGTGAAGCTGTAGGACGTGTCATTGAATTTGTCCAGATAAGCCTGAGACCCGTCGATGGTTACGGTCGTGCCAACGAAGTTGAGAACGCTCAGCGCATTGGACGCAGTCATCATTTCAGCCAGACTCTCCAGCTGTTCGTTTGATTTGATTTGCTGCTCGACACTGGAAAACTGGACCAATTGCTGGGTGAATTCACCCGAATCCATCGGCTCCATCGGATCCTGATGTTGAAGCTGGGTCATCAGCACGGTGAGAAATGTCTCGTAATTCTGGATGAGACCGGTCTTGTCCGCAGCGGAGCTGCTGGCCGTCTGTGATGTAATGGAACCGATTGATGTCATGGTCAGGTCTCCGGTCTCAAACTCAAATTACAAGATTTAATCCGCCCGTGGCGGAATACTGGTTCATTCTGCTGGCCTGGCTGGGCGCATTGACCGCGATCTCTTCTTCAGTGTCTATCGTGCTTTCACGGCTTTCCTGTTCGAAAAAGCTGTTATCCTGGTCCGCCATCTGCCAGCCTTGGTTTCCCTGATCCATCAGGGAGTATTCCAGACCCTGATTTTCGAGATTGACGCCATTTTGCTGGAGGCTTCTTTCAAGGAACCGCTGGTCCCTTGTCAAAAGATCAAGGGTCTCGGAGCGTTCGACAATCAAGTGAGCACGGGTTTGGCCATCCGAACCGACCGTCAGGCGGACATCGATCTTGCCGAGCTCCGGCGGATCCAGTCGAATTTCAAAGCGCGTTTCACCCTTCTGGGCGAATTTCGAGATCTCGGCGGCAATGGCACCTGAATTGGCAAGGCTCATTTGATGTGGCATCTGGCCGGTTCTGGCCAAGGTCTCAACTCCCGTCAGGCTGATGGTTGAGCTTTGTGGCGAAAGGGCTGCTGCGGCTGTGCTTGTCTGCGACATATCGTCGGCAATCGTATCTGTACCGGATTTTATGGGTTGTCCTTCGCCAAGGGCCATCATTTTGGAAAAGGCATCCCCTTTGGGTGCGCGGCTGACTGTCGCCTTGGCTTCAGCCGGAGATGCATCTGCGCTTTTGGCGTTGTTGGCAAGGACATCTGTTGTCTCAGTCGTTGATCCGGTTTGTGCGACTGAGGATTTGGTCGACTTGTCAACTGTTCCATCCTTGGTTTGCAGAAGCGGATCAACTGGCTGGGTGGTCGGATCCACTTCGGAATTCTGCGCTTTGGATGTGTTGCCGGTCGCATTGACGGCAGTCGTCTGCTGCTGGCCATTTTCGGCCTTTGCAGTTTTTACGGTTTCCTTGATCTGGGCCGTCTGTTCTGCTGCCGGTTGTTTGCCCGTCTCACTCAAGGTTTGTCCCTGAACGAGTTTCTCGGTCGGTGCAGCCGTAGCGGTTTCCTCACTTGCAACAGACTGGGCAGCTACCTGGCTGGTGCCGCCAGAGATCTCTGCGCTGGCAGCTTGTGGGGTCTGTTGCTGTGCCGGAGCGCCTGTGAGTTTGCCAGCCATGGGAATGTCGTCGCTGCTGGCGGGTATCTGGCTTTGTGCCTGTGTCTGGCCCTGATTGGTCGTTGCGACAGGTGCTGGTTCAACCTGTGCATTGCTGGTCGCTGAGATCTGTGATGCGTCAGGTGATGCACTTGATGTCGACACGGACTGGCTGATCTCGGAGACCTGTGCCGACTGGACATTCGCCTGCTGCTGGGAGGTGTCCGTTGATGACGTTCCCTGCTGTTCACCGAGCGCGGGAGCCTGTTCGCCTGCTGCGATCGGGCTGGCGGGGAGAACAGCATTCTGAGTTGGTTGGACAGGCTCAACAGGTCCCTGTTGTGCGCTTGCTTGACCCACTGTCTGACTGGCTGCCTGACTGGCTTTCTGAGCAAGGCCCTCGGTTGGCACTTCCGGAACTGTTGGCGCAGGAGCAGCCGTGCCGGATCCTGAAAGGCCTGCCACTTGCTGTACCTGCGTGGTTGTTTCGCCTTGCGCGACAGCCACGGGTTCTGAGGTCGATCTCTGGGCAGGAACTACAGGTGCCATGAGCGTTTGGGTGATGAGCCCTTCAGCCACGGTGAGGGGGGCGTCGTTGTCGGTCGTGTCCGGAGTTTCCTCTCCATTATCAGAAGAGGTTGCATCGGCCGTATTCTGTTCTGGTGGGACAGGGGTGCCTTGTGGCTGCGAGATGACTTGCTGTTGAGTCTCGGCAGACGGATCAACGCCCTGTTCTGCTGAGTTGGCCGCTTCGCTGTTGGCTGTATCTGCGTTCGCTTGCGTGTCGTTTCTGTTTTCAACTGCGGGCTTGACATCAGAAGACGCATCTTCCGGTGCTGGTGCCTCGCTTGATGACGCATTTTGCGCCTCGGATGATGGCTTGTTTGCAGCCTGCTCAGCCTCAGGTTTTCTGGTCTTTGTGCTGTCCGAGGAATTGGCTACATCTTTGGATGATGCATTTTTGCGGTTTTCGTTGGCCAGTTGGCGTTCGAAAGCGGATGCCGAGCCGGAGGAACTCGTCAAAGATGTGGAGCTTTTCGTCGAATTTACGCTCGACGCTGCCGGAGCAGAAACCGTGTTTAGCAAAACAGAATACTGAGCAGCCATACCCAACCTCATTACGCATTGTCAGGCATATGTATTCAAGAAATGTGCCAGATTTTTTTCGCTTTGTGTCTGGCTCGAAATGGCGGAAATCAGCCGGTTTTTCTGGATGCTCCTGATCACATGCAGGTCAATTATTGCCGTGATTGGAAAAAAATGCCGGGTACGCAATTCGGACCCCATGCCAATTTGGCCTTTTCAAATTGTGTAAAGTCGCTATATAAGGGCCTAAACTAGTGTCGGCGGCTCAACAAGCAGGACCAGAGCTTGCTGCCGAGAAATGATAGAATGGATCGATTGATGATGAATAGTCTCGATTTGCCTGGTCGCCCCGAAGACACCCGTGTTGTTGTTGCCATGTCAGGTGGTGTGGATTCGTCCGTCACTGCGGCGCTTTTGAAACATCAGGGCTATGATGTCATTGGTGTGACCATGCAGCTTTATGATCATGGCAAGGCCATGCATCGGGTAGGTGCCTGCTGCGCGGGGCAGGATATTCAGGATGCGCGACGGGTGGCTGAACATCTCGGCATTCCCCATTATGTGCTGGATTATGAAAGCCGTTTCAAGGAAGCGGTGATTGATCGGTTTGCCGAGAGCTATCTTTCTGGCGAGACGCCTGTGCCTTGCGTGACCTGCAACCAGACGGTCAAATTCGAGGATCTTCTTGAGGCGGCCAAGGATTTCGGTGCCGACTGCATGGCGACAGGGCACTATATTTCCTCCAAGCTGGTGGGCAACCGCCGAGTTCTGTTCCGCCCCTCGGACGAGGATCGGGACCAGACCTATTTCCTGTTCGCGACCACTCAAGAGCAGATTGATTTTCTGCGTTTTCCTCTGGGAGGCATGCCAAAACCCGAGGCGCGGGCGCTGGCGCGTGAGCTGGGGTTGATGGTTGCAGACAAGAAGGACAGTCAGGATATCTGTTTCGTGCCAACGGGCAAATATACCGACATCATCGAAATGCTGCATCCGGGCGCGGCAGAGCCGGGCAAGATCGTTCATGTCGACGGGACGCTGCTGGGCGATCACAAGGGCATCATTCACTATACGGTTGGACAGCGTCGCGGGCTTGGCGTCTCCTATGGTGGGGCTCCGCTCTATGTCGTCAAGCTGGACCCTGAAAAGAAACACGTGATCGTGGGGCCGCGTGAGGCGTTGGTGACCAAACGGCTCAAGCTGCGCGATGTCAACTGGCTTGGGCCGCAAGTGGTCGCCGAATTTCCTGAGACGGGCCTTGAGATCTATGCCAAGGTGCGTTCGACCCGTCCCCCAAAAGCGGCACTTTTGCACATAATGGCGGACGGCAGTTTCGAGGTGGAATTGCTGGATGGAGAGGAAGGCGTCGCGCCGGGGCAGGCTTGCGTGTTCTATGAAAGCACGGAAAAGGAAGCCCAGCTTTGGGGTGGGGGCTGGATAGCCAGCACTCAGACCGAAGTTGCAATCCCGGATGTTATCGACGTCGCCTAAGGTTGCAACCCACTCCGCAATGACATTTGGCAAAGGCCAGCTTGCAATAGCTGGCCTTTTTGTTTCTGACCTCAGGTCTTGGTCAAGGCCTTGTTCTCATTTGTCTCGATGACTCTTTGCATGAGTGCAATGAATTGCTGTTGTTCTTCTTTGGACAGGCCGACAAGCTTTGAGGCATTTTCCTCAATGGCCGCCGCGATGGCGGGATCGCGCAAGCTGCGGGCGCGGTCTGTGAGCCAAACTCTTTGAACGCGACCATCCGAGCTATCGGCCTTGCGGAGTATCAGGCCGTCCCTTTCCATTCGCATCAGCGTGTTGGCCATGGTTGCCTGCTCAATCCCCAACCGTTCGACCAATTGCTTTTGCGTCAGTCCTTCGGTCTCCCAAAGCTCGAGCAGAGCCGGGAATGTGCCAACCGTTAAGCCAAGAGCCTTTATGCGCTCTGTCAGGCCTCGGCTGAAGAGGCGCGCCATGTGGTTGATCAGATAACCTGCTGATTCATTCCGAGTGAATTCCATGCGGTATTTGTAGACTTGTATAGCTTGCTATTCAATGATATATAGCAGGCTATGTAAAAGGAGAGGTGCGACATGATCAAAGTCATTCATCCCATTGCGGGTGCCCTGGCGCTCTTGATGATTTCGAGTTTCTGGCTCAGTACGGCATTCGTCGAGCTCTTCGCGGGGGCACCAATTGTTGTTATGGTTAAGCAATTGATACCGTGGGGATTCACGGCTCTCATTCCGGCGATTGTGATTGCCGGTCTTTCAGGCAATGCGCTTGGTAAGAAATGGCGTAATCCGATCGTTGGTCGCAAGCGCCGACGGATGCCGATCATTGCAGCCAACGGGATTGTCATCCTGATCCCGGCCGCTCTTTATCTGTCGGCCAAGGCGCAGGCTGGGCAGTTCGACACCGGCTTTTATGTCGTGCAATTGCTTGAGCTTGTTGCGGGAAGTGTGAATATCACGCTTTTGGGGTTGAGCATGCGCGATGGCCTTGGGCTTTCTGGCAGGGTGAGACCTGGCTCTCTGCACAGCGAGTGAGTTTTGCTCAGATCTGGCTTAAAAAGGGTGGCCCCAGTTGAGGGGATTGGTGTGGAAAGCTCGACCACGGCAGGGATTTCAAGAAAAAAAGTGGTGTTTCAATAAACAGGATTTGAAGGTTGTGATACAACTTTTGCTGGCTGTTAATTGCCTAGTTTATCTATATATTTTCTAAGTTTCGCACTTTCAAAATAAACAAAACAGGCTCTGTGGTATATTGATCAATTCCGCCTAAAACCTTGGTATATATAATAATTTAGCATTTTTTAAAAAATTCTAACTACGCTTAAAATACCAAAACTCAGTTGATATAAAAAATAGAGGTGGTAAGGCGTGTTCGGATTCTCTCAGCAAACGAAGGCAAGTGCCGATGAGTTGCCGTTCCAGCAGAATTTGGAACATAAATCTCATCATGGAACGAATGTTGACGGCTTGGAAGCCGCAGCGGATTCAGGATTTTCTGACAAGTCCCAAATTCCCGAAGTGATGTTTGAAACCGTGCATGAATTGAGCGGTCTGGGGCTGACGCTCGCCGACATCTCCGGGGAAGTCGAGACGATCAACTCAGATACGACCGCCTGTTTCCAGTCCATCTCCGATCTTGTGACCGCTTCGGGTCAGATCAAGTCGTCCAATGACAGAATTCTTGAGGCGGCCAATCAGTCTTTCGACATTGCCGAAACCGCGTCGCAAGATGTGGATCGAAGCAGCCAGATGATCGACCTCACTCTTACCAAGGTGAGCGACCTCATGCAGGCGGTGTCCGGCATTTCCCAGCAATTGCAGGGGTTGCAGAAGGCTTTTACGTCGGTGCGGGACGTCGCCGATGCGATTGATGCCATCGCGAGGCAGACCAATCTGCTTGCCTTGAACGCGACAATCGAGGCGGCGCGGGCCGGGGAAGCGGGCAAAGGCTTTGCGGTTGTTGCCTCTGAAGTGAAGGCCCTTGCCACCCAGACCAGCCGTGCAACCGAAACGATCGGCTCTACGCTCGCCGAATTGGATCAGGAGGCTGAAGCTCTGATCGGGTTGAGCGGTGAGGCGAGCGATGCCATGGGCGAAGTGGAAACCAGCACCGTCTCGATGCAGGAAGTCATCAAGGGGCTGGATGAAACCTTCCAGAGCATTCAGGAATCTTCCGGAGCCATTCGCTCTCAGGTGCAGGATGCGGATCAATCACTTTCTTCGTTTGTGCAGGATGTCGATACGGTTCACGCAGCCTTCAAATCTACCCAAACCGGTCTTGACGGAGCTTGCGGGCGTTTGCTTGAGGTTGGTGCTTCGGCTGATAACATGGTCGCCAAATCCTCACTTGGTGGTGTTGAGACAAGGGATACTTTCTGCATTCAGGAAATCCAGCGTCTTGCCAGGGAAGTCGGAGAAGCTTTTGAAGCGGAAATCGCTCAGGGTCGAATCTCGCAAGCCGAATTGTTCGATAGTCGTTACGAGCCAATCGAGGGCACCAATCCGCAACAGGTGATGGCCCCCTTCACGACGATGACTGATCGCGTGATGCCGGGGTTCCAGGAACCGATCGTGGCGGAAAATGAAGCAATCGTCTTTGTCGCTGCGGTGGATAAAAATGGTTATCTGCCGACGCATAACAAGGCCTTCTCAGCGCCACAACGCGATGATCCCGTCTGGAATGCTGCCAATTGCCGAAACCGGAGAATTTTTGATGATCGTGTCGGTTTGGCGGCAGGGCAGAATTCGAAACCCTTCCTGCTGCAAACCTATCGCCGCGATATGGGCGGAGGCAAATATGTGCTGATGAAAGACCTGTCGGCTCCGATTTTTGTGAATGGTCAGCATTGGGGTGGCTTGCGAATGGGCTATCGTCCGGTCTGACTTCGTCTCGGATTGTGATTATCGTCTTGTCTTCAAGGAACGAACCCGGCTGTATGCCGGGTTTTTTCTTTTAACCTGTCTTGAGTGCATCAAGCCACTTTGGCAAACAGGCCAGAGGGTATAATCAATCAGGGTTGCCTGGCTCGGTCTGAATGCCGAGATCCTTGAGCGTGACGATGCGGTTGCCGCGCAGGTCGTTGGCGCAGACAAGATAGCCGCGTTCCTCCATATAGGTCAGCAGGAAACGGGCTCGGGACGGGGAACGGGTGCCATAGGCGGTTGCCAGCTCGATATTCGTGGGGCAGGCTTTGCCGGTCAGTGCCGCCTTGGCGAGCAGCAGATAGACCCCGCGCATGTCTTCCGGCAATTGCTCGGCGATGATGCCAGCCTGTTTCCACTGATCTTCATCAAGGGTTTCTTCACGTTCATCGACTCCAGCGCGTGCAACCGACAAAAGCTGACGGAATTCCTGCAAATCCGGGGTGGTCTTGAGACTTTTCTCGATCCGGCAGCGAACCTGAAAATCCTGATAAAGCACGGAGACCGGCTGATAGGCTGCTTCTGGATCATCCAGCAGGTCGGTAAGGATCTTGTGCAGGATTTCGGTGCGTTCCTCGTTGCTCAGGCCGGGGTCGAGATCCAGTTGGGGCTCTGTTTCCTTGCCGAATTTCTGGTCCAGCTGCCTCTCTGCCAGTTGTTGCAACACTTCCGAGGTGGTCTGCGCTGGTGGTTGGGTCGCAGGCTTCGGGTCGTCATCGGAGCCGGGTTTGAACAGAAGTTCATCGATATTGTCGAGCCTCACCTCAGGCAGCGGCATCAGCTTGGGGCTTGATGATCGGGCCGAGGTTTCCACCGCGCCAATCTTGATGGTTTCGGAGCGGCGATAGAGCGCCGGACCAAGGGCTACAAACTGGCCGCGATCAAGATTTCGGAAGGTTTCGGCCTGACGACGTTCCAGACCGAGAAGGTCGGCGGCACGGGCCATGTCGATGTCGAGAAAGGTGCGCCCCATCAAAAAATTTGAGGCTTCGGCTGCGACGTTTTTTGCCAGTTTTGCCAGACGCTGGGTTGCGATGATGCCCGCAAGACCGCGCTTGCGACCGCGGCACATCAGATTGGTCATCGCGCCAAGAGAGAGGCGTCGAGCCTCCTCGCTGACTTCTCCTCCCGCTGCCGGAGCAAACAGCTGGGCTTCGTCGACCACCACCACTGCCGGATACCAATAGTTCCGATCAATATCGAACAGGCCATTGATAAAGGCGGCCGCGGCGCGCATCTGTCGATCTGCATCGAGACCCTCAAGATTGAGGACAGCGGAAATACGGTGTTGGCGAACGCGAGCGGCGATCATGGTCAGATCTGCTTCGGTCCCAACCGCTTCGACTACCGCATGGCCATATTTGTCAGCCAGCGTTACAAAATCGCCTTCCGGATCAATGACGATCTGTTGCACCCATTTGGCACTTTGTTCAAGGATCCTGCGCAGCAGATGGGACT
The DNA here is from genome assembly GCF_963556055.3 of uncultured Cohaesibacter sp. GTDB lineage: Bacteria > Pseudomonadota > Alphaproteobacteria > Rhizobiales > Cohaesibacteraceae > Cohaesibacter. Next base: position 640,825 of record NZ_CAUVYE020000013.1, on the reverse strand, counting down.
TGCCCGAGCCCGAGTTGCCCTGTACCAGAAGGCGCGTCGCCAGCAATTCTTCCAGATCCATCTCGGCCGGCTGGCCCAGTTTCATGGTCCCCAGATCTATGCTGACGGTCATTTTGGTCTATCTATCCTGTGTCGATAAGGTGGAACGGCGCGCAAGGTCTCAGATTCGCCTGCCATGCGCAAGAAACGGGTCGGTTGTTGCTGGCATTTTTGCTGTGAGGCTTTTCTGTGGGCGAGCATAGTTGTGATACATCAGCCCTCGAAGTCAATGAAAAAGCGCTGTCGGGCGTGACAAAAAAAGCCGATGGCAACAATCAGGCAACGCGTGGCTGTTGGAGTGGTGTTGATTTTTTCTTCCCGCTTTTCAAAAAAGGCAGGGCACGCCAATTAGTAGCGCGCCTGCTGTCTGCGGATTGCTTCGGCCTGTTTCTCCGCTTCAACAGCTTGTCGCAAGGTGGTGATGCCGGAGGCTTCCAACAGGTCGATGAGGCGAAGCAAGACCTCTGCGGTGGCAAGGGAGTCGCCCAAGGCCGTGTGGCGCACTTCGGGCGGGATTTCGATGCCGAATTGTTCGGCCAGAGCATCAAGCGTGAGGCTGCTTGTCTGTCCCTGCAATTGGGCGGCAAGCAGAACGGTGTCGAGAACAGGATTCTTGAAATGGACGCCTGTTTCACGCTGTTTGAGCTCTAGAAATTTCATGTCAAAGGCTGCATTGTGAGCAACCAAAACAGCATCGCTGACAAAAGCATGGAAGCGCGGCAGTACAATCTCTATGGGGTCGGCGTCAGCGACCATCTCATTGGTGATGTGGTGGATTTTCGTCGAGGCAGGGGGAATGGATCGCCCCGGGTGAACGAAGCGGTCAAACACTTCGCCTTTTATGATGCGGCCATTGACAATGCGCACACCGGCAATCGAGATGATTTCATCGCCGCCAGACGGGTCAAGACCGGTTGTCTCTGTGTCAAACACCACATAGTCCAGCTCGCGCAAGGGAGCGTCTTCGAGGGAACCAAGATATTTCCGCTCCATCAGCTCGAAATCGTAGAATTCTAGTCTTTCGGGAAGGAGGAACGTTTGTTCGTCCTGCACGGAAAGACTGTGATGATCACGGGCGCGGGCGAGGGGCAAACGCAAATAGGCGCAGCCTTCATCCGAGCGAGCACTCCAGAAGTCTGTTTTGTGACGGCTCAGGGCATCTCTTGAGTTGATCCCGGCCAAATCCTGATCAAGCGGTTCTTCAAGCCAGTTGTTGATTTGCGCTATGCTCAAGGGATCCCCGCGCCAGCAAAGATCGATATAGACCTTTTTTGCATGTTCGCTCGCTTTGAATTGAAAGGCTCGAACTTCAGTCAACTCAGCGGTTCTGCGCAAGGCCAATTCCAGCAATTCAACAATGGTGATTGAGTCGCAATGGAGCCAGACCGATTCACCAACAAATTCGCAAGTGACTTTCATGGTCTCGGAAGAGTTGCGTCTCAGAATCGAATTGAACAGGGACGATGAATAGACATCGCTCATGGGCCAGGCGCTTGTCAGCATTTCGTGTGACTGCTGATCGTAGAATTCGAGGCGTTCCGCAAGCTTTGAGGCTTGTTCGGCAAGCATCCGCTCGAATGACCGACGCGTGTCCTGATCTATCTTGTAGTCGCCATCAAGCATCTGCGCTGTCGCCAGAAGGTTGGCTGCGGGATGGCGCAGGTCCACAAGAGCGCTGTGCAACAGTTTGTCTCGCTCGATATTTTCAGCCAGTTGGCGCGTCATGTCCTCGAATGTCACAAGAAAGCCGAAGGGAGTCGGGTCCTCTTCGTTGAGCAGCAAGGTCATGCGGCCCTGAAGTGTATGTTTGCCGTCGGCCGTTGCGCAAATGACCAATTGGCTGAGCCCTTCCCTATGTCGTGTGTGACGGCCCTGCTCAAAGCGATGGGTAAGCCTTTCAAGGGCATGGCGGAAGGGAGCTGCGGAGACTACGGAGAAAAGCGAACGGCCAAGGCCTATATCGCCAGCAACATGCAGGATCTGCATGGCGTGCCGGTTATAGAGCAGGATCTTGAAATCGAGTGTACAGATCAGAATTCCCTGATCCAGAGACTGGATGACGCTTTCAAGATGCGTTGTCTGTTTCTTTGCATCCTGTATTGCCTTGGCTATCCTTTTTTCCGTCTGTGTTCGTTCCTCAGTCAAGGCTGCGGAAATTTCGGTTATGGCGGGGTTGAGCAGTCCCAGATATCTGCCTGTTTCCTCGTCCAGTTGTTGCGGCGATCCCGCATGGACAAGGGAACGAACATTCTTGACAATTCTTTCAATTGGCTGGGCAACATTGACGTCGAACTTCTGCCAGACCCAGGCGGTCATGAAGAAAATGCCAAAACAGGCAATGCCACCAAAAAGGATCAGATGCGGCAGAGCATCAAAGCCTATTCGTTGCAAGGCAAATCCGAGGCTCACGACGAGGATGGCACAGGATGCAAAGGCGATAAGCGCGAAAAAAAGAAATATTCTGAGGCGCAAGCTCAGGCGCTCCAGCCTGTTTGTCAATGTGGCCATTCCGGGGTGATCCTATTTCAGCAATTCCTCGACCGTTTGTGCGACTTTTTGCAAGGAGAAAGGTTTGCTCAAGCAGCGGTGGGCACCCACGGACAGGCCTTTTTCGATTTCTATGTCGCGGCTGCCTGCATTCATCATCACGATCTTTATGTCCTGGCTTCGCTGGTCTGAGCGGATGGTCTGGCAAACGTCATAGCCATCACGGTCAGGCAACGAGGCATCAAGAAGGACCAGATCGGGATGACGCTCCATCACAAGGTCAATCGCTTCCTTGCCGCATTGAGCCGTTTCGACGCTGTAGCCCTCTGACTTCATGAGATGTTCAAGAGCAAAGGAAAATGTTGCTTCGTCATCGACAACCAGAACGGATTTTGTCATTGGCTTTTCTCCTCGGATGGGTCGACTTGGGGCTAATTCGCACAAACTGCATTCAATAAAGGATCTTCACTGTTTAGATCGAACCATGTCGTGTTCGCTTGCAGATCGCTGGTTGAGGGGGGCATGTCGCCGGTCCAGTCGGCCCGGCGATTGCCGGTGCAATCGACCAGTTGCTGAATGGACGTGGTCGGGCCATCTTTCTTGGCTTCAAACAGGGTCGCCAGCTTGATGCCCGGAATATTGTCATTGGTTTTCATGCTCGCCTTGTCCAGCGCAAGAAAGCGGTCGGTGCGCGGCACGATATAGGAGAGGGGCTGAAGCAGGCTTTTGCCTTGCGCTTTCTGCAAGACAACCACGTCCTCGCCGAAATCGTGGGTGGCGCGCGAATACCAGCCATAATCGAGCACGATTTGCAAAAGGATCATCGCCGTTCCGGCTGCAATCGGGATAGCGCCTTTTGGTCGTGGACGACGCAGCACATATTTGTAGAAAAGGATGGCAAACCCGGCTGCTCCGATACCGGCAATGAATGTTCCTAGCAAGATGAACAGCATAGTCTGGGGCTCCTGATGTTGCGTTCTTTTTTTAAAGGTTCTTGTCTTGTTTTTCGCATAGAAACCATACAGTTGGTAAGACAGCCCTTCGTTGGTGGCCAAATGGCTATGAGCCTTTGGTCAGATTTTGACGCCTTGCGCATGTCCAAGGGCTGACTGTTGGGTCTTGATGATGATGAAGGCATCCTTGAGGTGGTTGCGTTCCAGTTCGCTGAGCGTTCCGGGGGCCATGAAATTGTCCGGCTTGTGGCCGTCGCGGATTTGCTTGGCCTGATGCTCAAGACGAATGGTCGTGATCAGGTCATAGGCATCGATGAGGTCCTGAGCGCCGGAGCTGCTGATGGTGCCCTGCTCCTTGGCCTGAAGCAGCCTCTCGCGGGTATTGGCCGCGATGATCGCCCCTTGCAGGGCATAGGCGCGCGCCAGATCGACAATGGGAACGACCCCGTTTAGTTTCAGATCAACCGTATCCTTGTGCTCACCTTTCTTGATCAGGGCAAAGCCGCGGAAAAAGCTCAAGGGTGGGGTGTGCGTGAGCGAATTGGAAATCATGTGGGCGCGGAAGATGCTGTTCTTCTTCGTCTTGTCGAGGGTTTCCTGATATAGGCCTGCAAACAGGCTTTTGTCGCCGACGATGGGGCGCAAATCGAACATTACGCTCGCCAGCATCTGGGCCATGGGATCGGGTTTTTCGATCCAGTTGCTGAAATAGCTGCGCCAGACGGATACCGGCTGACACCAACGCGGATTGGTGGCCATCATGTCGCCGGGACAATAATAGAAACCGCAAGCATCAAGGCCGTCCGATACAAACTGGGCAAATTGTTTGAAATAGGCCCCATGTTCTGCTTCGTCATAGCTGTCATCAAGCATCAGGCAATTGTCCTGATCGGACACACCGGTCTGTTCCTGACGCCCCTGCGAGCCGCAGGCAAGCCAGAGATAGGGGATTGGTGCCGGGCCGAATTTCTCTTCTGCCAGTTGCACGAGGCGCCGTGTCAGGCTGTCTGTGACATTGGTGATGATGCGCCCGATATTGTAGGGATCGACGCCACTGCCGACCAATTGCGCCAGCATTTGTGGCACCTTGTCGACGATGGCGGCCAGTTTTTCGAAACTGTTCTGCCGCTGGAGATCACGGATCAGGAAAGGTGCCGAAACGGCCTGCCTGCGTACCAGATTGGTGTTTGTCAGGATGCCGACCAGCTTGCCATTCTCGACCACAGGTAAATGGGTGTGCGTGCGTTCCATCATCGCCATCAGGGCATCAAAGCCCAAGGCATCCGGCCCAAGGGTGAAGGGCTCAGGGGTCATCACGTCCTTGACAGGTGTTTCCAGACTGCGTCCGGCGGCAATGATCCTGTGTGTGAGGTCGCCCGAGGTCAGAATGCCGGTCAGTTTTTCCTGCTCGGTCACAAGAAGGCAGGAAATGTTCTTTTTTTCCATCACTTTGGCGGCTTTGTTGACCGAAAGATCGGGGGCCACTGTGATTGGATTGGCTGTCATCAGGTCGCCGATGGTGAGAGAAATCAGATCTGTTGTCGCGTCCGACGCTTTGGGGCCGGAGGATTTTCGCGCCAGAGAACTGTCGAAAAATGCATGAAATGAGGGGTAGTCTGCGACGAGTTTCTCGAAACTCTGAGTCGGGATCAGGAACAGGATGCTGTCCTGACTGGCAATGGCCTTGTTTGGCGCTCCGCTGCCCGACAACATGGCGCGCTCGCCAAAACAATTGCCGACATTGAGATGCAGCAGCAATGTTTCTTCAGGCGTTATGAGATCGATGGCACCTGATCTGATGAGGTAAAGACCGGAAACCGCTTGGCCCACTTCAAGGATCGTCTCTCCTGCCTTGACTGAAATCTCAGTGGCCAGAGTTGCCAGCTCCTCGAGTCTGTCTGTTTCCAGCAGGTCAAACGGATGTCTGTGGGACGCAAAGTCGGCAAAATCGGACATGCTCATCTGTCGCTCCGAAATGTCATGAGAAAATCCCGCCGAAGATGTCGGCGGGATCTTTTTGCTTTGTGTCGAAGGTCCGCAAGGGGCAGGTTGCTGCCCTTCGCGACTTTGTCTTAGTGATCGATCGCAGCACCGGCGCCTTTTGGTACACGGATGCTTTCGACCAGATCCTGAATGTCCTGCGGTGGCTCTTCGGTTGCGGAAGACACAGCATAGGCAACGGCGAAGTTGATGATTGCGCCGATGGTGCCGAAGGCTTCCGGAGCGATGCCGAGGAAGTGGTTGGCAGTGGTGTTAGGCAGCATTTCCGTGCCGGGGATGAAGAACCAGCCCTTGTATGTGAAGATATACAGAAGGGTGGAGAGGATACCGGCGAGCATACCAAGGGTTGCGCCCTTGGAGTTAACACGCTTGGAGAAGATGCCCATCATCAAAGCTGGGAAGATGGACGATGCTGCAAGACCGAAGGCCAGAGCAACCACCTGTGCCGCAAAGCCTGGAGGATTGAGCCCCAGATAGGCAGCGACAGCAATGGCAACCGCCATGGAAACGCGGGCATACATCAGCTCTTGTTTCTCGGAGATGTCCGGAGTGAAGGTGCCTTTGAGAAGGTCATGCGAAACGGCCGATGAAATGGCCATCAAGAGACCTGCTGCGGTAGAAAGCGCGGCAGCAAGACCACCAGCGGCGACCAGAGCAATCACCCAGTTTGGCAGTTTGGCGATTTCAGGGTTGGCCAGAACCATGATGTCACGGTCAACGCTCAACTCGTTGCCTTTCCAGCCGAACTCGTCTGCTTTGGCTTTGAAGCTTTCAGATGCGTCGTTGTAATACTGGATGCGGCCATCACCGTTTTTGTCTTCGAATTTCAGAAGACCGGTGGTTTCCCAGTTCTTGAACCAGTCCGGGCGCTCGTCATAGGCGAGGTTGCCGTCTTCTGCACCAATGGTGCCGGTCTGGATGGTGTCCATGAGGTTCAGGCGAGCCATTGCGCCAACGCCGGGAGCGGTGGTGTAGAGGATCGCGATGAAGACCAGTGACCAGCCTGCGGTCCAACGTGCGTCAGAGACTTTCGGCACGGTGAAGAAGCGGATGATAACGTGCGGCAGACCAGCCGTACCGATCATCAGGGACATGGTATACATGAACATGTTGAGCGGGTTGGACGTGAAGGCCGTATATTCCCCGAAACCAAGGTCTGTGACCACCTGATCAAGTTTGGCCAGCAGAGGCGTGCCGGAGACATGGTCAGCGAACAGACCAATCTGTGGCAGGAAGTTGCCGGTCAGTTCCATGGAAATGAAGATGGCAGGAATGGTGTAGGCAAGGATCAGAACGATATACTGAGCGATCTGAGTGTAGGTAATGCCTTTCATGCCACCCTGAACCGCATACAGGAACACGATAGCAGTACCGATCAGGAGACCGGTGGATGCATCCACTTCCAGGAAGCGGGAGAAGGCAACACCAACGCCTTTCATCTGACCGATAACATAGGTGATCGAGCAGATGATCAGGCAGATAACTGCCACGATGCGTGCGGTTGATGAATAGAAGCGGTCACCGATAAATTCAGGAACGGTGAACTTGCCGAATTTGCGCAGATAAGGCGCAAGCAACATGGCGAGCAGCACGTAGCCACCGGTCCAGCCCATCAGGAAGACCGAAGCACCATAGCCGTTGAAGGCGATGAGGCCTGCCATGGAGATGAAGGATGCCGCCGACATCCAGTCGGCAGCCGTTGCCATGCCGTTGGCAACAGGATGAACGCCGCGACCTGCAGCGTAGAATTCACCGGTCGAGCCGGCACGTGCCCAGAAGGCAATCCCGATGTAGAGCGCAAAGGACGCGCCTACAACGATATAGGTAAGAGTTTGAAGATCCATAATCTAGCTCCTCGCGTTCCTTATTCTTCAACGCCGTATTTTTTGTCGATTGCATTCATGCGGTATGCATAGAAGAAGATGAGCCCCAAAAAGACCCAGATGGATCCTTGTTGAGCAAACCAGAATCCCAGATCGGATCCTCCGACTGAAATTCCGGATAAAGCAGGACGAAGAAGCAGACCAAACCCGAATGACACAATAAACCAGATGATCAGGCAAATCGTGATGAGGTTCAGGTTAGCTTTCCAGTAGGCATGCCCGTTTTCGTTATTTTCGGCCATAATTCCCCCCATGGTGATGAACCAATGATCGGTTCATGTTCCATTTCCGAAGTCCTGTCGTTTCAAAAGGCTGTCTTTTTTCAAAGCAGTTCCTCAGCTGCTCCGAGACAATTTTTTCTTCTGATGGCGAACAAGACCATGTGAGTTTTTAACTATCCGGTTCGTAAATTACGTGACCGGCAGTTCTCAGATCTAAAATGAGAGGCGAGAATAATTCAATTAATGTTTCGTATAATTCCGTCATCCTTTAGTCGCGCGATGTGTAGATGTGCCTTTTACTAAAAATTGACGCCATTTTTGTTTGCTTTAACTTTAGTCGACTAAGTTTTTATATTTGGATGAAAGTATAATTCGGTATTTGGTTTTCTTTGAGAATCCTTGCTTTTCGCAAGGGTTTTATTATCGAGGTGATGGTGAAAGCGCGGGAGAATCATATGCGCCTCTCTGATTGGCAGCTTTTTCTGATCTTTTTGGAGTGATGCATTCGGCGATTGACCTTGTGGAAATGCTCATGCATATGAAGCGCATGACCCATCCTGCCAGCCTGACGCCACCATTGCTTGCATACAATCCGCCTTCAGAGCCTTATCTCAATGTGCTCTTTGAAGATTCGCATATTGCCGTTATCGAAAAACCTGCCGGTTTGCTCAGTGTGCCGGGAAAGGCAGAAGAGCATTGGGATTGCCTTGACTATCGCGCAAGGCAAAGATTCGGCGATACGCGCATTGTTCATAGACTGGATATGGATACCTCGGGGCTCATGGTGCTGGCCCGTGATGCGATAAGCCTCAAGGGGCTTGGGCGGCAGTTCGAAAAGCGCAAGGTTGAAAAGCACTATATCGCCCGCGTATGGGGGCACGTGGATCAGGAGCAGGGATGCATCGATCTGCCCCTCATCTGTGATTGGCCGAACAGACCCAAGCAAATGGTCTGTTTCGAAAGGGGAAAGGCAGCAAGAACGGATTGGCTTGTGCTGGATCGTGATGCGGTCAGCACATTGGTGCGGTTAACACCCCATACGGGTCGATCACATCAGCTCAGGGTTCACATGCTTTCCATCGGGCATGTCATTCTGGGAGACCGATTCTATGCCGAGGGAGAGGCGCTCACCTCGGTGGATCGATTGATGTTGCATGCAGAGCGCCTGAGTTTCATTCATCCCGTAAAGGGGGAATGGGTCGAGTTCGAAAGCCCCCGCCCATTTCCGTAATTCATGCCGAGCCGCTTTCATGTGGCGCGATTGCAGGTTTGGCAAGTCTCACCATGACTGCCCATGACGCCAGCTTCCATCAAATGATGGGGTCATTTTGTCCAATTGATATAAAGAAATTCTGCTTCCTTGCCATTCATGCTTCGGCTTCCCTGTGTCTGGAAGCTGTTCTCTGCGGTCAATATGAATGTCGTGGAAAGCGCATTGGTCCCCTTTTTGCCGTTGAGGCGCAGACTCTTGCCATTGACCCGTCCCGATATCTGGATGTCGGCAAATTCGCCCCGTTGCAGAATCGGATAACCGGAGATGATGCCGTTGCTTGCCTGGGTCAATGTGGATTTGAAGCTTGATGTCGCTGAAACGGACCCGCATCTTCCGCTTAGCTCCAGACTTTTCGACGGTTCGCTATATTTGGCAGTCAGCCGGCATGCAATCGGATCCTTGCCGGGATTGTCGCCTTTATAGTCGATCGTGCCCTTGCCTTTCCAGCTGCCTTCAAAAGCCTGAAGGAAATCAGCTGCTGACGCACAAAGAGTGGAAATGGCCAAGCCAAACATGACTGTGGCGGCTGTCGTGATAAATCGAGAAGTCTGCATGCCTGTTCCTCCTATCGATGAGTTGACACAGAATGTTCTGGCAGGTGCTTTATTCCTAATCCAATCAGATGTCAGTTTCTTGCTTCGGATGCTGTTTGCCAACAGCAAACACGCCCATTCTTGTCTTGTCGGAGCTTGATCAACCGCTGTGTGGCATCAAAATGTGGTTTGTTTGCGCCAAGGGGTGTGCTATTTGTGAATTAGCCAAGGCTTTATAATGTCGCATTGGGTTGTAAAAATTGTGGATTATTTGCGAATGATTTGCAATTGCAATTGTTCCGTTTCAATTGGGTTGTTATCGTCGTCGATGTTCAATGGTCTATTTTCCTTTGGAAATTGTCCCGTGAGCGCATTCTGAACCGTCTTGCGCATCATGCATGATTTGGGAGAGCTTGATGAAAGCCGTGAATCTGTCTGTCCTTTCGTTCGTTTTTGTGGTGGCATTTTTGGGGTCGGCGCAGGCGGGGGAAAAATTCAAGGTCGTGACCACCTTTACAATCCTTGCCGACATGGCTCGCAACGTGACGGGCGATCTGGCAGAGGTTGAATCGATCACCAAGCCCGGTGCCGGCATTCATGATTATCAAGCCACGCCAAGAGACATGCTGCGTGGGCAGGGGGCTGATCTGATCCTATGGAATGGTCTTAACCTTGAGCGATGGTTCGAGCGCTTTTTCGCCAGTTTGCGCGGTGTGCCCAGTGTGGTCGTGACCGAGGGGATCGAGCCGATGGCCATCGGAACGGGTCCCTACAAGGGCAAGCCAAACCCTCATGCCTGGATGTCGCCTTCCAATGCCCTGATCTATGTCGACAATATCGCCGCGGCGTTGGTGAAATATGACCCGGCGAATGCCAGTCACTACGAGTATAATGCCGAGCTATACAAGAGAAAAATTCACGAATTTGCAGACCCTGTCCGCGATGTGCTTGCTTCGATCCCTGACAAGAATAAGTGGCTTGTGACCGGTGAGGGGGCTTTCAGCTACATGGCGCGGGATTTCGGGCTGAGGGAGCTTTATCTCTGGCCGATCAATGCGGATCAGCAAGGAACACCAAAACAGGTCAAGCGCGTGATTGATATCATCAGGGCCGAAAAGATCCCGGCCATTTTCTCGGAAAGCACCGTCTCCGACAAGCCGTCCAGGCAGGTGGCCGAAGAGACCGGGATAAAATATGGCGGGGTGCTCTATGTGGATTCCCTGTCCAATAGTGATGGACCGGTGCCCACCTATCTGGATTTGTTGCGTGTGACGTCCCAAACGATTGCAGATGTGCTGACGGAAGAGTGAAGCGAGTGACACAATCATGAATGATATGACTTCGTTGGCAGCAAAACAGGATTCGCGTGAGATGGGATTGGTCGCCCGGGACATAACCGTGACCTATCGCAATGGCCATACTGCTTTGCGGCACGCCAGTTTTTTTATTCCCAAGGGGTCTATTACCGCGCTTGTCGGGGTGAACGGGTCTGGTAAATCCACGCTTTTCAAGGGATTGATGGGCTTTGTACCGCTGGCGGCCGGGTCGGTGGAGATTCTGGGGTTGCCGGGCAGGGAGGCGCTTCGGCGCAATCTTGTGGCCTATGTTCCGCAGGCCGAGGACGTGGACTGGAATTTCCCTGTTCTCGTCGAGGATGTGGTCATGATGGGGCGCTACGGCCATATGGGGTGGCTACGCATTCCCTCTCGGCATGACCGGATGATGGTGCAAGAGGCCCTTGAACGGGTCAACATGCATGAGTTCCGAAAACGTCAGATTGGCGAGCTTTCCGGCGGGCAGAAGAAACGCGTCTTTCTTGCCCGTGCCCTGGCGCAGGAAGGCAAGGTGATCTTGCTCGACGAGCCCTTCACCGGAGTGGATGTCAAGACCGAAGAGCAAATCATTTCGTTGCTTCGCTCCTTGCGGGATGAAGGCCATATCATTCTGGTCTCGACCCACAATCTGGGCTCTGTGCCGGAGTTTTGTGATCGGACGGTTCTGGTCAATCGCACGGTGTTGGCCTCCGGGGCGACGCGGGATGTTTTCACGCAGGAAAATCTCGAAAAGGCGTTCGGTGGTGTGCTGCGCCACTTCATCCTTGGGGGGCGGGATCTACATGATGATGATGATACCCGTCAGGTGACGGTTCTTACTGACGACGAGCGTGCCTTTGTGGTTTATGGCGAAGCAGATGAGGATGGCAACAAGGTCTCTCATCAGCCCCGGAAATCGAAAAAGGGGTGATGCAAAATGAGTTATTTGCTTGAGCCCTTTTCCTATGACTATATGCGTAATGCCATGTTCATCACTTCATTGGTCGGGGCTATTTGCGCTTTCCTTTCTACCTATCTGATGTTGAAAGGCTGGTCGCTGATCGGTGATGCGCTCTCGCACTCCATCGTGCCGGGTGTCGCCGGTGCCTACATGCTGGGCCTGCCCTTTTCCCTTGGTGCATTTATCGCCGGAGCCTTGGCCGCCTCCACGATGCTGTTCCTCAATCAGCGCACCAAGCTTAGAGAAGACGCGATTATAGGCCTGATCTTTACCGGCTTTTTCGGCCTTGGGCTCTTCATGGTGTCGCTCAATCCGGCATCGGTGAATATCGAGACAATCGTGCTGGGCAATGTGCTGGCGATCACCAAGAGCGACAGTTTGCAGCTCCTGATCATCGGTGGCGTAACCCTGTTGATCCTGCTTTTGAAATGGAAGGATCTGATGGTGGCCTTTTTCGATGAGAGCCATGCCCGCTCCATTGGCCTGAATCCTGACATTCTGAAGATCCTGTTCTTCACGCTTCTAAGTGCGTCAACCGTTGCTGCGTTGCAAACCGTCGGGGCCTTTCTTGTCATTGCGATGGTCGTAACGCCCGGAGCGACCGCCTATCTGGTCTCTGACCGGTTCCCGCGGCTGATTGTCATATCCGTTCTGATCGGAACGCTGACCAGCTTTGTTGGCGCCTATATCAGCTATTTTCTCGATGGTGCAACTGGAGGGATCATTGTGGTGTTGCAGACGCTTGTCTTTCTTCTGGCCTTTGTATTTGCACCCAAGCACGGATTGCTGGCAGCAAGACGAAAGGCGAAAGAAGCTCTTTTGCAGGAGGTGGGGCGATGAGCGGCGTTTTTGAGACGGCGATGATGCCCTTTCTGTTTCCCTTCATGCAAACGGCCTTTCTTGTTTCGATTCTCGTTGCCATTCCGATGGCGCTTCTTTCCTGCTATGTGGTTTTAAAGGGCTGGTCTCTTATGGGCGACGCCATTTCTCATGCGGTTTTCCCCGGTGTGGTGTTGGCCTATATCCTCAATCTTCCTTTCACGATCGGAGCTTTTGTGGCGGGAATGGTCTGTGCTGTTTCGACCGGCTGGCTTACGCAAAATAGCCGCATCAAGGAAGATACGATTCTGGGTATCGTCTTTTCGGGCATGTTTTCGCTGGGGATCGTGCTTTATCTGGAAATCGAGACCGATGTTCATCTCGACCATATTCTCTACGGCAACATGCTTGGTGTGCGCTTGTCTGATTTGTGGACTGGCCTGGTGATTGCCTTGGTGACCACGGCTTTCATCCTCGTCAAGCGGATGGATCTGCTGGCTCATGCCTTCGATGCCCAGCATGCGATGGCAATCGGTTTGCCCGTCACCTTTTTGCATTACGGTCTGCTGGCGGTCATTTCCCTCACTGTGGTTGGAGCCCTGACCAATGTCGGCATGATCCTGTCGATTTCCTATCTCATCGCACCGGGAGCGATTGCATTTCTGTGGAGCAGGACCTTTGCGTCGATGATGTGGATCGCAGTTCTGGTTGCTGTCGGTTGCTCTGTTTTCGGCGTTTATGTCAGTTTTTACATTGATAGTGCACCGGCTCCGACGATCGTTCTGTCCATGACTATACTATTTATTCTTGCCTTTCTCTTCAATATATGGCGTAACCGTTTGATATCACAGAAGATTGCTTGATTAATGTGCGGCAATAAAATGCTTGCTTGTTACGAGCGCAGCTGCTTTCTTCTTGGCATGAAGCTGCGGGAGGAATCATGGCGGAATTCGTTTTTGATACAACACCGAGCGTTCGGTGCGGTGCTGGACTGAGCGCACATATCGGGCCAGTCATTGCGGATGAATATGGGTCATCCGTGATGGTCGTGACCGATGCGGGCCTTGTCTCCGTGGGGCTGGTCGATCAAGCTGTCAAATCGCTGGAAAAGGCTGGAGTGAGGGTTGTCCTTTTTGACGGCGTTGTCTCGGATCCGTGCCTTGATGTCGTGAATGCGGCGCGTCTTCAGGCTGTCGATGAGAGTGTCGAGGTGATCATCGGTTTGGGTGGTGGCTCCTGTATGGATGTTGCCAAGCTCGTCGCCTGGCTCGTTCATAACAATGAATGCCTTGGAGATGTTACCGCGATTGACATGACCAAGGGTGGGCGTTTGCCACTGGTTCTGATCCCGACAACGGCTGGTACGGGAGCCGAAGTGATGCCGGTTGCTGTGGTTGCCATTGAGGGAGGGGAAAAAAAGGGGCTTGTTTCCCGTCACTTCCTGCCAGATCTTGCGGTTCTTGATGCCAAACTGACCCTTGGCTTGCCTGCTTCGATCACGGCTGAGACCGGCATGGATGCCATTGTTCACGCTATCGAGGCTTACACATCCACCTCTCTTAACAACAATCCCATTTCGAAAGGGCACGCGAAAGGGGCTCTTGAGCTGTTGGGGGGCAATATTCTTGCTGCGGTCAAGGATGGCAGCAATCTCGAGGTCCGGACCAACATGCTGCTTGGTTCATTCCGGGCCGGGCAAGCCGCGGCCAACAGTCCGCTTGCCGCGGTGCATGCGCTTTGTTATCCGATTTGTAGTCGTTTTGAAGCCCAACACGGGCTGGTCAATGCCATTCTCCTGCCCCATGTGATGACCTTCAATGCATCTGTTTGCGCTGATGACTATACCGAGTTGGCAGTCTTTCTGTTTCCCGATCTTGTTTCCGTGGCCAAGGAACGGCGTCCGGCCCTGATGATTACCCGATTGGCCGATCTTGTTTCTGCGCTTGGGCTTCGCACTCAGCTACGGCAGTTGGATATCAAGCGTGAGGAGCTTGCCGAGTTGGCTCTTGATGTCATGAAGAAGACCCGTCTTCTGCATAACAATCCAAGGCCTGTTGACGAGGCTGCTGCTCTGGCGATCTACAAGGCTGCCTGGTAGATTTTCTGCTCTGCGGGGTGCCTTAGCCTTCTATGCGCTTGAGTTGGACAATGGCTTCGTGAAGGCTGGAGAGAAAGCGCGAGCGATCAGCCTTGGAAAATGGGGGAGGTCCTCCTGCGACGTCTCCAGTTTCTCTCAAGTCCGCCATCAGGTTGCGCATGGCAACCGCCGAGCCGATGGAATTTTCAGTGAAGGGCTTTCCATTGGTGCCGATGACCGTGGCCTTTTGGGTGATGCATCTTTGTGCCAGAAGGATGTCCGCAGTGATCACGATTGCCTTGCTGTGGGCATGCTCGGCGATATAGTCGTCCGCGACATCCGGGCCGTCTTCCACCTTGACGAAGCGGACCACGATATCTCTTGGCAGGCGCATGAACTGATTGGCGACCAGTGTTACCGCAAGGTCATGGCGTTCGGCCACCTTATAGACTTCTTCCTTGACCGGGCAGGCATCTGCGTCCACGAAAATTTCGATAGCGGTGCTTTGAGGCATTGTTTGGCCGGTGCTTTCCTTCTGATGGAGCTGTCGCTCCGTTTCAAGGTGGGTGAGGGCTGGCCATACTATAGCGATCTGGCTCGCTAAAGAAAGATGCCCTGCCCCGGACAGGTCCGGGGCAGGGCATGATAGTCATTACGAAGAGGGTCAAATCTCATGTAAAATCGGGGAGGAGGCAACATGAGACTAGAGGGGTTCCTCTCCGTAAATGACCTTGCCTCTTTGCAGAGGCTTCGTTGGCTCACTTACAGGGCATACCTTACGACTTTCGTCGTAATCGAAAAAGAGGCATTATCGCCTAGCAGCCCTGATATTCGCGCATGGCTATGCCGAAATTCGCTATGAATTTCAATGTTTTTTACGTATATTTACTTCTCTTCGCGGCGATAGAAGGTCATGGCTTCCCAGTCGCGACGATCAGGGTGAATGCGGGTCTCGCCAGAGCCCAGATTCGTGAAGATCTTGAGTGCTTGAAAAATCGGATTTTTGCTTTTGTCGAACATGGCGGGATCTTTTCTGCTGGTTTCCTGAATTGGCTTTTGCGGCTTGTGCCTGCTTTTCTTGATTGGCAATTCTACTGATATCTGGATGTGCAGAAAGGGCCGAGATTGCGAAGCACCCATGTTGTCTGCGCATGCCAAAAGGCATTGCGTTGCAGATCTGATTTGTAAAAAGGCGCTGACAAAAAGAGGATGACATGATATGTTCTCTTTATGTTCTTTTTTTGAGGTGAGTCATGAATGATCCTTTTGCCAGTGCTTTTCCCTTGCGTGCAGGCCGGGCCCATGAAGTAACGGGGCAGGGCGCTACGGCTTTTGCCGCTATTGTCTGTGGTCTTGGCACGAAGGCTGACCAACGGCCTTCCTTGTGGCTGGTGGAGGATTGGCGGGCGGATCTGATCAATCCTGTCGGGCTGGCTTGCTTTTGCGATCCGAGCCGTCTGCTTCTCGTGCGTGTGCCGGATCAGAAATCCATGCTGGCATGTGCTGAGGAGGCTTTGCGCTCTGGAGCGGTTTCCTGTGTGGTGACCGAGTTGCCGCGGGCTTTGTCCTTTACCGCTGGGCGGCGCTTGCAATTGGCAGCAGAGGAAGGCAAGTCAACCGGGATCCTGATGATTGGCGAGGGAATGGGCAACAACGCAGCGGAAAGCCGCTGGCATTGTGCTCCGCTTTTTTCACCGCATCTGCATCAGATCAAGACGGTTTCCTCCTTATCCCATTCTTCAGACTCGACTCTTCAGCGTTGGCAGCTTATAAAGAACAAATCAGGAACATTGGGGTGTTGGGATATTATTTGGGATGCAGAGACGCGTCGTGTCATTGTGGTTTCCGAGGTTGGCGAGCGACCGTATTCTGCGGCGCAGGGCCGTGGTCGCGCCCTTTGCTCTCACGTTGCAGCAGAGTAATGCCGAGCGGATCTATTGTCTGAATGCAATGGCCGAGGAACAGGGCGTGCAAAGGGGGATGGGGCTTGCCGATGCCCGCGCTCTTTGTCCCGATCTGCAAACCATGCCAGCCAATCAGGAGGCCGATAATCAGTTTCTGCATTTGCTGGCGCGTTGGGCCGGGCGCTTCTGTCCCTGGGTGGGGCTTGAGGGGCCGGACGGGCTTGTTCTGGATGTGACCGGTTCGACGCATCTGTTCGGGGGGGAACAGGCTTTGCTTGAAACGCTCGATGAGCGTCTTGGGCGGGCGGGCCTTTCGGCGCAACTGGCTTTGGCCGATACGAGGGGGGCAGCCTGGGCGCTCGCCCATTATGGTGCCTGGCAACCCGGCTCTGTTTCTCCTGCGGAAAACAAGGGCGGAGGGGTTGCGCAAGGGGGGCGTGATCTTTCTTCGCAATTGGCGCCAAGGGGCAAGAGCCTTGAGGTCCTTGGTGCGCTGCCGGTTGCCGCTTTGCGGCTCGATGAGAAAATTTGTACGGGACTGCTGCGGCTGGGTGTTCGGACCATCGAAGCGCTTTATGCCCTGCCGCGCGCAACCCTGACCCGGCGCTTCGGGCTTGAGCCCCTGATGCGTCTCGATCAGGCGTTGGGTCATCGGGAGGAAGCCATTTCGCCCTTGTCCGAGGCACCTCATTATGGTGTCAGGATGAGCCTGCCCGATCCGATCGGACTTGCAGACGATGTCATGGCGGTCACGGGCAAGCTACTGGATCGGCTGTGCGACAAGCTGGATCGTGAGGGATGTGGAGCGCGGATTTTGCAATTGACCATGCGGCGGCTTGATCAGGCAGCCAGTCAGGTGGAATTGCGACTTGCGCGCCCGATGCGCGAGGCCTGTCGCATCCTGCCTCTGTTCGAGCGTGGCGTGGGCGAGGTGGATGCCGGATTCGGGATCGATATGGTGCGGCTGGAAGCCGTGGCTGTTGAACCCATGGTTGACGAACAAATGACCAGCATTGTGCTCGGGGGGGCAACTGGCAGCAAGGAGCGTGGGGGGCCTCTTGCTGCCGGGATGTCCGAGAGTCGCAGTCTTGATGATTTGATCACGCGGCTTGGTAGCCGTATCGGGCTCGAGAATGTCTTTCGCTTTATCCCCGCCGACAGTCATATCCCTGAGCGCAGTTTTTCGCTTCAGCCTGCGGCATGGAGTGCGCCAGTGGGGCTGTGGCCCGGAGCTGGGGGAACTGAGGGCTCTGAAGTTTCCCGGGGTTCTGAAAATGTAGGCATGGGACCGCCGCGTCCGGTGCGGCTGTTCCCGCCCGAGGCCATCGTCCTGCCCCTGTCCTGCGAGCTGGATATGGACCGCCGGGAGCCGCCGGAACATTTTCGCTGGCGGCGGATGCAGTTGAGTGTGGCACGGGCGCGCGGGCCAGAACGCATTGCGCCGGAATGGTGGTGGGAAGATCCGCTCTGGCGTTCCGGTATTCGAGATTATTGGTGGGTGGAAACCCGGCAGGGCTGGCGGCTGTGGTTGTTTCACACGCCGCAAAACCGGCTTGCACATCTGTCCAGCTGGTTTGTGCAAGGTGAGTTTGCATGAGCCGGAATGACAAGGAGCGCGATGAGGGAACAAGAGGGGCCAGTGATGGAGGTACGGAGGGTGTCGCTTCTGATGCCGGTTCTGATGCCGGTTCTGATGTTAGTCCCGATGTCGGCCTTGATGCCTGTCATGGGACCTGTGGTGATGGTGGTGGCGCTGTGCACAATGGCTCTCTTCCCGGCAGCGATCCAATGGCCGCATCCAATCCGCCCGCCAGGCCCGTAACGCCACCTGAAAATGGGTCGTTGCCGGGTGCGACCTTGCCCGGACAGTTGGAGGCGATGCGCCCCAAAGCCTATTCAGAGTTATGTGTGACCTCCAATTTTACCTTTTTGACCGGGGCTTCGCATCCGGAAGAATTGGTCATCCGGGCGGCCGAGCTGGAACTGGATGCGATTGCAATCACGGATCGTAATTCGCTGGCCGGCGTTGTGCGTGCCTACTCCGCACTCAAGGAGTTGAAGCGCCAGATCGAGGAACAGACCGACAAGCAATTGGCCGCCATCAGGCGGCGGTCCAGCCAGCGGGTCGATCCTTCCAGCCGTCAGGCGCTGGAACCGGAAGGTAGCGGTGAGCTGTCTCTGTCCAGGATGGGGAAGTTGCCGCACCTGATTATCGGCGCACGCCTTGTCCTGCAAGACAGTTCTCTTGACTGGGTGGCTTTGCCAACGGACCGGGAAGCCTATAAGCGGCTCACCCGTCTTCTGACGCTTGGCAAGCGTCGGGCGGAGAAGGGGGATTGTCGTCTGAATTTTGCCGACATGCAGGATGCCTGCTCCGGGATGATGCTGATCGCCCTGCCGCAAGCGGGACTGTCTCATGGGGATGTGGATGGTCAAATCAGGCGGATGGTGCAGCATTTTCCCGGCTGTGTCTTTCTGGGGGCGGCTCCTGCCTATAACGGCTCTGACCAGCGCTATTTCGATGCCTGCTCAAGGCTTGCCTACAGGCTGGCCGCGCCGATGGTGGCTGTCGGGGATGTGCTGATGCATCATGGCCGGCGGCGTCAACTGGCCGATGTCCTCACTTGCATGCGCGAGCATATTGCGATTGACGAGATCGGCTCCAGGGCCTTGCCCAATGCGGAGCGACGCCTCAAGGGTGCGTCTGACATGATGCGGCTTTACAGGCGTCATCCGGCTGCGATCCAGAGAGCCAACGAGATCGCCAGACGCTGCATCTTTCGGCTTGATGAATTGTCCTACGATTATCCTGATGAAATGGCCGGTGCGGAAAGCCCGCAGCAACGACTTGTCCGGCTGACCGATGAGGGCTTGAAACGGCGTTATCCGCAAGGCGTGCCGGAGCATTCCAGAGCGCTTGCGGACAAGGAACTGGCGCTTGTCGGAAAGCTCGGCTTTGCGGCCTATTTTTTGACCGTGCATGATATCGTTGCCTTTGCCCGGTCTCGCAAGATCCTGTGTCAGGGGCGGGGGTCGGCGGCCAATTCCATCCTTTGTTTCGCCCTGGGCATCACCGATGTGGCACCCGAAACCATCACCATGGTGTTCGAACGCTTTGTTTCGGAACATCGTGGCGAGCCGCCTGATATCGATGTCGATTTCGAGCATGAGCGGCGCGAAGAGGTGATCCAGCATATCTATGGGAGATATGGCCGACACAGGGCGGGCCTGTGTGCCACGGTCATTCATTTCCGTACCCGCTCGGCCATTCGTGAGGTGGGCAAGGTGATGGGGCTTTCCCAGGATGTGACGGCGGCTCTGTCGGGCCAGATCTGGGGATGGTCCAATGATGGTGTGGATGTGGGGCGCATGCGTGAATTGGGACTTGAGCCGGAAGATCGGCGGCTCATGCAATGCCTGCGCCTGATTGGCGACATTGTCGGTTTTCCCCGGCATCTGTCGCAGCATGTGGGCGGCTTCATCATCACCAAGGGGCGGCTTGATGAATTGTGCCCGATCGAGAATGCGGCGATGGAAGATCGCACCATCATCGAGTGGGACAAGGATGATATTGATGCGCTCAATATCCTCAAGGTGGATATTCTCAGCCTTGGCATGCTGACCTGTATTCGCAAGAGTTTCGATCTCTTGAAGATGCATGAGGGTTTGCATTACAGCATTGGAGCGGTGCCGCAGGAGGACAAGGCGACCTATGACATGCTGTGCGTGGCCGATGCCGTGGGGGTGTTTCAGGTCGAGAGTCGGGCGCAGATGAATTTTCTGCCGCGTATGCGGCCCCGGACCTTTTATGATCTGGTGATTGAGGTGGCGATTGTGCGGCCCGGTCCCATTCAGGGGGGGATGGTGCATCCCTATATCAACCGGCGACAGGGGCGCGAGAAGGTGAATTTTCCGTCCAAGGCTCTTGCGGATGTGCTGGGCAAGACGCTCGGGGTGCCCTTGTTTCAGGAACAGGCCATGCAGATCGCCGTGGTGGCAGCCGGTTTCAGTCCCGAGGAGGCGGACCGGCTGAGGCGCTCTCTTGCCACCTTCCGGCGGATGGGAACCATCCATACCTTCAAGGATCGGTTTCTGGCCGGGATGCTGGAGCGGGGCTATGACAGAGACTTCGCCGAGCGTTGCTTTACCCAGATCGAGGGCTTTGGTGAATATGGTTTTCCTGAAAGCCATGCAGCGGCCTTTGCCATGCTGGCCTATGTGTCGGCCTGGCTCAAATGCCATCATCCGGCTGTCTTTGCCTGTGCCTTGCTCAACTCTCAGCCGATGGGTTTTTATGCCCCGGCGCAGATCGTGCGTGATGCGCGAGAGCATGGGATCGAGATCCGGCCAATCTGTGTCAATCACAGCGAATGGGACACTTGTCTGGAACGGCGTATGGATGGTGCGCTGGCGATACGGCTCGGGTTTCGGCAGATCAAGGGTTTTTCCCCGGAAGATGCAAACTGGATTGTGGCTGCGCGTGGCAATGGGTATCCGGACCCGGAAAGCGTATGGCAGCGGGCAGGGCTTTCTCCTTCTGCGATGGAACGGCTGGCAGAAGCGGATGCCTTTGTCGGCATGGAACTGGGGCGGCGTGAGGCCTTGTGGCAGGTGAAGGCTCTTGCGGGATTGAAACCCTTGCCCCTGTTTAGTGATCCGATTGACGGGGAATGTGTAACCGAGCCGAAAGTGTCTCTTCCGGCCATGCATCTGGGCGAAGAGGTGGTGGAGGATTATGTCTCCATGCGCCTGTCTTTGCGGGCACATCCGATGGAATTGTTGCGTCCCACCCTTGCTGACCTTGCCACCAATGCGGAATTGCTGGGGTGCGAGCAGAAGAAGGTGAGCGTTTGCGGGCTGGTCATCACGCGCCAGAGGCCTGGTACCGCCTCCGGGGTGATCTTTGTGACGCTGGAGGATGAAACCGGGGTCGCCAATGTCGTGGTCTGGCCGAAAATCTACAAGACCTTTCGCAAGGCGGTGATTGCCGGGCGGTTGCTACGGGTGCATGGCACCTTGCAGAAAGAGGGCATCGTGGTGCATCTGATCGCTGAACGGGTTGAAGATCTTTCCCATCATCTGGCCGAGCTTGGCCATCCTCTGGATGACGCGGTCGGGATTGCCAATCCGCAGGCTGACGAGGCTCCGAGAGCCCGGCCTGTCAAGTCTCTGCCCCGTTCTGTTGCCCGCGCACGGCACCCGCGTGAGCAGGCCAAGAAGCTGTTCCCAAGTCGGGATTTTCACTAGGCGATTTGAAAATATCGGGGCTCAATCCCCGCTTTTTCCCCAGATTGCAGAAAGTTTTTTTTCGAGGTTTTTGTGTGTGCAAATTGAAGCGCGCGGCAGATTTAAAGAATTGGGCTAGCCATCTGAGCTTGCACACGGAATCCCGATTGCGCGGCCGCGATGTCAGAAACATTTTCGTGAAACCGATTTCGGTTGTTTAGTTTCAATGAGATGGGACTTTTGGAAGATTCTCCAAAAGATTAAAGTTCAGCCGGTTGCCGAAACCGGTTTCGTAACTCAGACTCTGGCTCGGGAGGATGCCGTGCAAAAGTCTGATCACATCGATCGCGCGGGGCGTCAAGGCAAGAAGACACGCGTAACCATCAAGGATGTTGCCCTCAGTCTGGGCATGTCGAAGAGCACCGTTTCTCGGGCGCTCAACGGGTACAGTGATATTGCCGAAAGTACGCGCCTTAAAGTCAAGCGAACTGCTCATGTCATGGGATACAAGCCCATGGTGCAGGCCCAGGCTATCAGGACCGGGCTGGTGCGTTCGCTCGGCATGGTGCTCAATGCGGACAGTCATGACGGCCACCGGCCATTTCTGGCGGATTTCATCGATGGCATTTCACGGCGTGCCAGTGAGGATAACTGGACGCTGACGGTCAGTACGGCACCTCATGCACTTGGTGTGCTCAGCACTATCGAGCGGCTCAGCAACGAGCATTCGGTTGACGGGTTCATTCTGCCACGGACCCGGATCGAGGATCCTCGCGTGCGCTATCTGGTCAAGGCCAATGTTCCTTTCATCATGTTCGGGCGGACCGGGGATGATCGGGACTGCGGCTGGTATGACATCAATGCCGAATTGGCCATGGAAAAGGCAGTGCTGCGTTTGGCTGGCATGGGACACAAGCGGATCGGCTTCATCAACGGGCTTACCCGCTACATGTATGCCAAGGTTCGTCTGGAGGGCTATCGGACCGGGCTCGAGAAGGCAGGCCTTGCCTATGACGACAGGCTTGTTCAGATCGATGCTGTGACACGCAAGGATGGCGAACGGGCTGGCGGGGTGCTGCTCGATTTGTCCCGGCGTCCTACCGCGATCGTCTGCGCGGTCGATCTTGCGGCACTTGGCCTCTATAAGGCCGCCGCTGCACGCTACCTGACCATCGGCAGCGATCTGTCGATTATTTCTTACGACGGAATCGCCGAGGGGGAGTATGCCTCTCCGCCACTCACCAGCTTTTCCGTTGACAACAGGAAGGCGGGGGAATGCCTCGCCGACCTTCTTATCAAGCGCATCCGTGGCGCTGCGCCTGAAACCCTTCGCCAACTGGGCGAGGCAGATTTGATCGTCCGGGCCTCCGATGGCCCGCCGATCATTCACTCCGAATAATGTTCACATTGTTGCAATTTGGGAGGTTTGACAATGACTTTATCTGCAACCAGCAGACGACTGACCGGCCTTTTGGTTGGAACCGCGATGGCTCTTGGATGTTCCATGGTCGCGGCGTCTGCCGACTCTATCCGCTTCTGGACGACTGAAGAACAGACCCCTCGTCTGGCTCGTCAGCAGGCCATGGCCAAGGACTTCGAAGCCAAAACCGGTATTTCCGTCGAAGTGATCCCGGTCACCGAGAAAGATCTTGGCACACGTGCAACCGCTGCCTTTGCCGCGGGCGATCTGCCTGATGTCATCTATCATCCGCTGCAATATGCTCTGCCTTGGGTGGAAGCTGGCATTCTTGACAGCGATGCAGCAACCGAGGCTATCGACGCTCTGGGCAAGGACACCTATGCATCCGGTGCGTTGGGAATGGCTGCTGTCAAGGATGGCTTTGCATCTGTCCCTGTCGATGGCTGGACCCAGATGATCGTCTATCGCAAGGATCTTTTCGACGCCAAGGGGCTCAAGGCTCCATCTACCTATGCCAATGTGGTTGAAGCCATCAAGGCTCTGCATAATCCGCCGGAAATGTACGGATTTGTTGCCGCGACGAAGGTTGATGAAAACTTCATGAGTCAGGTTCTGGAACATGTGTTCCTTGCCAATGGCGTGTCTCCTGTCGACGCCAACGGGTTCAAACCGCTTGACGCCAAGAAAACCAAGGAAGTTCTTGAATTCTACAAGGAAGTCGTCAAGGCCTCTCCTCCGGGCGAGCTTTACTGGAAACAGTCTCGTGAGCTCTACTTTGCCGGTAAAGCTGCCATGATCATCTGGTCGCCGTTTATTCTGGACGAACTGGCTGGTCTGCGTGACAGTGCTCCTCCGACCATCAATGATGATCCGACCAGCCCGGAACTTGCTTCCAAAACCGGTATCGTGACCAATTTTGCAGGTCCTTCCAATCCTGAAGGTGCTGCATGGGCAGACATCCGCTATTTCGGTATCACCTCCGATGCGGACATCGAAGCAGCTGAAAAATTCGTCGAATTCTCGATGAATGAAGGCTACACCCAGACGCTTGCCATTGCACCTGAAGGCAAATTCCCGGTTCGTCGTGGGGATAAGGCTGAACCAAGCAAATTCATCGATGCATGGGCAAAACTGCCCGTTGGTGTTGATCGCAAGAAACCTCTTGCTGATCTTTATCCATCAGAAATGATCGGTGAAATTGTTGCCGGGCTTGATGTTGCACAGCGTTGGGGCGTCAAGGAAAGTCAGCTGGCTCTGGCTTCCAAAATGATCAACTCGCAAGTGTTCAACCAAATCGTTCGCAAATATACCGATGGTACCATCTCCGGTGACGATGCGGTTGCTGCTCTTAATGAAGAGCTGGCGAAAATCAAATAAGCCAATAGCTTAACTATGGTTTGCGGCGGACGGCGTTGGTGTCGCCCGCCGCGACAAAAGGAGCCTTTTGTCATGTCAGTCACTGACTATCCGACATCTTCAGCAAGATCTGGCGCGCCTTCGGAGCCGAGTGTGCCGCCTGCTGCGGGTCCTTTGGCCAAGCGTGAGGCGAGGCTTGCATGGGGACTTTTAACGCCAACCCTGCTCAGTGTGGCGCTGGTGATTGTTCTGCCTCTGATTGCCATCTTCTGGATCAGTGCCAAGCCGATCAATCTGGGCGACTTGCGCCTGACCCAACCCAATGTCTATGAGCGGATGCGCGGCAAGGTCCAGTCCGCAGGCGACAAGGTGGTGATCGACTATCGCCTGACGAATTCCTCGCGGGAGAAGTCGATTGCCAATGTCACCATGCAGGACAGTTGGCCTGCGGGCCTCAAGCCGGTGGCGCTGGATCCGCGCTGTGAAATCGCCGAGGGCAGGCTTTTCTGCCAGTTGGGCGACTGGGAGGCCGGATATCGAGATAATCTGCGGATTGAAGTCATTGCTGAGGAAAGCTTTGTTGGCGCTGATGTGAATATCCGCGACACCGAGCCGGAGATGAAGGGGGAGGCTTCTTCAGATCTGTTCAATCTCACCTTCACATGGGACAATTTCCGGTCTGTTTTCGATAGCGGCGAGTTTCTCGAAGTGCTCTGGGTGAACCCTTTTCTATACCATCGTCGGCACGATCGGGGCGCTTGTGGTCGGCATGCTGGCGGCCTTGATGCTCAACAAGAGTTTTACCGGTCAGGGTATCTTGCGCGGATTGTTTCTGTTTCCCTATGTGGCACCTGTGATTGCGGTCGCCTTTACCTGGGTGACCCTGCTTGATCCCTTCTCGGGATCGTTCAATGCCCTTTTGGTGCAGATGGGTTTGATCGATACACCAATCAATTTCTTCGGGCAGCGTCCTCTGGCTCTGTTCACTGTGACAACCTTTGAAATCTGGCGCTATTTCCCGCTTTCTTTCCTGTTCATTCTGGCGCGCATGCAGTCAATCGATCACGATATGTATGAGGCGGCGGATATGGATGGGGCTTCACCGTTCCAGAAATTCTATTATCTGTCATTGCCGCAACTGATGGGCATCCTGTCGGTGCTGTTCCTGTTGCGCTTTATCTGGACCTTCAACAAGTTTGACGACATCTTCCTGATGACGGGCGGCAATGCGGGGACGCGCACGCTGACAGTGAATGTGTATGAGCAGGCCTTTGCGATCTCCAATATCGGGGCAGGGGCAGCCGTTGCCGTGGTGATCTTTGCCTGTCTGCTGGCCTTCTCCTTCTTCTTCTTCAAGTTTCTTTCACGGGAGGAAGGGCTATGAAACAGGGTTATCTGCTTTCCGCCATTGTCGGCCTTTTATGGAGCCTCACCATCATTGTGTGCCTGACCATTGTCATGGCCTTCTCCACCGGCTTGCCGGTGCGGCCGGTCTGGCTGGTCTCCATCCTTCAGGGGGTGGTTGTCGGGCTGGTGGCGCTTTATGTCTCCAATCGATGGCTGGGACTCCTGGTCTCTCTGTTGCTGGTGCTTGGTATCAGCCTTGGGGAACCGTTTGGCATTCGCCTCGGCGATGCCATGCCTGCGCAACTGGTCGGGCTCGTCATTCTGGTCCTTGCGCTTTATTTCCCGCTGCGCATCATGGTGCACGGGCTGCCCTTTGGCCGATTGACACGGCATCAGTTCGAAGAGGGCATCGTGCGGTTTCTGACCGGCTTTGGCTATGTCTTCTTTACCGCGATCGTCATCGTGCCTTTCTATGTGATGCTGATGACCTCGGTGAAGGGGCAACAGGCATTGCTGCTCAATCCGCTGGATTTCTCCATCGAATGGGACAAGGGGTGGGGGCTGTTCCGCTCCTATCAGGAACTGTTCATGGATCATAATTTCGGACGTTATCTGACCATCTCCTTCCTGGTCTCCGTTGCCACGGTGTTTGTCACGCTGCTGTTCAGCGTGCCCGGTGCCTATGCGGTGGCACGGCTGCGCTTCAAGGGGCAGGCGGTGATGTCACGTTCGATCCTGCTGATCTATATGGTGCCGATGATCGTGCTGGCGCTGCCCATCTATGTGGGCTTTTCCATGTTCGGCTTGCGCAACTCGCTATTCGGGCTGTTGCTGATCTATCCGGTTACCACCATTCCGGTGGCGCTCTATATGTTGCAGGGATATTTCCGCGGGTTGCCCGGCGAGATCGAGGAAGCGGGGTTGATGGACGGCCTCTCGCGGCTCGGGGTGATCTGGAAGATTACCTTGCCCCTGTCGCTGCCGGCTCTGGCATCGGTTTCCCTTTATGTCTTCATGATCGCGTGGAATGAATTCCTGCTTGCCTTCATGTTGCTTGACGACCCTGACAAATTCACGCTGACACGTGGCGTGACAATGCTCAATTCTTCTGAAGTGCCAAGGCAACATCTGATGGCAGGCGCGGTGATTGCGACAGTTCCAATCCTCGCCTTGTTCCTCGGCCTTGAACGCTTCATGACCAAAGGCCTGACAGCGGGCTCAGTGAAAGGATAAGGCTATGACAACACGACCGCTAACAGAACAGGCTGAAGCCATTCTTCGCCAGAATGATCGCGGGGGATACACTGTTCCAACCGAAGGTCTTTATCCCTATCAATGGAACTGGGATAGTGCATTCTCGGCGTTCGGATTTTCCGAATTCGACCTTGAAAGGGCATGGCAGGAGCTCGGGACATTGTTTTCGGGCCAGTGGGGCCAACGGCATGGTACCGCACATCCTGTTCCACGAGCATGATGAGGGATATTTCCCGGGGCCAGAAGTGTGGGGAACAAACGCTGTTTCGGGTAATGCTCTGTCCTCTTCCGGCATATCCCAGCCGCCGGTCGCGGCCACCTTCGCCCGGCATCTTTTCGAAAAGGATCCCGCTCTTGGCAAGGCGAAAATGGGGGACCTGTTCGAGAAACTGATGCATTGGCATGATTGGTATATCCGGTGTCGCGGGGAAAGTGGTGCCATTTGTGTCACGCATCCATGGGAATCCGGGACGCGACAATGCCGCAGACTGGGATGACGCCATGGCCAATATCGATGTCTCGGGGGTCGGCGAGTACAAGCGGCGCGATACATCCCATGTGGACGCCTCAATGCGGCCAACCAAACGGGACTATGATGTCTATCTGGCAATTCTCTATTTTGCCCGCAATGCTGGTTGGGATGAACATCGCATTCTGGAGCATGGGCCGTTTCGTGTGGCCGATCCAACGCTCACCTTCACCTTGCTCAGAGCCAACAGGGATCTGAAATGGATGGGGGAACAGATTGGTTGGGATGTATCAAAAATCGATGAGTGGATTCATGAACAGGAGAAGGACTGTCCTTCCTCTGGAACGAGGAAATCGGCAGCTATGATGCCAAGGATCTCAGGACGGCAAATTTGCTGGCAACATAACATCCGCCGCCTTCTTGTGCTGGTATGCAGGGGTTGGGGACGAGAGATTGTTGCCGCATCTGGATCGGTTCCTTGACGCTGTTTCCCTACAGTGTCGCAAGTCTTGATCCGACCAGTCCGAAATATGATGCCAAGCGCTATTGGCGCGGGCCGGTCTGGGTGGTCATCAACACCCTGATCGGAATGGGACTCAAGGAAGCAGGCTACAAGGCGCAAGCGGAACGGATCCGCAGCGATAGTGCGCGCCTTATCGAGAAAGGTGGCTTTGCTGAATATTTCGATCCGGAAGACGGCTCGCCCGCCGGTGGTGGCAGCTTCAGCTGGACGGGCCGCTTGTTGGCTCGGTTGGGTTTCAAAAGAATTGGGGGAGAGCTGAGATGGGGTCCATAGAGCTTCAGGCAGTTGAAAAATGGTTTGGCGATCTTCAGGTCATCAAGGGCGTCGATCTGGCCATCGAAGAAGGCGAGTTCATCATTTTTGTCGGTCCGTCTGGGTGTGGCAAGTCGACACTGCTACGGACCATCGCGGGGCTTGAGGAATGCTCGCGCGGCAAGATCCTGATCGAAGGCAAGGATGTGACGGCGATACCGCCAGCTTCTCGCGGCCTTGCCATGGTGTTCCAGTCCTATGCCCTTTATCCGCATATGAATGTCAGGGACAATATGGGATTTGGATTGAAGACAGCGGGCAAGCCTAAGTCTGAAATCGAAGAAAAGGTCAATGAAGCGGCTCGCGCGCTCAAGCTCGAATCTTATCTTGATCGCAAACCCAAGGAATTGTCCGGTGGACAGAGGCAAAGGGTGGCAATCGGGCGTTCGATCGTGCGCAATCCTACGGCCTTCATGTTCGATGAGCCCTTGTCGAACCTTGATGCCGCCTTGCGTGTCGAAATGCGTTATGAGCTTGCCAAGCTTCATCGCGATCTCAAGACGACGATGATTTATGTGACGCACGATCAGGTGGAGGCGATGACGCTTGCGGACAGGATTGTGGTGCTGAAAGACGGGATCATCGAGCAGGTGGGCTCTCCGCGCGAGCTATATGAGCAGCCGGGCAACCTGTTTGTTGCCCAGTTCATTGGTTCGCCGAAGATGAATATCCTGCCTTGCCATAGTGAAGGCGACCGCTATGTTCTTGATGGTGGCAGAGGGGGCGCACAAACCCAGATCGGGGAGGCCCGTCATCTCGGTGTCAGGCCTGAAGCGATTGGGGTTGGCGCATCCGGTGAAGGGCAATGTGATGGTGTTGTTGACATCGTCGAATATCTGGGGGCCGATATGCATCTGCTGGTCGACTGTGGCTCTCTGGGTGCCGTGGGTATACGGCTGGAGGGTGATGCGAAGATGGAGCCGGGTGACAAGGTCGGCTTGATCTTCAACCCTGACAAGCTGCATTTCTTTGATGCAGATGGCATTGCCTTGCCACGGGGCTAAGCTTTTTTTCCGGGCGATTCTCTTGTTGATCGTCCACAGACATGAGATCGCAGTGAGCACTTTCCACTTGCCAACGGCATGGGGAGAGTGCTCCTTTTTTTAGGGTAGGCAAGCTTTTTGTTGGTTTTCAGTTGTTTCGGAATGCGGGTTTCGACGAGCTGAACCTCGAAATTGCAAGGAAATTTTCGATGACCTTGGACCAGGCTATCGTTCTGCTGCTTCTCCTCTTCGTTTTTATCGGATTTTTCAGGGAACTCTATCCTCCGGAAGTGATCGCGCTTGCAGGATCTGCGGTGCTGCTTGCAATCGGGATAATCGATACCAAGAGTTTTCTCGCGGTGTTCAGTTCCAGTGCGCCGATCACGATTGCCATGATGTTCATCATTTCCGCCGCTCTTGAGCGGACGGGGTTGCTGTCCTTGTTGGGGGAAATGCTCAAGCGTCAGGCACAGGGGTCTTTGTTGCGGGCGCTGCTGTTTATGATGATCGGTTCCATTCTGGTTTCGGCCTTCATGAACAATACCCCTGTTGTTATCCTGCTCACCCCTGTGATGATCTCCGTGGCGGGAAGTGTCGGGGTCTCTCCCTCGCGCCTGCTGATGCCGCTTTCCTTTGCTGCGATCTTCGGTGGCACGCTGACGCTTGTGGGGACATCCACCAATATTCTGATGAGCGGCGTCGCCAAACAGGCAGGGCAACCGGATATTTCCATGTTCGACATGACTTTGCCAGGCCTTGTCTTTGCGACGGTTGGCATGATCTATATGGTTTTTGTCGGGCGCTTCCTCATCCCTGATCGGACAACATTGGCCGGCCTTCTGGGGGGAGCGGCCAAGCGGCGTTTTATGGCTCGGCTGCTGATACCTGCCCGGTCGCGCTATATTGGCAAGAAGCTTTCTGATCTGCCCTTCAACAAGGCCCATACGGCTGTTGTCGATGTGATCCGGGGAGAGGTTTCTATCCGCAATGAGTTGAACTCCCTTGAATTGAAGGCTGGTGACCGGGTGGTGCTGAGAACAGATACCGGCGAGATTCTGGGGCTCAGAGACGATGGCGAGGTTGAGTTTCTTGATTTGTCCGGGCACGATCTCGAACCTGTCGCCGCAGGCCACAGCTTGCAGCTCGAGGCGAGCGTTGGGCCGAATTCCTCACTTCGTGGAAAACCGATCAAGTCGCTTCATCTTCGCGAAAAATACGGCGTCTATCTGATGGCGGTGCATCACCAGAATACCAATGTCTCTGAGAAAGGCGACGGATTGCGGTTGCAGTTTGCCGATACCTTGTTGCTGGAGGGGTCTCCGAAAGCCATTCAGCGATTGGTCGAAGAAGAGGGGATCATCAATCTGATGGCTCCGACCATGAAGGCTATTCGCAGGGACAAGGCACCGCTGGCGCTTGTGACAATCCTTGCGGTGATGATCCTTGCGGCGCTTGATGTGATGCCGATTGCGGGTCTTTCGGTCATTGGAGCGGTGTTTGTCATGGTCACGCGCTGCGTTGACCCCGAAGATGCCTTCGATGCCATCGACTGGCGTATCCTGTTTCTGATTTTCGGGATGCTTGGGGTGAGCATGGGGCTTGAAACGACCGGGGCGGCAAAGCTCATTATCGAGACCGTGGTTGGTCTTGTGGGAGATACCAGTCCTCTGGTTATCCTTGCGATTGTCTATGTCCTGACTTCGACCCTTACCGAGATGATCAGCAACAATGCCGTCGCGGTCCTGATTGGGCCGATTGTCATCGGGCTTGCTGTTCAGCTCGGACTTGATCCCAAGCCTTTCATCATGGCGGTCATGTTTGCGGCTTCAGCGAGTTTTGCTACTCCGATTGGCTATCAGACAAACACCTTCGTTTACAGCGCTGGTGGTTACAAATTCCGTGATTTTCTTCTCGTCGGATTACCACTCAATATTCTGTTTGCCGCTCTTGCGGTTCTCATTCTTCCCTATTTTTACCCGTTCTAGGGGGAGCCAGAATACAAAAAAGAAAAAAGCGGCATCTGCCGCTTTTTCCTATTCGTTTCAAACTGTCGGTCCGGGACGCTATCAGACGAAGCGGTTGACCCAGTTTTCCAGTTTTTCCTGCTGTCCCGAGCGGGGTTCGGGGTTGATGCCGTCCTTGAGAACGCGCTCGGAGATGCTTTCCAGAGTGCCGTTCGCGAGCATGTCCTTGTTGACATCCTTGTCCCAGTCCGCATAGCGGGCTTTGAGAGCATTTTCCAGACCACCATCTTCAAGCATGGCGTAAGCTGCCTTGAGGCCGCGCGCACAGATATCCATGCCGCCGATATGGCCCGCGAGCAGATCTTCGGGATCCAGCGACTGGCGACGCAATTTGGCGTCAAAGTTTGTGCCGCCGGTCGTGAAGCCACCAGACTTGAGAATGTGGTAATAGGCCAGGGCGACTTCCGGCACATTGTTCGGGAACTGGTCCGTATCCCAGCCGGACTGATAGTCGTTGCGGTTCATGTCGATGGATCCGAGCATGCCCTCGGCTGCCGCAACAGCGATTTCATGTTCGAAGGAATGACCGGCGAGGATTGCATGGCCTTGTTCCAGGTTCAGCTTGACTTCGCCTTCCAGACCATATTTGCGCAGGAAGCCGATGCAGGTGGCGGCATCATAATCATACTGATGCTTGGATGGTTCCTGCGGTTTTGGCTCGACCAGAATCGTGCCCTTGAAGCCGATCTTGTGTTTGTAGTCGACGACCATGGCGAGGAAGCGGCCCATATGGTCGAGTTCTTTGCCCAGATCCGTATTAAGGAGGGTTTCATAAGCCTTCGCGACCACCCCAGAGCACATAGTTCTGGCCGCCGAGACGATGGGTGGCATCCATGCAGCTTTTCACGGTCGCCGCGCTATAGGCAAAAACGTCCGGATCGGGGTTGGTCGACGCGCCAGACATGAAGCGGCGGTTCGAGAACATGTTGGCCGTGCCCCAAAGCAGTCTGGTCTTGGAGCTTGCCATTTTTTCTTCGAAGTAATCGACGATTTCATTCAGGTTTGCGAGGCTCTCGGCAAATGTCGCACCTTCAGGGCGTACATCGACATCGTGGAAGCAGAAGAAGGGAGCACCGAGCAAGTCGAACAGTTCAAACGCCACGTCGGCTTTCAGCTTGGCCTTGTCCATGCTGTCACCGAACCATGGACGATCAAAGGTGCGGCCGCCGAACGGATCACCACCTTCCCATGCAAGGCTGTGCCAATAGGCCACCGCGAAGCGCAGATGGTCTTTCATGCTTTTGCCGCCCAGCATTTCGTCCGGGTTGTAATGATGGAAGGCAAGCGGGTTGTCGCTGTCCGGGCCTTCATACTTGACTTGTGAAAGAGAGCCGAAAAAGTCTGTCATAATCAGAGATCCTTCAGAGATGAATAGGCGGCTGCATATCGGGCATAGGCGCTCTCGAAGCTGCCCTGCAGGGCCTGATTTGGAGTAAAGCTTTGTTCTATCGGGGGCATCGTGCAAAGGGTGGCGGGATCACCCTGACTATCGGCAACCAGTCCCATCCGCGCGGCACCGAAGGCACCACCGAAATCTCCGGCCTGTGGCCTGTCGATTTGTTTGTCCAGGATCGTGGCCAGAAGCGTGAGCCAATAGTCTGACGAAGACCCGCCTCCCACTGCGATAAGGCGATCCAGTTTGGTGCCCGCCGCTTCAAGGGCCTTGATCCCGTCTTTGAAGGCGTAGGAAATGCCTTCGAGAACGGTTTGGGTCAGAGCTTGCCTGTCATCGGGGTGGGACAAGCCGATCAGGGCGCCGCGAATGCCCGCATCATTATGCGGAGTTCTCTCGCCTCCCAAATAGGGGAAGAAGAGGGACGATCCGGGTTCCCGGATTTCATCGCCAAGGCTTTTGGTCAGGTCTGCGGCTTTTGATCCAACCAGATTTGCATACCAGTTGAGGGCGTCTGTGGCTGCAAGGATGACGGCCATGTGACACCAGTGATTGGCCGTTGAATGGCAGAAGGTGTGAACGGCGCTTTGCGGCAAGGGGCGATAGCTGTCTATCGCTGCATAAATGACGCCGCTGGTGCCCAGTGAAATGAAGGCATCGCCTTCGCCGACAATCCCGGTTGCAAGGGCCGAGGCGGCATTGTCACCGGCTCCGCCAGCTACAATTACGTCCGAAGACAGCCCCCAGCGCTCGGCAACTTCCTTGCGGATCTTGCCGGTACTTGCCGTGCTTTCTGCAAGGGATGGCATGGCCGAGCGATCAAGATGGGTTGCCTTGAGCAAATCGTCTGACCATTCACGTTTGCCGACGTCGAGCCAGGAGGTGCCGGCACTGTCAGAATAGTCTGATACATGGTTACCGGTCAGCCAAAGGCGCAAATAGTCCTTGGGAAGAAGGACCTTTTTGATTTTCTCGAATATGTCGGGATTGTTCTTGTGCATCCAGAGAAGCTTGGGTGCCGTAAAACCGGGGAAGACGATATTCCCCGTGAGATCCCGAAAGCCGGGTGTTTCATCAAGTTGAGCCGCTTCCTTGTGGCTTCTTGTGTCATTCCAGAGGATGCAGGGGGCGAGTGGTTTGTCCGCCTCGTCCAGCATGGTTGCTCCATGCATTTGCCCCGAAAGGCCGATGGCCCGGACCTTTTTAAGGGCATCGGGATTTGTTTTTGCCAGACTGTCCAGCCCGTCGGACGTTGCCTTGATCCAGGTTTGTGGATCCTGTTCGCTCCAGCCCGAGGCTGGACGCGAAACCGAGAGAGCCTGATTGGCAGACGCAATGATCTGCTGATCTTCGGACATGATCAGCAGCTTGACACCGGAGGTGCCAAGGTCAATTCCCAAATACATTTTTTTCCTCCCGAGAGTCCCTATTGCTACAAATGCCTTAGCTGATCGGGCCTGATAAACAGGGATCAATTGTTGCTTGAGATATTATTTTAGTTTGTAAAATAAATCAATGTTGCAACTTTGCCAATCCACCATTCCGTGGAAGCGGAAGGCAGAAAGGACATCATCAATAGGAATGAGATGGTCTCAGGAATGTGCGTCGCTGTTACCCAATTGATCGATGGAGAGGCGGACAATTTCTTCAAGGGCATAGGCTGCGGCGCCCTTGGCCCACATCATGTCACCCCATTTGTGAACGCGAATCTCGGGCTGATGATGGCCTTTTTGAATGGTCGAATTTCTGACGATGTCAAAGACCGCCTGAGCATAAAGATAATCAAATCGCATCTGCTCGCCAGAAAGAATGACCAACGAGGGGTCGAACAGATTGACCAGATTTGCAAGGCCCATGGCGAACATGCGACTTGCCCGGTCAAAAATGGATTTCGAGGTTTGATCGCCGGCTTTTGCCGCATCATAGAGCTGAATCAGGCGGTCTTCGTCGCTGATGGACTCTTCCCATTTTCTAAAGAGGCTGGCTTCACGGAGGAGGGCATAATCGGCGACATAGGCTTCCAGACAGCCGCGCTGTCCGCAGCGGCAAAGGGCTCCCTCCGACTGGACCTTGGTGTGGCCAAATTCTGCGCCAAAGCCCTGCGTTCCTCTGAAGATCTTGCCATCAAGGACAATGCCCAGACCAAGGCCCTCTTCAATCGTGACGACGAGAAAATCAGGCACATCCTTGCCAAAGCCGAACCAGAGTTCGGCCATGGCAACCGAGTTGGCATCGTTTTCGACGAAAACAGGCATGGGAAGGCTGTCTTGCAACAGATATTTGAGGTTGATTTCCTGTTCCTGAAATAGTGGACACCAATCCACGAACCCGGTGGTTGCCTGAACTGTGCCGGGAATGCCGATGCCGATTGCGGAAAGATCCTCGGGTGCCATGTCTGCGTCTTTGGTGACTGCGTCTATGACCTTGGGGACGAGTTCGAGCAGAGTCTGGCGCGAGAGCGGAGGGCGGGGCATGGGCACCTGGGCCCTGCCCAGTTGATTCCCCTCAAGGTCCAATATCACCGCCGTTACCCACCGTCCCGTCAGTTTCATGCCAGCCACGATATGCTCTTTGCCATGCAGCTTGAGATCAACCCTTGGTCGTCCTCTCTTTGACTGACCCGGTTCCACAACGCGTTGAACCTCTTCAATCAGGCCTGCTGCGATGAGTTCTGCGGTGATTGCTGTCACGGTTGCCGGGCTCATTCCGGTTGCATTGGCAATATCAATGCGTGCCATTTGCAAGTTGTTCCGGATGTGGGAGAAAACCAAATGCCGCCCTTGGCTTCTTTGTTCTGTAATTTGTGGTGTTTTTTTGATTGTTTTACGCATTTGGTCTGACTTTAGTTGTGGATCTATTCATTTTGAAGTCGCTGACATGGCTTAATACTAAAGATTTACTTCAAAAAGCGCATGCTCAATTGGTCTTTATCCCTCATAATAGTGCATTTTTAATTCGACGGGCAAATTAATTGATGATATTTTCGTGTTGGGCAACCTTTCCATTTCCGGTTGTCTTACTTTGGGAGGAAAAAGGAAATGAAGAAAAGTCTATTGTTGGCCGCTCTTTTGAGCGCGTCCATTCTAACGCCAGCTTTGGCGAAAGATATGGTTGTTGGCGTAAGTTGGTCAAATTTCCAAGAAGAACGTTGGAAAACTGACGAAGCAGCCATCATGAAAGCTCTGGAAGCCGGTGGTGCAAAATATGTGTCTGCGGACGCCCAGTCATCGTCATCCAAGCAGCTCAGCGACATTGAAGCCCTCATGGCTCAGGGCGTCGATGCATTGATTGTTCTGGCTCAGGATACCGAAGCGATCATTCCTGCGGTGCAAAACGCTGCCGATGAAGGCATTCCGGTGATTGCCTATGACCGCCTGATCGAAGACGACAGGGCCTTCTATCTGACTTTTGACAATGTCGAGGTCGGTCGCATGCAGGCTCGTGCCGTGTTTGCCAAGGCGCCAAAAGGCAATTATGTCATGATCAAGGGCTCTCCTACCGATCCAAACGCAGATTTCCTGCGTAGCGGACAACAGGAAGTCATTGATGCTGCGGTCAAGGCCGGTGACATCACAATCGTTGGTGAAGCCTATACAGATGGTTGGCTGCCAGCCAACGCACAGCGCAATCTGGAGCAGATCCTGACAGCCAATGACAACAAGGTCGATGCTGTGGTTGCTGCCAATGACGGCACCGCCGGGGGTGTTGTTGCTGCTTTGACGGCTCAGGGCATGGAAGGCATTCCTGTCTCCGGTCAGGATGGTGACCATGCGGCCCTCAACCGTGTTGCCAAAGGCTTGCAAACCGTTTCCGTCTGGAAAGATGCGCGTGATCTTGGCAAGGCAGCCGCTGAAATCGCTCTTGATCTTGCCGGTGGCAAGTCGATGGATGATGTTGAAGGTGCTGAAAAATGGACGTCGCCAAGTGGCACGACCATGACAGCCAAATTCCTCGAACCGGTTCCGATTACCATGGACAATCTCACCGTGGTTACCGATGCTGGCTGGATTCCGGTTGAAACACTCTGTCAGGGTGTCTCGAACGGACCTGCTCCTTGCAAATAGGATCGGGCTGGTTGCTTTCAAATCTCTGAAATCCAATGGCTCTCACCGCTTTGCGGTGGGAGCAATCTCAATGCTCATGCTGGAGAGCGGTAGATGGCTGATAATGCGGGCACCCGCGACCTGCCCAAAAGAATGAGCCGGTCCATTTTTGATGTCATGGAAATCGACACACGATTGCTCGGGATGATCGGAGCATTCATTGTCATTTGTGTCGTGTTCGATGTCTGGACTGGCGGTCGTTTTCTCACGCCTCGAAATCTGTTCAATCTGACAATCCAAACCGTTTCTGTTGCGATCATGGCGACCGGAATGGTGTTTGTGATTGTCACGCGCCATATCGATTTGTCGGTTGGTTCGCTCCTTGCTACCTGTTCGGCCGTGATGGCTGTGATACAGACAATCATCATGCCCAAATGGATCGGGGTCGAGTTCGGTAATCCGATTATTGCCCCTGTTGCCATTCTTGCAGGTCTGGCTGTTGGGGCGATTATCGGTGCGTTTCATGGTTGGCTCGTGGGCTATCTGACGATTCCTGCCTTTATCGTCACGCTTGGTGGTCTGTTTGTCTGGCGTAACGTAGCCTGGCATCTGACCGATGGTCAGACGCAGGGGCCTCTTGATCCCTATTTCAAAATGCTTGGAGGCATCGACGGAACCCTTGGTGAGACGGGGAGCTGGTTGCTTGGTGTCGTCGCCATTCTGTTTACGATCTATCTGATGATCAGTGCGCGGCGGAACAAGATTTCTCACAGCTTTCCGGTCAAGCCCATTTGGGCTGAATTTGCCATTGGTGCGATTTTTGTCGCCGCAATCCTCGGATTTGTCTGGACCCTCAATTCTTACGATGTGCCTGTGGGACGCATCAAGCGCCTGTTTGAGGCGCGTGGTGAGGTTTTGCCCGAAGGCTATTCAGAAGGGTATGGCGTTCCCTATTCGGTCATCATCCTGATCATTGTCGCAACGGTGATGACCGTCGTCGCGCAGCGTACCCGATTGGGACGGTATATTTTCGCAACGGGTGGCAATCCCGAGGCGGCCGCTCTCTCTGGTATCAATACCCGACTTCTGACCGTCAAGATCTTTGCGATCATTGGTGTGTTATGTGCGCTTTCTGCGGTGGTGGCTTCAGCACGCCTCAACTTCCATTCCAATGATATCGGCACACTGGA
This sequence comes from uncultured Cohaesibacter sp., assembly GCF_963556055.3. Lineage (GTDB taxonomy): Bacteria > Pseudomonadota > Alphaproteobacteria > Rhizobiales > Cohaesibacteraceae > Cohaesibacter. The sequence continues at coordinate 602,821 of NZ_CAUVYE020000013.1, read as the reverse complement.
TGAATTGCGCGTGATCGCGGCAGCGGTTATTGGCGGAACTGCACTTTCCGGTGGAGTGGGCACCATCTATGGTGCCATTCTGGGAGCGTTGATCATGCAGTCCCTGCAATCGGGCATGGCGATGGTCGGGGTCGATGCGCCCTATCAGAATATAGTGGTCGGTGTCGTGCTCGTGATCGCGGTGTATGTCGATATTGTCTATCGCAAGCGAACGGGGGATTGATTCATGGAAACTTTTGACAAGACTGCTTCGGTGCCCTTGGTCGAAATGCGGAATATGCGGCTGTCATTCGGGGGTATTCATGCGGTTGATGATGTCTCGATTGATCTTTATCCCGGGGAAGTGGTCGGGGTTCTCGGTCACAACGGTGCGGGCAAATCCTGCCTGATGAAAATGCTTTCCGGGGCCTATCAGCGCAATGCCGGCGAAATCTATATCAATGGCAAGCTGGCTGACATCAGCAATCCACGCGATGCCCGCAACTATCATATCGAAACCATCTATCAGACACTGGCACTTGCGGACAATCTGGATGCGGCATCGAATCTGTTTCTAGGTCGCGAGATGGTGAATAGAAGCGGTCTTCTTGATGATGCCTATATGGAAGCGGAGACCCGCAAGATCATGGGGCGCCTCAATCCGAATTTCCAGCGCTTTTCGACGCCGGTTTCCTCTTTGTCAGGGGGGCAGAGGCAATCAGTGGCGATCAGTCGGGCGGTTTATTTCAATGCCAAGATCCTGATCATGGACGAGCCGACTGCGGCCCTCGGGGTTGAAGAGACCAAGATGGTTGCCGATCTCATTCATGAGCTTAAGGCGCAAGGCTTGGGCATTTTTCTGATCGACCATGATATTCATCAGGTCAAAGCCTTGTGTGATCGAGCGGCGGTTATGAAGAATGGCCGTCTTGTCGGTGTCGTCAAAGTGGATGAGGTGAGTGAGGATGATCTGCTCGGCATGATCATTCTGGGCAAGAATCCCAAGGACGAGGAAGCTGCCTAGGTCTGGGACTGCAAACGCAAGCCCTAAAGCCCGCACATCCGAACTGGGATTGGCGGGCTTTTTTCCGTCTTGTGACCAAAGAGCATTCGGTCATGTCTCAGGACCAGCTTATGGACAGGTCTTCCTTGAAGGCAAAACGTTCGAGGTGCGAGACGACGATCCCTTCCGCTTTCCTGACATCTTCTTGCGTCTCTGCGCTCAGCCGCATGAAAAGAGTGTTGTCTTTTGCTTCCAGAATACAAACGGCCATTGGGAAGTTGATTTTTCCTTCTTCAGGCGTGAAGCTCGTTTCTACCTTGTGGCCGAAATGCTTGCAGAGTTGCTGAAGATACTTGCTCGCATTTTCCGTTGTCACCGTGGTTTCTGATGTGAATGCCATATTAATCCTGTTGGGTTTGCCAAAATGAGCGCAGACATCTGTCAGGTCAGGACAGAGCGCGGGCTCGTGCCGTGTTGCTTTTTGGTCCATTTCTAAAATTGTGCCAGATGCGATAGATTTCAAGCAGCGCAAGCGGCACAAAATGCACGAGTGCACCACCTGGGCCGTGGCTGACGGTTATCCAGTGGATGAGCGTGAGGATTGCCGCGACATAGACAAAACGCTGCAAGGTCTTCCATGAGAGGGGGCCCATCTTGCGGATCGAGAAGTCATTGGAGGTGATGGTAAGGGGCACAAAGATAAGGAAGGCGAGCCAGCCGGTCCAGATGCCGAGTTTGACGAAGTCAGCGGCAATCGCGGACAGGGAGCCAAGATCAATCACGTAATAGAGTGTGTGAAGGGCGGCATATCCGAAGGCGGCGACACCGAAATAGCGTCTGCGTCTCATGAGCCAGCGAATGAAAGCCGCTTTGGGGAACAGCAGTCTGAGCGGCGAGAGAATCATCGAGATGATCATGAATCGCGCAGCGAACTCCCCGGTCGGATGAAGCATGCGTCCAAGATCATTGCCTCCAAGGGCATAGTTGATCATTCCAACAGAGGGCAGGGCCAATATGATCCAAATGAAATATGGCGAGTTGAAAAAAGCGGCTACTCTGGATCTGTTTGACATGCACGTTTCCATTTTCATCGACAAAGGCGTTGTTAAGTCAATGCAAAGACTGCATGCGACTTGCGACAAGTGTTCAATAACAGCTATCTAATCACTGCCATCACTCGCTGCCACGTTAAATTGGTATCAAAGTGTATCCGCAAGGTTCGACAAAAGGGTTTCCCGCAAAAGGCAGGAAGGTCGACTGTCTGCCTGTATCCATTGGTCAAAAATACTAACCATTTGCCATGTGGATTCAGACCTGCCTTGTCATGTATTCATTGATAATTGCTTTTAGCTGCGGCTGGTTTGGGATAGTTTTATTCGGCCTGAGAAAGTCGGGCAACTGAATGATCGTTGGGTGAGAGTAGAAGAAAGTCAGTTCTCAATGCGTCGCCATATGATGATATCCAAGCGTTTTGCTCCGCTTTTCTGGACGCAATTTCTCTCGGCCTTCAATGATAACTTTCTACGTTATTCACTTGCTTTTCTCATTCTCTCAAAGCTTGCTGGCGAGCAAGCGGCGTCTCTTGTAACGCTGGCCGGTGCGCTGTTCATGCTTCCATTTCTTCTGCTCTCCGGTTTGGGTGGAGAACTGGCGGACCGATATGACAAGAGCCTGTTGGCGAGATATCTCAAGCTGGCCGAGATCGGTGCTGCCATTGTCGCGGTTGTTGGGATCGCCTTATCATCCATTTGGCTTTCGATGCTGGCACTGTTTCTGTTCGGGGTGATTTCCGCCCTGTTCGGTCCGATCAAATATGGCATTCTGCCAGATCTGCTTGGCCGCAAGGAGTTGCCAGTTGCCAACGCATGGGTCGAGGGCGCGACGTTCATTGCAATTCTCGGAGGGACGATCGCCGCGGGCTTTGTTGCGTCAGAGACGCTGGACGTGATCCTGTTCGGGCCTGTCATGATGGCGCTGGCGATTGCCTGTTGGCTAGCCAGCCGACAGATCCCGGCCACTGGTTTCAGCAATCCGAATCTCGATGTCAGGCGCAATATTTTTGCCTCCAGCCTGGGGCTGCTGGTGGAACTGAAGGCTGACAAGCGCCTTTGGCGCTCTGGTCTGATTAGTTCCTGGTTCTGGTTGCTGGGCGCCCTCATGACAGCGCTGATGCCAAGTTTCGTGCAGCAGGTTCTGGGTGGAAGCCCGCTCATCGTCACGATCTATTCCGTTGATTTCGCCGTTTCTGTCGCAATCGGGTCGGCCATCGCTGCCTGGTTGTGTTCAGGACGTGTCGTTCTTCTGCCTGCACCCTTTGGCGCTGCGCTTGTTGCCTTTTTCTGCATGCAGCTGGCGTGGGTGCTGGGCAATGTCGATGAACCGATTGTCGCAGACAATATCTTTGAATTCTTCTCCCATTCCGTTGCCTTGCGCGTCGGGCTTGATCTCTGTGGGCTGGCGATTTCAGGGGCATTGCTTGTCGTTCCAGCCTTTACCGCGGTGCAGAGCTGGGCAAGACGTGATCATCGTGCGCGGGTTGTTGCTGCGGTCAATATTCTCAATGCCGGCTTTATCGTTGTCTCTGGGCTTGTCGTTGCTCTGATACAGAGCCTTGGCTTGAGTTTTTCCCATATTTTCATTTCGCTGGCGATTGCCAATGTCGTTGCGGCCTGGTTGATGGTGCGCTATCTGCCAACCAATCCCTTGTGGGATCTGGTCAATATCCTGTTTCGGGCGCTGTCCCGGCTTGAGGTCGAAGGGCGGGAAAATCTCGACAAGGCTGGCAAGTCGCCTATTTTGGCCTTCAATCATGTGAGCTTTCTCGACGGGCCGCTGGCGATGGCGCTTACGGAAGAAGAACCGGTTTTTGCGATCAATGAGAAGACCGCAAAAGCCTGGTGGATGCATCCCTTTCTGCGCTTTTTCCGCTTTCTCGTGCTGGAACCGTCGCAACCGGTTGCGACACAAGCTGTGATCAAGGCCCTGCAAAGCGGTCATCCGCTCGTCATTTTCCCCGAAGGGCGTGTGTCTGATACCGGCAGTCTGATGAAGGTCTATGATGTTGCGGCAATGGCGGCAGACATGGCTGGGGCCATGGTCGTTCCCATCCGGATCGACGGGTTGGAGCGCAGTTATTCGTCCAAAATGGATGCCGGGCGGGTCAAGCGACAGTTTTTCCCCAAAGTCAAGGTGACCATTCTGGAACCGGTCAAACTGACAGTTCCCTCTGGGCTCAAGGGGCGCGACCGACGCATGGCGGCCGGTGCGGCTCTGCAAAGAGTGATGTCTGAGCTTGTTTTCCGGACAACCAACGTCAATCTGACCATCTTGCAGAAAATCATAGAGATTGGTCGGGGTGTCGGCATGGGGCGCAATGCGCTGGAAGACCCATTTTCCGGTCGCCTGAGCTATGGCAGGTTGCTCACGGGAACCCGGGCATTGGCGCAGTGCCTTTCCCACAGATTTGGCGATAGTGAGCCCAATATCGGTGTGATGCTTCCCACGGCCAATGGCACTGTGGCGGTCTTCCTTGCGGTGATGTCAATCGGCAAGGTTCCCGCCATGCTCAACTTCACTGCGGGCAGCGCCAATCTCATTTCTGCATGCAAGACGGCGCAAGTCAAAACCGTTCTGACCAGTCGCGCATTTGTGGAGCAGGGAAAACTGGAGTCCGTGATCGAGGCTCTGTCCGAACATGTGAAAATTGTCTGGGTCGATGATCTGAAAGAGTCCATCACGCTTTGGCAGAAGCTTTCCGGTTTGTGGAACCGAAAACGCCCGATGGTCCAGCGCGAAGCAGATGATACGGCCTTTATTCTTTTTACCTCAGGCTCGGAAGGCAAGCCCAAGGGCGTTGTGCTGACACATCGGAACATTCTCGCCAACATCGCACAAGTGGCAGCCATCATTGATTTCAATATGGGTGACAAGGCCTTCAGCATGTTGCCGATGTTCCATTGTTTTGGCCTGACCGCGGGGACTATCCTGCCGCTCATCCGCGGGGTTCCTGCCTATTTCTATCCTTCTCCGCTGCATTACCGGGTGATCCCGGAGCTGGTGTATGGTGCAAATGGCACGATCATGTTCGGAACAGACACATTTTTGAACGGCTATGCGCGTACCGCTCATCCGTTTGACTTCCGTTCCGTTCGCTATCTTGTGGCTGGGGCCGAGCCGGTCAAGGCTTCGACACGGGAGATCTTCATGGAGCGGTTCGGTGTGCGGCTGCTCGAAGGCTATGGTGTGACAGAGACATCGCCAGTGCTTGCCCTCAACACTCCGATGTATTCGAAGGCGGGCTCTGTCGGGAAAGCCTTGCCGGGGATTGAAACCCGCCTTGAGCCGGTAAGCGGGCTTAAAAAAGGCGGACGCCTGTTTGTCAGGGGGCCCAATGTCATGGCCGGATATCTCGACCCAGAGGTGCCCGGCAAGATTTTGCCGCCTTCCAATGGCTGGCACGATACCGGTGACATTGTCACGATTGATGAGGATGGATTCATTACCATCATTGGCCGGGCCAAGCGCTTTGCCGACATTGCGGGCGAGAAGGTTTCTCTGGCGGCAATCGAGGTGCTTGCTTCGGAATTGTGGCCAGGAAATCTCTCTGCGGCGGCGAGGTTGCCGGATGAGAAAAGGGGAGAGCGGATTGTTCTGGTCACCGATAATCCCAAGGCCGATCTGGTGGACTTCGCCCGTCATGTCCGCTCAAAGGGCGGGATGGACTTCATGGTTCCGTCCGAACTTGTGATCCGGGAGGTGCCGGTGCTCGGCACTGGCAAGGTTGATTATGCCTCGGTGCAGAAGCATGTCGATTCAATGGTTGCCACCAACAAGGTGCGATGAAACCTGCGAAAGCCTGCACTGGAATCCTGGATGTTTGGCCTCGATTTTGTCTTGCTTGTGATTTGAGTGGGAAAAAGCGGCATTTGTACCTATCCTTTTGTTTAGGCGTAATCCCTTTGGATAGAAACCTGATAAGATCGTCCGCGATTCAATGGCGTGCAGCTGCTTTGACTTTGGCCAGCGTGCACCTTTCCAATATTCCAAAAGGATTATTCTTATGGCTCTTGAGCAATTTGGCGTTATGCCGGACGGCACTCCGGTTGAGCGGGTTACGATAACTGGCGGTGGACTTAGTGCAAAAATTTTGTCCTATGGTGCTGTTCTTCAGGATTTGCGTCTTGATGGTTTCGAAAAGCCGTTGGTCCTTGGTTTCGAAACGCTGGAAAACTATCTCACCTACAAGTCCCATTTCGGTGCAACCGCGGGGCGGGTTGCAAACCGCATTTGTGATGGCCGTTTCGAGCTAGATGGCAAGAGCTATCAACTGGATATCAATTTCATTGAAAAGCACTCCCTGCATGGTGGCACGCACGGGATCGGTACGCGGGTTTGGACCTTTGACAAGATCGAAGCAGACAAGATTGAAATGTCTATCGATCTTGCCGATGGCGAAATGGGCTATCCGGGCAATATGAAAATCAAGCTGGTCTACAGCTTGTTGGCCAATGGTGTTCTGGATATCTTGATGACCGCGACGACTGATGCGCCGACATTGTGCAACCTTGCTCACCACAGCTATTTCAATCTGGAAGGATCTGCGTCGATTCTTGATCACGAGTTGCAGATCGACTCGAGCCGCTATACCGAGGTCAGCTCTGAGCTGATCCCGACCGGAAAACTCCTTTCGGTCGAAGGAACGACGCTTGATTTCCGGGCCAAGAAATCCATCGGTTCGGCTTCCAAAGTCACTCCCATCGACAACAATTTCTGCATTGAGGAAACCGCTGGCTCTCTGCGTCGTGTTGCTACTCTGTCAAGCGCTGCATCTGGGATCAGCATGGATGTCATGACGACAGAACCTGGCCTTCAGGCTTATGACGGTGTCAACATCAAGCAAGGTGCTCCGGGCCTTGATGGTCTTGTCATGGGCTCTCATTCGGGCTTTTGTCTGGAACCCCAGATCTGGCCCGATGCGATCAATCACGAAGGATTTCCATCTCCCATTCTGCGGCCTGATGAAGAATATTTGCCAGCACACGCAATATGTGTTCAGCAAAAGCTAGACTGGTTTGATGCAAATTGAAAAAAGAAAACCCGTGCAGGAAGAGATATCCTGCACGGGTTCTTTTTGGGGGGATGGCAAGGCGCAGGCTTCGGCTCAGGCTGCGGCAACCTTGTTGAGGAAAGCATCAATGACATTCCTCATGTCGGTTGCAACGCTTGCAACCGTTGCAGATGCCGCTTCTACCTCGTCTGCCGACTTCTTGGTTTGCAGGGTTGATGAGGCCACTTCTGCGATATTAGATTCGATTTCCATCGTGCCCTCGGCCGCCTGCTGGATGTTGCAGGAAATTTCGTTTGTTGACGCGTCCTGTTCCTGAATGGCAGCGCTGATAGCCGTTGTGTATTCGCTGATTTCACGCATCTTGTTGGCGATTGAGCGGATGGCGTGGACGGAGGTTTCTGTCGAGTCCTGAATGGTTTGGACCCGCGTCGCGATGTCTTCAGTCGCCTTGCCCGTCTGTGCTGCGAGATCCTTCACCTCTGCGGCAACGACGGCAAAGCCACGACCGGCTTCTCCGGCCCTTGCCGCTTCGATGGTGGCGTTGAGAGCAAGCAAGTTGGTCTGCTCGGAAATGTCCTTGATAAGGGACACCACTTCGCCGATCTTTTCGGCAGCGGATGCCAGTCCCGCGACCTTGGTGTCTGTTTCCATGGCTTCGGAAGAGGCTGCCGTGACCAGATTGTTGGTTCGAACAACCTGTTGGCCAATTTCTGCTATTGAAGCTGTCATCTCGGTGCTGGCCGCAGCCATCGTCTTGACATTGTCCGCCGAATGGCTGGACGCTTCATTGACCGAGCGAGCCCGATCCGATGTCTCGGAAGAAATCTGATTGAGCGAACCGGCTGATTGCTGCATGCGTTCCGCACTTTGTGAAACGGTTTGCAAGGATACTTGAATCTGCGAGCGGAATTCCTGCAACAAGCCATCGATCAATTGCTGACGCTGTTGCTGCTCAAGGAAATTCTCTTTTGCCTGCGCTTCGAGTTTCTCTTTTTCGAGAGCGTTTTCCTTGAAAATGGAAATCGCTTGACCCATTGCGCCGATTTCGTCTTTTCTTTTGCTTTTTGTAGCCTCTACGCTCAGATCATTCTTGGCAAGACGAAGCATGTCCGAGACGAGCCGTTTGAGCGGAAGCGAAACCATGTAACGCAGTGCGAAAATGAGTAGAAGGATCGTGGCCACGAAGAAGAAAGCTTTGGAGGCCAGGCTGGCCAGCGATGCTTCCTCCCTGGTTGTGTTGAGGTCAAGGCTGGTCTGGTTGATCTGGTCCGTATATTGAGCGGTCTGTTGATCCACCCGCGCCTTGTGCTTGTCGCTGTCCGCGATCAATTCCGCTCTCTCTGCGGCAACCTGTTGATCAAGCTGTTCAATCAGAGCTGCGGATTTCTTGCGCAAGGCGACCAGTTCACTGCTGTCGATCGCAACTTCCAGGACACCACGGCTGGCCTCTTTGGGGTCATGGCAGCTTTGGCAATCTTCGCTATTTTCCAATGTCAGATAGGAATAGGTGACCGGAATTGTCTGTCCATCGTCATTTTTCAGCTCTGAATCTATGCTTTCCTTGCCGGATCTGGTGCGCAGGGCTTTCAGAAAAACGGCCTTGCGCTCTTCAGGTATTGAAATTCTGTCCTCAACGTCGCGTTCTTCAAAAACGTCTGCTTCAACGAAGGTGTTTACGTCGACAATTGTCCTGTTGTCCCGGAATGCAAGATCGCCATCGGTTCGCCAAAGATTGATTGCCGCAATCTGCTCGTTTTCAAGCAGGGTATCAATTTGCTCAAGGGCTGAGGATGCCTCGCCGGACATCATGGCGTTTCTGACAAGCGAAGCAACAGAAAGAGAAATGCCTTGGCGCGTTCCCTCAAGTAAAGCCTGCTTGTGTTGTGTTTCAGCAGACAGTTGTTTGGCTTTCAGGGAGTGGGCCAAATTCTGAGTGTTCTCCTTGGATTGCAGAAGCCCGGACAGCAACTTCTGAATTTCGGAGTCCTTTTCGGCAACAATAGTATGGAGTTTGTCTGTCAGGACTTCGGTTTGCTCGTGGACACGGTTGCTAATCGAAGTGTTTAGGAATGTATCGGCGATGAATGCCAAAGAGACCATGGTCAAAACTGTCGCAATTATTTTTGCACTCAGTGAATTTATATGGCGTTTCATTCTCGTTACCTTTGTTGCCTGCTTTTTATGGCGGATTTCTGCGAAATTCACCTATTTATGATCGGTCTCTTTTATTACTGTTCCAAACAATAATTTTAATTTAATTAATATTGCCAAGTTTCGAGTATTTACTATGTGTGACGAATTGTTTTTGTCTGTTTTGTTTAAATTGTATTTGTTTTTCATTGTTCAAAATGACGATGTTTTTCGGTTTTTTGTTATAAATGGCTAAAATGGCGTTCTACATGCCGGTTTAAATAGAAATATTTTGCATCAACCTCGAAAGAGAGTTATCTACTGGCGCAAATTATTCTATAAATATCGAGGGCGTTCGCTTTTCGTAGGGGGTGTTGAAAATGGCAGTTGTTGATCTCAATTCGGATCTTGGTGAGAGCTTTGGGGCATATAAGATCGGCGATGATCAGGCGATGCTCTCGATCATCAGTTCGGCCAATGTTGCCTGTGGTTTTCATGGTGGGGATCCGCTTGTGATGCATGACACCTTGATGACTGCTCGCGACAATGGCGTGAGTGTCGGTGCTCATCCAGGCTTCAATGATCTATGGGGATTTGGCCGTCGCGCCATTCACGGAGATCGGCCAGAAGATATTGAAAAGCAAATGATTTATCAAATTGGGGCGATCCAGGGAATGGCGACGGCGCTGGATATGCGCGTCGGGCATTTCAAGGCTCACGGGGCTCTGAACAACATGGCGGCTGTTGATTTCGATCTCGCCATGGCGACGGCGAAGGCGGTCAAGGCGGTTGACCCTGACATGATTTATGTGGCTCTGCCGGGGAGTGAAATGGAGCGTGCGGCAGAAAGTCTCGGGCTATGTGTCGCACGAGAGATTTTTGCAGATCGTGCCTACACCGATGACGGAATGCTGGTTTCCCGCAAGTTGCCGGGAGCCATGATCGAGGATGCTGAAGAGGCTGCGCGGCGCATGGTCGATTTTGTGGAGACCGGTACGATCGAAAGCATTACCGGCAAGCGTATTCCGGTTGCTATCGATACGATCTGTGTTCATGGAGACAGTGCTGCTGCGGTGTCTATGGCGACAAAGGTCAGAGAGGCTCTGGTTTCGGCCGGCATCGCCATTCGGCCGATGGTGGAGAGCCTTGGGAGATCGTAATGGCTGTCAGATTCCTTCCGTCAGGCGATAGTGGTCTGACCATAGAATTCGGCCTGCATATTGATCGGAACCTCAGTCGCCAGATCATGGCCTTACGGGCGGCGGTGGACGATGCCAAGCTTGTCGGAGTGATCGAGACCGTGCCGACTTATCGGTCTTTGCTTGTGCATTATGATCCAACTCTCATCAGGCAGGCAGAGCTGGTGGCGATGATCGAGCCAATGATTGCCCATCTTGGCGAACAGGATGGCCACGGGGCCAGACTGTGGCGTTTGCCGATTTGTTTCGAAGCTGATTTCGCTACCGATCTTGGCCATGTTGCCGAGTTCGGCCAGATGGATGTTGCAGAACTCAGAACCATTCTGACCGGTACCGATCATTTCGTCTATATGTTGGGGTTTGCGCCAGGCATGCCCTATATGGGAGACCTGCCGTCACAGCTCAATATTCCGAGGCGCAAGGCTCCTGCTCTCGATATTGCCAAGGGCTCTGTTCTGGTTGCAACGGGGCTGACGATCATCTATCCGGCGGTGAATCCATCTGGCTGGCATGTCGTGGGGCGCTGCCCTGTCCCCATGTTCGATCTCTCTCGCGATGAGCCTGCGCTTTTGTCTCCCGGTGACATCGTGCGGTTTCGAGATGTCGGGTTGTCCGAATTCTCCGAGATTGCGGATCGCATCGAAGAGGGATCCTATCCACTGGAAGGGGAGAATATCTGATGTGTCCTGCTTTGGAAGTGGTGGAGCCGGGGTTGATGACAACGGTTCAGGATTTTGGGCGGTATGGTCATCAGGCGCAAGGCGTGCCGGTTTCAGGGGCGCTTGATCCGGGCAGTCTTCGTCTGGCCAATGCCTTGGTGGGCAATGATCAAGGTGCCGGGGGGCTTGAGATCCGGGTTCTGGGGCCAACTTTGAAAGTCGTTTCTTCCAGCGTGCGCGTTGCCCTTTGTGGTACTGACTGTGCCATCGAATTTGTGGGCGAGAGGCGAGTGCCGGTTGCCTCCAACAGATCCGTCCTTCTTCAGAAGGGACAGATCATCAGGATTGGCCATGTTTCCGACAGTGCGGTTTGCTATCTGGCCGTAGAAGGTGGTTTTGATTTGCCGCCGCTCTATGGCAGCCAGTCGACTTATCTTGCGGGAAAGATGGGGGGATTTGAAGGCAGGGCACTGCAAAAGGGCGATTGCCTGAAGCTTGCCCGCGATGTTGATGATGTCGAGATCATTCGTCTTTGTCCCGAGCCCTTTCTTCCTTCCCGAACAGGCAAGATCCGCGTTGTGCTTGGGCCTCAGGATGATTATTTCGGCACTGAGGCGATAACAGGCTTCCTGTCCCAGACTTACCGGATTTCCCAAGAGGCAAATCGCATGGGTGTGCGGCTTCTTGGTGAACCGATCGGGCATTTGAAGGGGGCCGACATCAATTCGGACGGAATCGTTACCGGATCCATTCAAATTCCTGGCAACGGCCTGCCGATCATTCTGCTCGCCGATCATCAGACAACGGGAGGCTATCCCAAGATTGCTACCGTTATTCGGGCTGATGTCGCGCGGCTCGGTCGTATGGTGCCGGGAAGTGAGCTTTCCTTTTTGAAGGTTGGGATTGAAGACGCAGAAGAGGCCGCAATTGCTCAGGATAACCGCATCAGGCAGGCCATCGCTTCCATTGTCTCGGTGACCGGAGAGGATGGACTTTATGATTATATGCTACAAAACAGCAATCTTGTGTGTGGTGCGGTGGCTGAATGAACCCTTCTGAGCAGGGTGGGGCGGGTGCTTGCTTGGTCAGTGTGTTATGACTGGCTTTTGCCTTCATTCTAAACTGGCATATTTGCTTGAAGGCGATTGATGGGCCATCAAGACGCCCTTCTCTCAAGCCTCTGCCAGTGTCTAGTCTTCTTCTTCCTCAGGCTGAAAATAGTCGGGATGCTCTTCGCGAATTCGGGGCATGATGTTGAGAATTTCCCTCAGATGGGTGTTGATCTCGTCTGCTGCCAGGCTCTTGTTCTTGGATTCAATGGCGTCAAGGATGCGTTTGTGGGCGCTGAAGGCCGTGTCGATGGCAAATGTCAGCGAAAGGAACCTCACCCGATCCATGTGGGCCTTGTTGTCTTTTATCAATTGCCAGGCAAAATCCACATCGCACCGATCACAGATTTCCTTGTGAAACTGATCGTCCAGGGCATGAAACAGTTCCGCATCGCGTGCGACGACCGTTTTCCTTTGTTGTTCAAGAAGATCCTTGAGGGCCTCGAGGTCTTCCTGCGTCAGTTTTTCGCAGGCGGTCATGATTGTCTTGGTTTCCAGTGCACAGCGGATGAAGCGGGCTTGTTCCACTGATTTCTTGGATATCAACGACACTGTTGTGGCGACTTGTGGTCGCATGGACAGAAATCCCAATTTCGACAGACGGTAGAAGGCATCTCGTACGGGTTGACGCGATACTCCAAGGGCTTTTGCGACATCGGCTTCTGATATTTTGGCCCCTGGTTGAAGTTCAAGTGTCAGGATCTGTCTATGAAGTTCATTGAAGACGGAATCCGCCACGGACATTCTGTTCAGTGGGGACAGGACTGTTTCTATGCTGGCTTTGGTCATTTTTTCACTCCGTTGGCTGAATATTACTGGCATATCAGTTTACAAGCAAGAAGTTCTGGTATATTAGTTTGCTAGTGACATGAGATTTCCCCTGAAGCCGACACGCGGGAGGCTGACTATGCTTAATCCAGATAGACTTTTCCCTGTTGAAGACAAAGCACGCGATCTGGCACGTGCCCTTTATGAAACTGTGCGTTCGTTGCCGATCATCAGTCCCCATGGGCACACCGATCCGAGATGGTTTGCTGAGAACAAGAAATTTCCAAACCCGGCACAACTTTTCATTACGCCAGACCACTATGTTTTCCGCATGCTTTGCTCGCAGGGCGTGAAAATGGAAGATCTTGGGGTGCCTCGCATCGATGGCGGATGGACGGAGACCGATGGCCGCAAGATCTGGCGCTTGTTTGCAAAGCATGCCTATCTGTTCCGCGCAACCCCGTCGCGGATGTGGCTGTCGCACGCCTTTGAAGATGTGTTTGGCTGGTCGGATTGGATAAATGAAGACAATGCGGATCAGGTCTATGATCACATTGCCGAGTGCCTGGAAAAGCCGGAGTTTTTGCCGCGGGCCCTGTTTGAGCGTTTCAATATCGAGGCTCTGGCGACAACCGAGTCGCCTCTCGATGATCTGAAATGGCATCGGGCGATTCGTGAAAGCGGCTGGGATGGCAAGGTTGTTACGGCCTATCGTCCGGATCCGGTGGTCGATCCGCACTATAAAGGCTTTGTCGACAATATCGAGAAATTCGGCGAGATTGCCGGCGTCAATGCCACGAGCTGGAAAGGGTATTTGGAGGCGCATCGTATTCGCCGGGCCTATTTCAAGGAAATGGGGGCGACGTCTTCGGATCATGGACATCTGACCGCGCGCACGGAGAATTTCTCCGAGGCAGAGGCGGAGGCCTTGTTCCAGAAGGCTTTGAAAGGGGAATGCTCTGCGGAGGAAGCCGATGCATTCCGTGGTCACATGTTGACCGAAATGGCTCGTATGAGCCTTGAGGATGGGTTCACATTGCAGATTCATCCGGGAAGCAATCGGAACCATTCCAATCCTGTGTTTGAAATGTTTGGATTGGACAAAGGTTTCGACATTCCGACACAAACAGATTACGTGCACGCGCTAAAACCATTGCTTGATGCCGTTGGCATGGAGCGGGATTTGAGAATCGTGCTCTTCACGCTTGATGAAACAAGCTATGCACGTGAATTGGCGCCTTTGGCAGGCGTCTATCCGGCGTTGCGTCTTGGGCCAGCTTGGTGGTTCCATGACAGCCCAGAGGGCATGCGCCGGTTTAGGGAGATGACGACGGAGACCGCCGGTTTCTACAATACCGTGGGGTTCAACGACGACACCAGAGCATTCTGTTCCATTCCGGCCCGTCATGATGTGGCGCGTCGTGTGGACTGTGCTTTCCTCGCCACACTGGTCGTCCAGGGACGGCTTAGCGATGACGAGGCATTTGAGGTCGCTTCTGACCTCACCTATCGGCTTGCAAAGCAAGCCTACCAGCTCTGAGAAGAGCTACTTCATGGAGGAACGAACATATGCTTAAAACATTGACCGCTGCACTGGTCGCTAGCGCTGCTATGCTTTCTACCGCAGTTGCCTGTGAAATCACCCTCAAGTCTTCCGATACCCATCCTGATGGATATCCGACTGTTGAGGCTGTCAAATACATGGGTCAGCTCCTGGAAGAACGCACAAACGGTCGCATTTGTGTTGAATTGTTTCACTCAGCTCAGCTCGGTGAAGAAAAAGACACCATTGAACAGACCAAATTTGGCGTTATCGATCTGAACCGTGTTTCTTTCGGACCTTTCAACAATATCGTTGAAGAATCCAAAGTGGTTTCTCTGCCTTACATCTTCAAAAATGTTGAGCATATGCACCGCGTTGTTGACGGCCCGATCGGTGAAGAAATTCTTGCAGCATTCGTGCCGCACGGTTTCGTTGGTCTGACCTATTTTGATGGTGGCGCTCGCAGCTTCTACAACAGCGTGAAACCAATCAAATCCATGGATGACCTCAAAGGCATGAAAATCCGCGTCATGCAGTCCGACATTTTCGTCGACATGATGACCGCAATCGGCGCAAACGCAACGCCAATGCCTTATGGTGAAGTTTACTCTTCCATCCAGACCGGCGTTATCGACGGTGCTGAAAACAACTGGCCTTCCTATGAATCTTCAGGCCACTATGACGTTGCAAAATACTACACTCTCGATCAGCATCTGATCGTTCCTGAAATTCTGGTCATGTCCAAAATCTCATGGGACAAGCTGTCTGACGAAGACAAAGCAACTGTTAAACAGGCTGCAAAAGACTCTACTCCGAAAATGCGTGAATTGTGGGCAGCTCGCGAAAAAGCTTCTGAAGAAAAAGTTCGTGCAGCTGGCAACGAGATCGTTACCGACATCGACAAAGCACCATTCATGGCTGCTATGGATGCCGTTTACGAAAAACATGTCACCTCTGACAAACTCAAAGATCTCGTAAAACGCATTCGTGCAACCGACTAATCACACTCTGGTACATGGCGTCCCACCCCAGGGGTGGGGCGCCATGGCCTTTCTTTTTCGGAGATTGCCGTGCAAGACTTTCTGAAATCAGTTGCTAAGGTGATGGGGTTGGTATCGACCCTGGCTCTTTGGCTCGCAGGCTTGGGCCTGGTTTTGATGACGACCATCGTCTTTGCGCAAGTGTTTGTTCGCTATGTGTTGAATGACTCGATTGTCTGGAGCGAACCACTTGCTGTTATTCTCATGGGCTGGTTCATCTTTTTGGGTGCTGCCGTCGGAATTCGTGAGGGCAACCACCTCAGTTTTGACGTGCTCATTCTGTTTATCCCTGAAAAACTCAAGAACCTGTTCTTCAGTTTGTCTGACATCGTGGTTGTTGCATTTGGTTTCGGCATGACTTGGTACGGGTCAGAGCTGATGCTTGCCGGATGGCACATCAAGATTCCATCGCTGGGGTTCAGTGATGCTGTTAACTTCATGCCGCTGGTTGGCGGTGGAGTGCTGATGATGCTCTTCTCGCTCGAGCGTCTGGCGCGTCGCGCGGCCGGTCTTCCAACCGCTCGTTTTGCAGAAACAAGTATCGAGGACTAATGCAATGGAAATTTGGGTACTATTTGGCACATTCGTTGTGCTGCTTCTTATCGGAACGCCCGTTGCCTTCTGTCTCGGTGTCGCTTCTTTTGCAACCATCATCTATCTCGGCATTCCGCCGGTGGTGGTGTTTCAGCGTTTGAATTCGGGCGTCTCGGTTTTTGCCCTGATGGCTATCCCCTTCTTCATTTTTGCCGGTGAACTGATGGTTCGAGGCGATATTGCGCGAAGGCTTGTCGGTCTTGCCGGTGGTATGGTTGGTCATATACGTGGTGGTCTGGGACAGGTGAATATCATGGCTTCTGTCATGTTCGGCGGGATCTCGGGATCTGCTGCGGCTGACGCGACCGCGATCGGTGGCATCATGATTCCTCAGATGAGAGAACGTGGCTACGATGTGTCCTATGCCGTCAACGTGACCGTGCTTGCTGCGCTGATCGCCCTGATGCTGCCCCCTTCCCACAACCTGATCATTTACTCGATCTCTGCCGGTGGCAAGTTGTCGATTGCCGACCTGTTCACGGCTGGTATCCTGCCTGGTCTGTTGCTGGCGCTTGCCTTGATGATCGTTGCCTACTGGGTTGCTAAAAGACGCAATTATCCCACTGTGCCATTTGCCGGCTGGGGAGCACTTGGTGGCATGTTCATCAATGCTTTTCCCGGTATCATGCTTATCGCCATCATTTTCGGTGGTGTGCGTTCCGGTGTCTTCACCGCTTCGGAAAGCTCCTGTATCGCTGCTGTCTATGCCATTCTCGTAACGGTGCTTGGCTATAGAACAATGGGTTGGAAGGAGTTTGTCGGGGCGACCTTCGCGGCGGTTCGTACCACGGCGATGGTGCTTCTGGTGATTGGCTGTGCAGCAGCCTTTGGCTGGCTGCTTGCCTTCTTGCGTATTCCGACAGCTCTGGTAGAAATCCTCAAGCATATCTCGGACAACCCGCTTGTCATCCTGTTGCTGATCAACCTGATGCTCCTGATGCTCGGTACGTTCATGGATATGTCACCTCTGATCGTTATCACCACACCAATCTTCCTGCCTGTGGCCACCGCCTTCGGTGTTGATCCTATCCATTTTGGTGTGATCCTGATCCTCAACCTGGGTATCGGTCTTTGCACGCCTCCGGTTGGAACAGTGCTGTTTGTGGGATGTGCGGTCGGCAAGATACCGGTTTGGGAAGTCATTCGGACCATCTGGCCCTTCTATGGGGCGGCGTTCGTCGTGTTGATGATGGTCACCTATATCCCATTCCTTTCACTCTGGCTTCCAAGCCTGTTCCATTAGGAGATCGTAATGTATGTAAAGTCATTTCCCGTTGTTGGTGAAGACACCGTCAACCCCAGACAAGTTCTGGCTGACAGCCCGGAGCTTATGGTAGTGGCTTTCCATTTCAAAGAGGAGGGCGCTGAAGGCGCTCTCCATAGTCATCCTCACGTCCAGTCGACTTATGTCAAGGCGGGACGTTTCCGTTTCACGATCGGTGAGGATCATTTTGAAGTCGGCCCCGGTGACAGTTTCGTCATCCCCTCCCAGGCGGTGCATGGCTGTGTCTGTCTTGAGCCCGGTACGCTCATCGACTGTTTCACCCCTCGCCGTGACGACTTTCTTTAACTCAAAGCATCTTTTCGATGGGGCCATTTGAGCCCCACCGGAAAGGTTCCCCTCTAATGAAGCGTTTATGTACCCAATGGGCGAAGACGTTATTACCAACAAGGATTATGTATAATGCTTACAGTCAAAACTGTTCATGCAGTTAATGCTGAACATACCAAAGGCATGGATACCCAGGCCCTGCGTGATCATTTCCTGTCCGAAGGTCTTTTTTCCGAAGGTGAAATTCGCCTGACCTATACCCACTATGATCGCTTCATCGTTGGCGGCGCCGTGCCCAATGGCGGCAGCCTGGTTCTTGACGAAGTCAAAGAGTGCGGAACACCGAGCATTCTTGACCGCCGTGAAATGGGCATCGTGAATGTTGGCGATTCCGGTAGCGTGGCTTGTGGCGGCGTTGAGTATGCGCTTGATCACGGCGATGTTCTCTATCTGCCAAAAGGCGCTGGTGCCGTGACCTTTGCTGGCATGGGGCGTTTTTACATCACCTCTGCTCCTGCTCACAAAGAGCTGGAAGCCAAGCTGATCAAAATCGAAAATGCCAACAGCGTTCACATGGGCTCTCCGGAAACATCCAACGAACGTACCATCTATCAGTTCATTCACCCGCTGGTCATGGAATCCTGCCAGTTGATTCTGGGTTACACCAAGCTGCATGACGGTTCCGTCTGGAACACCATGCCTGCTCATATCCATGATCGTCGCATGGAAGCCTATTGCTATTTCGACATGGATAAAGACACCCGCGTCATGCACTTCATGGGTGAGCCAAACGAAACCCGCCATCTGGTCATCAAGAATGAAGAAGTTGTCGTTTCCCCACCATGGTCGATCCATGCTGGCGCTGGCGTTGGCAGCTACACATTCATCTGGGCTATGGCTGGTGACAATGTCGATTACACCGACATGGATTTCATCGCCATGGAAGACCTGCGCTAAGGCAGTCCGGATTTCAGAACAAGAGAGTTGGCCAGCCATGGCCAACTCTTCTCAATTGGGGATGCAAGGATTTCTCCGGTTGAGATTTCGCTGACAGAGGAAGGTGTTCTTCTCTTTCGTCTTCGTCATCGAGAGCGGCAGGCTCGAGGCGGTTAAAGCGTTTTAAAAATAAGCGGTTACGGCGTCTGATGAATGATTATCAGCGTAACGCCAAGACAAGAAACTCGGTTTGTTTAGTGAAAGAATTGCCTGGGCCATGCGGGTTCAGGACGTGTTTGTTATGCCCTTTTGTCGCCAAACTTGACCCTTTCGGGGCGGCTTTGGCACCTGTTTCGGGATTGGATCATGAGAGAAGGCTGGCGTTGGTATGGTTCGTTTGACCGCATCTCCTTTTCGGAGATTGCGCAAACCGGCGCGTCTGAAATCGTGACTGCCTTGCACGAGATACCCTATGGTCAGGTCTGGCCGCTGGAGACAATTGCCAAGATGCGAAAAAGCATCGAGCTGGCGGGGTTTCGCTGGAGTGTTGTCGAGAGCTTGCCGGTACATGACGATATCAAAAGGGGTGAGGGGAATCTCTCTGCGCTTTTTGCCAACTACCGCCAGTCTATTGCCAATCTGGCGGCCGAAGGCCTCAAGGTCATTTGCTATAATTTCATGCCGCTGCTTGACTGGACCCGCACGGATCTCAAAGCACCGGTCGAGGGTGGGGGGACTTGCCTGCGCTTTGATGCTGCACGCATGGCAGCGCTGGAAGTCTATATGCTCAACCGACCGGGAGCAGAGGCAGATTACTGTGGCGATGCGCTGGAGCGGGGCCGCGTCTGGTACGAACTTTCCGATGACAACAAACGCGACCGGCTGATGAAGTCGGTCATGGCAGGGTTGCCCGGTGCTTATGATCGCTACGATTTGCCACAACTGCGTGAAGCGCTAAAGCGCTATGAAGGGATTGACCGAGATGTCTTGTGTCAGAATTTCAAGCGCTTTTTGGAGGAGGTCGTTCCCACGGCAGAAGAGCATGGGGTTATGCTGGCCATTCACCCCGATGATCCGCCCAGAAATATTCTCGGGCTACCTCGCATTGTCTCGACAGAGGCGGATATTGCCTGGATCCTGTCAGCTTGTGATTGCGTTGCCAATGGGTTGACCTTCTGTTCAGGCTCGCTTGGGGCGCAGCCATTCAATGACGTGCCGCAGATTGCCGAGCGCTTTGCGGACCGGATACATTTCGCGCATTTGCGAAATGTCTGCAAATTCGCGGATGGCTCTTTCGAAGAGGCTCCGCATTTGGGGGGAGATACCAACATGGCTCTGCTGATAGCCATTCTGCTGGGCGAAGAGGCGCGACGCAGAGAACAGGGCAGAGCCGACGCTGATATCATTTTCCGGCCAGATCATGGCCATGAGTTGCTCGATGATGTCACTCGCGAGACCCATCCTGGCTATTCGCTGGTTGGACGGATGCGGGGATTGGCTGAACTTCGAGGGGTGATTGCCGGAATTTCACACGAAAGGGCCTATTTATGACCAAGCCAGCTCCAATTATCCTGAACCCAGCTGACACAATTGCGATTTTGCCTGCCGGTGCCAAGGCGGGTGATGATCCGCTTGGCCTGGGTGCTTCTCTCTCATCCAACGTCTTTCCCGGTCACAAGGTTGCGCGGAAGGATCACAAAAAGGGAGATGCAATCATCAAGTTCGGGCAGATCATTGGCCGTGCGACTGCGGACATTGCGGCAGGTGATCATGTTCATTCTCACAATTGCGCCTTCTCCGAGCATGGCCAGGATTATGAAGTTGGCTGCGATCTGGAAGCGGCCAAGGCAGCGATCCCTCAAATGGAAGGGCGCAGCTTCATGGGGTATCGGCGCAGCAATGGGCGGGTCGGAACGCGAAACTATATCGCACTTCTGGCAACGGTGAACTGCTCTGCGACCGTCATCAAGCATGCGACGCAAGAGCTTTTGGCGTCTGGCGTTCTTGATGACTATGAAAATGTCGATGGCATTGTGGGGCTCACCCATGGTACGGGCTGTGGCATGAGCGGCAAGAAAAGCTTTGAGGTGCTGGAACGCGTTCTCTGGGGTTATGCAACCCATCCCAATGTCGGCGCGACAGTCTTTGTCGGCCTCGGTTGCGAAATGATGGAAATGGCGCGTATGCAGTCGCGTTTTGATGCGGACAACCAGAACACGCTTGATCATTTCAACAGCCTCGCCATTCAGGAAGTCGGAGGTACCCGCAAGACAATTGATGCAATCAAGGCCAAAGTACTGGCGTTGCTGCCTGAAGTGAACAAGGCGCAACGCGAACCGTGCCCGGCATCGGAGCTGAAAATTGCCCTGCAATGTGGCGGTTCTGACGGTTTCTCCGGTATTACCGCAAACCCGGCCCTTGGCAAGACGGCCGATATGCTGGCTGGTCTTGGTGCATCGGCAATCCTGTCTGAAACGCCGGAGATCTACGGTGCCGAGCAATTGTTGCTGCGTCGTGCTGCCAATCAGGAGATTGCGGACAAGCTGATTTCCCAGATCAAGTGGTGGGAGCATTATGTTGATGTCAATGACGGAAGTCTCGACAACAATCCAAGCCCGGGCAACAAGGCAGGCGGCTTGACCACCATTCTTGAGAAATCACTCGGTGCAACGGCAAAATCCGGCTCCACTCCTTTGACCGCCGTTTATGATTATGGCGAACAGGTTACCGAACCCGGCTTTGTCTATATGGATACTCCGGGGTATGACCCGGTTTGTGCAACCGGACAGATTGCAGGCGGTGCGCATATGGTTGTCTTTACGACAGGGCGTGGGTCTGCCTTCGGCTCCAAGCCTGCGCCAACCATCAAGATTGCCACCAATGACAGGCTGTTTGAAACCATGCCTGACGACATGGATATCAACTGTGGTGATGTCTTGTCCAAGGGTGTTTCTCTGGAAGACAAGGGACGGGAAATTCTCGAACAGATTTTGGCAGTCGCCTCGGGCGAGAAAACCAAATCCGAGCTTCTTGGCCTCGGTGAATATGAATTTGTGCCTTGGCAGATCGGTGCGGTGATGTAAGACCATCCGTCGCCGTTTCGGTCACGCAGCAAGCACAGACTATAAGTTAAAACAAAAGGATAGATTTCAAATGCAACGGGTGAATGAGAGCAATCTTGCCGGTCGTCCGCGTCCGAGTGAACGGATCATCCAGTTTGGTGAGGGCAACTTCCTGCGCGCCTTCATGGACTGGAAAGTTGATCGCATGAATGAAGACTGCGGTAGCGATTATGGCGTTGTTATTGTCCGTCCTATCGATGGAGGGGTTCCGATTTCCCTCAATGATAGCGATGGTGTTTATACCGTGCTTTCCCGCGGTGTTGGACCGGATGGAAGTGCGGTTTCCGATGCGCGGCTGATTTCGGCGGTTCGCCGGGAACTGAACGCTGTGACACAGTGGGAAGAGGTGCTTGGGCTCGCACGGAATGCCGATTTCGTGGCCTTCATCTCCAACACCACCGAAGCCGGTATCGTTTACAATGGCGATTGCAAGGCGGACGATCTGCCTCCTGCTTCCTATCCTGCCAAAGTAACCCGTATGCTGCTAGAACGCTTCAACAGCTGCGGTGGGGTTGAGGCTCCGGGTTTCCACTTCCTGCCTTGCGAACTGATTGATCACAATGCGGACGAGTTGGAACGCATCGTTCATCTGCATGCCAAGGACTGGGATTTGGGAGACGCGTTCATTGGCTGGCTCAGCGACAAAAACGCCTTCTACAACACACTGGTTGACCGGATTGTTCCGGGCTATCCTCGCGATGAAGTTGAAAGCATCGAAGCCGAGCTAGGCTATCATGATCCTCTCATGGTTACTGCCGAGCTGTTCCATTTCCTCGTCATCGAGAAACGTGAAGGTCAGCCTGATCTCGTTCTGCCTATGGCCGAAAAAGACACCGGCACGCTGATCGTTCCGAATGCCGATGGCTACAAGGAACGCAAAGTGGCTATCCTGAACGGTGCCCATACCGGTCTGTGCCCTCTGGCATTGCTGTCCGGCACGGTTTCGGTGAAAGAGGCCATGGATAATGAAGCGGCATCCAAATTTCTCGACACCATGCTGAATGAGGAAATCATTCCGTATCTGTCGCTGCCTCGTGAAGAGCTGGCTGAATTCAGCGCCGAAGTTCTGCGCCGGTTTGCCAACCCGTTCATCCTGCATCGCTGGTACGACATTTCACTCAACGGTCTGGCCAAGTTCCATACCCGCAACCTGCCTCGCTTTGAAAGCGCAATGGCTGCGACAGGAACGCCCCCGCGCTGCATGAGCCTGTCTCTTGCTGCCTGGCTTGCCTTCTATACCGGCGATTTTGCTGCCAGTGGTGATCTGCCCCCTCGTGATGCGGCAGACATCATCGATCTGATGGCTGAAATCGGTGCGGTCAAGGATGGACAGGGCGTTGCTGCCATGGTTTCCGCCTATCTATCAAACGAAACACTTTGGGGCAAGAATCTGGCGAGTGACGATCTCGTCGCTGCCGTTTCCCAAGCCTATGAATTCCTGACCGTCGAACCGTTTTCTCTGGATCGTCTGGTTCAATGGATTGAAGCATAACCCTGTTAAATGGAGTTGAAATTATGAAAGAACAATTTGATCTTACGGGTAAAATTGCCGTTGTAACCGGCTGTGACACTGGCCTCGGGCAGGGCATGGCTGTTGGTCTTGCCAAAGCCGGGTGTGATATTGCTGCTGTCAATATCGTTGAGCCATCCGAGACCAAAGCCATCATCGAAGGTCTGGGCCGTAAATTCCTCGACATCCGCGCCAACCTGATGAAAATGGACGATATTCCAGACATCGTTGCCAAGACCGTTGCTGAATATGGCCGTATCGATATTCTGGTCAACAATGCTGGTATCATTCGCCGCGAAGACGCAATCGAGTTCTCCGAGCAGAACTGGGACGATGTGATGAACATCAACATCAAAGCCGTATTCTTCCTCAGCCAGGCTGTTGCAAAACAGTTCCTTGCTCAGGGTGAAGGTGGCAAGATCGTCAATATCGCATCCATGCTGTCCTTCCAGGGCGGTATCCGCGTTCCTTCCTACACCGCCTCCAAATCCGGTGTCATGGGCATCACTCGCCTTCTGGCCAACGAATGGGCAAAACATGGTGTGAACGTGAACGCCATTGCACCGGGCTACATGGATACCAACAACACCGCCGCTCTGCTGGCTGACCCGGTACGCAGCAAGGAGATCCTTGATCGTATTCCTGCTGACCGTTGGGGCAAACCTGAAGATCTGGCCGGTCCTGTTGTCTTCCTTTGCTCGCCTGCTTCTTCCTATATCAACGGCTACACCATTGCTGTTGATGGCGGCTGGTTGGCTCGCTAAGGCTGATCTTGAAAAGTCTTTTGACTTTTTGCAGAAAAGAGTCGCGAATGCTTGAACTTTAGTCTAGTTCTTTTCGCGAAATTCTACTTCGGTTAAGGCCGCATACATTGGCGGCCTTAACAAAGGAAAATGAATCTGGCGATGCTCCTATTCGAGTTTCGCTGCAAATTCAATGAGACAAGGCGTTATTTGATCATCGGGTTGGTAGCTGATGAATTGAAAGCGCTCTGGGAGGCCGGGAGCAGTTCCGGCGCTTGACTATGACGAATGCTGTCAAAATCGCCTGTATTGGCGAGTGCATGATCGAACTGGCTCCCGCCGGGAACGGCTTGTTCAAACAAGGGTTCGCTGGTGATACCTTTAATACGGCGGCATATTTGTCCCGGCAATATTCCCCTGACATCGAAGTTTCCTATGTCACCGGTCTTGGCAAGGATCCGATGAGTGACGGAATTCGCAAGGCTTTGGAAGCTGAAGATATCAGGACCGACTCGATTACCATGGTTGAGGATAAAAATCCGGGCCTGTACATGATCGAGAATGATGACACTGGCGAACGCTTCTTTACATATTGGCGCAATGATGCTGCTGCCAAGAAGATGTTTGCCGGATGGTCCATCGAGAAAATTGCAGAGCTGCTTGGCCAGTTTGATGTGATCTATTTTTCAGGGATCACGCTGGCCATCCTTGATGAGGCACAGCGCACGGCCCTGTTTGAAGCGATTGCCCAGCTCAAGGGAAAGGTGAAGGTCGGGTTCGACCCGAATTACCGTCCCAAATTGTGGCCTGATTCCGACATTTGCCGCGCGGCTTTCGAGCGTGCTGCTTCTCTTTGTGATTTTGCGCTGGTGACCGCTGACGACCATGTGGCGCTTTGGGGCGAAGCAGATGGCATGGCTATCGCGAAACAGTGGAAGGGCTATGGCGCCCGTGAAGTCGTGGTCAAGGAGGGGGCGTCAAGCTGCATTCTTCTGACCGATGATGATGTCAAGAATGTGCCACCTGCTGCCAAGCTCAAACCCAAGGATACGACCGGTGCTGGCGATTCCTTCGCCGCAGGCTATCTGGGCAAGCGCGCGCTTGGAGGAAGTCAAGAAGAGGCCGCCAAAACGGCCCATGGCGTTGCCGGTCAGGTGATTATGCATCCGGGCGCCATTATCGATAAATCTGTTTGGACCCGAGTTAAATAAAGGATCGATCATGCGTGAGTTGGTTTCCAGCATCTGCAAGGGTGTGAAAGTCATTCCTGTCGTTGTTATTGAAGATGTTGCGGACGCCGTGCCGTTGGCACGATGCCTGGTGGAGAGCGGCCTGCCGGCTGTTGAATTTACCCTGCGCACGGAAGCTGCCCTTGACGGCATCAAGGCGGTGGCTGCCGAGGTGAAGGATTGCATTATCGGTGTGGGATCCATCCGCACGCCCGAGCATCTCAAGGCCTCTATCGAGGCAGGTGGTCATTTTGGTGTGTCTCCGGGCACAACCGAGACCCTGCGCAATGCTCTCAAAGAATGCGATTGGCCGTTTCTTCCCGGTACCGCAACTATTAGTGAAATGCTGACCATGCAAGAAGCGGGTTTTTCGGAAATGAAAATGTTCCCTGCAAGCATTGTCGGTGGAGTTGGCATGTTGAAGGCGGTGGCAGGTCCTGCCGCAGATATTCGCATCTGCCCAACCGGTGGCGTCAAGCCAGACAATGCTGAGGAATATCTCGCCCAGAAAAACTGCTTTGCGGTTGGTGGTACGTGGATTGCGCCTCTGGCGGATGTGAATGCCAAGAATTGGGATGTTATTGCTGAACGCGCCAAGGCTGCAAGCCTGCTCGGAAAGTAGGAGGGCAAGGTTCCCAATCATCCGTTTTGATCAAGCCGCTCGGGACATGGTTCCGAGCGGTTTTTTTTGTGCGTTCATTTGCAAAATCCAAGGGTTGTGAAGACTTTACTCTTCTCGTTAAAGACGCCGAAAGGACTTGCTCCGAGTTATTTTGAGTGATAAAATAATAATTTGGCCGCGGCAATTTCTTGAATGTCACATATTCATTTAGGGGACAATTTCGCCCCATTTGTGCATATTTTTCGTTTGTTTTTCTCTGGTTTCGTCTGGAATGATCGTTGAGATCGCGTCTGATGTGACGCTCAAATATGGGTAATTTGCTAACTGTTTAACCTGATTGTTGCGATAGTTGGCGTTCGCTCCAACCGGTGGATCTTCCGCTTCTGGAGCCTCTAATTCTCGTCTAGCTATCTGAAAAAGCAAGGATATCTCTTGTTTGATGCCCTGGGTTCGGTTTGTATCAAAATATTGGGTGGTTTGCAGCTGTCATAAGGTTGGTTGGTGACCGTTAATGATGGTGGGTTTCGTTATACTTTAGGATGCTTGACTTTATGGACTTTTCTGATGGAGCGCGCGCGTGATCATGCGGTTGGACAATTTCAGATAAGAAAAGCATGATCATCCATATTTTTGACTAAAAGCCGTCTTTGCAGTTATCTCGTTTATGTGGAATAACTATATTCGGAGGATTGAAGATGGCTTAGGTCGCCACTGGTGGCTTGAGTTGGGGAGGTGATCTGGTGCTTGCGCATCGGAAACGGGTTTTTGTACCCATTTAAACGCCATTGGCGTGTAAGTCTGCTCTCCCCAATTCATTGCTGATTTTCAAATGGCATCATCTTTGATCCATTCGATTTGCGCCTCGCGCCAAGGTGAGCGCAATATTTTGCACTTTTGTGTATTCAAGCAAGGGAGGACAACATGCTTGGACTTGGTAAACTCATCAACACAGTGACTATGGGGGCTATGGCTCTGGCGCTCGGTGCGTCTGTTGCTGCAACTCCATCTGTTGCTGCTGACAAAGGTTTTGTTGGTATCGCTATGCCTACTCAGTCATCCGCACGCTGGATTACTGATGGTCACAGCATGAAAGACCAGTTTGAAGCCGCTGGCTACACAACTGACCTGCAATATGCAGAAGACGACATTGCTAACCAGCTTCGTCAGATCGAAACCATGATCCTGAAAGGCGTTAATGTTCTTGTTATCGCATCCATCGATGGCACGACCCTTTCCGGCGCACTGGAACTCGCAGCTGAAAACGGCATCAAAGTGATCGCTTATGACCGCTTGATCCGTGATTCCGGTAATGTTGACTATTACGCAACCTTCGATAACTTCCAGGTTGGCGTTCAGCAGGCTTCCAGTCTGGTTGCTGGTCTGAAAGAACGCTTCCCGGATGCAAAACCATGGAATGTTGAACTCTTCGGTGGTTCTCCGGACGACAACAACGCCTATTTCTTCTATAACGGCGCAATGTCTGTTCTCCAGCCTATGATCGATGCTGGCGAAGTTGCAGTTCCTTCCGAACAGTTCGGCATGGACAAAGTTGGTACCCTGCGTTGGGACGGTGCTGTTGCACAGGCACGCATGGATAACCTGCTTTCCGCTTTCTACACCGACAAAACCGTACACGGCGTGTTGGCTCCGTATGACGGTCTGTCCATTGGTATCCTGTCCTCGCTCAAAGGCGTTGGCTACGGTTCTGGCGACATGAAAATGCCAATCGTGACCGGTCAGGACGCAGAAGTTCAGTCAATCAAATCCATTCTGGCTGGCGAACAGTATTCTACCATCTTTAAAGACACCCGTGAGCTTGCTCGCGTGACTGTCGGCATGGTGAATGCTCTGCTCGAAGGTGGCGAACCTGAAATCAACGATACCAAAACCTATGACAACGGTGTCAAAGTGGTTCCTTCCTATCTGCTCAAACCGGTTCCCGTCGATTCTTCCAACTGGGAAGAAATCGTGATCGGTAGCGGTTACTACACAATGGATCAGGTCAAGTAAGGTCCTCCCGAAGGAGGGCGGTGGAGTTCTTTCACCCCCTCCAATCGTTCCAAAAGAACAAAAACGAGACTGTTTGCTTGAGGCTGACATGAACACCATCTTAGAAATGCGAGGAATCACCAAGACCTTTCCAGGTGTAAAGGCCTTGAGTGATGTGAACCTGACGGTTGGCGAGGGTGAAATTCATGCCTTGGTCGGTGAAAATGGCGCTGGCAAGTCTACGCTGATGAAGGTTCTCTCCGGCGTATATCCCTATGGTACTTATGAAGGGGATATCGTCTATAATGGAGAGGTCCAGAAATATGCTACCATCTCCGACAGTGAAGAAAAGGGCATCATCATCATTCACCAGGAGCTGGCTCTGGTTCCGCTTCTGTCAATTGCCGAAAATATCTTTCTTGGCAACGAGCGTGCCAAGAATGGCGTGATCAACTGGCCTGTTGCGCACTCCGAAGCCGAAATGCTGCTCAAGATTGTCGGGCTGGACAAGCCGACCGGCACGCTGGTGACCAACCTTGGTACCGGCCAGCAGCAATTGGTCGAGATTGCCAAGGCCCTGTCCAAGGAAGTGAAGCTGCTTATCCTTGATGAGCCGACCTCTTCCCTGAACGAACAGGACAGCGCTGCGCTCTTGGAGTTGCTGCTTGAATTCAAGGCCAAGGGTATTTCCTCGATCCTGATTTCCCACAAGCTCAACGAGGTTGTGAAAGTTGCGGACAAGATCACCGTGCTGCGTGACGGCCAGACCGTCAGTACGCTCGATTGTGACAAGTCCGAGGAAATGGAAAACAGGATCATCAAGGATATGGTCGGGCGTGAGCTGACCAACCGCTTCCCACAACGGACTCCGAATATCAGCGATATGTTGCTCGAGGTGAAGGGCTGGAATGTCTATCATCAGGTGCATGCAGATCGCCATTTGATCCGTGATGTCAATTTCAATGTGCGCGCAGGCGAGATCGTCGGTATTTCCGGCTTGATGGGCGCCGGGCGAACTGAACTTGCCATGAGCCTTTTTGGGCGTGCCTACGGCCAGAAAATCTCAGGGGAAGTTGAGCTGCGTGGCCAACCGATTGATGTCAGCACGATCAACAAGGCCGTTGCAAACGGTCTGGCCTATGTAACCGAAGACCGAAAGGAATATGGGCTGGTGCTGGAAAACAGCATCAAGGTCAATACAACGCTTTCCAATCTTGAAGGTGTTTCCAAGGGGATCGTCATCGATGACAATGCCGAAACCCGCGTTGGTCTCGAATATAAGCAGAAACTGAATACCAAATGCTCTGGCTTGATGCAGCAGGTGGTCAACCTGTCTGGCGGCAACCAGCAAAAGGTCGTTTTGAGTAAATGGCTGTTCGCAAACCCGGATGTGCTTATCCTTGATGAGCCGACGCGCGGTATCGATGTGAATGCCAAATATGAGATCTACACGATCATCAACCAGCTTGCCCAAGAGGGTAAGGGCATTATTTTCATCTCTTCGGAATTGCCAGAACTGCTGGGCATGACAGATCGAATCTATGTCATGAATGAGGGCAGAATGGTTGGCGAAATGCCGACGAAGGACGCTTCGCAAGAAAAAATCATGCGGATGATCATCAAGGACAAAGGCTGAAACAATGGCACAGGTGGAAAACCCGTCTCCGGCAAACTCTGACGCGGAAAATACTGTCAGCGTCGCCAGTTATCTGAAGTCAAACGTACGCGAATACGGCCTTTTGATTGCCTTGATCGCTGTTATGATCTTCTTCCAGGTTGTTACCAACGGTATTCTGATGAAACCGCTCAACCTGACCAACCTCATTCTGCAAAACAGTTATATCGTCATCATGGCGATCGGCATGCTGCTGATCATCGTGGCAGGTCATATCGATCTGTCTGTTGGCTCGGTCATGGGCTTTATCGGCGCCCTGGCGGCGGTGATGATCGTCAATTACGAGATCAATTATGTGATCACGATCGTCGTGTGCCTGATTGTTGGTATCGCGATTGGTGCGGCACAGGGCTTCTGGGTTGCTTACTACAAGATCCCGGCCTTTATCGTGACGCTGGCAGGCATGTTGAGTTTCCGCGGTCTTACCCTTGCGCTGCTCAATGGTCAGTCGATCGGCCCGTTCCCGACCGGTTTCCAGAAGCTTAGCTCGGGTTTCATTCCCGATCTGTTTGGTGTTGGTCGTCCTCACATGCTGACCATCGTTCTGGGTATCGTGCTCAGCGTCTTCCTGCTCTATGCCAGCTGGAAGGACCGCAAGGAGCGTGACAAGTTCGGTAACCTGGAAGAGCCATTTGCCTTCTTCGTACTGAAAAATATTCTGATCGTGTTCGCCATCAACTATCTGTCCTACATCATGGCTGGCTACAGGGGCTATCCGAACGTTCTGATCGTGATGGCTGTGCTGGTTGCTGCCTATGGCTTCCTGACATCCTCGACCACGGTTGGACGTCGCATCTATGCTCTGGGTGGCAACGTCAAGGCTGCCAAGCTCTCGGGTGTGAATACCGAGCGGCTGACCTTCCTGACCTTTGCCAATATGGGCCTTCTGGCCGCTTTTGCAGGGCTTGTCTTTGCAGCGCGCCTGAATACGGCAACCCCGAAAGCCGGTTATGGCTACGAGCTTGATGTTATCGCCGCTGTCTTCATCGGTGGTGCTTCGACGACGGGTGGTGTCGGCACGGTGACTGGTGCGATCATCGGCGCCTTCCTGATGGGCGTGATGAACAACGGCATGTCCATTCTCTCGATTGGCATTGACTGGCAGCAGGTCATTAAAGGCCTTGTTCTGTTGGCTGCCGTTATCTTCGACGTGTACAACAAGAAAAAAGCTGGCTAAGAAAGCCGGGCGCGGAAGGGAGTGGGGTATCTCACTCCCTTTTCTTTTTGAAACAACTGCTGGCAGGGTCTCTTCAATATCGGATTGCTGTCTTGGCCAACGCGTCGCGGGTCGGGATCTGGGTTTGTCAAACGCATGGGCAACGCAGCAGAATAATGCCAATCAACGACGATTTGACCGGAAAGCGGATAGCAAGATTATCCATAAGTATGACTTTATCGGCTCTAACTGTCAGCTAGCGATCCGTCCATATTTTGCATGAGAGTCTGCGGCAGTTTATCGCAAGATCTGACGGTCGTTGGGGTGACAACAGAATAGGTGCGGCTGTTTGAACGGATCTTTTTGCGTTTGAACCCGAATGGCCAGAGTGAGGAGGATCATCAAATGTTAGCAGAATTACGAGAACAGGTGTTTCGCGCCAATATTGAGCTGAATGATCGTGGGGTGGTTGTCTATACTTGGGGCAATGTGAGCGCGATTGATCGCGACAAGGGATTGGTGGTGATCAAACCTTCGGGTGTGCCTTATGAAGACATGTGCGCCGATGACATGGTTGTCGTGGATCTCGATAACAATGTGGTCTGGGGTGACAAGAAGCCATCGTCCGATACAAAGACCCACACCACTCTTTACAAGGCTTTTCCGCAGATTGGCGGCGTGACCCATACGCATTCGCGGCATGCGGTTGCATGGGCTCAGGCACGGCGGGATATTCCGTGTCTGGGAACGACGCAGGCCGATTACTGCTCCGGTCCTGTGCCATGCACAGCACCCTTGAGTGAGGAAGAGGTCAATCGCGATTACGAAACCACGACCGCAGAAGCGATTATCCGGCGTTTTGAAGGACTGGATCCGGTTGCGGTTCCGATGGTTCTTGTCGCTGGCCACGGGCCGTTTGCCTGGGGCAAGGATGCTGACGAATCCGTTCGAAACGCGGTCATTCTGGAAGAGGTTGCCCATATGGCAACCATCACTGCCACCATTACCAGTCCGCTGCCACCGCTTGAGCAATATGTGCTCGATTATCACTATGAGCGCAAGCATGGTGCAAACGCCTGGTACGGTCAGGGTAAATAACTTTACGTGCGGTTTCGAAAAGAGGGGTGCCGAATGGCATTTCGGAACCGTTTCTTCGTGCTAAGGGGAGGAGCATAGACCATGGTCCCGAGGCGCGTCATTTGTCAGATTGCGGCGCTTTGCGCTCGCGTCAATTACTGAAAGGGCATGGAAATGATTGGGCTAAATCCTTTGAAATTCTGGTTCGTCTGCGGCTCGCAGCACCTATATGGTCCAGAAACGCTGGAACAGGTTGCCGATGGGGCGCGCACGGTCGCAAGCGGGCTCGAAAAAGATGGTCGCCTTGTCTTGCCGATTGAATTTGCAGGTGTTGCCACCACCGGAGACGAGATCGCGGACATTTGCCGACGCGCATCTGCCGATCCTGAATGCGGTGGCTTGATCCTTTGGATGCACACCTTCTCTC
This sequence comes from uncultured Cohaesibacter sp., assembly GCF_963556055.3. Classification (GTDB taxonomy): domain Bacteria; phylum Pseudomonadota; class Alphaproteobacteria; order Rhizobiales; family Cohaesibacteraceae; genus Cohaesibacter. Next base: position 570,692 of record NZ_CAUVYE020000013.1, on the reverse strand, counting down.
CGGCCAAGATGTGGATCCGCGGCCTCAGTCAGCTGACCAAACCGGTGCTTCATCTGCATACCCAGCTGAATGGAAGCCTGCCTTGGGATTCCATCGACATGGATTATATGAATCTGCATCAGGCAGCTCATGGCGACCGCGAAGCAGGCTTCATGCATACCCGTATGCGGCTTGGTCGCAAGGTGGTTGTTGGTCACTGGAGCGATCCGGAAGTTCAGGATCGGATCGATAGCTGGATGCGTGCTGCGCGGGCGTGGAATGACTGGCAAGGCGCTGGCATCATGCGGTTTGGTGACAATATGCGCAATGTTGCTGTGACCGAAGGGGACAAAGTCGCGGCAGAGATGGCATTCGGCTTCAAGGTTGATGGCTATGGTGTTGGTGATCTGGTCGACAAGATGGCCGAGTTCTCCGATGCAGAAGTCGAAGCGTTGGCCAATGCTTATGCAGAGCAATATACGCTTGTGCCAGAGTTGCAGCCAGGGGGCGAAAAGCGCTCCTCACTGCTTGATGCCGCGCGGCAGGAACTGGCCCTTTCGGCCATGCTGAAAGCGGGGAATTACAAAGGCTTCACTCACACTTTTGAAGATCTGCACGGTCTGAATCAACTGCCGGGGCTGGCGCCTCAACGTCTGATGGAACAGGGCTATGGATTCGCTGGTGAAGGCGATTGGAAAACCCCCGCTCTTGTCCGTGCGCTCAAGGTTATGGGACATGGCAAAAGTGGTGCAACGTCCTTCATGGAAGATTATACCTACGATATTTCGGCTCCGGGCAAGGAGCTTGTGCTGGGCGCTCATATGCTGGAAGTCTGCCCGACCATTGCGGAAGGTAAACCACAGCTGGAAATTCATCCGTTGGGTATCGGCGGCAAGGCCGATCCGGTGCGTATGGTCTTCAATTCCAAAACCGGCCCGGCGCTCAATGCGAGCCTTGTTGACATGGGCAACCGTTTCCGTCTGGTGGTCAACAAGGTCAATGCTGTTGAGCATCCGGATCTGCCGAAACTTCCTGTTGCTCGTGCCGTTTGGCAATGTCTGCCAGATTTCAAAACTGCGTGTGCAGCGTGGATTTTAGCCGGTGGAGCGCACCACACAGCATACAGCCTTGATGTAACACCGGAAATGCTGGATGACTTCGCAACGATTGCTGGCATTGAATTGGCGTTGATTGACGAGAATACGAGCCTGTCACAGTTCAAGCAGGATTTGCGTATGAACGAAGTCTATTGGCATCTGGCCAAAGGCTTCACGGTCTGATTGACCTGTTCTTTGAGTAAAAAGAAAGCCCGGCCTTTTGGTCGGGCTTTTTGTTATGCGGGGCATCTATGCGCTTTGGCTCAGCTCGACGAAGGCTGGCCTCCCGGTTTGGGTAGCGGGACTTCTGCTGCAAAGACGGCCGTTGCCTTGTCCAGCGCTGTATCGACCTGTTCTCCCTCGGAACGAACGATCATGGCGAGGCTGCGCTCTCTGAAGGTTCTCGGGCTCATGTTGGTGTGTCGGCGGAAAACACGCGAGAAATAGAGGGGATCCTCATAGCCGACCATTTGCGAGAGGGCTTTGATGGGAACGTTCGAAACGCGAAGGACCTGCATGGCATACTGGATGCGTTGTCCGTCGCGCCATTGAACGATGCCGGTTCCGATATATTTACGGAACAGATGCGACAGGCGCGAGGGAGACAGACAGACATGGCTGGCGATGTCGTTGACCGTCAGAGGTTTGTCCAGATTGTTGGAAATCAGTGTGCATGCAGCAAGAACGCGCTCGTCAATCTCGATATTCGATTTTTTCTCTGACCGATTGATGCGAGCGCAGAATAGCAGGATATGTTCCAGTCGGTTGAAGGCAAGATCGGCGGAAAGGCTGTCGGAAAGACCTGCCCATTTCTCCACCTCGACAAACAGGCGAAACAGCTCGCTGAAGCGGCTTTCATCCTTGTGGCGCATGATGAAGACGCCATTGATCTGTTCGTCCCATTCAAGCCAGGGTTTCCAGAAGGCCCGTGGCTGGAAATAGATCCAGCGGTGCCACCATTTGTCTGCGGAAGCGTCCCGGCCATAGAAATGCTGGGCGTCAGGCGGGAATAGTGCAATGTCGCCCGGTTCCACGATCGTTGAGTTTCTGCCTTCGAACAGGCGGCCCTTGCCATCCACGGTCAGGTTCAGAATCCAGCCATGCATGCCATTGGGACGGTCGATATGGAAGTCCAGGGGACCATCGCGCTCAATCGGCGTGATGCCTGCGACAAGGCGGATTCCGAACTCGAAACCGGGAAATAGCGGAGCCACTTCCTTGTCGTATTTCTTGATCGAATTACGATAGGAGAGCTTGTTGAAAATCCTTTGCACCTGAGGATCTTGGGTGGGATCGAAATAAGAATGATCGTCCATGTCTCTAGCCCGATGCTGCATTGTGAAATATCAGGATCGTCCATATTGTAAACTAGATTTGGCAAAATTGAAAGCGGTGCCATGGAAGAGACCTGAGGAGAATTTTCCATGGTATGAGTGCAAGCAGTTGCTTTCAGTGTAGGGAGGAAAATCGAATGAATGCATCCAATGATAGCTGTGTCATCGGGCTTGACTTCGGGTCCGACAGTGTGCGTGCCGTCGTTGTGCGGGTGAAAGACGGGGAGGAGTTGTCCTCTGCGGTCTCGAATTATCCTCGTTGGGCCGAGGGGCAATTCTGTGATCCGGCTCGTCAACAATTCCGCCAGCATCCGGCCGACTATCTCGAATCAATGGTTGCTGCGGTGCGCGGGGCTGTTGCTGATCTTGACGGTCAGCCTGATATTATCGGTATTGGCGTTGATACAACCGGCTCGTCGCCGATGCCTGTAACCGCAGATGGCACTGCGCTTGCCCTCAAGGATGGTTTTTCGACCGATCCGGATGCGATGTGCATCTTGTGGAAAGACCATACTTCGGTCGCCGAGGCACAGGAAATCAACGATCTCTGCCATTCTGGGAAATTTCCCGATTTCACGAAATATGTCGGCGGTATCTATTCCTCCGAATGGTATTGGGCCAAAATCCTCAATGTCGGACGTCGGAACCCGACCGTGTTCCGGGCTGCTGCAAACTGGGTGGAGTTGTGCGACTGGGTGCCAGCGGTGCTGTCCGGGGTGACCGACGCATCCAAAATTGTTCGCTCGCGTTGCGCTGCCGGACACAAAGCGTTGTGGCATCCCGAATTTGATGGTCTTCCCAGTCGGGATTGGTTGCAGGCGCTCGATCCGTGCCTTGGCAACCTGACAACGCCCTTGTTCAGCGAAACCCGTACCAGCGATCAGGTTGCCGGAACGCTGACATCAGAATGGGCTGGGCGTTTTGGTATCCAGGCCGGTATTCCGATTGCAGTCGGTGCATTTGACTGCCACATGGGTGCCGTTGGTGCGGGGATCGAGCCTTATTCTCTGGTTCGCGTGATGGGAACTTCGACCTGTGATATTCTCGTTGCTCCACCTGAGGAAGTCAAAGATACGCTGGTCAGCGGTATTTGCGGGCAGGTGCCAGACAGTGTCCTGCCGGGCTATACAGGGTTTGAAGCAGGGCAGTCCTCCTTTGGGGATGTGTTTGCCTGGTTCGAACGCCTGCTTCAGTGGGGGCGTTCCGGTCGCGGCAAAGCGGGCTCCCTGTTGCCTGAGCTTGAAAGGGAAGCGGCTGAACTGCCGCCGGGAGCCTATGGCGAGCGGGCGCTCGATTGGCTTAACGGTCGCAGGACACCAGATGCGGACCAGACCGTCAAAGCGATCCTTGCCGGTCTGCATCTTGGCTCGACAGCTCCGTCCATCTATCGCGCCCTGATTGAGGCAACGGCTTATGGCTCTCGTGCCATTGTTGAACGCTTTGAAGAGCAGGGCATTCCGGTCAAGAGCATTGTTGCGATTGGCGGCATTGCACGCAAATCCGATTTCATCTCTCAGGTTTGTGCCGATGTCATGAATCGCAAGGTTGATGTGGTTCTGTCGGATCAGGCTTGTGCGAGAGGGGCTGCCATCTTTGCTGCCTCTGCTGCTGGTGCCTATGAAGACATCCATGCAGCCAAGAGCGCGATGCTGAGCCCGATTGAAAAGAGCTTTGAGCCTAATCCTGAAATGCACAAGCTCTATAATGAAATCTACGAGGATTACAAACGGATCGGCGCCTTTGCGGGCGATCTGGCCAAGGACTAATGTTCTGCTCTCAATCCCAAAGGCAATAAGTTTAAATATTGAACCTTGCCCGGACTGTCTCGACGGTTCGGGCTTTTTTGTTGGTGTTTGCGGCTGGTCTTGGTCCTGCCTTCCACAAGACAAAGGAAAGGCTAGGAATTTCGTGTAAAATGCTGCTAGAAGTAGCGCAATTTGCCTGCCTATGGAGATTCCCTTGAGCTCAACAGATTTTGTCATTCGCCGCCCCGATGACTGGCATCTGCATCTACGTGATGGCGAGATGCTCAAAGCCGTTCTTCCGCAAACCAGTGCGGATTTCGCCCGTGCCATCATCATGCCCAATCTGGTTCCTCCCGTGGTCTCATGCCGGGATGCCAGCGCCTACCGTGAGCGCATAATGGCCGCGTTGCCCGGTGATCACGATTTCGAGCCATTGATGACGCTCTATCTTACCGAGACCACTGATCCGGATGATGTCGAGCAAGGGGCGCGCTCAGGTCTTGTTAAGGCGCTCAAGCTGTATCCTGCCGGGGCGACGACCAATTCCGAAAGCGGCGTGCGTAGCATCGAGGCCATTTATCCGGTGCTTGAGAAAATGAGCGAGATTGACTTGCCCCTCTGTGTGCATGGTGAAGTGACCGATCCGGAGATAGACATATTCGACAGGGAAGCGGTTTTCATCGAACGCGTCCTCTCACCTATCAGGGAACGGTTTCCTGATTTGCGGATCGTGATGGAACATCTGACGACCGAAGACGGGGTTCAATTCGTCAAAGGGGCCGGTCATCGGACCTCCGCCACCATCACCACTCATCACCTGATTATCAACCGGAATGCCATTCTGGTCGGTGGCATCAAACCGCACTATTATTGCCTGCCGGTGGCAAAGCGTGAGAAACATCGTCTTGCCCTGCGCGAAGCGGCAACCTCGGGGGATGGCAAGTTTTTCCTCGGCACAGACTCGGCACCGCATCTGGCTTCTGCCAAGGAGTCTCCTTGTGGCTGCGCCGGGATTTTCAGTGCCAGCAACACATTGAGTTGTCTCGCCCACGTCTTTGAGCAGGATGGGGCTCTGGATCAGTTTGAAGCCTTTGTTTCTCTCAATGGGCCGTCCTTTTATGGCTTGCCTCTCAATGAAGACCGCGTTCGTTTTTTCAAGGGTGCCGATCCTGTTGAGTTCCCCGGCGAGATTGCTGTGGGAGAGGACAGCGTTGTTTTGTTTGATCCCGGATTTCCACTTTACTGGCGGCATGAAGCCGTGACCGATTGAGCTGGGTTTCCAGCTCTTTGCATCAGAAGGATAGCTTTATGATCACTTCTTCTTTTCCTGATCGTGCGTTGATGGCTGAAATGACCGCGAAAATGCTGCTCGAAGTTGGGGCCGTTCATTTTCGTACCGATGAGCCGTTCAAACTGGCATCCGGTATTGCCAGCCCGACCTATATCGATTGTCGCAAACTGATTTCCTATCCACGCATCCGCAATAGCCTGATGGAATTTTGCGCAGCAACCATCATGCGTGATATCGGCTTTGAGAGTATCGATGTGGTGGTCGGTGGTGAAACGGCCGGTATTCCCTTTGCGGCCTGGATCGCAGACAAGCTCGCTCTGCCAATGAATTATGTGCGCAAGAAGCCAAAGGGCTATGGTCGGGACGCCCAGATCGAGGGGGCTCCCATTGCGGGCAAGCGTGCCCTGTTGGTCGAGGATCTGACGACCGATGGCGGCAGCAAGATCAATTTCGTACAGGCCATGCGCAAGGCAGAAGCAGAGGTGAAGGACACAATCGTTCTTTTCTATTACGACATTTTCCCGGAAGCTTTGGAAAACATGAAGAAGATCGATCTCAATCTGCATTATCTCGCAACCTGGCGGGATGTGCTTGAGGTTTCCAAGGCCAATGGATATTTCGATACCAAGACACTGGATGGGGTCGAGAGTTTCCTCAATGATCCTCTCGCATGGTCGGGTGCCCATGGTGGGGCGACCGACATCACGCCTGTTTCCTGAAGCGCAGATGATCTGCCGGCCTTGTCGTGAGGTCGGTTTTGCTCTCGAGCATGAAGATGACTGAAGGGCTGGCCGCACTTGGCCAGCCTTTTCTGTATCAAGGCTTCCAGATGGGAGGCTGCGTCAGCAGCTCTCTCTCCAGCACAGATGAGTGCCCAGAACGACCTTTTTTGAAAAGGAGCGACCATTGAGGCGCTCGAGCAGAAGTTCGACGCCAGTCTTGCCGATTTCCTCGGCGGGGATGGCGACCGTGGTCAGGCTTGGCTCGATAAGGCTGGCCGCCGGGATGTCATTGAACCCCACGATTCGAATGTCGTCCGGAACCTTCAGGTCAAGGCTGGAGGCTGCTTGAATGGCCCCGATTGCCATGGTGTCGTTGGCGGCAATGATCACTTCGGGCGGGGAGTCTGCTTCCAGCAATTGGCGGGTCAGTTCAAAGCCGCTGATCGGTGTGAGGCGCTCGAAGCGGACATTGGCAGGGGCATCAAGGTCGCGCTGGCTGAACCATTGCATAAAACTTCTATTGCGCAAGTCAGGATAGGGGCGGCGGGGATTTTCCTCGCCGGACAGAGCACCAATGAAACCGAATTTTCTGAAGCCCTTGGCCCAGATCGCGTCCAGCAGATCAAGTGTTGCCCGCTCCAGATCGGGGTAGACGCAATCGACGTCTGGTCTGTCCGAAGGAAAATCGACGCAGACGAAGGGCAGCCCGGCGGCAACTAGTGCGTCGATGATTTTCCTGCCATGCGGACCGACAATGATGACCGCTCCGGTCGTTTGCAGCAGATCCTCGGGCATCTCCCTTATGGCGCTGAGGTGCGTATCAATCTTCATGCCCGCTTCGCTGAGGCGCTTTTCAATGCTGTGGCGTATGGTGATGAAATAGGGATCGGCGAGCTCTTCGGCCGGGTCGAGGGCATGCATGAGGGTGATCGAGACCGGGGCGACTTCCGGTGCCTGATGTCTTTTTCCGCGCATGCGGGGCGGCGCGTAATTCAGCTCTTGCGCCGTTTCTATGATCTGGCGGCGTTTGGTTTCCGAGACGGACAGGCTGGCGTCATAATTGAGCACGCGTGAGACCGTTGTCGGAGAGACACCCACTCGTTTTGCAATGTCCTTGATTGTCGCCATCTCTTTTCCCTTCAAGTCACTCCGGGCCTGACTCTCCCGACTTGTGAGGAGTGCATTCGTGGCCTCAATTCTGCCGGGCAGGCGCGGATTGACAAGTGAGAGTATAGATTAAGATAATTATGTAGTAAATATTTACTTTGAACAAATTTTCAGTTAGGATCCCTAATTGCCGGAATGGTTTTGATGCGAGGTGCAGGATGCGCCATCTGATCGTCATGGCGGCGTTTTGCGAGGGAACATTTGGAATGACAAAACGAAAAATCTTGGTATGTGGCGGAGCCGGATATATTGGTTCGCACATGGTTCAGCTTCTTCTTGAAGAGGGTCATGATGTTGTTGTTTTTGATAATTTGTCCTCGGGACATGAAGAGGCGATCAAGGGGGCGGTGCTGGAGCGTGGCGACCTGTTGCGCCCCGAAGATCTTGAGGCTGTTTTTGCACGGCACAAAATTGATGCAGTCATTCATTTTGCGGCCTTGATTGCTGTGGGAGAATCAGTCGAACGACCCGATCTTTACTATCGAAACAATGTCACGGGTACGCTCAATCTGCTTGATGCCATGCGCAAGGCCGGGGTCGAGCGACTTGTCTTTTCGTCCACGGCAGCGGTTTTTGGCAATCCGCAATCGGAACTCATTGATGAAACCCATCCATTGGGACCGATCAATCCCTATGGCTGGTCAAAGCGAATGGTCGAACAGATCCTCGCCGACTATGCCACGGCTTTCGGTCTTCGTTCCGTCGCCTTGCGCTATTTCAATGCGGCAGGGGCACATCCTGACGGGCTGATCGGTGAAGCGCATTATCCGGAAACCCACCTTGTGCCGCTTGTTCTTTTCACTGCCATGGGTATTCGTGAAAAGCTTTCGGTTTTCGGCAGTGACTATGAAACGCGGGATGGAACCTGCATTCGCGATTATATTCATGTGCTCGATCTGGCCTCGGCTCACTTGTTGGCGCTTGACTATATGGACAGCCATGAAGGGTTTCACAGCTTCAATCTCGGCAATGGCAACGGCTTCACCAATCTCGAAGTGATCGAGACCGCCAAGAGACTGACCAACAACGACATTCCATATGAGATGACGGCGAGGCGGGCGGGCGATTCCGCCGTGCTTGTTGCCGACAGTTCTCGAGCCAAGTCCGAGCTTGGCTGGAAGCCAAAGTTTGACGACCTCGAAACCATCATTGAAACCGCATGGCGTTGGCATCACGATCCGAAATATGGTCCCTTCGCCGGGTCAAAAAAATAAGGAATTGGCAAATGGAAGACCTTTCCGTTTCTACCGATGCACCTCACAGACGTTACAATCCGCTCAAGGGCGAGTGGGTTCTGGTCTCGCCGCATCGGAACAAACGTCCATGGCAGGGGCAGCAAGAAAAGGTGGTTCTGGAGGAAAAGCCCCGGCACGATCCCAATTGCTATCTTTGCGCACGCAATAAGCGGAACTCCGGTGCGGTCAATCCTGACTATAAAGGCACCTATGTGTTCGACAATGACTTTCCCGCTTTGCTGGAAGATACGCCTGTAGGTGGGACCGTTGGCGATCCCCTGTTCAGGGCTGAGAATGTGCGCGGCACGGCTCGGGTTATCTGCTTTTCGGAACGTCACGATCTGACTTTGCCGGAATTGCCGCTTGATGCGATTCGCAAGGTTGTCGACACCTGGGCCGATCAGGTCGTCGATCTGGGGGCTCGTTATGACTGGGTTGCCGTGTTTGAGAACAAGGGATCCGTCATGGGCTGCTCGCAGCCCCATCCGCATGGACAGATCTGGGCCTCGAACTTTTTGCCGAATGAAGTGACGACCGAAGACGAACATCAGGCGCGCTACCTCAATGAACATGGCGAGGTTCTGCTGGTCCGTTATGCGGCGGAAGAGTCGAAGAAGCAGGATCGCGTTGTCGTTGAAAATGATGAGTGGATCGCTGTTGTGCCCTGGTGGGCAACCTGGCCGTTCGAGACCTTGCTGTTGCCAAAACGCCATGTTTTGCGCCTGCCTGATCTTTCCGATAGGGAACGAAACGGTCTGTCAGATGCGCTCAAGCGGCTGCTGACCAAATATGACAATTTGTTCGAAACCGAATTTCCCTACACAATGGGCTGGCATGGTGCACCAACGCGAGCCGGCAGCTTTGATCACTGGCAGCTTCATGCTCATTTCTATCCGCCATTGCTCAGGTCCGCCACTGTGCGCAAATTCATGGTTGGCTACGAAATGCTGTCGGAAGCACAGCGCGATCTGACTGCGGAGTCGGCAGCGGAACGGTTGCGTTCCTTGCCGGATATTCATTTCAAGTCGGCGATTTAGGGAGAGAAGTCGATGAGTGAAGTGGTTGAAACAAAGGCTGTTGCTGATGCCTTTCTCAAACAGTTCGGTATTGAGCCTGAGGTGACGGCCTATTCTCCGGGACGCGTCAATCTGCTCGGTGAGCATACAGACTATAATGGTGGCTATGTGCTGCCGATGGCCTTGAGGGATCTGGGTGTTTCCATTGCTCTTGCAAAGGGTGATGAGCCGGGTGTTATCAAGGCCTATTCGGATACGTTTGACGAGGTCGAGACTCGCTCGATAGAGGACGTGCGGCAGGGGCGCTGGACGGATTATCTGCTCGGCTGTCTCAAGGCTGTCGTGTATGAGGAAGTGGAAGAGTTTGGTCTGCGGGTTGCCTTGGCGACGACCTTGCCCATGGGGGCGGGGCTCTCCAGCTCGGCGGCACTGGAGGTCGTTTCGCTCAAGGGCGCGCTCGAGCTTTTCGGGCGCAAGCTCAATCCGGTTGATGTGGCAATTCTCGCCCAGTCCATCGAAAATAACTTCATCGGTATGCCTTGCGGGATCATGGATCAGTTTGCATCCTCGGTTGGCGATCCGGGTGTTGCGATGTTCCTCAATACGAGAAGCCTCGATTATGAACTGGTTGCAACACCAGAGGATTATGCCTTTGTCATTATCGCTTCGGGTGTGAGCCATCAGCATACGGAAAATGGCTATGCAACACGTGTGGCTGAATGTCTGGCTGCTTGCGAAGCGTTGGGTGTTGAAAAAATTTCCGATCTGGGTGTTGCCGATCTTGACCGGGTCAACCAGATTGCCGAACCCTTGAACCGACGGGCGCGGCATGTGATCATGGATAATCAGCGTGTCGTGGAGGGCGTTGATGCCTTGCGCAAGAATGACATGGTCCGATTTGGTCAGTTGATGCATGATAGCCATGGTTCGCAACGCGATGATTATGAGATAACGGTCGAGAAAACGGATGCCATGGTCGAAGCCTGCCTGTCACGTGGGGCTCTTGGTGCAAGGCAAACCGGCGGAGGCTGGGGCGGCTCGGTTGTGGCTCTGGTGGAGAAGTCGGCTCTTGAGGCTTTCAACAAGAGCATATTAGGCGATTTTGACGGTATCGAGATTTTAGCTGTCACCTGAAGGGGACAGGAGAATCCATTTGCCAAGATGCCCGGCAGGTCTGTCGGGCATTTTTGTATCTGGTGACATTTGGCGACAGGCTTTTTGTCCATTTGTGTATATGCACATTGTGCGCCTATTGCTGAATTGCGTCATAAGGCATTTGCTGCAAGACTATACCGCATGAAACAAAGCGCTCCTGACCTGATTTTTATTCCGAACCGCTCGTCAGACTGTTTGCTGGGGGAGGCTTTCGGCACGTTGCGGCCGATTTTTTCCGCCAGGACATCTTTCGAGACGGTTTGTCTGCTCGATTTGGCTGACCGAGCTTTGCTGCGCTCGCGAGGGCTGCTGTTGGCTCATGAGCATCAGTATGAACTATTGTTGCCGGGAGGCGTGCGCCACGTTCAGGCAGGGCAGATCTCGGGCGGATCTGTCCATGAGATGCCACAAGGCCCCACAAGGACTGCGCTGGAAGAACTCTCGGCTTCTCAAATGCTGTTGCACCTTACTCGCTTTCGTCAAGCCTCAAGGCATGTGGCGCTTCTTGACGAAGCTGGCCAGATTGCACTCGGTCTGCGGCTGATCGATGTGGAAGGAAACGATGGTGGGCGGGGTTTTATTGTCTCGATATGTGAAGGCGACATTACCGATGACCGGTGTGTAGCCTTCTTCAATATGCTGGCGGAGTTGGGGTCTACTCATTGTGGCATGGGCGCATTCTATCGAACCACAAAAGCTTCATCCGAGTTCGCTGCAAACCCCGAAATCAAATTGACGGACGAGAACAGCGCATATGAGGTGGCACTCGAACTCATGCGGCGGAATCTTGCTCTGGCTCGCGGTCACGAGCGGGGTGTGATCGAGGATATAGACACCGAGTCTTTACATGATTATCGCATAGCCTTGCGTAAGATCCGGTCTGTTTTGAGTCTCTTCAAGGGTGTTTTGGGCGAGGACGACGTCCAGATGCTCAAGAAGCGGTTTTCTGCCTTGATGGCGCGAACGGGAGGACTGAGAGATCTTGATGTCTTTCTTCTGGAAAGGCACATGGTGCGCGATCTGGTTCCCGAGGCTTTCCGCGACGGGCTTGACGAGATGTTTGAGCGCGTTGGCAATCGGCGCGAAGCGGAAGCCGTTCGTCTGTCCGACTATCTTTGTAGTGTCGGCTATCTCGATGAGATCAAAGATCTTGATCGCTTGCTAAGCGGCCAGCCTTTGTTGGCCAAGGGGAAGAATGCCGATCTGCCTGCACGGTCTTTCATCTGTTCTCAAATCTGGAAACGCTATAAAGCCCTCTGCAAGCTTGGTTTTGAGACTGGATTGAACGAGGCGGACGAGAAGCTGCATGCCCTTCGAATTCAATGCAAAAAGCTTCGGTATCTCATGGTTTTCGTCGCGTCAGGTTTTCCGAAATCCGACTATCATCATCTTGTGAAGCCGGTTAAGCGCCTTCTTGATGCTTTGGGTCGGTTTAATGATTGTGCGGTGCAGATCTCCTATCTGGAGCAATTCATCAAGACGCTCGAAGCCGAAGATGGCTCTGGAAGGCGCAAGGAAATGCAAGCTTCCATCATCGTTCTGATTGATGCCTTGCAAATGCGCAAAGAGAGAAGACGCGCGAAAATTGCCAAAAGGTTTCGGCAATTCAAGCATGGCGAAGCTCAAAAAGAATACCGCAAAGCCTTTCGTTTCAAGTCTTCATTTGACGCCAACAAAGACTGAGAATCCGGCACGGCGATCGCGATTTTGCCCACGATGCGGCTAGCTGGTTCCATAGACGATAGTTGTGCGACAATTATCCAATAAAAAACTGAGGTAAAAAATGTCGGTGGTACCTGCCTTTAGGCGAATTGCCGGCAATTGCACCATTTTACCCAGTTGACCGAATTGTGGTTCGCTTGTACCGTAATGTGGATTTTTTGGCCGAGTTGGTGTGATGAAGGTTTTTTGAAACAACGAACGGTCGAATCGGATGCCCTAGCCGGTTGCCATTGGCATGAGAACCAAAGGGCGAAAATGCTGAAGCGGAGGAAATAGGAGTTGCCGATGAAGACAGCAACGAAAATAGCAGATGCTGCTGCTCTGATCCCCGAGGGAGCAGTTCTGCTCATTGGTGGATTTATGGCGGTCGGAACGCCGGAGCGCATGATCGATGCATTGGTCGAACGTGGGGTTGGCGGATTTACTGTCGTGGCGAATGACACGGCCTTGCCTGGTTGCGGTATCGGCAAGCTGATCACTGCGGGTTTGGTGAAACGGGTCATTGCGAGTCACATCGGCCTCAACCCGGAAACCCAGAAAAAGATGATTGAAGGCGAGATCGATGTCGAACTCGTGCCTCAGGGAACGCTTGTCGAGCGGATCCGCGCAGGTGGCGTGGGCCTTGGCGGCGTGCTGACTGCAACAGGTATCGGTACTCCGGTCGAAGAAGGCAAGCAGATCGTTGAAGTGCAGGGCAAGAAATATCTGCTTGAAGAGCCCATCAGAGGCGACTTTGCATTGGTGAAAGCCAAACAGGCTGATTATCTGGGCAACCTTGACTATTCGCTGACAGCTCACAACTTCAACCCCGTCATGGCTATGGCTGCGGAAACCGTTATCGCAGAGGCTGAAGTGATTGTTCCTGTCGGGGCAATCCCACCGGATGCGGTTAAAACACCTGGTATTTTGGTTGATCACATTCTGGAACGGGAGCTTTGATATGAACGCTAAGGAAATCATTGCCCGCCGTGTGGCTTTGGAAATCAAAGACGGCATGCTGGTGAATCTTGGTATTGGCCTTCCCAGTATGGTCGCAAACTTTCTTCCGGCTGATGTCAGTGTCATGTTTCAGGCCGAAAATGGCGTTGTCGGAATGGGTGGTAGCCCGATGCCAGGATTTGAAAACAAGGACATGACCGATGCTGGTGGTGGACTAGTCACCGCTATACCGGGGGCCGCCTCAATCGACTCGGCTGTCTCCTTCGGTCTTATCCGTGGTGGCCATCTTGACATGACCGTGCTTGGCGGTTTGCAGGTTGATGAACGCGGATATCTCGCCAACTGGATGGTGCCCGGCAAAATGGTGCCCGGCATGGGTGGCGCAATGGATCTTGTTGCCGGTGCCAAGCAGGTGATCGTTTCCATGGTTCACACCGCCAAAGGAAATCCGAAGATCATGCCTGAATGCACGTTGCCATTGACCGCAGCCCGTCGCGTTTCGCTGATCGTGACCGAAATGGCTGTTATTGAGCCGACGGACGAAGGACTGGTGCTTCGCGAGTTGGGGCCAGATACAACTGTTGAGCAAGTAGTAGAGGCAACAGCTGCCAAGTTGATCATTCCTGATGATGTCAAACAGATGGCTCTTTAAGGCAATTCCACTTTAAAAGCTTGCAAGATAGTCAAAAATAGTTTGCAGACAAACTTCCAAACCCTGGTCCCGAACTTTCAGGATCGGGGTTTTTCTTGGGGTGCGTGTTATCAATCGATTGCTCGAAGGGAGGTTTTTGCAGGCAATTTGGTTGTTCGACAGGATTGAGTTCGCCTCATGGGACAGCAAGTGGGCACAATTCGCTCATTGTATCATATTGTGATACAATGAATGCGGTTTGGTTTTGTAAGTAAAAACCTGTAAAGTCGCTGTTCTAGTTAGGTTATGTGCAATGCAAAAGAAAATCTAGTGAACTTTTCTCCTATGATGTAGTATTTGTGTATCGCAATCCGGGACAATTGCTTGAGTTTTTGTGAGCGTACTTGTACCGTAATATGGAACAGGAGGGGAGGTTCCGTCCTTACAAATCTCGACTATGGGCGCATCGGCGTGGCCGGTGAACGCTAGAGGTTTGCCTGACGGGAGACTGTCCTTGAAATTCTCTCACTGGTCCAGACGGATGGTGAGAAATTGGGTCGCCTTCGCTCCTGCGAAGGCTTTTAAAAACTACTCGTGGAGGAAGGTTATGCATCTTAAACGTTTCGCAGATGCTCCGGCCTATGAAGCGCCAAACCATTTTGGTTGTTACGGTTTGCGTCTTCAGGGCTTTGAGGAGAATGGTCCCAAAAATCAATGGATTGGCTTTAGTCAGTTTTTCCCCGGTGGTGGCGCTGGGCCGGATTCTACTCCATTCGAAAAAGTCTACATCATGATTGAAGGGGAAATGACCCTGATTATCGATGGCCAGGAAACTGTTCTGAAAGCTCTTGATTCCTGCGTTATTCAGCCCGGCGAGGTTCGCGTGCTCGAAAACCGTACCAACATGACCGCAAAGATGATGGTCGTTATTCCTTATCCTCCGGAGGCTTGAAATTATGAATGTATTGGCTAATCCACTTTCCATGTTCGATGTGAAAGGCAATGTGGCCTTGATTACCGGTGCTTCGGGCGCTTTCGGTATGGTTGCTGCTCGTATTCTTGCCGGCGCTGGCTGCAAGCTGGTTCTTGTTGCTGGGAACCAGACCGCTTTGGATGAAATTTCCAAAGAATGCACTGAAATGGGCGCTGATGTCACTTCGATCAACTCTCGTCCGACAACGGAAGAGGTCTGTAACGATCTGGTTGCGAAGGCTGTCGATGCCTATGGTCGCCTTGATATCCTTGTTGTCGCTTCCGGCATGAACAAGGTTGCTCCAATCACCGAGATGGAACCATCCACCTTTGAGGCTGTGATGGACGCTAACGTCAATCAGAGCTGGCTGCTTTCTCGCGCTGCTGCCGCTCAGATGAAAAAGCAGGGTGACGGCGGCAAAATCGTGCTGATGTCTTCTGCTCGTGGCCTTCTTGGTCATCCTGCCGGTTACACCGCATATTGCGCTTCCAAATCTGCCGTTGACGGTATCGTCAAGGCGCTTGGTTGCGAATTGGGCAAAGACGGTATCACTGTCAATGCGATTGCTCCGACCGTGTTCCGTTCTCCGCTGACCGCATGGATGTTCGAAGACAACGAAAATGCAAACGCCGTTCGTGCAGGCTTCCTGTCTCGCGTGCCAATTGGTCGCCTTGGCGAACCGGAAGACCTTGCCGGTCCTTTGCTGTTCCTGGCTTCCAAGGCTTGTGATTTCTATACCGGGCATATCCTTTATGCCGACGGCGGATACACGGCGGGCTAATCAATGGCAAATACTATTCGCAAGATAGCCGTCATTGGCGCCGGCCTGATGGGGCATGGAATTGCCCTGACGATGGCTCGTGCCGGATATGATGTCGTTATCACCGATCCGGTGGCTGAAGCGCTTGCTTCAGTCATCGATCGGATTCGTCAGAGCTTACAGGCAATGGGTGTGGAGGCGGCTGAGATCGATGCTGCTGCCGCGCGCGTTTCTGTTGCTGCGGAAATGGCTGACGCGGTGTCCGATGCAGATGTTGTGTTTGAAGCAGCCCCTGAAAAGCTGCCACTCAAGCAGAAGATTTTTGCTGAGGTCGAAGCACATGCGCCAGAGCATTGCATTCTGGCGTCCAACACATCGGTTATTCCGATTACAGACATCATGCAGAATCTGAAACTGAAGGGTCGTGCGCTGGGGACACATTGGTGGAATCCGGCTCACATGATCCCGTTGGTGGAAGTGATCAAAACCGAATGGACCGAGGATGAGGCCGCGCAGGCCATGATGGCCCTGCTCAAGGATGCCAGGAAAACGCCTGTGTTGGTCGTCAAGGACGTTCCGGGCTTTATCGGCAACCGTATGCAGCATGCCCTTTGGCGTGAGGCTGTCAGTCTGGTCGAGAAGGGTATTTGCGATGCCGAGGGCGTCGATACCGTGATCAAGTCCTGTTTTGGCCGTCGCTTGTCGGTTTTGGGTCCGCTGGAGAATGCCGATCTGGTCGGTACCGATCTGACGCTTGATATTCACAAAACAATTCTTGCGGACCTCGAGGATCGCAAGGGACCATCGCCCTATCTTGAAAAGCTCGTTGCTGAGGGGAAACTCGGCATGAAGACGGGAGAGGGCTTCCGCAAATGGACTCCGGAAGAAGCGGACAAGGTGCGTAACCGTGTTGCGAGCCATCTACGCAAGCTTGAGGGAATTCTGGAGGATTAAGGTTCCGGGCAGGGACCTTGGCAGGTGTTGGACATCGGCCGGAAAAATTTGGAGCGTGGTGCCAGGCATTTCGCTCCAAGACAAAATCTAGGCTGGCCGGGTCTGTTTCTCGTCCTGCTCATAATAGATGATCTCAGGGAACAGGAGGATTTAAAGTGAACTGGGGAATTCTCATTGGCGTTTTGGCCTACGAGGTGCTGTTGATCGTAGGCTTGGGGCTATATTTCGCGCGTAAGCAAGAACATCAAAAGAAAGAGGGAGGCTTTTTGCTTTCCAACCGCGACCTTCCGGTTGCCGTCGTTGCTGTTACGCTTGCTTTGACCGTGCTCGGTACACCACATATTTTCGGCGTGTTCGAAATGACGTGGTTCCTGGGTGCTAATGCTATCTGGTTTGGTATCGCACATGCTGTGCTGCTTGTGGTGGCCATTACCTCGACGGCCTTGTGGGCTCGTCGTGCGCATGTCACATCCATGCCGGAATTCATTTCCTTGATCTTTGGTGAAACGCCTCGGCTGATGGTCGGCTGCGTTATGGCCGGTCTGATCTTCGGTATTCTGACTCTGGAATCTCAGGGTATTGGTATCGTCTTTGCGACTGTTACCGGTGTGAGCATTCAACAGGGTGCAGTGATCGGCGGGATTCTTGGTATCCTCTATGTGATCCTTGCCGGCATGAAAGAAATCGGCTGGGTCAACCTGATCAACTGTGCGATCATGTATGTTGGTCTGATCCTGACCATGGTCTTCATGACCGGTGCATTGCCTGAAGGCGGCTGGGAAGGGGTTTCCAAATTCTACATCGATCAGGACAAAGCAGAAATGCTGTCGATTTTCGCAAGTCCTGAACTCCTGATCTCTTTCGCTCTGGCAACCATTCTGTCAACGACATTCTGTCAGTCTATCAGCCAGCAGCTGATCCAGCCTGCAATGTCTGCAAAGAGTGAAAGCACCATCCGTAAAACGCTTTGGCTGGCTGTGCCTCTGAACGGCCTGTTCTGCGTGTTCATCGCCTCGATCGGTCTGGCTGCAAAAGCTAACCCGGCCTTCAACGAACTGGGTCCGAAACTGGCCGCTCCGACCATGCTGCTTCAGACCCTGCCACCTTGGCTCGTAGCCTGGCTGATGGCTTCTCTTCTTGCTGCCGTTCTGTCCAGCTTTGCCATGGCTGTCATGGCCCCTGCAACCATCTTCACGATCGACATTTACAAAAACTTCTTCAATCCGGACGCCGGTGAAAAAGAAGAACGTGTCGTCACCCGTACAATGATCATTATTCTGGGTGTTGCTGCTTTCATGGTTGCGGCTTATCTGCCTCCAATCGTGCAAGCCATGAACTGGCTGTTCGCCTGGATGACTCCGGTCTTCTGGATGATCATTATCGGTCTGTTCTGGAAACGCTCTTCTGCCGCAGCGACCATTACCCTGGCTGTTACCTGGATCGTGAACTCCCTTTGGAGCTTTACCGAACTGCCAGCAATGGTTGGAATGCAGGGACAGCCTAACGTCTATCCTTGCCTCATCGTCGGCCTTGGCCTTGGCATTGTCCTGACGGCCATTCTGCCGGGTAAACCGGGACTGTTCAAAGACCGCGACGCTTTGTCTGTGCCTGACGCACTTGCAGCAGAATAGGGAGTGAATACCATGTTATTCTGGAATTTGTTCATTCAAACGCTGGCTATCATTGTCGTAGTCATGCTGGTCGGTGCCGGGCTATCTGCGTATTCTCGTTCACGCGGAAATGCATCCAAAACAGGAGGAGAAAGTCATGGGTCTTGAAGCTAACTGGATGATGATGGTCATGGGCCTGATGGTTGTTTATGCCGCCGTCATCGTCGTCGGGATTTTTGTCAGAGCAGGTCGCAAAAAAAGCTAGGCCCGGACATGGTCCCAAAAGAGATACGGTTTCCATTCGAAACCAGCTCTTCCCCGGCTTTGCAGTCCCCCTCCTCAGACTATCTTAAGTGACTGCAAAGTCATCTACCCCCTCCGGGTCGTACCGTTCCCGGAGGGGGATCCTTGAATCCGCTGATCGACCGGATTTGCCAATTCCTTTGAATGAAGGCCGATCAGCCAGACTAAATGAACTGTTTCCATTCATCCTGACGGATCGCAATGGAAATCGAGATTGAAAGGGAGCCGAAAATGGCACGTCAAAAGAAAACTGTGATTACCTGCGCAATCACCGGCGGCATTCATACGCCAACCATGTCCGATGCTTTGCCATATACGCCAGATGATCTGGCTGCCCAAGCAATTGCTGCGTCTGAAGCCGGTGCAGCTATTCTGCACTGCCATGCGCGCAAAGCGGAAAATGGTTATATCTCTATTGACCCAGCCGACTTCGCTACCTATCTGCCACGCATCAAGCAATCAACCGATGCCGTGATCAACATCTCCACCGGCGGCAGTGTTCTCAATACCATCGACGAACGTATTGCTCCGGCTCTGGCTCATTCTCCGGAAATGTGCTCGATGAATATGGGGTCCATGAACTTTTCCTTCCATGGCCTTGCAAAGCGCTATGACAGTTTCAAGTTCGACTGGGAAAAAGAATATATCGAGAATTCCGAAGGCTATATCTTCCGCAATACCTTTGCCGATATCAGAAATGCCGCAACTCAGCTGGCTCCGCACAACATCAAGTTCGAACATGAATGCTATGATGTCGGCCACCTCTACAACCTGAAATTCTGCATGGATATCGGTCTGTTCAAGGCTCCGATCTTCATTCAGTTCATCTTTGGTATTCTGGGTGGTATCGGTCCTGATGTTGACAACCTGATCTTCATGAAACGCACCGCTGACCGTTTGTTCGGCGATGACTATCGCTGGTCAGTATTGGGTGCCGGGAATGCTCAGATGTCTCTTGGTACCACTGCGACCCAGATGGGCGGCAACGTGCGCGTTGGTCTGGAAGACAGCCTCTTCATTTCGCGCGGCAAACTGGCTGAAAGCAATGCTCAGCAGGTTGCCAAAATTCGCCGGATCATCGAGGATCTGGGCTGCGAAGTCGCAACACCTGATGAAGCTCGTGAAATGCTTGATCTCAAGGGCGGCGACAAGGTCAATTTCTAGATCATATCCTGATTTGGATTATGCGTGGTGAGCGTATTGGTTTGGGGCTGACTGGTTAGCAGTCAGCCCCTCGGGCAAAGCGTCTAAGCGCATATTGAAAAAGACATGAGAAAAGCCTCCTGCCAGATCTGGCAGGAGGCTTTTCAATTTGCAAATCTGCTCGCGCTCTTAGCAGCCCTTCTTGCCAATACGGGCATGATGCAAGGAAGCGATTGCGCAAGATGCGAGACGAGCCAAATCCCCATCCGAGCGGGAGTTCAGGACAATCGGAACCCGGGCACCAAGAACGAGACCTGCCGGTTCTGCGTGGGAAATGTAAGCAAGCTCTTTAGCCAGCATGTTCCCGGCATCAAGGTTCGGAACAACCAGGATTTCGGCTTTGCCTGCCACCTCTGAGGTGATGCCCTTGGTATGAGCTGCTGCAAGATCGACCGCGTTGTCCATTGCGAGAGGCCCGTCGACAATCCCGCCCTTGATTTGGCCGCGTTCGGCCATTTTGGAGAGCAGAGCTGCATCCATGGATGATGGAATGTCCGGATTGACGGTCTCGACGGCGGAAAGGATACCGGCTTTGGGCACTTCGATGCCGATGGAGATGGCGACTTCGATAGCGTTCTGGACGATGTCGGCCTTGGTTTTCAGATCCGGCTGGATGTTGATCGCGGCGTCGGTTACCAGAAGCGGATGGTTGAGGCCAGGAACATCAAGCACGAATACATGAGTGAAACGGCGTCCGGCACGCAGGCCACGTTCCTTGCGCAGTGCGGCGCGCAGCAGATCGTCCGTGTGCAGGTGGCCTTTCATCAAGGCACCAGCCTTGCCATCGGCGATGCAGTCGACAGCCTTGCTTGCTGCACGTGCATGATCCATCTCTTCGACAATTTCGATGCCGTCAAGGGACATGCCGATCTTCTCTGCCGCTGCTCTGATTTTCTCCGTGCAACCAAACAGGATCGGAGTGATGATCCCCTTTTTGTAAGCCAGCAGGGCACCGCCCAGGGATTTCTCTTCTTCAGGCGCAACCACTGCGGTGGTGACTGGAGCCAGTTTCTGAGCCTGTTCGATGATGGTTTCGAAATGTGGATGATGGTCGAGGATCAGCTCTGGAGCGGGCAGGGCATCAAAGCGAAGTTTTTTGGTTGGTGCAAGAACTTCCGCTTCACCGGACATCATCAGCGCATCGTCGGATTTTCTGACGACTTTGGTGTCTAGGCGAACCACATTGTCCGGCAATTTTGCAATAACCTTGGCCTCCACAAACAGCTCGTCGCCTGCGCGGCACATGTCATGGAACTTCAGATGCTGGCTGCGATAGATTGTGCCTGCGCCGGGCAGATGGTTGCCAAGTACTGCGGAGACCAATGATCCGACCCAAAGGCCCGGAGCAAAAGTTTCTGGCAGGCCTTCCTGTTCCTGGGCATAGGCTGCAAGGTGGTAGGGATTGAGGTTTCCTGACACATTGGCAAAGACAAGGAAATCTTCTTCTCTTGCCGTTCTTGTCAGGCTGGCGGTGTCGCCTACTTGGACTTCGTCGTAGGTCTTATTTTCAAATATGAATTGATCTGACATCTTTGATGCTCCGAAAGGGGTGCATGGTGGGACTCATTTGTAGATCCAGCTTTGTTGGTCATAACAGTCTGGATACATATGAAAATGGCGGATCTCGAACCTTCTCTTCGAGACCCGCCTGTATAGAGAACGCGACTAGGTTTATACCAGTCTTGCCAAATTTTCCAAGAGATTACGGACGTTCAACGCACAGGGCAACACCCATGCCACCACCGATGCAAAGCGTTGCAATGCCTTTTTTGGCGTCACGGCGTTTCATTTCGAACAGCAGAGTGTTCAGAATGCGACAACCGGACGCACCAATTGGATGGCCGATTGCGATGGCGCCGCCATTCACGTTGATGATGTCCGGGTTCCAGCCCATTTCCTTGTTCACCGCACAAGCCTGAGCTGCGAACGCTTCGTTGGCTTCGATCAGGTCGAGATCGTCAACGGTCCAGCCTGCTTTGTCCAGCGCAATGCGGGACGCATAAACAGGGCCCACGCCCATGATTTTGGGGTCCAGGCCCGCTGTGGCATAGGAGACGATGCGTGCAAGAGGTTCAATGCCACGTTTTTCGGCTTCTTCAGCTGTCATGCAAAGGGTAACAGCAGCACCATCATTGATACCGGAGGCGTTGCCTGCGGTGACCGTGCCGTCTTTGGTGAATGCCGGGCGCAGTTTCTGAAGATTTTCAATGGTTGTGCCTGGACGAATGAATTCGTCCTTGTCGACAACAATGTCGCCCTTGCGATGTTTGATGGTGAAAGGCACGATTTCATCATCGAACTTACCGGCTTTCTGAGCTGCTTCGGCCTTGTTCTGCGAAGCGGTTGCCAATTCATCCTGCATTTCGCGGGTAATGCCCCACTGGTTGGCAACATTTTCAGCGGTCTGGCCCATGTGATAGCCATTGAATGCTTCCCAAAGACCATCCTTGATCATGGTGTCGATCATTTTCAGATCGCCCATCTTCTGGCCTTGGCGAATATAGGCTGCATGGGGAGCCTGGGACATGGATTCCTGACCGCCGGCCACGACGATTTTGGCATCGCCGAGCATGACATGCTGTGCAGCCAAAGCAACAGCGCGCAAGCCTGATCCACATACCTGGTTTACGCCCCAAGCGGCGCTTTCAATGGGGAATCCTGCGTTGATATGTGCCTGACGGGCCGGATTCTGTCCTTGTGCGGCATTCAGGACCTGTCCCAAGATGGTCTCTGAAACTTCTGCGGGGTCTACGCCAGCGCGTTCCACAACTGCCTTGAGTACGGCAGCGCCCAGATCATGGGCTGGAACATTGGCAAAAGAACCTAAAAAACTGCCCACAGCGGTACGCGCTGCGGACGCAATAACTACGTTGGTCATGATGGTTTGCTCCTCCGGCTTTAACACATACTGTGTCTTTGGCTATGTCGCCGAGTTGTGTCTTATTTTGCACCAAATAACGGTACAATAGAACCACTATGCGGTCAATGTGCCTAGCGGCAATTCCACGGACAATTTGCCTGAAATCCCGTGAAAAGCACAAAACTCGGGCGATAGTAACCAGAGCGGTAACGGCATGATATTGTCCTATGGTTTGGCAAAAGAAAAAGCCCTCATCTGAAGGGCTTTTGCTCAATAGGAAACAATTGATGGAAATCAGGAATTCCGTCTTGTCATTCGTTTTTTGACGTGAGAAGCGGTCTTGCGCAATGCCTCGTCGATTTCTTTCTTCTTGTCGGCATAGCGGGAGGAGGGCACGGGAACCGAAATGGCATGAAGATCACCAAACCAGTCGCGGAACGCAAAGCCAATGGCGGAAATGCCTGGTGTATGCTGGTCTTCATCAAAGGCAAGACCATCGGCCTTGATGTTGCGCAAGTCTGCCATCATGGCGTCCATGTCGCCGATCACACCCCAGCGTTCCCATTCTCCTGCAATCAGTTGCTGTGCCTTGTATTCTTCCATCAAGCTGAGGCAGGCGCGGCCATTTGCCGTGCTGGAAAGAGGAAAGGCCTCTCCAACCGCAGAAACCGTGCGCAAACGATGGGTTCCGGGAACCTGATCCAGAAAGATCATGGCATCTCTTCTGAAAACGGACAGGTCAGAGGTCTCGCCGGTTGACTGGGTCAGCTCGGTCAGCAAAAGTCGGCAGTATTCGACAATATTATAACGCGTTGCTTCTGCCAATGCGTTGAGTTCCGGCCCCAGACGAAGTCCGCCGCCCTGAGAGTCGGTGATGATGAAATTCTCATGCTGTAGGGCATTGACGATGCGCTGAACGGTCGAACGTGGCAGATCGACCCGTTGGGCAATCTGCCCAAGGCTCATTCCGGACTGACTTGTTTTTAATGCACGAAGAATGTCCGCTGCTCTTGCGATGACTTGAATTCCGCCACGAGAGGTTGATTCTTTTTCTTTTGAAGACATGACGATTCCGCTATGATGTTCATCTTATCTACAAGTAATTAGAAGTCGGGAAAAGATCAACCCATAATACGATACAACCTGTATCATTTTTGGGTATTAGGGGATGACATCGACTAATTTATAACAAATAGAAGGGAAGTTACCCGGTAGGTGGTTGGTTTATTCCACAAAGAGGATATTTTTTTATTAAAAATTTTCGTCTGCTATCAGTTTTACGCCTTTCTTTTACCTGATTTTCCGAAAACGGGCACTGATACTCGGCTCTGCCACGCGATGGAGCAGGGGCCTGCTGGCTCTGGGAAAAGCCAACAGGCAATGATGTGGTCAGAAGCTCGGGTCCTATTGCTCCAGTTTTTTCGATGACCTCAAGAAGCTCGATAGGTTTGGATATGGTGAAATCGGGTTTTTCAATATCGTCTTTTGGCGTTTTGTCATACCGGTCAACCCAGTCGATCCAGACGCTTGTCAGCCCCAGCGCGTTGGCTCCCCGAATATCCCGGGCCAGGTTGTTGCCCAACATGATGATGCCTTCGGCATCTTCCGGTCTTAGTCCAAGTTCGAGCATCGCTTCCTGAAACATGCGTGGATGCGGCTTGGAGACACCACAATTCTCGGAAATCGCCATGGCGTCGAAATGATCCCAGAAGCCATTGGCTCTCAGGACATTGCGGAAACTCTGTTCCAGCCCATCGGCCACAAGCGCAACCAGATAGCCGCGTTCCTTGAGTTCATTGATCAGTTGGCGACTGGTGTCGATGGGCCGAGCCGAGAGCACCAGATCGCTTCTGTCTTCACTGAATAGCTGTGACCCTTCGTCGATCAGAGTGTCGCCGCTATCGACAAATATCGCTTTTACGCCCTTTTTCGTCCGGCGCAGCATTTCGGTCTGTTCGCGCAGATAGCGCGGGATGTAGCTGTTGAGCTCACGCCAGCTCATGAAGGGAAGATGGGGACAGATCGAAGCTTTTCTCAAAGCTGTAGGTTGGCTTAAAGCGAAGATTTCTGAGGTGATCAAAGGCCAGATAGTGGTCATAAGGGCAAAGAAAAGCCAGTTGCTGGGCAAAGAAAGGCTGCACGAGAATGTCTCCAACCCCTTCCAGATCGGAGCAGGCCTTGTCGAGGGCTTCCCGTCTTTCGATGACTTGCGCCGATGTGGGGCTGTGGGCATGTTTGCCGGGCTCGCAAAAGAGGCGAACTTGCCGGTCTTGCCAGATTGACTGGCTCATGTCGAGCATCTTGCCGTGTGCACTGGCCGTGACATGAATGGCGGCGTTGTTTTCGTCAAGATAGATCCAGACATGCTCCAGTTCATAAAGATGCTGAATGTCGCCATCCCACCAGATTTCATATTCAAGAATGCTGTCGGTTCCCGTAGGGGCCTGGGTTGCAGGATTGATGTGGCCGAAGCTCGGAGATGGCTGACCGGGTCTGAGGTGTGTAATGCCAACGGCAACCGGTTTGAAGGGCTCGTTTTTGTCGCAAAGCAAAATGGGCGCGAGCTGTCGAGCCAAAAGGGCCGTTTGGGCGTCCAGCTTTTCAGGCAGCTGATCCAATCCCAGGCCGGTTGAATTGTCTGAGTTGGGTGTCTTGTTTGGGCCTTGGCTTTTCATTTTGGATCCTGCTTCTTTGTTGGTGTTAACATGTTGGAACAAAGCCTGTGCTTTCTCGCTCGATCAGCTGTGGTTCCAGGATGATTTCTTGTGGCTTGGCGGCGCTGTTGGTCAAATGGTTCAATCATCAGATTAACAGCCTTTTGCCCCATGTCATCAATCCGTTGTGAGATGGTTGTCATGGCGGGCAAGGTCATTTCCGAAATTGCAAGGCCGTCATAGCCTATGACGGAAATGTCCGTTGGTACGTCAAGGCCAGCTTCGCGAATGGCTGATATGGCCCCAATTCCGATGAGATCTGTCGAGGCAAAGACTGCGGTGACCTGCGGGTCTGTCTCCAGCACCGAGGCCATGGCTCCGTGCCCGAAATCGAACCGCTGACCCGGGAAGCCTTCCTTGATCAGAATACGATTCGAAATGCCCAATCGGCGCGCTTCTTCCAAGGCACCTTTCAGCCTGAGAGTAACGGGATTGGTGCTGGTATGTCTGCGGTCATATCCTCTGATCAGAATTGCGATGTCCCTGTGTCCCAGATCGAACAGCTTGCGGATGGCCATTTGGCCACCGCTAAAGCTGCCGGAAATGACTGAGCTGGTGGCGCGGCTCTTGGTCGGTGTCGTTTCGACATAGACAACGGAAATGCCGGCGCGTTGCAGCAAGGCTGCATGGCGCGCGGTGTTGGACAGCGTGCCGGATGCCGGACGTATGATCACGCCGCCGACCTGCATTTCCATCAGAACCCGGATATATTCCCTCTCCCGCTTCACCTGGGAGAGGGTGGAACACACCATTGCCAGATAGCCCTTTTCTGCAAGAGCGGCTTCAATCGCGGTATGCAAGGTCGATCCGAAGGGGGAACTCTGGTTGGCAATGAGGACACCAACAACGTTGGAGCTTTTGCGTCTCAGGCTGGCTGCGACTGCGTTGGGGCTATAGCCGAGGGCTTCTGCGGCTTTTAGCACAGCCTCTTTCTTGGCTTGCGAAATATTCTCGTGGCCATTCAGGACCCTCGAAACGGTCGAGATCGATACACCAGCATGCTGGGCTACATCTTTAATTCCTGCCATGGCTTTCTTGGACTACCATTCTTCAATGAGCATGGGATTGAATATCAGATTCGGCCGCTGCTGGTGATAGTTGAGGAAAAAAACATGATACAGCATGTTGGTATCCCGTTGCATCAATTTCCGGGCGTTCGATTTTACATTTATCCGTGGCGAACATGCATCGAGGATGGAACGGGCAGCCCTTTGGCAAATTGGCAGGATCGGGAACCGAGCCGGAAATGTGGTGAGGCTTTGTTTCCCGCATGCTGCGCGGGATCGGTTCTGGCAAGGCAGCCATCAATGCACGGGTGTATGGATGCTTTGGATGATTGAACAAGTCGTCGGCAGGTGCAATCTCGACAATCTGACCGGCATACATGACCGCGACCCGGTCGCTGATATGCTTTACCACACTCAGATCATGGGAGATGAACAGATAGACAAGCCCCAACTCACGCTGAAGATCCTTGAGCAAATTGAGAACCTGCGCCTGAACGGAAACGTCAAGGGCCGAGACCGGTTCGTCGGCGATGACGATGCGCGGCTGCGGCGCAAGAGCGCGGGCAATGCCGATGCGCTGGCGCTGACCACCCGAGAAGGCATGGGGGTATCTGTCAAGAAATGCCTTGTCGAGGCCCACCATCTGCATGACATCCTCGACCCGCTTCGTGATGTCTTTGCCTGTCAGCGATTGACCTCCCATGCGCAGAACTTCGGCGATGATGTCGAAGACCGTGAGGCGAGGATTGAAAGAACCGTCCGGATCCTGAAATACCATGCGGATGTCATGCCAGTGCTTTTTCAGCTGCTTTCGTGGCAGTTGCGCAAGATCGACATAGCCATCTTCCGTCTGGACTTCCACCGCTCCCGATGTCGGTTTGTGAAGGCCCAGAACTGTTTGGCCAAGGGTTGACTTGCCGCAGCCGGATTCCCCCACAAGTCCCAGCGTCTCGCCGGGCCACAGGTCGAAAGAGACTCCATTCAGCGAATGGATATGGCGTGTTTTGGAAAAAAAGCCGCTGCTTTGAGTGAAACTCTTGCTGAGGTGTCGCAGTTTGAGGATCGGGTCTGCGTTATAGTCGGGTCCACCCTTGCGGGAGCTGTCCTGCTCGTTCTTCCGTGGTGCGAGTTTGCTGGTGATGGCTGCGTCTGTCTGCGGGCTCGCATCGCATCGAGCAAGTGCATGGCAATAGGCTTCATGGTCTGGCGCTATGCCATATTCCAGAGGGGGCAGTTGGTTGCAGGTGCCGTCGATGAAAAGCTCGCATCGATTGGAAAATGCGCAGCCCTTTGGCCGGTCCTTTAGATGGGGCACCGAGCCGGGGATGGTTTTCAGGGATTCCCCTGCCTTTTTGCTCAGTGTTGGCAGGGAGGCTATGAGGCCCTTGGTGTAGGGATGAACGGGGTCGGTCAAAATGCGCTCGACGGGGCCACGTTCCACAACATTGCCCATATACATCACGGCCACTTCATCGGCGATTTCGGCAACAACGCCGAGATCGTGGGTGATGAAGAGCATCGACATCTTGTCCTGCTCCTGCATCTTGCGCAGAAGATCGAGAATGACGGCCTGAGTGGTCACGTCGAGAGCTGTGGTCGGCTCGTCCGCAATAAGCAATCTTGGTCGGCAGATGAGCGCCATGGCAATCATGGCGCGTTGGCGTTGGCCTCCCGACAATTCGAAACTGTAGGAGTCGATCCGCCTTTCGGGGGCAGGCATGCCAACCTGCCTGAGGACTTCGAGTGCTTCGCGCCGAGCTTCCTTCTCGCTCATGTTGCGGTGCCAGCGCAGGGCTTCGACAATCTGGTTGCCAATGGAATAGAGAGGTGAAATTGCTGTCATCGGCTCCTGATAGATCATGGCGATCTCGTCACCGCGCAGCTTGCGGATCGCTTCACCGCGATCCCTGATACTTGCGAGATCGGTCATGGCTCCGCTTTTGGTGCGGAACAGCATTTCGCCTTCGTCGATCGAGGCATTCTCGGCCAAAACGCGCAGGATTGCCTTTGCGGTGACGGATTTGCCGCAGCCGGATTCGCCGACCAGGCATAAGGTCTTGCCTTCTGGAATTGCGAGACTGACCTTGTTGAGGGCTGTCAGTTTGGTGTCGTCTGTCTTGAAGCTGACCGTGAGGTTGCGCATGGAGAGCAGATTGTCGCTCACGCCCATTCCGTTGTCTTCTGGTCTCTTTGGCATCGTGCCGGTGGTGTTCGAGAGATTTGTCATTCTGGTTATTCTCACTCTCTCATCAATGTTCGTGCGGGTCGGCGGCATCGCGCAGGCCATCGCCGAGGAAGTTGAGGGCGAGGACGGCTATTACAACGATGAGGCCGGGGAAAAAGAGCCATGGAGCGGTTGCCATGGAGCGGATATTCTGAATTTCCTGCAACAGCACACCCCAACTGACGACAGGTGCTCTGAGGCCAATGCCGAGATAGCTCAGGGCTGTTTCCGCCAGGATCATGCCGGGAATGGCAAGGGTCACAACGGCGATAATGTGCGAGGTGAAGTTGGGCAGCATGTGACGGAAGAGAATGCGCGAGGTGCTGCAACCGTCGAGCGTTGCCGCGCGAATGAAATCCTCTTCCTTCAAGGCCAGAAACCGCCCGCGTACTACACGGGCAAGGCCTGTCCAGCCCAAGACGGACAGAACGATTGAGATCAGGAAATAGGTCTCGAGAGGTGGCGTTTCGGCCGGAATTGCAGCCGCAAGTCCAATCCAGAGGGGGATGGACGGCAAGGACTGGAGAAACTCGATAAAGCGCTGAATGATCTGGTCGGTGAAGCCGCCCATATAGCCGGACAGCCCGCCGATGGCGATGCCCAGGACAAGGCTTAGGGCGACACCTGCCAGTCCGATGGTCATGGAAATGCGGGAGGCATAGATCGTTCGCGACAGGACATCGCGGCCGAGGCGGTCTGCTCCAACAAGGAACATTTTTTCGCGCGGCTTGATCGGTCCGAACAGATGGCGATCACCGGGGATCAGGCCAAGCCATTTATATTTGTCACCTTTCACCCAGAAACCGAGCGCGATGACTTTGCGCGGATCGGGGATAAAGGATCGACTGCCGGTGTCATAATCGAATTTCACCTTGTAACCCAGAACATGCGGTTTGAAGCTGCCGTTCTCAGTGAAGAAATGAATGCGCTGGGGTGGGTAATAGGCATGTTTTGTCGAATAGGCAGTGGCACCTTGTGGGGCAAGGATTTCGACAAACAGGGTGCACAGATAGATGAAGAGCGTAACCCACAGGCCGATGAGACCGAGTTTGTGCCGTTTGAAACGCTTCCAGATCAGGGCGGACTGGCTGCGGCGTTCGATTTGTGTCGGCTGCATGGCCGCTGTCGCTGTCGTGTCAGTCATCAGCCTGCCTTTCCGAGTCGAGTGAATTGGCGGCGGATACGCGGATCGAGCCAGGCCAGCAAAATGTCTGAAAAGAGTGTGCCGATCATGCCGAGGATACCGAGAAACATGATGAGAGTCGCTGCAAGGAAGCTGTCTTCTGCCCGCAGCGCCTGATAGAGCAGGGGACCTGTCGTTTGCAGGCCAAGAACGATGGCGACGATGGTCTCGCCTGAGATGATGTTGACGAAGATATCATTGAGGCCGCTGACGAAGGGGTTCATGGCATGGCGTACCGGATATTTCATGAGTGCTCTCGCCTCCGGCACACCCTTGGCTCGCGCGGTCAGGACATAAGGCTTACGCAGCTCATCCAGCAGATTGGCACGAATGGTGCGGATGATGGAGGCGGTGCCTGCGGTGCCAAGCACGAGGATCGGGATCCAGATATGTTTAAGCAAGTCGACGCATTTTCCCAATGTCCAAGGTGCGTCGAGATATTGTGGTGACAGCAATCCGCCAGCCGCTTCGCCGCTTATCAGGTAGGTGATATACATCAGCGCCAGCGCCAGCAGGAAATTCGGCAGGGCAAGGCCGACAAAGCCAAGGGTCGTGAACAGATAGTCAGTGAGAGAATATTTGCGCACAGCCGAATAGATGCCTATGGGTATGGCGACAATCCAGGTAAAGAAGAGAGTGGATAGCGAGAGAATGGCTGTAAGGCTCAATCGCTCCCAGATTACCTCGGAAACGGGTCTTTCCTGCTCGAACGACCAGCCATAATCGCCATGAAGCACGGCGTCGGAGATCCAGTTGACATATTGAACCGGCCAGGGCCTGTCGAGGCCATATTGCTCGCGCATCTGCTCCTTGCGCACATCATCCATATAGTCGCCCTGAGCGGCAAGAACCGCAGCATAACGGTCGACATAGTCTCCCGGCGGCAGGGTGATGATGGCAAAAGCAACGATGGATATGGCAATCATGGTGGGGATGACCCACAACATGCGGTTCAGGATAAATCGCCCCATAGTCTGGTGGTCCTTTGATCCTGTCGATGATTGACGACAGGTTGTTGTTTAGAAAATGCGGGAAGGCACAAGTCCTCCC
Source organism: uncultured Cohaesibacter sp. (assembly GCF_963556055.3). Taxonomy (GTDB): domain Bacteria; phylum Pseudomonadota; class Alphaproteobacteria; order Rhizobiales; family Cohaesibacteraceae; genus Cohaesibacter. The sequence continues at coordinate 539,818 of NZ_CAUVYE020000013.1, read as the reverse complement.
CGCAGTCATTCGTTACAGGTGTTTCACCATCATTTCTTGATGTAGAAAGCGGAATAGTTTGCAGGAGCAGGCCCCGGATAGAGCCAGCCTTCGATCAGGGTGTCAGGCACGTTGCCCAGGCGATCAGAAACGACGCGATAGTTGCCTTCTGGAAGAACAGTGCCGATATTGAGGAACTCGTCAGCCATTGTCTGCATGAATTCGCCCATTAGCTTGGTCCGGTCATCACCCGCCTTGGTCGGAATGATCGCGGTCAGTTCATAAAGGCGTTTGACAGCTTCGGGCGGTTCCTTGGCGTCTGCTTCAACAACTTCGGACTGAGGGTTGATTTTGGTAACCCAGTTCATCCAGTTGTCCCAGTTGGACTGGTAACGCAGCAGGCGTGTAAGGCTGATGGCCGGGAACAGGCCGCACCCGTTTTCACCAACCCAGACAAGCATCTGACGATCACGTTCACGACGGCGAACTTCGTAGGCATCGCCAGCGATGGCCGCGTGAAGTTCAATGCCCAGGTCTGCCCAGTTCTGGGTCAGAATTTCGAGAAGGTCAGACCATTCAGGACGGAATTCGCCAGCATCGAGACGAATGCTGACGCGGCTGCCATCTTCAAACAGGCGGAAGCCGTCGGCATCCTTGTTTGGATAGATCTTGTCAAGGATCTCGTTGGCCTTGTCCGGGTCATATTCGGTATATTGGCGGGCAAGCTGCTCGTTGTAATATGGGGAGTTGGGGCGAGGCGCGGCCTGATAAGGTTCACCTTGTCCGAGATAAACCGTATCGATCATGCCCTGACGGTCAATGCCAATGGACAGGGCAATGCGGACATCTTTGTTGGAGAAGAAGTCTGCAATTTTCTGATCCGGATGGTTGAAAGGCAGTTCGATGAACATGTTGTTGTAGTTGCAACTTTTTGCATCAACAAAATGATATTTGCCTTTTTCCTTGTTTTCGAAGAACACGCCCTTGTTAGTCGAGGTGGAGATTGATCGTTCGGAGATATCGAATTCACCGGCCATGGTCTTGAGCAGCAGAACTTCCGGCTCTTTCATTTCGGTGAAGTCGCGATTGTCGATATATGGTAACTGGTTGCAGTCCGCATCAACCTTGAAATAGTAAGGGTTGCGGGAGAGGACAAAATGCTGTTTACCGATGAAAGGAGCATCGGTTTTCCAGGCCAGAATAGTCGGGCGTTTCGGGTCGTTCTGTTCGGCCAGTTTGCCGTAGGAACCGACGCGGTTGGTCCACCAGTTCATGTAATTGTCTTCACCGGCTTCGGCCATCATCTTCTTGACGCCTTCCGGGTTCAGATCGATGTCGAACTGGGCAACATAATGAGCAGGGAACTGAACGACGCGCTGGCCGTATGGGCTGGCCATGTCAAGCAGGAAGTTGCCGTTCGGTTTGGACCATGAGAAGCGTATGGTGTAGTCATCAAGGGCTTCAACCTTGGCCGCTTCACCATCAACGAAGAAGATCTTGCGTGGCTTTTTCAGGACCTTCGAATTGGTCTCAACATGTTCCCACCAGAAGAGGATATCCTTGGCGGTGAACGGTTCGCCGTCAGACCATTTCATGCCTTCGCGCAGATGGAAGGTGTAGGTGGTGGCGTCTTCGGAAATTTCCCAGCTTTTGGCAACGTTTGGCACGACTTCGGAGCCATCGACGGACCAGCGGACAAGCGGGTCGTAGCCATAGGCGCGATAGTCGGCAAGGCGGCCACCGGAATAAACGTCGCGCAGCGTGCCACCATACGTGCCGATTTCCTTGGCTTTAATGACAAGAGGTTCACTTGGCAGGCGATCTGCAACAGCGGGCAGAGCACCTGAAGCAACGGCGTCTTTGAGGATTGGGGATTCGTTATAGGCAGTGCACTGGCCTGATGCAAAGGCACCACTGGCAATCATGCTGCCAGCCAGCGCGACGGAAAGAAGGAGTGATTTGCGAGTCATCTGACGCGTCCTTTTGATAGTCCCGAGGAGAGGATCTGGGCTTGAAAAGCTTTTCAGGATATGTGCAAATTTTCGCGAAACTTTTATGACACTTCGTGGTTATAAACTTGCGGGAATTGCCGATTTTGGGAATTGAAACTTCATTTTTTCAATGGAGTGCGCTAATTTTCATTGCAGGTATGGCGATCTGTCGCGGGTGTATGAAAATTCTTTCTCTTGTTTTCATATCGCGCTTTTCTTGAAAAGCATTACAGCTTTTATTGCAATTTATTGACATTGAGGATGTGCGGTGGTGTCGCCAATGACGAGTTGGTTCTCGATCAGGATATTTCTGGCCGGAGCATCTGGCCTTGATATGAGATTGAGCATTTGCTGCGCACAGAGGAGGCCGAGATCTTCAACCGGAAGGCTTATGACCGTGATCCGCGGCAGAATCATGCGGCTAAAATCACTGCCGCCGAAACACATGATCGAAATCTGCTTTGGAACGTTGATCTGGCGTTTGTGGAGCTGTTGAATGGCCGTGGCTGCAATCTGCTCGCTGGCGCAGATCAGGGCGGTGCTCGGGGTGTTCAGAAGTTGGTCGATGGCCAGACCAATGCTCTCTTTGAATGGTTTGTCTGTCCGCAGCCAGAGGTGCTGAATGTGCATCTCTGTCATCGGCTGAAGGATGGATTGCTGCCTTTCCGCGTTCGTTGGCGCATGGCCGAGAAAGGTGATCTGTTTGTGGCCGAGTGCCATGAGATGGGTGATGCCGACTTGCCAACCCTGCGCCTGATTGACTGCGACGGAGCTTACGCCCGGATTCGTTGAAGATGTGCTTTGCAGGAGAGTTGCGATGCCAGCTTGTTGCAGGCGTATCGCAGCCTTCAGGGCCCGCTCGTCACGTCCTTGCGGACAGAGGATTGCACCTGCAACACGGCGCCCGATCATTTCGTCAAGAAAGAACTGTTCTCTGTCGGGATCCTCATCCGCGTTGCACATGAATGTCTTGAAGCCAGCCTCGAACAGGATTGATTCCGCTATCTGGGCCATGCGACTGTCCACGAGCTTGGGGCTTCCAAATTGCAGATAGCCGATGATATCTGATGTTTTTCGGCGCAAATTGGCGGCCAAGGCATTCGGGTAATAGTTTTGATCCTGAATAACCTTCAGAACCCTGTCGCGGGTTTTGCTGTTGACATGGGGATGGCTGTTTACCACGCGAGAAACTGTCGCGGTCGAAACACCTGCAAGTTCAGCGATTTTGCGAATGTCCGCCATGGAATTTTTTACTTCAGGTTTGCCCTCACGGGCCTTGTTTGTTGACTGCTTTGACTGATGTCCGTTTGCCCGTGAAGACTGTTCTTGTCAATGCGACCTTCAATGCGACCTGTCTGATCGGTTGGTCTTGTCTTCAGTCCGCACGGGATTGTCCGACATGCTTAGCATGATTTGATGAATTGCTTGCTACACATGTCTCTCTATGATCGATTGTTCTTGTTTGATTTCATTATATTGGTTCCAAGTCTGAAGCTTTGTGACAGTATGTGTAAAGGGGTGATGGCCAATGGCTGGGCCTGGGCATTGCAAGGGAAGCGAGATGGATATTGTTCATTTGCCGCAAGAGATACGGCGTTGTCCACACTGTCACGAGGCGGGTCTCAAGGCGCAGAGGGCGACGCGGGGTGGCAGTTGGGGCGGGCAGGCTGTCCGTTTTCTGTTTTGCTGTGATTTTTGCGGCTATCAGATATTGATCGAGTCGGAACGCAGTCGCTGGGTTCAGGCATTTTCCGGGGCCGCGCTGGTCCTGTCAGGCGGGGTGTTGGCTTTTTTGCTTGATGGTCCCGGCAATCTTGTTGCGCTGTTGTTGCTTGTCCTGCCCGGCGCTGTTGCTCTATGGGACGGGTCGCCGCTCGCGCATCGGTCGATGGCTGTTGTCGGGCAGTTTGAGGGGGTGCCTGCGGCCGTCGAGATTGAAGCTGAGCTTTTCCTTTCTGAGGAAGAGAGGCGCAAGGCATATCGACGAAACAGGTATGCTTCCTATGTCATCTATGGCGTGCTGTTGCTCACGGCTGTTGTCTTGCTTCTGGACTTTTTTGCCGATCGTTAGCGATTGGCGTCAGACCTTCCAAATATGAAAAGCCTGTCGGTCTCGGTGAACCGGCAGGCTTTTCCTTGTGCGTCATGATTGGCGTTGCGCGATCAGCTTTTTTCTCTCAGGCCGTAATTCTGGATCTTGCCAAGAACGATATCGATTTCCTTGTCAGGCAGGCATGGTGGCTGATCGGTGATCTGAAGAAGGTTCAGATACATTTTGGCAAGGGCTTCGACTTCGATTGCGAGCCACATTGCTTTTGCGAGGCTGTCGCCGGTTGCAATCATGCCGTGATGGCGCAGGAGAATGGCTGCCCGGTCTTTGAGACCCCCAGCAACCAGATCCGACAAGGCTTGTGTTCCATAGGTGGCATAGTCGACACATGGGATGTCATGCCCGCCTGCGACCGCTACCATGTAATGAATGGCGGGAATCGGACGGTTGAGGATGGCGACTGTTGCCGCATTGATCGCATGATTGTGCACCACCGCGTTGGCATCCGGTCTCACTTTGTAAGAGACGAGATGGAAGCGCCATTCGCTGGACGGTACCTGGTCCTGTCCATATTCGCCGTCATTGCTGACGAAAACGATGTCTTCAGGCTTCATTTGATCGTAGGCAACGCCCGATGGCGTGATCAGCATGCCGTTTTCGCACCGAACGCTGATGTTTCCCGAAGTGCCTTGGTTTAGACCCGATGCATTCATTTCAATGCAGGCGTCGATGATGCTTTGCCGAATTTCTAAAGTGTCGCGCATGATGGTTCCTCATTACAAAGGCTTGGACTTGCCCGTTCATGCCCGTTTTATCACTGGTGACGGTTGGGCGCAAGGTTTTGCTTGTCTGGTTGGGACTTCTGGAAAATGTGAGAATTGATGCGAATTTTCCGCCAAATCTGGTAATTATTTGCCACTATTACCTTTCTCCAATTGAATGATCCTGCTTTTGCTGGCAGTGTGATGGATGAAGAAAGCCATGTCCACTATCTGTTTTGGTCCGATTTTGACCGTTTAGAGAAGCCTATGTTGCCAAGCCGCCTGCAAGCCATTGTGAATCGAGTCGATCATCTGGGGTCTGTCAGTGTCGCTGATTTGTCAGAGCAGTTTGGCGTGGCGGTGGAGACCATCCGGCGAGATTTGCGCAGTCTGGAGGAGGCGGGATATCTCAGGCGCATTCATGGTGGAGCCTGTTCCCTGCTCGACAATGATGAGGTTCTGGCCTTCGGTTCGCGCCAGTCTGAGAATACCGATGCAAAAATGAAGATGGCCGAACATGCCGTCGGGCTTGTTCGGGAAGGGGACAAGCTGATGCTCGACCCCAGTTCCAGCTGTTGGTATCTGGCCCGTGCCTTGCCCGATATGCCATTGACCGTGATGACCAACTCGGTGCGTATTCTATTTGATCTGGTACAGAAGCCGAATATCAAGGTCATCGGTATCGGAGGGAGATATTTCGAGAAATATGGTGCCTTTCTGGGATCTATAACGGTCAGTCATATTCTCGATTTTCATGCCGATATCTGTTTCCTCTCCTGCGCGGGATATCTGCCCGAAAGTGGTGCCTGGGATAGCAATGATCTCAATGCGGGTGTCAAGAAAGCGATGCTGCGCTCTACACGCACGCATGCGCTTCTGTGTGACAAGAGCAAGGTTGGGCGCGGTGGATTCATTCTGATCAACGAGAGCAGCCTCATTCACTGCCGCGTGGATGAAGATGGGGTGTATGGGGGGCTGCATCGCGATGCCTGATCAGGTCGGGTGATTTTGGAAAATACACTTGTTTCAAGAGGTTTATCGAAAAAAGAGAGGGGGAGAAATGAGGGAGGAACTGGAGGAAGATGCCGTCCTCGTGCTGGATTGCGGAAGTACAAATGTCAGGGCGATCGCTGTCAGCAAAAGCGGAAAGGTGATTGCGCGCGCCACTGAAAAGAATGCCACCTTTTCCGAGCCTGGACATGAAGACTGGCATTACTGGTCTTTCGAAGGCTTGTGCGAAAAGCTTTTCCGTTGCGCAAGGCAGGTGACCGATACGATATCGGCAAAGCGAATCCGTGCGGTAACCGTGACGACTTTCGGCGGCGATGGTACTTTTCTGAGTGCTTCGGGAGACTTGATCTATCCGGTGATCAGCTGGAAATGCACGCGCACCATAGAATCCCAAACGCATATGGAGCGGTATATTGATCCCCACCGGGTGACGGAGATTAGCGGTGTCGGTCATTTCTCCTTCAATACCCTGAATAAATTTATCTGGTTCCGGGAGCATCATCCCGAAATTCTGCATAATGCCCGGCATTTTCTGTTTGTCAGTTCCCTTTTTACTCATCGCCTGACCGGGCGCTTGAGTAATGATGCCACTCTTGTCGGTACATCGCAGATGACGGATCTGAAAACTCAGGATTTCAGCGAAGAGATTCTCGATGCGGTCGGAATCGACGCTTCGCTGTTTCCCGAAACAATTTTCCCCGGTGAGGTCGTTGGTCCTCTTCTCAAGGAAAGCGCCGATGCGATGGGGCTTCTTTCCGGGACGCCGGTGATTTCTGCCGGTCATGATACGCAGTTCGCCATTTTTGGTGCCGGGGCTACGCCAGAGCAGCCGGTTCTGTCATCGGGGACCTGGGAAATTCTGATGGCGCGGTGTCCAAGTATCGACATACCGTCAAAAGAGTTTTTCGAAGAGCCCTTCACGTGTGAGTGGGATGTTTGCAAAGGCTATTTCAATCCTGGCTATCAATATGTTGCTTCTGCGGTGATCGAATGGTTCGCGAGGCTTCTTTATCCCGGACTTTCGGGGGCTGAGCTTTATGAGAGCATGATCAGGGAAGCGATGGCGGCTCCCGAGGATTGTAACGGAGTGATCATTGATCCTGACATGCTGGTCGGGCGGGGGGTTATCTCCGGGCTTTCGCTTGATGTTGATCGGGGGATCCTGCTGCGGGCTACGCTCAATGGTATGGTGACAAGGTTGAAGAAGGGTCTGGCAATTCTGGAACAGGTGGGCAATTTCAAGGCCTCACAACTGACCATGGTCGGTGGCGGAACGCGCAATCAGTTCTGGACCCAGCTCAAGGCCAATGCCCTTGGAATTCCCATCAATGTCTTGGATGAACCTGAAACGACTGTGCTTGGAGCGTCGATGTTTGCGCTCACGGGTGCTGGTCTTTATGCCTCGGCGGATGAGGCACGGGATGCCTTCAGTCCTCCATGTCACGTGATTATGCCACAGGACAAGAACTGACTACTGAAAATGGCCTGCTCGATCAGGTCATTTTTTCATGATGATATTGCTGTTGCTGTCGCGGGCACTGTAAAGCTCGGGTTTGATCGTGATCAGGGTTCCCGGCTCGGCCTTGTCTTCGAGCAAGGCAAAGGCCTGGTCCATCAGGACGTTGTGGCGCTGCCTGATCATGTGAACCGGGAAGCGCAGGAGCTTGCCGAAGGGCTCAAAGTCGAAGCAGCCGAAAGAGCAGGTTTTGACTTCTTCTTCCGGGATTGTCAGCAAGAATCGCAAGGCTCCCTCGAAGGATGAAATCGAATTGACGAACAGGGTACTTGGCAGGCCACCCAGACGGTCGTAAAGGGCGCGGATCTGCTCTTCGGCATAGTCTGGGTTATAGCTGTTGGCAAAGATTTGATCGTCGTGGAATTCGCCGAGCTGTTGCTGCACGATATCGCGAAACCCTTCGATGCGCTGGGCTGTTGCAGGCAAGTGGCAGTCACCACCTAGAAAGTAGGGCCTGTCCCGTTCTTTGTCGCCGACTTCCCGTCTTGTCGCCAGCATCTCTTCTGTGAGGATGCGTGCGCCGTTCTTGTGGTCGGTGACAACCGAGGGGGCGAGTGAGCAGGGCTGGTCGATGAAGACGTGGTCGATATGGGCCTTGTGGCAATATTGGCTGATTTCTTCCGGGCAGGCGGCACCTGCCACGAAAAGCGAGTCGACTGCGTAGGATGCGAGCTTTTCAACCGTTGTGATTTCTTCGTCATAGTCGCGGTCGGTTGATACGATGACCGGGCACAGTCCCTTTTGTCTGACCTTTGTGGAAAAGGCCTCGGCGAGGTTTGAGAAAAAGCGGTTGTAGTCAGGCATCAATAGTGCCGTGAGCCCGGAACGTGCCGTGCGCAGGCCCCTGGCTTGCAGATTCGTTGAATAGCCGAATTCTCGCGCAATTTCGATAATTCTCTCGGCTGTTTCTGCTCTTATCCGTCTGTTTTTCCATGTGCCGTTCAAGGCCGCGCTAACGGTTGAGGGGGAGGCCTTGGCGACGCGTGCAATGTCGTAGATTGTTCTTTTAGGCGTGCGTTTCATGTCTGACTTCTTAGCCTTAAATACGATTGCAATCAAAACAATATTGACATCCTAGCTCATTTTTGGCTTCATGTGAAATATCGATTGTGCAGGAAGATAAAGTTTTTCGAGCAAAACAAGCTAAACATTGGCTTGTTATCGATGTTTCGAATTGCACAATCGATTGCGATTATACGATCGCATTAAGGGAAATTACTTATTCCTTGGGAGGAAACTATGAAGAACAAACTGATAGGATGCATCGCTGGCATCGCTATGGCTGTAGGCGTGGTCAGCGCCGCAGGGGCTGCCGATAAACCTACAATGGGGGTTGTCGTAAAGATCGGTGGTATTCCTTGGTTCAATGCCATGGAAATGGGCATCAAGAAACGCGCTGCCGAAATCGGCGTCGACGCTGAAATGATCGGTCCGGTTTCCGCTGACCCTGCACTTCAGGTTCAGGCTATTGAAGATTTGATCGCCAAGGGCGTGGATGTGATTGGCGTTGTGCCAAATGACGAATCCGCTTTGGAACCTGTTCTGAAAAAAGCGCTCGACGCTGGCATCCTGGTCATTTCGCATGAAGGCCCGGGCCTGAAAAATGTTGACTGGAACTTCGAATTGGCTTCTGCCAAAGGCTTTGGTGAGGCTCACGCCAAATTGCTTTCAGAAAAAGTTCCTGGCAAAGGCAAATATGCTGTTTATGTCGGTTCCCTGACTGTTCCATTGCATAATGCATGGGCTGATGCTGCAATCGCTTGGATGAAAGCCAACAGACCTGACCTTGAACTGGTCGGCGAACGTTATGGCGTTGCGGAGAATGTTGACGACAGCCGCTCAACCGCGCTTGATCTCATTGCTGCCAATCCGGACCTCAAAGGCTTCTTGGCATTCGGTAGCCAGGGACCGATTGGTGCTGCCCGTGCGATTGAAGAACGCCGCAAAACCGGCGAAATCTTTGTGCTTGGTCCATTCTCTCCGGGCCAGGGCCGCAAAATGGTTCATAAAGGCATTCTGACCGGTGGCTTTATGTGGAACCCTGCACAGGCTGGTGAAGTCTTCGTGACCATGGGCAAAATGCTCGCCAATGGCGAAGAAATCAAGGCAGGCCTTGATATCCCTGGCCTTGGTGTCATCAATCCTGACTTCGAAGGTCGTGACATCATCACTGACAACCTGCTTGAAGTGAACGACGATACCGTGGACGGACTGGCCGATATGGGCCTGTAATCCAATCCTCCCAGCTGGCGTGCGGACTGGCGAACTCACGTTCGCACGCCAATTATCTCGAAGGTTCCAAAAAATGACGAATGCCAACACGGAGCAATTTGCTCTGCGCCTGAAAGGCGTATCCAAGGCGTTTGGCGGACTTCAAGCGCTTGATAATGTCGATTTCGAAGTTCTGGCAGGTGAAGTCCATTGCCTCGCCGGAGAGAATGGATGCGGCAAGTCCACTCTTATCAAAGTCATAACAGGTGTTTATCAACCCGAAAGGGCTGATCTCATCGAACTTTTTGACGAAGAACTCACTACCATTTCGCCAACCAGGGCGCGTGCCTTGGGTGTGTCTGTCATTTGGCAGGATCTGGCGTTGTTCCCTCACATGAGTGTTCAGGACAATATTACATTCGACGATATGGTCGGTCTCAAGCTTCGCCCGTTGCAGTCTCGCAAGATGGGGGAGAGGGCGGCTGCGGTTCTCAAGCGTCTTGGCGTGGAAATCGATCTGACCAGACCGTTGGAAGATCTGGCAATCGCGCAACGTCAGGTGGTTGCGATCGCTCGGGCTTTGATGAATGACGCCCGCCTCATCTTCATGGATGAACCAACCGCATCGCTAACGAAGTCAGAGACAGACAAATTGCTCGAGATCGTTCGCAAATTGTCCGCTGATGGTGTCGCGGTGGTGTTTGTCAGTCATCGTCTTGCAGAGGTGCTCGATATTGCGTCTCGCGTCACGGTTCTGCGCGATGGCAAACTTGTTGGTGTCTATAAAACCGAAGGGATGACCCAGGCCCATCTCGGTGAATTGATGACCGGCAAGCTGATCGAGCATGAGGTCAATGCACGTGACATGAGCGCGGCCAAACCGGTTTTCGAAATCAGTGGTCTCAGCAGACCTGGCGATTTCGAAGATGTCAGTTTCAAGATCCACGCGGGTGAAGTGGTCGGTCTGACCGGGCTCATCGGCTCGGGTCGAACCGAATTGGCGCATGTTCTCATGGGAATGCGCTCGGCTAGTGCCGGATCCATGAAACTCGATGATACTCCTTACAAACCTTCCTCCATACGCGATGCCATCAGCAAGGGGCTTGCCTATGTGTCGGAGGATCGTCTTACCCTTGGATTGCTTCAAAAGCAGTCTATCGGCGACAATACGGTCATTTCTGTTTTGCAAAAGCTGCTTTTTCGCTTCCCACTGCTTTCATTTGCAAAAAAGGAAGAGCTTGTCTCCAAATGGATTGACGAGTTGGGAGTCAAGATCGGGCATCAGGATGATCCCATTTCAAGCCTGTCAGGTGGCAACCAGCAAAAGGTCGTTCTGGCCAAGTGGCTTGCCACGGAGCCCCGGTTGCTCATTCTGGACAGTCCAACGGTCGGTGTCGATATCGGTGCGCGTGCCGGTATTTTCAAAATCGTGCGTGATTTGGCGGAAAATGGTCTGGCGATCCTTCTGATCTCCGATGAGGTGACAGAAGTGATGTTCCACGCAGATCGTATCCTTCATATGGCAGAGGGACAGATTGTGGCGGAATATAATCCACATGACGTGACCGTGCATCAGCTTGAGGAACGGATCTATGCGTAGCTTTATTCGTGACAACAAAATCGAACTTCGTATTGCCGTCGTGCTGTTGTTGATTTGCATCGGGTTGTCTGTCAGCACTGATACTTTCTTTACGCTGAGCAATCTGACTTCGCTGTTGAACAACAATGCAATCAACCTGATTTGGGCTGTCGGCCTTCTGGTTGTTCTGATCGCTGGCGGGATCGACATTTCCTTCGCTGTGGCATCGTCTGTCGTGCAGTATGTCGGCATGGAGCTGCTGTTCAGTATGGGGGGCGGCAACTGGGTTCTCGGTTTCCTGATTTGCGGCCTGCTCGGGATTGGGCTGGGGCTCATCAACATGATCCTCATCCATACCTTCAATATCGTCACGATTGTTGTGACGATTGCAACATACAACGCCTTTTTCGGGCTTCTGATGTTCTTCACGCGGGGACGCTCGATCTATGATCTGCCCGACTGGGTGACGGACCGTATCTTCATTTTCGAACATCAGGCAGCGGATGGATCCTGGGCCGAGCTCAATCTCTCTGTCGGGGTCATGCTGGTCTGTGTCATTGCCACATGGTTTCTTATCCGTCGCACCAATCTCGGGCGTCAGCTCTATGCCTTTGGTGACAATCCCGAAGGTGCCAGGCGGGCCGGGGTCAATCTTGCAGCCATGCAGGCAATTGCTTTTGGCTGGATGGGTTTGATGGCCGGTATTGCGGGGCTGATGCAAATCAACATCGTTCAGGAAGTCGTGCCCAATGCACTCTTTACCCGAAATATGGATGTGCTTGCGGCGGTTGTTCTGGGCGGAGCCCGGCTCGGCGGTGGCAAGGGGTCGATCCTTGGCTGCATTCTGGGTGTGATGTTTGTTGCGGTCACCCAGAATGGCCTCAACCTGCTCGGTGTTTCACCGTTTGCATTCCAGATGATCATTGGTGCTGCGATCGTTGTTGCGATCTCAACTTCGAACATGAATTTCTCGGATTTGACCGGGCGTCGTCAGGAGCGTGGACAATGAAAAATAGTCGATTTGCCTTTTTGCAGAACCTGGGCTCTGAAACTTCGGGCCTGTCTGTGATCCTGATCGTGGTTGCTGTTGCGTTCAGCTTTTCCTCGCCCAAATTCCTGACAATGGCCAATCTGGAAAGTATGGGGTTCCAGATGCCCCTGCTCGGGCTCTTGACGCTCGCAATGCTGGCTCCAATCGTCTCGGGAGGGTTCAACCTTGCGGTGGTGTTCACGGCAAATATGTCGGGGCTTACCCTCGCCTGGATTCTCATCCAGTTTGGTGGTCCTGATGCCGGGATCGGCGCTTTCATCCTGGGATGCCTTGCAGCCATGCTTGTGGGGCTCTTGGCAGGTGCCGTTATCGGGGTGATCATTGCCTATGTCGGAGCGCATCCTATTCTGGTGTCGCTTGCCATGATGGTCTTCCTGCAAGGGCTGGGCGAGTTTCTGACGCGAGGCGGTGATATCTCGGGATTCCCTGATTACATGCGCGTGATCGGGCATGGGACGTTGTTCTACATTCCGGTGCCGCTTATCCTGTTCGGGATTGTTGCCGTCATCTGGCATATTCTGCTCAAGCGCACCAAACATGGCTTCTCGGTCTATATGACCGGCTCCAATATCTTGGCGGCTGAATATGCCGGGCTTCATACCAAGCGTACACTCGTTTTGATCTACACCCTTTCAGGTCTGCTGTGCTCAGTTGCCGGGATCCTGATGGCTGCTCGCTTCAATTCGGTGCGTGTCGGTCATGGAGAGGCCTTGTTGCTGATTACGGTGCTCGCCTGCTTCCTTGGCGGGATCGATCCATTCGGTGGCAAGGGTCGGGTTGTACCGGTCATCATCTCTCTCTTCATTCTTCAGATCTTGTCCTCAGGGCTCAACCTGATTGGGGCCAATCAGCATCTTGCAACAGCGGTTTGGGGGCTTTTCCTGATTGCGGTCATGGTCATGCGCTCGGATCTTGTGCGGACCTTTGCAAGTTATGTGAGGAAGACCTGAACAGAGAGTTCACTCACCGTGGCCGCTGGATTCATTCAGCGGCCATATTCGTGGTGCCGAAAAGCGCTCAGATGCTCTTCTGCATCCCTTTTCTAAAGCTGGACCGGAATTGAAAAGGGTGATCGTAAGAATGCCTAGGAATATTGATCGTCTTGCCGATCTTGTGACAATTGCCAGTGAGGCGATGAAAGAGAGCGGAAAACGGGTTTTTCTGGCTATCGCCGGTGCGCCGGGATCTGGAAAAAGCACGACGGCAGACGCTCTTTTCAATAAGCTTGATCAAGCCTATCCGGGCCGGATTGCCATTTTGCCAATGGATGGGTTCCACTTCGATGACGCGGTTTTGCGTCAAATGGAGCGGCTGCCCTGGAAAGGGGCACCAGACACATTTGATGTTGGCGGTTTGCGCTCCATTCTGGGCCGTCTGAGAGAGGGTTCAGAGGCCAATATCGCTGTGCCGGTCTTTGATCGCGAGCTGGAGATTTCCCGAGGCAGTGCCCGTCTCATTGCGAGCGATGTCGATCTGGTCATTGTCGAAGGCAATTATCTGCTGCTCGATCAAAGCCCCTGGAAAGACCTTGCTCCGTTTTTTGATCTCACGGTGTTTGTCGAGGTTCCTGAAGAGGAATTGCGTTGCCGCTTGCGTCAAAGATGGACCCGTCTGGGGCTGAGCGAGCGTGAGATCCTGCACAAACTGGAAGGGAACGACCTGCCAAATGGGCAACTGGTCATGCATGGCAGCAGGTCCGCAGATGTCATTTTCAACGCACATAAGCATGAACAAAAGCAATAACGGCCGGGATTGCCGATCATAAGGAGAAGCAGATGAAGTTTGGTATTTACTATTCCTACTGGGAACAAGAATGGAGTGCGGATTGCCTTCCATATGTTGAGCGGGTGGCCAAGCTCGGATTTGATGTGATTGAAATTGCCGCGCATCATTTGAACAATTACAGTGCCTCTCATCTTGATGAGATTGGTCGTTGCGCGCGTGATAACGGCATACTCCTGACCGCAGGTCTAGGGCCTTCGGAAGCCTGCAACCTGTCTTCTGCGGACGCGGATGTGCGCAAGGCAGGGCGGGCCTTTTTCGAGGAAACGCTGCAAAATATCGCCAAGCTTGACATTCACATTATCGGCGGAGCGCTGCATTCCTATTGGCCGGTTGATTTCAACAAGCCTCTCGACAAGACCGAGGATTGGAAACGGGGTGTTGAAGGCATTGCCAGCCTTGCTGATTTTGCCGCTGATCTCGACATCAATCTGTGCATCGAGGTTCTCAACAGGTTTGAAAATCATGTGATCAATACCGCAGAAGAGGGTGTCAAATTCGTCACGGAAACGGGCAAGTCAAACGTCAAGGTGATGCTCGACACTTTCCATATGAATATCGAGGAAGACAGTTTTGGTGCCGCCATCAGAACAGCCGGGCCACTTCTTGGTCATTTCCATACGGGGGAAGCAAACCGGCGCGTGCCCGGCAAGGGGCGTCTGCCTTGGCATGAGATCGGAACCGCGCTGCGTGAAGTCAACTATACGGGTGCCGTTGTCATGGAGCCCTTTGTGAAATCGGGTGGTCAGGTTGGCAAGGATATTCGTGTCTGGCGCGATCTCAGCAATAATGCCGATCAGCAGAAGATGGATGATGATGCTCGGGAGTCTCTGAATTTCTCCCGCTTCGTTCTCCAAGGTTGAGGCTGTCAAGGCGAGAAAGTGGCTCGCCGTCCGAAGTCCTGGTGCTCCTTGTGAGTGCCATTCGGGCGGCAAGCATCCGCCTATTCGCTAGAACCCATCACATACCCGCCATCCCGTTTCCTTCCTTATTCCATTTCAATGGTTGTAACTTTTCGAGAATCTGGGACTATTGCCTGCAACTCGATAATGGACAGGTTGATGGTGCCCTATGACTTCTGAAGATGCTGGCGAGAATGGAGCAAGGCTGAATTTTGTTGCCATGGGGCCTGAGGAGGCTGAGGAGACGGTCCTTTTTCTCCATGGCTTTGCCGGTGACTTGATTGGGTGGACCAATCTTCAGGTCGGATTGGCCGGCTCAATGCGCAGCATCGCTTTCGATCTGCCGGGGCATGGCGGCTCGCTTCAGTATCCCGAAACATGCAATGCCGTTGTCGCGGCCAAGGCTGTCATTAAGGAGATTGAGGCTCTTGGAATGGACAAGGTTCATCTTGTCGGCCATTCCATGGGCGGTGCGGCGGCTGCCATTCTTGCGCTGAAGCGTCCAGACCTGGTGAAATCCTTGTGTCTTCTGTCTCCGGGCGGATTCGGAGTTGAAATCAATCAGGCTTTGCTAAGACGTTATGCAGTCGCTGAAGACGTCAATGCCATCTCCATATTGCTGGAGCAGTTTTTTGGCCCGGCCTTCAGGATGCCACGTGCTCTTGCTGACCATGTGGCATCCTATCGGCGCCAGCCTGATGCGTTGGCAGCTTTGGGCAAGACCGTTGATGCCATTCTTGACGGGACAGGTCAGAAGCGGTTGCCCCTTGAGGAAATTGCCGCGTTGCCCTTTCCTCTCAAGATATTGTGGGGCCGTAAGGACCGGGTGATCCCGGTGTCGCAGGTTTATGAGCTGCCGGAGATGTTCGGGGTTCATTTATTCGGGGATGCCGGTCACATGGTGCATCTGGAAAGACCGCGCGCGACACTGGCGCTCATTCGGCAGAATGTCAGGGCGGGGCGATAGAAAGGAAATCTGATCTGTCGCTGTTCTGCACCCTTTCATGAGGGTGTGCTGTTATGTCTGCTCTCATTTATGCGGGTAAAGGTGGGCTCGCCGAATTTACCATGTTCTGCCATGCCTCCCTGTTAACATTTGCTTAATTATATCTCTGAGCCTATATTGAAGCGTGTCTTCTTTTTGGTGACAGGGCGTATGCTTCGTGCACAAGTGGTACGAGATGGGACGATTGCTTGAACGATGTCCTGGCCAAGCAGTGTGAAGCCTGAGGCTTGTCGATGACTTGCTCTTCAGGGCTGGGTAAATGGACGGTGTTTCGGAATGGATGAGCAAATTAAATCAGAGCAGGCTCGGAGTCTTGGTCGCGCCATTCGCGAAGTTCGCATCGCTGATGTAGAGCAGAACAGCGTCGTCGTCGAGCTTGGGGATACCGAACGGGCCAGACTGGAAATCCTTAATGAGGCGCTTGAAGATGTCGTCAAGGAAATGCCTGACGATATGGAAATGCTCACCTTGCAAATCATTCCGGGCCGTAAACCGCGCTTCTGGGTCGATATTACAAGTTTCGTGGAAATGGCTCGCGACAAGCGAACCTATCGTTTTCTGAAGGATACCAAGCTTGGTCGGGTTGTGTTGGCGGAAAGTCAGGATGTCGATGATGTCGCCGATTCCGTTACGCATTATCTTGCGGAGCGTATCATCGAGCGTGAGAAGGCGATGGAGTCGGACTATCTGCTCAGTAAAATGTCTGAAACGGCAATCAATCCGAAAGCTGCGGAAGATGCACGCAAGGCCAAACGGCAAAGAGAAGGCGTGGGGGCGGTCTGGTGGTTCTTCTTCGGTATTCTGGCTGGCGCGATCGGCCTTGTGCTTTATGCCTGGTTTTTGCCGACCCATTTCTAAGGCATCGCTCTCTCAAGTTATCCCATCGGCTTGTGTTGCCAGCGTCAGGGGATTATGAGGTCCTGCTGCGCGATTTGCTCGATCTTATGGCTCTCCGGCGCATAGCCGCGCTCGGTCAGGCTACATCGCCAGTTTCCTTGCTGTCTGTCTATCTCAAACAAATTGTACCGTGCCGGTGGCTTGTGGCTTCCAAAGCCCTGAGAGGCGCTTGGCACGCAAATGACGGGAATTGATCCCTGAGGGCCTGGCAAGCTTTGCTTGGTGTCCAGATGCGTATGTCCGTGCAAGACCAGCTCGGCACCGTGTGATTGCAGGATATGGCGGAAAAGGGACGCACCAATGAGGCGTTTATGCCAGTGCGTGGCGTTCTTGTTGGGCGGATGATGGATCATCACAACCCGAAACAGGCCTTGCGCTCTGGTTTCATCGAGAATGGCTGCCAGTTTTTTTGCCTGCGCCTTGCGGAAATAGCCCGTGGCCATCAGTGGCATGGTCGCCTTTGCGGAGTTCACGCCAATCAGCGCGACAGTATCGCGGATGCGCAGAAACGGAAAGGACGATGGAGCATGCTGGAGGTCAGGATCAGTTTCGTCGCCCTGCAAATAGGGTTTCCAAGCCTCTTCGGCCTTGAACCGTGAGTTTGGTACATAGGCATCGTGATTGCCGAGTATGATCGAAATGTCCCGCGCAGCGCCAAGCTCGTTGAGCCATCGTCTTGCATTTGCAATCTCTGCCGGTAGCGCCAGATTGACAAGGTCGCCGGTGATGGCCAGATGATCCGGATCTTGTGTCCATAGATCCTCGACCAGCCTGTCCAACACATTACTCGTCAGGGCTCCCTTGCGATTGCGACGCCAGTTGACATAGCCAAAGACGCGTTTGCTGGCCAACTGCCATGCCGTTGGGTCGGGTAGAGGACCAAGGTGAGGATCGGAAATGTGGGCCAGTTTAAACATGATATAGCGCATAGTTGCTTTTGTTGCGCAGGTCCAGCCCGTATTCTCTTTTTCGTGGAATTGGGAGGCGTGTTTTGTCCCTCGATCTGGAGCAAAGAGGGCAGGCAAACAAAAAAACGGCCGGGGCATCCATGTGCTCCAGCCGTTTTGATACCGCATTTGCAGCTGACATCAATCCGGGATCGATGAAAGGCAAGGGCTGTAAATTAGCTCATTGGATTGATCAGGGTATTGACAACCCGACGATCAGACATGTTCACTGCGGGACGCCAGTGAAAACGAGCTGCTTTTTTTCCTCTTTTCAGAAATTTCATCATGGCCGTGCTCCAATCTGATGAATTTTTGATCATTCTATGCTGAAATAATCAGCACTTTGTTAAAATTTGCGCCCATATTCCTAATTATCCAATAGGAAGATAGTCGTAATGTTGCATGGCAGTTAAGAGAAAAATGCAATGGTCAAAAAATCTCTTTTTCTCAGTGTTTTACGAAAGACGGGTCTCGAAGTTTCTCTGCCAAAGTGGTTGATAAGTCTGGCTTTGAGATTTCAGTCGGGGACACGGGGAATCTTGCTGGGCACGAGGGTGATTATTTTGCGTGCAGACGGTGCGGTTTTTTTAGTCAAACATAGTTACATGAAGGGATGGTATTTTCCCGGTGGTGGTGTTGAGCGTGGAGAGGCGCCTCAACAGGCAGCTCGGCGTGAAATGAGGGAAGAAGCCAAGATGGTTGCTACTGGAGAACCCGCACTTCTCGGGCTCTATTTCAATCACACGCTTTCGGTTCCAGACTATATCGCTTGCTACATCGTGCGCGACTGGCGCTGGGACAGTGAAGACGGGATGCAGCCACCTGCTGCCTCAGAGGATGGGGAAATTATCGATGCCGGTTTCTTCTCGTTTGATCGTCTGCCCCAGGATGTCACTCCGGCGACCCGTGCAAGGCTGGAAGAGCTGTTTGAGAACAAGCCGGCATCGGATTTCTGGGCTCCGATATGAAATGGCTGTTTATGAAATTTAATGCCGAATATCGGTTGAATTCGGTATAAATTTCTGTGTCAAACTTGTTTGTAACATAATCTAATGCATCGACAGGCTATTCTGAGTGTGATAGCTCAGGGCAACTTTGATGCAAGAGGCTCTCGACTATGCTGCGACGAGGACTTTAACCGAGGTGCTGCCAATAGCATGCTCTCATGATTTGGGTATAATGATGCCCGGGAGAGGCTGATGGCTGAAATACGAACCCCAACAGCATGTCTTTTTGGATCGCCACGCTGAACTGAATGAAGTGGCGAGAAATGGAATTTCCAGAATGTGCCGGTTAGACTTCACTCTTGAACGCGAACTTCCCCTTCATGTCAGCGCAATCGAACAGTTGCATCGGGATGCCTTCGGGCCGGGTCGTTTTGCAAGAACGGCATTTCGCGTGCGGGAAAAGGTCGATCCTGTTCCGTCCCTGAGCTATGTCGCTACCAGTCACGGATATCTTGCCGGGTCTGTGCGCCTTTCGCCGATCAAGATTGGTTCCTGTCAGGCCCTTCTTCTCGGCCCGCTTGCTGTCCACCCTGATTTCAAGAACAAGGGGGCTGGCAAATTGTTGATGGAGCGGGCTGTCAAAGAGGCCAAGACGCTTGATTATTGCGCCATTCTGCTGGTGGGTGATTTTGACTATTACGCAAAATTCGGCTTTCAGGTCGTGCCCATGGGGCAGATTACGATGCCCGGACCCGTCGATCCTCAGCGTCTGTTGATCCTGCCGCTTGATGAAGACAAGGCCTCTGCCTGCAAGGGGCACGTAACGGCCTAGGGCTTTTGCCTGTTTCGGGTGACCTGCATTTTGCAATCAAATGAATTGTCTTGCACCACAGCGTCTGCCTTCTATATTTGAGCTGGGACGTGGGAACAGGATTATCTGTCTCTCATGTGTCCCGTTTGATGAAAGGGGAGCCTTGAAGACGGGATGAGCAGTGAAAAAAGTGGATCTGACATGCCCGAAAAGGCAAATGAAACAGACGTTGGCGGAGCCATGCCCGGTCTTCCCGCGAGCTTGCAAGCCCTGATGACAGACAGCAACGAAAAGGCGCTCCCTCCCGTTGAGACCTGGCAACCCGATTATTGTGGTGATCTTGATATCCGGATAGCGAGGGACGGTCGCTGGTTCTATCTTGGCTCGCCGATCAGTCGGGAAAGGCTGGTTCGGCTGTTCGCGTCCGTCCTGCGCAAGGATGCCGATGGTCGCACGTATCTTGTCACCCCGGTCGAGAAAATTGGCATCGAGGTCGAGGATGCACCTTTTCTGGCGTCGGAAATGGTGGTTGACGGTGACACAAGGCGCGATGGGGTGTTTGTTTTCAAGACCAATGTGGGGGATGTTGTCCGACTTCAGTCCGAGCAAGGCTTGCGATTTGAAATCGACAAGGAGACAGATGGCTTCAAGGCCTATCTGCTGGTCCGCGGGCAGTTGGAAGCGTTGTTATCCCGCGCCCTGATGTATGATCTGGTTGCTCTGGCCAGTGAGGGGGAGGGGGACCATAGAGGGCAATTTGGTCTTTATAGTGCGGGTCATTTCTATCCCATCTGTGCCCTCGAAGACATTTCATCATCCGAGGCAAGTCAATGAAACATATTTCCGCTTCCCAATTCCGAGCCCATGTTGCGGATGTTCTTGCTCGCGATGAGGCACAAGGCGGTGTGCTCTCCGATCAGGCTCCAATAAGAGATCCTGCATGGCATGATGGCGAAGTCTCGGATTTGAAAGACGCAGCTGTGCTTATTCCCATTGTTGATCGGGGTGGGGAGGCTTTCGTCATCCTGACCCTGCGGACCGGTCATCTTCCCTCGCATGCGGGGCAAATCGCCTTTCCCGGTGGCAAACTCGATGAGGGGGATGAAAATGCCATCGCTGCGGCTTTGCGTGAAGCGCAGGAGGAAATTGGTCTCAAACCTGAATTTGTCGATGTTTTCGGTCAGCTGCGGCCTTATGTGTCTGCCACCGGTTATCGGATTTTTCCGGTTCTTGGAGCCGTTCGGGACGGTTTTGAGCTTGTGGCAAATCCTTGCGAAGTGGAAAATATTTTTGAAGTGCCTTTGCGTTTTCTGATGGATCCGGGGAATCATCAGCGTAAAGTTGGAGAATGGCGCGGGAAACGCCGCGAATATTTTGCAATGCCTTATGAAGACCATTATATCTGGGGTGTTACTGCTGGCATTTTGCACAACCTGTACGAAACGGTCTGTTCTTCATGATTAGAGTTTTCATCACTCAAGGTATCCTCTTTCTGCTGCCATTTCTTGTTTATGCAGGCTATTTGTTTCTGACCAACAAAATGCACCGCAAAGCCTGGATTGATGCTCCGCGGTACTGGCTCGTTCTTGCCGGACTTGGGCTTTCGCTCGCCGGTTTCATCGTCATGTCGCTGGTCAATAATCACTCACTTGATGGTACTTACATTCCTGCTCACGAGGAGAATGGAAAAGTCATTCCCGGCCAGATCAAGGACGCAAAATAGCCATGGATGACCGGTTCTTTCTTACCGACGGGGATCGTGCGTTCAATTGGCGCCGGATGCCTGAACTGCAAGCAGTGTTTGCCCTTCTGAACCGTGATGGAGAAGAGGTCCGTGTGGTCGGTGGTGCTGTGCGCAATTCTCTTTTGGGTGCGCCTGTCTCCGATATCGATTGTGCCACAACGGCGCATCCGGGCACTGTCGTGAAATGGGCCGCAGAGGCGGGGGTTCAAGCCATTCCAACCGGGATAGAGCATGGAACGGTGACATTGGTCATCGAGGGGGCAGTCGTTTGAGGTGGACGAGCCTCAGGGCCGATGTCGAGACGGATGGACGCCACGCCGAGGTTGCTTTTGGCAAGAACTGGCAAGAGGATGCCTTGCGTCGGGATTTTACCATGAATGCGCTTTATCTCGATGAGGGCGGGCGCCTTTATGATCCCACTGGCAAGGGCATTGCGGACGCCAAGGAGCGCCGCGTTCGTTTTATCGGACAGGCGTCACAACGCATTGCCGAGGACTATTTGCGCATTTTGAGATTCTTCCGTTTCTTTGCTCAGTATGGAAGGGCCTTTGATCAGCAAGATTACTTTGCGTGTGTTGCAGCCCAAAAGCAGCTTTCAACCCTGTCCGCCGAGCGGGTTGGCGCCGAGATGGTCAAGCTCGTGACGGGGCGTTTCGCTTATGGGGCGCTTGAGGCGATGCACAAGGGTGGCATGCTCACATCTATTCTGGGGTCTGTTCCCCATATTTCCCGTTTTGCCCGTCTGCAACGATTGGCGAAAAGGCTCTATATGTCGCCTGATATCAATCTTCTTTTTGCTGCACTGGCGGTTGATGTGCGTGAGGATGCCGCCAGATTGGCGCGCGTTCTGCGGCTGCCCAATCGGTCGCGGGATCACATGATGCGTATGGCACAAAATGTCAGGACCATCCGTGATGTATCCGAAGACTTGTTGCAGAAGCTGGCCTATGAGCACAGCAAGGAGACGGCTTGTGATCTCGTCCTGTTGGCAGTTGTGCGGCGACAGCTTGCGCCTGATCTCACTGATCTTTCCATGCAAATGCGCAATCTCGAATTATGGCAAATGCCGGTTTTTCCCTTGAATGGCCGGGATTTGCTGGACCGGGGCATGAAGCCCGGTCCAAATGTCGGCTGTCGGCTGGCTCAACTGGAAAGGGCATGGGTCAACAGCGGCTTTGAATTGAGCAAGAGGGAGCTGCTTTCAAAGGCCTATTTGCGACGGTAAGGGCTGCTTGCGCATTCTTGCTGCCCTCATCTGTCGGTCTGCAACGCCTATCAGGGCCATTTCACTTCCGGTGGCATTGAGGAGAGGATGGACGCCACATTGCCACCGGTTTTCAGACCGAAAATCGTGCCACGGTCATATAGAAGGTTGAATTCAACATATCGACCTCGACGGATGAGCTGTTCTTCCCGCTCGGCATCCGTCCAAGATGTTTCCATGTTGCGGCGGACGAGCCCTGGATAGACATCGAGAAACGCCAGCCCCACGTCTTTGGTGAAGGCAAAGTCTGCATCCCAGTCGCCACTGTTGTGCCGGTCATAGAATATTCCGCCGATACCGCGCGGTTCATCGCGGTGGGGCAGATAGAAATAGCGGTCGCACCAGTCCTTGTAGGCCTTATAATCGGCGACTTCATGGGCATCACAAGCCTTTTTCATGGCGGCGTGAAAGTCGAGGCTGTCCGGGTCTGTCTGGTTGCGCCTGTTGTCGAGCACCGGTGTCAGGTCGGCACCGCCGCCGAACCACTGTCTGGTTGTCACGATCATGCGGGTATTCATATGCACCGCTGGCACATGGGGGTTGTGCAAGTGGGCAATCAGCGAGATGCCTGAAGCCCAGAAACGTGGATCCACATCGGCACCGGGTATCTGGTCGCGGAACTGGGGGGCAAATTCTCCATGAACTGTAGACACATGCACGCCAACCTTTTCAAAGACGCGGCCCTTCATGATAGACATTTCGCCTCCTCCACCAGCTGCGCCCGTGTGATCGGTGCGTTGCCATGGAGTTCGGGTGAAAGCTCCTTGTTCCATATGGGCGTTGGGGCCTTTGATGTCTCTCTCGATTTCTTCAAATGCCGCGCAGATCTGATCGCGCAGAGATCGAAACCAGGATTCTGCCGTGCATTTCTTGCTCTCGATATCGGTGGGCAAGCCTTCGGGAAGTGTGCTGTTTGTGGTTTCGTTCATATCAGAGATGTCTCACTTGTCTCAGCGCTTCGGTTACGATCATTGCTGTCGAGATCGCCAGATTAAGGGATCTTTCTCCTTCGCGCATCGGAATGGTGATGCGGTCTTTCGCATAGTCATGGACGTCGTCGGGCACACCGGCGGACTCGCGGCCAAACAGAAGGATGTCGCCGTCCTCGAATGTCTGGCCATAAAAGGAACGGTTGCTCTTGGTCGTCGCGAGCAGGAGCCTTTTGCCGCTCGATTGGTGCCAATCCTTAAATCTGTCCCAGGAGAGATGCTTGGTAAAGGAGGATCTTTCGAGATAGTCCATTCCAGCCCTGCGCAGGGTCCGGTCATTGAGCGTAAAGCCGCAAGGCTCGATGATATGAACATGCAGGTCAAGGCAGGTCGCCATCCTCAAGATGGTGCCAGTGTTCTGGGGAATGTCCGGCTGATAAAGGGCAATATCGATCATTGTCATGCCTCCTGTTTTACAGGCTTTTCGACAGATGACAACGGGAATATTTTTTCGGCAAAGGGATGGTGATTGTATTAATCATTCCAGATAGTTGGTCGGGTCGGTGGATTTTTCTTTCGTGTGATAAATGTCACAGATATGGCCATTCCTTTCCCGGACCGTGAAACAGATTTTATTCAGCAAAGTGAATGCGATATCTTGCTGGCATCTCACCGACGGGATCGGCGTGTTTCTCTTCCGATTCAATAATTCACCACATTCATCATTCCAACCGCGGTTCTTCAGGAGCTAGGTAATGTTTTCGTTTTTTGAAAAGCGTGTTGATCCCTTCGCAGAAGATGACTTGCGGCAGCCACCAAAGGCTTTCTGGTCGTTTATTTGGTATTACTCCAAACCTTATGCGCCTTATCTGGGGGTGATTTCGATTCTATCGGCCTGTATTGCGATTATCGAGGTCAATATCTACGGCTTCATGGGGGATTTGGTAAACTGGCTTTCGGAAGGAGACAAGGCGAGCTTCTTTGCCGAGCATGGAGCGGATCTCTGGTTCATGGCGATCCTCATTCTGGTGATCATGCCAGTTGTGGAACTTGTTTGGCAGCTTCTGTTTCATCAGACGATCATGGGAAACTTCCCGACTTCGATCCGCTGGTTGCTGCATCGGTATTTGCTGCGCCAGTCGATGGTCTATTATCAGGACGAATTTGCTGGCCGGATATCACAGAAAGTCATGCAGACTGCCATGTCGACGCGCGAAATCGTGACGCGTCTGGTTGATGTTCTGGTTTATGTTTCGGTCTATTTCACAACTGCGGCCCTGATCATCGCACAAGCAAAGTGGCAGCTCATGGTGCCAATGATCGTGTGGCTGATTGCCTATCTGGGCGTGCTCTACCATTTTGTGCCTCGGCTGCGGGACGTTTCGAAAGAACAGGCGGACCGGAGATCCGAGATGGTCGGGAAGGTGGTCGACGCCTATTCGAACATTTCAATCGTCAAGCTGTTTTCTCATGCCTCGCGTGAAGACAGCTATGCCAAGACCTTCATGGTTCGTTTTATCGAGAATGTCTACCGGATGATGCGTCTGGTCACTTCGATGGAACTTTTCCTCAAGAGCATCAACCATTTGCTTCTCTTTTCATCGGTCGCGGTCGCTCTTTATTTCTGGCAATTGGGGCAGGCTCTGCCAGGTGATATTGCCTTGATTACCGGCCTGATCATGCGCCTGCTCGGGATGTCAGAATGGATTCTGTTCGAGGTTACCGGAATTTTCGAGAATATCGGCACCGTGCAGGATGGCATCGGGTCAATTTCCAAACCGCATGTGGTCGTGGACAAACCCGGAGCCGTGCCGCTGAAGGTCACGAAAGGAGAGATCGTCTTTGACAAGGTTTGCTTTGACTATGGCAAGGACGAGCCCGTGGTTGACAATCTCAGCCTGACTATCAGACCGGGAGAAAAAATCGGACTTGTCGGTCGATCTGGTGCCGGCAAATCTACTCTCATCAACCTGCTTCTG
This sequence comes from uncultured Cohaesibacter sp., assembly GCF_963556055.3. Lineage (GTDB taxonomy): Bacteria > Pseudomonadota > Alphaproteobacteria > Rhizobiales > Cohaesibacteraceae > Cohaesibacter. The sequence goes on along the minus strand of NZ_CAUVYE020000013.1, from coordinate 514,461 downwards.
CGGTTTCATGATCTCAATTCCGGCGCGATCAGAATTGACGGTCAATCGGTTGCCGACATACAGCAGGATAGTCTCAGATCGCAAATTGGTGTCGTCACTCAGGATACGTCTTTGCTGCATCGCTCCGTGATGGAAAATATCAACTATGGCAAAGAAGGGGCGAGCGAAGAGGAGGCGCGTCAGGCTGCGGTTCGGGCTCAGGCTCTGGATTTCATTGCCGGATTGAAGGACCACAAAGGACGGACCGGTTTGCGGGCTCATGTCGGAGAACGGGGAATCAAGCTTTCCGGTGGGCAGCGACAGAGAATCGCCATTGCACGCGTGCTTTTGAAAAATGCTCCCATTCTGGTGCTGGATGAAGCAACATCGGCGCTCGATTCAGAGGTCGAGGCGGCTATTCAAGACAGCCTCAATCTCCTGATGGATGGCAAAACTGTGTTGGCGATTGCCCACCGGCTTTCAACCATCGCCAGCCTTGATCGCTTGATCGTCATGGACCAAGGACAGGTGGTTGAAATGGGAACGCATGAAGAACTTCTGCAAAAGGGAGGCCTTTATTCCTCCTTGTGGGATCGGCAATCGGGTGGTTTCATCGCGTGATTTTGAGCTTTTTGACCGGCTTTTTACAACTTTTCTAAGGTGCGACAATATTCTCGTTGAGCGACAGGCTTGTCACGGCTTGTTGCCCTTTGTGTTCTGTAGTTCTGCTTATTTTAATCCGTAATATTGCTGAGCTTTACGGGACTTTTTCCCATGTATAAGACGAATTTGTCAGCCGAGTTTTGGTAGAATTGGTCTAAACTGCCGTCTGTTGCTCTGGACAAGGCCCGTGTTCAGTGTAAAAAGAAATGCGGAAAAGCAAACATTCTTTGTCTGCTTTGATTGAGTTGGCTTGTTGCGATCAAGGGAGCTTACCCGCTTTGAGGAGAGGGTTGCATTTAGGAGCCGCATGCGAGCTAGAGTTGGGCACTGGTTAGAAGAGGACCAAGTCTTGGCTACCAGCGAGAGGGAAGAACCGACCCGCCGCGATTTTCTTTATATCGCGACCGGAGCGTTTGGGGCGGTAGGCGCGGCAGCGCTTGCATGGCCGTTTATTGACCAGATGAATCCAGATGCAACCGCGCTTGCTCTTGCATCCATCGAGGTAGATCTTTCTTCAATTGAAGAAGGACAGACCTTGACCGTGAAATGGCGCGGTAAACCGATTTTCATCCGGTATCGTACTCAGGAAGAGATTGATGCTGCTCGGGCTGTCGATTTGGCTGAGCTCAGAGATCCGCAGACGGATGAAGAACGCGTCAAAGCTGGCAAGGATCAGTGGCTGATCCAGATTGGTATCTGCACCCATCTGGGGTGTGTGCCTTTGGGTGAGCAAGGGGACTATGATGGATGGTTCTGTCCGTGTCATGGGTCGCATTATGATACAGCTGGCCGTATTCGTAAGGGGCCTGCGCCGCTCAATCTTGAGCTGCCGCCTTATGATTTCGTCACCGACGACCTGATCAAAATCGGCTAATGCCAGCAAAATCTTAAGGAGACCAGTCATGAGCGGACATTCGACTTTCGAACCGCAGAACGGGTTTGTCAAATGGATGGAGCGCCGCCTGCCGATTTTCGGTTTTGTGCATGGCTCATTCGTTGCTTATCCCGTTCCAAAGAATCTCAACTATTTTTGGACCTTTGGTGCAATTCTGGCGATCTGTCTGGTTGCCCAGATTCTGACCGGCGTTGTGCTCGTCATGCATTATGCGCCGAACACCGCCATTGCGTTTGACTCCGTCGAGCATATCATGCGCGACGTCAATTGGGGCTGGATGCTGCGATACATGCATGCCAACGGTGCCTCGATGTTCTTTATCGCGGTCTATATCCATATTTTCCGCGGTCTTTACTATGGATCCTACAAGGCTCCACGCGAAGTGGTCTGGATCCTGGGTGTCGTTATCTTCCTGCTGATGATGGCAACCGGCTTCATGGGCTATGTTCTGCCTTGGGGTCAGATGTCATTCTGGGGCGCTACCGTTATCACCAACCTGTTTTCGGCTTTCCCGATTATTGGTGACCCGATTGTCGAGCTTTTGTGGGGTGGTTTCGCGGTTGACAATGCAACGCTCAACCGGTTCTTCTCCCTGCATTATCTGTTGCCCTTCATGCTGGCAGCGGTGGTTGGCCTGCATATCTGGGCCTTCCATGTGGTCGGCAACAACAATCCAACCGGGGTTGAGGTGAAGGACAGTCAGGACACGGTTCCCTTTACACCTTACTATACGGTCAAGGACATTTTTGCTGCCGTTGTCTTCCTGGTCTTTTTTGCCTGGATGATGTTCATGGTGCCGAATTTCATGGGGCATCCGGATAACTATATTCCTGCCGACCCTATGGTCACACCGCCTCATATCGTGCCTGAATGGTACTTCCTGCCGTTCTACGCGATTCTGCGCGCGATTCCCGACAAGCTCGGCGGCGTTCTGGCGATGTTCGGTGCGATTCTTGTGCTGTTTGTGCTGCCTTGGCTTGATACGTCCAAGGTGCGCTCGATGTCCTACCGCCCGCTTGGCAAACAATTCTTCTGGATTTTCGTGATTGTTTGTCTGGGTCTTGGATATCTGGGCGGCAAACCGGCTGAAGGAGGCTACATCCTGTGGGCGCGTATCTTCACCGTCTACTATTTTGCATACTTCCTGGTGATCTTGCCGGTGCTTGGCTTCATTGAAAAGCCAAAGCCAGTTCCTGCATCCATCAACGAAGCGGTTCTGGCAAAGCATAGTGCAGTTGTCGGCGCCGATTCAAAAGCCTGAACGAGCGAGGAAAGGGTTGATCCATGATTACGCTTACCAAAAACGCTGCGCGTGCGCTCGTCATGGCCGGAGCTCTTGCGATGTCTGTCGCAGGGGTTGAGGCTTCGAGTGAAAGCAGCTTTCACTACAAGAAACAGGACTGGTCATTCTCCGGAGCATTCGGCAAGTTTGACCGGGCCCAGCTCCAGCGCGGTTATCAGATTTACAGGGAAGTCTGCTCCAGCTGCCATGCGATGAAATATATCGCCTTCCGCAACCTGAGCGACAAAGGCGGACCTGAGTTCGACGAAGAACTGGTCAAGTCTCTGGCATCTGAATATGAAGTCGAAGATGGTCCGAATGCCGATGGCGAAATGTTTATGCGTGAAGCCAAGCCTTACGATTATTTCCCATCACCCTTTGCCAATGACGAAGAGGCGAAATCTGCCAACGGTGGTGCGCTGCCGCCGGATCTCTCCTTGATCGCGAAAGCCAGAGCTGCCTCGATTGGCCCGGATGTCGGTATTGAGTTTTTCAATGATCTCATTCGTATGGTCTGGCATCCGATTACCAGCTATCAGGAATATGGTGCAGACTATATTTATGCTCTTCTGACCTCTTATGAAGAGACTCCTGAGGAGCTGGAAGAAGCCGTCGGGGATAAATACTACAACCCTGCTTACGGATCAGGGGTCGCGATTGGCATGGCACCACCGCTCGATGATGAATTGGTGGATTACACCGATGGCACTTCGATGACCAAGGAGCAATATGCCAAAGACGTGACCGCGTTTCTGATGTGGGCGGCAGAGCCCAAGCTCGAAGAGCGCAAACGGGTCGGAATCAATGCCTTGATTTTCCTGGTCATGTTCTCCGTGCTGCTCTATTTTACAAAGAGAAAATTGTGGTCTGGCGTCAAACACTAGATCAGGATTTATCGGTATCGATCAAAGGGGCTCATTTGAGCCCCTTTTTCTGTTTGGAGATCGTTTCCGCCGATTGCAAAGTGTCCTCAATCACCAAGAATATTGCGGACTTACGTTGCTTTGTGGTCTCTTTTGAATAATTCTTGCTGGTGGCTGGATAAAACTCTCGTAAGACTTGTAGGGTCGGATCATATTGGTTATGAAAATATAGATTATTCCTATAGGGAACCCATATGTCATCTGATTCCAAAAAGGCCAAACCCAAGAAAAAAAATGGCCGGGCCTCGCTCGCAATGGTTGCTGAACATGCTGGCGTATCGATCGCAACGGCATCCCGTATCATCAATGGCGTAACGAACAAAGCCTCCAAGGACACCATTCTGAGGGTTCGTGCATCCGTAGAGGCATTGAATTACAGACCTGCAAGCATTGGCCGGGCTCTTCGATGTCAGGAGAGTCGGATTGTCGGGCTTCTGGCTGCCGCTATCGAAAATCCGGCTATGGCAGCGATTGCCTCTTCCATAGAATGGGCACTGAGGGATGAGGGCTATGTCCTGTCCTTGTGCGACACGCACGAAAGGGCAGATGTTCAGGACGAATATCTGCTGGAGATGCAATCCCAACTGGCGAGAGCCGTGATCATTATCGGTGCGGTGCAGAGCAGCGTTCTTGATCGGATGCGCGAGCACGGTGTCTCCATGCTTTTCGTCAACAGACCTGATCCCGGAAATTTCAACAGCCCATATGTCGGTTTGGACAATTATCAGGCCGGTGTTGACATTGCCAATTGCCTGACGGTGAGGGGGCTTGATCGCTTTGGGCTTATTCACGCCTCGCTTGATGCAACGGCCGCGACTTATCGGCGGCAAGGGGTGCTTGATGGCATGGCGCAAGCCGGAATAGGCCCGGAGCGGATATTGCATTTTACCACCAGTGACCCCAATCCCCTAGAAGTCGGCTATGCATGCATGAAGACCATTCTGGAAATGCCGGATCCGCCTCGGGTCATCCTCTGCATGAGTGATGTTCTGGCTTATGGCGCTCAGCGCCGGGTCGTCGAAGCCGGGCTTGATCCTGTTCGGGATTTCGCCTTTTTCGGGTTTGACAATAATCCCATCAACATTTGGATTGCCGATTGGCTGAATGCTGTTGGCGTTCCTGTTGAAGGATACGGCAAGGCCTGCGTTGCCGCACTCAAGGCGATCTGGGGGGATGAAGGGCTGAGTGAGCCCGTCTATTTGCCGCATATAGTGCGATTGAGCGGATTTCCTTTTCCCGGTGAGGCGTGATTTGTCTTTCGCTGCCGAATTGTGACTTTCGATGCCGGGTCTGGCAGATTTCAAGGGTGTGTGTGGTCGGCGTTTGACATGACGATTAGGCCGAAAGCCAAGCTGGCATATCAGGCTGATATTTGCTATTGAGTTGCTGGTGTGCTGACCAACCTATTTGTTTGTTGAAAGCGGATCAGGATATTGCGGATCTCAATGGGATCAGTCGCGATTGCAAATCAGATTTTGGACTCGATCAGGGGGGCTTGATCATCCTCTCATCTGTGGGGTGGGTCGTGTGTCTATCAACGTCGCGACGTGGTTTCATGCTGCGAACTGGCAGATTTGACATGGATGAGATCTATGGTTGATTGGCACGCCGGAGACCGCTATCCCGATGTGTTTTGTGAAGAATTGGAGCCTTTGATGCAAAGCAGCGAAAGACTGGACCTGAAATCCCTTATTCGTTCCATTCCGGACTATCCAAGAACCGGGATCATATTTCGTGACATTACCAGTCTGATTGCACATGGTGCGGGCTTCAAACAATCGGTGCGCGATCTGACAGAGCCCTATATGGACCAGAAAATCGACAAGGTGGCTGGCATTGAGGCCCGCGGCTTCATCTTTGGTGGCGCCATGGCGGACGTGCTCGGTGTTGGCTTCGTTCCGATTCGCAAACAAGGCAAATTGCCTGGCAAAGTGGTCGGGCAGGACTATTCGCTTGAATATGGAACGGATCGTATTGAGCTGCATGCAGATGCGATCGCGCAAGGAGAGCGCGTGCTGCTGGTTGATGACCTGATTGCAACAGGCGGAACGGCTCTTGCCGCCATTGAGTTGCTCAAAAGGGTTGGTGGCGATATCGTTTCTGCCGCATTTGTTATCGATTTGCCAGATCTTGGCGGTGCTTCGCTTTTGCGTGAAAAGGGCGTCGATGTGCATTCGCTGGTTGCTTTCGAAGGCGAATAGGCCGCTCTTCTCGATCTATTTTGTGATGTCTCGTTTATCCGTCGATCTGTGCGTGAGATCGGCGGATTTCTGTTTTATAGGCTCATTGCCCTGCGGTGATAGATTGAGCCTGTCCAGGCTTACGATGTGTGAGACAGGCACAAACTGTCCATTTTTTAATTAGGGTGTTGCGGTTCTTCACCGTATGGTTTTATTGGCGAAGCGCTGCTCGTTGGCTAATATGAGGCTATTGCTTATTGAGGAGATTGAAATGAAAACCAATGTGGGAAATCTTGATCGCATTCTACGGATCATCATTGGTGTCGCCTTGTTGGCGATTACGGTGATCGGGCCAAAAAGCCTGTGGGGGCTGATCGGCATTGTGCCCCTTGCCACAGGGCTGTTTCGCTTCTGCCCGCTGTATGTGCCATTGGGAATAAACAGCTGTGGCAAAGATGACTAATCTCTGACACGCAGACATGAAAAAGCCGTCTCAAAAATCTCGAGGCGGCTTTGTTGTTTTGAAGACAGACGCGGAATAGTTGATTCAACTCAAGTGTTGAACTTGAAGAGCATGACGTCGCCGTCCTGGACGATATATTCCTTGCCTTCGTCGCGGGCTTTGCCAGCTTCCTTGGCTGCCGTTTCGCCCCCCAACGTGACATAATCGTTGTAGGCGATGGTCTGGGCGCGAATGAAGCCACGTTCGAAGTCGGTATGAATCACGCCTGCTGCCTGAGGTGCTTTGCAACCCCTGGTCACCGTCCATGCGCGGGTTTCTTTCGGACCTGCGGTGAAATAGGTGATGAGGTGCAAGAGGTCATAACCGGCGCGGATCATGCGATCAAGTCCGGGTTCTTCAAGCCCGAGGGTCTCAAGAAAGTCGACTTGTTCTTCGCTGTCGAGCTGGGAGATTTCCGCTTCAATGGCCGCTGAAATGACCACTGCACCAGCGCCCTGCTTGTCTGCCATGTCCTTGACGGCATCGGCATACTGATTGCCCGTCGCTGCACTTTCCTCATCGACATTGCAAATATAGAGAACCGGTTTGGTGGTCAGCAGATTGAGATCCGAGACGGCCCGACGATGTTCTTCGTCGATGATATCGAGCATCCGGCCCGGCTTGCCATCATGCAGCAGCTCAAGCAGGCTGTCCATCAGAGCAGCCTGTGCCTTGGCGTCCTTGTCGCCAGTCTGTCCCTTTTTGCGCAAGGGGATGACGCGGCGCTCAAGGCTCTCCATGTCCGATATCATCAATTCGGTCTCGACCGTTTCCGCGTCGGTGACCGGGTCGATCTTGCCTTCGACATGGGTGATATCGTCATCTTCAAAGCAGCGCAGAACGTGAACGATTGCGTCGACTTCACGAATATTGGCCAGAAACTGGTTGCCAAGACCTTCACCCTTGGATGCGCCGCGTACAAGGCCGGCGATGTCAACAAAGGTCAAGCGTGTCGGGATGATCTCTTTGGAGCCAGCAATTTTGGCAATTGCTTCCATGCGAGGGTCCGGTACGGCGACGTCGCCGGTGTTGGGCTCGATAGTGCAGAAGGGGTAATTGGCAGCCTGTGCTGCCGCTGTTTTGGTGAGCGCATTGAACAGGGTTGATTTGCCAACATTTGGCAAGCCCACGATACCGCATTTAAAACCCATTGCTATTCATCCTTGTTCTTGAAGGCAAGACGCATCAGCGCTTCGGCCATCGCATTCTTAGGGGGCTCCTGTGCTTCGTCGGAGCGGGCTTTGTCCCTGGTGCCATTATCGGCGTTGCTCTTTTCTTTATCCGACTTCTGGTCCGGCTTCCGATCAGACCCATCGCCATCAACAGATTTCTGTTTCTTATGGCCGTTGACCGGAGGTGACAGGATCTGACTGAAATCGGTCATGAAACGGCCCAGATCTTTTTCGAGCAAACTGGGGGTGGACTTGGCAAGGGCATCGAGTATTGGCTCGAGCCACTCTCTGTCCGCTTTGGCAAAATCTCCCAAAACCCACTGGGTGACGCGTTCCCGTCCGGGATGCCCGATCCCGAGGCGTACACGGTGAAACTCGTTGCCGATATGGGCTCCTGTCGAGCGCAAGCCGTTATGCCCTGCGACCCCACCACCAAGCTTGGCTTTTACCTTGCCGGGCTTGAGATCAAGTTCATCATGAAAAACGAAGACGTCCCGAGGTTCGATTTTGTAAAACCGGCATGCCTCGGTGATCGCCCGGCCGGATTCATTCATAAAGGTGGTTGGTTTGAGCAGCAGGACCTTGTGTCTGCCAATCTGGCCCTCGCTCACTTCGCCCTGGAATTTCCGGCGCCATGGGCCGAAATTTTGCTGGCGGGCAATCTCATCGATCGCCATGAAACCGATATTGTGGCGATTGCCTTGATATTTGGGTCCGGGATTGCCAAGTCCGACAAGCAGATACATGGTACTTTCTCCCGAACCCGTGTTCTTTTAGGGCTCTGAAAATTCAGAGTGATTATTCTTCTTCTTCTTCGCTTTCGCTTTCAGCCTGTTCGTTGTAACCGGCTGGAGCTGCGATGGTTGCGATGGTGAAGTCGCGATCGGTGATTGTCGGGGTCACACCATTCGGCAGGGTAACCGATGAGATGTGGATCGAGTCGCCGATATCTGCTTCTTTGAGGTCAACAGTGATTGCTTCAGGAATTTCTGTTGCAGGGCACTGGACTTCAACTTCACGGCGCACGATATTGAGCGCACCGCCGCGTTTGAGACCCGGGCAGTCTTCTTCATTGATGAATTTGACATGCACACCAACAGTGATTCTGGTGGTTTGGGAAACGCGCAGGAAATCAACATGCGTGGCGAAGTCGCGAATGACGTCAAGTTGATAGTCGCGAGGGATCACGCGGACCTTTTCGCCTTCCACATCAATGCTGATGATGTGAGACAGAAAGCCACCTTTCTTGATCTGCAATTCCGCTTCCTTGAAAGGAATGGAAATGGCCAGTGGCTCTTTTTTATCGCCATAGATCACGGCAGGGATCTTGCCTTCGCGACGAAGTGCACGAGCGGCCCCCTTACCAACCCGATCACGGCGTTCTGCTTTGAATTCAAAGTCAGCCATAGTAAACTCCTAGATAACTGAAAAAAGGCCGATTTCCGGCCCATTTGCTGCAACTCCTCCAAGGGTGTAGAGGCAGCTTCACGGGCTTATAAGGCAAAGGGACGAGGAAGGCAAGCGTTTGGCGCTGAAATATGGGCCTTTTTAGCGACCGGGTTTGAAGGCATGAGGGCCTGAGCCTTGTTTGCTGCGTCAGCCGCTAGCCTTGTCGCGCGCGGGATGAAAGAGACGCCGGTTTCGCTCCTTCAGGCACGCTCCTGAATCTCATGCCGGACCAAGCGCAGTCCGAACCAGTGACCGATGACGGATCCCACAGCCAGGAGCATTGCAAGGATCAGTCCGTAATCCTGAGGTACGCCGAACAGGATCGCAGCGCTGCCTCCGACGACGCCCCAAAGGCAAGGGATGATCAAGAGCCATTTTGCCATTCCCCAACTGCCGAGCAGAAGGAGACCGAGGGTGAAAATCGTTGTCGGGCAGGGTATCAATCCAAAGGTCGGTGTCGCAGGATAGCTTTGGCCAAATAACATCCCCAAGAGTGGGTAAAACACCATTGCATAGAGAATAAGGGCAAGAGCAACAAGCGTTGCGGCATCCTTGCGCGGTCCGATCCTGAAGGTTGGAGCAACAAAGGGCGTGGCGGCAAGCAGAAGACCCTCGATCACGAAGGCTGCGCCAAAAACCCAGGCAGCAGGGGTGACAGCTGTATAGTAGGACCAGTGAAAGCCGATCCCATTGACGAGCCACATTGCTGCAAGGATGATGAGTGTTGTTGTCGTGGATCGCTTCGAGGGGCGCAATAAAAGGCCGACCGCGATCAGCCCAAGCCCATAAGCGATAAACTGCAAGGGCCAGGCGGCATTGTTCCACGCCTCGAAAACGGCGAAAAGATCTGCTTCCGTGAACTGCATGATATCCTCCCTGAGGTGAGAAAGCCCATTGTTTAAATGGGGCCTTGACCCTGAGGGGGCAAGCAGATCAGATCATTTCCTTTGCGGCAAATCAGCTCATCTCTTGTTGAATAAACAGGATGATCTGGACAGCCAAGAGGGCCGCCTTTTTTTGACAAGGAAAGCAAAAGCCCGCCGCAGATCGGATCTGCTGGCGGGCCAATTGTCTTGTTCGTTCATATCAACTGAACGCCATCGCTTTGAGAGCGGGGCTGCTAGTCGAAAAGGGACGAGACCGATTGTTCGTTGGCCGTGCGGGAGATGGCTTCTCCCAAAAGGTTCGAGACACTGAGAACGCGGATATTATGGGCGTTCAGTACCGCTTCGGTCGGCTCGATGGAATCGGTGATGACCAGTTCGCGCAGTTTCGAGGATGTGATCCTTGCAACGGCTCCACCGGAGAGGACGCCGTGGGTGATGTATGCGGTAACCGATGCAGCGCCTTTTGCCATCAAGGCTTCTGCGGCGTTGCAGAGGGTGCCACCGGAATCAATGATGTCATCAACCAGAATGCAGTTACGGCCCGAGATGTCGCCGATGATGTTCATCACTTCGGATTCACCTGCACGCTCGCGCCGTTTGTCGACGATGGAGAGCGGTGCGCCGATGCGCTTGGCGAGTGATCGGGCACGGACAACGCCGCCAACGTCTGGCGAAACAACCATGACGTCTTCCACTTCGTTGCGTTCCAGAATGTCGCGTGAGAAAACCGGTGCGGCATAGAGGTTGTCGGTTGGAATATCGAAGAAGCCTTGTATCTGCGCTGCGTGCAGATCGAGGGTGAGGACGCGGTCCGCTCCGGCTCTGGTGATCAGGTTGGCCACCAGCTTGGCCGAGATCGGCGTTCTTGGACCGGGTTTGCGATCCTGCCGGGCATAACCGAAATATGGAACGACTGCTGTGATCCGGCGTGCCGAGGCGCGACGCAATGCGTCGATAAGGATCAGCAATTCCATCAGATGGTCGTTGGCCGGGTAGGACGTTGGCTGAACCACGAATACATCCTGGCCGCGGACATTTTCATGGATCTCGATGAAGATTTCCTGGTCTGCAAAGCGTCGTACAGAGACATCGCAAAGTTCGATGCCCAGATAGTCCGCGATGCGTTTGGAAAGAGTGGGATTGGAGTTGCCGGCGAAAAGTTTCATGAACCGTATGCCCTATCGCTTTTGCAATGATGATGGGGAGCCTGTAGTCGGGGGTGGCTCAGTTTGCGTCCTAAAAAACACAATCAACTTGTCAACATTCAACAAACTTGGCCAAATGTTGAGAAAGTGATTGTCTGCAGATAAGTCCGAGCATCCGCAGTGATGAAAAATACGAGAGATGTTTCTAGGGCGTTGTAAACACGGAAGCCTGTAAATGTAAAGTTTATGTGACAGGTTGAGCGTGATTTTTCGTTAAAAACTCGTCAAAAAAAGCTCCGAAACGGTTTGCCGCTTCGGAGCGTGAGTTTTGTATTGTGTTGATTTGAAAAGTTCAGACGTGACCGTCTCTGGTGATCAAACCTCGAATTCTGATACGGCCTGCACCAGTTCCTGCGACACCGTCTTGAGCGAATGGGCTCTTTGTCTGGTTCTGCCCGCATTGGCTTCACCATCTTTGGCTCGCGCGCTCAGCTCTTTGCTGGTGTTGGAGAGGCCTGCGGAATCCACAGACATGTCCACCGAATTGTTGGATATGTCGTTGATGCCCGTCGACAGGCTGGTTATCCGACTGGTCATTTCTTCGGCCATCGTGCTGATGTGAGTCGTGCTTCTGGCGATGTTGGATGTTGACTGGCTCTGCTGATGAGTCGTTTCTCGGATCATTTCGACGCCATCCCGGATCGCATCAATGATCTGGGCCACTTCGTCGATACCGCTTTGAGCGCTATTGGAACCGGACTGAATGCGGGCGACCTTTTCCTGGATTTCCTCGACGGCCTTTGACGTCTGAATCGCGAGTTGTTTGACCTCATTGGCAACGACCGAGAATCCTCTGCCAGCTTCGCCTGCACGCGAGGCCTCGATGGTTGCGTTAAGGGCGAGCAGATTGGTCTGGTTAGCAACACTCATAATGAATTGCACGACCGTATCAATTTCCCGAGACGCGAGGACCAGTGACTGCATTGTCTGATTGGCAGACTGGGACAGGTCCGACGCCTTGAGGGCAATCTCGGATGCGCTGTCTGCGTTGGAGGCAATATTTTGCACCGAGCAGGCCAACTCGCCAACCGTGTCTGAGACTTCGCGGATCTCATCGGACATGGTTTTTGCGGAGCCGACGATTTCCTGTCCATATTGCGCCATCTGGTTCGAGGTTTCCTTGGCCGAACCGATCCGCAACTCCACGCTTGAGGCAACATCGTGCATCTTGTTCGAGTGACTGGACAGCAATTGCGAGTTGGTGGTGAATTCCTCGGAAATCTCAACGAGATTTTGAGAGGTTTCGTCTACTTCCCCTGCATGTTTGGAGATCTGCCGAACCAGATTGTGAACCTTGGCAACGAATGGGTTGATGACCTGAGCCAACTCGCCCATTTCATCGCCAGAGCTTTCGTCAAAGCGGCTTGTCAAATCACAACGCCCGTCTGTCATCTCGATCAGTTGCCGTTGCAACTCGCCGGTGCCAAGGGATGCGCCATGTTCTGCGATGTTGAGGCCCCTCAGTTCATCTTCAATGCTGACGCGCAAGCCAACTGTCTTGTCGATCAGCTTGAACATGATCAGGGCCATTGAGAAGGTCCAGGCAAAACAGATCGCCACGGCTTCGGCCTGGACGACAAATTGTCCCAGGCGACTTCCAGCTGCCAGTTTGCTTTCGATGGCAAAGGGGGCGACCATGAGAGTACCGAGGACCCCGCCGACACCATGTACGGATACCGCACCGACAACATCGTCAAGTTTGAATTTGCTGGCGATGACATCTTCAGCCACACAGACCAAGATGCCTGCGGTGATGCCGATGATAACCGCACCATGGGGATTGACGGCGTCGCAACCCGCGGTGATCGCCACCAGACCGCCCAACATCCCGTTGATGGAGCGGCTAGGTTCAAACACATCGTCGCGTATCCAGCCAAACAAGAAGCCGACGGTTCCACCGAAAACGGCAGCGAGCAGGGTATTGGCGACAATTCTGGCGAAGTCCGGGGTTCCCGCTGTCGTGGAGCCGCCATTGAAGCCGATCCAACCGAACAGAAGGATGATCGCACCGGCTGATGCGAGAACGATGGAATAGCCTTGAATCTTGTTGACGGACCCGTCCTTGTTGAACCTGCCAATACGTGGGCCGATAGTGATGATACCGGCAAGAGCTACCCAGGCACCAACGGAGTGGACGACAGTTGATCCGGCAAAATCGATGAAGCCTTGATCTGCCAGCCATGCGGTGTTGTCACCCTCTAGCAGGTTGCCCCAGGCCCAATGGCCAAAGACAGGATAGATGATCATCGATATGAGGACGGAACTGGCGAGATAGCCGGTGAAGGTCATCCTTTCGGCCACGGCCCCAGAGACGATCGTTGCTGCGGTTCCTACGAAAACGGCCTGAAAAACGAAGAAGGTATAGTTCCAGTCAGGGAAGGAATCCCAGGCAAACAGCGATGGCTCCCAGCCAACCACGCCGGCAACACTGGAGCCAAACATCAATCCGAAACCGATCAAGTAGAAAAGCGATACGGAAATCAGAAGGTCCAGTATGTTTTTCTGCGCAACGTTGATCGAGTTTTTCGATCGGACCATGCCGCCTTCAAGCAGAAGAAAACCGACCTGCATAAGCAATACCAGGGCAGCGGCTGTCATCGTCCAGATGTGATCGGAGTTGGTCTGCTGCGCTTCGAGCCCCTGAGCGATTTGTGCTTCGAGCTCTGAAATTCGAGCTTCAAGGGAACTTGTGGCCCAGACCTGCTTTGTGGCAATCAAGAAAATAAAAACGGACGTTACGAAATTTGCAAAGAATGAAAATTTGGTTCTCGCAAATCCATAAAATGAGCGCTTTTTCATATGGATGCGTCCTCGAAAAGAAGAATTCATGCTTTTGCGAAAACGTTATGAGTAGCCTGTTTTAATTATAGTTAATTGTGCCAAAAACAAATAGACCGGGACAATCTGTCGCAGTTTGAGCGCAGGGCTTTGCTTGGTTTTTAAGCAGTTTTGGTTTGGTTGGGTGGGTTGATTGTTATTTTTTACAAGGATGTAACAGGCAATGTTTTCACAGGCCTGCCCTTGGAATTCTTGCCTATTAATATTGTTTTGGCCTGTGGCCAGCCTTGCTGACGGGGAGATACCTTCATGAGCCGAAAGCGAGACGAGGTCTGACTGCCGTTCGTTTCAGGCTCATGAAAAGGAAATGGGTGCGGAAGCTTTCAGAGGCTGCTGAACCAGGTCTTGATTTTTGCGGCCGTATCAATCGCCACTTCATCCAGAACATCGCCCTTTACGCTGTCCCATGGGTCAGATGAAATCATGGCGGTTTTTTTCGATCCAGTTACCCGGGTAACGCGTTTTCCTTTGGGATCAAAAATGTCCCAAACATAGGAAATGACGCAATCGGAGCCGGACTCACTGGCGGAGAAATAGCCCTTGATGCGGTGGGTAACCTTCGTGTCAGACCGAGCAACAACAGGCAAAGCCTTCTGTGCAACGCGCAGGCCCAATGCCTTGGACAATTCGGTTGCAACCGATTTCGGAGCTCCGACCATGGGTTCAAAGGTAAGATATGCCCTTGTTTCCTCGGTTCTCTGAGGGGCCGGTTCCTGCGCCCTCGGAGCGGTTTCGCCTGGCATACTGGTTGCCGGAGGAAGGGTGTCGGTTCTCTCGTCTTCAGTGGGTGACGGATCTGACTGGTTTTCACTCTGATCTGTTGTTGTTGTTGTGTAGTCTTCTGCTGGCGGCTGACTTTCCATGATTGATGGTGGTGTTCCACCAATGGTTCTGGGAGGGGTCGGTACGCCACCTGACGCACAGGCGGACAAGATCAGAGTTCCTGACACACAGATTGCGACCTTGGAGGTCGATCCAAAGAGTAATTTACGCATGATACTAATACTCCGCATTTTTCAGCCGCTTCCTGCTCGGATTTGAATGGCCGTTTGGCTTCGAACGAAATTAGCGGTTTTACTGGCCTGGGCAGATTCTCAAACGTCCTTAATGCAATGATGAAAATGCCACAGACTTCAGAAACAAAACGTTATCCTTATCGCCACGGTAGACCAAGGAGATAAAGAAACACTTTATTGATCGGCAGTTTTGATGTGCGATTGAGGCTGGGGCAAGTTTTTTGAAGGAAGGGGTGCCATGCGATCCCGGCACCCGAACTTGTCCAGTTTGCTGCTCTTCCTCAAAGGACGAGCAAGTCCATGGGGAGCGCTGAAAGGGATTCTGGCTCGGCTTCTGTGGTCAAGTAGGTCTGGCCCATGCTCATGGCGATGTTGTTTTCGCTGTCCATCATGATCATATGAACAAACAATGTCATGTTGGAGCAGATCTGATATTCATTGCCGCGATAGATCAGCGGCCACCCCATCCAGCTCGGGGCAAAGGCGGCTCCGACGCTATAGCCGCAGGCGTTGAGCCGGTGTGCGTGCGCACCCAATTCGTCGATGACCCTGGCATGTGCGTCGAATATTTCTCCGATCATGTGGCCAGGTCGCATGACCGCCTCAACGGATTTGAGAGCCTGTTTGCCAATTTCATAGAGCTCTTGATGGCGTGCCGTCGCTTCCCCGATCAAGACAGTTCGCATCGCAGGGGCGTGATAATGGCGATAGGCACCAGACCATTCCATCGTGATCTGGTCTTTTGCTTCCAGTGTCCGGGTGCCAGTCTTGTAGCGACATAGCAGGGCGTTTTCGCCCGAGCCGCAAACGAAGTGAGAAGCTGCAAAATCACCTCCATTTTCAAGAATGGCTCCCTGCATCGCGGCCAGAATTTTGCCTTCGTCACTGCCGGCCTTGATGAGCGGAAGGCTCACGTTGAAGGCAAGATCAGTCAACTCGGCGGCGCGGCGTATATAGGCGATTTCTGCCCCGGACTTGATTGACCGCAAAGGAGGAATGATCCTCGATGCGTCTTCGGTGTCGGCAAAAGATCGCAAGGATTCGTCCAGGGTCCGGCCATCTTTTGCGGTAAGGCCATGAGCATCATATTCAATGCCGATGCGGCTTCCCAGAAGATCGAGATCTTCAAGCAGGCCACGCAGCTGCATCGCTGGCGATGCCTTCTTCTTTTTTCGGTCTGCCCAGATATGGATATTGTTGATGTTGCTCGTCAGTTTGGCCTGTCTGACATCCGCAGAGCGCGTAAGCAGGTCGGTTTTTCCGTTCTTGCGCAGAATGAGGCATTGGAAAAGATCGAAGCCGGTTGTGTCATAGCCGGTGAGCCAGAACATGCTTTCCTGAGAGAAAATCAGCATGACGTCGAGCTTGCGGTCTGCCATTTTTGCCAAGAGGGAGGCCTTGCGGCTTTTGAATTCTTCCTCGGAAAAGTGTAGCGCCATGTTCAAGCTCCTTGGTTGGCGGACTTCAAGCAGTTCTTTTCAGGGTCGATCAGACAAGGGCAATTGTCGATATTTGTCGACCATAATCCGGTTCTTTGCGGTGGGTTGAGCGCCGATAGCTGAAAAACCGGTCTTCTTCTTCATAGGTGCACAGATCCAGATTGACCGCAGTGCCAATACCACTGTGCTCCAGCCGCATCATGATGAAGGCTGGCAGATCAAACTGGTGGTGGCCTTCTCTTTGCCCCGGACTGAAAAACCGTTCCCACTCTTTCCTCGTTTCAGTGAAGCGGTTCAAAAAGCCCTGGTCAACCTCATAGTTTTTGCAAGATATGGTTGGCCCCAGAATTGCGGTGATTTTTGATGCCTCAGCCCCCAGTTCGCACATTTTCCGGATCGTCTCCTCGATGACGCCGCCAAATGCACCGCGCCATCCGGCATGGGCGGCTGCAACCACGCGATGGATCGGATCTGCGAAAAGAATCGGTCCACAATCCGCTGTCAGAATGGCCACGGCAAGACGTTCCGAAGTGGTGACCAATGCGTCGACCTTTGGTGTGTTGTCCTTCGGAAAAGGGGCATCTATTGCCATCGCGTCTGCGGAATGTACCTGATAGGCCGTTACCAATCGTCCTTCGTCAACGCCCATTGTCTTTGCAACAAGGGCCCGGTTTTGGCGCACCTTGTCTTGATCGTCATCCGAGCCATATCCGCAATTAAGGCTATGGTAGGTGTCACTCGATGTGCCTCCGCTGCGGGTGAAGAAGCCGTGTTCAATGCCGGACAAATTGAGCAGCGAGGGATGTTGAATGCGCATCTAGGCTCCTTGGGCAGTGGTAGATAGAATTCTGATCAGCAAATTGTTGGGCTTTTGCGATGAAGTCAACCGGGAAAAGAGCATTGTGAGGCGGCCTGCCGCATCACTTTTGCTCCCGCACTCTATTCTAGGGTCATCGGAGGCAGATTCGACCCTTTTGGCATGATTGCAAGGCATTTGAACAATGTACCCATTTGGTCTGGAGCGGCCAGGCGTTCCACGTCCGTTGCAATCGATTCCTGTCGGGCCTGTGTCTCTCCTCTGCCCAATTGTCCTGCGCGTTCCAGTAGTCCCATCGCCAGCAGAAACGCGCCTTGTGTGACAAGGGGGGCAGCCGTCAGATTGCAGGCTTCTTTTGCCTCCAGTTCGCTCATGGCGATCATGTGCAGATTGGCGAAATTGACGTGGCTCGTAAGATCTTGCAGCCCGGGATGATGAAGCGGGTTCGCATGGGCATGGTGATGTATGGCTTGCAGGGTGTCTCCCAAATCGGGTTGGCTATACCCATAATCGATAAACAGGCCCGCGCCGCCGAATTCGGCCAAATGGCTCGCGATTATCGAGAAAACCGCGTCAGCCGCAGGGCTGACCTCGTGAATGGAACCTTCCTTGATCGGTTGGTCGGGATTGATGATTGCGCGGACCGGGCCAAGGCCGAAGGCGAGGTTTTCCTCCTGATCCAGTCCTATGACGCGCTCGTGCCATTTCCCGTCCTTTGCCACCCATTGATGGATGGGGAAGCAGTCAAAAAACTCGTTAGCGATGATAAAGAGAGGCTCTTTGGGCAGTGTCTCAATTGTGTCATGCCACCGGATCGCGACCGTTGCCTCACCAAGCGCCTTGTCCTGTTCGTCCCTGAGGGCCGGATTGATCTCAACCAGATGCACATGCAGGCGGTCTTTTGCCTTGGGGGCGCTCGACATGACGCGCACAATGTCTTTCATCAAGGTGCCGCGCCCCGGTCCCAGTTCGACGACATGGAAGGGTGCAGGGCAGCCTGATTGCTGCCAATTGGCGAGAAGCCAGATACCGACGAGCTCGCCAAAGAGCTGGCTGACCTCGGGAGCGGTGATGAAGTCGCCGCAGGCACCGATTGGCCTCATCGCAGTGTAATAGCCCTGATCGGGATCATAGAGGCAAAGGGTCATGTAATCGGCAAGGCTGATCGGCCCGGTCGACATGATCATTCGCTTTATGCGATCCTCAAGCGGTGGTTTTGGCTGTTCAGTCATGCGCCTTTTTCAACTGTGCGTAGAGGATCATGATCAGACCTGCCAGAATCATCGGGGCCGAGAGCCACATGCCCATGGTGGTGCCGAAGCTCAGGTAGCCTAGCTGTTCATCGGGTACGCGGACCAATTCCACCAGAGAGCGGAATATGCCGTAAAGGATTGCAAAGCTGCCTGCAATCGTGCCTGGCCTTTTCAGGGCTCCCGTCGCGTGGCTCAGAATGCGCAGGATGAGGAAAATTGCCAAACCTTCAAGGGCAGCTTCGTAAAGCTGGCTTGGGTGGCGAGGGTCTGGGCCACCTGTTGGGAAGACAATGCCCCAGGGCAAATCGGTGGGACGACCCCAGAGTTCTGAATTGATAAAGTTGGCGATGCGGCCAAAGAACAGTCCAATGGGGGAGGCGATCGCAATCAGATCGAACATGGACAGAACCGAAATCTTGCGCGCTATCGAAAACAGGATCATGGCAAGGGTGACCCCCAGAAAACCGCCATGAAAGGACATGCCTCCATGCCAGGTGGCAAATATTTGCAGGGGGTTGGCCAGATATTCACCAAGATTGTAAAAAAGGACATAACCAAGGCGTCCTCCGGCGATGATGCCAATGGTTGCCCAGAGCACGAAATCATCAAGCTCGGCACCAGACAGCGGAGGTTGATTTCTTGCCCAAAGCTTGTCGTTCGCGGCAATGCGTTTGGTGTAGACCCATGCAAGCAGGATACCTGCAATGTAAGCCACTGAGTACCAGCGGATTTGAATCGGACCCAGTGAGATCAGAACCGGATCGATCATGGGAAAGGGTATCGCGAAAAAGGTCACGGTGCCGCCTATGTTTCAGTCTGCAATTTTGATTGCTGTTTGTTGGTTAATCTGCCTGAAGTCAAGGAAAGTACAAATATTCGTTGTGAAATACCATCGAGCCATTATATCTGGTGATAAAGACAGATATGTGGCGCGTGCCCGTCCAGCCATTGGCGGATGGTGTTTCAAGTCGAATTAGGGGAAGTGCGATGACACAGACGAACAACCGGCTTTTTGATGAATTTGCCAAACTGATGAATGATGCCGCAGGCGTCGCGCAAGGGGTTCGGGATGAAGCTGAAACTGCCATTCGGGCGCAGTTGGAGCGCTTCATGGGCGACATGGATCTGGTGACTCGGGACGAGTTTGAAGCCGTGAAGGCAATGGCCGTTGCCGCGCGCGACGAGAATGAGGCTCTTGCTGCCAGGATTGCTGTTCTGGAGGAGAAGCTCGGTTTGGTGGCTGCCGCTGATGATCAACCAACTGGTGACGACAGCTCGGAATAGCGCCTTTCTCAAGGGCCTCCTTTCTTGATCTGCTCCGGGCCGTTCCAGCTGTTCCGGATCGTCATGATGTGAACCATGAACCCGTCGGACTGGTCCGTCGGGTTTTTTCGTTGGTATTTGCGTGTCCTGTTTCTTGAAAGCGGTGCGAAAGTCGCGCTAGCATGGGATTTTGAAAAATTGTTGGACGAAGGATTTAAGATGACGCTTTCAGATATGTCTCTTGTATTGGTGGGGGCTGGAAAGATGGGGGGAGCCATGCTGACGGGCTGGCTCGAAATGGGATTGTCCGGTTCAAACGTGACGGTGGTTGATCCCGGCATGCCGCAGGAAATGGTATCCTTGTCCCAAACCCATGGGTTCCAACTGGTTGCATCGGCCGAGGCGCTGGCCAAGGCTGATATCGTGGTTGTTGCGGTCAAGCCTCAAATGATGGGCAAGGTCCTGCCGGGGCTCACGGGGTTGATTGCGCCAAATACTGTTCTGGTCTCGGTGGCAGCCGGAACCCCCATTTCAACCTTTCGCTCCTATCTGGGCCAAGGTCTCAAGGTCGTTCGGGCCATGCCCAATACACCGGCTCAGGTCGGGCGCGGCATGATTGCAGCTTTCGCCGCAGACATCGACGAGACCATGCGGGAAGTGATCGCGGCGCTTCTTTCCTCGACCGGCGCGTTTGTCTGGGTCGATGAGGAAGGGCTGATCGACGCGGTCACGGCTGTTTCCGGTTCGGGCCCGGCCTATGTCTTCTACATGGTCGAAGCGCTTGCAAAGGCTGCGGAAGCATTGGGGTTCGATGAGGAAACCGCGGGCCTGCTGGCGCGACAGACCATTGTCGGGGCTGGCGAATTATTGCATCAGTCAGAGCTTTCCGCTTCGGTCCTGCGGGAGAATGTCACCTCTCCGGGAGGGACCACCGCAGCAGCGCTCGCAATTCTGATGGCCGATCAAAATGGACTTGAAGGCCTGATGAAAAAGGCGACTGTTGCTGCACGAGATCGCTCGATTGAGCTATCCAGGTGATAGTATTTGCTGTGTCGAACCTGTTCGGGCGTTGCTTGGCTCTAATATGCAAAAGCTTGAATTTTCGCCTTTTGACCACATTTATAGGCTAGAAGTGGGGGAATCGCGTTGCGAATTCCGCCTCTTGCACTTGCGTCTTGGCGTCATGGAACCGCGCAGGAGCGAAGGTGTTCAAATGAGGTCGCGCCAGCGGCATGATAATTCGAGGAGAGAAGAAGATGGATTACAATCCGGAAATCAGACAGCAGTTGTTTGAGCAGTTTTCTCAGACTGTTATCGCCGATGGTTGGCGCGAAGTGTCTTGCTCGGCAATCGCAGAGAAAGCGGGTGTCGACATGAAACTCGCCTTTGTTGAATATCAGGACAGATATGCCTATGTGACCGAGCTTGTTCGCCGGATCGATCGGGCCATGATTGATGCTTATGACAGGGAAATGGGCGAGGAAGCTGCTCGAGATCGCCTGTTTGATGTCATCATGGCTCGGTTTGAAACCATGCAGGGGTATCGCGCTCTCATTCTGGCCCTTCACAAATCCACGCGTCGCGATCCGCTTTTGTCTCTGCATCTGCTCTCGCTATCTCGTTTGACCGGCGAATGGTTCCTCGATATTTCGCAGATTTCTCCTGCTGGTCTTTCCGGCTTTGCTCGCTCCAAAGGGGTATTGCTGGCCTATGCAAGAGCCTTCGCGACATGGATGGATGATGACAGTGAGGATCTTGCCAAGACAATGGCAATGCTCGACAAGACTTTGAAAGCCGGTGAAAAGGCCTATCAGCAGGCGGGGAAAGTCGTTGGCGGCTTGTCAAAAATGGCAGACAGGTGCCGCTCGTCCCGCAAATCGAGCAAAAAGGCTGATGGGTCGGAGATGAATGAAACCTCTGTGACTGACGGGCCGTCTGTGGATGATGGTTCGATCTCGCCGATGCCATCTTGATCTCTTTATGGCTGTCGAGGATCATTCCCTTTTTGCAGAGGGAATGATCATGACCAAACCAGCAGATTCCATTACATTTGACGATTTTCTAAAAGTTGATATTCGCATCGGTACCATCATCGAAGCAGAGATTTTCCCCGAAGCTCGCAAACCTGCCTACAAGATGCGGATTGATTTCGGCGATGATATTGGCATCAAGAAAAGCTCTGCCCAGATCACGGTTCACTATCAGGCCGAAGAGTTGATTGGCCGACAGGTCATGGCTGTGGTGAATTTTCCGCCAAGGCAGATCGGCCCCTTCATGTCTGAAGTGTTGACTCTGGGGTATGAAGACGACAATGGGGCGATTGTGCTCGCTGCTGTCGAGAGGGCTGTTGCCAATGGAGCGCGTCTTTGCTGAGTGACCCCTGGGCGTTGCTCTTTTTCGCGGACTTGTGTCCAGCCAGGAGGAAAGCTGTCAGGAGGGAAGTCGTAACGTTGCTCTCAGGCCGCCCAGAGGGCTTTTGCTGAGCCTCAATTCTCCCCCATGGCTGCGGGCAATGTCACGGGCAATCGCCAGCCCCAAGCCGGTGTTGGGGGTGTTCTGGTTCCGAGCCGTGTCGAGCCGATAGAAGGGGCGGAAAACCGTATCGAGCTCTTCTTCTGGGATGCCCGGACCATCATCATCAATGAAAATCAGCCACCAGTTGCCCAGACGCTCTGATGTGAGGCGAATCGTATCTGCATAACGGGTTGAGTTGCTGATCAGATTGTTGAGGCATCGTTTGATCGTGTTGGGCCGCACTTCCACATTTTTGCCACCGGTATGGTTGATCGTGAGATCGTAACCGCTTCTTTGCGTATCATAGCGCAGCTCTTCGAGGATCTGGGGAATGTCGATGACCTCGGTCTTTTCCGCCGAAGAGCCACGGGCAAAGGCCAGATAATCTTCCAGCATCAGTTGCATTTCGTCGACATCGCGCTGCATTTCCTCAACTTCCGGATAATCATCCAGAATGGCCAATTGCAGTTTGAAACGCGTCAGGACCGTGCGAAGGTCGTGACTGACACCAGCCAGCATGATGGTTCTCTGTTCGATTTGTCGCTCAATCCGGCGTTTCATTTCGAGGAAGGCATGGGCTGCTTGCCTGACTTCTCGTGCACCGGCAGGGCGGAAGTTATCTGCATCCTGCCCCTTGCCGAAGCGCTCGGCAGCATTCGCAAGCCTCTGGATTGGTCGGATCTGGTTGCGCAAGAACAGAATGGCGACGACCAGCAGCACCAGCGACGTGCCTGCCATCCAGACAAGAAAGATATGCGAGTTGGACGCATAGGCACGGGATCTGCGGGTGAAAACACGCAGGACTTTGCCATCCAGTTTGATGCGGATTTCAATGATGTTGGATCGGCCGACCGTATCGATCCAGAAAGGTCTTCCGATCTGCGAGGTGATATGACGCGATAGTGCATGATCTAGCAGGCTGAAAAATGGTTTGGGGCCAGGTGGCGGCAACGGGCTGTCTGGCAGAACGGAAATATTCAGCTGCAATTTGTCCTGCGCCAGATTGATCAGCGCGTCATACCCCTCTTCCTGAGGGTAAGTCTCCAGGATCGCGATTATGGCGGCGATATCCTGGGTCACTGCCGTCGAGAGGCGATCCGTGACCGTTTGCCAATGTCGTTCCATGAAAACAAAGGCCAGCACCGACTGCAAGATGACCATCGGGGCGACGATAATGATCAGGGAGCGTGCAAACAGCCCCTTGGGCATGCTGCGAGCCAATTGGCGGGCGATGACCTTGTAGCCCTTATAGAGCAGCTTCAACGGCAAGAGACTATGCGAAATCATGCGCAGCCAGTTTGGCCGCGTTCGTTCACTTGCTGTCTTGTCATCTGATTGCACGTCGCTCATTGGGCTTTACCTTTAGCCATTGCCTGTTGCATCAGTCGGTAAGAAGACGATAGCCAATGCCTCGGATTGTTTGCAAGTAAATTGGGTTGGATGGGTCTGGTTCGATCTTTCGTCTCAACCGATTGATCTGGACATCGACGGTTCGTTCGCCAGTTCCATCTTCACCGGATAGGGCGGCTCGTGTCACCGTCGCACCCGGTTGCGAGGCAAACAGGCTGAGCAATTCGCGTTCCCTGTCGGTCAGGCGGACCGTGTCATCGCCGCAAAGCAGTTCCTGGCGCTCCAGTTTGAAGAGGAATGGGCCGAAGCTGACTTCGTCAATCGGCGTGTTGGGTTGGCTATTGCCTCTTTTCAGGATGTTCCTAATCCGCAAGAGCAATTCGCGCGGCTCGAACGGTTTGGGGAGATAGTCGTCGACGCCGATTTCCAGTCCCTGAATACGGCTTTCAGCCTCGGCACGTGCTGTAAGCATCAGGATCGGAACCTGATCGGACTTGCGTAAATTGGTCGCAAAATCCATTCCGCTCTCGCCGGGCATCATGACGTCAAGGATGAGCAGGTCGAAGCTCAGTCCCTCAAGGGTCTTGCGCGCTTCCTGCGCATTTTGCGCTGTCGTAACCCGATATCCGTTGTTGGAGAGATAACGCTGCAAGAGATTGCGGATGCGGCTGTCATCATCAATGACCAGCAGATGCTGGGCATTATCGGGTAGAGCTTGCGCGGCGCTGGGCATGGGTCTTTGTCTCTCAATCTCGCCAATCGGTATCGGATTTATCCAGTGCGTGAAGTGCATTAAGGCCATGGTTCAGTCGCTGTATGATAGGGCGACCTTGCGGCTCAATCATGGCATACAGGAATGTTTTGCTTGCTTTGCCTGTTTCTTCGGGCAGCGTTTTAAGGGCTTCTTCAATACGTCGAGCCTGGCATTTGGAAATCTCCAATGCAAGCGTTCGTCCCTTTTGTGTCGGATACAGCAATCTCTGGCGGCGATCGGTCTCGCCTGTTACTTGCGCGATATAGCCATCCTCAATCAATTGTTTGAGCACGCGGGCAAGACTCTGTTTGGTGATCTTGAGAATTTCCAGAAGATTGGCCACCGTTATACCGGGCGTGCGATTGACAAAATGCAGAACACGGTGGTGCGCACGACCGTAGGACAGGGACGCCAGCATGGCGTCCGGGTCGGCGACGAAGTCGCGGTAGGCAAAAAACAACAACTCGATCATCTCAAAGGAAATGCCGTCATTTTCGGACATCGGCGTTGTAATTAAAGGGTCGCAATCCACCTCTTTTTCAACCATTTCGTTTTTTCTCTGCTCGCTGTTTTGGGGCGATGAAGACGTTGCATCAATTGCTGCTCAAGGGAATATTCTTCTACACATCCCTGAATATCCGGTTCAATCCATTTTGTCATCATTTATGTGGACGGGCAATTTTTTCAGAAAATACGTCAGTGTTGTTGACATAATTTGTTCTGTTTGTTACACATAATTCAAGATCCGCGTAATGATTGTTCAAATTGTGCGTAAAAACGTCTCAATTCAGTCTGGTATCAGGATCTAAAAAATTTCTGGTGCGGCTCAAGTGGCGGGAAAATTTCTGACCAGGATGCCCATCAGTGTAAAACCGTCGGCAAAGTATCGGCGGGCTAAAAGGAGCAAGATTATGGCTGGCCCAGCATTTGATCAGAGAGAAGGCAGTATATGGTACAACGGTGAGTATGTAGACTGGAAAGACGCCAAGCTTCACGTTCTAAGCCACGGTCTGCATTACGGGTCTCTGGTGTTTGAAGGTGTGCGCGCTTACGGTGGCAAGATTTTCAAACTGGAAGAGCATACTGAGCGCCTGTTCAGATCTGCTGACGCTCTTGGTTTCAAACTGCCCTATACGCGTGACGAATTGAACCAGGTTCAGCTCGACATTCTCAAGAAGGAAGGCTTGCAAGACGCTTATCTTCGTCCTTGCGCATGGCGCGGATCTGAAACGATGGGTGTGGCGGCACAGAGCAATAGCATCAACATGGTTGTTGCTGCCTGGGATTGGCCTTCCTATTTCTCACCGGAAGAACGCCTGAAGGGTCTTAAACTGGCAATTGCCGAATGGCGCCGTCCCGACCCTCGCACCATTCCGTGCAAGGCCAAGGCTGCCGGCCTTTACATGATTTGTACGCTTTCCAAGCACAAAGCTGAAAATGACGGCTATACCGATGCCGTGATGCTTGATCATGAAGGCTATGTTGCCGAGGCGACTGCGGCCAATATCTTCTTTGTCAAGGATGGTGTTCTGCACACTCCGAGACCGGACAGCTTCCTTGACGGGATCACGCGTCAGACCGTTATCCAGCTGGCCAAGCGCCGTGGTCTGGAGGTTCTCGAGCGCAAGATCCTGCCGGAAGAAATGGCAGATTTCGAGGAATGTTTCCTGACCGGTACCGCTGCTGAAGTGACACCTGTCGCGTCGATTGACAAATACAATTTCAAGCCCGCCGAAATCACGACGCGCCTGATGCATGACTATATGGATGAAGTTATGCCAAAAGCGGTGGCCGCTGAATAAAGTCCACCATTTTGCTGGATCATGATCATGCCGTTTGCGCTCAGGTGCAAGCGGCATATTTCATTGCTCATTCGGGGTTTGCCAGCGTTCAATCGCGCGTTTGTCCGCGTCCTTTGCATCTACCCATTGATTGTCTCCTTCTGCGGTTCTTTCCTTCTTCCAGAAGGGGGCCCGCAGTTTGACGAAATCCATGATGAATTCGGCCGCTTCAAATGCGCATTGGCGATGTGCGGAAAGCGTGATGACCAGAACAATGCGATCTCCCGGCACCAATGTGCCGAAGCGGTGGATGATGCGCGTTCCTTCCAGGAGCGGCCAACGAGTCAAAGCTTCGGCCTCGATGCGCTCAAGTTCCGCCTGAGCCATCTGGGGATAATGTTCAAGGGTCATGTCCATGATGCGCTGGTCTGCGACCATGTCGCGAGTTAGCCCGGTGAAGGTAACCGCAGCACCGATTGACGTCCGTCCCGCAACAAGGGCATCGAGTTCGGCGGAAATATCGAAATCGTCGCTTTGGAGCGATACGCTCATTGTCAAACCCTTTCAGTTTCAGGTCATTTCGGCAGGCGTTAGCCGCCGGTCATCGGGGGAAAGAATGCCACTTCTTCCGCTCCCTCGAGTTTGTCCGAATGCTCTGAATGGAAATGGTCAAGGGCTACGCGCACGGTATCCGGTTCGGAAAAGGCGCGTTCATAGGCGTCTCCACGACTTTTTTGCCAATTCAGAAGGTCTGCAACCGTCTTGATGCTCTCGGGAAGTTCGATCTGTTCCTCATTTAGCCCCACATGCTCTCGGAGCCAGGCAAAATAGACCAGTTTCATCTTCAGTCCTTGTTTCGGTTCTGTTGGGAGGGGTGTCAGTCTTCCAACAAATGGTGCAGGCCAGCCCGGAAATAGTCATACCCGGTATAAAGAGTCAGAAGGGCAGAGATCCAAAGCAGCACCAAACCTGTTTCCGAAGTGTAGGGGATGACTTTGTCGCCCGCAGGCCCTGCCAACAGAAAAGCGATTGCGATAAGCTGCGCTGTCGTTTTCCACTTGGCAAGCCGGGTGACCGGCACGCTGACCTGAAGGGCTGCCAGAAACTCCCGCAAGCCCGAGACCAGGATTTCCCTGCAAAGAATGATCACGCCAGCCCATATATGCCAACTGATCAGTGTGTGATCATAGGCGAGCATCAGGATGCTGACCGACACGATGAGCTTGTCGGCAATGGGATCGAGCATGCGCCCGAGGGCTGACTGCATTTGCCAGCGACGGGCAAGATATCCGTCCAGAAAATCGGTGATAGCTGCAACAACAAAAAGCGTTAGCGCGGTCCAGCGAGCCCAGTCAAGATCTGACCAGAACATGCAAAAGACAATTGCCGGTACGGCGACAATGCGGGCAATTGTCAGCAGATTTGGGATGTTGAAGGTGGAGGAGCCGGTGCTTAAGCCATTCATCTTGTGCAGACCATCGTGAAGACTGATTTTGGATATTTTTTCATCCTATCTCAAAGCATGTTCCAATGCAGCTCGTCAATGCAGCTTGTTCGCTGTTTATGCGATCAAGGGTTATCATCGTGGAAATAGGCATGAATCGTCTTGGCCATCTGTTCGGATATGCCCTCAACAGCCAGAAGATCTGAAAGGGCGGCATTGCGAACGGCCTTGGCTGTTCCAAAATGATGAAGCAGGGCGCGTTTGCGGGCCGGGCCAATGCCCGGAATGTCCTCAAGGCCTGTTTGGGAAATCTGCTTTGATCGTTTCGCCCGATGGGTGCCGATGGCAAAGCGGTGGGCTTCGTCGCGCAGGCGTTGAATGAAATAGAGCACCGGGTCGCGCAAAGGCAGCATGAAACTGTCCTTTTCGGGCAGAAAGAAATGTTCTCGCCCTGCATCCCGGTCCGGGCCCTTGGCAACGCCGACAATAGGCAGATCGTGGACGCCGAGATTTGCGAGAATCTCGCTCACGGCATTGAGCTGTCCACGCCCGCCATCGATCAATAGCAGGTCTGGCCAGGCCGGATCGTCAGTGTGGCCATTGTCTTCGCTCTTTTCGTTTTCCGGCTTTTCAGGACGGGGGCCGTTTTCCTTCAGAAGACGAGAGAACCGGCGCTCCAGAACTTCGCGCATCATGCCATAGTCGTCACCGGGGGTGATGTCGTCAGACTTGATATTGAATTTGCGATATTGATTCTTCATGAAGCCTTCTGTTCCGGCGACGATCATGCCCCCAACCGCGTTGGTGCCCTGAATGTGGCTGTTGTCATAGACTTCTATGCGCTTTGGAAGGTCTGGCAGGCCGAAGACCTCGGCGACCCCCTGTAACAGACGCACCTGGCTGGTGGTCTCGGCCAGGCGCCGTCCCAATGCTTCACGGGCATTGGCGTGGGCATGCTCGACCAGTTCCCTTTTTTCTCCCCGCTGGGGTGTCGATACCGTGACCTTGTGGTCAGACTTGCTGCTCAGCGCTTCTGCAACAAGATCCTGTTCTTCAATGGCGTGGGACAGCAGAATGAGGCGCGGGCAAGGTTTGTTGTCATAAAACTGGGCGAGGAAGGCACCGAGCACTTCCTCTTCTGTCTGGCTCTTGTCGGCTTTCGGGAAATAGGCGCGGTTGCCCCAATTCTGTCCGGTTCGGAAGAAGAAGACCTGAATGCAGGTCTGGCCTGCATCCTGATAGCAGGCAAAAACATCCGCTTCTTCGGTGTTTTGCGGGTTGATGCCCTGATGGGACTGCACATGGCTGAGCGCCGTGATCCTGTCGCGGTAAATGGCGGCGCGCTCGAAGTCGAGTGCTTCGGAAGCCTGTTGCATGCATTCGGACATTTCCTTGCGCACCGTCTGGCTCTTTCCGGTCAGGAAGAGATGGGCTTCGTCGACGAGCTTTCTGTAATTCTCGATTGAAATCTCACCGGTGCAAGGGGCGGCACATCGCTTGATCTGGAATAGCAGGCAAGGTCTTGTCCGACTCTCGTAGAAGGAGTCTGTACAGGTGCGCAAAAGAAACGCCTTTTGCAGCGCATTGATCGTGTTGTTGACGGCACCGGCGGAAGCAAAGGGGCCGTAATATTTGGCCTTTCTCTTGCGTGCCCCGCGATGTTTTGTGATCTGGGGTGCTTCGTGATCTTCGCCGATGAGGATGTAGGGGAAACTCTTGTCGTCCCGTAGCAAGACGTTGAAACGGGGACGCAGTCGCTTGATCAGATTGGCTTCAAGCAGCAGGGCCTCTGTTTCCGTTGCCGTGGTGACAAACTCCATGCTGGCGGTCAGCTGGATCATGCGCAGAATACGATTTGTCTGATTTCCATGACGTGTGTAACTGGAAACGCGCTTTTTCAGGCTTTTTGCCTTGCCCACATAAAGCACGTCGCCATTTGCATTGAGCATGCGATAGACACCCGGGCTGTTCGGCAAATGGCGAACAAACTCGGCAATGACCTCAAAGCCGGTTGAGCGTTTCTTCTCCGGTGCCTTCTCAGAGTCTGCTACTCTTTCGGTGTCGCTTTCTTCGGTCATGGCAGCGCTGTCTTGGTCGTGAAAACGGGAATTGGCCTTTTAGAGACAATGACTCGATTGCAAATGTCAATGGTCTCGTGGTGGGCAGCCCCATGGGAAATCCAAAGTCAGTTTTTGCAGAATACCGTTGCGAAATAGGCGAAGTAGGCAAGCATCATCAATAACCCGCGGAATCGGGTCAGGCGAAATTTGAAAATTGTGAAAAGCAGCATCAAGGCCGATGATGCGAGCATCACGATCAGATCCTGTTCCACGACCCTGTGTGGAACGGGAACCGGGATGATGGTTGCGGTCACGCCCATGATTGCCAGAATGTTGAAAATATTCGAGCCGATCACATTGCCAAATGCCATTGCGCCCTGATTGCGGATGGCTGCGACAAGAGTTGTTGCCAATTCGGGCAGGGACGTTCCCAGCGCAACGATTGTCAAGCCGATGACGGCTTCGGATACACCCCAGTCTCTGGCGATATTTGATGCTCCTTCAATGGTCAGATGACCACCGGCTGGCAGACCTATGATGCCAATGATGATGAAAAGAATGGCGACCCAGAGTTTCGAGGGCGCTTCTTCCAGCAGCTCATCATCGACAAGGTCGCATGGTTCGCCCTTTTGTTTGCGAGAGGTCCAGACCGTCCAGAACAGGAAAAAGACAAGCAAAGAGAGCAAAATGATACCAGAGGTGAGATCAAGAACCCTCTGTAGGCACAAGACCGTGAAGATCACCGACACCGCTATCATGAATATGGTGCTTGAGCGCGTGCCGCTTTCGCTGCATTGCGTGGGGCGGATTAACGCGGGCAAACCAAGAACGAGCAGGACATTGGTGATGTTGGAACCGACAACGTTGCCGATGGATATGCCGCCAAGGCCTTTGAAGGCTGCGTCAAGGGAGATGAAAAGCTCGGGCGCCGATGTGCCGAAAGACACGATGGTAAGGCCGATGATCAACGGAGGTATGTTAAGGCGCGTTGCAAGCGCGATGGCCCCGCGAACGAGCAAGTCGCCCGTTACCAAGAGTAATACAAGACCTCCGACGAGGTACACATACATCATCATGAGTGGGATTGGATCCGTTTATTTTTTTGGTTTTTTACTGCTAGCAGCCATCGTCGATCTACAACGTTTATCAGATATAGGAACGCGCAAACACTATTTAAAGGTTTGAAGCAAAATATTATTTGATTTTTTTTGAAATATTTCGAAAGTAATTGTCTGAATTTATTCGATTTTGTGCAGTTTTTTTGAATTTTCTCGAACAAAATGAATCGCCTGCTCGGTGTCGGGCAGGCGAGGTGGTCTTGTCTTGAAATATGGGGGCTATTCGGACCTAGCGAACGGAGCGGCAGTAAGCGCCATGGATTCTCCACGGGTCGCGCCCAAGAATGCAGGCTTCAACACCATATTCATAGCCAACAAACCCGGCGTTGGCTTCAATCAGGTAGTAAATGGCGGTTTTTTTACCCGTTTCGGTATAGCCCGTTGCCTTGCAATAACGCTTTGCGAAAAATGGCTCGCTCTGTTCAAGCAGCTTGGACTGGCTAATGTGTTCAATTGCAATGACCGGGTCACCAGACTGAACGACATTGGTCTCGGCAATCGCGAGGGTGTTATTGACGCGTGACAATACGCTTGCGCTATCACAATCAGGTAAATAGGCGGCCGATGCAGTTCCGGTTACGGCTGAAAGCATCAAGGCGCCGAAGAGTTTCAAATAAAGCTGTTTCATGCTGTCAGTTCCTTTATCCGGTATTCCTCAATGCTCTTTCTTCAAGAGGTTTGCGAGGATGTGTAGTCAATTTGCATATTGTTTTTCTGCGCAATTTGAGCGGCAAGAGCAAATGGCTGACCGGCTTCATGCGAGAAATCGGACTCTAACAATTCGTTAACGCGCCTAATTTCTCTTATTTCCCGTGACCTCGTCAAGGTTTAATGGGGGGCAGAGCCGTGTTTTCAAGGCCTGATTGGGCAAGCCGTTGCCATGAAGCCATCCAGCCTGCCAGAATTGACAGGACAGAGGTGTAAATTGCCCGCGATCCTGGTGTGGTTGCTGACCGTTCAAGGATGTCCGAATCTTGTTCGTCTGGCGTCGTTGGTCGGAGTGAAGCTTATCGCACCGCGAGAATGCGCAATTTGCCACTTGTCCTGCATTGGCCTCTGAGGGCTTCTGGGCTACAGCTT
This sequence comes from uncultured Cohaesibacter sp., assembly GCF_963556055.3. Lineage (GTDB taxonomy): Bacteria > Pseudomonadota > Alphaproteobacteria > Rhizobiales > Cohaesibacteraceae > Cohaesibacter. The sequence continues at coordinate 482,597 of NZ_CAUVYE020000013.1, read as the reverse complement.
CTGGGCTTGCCATTCTTGTCGATGCACAAACGGACTTCTTGCAGCTTCTGGCGCTTGCAGGTGACGAACAGGCTGTTTTTCGGCAATTGCGGGTTGATGTCATAGAAGGAACTGGTGATGTCTCTTGCGGTCATCAGAAGCGGTCGGTCCAGATTGTCAAAACTGGGGGGTGTCTTGAGGCTTTTGAAGCTTTTGACTGCCTGGCGGAAATAGTCGAGCGGGCTCAGACCACTGCATGTCCCATGCTTCTTCCATTCGTGATGAACCAGCGCCCGACTTGGAGAATATTTGAGCATTTGCTCGACAAGTTTTTCGGATGGTTTGCGAAAGTCCGTGCGGCAGTAATCAGGATAGCCATTTTCATATTGAGGCCAAAGGCCATGAATGACAAAGCCGTAGGCGCGTTCGGAGAAGCATTGCAGATTGTCGCGTCCCTTCTTTGCGTCATCGGCGCAATAGGTGGGGGACCAGGAAAGGGTTAGAATGTAATAGTCGAAATCACCGGCGGTTTGCGCCCTGGGCTGTCTTGCATGAAAAATCAGACCTGTTGCCAGAATGGCAAAGAGACAGAAGAGTTTGGTGAGTTCGGTTTTTCTTTTCATATCACTTTCCCCATTGGGCACCCGCAGCGCAACTTGAGTTATTTCGGCTCGCAAATCCACTCAAGGGTTGATCTTTGCGCCGTTTGTCCAAGTGTTTTGGCCAGAAATGGCAGCAGCAACTTGAGATCCGCATGAAGAGTGAAGGGGGGATTTATGATGAATAAACCCGTTCCGTTCAACCGTTTTGCAGTGTCGAGTTTCTGAATGACCAGTTCGACGCGAAGGCAGTTTTCAATGCCTGCATCGGCGAGCATTTGCGCAGCGACATCCACATCGCGGCGGGCCTTGATCGGATACCAGAGGCAATAGGTGCCCGTTGACCAGCGCTTGTAGCCAGCAAGAAAGGCTTCAATCATGCGGCGATATTCATCCGGTTCTTCAAAGGGGGGATCGATCAATACCAGACCTCTGCGCTCTTTCGGGGGGAGGGTGGCCTTGAGGGCCAGCCAGCCATCATCCTGTCTTACATGCATACGGTGGTCACCGCGCAGACTCTTTGCGAGCGTTTTGAAATCTTCTTGATGCTTTTCCATGAAGAAGGCGCGGTCCTGCTCGCGGGTCATCATCTGCACAAGCTTCGGGGAGCCTGGATAAAAGAAATACTCGCCTTCTGGGTTGAGGCTTTTTATGACGTCCGCATAAGGGCTTATGATTTCCTTGATGAGATCGGGCACAGGATGTGCGTCCTTGCCCAGTAAGCGGGCTATGCCATCCTGCCATTCACCCGTTTTTCGAGCCTCTTCACTTGTCAGGTCATAGCTGCCGATGCCCGCATGGGTATCAAGGACAAAGAAGGGTTTGTCCTTTTTTTGAAGATATTGCAGAATTCGGCTCAGAATTATGTGTTTGAGACAATCGGCAAAATTGCCTGCGTGATAGATGTGGCGGTAATTCATCGGACAGGGATACCCGGTATGAGGGCGGACTTTGGTACGCCAGATTAAAAGTGATCCACTTCATAAGCTTCGATCAAGCCGTTCCTATGAATGAGGATTGCCTGCGCTGTCAATGGATATTGGGGCGTTGCAAAGCCAACAGGTTTATTGGGCTTTGCTCTTTGCTTCGGGATCCGGTGTCTCCGAGGCTTCGGTCGCAGTGCCTTCCTCTTTTGCTGCCCCTGCGTCTTTGCTGATATCACCTGTTGTGGCCAGCCCGGAGGCCTTGCCCTTTTCCACCTCATCGACAAAGGGATAAATGATTAGATCCTTGTCGGTGTCCTTTTCTTCGCAATCGCCCGACAGGCCGATCTGGGCGATGAAAAAGCGATCATTCTGCCAGGAATAAATGCTGTATTGGCGGCATGAACTGGTGCTGCCCTGCTTTGGAAACTCGGCCCGCAGGAGTTTTTTCTTTTCATCCCATGTGGGTTTTTGTAACTCGGTGATCGCATACCAGCCAAGTTTTACGTCAAGTTGCGGGAAGGTGATGAGGTTGGCCCATTCGTCTCTGCCATCTTCAACCTGATAGATGCGATAGCTGTCTCCATTGAGGCCGGAGGAACAGACAAAGCCGTAAAATGTCTGAACGCCCAAATGGATGACCAAGGCCTTGTCTGCCAATTCCGAATTGTCGATATCGGCAAGCCAACACCCCATAGTTGCCCGATGGTTGTTCAGAAGCGACTTGGGTATTTCTTCGCTGGAAGCTGGTTGCGTCGAAATCCCCCATGAGAAAATGAGAAGCGAGAGGGCCGCCAATAGCAGTGCCAGTGCTCTGAATGGCACGGATCCGGATTGGCTTTGCCCTTCGGGGAACGGAGCGATCTGTCCAACTCGCATATCGTTTCTCCTGATGCGATCAATAGGTGGGAAGGATAACCGATCCCGCATGAAAATGCTATTTGAGCGGATAAAAAGAAGGCCTTTCGTGCCGTATTACGCTCACATTAAGACTTCAAATCTTTTTGAAGCCGTGCAAAGTTGAAAATCTGCGACATTCACAGTTACTTTTGCTTTGTGGTGCGCTATGCATGGGCGATATTTTTGAAGTCTGGGGATGCTGAACAGCCGTCGATTCGCTTGAGCACCTGCTCGCCGGTTGTGCTGTGGTTGCAGAGTTGGAAATGCCTTCTGGGCAGTCAGGAAGAACAGGATGAAAGTAGCTATCGTACCGGTCACGGTCTTTCAGCAAAATTGTACCTTGATTTGGGATGAAGAAACCGGGAAAGGCGTTGTGATTGATCCCGGTGGGCAAGTTGACAAGATTCTTCAGGTCATTGAACATGAGAAAATCGATGTGGAACGGATCCTGATCACCCATGGCCATATTGATCATGTCGGTGGGGCGGTTGAGTTGCGCGATGCTCTGGATGTCGATGTCGAGGGGCCGCATGAAGCAGACCGGATGCTGATGGACCATATCGAAGTGCAGGCGCAACAATTCGGCGTTCCTCATGTCAAGGCTTGTGAGCCGGATCGCTGGCTGGAGGAAGGCGATGAGGTTGATATTGCCGGAATGCCTTTCTCCGTTCTACATTGCCCCGGTCATGCTCCGGGACATGTGGTCTTCTACAATGAAGAGGCCAGGTTTGCCATTATGGGAGACGTGTTGTTCAACGGATCCATCGGTCGCACGGACTTGCCCGGAGGAGATCACGACACGTTGCTTGCCTCGATCCGTGACAAGATCCTGCCGCTCGGCGATGATGTGACCTTTTTGTGTGGGCACGGGAATCACTCGACCATCGGGGAAGAGCGACGCAACAATCCGTTTTTGAAAGGGCTTTAAGACCAAAAGCTGGTTATCAATGGTGGGACGATGAGTGATATTACATTCAGCAAGGAAGAAAAGCTTGGGCTCGTTGAAATGTTGCAGACCTATTTCCTTTCGGAAATGGATCAGGAGCTTGGACGTTTCGAGGCTGAATTCCTTCTCGATCATCTTTCAAAACAATTGGGGCCTGTCTTCTACAATAAGGGATTGTTAGATGGGCGTGCTTTGATTGAAAAGCATATTGATAATTATAACGAGGCTCTTTACGGTCTCGAAAAAGAGATCGATGTATTGCATCGCTGATCCTTATTTTGGAGCGTTGGTTGGCGGATAAGAGGCAATGCTGTTCTGAACAGACTTTTTTTGAAAGTTACCATTGCTTGCTTGTGAATAGTTTCTGGTGATTTGGGGTGTTTCCGATGAAATTTTCGATTAAGCCGATCCATATTTTATTTTTTGTTTTCTTGCTGTGTCAGCCGTTTCAGCCCGACATGCAAGTCATGGCGAAAAGTGTCCGTGTGGTTCCCGCAGGAAACAGGCTCCAGAAACAGCCCAAAATTCCAACAAGCTCATCCCTTCGCACGAGTGCTCAGAAAACGTCGTTTGACAAGAAATATGAGAAGATCAAGACCCTCTTGCAATCAGACAAGAAGCTCATATCGAAGATCAAGAAGATTGCCGATGTCTATGACATCGAGCCGATTCACATGATCGGGGCCATGGTGGGGGAACACACCTATAACATCAACGTCTTCGATCACTTGCAGACCTATTACACCAAGGCAGCGATCTATTCCGGCATGCGTATCCGTTTTGCCTATGATGGGGAGAATATAGAGGATTTTCTCAAGCGGGAGCAATTTGAGTCCTGCAAGGATGTGAAAGATTCCTACGACCTCTGGAACTGTCGGCAGGCGATCTGGAAAAAAGGATTTTCAAGGCAAGACAGTCGACGGAAAGGCTTTTCCGAAAGATCGGTTCAGCAAGATTTTCTTTCAGCCCCTTTATGCGGGCCAGACCTTTGGTCTGGGTCAGATCAGCCCTCTGACCGCGCTAAAGCTCACTGATTTCGTGCATGAGAAGTCAGGATACGACAAGCTCGACGAAACGGATGCACCGGAAGTCTATCACGCCATCATGGACCCGGATGTTTCACTGGCCTATATGGCGGCCGCCATCAGGAAGGCTATCGATGATTATCGCGATATTGCGGGGCTGGACATAACCAAAAATCCGGGCATTACGGCCACCCTCTATAATATTGGTGACTCCCACGAGCATGCAGAGGAGTTGCGGAACAAAATCAGACGTGCGGGCCGCACCATCTGGCCGCGAGAGAATTATTACGGTTGGCTTGTCAATGACAAGATGAGCGAGCTACAGGACTTGGTTGATCCTGACTCTGGTGAGGAAAAGGGCAAACAGCGCGCATCGCTCGCTAAGGAATAGTTTCAAGGCAGATTTTTGCGGTGCCGGCTTTGATGAAGCCGAGTTTTCTGGCCGCTGCCCTCGTTACATCCAGAATCCGCCCCTTTGTGAAAGGTCCGCGATCATTGATCCGGACAATGACCGTTTTTCCGTTTCGCATATTCTGTACCCGAACCTTGGTGCCGAATTCGAATTTGCGATGCGCTGCGGCCAAACTGTCCGGATCGGCCATTTCGCCTGATGCTGTTCGGGATGTGTGCTGATACCAGGAGGCCATGCCGCAACTTGCGGGTTCTGCCGTGTGTCCGACATCCATCAACACACCGATGAATAAAAGACCTGCACTGATGAGTATCAGGGTCTTTGTCAAAAGGTTGATTTGCAATGTTGCGTTCACTCCATGCTTTTGCTTTGGAACAGGATCGATGTCTGGTCACAGCGCATTGAGGCCATGAGCACCGATCTCCTTTCAGAGCAAACTGTGACAAGAGTGTGGTATCGTTCGTCATCTGCATGAGGTGGCGGGCATTGCAGTGGAGACTATTGCAAAAATGCATCATCCCTCCCTGCGCGTATGACACAGGGGGGCGCTGTTCATCAACGGCCCGACGGCCATGCATGTGGTTGCAGATCAGCTTTTTCGCCGTCGGCCTCTTGTGTTGCCTGCGCCTTTGGGCCTTGGCATGTCGGTACCGGGCCCCATGTCGTCAAGATCCGGTTTCTTTATGCGGCTTCCCTTTGTCGATCCCGATTTTGGCAGATTGGCAGACGTGCCATATTTGCGTTCACCGCGATAGCCACCGGTTTTTTCGTCGATGGATGACTGGCGAGCGAGTGGATCGTCAGCCACAGCGAGTTCGGTCTCGCGCAGACGTTTGACTTCGTCACGCAAACGAGCCGCTTCCTCGAATTCGAGATTGGCGGCGGCTTCTTTCATGCGGTTCTCGAGATCCTCGATATGGGCTTCGAGATTGTGACCGATGCCAGCCTGCATTTCTTCGGCGAGGCCCTTGTCGACGGTGACATGGTCGCTTTCGTAAACCGAGCCGAGGATGTCGCCGATATTCTTTTTGACCGTCTGCGGTGTGATGCCATGTTCTTCATTGTAGGCCATCTGCTTTTCACGGCGCCGATTGGTCTCGCCAATGGCCCGTTCCATCGAACCGGTCATGTGATCGGCATAGAGAATGACCTTGCCGTCAGCATTTCGAGCCGCACGACCGATGGTCTGGATGAGGGACGTTTCAGAGCGCAGGAAGCCCTCCTTGTCCGCGTCGAGAATCGCGACAAGCGCGCATTCGGGAATATCAAGTCCTTCGCGCAGCAGGTTGATGCCGATCAGGACATCAAACGCCCCAGACGCAGGTCCCGGATGATTTCGATGCGCTCGATGGTATCGACGTCCGAATGCATATAGCGGACGCGCACGCCCTGCTCATGCAGATATTCTGTGAGGTCCTCTGCCATGCGCTTGGTTAGCGTGGTGACGAGGGTGCGGTATCCGGCCTTTGCCTTTTCCTTCACTTCGCCCAGCAGGTCATCAACCTGAGTTTTCGCAGGGCGGATTTCGATGATCGGATCGGTGAGACCTGTCGGGCGGATGACCTGTTCTGCGAAGACACCGCCGGTCTCTTCCATTTCCCAGTTGCCCGGTGTGGCCGAAACACAAACGGTCTGGGGGCGCATGGCGTCCCATTCCTCAAAGCGCAAGGGGCGGTTATCCATACAGCTCGGCAGGCGGAAACCATATTCGGCGAGGGTGGCCTTGCGACGGAAGTCACCGCGATACATGGCACCCAACTGGCCAATGGTAACGTGGCTTTCGTCAACGAAGATCAGGGCGTTGTCGGGCAGATATTCGAACAGGGTCGGCGGTGGCTCGCCGGGTTTGCGGCCTGTCAGATAGCGGGAATAGTTCTCGATGCCCTGACAGGAGCCAGTCGCTTCCATCATCTCCAGATCGAAACGGGTGCGCTGTTCAAGGCGTTGGGCTTCCAGCAGGCGGCCATGGGCTTCCAGTTCTTCAAGTCTTTCCGTCAGTTCCGTCTTGATGCTCTTGATCGCCTGATTGAGGGTAGGGCGTGGTGTTACATAGTGGGAATTGGCGTAGAGCTTGACCATTTCCAACTCGCCCATTTTCTGGCCGGTGAGTGGGTCGAACTCTTTTATCTCCTCGACTTCGTCACCGAAAAAGGAGATGCGCCAGGCTCTATCCTCATAGTGGGCGGGAAAGATTTCCACCACATCGCCACTGACGCGGAAGGAGCCGCGCTGGAAGTCCATATTGTTGCGCTTGTATTGAAGCGCCACCAGATCGGCCATCAACTGACTTTGATCGATTTCGTCACCAACCTCGATCTTGAAACTCATTTCGGTATAGGTTTCTACCGAGCCGATACCATAGATGCAGGAAACCGATGCAACGATGATCACGTCATCGCGCTCAAGCACGGCTCGGGTAGCCGAGTGGCGCATGCGGTCGATCTGTTCGTTGATCGTGCTTTCCTTCTCGATGAAGGTGTCGGTGCGTGGCACATAGGCTTCGGGCTGGTAGTAATCGTAGTAGGAGACGAAATATTCCACGGCGTTGTTGGGGAAGAAATTCTTGAACTCGCCATAGAGCTGGGCAGCCAACGTCTTGTTGGGTGCAAGAATCAAAGCAGGGCGATTTGTCCTGGCAATGATCTGGGCCATTGTGAAAGTCTTGCCAGACCCCGTCACGCCGAGCAAAACTTGTGTTGCTTCGCCGTCCTTGATGCCTTCGGTCAAGTCTACGATGGCGGTGGGCTGATCACCGGCAGGTTCGAAGTCGGTTTTCAACTCGAAAGCGACACCCCCTTCCGACTTTTCCGGTCGGTCGGGGCGATGGGGACGCCAGGGCTCCGAATCCATGAATTCGGGCCGGCCATGCTCGATGAGGGATTCAAGTGCGCGGACGGTTTCTGTAACACCGGAGCGATCATCACTCTTGCCCTTTTTCTTCTGGGCCTTCTTGCGTTCCTTGGTGACGCGCTCCAGCTCTTCGGCCTTCTCGAGGGAAATATCGAGACCGGCGATGGGATTGAGGCCACCGGCTGCCTTGTCGCGTGCAGATATCTCTGGCTGAGGTTTTTTCCTTGTGCTGCGCTTTGACGCAGCAGACGCCTTATCTTTGCTCTCTTTGTTCTTGGTCGGTTTTGCGTCCAGATTTGCCGCTTCGGCAATTTCACTTGCCCACTCGGAAATCGAATCGGACAGAGGCATGCCTTCCAGCGATGCTTGAGGCGCTTCCCCCAAACCGCTCGGCTTATTTCCATCTTTCTGCTTGTCGTCCGATGCCATTGCAATGCCTCTTTCACTGGAAAAAGTAATGTAAGGGAACAAAGCGAGAATATGAAGGGGGTAATTGAAAAATTCACGGATCTGAATACGTGGTTGAACTTAATCGAATGGCTTATATTCAGTTTTATTAAATTGTCCTAATATTCGAAATGACTAAAATAGTTAGCCAGTTTTGAAATGGAATTTGGCACAGCTCAGGGGAGGAGTCTGTGTCGAGGAGAAAAGAATGACACATGTAGTTGTTATCGGTGGTGGATTGGGAGGGCTATCTGCTGCCTATGAATTTCGTCAAAAATTGTCCAAAACGGACAAGGTGACGGTGGTTTCAAATAAACCATTCTTCCAGTTCACACCTTCCAACCCCTGGGTTGCGGTTGGCTGGCGCAAGAAGAAGGATATTACACTCGATCTTGCCAAGACATTGCCCAAGAACAAAGTCGATTTCCATTGTTCAGCTGTTACAAGTCTCGATCCGGAAAACAATTCCATCGGCATGGAAGACGGCACCACCAGGTCCTATGACTATCTGGTGATTGCGACTGGACCAGAGCTTGCCTTTGATGAAATTGAAGGGCTTGGCCCCGAAGGTAACACCATTTCCGTGTGTGACGTGGATCATGCTTCCTCAGGCTTTGAAAAATGGGAAACCTTTTGCCAAGATCCAGGCCCGATTGTTGTCGGTGCTGTGCAGGGGGCCTCTTGCTATGGTCCTGCCTATGAAACGGCAATGATCTTCGATACAGATCTGCGCAAGAGAAAGATCCGCAACAAGGTTCCGATGACTTTTGTGACGTCCGAGCCCTATATCGGCCATCTGGGTCTTGGCGGTGTGGGTGATACCAAAGGCATGCTTGAGTCAGCCTTCCGTGATCGCACGGTCAAATGGATCACCAATGCCAAGGTGGACAAGGTTGAAGAAGGTGTCATGCATGTCACCGAATGCGATGAAAATGGCGATGTGAAACAGAAACACGAGCTTCCTTTCAAGCATTCCATGATGCTTCCTGCCTTCCGGGGCATTCCTGCACTGCGCGGCATCGATGGACTTGTCAATCCTCGTGGTTTCGTGATTGTCGATGAACATCAGCGCAATCCGAAATATCCAAACATCTTTGGTATTGGTGTTTGTATTGCGATTCCGCCTTATGAGAAAACACCTGTGCCAGTGGGTGTGCCGAAAACCGGTTACATGATCGAATCCATGGTGACCGCAGCTGCGCACAATATGCGTGAATTGCTGGACGGTAAGGAACCGACCCATCAGGCAACGTGGAATGCCATCTGTCTGGCTGACTTCGGCGATAGCGGGCTTGCCTTTGTTGCGATGCCTCAGATTCCGCCGCGGAACACCAACTATTCTGCGCAAGGCAAATGGGTTCATCTGGCCAAGATTGCGTTTGAGAAATATTTCCTGCGCAAGATCCGTAAAGGTGAGACCGAACCCTATTATGAGAAAGCCGTTTTGAGCTTGCTCGATATCGGCAAGATCAAATAACTCTGGACCGGCAATTCCCAATTGAAGGCTCTGACTGCCGCTGTTCGTTCGTACAGCGGCTTTTTTTTGTGCGCCTTGGCAAGGATCATGCGGGCAAATCGGCTGCGGCTTCGGCCCGGTCTTTGGTTCTGCGCAAACGTTTCTGGATGTGTGGCAAGAGTTCGACCAGAAGGATGCAGGAGAAAATCAGGAAACAACCCAGATATTGGCTCGGAGTCAGGCGTTCATGCAGGAGTATGGCACCAAAGATTGCCGCAAACAGGCTTTCGCTTGACAGCAGGATGGCGGCATCGGCCGGGGGTGAATATTGCTGGCCAATGGCCTGCAAACCGAAAGCAAGCGAGCCTGAGAAGACACCGGTATAGATAATTTCGAACCAGGCTCCCTGCAAACTTGAAAGTTCAAGAGTCTCAAAGGGAAGCCCGCCAATCATGCCAAGGACGCCAGCTGTTGCGAATTGCAGGAAGGCAAAAGCGAGCGGGTTGCCATATTTGCTGACCATGCGACCGACAAAGGTGATTTGCAAAGCCCATGACAGGGCGCTGAAGAGCATGAGAATATCGCCGGTTCTCATGGTGTCGATATTTCCTGCCAGCAAATAGGCGCCAATCATGGAGAGCGCTATGATCGGCCAGACGAAAGGCGATGGCCAGGAACGCAGAAGTATGATGCCTACCAGCGGGGTGAGCGGCACATATAGTGCGGTCAGGAAACCGGCATTGGTGACCGATGTGGTGAAAAACCCAAATTGCTGGGTGATGATACCAGCAAAAAAAATGGTCCCGATAAGGATGCCTTTGAGAATGACCGGCAAAGGGATCGGATTTTCAACCCTTCTGCGCTCGAAATAGGCGAAGGGTGCCACGGCTAGAGCTGCAAGAACAAAGCGAATCCCTGTGAAATTCAGTGGGCCTATTGCATCCATGGCCGTGGATTGCGCGACGAAGGCCGCGCCCCAGACGATGGCGGCGACAAGCAACAGCAGGTTAGCAGTCATTCTTGGCATTGGGATTGTCCTGAAAAGAAAGAACTCCACCCCCAGGCGAGGCAGAATGAGCGACAATTAAACGAAACAGCGCTCTTTTCGCAACCAAATTCTTTTTATCAATTGCCAAGGAAAATTGATGAAACAGGCATGTCTGGTCAGGGAAGCAGAGCTGCCGCTTGCTCGGTCTTTCTTGCTTCGGCGATGAAGCGCAAGGGGCCGGGCTTGATGCTATCGAAGGGCCAACAGGAAGACAGGACCAGTTCCTGCTCGTCAGACTCCTTGATCAGGCCAGATTCGTCCCAGCGGGCAACGCGCATTTTGTCGACCTGAAACGTCTTCGCTGCTCCATCAAATGGTTCAATTTTGATGAATGCCCCGTTATGTAGGTCTGCGAGGGCCTTGAAATGCGTATCCCGGTGCGCGGCGATAACCGTGGTTCCCTTCTGGTCGAGAGGGGCGGACTGATCAAGAAGAACGGGGCCGAAGGCGAGGCCCTCCCCTCCCGCTTCCTTGAGTATGATCGCGTCCAGATCAAGCGATGGAATGGACAGTCTGGCAACCGGCCAGCTGTCGGCCCATGGCCATGCTTTCTGCGGTTTGCCAGTGTTGCGGCTGATGGACCAGGCGCGTTCCAGAAGAAGCTGCGCCACCTGGGCCTTGATGGGAAGCCACAAGCCATAGAGCGTCAGGCCACTTCCCAAGAGCAGGAATAGCAGTGTGAGATATTTGATCGTGGTCCTTGTCGAAGGCCTCAATTGTTTGTTCCCGGATAGGCGACACTTCATTTCATGAATTGCAAAAAGGCGTGCGGCGATTGCCCGCCGCACGCGGATTGTTTCTACCCTTTTGTTTGAGGCTTATGCCATTTCAGCCAGAGTGCGAGGCTTCCAGCCAGAGCAAGGAAGAATAGACCTGCATAGGTTATCAGCTCTGACCAAGTGGCGGTTTTGGGCAGTTTGATTTGCTGTCCACCGGTTGGTGCGGAAGCAACACTTGATATGCTTTCCGTGGGCACCGCGCTCGTGTCCATTGCCAGCATTGCTTCGGGAGCAAGAGCAAAGCGCGCAAGCTTCTTGCCAAAGCTTCTTGTCGCGCCCAGCGGTGCTGGTGCTGTCAAGGCGGCGCTTGTTGCGTTGGGATCAACCGACCCGTCGATTTTGTTCATGTCCCATCCATCCGGCAGGTTGAGCGGGACCTTTTGGCTATTCAGGTCTTCATCCTCTGGGCGTGACGGGGTCACGTCAACAGCCACGAGACTGGTCAGGCGCGTTACAAGGTGATGCTTCAGACCGAGATCCTCGATGGCCTTGTCTATGCCGACCATGTCACTGGAGAGCAGACGATCGTTTTCAAGCTGACGGATCTTGCCGCGTGCCCACAATTTGTCGATGGCACTGGAGGGGGCCGCTTGAGAAATATCGACATCCATGGACCAGGGCTGATTGTCGAAGCGGCCCTTGAGTGTCAGCTTGCTGCCGAGGTCTTTTGCCTTGAGAGCCAGAATGACCGGCTCTCCCAGATAGAGGTCTGGCAGCTCGCTCGGCGAGGCTTCGATGTCTTTGCCTTCGGGAAGCTCAATCTCAAGATTGGTTGCAACCGGTGTTGTCAACTGGGTGAAGAGTTTGCCCATTTTGTCTTTGACTTCGCCAATGTCGCCAATTTCCGTAAAGGTTCCGCGTCCGACTTCTGCGGCTCGTGACATAAAAAAGCTGTTGGGTGCAGAGCCAATTCCGACCGTGAAGATGCGGGAGCGGCCCTTTTTGGATTTCACGGCTTCAAACAACTGGCGTTCGTTGCCGATTGCTCCGTCTGTGAGGAAGATGACCTGACGCAGGGTTGGCTCGTTCGGGTTGCTGTCCTTGAGGGCTTCTTCCATGGCGGGCAGCATTTCTGTTCCGCCATTGGCATCAATTGCTGCCACCCAATATTTAGCAGTCGAGACATGCTCGCTGTCGGCTTGCTGTGGTGCGTCAAAAAGTTTTGACATTTGATTGTTGAAGCGAATGATCTGAAACTTGTCTTCCGGCTTCAGCTGTCCAAGGGCTTCCAGCAGGCTTGCCTTGGCCTGACCAATGGACGGGCCTGCCATAGAGCCGGACTGGTCGATGACGAAGACAACCTCACGAGGCGGCGTCATCAGGGTTTCTGTCAGCTTGAAGGGGGGCGTGATATAGGCAAGCAGATAATCCTCATCCGGTCCGACATTTGCCTTGTCCGATACGGCTGGATCGTCCGGTGTGTGCTTGCTCTGGGTGAAGAGGCCAAGATTGGGTGTTTTTCCTGCCTTGCCTGTCCAGGTCAGAAGAAAATCCTTGTCGGCGGGAACCGTCTCGTCTCTGAGAGTGAGTGACATCTTGTCTTCGCCGTCCGGTTTGATTGCCACTTCATGATAGTGACTGATGATATTCTTCAAGGGGAACCCTGCCTTGAGGTTTATTGACAATGTCACAGGGTTGCTTTTGCCGTCTTTCTCCGGGTCAAGAATGGGGGAGGTGATTGCATCACGATCGGGAACCGGATCTGTGCTGCTCCAGCCCGAAGTGCTCTGCGTCTGATTGGTCTGGATGTCGATCACCGGACGCAAGGGTTTGTCGAGCGGATTGTAACGAGGCGCGACAACAAGGGGCACGCGCAGCGAGAACTCATTCTCCTTGCGCGGGATGGTCTGCTGATATTCAATCTGGATTGTAATGGAATCCTTGGGGCCGATATTGGCAACCGAATTGGTGAAAATGTTGGGCCGGTTCTGTTCCAGAAGGCTGGCTTTCTTGCCTTCTTCCTTGGCCTTTTCGTAAATCTCGCGCGCTTCCTGTTTGCGCTTTATCTTGCCCTCGATGATGCGGTCACCGATTTTCATTTTCAATTGATCAACCGCCGAATTGTCCGGCAGAGGGAAAACGTAAACCCCTTCCGCCCAGGCGTCACTTGGGTTGAAAAACTCCTGGGTGACGATGACGCGGGCGACAGGGCCCGTTATGTCGATCTTGAAATCCGTGTTGACTTTCGGGGCTTCGATGAAGCGACCCGGTTCCTTGGAGTTGAACAGCAGGCTGCCCGATTGCATGTCATTTGGCGTGACAAGTCTCAAGGGGTCTTGCTGTTCCACCTTTATTTCCGGTGCCGTGGTCTGGGCCGACTGGGCGGGCGAATTTGCAATCGAGAGCGCAACGCCCAAGATCAGCGCATACGCACCTAGCCAAAGCTTGAAGGCTTTTGAAACTGATTTTTCGTGATTGGATTTGGGGCGCAGTTCGATGCTGTGTCGCTTGTGACCGCGCCGTGACGAATGAGTTTTTGGCAGTGGCATTTTTCTATCCCGCAATAGGGTTGGTCCCATAATCATTGCCGAGTATTACATGAGAATGAGGCCCAGTTTTGCGGGAAAAAGGTCGCAAAAGTGCCGATTTTGTGACCTTTTCAGGGCCATTGGGTCAATTGTAGTATGGTAAAGCACTCATTTTCTTGTGGTCATACACAAGGCGCGGCAGCTTGTCTCAGGGATAACCTTAATGTTCTTGCTTTACCTTGAAATGTTCATTTGATAGTTATGTTCGAAGATATTCATTTACGAGGTACGAAATGTCTCTTGATCGCTCTGTAATGGCCTTTGCAGGTTTTATGATTCTGCTGTCGGTCATATTGACACTCTATGTTCACCCGCTCTTCGTCTGGTTCACCGTGTTCATCGGTGCCAACATGATTCAGTCTGCTTTCACCGGTTTTTGTCCTGCTGCCATGATCTTCAAGAAAATTGGCATCAAGCCTGGCACTGCATTTGATTGATCGTTATCGGCTTGCACAAAGCCGGGCGTGACGCCCGACAAACCGATTTCGAGATGTTTGAACGCGCAAATAAAAAAGCCGCAGCATTTTTTGCTGCGGCTTTTGTTTTGGGTCAGCAGGACCTATTCGTCGGGATTCTTCAGCATCTCCGGCTGTTGTTCTTCCAGATAGGCCTCTTCTGCCGGGGTCAGTTCAATGCGCTCATATCCAGTGATCATCGTATGAATATAGTGGAATACAGTTTTGCCGGTCGTGGTCATGTAGACGTGAATGACGACAAAGGTGATCATCGCAAAGGCTGCCGCAGTGTGGACGAAGGCAACAAGCGTGAAGATTTGTTGCCCATTGGCGATTTCCGACCACAGACCATAAAGCAGGTAAGCGATGCCGGACAGCCAGAGGGCAGGGCCGATGATGACCATGAAGGTCAGATAGGCCAGAGACTGTAGGGCATTCTGCTTGCGGTTGAGTGTTTTTGAATAAGGGTGCGGTGCGCCGGTGATGATGCCGATGGCATAGAATTTGATGACGGCGAACAGGCCCTTGTTCTGCGGCAGATAATGGCGCCATTGTCCGGTAGTAAAGTTCCAGAAGGTGGTGAACAACCACAGGATCAAAAGAGCGATCGCCGCATAGGTGTGAACCATTACAGCCAATGGAAATGGGACGAAGTTAAGCGTGCCATGAAGGTTGAACCCGGATATGGCCAGGATGAAAATCAGAACAGCCTGGGACCAGTGCCAGAAACGTTCATAGCGTGAATAGATCTTGACCGCGCGCTTGTGGACATTAGGCTTGATGGTCAGATCTTCAGCTTTGGCAGAAGACGTGATGTCAGTCATGGTGATCTCCTTATGCCTCGTTGTTGCGGTTGCGGAACAAAATGCGCAGCAGACCATGAAGCAGGACACCCAGAACGGTCAGGCCAAAGGCTGCATAGCCGATCCAGTCAAGCCATTTGAAATTGTCGCGACCAGGCATGTAGATACCGGTGATTCCCGCCAGACGGCTTTGCTTGGAATGACATTCGGTACATTTGACCGCTCCTTCTTTCGGAGCAACCATATGTGTGATTGGCCAATACATATGGGTGTCAACAAAACCGAGTTTGCCTGAGAATTCCTTGCCAACAAAGTCCATGGCGGCGGGAACCGACGTGTCCCAATTGAAATTCGTCCAAAGCGCGGTGTCGTCCTTGCCATAGACATGGTTATAGACCAGCTGGTTCTTTTCCATGTCGTAAGGCTGGCGTGAAAGCATCTGTTTGAATGGCCAGATGCGGGATTTGCCATCGGTTGCGGAGCCACCCAGAGCATTGATTTCAACGACCTTGGTCGGATCAATCTTGTCATCAAGCAGGGTCCATGTGGTTTCGCCGTTGAACCATGCATAATGAGGGATCACATCCTCGCCATATTCGAAATTGCCTTTTTCGGACATGTAGCTCGGATGGCCGTGCTCATCCATGATCTTGAACGGCTTGCCGTCCTTGAGCTTGCCAGCTGTTGACCAGTCCCAAAGGGTCTTGGTTGCAACGCCGCCGCGGGCGAATTCCGGAATGTGACAGGTCTGACAAGCCACCGTGTCGGTGTGATCGTTGAGCTTGATGCCGATCAGCTCGTCATCTTCATGTGGACGGTTGGAATGGCAACTCTCGCAGGAGGCTGTCGGCTCCATCAGGCTGGCCATCTGATCCACCTTGCGCATTTTTGCGCTTTTGGTGTCTTTGCCTTCGACGGTCTTGGTCGTTGGTTTGGCTTCGGTATGATAACGAGACCCAGGCCATTGGTGCCCTGATCCCGAGTGGCAGGCCGTGCAGGCCATGTTGAGCCCGTCTTTGTTCATGTGAACGTCGAGCGCGACGTCCGGATGGTCCAAAGAGCTGTCCAGATCACCGTGTTTGACGCCATCGCCTCCGCCGCCATAATAGTGGCAGGAGCCGCAATTCTGGCGTTGTGGATTGGTAACCGACTGGGCTGCCTTTGCCAGGTCCGGTGGCATGATGGTCTTGCCATTCACCTCGATCGGCTCATAGAGTGGATGGCCAGCCTTGGTCGGATATTTGCTATAGAGCGCAGTGTCTGCATGACAGACAAGGCAATCAACCGCTTCCGGTTCGGAGGGAGGGGCCTTGCGCATATCTTCCCAGCCATAGCCAGCGTGGCAAGAGGTGCACCGTGGCTCGTTGGAGGCGACGTTGCCGCAGAATGCGTTGATAACGGTGCGTTTGCCGAGGGTTTGACCCGTGGCTTCATTCTTGACTTCCCATTTCCAGTGAAGCGTATGCTGAACCTGATCGGCGGCTTCGGTATGGCAGGCGAGGCAAGCTTTTGTGACTTCCGGGCCGGATTTGAAATCCTGTTGCAGGATCAGAAACTTGGAGTGGTCCGCCGTTCCTCCCGCAGGCTTGCCAGACAATTGCAGTGTATTTGCCTGTCTTGGCGAGTGCGGCAAATCGGTGCCGGATTCCGAAAGGGCTGAGTTTGTGCTTATGAAAAAGCCAGAAAGGATGAACAGGGTCGACAGCCAGGTTGACAACGCAATGTTACGTGTGTTCGAGAACCGTCTGCCCCTATTTGCAACGTTCGCCATAGGGTCCTCCGAACAAATGCAATAGACTTGAGATCGGTTGGTGACCGATCTGTACTAGATTGTAAAAACAAGGTGCTGAGAACCGGGTCCGGTCAGGGCCGATTCATCGGGTGCTTTAAATAAGACTATATTATTCTTGTTTAACATATTCGAATATTGTCGGTGGGACATTCTGTCGCACGTATTCAAAACTACGTAATTTTTACGATGATAATGAAAAAGAAAGGGCCGCAATATGTAACTGCGACCCTTTGTATTGGGGATAATTCTTATTTGATACGGTCTGGTTCGTGAGTTTCCAGATAAGTGACTTCCGCCTCGGTTAATTCCATATCCTCAAAGCCCGTGATCATGGCCTTGGTATAGTGGATAAGAGTTTTGCCCGTTGTCACCATATAGATATGTCCGATTACAAAGGCGACCATGAGGAAGGCTCCGATCAGGTGCAACAGCACAACCAGGCTGAATATGTCGTGGTTACCCGAGTTGCCTGCCCAGAAACTGTAGAACATATAGGCAAGACCCGACAGCCATAGCAATGGCCCGACGACAGTCATGATGCTGAAATAGGCGAAGGACTGAAGCGGGTTCTGCTTGCGGCTGAGGGTGCGTTTGTACGGATGGGGCTGACCGCTCATCATTCCGACAAGATAATGCATGATGACCGCCCAAAGTCCCTTGTTGGTTGGAACAAAATGCCTCCATTGTCCAGTTGTGAAGGTCCAGAAAGCGGTGAAGAGCCAAAGGAAGATCAGGGCGAATGCCGCAATGTCATGGATCATCACTGCCGATTTGAACGGAATGAAGCGGATTGTGCCATGCACGGTAAAGCCGGAGAAGGCCAGAATGAAGATCAGTATGGCCTGGGACCAATGCCAGAAGCGTTCATAGCGACTGTAGTTTTTCACCTTTCGATGGAAGGTTGCAGGTTTGTCATTCTTTCTGGCCGCAGGGGAAGATTGATTGTCTGTCATGAGTCTGTCCTCCTTAATGCTGACGGCTTTTACGCGTGGCAATGCGGAAAATGGTATGGATCCCGATGCCCAGGATTGTCAGGATGATCAGACCATAGCCAAGCCAATCGATGATGCCGTGATTGTCCCGGCCCGGAATGAATACGCCTTCGATGCCTTCAAGGCGTCCGTTCTTTGAGTGACATTCATCACATTGAACGGCCTTGTTGGCAGGGGCCACCATGTGTGTGATCGGCCACCACATGCGGGTTTCGACAAATTCAAACTTGCCTGAATAGTCCTTGCCCATATAGTCCATGCCGCTCTGGATGGCTTTCGGCCAATCGAAATTCTTCCAGAAGGCATCGGCGTCTTTGCCAAACAGATGCATATAGACAAGCTTCTTGCTTTCCGCATCGATCGGCTGCCTGGTGTTCATCAGCTTGAACGGCCAGATGCGAGCCTTGTCGTCATTGGCATCGCCTCCCAGAGCGTTCAGAATGACCGGTTTGGATGTATCGACCGGATCCTCATCCGTCACATAAGTGAATGTGCCATTGAACCAGCTATAGGTCGGCTGGACATTTTCCTCGTAGTTGAAATCTCCTTTTTTGGAATCGTAGCTCGGATGGCCCTTGTCGTCTTTGACTGTGAAGGGTTTGCCGTCCTTGAGCTTGCCTGCGGTTGACCAGTCCCACAGTGTCTTGGTTGCAACGCCACCGCGTGCAAATTCCGGGATGTGGCAGGTTTGGCAGGCAACGGTATCGGTGTGATTGTTGAGCTTGATGGCTTCAAGAGTTGCGCTTTGGTGTGGCGCATCTGAGTGACAGCTTTCGCAAGACGCGGTTTCATTGACCCGACGCATTGCGAAAACGGGCAGCTTCTTGCCTTCGTCATCACGAGCCTGAGGTTTGGCATCGATATCGTAGCGGGATCCCGGCCATGTGTGTCCAGAGCCGGAATGGCAGGCGGAACAGGCCATGTTGCCACCGTCGGCGGACATATGCACGTCCAGGTCCAAAGATGGATTATGAAGCGAGCTGTCAAGGTCACCATGTTTGACCCCGTCACCTCCGCCGCCATAGAAGTGGCATGAGCCACAATTCTCGCGTTGTGGCAGGCTGACGGATTGCGCCGCTTTGGTCAGGTCTGAAACCGGAAAATCCTTGCCCGAGAATTTAGTCGGCTCGGTAACCGGCAGACCCGCCATGGTCGGGAATTTGCTATAGTATTTTTTCTCTGCATGGCAGACGAGGCAGTCGACATTTTCCGGCTCGCTTGGCGGCGGTTGGCGCATGTCCTTCCAGCCGTATCCCGCGTGACACGATGTGCAGCGGGCTTCGTTGGAAGCGACGTTTCCGCAGAAAGCGTTGATCACGTACCGCTTGCCCAGCTTCTGACCCGTTTTCTCGTTGTCATACTCCCATTTCCAGTGAATGGAGTCATGAACCTGGGTTGCCGCTTCATTGTGGCAACTCAGGCAGGCCTTGGTGACATCCGGTGCGGATTTGAAATCCTGTTGCAGGATCTCGAATTTCGTATGGTCTGCTGTTTCTCCCGGTTTCTTGCCCGTGATTTGGTCGTCAGTGGGTTTTGCTTCAGAAGAACCAGTCGTCGCGGCCAGGGCGCTGCCTGGTCCCACGATTGGTTCTGATGCGATGAAATAAAATGAAAGAAGGATCATCGCAGCGAAAAATCTGCAAACTGATCCCAAGCCCCTGAAGGCTGCATGGTCCGTCATTTAGTCCTCCCAACGGATGCAGTAATGCAGCCAGATGCGAGTGGAAGACTTTCACCTGGCTGGTTTGAGTCTGTGCACGCTTGTTTGTGCAATCTGGGTTTGGGGCGCCAGACTCGCCCGGTCCACATTTCATTATATTTGAATTTCCAAACATTGCCGATTTGTAATATTCGGAAATATGTCGCACTTTAGTCGGCTATTAAGCGGAAATTTGATATATATCAAAATGACTTAGGCTGATTTCGGTGGATCATCGTTTCAGGCTACGTATCCTGCCGTATGCTCTCGTCGGGCTGAAACAATTGTAGGCATCTGCTTGTTGGTTGGGTACGTTTGTGCGCAAGAATATTGATCAGATGGCGCTGAAAGTGGCTATTTATTGCTCAGCTTGCCTTGAATTGTTGCAAGGGCTGAACTAGGGTTCGCGGGCATGTGCGCCGGATTTCGAACAGTCTGGCGACGCAAATTACTTGTCTTTTTTTGGCTGAATATTGGAGGGCTCTATGAGCTTTATTGCCGAGTCGCTTTCGCGTGTTAAACCATCCGCTACCATTGCGGTCACCAACAAAGCTCGGGAACTGAAGGCTGCGGGCCGTGATGTGATCGGTCTGGGTGCTGGTGAACCGGATTTTGACACTCCCGACAACATCAAAGCAGCAGCGATTGCCGCCATCAATGAAGGCAAGACAAAATATACCGCAGTTGACGGTTTGCCAGAACTGAAACAGGCAATCTGCGCCAAATTCAAACGTGAGAATGGTCTTGATTATCAGCCGAACCAGATTTCGGTTGGAACCGGTGGCAAGCAGGTTCTCTATAATGCGCTGGTTTGCACCCTGAACCCGGGTGATGAGGTGATCATTCCGACTCCCTATTGGGTGAGCTATCCTGACATGGTTCTGCTTGCTGGTGGCGAGCCGGTTATTGTGGAAGCGGATCAGGCGACCTTCAAGGTGACCCCGGAAGCGCTGGAAGCTGCGATCACGCCGAAAACCAAATGGCTGATTTTCAACTCGCCGTCCAATCCGTCCGGTGCGGCCTACACGGAAGAAGAGCTGAAAGCCTTGACCGACGTGTTGCTCAAACATCCTCAGGTCTGGGTGATGTCCGACGATATGTATGAGCATCTGGTTTATGATGATTTCAATTTCACCACGCCGGCTCAGGTCGAGCCTGCTCTTTATGATCGCACTCTGACGGTCAATGGTGTTTCCAAAGCCTACGCCATGACTGGCTGGCGTATCGGATATGCCGGAGGTCCTGCCGAACTGATCAAGGCCATGGCGAAACTGCAATCACAATCAACGTCCAACCCGAGTTCCATTTCCCAGTGGGCGGCGGTTGAGGCCCTGAACGGCACTCAGGAATTCATTCCAGAACGTGCTCAGGTTTTCAAGGAACGCCGTGATTTGGTTGTCTCCATGCTCAATGCCTGTGAAGGCATCAGCTGCCCAACGCCGGAAGGGGCATTCTATGTCTATCCGTCTTGTGCAGGCTTGATCGGTAAAACTGCACCGTCTGGCAAAGTCATCGAGAGTGACGAGGATTTCGTGACCGAATTGCTCGAAACCGAAGGCGTTGCGGTTGTACAGGGCTCCGCATTCGGACTTGGCCCGAACTTCCGCATTTCCTATGCAACCTCGACCGAGGCCCTGACCGAGGCCTGTGTTCGCATCAAACGCTTCTGTGAAGCCGTAAAATAGTCGCGCTTTTGCGTCAAATTGATTCAGACGAACGAAAAGGGGCTTCAAGGCCCCTTTTCTTTTTGTTCTTACGCGCTAGACTCACTCCGGTTTCTTTCTTCGGGTGAGCTGAACTGATGTATCGTTGGGGCCTCGTTTTAAGTGCACTTTGTCTGGTGCTGCTCTGGTTGTATCGCCAGAGAGGACGGGGCTCCCGCCTTTCTGCCCATCCTGATGCTGTCGCTCGCGCCCGGGAGACTTATGAACAGGCCAGACAGTCGGCTGTTCCGGACGCTTCTCCACTGATAGGGGTTGACGAACCTGCATTGGGTGCTGCGATCCTGCTTGTTGGTCTGGTCAGGTTGGGTGGTCCTTTCACGCAAAGGGACGAGACCGAAATTGTGCGGCTGCTTTGTCGCGTCACGGGAGTGAGGGACTGCGAGGAGCGTCTTTCCTATGCGCATCGGGCTTTTGATGCGGGACTTGATATATCAAGTGTCATCAATGGTTTATCGAAAATGTGGCGCGATCAACTGACGGTTCGTGAACGCAAGGAGCTTTACGGGATGGCCAAGCGGGTTTGCTCCCACAGGTCCATGGCCTCGGCAGAACAGACCGACGCGGTCAATCAATTGCGCCGCAGTCTGTTGCTCAAATGGTAGGGCAGCTGCCAGTGCATTTTCCGATTGCAGGAGAGTGGATCGTGCCTCTTCTAACAGGCCGGCAATACCGAAATTTTCCTAACTGCTATTCCTTAGTCGTAAGGGGAGATTGACGCGGATTTTTGTCATCAATTCGTCAAATATGGGTGACTCTGAGCCGCTTACTGTCCTCTATTTGCGCTCGATCAAATGGGAAGGGCAAATCTAGGCTAAGCTATTGCTTGTACTGTCCGAGACTTTGACAGTTTGGCGCGAATAAAGAACAGGAGGGCTGTTGTCAAACTTGCAAAATTGCCAGGAGGAGCTGTCTGTCGCCATTTCCGGCGACATGTCAGGCTGGTGCCGGACTTCACATAAGAATAGAAAGGAGGATCTGCCATGGGACAAACAGGCAGAAGAGTCGAGGGTCCACGTTGCATAGCCATCGTCGGGCCCTTTGGTAGCGGTAAGACAACACTCCTTGAAGCCTTGCTGGCGCGAACCGGAGCCATTAACAAATTCGGGTCTGTTGCGAGCGGCGGCTCTGTCGGGGACGGATCTCAGGAAGCTCGAGCGCATCAGATGTCGGTCGAAGCCAACATCGCCGAAACAGACTTCATGGGAGACACTTACACCTTTATCGATTGTCCCGGATCGGTTGAATTCCAGTTCGAAAGCTTGCCTGCTCTTTCTGCCGTCGATTTGGTAATCGTCGTTTGCGAACCAGACGAGAAAAAAATCCCAGCCTTGCAGGTCATCCTCAAACAACTTGAAGAACGCAATATTCCGCGCATCCTCTTCCTCAATAAAATGGATAAATGCACCACGCGTGTCAGAGAGCTGGTCGAAGCATTTCAGCAGGCTTCGAACACGCCGCTTCTGCTGCGCCAGATTCCCATCTGGAAGGGTGAGCAGGTCATCGGTTCGATCGACCTGGCGCTGGAGCGGGCCTTCATGTATCAAGAACATGCTCCAAGCCAACTGATCGATATGAGTACAGACGATCAGGAAAGGGAATGGGAAGCGCGCTACTCGATGCTCGAGACCCTTTCGGACCATGACGACAAGCTGATGGAAATGCTGCTTGAAGACATGGAGCCATCCAAGGAACAGGTTTTTGCCGATCTGGTTGCAGAAATGCGCAAGGGTCAGGTCATGCCCGTTCTCATCGGTGCCGCCGAGCAGGAGAGCGGTGTTTTGCGCCTGTTGAAAGTGCTGCGCCATGAAGGGCTCGGCGTTACCTATACGGCCGATCGCCTTGGCTGCCCTGACATGCCCAATGGTGAGCCGGTGTTGCAGGTCATGAAAAGCATTCATACCTCGCATGGTGGCAAGTTGTCCATTTCACGTGTCCTGAAAGGAAAAGTCACCGACGGCGATATCTTTTATGCCGCAAATGGCGAGGAAATCGGCCGCGTTTCTGGTCTGTTTCACGTTCAGGGGCAGAAGACCGTCAAGGATAGTGGAGCCGAAGCCGGGGAAGTCATCGCACTTGGCAAGCTGGACAATGCGCACACCGGTATCACTTTGACAACGGCAAAGGAAGGCATTGATCCTCTCGACGCCTTTGAGATACCGTCACCGGTCTATGCCATGGCCGTGCGTCCGAAAGAGCATCGGGATGAAGTCAAACTGCACGCAACCTTGCAAAAGCTCGCCGAGGAAGATCCTTCGCTGATCATCGAGCAAAATCAGGATAGCAGTGAAACCATCCTGCGCGGTCAGGGCGAAATGCATTTGCGCGTTGCTCTGGAGCGGCTGGAAGGCAAATATTCCATCAATATCGATAGTCACATTCCTGCGATTCCTTACAAGGAAACCATTCGCAAGGGCGTGACGGTGCGCGGTCGGCACAAAAAACAGTCTGGTGGCCATGGCCAGTTCGGCGATGTTGTCATCGATATCAAACCGCTTGAGCGGGGTGAGGGTTTCCAGTTCAGCGAGACCATTACCGGAGGCGTTGTTCCAAAACAGTATTTCGGTTCGGTCGAGAACGGGATTCGGGATGCGCTCGTCAAGGGTAGTCTGGGTTTTGAAGTTGTAGATCTGGCAGCCAACCTCAGTGATGGTTCCTACCACACCGTGGACAGCTCGGATCAGGCTTTCCGCTCCGCCGGGACGCTGGCCATGCGGGAAGGTTTGCCGCAATGCAGCCCTGTTCTGCTTGAGCCAATCATGAATGTGAAAATTGCTGTTCCCAATGATGTTACGGCCAAGGTCAATACGATTGTGGCAGGCCGTCGCGGCCAGTTGATGGGCTATGATGCCCGGCCCGGCTGGGAAGGTTGGGACGTGGTCGAGAGTCTGATGCCTCAGTCCGAAATCAGTGATCTGATTATCGAATTGCGCTCAATCTCTGCCGGTGTGGCTTCATTCGAGGCGACATTCAATCACATGCAGGAATTGACCGGACGTCAGGCCGATCTTGTTCTTGAAGCGGCCAAAGAGGAAGGCTGACAAAGAAGTCAGGTTTTAAGGAAATGCTTGAAAGACGGGGTGCAACGCTCCGTCTTTTTTCGTTCCCTTTCGGCCTTGTTGCGTGTGCTGGAGGCCTTTTTTAGTATATTTCATGCCTGCAATGCTCTAAAAACCGGACTTTTCGATTGCCTTTTTGGACACCTCGTCTGATATTGAAGCCATCTTCCACTCTACGGTCTGTTCTGCATTCGTTGCGACAAGCTCCATTGCGTTGGTTTTGTTGTGCGAGTCTTCCCGTGTTGCTTTGGCTTTCCGGAACGAGCAGGCCAAAATCTAGCAATGATCGGGTTTATCATGACAGAAGGATATTTGATCACTTTCTTTACGCAAAGAAGTCGCGAATATGATGGCAAATCCTTGGCTCGTTGGATCATGGATGAAGCCATGAAAGTTGGTGTTCGGGGAGCAACGCTCTCCACTGCGCAGGAAGGGTTTGGCCACGATGGCCGATATCATTCCAACGGCTATTTCGATATGCAGGACCCGCCTCAGAAGTTGACCATGGCTCTCTCAGAAGAAGAATGCGAGGCAATGATGGCATTGCTCGAGAAAAATGATTTGAAAGTCTTTTACACAAAATCGGAAATCACGTTCGGATTCAGTTCAGATCGGTGAAAGCCAAATTCCGGTTGTGTGATCGGTTTATAAAAATAAGGAAATTCAATGATCGGTCCATTGTTGAACAGCGCTGCGATCCTGATCGGCAGCGTTGCAGGAGCTTTTGTTGGCTCGAAAATCCGCGAAAATGTCAAACAGAATATGCCGCTGGTTTTTGGCATTTCATCCATCGGGCTTGGCGTGGCAATGACCAGCAAGGTCGTTTCTCTTGCCCCTGTCGTTCTTGCTCTGATTGTGGGGTCCCTGTTCGGGGAGATTGTCCAGCTGGAGGCCTGGATTCATCGCCTGTCTCTCAAGACCAAGACCATTCTGGCCAGATTGACACCGGCAGAAGGGGAATTGTCGCAAGAAGAATTCATGGGACGTTTCGTGGCCTTGCTGATCCTGTTCGCGATGAGCGCGACGGGCATTTATGGTGCCATGAATGAGGGGATGACGGGCGATACGACATTGCTGGTCGTCAAATCCATCCTCGATCTCTTTACGGCCATGATATTTGCCGCTTCGATGGGATATATCATCGCTGTATTGTTTATCCCGCAGTTGCTCATTCAAAGCGCCTTCTTTGCTGCCTCTGTGCTGATCATCCCGTTGACGACGCCAGACATGCTGGCCGACTTTTCGGCCTGTGGTGGCTGCATCATGCTTGCCGTGGGCCTCCGGATATGTGGCATCAAACAGTTTCCGGTTGGCAACATGCTTCCGGCTCTCTGGATTGTCATGCCAATCTCATGGGCGTGGACTGCACTGTTTGTTTGATACAGCTGAATCGGAATGGCCTGGCTGAGCTTTGCTAAAACTGCATAGCATGAAAGTGCAGCAAAATTAGCCATGCCCAAATAATAGTCATATTCAGAATATTGATGGTGAATGGAGAGGGTAGAAAAAAGCCGGACTAAAAAGTCCGGCTATAAAGTCTATTCCGCACAAAAGTGCGGAGCAATCACCTTCCAGAGGGGAACAGCTGGCTACAAACATCGTCGCAGGGAGGTAGTTAGCAACGATTATTGCCTTCAGCTAAGGCGTATATGCCTATTATTTAGACGCTATTCAATACGTGAAAGTGCAGAGCAGTCATGCGTTTTGAGTATTGCTCGCATGACGCGCTGTGCGTTCTCTCTGCGTTAGGTCGGAGAACGGAACGTTTCTTCCGTGATCGGGCGGCAAATCGATCAATAATGCCAGCTAGCGGCTTTTGAGAGCAGAAAATCGCGAACGGCATTAATGCGCATGGAATTTCTCAATTCTGCGGCATAGACAAAATAAGTCTCAAAGCTGGGCATTTCCACACTTGGTAGCAGCTGAATCAGCTCATCGCGTGGATGAACGACATAATCAGGTAGAATCGCAATACCCGCACCGCGCATCACTGCGTTTCGAATCCCCAGAAGGTTGTTGACCTTGAGGGCCATTTCCCGTTTCTTGCCAGGAGGCATCTGGGCCGTTTCAAGCCAGTTCACATCCTTGAGATAGTTTGGGTGTTTTTCACCAAAGCAAATCAGTCTGTGTTGTTCCAGCTCATCCATGGAGCGGGGCTGGCTGAATTTCTTTAGGTAGCTGGCAGACGCGTACATATGGAAATGCACGGTGAAGAGTTTGCGCTGAATGAGATCCGGCTGGGTTGGTTGGTGCAGACGGATTGCGACATCGGCCTGACGCATGCCTAGGTCAAGATCTTCGTTCTCCAGCAACAGGGACAGCGAGATGCCGGGATAGAGTTCCATGAACTCGGCCAGATGCTGGGTGAGCCAGGCTGAGCCGAGACCGACCGTTGTTGTTACCCGCAATTCACCGGTTGGCTTTTCCTTGGAATCGGTCAGGTGAGTTCTGACTGTTTCGAGCTTCATCAGCACGTCATGAGCGGTGCGATAAAGCAGTTCACCCTGCTCGGTCAGAATAAGGCCACGCGCATGACGATGAAAGAGCGTGACGCCCAAATCGGACTCAAGGGCGCTGACCTGCCGGGAAATAGCGGATTGGCTCATATGCAGCTTGTCACCGGCATGTGTGAAACTGCCCGCATCAGCAGCTGCATGAAAAATGCGAAGTTTGTCCCAATCCATTATATCCTCCGATTGAATGGCGCCAGGCGCAATTCAACTCGCCATCGGTCACGTCTTTACCTCGCCAAAACGGTATGCGTTTGGGCTACGCCAGATATGCAAATATTGGCGTAGCCCTAAGTCTAATAAGTTTCAAGCTCAAAACAAGGTGGTCGGAGGTCGAAAGGTATGTTTTCTGGGCAAAACCCTTTGTTCTTCAGTCATCTTCCTGTTCAGCAAGAAAACGTTCCGCTTCAAGGGCTGCCATACAGCCCATACCGGCAGCTGTAACAGCCTGACGGTATTTGTCATCTGTGACATCTCCTGCGGCGAAAACGCCCGGAATCGATGTCTGAGTCGAATCGGGGGCTGTCCATAGATAACCGTTTTCTTTCATTTTCAGCTTGTCTTTGACCAGTTCAACTGCGGGTGCGTGTCCAATGGCGACAAAGATCCCGTCTGCCGTGATTTCGGAAATCTCGCCCGTTTTGACATTGCGCAGTCTGGCTCCTGTCACGCTTGGCGGGAAGCCTTCTTTGCCGATGAACTCTTCAATGGTTGAATCCCAGATTACCTCGATTTTGGGGTTCTTCTCCAAACGGTTTTGCAAGATCTTTTCAGCTCGGAACTCATCGCGGCGATGGATCACTGTGACCTTGCTAGCATGGTGGGTCAGATAAAGCGCTTCCTCAACCGCTGTATTGCCGCCGCCGATCACGAGAACTTCCTTGCTGCGGTAGAAAAATCCATCGCAGGTGGCGCAGGCGGAAATGCCGAAGCCCTTGAACTTGTCCTCGGATGCCAGCCCGAGCCAGCGAGCCTGAGCACCGGTGGCAATGACGATGGTGTCAGCGGTATATTCTGTGCCGGAATCTCCTTTCGCCTTGAATGGGCGTTCAGACAGGTCAAGTTCGGTTATGATATCGGAAATGAGGTTGGTTCCGACATTCCGGGCTTGGGCCTTCATTTGTTCCATCAACCATGGGCCCTGAATCTCCTCGGCAAAACCGGGGTAGTTTTCAAGCTCGCTGGTAATGGTCAACTGACCGCCTTCCTGCATGCCTGCAACCAGGGTGGGTTCAAGCATGGCGCGTGCGGCATAAATTGCGGCGGTGTATCCAGCGGGACCGGATCCAATGATCAACATTTTGCTATGCATCGGGATAACTTTCTGATCTGAAAATTCTGAGAGGAGACGAGGACAAGGAGGGCCTGCCTGGGATCTCCGTTTATTCTCTATCTGGTTTGCAACAGGTGACGGATTTCATCTGCAATCAATTCAGTTGAATCTATGGCTGGCCGGGTGCCAGTTTCAAGGGGGTGTGACAGAAGTTGCACGAAAGGTTGCTGAATCAGCTGATCGATTGTGCGTTTGAGCTTCTTTGGATAGGCATCGGGCTCGAAAATATAGACAGGGACACCTGTTGCCAGGACATCCGAGAGCATGGAGTGAGAATCAGCAGTCACGATGATGGCATCAGCCAGAGCCAGCATCGTGAAATAGGGATTGTCGCCTTTGCCGTCCCAGATCCAGTGCCTGCGCGGCTTGAGCGCTTTGCTGACCGCGCCAATCAGATGATCGGGGGTTCTGCGAGACGGGGTGACCATGACCGAGGCATCCGGCTGGAGCTCGTTGGCCAGAAAGTTTGCGAGCCGTCGTGAGGCACCAACTCCGAACTTCTCTTTGGCTGTATCTCCGCCCAAAATCAGGGCGATGCGCGGAACGGGCAAGTGGTGCAAGGCTTGCGGGCCCTTGGTGCGTGCGTCCCTCAGTCGCTCGGCTGTCAGCCGGTTCGGACCGGTGAGTGTCACAATGGTGTTGCTGTCGCGTCGCTTGTCATGGAACGGTACCCAGACAAGATCGGCATTGAGGGAACTTTTTCTGGGGTCTTTCAGGAATACCGTGATGGTGTCCGGATTGATTTTCTTGAGCTTGTGCAGATAGGCCACGGCTCTTCGGCCCGATGCGATTGCCAGATCCGGATACGGTCCATGAAGGGGGGAGGATGGATTGTTGGGCTGGTCTTTCCATGGTACCGGCCCCCAGGGCATGATCCAGACCCATGGAGAGGTCGGAGCAACCCGGCGCACTTCAATTTCCCCACCAAGGCGCTCGGCAACGCTTAAACACTGATTCTCGTCACCGGCTTTGCCGTCCGTCAAAACCCATATTTTCCGCTTCAGCATGGCTGGTACTTTCTCGTGTTTTTTACCGTGATCTTTTCGAATCATTCACAAGAGTGTTAATCTGTGACCTAAATGAGAACAAAAACATGTCCAAACTTTCCAATCTTGATCATTTATCACTATGATCAAATGACGTGCCGCGCTATATCTTTTGTATAATCCAAGCCCGATCCATACGAGGCTCCTTGAAAATAAGAGACCTGTCACCTTGAAAGCAAGACTAGATCCGATTGACTGGAAAATCCTGAAAGAATTGCAGGACGATGGTCGTATAACCAACGTGGAACTGGCACGACGTGTCGGGATTTCCGCTCCGCCCTGTCTTCGTCGTGTCCGCGCACTGGAAGAAGCTGGCATCATAAAGGGATATAGGGCAATCGTCGATGAAAAGCAGGTTGGCTTTGACGTTTCTGCGATTGCAATGGTCGGGCTGCATAGTCAGGCCGAAGCCGATCTGGTGGCCTTTGAGGCGCGTGTTCGGTCCTGGCCACAAGTGCGGGAATGCTACATGCTCTCGGGCGATATCGACTTCGTATTGCGGTGCGTTGCTCCGGACTTGCAGGCGTTCCAGTCTTTCATCATCAATGAACTGACATCTGCACCCAATGTTGACAGCGTTCGGACATCACTGACGATCCGTCAGAGCAAAAATGATCCCAATGTGCCAATCAATCTTGGCGACTGACAGGAGTGATCCTGCCAGATGATCCTGTTTCTGTAAGGCATTGCCATCGTTCGAGACATCATGGCCCGCGGGTTTGAACCTTGCGGGCCATCGTCATTTCAGCAGATCAGATATACTGAACTTTCAGGATCTCATAGGATTTCGCACCACCAGGTGCTGTCACTTCGACGGAGTCTTCAACCTGTTTGCCGATCAGGGCGCGAGCGATCGGCGATGACAGGGAGATTTTTCCCTTTTTCAGATCCGCTTCGACATCCCCTACAATCTGATAGGTCTTTTCTTCGTCGGTATCTTCGTCGACAATTGTCACGGTCGCACCGAACTTGATGGTGTCGCCACTCATCTTGGCAACGTCAATGACTTCGGCGCGCGAAAGCTTGTCTTCCAATTCTGCGATACGGCCTTCGTTCAGGCTCTGCTGTTCTTTTGCAGCATGATATTCGGCATTTTCGGACAGGTCGCCATGGGCGCGTGCTTCAGAAATCGCGGCAATGATGCGCGGACGATCTTCGCTGCTACGCAGTTTCAGTTCTTCACTCAGAGCCTGATATCCGGCAGGCGTCATAGGGATTTTTTCCATAGCCTTAGGAAAGCCTCCTGAATTATCCGGGGCAAATAAGTCCCCTCAACAAAAAGTTTCGCGTCCCGAATGCGATTTGCATGCGAGACGCGTATGAATTAGCCAATCGAGTCTTTACTTTGCCTTATGAGAAATAGTCCTGCAAGGGGCGGACTTCAATATCTCCCTTCTTATAGGCTTCAATACCCTGGGCTGCGGCCAAAGCGCCTGCAACGGTTGTGTAGTAGGGTACCTTATGCAAAAGAGCCGCCCGGCGCAAATCCCGGCTGTCGGAAATGGCTTTTGCACCCTTGGTTGTGTTAAAAACAAGGTGTACTTCACCGTTTTTCAAGGCGTCAACAATATGCGGGCGTCCTTCCAGCATCTTGTTGATTTTTTCACATTCGATCCCGTTTTCCGTAAAATAGCGTTGAGTACCGCCAGTAGCAATAATCCGGAACCCGACATTTTTAAGGCGACGAACCGCTGGCAGGATGCGCGGCTTGTCTTCATCCTTGACCGAGACGAAGGCTGTGCCTTCGCTTGGCACTTTCGTGCCACCACCAAGCTGGGATTTGGCAAAAGCGATCGGGAAGTCCCTGTCCAGTCCCATGACTTCGCCGGTCGAGCGCATTTCCGGGCCGAGAATAGTGTCTACGCCGGGGAAACGGGCAAAGGGGAAGACTGCCTCTTTGACTGCGATATGGTCCATTTTCTCGCGGTTGACATTGAACTTGGTGAGGGATTCTCCGGTCATCAAACGCGATGCGATGCTGGCAATCGGCTTGCCGACAGCCTTGGCCACAAATGGCACCGTGCGGGAGGCTCGCGGATTGACTTCGATGACAAAGATCTCGTCTTCCTTAACCGCAAACTGGACATTCATCAGGCCAACCACATTGAGGGCCAGTGCCATGGCTACGGTCTGGCGTTCGAGTTCGGCCTGAATGTCGTCGGAAAGGGAATAAGGTGGCAGGGAGCAAGCGGAGTCGCCCGAGTGAATGCCCGCTTCCTCGATATGTTCCATGATACCGGCAACGACAACATTTTCACCGTCCGAGAGACAGTCGACATCCACTTCGATGGCACCGGAAAGGTAGCTGTCGAACAGAAGGGCATTTTGTGCCAGAACCGCGTTGATCTGACCTGTCTTGTCGTTTGGATATTTGAGGCGAATATCGGGAGGAACCAGTTCAGCCAGCGTCATCTGGATATATTTTTCAAATGCTTCTGGTGTGCGAACAATTTCCATGGCGCGGCCACCCAGAACATAGGATGGGCGCACAACCACCGGGAATCCGATCTGATCGGCGACGATGCGAGCCTGTTCAATAGAGTAGGCAATACCGTTGCGTGGCTGTTTCAGATCAAGCTGATGCAACAATTTCTGGAAACGGTCGCGGTCTTCGGCCAGATCGATGGCGTCGGGTGATGTGCCCAGAATCGTGATGTTTGCGTCCTGAAGGGCCTGAGCCAGTTTCAGCGGAGTCTGGCCGCCAAACTGGACGATAACGCCGACCAGTTCACCATTCTCCTGTTCCTTGCGCAGGATTTCAATCACGTCTTCTGCGGTCAGCGGCTCGAAATAGAGGCGATCGGAAGTGTCATAGTCGGTGGACACCGTTTCGGGGTTGCAGTTGATCATGATGGTTTCAAAACCACAATCACTCATGGCGAAACAGGCATGACAGCAGCAATAGTCAAACTCGATGCCCTGACCGATCCGGTTTGGTCCGCCGCCCAGAATTGCCACTTTCTTGCGGTCCGAGGGATTGGCTTCACATGCAGGCACACCATTGAATGGCATCTCGTAGCTCGAATACATATAAGCGGTCGGCGATGCGAATTCGGCCGCGCAAGTATCTATGCGTTTGTAGACCGGGCGGACTCCGAGATCATAGCGAAGGGCCTGAACCTTGTCGCTTGTCGTGCCAGCCAGTTCGGCCAGGCGCGCATCGGAAAAGCCCATGCTTTTGAGTTTGCGCAGGTTTGCCGCGTCGGACGGCAGGCCATGGGCACGGACGCGCTCTTCCATGTCGACAATGCCCTGGATCTGTTCAATGAACCAGGGGTCGAATTTGCAGGTCTGGAAAATCTGGTCATGCGTAACGCCCAGACGGATTGCCTGAGCAACCTTGAGCAACCGGTCCGGGGTGGGCTTTGCAAGAGCAGCCCGTATGGCGTTCTTGTCGTCGCCTTGTCCGAGGCCTTCGATTTCCACTTCGTTGAGACCGGTGAGGCCTGTTTCCAGTCCTCGCATCGCTTTTTGCAATGATTCCTGGAAAGTCCGGCCAATGGCCATCACTTCGCCAACCGATTTCATGGCGGTTGTAAGAATGGGTTCCGCGCCGGGGAATTTCTCAAAGGCGAACCGTGGGACCTTGGTCACGACATAATCGATTGACGGCTCGAAGGATGCGGGAGTTGCCCCTCCGGTGATGTCGTTGGCCAACTCGTCAAGCGTATAGCCGACGGCGAGCTTGGCGGCGACTTTTGCAATCGGGAAGCCGGTTGCCTTGGACGCCAGCGCCGAAGAGCGAGATACGCGCGGGTTCATTTCAATGACGATCAGGCGACCATTCTCGGGATTGACCGAGAACTGAACGTTGGAGCCGCCGGTTTCGACACCGATTTCGCGAAGCACTGCAAGAGATGCGTCGCGCATGATCTGATATTCCTTGTCGGTGAGCGTCAGCGCGGGCGCGATGGTGATCGAGTCGCCGGTGTGAACGCCCATCGGATCAAGGTTCTCGATGGAACAGATGATGATGCAGTTGTCATTCTTGTCGCGAACGACCTCCATCTCATATTCTTTCCAGCCAATGATGCTTTCTTCTACCAGCACTTCGGTGGTCGGAGAGGCGTCGAGGCCGGTTTCGATGATGTCGAGATATTCTTCCCGGTTATAGGCAACACCGCCGCCAGTGCCTCCCATGGTGAAAGAGGGGCGGATGATGGCTGGCAGACCGACGACCTCAAGGGCTGCAAGGGCTTCGGGAATGTCATGCGCAAGGCGCGAAACCGGTGTGTCCAGCCCGATCTTGTCCATCGCTTCGCGGAACAGTTCGCGGTCTTCCGCCTTGTCGATGGCTTCTGCGGTCGCGCCAATCATCTCGACATTATATTTCTGCAATACACCCATCTTGCGCAGCGACAGGGCGCAGTTGAGCGCGGTCTGACCGCCCATGGTGGGCAGCAATGCGTCCGGGCGTTCCTTTTCGATGATCTTGGCGACGATCTCGGGCGTGATCGGCTCGATATAGGTCGCGTCCGCCATCTCCGGATCGGTCATGATGGTCGCCGGATTGGAGTTGACCAGAATGATTCGGTAGCCCTCTTCTCGAAGGGCCTTGCAGGCCTGGGTCCCGGAATAGTCAAATTCGCATGCCTGGCCGATAATGATCGGTCCGGCTCCGATGATCAGGATGGATTGAATGTCGTTCCGTTTTGGCATTGTTTTTCGCGCTCACGTCGAGGCACCGCTCTCCCTTGTCTTTCAGGAGGCCTGGCCGTTGCAAGTCTGGGGCTGCAAATGAGATTTGGATCGCTATAGCGAAATAATCGCTTCAACGCCATAGCTGGGAGTCGATTTTTTATCTCATTTTCGTTTTTTATGAAAGTTTGTGCGGTTTGCGATGGGCTTTCAACCCATGATCGTGCATTTGGGGGGTGAAAGCGGTTTTGTTTGCAATTTTGATATTTGAAAGAAAAATTTAGGGAAAGTGTGTCCCCGGTCTTGACCCAGCAGGTGGTCGCCGAGGGGGCGTTGACGTTCAATCGGTTTCGCCGAGCATGTTGATCTCGCTCTCGCCCACGGTCTCGCTGGTTTTGCTGATGTCGGAATACTTGACTTCAGTGCCATCATAATCACTGACGCCAATTGCCAAGGCATAACAGGCCAAACGAACAGATTTGGGAATTGTCACTTCCTTGCCGTCCCGATTGCCTTTTTCATAATACTGGATCATCCGTTTTTTCAGGCCAAGCAGGTCTGCTGCGTCTTTTTGTTTTAGCCCCATTTTGTGGCGCCATGCCTTGAATTGGCCTGCGGACATCTGTGTGCGATTTTGTTTTGTTGATGTTTTCGGCACGTCACTAATTCTTTTTGCGCAAAAAGTGCGCTTCGGGGTTGACAATTGTGCACGCAGTGCGCATATTTAAAATCGTAAGCGCACAAAGTGCAGTCTTGGGACTTATATAAAGCGCACCTTTGCCAAGAGGTCAATGGGTCGAGGATGTATTTATGTGCGATGCTAACCGGGACTAAGTATAGGCCCACAAAATGGAGAGACCCAATGTTGGTAGACATCATGGTAAGTCGCGAAGCTTTGGGCGTCAATCGTAGGTGCGACGTACATAAGTTCGCTCAGGTTCGCTGCTGGTTTGCACGCGTGTTCAAAAGAAGTTGAACAGTTTAGCCGCATCCAAATAAACGAACATCAAGTTCAATAAAATTACCAGAAAGAAGAGGCCGGGTTTCCCATCGGGCCTCTTCTTCTTTGTTTGAGCCTCTTGCTTGCATAGATCCGGCTCATAGCAAATTTGTGATTGCAAAGCGTTCCCCGATTTGTTTTTTGTGTGTCCGGGTTTAGGGTGTTTTGGAGCCCGAAGGGTGGACTTAAGCTTGAAGGAAGTGGGGCAGATATGCGTTGGCGCGGTCGCAGGCAGAGCAGCAATGTAGAAGATAGACGTGGGCAATCCTCGGGAGGATATTCTCGAAGTGGAATGCGCCTGCCTATTGGCAGGTCGGGCGGTAAGAGTGGGCCGAGCCTGCTCGTCCTGATCGTTATTGGCGGGGTCCTCTGGATGATGGGCGTCAGCCCCAATGAGATCATTTCAATGCTTTTGGGCGGCGGGGGCACTTATAGCACTCAGACCCAGTCGGTGCAGAACTCGGCCACTCCGCGATCAGCCGCAGAAGAAGAATTGGCCAGCTTCGTCAAGGTTGTGCTTGCTGAGACAGAGGATGTCTGGGGCGCGATCTTCGAGAAAGCGGGTGGAAGCTACTCCGAACCAAAGATGGTCATGTTCTCCAATCAGGTTCAATCGGCCTGCGGTACGGCCTCTTCTGCGTCGGGACCCTTCTATTGTCCCGGTGACAAGAAGGTCTATATCGATCTGTCCTTCTACAAAGAGCTGAAAACCCGTTTCGATGCACCCGGTGATTTTGCACAAGCCTATGTTGTTGCACACGAAGTGGGGCATCATGTTCAGAATTTGCTCGGCATCCTGCCCAAATACAACCAGATGCGGAAGTCCCTTTCGGAGGTTGAAGCCAACAAACTCTCGATTCGTGTCGAGTTGCAGGCAGATTGTTATGCCGGTGTCTGGGCGCATTACACCGATCAGAAGGGGCTTTTGGAGAGAGGCGATCTGGGTGAAGCCCTGAATGCGGCAACTCAGATCGGAGATGATACCCTTCAGAAAAGAACCCAAGGGTATGTCGTTCCGGACAGCTTCAATCACGGTACGTCGGCGCAGCGCAAGAGATGGTTCAGCAAAGGCTATGAGAATGGCAACCTGAAAGCGTGCGACACCTTTTCTGTGAAGAGCCTCTGACCAAACTGTCTGTTTGAAAAAAAGCCCGTCATGGTTTTCCATGGCGGGCTTTCTCGTGCTTCAAAGTCTGTGAGATGTGTTATTCGGGTCTTTGTTCCAGGCCCTTCTGGGCGCGCATCAGGTTGGTGAAACGCGTGAACAGATAGTGGCTGTCCTGTGGGCCGGGAGAGGCTTCAGGGTGATACTGGACCGAGAAAATCGGCTTTCCCTTCACCGCCAGACCGCAGTTTGATCCGTCAAACAGTGAAATGTGGGTTTCTTCCACATTATCCGGCAGGCTTTCTCCATCAACCGCGAAGCCGTGGTTCATGGAAGTGATTTCCACCTTGCCCGTTGTCTTGTCCTGTACGGGATGGTTGGCACCATGGTGCCCCTGATGCATCTTGGCGGTCTTGCCGCCAAGGGCCAAGGCCAACATCTGATGTCCAAGGCAGATTCCGAATAGCGGAATGCCTGCATCGATCACGGTCTTAATCGCATCTACGGCATAGTCGCCTGTGGCTGCCGGGTCGCCCGGACCGTTGGAGAGAAATACTCCATCAGGTTTGAGTGCCAAAATCTCTTCGCCGGTTGCGGTTGCCGGAAGAACCGTCAGTCGGCAACCCTGTTCGGCGAGCAGGCGCAGAATGTTACGTTTGATACCGAAGTCGAGTGCGACCACATGAAACTGGCCTTCCTTGCGGCTGCCAAAGCCTTTGTCCCACACCCAAGGGGTCTCATCCCAGGTGAAGGTTTGCGGTGCGGTCACATCCTTGGCCAGGTCTGCACCAACCAGTCCGTTCCAGCCTGCTGCTTCTCGCTTCAAGGCTTCAACATCGAAATTGCCATCCGGTGAATGTGCTATGACGGCATTGGCAAGGCCTTTTTCGCGAATGAGGGCGGTCAGGGCACGTGTGTCAACACCCGCGATCCCGATAATGCCGCGGGATTTCAGCCATGCATCGAAATGGCGGTTGGCGCGATAGTTCGACGGGTCGGTGATATCTGTTTTGACCACAGCTCCCCGAACACCGGAATTTGTGTTCATATCGATGGTTTCAACATCTTCATCATTGGTTCCGACGTTGCCGATATGGGGAAAAGTGAAAGTGACGATCTGTCCGGCATAGGAGGGATCGGTCAGGATTTCCTGATAACCGGTGATCGCAGTATTGAAGCAGACTTCTGCAACGGCCGTGCCGGTTGTTCCGATGCCTTGGCCTTCGATGACGGTCCCGTCAGCAAGGACAAGCAGCGCTGTCGGTTTTTGGTCTTGCCAGGGGGCTGGTGTGCTTTCCTGGGCAGTTGATATGTCGGGATTTGCCATGCCGAAAAGTCCTGAAAATGCTGTAGGTGCATTCTGTATCCTAGCCTATGCGCTGAGCGGTATGGCAGCAGCTGTCACAGTTTGATTTCAAAGGATACGGGAAATGCTTGTTCTCAGAGGTGATCATCTATGACAAAAGAGGTCCAGCGTCAATGCTTGCTGTGCTCAAATTGAATAAAAAATTTTGTAAAAACAAGAAATTTCAAAATTTTATGCTGATAATGTTGCCTTTGCCCGTTTTTGACGGACGAATGTCGTGGTGGATGGGGAAACCGGGCTTTCGGGTTGGCCAAAGACAGGGCGGTCTTTGATGTCGTGAACAAGGTCATGTCTGTCAAGGGGGCGAAACCAGGGCAGACCTCCGGTTGTAAAAGTCGATTTCAACTGTGGCGACGGCGGCACGCCACTTGTTGCTGGTGCTTCAGATCCGGTTTTTCCTCAGATATTGCGTCCGATGGTTTATACCAAGATTTTTCATAGGTGCCTTCATTGGATCTACTTGCTCAATCGAGCGGAAAGCTAACAGTTTTGAATT
Organism: uncultured Cohaesibacter sp.; assembly: GCF_963556055.3. Lineage (GTDB taxonomy): Bacteria > Pseudomonadota > Alphaproteobacteria > Rhizobiales > Cohaesibacteraceae > Cohaesibacter. The sequence continues at coordinate 444,690 of NZ_CAUVYE020000013.1, read as the reverse complement.
GTTATCTACATTTCTCTGAGCTAATCGGGGTGTGCTGACAGATTGTCGATCTGGCAATAGAAAAGGCCCTTGCTTATACGTAAGTGCAAAGCCGACTTTACTATCAGATGAAGTGGCTGTATCAAACACACAGTTTTGGTCGCTGTGCCGACGGGGCACTCAGAAATTATCAATCCGTGGCAGGTTGCACAGAATCGGAAATCGGTTTGCTCCTGCTTACGAGGGAAACAGAGTTTTCTTTGCCATCGTGTGCTTTCCTCTAACGACCGGGAATAGCCGTGAAATTTTCGAGTGAGGGTCTTTTTGCCAAAGAGGCTTCGGCTTCTTTTTGTGACCTTGACAGTTTGGATCGAGATGGAGAGAAAATAATGCAAGTCAGCGAAAAATGGATCAAGTCAAACGGCGTGGCGGCATAAAGCCTGTCATGCGAAGCGGGTCCGTTTTTACGGCAAGAGAAAGGCCAACAGACATGCGTGAGCAGATTTCGGAAAGCCTTAAGGACGCAATCAAGTCCCAGGATAAACGCCGAATGGCAACCTTGCGGCTGATTATGGCTGCGATCAAGGATCGTGATGTTGAAGCCCGGGGGCACGGCAAAGAGCGCGTTACTGACGATGAAGTGCTGCAAATCCTGTCAAAAATGATCAAGCAGCGCGAAGAATCAATCCGTGTTTATGAAGAGGCGGGACGAGAGGAACTCGCCGCGCAAGAGCGCGATGAAGTGACGATCATTCGGGATTTCCTGCCTGCGCAAATGGATGAAGAAGAGGTTTCCCAAACCTGTGCTCAGGCTGTCAAGGATCTGAAAGCCGAGGGCTTGCGCGATATGGGCAAGGTGATGAATTACCTCAAAGCCACCTATCCGGGTCAGATGGATTTCGGCAAGGCAAGCTGTGTTGTCAAGGGGCTGCTGCTTTAGCGCTCAAGATTCTGCATCTATCCAATAGAGAAATGGCCCCTGCTTTCGGGGCCATTGTGCTTTTGGGATATCCGCCTATTATCATTTCCCACATGATCCCTTGCTTTGGTGTTTTCACTCCGCTTGACTGGCGAGATGTGAAATGAAGTTCGAGACAAATTGATGAAGTTTCCGCAAAGTCTGCTCGAGGAGATACGAGATCGGATTCCGGTGTCCGATGTGGTTGGGCGCAAGGTCAAGTTGCGCCGTCAGGGGCGTGAGTTTGCGGGTCTCTCACCCTTCAACAAGGAGAAGACACCCAGTTTCTTCGTCAATGATCAGAAGCAGTTCTATCATTGCTTTTCATCGGGCAAACATGGTGACATTTTCCGTTTTCTCATGGAAACCGAGGGTTTGAGTTTCCCTGAAGCGGTTGAGCTGCTGGCCAATCAGGCGGGGGTTTCTCTGCCGGATCCGGATCCGCAAGTGCAAAGGCGGGAAAAGGAGCGGGCCAGCCTTTATGATGTCATGGAACTGGCAACGAAGTATTTTCAGATGCAGTTGCGATCTGAAATCGGACGACCTGCGCTCCTTTATGCACAAAGCAGGCATCTGAGTGAGGAGACGCTGCGCACCTTCCGTATCGGTTTTTCGCCAAACAGCCGCGATCATCTTAAAAACCATCTGCTGCAACATGGTGTGAGCGAAGAGGACATGCTCGCCACGGGGCTGGTCATCAAGCCTGACGATGGCAGAGCGACTTATGACCGTTTCAGAAATCGTTTGATGATTCCCATCGAAGATGAGAAGGGGCGGGTTGTTGCCTTTGGCGGGCGGCTTCTGGACAAGGACGGCAAGCCGAAATATCTCAATTCACCCGAAACCCGGCTCTTTTCCAAAGGGACCATGCTGTTCAATGCGCACAGGGCGCGCAGTGCGGCATATGATGCGGGTGCCGCGATTGTTGTAGAAGGCTACATGGATGCAATCGCGCTTTATCAGGCGGGCATTCGCCATGTGGTGGCCTCGCTGGGAACAGCGTTTACAGAGTTGCAGATCGAGCGGATGTGGCGTTTTTCCAACGAGCCCTATATCTGCTTTGATGGTGATAAAGCGGGCAGGGGAGCCGCGCACAGATCCATCGACCGCATTTTGCCGAGCCTCAAGACCGGCTATTCCTTCCAGTTCGTTTTCTTGCCCAACGGCAAGGATCCCGACGACTTGGTCAGGGAGGGCGGTGCCAAGGCCTTCCAACAGGTTTTGCAACAGGCAAAACCCCTGTCCGATGTGATTTGGGAGCGGGAGCAGGAGGCGCAACCGGTCGATACGCCTGAGCGCAAGGCTGCCTTTGAAAAACGGATTGAGGATCTCATCCGCCAGATCAAGGACGAGCGGGTTCAGCGCCAGTATCAGATGAGCTTCAAGTCCGCGCTTTCAAACTATTTCTGGCAGCAGGAAAGAGCCAAACGCGACCAGAACCGGAACCGCTATTATACCGGAGGAGGCGCTCGGGCTGGCAAGGGGGCTGGCCCTGCCAATGCCTTGCAGGCTTCGATCAATATTTCCCGCGCACCGGAAGACGGTCAGTCAATCGAATATGAAAACTGTCTGATGGGGCTTTCCATCCACATGCCCTATCTGTTTGAGCAATTTGCAGAGCAAATCCTGTCGGTGCCTTTTCAGAAAAGCAGCCTCGAGGCGTTTAAATTCGTGCTCTCGCACATCATTTTCGATCAACACGCAACCAGCTACAAAGATATCTATTTGCATTGTCCTGACAATCTCAAGGATTTGCTGGATGACCTGCACGGGGCAGAGGTGCGGGACGGTAATGGCAATCTGGTGCATCCCTGGGGATGGCGACTTGCCGGGCGGCAACGGGTTCATCAACTGGTCTATGAGCCGAGCCGACTCTTTCTGGAGCGGCTTTATCAATCCTATTTGAATGTGTTGGAAGTACGGGAAATCGAGACGGATCTGTCGCGGGAAATCGAAGGGCTGTCAGGTGGTGTCGATGAAGACTCCTTTTCAAGAATCCAGACCCTGACCAACGAATTGCATCGACGGCGTGAAGAGAATTTGCGCGAGGAGCAGGAGTTGAGCGAGCTTTATGATCAGATGAAATCAGCCGGACTCTCCCGTAGCCTTGAAGATGTTCTGGCTCATTTGGCTATTCCCGGTTCGCTTGAAGAGTAGCGCATAAAGCGTTTGTCTCTGAACTATCGTTAATTTATGCGAATCGCTGCCTTGATCCCGAATCTGCTGACGCAAAGGTGCAAAATGATTCGGATAATCCAAAAAAACGCCTTTTTTTATAGTCTTGGGGGTTGCCGAATCGATTCGCTGCGCTAAATATCAGGGTCCGGCAGCCTCTATGCGCCAAATGTCAAGCTGGCGACGAAATGATTTTAGCTGCGAACAGTCAACCGTGATTTGAAAGCCGGGGGCATTGCTGTCTGTCCGGCCTGTTTTCGTGTGTGAAATACTTCAGTGGTGGCACCTGATAACAGGTCAGATTAAGAGGCATTTAACGAACCCATCGGTATGTAGACATTTGAATCCTGAAAAATCATGCAGGTTTTTGTTCTAGACGAGAAAACTGCATGATCGATTATCCGCATCGAATGGATGGCCAATACAGACATATGTCTGAAAGGAGCGTCCTTGGAGACAGGAATGGCAACGAAGGCAACGCAAAACGACGACAAGAACAACAGTGAAGGCTCAAACTCCGATGCCCCATTGTTGGATATGACAGCTTCGGCTGTCAAACAGATGATCAAGACCGCTAAAAAGCGTGGTTATGTCACTTATGATGAATTGAACGAAGTTTTGCCGTCGGAAGAAGTTTCTTCAGAACAAATCGAAGACACAATGTCGATGCTGTCGGATATGGGCATCAATGTCATCGAGGCGGAAGAAGCCGAAGACAACGAAACGCAGAGCGAGTCAACCGAACTGGTTGAAGCGAAAACGTCGACAGCGGTTGCCAAAACAACCACGAGCAAGGAACCAACCGACAGGACAGACGATCCTGTGCGGATGTATCTGCGCGAGATGGGGTCTGTGGAGCTTCTCTCCCGCGAAGGCGAGATTGCAATTGCTAAGCGGATCGAGGCCGGTCGTGAGGCCATGATCGCAGGCTTGTGCGAAAGTCCTCTGACATTTCAGGCCATCATTATCTGGCGCGACGAATTGCTTGAGGGCAATATTCTGCTGCGCGATATCATCGATCTGGAAGCTACTTATGCAGGTCCCGGCAATGAGGATGACGACTCTGATGATGAGGACGAGGCCGAGGGCGGAGAGCTAGAGGCTGCTGCACCGGCTGCGGCTCCTGCCGCCAATGATGATGGCGCAAGCAAACCTGCTGCCGCAAAATCCGATGATGAGAAAAGCGAAGAAGGCGGCGAGGGCGAAGGGGAAGACGACGAAGACGAGGATGAAGATGACCTCGAAAACAGCCTCTCCCTTGCGGCAATGGAAGCCGAACTGAAGCCAAAGGTGCTGGCGACCTTCGATCAGATCGCCGAGGACTACAAGAAACTGCGCCGTCTGCAAGATCAGCTCGTTGAAAACCGGATGGCAAACAAGACGCTGTCTCCGAGCCAGGAACGTCGCTACGACAAGCTCAAGGAAGACATCATTGTCGAGGTCAAGAGCCTGTCGCTGAACCAGAACCGTATCGATGCCCTGGTCTCTCAGCTTTATGACATCAACAAGCAGCTTGTCGGTCGGGAAGGGCGTCTCTTGCGCCTTGCCGAGGCTTATGGCGTCAATCGCTCCGAATTTCTCAAACACTATCAGGGTAACGAGCTTGATCCGAACTGGATGGAGCGCGTATCCAATCTGACATCGCGTGGCTGGAAAGAATTTGTCCATCACGAATTGCCGCGGATCGAGAATCTGCGCGAAGACATCCAGATGCTTTCGACCGAGACCGGCCTTGAAATCGGCGAGTTCCGCCGCATTGTTTCCTCCGTGCAGAAAGGCGAGCGTGAAGCCCGTCAGGCCAAGAAGGAAATGGTGGAAGCGAACCTGCGTCTGGTTATCTCGATTGCCAAGAAATATACCAACCGTGGTTTGCAGTTCCTCGACCTTATTCAGGAAGGCAATATCGGCCTGATGAAAGCGGTCGACAAGTTCGAATATCGCCGCGGTTACAAATTCTCGACCTATGCCACATGGTGGATCCGGCAGGCGATTACCCGCTCTATTGCCGACCAGGCTCGCACGATCCGTATTCCGGTTCACATGATCGAGACGATCAACAAGATCGTTCGCACCTCCCGTCAGATGCTACACGAAATCGGGCGTGAGCCGACACCGGAAGAGCTCAGTGAAAAGCTGCAAATGCCGCTTGAAAAAGTGCGCAAGGTGCTCAAGATCGCCAAGGAACCGATTTCTCTTGAAACACCGATCGGTGATGAAGAGGATTCCCATCTTGGCGATTTCATCGAGGATAAGAATGCGGTTCTGCCAATCGATGCGGCCATTCAGGCCAACTTGCGCGAGACCACAACCCGCGTGCTTGCATCGCTCACCCCGCGTGAGGAACGCGTGTTGCGCATGCGTTTCGGCATCGGCATGAATACCGACCATACGCTTGAAGAAGTGGGGCAGCAATTCTCGGTGACCCGTGAACGTATCCGTCAGATCGAGGCAAAGGCACTTCGCAAACTCAAGCATCCAAGCCGTTCGCGCAAACTGCGCAGCTTCTTGGATAGCTGATGGTCAGATTTGATTGTCATGAGAAACCCGGCGGTGACGCCGGGTTTTTTTATCGGTTGATTCCTGTTCAGCCTGCTTGAGAGTCTGAGTCACGTTTCTTGCCGAAGTCTTCGATCCGGCTTCTTTTTTTGGACCGAAGCCAACACCTTGACCCCGGTCAGGCTTCAATAGCAAGGGCGTAAATCTGTTCCATAACATTCTCGCAGACCATTGATCCGATGCCTGATGGCCATTTATCAGTCTGCAAGGATCCAGGTGGTGTTGACTGAAATGGACAAGTCAACCGATCCCCCGGCAACGGGAACATCGGAGCTGATGCTCATTGCGCGCTTCATTTCGGGAGCAGCAAGACTGTCGAAGCCACTGGATTCGGACAGGCTTCTGAGGCCATGAATTTCAGCTCCGAGCTCTTTTGCATAGAGCTCTGCCTTGTGGCGAGCGTCCGCAAGAGCGGCCTTTCTGGCCGTGTCGAGCAACTCGGACTTGTCTGAAACATCGAACCTGAGGCTCGATATGTCATTTGCTCCACTGTTGACCAAAGAGGTGAGGACATTGCCGATTTTGTCGAATTGTCTGATCTGGATCGTTATCTGATTGTTGACGGCATAGCCGACTATTTCAGGGGCTCTGTCCTGATCTTTGGGGTAGGTGAGTTGCGGGCTGATATTGAAATTGCTGGTCTGGATGTCTTTCTTGTCTATGCCAGCCTCTTGCAGGGCTTCCATCAACGCCGCCATCTTGCTGTTATTCTCAGAAAGCGCCGCTTTGGCATCTTTTGCTCTTGTTTCTACTCCGGCCGAAACAATCGCCATATCCGGTTCGGCTTTTACAATGCCGGATCCGGTTATCGAAATGGTGTTTTTGCCCAGCTCAGATGCGGTTGCTGGTAACGTCAACAAGGCAAGAAGCGCCATAATGGCGATAGCCGGAAATTTCATGAGCTGGTTCCTCCGCAATAGGCGATTTTGTGTCAAGGAAAAGTCGTTTTCCATGTGAATCTGTTTTGGCCATGTTTTGATTGGCCGACACGACACCTATAACGAAATTTGTGGCCAGAGTGGGGTGAGGAATGGATACAGCTACATTTGCCCTAGGACATACGGGAAAAAGTCCGTGGGCTATCCACTGATCCGGTGCGCGGGGCTTGCTCCGAGGGGCATTTCAGTATAGTTCATTTTCACCTGAAATCTAAGGGCCTGTAGCTCAATTGGTTAGAGCCGACCGCTCATAACGGTCTGGTTGGGGGTTCGAGTCCCTCCGGGCCCACCACCCCCCTTGTTTCAGTTTTCCCCGTTATCGCTGTTGCCATATTCGCCGATGAAGGGCAGCGTCTTGTCCAGCGTGCTGTAATCGAGGCCCTCTTTGGCGAGCCAGTCTTCCAGATAGCGGGTGAAGTCATCCAAATCATACTGAACAGGGCGGAAGCGTGGGGCCCACGGGGCCGGGAGGTAATTGCCATCCCTGTCGAACTCGCCGCCATTCCAGTCTGTCCATGGGGCGGCAGGGTTGATGTGATCACCAATCCGGCTGTGCAGGACCGCGACTTTCCCGACGGCTTCCAGCGTCTTGAGGGCAATGGTGCCAACGGGTTCTTCATAATGAGACAGATCACCTAGTTTGCAGTTATATCCGGGCACTGGTGAGCTGCCATATGGTGTTGCTCGAACGCGTTCGAACCACTGCCGTCCGAGATGGAAGCGACCAGCCAAGGCGGCTTCGCTGTCGTCGTGGATGAAATCGCAATCCCAGAAGACAATGCCATAGGGAATGTGAATGTTGGTGCTGGGGGCAGCAACATAGGTATTTGGCGTGCGAGCCCCCTTCGAGCAGATCCTGCAATGATCGAAATAGGCAGTGCTGTTGCCGAAAATGAAGTCGACATCGCCCTCGATATGGCAATCTTTGTAATAGGATTTAACGGTTTCGCGCGGCTCGTTGGTCTTGAAATAGATCGTGTCCTGATCGCCCAGCAGGCGGACATTTTCAAAATAGACCCTGTCGGCTGCATCGATCAAGACGGCAACGGCCTGATGTTGCCCATAAGCGAGTTGTCCCTTCTCATTGAGAGGACGTTCATCCGCCGGCAGATCCGCAACATCGGGCGTCAGGCGATCTTCGTTATAGCTGTTCTCGATGGTTAGGTTGACGGCCTCAAACCCGTCGTTGCAAACGCGCATGACACAGGAGTTGGTCGTGCCGATATCGAAATCCCCACGTGCGGATACGGCTTCGAACATGCTGCGGATGCTGTCATCGAGTTCCAAAAATGCGGAGCTGAAACGCATCGTATAGGCGTCTGCGGTCAGTCCCTGATCAATATTCACAGAAATGACGGTTTTTGTCGCATCGGTTTCGCGTCCGATGAGAGTAAGGGGCACTTTCTTGCCATCGACTTCAAGCGAGGGAACATAGACCAATTCGTTGTAAGTGCCCGGAGCGATTTCGATGACGAGGCGATCGGTGATCTTTTTGGTCTTGGCATCGACCACGGCCTTGTTGATTGCCCGCTGAATGGAGGCAAAGCAGTTGGCGCTGCTCAGGTCAGTCGGGTCAACGCGGTAGTCCGGTTTTGCCTTGCGCGGAAGGGAGGCAAGAGCCGGGGCTATCGGGTCCCAAGGCTCTCCTTCTTCAGAGGCAGTGTCGTGACTGAGCACGATGTCCGGGCGATAGAGAGCAGCCTGCTCTTTGGTCATTTGCGGGCGGGTGGGGGTGCTTTGATTCGAAGTCGACATTGTCATATCCGTGCTGGCTTTTTGCAGCTTTGCTTTATTCGATCATTCTCTGGGCCACTTTGGCTCCATTGGTTATTCCTGAGGAAGGATAGAGAATGATCGGGTCTCCTGCGCTTAAACCATCCAGTATCTGGGCAGAAAGGCCATTGTCTTTTCCGACCTTTACAGGGGTTTGTTGTGCTGTTTTATCCACGACCTTGAAAACCGCCCAACCGTCGCCATCGCGGAAAAGGGCGTTGGAAGGAATCGTCAGCGTGTCTTTCGCTTCCCAGATGACAATTCTGACTTCGACGCGATAGCCATGGCCCAGTTTGGCGCGGCTTTCTCGCGGGCTGTCCAGAGCGATGATGGCCTTGACGCGCTGTTCTTCAACGCCGAGCGAGGAATATTTGGTGTAACCCCATGGCTCGACGCGGCTAACGGTCCCTGCCAGTTGCGTGTCTCCACCCCAGTCATCGATGATGACCCGGTCGCCGACCGTTACCTGAACGGCATCGGTGGATAGCAGTTCGACGACCACCTCGAGATCGTGAGTGACATCGCCGATTTCCATGATTTCGGCCCCGGCGGAAAGAGTCGTTTCGCTTTTCTGGATGACGCGCAAGACATTGCCGGTGGTTGGAGATCTTAGCGGGATGCTGTTGTCGTCAGAGACAGAGGACTTGAGATCCCTGTCATTGAAGCCGACCAGTCTGGATCTGGCATTGGCCAATTCGGCTTCCCTTACCGCAATGGCGGCTTCTGCATTGTCGCGGGCGGCGCTGGCGCTGCGATAGTCTGCTTCATATCTGTCAAGAGTGGCTTGGCTGGCGGTTCCCCTGTCTGCGAGCTGACGATATCTTTCCAGCTCCCGCTTGGCGTAATCAAGGTCTGATGTCGCCTTGTTGAGGTCGGCTCTGGCGACCCGGAGCGTTGCCTCTGCGGCCTCGACCGAGGCTGCGGCCTGCTCGCGGGTTCTTATGTCAAGCATGGATGGGTTGGCTGGTCTCATCTGGGCTATGACGGTTTGGTTCTTGATAACCGCATCGCCGGGCTGGACCGCGACACGCATCAGGCGACCGGCCACCGGTGCTGAAACGACATAGGCGTCATGAACCCGCGTGAAGCCCTCTTCATTGATGGTAATCGTCATGGAGCCGATTGCGGCCTTGCCAATGTCTATCGTCAGCGGGCGCGGCCAGAAAGCATAGGCAAGGGCGGCCGTGGTTGCTGCCAATGCGATTATGGCGAAATAGGAACGGGATCTTTTTCTTGCCATGACGAACATCCTTACGGTTTACCTATAAACATCATTCCCTGACCTTGAGGGATTCGACCAGATCGAGGCGATCGATGTCGCGTTTGACCAGCCATCCCGATGCAACCGAGGCGACAATGATCGCCAGAGCAGCCTTGCCATAGCTTGCGGGAATGAACATGGTTGGTACTTGATAGAGGTCGGTGCTGAAGCCTGCTGCAATGACTTGGGTGAAATAATAGCCCAAAAGGCTGCCCACGGGCAGGGCTGCGAGGGTGACAAGACCCAATTCCCCCAAAAGCACAAATGCGACTTCGGATTTTGTGAAGCCCATGACGCGAAGGCTGGCGAGATCGCGCTGTCTTTCTGCAAAGGCAATGCGAGCGGCGTTGTAAACGATGCCAAAGGTGATGATCGCTGCAATGATCAGCATGACGAAGCGCATCGAGCCTGCACCGGTATCCATCATATTCTGAAAGGCCGCCCGCTCGTCGGACTTGAGGCTGACACCTGCCACATAGGGTCGGCTTTTCAGTGCCTTGAAAATGGCACCTTTTCTTTGCATGTCGATGCGCAGATAAGCGGAAGAAATCCTGTTTGGCTCATTCAGCAATCTGTCGAGCGTTTCCATGCGCATATAGGCGGGTGATCCCAACAGGCTTTCGGCTTCTGCGGTGACCGGAATGCGCAAGGTGGGGCGGTTTGCCTCGAGTATTTTGACGCTGAGCATCTCTCCGGGCGATATGTTGAGTGTCTTGGCCAGAGAGTGCGACAGAACGATGCCTCTTTCGGGCAAGAAAATGGGCGCAGTGTCTTTGTCCAGGGCACGCTTGAGGCGTTGTTCGGTTACCAGCCCATTGATAGCGCCCCGATAGCTGTAAAGGCCGTTTTTAAACTCGACGGACACGGCTCGCTCAGGTTCGACATCAAGGACACCTTCGATGCTTTTCAACTCATGGATGACATCGGGAGAAATCGCATGAGTGAAGGTGACGGTGACATGGCTTCGGTTCATGACGGTATAGGTCATCTCGATGGTTTGATCGAAGGAAGACAGCATCGAAATCATCGAAACCGACAGGGCCATGCCGCAGGCAATTCCCACGAGTGAGCCGAGCATGCGGCCCGGTTGTCGCGTTATGCGCCGTAAAACCATACGGCTCGGCTGATCGAGGAGCTTGTTCAGCCTTTTGCCAAACCGTCCCGTCGATGAATAATCGGCAGGAGCAGGCGGCCTCATGGCAACGGCGGGCGTGAGAGCAAAAACCTGACGCAAGACGAACAATCCTCCGGCGGAGGCTGCAAAGATTGATGTCAGGATTGCAATTGCGAAGGAGGCCGGGTCCAGTCGGAACAAAAGGATCGGGAATTTATAGAATTCCAGATAGAGCGGCATCATGGCTCGTCCAAGGGAAATGCCGCCAACGCAGCCCAGCAGCGAACCACCAATGGCGATGATCAGTACCAGTTTGAAATAGTGAAGGCCGACTTCGAGATCCGAATAGCCAAAGGCCTTTATGAGACCAATCTGTTCGCGCTCTGCCTGCACCATGCGCGAGACGACGATGTTGAGAAGGAAGGCGGCGACCGCCAGAAAGAGTGGCGGAACGACGCTTGAGGATGACCGCATGCCTTCGATTTCCTCAACCACAAAGCGGTTTGATGTGAGGTCCTTGAGCCCATAGGCCCCCAATCCGCCATAGGGATCCAATATCCGGTCTATCCCTTCAAGCGTGGCCTGGAGATTGTTGCCTCTGCCTATCGCAAGAAGGGCTTCATTAAAGGCGCCCTGCATGTCAAAGGCCGCGGCGAGGGCTGTCTGGCTCATCCAGATGACCCCGAAACGGCTGTCATCGGAGATCATTTCACCCGGAGCGACACTGTAGATGAATTCCGGGGACTGGGCGAGGCCGACAATCTGAAAGGTCCGCTTCGAGCCGTTCATGGTTGCGCTCAGATGATCGCCCGGCTTGAGATCATGAGCCTTGGCGAAGCCGCTCAGCAGGATGATTTCATCGGCATTTTTCGCGTCGAGCCGACGGCCGTCTGTGAGGTAAATGGTATTGAGGCGCGTTTCTCTGTTGTCCGGCAATGATATGGCTGTTGCTCGCAATGGCAGGTCAAGGCTGGGCAAGCTGATAAGAGCGGAACCGCTTATGCGTCCTTCCACTGCCGAGATGCCGGGCAGGTCTGCAAGCTTTCTGGTCAAATGCTGGGGTGCCCGTTTCACTGGTGCGAAAATGTCAGCGAGACGATTGCGCTCATAATAGGCGCGTTTGGTTTCCTCCAGAGAAGTGATGATGCCAGACATCATGACCAGTAGCGAGACACCGGTTGCTATGACCAGAGCGATGGCGATGGCCTGGCCCTTGATGCGCCAGAGATCTCGCAACAATTTTCGATCAAGGGGTGCCATGGTGCGCGCGTTCCCTACCACTCGATTTCTTCAGGGCTGAGCTTGTTCTCGTTCTTGACGATTTCCCGAATGCGTCCATCGGCAAAGTGAATGACCCGGTCGGCCATCGCTGCGGTGCTTGCCGCATGGGTGACTATCATAATTGTGGCTCCCAGGCGCTCATTGACATCCTTGAGGACCTTCAGGATGACTCTGCCGGTCTTGCTGTCCAGTGCGCCGGTTGGCTCGTCGCAGAACAGAACCGTTGGCTGCTTGGCAATTGCGCGGGCAATGGCAACCCTCTGTTGCTCGCCCCCTGAAAGCTGGGCGGGGAAATGATCGGCCCTGTCCGCAAGGCCAACAAGGGAAAGGGCGGTCTGCGGCTCCATGGGATTATCGGCAATTTCCGTTACCAGTTCGACATTTTCATAAGCCGTCAGGCTGGGCATCAGATTGTAGAACTGAAAGACAAAACCGACATGATCGCGTCGATAGAGCGTCAATTTGTCATTGGAAAGATCGGACAGGCATTGATCCTGAAAATAGACTTCACCATCGGTTGCCCGATCAAGACCGCCAACGATATTGAGAAGGGTTGACTTGCCCGATCCCGACGCGCCAAGCAGAACAACGATTTCGCCTGATGGAATCTGCAAATCAACACCGCGAAGGGCATGCACCGCGGCATTGCCTTCGCCATAAACCTTTGTCAGATTTTTGGTCTGAAAGGCCAGCGGCTTGTCTACGGTCTCGACCATTAGATGTGCCCTTCTTGCATTGGTGAACGCGAGGATTTGTGTCTGTCAGGTGGAGTCTGTGGTTTCTTTCTGTGAAGCTTGTAAACGAATTGCGTGACACCCAAGCGTCAATCCAGGGTTTTGCGGAATCTGAGGAGCGACAGGACACTCAGTCCCACCGTGAACAGGACAAGGGCGAAGATCGGTGACCGCATCGTTTCAAGATCTGCTCCCTTGAGCATAACACCTCTGACGATACGTAGAAAATAGGTAAGCGGAAAGAGATTGCCAATCACCTGTGCCCATTCCGGCATCCCCTTGAAGGGAAACATGAAGCCGGACAGCATCAGAGACGGCAGGAAGAAGAAGAAACTCATTTGCATGGCCTGCATCTGGCTGCGGGCGACGGTGGATATGAAATAGCCGATGAGCACGAGCGAGGCGATGAAGATAAGAATCCCCAGAAGAAGCAGGGACAAGTCTCCGACAAAAGGTACATTGAACACGAGCTTTGCTGCGGTGAGGATGACGACCACCTGAATTGCTCCGATGCCCAGATAGGGCAAAATCTTGCCCAGCATGATTTCAAACGGGGTCGCGGGCATGGCCAGCAGATTTTCCATGGTCCCTCTTTCAACTTCCCGCGTCAGGGCCATGGATGTCATCATGACCATGACCAATTGCAGGATAACACCAAGCAGACCGGGGACAATGTTATATTGGGAAATGCCTTCCGGGTTATAGCGACGATGAATGACGATATCGAGGCCGCTGCTGTCTTGCTCCTCGGTTCCGAGCTGGCGGGCGAAAGCCTGTTTGGCAACGTTGGACAGGGTTGAAATCGCTCCGGACGAGGCAGCTGGATCACTGGCATCCGCTTCGATCAGGATTTGGGGTTTGTCTCCGCGCAGAACCCTCTTGGAGAGGTCCGAGGGGATGGTCAGAACAAAGGAGATCCGGCCTTCTTCAAGAAGCTTGTCGGCCTGTTCTGCGGAGTCCAGAATGTGATCGAAACGATAGTAATTGGTGACTTCCAGAGCCGATACGATTGCGCGGGTGAACTGGTCCTGAGATGTTGCGACAAGGGCAGACGGGAGCTCTTTGGGGTCAGTGTTGATGGCAAAGCCGAAAAGGGCAAGCTGAACCAGCGGAATACCGATCATCATGCCAAAGGTGATGCGGTCGCGCATCATCTGGGTGATTTCCTTGGCGAGCAGAGCGTAAAGGCGGGTCATGGAGAAGATGTGGTTCATGCTTGTTTTCCTCAATTCTCCGAATGAGTGGCCATGTTGTCGGTCGAGTCGGCCATATATTGAATGAAGACATCTTCCAGCGTTGTTTCCCCCACCTCGCAGCTTACGCCGAATTTCTCGGTCGCCTCGGAGACTGCTTTTTTGAGCTGATCGGGATTCCGCCCAACAACGTGGAGGCTGTTGCCGAAGGGCGTGACCTGATCGACCCCTTCGAGGGTTGTCAGCATTTTTGCCGCAGACTGAGAATTTCGCCCTGTCAGAATGTAGGTCAGAAGCCCGGCTTCATCGACAACCTCTTTCACTGTTCCTGACGTCAGAAGCTTGCCATAGGAAATATAGTTGATGCGATGGCAGCGCTCGGCCTCGTCCATATAGTGAGTGGAAACCATGACGGTCATGCCATCGGCGGCAAGCGTATGGATTTCGTCCCAGAATTCCCGTCTTGCCTTGGGGTCGACCCCGGCCGTAGGTTCGTCCAGCAGGAGAAGTTTCGGTTTATGCATGATGCAGGCAGCGAGGGCCAGCCGTTGTTTCCATCCGCCTGACAGAAAGCCGGAGAGCTGGTTCTTGCGCGATGTCAGGCCCAGTTTGTCCAGGGTGTCCCGCACATAGTCCCGTGCAGGGCTCAACCCATAAAGGCGGGCAACAAAATAGAGATTTTCCTCGATGGTGAGGTCGGTATAGAAGGAGAATTTTTGCGTCATATAGCCAACCTGCCGCTTGATCTTGAGCTGGTCGGCGCGCAAATCATATCCAAGGACCTTTCCGTTTCCTTCATCGGGCGTGAGAAGCCCGCACATCACGCGGATCGTCGTTGTCTTGCCTGAGCCGTTGGGGCCGAGGAAGCCGGAGATCTCGCCTTCCTCAACCGACAGGGTTACGTCGTCAACAACGGTTTTGTCACCAAACCGCTTGACCAGATTTTGCACGTCGATCGCCTTCATTTGGCGATCTCCGCGGCATTTGTGGCCAGTCTTACAGAGACGATCTGGCCCGGTTGCAAGTTGGATCCTTCCAATGGCTTGGCTTCGATCATATAGACCAGTTTTTGACGGTTCTGGATGGAATAGATGACCGGCGGGGTGAATTCCGGTCCGTCAGAGATGTAGCTAACGGTCGCTCTCAAATCTTGCGAGCAATTATCGCAGTCAATTGCGAGATTGGTGCCCAGATGAATGGATGCCAGATCATTCTGAGGCAGGTAGAGCCGCAGCTTCACGCCATTGTCTGGCAAAATGGAGAGAACCGGCACCTGTGGGCCTGCCATTTCTCCCTCTTCATGGATGATGTCGGTGACTAGACCGCTCTGGGGTGTCTTCAAGGTGCGCTGAGACAGCTTCCATTCGGCCGATTGCAGGCTGGCTCTGGCTTGGTCGACTGCTGCTTCTGCTGCCGCAATTTCATAGTCGCGTGCCGGAAGGCGAGTGTAGGCGAGGTTTGCCCTGATCTCCTTCACTTGCGCCTCCGATACATCATACGACGTTTTTGCCGTGTCGTATGTTGATTGTGCCACGGAGCCTTTTTGCAGGAGTTTTTCCTGCCGTATCATGTCCCGTTCCGCTTTTCTGGAATTGATGATGGCCGCATCGAGAGAGGCTTCAAGTGCAGCAATCTTTTCGGGGCGTGCACCCTGTCGCAGATTGGCCAGGGTGCTCTTGGTTTGGGCCAGCGCAGCATTTGCATTCGCGACGGCGATTTCAGCGTCTTTTTGTTCCAGCCAGATGACGGATTGCTCGGAGCGAACACGATCTCCCCGTTCAACAGAGATCTTGGCAATTCTTGCGGTTTCAATTGGCGCAACCAGAACATATTCGCCTTCGACATACCCGGTGGCCAATGGTTGTGGCGGCAGACAGCTACTGAAAAGAAGGCCGAGAATGGGAACAGCACAAACAAAACTCATGAGACTCTCCGGTGTGCCTTGATGATTGCACGAATGTTGAACTGGATGATTGTCAGGATTTGCTCGGTTTTCTCCCGGTCATAGCCATCCCATTTCATGTAAAGGCTGATGAGAGGCTGACCGATGCGGAAATAGGCAATCTGGGAGATGACAGAAAAAACGGCCAACCGGCATTCCTCCCTGTCAGCCTCCTTGGCGGAGATGCCGATTGCGTCAGCCCATTGCAAGAGCAGAAAGTCAAGAGTCGGCGCGAGGAAACTTTCATGAATATATTCAAATATATCACTTTTTTCGTATATTTCGCGGAAGAAAAACCGGATTTTTGGCTCTGCTTGCTCAAAGTTCAGAAGCAAATTCGCCTGTCGCAGAATGGAAGCCTCAAACGCTGTTTCAGCCACTTCAACCAGTTTGGGCGTTTCGAGCGCTTCGGGGTTTTTTCGGATTTGCGACATGAGGTCCGTTATCGCCTCCGCGCATGCCATTCGAAGACCTTCCTTGCCTCCGAAGTGATATGTGATCGAAGCTATGTTGGTTTCTGCCGCCGATGCGATTTCGCGTGTCGATGTTGCCGAAAAGCCTTTCTCCGCAAACAATCTCGTTGCTGCGTCAACCAGGGCGGTTTTGGTGGAGTCTGATCGTGTTTGAACCATGATTTGTGTTTCTTGATCGTTTTTATTCAATCGATTGATTGAGAAATATCATGAGCATGAAAATTAATCAATCGATTGATTGATTTTTTGGTGAATTCTTTTTTGCATTCCCATCGACTGCGGCAACTTGGTCAATTGATACGTGGTTTGTACTTACGTAGATACTCTATGAACTTGGAATGATTCCGATCTCGATGGCTTCAGGAATGAATTGAAAGGGAACAATTGTGAAACAATCAATTTTGATGGAAAAATATCCGATCTTCGACATGGATCTTGAGAAGAGTGAAACACCTTATGAAAGCGTCGATGCCGTCATTGCCGCTTTGAAGGAGAAAATCGATGCTCATCCGAAGGTCGCCTATATTGGCGTGTTTGATCACTATGGTCACACCCGGTCGATTGACGGGGCGATTGCCGAAAATATCATGGACGCCAAGAATATTCTGTTCTGTTTCGGTTTGGCTTTGCCAAATCCCAAGGTGCTTTCGGTTCGGCCGCGGTCCATCGGGGTTGCGGATATGGGAAACAGCTTTCACATCTCCTTTCTTGAGCCGCCTATGGAAATGGCAACCAGAGAAATGGAAAGCTGGTGTAGAGGTCTGATGAACTAGAATAGGCCTGACCTCTCAGACTGACAGGGTGGAGCAGCGGGATTGCTCCGCCCTTTTTTTGTCAGAGAAATTGAACAACCGGCAGAAGGCTTGTAGGGTCTGGCAAATCCATATGATTAGGAATTTCCAAAATGAGTTCAAAGCTTCTTTCCACCGATGAGATCGCAAGGGCTGCTGTTCAGTTGCGAATGGCAAATGCAAGAGACGTTGAAGCGATCCATCGCATGGTTGCCGGTATAGCGGCCCATTTGGGGGAGGCGCACAAGCACAAGGCGAGCGCCGAGGACTATCTGCAATATGGATTTTGCGAGGCGCCGCGCTTTGAATGCGTGCTTGCAGAGCTGGATGGCGAGCCGGTTGGGATGTGTCTGTTTTTCGACAGTTTCTCAACATGGATGGGCAAGCCCGGTCTCTATGTTCAGGATCTGTTTGTTGCGCCTGAAGCGCGCGGATTGAAACTGGGACGGCGCTTGATGGCGTATGTGGCTCGTTTGGGCAAAGATCGGGGCTGCGCTTATGTTCGATTGTCTGTTGATGCGGACAATGTGAGCGCGCAAAAATTCTACGAGGCATGCGGTCTTTGCTGGTCGCAATCCGAGAAGCTGTATGTGGCAAGAGACGACGCTTTCCTTGCCCTTGCCGGGGAGGGTGATGATGCGTCTTGTTGAGGAGCTTGATGTCTGTTCCGAATGGAATGTTGCTCTGTCCGATCAACACAATCGTCTCGAGCGTCTTGATGACTGGCTTCTGGAAGAGGAGCGTCATTCCCGGATCCTGCCACCAAGAGGCATGCGGTTGAATGCCATTCGTCAGACACCGCTTTCGGCGGTCAAGGTCGTTATCACCGGGCAGGATCCCTATCCGGGACTGGAGGGTGATATTCCCCACGCGATGGGGCTATCCTTTTCTGTGCCACGAGGGATCAAGCCTCCAAGGTCGCTCAACAATATTTACAAGGAGCTGGGAGAAGAGTTCGGGTTGATCAAGCCCGATCATGGTGATCTCAGCGCTTGGGCGAGGCAAGGTGTTCTGCTGCTCAACAGTACATTGACCTTGCGGCAGGGAGAGGCGGCTTCCCACGCGAAGATGGGGTGGGAAGCGTTTACTGCGGCGGTTCTGGCTGCGGTTGATCGGCAGCCACAGCCGGTGGTCTTTCTGGCTTGGGGCAAGCACAGCCACAAGCAGGCCGAGGCAATTGATGCCAGTCGGCATATGATCATTCGGACATCGCACCCAAGCCCTCTGCGGGCGCGAAAGGCTGGCAAGGATTTTGATGCTTTTCTGGGATCCCGCTGTTTTTCTCGAGCCAACACTTTTCTATCAGAAATGGGGCGAGAGACGGTGAACTGGTGCGATCTGGGCGATTGATTGCGACCATCATGTTGGGTCTGCGCATGGTGCTTTCTCGTTTGTGTGTCGATGCGTCTGAGTAGTAATACTGCTGTTTTGAACTAATTTAACCAAAGTGACAAGCTGTTCAAATCATGGGGTAAATTATTACCTCGCCTTAGGGTTTGAGTAATTCAAATCTGCTACCACCTTTGGGACCCACGAGCTTGGAATCGGGGAGGGTTCTAACAGGATGGATGCAGAATTTTATCGCTCTATACTGGATGTCATGAGTGATGGCGTCTATTTCGTCAATCGAAAGCGTCAGGTTCTTTTCTGGAACAAGGCCGCTGAAGAGTTGAGTGGTTACCGCGCGGAAGAAATTCTGGGCAAGTGTTGCGCCGAAAACACGCTCAATCATGTTGACGACGAGGGTAACAAGCTTTGCAAGACCGGATGTCCTTTGGCTGGTTGCATGCGCGATGGAGTGCCGCGCGACGTCAATGTCTACATGCATCACAAGTCCGGTTACAGGGTGCCCGTTCACATCCGCTCTTTCCCCATGCGCAACGATGAAGGCAAAATCATCGGGTCGGTAGAGGTCTTCTCAGACAACAGCAATCGTCTTGCGATGTTGTCGGAGGTCGAGGCCTTGAGACAGGATGCTCTCATCGATCCGCTATCCGGTATCGGCAACCGGCGTTTTGCCGATGTTACGCTGGAGAATATGGAAGAGAATCTGAAAACGAACGGTGTCCCCTATGCCGTGTTGTTCATCGATATCGACCATTTCAAATCGATCAATGATACCTGGGGGCATCAGGTGGGAGACCGTGTGATCGCTACGGTTTCTAGAACGCTTACTTCAGCCATCCGGGCGCAGGATGTCGCATGTCGATGGGGCGGAGACGAATATGTCGTGCTTCTTCCTCATGCCACGGAGGAAGGCCTTGTGTCTGTCGGCAAGCGCATCATGCATCTGGTACAGGAGTCCTGGTTTCAGATTGATGGACGAATCGTGTCCTGTTCAGCCTCTCTGGGTGGTGCGGTTTCGCGCCAAGGAGAAGGTTCAGCCGCAGTCGTGGCGCGTGCTGACGAACAGCTCTATGTTAGCAAAAGCAGCGGACGCGGGCGGTTCTGTTTCAAGGATCAACAATTCTGCATCGACGCCAGGCCTTTGCTTGTTGCTTCTTCCTGAGTCTTCGGGGATGTCGGTAGCCTTGTCAGTTCGTGTTGAAGCGGCATTCCTCGCCCGGTTCTTGCCATGCTCCAATTGGTGAAATCGTATGCGTTTCCAAAAAGCTGCGTTTGGCATTTCTTTGGCTGGCCAACTCCAGTTTGGTGTTGTTGGCCTCAATTTGTCACGTGAATGCTGCCACTTGATCGGTCAGTTTCTGAAATAGGGATTGAAACGCCACGCTTGGCCCATTAAAACGGGGCAACTTGAAAAATCTCCCTCTAGTGAAATTGAATGGCGGCGACTGAATGGCTCGACAATTCATCTATCATATGCATGGTCTGTCCAAGACCTATAGCGGCGGAAAGAAGGTGCTGGATAATATCCATCTCTCTTTCTACCCCGATGCCAAGATTGGCATTCTGGGCCCGAACGGGGCGGGTAAATCAACGATCCTGCGCATCATGGCCGGTTTGGACAAGGAATTTGCCGGTGAAGCCTGGGCGGCCGATGGCGCCAAGATCGGCTATCTGCCTCAGGAACCCGTGCTTGACGAAAGCAAGGATGTGCTTGGCAACGTGATGGAAGGGGTTGCCGAAAAGCAGGCCATTCTTGATCGTTACAATGAACTGATGATGAACTATTCCGATGAAACGGCGGAAGAGGGTGCCAAGCTTCAGGACATTATCGATGCGCAGAATCTGTGGGATTTGCAGTCACAGGTCGAAATGGCGATGGATGCCTTGCGCTGTCCTCCGTCCGATGCGGATGTGTCTGTCCTGTCCGGTGGTGAAAAGCGTCGTGTGGCCTTGTGCAAGTTGCTGCTTGCCGAGCCTGATCTGCTGTTGCTTGACGAGCCGACCAACCATCTTGATGCGGAAACCGTTCATTGGCTTGAAAAGCATCTGCGCGAGTTCAAGGGAGCTGTGCTGATCATCACCCACGATCGCTACTTCCTCGACAATGTTACCGGCTGGATTCTGGAACTCGACCGCGGCTCCGGCATTCCTTATGAGGGCAACTATTCTGCCTATCTTGAGAAGAAGGCCAAACGTCTCGCTCAGGAAGGCCGGGAAGAGGCAGCTCGCCAACGCGCCCTGTCGCGCGAGCAGGAATGGATTGCAGCCAGCCCGAAAGCTCGTCAGGCCAAGTCAAAGGCCCGTATCAAGGCCTATGACGAGTTGCTCAAGCGCAACGAGGAACGGGCTCCGGGCATGGCACAGATCATTATTCCGCCAGGAGAGCGTCTCGGTGACATCGTGATTGAAGCTGAAGGCCTGAAAAAGGGCTTTGGTGAACGCCTTCTGATTGACGGGCTTGATTTCAAACTGCCA
Source organism: uncultured Cohaesibacter sp. (assembly GCF_963556055.3). GTDB lineage: Bacteria > Pseudomonadota > Alphaproteobacteria > Rhizobiales > Cohaesibacteraceae > Cohaesibacter. The sequence goes on along the minus strand of NZ_CAUVYE020000013.1, from coordinate 423,700 downwards.
CCGGGCGGTATTGTCGGCGTGATTGGTCCCAACGGTGTTGGCAAGACCACCTTGTTCAAGATGTTGACGGGAGACGATACACCGGATGACGGCTCAATCCGCTTGGGCGACACCGTCCATCTGGGATATGTCGACCAGTCTCGCGATGCGCTTGATGCCAACAAGACGGTCTGGGAAGAGATTTCCGGAGGCGACGATATCATCAAGTTGGGCAAGCGCGAGATGAACAGCCGCGCCTATTGCTCGGCCTTCAACTTCAAGGGTGGTGATCAACAGCAGAAAGTTGGCTCGCTGTCCGGTGGCCAGCGCAACCGGGTGCATTTGGCCAAGGTGCTGAAATCGGGTGCCAACGTCTTGCTGCTCGACGAACCGACCAACGATCTGGATACGGAAACCCTGGCCGCTCTGGAAGATGCGCTTGAGGATTTTGCAGGTTGCGCCGTGGTCATCAGCCATGATCGTATGTTCCTTGACCGCCTTGCAACCCATATCATGGCCTTCGAAGGGGATAGTCATGTGGAGTGGTTCGAAGGGAACTTCGAAGATTATGAAGCCGACAAGGTGAGACGTTTGGGGCCGGATGCGGTTAATCCCAAGAGGGTGAAATACAAACCCTTCACGCGTTGATTTCGATGGAATGATGGCAAAAGCCCCGTTCGAAAGAGCGGGGCTTTTTTGTTTATGATTTACGAAAGCTTACCGGGATCTTCCGATCTTGCGGGTTTTGGACAGATTTGTGATCTTGGCAACAGTCCGGAACGATATCTCAGGCGGAGAGAGAATGCGGTTTTGTAAGGCTGACATTCTGCCTGATGGGCTTTCCTCGTGGTCGTGTCTGCATGGGTCAAGAAGCTGCCATTTGTTGTTCAGGCAAAGGATGCGAGAAACGCTGACGACGAACACAGGTGTTCAAGCTTGCAAATTCTCTTTGTCCTGGCTGGGTGGATGAAAATTCATTCCTGTAATCAATTGCTTGCATCACTTTTCGGGATGGGCGTTGCAGCGTTTTTCCATTGCCGGGAGGCAATGGGCTGTGACTTTGTGTCAGCGGCTGTTCTTGTCCAGTTGTTGAGTTGGGCGGGTTGAAAACTCGTATCCAGAATAACGCATGAACGGGTCATGCTTTTCGAGTGTGCATCGGTGCAGCAAACTTCCCTTGCGAGTGGCCCGGTATGCATGGACTCTTTTGAGTGACGTCGACTGATGAAAAATTGAATCAAATTTTCATTAGTTTTTCAGAGTGTTATTCTAAAAATTCGGACCTTGACTTAGCCGTTTATAGAGAGCTTGCCCGTAGAGTATTTGGAAAGAGGATTCCGATGTCAGTCGGAGCAACTGTCAATCCGAGCGGGATGAAACAAATGCAGCTTGCAATGAAAACAGAACTGGTGGACTGGAAAGTTCTCAACGGTCAAGGTGCACATGGCAAAAGCGATGAGTTGATGCGGCATGTAGCTTCCCTTTTCTCTTTGACCGCGACCCATTGTGACGATGAACAGCTGGAAACCTATGACACGGTGTTGATGCGTTTATCTGATCTTGTGGGGGAAGAAACGCGGACATTTGCTGCGCAAAAGATCTGCCAGCTGGAGAATGCGCCCTACAACATCATCAAACGGTTTGCGTTTGACAGCATTAAGGTTGCAGATCCTGTTTTGCGGCATTCGCCGGTGCTGACCGATGATGATCTGATCGAAGTCAGTGAGGTCAAGGGCACCGAGCATATGATCTCCATATGCATGCGCAAAGGTCTGAATTCGTTGGTGACCGACGTTCTCATCCGGTCCGGGCATGGCACCGTGATGATCAAGCTTGCTGCCAATTCTGACGCTCAGTTATCAGAGCGGGGTATGAGCATTCTCAAGTCCGCCGCAGCAAATGACCACGCTCTTGCGCATGAAATGGATAACCGCTCTTCCTTCAATCGACCGGCTGGCAATGCGGAGAAAAAGAATCTCACTGATGACGTCGGCATGGATCTTAGCCGGCTTTGGAAAAGGATAGAGCCTCAAATTGAAGAGCGCTATTATGACCTATCGGGCCATTCCTACCTTGAGCATTACAGGTTTGATCCATCTCTTCTGAAAATTGAAAAGCTGTTTGAGCAGGGTTTTCTGGGCAACGGGGTTCTGAGGCAATTTGCCTGCAACGATCAGTTCGCTGATCTGGTTTGCGGGATTTCTAAATTGTCCGGTTTTCCACATCAGATTGTTGCGCGAATGATGGCCTGTCTGCATTGGGAGCAGGTGTTGGTCCTGTTCCGGCTGAGATCGTTCACCGATGAATTTGTTCGCGACATACTCGAATGCGGCCCCTGGATGCTTTGTCTTTCGTCGGCACAAAGTCAGGCCATCCTCAAACGCTATCAGCAAATCACCAAAGAAGAAGCTATGGCGATTGCCGGTTCCTGGCCGGAAACCGGGTTGTTGCTGGAATAACTGGTTTGTATTGGCGATTGTGCCAAAGCCTTTGGATTTTGAAGGGCGGGTTCTCTGAACGCGCCCTTTTCTTCTGCCAGAAAGGCAAAATTGCTGTTAGTTTGTGAGCAATTACTCAAGACCCAAGGGTTTGTTTCCAATATATTGTTAGTCTTAAGAGCCCTTTTCCGGCCAAGACTGCAAAGAGTGTGTGCGATACGACAGTATCATTGAAAAGCACAAACGCTCAGTTGATCGAGTTTGATTTGCCTGCTATGGGTTCGAAGAAGCTGATACTGGGATAGCTTTGGGCAAATAGGGGCGAACCAATGCATGTAACCGCATTTCGGATCTTCGTAAGGGATCTCGCCACTGCGCGCGATTTTTACGCAAACTCCCTGCAATGGCCCATGGTTTGGGACAGGTTCGAGCAGGGAGCCGTCGGTTTTGAGCCGGGCATGCTCGTCATCATCGAAGAAGAAGACGCACGTGGGCCGCAGGCTTCACTCATCGGGCGCTTCACGGGGCTGTCGCTCGCGGTTGATGATTTGCCCTCCCTTTACAAGACATTGAAGGCGCGCGGCGTGCCGTTCGTGTCTCCGCCGGAACGTCAGTTCTGGGGCGGCTCGCTTGTGCATCTGATTGACCCTTCAGGCAATATCATCACTCTGGTTGAATAGTCGCGGGCGGCTCATGTCCCGTTTGGCATTCAAAAGAAAAGCGGATCGTTTGATCCGCTTCGGTTATCTGCGTCTAGCTCTTGGCGTTATGCTGCTTGTATTCTCCGACAATTTTTTCAATGGCATCCACGACATTGGGAGCAATGTCATCCCGCTCCATGCCAAAAGCCATGTTGGCGAGAATAAAACCGGACTTCGAGCCGCAATCATAGGTTTTTCCTCTGAAATGATAGCCGGAAAAATCCTGTTCATTGCTTAGACTGATCATGGCATCGGTGAGCTGGATCTCGTTACCGCTACCCGGTTCCTGTTCCTTGAGATAGCTGAAAATCTCAGGCTGCAAGATATAGCGCCCCGAAAGAATGAGGTTGGAGGGGGCCGTGCCGGGGTCGGGTTTCTCGATCATGCCCGTGATCTCGATGCTGTCGTCTCTCACCGTACCGGGCTGCACGATGCCGTATTTGTGGGTCATTTCCATCGGCACCTCTTCAAGGGCGACCACATTGCCTTCCCGTTTTTCATAAACAGACATCATCTCGGACAGGCAACCCCGTTCCGATTTCATGATCATGTCCGGAAGAAGCAGGGCAAAGGGCTCGTTGCCCACAAGTTCGCTGGCGCACAGAACAGCATGGCCAAGACCAAGCGGCTGCTGCTGACGGGTGAAACTCATGTGGCCCGCTTTGGGCAAATCGCGACGCAAAGCCCGAAGCGCATCCAGTTTTCCCCTTTGGCGCAAGGTGTGTTCCAGCTCGAACTGAACATCGAAATGGTCTTCGATGACTTCCTTGTTTCGGCCGGTAACAAAAATGAAGAACTCGATGCCAGCGTCTCTTGCTTCATCAACAACATATTGAATGACGGGCTTGTCAACAATCGTCAGCATCTCTTTGGGAACCGCCTTGGTGGCGGGAAGGAAACGCGTTCCAAGACCGGCCACTGGGAATACGGCCTTACGAATGGGTTTTGCCATGACTATCATGCTCCGTCGAATAAGGCTTGGGAAAACAGGTGCTTAGTGAAATAGTTCGAGATTCTCTTGCTGTGTTTCCCCGATCACAGGTTTGTCGATTTCCATGTCTGTATCAGTTTGCCCCCCGGCGATCTTGTCAAAACAGGCAGAAGGAAAAATCGCGCAATCAGATAAAAACACACTTAGCGCAAAAGTTTTGATAAATAGATTACGACGATGGACATATTTTTGTGCCATTGGTTTTTCGGGTGCCAAATTTGATTTGTTGAAACAGGATTATTCCATGCCAGATGTCAAGCGGCCAAGTCTATCGATTCTTCCTGCCCATTTGGGAGCCATTTTCGTAAGCATCGCCCTTGTTCTTTTGTGGTCAGGCCTTGCAAAAGCCCAGACTGAACAGGGATTTCAGAGCTGGATCAGGAGCTTCTGGCCAACAGCACAATCGGCCGGGATTACTTCTCAGACCTATAACAGCGCGTTTGCAGGTGCTCGGCTTGATCTTTCAATCGTCACGAAAGCGAGCAATCAGCCCGAGTTTGTCAAACCGATCTGGACCTATCTGGACAGTGCGGTCAGCGATTACCGAATCAAAAATGGCGTCGAAATGAAAAGGCGTCATGCAAGCCTGCTTGCCAAACTGGAGCAGACCTATGGTGTTGACAGGCACATCCTGCTCGCTATCTGGGGCATGGAATCCGCTTATGGTGCCATTTTCAACAACAAGAAACTGATCAAGCCGACCATCCAGTCTCTGGCGACCCTTGCCTATGCCGATCCGCAACGCGGGAAATACGGCCGCACGCAGCTGATTGCTGCCCTCAAGATTCTGCAAAATGGGGATGTGCCTGCTTCTTCGATGGTGGGGTCATGGGCCGGAGCAATGGGGCATACCCAGTTCATTCCAACGACCTATCTGCTCAAGGCAGTTGACCATGATGGCGACGGTCGGCGCGATATCTGGAACTCGGTGGCGGACGCTTTGGCTTCGAGTGCCAATCTCCTCAAAACGGCTGGTTGGGAAACCGGCAAAACCTGGGGCTATGAAGTCAGCCTGCCCGAAAATTTCACTTTTGAGCTTGCCGACGGCAGGACAACCAAAAGCCTTGAGCAATGGCAGGCTTTGGGTGCGAAACGGGTGCGGGGACTTGCTTTCCCGCGACTTGATGATCAGGCGCAACTGATCATGCCAGCGGGCTATCGAGGGCCAGCCTTTTTGATCTTGAAGAATTTCTCGGTCATCAAACGCTACAATAACGCCACATCCTATGCGTTGGCGATCGGACATTTGGCAGATCGGATCATGGGCGGGGGTGCCTTTTATCATGAATGGCCAAGGTCAGATCGCATGTTGACCCTTAGTGAGCGCAAAGAATTGCAGACATTGTTGAATAAACGGGGGTATGATACTGGCGGTATCGACGGTCGGCTGGGGTCGAAATCCCGTGCAGCCATTCGAAGCTGGCAAAAACGTTCTGGCATGATACCCGATGGTTTTGCCAGTGGCATGGTGCTTGAAGCCTTGCGCAAGGGTGGTTAGGGCAGCGAGACCTCCAATTGATTTTGAAATCGTGGTGACAGGTTATGGATCAAGGGAACGGAAGAGTTAAAAAGGCGAAAAGTCTTGCTTTTGTTGGGCAGATGGTTTGCGCCTGTCTGCTTTTCCAGTTCGTTCTGGTGGAGCCGGCAAGTTCTGTTTCCCTGAGCGAGCTTGGTGCCGGTGCTGACATGTCACAGCCTGTCAGGGTCAAACCTGATGATGGCAGATACGAAGTCGCGCTCAGTTTCTTCGAGCGGATTTTCAAGCGCAGCTCACGCAAGAAAAAGACAGAAACCAAGAGCGAGCCAGTGAAGAAGAAGGCGTCGAACCCGGCAGCCGCTCCAAAGCCTGTTATTCAAACGGTTCCCAAAGATGACGATGCTTTCGTGATTGCCGTTTTCGGCGATGAGTTTTCTCAGGATATCGGCTGGGGTTTGAAAGATGCCTTTGCCAAAATGTCTGACGTGAAGGTGGAACTTCATTCCATTCCCGGAAGCGGTATCGTTTATCGTGCCAGTCGCAACAAACCGCTCTTCGATCCCGATGACTATTTTGCACAACATCCCTTCAATTTTGCTGTTGTCATGGTTGGTCTGAATGACCGGGTGACAATGCCGGGCCGGAAAGACAAAGACGGGACGGAGATATCGCCGCCATATGAATTTCGAACCGACAGCTGGGCGAGGGCCTATCAGCGTGAGATCGACCGGTTGCGACTGGCTTTCGCCGAGCAGGATAAGCCGGTTTTCTGGGTTGGTCTACCGCCAGTGGGAAGCGAGAAACTGTCTGGCGATATGCGATATCTGAATGATCTCGTCTCCAGTCGGCTGACCGAGCGCGACGAGGAATTCATTGATATCTGGGACGCCTTTTCCAATGAAGAAGGAGCCTTTTCCCTGCGCGGTCCCGACCTCGCGGGGGAGGAAGTGAGGTTGCGCCTCAAAAACGGTATCCGTTTTACGCAGGATGGACGTCGCAAACTTGCCTATTTTGTTGAGAAACTGGTTATTCGCGTCCTGTCGCAATCGGTTGACGAAGATGTCTTGCCGAAAAATCTGACTGTGGCCGATGAAACGGCGCTGCGGGACGGGCTTGGTGCTCGTCGAAATATCTTCGTTCTGCGCAAGCCATCGCTCAATGCTGAACAGTTGATCAATCCAAGCGTTTTTGCGCTGTCCTTCTCCAATAACTCGCTTTCAGAAGACGAGCTTTCGGCGTCCCGTTATCCCCCTAAATATCGAGTGGATGATTTTTCCTGGAAAGGCGGAAACTAGTGCGTTCAAGCGAAGGCTCTGAACGCTCTGATCGAAATGGGGGGATTGCTCTTGTGTGGTGGAAACTGTACAAGCTGGCAGGCCTGCTCTGATGTGAGTCAGGCCCCCTTTTTGCTTTTGCTTCAGCCTTCATCTGTCTGGAACCCATTCTATGCCAAATCCTGTTCTTGAGCCCGATTTTGATTTTTTACATCACCTTGCAGACAAGGCGAGCGAGGTGGTCCTGCCGCTTTTTAGAAAGCCGATCGAGATTGAGAACAAGGAGCTGGATGGCTTTGATCCGGTAACCGAGGCCGACAAAATGGCCGAACGTGAAATGCGGGTGCTGATCAAGGACCGGTTTCCCGATCATGGCATTCTTGGCGAGGAATATGAGGCCGAGAATCTTGATGCGGAACAATTGTGGGTTCTTGATCCCATTGACGGGACGCGGGCCTTCATCTCAGGACTTCCAACCTGGGGCACGTTGATCGGATACCGCCACGACAGCGTTCAGAGTCTTGGCATGATGAGCCAGCCATTTACCGGGGAACGCTTTTGGGGGGATGGCAAAAAGAGCCATTATCGCGGCCCTGACGGGACGCGGGAAATCCGGTGCAGGGATTGCTCCGCGCTTGGCAGTGCGACCTTGTTTACAACTGCGCCGCAGATTTTCAATGCTCAGGAGTGGGCGCATTACCAGATCCTGGAACATTCCGTTCGTTTGTCTCGGTATGGTGTTGATTGCTATGCTTATGCCATGCTTGCTCTTGGCTCGGTCGATCTGGTCGTTGAAGCAGGGCTGAAGCCTGTCGATATCGCGCCTCTTATTCCAGTCATCGAAGGGGCTGGCGGTATTGTGACCAACTGGCAGGGTGGATCTGCTTTCGATGGCGGTCAGGTGGTCGCCAGCGGCAATGCGGAATTGCATGAGCAGGTGCTCGAGATTCTTTCCAGGCCAATTTGAGCTTGCTCTGGAGGGGCCGTGTCCTTCAGGCGTGCCCTGCGTTCTCGGGCGCAGGGTAACGATGTCTAGGCTGCTGCAATTTTTATCGGTGCCTCGCCCGGAATGAAACTGTCAAAGGCCGCCCAGAACTGTTGCCGGATCATGTCGCGTTCCATCATCAGCTCATGTTTGCTCCCGGCAATGCCGACCGAATTGACCGACCGGGTCGTTCTTGCGAAATATTCCGAGGCAAGTGAATTGACGACGGTATCCTGTCCTGCCGTGACGATCAATGTCGGGGTATGGATGGTTGCCTGAAAGTCGCTCGACTGAAGCTTGTCGATCACCTTGCAGGTTTCATGTACCCATTGAACGGTTGGGCCGCCAATGGCCAATTTGGGGAAATCGATCAGAAATTGCCGGTTCCGATCATAGCGCGGGCCATCGGATGTCACGGCATTGCTATAGAAACCCTGAGGATCAAATGGCGATGACGAGACACCGGGCATGAACATTGCTCCCTGCCCGAAAAGGCGCAGGAAGGCGGACACTTTCCTGATGCCGGATTGTTGTATCTTCAGGCCCATCAGCCTCTTGTGACTCGTTGCGATTTCAATGAGAGGTGCGGATAGAACCGCTCGCTCTATCATGGTTCTCAGGCGTGGCAGGTTGGAGAGAAGGACCAGACCTCCCATGGAATGGGCAAGCACAAAATGGGGGGGTGGGCAGTCAGGAAGCATCACTTTCTTGATGAACTGCTCAAGATCCTTGCCATAATCGGAAAATTTCCGGACATAGCCTTTGTTCTGGTTGGGGATGAGGCGTTCCGACATGCCTTGCCCGCGCCAGTCAAAGGTTGCTACAGCAAAGCCTCGCTGACGCAATTCCATTATGACTTCGTAATATTTCTCGATGAACTCGGCCCGACCGTGAAGCAGACAGACCGTTCCTTTCGGGGTGCCTTGAAGGGATGGCCAAAGCGCGAAGCGAATTCTATACCGATCCCAGCATGTCATGCTTTTGCAGATGCCATCATTAAGGGTCGGATAATTTTCCAAATCATTCAAATACATCGGCGTTCCCGGCAGCTGCTGGCGTTTTGCCGACAGTTTAGCGAAAACCATCTTGAAGTGGAGAGCTATTTGGCTCGGACCACCATTTTTTTCGATCAAAATGTCTTGACCGGTATCAAATGACTATCGGGCCCAGAGATGGGCCCGATTTTTTTCTGAAGGACGCGTTTTGTTATTGCTGCCAGAATGGGATGCGGCTTGGTTCGCGGCGAGGGTAGCTAGGCCTCTGATAGTAGGGCGATGGCTGTTGGTAGCCCGAACCCTGGTTGTATCCATAAGGGTTGGCATAACCGGGGCCCTGATTGTAGGGCGATGGTTGACCGTAACTTGGGCCCTGATAGTAGGGATTTTGCTGGGGTGCCCAGGGGTTGCTGTTATATTGCTGTCCCATGGCTTCGCGTTGACTGAGAATTTCTCCGGTGCGGGAGTCTATTGTCAGATAAACGAGGCGACCATAGCGGGTGCGTGCCGAAAAGATGCTTGTAAGGCCTTCCGTGCGAATAAAGCTGATTTCATAAAACCCTTGTTTTCTCAGACGCTGAATCATTTTTTCCAGCGACATGGGGCCCGCCTGCTTTGGCTTTTTGTAAACGGGTTTCTTTTTCACCACCGGCTTTTTGACAACCGGCTTTTTGACCACCGGTTTCTTTTTAACGACGGGCTTTTTCGTTACGACAGGCTTCTTCTTGATTACCTTCTTCTTCGCGACAGGTTTTTTCTGGGTCTGATAGGTTGGAGCATCATCGTAAACGTTTCTCGGAGTGTCCCTCTCTGCCAGCGCGGGCGCGCTCGTGAAGGCCATTAACAACAAAATTGGAAGTGCAAATGCAGCTATTTTCATTGGCTTGCGTCCTTGTGTTTGTATCGATGAAATCTCTGCCCTTGTTTTTACTTTAGCAGGTCCCGATGAACCATTTCGGAAAAGCATGTTCATGTCAGATTTAACAAGGTGGCAAATATAAGGCAGCCTCATGACAAAGGTGCCGTTTTCGCGGGCACAGAAAATGGTTTTTGGGGTCTTGAAATGCTTTTTACCTATTTCCATATCAATTGCATCGGAGGCCGAGAAGGCTCCGATATGACACTGTTCCCGCCACTTTTCGGGGGAATTTCCTATTGTCAATAAACGCAAATCTGTCGCTCAAAAGGAGGGCTTACCATGCGTCACTATGATCTTACACCACTATACCGTTCGACCGTCGGTTTTGACAAACTTTTCTCAATGCTTGATAGCGTGACAGGTCCGGAGAATGGTGTTCCGTCCTACCCACCTTACAATATCGAACGTCTGGCCGAAAACTCCTATCGCATTTCCATGGCGGTAGCCGGGTTCACGGAAAAGGATCTTTCCATCGAAGTGAAAGAGAATAGCCTTAAGGTGACCGGCGAAAAAGTCATCGAGGAAAGCGAGAAGGAAAAAGACTATCTGCATCGCGGAATCGCATCGCGCGCCTTTGAACGTCAGTTCCAGCTCGCCGATTACATGCAGGTAGAAGGCGCAAGCATGGAACATGGTCTATTGCACATTGATCTCAAACGCGAAATCCCTGAAGCCATGAAGCCCCGCCAGATTTCTATTCGCTCTACCGGCAATCCGGACGATCCAGCTGTGATCGAAGGGTCCAAGCATTAATCTCTGACCCGATGTTGTCACTCGGTTTTTGAGCCGTGGCAACGAGGCGGTCCGGTCGGGACCGCCCATCTCTTCATCCCAAGACGGGTTGTCGGAGGCTTTGGTCTTGTGCCAGGGCTTTCGGCATCCGCTCTCTCACCGGAAAGGTGCTCATTGGTTGCTTTGGGCACCTTTTTGAAATCGGCTAGGCTCCGATTTCATTCAAGAACCGGTCGATTTCCGCTTCTGTGCTTCTGAACGAGCAGACCAGGCGATAAAGTCCCTCATCCTCGCTCAGGCGCTCTTTCCCATCAAGTCCAAGGCTTGGCCAATCATGGAAGACGGCGCCGTTCGACTGGGCTTTTTCTGCTAGCTTTTTGGGGATGACTGCAAAGACTTCATTGGCTTGTGTTGGGCAGACCGTGCGGCAGAAAGAGGTCGCGTCAAGGCCCTCTGCCAGTTTGGTGGCCATGGCATTGGCATGGCGTGCATTGTCGAGCCAATGATTGTTCTCGAAATAGCCTTCGAACTGGGCGGCAACAAACCTCATTTTTGAGAAAAGATGGCCAGCGCGTTTTCTTCGATAGATGAAGTCGCGAGCGTAATCCTTGTTGAAGAAGACAACCGCTTCGGCACACCAGGCGCCATTTTTGGTGGCTCCGAAAGACAATAGGTCAACTCCTGATTTCCATGTCATTTCAGCAGGCGTTGTTTCCAGCGTCACCATTGCATTCGCAAAGCGTGCGCCATCCATATGGACCGCAAGTCCCTTGTCGTGAGTAAGCGCTGACAAGGTGTTGATTTCGGACAGATCGTAAATGGTGCCCCATTCTGTTGCCTGACTGAGGGAAATGGCACTTGGTTGTCCGTGGTGGACTACACCTTGTGGTACTTCCTGAAATCCCGTTTCAAGGGCTCTCGGGGTCAGCTTGCCGAACTTTCCATCAAGGCCCCACATTCGTGCCCCCGAGGTGAGGAATTCAGGGGCGCCACATTCATCAACGCGGATGTGAGCGTCCTTGTGACAAAAAACCGTTCCTGCCGGACCTGTGACGGCGGACAGGGCCAAGGCATTGGCTGCGGTTCCGGTTGCTACGACGAAAACGGAACAGTCGGTTTCGAAAAGAGTTTGAAATTGCGTTTCGATGGAATCACAAAGACTGCTTTCGCCGTAAGCCGGTTCGAAGCCATCCGTGTGGCGTGCCAGTGCATTCATAATGGGATCGGATGCACCTGCCCAGTTGTCACTTGCAAAAAACATGAATTTGTCCTCAAGGCGGGATAGGGTGTTCTCTTTTCGGGCCATTTTTCGCCTCAAGTCAAGCATGGAGTTGGTGCTTTCCCGATTTCATGCCCTTTAGGGTGATATGTGCATTGGTGCGCAGTGCTCCGGTTCGGGTGTCGCGGGGCGAGTCGATGAGCGGATTGATGTGAGCATGTCGTCAACCCTGCTTGAAAGGGCAGTGTCTTGGTGGATTTTGCTCAATATTTGTTCAAAAATCCCCCAAAATTGTGGTCGCCTAATTATTGCGCACACTAATTATTAGTCACTTTTGCTGGCGGTTCCTCTACGGAATGGGGCGGTATTTCAATGCCTTGTGTTCGTTTTGGTGCTTTCCTTGAGGGGTTCTACAGTAAAATCGGGAGGTTGGTGATTTAAAATTAGGCAGCGCTTGTTTGACTATTTGAGGCTGTGATGCGAGTCTGAAGGTGCGGAACATTTTCCCGCCGCCCTTGCTGGGCGTTTCCTCCTTAGACTTCTCAGGCCGCATGTAGCGGCCTTTTTTTTGCGACAAACTCGTTGCCCGCATCAAAAGCGCCGGGACAGATTCTCAAAGATGGTGCCGGGGGCTATTCCGCGGCATCTGCGGACGGGAAGAGAGCATCATTCATGCATTGCATCAACAAGTCTCCAAAGCGAGCGAAAAGCTCTGCCAGTTCGTTAAAATGAGACACGGGCTGGAAGCTTTGTTCATCCATGTAAAGACCGCGGTCGATTTCGATTTGCAGGGCGTGCAAACCTTTTAAGGGTCGCCCATAATGCTGGGTAATGAAGCCGCCCGCATAGGGACGATTCATGTCCACCTTGAAACCCAGATGCTGCAATATGCTCTTTGCGGAGTTGGTCAGTGACGGATGACAACTGGTACCATATCTGTCGCCCAGCACAATATCAGGGCGATTGCGTTGGCAGCTGTTCTGAAAGACCCGCGAAGGCATCGAATGGCAGTCGATGAGGCACGAATAGCCAAACTTGACATGCGTCAGCGCCAGCTCGCGCCGCAGGCTCTGGTGATAGGGCTTGTACAGGGTCTCAATCCTGTTCATGCCCTCTTCCAGACTAAGTCTGTGTCGGTAGATCTCTTTGTTTTCCGATACAATGCGGGCGATCGTGCCAAGCCCGCTTCCAACCCTCGGGCCCGTTGTCTTGGCATAGGAGGGAAGGCGGCTCGTGAACATGGAAGGGTCCAGTTCATAAGGCTCCCGATTGAGATCCAGGAATGCACGTGGGAAATGAGCCTTCATCAAAGGCATGCCGCAAGCGGGTATTTTGGCAAAGAGCAGATCGACAAATGCGTCTTCCGAGCTTCTGAGTTCCTCTTCCGTCAATCTGCTTGATTGCTTGAAGCTTTCGGTATAGCAACGGCCTGAGTGGGGAGAATTGAACAGGAAGGGTGCCAATTGCTCTTCTGGCCTTTCGATCGTGAAAGGATCCGTAAGCTCTTGCGTTGGCAAAAAGGTTTCTTCGTTCAACTCATTCTCTCTTTGTCAATTCGACAGCCTGTCGAAAGAACGCGCAGGGTGCGCATTATCTGGTTCTTGCAAATGGTGCAGGTATTTGATCGGACAAGGTATTTTTACGATGCTCGCAAAAACTTGATTCCCTGTGCATCAAGACACTTGTCATGGAATTGTAATTCAATATTATCGAAATTGGGAGCGATAGTTTCGACAAAATTGGGCTGGGATTTGAAAAGAACTGAGGAGTCTTGTGCGAAAAAGCTGCTCGGTTCACGGGATTTTTACCCATGGGCATTGAAATGGTGTTCTATGAATCCCGAACATGGGCTTGAACGAATTTGCTGAGGCTTGCCCGCGAACGGGCCGGAGATAATAAAAATGTCGCAGATTTTGCTTGCTGAAGACGACAATGACATGCGCCGTTTCCTTGCGCGCGCCCTTCAGAATGCGGGTTACGAAGTCGTATCATTCGATAATGGGAAAAGCGCTTATGACAGGCTGCGCGAGGAGCCTTTCACGCTTCTTTTGACCGATATCGTCATGCCCGAGATGGATGGCATAGAACTGGCCAGACGGGCAACCGAGCTCGATCCTGATCTTAAAGTGATGTTCATCACCGGTTTTGCTGCCGTTGCGCTCAATCCGGATAGTCAGACACCGAAGGATGCCAAAGTGCTTTCAAAGCCGTTTCATCTGCGTGATCTGGTTAACGAAGTCGGTAAAATGCTGGCCGCCTAAAGGCTTTCGAGCGGTCGCCAAGGTACGTGATGGGAAGGCTTCAGATCGGTTTTTCACAGATTTTGCCTTCACTTATGACAGATATGTAAAAGGGGGTTGCATTCCCTTGCTCAGGGCGCTAGAAGCCTTGTCACCGCATGAGACTGGCTCGGTCCAGTCACCAAGGATGGGCGTATAGCTCAGCGGGAGAGCACTACGTTGACATCGTAGGGGTCACTGGTTCAATCCCAGTTACGCCCACCATCCTTTTCTCAATGAAAACAGATTTGAAAAGTCCCTAATTTTGTAGGCTATGGTTTTCTATGCCTGAGTCATGGAAATCGGGTTTGCAGGTCTTCTGCGGCTCAATGGAAAAGTCTGGTTTCAGGAATCGAAAAAGGGCTCTGACCGGTGGCACTCCACTCTCTGTCAGAGAGGTGCGCTTGTTTCAGCAGTTCAATATTCTTCTTTCCCGCTCAGTCCTGAGAAGGATTTTGAGAGGCCTGCATTCTGGATCATTGTGTTAAAATGATCATCGGGCATAGGTTTTAGAACACCGTCATCCAGTTAAAAGATATCTGGTCCACTAGTTCGGGCAATTCAAAGGGATATCCTGATCACAGTTTCATTAAAAAACGGAGGACGGGAGATTTGATCTGCTGACAGTTCAATATCCTGTAAAGAAAATGGACGATCTCATCGTAATCTTGAAGGGAACAAGAAAACATCTGATGACGGGTGTTTCCTACATGATTCCATTCGTTGTTGCCGGGGGTATTCTACTTGCGTTGGCGGTGATGCTTTCAGGTAAGGGGGCTGTGCCAGACAGCAAGTTTCTCAAGGATCTTTTCGATATTGGTGTTGTCGGTTTCACATTGATGGTGCCTATTTTGGCGGCGTATGTGGCCTTTTCCATCGCCGACAGACCTGCGCTGGCCCCAGCTGCCATTGGCGCAATGGTTGGGAACAATCTCGGTGCTGGATTCCTTGGTGCCATCATTGCAGGCCTTCTTGCAGGTATCGTGGTCTTCTATATGAAAAAGATCAGGGTTCCGAAAGTCTTTCGGTCGGTCATGCCGATTGTGGTCATTCCTGTTATCGGGACCTTCATTGTTGCCGGTCTGATGATGTGGGTCATTGGGGCTCCGATTTCCTCGATGACAGCCTGGCTCACCGAATGGCTCAAGGGCTTCCAGTCCGGTTCCATCGTTGTTCTTGCCACGATTATGGGGCTGATGATCGCCTTCGATATGGGCGGACCGGTTAACAAGGTTGCCTATGCATTTGTTGTTCTCTGTGTCGGGGAAGGGCTCTACAATATTGCCGGTATCAGCTCTGTTGCTGTCGCCGTTCCTCCCATCGGTATGGGGATTGCGTCGATGATCGGAGGCAACAAGCTTTATGGCCCTTCCGAAAAGGAAGCTGGCAAGGCTGCTTTCCTGATGGGATGCGTCGGGATTACGGAAGGGGCGATCCCCTTTGCTGCGGCAGATCCGTTGCGCGTCATTCCTTCCATCATGATCGGGACCGCAATTGGTGGTGTGACCGCTGCAATGCTTGGGGTCAAATCCTATGCGGCTTGGGCTGGCCTTATTGTTCTGCCCGTTGTTGATGGGCGCCTGAGTTTCATCATTGCCCTTGCTGTGGGTGGTGTTGCAACCGCGATCATCGTCAACCTGCTCAAGAGCTTCACCGCAACTCGAAAAGCGCCGGACTCTGCTCTGGATGATGATTTGAGCCTGGATATCCAGATTGGATAAGGATCCGGTGTACCGGTCGCCGGGCGCGTGAGCGAACGGTCTGATCAAGATCCTTTCTGACGGCACATCTGATCAAAAAACAATGCCAGCCCGGCCAGTTGATTTCACTGCTTGGTCGGGCTGGACGCCAGCCAGCCGCGAGACTTCAGAAGCTTTCATGCAAGGTGCCTGGCTCCAATGCTCATTTGTCTCGATCTTTTCTGACTGAGTATATTCAAGCGTCTATTCACGAGGAGTAATAGCATGGCCAAGCGCCGTATTCTTATCACCGGGGCCAATGGATTTTTTGGCAGCCGTTTTGTTCAACGATTTGATGATCGTTTTGACATATTGGCGACGGATGTCGATACGCTGGATATCA
Source organism: uncultured Cohaesibacter sp. (assembly GCF_963556055.3). Lineage (GTDB taxonomy): Bacteria > Pseudomonadota > Alphaproteobacteria > Rhizobiales > Cohaesibacteraceae > Cohaesibacter. The sequence continues at coordinate 407,629 of NZ_CAUVYE020000013.1, read as the reverse complement.
ATAACGAGGACCATGTCGCCTCGGCTTTTGAAACCTTCAAGCCGGATCTTGTCTTGCATGCTGCTGCGGTTGCTGCCACGGCCTTCTGCAATGAACATCCTGATCTTGCCCGAAAGATCAATGTTGACGGTGCAGTTTCTCTTGCCAGGGCAGCAGAAAAGACCGGTGCTGGTATGGTATTCATCAGTTCCGAACAGGTCTTTAATGGCAATGAGGAAGACGGGCCATATAGCGAAGAAGACAGCGCAAAGCCGGATACGGTCTATGGCGAGACCAAGCTTGCCGCTGAGGGAGAGTTGCGCACCTGTCTTGAGGATCTGTGGACCTTGCGGTTCACCTGGCTCTTTGGCTTGCCTGAGCGGGGAACGGGCATGTCTCCGGGGGTTGTCTGGAATGTGGTCCAGTCTCTGATGGCTGGCAAGATGCTCAAGGAACGCACCAACGAATTCCGCGGTATTACCTATGTTCATGATCTGCTTGATCGCTTTGAAGCCATTCTGGAGTGCAAGCCGGATCTTTACCATGTTGGCAGTCGAAATGATCTCTCGCGCTATGACTTGGCGGAGCATTGCCTCAAGCTGATGGGGCTGGGGGAGCGCACTAGCGAGCTTCTCGAAGCGGTTGAAGCGCCTGCGCGTCGGGACATACGGCTTGCTACTGACAAGCTGGCGTCTCTTGGGGTAAGCTTCCCACTCAGCAGTGCCGGAATGGAGCATTGCATTTCCGATTTCCGTTTTACCTTGTGAGGCAGACAATGACATTGGCGGATCTTTTGCAAGACTTGATAGAGGAAGAAAGCAGTCTCATCCTTCCATCCTTTGGTGCGGATCTGGCCTTTGAGCTGGGCTGTGCCTTGCGTGATGCGGCAAATGCATCAGGTGTGGCGGTCGCCATTGACATCACAGTCAATGGTCGCTGCCTTTTCTTCCACGCAATGGAAGGCACAAGTGCTGACAATGCCGAGTGGATCGCACGCAAGCGCGCAATCGTCGAGCGATTTGAGCATAGTTCCTGGTATATGAAGCATCAATATGAGGCCAAGGGAACGACTATTGAGGAAAAGTCACTCATCAGTCGGGCAGAGTTTGGTCCCTTTGGCGGGGCCTTTCCCTTGAGAGTGAAGGGGGCCGGACGGATCGGCGTCGTAACGGTTTCGGGCTTGCCGCAAGCGGACGATCATCGTCTTGTCGTTACCGTGCTTAAGTCATTTATTGCGGCACACAGCTAGCTCTGCGGGCATTCTGAGATCAATTGACAGAAACCCGACATGTTTCTATTTTTGAATGTAACCCACGATGGAAGGCAAGACAGGTGCCTGTCACGTGTCCTGAGCCGTGGGGACTTGGTCTGATTGGAAGACCCATGCAAACAGTTGCATCACTACCCAGAAAGCGACATGTGCCACCAGCAAGAAAAATGCCGCTGGTGAGTAATGACCAGATCGACCTGACCATGCAGGAAGAATATAGCAAGTTTCTCAAGACGATTCCGAAAATCGATCAGGTCATTTTTGCTCCTGAACGAGATCAGAGACCCAAGCTGGCCTATCAGATTCCCTTTCCGCGCGTGGGCTTCATCCTGTCCGGCAAACTCGAGCAGACCATCGGTGACAAGCTGGGCCGAACGATACAGATTACCCAGTCCTCTTCCACTGCGCTCTATGTTCCTTCAAACGGCTGGAACGATCCGCAATGGTCCGACGGCGAAGTGGAAATGCTGGATCTGCTGTTTGGCAAGCAGCGGGTGGGTATTTCGATCTCACGGTGGGACGGGCATGAGCAAAGCTCAATTACCAAATTCGATCTTCCGCGCCGTGGGCCTCGCAGTGGCACCTTTATTCTCAATGCTCTCAACGAACTGGTGATGCGACCGCAAGACAAGTCAACTCCGGTTTATCTGATCCGGGCGCTGGTTGCTCATGTTCAGGATCTGATGAACATTCAGGTAACCGTGACATCGCGCAGCTCTGCTCTGGCCCAGGCGATCAAGGAACATATCGAGGAGAATTTCTCCGAGCATCTGAGCCGGGAATCTGTGGCCTATGCATTCAGCATCACGCCCAACTATCTTTCTCATCTGTTCCAGAAGGAGTTTCAGACCTCTTTCAATGAGTATCTCAATCAGGTGCGTCTTGAACAGGCAAAACACCTCTTGCGCAATTATGGCATGACGATCAAGGAAGTGGCCAATAGCAGCGGTTTTGCGGACAGCAATTATTTTTGTCGGCTGTTTCGCCAGAAAACCGACCGCTCTCCCTCCGAATATCGGATGCAATATCGCAGCCAGCCCAAATTCAACTGACAAAAAGGGAGCCTTCAATTCGATTTGAAGGCTCCCGCATCGTGTTTTCACGCCTGGTCAGAAAATCAAGCGGAGGCGTTTGATCAATTCAGCAATGACGCCAACCAGCTGCGGACTTCCATGGCGTCTGCAAGTCGATGTTTGGCGATTGTTTCGCCCTGTCCGACCTTGATCGAGATGCCCCCCATTTGATTGACACATTCAAAGCCAGCTTCGTCGGCCAGATCATCGCCGATAAAGATGGGCCGACGACCTTGGAATGTTGCTTCCTGCATCATATGGGTCACCCCCACGGCCTTATTCGCCCCTTCCGGTTTCATTTCGACGGAACCGATGCCAAATTGAGGGATGAAGGTGGAAAACTCCTCGCATAGTTGTTTTGCGAAGCTCTGTGCAGGGGCTTCAAGGGCCGGGAAACCATGAAAATGCAGAACGGCGGTGATCGGCTTCTGCTCGACCTCGACCTCGGGATAGCCAGCGGCCCAGTCCTTGCAAAGTCTGATCATCTCAGACAAGCCATCAGCTGCGAACAGGGTTTTTATCTCACCGTCGGATGAAAGCCGGATTTGTGCCCCGTGAGTCCCCGAGATCGGCAGTCGGGCCGGGCACAGCAGGCTATCCAACTCCAGAATCCCCCGGCCAGAGACAATTGCGGTCGCTCCTTCTGTGCCTTTTTGAAGGGCCTCTAGCAAGCTTGGCAGGGCTTTGTCGACTTTCGGCTGCTTTGTATCCTTGATCGAATAGGGGATGAGGGTGCCATCAAAATCCAGCATCAGCGCGATGCTGGCGATGGAAAGGACGGGTGGTGGTGACAAGGGGGGAACAGAATTGGCTGGAGGTGTTTGAAAATTCATATCGCAAATCCTTCATAATGAAATGGTTTGTCCTTCATTGGCGCTCTTCTGGGCGGCCAAGATGAGAGCGATGACATCGATTGCCGAGCTTGCAGTAACCGGTACCATTTGGGGGGCTTTGTCGCGGATTGAGCGGGCCAGCAGCTGATAGAATTGTTCATAGCAGCCAGCTTCTGTTTCTATGTGACTCACGATTTGGGTTTGCGCTTCATCTGCCTGCGTCAGCAAGCCCCAATGGTCTTGTGGATCCTTGCCCCAGTCGGGACAGTTGGGGCCTTGTTTCTCGCGCAAACAGTTTTCCTGATTATCCATTCCATATTTCACGAAGGAGCCCCGATCCCCGTGCAGCATGAACCGGGGGCCGGGGGCGCATGTTTGGCTATCGGCATGCAGGATTGAAACCGCATCATCATGTTCGATGAGGATATGGAAGTGATCGGTGACGCTCGCCCCTGCTCTCGAGTTGGCGAGCCGAGCTGTGACTGTTCTGGCCGGACCGAGCAGAACAAGAGCCTGATCAATGAGGTGTGGACCGAGATCCCACAAGATCCCTGCTCCAGGGCCGGGACGCTCGCGCCAGCGATCCTGAATATTTGGGCGCCAGCGATCATAGTGGGATTCCAATGTGTGCGGTTTGCCAATCTTTCCTTGGGCAATGAGGGCGCACAGGGTCAGGAAATCACCGTCCCAGCGGCGATTTTGGTAAACCGTGAGAGAGAGCCCCTTCTGTCTTGCAAGGGTATCAAGGGCCAGTCCTTCCAATGGATCCAGCACAAACGGCTTTTCGACCACGACATGCCGTCCCGCTTCAAGGCAGGCTCTGGCAAGCGGGACATGCATTTCGTTGGTCGTGGCAATGATGCAAAGCTCGGCATCGGACTCACCGAGCATGCTGTTCGTATCGGCAAAAACTTGAGCATCGGGCAGATATCCGTGAACTTCATCGATACGCGACGAGACAATTGCCACTATTTCATAGTCTTGCATGTCTCTGAGAATGGGAGCGTGAAAGCAGGCTCCGGACATTCCAAATCCAATGATTGCGACTTTGATGGAGGACATGACGGTTCTCCTTTGTTGCGAGAAGACGCGGTGTCTCCTTGACTTTGGTAAAGGCGGAGAGGGCTCTATGACTTCACGGGCACGGGCTTTTCAAGCTTGCCGAGAGGAATGGCGATGCCGAGCTTGCTTTTTCAAAAAGGATCGTCAGATTTGCATGACAAAACCATTTTGCAAATACAATATCCTGACGATGGCTTCCCGAACCTTTTCAGGTGATTTGAGCACTGTCTGAATATCGGTATCAATGATGCGCAAACCAACAAACCGTTCTCTTTCCGCAACGGTGACATCGGCTGCAAAGATCACCAGATCCGCTTTCTCTATCAGATCAGGGCCATGGGCATTTTCAATGCCAAGGGCCCCTTGTGTTTCGACAGACACTTTATACCCGAGTTCACGACAGAGATTTTCGATTACCTCTGCAGCCATATAGGTATGTGCCACACCTGATATGCAGCCCGTTATGGCAAGTACAAGCGGTTTGGTGGTCATCGTTGTGCGCTTCCTCCCTGAAGATCCTCTCTCAAATACGCCGACGATTTTTTGGCGCCTTGTCAGATCAGGTCCAAAATGGTTGCCCCCTTACCATAGACGCCTTCCCAGTCGCTGACAAAGCGAGAAACTCCCGAATCCGTCAAAGGATGAACAATCAACAGCTCAAGCAGTTCAGGCGGTAAGGTTGCCGAGTGCGCGCCTGCCATTGCGACATCATGGATTTGCTGAACATTTTTGAAAGATGCGGTCAAGAGTTTGGCATCGAGAGTGTAGCTTTTGAACAAATGGGCAATCTCGCTCACCACCTTGACACCATCACCACATATGTTGTCGAGCCGGTTGACATAGGGTGCGGTGAAGCTCGCTCCGGCGATGGCCGCCATCAGGGCCTGTTCTGCGGTGACGATTGCCGTGGCCGTTACCGGAATGCCGAGGCTTGCAACCGTCTGGATCGCTTTCATGCCCTGCGCAGTCACTGGAATCTTGACGTGGAAGCCGTTGCCGACTGCGTCACGCAGGCGTTGGGCTTCATCGATCATGGTCTCTGCGTCTGCTCCAAGCACTTGCGCGTGGATCATCTTGTCAGGCCCGATCACGTTTCTGATGTCTTTGAGAATGTCACCCAAAGGGCGATTTTCGCGGGCAATCAGGCTTGGGTTGGTCGTGACGCCGGAAACTGGATAAAGGTCAACGCAACGGGCAATTGCCTTCACATCGGCCGTATCAAGAAAATATATCATCCAAAAAAACCTTTCGAATAGGATGCTGTAAGTTCGGTTGCAGGTGGCTGTGTGTTTTCAGCTAACCACCTACCGTGACGGAGTAACCTGCCGCTTCACATCGCTCTTGCCAGGCGTCGACCTCGGCGGCCTCCGGGACCGGCAGGCTGGCTGCCGGGTAAGGCATGCCGAGCATGTCATATTTGGATGAGCCATAGTGATGCAGTGGTAACAGGTGCAGGTCGGTCAAAGAGAAAGGGGCTAGGAAGGCAAGGATGGCCGAGAGATTTTCTTCGCTCATCGTATAGTTCGGAATGAGTGGCAGGCGGGGAATGACCCGCACGCCTGCCTCAACGAGAGTCTTGAAATTTTCAAGGACCAGCGAGAGATTGATGCCCAATATCGCTTTTGCCCGTTTTTCATCCATGATTTTGAAATCGAACAGAACTTCATCGCACAGCAGCCCCATTTTCAGGAGCAGGTCGTGATTGCCATGTCCGGTCGTCTCGATTGCGCAGGGCACGCCCATCGCATGGAGACGGTTGAGCAATGCTAGGGCGAAATGGGGTTGAGCCAGAATCTCGCCGCCTGAAAGCGTAACGCCGCCGCCCGATACCCGGTGAAAGACCGAGTCACGGGATATTTCCTTCATCAGCTCATCAAGGGTTACATCTCGACCGATGGTGCGATAAGTATCCTCGGCCTTGAGCCAGCAACCGGCCTCGGACCTCGCTTCTCCTGTCGTCAGATCATCGCGGGGAATCCGCACGATGTCCCCAGAGCGGGATTCGGGGTTGGAACACCAAGGGCAGAAAAGCGGACAACCTTTGAAGAACACGACGGTGCGGATTCCTGATCCGTCATTCAGCGACCAGCGCTGAATGTCAAAAATCCGCCCCGTCAGTGCCTCTCGGGGGAAACTAGAGACGGTGTTCTGTGCGCCTGATGATGTCATCTTGGATCTCTTTGGAAAGCTCGATAAAGAAGGCGCTGTATCCGGCAACGCGGACGACCAGACCGGCAAAGTCTTCAGGATGTTCCTGAGCCTTGCGCAAGGTGGCGACGTCGATGACGTTGAACTGGATATGCTCGATTTTCAGCTTTGCGAAAGCCATCAGGAAGTCAGCCAGCTTGTTGAGCCCTGATTGGCCTTCAAGTGTCGAGGGCAGGAACTTGACATTGAGAAGGCTGCCGTTCGACAAGAGATAATTATCGAGTTTGCTGACCGATTGCAGAACGGCGGTTGGTCCGAGCTGGTCGCGTCCCCCCATCGGCGAAAGGCCCCCATCGGCCAGTTGCTCGCCAGCCTTTCGACCATCGGGTGTTGCGCCGACGCCTGCACCAAGTGGCACATGGGCCGAGACAGTGTAGGAGCCGGGCGAGAAGATACCACCGCGCGGGTTTCTGCCCTTTTCGACTTCCTTGCAATAAAGCCGCAACAGGCGAGATCCCATCATGTCGACCCTATCGTCATCATTGCCATATTTACGGCAATTGCTGATGAGCCATGTTCTGATTTTCTCTCCTTCCGGCACGTCGTAGTCAGCCTCAAGCATTTCGACAAAGGCCTTGAAGGGCATGCGTTTTTCCTCAAAGACAAATTCCTTGAGGGCATAGAGCGAGTCCGAGAGATTGGCGATGCCAATCCCCTGAACGCCTGAGAAATTGTAGCGTGCGCCACCATAAGTGATGTCTTTGCCCGCTTCCATGCAATCAGCGATCAGGGAGGAAAGCAGGGGAACCGGTGCGAAATCCCGATGTCCGACATCGCAGATGTTTGATCCTTCGATCATATGTCCGATATTGATCCTGATCTTGTCCTCAATCGCGGCAATGACCTGCTCGAAGGTGACATTCTCTTCGTCCTTGAGGTCTATAAGCACGATTTCCATGACCTTGAGCAGGTTGAACATGGCGATGTCATGCAGGCCATAGGTCTTGCCCGGGATGGAAAGCTCGACGCAGCCGACGACGGAATAGTCGCGGGCATCCTCCAGACTGACACCCCGGTTCAAAAAGGCTGGTACGATCACTTCATCATTGAAGATCTGAGGAATGCCGGTTCCGATCCGAATGGTCTGTGCTGTCTTGAGCAGAAGCTCGCGGCTGATCAGCTCATTGACGCGAACCCCGAGATTGGGTTGCGGCAATTGGATATCCTGATAGGTGTCAAGACAGAGAGTGGAGAGCGGCGTTTCGGCGCTGCGTCCATCTTCGCTCAGGCCACCAAGCAGGATCGTGTAGCCGGTTGGGAAGCCGGCAAAGAAACGAGCGCTGCTTTCCGAGCGCAACAGAACAACATCGTTTGTCTTGATCCAGAGCGAGCCGAGGAGTTCCGCCAGGGCTTGGGGGTCTTCGCCCTTGTCGAGCGAGGCCTTGTAGAAGGGCCACATATATTGATCAAACCGGCCAAGGGAGAGGGACGAGGCGTTGGATTCATATTGCAGAATGACATTCATGAACCAGAAGAGCTGCACGGCTTCCCGGAAGTCGGACGGCGCGTCTGCAATCGCTCGGTCGGACAGGCTGGCAATATGTTCAAGCTCGGTGCGTCTCTGATCATTTTGTTCGCTGGTTGCGAGTTCCTTTGCGAGATCGCGATAGCGAATGATGTGCCGCTGTGAGGCTTCGAGCAGGATTACAACCGAACGGAAGAAGAGATTGTCCGGGTTCTCTTGCTGCTTGGCTTTTGCTTCAGCGAGCAATTGTCCAAGACCCTTGCTCAAGAGAGCCGGGAAGTCGGCAATGATGTGCCCCTGTCCCTTGTCAGTCTGGTTGATGGAAAAGATCTTCGCATCAACACCATCATGCACTTCCCTTGGAAACTGCCTGTTGATGAAATCCTTCATCGAACGGCCGGTCCAGTAAGGCAGCAATTCCTCCTGGAAATACTGTTTGTCCTCATCCGAGATGATGAATTTGTCTTGCGGGCGGCTGTGGATCGTATCAATTTCCTTGGCGAACCAATATGGGTCCATCTCGGGCGAAAGGATACCCGAGCGTGGTTTGACGGTACGGTTTCCCGCAATCAATTCGTCTTCCCTGATCGAAATCTCGACATTGTCGAGAATATGGGCGACGGCCAGGGCGCGACGGATCATGACAGGATGGCCATCGCTTTGCCTGTGGCTTTCTGTGAAAAGGCGCGCGCGCTCCAGTGATATCGGGCGCGGCTTTGCAAAGAGCGCCACTTTGAGACGAGCGATACGATCTGCCGACATGGGTTTCCTCCATCAGGCTTGCCGAGTGGGTCATTTAGAAAGTCGTCAAAAAGAGAGGGCTGGGCCCTCTCTTTGCCAGTCAAGATCTCGCGTGATCAGGCTGAGGTCTTGGCAAGATAGGCGGCCACCTTTTCCATGACCTGAGGTGCACGACGTACCGCATCGGATACGCCGATACGAACCACAGGCTTGTCCTTGAAGCGTTCTTCGAACTTGATGCCGATATCCTTGGTCAGGATCACCATGTCAGCGGCGGCAACATCTTCGCTCGTCAGTTCGTTTTCGATGCCGATTGACCCTTGCGTTTCGACCTTTACATTCCAGCCATTGGCCTTTGCGGCATTGGCGATCGACTCCGCTGCCATATAGGTATGGGCAACACCGGACGGGCAAGCGGTTACAGCTACAATATTGGTCATATCTTCCTCCCTTGAGTGAAATTGCATTCCTCTTGCTCCCATGCTTTCAACTCTATTCAGTTGAGCTGGGGAGCTTGCTGTCTGTGGGGGAAATCTTGATTGTTTTGGAAAGATTTTGAGAGAGGAGATTGCTGCTTTTTTCTGGACCAGACTACACATCGTCATTGTCTGGTTGTGGAGGAAAAGACTATTTGTCGGAGAGACCTCGTTGCCTTTGCATGTTGACATGAGGGGGCCTGCGGTCGGTTAGGAAAAATCCCGAAGAGGCAGGGGGTTGCCGATAGTCTTTATTCCAAACAATGATGGGAATGGGAGCCGGACGTGCTTCTGCGGGCCCTCTTCGGGGGCAACAGAGACAAATAGGACAAGCGGTGTTTGTCCGGGGCGTTGATTGCGTAGTCTCATCCAGAAAAAAGCAGGTATCTCCTCTCTGCAATCAACAGTCTTCAGTCCTATTTTGGGGCAAATGGATATGATCGGTCTTGGCTCCTGGCAGGAACCGGTGAAGAATGACAATTGGCCTGCTGGCTGATTGATGGAGGAGAACACATGACGAAATCACTGGCTGTCAAATGCCTCTTGCCAAATGGCCTGCATGCTCGCCCTGCCAGCAGAATTGAAGAGCTTTGCAATGCGTTCAGTGCGACAATGGCCTGGGAAAATGCCCGCACCGGACGCACAGGCAATGCAAAAAGTGCTCTATCGCTCATCGGAACCGACACTCTGGTAAATGACGACTGCATGCTGATCATCGAAGGGGATGACGAGCTTGAAGCGTTTGAAACCATGGAGCGGTTCTTTGTCGAAGAATTTCCCCATTGTGATGAAGCCTTGCCGACGGTGTCGGTGTCGCCGGACGACAATCCCATTCCGCGATCGCTTTCCAATCTTGAACCTGATTTTGCTCGCGGCTCGATTGTTTCCGAAGGCATAGGGGTGGGCAAGCTGGTTGCTCTTGGCGGGCTTGACTTTGATGCCGTGCCCGACTTTGACCTATTGGATAACGCAACGGAGCAGAAGCGTCTGGATGAGGCTGTCTCCGTATTGTCCAAGGGCATGCTGGCCCAACAGGCGACGGCAACCGGCCCCGCAGCAGACATTCTGTCTGCCCACCTTTCCCTGATCGGTGATTGCGAGTTTCAGGCCGATCTTGCCGAAGGCATCCAGAAGGGGCTTGGTGCTGTCGGGGCGATCAAGGCTACGGGGCTGCGCTATTGTGAGCAGATGCGTGCCTCATCAAGCGCCCTCATTCGCGAAAGAGAGCTCGATATTCGCGATCTTTCCTTTCAGATTCTCGATCATATTTATGGAGAGGCGGTCTATGGAGCGCGTATTGAGCTGAGTGAAGATTCGGTCTGTTTTGCAGACGACCTGACACCGAGCCGCTTTCTCGAGCTTGATCGCACGCATTTGAAAGCCTTGCTGCTGGGAAGTGGCGGCACGACGTCCCATACGGTGATACTGGCCCGGTCTTTTGGCATCCCGACCCTTGTGGCTGTACCGCGTGACAAGGTTCTGGTTGTTGCCGGGGAGACCGTGATTGTCGATGCAACCCTCGGTCTTGTCATCAAGCAGCCGAGCGAGCCGATCTGTCGTTACTATGATCTGGAATTTGCGTTGCGCAGCACACTGGATGGGCAACTGGTCCATTACCGCAGCCAGCCCGCAGTTACCGAAGACGGTCACAAGGTGGAAATTGCCGCCAACATCGCCTTGCCAATCGAAGCCAAGCCGGCTTTTGCTGCTGGTGCCGAGGGAATTGGCCTTTTCCGCACGGAAATGCTCTATATGGATCGGGTTTCCCCTCCAACCGAGGACGAACTCTACAATGCCTATGTCGAGGCAATTGAAGCGGCGAAAGGACGTCCGATCATTGTTCGTACCATTGATGTTGGGGGTGACAAGCCTGTCGACTATCTGGAGATTCCCGAGGAGCATAACCCGTTTCTCGGTTATCGGGCGGTTCGGATCTATGCGGAATTCATCGACCTTTTCCGCGGTCAGTTGCGCTCGATCCTGCGGGCTTCTGCTCATGGTCCTCTTAAGATCATGATCCCGATGATTTCCTCTTTTGAGGAAATTCTTTGGGTCAAGGAAGTTCTTGGCGAGGTGAAGAGAGACCTGCGCGACAGCGGGATTGTCTTCAATGAGAAGATCCCGTTCGGCATCATGCTCGAGGTGCCTTCCATTGCCTATATCATTGATCAATGTGCTCAGGAAGTGGATTTCTTCTCCATCGGATCGAACGATCTCACCCAGTATCTGCTGGCGGTTGATCGGGACAATGACAAGGTATCCAAGCATTATAACAGTCTCAATCCTGCCTTCATCAGGGCACTTGACAGGATTGTGCAAGATGCTCATGCCAATGACTGCTGGATTGGTTTATGTGGTGAGTTGGGTGGCAAGGGCTCGGTCCTTCCTCTGTTGGTTGGACTGGGCCTTGATGAAATCTCGATGAGTGCGCCCGGAATTGCAGCCGCCAAGGCCCGGATGGCCAAGCTGAGCCTATCCGAGTGCCGGGACGTCGTAGAGAAGGCCAAAGCCTGCCGCACAGCGATCGAAGTTGATCAGATGCTGGCAGAGTTTCGCATGGGGGTTGGCGATGCGCCGATGGTCTCGCAAGATTGTGTCGTCATCGGTGAAGATCTCAGGAGCAAGAACGAGATTGTCAAACGCATGACCGATCAGCTGATGGTGGCTGGGCGTTGTCGCTATCCTGCTCGTCTGGCTGATGATGTCTGGGCACGTGAGGATGTCTTCTCGACCGCTCTTGGCTTCGGCTTCGCCATTCCCCATGCCAAGTCGGAGCATATCGAGCAGTCTTCCATTTCCGTGGCCAAGCTGCCAAAACCCGTCATCTGGGGGGATGACGAGGTCGATATCGTCATCATGCTGACGCTGAACAAATATACCGCGGGCGATTTGCACCTCAATATTTTCTCAAGGCTTGCACGCAAGATCATGAATGAGGAATTCAGGGCATCCCTCAAATCGGCTCCCTCTGTGGAAGCGGTTACCACTTTTCTTCAGAAGGAGCTGGAGTTGTCGTGACCCCGAGAGCGGCACGTCTGGTTTCCTTGTCTATTGACGCAAGAAATCGAAAATTTCCGCTGCAAGAAGGTCGGGCGAGTGCATGGCCATGAAATGCCCGCCTTCAATTACCCGGAATGTGGAATTGCTGACTGTACTGGCGATGGCTTCTACGGCTGCCGGAGGACGGTCGGCATCGATCTCGCCAGCTATGAAAAGACACGGACAGGAAACCTTGGCAATGTCTTCATCCAGAGACAGGCCTGCGAGCATTCGCATGGTAGCTGCGAAGCCATAAGGGTCGGCACCGATGCGCTGTGCGCGCGTTGAGGTAAACCGGTTCCTGTCTTTGCGATAAGCCGAAGGGTAGCCGCGATCAAGTCCAACATCTACACCGGCGCGAGAGCCATCGTTTTCAAGCAGATCTGCACGAGCAAGTACCGCCTGTTGCCTTTCTTCCGAGATCCCGGTGGATGGTGATATGGAGACAATTCTCTCGAACCGATCCGGGTGGATTGCAGCCATGTGAAGGGCCGTCGCAGCCCCAACAGCGCATCCGACAGGAATGACCGGTCCTTCAATGCCAAGAGCATCGAGCAGCCCGATTGCGTCTGCCGTGAAATCGAAAATAGTGAAGGGGCTGCGTGGCTTCTCGGACAATCCGGCACCGCGACAGTCATAACGTATCACGCGATAGTGCGGCGTCAGAAGTGGAACCAGATAATCCCAACTTTCCAGCGAGCCTCCCATTTCGTGAATCAACAACAGTGTTTTTTCGCCATCTCCTTCATCAGCATAGCGTAGAGCAATCCTGTCCAGATCGAGAAAGGGCATAGCATTTTCCTCCGACAATTCTCTTGCGGGTTTCAAGCGATGATGCATTGGCCACTCGTTGGCAAGACAGGCCATGTCATGCTGTCTCTACCGGCTCTCTATCGCTAAAAATCCAACTTTTTCATATAATTGGAGCATATCCCCTTGTTGCGGAACGGGCATCCTAGAAAAGCGGGAATTTCGGGAGTGTTTTTCGTGAGAAAATAGGACGTCTTGCTTGCTGAGGGCTCTACGTGATGTCCGGGGTCCATTGCTCCACCGGTGTGCGCCTCTCATGGAAGAGACGTTGGTCATCGGTCATGCAAGCAATGGCATCCATCCTTTTGCCTCGACCCACGGGCTTTGGGCCGCATATCCCCGGCGGAGTGTTCGGATTGAAACGCGCTGAACCATGATCCATTTCAGACGATCTTAGGCACGATACGAGATATTCAGAATATAGGCGATATACAGGGCTTGCCTGCCTTTGGGAATGAAGAAATTCACATTCGTGAGCTGTTCGATTTTCTGCAAGCGGTATCTCAAGGTGCTGATATGAATGCAGAGTTTTTTGGCTGCAAGATCAAGACTGTCTTCCTCAAGACATGCTTCCAGTGAAGACCAGAGCTTGGTGTTACATCTTTCGTCATACTGTTGTATCGGGTCGATGATGGTTGCTCTTATGACCTCGCCGTCACCAGAAATGACACCGTGGGAGACAAGTCCTATGCCGACATAGTTCTGATAGGGATAAATGTGGTTTTCGCTCTCGACTGCGCGACCATAGTCAACCGCGCGAATTGCCTGGCTGTAGCATTGTGGCAGCTTTCTCAAGTCATCGGCAGGCAGGCTGAAACCGATATCAAGATCTTCCAGGGCCCCCTGGCATACTTCCTTGCGCATTTGCTGCGCCAGTTTGGCGAAGTCGACTTTCTTCTTTTTCGAATAGGAAATCAGAATGACGAGGTCAGACCCCTTTATGAAAACAACGACCTGATCATATTTGTAACGTAGCCAATTGACCCAGTAGTCGAGGTAGCTGTCTGCTTGAATTTTGTTTTTCTTGTCCCGTACCGACAACAACATGACGATATGCAGGTCTTTTGGCGTGATGCCGAGCAATTGCAGTTTTTCGGCGATGACTGTTTCATCCGGTTGATCAACAAACAGGATTTCGTCGAGAATCCTGGCTGTCATCCTCTGTTCCGCTTCGATCCTGAGATATTCTTCCAGGAATTTGATGGCAAGGAACGAGACGACCTGACTGATGAAAATAAAGCGGCTTTTGACGATCTTGTGCGTGTCGCAAACAACAAGATATCCCACGATCTGTCCATGTGCAGCACAGGGGAAAATGAAGTGATCCCGGAAAGAAACGTAGTTCTTTTTCTTGCTCTTCTGAATTCTCAGAAGCAATTGATCGATGATTTCTTTGTCAATTTCCGTTTCGTCAGTTGAGTTCGTGGCCAGTATTTCGCCACGATGGTTCAGGCAGCAGCAATTGCAAGGGATTTTGTCTGTCAAGAGCAACAGAATTTGCTTCATGTCCCGATTGTGCAGAATGGCGCTCAGGAGGTCTTCGTTAAGGGCGTTAGGCTCGCTGATGGTGCTTTGTTGCTCGAAGATGATCGCCGTCAGGATTTCGCTTATGACTTCACGGAAAAGAACGTTTTTCGTAACGGTGAAGAGGGGCGTGTGGTATTTTCTGGCGATTTCAATCGTGCTCTCATCGACCTCTTCGATGAAGCGGCCGAGTTTGATGCAGATGGCCGAGACATTCTGCTCACAGAGCGCAGTGATGATCTTGTTGATGCTTTCTGTGCTGGTGTAGTAGCTCGATAATGTGGTGAGGACAAATACGCTGTCGGTCAGAGTCTGAATGTTGAAATCCGGTGCTTCCATGACCGTGACATATCGGACGATATTGCCCAACCCTTCCTCGCCAGCCAGAAGGGTGCATTCTTTTCCCAGAATGGGTAGGGAACTTAGCTTGGAAACCGTGGCACTCATGATCTCTCCGCAAACAGGATGACTTTTTTCGGTATGGCGAAGTAAGAAAAGCCCTCTGGCGGCGTCGGGGCCGACAGAGAGCCATTGTTTACATCGAAACGGTGTATTTCTTGACTAGATCCCAGTTGACCTTGACGCCCATGCCAGGGCCGTCCGGCAACAGCATCTTGCCGTCTTTGACGGTTAAGCCCCCGTCAAGCAAGAGACTTTCCTGAATTCCCTTTTTATAGTAGCCAATCTCACAGGGCAAATCAATTTGGCGGAACGCCGAGGCAAACTGGACACATGCAGCGCTGCCCAAATCGGATTCTGCCTGCGTGCTGACTTGCACCGGCATATTGTTGGCTTCGGCCAAATGCACCAGTTTGCGAGAAATGGTGTAGCCGGTTCTGGGGATCTTGATTCCAAGGCGCTGGATTGCGCCCAGATTCATCTGACGCTGGGTATCGGCGAAAGTGAAAGTGCTTTCATCAGACAACAGCATGATCTTGGGGAAGCGCTCGGTGAAGAGCTTCCGGCTGACGTCATCCCATGCAGGAACTGGCTCCTCGATACTATCGATTACATCTGTCAAGGCTTCACCCACGCGGTAGAGATCCTCGCGGGAATAGAGCTGGTTTGGATCGATCAGGAATTTCACGTCGTCCGGGCAAGCCTTGCGAAGCTCGATCATGAGGTCGATATCTTCATTGACATGACCAGCCTTGACCTTGAACATCTTGTAGCCTTCGGCCACACGTTGTTTGGTTTCTTCGATGATCATGTCACGATCGAACCATGTGCCACCGGAGACCCAACTCAAGGGCACTTCCGTTCTGTAGGGGCCTCCCATCATCTGGGCGCAGGAAATGCCAAGCAGCTTGCCATTGAGATCGTGGAGCGCAACATCAATCGCCCCTTTGGTGGCATAGTTGAACGGCAAATCGTTCATCTGTTGCCAAATGGCTTCGAAATTGAAGGAATCCAATCCGATAAGCTTGGGAATGATGATCTTTGTCAGTGCATAGTAGATCGAAGCCGGTGTTTCACCATAAATACCGGGGCGCGGAATGGCTTCGGTCACGCCATAGGTGCCATCCTCTGCAATGATCTTGACGATGATGTGTTCTGTGACACTGACGTTGCCATTGGCCCATTTTGTGGTCTTGAATTGCGGCATCTGGAGCGGAAAAAGCTCGATATCCTTGATTTTCATTATGTTCCTCCCTTGCGGGGAATTTGGAGAAAAAGGACCTGATGCTCGCCAAGAATGGGGAGGAGGCGAGCATCAGGAGCACCAGGCTCTAGGCGCAATCCGGGGTGCTGGCCGGATCCACATATTGCATGAAGTCATCAATCGCTTCACAGATGATCTCAGGCGCTTCGACGATGATGAAGTGCCCATAGCCCGGTATTGGTTTCCAAACCACTTTCTTGGAATTGACCATGCCTTTCATGGCTTCCTGGCAGTAATGCTCTGGTACGTTCCAGTCATCTTCACCGCGGATGACCATGACAGGGCAGGAGATCTTGTCCAGATCGCCGCGTACATCGTAGTTGTTGTAGATGGACAGATCGCCCTTTTTGGCTACGCCGCACTCTTGGGCCACGCCCCACAGGATGAAGTCTTTTGCTTCCTCGGGACATTTCTGACCGATCAGGCTTTCGGAAAAATCGAAGTGGGAATGCTGAACGCTGATATAGGGATGATCAAGCAGGTCCACGACGGTGCCATAGGAGCCGGAGAGGGCCTTGATGAAGGTTGAACCCTGCATGGAAACGATGCCGGCGACCGGATAATGTTCGGCAATATAATAGACCATGTTGCCACCAACCGAGCAGCCGATGACCAGTGGGTTCTCAATTTCCATGGCCTGAATAAATGCCCATGCAAATTCACAATAGTCCTTGTGATTGTTGATCGCCTTGTTGCCAGGCAATGGCCAGCTCTTGCCGTGGGCTGGCATGTCGAACGCAACCATATTGTAGCGATCTTCGAAGATGTCCATCATCCAGTGATATTGGCGACACTCGCGTCCAGCGGTATGCAGACAGACAATCGTTGGTTTGTCTTTTGGTCCGTTGTTTGTTTCGTAATAGGTCTTGATGCCGTTTACCGTGATATAACCACCGCTTATAGCCATTTTGTACTCTCCTGAAGGGTGATGGTTCTACTGCATTACTTTGGCCATAACGCGCATCAGCTGGGCCATCGTGTTGTTGTTTTGCCGATAAGCAAGCGGGCTTCCCAGAATTTCAAAGCACAGAGGATTGTGCTTGGGGGAGGTGGCAAGCTGGAAGTTCTTGTGCCTGAAGAAGTCTGTCCATTGCTCGTCACTTCCTCCCAGTCCGATATGGATGCCATTGATTGGCTTGCCCAATTCCACTGAAACCATTTCTCCCTTGTGGAAGTTGAGAGTGAAGGGGGCATCACCCATAATGAAAGTGATGTTGCCGCTGAAATAGCGGGCCAGATAACGGGTTTTGAAAAGCTCCGCTTCCGGTCCATTGATCAGTTCTTTTACCTTTTCGAACTGCTGCAATTTTGTGTTGATGTCGCCCATCCTGGCGTTCTCCTTAATTGATCGATATGTTTTCTTTGGCTACTTGCCTGTAGACGCGCATTTGGCGAGAGTCTTCCGAGTACAACTGAATGCTGGTAATAGAAATTCTATTATCCATTGGCTTGACTAAAGCAAAAATCAGTCTATTCGAGAAGATCTTCAGTGGGATAAGAGTATTCTAAACTCAAGTGAGTAGAATTTCGTTGCTCAACTCCCGTTTGTATTCTGGTCAGCTCGCCAATTCATGAGATCTATTCCTGTCACGAAAGTCGCAGTCGCGTCACGAAAACTATCTTGCTGAACTTCACCGAACCGATTTTGCGGGGATAACCGGTTCGGCAGAGAGCTTGTGTCCGGATCCGTCGCTGCGGGGCGAGGATCCCGGCTTCGCATGGAAGCCGACCGTTACGACGAGGCCTGTTCGGAAAGGGCGTCGATATCCTTGCCTGCCGTTTCTGCGCCGAAGTAGATCAGTGGAACCATCAGCCAGCCAATGATGGAGGCCATCCACCAGGCGAATGGCAGAGATGTCCAGTCGGCGAGAACGCCGAGCATGGGAACTCCGATCATGGCCGTGATGCGACCGATACCGATCGCGAAACCGGTGCCCATGGTACGAACATGAGATGGCATCATTTCGTTGGTATAGGTGATCTGAATGGTAACACCGCCCATTCCAAGACCGGCGATGGCAAGCATTGCATAGACAACGGGTACGTTGATGTTCTGGGACACATACATGTAATACATGACACCCAGAGCGATAACCATTGGCGTGCGGAACAGCAACATTGCGTGTTTTCGGCCAATCTTGTCCGAGATGATGCCAGATGTTGCATACCCAATGATAGCCACGCCCCAAAGGGTCATGTGCATCGTCACTCGGGTTGCTGCGTCGAAGCCCATGTCAGCAAGACTGAGCACGAAATATGCCGAGTTACCCCAGGCCAGAATGGCGGAAACCATTGCCATCGCGATGCCGATCAACACATTTTTCCGATATTGCGGTTTGAACAGCTCACCATAGCTCTGTGTCTTTCCAACGGCGGCAGCTGCTTCCGCATTCTGTGCCGCTTCCTGTTTGGCACGCTGTAGCTCACTTCTGTTGCGCAGCCAGGTCGGTGTTTCCTTGAGGACAAAGAAGATTGGCACAAGAAGAATGATCGCAATCGGAAACACGTAAGATGCGGTTTGCCAAGCATAGCCCGCCGCGACCAGCAAGCCGATCAGGAAGGACGATGTGAAGTTACCAATTGGCGTACCACTTTGCATGATACCCGTTGCAAATCCCCGTTTGGGCGCAGGGACGATTTCCGAAATGTAGGATGCGTTGATCGCCCAAATACACGTGTTCCCCCAGTTTGCGAAGAAGCGAACGACAAACAGCATGCCAAGGCTTCCGATAAGAGCATAGCTACCGTTACACAGCACGACGATGAGAATGCAGATGGCCAGACCAATGCGTCTGCCATGTTTATCGGCGATTTTGGGGATGAACAGGGTACTGACCCAGCCCCCAAGAGAAAAGATGCTGACAACCATACCGGCCGTAGCATTGTCCATGCTGAACATTTCTTTCAGCATCGGACTGGCAACGGAGTAAACACCGTTGCCGATTGTAGCGAACATCCAGCTCAGGAAGCATACTGCAACAACCGCATATGATTGACTTGTCATATAGGTTGGAACCAATGATTTGGTCGCAGTCTTGCCAGTCCCTGCCTGGCTTTCTACTGTTGTTGACATTCCGATCTCCCTTCAGAACGTGTCTAACATATTTATCTGGTTTATAGTGCTAAAGACGTAGGTTCTTTAGACAATCTCCTCACGCTGCATTTCCTCAAAGCGCTCTTCGCTGAAACCCAACTCTTCCAGATAAATTTCTTTGTTATGCTCTCCAAGAAGAGGTGAAGAGCGTTTGATTTCGGGATTGGTAGCAGACATCTTAACTGCCTGATTGGTCACCCGAATTTTCCCGACTTGCGGGTGTTCCACTTCACCGAACATGTGTCGAACTCCGGCAATGTGGGGATCAGCGGCAACCTTATCGAGCGTCATGACAGGTGCTACCGCAAAGCCGAGCGGGAGCAAGAGATCCATGAGCTCATCTGTTGTCATGGTTTTGGTCCATTCCGTGATGATGGCATCCAGTTCATGCTTGTTTGTCACGCGCAGTGAATTTGTCTTGAAGCGCTCGTCTTCGATCAATTCAGGCTTGTTCATGGCGTTGCAGAGAATTGCCCAGAATTTCGGCGCGCTGCCATTCATGACGAAATAGCCATCCTTGGTGGAGTAGCCGCCACCAGGTGCGGATGACTCGTAGCTGTTGCCATTGCGCTGAGGAACACGACCGGTGGTGAGGTAAACCTGGTTCACACTGGACAGACCGACGACTGAGACATCGACCAGAGCAACGTCAACCATCTGGCCTTCGCCTGATTTTTCACGATGGCGAAGCGCTGCAAGAATACCGATGACGGCTTGCAGACCTCCCATGATGTCGGCAACAGAGGCTCCGCATCGGGTTGGCTCGCTGCCGGGGAAGCCGGTTACGCTCATGATGCCTGCCATAGCTTGCGCCATCGTGTCGTAACCGGCTCGGCTGGAATATGGACCTGTCTGGCCGAAACCAGAGATCGCGGCATAGATCAAGCGGGGATTGACCTTTTTCAGCTCATCATAATCCAGCCCCAACTTTTTCATCACGCCGGGGCGAAAATTCTCAACCACCACGTCAACATTCTTGACCAGTTCGAGGAACACGTCCTTGCCCGTTTTCAGGTTCAGGGTGATGCCGCGCTTGCTGCGGTTGAAGTTGATGAAATAGGTGCTGATGTCGTCTTTGCGCGGCATGAAACCGCGACTGTCGTCGCCCCTTCCGGGCTGCTCGATCTTTATGACGTCCGCTCCCATGTCGCCCAGCATTGCCGTGCAAAATGGAGCTGACAGCACACGGCCGAGGTCGAGTACTCTCAGGCCCTCCAATGCGCCAGTTGTCATGGTATAACTCCTAGTTATTTATAGATATTTCAGTAATTCGAGATGTCACTTCTCGTTGCCCACAATCATGACTGCGCTGATCTGAGGAGGGCCGCCGAAGGTATGGGACAAACCAATATGGACATCGTTGAGCTGGCGTTTGGGATTGTCGACCTTGTGCTGAAGCTGTTTGTAGAGCTCGTAAGTCATGCGGATGCCACTGGCACCGACCGGATGGCCGAAGCATTTGAGGCCACCGTCGACATTGACCGGAAGACCGCCATCACGAGTGAAGAAACCTGCTTCGATGTCTTCACGCGCCTTGCCGCGAGGGCTGAAGCCGAAATCCTCATAGATGAGAAGTTCTGTAATGCTGAAGCAATCATGAACCTCGGCAAGATCGATTTCTTCGCGTGGATTCTTGATGCCTGCCATTTCATAGGCCTTGGACGAGGAAACACGCAGGGCTTCAAAGCTGGTCCAGCTGAAGTCTGGGCGATAGTGGGGCAGTATGGAATCCGTCGAGATGCCGAACCCTTTCACATAGATCGGGTCATCGCGGAAGCTTTTGGCCATATCGGTGCGGGTGATGATTGCGCAGGCCGCACCATCGCTGTTGCCGCAACAGTCATAAAGTCCCAGCGGTGTTGCGATGATCGGGGCATTGAGGCAATCGTCGATGGTGATTTCCTTATGGAAATGTGCCCGCGGAGCAAGCATGCCGTTGGAGTGGTTCTTGACCGCAATGCTTGCAAGCATCCGGCGCCCCTCGTCGTAGCTGAGGCCGTATTTTTCGAAATATTGCGCGGCACCGAGTGCGAAGGATCCCGGAGCTGTTCGTCTTGCTTCACGAACGGTGCTCAACCCACGCCCCGTACCAAGGCCGCCGAAACCGGTGTCCTTGAGCTTTTCAACGCCGATTGCCATCGCCACATTGCAAACACCACTGGCAACCGCCATGCAGGCTTCGATGAGTGCGATATGACCGGATGCGCAGAAATTTTCGTTCCGGACAATGGGAATGCCATGCATCTTGAGGGTATCGGCTACCGGTGTTCCCGAGCAGTTGTTCGGTGCGTTGGTGTTCGAAAAGAAGCACATTTCGATGTCTTGCGGGCCAATGCCAGCATCTTCGAAGGCTTCGTAGGCCGCTTCTATCATCAGGTCAGGAATGCCGCAGTTCCAGCGCTCGCCAAACTTTGCGCAGCCCATGCCGACAATGGCAAGTTTATCCTTGATCATAGCTTTGTCCTTTTCTCCCTGCGCAGGGGCCTGACTTTCCAGTAATAGTTGGGGAAGTTACCGAGGGCGTGCATCTTGCGGAATGTGAATTCCATCTCCATGCCAATACGGACGTCTTCGACGTTGAAGTCCGTCATAATTGTATAATAACGCTCACCATTTTCGCCCTCGGTAACTGTCTGTACCAGGACCGGATCGTCGCTGCGGCCGGCATACTGATCCACTGAGAATGTGAAGATCTTCGTCACCAGATCGGATGCCCGGAATTCTTCGAATTTGTCTACCGCACCACACTTGTGACAGACCCTGTTGATCGGGAAGATCGCAGCTCCACATTCTGTGCAACGGCTGCCATGCAGGCGGAGATTGAGTTTCTGTTCACGCCAGGTCATGGATGATGACGCAGGAAGCTTGAACGGAGATCCCGGTTTTGCAGGTGCAATTTCGCGGAAGGAAAGGTAACGCGCATAGGATCCGAATTCTTTCCGGTTCTCCAAAAAGCGCTTCAGCGTATCGGCTCTGTGAACCTTGCGGACATTTTCCGTCGCTGTCAGAATGAAGGTGTTTGCACCACTGCCATAATCCGCAAGGAGAATTTTCTCGCCAGGTTCGGCTGCTTCAAGGGCGCTGACGATGCCCAGAAATGCCTGCGCTGTACCGCTGTCGCCTACTGAATTCAGAAGTGTGTCCTGTATCTGATCGGCGCTGAAACCGCATTTTTTCGCCAGCTTTGCAACATTGCGTGCGTTTGCGCCCGAGAAAACGACCTTGGCGATATGCTTTGGTTCCAGAGAGTATTTTTCCAGAATGCCTGCCACCGCAGCTTTCATGACACGCAGATAGCCTTCGTCGACGACGAAACGGCTTTCGCCAACGCTGATGTATTGATCCCCGGCATTACGCCAGATATCGACGATCTCATCATTGAACGAGAATGTGCCATCAATTGTTGCAAACACGTCGCCGGTGCCGACAACCATTGCAGCGGCGGCATCTCCAAGTGTCATTTCTTCGGGGGATTTCGGATATGATTTTCTCATATCCGAGGCGACAACCAGTGAGTTCTTGGCTTCGTCCGCTTTTACTGCGTCACAAGCAGCAAGCAGGGCGCTTGTTCCGGCGCGCGTGCTATTTGCAAAGTCACTTGTAAAAACAGAGTTGTTTTCCAGATCGCACGCAACGGAAATCAATGCGCTGTGTGCCTTTTCTGCGTAAGGAGCTGTCGTAGAAGCAAAGTAAAGCGAGCTGATCTCTTCCCGACTGACGAACCGAAAGCAATCCATTGCGGCCTCTACGGCCATCGTGAGCGTGTCTTCGTCCACGTTTGCAATGCTTTTCTTGCCTTTTGATCCTTTTGCCTCCCACGCCAAGCCAATTGTCTCACGGGACAAATAGTAATTTGGCACATATACGCCAAACGATTTTATCCCAATCTTCATACCATTCTCCTCTGGCAAAGAGGTAGCGTTACCGCTCTCTTGAACGAGAGTGGTCAGGTGTTCCCTCTTTGGTTGATTTTCGAAACAGAAGCAGCGATCACTGCTTGTTTGAATAGTATCGGGGGACTAGACTTCCGTCTTCCTACAGGAGAAGGAATTTCAGGATCAATTTTCCTACAATAATACAGATAGGTCCATTTTATTATTTAAAAACATATAGTTAATTCATTTTTCAAAATGGTTTCAATTGTGAAATTGTGCGGATATTGCGGCAAAATACATAGAAGAACGTAAGCCGGATGGCGTATTTTGAGGGCTGGCATTTGCCCCCTGAACGCAAATGGCGGGAGCGCATGACAACAGATCCGGTACCTGGATCGCAGTGAAGTGCGCTTTGCTTGACGTGGTGCCAACAGGCAGAGGGTAATGGCAGCTGTGCTGGTCTGATCCAAGGTGGCGAGACTGCGCCTGATGGAGGCACAAAAAAAGAAAAGCAACACCGGTGGGTTGCTTTTCTCTGTTTTCTAGCGTCTGTCTGCGCCATTTCTGTCCGTGACCGCACCTGTCGGCAAGATGGTCGGACGGAGAAACCCGTGGCTAAAGGACTTCCTGAAGGAAGCGTTTGAGGCGGTCATTTTTCGGATTATCGAAGATTTGCTCCGGTGTACCAGCCTCGACAATACGTCCTTCATCCATGAACACGACCTGATCGGCGACCTTGCGGGCAAAACCCATTTCGTGGGTGACCACGATCATTGTCATGCCACGTCTGCCAAGCTCGGTCATCAGTTCGAGAACGCCCTTGACCAGTTCAGGGTCGAGTGCACTTGTCACTTCGTCGAACAGAATAACCTCCGGCTCCATGGCCAATGTGCGAGCGATGGCAACGCGCTGCTGCTGACCGCCAGAGAGGTTGGCGGGGCGGTGGTTCATGCGCGAGGCAAGACCCACATCGGCAAGGCGCTCTTCAGCCAGAGAACGGGCTTCAGCGACAGGCAGTTTTTTGACCTTGTTGAGGGCCAAGCTGACATTCTGCAAGGCAGTATGGTCCGGGAACAGGTTGAACTGCTGGAAAACCATGCCTATGCGTCGCCGCAATGTCTCTGGGTGCATGGTCAGCACATCGCTGCCATCAAGGGTGACCGCACCGGACTTGGGTTCAACCAAGCGGTTGAGGCCGCGCAGCAATGTGGATTTGCCAGACCCGGACGGCCCGATGATACAGGTGACGGAGCCGGAAGGAAATTCAAGGGAAACATCCTTGAGCACCTCGACATCGCCATAAGCCATGAACATGTTGGATATCGTCAGGCTGCCGCCTTTGAAATTCTCTTTGCGGGTGGTTTGGCGATCCGAGACATCAGCCTGCTCTGACACTTCCTCAAGCCCTGATACCGGAGCCTGCTTCGTGATCTTGCCTGTCCGCAAGCGATCATCGATATAGTTGACAAAGTGGGTGAGTGGCACGGTGATGATCAGGTAGAAGATACCGGCAAGGAGCAACGGTGACAGGTTGCCCGTAACAACGGCCTGATCCTGACCAACACGGAAAAGGTCGCGCTGATAGGTGAGCAGACCGAGAAAATAGACAAGGCTCGAATCCTTGACGTTGCCGATGAACTGGTTGACCAGAGCGGGCAAGATACGCCGAATGCCTTGCGGTACGACAATGAGGCGCATGCCCTGACCGTAACTCATCGAGAGGGCTCGACAGGCTTCCATCTGTCCTTTGTCAACGCTCTGGATGCCAGAGCGAAAAATCTCGCCGATATAAGCCCCTGCAATGAGGCTAAGTGCGGCGATCCCGAGCGGGAAGGGAGAGGGACCAAACAGCTCCCGACCGATGCGGGCAAAGCCCTGACCAATCAGCAGGATTGTCACTGTTGCGGGAAGACCGCGGAAAATATCCGTATAGATCCGGGCTGGCAATTTGAGCCAGGGTGAGCGGGAAATCCCCATGACCGCAAGCACGATGCCAATAAGCACACCGAATAATGTTGAGAAGGCTGCGAGGATAAGTGTGTTCTTCAACCCGATGTAAAACATGTTGGGGAGAACGGAGGCCATAGCATCAAAGTCCAGAAAGCTACGCCGTAAGGTTTCTAACCAATCCATTTATAAATTATCCCGTTTGTTACCGTTTGGCGAGAAAGCCTCAATAGATCGGAGGAAGATTTGGGCTCCATGGTTGGGAGGCAATCGGGTGTGGTGTTTTTGGAACCGCCACTTTCTCCCATAGTTTTGCCGCTTTCGGGGGCAGCATGCTGCCCCCGGTGCGTACCGGTAAGCTGGTTATGTTGATGCCTGAGTATCAGTTTTTCGGCAGATACTGTTCAGGCATTGGGCTGCCGGGGAACCATTTCGTATGCAGTTCTTTCCATGTGCCGTCCTGCATGGCTTCGTGAATTTTCTCGTTCAGGGCGTTGAGAAGTTTTTCATTGCCCTTGCGCACGACAAAACCAGCCGGTGCGTCGAATGAAGCGAAGTTCTGCATGACTTTCAGGCTCGGGAAGTTAACGCCGAACTGCTTTGCTGCTTCATAGTCGAGGAAGTGAGCGTCGACCATGCCGTTGTTCAGAGCGGCGACAGCGCTGTTGTTGTCCGGGAAGCGAACCAACTGAGCGTCAGGGAAGTGTTTCTGGGCATAATCGTCCTGAAGGGTACCCTGAACAATGCCGAGGCGTTTGTCTTTGAGGCTTTCGATGGTGGTCAGTGTTTCGTCTGCACTGAGGACAGAGAGGAAACCGGCAAGATAGCCATCTGTGAAATCTGCAACTTTCTTGCGTTTTGCGGTGGTGCCGATTGCGCCGACTGCCACGTCAAAGCGACCATTGGCAACAGAGGGGATAAGAGCTGCAAAGTCCTGGCCAACAAAGGTCACCTGATCTTTTTCAAATCCCAGGCGTTTGGCAATGTCTTGGAAAAATTCCACATCAAAGCCTGAGAAGGTTCCATCTGCGGTGACAAATGCATATGGTTTGGCGTCCGACATGGTGCCAACCATGATAGAAGATGGATCTATAAAACCGTATGGATTATCATCAGCTGCATTGGCAGGAGCTGCAAGAAAGGAAACAACCAGACCAGACATCAAAGTCAGGCATGAACGGCGGCTAATTTTATCGAATAGATTGACGAGCTTCATGCTGTTCTCCGTGAAAACTTTGTCGGGAACCTGGAGGTTAAGCGGGGAACCGGCAAAGTCGAAAAGTGTTGCGAGTTTTGCATTTTTAGGCCGATCTTTATTTTGAGACCGGTCTCATTGAAAGATTATGACGAACTTGACTGTACGTCAACTCGTCTGTAGGCATTTAACTTATGAAAAAAACGAATCTTCAGTCCTCATCCGTTACCGTGGCCGACGTTGCACGGCACGCGAATGTTTCCAAGTCCACCGCCGCTCGCGTGCTTGGAGGTTATGGCGTGACGAGCGAAAAGGTACGCGAGCGTGTTCATGCATCCGCAAAGGCATTGAAATATAGGGCAAATGAGCTTGCACGATCGATGACGACGGGTAAGTCGAAGACCATCGGAGTCGTTGTTGGCGATATCGAGAACTCGTTTTTCGGGATCGCAGTGAGAAGCATTACCGATGTTTTGAATGCCAACGGGTTCAATGTCATCCTTGCCAATTCTGACGAAAATTTCGATGTGGAACGGGATGCTGTGAATGTTCTTGTTGGCAAACAGGTGGATGGTTTGATCGTCGCTCCGGCCAATCGATATGAAACGGCACATCTGGAAAATCTCAAGACACTCAATTGTGCTGTTGTTCTGTTCGACCGCGAAATCCCTTCCATGGATGTTGATACGGTTATCAGTGATGATGCTGATGCTGCGCGCAACGCGACAGAGGCGTTCATTGCGGCTGGCCATCGGCGACTGGCTTTCGTGACAGCAACGATCGAAGGAGGCCGGGAGGACAATGGCAAATGGCGAATTCCGACTTCCTCGGTCGGTCGTCGTATTGATGGGTTCCTGTCGGCTTGTAAGGAGGCGGGAATTGCAGAAGAAAACAGTCTTGTCGTTTTGAACTCAGATCCCGATCTTGGTTTGGGCGCTTCGATCAGCAAGTTGCTGGACCAGCCGGAGAGACCAACGGCAATTCTCGCATCGGACAGCATTGTTGCGTTGGAAATCTTCAAACAGGCTCAGAAGCGGGATATCGAAATGCCCGATGCGTTGTCTCTCATCGCCTTTCACAATGCCGACTGGACAGAGGTGACGAGGCCTACGGTCACTGTGATCGATCAGCCGGTTTCTGAAATGGGGCGCTGGAGTGCCGAGCAGCTGATCAAGAGAATTGAAGGCAGTGCCGAGCCTGCGCTGCATCATGTCATGAAGATGAAAGTCATAAACAGACAGTCGGTTACGTCTCCAAAATGACGAAGGGCGACGTGTGGTCGTCGCCCTTAGATCCTGTTTTCCCGTGAAGCCTGTCATGCATGCCTGATCGCAAGATCGGGATGGCTTCCCACCGGTTTTTACGAGACTTTGTAAGGGTGCCCGAAGGCACCAAAGCGTGTGCAGGTATCTGCTGCAAAGCTTGCTGCTTCATCCAGGGCTTGTTCTACCGAATGTCCCAAGAGAACGCCGCTGATATAGGCGGCGATGAAGGAGTCTCCGGCACCAAGCGTGTCGGTTACCTCCACTGCTTTGATGCCCTGGCGATAGCGTTGTCCGCCTACCTGCCAGTAGGCACCATCAGACCCGCGGGTGATGCCAATCGTTTCGACGCCCAATGCGGCAACGCCTGCAATCAGGTCGTCGACTCCTTTTTCATCCAGCGAAGAGCCTGAGAAAAAGGCCATCGTGATATAGGGAGCAACGCGCTTGATGTAGGTCATGTCGAGGTTCGAAGAGAAGTCAAACGACACGGCGTTGGCGCGTTCGCGAATTTTGGGCAGTTCATTTTCCAGATAGCTGAAAACCGAACTGTGAACACAGCCGTAGTCTTCAATGGCTTTCAGATCGTCTTCTTCCATGCGAAGGATCAGTTGGCGTTGGATGCCACCCTTGTTGGAGCCAAGGAAGACACGATCTCCCTTTTCATCGAGATGCACGACTGCCTTGCCATTTTCGCCACATGCCTGACGCATGCGATCAATCCAGATTCCTTCGGCCCTGAGACTGTTCAGAACGTGCTCACCTTCGATATCATTGCCAACAAGGCCGATATAGCCGGCTTTCTCGAGGCCAAACCGTTTGGCCAGAACAGCAACATTGAGAGCATTCCCACCAGGGAAAAACTCGCTTCTGTCTTTGTAGAAATCGACAACATTGTCGCCGATGCCGAGCAGGGATGCCTTGTTCTTGGAGAGGGTCATTTAGTGGGCTTTCAATTCTTGTTATGTAGTTGGTATTCTAGTGAACCACGTACTTTGCGAAAAGGGTCAGAACTGCACATGCTTCGCCTTTTCTGAAGGCTGTGAGAAGATAGGGGTGGGCAGGAGCCAGAGGGGGTGCCCCCGCCCTAGAGTGATCAGTATTCCATGCGCCACATATAGCGGCGAACGGTCAACGGATGGCCTCGCCTGTCGCCAAGTTCGATGGCATACAGGCGTAGAACCAGATTGAACATGATTGGTGTGATATATTCGGCTGCTTCTCCCGCTACGGCTTCAAGACCGAAGTCCTCGGCATCGAGAACGGACAGGCGCTTGGAATATTTCTCTGCAAAGGCGAGGGCTCTTTCGTCCATTTTCCGAGCGTTCCCGAGGCCTTTGAGAATGATGATCGGCGTGTCGAAATCAGTGATCTCAAACGGGCCATGGAAATATTCGCCTGAATGGATGCAGGCCGAATGGACCCATTGCATTTCCTGCAAGAGGCAAATGGCAAAAGCATAGGCTGTTGAATGGTTGGCGCCTGAAGCCATCGTGTAAATGACCGGCTCGCGTTTATGGGATTCTCCGAATTCGGCGGCTGCTGCTGCGTATTTCTGTTTCAGGGTTTCTCCCATTTCGTGCAGCGCCGGGACAGCCTTTTTCACAAGCTCGATCTTGTCGTTGCCTTCGAGTTTTTGCAGAATGCCCAGGACCAGTAGCAACAGCATGACGGAATTGTGCTTATCGGTGACGGCTACCGGATCCCATTCATAAAAGACCGTGTTTTCGGTCGCCTCATCAAGTGGTGAGCCGGCCAGATTGGTCAGTGAGATCGTCAGTGCGCCAGCCTTGCGGGCATAGGATGTGGCGGCCACGGTTTCAGGTGTGTTGCCCGAATGGGAACATGTGATAACCAGCGAGTTCTTGCCAAGGCGTGCTGGCGTGCGGGCCAGAAACTCCGCAGAGCTGTAACCAAACGAAGCGATGGATTTCGCTTCCCGGTCCACGACATACTGCCCTTCCTGCAAGAGGGCGTAGGATCCACCACATGCAACAAAGTAGATTTCGGTAATGGAGCCATGCGCAGCTACCGCGGCGATAGCTTCCTCCAATCCGTAGGCTTTGACTTGTTCATTCATATTGAGATCCTCTATGACATACTATGATGACTCGTAGATAATCTGCTATTGAGACCGGTGTCAATATCGAAAAACAGGCATTTTTCAGCTATATGGAAAATAATTTCCTTCTCCACCTTTTAGGGGCATTTGCCTTAAGTCTATCTGAAATGCTTTCCAGCGGAACAGTCCCGACACCTGATGGAAAGGGGCATGTGCAAGAGCCGCCAATTTCGGGTGAAGGGAGAGTTCATGTCAACTGGGCCGCCGAGCTTCGAGATGTCATGTCACAGCAAGGGGGGAGGGGCTGATCTTGTCTTGTTGTCCGGTTTCAAAATCTTGCGATTTCGAGATTAATACCACGCAAACGGATTTTCTCGATTGCCTCTTCGCTCAGGCCTTCATCGGTGATGATGGTGTCAAATGTTTCGATTGGCACCGTTCGATAAAGAGCCCGGTCAAAGAAGCGACTGCTGTCGAGCATCAGGATTGTTCGCTCTGCCGCCTCGATCATGGCCCGTTTCATGAGCATGACATCGAGCAATGTCTCGGATGCACATTCCATGTCGAGTGCCTGAGCCGACATGAAGAAGCAATCGCACCGAATGTCGACCAGAAAATCGAGTCCGGGTTGCCCCAGAAGCCCAAATGATCCGAAACGACAGGAGCCTCCCGGAACAATCAGCTTGATATGCTCCTTGTAGGCCAGTGTTGTTGCCACAAACAGGTCATTGGTAATGACGGTGAGCGGGATGGTCTTGGCGGCGAGTTCTTCGGCCAGGATATGGGCGATGACAGCGCCTGAATCGATGATGATGCTCTGCTTGGGCTCGATCATCTGCAATGTGTGCCTCACGATTGAATTTTTTTCTTCAACCGCAGTGCGGCGAGCGAGGTCAGTCGAGGGTTCGAAATTCGTCCGTGAGCGAATACAGACAGCGCCACCATGGGTTCGGCGGACGATACCCTCGGCAGCTAGCGAGTCCAGATCTCGTCTCACGGTTGAAACCGAGATGTTGAACCTGCGTGCCAGCTCCTGGTTCGTGCCGGAGACATTGGTTTGAAACCACTGAATCAGTTGTTGGCGTCGCTCAGCAGGTAACAGCTCTTCTGCTTGGGATACAGGTGCTTCCACCAAGATAAACTCCAGTTATTGCGGACGAGTCAGGACTGATAGTGGTAGATTACCTGGAAGTTACCGCTAAACAACCCTGACTCGAATCTATTTTCAAAATTGGCAATCGGAAATGGATGATTGCATTTGGTACATGCCCGATCCGACTATAAAGCTGATGGAAGCCAGAGAACGATCTGAGGGAATGCCGCCAGCAAGGCCGTTCCGATGCAAAGCAACAGGAAGAAGGGGGCTGCCGCCAGAATTGTGGCTCCCAGACTTCGCTCTGTCAGCGCCTGAAGGATATACAGATTCAAACCAACTGGAGGCGTGATGGTGCTCATCTCGATCATGATAACGAGATAGATGCCAAACCAGAGGGGTTCATACCCTGCTTGAATGATCAGGGGAACGGCGATCGGAACCGTCATCACGGTCATGGATGTGCCGTCCAGGAACATGCCAAGCACGATATAGAGAACCGCCAGGATTAGCAGAACGCCATATGGTGGCAGATTGAGGTTGGCAATCATTTCCGTGATCATGGTTGGCAGGTGCATATAGGCAATTGCAGCTGACAGAAATGCTGATGACGCGATCAGCATGCAGATCATCGAGGAGATTCTGAGCGTGTTCATCAGGCTTTCAACCAGCAGCTTGACACTGAACTGCCGGGTCAGGATCGTGATGACGATGGCGCAGAAAACACCAACGGCGGCCGCTTCGGATGGGGTTGCCAGCCCTGAGTAGATCGAGCCCAGAACCACGAACATCAGGGCTCCAATGGGGACCAGCTCTCCCAGTCCCTTCAAGATGGCACGCAGGGAAATGTCTCCGTCATATCTGGGAGCCATGTTCGGGAAGGCAATGGACATGATCGCGATATATCCCGAATAGAGGGCCGCCATCATGATGCCGGGAAGAATACCGGCAATAAAGAGCTTGGCAATGGAAACCTCGGCGAGAACCCCGTAGATGATCATCGCAATGGATGGAGGGATCAATAGCCCGAAACTGCCTGCACCGGCAAGCGAGCCCGCTGCGAGGGACATGCTGTAGTCGCGCTTCTTGAGCTCCGGTACGGTGATCTTGCCCACGGTCGCTGTTGTTGCTGTCGAGGAGCCGGAGATTGCGGCAAAAAGGGTGCAGCCAAAGACGTTCGTGTGCAAAAGGCCACCCGGAATTTTGGCAACGATTGGAGCGAGGCCACGGAACAGGCGCTCGGAGATATCGGTTCGGAAGATGATGTCTCCCATCCAGATGAAAATCGGGATGGCTGCCAGTTCCCAAGAAACGGCGGAAGAAGAGATGACTTTTGTGGCAATCGCTCCGATCCGAACCCAGGGGAAATCGAGGATGAGCCACATGGCACCGGCACCTGAAAGCAGGAGACCGGCGAAGATCCAGTTTCCCAGGCCCAGGAACAGGGCCAGAAGCGCCAAAAGCAGAACTGAAGCCAGAGCAACAGACATTTTTTTACCCTTTCATCGCTCAGATCTTGAGCGACCCTTCAGATTTGTGCCCAACAGCAAGAACGCGAAGCAGTCTTACAAGCACCTGTAGGCCCAGCAGTGTCAGGCCGATGAGGAAGAAGCTTTCAGGTATCCAGAGCGGGATCTTGATATAGTGCTGACCAACGGTGCCGCGGACCCAGAATTTATAGACGGAGTGCCATTGATAGTTGATCAGAAAGACAAAAATGGCTTCGGTCGCAACCAGGCAGAACATTTCCGCCAGCCATTGAAAAGCAGACGGCAGAACATTGGTCAGGGCTGTGACGCGGATCATCGCACCATGTTCCAATGCCCAGGCGGCCGAGAGAAATGTCGTTGCCGCAACCCCATATCCAACCAGCGTGTCAGCCATAAAGGTGGAGAGAGAGAAAAAGCGCAGGCATATCTCAACAATGATCAACAGCGTCATGAGAGAAACAATGACGGCCGAGATCAGGGCGCAAAACAAATTCAGGCTGCTGGACACGCGGCTCAGTACAGCCAGCCAGGCCGGATCATCTGGATGAGGCGGGAATTTGAAGGGTGACTCTGCGGAAGACATCTCTTCGTCCGATGAGTCAAATGCTGTGTTGGTGGACATTTATTGGTGACCTTAAACAGGCCCGGCACCCGACAATGTCGGGCACCGGGTAACAACTTAGCTAGATTTCTGGGCTTCGAAGGCGTCGAGAACCGTTTTGCCTTTCTCGCCTGCCTGTTCAAGCCATTCGTCGCGGACTTTCTTGCCAGCACCCTGAAGCAGGTCAAAGACTTCATTGGGTACATCTTCATCATGCGTGATGGTCATGCCGTGTTCGCTCATGACCTTGTAGGATTTCTCGATGGAATCCACGACAATTTTCCATGCGAAGGCGTCACATGCGTCACAGATATCCATGATTGCGGTCTGAACATCGGCAGGCAGCGCGTCATAGGCCGGTTTGTTGACATGGCAGACAAACAGACCCATTGCATAGTTGATTTCGGTGAAGTCGGAGACATAGTCCCAGATAGAAAGCTGCATGCCGCCATCGGCAGATGTCAGGACTGCGTCAATGCCGCCGGTGGAAAGCTGAGGGATGAGGTCACCCCAGGCAATCTGAAGCGGAGATGCACCGGCATTCACCAAAGTCTGGGTGCCGTTCACGTCATAGGTGCGGATGCGCAGGCCCTTGATGGCGTCAACAGAGGTGATCGGCATTTTGGCATGAATGCCTGATGGAGCGTTTGGCATTGCCCAGAGCAGCTTCATGTCATGGTCTTCGAAGATTTTCGAATATTCAGGTTTCGCTGTTTTCCAGAGCAACATGGCTTCTTCAGGAGAACGCGCCATGAAGGGAAGGGACGTCAGATTGAAGAGCGGGTCGATGCCACCCAGCTGCGTCATCAGGGTGATCGCAATCTGAACGGCCCCATCTTCTACGGCGTCAAAATGGTCGGCAGACTTGTAGCCGAGTGCTCCGCCACCCTGATAGGTGATTTGCAGGGCATCTCCGACTTTCTTTTTCAATTCATCGATAAAGAATTTGCAGGCCTGACCAGTCAGGGACTGGCTGCCATATTCGTCAGCCAGGTCCCATTTTACACCGGCAGAAAAGGCGGGTGTTCCAACCAGGGTGGCTGCGCCAAGAATGGTTGAATATTTTAGAAGGTCGCGTCTTGAAATCGTCATTTTATCCTCCAGTCGGCATTCGATCCAGTGGTTCCGCTTCCGGCTCTTTAAGAGCGAAATGAAAGGTGTGTCCCCATTTCTCCCACATGCAGCCATAAAATTTCAAATATTGTCAAGATGCAGAATTGACACCGGTATCAAAAATCGACTAATTGCTAAAAAAACATCCCTACTGCTCAAATATTACGCAGTGTTTGCACGTTTTCGTGGTGGGTTACGATAGAAATTGAACGAATTTTGGTTTACTGATCATAATTTCTAGATATATCCTATCACTGAAACTCAATTCTATCACGGGGCGCAATCATGATCGGTCAGCGCGAAAATACCAAAGTTGCTCTAATTAGTGGCGCAAATCGTGGGATAGGAGCGGAAGTTGCGCGCTATCTTCGTCGCCATGGTTACTATTTGTCTCTTGGTGCGCGTGATATTTCGATGCTCGAAAAGGAGCATGGGGCGCAGAGTTCTACGATGCATTTTGGTAGATTTGATGCATATGATAGAAATAGTGCCAAGGAGTGGGTGCAATCTGCCGTCGAACATTTCGGCCGAATTGATGCGCTCGTGAACAATGCGGGCAATGGAAATCGTCTCGGTTTACTGGATGATGATGAAGATGCTCTTGATGAATTGCTGGAAGTGAATGTCAAGGCGCCGCTGCGCCTGACGCGTTTATGTCTGCCTCATCTGGCAAAGACCGGTCACGGGCGGATTGTCAATATCGTTTCCATGTCCGGCAAGCGGGTGCGCAACGAACATGTCGGATACAACATTTCCAAATTTGCAGCGATGGGGCTGACCCATACGACCAGACATGTCACATGGGATCAGGGGATAAGGGTGACCGCTCTTTGTCCCAGTTTCGTGAAGACAGAAATGAGCGCTTACACCTCAAAAGTCACGCCTGAAGAGATGACGCAGCCCGAAACCATTGCTCACCTTGTCAAGACCGCGATCGAGCTTCCAAACAATGCTGCAATGGCCGAGATGCTCGTCAATTGTCGCCTGGAAGACACGCTCTAGAGAGGAGTTGATGATGCCTGTCCCCCTACTTGAACGCATAGTTGCCGATGAAATCCAACCGGAAAGCGCTGATGTCGTCGTTATCGGCGCCGGGATTGCAGGTGTGTCAGCGGCTCTCAACCTGGCCGAGGCGGGTCTCAAGGTCGTTGTTTGTGAGAAGGGATTGGTTGGCGCTGAGCAATCCAGTCGAAACTGGGGCTGGGTTCGCCAGATGGGGCGCGACGAGGCAGAGTTGCCTCTGACGATGCAATCGCTTCGCCTGTGGCGTCAATTGGACGCCCGATACGGCATTTTTACGGGCTTTTGTGAGACCGGTATCACTTATGTCGCCAGAACCCGCGTCGAGGAGCGGGAGTTGACAAACTGGAGCAAGATAGGGCAGGCGGCCGATCTCGACAGTCGGGTGGTGAGCGCCAGTGAATTGGACCGTTTGCTGCCCGGAATTGCCCCCCGCTTCCGGATGGGATTATATACTGCGGGTGATGGTCGGGCGGAGCCTGGAAAGGCAGCCCCCGCAATTGCTCGCGCGGCGCAAAAATTCGGGGCAACTTTTCTCGAGAATTGTGCAGTGCGCGGCATTGAAACAACCGCTGGCAAGCTTTCGGCAATTGTCACCGAACATGGCGCGATCAAGACCTCGGCAGCCATCGTGTCGGCAGGTGCGTGGAGCCGGTTGTTCCTTGGTAATCTTGGTCTCAATTTCCCCCAACTCAAGGTGCTTGGTACAGCGGCGCGGGTAGAGAATGTGATCGATGTGCCGACGATGCCCGTCGGTGGCGGCGACTTTGCCTTTCGCGAGACCACTGAGGGTGGCTATTATGTTGCCTTGCGCAACTACAATATCGCCCCTTTGACCCCGGATCATTTCCGTCTTTTCTTCGATTATCTGCCTGCGCTGGCAAAGACCTGGCGCGAATTGAATCTGCGCTTCACAAAAATGTTTTTCTCAGAGTTGAAGGTTCCGCGATCCTGGTCGTTTTCTGAAGAAAGCCCGTTTGAGAAGGTGCGCATTCTCGATCCTGATCCCCATATGCCCTACAATCTCAGAGCGCTTGAGACCCTGCGCGTTGCTTTTCCGAAGTTTGCATCGGCCCGCATCACCCATAATTGGGCGGGTATTATCGATACAACACCCGATGCGGTGCCAGCTATCGGCCCAATCGAACAAATCCCCGGTCTTCATATCGCCTCCGGTTTTTCCGGGCATGGCTTTGGTATTGGTCCAGGAGCGGGTGAACTCATTTCTCAAATCGTGAGGGGAGTGAAACCTACGGTGGACCCGACACCATTTCGCTTCGATCGGTTTGGAAAAACTCAATCACCGAAGCTGCAAATGTCAGCTTAGTCCCAATTAAGAAAGAGAAAATAATGGCTTGGAGAATTGGAGTGGATTCTGGTGGAACTTTCACCGACATCTGCTTGTTTGAAGAAGAAACCGGACGTTTGGAAATCTGGAAAGTGTCGTCTTCTCCCGACGATCCGTCGCGCGCTATCACGCAAGGCGTTGTCGAAGGGTTGGAACAGGTTGATACAACGGCCGGTGAGCTGGGTTTTCTGGGACATGGTACGACTGTTGCCACAAATGCGCTTATTGAGCTGCGCGGCGTCAAGACCGGTCTTCTCATTTCTGATGGTTTCCGTGACTTGCTCGAACTGGGGCGTCAGAAGCGTCCGAGCCTTTATGACATGGATGTCGACAAGCCTGAGCAGCTTGTAACCCGTGATTTGCGCCGCCAGGTTCCCGAGCGTCTCAAGTCAGACGGGACTGTCGATCTGCCTCTTGATGTTGAAGCACTCAAAAGGGAAGTTCAGTTGCTCGGCGAGCAGGATGTCAAGTCCGTCGCCATCTGTTTCCTTTATGGCTTTCTCAATACCGAGCATGAAGAGCTGGCCAAAAAGGTGGTCGCGGAGATGCTGCCGGAGGTTTTCGTCTCCACAAGCCATGAGGTGGCTCCGGAATTCCGTGAATTCGAGCGCCTGTCTACCACCGTGGTCAATGCCTATCTTGGCCCTGTCATGAAGCGCTATATCGAGCGGCTTCGTGCTCGCCTTTATGAAATCGGTCTCAAGGTTGCACCGCAGTTGACGCAATCCAATGGTGGGGTGATCGGGTTTGATGCGGCAGCCAATCTGCCGGTGCGTACCGTGCTTTCCGGCCCCTCCACCGGCGTTGTCGCAGCGCAGGAAATCGGCAAAATGGCCGGTTTTCCGAACATCATCACCTTTGATGTTGGCGGCACGTCCTCTGACGTTGCCCTGTTGCAGAACGGCATTTGCAATCTCACTGGTGAGGCCGATGTTCACGGCTATCCGATCAAGGCTCCGATGCTTGACATCCATACGGTGGGAGCAGGCGGCGGCTCGATCGCTCATGTCGATACAGGCGGGTTGCTCAAGGTGGGGCCGCGTTCGGCGGGGGCCTATCCGGGTCCTGTCTGTTATGGCAACGGCAACGAAGAGCCGACCGTGACCGATGCCAACATCGTGTTGCAGACGCTCAACCCGGTCGAGATTCTGGGCGGCCGCATGAAGGTTCGCCGTGATCTGGCTCTGGAAGCGGTTCAAAAGCTTGCCGATCAGCTTGGTCTTGGCGTCATGGAAACCGCAGATGGCATCTTGCAGGTCGTGACGGCCAATATGGCCAAGGCCATTCGCGTGATTTCCGTGCAGCGTGGCCATGACCCGCGCGACTATACCCTGATGGCCTTTGGTGGCGCCGGTCCGCTTCACGCAGCCCGCCTTGCCAAGGAACTCGACATTTCCCGCATGATCATTCCGCTCACACCGGGTGCTCTTTGTGCCCTTGGATTGCTGCTCACCGATCTTCGCGCCGATTTTGCGATATCCCGTCTTGCAGAACTGACGGCCGACTCGCTGGACGCCGTCGAGGCGGGGTTCTCGGAATTGTCCCTTCAGGCGCTTGACTGGTTCACCAGTGACAATATTGCAGAGGACCGCCGCAAGGAGGTTCGAACTGTTGACATGCGCTATGCCGGTCAGAATTACGAGCTGTCAGTATCAGTCCCCGCAGGACCTGTTACGCTGGATACCTTCAAGAAGCTCGAAGAAGGTTTTGAAGCTGTCCACAAACAACGCTTCGGCTTTGTCGCCAAGGGCGAAAAGATCCAGCTCGTCACCTTGCGTCTGGAAGCAATCGGTGAGGTCAAGAAGGCTCAACTTCAGTCCTATCCGAAGGAAGGTGCATCGGCAGACGCAGCCAAGATCGATCAAAGGGATGTCTGGCTCAAGGAGTTGGGCGATTTCGTCTCCTGCCCGGTCTATGACCGCAAGGGCCTCAAACATGGCAATCAGATCGCAGGCCCAGCAATCATCGAGCAGATGGACACGACCAGCGTCATCCTGCCCGGCATGACGGCTTCCGTGGATGCCTATCTCAATCTAATTGTGGAGATCTCCCAATGACGACGATCGATCCCATTACCGTAGAAGTCATCGGTTCAGCGCTTTCATCCATCGTTGAAGAGATGGGAGAAGCCCTCGTCAGGGCTTCCTACTCAACCAACATCAAGGAGCGTCGTGACTGTTCTACCGCATTGTTTGACAACAAGGGCAATACGCTTTGTCAGGCGGAGCATATTCCGATGCATCTTGGCAGTTTTATCGGCATTCTGCCAAACATCATGAAACGGTTTGCCCTTGAAGACATCAAGCCCGGTGACGTATTTATCGGCAATGATGCCTATGAAGGCGGTGCGACCCATCTGCCCGATATCGTCATGGCGGAGCCTATCTTTGTCGATGGCAAACTGATCGCATGGGCCGTGAACACTGCCCACCATTCCGATTTTGCCGATCTTGGTCACGAACATATCTATCAGGAAGGGATACGCATCCCGCCGATTCGCCTCTATCAGGCAGGAGAGTTGCAGCAGGATATTCAGAATCTGTTCCTGCTCAACTGTCAGGTCCCTCATGAGCGTGTGTCGGACTTACGAGCCCAGATGTCGGCCAACCGCCTTTGCGTTCAGCGGATGCAGGATCTTTGCTCCAAATATGGCGTGGACAAGGTGCTGGCGGCTGGCGAACAACTTCAGGATTATGCCGAGCGGAAGATGCGTGCGGGCATCGCCGCAATCCCGGATGGAACCTATTCTTTCTCGGACATCTTTGACAGTAACCAGTGGAAGGAACGCATGGAATTCTCTGTCGACATTACAGTCGCCGGAGACGAGATGACGCTTGCCTTTGATGGACCGCCGCAGGTGCGTAGTGGCCTTAACATGATCTATACCTCACTGCTGGCGTCTTGCTATTACGCTGTCAAGGCAGTTGTTGATCCGACGATCCTTCCCAATGCGGGTCTTGCCCGCCCACTGACGGTCACCGCACCGGAAGGCTCGATCCTCAATTGCAAACACCCTGCCGCTGTTGAGGGGCGTATTGCTGCCTGTCAGCGGGTTGCCGATATCATCGAAGGGGCACTTGCAAAGGCTATTCCGAGCAAGGTGCCCGCAGCCGGCAATGGCTGTTGTACGGGTGCCATTTTCAACGGTCAGCGCGAAGATGGCTCTATCTGGGTTTATCTCGAAACCATTGGCGGTGGTGGCGGAGCGCGTCCGACCAAGGATGGCCTTTCCGGTATTCAGGTACATTTGACCAATACCTCAAACCTGCCGGTTGAAGCGCTGGAACTGGAATATCCGCTTACCCTGATGCGTTATGAACTTGTTGATGGCTCTGCCGGTGGTGGGCAGTACCGAGGCGGCATGGGCATTCGGCGTGTTTATCGCGTCGAACAGCCCTGCCGTTTCTCGGTCGAAGCCTCCCGTGTCAGCTCATGTGCCTGGGGACTGGAAGGTGGCAAGCCGGGCGAGATGACCCATCTCGATTTCGGCGACGGTCGCACGGAGTTCAAAGGCATGGCCGATCTCAAACCGGGCCAGATCGTGGAAATCGTGACACCGGGTGGTGGCGGCTATGGCGACCCGACCAAGCGGACCAGAGAAGCGGTCGAGCGCGATCTCGCAGAAGATCGCATCACTCGGGATTATGCAAAAGAAGTTTACAGCTACTCGTTTTAAGCAGCAGCCTCGGGATCTCTGGTCCTGGCCGGAGATCCCCTTTTTTTGCAACTCAACATTCATTGATGCGGCGGGCGTGGATGCCTGTCGCATCTGTTTGAAGCCTGGCAACCATTCGACGGGGTGAAAAATGAGACCTTTCACAAAGCTGGCAAGGAGGATCGGGCGCACGTCACGAAAAAGCGCACTGGTTGGTCCGTTGGCCGGTCTTTTTGAAAATCAGATTTCAATGACCAGATTCATCCGGGCGCTCGGTGTCAGCAATTTTGAATATTGCAAGGGCGCGGAGCGGTCCTCGCCATATACGGTCTTTTCAACTTCGAACATGATATCGCCACTGTTGCACCGAAAGATCTCGCATTCCCTTGGCGTTGCCACACGGCAATTGATGACGCGCTTGGCATGTTCCACCTTGCGACCATATTTGGTCTGCAACAAATTGTAGAGCGATGTGTCATCATGGATTTCGCACATCAGGCCAGGAAACATATCAAGCGAAAAATACGAGCTTTCAATCGTGATCGGTGTGCTGTCGGCCGAGATCAGCCGACTGATATGCATAAGCCGGGCGCCAATGTCGATGGCCAGCTGATCGCTCAAATCCTCGTCGGCTTCTTCTTCATTCATTTCAAGAATTGTCTTCTCGACATGATAGCGGCGGAACGCGAAGCTTTCGGAAAATCCGCCAAGATGCAGAAGGCTCGTCTCCATCTTGGGCAGGGTTACAAAGGTGCCCTTTCCGTGTCTCTTTTCAAGAATGCCTTCTGCTTCAAGTTCCGTGATGGCACGGCGGACGGTGATCCTGCTCACGTCATACTGTTTGCACAATTCGGACTCTGTGGGGATTGCATCACCCGGGCCCAGGGCACAGGTCGCAATCATCTCCTTGAGCGCAAATTTGAGCTGTTCATAAAGCGGGACTGCGGCATTTTTCGCAAGTGGATTCGATTTTTCAGACAATCGCTTAACTCTCATTTCGAGTTTCTTGAAGTCGAGACGCTGAATCAACGAGCTCTGGTCCAGATGCAGCAACTTAGGATCGCGCAGTGCAGAAAATCAAGCCGTTCGCGCAATAAAGGCAAATTCGCGAACAAGCCGAGGGTAAATAGACCCATACCAGACGCCAGCCGGGGAGTTGTCGGCGCATTTTTCGGTATTTTAAGGCGACAATTGCAAAACCAGTGTTGACTCTGGCTTCGACGACAGAATAAATAATATGACGTCATATAACGTCATAAGGATCTAGCCATGAATGATCAAGTAAAAAAAACTGGTCTTGAAGAGGCCATTGCCGCTGTTGCAGCGCGCGAAAGTGTCACCGAATTTTATTTTGTCGCTTGCGGCGGTTCCAATGCTCTGCTGATGCAGGGGCAATATGTCATGGATCGCGAAGCGAAAGGCATTGCGGCCTATTCCTATAGCTCCGCCGAGTTCATCGCGCGTGCTCCGGTTCGCCTTGGCAAAAACTCGGTTGTTGTAACCTGCTCTCATTCAGGCAACACACCGGAAACCATCGCAGCAACCCGTTATGCCCGCGAAGCCGGTGCCCTGACCATCGCTTTTACGCACAAGCCGGAATCCGAGCTTGATGAAGCTGCCGAGCAGTCGATCTATTATGAATTTGATCCGCTGACTGTTGGCGAAAAACACAATGCCATTCTGCTGGTTCAACTCGTTCTGGGCTGTCTGAAGGAACTGGAAGGCAATACCAAGATCGATCTGGCAAAAGCTGCAATCCCGTCGCTCTATGAAAAAGCCGAAAAAGTCAAAGCCGCTCATGCGGAAAAGGCAAAAGCCTGGGCCGAATCCTACAAACGCGAACCTGTCATTTATACGATGAGTTCCGGTTCTTGCTATTCCATCGCCTATTCTTTCGCGATCTGCCTCTTGCAGGAAATGCAGTGGGTCAACTCTGCCGCAATCCATTCTGGCGAGTATTTCCATGGTCCGTTTGAAATCACCGATTTCGATACGCCATTCATTGTTCTGAAAACCCTTGCGAATACGCGCAAGATGGATGAACGCGCATTGGCATTTGCCGAGAAATATTCCAAACGTCTGCTGGTTCTGGACGCCAAGGAATTCGGCGTAGAAGAGGTTGCGGGCGATGCTGCGGAATATCTGGTTCCGATCATGTTTACTGCCCTGCTGCGCACTTATGCTGTGGCTCTCAGCGACTCCCGCGGTCATCCGCTGAGTGTTCGTCGCTACATGTGGCGCATGGAATACTGATCCGGTTTTGCGGGTGGCGTTTATCGCCACCTGCTCCCTGATCGATCGCCGCTTGTCGAATAAGGTGGAACCATGCCTTTTCGGCCTATGGTTTCAAACTGCAAAGAAAAAGCCTGACAATCTGCCAGGCTTTTCGTTTTTTTTGGCACTTTTTCTTGTGTGCCTTTCCTATTCCTTGTCTTGCAGTCCATAGGTCGCAATCGACTTCATGACATCGTCGATGTCTTCCTTTGTCAGGATGACCGGACCGCCAATTGTCAGGGTCTGATAATATTGGCGGCACAGGGTTTCCAGTTCCACAGCCAGCCAGGCGGACTTATCGAGACTGGATCCGGCAACGAGCAAACCATGGTTGGCGAGAAGGCATGCACAGCGCCCTTCGAGCGCTTCAAGGGCCATCTCTGACAGTTTTTTTGTGCCATAGGTTGCATAGCCCGAGCAGCGGACGCTGTCGCCGCCAAAGATGGCGACCATATAGTGAGCGGCGGGGATGCTTTTGCGCGCCATGGCGAGGGTCGCGGCATAGGTTGAATGGGTGTGGATGATGGCACCGACATCTGGCCGTTCTTTTGTGATGTCGAGATGGAAGCGCCATTCGGTGGATGGTTTGAACGGGCCGTCCCATGCGCCATATTCGCCTTCCAGTGGCATGGAGCAAATGGACTCCGGTTCCAGCGTATCGTAAGGGATGCCGCTTGGAGTGATCAGCATCCGGTCTTCAAACCGGGCAGAGATGTTGCCCGACGTGCCTTGATTGAGGCCGCTGTCATTCATCCAGTTTGCTTTGTCGATGATTTCGGAGCGCAATGCGCGTTCTCTTGGATTCATTGTCTGGTTTCCATTGGTTAGCAGGGATTGACGGGTGATTCATTGGCGATGTAGCGACGCACTTCTTCGGCAATTTTGTTGGCTGTGACCCGGACTGTACGCAGGGATGCGCCGGCGACATGTGGGGTGAGGGTTACATTTTCAAGCGAGAGCAGGGGCGAGTCGGCTTCCGGTGGCTCGACGGCAAAGGTGTCGAGGGCCGCACCATGCAGATGCCCCGATGACAGGGCTGCGATGAGGGCGTCCTGATCAACCAGTTGGCCGCGGGCGGTATTGACGAGAACCGCTCCCTTTTTCATGCGGGCGAAGGCATCGGCATTGATGAATTCCTTGGTTTCCGGTGTCAGTCGTGCATGCAGGGTGACGACGTCGGAAGCCTCCAGAAGCTCATCAAGATCGGTTTTGCGCACTCCATAGTCGGCATCTTCAGGCAGCAC
This sequence comes from uncultured Cohaesibacter sp., assembly GCF_963556055.3. Lineage (GTDB taxonomy): Bacteria > Pseudomonadota > Alphaproteobacteria > Rhizobiales > Cohaesibacteraceae > Cohaesibacter. The sequence goes on along the minus strand of NZ_CAUVYE020000013.1, from coordinate 364,213 downwards.
GTCCACATAAGGATCGGAAATGAGGATCTTGCACCCGAAGGCGCGCAGGAATTTGACGACAAGGCGACCAATCTCACTGTAGCCAATGACGCCAACGGTCATGTCGCATAGCTCGTCACCTGTGATGTCGGCTCGATAGAGTTCGCCGCGCCAGTTGCCCTTGCGCAGGCCATCATGTCCGCGCACGATATTATGGGTCTGGCTCAGGATCGCCCCGATTGTGAACTCGGCAACGGCGCTGGCGTTCCGGCCCGGTGTATTGACAATGCGGATATTGCGTTCACGCACGGCATTGATGTCGACATTGACAGGGCCGCCACGTGCCACGGCAACCATTTTGATGTTCGGTAACCGTTTCAACATGTCTGCTGAAAGCGGGGCAAGATGAGTGACCAGCAATTCCGCATCACCGATGAAATCGGCAATCGGATCCGGATCTCCGAGGAATTCCTTCAGTCCTGCGGTTCCGTCCTCTTCACGTCCCTGACGCATCGGTACATCGGGAAAATCGAGATTGAGTGTGCGAATTTTCGTGGGAACAGAGCAACTGTTTTTGATTGCCTGTTCGAACGTACTCGCTAACATGAATTGATCGCCAATTACGGCAATTTTCAAAGTCATTGCGGCGCTCCTTTTGCTGAGGCTGCCATGTCTTTCCAGACGGGTCGCAAGGCTTCGCGGCTCGTCTGGTAGGCATGGAAGAGGGAAGTGAAGTGGTCTGCGGGGATTGAATTGGTTGTTTCCGGGTCACCAAGATAGGGGGCGACCCACTCTTCGGAACAGGTTTTGAGATCCGCGTAGCGGCCGATCTGGACCGCTGCAATCATGGCAGCACCGGCTGCGCCTGTTTCTTCGCGCTGGCTACACCGGATTTTTGCTCCAAGCACATCTCCCAGGATGCTGCGCAATGCTTTCGAGCGGGCAGCTCCCCCTGTCAGTATGACTTCCGAGGGCAGGGGGCCCATTGCGGAATAGCAATCTCTGGCGGCAAAGGCCAAGCCTTCATACACAGCTCTCATCATGGTGAAAAAGCCGTTTGAGCTGTCAATGCCAATGAAACCGGCTCGGGCAAATGGCTCCATGAAGGGGCCTCTTTCTCCCGATGGAGAAATATAGGGATGGTAAAGGAGGCCTCCTGACGACTGTTCCCTGATGATCTCGTCGGCAGATTCAAGGAACTCGCTTCGGGAAGGCCTGATGCCCCGGGTTGCCAACACGTCGCGTGCGACATCGACAATCCAGTCGATATTGATTGCTGCGGCCATGTTGGATTGCATCTGTATGCAGGCTTTCTCATGGGGGAAGGGAATGGTGTAGCCGCTGCATTCACCATTCAGCCGCACGTCGTCAGGTGTCAGAGCGAGTCGCATGTGAACCCCGGTTGATCCGAGCACCGAACAGCCCGCCCGGCCTTCGGGATCGAACAGACCTCCGCCGAGACTGGAGCAGACAACGTCGATATAGCCCAGAACAACCGGAATGCCTTCCTCAAGGCCTGTTTCTTGCGCGGCCTTGGCGCTAAGGCGATGGGACTGCTTTACTCCGTCCATGATGGGGGGGAGCAAAGGGGCCAGATCTGCAATGTCAAAGGCTTCGAGCAGGGCGCGGTCATATTGCCGGGTACGAAAATCACCAAAAGTGAAAGTTCCTTCCGATGCATCGGTTGTGCGGACATCGGTCAGCTTGAAATAGAGCCAGTCCTTGCAGTGCAGGGCCGTTGCCGAGCGCGCCAGAATGTCCGGCCTGTTGCGCTTGAACCATGCCAGTTGCGCGCTTTGTTGGCAGGAATTGGTGCCGGTACCGTTGATGGAGAAAATTTCGGGATAGGTCTCTCGTGTGACAACCTCTTGCACGATGTCTCTGGCACGTGAATCCAGCCACAAGAGAGCGGGAGCGGTCGGGGTTCCGTTTTCGTCGATCAGCCATGTCCCATCACCCTGAGCGGTGACGGCCAATGCGGCGACGCGGGTGGCCAAATTGGGGATTGAGCCGATAAGCGTTTGCAGCACGTCAACGACGGTTTTCCACGTTTGCAGCATGTCCTGCTCAGCTTTGCCATCGGCGGTGTTGGTGTAGTGATTTGGCAGCCCGGCCATGCCAATTTGCTGGCCATCAAGTGTGAAAGCGACCGCCTTGATTACGGTTGTTCCTGCATCAATGCTGATAATGACATCTCGGCTCATGGACTTGTTTCGACCTCCCAATCTGAAACATCCTTGTTCCCGAACATCCGGCCTCACTCTGGATTGAGATTTCAAAAGGCCGCACGAAAGGGCATGGGCACCAGCAGGCACCCATCCGGCAGCTTCTGGAGCCACCTGGAATGCTAATTTCCTCTTTTTCTAATGATGAGCTGGCTTATCTTATCCCGTTACGGAAACCTCCTCGGCCTCGCTGCGTTCGGGGGTCATGCCCGTGATCACTCCCGGACCCGATGAAAACAGTTGCTTGCCATCCTGAACATGGAGCTGAAGCAGCGCGCAGGCTTCTTCAGTGCGTTTCTTGCGGATGAGTTCAAGAAGCTCTTCGTGCGAGTCGAAAGACGCCAGGATGCGCGATGTCGTCTGGGCAAGCGCGGTACGAAGCGCCGCCATTTTTGCTTCGATAAGACTGTATCCATCCATCAGGCAGCGACTACCGCTCGAGCAGACCAGGGTGTTGTGAAGTTCCTGATCGAGGATGAGGTATGCTCGCAAATCCTCGTTTTCAACAGTCACTTTCATTCTCTTGATGACGTCTTCGCACGCAATCAGCAATTCCTTTTGCCGAAATGCCATCGCACGGCGCAGCGCGGCAACCTCGATGACCTCACGATAGTCGACCAGATCAACGAGCTCATCTCCGGTCACTGTAAAAACTGTTGTGCCACGATAGGGTCTGACGACGACCAACCCCTCTGACTGAAGCTTGGAAAGCGCTTCGCGGATAGGGGTACGGCTTATGCCCAACATTTCCGACAATTCCGTTTCCATTAACGGTGCACCCATTTTCAGGTCACCAGCAATGATCGAACTCCGCAGGATTTCTATCGCCCTTGCTGTCATCGATTGACGTTCGATTTTCTTCATATCGCCTCCAAACTTAAGGTCTGTTTGTATCGTACCCGAAAAATTTTGACTAGACAAGTATTGTGTATGGTGTATGTTGTATACAATTGAAAGCTGATCGTGGGAGGTGACAAAATGAAAGTCACGAATATCGAAGTGTTGTCCTATGACCAAACCGGCCAGGACGGAATGGAGTTATGGCGTCCTGTTTTGGTCCGTTTGGGAACGGATGACGGAATCACCGGCCTTGGTGAGTTGGGTATGGCCTACGGCATCGGAGCACCTGCGGGAGCAACCATGATTGCCGAGCTTTGTGAGCGTTTTATTCTTGGTCAAGACCCGTTCAATAATGAACGAATCTGGGAGACAATGCTGCGCCGTACCTTCTGGGCAGAAGGGGGCGGACCTGTTGTCTTCGGTGCCATGAGCGCCATTGATGCCGCTCTTTGGGACCTGAAAGGCAAAGCCCTTGGCATGCCGGTCTACAAGTTGCTCGGCGCGACCGAGCCCAAACCTTTGCGTACCTATGCCAGCCAGCTTCAATTTGACTGGACCGATCATGTCAATGAGCTTTTCAAGCCAGAGGATTATGGTAAGTCGGCCGCCAAGGCGCTTGCTGAAGGTTATGATGCGGTCAAGGTTGACCCTTGCATGATAACGGCTGACGGGAAACGAGAACTCAATATGCGTGGTCTCATCGATCCAGCTCACAAAAAGCTATATCGGGCGCGCATGGAAGCGGTTCGGGACGCTCTTGGGCCCGAGGTTGACATCATTCTCGAGTTGCACTCCTTCACCAGCGCTCCGGGTGCTCTGCAACTGGCGCGTTTGTTTGAAGATCTCGATATCACGCTGCTTGAAGAGCCGACTCAATACAACTCGCCCAATGCTCATGTTTGGGTAAAACAGCAGACAAATATTCCCTTGGCAACAGGTGAACGCCTCTATACACGTTGGGGGTTCCAGCCATATTTCGAAGCCGGATCCATCGATATGATACAGCCCGATCTGGGTCTTGTTGGGGGGATCACTGAAGGTAAGAAAATCTGCGATCTTGCTCATCTCTATGATGTTGGTGTTCAGGCTCATGTGTGTGGCTCACCCGTCGCAACAGCCATCTCTCTCCACCTGGAAACCGCCATTCCCAACTTTGAAATTCACGAGCATCACAGCTTTGCTCTGAAAAACTGTCTCCGGGAAATGGTTGATCACGATTTGCAGCCAGAAAATGGCATTTTTGTCGCGCCTGATCGTCCTGGCTTTGGTATTGAACTCTCACCCGCAGGAGAAAAAACCGCACACATACAGACCATTAAGTAAGAAGGAGCACCCCGCTTTATCACTAAGATCCGTTTTTATGGGAGGAAAAAATGAAACGTATCTTCGCGAAAACTACCAGCACACTTGCGTTCATGGTTGGCCTTTCGGTTTGCACCGCCTATGCAGCCGAAATCAACATGAAATTCGCAACACCAAGTATCTATAACCCCAAAGAGATTTCTATCCACTGGCTGCCAAAAGCCCAGTTGAAAAATGAAATCGAAGCCCGTTCGGGTGGTCGGATCAGCGTCAAGCTGTTCGCCAAGGGGCAGTTGGGCAAAACGGAAGACCTGCCCAACCAGTTGCGTGCCGGTGTCATTCAGGGTTTCGATTGTTCAGACGGGCCATTGGCTCCGCTGTTCTCCGACATCCAGATCCTTTCCATTCCCTACCTGTTCAAAAACCGTGAAATCGCCTGGGAAGTCATGGACGGCCCATTTGGTGATGAATTGGCTGATCGCATGGCAAAACAGACGGGTCTGCGCCCGCTGGCCTATTCTGACTTGGGCTATCGCCACTTCTCCACCAAAGATCAGGCGATCACCAAGGTCGAGGACATGAAGGGGATGAAAATCCGCACCATGACCAACCCCGTTCACATGGCAATGGTGGAAGCTCTTGGCGCTCATCCGACACCTGTCGCATGGGACGAGCTATACACCGCCTTGCAGACCGGTGTGGTGAATGGTCAGGAAAACCCGATCGGCAACTTCATTCAGCCAAAACTCTTTGAAGTTCAGCATCATCTGACGCTCGATGGTCACATCCTGCTCGTTTACTTCTATCTTGTGAATGATGCGTGGTATCAGGCCCTGTCAGAAGAAGACAAGGGGATTGTGAAGCAGGCCTACAAGGTTGCAGCTGTCACAATGCGCGGCGTCAGCGTAGCTACCGAACAGCGTGACACCGAAACCCTTCAGGAAGAAGGCATGACTATTCATCCGGTCCCTGCTGCTGAAAAGGCAAAATTCCAGAAACTGAGCCAAGCTGCGGTTTTGCCCATGATCAAGGAGCAAGTAGATGCCGAGTTGATCGATCTGCTTTATTCCGAAATTGCCAAGGCAGAAAAAAAATTCGGATACCAACCTGAGTAAGAATAAGCCGAGATGTGGCGGGCAGGTTCCCGCCCGCCACAGCGATTATTTTGCCGCAATATATGAGGTATTCCGAAATGCTAGACTGGTTCTTGTCAGGGCTTGCGGTACTATCCCGTCTGATCCAAGCTTTGTGCCAATTCTTGCTTATGGTGATGCTGCTGATCACAGTTTCCCAGATTGTCGCACGCTATTTCTTTTCCATAGGTTTGCCATGGGCCGAAGAGGCGACACGTTATCTGCTCGTGTGGATGGTCATGCTGGGTATTGGCCTGCTTACGCGAATGGATGACCATCTGGGTATTCGGGCTTTTCAGGATGCAATGCCAGACCGCCTGCGCGCAGTCTCCCGCTTTGTCGTCTTTGCATGCACTTTCGCCGTTGCCATTCTGTTGGCAGCATACGGCTATCCCTTCGCCGTAGGATCAAGTTTCATAACGTCTGCCGGTCTTCAGATTTCCATGGCATGGGCGTTTTTCGCAATTTTCTTTGGTGCCCTCCCTCTGGCTATCTATTCAGCGGTCAATGCGATCATTGAACTGATCGTCGTGTTCACGGGTAAGCGCCCTAAAGATCCAAGAGTTGAAGCCGATCGACATGAGCTGGTTCAACTTTTGGTCGAAGAAGAATAGGAGGCGCGGTCATGGATATCATTGGATTCATTGTTGTTTTCATGATTTTTCTCGCAATCGGTATGCCCGTTGCATTTGCCATGCTGTCAACATCGGCAATCTATTTCCTGTTGGCGGATGTTCCGTTGATCATGATGCTGCCCAATCGCATGTTCGGTGGTCTGGACTCGTTCATTCTGGTCGCGATCCCCTTCTTCCTCATGGCAGGGGAATTGATGAACCGATCCGGCATTTCGGATCGCCTTGTCAACTTCTCCAACCTCGTTGTCGGTCGCATGCGTGGCGGTCTGGCGCAAGTCAATGTGCTCTCGAGCGTGTTGTTTGCAGGGATTACCGGTATTGCGCTCGGTGACGTGGTCGCGCTTGGCAAGATCTTTGTACCTGCGATGGAAAAGCAGGGCTATTCCCGTGCTTTTGCCGGCGCTGTCACTGGTGCGTCATCTCTTCTCGGGCCGATCATTCCCCCATCGACGATTGCCGTTCTCTATGCGGCGACCATGGGGGTATCGGTTGGCGGGATCTTCATTGCTGCGATCATTCCCGGCCTGATCATTGCCGGATCCGACATGCTGATTGTCTATCTGATCGCACGCAAACGGAAATTCCCAACGCTCGACACGCCAGTAACGCCGAAGGCTCTTGCCATCGGTCTGCGCGATGCCTCTCTGGCCATCATCATGCCGCTGATCATCGTCATCGGTATTCTGGGTGGGATCTTCACGCCAACAGAAGCAGCTGCAGCTGCGGTTATCTATTCAATCGTGGTCGGGATGTTTATCCTGCGCACCTTGAAAAGCGGTGACGTACTGGCAACCTTCAAGGTATCGGCAATCGACACGGCCCGCCTTCTGGTTATCATCGCCGGGGCCGCTGCCGTTGGCTGGATCTTTGCGATGGAGAATGTTCCAGAATTTGTCGATCAGCTCTTCACTCCGATCAAAGGCAACATGCTTGTTTTGGTTCTGTGTGTGAACCTGTTCTTCCTGTTCCTCGGAACATGGCTCGATCCGGCAACCTCGATCATCCTGTTCGGGCCAATCATCGGACCGATGGCCTTTGACGCGGGGCTTCATCCCTTGCAGTTCGGCATCATGATGATCATCAACAGCAACATCGGCTATGTGACGCCTCCGGTTGGTAACGTCCTGTTCGCGATATCGAATATCTGTCGTGTCGGGATATGGGAGTTGGGCAGGGAATTGCTTCCCTTCATCCTGATCAACATGGTTGTTGTGATCCTTGTTGGTCTGTTGCCTGAACTGTCCTTGTGGTTACCAAGGCTTCTGGGTCTTGTCTGAGGCCAACAGATGTCGCCACTTTGCGATAAAATGATGTAGGAAACGGGGCGTGGGACAATGGCTTCGAAACGACCGACTTCCAAACGGGACAAGCTCGTAAGAGGGTCTTTGAAAGACTTCGCTCGCAAGAGCCGGTCGAGACTGGCGCGGACCGTTCCCCTCCCGTTCCTGCATACTCATCCTCGGACCTCGATCCTAGACGTGGTCGGGGGACTTGAGGAAAAGACGGTGATGAATGCCTGCGTCACCAACTGTTCCAGCCGCTGCCCTTTGAAGTGCCATGTGGTTGACGGCAAAATCCGCTGGATTTCGCAAGAAGACAATGACGGATCCGGCGAGGACATTTTCGGCTCTCATCAAGTTCGGGGCTGCTTGCGAGGCCGCTCCGCCCGGCAGCGGGTCTATAATCCCGACCGCCTGAAATATCCGATGAAACGCGTGGGCAAAAGGGGCGAGGGTGCCTTCAAGCGCATTTCATGGGACGAGGCGATTGCCATTATCGGTGACAAGCTCAAAGACACCATACACACCTACGGCAATGAAGCGATCTACTATCATTATGGATCGGGCTGTACGGGATACAATTTCGCTGGTCGCAGTTCCTGTCAGAGATTCCTGCGGATCATTGGCGGATATCTCGACTATTACAACACTTATTCGAACGGCCAGATCCGCTTTGCGCTTCCCTTCACCTATGGCGAGGATTATGCGCAGCATCGCAGTCTGAGCGCGGAAATCGGCAACGCAAAGCTTTGCGTGTTTTTCGGTTATAACCCCTCCGAGCTGCGCATGAGTGGCGGCAGCGAAACATTTCAGTTCCAGGAATGGAAAAAGACCAGCAACGCACGCACAATTTTCGTCGACCCGCGCTATTCGGACAGCATGTTGGGTAAAGAAGACGAATGGTTGCCCATCCACCCCGGCACGGATGCCGCGCTCGTCTCGGCCATCGCGCATGTCCTGATCAGTGAAGATCTTGTCGATCAGGACTTTCTGGATCGCTACTGCATCGGCTATGACGAAACAACCTTGCCAGCTCACGCCCCCGCGAACGGTTCCTACAAAGCCCATATTCTCGGATCAGGCAGTGACGGCATTGCCAAGACACCCGATTGGGCTGCCCCCATCACAGGCATTCCCGCTTCCCGGATCATCAAGCTGGCGCGGGAAATCGGGCAGGCCAGACCCGTTTTCATTGCGCAGGGCTGGAGTCTTCAACGTCAGGCCAATGGCGAGCAGAATGCCCGTGCCGTCGCAATGCTTTCAATTCTTACTGGTAATATCGGGCTTGCCGGAACCAATCTGGGTGAGGAGCCGGGCAACTACAGCTATCCAGTGCCGGGCCTGCCGTTGCCGGACAATCAGGTCTCTGCCAAAATCCCGGTCTTCTTGTGGACCGATGCCATTTCGCGCGGCAAGGACATGACCGCAAAAGCCGATGGCATTCAGGGCGCAGAGCGCTTGAACCAGCCCATCAAATTCATCTGGAACTATGCCGGTAACACGCTGATCAACCAGCATTCGGATATTTCGAAAACGACCGCAATCCTTGAGGATGAAAGTCTTTGCGAATTCATATTGGTGATCGACAATCACCTGACGCCGAGCGCAAAATTTGCGGATGTGCTGTTGCCCGACATCACAAATTTCGAGGGATCCGACATCATCACAAACGGTTATGCCGTGGGTGAAATGGGCGGACCGATTTATCTCTCGCCCGCCATCGAGCCGATGTATGAATGCAAGTCGGCATGGGACATCTGCTCACTGCTTGCCCGGCATATGGGCGTTGAAGACGTCTATACTGAAGGCAAGAGCTTCGAAGACTGGCTCAAAGAAGCCCACGAGACGATGCGGCAAGCGGATCCCGACCTGCCGGATCTTGAAACCGCACGCCAAATGGGAATGATAAAAAGGCGCGCACCTGAAGCGATGCGGGTGGGGCTTGCTGACTTCCGCGCCGATCCCCTTGCTCATCCTCTCAAGACGCCATCAGGAAAAATCGAAATCTATTCAGACCGTCTAGCAGAGATCGCAGCCAGTTGGGATTTGCCAGAGGGGGATGTCATTACCCCGCTTCCTCAATATGTCGCCACATGGGAAGGCTATGAAGACAGGGAAACCCGCAAGAGCTATCCCTTGCAATTCTATGCTCGTCATCCCAAGGGCCGGACCCATTCCACCTATCACAATGTCGATCTGTTGCGGCAGGCGATAACGGACAGTGTCTGGATCAATCCCATCGATGCCAGGGCGCGGGGAATTTCAGACGGCGACAGGGTCCGGGTCAGAAGTCTGCGCGGTGAAACCCAGACCACGGCCAAGGTGACGCCCCGCATCATGCCCGGTGTTGTCTCCATGGAGCAGGGGGCCTGGTTCAAACCGGACGTATCTGGCAAGGATAGCGGCGGATCAGCCAATATCCTGACCTCGCAACGTCCCAGCCCGTTGGCAAAGGGCAATCCTCAACACACAAATCTCGTCGAAATCGAAAGGGCTTGAGGCATGGCAATGCAATATGGCTTCTATTTCGATGCCGAAAAATGCACCGGCTGCAAGACCTGCCAGCTGGCTTGCAAAGACTACAAGAATTTGAGCCGAGATATCAATTTCAGGCGTGTCTACGAATATAGCGGTGGTGACTGGCAGGCGATCGGAGAGACATGGGAACAAACGGTTTTTTCCTATTATCTCTCGATCGCCTGCAATCATTGCTCAAAGCCTGTTTGCGTCGAGGTCTGTCCGTCAGGCGCCATGTATCAGCGACCCGAGGACGGGATTGTCACGGTTGATGAGGATCTTTGCATCGGCTGCCAGCTCTGCCACATGTCTTGTCCCTATGATGCGCCTCAATATGACGCCGACAAAGGCCACATGACCAAATGCAACGGTTGCTACGAGCGGCTGGCGGTGGGGCTGAAACCGGTCTGCGTCGAGTCCTGCCCGACCAGGGCGCTCGATTTTGGCCCGATTGAAGAGCTTCGTGCGCGCTACGGTCGCTTTGCAACCATAGCCCCGATGCCGCCCGAAATCTTCACCGCTCCCAATATTGTGGTCAGGCCTAATCCAAACGCGCGACAGGGCGCGGATCGGACGGGTCGTCTTGGGAATGCTGAGGAGGTGTGACATGGGATTTGCGGAATGGCCTTTGGTCTTTTTCACCGTAATAGCGCAAAGCACAATCGGGGCCTATTGGTGGTGTCTCTTCAACAAGTTGTTTGCCGGAGGAACTCCGGAACAAATGCTTCGCCTTGATCATGCAATGCTGGCCGTCTGGCTGTTGCTGATTGCTTCTTTTGCCATCGCGACCCTGCATCTGGGCTCGCCGCGACGGGCAATCAATGCCGTCTTTCGGGTTGGCCGCTCGGCCTTCTCCAACGAGGTATTCTTTGGCGGCGGATTTGCAGCTCTGGGGTTGCTGGGCTGGATTGTTGATTGGGTCGGACTGGATTGGCTTGGAACAAGCGGTGACTGGATGATCATGTCGCTCACAAGTCTGACATTCCTTTTCAGCTTGGCCTTTTTTGCCAGCATGATCGCGCTTTACAGAATTCGCACCGTTCCTACCTGGTATAACTGGATGACACCGGTGGCCTTTACCGTGACAACGCTGCTGGGTGGCAGCGCGCTGGCGTCCTGTCTCTTCGCGGCTGCCATGCCGGTTCAAACCGGTCTCTCCCTCTTTTGCCCGATTGGCGTGATGGCACTTTCCTTTGTCGGATCCCTTTTTGTCACTCTCAAACAGGCCGCGTCCTTGCTGGAAATCGAAACCGCCATCAAGCGGCCTACGGATCTCTGTCCTCACTTTGCAACATGGATGGCGGCACGCTTTGCGTTGCTGTTTGCCGTCTTGGCTTCGTGGATCTGGGTTCTGCTGACAAAGGACGGTCTATCGCTGACAGTTGGTCTTGCAGGCGTCGTGATTGTTCTTATTGGCGAAATGATCGGTCGCGGCATTCATTATCAGCTCAACATGACGGTAGGTCTTCGCTAGCCGATGTTGGCGGGTTGTCAAATTTCGCTGGTTTTGCGGAATGCTGCTTGTTCCTTGACGGATAATTCGCAACCAGTTCTGTGATCGGCTCGGATTTTCCCGAGCCTCGGTCTGTGAGCGATATGGACAGAAAAATGTGAAAGTTCTATCGTTGTGTTGTCCGGTCAAATGCGGAAAAGGCGTCTGATCCATTCCCCTATCCATGCAGTGATTAGCCAAGATGAAATTTGCTTATGTGGTGTCCGAAAGCGGCACGGTTCACGTCAATCAGATCCTCTCGGAAATGGCATCTCGCCTGATTGCCGACGGGATCAAGGTGACAGGCACTATTCAATCAGAAACCGAGAAGGAGGGGGCTGAAAAGTGCGACATGTATATCAGTGTGTTGCCCGATGGTCCCAGAATCCGTGTTTCGCAAAATCTCGCTGGTCAATCCAAGAGCTGTTATCTGGACACCAGTGCGCTTGAAAAAGCGGCCGGCCTTGCAGCGAGCCGACTTGGTGATGCTGATCTGCTTGTGATCAACAAATATGGAAAGCGCGAGGCGAAGGGCGGTGGTTTTCGGGATGTCATGGCTCAGGCAATATCGCTGGACACGCCCATTATCGTTGGTGTCAATGCCCTCAATCTGGAGGCATGGCTTGATTTTTCGCAAGGGGCTGCCGTCGAGCTGGAAGCCGATGTTGAAGCCCTCGTCGCCTGGGCAAAAGAGAGCTTGGCCAGGACGCAATGTCTTTGATGACGACAAAGAAAAGCAATCTGATGAAACAGATTGGTGTAATTGCGAATAGGACCCTGAGTTTTATAGTGATTAGATAGGGAGTCATCGAGTGCGACCTGCCCAAGTGAACGTCCCCCGTTTGCTTTCGCAAATCTCTCCAAACTCCTACAAAATTGCAGATATCGAGAGCTTGTCATGACACAAAAAAAAGCCCCTAAAACTGGTAAAAAACCATTGATGGAAGTCGAGGATGCCCTCAGCAAGATCCTTGCTGGTCTTTCCGCACTCGATAGGACTGAAACTGTTGATCTGATGGCCGGGCGGGGCCGGGTGCTTGCGCGGGATGTGGTGGCCACAACCAATGCTCCACCCGAAGACAATAGCGCCATGGATGGGTACGCGGTGCGGTGCGACTCGCTGATGTCTGATGCGTCCCGGCTCTCCTTGCCGGTACTCCAACGCATTGCCGCCGGTGATGTCGGGGTGCCGATGGAGCCAAATTCGGCGGCTCGGATTTTTACCGGAGCTGCGGTTCCCGCTGGCGCTCAAAGCGTTGTCATTCAGGAGAAATGCGAGGAAAAGGATGGCGTTGTCACCTTCAAGACACCCGTCAAGCCGGGTGACAATATCCGGCGCATCGGAGAAGACATTTCGGTTGGTGATGTGGCTGTCCGAGCCGGAACACGGCTTGCGCCGTCGCATCTTGCCATGGCCGCATCGATCGGTGTTGGAACATTGACGGTCTTCAAGCCCGTGAAAGTTGCGATCCTGTCGACCGGGGATGAGTTGACCGATCCCGGTCAGCCCTTGGGGCAGGGAAAAATCTACAATTCCAATCGCTACGCACTGAATGGCCTTCTGGAACAGCTGGGCTGCGAGGTGGTCGATATGGGGTGGGCAGAGGATGACCTTGAAACCATAAAGCAAAAGCTTGAAAAATCAGCTGATGCAGCAGACCTCATTCTGACAACGGGTGGTGTCTCTGTGGGCGAGGAGGATCATGTCAAGGCTGCCATCGAGGCACTTGGAGATCTTGAGATCTGGTCGCTCAATATCAAGCCGGGCAAGCCGGTGGCGTATGGTCATGTCAAGAATACCATTTTCGTGGGGCTGCCGGGCAATCCGGTCTCGACCTATGTCACCTTTCTTCTGATTGCCGGGCCGGTAATCCGCAAATTGCAAGGACAGGCCGAGACCGTCAAACCGGTTTGGTGTTTGCCAGCGGGGTTCGAGCGCTCCAAGCCCGGCAAGCGGCGCGAATATATTCGAGTGAAAGCGGTTGTCGGTGAGGATGGCAAGATGGAGCTGCACTCTTTTTCTCGTCAGGGATCCGCGATCATGAATAGTGTTTGCTGGGCTGACGGGTTGGCGAAAATTCCCGAAGATACGCTCGTCAACAAAGGAGACATGCTCGACTTTCTGCCATTTGACCAGTTGATGAACTGAAACCGCTTGCTTTTTGCTGACATTATTCTGTTTAAGCGTCAGGGGCAGAGTGCGCAGCCGCAATGCCTCTGGACTTTTGTCGAGGATATGTGTGCGGCAGAAGACAAGCGTCTTTTCTTTTCAGGCATTCAGCCCCTGAGGCTTCTCTATTCTTGCGGCAACAGCGACAAAGACCGCTCTGCGAAGATTGGCAGGAAGCCCAGCTGCCTTATTTTTTCTCTGGCTTGCTGACGCAAGGTTTCGTCTTGCAGATATTCGATTACGAAAATGGGAACACCTTTTTCATAGCCTTGCAGAAGATATTTGCGGCTCCAGTATATCTCTTCCTCCGAGTTGGGCACTTCATCGCCATTGATGCCGAAAAACAGGTCCTCCTTGCCTTCTCCATCGAGTAGGGCGGCATATGCGTCGTGCATGAACAGGGCTTCGGCATTCTGCGCCATGATAAGAAAGGACGGGTTTTTGTCTCTGGCCCTGTCGACCAATCGTTTTACGAAGGCAATGATGTCTTCTTCCGAGGTTGGTCTTTCTCTGTAATCCCAATAGATGTCGACGCGGTCAAAATAAACACCGTCAAATCCGGCATCGATCACACGGTCGAACTGCTTTTCGATTATGGTCTGCCAACTCTCATTCCAATATTCAACGAGATAGTTGCCTGGCCAATTCGAATTTTCCTCACCCAGCCATTCAGGTGGATTGTCGTTCCATTCCTCTTGCCAATAGCCGCGATAGTCTTCTGCCTCACCGATTGACAAATAGGATATCACGAGGCGTCTTGAGCCATCGGGTTTGGTTTTCAGCTGGTCAATTTCTTCAGGGAGATATGCACCTTCTCTGGAACCATCCCGGGAAGCATCAATGACGATCAGGTCGAGGGGACTTGCGGCGATTTCCTCGAAGTCCGGGCCTTGGAGTTGATATCCCCAATGCTTGACTTGAAACAGATCAGGGCGTTTTTCCGGTTCCCCATCTGCAAAGGATACGTCGATCAGACTTGCAAAAACGAAGCTGGCCACGATTGTTCGAAACAAAATGGTCATCATTTGTCTATCTCATCCAGTCATTCTCACCACTGCGCGTTGCAGCCATGTGAAATATGTGAAACTGCAAATTATCGAGCCGGTTTTCGAGCAATAGATAGGCCACCAGACCAGACACGACGCTTGCTCCCAAATATCCATATCCCAAATATATAGACTCGAAATGAAGGGTGACGACAGTGAAAACTGTATTGAGAAATAAAAACAAGAGTTGCAGCTTCAGATAGTCTTTGTTCTGGTTGAGAAACAACAGGGTAGAGGAGGATGCCAAAAACAGAAACTGAAACAGGGCCCCGATAATGCCGATCCGGAAGATGCTGATCTGGCGGAATTGAAAATTGAAATGCTCGATGATGAGCGGCGCCATGAATATTGCCAAAAGGCAGAATAGTCCCTGAACAAGCAGAATTTGCCACAATCCTTTCTGGGTCGATGTTGCCAATTGTCTGGTGAGGTCTTCAATCTGTTTCAGAGTGGCGTGATTTTCGATTGCCTTGTGCAAGACCTTGAAGCGAAGAAAGAAATTGGTTTCGATGTGAATCATGAAAGATGCCAGTGATGGAATGATCACCAAATAGGCAAGAAACATGGCGCTGTCATAGATGGGGGCATGAACCAGCCCGACGGCAAGCTTTTCTCCGGTTGGAGCAATCCACATGACGAATTTGTCCGCCCATACGGCGATCATGGAGATCAATGACCCGACTGCCAGAATCCAATGTTGCCGTGTAACGCGCAGCATCAGGCGCAATGCAGAGAAGGGAGCTTGAATGGCGTCCTGGAAGGTTCTGAGAATCCTGACCAGAATCCAGAAGAACGTAAAACAGAGCCCGACCGAGAATGCCCAAAGAAGATCAATCGGCTGGCCCCCCCGCCCAGCGGACCATATTGCAAGCATGATTGAAATCGACAAGCCGACAGCGAAGCCAATCGTGATGGCGGCATAATCGCGTATCGCGCCACTGAAGGCCAGCACGATCCAGATGAGAGCGATGAGGCAATTGATGAATATGGCTGGTGGCAAATAGTGTCGATCAATATTGAAATAGACCACTAGCACCAGAAACGAGGCGAGCCCTGTCAGCAAGAGGCCAAAGAAAAGGGCGGCAAACAGAACATGGCTGACCCTGTCGAAAGATCGGGCATGGAACATGTCTGATACCATGCGGGTCGCAATGATAACCACTGGAGCGGTTGCTATGATCGACAATGCAAAGGCATAGATCAGCACGATGCGGAAATTGGCGAGGCTTTCGATGCCGAGCCTTTTTTCGGTCGAGATCGAAATGAGCGCGACGGCAATGATTGTGAAAATCCAGGGTCCGGCAACGATGACCGCAGCATGCCCGTAAGCGGAAAAACCGGAAAATAGTCCCTGCTGACGCGCGATCTTCTGCAACTTGAAACCAATGCCTGCCATCGCTCACCTGTCCTGCTCGCGCGGATCTCCAATTGGATCCGACTGGGCCGATGTTATTCCATGTCGTGCATAAAGCGCTTTGTAATTCTGGGCCGACTGCTCTGATCGATAATAACGATCTACCCGCGTTTGGAGGGTCTTACCCAGAGCAATCCGCTTCTCACTGTCCGTGAGAAGTTCGACGATGGCGCGCGCGATGCTGACTGCGTCGACCAGACCAGTGACTATTCCTCCGGCCCCGATGGCGGGCGTCTCATCCGAGCGGCCTTCGATGATTTCGCGGCAGGATCCGACATCAGTGGCAATGCAGGGAATGGCGGCTGCGCCGGCTTCCAGCAGAACCAGAGGCTGTGCCTCGCTAAGACTGGACAGGACAATGAGGTCTGTTTGCGGGAAATAATCCGTCAATTTGACATTCCCCGTGAAAGTGAGGCAGCTTTCCAGATCCAGCTCTCCTACGAGCAGTCTGCATTCCTCAAAATAGTCTTCATCTTCATCGGTCGGGCCCATGATAAGAGCGGACAAGTCATCTATAGACTTGCGAGCGATGGAAACGGCGCGAAGAAAGGTCTTGATGTCCTTGATTGGGACAACGCGCCCTACCAGAGCAATCGTTGGAGGATGACCTTCCTGCTTTTCCAGCGAGGAAAAATTCTCGAATTTGATGCCATTGGCAATGACATGCATCCTGTCGGTCGGGGCACCCAAATATTCCTGTATTCGCTGGTTTCCCTCAAAGAGAGTCGTGATTTCATCACAGGCCTGATAGCAGGTCCGGCCATAGGAATCGAAGGCGCGGAGCCATAGATCCCGCAAGTCGAAGCGTTTGTCTTGCAGTGACAATCCCGTATCTACCGTGTCGGCAATCCAGTCTGCCATCAGGATTTCGATCCTGCGCTCATTGGAGTAGATGCCATGTTCTGAAATGAGCACCGGATTTTTCATTTCCAGTTTTGCCCGGGCAGCCAGAAGACCGGCATATCCGGTTGAGATCGTATGATAAAGGTCGGCTCGGGGAATATCGCTTTGCATGATAGCAAACATGCCTCCCAGCAGAACGCGGGCTGCCCAGAAGAAATGAAGGAAGGAGGCTTGCGGCATTTTCCTTTCATAAAGGCTGTTGATCAGATGCCATGCAAAGGGGCTGTTCATGAAACCTGATTTGGGAATGCCCGAAGCGGGATCCTGTATTGCAGCATTAAGCCGTGAGAAGTCTTCCAATCCGCCGACATCAAACAGGTTCAGCAGGTCCGTCGTCATCTCCTCATGGAGCTGTTTAACGGACTTGTTATCGATCTTGTGGCCAAACGAGCTTTCCTTGCCCAAATCCTGAAGTCCGAGTTGGTGAAATGAAACCAGATTGTCGGGCACTTCGTAATGAGCCTTACGGAAATCGGAGAAGGGAAAGATTGCAAAGACGGAAAAAGTCAGATCCGGCTGGTTTCTCATCAGCCAATCGAGCCAGGTGGAAACGCCACCTCGAACGAAGGGGTAGCATCCTTCGACGATCAGGCAGATATCAGCTTTTGCATCCTTGTTTGCAATGGCATGCCATTTTGCGATTTTTGGATCCCCGGCCTCATCTGCCGCGCGCTGATGCGATCTGCGGACAAGGACCGATTTCTGCTTGTTCTTTTTGTTTTCCATCAAGGCCATGTCACACTCATCCATTGTTTCCGGAGGGTGAGTTTGGCGGGACGTCGTTTAATGGTTTGTCTGATTTGCTCGCGTTGTCATCAGTCAGATCGAACTTGCCGATCGAGCGGGCCTCCGTTTGAGACCGCAGGAGGTCATTGTCCCAAGAAGCGGGCTCGATTCCGGACTTCAGGAAAGCGGCCTGAGGGTCCGAGGCATGTTCTGCGAGGAAAAGCTTCAGAGACTGCATCAGTTGGATTTTCTGATGCTCTTCCAGCAAACCCGAATGAATGAGCCTGCTATAGTCGTCAACGGTGGTGCGGATCTGGTCAACTGAAGGGGAATTGTGTCGGCTCTTCAACAGCCGTTCCATGCGCGATTTGATATCTGTGTGCAACTTGGTTGAAACGGCCGCCGCCTGGATTCTTATCGCCGCTTCTGGATCTTTCAGGGCCTTTTGCAGAAACGGGAGGAAACTGGGGTGATATTTGAGCGCGATCACCCCGAGCATCGCTTGTTTCTCATCCATTTTGCCATGGGCCAGAATCTCGTCAAAGGATTTGAGATTGTTGTTACCCAGTGGTCGTGTGCGGTTGTTTATGATTTTCTGGTAGAGGTCATTGGTGTCATGCTGCACACCTATGAGGCTGAGATCTTCAAACCATTCCCTGTTTTTTTCTTCCGATCCCCTGTTGATCCATAGCAGGCCTGCGCTCATGAGCAAGCCGAGAGCCCCGGCCGGTCCGAGACAGGCAAGAACGAGCATGCCGATTGGATCAAAGCGACCGCGTGGAATTCTTGTGATGGTCTGGTGGTGTTGCAGAACTGTGAGCAGGAAGAGAGCAAGGCATATGATTGCATGAACTGCGAAGGGGCCCGCCAAATGCGTGTCGGTCGTGAGACCCCAAAGTCCCAAAGGGACCTCCAGGAGCAGAGCAAGCAGAAGGAGAGGTCCGAACGCCCAGTTTGAAGGTGCAGTCGCTGTGTCAGGGATGTCCCTCTTGGTTGCCATCTCCGGGGCTTCCATACTTGCGGTCATTCGGGTCAGTCTTCAACGATAGGCATGTCGAACAATTTGCCATTTCCGGGGAGACGACCAAGCTTGATGAGGGATGATGGCCGTTCTTCGGAGTTTTCGTTTTGGTGGGCTGCTGGTGCGCGGGTCCTTGCAGATTGGTAGTGGCTGCGAAGGGCATTGGCCAGGTTGACGGTGATCACATCCATTCGCGCACCGTTCTTTTTGATCGTTTCAGATAGCGTCTGGGCGCTGTCTTCTGCCAGTTCAAGGACCAAGGTCCCCCGAAGAAGACCATCATCAGCGGTGCGAAGCGGCAATTCCATGTGGTTGAGATGTTTGCCATGCGCATGGTTGTCGCGTTCGGCGTCAGGCTGCTGTGTCGAGTTGTCCTTGTTGATGCGCAATTCAACCACTTTGCCATGATCGATGCGGTCATAATGGTCCTGCCCGGTCTTTGGCTTCTGGTTTGACTGCTTCATTTTCCTGACAAGCTCTGTCGGATAGAAACAGTGACCATCGTTCGTCAGGATGGAAATTCTGGTGACGGGGCCAATCAACCCGGTCAGCGTTTCTTCAAGACCCACTTCTGTCCAACGCCCTTGCGGGTTTCGCAGATCATCAAGGGTTGAAAGAAGACCACCATCTTCAGGGGCGCGCTTCTGGCTCTCGTTGGCATCAGACTGCTTGACGGTAACGAAATCTCTCTGCAACTGATCAATCGTCGTTTCAAGGGATCGGTTATATTCCTTGATCGTGTCTTGTTCGGTCTCCAGTTGACGGATGTGTGTCATGAGCTGGTTCAGTTGCCAGTTTTGACGGCTGCGCAGGCTGCCAACCAAAATGGCGGACAGCAACCACAAGATCGGCAGCAACCAGAGGCGGAGCTGAAATTCAAACACACCTTCATCTAGTCCCTGAATGGGTGGTGCGAAATGATGCTGCAATGCCACGCTCGCCATGCACGCCAGAATTCCGCCCGTTACCCCATATTGCAGAGAGAAGAGTATGACTGGTAACCAAAACGGATGAGGAGATAGCGCCATCAGATCGACACCCGGGATCAGCTCGTCAAGGGCAAAAATGATGAAAAACAGTGCAAAGCCTTCAATAGAAGGTTTAATCCATCGATACATTACACTAAGCATTTTTTGATCTCGGTTTCCCACGCAGCTGTTGATCCGTGGCATTTATAGTACGCTCTGATAAATTGTACAGGATTAACTCTAAATCATCGAACAATTTGATTTAAAATGGTAAATATCGCTAAAGTTGATTTTTATAATCAGCTTGGCTTTTCTCGGATCAGAATAGTAAATATTTCGGTTTGTATAAATTGGTTGCGGCTTTATCTGATCTTGCCAGGGTTGCGCAACTGTTTTGTGTAGGATTTGAAATGCGTGAAGTCGTTCTGCAAGCGCTCGTTCTCTTTATCAGGGTTACGGTCATTGTGGCGGGCATGGCTGGATCTTGTTTCGCTCAATCCAGTATTGCCCCCTCGGCAAAGGCCGAGCGTTTCGA
This sequence comes from uncultured Cohaesibacter sp., assembly GCF_963556055.3. GTDB lineage: Bacteria > Pseudomonadota > Alphaproteobacteria > Rhizobiales > Cohaesibacteraceae > Cohaesibacter. The sequence continues at coordinate 344,027 of NZ_CAUVYE020000013.1, read as the reverse complement.
GCCTTTTGTTAAACGGACCGTGCTTGCCCTGTATGACAGTCGTGATGAAAAGGAGCCGGTTGACACCAATATTCACGCCTATCTTGAAATGCCGCTGAATTACTTGGGCTATGAGGTAGATTATCACGATATTCAACAAGGGCTTCCGTCCGTTGACGAGATGAGAGACAAGAAAGCGGTCGTCACTTGGTTTCATCGATCCCTGGTCAATTGGAAAGACTATCTGATTTGGGCTGAGGAGTGCATTCGCGGTGGCACTCAGTTCGTTGTTTTTTCTCAGGTTGGAGGTATCGACAGCCAAGAGTCCAAAAAACTGACAAATCGGTTCCTTGCGCAATTGGGGCTGAAAAACCATTTCTCTTTTCTGTTTGATACATCGGATGCCGGATATGAGGTCATTGATCGGAAAATCTATGCTTTTGAAAGAGAGCCTTTTCGTGTTCTTCCCAATTTTGACTATTTTGAAGCAATCAGCCCGGAAACCAGGATTCACTTAAGTGTTCACTTTGCAGACCAAACCGGTTTGAAGCAATCGGCGCTGATTACCACGAATGCAAACGGAGCGTTTGTCCATTCGGGGTATGAGTTTGATTATGAAGCAAGCGTCAATTTGATGCAGTGGCTGCTCAATCCGTTTGAGTTATTCGAAACGGTGCTGGGAAGACATGCTTTTCCAATTCCCGATACGACCACTCTTTATGGCAACCGCATTTATTTCTCGCATGTTGACGGGGATGGCTGGAACAATGTTTCCTTCATGGAGAAATACAAGAAAGATCGTGTTTTTTCCTCAAAGGTGATGCTGGAAGAGTTGATCAAGCCTTATCCGGGTCTTCCCGTGTCCATAGGGCTGGTTACCGGTGACTTTGACAAGGCTATCGGGGGAACCGACGATGGATTGGAGATAGCCAGGGAAATCCTTGCCCAGCCTCAGGTAGAGGTCGCCAGCCATACACATACGCATCCCTTTGACTGGAATTTTTTCGAAAATTATGATCGGGAAAAGGAATTGGCACTTCTGAAGAAAAAAAATGAAGAGTCCAGTTCCGCTCCAACCGGTGTCATCGGTTCAGTCGAGACGATTTTGAATAGAATTTCTCCCGATGTTAAAACCGACAATTACATTTTGGATGGCTTGAAAGGGGCATTGCGGGCCTATCTGCGCTTTCCTTTCGATCTTGATACGGAAATCAAGGGGTCGCTGGATTTTGCCACTCAACAGGCGCCGAAAGGCAAAAAGGCAGAAATTCTGTTTTGGAGTGGAAATACGCGACCGTTCGAAGCGGCGATACGCGCTTCGCGACTTGCTGGCGTCCGAAATCTGAATGGGGGCGACTCCCGTTATGACCTTAGCAATCCATCGGTCATTTATGTACCGGCCCTGTCGCGGGTTATTGGTGATCAGCGCCAGATATATGCAGCTGCCAGCAATGAGGAGACCTTCACCAACAATTGGAAGGGGCCCTTCTATGGCTTTGCTGCTTTGGAAGAGACCTTGAAGAACACCGAGTTTCCTCGCCGCCTCAAGCCCTTCAATGTCTATTATCATTCTTTCTCAGGCGAGCGTGCAAATGCCATAAAGGCAATACAGACCCATCTGGATCTCGCCCGCGACGGACCCTACTTTCCTTTGACTGCGTCACACTATGCAGCCATTGCCGACAGCTTTTTCGAGGCTCGAATTGAAAAGCTGGGTTCGATGCGCTGGGCGATCCATGATCGTGATTTTTTGCAGACCTTGCGTTTTGATCATGCCGATGAGCTTGGCGTTGATTGGCTTAACAGCAAGGGCGTGATTGGTCAGAACCGGCATGCGGGCTCTCTTTATGTCGCCCTTGATGCATCAGTGGCTGTGCCGGTTCTCGCGATTATGAAACGCGATGACGCAAACCAGGTGGTTGCCTCTGTTCCATTTCTTGAATCGTCCCGTTGGGAAGTGCGCAACGTCAACCATTCAGATTGTGATACGGGGGAATGCAAACTGACATTTGAGGCCAACGGCTTTGGTCGAGGTGAAATGCTCTGGAAAGGGTTGCCCAAAGGTTGTTATCGCGTCGTGGCGCATTGGTCTGAGGGAGCGTTCGACCAACAGATATCTGTCGGTGAGGATCATCTTCTCTCCGTCACTTTGCCCTTTGCCAGTCAGCGGACGGTTTCTGTAGAAATTCACTCTTTGCTCAAGCCTGACAGAGCCATGCCAGCCAGAGAAAAGGTTGCGGGATGAAGCCGATATATTACAAGGTGATCATCCTTTTGGCGGTGGCCCTCGGTGCCGGTTATCTGTTGCTGCCTGACCCAAAGGAAGAAATCAGCGCCTATCTCAAGGATGGGAATTTTCAGGAAGCCTATCGTCTTACGGACAGGTTGGTTAAGGGCGGGAACCGGGATCCCTACATACTGGTGGAGCTTGCAAAGCTGCAAAGCCTTGTCGGCGATCTGGATGCTTATGAGGAAACGCTCAAACTCATTCTAAAAACTGATCCGGGCAATCTGGAAATCCACGAGATGATGCTCAATTTCTATCTGACCCTGGAGAAAGAGGATGGATATTTCGAGCAGCTTGACTATTTGGCCAGGCATTCGCCAGATCTTCAATATCTCGAGACGCTGATTGGTCGCCGTCGATTACAAGGCCAGTATGAGCAAGAAACCGAGCTTCTCAAGCTTTTTGCAGCGCGTGGGGAAATGCCTACGGTCTATGAGCAGAGGCTTGTCATGCTGCTTCTCAAAGATGGCAATGCAAAGGAAGCCCTATCCTATTTCCGAAAAATGGATAGCGACAGGGATGCTGATCAGACATTGTGGCCCATGCGTGCGCAGATTTTCAAATTGCTGTTGAGACAAGGTCAGAATGAGGAGGCTCTTGAGCGGGCCGGGCATTGGCTCGAAAACTCCATAAATGGCAGTCCTCTTACAATTGGCCTGACGATCATGTTCAATGAGTGTCTCAAATTTGGGCGGGCAGACTTGATATCCAATCTGTCCAGTCAGGTCATTGCCAAGCATCCTCAGATGAGTTTCCTGGCCAGTTCCTATGCACTCAAGCTGGGCAACAAAGCTCAGGTCAATGCTTATCTGGATGCGTTGATTGCAGCCAATTATCCTTTTTCCGATGGTGATGCCGAGACGATGATCTCGCTCAAGAGCACAATTGGTGACTTGGATGGCGCGATATCGTTTTTGCGCTCTTATGGCCCAGACAAGGTATCACATGATGCAATTGCCAATTTGCTTGAAGATTTGTTTGCCAGCCATGAAGACGTTATAGCCGAAGAGATAGGCCATTATCTTCCTCAAGAGCAGCTTCCGTTCTATCCGCTGGTTGCCAGTCGGTTTGCGCTGATGGAAGGGAACCGCTCCGAGGCCAATTATTATTTCAAGCAGGTCGAGCTTGAAAATGTCACGAAAAGCCAAACCGGTCTGTGGTTTGATCTTGCCCGGCAGCTGCTCTCAGCAGATGACTTGATTGGGCTGTTTACCTTAATAAAAGATCTACGGGCTTTACCTGAGGATTTGCTTTCCAATTATGCGGATTTTGTGAGAAATTTGGACGAGAGTGAATATATGCGCGTTTTGACGGTGTTGGGAGGGGCCTTCCCGGTTCAGGGAGTAGAGCCGCTCTACGCAAATGATGGTTTGGCGCAATAGAGTAGAGTTCATGAGTATTTCAGTGCGTTTCCGGTCGGCAATTGCGTTTCTCGCAGCGCTATGTCTGGCCTTGGTTATCCTTGGTGGTCAGGCAGTTGAGGCGACGCCCTCTCTTCCCGTAACCATGCAGGATTTCCCTGTCATGGTGGGGGATGAGCTGGAAATCACATTTCTTGATCATTCTGCTGATACCACCCAAACGATGCTTTATAAACGCAATGACCTTTCGGGAAAATATACGGTTTCCGGTTCGGGCATGATCAATCTGCCTATTCTGGGTAATTTCAATGTGCTGGAAAAGTCACTTGGCACAATTGCGGATCAACTTGAAGACGAGAGCCTGAAGCTCAATGACATCAAGCTCGTCGTCCGTGTAGGATATGCATCGCGTCCGCCGGTGTTCATCAAGGGAGACGTCAACAAACCCGGCGCCTATCGCTATATTCCCAACATGACCGTGTCTCAGCTTCTGGCGCTTGCTTCAGGTTATTTGAAGGTTGGGCGCGATGTCTCTTCCAAGTTGCCGATCATGGAAGCCGAGCAGAATGTGGATGCGGCCAAACTGAGATTGGCGTCTCTTTTGTCACGCAAGGCACGATTGCAGGCGGCGATCGATGAAAAGGACACGATCGACATGCCATCCGAGCTTGTGGAGCTTTTGGGAGCAAGCAAGGCTCAAGATCTTTTTCAGAAGCAGATTGGCGTTTACAAACAGTCTTTCGATCTTTGGAAGCGGCGTGTTGCACTGGACAAGGCCAAGATTGATCTTGCTGCGGCACAGGTGCGGACAGTGCGAGAGCTCATAAAAAATGTCAGTGAGGAAGAAGCCGCCGCCGTTGAAGCCTATAATGACTGGAACAAGAAATATCTGCCAAAGTATTTTGATGTCTCCCGAGAGGCTGCTGAAGGGCGGAGACGCGACAAGCAGGCCTTGATTGAAACGAGGCGGAAAGCGAAGGAAGCAACGGCAAACTTCTATGCAACTCAAAGCAATCTTGCCGAAGCCCAGCGTTTGGCCAACGAGCATGACCTGACTTATTTCAGCTCTCTTGCGGGAGATCTTGTGGAAACAGAGCAGAATATTCTGGATGCGCAGATGAGCCTGGAAACAGCAAAATCGAGGGTTGCCCTTCTTCAAAAGGAGAATGAGGTCGGCCTTCAGGCTTCCAATACTGGCAAGAAATCTGGAAAGGACGGCATATTGTCCATTCAGAGACGCCAAGGTCGCGAATTGGTCGTGCTTCCAGCTGAAGAAGTCACCCAGATAAAACCCGGAGATATCATCGAGGTTTCTCTGCTCTAGGATGAAAGCGGGCAAGCGTTGGCCGTTTGCGAAGTGATCCGGCCTTAAAAACCTTTCCCGCCCAGTTCCAGCCAGATCTCGCTCGCTTCATGAAGACGAGCAATGAAAATCACTCGTCTTTCTGAAGAACAAATTGCAGGCAAGATCAAGCTATGACCGCCGGGGACCTGTCCGCTGTGTCATTCCGACAGAACGATTATTCGTCCGTCGAATGAACCAGCTCGTCATAAACCTTCTCTAGCTCTTCCTTGTGCTCGGTCTCTTCGTTGGCAAGGAATGTGAAGGTCGTTTTAAGCGGTCCTTCCGGAGCGGTTGCCGCCAGTTCGGTATATTGCTCCATGGCAGCCGTTTCCCGGAACAGGGCATATTGCAAGACCGCCTGATCATCCGGGTTCAAACCCAGATCTGGTGTTTGCACACATTCGGAGAATTTGGTGTTTGCCGTCGGGCAGGCGATCTTTTCTTCCATCGCCCCGATCACATTGGGATCGTTCGCCAGTGTGGAGAAGAGATCAACGTGACCCTGTTCTTCTTCTGCCAATTCCTCAACGAGCCAGCGGAAATTTTTCGATACATTGGGAATGAGTGCGGTGTAGAAGTCTCTGGCAGCAATTTCAAACTTGGTCGCTGTGTCGAGAATTTCCTTGACGGTTGTCATGCCATGCAGGGCTTCCTTGTCAGCTTCGCTCATTGCGTTCCTCCTTTTTCACCGAGATAGTGGTTGATGCTCTGTGCAATGCGGTGGCCGTCGGCGACGGCATTGACCACATCAGGACCCTTGATCGCATCACCACCTGCCCAGAGCCACGGCAGTGCAGTGCGGCCCATGCTGTCAGTTTGAAGATAGCCGCGGTTCCATTCGAGGGCTTCTGTCAGGGTCTCTCCAAGCAAGGACACATCAGCCTGCTGGCCCGTGGCCTCGACGATCATGTCGGCCGGGATTTTGACATCGTCCTGCTCGTATCCGGGGGCAAAGCGTCCCTTTTCATCCCATCCGGGCACGACTTTCCATGTTCTGAGGCAACTGACGCAGCCTTTCTTGTCGCCTTCCTCGTGTAGCATCATTTCCTGTGGTGCGCGTAGCTCGATGATCTCGATGCCTTCTTCAAGCGATTCCTCGATTTCTTCCTTGTCGGCGCGGAACATGGAAATATCCTTGCGGGCGCAAATGGTGGTGCCCACTTTGCCATATTTCTTTTTCTGCAAGCGGCCCATTGTTCGCGCGATATCCATGGCGACGTTGCCCGCACCGATCACGACGACTTTTTCCGGGACAGGAATATCCTCGCCATTGGTAAAGCGGCGCAAAAGTTCGATGGCATTTTCCGCTCCAGGGGCCTCGCAACCCGGAATGCGGGTCGAACGGGAAATATGTAGACCCACCGACATGACCACAGCGTCATGTTGGCTGTGCAGATCATCCATTGAGATGTCTGTGCCAATGCGCGTATTGGTGCGGATCTCGACGCCCATTTGCTGAATGACCGAGATATCCCGGTCGAGGGCATCATAAGGCAGGCGATATTCAGGGATGCCATAGCGCATCATGCCACCGGGAGCGTCCAAGGCTTCAAAAACCACCACCTTGTGACCGGATCGGGCAAGATCATAGGCTGCTGTCAAGCCACCGGGACCGGCACCGATGACGGCGATGGATTTTCCCGTTACAGGTAGGTCCGGTTTTTTGATGAGCTCAAGCCGGCGCTCCATTGGCACCTCGTCAATGATGTGGCGCTTGAGCCAGCGAATGGCGATGGCATCTCCACCATGAGCAGCGGCACATATGTCTTCGCATTTGTGCGTGCAGACGCGGCCGCAGACCTCCGAGAAGGGGTTGGTTTCATAAAGCAGTTGAAGACCCTGATCATAGTCACCCTCGCGCACCGCCGCTATATAGTCCGGGATGGACATGTGAACCGGGCATGTCGAGACGCAAAGACCGCATTCGACACAGCGGTCGGCCTCGAGCACCGCTTCCTCGCGGGAATAGCCAAAGACCATTTCTTCAAAATTGTCGCCGCGTTCCTCCACCGACATCATGCGCATATCAACGCGTTCGGTGGCAGCCAGTCGGCGCTCGTTATTTTCGCGTTTGTAGCCCTTTTCCTTGTCATCCCAGGATTTGGCATCAATGCCGGGAATGAAGCGGAAAGCGTCAGCATCGCTTTCAACCCAGGTATATTCATTGGACATGGTCAGTGAGCCGGTCATGCAGACATCGACGCACAGCGCACACCAGCAACAGCGGCCATAGTCGATCACGGGACGCAGGCCTGAATCGCCTTTTTTGGGGTCGGTAACCGGTACCATATCGATGGCAGCATTCTGGCAGATGACTTCACAGGAACCGCAGCCGATGCAGGTGTCCTGATCATTCTGGTGGAAGCCACGGTAAATATCAGAGGCTTCCCTGCCAATCGGATCCTTGATGGTTACCGGCGGCTCGAACACATGTTTCCATGCGGTATAGGGAGAAAAAACGTCACGAAGAGACATGGGATTACCTCTCGATTTCCGGCGGATAGGTGTGTAGCGAGACGAGCAGTCCAGCGACATCGGAGATGTTGGTGCCCGGAATCAGATGCTCCAGCAGGGCCATGGCATGGGTATAGGAAGGGCCACGCACATTGATCCGGCGCGGATAACCCGAACCATCCGTGACCAGATAATAGCCAAATTCACCACGTGAACTTTCGCCCTTGATGTAGGTTTCTCCGCGCGGGATCTTCCAATGCATCACGTTGGGCAGTTTGGCCATGACGGGGCCGTCTTTGGGCATCTTCTGAAGAATCTGACGGATGAGGCCAATTGTTTCTCTCAAGTCGCGGTAGCGAACGTCGGCACGGGCGTAAATGTCGCTGTCCGTTGCGGTCGGAATGTCAAAGTCCAGTTGGTCATAGACGAGGTAAGGCGAATCTTTGCGCACGTCCTTGGCAACGCCGCCCGCTCGTGCATTGGGTCCGGTGACGCCATAGGCTTCGAACAGGGCGGGGTCGATATAGCCCGTCCCCTTCGTGCGACGTTTGAAAACGGCATTGCGGAACATCACCTTCTCGACATCATCGAGATAGCGCTCGGCGGTTTTGAGGACGCCTTCCATGCGATCTTCAAAACCTTCGGGCAGATGACCACGAACGCCGCCGGGCATGATGAACATGTGATAGACGCGTGCTCCGGTCAGCTCTTCGAAGCGGTCCAGCATCAGGTCGCGGACATAGGTCATCCACTGACCCACGATGCCAAGGCCCATGGAGCCCGATTGCCCGCCCATATACATCATGTAGGAGTTGAACCGCCCCATCTCGAGGATAAGGGTTCTGATCCAGTTTGCCATCTCTGGCACTTCAATGCCGGAGAGCTCTTCGACAGCGGCGGCATAGCAATATTCATTGAAGTCGGGTTCGGGCACGCAAACCCGGCAGACGATTGGGAAAACCTGAATGAAGGAGCGTCGCTCCATCAGTTTTTCGAAGCCGCGATGCAGATAGCCCACATGGGTTTTGCCTTCGACAACCTCGTCGCCGCAGACGGTCAACTCCACCGACATGTTGCCGGTGATGCCGGGGTGGTTCGGACCCTGCCAGAGCTTGAGATATTTGCCTGATTCCAGGTCTATTTCGAGCTTGCCGTCTGGTCCGGTGGCGGGATATTGGGAACGGTCTGTCTGATAGCTGAGCATTATTCGGTCCCTCCCGGCTCGGTGTCTGGATAGAGATGCTTTTTCATATGCTCGCGCGGGTCGTGGGTCTGACGGCCCGGGCGATCCCTATAGGTCTGCTGGGAATAGGCAAGGCTATCGAAATCGCGCCGGTAAGGGGGCAGATCGGTCCAGCCTTCAAGGATGAATTCCTCATCGACGCGGGGCGAGCTGGGGAAATCGATGCCGAACATTTCCTTCAATTCCCGCTGATAGGTTTCTGCCGTGGGCCAGAGATCATGGATCGTGTCTCCAACCGGGTTTCTGCGATCAAGCATGACCCGAACGGCCAATGTCTGATTGGCGCTGCGGTTGGTCATCATGTAGGTGAGCTGGAACAAATCCTCTTCCATCCAGTCAACCGCGGTGAGCAGGGTCAGATGGGTGAAGGCTTCCACATCGCGCAGCTCGATGAGAAGCGAACGCAGTTTATCCTTGCGGATGGTTGCCAATGTGAGGTCAGGCCGCTGATAGACGAGATCGGTCAGCTCATAACGGGTCTGGAGGCGGGTGATCAGTTTTTTCATATTGCTCACCATGAGTAATCCGGCATGTCCCAGTCCTTGATGACGGCCTTCTGGTTGGCCTTGTACTGGGCAAAATTCTCGGCGTAGATATTGGCACCTTCCCCTTTTCCGGCCTTGATGATCTGTTTCAGCGTATCAAATCCGGAGAGAAGGGCTTCAGGACGCGGCATGCAGCCGGTGATGTAGACATCAACGGGCAGATAGTCATCAAGACGTTTGATGGTGTTGTAGCTGTCCCAATACATGCCACCATTGATGGTGCAGGAACCAAGGCCCATGACATATTTGGGGCTTTGCATCTGCTCGTAGGAGCGGATCACTCGCTTTAAAGTCTTGACCGAGAGATAGCCGGACACGATCAGCAGATTTGCCTGCCTCGGGGTTGGGCGCCACTGGATACCATAGCGGTAGGCGTCAAAGCGCGGGGTCATCAGAGGGCGCATTTCAATTGCCCCGCACCCCGTGCCGAAACCGAGAACCCAAAGGCTTTCGGCCCGAGCCCAATTGTAGAAGGCCTCGACGATTTTTGAGTAGGATTTGCGGTGGACCTTTGGGGCCGCGTCGCAGAAATAGTCATTGAGCGGGTCAATCTCGATGGTCTGGCCATCGGGCGTTTCTACCGTGCGCGGGCGCATTTCCTCACGCAAGGGGAATTCCTTGTCGGCGTTTTTGACAAAGTTGGGATCGACATGTTTCATCATTTACACCATCAGGATTGCGAGGATGCCGACCGGCAGTCCCCATTTGAGGAAAAAGCGAATGGATTGTTCAACGCGGAAGCGTGGATGTACCACTCCGATGATGGTCGGGATCATGTAGAGGGCGAAGATCTTGATCCCGAATTCGAACCAGTTGGACGCTCCGCCGAAGAAGAGGTTCATATAGATGACCGCTTTGGCGACCGGGAAGACGGCCCGGTTGGTCAGCATCAGCGACAGATAGGCCGAGTGATATTCGGTTGGCGGTCCAATGGGGATTTCCTGCGGTGCCAGCACCACATCAAACGGGGATCGCATCATAGTGCCGACATAGGCGAACATGGCCGCAAATGTTGCGATGGGGTTGGTAAAGAGGGTCCAGTTCAGGATCGAGCCTTGCTGGGCGGTGACAATCGTCGTGATGTCCAGGCTGTTATATTGCAAGGTGATGGCATAGACCGCGAGCGCCAGGGGCAATTCGGCCATGGTGACCTGCGAGAGGCCTCTCGAGACGCCAATGGCAGAGTGAGGATGACCTGACTCACCAGCCCCGAGTGCCATCCCCAGCGTTCCGAAGAAAACGAAATAGAGAGCGAGGATCAGATCTCCGGAATAGGAAAAATTCTGAAACCATTCGGAACCATAAATGGTTGGCACAAAGAGCAGCAGCCCCGATGCCGCCGGTTAGTCGGAAAACCGGGCCGAGATAGAACATCACACCATGATTGATCTTGGAGCGCAGCGCGAAATTCTTGAACAGATCGATATAATTCTGCCAGATCGGAATGCCATGTCTACCGCCTGCGCGGGCGGCGATCTTGCGCACCAGCGCAGTCATGATCATGCCGTAGTTGATCACGATGAACAGGGTCAAAAGCGCATAGGTGATCTGGATCCATTGAAAGCTCATGACGCACCTCCCATGGCGATAAGATAGACAGCAACGACGAAGAACAGGACCCTGCACGGCGTAGGTCTGGCCATTGCCTGTGTAAGCCTTGCGAGCAAAGTCAGCGGTACCGGAAAGAGCATCGGTGATGCCTGTCCAGAAGCTTGTTGCGAGGGGGGCTTCGATCATGCCCATCGCCTTGCGATAAGGGGCAAAGAAGTTCCAGGCAAAGTGGGTCGTGTTGGGTTTGAATGGCCGTTCGCCCGAGAAGACGATGTTGAATTGCTTTACCTTCTGGGCATTGTGATTGAGACCGAGAAGAATGAGGAATACGGTTACGAAAATCGCTATGATGACCAGAATGATGACGACCGGATTCCAGTTGCCATAGGCTGAGATGATTTCCCGCCCATGCCAGACCAGTGGCTGGTCGCCGAAGATCGTGCCGATATAGCCATCCACTTTCTGCAAGGCCATGCCGGGAAGAATGGCAAAGCCGACTAGGAAGGCAACGAAGAGCATCTGCGGTAACAGGATCCAGAAGGGGGCTTCCTTGAGTTCTTTATGCTCATCCTTGCGCTGGCCAAGGAAAATGGTGTGAATGAGCCGGAAGAGATAGAGAAAACTCACCGGGCCGGCCATGAAGACAAGGATCAGGGGAAGTTTCAGATCCTGATCAAGAATGGCATTATAGAAGAGCCAACGTCCGCCAAAGCCGGACAGGGGCGGTACGCCGGACATGGCGATGATGCCCACCAGAACCGAGATGAAGGAGAAGGGCATGAGCGTGATCAGGCCAACCCATTCTATACATCAGCTTGGTGTGGGTGCGTTTATAGACACCACCAACAGCCAGGAAGAGCATCGATTTGTAGAAATAATGGTTGATGACGAACATCAGGGCCAGAAGCCAACCGAGATGGTTCATCAAGCCAAGGCCGAACAGGGCATAGCCCATCTGGCTGATAGACGAGTAGGCCAACAGCCTTTTTGCATCTTCCTGAAAGGCTGACAGCACGGCTCCCACAAAGGCTGACAAGGCTCCGATCCAGACAAGTACGGTTGGCAAGTCGAAACCGTAGAGTGTTTGGCGGCCCAGCTGGTTGAGCATCATCCAGAGACCGAACAGTCCAGCCTTGAGAAGAATGCCGGACACCATGGGTGAAACATCCGTCTCAGCTTCGGCATGAGCGCCGGGCAACCAGATATGGAAGCCCATCGAGGCGGTCTTGGTCATGAAGCCGATGGCGAGAAGAACGAACACCCATGGTGCAAGCTCGGCGGAGAGCGTCGACAGGCCTTCGATGGTGAAAGGCTGAACTCCGCCGGATGCCAACGCGAAGCCAAACAGGATGGTAAAGGCTCCGCCAAGAGAGAAGAGGATATAACTGAGCGCATGGGGCTCTGATAATTTTCCCCCTGAGAATAAGGAAATAGGATCCGATGGTCAGGATCTCCCAGGCGGCAAAGAAGTCAAAGCTCGTTGGTGCTTCGACCAACAGGGCCAACCCCGCATACATCAGCATGGCCGATGGATAGAAGCCCATGCGGCGACCTGTTTCGTTGAAAGAGGCCAGAAGAATGACCGCTCCACCGACCAACATGACGCCAGCAAAAATCATCTGGATCGGGTCATAGCTGGAAGAACGCAAGGCAAACCAGGCGATGAGACCAGCAATTGCGATGATGTTCTTGGTGCGTGCGGCAAGATAATCGAGCGGAATGAAAACAAGCGCAAAGAGTACCGGGATAAGGGTGAGCAGGTTGGTGTGACCACTCAGCCATCCCCACATATATCCCAGAACCCAGCCCAGAATGAGCGCTGCAAGGATCGCATATGACGTTGGCTTGATCATGGAGAATACATGCTCTGTGTCACGCTTGAGGCCATAACCGAACCAGCGGAACATGTAGCCTGCTTCGATCAGCGTCCCGATGAGGATCAGGGCCAGAAGCGGCAAGCGGTTCGCTGCAACAAGAGCATGAGCCAGATCCCACTTCGCATAGAAAGACGGGAAGGGGGGGAAGCCCGACCAGCATGGCAATGAAGGTGGCAAAAGCCAGCAGTGCGATGGGACTTGAGCGCAGAGACGCCCAGTCAACCAGCCGTCTGCCTTGTACCAGTTGTGATAGCCAGAAGAGGCCAGCCTTGGCCGTTGCATGGGTGAGGATCAATCCGCCTGCAACAAGCTGATAATTTTCTCCCAAAATATCGCGCTGCCCGATGACTGCGAGAATCAAGCCAATCTGTCCAACAGAGGAATAGCCCAGAAGGCGTCTGTCACCTTGTTGGGAGAGGGCAACGATGTTGGCGGCAAGGAAGGTGATGATCCCGACGCAGGTTGCCAGAACAAGCCATTGTGGCCCCGGCTGCGATAAACAGCTTGTCGGCTGCAAATAACACCGCCGTGCTGGAAGCTGCCGAGAAAAGGGCGGCAAAGCCAGGGTGCGCTGCCTCGTAGATGTCCAGCGCCCAGCCATTGGCAGGATAAGGTTTGAGCTCCAATATCAGCGCAGCCAGCACAAGGAAGGTCGCAAGGGCTGGGCCAGCAAATCCCAATGGCGTTGCGGCGATGTCGTCGATATTGAGAGAAACCGTTAGCGTGATAGACAAAGATGATGCCTATGAGCAGCAGGATTGAAATGATCTGCGAGACGACCAGATATTTGAAACCGGCTGCGATTGTGCGGTTGTCATCGGATAGCAGAATGAGACCGGCAGAGGCGATCACAATGAGTTCGATGAAAACGAACAGGTTGAAGATATCCCGTGTCATCACCAGACCGGACAGGGCCATGATGAGGACCAGATAGACAGCCATGGCACGATGACCATGCTCGAGCAGCACATCGCGCATGACGATGGCAGAGAGCAATCCTGCTACCGTGATCAGAGACAGAATGACTGCTTCATTCAGCCCAAGATGCAGATTGATGGCAAAGGGCGGCTTGGTGCCTGCTGTCAGAATGTCAAACGGCTCGGCAGATCCTGTTGCGAACAGATAGGTCCAGCCCAGTGCGATCAATGCCATCACGGCGATGAAGGCAAGGGTGAGCGAGTAGGCCGTTTGAACCCGATTTTCTTTCACAAGACCAAGGGCAAACGCGCCTCCAAGGCCTGCTACGATTATGTAAAGCGCGATTACCATTTGAGATCCCTGAAGTGAGAAATATCGAGCGTGTTGCGCAATTGGAAAAGCCTGTAGGCATAGGCCAGCATCAAGGCTGTGATGCCGAGGCCAATGACGATTGCCGTGAGCACGAGGGCTTGCGGTACGGGATCTATGATCCTTGCTGCGGCCTCAGCGGGAGCAATCGTGTCAAGAATGGGGGCGGTCCTGCCGGTCATTGCTCCCACCGAGACGAGCACTATGTTGACGCCCGTATCAGCAATCGCGAAGGAAATGATCATGCGGAAAATGTCGCGATTGGTGAGCGCTCCATAGAGGGCCCATCAGGATGAGAATGAAACCGGTTGCCATGGCGAGCTGGGTCATGACACGTCCTCCGTTTCCTTGAAGCTTTCGAGCATGGAGGAGAATTCAGCTCCCACTTTCAGCCCGATCAGCGTGTAGATCAGCGGGATGGCTCCGGCAGACAGCAGATCTCCCATTTGACCCAAGGGAAGAATGCGGTTGTCCAGGAAACCTCCGGCAAGCAGGGCACCAGCCACCCCAATCGCCACATAAAGAAGGCCGGAGCTGCTTTCTATGCGGGACAACAGGCTGTGGCTAAGACGTTTGCCCGGATCGGCGAGTAACAACAGAATAACGCCAGAGGCGAGAATGGCACCGCCCTGAAAACCACCGCCGGGGGTCAGGTGACCATTGATGAAGACATAGGCCCCGAATAGCAGGATCAGTGGGATCAGCAGCCGGGCTCCAGTCGTTAGCAGCTCACCTGTTGGCTGTTCCTTATTCTCCCTGCTGGCGTGCGAGCGTCTCAAAACAAGGCTGACGATAGCCGCTGTCAGAAATAGAACGGTGACCTCTCCTAAGGTGTCCAGAACCGCGATAGGTGACGATGATCGCCGTGACGATATTCTGTGCACCGGTATCGGAAACCGTATTGTCCGCATAATATTGGGCGGTGCGGTTCAGGGTGTCGGCAGGCTGGAAATCGGAGAACAGGGTTACAAAGGCTGTTCCAAGCAAGGCCAGCAGCAGGATGACGATAACATGGCGTGCATTCATGACTGGTCCTCCTTGCGAATTCGGCCCAACACGAAGAAAAAGAGGAAAGTCGTGAGGCCCGAGCCAATCGCGGCTTCTGTCATGGCGACGTCCGGCGCGGAGAGGAGCAGGAAGAGGACGGATGCCAACAACCCGATCAGACCGGCTGCGAGAATGGCGGTCGAACGACGGTTTGTCATGATGGCCATAGCGGCGCTTGCGATCATTGCGAGCGAGAGAATAATCCCCATGGGGAGAAGCAGGATTGTCATGCCTTTTCTCCTTCTTCCGAGGTTAACGAGGCAGCCAGATGATCAGCCAAATGGTCGCTGTACGCTTCGGGCTTGAGTTTGGCCCGATGTGCCGCACGCGCAAGAAAGTGGCTGGATAGCGGGTTTGTGAACATGATGAAGACGACGATCAGCAGGAGCTTGATGAACCAGCCGGGCATGACGATTGCTGCCCCGAGAAGGGTAAGCAAAGTGCCTAGCGTGGTGGCCTTCGTTCCGGCCTGAATGCGGGTATAGCTATCGGGCATGCGAAAGAGACCGAGGCCTCCAAGCAGAAGGAAAAGCGTTCCGAGGAAAATGATCAGGCCGCCGATAAGGGGAAGAAGATCGGTCATTTCTCACCCCCTTCGAGATAGCGGGCCGCAACGATGACACCGAGGAAGGATAGCAGGGCATAAACCAACGCCACGTCGAGATAGATTTCCCGGCCGGTGGCGAGCGCCGCAAGAACGATAGCCGTGACAGCGATAATCGTCAGGACATCAAAGGCAACAACCTGATCGACCAGATGGGGCCCAACGACAAAGCGGTAGAAGGCAAGAAGCAGCGCAATCGCTGTGGCTGTGCCTGCCAGAATGGCGAGTACCTCAACCATACATGACCTCCAGATATTTTTCGAAATCGCTTGCGATTTCTCGGCTGGCGCTTTCCAGATCTGTTGTCTCAGCCACCACCCAGTGGATGTAGAGCCATTGGCCGTCCATCTCGACAGTAAGGGTGCCCGGGGTCAGAGTAATGGAATTGGCCAGAATGAGGCGCGCGACCGGGTTGGTCAGTCTGGTCTGAATGCGCACGATGGCAGGCTTGACCGGCAGTTTTGGCGACAACACCAAGGCGGCCATTTGCAGATTGGCTTTGACCAGTGCTTTGAGGAAAACCAGAAAAAAGATGATCGTTGCCAGTATTGATGCTGGGCAAAAGCGATAGCCTGACAACAGGGACATCTTTGAAGGTTTGCGGGGATCTCTTAGCAAGATGGTGAGCAGCCCGGCAACGACCACGCCAACAATGATTGGCTGGGGTGCGATGGAGCCATTCAAAAGCAGCCAAACGACAAGGAGTGTGATGAAAAGTTTGATCTCTGAGTAGGTTTTACTCATGCAAACGCCCCTCTCTTTTCGAGCCCTTGCGGTCAAATCCCCTCCCGGAACTCAAGCAAAGGCACAGTTATCCCGTTCCCGGAAATCTCGATTTCCGGGTCAACTTCCGTCAGCAAGTCCAGATCAGGACGGTCCGTTCCGATGGAAAGTTTTGGATCTTTGTCTTAATGCTTTTGTATATTCGTAAGTATGAAAATATAAATTGATATATGGCAATTCCGGTTTTTCTATCCACCGATGAATTATACGCAGATTGCGAAAATCGTGAACTGAAGAGGCTGGATTTGCAGGTCGCGCAACTGCTCATATATGCTTCGGATTCGAAGGAAAATCGGCAAGAAATCTGATCGCATTTCGTTTTGAGATGCCTGATCCTTTTCGGGAAATCCACGACAACTCATTATTTTGGTTGGTCAATTTGTCTGGTCAGGGAATAGCGGGGATCAATGTGTCTGGGTGCGACGGGCGGGTCGTTTGGCGAGGGGGAACTTCGAAATTCTGGTTCGGATGACACAATTTTCCCAAACTCCAAATCTGGACAGTTTGTCGCATGTGGATCCGTCGCCCTGTTCTGATGACCGGGCCGATTTGGTTCGGAAATGGGTGTCGAGGAGCGGGCTTGCTGCCTAACAACGAATCCACCGCCCTGATGCAAGGCGGTGGATGAGTTGATGCCAATGGGTTTTGGTCAGTGGACCCGACGACTGGCAGTTGCCATCTGATCCTTAATGAATGTCATGGCGTGGCTGGCCATGTCGATGCTATCGGACCATGTGTCGCGCCAGATTGCTAGCTTTGCTGAGTGAACGGGATCGGTGATTGCCGAAGAGAAGACTTCCAAAGCGATCGGGCCTTGATAGTCGATATCTGCGAGCGCCCGGAACAAAGCCTTGAAGTCGATGGTCCCTGTGCCCAGATAACCGCGATAATTGTCCGCGACGTGGAAATAGCCAAGACGATTGCCTGCTTTCAGGATCGCTCCGGCCGGGTCCGGCTCTTCTATATTCATATGGAATGTATCCAGATGGACGCGGCAATTGTCAGAGCCGATTGCGTCGATCATGGAAAGGGCCTCTGAACAGGTGTTGCTGAAGTTGCTTTCATAGCGATTGAGGCATTCAAAATTGATGGATATGTCCATGCTCTTTGCACGTTCGGCGACCCGTTGCAGAACGTCTATCGCATTTCTTCTGCCCAGATCCGTGCGCATGGTCTGATGTTTGGCAAGAACGGTGTGCGATGGCCCGGTTATATGATGGGAGCCCAAGTCACGGGCGACGGAAAGGGCGTCATACATCAGGGCTTCACCCTTGGCGACGAGGGCTTTGTCTTCGCTGCCGATATCCGTTTCCGGGGTATGCAGGAAAGGCGTGCAGCAAAACATGCCATTGTCTTGCAGGGCTTTGGCAATGCCGTCGACATTGAGGCTATGGGGATCTCTGACCGGCAGTTCCAGGAAATCATAACCACAGATACAGGCTTTTTCTGCGGCTTTGCTGATATCCTCGGGGGCGAGACTTGCCGTCCAGACCTGAATGTGGGTGCCAAGTGGATTGCGCTTAGTCATTGGTCCCCCCTTTTGATTGCTGGCCGAAAATACGGATCTTGAAGCCGAGTTCCTGACTGAGTGCGACCATCTCCTCGAACACATCACCATAGCAAAGGGCAATATGGTTGCTCATGTAATGTGCCATCATGGTATCGCGTTCGACGCCGAGATAGGTCGGCAGGAATGGCCATTGAGGGGTGGCCCCATTCCACCATTCATTGCGCTTTTCTTCCGGCAGATCGACGATCTCGCCGCGTCCGATATCCATCCAGAGTTCGTTGTCGCGCAAGAAGGTGCGGGCCCATGTGATGTCGCCGGGAAGTCCGAGGCCAGCAAATGTGCCGCCACCAAGCTTGAATTTGCGCCTGACCTGACGATAGGAATGGACGCCTTCCAGGCTGTCCGGATTCTGGTTGAAGGCATAAGCGCCACTGTTTCCCGAATTGCAGAGCATCCAGATGGTGCGACCTTCATGGTCTCCGGCCCAGCGGGTATCATGCATGAAGACCGAAGGATTGAGACCTTTCTGCTTCAGCAGGCGCTTGAGCAATTCGGCGGGGATCACATTGCCCTGATCCGCTTCAGTAGCGCAGACGATCGTGTCGCCATTTCCTTCAGGCCGACATTGGGAGTTGAACAGCCCTTCGGCCAGATCGGAAGCGGGGCGCAGGCCCAATAGACCAATCTGGAATTGCCAGCCCATGCAATCGGCCTTGAACTCGTCGATCATGTCGAGAACGGCGAGATAATCTCTCAACTGTTCACGGGTTTGCTCTCTGGTGGAAATCGGAACAATCAAGGTCTTCCTCTCCCCAGTGAAATGTAATTCCCTTGTCGAGCAGGAATTGCAGAGCCGCGTCGATCCGCTCTTCCTTGATTTCCCGGCCCCATTCGATCACCCAGGCCTGATCGATCTTGTGTTCGGTAAATCCGTATTTAGTCAGGATGCGCGTGCCGAAATAGCCATTGATCATGCCTTGAGACGTGTCGCCAAGCATCATCATCATGATGCGGCGCTTGCGAATGTCGGCAGCAACCTTTCTGGCGTTGGCAAGAGCGTCAGGGCTGATCGCTGCGCTCGAACTCAAGTCATCGGATGAATAGCGAATGCGGCCTGTGGTCGTCCATTCTTCGAGCCGTTCCATGAAGGTTGCGTCTTCAGACCAATCGGGCGCATCGGTCCAGATGCGGCTATAGGGTCGGTTGATGGATTCAAAGCAGGCGCAAGTATTGAGCATGCCTACGAGGCCGGGCCACTGACGCTTGAAGTTGCTGGCCAGAAGTAGGGGGGTGTCCTTGCCTGCGACGCCATCGACAACGTGAGAGCCCCAGACCCAGTGGCAATGAATGCCAATCATGGGGTCGTCGATCGGACCGAGCTTTTCTATGCCCTTGTGGGGGCGGTCAATGAAGCCTTCTACGCGATAGGGCGACAGCCCCAGACAAGTGAGCGCCTTTTCCATCTGGCGCGTCGATTCCTCCACTTGTGGACGCGCCAGTTCATTGGGGGCGGACACATATTCTCCCGGCCAGTAAATTGCGACCTTCTTGCTCATTCTTTTTTCTCCCTTAGCCAGCGATTTGCTGGTTTTTCAGGACGGGTCTGCCTCTTTTCCAGCTATATAGGCAGCGCAGGAATCCTTCAGGATAAACTCTGTTTCCAAGACGAGGCGTCTAACAGAAAGTTCGGTTTTGGATTCGATGCGCTCCAGCACCAGACGGACAGCTTCCCGTCCCATATTTTCAGTCGGTTGGCGAATTCGGGTAATGCTGGGGTGCAAGGCATCAGCCCAGGCGTTACCGTCAAAAGTTATGAAGGAGACATCTTTGGGGTAGCTGAGGCCCAGACTGTTCAGGCCCTGTACCACTCCCATACCGGCATGTTCGTAGGTGGCGAACAAAGCAGTGGGACGATTGTCCGATCTCATCAGATCGTAAACAGCGGACTTGGCGCGATCGACATTGGAGCAATTCTGGCGAACAAGCCCTTCTGTCGACAGGCCAGCCTTGTCCATGGCAGCCTCGTAGCCAGCGATGCGCTGAAGCGATGTCGTGCTGAGCGGATAGGATGCCACGGCTCCAATGCGGCGGTGACCGAGATTGATCAGGAGCGAGACAGCCCGCTCGGCGGCCTGAAAATTGTCTACCACGACCGAGTCCACAGTGGTCTCGAGCGGGGCGCGGTCAACGACGACCAACGGTGCGCCAAGATCCATTTCGAGCTGTTCGACATTCACATCTTGCTCGGCTGCGGGAATAATGATGCCGCCAGCGACCTGCATGGATCGGGCGAGGTGGAGATATTTGCGTTGCAGCTTGCATTCTTCCTGGGCGTTGCAGAGGAAGACTGCATATCCTTTGGCATTGGCGAAGACTTCGATGGCCTGGGCAATTTCGGCATAGATGGGGTTGATGATGCCGGGGACAATGCAGACCAGGGTTTTTGTTCCGCCGGTTTTAAGGGAGCGCGCGACGATATTCGGCCTGTAGCCGACGTCTCGAATGGCATCCTGTACGCGCTTGGTGAGTTTTTCACTCACATTGACGCCGCCATTTATAACGGCTGAAACCGTTGCAATGGATACACCTGCCTTTTTTGCAACATCATGCATTGTTGCCATGGAATTCTCCTGTGATTTTTTGAGCATGCCAAGCATAGCATAATGCATGTTCCAAAAATCTAAACGTTTAGATTATTCATAAAGAAAGACCGAAGATTGTGCAACTGATAATTTGTTTAAGATGGGGCTGTTTTTTGAAAATAGGCTAAAATACGCATGATTAGCTCAAAAAAATCGAAAAATGCGACGAAAATCGCAAATAGAGCATATTGCCTTTTCGGGAAAATTTGTTACTCTTTCTGCAAGCTCATTTCGAAACGTTTAGTTTTTGATGGGTTTTGGGAGAGAGAAGGGGTGATTTGCTGGGCAAGACACCTCTGTTCTGCGAGAATCAGTTCGCAGGATTTGATAAAAATTTAAGGAGAGGAAAATTGAACAAGCTGATGATGGGAATTGCCGCTGTCGCCATGATGGTCACCGCAGGCAATGTCAATGCTGCCACTCGCATGAAACTCGCACACAATCTGGCAGAAGATCATCCAACCAGTCAGGCTTTGCAGCATTTTGTTGATGAGGTTGAACAGAAAACCAACGGCGACGTCAAAATCAAGCTTTTCCTGAATGGCGTGCTGGGTTCAGAACGTGAGGTTCTGGAACAGTTGCAGAATGGTGCCGTGGACATGACGCGCGTTGGCGCTTCGTCGCTTGAAAATTTCGACTCGATTTTTCAAGCATTTACGCTGCCCTATCTGTTTGATAGCGAAGATACCTTCTACAAAGTGATGGAAGGTCCAATTGCTGACAAAATCTATGCAGCATCCAAGGATAGCGGTTTTGTTGGCCTGACTTTCTTTGACGGTGGCGCCAGAAGCTTCTACACCAAAGACAGACCAATCAACAAACCTGAAGATCTCAAAGGCGAAAAAATCCGCGTCATGAACTCCCACACTTCGATCCGCATGGTCGAACTGATGGGCGGCACCCCAACTCCTCTTGCTTATGGCGAAATCTACACCGCGCTTCAGCAGGGTGTGATTGATGGTGCGGAAAACAACCCGACCGCTCTTACCCTTGGTCGTCACGGCGAAGTCGTCAAATATTATTCCTTTGACGAACATGGCCGTATTCCGGATTTTCTGGTGATTTCCAACAAGGCAATGGATAAACTGACACCAGAGCAGCAGGCAATCGTGAAGGAAGCTGCTCGCAATGCAACCAAATTCCATCGCGGTCTCTGGGAAGCTGCTGTCAAAACTGCCATCGACGAAGCGCAGAACAAGCTGCATGTCCAAATTTCCTATCCGGAAAAAGCACCTTTCCGCGAAGCCGTAAAACCACTTTATGACGAATACCGCAAAGACCCGGCTATCAATGAGCTGGTTACCGAAATTCTAGCGGTTAAATAAGTCTGTCATCAAGGATCTGTGGCGGCTCGTTGACATCATGCTCAAAGCAGGGTGAGCCGCCGCAAACAATGCGGCTGAATCGGATTGAGAGACAAATGATGCGTCTGGCAAGTTCATTCATCCGTCAGGGAGGGAGTTCACATGCTCAGAAAAATCAAATCATTCGTCGAGGTCGCGCTCGCCAGCATCACATCTGCCATGCTGGTCATGCTGGTGGCGCTCGCTATCTGGCAGGTCTTTACCCGCTATGTTCTGAAAACGCCTGCCTTGTTCACTGAAGAACTTCTGCGCTTTTCGATGATATGGATGGGATTGCTCGGGGCAGCCTATGCATTCGGTATCAAGCAGCATCTGTCGCTCGGCATAGTGCCCGCGATGCTGAAGGGCAAAAAGCGCAAAGCGCTCGTCCTGTTCAATGACCTGGTGGTGCTGTTCTTTGCCTTTTTCATCCTGTTCATGGGTGGAATGCGGGCCGTTGAAAGTTCGATGCAGCAGTTCTCCCCCATTCTTCGCCTTCCAATGGGACAGGTCTATTACATTCTGCCAATCACCGCCGTGCTGATTTTCTTGCTTCAGGGCCTCAACACGATCCTCGAATTGACATCTTCCGAAGAGCCGGTAACGGCGATGCCGGATGATGAGAAATGACCGACTTCAGCCCTTGTAAGTAATTGGAATCTTTGACATGGATATCATCTTTTCATTTATGGACGAAGCCCTTTTTGCGGCCATCTGTCTGTTCGGCTTCTTCTTTGCATTCCTGATCACGGGCGTTCCCATCTCTGTTGGCATCGCGGTTTCCTCCATTCTGACTGCCCTGTTCTTCCTGCCAGCTGATACCGCCTATTTTGTCGCGACACAGAAGATGTTTGCCGGCATGGACAGTTTCACGCTTCTGGCAATTCCCTTCTTCATTCTGTCGGGCAACCTGATGAACAAGGGCGGCATCGCAATCCGGCTGGTCAATCTGTCAAAGCTGATATCGGGCAAGTTGCCCGGTTCACTGGCGCATACCAACGTGATCGCAAACATGCTGTTTGGCTCGATCTCCGGTTCAGGCATTGCGGCTGCGGCTGCGGTTGGTGGCACCATGGCCCCTTTGCAGAAAAAGGAAGGCTATGATCCGGCCTTTTCTGCTGCGGTCAATATCGCCAGCGCTCCTTGCGGCATTCTCATTCCGCCCAGCGGGCCATTGATCCTGTTTTCGCTGGTTTCCGGTGGGACTTCGGTTTCGGCTCTCTTCATTGGTGGCTACGGGCCGGGCATCCTGATGGGTGTCTCTATCATGGTCGTGGCCTTCATAATTGCCAGCAGAAAAAACTATCCCATCGCTCCAACACCCGACTGCAAACAAGCCTTGCATATCGTGCTTGATGCGATGCCAAGCCTGCTGATGGTTGTTGTCGTTATCGGGGGGATTGTCGCGGGTGTTTTCACGGCAACAGAAGGTGCCGCGGTGGCAGCGCTATATTCTTTCCTGTTGTCTCTGGTCTATCGCATGGCGACCTGGCGCAATTATCTGGAAGTGCTGCGTACCACGGCCGTCATGAGCGCTTCGATCCTGTTCCTGATCGCGGCATCCGGCATCATGTCCTACGTGATGGCGATTACCAGCATTCCCGACGTGATTGCCGAATATCTGATGCAGTTTGACAGCCCGGTTTTGATCTTCATGATCATGAATGTCTGCCTGCTGCTGGTTGGAACTTTCATGGATCTGACCCCGGCGGTGCTGATCTTCACGCCTATTTTCCTGCCGATTGCGAAGGATCTGGGCATGGACCCGGTTCACTTCGGACTGATGATGATCTTCAACCTGGGGATCGGCAACATGACGCCACCGGTTGGTGCCGTGCTGTTCGTCGGTTGCAGTGTCGGGGAGGTGACGATTGAACAGGTTTTCAAACCGTTGTTGCCTTTCTTCCTGGTCCTCATCGCGGCACTGATGATGGTTACCTACATTCCGGCAATTTCAACCGGTCTGCCAAGAATGCTCGGGCTCATCTAGAGCCAACTCCTTACCGAAATGGGCTGACGCGCGGTTGTTGGTGCTGCGCGGGCCTCTTCTGCGCACAATTACTGGGGAGCCAGACATGAAAATTGCAAGAAAACTGCTGGATTTCACTCAAGCCGATGGTTTGGTGGTGCTAAAGACCGACGGCCCCGACATTCGCCTTGTTTTTCTGAGCGATGATATTCTTCGCATTCGGGCGAGTTTTGACGGTGCTTTCAAGGAAGCATCCTATGTGTTGACAATGACCGCATGGGACGATCATCTTGATGAATTGTTCGGGGAGGAGCGTAACCGTGTCACCCCCGTGGTGCCTTCGGTCAAGGAAACAACAAAGCGCGTGGTCTTTGAGACCGCGAGCCTGAAGCTGTCGATCACCAAGGACCCGTTTGGCCTTGAGATATATGACGCCGAGGGGACCTTGCTGCACAAGGATCTGAAGGAAAAGTCTTATAGCCAGGACCATCTCGGTCGCGTCTATCATTATGTGGAGCGCGAGCTTGATGATCGCTATTACGGCTTTGGGGAAGCATCGGGAGACCTCGATAAGCATTATAAACGCGTGCGCATGGCTCCCAAGGATGCCCTTGGCTATGACGCGGAACTGCAAAATTGCCTCTACAAACATATTCCCTTCTATATCAAGATGAAGGGCGGGAGCCGCCATGCAGTGGGGCTGTTCTATCACAACCTATGGCCCTCTGAATTCGATATGGGGGGCGAGCATTCCAACTATTGGCATCACTACAGCTATTGGGTTGCTGACAAGGGGGATGTCGATCTGTTTTTCATTAATGGCCCCGAGATTGCCAAGGTCGTGGAACGTTATACGGACCTGACCGGCAAAACGGTTATGCCGCCGCGCTACTCGATCGGCTATCTCGGCTCGACGATGTATTACAGTGAGCTGCCTGAAAAATGCGACGACGAGATTCTCGGCTTCATCGACAAGAATAACGAGGAAGGTATTCCGGTTGACGGGTTCCAGCTCTCATCGGGCTATACGGTGGGGCCAGATGGCTTGCGCTATTTCTTCACCTGGAACAAAACTCGCTTCCCTGACCCGCAAGGCTTCTTTACCCGTATGAAAGAGCGCGGGGTGATGGTGTCGCCCAACATCAAGCCGGGGATCCTTTGCACGCATCCCTATTACAAGGATTTCGATGCTGCCGACGCCTTTATCAAGACCGCAGACGGGACCGGAACCTATATCGATCGCTGGTGGGGCGGACCGGGGTCTTTCATGGACTTCACCAATCCAAAGGGACGCGACTTCTGGAAGAAGATGATTGTCGAGAATCTGTCCTGCCATGGCACCTCCTCGATCTGGAATGACAATTGCGAATATGATCTGGGCGATCATATGACCTTGTGCGACGGGGATGGGGATGCCCGCCCTGTTGGTGAGGTCAAGGCAATCCTGCCAAATCTGATGTCGCGCATGTCCCATGTCGCGATTGCCGAGACCAGTCCGGATGAGCGGCCGTATGTGATTGTGCGGTCCGGTGGTCCGGGCATCCAGCGCTATGCCCAGACATGGGCGGGCGACAATCCCTCAACATGGAAGACCTTCAAATACAACATCACGATGATCCTTGGCATGGGGCTTTCAGGTGTTGCCAACCATGGGGCCGATGTCGGCGGTTTCCAGGGGCCATCGCCAGAGGCCGAGTTGCTGGTGCGCTGGGTTCAGAACGGCATTTTCATGCCGCGTTTCTCGATCCATTCCTGCAACACCAACAACACCGTTACCGAGCCTTGGATGTATGAGCAATATACGGGCACGATCCGCGAAGCTATCAAGCTGCGCTATTCGCTGTCGCCCTATCTCTATTCGCTCATCCGTGAAGCCCATGAAACGGGGGCGCCTGTCATGCGGCCTCTGGTTTATGAATTCCAGGATGATCCGGCGCTCGACAATGAAAGCTTCCAGTTCATGTTCGGTCCAGAGGTCATGGTGGCCAATGTGGTCGAGAAGGGCATCAAGCGACACCGTGTCTATCTTCCAGCCGGTTGCGACTGGTATGAATGGGGAACCCATGTGCGACATGCGGGCGGGCAGGTCATCGAGATGGATGTGGACATGAATTCCATTCCGATGTTCTTGCGTGAGAATGCCATTGTGCCGACCACTTACGGGCTCTTCTCGCTGGCCAAGGAACAGATGGAGCATTTGCATTTGCTTGTGGCTCCTTGTGCGGACAATTCCTTTACGCTCTATGAAGATGACGGTGTATCAAACCGGTTCAAGAACGGGGATTATCTGAAGACAACCATCAATCTCAAAGCCGGTGACACGGTTACTTTGAGCTTTAACAAGGTGGGGACTTACGTCTCTCCAATCAGGGATATTGTGATCGATGTCATCAACGAGAAGAAAGGGGCCTTCTGGGTGGCAATCGATGGCGAGCGCATTCAGCAGTATCTTGATCGCAAAAAATGGGCAGAAGCCGAAACGGGTTGGATCTATGACGCAACCATTTCGTCTGTCAGGATCCGTTGTCCGAATCCAAGCGGTGATTTCAAAGTCGATATCAGCTTTGAAGACTTCGACCTGATTGGCATGACTCTAGAGGATGACGAGGAATAGCGTAACAGTCGGTCGCATATATGTTGCTCGTCATATAGGGCGTTGCGGGTCAATCCTTCCGATACTCGCAGCGCCCGTTTTTTTTGCCGAATGGTGGCATGGGGGCAATGTCTGGGCTGGCAAGGTCTTTCTTTCCGCTTCAGAAACCGATGGCTCGCTCCATGCTATCGCGTTGATTTTTATGCCTTGAAGGTCGGAATGCTCTGATTTCGGTGCATTTTTTGAAGCGAACCGGCACAATCTGAGAAAAAGCTGTCGCCCTGTCTGTGTTTTTGGCGCTAGTAGATAAGTGAAAAAAAGAAAATACAAGAGGACAAGCATGTTTGAAAAACTGCAGGAACAGCAACCCGGTGCCTTGCTGGGGCTACTCATTGCCTTCAAGGCGGACCCGCGCCCGAACAAGATTGATCTTGGTGTCGGTCTTTATCGTGATGAGACAGGCAACACCCCCGTCATGCGGGCCGTAAAGGCTGCTGAAAGGCATCTTCAGGAGACACAGCAAAGCAAGAGTTATATCGGACGCGAAGGCGATCTCGCCTTTGTTGAGCTGCTCAAGCCGATTATTTTTGGCGAAGGAAGCGAATTGATTGACAAAACGGTCGGCCTGCAAACCCCTGGCGGTTGCGGCGCGATCCGGCTAGCTGCCGATGTCATCGCGACGGCCAGTCCGGATGCTTCCATTTGGCTCGGCACGCCCGGCTGGATCAGCCACAATCTGTTTTTCGAGTATTCAAAGCAAAGGATCGTCGAATATCCGTTCTTCGATCTGGTTGAACAGAAGATCATGTTCGACAAGGTTCTAGAGGTTTTGACGAGCGCTCCTGAAGGGGACGTCATTCTGCTGCATGGATGCTGTCACAATCCCACCGGAGTGAATTTCACAATGGATCAATGGCGGCAGATTACGGACTTGCTGGTTGAGCGCAATCTCGTTCCTTTCCTCGATTTGGCGTATCAAGGTCTGGGGAATGGTCTGGAGGAAGATGTCGAACCATTGCGTCATGTTCTATCCCGTGTCGATGAAGCGATCATTACCTATTCCTGCGACAAGAATTTTGGTCTTTATCGTGATCGCGTCGGTGTTTTGTATCTGATGAGTCGCAATCCCGAGCATTTGAAAATTGCGGGCAGCAATGCTGCTGCCTGTGCCGCGCCAAGTTGGGGTATGCCGCCCGATCATGGTGGTGCAATTGTTCGCACCATTCTGGAGAGCGAAGAATTGACAGCGATGTGGAAAGCCGAGCTTGTACAAATGTGTGCCCGAGTGAACGGAAACCGTGCTGCGCTTGCAGAGGCTCATCCAGATCTGGCCTTTGTCAAATGTCAGGGTGGTCTTTTCTCGACGCTTAACATGTCGAAGGAAACAGCCAAGGCCTTGCGCCAGAATTACGGCATCTATTTCGCCGATTCAGGGCGCATGAATCTGGCCGGTATGCAGCCATCGGACGCCAAGACAATCGTTGATGCGCTGATTACGGAAGGTGTTCTGAACGCGCTTTGATCAAGGCGCTTTTTCAAAAAAAAGCAAAACCCGGCTTCGTTGCATGGAACGGAGCCGGGTTTTTGTTTGAGGAAATTCTCAGAGCCTTGTTGGTCAGGCCTTCTTCCTGCCGTAACCGAAATCGGTCAGGATCGCGAAGAGGCTCGGCACGAGGAACAGTGAGAGTACTGTTGCTGTCAGAAGACCGAATGCGAGGCTGTTGACCAGCGGGATCAGAAACTGGGGCCTGAGTGCTGGTTTCCGCCAGAAGTGGCAACAATCCGGCGATCGTAGTCAGGGACGTCATGACAACGGCTCTGAAGCGCGCCTTTGCCGCCTGTTTTGTTGCTTCCATCGCATCGTGGCCTGCCTGCATCTCCTCATGGATGAAGGAGACCAGCAGGATCGAGTTGTTGACCACGACCCCGGAGAGGGTTGCAAGGCCCACCAGACTGGGAATGGAAATATCAAGCCCCATCAGCAGATGCCCGATAACCATGCCGATTGCGCCGAGCGGAATCGCGGCCAGCACAATGATGGGCAGGATATAGCTGCGGAACTGGAAGCTGAGCAGAATGAAGACGAAAGCCAGACCGATATAGAAGTTGGTCAAAAGAGATCCACCGGTTGTTGCGGCTTCCTTGCCCTGACCGTTGAAGGCCGGGGACACCTCGGGATATTTCTTTTTCAATCCCGGTAGGAATTTGGTTTTCACCTCCATCATCAGTTCCCGCGCATTGACGACATTTGGCCGGATTGCTCCAATCACGGAGACGGTTCGCATGCCATCGACGCGATTGATGCGTGCATAGCCGCGGGACTCCATTACGTCCGCGACGGTGGAAAGAGGGATCTTGGAGCCGTCGGAGGCCGTGACATAGATCGAGTTGATGCCGCCGCGACTGTCAATCGCTCCGTCCGCCAGACGCACCCGGACATCAACACCATAGCGACCGGTCTGGATTTCAAGCCCCGTGTTGCCCTGTACGATAGAGCGCAATTCTTCGGAGACGGATTTGGCGGTGAGTCCAAGGCCTCCGGCGTCATCATGTAGTTTGACGATATATTCCGGTTTGCCAGGGCGCAAATCATCAAGTACGTCAACGACACCATCATAGCTGTAGAGGAAGGCCTTGAGCTCTTCGCCGGCATTCTTGATTTGCTCCAGATCGCCACCGCGCCAGGCGGATGTCGATGGCATTGCCTGCCACGCCTCTTTCCTTGTCGGTGAATTTCATGGCGAGGCTACCCGGTACCGGACCGGTATATTTGCGCCATGTGGAGAGCATGTCCTGAAGGGAGCCCTTGCGGTCCTGTGCCCTGAGAAGGTCTGCACTGATGGTTGCCAGATGCGGTCCCTTCTCGTTGGCATCGACATTGACGCCGTAATAGACAAGCACGTTGTTGACCAGATCCTGACCGTCTTTCTGAAGCGGTTTGAAGTCGTTATTCACCTTGTCCAGAGCCGCAACGATCTGTTTGACAGCCACTTCTGTCTCCGAAAGTGGAGTGCCTTGCGGCATCAGGATACGTGCCTGGATCGTATCGCTTTCAAGGGTCGGGAAGGACCGGAATTTCAGCATTCCGTTTGCGAAAGCCGCATAGGACAGGATGAGAAGCCCGACAATCACGCCGGTCGTCAGATAGCGCCATGAAATGGCCCAGTCGATCATGGGGCCGAAGACGCCATTTCTGAAACTCTCAAACCCACGCTCGAAAGCGGCGTGAAAACGCGATTGCTTTCCTGTGCCCTGCTTCTTGAGCGAATGGTATAGGTGAGATGGCAGGATGATGAAGGCTTCAATCAGGCTGATGGCCAGAGTGATGACCAGAATAACGGGCAATACCTTGAGGACAGCACCGATTTTTCCAGCCATGAGCGCCAGGGGGCCGACAATCAGGATTGTTGTCAGGAAGGAGGAAACCACACTTGGCAGAACCTGCATGGTGCCTTTGACAGCGGCTTCGAGTTCATCTTCTCCCTTTTTCAGGCGGGCACCGATATTTTCGGAGATGACAATTGCGTCGTCCATCAACAGGCCCGTCGAGACGATCAGACCGACCATGGTCATGGTGTTGAGGGTATAGCCCAATCCCTGCATGGCGAAGATCGCGCCAAGGAAGGAAACCGGCAATCCCATTGCAACCCAGAAACTGTATCTGAGCGAGAAGAACAGCCACATGACGAGGAAAACCAGAACAAGACCCTGAATGCCGTTGTCGGTGAGGATGCGCAGCCGATCGACGATGTTCGGAGACACATCCTGAGAGATGTTCAGGCTGACGCCGGCGGGAGCTATTGCGCGTTCATTTTCCAGAATTTTGTCAATCAGCGCCTTCACCTTCAGAGTGTCCTGATTGGGTGTCTTGGCGATCTCGATGAGCGCAGCCCTCTGGCCGTTGAATGTCACCTTGTCTTCGGCAAATTCGAAGGTCTTGGCAACGGTCGCGATATCCTTGAGGCGAACAATGCCGCCATCTTCCGAGCTCTTGACTACGATTTCGGCAAATTCACGTGGCTTGCGACGCTGATCGGCATAGCGAAGAACCAGATCCCCGCTTTTGGTTTCCAGGGTTCCTGCTGGCAAGTCGACGCTTTGCGCTTTGACAGCGTTGGAAACATCGGTGATGCTGAGATCCAATTCCCGGAGGGCCTGTTCGGAAACGCGAATATCTATGAGGGGATCCGCAAAGCCTTTCATGGTTGCCTGGGCGATCTGCTTGTTGCGCATGACGCGCGAGAGTACCTTGTCGGCGTAGGCGAACAGAGCGCCGGGATCGTCAATGCCAGTGATTGCGATTGTCGAGATCGTTGCGGTGCGTTCCATTTTGGTAACGGCCGGGCGTTCGACATTGTCCGGGAAACCGGTAATGGCTTCGACTTCACTCTTGATGTCATTATAGAAGGTGTCAAAGTCACGACCCTCGATCATGGTGACGACCGAGATTGCCTGGTTTTCCCGCGCTTCACAGGTCAGCTCAAGCTTGTCAGGAATAATGCCAAGGGCTTCTTCGAGGCGAAGGCAAACGGCTTCTTCCACATCGAGCGCCGTTGCGCCGGGATAGTTGACACGGACTTCAACCTGTGTCGGGTCTGTCTCGGGAAACGTGTCCCTTTGCAGTTTGGGAAGCGCCAGAGCACCGACGAGCAGAATGGCGACCATCAGCAGGTTCGCTGCCGTGGGATGCTTTGCGAAATAGCGGATCATGACTATTTGCTCCCTTTGCTCGGCGCTGTTCCGGTGGCTTCGGCCATGACTCGCTCAAGGAGCTGTTTGTCCGGTTTTGGACCAAGCAGCATGCCGTCAACCGGAGCAGGCAGATCGGAGACCACAACCTTCTCGTCAGGTTCCAGCCCGGACATCAGAACCGCGATGTCGCCCTGAATATAAGCCACTTTTACCGGCTTGAAGCGCAGGCGTTTCTCGGCATCGACGACCATGACCGTACCCTTGCGAACGGCGGCAGCCGGGATGGCAATCTTGTCCTTTTTGGGTTGTCCCTGAAGGATGACTTCAACTGCGGTGTCTTTCACCAGAGGAGGGCGTTGGCCCGGCGTTGCCTGACCATAGGGGTCGTTGACGGTGAGAATGATCCCGCGTGTGCGCGTTTTGGGATCCATCGCTGCTGTCACGCGGTCTACCTTTGCATCCCAACTGATGTCGCTTTTCGGGGTGCGCAGGACAACCTTTGCCTTCAGAGCTTCGTGGCGGTTTGAAATGTCGCCTCCGCCTGTGGTGAGAGATGCCAGAGGTGCCCCCACTTCAGCGGACTTTCCAAGAAGCGGGCTCAGGGCACCTATCGGGAACTGGGCGACAATCTCCGCCACGGCTATGCCGTCACCGGAGAAAAGCTGCTGGCCCTTGTTGACATATTGGCCAAGGGAAATCTCGACGGCGTCCAGGCGCACATCAAATGGGGCCTTGAGTTCAGTCCGATCCAGGTCGAGAGCAGCGATTTCTCTTTGTTGTTGCAAGACTTTGCGCTCGGCTTCATTGAGCTTGAGGGTGCTGAGCAATGTCTGAACCTTGGCATCTTCAGTCAACACGGCTCTTTCTGCGGTGTTTCGTCGACCGTTGACTGGGCTGTCGAGCCCTTTGCGAGCAATTGCAACTTGCGATCAAGATCATCCTTGGAACAGGGCAAGGGCGCGTTCTTCGATCTTGAGTGAAAGTCTGGGTTGTTTCATCCTTGGCGTCGAGAGCTTCGATCTGGGCATCAATCTGTGCGAGATTGAGTTCATATTCCCGTTTGTCGATTTTGAGCAGGCTGGTGCCAGCCGGGACAAGGCAAACCGTCCTTCAATTTATCCGATGTCCAAATTACGGGGCCTGCAACCTGAGAGACTGCATCCCAGCTTCTGTCCGGCTGCACCCTGCCAAATCCGGGAAACAGAGGGAACGGCTGCCACGGCTTTGGCCGGGATCACCTTGACCGGTGTCGCCTTTTCCTGTTTCTCCGTGGCTGCTTGCGGCGGTCTGGCCACTTTGCCGGACGCCATGAAGAGGGCGATGGCGATCAATATGGGTGGAAGAATGAGTGCCTTTTTCAAAATGCTCATATCGAGGCTCTTTATGCTGTCTTCAGATGAAATCTGACAGAGTGTTTCTGTGTTTATCTTTTATTTCGAAAATACTGAAATTAATCGCGTTACTACAAGACACAAATGGTATCGTTTGGTATCCGTTTGTATCAGAAGGCAAGCGTTACGATGACGGGGCGCGCATCAAGTTCTGTGAGCCGTCCGTTTATGGGATTCCCCGTCTTGTCATGCGCTCTGATAGCCGGTTCGTTTCACTCTCTCTCTTTGGCATTTCCTTAACAATTGAACAAAAGACGACCCTGTCTGTCCCTTTGGCGAGGAGGACAGATTTTTTTCATTTTCGAAAGGCGGTGAGCACAGTGGAGATTTGTCGATGGTCTGTGCGTGTGCGCTCATGCTGGGCGGGCAGGTCTTGTGTCCGGATCTGCCAGGTGCATGCAGCATTCCGGGATGGAATTAGTTGGAGAATCTTCTGAGAATCATCGCTCGGGTTTCCTGGGAGAATTCATAATCTTGCAATGTTGACTGGGTGAAGCAAAAGGTGGATGCATCTGTCCAGATCTTTCTTGAAGAAGGCGGTATTGAGTTCATGCCCGATTTTGGCAAGATAGCTTGGCTGTTCTTGGTCGTCCAAAGGATGCTCCTCCCTGTCTGGGCGGGTTTTCTAGGCGTGCTTGTCTCAAGATCACTCTATTGCAATCTTGTAATGGCTTGAGATGATTTGTGGTTGGCGAGGCTTGTGTGGCTGGCTCAGCCTACAATTTGCCATTTGACCGTACCAGCAGAATTTGGATTCGACTGATTGATCCTGCCAACCAACCGATCTGCATGGTCCAGACTGACCAATACGCTGCCGGTTGCTCGTCCCGAAACAATCAGTATATCTTCCTTTTTGGGAGTCAGATTGCCGGCTCAGGGCTATTGCCGGTGCGTGGCCTTGATGATCCTGATCTCCGAACTGTTTCATCTCAACATAGACAACGATCTTTTTGTCTACCCATTTGAGGTCCAGTAAAATGACTTCCTTGTGATGCCAATTAAGGTCGGCAGATTTTTCCAAAACCATAGATCAGTCCCTCCCCGGTGAGCTCTCGAAAATTTAATTGTTCCGCAAAGATCTGTCGAGGGGTTTTGATTCAATATTGCGCGCGAGGGCCGAAGTATTTCAGGTTTTTTAAATCTGAATTGCAACTTTTGATCTATTTTTGGTGTAAGGCATGGTAAAAAATCACCTTCTGCTGGTTCTCTGAGAACCGGGGAAAAGGAAATCCTTTGAGAGATGATGATTTCCCGGTTGACAATTCGCGAGAGGAATCGTAATTTCCGCTCGAATTTGCGCGCCTCGGCGCGCTTTTTGTTTCGAAAGATTTGGCCGAGGCTTGGGACAATGAAAATCAAAAACTCTTTGAAAGCACTTGCCACGCGTCACCGTGATAACCGCATGGTTCGCCGCAAGGGACGTATCTACATCATCAATAAAAAGAATCCTCGCTTCAAGGCTCGTCAGGGCTAATAGGCGCAGAGACTTTTTTATTGGCGGAACAGAAAACGCGCGGAAGCATTGCTTCTTGCGCGTTTTGTTTTGGCGGTTCTGCTGATGTCATAAAAAAAAGGGCCGGTAAACGGCCCTTTTTCATATCAGATGATCTGCCTCAGTGAGGGGAGATCAGATGCCGCCAAGGCCATCGCTGCCCACAAAGGCGATGCGGAGCATGTTGGTTGCGCCCGGCGTGCCAAGCGGAACCCCTGCGGTGATGATCACGCGCTGTCCCGGCTTTGCAAATCCTTCGAGATAGGAAGTGCTGCATGCCTTGTCGACCATTGCCTCGAGATTGTAGGCTTCCTCGGACACGGTGCAATGCAATCCCCATACGAGTGCCAGACGGCGAGCGGTGCCAACAATCGGGCTGATCGCAATGATCGGGGTTTGAGGCCGTTCGCGAGAGGCGCGAAGACCGGTCGTGCCGGAAGAGGTGTAGCACACGATATTTGCAAGGTTGAGCGTCTCGGCAATCTGGTGCGCGGCTGCTGAAATGGCATCGGCACCCGTTGCTTCAGGCTGTGCCCGTTGCGCATAGATGATGTTCGTGTAGTAAGGATCCTGTTCCACTTCCTCGGCGATCCGGTTCATCATGGCAACCGCTTCGAGAGGGAAGTCACCAGCAGCCGACTCGGCCGAGAGCATGACAGCATCGGCACCTTCGAACACGGCGGTTGCAACGTCCGAGGCTTCTGCTCGGGTTGGCATTGGCGACGTGATCATCGATTCGAGCATCTGGGTTGCCACAACTACCGGTTTGCCAGCCTGACGGGCTGCGCGGGTGATCTGCTTCTGGATGCCGGGTACGCGTTCAAGAGGCATTTCAACGCCAAGGTCGCCGCGGGCAACCATGATCGCGTCGGACAGTTCGATGATCTCGTGAATGCGTTCAACTGCCTGCGGCTTTTCGATTTTTGACAGAATGCCGGTGCGGCCACGAGACAGCTTGCGAACTTCGGCAACGTCTTCAGGGCGCTGAACGAAGGAAAGTGCGATCCAGTCGACATTGGCTTCTACCGCTGCGTCAAGGTCGGCACGGTCTTTCGGTGTGAGAGCCGAGAAAGACAGGGTCGAGTCCGGGAAACTGATACCCTTGCGGTTGGAAATCGGACCGCCTACCACAACTTCCGTATGGATGGCGTCTGCGGTGGTGCTGATCGTTCTGAGGCGAACCTTGCCGTCATCAAGCAGAAGCATGTCGCCTTCCTTGACCGACCCGAAAATTTCGGGGTGCGGCAGGTGGATACGGGAGGTTGTGCCCGGCTCATCGGAGCTGTCCAAGGTGAAGCGCTTGCCATTTTTAAGCTCGACCTTGGTGTCTGCAAAGGTTCCGATACGCAATTTCGGGCCCTGCAAGTCGGCCAGAATGCCGATCGGACGACCAACTTCTTCTTCCACTTCGCGGATCAGCTTGACGCGCATATTGAGCGTTTCGTGATCGGAATGGCTCATGTTGATGCGGAAAACATCTGCGCCAGCCAGGAAGAGTTGTTTGATTTGTTCCTTTTTTTCGGAAGCCGGACCAAGGGTGGCCAGGATTTTTACTTTCCGGTTGCGTTTTACAGTCACGACAGTTTTCCTATTCTTTTTCGGTCAATTGTACCGTGTAGTCCTGTTTGCCGGCGGTATCGATTTCGAAGAAGCCGGTACGTTCAAATCCTCTAGCCACGCATTCCTGAGTTCCCTTGATCTTGAATTCCAGATCCTGGGTGCACATGAAATTGTCGCCGTTCCATTGACCGCCCTTGTCATAGTCAATGGCGTGTATCAGGAAGCGAGTTTCCAGAAGTTGGCCCAGAAGGACGGTTTCACACACGCCCGTTTCCAGGTTCCACCAGCCCTCACTAATCCAGTCACCTTTTAGCTCGTATCCAATGGACAGGCCGATCATGCTGCTTGTCTTGTTGCAAACACGAAGGTCTGCCGAGGCTTCCATACTGCTAGCCGCAATCAGGAGGCCACATATGGCCAACGCCTTGCCATATCGAGTAACAAGGCGTCGTGAACAAGGAAGTCGTTCTTCAATTTGAATTAACATTGGGCTCAAGTTTTTCTTTCCATGCCGAAGAGCCGAGACCTGTTTCGCGTTTCATGCATCTATTGTCAATGACTGAATTCGACATTAGTCGCATTCTTTGTCTGATTTCGTGAAGGTTATTCAGTAAGAGTACGGTTTGTCACTTATAAATCAACCTGTCACTATTCATGAAGCGGCGAAGACATTCTAGGCAATAGCGCTCTTATTTCAAGGTGGCGCAAGCGGCTCAATTCGTGAGAACTTTTTAAACCTGCGCATGTCTATCGAACCATATTGACGCCATTGTGACGCATTTTGGTGCAAGAGTGTATGGGTAAAATACACATGATCGCAGTTTGTTTTCTATTCGATGTCATGACTTTGGGCATGGCTGGATTGCGTCAGGAGGGAGGGTGGAATTTGCAAAAAAGACGCTTGTTCAGATCGCTTTGGTCGCTATGATGGGCGCCTGCTTGATCAGGTCCGGAAAGGGTCAACCCGGTCTTCGTGAGGAAACGGGTGGGGCTCCTTCCTGCTGTGAAATTTTCAGCGGATTAACGTTTGTGAAAGGTAATCAGATCACAGACCGCTTCTGTTGTTCATTCTCTGCGGCGCGAAGGCGTGACTGACTTGTGTTTCTTTTAACGTTGGGATTGGTTCCCCGACAAGTGTCCGTTATAGAAGCGACAAGAGTGGCGGGTGGACGGACGTTAATACAATTTGTGGAGAAAGAAATGTCGAATCCAGGCGGCGTAGCCGCAGATCAATTGCGCGCTTTTGTCGAGCGCATTGAAAGGCTGGAAGAAGAAAAGAAGGCCATTTCAGATGATATCAAGGATGTCTATGCAGAAGCAAAAGGCAATGGCTATGACGTCAAGGTCATGCGTCAGGTTGTTCGCATGCGCAAGCAGGACAGCAATGAACGCCAGGAAATGGAAGCCTTGCTTGATCTCTATCTGCATGCCCTGGGGATGGCGCCTTCAGCCGACTAAAAGGGTTTAGTGGCTGGCGGGCTGTCCGTCAGCCATCGTTTCTTCAGGGGCATCTTCGTTTGGCAGATTTCCCCTGGCCGCTTTGTTTGTGACTTCCCATGAATGTGAATAATGACAGGTTTCTAAAACCGCGTGCAGCCGTGCTCAGTCTCGTCGTCAGAGGGGACGACATATTGCTGGTTCGTCGTGCCAACGAGCCGGATTCGGGCAAATGGGGATTTCCTGGCGGAAAGATCGAATTTGGCGAAACCATCGAAGCTGCCGCAATAAGGGAGTTGTATGAGGAGACCGGCGTAAAGGCTCGGGCGGGGCGCATTCTGACAACGCTCGATAGCTTCTCTTACGAACAGGATGGGCAATTGACTTTTCACTATGTCATGGTTGCCGTTTTGTGCGAGTGGCAAGCCGGTGAACCTCGCGCCGGGGACGATGCTCTTGAAGCATCATGGTTCGCATCAAAGAATTTGCCATGGTCTGATCTGGCATTGAGCGAAGATGTGGTGCGTGTCGCCGACATGGCTTTTTCCGCTGCGAAGAGAGACTGATTCTTCCTGCCTCGTTTCCTGAATCCTTCCCGTCCTGCAAAGACCAATCCGGCTTTTTTGCAAACAGCAAAAGTCGTTCAGCATTGTCTTGCTATCTTAATATTAATGGTATAAAGATATCTTTATATCTTTTGAGGGACTATGGATGCTGACTCTTGACGAAATGGTTGGGTTGTTGAAAGCAAGTGGCGAGCCGACGCGGTTGCGACTGCTGGCATTGCTGGCGGAGGGCGATCTTTCCGTCAAGGATCTCACTGCTATTCTTCACCAAAGCCAACCACGTATTTCAAGACACCTGAAGCTCCTTTATGAATCCGGTCTGGTCGAGCGACTGCCTGAGGGAGCGTGGGTCTATTATTGTCTGACACGCGATGAATCAAAGGGCGATCTGATTGCCGCAACATTGCGCGATCTGGATTTGCAGGATGTCATGATCCGCAGGGACCGGGAACGACTTGAGCAGATCAAGCAGGCCAATGCCCAGCAGGCCGCGGACTATTTTCAGCAGAATGCAGAGCATTGGGATGAGTTGCGGGCGTTGCATGTGCCTGAAAGCGCAGTGGATGCCGCCATTCTTGACTGTCTCGGAGAGCAACCAATCGATCAACTGCTGGATTTGGGAACGGGCACGGGCAGTATCCTGTCACTGCTGGGAAGCCGGTGTCGAGACGGGCTCGGTATTGATGCCAACAGATCCATGCTTGCCATTGCTCGCGCCCGGCTTGACGGTCCTGCCAACGGACATCTGCATGTGCAGCAGGGCGATATTCTCGACCTGGCATCTCTTGACGGCGAATATGACCTGGTCACGGTTCATCAGGTCTTGCACTATCTGGACGACCCGTCCGCTGCGTTGCAGGAGGCGTCGCGTGTTCTGTTGCCAGGCGGGCGGATGCTGGTTGTTGATTTCGCTCCTCACGAACATGAGTTTCTACGCAAGGATCACGCGCATAGGCGACTTGGATTTTCCCATGAAGCCATGCGCCGCTGGATGGATGAGGCGGGTTTGTCGGTTGAGATCGCCAAGGATTTGCATCCGGATGAGCTGGAAGGTGAGGGGAGCGATCCGTCCCTTACCGTGACGATCTGGCTGGCTACGAAAATGGCGGATGCTCACCGAGAAAAATAGAAATTGCAATAAGGTTTCCTTGACTGGATTGAGATTATGATTTGGCGCTGCCTTCTATCAAGTGGCTGGCGCAACTGAGAGAAATGAAATGAACCACAATACCGAACGCAGCGGACGCCGCAGCAAAGACACCCACAAACTGAATGTCTCTTTTGAGTTTTTCCCACCCAAAACTCCAAAGATGGAGGAAAATCTCTGGAAGAGCGTTGAACGTCTGGCTCCGCTTGCTCCGGAATTCGTGTCCGTGACTTACGGGGCCGGTGGGTCGACAAGGGAACGCACCCATGCCACTGTCGAACGCATCATCAAGGAGGCCGGAATTCCGGCTGCTGCGCATCTGACCTGTGTTGGCGCTTCCAAGGCCGAGGTCGAGGAGGTTGTTCGCTCCTATGCCGAGGTTGGCGTCAAGCATATTGTCGCCTTGCGCGGAGATCCTGCGGCGGGGGTCGGGGAGAAATATGTGCCGCACGAAAGTGGTTACATCAACGCTGCGGATCTGGTTGCGGGCATCAAGCAAATCGGTGACTTCGAGGTATCGGTATCGGCCTATCCGGAGAAGCATCCCGAAAGCCCTGATTTTGCAACCGATATCGAGATGCTGCGGCAGAAGGTGGATGCCGGGGCGACGCGCGCGATCACCCAGTTTTTCTTTGATAACGATCTTTACGAGGGGTATGTCGAACGGGTGCGCCGGGCTGGTATTTTTATACCCATCGTGCCCGGTATTCTGCCAATCCATAATTTTGTGCAGATGGCCGGGTTTGCTTCCAAAACAGGGGCCAGCGTGCCGCAGTGGCTGGCGAATCGTTTCGAAGGGCTGGAGAGTGATGATGAGACCCATCGCCTCGTTGCTGCTGCTGTGGCTGCCGAGCAGGTCGAGGATCTGCGCTCCCGCGGGGTGGATGACTTCCACTTCTATACAATGAACCGGGCGAATCTGTCCTACGCGATTTGTCATATGCTCGGCATGCGGCCTGTTCGCGGCTAATTCATCTGTAAAAGTTCCAAGATTAAGAAACAATCATAGCATTTGCGCTATATGGGACGGGGTCTGTGTCAAAGCCGCCCTGTTCTCGATGAAAGAAGATGTAACATGTCAAGCTTGCCCTTAAGCCCATCCTATGAGCTTCTAAACCGACTTGCTTCCGAGCGTATCTTGTTCATGGATGGCGCTATGGGCACCATGATCCAGCGCCTTGGGTTGAGCGAAGAGGATTTTCGCGGTGAAAGGTTCAAAAACTGGAATCAGGATCTGAAGGGCAACAATGACCTGCTCTCGATCACCCAGCCGGATGCGATCCGCAATATTCATCGGCAATATCTGGAGGCGGGTGTCGATTTTGTTGGCACGAACAGTTTTTCCTCCACCTCCATCGCGCAAGCTGACTACGCCATGGAGCATCTGGCCTATGAAATGAATGTTGCCAATGCGCGCGTGGCCAAGGAGGCAATTGAAGACTTTAAAAAGGATCATCCGGGGCGCGAGGCTTTTGTGCTTGGCACGATGGGACCAACCAACCGGACTGCGTCCATTTCGCCAGATGTCAACAATCCCGGATTTCGTGCGATCAGCTTTGACGCTTTGAAAGATGCCTATCACGAAGCAGCGAAGGGGCTTCTCGATGGTGGTACGGATGTGCTGATTGTCGAGACGATTTTCGATACGCTCAATGCCAAGGCTGCCCTTTTTGCCATCGAAGAGGTGTTTGAAGAAAAGGGAATGCGCTGGCCGGTGATCGTCTCGGGGACGATCACGGACAAATCGGGGCGAACCCTGTCGGGACAGACCGCCGAGGCGTTTTACAATTCCATTCGTCATGCCAAGCCCTTTGCCGTCGGGCTCAATTGTGCGCTCGGTGCTGCGGAATTGCGCCAGCATGTGGATTCGATTTCCCGCGTGTGTGAAACGCTTGTGTCCACGCATCCGAATGCGGGCTTGCCCAACGAGTTCGGCGAGTATGATGAGAGCCCCGAGCATATGGCCAAAATCCTGGAAGGATTTGCCCGCGACGGCTTGATCAATATTGTCGGGGGGTGCTGCGGTACGACGCCGGATCATATCCGTGCCATTGTCGAGACCATCAAGCCTTATCAGACCCGCAAGCTGCCTGAGGTCGCTCCCTATATGCGTCTTTCAGGGCTTGAGCCCTTTACGCTGACGCCCGAGACCAATTTCGTCAATATCGGCGAGAGAACCAATGTGACCGGCTCGGCCAAGTTTCGTCGACTGATCAAGGAAGGCGATTACGAAGCCGCTCTCGATGTTGCGCGCCAGCAGGTGGAGAATGGGGCTCAGGTTATTGATGTCAACATGGATGAGGGGCTGCTCGATTCCGAGGAAGCGATGTCGACCTTCCTCAACTTGATCGTGGCCGAACCCGATATTTCCCGCGTTCCCGTTATGGTGGACAGCTCCAAATGGAGCGTCATCGAGGCTGGTCTCAAATGTTTGCAGGGCAAGTCGATCGTCAATTCCATTTCCATGAAGGAAGGAAAAGAACCGTTCGTTGCGCATGCAAAGACGATCCTTCGGTATGGGGCAGCGGTTGTCGTCATGGCATTTGATGAAAAAGGCCAGGCCGACAGCTATGAGCGCAAGATCGAGATCTGCAAGAAGAGCTATGATATTCTGGTCAATGAGGTCGGCTTCCCGCCTGAAGACATCATTTTCGACCCGAATGTGTTCGCGGTTGCCACCGGTATTGAGGAACACAACAATTACGGGGTGGACTTCATCAATGCGACCAAGTGGATCCGCAAGAACCTGCCCGGTGCCCATGTTTCCGGTGGTCTCTCGAATCTGAGCTTCTCCTTCCGCGGCAACAATCTTGTGCGCGAGGCGATGCATTCGGTGTTCCTCTATCATGCCATCAAGGTCGGGCTTGATATGTCCATCGTCAATGCGGGCCAGTTGATGGTCTATGACCAGATCGACAAGGATCTGCTGGAGCGGATAGAGGATGTGGTGCTGAACCGGCGCGAGGATGGGACGGATCGTCTTTTGGAGATTGCCGAGCGTTATCTCAATCAGAAAGGTGAGCACAAGGTCGCGGATCTCGCATGGCGCCAGCTGCCGGTTGAAAAGCGTCTTGAACATGCACTCGTCAAGGGGATCAACGAATTTGTCGAGGAAGATGTCGAGGAAGCCCGACAGAATGCCACGCGCACATTGGACGTCATCGAAGGTCCATTGATGGACGGCATGAATGTCGTCGGCGACCTGTTTGGCGATGGCAAGATGTTCCTGCCGCAGGTGGTCAAGTCTGCCCGTGTGATGAAAAAGGCCGTGGCCTATCTGATGCCTTTCATGGAAGAGGAGCAGGATGGCGAGAAAACCAGCGCAGGCAAGGTTCTGATGGCGACGGTCAAGGGCGATGTCCATGATATCGGCAAGAATATCGTCGGCGTCGTGCTTCAGTGCAATGGCTACGAAGTTGTTGATCTGGGTGTCATGGTGCCCGCCAACGACATTCTTGAGGCTGCGCGCCGTGAGAAGGTGGACATCATTGGCCTGTCCGGCCTGATCACGCCGTCGCTTGATGAAATGTGCCATGTTGCCGCCGAGTTGCAGCGCGAAGGCTTCACTCAGCCGCTGATGATTGGTGGCGCGACGACTTCACAGGTTCACACCGCAGTCAAGATTGCGCCCAACTATGACAATGGTCAGGCTATTTATGTGACCGATGCCAGCCGGGCCGTCGGAGTTGCTACCAAGCTTCTGTCTCGCGACAAGGATGAATATGTTGCAGACATTCAGAATACCTATATGCAGGTGCGTGTGAAACATGAACAGGCGCAGGACAAAAAGAAACGCTTGACCATAGAGCAGGCCCGCGAGAACGGGCTGAAAATCGACTGGAGCGATTACCAGGCACCAAAACCGAGTTTTGTTGGTACCAAGGTCTTTGATGAGTATGATCTGGCCTCTCTGGTTCCTTATATCGACTGGACTCCCTTCTTCTCCACCTGGGAGATGAAGGGGCGGTATCCTGCAATCCTTGACGATGAGGTTTATGGCGAGGCTGCCACAAGCCTGTTCGAAGATGCGCAGGCCATGCTCGAGAAGATCATTGCGGAGAAATGGTTGACGGCACGTGCCGTGATCGGCTTCTGGCCAGCAAACGGATTCGGTGATGACATTGTGGTCTTTGGCGATGACACGCGCACACAAGAAGCGGCAAGGCTCCACACCTTGCGTCAGCAGATCGTGGGCCGGTCTGGCCGGTCCAACACCGCCATGAGTGATTTTGTGGCCCCGGCAGAAACGGGACTTGCGGACTTTATCGGTGGCTTTGCTGTATCCACCGGCTTTGGCGAAGAGGAACGGATCAGGGCCTATCAGGATGCGGGCGACGATTATTCGAAAATTCTGCTACAGGCACTGGCCGACCGTTTGGCCGAAGCCTTTGCCGAAGCCATGCACGAGCGTGTAAGGACAGAGTTCTGGGGCTATGCTGCGGGGGAGGCGATGAGCAAGGACGATCTGATCGCTGAGAAATATCGGGGCATTCGTCCCGCTCCGGGATATCCTGCACAGCCGGACCACACGGAGAAGGGCACCCTGTTCTCTTTGCTGGATGCCGAAGCCGCAACGGGAATCAGGCTAACCGAGAGCTTCGCCATGGTACCGGGATCTGCCGTTTCCGGGCTCTATTTTGCTCATCCGGATAGCTACTATTTCGGTGTCGGTAAAATCGAGAAGGATCAGGTGGCCGATTATGCCAAGCGCAAGGGCTGGAGCCTGTCGGAAGCGGAGAAATGGCTGGCACCAATTCTGAATTATAAGGCTTAACCCTTAATTCTAAGGTTGCATTCCTCTCAAGTAAACACCAAGTAAAAAACCGGGATTTCTCCCGGTTTTGTCTTTGTAATAAAACAAAGAAAGTTGTGTCTTTTCAAGGGTATAATAAGACAGCCTTGCACTGTCCCGCGCTGCTCGCTGGTGTCGGTTTTAAATAATTCCAACAACAATTGCAGCGATGAATGCAAAGGCTGCACACACAAACATGATGTTCCAAGATTTAATCATGTAGCTCCTCCTATTAGCCTTTCCTTCATACTTTGTGACTCTACGTCAACTTGAGAAAAACGTGAAATAAAAAAACTGTTGCACTGCCGAGAAGAGACGAATTTCAGTTTCCGGTTATGCGAGAATTCCTTGTCTACCCTTGGGTTAAGGTGCGACACTAATTCGTCACAAAAATAGGGGATAGAGTGGTTATGTTGCGGTGCAGCATTCATGGAACTGTAAAAATGGCGGATGGTGAAGCTTGAATTTCCCATCGCTTCATCCGCGCTTTCAGGCGCTCGATCAGCGTCAGGAATGACAATGGCGTTCGATGGCACCTTCAAGCCAATGCGCAATTTTCAGACTTGAGTGATCACCCATAAATGGACCAATGATCTGGACGCCGAGAGGCAGGCCATTGTCTGCCTTCAGTCCTGTCACATTTATGCAAGGCAGGCCGAACAGGGTCCAGATGCGATTGAAAACCGGGGAGCCTGTGGAAGAG
Organism: uncultured Cohaesibacter sp.; assembly: GCF_963556055.3. Taxonomy (GTDB): domain Bacteria; phylum Pseudomonadota; class Alphaproteobacteria; order Rhizobiales; family Cohaesibacteraceae; genus Cohaesibacter. Next base: position 299,827 of record NZ_CAUVYE020000013.1, on the reverse strand, counting down.
AGACCTTTTGGTGCCGGACCCGTGGCCGAGAGGCTGATGAAGGCGTCCACTTCCTCAAAAAACTCGTTTGTTTCCCGGCGTGCATAGTCTGCGCAGATACGCGCTTCGTCATAGTCGGCAGGTGTTATGGTCTGAGCGAACTCAAGCGCCTGTCGCAAAAGCGGGCTGAGTTTGTCTTTGTGGTGGGCGTATTCCCAGGTCAAAGATTTGAGCGCTTCGAAATCGTGAATGATCTGATGCGCATTGGACGCAGCCAGAAAATGCTTGCTTGGTTCAAACTCATGAATTTCTACCCCGAAGCGCCTCAAGCTGTCGAGCAGGGACAGGAATTGTGCAAGATAGTCGGGGTCTGCTTCCTGCCATTTGTGACTGCGAATGAGGCCGAGTTTTGGAAGAGAGAAATCTGCATCGGGGTCAACCTGTAGATTGCGGTCTGCCAGAACTGAGCTTGCATAGGCACAGTCTGCAACGGTTTTCGCAAACAGACCCACCGTGTCCAGCGTCCAGGACAGCTCCTTTACGCCCCCTTTGGGCAACAGACCGGCAGTTGGCTTATATCCGGTGACACCACAATAGGATGCGGGTCGGATGACTGAGCCTGCGGTTTGTGTGCCAAAGGCCAGATGCGCCATGCCGGTGGCAATGGCGGCAGCGGAGCCGGAAGAGGAGCCGCCCGGCGTGTGGTCCGGGTTGTGGGGATTTCGTGTCGGGCCGGGGTCGAGATAGGCAAATTCCGTCGTTGCCGATTTGCCGATCATTGTGCAGCCCTTGCTGAAAGCTGTCGCAACGAGCGGGGCGTCCCGGACGGTTTCATTATATCGGTAGATCTCGGAATTATATTCGGTTGGTAGCCGTTCCGTCTCATAAATGTCCTTGATGGCGACGCCAATGCCAGCCAATGGCCCTTTGCTGGTTTCCGCTTCCTTGATTGAATGTCCATTGATGGATGTGAAGGCATGGATTTGTGTTTCACAAAGCGCGAGCCGTTCCATGCACTGCTCGATCGAAGCGCCAGTGGTCAGCGTTCCTTCCTCGATCGCCTTGAGCGTGTCCAGAAGGCTGACGGGGGCGATGAGTTCAGATTGATGCGATGCATGTGTCATAACGCTGCCTTAATCTTAACCATTCCCGGAGAGGATGCGCTTAATTGGAAGCAGTCGCAAGCGAGAATCAAAAATATGTTTATGCGCAACTCAATGATCAATCTACTTCTGTCTTGCTTGTTGAGCTTGTTTCTTCTTGCAGGATGTTCGGGTTTTTCCGACTTTGAAGATCTGGAGCAATCCGACTTGCAACGAAATGCGATTTGGCCAGATCCGGCGATTTCGTCCGCAAATTGCCCTGTTGTGGAGCAGCAGCTTGTTGAGGCTCGCGCGCTGCCTTCCATTGTTGGAAAGGGTGGATGCGGTAGCAAGGCGCCCTTTGCCGTGTCGATGCTGAAAGGGCAGCACGCCATTGACTTCTCCAGAGAGGCAACACTTAACTGTGTGATGACGTCACAGCTTCATCGTTTCTTTTCTGAGACCGTGCAGCCTTTGGCAATCAAGACTTACGGCCAACCAGTTGCTTCAATCCAGGTTGCTGCGTCTTACTCTTGCCGACCGCGCAACAGCCGAACAGGGGCCAAGCTTTCCGAGCATGGTCGTGCCAACGCGATCGATATCAGTGCATTCACGCTGGCAGATGGTCGGACGATGACCGTTGAGGAGGATTGGCGCAAGCGGAACAAGGACGGACGGTTTCTGCGTGCGGTCAATCTGGGCGCCTGTCGTTATTTTACAACTGTCATTGGTCCTGCCGGTGACAAATATCATCAGAATCATTTCCATTTTGACCATGGCAGCCACGGGAAAAAGGGCACTTGGCGTCTTTGTCAGTAGTGATTTCCCTTATTTATCAGCGGTTTTTTGGTACCAGAGTGTGTTTTGCCAATTTCAAGGCTCGTAATTCCATAGGGGATTACATAGATTGACGCCTATGTGGTTGAAGAATGGGCTTCAGCCTTGTGGGAGACGTCATGAGTATTTGGAGTCAGATTGGCAATCTTTTCGAGGAGATTCGTCAGAGCGAGGCAATTTCTCAGATTATCGAGAAAGTATCCTCTGCGGTGAGTGGATTAGGTAGTGGGTTTGATCGCAAGCAGGTGACATTCACCATCGCCGTGATTGCCCTTTCTGCCAAAATGGCAAAAGCGGATGGCGTTGTAACTCAGGATGAAATCCTTGTTTTCAGGGATCTTTTTGAAATTCCAGAAGGCGAGGAGCGCAATGTCGCTCGCATTTTCAATCTGGCCAAAAAGGATGTTGCCGGCTACGAGACCTATGCCAATCAGATTGCCAAACTCTATGCGGAAGAGCGCGAAGCACTGGCCGATATTCTCGATGGCCTTTTCATGATCGCGGCCGCAGATGGCGTCATGCACAGTCGGGAGATGATCTATCTTGAAAATGTTGCATCCATTTTCGGAATTTCGGAGCGTTGCTTTGAACGCATCAAGATGAGTCATGTGAAGCCGGACGAGCAGGATCCCTATACCATCCTGGAAGCCGAGCGTTCCATGTCGGACAAGGAACTGAAGAGCCATTATCGCAAGCTGGTGCGGGAGAATCATCCGGATCGGTTGATTGCTCGCGGTGTACCGGAGGAATTCGTGCGGATTTCAACCGAAAAACTGGCAACGATAAACAATGCGTGGTCGATGATTGAGATCGAGCGCGGCTTGCGCTAGGTAAGTGGGGCTGGCTGCTGCCAGATTCTTTCGTTTTTGATTTTGCCTGATGCCTTGCGGAGTTTTCCATGCTGACAGACGTGCAAACCCTGTGCCCCTGTGCGCTTTACCCATCCCCCAATTTCGGTGAGCGCAAGGATGGTCTAGCCGTCGATATGCTGGTTTTACATTATACCGGCATGGAAGATGACAAGCAGGCACTGGATTGGCTTTGCAATGAGCAAAGCGAGGTTTCCTGCCATTATTTTGTCAATCGTGACGGCTCTCTCATCCAGCTGGTTGATGAGAATGCCCGTGCCTGGCATGCAGGACAATCCTTCTGGAAGGGCGAACGAGACATCAATAGCCGGTCGATTGGCATCGAGATCGCCAATTCAGGGCAGGAGCCTTTCCCGAATGATCAGCTTGAAGCGCTGTTGATGCTGAGCATGGATATTTGCTCGCGGCACGATATTCCGGCTTGGCGCGTGCTTGGCCATTCCGATGTATCGCCCGGGCGCAAGATCGATCCGGGGGTCAAATTCCCATGGAGGCAATTGGCTGTTGCCGGGGTCGGGCATTGGGCTGACCCTGACAGGAATACCGGTAGCCTCTTTTTCCAGCTTGGCGACGAGGGGCAACCCATTCAGGCGCTACAGTCGATGCTGGCCCTTTATGGTTATGATGTCGCAGTGACGGGTGTCTTTGATGACCAGACCGAGACTGTCGTCAAGGCATTCCAGTTGCATTTTCGGCCTGAAAAGGTCGATGGCGTTGCAGACACTGCCCTCATCTCTACTCTTTACAAGCTCAACGCCACGCAGCCCAATCTCTAGGGCTGCGTGATGTGTCTGTTCCCTCTCTGATGCAATCAAAGATCGAGTATCATGTGAGGCTGACCATTCGAGGTTTTTTCCCTCGTGGTGCCGTCCGGCCCGATCACCTGTGACGTGCGACTTCGGAAATTGCTCATACTTTCGAAGGTTATGACATCCACTGGTTCATCAAACTGGAATGTCAATCTGTGTCTGCCATCCGCGAGCTTTTGCACCGCCAAGATGATCGCTTCAAAGGGCTGTGAAAGATACAGACCGGAAACCCGGTCGCCGATCTGCCAGTCTCGTGAGAGTTGATTGCCATATTGGGCAAAGAGCGTGTTCCAGTCCCGATAGCCATATTGTTGGGCGATCAGTTCCAGCGACTTGCTGTGAGCAATGTTTATGCCGTCCTTTTGCAACTCGCTTCTAAGCAGTTTTGCTTGCCTTTTGGCTTCGGCAAGGCTTGCTGGCCTTGCTTTGGTCGGCGAATTTTTGTTGATTGAGGTGTCCGATGACATCCCAGCCTCCAGTTTTTACGCATTTCTTCTATTGGATGGGGCTCGCGTTGCCAGCCGCATGAAATGCATGTGGGGCGTGATGTATCATATATGATAACAGATCTTCACCATGACCGAGGTCTGCGAGCGGCAGGTGTCTGCGACCTGCCGCTGATATAGTTGGGGCGATGTGGGCTGTCAAGCGAAAGAACCCAACCATTTTGGACCCTAGCGGCGGCTTGTCAGTTTGCGGATGCTTTCGGCCACAGGGATCCCCTCCTTGAGGCGTGTGTCGTCAATGGCCGGTCCGAAAGCGGTCGTGATGGGCACGATGCCAGCCCAATGATCGAGAGCATAATCCGCTTCGTCATCGATTGGCATCCCAGTGCGGATCTTGGCGGCGGCCTGTTCGATTGTCAGCGCGATGACGGTCGTCGCATTGATTTCCTTTTGTGTTGTCTCGCGTGTCTCGTCCCAGCGGCCCGGGGCCAGATGGTCGGTGATCGCGACCAGTGCGTCATATTTTTCTTTCTCGTCTTCAACGAGCCGTGCCGTGCCGTGAATGTTGACCGAGCGGAAATTCATCGAATGGTGAAAGGCGGAGCGGCCAACGACAAGGCCATCGACAAGTGTGACATTGATGCAGATTGGAAGCCCAAGTTTCAATTGCTTGAGCATGCGTGTCGCCTTTGCGCCATGAATGTAAAGCTGGTCGCCAATGCGGCCATAGGCCATGGGTAACACGAAGGGCTGGTCGTCCTGTACGAAGCCGACTTGTGCAATCAGTCCCTCGTCAAGAATGGCATGGACGGTTTCCTTGTCATAATTGGCTCGTTTTGAAACGCGGACTTTGTTGATCGGGGTGACTGAAAATTGTGTCTGGTTATCCGTCATTCTTCTGGTCCTTGAAATGGCACTTGTCACAAAAAAATGCCCTTTGTTTCTGGTTGGCTTGATAAAACGCCAATTTTGGTCCTAAATAAAGTGCCAAAATGAATAATTTAAGGGAGCCAATTGTGCTTGCCAGTCTGATCCGACTTGATCGTGAAGATGAAAGCCGCCTCGATAGGCAGCTCTTTCTGCAATTGCGCCAGCTCATCATGGATGGGCGACTGTCTGCGGGTTCAAGGTTGCCAGCCTCACGATCTCTGGCAACGGACCTTGGGATCGGGCGCAACACGGTGCTTTTCGCCTATGAGCAATTGGTTCTCGAAGGCTATGTAGAAACTCACGGCCGACGGGGGACCTTGGTGAGCGGTGCCACCCGCGGGTTTCTGGGAATGGCAAAGAATGAGCGGGGTGATGCAATCCACTCAAACGACGTTCGGCTGTCGAGCACTGCAAGCCGCATGATTTCAGTTGCGCGTCGCGATTTACCCGTCTCCATGACCTTTCTTCCCGGCATGCCGGATGTGAGCCAGTTTCCTCATGATGTCTGGGGGCGTTTGTTGCGTCGCGCCTCGCGACAAGCCTTCAATCATCCTGAATTTTCCGGTTACGGTTATTATTCAGGCCTGCCAGCCCTCAAAAAAGCGATCCTTGATCATGGCTCTCTCACGCGGGGGATTGTTGCTGAGGCAGATCAGGTCATGATTTTTTCTTCCGCACAGGCTGCTCTCGATCTGGTTGCAAGATTGTTGCTGGATGAAGGGGATGCCGCCCTGCATGAGCAACCCGGCTATTCAGGCATGTTGGCTGCGCTCAAGGCGGTTGGCGCGCGCACTCTGCCGATCAATGTGGATAGAGACCGTCCCTATGAAGGATTGGATCACCTGCTGGGCGGTGAGCATCGCCCGCGTCTTGTCTATTGTACGCCCTCGCACCAATTTCCCACTGGTCGGTTGATGTCCTTGCAGGAACGTCTCTCTCTTTTGGCATTTTCCGCAAAGCAGGGTTGCTTCATTCTTGAAGATGATTATGACAGCGAGTTCCACTTTACCGGCTCACCCATTTCCAGCCTGCAAGGGCTCGATCAGGGCGAGCAGGTCATCTATATGGGTACTTTTTCAAAATCACTGATGCCATCCCTGCATGTTGCCTATCTGATCGTTCCCAGGCGACTTGTGGAACCGGTGAAACGGATGGTGCGCAATGTGGGAGCGGTTCCGTCGGGGGTGGTGCAGGCGGCCCTTGCCCATTTTATCGATGAAGGCCACTTTCGGGCCTATGTGGCTCACATGACAAAGCTCTATCGAGAGCGGCGGGATTGTCTGGTCCACCATCTGGGAGAGGTTTGCGGTCAATGGATTGATCCTGTGGTGCCTGATGGTGGCATCCAGCTGTCCGGCCTTTTCAAGGGAGATGCCAGCCTGCTTGATGACGGGCAGGTTGCCGCACTGCTTGGCCGGCGAGGGATTGAAGTGTCCGCCCTGTCATCACTTTACTGGGCCGACGGTAAAATGGAGCGGTCAGGTCTGTTGTTCGGCTATGCAGCCAGCGATCAGGAGGAGATCAGGGCCGGGGTGGCAAGCCTTGCGCGCCTCTTGAGTGATATCGCCCCTTGACCTCGGAGCCGGAAAAGCTTAGGTCCAACAGACCAGTCGGTCGGGCAGCCGCACCGGTCGCGCGAAAGCAATCCGGTGAGGAAAGTCCGGGCTCCATGAAAGCACGGTGCCGGGTAACGCCCGGCGGAGGCGACTCTAGGGAAAGTGCCACAGAAAGCAAACCGCCTGACATCTGTCGGGTAAGGGTGAAAGGGTGAGGTAAGAGCTCACCGCGCCTTCAGTAATGAAGGTGGCAGGGTAAACCCCACCGGGAGCAAAACCGAATAGGAATGACGTGGGTGCAAGCCCGGCTTGCTTTCAGGCCAGTCATTCGGGTGGGTTGCTAGAGGCATTCAGCAATGGATGCACCAGATGAATGGTTGCCACGCAAGGAATTTATTCTTGCCATACAGAACCCGGCTTACAGACCGACTGGTAATTCTTTCCTGAATATTTGAGTTCTTAATTGAGATCTTACGAAACTGCGCGATTTTTGTCGAAGCAGCTAGTGATTTGCTGTTCGTGTCTGCCTGCATGTTCAATCAGCACAATCGGTAGACTTTCGCATTCGACCAAATTACTTTTCCCAATTTTATTTTGTCGCAGCAATAAATTCGACCCTTCATCAACCCTTTGTTAATATTGATCTTCTCAAAATGCGAGACTCTTGTCTAACGTTCTGACTCCATTTGAATCCGTTGACGCCCATAAAATCCCATGGTATCCCATATTTAGCATCCTCTGGACCATATCGTTAGAAATGACCTGGATTTCTCGGTGAAGGATGTCGGCAAGTATTCGAGTCTGGTGTTTGGCTCTCAAAAGGCAGTGCGTATGGACGATTTCGTGTCCAAATTTGTTAATCGGCTGGATTCAAAGGGGCGTGTCTCTATCCCTGCGTCCTTTCGGCAGGTTCTTGCGCGCGATGGTCTGGAGACTTTGTTTTGTTCGCCATCTCTGGAGCTGGAGGCGGTGGATGCCGGTGGCAAAGAGCTAAGAAAGAAGATCGATAGTCATCTGGAAGAGTTTGATGGCTTTACCGAAGAGAGGGAAATGCTAGGTGCAGCTCTCCTGGGTGAAAGCGAATATTTGAAAATCGACAAGGACGGACGCGTGGTGCTCAGTGAGAAGATCAAGGATCATACCGGAATAACCGATAGCGTCGTCTTTGTGGGGCACGGGTATAAATTCCAGATTTGGAGCCCGGAACGTTACGAAGTCTATATTGCAGAAGCCACTCGACAGGCACTGGCCTTGCGCAAGGCCATGGCGGCTAAACGGCGCGCGCAAAGAGAGGCTGGTCTGGAGGGCAAGGCATGACCCATCCTTCACGGCTTGATGTCGAGGACGATACTGCCCGTCACCTACCTGTTCTGATTGACGCTGTTGTCGATGCTCTTGCACCGCGGGAGGGTCAGTGGATTCTTGATGGCACCTTTGGCTATGGAGGATATTCCGAGGCCATTCTTCAGGCTGGAGCCAATGTGCTGGCGGTTGACCGTGATCCTGATGCCTTGGTCAGGGCGACCGAGTTTGAGGCTCGCTATGGTTCTCGGTTCAAGTTTGTTGCGGGTTGCTTTAGTGAACTGGCGGATATCGCCAGGCAAGCGCTTGAGGAACCGCTTGATGGTGTCGTTCTTGATATTGGTGTTTCCTCCATGCAACTCGATGAGGCAGAGCGTGGCTTCTCCTTCATGCAGAATGGTCCGCTCGACATGAGAATGTCACAAAGTGGCCCCACCGCTGCCGATATTGTCAATGAATATAGTGAGGGCGAACTGGTTCGGATTTTTCGCGAACTGGGTGAAGAGAAACAGGCGCGGCGGATTGCCAGTGCGATTGTCGCACGGCGCGGTGTGGTGCCCTTCTCGACAACACTCGATTTGGCGAATGTGATCGAGCGGGTGGTCGGGCATAAGCCACACCAGAAAATACACCCCGCGACCCGTGTCTTTCAGGCACTCAGAATTTTCGTCAATGGCGAGCTTGATGAACTGGTCGATGGTTTGGTTGCGTCAGAGCTCTGCCTTGGAACGGGTGGAAAGCTTGTGGTTGTGACTTTCCATTCGCTTGAAGACCGAATTGTCAAACGCTTCTTTCAGGAGCGTTCCAAGACCCATTCCGGCGGATCGAGATATTTGCCGGAGCAGGACCTCGCAGCTCCAAGCTTCGAAATGCTCGTCAAGGGCGGGGTTGGTCCTGAAGAAGAAGAATTGGCGCGCAATCCGCGTTCCCGATCAGCCAAGCTTAGGGCTGGTTTGAGGACCGATGCAGCGCCTCACATGCTAGATGCGCGCGGGCTTGGGTTGCCCAACATGTTGGCGGAGAACCGCTCTGGAGGCCGTTCATGAGCAGACTCATCAATTTTCTCCTCTTCCTTTTTGTTTTGATCGGGGCCTTCTGGCTCTATCAGGTCAAGCATGAGGCCAAGGTGGAAGGGGAGAAAATCGCCACATTGGAAAAGCAGATCCAGGACGAAAAGGATGCGCTTCTGCTGCTCAAAGCCGAATGGAGCTATTTGAACCGTCCGGAACGAGTGCAAATGCTGAACGATGAATTCACCGACAAACTGGGGCTGAAAAGCATTGAGCCCTATCAGATCGGAGATTTGTCCGATGTGCCTGACAGGGATGATGAGCTTATGCCGGGCGCTGTCGTGCATGATCTTGAGGCGCTGATGGACCAGACACATCCTCAGTCCGTGAAAACGCAATAGGGGACGAGAATGGTTGATGCGGCCCAAAATTTCGACATTGCAAAATCGGTCAGTCATCGGTTCGACTTCGAGGGCGCGAACAAGGTGCGTTCACGGGCGACGCGGGATCGCATTTTTTTTGCAATGCTGGTCTTTTTCAGCTGTTTCTTGTTGATGTTTGGTCGCCTTGTTGCGTTGGGGCTGGAGCAGCAGGCTGTCGGGAAAAATACCGTCGCACAGGGAGAACTTGCCAGTACTCGCCCTGATCTTGTTGACCGAAATGGTGAAATTCTTGCGACTGATATCAAGACAGCATCGGTTTTTGCCGAACCGAACAAGATTGTTGATGTTGAAGAGACCATTGAAGGCGTGTTGAGTGTCTTTCCCGATCTCGATGCCGATACGCTTCGAGCCCGCCTTTCCAACAAGAAGTCCAACTTTGCATGGATCAAGCGGGAGATTACGCCGCGCCAACAGCAGGCAATCCACGAAAAGGGTATACCAGGTCTTGATTTTCTGAGCGAAAACAAGCGCTTCTATCCTGCTGGCAGCACAGCATCCCATATTCTCGGCCTTGTCAATGTCGATAATGCCGGTATCGCGGGGATGGAGAAGTTTGTCGATGACACCGTGCTGAGCGAGGATGACGAGCAAAGGGCGGAGTCGCAAAGCACTCTTGGGAATGGCCCTATCCAGCTTTCCATCGATCTGCGGGTTCAGCATGCCTTGCGGGACGAATTGCAAAAGAGCATGACCAAGTTCAAGGCCATGGCTGCGGCTGGTGTCGTGCTTGACGCAAAGAATGGCGAAGTGCTTGGCATGGCTTCCTTGCCCGACTTTGATCCCAACAATCCGGTCGATGTCAATAAGCCCGATCATCTCAATCGGATGACGGCGGGCGTTTATGAGATGGGGTCCGTGTTCAAAACCGTGACGGTTGCAATGGCGCTTGATTCCGGCAGTGTGCATCTGAATGACAGTTTTGATGCGCGCAAACCGATCCGTGTCAGTGGCAGCACCATCAGTGATTTTCATGCCAAGAAAAAGATCCTCTCGGTGCCAGAAGTGTTCGTCTATTCCTCCAACGTCGGGTCAGCAAAAATGGCCTTGAAGGTCGGGCGGGAAAACCATCAGGAATTCCTTCGCAAGGCGCACTTGCTGGAACGGGTTCAGACGGAACTGCCGGAGTCACGTCTTCCCGTCTATCCGAAGGGAAAGAGATGGACCGATCTGTCTACCATGACAATCAGTTTCGGACACGGGGTTCAGGTCAGCCCGTTGCAGTTCACAGCAACTGCCGCTGCCTTGGTGAATGGCGGACTTTATGTCAAACCGACTTTCCTGAAGCGGAAACACAAGCTTCAGGATAGCGAAAGAGAGAGAATTATCAGCGATAAGACCAGCGCCGAAGTGCGTTATCTTATGCGCTTGAATGCCGTCAAGGGTTCAGGTAAACGTAGTCGGGTCGACGGGTATCTGGTTGGTGGCAAGACAGGCACCGCCGAGAAGGTGATCGATGGCAAGTATGCGAGCAATCGGTTGCGCAACTCCTACCTGGCCGCATTTCCAATTGATGATCCCCAATATGTGGTTCTTGTCATGCTGGACGAACCAAAGGGTCTTAAAGAAACTTACGGGTATGCCACTGCCGGGGTCAATACTGCGCCTCTTGCAGGTGCGGTCATCCGAAGGATCGGTTCAATCCTGGGGGTTAAACCCCGTTTTGATGAAAAGACTGTTTCAACAGTTGAGGCATCCTTCTAAAGCTTAGGCCGGTCGACAATAATAGAGCCGGAGAACTGTTGAATGAACTTGGTTAAATTGTTGGGCGTTCTGGATGAACCCATCGCAGATTTTCTATTGGTCAATCTGGGTGAAAAGCATGTTGCAGGCGTGACTGCCGATAGTCGCAAAGTCGAAAAGGGGTTTGTCTTTGTCGGTGTTCCCGGCTCGCAGGTTGATGGCGCAAAGTTCGTCCCGCAGGCCTTGAAGCAAGGCGCCATTCTGGCTCTCATTTCGGATCAGTCCAAATTGCCGTTTGATTTCGACCCGAGTTCCAAGCCGATATTTCGAATTCAGGATCCTCATTTGGCTCTTGCACGTCTTGCAGGGGCCTTTTATTCAGCCGACCTTGAGCATGTGGCCGCGGTCACCGGCACCAATGGCAAGACATCCATTGCCTCCTTTTTGCGCCAGATATGGGCCGCAAATGGCAGGCAGGGTGCCAATATTGGGACGATCGGCATCGAAGGGCCAAAGGGGAGCGTCTATGGCGGTCTGACCACGCCCGATCCTGTCGGATTGATGCAAAGCGTTCAACATCTCGTCCAAGAGGGTGTCACACATCTGGCCCTTGAAGCGTCAAGTCACGGTCTTGAGCAGAAAAGACTGGATTGTCTTACGGTTGATGTGGGGGCTTTCACCAATCTGACGCGCGATCATTTGGATTATCACGGCACATTTGAATCCTATCGCGACGCCAAATCCCAGTTATTCACCCGTCTGGTGCGAGACGGGGGGACGGCCGTCATCAATCTGGATGATCCTGTCGGGTCGCATTTCCTCAAGCTTGCCAAGGATCGTGGGCTTTCATGCTTCACGGTTGGACAGAGCCCGGACGCCGATCTTGTGATCCGCTCGATTGTTGTCGAGGGGCTTGATCAGAGAGTGACACTTTCTGGCCTCTGGGGCGATGTGGAATGCAAGCTTCCGCTTGTCGGAGCCTTTCAGGTATCAAATGCGCTGGTTGCCGGGTTGATGGCTTATGCCGGTGGTCTTGAGCCGTCCGGCATTCTTGCAAGCATCGCTCAGCTCAAAGGGGCCTGTGGCCGCATGGAGCTTGTGGCACATGCCGGGCCTGATACGGCGATCTATGTCGATTATTCCCATACTCCTGATTCCCTGGAGGTCGCGCTCAAGGCCTTGAGACCGTTCGTCAAGGGCCGGTTGATTGTGGTCTTTGGCGCGGGAGGGGACCGCGATACGGGCAAGCGCCCCATGATGGGCAAGGCAGCAAATGATTTTGCCGATTATGCCATTGTCACGGATGACAATCCCCGGTCAGAAGATCCTGCAACCATTCGTGCCGCTGTCATGGAAACTGTTGAGAATGGGGTAGAAATCGGCGGTCGTCAGGATGCGATCACATTTGCAGTGGATATGATGAAGGCCGGAGATATTCTGCTCGTTGCTGGCAAAGGGCATGAGCGCGGGCAGTCGATTGCAGGCGAAATATTGCCGTTCTCGGATCATGAAGCCATTGGCAAGGCCTTGATTGACACGGGCAAGGGAGAGGAAATTTGAACCCACTTTGGTCATCAGCGGATTTTATTGCCGCCATTGCACCGAGTGAACAGCCCGGTTTGATCGAGGATGTCGAAGGTATTTCGATTGACAGTCGCACGGTTCAGCCGGGGGATGCCTTTTTCGCAATCAAGGGTGAGCGGTTTGACGGTCACGCATTCGCGCGCGCAGCACTTGGAGCCGGGGCGAGCGTTGTTGTGCTGGAAACCGCACAAAGGAAAGAATTCCCGGATCTGTCCGAACGGGTGGTTTTTGTCGAGGATGTGCTCGAGGCGTTGGAGCGGCTCGGGCAGGCAGCCCGTGAGCGCATGTCGGGCAAGGTGATCGCGATCACCGGCAGTGTCGGCAAGACAAGCACGAAGGATGCCCTTTGGGCGGCGCTGAAGCCAAGCGGCAAAGTGCACGCTGCCGTCTCTTCTTTCAACAATCATTGGGGCGTGCCTGTGACCCTGGCGCGGATGCCACAGGATACCGATTTTGGCATTTTCGAAGTCGGAATGAACCATCCCGGCGAAATCAGACGCCTGATTGGGATGGTCAGGCCAGATCTGGCGATGATCACCACTATTGTTGCGGCCCATATCGGCAATTTCGCGACTATTGACGAGATAGCAGCTGCGAAGGCGGAGATTTTCGAAGGCGTGGTTCCCGGTGGGGCCGTCCTTTTCAATGGTGACATCCCGTTCAGCTCCTTTTTGGACGAAAAGGCAAGAGGGCAGGGCATAGACTGTCGTTTCAGGTTTGGGACTGCCGCTGATGCCGATGTCAGATGTGTATCCCTGAAAATGAGCCCGGAGGGGTCCGATCTAGACCTGTCACTGTTTGGCCGTTCCCTGTCTTGCCATATCGGGGCACCGGGTGAGCATCTGGCGATGAATGCTCTTGCGGTTCTTGGTGCTGTCGAGCTTGTGGGCGGAAGCGCCGAGGCAGGATGTCAGGCGCTGTCAGGGCATGGGGCCAGCAAGGGGCGTGGTAAACGGCATGAGCTTTCCGTCGGGGACGGATCCTTTCTGCTTGTCGATGAGAGCTACAATGCCAATCCTTCTTCGGTCGCGGCTGCCTTGCAAGCGCTGGGTCTGATGGGGACCGTCAGGCGCAAAATTGCCGTGTTGGGCGATATGCTGGAACTGGGTGAAGACAGCGCAGCGTTGCATGAAGGCTTGATTGATCCGCTGATGAAAGCAAATATCGATCTCGTCTATCTCTGCGGTCCGGAGATGGCTCACCTATTGGAAAAAGTACCTATCGCAATGCGCGGCACCTATGCTAAAGCATCGGCGGATCTCATTGCACCGCTTGCAGATGATATTTGTGCGGGCGATGTGGTCATGGTGAAGGGATCACTAGGTTCAAAAATGGGACCTGTCGTAACCGCATTGTTGGATAGATTTGAAGGACGCACCGGATCTTGACCCGGCGCTGATATTGAAAGGCCTGTATTTGAGATGCTTATGTATCTTGTTGAAATTTCGGATCAAATTTCTGTATTTAACGTATTCCGTTATCTCACATTTAGGACGGCTGGTGCCATCATTACCGCGCTTTTGTTCGTGTTCATGTTCGGGCCGACGATCATCAAGGCCCTGAGGGTTCGTCAGGGCAAGGGGCAACCTATTCGCGAGGACGGGCCGCAAAGCCATCTCTTGACGAAAAAGGGAACGCCGACCATGGGCGGGCTGATGATTCTCAGCGGCCTCATCATGGCGACCCTGCTTTGGGCAAACTGGGCCAATTCCTATGTCTGGATCGTGCTTTTCGTTACGATCGGCTTTGGCCTTATCGGTTTCTATGATGATTATCTGAAGGTTTCACGGTCTTCTCACAAAGGTTTTTCCGGTCGGGTCCGACTGGCGATCGAGGCCCTGATTGCGGGCATGGCCTGTCTTGCGGTTGCAAAGCTGGGCGAGGCGCCTTTCGCGACGACCGTCACCTTTCCGTTTTTCAAGGATATCCTGCTTGATCTTGGCTGGTTCTTTGTCCCCTTTGGTCTGTTTGTGATCGTGGGTGCTGGCAATGCGGTCAATCTCACTGACGGACTGGATGGATTGGCCATTGTGCCGGTGATGATCGCCAGCGCCACCTTTGGTGTGATTGCCTATCTGTCGGGTAACGAGATTTTTGCTGACTATCTTCAGATCCATTATGTGCCCGGAACCGGTGAATTGCTCGTGCTTTGCGGAGCGATGGTTGGTGCTGGTCTGGGGTTCTTGTGGTTCAATGCTCCACCTGCTGCGATTTTCATGGGCGATACGGGCTCCCTGGCCCTCGGCGGCATGCTGGGTGCCATTTCTGTCGTGACGAAACACGAGTTGGTTCTGGCAATCGTGGGCGGGCTGTTTGTGCTCGAGGCCGTTTCAGTCATCATTCAGGTTGCGTCCTTTAAACTCACCGGACGACGGGTCTTCCGCATGGCTCCGATTCATCATCACTTCGAACATAAGGGATGGACCGAACCTCAGGTGGTTATTCGCTTCTGGATTATTGCTGTGGTGTTGGCGCTGATCGGTCTGGCAACCCTCAAATTGCGCTAGTGTTATGTGCCCCTGTCTCGGTTGGCAGGGAGTAGGGTCGAAGACTGGTCGTTTATTTTGCAAGAATGAGGAACAAGATGATCCCGATTACCATTTTCAAAGATAAAAAGGTTGCGGTATTCGGGCTTGGCGGCAGTGGCCTTGCGACGCTTGAGGCCCTTGCGGCAGGTGGCGCATTGGTGTTTGCCTATGACGACAAGGAAGAAAGCCGGAACAAGGCTGCCGCAATCGATGGCGTGGACGTCATGGATCTGCGCAATGCCGATTGGTCGCAATTTTCCGCTCTGGTTCTGGCTCCGGGGGTTCCGCTCACTCATCCTGAACCGCACTGGAGCGTTCAATATGCAAAAGAGGCCGGTGTCGAGGTCATCGGAGACATCGAGCTATTCTGTCGCGAGCGGAATGCTCAAGGGGCTGATTGTCCTTTCATCGCCATCACGGGAACCAACGGTAAGTCCACGACAACGGCGCTGGTTTCGCATCTTCTGAAAGAAGCCGGGCTTGATGTGCAGATGGGGGGGAATATCGGCACACCCATTCTGGCGCTGGAACCGTTTGTGACCGACCGGATCTATGTCATCGAGGTGTCTTCCTTCCAGATCGATCTGGCACCAACGATCAATCCATCGATTGGGGTTCTTCTGAATATTTCCGCCGATCACCTTGATCGCCACGGAGACCTGATGAGCTATGCCCGCATCAAGTCTCGGATGGTTTCGTCTTCCGATCTTGCCGTGATTGGCCTTGATGACCGGCTGTGTGCCAATGTGGCCAGCAATCTAAGGCTCAAGGGGCGGGCTGTTGTGACTATTTCTGGCTTTGGCAATGAGCGGGCGATGATGGCGGCTCCCGATGGCATTTTGCAAAGCATGGAAGGTGATTTCCTGTTCAATCTCGATCAGGCGCGTGCCTTGCGTGGAACGCATAACGCGCAAAATGCGGCGGCAGCGGTTGCTGTCGTGCGTCAGCTTGATTTGGCGCCCGCAGCTCTGGCGCATGGTCTCAAGTCCTTTGGCGGGCTGGAACACCGGATGGAAGAGGTGGGAGCGAAGGACGGGCTATTGTTTATCAATGACTCCAAAGCCACCAATGCCGATGCCGCGTCCCGTGCGCTGGCTGCCTTCCCGGAGGTTCACTGGATCGTTGGCGGGCTTGCCAAGGCTGGTGGTATCGAAAGTCTGACCGATCTGTTTTCCCACGTGAAGCATGCCTATCTGATTGGGGCGTCTTCGGAAGCTTTTGCCGAGACCCTTTCCCGGAACGGTGTCGCCTTCCATCTTTGTGGGCATATGGATGTGGCGCTATCGGATGCCGTGAAGGCTTGCAAGGAAGAGAGCATGAGCTCGGGAGAACGGGTCATTCTTCTTTCTCCGGCTTGTGCATCCTTTGATCAGTTTCCCAATTTCATGAAACGGGGCGACATTTTCCGAGAGGCTGTTGCTGCCTATCTTGCAAGTGGAACGGTCGAGGTTGATCTTTCTCATCGACCGGTTGGGGAGTGACAATGCGCCGAACGCGGAAAAATCTGCTGACGGAATGGTGGTGGACGATTGACCGTCCGACGTTGATTGCGCTTGTGCTTCTTCTATTTGCTGGCCTTGTATTGTCTATGGCCGCAAGTCCCGCCGTCGCAGAACGGCTCAGGCTGGATTCCTTTCATTTTCTCAAGCGACACGCCCTGTTTCTACCCATCGCGTTTGGGGTGATGATCAGTATCACATTTCTCACCCCTCGCGGCATCCGCAGGTTGGCGCTCGTCGTTTTGATCCTGTCTCTCCTGGGGATGGTGCTGACGTTGCTTTTCGGCTTTTCAGCAAAAGGGGCCCAGCGCTGGATTATTGTTGCGGGTTTCTCGTTGCAGCCATCGGAATTTCTGAAACCGGCCTTTGTTGTCATCGTTGCCTGGCTTTTTGCAGAAAATGATCGCAGGCCCGAAATACCGGGCATTCTGTTTTCGATCATAATCTTCCTGATATCGGTTGCTTTGCTTATTGCGCAGCCTGACTTTGGCCAGACGATCCTGTTGGCGCTGGTCTGGGCGGGGCTGTTTTTTATGGCGGGAATGCCGCTATTCTGGATATTCCTATTTGCCGGGCTTGGCGTTGGCGGGCTTACGATGGCCTATTTCCTCGTGCCCCATGTCACTGGCAGGATCAACCGCTTTCTTGATCCAACCACAGGTGATACCTATCAGGTTGACACCGCGATGGAGGCGATTGTTCGGGGGGGCTGGCTTGGTGTCGGGCCGGGCGAGGGGATGGTCAAGCGCGTTCTGCCGGACTCTCATACCGACTTCATCTTTGCGGTTCTGGCCGAGGAATTTGGTATCATCGTTTGCATGTTACTGATCGCGGTTTATCTGTTCATTGTGGTGCGCTCTTTGAAACAGGCTCTCAATACGCAGGATCTGTTTCGCAGACTGGCCATTGCCGGTTTGACATTGCTGTTCGGGCTTCAGGCGGTTATCAATATCGGCGTGAATTTGAAATTGATGCCAGCCAAGGGCATGACATTGCCCTTCATTTCCTATGGTGGATCGTCGCTTCTCTCAGTCGCCATGACTGTGGGCTTTCTTCTGGCGCTGACGCGAAAACGCCCAGAAGTGGGTTTAGAGAGAAGGCAGTTTTTCGAGCCCTATGAATAGACTGGCTTGCCATTTTTGAGGGAGCCCCTTTTTTGCGGGAAATATCCATGACAAAGACAATCTTGCTGACCGCAGGGGGAACCGGCGGCCATCTCTTTCCGGCGCAGGCGCTCGCGCATGCGCTCATCGCGCGAGGGTGGGATGTTCATTTGGCGACCGATGGTCGGGCGGAGCAATATGGTCATGACTTTCCTGCCACGAGCGTGAGAATTATTCCTTCCGCAACGCCTTCTGTGCGCAATCCACTCAAGATGGCAAAAGCCGTGATGACCCTGATGAAAGGGGTGTTGGCAGCACGCAAGGTGCTCAAGGAAATCAAACCCGATGTCGTGGTCGGGTTTGGTGGTTATCCGACGGTACCTCCGATCCTTGCTGCCCGATTTGGCGGTGTTCCCTCCATCCTGCACGAGCAGAATTCCGTGATGGGCCGCGCCAACCGCTTTCTCGGCAAGGGTGTGAGCGCCATCGCCGCGAGTTTCCCCATCAAAAAGGGGGCCGAGGGACTTGAAGGCAAGATCACTCTGACAGGCAATCCCGTGCGGCCAATGGTTGCCGAGGCGGCAAGGATTGATTTCGAGCCATTGACGTATGATGGCGAAATCCGGCTTGTGGTCTTTGGCGGTTCGCAAGGGGCGCGCTTTTTCTCTGAATATATGCCCGGGGCCTTGGGGCGTTTGCCCAAGGATATCCGGGATCGTATCCGGCTTGTCCAGCAATGCCGCAAGGAAGACCTTCTGAAGGTCAAGGTGGGATATCGGGAATTGGAGCTCAAGGCAGATCTTGCACCCTTCTTTGCCGATTTGCCGGGCCAGATTGCAAAGGCACATCTGGTTGTTTGTCGCTCTGGTGCTTCATCGATCAGTGAGCTGGCTGCCATCGGACGCCCCTCCATTCTGGTGCCGTTGCCCGGAACTCTCGATCAGGATCAGCATGCCAATGCGATGGTTCTGGAAGAGGCAGGCGCGGCGTGGGTCTTGCAACAGCGCGGATTACGGCCTAATGAGATTTCCGATTTGCTTGAAGAGCTGATAGCAAATCCGGACAAATTGAGTGATGCAGCCAAGGCAGCGCGGGCACAAGGGAAACTTGATGCCGCAGAACGCCTGGCGGATCTGGTAGAGACGATGGCGAAGACTTCAGGAGATGCCAAATGAAAATGCCTCAAAATATTGGCCCGGTGCATTTTGTCGGGATTGGCGGGATCGGCATGTCCGGCATTGCGGAAGTTCTGCTCAATCTTGGATATGAAGTTCAGGGCAGCGATATCTCTGAAGGCGCCAATGTGGTGCGTCTGCGGGAGCAGGGCATCAAGGTGATGGTTGGCCATGCTGCCGAGAATATTGGCGATGCAGAAGTGGTTGTGGTGTCTTCCGCCATCAAACCGGACAATCCGGAACTCAAGGAAGCCCGTGCGCGTCTTCTACCGGTTGTGCGCCGCGCTGAAATGCTGGCTGAACTGATGCGGTTCAAATCATCAATTGCGGTTGGCGGCACCCACGGCAAGACAACAACCACGTCGCTTGTCGCCGCGTTGCTTGATGCTGGCGGGACAGACCCTACCGTCATCAATGGTGGCATCATCAATGCCTATGGCACCAATGCCCGGATGGGGGGCGGTGACTGGATGGTGGTGGAAGCGGACGAGTCTGACGGAACCTTTGTCAAGCTGCCCGCCGATATTGCGATTGTGACCAATATCGATGCCGAACATCTGGACCATTATGGTGACTATGATGCAGTCAAGGATGCGTTTCGTGCCTTTGTCGAGAATGTACCCTTTTATGGATTTGCGGCCATGTGTCTTGACCATCCGGTGGTTCAGACCCTTGTCGGTCAGATCGAGGATCGCCGTATTGTAACCTATGGGACAAACCCGCAAGCCGACGTGCGCTATAAGGATTTACGTTCGGAAGGGGGCGTCAGTCGATTTACGGTAGAAATCAGAGACCGGCGTGCTGGTGAGGTTGAAGAGATTTCGGGGCTGGTTCTGCCCATGCCCGGCGAACATAATGTGGCCAATGCGACGGCGGCGATTGCTGTTGCACATGATCTTGGTATCTCGGCAGACGATATCCGCAAAGGGCTTTCCAGCTTTGGTGGCGTGAAACGGCGTTTCACTCATGTCGGGAACTGGAACGGCATTGAAATCATCGATGACTATGCTCATCATCCGGTCGAGATTGCGGCGGTGATGCGGGCGGCGCGTCAGGCAAGTCAAGGCAAGGTGATCGCCGTGATGCAACCTCACCGTTATACCCGTCTGCAAAATCACTTTGAAGATTTCTGCACCTGTATGAATATTGCCGATCACGTGCTGGTGGCCGATGTATATCCGGCTGGAGAAAAGCCTATTGAAGGTGTCGATGCCGATGCACTGGTTGAAGGTCTGAAAAGCCATGGTCACCGCAATGCGGCCTTGCTTGGTCCTGCGGATGGGTTGGCTGCCAGGATACGTGCAATCGCCGAGCCGGGGGACTATGTCGTTTGTCTCGGTGCGGGTAGCATCACCACTTGGGCGAACGGGTTGGAAACGGCTCTCAAGGCGCTCGCAAAAGACTGACAGGTGGAATGCATGGCATTTGATGATCTTCTTGCCGGCTTTGGTAGCTGGACCGAACAGGTGCGCGGACGGCTTTCGTCCAATTTTGATATCGCGCCCTTTACTTGGTTCCGGGTGGGCGGACCGGCTCAGCTCTTTTTCAATCCGGCAGATGAAGCGGATCTGGCTTTTTTCCTGAAAAACCTGCCTGAAGAGATTCCGGTGACGGTCATCGGACTGGGTTCCAATCTTCTGGTGCGGGATGGAGGCGTTGAAGGGGTTGTCATTCGCCTTTCGGGCAAAGCTTTCAGCGATGTTTCGGTGACCGACGATCTTGTGGTCAAGGTTGGTGCGGCCATGCCCGACATGAGGTTTGCCAGCCAGATGGCGCGGCAGGGCGTTGCCGGGTTCAGCTTCTACAAGGGTATTCCGGGCGCAATCGGCGGTGCCTTGCGGATGAATGCAGGGGCGCATGGTTCTGAGACAAAGGATCGGCTGCTTGGGGCACGGGCGGTGGACCGCAAAGGTCATATTCATGACCTGACGCCAGACGATTTGGGGCATGGATATCGGTCCTGCAATGCGCCGTCCGACTATATTTTTACCGAGGCAACCTTTCAGGGTGAGCCCGGAGAAGCAAAAGCCTTGAAGGCCGAGATGGACGAAGTTTCGGCCTATAGGGAAGACAATCAGCCAACCAAGGAACGTACGGGTGGGTCGACTTTCCGAAATCCCGATGGCATGAGTGCATGGAAGCTGGTCGATGAAGCCGGTTTTCGGGGCTTCAAGCTTGGTGGGGCACAGGTTTCCCAGAAACACACCAATTTCCTGCTTAATCTGGGTGATGCGACCGCCGAAGACATCGAGCGGCTTGGCGAGATGGTGCGTGGAAAGGTTCGCGCAATGACCGGCATTGAGCTGCATTGGGAAATCAAGCGGATTGGCAATTTCCCGGAAGGTGTCGTGATCAAGCCATTTCTCGAGGATAAATAATTAGTTCTTCTTTTGTTCCTTTGTTGGAAAGTGCTATTCAGGTCATGACTCCATGAAACTGTTTAGGCAACGGGAAAATGAACAACGACACTGCCAACGTCACGCTGGCCAGCCTTTCAGACAAGATAGTCAGGGTTTCTGATATCTATGCTGAGCGCTTTGATATTGATCGTGACGATCTTTGGCATCTGGCAAAGCTTGCTGAAGAATTGGGTGAACTCAATGCTGCATTTTTGAGTATGAGCGGGCGAGGGAGGAAACGCGGCAGAAGTGAGGCCGAAATCTCCGTCGCTGTTCAAAGTGAGGTCGCGGATCTTTTTGCTCATCTTCTACTTTTTGCACAACATTTGGATATCGATATTGTTCGGGCGCTGGAAAAGAAATGGTTCGCCCACTTCTGCGCAAAAGAGCCAAATTCGGCAATTTGCAACAAAGAAAATACACCTTGATACAGTGCGTTACTCATCTTTTAGGCGCAATAGCGGGTTTGAGGCCCGCTTAAGTGATTCTCGCTTATGATTTGTTAGGGATTTTTAACCATAACAATGGAGATGAAATGCAAATTGCATGGCAAAATGCCCTGCCACAGTGTGGTCCTGTTGCCGTGCAAGATTTAGCCAGAAAGGCGTTGAGGCCTTGATGTCTCATTTTCTGGAGTGAAAGGTGCGTAGGCAATGGCAAAGCATGTCGCTGTTTTGATGGGAGGGTGGTCATCCGAACGGCCTGTTTCTTTAAGTACGGGTGGTGAATGCGCGAACGCTCTTGAAGCATCTGGCTACAAGGTGAGCCGGGTCGATGTGGGGCGCGATATTTCCGCCGTTTTGTCAGAGCTGAAGCCGGATGTTGCCTTTAATGCGTTGCATGGCCCATTTGGTGAAGATGGCTGTATTCAGGGCCTGCTTGAGTTTATGGGGATTGCTTATACCCACAGTGGCGTTTTGGCGTCATCGCTGGCCATGAACAAGCAAAAAGCCAAGGAAATCATGAAGGCGGCAGGGGTCCCCGTGGCCGAAGCGAAGGTCGTTCATCGGCTTGAGGCAGCCAAGGCCCATGTGTTGCCAACACCCTATGTCATCAAACCCGTGTGCGAAGGGTCGAGCTTCGGGGTGCTGATTGTCAACAAGGACCAAGCTCATCCTCCGCAGGAGCTTTATTCTGCTGATTGGCCCTATGGCGACATTGTCATGGTTGAGCGCTTCATTCCCGGGCGGGAGTTGACATGTGCGGCGATGGGCGACAAGGCGCTCGACATCATCGACATCGTTTCCAACAACGATACATTCTACGATTTTGATGCAAAATATGCTCCCGGTGGCTCGACACACATTTTACCGGCCGATCTTAAACCGAATATTTACGAATATATTCAATCGTTAACCATAAAAGCTCACCAAGCGTTAGGATGTCGTGGCATTTCGCGAGCCGATTTCCGCTACGACGAAACTGTCGGTGATGATGGTGAGGTCATTTGTTTGGAAGTGAATACCCAGCCGGGCATGACGCCGACGTCTCTGGTGCCGGATATGGCCAAGACCATGGGTATGAGCTTTGAAGATCTGGTTAGCTGGATGGTGGAGGACGCTTCGTGCGGTCGTTGATTGGCAAAAAGATAAAAGGCGAACGGAAAGGCAAGGGGTCTGCACAGCAGAAATCCGTGCTCGATTCCCGCGCCTATGCCTATGAGCAACGTCGGCTCCCCTTTTATCGGCGGATTATCCCGATTGCCGAGGAATGGATTCCAAATGGTTTCGGTTGGGGTTTGACCCTTGGCCTGTTCGGGATAACGATCCTTTATGGTGCGTCGATCGGTGGTGAAAACCAGACTACTCTTGAAAAGGTTTCCTCTGTTTTCGGGTTGAAGATCGAGGCGGTGCTTATTTCCGGTCAGAAAGAAGTGACCGAAGCGGAAATCCTGCGCGTCCTGGGTATCAATGAAGATAGCTCGCTGCTGACTTTCGATGCCTATGATGGTCGCAAGAAGCTCGAGAACATGAGCTGGATTGCGGAGGCCTCCGT
Source organism: uncultured Cohaesibacter sp. (assembly GCF_963556055.3). GTDB lineage: Bacteria > Pseudomonadota > Alphaproteobacteria > Rhizobiales > Cohaesibacteraceae > Cohaesibacter. The sequence goes on along the minus strand of NZ_CAUVYE020000013.1, from coordinate 276,601 downwards.
CCAGAAGCTTTATCCCAACAAGTTGCAGGTGATGGTGCGCGAGCAGAAGCCTTTTGCGCTCTGGCAGCGGGGTGAGTTTCTGTCGGTGATTTCTTATGACGGATCTGTGCTGTCCGATCATATCGATCCCGAATTTGCCAACCTGCCTTTGGTTGTGGGGCATGGGGCACAGCGTCAGGCTGCCTCTATGTTCGAGCTGCTGGCTCAGTATCCCTCGCTTGCACGCAAGTCGCGGGCCATCGTTTATGTGTCCGAACGTCGCTGGGACATCTATTTCAAGAATGGTGTTCAGGCCAAATTGCCGGAAATTGGAGTTGCGGACGCACTGGAGAAGTTGATTGCCTTTGATGAAGACGGCTCGCTTTCCCGCAAGGATATCACTGTTGTTGATATGCGCCTTGAAGATCGGACTTTTGTGCGCATGAGCAAGGATGCCGCTGCAAAGCGCCGTGCTGCGCTGCGTACGCTTGGTGCAAAAATTCCGCAAGAGGTGCAGACATGATCGGTTCCTCTTTGGGTAAACGCAACGGGCATGGACGCCACCTGATTTACAAACGCTCGCAAATCATCACGATCCTTGATGTCGGTTCGACAAAGATCTGCTGCATAATTGCAAGATTGCATCCACGCCCTCATGGCGATGCGCTGCCACACCGTACCCATTCCATTCAGGTTCTGGGCTTCGGACTGCATCAGGCCCGCGGCATCAAGTCCGGTGTTGTGGTGGATCTCGAGCAGGCTGAGAATTCAATTCGTCTGGCAGTTGATGCGGCTGAACAGCAGGCTGACATGACGGTGCAGTCGCTGATCGTGAATGTGTCTTGTGGGCGGCTGAACAGCGATACGCTGAGCGCCTCGGTGTCCCTTAGCGGCCATGAGGTGGATGACCTTGATATTCGCCGGGTTTTGCAGGCCGGAGCAAGCCATCTTCTGACGCTGGACCGGACTGTGGTTCATTCCATGCCAATCGGCTATTCGCTGGATGGGGGCCGGGGCATTCAGGATCCGCGCGGCATGCTCGGGGATGATCTGGCTGTCGACATGCATGTGGTTACTGCACAAACCGCGCCTCTCAAGAACCTGGAGCTTTGCATCAATCGGTGCCATTTGCAGGTCGAAATGATGGTCGCAACGCCTTATGCCTCCGGTCTGTCCTGTCTGGTGGATGATGAAGCCGAACTCGGCGTGGCGTGCGTTGATCTTGGCGGGGGGACCACCTCGATTTCGATTTTTACCAACGGGCAGTTTGTTCATTCCGATGCGATTGCCATGGGCGGTCATCATGTGACGATGGATCTGGCGCGGGGTCTGTCGACCCGGCTCGCCGACGCGGAACGCATCAAGACCCTATATGGCAGCGCACTCCTTTCCCTGTCTGATGATCAGGAGCTGGTTGCGGTGCCACCGGTCGGGGATGACGACAGAGACCTGTTCAATCAGGTGCCAAAGGCGTCTCTGACCCGGATCATCAAGCCAAGAGTCGAAGAGATTCTTGAGGTTGTGAGGGACAGGATCGAAGAGTCGGGTTTTTCAGGACATGTCGGAAAACGGGTCGTTCTGACCGGTGGGGCGAGCCAGCTTACCGGCATGGTTGAAACGGCACGGCGGATATTGGGACGCAATGTGCGTCTGGGGCGTCCGCTCGGTGTTGCAGGTTTGCCGGAAAGTGGCAAGGGGCCTGCTTTTGCAACTGCGGTTGGTTTGCTGATTTATCCGCAAGTCGCCCAGATTGAGAAATTTGAAAGAGTGACAGTCAAGCCGAAATTGACTGGCACGGACGGCTATCTGTTTCGAATGGGACGGTGGTTTAAGGAGAGCTTCTGATTTCGGTCGGATAAGTGCGTGAAACATTTGTGAATCGTTGATCGGAATCAATAGGTTGGGTTATGTTTGTTGACGATGATTCGTCCTGTATCCCAGCTTTGAAGTGAGTAGAGTAGCCGAAGTTGCCTTGAGTTCAGGGAACTTCATAACAGGCGGATTGAGATCGGTAGCAATTCGATCCATGCAGTGAGATGAGGGTACAATGTCCATCAATTTGAAGATGCCCGATATTACCGAATTGAAACCGAGGATTACGGTGTTCGGTGTCGGTGGTGCGGGCGGAAATGCCGTTAACAACATGATTGACACCGGTTTGCAGGGCGTCGATTTCGTGGTGGCCAACACAGACGCGCAGGCTCTGACACAGTCCAGAGCAGAGCGCATCGTGCAAATGGGCATTGCGGTGACGGAGGGTCTTGGTGCCGGATCTCAGCCTGAAGTGGGTCGCGCTGCGGCTGAAGAGGTGATTGATGAAATCAATGATCATCTCGATGGATCTCACATGGTTTTCATCACCGCTGGTATGGGTGGTGGAACGGGCACCGGTGCTGCTCCTGTCATTGCGCGGACCGCGCGCGAACAGGGCATCCTGACTGTTGGGGTGGTCACCAAGCCGTTCCATTTTGAAGGTCAGCGCCGCATGCGCCTTGCCGAAGCCGGCATTGAAGAGTTGCAGAAGAATGTCGACACTCTGATCGTCATTCCGAACCAGAATCTTTTCCGCATCGCCAATGAGAAAACGACTTTTGCTGACGCTTTCTCCATGGCGGACGAGGTTCTCTATTCTGGCGTTGCCTGCATTACCGATCTGATGGTCAAAGAGGGCCTCATCAATCTGGACTTCGCTGATGTGCGTTCGGTCATGCGTGCCATGGGCAAAGCCATGATGGGAACCGGCGAAGCATCCGGTGAGGGACGTGCCCTTGCAGCAGCAGAAGCGGCAATTGCCAATCCGTTGCTTGATGATATTTCCATGAAAGGGGCTCAAGGCCTGCTCATCTCGATCACTGGCGGCAAGGATCTCACCTTGTTCGAAGTGGATGAAGCGGCAACCCGCATTCGCGAAGAAGTTGACGAGGATGCCAACATCATTCTCGGTGCGACTTTCGACGAGAGCATGGAGGGCGTAATCCGTGTGTCTGTCGTGGCCACGGGAATTGATCAGCTTCTGATCGAAAATGTCATTCCTGCGGACCAGCGCATGAAAGAGCTTAATCAGCGCCTGCATGGCTCGGTCGCCGCCCAGCCTGCTGTTCATGAACCCGAAGCTCCGAAAGCTCCTTCTCTTGATCTTGACATGGAGAAAGAAGTCACAGCAGCCGTTGAACAGAGCATCGAGACGGCTCTGCGCCAGCCTGAAAAGCCTGTCGTTTCCCGTCCATCCGCTCAGGACCCCGATATCTCGATCACCTCTTTCAAACCGGAAGCGGCAAGCGATCCGGTGTTTGATGAGGATTTCGATACACCGAAAGCGGTTGTTGGCGACAATATCGATGCGTCCGCTCCGTTCATCCCTTCGGTTGCCGAGGTTCCCGAAACCACTGCCCGGATGATGCCGAATATGAATGAGCTTCCTGAAATCGTTCAGCGCGAACTGGAAGCCTATCGGAATGGAGCAGATGCCGGGCATCATGACGATGAAAATCGCCCGATGAGCCTGCTGAAACGTCTGGCTGCCGTTGGTCTTGGCCGTCGTGAAGACGAACTCGATATCGTTGATACGCACGAAGCCGCTCCAAGGGAACAGGCTGCTCCAGTTGCCCAGCATCAGCCTGCGCCAACACGTGCTCCACAGATGACCCGTCAGCAAATGGAAGCTCAGGATCTTCCGGTCATGCCACGCATGAGTGCTCCGGCAGCGCCACAGGCTCCGATGTCATCTCATGCCGGTATGCCTGCTTCAGGCTCTCCGCTCAATGAGTTTGCTCCGCGTCCGCAGCGTCCTGCTCCAAACGCCGGTTATCAGCCTCAGCAGGGTCAACTTGATGCGCAGGGTCGTGTCGTGACAAACCCTGCTCAGCCAAATCAGCGACTCAAAGAGGAAGACCAGGTTGAAATTCCTGCGTTTCTCCGTCGCCAGGCTCGGTAACAGTTTGTTACAAGGCTACTCTCTGCAAGAGTTATTAGGGTCGGTACTTTTTCTAGTGCCGACCCTAACTATTTGAAAAGCATGAATTTTGCTGGGTGTTTGGTGAGGGAGTTAACTAAGCCGTCAATCGTAACATTGGGTAATAAAGCGTGATTTGGTAAACACAACCCTGCCAAGGTATGTTGACTTCGAACCATAATAATGGGTGCCAAACATTTGTGTATGGCGAACAAGTTTGTAACGTGTCGGTTTCGCTTATTTCAGGCTAAGAGACTTAAATACGATTAGGGGCAAAAGAATGGCCAAATTGCTTAATTCCAAGCAGACGACTTTGCGAGATCGTGTTGTTGTTTCCGGTGTCGGTGTCCATAGCGGAAAGCCGGTGGAGATGATCCTGCATCCGGCGGATCGCAATTCCGGTATTACTTTCCTTCGTGTTGACCGTGAAAAGGGAACCGAGTTCGAAATCAAAGGCTCATTCTCTTCAGTGATCGATACGCGCCTTTGCACAGTTGTTGGTCATCCTGACAAGGGGATGGTCGCAACGATCGAGCATTTGATGGCTGCGCTGGTCGGTTATGGTGTCGACAATGTTCTGGTTGAGATCGATGCCGATGAGGTTCCCGTCATGGACGGTAGCTCCCGCGCCTATATCGATGCAATCGATCAGGTCGGCTTGAAAGAGCTGAGTGCTCCTCGTCGTTATATTCGCGTGTTGAAGCCGGTTCGCGTGCAGAATGGAGACTCGGTTGGGGAACTGCTTCCTTACAACGGTACCCGGTTTGATGTGACGATTGACTTTGATTGCGAAACAATCGGCGTTCAGCACTTCGATGAAGAGATGACGCCAGACATTTTCAAGAAAGAAGTCAGCCTTGCACGGACCTTCGGATTTGTCTCCGATGTTGAACGCCTTTGGGCCGCAGGTTATGCGCTTGGGTCGTCGCTGGAAAATTCGGTCGTGATCGGGGATGATCAGAAAATCGTCAACCCGGATGGCCTGCGTTATGAAGACGAATTTGTTCGTCACAAAACTCTGGATGCTGTAGGCGATCTGGCTTTGGCAGGGGCGCCGCTGCTTGCTCATTATCGCTCATACAAGGGCGGCCACAAGCTGAATTTCAACATGCTCGAAGCTCTGTTTTCCGATGATAGCAATTGGGAGTGGGTGGAGGCTTCTGTTCCGTCTCGCAATTCTGCCAGAGTGGCTCCATCTCATGAAACTGGTGCCATTCAGGTTGCAATGGGGCCTGAAACCAACTGAGCCCTGTCTTTCTGGCTTTTCAAAAACGGGTGGCGTTGGTCACCCTTTTTTGTGTCTTAGCTCTTCTAATTGCGATGCTTTGGGGCAGTATGCCTTGCAATGGGTTGATTGATGTGTAGATTTGAGCGGTCAGAGCGCCGAACGGACACAATTTTTCCCAAATTGTGATATCTCTGGTGGCGTGTCTGGTTGTTTTTTTGGTAAGACGTCAATTTGAAAGCCAGTCAGGTGAGAATGGTTTTCTGGTCGGGCGGTGATTTGCTCAAACAGTCTTCTTTTAGACGGGCGATAACGATCTGACTTCATGTGCTGTTGGCAAATTGGGTGAAAAACGGCCTAATCTGTTTGAAGGGTTATTGTATCGATGGGTTTTCTTTATACAAATCGGGTTCGTCTGGGTCTTGCGGTGCTTGTTCTGACCGGCTTGGGCGCCTGTGCCAGCAAAGACCCATCTGATCTTGCGTTTGAAGAGGTTCCTGCTGAAAAGCTCTATGCCGAGGGTCTTGTGGCCATGCAGTCGGGCGACAGGAAAGAGGCCAACAAGAAATTCGAAGAGCTGGATCGCCAGCACCCCTATTCGAATTTTGCGCGTCAATCGATGGTCCTCACCGCCTATACCCATTACAAGAGCGGTCAATATACCGAATGTATTTCGGCGGCAAAGCGGTTCATCACGCTGTTTCCTGGTGATGAAGACGTGCCTTATGCCTACTATCTGATTGGTCAGTCCTATTTCAAACAGGTCCTTGACGTTACCCGCGATCAGGAAAATGCCGAAAAGGCAATGCAGGCGATGAATGAACTGATTCAGCGCTATCCTGATTCTGAATATACCAAGGATGCCCGCAGAAAAGTCCGTATCACCATGGACCAGCTTGCTGGCAAGGAAATGCAGATTGGCCGTTATTATCTTGAGCGCAAAGAATTCATCGCGGCGGTCAATCGCTTCAAGGTCGTTGTGACCGACTATCAGACAACCAGACAGGTAGAAGAGGCTCTCATGCGGCTTGCCGAATCCTATCTGGCGCTTGGTATCGTTCATGAGGCTCAGACTGCTGTTGCTGTTCTGGGGCATAATTATCCCGAAAGCAAATGGTACAAGATCGCCTATGCGATGCTCAAGAAGGATGGCGTTGTTCCTGAAGTGAACAAAGGGTCCTGGATGGCGCGCCTTGTTGGCACAAACTGATCACGCGTCTTAGCCGAAATATAAATTCCTGTTGAAATGATCATGTTTTGTTCGTATCAGACATGTATTGCTTGATTGCTTTTGGTCAGGCAATTGTCTTAGCATGGCGTCGAAATCGAGTCAGCCAATAGACAAATGAGTGCTGTCTGATCCAAGAGGGTTTCATGCTAGCCTCCCTTTCAATAAGAGATATTGTCCTGATTGATCGTCTTGATCTGGAGTTCGGAGACGGGATGACCGTGCTGACCGGCGAGACGGGGGCGGGCAAGTCGATCTTGCTGGATTCGCTCTCTCTGGCGCTTGGTGGGCGTGGAGATGGTGGTCTGGTGCGGGCCGGTCAGAAACAGGGCCAGGTGGTGGCCATGTTCGACGTCTCTCCCTCACATCCCGTATTTGCTCATCTGTCAGAACAGGGGCTTGATCATGACGGCGATCTTGTTCTGCGACGCGTGCAGAATGCGGATGGGCGCACGCGCGCCTATGTCAATGACCAGCCGGTCAGTGCTGGCACCTTGCGCCTTATTGGTGAGGGGCTGGTTGAAATTCACGGTCAGCATGATGATCGCGCCTTGGTGGATGCTTCGATCCATCGTGCGTTGCTCGATGCTTTTGGCGGTCTTCAGGCTCAGGTTGGTGATGTGCAGAGCGCTTTCAAGCTTTGGCGGAAGGCTGAAAAGGATCTTGCCGTACTAGAAAAGACCATTGATGAAGCGAGGGCGGAGGCAGACTATTTGACTGCATCGGTTGCTGAACTCAAGGCTTTTGCTCCCATCGTCGGGGAAGAGGAAGAGTTGGCCTCGCGCCGGACCGTGATGATGCAATCCGAAAAGGTAGCGACCGATCTGAATGAAGCCCATGAAGTGCTCGATGGCAATGCATCTCCTATCCCGACCCTTGCAAGCATGATGCGGCGGCTTGAACGCAAGAGTGATCAAATGCCCGTCCTTTTGGAGCCGACTCTTGGCCATCTGACCATCGCACTCAATGCGCTGGAAGATGCGCGCGGGAGCCTTGAGGAGGCGCAGCGCCAGACGGATTTCGACCCCACAAGAGCTTGAGCAAACCGAGGAGCGGTTGTTCGCCCTGCGCGGGCTTGCGCGCAAGCACAAGGTGAGTGCCGACGAGTTGGTCGGCCTGCTTGATAAAATGACCGCAGAGCTGGACGCGCTTGATCATGGTGAAGAGCGGCTGGTGGCCTTGCGCGCTGCTGCCAGAAAAACCAAGGCCGCTTATGATGCTGCCGCAGGTCTCTTGAGCAAGGCGCGGACCGAGGCTGCGGGGCATTTGATTGAACAGGTCATGGTCGAGTTGCCGTCTCTCAAGCTGGAAGCGGCCCGTTTTCTTGTTGAACATAGCAGCGATGAGACAGCGCGCACCGAAGACGGAATTGATCAGATCGAATTCTGGGTACAAACAAACCCGGGAACCCGTCCTGGCCCGATGATGAAGGTTGCTTCCGGTGGCGAATTGTCACGTTTTCTGCTGGCGCTGAAAGTCGCCATGGCCGACAAGGGATCTGCTCCAACTCTGGTTTTTGATGAAATCGACACCGGTGTCGGAGGGGCTGTGGCGGAAGCCATCGGGCGGCGTCTGGCTCGTCTTGCCAACACCGTGCAGGTTCTCTCTGTCACCCACGCGCCTCAGGTCGCTTCCCGTGCCAATGCACATATGAGAATTGCCAAAACCTCTGTCGAGGGCGAAGACCGCGTTGCGACCGGGGTGATGGTCATTGACGGAGACCATCGGGAGGAAGAAATCGCACGCATGTTGGCCGGCGAGGTGATTTCCGATGAGGCAAGAGCGGCGGCACGACGTCTGATCGCTGGCGAGAAGGCGGGGGCGTGAAGCGTGAAACGAGACCTTTTGCGACAAAAACCGGTTGATCAGCTTGACGCCGAAGAGGCCAGGCAAGAGCTTGCCTTTCTCGCTGAAGAGATCGCCGAAGCGGACCGGCTTTATCATAGCGAAGATGCGCCTGCTCTCACTGACGCAGCCTATGATGGCTTGCGCAGGCGCAATGCCGCGCTCGAATTGCGCTATCCTGATTTGCGACGCGAGGACAGTCCGACCTTTCGCGTTGGTGCTACGCCATCTGAAAAATTTGCCAAGATCACCCATGTCGTTCCCATGTTGTCGCTGGATAATGCTTTCAGCGACGAAGATGTTGTTGAATTTGATGCGCGGGTGCGGCGCTTTCTGGGAATGGGACGCGGTGAGGGTCTGACAATTACGGCGGAGCCCAAGATTGATGGGCTCTCCGCTTCGCTGCGCTATGAACAGGGCGAGCTGGTTTATGGCGTGACGCGCGGTGACGGGACCGTAGGGGAAGATATCACGGCGAATCTCAAGACCATTGCATCCATTCCGCACAGGCTTGCAGGAAACTCCATTCCCGAGATTGTCGAAGTACGGGGCGAGGTCTATTTCCCGCGGTCCGAGTTTTTTGCCCTTAATGAGCGACAGGCCGAGAGTGGTGGCAAACAGTTCGCCAATCCGCGCAATGCGGCAGCCGGATCCTTGCGTCAGCTTGATGCCGAGATCACCCGGTCCAGAAATCTGGCCTTTTTTGCCTATGCCTGGGGCGAGGTGAGTGAACCTCTGGCGGAAACCCAATATGATGCTGTTGCACGGCTCGGAGAGATGGGCTTTGTCATCAATCCCCTGATGCAACGCTTTGAGGCAGTGGATGCCCTGTTGGCTCATTATCATGAAATTGAAGCTGCACGGGCCACGCTTGATTATGATATCGACGGGGTCGTTTACAAGGTGAACCGGCTGGCGTTGCAGTCTCGTCTCGGCTTCGTGTCTCGCGCCCCGCGCTGGGCTATTGCGCATAAATTTCTTGCTGAGAAGGCCGTGACCAAACTGCTCGATATTGAAATTCAGGTGGGCCGGACCGGAGCATTGACGCCCGTTGCCAAGCTGGAACCTGTCACCGTTGGCGGCGTTGTGGTGTCTAATGCCACGCTGCATAACGAGGATGAGATCCTGCGCAAGAATGTGCTGATCGGCGATATGGTCATGGTGCAGCGGGCAGGAGATGTCATACCGCAGATATTGGGTCCGGTGCTGGAGCATCGACCTGATGATGCAAAGCCTTTTGTTTTCCCGGAAACCTGTCCTGTGTGTGGCTCCCACGCGGTACGCGAGAAAAAGGAAAATGGCGAGCTTGATGCTATTCGGCGCTGTACCGGTGGTCTCGTCTGTGCTGCGCAGGCGGTCGAGCAGCTCAAGCATTTTGTCTCACGCAATGCCATGGATATTGATGGACTGGGAGAGAAGCAGGTTGCAGCCTTTTTCGAGCAAGGCGTGATCCGGACCGCTGCTGATATCTTCCATTTGCGGGAATGGGACGACGCCAAGGGGCGCGGCGAGCGCTTGCGGGATCAGGATGGTTGGGGTCCGACCTCCGTGCGCAACTTGTTCAGCGCCATCGACGAGCGGCGTTCGGTTGAGCTTCATCGCTTCATCTTTGCGCTTGGTATTCGCCATGTTGGTGAGACCACGGCCAAACTCCTTGCTCGTCATTATGGCTCGTTTTCTGCGCTCAGAGAGGCAATGAAAGCAGCTGGCGGGCATGATAGCGATGTCTGGCAGGATCTTCTCGATATCGACGGGATCGGCGCTGTGGTGGCTCGCAGCATTGTCGAGTTTTTCAATGAGGCACATAACGAGGATGTTCTTGATGCCTTGCTCCAGGAAGTCAGCCCGCAAGAGGCCGAGGCGGTGGATACGAACAGCTCTGTCTCTGGCAAGACGGTTGTCTTTACCGGAAGTCTTGAACGTCTGTCGCGCACGGAAGCTAAAAATCAGGCTGAGAGCCTTGGCGCAAAGGTTTCTGGATCGGTTTCCAAAAAAACCGATATTCTGGTTGCTGGACCGGGAGCGGGGTCAAAACTGAAAAAGGCCCAGGAACTCGAGATCACCATTCTGAGCGAAGATGAATGGATTTCCCTGATTGAAGGGTAGGACATCACGACAAGGCCACCCTGACAAAGGGTGTGCCCCATCGTGACGGGCTTTTCTTGCGGGTGCGGCGTATGATGCTGCTCGCCTGGTTTTAGCTCTTTTGAAGCGGTTTGGTGACTTCGGCCAGCCATGCGCGAACTTCTTCAGGCAGTTCCGCCGACAGTTCGGCGAATACACGTTCATGATAGTCGTTGAGCCAGTCGATTTCTGTCTTGTTGAGCAAGTTCGTGTCGACAAGGCGCTGATCGATCGGGCAGAGCGTCAGGGTTTCAAAGCTGTGCATCGGTTGTTCTCCGCCTTCTATGGCCTGAGCTTCTTCAACGATCATCAGATTTTCGATGCGAATTCCCCATGCCCCTTCCTTATAGTAGCCGGGCTCGTTGGAAAGGACGTTGCCTGCTTCAAGAGCGGCGGTCGTTCCGCGTTTGGAAATGCTTTGCGGTCCTTCGTGGCAGCACAGGAACGAGCCGACGCCATGTCCCGTGCCATGGGCATAGTCGAGCCCTGCTTCCCAGAGTGGCTGACGGGCCAATGTGTCGAGTTGAATGCCTTTGGTGGCTTTGGGGAATCGCGCCAGAGACAGGGCTATCACGCCTTTGAGAACGCGGGTGAAACGATCTTTCATTTCAGCATCGGGGGCGCCAACTGCAATCGTCCGGGTGATGTCGGTCGTCCCATCGGGATACTGACCGCCGGAATCGACAAGAAACAGCGAGTTTTGCTCAAACTTGCGATTGGTGGCTTCGGTGACGCGATAATGCACAATGGCTCCATTGGGTCCGGCGCCGGCTATCGTGTCAAAGGAAATGTCTTTGAGGCAGCCTGATGCGGCCCTGAAGTCTTCGAGTGCCTTTGTTGCCGTTATCTCGTCAAGGGTTCCCGTTGGGATCATCACATCAAGCCAGTGGAGAAACTGGCACATGGCAAGACCATCCCGATGATGAGCCTTGCGCATGCCTGCAAGTTCGGCCTTGTTCTTGACAGCCTTGGGCTTGAGGCATGGATCCGGTTCATTGAGAATGGCTGCGCCATGCTTCCTGATCATATCGGTGACGGCTGTCGGCACCAGATTGCCGTCCAGCATCCATGTCTTTTCGCTACCCGAGAGGCTGGCTATGACCGTAGACAGACCTTCGAAGGGTTCAATTTTCACGGACAGGGGAAGGTGAGCCCTGGTTTCGTCAGACAGCTTCTCCGGATCGGTGAACAGCCAGGCGTCGCCGTCTTTGCTGACAATTGCAAAGGCAAGGGGGGAGCGGTGCACAGGCGACATCACTGCCCCTGATATTGAAAAGCCAGGCGATGCTGTCGCCTTGAGTGATGAAGGTGGCGTCCGCTTTTCCCGCAAGCATGTTGGCGATTGCAGCCAGTTTTTGTTCCGATGGTTGGCCAGCAAGCTCAAGCGGGTGTGGCACGATCGGGTTCTTGGGATGCTCTGGATGGTCGCTCCAAATGGTATCGATGGGGTTGACTGTCAGGGGCTTCAACGTTGCATGTCTTTGTGCACATGCCTTTTCAAGTCTTGTAACCGCGTCAGAGGTGTAGAGCCAGGGATCAAAGCCGATTGTCTCTCCTCCTTGAAGATGAGCCTCCAGCCATTCCGCCACGGATGTCTCGATGATGGAAACCGGCTCCAGAAGCTTGCCGTCAACCTGTTCTCGCACTTGCAGCGTATACCGCCCATCAACAAAGATTGCTGCCTTGGTCTTGAGAATGACGGCGCTTCCCGCTGAGCCTGTAAACCCGGTTAACCAGGCAAGACGTTCGGCATAGGGGGCGATATTTTCCCCTCCAAATTCATCGGCCCGCGACATAACGAACCCGTCAAGATTATGCTCATCCAGATATTGAAGCAAAAGGGGGAGGTTCTTGCGGCCGGTTTCGAGGCTGCTGATGTCGCTAAACTGTTGAAACATTTCTTGTATCCTTTGGGAAGTGGCGCGTCGGTCAGCAAAGATCGAATTGGCTGACCAAGGCCATAAGAGGATATCAGAGTGACAAATAACTGGCTCGGGAGCAAGGTGGAGGGAGAAATTCCTGTGGCAAATAAAACATTCAATTCAGTTGCGCATTTACAAATGTGAATGGCTCGATTTTTAGACATGCATATTTGTCATGTCAGTTTTGAGTTATTGGCTCTTTTTAAAATGAATGCACTGCATCATATTGTTGATGTAAGTCAAGAAATCACCAAACAGAAGAAATGAAAGGGATTTATCATGAACTTCTTCAACCGTGCACTGGACAGAGTCATTTCCGCTCGTGAAGCACAGGCTCAGCGTTTTGTAGACGAATATATGGCTGACCATGGTCTTGAAAGCATGATCGACATGAGCGTTGATCCGCGCGGCTAAGAGCTGTGTCTCAGGAACCCGGCTTGGAAATGGTCAATACGCCATGTGGAGATCGGGTGAATGAATTGGACGGGAGGAGGTAAGCCGTCCTAAATAAAACTCCAACAAAACAAGCGGGCTTCGGCTCGCTTTTTTTGTATCTGCATTCCGTTTTGCCTTTTGCGATGGCTGTCGTAGAAAATGAACTTCCATAAGAGAAATTACTTATTAAATTTTGAGATAAGCATAGCTCATGGGGGTTTCTATGCAAATAATGCGTGGCTGTCCTGAGAAACTGTCAGTTTTTTTTAGACACAGGTAAGATGTATATTTATTACAGAAACAACGAGTTGATCGTGCCGTTTAGGAAGTAAAGGAAAAAGAAATGTCTTTCTTCAACAATGCAATCGAACGCCTTATGCAGGCTCGTGAAGTTGAAGCCCGTAACTACATCGAATTGTATAATATCAATTTCGATGCAGATCACATGATCTTTAGTAAAAACGAAAAATAATCTGTTTGCGACATCGTTTTTACGAACGTAAAATAGCAATTTGAGAGGCAGATGCCCCTCAAATAAACAAAGAAGTGAAAAAAGCCAACGAATAGTTGGTCATTTCAAAGCCGGGATCTAACTTCCCGCGTCAAAGTCTCCGAAGCATGATTTTTCAGCTGAAACCGGAGCATTTGGTTACCATCTCTCTAAAACAAGCACCAGCCAACCATCTTCTTCAACCGTGCGAAGGAGATGTAAGCCCTGAAGGCGATAGGCTGCCAGAACCGTTGCGCGCTGGTGAGGCAAAAGGCCTGAGAGGATGACTCGTCCTCCGATGGCCGTATGCTGAGCCAGTTGCGGTGCCATCTTGCACAAGGGTCCAGCCAGAATATTGGCGACGACCAGATCGAACGGTCCCTTTTCCTTGAAAATCGGATGGCTGAACCCGGCCGCCACAGCGGTTTTGACGAAGGGTTTGACCTCGTTGATGTCGATATTTTCTTTCGCCGTTTCGATTGAGACGGGATCAATGTCGGTTGCGACGATTTCCTGTTTGAGGCATTTTGCCAGCGCAATGGCCAGAACGGCCGATCCTGTGCCGAGGTCAAGTATGCGCATCGGGTGAAAACCTCGAAGCTCCTCACTCAAGACTTTCAGGCAACCTGCCGTGGTGCCATGATGACCGGTGCCGAATGCCTGACCGGCATTGATCTGGACTGCAATTTTGCCCATTGTGTCCAACCCGCGATCATGAGAGCCGTGAATGATGAAGCGGCCTGCCTCGACAGGGACCAGACCTTCCAGACTTTTGGTGACCCAGTCCACATCTCCAAGCTCCTCGACTTTAAGCGGGATGGACAAGGACAGGGCGGACAGCTCTGAAAGCGCCTTGCTGTAGGCGTCGGAAATCTGTTCTTCTTGCGGATAGAGCGATAGGGCCCAAAGACCGGCGTCTTCATCAATCTCGAAATTTGCAATGGCAAAGCCATCTTCTTCAAACACCTGTTCGAAGTGCTTTGCTGCGGTCTGAATTTCGGTGGCTGTGCCTTCGGCATAGAGATATTGGGCCATGGAGCCTCCAGGATTTGATGTTTGTCTGTCGATAGCGCTTTGGCAAACCAAAGGCAAGCGGGATTGCCTAATGCTTTTCAACAAAGGAATCAAGAACGCGCTTTTGTCCCGTCTGGAACTGGATCGTCAGCTTGTTTCCCTCGATGGATCTGATCTCTCCGTAGCCAAACTTGAGGTGGAAGACGCGTTCGCCGATTGCAAATTTTGACGGGCTGTCGGATACGCTTTTTGCGACCAATTCGCCCTCGATTGTCGATGCTGCCCGCCTTTTACGATTGTCGGGGCTTTTGCTTTTCGTTGCCTTGTTGGCCTGGGCGCGTTTCCAGCCCGGTGTGTCGTAGGTGTTTTCAAACGGGTCGCTGGTGTCAAATCGACTTTTTCCGTAAATCGAGCCACCAACGCCCGAGGCACCATAGCCTCCGTAAGTCGATTGGGTTTCCTCGATCTCGACATGTCTGTTCGGCAACTCATCGAGAAAACGCGAAGGGATGGAATTTTGCCAAAGGCCATGAATGCGCCGGTTTGAGGCAACATAGATTTTGGCTCGTTTCTTGGCGCGAGTAATGCCGACATAGGCCAGACGTCGCTCTTCCTCAAGGCCTTTGGTACCAGCTTCGTCAAGCGCTCGCTGATGGGGGAAAAGGCCTTCTTCCCAGCCGGGCAGGAACACCGTGTCGAATTCAAGACCCTTGGCGGAATGAAGCGTCATGATCGATACCGCATCGTTGGTCTCAGCCGAATCCCGGTCCATGACCAATGCGATATGCTCAAGGAAGCTTGGCAAGCTGTCGAACTCTTCCATCGAACGGACCAGTTCCTTGAGGTTTTCCAGCCGCCCCGGTGCATCGGGAGATTTGTCCTTTTGCCACATTTCGGTATAGCCGGATTCATCAAGAATGACTTCGGCCAGTTCGGTATGTTTCATGCTCGGCAGAATGGTGCGCCAATGGTGAAACTGCCCCAGCAGGGTCTTGAGGGCATTGCGCGGGCGTGGCTTCAGTTCTTCGCTATCGATCAGTTCATTTGCCGCTTCCATCAAGGGGATTTCCTGAGCGCGGGCAAGGGTATGGACCTGACGGACGGTCGCATCGCCAAGGCCACGACGAGGGGTGTTGACGATGCGCTCGAAAGCCAGGTCATCGGCCGGTTGCACAACGGCCCGAAAATAGGCCAACGCATCGCGGATTTCGGCGCGTTCGTAGAAGCGTGGGCCGCCAATGACGCGATAGTTCAGGCCCATAGTGATGAAGCGATCTTCAAATTCTCGCATCTGGAAGGACGCGCGGACCAGAATGGCCATATCATTGAGCTCTTGGCCATTGCGCTGATAGGCTTCGATCTGGTCTCCGATGGTGCGGGCTTCTTCTTCCGAATCCCAAATGGAGGCGACGGTTACCTTTTCTGCTTCGTCATCCTCGATCTGCGCATGCAGGGTTTTGCCAAGGCGTCCTTCATTATAGGTGATGAGGTGGGAGGCTGCTGCCAGAATATGGGCCGTCGAGCGATAATTGCGTTCAAGGCGGATCACCTTTGCTCCGGGGAAATCCTCCTCGAAGCGCAGGATATTGTCGACCTCGGCACCACGCCAGCCATAGATGGACTGATCATCATCGCCGACGCAACAGATATTGTGGCTCGACTGGGCCAGAAGCCTTAGCCAGAGATATTGCGCAACGTTGGTATCCTGATATTCGTCGACCAGAATATAGCGAAACTTGTCGTGATAGTTTGCAAGGACATCGGGATTTTCGCGAAACAGGCGTATGCATTCGAGCAGAAGGTCGCCAAAATCGCAGGCATTGAGGATTTTCAGCCGTTGCTGATAGGCGGCATAAAGGGCAATGCCCTTGCCTTGCGCGAAAAGAAAGGCCTCATCGGCAGGGACCTGATCGGGTGACAGACCACGGTTTTTCCAGGAATCGATAAGTGTTGCCAATTGGCGCGCAGGCCAGCGCTTTTCATCAAGGGCCTGAGCCTGAATGAGCTGTTTGAGCAGGCGGATCTGATCGTCAGTGTCAAGGATCGTGAAGTTGGATTTCAAGCCAACAAGTTCCGCATGGCGACGCAGGATCTTGACGCCTATCGAGTGGAAGGTGCCGAGCCATTGCATGCCTTCAACCGAGCCGCCAATCAGCGATCCGATCCGCTCTTTCATTTCACGGGCGGCCTTGTTGGTGAAGGTGACGGCCAGAATTTGCCAGGGTGTCGCCTTGCGTGTTGCCAGTATGTGCCCGATCCGGGTGGTCAGAACGCGCGTTTTGCCCGTGCCAGCCCCTGCCAGCACCAGAAGTGGGCCATCAAGGCTTTCGACCGCATCCCGTTGCTCAGGGTTGAGGCCTTCAAGATATGGAGTCGGGCGCAGTCTTGATAGCCTTGAGCGAATTCCCTCCTGGTCATCCTCATTCATCACGTTGGATGGGGAAGGGACAGGGTGAGCGAAAAGATCAGGCATCAAGGTGATATATCCATAGTCTGTGTTGGCTGGTTTGGCTCAGGCTTCGCGTCTGACGAACCGGGCGACGACCCGCAAACGTTCCAAAGCGCGTCAGCGCGAATCCAGATAAGAACATTATAGCAACAAATGTGGTTTGTCAGGGGCTAAAATGACATAACATGCGTTGAATTGAATTGCGCCTCTGGCGCGGCCTTAAAAGAGCTGAAGCGGGAAGGCGGAAGCCGTCCTTGCCGGCTGTTTCAGCGATGTTCTTCGACCTGGCTGTCGATCAGCATTTGGTTGAAGTGGCGCAAGGCGTCGACCTGATGAGCCCAGCCGATGATGCGCCCGGGCTTGTCCGGATTCAAGACGGCAAGGCTGGCGCCACCCAAATCATCAAATTTATGCAGGGCAAGTTCGAGGCTGTCTTGCAGCCTGACAGACGGCATGTCGAGATGCAGCACGGTTTCCTCGATTGCCACATCCTCTTCAAGAGGAGTGTAGAATTCAGATACCCGGACCTGTTTGACCAGATACTGATGGTTCCCTTCATTGAGGAAAACCCCTCGCATGGCCAATTGCCAATGGAAGTAGGAGCGTCCCTGCAAGGCGATTGCAAGGCCGTTGGAAAGCGAAACTGTCAACAGAAGCGCAATGGAAAGGGCGTATCCGCCGGTCAGTTCGAAGACGATCATGGTGGTCGAGATCGGAGCGCCGAGAACGGCTGCTGCAACAGCTCCCATTCCGAGCAGGGAATAGAGGCCGTGGGTGGAGGCTAGCTCTGGAAAAACCTGTTGTGCTATCAATCCGAACGTGCCGCCAACCATTGCTCCGATATAGAGCGAGGGCGAGAATATGCCGCCACCAAATCGCGATGCGAGTGTTATGGCTGTTGCCGCTGTCTTGGCAACGATGAGAGACAGAAGCAGTGTCAGTGGTAACTGTTGTTTCAGGGCCAGATCGGTCGCTTCATATCCGACTCCAAGAATATGGGGATAGAAGAGTGCAAGGCATCCGATTAGAAAGCCTCCCAGAACCGGGCGCAAGATGAGCGGCATCTTTATGTGACGCGCCAGCCAGTCGGTACCCAGAAGCGAGAATTGGAACAAGACCGCGACCAATGCGCAAATGATGCCGAGCAGGGCAAAGGACGGGATCTCCCAATAGGAGGTGATTTGATAATCGGGGATGATGAAAGAGGCAACATCGCCGAAATAGAGCCGCGAGAGAATGGCGCCAATTGCAGAGGACATCACAATTGGGACAAACGCAGAGAATGCGTAATGGCCGAGGATGACCTCATGGGCGAACAGGACCCCGGCAATCGGTGCGTTGAAGGAGGCAGAAACCGCGCAGGCAACGCCGCAAGCAAGAAGCGTTCTTCGGGCAGCCGGTTTAAGCGCAGCAAACTCGCAGAGCGAATTTGCCAGACTTGCACCAAGATGGACAATCGGGCCTTCGCGACCTGCACTTGCTCCTGAGCCAAGCGAAATGATCGTTATCGCTGCACTGTCCAGACTTTGCCAGAATTTCAGTCCCTTGCCGCATTGGGCGCGGGCCTCTATCACATCGGCCACGCCCTCGGCGCGCTTGATGGGATGGACATATTGCAGGAAGGCCCCGACAAACAGCCCGCCTATGGTCGGTGCGAGGATGATGATCCATGCGGGGGTCGCTTGCACGGTCGCGATGATATTCTCGCCGCTTTCGCCAAGCCAAAACCATTGGACGCCCCCAATTCCCAGACGGAAGACAATGGCCGCTGCGGCAACCAGAAATCCAACCAGAATGGCGAACAGCCAAAGCCGTAGCTGTTGAGTGGATGAAAAAACCATCCAGTTGGGTTCAATCCAGCCTTTCAGCACTTTTATCGGGTTTGCCCAGAACATGGCTACTCAGCATCGCAACTTCGAAAGTGTCTTCTACAACAAGACGGATTTGAACATATTCATTCACCATCTTTTCACTTTAAAGCTTTCGAAGTTATGAAGCCTTACGTCAAGCCAAACCTTTGGATGTAATTTTTAACAAGCCATGCAAAAAAGCTATCCGACTTTGATGCCTTTGATGCGGTCGGATAGGTCTTCGCTTTGTCTGGTTTGCCTAATTTACTATTGCTTTTTCGTGCCTGGTGCAGGGTCCTGGTCCCGCTGAATGGCAAAATCATAGAATTTGCCTGCCTGGGCATGATAGATGCCTTCCTTGCAAAGAATTTTGGAGGAGGCATTTGCAATCAGGGCGCAGGCCATGAGCGGCAACATCATTTGGTGATTGTCCGTCATTTCCATCACGATGACAAAAGCGGTGATGGGAGCCTGAACGACGCCGGTGAAGTAAGACACCATTCCCAGCAGCACGATTGCACCAACCGGAATCTGTGGGAAAAAGTCGGCCAGATCCGCTCCGAGCCCGGCACCGATGGACAGAGAGGGCGAGAAGATGCCGCCCGGCAATCCGCCAATCGAGGAGAATACTGTTGCGAGGAATTTCAACGGAGCATATTCAAGCCGCAGTTCTGTATCGCCATGGAGAACATCGCGAGCAGCTTCATAGCCTGAACCGTTGACGGCTCCACCGGTATAAAGACCGGCAAGAGCCACGACAAAGCCACACAGAATGGCGAATGCAATCGGATAGGTCTTGATCAGAGAGCCGAACTTGCCCGGTAGTCCATAAGTGAACAGGACGAGGATTTTCGAGAATAATCCACCAGTCAGACCGCCGATGAAGCCAACGATAGGAACTGCTATCCATCCCCAGCCGAACTGAAGCAGATCGTGGGATGTGCCAAAATAGGTATAGTTGCCAAAGATCGCCATGGACGTCAGACCGGCGAGAATGACTGTGCCCAGGATCATGCCGCTGGTTCTCATTTCGAATGAACGGCTCATTTCCTCTATCGCGAAGACGATCCCTGCCAGAGGTGTGTTAAAGGCACCTGCGACCCCGGCGGCGGCACCGGCGAGAATGAGCCCTACCTGTCGTTTCGGAGCAATGCTGCCAGTCAGGAACATGACTGCGGCACCCACCTGAACGGTGGGACCCTCACGCCCGGTCGAGGCTCCCACGACCAGTCCGGCCAAAGTCAAGATCACCTTGCCGACAGCAGATCTGATCCCCACCAGCTTGGCACGACTTGTCGGGCGCTTCAGGCGACGGGCCGCGATGGCTTGCGGAATGCCCGACCCTTGCGTGCCCGGGAAATAACGATTTGTGATCCAGACGATCAGGCCAAAGCCCGCTGGCGTGATGAAAAGGCCAGCATAAGGATTCATCTTGATGATCTTGCGGTAGATCTCCTGGCTTTCGTCGGCACCAAGGGCAAGACCGACAGCAGCAAGGCCAACGAACAACCCTCCTAGCCCGAAGATGATCCGCCGTTGCCAGATGAGTCTTTGAGCGCGGACGCGCTTACCGTGAGGAAGATGCAGGTTGATTTTGTAATTCATAACGAGGGCGGATCGGTAGGGGTTTGTGTCATGGTCTGATTTTGCCAATGACTAACGAACTCACGCAATGTTTCATGCGCTCAAAAGTGTCGGACTTGGCTGGAATGTGCTGGTCTTAACATCGCTCCGTCTCAGGAGGAAGAGCATAATTCGTAGGGGAGCTATGCAATTGCTATTGATTGGCAAATTCTAGCATCTGTAGCTTTTCAAAACGTAAAACTGGTTAAAATGATAATGCTTGCGGGCAAATTAGCTGGTGTTTTGGATAAGCCCCTCTCTTTTCTGGCAAATCGCTGTCGATTGTGCGTTATTGTCTCAGGGAATGAATAGATGGAAATAAGCCGGAGAGTTGCATGGCTGCTGAAATTGATCCGCATTTTACCAGAAATATCAACGAGCAGGCTATTGCAGAAGTCTGTCAACAACTTTCAGATCAGTTTGGCAAGAGATTCACAACCGGCATGGCCTTGCGTGAGCAGCATGGACACACCACCACCGGTCTTGTGACACAGGCTCCAGATGGCGTCGTCTTTGTTGAAAATACCGAAGACGTGTCTCAGGTGGTTTCGCTGTGTCATGACAAGGATGTGCCTGTCATCGCTTTTGGTGCTGGCTCCTCGCTGGAAGGGCAGCTCAATGCACCGTTTGGCGGGATTTGCATCGACCTCTCGGCAATGAATGCGATTGTGTCGGTTAGTGCTGAAGATCTCGACTGTCGGGTGGAGGCTGGCGTCACCCGGCAGCAACTCAATGATTATCTGCGTGACACCGGTTTGTTTTTTCCGATTGATCCGGGGGCAGAGGCTACCTTTGGCGGCATGGCCGCAACAAGGGCATCAGGTACAAATGCGGTTCGCTACGGAACCATGAGAGACAACATTCTCTCGCTCAAGGCCGTGATGGCCGATGGCCGCGTTATCGAGACAGCCAGCCGGGCCAAAAAAAGTGCCGCCGGGTATGATTTGACCCGGCTGCTGATCGGCTCTGAGGGAACGCTCGGGATCATCACCGAAATCACGCTCAAACTGTCCGGCATTCCGCAAGCGATTTCTGGCGGTGTCTGCGGTTTTCCGGATCTTGAAAGCGCCTGCAATGCTGTGATTATGACCATTCAGAGCGGCATTCCTGTTGCTCGCATCGAATTGCTTGATGTGATGCAGGTGAAGGCCTGTAATCTTCATTCCAAGCTCGGGCTCAAGGAAAGGCCAACGCTTTTTGTCGAGTTTCACGGCACGGAACGGGGCGTTGCTGAACAGGCCGACATGTTTGCCGATATCGTTGAAGACTGTGGTGGTGCAGATTTCGAGTGGGCCACCAGGGCTGAGGATCGAAGCCGTTTGTGGACAGCCCGGCACAGTGCCTACTGGGCGAGCTTCGCCTTGCGACCGGGTTCGATAAATGTCACCAGTGATGCCTGTGTTCCTATCTCGCGTCTGGCCGATTGCGTCAGTGAAACACAACGGATGATCGAGGAATTCGGGTTGATCGCGACCATTGTCGGTCATGTCGGCGATGGCAATTTTCATGTCCAGTTGTTGCTTGATCCTGAAGACAGGGGAGAGCAGGAGCGCGCTGAATTGTTTCTCTCACAACTGGCAAAGCTTGCCATTTCCATGGGAGGCACCTGCACCGGTGAGCACGGAGTCGGGCAGGGCAAGATGAAGCATATGGAAGAGGAGTTTGGGTCTGCCCTTGCCTATATGGCAGCGATTAAAAAGGCGCTCGATCCAAAAAATATCATGAATCCGGGGAAAATCGTTCCTAACTTTGGTTAACTGATGATGAAGATTTGATACCGGCGCCCAAAATTTGGTAGCTTCAGACATCTATTTGAAGTGAGATTGTTTTTTCAAATGGGCATTCGGGTGTAAACCGGCTAGAGCGTGGATTTCCGGACTTGCCGGTTGGTCGAATTGTCATCGTTGCTGCGAGCCTTGGTGGAAATGCCATCTTTCTGACAGATGGATGGGCACATTAGACTGTCAACCAAAGCAGATATGACGAGATTCGATTGATCGGAACGAGCGCCGGGCCGGTGGTCGGTCGTGTTTTTCAGACGGTGCAAACTGACGGGATGTGGTGCATGTCGGTGATCGCGCCGTCTTTATGCTTTTTCGGCTCTCCAGGGGGATGGGATTGTGAATAGCCTTTATTTCACAATTGGTGGAACGATTTTGTTGGCGCTGATCGTCGCGCTGGTTGGACCGTTGTTTGTTGATTGGACTTCCTACCGTGCCGCTTTCGAGCGCGAGGCAACCAATGCTCTTGGGCAGCCGGTTCATGTTCTGGGGGCGGCAGATATGCAAATCCTGCCTTTGCCTCACCTGCATTTCGAGAGTGTCCATGTCGGCCCCAAAGAAAACGCACCGATCCTGAGCGTTGACGAATTCGACGTGCGGGTCGAGCTTTTTCCCCTTGTCCAGGGCAAGATCGAAGTCGTTGACATGACTTTGCGCAACCCGGTTCTGAAGCTTGAGATCGACGAGCAGGGACAGTTTGATTGGCGTCAGGACGGCGGCAGATTCTGGGAACGCGACATGGAGAAAATCCGCCTCAATGATGTGCGGGTTGAAAATGGCCGGATCGATTTCAAGGATAAAAGTACAGGGCGCAGCAAGGAGATTGCTTCGTTGAACGGGACGCTCGATGCGCGCACCCTGATTGGTCCTTACAAAATCGAGGCCGCCTTTCATATGGATGGTGAACCCTATTCGCTGATGCTTTCCACCGGTATGGCCAGCGAGACCGGTTTGCGCGTCAAAAGTCTTCTGACCCCTGCCAATCATGCTGTCCTGATCAATATGGACGGCAATGTCAAAGAGCAGGAGGATGGTCGTTATCATTATGTCGGCACATCCCAGCTGACAAATGCCATTGATGGTCTGGAAGATGCGACCATTCCATGGTCACTAAGTGGCGAAAGCGACCTTACGGTTTCTTCGCTCTCCATGCCTAAATTCGAGTTTTCCCACGGCCCGGTCGATCAAGCCTATCGTCTGGATGGTCGAGGTGAGATTTTGTTCGGCTCTGATCCGCGGTTCGATATTGCCGTCTCATCGCGCCAGCTCGATCTGGATCGCGCGCTTGGCAACGGACCGAATGCGCCGATCCATCTGCAAGACGGTATCGCCCATCTTGCAGATGCGCTGACCAAGATGCCGTTGCCAGCGATGCCGGGCAAGGTCCGGTTCGATGTTCCCGGCGTTATTCTGGGAGGCGGGATCATCCGGTCTCTGGAGCTTGATGCCGAGCTTGAAAAAAGCGACTGGAAAATCAATGCATTTTCGGCGAGCTTTCCAGGCCAGACCGACCTTACCATCACGTCGGGCCTGTTCTCTCGCCAGCTGGTTGTCTCCGATCTCGTTCATGTTTTTGAAGGGGAGGCCCGTTTGCAGTCTGCGCAGCCTGTTGCCTTTGCAAAATGGTGGCTTAAGGATGCTCCGAAGAATACCCGGCTCAAACCGTTTGATCTTACTGGCCATCTGCTGTTGCAGTCGGGCCATGTCAAGATTTCCGATCTCGATCTGCTGATGGATGAGGATCAGGCCACGGGGCAAATCGACTGGTTTTCCGGGGGTGGCGATGCCGGTTCTGAAGGTGGTGCGCTTGATATCAGGCTAGATGCGGAGCGGGCCGATCTGGATGCGGTTCTGGGCGTTGGCTCCCTGTTGCTTCGAAATGCGTCCGGAGAGGCGGCACCGCTTGAACAGATCGCGCTCAATGTCCATACAAAACGTCTCGTTTCCGGCGATTTCGAAGGCAAGGAACTGAGTGCCAATTTCCATCTTTCCAAGGGTGAAATCGAGATCAACCAACTGACTGTCGAAGACTTTGCGGGGTCTAATCTTTCGGCGCAAGGGCTTTTGAGAAATCTCTCTGGTGTGCCAAATGGCAAGATCGAGGGCAAGGTTGAGGCAAAACAGTTGCAGGGTCTGGCATCCTTTGTCGGAGATTTGTTGCCCGACTCCAATATTGCGCACTGGTTTGAAGTCAATCACGAGGTCATGTCTCCCGCCGATGTATCCTTCACGCTGAATGGAAATGAGACAGATGAAGGTTTGCAAGGCAAGCTCTCTGGTTTGTTCGGGGGTGGGCGGATCGACTTCACAGGCGAGCTTAAGGGCACGCTTGCGGACTGGAAAAAAGGTGATTTGTCGCTTGATCTCGCGCTGGACAATCCGGATGGCGAGAAATTGCTGAAGCTGCTCGGTGTCGGGGATGGCGTCATGGAGTTACCGGCAATGAATGCAAGCGTTGCACTCAAGGGTGCAATGTCGGACGGTGCCGACCTTGAAGCCAGCCTCGCAACAGCCGATGGACAGGACAGTCTCGATTATCAGGGAAAACTGCTGTTTGATCCGATCAAGGGGCTCGGTGCGGAAGGGCAGGTCACACTCGATGTTGATGATTTTGCAACTTACATGCTTGCGGCAGGTCTGCCGTTGAGCAATCAGGGTGAGGGGTTGCCGGTTTCCCTTTCCTCCCGTTTCCTTCTTGACGAGGGCAAAGTGTCTTTCAAATCCCTCAAGGGGGATTGGGAAGACCAGAAGGTTGCCGGTGATTTGACTTATGAGGAAACGATTGCCAGTCGTGAGCTGACCGGTTCGCTGGAGGTTGGCGATATCGATGGGATCTGGCTCGGTGAAACCGTGCTTGGCGTGGGAACCCTGACCTCCGACACGCAAGACTGGTCCGATATGCCTTTTGCGTCCTATTTGTCCGGACTGGAACAGGAGCGTCCGACTATCGTCAAGCTGAAGGTCAAGGCAAAAAGTCTTGAATTGACCGCTCCGACGATCTTCGAAGACCCGAGCTTCGAACTGGTCTGGAGAGATTCCGGCCTTTCCATCAACGGGTTCGATGCAATTCTGCAAGGAGGAAAAGTCGCCGGGAGCCTGCAACTGGAGACGGTCGATGGCGAGGCAACGCTCAACAGTCATCTTGCCATTCTGGAATCCGACCTGCGTCCGTTTCGTCTGGCGGCGTGACGGTGAGCCTGTGGCGGAAGGGACGTTTGATTTGAGCCTCAACGTCAAGAGCAGCGGACGATCTTTGGCTGCTCTGGTATCCGGTCTTTCGGGAAATGGGCAGCTCAATCTGAAGGATCCCGAGTTGCATTACATCAATCCAGATGCTGTCGTCCATGTGGTCGAAGCGGTTGACAATGGTCTTAAAAATGAGCCGGCAGCCATCAAGGCGGCGTTGCTTGATGAGATGGATGCCGGGTCGCTTTTTCCTGTCGGGAATGGAATGGACACTGTTTCTTGATAGTGGTGTCGTTCGCTCGAACAATTCCAACAGTGCAGAGACAGAGCAGGGAAAATTCCAGTCTCTGGGCAGTGCGACGATCAATCTGTCTGCCAATAGCATAGACAGCAGTTGGTCGGTCAAGTTCCTGCCTGCAAAGGATTCCTTTCTGACGTCGGATGGCGAGAATTTCCCTGAATTTGATCTCTCCTTTGCGGGGGCTCTGGATGCGCCAGAGCGGTCGGTGGGAAGTGGCTCCGTTTGTCAGCTATCTCAGCATTCGCAAGTCTGCGGAGCAGGATGAAAAGATCAAGAAGCTGGAGGCTGAAAAGGCTGCCTATATCGCGCGGCGAGAAGCTGCCGAGGCGGCACGCCGAAAAGCAGAGGAAGAAAAGGCTCGCAAGGCTGCTGAAGAGAAAGCGCGTCTTGAGGCGGAGGAAAAGGCCAAGCGCGAGGCCGAGGACGCTTTGAAAGCCGAACAACAGCGCAAGATTGAGGCAGAAGAGGCGAGCAAGGCTGCCGCTGAAAAGGCACGTCTTGCGGCAGAAGAAGCGGCGCGGATTGCCGAGCAGACACGCAAGGCCGAAGAAGCAAGAATCGCGGCAGAAGAAAAGCTGCGTCTTGCCGAAGAGGCCCAGAAACGTGCCGAAGAAGAAGCGGCAAAAGTGGAAGCGGCCCGCCGGGAAGCCGAAAAACTGGCTGAGGAGGCTCGCAAGGCCAAAGAAGAAGCACTCAGGTTGAAAAATCTTCAATCTTCGACCGAGGCAGCTCCCGAGGTGCAGCCCGAGGCTGAAGAGCAGGCAAATCCTGAAACGACCAAACTCTCTAATGGAGGAGAGGGCAGGGCTCTTAACGGGTTGACGACCGAAGGGATCGGTGAAGGTCAGGTGCAGGCCTCAGACGAAAATACGCCCATGCAGGTTCCGACCATGCCATTGCAGCTCTGGGTGTTGCCAAAGAACCGGATTGCCCCACCTGTGCTTGAGCCCTTTTCCTTCGATTTACCAAATATCATTCCGCCAAGCATCACCAATAGTTTTTCGTCAGAGCCAGACTATTCATCGGACACGATCATTCAACAATATTGAAGGCGTGTCCGGGTCTGGTTTTGCGGAATGGTGGCAGTTTTCGAAGTGGCAGTTTTCGAATAAGGGGGGCGACAGCGCTCGTCCAGTTTTGCGCGCACGATCTGTTGAAACGTGGCCCGACTGATCCTGTTACTTTCCGGGAATTTGTGCTTTGTAATAGTCGAGCACGGCAATTCTGATCGCAGATGAAAGATTGTTGAGGCCGCGATCCCTGTCAATCTGGCGGATGATGTCAGCCAGAGATTTATTGCGATCTCGAGCGAGGTCCTTCAAGCCCTGCCAGAATTCTTCCTCCAGCGAGATTGACGTGCGATGCCCCGCGATGGTGACGGAATGTTTTTTCATCACCAAACCAATTAATCCGTTTTGTCCTGTTTTTCCGTCAATCTGCTTTGATCAAGGTGATCTCTGAGCTTCTTGGCTTCCAGACGTTGCTTGGTCTTTTCCGCTTTGGTCAAACCGAATTTGGCACGATTGCTCTCGGCCTTTGTTTCCTTTTCGGCTCTGGCCCTGGCTTTGCGTGCCTGCCGCAGGTTGACAATCGTTGCCATAGTTCAATCCGAATGCTGGTAATTCGCAGAAAGCGTGTGTCCGTTTCTATTTTTTTCTGAAGGCGTCAAGGGAAACCACTTCAGCACCTTCCTTGGGTTTGTCTTCAGTGTGCTCATCGTCTTCAGTACCCTCGTCCGCTTCCTGATCTACAGAAAGCTCCTCTTCCGAAGGCATGATGAAATCTTCATCACTCGGGCTCATGACCGTCAAGATGGTTTCATCGTCCAGTTCAGACTGGTCATAATCTTCCATGATCTCTTCTTCTTCCATTTCGATTTCAAACTGCAAAGAGAAATGGACGCTTGGATCGATGAAGGTGACGATGGCCGTATAGGGGATATAGAGCTTCTCGGGTATGCCATCAAAAGACAGACCGATCTCGATAGCTTGCTCATTGGCCTGCAAATCCCAGAACTGGTGCTGGAGGACAATCGTCATGTCATCGGGATATTTTTCCAGAAGCCTGGGCGAAATGCGCACACCCGGCGCCTGTGTGTTGAAGGTGATATAGAAGTGATGCTCGCCGGGGAGGCCCGTGCGTGCCACTTCCGTCAGCACCGTTTTAACCACACCGCGCAACGCATCCTGTGCAAGGATGTCATACCGGATAAGGTCTTCGCTCATGGGGCCTCCGAGAATTGGTAGAATTATGCCGCCACAATGTCTGAGGCCAATGACGAAAGTCAAGCAAACTGCGAGGAAAATTTGTTTGTGGCAAGAGATATCAACCGTTGCCATTTTGTTACAATAGGCTCGGTTGCTTGGTGAGGGCTTCTGTTGCCAGGTGCCCCCGAACCCCGCCTAACCGAGCATACCGGCTAGGGCTTTATGTGGCTAGCCGCACTGCTTAAGCAGCAGCGAGACGAGAGCCTGCATAGTTGTCATTTGCAACTACTCAATTAGCCCGATAACGGTGGTACAATGCCGAGCAAAAACACAATCTTTACACCCTCGTCGATCCTGTTTCGCCCCCAGCAGAAACACCGTGAAGAAAAATTTTTCCTGACGGTGCTTGTGGTGGAGGCGCCGGGTACCGCCCCCGGGTCCGATAGGCTTATTACAAAGGCCATTTATTGCCATAGTCACTTGCGCAACAGGCTGAATATAGTGTCGCTCACTTCGTTTTTAAAGTGGGAATATGGCTCAATAGGCAATATCTGCGGGTGGCTGTGAATGGATTGGCGTCTCATTGGCTTAGTGTCTTTTGGGAGAATCAGGTAACACCGATCTGGATCTACCATTTTCGACGAGGCGCATGATGCAGACCTATCTTGATTTGATGCAGCATATTCTGGATAACGGTGTCGACAAGGGCGACCGGACTGGTACAGGCACGCGTTCGGTTTTTGGCTATCAGATGCGCTTTGATCTGTCTGAGGGGTTTCCTCTTCTGACGACGAAGAAACTGCATTTGCGCTCGATCATTCACGAATTGCTATGGTTTCTGTCTGGCGATACCAATATCGCCTATCTCAAGGCCAACAAGGTGCGCATCTGGGATGAATGGGCCGATGAAAATGGCGATCTCGGTCCGGTCTATGGTCATCAATGGCGATCTTGGCCAGCACGCGAGGGTGGCACGATTGATCAGATCAGTCAGTTGATTGACCAGATCAAGAACAATCCGGACAGTCGTCGCCTAATTGTCTCTGCCTGGAACCCGGCTGATGTTGACCAGATGGCCTTGCCCCCCTGTCATTGTCTGTTCCAATTCTATGTGGCGAATGGCAAATTGTCCTGCCAGCTTTATCAGCGCTCAGCCGATGTCTTCCTTGGGGTGCCGTTCAATATCGCCTCCTATGCGCTGCTCACCATGATGATCGCTCAGGTCTGCAATCTCGGACTTGGCGATTTCGTTCATAGCCTGGGGGATGCACATCTTTATTCGAACCATTTCGAGCAGGCACATTTGCAGCTCACTCGCGAGCCTCGCGCTCTTCCCAAGATGAAGATAAATCCGGACAAGATAAACATCTTTGATTTTGTCTATGATGACTTCGAGCTTGTCGATTACGATCCGCATCCGCATATAGCCGGGGCCGTTGCCGTTTGATCGGGGGAAAGACATGAGCGCAGACAAAGAGCCAAAGCTCGTATTTTACTATGCGGTTGCCGATAATGGTGTGGTTGGCAAGGACAATGACATGCCTTGGCATATTTCATCGGATCTCAAGCGCTTCAAGGCGATGACCTTGGGCAAGCCATTGGTCATGGGGCGCAAGACCTATCAATCGATCGGTCGACCGCTGCCCGGCAGAACCAACATCGTGATCAGCGCCGATAACGGGTTTGACGAAGCTGGGATTGTCAAAGTTGCTTCCATTGAGGACGCGCTTGATACGGCCCGATCTGTGGCACAGCGCGATGGTGTCGATGAAATCGTCATCATGGGAGGCGGGTCAGTTTATAATGCGCTATGGGACCGAGCCGACAAGTTGCAGGTCACCCATATCCATTGTGCCCCGGAAGGGGATACATTCATGCCCGCGATTGACATGAACCGCTGGTCTCTCGTCTCGAAAGACCTGCAAGAGCAGGGTGCAAATGACAGTGCGGCCTTCTCTTATGCCTGTTATGAACGAAAATAAGCTCGGCAAAGACGTTTTCTTCAGCTCTTTCCTTTGATAAATGGAAGGTGAGATATCTTGTCGGTCTTGATTTTTTCTCTTCGGCTCACCACTTCTTCACGAAAGTTGCGTTTGCAACTTGCGTTTTTTGTCCTCTATATGGGATCCATCTTGATAGGAAATCGCAGGATCATGAGGAAAAGGCGTTCGCTTGGAGCGGGATGTATCGCGTATCAGGGCGACGCTTTAGGGTCGGTCAACTTTTGTGCAATAGTGTTTGGTTCACCTGGCAGCAGGTTGACTGATGAATATTCAATAGGTTCCTAACATAAGGATAGATTATGCCTTGGAGCAATCAGAACGGTGGTGGAGGCGGCCCCTGGGGGGGCGGCGGAGGTCGTAATGGCGGTCCATGGGGCCAAGGCCCTCAGAATTCAGGACCCAATCCCCCTGATCTAGAAGAAGTCATTCGCAAAAGTCAGGAACGCCTCAAACAGGCCTTCCCGGGTGGTGGCGGTTCGCTGGGCATGAAAGGCATTGGCCTTTTGGTGCTTGCAGCGCTCGCGCTCTGGATGGCGACCGGCTTCTACACGGTCAAAGAGGGTGAGCTTGGGGTGGAATTGCTGCTCGGCAAGCCAATCGCCGTTTCAACATCCGGATTGAACTATAATCTGCCTTATCCGGTTGGACGTGCGGAAACGGTCAACGTGGACCAGATCCGTGACGAGACCATCGGGTCGCGAGAATTTTCCACCCAGCGCGGAAGCGTTCGCAAGCAGGATGTGCCTGAAGAAAGCCTGATGCTGACCGGTGACGAGAATATCATTGACGTGGATTTCAAGGTTCAGTGGAACATCAAGGATCCGCAGCAATATCTCTTCAATGTCGACAATCCCGAAATTGCCGTCAAACAG
The DNA here is from genome assembly GCF_963556055.3 of uncultured Cohaesibacter sp. Taxonomy (GTDB): domain Bacteria; phylum Pseudomonadota; class Alphaproteobacteria; order Rhizobiales; family Cohaesibacteraceae; genus Cohaesibacter. The sequence goes on along the minus strand of NZ_CAUVYE020000013.1, from coordinate 246,115 downwards.
GTTGTGGAATCGGCCATGCGCGAGATTGTGGGCCGCAACACCATGGATGAGGTTCAGACCGGTGACCGTGTTGCCATTCAGCAGGCGGCCAGAGAACTGACCCAGAAAATGCTCGACAAATACAAAGCCGGCATCCGGATCATTCAGGTGCAGTTGCAGGGCGTCGAACCTCCGGCAGAAGTTATCGATGCGTTCCGCGATGTGCAGACCGCCAAGGCGGACAAGGTGCGCATGCAGAACGAAGCTCAAGCCTACGCAAACAAGGTTGTTCCAGAGGCTGAAGGTCAGGCAGCGAAAATTGTCGAAGCTGCCAATGCCTATCGCGAACAGACTGTTGCGGATGCGAAAGGTCAGGCCCAGCGTTTCTCCAAGATCCTTGGAGAATATGAAAAGGCTCCTGAAATCACGCGTAAACGTATCTATCTGGAAACGATGGAAAAGGTACTGGGTGACTCCGAAAAAATCATTCTTGATGACAAGGCTGGAGGCGGCGGTGTTGTCCCCTATTTGCCCTTGAATGAACTGACCAAGAAAGCGGAGAAATAATCATGTCTTACAAAGCTGTCTTTGCATTGATTGTTGCCGTTGTCGTGGCTGTGCTTCTGTATGGCTCGCTGTTTCTTGTTTATCCCCATCAGCAAGCGGTCGTAACCCAGTTTGGTCGTATTGAACGGGCCGTTCGTGAACCGGGCCTCTATATGAAACTGCCTTTCATTCAAGGTGTTGAGTTTCTGGATAAACGGGCTCGTTATCTTGAGCAGTCCGAACGGGAAGTCATTGCGTCTGGCAAGAAACGTCTTCTGATCGACTCCTTTGCCCGTTATCGCATCATCGATCCGATCCTGTTCAAACGTCAGGCCAAATTCCTTTCCAACTTCGAAAGTCAGTTGACTGGCTTCATGGAAGCGTCATTGCGTGACGTTGTTGCCGAATATACCTTCAAGGATATCGTGCGTGACAAACGTGATGAACTGGTTGAGCTTATTCGCGAAAGCGTCGATGAAAAAACCAAGCGTCTCGGCGTCGAGATGGTTGATTATCGCATTCGTCGTGCTGATCTGCCGAAAGAAAACTCCGAGGCCGTTTATCGCCAAATGCAGACGGAACGTCAGCAGGAAGCCAATGGTATTCGCGCCGATGGTGAGAAGGTTGCCCAGCAGATGCGTTCAGTGGCTGATCGTAATGCAACAGTGATTGTCGCCAATGCAAAGCGTGATGCTGAAATCCAGCGTGGTGAAGGGGATGCCTTGAGAAACGCGATCTTTGCCGAAGCCTTCGGCAAGAATCCCGATTTCTTCAACTTCTATCGCTCAATGCAGGCCTATGAAAACAGTCTTGCCAATGGCGATACACGCATGGTTCTGTCACCTAGCGGGGAATTTTTCAGCTATTTTGGCAATGCGGGAGACTCTCCGGTCAGTGCCAAGCCTGCTGTGATTGAAACACCTGCGGCGAATTCGAATGAAGCGCCTGAAGCTGCCAGTGAAGCCGAAGCGGCGAGCAACTGATGCAATATAGCGAGTGCGCACGGTCTTCTGATCGTGCGTGCTTTTTCTTCTACTCCGCTTTGTTGCTCCTATTGGCAAAGGCATCTCATGAGTCTGTCTGGAGCAAGAGCATCCCACTGAAGAGGGTCCTATGTCAGACTTTCTAGCCGCAATCGGGCTGGTTTTCGTCATCGAAGGTCTGCTTTGGGCCGTCATGCCCGAGCGCATGAAGCGGATGATGACAGAGATTGCTGTCATATCCGGGGCAAATCTGCGCGTTGGTGGTTTGATCGCCATGTGTGTTGGCGTTGTCATCGTCTGGATGGTCCGGAGCTGAAAATTCAATCGGGAGAAGGCCTCATTTTCTTGCCGAAAATGAGGCTTTTTTCATTTTTGGCTGCTAGTCTGTTGCAGTCTTGGGATTGCAGGCACTGAAGGTTATTCGAGCAAAGCGTCTTGCTTCTGAGGAAATGCACTATGCGTGTTTTTCAAATCGCTTCAAAGGAATGGTTTTCGTGGAATGCCTGGGGGATTGTCCGGGCTTGCCTTTCAGTTTTTGCGTGTCTTTTTCTTTTCACCCATGGCGGAATTTGCCAAACCTCTCAACAGGCTCAAGCTCACGAGACCATGCGGGGGCCGCAAAGCGTGGCGGATCTTGCCGAGCGTTTGATCCCTGCGGTGGTGAATATCTCGACCGTGTCTGTTGTGGAGCCGGATACGAGCATTCCGGTGCCAGAGGTTCCGAAAGGATCTCCCTTTCGAAAATTCTTCAATGACTATTTCGATGGCGAGGGAGGCGAAAGCGAGCATCGCAGCAACCTCCAGTCACTCGGGTCAGGGTTCATTATCGATCCAACCGGTTTGATCGTGACCAACTTCCATGTGATTTCCGATGCTGATCAGATCAATGTCAAATTGCATGACGGGTCGCACTATGGTGCTGAACTGGTCGGGTTTGATAGCAGGACGGACCTTGCCCTGCTCAAGATAGATGCACCTCTTGCGCTGCCCACAGTCGCTTTCGGTGGATCTGAGAAACTGCGGGTCGGGGATTGGGTGATGGCGATTGGCAATCCCTTTGGGTTGGGTGGCTCAGTCTCGGTGGGGATCGTTTCGGCGCGAAATCGCAATATCAACAACGGTCCCTACGACAGTTTCATTCAGACCGATGCTGCAATCAATCGCGGCAATTCAGGCGGTCCGCTTTTTGACATGTATGGTCAGGTGGCCGGTGTCAATACGGCCATTATCTCGCCCAACGGTGCTTCGGTGGGGCTCGGTTTTGCGATCCCTTCCGACATTGTGGGTCATGTGATTGAGCAGCTCAAACTGTCGGGGATGGTGCGCCGGGGATGGCTCGGTGTTCACGTCCAGTCGATCAGCCGCGAAGTTGCCGAAGATCTGGGTCTTGATGATGTGAAGGGCGCTGTTGTTCGCAGGGTCTCGGAGACTGGCCCCGCCTACAAGGCCGGTGTCAAAGTGGGCGATGTCATCCTGAAATTTGACGGTGTCGTGATTAACAAGGTCAGGGACTTGACCCGGCTTGTTGCTGATACCGAAGTGGGGAAAACGGTGACGCTCGAAGTGTTTCGACAGGGTCGGCTCATGAAGATCGAAACGGTTGTTGCCCGGCTGGAGGAGCGGGAAAATGACCCGCTCGCGGAGGAAGCCAATGGGCAGCCTGCCGCCACGTTGTTTGGGATGCAGCTGAGCCGTTTGACACTGATCGACCGAAAGCTTCACAATCTCGGTGCCGAGCTTGATGGTGTGGTTGTTCAGACTGTCGAGCCGGGAAGCCTTGCGGACAGGAAAGGCATCCGAAAGGGGATGGTGATCGTGGAATGCGATCAGGAAATCGTTTCATCGGCCGAGGATGTGAGGAACAGGGTGATGAAGCGGATTCAGTCGCCTGAGAAAGATCTGTTGCTGCTCATTGCCAACCCCGATGGAGGGGCACTCAAATTCGTGACGCTGGCGCTTGGAGATGTTGGGTCGGCTATGATGGAACGCCTGCCGTAAGACAAATGAGTCTTTCATGTCCGGCAGGCGGGCTCGCGTAATTTCTTATCCCAGAATGAAGTCTTCCGCTTTGTAGCCCTGAATAAACAGGAGGGCGGTGAGGTCGCCATTGTTTATGACATGCTGGGCCTGTGCCGCGACCTTGGGTTTGGCATGGAGGGCAACGCCTGCTCCTGCTCCAAGAATCATGGGCAGATCATTGGCACCATCTCCCACTGCCATGGTCTCTTGCGGTTTGAGTTTGAGTTCTGCGGTGAGCTCGTTCAGACGAGACAATTTTGCGTCTTTGCCAAGAATGGGCATGCCGACCTCCCCGGTGAGCTTGCCACCCTGTTCGATGAGGCTGTTGGCGCGGTCTTCGTCAAAGCCAAGCGTCTCACGAACGCGGGATGTGAAGAGGGTGAAGCCCCCCGACACAAGGGCACAATAGGCACCATTGGCTTTCATGGTCTGGACCAGCGCCTTGCCTCCGGGCGTGAAGGTAATGCGATTTTCAAAAAGCGTGTCGACAATGGAAAGGTCGAGGCCTTTGAGCAGGGAGACGCGTTCCTTGAGGGCCGGTTCAAACTCGATCTCGCCATTCATGGCACGGGCGGTGATGCCGGAGATCTTTTCCTTGAGGCCAACCTCATCAGCCAGCTCATCGATGCATTCCTGTTGGATCATGGTTGAATCCATATCCGCCAACAGCAGCTTTTTCTTGCGTCCCACAGATGGTTGCAAAACCATATCCACCTTTTTGTCTGCAAGATAGTGGTGCAGCTCTGCACGAAGGTTGGCATAGTCTAGATGCTCAGGAATGGTATAATCACAGGCAACCCCTTCCATCAGCCAGGTGAAGTCTGTATCGACTTTGATGATGGAGCGGATTTCAGCTGCTAGGTCAGGATTGACTGCCGGAGCAGCGGGTGCGCTGATAAGGGTCAAAGTGAAGGACATGAAAGCTCCGATATAAGGGAACCTCGTTTCAGAGGCTGAAATGAAGACGTGACAAGGAACCAAACACAACGAATTCCCGCACCGACTGCGGTGTTGATAGCCGGGCCGACGGCCAGCGGCAAGTCTTCTCTTGCGATCCGTCTTGCTGAATTAGTCGATGGCGTGATTATCAACGCAGATTCGATGCAGATTTATGATCACTTGTCGATTCTGTCTGCCCGGCCCAAGCCGGAAGACATGGGCACGATCGATCACCGACTCTACGGGTATGTCGATCCGTCCGAGCGTTACTCTGTGGGGCGGTGGCTTGATGATGCTGTCGAGGCGATCAGGGACGTTCGTGCCAAAGGTCAGTGCCCTGTTCTGGTCGGTGGCACCGGGCTTTATTTCAAGGCCCTGCTAGAGGGACTGAACAGCGTTCCCGATGTTCCGCTCGAAATCCGCGCCTACTGGATGGCCGAACAACAGCGGCTGGGTTCGCCAGAGGCGATGCATGCGGTGTTGGCCGAGCGGGATCCGGATATCGCAGCGCAGTTGAAACCGGCTGATGGGCAAAGAATTCTGCGTGCGCTGGAAATTCTTGATGCGACAGGCAAGTCGCTGCTTGAATGGCAGAAAAGCAATGACATGCGTCATGACCCTGCAATCGTTGCCGACGCGATGCGTCTGGTTCTTTGTCCTCCGAGAGAAGATGTCTATCGCAGGATCGAAGACCGCTTCGACCATATGGTCGCATTGGGCGGTATCGAGGAAGCCGTGCACATGAATGATCTTGGACTTGATCCCGACTTGCCGGCGATGAAAGCCATTGGTGTTGCGCTGTTGTGGGAACATGCCAAGGGCGAGCTTTCCTATGAAGAGGCCATCGAATTATGCAAGCGCGACACGCGTCGATATGCAAAAAGGCAGATGACCTGGATCCGAAATCAGATGTCTGATTGGTCCCTGTTCGAAACTGCTGAGGCTGCGATTGAGTATTTTTTGATAGAAATGGAAAAAAACAAGGTGGGAAACTAGTCTAATATTACTCATTTTTTGAAAATACCTGTTCAAAGCGGGTTGACCTCATACCTTCCATTGACTAACGTGCCACGCGAAACGAACGGAAAGTCTGTGACTGTTATGCGAAATATTCTTGTGATTCTAGTGGGTAGGCGCGCTGCTGCGATGGATTGAAATCCTTTGCAAATGGTGGTGCGCGTCCGGGTCCTTTGAAAGGGCCCTTTTTTATTGCCCAACCACAGAGAACAAGACACATTTCGAACAAGGCAAGATTTTCCTTTCGTTTGGACCAATGTGGCCGACGACCGGGAGAGGAGGGCATGAATTTCTCGTACCGGGATGGTGACAAAAAAGTCAGATGGAGCATTTTGCAAGATGCAAATGCCCAGGGTTAAGGAATGGAAACATGACACGGCAGATGACGGGTGCTGAGATGGTCATCCAGGCTCTGAAGGATCAGGGTGTTGATCATATCTTTGGCTATCCTGGGGGCGCTGTCCTCCCGATCTATGATGAAATCTTTCAGCAGGAAGACATTCGTCATATCCTCGTGCGCCATGAACAAGGTGCGGGACATGCAGCAGAGGGCTATGCCCGTTCGACAGGTAAAGTCGGGGTCGTGTTGGTGACCTCCGGTCCGGGCGCGACCAATGCTGTCACTGCGCTGGCCGATGCCTTGATGGATTCCATTCCTCTGGTTTGCATTACCGGTCAGGTTCCCACTTCACTGATCGGCACTGATGCCTTTCAGGAATGTGATACCTCAGGTATCACGCGCCCTTGTACCAAGCATAATTATCTGGTTCGCTCGGTTGATGAGTTGCCCCGGATTTTGCACGAGGCCTTTCTGGTTGCCAAGTCCGGTCGTCCCGGGCCGGTGGTCGTTGATGTTCCCAAAGACGTTCAGTTTGCGACCGGCATGTATCATGGCCCGTCGAATGTGACCCACAAGACCTATCATCCTCAGGTCCGGGCGGATCTGGATGCGGTTCGGATGGCGGTTGACATGATGATCAATGCCAAGCGGCCGATCTTGTATACCGGTGGCGGCGTCATCAATTCGGGGAGCGAAGCCTGTCAGATCCTGCGCGAGCTTGTCGGATTGACCGGCTATCCCATAACCTCGACCCTGATGGGTCTGGGGGCCTATCCTGCTTCAGGCAAGGAATGGCTGGGCATGCTCGGAATGCACGGAACCTATGAAGCCAATATGGCCATGCATGAATGTGATGTCATGGTCTGCGTTGGTGCCCGGTTCGATGACCGCATTACCGGTCGTCTTGACGATTTTGCACCCAACTCCAAAAAGATCCATATCGATATCGATCCCTCGCAGATCAACAAGATCGTTCGGGTCGACCTCGGGATTGTTGGCGATGTTGGCCATGTGCTGGAAGACATGGTTCGTATCTGGCGCGCCAGTGGCAAAACAGCGGATCGCGAAGCGCTTGCCGATTGGTGGGAGCAGATTCGTATCTGGAAGAAACGCGATTGTCTGGCCTACCGACCGAATGATGACGTCATCATGCCGCAATATGCCTTGCAGCGCCTGAATGAAAAACTCAAGGGCAAGGATTATTACATCACCACCGAAGTTGGCCAGCATCAGATGTGGGCGGCCCAGTTCATGGAATTTGAAGAGCCGCATCGCTGGATGACGTCTGGCGGGCTTGGAACCATGGGATATGGATTTCCTGCCGCGCTTGGCGTCCAAACCGCCCACCCTAACAGCATCGTGGTTGATATCGCGGGCGATGGTTCCATCCAGATGAATATTCAGGAGCTGTCAACGGCGATCCAGCATAATCTGCCGGTCAAGATCATGATCCTCAACAACGAGCATCTGGGCATGGTGCGCCAGTGGCAGCAGCTCTTGCACGGCAACCGCCTGTCCAACTCCTATGTCGAGGCAATGCCGGACTTCGTGAAGCTTGCCGATGCTTATGGAGCCAAGGGAATTGTTTGCGACAAGCCCGACAAACTCGATGCCGCCATTGATGAAATGTTGGCCTATGAGGGGCCCGTCATCTTTGATTGCCGGGTAGCAAAACTGGCGAACTGCTTCCCGATGATTCCATCGGGCCGAGCCCATAACGACATGCTGTTCTCGGATGAAGCCGAGGACGACAGCAAAATTGCAAATGCCATTGACGATGCCGGAAAGAGACTTGTTTGACCGGCATTATTCAAACCATTTCCAATAGGAGGAACGGCAAGATGCAACAGGGATCTGCCTATTTCATCGAAGAAGTATCAAGTGTTCAGGAAACACATACGCTATCGATTCTCGTGGACAACGAACCGGGTGTTCTGGCACGGGTTATCGGTCTTTTCTCGGGCCGAGGCTACAATATCGACTCTCTTACGGTGTCGGAAACCTCGCATGAGGATCATATTTCCCGCATCACGATCGTAACCACGGCGACGCCGCAGGTCTTGCAGCAAATTCGTGCCCAATTGGGTCGGCTCGTTCCGGTGCACGAAGTTGCGGATCTGTCGACTTTTGACATCCCGCCTCTTGAACGAGAGTTGGCACTGATCAAAGTCGTGGGTGCTGGCGACAAGCGCGTGGAAGCTCTCAGATTGGCGGAAGCTTTCCGTGCTACGGTTATCGATGCCACAACGGATCATTTCGTTTTCGAGATCACTGGCCGCCAAACCAAGATCGAGCAATTTATCAATATCCTGCAACCGCTTGGACTGGTCGAGGTTTGCAGAACCGGTGTGGTGGCGTTGCGCCGGGGGCGTGAGAAAACCTGACAAGGGTTTGCCAAGCTGAGGGAAGGGGCCTTTTCGCCGCTTGACGAAAAGCGCTCCTTGCCGTTTGTTGCTTGATAAGAAAAGCAACAATGGGATTAGTCGAGAAGGGCTGACAGACGATGAAAACACGGTTGAGCGTCAATGTGAATGCGGTTGCGGTTTTGCGCAATAGGCGGGATCTTCCATGGCCGAGCGTCACGGGCATGGCACGCATAGCTCTGGAAGCAGGAGCAAAGGGGATTACCGTCCATCCGCGTCCTGATGAACGCCATATCAGGCGCAGGGACGTCTGGGAACTTGCAGACATGATCCGCAAGGACTTTCCCGGCAAGGAATTGTGCCTTGAGGGTTATCCTGACAACCGGTTTTTGGCCTTGTGCGAGGAATGCCGTCCCGATCAGGTTCTGTTTGTGCCTGATGATCCGACGCAGCAGACCTCGGATCATGGATGGAATTTTGAAGCCAACGGAGACATGCTGCGTGGTGTGATCGCGCTGGTCAAGCGCTCGGGCATCAAGGTGTCCCTGTTTGTTGATCCCGATCCGGCACAGCCCGCCAAGGCGGCGTCTGTTGGTGCTGATCGCATCGAGATCTATACCGGTCCCTATGGTGCCTGCCATTCTGATGAAGTGTCTGAGCGCAACAGGCTGGCAGAGCTGGTTGCAACCGCCAAGGCAGCAAAGGAAGCCGGACTTGACGTCAATGCCGGCCACGACCTTACACCTGAAAATCTGCCAGCCCTGATCAAAGAGGTTCCGTTCATTCGGGAAGTTTCCATCGGACATGGCTTCATTGCGGATGCCCTGATCCATGGCTTTGCTGAAAGTGTGCACCGCTTTCAACGTGCGATGGGAGAGCTCTAGGGCTGGATCAATCCGGAACGTATTAATGATCGTTCTTTTCATCTTAGGACTTGACCTTGCCTCTGTCTTCTTTTAGGCCGGGTTCAAATCTTTCGGTTTCGACCAATTATGAGGCTGTTCGGGAAATTTTGTGACCCGCCGGCGAGAAAAAAGGAAGAAATAATGCGCGTATATTATGATCGCGATGCAGATATCAATCTGATCAAAGGCAAAAATGTTGCCATCATCGGTTACGGCTCGCAAGGCCATGCTCATGCGCTGAACTTGCGTGATTCCGGCGTTGCCAATCTTGTAATTGGTCTGCGTGAAGGGTCTTCTTCTGCCAAGAAAGCTGAAGGCGAAGGTCTGAAAGTGATGAATGTCGCGGAGGCTTGCAAATGGGCCGACGTTGTCATGATGCTGACCCCTGATGAGTTGCAGGCAGACATCTACTATGATTGCATGCACGCGAACCTCAAGGAAAACGCCATGCTGCTTTTCGCTCATGGCCTTAACGTGCATTTCAACCTGATCGAGCCTCGTGCTGATCTGGATGTTGCCATGGTCGCTCCCAAAGGCCCTGGTCACACGGTTCGCGGCGAGTATGTTCGTGGTGCTGGCGTGCCGACCCTTATTGCTGTTGCGCAGGATTCGACCGGCAATGCCCATGATCTGGCCCTGTCCTATGCTTCCGCCAATGGTGGTGGCCGCGCTGGCGTCATCGAAACCACCTTCAAGGAAGAGTGTGAAACCGACCTGTTCGGTGAACAATCTGTTCTGTGTGGCGGCGTTGTTGAACTGATGCGCGCCGGTTTCGAAACGCTGGTTGAAGCTGGTTATGCTCCGGAAATGGCTTACTTCGAGTGCGTGCACGAAATGAAGTTGATCGTGGATCTGATTTATGAAGGCGGTATTGCCAACATGAACTACTCCATTTCCAACACCGCTGAATATGGCGAATATTGTACCGGTCCTCGCCTGATTACGCCTGAAACAAAGGCAGAAATGAAAAATGTTCTGACCGACATTCAGGACGGCACCTTCGTGCGCAACTGGATGCTGGAAAACAAGGTCAACCAGACTTCTTTCAAAGCAATCCGTGCACGCAATGATGCCCATCAGGTCGAAGAAGTGGGTGCCAAACTGCGCGAAATGATGCCATGGATCAAAGAAAAAGCCATGGTCAACAAAGACAAGAACTAAGTCTCTGTCTTTGGTGTGAGTTACAGGAATCCCGGCCCTTTGGGTCGGGATTTTCTTTAGGGATTATTTAGCTTTCAAAGCCATTTTGTCAGATTAGGGTGGTATAGACCTGTTTGGAGCTGGTTCATTCGGGTGCGATGTGACTATACTTGATGTCCATATTCTGCATTTCATGCTCAAGGGAAAAAGAATGGCAAAATCCGAGCGCAGCTATTTCATTCTGGATGTATTTACCGATGAGGCCTTTGCTGGCAACCAACTCGCGGTGCTGCCTGATGCCGATGGGCTGTCGGATGAACAAATGCAGACCATTGCGCGGGAATTCAATTTCTCCGAAACTGTTTTTGTCTGCAAGCCGGAAAATGCTGCCCATAGTGCAAGCCTTCGCATTTTTACGCCTGCTTATGAGTTGCCATTTGCCGGTCATCCGACGGTTGGCACTGCCGTTCTTCTGGGCTTCTTGCGCTTTCCCGATCTGGAAGGCAATCAGAATTGCGTAATGTTGCTTGAAGAGAAGGTGGGGCGTATTCGTGCCAAGGTGAAAATCAAGCCGAACAGAGTGGGCAAGGCTGTTTTCGAAGTGCCAAAGCTTTCAAAACCGTTCACTATCCAGCTTGGTTCAAAGGATGAAATCGCTGCGGCGCTTGGGTTGCATATCAGGGATATCGGCTTTGAAAATCATGTGCCGACCGCCTATTCGACAGGTGTTCCCTTCGTCATGGTGCCCGTGCGCAATCTGGACGCCATGCGCAGAGCGCGTCCCGTGATGGCGAGCTGGAATACGGCCTTTGGCTCTCATGAGCATAACGATGCCTATCTTTATACGCGCGAGACGCTACGCCATTCCTCCAGTTTTCACGCGCGCATGTTTGCTCCGGGTATGGGAATTGTCGAGGACCCCGCCACAGGATCGGCTGCCGCTGCCTTTGCTGGTGTGATTTGCCAGTTTGACAAACCGGGGCAGGGGAGTCACCGGTTCAGCCTGGAACAAGGCTTTGAAATGGGACGTCCCTCAATTATCGAGCTGGAAATAGAAGTGTCCGATGGACGCCTTACCAATGAATATGTTGGTGGCAGTGTTGTGCTTGTCTCTGAAGGAAAACTGTATATTTAGCACTGGTATTAGCTGGAGTTTGGTTTTATTGTTCAGCCCGAGGAACAGGCTCGGCCCTGTTCGAATTTTTCCGACCAAAGCTTCAGGCTACAGTAATGTCATTTTCCTTTCTCCACAGCGTTGAGAGTAACATCGCGCTTTTTTCCGAAGCGCTTGAGGGGACCAATCTGGTTCCCGAAGCGCATCATGTTCGAAATGATCTGCTCCAAAAGGTAACCGAACTCGGTTATATCGACGCCGATATAGGGGCCGAAATCGAACGTGCTATTCTGGAATGTGCACGAGGTGTTGACCTGTTGCTTGTCACATGTTCCACGCTTAGCCCAATAGCGGATCGCTTGATGGTGGAAGGGGCTCCGGTGATCAGGACTGACCGCCTGCTGGCAGATGCTCTTTTCAAGAATGCAATGTCCAATCCGGGACGTGTCGATATTGCCATCCTCATTACCGCGCCTTCAACAGTCGATGCAACGGCGGGCTTGTTTAAGACATGCCGTGATGTGACTGGCGCAGAATCCATTGGTGTTGAAACCATCTTGTTGCCCGATATCTGGGACATTTTCCTGTCCGGTGATCTGGAAGGCTACAAACAGGCCTGTATTACGGCGATGGATGATTTCCTTCTCAATGATAAAAAATTCACCCATGTTGGCGTTGGGCAGGTTTCGATGGCGCCATCGCTTGCCTACTGCACATCGCCAAGAGCTCAACATGTCTGGTCTGCCTTGAGTGCCACGCGTACCTATCTGTTGCATCATTACAGATAAGGCGATGCTTCGTTTCGGGCCTGACCATGTCTGATGCAGAAAAAGAAATATGGCACGGTCCGGGAAGGGCCGTGCCATTTGTTTGTTGCCGTATCCCTCATGGGGATCCTGTTGCCTGCATTCCAATCCGTCAGGCGGCTTGAATTTCCTTGAGGAAAATCTCGATGCGCGCGCGCAGCCTGTTGCCCTGCTCGGTTGCTGCATGAGACGCTTCCAGCACTTTGCTTGCCGATTGGTGCGTGTCGGAGGCGGAGCTGTTGACCGCGACCATCATTTCACTGGCACCGCTCGTCCCTTCGGAGGCCTGTTGCACATTGGCGCTGATCTCCTGAGTCGCAGCCCCCTGTTGATCGACTGCCGCGGCAATCGAATTGGTATATTCATTGACTTCACTCATGGTCTCGGAAATCTTGCCGATGGCAGACACCGCATCTTGAGACGAAGACTGAATGTTGGTGATCTGGCTGGAGATTTCTTCTGTTGCCTTGGACGTCTGGTTCGCAAGCTCCTTGACCTCGGCAGCAACCACGGCAAAGCCCTTGCCCATTTCGCCAGCGCGAGCGGCTTCGATTGTCGCATTGAGTGCCAACAGGTTGGTCTGTTCCGCAATGTCCTGAATGAGGCTGATGACGTCACCAATTTTCTGGGCTGCCATGTCGAGGCTTTCAACCTTCTCATTCGTGGCGACAGATTCCTCGGATGCGAGCGCGACAACGGTCCGGGTTTTCTCAAGCTGGGACGAGATTTCGCCGATTGAAGCGGATAGTTCTTCGGACGCGGAGGCCACGGTCTGGACGTTGCTTGCCGCTTCATTGGAAACAGAGGCCGCGTTTGATGATTGAGCCTCAGTTGACTCCGCAATCTCTGTCAGCTTTTGTGCCGTTTCAGCCATGGTGCGGGAATTGCTGTCGACGCTGTCCAGCACGATCTTGATGTCTTCATCAAATTCCCGGATGGCCTTGAGAATGCTTGTTTGTCTCGCTTCACGTTCCTCATCGGTGCGAGTCTTGTTCTGCTCAAGTTCGATGCGATGGCTGTTTTTTTCGTTCAGAACAGAAACCGCTTTTGCCATGTCACCAATTTCATCAAGACGATCCAGATATGGGATTGTCGGAGGCGATACGTCCTTGGTGATCTGGTCCAGCAGGCTTGTCATCACGGGCAGGGGTTTCATCAGGCGTGCGCCGGCAACGAAAGCAAATGCGACGATGGCCAGACCGACAAGCAGCGAAGACAGCAAGAGGCTGTAGGACACTTCTCTCAGGATCGAATCCACTCTGAATTTCTCTATCCCGACATAGAGAATGCCGATGACTGAATTGCTTTCCGAGAAGATCGGTTGATACAGCGTGTAGTAGGGAATGCCAAGAATGACAGCCTCACCAACAAAGGTCTTGCCTTGGGTGATGACCGGATAGACGGCGCCCTTCTGGCCGAGAGGTGTGCCAATGGCCCGATTTCCGTCCGGCTTTTTGATGTTGGTCGTTTTTCGCCAGAAATCGCGGGTTTCTTCATCCCATTTGAAAACGGTCGCGGTCTCACCGGTAATGCTGCCGACATTGTCAATCATGTCGTGGCTGTCAAAATCGGGAACGTCTTTCATGGTCAGACGCGTTATGTCTCCTGATGCGTTTCTTGTCACCTTGACATCAGGAATCCTTGACTCGAAGACCTGAGCAGCAACCCGAATGCTTACCGATTGTTGATGCAAGACATCGGTCTTGATCTTGTTGCTGATGGTGAACCAGGTGGCTCCGGCGAGTGAGAGCATGCAAATGACAACAGATCCAATGATAAGAAATGTCACTTTCTGCGTAAGTTTTGCTTTGTTTATCACACGCATTATGGTCGCCTTTCACGTGTTTTTTGCACTGGTCTGCATATAATTCTGACTTTTGTCGCGAGGTCATTTCTACATAGTTCAAGTAAATTCCTAAAATTCTGTTTGTTTTTATCGGTACATATGGCTTTTATTGTAGTTTTGATTAATTTTAGTCTCCCATGTGTTGATTTGTTCGTTAGTCCAATCTGTTATTATGTCATTAATACTTTCAATTTCAGATTGTTTTATTGTCGTGATTGGGTAAATTGCCACTATAGAGTTTGGTAAAATTACCTTGGGTGTTTTCTCACTTTATTCTTGTATCGGTGCCCCAGTTCCTTTACAGAGGGAGATATACATCTTGTGATGTTTGCCCATGTGTTCCTTTTGAGAGCCAAGAGAGAGACGTATGACCGCTCCTTTGAGCATAATCGGTCGGACAAAGTCGGTTGAGCCAACGGCTCCCGCTGCTCTTGCTCGTGCTTCTGAACTTCTACTCCTTATGTGCCCCTGAACATCGACAGGCGCAGGCTTCGGTTTGCGGCGGATCTTCAGGGGAGGACATCAAGTAGCAGCAGAACGAATTCCGCCGCTCGACAGCATGTTTTTATGATCAGGACCTCTTTGCTGGAGCGGCCAAAAAATCAGGACAAATTCAATGACGGACAGAATTGTAATTTTTGATACGACCTTGCGTGACGGTGAGCAGTCTCCGGGAGCTTCGATGACTTTGGAGGAGAAGCTGCAAGTTGCGCGGTTGCTGGATGAGCTGGGTGTTGATGTTATCGAGGCAGGGTTTCCTATTGCATCCAACGGCGATTTCGAAGCGGTGTCTGAAATTGCCAAGATCGTCAAGAATGCGACGGTTTGCGGATTGTCGAGGGCAAGTTCGAAAGACATTGATCGGGCAGGTGAGGCGATCAAGCACGCTGAGAACAAACGCATTCATACCTTCATCTCCACCAGTCCGGTGCATATGAAATATAAATTGCAGATGGAGCCGGACCGGGTCTATGAGAAGGTGATCGAGTCGGTTACGCGCGCACGCAACTGGACCGATGATGTGGAATGGTCTGCGGAAGATGGCACGCGCACGGAATTCGACTTTCTGTGCCGGTGCGTTGAAGCGGCCATCAATGCCGGGGCAACGACAATCAATATTCCCGATACGGTCGGTTATACCGCTCCGGATGAGATTACCGCGCTGTTTTCCCGTATCATCGAAACGGTTCCAAATTCCGACAAGGCCATTTTCTCGGCTCATTGCCACAATGATTTGGGCATGGCGGTGTCCAACTCTCTGGCTGCGGCCAAGGGTGGGGCGCGGCAGATCGAATGTACCATCAATGGTCTGGGAGAGCGGGCAGGCAATGCGGCGCTGGAAGAAATCGTCATGGCGATCCGTACCAGAAATGACATGTTCCCATATGAAACCGGCATCAATAGCAAGCTGCTGACCAGAGCATCCAAGCTGGTTTCTGCGGTTTCAGCTTTCCCCGTGCAGTATAACAAGGCGATTGTCGGCAAGAATGCCTTTGCGCATGAGTCCGGTATTCATCAGGATGGTATGCTGAAAAATGCCGAGACCTACGAGATCATGAAGCCCGAGGATGTTGGCGTCGGTGGCACAGATCTGGTGATGGGCAAGCATTCAGGCCGCCATGCTTTCAAGGAGAAGCTGGTCGAGCTGGGCTATGAGTTGGGCGAGAATGCTTTCGAAGATGCGTTCAACCGGTTTAAGGCCTTGGCTGACAAGAAGAAAAATATCTTTGACGAAGATATCGAGGCGCTGGTCGATGATGAAGTCGGAGCGGCCTCGGACAAGATCAAGGTTATTGCGATGACCGTCATTGCGGGTACAAGCGGTATTCAGAAAGCAATCGTTACGCTGGATATGGACGGTACACATGTCACCAAGGAAGCAACGGGTGATGGTCCGGTTGATGCGATTTTCAACGCGATCAAGCAGATGTTCCCGCACAAGGCACGCCTGATGCTGTATCAGGTGAGTGCCGTGACCGCAGGCACCGACGCGCAGGCCGAGGTGTCTTGCCGGTTGCGAGAAGGCGATACAACAGTGACGGGACGGGCAGCCGATACCGATACAATGGTTTCTTCGGCTCGCGCCTATGTGTCCGCTCTCAACAAGCTGGCGGTGAGACGCGAGAAGGAAGTACAGAACCCGCAGCGGAACCACGCATCGGATTGATTGCCTGAACTTCACAAATCTGAAAAGGCGGAGCAGGGTTTCCTGTTCCGCCTTTTTCATGTCCGGTTTGTCTCTGTTTCGACTTGATGGCGCTTTTTCATTTCAATCCCAAAAGGTGCGATGTGCAATCGGAGCAGTCAGAGCTGCCAAAACCGGGAACGGGATGGAAAAAATCGGGATTGTTGCTCAACAGTTTGACGAGATCGCATTCAGTGCCATCAAGCCAGCCAAATGCGGTTAGCGATGATGCTTGCGTTGTAAGCTGATCGATATGCCAGCGCAGTGTCTTCTCCTTCTTCAGATGGCGTGACAAACGCGCCTTGAGGCCTCCTGGACCATGGGCGCTCCCTGCATAGACGTAAAGGCCTGCTTTGAGCATCATGGCAGATGGGCGCTTGAGGGCTGCTGCGTGCTTCAATTCTATGGCCACGAGATATATTCCGGCGTCTTTGGGGCAGTTGTCCAACAGGCTTGCATCACCGAAAAAGCAGTGAGCGGTGAAATGGGCCAAAGCTGCGCTCAGTTTTTCGTGGTGTGACATCATTTCATTTCGGTCGCCATGATCTCATTGTCTGGATTCGGTTTGTGGCAAGAAGCAAGTGTGGTCTCGGCTTCCTGCCACAAACGGGTCTGAAAGGCAGTTTCTACTCAATGGCCAGTGCCTTGGCCTTTTCCAGTTTGGCCTCACGGCGCATGATGTAGAAAGTTGAAGCGAAAATGATCGCTGCCCCAATCCAGGTAAAGGCGTCGGGCCATTCGTTAAACATATACCAGCCTACGATTGTCGAAAGGATGAGCCTCATATAGTCGAAAGGTGCGAGGGCCGTTGTCTCGGCCCGCTTGAAGGCATGGACCATCATCCACTGGGCAAAACTGGCGATGCCGGCGGTGACGGCAATCCAGAAAAAGTCATTCCAGCTTAGCGGGATCCAGTGAAAATAGGCCAGTGGGATCATCGCGACGCCGATGATGAAAGCCTGACTGGCAACGATGAGGGTTGGCGTATCGTAGCGCAAATGAATTCGGACAATGATCTGATTGGCCGCGATCGCAGCCGCCGAAAGGAGAGACAGGGTTATATTGATGTCGATGCCGGAGCGGAGCAACTCAGCTGGCCGGGCAATGATCAGGATGCCAAGGAAGCCGACAACAAGAGCGCCAATCCGCCTCGGTCCCACTGTTTCCTTGAGGATCAGGATTGCAAAGACCGTCAGGAAAAATGTCTTTGTGAAGCTCAGTGTTGTTGCAGTTGCCAGTGGTAATTCGATGATTGCTGTCAGGCCTGCCAATATGCTGACGAACGTCAGGCATGAGCGCATGAGCAAGAGGTCTTTGCGGTTGATTTTGAGGTGGCCTTTCGTCGACTTCAAAAGGGGGGGGAACAAAAGAAGGACCATGAGCCATTGTCTGATCACGACGATTTGCGTCACGTGCAGCGTTTGCCCAAGTTCCTTTATTATCCCGCTTTGCGCCGTGAAGAAGATCATGGCGATGAACATGATCGCCACTGCCTGGATGTTGGAGGGAAGATTTTGACATACCGTAATGATTCTGCTGCTCGAAAGCGATGAAAATGCCATGCAGAGGGAAACCTTGAATATAGAGATACGCCTCGGCGCGCTGGTGACTTGCCAAGTGAATCTGGTGGATTACGCATATGTCTGAATGGTGGAGTGGGATACCAGATTTAGCATATGATCCTGAAAATGTAAATGTCATCCTGCGCTACAATGTGCCGTCGCAAGCCGGGAAGGAGCCCTTGAGAAGTCTGACAATGCTGCTTTTCATGGACGTTGAATAGGGATTTTATTGATCAGGTCAATCCAAAGTCAGAGGAAATTCAGCTTGATCTTTTTAGAAAAGCATGAAGAATTGAATTTCTCGCCCCTTTTTTTGCAATTCCTCTCAGATCCGCATTTTGACCTGTCAGTAATCGCAATGTTTAGCGGTAATAATCACAGCTATCCTGGTTTTGTCCGCCAGGGGTGCCTTTAGCCTCCGTCAATTCATTGTTTCATTGGCCGGTGGTGCTTTTTATATACGCCAGATTCAGCTTCATGCCTTCTGGTTTTGCACCTTTCTTTCTTGAGGAATTGTGACGCCATGAGTTCGATGTACGGTATTGGTCTAAAGCTCCTGTCGACGGTTTTTTTTGCGGTGATGCTTGCCATCATCAAATATACCTCGAGCGATGTACCAATCGGGGAAGTGATTTTTGCACGTTGTTTCTTTGCCCTGTTTCCTCTTGTGCTGGTTACGGCCATTCAAGGGGACTGGCGCGATTGTATCAGGACGAAAAATCCGTGGGCTCATGTTCGGCGTTCTGTGGTTGGGGCCGGTGGCATGTTCTGCTGGTTTTCCTCGGTTTCCATGTTGCCTCTGCCTGAAGCAACCGCCATTTCATTCCTGAATCCTTTGATGGTGGTTGCACTTGCTGCGATTTTCCTCAAGGAAGTCGTCCGCATCTATCGCTGGAGTGCTGTTGGTCTGGCATTTTTCGGAGTGTTGATCATTCTGTGGCCTCGTTTGTCGCAGTCATCAGGTGATGTGGGCTTGGTGGGGGCAATTCTGTGTGTGACCTCGACCTTTTTCATGGCGTCGGCTGGTATTCTCATCAGGCATATGACGAAGACAGAAAAAAACGCTGCCATTGTTTTCTATTTCTTTGTTGCGACATCGGTCTTTTCGCTGGTCAGCCTTTATTGGGGCTGGGTGCTTCCCGATCTGAAAACGTCCATTTTGCTCATTCTTGCCGGTGTCTTTGGTGGTTTGGGGCAGATAATCATGACCAAGGCGGTGAGCGTTACCGAGGTGTCTTTGCTTGCTCCGTTTGATTATGTGAACATGATCTGGAACGTCTTTATCGGTATCGTTCTGTTTTCGGAATATCCGACGAGCACAGTTCTTGTCGGTGCTTTTTTTGTGATCGGGGCGGGGCTCTTTGTTCTCTATCGCGAGCGGCAGCTTGGTTTGGCCCAGAGAGCAGAGAAACAGATCAAAAGCGTCTAGAAGGTGCCGCGTTTACAGGATTTCATTGGCTTGAGGCAATAAGCAAGGCTGCGTCTGTATTGGTTTGGACGCGTCCGGTCTCGGCCAATGACTATCGAGTCATGCTATTTCCTGTCGGACCTGTTTTTTCGTTGTTTTGAATGGCCCAGCGGGGTCTTTTGTTCTTTTGATTTTTATTGGGTCCTGTTGCTCGTATCCGAAGGATATAGAGACGGATTTGGGCCTTGATGACTTGCTGTTGTGAACAGGAACGGCGCCTGACAGAGTATTTGTGCAAATCTGCAAATCTTTTGATCTCCAATTTCTTTGATTGTCACAAAAGTGAGACAGCGCATTCTTAAAAGTGGCACAAATACTTTCAGCTAGTGAATCAGAGCGAACTCATGAAACAGTCCAGCAAAGAAGGGCTTTATAAACATCGGACACTTTTCATTTCTGATGTTCATTTAGGTAGCCGCGGTTGTCAGGCAGAGATGCTGCTTGAATTTCTAAAATATCACGATGCAGAAACCATCTATCTCGTCGGTGATATTGTTGATGGCTGGCGTTTGCAGAACCGCTGGCATTGGCCTCAGAGCCACAATGACGTCGTGCAGAAACTGCTTCGCAAGGGTCGCAAGGGTGCCAGGATCATCTATGTGCCGGGGAATCATGACGAGTTCCTGCGCAACTATTACGGTGCCCATTTCGGTGGTGTTGAGGTCATGGCACATAACATCCATGAAACGGCTGACGGGCGGCGGTTACTGGTCATTCATGGTGACCAGTATGACATGGTGGTGCGACATGCCAAATGGCTGGCTCATTTGGGTGATTGGGCCTACAGTTTTGCGCTTGGGGTCAATACGGTTCTGAATGTGGTGCGCAGACGGCTTGGCTTTAGTTATTGGTCGCTCTCAGCCTGGGCAAAGATGAAGGTCAAGAATGCTGTCAACTTCATCGGCACCTTTGAGGAAACACTGTCCAATGAAGCTAAGAAATTCAACGTGGATGGTGTGATTTGCGGGCATATCCATCATGCCGAGATGCACGACAAATTCGGTCTCTCCTACTACAATACCGGGGACTGGGTTGAGAGCTGCACCGCGATCGTGGAACATCAGGACGGAAGGTTCGAGTTGATCCAATGGAGCGATGCCTCTAAAACAGTTCCGCAAATCGATAGTACAACTTCTACCAAGGCGCTTGCATGAGTGGACTTCTAATAGTGACGGATGCGTGGCATCCACAAGTAAATGGTGTTGTTCGCTCGTTGGATCGTTTGGGGCAGGAATTGACGAAACAGGGGATTGACGTCAATTATCTAACCCCGCTGTCATTCAAGACCGTGCCTTGTCCAACCTATCCCGAGATTCGGCTTTCCTTGACCCTGACAAGGGGGGTGGCCAAGAAGATCGACGAGATCAATCCGGACTATATTCACATTTCGACAGAGGGACCTTTGGGGTTTCTGGCGCGGCGTTATTGTCTGAAACGGGGCAAAGCCTTTTCGACCTCCTATCACACACGCTTCCCTGAATATCTTGCTGCCCGCTTTCCCGTGCCCGTTTCCTGGAGCTATGCGGCCTTGCGCTGGTTCCACAATCGGGGGCGTTGCTGCATGGTGGCAACACCAAGCCTGAAACGGGATCTGGAAGCGCGTGGATTTTCCAGGCTTTGCTACTGGGGACGCGGGGTGGACCTGGGCCTCTTTCGTCCGCGCGAAAAAAAGGTGCTGGATTATCCGGGCCCCTTGCTGCTTTATGTCGGTCGCGTCGCGGTGGAGAAAAACATTCAGGCCTTTCTCGATCTCGATGTCGAGGGCACCAAAGTCGTCGTTGGTGACGGGCCGCAAAGGGGCCAGCTTGAGAAGCAATATCCGGATGTCAAGTTCCTAGGTCTGCATGAAGGGGAAGATTTGGCCGAGATTTACGCGTCTTGCGATGTCTTTGTCTTCCCATCGAAAACAGACACGTTCGGTATTGTGCTCCTGGAAGCCATGGCGTCCGGGTTGCCTGTCGCTGCCTATCCTGTCATGGGTCCGCTGGACGTGATTGGCGATAGCGGAGCTGGAGCGCTCGACGAGGATCTTTCTGTTGCTGTCAAGAAGGCCTTGACGATCGACCCGCAGGTCAGCCTCGACTACTCCAAGCAGTTCAGCTGGGAAGCATGCTCCAGACAGTTCTGGTCCAATCTCGAAAAGGATGGGGCATAAACAGAGCCGTTCGATTGTTGCGGATCTCGGGGTTTGCCGCTGCCGGCTAGGCTGGCATTTACCCGGTTCGGCAACGCTTCGTCTCAGGACAAGACAAGGTGCCAAAGGCAGGATGCTTGTTTCCGCCCCGTGTATGGTGGTCAGCAGCAAGGATCGCCGTCACGTATGCGGGTC
Organism: uncultured Cohaesibacter sp.; assembly: GCF_963556055.3. Lineage (GTDB taxonomy): Bacteria > Pseudomonadota > Alphaproteobacteria > Rhizobiales > Cohaesibacteraceae > Cohaesibacter. The sequence goes on along the minus strand of NZ_CAUVYE020000013.1, from coordinate 224,574 downwards.
TTCTTGATCGACTTGCCTCGGCATAGTGGATGAACAAGGAAGGACTGCGGAGGCTTCTCGCCGTCCCGTTCATCTCGCGCGGGCTCTGCTGTAAAGGATTACTTGCTTGTCGGGCGTCAGATCGTTTTGACAACCCACGCCAATATGTCGTGAAGGACGGAGTTCAATGCCACATCAAGAGCGTGAACGGCTTTTGCAGTGCTCTGAATATTGGCAGGAACGACCGCCTGAAACTGGCGAGAGGCACGCACACGTCCTGTGCGGTCATTGATCAGCTTGATGGACAGCGAAACCTTGGCAACTGTCTGATCATCATCGATCAGTTCGAAAGCCCGGATCGAAGTGGCCAGTTTATAGTCTACAGAGACACCGTCTCCCGGTTTGACAACCGAGCGGATACGATTTGAATTCTCGAAAGTCTGGATCAGCTTGTCTTGCAGAACCCTGGGAAGGCTGTCGCTCCATTGAGCATCACCAAAATAGGTGATTTCCGAGCTATTGGGCCGCACGACAATCATTTCGCTATCGAGGGATTTCAAGGCGGTAGGAACCTGAACAAGAATTTGCGCGTTGCTCCGGCCGTTTATGTCGGAGAGATCACTTGCTGCGCTCAAGTCGTAGGTGGTGAGTTCCTTGCCGCCACCTATGACCGTGCAGGATGCCAAAGCCACAGAAAGGACTAGCAATATCGTGATCTGTCTTAGCTGGCGGGAAAAAGACAAGGGTCGCACCTCGGTTCACTGCCTTAACTAGATCTCCACTGTAACGGAGACTGCCGACCTGCCAATTATTTTTTTGACGAGTCGGGCGTTTTTTCTGTCATTTTTGCCAATTTGCAACATCGGGATGTTTGTCTGGCATAATATGGGCTTCAGTAATTGTTGGTAAGGGGTTCATGTTAGGGCCGAATCCCAAACGCCTGCATTTCTAAAGACAAGTAGATCAGTATCAAAACTTTTCAGTTTTTCAAACCGGAAACTAGTATCTTTGATTGTAAGTTCGCACCTTGTTGCCACCAAAGATGACACTGGATGGATCATTCTCGAGCTTCTTCACTGTGCTTTCCAGACGATTGATTGTTCGTCTGGCGTCGGAGACCATGCTCTCGACATCTCTCAGTCCTTTGCCTGAGAAGCGGGCTAGGCCGTTGGATATCTGGTCGGCCTTCTTGTCGAATTTCTCTGCAACTTGCCGGATGGATCTCGCTGCCAGGGTGACTTCCTGAACGAGACCTTTTGTGCCTTCCTCATCTGACAGGACGCCATCGACCTTGCCAAGGATTGTGTCCACCCGTTTGGAGGCGTTGTTAAGGCGGGTTGCCAGCTCCTTGGCCTCCGTCACAATGTGGTTGAAGTCATCGGTTCGCGTCGCAAGGCTTTTCGAGAAGTCATTGATGTTGGCTGTTGCAAGCTTCGCATTGTCCAGAATTTCGTCAATGTCCTTTGAAGAATTGTCGAGTTTGGTTGCAAAAGCTTGCAGGGAGCCAACCGCTTCGCGCACGGTTTCAGGTTCGACGCTTTCGACGATTGTGTCGACTTTGGCCAGAGACTGGCTGAGGTTGCCTGAAAATTCGTTTATGCCTTTTGCGGCCATGGATGCATCATTGACGACTTCGTCAAATTTGTCCGAAGCGCTGGCAAGTCTGGTCGTAAATGTTTCGACATTTGCGACGCTGGTTTTGATGCTTTGCGGGTCAACCGCAGAAAGCAGGGACTCTGCCCGGTCGCTCAGCGTTTCCAACCGCGCGGAAAGAGAGGTCAGACCCTTGGCGGCACCAGATGCATCAGCCAGGAATGTGTCGACATTGTCGGCATTGTTTTTGAGAGAGGTCGTGAAAATCTCGATATTCTCTATCGAGTTGCCAATGCGATCATCATTCTCGTCGACAATCTTCTCGACTTTTGACAATACGCTGTCTGCTCTGGCGAGAACCTGGCGAGCGCCTTTCATCAAGTCTTCCATCGCCGAACTGCTGGCTTTCATCGTGGGGACCTCTTGTTGGTCCAGCAGATCGGGAAGGTTTGGGCTGCCTCCCTTGATCTCGACGGTTCCAACACCGGTTAGGCCCTGAAACGACAATTCAACCTTGCTGTCTTTTTTAAGTGGGATGTCGGCGTCGACCAGCAATTTCGCTTTTACAAAAAGCGGGTTGTTGGCGTCATATTCGAGATTGGTCACTTCGCCGACCTTGATGCCATTGAACAGAACCGAGCCACCCTTGATGAGGCCGGCAATCGACCCCTCGAACTGCACGACAATTTCCTTCATCGGCTTGGTTTCATCATATTTGGCCACCCAATAGATGAAGCCGAAACCGATTGCTGTGAGGATCAGTGTGAACAGGCCGATGGCCACAAAGTTGGCTTTGGTTTCCATTTGTCAGCTCTTGTCCCATTGTCTGACGGCACGTTTGCCGGTGAAATATCGTTTGATCCAGGGGTGAGAATTGCCCTGCAATTCATGCATGGAGCCCGTCGCCAAAACGCGGCGATCCGCCAAAACTGCGATTCTGTCGCACGCCTGACTGAGACTATCCAGATCATGGGTTACCATAAAGACGGTCAGACCCAAAGTGTCGCGCAAGGTTGAAATGAGGTCATCAAACTCTTCGGCGCTGATCGGATCAAGGCCTGAAGTCGGCTCGTCGAGAAACACCAGATGCGGATCGAGCGCAAGGGCTCGCGCAAGGGCTGCCCGTTTTATCATGCCCCCTGATAGCTCGGAGGGGTATTTGTGAGCAGCATCCGGATGCAGTCCGACAAGCTCGATTTTGGAGAGGGCCAATTCATTCATCAAGCGCTTGGGAAGCGAAAGATATTCCCTCATTGGCACCTGAATATTCTCAAGCACCGTCAGGGAAGAGAAAAGAGCGCCATGCTGAAACAGCACACCAAGGCGCCTTTCCACCTTCAGTCTGTCTCTGGCCGAGAGTTGTTCCATGTCGTGCCCGAAAATGACAAAACGTCCGGACCGTTTCGGAATCAGGCCCAGAATGCTTCTGAGCAATACGGACTTGCCTGTCCCGGAGGCCCCCACGATCCCGAGGATCTCTCCGGTCTGAACTTCCAGTTGCAGATTTTCGAGTATATTGTCCTCATCAAAGCCGACGGTCAGATCCATGACCTTCAGAAGTGGAGGGGGCGTATTGGTGCCGCTTTCCCTTGAGGGATGCGTCTGGACGGAGGCTTGAGGCTGGATGATATCGGTCATTGTCACCTCCTCAATATCCGACGGCTGCGAAGAAAATCGCAAAGACGCCATCGACAAGCACCATCAGAAAGATCGATTTGACAACGGCGGCCGTCGTTCTGCGTCCAAGGCTCTCAGCACTGCCGCCCACCTGGAGGCCTTCGCTGCATGAAATCAGCGCAATGATCAGGGCCATGAAGGGGGCCTTGATGATACCGACCATGAACGTATTGACCGCAACCGCTTCACGCAGCCAGTTGATGTAGGAGGCAGGAGTGATGTCGGAATAGATCCAGAGAAGCATGCTGCCGCCAGCCAACGCGGAGATATCGGCGACAATGCCGAGCAGTGGCAGCGCGATGATCAGGGCAATGACGCGCGGAGCGATGAGCACTTCTATGATATTCAATCCCATCACGCGCATGGCATCGACTTCTTCGCGCATTTTCATTGAGCCGATTTCTGCGGTAAAGGCGCTACCCGAACGCCCCGCGACCAGAATGGCTGTCAGCAGGATCCCCACCTCGCGCAAGACAAGGATACCCACCAGGTCGATAACCAGCGTGTGTGCTCCGAATTTGCGCAATTGGAATGCGCCCTGTTGAGCAACGATCGCTCCGACGAGGAAGGACATGATCGCGACGATCGGAATGGCCTTCACACCCACCTGTTCGACGTGATGGACAATCGAGGTCAGACGCAATCGGCGTGGGTGGATCAGGCTTGTAAACAGACTGGCCATGACCCCGCCCATCAAATGGGCCAGGATCTTGATGTCCGAGTAGATCTCGACCACATCTTCCCCGGTCTTCTCAAGGGCGTTTATGACTGGGGAGCTGGTGCGATTCTGCTCCGGTGGTGTGTTGTTCGTTTCTGCTACCGCTTCAAACAGGGAACGGTGATCGGGGCGAATGGGGGTTTCATCTGTCAGAGGGATGGCCAAGGCTCGCATGAGGCGGATGATGACCCAGGCACCGGATGTGTCGAGCAACGAGAGGCCCGACAGATCGAGGTACGAAGCGCCCTTGTTGCTTTCCAGAAAGGAAGTTACAAGTAAATCTGCGTCCTTGAGCGTCTCGATAGTCCAGTCGCCCGAGATCACAAGCACGCCCGGCGCAGACTCGATATCGGCCGTCAAATAGGGCGGTTGCCCATTAATCGCAATGTCTGATCCCTGTGGGGCCATGTCTCCGTCGCACCTTGAAGTCCGGGCCTGTCACATCTGTTCTGAAAAGATCAGGGGCGACGTGCAAATTAAGTTAACACACATTCATTTTTATTCTTAATACTGGCAAAAAGATAGCTTTCAAACTGTATTTTCAGCATTCGGATGTATCAATGTTTTTTCTCAAGGCTGTGTGGTTAATCAGCCTTGATGGGAGCAAGGATGAAAGACCGGGCCGTGATCAGCAGCGAAAGGGCCATTAGACTCACGATTGCCATGGACAAAAAAGCCATGCCGCTCCACTGGGCAAACAGGTATCCCGAAACTGTTGTGGCGATTGCCGATAATAACCCGGTCAGCATGGTGTAGAGGCCCTGGGCGGTGCCAGATAACGCGTCATCGACGATTTCATTGATGAAAAACATCGCGCCCAGATGCGCGCAAGCAAATGTGCCAGCATGCAGTATTTGCAAAATGAAGTAGACAAAGATCGGCAATTCAAACGGAAAGAGTGTCCAGCGCAGGCAAGCCATTATGGCTGCGACGCTCATCAGCTGTTTCCAATTGAGGAATGAGCTGATTTTTTTGGAAAATGTGAAGAGAAGCACTTCTGCCAGAACGGACACAGACCACAAAAGACCGGTGATGTTCGACGGGATGCCAATTTTCTGCCAGTAAATTGTCGCAAAGGAATAGAGCATGCTGTGGGAGGCCTGAATAAGCGACGTGGCAATAAGGACAATCCAGAAGCCGATCTGGGCGAATTGCTTCAGCTGTTGCCAATCCATTTTTGTCTGTTTGGACAAGGTGCGATTGTCGATCAGTCTGGGATCGACGGGCAGGGAAAAGGAAAACAGAATATGCAGTATGTTGCCAAGAACCATGAGCCAGATGATCTTGTCCGCGCCCAGCCATCCCAGTATGAAGCCACCAGCCAGATTGGCCAGCATGAAGGAGAATGATCCGGAACTGCGCATGCGTCCGTAGTCGAGGCCAAAACGCCGAGTTCCCGCCAGGGCAAGAGAATCGGCCACAGGAATGATTGCGCTCTGGAAAATATGGGAGATCGCCATTATCAGGGCGATCCACCACAGACTGTCATTGAGCAGGATAAGCGCAAAGGTGAGGCCATACAGCCCGCAATAGATCCGCAGGGCCAATCTGCGATTGCCCAGCTTGTCGGACAGCGCCGCCATCACCGGTGTGAACAGGACACGGGTGACCATTGGGATCGTGAGCACAAGGCCGATTGCTTCGGGACTGAAATCAAGGCTCTTCAACCAAACGGCAAAAAAGGGGATATAGATCCCGAATGGGAAGAAATAACCGGCAAAAAAACCGGACATGCGCAGCGCATATTTGCCTTGATTTGTTGCTTTCATTGTCAATTTGCCCGACAAAAAGTAAAAGTGCGTTAATAATTCATCTGTAGCATCATCGTGAGAATGCGTATATTTGCGCTGATTCGAGCCATTTTAGATAGGAATTTGGTCAGAACCATGAGCAAGCCAATGCCACCTTCGCCCCTGCGACAAGAGGACTATCTGGCAATTGAAGCCGCTGTGATGGAAACTGCGCGTGGTCGCTGGTTTCTTTCTGAATATGCTCGGCGGAACCGCAATGCGGACACAGATACCCTATTAACGGCAATTGATAAACTGGAAAAGACAATTGTCCGGGAGAGAGCACCTTCATCGCTGATGAATCAGGTTCGTATGGATCTGGCAGACATGGCGGCCGCGATTGACAAGACCAAGCGCGAAATCGCACAGATCAAGCATGAAGACAACAAGGGGTCCGAGCGGTTCGAGAGGGCCACGCTGGAGCTCGATGCTATCGTTTCACAAACGGAATCCGCAACCGGCGACATTCTGGGGTCGGCCGAGAAAATTCAGGAATATGCCTGGACGCTGCGTGAACAGGGCGTTGACGAAGAAAAATGCAACGAGCTGGACATGGAAGCGACCAATATCTATATGGCCTGCTCCTTCCAGGATTTGACCGGACAGAGAATTCGCAAGATTGTTGATGCGATGCGTTATGTCGAAACGCGTATCAACAAGATGATTGAAATCTGGGGCTTTGAATCCGATGGTGTCGAGGTGGATCATCACGATATCAAGCGGGGCGACGCTCGCCCGGATGCCCATTTGCTCAATGGTCCTGCGCTTGATGGTGAGGGGGTTGGTCAGAATGACGTTGATGTGCTGTTCGATCAGGTCGATCTGCATGAAGAAGCCGATCAGGACGATGTTGATGCTCTGTTCGACACCATTGATGTAGAGACACTCGAAGATGTGGTTGATGGGTCCGATGATGTCGATGTTGCAGACATGGACGCCGAGGCCATGGCAGAGGGCGATGTCGATTTGGCTCTCTCTTCCGAAGAGAAAGACGAGGCCGAACCCGCTGTGGACTTTGACGATATCGCCATGGATGAAAGCGATGTTGTTGCGGTTGATCCGGACTCCGAGGATGACGGCATAGAATTTGTCGACATGCGCGATCTCGATTGGGCTTCTGAAGGCGAAACCGAAGCAGAGGACTATCTGGAGACGGTTGACCCATCGCAGGATCAAGCGATTGAAACGGAAGAGGGCGAGGCTGATGTGTTTGCCGCGGCAACCGTTGATGAGGATGACGGTGAAGCCGATGGAACTGACGCAGAGGCCAAAGCAGACGAAGAGGTTTCATTCGACGTCGATGAAGACGCGTCCGATGCAGACATTTTCGATAAAATGGTGTCTGACGAGTTTTCTGCTGCAATGGCCTTTGCCGAGGAAGTCAGCGATGATGAAGAGCCGGCAGATTTGCGTGATCGCGTCGCCCAATATAGCTGAACCACGCCTTTGCCGATTGCTTTCGGACGCTTGCTGCCGAGCAGTTTGCGGCAGCCTTTGACGCAATATTGCGCTATCGAAGCGTGATGATCCGCTTTTGGCTGTCGAATAAAAAAGGGTGCCATCAGGCACCCTTTTTGTCTTTCTGCCATTTCTCGGGGCATTCGCCCCTTATGGGTCAAACCTTCCCTATCCGAGGCGCCCGCTGGCATGGGCCAGCATGGTGTAGACCTTGCCGGTGTCAGAGGTGAGATAGCTCATCGTTTGCGAGCCGTCCCGGTCCTGACGGGAAATGTCATCAAGGATGCGCTCATAGTCTGCGACATAGCGATTGACCGTGTTGCGGAAATCGGTGTCACGCTGATAACGCATGCGGACATCTTCAAAGGTCTGTTGGCCCTTCAGTGTGTAGAGCCGACGAGAGAAGCTTCCTCCTTCGCCGCGACGATAGCTTTCCCAGGCTTCTGCCTGATTGGTGCTGTCGATGCCGCGAATGATGTCTTTCGAGATCGGAGCAAGGGCTTCTGCGTCGCCCGGCTGAGGCATGTTGTCTTCCGGCTGGGATGCACGGCGCAACAGATCGGAGACCCAGCCGCCGGACCGTCCGTCATCCTCATGATGTTGAGGCGCGGTATAAGCACTTGCGGTTTGAGCAGGTGGTTCGGGTTGACGCATCTGGGTTTGTTGAACCGGCGGCAGCGGACGCTGTTGTTGCGGCTGCGGCTGGCTCATCGAACGTTGCTGGCTGGAGCTGGTTCGCTCGGAAGACTGCACGGTATCGAACATGTTGCCATGGCGCTGAACCACACGGGACAGCTCCTTGAGGGCATCGATCTGTTCGGATACGACCCTGCGCATGGCTCCGGTTGCTTCCCGTGTTTCGCCGGGCAATTCAGTCAGGCCATGCTTGAGTTCCGCACGTGTATTGTCAAGATCGCGTTTGATCTCTTGCGTGATCGAGCGGATATCCATGGTTGCCTGCTCGAAGCGGGAATTGGCTTCGGCCATGGACTGTGCCATTTCCTCGCTCATTTCGCGCTGAACGGCGCGAATGGACTCGGCAGCACGGCGGCCTTCGGATGCGGCATTGATGCGGAGCTGTTCGAGCTGATCCATGACTTCCTTGGATACGCCTTCGGTGCTCTGGCTCAGAAGCATGCCAACGTCGCGGGCGCGTCCTTCGGCTGTGCTCAGGGTACTTGCGATGATGGACGTGAAGTTGTTGAGCACATTCTCGATGGCTTCGGTCCGGTGAACCAGATCTTCGGTCATTGCCGAGAGCATGGCTCTGCGTTCCTCGACGGTGCCTTCCAGTCGGCTGTTTGTCGATTCCATCAGGCGCGTGCTGTTGACAAGAGCCGTTGCCTGCTCTTCGAACTTGTCGGTCAAAGACGCGACCTGACCCAGAATGTTGTTTGAGACATTCCGCAGATCCTGAACCTGATCGGTCAATTGGTTGGCCGAGCTGCCAGCTTCGTGAACAACCGTTTCGACAACCTGACGGAAGCGGCCAGTTTGATCGGAAAGGCTGGTTTCGATGGTCGACAGGCTGTGTCCGGCATTGAGCAGGAGTTCGGACAGGGTGTCGTTGGCGTTTTTGAGACGCTCGACGATTTCCGTTCCGTCAGACCGCAGCAACTCGTTGGTGCTGCTCATGGACTGGCTTGCTTCCTCGGAGGCAACGCGCATCGCCTCGACAATCCGTTTGTTGGAATTGTCAAGATTGATGATCGCGTCGTGGCTGGTCTGGGCGATGGCCTTGACCAGATTGCTTGAAGAGGCTTCAAGTGCAGTTTTTGCCTGCTCCGAACTGATTGTGAGTGCTTCCACCGTTCGTTTGGAGCTTTCATCCATGGCAGACAGCGTTTCGGTCGATTTTTCGCTCAGCGTATCGACGGCCACCTGAACGCTGGAGGTGAGAACCTCTCTGGTCCGGGATGTGCTTTCTTCCAGCGCATGGAGTGCTTTCTGTGCACTGCCCGTCATGGTCTGGGCTGCATGCTCGGTGCTGCTTGCCAGAGAGTTGACAGAGCGATCCGTGCTTTCGTTGATGGCCTGAACTGCCTTGTTGGTGCTTTCTTCCAAGGTTTCTGTTGCGCGAACGCTGTTTTCGGTGATGGCCGAGACCAGCGTTTCACCGGTCTGCGCCAGTGTCTGGGAAGCGCGGGCGCTTTCCTGTGCCACAGCTCTGGCAATTTCACCGCCGCGGCTGGAGAGGCTCTGAATGATGCTTTCGCCAGCCTTCTGGAAGGTTTGAGTGATGTTTTCAGAGCGGCTGTCCAGAGCCTGAACGACCGAGTTGCCCTTTTCATCAAGGATTGCGGAAAGCTCGGCAGACCGCGAGCCGAGGACCGCATTGAAATTCTCGGTCTTCTCGGTGATCTCGGCGCTTGCCGTGGTCAGGGTCGATGCAAGGGCATCCCTTGCCTTGGCGCTTTCGGTCGCGAAGTTGGTCGAGATCGCGTTGAGACGATCATTCAGAATGGCCTCGATCTGTGCCGAACGGCTGTCGAGGGTCTCTGCTACCTCGAAGACCTTGCTGCCGAGTGACACGTTGATTTCTGCAACGCGATCCGACAGGGTCTCGGTCAGATCGTGAGCCTGACGTGACAGGGTTTCGCCGACGAGCGTGAGGCGTTTGTCCATGCTCTCGTTGATATCATGCTGGCCTTGGGAATAGGCCGCAGCGATATCGCGGGTGCGTTCCAGCAGGGTTTCGTTGATGTGGCGCGCGCGCGTGTCGAGCGTTTCATCAAGTTTGCCGGTGCGTTCTTCGAGCGCATTGTTGAGCGTGTCCGCCTTGGAGGCGAAATTCATGGTCAAACTCGAGATATTGTCCTCGAAGCCACCAAGGCGACTTGTGATGTCCTGCTCAAAGCTCTGGGCACTAGATGTGAGGGTGTTGGCGACTTCCTCGGCCTTGGTCGTCACATTGACGGAGAAGCCTTCAAGCCGCGTGTCAAGCATGGTTTCGATTTCGCCAGCACGAGCAAACAGGGTCTGATCGAGCGCATTGATGCGCTGATCCATCGAGTTGCTGAGGGAATCGAGACGATCACCGAGATGGCTCACCAGATTGGTGCCCTGTACGGAGACGACATCATCAAATGCCTTGACGCGTTCTTCCATTGCGATGCGGATGGCTTCGCTCTGGCCCTGAAGGGCATTGGTCAGTTCGCCGCCTGCGGTTTCGAACAGGTCCTTGACCTTGTTGCCGCGCTGGGCGATGACTTTGGCGATTTCGGTTCCGACCATGGCCAGACGTTCGGTGACTTCCATCGAGCGACTGTTGAGAGCATCTGTGGCGATATGAGAGGCTTTTTCCAGATTCTCGGTCATGGCCGCAGATTGCGTCTGCAACACAGTGTTCATGCTGCTGGTGCGTTCATCAAGCATGGAGCCGAGATTCGTTGCATGGGCTTCAAGCTGAGTGTTGAGTTCGCCACCCTTGACCGTAACAGTCTGATGAATCCGTTCTGCGGTTTCATCCAGCCGCCCGGCAAGCTGGTCGCCTTGTGAGGACAGGGTTTCGGAGATGTGCGCTCCGGTTTCCGTCATCCTCTGGGTCAGGTCCATACCTGTCGAGGAAATGGTCTGTGCCACCTTGCTGCCAGTGTCGTCCAGTTTCTCGTTGATTTCGTTCCCGCGCAGAGACAGATCAACCAGAAGCGCATCGCCGGTGCCTTTGAGGGCTTCGGAGACTTCAGCGGACCGTTCCGTGATGGCGGAGACGATTTCAGACCCTTGTGTCCGGATGTTGTCCGCAACGGTTGAACCTGTTTCAGACATGGACTGGGTCATGGTGGCGCTGATTTCAGACAGGCTGCTTGTTACCGATGTGCCGATCTCTCTCAGTTCGCCCGTGATGGCTCCGCCGGTATTGGCAAGATTTGTGGTAACTTCAGAGCCAAAGCTTCTGAGATTGTCTGTAAGTGCCTGACCGGTTCCGGCAATATTTTCCGTAACCTCAGAGCTGATGGTGCGCAATTCGCCACTGAGCGCATTGCCCGTGTTGGCAAGATTTTCGGTTACGCTGGTGCCGATGGCCTGAAGATTTTCGTTGATGCCTTCTCCTACACTGGCGATGTTGTAGGTTACATTTTCGCCGGTCTGGGAGAGGGTAGTCGTCAGTTCCTGGCCTGCGCCGATAAAGCGGTCTGTCACTTCGTGACCGATGCTTGCGAGCTGGCTGGTAAGGTCTGTCCCCGTCTGTTCCAGTTTCTGGGAAATGTCGATGCTGGACATGTTCAACTGGTTGGTGATCGACTGGCCTGCATCGGTGAGGGATTCTGTCACGGTTGCGCCGGTCGTCGAAAGACGGTCAACGAGATCTGAGCCACGGTTGGAGAGAACATTGACCATCGTCTCGCCCGCATTGGCCAGAGCAATGGTGATCTGTTCGCCTTTTTCCGCCAGTGAAAGGGTTACGCGAGAGCCAGCGTCGGACACGCTTTTGGAAATGGACTCGCTCGTCGTGTTCAGTTCGTTGGAAAGGCTGGTATGAGCCCCCGAAATCGAAGCGCGTACACGCTCGGAATTGCTGACGATGGCTTCACGCTGGGTGATCAAATCGTCGATCAGCGAGCGGATGCGCAACTCGTTTTCCGAATAAGCGCGTTCGAGCGAGGACACTTCATTGTGAACCATCACTTCCAGTTCAGAAGCGCGCGCCAGGGCCCTTTCGATGCCGTCGCTCATGGAGGCCACTTCGCGGCGAATGGCCTGACCGACATTGACCACGGATTCCTTGGCAACATTCTCCGGCTCGACCAGACGCATCGCGACTTGCGTCATGGTGTGTGAGACCTGGCGCATTTCGTGCGCGCGAATGACAATATAGGCCATCATGAAGAAGAGAATGACCGGCAGGACAACCCCGGCAAGACCTGCAAGAGCAGCCGGTGAGTTGAGAAGGGCTGAAACGCCACCCTCAACAAATGCGCTGCCACCAACGCCTACAAAGAAAATGCCGCCACTGATCGCGACCCAGAACAGGGACAGGATCGTTGCAAACATGTAGGGGGCCGAGCTTGGTGGTTGTTGCAAGGCATGGAGCATGTGACCGACAGTCTGCTCGTCATCATTGGCAGGCCGCGGTTTGATCTTGCTGCTCCGAGGTTCGGACTTGCCGCTTTCCTCGTCTCTCAGAGCCGTGTTTTCGACCGCCATATCCGAGGATGCTTCGGAAGTCTTGCCGGACTCCTCCGCTTCATCGGAGACATCAAAGTCCAATTTTAAAGCATCTTCAACTGCCGACAGAGCCGCTTCTGTCGGATCCTGAATTTTTGGAGACTTTCTTACCATGTCTGATCTAGCCTTATCCTACTCAATACTCGCCACAGTCCTGCAATACTCGTTCCTATCAGCGGGGCTGACGGATAGCCTCTCGAAAATTGCAATTTCCCCTGTTGGTTTAATTTCGTTCTCGAACCACACTCTTGTCTGATGCGCCCGGTGTTTCAAATCCTGCAACCGGCCCTCAAATCAAATTCAGGGCACGCTCATGATCGACGGATTTGGGGAGTCCGCAAGCATCAAACTTTTGCGTTGCATCGTACAAGGAGAGCAAAGTCAAAGGAACTACTATTTTGTTGGTACGGTAGCAATTTGTTAACCATTGCTCACCTGGGATTTTTATCCTAACGGTTCCGAGGGTGGGTCCGTGCTCTTAATTATCTGAATATAATGTGGTTTTTGTGATTTTTCTGATTCGATATTGTCACTTTCAATCCATCTGGCAGTTGCACACATTATTTGCTTCGATCTGTTACGAATCGGGCGATTATGGTTAACGTCCGGTAACCATTTTGGGATTTTTTTGATTCCTTCACACTTGGAGATGTTTTGGGAGATATTTAATCATGGACCTACAAAATGCGCCAATCGATCTGGAGCATTTGGCTCGCCAGACGATGTCAGATCCAGAGTTGCAAAGGGAAATTCTCTCCATCTTCGTCAAACAGATGACGGACAAGATCGAGCAATTGCAAAAGCAGATGTCGGAACTGGATGCACTTGCCCATAGCATCAAGGGGTCAGCAAGGGGGGTGGGGGCCTGGCAGGTCGCCAATGTGGCTGAGCAGCTCGAAAGAGGTAAGGGGCCCAGAGCAGACGTCATTATTCTTCTTGCAAGGGCGATGGAGGATGCAGTGCATCACGCTCGGCTGTTGCTTGAAACCTCATGACGCGCCGCTGAATGCGGTTTCGCTACATAAATATACATTTCATTACAATTAGCCCTCTGTTTTCTGCGGGGCAATTGGGCTATAGCCAATGCAACAGACTGTCGAGACAAACGAGCAAAACGAATGCCTAAAGTTACATATATCGCTTTTGATGGAACCAAATATGAAGTAGAGGCCAAAACCGGCTCTACGGTCATGGAAACCGCAATCAAAAACGGAATTCCGGGAATAGAAGCGGAATGCGGTGGTGCATGCTCTTGTGCAACATGTCATGTCTATGTGGACCCACAATGGACGGCGGTAACCGGTGAGCCGAGCGCCATGGAAGAAGACATGCTCGATTTCGCTCAGGACGCCAACGAAACCAGCCGCCTTTCCTGCCAGATCAAGATTGATGACAATCTGGATGGTCTGATTATCCGCATTCCGGAAAGCCAGGCCTAGAAACCGGCTGAAAGGCACATGCTGTTCGCCCTGTCTGCAAGAAGGGACGGGCCTGTGCTTCGGGCTTTCCTCGGAGCATGAATGCTTGGTGCTGATCACGGATGGTGGTATGCGATTTTATGACCAGGGGCCGGTTCGGCACGTCGGAAAGATGCGTTGACGCTGGAAGCCGGACACGTTAGTGTTTTTGAACTTTCGTATTTTAGAATATTTAGGTTCTTATGGCCGACAGTTGCTCCTGCGCTTCGTGCAAATCCAGTTCCCTGTTTTCCGGGCTTATGCCTCGTGGCGTTCACCTTGTGTGCGGCTTGCCGGTTGTAACCCGTCAGCGGCAGAAGATCGTTCCGCTGGCAGAGGGCGATGTCGTGGAAATCGGCTTCGGGTCGGGGCTCAATTTGCCGCACTATGACCGCAAGGCGGTTCGAAGCCTTGTTGGGGTCAATCCCGATGATGGCCTGCCTGATCTGGCGCGGAAAGCAATTGCACGACAGGATTTGCACACGGAATTGCTGGTTGAGAGCGCTGAGAAAATGTCGCTTCCATCCCAAAGTGCCGATACGGTGGTCGTCACATATTCCCTATGCTCTATTCCTGATGTTTCCGCCACCCTGGCAGAGATGCATCGGATCCTTCGTCCCGGCGGACGATTGCTGTTTTGTGAGCATGGCCGTTCGCCAAAGCGGGATGTTGCGTTTCTTCAGGATGCGCTCAATGCTCCTTGGCGTGCCGTCGCTGCCGGCTGTCACCTCAACCGAGAAACCGGTTCCTTGATCGAAGCTTCCGGCTTTGCGTTGGAGCAGTATAGCATTTACGATCTCGGCTTCGGTACTCGAATTCTGGGAACCCACCATCTGGGGATCGCACGCAAAGGCTAGAGACGCTCCAAACCCTATTCTGCTGCCTGTGCAGCGGGGGCCTTGCCAACCCATTCATGGCCTTCAACCGGATTGCGCGGTACAAAACGCGAAATGATGAAGGATGTTGCGGCCATTGCAGAGCCGAGCAGGAAGACGAATGATGGGTTGATCAGCCAAATGAGGCCAAAGCTGAACGGGATGATAATGGCGGCAATATGGTTGATGGTGAAGGCAACGCCTGCGGTCGGGGCGATGTCGGCCGGGTCTGCGATTTTCTGGAAATAGGTTTTCATGGCAATGGCCATCGCGAAGAAGGCATTGTCGATGACATAAAGGGCCGCTGCCATCCAGGGACTCGAAACAAAGGCATAGGCGGTGAAGACGATAAACAGGCCGACATATTCAATTGCCATCATGCGCCGTTCGCCGAACTTGCCAATGAATTTGCCGATATAGGGAGCAAAGATCATGTTGAACAGGCAATTGATGAAGAAGAGCGCAGCGATTTCATCGACGCGATAGCCGAATTTCTCGACCATCATGAAACCCGCAAAGACGGTAAAGATCTGGCGACGTGCTCCGCCCATGAAGGTCAGGGCATAATAGAGCCAGTATCTCTTGCGCAGGACAAGGCGTTTGCGTTGGGGGTTCGGGGCTTCGAATTTGGGGAAGCTGAGCCACAGGAAGGCCATGACCACAAGGGTCAGAGAGCCGGAAATCATGAAAACGGTCTGATAGGACAGGTGCAGGGTTTTCCATGTTACGAAAATGATGCAGTAGGCCAGCAATTGCGCGGTGGCGGCAACGGACAGGATACGGCCCATCATGGCCGGGGCCTTGTCTTTGGGAAGCCATTGCAGCGATAGTGACTGGTTTGCCGTTTCGTAATAATGAAAGCCGACAGACATGATGATGGTGGAAAAATACAGCCCGTATACCGAAGGCAGGAACCCCGTCATGGCGACGCCGATACCAAGAAAGGCAAGGGCGAGAAAGGCCATGGTCTGCTCTCGCATGATGAGCAGGATGAAAATGGCGGTAAAGGCCAGAAAGCCGGGAATTTCCCGGATGGACTGCTGGATGCCGATTTCCCGCCCGGTGAAGCCAACCTCGGTGATAGCGAAATTGTTGAGCAAATTGTTCCAACTGGCGAAGCTGAGCTGACAGGCCGCAGCCATGAGCATGAGCAATACGTAAGGGGTGCGCCAGTCGCTGGCGGCTTTGGTAGGCGAAGTCATGTCTGGAAAGCCTGGATCATTGCAACGAATGGGTCGAGACTATCAGGTCAGAATTCATTTCGTCAAATCAAGAAGTTTGATCGAAAATGAACCATATCGAATGAATTGCCGCGTTTTTGTTCGGCCTTTCCGGGGTGGGTTCGCGCACGTTGCCTGCCCGGGACACCAGACAGCCTTGTCTATGGCTTCTCGGGCTTGGCGCTTTGCACCTGCTCCATTTCCTCGGTTTGGGCCCGCAGGGTCTTGATGACGGCTCCCAGTTGCGGCTGGGATTCCGTGATGAATGGCATCGGTCGGCAAAGGGCTATGGTGGACAGGCCGATACGTGCAGTCAGGATGCCGTTGAGTACGCCTTCGCCAAGTTTGGCAGACAGGCGGGCGGCAAGGCCGTGACCGATGACCTGTTGCAACAGGCTTTCACCTGCGGCCATGCCTCCGGTGACAGCAAGATGGCTGGCGATCTGCCCGGTGAGGCGCAGCATGGCGACGAAGCCGGGTCTGTTGCCATAGGCTTCGGCAATGGCGCGGATCATGCGCACGGTCTCCACCAGAACGACCACTATGTCGAACAGGGCACGGGGACTGATTGCGGTGACCAGAGCGACGCGTTTTGCGGCCTGATGGACGCGGTGGGTTGCCAGTTTGTCAATGGCAGGCATCAGGATCTGTTCGGTCTGGGCAAGGATGTCTTCGCGGTCGAACAGATGCGGCAGGTCCGCTTTCAGCGTCTGGCGGGCACGGAACAGCGAGGGCTGTTTCTGGTAGAGATCGATCAACTCGTTGGCAATCTGTGTGGCTGACTTCCGATCTCCGTCTTCATATGTTTTTGCAACTTTGGCGCGTAAGTGATCAAGGTGAGCCAGACGCCGCAGAGCGAGCAGCTCCCGCGCGACGAAAAACAGAAGGGAGAAGATCGCAATGCCAACCAATGCCAGACCGATCCATCCCAGATAGTCCCAGCGGTCGAAAAGATCGCGGATCAGGCGGTCGAGCCAAAGGCCCAGAGCGAGCATCAGAACGCCAGAAAAGGCCGACCAGAAAAGGGCAGACAGAGACCATCCCTTTTTCCGGACGGGTTTGTAGACCGATGCAGCACCGGTCTCGAGCATCTCGGAATAGTCTTCGCTGTCCAGCGTATATTCCGGCGTAATGGAAAGGGTTGCTCCCGTCTCGGGAGAAGGACGGGCGATGTCGTCGCCATAAGCACCGCGATCAAGCCGGATGGCTCTTGGTTTTCGGGTCTGGGACTGGTTTGAGTTTTTGGTCTCGTTCATTTCAGAATGTCTCCCAGCAGGAATTCCAGGGCGCGATCAAGGCGAATATGAGGGAGCGACAGCGCAAGGCCTTCGGATGTCTTGTCAAGGTCTGGCGGTCGGAAGCGGACGAAACAGGTCGGATCCATCTGGCTTGCAGGTTGCTCAGAAACTGATTCAGTTTTTGCCGCATTTTCTTCAAGTATCGATTCCGCAGTTGCTTGAGATTTCGATTCAACTGGTTTGAAAACTGAATCAGGGTCGGTTGGCAAGTCGCCGGGAAATAGAGCAAATTCGGTTTCGCCGTCAAATTCATCCTCTCCCAGAGATTCACCCTCCATCGGATATCCGATCAGTGAGGGAAGTTCTTCACCTTCCAGATTAAGTGTGGCTTCCCGTGTGGCCCTGATGGCGGCAATTGCCATGGTTTCGCAGTCTGCACCTGCGGACTTGACACGGCTTGACGCCCGTTCGACGAGGCGTTCGAGAATGCGTTCCAATCGGTCGTGAGACGTGTGATGCAGGTGATCGGCTTTCGTGGCGGCAAAGAGGATTTTGTCAATGCGGCGCGAGACAAGATTGCGCAGCCAGAAATGCGAGCCGGGGCGGAAGGCGCGCAGGATTTCCGTGATCGTGTCTTCAAGTTCGGCGAGGGTCTCGGGGCCTTCATTGAGAGCCGCGAGCAGATCTATCAAGACGATCTGGCGATCAAGCCGGGCGAAATGATTGCGATAGAAGGGAAGAACAATTTCGTTCTTGTAGGCTTCAAACCGGCGCTCCATCAACGCCCACAGACTCTTGCGGTCCTTGCAGTAAAGGTTGTCCGGAAGAGGGGCGAAGGTAAGCGCATTGCTGTCTTCCAGATCGCCGGGCATGAGAAAGCGTCCCGGTGTCAAAAGAGCATAGGCTCCGCGCTCCTTTTTGGCGGTGAGCAGATAATCGGTAAAGTTGCTGGCTGCTTGTCGGGCGATTGTCTCGAGGATCGGTTCATCGCCCTGTTCTTCGGTTTCAAGCTTGTGTTCTATGCATTCCGAGAAGGCCCGCCAGTCAGAGGAAAAAGGCTTGTAGAGATGGTGGTTCGCCTGATTGAAGGACTTGCGTGACCAATCTCGGAAACTCTGGTCCATCAGGGTGAGGTCGAGTAGCCACTCACCGGGATAATCGACAATGTCAAGGGCCAGTCGATCAGAGCGAAAGGTCCGCTTGAAGCTATCCCTTGATTGATAGCGAAGGGACAGGCGCACCTGACTTGTGCGACTGGTTGAAGAGGGCCAGATCTTTTTGTCCGTCAAGTCCGAGATGTGGCTTTCATAGCGAAAGCGGGGGACCAGACTGTCCGGATGAGGGCTTATCTCCGCGGTTCCGATCCTTCCCGTGGAATGGGCCTCGAAGCGAGGCAATCGACCGCCGTGGATGATGTTGTGAAGACTTGAAGAGATGAAAATCGTCTTGCCGGAGCGGGCAAGCCCGGTTACGCCCAGCCGAACGCTGGGTTCGGTCATGTCGCCAGCGATATCTGCCAGATTGGCAGTCGCAATGCGTAGCTCTTCAAAGATTTTCATTTCAACACCTAGTCGTTGCATCCGGCAGGTCCTCTTGCATCAGGCTCCTGACAGAGAGGGCAACGGATCAGAGGCAAAAGCCCTTTTTCGCGCTCCAGATACGTCTCCTATGCATTTAGGCATGGATAGGGGAGAATGCAAACCGGAAGCGGAGCGACCCACCGAAAGGGTGGGCTGCCAATCGCTTTGTCGCTTGCTCAAGGGGAGAGTTCGGAGGGAGAGGAATGATCAGTGGGGTGCTTTTATCGGCGGAAAAAGGTCGGTGCCGGATTTTCGACGATGATGTCTTCGTCTGTGTCAAACTCCAGATCCAGGTCTCTGGGCTTGATAAAGTCAACAAGATGGCCGCTTCTCAAAGTGATGTCGTCCCAATGGTCACAGTCGAAATCCAGAACGGCGAGGGCTGCGGTTGGATATTTCGAGCGCATTTTCTTGATGAGAAGCGGGTCGCCCGACCCTGCAAGCCTGAGAGCGACGTCCTGTAAACCGGAATTGTGCCCGACAAGCATCAAATGCTTGCTGTTTCTGGCATTGGCTTTTAGCAGGCTCAGATAGTCGGGGGCATTGCCTTCATAAAGAGCATCCAGCAAATGCAGGCTTACTTCACCCGTCAGCCCCGGTACGATGCCTGCCAGTGTCTCCTTGGTGCGCTGGGATGAGGAGCAAAGGATACGATCAGGGTGATAGCCGCGCATGTTCATGGCTTGCCCTATTCTTGGGGCGTCCTTTTTGCCACGTTTGTTCAGTGGGCGATCAAAGTCATGCAAGGACGGATCGGACCAGGATGATTTTGCGTGGCGCAGAAGATAAAGCCTGATCATTGCTAGACATCCTCCTTGAGATGCTCGCCTTGGCTTTTGCCGCGTCAATCAAACGCGAAAGACTTAAGCCAATGCCGTTTTGTTTCTGCCTTTGGTATCGAAAGACAACAAGCGTGTTGATCGGTTCCCGACCTGGTCCGGGGACAGCTCTATCCTGGCATCCGGGACGGGGTTGGATCTGATTAATATGGTTCGTGACTGAAGCCAAACGCTTCTTTGGTTGTGTGAGCCTTTTTGCACGTTCGTCGGCCGGCCGGCGGCAAACATGAGCTGATTGGAGCTTTTTCTCTGAGCAAGGCTACATTTTCATGACAAACACGACCTTTTTGACTTTTTTCATGGTCCTCTATCGCTTTGGTCGCATTGAGGGCTGGTTGCTCTGGAAGTGGGGGGGGCTTGACGTGTGCTGCCTTGGAGAAAGGGGATCCTGATCGGACTTGTGCCTTGCTGGTTTGGGCTGGTGTGTGAGGGGCAAATGTAAATTTCCATTAAGGTCTTGTTAACTATGCATTTTTTTCCCCTTTTGAAGGGGGCTTGGGTGAAAATTACCTACTTAATGAATGGTTAAGAACGCTAAGTGTCTGAATTTATAAAAATATTTCTGAAAATAAAATTGGCCCGCGACTTGCAAAGAAACTGGCACTTGATTTTGTGTTTGGTCAAAGGGATGTGCCATGAGTCTTTATTCAGCGCTTACAACTTCCGTCGCCGGTATGAGTGCGCAGTCATCTGCAATGCAAAATATCTCGGGGAACATCGCCAATGTTTCCACGACAGGTTACAAGCGGGTGGATACCGCGTTTGTGGATCTGGTCAGTAACTATACCTCGAACAAAAGTGCCCAGACTTCGGGGTCCGTTCTGACCAACTCGCGTCAGACGAACACGGTTGCCGGCTCGGTCGATGCATCTGATACCACGACCCATATGTCAATCAGCGGTGATGGCTATTTCGTCGTCTATGAGAAGATCTCCGAGATTGACGGCATGCCGATTTTTGAGGGGACGCCACTTTATACGCGTCGTGGTGATTTCACGCTTGATGAAGACGGATATTTCGTCAATGAAGCCGGATATTATCTGGCTGTTATCGAGCTTGATAACGCCACAGGCAACCCTGTGAGTTCGGTGCCAACTCCGGCGACCTTCGAAGAAGACTTCATGGCTGCCGAAGCGACCACGACCATTACCTATACCGGCAACCTTCCCGCTGTTCCTTCAACGACTGATACATCTGGCAGCATGATTACGCCTCTGACCGGTTATACCGTTGATCCCAGAAGCACGGGGGCAGGGGTTATTCAGGCGCAGGATGAGACGCAGTTCCTTTCGCAATCCATTTCCGGCGGTGCCATTACCGCCTATGTGGCGAATGGTGAAAATGTCTCGGTTCAGCTCCGTTGGGGCAAGATCTCCGATAGCCCAGATACATGGAACCTGTTTTATCAGTCTGACTCCACTGCGACCGGTGGGGCTACCAAATGGACCAACGTGGGTACGGATTATGTGTTCAACTCTTCAGGAGGCATGACTGCGCCGGTTGCCAGTGTCACCGTGGCGGGTATGACAATCGATGGCACAAGTCTTGGCAATATCATTCTTGATCATGGCGGAGACGGGATCACTGCCTATTCGACGCAGACTGGTGTGGCCAACATGAATCTTTCTCAGGATGGTGCCGCTGCCGGCGAGCTTTCCAGCATCAGTATCGATAACTCCGGTTATGTGGTTGCAAACTATTCGAATGGCAAGTCGAGCAACATGGCAGAAGTCATTTTGGCTTCCTTTGATGGTGACAACTATCTGGCCCGCGAGAGTGGCGGCGCGTTTCGTGCTACAGAGGATTCAGGTGAAGCGATTCTCGGCGCAACCGGATCCATTCGTGGCTCGTCTCTGGAATCATCCAACGTGGATATCGCTGACGAGTTTTCAAAGATGATCGTGTCCCAGCAGGCCTATACGGCCAATACGCGCGTTCTTTCAACCGCAAGGGACATGTTGAGTGAAGTCATGCAGGTGATCCGGTAACTGGGTGATCTAGTCCCCTTTGTCCTTTTTGTAAGGGCAAGGGGGTGGAGGATGGCAAATGGCATTGAGTAGAGCGTTATCGATAGCGACTTCGGGTTTGAAAGCCACAAACCGCGACATGGAAGTCGTGTCCTCCAACATCGCCAACGCCAACACGGTTGGTTACACCAAAAAGACCACTAGCCGCGAAGATATGGTACTGAACGGGCAGGTGACGGCGGTCCTACAGACCTCTGTCCAACGCTCGATCGATCTGGTGGCCCAGAAACAATATTGGACCGAAACCGGCGCAACCAGTTATTCCGGGACGATCAATGACTATCTGAGCCAGGTGGATGCGATGTTCGGTCAGCCGGGTGATGAAAATGCGCTCGATTCCTTGGTCAATGAATTTTCAAAGTCTTTACAGGCCCTCAAGACAAGTCCCGATGATGCCTCGACGCGATTGCAGGTGCTCAATGACGCCTCGGTCGTGACCAATGCCATCAACAAAGCGGCCAACACGATTCAGGATTTGCGTCAGGACGCCGAGTTTGCGATCGAGGAAGCCGTCTCGAACATGAACGAGATTCTGGACAATATTGAAAAAATCGATTTGCAGATTCAGGAAGTCACCCTGACGTCGGGTCAAAATCCGGCCGGGTTGATGGATCAGCGGGACGCCTATATCACGCAATTGTCCGAACTCGTTCCTATCCGGGTGGAGCAGGTTGACAACAATTCGGTGCAGATTTCGACGACGGGTGGCCTGACCCTTTATGACGTGGAAGCCGCGAATCTGTCCTTTACCGCTTATGGCAGTGTCAGCGCCCACACCAGTTGGAGCAATGACAGCGCGACCAGTCAACTGGGCTCGATCTATCTTCAGAGCACAAGCGGGCAGCTCTATGATGTTACCACCTCCGATGGCTTTCGGGGCAGCAAGATCGGGGCGCTGCTCGAGCTTCGCGACGATATTCTGGTTGAAGCACAAAATCAGCTGGACAGCCTTGCCGATGGTCTTGCCGATGCGTTCGGGAAATTCGATGTTGCGGGCACGGCAGCGACTGCGGGAGCACAGAACGGGTTTGATGTCGATCTTGCCGATTTGCAGGCAGGGGACGAATTCACCCTTACCTATCAGGATGTGGCAACGGGAGAGACCAACGTTGTAACGTTCGTGCGGGTTGATGAGGCTGCATCCTTGCCTCTTTCCGATGATGTGACGTCTCGCAATGATGACACCGTTGTCGGCATCGATTTCTCAAGCGGAATGGCCAATGTCGTCACGCAGGTGCAAGCGGCGCTTGGAGCGGCCTTCACGGTAAGTAATCCGTCGGGAAGCTCATTGCAGATATTGGATGACGGGGCGGCCAATACGGTTACCATAGACTCCCTTGATGCCAAGGCGACAGCGACCGGATTGCAGCAGACAGCTTCGGCTTTGCCATTCTTCGTTGATGGCGGGGCTGGACCCGGCATCTATTCGGGCAGTGTTGATGGCGTGTCGCAACAGGTCGGGTTTGCCAGCCGGATCAGCGTGAACGCCAATCTGCTGAATGATCCGACGTTGCTGGTTCAGTATGATAGCAGCGTCGGAATTGCAGATCAGACCCGCCCCACTGCACTTTATGATGCTTTTGCGACAAACAAGTTGTCGTTCAGTTTTCAGGATGGCGGTGCGCCGGTCTCCATGACCGTGGATGACTATGCCCGCCAGCTTATAAGTTATCAGGCAGAACAGGCAGCAACGGCTGAAACACGAAATGAGGGACAGGAAATTGTCATGAACAATGTTCTGTCCCGGCTGGAGCAAAGTGCCAGCGTCGATGTTGACGAGGAGCTGGCTCGTCTTCTGGAGTTGCAAACAGCCTATTCCGCCAATGCGAGGGTCATGACCGCCGTGAAAAGCATGCTTGATGCGCTATTGACAGTCTGATCCCTGCTGTTGATGCCCCTAGAACAGGATTGAGAAAATGATCGGTGCCCTTAATGGTTATTCATCGTCTGCCATGATGAATGTGCTGAGAAACAATTCCAGCCTCATGCAAGATCTCACCATCCAGCTCAGCACGGGCAAGAAGTCCCAGACCTATGGGGGGCTTGGCCGTGATGTTGGTATGTCACTCGGGCTGCGATCGCAGATCAGCGCCATCGAAGGCTATCAAGAGGGCATCGAGCAGGCACAATTGCAACTGTCGATGATGAATCTGTCGCTGGAGCGGATTGTCGAGATCGGCTCTGAGGTGAGTGGCTCGGCTGATGGCACACAATTTGACATCACTTCAAAAAACCAGTCGGTTGGGCAGCAAACATCCGCAACGCTGGTCAAGGAAATGATCGGCCTTCTCAATACCGAAGTTGACGGCGATTATGTTTTCTCCGGCACAACAACAGATGTCGCTCCGGCGCTCAGCTATGATCGGATTGTCTATGGCTATAATGGCCAGGACGGACTCATCGAGGTCACTGACGAACGGATCCGCGCCGATGCCGGGGCAGATGGGCGAGGGCGGCTTGGCGTTTCGACTGTCGCTTCAACCATGACGATCACGGAAGAAGCAACCGACTTTGGATACAAACTGAGCGCAGTTTCCAACACCCTCAGCAATGTCAATGTTACCGGGCCTGCGGGCAGTCCTGCCAGTATTGCCGTTGACGTGACAGCCGCTCCCGAGCAGGGGGAACAGCTCAGTTTTACATTCAACTTGCCCGATGGGTCGACGGAAGTCATTTCGATGACCGCAACGACCGGTGTGACAGAACCGGGAGATGGTACCTTTTCGCTTGTCGGAACCCCGGACACGATTGCTCAGGCGATCGAGGATGAACTGGCTTTTCAACTTGAGAGAAATGTGGCGGCTGAAGGGGAGGCTGCGTCCCGCATCCAGGCGGCAATGGATTTTTACATGACGTCGGGCGGGAGCGAGCCAATGCGCGTCGTCGGGACACCGGAAACCGCAACCACACTGGATACGGCGACCGTTGCAGGCAAGCCAACCTTGAATTGGTATGTCGGTGAGAATGGAACCACAAATTCCCGCGATACTGCCGAGGTGCAAATCGACAATGGCCTTGAGGTTTCCTTTGGTGCCCGTGCAAATGAAGACAGCATGGCGCGGCAGCTTGCCTATATGACCGCTTTTGCGCTTCCGACCTATGATCAGAATAGCGATCTGGATGAGAGACGGTACACCTCGTTTGCCGATGCGGTGTCGGCTGGCCTTTCCAGTGTCCATCAGGGCGATGTGGTCAAGACCATCCTGACCGAGCTTGGCGTTGCCAATAAGGTGATGGAAGACGCCGACGGGAGGCATGTCATGACGCTCAGCATGCTTGAAACCGCCTCCGATGAAGTGGAGGGGATCAATGATGAGGAAGTGGCCGCAAAGATAATGACCTTGATGTCGACGATCGAGTCATCCTATCAGGCCGCATCCATGACATACCAACTCTCGCTGACCAACTTCATCTGATCGTTCGCAGCGATACTTTCCAAATTCGAAATGAGACTTCAGAAAAACAGCCTTCTGGCTGTTTTTTGTTTTGTTGGTCTTGCGGGTGCCAATAAAAAAGCGCCAGCTCAATTTGAGGGCGCTTGGTTTCTTGGTGTTTTCCCTTGCGGGCAGCCTGTAGGCAAAGCCTACTCGTGTGCGCGGAGGCCTTCGGCGATGTTGCGATTGATATTGATCAGGCTATCAACCGACGCATTTTCGGGGTCCGCCATGATGCGGAATGTGTGATTGAAGGTGAAAACGCCCAGATTGACCAGATTCTGACGAAGTTCCTTCGGCATTTCATGGTCTTCGCTGAGAAGTTCGCCAACAAAAAGGGTCCAGATCTTGCGATTGAAAGTCAGCGCCTCATCAAGTTGCTCGCGGGTGCTATCTTCAGATTTTGTTTGCTGCAATTTGGCAGCAGCCTTGATCAACAGTGCGGCTTCGCGTTCTCTGGGAGAACTCGCTTGAGAGCTTGCATTCTGATAAGCTCTAGCTGCTGATTGATTGTACATTACGAAGTAACTCCTCTTCGTATTTGATGAGAGCTTTTGCTTCTTTTAGAGCAGGATAAATTGAATTCGTTAAAATTTTGTTATTTATGTTGTCCACCAATGTTAATGCACTTGGTGCTGCTTGTAAAAAATCGTTCACAAGTGAGAAATAAATTTCTTTATGCTTGGCGATATCTTGGTCGAGATACATAAGCTGAATACAAAGATAAATACGTTTGGCGGGACTATTTGCCGTTTCCGAGGTGAGAATGTCTTTTTCTCTTAAAATCGGTGCTTGGCCATCCACGTAGAATCGAGTGCGATGATCACCATTTGTAATAATGCTACTGCCGATTACTATGCGCTCACCGGGGCGCAGCTCAATTTTTAGAGACATCCTGTTTCCTTTCGCCGCTTGCGAAAATACCATGTATTCGATGCATCCATGGAGCCTTGATTGTCAATGAAGAGATCCGGGCTCAAGTCGATGCGATTGGTATCCTTGGATAAAGCGTCGTTTCTTCTCAAAGATATGCTCTAGAATATTCCTCTGCCATTGAAAAGCCGAAAAGAAGAATAGTTGTTTTCTGTATTTCCCAAAAAAGGCGGAGTATTTCTCCGCCTTTCTGATTTGTGGATTATAGACCGCCTTAAGCGCTTTCTTGTTAAGCGCGAAGGAAGCTGGTAACGGCCTGGTCGGCCTGCGATGCAAGAGACAGTGCGGTGGTGGACAGCGTTTGACGAGTTTGCAGGGCCAACATGTTGGCACCTTCTTCGTTCGAGTCTGCCAGAACCAGGTTATCTGCACCGGTCTGCAAAGTGTTGATCATTTCCTTGGTGTAGTCCTTGCGGATCTGCACGGTGGAAAGGTTCGAGCCAAAGGTACCAGCCTGTTTGCGCAGGGTTACCAGAGCGTCGGCGAGTGCATCAAGTTTGAGGTTGGACTCGTCCGTGCTCAGTGAGGATGCATCGGTGAGGCTCAAGCCGGAAGCGGTAAGGTCAGCGGATTCTATGACCAGTTCCGATTTGTTTTCATCGCGATGTTCGTTGAAGGAAACGGTCAAGTCATTGGTTGAGCCGTTGATCAGGTTGATGCCGTTATAGCTGGCGTCATTGGCCAACTCATTAATCTGATCCAGAATTTCGTTATATTGATCAACGAGTTCCGAGTTGTCAGCGTCGGAAGATCCTGCCTGGTTTACGATGGTCAAGGTGTCGACATCGGTGTCTGCGGAACCGTCAGCCCAGGTAACAGCCGTCTCGCCTGCATCCAGATAGTCCGCATCAGCGTTCAAGTCTTCGGAGGCAGAGCCTGCAAAGCCGAAGGCTGCGGCGATGGATGTACCGGTGGAGCCGTTCTGCGTGGTGCTGTCGGTGGCGTCGGCATCGGTGATCGTCAGGCTGAGGCTTGCATTGCCGTTGACTTGCAGATCAAGACGACCGTCTTCCGTGATGGAGGCGGTAGCAACACCTGACGCGTTGATGTCATCAACCAGGTTGGCAATTGTATAGGCTTGGTTGCCAGCCGTATCAGGATCGCCATCGGCGAGGGTTTTGCCCGTTGCCGCGAAGTGAGCATCCAGATCGAAGGTGTTGGTGACACCATTTTCCGAAGTGGACGTGATGACAAAGTTGGAGTCCGTGGCGCCGCCGCTGCCAACACCGGTCATGCCAAGCGCTGTCAGTGTCTGAGATTCTGCGCGTGCCTTGGTGGTGGTGCCGCTCGTGCCGGTAGTATCGATGTTGGAGTCACCCTGAATGTTGGTGGATGCAGCATCGTTGTTGTTGGATTGGGCTTGGCGTACAGTCGCCTGGGCGCTTTCTACCAGATCGGTAATCGCTGAAATGCCGTTGTCTGCCGCTTCGATCGTCTTGATCGAGTTGGAGATACCGTCCAGCAGGTTGCTCAGGTCATTTGCACGGGCTGAGAGACTTTCCGAGGTAAAGAAGTTGGTTGGGTTATCCAACGCCGAGTTGACTTTTTTACCGGTTGCCAAACGATTTTGCGTTGTCGACATCAGGTCTGCAGTCTTCTGCAGGGACAAGAGGTTTGAACGCACGCCGGCCGAGAGAGTGATATCAGAAGACATTGGGTTACCTTTCTGGGTACTCACATACAGATATTGTTGCGCCTCCTTCTGAGGCTTAATTGAATGTTCGCGCCTAAACCCTAATTTAAGGTTAACCAAGCCTTTCCTATTAACCTAAACAAATAGTTATCTTTCTATTTGGACAACTTGGACAAGTATTTGTAAATGATGGGAAATTTGGAAAAAATTGGAAATGAAAAATCTAAGTATATTTCCTGATAACTCGATTTTGCATAAAAAAACGGGGCCAAGAGGCCCCGTTTCTGATTTCCATTTCTGACTTCTCTTACCGCAGGAAGCTGAGAACTGCCTGGTCTGCGGAGGATGCCAGAGAGAGGGCGGTGGTGGACAGAGACTGGCGGGTCTGAAGTGCCAGCATGTTTGCACCTTCCTCGTTGGTATCGGCAAGAACCAACTCGTCAGCACCGGTCTGAAGCGTATTCATCATGTTTTCGGTGAATTCCTGACGGATGGTAACCGTATTCAGGTTTGAACCGAAAGATGATGCCTGACTGCGAAGCGAGGTCAGGGCTTCTGACAGGGAGTCCAGTTTGAGACTGGTTTCGTCGGAACTCAGTGATGATGCATCGGTCAGGTTGAGGCCCGAAGAGCTCAAGTCAGCGGATGCGATCGTGAGTTCGGACTTGTTGGCGTCGCGATACTCGTTAAAGGAAACGGTCAGGTCATTGCCCGTGCCGTTGATCAGATTGATGCCGTTATAGCTTGCATCGCGAGCCATTTCGTCGATCTGATCAAGGATCTCGTTGAACTGGGAAACCAGTTCGGAGTTGTCGGCATCGGTTGACCCGGCCTGATTAACGATTGTCAGTGTATCGACGTCGGTATCAGCGGAACCGTCAGCCCAGGTAACAGCCGTCTCGCCTGCATCCAGATAGTCCGCATCGGCGTTCAAGTCTTCGGAAGCAGAGGCTGCGAAGCCGAACGCTGCGGCGATGGATGTACCGGTGGAGCCGTTCTGCGTGGTGCTGTCGGTGGCGTCGGCGTCGGTGATTGTCAGGCTGAGGCTTGCGTTGCCGCTTGCCTGAAGGTCAAGACGACCGTCATCGGTAATGGAGGCAGTTGCAACACCTGAAGCGTTGATGTCGTCGACCAGGTCGGAAACCGTGTAGGCTTGGTTGCCTGCCGTATCAGGATCGCCATCAGCAAGCGTCTTGCCGGTTGCAGCAAAATGTGCGTCCAGGTCAAAGGTGCTGGTGACACCATTTTCCGAAGTGGATGTAATGACAAAGTTGGAGTCGGTGGCGCCACTGCTACCAACACCCGTCATGCCCAAGGCTGTCAGGGTCTGGGATTCGACGCGAGCTTTGGTGGTTGCACCTGAGGTGCCTGTGGTGTCGATGTTGGAGTCACTCTGGATATTCGTGCCAGAAGCATCGCTGTTGTTGGCCTGAGCCTGCTTGACCGTAGACTGGGCACTCTCGATCAGATCGGTGATCGCGGAAATACCATTGTCGGCAGCTTCAAGCACTTTAGTAGCGGTGCCGATGGAATCCATCAGGTTGTTCAGCTCGTTGGCTCGTGCATTCAAGCCTTCAGAGGTGAAGTAGTTTGTTGCATTGTCAAGTGCAGAGTTCACAGATTTACCCGTAGCAAGACGGTTCTGTGTGGTTGCCATCATGTCTGCAGTGTTCTGCAAAGAGAGCAAGTTGGCGCGTACGCCGGCGGAAAGCGTAATATCTGACATTTCCCCATAACCTTTCTGGTTTGTACTCATCGTCCTTCTTGGACAAGACCATTCGTGGTCAGGGGAAGCATGCGCTCCAATCCAGAATCATTTGTAAAAATATATGGTTAACGGATATCAGGGTTAATTTGAGGTTATTGAAAATGGACTATGGTTACCAAAATCCTACAGAATTCAACCAATGATCTGATTTTGTATGTTTCTCAAATGGTTGAGGGATCTGTTTGACGGTTTTCGGGGAGGCGGCAACGGGTTTGGCCTGTGAGGAAATCGCCAAGAAACACACGCTTTGAGAAGGGACGGAGGGCATCCCATTAGAAATTTGGACAAAATTTTTTAAAAATGTTCGAAGGGCGGAAAGGTTTTTGATGCCGCCGAAGCGGTTTTGCCGATGTGTTTTGACCCTTTTTTCAGGCCATGTTGTGAAAAAAAGCGATGTAGGAGACGGTTTAGGCCGTGTGCTCGGTCGCTGTCGAAAATTCCGGAACCAGAGGTCCGCTTTTCCGTCTCTTATATATTGACTTCGAAATGGGGCCTTTCATCATCCTCTTCCGGTTCTGAAGGGGCTTGATAGGCGCGCATGTGCAACAGACCGTCGGCCGGTTTCGCTTCTTTCTGGAGTTCTGCTATTGAGGTTGTCAGCTCGCTCAGGTCGTCCTGGGAGAGTAATTGGCGATTTTTCCGCCGACCCTTACGCTCTTGCTCATGACCATTCTTGCCGTTGCGCTCATCAGGATCAACGGAAGAATAGGCGGTGTTGCCGTGCTTGAATTCTACTTCCTGGTCAGCCTCTGCCGTCTCGACGGCATCTTCTGTGGTCCCCAGATTGGTTTTCTTTGCCGCAGACTTGCCTTGTACGGTGGCAGGCGGCTGCATTTTTTGGACTGATATGTCCATAGGTCGCCTCAAACTCAACAAGTGTTCAACTCGCAAAATTATAGCTTATTTTGTGGCGTTTGTCATTTTTGATGTAAATATTCGCAAATACTGTCGCTAAGTTTATGAAATTTCAGTTTTCTTTTACTGGAAAAGCGCCCGTATTTGTTCTTTGGCGAGTAGCAAGCGAGCAGTTGAAAGCTTGATAAGACGAATCGTAGTTCAATATGCTTTGTGTTTTCTGGTCTTGGAGCGGATCTAGTCCAGGTTATAATTTACTGACTGCTTCCGGACGCTGATATTGCTTGCCTGACCTGACAAAATGGCCGTCAGGCTTCATCCTATTCATCGATATGCTTGGGAATGGTGTCAAATGTCTGTGCGTGTTGGTCGTGCGCGGGTCGTCGCAGAGGGTAAAACGCAAAACGGCGAGAGAGAATATCTCTGTTCTTCCTCTCATCTACTGAGAGAGTGAGCATGATGGAGGCTGTTTGCAGATCTGGCGCTGGCATTGGGAGATGACGAAAGAAAGCGTGCGGCTGTTCTGGATTAGTCAGCGCAGCCGCACGGATTTGTGTCAGGAGCGGGTATCGATGGAGATGCCCTGCTTTTGAGATACCTTTTCGGGCGCTTCGCCGACGCTGCCATAGGTTTGTGCCTTGGCACCTTTCTGTATCTGCTCATTGATGCCGCTGACCAGCTCGGACGAAACCTCTCTTGCCGTTGCGACCACGGCAAGATTTGCCTGGAGCGTATTTTGGAACAATTGATGGCGGCGGGCCAACTGTTCGGAATCCTGAGGGGCCAGTTGCTTGAAGACTGATGCGTTGGCTGCAATCGCTTTTTGCAGCAGCATATATTGTATTGAGAGCTGGTTCTTGGCTTCGACCAGATCAAGAGCTTCATTGAGTTTGCCGTTGCGCAGAAGATCGGTTTCCTCGATCAGGACACCATCAAGCGCGTCCATGATCTGCTCGATCGCTCCGATCAGGCGTTGGCAGTCACTGACGCTGCCTATCGGTGCTTTCGCCAAGGCGGCGGCCTGCGTTACGGGATTGGAAGCTGTGTTGTTGTTTTCTGTCATCTTATTGTCCCGTAGGGTTCATTTCCTGAAGTGAAAGCAACTCGCGCATGACTGAGTCAGCAATGCCGATACCGCCTGATTTTGTTATTTCGTCCGCGTAGGTTTCCGTCAGAAGGCTTTGATAGGTGCTGCTGGCGTAAGAGCCTCCTGTCAGGCCGGTTTCGCCCACACCTTCAAACATGTTGGAAAGCATCTGTGAGATGAAGACGCCTTCAAATTCCTGGGCAGCCTGACGGGCTTGTTCCTCGTTGCTCAGGTTCGACTGGATGCCATTGCCTTGTGTGATTGAAAATGGAGCTGCGTTGATGGAAGCCATTACATCACCTCTATTTCTGCCTGAAGGGCACCGGCTGACTTGATCGCCTGCAAAATGGAGATCATGTCGCGCGGGCCAACGCCAAGGGCGTTAAGGCCCGACACCAGATCTCTGAGTGGGACACTGCCTTCGAGCAATGCCAATTTCTTTTCGGAACCGGTCGAGACGTCGACATTCGTGCGTGGCACGGTGGTGGTCTGACCCGCAGCAAGCGCATTGGGCTGAGAAACCTGTGGTGTTTCGGAGACCGTCACTGTGAGGTTGCCTTGCGCAATCGCGACAGTGCTGACGCGCACTTCCTGCCCCATTACGATAATGCCCGTGCTTTCATTGATGACGATCTTGGCCGGAAGATCCGGTTCGACGACCAGTTGTTCGATGTCGGTGATCAGATCGACCATGTTGCCATTGAAACTGAGCGGCAATGTCAGTCGTACACCCGTCGGGTTCAGGGGTTCGGCAACCGGTTGACCGATCAGGTCATTGATCGACTGGGCGATCCGGCGAGCGGTTGTCAGGTCAGGATTGCGCAAGGAGAGGCGGAGAGTGGTCATGCTTGCAAGCTGGAAAGAAAGCTCGCGTTCAACGAGCGCTCCGCTGGCGATCCGTCCGGTCGTCGGAACCCCTTGGGTAACCGTTGCGGCGTCGCCCTCAGCGGTGAAGCCGCCGATGGCGATGGGGCCCTGAGCGATTGCATAGGTCTCTCCATCCGCACCCATCAGGGGGGTAACCATCAAGGTGCCGCCCTGAAGGCTCTTGGCGTCGCCCAAGGCGCTTATGGTTACATCGATGCGTGAGCCTTGAACCGTGAAGGGAGGCAGGGTCGCCGTGACGATGACTGCGGCAACGTTTTTAGTGTTGAGGTTGGCGCCCGAGATATTGACCCCCATGCGTTCCAACATGGCCTGCAAGCTCTGCTTGGTGAATGGTGCGCTATTCAGGGAGTCCCCGGTACCATTCAGACCGACGACCAAACCATATCCGATGAGCTGGTTGTCTCGAATGCCTTCGAAATCGACGATGTCTTTGATCCGGGACGCGCTTTGTGCCGGTGTTGCTGCAAAAACAAATGCAGCCAAGAGCATCATAACATATGAGCGAAGTGACATTTGATGTTAAACCTTTTCAAGCAAGATGTTCGAAATCGCGGCGGTCTTTCATTTTGCATGAGTAGTTGCAAAGGTCGTGCCAATGAGCGAAAAAGCACGAAATGATAGCAAGTGATTGAAATAACGCCGTTTTGTGAAATTTTATAATAAATCTAAAAATATCGACTTAACGCAGGTGTGCAAAATTTGCCGGGTTGATTAACACTTCGTTAACCAATTGAGTTAATCTTTTCCCAAGCAAGTCTGAGCGACATTTCTCTCATACGCTTTGGTCTCGCCGTAAATGGATGAATGCAAGGAAAGCGTTACAGGAAAGGAAGGGCCTTAAAATGCGTGTGCAAGGTGGAAATGGCAGCAATCGGGTTGGCAAGGGCGGCGGTACCAAGCGCACCCAAGGCGGTTCAAGCCGTTTTACTCTCCCTCAGGAAACGGAAGAGGCCACCCAGACACAGCAGACCGTTCAGAGTAGCGCCATTCAGGATGTTTCCGCCCTGCTTGCCTTGCAGACGGTTGATGATGCGTTGCAGGGAAAGCGCAGAAAGGCTGTTCGCAAGGGGAACAAGATGCTTGATCTGCTTGAGGATATTCGCATGGGGCTTTTGTCCGGCAATCTGCCGATGGCAGTGTTGCAGCAGCTTGAACGCCTGTCTGCTGATCCTGAACCCAGCGGCGATGAGCGAATCGATGCTTTGCTGGAAGAAATTGTGTTACGGGCTCAGGTTGAAATTGCAAAGCTCGAAAAGAACTCCTAGGCAGGGCATTTGGCGCGAATTGGAAATCTACTTACTGAAAATATCGCGCAGAATTAATCTCTTTGATTTTTTTTCAGAAAGAATAGTTGTCTCGGAGCCTTGCTGCCTCTATATAGACCTCGTCTTTTCTAGGGAACCAAGGGGTAGCCCATGTCCATCGAGATAGATGATGACTATCGTCCGTCGGACCATGAGACCTTCATGAATGAACGGCAAGTGGAGTATTTTCGTCGCAAGCTGAATAAGTGGAAAGACGATATTCTTAAGGAAAGCCGAGAGACGCTGCAAAATCTGCAAGATGACAGCTCCAATCATCCCGATCTGGTGGATAGGGCGTCGTCGGAAACGGACCGGGCGATTGAATTGCGCGCACGAGACCGTCAGAGAAAGCTGATATCGAAAATTGATGCGGCCTTGAAACGTATCGAGGACGGATCTTATGGATATTGCGAAGATACAGGCGAGCCAATTTCTTTAAAACGTTTGGACGCGCGCCCGACTGCGACGCTCTCCATCGAGGCGCAAGAGCGCCACGAAAGGCGAGAAAAGGTCTATCGGGACGACTGATTTATTTGGCTATTTGCTAATAAAAAGGGCGCGATACTTTTCTAAGTACCGCGCCTTCTTTTTTGTGATCAGGTCATGATTGGGAGCATTGACCTCATCACGGTTCGGTGGGGCCCATATTGGGAGCAGGCCTCACCGATACCAGACCCGGTGGTTATCGGGGCTGGTGGGGAGCTTTGTTATGGCTTTCTCGGCTTTTCATGGATGATCTTGTCTTGACCTTTTCATCTGTCCGGGGTTCGAATTGGCTAGAATGGCAAGATGATATCCATGACCTGCTGTCCATATCTTGGCTGCTGGACGTCGCTCAACTGACCGCGTCCGCCATAGGCAATGCGTGCTTCAGCAATTTTCTCCGATTCAATGGTGTTGTCAGATGCAATATCCTCAGGCCGGACGATACCGGCGACCAGTATTTCGCGAACCTCGAAGTTGACCCGAATTTCCTGGCGGCCTTCAATAACAAGGTTGCCATTGGGCAGAACCTGAAGAACAACGGCTGCAACCGAGGTTGTGATTGTTTCCGATCTGTCAATCGCTCCGGTGCCAGATGAGGACGATCCTGATGTCGCGTTGGCCAGTGATGATGCGTCGATATCTGTATCAAGCTTTTCGTTCAGTCCCGACAGGGCGCTTGTCAGTACGGATCCGACACCGCCCGACAGGCCGGAGCTTTCGTTGTTGGAGCGCGTGCGCGACGTCGTGTTGTCAATCTTGGCGCTGTCTGTGATGCTGACCTGGACAGTCAGAATGTCCCCCACCTTGCTGGCGCGTTGGTCTTTGAAAAACTTTCTGGAACCGGTTTGCCACAGGGAGTTGGGGCTATAGTTGGCTGGCTGAACGGTCGGCATTGGCATCTGGACCGGCTTGTAGCCTTTTTGCGTTGTCGGATTGTTGATGGCCGTCAATGCGGGAGCCTTGCCGATGTTTTTCAGTCTGTCAGCCGTGCCGCAAGCCGCAAGGGTCGAGGCCATCAGGCATATGGACAGTGTGTGGGCGAGTTTCATGATCAGTTGCTCCCCAGAGATGCGACGGTTTGCGTCGGCTGAGTGATCCGAAGCAAGCCATGCTCGATGACTTCAGCTCGAATGATGCGGTTGGTCTGGGAATTCTGAACCGGAATAACATCACCCTTGGCTCCGTTTGCCAGTGCCTTGGCGCTTATGGACAGATTCAGATTGCCCGTTTCGAAAATGATGGTCACGGTATCGGAACGTTTCACCATATCGGGTGGCGTGAAATAAGAGCTGTTGGCAATCGTTCCGGCTCTTATGGTCTGTTTCGCCGCCATGCCAATGATGTCATTCATCATTGCCGGTTTTGCGAGAATTGCCTGCTGTTTGGGGGTCGATCTCAAGGTGATGTCGGAATCGCTGACGATCTCCCCTTTGCTGACAGTGCGTGTCATGACCGGGACCAGCATGCTTTCGATTGCCCGGCCTGTCAGTCGGATGTCGCCAATGTCATTTCTGCCATAGAGCGAGAGAGTTGCGGCAAACCGGCCGCTGGGTCGATCAAACCGAAGATTGTGAATGTCGTAGGGACGAACACCGCCAGCAGCAGCGTGCTGGTCGACAAATCCACTGTTCAACTCGACATCGACCCGGTCGGTCGCGGATACAAATCCCTTGCTCTGCAATATGGCCTTGAGGCTTTCGGTGACATCACTCTCGGTGACGAGCTCGGATGCTCTGGCAACTCTCACAACAGCCACATTGTTTGGATCGATATTGCGCAATCCTGCCCGGATCGCCGCATCGATGACACGTTCTGCCCGAACGCTGCCGCTTTGACCGATCGAAGGGGCTCTGAAGACCGCCTTGTGAGCATATTGTCCGGCATTCTCGAAAAGATCACCGACCGTTACCAGGCGGGCCTCGACGGTGACGTTGCCGCGCAGGCGAGCAGGCTCTCTGGCCGGTTCGCTGGACAGAGCCGTCGAGAGTGAAGACAGGCCCAAAGCAATGGAAAGAGATGCAACAAGGTATGCTCTCTTCCAGATTGGCCCTTGTCTGAGTTGGTTTATGATTGAGCTGTTCATCTTACCGGGCCTAGGTTAGCTGTGATGTTGCGGACAACATGTCGTCGGCTGCCTGAATAACGCGGGAATTCATCTCGTAGGCTCGCTGTGCGGCGATCAGATCAGAAATCTCGGTGACCGAATTGACATTTGCTGCTTCGAGATATCCCTGCAACAGAGACCCGTACCCTTCATCATTGGGAACGGCCACTTGTGGCGCGCCGCTCGATGGAGTTTCAAGGAACAGGTTCTCCCCCATCGGCTCCAATCCGGCTTTGTTCACGAAGCGGGCAAGCGTGAATTGTCCAAGGGTGGTCGTGGTGGTCTCGTCTCCAATCGTCACCTGAACTTCACCATCACTGCTGACGGTGATGTCGCTGGTGTCGTCGGGGAAGGTGATGCCAGGCTGCACAATATAACCGTCTGCGGTAACAAGCTGGCCGGCACTGTCAAGCTCGAATGATCCGTCCCGAGTGTAGGCCGTTCGTCCATCGGGGAGGGTGATCTGAAAATAGCCTTCACCGTTGATGGCAACATCCAGTTCCTTGTCTGTGCCTTCAAGCTCGCCTTGCGACATGATCCTTGTCGTTGCAGCGAGACGGACGCCGGAACCGATCTGAACGCCAACGGGCACCTGGGTTCCCGAGGTTGATGTATTCGATCCGACACGGCGCAGGTCTTGATAAAGCAGGTCCTGGAACTGGGCCCGTTGCTTCTTGAAACCTGTCGTGCGCATGTTGGCGATGTTGTTCGAGGTTACCTCAACGTTTCGTTCCTGGGCCAACATGCCGGTGGCTGCGATATGGAGTGCTCTCATGTTCGATCTCCTTTCCTAACCGACATCATGCCTGGAGCTTGCCCAGGGTATCGATTGCGTTGGTTCGCAAATCGTTGGTTGCCTTGAGTGCATTGGCCAAGGATTCGTATGCTCTGCTCACTTCGATCATGCGGGAAATTTCCACGACGCCCGAAACATTGGATTGTTCAATGCGCCCGCCGAGAATGTCGGCATCGTCGACAGGAATGGGGTTGTCGCCGATAAATAGGGAGTTGCCCTCTTTCTTCAGCGCTCCCAGATTGTCAAAGGTGACCACTTTCAGCCGTCCGATTTCTCCACGATCAGATGTGATCAGGCCGTCGCGAGAAATGTGAATGCCTGTGTCTTCAAGGGTGAAATTGAGTGGGCCGTCCATGCCCTGGACGGCATAGCCTTCGGTCGTTACCAACTGGCCCTGGCTGTTGATCTCAAACTGGCCGTTGCGCGTATAGCGTTCGCCGTTCGGGCTGTCGATCACGAAGAAGGACGATGTGTCGTTGATGGCCGCATTGACAGGGTTGCCGGTTTCAATGATTCCACCGGGCTTGAATTCCTTTGCGATGATATCGTCCTGAACGTAAGACAATTTCCGGTCCGAATAACGAAAGTCATTCATCTTGGCGACCGGCATAATGAACTCTTTGAACAGAAGATTGTCAGACTTGTAGCCCGATGTGTTGATGTTAGCCAAGTTGTTGGCAATAACATCCATCTTGCGCCGCAGTGCCATCTGCCGCGTCAGGCCTATAAGTTGTGAGTTCTCCATAACTGTTAACCACTTTGCTCCCAATTGATGCGCATCGTTGCTCCCCAGCGTAATGCGTTCACAGTTCATTAAGCATGATGCGTGCCATTTGAAATTCTTTATATATTTCAATGAATTTGCTTCGCTTGCGGCCGCTGGAGGGCAAGGGATTCAGGGGCAAAATTGCCGAGTGGGAAAAAGTTGCCGCGCTTGAAGTCGTTAACGTTTGGAAAGGATTTGTTAACCTTTTCTGACGTAATTAATAAGAGTCATTAACCAAGATTGATGAATCGTTATCAAAGATCGGGTCCGGCATGTCCGAAGAAGTCGACATTGATGAAGAAGGCGGCGAAGGTTCGTCCGGTGGCAAGAAAAAGCTGATCATAATCATCGCATTGGCCCTGATCTTGTTGGGTGGCGGCGGTGCTGGAGCCTATTTTTTCCTGTTTTCTTCTTCGGAAGACGTGGTTGCGCCGGAAAATGATCCGAATGCCGAACCTGAAAGCAAAGCCTATTTCTTCGATTTGCCCGAAATGACGGTGAATCTGAATTCCAACAACGGCAGGGCGCAATATCTTCGCCTGAAGGTGTCTCTGGAATTGCTGAGTGAGGAACAGTCACGTAAAATCGAGCCTTTCATGCCTCGGGTTCTCGATGCGTTTCAGGTTTATTTGCGTGAGTTGAGGACAAGTGATCTTGAAGGGTCGGCAGGGCTTTTCAGGTTGAAAAGGGAACTTCTCAAACGCATCAATGATGCAATTTATCCGGTCAAGGTGAATGATATCCTGTTTAAGGAAATCCTTATTCAATAGGGTTTGTTATGGCTGACGACGACGACGATGACAGTGTAGACCTGATGGCCGACTGGGGCGCCGCTCTTGAAGAGCAGGGTGCTGGCAGTGCCGATGAGATGGCTGCGCAGTGGGCGGCCATGATCGATGAGCCTATGGACGGGGATGACAGCGCCTCGCGTGGTGCCGACCGTGTCTTGAATCAGGAAGAAATCGACAACCTTCTGGGCTTCAGTCTTGATGACGGGTTCGCCAGTGAGCGTAGCGGTGTGCGGGCCCTTATCGATTCCGCAATCGTTTCCTATGAACGTTTGCCGATGCTGGAAATTGTCTTTGACCGACTGGTCAGGATGACGACAACCAGTTTGCGCAATTTCACGTCG
The DNA here is from genome assembly GCF_963556055.3 of uncultured Cohaesibacter sp. Classification (GTDB taxonomy): domain Bacteria; phylum Pseudomonadota; class Alphaproteobacteria; order Rhizobiales; family Cohaesibacteraceae; genus Cohaesibacter. The sequence goes on along the minus strand of NZ_CAUVYE020000013.1, from coordinate 185,768 downwards.
GACAATGTGGAAGTCTCGCTCGATTCCATTACCTCCATCCGGTTTGGCGACTATCTGAACTCCATTCCGCTGCCAGCCATTCTTACTGTTTTCAAGGCCAGGGAGTGGGATAACCTTGGGCTGATAACGGTTGATTCCAGCCTGATTTATTCGATCATTGATGTGTTGCTTGGCGGTGGTCGGGGCACGTCGGCGATTCGTGTTGAGGGGCGCCCCTATACCACGATCGAGCTCAATCTGGTTCGTCAGATGATCGAGATCGTTCTGGAAGATGCGGAATTGGCGTTTGCGCCTCTTTCCCCGGTTAAATTCGAGCTCGAGCGGATTGAGACAAACCCCCGCTTTGCTGCCATTTCTCGTCCTGCCAACGCGGCCATCTTGGTTGAATTGCGCATTGATATGGAAGACAGGGGCGGCAAGATTGAGATGTTGCTTCCCTATGCGACGATCGAACCGATCCGTGATTTGCTGCTGCAAATGTTCATGGGCGAGAAGTTCGGTCGGGATCCGATCTGGGAAGGACATCTGGCAACGGAAGTCTTTCATTCCGATATTCAGATAGATGCTTTGCTGTTTGAAAAGAAAATGTCACTCAATGAAGTGATGAAACTTGATGTTGGGCAGACTCTCATGCTGGAGACCGGCCCCGGAGATCCTGTCAATCTCAAATGCGGTGGCATTTATCTGACAAATGGGGTGATGGGGCAGCATAACGGCAATATTTCTGTTCAAGTGTCCGATAAACTGGCCAAGCCAAAAACGACTTTGGCCGCGTTTGAGAAAGCCGCTCAGGGCGGATCTGGAAAGGGTGAGTAATGTCTGCTGGAATGATGATTGAATTGCTTGTCGCTTTTTTGCTCGTTTTGACGATCGGCTATTGTATGACCTTGAACCGTCGACTGAAGCGTCTTCGCAATGACGAAGAGGCTCTTCGGGCAACAATTGCAGAGCTGATTACTGCGACCGAAATTGCGGAAAGGGCCATTCTGGGTCTCAAGGCAACCGCTGGTGATTGCGACAAGAATTTGGCACACCGCCTTATGGAAGCCGAACGCCTCTCGTCGGAGTTGCAATATTATGTTTCTCAGGGGGAAGGTGTCGTCGGTCGGCTCGTGAAAATCTCGGATGCGGTGCGCGACGCCGGTGCAGCCCGTCGGGTTGCTGCCCGTGCGGCCATGGAACAGGATCCTCTGTATGATCAGGTTGGTGTCGGCTATGGCGCACAACAACGATATGAACCGGTCGACAGAAGGAGCGGAGCTCCGTTGGTGGAAACCGTAGAAAGCCCACGTCGACTTAAGGATGTTGCTGCTGCGACGTCAGAACGACTGATGGCAATCAGGCAGAAGAGGGGTGCTGCTGCATGACCCAGGTTCGTCTTCTTCCCACTCTCCTGATTGCGGTAACCGGATTGCTTTTTGTGAAAGTCGTTCATCTGGTTGCGAATGGTGACATGATTGCAGGGTCGACGACTCCCGTTTTGGCTCAGGAAGCCCAGACTACAGCGCCTGAACAAGGTGCAGAGGGTGGGGCCGAGGCTGCGGCAGGGGCACAGGACGCTGCGCTTCCTGCCGGCGATGAGCCACCGTCTCTGGTCGAGGGCATGCTTATTGATCCTGCCAAGAGTTCGAGATCCGAACTTGCAATTCTCGAACGTCTTGCCAAGCGTCGCGAGGAGCTTGATGAGAGAGCCAAGAGTCTCGAGATGAGAGAAGCTTTGCTGAAAGCCGCCGAAAAGAGGCTTCAGCAACGGGTGGACGAATTGAAGTCCCTTGAGCAATCAATCGAACTTGCAACCAAGAAACGCAAGGAACAGCAGAGTGAGGATGTCGCGAGGCTGGTGGCTATGTATGAATCCATGAAAGCATCGCAGGCCGCGCAGATTTTCGAAATGCTCGATCAGGACATTCTTCTGGATGTTGTCAGAACCATGAAGTCGCGCAAGATGGCGGCGATCATGGGGGCGATGGATCCGGATAAGGCAAGTGCGCTCAGTGCGGCTATCGCCAAGGGCCGTTCGCTGGAACAAGAGGTGGAATCGATGTCGATGGAGGCCTTGCCGCAGATCGGAAACTGAGGCCTCGTGATCGATAGGATTAGAAATTTGCTGACTTTGGTAATCCGCGAGAAAGCATTTTCAATTAGTTTGGTGGGAGCCCTATGAGTTTGTCAATCCATGCAGTCGGTTGACAGGGGTATTTCGGGGTTCGGAGATCTTCAATGTCGCAACCAGCTCTACGGCATGGGCTAACATGGCAGAAACTGACGGATATGGCGCATTCCTTGTTTGCGCCTTCTGCGGTTTTGTCCGTGCTGTTCGTTGTTGCTGGTTTGTTTTTCTTTCATCTTGGTGTCGTTGGCGCGCTTGCCCAACAGGCGGTGGGCGCAGGGGCCGACAATGCTGACGAAACGGGCGAATTGCAGATTGCTGTGACTCAAGAGGAAGGATATGGCCGCATCGTCCTGAATTTTGTCGGACGAAACCTTCTTCCCGGATATTCGATCAAGCAGGAAAACAGCATTTTCGTGATCCGTTTTGACGAGCCGGTCAAAGCGGAATCCGTTACCTCATTGCCGCGTATTCTGCCTGACGCGATCATCATTGCTCGCCTTGATCCCGATGGAAAAGGATTGCGTATCGCGCTCAAGCCCGATATCCGCATCAACACCATGGAAGCGGGCGAGCGCCTCTATGTCGATCTCTTGCCAACAAGCTGGTCCGGGCTGCCGCCCTCTCTCCCTGCCGATGTGGTGCGGGAGCTTGCCAAGCGGGCGGAAGAAGCCTTGCGGCTGGCGCGGTCCTTGGAGCAGTCCAAGCAGAGTTCACGGGTTCGCCCGGTCCTTGATATCCGGGTGGGGGATCATCCCACCTTTACCCGCATCGCTTTTATCTGGAACATTTCCTTTGATTCCACTTTCGAGCGGCAGGGGAGCGATGTCAGGGTTTTCTTTAATCACAAAACCGATGTCGATTTATCGGCTTTGCGCGCAGACCTGCCTCCATTGGTCAATGACATAATCTCATCCAACGAAAATGGCGGGACGAACTTCACCATTACGGTGGATCCGACATCTGACGTTCGCGCTTTCCGTGAGGACAATTCCTATATTGTCGATATTACCGGTGATAAGCGATTGTTCGAGGTCAAGGACGCGCAGGACAATATAACGCGCGCCGTTTCAAGAGAGGGTGACACAGGGGTTCTGATCGCCAATGGCGTCAATCTCGATCCGCGGACATCTGGTAGTGGCTCAAATTCGGGAGATCTGATGGTCGGTGGTGGCGAGTCACTGGTCCTTGGTCCCGGCCCCAATGGCGAACCTGCGGGCTCGGAGCTGTTTACCAATGCGCAGGTTACCGAGCCACTTTTGCCAAATCAGCAAAAGGATCTGGTTCAACAGAACGGGGCTCCCGTCGGGGGGCAGGTATTGCAGCCGTCAACTGTTCCTCCTTCGCAGATCAATGGAAATGGTGGTGGCGCAAGCCAGGTGACAACCGATCAGATCATGCCAATCGGGAATGGAGAGCAGCTCGGAGATCAAGGTTCTGCACCTGTTGCCCCAACCGGTGTTGACGCGCAAACGGTGAGGCCGCAACAACTGCAAATGGGTGGAAACGATCAGGCCGTACAAGCTGTTCAACCCGGCCAGACAGTTCAGCCTGGCCAGACAGATGCGCAGCAGATTGCTCAAGGCAACCCGCAAACTCTTGAAGGGAATGGCGCGACGCAAGGCAATGCGGAGCAGATGGTCGGATACGGTCAGGATTTGACTGCGCAAATGCTCCCTGTTGAAGCCAAGGCGTTCGGACGTTCCGTGCGCTTGTATTTTCCTTTCAAGGACCCGACCGCTTCAGCCGTTTTCAAGAAAAGCGGTGTGATCTGGGCTATTTTCGATACCAGTCTGGGACTTGATGTGTCTGCGGTGCGGCCTCAACTGGCTGCGATTGCAGATGACCTTGAAGTCTGGCGGTCTGGCAATACGGCCGTCTTGAGGATTCCCCTGAAGAATGCCCGGCTGGTGACATTTTCACCCGAAGGTTATGGCTGGTTGATGACCATCGGAGACATGGTTGTCGAGCCGACCAAGCCTCTGCACATGGCGCGCACGAAAATCAGTGGCGGCAGATCAGCCATGCGGGTGAAGTTTGAAGGCACGGGCAGTATTCTGAAACTTCGCGATCCCGGCACCGGAGAAAATGTTCATGTGGTGACGGGGCTGGGTCCTGCACGCGGATTTGTCAAGACGCAGGAATTTGTCGATTTTTCCACGTTGGTTTCTGCGCATGGTATTGCGCTGGTTGAAAATGTCGATGACTTGCAGGTCGCAAGGGATGGTGGCTTTGTCTATGTCAGTTCCAGCCGCGGGTTGACGCTCTCCAATGCCAAGGTTGGAAAGGCCGATCTTTCCGGTCTTTCAAGCGCGACGGGAAAGGTTCGTGAGACCTATCTCAATCTTGAATCCCTGATTGCGAAGAGCCCCGTAGCCTTTGCCCGTGAACGTCAGGCGCTTGAGAGAAAGCTGTCGCAATTTGATGATCTCATGGCAATCCAGAGCGAAATGGCGCTTGCCAAGCTGCTTCTTGCCAATGGATATTCGAACGAAGCCTTGGGGCATTTGCAGATCATCGAGGCGTCCGCCCCCGAATTTGCACGTGGTCGTGGATTCAGGACCCTTTTTGCGGCGACCGAGCTTTTTGCAGGGCGGCCCGATTCTGCGTTTCGCAGGCTGGATCATCCCGAGTTCGAAAATGATGCCGATGCTTCGGTCTGGCGCGGTTTGGCCGCCGCTCGTTCAGGTCGCTGGCGCGAGGCAGAGGATGCGCTTGATCTGGCTGCAACCGTCGCGCAGGATTATAGCGACTATATCAGAAACATGATGCTGCTGGACGGGGTTGAGATCTCGCTTCTCGATCAGCAATTTGGCAGCGCTCAGGCCGCGCTTGCCGAGGTCAATCCTGCACATTTGAACCCTGAAGGGGTAGCCCGCTACAATCTCTTGCGTGGCAAAATCGCCGTTGCCCGCAATCAGCCTGAAGAGGCTCTTGAAGCCTTCAAGGCGTCACGCGAAACCGACTATCTGCCGATTGCAAATGATGCCTGGTTGCAGGAAATCAAGCTCAAGCATCAGGAAAAGCAAATTGATGATGCACAGGCAATCGATCAGCTCGAGGGCCTGACCATGATCTGGCGCGGGGATGATGTCGAATTGAATGGTTTGCGCGCTTTGGCTCATCTCTATGTCGACAAGGGCGAATATCGAAACGCCTTCGAGACGCTGAAATCTGCGACGACGTCAAACGCCAACTCCGATGTGACCCGTGTGCTGCAAGAGGAAATGAATGGCGTTTTCTCGTCTTTGTTCCTCGACGGCAAGGTCGATGAGCTTTCTGCCATCAAGGCCCTTTCGCTTTATTACGATTTCCGCGAGCTGACACCGGTTGGCCGACGGGGTGACGAGATGGTGCGGCGTCTGGCCGACAAGCTGGTTGAAGTGGATTTGCTGGATCGCGCCGAGGAATTGTTGAAACATCAGGTGGATAACCGTTTGAAAGGGGCAGCGCGATCCCAGATTGCTGCCGATCTTGCTGTTATCTATCTGCTTGATCAGAAACCCAATATGGCGCTTGATGTGCTGCGCCGGACGCGGCAGTCTCAATTGCCCTTGTCCCTGGAGCGCCAACGCAGATTGGTTGAGGCCAAGGCTCTTGCTGAGTTGAACAAGGTTGATCTGGCGCTTGATCTTGTCAAGCCCTTGCAAGGCAATGACGTCGAGCAGCTGAAGGCCGATGTCCTTTGGCGTGCCAAACGCTGGCAGGAAGCCGCTGAGCAAATCGAGCAGATGCTTGGGGACCGTTGGAGCGTTTCCAGCCCGCTTGACACCGAGGAGCAGACAAATATCCTGAGGGCCGGCATTGCCTACTCGCTGTCCGATGACCGCTTGGGGCTTGACCGCTTGCGGCGGAAATTCTCCAAGCAAATGTCGGATACGCAAGTCTCTGGTGCCTTTGATGTTGTCACCCTACCGGTAGAACAGCGCGATGGTCAGGAATTCCAAACAGTTGCTCAGGAAATAGCCGGTATCAGCACGATGGAGCGCTTCCTCACTGAATATCGGAGCCGCTATTTGCAGAAAGGCACAAGTGGCAGCACAAGAGCGGAGAATGAGGTCTTGCCTGAGGGTGCCACTCCGGCGGCGGCTGGTGAGCAGTCAGCGGCTCCTGCGACAACCACCCCGCAAGCCTGACATCTTCGCGCTCGCTTGAACCATCAGCATCTGCCTATCCGCCCAGGAAGCTCTTGACCAACGAGCCAGTGACCAGATTCCAGCCGTCGACGAGAACGAAAAAGATCAGTTTGAACGGCAGGGAAATGACGACCGGCGGCAACATCATCATGCCCATGGACATGAGGATGGAGGCAACGACCAGATCGATGATGATGAATGGCAAATAGACCAAAAATCCGATTTCAAAGCCTCGACGCAATTCGCTGATCATGAATGCCGGCACCAGAATGCGCAGGCTGAGGTCTTCAGGTGTCGCGGGTGCAGGCTGGTTTGCCATATCCAGAAACAGCTCCAGATCGCTTTCTCTCACCTGCTGACGCATGAAGAGATGGAAAGGCTTTGCCGTAAGGTCAAAGGCTTCAGGCAGCTCGATTGCACCATCCACGAGCGGCTTTATGCCCGTGTCATAAGCCTCATCAAAGGTCGGTGCCATGATGAAGGCCGTCAGGAACAGAGCGAGGCTGACCATGACGGTGTTCGGTGGCGAGGTTTGAAGACCAAGGGCGGAGCGCAGCAGTGAAAGAACCACGATGATCCGCGTAAAGGACGTCACCATGACCAGAATGGATGGGGCGAGCGAGAGGACCGTCAGCAAGGCAACCAGCTGTACCGCTCGTTCTGTCAGGGTCAGGTCATCTCCAAAGCCGATTGAAAGCTGCTGGGCAAGGGCCGGCCCACTTGTCGTGAACAGGGCAAGTGCAGACAAGGTCGCAAGCAGGACGCCGAAAAAGATGGCTGAGCGCTTTGAAACATGCCGCTTCAGCCAACTATGCTCGCTTTTTGATTTTTCTTCGGAACAGCTGTCGTTCATTTCTTGATTTCGCTTGAGAGCTCGTTCAGAAGGCGAGTGATTTCATCATCGTATGATGCTTCTGGCCTCAATTGATGGTGCTCTTCGGTAGAGGCATCTGGCGTCTCTGCTTCGGGATCGTCCTCGGCAGGAGGGATGTCCAGGGTTGCTTCTGGTTCTTCCTGCGTTGGCTTCTCCGTCATTTCCATCGGGATTTCATTGGTGTGGCCCGCTTTCTCTTTTTCTTGTGCTGGCGCGGCGTCTGCTGTCGCATTTGCGTCTGACAGGGTCACTTCGGGAGCTTTCAGCGCTGGTGCTTTTGTCCTGTCTTCCTCAGGTCCGGAATAGGACACGACCGGTTTGGTTGGGGCCATTGGTGGCTCTGTTGGTTCCTCCGCCGTTTCTTCTCGTTTTGACATAGGTTGGCGAGATGTATCCTCGAAGGAAGCGGTCGTGGTCTTTGGCGGATTGTTGAGGGGAGGTTGAAAGCGTGATCCCTTTTGTGCGGGCTGGTTGGTTGCACGATCTTTTGGCCGGGGCTCGCCAAGCGCTTCCGCTGCTGCCGCTACAATGGAAGCGGAGGAGACTTTTGCGGCCAAATCGGCGTCTCGCAGAGCTGGCTGGGCCTGACCTGGAGCGACGGGTGCTGGCGCGCGTACCGCATTTGCGGGCATTTGCTGGGTATTGCCCATCTCGCGATGTGGCAACGGTCCCGATTGCGGAGCGAGAGGTCTGTGTCCTCCGGGCGCCGGATTAGCAACTCTTGGCGGCTGCTGGATCGGGGCGTTCGCATGTGGCTGCTGTTGTGGAGGCATCGGCATTATGTGATGTTCGACAAGCAGATCATTGTCGCCGCCGATGAGAAGCAGATGTTCGACATGATCCCGGCTGACAAGAACAAGTTTGCGCTTGTGGTCAACTGCAATGGCTTCCTTGATGGAGAGGCGAGGGTCTCCGCCCTGATGGACAATTCTGGAGGATACCACGTTCAGTTTCTTCATGATCCAGGCGAGAAGAAGGATCAGGATCAAGACCACACCAAGGGCCAGGAGAAATTGTACGAGCAGGCCGCTTTCATCACTTAACATGAGTTTTCCAATCTTCTCTATTTCAGTCTTTCAAATTGGTCCAAAAGGGATGCGGGCAACTGCATCCTATGCGAATCTGAATTTGCCACAGTATCTTAACGATTTCGAAGTATTTTTTTGTGTTTTTCTGTGCAAGATGCAATTCCTGCCTGTTGCCATTTTCTTCAAGAAGCCCGGTTTCTGCCGTTTTTGCAGCCAAATCCAAATTGTTAAGATCTTGTTAACCATTTGATAGGCAAAATTTGCCTAAAGAGGGCGTGATTTGCTGCCGCATCATGTCTGCTGCTTCCAAACCTCATGGAGCCGGAAATTGGCAATCTCGGATCTGAAACTCTTTTCGATGCTGCGCTCGAAGATGCATTGGCATCAGGCAAGACAAAAAGTGCTGGCCGAGAATGTGGCCAATGCCGACAGTCCGAATTATGACGCCAAGGATCTCAAGGCTTTTGATGTCGACACGATGGTTGATCGCAGGCAAACACCTGGTCTGGAAACACGGCTGACCAGTTCGCAACATTTGAAGGGAAGGGCGATTTTCCCCAATGGAATGGACTGGGAGCAGAAGTCTGACGGGTTCGAGGTTACGCCTGAAGGGAACAATGTGAGCCTTGAAGAGCAGATGATGAAAGTGACCGCGAACCAGATGGATTATCAGGCTGTGGCCAGTCTCTACTCCAAAGGGCTGGGTATGATCCGAACCGCGGCGGGCAAGGGCTAGGCCTTTTCGCCCGAATGGTCGCGTCTGATAGGAAACTGGCTCGTCAAGCTCGAGAGCGAGGGAAGGGAACAAGATGGATTTTTTGAAATCAATCATGATTGCAGCCTCTGGCCTTCATGCGCAAAGTGGTCGTATGCGCGTGATTTCAGAGAATATTGCGAATGCTGATTCCACCGCGCGTGAGCCGGGCGGAGATCCTTATCGGAGACAAATCCCGTCTTTTCGGTCGCGTTTTGACCAGGAGGTGGAGGCCAATCTGGTCGAGATGGGGCGCGTGCTTCCCGACAAGTCGGAATTCCGCGTTCAATATGATCCGGGAAACCCGGCGGCAGACGACAAAGGCTATGTGAAGTTGCCCAATGTGAACAACTTGACGGAAATTACAGACCTTCAACAGGCGCAACGAAGCTATCAGGCAAACCTCAACGTGATTACGGCCACTCGGTCCATGGTCTCCAAAACGCTGGAAATTCTGAAAGTCTGATCCTTGTATCAGTAGAACGTAACCTATCAAGCGCCGATTATGCGGCAGGCGAGCGACATTATGATCAATACTTCTTTGAGTGCGGCAAACGCTTATAGTCTAGCCCAAAGGCTCACGAATCAGACACAATCGGATCAAACGCTTCAAAAGGCAGCCGACGCCAAGCCCGACTTCGGTGCCATGGTCAAGGACGGCGTAACCGGTGTTCTCGACAAAGGCAAGATCGCTGAAGATACCGCAACCGACATGGTTCAGGGCAAGGCTGATGTTGTCGATGTGGTAACGGCTGTTGCTGAAACCGAGGTGGCTCTGGAAACGATGGTTTCTGTCAGGGACCGGGTGATATCTGCCTATGAGTCAATCATGCAGATGCCAATCTGATTTTTCGCTTCTCTGATCAATCGGGCCGGTTTTTGCATTGGAATTTTGTCTCTGAAGGAGATTTGAGATGACTGGTCCGGAAGTCCTCGACATCGCAAGGGAAGGTGTCTGGGTGCTGATTAAAATTGCAGCCCCCATCATGCTGGTGGGGCTCATCATTGGTGTCGTCATCGCGCTGTTTCAGGCCTTGACCCAGATTCAGGAAATGACCCTTGTTTTCGTCCCCAAGATCATCGCGATTTTCGTGACGATCCTGCTGACCATGCCGTTTCTTGGTGCGACTCTGAGCGGATATATGAGAATGTTGATGGAGCGTGCCATATCGGGTTGAAACGACAAATGTCGTTATTGACCCTGGCAGGGACTGAACGCACATGCTCATCACTTTCCTTCCTCAGACAGCCTATATATTCATTCTCATCTTTGCGCGCATTGGCACGCTGTTCATGCTGTTGCCTGCCTTTTCCGAGCAATCGATTTCAACGCGCATAAGGTTGATTCTGGCGCTGATGACCAGCCTTGTTCTTTATCCGCTGGTTTCGAGCAATTATGGCGTCGTGCCTCAGAATTTCCCGGCCATTCTCTTTGCGATGGGCAAGGAGATGGCGATTGCGGTTTTGATCGGGCTTACCGTCAAACTGATCATGGCGGCCTTGCAGATCGCGGCTACGACGATTGCCTTTCAGCTCGGGCTGAGCTTTGCCATGGGGTCGGATCCGACCAGCGGGCAGCAGACGGTTCAGATTGGCACCTTTCTGAGCATGCTGGCGGTGGCGATGATTTTCATTACCAATCTTCACTATCTGATGATTGCTGCAATGTATGACAGCTATCAGCTGTTCCCGGTCAATCAGCCCTTGCCCGTTGCCGACATCGCGCAATTTGCGACCGAAACACTGACACAGGCCTTCATCATCGGGATGAAGCTTGCCTCTCCCTTTATCGCCTATGGGCTGATCTTCTATTTTGCCCTTGGTATTCTTTCGCGTCTCATGCCGCAATTGCAGGTCTTTTTTCTGGCAATGCCGGCTAACATTCTGGTCGGTCTCATGCTGTTCATGATAATGCTGATCACCATGATGAGTTGGTATATGGGACATATCGAAGCTGTAATTGGCAGGTTCATTATACGCTAAACCCAAGGCGCATAGTGATGGACAGGTTTAGGAGACCGTCATGGCCGAAGAAAATGATGATGCTGAAAAGTCGGAAGAGCCCACGCAAAAGCGTCTCGATGACGCGATAAAAAGAGGCGATGTGGCCAAAAGCCAGGAAGTGACCGCCTGGTTCTCGATGCTGGGAACCGGTCTCGTTGTTGCTGTGCTTGGGGGATATGTCGCCAAGGGAACTGCTTTCAATCTTCGGGGGTTTCTCGAACACTCCTATCAGCTGCATCTGAACGGCTCCTTGCTTGGGCAATTGTGGGGCAAGGTCGGTTATGCCATGCTCGGTGTCCTGATCTTGCCGATGTTGGCACTTCTGGTCGTGGCGATTGCCGGCAATCTGGTTCAGCACAAGTTCGTTTTCACGTCAGAACCCATTCAGCCCAAATTGTCCAAGGTCTCACCTGCCAGTGGCTTCAAGCGTCTGTTTTCAAAAGAGAGTCTTGTCAATTTTGTGAAAGGGTTGATCAAGCTCGGGGTTGTTGCCTCGCTCTTCTGGATCATTCTCTATCCAGAGAGGGACAAACTGGATGTGGTGATCGGTCTTGAGCCGATTGAGCTGTTGCCCTTCATTCAGGGGCTGGCGCTGAAGCTGGTTATCGGTGTCATTCTGGTCATGGCCCTGATTGCCGGTATGGATTTTCTTTACCAGCGGAACCGTTGGTATGAAAAACAGAAAATGTCCCTGCGTGAAATCAAGGAAGAGTTCAAGCAACAGGAAGGTGATCCGCACATCAAGGCCAAATTGCGCCAGATCCGAATGGAGCGCAGTCGCAAACGCATGATGGCCGCGGTGCCTGAAGCCTCGGTCGTGCTGACCAACCCGACCCACTATTCGGTGGCCTTGAAATATGATTCAAACAGCATGCGTGCGCCGGTTTGTCTGGCCAAGGGCGTCGATGATACGGCAATGAGGATTCGCGAAGTCGCGCGCGAACATGACGTGCCGATCGTGGAGAACCCGCCATTGACCCGTGCTCTTTATGCCACGGTGGAAATCGACGGTGAAATTCCTGAAGAACACTACAAAGCTGTGGCAGAGGTAATCAGCTACATCATGAAACTAAAAAATCGGTCAAGTTGGTCTAGCCGAAACTAGAGTTTTGAGGCAATTTGGGTAATGTCGATTCTTGGCAATGAAGCCGCTCGGCGAAGCAGGGGTAGATGAATGAAAAAGCCGTTGAGTCAGGACGAACTCGAGCCGGCCATGATTGATTACGCAGAACGCTCGGGCAGCGTGAAATGGCTGCTTTTGTCTGCTGTTTTTCTGGTCGGCATCGCTGTGGCTCTGGTCTTTTTCAAAGGTGCCTTGTGGGGCCAGTTGCAACTGGTCTTTCTTAGCCTTCTGGCCGGTGTTGGCATTTTGGCCTTGCTTGGCCTCAGCGTCGGTTTGCTTCAGTTCGGCAATCGTGCACCTGCCCCGCATTTGACGCGGCAATTTGTGGATAGCATGAGAGATGGCATTGTTGTCTGTGATGCCAGGGAACGTATTGTTTATGCCAACAGCGAGTATGCACGGCTGACCGGGGCAGACAGTGCCAAGGCGATCCGCTCCATCGAACGCAGTTTCGGTGGTGAGCCCGATGCGGCAGAGGCGATCTACAGACTGTCCGAAGCGGTCCGCTCGGGGCGTCCGGCGTTGGAAGAATTCAGGCTTTTCAAAGCTCCAAACGGACAGGTAGGCGAGGAAACGGAACAGCAGGCACGCTGGTTCCGCATTCGTGTTCGGCCTCTGAAGCAGACTGCGGCAAGCGGCAAGCACGACACCCTGTCTGTCTGGCAAGTCTCCGACATCACGCGGGATCGAGAGCGGCAGGAAAACATCTTTCAGGAACTGCAACTGGCGATCAATTATCTCGATCACGCTCCGGCAGGCTTCTTCTCGGCCGAGCCTGATGGGCGCGTGATCTACATGAATGCGACGCTCGCAGACTGGTTGGGCTATGATCTGGCACAGTTTGAACCGCGTCAACTCAATCTCAGCGAACTGGTGTCTGGCGATGGAACCGCTTTGCTGTCTGCGGCCAATAGCGTTCCGAGCATGCCCAAGACCGAAATGATCGATCTCGATCTGGTCAAGCAGAATGGGCAGGGGCTTCCTGTCCGCCTGATGCATCGTGTTCCGATGGCGTCTGACGGAACGCCGGGGGCCTCGCGCACGATCGTTATCAATCGCAGTCCGGGTGAGGATATTTCAGAGGAACTGCGGGTGGCAGAGGTGCGCTTTGCCCGCTTCTTCAACAATACGCCGATTGCAATTGCTGCGCTCACCGGCGAAGGGCATGTTTTGCGGACCAACGCGCCATTTGCCCGCATGTTCGCCTCGATCGTTCCTGGAACACCGGGCGAGGACAGTGAGGCACCTGCGCCTACAATTCTCAATCTGGTTTCCGAAAAACAACGCGAGGCATTGGCCGCTGCCATCGAGCAGGCTCTCAAGGGGAAAAGCAATATTCTGCCCGTTGAATGCGAACTTGCAGAAGATGCCACCAGAACCGTGCGTTTCTTCCCTTCCGGTGTCGAAGATAGCGAAGGGGATGATGAGCAGATTATTGTCTATGCATTGGAGACGACCGAGCAGCGCGCACTGGAAGTCCAGTTTACGCAAAGCCAGAAAATGCAGGCGGTCGGCCAGTTGGCCGGTGGGGTTGCTCATGATTTCAACAATGTGCTGACGGCAATCATCGGCTTCTCGGACCTGTTGTTGACCAGTCATCGCCCAAGCGATCCGGCTTTTCAGGATATCATGAATATCAAGCAGAACGCCAACCGGGCAGCTTCGCTCGTCCGGCAGTTGTTGGCTTTCTCTCGTCGTCAGACCCTGCGACCTCAAGTGCTGGAACTTGGTGACGTCTTGGCGGACCTGTCGATCCTGCTCGATCGTTTGCTTGGTGAGAAGGTTGATCTGGAGCTGGTGCATGGCCGGGATCTCTGGCCGGTCAAGGCTGACCTTAACCAGCTTGAGCAGGTTATTGTCAATCTGGCTGTGAATGCTCGCGATGCCATGCCGGATGGGGGACATCTGACGATCCAGACCCGAAACCTGTCGGAAGAAGAATCGCGGGAGATGCCATACAAGCAGCTTGATGTGGCCGAATATGTGCTGCTTGAAGTGGTCGATAGCGGAACCGGTATTCCTGCCGATATTCGTGACAAGATTTTCGAGCCCTTCTTTTCAACCAAGGATGTGGGCAAGGGAACCGGCCTCGGTCTTTCGACGGTTTACGGCATTGTCAAACAGACAGGTGGCTTCATTTTCCTCGAGAGCGAGTTGGGAGAGGGAACGACCTTCCGCATTTTCCTGCCGCGCCATGTCAAGGAAGACAAGGTTGCCGAGCTGGTCGAGAGCCTTGGCAGCGAAGGAAGCGAAGATGATGTCGCCGTTGCTTCTGAAACAGCCGCATCAACTCAAACCGCAGTCACCGATTACACTGGTACGGCCACAATCCTTCTTGTCGAGGATGAAGAGGCCGTGCGAGCCTTTGCCGCGCGGGCGTTGGCTTCCCGCGGCTACAAGGTTTATGAAGCCGAGTCCGGTTCTGAAGCGCTTGAACTGATTGACGAGATTGATGAGCCCGTCGATCTGGTCGTCTCTGATGTCGTGATGCCGGAAATGGATGGCCCCACCATGCTCGGAGAGCTGCGCAAGAAGAGACCGGAATTGCGGGTCATTTTCATGTCGGGCTATGCGGAAGAGGCCTTCCGGAAAAATCTGCCCGACAATGAGGAATTCGGCTTCCTGCCCAAGCCCTTCTCGCTTAAGCAACTGGCGACCAAAATCAAGGAAATGCTTGACGACTAGCCCAGGCTGACTTGTATGAGATCGCAAAAAAACAGCCTGCCAAAAATCGTTTGGCAGGCTGTTTTTCTATTGACGATCAGTCATCCAATGGCGCAACTCATTATAAAGCCTTCCTATAAGGCCTTTGCGATTTTTGCTGCCAGTCGCGCATTGTTCTTGACCAATGCGATGTTGGTGACAAGGCTTTCACCATTGGTCAGGTCCTTGATGCGGGAGAGCACAAAAGGCGTTACTTCCTTGCCTACCACATGGTGGCGGTTGGCCTCTGCGATGGCTTCCAGAATATCGGTTTCCATTTCATTGCGTGGAATTTCGTCCGCCTGTGGCACCGGATTGGCAATGATCATGCCGCCTTCAAGTCCAAGCGACTGACGCATTTGGTAAAGGGCGGCAATCTCTTGCGGTTGGTCCAGACGCAAAGGACAGGCTTCGCCACTCTCGCGGGACCAGAAGGCGGGAAATGCATCAGTTTGAAAGCCGACGACCGGAACGCCGAGGGTTTCCAGAAGCTCCAGCGTCTTTGGAATATCGAGCAGCGCCTTGACACCGGCAGAGACGACCATGACCGGCGTTTTGGCCAATTCCTGTAGATCGGCAGAAATATCGAAGCTGACTTCTGCACCCCGATGCACGCCGCCAATGCCACCCGTGGCAAAGGTTGCGATGCCAGCCTGCGCTGCGCAGATCATGGTGGCGGCCACCGTCGTCGAGCCGCTTTTACCTGAAATCAGTGCATAAGCAAGGTCTGCGCGGGAAAGCTTGAGAATGTCGTCGCGCTGGGCGAGATCCTCGATCTGTTTCCTTTCAAGGCCCACATTGATGACGCCGTCAAGCACTGCGATGGTTGCGGGGCAGGCCCCTTCGGCGCGGATGATCTCTTCCACTTCGAGCGCGGTCGATACATTCTCCGGATAGGGCATGCCGTGGGTGATGATGGTCGATTCCAGCGCAACGATAGGCGTTCCATTTTCACGGGCGCTTGTGACTTCCGCGCTGAAAATGATTGGCACGTTGCTCGATTTTTCGGTCATGGTGTCTTCTTTCCTTACGTCAGGTCGGAATGTCCGCGATGCAGGCTTCCAGCATGCTTCTGTTCAGCATGTCCGGGACGGTTTGTTCGCTCATCAAGGCAAGGCTCGCTCCGGCCATGCCATAGTCCAGTGCCTTGTCAAAAGGGGTTTGCAACAAGAGGGCATGCAGCATTGAGGCTGCGAGGGCATCGCCAGCGCCATTGGTGGAGCGGACTTTCACCGGAGGAGCGGGGCGGGAGAAAAATTCCTTGTCTTGCCATGCCGACAGGCCAGCACCTCCCTTGGTGATGATGCCCGCTTTTACGCCGATTTCCATCAGTATTTCTGGCAGGGCATCCAGTTCTGCAAATTCCTGCGCCAGAATAGCTGCCTCGGCTTCGTTGCAGAAGAGCAGGTCCACTTTCTCAAGAATTTCCGCTGCCCGGTTAGCTTTCGGACCCGAGACGGCGGAAACTGCCAGAAAGTGATTTCCCTTTTTGTCTGCCAAGGCATCGAGGACGGAAACCGGCAGGTTGGTGTCTGCTACGATGATTGTCGGCTCTGAAAGGCCAGAGAGGCAATCGGCAAGCTTTTCAGGGGGATAGCTGTCATAGATCGACATGTCGGCAATGCCTGCGATGAGCGAGCCGTCCCTGTCTTCGATAGCGGTGTAGCTTGCGCTTGGCTTGCTGCCTTCTGTGACCAGAAAAGCAAGGTCGATTCCGGCCTTGGTCAGCTCACTCTGGATCAGATCTGCATCAGCGTCCCGGCCACAGATGGATGAAAGAGTAACGTTCCAGTCGAGCCGGGCGAGGCATTGGGCGATGTTGCCAGCCACCCCGCCCACATTGCGCTTGAGGGTGCCGGGGTTGGACTGACCCGGTTCGAGGCGAGCGGTTGAGCGCCCGATGCGATCAATGTGCGCTCCACCAATGATGAGGATGTCGGGTTCGAAGGTCTGGGACATTGCCAATTGCTCGGACTGTTGGGGCCGCTAAGTGGGAAACGGGACAATGGCGCTTCGAAACTGCTATCTGTCTCATCGCCCGGGATAGGACGAAACCGCCGCCAGAGGCTCCGGCGACGGTTGTCATTGCAATTCGGTATAATGCCTATGGCCTCTTAGGTAAAGGGGCTTGACTATTCCATGATCGGCATGGCGAATTCGCCACCTTCCTTGATGCCCGAAGGCCAACGGGCCGTGACGGTTTTCGTCCGCGTATAGAAGCGGAAGGCGTCTGGTCCATGCTGGTTCAGATCGCCAAATGCCGATTTTTTCCAGCCGCCAAATGTGTGATAGGCAAGGGGAACGGGGATCGGAACATTGATCCCGACCATGCCGATATTGATGCGGTTGGCAAAATCGCGTGCGGTATCTCCATCACGGGTGAAAATGGCAGTGCCGTTGCCATATTCGTGATCCATGGCGAGGCCAAGTGCCTCTTCGTATGATTTGGCGCGGACGACCGACAGGACAGGGCCGAAAATTTCGGTTTTATAGATGTCCATGTCACGGGTGACCTTGTCGAACAGATGCGGACCGACAAAGAAGCCGTTTTCATAGCCCTGCAATTCAAAGTCTCGGCCATCGATGACCAGTTCGGCACCTTGCTCGATGCCGGTTTCAACAAGGCGAAGGATATTCTGTTTGGCAGCGGCGGTGACAACCGGACCGAAGTCGACATCATCTCCTGCGGTGTAAGGGCCGACCTTGAGTTTTTCGATGCGCGGTACAAGCGCTTCAACCAGTCGATTGGCGGTTTCCTCTCCAACCGGAACGGCAACCGATACCGCCATGCAGCGCTCACCGGCAGCTCCATAACCTGCACCAATGAGAGCGTCCGCGGCCTGGTTCATGTCGGCGTCCGGCATGATGATCATATGGTTTTTCGCACCGCCGAAGCATTGGCAACGTTTGCCATTGGCTGTGGAGCGGGAATAGATGTATTCCGCAATCGGGGTGGAGCCGACAAAGCCGACTGCCTGAATGGTCTCATTGTCCAGAATGGCATCGACGCTTTCCTTGTCGCCATTGATCACTTGCAGCACACCATCGGGAAGGCCGGCTTCCGTCATCAACTGCGCCAGCATCAATGGTACGGATGGGTCGCGTTCGGAGGGCTTGAGGATCATCGCATTGCCGCAGGCAATGGCCGGTGCGAATTTCCACATTGGAATCATTGCCGGGAAGTTGAACGGCGTGATGCCTGCGACGACGCCAAGCGGTTGGCGCATGGAATACATGTCGATGCCCGGGCCTGCGCCATCGGTGAAGTCGCCCTTTAACAGATGCGGGGCTCCGATGCAAAATTCAGCCACTTCCAGACCGCGCTGCACATCGCCTTTGGCGTCGGGAAAGGTTTTGCCATGCTCTGCGGAAAGAGCAGCGGCCAGCTTGTCCATGTCTCTGTTGAGCAGGGCGACGAATTTCATCAGGACACGGGCGCGACGCTGCGGATTGACGGCGGCCCAGGCCACTTGCGCCTTTGCTGCCGCTTCAACTGCGGCATTCAGTTCTGCCTTGGTTGCCAGTGCGACTTTTGCCTGAACTTCGCCGGTTGCCGGATTGAAGACGTCTGAAAAGCGGCCAGACGTGCCGGGAACCAGTTCGCCATTGATGAAGTGGCCTATCTCTTGGGGCATGGAATCCTCCCATCATGAAAATTATCGGTTTCTGTCCGACATTTTGTGTCGATAAAATTTGCATATCAATGGTCGATATTTCTCATCTGTTGTGCGAATATTAAAGTCAATAAATATGTGGTAAAGGCGGAATAGGCATGAATTGGGATGATGTCAGGGTATTTCTAGCGGTAGCTCGTGCCGGTCAGATCTTGCAGGCGGCGCGGCGGCTCGGGGTCAATCATGCGACGGTGGCGCGACGGCTGTCTGCACTCGAAACAGCACTTCAGACCAAACTGCTGGAGAGGCGTACCACTGGATGTGAGCTGACAGCAGAGGGCGAAGCCTTTCTTCTTGCCGCCGAGCGCATGGAAACCGAGATGCTGAATGCCAGAGCGACGATTGGCGAGACCGATATTGAAGTCTCTGGCGAGGTTCGCATCGGGGCTCCGGATGGCTTCGGGGTGGCGTTTCTGGCCCCAAGACTCTCACCGCTCCTGGACCAGTTTCCAGCCCTGAAGGTTCAATTGGTGCCGGTGCCGCGGAGCTTTTCGCTTGATCGCAGAGAGGCGGATATCGTGATCACTGTCGATCGGCCCACCCAGGGGCGCCTGGTGGTGCGTAAGCTTGTGGATTATGCTCTGGGCTTCTACATGTCGAGGGACTATGCGGAACAGCATGGCATTCCCGAAAAGCGTGAAGAGCTGGCGAAGCATCGCCTCATCGGTTTTGTTGAGGACCTGATCTACTCTCCCTCGCTTGACTATGGCAGCGAGATGATGGGCGTGCATCATTCGCAGTTTGAATGTGCCAGTGCCTTGGGGCAAACCGAAGCGGTTCGGGCTGGTCTGGGCATTGGCATTCTGCATAGTTTCATCGCGCGGGAAGATGACGATTTCATCGAGATCCTGCCCGAATATCGGATCAAACGGGCCTATTGGGCAGTCTATCACGAGAGCACGAGGCAACTGGGCCGCATCAAGGCTGTTTCCGATTTCGTTTACGGGCTCGTTGAGCGGGAACGGGAGATCTTCAGTTAGCGGCTCTGTCTGTTGCCAAGGATCTGCCGTGGTCCTATTGGGCCAGTTCTGATCGGCAGATCCGTTCGAGCGCTTCCAGTTGGGGGAGCAGATAGGGATTGCCAACCAGTACTGCGCCATTGCTCAGATTTCGCTGAATGTCATCGCCACACTGGATGATATTGCCCGCTTCCTTATTGATCAAAAGACCCGCCATACAGTCCCAGGCGTTGAGGTTCCCCTCGAAATAGCCATCCACTTTGCCCTCAGCGGCTTGCGACAAGGCAATGGCGGCAGATCCGGCGCGCCGGTGTTCAATCCTCTCGTCGAAAAGATACTGGATGGTGTTGAGATATAGCGAAAGTGGCAAGCGGCGAGAATGGCCAAGCGCCATGACGGGGTTGGGGGGGGTGTTTGTTTTGTGGCCGTGATGTAGCGGCGTGGTTTCCTTGAAGGCGCCACCGCCCTTAACGGCATGAAACAGAAAGTCCTTGTTCGGGTCATAAATGGCCCCGATCTCGCAACAGCCATCGCGCACACAAGCGATGGAAACACCCCAATTGTCCAGATCTCGAATGAAGTTGGCCGTACCATCAATGGGATCAATGACCCAGACGATGCTGTTCTGGCTATCGGTGGCCGCATATTCCTCGCCCAAGAGACCGTCGTCTGGAAATTCCGCCGCGATTGTGTCGCGAATAAAGCATTCGACTTCCCTGTCAGCCTTGGTGACAAAATCGGATATGCCTTTGGATTCGATCTCTATCGCACCGCTCTTTAGCTCTTGGAGCTTTTCGAGCGCCAATGCACCGGCCTCTCGGGCCAGACGCTTGGTGAGGTCGTAACGGATTTGCATCTCTTGGTCGATGATGCTCTGGACTTGCTGCATTCTCTTAATTCTTCTGCGTTGTGCTTCGTTCGATCAATTCGACTTCAAGCAGACGGGTTGTTGCGGGGGCGGCTGGCGTTTCGAAACGATCCAGCAGCGTCTGGACCACGGCTTGGGCCAATTTGTCCGTGTCCTGTCTTATTGTGGTCAGAGCATAGCCCTGCCAGGATGACTGGCGAATATCGTCACAGCCGATAATCTGGAGATCGTCAGGCACCGACAAAGTACTGCTTAATCTCAATTCGTCAAGCGAGCCCAAAGCCATGTAATCCGTGACACAGAACAGACCATCAAAGGAGCGTTCAGAGGCGATCAATTTGTGCATCGCTTCTGCTCCGCCATTATAATTCTGGAAGCTGCCTGTGTAGATTTCAACCTGTGCAAGGTCAAGGCTTTCGGCCAGATTTATAAACGCCTTCTGACGCACTTCCAAGGAATAGGAAGGCTTTTCCGAAGTAATGATCGCAAGGCGATTTGCTCCCTTGCGGTGGAGTGTTCGCAAGGCGATTTCCCCGCATTTGACATTGTCCATCAGAACTCGGTCAACAGGCGCGTCGATCTCCTTCTTGTTGACCAGGACAATCGGCACGCCGAGGGAGACGCATTCCTGACAGATGGATTGTGGCGGGGTGTCCGAAGTGATGATGACGCCCGAAACGCTGTATTCGAGCAGCATGCCAATGATGCGGCTTGGATCTTCGGAGGCTTCGGCAGGCATCAGGATGGGACGGAAATTTTGCTCGATCAGCTTGCGGGTGATCTGTTCGATTTGCTCGGCGCGAAAGGGATTGTCCATGTTAGCCGCGACAATGCCAACAAGATCTGAGCGTTTGTTGGTCAGACTTCTGGCCAACTGGTTGACGCGATAACCAAGATCTTCAGCCGCCTTGAGAACCTTCTCACGTGTTTCGGAGGAGACGCTGGCTCCGGGCGTGAAGGTGCGTGAGACCGCTGAGCGCGACACACCCGCCCGTTTCGCAACGTCAACCGAGGTGATCGACTTTGCTCTCTCATCGTCCCTTTTCATTCTGCCTGGGCCTTTCCGGTCTCAGCTCGGCAGGCATGATGCCAAACGTCTTTCCAGACATGGGAATGATTGAGATTCACCATGTCCGGTTTCAGGTCCTTGATTCGCTCGAAGATTGTAGCATCCTCGCCCATGTAGCAGATCATGGCTTTTGCACCATTCTGCCTGATTTCCCTCATTTGATCAGGCGCTTCCTCGCCATAGCCGATCTCGACAACGTAAGGGGATACCGCCTTGAACAGGTCCGAGATGGTTGGATAATCGCTTTTGCGAGCCATGATCTGGACTTCCGGGTCGAGACGCGCCAACTCCTCTATCTGGTCCCATCCATAGCTCCAGAAGAAACAGTTTTTCAGAAAGTCCTTTTCCTTGACGAGATCAAGCACGGTCTGTGGGTTTGCATGCTTGATCTCAATATAGATTTTCTTGTTCCAAGCTTTGGCCAGATCGATCAGTTCGGCAAGGGTCGGGATTGGTTCGCCAGAGAATTTCGGGCCGAACCAACCGCCAGCATCAAGGGCTCTCAATTCTGCAAGACTTTTCTCGGCGATGGGACCTGTTCCGTTGGAGGTGCGATCCAGATTGTCGTCATGCATCACGATCAAGTGGCCATCGGCGGTTTCGTGCGTATCCAGTTCAAGCCAGTCGAAGCCCTGCTCGAAGACCAGTTTTGCAGCAGCGATTGTGTTTTCCGGCGCAAGCTTGTTAATGCCGCGGTGGCAGACAATCTCAGGTCCTTTTGGTAGTCCTGAGGGTCGGGACGGTGACGAAGCATAGGGAACCAGCAATTCGGGACGATCCGAGCAGACGCCAAGAACGTCCATTTTCATGACAGTCTTGATGACGTCGGGGCGTTCTTCATGCCAGAGCACGATCGGCAGTTTTTCCTGTTTGGCTTGCTCGAACAGCTCATCGGTGAGGAGGCTGTCAGGGCGCTCGCTGGCCCTTTCCCAACAGGGGTGAATGATATCGGCTTTGGCATGGCGGGCCATTTCGAAGGGATCATCACCAAGACGGGCCAGAACGGATAGCGGATAGGGACAATTGCGCTCGGCCAGTTCCGCGACATGGTGGGGGTAGAAAGATCCCATAGAAGCGAAGGGGTACCCTTCCTGCTCGAGGATTTTCCATGCGCTCATGTTGGAACCTTCGCCCTTGATCTCGACATAGAGGCCGGTACCAAGATGTTTTGCCAGAAGAACGACCTCCTGAAATGTCGGGACTTCTACGTCGACAAAGCTCTGTAGCTCTTTGAGGGTCAGTTCCGATATTCTGGCTTCTACTCCGAATGTTCTTGATAAATCATCGTCATGGCTGACGACACAGAAGCCGTCAGCGGTGTTGCGAACATCAAGCTCCCACATGTCAGCGCCAAGAGTTGATGCCAACTCAAAGGCAGCAAGGGTGTTTTCTACGGCGTGGAAACAGGCCCCTCGGTGGCCAATGATCATTGGTCCGCCGAAGCGGCTTTGCGGGTTGCCATTTTCATCAAGGGGCCAACCCAGATTTCTGACTTTTTCTTCAAAGGACATTAGAGGCGGTTTCCATCATTATCAAAGATCAGCATTTTGCTGCAATCAATCGGCCAGGTGATCTTGTCACCGAGTTTGATATCGTCCCGGACATGCTGGATCGAGCGAATGACCGAGCCGTTGGCCAGAGTAATATCATACAGATTTTCGCGGCCCTGGGTTTCAATAAAGGAAACAGTGCCGGAAATTTCGGAGCTCCCCTTGTTCCCCACGAGCTCGGGGCGAATGCCGAGTTTGATCGGATGATCGCTGTTCAAATCACCAAGATGCAGAGGCAGCGGCAAGCTGATGTCGGTGTTGGCAAGTGCGCAATGACCGTTTTTCGCGCTGCCTTCAAGAAAAGCAATTGGCGGGTTGCCAAGAAAGCCCGCGACAAATTCATTTTTCGGGTTGGCATACATTCCGGTCGGGGTGTCGATTTGCAGGATCTTGCCGTCCTTCATGATGGCAATGCGGTCGCACATGGACATGGCTTCGACCTGATCGTGCGTCACAAGAATGGCCGTGATGCCCGTTTCCTGCTGGATGCGGCGGATTTCAGAGCGCATTTCAAGGCGCAATTTTGCGTCAAGGTTCGCGAGCGGCTCATCAAGCAGCAGAACGTCCGGTTTGCGGATGAGGGCGCGGGCGAGGGCCACGCGCTGTTGCTGTCCGCCGGACAATTGTGCCGGTTTGCGCTTGAGCAATTCGGGGATATGGACCAGTTCGGCGATCGCATGGACTTCGCGTTCAATGTCCTTTTTCTTCCTTTTGCGGATGGTCAGCGGGAAGGCTATATTCTCATATACATCCATGTGCGGATAGAGAGCATAATTCTGAAAGACCACCCCGACATTTCGTGATTGTGCCGTGGTGTCTGTCACCTCACGATCACCGAAAAGGATGCGACCGCCAGAGACCTGATGGATGCCGCAAATGGCAAACAGCGTGGTGGACTTGCCGCAACCGGAGGGGCCGAGCAAGGCCAGCATTTCGCCGCTGTCGATCTCGAGCGTCATCTCGTTGATGACGGTGGTGTTACCAAAGCGTTTGGTGAAGTTTTCAAGTAGGATACGCATCAGCCTTTCGTGCCTCCGCCATAGATATTCATCAGCTTGTTCTGGAAGATGAGATAAAGAATGATGACCGGGATCACATAGAAGAGCCCGATGGATTTGAAGAGGTTGAAGTCGAACTTCTCGTTGTCCTGGATAAGCTCGGCAAGCAGGACCGAAAGCACACGAACATCTGAACTCGGAGCAAAAATCTGCGGCATCAGATACTCGTTCCAACCGTCAAGGAAGGCAAAAACGCCAAGGGCAATGATGCCGGGCTTGATCTGGGGCAGAACGAGGCGCCGCCAGACAGTGAAACGACTGGCGCCATCCTGAATGCCTGCCATTTCGATTTCCCACGGGACCGAGTCATAGAAACCTTTCATGATCCAGATGCCAAAGGGCAGGAACAGGGCTGACTTGATGAGGATTACGCCGATCAGGGTGTCATAGAGGCCGACCATTTGCAGCACGAGGAATAGCGCGATGACCAATGTTATCGTTGGAAAGGCATGAAGCGTTAACATGCCTCCCAGCAGAAACGCCCGGAAGGGGAGATTGAGGCGTGACACCGCATACCCTGCGGTCAGGGAAATGGCGAGAATGGACGTCGCCATCACGCTGGCGAATATGAATGTGTTCAGCGTTGCACTCCAAAGACCGCTTACCCCTTCTGCCTCGCCCCAAAGAAAGCGCCAATGCTCCAGAGTGAACTCGTTCGGCACCAACGAACCGGCTGGGGAGTTGGTAAAGGTATCAAGGATCAGATAGAAATACATGATGATGATCGGCGACGACATCAGCGCGAGAAACAGCGTAATCGGCCAATCCGAAAAATTGCGGGAGGTGTCTCTTTTCATGGTCCTGCCTCTTAGTTTTCGATGCGTGGTTTGGTGACCAGTTCATCAAATTTGAACAGGCGCAAATACAGAAGCGAGAGAATGATGCCGACGGTTACCAGAACAAGTGCCATGCTTGCACCAAAGCCATATTCGAGATTGCCCGCATAGTTGTTGAGCGCCGTGAAATAGGCTTCCAGCGACCACACGGTTGTCGAACTTCCCGGACCGCCGTTGGTGGACAGAAGGATTTGTTCAAACGAGGTGAGCAAGGACAAGGTTTGATAAGAGGTAACAAACAGGATCGGCCACTTTAGTTGTGGCAAAATGATGTGGCGCACCTGTTGCCAGCGGGAGGCACCATCCACTTCGCTGGCATGGAGCATCGATGAAGGGATGCTGTTGATGGCAGAAGAAAAAATCAGCATGCCCATGGAGGCTCCGACAAAACCATTTATGAGAATGACAGACGTCCATGCCCCGGTCACAGAACCTTTCATATAGTTGAAAGGCTCCATGCCAAACCATGTGGTGATGGTGGAGATAAAGCCATTATCCCACATCGTCCATTTCCATAGCAGCACATAGATGACAGCGGGGGTGATGCGCGGGAGCAGCCACAGAGCGCGGAAAATGGCCGCTTGTCCTGCGGGCAGATAGAACGTGGTCACGGCCAATATCAGTGCATATCCGACATTGAACAGGATCAGCGTCACAACGACGTAGAAAAGCGTATTGAACAGGATCTGTTGCGTGCCGGGCTTTGAAATGAGCTTTTCGAAATTCTCTGTTGTCCAGCTCCATCCGGTATAGGCCTTTTGAAACAATGTCTCGCGCTGCGCATCGGTCAATGAAACGCCGAGGGCTTCAATGGCTGTCTGCAAATCGTCAATGGTCGCGTATCGTTGATTGAGAATGGTGCTCGAGAAGGGCTCTGCCGCGAGTTTGAGTTCGCGCATGCTTCGTGGGCGTGATTTCAGCTTTTTGAGCGCACGTTCGAAATCGCGGCGGGATTTGAAGCTCTTGCCGTCAAGGTTTCCTTTGATTTCCTTGATAAATGCCGGCTTGAGGTTCGCTTCCACGGCGCGTGCGAAGCCGTTGTCGTCGACCTTGTAAGTCGTCGCATTCAATTGCTCGAGCAGCTTTTGGTCAAAATCGGGATCGTCGGCCAGTCGTTTTATGATGACAGGCGACACCATATAGTCACCACCGCTGATGCCGGTGGCGGTGCTCATATTGGTGAAGGAGAAGACTCCGGTCAGGACGACCGGGATCAGAAAGAACAAGATGACCATGAGCAAGGCTGGTGTCAGAAAGGCAAGGCCTAGCAAACTTGTTTTGGGGCGCATGATCGACATTTCCTGTGAACGGGATGGCGAAGCGGGGCGGCGGGTGCCGTGCAGCTCAGGGCGGGCCGGGCGTTGGAGCGTGCCGCCCAGCCCTTTGATGAAATGGGGATTGCCTGTGCCTGCGTTTTGGATCACAGGCGCATCGTCTTATTTGATGATGATGGCGTCGGCCATGGTGGATTTATATTCTGCTTCCACTTCGGCAACCGCATCGGCAACGGACTTCTGGCCGGTCCATGATGCTTCGAGACCTTTGAACATGATGTTCCAGAAAGCGCCAAATTCGGTGCTGTTCGGCATGGAGACAGCATGTGGCAAGAGACGCTCGGTGGCTTCGGATGCCCAACGGTCATTTGCATAAAGCGGGATGCTTGCCTGTGCATCGCTGATGCCAAGATGTGAAGATGCAATCGCATGCAGTGTGTTGAGGCGAGGCTCGGATGCGATGGAGATCAGGTTGGCTGCAACCTCGGCGACGGCATCGTCACCGGTGCTTGACACCAGATAGACCAGAGGATGGGTCACGGTGTTGGCCTTGCCGTTTTTGTTGCCGGCAGGGATCAGAGTGAACTGGATGTTGCCAAAGAAATCTTCCTGACCTTCTTTGATGTAACGGCCATAGTGCCAGGTGCCGCCATGCCAGGTGCCAGCCTTGCCGTTGGCAACTTCGTTGTACCACTGACCCCAGTCGGAACCGAGATGCGTGGCAGAGGTCACGCCCATTTTAACCGCATCAGAAAAGAACTGATACATGTCGGTCATGGCCTGTTTGTTGAAGACAAGCTTGCCGGTTTCCTCATCGAGAATTTCGCCACCGAAGCTGACGTAGAATTGCCAATAGTCGGGACCGTTGGAAACGCGTGGGGAGAAGCCTTTGCCTGCTTCAACCAGACCCGCATCCTGCATTTTCTTGGCGTCGTCCAGAGCGTTATACAGGGTGTATTCGCCAGCCAGAACCTTTTCAGGCAGAGCGTCGATCTGCTCGTCTGTGTAACCGATTGCTTTGAGGTGAGGCTTGTAGAAGAAGAATGGGCGGGATTCGGCATCTTGCGGCAGGCCCCAGACCTGACCGTTGAAAGAGGAAATCTCGATCAGGTTGGGATAGATCGAGTTGACCGGCCATGCATCAAGGTCGATATAGTCTTCGATCGGGCGGATAAGACCAGCCTGGGACCAAGGGGCGATGTCTTCATGGCCTGTGACGGCAATGTTTGGTGCGGTGCCGGATTCTGCGGCCAGGGTAAAGGCTTGTTTGAAATCATCCCAGCCGGAGAAGATTTTCTTTTCAACCGTGATGTTCAGCTCTTCGCCACGGACAGCGGCTTCGCGCATCATCAGGTCAGCGGCAATTTCAATATTGTCAACGCGATAGTGGGAGCTTTCTCCGGTGCCACCAGCCCAGACGCTAATGGTGTAATCGGTAGCAAATACAGCGGTGCTAGACAGTGCGAGCGCAGCGGTGAGGGCTGCGACTTTCAGAGTTTTGGAAATGGTCATCCCTATTTCTCCATGAAAAAAGTTGCCAGAATTGGAAAAGGGCAATTTTGCACGCGGGTGCGGTTTGACGGAATTTTTGTGTTCTTGCACACGTGTGCACTCTGAGAGATTACGAGTCTTTCGTGACAGGAATATTACGGTTTGTCAGTATCTTTATGACAGGTGGATCTGCCGCTTTTGCTGAAATCATTGAGCTTTTTCTCGGCTGATCGAGGGATGTTTTTCAAATGAATGAATGGCTTGTTACATGTTCGATCATTGAGTTTTCATGATTCCCCGACGCTTCTCGTTGTATTCGGCGAGGTTAAGCGAAGGGTGCATTGCCAAATTGTCGCAGGCTTTGATAGGCTGCGGGTTCAATTGGAATTTGGTCAATCAACGCAAGTCTTTCGACATTGCATGACGAGGGAGACTAGAAATGGCGCCTAGCTCGTATCAGGGCCCCCGAGTGGAAACCAAGGTGCAAGGCAGTGCATCGCAGGATGCGAGGATTGCATTCGAGCATGCCTATAGCCAAGCTACGGTCGGGGACCTGCTTGAAGAAAAGGGGATTTCCCTTTTCTCGGTTACCAAAAGCATGAGTCTTCTTGCGGTTTCGGCAGAATTGACCGCAAGACAAATCGGCAACTTGCCTGTGGTCAATGCAAATGGCGGGCTGGTTGGCGTCATTTCCGAGCGTGACATTATCAAGGCTGTGGCCGAGGCGGGGGATAAGGCGCTGAAAATGTCAGCCGAAGATTTCATGACAGCCAATCCCAAGAAATGTGTGCGGGGTGACAAGATCGTTGATGTCATGAAAATCATGAGCGATGGACATTTCCGGCACATGCCTGTTGTCGATGGCGATAGACTGGAAGGCGTGATTTCGATCCGCGACATCGTCATGCATCGGGTCAAGGAAGTGGAATTCGAGGCCTTGCGTCTCAAACAGCTTGTTGTTGGCTGATCCATATCAGGTGCGATCTCGTATACCCTTGTAGCAAAAGGGATCGCGCATGTCTGAAGAGTTGAAAACACGCTGGCATACAGTCTGGATCATAGGGGCAAGCTCCGGGACAGGGGCGGCCCTTGGACAGTTGTTTGCCAAGGCGGGCGCAAGGGTCATCATAAGCGCCCGCAGGACGGAAAAGCTCAACACGCTTGCCGCGCTAAATCCCTCCCTTTACCCCTTGCCTCTCGATGTCGCTGATACACGCAGCATTATGCACGCTCTTTTGACACTGGAAGAGCAAAGCCTATTGCCGGATCTAACCATTTATTGCGCTGCTGTCTATGAGCCCGGAGGCGTTGAGGCGCTGACCTTCAAGGAGGCAGAGCGCCACATGCGCATTAACTATCTCGGCGTGGTTGGCGTTATCGAAGCCTTGTTGCCCAAATTGAAGCAGAAAGGCCGTGGCGGGATTGCGATCGTTTCTTCACTGACTTCCTATTGTGGCTTGCCGATGGCGGCATTCTATGGCCCGACCAAGGCTGCCCTGGCGAGTTTGTGCGAAACGCTCAAACCGGAGTTTGATCGTATGGGGCTTGATCTTTATCTCATCAATCCGGGATTTATCGATACGCAATTGACCCGAAAAAATGCGTTCGACATGCCATTCCTCATGTCGGCTGACGAAGCGGCTTTTCGCATTTTCAAGGGAGTTGAGCGGTCTGCTTTTGAAATCGCTTTTCCTGCGCGTCTGGCGCTCGGTTTGCGGTTGATGCGTCTGTTGCCTTATCGACTCTTTTTCAAACTGACTGGAAGGATGCTGTCATGACGATTTCGCCAGAAAAGCGAGAGAGTGTTGCCCGACATTATGCCGACTATTTCGAGCATCTGCATTCCGAGACTATTGCAGAAGTTCATCCTCTCATCAGCGATGACATTCACTTCGTCGACCCGTTCAATGATGTGAAAGGCCGCAAGCATCTTGTTCGGGTGATTGAAAAGATGTTCGAAGATGTAGAAGACCCACAATTCAGGATCCTTGATCTGGCCTTCACGGATACGGTGTGTCTGATGCGCTGGGATTTTTCCTGCAAGGCACCGGTCATTGGCCAATGGACTGTGAGGGGCATAACCGAGCTGCAATTTGATGCGGACGGGCTGATCTGCGCCCACTATGATTACTGGGACGCCAGCCGACATTTTTATCGTAAACTGCCCTTTGTCGGCTGGATGATCAGGCAGATTTCGAAAAAGGCGAGCATTTGACTTGAGCTTCGCCAAAACAAAGCGGGCTGCCGTCTAGCCTGCCCGCTTTCATGTTTCCTTGCTGAATACTTCAGAACCCGGTCCCTCAGGTCGGTCTTTTGTAACAATAATGCCCGACATTGATTGTCTTGTTGGCGAAACCTGCTTCGCAATAGGCAAGATAGAAGAGCCACATGCGGCGAAACCGCTCGTCATAGCCAAGCTTTGAGATTTTGGGCCATTGTGCAAGAAAGCGTTCTCTCCACCTGGCCAGTGTCTTGGCGTAGTCGGGCGCAAATGTTTCCCTGAAGACCGGGATCAACCCGGCCTTTTTGGCATGTTCCAGAAGATGCTCTTCGGTGGGCAACATGCCGCCCGGAAAGATATAGGCCTGAATGAAGTCGGCGCCATTTCGATATTTCTGATAGTTGGCCTTGTCGATGGTGATCGCCTGAAGTGCTGCGCGTCCACCGGGCCGGAGGTTGTCGTGCAAATGCCTGAAATAGGTCGGCCAATGCTCTTCGCCTACCGCTTCAATCATCTCGATGGAGACAATGGCGTCATATTCACCTTGCTCATGACGATAGTCGCGAAAATGAAAGCGGGCGTTCGAAGCGAACCCCTTTTGCTTGGCGCGTTCATTGGCATAGTCGAGTTGCTCTTTTGACAGGGTGAGCCCGTCAACTTGACATCCCTTGAGCGCGGCCCGCTCGGCAAAGGCACCCCAACCGCAACCGATCTCGAGAATGGACTGGCCTTTGCACGCCTGACTCAATTCGAGAGCGCGGTCGAGTTTGCGGATTTGCGCCTCTTCCAACTTTTCCTGATCACCAAGCTTGAAGGCGGAAGAGTAGGTCATGCTCGGATCCAGCCACAGCTCATAAAAGTCATTTCCCAGATCATAATGAAAGGAAATATTCTTGCGGCTGCCCTTGATGCTGTTGGCGCGAGTGAGATGCTTGAGATGGGCAAACCAGCGCGCGATCTTTCCGTTTGATCGTATCATCTCGAACACCGAACGATTTTTCAGACACAGATCAAACAACTTTGAAAGATTGTCGCAACTCCAGTGTGAGGCAATGAAGCTTTCCGCAATGCCTAGGGTGCCTTTGGTCAGGATGTTCCAAAGCGTTCTGTTCTTATGGATGTAAACCTGAACGGACTGTTCTTTGCTGGTTTCCGAGCCATAAATGAGCTGATCTCCCGTTGGCAATGTGAATTCCACACGTCCATGATGCATGCCGGAGAAGATCGGGTTC
Organism: uncultured Cohaesibacter sp.; assembly: GCF_963556055.3. Classification (GTDB taxonomy): domain Bacteria; phylum Pseudomonadota; class Alphaproteobacteria; order Rhizobiales; family Cohaesibacteraceae; genus Cohaesibacter. The sequence goes on along the minus strand of NZ_CAUVYE020000013.1, from coordinate 154,804 downwards.
AGAAAACGGTGCCAGATGCGGCTTTGCAGTCTCGGGGTTTTTGAAACAGACATGGAACCGGATCTGTCAGACTTGGTTTGCGCGTGATTACTCTGCAACGTCATGAAGGTGATCCTTTGCAAAAAGGTTTGAGCGATGGAGTGCCGTGATCTTTTCTTCAGGCTTTGGGGGTCGCCTGTAAAAAGGAGCTCCTTTGCGCCATAACCGAAAGGCTTCGATATGTATGGTTGCGAGGATTTTCCATCCGCTTTGTAATGATATTACAAATGTCGAGAGTAGATTTCCAGTCGTCAAGGGGCGTCTGCGGGCGACAAAGGTCGCCACGAGGGTAGATGGTTGTTTACCAATTAGTTGAATCGAGTAGGACAGCTTTTCATGAGGCAGCTTTATGGAAAACTTGTATTTCCCTTCGATTTCGAGAAAAGGCGACACGTAAAATTTTTTTTCGCCTTCGTGGTGGAGGCGTTCTTTCTGTGCGCAATCTGCATCTTCCGGTGGAATGCGGTAAATATAATGATGCCGCTGACCGAATGTGTTGCTTACCTGATAGATGATGGCCTGAAGCCTGTCCGTTTCATCGCAGCAAAAGACAAGCGTCAGCGGATTGAAGCTGTGCCCCAATAGGCGCGGGAAAGTCAGGAGCGAGAAGCGCTTCGGCAATTGATCTCCGGGTTGGAATTCACCCGAGATGGTGAGCAGATGGGTCAGATAGTCTTGAAGGTTGGCAAAGCCTTCCTCCATGTGATCCTTTTCATGAAAACTGATCAGGTTGAATTTGTTCACGGAAAAGAGGGCTGATCGGCCTCTTGCATCCTCAAGACTATCGAGTGGTAACAGCAGCGAGGTTACCCGATAAGCGAGGCGATGCTCTAGAGCACCACGCCGACTATGTGTTACGAGCCCCTGATAGAGGCAAGGCCTGGGCGCAAAGACATTTGGGTCTTTCATCATCATTTCACCGCTGCCAAGGGACCGGTCAGGCCGGAATCCTTGCTCCCATTTGTGTATTGGAAGAGGTTACGACAATTCTACATGAGGGTTCCTTGAGCGACCACGGGCGCTGCATGTCTCCCAATTGCTCGGCGACGGCGAGACCCGTCTGGATTCCATCTTCATGGAAGCCGTAACCGAAATAGGCACCGCAGAACCAGGTCCGGCGATTGCCCTGCAAGGTCCAGAGTTCACGCTGTGCCTTGATCGCTTCCATGGAGAAGACCGGGTGATGATAAAGCTGCGATCGCAAAACGGTTCCTTCAGCAGGTTGTTCGATTGGATTGAGTGTCACGAACAGATCGTCCTCGCAGGCAAGTGGCTGCAACTTGTTCATCCAGTAGGATACGCAAAGCCGGCTTTCCTCCTCGCCTGTCTCTGTTTTTGCGCTTTGGATATAGTTCCAGCTCGCCCATGCCGCCCGTCGCTTTGGCATCAGGGCCGGGTCCTTGTGCAGAATGGCAAGATTGCGATGATAGGGTATGGCCGAAAGTAGCCTTTGCTCTTCTTCATCAATCGAACCATTGCCTGCGGCCAGAATCTGCATCGCCTGATCGGCATGACAGGCAAGCACCACATGGTCGTAGCGCCTTTCCAAACCCTGACGGGACTTGATCGTGACCGACCCCGGTTTGCGAATGAGGTCGGTAATCGCCTGATTGAGAAAAATCTCGCCTGAAATCTCTTTTGCTATCCGCTCGACATAGCGTTGGGAGCCGCCGGGAATGGTGCGCCATTTGGGTCTGTCACGAAACTGGACAAGGCCATGATTGATGGAAAAGCGCATGAAGGCTTCAAAAGGGAACTTCATCATTTCCGCAGATGGAATGCACCAGATTGCCGCTCCCATCGGAATGAGGTGGTCATTGATGAAGGCATCGGAATAGCGACGCTCCTGCAAATAGTCTTCAAGGGTCAAGGCCCTGATGGCCTTGTCCGTAATGTCTCTGGGAGCTTGGGAGTAGAAGCGGCGAATATCGGCCAGCATTTGCAGAAACCGGGGATTGATCGCGTTGGATGGTTTGGCAAATAGCCCTTTGAAACCGCGACCGCTATATTCCTGATCCTGATCACGCAGGCTGGCGGAAAAAGACATGTCCGATAAGGCCGTCTCGACACCGAGATGGTCGAACAGACGTGTCAGGTTCGGGTAGGTTTTTTCATTGAATACAATGAAGCCGGTGTCGACATCGACCGGTCCGGTGGAGGTCAAAACTGTTTGGGTATTGGCGTGGCCGCCTAACCTGTCGTCTTTCTCGAAAAGATCGACCTGATGGTTTTTTGACAACAGCCAGGCGGCCGACAGTCCGGAAATGCCTGATCCGATAACAGCTATTTGCATGGTGGTCTCCGCAATTTTTCTTTTATTCGGTCCAGGATGCGGCGTGGATCACCTGGGATGACTTTTATTTGGCTCGAGAGCTGAATGGGGCTTAATGGGCGGGAAAAAATTCTCCTCATCCAGTGATCCGTTTTTTCACTCATTAGGTAAAAGCTACGATGTCACTTTAGGGGTGGATTTGTTCATGACGATATTGCAAGCTCTTGAAAATAGCTCAGGAGGAGGCACAGGGATGACCGCAAGGCACCTTACTGCCATGCTTGTCGCGCTGGGAGAAAACCGGGACCGCACAGCTTTTCGTTCGCTGTTCGAGCATTTTGCGCCGCGCATCAAAAGCTTTTACTTGAAGGCTGGCACCAATCCGCAAATGGCTGAAGAGCTGGTTCAGGAGACATTTACTCAGATATGGCGCAAGGCGCATCTTTATGATCCGGGCAAGGCCGCGGCTTCGACTTGGATCTTTACAATCGCCAGAAACCAGCGCATTGACCGGCTTCGCTCGGAGAAAAGCGTCGTCTACAAGGATCAGGAGTTTTTTGCCTCGCAACTGATTACCGATGAAGAGCAGTCGAGGGATCTTCATCGCAATGAGCTGGTTGATCGCGTCGGCAAAGCGCTGGCCTTGTTGCCAACCAATCAGGCAGAGATTGTCAATATGGCCTTTTATGAAGATGCGACCCATGCCGAGATCGCCAAGAAACTGGCATTGCCGCTCGGCACCGTCAAATCCAGAATGCGGTTGGCATTCGGACGGCTGCGCAAGATCCTGTCGGAGGTGGAAGCATGATAAATCATCATTTGAGCGATGAAATGATCATGGCCTTTGGGGCCGGAACACTATCGGCCGGACAAGCCTTTCTGGTGGCGTGTCATCTTGATATTTGCCCCCATTGTGCAGCCCGCGTTGCCGAGGCCGAAATGATCGGTGGCGCGATGATCGAGACTTGCGATGAGGCGTCTCTATCCGATGATCTGTTTGATCGCATTCTCATGGATATTGATGACGATTCAATGCCCTTGTCCGCCACGCCTGCTTCGGCTTCCGGATGGGCGGAGCGTGCGTTGGGACAAGTGTCGACACCCCGGTTGCTGGAGGCTTTGGTCGGTTCAGACTATGACGCGATCAAATGGCGCTCGGTTGGTCCGGGGATCAAGCAATATCTCTTGCCTGTTGAGGATTCGGAAGGTGAAAAGGTTAGGCTCTTGCGACTCTCGCCCGGATTCGTGACTCCCGAACACAGCCATCATGGCAGTGAGCTGACATTGGTACTGAAAGGGTCCTTTTCAGATGACACGGGGCGCTATTGTGTCGGAGATATTCAGGATGCGGATGAAGAGACCCATCATCATCCGATGGCTGACACCGAGGAAGAGTGCATCTGCCTTGTCTGCACCGATGCGCCGCTCGAATTCAAGGGCATGATCCCCAAACTTTTACAACCGATCTTGGGAATTTGAGTGCCGCGATGGTTGAGCATATTGCTGTGTTCGGAGGGTCTGGCGCTATTGGAGGGGCCATGCTGGCCGAGCTTCAAGCGCGCTATCCCAAAGCTGATATATGCGCTGTCTCGCGATCCGGCAGATTGTCTTTTCTTTTGCCGGATGAGCAGGGCGTTCGGCACTTCCCCGGTCTCGACCTGACCTGTCAGGAAAGCATCGAGGCGCTCTGCTCCAAGGTGCTCGAGAAAGGCTTTCCAGATCTGGTTCTGGTCGCAACAGGTGTGCTTCATGGGGATGGCTTTGCGCCAGAGCGTAGTCTCACGGCGCTGGACCAATCGAGCCTTGAGAAAGTGATGGCGATCAATTTTATTGGGCCAAGCCTTTTGATGAAGTGTTTCCTGTCGAAAGTGCCGCGCAAGGGAGCTTTTCGTATGGGGCTTCTGAGTGCACGGGTCGGGTCCATATCGGACAATCGGCTCGGAGGCTGGTATGCCTATCGCAGCTCGAAAGCGGCGCTGAACATGATGATAAAAGGTGCTGCGATCGAACTCAGGCGACGCAATCCCGAAGCGATCGTCGTGGGGCTTCATCCCGGAACCGTCGACAGCGATCTATCCAAACCCTTTCAGGCCAACGTGCCAATGGAGAAATTGTTTGATCCGGCTTTTTCAGCCAAAGCGCTCATTGATGTGTTGTTATCCCGCAGCCATGCGGATTCGGGGCGCTGTTACGATTGGGCCGGGAAGGAGATCGATCCGTGACGTCTGTTGCTATTCATTGGTTTCGGCAGGATTTGCGCCTTGCAGACAATCCGGCCCTGTCAAAAGCCGTCGAAGCGGGGCGTTTGCTGCCCATCTATATTCTTGATGACGACACCGCGGGTGAGGCTCGAATGGGCGGAGCAAGTCGCTGGTGGTTGCATCGCTCTCTTGAGGCGCTTGATCGACAGTTGGGTGGCAAGCTGCGCCTTTATCGCGGCAAGGCGGAGGAGATCCTGCCACAACTGGTAAAGATCTATGATGCCCAGACCGTTAGCTGGACCCGGTGTTATGAGCCTTGGCGGATCAAACGGGACAAGACAATATCATCAAGGCTTGAGTTGGCAGGATGCAGAACCATTCGGCTCAACGGCTCGCTGTTGTGGGAGCCCTGGAGCATCAAGAAGCAGGACGGCACACCCTACAAGGTTTTTACGCCTTTTTATCGTAAGGGATGCTTGCAGGCACCGGCTCCTGCCATGCCGATGGCTGCCCCTCACTCCATCGCCTTTTGCGCGGCAAAAGCGAATGATGGGGCTCTGTCGCTTGGCGATCTTGGGTTGTTGTCAAAAATCGGTTGGCATGACACCCTGGAGCCTTATTGGGAGGTGAGCGAGAAAGGTGGAGCTGATTGCTTGGCTCAGTTCATTGATGGTGGGCTTGATGGCTACAAGACGGGACGGGATTTTCCATCTCTGGCGCATATATCACGCTTGTCTCCCTATTTGCATTTCGGCCAGCTTTCTCCCAATCAGGTCTGGCATGCGACGGAGCGTTTGGCAGAGGACCAGGGTGTCCCAGCTGCGGATATCGATCATTTTCGAAGTGAGCTTGCGTGGCGGGAATTTTCCTATTCGCTGCTCTATTACAATCCCGATCTGCCGTCGGTTCCGATTCAGGCAAAATTTGCAGATTTCGAATGGCAGAGTGATGAGGCTTTGCTCAAGGCCTGGCAAAGTGGTCTGACGGGGGTGCCGATTGTTGATGCCGGTATGCGGGAGCTTTGGCAGACCGGCTATATGCATAATCGGGTCAGAATGATTGTCGCCTCGTTCCTTATCAAGAATCTGCGCATTGACTGGCGGCAAGGGGAAGCCTGGTTCTGGGATACACTGGTGGACGCCGATCTGGCCAACAACGCTGCCAGTTGGCAGTGGGTCGCTGGATGCGGTGCCGATGCTGCTCCCTTTTTCCGTATTTTCAATCCGGTCTTGCAGGCTGAAAAGTTCGATCCTGAAGGGATCTATATCCGTACATTCGTGCCTGAGCTGGCCAAGTTGCCCAATAAATATCTGGCCAGGCCATGGGAGGCACCCTCATCGACATTGCAAGAGGCAGGCGTCACGCCGGGAGAGAGCTATCCCAACCCGGTTGTTGATTTGAAGCACAGCCGAGAGATGGCACTAGAGGCCTACAAGCGTTTGAGTGAAGGCTGATTTTGCTTTTCGTAGGCTTCCTGTTTTGCTTGTGACTTTCGCTTTTTGAGCGCTAGGAAAGCTTTCGATATTTGTTTTACTCTTCAAAATAACACATTGAGGAGGACAACATGGTTGCAAATTTTCCAGATCTTGAAGGACAGTCGGTTTTCATCACTGGTGGCGGTTCCGGGATCGGGGCTGCTTTGACTGAAGGATTTCTTCGTCAGGGATGCAAGGTTGCTTTTGTCCAACGGTCCGATGCTACAGCTTTTTGCGACCGGATGCAGAAGGACATCGGCGAGCGTCCTTTGTTCATTCCATGCGATATCACCGATGTGGAGAAGCTTCGGGCGGCAATTGGATTGGCGTCCGAGCAGAACGGCCCTGTGACCGTGTTGGTCAATAACGCGGCCAATGATGATCGTCACCGGGCTGAAGACGTGACAAAGGATTATTGGGACTGGAATATTTCACTCAATCTCAGATCCTATTTCTTTGGTTGTCAGGCCGTCGTGGAAGGGATGCGCAAGATGGGCGGTGGATCTATCATCAATTTTTCTTCCATCGCCTATATGATGGGGCATGAAGATCTCACCTGCTATGTGACCTCTAACTCCGGCATCAATGGCATGACCAGAAGTCTGGCGCGGGAATGGGGGCCGGACAATATCCGCGTCAATGCGCTGGCTCCGGGCATGGTGCTGACCCAGAAGCAGAAGGACATGTGGGTGACGCCGGAAAGCCTTGCCAATCATCTTTCCAAGCAATGCCTCAAAGAGTCCATCCTGCCCGAGGACATCATTGATCCGGTTCTGTTTCTGGCTTCAAAGGCCAGTCGGATGATGACCGGCCAGTCGCTTGTCGTTGATGGAGGTGTTGTTGTTACGGGATGACGCGGGCTGGCCTTTTTGATGGATTTGCCTTCTTCTTTCGTCTATGTCGGTGGGGCTGGCTTGTGCTGTTCAGGGCAGGCTTGTGACAAAACGTCATGCGTCAACCGATTTGAAGAAACTGGGAGATTGAAATGCCTGTGTTCGATGACCGACTTTGTATGCTTGGTGAAGGCCCGATCTGGCATCCGCAGCGAAAGCAGCTTTTCTGGTTTGATATCAATGGCAAGGCAATGCTTTCCCGGAATGGGGAAGAACAGTTGCGCTGGGATTTCGACGACCATGTCAGCGCCGGTGGCTGGGTCGATCATGATCACTTTGTCGTGGCAACAGGCTCGTCTCTCGTCCTGTTCAATATAGAGACAGGAGAAAAGCAGACGCTTTGCGATCTCGAAGCGGATATGCCGGGCAACCGCTGCAATGACGGGCGTGCCGATCCTTACGGCGGTTTCTGGATTGGAACCATGGGGATCAAATCGGACCCCGGAGCCGGATCAATCTATCGCTATTACAAGGGCGAGCTGAGAAAGCTTTTTGGCGACATAACCGTGACCAATGGAACCTGTTTCACACCGGATCGCAAATGGGCCTGTTACACCGATACCAAGACCCGCCTTTTGATGAGAGTGGCGTTGGATGAAGAGGGCTGGCCGGTTGGCGAGCCCGACATCTATCTCGATTTCCGGGAACAGGATCTCAATATCGACGGTGCTCTTTTCGACAAAGCGGGCAATGTGTGGATCGCTCATTGGGGTATCCATGCTGTCAGGGCCTATGCTCCTGATGGGACTGTCGTGTGCGAAAAGACGTTCCCAGTGACACGCGTTTCCTGCCCGGCCTTCGGTGGCGAGGATTTCAAGACCCTCTATGTGACATCTGCCAGAGCGGGTGCAAAAGAGGAGGAGCTTCAAAGGGAGCCTCTTGCTGGCGCCACCTTCGTTTGCGATGTCGATTTCGTAGGCCAGCAGGACAACCGTATCATCTTGTAGCGGGCATATGGTCCAGTGCCTTGAGATACGCACTTCTGGGGCGCGTGTTCTGGCTATCTGAAGGCACGTTACCAAGGGGTGATGTCTGGGGAGGTGTGGTGACAAACCTCTTGATCCTGTCGCGCACATCCTTGGGTGTCATTTGCAGGAACTGGCGGCAATTGCGCGACATCGAGCGATAGTCTGAAAAACCGGCGGCTTCGCTGGCGTCGTCAAGGCTTCTGTTCGGCTGCCTAATGAGGCTGTTGAGGAATGCAATGAACCGATTGCAAATGCAAAGGCCGTGCGGGGTGAGGCCTGCCATTTCAGACAGACTGCGCTCAAAGCTCCGCCATGAAAGATCATGGATGGCGATCAGGGCTTCGAGATCCTTGCGGCCTTTGGCTTCGGTCAGTTGCGGGGCTTCGAAAATCTTGAGCAGTTTGTCACGAACCTGTTCGTCCGGATCCTTCAGCTTGTAGCTTTCGCTTCTTTGATATTGACGCAAGACCAGAACGAAAAACTCGACCAGATAGGCCATCGCCGCATGTTCGGAATAATCGTCTGAATGATATGTTTCCATATCGAGCAGATCAGCGAGGGCGCGCAGCCGGGTGTAGGCGGTGTAATCGGTGAAGAGCTGTGAGCGGTTAGCCTGAAGCGCATGAAAATCCTCAATCAGACTTCCAATTTTCGGGAAATTCTTGATCAACCTTTCATGATCGAAAAAAAGATTCAGAAGATGCAGGGAATCGACCATCGGATAGGCATGGGTGTCCGATGCGCGCAAATAGGTGATATTGCCCGGCAGCAACAGCCTGAAGGAACCTTCCATGAAGCTTACGCCATGGCCTTTCAGGATATAGGCGACTTCATCGAAATCGTGATTGTGCAGCGGGAAATGCGGTTGGGGATCTCGCCTGGAAACCTGAACGGGTAGCCACAGATTGTGAAAATAGCGAGATCGGGTCACCTGGGTGACGTGTTGAGGCAATGCAATATCAAGATGCAAGGGGGATAGCATAGGAAACCTTCGAGGCTGCGGCCCGTGACGTGGCTTGAGAGCTTTGTGGTCATTTTACGCCATTAAACTGGAAAATCCACCCGTTTTTACCCTGTTCCTTTTGTGGCTTCCAGCTCAGAATGGTGCCGTGAGCACCTGATGAAAGCAGGTGAAAGAAAGAGATTGGGAGGAGATTGTGGCTGGGAGATCTGTCTTGGCGGTTGATCTTGGTGCGTCATCTGGGCGCGTTGTCAAGGTCTCACTTGGCGATGATCAATTAACGCTTGAGGAAATCAATCGGTTTCCGCATGGCCCGCAGCGGGTGGATGGCAATCTGTGTTGGGATCTGGATTATTTGTGGTCCGGAATTTGCGAGGGACTTGGCCTTGCATTCGAGGCAGATCCGACGATTGCTTCAATCGGGGCGGATAGCTGGGCGGTTGATTTTGTTCCCGTTGATGTGAAAGGCAATGCTCTTCTGCCTTTTGTCAGCTACCGCGATGAGCGCACATCGGGGATTGTCGAGCGTTTTCTTTCAGATTGTGGCCTGACGGATCGGGAGCTTTTCCAGAAGACCGGTATTCAATCGCTCGAGTTCAACACGCTTTATCAGCTTTTTGCCCTCAAGGATCATCCGCTTGAAAGCTATCAGGCGCTTGATCGCTTCATGCTTCTGCCTGACTGGATACACTTTGAGCTGACTGGCCTCTGGTCGAGTGAATATACCAATGCCAGCGCATCGCAAATGCTCAGTGTGCATGATCGTGACTGGGACCCCGATCTCCTGCAACAGGTGGGAATGCCTTTGCGAGCAATGCCGAAAATCCGTCAGGCAGGCGAGATTCTCGGGCCGATCAAGCCGGAGTTCTGCAAAGCCTGGAATCTCCCCGTGGCGGCTGATGCCGCGCCGCAGGTGGTCCTTGGCGGGACCCATGACACCGCTTCTGCCGTTGCCGCGCTGCCATCGCTTGCAGAACGACCCTATTTCATATCGCTCGGAACCTGGGCACTGGTTGGCTGTGAGGCTCCGGTACCGGATCTTTCCGACTATGCACATGAACACGGTCTTTCCAACGAAGGCGGAGTGTTTGACAGCTATCGCCAGTTGCGCAATGTCTCGGGCCTCTGGTTCATCCAGAATGTGCGCGAGGAACTGGCACCCGAAAGTGATTTTGCCGATTGGGTCAAGGCGGCCGAGGGGGCCGAACCGGGGCGTTCGCTCATTCGGCCCATGGATGAACGCTATTTCAGAACGGAATCAATGGTGAGCGAAATACAGGCGGCCTGTCGGGAGACAGGTCAACCTGTGCCTGAGAGCCACGGGGAATTGGCACGCTGCATCTTTGAAAGTCTGGCTCTTCAATTCACTCATGTTCTTCATGATTTCGCCAAGGGCGAGACGATTCCGGAATTGCATATTGTCGGCGGGGGAGGGCGCAACGCGCTTTTGTGTCAGATGACCGCTGATTTCCTTGGTCGTCCGGTTGTTGCCGGTCCGTTTGAAGCCTCGGCACTTGGCAATGCGGTGGTTCAGATGATCGGGCTGGGTTGGATCTCTGATATTGCCGAGGCCCGTCGGATCATCAGACAAAGCCAGGAACTGCTTCACTTCGAGCCGCAAACCGGCCCGCAACACAAAGAAATCGCCGAGCGTTATAACGCGCTTCTGGCCAGAACCAAACAGGAGGATATCACCTCATGACCCGTCTTGATTATGATGCGGCCCGAGATCAGTTTGCCGAGTGGGGAGTGGACACCGAGGCAGCCATTGAGCGGCTTGCAACCATTCCCATTTCGATGCATTGCTGGCAGGGTGATGATGTTGTCGGCTTTGAACAACTGAGCGCCGGTAGTGGCGGAGGCATTCAGGCAACAGGGAATTTTCCGGGTCGAGCCCGAAATGTTGCCGAATTGCGCGCCGACCTCGAATTTGCCTACAGCCAGATTCCGGGCAAGCATCGGCTTAACCTTCATGCATTCTATCCGGATACGGATGAACAGCCGGAACGGGATGCGCTGGATTACAAGCATTTCGAGACCTGGGTCGATTGGGCGAAGGAGCAGGGACTGGGGCTTGACTTCAATCCGACATTCTTTGCTCATCCAAAGGCAGACGACAATCTGACGCTTTCGCACCCCGACAAGGGTATTCGCGATTTCTGGATCCGGCATGGCCAGTGCTGTCGTGCGATCGCTGCAAGGTTCGGTGAAGAGCTGGGGTCACCTTGCGTTGATAATATCTGGGTGCCCGATGGCTACAAAGACATTCCCGTTGATCGGATGGCCGCGCGTCAAAGGCTCGAAGCGTCCATCGATGCGATGCTTGCAACCGACTATGACAAGGCACATTTGCTTGATGCAGTGGAGAGCAAGCTGTTCGGCATCGGTGTGGAAGCCTGCACAGTGGGAAGTCATGAATTTTACATGGGCTACGCAATCCGCAAGGGCACTCTGCTTTGCCTCGATATGGGGCATTTCCATCCGACCGAGAATATTGCCGACAAACTGAGCTCAGTGGCATTGTCGGTGGATGAGATTCTGCTCCATGTCTCTCGTCCCATGCGTTGGGACAGCGATCATGTTATTTTGCTCAATGATGACATTCTCGCCATGGCTCAGGAACTGGTCTTCACCAATCTTCTTGATCGCACCCATATCGGCCTTGACTTCTTCGATGCCACAATCTCGCGCACGGCGGCCTGGGTCATCGGCACGCGCAACATGCAAAAGGCACTGCTCAGAGCCCTTTTGATGCCGCAGGAAGAGTTGAAAAAGGTCGAACAGGAACTCAATTTCAGTGATCGCTTCATTCTCACCGAAGAGCTCAAGGATCTGCCGTTTGCGACGGTCTGGGAGGAATTCTGCGTGCGCAAGGATGTATCAACCGGAAAGGCACTTCTTGCCAATCTCAACAACTATCAGGCCAGCGTTGCTGACCGCGGATAAGGACCTATTTCTATGACGAGCTTTTCTCATCCCATCCCTTTTGTTGAGCAGGTTGCTCCCTTTGCCCGTTTATGCTGGGAAATGGGCTGGAACGAAGCCAATGGCGGCAATATTTCCTGGCGGTTGCCGACCGAAGAGGTCGAAAGCGTTCTGGCCCGCCGCTATCCCAATGTGGCCCCTTCCGAACCAGTCAAGCTGCCACAGCCACAGCCGACCCTTGACGGGGAGTATTTCATTGTCACCGGAACGGGGCAGTATTTCCGGCATGCAACCGAATATCCTGATCAGGTCTTCGGGATCGTCAAGATTGTGGATGAGGGTACGGCCTATCAGACCGTTTGGGGCTTTAACAATGGTGGTCGTCCGACCTCTGAGTTTGCTACCCATCTGGCCGGACATGCCGTGCGCAAGCGGGTCTCGAAGGGACGAGAGCGGATCATCCTGCATTGCCATGCACCTGAATTCATCGCCCTCAGCTTCCTGATGCCGCTCGACAGCAAGGAACTGACCTTGGCGCTTTGGCAGAAGATGCCCGAATGCATCGTCATCTTTCCCGATGGTGTGAGGGTGGTGCCGCCGATGTTGCCCGGTACAACGGACATTGCCGATGCGTCCGTCAAGGAAATGGAGCAGGGGCGTGTCATATCCTGGTCTCATCATGGGATTTTTGCCTCTGAAGAGAATCCGGACAAGGTCTTCGGTCTTGTCGAAACAATTGAAAAAGCGTCCGCGATGCATCGCAAGATACTGTCATGCGGTGGTCAGAAACAGTCAATTTCGAATGAGTTGCTGAAAGAACTGACCGACTATTTCGAACGCCTGCTTGTTTGCAAACCGGACTTTCTGGATAGCAAGTAAAGACTTCATGGCCGGGCCCTGTCGGGGTCCGGCCTTGTTTTTGAAAGAGGAGTGAAACCATGGAACGCATCGCCTTCACCATGCAGCTCAAGTCAGGTGTCAAGGACGAATACAAGAAACGGCATGATGAGATCTGGCCGGAAATGGTGGCCGTGCTGAAAGAAGCTGGCGTTTCTGATTATTCCATCTTTCTCGATGAAGAAACGGGCAAACTGTTTGCTGTTCTGTGTCGGCAGGACGGGCATGGGATGGATGATCTTCCCAACAAGGAGATCGTCCGAAAATGGTGGGAATGGAACGCTCCGCTCATGGATGTGCAGCCGGACAATGAACCGGTGAGCAAGCCGTTGGAGGAAATGTTCTATCTGCCGTAAATGGTGTCAATGGATTGGCTGAAACCCCTGGGTCAGGCCGGGACCCTTGATGATCGATGCGCCGGGCCGCAAGCCCCTTATGACTTACGGATGACCGACGATTTTACTTTTTGATATTTGCAACTCACCGAAGCTTGGAAGGAGTGGTTGAAATGCAACGCATGATTTTGAACGAAACATCCTATTTTGGCGCAGGATGTCGGTCTGAACTGGTTGGAGAAATTCAGCGAAGAGGATTTAGCAAGGCTCTGATCGTGACCGATGAAGTGTTGGTCAAGGCCGGGGTTGTTGCCAAGGTAACGGCGCTGCTGGATGGGGCCGGTCTTGGCTATGCCATTTATGACAAGGTCATGCCGAACCCGACCATTGATGCGGTGAAAGACGGTATCGCCGCTTTCAAGGAAGCGGCGGCCGATTATCTTATCGCCATTGGTGGCGGGTCCCCCCAGGACACCTGTAAGGGGATCGGCATCGTGGTCAACAACCCGGAATTTGAGGATATTCGCAGTCTTGAGGGATTTGCTCCGACCAAGAAGCCATCGGTTCCCATCCTCGCAGTTGCGACAACCGCCGGTACCGCTGCGGAAGTGACAATCAACTATGTGATCACGGATGAGGAAAATCGTCGTAAATTCGTTTGCATCGACCCGCACGACATTCCAGTAGTCGCATTCATCGACAGCGAGTTGATGGAATCCATGCCGGTTTCGCTCAAGGCAGCTACGGGCATGGATGCTCTCACACATGCGATTGAGGGATATATCACGCTCGGGGCATGGGAGCTTACCGACGCGCTGCATATTAAGGCAATAGAGATTATTGCCAGATCCTTGCGGGATTCCTGCGCGGGCAAGGCAGAAGGCGTTGAAGGCATGGCGCTTGGCCAATATGTGGCCGGCATGGGCTTCTCCAACGTTGGCCTTGGACTGGTGCATGGCATGGCGCATCCGCTGGGTGCTTTCTACGACACGCCACACGGGGTTGCCAATGCAATTCTGCTTCCGACACTGATGGCATACAATGCTGACTTTACAGGTGAGAAATATCGCGACATTGCTGTTGCCATGGGCGTTGAGGGCGTTGCCGAGATGTCTTTGGAAGAAGCACGAAAGGCTGCGGTCGATGCCGTTCGTCAGCTGTCGATTGATGTGAAAATCCCGACCAAGCTTACGGATGTGGGCGCAAAAGCTGAAGATATTGATGCTTTGGCAGAAGCTGCCATGGCAGATGTCTGCACGGGCGGCAATCCGCGCGAAGCAAAGATCGAAGATGTCAAGGAGCTGTATCGCTCCTTGATGTAGTCGATGTGAGGGCGGGCCCGTTGATGGCCTCGTTCGTTCAATCCGAAACCGCTGTCGGATCGGCAGCGGTTTTCCATTTTTTGGCAAGCGTGCCGGGCCTGTTCACTTGGAAGTGAGGTGCAGGATCTACGCTTCGGTTTGTTCGAATCATCGTCCTTGCCTGCTTGGCGTGACATCTGTCCTCTCGTGTCGACTATTGGCTTTTCCACTGAGACATGTCGTGAACAAATCAAAATAGATATAATTATTCAATATGTTATATTTTGTCTTGCGAAAGAGAACAAAATGTGTACATTAATCATGGTTGCACAGTTGCGTCTGCTATGAAGAATGGAACCCAAAATGGCACAGAATAGTCTTCGGTTGGTTGAAGGAAGCAGCATGGACAAGACAAAGGCATTGGATGCCGCCCTATCACAAATTGACCGTGCGTTTGGCAAGGGCTCCGTGATGCGGCTGGGTCAGCGTGAGGTGGTTGAGATTGAATCTATTCCGACCGGTTCGCTGGGGCTTGATATTGCGCTCGGTATTGGCGGTTTGCCCAAAGGGCGGATTGTCGAGATTTACGGGCCGGAATCGTCCGGTAAAACGACATTGGCCCTGCATGTGGTTGCTGAATCCCAGAAACGGGGCGGGATTTGCGCCTTTGTTGACGCAGAGCACGCCCTTGATCCGATCTATGCGCGCAAGTTGGGTGTCGATATCGACAATCTCTTGATTTCCCAGCCTGATGCCGGCGAGCAGGCTCTTGAGATCGCCGATACACTGGTGCGTTCCGGGGCAGTTGATGTGTTGGTTGTCGACTCCGTTGCTGCTTTGACACCTCGTGCCGAGCTTGAAGGGGAAATGGGCGATGCGTTGCCCGGTATGCAGGCGCGTCTGATGAGCCAGGCCATGCGCAAACTGGCCGGGTCAATTTCCCGCACCAACTGCCTGGTGATTTTCATCAACCAGATCCGCATGAAAATCGGCGTCATGTTCGGCAGCCCCGAGACCACGACGGGTGGCAATGCTCTCAAATTCTATGCGTCTGTTCGCTTGGATATTCGCAGAATCGGGTCCATCAAGGATCGTGATGAAGTGGTCGGTAACCAGACCCGCGTCAAGGTCGTCAAGAACAAGGTTGCCGCTCCTTTCAAACAGGTCGAGTTTGACATTATGTATGGTGAGGGCGTTTCCAAGCTTGGCGAATTGCTTGATCTTGGGGTGAAAGCCGGTATCGTCGAAAAATCCGGCGCATGGTTCTCTTACGATAGCCAACGGCTCGGGCAGGGGCGTGAGAATTCCAAGACCTTCTTGCGCGAAAATCCTCAAGTGGCAGATGAGATCGAGGTGGCAATCCGACAGAGCGCTGGGCTTAATGCTGGTTTGATTGATCAGGCCTCCCCTGACGCCGAAGATGAGGCATGAGTTGTATGGTGTGCTTGTGAAGCACGCATGCAAATTGTTCGTGCCATGTTAGGCAATGCAAGGCATAGGGCTGCAATTTGCAGCCCTTTCTCTTTTGCTGAAGCCGGTTTTGAAATTTTGGCCGTGTTTGCCAAAATCCCACATGATTTTGAGGATGATTTCAAAAAAATCCGCCGAAAGCTCGCGGCAAAGAATGCAAAATGATAGACAGGCGAGCTGAGGCTCGCTAAAACCTCGAAAAGATAAAATACCTTCGACACCAAAGCAGGTGGTTTCAATTTCCATGAAACACGCGCTCTTGGGGCGGAGACGCCGAAAAAAAGGCATGTTTTGGGGCAGGTTTCTGTTTCAGCGATTGTTGGGAATGGCAGACATTTTCGTCTTTTGTGATCAGATCAGATGAGAGGGTTTGCCCAATTGGACGAGAGGC
This sequence comes from uncultured Cohaesibacter sp., assembly GCF_963556055.3. Lineage (GTDB taxonomy): Bacteria > Pseudomonadota > Alphaproteobacteria > Rhizobiales > Cohaesibacteraceae > Cohaesibacter. The sequence continues at coordinate 138,676 of NZ_CAUVYE020000013.1, read as the reverse complement.
TTCAAGTCTTTCCTCAGGCAAAGAAAATTGGTGCATCATGAGCGGTGTTAATGAAATTCGATCGACTTTTTTGAATTATTTCGAAAAGAACGGGCATTCGATCGTGGAATCAGGGCCTTTGGTCCCGCGTAATGACCCGACCTTGATGTTTACGAATGCTGGCATGGTGCCATTCAAGAACGTGTTTACCGGACTTGAACAGCGCGACTATTCCCGTGCGACGTCCTCTCAGAAATGTGTGCGGGCCGGTGGCAAACATAACGATCTCGACAATGTTGGCTATACTGCGCGTCATCACACTTTCTTCGAAATGTTGGGTAATTTCTCTTTTGGTGACTATTTCAAGGAAAATGCCATTGATCTGGCGTGGAATCTGATCACCAAAGAATTCTGTCTGCCAAAAGAGAAACTGCTCGTGACGGTTTATTCCGAAGATGACGAGGCCTTTGATCTTTGGAAGAAAATTGCCGGGTTGCCTGAGAGCAAGATTATTCGCATTCCGACAAGTGACAATTTCTGGTCGATGGGGGAGACTGGCCCGTGTGGTCCATGTTCCGAGATCTTCTATGACCATGGCGACCATATCTGGGGTGGTCCTCCGGGTAGCCCGGAGGAAGATGGAGATCGATTTATCGAAATCTGGAACCTCGTTTTCATGCAATATGAGCAGATTACCAAGGATGAGCGCATTGATTTGCCGCGCCCTTCCATTGATACCGGGATGGGGCTGGAACGCATCGCGGCGGTTCTGCAAGGCACCCATGACAACTATGAGACGGATCTGTTCCGTGCACTCATTCAGAGCAGCGTCGATCTTACAGGGACGGATGAGGTTGGTGATGCAAAGGCAAGCCATCGCGTTATCGCCGATCATTTGCGCTCGACCAGCTTCCTGATTGCCGATGGTGTTTTGCCTTCATCTGACGGTCGAGGATATGTTTTGCGCCGCATTATGCGCCGAGCCATGCGTCATGCGCGGCTGCTCGGCTCTCAAGATCCGGTCATCTATAAAATGGTACCAGCCCTCATTCGCGAGATGGGGCAGGCTTTCCCTGAGCTGGCGCGTGCGGAAGCGCTGATCACCGAAACCCTCAAGCTTGAAGAAACACGCTTTGGTAAAACCCTCAGCCGCGGTCTTCAACTGCTGGACGATGCGACCAATGGCATGGGCAAGGGGGATCGTCTTGATGGTGAGACTGCCTTCAAGCTTTATGATACCTATGGGTTCCCGCTCGATTTGACTCAGGATGCGTTGCGGGCGCGAAGCATCGACGTGGATACCGATGGATTCGACGAAGCCATGTCGCGCCAAAAGGCCGAAGCGCGTGCCAATTGGGCCGGTTCCGGAGAAGCGGCGACAGAAGCGATTTGGTTCGATCTTGCTGACAAGGTCGGGGCAACTGATTTTCTCGGCTATGAGAGGGAACGAACCGAAGGGGCTGTGGTCGCACTGGTGAAAGACGGCGATGCGGCGGAACAGTTGGGAGAAGGCGAAGAAGGCGTCGTCATTCTCAACCAGACACCATTCTACGGCGAGTCCGGTGGCCAGGTGGGCGATACGGGGCTGATGCTGGCTGACGGTGTGCGCTTTGAAGTACGCGATACAATGAAAAAGGCCAATGGCATGTTCCTGCATGCTGGCAAGCTTGTCGAGGGTACGGTAAAGGTTGGTGATGCGCTGGAGCTTCTGGTGGATACCGGTCGGCGGACTGCCATTCGTTCCAACCATTCGGCAACGCATCTTCTGCATGAGGCGTTGCGCGCAACCTTGGGCGATCATGTGGCTCAGAAAGGGTCTCTGGTTACGCCGGAGCGGTTGCGTTTTGACTTTTCTCATCAGAAGCCGGTAAGCGCTGACGAGACGGTTATCATCGAAGAACTGGTCAACGAAATTGTCTTGCAAAACAGTCCTGTAGAGACACGGGTCATGGCTGTAGATGATGCCATCGAAGCCGGTGCAATGGCTTTGTTCGGCGAGAAATATGGCGACGAGGTGCGTGTGGTTTCGATGGGCAAGGCCATCCGTGGCGAAAAGGTTGGCAAAGCCTACTCAGTTGAGCTTTGCGGCGGCACTCATGTCAATCGCACAGGTGATATCGGGCTGGTCACTATCGTTTCCGAAAGTGCCGTGGCAGCCGGTGTGCGAAGAATTGAAGCGTTGACCGGCAAGGAAGCCCGCAACTATTTGCAGATGCAGGATGAGCGTGTGAGAGATGCCGCTTCGGTCTTGAAAATCGCGCCTTCCGATCTGGTCGAGCGTGTCGAGACACTGGTTGCGGATCGTCGCAAGCTGGAAAAAGAACTGGCCGACGTCAGACGCAAGCTTGCCATGGGTGGCGGTGGCGCCGGAGGGGATGCCCCGGAAGATGTCAACGGCGTCAAATTCATGGCGCGAGTGGCAGAAGGCGTATCTCCAAAAGATCTCAAGGGGCTCGTCGATCAGGGCAAGGAGAGTGTTGGCTCTGGTGTTGTTGTAATGATCGCTGTCGCAGAAGATGACAAGGTCGGTATTGTTGTTGGTGTGACAAAAGATCTGACAGATCGTTTCAGCGCCGTTGATCTGGTCAAGAAGGCTGCTGAGGTCCTCGGCGGACGCGGTGGTGGTGGACGTCCCGACATGGCGCAGGCTGGCGGCAAGGATGCCGACAAGGCGGATGCGGCTATTGATGCCATCAAGCAGATGATTCTTGCGGGATAATGTTCTGTATCATGTTTATGCAGAAAGAAAGGCCGCCAATTGGTGGCCTTTTTTTTATCTGAAATGGATCTCCACCTCCGGTGGCGGACTGGGCAAGTTATGCATTTTCAGTAAGAGACTTCCTTACTTGAACCATTGGCGTGATTCTCGGGCTGGATGCCGTATCAAATGTCTTTATGGGGACTTCCGGCTTGGGTTGTGAGATCACTTTACGAAATGGGCTTCCAGAAGAGATGCGATATCGAGGAAGGGCATTTAATGCCTGACTATGTTCATATGTTGATTTGCACCTTGATTGGGGCCAACGAGGCGGTCTGGTCTAGAAACGTTTCAACGGATCGAGCTTCAAGACTAATGCGCAATGTCTTCTCTTCAAATACTGAAGCGGTATGTGACTACCCAGTCAATTTTGGTGGTGGGCAAGCGGGTGACTGGGTAGTCACGGGCCATATTGGCCAATTTGACTTTAGGAAAAAAATTACCTTAGTAAATGCGCTTTTTTACTTAATCCAGACAATTCTCTATTTATTGCGCTTCTAGATTTCAATAATTGGAAATATTTTTGGAAATCACCCAGCTTGGCCATAAGTAATTGTACAACTTGATTTGTTTTTGGAATTATTTTTTTTACTAAATTTAATATCTTTCTATTTCCAAGTTCATTTTTGTCATTCCATCATTACGTAAAGTTATAAGTAATTTACGTTGCCAATTCTTTTTGCCTATGATGCGTATAGTCTTGATTTATTCTTGAGGGCTTGAATTTTGCACGCACATGCGCCACTACTTCGTCTCGATATCATGAAACAGCTTCAAACGATCCTGTCCTTTTGACGGCTTTGATATCGTTTCCATTTGAACCAGAAGAAAGAAAAGAGATGGATCCGGTCATCATACTGGTTGAACCACAACTGGGTGAAAATATCGGCATGGCCGCGCGTGCTATGGCCAATTTTGGTGTTACAGATTTGCGGCTTGTTCGGCCGCGCGATGGATGGCCCAGTGAGAAGGCGCGGAATGCTTCGAGCAGGGCCGATCATGTGATCGAGAAGACGCTGAATTTCGAAACGCTGGAAGAGGCTGTCGCTGATCTGGAGCTGGTTTATGCCACTACAGCGCGGCAAAGGGACATGCTCAAGCCTGTTCGTCATCCTGTGGAGGCGGCGCACATCATGCGCGAGACCGTGAACAAGGGTGGCAAGGTCGGCATTCTGTTCGGGCGCGAGCGTTGGGGGCTCAACAATGATGAGGTGGCACTGGCAAATGAAATTCTCACCCTGCCGGTAGACCCTGACTTCTCCTCGCTCAATATCGCGCAGGCGGTCTTGATCATCTGCTATGAATGGCGCATGTCGGGGAGCGATCGGCAGGAGCAGTTGCCATTTGAGACCCCCGATGTTCCACGGGCCAGCAAGGATGATATGGTTCGGCTTTTTGACCATCTGGAGGAAGCTCTTGATGAGGTCAACTTCTTCCGCCCTCCAGAAAAAAAGCAGCATATGGTGCAGAATTTGCGCAATATCATGCAAAAGGGCGATTGGGCCGAGCAAGAGGTCAAGACCTTGCGTGGTGTCATCGCCGCCTTGCAGCGTCGCCATTTGCGTGATCGCAGCTCCTCTTGATGTTTGTTTGCTCCACTCGTTTGGGCGGAAGGGGATAAGGGATGGTCAGAAAACGGAATCCCAGAATTCTGGTCTTTGACTCCGGGCTGGGGGGCTTGTCGGTTTTGCGTGCCCTCGTCAAGACCATGCCGTTCGCGGATTATGTCTTTTTGGCGGATGACGCGCGATTTCCATATGGGGATCTGGCAGACGAGGATCTGATTGACGGGCTTGTTACCCTTGTCGAAGAGGCTTGCCTGGTCAAGAGCCCCGATCTGCTTGTCGTGGCGTGCAACACTGCATCGACCATTGCTCTTGGTGCCTTGAGGCACCGATTTGCCTTTCCCATCGTGGGGATCGTGCCGGCGATCAAACCAGCCGCAAATGCTACGCAGACGGGGGCTTTTTCGGTGCTGGCGACGCCGGGAACAATCCGCCGGTCTTATACACGTGACCTGATTACCGAGTTTGCGGGCGATTGTGACGTGAGTCTGATTGCTTGTACAGGCCTGGCTCGCTTGGCAGAAGACTACTTGTTGCAAGGTCTGAGCGATATGGAGGCAATCCGCAAGGAAATCGCTCCGGCCTTTTCGGGGGAACATGGCGAGCAAGCAGATGTTATTGTTCTTGGTTGTACGCATTATCCGCTTTTACTGCCCGTTCTGGAGGGCGTGGCACCAAGGTCCGTGCTCTGGATCGATCCGGCACATGCGGTGGCGCGTCGGGTCATGCATCTACTTGGGCAGGAGTGGCAGGACTGTATTGTCTCAACAACACCCGGTCAGGAAGATCGGAGTGGATATTGCGAATTTACTGCGACGAGCGGCGGCGCAGATCGATTGCGTCGTGCCTGGGATGCTCTTTCTCACATGGTTAGATGAAATTGGCACATTCTGTTGCAGTTTTTTGACGGTTTGACCGTATTTTCTCGGATTCGATTTGACTCAGGCGAGTAAAGGCTCTAAACAGCATCCAATCTTGGTGGGGCCTTTTGTCGGGCCCCCTTTGATTTTAACGCACCCGCGAAGATGAAGGGGCGCATCCTTTGTCTTCTGTCGGATCCGGCCTTGGCCGATATAGATCCTAGGAGGGGCGCGTTTTCTTATAATATCCTAGAAAAAGGAAAACACGCGAATGTCAAAGCGCCATTCACAGAAGTATAAAATTGATCGCCGCATGGGCGAGAATATCTGGGGCCGTCCAAAGTCTCCTGTTAACCGCCGCGAATATGCTCCTGGCCAGCATGGTCAGCGTCGTAAAGGCAAACTGTCCGACTTCGGTTTGCAGCTGCGTGCAAAACAGAAGCTGAAAGGTTACTACGGCAACATTTCCGAGAAACACTTCCTGCGCATCTATAAAGAAGCAAACCGCATGAAAGGCGATACCTCGGAAAATCTGATCGGTCTGTTGGAATCCCGTCTGGACGCCATCGTTTATCGTGCGAAATTTGTTCCCACCGTATTCGCTGCCCGTCAGTTCGTGAACCATGGCCATGTCAAAGTAAACGGCCAGCGCGTCAATATTCCTTCCTATCGCTGTAAAGTTGGCGATGTGATCGAAATTCGTGATCGCTCCAAACAGCTCGCCATCGTTCTGGAATCCATCCAGCTTGCTGAACGTGACGTGCCTGAATATGTTGAAGCCGATCACAACAAAATGACCGTTACATTCAAAGCTCTTCCTCAGTTGGCTGACGTTCCATATCCTGTCGTGATGGAACCGAACCTGGTTGTCGAATATTATTCTCGTTAAGAGACCGGGCTTACTGTCGAGTTTTCAAGAAAGGCTGCCTGTTGCGGGCAGCCTTTTGTCGTTTTTGTTGAGGCTTGATGCCCGATTTGATAAAGCAGGGCACATGAATTGACCGGGAAATACGCTCATGAACGATCTTGCATCGCCCGCCTCCGATAGCCTGACCATTCAGGTGGATGAGGACGATCTGTGTCATCCGATGTTTCGGACTGCGCCCAGTTCCGTCTCCTTCAAGAAGCTGCGCAAGCGGCTTTTGCGCAATGTCCGTGCGGCTATCGATGATTACAATATGCGTAGCCAAAAACAGAAATGGCTTGTCTGCATGTCGGGAGGCAAGGATTCCTACGGCTTGCTGGCCGTTCTGCTCGATCTGAAATGGCGTGGCTTGCTGGATGCGGAGCTGCTCGCCTGCAATCTGGATCAGGCTCAGCCAGGCTTTCCCGCCGATGTCTTGCCCCGCTTTTTCGAAGAGCATGACATTCCCCATCATATCGAGAGGCAGGACACCTATTCGATCGTCAAGCAGAAGATCCCCGAGGGCAATACCTATTGTTCGCTCTGCTCAAGACTGAGGCGCGGCAACCTTTATCGTGTGGCGCGCGAGCATGGGTGCGATGCGGTCATTCTGGGTCATCATCGGGACGATATTCTGGAAACCTTCTTTCTCAATCTGCTGCATGGTGGACGTCTTGCGACCATGCCACCAAAATTGAAGAATGAGGAAGGAGACTTGATGCTGTTCCGGCCTCTTGCCTATTGCGAGGAGGCCGATCTCGCCAAATTTGCCAATTTGATGCAGTTTCCCATTGTTCCCTGCGGACTTTGTGGCTCGCAGGACAATCTGCAACGTCAGGAAGTCAAGGCGATGCTCGCAGGCTTCGAAGCACAGCATAAGGGACGTACGCAGGTTATGTTCCGGGCGCTTGCCAATATCAGGCCTTCGCATATGCTTGATACAAAGCTCTTCGATTTTCAGGGGCTCTCTGTGGAGGATGACAGGGCTGGGGATGACAGTGATGACGGGGATGGTTGCGCCGCAGTCTCGAAGCTTTCCGAGGGCTTCTTACGGATGCATGAGGACTAAGTGAGGGGCTGGTCGTTTTCTTTCCGGGTTGCCAGCATTTACAAAAAACCCGGACGCGATGGTCCGGGTTTTGTCTTCATGACACAGCGGTTGATTTGCAAGATGCCTTAGGCCTTGTTCTTTTTGCCGAGCATTTCCTGCAATTCTTCGCTCTGGAACATTTCGCGGATGATGTCGCAGCCGCCGACGAATTCACCCTTCACATAGAGCTGAGGGATGGTCGGCCAGTTGGAATAATCCTTGATACCCTGCCGCAAATCGTCATTTTCCAGCACATTGATGCCTTTGTAAGGCACTTCCAAATAGTCCAGAATTTGAACAACCTGGCCGGAAAATCCGCATTGCGGGAAAGTTGGGGTGCCTTTCATGAAGAGAACCACTTCGTTGGCTTTCACTTCATTGTCAATCCAGGCCTGAATTTCGCTCATATATCCGTCCTTAAAACTTTGCCATTTAACCATCAGCATTGGCCATCCTGCCAGGATATAGCAGTCACCACATGCTTTTATATGGGTGGTGGGAAGCCAGACTATTCCGGAACCGATGTTTGCAGCGCAAGAGCATGCAGTTCGCCGCCCATATTGCCCTGAAGTGCTTCATAGACCAGTTGATGCTGTTGCACTCGAGATTTCCCTCTGAAGCTTTCAGAGACAACCTCGGCGGCGAAGTGATCGCCATCGCCGGCAAGATCGCGGATGACGACCTTGGCATCCGGAAGCGCCTCTTTGATCAGGGTTTCAATTTCGCTTGCGTCCATTGGCATGCTGGTCTCCTCGCAGAATATCAATCCTCAGTCACGACCGAGAGACGGATATTCCAGTCATTGCTTTTGCCTGACGCGCTGTTGGGTTCCAAAAGCTTCCTTGCGCATGCAGGCCGGGATGATATTGGCAGAGAAAGTGTTGATACGCAATTGTTCGTATGTACTTTTCTGTGTCCTGGCCCATCCCGCTTTTTGAGCCACTCTCAAAGCGAGATGGTTATGCCCAGCGTCCCCTGATTGCAGGGGTGAGGTCAAGTTGAAAATTCGGACAATCACCATCCAAACTTTTGGCACTTGACCTGATTTTCCTCGTTTACCCTGCCATGTAAGCGGGGAACCAACCTTCATGGCATTCGACAAGTTTGGACACAGTGATCGAACCATGGCCGGTTACGGAAAGAGCATCGCCCGCAACAGTTCCGATTTGTTCGACCAAAACGCCCGTCGCCTGTGCCTTGGCGATCAATGCGTCTGTCTCGTCCTTGGTGCAGGTGATCAGATACCGGGCCTGATCTTCTGCATAGAAGGCGATATGGGGTGTCTCGGATGGCAGGTCAATGGTGCATCCCAAACCCGAGCGAAGTGCCATTTCGGCCAGTGCTATGCCAAGGCCCCCGTCAGAGAGGTCGTGGGCTGCATTGACTTCGCCTGAGCGGATCGCTTCGCGGACAAAGGCACCATGTTTTTTCTCTGTTTCGAGATCAACCGGTGGCGGTGCGCCTTCCTGGCGTCCCAATGCTTCGGCCAGATAGAGGCTTTGGCCCATTTCAGATCCATGACCACCAACCAGCAAAATGGCATCGCCTTCAAAAACAAAGCTGTTGCCGACAGATTTCGAGACGTCAGGCAGCAGGCCAACGGCACCAATAGCCGGGGTCGGCAGAATTGCTTCACCTGAGGTCTCGTTATAAAGGGAGACGTTGCCCGAAACGATTGGCATGTCGAGGGCTTCGACGGCAGCGCCAATGCCCTTGATACAGCCGACGAACTGGCCCATGATTTCAGGTTTTTCGGGATTGCCGAAATTGAGGTTGTCGGTTGTTGCAAGAGGCTCTGCACCAACGGCATTAAGGTTGCGCCAGCTTTCTGCAACCGCCTGTTTGCCGCCTTCGAATGGGTCGGCTTTGCAATAGCGCGGGGTGACATCAACGGTAAAGGCGAGGCCTTTTTGCGTGCCGTCGACGCGGATGACGCCAGCATCGCCTCCGGGGCGCTGCTTGGTGTTGCCCTGAATCATGGTGTCATATTGTTCCCAGACCCAGCGGCGCGAGCAAAGATTGGGGCTGCCAATCATCGCAACAAGGCTTTCGAGCAGATCCTCAGGCGCTGCGACCGTGGCGTTGTCGAGCTTGTCGAGTTTGGCGCTTTCGACCCATGGACGATCATATTCAGGGGCTTCGTCGCCCAGTTCCTTGATCGGCAGGTCAGCGACCTGCTCGCCGTGATGGAAGATGCAGAAACGCAGACTGTCGGTGGTTTTGCCCACTTCTGCGAAATCCAGTTCCCACTTGCGGAAGACAGCTTCTGCCGCTTCGCGCTTTTCAGGATGCAGCACCATCAGCATGCGTTCCTGGGATTCGGACAGCATCATTTCATAGGCGGACATATTCTCTTCGCGAACCGGAACCTTGTCGAGGTCAAGGTCGATGCCGAGATTGCCTTTTGCCCCCATTTCAACGGCAGAGCATGTAAGGCCAGCTGCCCCCATATCCTGAATGGCGATAACTGCGCCGGTCTGCATCAACTCGAGGGTGGCTTCCATCAGGCGTTTTTCGCTGAAGGGGTCACCGACCTGAACAGTTGGACGCTTTTCTTCGCTGTCATCGTCAAATTCGGCTGAGGCCATGGTTGCGCCGCCAACACCATCGCGGCCTGTCTTGGCACCCAGATAGACCACAGGCATTCCGACGCCCTTGGCTTCCGAGAGGAAGATCTTGTCGCTGTCGGCAAGACCTGCCGCAAAGGCGTTGACAAGACAGTTGCCGTTATAGGACGGATCAAAATTGACCTCACCGCCGACGGTCGGAACGCCAAAGCTGTTGCCATAGCCACCAACGCCAGCCACAACACCGGAAAGCACGTGGCGGGTGCGCTCATGGTCAGGCTCACCGAAACGAAGGGAGTTCATTGCCGCAACCGGACGGGCTCCCATGGTGAAGACATCGCGCAGAATGCCGCCAACGCCTGTGGCTGCTCCCTGATAGGGTTCGATATAGGAGGGGTGGTTGTGACTTTCCATTTTGAAGACAACGGCCTGACCATCATCGATATCGACGACACCGGCATTCTCACCGGGGCCCTGCAATACGCGCGGGCCTTTGGTGGGCAAGGTGCGCAGCCATTTTTTCGAGCTCTTGTAGGAGCAATGCTCGTTCCACATGGCCGAGAAAATGCCAAGCTCGGTAAATGTTGGTTCGCGACCGATCAGTTCGAGAATATGGTCATATTCTTCCGGTTTCAGGCCATGTTCGGCGATCAGTTCCGGGGTGATCTGGATTTCATTTGGAATCATGCCACCTTCTCCAACAGGCTTTCAAACAGGCCGCGACCGTCAAGGCCACCATGCAGGTCTTCAATCAGATTTTCGGGGTGCGGCATCATGCCAAGGATTGTGCCGCGAGCATTCATTATGCCGGCGATGTTGTTGCGCGAGCCATTGATATTGGCTTGGGGCGTTGTCTCGCCTTTTTCGTCGCAATAGCGGAACAGAACGCGTCCATCTTCTTCAAGCATTTTCAGGGTGTCGTCATCAGCAAAGAAGTTGCCGTCATGATGAGCGACAGGGCAGCGCATGACCTGGCCCTTGGTATAGCGAGAGGTGAAGATGGTATCGTTGCGTTCGATGCGCAATAGGGTTTCCTTGCAGATGAAGTGCAGTCCTGCATTGCGCATCAACGCGCCGGGCAGAATTCCGGTTTCGGCAAGGATCTGGAAGCCGTTACAGACCCCAAGGATCCGAACGCCCTGTTTGGCCTTTTCCAGAAGGTCGGCCACGATTGGCGATCGTGCGGCGATCGCACCAGAGCGCAGATAGTCGCCATAAGAGAAGCCTCCAGGCAGGATGATGAGATCTGCATCGGGGATTTCGGTTTCCGCATGCCAGACCATCATGGGGTCTTTGCCGGAAACGGAGCGCACGGCAGCAGCCATGTCATGCTCACGGTTGGTTCCGGGAAATACGAGGATGGCAGTTTTCATGAAAGATCTGCTCCTTGTTTCAAATTGGGGAGGCGGGGCCTCCGTTACATAAGAAAAATGACTGCGAGTGCTGACGCGACAACGGGAATGAGGATGAAGATCGCCGCCTTGATGGCCATGAAGCGCAGGGCTTTTGCAGCTTCTTCTTTCTGATTGAAAGTGGATTGAGATGGGGTTTCCGCGATGATCGCCATTGGCTCGCCGTCATTTCCCTTTTCAGGCCCGCTCATGCCTCTCATCCCTTTTCTTCATTTCCGTTTGGCTTGCTCTGGTTCAGCTGGAAACAAAGCAAACTGATCCGCTTGGCCAATCAGAGAATGTCGATGTGGTAATTCTCGATGACGGTGTTTGCGAGAAGTTTTTCGCACATGTCGGCAAGTCTGGTCTTGGCGGTCTGCTTGTCGCTGTCGGCCAGCTCGATATCGATCACCTTGCCCTGCCGAACGGAATTGACCCCGTCAAATCCCAACGCGCCAAGTGAGCTTTCAATGGCCTTGCCTTGAGGGTCCAGTACGCCGTTTTTCAGTGTGACGGTGATGCGTGCTTTCATCTTCATGCTTTCCTTGGTTTCCGGTCTGTCAGATGAGTATGCCGGGAAAAATGCAAAAAGGCAGGACCTTTGCCCTGCCTTGAGTTCAAACTCTATTTTACCAGAACAGGGCCGGTGCCTTTGCGCTCGGGAGTGTTCTCGATCATGATGCCGAGGCGGCGGGCAACTTCCTGGTAGGCTTCGATCATGCCACCCATGTCGCGGCGGAAGCGATCCTTGTCCATCTTGTCATTGGATTCGATGTCCCACAGACGGCAGGAGTCAGGAGAAATCTCGTCGGCCAGAATGACGCGCATGGTGTCACCCTCGAAATAGCGGCCACATTCGATCTTGAAATCGACAAGGCGGATGCCGACGGCGCGGAACATGCCGGAGAGGAAGTCATTGATGCGGATGGCCAGGGCCATGATGTCGTCGATTTCCTGTGGGCTTGCCCAGCCGAATGCGGTGATATGCTCTTCAGAGACCATCGGATCATCAAGGGCGTCATTCTTGTAGCAGAACTCGATGACGGAGCGCGGCAACTGGGTGCCTTCCTCAATGCCCAGCCGTTTTGCGATGGAGCCTGCGGCAACATTGCGCACGATGACTTCAAGAGGAATGATCTCGCATTCCTTGATCAACTGTTCACGCATGTTCAGGCGCTTGATGAAATGGGTCTGAACGCCGATGTCATTCAGGCTGGCAAAGATATATTCCGAAATTCGGTTGTTCAGAACGCCCTTGCCGTCAATGACTTCGTGCTTCTTGTTGTTGAATGCGGTGGCATCGTCCTTGAAATGGGCAACAAGGGTTCCGGGTTCCGGGCCCTCATAAAGAATTTTTGCCTTTCCTTCATATATCTTACGACGACGGTTCATGAGCGTTTTACCATTCAGTTCTGCCCGAATTGGGCGGTTATTAGGTTGGAAAGCCTCGCTGCATCATAGGGAGTGCGTTCAGCTTCATCTTGAAATTTCCTAATCGCTCGGGCGAATGTCTTCCTGTCCGGTTTCTGCTCCCGAAATCAGGAGATGGAAGCCGACAATGAGAATCAAGCCATGCTGCAATCGCACTATATCCCATTTGAAGGCCAAGGTGGGATTGTACGGTATTTTTCACAACAGCGCATTTCTGGCGAGCGGTGTTTCCTTGCGCTGCTGATTAGCGAATTCTGGCGCGTTATACAATCATTGAAGTGCGAACAAGCGCAGATTTCTGCCTTTAATTCGCAGGTGCTGACCAATCGGCATCAAACCCGCCTTCGGAATTCTCAAGATGAGTGCACGGGCATGCACATATCCATCGAGAATCCCGTGTCCGTGCATTTCAGATCTTTCCGTTTCCGGTAAAATATGGTAATATCTACTTACGGGAACGCCCTTATTCTAAAGATTAATCAGTCTTTCAAACATGAATTGATTTTCTGACATTTTCTTCAAATCCATTGGTCTTAGTCAATTTGCTTGTTCGGATGGAGGACCGAGAAGGAGGGGTGTCATGACAATCTTTGACAAAAGAAGAGCCGGATTTGAAGCCAAGTTCGTTCGCGATCAGGAAGCTCTGTTCAGAGCGACTGCGCGGCGCAACAAATTGGTGGGGCATTGGGCCGCACAGAAACTCGGATATGTCGATGATGATGCGGAGCAATATGCACAAGAGGCTGTGAAATCCGCGTTTCAGCCTGCCGGGGACGAACAACTTGTTGGTAAAATTAGTAATGATTTCAATAAATACCGTGTTGAAACACCGAGAAGAAGAATTCGTCAGAAACTTCGCGAAATGATGAATGTTGCACTGCGGCAATTGGCAAGTAATCAATAACAACATGGCCTTTCGAATATCTGGACTCGGCGATGTTCTTTTGTACACTCACGGCTAGGAGGTGCATCTGAAAGTTTTTCGCTGAGGAGGCGGAATCCATTTCGGTTTTTCTTCTTGCAATTGTCCTTTAGGGGAGCTATCGAAGCTTTTAATTCTACTTTTGACGTGGAATGAGGTCAGACTATCGGCTTCAAGTTTTTTGAGCTTCTTGGTCGTTTTTACAGGATGGTTGATCCTTGAAGTAATGCAGAAGGTCTTTTAGCGACATGCGGCAAAGCCGGGGAAGGGTAACTCGCCGCAATGCTATGCAAAGATCACAAAGGAAGTGGCCATTAAGAGGCAAGACTTGCGAGATGGAAGGAAGACATCTTGCAAGATCAGGTTCTTAAGATCGGTCAAGGCTCTTGGTAGGGGGCCTGATCGGTTTGAACTGGCCGGTTAGTCATCAACGACGGAACGTTGGCTGTTGTTGATGCAAGTTAAAGGGAGGGAGACTGTTATGCTCAAGATAACAGGTCTATTGTTTGTCATCATCGCCCCGATCATTGTTGGTATGTGCACTGTCGTTTCCATGATCATTCATGGTATCGATGAGTTCAAACCACTCATTTTTGGCATTTACTGGGTGTTCAGCGTATCTTTGTCCTTGCTGCTTGCCTGGATGACCGCAAGATACGTTTATACGACAATCCTGAAGCGGGACACCTCCTTGTCCCTGTAATTCCGTGCGCGCTATCAGCACTATCTTTTCAGATGCAAGCTGGTTGAGCAGGCTGTGATCAGGGCTTTTTGTTTTGAAAGCTCACCCAATCGGGTGGGCTTTTTTGCGTGATATGAACAGTTGGAGGAGCGGCTCGGGGACAGTCTGAGGCTGTCTCTCATCCCTTGGGCTAAAGGAAGGCACGAGGTGTCTGCTGTTTGATTTACATCATCGAAAGTTCGAAATCATGCAAGCATGTTGCATCTTAATGGGTGATGCCTCGGCAGCGACGTGATGGGCTGTTGGGATAGCATGAGGGTAATGGCTATCGGAGTGTCTGAAGCGACGGGGTGGTCGCGCCGGACATTCCGGGTTTTCACTCGCGAGATACACTTTTTTGTGACCGAATCAAGTCAATGTCCAGGAGACCGACATGCTTAAGCTTATGGCTCTTTTTTTCATCGTTATTGCGCCAACGCTCGCCGGAATTTTTGCTCTGGTTCCTCTGACCATGGTTGGCACCCTGTCTGTTGATCCCAATATGCTGATCGCATTTGTCGTGGCGGGAACCGTGTTGGCGCTTCCGGTCTCATGGTTTGTTGCCAAGCGGGTGGACGCTCTCATTTCGGCAAAAAAGGCAGCCTGATCCTGAAGGTGGCAAGCGATCTCGTCTCTTGCCCTTTGTTGTACTTTAGCAATCTGTTCAACAGGTCGTCGGCTGGTGCTGGCCCTTGAATGGGCTTGCGATGCCACGGGGCAGGTGTGATCGATCTGTCACTTCCTGTTCAGTTAATATTGCTGAGAAATTTGGCAAAGGTCATCAGCCCTTCGGGCCATGGGCCTTGTCCGCTATGCTCGTTGATGTGGCCGGTTTCGCCTGCATCAATGAAGGTTGATCCCCATTTTTTGCTGAAATGCTCGGCCGTTTCAAAGGCACAGTAAGGATCAGACCTTGAGGCGACGAGAAGGGAAGGGAAGGGCAATGGCTCTTCCGGGATTGGTGCAAAATGTCGAATATGAGATGGGACATGATCATCGCTTTCGACATTTGGCATGCCGACGAGAAAGGCACCCTTGACGATACCGGGCGTGATCGCCGGGGCTGCCTTGACTGCGGCCACAACACCAAGGGAGTGAGCAACCAGAATGGCCGGTTTGGTCGCCTGCTCGACATCTGCGATGATCTTTGAGACCCAGCTTTCCATCTGTGGATTTGACCAGTCTTCCTGCTCGATGCGACGGGCAGAGCGGATCTTGTCTTCCCAGCGGGATTGCCAGTGGGTGGGGCCGGAATTATCCAGCCCGGGAATAATAAAAATGTCTGCTTCTGCTGCTTTCATTCCTACAAACCTTTCATTCCCACATGGTCAGGTATTCAGTCCTGACCGAAAACCCGTTTGAAAATCACGTCGACATTCTTGGTGTGATAGCCAAGATCGAAGCGGCTCTTGATCTCGTCTTCAGAGAGATATTTGCGCACATCCTTGTCATTGAGAAGTTCGGTGAGGAAGTCGACCGATGCGCTGCCTGCTACATGATAGCTTTCCCAGACTTTCATGGCATTGCGCTGGACGAGGCGATAGGCGTCTTCGCGGGACGATCCTGCCTGAGTCAAAGCCAGCAGAATGCGCTGGGAATGGACCAGTCCACCAAGGCGATCCATATTGCCGATCATGCGTTCTGGATAGACCAGCAGCTTGTCGATAACGCCGGTAAGGCGAACGAGGGCAAAATCGAGAGTGACGGTTGCATCCGGACCGATCATGCGCTCGACGGACGAATGGGAGATGTCCCGCTCGTGCCACAAGGCGACATTTTCAAGTGCAGGAGTGACGGCTGAGCGGACGATACGCGCGAGGCCGGTCAGATTTTCGGTCAGTACCGGGTTGCGCTTGTGCGGCATGGCCGAAGAGCCCTTCTGGCCCTTGGAGAAAAACTCCTCCGCTTCCAGCACTTCGGTGCGCTGCAAATGGCGAATTTCCGTTGAGAGGCGTTCGACTGAGGACGCAATGACGCCAAGGGTTGCGAAGAACATTGCATGGCGGTCACGCGGAATGACCTGGGTTGAGACTGGTTCGGCTTTCAGCCCCATTGCCTCTGCCACATGTTCCTCTACCGTGGGGTCAATGTTGGCGAAGGTGCCGACCGCGCCTGAGATTGCGCAGGTGGCGATTTCTTCACGGGCGGCGATGAGGCGGGTCTTGCAGCGATCAAATTCCGCATAGGCTTCTGCCATTTTGAGACCAAAGGTGACGGGTTCAGCATGAATGCCGTGCGAGCGGCCAATGCAGACGGTATCCTTATGCTCGAGCGCCCGGCGCTTCAATGCGGCGAGCAGCGCATCGATATCGGCAAGCAGAATGTCGGCGGCTTTGGTCAGCTGGACATTGAAGCAGGTATCGAGCACGTCAGATGAGGTCATGCCCTGATGCACAAAACGGGCGTCTGGGCCGACAATCTCTGCCAGATGCGTGAGAAAAGCGATGACGTCATGCTTGGTTTCGCGCTCGATTTCATCAATCCGGTCAATATCGAAGGTTGCGGCATTGCCTTTTTCCCAGATCGTCTTGGCAGCGTCAGTCGGAATGACACCGAGTTTGGCCAGGGCATCGCAGGCATGGGCTTCGATTTCAAACCAGATGCGGAACTTGGTTTCCGGTGTCCAGATGTTGACCATATCGGGGCGGGAATAACGAGGGATCATGAGGTTTGCCTGTCAAACATGGGGTTATGAGATGAGATGAAGAGTGCTTGCTTGTGTCGGCGCTATCAGGCCTGAGCCTTTTCAGCTGCGTCTCGAATGCGTGCGATCATGTCGCGATAGCCTTCAACCGAGCCGGTTTTGAAAATGGCCGATCCAGCAACAAGAACATTGGCGCCTGCCGCCGCAACAAGTGGAGCTGTTTCTGTCGTCACGCCGCCATCGATCTGGATATCAATGTCGCGGTCGCCGATCATGGCGCGGACGCGGCGTGTTTTTTCAATGGTTGATGGAATGAAGGACTGGCCGCCAAATCCGGGATTGACACTCATGATCAGCACCATGTCGATCTTGTCCAGCACATAGTCCAGAACGCTTTCATGGGTCGCCGGATTGATTGAAACACCGGCCTTCTTGCCCATGGCGCGGATCGCCTGCAAGGACCTGTCGAGATGGGGCCCGGCTTCGGCATGGACCGTGATCATGTCCGCCCCGGCTTCTGCAAAAGCCTCCAGATATGGATCGGCGGGCGAAATCATCAGATGGGTATCAATGGTTTTTTGCGTATAGGGACGGATTGCCCGAACGACCTCAGGCCCGAATGTGATATTGGGGACAAAATGGCCATCCATGACATCAACATGAACCCAGTCGCAACCAGCCTCGTCGATGGCTTTGACCTCCTGGCCAAACCGGGCGAAATCAGAGGCAAGAATGGAGGGAGCGATTTTTATTGGTCGCACCATGATATCAAACATCCTTTGCAGAGAGAATACTGGCCTCGCGGTAGCATATTGCGAGGAGGCGGGCAAGGCGAAGGCCAAAGATGTTCGATATAAATGTTGCCAAATATACTATCTTATGATGCCGAATTGTCATCATTTGACGGTCGGGCTTGGAACGTGACCGTCAGTCCATCTGCTATTCATAAAGAGGTAGCGACACGGTATCTTTAACCGTTGAAACGACAATTCGAGATTGAACGTCAGAGACCAGTTCAGAATTCAGCAATTTGTTGCGAAGGAAATTGTCATAAGACTTGATGTCTTCGGTGACGACTTTGATCATGTAATCAACAGCACCGGTGATGCGTTCGCAAATCACAACTTCTGGCCATTCATGCATCAGCTTGTCAAACTCATCCATGTTTTTCCGGCTTGGGACCGTCAGTTTGACAAAGGCATAGGACACGAATCCAAGGCCCACCGACTCGCGATCAATGATTGCTGTGATCTGCTTTAAAACACCGGTTTCCTTGAGTTTCTTTATTCTCCGCCAACAGGGGGTCTGAGACATGCCAGCTTTTTTGGCAATATCCGCGATGGATAGGGAGGCATCGTCTTGCAGAACTTTCAATATGCGAATGTCACCGGAATCGAGTGTCGTTTTGTCCATATCTCGCTCTCTTTGGAATGACTTCGTAAGAAGCTATCGAGAAAAGGAAGATTTGTATACAAGGTTTTTGATAAAAATGGGAAGAAGTGGGAAAATTCTGGTGCAAATCGCTTCGATATCACGAAATAAATTCTGAACAGGTAAAATTTGGGATGACTTTTATCTTATGCCTTGGAGGTTGCCGAACCACGTTTGTCATCCGAATTTATCTTGCCAGGTGGGAAATATGTCATTCGGCCTTGCTTGCGCTTCATAGATGCCTCTTGCAATGGCGCGGGCCATAGTGGCCGCAGCACCGGCTCCCAATTCGAGGAAGGCCTTATCATCATTGGGTAGATCTTTTTTACCTGATGACAGAGCAAAAATCAGATCGCCATCCATCGGTGTGTGGGAAGGCCAAAGGGCGCGAGAAAATCCGTCGTGAGCCATGATGGCGAGACGTCGTGCAGCCGCTTTGCCGATACGGGCATCTGTTGCGATGATTCCGATTGTTGTGTTGGCGTTTTTTGCGCCGCCATTTTTCATGGCATCGCCCTTGGTCAAGGGCCTGCTCACATGAGCGGGAAGAGTTGCGGGCAGGCCCAGATCGCCAAACTCGCCATTTTTCTCGAAGGGGGCTGCCCAGAAATGCCTGGAACTCCCCATCGTTGCTTGCCCCAGAGCATTGACCGCGACCAGAGCGCCGATGGTTATGCCATTGTCCAGACGCATGGATGCCGAGCCAAGTCCGCCTTTGAGGCCAGCAATCAATGCTCCCGTTCCCGCGCCATGACTGCCCAGAGCAAAGTCGCTTTTGGCTTCGGCAGCTGCTTGCCAGCCAAGATCCCAGTATGGGCTCTGTCCCTGCCAGGCCTTGTCGCCGCCGTTGATGAGATC
The DNA here is from genome assembly GCF_963556055.3 of uncultured Cohaesibacter sp. GTDB lineage: Bacteria > Pseudomonadota > Alphaproteobacteria > Rhizobiales > Cohaesibacteraceae > Cohaesibacter. The sequence goes on along the minus strand of NZ_CAUVYE020000013.1, from coordinate 119,555 downwards.
GAACAGGATGGCAGCCGGAACGATCGGGACATGGACCGGCCCGACGGCAAACCCTCGTCCCTGATCTCTCAGCCAGCCCTGAACCCCGCCAGCCGCATCAAGGCCAAACGCCGAGCCGCCTGAAAGGACCAAGGCGTCGATCTGCTCAACGGTCTGGTCTGGCATGAGCAGGTCTGTCTCTCTTGTTCCGGGAGCCCCGCCAAGAACCGCATAGGAGGCAACCATCGGGTGGGAGCAAATCAACGCTGTCGTCCCCGATTTCAGGGCTTCATTGCTGGCATTGCCCACGAGAATGCCGTCGATGTCGGTGATCAGATTTTTCATACTGCTGTCCGATGCTTCTGGCCAAGATGCCGGTGGCGTAATTTGTTATCGCTCTGTGGAATAGAAACAGCATAAGGGCGGGACAAAAAAAGAGAAAGCCCCTTTGAAAGGGGCTTTCCAGATTGTTCAAAGCTAGGGCAAATATCAGCTTCTCAAGGAAGCCAACTGCTTATTTGTAAGCGTATTTGCCATCGCTCCATTTGTACCAAACGTAACCTGGCAGGGTGACGTCGCCTTTTTCGTCGAAGGACAGGTTGCCAAGAACGGTTGCGAATTCGCCTTCGTTCAGAGCTTCCATAACGGCGTCGTAATCGGTGGAGCCAGCGGCTTTGACAGCGTCTACATAAGCCTGGATGGCAGCATAGGTGTAGAGAACATAGCCTTCGGTGGTCTGGCCTTTGGCTTTGAATTTCTCAACAACCTGTGCAGCTTCAGGGTTCAGAGACGGATCAGGAGAGAAGGTCATCAGAGTGCCTTCGCCTGCTTCACCGGTGATAGACCAGTATTCGTCGGTCACAAGAGCGTCACCAGAAATCAGAACGGTGTCCATGCCTTGTTCGCGCATCTGACGAACGATCAGACCTGCTTCGGTGTGATAACCACCGACATACAGAGCATCGATTTTGGCCTGTTTCAGTTTGGAAACGAGAGCGGTGTAGTCTTTTTCACCAGCGGTGTATGCTTCATACATCACCGGTTTGCCACCAAGAGCTTCAAACGCAGCTTTGGTCTGGTCAGCCAGGCCTTTACCGTAAGCGGTCTTGTCCTGGATGATCGCTACGTTCTTGTCTTTGTATTCGTCCCAGAGCAATTGACCTGCAACAGCACCCTGCTGGTCATCACGACCGCAAACACGATAAACGCCGCCATCTGGATTTGGGCGTTCGTCGGTGAATTTCGGGTTGGTGGAAGCAGGAGAAATCTGGATGATGCCTTCTTCGTCATAAACAGAAGAAGCAGGAATAGAAGACCCAGAGCAGAAGTGGCCAGCCATGAAGGTTACGCCTTTACTGACCATCTGGTTGGCAACAGCAACAGCCTGTTTCGGGTCGCAAGCGTCATCGCCGATTTCCAGTTTGAGCATTTCGCCGTTGATGCCACCGGCTGCGTTGATATCTTCAACGGCCTGTTCAGCGCCGGCTTTCATCTGCATGCCGAAGGAAGCATACTGACCGGTCATCGGACCTGCGGTCGCGATAAGAATTTCGGCCATTGCCGCGCCAGACATAGCTACAGATGCTGCAAGAGCGACGCCTGCCAAAAGTGCTTTTTTCATGAAAACTCTCCCATGAGATGTTTGCTGTGTTCCATTGTGCCAATCATCGGCACAACTCTTTAGGTGTTATTATTTTTGAACCATACGGTCTTTTACCCGGAGTTCCGGCTCAGTCGAGATCGGAACACGAATTCGGGCCTATATGTAACCGTCTGAAGCCTTGGAATTTTTTCCATTCAACTTGATGGAAGTATGAAAGTGGCGGTGGCCGTCACTCCCAATCGTGTCAAAATTGGCTATCAGTCTAGCGGTCTTTCCATGAAAGAGGACTGACTTTTTGATAGAGCCAATGATATTGCCTCACCATCTGGTTGGTGCGCGTGAATTGGAAGCCCAGCGCGCAGATGATCAAGAGCGTGATCAGGTCGACCAGATAATAATGAAGCGAGAGCAGAGTGCCCTCAAACAGGGCAAAATGCAAAAAGCGAACGGCTGCTGCCAACAGTATCATGTATATGATAATCTGCTTGGCCGGTTTCCAGGACAGGGCAATGCCGCGGCCTGCCATCCATGCAGCACCGCCACCCAGAATGACTGTCATCAGCAAGAAAGTGCCAAAGGTTGTTTCCCAAATCATGTTTCTTGCCTCGTGTTAATGTCGACCACCTTCGAGATAGGCGGCCTGAACTTCCGGATTTGCCAGAAGCTCGGTCCCGCCACCCGACAGCGTGATTTGTCCGTTGATCATGACATAGCCCCGATGTGCAAGGCGCAATGCATGATAGGCGTTCTGTTCCACCAGAAAAACAGTCAGGCCCTGCTTTTCATTCAGTTCCTTGACCACCTCAAAAATCTGCTTGACCACAAGTGGGGCCAGACCAAGAGAGGGTTCGTCAAGCATCAGCAATCTTGGACGGGCCATCAAGGCTCTCGCAATTGCAAGCATTTGCTGCTCTCCGCCTGACAGGGTGCCGCCGCGCTGATTCTGCCGCTTTTCCAGAATTGGGAAAAGGTCGTATACCATGCGCAGGTCTTCATCGAAATGCTCATAGTTGATGATGGAGGCACCCATCTGCAAGTTTTCCATCACGGTCATGCGGCCGAAAATGCGGCGTCCTTCGGGCGACTGGGCAATCGCCTTGTGCATGATGGTATGGGTCGGCAGGGACGTGATATCCTCGCCATTATAGATGATCTGCCCTTCACGGGCACGGGTTACCCCGCAAATGGTCATCATGGTGGTGGATTTGCCAGCACCGTTGGCACCGATCACTGTGACGATTTCGCCCTTGTGCACTTCAAGGTCGATGCCTCTCAAAGCAACAATCTTGCCGTAATAGGTTTTCACGCCCTTGAGGCTGAGGAGTATATCGCTCATGATTTTTCTCCTTCTGCATGCTCAAAACGTGCTTCTGCTTCGGCCGTTTCCACCTCGTCATCATCGACGCCGAGATAGGCGGCAATCACGCTGGGATCATTCTGAACAAAGTTGGCATCGCCATCGGAGATCTTGACGCCATAATCGAGCACCACAACATGGTCGGAAATTTCCATGACCATGGACATGTCATGTTCGATCAACAGAACGGCGGTGTCATCCAACTCGCGGATTGAGCGCAAAAGACCGTTCAACTCCTGAGTTTCCCTCGGGTTCAGGCCTGCGGCCGGTTCGTCAAGGCAAAGCAGCTCGGGGTTGGTGCACATGGCTCGGGCGATTTCGAGACGACGCTGATCACCATAGGGCAGGTCAGCGGCCGGATCATCCGCCCGATCAATCAGATCAATGCGTTCGAGCCAGGCCTGTGCCTTTTCGATGGATTCCTTTTGAGAATTCCGGAAAGACTTGATGCCGAAAATCCCTCCGATCGAGAAATAGGAATCGTCCATCAGCTTGTTGTGCTGGGCCACCATGAGATTTTCCAGAACGGTCATGCCGCCAAAGAGGCGAATATTCTGGAAGGTTCGGGCAACCCTCGCATGATGGGCAATCTGGAAGTCGGGAATGCGTTCGAGAAGGAACTCTTCCCCGTTGGATCGCTTCATCGTGATGCGGCCTTCGGTCGGCTTGTAGAAGCCGGTGACGCAGTTGAATACGGTGGTTTTGCCTGCGCCGTTCGGGCCGATGAGGGCGGTGATGTCGTTCCGACCAACCTCGAATGAGAGGTCATCGACTGCGACCAGACCGCCAAACCGCATGGTCAGATGCTCAACGGTCAGAATGGGATTGTCTTGCCAGGTGGTCATCCTTCGCCCTCCGCTACCAGATCGCCGGAAACGGACTTCTTCTCTTTAAGGAAGACCGATGGTGCCCTGCTGGAGACGATGCCGCGTGGTTTCCAGATCATGATGCCAACCATCAGAAGGCCGAAGACGAGCATGCGGAGATCTTCAAGATCACGGAAGACTTCGAACCCGCCAATCATGACGATGGAGGCAACGACGACGCCGAGTTGGCTGCCAAGGCCACCAAGAACCACAATCGCCAGAATGATTGCCGATTCCATGAAGGTGAAACTTTCAGGCGAGACAAAGCCCTGTCGTGTTGCAAAGAAGGCACCGGCAAAGCCGCCAAACATCGCCCCGAGCGCAAAGGCTGTCAGCTTTGTGTTGGTCGTATTGATGCCCAGTGAGCGGCAGGCAATTTCGTCTTCCCTCAGGGCTTCCCATGCGCGGCCGATAGGCAACTTGCGCAATCGCATGGTTACGAAGTTGGTGACCAGGGCCAGAACGAGAATGAGGTAGAACAGGAAGATAACCCTGTGCATGGACGAGTAATCGATGCCGAAAAAGTCTGCAAAGCCATTTTTCCGATCGAATTCAAGGCCGAAGAATGATGGCCGCGGAATGCGCGAGATGCCATCAGGACCACCGGTGAATTCATACCAGTTGAGCAGAACCACACGAATGATCTCGCCAAAGGCCAAAGTGACGATGGCCAGATAGTCACCGCGCAAACGCAAGACCGGGAAGCCGAGGATCATGCCCCAGAAGGCTGCGAGTATGCCGGCAAGTGGCAGGCAGATCCAGAAGGAAAGATCGAAATACTGCGCGAACAGGGCATAGGAATAGGCACCAACTGCGTAGAAGGCCACGTATCCAAGGTCGAGCAGTCCGGCCAGTCCAACCACAATGTTCAGACCCCAGCCGAGCATGATGTAGGTCAGCACAAGAATGCCGAGGTCAATGGCGTAGCGGTTGCCATAGATTGGCAGGGTCACAGCGAAGAGCAACAGCGCCGGACCAACCAGCTTGCCAATTTTCGACAATGTTTCGCTGCTGGGAGTGACGGTTTTGAAGGCCCCAGAAAGCGCGTTTTCGCCTTGGAAGACAAACAGGCTCATGATCAGGCGGCCGATAAAGACGACGATGACCATGATCGCGACCATTTGCCATTGGCTTTTCAGGATCAACCCGCCCATTGCGGTTTCTGTCTTCATGCCCACCATGATCGAGGCAAGCAGAAGCGTGATCACCGCGGCGAGTGCTGCATCTTTCAATGCAGATCCCATCCGGGTTTGAGTGAAAGCTGACATCTTACACTTTCTCCACTTCTGGCTTGCCGAGAAGTCCGGATGGCATGAAGATCAGCACGATTGCGAGGATCGAGAAGGCGGCCACGTCTTTGTATTCGATCGTGAAATAGCCAGACCAGAAGGTTTCGATCAACCCGATGAGCAATCCGCCGAGCATGGCGCCCGGTAGCGATCCAATGCCGCCCAATACTGCCGCGGTAAACGCCTTAACACCGGCAAGGAAGCCGATATAGAAGTCGATCACGCCATAATAGAGCAGGAACATGACGCCAGCCACTGAGGCAAGCGCTGCCCCCATCACGAAGGTGAGGGAGATGGTGCGGTCAACATTCACGCCCAGAAGAGCAGCCATCTTCTGGTCCTGTTCACAGGCACGCTGGGCCCGGCCAAGAGAGGTCTTGTTGATGAGCATTGTGAAGCCAGCCATGAGCAGCACGGTTGTGACGATGATCAGGATCTGCATGTAGGAAAGCTGAACCAGAAAGCCGTCTTTCTCCATGAGGGTGAAACCACCGGTGATTTGCGGCGGAAGAGGCTTGACGCGTGCACCCTGAACAACCTGCACGAAGTTTTGCAGCACAATTGACATGCCAATGGCGGTGATGAGTGGCGCAAGGCGAAATGAGCCACGCAATGGGCGATAAGCGATGCGCTCAACACTCCAGCCCCAAACCGATGTCATCAACATGGAAACGATCAGCACTATCAACAGAACGACCGGGAGGAAAGTGACCCCCATTGCTGTAATTGCCAGGAGTGAAATCAATGCAATAAATGCACCGACCATGAAGATGTCACCATGGGCAAAGTTGATCATGCCGATGATGCCATAAACCATGGTGTAGCCGATGGCGATCAGGCCATAGATTGACCCCAATGCGACGCCATTAATCAGCTGTTGTATAAAATATTCCATTTGACTCGCTGTTCCTAAACTCTCTGCGGCTTAATCTCCGCTTATTTGGTAGGAAGGTGTTGTTGTTAATTTTTTTTGAGAAAAGTTTCCCTTAAAAATTTCTAGCAAGAACTCGGATTGGATACAATTGCTTCAGTACGAAAAATGGTCAATATTAGTGACCTGACGTAAAATTGATCAAAATATAGTCAGAAATTGCTGTTTTGCTCTATTTTTTTGCGTGCTTCTGGCCGTATATTAGAAGAATGGCTGCTTAATAACCGTCTTTTGTGGGATAATCCTTCTCGCATGTCTAATTCATTTGCAATATTGCCGGTTTTGGGTGAGGTTTTGTTTGGTTTTGCACGAAATTTATGCAAAAGCATTTGGTTTTACTGCCAGACGGATCGCTGGTGCGTGTCTGATCGGTTTTGCAGTGTGCGTCAGGATTGCCTATCATTGCAGTGGCTTTGAGAAAGGGAGACGTCCATGCAAATCAGGGAAGCGGCAGAGAAAATTGGCCTCCCTTCAAAAACCCTGCGCTATTACGAAGATATCGGTCTGGTTGTGCCTTCAAGAAAAGGCAATGGATATCGCGACTATAGCGATGAAGATGTGAATCGGCTGAGAATCATCGGCAAGGCCCGAAAACTCGGGTTCGGGATTGAGGATTGCCGGAATCTGCTGTTGCTCTATGAAGATCAGCATCGGGCCAGTGCCGATGTCAAACGAATTGCATTGGCCCATCTTGAGGAAATCGATCAGAAAATAGCTGAATTACAGATGATGCGAGAGGATCTTGCCCCCCTTGTCGCCGCCTGTCGAGGTGATGATGATGCGGATTGCGCGATCCTGAATGATTTGGCGCAATCCGGAAAGGGGCGGTGAGCCGTCTTGCCGGAGGCTGTTATAGCAACCCGAGCCCCTTGAAACTGGTGTGGCCGTTTTTGGCGACGATGAGATGATCGTGCAGTGTTATGCCTAGGCGTTCGGCGGCGTCGGCCACCTGTTTTGTCATGTCAATATCGGCGCGAGACGGGGTCGGATCTCCGCTTGGATGATTGTGCACCATGATGATTGCCGTTGCAGAGAGTTCGAGCGCCCGCTTGACCACCTCCCGGATATAGACCGGTGTATGGTCTACCGTGCCGGTTTGCTGAACCTCATCGGCAATCAGGGCGTTCTTCTTGTCGAGAAAGAGGATCCGGAACTGCTCGATTTCATTGAAGGCCATTGCCGTACGGCAATGATCGATCAAGGCCGTCCATGAGGACAGAATGGGTCTGTCTTTGACCTGGCCGTGGGTGAATTTGGTTGCTGCTGCCTGAATGAGTTTCAGGTCTGTTACAACAGACTGCTTGATCCCCGACATTTCCATCAACAGGGCTTCGGGGGCCGAGAGCACCTCGGCAAAGGAGCCAAACCGATCGATCAGATCTTTGGCGATGGGTTTGGTGTCCTTGCGCGGGATGGAGCGGAACAGGATCAGCTCCAGCAATTCATAATCATGCAGGGCCTCAGGCCCTGCATCCCGGAATTTCTGGCGCAGCCTTTCCCGGTGACCGGCATAATGTGGTTGGCTCGATCCATCCTTCTTGTCAGTCATGATGGCAGCCCTTTTCTTCAGTCGATGCAATCGTAAGGGGGCTTGTGGAGATTTTCCGGCGACAGGGTGAAGATTTCACAGCCCGTTTCCGTGATGCCTATGGAATGCTCGAACTGGGCGGACAGGGACCGGTCCCGAGTGACAGCCGTCCAGCCATCATTGAGAATCTTGACGTGGGGCTTGCCCAGATTGATCATTGGCTCGATTGTGAAGATCATGCCCGGTTTCAGTTCGATGCCCTGTCCCCATTGGCCATAATGCAGGATATTGGGGGCATCATGAAACAGGCGACCGACACCGTGGCCACAAAAATCCCTCACCACGCCGCATCTCTCGCCTTCCGCATATTCCTGAATGGCGGCACCGATATCGCCGGTTGTCTTGCCCGGTTTGGCCTGCTCGATACCGATCATCAATGATTGGTAGGTCACCTCAATCAGGCGTTCAGCTGCACGCTTGATTGCGCCGACCGTATACATGCGCGAGCTATCGCCGTACCAACCGTCCAGAATATAGGTGACATCGACATTGATGATGTCCCCTTCCTTGAGGGGCTTGTCGTTTGGAATGCCGTGACAGACGACATGGTTGATTGATGTGCAGGTATATTTCTTGTAGCCGCGATAGTTGAGGGTTGCAGGCAGTGCGCCATTCTCTTCGCCGAAGTCTCGGACAAAATCATCGATAACTTGTGTGCTAACCCCGGGTTTGACGATCTTTGCGATGCCGTCCAATGCTCTGGCAGCAACTTGCCCGGCGCGGCGCATTCCTTCAAAAGCCTCTTCGTCATAGAGGCGAATATCGCCGGTGTTGCGCAAGGGAGCACTGTTTGCGTCAATATAGTTTACCATCTTGGCCTTTTCCGAATTTTCTTGGTTTTCTTATGGATATCGCTCTGAGGAAGAATGTGCAAACCGGAAATGCAAGTTTTGCGAATTTGGCGCAGTCGTTGAGGGGCTTTGCCATAAGGGGTCACAAGAGGATGGGGACGGCATTGGTCAGTTTGATTTCGCTTGTCGTGATCTCACAAAGATAGGCATATGCTTCGACGCCCTGATCATGGGCCAGCCTGAAGCGCTCGGCATAGTTGGGATCAATGTCGGCGGCAAGGGCAAAGCGGTTCGCATCCGTGCGCTGGATGAGGTAGAGCATGACCGCTCGCTTGCCAGCCTTAACCATCGCGGCGAGCTCGTCCAGATGCTTGGCACCGCGCTTTGTGACCGAATCGGGAAATTCGGCGAGACCCTGTTGGCGCAACAGATGAGCATTCTTGACCTCGACATAGCAGTCCGGTTTGGCATCATCCTGCAAAAGCAGATCAATCCGGCTGTTCGTGCCATATTTCACTTCCCGACGCAGGATCTCATAGCCTTTGAGTTCTTCGATCGTGCCTGCAAGAATCGCTTCCTCGACGATTCTGTTGGGGTGGCCGGTATTGATGCCGATCATGGCATCCTCCAGTTCCAGCAATTCCCAGCTGTAGGCTAGCTTGCGTTTGGGGTTGTCCGATCTGGAGAGCCAGACGCGCATTCCGGGATCCTTCAGACCGAGCATCGAGCCGGGATTTGCGCAATGGGCTGTGATGATCTGGCCATCTTCCAGTTCGACATCTGCCAAAAAGCGCTTATATCTTTTCAGAAGGCGACCGGGGATAAGGGGCTTGTCGAATTTCATGGGCTCGTCTTAAGTCTTTGGGGTTGCATGTGCCTCACTTGGAGGATTTGGTGGTTGTGCTATCTTGTTTTCGACAATTTGACCAGCCAAATGCGTTTTCGCCAGTCAAGACAGCTTTCAAGCGGACTCTCTCGAGCGATCATTTAGCTTATTGGAAGACAGAATAATGAATACAGACGTGATTACAGCAGCCATTCTTGTCATTGGAGACGAGATCCTTTCTGGGCGGACCAAAGACAAGAATATCGGCTTCATTGCAGACTATCTCACTCAAATGGGGATCGACCTTCAAGAGGTTCGCATTGTTGCGGACGATCAGGATGCGATTGTCGAGGCGGTCAATGCCTTGAGAGCGCGCTGGACCTATGTTTTTTCGACCGGAGGAATTGGCCCCACCCACGATGACATTACCGCAGATGCCATGGCGGCGGCGTTTGGTGTCGGTATCGATCATGATCCACGGGCCATGGCGATTTTGAAGGCCTATTATGATCGCTCTGCCAACATGGAATTCAATGAAGCCCGCAAACGCATGGCCCGCATTCCATTTGGAGCGGATCTTATAGAGAACAAGGTTTCGAGCGCGCCGGGCTTCAAGCTGGACAATGTGTTTGTCATGGCAGGTGTACCAATGGTGATGCAGGCGATGATGGATGCCATCGCTCCGACGCTCGAAACCAATTCTCAGGTTCTGAGTGTGACGGTGGATAGCGGTATGGGTGAGGGGCTGGTTGCCGGTCCGCTTGCCGAGCTAGCAAAGGAGCATCCGGCTGTCATCATCGGTTCTTATCCTTATATGAAGGATGACGTCTTTGCCACGAATATCGTGTTGCGCTGTCGGCAAAAGGATGATCTCGATACAGCCGAGGCTGCTGTTCACGCCATGATTGAGAGTTTGCGCGGCAAGAAGCAAATGATCTTGTAAATCAGGGCTTTTGCATTTCTGCTTGTCCGAAAAAGAGACGGCGCGGGTCTGAAACAAGCGTCGTCTCTTTTTTAGGTCAGGATAGCCTGAAATGCCGTGGCACCTCGCTTTTGCGCGTTGCTCGTGCTCGGTTCAATGTCCGGTGATCAGTTTGCAAATCGGGCGATGGCTTTGGCCAACTCGTCGGGCTGAAGATATTGCGGTGCGTGTGCGCATCCTTTGAGCGTTTGCAGGCGAGAATTCGGCAAGATCTCGTTCAGCCTTTCGGCCACGGATATCGGCACGATTTCGTCATTGTCACACCAGACCAGCAAGGTCGGCAAATTCATTTTGCGATAGGATGAGGCGACTTCGCTTGTGTCGAAGCTGATCATACTGGTTGCTGTTTTCAGCAAGGCATATTTTCCGCCCGGCTCATAGAATTGCTGGGCCTGACGCAAGACTTCTTCACGATTGGTCTTGTATCCTCTTGGATGGGTCATCTTGGAGCCGATTTTCGAAATCAGCTCGGGAGGGCCAGCCGCAATCATCAGTGGGGAGAGAACCGGCACTGACAGAACCGAAACAAGCGACGGATTTTCCTGATCGAGTGCAGGTCCTTCGACAACAACCAGTTTTTTGATGCGGCGCTGTCTTGTTTTGGTTTCTTCAATCGCAAGAAGCATCCCCACGCTGCCACCCATGGAATGGCCCACCACAGTCAGATTTCTAAGCTTCAGCTTGTCGATCAGCTGATTGATCAGATCTACCTGATCGTAAAGGGAATAGTGGCCGTCAAATGGCTTGTCCGAATGGCCAAAACCCTTGAGGTCAACGACAAAGACCCGATGTTTTTTTTCAAGTTTGGGTATGATCTTGTGCCAGCTATAGGTCGTTCCGGCAAATCCGTGGATCAGCAGAATGGGCGTGCCCCGCTTGCCGTATTCTTCAATATTGAGCTCTATCGTCTGTTTGCCGTCGTGGTTCTTCAGAGCGATTTTGCGCGCAGGAACATCGCGTTCAGGCAGCATCATCGCACATGACCCTACCGCCAGCCCCAACATGGCAATCACAAGGACAAGGCCGGTTTTCTTCAGGGCTGAATACAGGCGGGCAGGCATGTTGAACAGGATTTCATTAGGCAAATTCGTGGGCATTTTTCTGGCAAATATGATTGGCAACTATGAATTGGTATGAAATTCCGATTGTTACGGGATTCGAAGCTTGGTTTCTTTGCTGGCGATGATGACAGGCTTTGACCCAAATTGCGATCAAAAATGTGTATTAAGATCTTTTCTATTTGTCTTCACATTTGTACATTGAGGCTATGAAGAGAAAAATCTTGCCCTTTGGGTCCAAGATGCCAAAAGTTGCGGCAGACTCATGTTCCACATACAGATTTATGACGTGGATACTGGTTTCCGGATAGGGGATTGCCTGATCTGGGCATTTATGTCTTATCTGAGTTGTCGCTACAAGGGAACCAAGCAGAGAAAGCAAAAGGAAGAATAATGGTCGATCAAACATCCAATGCCTTTCCCGTTTACTGGGAGCAATTTCACCGCGACTGCCGGGCGCTTGCCTGGCGGCTGAAAGGCGTGTCGGAGTGGAAGGCGATTGTTTGCATCACCCGTGGCGGGCTGGTGCCTGCCGCCATCATCGCAAGGGAGCTGGGTGTCCGCATGATCGATACCGTCTGTGTGGCGTCCTATCATGATTACGAGAGTCAGGGTGAAATGCAGATTCTGAAGCCCATTGACGCCTCGGTCATTGATGTCGAGGGTGGTGAAGGCGAGGGCGTTCTGATCATTGATGATCTGGTCGATACCGGCAAGACCGCCAAAGTGGTGCGTGCGATGCTTCCCAAGGCGCATTTTGCAACCGTTTATGCCAAGCCCATGGGGCGGCCTTTGGTTGATACCTTCGTGACCGAAGTATCTCAGGATACCTGGATCTATTTCCCCTGGGATATGGGCCTTCAGTTTCAGGCGCCGATTGCCTAGGCCCATGGCGAGATCAGGGGATCTGGTGGTATCCAAAACGGTTCTCCTGCGATGGAGCCGTATGCCCTTTCTGGCCTTGCTTAACGCAGGGTCAAACCCCGGTCCCTTTTCTTGTTCCCGGTCCTTGCTCCCAGTCCTTGCTCCCAGTCCCTGCAAAGCTTTTACATGATGATTTTTACAATCTGAACGCGTCGCATGCGATATGCCGTTTCATGCCTTGTGGATGGGGCAATCGCCATTGCTTGCAATTCTCTGACAAGCGCATTAGCAATGTTCGAACCATCTATGCGCGGGCGTGATGGAATTGGTAGACATACAGGACTTAAAATCCTGAGGCCCTAGGCCGTGCGGGTTCGATTCCCGCCGCCCGTACCAAAATTCCTTTCCAAGAATTTCTATTTTCCTTTTAAATTCAGTCACTTAAACAGAGATGCTGTTTTTGCGTCTTGCGTCGTCTCGAATTTTTGTGTATCAAAATGGGTATCATTTTGGGTATCATCTTGATTGTCGAGGGGACAAAAAGTGGATCGAGCCGACCGATTTCTACAGCAGCGGGGAAAGCGCTGGTACTATGTTCGTCGCGTTCCCATCGACCTTACCGATCACTATTCTGCAAAGTATATTCGCAAGCGGTTGAAAACTTCTGATTTGGCTGAGGCTCGAATCAGGCGTGATGCAATGGAGTATGCCGATGATGCCTTGTGGTCTGACATGAGAATGGAAGGGCAGGCGAGTGACGTTGCATCGCGGCGCTATGATCAGGCAATCAATCGGGCAATTGCACTTAGCTATAAATATGTTCCAGCGTCTGAGCTGGCGGCTGGTGCAGATCTCGCTGAGATCGTTAAGCGAGTAGAGGAACTGCCCGCCGGAGAAGACTACAGTAAGGCGAACTCCGACGCCCTGCTTGGTCGTGTTTCCAAACCGGATGTGAGCCTGGCCGATGCTTTCAAGGTTTTGCAGAACGAGATTAGGGCGGCGGAACTGGCTGGCAAGGACAAGGAAGGCAAAGAGGACTGGACCAAGCTCAAGCAGATGTCCATCGATCTGTTTGTGCAGGTTTGTGGTGACATCCCAATTGGAAGCATCACCCGAGAGGATGGGCGCACATTCTTCAATTACTGGAAAGAGCGTGTTCTCGGGAATGACGGGCCCAAGATCACGGGCAAGTATGCAAACCGGCATATCGGCAATTTGCGCTCATTGCTGAAGGACTATTGGGCTCATGTCGGTGAGGACCACCAGAATCCCTTTGACGGTTTCTCTTTTGGTGAAAAGCAGAAGGGGCAGAGGATTCCACTTCGGGTATCGCAGATCGAAGCGTTGTTTCTGAAGCCTGGGGCGTTTCAGAAAATGAACCTTGAAGCACGCCTCATTGCCTACATGATGATTGAAACGGGTGCCAGAATGAGCGAGCTTGCCACTCTGGAGGCTGAAGACTTCAGGTTGGAGGGTGACTATCCCCACGTCATGATATTTGAGCGAGAGGGCCGCATTCTCAAGACGGAAAACTCCAACAGGATTTTGCCTCTGGTAGGGATCTCATTGGAAGCGGCTAAGATTGCGGAAAAAGTCGGTGGCTTCCCTCATTATCGCCCCAGGAGGAAAGGGCTCTCTACGGCGCTCAATAAGTTCTGCCGCGAAAATAGCTTCTTTGAAGCGGGGCAATCCATGTACAGCATTCGACATTCTTTCGAGGACCGAATGAAGGAAGCTGATGTTGATGTGGAAATGCGCAAGTACCTCATGGGTCATGAGATCGACCGCGAGAAGTATGGTTCGTTTGCAAGCCTGAAGAAAAAATGGGAAGCGGTGAAAAAGATCGAGCTTCCTTTTGATAAGGCACTCTTCAAAGATATTTGTTGAACGGGTCCTGTGTTCTGGCGGCATATTCTTTTTCCAGTCTTTCCAGCAGGCAATAGTGAGCCGGATGCGGATCGATCTTATGGATCTGAGCCAGCTTCACTATGGCGGCATATATCCGCTCTGCCGTGATTTCTTCCTGCTGTTTCATTGTCGCATACGGTTTGACTGGTTTTCGGTGGCTTGTGGTGTCTTCTCATCCTGTGAAGGTGTTTAATCTTCGCCAGCCATTCCAAGGGCATGGAGGTAGAGGTCTAGTAGAGCGTCCATTTCCTGGCGTTCATTGCTGTCCTGTTTGCGCATACGGATAACCTGACGCAAAACCTTCACGTCATAGCCGTTGCCCTTGGCTTCGGCATAGATATCTTTGATATCGTCGGAAATAGCCTTTTTCTCTTCTTCGAGCCGTTCGATACGCTCGACAAAGGCACGTAACTGATCGGCTGCTACTCCACCGGGGTTAGTCATGATTTGCTCCTATTCTGCTTGTAACGCTGGTCTTTGCGCGTTTCTGAGGGGGGGGTAAGGCTCGCCTTGAAATGACGGCAGCATTCCGCGTTTGGCGGTATAAGCCTGTGTGCCTTGTTCGGAATTGGGCAGTTGCAATGAGCGGACTGCAGGTGAACGAGCTTTTCCGGCCCATCGGGTTTGTTGTCGATTGAGCGATAGCGGTGTTGCTTCTTTCCATCCTGAGTTTTGCAATAGAAGTGTTCGCACTCCCTACATGTTTTGCCAACAGGTCCTGTTCCGGCAAAATGGGCCTGCCCGAGTTGGGTCTTGCGGATATTCTCAAGGAGGTCTGAGCAGGTTAGGTGAGCTGAAAAGGAGACAGCAGAGACCATAGCGAGATCCTTTTTACTTTTCGGGTTGAATTGACTTGTTCCGCTTTGCTAGCCGCAGAAGATTGCAGTCCAGGTCATCAGCATTGAAAGGAAAGTGATCAGGGAACCAAGTGCCAGAATGTCACGAATAATCATTCATCTGTCTCCCGAGGGCCTTGGAACCAGGTGCGCTCTGTCTGCGCTCGACCGAGCCATCCAACTTCTTTTTCCAGCCGGATTGTTTGGAACCGGGAAATGGGCGGGAGGGGAGCTTTTGCTTTTTGCGGGTCTCGATACCAACATGCTTGTTGTGTATGCGTTTGACCTTGGCAATGGTCTTTACATCGCCCTTGGTTTTTTCCTTGTGGCACTCGCCACAAAGGCACTGACAGTTATCGAGTGAATTATCTCCACCCAGACCGCAAGGCTCGATGTGATCATATTCGGTGGCATCAGGAGAAAGCTTGGTGCCACATTTCACACAGCGGCCACCATCACGCAGGAAGGCTTCTGCTTTGGTCTTCTTGGAAAACTCTTCTCTGACAGTCACCAGCTTCTGAGCCGGTTCTTTTTCGAGTACGGCAAGCATTTTCTACCCTCATCGGTGGCGTTCGATGGGGAGCAATATAAATGGGATTTAAATACCAGTCAAGAATAATTAGGGATTAAAATACCAATTATGAATGCAAGCCAGATGTGGTCATAGAAACTTCGTAATTGACTATTGGGCATGACTAGGTGTGACAGAGTGGGTGGATAGAGGACATGATGCATCGCAATATTGCGATGAGCTTCTTAATAACTACTCATCTTGCTTCTGTATGCACATTCCCTACCGATTTTCTTGTGGTAAGCTCGTATGGTCGCGCCGCACACGCATTCTTGTGCCGTGGCTTCCCTACCGGTTTCCCTGTGATAAGCTCTGAACCGATTGCTTTCGATCAAGCCTGCCGCCGTGGCTTCCCTACCGATTTCCCTGTGGTAAGCTTTGCCTTCCCTGATTGCCTTGGCAATGGACGCCGTGGCTTCCCTACCGATTTCCCTGTGGTAAGCTTATGCTTCCTTGTTTGCACGGTCCAAGTGTGCCGTGGCTTCCCTACCGATTTCCCTGTGGTAAGCTTTTTCAGGCTGTCCATCAACGAATTCCCGTGCCGTGGCTTCCCTACCGATTTCCCTGTGGTAAGCTAATTGAAGATGAGATGTGGTGATGCACAAAGCCGTGGCTTCCCTACCGATTTCCCTGTGGTAAGCTTTTTTCGGGAGTGTCTACCCCATTCACCCTGCCGTGGCTTCCCTACCGATTTCCCTGTGGTAAGCTAGATGGCCGGTGCGGCCGCTCTTCTGATGTGCCGTGGCTTCCCTACCGATTTCCCTGTGGTAAGCTAATGTGACCGTCTTTGCGTCTTCCTTCCAGGCCGTGGCTTCCCTACCGATTTCCCTGTGGTAAGCTATCGCGCGCATCATCCGGGCCGGGGCGCTGGCCGTGGCTTCCCTACCGATTTCCCTGTGGTAAGCTTGAAGCGACGCGGCGTGAAGCTGAAAGTCAGCCGTGGCTTCCCTACCGATTTCCCTGTGGTAAGCTTGACGATTTGGGGCGACGGTGTGCGGGTTGGCCGTGGCTTCCCTACCGATTTCCCTGTGGTAAGCTGACAGACCACAGAACCAAACCTCTAGGCTGGCCGTGGCTTCCCTACCGATTTCCCTGTGGTAAGCTTACTTCTCGTTTGTCAATGCCATTCCGGCAGCCGTGGCTTCCCTACCGATTTCCCTGTGGTAAGCTCCGGGAAGCTTTTGAGCGCTTCTTTCTTGGGCCGTGGCTTCCCTACCGATTTCCCTGTGGTAAGCTAAAGCTCTCTCAGGCGCTTTTTTTTAGCGGGCCGTGGCTTCCCTACCGATTTCCCTGTGGTAAGCTTATTGCGGTACGCATTGCCCTTAGAAGACAGCCGTGGCTTCCCTACCGATTTCCCTGTGGTAAGCTCACTCTGGCGCTTCGCGCACCGGCTCTGCCGCCGTGGCTTCCCTACCGATTTCCCTGTGGTAAGCTGCAGCGTGTCAAACACTGTCGGGGGGACGTGCCGTGGCTTCCCTACCGATTTCCCTGTGGTAAGCTCTGGCAAGATCGCCTATCACTTCATCGCCAGCCGTGGCTTCCCTACCGATTTCCCTGTGGTAAGCTGAATGGTCAATGGCTGTCCATCTGATCCGCGCCGTGGCTTCCCTACCGATTTCCCTGTGGTAAGCTTAACGCGTCTTCGTTTGGTGGTAGATCTGGGCCGTGGCTTCCCTACCGATTTCCCTGTGGTAAGCTTACTTCTCGTTTGTCAATGCCGTTCCTGCTGCCGTGGCTTCCCTACCGATTTCCCTGTGGTAAGCTGCTCCGCAACGGGCCTAGGAGCGTCACTGAGCCGTGGCTTCCCTACCGATTTCCCTGTGGTAAGCTGCCGTCAAGCCACTTGTTGACGCTCAGGAAGCCGTGGCTTCCCTACCGATTTCCCTGTGGTAAGCTCCATTCCCAAGGCAGATTGCAGCTGTTTGGGCCGTGGCTTCCCTACCGATTTCCCTGTGGTAAGCTTTGCGCATCGTTCTCGAACCCGCCCCATGCGCCGTGGCTTCCCTACCGATTTCCCTGTGGTAAGCTGCCGCCCAGAAGATGCAACAGGCGGTCTTGGCCGTGGCTTCCCTACCGATTTCCCTGTGGTAAGCTTTGAATGCAAGATGTTCCGCAAGGATCGTGGGCCGTGGCTTCCCTACCGATTTCCCTGTGGTAAGCTGCCTTGCCTACAAGATGTTGAATTTGCTGTGTTGTTACTCGAATAATCAGAATAAAAATCATAGCAAAACCAGCTGTTCAGTGGCTTTTTTCTCGGATTTTTTCGATTCGCCCACAAGTAGCTTCATCCGTGCATATTGTTTGTCGGTTACCTGCAAGATTCGCACGCTTCCCTTGGAAGGCAAATTGGCTTTCACTCTTGAAAGATGCTTATCCACACCTTCCTCTGCTCGACAGACCCGAGCATACACCGAAAATTGCAGCATCAGATAGCCGTCATTTTTGAGAAAGTTGCGGAAACGAGTCGCGGTGCGCCGCTCGGTTTTCGACCCAACGGGAAGATCAAAAAATACCATCAACCACATGAAGCGCGCCTCCTCTGGTTTCATGGCACAAGCCCTTGCATCTCGACTTGCGCAGACGGAAGAGTGGGCAGCTGAAATTTGCTGACATCCCCACATTCCAAAACACGAACAAGAGACTGCGCCACAACTTCGCAGCCATGCAGGATGGATAGCACTTCACCACTCACTTCCACGTCGCACATGGGAATGGCAGCGAGAACTTGGCGCATATCCCGGCTCAGATCTGTCTCTGGATCGCTGTCCTGTAATAGTCGAAATACGATCAGATCGGCCAATGGGCGAAATGGTTCGATCAAATCGTCTGCAAGATTGAACGCATTTGTCTGGCTTCCATGATGCAGGCCGATTGCAGGTATCAACCCCACCGCCACTAATGCGCGCGCCACACATCCACGCAGCACCGCATAGGCATAATTCAAGGCTTTGTTGCGCAGATCATTTTCGTCATTGCGCACAAAACCCTCGAACAGGCATGGCCAGTAATCCCTGGCGGCCCTTGCTTCCACATTATCCGGGTCACCTGAGCGGACCTTTGCCGCCATTTGCGAAAGAGGCGGGGGCTTCTTGCGCTCTAGCCGGTGCAGCACAGCCTCTTGATTTTGGATTTTTGCTCTTGTGATTGCTTGCCACAGCCGCTTACGCAATGGGCCTTTTGCAGCCACTTGCAATTGGGCTACTGCGGCAGTGCGATGATGCGAGTGGAAGGGAAGTGTGAGGGCAGACGGGATATGTCTGCTGTTAGATGTGATAATCGCTATGCCCGCTTCCGCGCAGGCCGACAGCAAGGCAACGCTCAGGGTTGTCTGGTGATTGTCCGCAACGATCCAGGCGATATCTTCAAGCGCGACGAATGTATCTCCATCATCCTGATTAACAAATAGCTGCCTAGATTTCACCGAGAGACGCGCAGGGCGCGTCAGATGCACACCTTTCCACGCCATGTGCGCTTCTCCCTTTTGACTTCAAAGCGGTTTCCAAGGCGATCTACACGGATTTTTTTGAACGAACGCAATGTCTTCGCACCGATGCCCCGGATCAGACGTGTGGAATTTTCATGCGATGAGATTGCAATTGCACCTGTGCTTCGATCCAAACCACGGAAATATCCCAGCAGGATCTCACCATCGGGGCGCACAATTTCAATCAGGGAAAAACTGTGAAGCGAAAAGAGAAACTGATATGTTCGATCCATCACAGGCCAGTTTTCTTCAGCTTTGTTGGCGACAACAGCACGATTGGGTGGGTTCTGGATAAAAGCAGAATCTGCTGTGTAGACATCACTACGATAGATTGGCACCAGATAATTTTGCTTCACACCCTTCTTATTGGCTTTGGTGAATATATCCACTCGCACCATATCTGATCGGTCCGCGCTGCCACCGCGCACCTCAACTGCTTTTTTAGACTTGGCTTGCAGACGTACCTTCTTAACCACATCCCCCTTCGGTGACAGGGGGAAGAGGCCAGCCAACCGGTCCTGAAGAGCGGTCTTTTCATCCGATCTGCCTTTGATTGCTTTGATCGCTACCTTGAGTGCCTCTCTTTGTTTGATATAGGTACGCAGATTTTCCACCAACTGGTCGCGTAATTTTGCGGGATCAACAATCTTCCCATAAGGCTCGGGTGTTGGAATATTATCGATATCGGCCAACGTCAGATCCGTGACAGCTTTGCGTTCAAAGATTTTTTCTTCCCCATCTATGTCACGAATCTGCTTGATGCTGGCTTCGTGTCCTTTGCCGCGTAAGCGCCCAGATTCCGGTCTTGAAACAAATACGGATTCGACCGCCTGCATGACCTCGCGCCGGAAAGCGCCAGGCTCACCCCAAGGCGGCGGCAAATTTCGCAACTCAAAGGTCTCTCCCCGCCTTTTCTGTGCCTGGGCATGGCGTGTTGCATGCTGCAATAAGGTCTCGGAGCAACAGGCGGTCACTATCGCGTCAAGCGCATGATGACGATCATCGGGAAGCCGCTCACCTGTCTCGGGATCTTTTTTTAGGCTCTCCACTCCCCAGGCCCTGCGCAGGGCAGAAGTGATCGCGCCCGGGCGGGCAAAAACCCGCCGCCGCATGATCTGGTAGCCCTCTTTATCCACTCCATCTGCAATATCCGGATAGGATTGTCGCAGCAAGCCAAGCACGACCCTCAATGCATAACGGGTATCGTTGAGGTTGCGGTTGAGAAACTTTTCCTCTTTCTCCGGAGCATCCATCAGCAGATAGTTACGCTTCTTGATTCCCTTGAGATATTTGAGGCCTTCGACCTCCAGGCGGAAGCGCTCCCAGTCACCGGGCTTTTCCTCGCCTATCCATTCAAAGGGGGTGCGGTTTTTCTTTTGCTGGTTGGCTACGGTGAAGCACAAAGTTTTGTTATGGAAAGAATTGTCTGCAAAGCGGCTGAAGGGAAGTATGTGATCAACCTGCAGAACATTGTCGCTGGCGTACAATTGTCCGGCTTCTATTCCCTTGCCGCTGTAAAGGCACCGTTCGCCCTGTTCCTTCCAGAGTTCATAACGCAGAATGTCATCACCAGCCACACGAGCAAGGCCAAACGTGTCTCTCAAATCTTGCGCCACGCGATCACGTTGGTCTGTCCGCTTCTTCAAGCCCCGTTCGATTTCCCCCCGCTCCTCAATGCTCTTGCCAACATCGCGCGCCATTTCCACGTGGACCCGATCAATGGGGCCATTTTCCCGCTCCAGTATCTTGACCTGTTTGAGTATTTCCCGCGCAGCCTTCTGGGCCACAGGCGAGGTGATGTCATCGAGTTCCCAGACCTTTTGGGCGGCATGGTCCCACCCCTCGGCTGCACAGGCCTGATCATAGCGAAGACCTTCCGCCAGATGCGGATTGAGCCGCTGCGCCGCCGCGCTGGAGATATGCCCTGTCCCTTTGACAAACTGAAAGCTGTTATGCGCTGCCGCCTCACACAGGGCATCTGCGGCCATGGCGGGCAGATCACACTGCTTCAGGCCTTTGACAATTTCTTCCATATCCTCGTTGAAGGCAATGACGGTCATGGCCTCGTCGAGAGGCCTGGCCCTAGCTAGAAGCGACTTTGCTTCCACTGCACCAAGGATGGGGATCAGAATATCCATCAGGGTCTTGGTTCCTGCTGCTGCTCCTGAGGTGCGCACAAAATCTTTGCTTTCTTTATCCGGGCTGACATGGGCAAAGGATGCGGCAGGGGGAAGAGCTATCGCCTTGCGAAGACTTTTCCAGGTGTAGGCTTTGGTTTTTCCAAAATGAGTGAAGGCATTCTTGATTTCCTGCGGTGCCAGGGCGCGCAAATCATGACCCTCGACAATCCGCACCGTGACAAGTTTGCTCAGAAAACGGAATATCTCAAAGGATGGAGCGAAGGCCGTTGCCCGTTTCTGCCCTTCGACGAAGGGGCAATCACCAATCAGTTCGAGACTTGACTGCAAGGGACGCTGGAAAAAAGCAATGCTATTAAATGCTTCCTCAAGCTCTGCTGTTGCTCGCTCATTGCCAAATCTGCGCTGTGCAGCAAAAATTGCTTTCACTTCCAGTGCCTGATCGTCTCTCAGAATCGAGCGCGTATAATCGCCCTCACGGTTACGTTTGCGCGCCGCAAATGCCGGATCGCGTGCGAACATCTCTCCCACCGTGCGATATTGCGCCAACTTGTCCCGCGTGGCATCAATCGCGGTCAGCATTTTACTGGCATCATCGGCCTTGTTGGCTCGCGCGCCCTTTTTGTTGGACTTGAAACCGCGATGTTTGGCGATATGGCCCAGAATGAGGGCAAAATGCCGTGGGCTGAGTGCTTCATCCAGTGCCAATGCTCTTAAGTCCCAAGGATCTGATCCTTGTCCGGCAAGAGCGTCCTTTGCATCGGATTGCAGCAACAGATGCTTCTGGAAGAGAGAGCGTATTTGCGCCATGCGTTGACGGCGTCGCCTTATCACCCTTCTTTGGCCCCGGCTTGTTCGGCGTTCGGCGTTCTTTAAAACTGGTTTGCCTGTGCTGCTCTGACCCTCGGGCGAATTGAACATGCGCGTTCCGCACGCCGCAATCCGTCCGGTGCCTGCTTCGACATCAAGATCAACCACTGCCCAGCCAACACTTGAAATTCCGCCATCCAAACCAAGAATACGCATAAAATCACCCAGTACATATGCAACCTGTGATTTTATATTGACAGAGAAACAAATCTATGTAAATTGAAATTGGGAAATCGGTAGGAAAGCCACGGTAAATGGTAATCCCATCGGAGGTTCACGCCCGGATCATGCAAATGTTCCGGGCGTTCCTTTTTGGTGGGTTTGTATGCTTTGGCTGCAGCGTGTTGTCGTTGAGGTATTTCGCGATCCAGCTATTTTGCTTTAGAAATACATGGGTATGGAATGTTGCATCTGTTGGTACGCGAGAATCCGCAATGGGTCTCAAATACTAATCATGATCCCAGATGTGCAATTTCGGGCAATGATTAGGTGCGTCAGACCGGTTTGATCCCATTTTGGAACTTCGATAAGTTAAAGAAAGGCGTCGAGGAAGTTTTCGAATACAGCGATATTAAATGATCGTTTCAGATCAAAAGTAAAAATTTTTATCCGAAGTTTGGCTCTTTTTTGTTCTTTTTATCTATGAGATTTTTGTATTGTGGTGAGAAGACCTGCCAACTATTTAGAACAATCTTTTTGTATGCTTCATAAAATCTTCGGTTTTTTTGATCCTTATGCAAACAATCTGCGGCGCGCAGTAACCAAAAAGCTACTAACCCCCATCCCAACTTTTTTGCCTCACAGAATTCCTCATTTTCAATATCAGCCATTATCGCAGAATGAATTTCACGAAGATTTGCTTCAGGCAGAGCAGTTTCAATACGCGACATAACATCTTCTATGTCGTTGTCAAAATAAGAAATATTTAATGTGTTGAGAATCAAAGATAATCCATCACATGTATAGATTCCGAGATTTTGAGTGTTTTTCTCAGATTTTTCTGTGAAAACTACGCAATCATTTAGAAGTGTTTCAATATTGCGGTTTTTCTTACGAAGCCCAAACATTAAAACCTCCCGTAAATTCTTTTTATTAGGATATAGGAAAAAGCGTTGTCGAACATTCTACGATTGTTTTAAAGCCCGTCCCCTTTGTCCTTTGGATTGAATGGCAACTTCGCCCGCATAGCAGACGTCCGACGCCCGCGGCACACTGTTTTTGGAACCAATGGCAAATTTCTGGAACGCAGTTGCTGCATAGCTCATCCAGCGACTGCTTGGGGTGGGCCGTTTATCCGAAAGGGCGAGCTGCGCTGGCCGGAACAATGCCACTTATCACAATAGCCTTCACGAATACGGATTCATAATCCTTGACCTGGATGAGCTCTTCTTTGTCTGGAGCATTCCGGTAGTGTTCTGGCAGTACGAGCGGCTTCTGGAAATTTGGGTCTGTCGACCAGGGGTGAAACTCTATCCGGTTAAGATCAAAATTCAGGAAAACATATTTGGCGGTATATTCGAAGGTACCGTCGTCCTCTCGGTGGCGTTCTATGATTACCAGGTCATTGTTTTTCAGGTCTTCGACGCTCAGTCCATATCCAGCCAATTCCACGCAGAGCAGTTCTGAGCCATGTGGGTATTGCTTGTTGATCGATGGCCCATCGACCATGACGGTGAATTGCGCATTGAGCGGATACTTCGGATTGGGAGACATGTGGGACCGATGCTCTCCCGGAAATTCCTGAGTATTCTGATATTCTCGCCAGAGCCCAGCAGCAACGGTACCGAGACGCGGCAGTGTTATTTGTTCCTCGAAGAAATGATCATGATTGGTGGGGGTCACCCGGTCGGTGGCTTCCTTTGGACCTTTGCCTTCAAGGAGCCATTCAGGAGAGGTTTCCAGAGCCTCGGCAATAAGCTTCAAATTATCTGCTCTCGGCACCCGGCTTCTGATCAATAGCAAAGGGCGAATGAGATCTCGAGACTTCCCCACACGCTTTGCTGCTGCGGTGACGGAAAGATTCAAGTCTTGAAGACGTGTTTCTATGCGGTCGGCGAGTGTCTGATTCATGTGGGTATATTATCCCAATTATGAACATTGTTCACTGGGATTAAAATACCTTGACAGGATGGTATTTTAATCCCATTATTGTTTTATGATGACACTTACTGAACAACTTTTGGCAGTTGCTTGTACCTACAGTGAAGCAACAGAAAAGCCCCTAAGTGCAGTATCTCGCAGATTCTTCAACAACGGCTCAAGGTTGGCCGCAATTGAAGCAGGGGGGACACTAACGGTCCGTAATTTTGAAAGCACCATGCAGGCTTTCTCTGACCATTGGCCCTCTGATGTTGAGTGGCCTTCTGATGTTCCTCGCCCATCGGTGGCGGAGCGAACAGACGCGGCTTGACGGTCATCAAAGAGTTTAACCAGTGCGGGTTTGGCACTAGCCCGAAACTGGGGCTCCCGAAGAGGAGCGGAGAGAGACAGGCAAAACCAGGCAACGCTGCGGCCTGTCTCTCTCTCCAAATTTAGCGCGAAGCGCGATGAATGCGGCGGACCTGAGGTCCGTTGATGCTCGGCGGGAGGGATCATCTGTCCCCTTTGATCTTCCCGCCGGGCAAATGAATTTGAGGTGTGCTGGCATTCCCAAGCTTTTCAGCCCCTCCACCTCTCAGGCCTTAGTGGCCTGAGTTTTTTATCTCACGCCTCACTTGTCCTGTCACCGGATGAGTTCAGGCAGAAAGAACGGTAGGCCATGACCGCGATAGTCAATCCGAACGGGAGCCAACGGCTCATATCCCTCGAAGATGTTCAGGACATTTCTCGCATGACGAAGCGTTACATGCGGCTTTGTCGCAATGGGCGCCATAGAGGGCGGGACGCTCTGGCGAGTGTGACACGGGTCAGCAACACACAAATCAAGCGCTATGAGGATGAAGGAGACCCTCTCATCATGCCGCTGGATATTGCGGTGGAGATGGAGGCTCTTCTCGATTATCCGCATTTTGCATCCTTTCTGGCTGATGTTCAGGGCTACGATCTTGTCAAGAGAAACGCTGGTCGGGGAGACAGCCTTCTCGGTCTGATGGCGAGGAGCGTCAAGGAAGCGGCTGAAGCGCATGAAACCATTCTGGAAGCAGAAGCGGACGGAAAGCAAACGCTTGAGGAATGGCAACAGATCGCCAAGGAAGCAGCGGATGCAAAAGATGCTTTTGCCGAGATAGAGGAAAAGGCAAAGCGCAATTATCGCAGAGAGATGGAGGCAAAAAATGTCAAAGCCTGAGAAGCAGCGGCGCAAGAGCGCTATTGGATATTCCAATCAGAATTGGACCAAGAAACGCCGGGTTAATTCTGCTGGGCTGCCTCAGTTTGTCTATCGGCTTGGCAACTATTCTCCTAAAAATATCGTCACTTTGCCTAGGGTAAAGGGGTTTTTCGATGAAACATTCAGCTGAGAAAAAAGAGTTGAAGGCCCACATCTGGGAGCGGCACCCGGAAGACTGGTATGTAGAACCGCACTGGTGCAACAGACGCCTGTTTGAGGCTGAAGAGTTTGACGGGGCAATCTGGGACCCTGCCTGTGGGCTTGGTCGTGTGCTCCATGCTGCCGAATGCGCAGGGCTCCCGACAACGGGGAGCGATATTGTTGAGCGGTCAGCGTTCTGTGACAAGGTGATTGATTTTCTCGAATGTTATACGCCGCGAGGGCGGAATATTGTTTCCAACCCTCCTTTTGGGAGAGCTGAAGAGTTTTTGCGCCATGCTCTACGGCTGGCAGATGGCAAGGTTGTTTTTCTGTTGCCGCTCTCCTGGCTGACAGGAGCCAAACGCTCGCGGTTTTTGGAAGCTACGCCCCTTTGTAGGGTCCATATTCTTGCTCCTCGTCCTTCTATGCCTCCGGGACCTGTTGTCGAGGCCAATATTGAGCCGGGTGGCGGGACCAAGGATTTTGCATGGTTTGTCTGGCAGCGCGGATTTGAAGGCAATCCGGAAGTTCATTTTCTGCGGCGGGATGGGTGATGAAAAGCTATCACGCAGGGCTATTGAGGCGGGCAAAGGATCTCGGGTTAGAGGAAGACACCGAATTTCTCGATTGCTGTCAGGAGGTCATTAGGGCGAGTGACAATACAGCATTGGCAATGCCTTTAGCATGAATCTAGGCGAGGTTCTCAAGCGCGGGGATGCGGCGATAGAGCTTTTCAAGAGAATCCATAATTGGAAGATGAGGGAGTTGTGATGGCTGATGCACTTGTTGCTTGCGAACAATTCGGCACCGTGCTGGAGGCTTTGCTCGAGGCGGGATACAACGCCTTTTCTTGCGACATTGAACCTGCCCAGCATCGTCACAAAAATCGGCACATAACTGACGATGTGCGCAATCATCTTGATGCGGGCTGGGACCTTTTGGTGGTTGCTCATCCGCCTTGCACAAGGAATTGCCGATCTGGTCGGCGCTGGCTATCCGGTCCCGGCAAGATGACACCGCCAAAAAAGCTACCAAAAGGGCGCACATGGGAAAGTCTGATTGAAGAGTTTGAGGCGGGTGTTGAGCTGTTTTCGGCCTGTTGGAATGCTCCTGTTCCACACATTGCCGTCGAAAATCCAGAAATGCACGATCTTGCAAAGGATCGCATGCCTGATGATTTGCCGAAACCGCAGATCGTACAGCCACATCAATTCGGACACCCGGAGTTCAAGGCAACAGGCCTTTATCTGAAAAATCTTCCTTCACTCGTGCCGACGAACCAACTGAAGGTTCCTGAAAAAGGGTCTGACGAATGGAAAGCATGGAATCGGGTACACCGTCTTCCTCCCGGCCCGGAACGAAGCATTGAGCGGTCCCGGTTTTTTCCCGGAATTGCCCAGGCAATGGCCAACCAGTGGAAGCCAATCACAGAAGGCACGGCGCAAAGGATTGTGGCATGAACATTACAATTTCAACAGAAGTCCAGAAGGAATACGAGGCGCAAGCTCAAGCATATTTTACAGCAATGCGTGAGGCTGTTTACTCCGCGTCCGAAAGCTTCGAAACGCCTATCTCAAACTCAGTGATGGTGGCGCTTGTCGCAATGCAGGCTGAGCGTCTTGCTTGTGTTCCAGATGGCCGCATTCGTAAACAGATGAAGCGTGACCTAGCCTTTCGCTTTTTCGCTCACGCCTGCCGTGTGGAGGAAGACAGCCATGACTAAGCAAATACTGCAAAATGAAACAATGGTTTTTGTTTATGAACTTCCTAAAAAATTGAGCAGCGGCTTTTGCTTTGGCAGTGGGCAACAAATTCCATTCTTAAACGTCGATTGGTTCAATGGGTTTGATGGCGTGACTGAAATGGATCTTATCAATCATGTTAAATCAAAGAGCTACATAAAACACGGCCAAACTTATCTCATTCTATCGCCTGAAAATGCCATCTCATGCATGTTTGTCGGAGGGCATACGTCATGACTGACATTATCGAGAAGATTCAGACAGCTATTTCCAGTGCAGTATCTGAAACGCAATCTGGTTTATTCACGGTTGTGATCGACAGACACGCACAAGCACGTGCAGCCCTTTTCATCATCAAGGAAGACTATCAACTGATACCGAAAGACAAGCCTGAGAGCATCGTTAAGGAGCTGGTGTGGAGAAATATTGACCGGCCTTCACTTGATTGGGAGGCCCATACAGAATTTTGCACATACACTGTGTGGGAGAGAAACGGCATCGGCTTTTGGTCTGATAACGGCTCAATTGGGCATCAAGTTGGAGGATCCGCAACGGTTGCACAAGCTGCCGCTCAAGATCACTACACCGCCCGCGTCATATCCATGCTGAAGCTGGAGGAGAGTGAATGACAAGAATAGGGCTTTTCATTTTCTTGCTGTTTGTTGCTTGCCCTTCGGTGGCCATGCCTATTTGTGGGCAAGCGAAGCGGATCACTTGTGTGGTGGATGGAGACACTTTCTGGTTCGGTGGCGTGAAATACCGGCTGCATGGTGTAGATACGCCGGAAACGGACGAGAAGAACAAGCAGGGCAGGGAACTGGCCCGGAAGGCTACAATTGCTCTCAGAGATGCCCTGAGTGGACACCAGCTCTATTTCTTGCCGATGGGGAAAGACCGGTTCGGGCGCTCGCTTGTGCGCGTCTGGTCTGACGGGCAGGAGATTGGCCCGATGCTGATCAATAACCGCTTGGCGCGAGAATGGCCAGACGGGGAAAGGTGGTGGCGTAAATGAGCATACAAGATGTTGGGTGGGTGCTTGACCAGGACATTCAAAACCCCGGCGCGAAACTGGTGTTGGTGTGCATTGCAAACCACATTCACAGCAGGATGGATTATGCCTTTCCATCAATTGACAATCTGGCCCTTGAAGCAAGCATGTCGCGGCGGTCTGTGCAGCGCCATATCAAATGGTTGGAAGACGAAAATTACCTCACGATTGAGCGATCTTTCGATAGAGATTGCCGTCAAACCTCTAACCGTTATCGTCTCAATTTGGACCGCTGTGAAACACAATATGAGGGTGCCAAATTGTCACCCTCCCTAGAACAGGAAGAGAACGAAATGTCGGGGGGAGGGTGTCAATCTGACACGGAGGAGGGTGACACTGCTGACACCCTCGGGGGTGACACTGGTGACACCCCATTAATAGGAATAATAACCGGAATAAATAATACCCCCCTAACCCCCAAGGGGGCTGGGAGGGGCGCTGCGCTGGCTGAAGAGGATCTTGGATCGGATTGGGACCGCTTTTGTCAGAAATGGAGATTGGCTCCGGGGGACAGTTTCGAGCGAGCCAAACGGGCGTGGCAGAAGCTGGATGTGTTTGACCAAGGCAAGGCCGTCAAATTTGCAGAGCGCTATCAGAACACAGCAAAGGGCAACAGCCGCAAAACGGCTGCGCGGACCTATCTGGGTCAGCATTTGTGGGAGGGCTTTGAGACTGCCGGCGCCAGCGGTGGAGTCCGAAAACAGGTCTTCGTTGTGCAGGATAGTGCGGGGTGGGATGCGTGGCGAAAGCATCGACAGCGACCTATCCCGATCACGCATCATCCAGACAATGGAAAACCGGGATGGTGGTTTGACAGCCTGTTTCCTCCGGGCCAAAATGATGAACATCGCAATGCAAGCTAACGACGCCACTAGCGCCGAAGCATAAACCGGAAAGAGGCAAAACAGCCCATCCGGAAAAGAAAACGGGAATGCCAGCACACTCAAACCGGCGAAAAGAGGTTTGAGGATGACAGTACAAAGCAAGAGGCCAACCCAGGCGGAGATAGACTACAGCAAACGCTGTAAGGCAGTTCGACGCGGCGAATATGACGATATCATTTTTCTAATGAGGGGCGGGGATGCCTCTTACCGCCAAATCGCGAAAAAGCTCAGAGTTTTTCATGGTGATGTCGTCAATCGGGTCAACAAAATTTACAAACAATTCAGAGAACCAGAAGACCAGATCGAGCGGAGCCCTTACTATGGTTGATCGGGCAGCAAGCGAGAAGGTACGGCGGAAAACACAAGCTGCTCCAAAAACCGCTGGCGTGATGGCATCCGAACAGGATCTGATTTCGGACCTGGTGGAAAATCCATATTGCAAAGGCTCCATGGAGCCAGTCCTGAAGCGGGTGGCGGACCCGATTGAAAAGCTGTTTTCACGCGGAGATCTGGACGATGCGCAGCATAAGGCGGCGCACATCGTGCGGCGGGCTGTCGAAGGGATGGGAGTTTGCATTGGTTCAATTGATCCAGAGCGCGTTCGTGTTGATTGTAGCGGATCTGGAGATATGACCATGCGCATGCTCACAGCCGCCAAGACACTGAAACAAGTGGAAGAGGCCGTTTGCCTGGAACTTGGTCGGAACGGCTTCAACATTGTTCGACGCATTGCCGGATATGGGGAAGGGGTGTCTGCTGTTGCGATGGATTATGCTTGCAAGGTGGATGACTTGAAAAATGGCGGGGTAAGCCGAGGGGCGCGGACTTATGTCAACCGCTGTTTGTTCATGGGGCTTAATGCGGTTGCCGAGAGCTTCGGGCTTATAGTGAGGTGAATAGGATTTGAAAAATTGATTTGGTTTTCTTAGACATCGTGGCTTTGCGAAAAGACGGGTCAAGTTCAAGTCTGGAGAACCGCAGACGCAAGGCCAAGGGCTGAAGATTAGGTTGAGGTTCTTGGCGGCATAAAGTCGCATTAAAAACTCATTGCATAAAATTAGTTGAACAATCAAAAGTTTTCTATCCATGATTGGTCTTATTAAAAATACTTGTAGCCAAGATGGAGGGGAACAACATGGCTGAAGATATCACCAGAATGGATAAAGGAATTCTACAAAAGCTAATTCAAGAGCTTGGGTTTATGCATATTACGGAGTTTGAAGTTAAAGACCTGCGCTCCACCCAGGACAAAAGCGACAAGGATTATGAAGAGCTTAAAGAGCAACTGAGGGCACATCTCTCTGACATCAACAAAAGCCTCCGAGACATTGCAAAAACGTGTGAGGATTTGGATAAAAGACTTGTTGCTTTAGAGCCTACTGAGGGCCCTGTTCAAACAGACTTTATCTATCGTGACCGAGAAATATGGAGAGAAATAAGGGATAGGCATTTTATCTACTAGGCGGCAGGTCAAACCCTAGTTCTCAGAGCGGCCCCAGTGATTGGGCCGCTCACATTTTCGCTTGAGTCATCTCCCCGCTTTAGCGGCGGGGCGCTTCTCACTTTTCCGAAGACTGTTTCTTCCACTTCTTAAGCGCTAGATAAGCCGTAATGAGCGTAGCCACAGCACCAATAACTGCTGCGAGTGCACTTAAGCCGGCAAAGATTTCGATAGAGCTTGCCATCATTAGTCCTTTCGGTTCGTTCACGAAAGAAAAGAATGCCACTACTAGAGGGGATTGAGACACGGAGCCTTCAATGCTCAATCTGCCACAAGAACAAAATCGCGAATTTCATGAGTTAAGCGAATGCGTGATAGGAGCGGAATGAAAGTCACCTAGTGAAAGAGGAACGGGTCCTTACGCTCAATCGTTATCTGGGTTTTTAGGTTTTCAAGCTCATCACATGCTTGGTCAATTATGTAGCGCAAAAGCGCGGCTTCTTCTCTATCTTCACAAAGCAGGCGGGCACGATTCAGCAAGGTGTTGATTTGTTGCCAAGGCTTTTCGCTCATCACATCATCCTCCAAATTGACAGAACCAATTATAGAGTTGGTGTAAGGCTGTTGTCATGCACTTCCAGATTTAAAAATGCGGATGGAATTAAACTACCGGTTCTGAAAAATGCCAGTCATGAGAAATTCGCTCAAGGGGCGGCACATTGGTATTTTTCTGCAATCCACACCCGCATGAAGGCTCGATTGACAATGTGACAGATCAAGACCATGGTTCTGGCATAATCAAGAAGTGCGCCCGGAACCGGAAACGGTTGCCGGGTTTTTTATTGGCAATTTCCCAGCGACGAGCAGGCGGGGCGTGGGCCTGTCAAACATGGCAAAGGCGGGCGTAGACACGGGTGAATCCCGTCTGCTCGAAAGGAGGCAGGACATGACAAAAGAGAGCGGTGGCAAAAGCAATGTTGTGTCGCTCGATGGAGGTCCTGTGCCTCAAGCAGGGGAAGTGTGTCAAGATGTGATCGAGACGCTGCAGAGGATGTTATCGGATGCACGGTCAGGTGACTTGCAGGGGCTTTTCTGCGTTGCCTACCACGCGGACGACAGTCACAGCCGTTGGAAAGCCGGGGTGAGCGGAGGCTACTCGACCATTGGAGAGCTCAAGGTCATGGCTGATGACCTTAGCTCGGCGCAGCTGTCCGTCTGATGCCCGCACCAAAGGGAAACAGTTATTGGACGCTGCGGTCTTCTTCTGGCCGTAAGCCGGTCTTTGATACACCACAAAAGCTCTGGAAGGCTTGCGTCAAATATTTTCAGTGGTGTGAAGATAATCCTTTGCAACAAGAAGAAATTGTAAAATACAAGGACAGTTTTGAGCGCATTGAACTCAATAAAATGCGAGCAATGACCAAGAGAGGTCTTTGTTTGCATCTTGGTATCGACCAGCAGACCTTGGAAAATTACAAGGACAGAGGGGAAGATTTTCTCGGAGTCATCACACGCGTAGAAGACATAATCTTCGAACAGAAGTTTACCGGGGCGGCTGCGGATCTGCTTAATTCCAACATAATTGCCCGCGAATTGGGCCTCGCGGATAAAAGCGAGCTAACCGGCAAGAATGGCGGCGCTATACAAAGTGCTGTTACAATTGAGGTGATCGACAATTTCGAAGATCCGGATACCAAATGATTGGAAGCCGCGACCCCATCAGCTCAACCTTTATAACAATTTCGGGCATGGGAAACGATATCAAAGAGGCTCGATCATTTGGCATCGAAGGGCTGGGAAGGACAGCACCGGCCTAAACCTGACATGCCGGGATATGCACAAAAGGCCGGGTACTTATTGGCACCTGTTCCCAGAGCAGACGCAAGCCAGAAAGGCAATCTGGAATGGGATCGACAAGCAGGGAAGGCGCATTCTTGATCAGGTCTTTCCCGGCTTCCGAAAGGCAGTCAACCGGCAACAGGGTCAAGGGATTGTAAGCCGCGTTAGCCAGCAAGAAATGCTCATAGAGCTTAAATGCGGGTCTATGTGGCAAATGGCTGGCTCTGACAACTATGACAGCTTGGTTGGGTCTAACCCGGTTGGAGTTGTCTTCTCGGAATGGGCGCTCGCAAACCCTGCCGCCTGGGATTATATCCGGCCAATCCTTCTTGAGAATGGAGGCTGGGCTCTGTTCATCACCACTCCGCGAGGACGAAACCACGCTTACTCGACGCATCAGATGGCAGTCCATAACGATGACTGGTTGGCTGAACGGCTGGCTTGGTATGACACTGGGTTGTTGAGTGCGGAAGATATCCAGAGGGAACGGGATTCCGGCATGAGCGAAAACCGCATTGATCAGGAATATGGTTGCTCATTTGAGGCGGATACTGACGAGCAGTTTATTTCCTCTGAGGCTGTTGCGAGGGCTCGCAAACTGGAAGCGGTATCTGCGATTGATGATCCGATGGTTCTTGGCGTTGACGTCGCCCGCTTTGGTGATGACAAGTCTTGCATTTATCCGCGTCGTGGTCGTGACGCACAGACCATGCCTTATGAGCTTTACGAAAAGCTGGATACGATGCAACTGTCGGCAAGGGTCGCGGAGGCAATCAACAAATACAAAGCAGATGCTGTGTTTGTTGATGAAACGGGTTTGGGCGCGGGTGTTGTCGATCGGTTGAGACAGCTTGGTTTTGACGCGATTGGGATCAATTTTGGGGCTGCTGCTGATCACTCTGTTGATGGGGCAAGAAAGACAGCAAACAAGCGTTCCCAGATTTGGGAGAACATGAACCAGGCTCTAAAAACTGGTCTTGCAATCCGCGATGATGATCGTCTTGCCTTTGAACTGCTTGCACCGAATTACTCATACGATTCAAACAATGCAATCCTCCTTGAAAAAAAAGAGGACATGAAGAAGCGCGGGATCAGTTCGCCGGATATCGCGGATGCTCTCGCACTGACCTACTCTTATCCGGTCATTGCTCACGCCATTCAACAGGCGGAAGAAGACCGGCAAGCGGACGAATACGATCCATTCGGGTTCCGGCATAACTAACCAAACACAGCAATTTAACAAAAGGCGCTGCTGCATTTTGTGGCGGTGAGGTCAACATGTGCTTTTCCACTCCATCATACGAAAGTACCGACACAACCACGTATCAGACGGCCAAGACGCCTGACTATGCATCCTCGTCTTCCACTTCGTCCGTTGGTCGGCGCTCAACGATTTTGACAAGTGGGACAAGTAGCGGGTCTTCCACGTCAACCAGCAAAAAAACGCTCCTCGGGCAGTGAGGCCTAAATGTCCTCTGAAGACAGAAACATTATCAAAGAGCTAGAGCGTCACCGTTCCAGCATGAGGAACGAATATGAATCTTGGGAGCCTCACTTTCGAGAACTCCGGGATGCTATTCAGCCAAGCAGAGGGCGGTTTTCTCTTGGTGAGAGCCGGTCAAGCTCGACGCTCAACAAGCGATTGATTGATGCAACTGCGCGGAGAGGGCTGCGGACGCTTCGCTCTGGTTTAATGGCGGGAATGACTTCGCCTTCACGGCCTTGGTTCGTCCTTTCCCTGTATGATGAGGAAGCCAAGGAAAATCCGGAGGTCAAGGCGTGGCTGCATACGGTTCAAAGCCGGATGTATACGGTCATTCGCGGCACCAACACATATCGGATGTTGGATGCATGCTATGCGGATCTTGGGCTTTTTGGCACATTTGCAGGGCTCATGTCACAAGATTACGAGCTTGTTTTCAAGTGCCAGTCTTTCCCGATTGGTTTGTATCTGATTTCAGACAATGAGGATCAGCTTGTTGACGTGCTGCACTGGGACCGTCGAATGACTGTTCGTCAGTGCGTCAACGAGTTTGGTTTTGAGCAGTGTTCAACTCGTGTCCAGAACCAATATAAAGCGGGCAACCACTCGGAATATGTTGACATTCGGTGTGCGATAGAGCCACGCGAAAACCATGTTCCTGGATCACCTCTCAATTCAGAGAAGCCATTCGCTGTCTATGCTTGGGAGCAGGGGCAGACAGACAAACTGTTGCAGAATGGCGGGCGTGTCATCAATGGGCTGCTTGCTCCTCGGTGGGAAGTCATCCAAGGCGAAAGTTGGTCGATTTCTTCGCCTGGTATGGAAGCGCTGGGGGATGCATTGCAACTCCAAGAGCAGCATAAAGACAAGGCTATGGCGAATAAGCTCGCCTATGATCCGCCGATGCAGGCACCGGCTCAAAACCTTGCTCTTGGCTATAAGGCCATACCGGGCCGCGTGATAAAAATCTCTTCGTCAGATATTCAGAAGGGCGGCTTGCGTCCAACTCATGAGGTCCGGCCAGACATTTCCGGCCTTGTGTTGGACATTCAGGAAACACAACAACGTATTGAAGCCGCTTTCTATGTGGATCTGTTCCGGATGGCGTCTCAGTTCGGCGTTGAGGGCTTGAAGAACGTCACGGCGACAGCAATGGCGGAAATGCATGAAGAAAAGCTGATTGCTCTTGGCCCTGTCCTTGAAGGCTTGGACCATGGCTTGTTGACGCCTCTTATTGAAAATGTGTTCCACTACATGCAGGAAGCAAGGATCATCCCTCCTGCTCCTGAATCTCTGATCGGCGCTCCGATCAAGGTCGAGTTTGTTTCCCTGCTGGCACAGGCACAAAAGGCAGTCGGCATTTCTGCCATTGAACGGACAATCGGATTTGTCGGTACACTGGCACAACTCAAGCCGGAGGCTTTGCTCAAGCTGAATGCGTTTGAGGCAATCGACGAGTTTGTTGATCAGGCCGGACCACCTCCGAAAATGATTGTCACGACTGAAGAAGCGCAGAAACAGGCGGCACAACAGGCACAAGCGGCTCAGATGCAACAGGCAATGGAGCAAGTCCAGCCGATGGCCAATGCCGCAAAACTCATTTCGGAAGCCAACGCTCGCAGCGTCGAAGCCTCCGACACTCTCTAGGACATTGAATGCAGGACGAACAGACCAAGCAAGATCTGGTTAATCGGGTGCATGAGGAAGAGCTGCAAAATGCATGGTCCGGACTTCTCAATCAGGCGGCGGGACGGCTCATTTTGTGGTCAATCCTTGATCTGACTGGTTACTCAAATCACGAGTTTTTCGGCGATGAAAGAGACAGCTTCGCCAATGGCAAGCGATCGGTTGGCGGTGACGTGCTTGAGCGCTTTGTCTTCCCTCATGGCATGAAATTTTACACTGACATGCTGCTCGAAGCAGAACAGCGCAACAAGCAAATTCTTCGGGCAATCGAAGAAGACACGGAAGGGACAGAAGAATGATTTTCAAGACTCTCGGCATGATCCGGATTGCCCATGAAGCAGAGACAGGCGGCACGCCTGCCCCTGAAGCTACAGCGCCTGAAACGCCTGCCGAACCCACTCCCGAAACGCCAGCGCCTGACGCTGAGCAGTCAACAGATGAGGCCGAAGGAACACCTGCTCCTGATGGTGGAGCGGATCAGGGCGACGAAAATATAGAGCCAGACGTCATCGAAGCGTTCAAAATCGATGTTCCGAAAGGGAACGAAATTTTCAACGACGACGTAAAGGCGTTTGAAACAAGTTTTGCTGACTGGAGCAAAGAGCACCCGGACGCAACGGCACGCGAGGCCTTGCAGTGGGCTGCTGGTCAGCAGATGGAAAGGGCCAAGGCTGCTCATGACGAGCAGATGAAAAAGGCCGATGAATTTGCGACCGAACGCAATGCAAACGTAGACAAATGGACCGAGGCACTAAAGGCGGACCCTCAATTTGGCGGCGAGAAGCTGGGGGAAACAACAGCCCTTGCTATGAAAGCCGTTGAGCATGCGGGTGATGACGGCAAACTCCTTGGACTTCTTGAGCAATCTGGATACGGCTCTAATCCGGTCGTGATCAAGGCACTCGCTCTCTATGCGCAAAAGTTCCTCGCAGAATCCCCAGCAAAACAGAATGTAGGTGGCAAGGGGAGAAAGAATTTCTCGAACGCTATCTACGGCGACAAATAGGAGCCTAGCAAATGGCTGAAGTTGGCATTCAAAACCCGACATTGGCGGATGTGCTTTCACGCACTGACCCTGATGGCAAAATCTCCACCATTCTTGAAGTGGCGGAAAAATCAAACCCGATCATCGCTGACGCGGTTTTTGTAGAATGTAATGATGGTTCGAAACATCAGACCGTCATTCGTACCGGCATCCCAGAACCGGCATTCCGTAAATATAACCAGGGCGTCCAGCCTTCCAAATCGACCACTGTCCCAGTCGTTGATACCACTGGCATGATTGAAGATTACAGCGAGGTGGACAAGGCTTTGGCCGATCTGTCCGGCAACGCTTCGTCTTTCCGTGCTTCTGAAGTGGTCGCAAAAGTGCAGGGCTTCAACAACTTTGTGGCTCACAACATGTTCTATGGTGACACTGACGTGACACCAGAGGGCTTTCTTGGGCTTGATGCTCGCTTGAATGATCCAACAGCAGCATCAGGTCGTCAGCTTGTTGATGGTGGAGGCACTGGCTCTGACAATACCTCAATTTTCTTCGTGACTTGGGGTCCGCGTGGCACACAGTTGCTTTATCCAAAAGGCTCAAAGGCTGGCTTCCAGCACAATGACCTTGGCACAACCACCAAACAGGAAGGCTCCGGAACATCCCGCGAGCTTCAGCAGATCTATCTTGATCACATGAAGTGGGATATTGGCCTGACGCTTGGCGACTGGCGGTCCTGTTCCCGTATTTGCAACATCGATGTTTCGAACCTGACCAAAGATGCTTCTTCTGGTGCGGATCTCCTCGACCTGATGATCGATGCTGAAGAATTGCTTGATACAACGTCGGCGGTTGGCATCGACATGAACGGGAATTTGGTTGAAGGCAAAACCGTGATCTATGTCGGTCGGACTATCGCCAAGTTTTTGCGCAAGCAGGCACTCAACAAAACCAATGTCAACCTGACGGTTGAGCAGGTTGCCGGGAAACGCGTGACGATGTGGGGTGACTACATGGTCCGCCGTATCGACTCCATTTCCGATGCGGAAGCTGCGATCACCTTCTAACCCAAGATTGGAACATAATTATGCTACTTGATGCTCAAGCCCTGTTCTCTGATGATCAGGCGATTACCGCAACGGCAGCGTCAACCAATTACATCAATTTTGGTGATGTTGTCACTCCTCCCGGCGCTCCTGCCGCACTCAATCGGGATTACGGGGGTGCGCAGAACATCCCGCTTTTGATCCAGGTGACGGAAGCTTTTGACAATCTGACGAGCCTTACCGTGGCTGTTCAGGTTGATGACAATCCTTCTTTCTCCTCTCCAACGACTGTTGTGAGCGAAACTGTGCTCTTGGCGAACCTGGTCGCTGGGAAGAAGATTCCTCCTTTCAATATCCCGCTCGAAACAAACGAGCAGTATATGCGCCTCTACTACACGGTGACGGGTACCGCTCCGACTGCCGGCGCAATTACGGCAGGGATTGCAGGAGGGCTTCAAACCAATGGCTGATATCAAGGTGAAGGCTCTTAAAAGGGGCCAAAAGCCGAACCGTCGATGGGCGAAGGAAGGTGAAGTCTTCACGATCGATGAAGACAAGTTCTCTTCTGGCTGGATGGTGAAGGTCGAGCAAGAGGCGACCGCGTCGGCAACCGACAAGGAAGCTGAAAACGCGGAGAAAGATACTCTGATTGCTCAGCTTGCTGAGTTGGGGATTGAGAAGGATCGGCGTTCGTCCATCGAGAGTTTGAAAGAAGCTCTCGAAGAAGCGACCGAACCTGAATAATCCCGGACTGAATTTGCAAAACATACCAATGAAAGAGGGGCTTCTTGTCCCTCTTTTTTATATCTGAGGTAAGCTCATGACGTCGAAAATTCAAATTTGCAACCGCGCTTTGTCTGCCTATTTGGGGGCCTCTCGCATTAACAGCCTGACTGAGGACAACTCAAGGGCCAAAGAATGCAATCTCCATTATGATGACGTGCTGCAGACTGTTTTTGAAACATATGATTGGACATTTGCCAGAGGTCGGCAAATCCTCGCGGAAACCGAAAACGATAGAGAAAACGAGTGGGCCTATAAATATATCAGGCCTGCCAGTGCGCTAACGATCCAGTGGGTAAATGTTGGTGAAACGGCACGCTACCTCATTGATCGTGGGGAAAGCCCTGACACGCCAAGAGAAGTCTTTGGCGAATATGTCTATTCGGATGTCGGTTATGCGGCTTGCCAGTTTACGAAGCTGATTAGCGATCCGTCCTCTTACCCGGCCTATTTTGCAAATCTGGTGAGCGCTGCTCTGGCTGCAAACATTTGTCTCGCCTTGACCGAGAATATCAAGAAAGCAGAATTCGCCTACCAGCAATATGAACGCCTGATCGATCAGGCGATCATGCTCGACAGTGCTAATGAATATCCCGTCAAGCACAAAAGCATTCCACACCATTTGAAATTGAGGGGCCTCTAGTGCCGACTGCAAAGTTTCAGCCGTCCTTTGCCGCTGGGGTCTTGGGTCCAGGGCTGCATGGCCGAATTGATACCGCCAAATATGATGTTGGCCTGAAGGAAGGCTATAACGTTTTTGTCCATGCTCATGGCGGGGTTTCAAACCGTGCCGGAACAGAGTTTATCTGCGAAGTTATGGACAGCGATAAAAAGCACCGCCTCATCCCGTTCAAGCGCGATGGCGATCAGCATTATGTGATGCTCATGGGCGATGAAGAGATGAAAATCATCTTCGAGGGTGGCATGGTCCAGAGCGGTAGTGCCGATTACAATCCATCTACTCCATTCACGTCAGAACAGATTGAGGCCTTGTCCTATGTGCAATCGGTTGATGTAATGTTCTTTGCTCATCCTGGCCATTATCCAAAAGAAATGGAAAGGGCCAGTGCAACGAGTTGGACATTCTCGGATCTTGTGATTGATCCGGATGTGACTGCACCAACTATCAGCGCAGTCACGCCGAGAGCTGAAGGGGGCTACACATACAAATACAAGGTCGCGGCGATTAAAAATGGTGTTGAGGGTTTTCCATCTTCCGCGTTCACCAGAACCTTGTGCCAATATTTGCCAGAAACGGAAGCTCGCAACACCATTGAATGGAATGATACCGGCGCTGACGAATATTATGTCTATCGTGAGCGCAACAATGTCTACGGCTATATTGGCTATACAGACCGTACTTCGTTTAGAGACGATTATATTGATGCAGACTTGACGACAACACCAGTTGAGGCGTCGGATTTTTTTGGGTCAGCTGGGAATTACCCGGCGCGGGCAATTCTCTATCAACAAAGATTGATTTTTGGGGCTTCCAACAAACAGCCGGAAACGCTTTGGATGTCAAGGACTGGCGACTATCGCAATTTCACTTCGTCCCGCACACTCAAAGCCACGGACAGTATTGAGCTTGATATTTCCGGCGAAGAACTCAACGCCATTCGGGGGATGCTTCAGCTTCAAGAGCTTCTTATTTTCACCTCTGCCGGTGAATTCTCTTTGAGTGGTCCAGATGGCGTCATGGACGCAACTCAACCGATCCAGACACAGTATGGCTACTCCGGGTCAATCGCGCTGAAACCGCTTGTTGTTGACGATACAGCTCTTTTTGTTGATCGAACCGGGCGCAATGTCCGCGATCTCCGATACACCTATGAGTCTGACAACTATACCGGGAACGACTTGAGTGTTTGGGCGCCTCACTTTTTCGAAGGCAAACAAATCAAAGACTGGGCTTATGCAAAAAACCCGTTCTCAATTGTCTGGGTTGTTTTAGACGACGGGACATTGCTTTCATTCACCTACAAGCGCGAGCATCAAGTGTGGGCTTGGTGTGAGCACGATTTAGGCGGGGACGTCGAAAGCATTGCTTCTGTGACCGAAGGCGCGTTCGATGCCGTTTATATGATTGTAAAGCGGACGATCAACGGGGATACCAGGCGCTATGTTGAACGCCTCCATGAGAGAAGCTTCACCGATGACACTCCCGAAGACTGCTATTTCGTTGATTGTGGCCTGACATATGAGGGAGCCGCGGTCACGGAGGTTTCCGGGCTCGATCATCTTGAAGGTGAGGAAGTTGTTGCTTTGGCTGATGGTAATGTCATTGCCGGGCTGACGGTGAGCGGTGGGACCGTTAGTCTCGGGCGATCTGCCGAAACGGTGCATGTGGGCCTTCCTTACTATGCTGAATTTGAAACTCTTCCTCCTGCGCTTGATTTGCAGGATGTTGGCTCAAGTCGCGGTCGGCCGCACAAGATCACCAAAGCCTATTTCCAGATGGAAAAAACGCGAGGTATAAAAGCGTGGGCTGCTGATACTGAAGAAAGTACCGAATATATTCAGGCGTCTGGGGATCTTGCACTACAGATTCCGCTCACAACCGGTATGGACAGCATTGATTTGAAACCGTCTTGGAACAAAGCCGGGACAATAACCGTGCGCCAGGATTACCCTCTTCCCATGACAATCCTAGGCATTTCGCCCGAAATTTCGGTAGGGCGGAGCTGATGGATTATCAAACCAAGCTTATTGACAAAAAAGATCTGCGACGCATGGAAAAGCAAATGCGCCCGATGGATCGCTTTGAATTCGATTTGATGTCTGGCGGCTGGTCCATGCGCGACTGTCTGGAAGATCTGGACAGACGAACGCTTGTAGCAAAAGCCGCATATCTTGATGGCAAGCTTTTGGCGATTGGCGGGGTGGTTCCTGCGATGTCTGCACTTTCAACAGTTGGAAGCCCCTGGCTGTGTGCAACGCCACTTGTTGAAACCAGGGAAGGCCGAAGGGCATTCATTCAGCATTCCAGATCCGAATTTGAGCTTGTGTCTTTTCCTTTCCGGTTGCTCTGGAATGTGTGCAGCGAAAAAAACGTCATCGCTATCAGGTGGCTTAAGTGGCTTGGGTTTGAATTCGACGGGTCAAATATTGAAATCGATGGCAACCGGTTTCTGAAATTCAAGATGGAGCGCTAATCATGTGTTTTGCAATGCTTGGGCTTGGCGCGGCGGCTGGTACAGCCGGGTCGACGTCTCTGCTCGGTAGTCTTGGGACTATCGCTTCTCTGGGTAGTTCGATTATTGGCGGTATCGCGCAATATCAAAATGCAATGGCGCAAGCGGCGGCTTATGAAGCATCCGCCGAAGCCGCGCACAAATCGGCAATCCAATCATTGGAAGAGTCCGAAGACGAAAGCGATATTCGTCGCAGACAAGGTGTTTCCCAGATTGCGAAGAACAAAGCCATTCTTGCCGCTCAAGGAATTGATGTGTCTGGCGAATTTGCAATGGATTTGCTGGATGATCAGAGAACCATACTTGAAGAAGATACCTTTGCCATGCGTGAAAGCGGGACTCGAAAAGGCAACGCTTATGAAGAAGAGGCGACAAATTATCGAAATATGGCGGATTCTGCGCGGTCCTCTGCCGGGATTGGTCTTATCGGAACCCTGTTTTCCGGCTTTTCGTCAGTCGGCAAACGCTACGCGTCCTATGCTTATTGAGGGTAACTCATGGTCCCAATAATCAAGCCAATTGAACGCACTGCGGTTACTCAGCCACAACGCTTAGTCCCTCGCAAAGCGGCACAGGTCGACGTCTCTGCACTCGTGCAGGGATTGGCGTCTTTTGGAGATGCTCTTTCAGGGCTCGAAGAGAAGACCGTTCAAAGTGCGAAAGACAATGCCGGCTTTAATGCCCAGGTCAAATGGGCTCAGTTTCAGGCAGATGAAACCAAGCGGTTCCTGGAAGCACAGGACAATGCGAGTGAGTCAGGTATTGGTTTTACGAAAACCTATATGGATGGCTACGCTGAACGGGTCAAACAGTTTGGTGAGCAGAATTTTGCGGGCCTTTCAAAGAGCCAGCTCGCCAAGTATCAGTCTTCCGTTATTTCCTATAGCAATTCCCTTTTTGCAAAAGCCGATAGCCACGAAAACCAGCTCAAGGGTGTCTATTATGACACGATGACCAACAAGGGGCTTGATGGTTTCAGGCAACAAATCCAGAACGGCGGCGATATAGGCCTATTGAAACAGGAAGGGGTTGATCTGATCAACTCCGCCAACCGTGATAAAAGCTGGAAGCTTCAGCGTTTGGTTGCGTGGGAACAAGACGCCCAGATCAGCAATTGGAAATGGAAATTCACACAAAACCCAGAGCAAGCCGTAAAAGATCTAAAAACAAGTGGCGACTATTACGGCGCAGTCAAAATGTCCGAGAGTGGCGGCAACCCAAACGCAAAAAATCCAATGCCGGGGCAAACTGCATCGGGACTTTACCAATTCACTGATGGGACATGGAAAGGCGTAATGCGAGCCCATCCTGAGCTTGGGTTAACCGTCGCGGGGAAAAACGACCCGGATCAGCAAGAAAAGGCAATGAGGGCCTTTACGGCCGACAATGCCAAAATCCTTACTGCAAACGGGATTGAAACGACAAATGGCAACCTGTATATGGCCCACTTTTTCGGGGCTCAAGGGGCGGTCAATGTTCTACGCCATTCTGATGATACCAAGATGGCTGACATTGTGGCACCTGCCATTATCAAGGCAAACCCAATTCTCCGCGGTAAAACTGTTGGCGATATCAAAGCATGGACAGTGAAGAAAGTCGGTGGCGCAAGTGACTTTTCGGCGATCACGCCAGAGACCCGTCAAAAGTTGTTGAATTGGGGTGAGCAACAACAGAACGATGCCAAGACTGCCCGAAACGCGGTGATTATTCAGCATAAAGAGCAAATGGGCTTGCAAATCAGAACAGACCCGGCGTCGGTTAGCGAGAATGATATTCTAAATGATCAGTATCTTGATGCAGGCCAGAAAGACGCGATGATCGGGAAGTTGCGGACAGAAATGGCCCGCTTCAAAGAAAGCCAGAAAGCAACTGATTTCCTCACGTCTGGGGATCGTGCCAATCCGCTTGATACAGATGACCGGGCTTTGGCCGACAGGGCCTATAATGATCTAGTCGACAAGGGAGCAAGTGCTCAGCAAGCCGCCGAAGGAATGGCAGTTGAAAAGGGGATCATTCCCAAAACCTACATAAACAGCCTTAGAAATGGTCTTAACAGCACCAACGCGGCGGCCACATTCGAAGCGGCTGCACTTGCCTATCGCCTCAATGACAATGCTCAGCAAGCCGTCGCTGGGGCAGAAAATGGCAAAGATATCGAAGACGCGGCAACAGCCTTCCAGCATTATAAATTTGATCTTGGTTTGGGTGACGAAGAAATTGGCCGGAAATTCGTTGATATGAACGACCCCGAGCGCATTGCCAAGAGCGAAGCGCTTTTGAAATCCGATCCCGTCAAAAAAAATCTAAAGGCCATAGACCGTGATTTTGTCGCTGATCAGGTTTCTATTGGTAGCGGCAATGTCTTTGATTTCAAGCTTGGGATTAATGATGTGGCTGGTGATGCAATGACGTCGACTTACAAAGGTCTTTATGAAGAAGCGATTGTTGAGACAAACGGTGATGATGCCTTGGCTAAAAAGCTGGCAACAACACGCTTCAACCGCTCTTACGGGGCAACGAGCCTCGCCCGGATTGGCGAAGATATCGTGATCCCTTATCCGCCAGAAAAGACCTATCCTATAGTCAATGGATCGCACGAATATCTTTTGGATCAGGCAAAAGAAGCCCTTCAAGCGGATGGCATTGAATTTGATGATGTCTATCTTGAACCAATCATGCCAGAGAAAAGCAGTGGCGTAAGCACTGCAAAGGCCGCCAGATCAGGTAAGGACGTTCCTTACAGAATTGTCTATCGCAAAGACGGGCAAGACGATGCCTATCCATTTCCTTTCTATGGTGATCCTGCCACGGCAATGAAGCAGGTCAAAGGAAAGGCCATGCTTGACCAAGAGACAAAGGCAATGGAAGCAGAGCAGGAATATGCCGAAAATCTCCGGCACAGGGAAGAGTTTGGAGAAACTCGCAAAGAGCGGCGCGACAAGGCACGGGCCACACCGACCGTGGAAATGCTATCGGATTTTATCAATG
Source organism: uncultured Cohaesibacter sp. (assembly GCF_963556055.3). Lineage (GTDB taxonomy): Bacteria > Pseudomonadota > Alphaproteobacteria > Rhizobiales > Cohaesibacteraceae > Cohaesibacter. The sequence continues at coordinate 75,026 of NZ_CAUVYE020000013.1, read as the reverse complement.
GTGGGGAAGAATCTGAAAAGCCTCAAGGCTTGCTCGGATTTAGCGCGGAAGATGTGACTCCATTTGTAGAGAATGCAGCGCCCATCATTGAATCCACTCCAGAAGAGCCAAAAGGCGGCGATCCTCGCTCGCGTCGGTCCAGAAGGAAAAACCGCTAATGCCAGTCGATAAAAGCCAGCGCCTTGCAAATGTCGGGTTTGGCGTGTCCGAATATGACGATCCAGCCCCGGCTTTTCTTGATACGCTTGGTGCAGCCTTTCGCCAAGAAAATCTGATCGGCTCGGTGGCGGTTGATCATACAACGGATATTTCATCATTTGAGCTGAACCGGGTTGAGAAGGGATATAACCCGTATGAAGGCGACATTCTGAAGGGGTATGAAGACTATGTTGACCACTTCACGGAATCCTATAACCCACAAAAAACAGATGCGATAAAAGCCAACATAGACCGGGAAAGAGAAGACCGCCAAATTCTGGACGAAAGCGGATTGACCGGGGCGGCCCTTTCCATGGGCGCTGCTATGGCAGACCCGACTATTCTTGTCCCAGGAGGGGCCTTGGTTCGGTCTGGAAGGGTCGGATATGGGGCTTTGAAGTCTGCGGGGGCTGTGGCTCTTGGCGCGGCATCTGGCGCGGCTGTTCAAGAGGCCGGGCTTCAGGCAACACAGGAAATCAGATCCGGGATTGAAAGTGCTGCGGCTATTGGCGGCTCTGCAATCCTTGGCGGAGCCTTTGGCTTCGGGATCGCCAAGTTTCTGACCAAGGGCGAATGGACCAGATTGAGCGCGATTGCACGCAACGAAGCGCTTGGCATGGAAAACCGGCTTTCGCCTGAAGTAAAGAGCAGCGTCAAGAAAAGCTTGGAAGATATCGGCATGTCTTCGGACGAAGCCGACGCCAATGCTACGCTTTACGGCTCATTTTATCAGACCATGTCCGATCGTGCCGGTATGTCTATTGACACCATGATGAAGCGCTATCCATTGCCAGAGCTGAAAAAGGCCGCTGCTGCCGATGCAGAGGAGGGTTTGTTCCAGTCATCTCCCGCCATTGACACGCCAGAATTCAAGAGCTGGTTTGGTGATAGTAAGGTTGTTGATGCCGATGGTAAGCCGCTGGTTGTCTATCACGGGACTGGCGAAAAGCTTGATTTCTTTGACCCAGATCTTGCGGATGGGGATTTGGGAATTTTCTTCTCATCGTCGAAAGCTCTTGCGCGCGAATATGCCGGTGCCGGGGATGGTGTTGTGCATGAAACTTACCTCACGCTGAATAACCCGTTTATCATTGATTGGCCGTCTGAAACAAAATCGTTTGAGGTTGACGGTAATGTTCTGGAAAACAAGCGCTTTAACGATTACAGCATGTTTGATTATGGGACTATGAGGGATGTTGTTTACCGTGCGCGACAGGGCGGTCATGATGGTATTATCATTAAAGGTATCCGCGACGGCTGGAATGCTGATAGTGAAGTCGCTGACACGTATGTTGCCTTCAATTCAACGCAGATCAAATCCGTCAACAATCGCGGAACGTTCGACCCCAACGATGCAAGGATTCTGTATCAGGCCACCTTGCGCAAGAAGTTGACCAAGGCTCGTGGGAAAATGCAGGGATTGCTGGATTTCGTGAGAAGCAACCCAGGGGACAAGACCAAGACTGTTGAGGTGGCCAAGGTCTCAGATGGTATAGCCAATATCATCAAAGAACAGACCGGCATTGATGTTCACGGTTTTGACCATACCATTGATGCCCATGCCATTCGCCATATTTTCAAACGTCACGGCAATGCCAAGGTTGAAAAATCGCGCGGACAGGTCGCAATAACTGATGCTGATATTGAGGCAATCCCGGAACTCCTGAGCAGAGCTACCCATGTGGTAACCGGTCTTGAGCCTTGGAGGGGGCGCGAGCGCTTTGGGTATTTGTCTGAGAGTGCGGACGGTCGATTTTATTATATCGAGGAAGCCCGCACAGGCAGGCGTCAGATGGCAAACGTCTCCATGAGAAAGATGCCCCCGGGGATTAAATCTGATGAAATAATCAACAGCCTCATCTCTACGTCCGAAACGTTGCCGGGGGACGGGCGTCTGGGCAGAAGCTTTGTAGAAAGCAACCCCAGCAAGGCTATCAGAATAACAGAAATTCCCGATAACGCCAAGCCGTGGCTGTATCAAGGAGGGGTAAAAGGCTCCATTCATCTGCCCAAAGGTCCTGACAGCAAGGCGGTGATTTCCCTTTTTGAAACCGCGAACAAATCAACATTCCTGCATGAAACGGGGCATTTTTTCCTGAGTGTCATGGATGACATGGCCAGGGCTGGAGATGCTCCTTCAGACATCAAGGGAATGCGCGATACTGTGCGCGGCTGGTGGAAGGACAATGGCGATGCTATTGCCACAGAGGCTGGAGAAGGCCATTCAAAGGCCGATATCGAAGATTGGCTGGAATTTGGCACAACTGGCGATGCGGCAAAGGATGAGGCTATTTCCCGCGCCACCCATGAGCAGTTTGCAAGGGCCTTCGAGACCTATCTCGGCACTGGCAAGGCACCGACGCCGGAGCTGAAAAACGTCTTCGAGCGCTTTGCAGAATGGCTCAAGGAAGTCTATGGCAACCTGGCAAACCTCAATGTCCAGCCTTCGGATGAGGTCCGCAAGGTCTTTGATGACATGCTGGCCTATGATGATCCTGTTGACGTGATCGACATCGGGGTTTCCCGCATGCAGTCAGTTGGCGCGTCATCTGTTGACGAGATTGATATTTCCGATCTTGGCGTTGGGGGTGGCAAGCCTGCGCAGTCTGTTGCCAAGGCAACGGAATATCTGGCAATCAATCCCGGTGTTCAGACCATGTACAGCCCTTCCAAGACGGTTCGGACCACCTATCAGCAAATGGTTGACAATGGCATTTACACGAAAATGGAAATGGAAGGCAAAACGCTCGGCCCATCCGCCGAAAACCTTGTGAAACAGCTTCAACGCGGGGCTTTGGCAAAATGGATCGGGGAAACCAAAGACCTCTGGAAACAGGCCAGAAAAGCAGGATGGGACGGGACCAAGAAGGACTTTTACACGCGAATAGCTCGCGCTGCGCGTCGGGGCGATACTGATGAGTTTGGAAATGAGTTTGTTTCTAAAGCAGCGCAGAATGCGCGAGAATATATCTTTGACCCGACCTTGCAGCAGGCGATAGATGCCGGACTGCTGCCGGATGATGTCCACGTAACAACTGCAATGAGCTATCTTACTCGCATGTGGAATAGGCAAATGCTGATTGCTCAAGAGGATAAATTCCGAGCAATTGCTAAGCGATATTTCAGTGACATGCTCGACAAGGTCCAGTTTAGGCAAGATGAAGCGAAAGCAGGCAAGACCGTTGTTCGGGCGCTTGATGCAGAGGAAAAGCTGCAACAAGCCTTGTCCCGTCTTGACTCGTTTGAAGTGAGACTAAAGGAACGTGAAGCGGTGCGGGCCGACAAACTTGGCGCCATCAAACAGAAGGAATCTGCTCGAACAAAACTGTTGTCTTCTCGCCCATCGCGAGACGTGCTTAAGGCCGTTTCTGAAGCCAAGGACAGCGATACTCTGATTACTGTAATGAAGGGCATACCAAAAGCTCCGAAGGCGGTCAAAAAGCCTCTGCTAGCCAAACTGAAAGCCATGGGTGGGGTTGATAAGAATTCTATGCTTGCAGATGAGCTGAGGGCAATTGGTGTTAGTTCTCATACAGCTCCTGGACTGTTCAAGGCCAACGGCGGATTAAAGGCAGTCGATAACCTTGTTGCCAGTGAAGACGACCTTTTTCGCAATTTTCCGACCGACGCAAACGGCTATGTCAATCAAGAAGCTATTCTTGACGCAATTGCCGACGAAATGGCTGGCAATCCAATCCGAAGTGATGAGGGCATTAGCCTTCGAAGCTGCGGAAGAAAACATTTCTGAATGGCTTAAAAGCATCGGGCTGGATGATGGTGCTACAATCGGAGACGTTCGCAAACACCTCAATGAAATATCCCGTGCGGAGAAAGGGCTGTCCGAAATAGATCGGCGATTACTCGCATGGAGCAAGACCTTGACAGGTTTGACGAAGCAACGGAATGGCTTCGCAGGGAAAGGCTTACTGCCGAAGGTGAAGCCAAAAACTTTTCAGACGCTCTGGAAGATCTTGAGAAGGAAATTGCAGGCATTCGCGATCTTGTCGATGCCTCCCCAAAAGTCAAAATCATGGTTGACTATGCTCTCGCTCGGCGGGCTTACGGAAAGGCACGGTACGAGCAAGTCAAAGTAGAGAACCGGATAAAGGCTATTGATGGCGTTGAAAAAGTCGGCAAGCTGACCGATGACCTATATTTTGAGCGTCAAAAGCTTTGGAGCCAGAAGACCGATATTGACGGGCGGGTGATCAAGGCCAAAGAACAGGCCGATAAGCTTAAGGCAATGACACCGGATATCAGGAAGGAATTGCCTGAATTTATCGACGATGCGGACAGAGACGATTATATAGACGAGGTTATTGTCTCCGTATTTGATAACCTGACAGGGCGCGGGGGCGGCGATGTTCCTGACTATATCGTCCCGGTTACTCGTGGTCCGCTCAAGGAAAGAACTTTCAACATCCCAGATGAGATGGTCGAAGACTTCCTTGAAAATGACATGGAGCAGGTTTTGCGCTACTACACGCGCACGATGGGCGCTGAAGTGGAGCTCGCCAAGAAGTTCGGCCGCGCTGACATGAAGGACCAGCTAGAAGCCATTTCAAGAGAATATGATGACCTAAGGCTTGCTGCAAAATCAGAGAAAGAAAAAAACAAACTAACCAAGGCTGAGAAGCGCGATATTCAAAACCTGACCGCGTTTAGAGACCTAATTCGCGGCACTTATCGTGCGGCGGAAGAAAGTAGCGATTGGACCAGAATTACAAGAGCTGCTTTGACCTGGAACTATATGCGTCTGTTGGGTGGTGTGACGCTCACCAGCATGACGGATGCAGCAAGGCTTGTAGGGGTGCATGGGCTCCGAGCAACCATGCGCGAAGCTCTTCCTGCCCTTGTTTCTGGCATTAAGTCAGCCAAGATTTCTCGGGCCGATGCAAGGGACCTGGGCGCGATAACTGAAGCGGTTCTTCAAACCCGTCTTGCTTCCTTGGCCGATATCCAAGACCCATATGCTCACGGCTCTGTTTATGAGCGGTTTCTTTCCAATGCATCCAATGTGTTTTCAAAGGCAACAGGTCTTGCATATTGGAACGATGGTATGAAAACCATTGCTTCGGTCATGACACAGAACCGAATGGCAAAAAATGCAATGAACTGGAAAGCGGCTGGAAAAAATGAACAGGCTTATATGGCCTTCCTCGGCATTGACGAAATGATGGCGGGGCGCATTGCCAAACAGATCCAGAGACACGGCATTCAAGAAAAAGGCATCTGGGGCGCAAATGTAAGCAAATGGGACGATGCTGTTGCGGCTCGCACATGGGCGGCGGCACTGAATAAGGACGTTGATCGGACGATTGTTACCAAAGGCGTTGCAGATCAACCCCTTTGGACGCGCACTAACACAGGCAAATTGATCACACAGTTCAAAAGTTTTGCCCTTGCCACACACCAAAGAGTTCTGATTGCAGGTCTTCAGGAAAACCCGCTTAGACTGGCTGAGAATATGGTATTCGCTTCTGCGCTTGGAATGATGATTGGCTATCTGAAATACATCGAGAGAGGCGATGAAGCAGGAGCAAACCGTCTTATCGAGAATCCCGGCCTATGGGTTACGGAAGGGTTGGACAGATCCGGCATCCTTGCAGTTCCATTCGAAATAAGCAATTCGGCTGAAAAGCTTGGAATTCCATTTGGTATCCAAACGGGTATGCAAGCCGCTGCGGGCGATCCGGATCGGTCTGGGAGTGTCTCCCGTTACGCACAGAGAAATCAATTAGGGGTCGTTCTGGGGCCTTCTGCCGGGGCGTTTCAGGATATAGCCACCATTGCAAGCCAATTGTCTAAAGGAGACTTGAAGAAATCAGGTGTTGGAGCAATCATTCGGCAAGTTCCCGGAGGGTCTTTGCCGGGGGTTAGAACTGGCATGTATGCAGGTGTCAAACCTTGGGCAAATGAGGCCGTGGAGTGATCTGGGCGATCGAGATTCTTGGATTTGCAGTTTGGACGTGGGGATTGTACAAGCTTCACGACTACTTGACATATCAATTGCGGTTGTCTGGTAGCAAGCCAGTTCTCATTTGTGTTTTTCTGTTCTTCATTGCTCTATTCTTCATCGGGGGGATCAATGGTGTTTCATACTTTGGTGAGAATGGAGCTTGTTACGGAGTAGCAAATAGCTCATCGTGCTAAAAGTCGCTTTTTTTGCACGCCACATCGCTTGCCGGATTTTATGCGGTGTTCAATTGCTGATGAATACAAGGATGGCTTTGCTTGCTCAAACAAACCGTTGATCATTGTCCGTGCCTCTTTTTCGCTAATTCTGTTTGGCACAGACTTATCTGTCTGTATGGCTAATAACAACTTTTCTTCTGATTTTGAACATGCACCTCTTGCCGCAACGGCAACTGCTTCGACGGTTTCGCAGGTTTGGCCTGCGTAGTGCCAAATATTTACGGATAAGCATAGCTCGAGCGCCGTTTTTGCTTTCATTGTGAAATCGTCGAAAGCTAGCGTCGGTGAACACCACAAAAGACTCAAAACAAGAATAAAAACACGCACAGCAATATCCTCCTGCTCTTGCGAGTAGCGTAGCACAACGCAACGGGTAGACGAGTCTGGTTTTTGCTTTGAAATTACAGATTAATTCCAAGGCTCCTCTTTAAGGGGCCTTTTTCTATGTCGGAAAGGTTAGCAAATGACGGTTTCAAATAGCGCCAGTACCAAGGGGCCTTTTCTTGGGAATGGGGCAACAACCGTGTTTTCATGGACAGGGATGCGGGTTGTCGATGAAAGCCACTTGAGCGTTTTAGAGACTTCAACTGGTAGCGATGTTGAAGTGACTGATGGGTTTTCGATTGATCTGCTCACGGACAGTTCTGGTGAAATTACGTTTGACACTGCCCCTGCGGATGGTTTGATCTATTACATTTCCCGCGATGTTCCAAACACACAAGAAACCGATTATTCAAACCAAGGGGCGGTTCCTCCTGCACAGGTTGAGGAAGATTTGGACCTGTTGGCGATGCAGGTTCAGGACATTGCAGGGTCAGCAGACAGAAACGTCAAAACGTCCATAAGTTCCGGTTTGACCGGTATCCTGCTAACAGAAATCGAGGCAGGCAAGGTTTTGATTGCCGATGACGATGGCACATCGATTGTCGCGGGGCCAACAGCCTATTACCTCGAAATGGCGCCAACATACGTTGCGGAGGCTCAAGCAGCCCAAGCGGCGGCTGAAGAGGCTGTAAAAGACGCTGAGCAATCGGCTGAGGATGCCGAAGATGAGGCGAAAACCGCAAAGACCTATGCTGCTATTGCCACCTCAACGCTTGCATCTGCACAGGCCGTTCAAGAGCAACTGACCGAATGGACACAAGTCAGCTTTGCTCTCAATGGTGGCGCTTATGATCTTGGCGACCTTTCCGGCGATACATACTTCCCCACTGATTTAGGAGATTTGAGTTAATGACTGGCATTCCATGGCAATGGCGCAGAGACACCAAGGCAAAAAACGACGCATTTACCGGCGCTGAAGGCGAGGTCACTATTGACAAGGAAACACCTGCGCTCAGGCTGCATGATGGCTTGACGGTGGGAGGGTTCCCCATCCGGTCTTATGACCAGGAATTGGAGAATATCCAAGATGTTGTCGATGCAATTCAAGATGAAGTATCCGAGCGTCCGCCTGAGAACTACTTGATCAACGGCGATTTTGTTGTTGCGCAGCGAGGAACCAGCTTCACCATCGCGGCGAGTGGTTCTGCCTATATCCTCGATCGATGGCTTGTGACCAACGATACCGATCAGTCTGTGACGGTCGATCAAAGCGAGGTTACCCTCGGCCAAACCGACATTCCCGGTAATCCAAGATATAAGGTACAATTGACCTTTGCCACGGCTCCGACCAGCGGGACCATTCGCGTCGAACAGCGCGTGGAGGGTGTTCAAAAACTGGCAGGGAAGACGGCAACGGCGCGGGGCTATTTCTATGGGCCCACTGGTGCCGAAACACTTGCTGCGGAGGTGGTGCAGAATTTCGGCACAGGTGGCTCTCCCTCAAGCGAGGTTACCGCAGGGGCAACGAGTCTTGATGTTGCAACCATCTATAATTCATCCAGCATGGCGCGGTCGGCGGTTTTTAATGTTCCTTCGATTTCCGGCATGACTTACGGCTCCAATGGTGACGATTATCTCGCCCTTGCCTGGGAACTGTCTCCCCGCCAGGCAGGTATTTATGAAATCGCCCATATGAGTCTCGTTGAAGGGGATGCCAGCTCTGAAACTGATACATTCGAGCCGCGTTCTGATGGCATCGAAATACTGCTCTGCCAGCGGTATTATTGGCAGGGGGATGCGGATGACCAAGGGCTTTCCTATTTGTACGCTTCTGCGAGTAGCGGCATGCAAGGTCCAGTTGCGAGCTTTCAAACAGAAATGAGAACAGAGCCAACGGCGTCAATCCTGACTGCCCCTACATATTCAAGCTGCTCAAGTGGCTCGCTCGTCTCCTCAAAAAGAGGGCTTGCGCACAGGCTGACCGTTACCAGTGCAGGAACCTATCGAGCCCTTCAGGGCATTTATGAAGCAGACGCGGAGTTATAGGTCATGAACACATATCAATTTTCGAATGAAGACCAGAATATTGTTCAACGAAGCGACGGGGCAATCGTGCCTTGGAACCCTGAGACCGGGGGACCGGCAGGCGGCGGACGCGTGTGGCAACAGTGGGTGGCTGATGGATCGCCAACGCCTGACGCTTATGAAGAGCCTGAAGCGACCGAAGCAGAGGTAAGGGCTCAACGAGACGCTCTTTTGTCTGCCACTGACTGGCGCGTTATGCGTTCCGATGAGGAAACAGAGCTAGGCGCCACTTTGACCGAAGATCGAACAGCGTTGCTGGCCTATCGAGCGGCCTTGCGTGCTGTGCCAGAGCAATCAGGCTTCCCGTCAAGCGTAACGTGGCCTGACGATCCTCTAGCCTAACACCCCAAAAATCCAGCAGTTTGACCGGTCCCGCAAGGGGCCTTTTTTTATGGAGTGAGCAATGTATGACACATTCCTTCAAATCAAACCTTTGTTGTTTGAACATGAGGGTGGTTACACAAACAATTTCAAAGACCCCGGCAACTGGACCGGTGGGAAAATTGGCATTGGCCGCCTCGTTGGGACCAATCATGGTGTGTCTGCTCCAACATTAAAGGCAATCCGTCATCGTGAAATAACTCGCGATGAGATGATGGAGCTTAGCCGGGATCAGGCTGAATTCATCCTCAAACGCAAATATTGGGATGCTGTGAAGGCGGACAATCTGCCAGCAGGCATTGACTATTGCGTTGCTGACTACTCGGTGAACTCTGGGACTCGCAGGGCGGCAAAGACCTTGCAAAAGGTTGTTGGCGCCAAGGCTGATGGCACGGTTGGGCCAAAGACCTTGGAAGCTATCCAATCATGCGGGAAATCGGCATTCCAGATCATTGATGAAATTTGCGATCAGCGCTTGGCCTTCATGCAAGGGCTGAGAGCATGGAAAGACTTTGGGCGTGGCTGGTCTAGTCGTGTCCATGACGTCCGGGAGCATTCAAAGCGGTTTGCTTCCCCAATCCCTCAAACAAAATCTGAACTCAAATAGGAGAGACCCATGACTTGGGACGTAATTCAACAGGTAATCCGTATTGGTATGTATGCGGTTGGCTCTGCACTTCTCGGGCAGGATATCGCGGACGGTGCTTCTTATCAGGCGGCTATCGGCGGTTTGATTGATGCCGGTGCCTTCATCTGGTGGTTCTACCACAATAAGGAAACCATCAAATCCGCTTCCGCTGAATAAAAATGAACTGGCTAAAATTCGCGCGGTTGCTGCTGCAAATTGTCTTGATCATTGTCGAGAACAGACGCAACCGCGAACTCATTCAGGCAGGCAAAGCAGAGGCAGAAAATGAAGCCCTCAAACTTCAATTGGAGCGTTTTGAAAAGGCCCTTAATGCTGCCAATCGTATTGAGCCTGTCGTTGATCTTGACGGGCTGTCTGACGACCCGCACAACCGTGATTGATACCTCTTGTTCTGCTTTTGTTTCTATCACATACTCGGCAAGTCAAGACAGCTTGGAAACCATCAATCAAATCAGAAAGCACAATGCAAAGTGGGATGCGTTATGCAAGGAAGAAGACAAATGATGAGGCTTTTCATTACTTCCATTCTATTATGCCTATCTTGGCCGGCCTTGGCTGACTGTTCCTCTCCGCTTATGGGCGGCAGAGAACCAACACTTGTGATCGATACGAGAATTTGTGAACCTGGATATACCATCGGTTATTCAGATTTGCTCCGTTCACCTTTATGGGTCGCGCAATATCTCACACCGGCGAGCATTCAAGAAGCAGAGGCGTACAATCGTGACTGCTATATCAAAGCTTTCGATGGAGTAACGGACGGGGCAGAGAACAGCGATTATGAGCATTCTGGATATGATCGTGGTCATATGGCTCCAGCCGGTGACTTTGGAATAAACCAACAGCAAACCTGTCATCTAGCTAACATGGTTCCGCAGTTGCCAGACCTTAATCGAAAGCTATGGCGATCAATAGAACGCCAAACCAGAGACCTTGCAGAAGAACATGGTGGAGCTTTCATTATTTCTGGGCCTCTCTACGGCGGGGTTCCTGACTATCTATCCCAGAGAATACCGATCCCAGAGGCCATCTTCAAAATCGTCGTTACAGAGAAAGGGGCTTGGGCATACGTGGCCACAAACCATGAGCCTATTGAATGCAGATTGACATCGATCGATCGATTAGAAGCGGAACGAGGAGCCTATATGGTTCCAGCTCTCAGCGAAGATCAAAAGCAGTTCCGCTGGATTCCTGAGCCGGTTACAGGCTGTCTTCGGGAGGAGGTCCAATGAGTGATGACGAAAACGCCTTGAACAGATCCTTAGGCCGCATAGAAGGAAAGCAGGATCTCATCCTCTCAAACATGGACAGACTGGCAAAAGATCATGCAACCTTGAAGGATACAGTCACTTCGCTTGATGGACGAGTTTCAAAGGTTGAGAAGAAGATGATCTGGTTCGCTGGCGCCTTCGCTTCCGTCTCTGCGATCCTGTATTATTTCAGGACTAAAATCGTTGCCTTGCTGCCATGAACGAAGAAAAAATTGGCTTTTAAAGATTGGAAAATTATCGGTGATATAAGTTTAGGAGGACCAAATTGAAATAAAAATTCGGGGAGGCTTATGGATAGAACTCAAGTGATGGAAGCAGCTTCTAAGGCAAGCTTCGAGAAGCCACTGATAAATAATGTGCAGCGCGGTATTGTTGCCGAAGCTATTGTTCATCTGCTTTTAGACGACGGCTGGAAGTGGTGTTCTGAAGATTGGTCACTTTGGGATTTTGAGCACATCGACGGAACGAAACTAGAGGTTAAACAATCGGCGGCAAGACAGAGTTGGCATACCAAAGATACCGATCGAACAAAGTGTGAGTTCGATATAGCCGCACGAAAAAAAGAATGGCGAGACAATAGATGGGTTTCGGCTCCAGGGCGAAAAGCAAATCTGTATGTTTTTGCTTATCATCCGATAGTGGATGAGAGCGCTGATCACTGCAATCCTCACCAATGGCTGTTTTACGTTGTTCCTGAGCGAGCCTTGCCAAATACGAAGAAAATTCGACAAACAGTATTAGAGAAACTTACTGAAGCTGTAAACATAGACCAATTCGCTGAGAAAGTGGATGCCGTTCGTCATGAGTTCCAACTCTCTGAGAGAGAATAGATACAGAACCATTCTTCTGATTAAACAGAGACGCTTGGATAGCAAGCTGAAGCAAAAACAGCGAAATGAAATGAATGGAGTCTGACGTTAGAGAAAGTGTTCAATTTTTCCGCACCATCTGTGTATCAAAATGGGTATCAAAATGGGTATCACTTAATTATTATTTTTGGAAAAAGATAGTAAATTCAATACTTGTCAAGGCCATTCGATTCCCGCCGCCCGTACCACCCAAAAATGTGAAAGCTGCTATTTTGCCGGGCCCAGGGGAACGGGCTGGATGCCTGCCTTGCCGTTGAAATGAAGCAGATCTCGAGCCGGTGGATTTGCCAGATATTAGCTTTCAGTGCGAGCTTGACAACAATGCCGCGCTATCCGCCACAATATTTCATGTCATTCCACTCGACCCAGTCTTTGCAGGGGCGGGAATAGACCTTGCCACCACGGACCTGATAGACCTTGTCGGCGAGCAATTCGGGAATGCCATCATCGTCGACATCATTGAAGAAGTTCTCACCATCAAGATGGAAGGGGAAACTCAGCAGCTTCCAGCCCTTGTCCGTCTTGGTGATGACCGTCAAGTCGGAACAGCAATGCACGCCGCCCGAATAATCAACGATCAATAGCTCGGGTGTGTCATTGGCGGGATCGATCTCCTTGGTTTCCACCCACGACCGCTCCAGTGCAAAAGCGCCATCGATTGGAATTTCCAGTTCATCTGCCAGCAAGGGAGTCGATATCAGGCAACAAAAAAGCAAAGCTGAAAAGAGACGCATTCTTCAAACCTCTCAAAAAAAAAGATCTTGAGTATCGTCAATTCTTTACAGCGAAAATGGGGGCTGGTGTAGTCGTTAAAACACGGTTCTGACGGTTGCAGGTCGTCTTCGCTGATCGTGGCGTGCCAATTTGTGACGCACTTGGCCATTCGGAGAGCCCTGTCAATCACAGTCAGCAATCTTTATGCTTGATTATGAGCCCAAGCCTTGTTTTGCTCAGCCTTGTGCTTCGATTGCAATCGGAAGAAAAATGCGGGTTTTTCAAAAAGCCAAGATCGTCCTGTTTCATCTGCTGATGGTAAGTGTAACCATCGTGGCGGTTTCGTTTCTGTTTTACGGTGAAATCAAGAACCGGCTGATTGCGAGCGAGCTCAACATCGACATGTATAAAACGAGCCTCGAATCTGCGATTTACCGCTACAAGTTCCTGCCTTTCATCCTGTCCCAGAATAACAGGGTCGTCGATATTGCGACTGGTGATCTGGACCGGACATCCAGTGGTTATCTCTTGCAGCGGATCAAATATGCGACGAATGTTTCCACCGTATTTGTGATGGATCATCAAGGCACCGTGGTGGCATCGAGCAACTGGTACAAGCAAGAGAGCTATATCGGCAAGAATTATGCGTCCTGGCCCTATTTTAATGCGGCGATGCAAGGCCGGCTCGGTCAGTTTTATGGTATCGGCAAAACGTCACTCAAGCCGGGTTTCTTCATTTCTTACGGCCTGAAATCGGGGGAGGCCATCATTGGTGCGATTGTCATCGAAATCAATTTGTCCGATCTCGAAGAAATCTGGAGTTCAGGCCCCGATGATGTTGTCGTCATGGATGTCAACAATATCATTTTCATTAGCACCAATCCCGATTGGAAGAACAAGTCGATTGGTGACATCAGCGCCAATGCAATCAAGAGGGTTGAATCAGAAAACAGGTTTGCGAAAAATCTCATTCAGCCGGTCAATATTTCCCAATGCTATCATTTCGGCAGCATCACCTTATACAGCGACTCCATGTTTGGCTGCCTTGTTCCGGGAAAAATCTCGATTGAGGAACGCATTATCGAGTATGGCTGGACTGTATTGCATTTTCAGGATCTGAGGATCTATTTCCTGTTTGCCTTTGTCGCCTTTACTGTGGCGATCTTGCTCTATGTGATCATCATATTCGCCTATCGCAACTTCAAGAACAAACACAAGAGAAGTCTGCAACTGCTCAGAAATCAGCTTGTCGAGAATAGTAAGCTGGCTTCCATCGGCCAGATGGCAACTGAATTGTCGCATGAGTTCAATCAGCCGCTTTCAGCAATCTATATGCTCCTGGATACGACCCGGCTTTTGCTCGGACGTAAGCTTTACGAGCAGGTTGATGACAATCTGGCACTGATTTCGTCTCACATCGAGCGCATGACCACGCAGATTTCCAATCTCAAATCCTTTGCCAGCCGTCATCGGGTACCCGGCGGGAGTGCCAATATCGTTGCTGTTGCCAATTCTTCGATCAGTCTGTTCGAGGCGATCCTGAAGAAGAACAATATCCAGCTCTTTTTTCAGTCCAGTCACAATATTATTTACGTGCCCTGTAATGAGATCGGCCTTGAGCAGATCTTGAGCAACCTGATTACAAATGCAATCGAGGCGTTGGCAGGTCAGGAAAAGAAACGACTCTCCGTGTTGATCAACAAAACCGATGGCAAGGTCTTGCTAACGGTTCGGGATAATGGGGCAGGGTTGCCGGACACTGTCAGGATTTTTGAATCCTACTATTCGACCAAACAGTCGGGAACCGGTTTGGGGCTGGCGATTGTCAAAGGCATCATCGAACATTCTCATGGAACGATCAAGGCGCGGACCCACCCTGAAGGCGGGGCGGAGTTCGTCATCAAATGGCAAGAGTGGCGAGGGAAGGGCAACGACGAGCGTTAATAACGAGTGACTGCGCTTGCGCAAGGGTTAATGCGCTCCGGAGCGATAGGTGTCGGGTTTGATATCATGCTTGTTGAGTTTGTCATAAAGAGTTTTGCGCGGTAATATCAGGCTCTTGGCCGCGCGGCCGACATGGCCGCCAGTTTGTTGCAGGGCGTCCTCTATCAGTCTTTTCTCAAACTGGTCCAGGCATTCGGTAAGGCTCATGCGGTGATCTTCCGAGAGAACAAAGCTCTCGCTATCGGGTGCGACAAAGCCGAGGACATATCGGTCCGCAAAATGCTTCAGCTCTCTCACATTTCCCGGCCACGCCTGAGATTGCAGCCAGATGATCTGTTCTGGCTTGATGTCTGGCATGGGCCGTCGATATTGCTGGGAAGCCTTGTAAACGAAATGGTGGAATAGCTCGGGAATGTCATCTCGCCGGTCCCGCAAGGGAGGGATATGGATCGTGACAACGTTGAGCCTGTAATAGAGATCTTGCCGGAAGCCCCGCCTTTCGCAAAGCGTGTGCAAATCTTCCTTGGTTGCTGCCACGACACGGCAGTCGACAGGGATCAGCTCGTTGGTGCCCAGTTTGGCGACGGTGCGTTCCTGGAGCACGCGCAGGAATTTGGCCTGAATGTCTATGGGCATGCTTTCGATCTCATCGAGAAACAGCGTTCCGCGGTGGGCATATTCGATTTTGCCAACGCGTTTTTTGGTGGCACCGGTGAATGATCCGGCTTCGTGGCCAAACATTTCACTTTCGAATAGCGTTTCGGCAAAGGCAGCACAATTGAGGGGAACAAAATGCCCGTTGCGCCCCTTGCTCCAGGCATGAATCGTATTGGCAACGACCTCCTTGCCGGTGCCTGTTTCGCCTTCGATCAGAACATCGGCATTGGTGTCGGAGATATTCAGGATCATCTCCCTGATGTTCCGCATGGCGCTGCTCTGACCCAGCATGACCGGACCACGTTCTGCATTTTCCGCCAATCTTGTTTGCGTATTTTCCAGAACAAGCCTGCGTTTCTCGATTGCTCGATGCAGGATTTCAGTGAGGCGTTGGTTATTGCAGGGTTTTTCAATGAAGTCATAAGCACCGATCTTCATGGCCGTCACAGCCATTTCCACATCGCCATGACCGGTGATCAGGATAACCGGAATGGTGCTGTCGATCTTCTGAACCTTCTTGACGAGCTCTATGCCGGACATGCCTGGCAGGCGAATGTCGGAAAGAATGATCGCGTTTCGATTTTTCTTCAGTTGCTCCAGTCCATCTTCGGCATTGTCTGTGGCCACGACTGAAAAGCCCGCCATCTGCATGGACTGGAGATATGCGAATTGAACGCTGGCATCGTCTTCTACGTAAATGACTGAGATTTCAATCTGGTTCACTGACAGGACTCACTACGGACTGTATTTGGATTCTGGGGCCATGATAGGCCTATTTCAGTTTAATCGGAAAGTTTAAATAGAGTGACAGATTGTGAACTCGCAATAAATCCAGCATACCAATTCATAACTCACCGAAGAAAGTGTGCGGATTTTGTGACAACTTAATTCTTCGTTGGCTGGGATCTTGCACATCTTGACAAGACTGTTCCGGGTGTCCTGATTTTCATTGCCGTTTCTTGGTTGCAACTTTGGTCTTACTGTTTGGTGCTCATTCGTCTAAATTAACGCAGCAAGATTTTTCTGTCAGGGATAAAAAAGATCTAAGACTGAAGGGTTTATCTTTTCAGAATGCTTGACGGGAACTTGTTTCGGTTTCAATGAAACTCTAATCTGGACTTCCTCAAATTCAGGTTGGCACGGGGCTTGCTGACTTTGCCGCATGAGCCGAATGAAATCTGCGGTCATACTTTTGGCCATCAGACGGTTTTGGGAGGTGAAGTCTGCTGTTTCGAAGGAAAGCAGGGTTTGCCAGAGATCAAATTTGACCAACGGCAATATAGGGAGGAAACCTAATGAACCGTTTTGTAAGCATCCTCGGTGCCGGCCTTGTGGCTATGTCACTTGCCGCTCCATCCTGGGCAGCTGATGTAACCTTGAAACTTGGCCATATCGCAGTGTCCGATCATCCTTATGGCAAGGGTGCAGACTATTTCGCCAAACTGGTTGCGGAAAAAAGCAATGGCAGCATGGAAGTGAAGGTATTCCCTAGCTCGCAGCTCGGTGGCCAGAAGGATCTGATTGAAGGCATGGTTTTCGGTGCCGTTGACATGGCTCTGGTCGGTACCGCCGTGCTCGGTCAGTTCCAGCCACAGATTTCCATCTTCGATCTGCCATTCCTGTTTGAAGACCGCGAACACGCCTACAAGTCGCTTGATAGCGTTGGCATGGACCTTGGCAAGAAACTTGAAGAACGTGGCATCAAGCTGCTTGGCTATATGGAAAATGGGATCCGCCATGTGACCAACAATGTGCGTCCGATCAATGAGCCTGCCGATATGGCTGATCTGAAGATCCGCGTCATGACCAACAAGATCTTTGTTGAGATGATGAAAGCGCTGGGTGCTTCCCCAACTCCAATGGCCTTTAGCGAACTCTATTCTGCCATGCAGCAGGGTGCCGTTGACGGGCAGGAAAACCCATCAGCTCACATCTTTACCAAGCGCTTCTATGAAGTTCAGAAATATGCTTCCAAAACCGCACATGCCTATTCGCCGGAACCTATGATCATTTCCATGATCAGCTGGTCCAAACTGAATGATGAGCAAAAAGCGATCATCCAGGATGCAGCGAAAGAAGCAATCGCATGGCAGCGCAAAGTTTCTGAAGATCAGGACAACAAATACTGGGATCAGATCATCGCAACCGGAAAAATGGAAGTGATTGACGTCGACCGCTCCAAATTCAAGGAAGCCACTGCCCCTGTAATTGAAATGTTTGCCAAAACTGTCGGTCAGGACAATATCGACAAGATCAACGCCCTGGCAGCCAAATAACATCCAATAGCCCCCGGGGGCCCGGTTCCCCAAGCCTTTGCATTCCTCTTCCTCCGGCCCGTTTCCTTCGTTGCGAGCTGGCTATCCCGGACCATGCAAGGCCAGTTGCCGGGCTCCCACACTGGGATCGGCCCATCGCATCTCTTCAATTGTGCGCGGGCCATAAGAATGATGGGTCCGGGTGTTAGCGATGCGCTTTTCTCGCGCCCTTAAAAAAGGTTTCATTTCATGGAAATCATCTTCAAAGCCCTGCGCAAAACCCTTTATGGGATTTCCGTTGTTGCGATGCTTGTCATGCTGGCAATCATCTTCATGCAAGTGATCACCCGGTATGTTTTCGGCTTCTCTCTGGAATGGTCTGAAGAATTGGCGCGCTTCCTGTTCGTCTGGGTGGTTTTCCTTGGGTCTGCGCTGATCATGGGGGAAGACGGGCATTTGGCGGTGGAACTGCTGCCGCGCCTTCTGAAAGGCACAGTGCCGGGTTTTGCACTCAACCTTTTCATCAACGTTTGCGGTTATGTCTTCATCTTTCTTCTGATCACTCAGGGTTGGAAAATGACCGAGACGATGACCTTCCAGACATCGCCGGGCCTCGGCATTTCGATGAGCTATGTCTATATGATCATGCCGCTCTCGGGCCTTCTCATGCTGATGTATCACATCAAGGATACGATCAATATTTTCCGTCTGTTCGTTCAAGGACGCACTGACCCCAAAGTTGGCGATCATCAGCCAATGGGATCCACGGACTAACAGGGAGCTTCATCATGGAAACCATTCTCATTCTATCGTTCGTTGCGATGGCATTGATCGGTGTGCCGGTCGCTTATGCTCTTGCTCTGTCCGTGTCCTTCGTCCTGTTTGAATTCATGGACCTGCCTCAGGTTCTTATCGTCAACAATCTGTTCTCGGGCATCGACTCCTTTTCCTTCATGGCCGTGCCTTTCTTCATGCTCGCAGGTGCCTTCATGTCGGCCGGAGGCGTGACATCGCGTCTGGTCAATGTGGCACAGGCGATGGTCGGCTCCTTTACCGGTGGGCTTGCCCAGGCTGTTGCCGTGGCAGGGATGTTCTTTGCCGCCATTTCCGGCTCTTCGGCAGCAACCACAGCAGCCATTGGCTCGACCATGGTCAACGAGATGGAGCAGAAGGGATATAAACGTGAAATGGCCACGGGCATCGTGGCAGCAGCCGGTACGGTCGGAATTGTTATCCCGCCATCCATCACCTTTGTCGTCTATGGCGTGATTGCCAATGTGTCCATCGGTGATCTGTTCATGGCCGGTGTGCTTCCGGGGCTCCTCATGGGGGGTGTGATGTGCGGCATGGGCTGGTATCTGGCCAAGAAAGGTCAGATTCCTCCTGATGGTTCCTTTTCCTGCAAACGTCTTGCCATCACCATCAAGGATGCTTTCTGGGCGCTCTTGACACCGGTCATCATTATCGGTGGCATCTATAGCGGGATGTTCACGCCAACGGAAGCTGCTGCGGTCGCGGCCGTCTATGGCATCGTTGTCGGGCTTTTCATCTATCGCGAACTCAAGATCAAGGATTTTCCCGAAATCGTCTTTAAGGCCGTGATCGGGACGACATTGATCATGTTCCTTGTCGGGGCAGCGAAGGTGTTCGGCTGGCTGATGACCAATCTGCAAATCCCTCACATGATCGGTGAGGCTGTAACCCATGTGACGAGTTCGGGGATTGTTTTCCTGTTGATCATGAACGTGTTGCTGCTAGTGCTTGGGACATTGGTCAATGCTTCTGCGGCTGTTGTCATTTTGACGCCGATTTTCCTGCCTGTTGCAACGTCAATGGGGATTGATCCGATCCATTTTGGCGTGATCATGGTTGTCAACCTTGCAATCGGCTGCATCACGCCGCCGGTCGGGCTCGATCTGTTTGTCGCCAGCGCGATCACCAAAGTGCCGCTGGAAAAGGTGATGCGATCGACAATGCCCTATTTGCTTTCACTGATCTGTGCCTTGCTGGTGATCACAATGGTGCCAGCCATTTCAACAACCTTGCCCAATCTTTTCAAATAGAGGCGAGGACAAAGCGCACAAAGATCAAGTGTTTGCTTTTAAATGACGAAGGCCCCTTGTTTGGGGCCTTTTTCTTTTGGTTGCTGCTTGGTTTTGGTTTGATCGGGCCTTACGTTTCCGATGCCTGACGCTGTATCTATTTTTTGGCGCGGATCACTTTTGTCCCGATCGTGAAGCCGAGATGGGCGGCAATCATCATGGCGATAACGGTCAGGATCACGATAACCGCATATTGGCCGAGGCCGATCTGGGACAGGACCTTGTTATTCATGAAAATCATTGCAGCCGCAGCAACAAAGGCCGCCGCTGTTGCATGAATCCGTTTCTTGAGCAAGGTCGAGATGACGAAATTGGCGATGCCCGGCGGGCTGAACATGGCTGTAACAAAGATCTTGATGAGTGTATCGACGTCCATTTGTGTCCCGATTTCCTGCCTTGCTGTTGGTTGACATGTGGATGCGCAATCATGGCCTGAACGAGGGCAGAAGGAAAGTGCGCATTTCGGCTTGCTGCTCATTTCTTGCGAGATGTGTCACCAAGACACGCAACAATGAAAAGGTGGGCTGAAGGTCGGTATCGTCATCAGCCCGCTTTTAAAAACTGGTTCATTTGCTTCAGTAAGGCAGGAACCACGGGATCGTGATTACAGATACGATGAGAGCGATGACCTGCAAGGGAACGCCGATCACGACATAGTCGCGGAAACGGTAGTTCCCTGGCCCCATGACAAGGGTATTGATCGGGGAAGCAACTGGCGTTGAAAAGGCTGTAGACGCCGCGATGGCCACGCTCATGAGCAAAGGTTCAGGGTGGATTCCCATGATATTTGCGACCTCGAAGGCAACTGGTGCAATCAGTACGGCTGTCGCTGTATTCGATGTGAACTGGCTGAAAACAGACGTTAGCACGAAGAAGGCAATCAGCATCATGGAAGGAGATTCCGTGCCGATCCAGGCAATGAGCTGGTTGACGATCAAGGCGAGCCCTCCGGTTTTTTCAAGGGCTGTTGCCATGGGTATCATCCCGGCAATGAGGATCAGGCTGTACCAGTTGATCGACTCATAGGCGCGTCTTGGCGACACGCAGTTCGTGCAGACCATCGCAGTTGCGGCCAGCATCACGGCTGTGACGCTGGGGACGATCCGGAATACGATCAAAGCAAGCATGATTGCAAGAATTCCGAGCGCCACAGGGGCGAGATTGCGCCGCGGCAGATAGCTGTTTATTTCTTCGGGGAATGACAGAAGCAGGAAATTCTCGCGGTTTGACCGGAGCTTTCTGATATTTTCCCATTCACCAACAACGAGCAACTGATCGCCAAGCTCAAGCTTGGTATGGCCAAAATTGCCACGCACCGGTTCACCCTTGCGCATCAGGCCAACAACGCTGAGATCATGCCGGGTGCGGAAGCCTGCGCCGCTGATCCCCTTGCCAAGCAGGTTGGATTCAGGGGTGATCATCAGGTCTGCCATGCCCAGTTCCCTTGCGGAGATGTGATGTCCAGCCTCGTCCATGGGCAGAATGTCGAGTCCGTTTTCTCTGAAACTGTCCTCGGAAATGGGCTCGTCCATCACGCCAAACAGGATATCTCCCTCAACGAACGGAATTTCGGTTTTCGCTGAGATCACGGATGATTTTCTTCGGCTGCCGGTGTTGCGCTCGATGCCGAAAAGAGTGAGGCCTATTTTTCTGCGCAACCTTGCGGTAACGACTGTTTCCCCGATGAGTTGAGAGCCTTCTCCCACCTGTAGCCGGACGATATTGTTTTCGATGTCATAGGCCTTGATCATTTCGCTCAGAGAACGGCGCCCCTGACTTGTCGAACTCTGCCCGGCGCGATCCTTACGCAGCATGTGGCGGCCATAGACGATCATCCAGACAATGGCGATGGCCAGGATGATGAGACCGATAGGAGTGAAGACGAAGAAATTGAACGGCTCCATTCCTGCCTTTTCAAGCTCGGCGTTGGCGACAAGGTTGGGTGGTGTCCCGATCAAGGTGAGCATGCCGCCGATCAGGGCGCCATAGGCGAGGGGCATGAGCAACCTTGAAGGGGAAATGCCTGCACGGTTTGCGAGGCGGATGGCGACGGGAATAAAAATCGCACCGGATCCGGTAACACTCATGACAGATGCAAGACTGGCAACGGCGAGCATGAGCAGGATGATCAGTTTCCATTCCTCTTTGCCCGCGACTTGTACGATTTTGTCACCAACCGCATAGGAAATGCCGGTTTGGGCAAGGGCTTCCCCAACGACAAACAGTCCGGCAATCAAGATGACAACTGTCGCTCCAAATCCTGCCACCATCTCTTTGGCGGTCAGGATGCCTGAAAGCCCCAGAGCCAACATGACGCCGATTGCCACAAGGTCCAGCCGCAGTTTATCGGTTACAAACAGAACAACGGCAGCGCCGAGAACGAAAAATGTGAAAATCATTTCCCAAGACATGTCAGGTCCAATCGCCAGCAATAAAATCAGGTCGTCAGAGTGACCTTGACTATGAAGTTGGGGAGGACCTTAACACAGGTGAGCGAAAAGAATCTTCGATGCAATCGCCGAAATATCCGATATGCGAAAAATGCAATACTAAAGGATAGGTCTGTATATTGTTTATATAAATCAATATGTTACGTGGATGTTTTTACGGAATTCTGGGCGTTTTACTTGTGTGGGGGCACATGCGGAGGCGCGGCAAGACCGACAGTCACGCAATTTGAATGCAAGAAAATCAACTGCACGTAGCAGAGATTCGTGGAGCAACGCCCGCCTTGTTTCCGAGGCCTGGTACAGGCGTTGCACCCTGATCAGGTGTTAGCGACAGAATTTCTGATAGCCGCTATAGGTCGTGAAATATCCAGTGCGCGGATTGAAGGACCGATATTTGGAATGACAATAGGAATACCATTCGCGGGTCCATGGCGCCGGGCGGTAATAACGCGGTGGTGGAGGCGCAGCACGGTAGTAACGCGGTGGCGGTGGAGGTGCTGGCCGATAATATCTGCGCTCTGGAGGACGATAATAGTCATGCACCGGTGGCCGATAATAGCGGCGTGGCGGAGCCGTTCGATATCCAGAGTTGGCATTCACGATTGCTGCACCACCAACGGCACCAGCAATAAGGCCAACAGCAAAGGCTGCATTGCGACCGTCTTTCGCCTGAGCTTGCATGGTGGGCAAGGAAATTGCCATCGCGGGAAGAATTGCGGCGATTAGCAGATTAATGCTTGTTCGTCTAAAATTCATTGTCTGCTCCCAGAGTTTCATCAAGGGTCTGTCTACAGTCGCAATAGGGATGATAAAAGCCATGCCATATTGGCGGAAATATGTCGAAACAGAAAACAATCTTTGTTCACAAAGCCGTGACGCTCTTAAAGGCTGCTCTCTCACTGGGTGAAGGAGAAAAAAAGGCCGCAAGAGCGACCTTTTTTTGAAATCATGCGGATTGGCTGGGTTTTAGCGGCAAAAACGATAGCTGCCTGAATAGCTCATGTAATATCCCGTGCGCGGGTTGAAGGATCTGTAGCGCGAAGAGCAATAGCTGTACCAAGCTGGAGACCATGGTGCGGGGCGTCCATAATGGTACACTCCCGGGCGCGGATAACGGTAGCGAGGAGCATAACCATAGCCATAGTTGCGGGCGTGGGCATGGGATGCGATGGCACCGGCTGCTATGCCTGTTATGGCTCCGGCCACGAAGGCTCCGCCTGAGCCTGCTTGTGCCTCATCGGTCGGCAATGCAATGGTGGCTGTGGTTGCAAGGGTTGCGATCATGGCGAAGGCTGCGATTGATTTCTTGAACATGGTCTCTCTCCATCTTTGTCTGATTAAGCTGTCCTCTGCGAGGATCAGTGTGTGTTGGTTTGAAGACTATGGCGGTTCCTCGCCGCCTATACCTATCTGTCGCGATGACGAGAAAATGGGTTCAAAAAAAATCAAATTCGTGTTTGCCCATAAAAAAAGCGAAAGAAACCGCCGTTTGGCGGTTTCTTTCACTAAGGTCACTTTCAGTGCAGGTTGCTTGAGTTGATTGCAGCTTTTGTTTTCATGCCAGATGATTTGAAATTAGTCCGGCAGTCAAACTGCGATCAGGCAAAGCGAACCTTATGAGCTTTTTGCCGTTGCAAAGATGGCGTCAAGTGCGTTCTGGCCACTGTTGTTGGAAGAACCGGAATAAATGCTTACAGACGCTGCTTTGGCCGTAGAAACCGGTGCGGATTTGCCTTGTTCCAAGTTCTGGATCACTGCTTCAACAATGTGTGGGCCTTCATCTTCGTCCAGAGAGCCATTTTCGCTTTTCTGAAGAACAGGTTTCTGCGTGGAGAGCAGAGCGGTTTTGCCGGCAGCCTGGTTCTGTAGGACAGCGTCAACAACGAAAAGGCTGTCGTTATCACCAAAACGAACCATCTGGTTCTGAGCGGTCAGCTGACCCTGGTCTGCCATGGCCATTGGGGCAAGGGCGGTAACACTGGTGGCAACAATTGCGAAGATGGCAGATTTAGCAAAAAGGTTTTTCATTATCTTATTCCTTAGGGTTTGTACTTCTTATTGTTTGTTTCCGTTCCGAGCCTCAAAGCTTGGAAACGGGCGGGTTATGTGAGTTCGTTTTGTTCGGCTTATCGTTCTCACACGGCATATCTGGGGAGGGGAGAATTCAGTTTCAATGGCTGTAACTGTATGTTTTTTTTAAAAAATTTGTAATCAATCTGGCTCTTGTAAAAGCCGAAATCCTATCCTATCGAACCAATCTGGTAGGCGCATTTTGTCTTGTTTTTCGCTCTTTCTGTTATCCGTTTCGGGTGTTCAGGAATGTGGCAGGCATGTCTTTTTTGAGTGACATTGGCTTTTTACAATTGCTGTGCGAAAATATTTCCAATGTTGTCTGAAGCCGTTTTTGATTTTTTATTTGAACCGGACTGCCGTTAAACGCGTCTCAGGTATGACAGTGAGATTGAGGATTGCATGTCGAGATCTGAAAATGCCCGCGATCTGGAGCTTTTGGAGCAGGTCGCGCGCAATGATCGCAAAGCCATAGCGCTTCTGTATCAGAGGCATCATCTTCGGCTTTACCGTTATCTGCTGCGCTTTACAAAGAATGAAGCGGTGGCGGAGGAACTTGTAAATGAGACCTTCATTGACGTTTGGCGGTCTGCGGGCACATTCGAGGGACGATCTCAAGTCTCGTCCTGGATCTTGTCCATAGGCCGAAACAAGGCGATATCGCTTTTGCGCAAGCGATCCGATGCGGAACTTGACGAGGATTACGCTTCGGGTTTGCAGGATGATCGTGATACGCCAGAGGTTTCAGCCCTGAAGCAGGACAAGGCATTGGCCATGCGGCTATGCATTGATCGGCTCAGCGATGAACACAGGGAAGTGATTGATTTGGTTTACTATCAGGAAAAGGCAATCAAAGAGATCGCCGTTATCCTGTCCGTTCCGGAAAATACGGTCAAGACGCGGGTATTTCATGCTCGAAAGAAGCTGTCAGACCTTCTGATGAAATCCGGTATTGACCGGGGATGGCCCTGAAGACCATTGAATATCAGTGTCGAGGATAAGACAATGACATATGATCCTGAAATCGAAAAGCTGCTGCCCTGGTATGAAAAGGGCCTGCTTGATCCAGATGAGCGAGACAGGGTTTCCGCATATCTGGATGCGCACCCTGACATGCGCTCTCAGCTTGTGCTCATTGCAGAAGAAGCCGAAGCTGTTGAACGGCAGCATGCGGCTCTGGGGGCACCTCAAGCGGGCGGTCTCGACCGGCTTCTTGCTGATATTGATGTGATTGAAGCCCGAAAGGCACCCATCAGCGGGCGTGCGAGCGGTCTGCTTTCCGGAATGCGGCGCTTTTTCTCCAGTATCTCAACGCCTTCGCTTCGATTGGCTGGTGTTGCCGCCGCGCTGATAATTGTCGTGCAGGCGATTGTTATCGGTGGCCTTTTAACATCTGATCCCGATCCTTCGGGAACGGGCGCGCGTTTTGTTACAGCATCGGGGCCGAAGGCAAATGCATCTCAAAATGAGAATGTCTTCTTGATAGCCTTCTCCAAGACCGCGAGGATGGACGCGATCGTTGCACTGCTGGAGTCCAAATCCGCAAGACTGATTTCCGGACCCAAGGCGGGGGGCTTTTTTGAAATTGCCATCGCCGAGGCCAATTTGCCGGAGGGGGGAGCCAAGTCGGTTCTGGCAGACTTGAAGGCAAATAAAGAGTTGGTTCGGTTTGTATCCTTAAGTCAATAGGGTTGAGTGGTTTCGGGGGGACTGAAGATGAAACGAGCATTCTCACGCAAGGTTGCAATTGCTCTTTCCTTGCTGGTGGCGACTGTGAGCAGTGTCACCACTCTTCCGGCAAAGGCCGGGGATACATATGGTAACCAGCGCATAGTTGTTCCGCAATATCCCAAGGTGCCTGCGTCGGACCGCCCGACCTACAGGGAAAACAGACCAAGTGGCAACATGCTCGGGCCCGCAATTGGTCTGGGGATCACTGTCATTCAACAAATGAGCCGTCAGCCGCGATATCAGCAACCCGACCCAAGGTATCAGCAACCCAATCCGAGGTATCAGAGGCCAGCCTATCGACCGGCGCAGCCTGCGCCGAGCAAAGGGAAAAGGCCGGTCAGGCAAGTCAGGAGGCCTGCTCAGAGGCCCAATCCGTATGTATCACTTCCCGAGACCTTGCGAACAGCACGGGCAAAACCGCGGATCTATGCGATTGGAGACAAGCCCTTTGCGAGTGAGACAAGCTTTGTCGTGGTCCTCAAGCCTGGTCTCTCCCTGTCTGTCGCCCATGCTTTTGCCAAAGACTATCATCTCGATCTAATCGAGATGTCTCACATCAAGCTGCTTGATCAAGTCACTTTGAAGCTGGCCTATCCAGAAGGCATCGCGGGGCGGGACATTCTTGAGATGACGACGGATCGGCGCGTCGCCCGGGCGCAACCGAATTATTTCTATTATCCAATGGCTTCGGCGCAAAGCGTTGCGCAAGAGCCATTTTCGGAGCTTCAATATGCACTCGAGACGTTGGGCCTTGGTGAACTCGACGAAGGGATCAATGGCGAAGGGGTGCGCCTTGCCGTGATCGATAGCGGGATACGCGAAACGCACCCGGCCTTGTCCGGGGTGGTGACCAAAAAATTCTCGGCCTTTCCCTCGGAGCTCTCGGAGACGGTGATCATGGATCACGGAACGTCGGTGGCCTCTATCATTGCCGCAAGAGCAGGCATGCGCGGTGTGGCTCAGAAGGTGTCTCTTCTGTCTGCTCGGGCTTTTCGGCTCAATGAGGATGGCGAGGTTGTTGCAGACAGTTTTGATCTTGCCAGATGCATTGACTGGTCAGTCGAGCAGGGGGCCACTATCCTCAATCTCAGTTTTGCAGGCAGCCGTGATCAGATGCTGGAGGCCGTTCTTGATGCGGCAGCCGACAAGGGGACGATTGCTGTTGCTGCGGCGGGCAATGAAGGGGGTGATTCTCCAGTTGCTTTTCCCGCCGCCTATGAAAGTGTTATCGCAGTCACCGCGACAGATGAGAATGATGCGCTTTATCTTTTTGCCAATCAGGGTGAGGGCATAGAACTCGCAGCGCCCGGAGTTGATATTCTGGTGGCCGCGGGGCTTGAGGGCTTTGCGCTGCAATCGGGCACATCGATGGCGACGGCCCATGTATCGGGCGCGATAGCCTTGCTCAAGAACAAGGAACCGGATCTCGATGTTGCAGATATCAAGAAACGGCTTGCAGAAGCTGCTCTTGATCTTGGCGTGAAGGGCCGGGACCCACAATTCGGATTTGGGCGCCTTGATGCGCATAAGGCGTTGTTTGCAGAAAACTGAAACCAGGCTTTCAATGCTCTAGAAATGCACGTCTTCGGGCTTCCAGCCATAGATCCAGTCAAACTGGCCAACCAATTGCCCTTGAGGCAGCAGGCGCATGGTCAGGTTTCGCGCTGCCGCCAGGGGACCATCCATATGGTAGATGCGTCCGTTCTGTCGTGCTCTTGCCACGACCCGGCTCACCCTTTTCTTTCTGGCTTTTTCATAAGCCAGAAGCCGGGTTTCCATTGATGCGTCAATTTCGGTAAGGGCGCGTGCAAGAATGGCGGCATCTTCGATGGACATAACCGCCCCTTGTGCCATGAAGGGGAGCATGGCGTGGGCAGCATCTCCCAGAAGAGCCACCCGGCCTCTCACCCAGTTTTGGGATGGATCATGTCCGCACAGAGCCCACTTGAGCCAGTCGTCCCTTTCGGACAAGAGTTCACGGATTTCTCTTGGCCAACGGGCAAAGCGGGCGTTGATCCAGGCTGCATCGCCCTTGGTGTTCCATCCCTCTTCAGACCAGTCTTCGTCGACGATGGCGACGATATTCATCATCTGTCCGCCAACGATGGGATAGTGAACCAGATGAGCTTTTGGTGCGAGCCAGAGCCCGACATTTTCGCTGTCAAACGAGGCGGGCACCATTTGCTTGGGCAAGGTCGTGCGCCATGCTGTTTTGCCGCTATAGGCGGCAGGACTGTTGTTGAGAAAATCGGTGCGAATACGCGACCAGACACCATCCGCAGCAATCAGGGCTGCGCCTCTGTAAAAACGGTTTTCGCCATTGGCGAGCTTGCAACGCACTTCAATGCTGGTTTCGTTTTCGGTTATCTCCCTGACTTCACGTTCATCCAGCATCTCGATGAGGCCGGACTGGCTGGCTCGATGATAGAGAGCCTGCTGAAGGTCCGCACGGTGGACCACCATATAGGGTGAGCCGTATCGTGTCGTGTAATCCTGGGTTGGCAATTCGGTCAGCAAACTGCCGGTAATTCCGGAATGAATTTTGATTTTGTCAGGCGAAACCACGAGTTTTTCAAGATGTGGCCAGACGCCCCATTGCTTGAGGCTGCTGGTCGCATTTGGAGAAATCTGTATCCCTGCGCCAACTTCGGTGGGAATGACATTCCGCTCAAGGAGAAGCACCGGAAGGCCTTTTTGGGACAAAGCCAAAGCAGCGGACAGGCCGCCGGGGCCAGCACCGGCAATGATAATGGGCAATTGTTCAGTCATGACAGCCCCTCTCCCTCTGCTTGCCAGATGGTTCTGCTTGCCGGTTGCTGATTGCTTTTTCTGTCGAGCTTTTCTGTTCGAACGGACAAGGGATCACAAGCGGCACGAAAATTCATACTATTTCAGAAGACTATGTCCGGCACACTAGTCGGGCAACATGGTGGTGAAATTGATTAAAAGCAAACTTTCACCTTCATACAGATGTCATATTCCTTCTTCCCCAATTGTTTTGTTCATTGGACAGGAATAGGTTCGAATGTATTGCGCATTTGCTTTCCGGCAGACGAAACTATTCTTGATGGCAGCAGCGGGCAGGGCGTGTCTGAGTGTCTTTTAGTTCAGGGTCAAACCTATAGAGCGTTGAGCAATAGGGGCAGCGGATCTGATCCTTCTGGCCCATGTTGAGAAAGATGTGTGGGTGATCCTGAGGGGGTGTCGCGCCCATGCATTCGAAGCTGCGCTGGCCGATTGAGATTTCGGAAACACCTTCGTCATTCTTGAATAGAAGCGGTTTTGGGTCAGCCATTGTTTTTGCTTTCCTGGGGCCGTGAAATGTCCGGTCCGATATATGTTGAACTACGCAGAACAATAGCGATATGTCTGCCTGATTTCCAGTCATTGATGTCGTTCGGGCTTGCTGTGTTTCAAAAGTCTACGTATATATCCATGGCCCGGTGATCTTCGCTATCCGTTTCAGCCTTTGAGCTGTTGTTCGGTCAGGCGCAGGAATTGCTTTTGCCCTAGTGTAACCCATTGAAGTGATATTGTTTTCGATATGCCCGTCTTTCAGTCTGATCACGTTTCCATCTCCTATCTTGATGAGGGAGCCGGTTTGCCGGTGCTTCTCATTCATGGCTTCGCTTCCAACAAGACCGTCAACTGGGTCAATCCCGGATGGGTTCAGACCCTGACCGGAGCTGGCTATCGCGTCATTGCGCTGGACAATCGCGGTCATGGGGAGAGTGAGAAGCTGTATGATTCCGCTCTCTATTCTTCGCCCTTGATGGCAGAAGACGCCCGCGCGTTGCTGGATCATCTGGACATCGATGAAGCGTTTGTTATGGGGTATTCGATGGGAGCGAGAATTTCCGCTTTTCTGTCGCTGAAATATCCAGAGCGCGTCAAAAAGGTTGTTTTTGGTGGTCTTGGCGGTGGCATGATCCACGGGACTGGCGATCCGCAACCGATTATTGATGCTCTGAAGGCCGATGACGCTGCCTCGATCAAGCATGTTGTCGGCAAGGGGTTCCGACAATTTGCCGACCAGACAGGCAGTGATCGTTTGGCACTGGCAGCTTGCATGGGGTCTTCGCGGCAAAAGCTTTCGGTTGAAGAGCTGTCGAAACTGAGTGTGCCGGCTCTTGTCGCGGTTGGAACACGGGACCTGATTTCCGGCTCGGCCAAAGAGCTCGCCGATATTTTGCCAGACGCGCGTGTTTGTGACATACCCAACCGGGATCATATGGTTGCTGTTGGCGACAAGGTCTTCAAGCGGGCTGTTCTGGATTTCTTTGCCGAAGACTGATTGTCTCGACCTTCGGACACGGATACCGGCCAGTGATGTCATTGGCCGGTAAATTCGGGTTTGCGCTTCTCAGTAAACGCTCTGCGCCCCTCTATGTAATCTTCACTGTCAAGGCATGCGCTTGCCATTGTCTTGAGATGATCAAGGGTGAGGCAGTCCTGCTGTCCGAAGGCGTTGTTGATCGCAGCCTTGTGGTATTGATGGCTCAAGGGGGCAAGGGTGGCGATGGATTGACAATAGGCGTCAGCTTTCCGATCAAATGTGTCATCGTCAAATATTGCATTGAGAAAACCCATTTGCCTTACTGATGCTGCGTCATAGATTTGGGCGGTGATATAGATTTCCTTGGCATTGGCAGGGCCGACCAGATTGACGATATCCGCGATGGCGCGGGTCGGGTAGCCAATGCCGAGTTTTGCCGCCGGAATTCCGAATTTCCCGCTTCTGTTGGAGAGACGCAGGTCGCAGGCCGCAGCAAGCCCGAAGCCACCCCCCATGCAGAAGCCTTTGATCAAGGCCATGGTTGGTTTGCCAGCCTTGCGGACTGCGCGATAGCATTCGGCGTTTATGTCATCATATCTCGAGGCCGAGGGGGTATCTTTGCGCACCTCATCAAATTCGGAGATGTCAGCCCCGGAGACAAACGCTTTGTCACCCGCTCCCGTTATGGTTATGAGATGCACCGTGCTGTCTGCGTCCAGCTCGGCAATGGCTTCAGGGATTGCCTGCCACATGTCCAGCGACATGGCATTGCGTTTGGATTCATTGTTGATGGTGATGCGGCCGATCGGTCCGATTTGTTCAAGGCAGATTTTGTCTGATTTCAATATATTGGCCATTTCGCTATCATGTTGTTTGCTATTTTATGGCTGCACCAAAGCTTTTTCGAGGTTTGCGCCTTGTGTCTGAGCAGTCGTCAGCTTATGTCTAGCGGTATTGTATGCCGAACAAAAGGCATGCCATTGGCGTATATCTGCTTATCTGCTTTGGCTCCGGAATCCTTTGCCGACAGGTTCTGTTCGATTCCAGCGGGTTTTTCAGATGTTTCATTCATCCCATTCCCCATGGGATAGACGAAGAACGGATTTAAAATGGTAGAAACTGGCCTTAGTCGTAATGTTCAAGACTTTCCCGTAACGTCGGATCCTGTTTGGGAGTGCGTGCGCACGGAAGCGCACGCGGTGGTGAAGGCAGAACCGGTGTTGAGCAGTTTCATCTATTCAACAATTCTGAGCCACAGGCGCATGGAGAATGCCGTCATTCATCGGTTGGCAGACCGGTTGCACAATCCGGCGCTTGATTCAGAGGTTATCAGGCAGGCCTATCGAGAGGCTTATGATGCGGATCCATCCATTTCCGAGGCTTTGCGTGCAGACATGCGAGCTGTGGTTGATCGTGATCCGGCTTGTGACCGATTCATAGATCCTCTGCTTTATTTCAAGGGCTTCCATGCGATTCAGACTCATCGGCTTGCTCATTGGCTTTGGCAGAATGGTCGTCAGGACTTTGCCGCTTATCTACAGAGCGTCAGCTCGCAGGTCTATCAGGTGGATATTCATCCAAGAGTTCCGTTTGGCAAAGGAATTTTCTTTGACCATGCAACCGGAATCGTGGTCGGGGAGACGGCTATTCTGGAAGATGATGTTTCGATTTTGCAAGGCGTTACGCTCGGCGGTACCGGCAAGGAAGAAGGGGATCGTCATCCGAAAATCCGCCACGGAGTTCTGATTGGTGCTGGCGCTAAGGTATTGGGAAATATCGAAATCGGGCATTGCTCCCGCATTGCCGCAGGTTCGGTGGTACTCAAGGAGGTTCCGCCCAATACAACCGTGGCCGGCGTTCCTGCCCATGTCGTTGGTCAGGCCGGTTGTGCAGAACCGGCAATAAGCATGGACCAGATGCTCAAGGATACCGATTAGATTTCGTTCGGTTCAGTGACCAATGCCGCAATTCGCACTGAGAAACGGTTTCTTTCGCCGAAAGGCTTGAAATCATGTGGAAAGCGGCTTTACTCTGGTCACCTGCTATGTCACTGAGCCATTCAGAATGTTCGGGTTTGTTTTCATGAGGATGCCGACCCGGCACGCCGATAGGCCAAATTTGATCAGCGCAACTCTGAGGAGGCAACTTTGGATAAGACCGAACTGGCAAAACTTCAAGCTTTCATGCGCAAGACCTTGCAGTCTCCAAATCTGGAGGTTCGTCTGCGACCGCGCAAGAATGATTCCGCAGAAGTTTATATCGGGGACGAGTTTGTCGGTGTCTTGTTTCGCGATGAGGAAGACGGCGATTTGTCTTACAATTTCTCCATGGCAATTCTGGATTACGATCTGGAAGAGGCCTGATGCCTTCCTGATGACAGGCTACGGGCGCTGAGGCGCCCCGACAAAAACTGCAAGCTTTCCGGGCTTGCAGTTTTTTATTTTACAAGCAGCTCTGACAGTTTCAGCAAGAGAGTATGGT
This sequence comes from uncultured Cohaesibacter sp., assembly GCF_963556055.3. Taxonomy (GTDB): domain Bacteria; phylum Pseudomonadota; class Alphaproteobacteria; order Rhizobiales; family Cohaesibacteraceae; genus Cohaesibacter. The sequence goes on along the minus strand of NZ_CAUVYE020000013.1, from coordinate 42,374 downwards.
CCAGCCTTTGCCAGTTCTTGAGAAGGTGAGGGCGGAATCTGTAGCTCACCTGGATTTCATCTCCCCATGCGATGTCTCGCATGCAAATGGCAGGATTGCCGTCTCTCTCTTCAATGCACCGGGCAACGAAAGGCTCAGTCGAATCCGGTTTGAAATAGATCGTTTCTCCGTCAAAACCTGAGTCTTTCGACATGGAAAAACCAATCAGCGTTGCAGGGCCCTTGGTCGGTTTTCCGTCGAAATACTGGCTATAGACTGTGAAGAGTCGATCCGAGCTTGAAATGACTTCGGCCGGTTGACTGATCGATACAAAAACAAGATTGGACTGGTCCGAGGTGTCGCTGAATTCGATCTGTTGCTCACGGTTGAAGCCTATGAAGTCTGGCCAGAGCATTACGAGGTCGAGTTGCTTGAGCTGATACTGATTGCGCTGTTCCTCAAACCGAATCATGTTTTCAGGCACAAGGAACTGGATTCCGGCAATTTCAACTTCCCTTTCCGTTGTTTCGGTGCTGTAGGGGCTTTTGATCAGTTGAGGTCCGAAATAATCAACAAATCTGCTCAAGACAAAGAGAATCCCAATCGCAATCAGTCCGCCAATCAGGATGAAGAATATCCATCTCTGAGTGGAGCCTTGCTCTTTGGGGGGGCTGTGCATTGTTCGTCTGGTCCTTGATTCTCGGGTGCAGCCTGTTGTTCGTGTGGCTGGACTTTAGGCAATCAGCGGTTTTGCTGCAATTGCCGTTTTGCTCTAGTCACACAGGTTCATTCGCATTCCTGTTGTGTGACGATTTGTTCTGCCATCGGGGGATGCACAGTGAATCGGCACGCTCCTTGCAAATTCCTTCCCTGAAGTAATCTATTTGTCTCGAATTGGGACATGGCCGTTTTCTTTTCGGTCATTGCTGATGGCGCCGTTCCATCCGTTTGCAGTCGTTTGGCGCTTCATCGGACCGCTTGATGTTCGTGTGAACTGATTTGAGACACAAGAACAGGGAAATATGGCTATGGGACCAGAATTGTTTGCTATTGTTTATGTCACAGGCGTCGGCTTTGTCTGTGCTGGAATTCTGGCCAATCTCTATCAACTCGTAGCGCGGCAGCCGGCGAGATTCCGTGTCAGTCTGAATAACTGGGCAACGGTTTTCATTTCGGTGATTGTGTGCACATTCGCAGGCCCCTTCATCATCATGCGCAATGCTGTGCGTGGGCGTCGCATAGAGAATCGACCGATTGGGTGGTTGTTCGGCTCGTCAGCAATTGCCAGTGTCTGGAGCGCCTGTTCGGGTGTGCTGCTGCTCAACCTAATCACAGTGGCCGCGTCCGCGATGAGCTAACCAAGGGTTGGCCGGGATTTGGTTTTCAATTCATTTTGTTGAATTCTTTGCGCTTTTTGCAAGGTTGATGAAAGGAACAAGCAATGCCTCTCTACCAGTTGGGACAGTCGGAACCGCAACTGCCCAGTGACGGTCAATACTGGATTGCTCCCACCGCCTGCCTCATTGGCAAGGTGATTGTTGGCCATGAGGCAAGCGTCTGGTTTGGCTCTGTTTTGCGGGGGGACAATGAACCGATTACAATCGGAGACCGCAGCAACATACAGGAAAGCTGTACGCTTCATACCGACATGGGATATCCCTTGACGATTGGGAAGGACTGCACGATCGGTCACAATGTCATTCTGCATGGCTGCACCATTGCGGACAATTCTCTGATCGGAATGGGGGCCGTGATTCTGAATGGAGCCAGGATAGGACGAAATTGCCTGATCGGGGCCAAGGCGTTGATACCGGAGGGCAAGGTCATCCCCGACAATTCTCTTGTCATGGGGATGCCGGGCAAGGTTGTCCGCCAGCTTGATGAAGAAGCGATCAGAGGGCTCAGCCGTTCGGCAGCACATTATGTCGCCAACTGGAAACGCTTTTCCGAAGAGTTGAAGCCGGTCTGATCGGCGAATGCGCGATTGGGTAAAAAAAAAGGCCAGCCGCGGGGACGGCTGGCCCATCCTGATCGCAATGGACGGGATGTGGGGACGCGATCAGGTCAACAAAGTGTAGTTTTTAATCCAAAAAAGGGCTGTGTTGGCTCTCTTTTGTCATCGAGTGTCAATGATTGCAGTCCATTGAGCGGGTTGAAGCGCGGCTTGGCGCTTAACAAAGTGATATGGCGTTTTATCCCAGGGAAGAATGCGCGGGTCCTGGTTGTCCAGAATCAGGTCGCCGCGGTCGGTTCTCACTGTGAGGACGGCGTGACCATTGCCATTGCGTTCTTTGACCACTGTGATCAACAATGCGGTTGCCGGCCATCCAGCCTTGATCAGCATGCGTCTTTTGAGTAGGGCGAAATCTTCACAATCGCCAGCTGACTTGGGATAGGTCCATAATTCTTCAGTGCGATAGAGTTCCTTGTCTGTTACCGGTCGGATGGACTGGTTTACATATCCATTGATCTCTATCAGCTGTGCCCAACTCTCCTTTGACAGCTTCACGGCGCGATCAATGCGATAGGACACATTGCATTCTGACGGATTCTTCCGGCAAAAATTGACATGGCCTATCGGGGCCGAGGTTGCACCTTTCAATTCCATGAATGGCGAATAACTGGCAGCTGAAGCCTCAAATGACAATGCGAGGCAAGCTGTGGTGAGAAAAGCAAATCCCCAAATGCGTTTCTTCATGATAATCTCCCGTCGTTGTAGGAAGATTATTAGAAGTAACGCCTTGAAATACTTCAAATATTTGGGCTGATATTTAAGTAAAAACTAAATTATATTTGCCTATATTTTATTTTGTATTGTATTTTGTTTTGAATATATTTGTAATTACATTTGACTATATTTAAATTTTAATTGGAGCTTATTTTGACGGAAATCTGAGTCAATATCTCCTAAAATTGTTCATATCTGAAAAGCTGTATTAAATCAGATGGTTGTACGAGAATTTTGCCTCGGCTTGATCGCTTCGGGCAACCGGATTGCTTGAGCTTGCGGTCTGGAGTGGGGCGTTCAAGAGATTTTCGACGGCTTGGGGGAGCAAACTATTCGGTGCGGTCATGATCCGCATCGCGCAAAAAAGGGGCAAATGCATGCGCCAAAAAAATTCAAAAAAATGAAAAGAAATCAACTCGGCCTTGTTTGTAACTCAAACAAGTGCCCCTGCTAAAGAGGAAGCTCGGGCGTATTCTGAAGGTATTAGAAAGCTTCAGGGCCGACAAAGTTTACCTGATCGAGCAATGACCGCTCGATCAGCATGACTTGTTTCAGCGAAGGTTCTTGTCGATCTCGGAACTGTCCTGAACGGCTGCAAATTCCACTGCAAGGCCATCTTCGAGATGACGCACGACGCGGGCGCGGATCTTGCCAATTCTGACTTCCTTGCCAAGAGGTGGACGAACGCTGGTCTTGATTGCGGCCCCGGACAAGGAAAGGTCAAGGACACGACAGATATGTTCTGATCCATCAGAGGCGATCAGCTTGGTGATCGGCTGCTTCGGTTGGCGACGCTCATGGCGACGATCTTCGGGTAGATCAAGGATATGCTTGTTGGCAAGCCAGGTCAGTTGTGAAGCGAGCTTGTCTCTTTTGCGTGGAGTCGCATCGATGATGATGGCGAAGCCGCCTTCAATCTTCCTGACGATTTTTCCTTCAACGCGCCCAATATGGTCGATGTAGGCGATCACCCGTTCTCCAATTTCCCCACGGATCGGGGTGATCATGGCCATGCCACCCGGTGACATGTCGATCACCTGACAGGGATATTCCGTCTTGTTCTCGAGCATGAAGCGGCCAAGAAGATTGACTTTCACGCGCTGAAAACGACGGCGCTCGGTAAGACGAGGCAAAACGGTCTTTTTAGCTATTGCCGACATGAAGCGCTGCTTTCCTGTCATAACCGGACTGGATGGACGAATGATATGTCATCCTATGCCGTCCATGGTTAACAAAGCCTTTTGCTAAGCCTCGATGTTACAATGCACTCTCAACTTTCTGTAAGTGGTGTGTTGCAGGGTTGTAAGGGAAGGGCGGTTTCAGTCCTGACGTCCTCCTTCGATGACGGTCAGGTGTCCGATCCGGCGCTCTGTTGAAAAGGCGCTGTTGTTGATGCCGCGCGATGCAACAGCCGTCGTGGGGGCAAGACTGAATTTCTTTTGCGGGCCGGGTGCAAGTTTCTGGTTGCGCAGGAAGGCCGGGCGTTCATCGGGCCAGATCAGGCGCATAGAGCTGACTGTCAGTTCGCGCACGGGCCAGATGCCGATCCAATAGGGCATGTCAGCCGGGCTTGCTGCGCCCAGAATCCTGCTCTTTGGCTGACCATAATGGCGCAACGGCAACAATATCGCTTCAAAGTCGAGTTCCTGATCGCGTTCCGTCTTGCCCTTGAAGCCGATCACGGCTGCGGCTTCGTCTTCGGCAACCGCTGTCAGCAACAGTTTCAGGCTGGCGAGATCATCCTTGTGCCATAGGTCATAGAAGTTGCGACCCTTGAGCTCTCTGCAAAATGATCCGCAAAGGCGCGTTCCTGCCAATCGGAATTTGAGGTCGGATTCGGAAAAATATTCCAGAATGAAGGTGTCACCCAGGATCTGGTGAATTTCGGCCGGGTCGATGTCACTGCGTTCCGGAGCCGTTCTGCCTCCTCTGAGGCCTTCCCAATAGGTGAATAGATCGCGCGTTACCTGGTGTTTCATGTGACTTCTCTATCTGGGGCAGTTCTGACCCGAACTGTGTCATCCTGGGGCAGATTCTGTTTGTTTTTTCATTGTTCGGATAGAGAGAAGCAGGGGACGTGCCAGAATCCCTTCACTGGCTTGAAGCAATCGATATCGGCGTTAAGGTTAACGGAGTGTTTTTGTTGTGGTGGGGCGGAAAAAAGTGTAAAAGATGTCTTAACGGAACCAGCGATACCGGATCGGACTCCTTTATTCCGGTGTCAAGGCTCTTTGAAAACTGCTCTGAACCCTGTTCAGGGCGCCACAGCCATCCAGGTGATCATGTTTGATCGGGGATGGCTTTTTTTTGCCTTGTTGTTTGTGAAAAGATTTAGTCGGTAGAAAGGTTTTTGCCGGACACTATCATGTGTGAGAGACGGACAACAGCTTGATTGCTGCTCTCTGGCTCCTAAATATCTGGAAAGACTTTGTAAAAGAGGTTGGATATATTTTGTTGCTTATGACGCGCTAATCAGCGCATGCGAGGAATACCCGACTTTATTTTTTTGGAAGGACAGTAGATGGCTCTGCAACCAAGAGGTTCCTGGCAAATGCCGCCTGGCAGAAAGCCGCCAAGAGAACCGATGTTTAATCTGCCGACACCGATTCTGGTGATCGCTGGCATCATGATTGTGGTGCAGGCACTGCAAGACTTTGTTCTTTCTGCGTCTCAGAGACAGGAATTCCTGCTCAGTTTTTCCTTTCTTCCCTTGCGCTATGTTTCGCAGACCTTTGCTTTGCCCGGTGGGGTCTTCGCAGATGTCTGGACGTTTGTGACCTATGCATTCCTTCACGGAAGCTGGATGCACCTGATCCTCAATCTGGTCTGGATGCTGATTTTCGCAACGGTAATCGTGCGCCGTATCGGACCATTGAATTTTGCCCTGTTCTTCGTCGTTACCGCTGTTGCGGGCGCTCTGGTCCATCTGATCATTCATTTTGGCAGCGCCTCACCCTTGGTTGGTGTGTCGGCTGTGTTGTCCGGCGCCATGGCGGCGACTGCCCGCTTTGCCTTCTCGGGTGGTATGGGGGGCTTTTCAGGCTTGCAAGGCATGAACAGGTATCCATGTGACAGTTTGCAACAGCTGCGAAACAATCGGCAGGCCATGGCCTTTTTGGGAATCTGGCTTGTGCTCAATCTGGTGTTTGGGCTGTTTTCCGCCGTGGGTGGCGGAGCATCGATTGCATGGGAAGCGCATTTGGGCGGGTTCGTTGCCGGTCTTCTGGTTTTTCCGTATCTCGATCCCTATTCACGTCGACCACGCAAGCCCAAGCCGCCCAAAAATGATCCTCCGAAAAAGAGACCGGATCATCTCAAGGTCATCAAATAGCTGGTCATCAGGTTGGTCAGGCAAAGACATCAAGGCAGGGATTCTCAATTCCTGCCTTTTTCGCGGCTACGTCCGGGTAGCAATGTCGCGTTTTCTCATTCTTAAGTTTCGGGCCGCGGCTCTTGTGTTGTGCTTCAAATTGTCGCAGACTATTCCTCCCTGTTTGGCCAATGGATTGAGGAGGCTGTTTCGGGCTTGTTGCTCGCATTCTCCCGCAGAATGATCGGAAAGGAAGATCAAGACTATGACGATTGCTACAATTCTCGATCGCAAGGGGCGGGACATATTCAGCATGGCCCCTGACGCTTTGATGTCCGACGTCGTAAAGGTGCTTCGGGAAAAACAGATCGGTGCTGTTCTGATCGCCCAGCAAGAGAAACTTTGCGGCATCATTTCTGAACGCGATATTGTCCGTGCGCTAAGCTCGAAAGGTGGAGCGGCGCTGATGATGCCTGTCAGCGAATTCATGACGCGCGATGTCATCACTTGCAGTGAAGCGGATACGATTGTTGCAATCATGTCGAAAATGACGACTGGACGCTTTCGTCATATGCCGGTTCTGGAAGAGGGCAAGATTGTCGGGCTGGTATCCATTGGCGATGTCGTGAAACAACGCATAGCCGAGTCCGAGCGCGAAGCAGAAGACATGCGGGCCTATATCGCGGCTGGTTAGTCTCTATGTTCAATCGGCCTTTTTGAAAACTGGCCGTGCGGCGCATATGGTGGCGGTCGCACGCCATTTTTCTATTTTTTGTATACGTCATCGGGGTCAAAGAGCGGGGCTTCTTCCCTGAATTCCAATTTGGTCTTGCCATTCGTGCAATTGGTGGCGCGGTAGAAGCAGGACTTGTAACCCTGATGGCAATTGGCCGTTGCCCCTCTTGTCCGGACCTTGATCCAGATCGCGTCCTGATCGCAATCGATCCTCATTTCGATCACATCCTGAACATTGCCGCTGGTTGCTCCCTTGTGCCAGAGTTCCTGTCTTGAGCGACTCCAGTAATGCGCTTCGCTGGTTTTCAGTGTCAGACTCAGACTCTCCGCATTCATATAAGCAAACATGACGACATCGCCGCTGTCTGCGTCGGTTACGATGCAGGCAATCAGTCCGTCTTTGTCAAACTTTGGACAGAAGTTGATGCCGAGTTCGATCTCGTCTTTGCTCAGTCCGTCTCGCGTGGAAAAAGGAAAGCTCATGGGAAATCCCGTTGGTTGAAAGAAGTGATATGGGCATAGCCTTCATTGAGGCAAAAGAAAAGGGGCCTTGCGGCCCCTTCCATCCGGTTCGTCTGATGCGCGAAAGAAAACGTGTTTGAAGGGGCTAGTCTCTTTCGCCGATCATATTCATGAATCGATGCTGCTTTTCGAGATCCTTCTCGAAAATGCCGGTGAAGCGCATTGTGACTGTCGACGCGCCACGTTTGCGGACCCCGCGCATGGTCATGCACATATGTTCCGCTTCGATGAGCAGCGCAATGCCCCGAGGTTTCAGGGTGTCTTCGATGGTGTCGATGATCTGTGCTGTCAGGCTTTCCTGCGTTTGCAGACGGCGGGCATAGGCGTCAATTACCCGAGCGAGCTTGGACAGCCCGACAACGCCATTGGCCGGATAATAGGCAATATGGGCCTTGCCGATAATGGGCACCATGTGATGCTCGCAGGCCGAAAAAAACTCGATGTCTCTCAGCAGCACCATGTCTGCATAGCCGTTGACTTCTTCAAAGGTGCGGGAGAGGGGTTCGACAGGATCTTCCGTGTAACCCCGATACAGATCTTCATAGGCTTTTACGACGCGTTTTGGCGTATCAAGCAGGCCCTCGCGTGCGGGATCGTCCCCAATCCAGCGGATCAGCGTGCGGACCGCTTCTTCCGCCTCTTGGCGGCTTGGACGTTCTACAAGTGGCCAGTCCTCATCAAGACGCTCGGCTTGCGCGGTATTTTTTAAATCTTCGCGTTTCAAGGCGTTTTCCTGCCCTTCTTTACCGTGTTCGCTATTGGCATGGTCGGTGCCGACTGTCATGGTCAAGAAAGACGCGTTCATCCTGCTTGCCTGAATAGCGTTGCACCAACCGGTTCGCCCGGTGGCGACATCATGCATTTTTTTCGTGGTTTGTCAGCAGGGAAATCAAACAAGCCTGAATAATGTAACATTATAACCTTTTTGAAGAGATTTCCTGCCAGAAGCTTCGCAATTCCATGTCCTTTTTCCCATATAGGCGTTATAGGGAAAATTACGAGAACCGGATTACCTGAATCGGATCCTACTCAAGGGAAATGAGAGAGACTTCATGCTGGACGACATCTATAATAAGAAAATTCTGGAATTCGCTGGAAATATTCCGCATCTGGAACGTCTGGTTTCCCCGCAAGCGTCATCGAAAGCGCATAGCAAACTGTGCGGCTCGACAATCGAGGTGGATCTGGTGATGGAGGATGGCAAGGTCAGTGAATTCGGACAGGGAATCAATGCCTGTGCCTTGGGGCAGGCGGCTGCGTCTGTTGTGGCCCGCCATATTATCGGGGCCGATGCTGCCGAATTGCGAAGCTTGCGCGAGCAAATGCGGGCAATGCTGGAACAGAATGGTGCCCCTCCAACAGGGAAATGGGACGATCTGAAATATCTCGAGCCGGTTCGGGACTATCCTGCGCGGCATGCCTCCACCTTGCTTGTATTCGACGCCGTTGTTGAGGCAATCGACAAAATCGAGAGCGGGTCATGAAATATCTCGCCATTGGCCTTATCAAACTCTACCAGATTTTTCTCTCGCCCTTCCTTGGGCAATCCTGTCGTTATCAACCGACCTGTTCGCGCTACACCGAGGACGCCATTCGTCGATACGGCTTCTGGCCTGGAGGATGGATGGGTCTGGCGCGTATTATGCGTTGCCATCCATATGGGCATAGCGGCTTTGATCCGGTGCCCGGGCAGTTGCCTCGGGACGCGCGATGGTATAAACCGTGGAAATACGGCCTGTGGGGAGGTGACCATATTGATCCGGAGACCAGGTTGGGTCCCCGACAATAAGCTTGTCTTCCCGCATTCAGGGCCGTCTGACAAATAGCATTTATGACGAACTCAAGGGTGTCGCACCCTTAAGCTTACCTGCGTTGTTGGCAGGAGTTGAGCAGGAGACTCTTATGGTCAATCTTACTTTCCCCGATGGTTCCGTACGTGAATTTGAAGCTGGCACGACCGGCGTTGATATTGCTGCGGGCATTTCCAAATCTCTGGCTAAAAAAGCCGTCGCCATGAAACTTGATGGCACGCTTTCGGATCTGGCCGATCCCATTACCGCAGATGCCGCAATTGAAATTGTCACCCGGAGTGATGATGCGGCGCTTGAATTGATCCGGCATGATTGTGCTCATGTGCTGGCTGAGGCCGTGCAGGAATTGTTCCCTGGCACCCAGGTCACCATCGGGCCGGTTATCGATGACGGATTCTATTATGATTTCGCACGTGAAGAGCCGTTTACACTGGAAGATCTGGAGGCCATCGAGAAAAAGATGGCTGAGATCATCGCCCGCAACGCGCCTTTCACCAAAGAGGTCTGGAGCCGGGACGTCGCCAAAAAATACTTCTCTGACCGTGGCGAGCATTACAAGGTAGAGCTTGTTGATGCGATTCCTGAAGGTGAAGATTTGAAAATCTACCGTCAGGGAGATTGGCTTGATCTGTGTCGTGGTCCGCATATGACGTCAACCGGGCACATCGGGACAGCCTTCAAATTGATGAAAGTGGCCGGTGCCTATTGGCGTGGTGATTCAAACAATGCGATGTTGAGCCGTATTTACGGTACGGCCTGGACAACAGAGAAAGACCTCAAGGCCCATCTCACCCGTCTGGAAGAAGCAGAGAAGCGCGACCACCGCAAATTGGGTCGCGAAATGGATCTGTTCCATTTCCAGGAAGAAGCGCCGGGATCCATTTTCTGGCATGAAAAGGGCTGGACGCTGTTCCAGTCACTGATCAATTATATGCGCCGTCGCCAGAAAAGCTGGGGCTACAAGGAAGTCAACAGTCCGGACATCATGGACAAGTCTCTTTGGGAATTGTCCGGTCACTGGGAAAAGTTTGGTGAAAACATGTACACCACGCAGACCCCGGACGAGCGTGTCTTCTGTTGCAAGCCGATGAACTGTCCCGGCCATGTGCAGATTTTCAAGAATGGTCTCAAGTCTTATCGCGACCTTCCTCTCAAGCTTGCCGAGTTTGGCAAGGTGCATCGCTACGAACCTTCCGGGGCTCTGCATGGCATGATGCGTGTTCGCCATTTCACGCAGGATGATGCCCATGCTTTTTGTGCTGAGGATCAGATCACTCAGGTCTGCGTTGATCTGCATGAGCAGGTGATGTCCATCTATCATGATTTCGGCTTTACCGACATTCGGGTGAAATTCTCTGATCGTCCGGAAAAACGCGTGGGTACTGACGAAGTCTGGGACGCCGCAGAAGCCGCGCTCAAAACCGCGATTGAGGCAGCCGGTCAGGACTATAGTTTCAATCCGGGCGAGGGTGCATTCTACGGACCCAAACTTGAATATGTGCTGCGTGATGCGATTGGTCGCGATTGGCAATGTGGCACGGTTCAGGTCGACCTTAACCTGCCTGGGCGTCTTGGTGCTTTCTATATCGATACCGAAGGCAACAAGGTCAATCCGGTCATGATCCACCGAGCCCTGTTCGGGTCTCTGGAACGGTTCTGCGGTATTTTGATCGAGCATTATGCCGGTCATTTCCCGCTCTGGATTGCTCCTTTACAGGTGGTCGTTGCGACCATTACCTCCGAAGCCGATGAGTATGCCAAATCCGTTGCGGCCAAACTGACCAAGGCGGGTCTCAATGTCGAGACCGATCTTCGCAATGAGAAGATCAACTACAAGGTTCGCGAACACTCGCTTGCCAAGGTTCCTGCCTTGCTGGTCGTTGGCAAAAAGGAAGCCGAGGAACAGGGCGTATCCATTCGCCGTCTCGGATCCAACAAGCAGGTGTCCATGTCGCTGGATGAGGCAATCGCTTCACTGGTCGATGAGGCAATCGCTCCAGACATTCGTCGTGAGCGCGAGGCTGATCGGGCCGCTGCTGCGGAGTGATCGATTTTCGATTTTATGGAATCTTTTTAAGGGCGGCGCTCGTTTTCGAGTGCCGCTTTTTTATGGGCCTGACCTGGCATGTCTATCGGGGCTTGAGAGATTGATTCAGGTCTTTGAGATTTTGATTCAAGAAATTCAGATGCTTTAAGTGTTTTAAATTTTTTATTTTATTCAATGGGTTGCTGCGTTTTGTTGAGAGTTTGATTCTTGGCGTGGTTCGTTCGTTGACAAAGTGATTCAAGCTTTTTGATGGCTTGGATTCTTCAAGGTCTGGAAAAGGTCGGGGTGCATCGTGCCGCGCAAGGATCGTGCCGCCCAAGGATTGCCTTGCCCTTATAGGTCTGCTTGGCGACGAGGTAATATGCTCAGACTGCGAGCACCGATTTAATGCCCTTCGTCGTGATCGTGGGACTTGTCCGGTTTATTGGGTGGCGGTGGCGATCACTTCGATTTCGCGATTGACCCCAGAGGTTACCGTGAAGTCCCTGTTATAGACCTCGTTGCCCTGTTTGGCGATCGCTGTGTAGTTGCCCGCTGCAAGAGCAAGTGTCGGGAAGGCGCCAATCGCGCGCTTGACCACGTCACCGCCGGGAGTGAAGACTGTCCATATCGTGTTGGCAAGCGCTTCGCCGCCGGGTTCCGAAACCAATCGGAGGGTGGTTTTTGCTGCGCTGTGTATCATGGTGACGTTGATCAATTTGCCTGCCTTGACTTCAACGTCGCCCCTTACCGTCGCATTGGCTGTGCCATAGCTGGATATGATGTGGTAGGTGCCCTCGGTCAGCTTGACGACATGGTTGGGCTTGACATTCTTGACCAGAAGCGTGTGCGCACCTTCATCGGCCTCGTCGCTTGTGTATACAGAAAATCTCAGGATCTTTTCATCGAGCTTCACGTCGCCGCTTGCTACGGCATTGAGGCGCAAGGCACCAGCATTGAGGACGAAGTCTTCCTTGTAATTTCCCGCTTTGGGCAGGATGACTCTTTTGGTGAGATTGGCAAAGCCATAGCCGACATAGACGATATAACTGCCAGGTTCGAGTTTCACCTCGAACGAGCCACCGTCAAGATTGTTGAGCAATTGCAAATTGCCATTCTCATCTTTCTTGTCGCTGAAAATACGCCAGTTGACGCCGCGCCTCAGCTCTTGTCCCTGTTCGTCCAACAGGGCCATCAGATACAGTTTTGCAATTCCGCCGGGCTTGATTTCTGGCTCTGCGGGTGCTTTGGGCTCGGCTGCCTGGGCGGGTGCTTGAGGGAGGAGCGGTGGCTGTCCGTCTGGCGCGGCGGTTGTGCCTGGCAGCGGCTGGTCTGCTCCGGGAGGTGGTGGTGGCGTGTTTCGTTGTGCTGCTGGAGCGTTTGCCGTTATTTGGCCCGGCAGGGCCGGAGTGGCGTTCACGTTCCCTTGCTCTTCCGGCTTTCCTTTCAGAGGATTGCTGGCGGGAACGGGAATGGTCTCTGGCAATTTCAGGTAGACCGGTGGCGGAGCGGCCTTTTTGGTCTCCTTCTTCAGGACATCACCAAGGTTCAGTGGTTTCTGGCTCGTCTGAGCTTGTGCGGCGAGTGGCATCAAGAGGAGTGATATCATCAGCCCCATGGAACAGAGAATGGTAGCAAGCGGTTTGCATGAGCGAGCAAAAAGGGCCTTGAGTAACACTGTTTTGTCCTTCACATTTCGCTGATCTTTGGGCTGTCAGGTCGAGACTCATTGATGTCTTAGGTTCTGTGTAGCATTTGCATGTGGCATAGCAAATCGAAAAACCATGATCATTTTGTGGACGCCAGATCCAAAGTTCAGCCAATTTTGCCTGTCAGTGTACCTAAAACTCTGACGAAGGGGTGTTGAACGGGAAGGGTGCCAGAGGCTTTGGTTTGCTTTCTTGCAATTTGGATGAGAAACCAAGGGGATGGTGCGGCGTGCTCAAAACCAGATTCAATGCATGCTCATGATTTGATTCAAGTTCGAGGTCGTTCCCGACATCTTTGCGCATTGATTCAAGTGCTTGACGGGGTGATTCCGGATTTCTTGTCAGGCTATTGATATGGTGTTCAAAATTCCGATTTTTGCCCGTTGTGGCGATCGGCAAATATTTTGTTGATTATCGGTACCTGTTTTGGATGGGTCGCCATTTTGCCACTGAAGCCATCACGCAATGCTGTGCTTGTTTCCCGCTCAAATCCTGTCTCGTCAGCAGGATTGTCAAGGATGGTGTCCAGGGCAGGGACGCCCGCAGAGCTTGCTGCCAACACACACAAGGATCTGGCCAATTGGATCGGTGAAGAGAGCATGGTGCTTCGGTGTGTCTCAGACTGTCGCAGATTCAGATCGTCCGCCAGCTTCTGGGCATTCCATGTCATGGCGACAAGTCTGTCGCTCTCCGCGTCATATCCTTGCAAACCAAAAACCGATGCGGGCGTGTCAGCAACCGAAGCGATGATCTTGATTGATGCCTTTGCAAGCCCGACTATTGCTTCCTGCGCCTCAAGGCGAACAGAGAGGGCTTTGATTGAACGCTCTGTCTCACATTCTGGCAGGAACAGACCGTCTGGTCTAAAGGGGATAAGGGCATCAAGATCCCTATCCACTTTCAGGGACGGCATGGGATGGATGCGCAGGAAAACGCGCGCTGTCGTCTCTTGCGCGGACCGTCTGGCCAGGGCATATTTGACGAGCCCTAACGCTTTGCTTTGGTCAGGTTGCTCGCCAACACTGGCCCAGTCGAGACAGATGGCATCGGCTTTTGAGGACAGAGCCTCATCGATGCGATTTTCGTCAAGGAGCGGGACCTGTAACAAGCTGCGCATTGCGAGCATTTTCCAATTCGTATGCTGTGGTCGATATGGCTTTGGGTCCATTTCTGTTTACAATCATGTCCAACGGAAACAAAGGGGCGTTAACAGTTTGTTAACCATTCGGTTAAAGTATGGTTAACACGTGCAAATGGGTTCATTTGCAGATTCTGTCGAACAATTTCGCTTGATCCGCAAGGGCGATCTGACGCAACCGTCCGGAGAAGAAGTTGGCCAACGCTGTTTCTCTTAATCTACCCAAACGATTTCAAGCCGCTTTTGAAGAAGCGAGCCGCACGACGGGTACGGATTTTGAATATCTTTTGAGCACAGCCAAAAGAGAAAGCAATTTCAACTCTTCAGCCAAGGCTTCCACATCCTCGGCTACGGGTCTGTTTCAGTTTGTCGAACAAACCTGGCTCGAAACGATGAAGGAGTCCGGGGCGGAACTGGGCTATGGCAATGCGGCTTCGCAAATCACCAAGGTCGGTGACAAATATTATGTGAAGGATCAGCAAGCCCGCGAGCAAATTCTGGATATGCGCAACGATCCTAAGGTGTCCGCCGTCATGGCTGGGGCCTATGCGCAGCGGAACAAGGAACAGCTGGCTGAAGAACTCAACCGCACACCGTCGCAAGGGGAACTTTATGCGGCTCATTTTCTCGGAGCGCAGGGAAGCAGCAAGCTGATTACTCTTGCCGAGAACAGTCCCAAGACGGAAGCAGCCGAGATCTTTCCTGCTCAGGCACAGGCGAACCGCAATATTTTCTATGACAAGCAGGGCAATTCGAAGACTGTTGCCGAAGTTTATAGCGACCTTGTTTCTACCGCTTCTTCTTCCACGACAACGAAGGAAGAGAAGACGACCCTGTTCAAGGTGTTTGGTCTTGGCAATCTGTTCAGTCCCAAAGAGTCCATGAAGTCTGTCCAGCTCACACGGGCCCAGGACAGCTCTTCGGTTGATTCTGTCACCCAGCAAGCACAGACAGAGGCTTCCGCTCAGAGTGACGCACCCTCCGTTATAAGCGAAAGCAAGGAGTCTCTTGAGGCGTTCTTTAATGAGCCACTGCAACAAACATTGCCAAGCCGATACGGGCTTGCATACAGCTCGACTGATACGACTGCGGTTGGCAATCGGGTCTCTCGCCTTGTCGCCGGAGATGACGGGCAGACTTCCTTGCAGGTTGCGACCGAAGGCAGCCGGAGCCGGATTTTCAGCGACGCCTACGAAGCCAGTGAAACAAGCGCTGTTTCTTCTGAAAACACACTGTCTGTCTTGCCGCGTAGAAAACCGGTGACGGCCGAGGTCTATGTCAACGAACTCAATGGCGTCTTGCCAAAAGCCAAACCAGAGACCATCAGCGGTGCGAATTCTGGTTCGGCGAGCAGCAGCACGAGTAGCCCACTTGATTTGACCGGAGAACAAGTCACGGCTGCGGTCAAGGCCACCAAGCGGTTTGGGGCCTTGGATCTGTCGGCTTTTCTGAAGGCAGATGTGTTTTCATCGAGCAAAAAAGGCTGACATCGCCTCTCTCCCTCTTTTTGAATTATGGTGAACCGATCGTTAAGGGTTGGTAGTCCAGAATGTCCCTCAAGTGTCTGGGGGACCGTTCCCCTGTTGTTTAGTTTGCGTTTTGGCCTTTGAGCGGCTTGCTGTCTTTGCGCTGTCGTTGCTCTTTGAGCCGGGGATTTGTCGGGATGATTGTTGCGAAGTTTCTCTCCTGGATTGAAACCGCCCCAGTTGCACGTCGAGCAGAGGCTACCAGCGCTCTTGCCAGGGCCTATCTTTATTCCCCCCTCGAGCCGAATGAAAAGCAGGCAGCTGAAACGGCGCTGACGATTTTGCTCGATGATCCCGCACCGATTGTCCGCGAAGCGCTCGCCCATGCCCTTGCCAATTCGCCTTATGCACCGCGTCAGGTCATTCTGTCTCTCATACAGGATATTGACGATGTTGCCGCACCGGTTGTTGCAGCCTCACCTGTTCTTCTGGATTCCGAACTGGTGGACATGGTGGCTGACCGCAGGACGATTATTCAAATGGCCGTTGCGTCAAGGCCCTCGATCAGTCCGGCCTTGTGTGCCGCCATGGCGGAAGTCGCCGAGAGTGAGGCCTGTTGCGTCATGCTCGACAATCCCGGAGCACAAATTGCCATATTCAGTTTGCGTCGAATTGCCGAGCGCTTTGGAGCTGTTCCTTCGGTTCGAAACGCTTTGTTGGCAGTTGAGGGGCTTCCCATCGATATCCGGCAAATGCTGATCGTGCAGTTGGGAGCCGCCTTGCAGCAGCTTGAACTTGTGCAGTCTTTTGTCAGCTCAGAGCGCCGATCTTCGCTGTTCAAGGATGCGTGTGACAAGGCCACGGTAGATCTTGCCTTCGATTGCGATCAGGGCGATGAGATGATTGCGCTTGTCGAGCATCTGCGGTTGTCGGGGCAATTGACGGCAGATATTCTCGTTCGCGGCTTGTGCATGGGCAATGTGGACTTGTTCGTGGCGGCGATGACCAGCCTTACCAATTTGAGCGAAACCCGGATAAGGGCCTGCGTGTCCGACCCATCAGAAGGTGTTGTGACAGCGTTGTGCAAAAAGGCCGGCATTTCCGAGCGTGTTGCGCCTGCCATCCTGTCTTCTCTCGAAGCCTATAACCGTCTTTCCGACAATCACGGGGTGGCCTTGCCCCGTTCGCGCTTTGCGCGGCTGATGGTTGACCAGATTCTTGGTGACTATAATGGAATTGCCGAAGATGAGATGGATGATCTGCTGGCGTTGCTGCGTCGGTTTGCGACCCAGATTGCCAGAGATGAAGCGCGCGAGATGAGCGCTATGCTTAAGCAGGTAACGGCAGCCTGAACCCCTTTTGCCCAGAAATGGCTTTGCAAGGGGCGAGCGCTGACTCGCTCTCTACCGTGCAGGGGATTTTGCGGGGCGCCAATTTGCTCTCTTGAGGCCGGTTTACTCTTTATGCCGCTTCACTCTTTGTGTCGCTTCACTGGCCTTTGAGTGGGGCGTCAGACTTTGAGCGCCCTATTTCTTGTCCGTGTTTTCGGTTGTGTCCTCTTGTGGCTCAAACTTGGAGATGATCTCTTCTGAAAGATTGCCAAGTTCAGCGACGAGTTCCTTGCCGATGACATTGTCTTCTTCTCTCGCATTTTCTTTCACGACTGCGGAGATTGCCTGCACATGCTTGCACAAAAGGTCTTTGGGAAGATTTTCACGGTTCGGGATTCGCTCGATGAGTTCGCAAAGTGAACCGGCAATATGGCCTGCCAGCGGGAAACCCATGGTGTGAGCCTGACCCTTGATGTCGTGAGCAGAGCGAAACAGCTTGTCCAGACTTTCCTCGGTCATGTCTTTCTTTTCGACCATGTCCCACGCATATTGCAGCTTGGCGACTTCGTCACGCATCCAATTGCCAAAGTTGATGGACAGCCTTTCCATCGCCTCTTCGGCCTTGGCCACGGGGTCCATGCCACTGCTGTTCGGCAAGATCTTGATTTTCTTTCTCAAGTCGACTTTGGGCTTAACGATCTCATAGTCGGCCATTGAACGTGTCCTTTGTCTGTCCAGTTGTCTGATGGCGATACCATCTTATCACAACTTGAAATTAACTTGCTTCTTTTAATTCGTCGGATTTCTGCTCATCCGATATTGCACCGGCGCGGCGCTCAGCACCCTTGTAAAGGGGATTCGAAAATCGCCTGCGGTCCGGTCCATAGAAACCGCCGGCTCTGACGAAACTGCGCGGATTTATCAAGCAGTTGGCGACCCTCGCATACAAGGCCTTTGCCGAGATTGGTTTGCAAAGGAATTCCGTTATGCCTGCGTCTCGCGCCTCAATCACCTTTCTTTTTTCCGAATGCCCGGTGAGCATAATGATCGGGACCGTCGGATTGCTGGATGATTCGCGGCTGCGCATCATGCGTGTCAGTTCGATGCCGCTGAAAATCGGCATATACCAATCTGTTATGACAATGTCCGGTGACGTTGTCTGAAAGAGTTCAAGGCCTGCGGCCCCGTCCTCTGCTTCAGTCACTTCTCGCGCGCCGAAACCATTGATCAGGGTCCGGATAACGCGTCTCATATGCGTATTGTCCTCCACGATGAGAAAACGCAGTTGCGAGAGGTCAACATTGATCATTTCGTTCTTCCCGAGACGTCTCGTGTGATATCTCTTCGTGGCATGACTTGGCTGCCACCGGCGGATTCGGGTAAAAAGGTTACCAGAAGTCCGTTAAGGAAGCATTTCGGGCTATCGTCTTCTTTTTTGATCTTTTGTAGATAGAATTGGCGTGAGGACCGCCTTCTTCGTGACCGTTGAACCGATGCTCTATGCAAGTAGAACCGCTCGTGCCGGTTTGTTCTAGTAGCGGAATTGCTCGGTCAAGATGCGTTCGGTCCATCCATGTTCTGGGTCGAACATGATCTTGCAGGAATTTTGCGGAGCTTCCGTGATGTCGACTTCGAGGATGGAGCGGATCTCATTGTGATCGGCAACCGCGCTCATTGGGCGCTTTTTGGATTCCCGGACGACCAGTTTGACCCTTGCCGTGTTGGGCAAAAGGGCGCCGCGCCAATGGCGGGGGCGAAAGGGGCTTATTGGTGTGAGGGCGAGCAGAGGGGCATCGATAGGCAGAATCGGTCCGTGAGCAGACAGATTATAAGCGGTGCTGCCAACAGGAGTTGACACGATCGCACCATCGCAAATCAGCTCATCCATGCGAATCTTGCCGTCAATCTGTATTTCCAGCTTGGCGGCCTGGGCGCTTTGCCTGAAAACGGAGATCTCATTGATCGCGAGCGCTTCATGAAGTTTGCCATCTGCGGTCAGTGCACTCATGTGCAATGGATGGATTTCTGAGATTTCGGCCTTGTCCAGGCGGGATAAAAGTCCCTCCTCGGAATACTCATTCATCAGAAAACCAATAGATCCGCAATTCATGCCATAGATGGGGATCGAACTGTTCATATAGCGATGCAACGTCTGAAGCATCAGACCATCCCCGCCCAGCGCGACAATCACGTCTGCCTGTTCGGCAGGGATTGAGCCATATTGTTTCTCGAGCCGCTGGCGTGCCAAATCCGACTCCTCCGTCGCGCTGGAGATGAAGGCGATTTTTTCGAAAGGCCGTGCCATGCGGATTGTCCGGTATGTGTTATTCAAATCGAGCAATGAAAATGCAATTTGATTTGTGAGCTTTTGTATGTTGACTATAAGGCTAAGAATATCCTCAATTGCCTTATGCTTTGGTTGAGTAACACGGATGGGCGCGATTGCCAATCGGTTGTAAATGATACCAGCCCCGAAAAAAGGTGCAGTCTGCGAGAATTGGTTTTTGTCGAGCAAGGACCAATGCGTGCTTTCGAATTGACGTCTGGCGGAAAAATGACGACCACTCACGAATTGCTTTCAAAAAAAACGCTTTGTTCTCTCGATAAGGGCTCGATTGAAGATCTGACCATTCGCACTGTGCATGAGGATGGCCGGGAGCATGTTGTCTCTGAACCGGTATGGAACGACCGGGATTCCATTGCTGTCCTGCCCTTTGATGCCGAAGCACAAACGGTGCTGCTTGTTCGCCAGATGCGGCCGGCTGTCTACTGGCGTGATCAGGACATGATCCTTGAGGCCTGCGCTGGCGGGATCGAGGCTTCGGATTTGTCAGTCGAAGAGGCCTGCCGCCGGGAAGCGGCTGAGGAGCTGGGGGTCGTTATCGAGAATTTGCAGCTTGCGGCTCAGGTCTTCATCAATCCTGCCCGTATGGTTGAGAAGGCCAATATGTTTCTGGCCAGCTATAAAGCCGGTTCTCAGGATCTTGCCGGGCGGCATCAGGATGAAGACGAAGACATTGAGGTCGTCGAGGTTTCGCTTGATATACTCGCGGGTTGGCACAAGTCGGGAGATATAAGGTGCCCTCGGCTCCTGATCCTCACCCAGGCTTTGCTTGCCAAGCTGAAAGAAACAGATTGAAACAAGAATAGTACGCGAACTTATTGTTAAAAATATCTATGGTTCGGTTGTGGACTGACCTTGCAGTTTCGTGCAGAGCTCAAAATAGGCGAATTTTTTTCTGTTTTTGAAGTCAATTTGAACATTTTGTTCCAAATAGAGTGCATAAAATATAATAAGAGATTGCAATTCTCATCACTTTGTATTCGACTTTTGCCGTGCTGTTTGCAGATGGTACTTGGGGGGGTGTGACAAGTCTGCATTATAAGACTTGGAACACTAACTGATTAGGTCAATATTCCTGACACACCATCTTGCACGCATGATTGACTGATAATGTTCACAGAGGGATTCAAACAATGAAGCTGCTTTCCAAAGCTTTGGCCGCTACCGCATTGGCCATCGTTTTGTCTGCACCCGTGCAGGCAAAAACACTGGTATATTGCTCCGAGGGTAGCCCTGAAGGCTTTACCCCAGCTCTCTATACTGCGGGTACTACTTTTGATGCGTCATCTCGCGCAGTTTTCAACAAACTTGTCGAGTTCGAACGCGGTGCTACCAATGTTATCCCTGGTCTTGCTGAAAGCTGGGATGTTTCCGAAGATGGTCTGGAATATACGTTCCATCTGCGTGATGGTGTGAAATTTCATACCACCAAAGACTTTACCCCAACTCGCAATTTCAATGCTGATGACGTGATTTTCTCGTTCATGCGTCAGAAAGATCCCAACCATCCTTACAACAAGGTTTCCGGCGGTACTTACGAGTATTTCGGTGGCATGTCCATGGACAGCCTTGTCAAGGAAATCGTCAAAGTGGACGATCTCACCGTCAAATTCGTTCTGAATCAGGTTGAAGCACCTTTCATCGCCAACATGGCCATGGATTTTGCTTCCATCCATTCAAAAGAATATGCTGATCAGGTCGAAAAAACCGGCAATCTGGAAATGTTCGACCAGAATCCGGTTGGGACTGGTCCATTCCAGCTGGTTGCCTATCAGAAAGACGCGATCATCCGTTACAAAGCCTTCCCTGATTATTGGGGTGGCAAAGCTGCGATTGACGATCTGGTCTTTGCGATCACGCCTGATGCATCCGTTCGCTACCAGAAAATGAAAGCTGGCGAATGCGACGTCATGCCTTATCCGAATCCGGCTGATATTGAAGCCATGAAGGCTGATCCGAATATCAACCTGATGGAACAGGAAGGCCTGAACGTTGGCTATCTGGCTTACAACAACCAGAAAGACAAATTCAAAGATGTCCGCGTTCGTAAAGCTCTGAACATGGCCATCAACAAACAGGCTATTCTCGACGCTGTTTTCCAGGGCGCCGGTAAAGCTGCTAAAAACCCGATTCCGCCAACCATGTGGTCTTACAACGACAAAGTTGTCGATGATCCATATGATCCGGAAGCTGCGAAAAAGCTTCTTGCAGAAGCTGGCGTTTCCGGCATGAAAACCAATATCTGGGCGATGCCTGTACAGCGTCCATACAACCCGAATGCTCGCCGTATGGCCGAGCTTATTCAGGCTGACTGGAAAGCTATCGGTGTGGATGCAGAGATTGTTTCCTACGAGTGGGGCGAATATCTGAAACGCTCTTCTGCTGGTGAACATGACGCCGTGCTTCTGGGCTGGACCGGTGACAATGGTGACCCGGACAACTTCATGTATGTTCTGCTTGGTTGCGATGCTGTTGAATCTGGTGCCAACCGTGCAAAATGGTGCAACACCGAGTTCAACGATCTGCTGGTCAAAGCAAAACAGACCACAGACATGGCTGAACGCACCAAACTTTATGAAGAAGCTCAGGTTGTCTTCAAACGTGAAGCTCCATGGGCAACCATTGCTCACTCAGTGGTCTTCATGCCAATCAGCACCAAAGTAAAAGGCTACAAGATCGACCCATTCGGTGGACACGTCTTCTACGGTGTTGATATCGATAAATAATCTTGTGAAAGGTGGAGACGGATTTTTCTGTCTCCACCCTTTTTGTGTCTGAATAGTGGAAATTGTTGCTCGTATCCGCTAGAAGAAACCGAAACCCTTGCCGCCCAATCAATGAAACCCGGTTATGTCGGGTGTCGATCAGAACAAAAATCGGCAAGCAGGCTGCTTAAACTTATAGCCAAGAGTCTTTTACTCTTGCTCTTACCGGACTGGCTGTATCTATGTTTGGTTTTATTCTACGCCGGATCGGGATGTTGATCCCGACCTTTATAGGCGTAACGCTCGTTGCGTTCTTTTTCATCCGGCTACTGCCGGGTGACCCCATCCTGTTGCTGGCTGGTGAACGCGGTATTTCTGCTGAGCGCTATGCTGAATTGCAACATTCCTTCGGGTTCGACAAACCTGTCATCATGCAATATCTGGACTATGTGGTCGGGTTGTTTCAGGGCGATTTCGGCATGTCAATGGTGACGCGTCGGCCTGTCTGGGACGAGTTTTTTACCTTGTTTCCCGCTACCCTGGAGCTCTCCTTTGTAGCGATCATCATCGCTGTCTTCATTGGTATTCCGGCGGGCGTCATTGCTGCGGTCAAACGCGGCTCGATGTTTGACCACACTGTCATGACCGGTGCGCTGGTTGGATATTCAATGCCGATTTTCTGGTGGGCTCTGCTTGCTATCATCGTTTTTTCAGGATGGTTGCAATGGACCCCGGTGTCCGGGCGCATTTCCGTGATGTATTTTTTCGACCCGGTGACCGGTTTCATGTTGATCGACTCGCTTCTGTCTGACCAGAGCGGAGCGTTTGCGTCAACGGTTTCCCATCTTATTCTGCCCTCTTGCGTGCTTGCCACCATTCCGATGGCGGTGATTGCACGCCAGACCCGATCAGCCATGCTTGAGGTTCTGGGCGAGGATTATGTTCGGACTGCCAAGGCGAAAGGCCTGACCAAGCTCAGGATCATTGGTTTGCACGCCCTTCGAAACGCTCTCATTCCGGTGGTTACCACCATCGGGTTGCAGGTTGGCGTCTTGATGGCAGGTGCCATTCTGACCGAGACGATTTTCTCCTGGCCCGGGATTGGCAAGTGGATGGTCGACAGTATTTCTCGTCGCGACTATCAGGTCGTGCAAGGTGGCCTTTTGATGATTGCCATGCTCGTGATGACTGTCAATCTGGTGGTCGATCTGCTTTACGGTCTCATCAACCCGCGTATCCGGCATAATTGAGAGGGAGAAAAATAATGACTGATACAATTGAAACTGTCTCCCGCCAATCCACACGCGCCGTGCTCAAAGAGTTCTGGTTCTATTTCAGCGTCAACCGTGGTGCCGTGATTGGACTGTTTGTCTTTCTTGCCTTGGTTCTGGTTGCTGTTTTTGCGCCCTATCTGACCCCGCATGATCCCAACATGCAGTATCGCGATGTCTTTTTGCTGCCGCCGTCCTGGATGGAGGGTGGACATGTAGACTATCTGCTCGGCACCGATGCCGTCGGGCGTGATATTCTTTCGCGTCTGATCATGGGCTCCCGACTGTCTCTGTTTGTTGGTGTCATCGTTGTGGTGATTGCCCTTACCGGTGGCATTATTCTTGGTGTCATTGCCGGGTATTATGGCGGCAAGATCGATACCGTGATCATGCGTATCATGGATGTCATTCTTGCGTTTCCGTCGCTGCTGCTGGCCCTGGTTCTCGTGGCCTTGCTCGGACCGGGACTGATCAATGCCATGATTTCGATTGCCATCGTGCTACAACCCCATTTCGTTCGGTTGACGCGTGCGGCGGTCATGGCCGAGCGGGAGCGCGAATATGTTGTTGCGGCGCGTGTTGCCGGCGCTGGTCCTTTGCGCTTGATGTTCCTGACCATTCTGCCCAACTGTACCGCTCCGCTTATCGTGCAGGCGACATTGTCTTTCTCCAATGCGATTTTGGATGCAGCCGCGCTTGGCTTCCTGGGCATGGGGGCGCAACCGCCAACCCCGGAATGGGGCACGATGCTGGCTGAAGCGCGTGAATTCATCTTGCGTGCCTGGTGGGTTGTGACCTTCCCCGGCGTCTCCATCCTCATCACGGTTCTTGCCATCAATCTGATCGGTGACGGTCTTCGCGATGCGCTTGATCCGAAACTCAAACGGTCTTAGGGAGATTTCATCATGAGTTTGTTGGAAATCAGAAACCTGACCGTCGAGTTTGATACCGCGACCGGTCCATTCAGAGCGCTCAAGGGCGTAGACTATACGGTTGAAAAGGGTGAAGTGCTGGCGATTGTTGGCGAGTCCGGATCTGGCAAGTCGGTGGCAATGCTTGCCACCATGGGGCTTCTGCCTGATACGGCGACCGTCAAGGCCGATCTTATGACGTTTGATGGACGGGATCTTCAGAATCTCAGCTCCAAAGAGCGGCGCAATGTTATCGGCAAAGACATTTCGATGATCTTTCAGGAGCCGATTGCAAGTCTCAATCCATGTTTCACGGTCGGCTTCCAGATTGGTGAAGTGCTCAAAACGCATCTTGGTCTTCAGGGCAAGGATGTGCGCAATCGCACCATCGAGCTGCTAAAGGCGGTTGGGATCCCTCAACCTGAAAAACGCCTTTCGAGCTTCCCTCATCAAATGTCCGGTGGGCAGTGTCAGCGCGTGATGATCGCCATGGCTATTGCCTGTCAGCCAAAGCTGCTGATTGCGGATGAGCCTACAACAGCGCTTGATGTCACCATCCAGAAACAGATTCTGGATTTGCTGATCAATATCCAGTCGAAAAGCGAGATGGGCTTGATCATGATTACCCATGACATGGGGGTCGTCGCCGAGACGGCAGATCGCGTGGTGGTGCAGTATAACGGGGAGCAAATGGAAGAAGCCGGTGTGCTTGAGCTGTTTGAATCTCCAAAACATCCCTATACCAAGGCTCTTCTCTCGGCACTGCCGGAACGAGCTGAAGGGGATCGTCTGCCTACGGTCGGTGACTTTGCACAGGCTTACAGCAAAGAAGGCGGGGTGGCGCTATGAGCGATAAAAAGGATAAAATTCTCAGTGTGCGCGGCATCACGAGGGATTATGTCTCCAGCGGTGGTCTGTTCGGCAAAAGTGAAACCGTTCATGCTATCAAGGGAATCGATTTCGATCTCTATCGCGGTGAAACCCTGGCGCTTGTCGGGGAATCTGGCTGTGGCAAGTCGACACTTGCTCGCATTCTGACCCTCATTGACGCGCAGACCTCGGGTGAGCTTATCATTCGGGACAAGCCGATCAATATCGCCAAGAACAAGATCTCCAGGGAAATGCGAAGCAGGATTCAGATCGTGTTTCAGAATCCCTATGGCTCACTCAACCCGCGCCAGAAGGTTGGGGCTGTGCTTGAGGAACCACTGAAGATCAATTTCCCCGAAATGCCTGCCGAAGAGCGGCGGAAAAAGGCGATGGACATGCTGAAAAAGGTGGGATTGCTGCCTGAGCATTTCGGTCGCTATCCACACATGTTCTCCGGGGGGCAGCGGCAGCGCATCGCAATTGGTCGTGCCTTGATGCTGAACCCGAGAATTCTGGTTCTGGATGAGCCGGTCTCTGCGCTTGACCTGTCCATTCAGGCGCAAATTCTGAATTTGCTCAAAGACTTGCAGGACGAGTTCAATCTTTCCTATCTGTTCATTTCCCATGACCTCAGTGTGGTCAAATATCTTGCTGATCGGGTCATGGTCATGTATTTCGGGGAGATTGTCGAGCACGGGGATCGCGATCAGATCTTCAATGATCCGCAGCACGATTATACCAAGACGCTGCTTGCTGCGACGCCCAAGACAAGCATTGAAAGCATTCGTGCCCGTGTGAGCCGACACAAGGCATCTGCCTGATTGGTCTTGCCGTTGAGAAAAATCTGAAGCCTGTCACAGTCGTGTGGCGGGCTTTTTTGTTTCGGTTGCAAAGATCAAAGATGACATGTCTTTAACTTGAGGCGGTCGTGCTCGGCACTTAAGGTCTCTCTTTACGGGGTTTTGACAAGGAGGCAGACATGTATCTGGCAATGAATCGTTTCCGCGTGAAGGTGGGTGATGAAGCCGCATTTGAGGAAATCTGGCGCAATCGGGAAAGCAAGTTGCTGGAAACAGAAGGTTTCTTGCGGTTCGACCTTCTGAAGGGGGAGGAAAAGGACGGTTTCACGCTGTTCGCGTCCCATGCGATGTGGCGGGACAAGGATGCCTTCATCGCCTGGACGCGGTCACCGCAATTTCGCTCTTCCCATGGTGGTCCAAGGCCGAAGGTCGAATATGCCGGTCCGCCAGTGCTCGAATGCTTTGAGGCTCTCGATGACTTGACCATCAGGGCGCTTGAATGGGATTAACCCAGATAGTCGATCAATTCTTCAGAGGGGTGCGCGAAGACGTCTTTGGTGGGGCCTGTTTGCGCGATCCTGCCTTCATGGACGAGGGCTGTCTGGCTTGCAGTCAGCTTGGCATCTTCGGGATGGTGGGTGACCATTATGACGGTCTGATCGTTTCTCGCTGCCAGATTGCTGACCAGTCTGAGCATGTCCTTGCGCAAGGCCGGGCCGAGCGCAGCGAAAGGCTCATCAAGCAGTAGCACAGGTTTCTTGCGAAGGATTGCTCGCGCAAGGCTCGCACGCTGGCGCTGTCCGCCGGACAGGGCACGGGGCAGGCGGTCCTGCATGCCCTCAAGCCCGACTTCTGTCAAGGCGTCCTTGACCCTCTTCTTTTCTTCCATGTCGAGCTTCAGAGAAGCGTTGATACCCAAGGCGACATTTTGCTCGATTGTCAGGTGGGCAAAGAGATTATGGTCCTGGAAGAGCATGGCAACAGGACGTTCGGCAGGCTCAAGCCCTGCCATATCCATTTCCTGAATGAAGAGCTGGCCCGGGACGTGCGGAACGAAACCGGCGATGGTGTTGAGGATTGTGCTTTTGCCTGCACCTGATGGACCAATGAGCGCACAGAAGCCTCCGGTTTCTACCGTGAGGTTTACTGTCATATGCCAGTTATCAAGTGCGATGGTGAGATTTTCAAGTCTGATCACGACCACCAAGTCCTTTGTCAAAGAGAACGAAAAAAGCAAACGCGATGCTCGTTAGCAGCACGCCTGTGCCGTAAGCCTGGTCCATGCGATAGGCCCCCAATTGCTGATAAAGATAGAGAGGTAATGTTGGAGCAGAGGGGGAGCCGAACAGGGCTATCACGCCAAGATCGCCGATAGAGAGAGCCGCAGCGATGCCAAGGCTGAGGCCAAGCGGTTTGCGCATCAAGGGCCAGTGAATGATGCGGATTGCGTCCCGGCGTTTGATGCCCAAATGCCTTAATTGCATGCCGTAGTTGCGCTTGATCTGAGCCATGGCCGGGGTCAGCAGGATAAGCGCAAAGGGGACCGCTTGCAGCCCATTGAGCAGTGCCGTGAGGGGAAGGGCGAGATCATCAACAGACACATGCTGATGGAGCAGGATGAACAGTCCGGCACCGAGGGCAATCGGCGGAGCGACCATGATGGCATAACCGGGCAGTTCGACAAATCGTCTCGCCTTGCCTTCGATGTGAATGGAGAGTTGGGCAAGCGGCAGGCTGATGAGAAGCATCACGAGGCAGGAGGCAAGGGAAACGCCTGTGGACCGAAGAGCTGCCGGCAGGATCTGGCCCCAGTCGATGCCATGCAGGCCCAGTCCCCAAATCCCCCGAATGAAGGCGGAGAGAAGAGGCATGCCCAGAAACGCAACTGCAACCATGATGATTGCCCCGTCGCTCCACTGTGCGAGCCGTCCGTTTCTGTCTGTTCTCAGAACGGCTCCGCCAAGGCTCTGGCCGGTATCAAAGTCCGTACTGGCGACGCGGGAGACGAGCGCAAGGCCCGCACAGAGAATGATTTGAAGGAAGGCGAGCAGGGCTGCGCGTTCCATGTCGAAATCAAACCGGATGGCCTGATAGATGGCCAGCTCGATTGTTGTTGCCCTGGGGCCGCCACCCAGGGCGAGAATAACCGTGAAACTGGTCGTGCAGAGCAGGAACACGAGTGCCAGAATGCCCGGCAGGCGTTCCTTGAGCATGGGCCATTCGATATAGCGTGCGATGCTTGCGCTATTCATTCCCAATTGTGATGCAAGACGCCATTGCTCAGCGGGTAGGGCGAGCCATCCTTGCAGCAAAATGCGCGTTGCCAGTGGCAGATTGAAGAAGACATGCGCGATGAGGATGCCCCAGAGACCATAGATCGAGAAGTTTTCGAAGCCAAAGGCTGACATTATCGCTTGCACGGGGCCTTTGTTGCCCCAGATGGACAAGAGACCCAGTATGGCGACAATCACGGGCAGGATGAAGGGCGCACCGAAAAAGGAGAGGATCGCCGAACGCCCCGGAAAGCTGCGGGTGGCAAGTGCTCTGGCCAGCGGAATGGCCAGAAGCGTTGACAGAATGGCGGACAATGTGGCCTGCGTCAGGGTGAAGGTCAGTGCCCGGCGCAGGTAGATGTCATCAATCAGATGTGACAGAAGGGGGCGGCCACCGGCTTGTTCCGTTGCCAGATCATTGGTGGTGACCGACCAGAGAGCCCAAAGGCTGACCACAACCAGCCCGAGAGGGATGATGAAGGCAATGGTTGCGGGAATGCCAAAGGCAAATGCATTTCTTGATGCTTTGTCTGTCACGTCTCTTATCCAGCCTTCTTTGCCTTCTGTTTGGCTCGGTTGCTATTTGCTGAGGGCTTCGAGCCACTCGTTCAGTGCTTCCTTGCGCAGGTCGGGGACTTTTTCGGAATCAAAAAGCCTTGCTTTTGCCGGTTTGACGAGATCGGCAAAGGAAGCTGGCCAGTCTGCTTCGGGAAGCGCAACGGGATACATCCAGTTGGTGGTTGGAATGACCTTTTGTGCTTCTGGCCCAATCAGGTAGGCCATGAACTGATTCGCCAGTTCCCTATGCTTGCTGGCTTTGGTGATTGCAGCCATTTCCAGCTGCATATAGTGGCCTTCGGCAAAGGCGGCTGCTTTGTAATTGGTCTTGTTCTCAGCCGCGATATGATAGGCGGGGGACGTGGTGTAACTCAGGACCATGTCTGCCTGACCTTCGAGGAACATGCCATAGGCTTCCGACCAGCCTTTGGTGACTGTCACGATGCGCGGCTGTAGTTTTTTCCAGATTTCTTCTGCCTGATCCCCATAGACATTCTTGATCCAGAGCAGCAGCCCAAGGCCAGGAGTTGATGAACGGGGGTCCTGAATGAGGATTTTAAGATCGTCTGGCGCGTTGATCAGCTCATCAAAGCTCTGCGGAACATTCTTGAGCTTGTCGCTGTCATAAACAAAGGCGAAATAGCCCCAGTCGAAGGGCACATAGGTCTTGCTCGGCCAATCAATTGGCAACTCGAGGCCATCGGTGTTGATGTCCGCTTCCGTAAAGAGGCCGCTTTTGTCTGCATCGGCAACGAGATTTGAATCAAGGCCGACCAGAATGTCTGCCTTGGAATTCTTGCCTTCAAGGCGCAACCGGTTGAAGGTTTCGGTGGCGTCGCCCGGTGCTACAAATTCGAGGGTGCAGCCGCAGTTTTTCTCAAATCCGCTTTTGATTGCCGGGCCGGGACCCCATTCGGAGTTGAAGGAGTCGTAGGTGTAGACCGTAAGCGTCGGCTTTTCCTCTGCCACAGCACCTGACAGGGTTGCAAGGGTGGTGCTCAGGGTCAATGAGGTTGCCAGAAGAGAAAGGGTCAAAGCCTTCATTGTTATTGCTCCATTGTGAGCTCGCCAGTTCCCGAAATAAGGGACTGTAGCGATTTGGTATTTATGGGCGCGCAAGCAAATAGCGACGGATCGCTTGATGTTTGCGCATAAGCTATTGACCGGATTTGGGGTAGAAGGGGGAAGAAGGCTTGCTGGGTGCGAAGCTTCGTCGCTTCCTACGCCGGTGTGATCCGGATCAGGTTCTACGGGTTCGCTTCAGTTGCATCTCAGCCTTTACAAGGCACCCCGGGACGGTCGTCATATTAGTGTCAAATTTTCAGGAATTCAATCCTCATAATCAATTTGATCGGGCAAATCACTTTTCATTGCGATTTGTCTTGTCAAATCGGTGTCAGGTTCTTTTCTTCGAGGCCTTCAGCAGTCTCTGTTTTGGCCTGCTCCGGTTCGATATAGACAATCTCGTCTTCGGCTAGCCATTCGGGCGTTGTCCGAGGCTGTTTCTGGGCCTGTTTCTGGTCAACCTCTGCTGAGAAGTTGACGACCTGATCGCAGATTTCATCAAAGATGAAAAGGGGGGCATGTCCCTGATTCTTGGCAACATAGAGTTGGCAGTCAGGGTGTCGTCTGGTCATTTCCTCTGCTGCGGCTTGAGGCAGAATATCGGAATTCTCGCCGCGTATGACCAGCACAGGGCAGTGGGAGAGCGTCAGGAATTGCGGCCAGATATCTGTCGGAATCTGGCTGAGATCGAGATCTTCTGTGGACTTGACGATATGAATGTCAAAGTCTGCTTTGGGATAGCCGTCTTCGTCCTTGAAGGTCATGTGAGTGAGCAGTTCCCAGTCTTCCTTGGACAGATTGGAGAAATGACCGGAATTGGCAATCTTGACGAAATTGATCGCATCTTCCCAGGTTATGACGGGTTTTGTTTTTGTCAGATACGTCTTGATGCGGGCGATGCCCATGGTGTCGATGACTGCCCCGATGTCATTGAGAACGACGCCGGCAATGATCCCAGGACGCATGATGCCAGCGGCTATGGCCAGCAGACCGCCTCTGGACGTGCCAACGAAAATCGCCTTGGGAAGCCCCGCCGCCGTCAATACTTGCAGTACGTCATCGGCTTCGGTGAAGATGTTGTAGTTCTCCGGATTCTTGTCGAAATCGGAAGGGCCACGGCCTCGCGAATTCAAAACGATAACGAATCTGGGATTGGTTTCATCAAAGGCCAGCCGTTCAGCAAGGGCATAAAAGTCTCTGCTTGTTCTTGTAAGGCCCGGCAAACAGATAACCGGTGTTCCCTTTGCCACTCTGTCACCGAAGGCTTCACCGCGCAGGACTATGCCATCAGTTGTGGTTATTTCGAATCGTTTGACAGACGTTTGCATGAAAAATTCCCCAAATAGTGGGCAATGGGCCGGTGGGTGATTGTTTCACCCACTCAAGGTTGATTGTAGACCAACTGATCTCGCTATTCCAAATGATTGCTCTTCTGGTCTGTTGCCATTCAGTCCATATCGGTTGTGATCATGGTTGACCGCGTTTCAAGTCCTTGCTGATGTCGAGGGTTTCATTGTGAATGCGAGCCTCATAGACCTGAAGATTCTCGATCAGTTTCATCACATAGTCCCGAGTTTCGGAGAAGGGAATACGCTCGACCCAATCAATGGCGCTGACCTGCCGGGTTCTGGGGTCTCCGAAGCGCTCGATCCACTGTGGCGGGCGTCCGGGGCCTGCGTTGTAGGCGGCAAATGTCAGGATGTAGGAGCCGCCGAATTTCTCCAGATTCTCCTTCAGAAAGGCGCTTCCGAGCAGAACGGCATATCTGGCATCACTCGTCAGTTTCGATGTCGAATATTTGACACCAAGCTTTCTTGCGGTTGTTTTCGCGGTGGCAGGCAACATCTGCATCAGACCGCGCGCACCGGCGTGGCTTCTGGCGCTGATGTTGAAAACACTTTCCTGTTTGGTCAGGGCGTAAACAAGTGCGATATCAACTCCGTTTGTCTTGACGCCACTCGGCAAAGCATGCAGCGGAAAGGCAAGCTTGTCGACGGGCATGTTGCGATCAAGCGCGATTATGCCAATCTGGGTCGCGTTTTGATGCAGCCCGTAGCTTTGAGCCAACTTGTGGGCAAGGGCGATCTCGGATGGATTGTCCAGTATGCGCGCCAGATGACGGAAGATCGATCCTGCGCGATCCTCATGACCGACCGCTTTCAGTCGTTTGATGGCTTTGACCAGAGATCGACTGTTGAAGCGGGTTTGTTCTTCGCTGGTTGCAGGTCTTGGCGTGCGCAGATTGAGGTGGGTCACTCCGGTTTCCTCCAGCGCCAGCTGGCCGTAATAGTTGGTCGGGTTTCCTCCAGCCTTGTAGAATTTGAGGGCGACCGAGCGGTCTCCAGCGGCTTCCCACGCCCGCCCTTGCCAGTAAAGCCCTCTTGACTTGTCTCTGTCGCGGGTGGCGTTTTTCCAGCTTCGTTCAAAATGGATCGCCGCGGTCTTGTGATCGTTGAGAAAACGCAAGGCAAAGAAACCTGCGTGGAATTCGGCTTCTGAAAAGTCTTTTCCCGGTTTGGCCGAATGGCGGGCGGCGATTTTGTAGGCTCTGCGCGCATCGCCATTATTCAGCATCATGCGTGCCAGAAGACGTCTTTCATCCCACCATGCATCTCGGTTGATGAGGTGATCCTCATCAAGCGGTGCTCTGAGCAGCATATCTGCGGCCTGGGTTTCCTTGCCCACGCGGCGCAAATATTGAATATAGGAATAGATATATCCGGGGTCTTTCTGGAGAGATGAGGGAACGGCCTTGAGTTTTGCGCTGGCATCCTTTGTGCGCCGGATAACAGCTGTACGCGCCTCCACCACTTTGTTTTGCCCCGACGAAAGATACCGCTTCAGACGCGCAGCTCCCGTCGCTCTGTCCCTGTAAAGCAGATAGCTGGCCCTGTTGAAATGATCCTGGTTGGTCAGCACGGGGCCAAGATTGGCCAGAATTCGCGTTTCCAGCTCACTCGAAAGCGCATTGGACTGCCAGATCGGGCTGATGAGCTTTGCGGCCATTTTCTTGTTGCCAATCTTCATATGGGAGATAGCAAGTTCAATTGCGGCAGTTGTGGACTCTGGGGTTATGTTCCCGAAGGCATTGACCATTTCCCGTCCTGAAGCGGTTTCTCGTACCACCGCTTCCTCGATGCGTCTTGCGATCAGACTGCGGCTCGGCCACTGCTGTTGATGGTCATAAAAGGCCTTGATCTCGCTTGCTGGAAGATCGTGATAGCCGCCGATGATCAGGATGTAGCTCAGAAGTGTCCGGTCGAGAGAGGAACGCATGCCCTTGTGAATGGCCAGAGCTGTCGCGGGCTTGTTTTTGTCCAGTGCGTCAAGAGCCTGTTTCAGGGTTCCCTTGATGGCGTCAACCGAGCTGCTGCCTTTCTTGACCGAAGGCAGTGTAACTGTCTGAGGTTGTTCGGCCCTGACAACTTGCGAAGCAGGCGCCGCAGGGCTTGCCGATTGTGCGGGTGCTGCTGCCGTTCCCGAAACGGATTGCTGCCTCACCCTTGGCAAGGTCGAAAGCGTTTGAGGCAGAGAGAGGCTTATTTCATCTTCCGCCGCAGGGGAAGGCTGCTCCGGAACAGAGAGGCTGCCTGCCGAGGCTGGCGGCGGTGTCAGACTGACAGGCGCAGGAACGGGTTGAGATACGGCGGGACGGGGCTTTGGTGTCGGGACCTGATCTGGCAGTGTTTGTGCCGATGCTGAACCAAGCTGCATCAAGAGCAGGAGGCCGCAGGTGGGGATGACATCAATGGGTTTAAACATAGTGACCAAAAGTTTGGGACGCGTGAATTTTCCTATCAAGAAGACATCATTCTTGCAAAATTATGGTGAACAAATTGCTTAGAGATTCATGCTGAGCGTCATCGTTATGCTGACAAGGGGCTTTGGGGCCATAAATCCCGACCAAGAAAGCCGGTTATGGGGACGAGTGGGCATCCTATGTTGCAATTGCGTATGAAACGTGATGTTATAGCAGAAAATATCCGTCATTTTGCTGGTAATTGACGTTAATTCGGCAATGTGACGGTAAAAATATTAAATCTGACAAAATGCCAAGCATTTAAGCTGGAATAAAATGAGGAAACGCGGACATGTTCAAAGGATCTTGCACGGCTCTTATTACGCCTTTCAACGAGGGTGGTGTGGATTACAAGGCCTTTGAGTCTTTTGTAGACTGGCAAATCCAGGAAGGTACCAATGTGCTTGTTCCTGTGGGGACCACAGGAGAATCTCCAACCCTGAGCCATGACGAACACAAGAAGGTTGTGGAGACATGTGTAAAGGTCGCTGACAAGCGCGTTCCCGTTCTGGCTGGGGCGGGGTCCAACTCGACGCTGGAAGCCATCGATCTGGCGCAGTTCGCGCAAGGGGCAGGGGCCGATGGTGTGCTGGTTGTTACCCCTTATTACAACAAGCCTTGTCAGGATGGTCTTTATGCCCATTTCAGGGCAGTCGCCGAAGCGATTTCGATTCCGGTGGTCATTTACAATATTCCGCCCCGCTCGGTGATCGACATGAGTGTGGACACCATGGCACGGCTGTTTGAGGATTGTCCCAATATCGTCGGGGTGAAAGATGCAACGGCAGATCTTTCACGCGTTACTCAGCAGCGGCTTGCTTGCGGCAAGGACTTCATCCAGCTTTCTGGCGAAGATGGCACAGCCCTTGGCTTTAACGCACAGGGTGGACATGGATGCATTTCGGTGACGGCCAATGTCGCGCCAAATCTATGCAGCCAGTTTCAAACTGCCTGTACCAATGGTGCGTGGGACAAGGCCCTGGAGCTGCATGATCTGCTTTCACCATTGCATCGTGCCATGTTCCTGCAACCAAGCCCGGCTGGTGCGAAATATGCCCTGTCATTGCTAGGCAAGATCAAGAATGAGATCCGTTTGCCGCTTGTTGCCGCGAAGGACACTGTAAAAGCTGAAATAGAGTCCGCGATGACGCTTGCAGGGCTGATCTAAAGCGCTTATCTGTGTTGCTATGGCACAGAGTAAAAAGAAAAGCGATCCGAACAACCGTGTTGTCGCGGAGAATCGGAAAGCGCGGCATGATTACGAGATTGGTGAAGTCATCGAGGCCGGTTTGCAACTGACCGGTACCGAGGTCAAGTCTTTGCGCGTGGGCAAGGCCAATATCGCTGAATCTTATGCGTCCGATGAGGGTGGCGAAATCATCCTCATCAATTCGCATATCCCAGAATATGATCAGGGCAACCGGTTCAACCATGAACCACGCCGTCCGCGCAAATTGCTGTTGCATAAGCGTGAGATTGCCAAATTAAGTCAAGGCGTGCATCGCGATGGCATGACCATCGTTCCGCTGAAGCTTTATTTTAACGACAAGGGACGCGCCAAACTGGCGATTGCCATAGCGCGCGGCAAGAAGAATTATGATAAGCGTCAGGACGCCAAGAAACGCGATTGGCAGCGTGATAAGGCGCGGCTGATGCGGGAGAAAGGATAGCCATTGACCCGTATTGTCTTTTCATAATTTAGGCAAGGCGCAGATTCTCTTCTCTTTTTTAAAGCCATGCAAGTTCTTCGAAGCGGATTTTTCCCGAAAGGAGGGGAAAACCCTATTTGGGGGTTTAAAAAATCGGCAAGGCCTCTATAAAGATGACACTTCAATGACGCGGGGTGGAGCAGCCCGGTAGCTCGTCAGGCTCATAACCTGAAGGTCGTAGGTTCAAATCCTACCCCCGCAACCAATTTCAAGCATTCTTTATCCTTGAAATGTTCCTTGTTTGGGACCATGTATGTCATTGCGCGGGCCGTGTTGGCCCTGTTTATTGGCGCGGGGTGGAGCAGCCCGGTAGCTCGTCAGGCTCATAACCTGAAGGTCGCAGGTTCAAATCCTGCCCCCGCAACCAATTTCCCCTACATTCTTTTGAATGCGGGGTAGAGTTTCCAAGAAGTGCCGCCAGAGTCCGTGAACTTCAATTTCTACCGGCTCTCTTTCCCCTTTCGGAAATATCACTACCTTATCGATTAGTTGCCTGATTTCCGAGAATATTTGTTCGCGTTCCTTGTCTTCAGGTATGTCATTGATACGTCGGGATTCGGAGGGCAATTGGTGATAGTCCGGATATCATCGGTACAGCAATCGTGGGATTGAGACGCATATTGGCGCAGCATGCTCAATAAATTCATCCCAACAACATTCTCGAGATGAATGGTAAGTGTTTCCATATTGATCAAAGCAAGGTCTGAAGGGCCAGATGAAACCATAAAACTCGCCCATGTTGGCATTCGACCTCTACACGGGCTTGAGCCCACTTGACGGTCGAATGCCTGCGCCACAAGTGACAGACCTTTATTCCGGCGTTACAGCTATTGAGCCAAACAAGGGGTCAGTGCTGTGCTTTGCAGGTTATGTCTGAAAGGTCCGCATTGCTGAGATCTGGTTTTTGCGAAGTCTTCTAGAGGAGGTTTGCTACTTGCACAGCAAATTTTCCCTCTGGGGTTACTGTTTGCCGGTCATGTTGGCTTTCAGCTTTGTATCGGATCGGTGTTCGTCTCCCAATACATGAGGATGGTCACTATGCAAATTCCCATTAAAAGTCCGTATGCACCATCAAAGCCTCCCAGGTGTTCAATTCCGAATGCCAACACCACAAAACAGCAGCAGCGAACTAAGGATTGAATGGGGTGAATGATACCGAAAGCCGGAGCAAATTGTCCGCGTGGAAATTTCGAAGCAACGATGGACGTCGTCAGATTGGTGGCTCCCCCAAGGCTGAGGCCAACCATGACCAACGAGACCCAAAGTAGATAAACATTGCCGTGAGCCAAAATGTTTATCATGATCGCTACAAACCACCATACCATATATACCATGATCGCCAAACGAGTTGAAATCTTCTGGCCCAGCCAGCCCCAGGGGTAGGCTCCAAGTGTTCCGATGAGTGCGGCAATGCTCATATAAAGAATGGATGTGTTCTTGTCATAGCCCAACGACATCAGACGAGGCACCAATTGGCTCGTCACACCGACGAGAACCATGTAGACACATCCTGAGCCAAGACCCATCAGCCACACGTCCTTCATTTTCAGTAGCCGACCGACGGTCAATTTCTGAACTTGCATATCGGGGTCGTCTTCGGCTCCAAAGCTGTCTTTCCAGTTTGGATTGTTATCGGGGAAACAACCCAACTGTTCCGGCTTGTCGGCCAGCAGAGAAGCGACGACCAAAAACATGATTAGCATGAGAGCCGATATCACAAGGAAACCCAATTTGACTCCAAGAATTGCAATGGAAAGGGCCAAAAGGGGAACGAAAAAGGCTGACGAAAGTGTTTGGCCAAATGATGTCCAGCCCAAAGCAAGATCCTTCTTGCGCGGAAACCAGTTTGCGACAAGAGCAGAGCCTCCGATATAGGCAAAGCCTGTGCCAAAGAAGGACACGCCGGCAAACAGGATGACGAACAACGTTATGGACGAGGCCATGCCCAGGCATCCCCAAAATATTGCAGCGGCCAGCAAGCATGTAAGGATTGTCGTTTTCGGTCCGAACTTTTGTACCATTTTCGCGCAAAGAAAACCTGCCGCTATACCCGCCCATGAAGCGGGGGTGGCCCAAAGCAGAAGCTGAGAGTTGTCAAGGCTGTATGTGTCTACCAGTGTTGGCAGAACAAGATTGAGGCCGTGAGCGCAAATACCAGCTCCAATCCAGTATAGTGCGGCCTGGGTGACAATGATTGCCCATCCAAGTTTGCCGAAGTTGCTCGACGTATCCTTACTGAAGGCATCACTGGTTTCAACAATTTCAGTCATGATAAACTTTCCTCC
Organism: uncultured Cohaesibacter sp.; assembly: GCF_963556055.3. Lineage (GTDB taxonomy): Bacteria > Pseudomonadota > Alphaproteobacteria > Rhizobiales > Cohaesibacteraceae > Cohaesibacter. Next base: position 5,029 of record NZ_CAUVYE020000013.1, on the reverse strand, counting down.
TGGAGCCCCGTTGGAAAGACTGGACTAGCCATAATGGAACGCCAGATTCCTCAGTCATTAACCAGGTCTCCCATTTAACGCCCTTTGACGAGTTGTGGCTTCACGAGGTTCAGGCGTATCAAATCCTCGCCGCCTATCCTTGTTTTGTCCAACCGGGGCCCCATTTTCGGGGCAGACCTTGACGGTCCGGATGGCTTTCTTTTGGTTTTTGGTTTGAGGCCACTTTAGATTTGATAGGGGCGTCAAAATGGGCCCGGTGACTTGATGCGTCACCGAGCTTTTCTTGTAGGAAAACGGCCTTGCTTAACTTTCCATGATCTTCAGATTGTCGGAGACTTTCAGGTCAGGCTCGATTTTGCTTGCGATGTCTTCTGGCGTGACACCTTCGATGATGTCGGTCAGAACCAGACCGTCAGGGGTCACGTCGATGACGCACTGTTCGGTCACGATGTGATCAACCACCCCCTTGCCGGTCAGTGGGAAAGAGCATTCCTTGAGGATTTTCGGGTCGCCCTTCTTGGTGCATAATTCCATCGCGATGATGACCTTGCGCACACCGCACACCAGATCCATGGCACCGCCCATGCCGACCATGTAACCGGGGCGGGCCCAGTTTGCGAGGTCGCCATTCTCCGCCACCTGCAACGCACCAAGCACGGTTGCTGCCAGACGTCCGGAGCGGACGATCGCGAAGGATGTCGCGCTGTCGAAGGAAACCGCACCGGGCAGCGGGGTGATGGCCTGTCCGCTGGCATTGGTGAAGTTGGTCATGGAATGCAGCCCGGTTGCCGTTGGGCCGGTGCCGATCAGACCATTTTCCGTGTGGAACAGGACGGTCGGGTCGGAATAGTTGGGGCAAAGGCTCGGCATGCCGATACCCAGATTGACGACGTCGCCGGGCTGGAAGAAAGCGGCAACGCGTTTTGCGATTCTGTTACGGATATCCATTTCGCTCTCCTCTTAGTCAGCCAGAACCTTGTCGATGAACACGCCCGGCGTATGGATGTGATCGAGACCGATTTCATCCATTTCAACCAGCAGATCCGCATCGACGATGGTGATGTCGCCAGCCATGGCGACCAGCGCGTTGGTGTTGCGCGAGGTGCCGCGATAGGCAAGGTTGCCAAGCGGATCGGCCATACGGCAACGCACCATGGAAATGTCAGCGCGCAGCGCCGTTTCCAGCACATAGTTCTCGCCATCAACCTCGATGATCTGCTTGCCTTCCTGCATCATGGTGCCAAGGCCGGTTTTGGTCAGCACGCCGCCAAGACCCGAGCCACCGGCGCGAATGCGTTCCATCAGCGACCCTTGCGGGCAGAACTCGATTTCGATCTTGCCTTCGCCATAAAGCGCGACGGTTTCGGCATTCATCCCGATATGGGAGCAGATCACCTTGTCGATGCGGCCCTCATGAACGAGACGGCCCACCGTTTCGTTCGGGTCACCGGTATCGTTGGAGATCAGTTTCAGATGGCGGGCGCCGCTTTCAAGCACCAGATCGATGATCCGTTCGGGCATCCCCTTGTTTGCAAATCCGCCATTCATGATGGTCATGCCATCCTTGAACAGGGGGATGATGTCATTGCGACTTGTGAATTTCCCAAGCATTGATTAATCCCTCGTCAAAAGCACGGAAACGCCCTGTCCACCGCCAACGCAGAAAGAAATCACTGCATTGTTGATGGCCGGATTGCGTTTCATTTCATGCACGGTTTTGGCTGTGAGGATCGCACCGGTACCGGCCAGAGGATGGCCAAGTGCCAAAGCTCCACCATTCGGATTGACGCGGTCCAGCGGCATGCCGATTTCCTTGATGCAGGCCAGAGACTGCGCCGCGAAAGCTTCGTTCAGTTCCCACAGATCGATGTCTTCGACCTTGAGACCCGTCTGCTTCATCAGCTTTTCTGTCGCCGCGATCGGGCCAAGACCCATATAGTTGGGATCCACACCGGTTGCCGCGTAGCCACGGAAGACACCGAGAATTTCCAGACCCTGCGCTTCGGCCATGGAACGCTCCATGATCACCATGGCACCAGCACCATCACTCATCGGCGAGGAGTTGCCTGCGGTCACCATGCCGTCCTTGATGAAGGCCGGACGCAGCTTGCCAAGGGTTTCGAGATTGCTGTCGGCGCGAACGCATTCGTCTTTGTCAACGATGATCGGATCAGCCTTGCGCTGCGGAACCGGGATCGGAACAATCTGTTCATCAAACCGCCCCGCGTCCACCGCAGCTGCGGCCAGCTGATGACTGCGAACGGCAAATTCGTCGAGTTCGGTACGGGTGAATTCATAACGTTTGGCGATATTTTCCGCCGTGATGCCCATTGGCACGTTGCCCACACGATCCGGGGCCGTCCAGCGTGCATCAATGACCGGAGGGGCAACCGAATATGGCTGTTCCAGCTTCTGCATGGTGTAGGTGCGGCGGCTGTCGCTCTCGACACCACCCGCGACGATCACATCAGCAAAGCCAGCCATGATCTGCATGGCACCATAAGCAAGCGCATTCAGCGAAGCGGCACATTGGCGATCAAGCGTGATGCCGGGCACGGAAATCGGCAGGTCCGCTTCCAGAGCGACCATGCGGCCCATATTGAGGATCTCGTTGTTCATCAAGTTGCCGAAGATGCAATCTTCGACAAGGGCAGGATCGATGCCGGACCGTTTTACGGCTTCTTTCACGGCAGCCGCGCCCAGGATGTGCGCCGGAACAGAGGCCAGTTTGCCGCGACAGCGACCGACCGGTGTCCGAACTGCCGATACAATGACGGCTTCTTTCATTTTCTTTCTCCAGATTGCTGGTCTTCAAGGTCCCCCTGCGGCCATGTCATCCTGAGAGGGGGGAAGCAATGGATGGACATGGCCACCCACACACCTTTGAGAGCGGAGGAAGCTTCAGAGATTTCGCGGGCTTCAGCGGACGTAGCCGGTTCATTGCCGAACACTCTGATCGCGTCGGCAGCGCGGGTCACCAGCTGTGTGTTGGTTGCCTTGACGCCTTTGGAGAAATAGATGTTGTCTTCAAGGCCGACACGGACATGACCACCAAGAGCAAGTGTCGCAAACAGGATTGGAAGGTGACCACGGCCGATGCCGAAGGCTGACCAGGTGCAGTCTTTTGGCAATTTGGAGTGCAGATACATCAGGCTGTCAACGGTAGCAGGCATGGCGCCGACAACACCGAGACAGATCTGGAAATGGGTCGGGGTTTTCAGTTTGCCTTCTTTGACGAAATAGTCGGCAACACCCAACATGCCGGTATCGAAAATTTCAACTTCCGGCTTGACGTTGCTCTCGATCATCGCTTCGCCAAGCTCGCCAAGAAACTTGGGAGAGTTCATGAAAACACCACCCGGCATCCAGTTGAAGGAACCGGCATCATAGGAACCGATTTCGATGTCCTTGAGCGTCTTGATATGCTCCATCCGCTGGGCGTCCGTCGCACGATGATCGCCCGAGGTGGTGCAGTTGATGATCACATCGCAGTCGTCATAGGCGCGGATCAGCTTGATGGTTTCGGCAAATTTGGCCGGATCCATCGTTCCCATGCCTTCATCGTCGCGCATGTGAAGATGAACGACCGCAGCGCCAGCTTTCCAGCAAGCATATGCATCCCTGGCGATCTCTTCCGGCGTAAGCGGAATGTTCTCGTTGGCGCTCTTCGGAGTCAAAGCCCCGGTCAGTGCTGCTGAAATGATGGTTTTATTTTCTAGGCTCATTTGACTAGCTCGTTGTTGTTAAAGGCAAATCGAAATGATCACGTCAAAAACTGAACGCAGCAATTGACCGATCCGGAGCAGCGCAATTCAGGCGGCAAATCGAAGGAAGGAGAAAGGCATAGAAATACCGTTCGCGCACAATGAAATCTATTCACTAGCGCACGTTATATTTATAGATCTGGCCTTTTGGCTTTGTGATCCTCCTGATCTTAAATATTGCCCCGATCTGTATTTCCACAGGCTTGGGTGTCTACTATCCCGAGGCAAATTCAAGATTTACCACCAACTACAGGTGCCGTTGTTAATGAGCATAAATTGCTTCATTCAATAGTGGTAATTCTTTTTTGGTATTTGAATTATTTGTTGCCCGCATAACCTTTGAGCATTAAAAACATGAGCTTTTTAGCAATTTTCGCCATTCCGGAGGCCTGCACGCGTATCGGGTAATGCATTTTCGTCATAATCAATTCGCCTTTTCCACCCGATGGCAGACTTCGCTTTTTCCGTTTGAAGAAACATTTGGCAACAGTCATGTCGGGCCTTCTCTCGGCAGCCCGGGCTGGAAGGGCGACTGCCTTTAGGGAGAAAGTTCGCAACAGTGTTTGCGCTCATGCAAGACTTGCACTAAACAGTACGGGTAGGTTCGCTATAATTCTTCGCTTCTCTGTTTCCAATGGTTCGTCGCAGGCTCATCCCGGGCACACACTTTGTCCCGGTGGCGTGGACAATTATAAAAAGAAAGAAATGGGAGGCCACCAACAAGAAACACAAGTCGTTCAGGATGGTTTTTCGGGGCCATAACGGGCGACACGACAAGATCGATGACGTGGGCGGTTCTGCAAGCTCATCAAAATCGGCCAATATGAATCAGCGAAATGTTTGGGAGGCTACATGGAAATTCGCTTGTTTCGGGAATATTTGGTTTTGTCCAAGCTGCTCAATTTCAGTCGAGCGGCGGAACAGTTGGGCATGACGCAGCCAGTGCTCAGTCGGCACCTGAAATATCTGGAAGAACAATTCGATGCCAAGCTTCTCAATCGGAACACTCATCAGGTTGAGTTGACACCGACCGGACAGCTGCTGGCCGAAGAAGCCGAAAAAATAGTTGTCCAGTATGAAGCGACGTTTCACGTCATCCGGGAGGCTCTGGGCAAAAGCCAGAGCTCGCTGTCGATCATGTTCCTCGGCGCTGCAACACGTGAGTTCTTTACGGACTTTCTGGTTCGTTTCCGCAAGCATCATGAAGCGGTGGAAATCAATTGCTGCGATACCGATCTTGATGCAATCCCGGACGCTCTTGATCG
>NZ_CAUVYE020000012.1:0-482516 GCF_963556055.3 uncultured Cohaesibacter sp. | reverse complement strand
TTTCGAAGAACGAAGAGGCAAGCTTTACGCCTTCCGTTTCAGTGATCCCTTTGACCATGCATCCTGCATGACGGGGCAATCCCCACAGGCTACTGATCAGGCAATAGGAACGGGAGACGGTGTTGCCACAGACTTTTCTCTCGTCAAGACCTATGGGAGCGCTTACGCCCCTTATGAAAGGCCGATCAGCAAGCCCGTTGATGGCTCTGTGATTGTCGCACTCGATGGTGAGGAGACAGTTGATTTTACGGTTGATATCACATCAGGGCTCGTCTCGTTTACGCAGGCACCGGATGATGGAGTGACTATCACCGCAGGGTTCCTGTTTGATGTTCCTGTGCGCTTCGACACTGACAGTCTGGAATTCTCGCTGAGCGCTTTCAAGGCCGGCGATGTTCCCTCAATCCCTCTTGTTGAGGTGAAACTATGAGAACGATATCAACGGCGCTCGCCGAGCATCTTGCTTCGGGGGTGACAACGCTTGCCACCTGCTGGCTCCTCAAACGGTCGGATGGCCAGACATTTGGCTTTACCGATCACGACAGGGAAATCGAACTGGAGGGCATCATTTGCGAACCGGCCTCTGGCCTCACCGGGTCCGAGATCCGGCAGAGCGATGGTTTTGCCAGCGACGATCAGGATGTCAGCGGTATCCTCCGCTCAGATCGCATCACCGAAGCAGATCTTGTCAGCGGTCGCTATGATGCCGCAACGATAGAGACCTGGCGGGTCAACTGGCAGGCGCCCAGCCAGGCGGTTTTGCTGCGTTCCGGTTATCTGGGGGAAATATCCCGTGATGAGCAGAGTTTTCAAGCCGAAATCCGCTCGCTGTCCATCGATCTGGAGCAGGAAAAGGGTCGGGTCTTTCAATATCGCTGTGATGCAATTCTGGGTGATAGCCGATGTGGTCTGGATCTGGATGCGCTCGGTCTGACCTATTCCGGCTCTGTGTCTGCCATCCAGTCCCAAACATGGATCAAACTCAAGCTCGATACGCAGCCTGACGACGGTCGCCTTGCCATGGGGCAACTGGAAATGACTTCAGGCAACGCCAAAGCCATGCGATTTGACATTCTGTCTCATCAGCGAACCGGTTCCAGTGATCTGGTCGAACTTTGGTTGCCGATCCATCCTGACATCACTGAAGGGGACGGCGTCAAGCTCTATGCCGGGTGTGACAAGAGCTTCAAGACCTGCCGCAAGACCTTTCAAAACCAACTCAATTTTCGTGGCTTTCCGCATATGCCGGGCAATGACTATCTGCTGTCATATCCCGAAATTGCGGAATTGCGCGATGGCTCTGCCTTGTTCGAGGACTAGCTGATGACTGACAATGCGATGGAACAGGTTAGCGAGGCCATGATCATCGGGGAAGCGCTGAGCTGGCGCGGAACACCCTACAAGCATCAGGCCAGTTGCAAGGGGGCGGGGTGTGACTGTCTGGGCCTTGTCCGGGGAGTTTATGGTGCATTTTGGGGCGAACCGGAAAAGCCGCCCGCCTATTCTCCCGATTGGGCCGATGCCAACGGTCAGGAAACCCTGAAAGAGGCTGCCTCCCGCTATCTCACAGAACAGTCTGTTGATGCTATGAAGCCCTCTCATGTTCTGCTTTTTCGATATAAGGCCGGTTATCCGGCAAAGCATGCCGGAATCTTGATCGAAGAGGACAGGTTTCTGCATGCCCAATATGGCAGCGGGGTCTCTCTGGTGTCCTTGTCGCCGTGGTGGTGGCGTCATCTTGCCTGCGTTTTCGCGTTTCCGACCTTCCGATAGAACCCTAGTTTGGATATTTGCCAACAATGACAACACTTGTACTCAAAACCGCGGGCAGCGTCATCGGTGGCGCTCTGCTTGGCCCTGTTGGTGCTGCGCTCGGTGGCGCATTGGGGGCGACCGGGGGCTATCTCATCGACAGCTCTCTGTTCGGCTCCTCCTCAAGTGAAGGATCAAGCCTGTCTGATCTCACCGTGCAAACCTCAACCGAGGGATCGCCAATCCCTCGTATCTATGGCCGGGCGCGATTGACCGGACAAGTCATCTGGGCAACGAACCTTGTTGAAGAGGTGACAACCAGAAAAAGCAAGACCGGTTCCTCCAAGGGCGGAATTGGATCTTCATCCAAAACCACGACCTACAGCTATTATGCCAATTTTGCTGTGGGGCTTTGCGAGGGAGAAATCGCCTATATCGGGCGCGTTTGGGCCAATGGTACCGTGCTTGACCTGGATGATGTGACTTATCGTGTCTACCGCGGGACCGATACGCAAAAGCCGGACAGTTTCATCGAAGCCAAGCAGGGCGAGGGCAAGGCCCCGGCCTATCGCGGCCTTGCCTATGTCGTGTTTGAAGATCTGCCACTGGAGGATTTCGGCAATCGTATTCCGCAACTGGCCTTTGAAGTCGTGCGCCCGATCGGGAAACTGGAAAAGAAAATCCGCTCCGTGGTCATGATTCCGGGGTCAACGGAGTTCGGCTATGATACGGAGGAAGTCTCGCGCGAAGTCGATGACGCCGAATGGAGTAGCGAAAATCGCCACTCCTACGAACCCGGCACGGATTTCGAGGTTTCGCTCGATCACCTTGTGGCCCTTTGTCCCAACCTCGAGCGCATTGCGCTGGTCGTGACATGGTTCGGATCTGACTTGCGTGCGGGCCACTGCGAGATCCAGCCATGCGTCGATGACAAGACAAAGGTTACCGATGAAAGCGAATGGTCGGTGGCAGGCCTCACCCGGTCCGAGGCAAAACGTGTCAGTCTGGTTGATGACAGACCTGCCTACGGAGGCACGCCATCTGACGACACGGTGACAAAGGCGATCAAGGCAATCAGGAAACGGGGGCTGGAGGTTGTCTTCTATCCTTTCATCATGATGGACATCGCCTCTGGCAATGGTTTGCCCGATCCATATGGAGCGGATGAACAGGCTGCTTTCCCCTGGCGAGGCCGGATCACCTGTTATCCCGGCCCCGATCAGTCTTCAACCGCAGACAAAAGCTCAACGGCGGCCTCACAGGTCACAAGCTTCTATTCCGGGCAGGAGTGGAACTATCGCCGCTTCATTCGTCACTATGCACAGTTGGCAAGTGACGCAGGCGGGGTCGATGCCTTTCTTGTCGGATCGGAATTGCGTGGAATGACACGGCTAAGAGATGGCGATGACGCCTATCCGTTCGTTGCGTGCCTCAAGTCCCTGGCTTCTGAAGTTCGGTCGCTGCTGGGGTCTGGCACTATCCTTACATATGGCGCGGACTGGAGCGAATATTTTGGTCATCATCCCGCCGATGAAGAGGGTACGGTTCGTTATCACCTCGATCCGCTATGGGCTGATGGAAACATAGACGTCGTTGGCATAGACAATTACATGACGCTTTCCGATTGGCGTTCAGGGGACAATCATTTAGACGCCTCGCTTGCCGATACAGGATTGGAAGCCGACTATCTTCAGTCCAACATCGCCGGCGGCGAGGGCTATGACTGGTATTACAGAAGCGATACGGAGCGTGACAACCAGCTAAGGACCGAAATAACGGACGGCTCTGAAGGCAAACCCTGGGTTTTCCGCTACAAGGATTTGGTCAATTGGTGGTCAAACCGCCACTATGATCGTGACAACGGGGTGGAACAAAACACCCATACAGCCTGGCAGCCAGAGTCAAAACCGATTTGGTTCACTGAGATTGGCTGTCCCGCAGTTCATATGGGCCCCAACCAGCCCAATGTCTTCCCGGATCCCAAATCCTCGGAGAGCGCATTGCCCTATTATTCTTCAGGAGCAAGAAGTGACGCCTCTCAGCGGGCAATGCTGGATGCCAGTCTTGATTATTGGGCCGAGGAGGGCACCGATCGGAATCCGGCATCCTCAAGCTATGACGGCTCGATGGTTGCCTCCGAGCACATGTATCTTTGGGCATGGGATGCGCGACCCTTTCCCGCTTTTCCCTTGAGCAGTGATGCCTGGTCGGATGGTGACAGCTGGCATACCGGGCATTGGCTCAATGGACGCCTCGGCGGTGCACCGCTTCAGGATATCATTCGCACGGTGATGTCCGACTATGGGTTGTCCGCACCGGTATTTGAAACAGTTGCTCCGGTAATCGATGGCTTTGTGATCGAGAGCAGAATGTCTGTGCGTTCCGCCATCGAAAAGCTGTGTGAGGCATTCAATATTTCGGTCGTGGCAAGTGGCAGCAAGATCAGATTTGAACTGCGCGAGCGGCGCTCAAGTCTTGCCATCGAGAACGCAATGCTGGTTGACGAAGAGGACGAGGCTCTCATGACGAGACAATTGCAGCCTTGGGAAGAGGATGTGTCGAGCGTCACCCTGTCCTTCAATGAGCTGTTTCAGGACTATCGCCAATCGGTCGCGCGATATGACCAGCCTTGCGCAAGAACAAGACAGGATAGCTCGATGTCCCTTGCCGCGATTTCGACAGAATCTGTCATGGTCGATATAGCGAAAAACTGGCTGCGACAGAGCAACTATGCCCGTCACTCGATCAAGTTCAAGCTTCCGGTTTCCATGCTGGCGCTTGAGGCAGGCGATCTTGTAACCGTTACCGAGAATGACAGCGAGAAAATCTATCGTATCGATGATATCGAAGATGGAGAAGGTCGGGAGGTGTCGGCAAGTCTTTCGGTGCCGCGCAATACAATGCCCCTCTATCAGACAACGCGAACGGTCTCTATTTCAACACCTGCATTGGCCCGGCCAATTCTTGTCAGTCTCGATTTACCCCTCTTGCCTGGTATGGAAGACTATCCTCATGCGCCTTATCTGGCCTGTTACTGTGCGCCGTGGCCGGGTGCGATTGCGCTTTATGCCGGCGACAGCAGCAGTGGCTTTTCCTACAAGCAGACACTGGATGTTCCTGCGATCATGGGAGACCTTCTGTCCCCCTTGCCTGCTCGTTACGGATACAGCTGGGATCGTATTCTGAGCGTCGACATCGATCTTTTCAGTGGAGATCTGGCATCCGTCAGCGAGGAAGATGTGCTCAATGGTGCCAATGCCGCAGCAATTCTGGCGACAAGTGGTGAGTGGGAAATCCTGCAATTTGCCAATGCCGAGTTGATCGGAACCAATCAATGGCGGCTCAGTGGAATCTTGCGCGGTCAACTGGGCACCGAACAGGCCGCCATGGCTGGTGCCGACATCGGAGCCCGGATTGTCCTGCTGGACGATGCGATCCAACCTCTGCAAGTTGCCGCAAGTCAGTTGGAAAAGACGCTCCCCTTCCGTCTGGTCCCTACGGGCTCAAGCGTCAATGACAAAAACAACAAGGATATCACGTTGTCTTTGCCGGGGCGTGGTCTTGTTCCTCTTTCCCCGCAGCATCTGCATGTTAGCCGCAAGGATGACGGCCTTTACTTCTCATGGACTCGCAGAGGACGTCTCGAAGCGGATAGTTGGGTCGGCAGCACGATTCCGCTCTCCGAGGAAAGTGAACAATACAGTCTGTCAATCCTCCATGCCGAGACCGGTAATCTGTTGCGGCAAGTTGAGTGCACTGAGCCCGAGTGGCTCTATTCGAAGAGCGAGCAAACCGCAGACGAACTTGCCACCATGGATGCCGTTCGGATCGAAGTTGCCCAAATTTCCCAGAGAGTTGGGTCCGGTGAGCCACTGTCGCGCCGTCTCGATCTCACGTCTCTTCTGCTCACTGATCTGCTCACTGACTAGTCCGTGCCGCAGGCTCGGCCATTCGCCTTGCCGGGCAATTTCCACATCTCCCATCACTGCACCCAAAAGAAAGGAAGGCCAATCCATGACACAAATGACCACTGACGCCAAAGCCGCGTGGGAATCCAAAATTAACTGGACCCAGATCATATCTGTGCTCGCTATGGGCCTCACAATGTTCGGCATTGATCTTGATGCCGACATTCAGCAAAGACTTGCCCTGACGATCTCCAGTCTGGCTGCTGCCGTAACCATTGTTTGGCGTACATGGTTTACCAACAAGACGATCCTTTAGGCTTCTTGCCATGAAAATCCTCCTCTTGATCTTCTCCTTGATCGTGAAGCTGGCTCCTATGCTGGCTTCACTTTTTTCCAGGTCGCGAGCATCGCCTGCCGCATCACAAAAGCAGAAAGCACAACGTTCCAACCATGCCGTCCGAGACGAAACTGTGAGTGCACTGGAAAGGGCCGTCCAAGCCAAATGGACGAGAAGCGACCAAAATCGTGCAAATCAGGCACATGATGAGCAAACCAATGAAAAGATCTCTTGTCATTGCGATCGCGATACTCCTTCTGAGCGGTTGCGCCAGTCGGACGGATATCGGCGAGACTGAGTCGCCCGGCACACGGAACTCACATCAAGGATTGCAAGCACAAAACCGCTTGGTCCAAGCCACTGCATGTCTGCTATTCGATCCGATAACCTGGTCTCGCACCGATACCGACCAAACCATTCGAGAAGTAAAACGGCATAATCTTAAGTTAATGAAATATTGTAGTAAGTGAATGTTTTTAATAAGTTTTTTACTCTGTGAACTTGATGAATATTTGAAGGCCTGAATGTTCATGTTCAGTTCAGCCGCCAAATCATAAATTACTGACATGCAAAACTCGACCAACATCTATGCTCTTTGGGCATTGGCAATGTTGCTTCTTTCCCTTTTATTGCCTGTCAACCAAGCGAATGCTGCTGGTTGTCTTGGCGCACAGGAAACGCGACAGGCCATTGCCGATGGAAAAGCCCAGCGCTTGTCCAAGATCACAAAGGCCGCGAACAAACATGTTCGTGGTGATGTGATCAAGGCGAACCTGTGCGTTGATGGAGGTCGGCTCGTATACCAACTGGTTGTCTTGTCGAGGCAGGGCACGGTTTCGCGTTTGGTGCTGGATGCGAAATCCATGACGCTTGTTGCCATGAACTGACGGGCAAGGTGGCAGTTCGGTTCGGCGAAAAGATCACGGTCGGGTTGCGTTTGGAAATATTTGGGACGAAGGGGGCGATGGATGCGAATTCTGATTGTTGAGGACGAGGTCGAACTGAACCGGCAACTGAAGGCCGAAATGGAAGAGAATGGTTATGTCGTTGACTGTGCGTTCGACGGTGAAGATGGCCATTTTCTGGGAGATACCGAGCCATATGATGCAGTCATTCTGGATATCGGTCTCCCAAAGATGGACGGTATCAGCGTTCTCGAGGCGTGGCGCAGGAACAAGAGGACTATGCCTGTTCTGATCCTGACTGCGCGTGATCGCTGGAGCGACAAGGTTCAGGGCATCGATGCCGGTGCCGATGACTATGTGTCCAAGCCATTTCATATGGAAGAAGTTGTGGCACGCATCAGGGCCTTGGTTCGGCGGTCCGCAGGGCATGCATCGAACGAAATCACCTGTGGCCCGGTTCGCCTCGATGCACGTTCAGGCCGCGTTACGGTCGATGGTCAGATGGTCAAGCTGACATCTCATGAGTTTCGGCTGCTTTCCTATCTCATGCATCATCAGGGAACGATAATATCCCGCACGGAACTGGTCGAACATCTCTATGATCAGGATTTTGACCGCGATTCCAACACCATTGAAGTCTTCATTGGGCGGTTGCGCAAAAAATTGGGTGTCGATGTCATTCAGACCGTGAGGGGACTCGGCTATAATATGGTCGCACCTGAAAAACCGAAAAAATGAAGTCAATTACAAGATATCTGATAGTCAATGTTTTGATCTGGGCGCTTATCACCGCTTTCGGATCCGGTATCATATTGACCGAATTCTTTCGCATATCCTCACAGAGCAGCTTCGATGACCAGTTGGAGATGGTGCTTAAAATCATCGTCGGAGAGGTTGCAACCCAACTGATCGGTGATGACGACCTTGTCGCCCCGGCAAATCTGGGCGAACCGCGGTTTGAATTGCCACTCTCTGGCTGGTATTGGACAATAAGCAAAGTCGAAAGTGATGAGATCATTCTCTCATCCCTGTCACTTGGGGGCGAGAGTTTTTCGATCAATCCCGAGCGATCCAAAGACAATGGCGAAGGGGCAGGGCGCTTTGTAAACGGGCAGGGGCCTGATGGCGAGGCTATCCGCATTCTCGAACGCAAGATTTCCTTCGGATCTGACAAGGACTATTTCTTCCGTGTGACAGGCAATACTGAAGAGTTCGAGGCGCAGGTTGCCAGCTTTCAAGGCAAAGCCTGGATGATCATGGCCATGTTCTCAGTCATCCTGCTGGTCGTGTCATTCCTGCTCGTACGTTCGGCCTTGAGGCCGCTGACATTGTTGCAGCAAAGAGTCCGCGATGTTGCAACGGGCCGCAGCGAAAAAATCGAAGGGTCCTATCCAAAGGAAGTGGCCGGGCTAGTCAATGAAGCAAACCTGCTGATTGCGTCCAACAAGGACACTCTGGAACGAGCGCGTACACAACTGGGTAATCTGGCCCATGCGCTCAAGACACCGCTTTCCGTGATTACCAATGAAGTGCGAGGCGAGGAGACCGGGAAAACTCCGCTGCTCGCCCAACAGGCCCAGATCATGCGGGACCAAATCCAGCTGTATCTTGAAAGGGCGCGGATGGCTGCGCGACACAATATCATTGGGTCTGTGACGAAGGTCCAGCCGGTTTTGTCCAAACTCATTGACGTCATGCGCAAGATTTACCCGGACCGGACAATCGACTTCCATTTCGACGATGCGGCAGATGTCAGCTTCCGCGGTGAATATCGCGATCTAGAGGAGATGGCAGGAAACCTGATCGACAACGCTTGCAAATGGGCAGAGGGGCACGTGGTCGTGACAATGTTGGCGCATCGACCATCCTTTTCTCCAAAAGCAGGCTCTGCGTCCAAGCTTCCGGTTCAGGCTTGGCTGACGATGATCGTAGAAGATGACGGCGCTGGCATGAGTGAGGCAGAAATGGAACTTGCCATAAAACGCGGCCAACGCATCGATGAAAGCAAGCCCGGTACCGGCCTTGGTCTTTCGATCGTAAAGGAGATGGCAGAACTCTACCACGGTGAATTTGAACTTGGTTTGTCAGAACTTGGTGGATTAAGGGCAACGGTCATCCTTCCCGCGATAGAGACTTGAAAAGCGCTTGGTGGTGGAAAGCGGGCAGATGGAACGCACACCAGACCATCGTCTTGAAGAGGTGGTGATGATCTAGTCTCTCAATGCCTTGTTCAAAGCAATGCATAGATGGTTCAAGAACAAAATTTCGACATGTTATTTGTTTATCTGCTACCCTATCTGCGATTCCAAAGTTAGAATGACGCCTCCGGGACCAGCGTTCCGATGGCAGTTGCTGCGAGGGGAGAAGATGCAATCAAAGCTTTGCTTGCAAGCGCTTTTCCATCTTTAGGACAACTGGCAAGGCAATAGCCCGGATCATGGGTGCTTTCTTTGGGGCTGTGCAGGGGACTTTTTGCATGCCGTTATGAACAGGGGCAAAATATGAAAATCAAACTGATCGCAACTGTTGCGGTGGTGAGTCTTGCGTTGGCCGGGTGTCAGGCAGGGCCGAAAGAAACATTAGGTGGCCTAACCGGTGCTGTGGCCGGTGGCGTATTGGGTGCTCAGGTCGGGCAGGGTGAAGGCCAGATGGTTGCGATCGCAGCTGGAGCCGCACTTGGTGCTCTGGCCGGAACGGCGATTGGGCGCGCCCTTGATGACAATGACAGACGTCTAGCCGAGGAAGCGCAGAACAGGGCGCTGGAATATGGCCGCTCAGGCGCTCCTGTCGCCTGGAACAACCCTGATAGTGGCCATTATGGTCAAATCGTACCTACGCAGGCTTATACGACGAACAGCTTGACCTGTCGTGACTACACTCACACGATCTATATCGACGGTCGTCCCGAGACCGCACGGGGACGCGCTTGCCGCGAACCGGACGGGACTTGGCGTCCGGCAAACTAGTCATGGGTTGGCCTGAGACTGGCGTGAAAATTTTAGGTAAAATTGTCTAGTTCTTTCTGCTAGGCACAAGGGTGGGCTCCTATAATGTGAGTCCACCCTTTTTTGCCGCCAAATTTCAAATTTCTTGCCTTTGGATATAGAATTTTAACCGTTTTCTAGCCTTAAATTACTATTGAGACGACTTTTCTAGGACGGCCGGAGAGGACAAATGCAGGGCATTGAAAAGCTCAAGGATAAATTGAAGCTTTATCTTGCGACTTTGTCCGAAAGTGCGCAAAAACTGTTGTTGCGTAGTCTGGAAAAAGCACAACAGGACGGCAGCTCCGACATTGCTTCCGATTTTATTCTTATGGTCTTGAGGGAAATCTTGGCATCGGAAAAAAAGCTGGTGCCTCTGGATAAGGCTGCCAAAAAGCAATTCTTCCGCGATGCCTGTTTCTTCTTTGCTGAAGTCGACTTGCCGGAAAAGATGGAAGCCTGCATCAATCCCTCTTCTGTTGAAGCCATCTGGAGCTGGATCAAGAATGACATTGCCTCTCAGGATCAACGCAATCGACTGCAACAGGATTGCAGTTATCGCAGCAAGAGCGACATTGATCGTTTGACCATGGAGTGGTGCGCCGAATTGGTTTTGGCCATCAAGAAGCGACTCAAGGCAGCTGAAAAGGAATTTGGTGGCGAACAGAAACTGATCAAGCAGCTGGGTGGCGATCATGTGTTCAAGGATCTCATGGACATCCTTTCGAGTTCGGAGAGATTGACGCCGTTGAAGCCGATTTTGGCACGTATGGCCAAAGGCATAGAGAGCTGGTCCAGCCCTGAGGGGGCAGATGCCTATCAGTTGATTTCCCGCTATGTGCAGCAATCTCCTTTGCGGTCAAATTGGGTTTTCTCGGCTACATCCAAGAAACTTGAAACCGCTCAGCTCAAACTTGAGTTGGTAACGAAACTGTCTGGCTCCAACGACTCGACACAGATTTTTGCCACGGCCTATGCTCCCGCCGTCCATCAGTTGATTGCGGTTATGCAAGCCCGTGTCGGTTTGGCTGAAGAGCTGGTCTCGGATCTTTCAAGACAGGCCGAGACGGTTGAGCATGTCACCGAGTGGAGAAAACTTCTCAAGGCGATGGAACTGGCGTTGGAAATTCCGGGCAAGACTCCTTGGGGCAAGAGCCTGACGCAAATGAAAAAGCGTATGCGCGAATTGCTTGAAGAGGAAATAGAAGCTGCACCAAGTACGCTGCGAAAAGCCTTCCGCGCACCCATCAATGATGAATTGGAAGCTGTCGAGGATGATCACCTGTCACGGGCCATCAAGAGTGCGTCCCTGTTCAAGCAAGCCGAACTTGCCAAGGAAACCCTTGCGCTGAATGGTCCCATTAGTGATGCGCGCAAGGAACTCGACCAGACCTTCGAACTGCTCAACAGCTCGCTGGTTGAAAGAACCAGAAAAGCCATCGGGCAGGACACCCATACGCTTGAAAAACTCCATGCCGCTTCGATTAGCATAGCCGAACAATTGTTCGACAAAGACTATGCGATGGCTTTTAGTCGTCAGCTTCGGGCCGCCTCCATGGTCCAGGATTTGAAGATAGCCGGGTGACATCTCCTGCCGAATGTGATTCTCCGATTGCTTCCTGTCTGGGCTACGAGGCCGAATAACTCCCTGGCCGTGTGATTGTGCCCATGCTTCCGTAACCGCAAATGCTGTTCAAATCGTCGCAGGTCTGTATGGTTTGCCCGCCAATTGACAGCAAAACCGGCCCCGCCTGTGTTTGTTACTACTTGGGCAGTGCCAATTGCTTCAGATGAACATGAGTTAATTTGACTTCTCCGCTGATTTCGAAAAGTTTTAACTGGACGAGTGAAACAGTGGAAGCTTCATGTTCTGGACTATTGCGGTTGGACTGACCATCTTAACCATTGCCGTTGCCATCTATCCCTTGACACGCAAGGCGAAGCAGGGCGAAAGCGCCAATGCATATGACTTAACCATCTACAAATCGCAGCTCAGGGAGATTGAGGGCGATGTCGAGCGCGGCTTGATTGAAGCCGAAGAGGCCGAGGCTGCGCGGGCCGAGGTGGCAAGACGCCTTATCAGTGCTCAGGATAATCTTGAAAAGGAAGGTGATGAGGATGGTAAGTCCCTATCTCAGCTTTCTGACATAACCCTGCCTGATGACAGGGTGGGCAGCATCAAGCTGGCCGTCGCTGCTGTCGTCTTGATCGTGCCGATCATCTCCCTTGGTTTGTATTTCTCCATCGGCTCTCCAAGCCTTGAAGGCCAACCTCTCGAGGCAAGGCTGAGCAAACCGCCGCAGGAACAGAGCCTGACGGAACTGGTCGCTTCGGCAGAGCGCAAATTGAAGCAATTTCCCAATCAGGTCGAGGGTTGGAAACAACTGGCTCCCATTTATGCCCGCATGCGCCGCACGGCAGAGGCAATTGACGCTTACCGCAACATCCTGCGTCTGGAAGGGGAAACGGTTGGAACTCTTTCCGATTTGGGTGAGGTGCTCGTGATAAGGGACGCGGGTGTCGTCTCTTCAGAGGCATATGGCCTGTTTCAACGCGCCAATCAGATTGACGCCAAAGCTCCCAAGCCGCGCTTCTTCCTGGCTATAGCGCTGGGACAGTCAGGCGACGAGGTGGAAGCCATCAAGGCTTGGCAGTCGCTTGTTGAGGATTCTGAGGCCGATGCGCCATGGATCTCCTTTGCCAACAACCAGATTGCCGCGCTGACCAAACGGCTTGAGGCCAAAGTAGCCGATGCAGAAGCTGGGCAGTCAACCGAAGATGATGGCGCTCCAGAAGGCAAGAAAACCGAAACCGGCGAAGAAGTCGGACCAACCAGGGAACAGGTTGAAGCCTCCTCCGAGATGAGTGCTGAAGAACGCCAGCAAATGGTTGAGGGCATGGTTGCCAATCTCGCTGACCGCCTGAAAACGGAAGGTGGTACTCCAGACGAATGGGTTCGGCTTATTCGTGCAGAACTGGTGCTGAACCGCCCTGATATGGCCGCAAAAACGGTTGCGCAGGCCATGGATGCGCTTCAGTCCGATTTGGACGGGCTGGAGAAAGTGAAAGCAGCAGCTCGCTCTCTGGGTGTTTCAATCAATCAGTAATGAGACGCGAGGCAGCCAGAAAGCCCGATTGGCCAATTTGATTTGCGATGTGATCCGTATGAACGGAAAAAGGATCTGACGATGACCAGAAAACAAAGAAGAATGATGATGATCTCGGCCGCTGGACTTGTTCTGTTCATGGCGGTTGGTCTTATCCTGTTTGCGCTGCAAAGCCAGATCACCTTTTTTGTCAGCCCTTCAGAAATCGCTGAGAAGGGTGTGGCTCCCGGTCAACGCATAAGACTCGGCGGCCTTGTCAAGGAGGAAACCCTCAAGCACACGGAAGGGACCAGCGTGTCCTTTGTCGTGACAGATGGGGGCGCAGACATCAAGGTTGCCTACAAAGGCATTCTGCCCGATTTGTTCAGGGAAGGGCAAGGCGTGGTCACCGAGGGGGCCATGAATACGGATGGCTCTTTCACTGCCGACACCGTATTGGCCAAACATGATGAAAATTACATGCCGCGCGAAGTTGCCGATGCCCTCAAGGATCAGGGCCATTGGCAGGATCAGTATGGTGCCACGAAAACAAATTGATTGGTTAGGCTGCCAGGCAACCAATTCCGGAGACAAGAATAAATGGGAGAATGTCAATGATCATCGAGCTTGGCCATTTTCTGCTCGTGCTGGCTTTTGCCCTGTCATTGGTGCAGTCGGTCGTGCCAATCTGGGGTGCCCAGGTCAATGACAGCCGTCTTATGTCTGTCGCCGGGCCCATCGCCGTCACGCAGTTCCTGTTTGTCGGGCTCTCTTTTGCAGCTCTGTGCTATGCCTATGTGACCTCCGACTTTTCCGTCACAAATGTCTGGGAAAACAGCCACTCGCAAATGCCCCTGATCTACAAATTCACGTCTGTGTGGGGCAATCACGAGGGATCGATGCTACTTTGGGTGCTGATTTTGGTGATCTTCAGTGCCATGGTCGGGGCATTCGGCAAGAACCTGCCGCCCAAACTGAAAGCCAACACTCTGGCGGTTCAAGGCTGGATCACCTCCGCCTTTCTTGCCTTCGTGCTGCTGACCTCAAATCCGTTTCTGCGCATCCCCAATGCTCCGATTGAGGGGCACGATCTGAACCCCATCCTACAGGATATCGGACTTGCGCTGCATCCGCCGCTGCTCTATCTCGGCTATGTCGGGTTTTCCATCGCATTTGCCTTTTCCATTGCCGCATTGCTTGAAGGCCGTATCGATGCTGCCTGGGCCAGATGGGTTCGTCCGTGGGTGCTGATCGCCTGGGGGCTTCTGACGCTGGGCATCGCCATGGGGTCCTATTGGGCCTATTATGAGCTTGGTTGGGGCGGATACTGGTTCTGGGATCCAGTGGAAAATGCTTCCTTCATGCCATGGCTCAGCGGTACAGCCTTGCTCCATTCGGCCATCGTGATGGAAAAGCGAGGGGCGTTGAAAGTCTGGACCATTTTGCTTTCGATCCTCACTTTCTCTCTCTCCCTGTTAGGCACGTTCCTTGTGCGTTCCGGCGTGCTGACCTCTGTGCATGCCTTTGCAACCGACCCGTCCCGCGGGATATTCATTCTGGCATTGCTCGTCGCTTTCATCGGCGGAGGGCTGTCGCTGTTTGCCTGGCGTGCGGCGCTTCTCAAGCAGGGGGGCGTTTTCTCTCCCATCTCGCGTGAGGGCTCGCTGCTGTTCAACAACCTGTTTCTGTCTGCCGCAGCGGCAGCTGTTCTGATCGGGACGCTTTATCCGCTGGCCCTTGAGGCCTTGACCGGTGCCAAGATTTCCGTCGGTGCCCCATTCTTCAATGCCACCTTCGGGCCGATGATGATCCCGATCATGATTGCGGTTCCGGTTGGGCCGTTGCTTGCATGGAAACGGGGCGATCTGGCCGCTGCAATGCAGCGCCTCTTTGTCGCCCTTGGTACGTCGATTTTCGTAACGGTGCTTTGCTACGCCCTGATCGATGGTGGCAGTGCCTTGTCACCGCTCGGCATCGGGCTGGCTATCTGGGTCATGGTCGGTGCTCTGGCTGAAATCCAACTGAGAATTGGCCTGTTCAAACAACCCTTGGGCACTTCGATCGCCCGTCTTGCCGGTCTGCCGCGCACGGTCTTTGGAACGGCGTTCGGGCATTTTGGGCTGGGCATGACGCTGCTCGGGTTGATTGTCGCCAGCTCCTATCAGAGCGAAGCCATTCTGATCATGAAGAAGGGCGAGCAGACCAGTGTGTCGGGATATACGTTCGAACTGACCGGTTTCCAGCAGAAGGCCGAATATAACTATGTTGATCTGATTGGTAATTTCAAGGTAACAAAAGACGGTAAAGACGTCGCAGAACTGAACCCGATCAAGCGTATTTACACCTCGCGCAACATGCCAACCACGGAAACGGCAATCCACACCATTGCAGGCGTGACCCAGCTCTACATGTCTTTGGGAGAACAGCAAACAAATGGTGGCATCGCGGTACGGATCTATTACAAACCCTGGGTGACCTTCATATGGTTGGGCTGTGTGGTGATGTTCTTCGGCGGGTGTCTGTCATTGTCGGATCGGCGTTTGCGCATCGGCGCACCGGCTCGGAAGGGACGGGCCCGACAGGCAGCGAGCACCGCTTGAACACAAAAAAGCGATCCGCCAGCAGACGAAGACGGCAGAAAGGGAGCCGGTTTGATGAAAAAAATCAATTTTGCCCATATCGTGGCATCCTGTTTCATGGTCGTGGCGTTGCTGATGGCTTCGGTTCCGGCATTTGCGGTGAAGCCTGATGAAATGCTGAAGGATCCGCAGCAGGAATCCCGCGCAAGGGACATTTCCGAAGGGTTGCGCTGTCTGGTTTGTCAGAACCAGTCAATTGACGATTCCGATGCGCCGTTGGCGCGTGATTTGCGGTTGCTCGTGCGTGAACGCATCACCATGGGCGATAGCGACGCGGAAGTTAAGTCCTTCCTGGTCAAGCGTTATGGCGAGTTCGTTCTTCTCAAGCCAACCTACTCATCGAAAAACATTCTGCTTTGGGCCTTCGCACCACTCATTCTGCTGTTGGGAGCGATGGCAATTTTTCTTTTCTATCAAAGAAGCCGTATTCAGGCCGTTGAGGCAGAGGCTCGCGGTCAAAATCATCTCAGCGAAGAAGAACAATCAAAGCTCGATGCAATCATGTCTGACGATGACAAAGGCTGACAAAGGCTGACAATCCGCTTTTGCCACAAGCATGGATCCGATATCCGTAAAATCTCTTCTTTCAATCGGTTCCCCCCTATGCTATCCCCAGCGCCCGGCACCTGACGAGATCGCTCGTCGGGTGCCTGTTTATTCGTGGTGTGAGCAAGGGGAACGAGCATGAACAAGGCAGTATTTTGTGGATTGGACTTTGGCACATCAAACTCGACGCTCGGCCTTGTCAAAAACGGAAAAGCTCATCTGGTGCCCCTTGAAGGGGATAGTGTGACCATTCCCTCGGCGCTGTTCTTCGATTTCGAGGATCACCACGTACATTTTGGCCGCGACGCCATCGCCACCTATCTTGAGGGGGGCGAGGGGCGGATGATGCGCGCGCTGAAATCGATCCTTGGAACTCCCACCATCAACGAATACACCATGGTCGGAAATGAGCGAAAGCCCTTCACCGCGGTGCTCGCCCTGTTTCTTCTGCACATGAAGCGGAAGGCTGAAACGGTCCTTGATGATGAAATCTCGCACGTTGTCATGGGGCGCCCCATTCATTTTGTCGATTACAATCCTGATGCTGACGCAGAAGCAGAGCAAACACTAAAGTCCATCGCCAACGACATCGGTTTTTCTCACGTCGAATTCGAATATGAGCCGGTTGCCGCCGCCCGCGACTTCCAGCAGATTGCCAGCCGCGAGGAGATTGCCCTTATCATCGATATCGGCGGGGGCACATCGGATTTCACGATTCTCAAGGTGCTTCCCGACCAGCCTCACGCAAATGGAAACGACGCCAGAGATCTGATTCTTGCCAACGCCGGGATTCATATAGGCGGCACCGATTTTGATCGCTGGTTGTCGCTCTTGAGGGTCATGCCCCTGATGGGGTATCAAAGTGAGATGACAAAGCCGGGTCGCCTTATGCCCGTCGGCTATTATCATGATCTGGCGACCTGGCAGAAAATCAACTTTCTCTATGACCACAAGACCCATAGCGAGTTGCGCTACCTGCGCAGGGAAGCCAGAGAGCCGCATTTGCTGGATCGGTTGATCCATCTGCTGGATCTGCGCGAAGGGCACCGTCTGGCCCTCAATGTGGAAGAGGCCAAGATTGTCCTCTCGGATCAGGAAAAGACTGAACTGTCCCTTGGCTTCGTTGAAAAGGGTCTCACAACCGCGATCAGCCGCGAGCATTTGCAAGACAGTATTTCAGATGGCACGACAAGAATCCGTCGCACGATTGCAGATGCTCTGGTTCAAGCCGGGATCAAGGGCGAGGACATAACGGTGTGCTTCCTGACCGGAGGTTCGACAAGACTTCCCCTCATTCGAAACAGCCTCACCGCCATGGCCCCGAATGCGGTGGTTGTCGAGGGGGATGCATTCGGCTCGGTAGGCACCGGCCTTGCGCTCGAAGCAGAGCGCCGTTTCGCTTGAGCCTAAGTGCTTGAAATCGGTAGGAATGTGGCAAAAGCGTGCCCAATTGTGACGAGATTTTCCGCCGATCATTTTTCCGGGTTGAATTGATTGTGAAAAATTTACTCCTATCCTGTTGAAATATCGTATTTATTTATCGATTTGAAACATTACGCATCTTTAATTCTGAAAGCTCGCATATGGCCAAGATTGCCCCATATAAAAGAGGCATCACGAATTGACGCAAAAAGCGCGGCGTCTCCCCGAAAGGCCGGCGCTTCTTCGTCAAGCTGAAAGTCGATTGATCAAATTAGCTCTGCATTCGCAAACGCAAGCGCAAAGTCAGAGCGCAGAATGAGCGGAGACCCTCGATGTCAAAGACCAAGTTCAAACTTGTCTCGGTAAAAACCTCTTTACTCGCATCTACCCTTTGTCTGGGCGTACTCGCCGGAGCCACTGTCCCGACCTTGTTGACCGGCCAACCGGCGGCCCGTGCAGAGGCTGTAAAAGTCGTGACACAGGCGCAGCCCGTCGATTTCAGTGGCGTTGTCGAAGCGGTGAAGCCTGCTGTCGTTTCGGTTCAGGTCAAAACCGAAATCGAACCGCAAACCATTCAGAATTTCTCCATTCCCGGCTTTCCCGAATTCAAGGATTTGCCGGAGGATCATCCCTTTAACCGCTTCTTCCGTCGCTTTGGCGAAGAAGATGACAAAGGCAACGACGAACGCAAGGCTCGTCCGCATTTTGCCCAGGCTCAAGGGTCCGGTTTCTTCATCTCTGAAGACGGTTATGTCGTAACCAACCATCATGTCGTTGAAAAAGGTGTCGAGTTTACTCTTGTCATGGATGACGGCACCAAGCTGAATGCCGATCTCATCGGCTCCGACGCCAAATCGGACCTTGCTCTGCTGAAGGTGCACGAAAGCGATCGCAAGTTCAAATATGTAAAATTTGCTGAGGTTCTGCCCAGCGTCGGGTCCTGGGTGCTTGCCGTTGGCAACCCGTTCGGTCTCGGTGGAACCGTGACGGCCGGTATCGTTTCTGCCCACGGTCGCGACATCAATGCGCGCAACTATGAAAGCTTCATCCAGATCGATGCTGCGGTCAACAAGGGCAACTCCGGTGGACCGACCTTCAACCTGAACGGCGAAGTCATCGGTATCAACACCGCCATCTATTCTCCATCGGGCGGCAACGTCGGCATTGCTTTTGCCATCCCCGCAGAAGTCGCAAAAGACGTCATTTCCGACCTGAAAAGTGATGGCAAAGTCAAACGCGGTTGGCTCGGTGTGATCATCCAGAATGTCACCGATGATATTGCCGACAGCCTCGGCATGGCGGAAGCGAGTGGCGCAATGGTCACCAACACCGATGAAACCTCGCCTGCATTCAAGGCCGGTGTGAAAATCGGTGACGTCATAATGGCCGTCGATGGTGACCTTGTCAAAAACACCCGCGAACTTGCCCGTCACATCGGTCGTGCCGATCCCGACTCCGATGTCGAACTGACCATTTGGCGTGACAACAAGGAAATCAAGCTGACGGTTCACCTTGGCCTTTATCCTGAAGATGTGGTCGCGGCAAATGATGGCGAAACCGATCAGGCCCCTGTGGCACCTGCCGAGGTTGAAGAGTTCGGCATGAATCTTCAGGCAGACGAAAGTGGTGTGGTGATCGCCAGCGTCGACCCGGACGGTGTGGCTGCGGAGAAGGGCCTGTCCAGAGGCGATGTGATCGAAACGATCAATGGTAAGGATGTCAAAAGCGTCCAAGTCGTCCGCGATGAGGTGGCTGCCGCCAAAAAGGACAACCGCAAGACAATTCTGCTGCGCGTCAAAGCGTCTCAGGGGGTTCGCTTTGTCGGCCTTCCTCTGAAGCACTAGGCCTCGTATTTGAATGAAACCACGTCCTGCGGGCTTGTTTTGCAAGCTCGCAGGGCCTTTTTTCGCCAAGGGTGGCGAACAGGCATGTGATCCGGGCCAAAACTTGAGCAACCTTGTGGTTAGGCCTGCTTTTCCACCAAATCGACCTTTGCGCAAAGGCAAAGACCGCGATAGTCTGTCACCTGGCCGGACGAGTAAGGGCAGGGCAGAGCGCTGCTCATGCCAAAAGTGATTGATTGGAAAGTGAAGAGGCCTGACATGCGGATCCTGATCATAGAAGACGATATCGAAGCAGCTGCCTACCTCGCCAAGGGGCTCAAGGAAGCCGGGCATCATTGCGAGCATGCCGCAGATGGCGCACAGGGCTATGACATGGCCACCAAAGGCGGTTACGATGTCATGATCGTGGATCGCATGCTTCCGAAACGGGACGGCCTTTCGATCATCGAGTCATTGCGCGGCAGTGGGGATGAAACTCCGGTCCTGATTCTTTCCGCACTTGGTGAGGTGGATGACCGTGTCACCGGCCTCAGGGCGGGTGGTGATGATTATCTGACCAAGCCATACGCCTTCACCGAACTTCTTGCGCGGATCGAAGTCATGGCACGCCGCCGCAGTCCCGGTGAAGTGGAAACCGTTTATCGCGTCGCAGATCTGGAGCTTGACCGGCTTGCCCACAATGTCAAGCGGGCTGGCGAAACCATTCTGCTGCAACCGCGCGAATTTCGCCTGCTTGAATATCTCATGAAGAATGCCGGTCAGGTGGTCACCCGCACGATGCTTCTTGAAAATGTCTGGGACTATCATTTCGACCCGCAGACCAACGTGATCGATGTTCACATTTCGCGGTTGCGCTCGAAAATCGACAAGGACTTCGGCCCAGCCCTGCTGCACACGGTTCGGGGGTCGGGATATAGTCTGCGCGAGCCCGATTGATCTGACCCGATTTTAAAGGGTATGGCTCTTGCGAACAAGCCGGCCACTGCGGCTGACTATCATGGATTGCTCAGGATAAAAAGGACATCAATGTCGCCAGGATCGATTAGCAAGACGATGCGGACCACGGCTTTCAAGCTGTCCGCCATCTATCTGATCATTTTTTCGATCTTTGCCATATTTCTGATCGTCTATATTTCGCTCAACACCCAGCTCTTGATGACGCGTCAGCTGAACTCGACCATCGTGGCCGAGGTTCGCGGTCTCGTGGAGCAATATCGCTCGGGGGGGATGGCCGGTCTGATCAAGATCATCGAAGAGCGATCCCGTCGGCCCGGAGCCAGCCTTTATCTCATCACCGATAGCAGGGGATTATATGTTGCCGGCAATGTCGCCGCGCTTCCCAAATGGGTGCTTGATGAGCGTGGAGCGGTTGAGCAGACGGTAACCTATCAACGACTGGGGGAGAACGAGCGCAAAGACAACAACGCCGTTGTCAGTGTTTATGAGATGTTCGGCGGCTATCGCCTGCTTGTCGGACGTGATGTCGGTGAGCGGGAACAGTTTCGAAAGGTCGTTGAGCAGGCCTTCATCGTCTCGGCCATCCTGATGATCGTTCTTGCCATGCTCGCCTGGATCTTCGTCTCGCGAAAGGTGCTGAAGCGCATCGAGATGATAACCGAGGCGTCAGGCAATATCATGCGTGGCCAGCTCGATGAGCGATTGCCCGTCACCCAGGCCGGGGATGAGTTTGATCGCCTCTCCGAGAGCCTCAACACCATGCTCTCGCGGATTGAGATGCTGATGAGGGGACTGAAAGAGGTTTCCGACAATATCGCACACGATCTCAAGACGCCTCTCACACGCCTGCGCAACCGGGTAGAAGTGACGCTTTCCTCCGACCAGCAGGATGTCGAAAGCTATCGGCAGGCGCTGGAGCAGACCCTCGAGGAATCCGAAGCCCTGATCCGAACCTTTGATGCCTTGCTGCGCATTGCGCGGGTCGAGGCCAAATCGACACAGATCGAAAAGGCGCCATTGGATGTCGGTGCCATTGCTGCCGATATGGCCGAGCTTTATGAGCCTGTTGCCGAAGATGAAGGCGCGCGGCTGACATGGAAAGCCGACACCGGATACATGATCAATGGCAACAGGGAACTGATCAGTCAGGCGCTTGCAAATCTCATCGATAACGCCATGAAATATGCCGTCCGCCACGCAGTGGAGCAGAGGCAGGAGACCGAAGCGGATGGAACAGAGCCGCTCCAGCCGCATATCCATATCGCCGTTTCCCGTAAAACCATCTCGAACAACGCGGACAAACAGGATAGTCTGGGTCTGATCATTCTGACAGTGTCAGACAACGGGCAGGGGATTGCCGAGGAGGATCGCGATCGCGTGTTGCAGCGCTTTGTTCGTCTTGACAAGAGCCGCAATCAACCGGGCTCCGGCCTTGGTCTTAGTCTGGTTAACGCTGTGGCAAGTCTTCATGATGCAAAAATCGAGCTTGGAGACAATGAACCAGGATTGATTTTCTCAATCTGCTTTCCGCCTCTTGACGAGCAGTAAGCATAAATACGATCAAGAATGGTGAATTGAAGCGGCCGGGAATTCCAAAGGGGGGGGAAATACCATGAATGCGCCAAAGGAAACGGGTGCGATTGACGCATTTTGGCTGGAAGCGGCAAAGCTTCCTTTGAAAGAGGATGCAGACAACCTGCTCGTTCTATTGAACGAAGCAATGGACAAGATGCGCGAGAAGATCGACTGTGGAATTGATCTTGCCGTTCTTCAAAACGCTCTGGCCCATCCGGGATTGCGGATTTTTCTGGCTTCTGTTCTCGAGAATTCCTCCTTCTTGCGCGAATTGATGTTACGCGATCCTTCCCGATTGTCGGCTATTCTGAGTGAAGAGCCCGAAAGCCGTATCAGGCGCCTTGTCAAGGCTGCTCTTGAGGAACAGTGCGATAGCGAAGCCCGGATCATGCAGCATTTGCGCATTATCAAGCAGGATGCCGCCTTGACCATAGCGCTGGCGGATCTGGCCGGATTGTGGACTGTCAAACAGGTGACCAATGCGCTCACCGACATCGCCGATGCGACCTTGCGCAGCGCGGTGCGGTTTGCCTTGCTCGAATTTCATAACCGGAAAAAACTGACATTGCCCAACCCGGACGATCCGGAAAAGCAATCGGGATATGTCGCCTTGGCCATGGGCAAGCATGGAGCTGGCGAACTCAACTATTCCTCCGATATCGACATCATAGTTCTTTATGACAGCGACAATGATTGCTGCGAAGATCGTTGGGAAATGAACCGTGTTTTCGTGCGGTTGACCCGCCAGGTCGTCAAGATCATGCAAGAGCGTACCGCAGATGGTTACGTCTTCCGCACCGATCTGCGCCTGCGACCCGATCCGGGTTCAACGCCACCCGCCGTTTCCATTCTGGCGGCGCTGCAATATTACGAAAGCATGGGGCAAAACTGGGAGCGCGCGGCTCTGATCAAGGCGCGTCCTTGCGCCGGAGACATCGAGGCAGGCAACGCGTTTTTGCATGAGATTACCCCCTTTGTCTGGCGCAAATATTTCGACTATGCGGCGCTTGCAGATGTCCACTCCATCAAACGGCAGATCCATGCTCACAAGGGTCACGGATCAATTGCCATCAAGGGACATAATGTCAAACTGGGGCGTGGCGGCATTCGCGAGATCGAGTTTTTTGTCCAAACTCAACAACTGATTGCCGGGGGGCGTAATCCCGAGCTTAGAGGGCGCGAGACGATCGCAATGCTCGGCGAGTTGGTCAATCTGACCTGGATTTCCGCTCGTGCGCGGAATGAGCTTACGCAAAGCTATGAGTTTCTGCGCAAAGTGGAACATCGCATCCAGATGCAGCGTGACGAGCAAACCCACAACATGCCGCAAAGCGATGAGGGCGTTGCCGAAATTGGCCGCATGATGGGGTTTGAAGATCTGGATGAGTTCAAGAGGGCTCTTCGCGCCTGCCTCGAATGTGTGCAGGGTCATTATGTCAATCTCTTCAAGGAAGAACAGGCGCTTGGGGCCGAGGGCGGTGGCAACCTTGTTTTCACCGGCGAAGATTATGATCCCTCCACAATGGAGACACTCACGCAGATGGGGTTCCAGAATCCAAGGGAAGTCATCAACACCATTCGCAGTTGGCATTTCGGGCGATATCCGGCCATGCGCTCGGCAAAGGCGCGCGAACGGCTCACCGAATTCACGCCCGATCTGCTCAATGCGCTCAGCAAGACCGACAATGCCGATGACGCTTTTCTCTCCTTCAATGCTTTCCTGAAGGCCCTGCCATCCGGTGTGCAGCTTTTTTCTCTGCTCAGGAACAATCCGCAACTATTTGAAAGCCTTATCATTATCCTCGGAGCTTCACCACGCCTTGCCCAAACCATAGGCCGCAGGCCTCGTGTTATCGACGCATTGCTGGATCCTGCCTATCTGGGCGACATCCTTGAGCGGGACAATTTCAACATTCAGCTCACGAGTGCTCTGGAGGAAGCAACCTGCTTTGAAGAGGCCCTTGATGCTGCGCGCATATTTGGACAGGAGCAGCTGTTTCTTATCGGAGTGCGCATCCTCATGGGGGCGATTTCTGCCTCGCAGGCCGGAGCCGCCTACGCCATGCTCGCCGGTGTCATCATCCGCCACATGCTTGATGTGAGCCTTGGGGAAATGGAAGTGCGCCACGGCAAGGTGCCCGGTGGCAAGGTCGCCATCGTCGCAATGGGCAAGTTGGGTGGTCGGGAAATGACAGCCTCCTCTGACCTTGATCTGATGGTCATATATGACCATGATCCGGATGCTGCCTATTCTGATGGGGCAAAGCCGCTGGCTGCCAGCCAGTATTATGCCCGCCTGACCCAGCGTTTGATTACTGCGCTTTCCGCGCCGACTGCGGAAGGGGATCTGTATGAGGTTGACTTCCGCTTGCGCCCATCTGGCAATTCAGGGCCGCTTGCAACCTCTTTCAAGTCTTTCAAAAGCTATCACGCAGGTGATGCATGGACCTGGGAGCATATGGCATTGACCCGGTCCCGGATCATTGCTGGCGATGCCGATTTCATGGATGGCGTCAGAGGGGAGATTGTCTCCATTCTCTCCCAGAAGAGGGATGAAGAAGCAATCAGGACCGATATCGCTCAAATGCGTGCTCGCATTCAAAAGGAAAAACCGACGAGCGATATCTGGAATATCAAACAGATACCCGGTGGTCTGGTCGATGTCGAGTTCATTGCGCAAGGCCTGCAACTGATCCACGCCCATGAGAATCCCGAGATTCTGCATTCGAACACTGCCGAGAGCTTGAGATTGTGTGTGGATCGTGGGCTCATAGACAAGTCCGAGGCAGAGATCCTGCTGCCCGCTATTCGACTCTATCACGATCTTACCCAGATCCTCAGAGTCTGCCTGTCGGAAAGCTTCAACCCAAACAAGGCTGCTCAATCTCTCAAGGAAGTCGTCGTGGCGGCCTCGTTCGAACCGGATATGAAAAGTCTTGAGGCAAAGTTGTCAGACTATCAGCAAGAAGTCCGCAACTGCTTCGAGCGCTTGATAGGACCCGTGCGATCACCGGGAGAGGGCGGTGATGAAGGGCCGGTTCTCTAATGGGATTTTCAAGATTTCAGCCGGAGCAATGGCGCAGACACGCGGTGCAGAGAAACCGACAGGTGTTTCCGGCAGACGCTTTGGGCTTGCTAGCTCGTTGCTTCCTTAAGAGGCCCCGTTTCGCCTTCCAAAAGGTCCGTCATACTCTGAGTGCCCAGTCTGGCATGTGATGGAAGGCTCACAGTGATCCGTGTTCCCTGTCCGATACGGGACCGGATTTTCATTGTGCCACCGGAGAGGCAGACAATTCTTCTGGCAATCGAAAGCCCGAGGCCTGATCCCTTGTGAGTCTTTGTGAACTGGTTCTGCACCTGCTCGAACGGCTGCACAAGACGGTCAATGGAATCCTGTGGGATGCCAACGCCCGTGTCGGAAATTGTCAGGCTCGTGTAGCCATCCCTGATTTCGCCTCTTAGCGAAATCTGACCACCTTCGGGCGTAAATTTCACCGCATTGTCGAGCAGATTCAAAAGAACCTGCCTGACCATGTGAGGATCCGCAAAGGCTTCGAGCGCGTCGGGCAGCTCATCCTTGAGGGAAATCTTGCGATCAGCCGCCTGCTCGGTGACAGCCTCATCTACCGTCGTGCGCGTGAGGTCAACAAGATCGATGGTTTCGGGATCAAGATCGATATCGCCTTCTTCCAGACGAGACATATTCAGGATGTCGTCAATCAACTGCAACAGATAGGCACCACTGTCATGAATGTCTTCGGAATAGGTCTTGTATTTCTCTGTGGCATGCTCGCCAAAGATTTCCTGCTTCATGACTTCGGAGAAGCCGATAATCGCATTGAGCGGTGTTCGCAATTCATGGGAAATATTGGCCAGAAACTGCGATTTGACCCGATTGGCATTTTCGGCATTTTCTTTTTCTACCGCATATTTCTCGGTCAGGACAACCAGCTGTTGTGCCTGCATTTCAAGGGTCTGACGTGACTTGCGCAAATCCGTCACGCTCGCCATCAACTGCTGTTCGCTTTCAAGCAGACGCCGTTCCTGGAGCTTGAGATTGGAAATGTCCGTCCCGACCGAAACGAAGCCGCCATCGCGCGTGCGCCGCTCGCTGATCTGAACCCAGCGCCCGTCTGCCAGTTGCACTTTGTAACTGCGGGCCATTTTGGGAGCAATATCAACGCGATCAATCAGGAGTTCATCTTTCAGGATGTTTTTGTCGTCTTCAATGGCCACGACATGCGGCTGCCCCAGTTCGCTGACCTCGTTATAGCTCAAACCGACGATATCCAGATCTTCAGGCAGATTGTGAAGCGTGCGGTAAGGCTGGTTGCACAGCACGAGCCGGCTTTTCTCATCCCACAGGACAAAAGCTTCGGAGATGGTGTCCACCGCATCGCGCAGGCGGATGTCAGCGCGCTTGTCATGTTCGGCCTGGGCAATCTTCTGGCTCACATCCATCGCTACGCCCATGAGGTGAAGGCGCTTGCTGGGAGAAAAGGTCAACTCGGCCCGAATATGGATCCAGACCCAATAGCCTTCTTCGTGGCACATGCGAAACTGGCGATCCATCATGCTCTGGTCCGAGGATAACAATTCCTGCACATGCTGATGAAGATTGCCGTCTTCCGGATGCATGCGGGCATTGAGCTCGGCAAAGCTGAGCAATTCATCCTGCCAGGGCATTCCCAGCAAATCGAACATCGAGCGTGACCAGTAGATATGGCCCCGCGTCAGATCCCAGTCCCAAAGGCCAGACCGGGAATGGGTGAGGGAGCTGTCCATACGCTGGACGGTCTCCTTGAACATGCTGTCCGCTTCCCGTGCCCGTGCGCCCTGACTGAAAAAGGCATAGACGATGAGCAGAATGATGGCGCTCATGGTCACAAAGACAATCGCGTTGCGGGTAACATCGGATCGCCATGCACCATAAAGGGCAGTTTGCGGAACCAGCACCGTTACTGAGCCGCGCCCACCACCCAGATGATGCACGGTGGCAAGGGCCTGCTCGGACGCAGATAGCGAGACATCAAAGACACCTGCACTCGCCCCGAAGGTTGAAAAGGCCTGAGCCCGCCCCAGAAGCTCGACCAGCGTCTTGCGCATGTCCTTTGCGTCGCGAGGCACGGAAGCCACGATCATGCCCGTCTGGTCATTGAGATAAATCTGATAATGCTCGAACAGACCTATCGCGGGCAAGGCCTCGATCAGCCAGTCTTGATATTGCGTGCGCGTCGGTTCATCGCCGAGCGCGCTTTTCAAAGCCGTTCCGGTATCAGCGTCGGGAAGGAGAGGGAGGTCATCCCCGTCCGGCTGGCTTGGCAGCTCGGCATCGCTCTCGCTGGTTTGAAGAGACGGTTCGCCCTGGGCCGCAACAGAGGCACTATAGGTATCAAGACGGCTCCCCATCCGCTCGGAGACGAGTGCTGCGATCAATTGCAATTCCTGCTCGGCTGTCGCCGTGATCGTGTCACGTTTTGACAAAAGATCGGAAGACCGCATGATGCCGACAATAACGATGAAAACCAGAATGACAGCTGGAATGATACGCCGCAACCACGGCTCTTCGCGCACCCGTTGAAAATAGGATGGGCCAGCCAACATCTGGACTGGGCCGGAGACACCAACATTCGGGTCGTTTGGAACCAGCCCAAACCACCTGAATCTTGACTCTTTGGGTGCGCTGGCGACATTGGCCTGCGTCATACCCGACCTCCTGGATCAGTGTTGAAACAAATCGGAGGTTTGCCGCATCTCCGAAGTCGACTTCATTTGAATCGACATCGGAGACTTTGTCTAGAGTCCGCTTCCAACTTTTTAGTTAATGAGAAGTTAATGCGATCAGATTTGTCTTAAGGCAAATGTGATTCTGTTAAAGACTCAGTGTGTTTTAGTCATTGCAAGCATCGATTGACGATATCAGCAACATCTTTGGAAAGATTTGCACTGGCTGCGATTCTCTGTAGTTCGGCCTTGGCGCAGAGCTGTCTTTCGCTTTCCAGTGCCTTCCATGAGCGGAAGTTGTTGGCCAGACGCGCCGCTGTCTGCGGGTTCTTGCTGTCCAACTCGATAATGATGTCCGCAACAAGCCTAAAGCCTTGACCATCCTTGCGATTGAACTGGGTGGGATTGTTCATCGCAAAGGAACCAATCAGCGACCGGACCCGATTTGGATTGCTTATCGAGAAGGAAGGATGCTTTGTCAAATCCTTGACGCGTTGCAAGGTCCGCTCCTGCGGAGGCGATGCTTGGAGCGATAACCATTTGTCGATAACCAGTGCATCATTTGTGAATTTGGCGTGGAAATCTTCCAACAGCTCATCCGCGGCATCATGATTGTTCCGCACCATGCTCGACAGGGCGGCGAACTGGTCGGTCATGTTGCTGGCCTGATGATATTGCTTCACCGCAAGCGCAATGACAGCTTCATCCCTTGTCGCAAGGCAGAGATCCAGCAGACCATTGCGCAAGGCGCGTTTGCCCGCTGACGCAGCGTCAGGCTTATAGGCAGAGTCATCTTCCAGCGCATTATACAGATCAATCAGACTGTCCCCAATCCGGCTTGCCAAAGTTTGCCGCAAGGACTTGCGGGCAAGATGGATCGCGTCCGGGTCGACATTGCTGCCAATTTCCCGTGCCACATCGCTTTCGCTTGGCAGGTGAACCAATTGGGCGCGGAAGGCATGTTCAAGACTCTCGTCCAGAAGAGAGGATTTGAGGGCATTGATGATGTCATCGCTTGGCGGAATCTGCTCCTGCGATGTTCCCTGACCAATTGCCCGTGTCGTTTTGATCAGATGATCCATCAGGATGAGCTGGGCAGCTTCCCAACGATTGAAGGGATCGCTGTCATGGCGCATGAGACAGAGATGATCCTCGTGACCGAGATTGCTCCGCAAATGCACCGGGGCGGAAAAGCCACGCAACAAAGAAGGGATGGCATCGCTCTCGACATCAGAGAAGATGAACTTATGTCGCCGTTCCGTGAGTTCCAGAATATCGTCTGCCTTTGAAGAGGTCTGGCGACCGGATGTCTCATCAATGATGGAGCTGTAACTCACAGAGCTGCCATCTCTGCCGACCAGACCGAAACGGACAGGAATATGCATCACTTTCTTTGTCGGCTGACCCGGTGTCGGCGGACAGGATTGCTCAATGGCAAGGCCAAGCTGCTTGCGCGGAGCATCATAATGATAGGTCGCCACCAGATCGGGTGTGCCAGCCTGACTGTACCAAAGGGAAAACTGCGTGAGATCAATCTCGCAAGCCTCTTCGAAACAGCGGATGAAATCCTCGATGGTCACCGCCTCGCCATCATGGCGATCGAAATAGAGGTCAAGCCCGGTCTTGAAGCCATCGACACCGAGCAGGGTCTGAAGCATGCGGCAGACTTCTGCGCCTTTTTCATAAACTGTCGCGGTATAGAAATTGTTGATCTCGGAATAGACCTCGGGGCGAACCTGATGAGCCAGCGGGCCACTATCTTCAGGGAACTGGATTGCGCGAAGCTGTTGCACGTCGGAAATCCGCTTGACCGGACGGGAGCGCATGTCGGAAGAGAATTCCTGATCGCGGAATACTGTCAGCCCTTCCTTGAGACAGAGCTGGAACCAATCGCGGCAGGTGATGCGGTTGCCCGTCCAGTTATGGAAATATTCGTGGGCAATCACCCCCTCGATAAGGGCATAGTCTGTATCGGTCGCTGTTTCCGGTTTGGCCAGAACATATTTGTCATTGAAGACATTGAGACCCTTGTTCTCCATTGCTCCCATGTTGAAATCCGAGACGGCAACAATCATGAAGATGTCGAGGTCATATTCACGACCGAAGACATCTTCATCCCACTTCATGGAGCGCTTGAGCGCATCCATGGCATAGGCGACACGGTCCTCCTTGCCATGCTCCACATATATATGCAGCGCGATGTCCCGTCCGGATCGCGTCGTGAAATGATCTTCGACGCGGGCAAGATCTCCCGCAACAAGCGCAAACAGGTAGGACGGCTTCGGAAATGGATCACTCCAAAGTGCAAAATGCCAGGCTTGCGTTTTGTCCGCGCCTTCTGGTGCGGGCATTGTGCCGCTTTCGACCAGATTGCCGTTGGCCAGCAGATGCTTGACCTCTGCTGGGGCCTCGATGCGCACGTCATACAGACTGAGATTGTCCGGGCGGTCATAGAAATAGGTGATCCGGCGAAAGCCCTCCGCTTCGCATTGTGTGCAATAGGCGCCGTTTGACCGATAAAGCCCCATCAACTGGGTATTGTCCTGCGGAGCAATTTGCGTGACGAGCGTCAGCTCGAACGGGGAGAGCGGAGGGGTGCTGAGAGTGAAGAGATCGGCAGTCGCATGATAGGCGTCTTCAGAAAGAATCTCTCCGTCAAGGCGCGCCTCGACAAGCAACAGATCATCGCCCACGAGCTCAAGCTTTTCATTTTCCTGCCGATTGGGTGCAGGAAAAAGGGACAGACGGGATTCGATGACTGTTTTCTTCGGATCCAGCCGAACGGTCATCGATACGTGTTCGATCTTGAAAGGCGTTGGCTTGTAGTCGTCCAGACGAACGAGTTTTGTAACGTGTGGCATATCTGATTCTTCTAAGTGGAGGAGTGCTTGCACTTTTTAGAGCTGCAAGCCTATCTGCGGAAGGGACGAAATAGCAAGTTAGATAGATGGTGAAATTTTTCGACCAAAGTAGCAAATATTTAC
The DNA here is from genome assembly GCF_963556055.3 of uncultured Cohaesibacter sp. Lineage (GTDB taxonomy): Bacteria > Pseudomonadota > Alphaproteobacteria > Rhizobiales > Cohaesibacteraceae > Cohaesibacter. The sequence continues at coordinate 451,853 of NZ_CAUVYE020000012.1, read as the reverse complement.
GGCATTTCTGGCGAGTTGGAGGAAAACCCGACAGCCTGGACATTTGCAACTTTCACAAGTTTATTGTGGATTAGACTTTTGTGCAATGCAGCCATGTCGACCATGCATAATGCTATGCATTTTTGTCTCAAGAAAGGCGTTTGCGGACATTCCGGAAGGCACTTCCCTATAAAACACCAAAAATGGAATTAGCGATAGTTATCCGAATTCTCTAGTTCAAACGGCACGAATTGCCTGACATTGGGATTGACGATGAGTTTGCGGTCCACCGGCGGCGCTGCGCGCTGATGACACCTGTTGCGTTCACAGATCCGGCAGGAAACGCCAATCTCGACAACGCTGGAGTCGCTTTGCAGATTCAGCCCGTCCGAATAGACGACTTCACTGGCATTTGACAGCTCACACCCCATCCCTATGGCATAGCGCCGCACGGGAGCGTGATAGCCGGAGCCGAGTTTCGTTATGCTTGTAGCGACACATAGATATCGGATTCCGTCAGGCATTTCAGCCACCTGCACCAAATAGCGACCGGGGGCCTCAAAGGCTTCGTGAACGTTCCAGAGCGGACAGGCACCCCCGAAGCGGGCAAACTGGAACCGTGTCGCCGAATGGCGTTTGGTGACATTTCCCGCACGGTCCACCCGAAGAAAATAGAAGGGAACACCGCGCGCTCCCGGCCTTTGCATGGAGGAGAGCCGATGACAAACCTGCTCCTGAGAGACCCCGAAATGATGACGAAGACGGTCGATGTCGTGCCGGGTTTCTCTGGCAACGGTCAGAAACCGTTGATATGGCAAGCATAATGCGCCTGCGAAATAGTTGGCGAGCCCGACCCGTGCAATGGCTTCAGCGGCAGCTGACCTGAGGTTGGCCTTGGCCACACGGGCATCGATGAGGTCGAGATACTCCATGATGGCGATTTGATGGGCGAGCAAGAAAGAAAGCGAGGATGCATCCTGTCCACCATTGAGGCTGAGAATTCTGCTTTGTTCATCAAAGCTGCGCAATGTCTGATCATTGGCCGCATTTTCCGTATAGCGGACACGCACCAAATGCCGTTCTTCCAGATATTGCTGGAACTTAGCAAGGCGATTGCCGTCGAGCATGCTGTGTCTGCGCGCCAGATCTTCAGCGGCCATATCAAGTTCGTCGATATAGTTTTCATGATACTGGAAATAGTCACGCACTTCCTCATAGGGCAAAACGGCCCGGTCGCTGCCTTCCCGGGACTGTGCCGTCAACGCGTCATCCAGAACCATCAACCGTTCATTGGCCCGCCTATGCGCCTGATGAAGGGTCAAAAAGGCCTGTGTCAGCCAGGGCGAGTTGGACGCGGCCATCTTCATTTCTTGTAGACCAGGGGTGGTATCCCTGAAAAGTGGCTCTTCAAGCGCTTCTTTCAAATCGGCGATCACCCGGCTGGTATCAGCGGAGGCCAAATCATTGATTGAAAGATTAAAATGGTGACTGAGCGAAAGGAGAACTGGTGCCGTGAGGGGCCTTTGATTATTCTCGATCTGGTTGAGATAGCTTGTCGAAATTCCGATACGCTCCGCAAAACTTGCCTGCGTCAAATCGTTGCTCTCGCGCAATATCCTCACTTTGGGACCAACAAACAGCTTTTCTGACAAGTCTTCCTCCTGAAGTTTGCAAGATTTGCAATTTGCAAAAAATTGTTTGCAAAAACATTCGCAAATTTTTGTAATAGAATCAAGCTCTTCATTGACAAACTTGCGTAACTAGACTCAAATGGCCTCACGCTACTGGCCTTTAGGCTAGGATAGGAGGAAAATCTTAGCAATTTCAGAGTCTTCAATGAAGCGCGAAGTTACTCGCAAGCCAATTTGGGGATTTGAAGCGCATGGCAAGCCACTCATGAGCGACCGCGCATATGCAGGATCCGTTGAGGGCAAAGCTGTTGGCAGGATCAAACTTGGAGGACTGATCCAACCATCTCGTATGATTTTCTTCTCGATCTTAAGAGCTCTATCTGGCTGGAACACCAAAGACAGATTTACCAGCACAAGGGGGAGAGAGAATGCTACTGCTCGACGATATTGGAGGTGAGGTACGTCGTGGTTTGGGACATCAGGCCGAACAAGGCTCTGTCACTTACCGCACGGTTGTTTTAGCCGAGCCCCATCCGATATTTACTGAATGCCTGCTTAACATGCTTGGTATCAAACGCGAATACACACCGGTTCTTGATTGTGCCGGACTCGAACAGCTGCTTAGCGCCGCACCTGACCGCGAAGACACTCTTCTAGTTTTGAACCTCGATGCAACATCAAGCCGGGGCTCTGCCGCTCTGACCGATGTCAGAAAAGCCTACAAGCATGCAAGACTTATCCTGATCTGCAACCATGCAGACGATGGACTGGCTCATTTCGCACTGGGCAACGGTGCTGATTGGGTCATCTACAAAACGGCCTCGGTCGCGGAACTGCGCTCAATCTCCAAGCGCGTAAAGAGCGGAATTGCCGATGAGTATGTGGTCATCGAAAGTGATGCCGTTTTGGAACGCTCCAGCCTGTATCAGAAGCTCGCAAACCTGACCCCCAAACAAATGACTATTTTGCGCTATCTGCGTGATGGATTGCTGAACAAGCAGATCGCTTATGAGCTTGGTTTGACAGAGGCAACCGTCAAACACCATATCTCTCTCATCCTCAAGAAACTGAACTGCTATCGGCGCACCCAGGCTGTTGCCATTGCCAACCGCATGATGTGAGGAGCAAGCAGCATCTTTTGGCTGTCATCCACAAAAAAAACAAATAGCTCAAAGCAATAGAATAGGTGAGCTTATAGAAAAGGGGCGCTGTTTGGGCGCCCTTTTTCGTATTTCGTAACCATAAAACCGATGTCGTTGACTATATTTTGGACATATGCCCAATTTTAGCTCGGTAACCTGAGGTAAGAAAGCAAAAATTAATTACCGCGATTTACATTTTCGAAACGTCGGCCTTGCGACAATTCGCGCAGATATAATCTGATTATAGGAACGATCATGCGTTTTGCTCCCAAAAGATTGTCTGCAAAAATACCAGTCATATTAGTAACTTCCATTACAATTACTGTAGCCGTTCTCGTCGGACTGGCGACCTGGATGGGAGAATCAACGTCTGTAAAGCTGACTGAAACGGCTCTTTTGAATGCAGCAAAAGGGCGGACAGATACCTTGACGGTCTATCTGTCCCAGTTGCAGAACAAGATGAAGGATATGGCCTCGCACACCACCACCGAAGTGGCCGCAACCGAGCTTAATGGCGGTTGGGGCGTTTTGCGCGAGGATGCTTCAAGCACACTTCAGAAAATTTATGTTTCCGACAACCCGAATTCAGAAAATGAACGCTTCAAGTTGATGTCGGGTGGCAGTGCCACGGTTTATTATGACAAGATCCATGCCAAACATCAGGAAGCGGTGGCATCCTTGCTCACTGGCGGATTGTTCCGGGATGTCATGCTTGTCAACAAGGAAGGCAACATCTTCTACACCTATCGCAAAGGGGCCGCCTTTGCCCGCAATGTTGCCGAGCCTGATGTGTTGCCCCAATCGCTCAAATCCCTCATGTCACCGATTTTGACACTGGCCAACACCGATCCCAAAACGCCATATGAAGGGCCCAGCTTCAGCGGCTTCACAGAGTTTAACGGGCGCGTGACCGGTTACATGGTCGCTCCGGTTCTCAAATGGGGCAAGATCATTGCTGCGGTGGCCTTCGAGATCAATCCTGAAATGATCTCTTCTGTCATGTCAAATCGATCTGGTCTTGGTCAGACCGGTGAGGTCAAGCTGATTTCATCGGACCTCACAGAGGTGAACTTCCAGAACAATACCGTCAGCGCACTGCCTGCGTCGGTCTCCGACATTGCCGCCAAGGCCCTTGCCGGGCTGGAGGCGAAAGGGGATGTCGAAATCAACGGAAAACGCTTCCGGGCGATTTCTGCGCCCATGTCCGTTCTTGGGACGCAATGGGCCGTCATCGCCGAGCAGACCTATGATGAAATGCTGGCACCGTCCTACGATCAGACCCACGCCATGTTGCTTGTCGGGTTCGTTCTCTTGGTGCTGATGGGACTGTTTGGTGTTTTCTTCGTCCGCTCGACCTTGTCTCCTTTGCACAAGCTTAACGAAGGCGTGATGCAGATCGCTGAAGGAAACTACGAGGTCGACCTCAACGTCTCCAAATCCAAGGACGAGATTGCCGAGTTGACTCAGTCCGTCGAAATCCTGCGTGAAAATGCTCAGGAGCGCATGCGTCTGGAAGAGCAGAGCAGGATAGAGCAGGATGAACGCTCACGGCGGCAGATTTTGATCGAACAACTGATTGACAGTTTCCGGGCATCGTCCAGTGGAATGCTCAACGAAGTGTCGTCGAACATGGACAACATGCACAAGACGGCAGAATTGCTTTCATCGATCGCGGAAGAAACTGCAATGAAGGCAGGCGACTCTGCATCTGCGTCGGAAGTGGCGTCAGGCAATGTGCAGACCGTTGCATCAGCGGCGGAAGAACTGACAACCTCGATTGAGGAAATCAAGCGTCAGGTCGCGGAAACGTCCCTCGTGGTCAATCAGGCGACAGAAGCAACGCGCGAAACAACGCAAACCATTTCGGGGCTGTCTGAAGCGGCTCAGAAGATTGGCGATGTGGTCTCGCTCATTCAGGCCATTGCCGAGCAGACCAATTTGCTTGCCCTCAACGCAACCATCGAGGCGGCGCGTGCCGGTGAACATGGCAAGGGCTTCGCGGTTGTTGCTGCCGAAGTCAAGGAGCTGGCCAACCAGACCTCCAAGGCGACCGAGGAAATCAGCAGCCAGATTCAGGCAATTCAGGGTTCAACCCAAAATGCGGTTGGGGCCATTCAGAACATCGCCGAGACAATGGAAAAGGTGAACCAATATACGGGCTCCATTTCTCAAGCCGTTGTCGAGCAGGGCAGTGCGACCTACGAAATCAGTCGCAACGTGGCTCAGGCTGCGGACGGTACCATGCAGGTTGCTGGCAATATGTCCAACCTTTCCCAGTCGGTTGCAGAGACTACGCAATCTGTCGGACAGGTCGAGGCAGATACGCGTTCTGTCATGGATCAAACCGAACGGCTGAGAGCGGAGGTCGACAGTTTCTTGAAAAATGTCGCGAGTGCATAGTAAAAGCAAATAGTCATATAAAATTTTATTAAATATAACAGGGCCTCTTGGCCCTGTTGTTATTTTAAAATCACTTTGAATTGATATAATTCAAATATTTCAATCTATTGTTCAAAAGAGAATAAATAGCAAAATTTTCCAAATAGGAACTTTTAACACTGCTTTTTCAAACCTTTCCGGGTATAAGCAATAATTTCAATCTAATTGAAGTTCGAGTTTACTAAAAGATAATTTTGTTGCTTGAAACTATCCGACAGATAGTCGGAGGTTTAAAGATTCCCATGCAGATAATGCCCAAGCGTCTTGCAACCAAAATCCCAGCAATAATGATTCTTTCAGTTGTCTTTTTGGTTGCTGTATTTGTTGTTGTTGCTTCTTGGATGGGCGGAAAAACATCTGTGAGCTTGACGGAAAACGCCTTGCTTACTGCCGCCAAAGGAAAAACAAGCACGGTCGAAGTCTATTTCGAACAATTACAGGAAAAGATGACAACCCTGCTTACCCACACCACCACGGCCAATGCTTCAACTGAATTGCAAAGCGGTTGGAAGTCGTTGGGGGATGATCCTGGCTCTGTGCTGCGGGATTTGTATATTACGAAAAATCCTCACCCGAAGCAGGATCGTTACAAGCTGGTCGAACTGGAGGATTCCGATCAGCGCTATGCAACGATCCATCTCAAGCATCATGCTGCCCTGGGCAGCCTGATCGAGGGTGACATTTTCAAGGATATTCTCTTCTTTGATAAAGAAGGCAATATCTACTACAGCTACCTCAAAGGGGCTGAGCTGGGCAAAAATCTTTTTGTAGACAAGGATCTGAATCAGGATCTTGTCCAGGCGGCAAGCCCGATCGTGTCCATCGCGAAGACGGATCCCAAAAAGAAGTTCGAAGGCTTCAACTTCACTGGCTTCTATGTTCATGATGGCAAGATGACCGGTTATCTGGTTGGTCCTGCCATGAAGTGGGGCCTCACGATGGGAGCCATCGCCTTTGAGGTCAATGCCGATCGCTTCACGTCTGTCATGAGCGACAGATCCGGGCTTGGTAAAACCGGTGGCGTTGAACTGGTCTCTGCCGATATGCAGCAGATCAACTTCATCGACCAGGAGGTCAATCCTTTGGGGGCTGCTCAGGCGGATCTGGTGGCCAAGGCAATGGACGGCCAGACCATCACGGGAGACGTGGACATCAAGGGTGAGCTTAGCCTTGCAATTGCCGAACCGATGAATGTGTTTGGTCAGAAACTGGGCCGTTTACACCCATCAGAGCTATGACGAGCTCATGGCGCCCGCCAATAATCTGACGCAAAGCCTTCTCATTCTCGGTGTTGTCGGACTGATTGCGATGGGTGGCTTCGTATTCTGGTTTATCCGCGCATCTTTATTCCCGTTGCAGAAACTCAATCAGGGTGTGATGGAAATCGCGCAGCAGAATTTCGAAGTCGATTTGCCAAATGCCAATCGTCAGGACGAAATCGGAGAATTGAGCCGTTCGGTCGATGTGCTTCGCAACAATGCTCAGGAACGTCAGAGACTGCAACAGCAGAGCCGCGTCGAACATGACGAACGCGCCAAGCGTCAGCATGCGATTGAGGCGATGATCGAAGGGTTCCGGACCTCTTCGACCGATTTGCTGAACACGGTGGCGAGCAATATGGAGAATATGAAAGAAGCTGCAAAGGTTCTTTCAAGCGTTGCCGACCAGACTTCCGAGAAGGCAAACAGTTCCGCCTCGGCATCTGAAATCGCATCTGGCAATGTGCAGACCCGTGGCCTCTGCTGCCGAAGAGCTTTCCGCATCCATCGAGGAAATCAAGCGGCAGGTTTCAGAAACGTCTCAGGTCGTTCATCAGGCAACCGCAGCCACTCGGGAAACCACCGAAACCGTTGCCGGTCTGTCCCATTCTGCCCAGAAGATTGGCGATGTGGTCTCGCTCATTCAGGCCATTGCCGAGCAGACCAATTTGCTTGCCCTCAACGCAACCATCGAAGCGGCGCGAGCTGGCGAACATGGCAAGGGCTTCGCGGTTGTTGCTGCCGAGGTCAAGGAGCTGGCAAACCAGACTTCCAAGGCGACCGAGGAAATCGCCTCACAGGTCCAGGGTATCCAGTCCGCGACCAACCATGCCGTTACCGCGATCCAGGGCATCGCCCAGACGATGGAAAAGGTCAACGAATATACCACGACCATTTCCACCGCTGTCGACGAGCAGGGTTCTGCGACCTACGAGATCAGCCGCAATGTCGCCGAAGCAGCTAGCGGCACCTCGCAGGTGGCGGGCAACATGTCGGATCTGTCTGCATCGATCACGCAGACAAGTCATAATGTCGAGCAGGTTGAACGAAGCTCGATGGATGTGGCTCAGCGTACATCGCAACTGCGACATGAGGTTGATTCCTTCCTCAATGGCGTCGCAAACGCCTGATCCGGGTTGCTACAAGAATGAAGCCGACAGGGCCCCTTCGGGCCCTGTTTTCATTTCTAAGGACATGTTTGATCACCGTGATTCTGGGCTTGTCGTCAAATCGGAAATGCGCTACATAAACGGGTATGAAACTATTCATTGCACAAAATTCTGGTTGGTGGTGGCAGACGCGTTAACGGCGGCTGACCCTATCCCTATGTGTTAATCGAATTTGGGAACAAGCCGTCGGACTTCCGGCGGCTTTTGTGTATCCCATAGGCTTTGCACAAGGACCCGCCGGGACGAAGCGGGAAGAGCATAACAGCAGTCATACCCTGCAATCGGGGTGACCCTGAAGCGAGGATCCAATGAGTACCGAAATGTCCAAGCCAGACACTGACGAAATAGATTTTATCCCGGACGAGGATTATATCACCGAAGGTGGCATCGAAGTCATGCGCCAGGCCGGCCGTGATAACTTTGCCACCGCCCTTGATCGCTGCCTGAACCAGCTGGATAGCCAGCGCGGCGTTGTGCTGTCATCAAACTATGAATATCCGGGGCGCTATACCCGCTGGGAGCTGGGGTTTGTCAATCCGCCGCTTGTGATCACCGCGCGCGGACGTACCATGACCGTCGAAGCACTCAATGACCGGGGCGTGGTGCTCATTCCTGCCATCCATAAATGCCTCAAGGACCTTTTCATTCTCAAAAGCTACGAAGCGGATGACACCACGATCACGCTTGAGGTCAAGGAGCCGGAAGGAACCTTCACCGAGGAAGAACGCAGCCGCGTGCCAAGCGTTTTCTCTGTCGTGCGCGAAATCGTTGGCCTGTTCAAGTCCGGGCAGGACAGCACCCTCGGCCTTTATGGTGCCTTCGGTTACGATCTGGCTTTTCAGTTCGACGCAATCGACTTGCAGCTTGAACGGCCAGATGACCAGCGCGACATGGTGCTCTATCTGCCCGATGAGGTCATCGTCAATGACCTCTATGCGCAGGAAGTCATTCGCTATCGGTATGATTTTGCGTTCGAGGGCAATACCACCGAAGGCATGGAGCGCGAAACCCATGTCGATCCCTTCAACCCGTCAAAGACCGTTCCAGCTGCCGGTGACCATGTCAAAGGCGAATATGCAGGCATTGTCCGCAAGGCGGTAGACTATTTCAAACGCGGGGATCTGTTTGAATGCGTTCCGGGGCAGACCTTCTATGAAACGGTCAATTGCGATCCCTCCGCCATCTCCCGCCGATTGCAGCAGGTCAACCCATCACCCTATGGTTTCTATATCAACCTGGGCGCACAGGAATATCTCATCGGGGCCAGCCCAGAAATGTTCGTCAAGGTCAGCAACGGCGATCTGGTCGAAACCTGCCCGATTTCCGGCACCATCAAACGGGGTGCGGATCCTATCGAGGACAGCGAACAGATCCTGACCCTGCTCAACTCCAAGAAGGACGAGAGCGAGCTGACCATGTGTTCCGACGTTGACCGCAACGACAAGAGCCGCGTCTGCGTGCCCGGCTCGGTTCGCGTGAAGGGTCGCAGACAGATCGAGATGTATTCCCGTCTGATCCATACGGTCGATCATATCGAAGGGCGATTGCGTGAGGGTCTCGATGCGATGGACGCGTTCCTGTCCCACGCATGGGCTGTTACCGTGACCGGTGCTCCCAAGCTATGGGCCATGGACTTCATCGAAAAGCACGAAAAGTCGCCCCGCGCTTGGTATGGTGGTGCAATCGGTGCAATCGGTTTTGATGGCAACATGAATACCGGCCTCACCCTGAGGACCATCCGCATCAAGAATGGCATTGCCGAGGTGAGGGCAGGGGCAACCTTGCTGTTCGACTCCGATCCGGAAGCCGAGGAAGCAGAAACCGAATTGAAGGCATCCGCCTTGCGGGCGGCCATTCGCGATGCTGCCAATCCTGAAAAACTGGCCGAAAGCCAGAAAAAGGACTTGTTTGGCACGGGCGTGAAAATTTTGCTCGTCGACCATCAGGACAGCTTCGTGCATACATTGGCCAACTATTTCCGCCAGACCGGAGCCGAGGTCGTCACGGTTCGTACTCCGGTCGCTGAAAAGGTGTTTGACAAGGTCAAGCCCGATCTCGTTGTCATGTCGCCCGGCCCGGGATCTCCGGCGCATTTCAATACCAAAGCGACCATCGAACTGGCACGCAAACATGGCGTTGCCATCTTTGGCGTGTGTCTGGGGCTGCAAGCTCTGGCAGAGGCCTTTGGTGGCTCCTTAAGGCAGCTCAGCGTCCCCATGCATGGCAAGCCGACTCGTATCCGGCTTCAGCCCGGATGCCTGTTTGAGGGGCTGCCCGATCAGGTCGTGGTTGGTCGCTATCACTCGCTGTTTGCAGATCCTGTCACTCTCTCCAAGGAGTTTGAGGTGACAGCTGAGACAGACGATGGAGTGATCATGGCAATCGAGCACAAGTCCGAGCCGATCATGGCAGTTCAGTTCCATCCCGAATCGATCATGACCCTTGGGGGTGGTGCCGGGATGAAAATGATTGAGAATGTCATTTCAAGCGTCAAGAAAACGCGTTGACTTCAAATCATCGAGAAACAGAGAGGCGGGTGCAACACATTCGCCTTTCAGAAGAAATTTCCCCAAAATGCGTACCGACCCGCCATCATTGCACCGGTATGGGCGACAAACCGGACTTTTGCCGTTAACATATATCTCCATGTCAATCGGGAAATAGAACCGAAGCCGCACAACCTCGCCCGGCATAACGTCTGAGGCAACAAGGGTTCGGTAATTGGAGTTTAAGTAATGGCTGTTTCTGGAACAATCGCGGCAACGCAAAAAGCCTTGCAAAGCGGAGAAACCTCATCTGTTGAATTGGTCAGTACAGCCTTCAACGAAATCGAGAAAGAAGATGGCAATGGTGGCACCATTTTCGTTCGAACCTTCAAGAATGTTGCCATAACGCAGGCCGCGGCCTCGGACGCCATGCGCAAGATGGGTGTACCGCAAGGGCCACTGGCCGGAATTCCGATTTCCATCAAAGACCTTTTTGATATCGAGGGCGTGATTACATCCGGCGGTTCCAAAGAGCTGGCCGCAATCGCCAAACCGGCCAAGGCCGACGCGACGGTCATCTCTCGCCTGCGGGCTGCGGGTGCGATTTTTCTCGGCCACACCAACATGACCGAGTTTGCCTATTCCGGGTTGGGCATCAATCCCCATTTCGGCACGCCACCTTCAGTGTGGGACCGGGAAACCGGCCATGTTCCGGGCGGTTCGTCTTCAGGCGGAGCCCTGTCAGTTGCCGAGAATATGGCATTTGCCGCCCTCGGTAGCGACACCGGCGGATCCGTTCGCATTCCTGCCGCCTTCAACCGTCTCTACGGCTTCAAGCCGACAACTGGCCGCCATCCGCTTGATGGAGTTCTGCCCCTTTCAACGACCCTTGATACCGCAGGCCCCATAGCCCGATCTATCGACTGCTGCCGGATCATTGACCATGTTATGGCCGGACTGCCTATTCCTGATGCCGAGATCCTGCCGCTTAACGGATTGCGCTTCGGCATTCTGGAGACTATTGCGCTTGATGGTCTGGACGTTGAAGTCGCCGGGGCCTTTGTCCGGGCTCTTGAAGTGATCTCGAAGGCCGGGGCCCGTCTGGAGCGCATCAAGGTCGACGCAATCAATATTTTTAACGACATCGGTCGCCAGGGAAGCATCGCCGGGCCCGAAGCCTATCACACCCATCGCATGTTCCTGTTCGAGCATGGCAAGGGCATGGATCCCCGCGTTGCGAGCCGGATAGAAGCTGCCGCCATGATCACAGCTGCCGATTATATCGACATGTTGCGATTGCAGAAGGAAATGCAGGAGCGAACCCATCTGGCAACACGCAATTATGATGCCGTACTCATGCCGACGGTTGCCGTTCTGCCGCCTGAGATACAGCCGTTGCTTGAGTCCGAAGAATCATATCGGGAAACCAATCTCAAAGTGTTGCGCAATACCTCGATCGTGAATCTTCTGGGCCGACCTGCTGCGACAATACCGGTTGGTCCAGACTCGGCTGCTCCGGTCGGCCTTATGATCATGGGGGAAAGCGGTCAGGACGAAAGACTTCTAAATATATCGGAATCTATCGATTCATGTCTTAGGCAACAGTAATATGTCTGGTTGGCAATGTTGATTTGCCTGAATTTTCAAGTTTTAACGTCGGCGGCAAGAGAATTCGGGCCGCCGCTCGTGTTTTTTCAAAGTATATCGCCACTCTGACAATTTCAAAGATCCACTCAAAGGTGAATGAAATAGTCTCGTTTTCCAGTATGATTTTTTGTTGTTTAAAAAGTTTGCCGGAAATTTAACGGATAATGTACAGGCAAGAGTAAAACATGAATCTTGATTGATCTGAGCATGTAAACGTTTTCCGATATCCACAGAATACTGAACTTAGAGTGTTTAAAATTTTATACTATTGTATGAAGCGTTTTGACTGGAAAACCGCTGAAATATTAGAATTTATGAAATTTCCTTATTAATGAACTTGAATATGTACCACTTTTGGCCTTCGAAATTGCTACTAATGCCAAACGAAAGTATGACAACCTGGAGCAAAGGGCTTGCGAAGATACTCAAGTTTGAGTAGCTATCCTTTCGAAGAAACACATGACGGGTATTATTCTGATGGACGCGACCGATAGACGATTATTGGATCTCCTTCAGAAGGATGGTCGAAGAGCCAGCGCAGATTTGGCCAAAGAGATTGGCCTTTCTGTTTCGGCGACCAATGATCGGGTCCGTAAGCTGATCGATTCTGGTGCCGTCAAATCAATCGAGGCCATTGTCGAGCCTTCTGTTGTCGGTTTTGAAGTCACAGCCTTCGTCTTTGTGGATCTGGACTATAAATGTAGTGAACAGGAATTTGTTTCCCAAGTGACTGCCTTTGATAGGGTGGTTGAGGTTCATCACGTAACGGGAACGCATTCTTATCTGCTGAAAGTGCGAGAACGCACAAATCAGGATTTGAACGTGTTCATAGCCAAATCTCTCAAGCATCTGGCTGCTGTGCGTAGAACTGAAACGCTCATATCTCTGGAAACATTGAAGGAAACACTGCGTTTGCCACTCTAGGGTTTCTTGTGGTTCGAGATGCGGCAACAGTAACCTGGATGCTGGCAGAATGAGCGGGCAAAGAAAGAAGAGCGACCAGTCCCCCACACGAGTGTCGCCGCTTTGATAGGCAACTTTCTTTGTGCGTAGGCCCCTGGGGCCAACAATCGTGGGCCTTTTGGGTCTGCATGCTGGTCGTCGTTGTCCCCCGCAGCGGCGGCCAGCAAAAACATCGCGCGTCCCCCAGCCTTTGTGCTTAGCGCCTTGTTTGATATCTGAGGCAGCCTTCGGGCTGCCTCTTTTTATGCCTCAACTGCGGTATCTGTCAGAATGACGCCTGAGCAGGCATCAGCTCTTTTCAAGCAGTTTTTTCAAGACGTGATAGGAGGCTTTGGGCGTGCGCTTGAAGCTTTCAAAATCCACATGCACCAACCCGAAGCGCTTGTCATAGCCAAGAGCCCATTCGAAATTGTCCATGAACGACCAGACGAAATAGGCGCGCAAGGGCACACCTTTCTCGATCGCGCCAAGAGCCTGTTTGAAATGGGCATCGAGATAAGCGATGCGTTCCTGATCGTCCACGACGCCGTCAACTACGGCATCCTTGTTGGCCATGCCATTTTCCGTGATGGCAAGGGGCAGGGTACCGGTATAATTGTTGCTGATCCATTCGAGCAAATAGCCAAGGCCTTCGGGATAGACTTCCCAGTCCATTTCCGTTCTGGGTAGAGGCCCCTTGTTGCCGATCATTTCGGGCAGGGCGCAATCGGGATCCGTTTTGCCCGCCGAGACCAGGCTTCGCGTGTAATAGTTGATCCCGAGCCAATCGATGGGCTGAGCGATCTGCTCCATGTCCGCATGCCAGCCTTTTGGCATGTGTGGCTCCAGATAGTGCAGGACATCGGCAGGATATTCGCCTTTGAAGAGGCCGCCAAGGAACCAGCGATTATAGATGCCTTCGGTCAGTGATGCAGCTTCAAGCGAAGAGGGCTTGTCATCAAGAGCACTCGTGTGCTCGAAATTGAGCACGATCCCCAAGTCCTTCTGACCGAGGGCACGCAGGGCCGATACGGCCTTTGCATGAGCAAGCGGGACAATGTGAGCCGCACGACTGACCGCGCGGATATCCCGCATACCCGGTGCATGGGCGCCGTGAAAATGGCTGTACCAAGTGACACACCATGGTTCGTTGATTGTTGCTACGGTTGAAAGCCTGTCCCCGAGCCGCTTGACAACAATTTCGGCATAGTCGGCGAAATAGTCCGCAATGTCGCGATTGCGCCAGCCGCCGATATCAGAAAGAGCGCTTGGCAATTCCCAATGATAGAGTGTCAGATTGGGCGCAAGCCCGCGCGAGAGCATGCCGTCCACCAGCCTGTCATAAAAATCCAGACCTTCTTGATTGACCGCGCCGCGCCCCTCTGGCATCACGCGGGCCCAGGATGTCGAAAAGCGATAGGCTTCAACGCCAAGATCTTTCATCAGATCCAGATCGCTTTCCCAATGATTATAGTGAGCGCAGGCAAGGGCCCCGTTCTCGCAGCGCACGACATTGCCGGACGTGGCGGAAAAAGTGTCCCAGTGACTGGACCCGCAACCTCCAAACGAACTGCCTTCGATCTGGTAGGCGGAGGTGGAGGTGCCAAAAATGAAATCTTTCGGGAAATCAGAGCGTTTGACGGTAAAGTCAGCCTGTCTGGCAAGTGCTGGCATGGGTGCGGCCCTTGTTTCTTTACGCCTTCAAGAGGGCGTGATGGAGAAAAATTTGCTTGGTTCGAGGTCTATCGACACGGACCTGTAGAGCGGCCGACAACCAGATCGGCTTCCCAGAGTTCCTGAATCGGCCCCTTTTCCGGATGATTGATTTGGTCGATAAGAATTTCAGCCAAACGACTGCCGGCATCCTTGATCGAAGAACGGACGGAAGTAAAGAGCGGTACTCCGGGATATTGCAGGAAAGATAGCTCATCGTCAAATGTGACAACAGAGAGGTCGTGCCCAACCTGTAACCCGCATTCCTGAACCGCACGAACAACGCCCAGTGCCGTCAGGACAGACGAGGTCACCACCGCAGAAGGGGGATGCTCCGTTGACAGGAGCTTCTTCGTGACGTCATAGCCGTAAGGCTCAACCATGTCGGCGGAAAAAATCAGGCTGGGGTCCACTGTCAAGCCACGCTCCAAAAGGGCGGACTCATAACCGAGACGTCGTCTGAAGGCAAAGTCCATTTCTTCCACGCCATTAAGCAAGGCTATGCGCTCATGACCCAGATCGAGCAAGAAATTGGTCGCGCGTTTGAAGCTGCTGCGGTTGTTGACATCAAGCCATGAATAATGGGTCGCCTTGCCTTCCATCCTGCCATGCACGACAAATGGCAATTTCAGATTTTCCAGCAACGGGATGCGGGGGTCTTCCTTGTATGGACCGTGCACGATAACCCCGTCAACGCGGCGGGAACGGGCAAGCTCGCGATAGCATTGCTCCTGTTCATCATAGGGGACGACTGAAATCAGCATTTCAAAGCCGTATCGGGCATAGGTCTCGCCAGCGCCGGCAATGAAGTCGGAGAAGTGGGGGTTGATCATCGAATGCTGTGGGTTCTGGGGAACCACGTGAGCGACAGCATGGGAGCGTCCCATGGCCAGTCGCTTGGCGGAATAGGAGGGGTGGTAGTTGTATTTTCTTGCCGCCTCAATGACCCTGATACGTGTTTTCTCTCCAACTTCAGGATAGCCGTTAAGCGCACGGCTCACCGTCGTTTGAGAAAGATTCAGGATATTGGAAAGTTCCTTGAGATTCACATTCGTTCCCTCATGCTCACACGACCAGAGGTTGATAGTGTGAGACTTTTCAGTCGTTTAGTTCTGCGGTCTGCCTTTTTACGGGGGGGCTTGACAGGCCGTCATTTATGCATCCAAAGCCCTTTGAGAATTTGACAAATATCTTAGACACAATTTTTGTGCTTCTTCAATCCTCAAATGAAAGCGCTTTCTTGCTTTTTAGCGTGAAACTAGACGAATAGCGCAGAAATTGAATATTTTTGCCAGAATTACCCGATAAAGTCTTAAATTCATTCTTGACTCTGACAGTCAAGCAAAGCATGCTCTTGCCATTCAAAGCGCTTTGAATTAAGTGCAACTATTGTCTAATAACGACAGGACGCCTTTGGTGTCCTTGGGAGGTTCGCGAAATGTTGAAATCATTAATGCTTGGTGCTGCTGTTGTTGCTCTCTCGGTAAGTGGGCTGCAAGCTGCTGAGCTGAAATTCAAGCCGGGCGAAGATGCCAAATTCACTTGGTCATCTTACGAAGAATTCAAAAATGCCGTTGACCTCACGGGGGAAACCCTGACGATTTCCGGTCCATGGCTCGGTGCCGACAAAGACCTGTTCATGAGCGTGATCGCTTACTTCGAAGAAGCAACCGGCAGTAAAGTTGAATATGCTGGTTCCGACAGCTTTGAACAGCAGATCGTTATCGACACTGGTGCTGGTTCTGCTCCGAACATTGCAGTGTTCCCGCAGCCAGGTCTTGCTGCTGACCTTGCTAGCAAAGGGTACCTGACCCCTCTGAGCGATGAAACCAAGGATTGGATGAAAGAAAACTATGCTGCCGGTCAGTCTTGGGTCGATCTCGGATCCTATAAAGACAAAGACGGCGCAAAGAAATTCTTCGCTTTCTCCTTCAAGGAAGATCTGAAATCTCTGGTCTGGTACATTCCTGAAAACTTCGAAGACGCTGGCTACGAAGTTCCTGAATCCATGGAAGACCTAAAAGCTCTGACCGAAAAGATCGTTGAAGACGGCGGTACCCCATGGTGCATCGGTCTGGGATCTGGCGGCGCTACCGGTTGGCCTGCAACCGACTGGGTTGAAGACATGATGCTTCGCACGGCATCTCCAGAAACCTATGACAAATGGGTAACCAACGCCATTCCGTTTGATGATCCTGCTGTTGTCACCGCAATTGAAGAATTCGGCTGGTTTGCACGTAACGACAAGTTCGTTGATGGCGGCGCAGGCTCCGTTGCTACCACCGACTTCCGTGACAGCCCGAAAGGTCTCTTCACATCTCCACCAAAATGCTACATGCACAAAATGGCCAGCTTCATCCCGTCCTTCTTCCCGGAAGGCACCGTATTGGGCGAAGATGCTGACTTCTTCTACTTCCCTGCCTATGCAGAAAAAGACCTTGGCAAACCGGTTCTTGGTGCAGGTACCCTGTTCGGTATCACCAAAGACTCCAAAGCTGCCGAAGCCTTCATCGATTTCCTGAAAACCCCAATCGCTCATGAAATCTGGATGGCACAGTCTGGTCTGCTGACCGCTCTGAAAACGGCCAACCTTGATGCATACGCTAACGACACTCTGCGCAAACAGGGCCAGATTCTGCTGAATGCAACCACATTCCGTTTCGATGGTTCTGACCTGATGCCAGGTAAAATCGGCGCTGGCTCCTTCTGGACTGGTATGGTCGATTATGCTGGCGGCAAAGATGCCAAAGACGTTGCTGGCGAAATCCAGAAAACCTGGGAAGCTCTCAAATAATCGAAGTTAAAGTCTGACTTCTCCTTTCAAGGCCGGCCCCCGCTCTGCGGGAGCCGGCAAATAATCGCCCCGCCCATGTGCTGGCGGCGAAATGATCAAGCATTACAGAAACAACAAAAACGCGACGAAACAATAATGCTTCGACCAGGCTACCTTTGGCGTAGAAGCCTTGAAACCCAATCCATACAGGCGCACAATGATTGCAAATAGCTGCAAATTTCTGTGTCCCTTGCCAATGGGGGTTGGTAAAGCCGTCTTGTTGAAGTCGTTAATGCCGAACTCGACAAGGGTCGTGGAATTCAAACCAATGAACCGGAGAAGGAAAATCTCTGCGCAAAGGGTTGCAGCCTTTCTCGCGCCAGGGATCGAGATGCTCCGGTCTAAAAAAGGTGGAGCGTGACTAAATGGAGCAATTAGCATCTGCATTCGGGACCGTTATCATTGGCGTCCTGGCATGCGTGGCCTATTTTTATGGCTCGAACTGGCTCCTGGATCGAATTTTTCCAGCCAACGCTGCGACTGCCGAAAAGGGCATCGTGAATTTAAGGACCGCCCATGCGATCAGGCCATGGCTTTTTCTCGGTCCTGCTCTTCTGGCCTTGGGATTGTATCTTGTCTATCCCGCAGTCGAGTCCATCCGCTTGTCATTCTTCAACAATGATGGCAGCAAATTTATCGGCGTAGACAACTATGTCTGGCTGTGGTTCAACAAGGGCTTTCGCCAGTCGATGTTCAACAACATGCTCTGGCTGGTGTTCGTGCCTGCGATGTCGACATTTTTTGGCCTCGTGATCGCTGCTCTGACGGATCGCATCTGGTGGGGCAACATTGCCAAGTCCCTGATTTTCATGCCAATGGCAATTTCTTTCATTGGTGCATCGATTATTTGGAAATTTGTTTATGAATATCGCGGCGAAGGCTCTGCCCAGATCGGCATTGTGAACGCTGTTGTCGAGTTTTTCGGGGGGGATCCTCAAGCCTGGATCACGATACCTTTCTGGAACAACTTTTTCCTGATGATCATTCTGGTCTGGATTCAGACCGGGTTTGCCATGGTGATCCTGTCAGCCGCCCTTCGCGGCATTCCTGAAGAAACGATCGAGGCGGCCACGATTGATGGTGCCAACGGGTTGCAGATCTTTTTCTACATCATGGTTCCGCAGATCTGGAAAACCATCGCCGTTGTCTGGACCACCATCACGATCACCGTTCTCAAGGTCTTCGATATCGTCTTTGCGATGACCAACGGCCAGTGGGATACGCAAGTGTTGGCCAACCTCATGTATGACTGGATGTTCCGTGGGGGTGGCGATTTCGGTCGAGGGGCTACCATCGCCGTTATCATCATGCTGCTTGTTGTTCCGATCATGGTCTGGAACATCCGCTCGGTTAATTCTGAAAGCAAAGGGCACTAACAATGATCTCGGGATCCAAAACAAAATCGCCCTTGATGTGGGTCGTTCATCTGTCCGTGTTGATGCTGGTTCTCTTGTGGACCATGCCGACCATCGGCCTTTTCGTCTCTTCCATCAGGGACAAGGATCAGCTGGCCGTGTCGGGCTGGTGGACAGCGCTCTTCTCCTCTGAGCAGAATATCATCGGTCGCTCTGTCGGTCCTGATGCGCAGATCGAGGAAAACGGTCTTTTTGTGCTCAAGGGCAATATTCTTGAAGCGGAAGGCAAAAAGGGAACGGTTGTCTCTTTTGGTTGGAAGTCGCAGGAACCGACCCTTTACAAGGCTGGCGAAACGGCTGAGATGTCATCTGACCAGACCATGACCATTGACGCGGACGGGAATTATGTCATTACCCAGCCCAAGGAATGGAGTGGTTCGCGCGGACGACGCATATTCTTCACGATCAATACGCCGCCCATCTTTACTCTGGACAACTATCGCGAGGTGCTGACTGCCGAAGGCATCGGCAGATCCTTCATCAACTCGCTTACGGTCACCATTCCATCAACGATCATCCCGATCCTGATTGCCGCCTTTGCCGCCTATGCATTGGCCTGGATGCATTTCCCCGGACGGGCGGTGCTGATTGCGGTGGTCGTCGGGTTGCTGGTTGTTCCACTTCAGATGTCCCTCATTCCACTTCTGAGGCTCTATAACAGCGTAGGGGACTTTTTTGGTGTCCCGGCCAAGACCTATCTCGGTATATGGCTTGCGCATACCGGCTTTGGCTTGCCTCTGGCAATCTATCTGCTGCGTAACTATATCGCCGAGCTGCCTCGCGAGATCATTGAATCGGCTCGCGTCGACGGGGCCAGTCATTTTGACATTTTCGTCAAGATCATTCTGCCCCTGTCTTTCCCGGCCTTGGCATCCTTCGCCATTTTCCAGTTCCTCTGGGTCTGGAACGATCTGCTGGTCGCCATGGTCTTTCTGGGCAACACCGAAGATCAGTTGGTGCTGACGGGGCGCTTGCGCGAAATGCTGGGCTCACGTGGCGGCAACTGGGAAATTCTGACAGCATCTGCCTTTGTGACAATCGTCGTGCCACTCACCGTTTTCTTTGCGCTTCAGCGTTATCTGGTGCGCGGGCTGCTGGCTGGTTCGGTCAAGGGGGGCTAAGCCTGGACTTTTTCAGGCTGGCCAAACAGTGAAACAGCAAGAATAGAACTGGATACTCTATGATAGAGACTTCAATTGACAAGGACTGGTGGCGAGGCGCGGTGATCTATCAGATCTACCCCAGATCCTACCAGGACACCAATGGAGACGGGATCGGCGACTTGAACGGGATTACCTGCCGGTTGCCCTATATCGCATCGCTGGGTGTTGATGCGATATGGATTTCTCCCTTCTTCACATCGCCAATGGATGATTTCGGCTATGACGTTTCGGACTATTGCGACATCGATCCGATGTTCGGTACCCTTGCCGATTTCGACAAACTGATCATCGGGGCGCATGATCTGGGTCTCAAGGTCATGATTGACCTTGTACTGTCCCACACCTCCGATCAGCACCCATGGTTCATCGAGAGCCGCAAGGACCAGACCAATGACAAGTCGGACTGGTATGTCTGGGCCGATGCCAAACCGGACGGAACGCCACCTAACAACTGGCTTTCCATCTTTGGTGGCTCGGCATGGCAATGGGATAGTCGGCGCAAGCAGTATTATTTGCACAACTTCCTCAAATCCCAGCCGGATTTGAACTTCCACAATCCAGATGTGCAAGACGCATTGCTTGAGGCCACACGCTTCTGGCTGGATCGTGGTGTGGACGGTTTCCGCCTCGACACCATCAATTTCTATTTCCATAGTCAGGGTCTTGAAGACAATCCGCCGCTTCCACCAGAGAAGCAGAGCTTTAATACCGCGCCAAGCGTCAACCCCTACAGCTATCAGTCGCATCAGCATGACAAGAGCCAGCCAGAGAATCTTGCATTTCTCAAGCGGTTCCGTGCCTTGCTGGACGAATATCCGGCAGCAGCTGCCGTTGGCGAAGTGGGCGATGAGGAACGCGGCCTTGAAATCCTTGCCGATTACACGTCCGGCGGGGACAAGATGCATATGTGCTATGCCTTCGATTTTCTGGGCAGTGAAGAGCCTAGCCCACAAAAGGTGCATAAGGCTTTTGCTGATCTTGAGAAAGAAGCGCCTGACGCATGGGCTTGCTGGGCCTTCTCCAACCATGATGTGGTTCGGTATGCCAGCCGTTGGCCGGTTGCCGACAACGCACTTCAGGGCGCGGCAAACCGTATGCGCATCGCCTTGCTTTTGTCCATGCGCGGCTCTGCCTGCCTTTATCAGGGCGAGGAATTGGGTCTTAAGGAAGCCGATGTTCCATTCGAGGATTTGCAAGATCCTTATGGCATTGAATTCTGGCCGGACTTCAAGGGGCGCGACGGCTGCCGCACACCTATGGTCTGGGAGAATGGCAACACCTATGCCGGCTTCTCGGAAGCCAAACCATGGTTGCCAATCCCGGAGGATCATCTCTCGACCACCGTCGACCTTGAAGAGCAGAATGATGCCTCGCTGCTCAATCATTATCGCAAGATGCTTGCTTTCCGCAAAATGCATGAAGCAATGGTCAAGGGCAGCATCGAGTTTGTGACGACGGAAGGGGACGTGCTTGCATTCATTCGTTCCCATGGTCAGGAACGGATTTACTGTGCCTTCAACCTTGCAGGCGCAGAGCGTGAAGTCGCGTTTGACAGCAGTAATATTTCTCCTCTTGACGGTCATGGATTTGATGCCGTGCAACAGGACGCAACCCTTAAACTACCTGCTTTCGGTGCCTTTTTCGGGGTTGTGAAATCATGATGAACAAGAATTTGCATAAAGTTGCAGTGACAAGTGACAATTCTCACGGGAGGACAGGATGGCAAGCCTGAAGCTCACCAATATCGAAAAGGCCTATGGCGCTACCAAGGTTCTCAAGACGATCAATCTTGAAATCGAACAAGGCGAATTCATCGTCTTTGTTGGCCCATCCGGCTGCGGCAAGTCGACCCTTCTTCGCATGATTGCGGGTCTTGAAAGCATCACCGGCGGCGATCTTCAGATCGATGGTCAGCGCATGAATGAGGTGCCTCCATCCAAGCGCGGCATCGCGATGGTATTTCAAACCTATGCGCTTTATCCGCATATGACGGTTTATGAGAATATGGCTTTCGGCATGAAGATCGCCAAGGCCAACAAAAAGGAAATTCATGAACGGGTGAGCAAGGCAGCCGAAATCCTGCAATTGACACCATTTCTGGAGCGCCTGCCAAAAGCGCTTTCCGGTGGCCAGCGTCAGCGTGTGGCGATCGGACGTGCGATTGTGCGAGACCCGAAAGTCTTCCTGTTTGACGAACCGCTCTCCAACCTCGATGCCGCCTTGCGCGTGGCCACCCGCATCGAGATTGCTCAGCTCTCTGAAAGCATGCCGGACACCACCATGATCTATGTGACCCATGATCAGGTTGAGGCCATGACGCTTGCAGACCGCATCGTTGTTCTTTCCACGCGTGGAGTGATCGAACAATGTGGCGCTCCGATGGAGCTTTATAACAATCCGAAGAATGTTTTCGTTGCCCGGTTCATCGGCTCTCCTGCGATGAACGTGTATGACTGCGAAGTCATGGAAACCGGTAATGAAACACGCGTTGCTTTTGAACAGGGCGGCGACAGTTTCTCGGTCAATGTCGAAAGCTCCGCAGACTATAAGGGCAAGAAGGCCAAGTTTGGCGTCCGTCCCGAAGATCTTCGGCTTTGCGAAGAAGGCGAAGAGGCGCTTTATAACCAGCAAGTTCGCATCGTCGAGAAACTGGGCGAAGTGACCTTGCTCTATATGGAGCCTCCCCATGCAGATGAAGAGCCATTGATTGCCAAAATTCCGGGTAGCCATGATTTCGAACGTGGGCAGACCGTCAGTTTGACCGCCGACCATGAAAAGCGGCATCTCTTTACCGAAGACGACATTTCCTTCCGCTGGCTCGGTAAGGAATAGGACAGAACGCCCTACAAACGCTTGCACGTTCATTGGGGCTTTTCAGAAAAAAGGCGCCGGAGTTTTCGCTCCGGCGCCTTTGTTTTTCAAATGGTCGAAACTCAGTCGATGGTTTCCAGCACTTCGGCAAGGATGCCAAACAGCTGATCGATATGGCTTTTCTCGACGATCAGTGGCGGGGACAGGGCGATGATGTCACCGGTCACGCGGATCATGGCACCCTTTTCCCAGGCTTTCATCATGGCTTCGCCCGCGCGAGCTCCTGGCGCGCCGTCCCGTGGTGCCAACTCGATTCCGGCTACAAGGCCGAGGTTGCGCAGGTCAATGACGTTGCGCGCACCCTTGAGGCTGTGAACTGCATCTTCCCAATAGGAGGATATGGCCGCGGCATGCTCGAACAATCCATCTTCTGCATAGGTATCGAGCGTCGCCAGACCCGCCGCTGTGGCAAGCGGATGACCGGAATAGGTGTAGCCATGGAAAAGCTCGATTGGCGTATCTGCATGCTCCATGGCGGACTGATAGATTTCGTTTGAGACGATCACCGCCCCGGCCGGAACGGTCGCATTGGTCAGCCCCTTGGCGGTCGTGATGATGTCGGGTTTAATGCCGAACAGCTCTGCCGCGCTGGCAGCACCCAGGCGTCCATAGGCGGTGATGACTTCGTCGAAAATCAACAGGATGCCATACTGATCGCAGATTTCGCGCAGGCGCTGCAAATAGCCTTTCGGCGGCATCAGCACACCGGTCGATCCGGCCATCGGCTCAACGATCACCGCGGCAATGGTAGAGGCATCGTGAAGCGCGATAATATCAAGAAGCGCATTCGCTTTCTCAACACCGCCATGCTCCGGGCAACCACGGGAAAAGGCGTTCTTTTCGATGTCGTGGGTATGGGGCAGGTGATCGACCCCGGTCAGCAGAGTGCCAAAATGCATCCGGTTCTTGACGATACCGCCAACGGAAATGCCGCCAAAGCCAGTTCCATGATAACCGCGCTCGCGACCGATCAACCGCGTGCGGACCCCATCACCGCGTGCGCGATGATAGTGCAGTGCGATTTTGAGTGCGGTGTCCACCGATTCCGAACCGGAGTTGGTGAAGAAGACGTGATCCATGCCTTCAGGAAAGATCTCGGCAATGCGTGTTGCAAATTCAAAGGCTTGCGGATGGCCGAAATTGAAATTCGGCGCATAGTCCATAATGGCAACCTGCTTCTGAACCGCTTCGGTAACCCGGCGAGCCCCATGACCGGCATTGACACACCAAAGGCCCGCGGTGCCATCGAGAATGTCGCGCCCGTCAGAGGACTTGTAGAACATGCCTTCGGCTGCGACCACCATCCGGGGATCCTGCTTGAAAGCACGGTTGGGAGTGAAGGGCATCCAGAAGCTGGATAAATCATTTGGCATTTTGCTTTGGTGGTTCATAAAAGACCTCATTGGAAAGCTGTTTTTTTGCGAGTGTGATAGTCCGGCGCAGCCTGAACAAGTCTTTATTTTCGATCCCGTAACAGTCTGAATTGATTTGCCTGCATAGCAATGTGTTTAATATACTGAACATATGAACGGCCATTTGTGGCGAATTGACAGGGAAGATGGCGAAATGGAAGAAAAAAGCGACCCCTCGAAGGGGGGCGAGGACATCCGTGAGGGCATCGAGGGATCGCCTCGCAAGCCCGAAGATGATGTCAGTCAGGATATTGGCGCTCGTTTGCGACAGGTGAGAACTGCAAAGGGCCTATCCCAGCGCGCGCTTGCCAAGAAGACCGGCGTTGCCAACGCCACGATCTCACAGATTGAAAGCGGGCAGGCCAATCCCTCTGTCGGAGCATTGAAGCGCATTCTTGATGGCATCGATATGGATCTGGCGCGTTTCTTTTCCTTCGAACCGACGCTTGAAAGCGAGATTTTCTACAAGGCCAGCGATCTCAAGGAGATCGGCAAGGGAAAATTGTCTTTCCGGTTGGTCGGGGCAGACCGACTGGACAAACAGATCCAGATGTTGCATGAGACCCTGCTGCCCGGAGCCGATACAGGCCGGGTATCGCTCAGCCACAAGGGCGAAGAGTGCGGGATTGTGATATCCGGCAGTCTTGAAGTCACCGTCGGAGAGGTTCGGAAAATTCTGCGCCCCGGAGATGCGTGGTATTTTGACAGTGCCATACCGCACAGATTTCGCAACCCCGGAGCGCAAGCCTGTATTTGTGTCAGCGCCTGCTCGCCGCCAACCTTTTAACTCAATACCCCAAACCCGTTAGCGCTCTTTAGCAACAGAATGGTCTTTTTCTTCCGACAGCCTGTTGCCGATTGCGATCAGGATCAGAACGGACACATTCATCACCAGCGCATAAATGGAAGAGGGGACCATGAAACGCCCATCACCCAGAAATTGCGAGATGACCAGCGCCAGCGCCACATTCTGCAAGCCGCACTCAATGGCAATGGTCAAGGCCTGCTGCGCATTGAGTTTGAAGAGGCGCGAGAAAAACAGCGCCGAGCCAATCGCCGCGACATTGAGCGCGATCACCGCCGGACCGACTGTGCTCCAGTGCGCCATGATGCTGTTCCATTCGCTATAGAAGGAATTGAACACGATGGCCGCAAAGATCGCCGAGGCAACAAACTTTGCCGGACCCTCGATGCGACTGGAAAGGGTCGGGAGAAAATGACAAAACGCCATGCCGATGGACAAGGGCAGCGCGGAGATGGCAAGGACCTTGAGTGCCGTCTCGCCAAATGGCAAGGCATAGAGATCACTGCCGCTTGCTTCGACAAGGCCCGAGCTTCTGAAGACAAGAAAAGCGATCGACAGGATGGTCGGGATTGTCAGAAAGGCAACCAGGTTGGTCAGGATCGTCAGGGAAATGGACAAGGCCGTTTTGCCCCGTGCCAACACGGTCAAAAGGTTGGAGGAAATGCCACCCGGTGCGGACGCCAGAATAATGAGCCCGATCGAATACACGGCATCAAGTTTGAAAACCAGAGCAACGGTGAGGGCGATGATCGGAAGGAAGACAATTTGAGCAATCAGCCCCGCGCCAACTGCGCGCAACTGATGAAACAACGCCCTGAAGTCGGAAAGGCGAACCGAAAGTCCAACCGTCATCATGATCAGGGCCAGACCGATGGGAATGAGGGGAGTATCCAAGCAGAGTTACCTCTTTGTTATTGTAAACCGGGTCAGGAAGAGTCTGCGCATATCAGCTTGCGGCAGGA
Source organism: uncultured Cohaesibacter sp. (assembly GCF_963556055.3). Taxonomy (GTDB): domain Bacteria; phylum Pseudomonadota; class Alphaproteobacteria; order Rhizobiales; family Cohaesibacteraceae; genus Cohaesibacter. The sequence goes on along the minus strand of NZ_CAUVYE020000012.1, from coordinate 425,985 downwards.
CCACAAACATACTGGCTCGCATTCATCACCGGATGATTTGGTAAATGCCGGACCCAGATGTCTCCCTTAGTCTTATAGTTTAAAGAATGAACGCAAAATAATAAAGGGAGTGAAATTTTTTTGATATCGTGTCCCTGAAACGGGATGCGCCTTTGTTTGGGGGGAGGCACGCGCGCCGGATGTCTGTCGGCACCGTGTCGAAACGCGACTAGAGCAAGGAATGGGGACTATGAAAAAACTGATTATCGCGATCGCCCTAATGGGGCTTTCGACCTTTGCAACGAACGCAGCCGAATGGAACATTGGTTCGATTAGCGTGGCGGATCCTTTCGCAAGGGCATCGGCTGGTCGCGCAAATGCCGGTGGCGGTTTCATGACCATCAGCAATAGCGGCGAGGCTGATCGGCTGATTGCAGCCCATGCCGATGTTGGTGAGATTACCGAGCTGCATACGCACATCAAGGAGGGGGATGTGATGCGCATGCGCCAAGTCGAAGCCATCAATGTTCCGGCGAACGGCTCGGTTGCCTTGAAGCCCGGCAGCTATCACGTCATGTTCATGAAGCTCAAGGCCCCTCTGAAAGAAGGGGAGACTTTCCCGCTCGAACTGACCTTCGAGAAAGCTGGCAACGTGACAATCGATGTTGTGGTTGCAAGCATCGGGGCAAAGGTCGCGCCGGGTAAATAGGTGCCTTTCCCGGATCGGTCAATCATCATGGCGGTGTCGGAGACTGGAAGTGTCCGCGCCGCTTTTTTTGCGAAATGGTGTTTCAGAAAAGCAGAACGGCGCCGAATGCCAGCACCCATTGCAATTGAAAAATCGATGTGCGCATCAAACAGGCATTCAGCTCCGCGGCAGAGCTGGCCAGAAAGAAGTGTCTGATTGGCACCATCAACGAATAGGCCATCAACAGCGCACTGAATATCAGGCTTGCGAGACTGAGAGTGCCGGGCTCCAACAGATTGTGGACATGGATGATGCCGATACAGCTCACAAGGATGAAGATCGCATAGACCTGCTTCGTGCGCTTAGGCCCGATCTCGATAACCAGCGTATGTCGCCCGCCCAGCTTGTCGCCGTCACGGTCTCGATGGTTGTTGACGGTGAGAACGGCCGCCGCGGGCAATCCGATATAAAGTCCTGCCCAGAAGCTGACGAGGGTCCATTGCTCGATCAACAGATAAGTTGTGCCCATAACGGACATGATGCCGAAAAAGGAGATGACAAAGAGTTCTCCAAACGGGGAACTGGAGATCGGATAAGGACCTGATGAATAGCCAAAGGCGCATAGAATGCCGACGATTCCGATGGCGAGGATCGGCCAGCCACCAAAAAACACGAGACTAAGGCCAAAAATGGAAGCCAACAGCAAAAACAGAACAGCAGCCAGTCTGACATGCCCGGCTTGCAACAGGCCAAGGCTCGTCATCCGGGGCGGTCCCAGCCGTTCCTGGGCATTGTCGAGCCCAGATGTGGCGTCAGCTGCGTCATTCCACAGATTGGTGGCAATCTGAATGCAGACCGCAGACAGGATGATGATTGGAAATATCAGCCAGTTGGACGTTGTGTCAGTATCAAGAGCCAGCAAACCGGCAAGCAGGATCGGGCCAAGTGCCAATACCAGCGTCTTGGGCCTTGTTGCAAGGAACCAGGCCATTGGCTTGCTGATCGTCTCGATTGTTGGATCTGCCATATTCCATTCACCTTTTGCCTAAGACCAGCATGGGAAAATTTGGGGTTGGCATTTCGAAATATTTGAAAGCCATTTCAACGCGTTGTTACACCATTTTGGTGCCGGCTGAAAATATTTATTGAACCTTGCCCAACCCGATGGGCAGGAAAGACAGCTTCCATGCACAAAAATTGTGGCTTTTCGGAATGCGCAGTTTTTACAATCGCATTTAGAGCAATTTTAAGCGCGCTGGATCTCTTTCGACAGTTCAATCACTTAGTTTTTTACGACTTTTATCAAGAGAAACGTGCGGCATCTTTCGACTGATTATAAGGAGAAAGTCACAATTCATTTGTTCAGCAGTTGACAAAAACTTCTTTTCAGTAAAGTTTTCCAAATGAGTTCGTTGAAATGTAAAGAAAAAAAAGCAAAGATATTCGACTAGACCAAGACCGCAAACATGAACATCAGTGCGAAGGTTGGAGATCCCTCGCAGTCAAGAATTGGCCATGAATCTGATAGATGCATTCAAAACGAGACTTCCGGCGGATCGTGTTCATGAACATGTCAATGTGTTTCTGAAAACGCCGAATGCCATCTATTCGGGTCATATTGCCAGTGCTTCGGTCCTGTTGATAATCGCCCACTACAATCCAAGGATACCAGTCTGGTTTCTGTTTTTCTGGGGCTTTTTGGAGCTGCTCGCCTATCCACTATTGATGGAACTCTGGCGACGAAGCTATCTGAAAAGGGAACCGGACAAGCGCGATCCCTATTTGTGGATTCGCCTCATGGATCTGCTCAGCTTCGTTGTTGGGACCAGTTGGGGCGTTATGACATTTGTCAGCCTCAATACTGATGATGTCGCACATTTTGCGGTTCAAATGGCGATTTCTGCCGGGGCAACCGCTGCTGCAGTGCGGTCTCTGGCGGTCTTTCCGCGTTCATTCGCGCTTTATGCGACACCCTATCTTGGACTCTTGGCGCTTCGGCTCGTGATGCTTGGCCATGAGTTCATCCTGCTTGCCATTCTGGTTCTTGTTTTCTTGGCGATGATGCTGCGCTTTGGCCATGACGTGCTGGAGTCGATGTCCCAATATATTGAGATCAGCAATGAGAATCTCGATCTGGCGCAACGATATCGTGAAGCTGCGGAATCGTCCCGGCATGCCAATCGGGAAAAAACCCGTCTGCTTGCCGCCGCGAGCCATGACTTGCGTCAACCGATCCACGCGATCGGACTGCTGATTGAGACATTGCCCTCCAATGCAATGGATGAAAAGAGCAAGGAAACGCTGAGCCGCATCAAGAACTCTCTGCAAACCTTGTCCAAATTGTTCAATTCGCTTCTGGATGTCAGCCTTCTGGACAGTGGCAAGATACAGGTCCGTCAAAGTGTTTTCGATCTGGAAGATGCGCTCAACCATATTTTGGATGATTATGAGCCATTGGCAGAAATTGCGCACGTGACGCTTAGCCTTGAATGCCCGAAGATCGGCGTGGTCGGGGATCCCATCCTGATCAGGCGCATGGTGCAGAATCTGCTCTCCAATGCAATCCGGCACTCGAACGGTGGTACCGCTTTTGTCAAGGTTCAGACCGATGGGGCTCAAGTAGACATTCTCGTCAGTGATGATGGCCCCGGCATCGCCAAAGAGCATCAGGCCCTGATTTTTGAGGAATTCACCCAGATCCGCCAACGGTCGAAACGCGAAATGCTTAATACCGGCGATGTCGTGCCGATAGAAAAGGGGCTCGGTCTTGGCCTCGCCATTGTCCGCCGTCTTGCGGATTTGCAGAATCTGACGCTGCATCTCGAAACCGCTTCGACAGGAACCTGTCTTTCCATTCGTGGACTGGTCCGTGCTCCGCTCAGCGAACATGCAGCCAAAGCAGCCAATCCAAGTGAGAAGATTGGTGAGCGGTTCCAGCAGAAACGCATTCTGGTGGTTGATGATGACATGGAAACCCTGGAAGCCACTGTCGGTCTTTTGCAGAAATGGGGATGCCAACTGTCCCGAGCGGCCAATCTGGCCGAGGTGAAAAATCTATCCGGGCCTTGCGATCTGATCATCAGTGATTTCTCTTTCCCAAGTGGAGAAACCGGACTTGAAATCATCGAGGAAGCCCGCAAGACCCATGGCAGCGACCTCAAGGCGATCATCATTTCTGCTGATTCTAGCGAGCAGGTGCAAAAGCAAGTGAAAGATGCAGGCTTGCTGCTCATTCACAAACCGGTTCAGCCGGTGCAGTTGCGCTCGGCGATGCTGGATATTTTCCTGTCAACGCACGATCAGGCCGAAGTGATTTCATGATTTCCTGAAAAAGCCGGCTACTAATTCAACCCATAGCTTGCTGCGATGGCGGAGGCTGCCGCGCGGTTGGAAACGCCCAGGTTTTTCATCAATGCCGATACATGGCTGCGAACCGTAAAAGGGGAGAGGTCCAACTCGCGAGCGATTTCCTTGTTGGAGAGGCCATGGCGCAGCAATTTCAGGATCTCGATCTGACGTGGTGTCAGCTCTTCAATGGCCGCGCGGGTCTTGCCCGCAACCGTCTGGGGCATTTCATCCTCGCTAATGCGGACTTCGATCTGCCCTTGCATGACGCTGACAACCGCTTCAAGCATCTGATCGGAGGGAACGGATTTGGAAACAAAACCGTTCACACCCAGAGCCATGATGTGATCCACCTCCAGTGGGTCATTCATCATGGATACGGCAATAATCGGGCAAAGCGAGAAGGTTTGCCGCAATCGTTTCAGGTCTCTGACATAATCAAAACCGGGAAAGAGTAAATCCGAAATGATGAGATCAGGCTCAGGCTTGACGGCTATCAGTGCGTCAAGAGAAGACGCATCACCCGCCTCGTCAATCCGTGCATCGGGGTAGAGGCCCTCAAGCATCTGTTTCATGCCGGTTCGATAAAGAGGGTGGTCATCAGCAAGAATGATACGCAAGTCCTGTCCTCCTGTCACAACGCGAACATGTTAGTGGTCACTGTTACACAGAACCACTAAATACTTTGCTTCCCTTTTTGGCAAGTCTCCAATGAAGCCATGTGAGTGTCCATAGCTACATCTGTACAAGCGACGATCAACCGCGCCTAATGGTCTGATTTTGTAAGGAAATGATGGTCCAGCCCGGTGTCGTACTCAAGCCCGTCTCGGGTGAGGACAATCGGTGGTACATCCTTGTCCCTGACAAGGCCCTTGCGGGCGAGTGCTGTCCATACCGCACGATTGTTGAAGCCGGATGCATCGGCCATATTGACCACAAATTCGCCAACATGCAGATGATCTCCATGTGCATGGGGAAGCCGCAGGATGGTCACCGAGCCATCTGCATCCCATGCGTCATCTGGCTGGGTGCGTGCGATGATTTGTGTCAGGACCAGAGTCCGCAATTGAAGCTTGTTGAGTTTAAGCGGATTGACGCGTTTCATTCTATCCAACCCTTGAACCTGTTTGGAAACGGATAAGCAGAGGGCCGGACTGTGTAGTCCGGCCCGAAGGAACAAGATTTACCAGAGTAGTGGGTCTTGGTAAATGCTGTTAGCCATTATTCTTGAAATGGCCCGTGATGCTCGCAGACGCGATCTGGTTGCGCATGATGTTGAACCGAACATAGGCACCGGTAATTCCGGAAGGCTCGATTTCTTCCAGCGACAACGCATGCAGGGTAAAGATGTAGCGATGTGCAGGATCGTCTGCCGGTGGACAAGCGCCTATATAGCTTTCCGTGCCGGCATCATTGAGAGCGCTTTTTGCACTCTCCGGCAGTGTCTGGCAGGAAATCTCTCCCGATTCGGAAACCGGAATATTGGTAATGATCATGTGCCAGAAGCCGGAGCCCGTGGGCGCATCCGGATCATAGCATGTGAGCGCAAGGCTCTTGGCGTCCGCGGGAACGCCAGACCATCGCAATATCGGGCAAAGATCTTCGCCGCCAAGGCGTTTCGAAACGGATTTTGAGGGTAGGGGATCGCCGTCTTTAAAATCTGGACTTGTCAATAACATCAAGGTGTTCTCCTGAAAATGATTGGGCTTGAGGGAACCCTGCTCACGTCTTTCCGGCGCTGTCGAGTAGGGCACCGGGATTGTCTGGTATGTTCAACAGCTATGACTATACTATGGCAAATGGCGATGTCTGGGCCCATCCCGCCTTTTTGATCGCCTGAAACGTTTCAAGTCACAAAACTTCAGAAGTAGGCCGCGCTCAACTCACACTTGCCTCACAAGCAAGGAGCGACATCAAGGCAAGTGCTGTCCTGCTACCGGCAAGGACTGTACCCTGTCTGATCCTTAGTCTTCCGCTGCGTTTGATCCCAGTTCGATTTGCAAGTTGACCCGGTCTGCGGAGAAGCGTGTTTTTGAATATTCAACGGGCCTTCCATCAAGATCCGCGTTGACCGCGTGAGTGACCAGCACAATCGAACCGGGGGAAAGGCCCATGATCTCGATGTCGTCAAGGGTTGCATGATAGGCTTCGATCAAGGTGGACTGGCGGACATAATCGTCTAGACCGGATGCCGCAAAAGCTTTGGTGACCGAGTTGGTGGTTTTCAGATGGCTGAGCAGGTCGGGAAAACGGGCATGGTCAAACCAGGCGGTCGTGCGGCTTACCGGGGTATCATCACTTGTGCCCACCGAGTTGATTTGCAAAACCGGTACGCCTTCTTCAAGGTCTAGCGACGTGGCCACATCACGGTGCGCCTCGATGATATCGTGACTGATAAGCCGGGAAACCCCTCTTTGTCCCTGTTCGGCGAGACTGGCGGAAAAGCGGGTGCGTCGGGTAATCGGATAGGTGAGGCGGCTGGGACTGATGACAAAGGTGCCGCGCCCCTGTTCTGCCCGCAATATTCCCTCATTGACCAGAGCCGATATGGCAGATCGAACCGTGTGCCTGTTCACGCCAAACTGTTCGGCCAGTTCGGTCTCAGACGGCAATTTGCCTGTCTCGTCTCCCAGTCCGGAGGAAATGCCCGCCCGTATCGCATCGGCAATTTGACGCCACAGGGCGATACCTGTTCGCCGTCCAACGCCACGCAGCATTATCTCCGAAGCCATAGCCTGTTTCTCCGTTCGCGGATGATCCGATTGCCTTTCGGTTCAATGATCCGAAAGTGTCGTTTCTGGCAAGTCATAATTTAGCGAGCATCAGAAAAAGCGCAACTTGTCATATCAATGTCATCAAAATTGACTAATTCCATACCAGTACAGTTGTCTATATAACTAGACAAATAAGAAACGTCAATCACGCCTCGTCTTTACCGGAGCCCGGCAGCCGCAATTTTGCCGGTCTGTGCGCACCAGAAGGGGAGCCCCCCGAAGCCGTCCGGACACTTTGGTCGCTTATGACAATCCCGATTGATCATTTGGGCTTTGGAGACGAAGACGAAAAGCATGTTTGGGCTGGTCGGCGGATGTGGAAATCGGAAGATCCTAAAGGGTAGAACCAGGATATGAATAGCGAAAATGAGCAAGGGGCAGGCATGTCCCGACAGAGCGCAGGAGAGGCATCCTCCCCCTTGTCCCCGGCGCAGCAAATGCGACAGGAGCGCATGGCAATACTTGCTCATGCTTCGGCAAAGGAGCTGGCAGCATTGTGGCAAGCGCTCGACATCAATCCTCGCTGCGAAGTTTTACGCGGACCGGAAACCGGTCTGATTGCCCTGCGGGGACAGATTGGAGGGGGCGGTGCCCCGTTCAACTTTGGTGAGGCGACTGTGACACGCGCAACCGTTCGCATGGAAAATGGCTTGGTGGGTCATGCCATCATGCTTGGTCGCGATCAGACCAAGGCCAAGCTTGCAGCTGTCATTGATGCCCTGGCAACAGATCCTGACATGGCAGAGGCAGTTGACGAGAAAATTCTCTCACCCCTGAAAGCGAAGGCATCCGAGTGCGATCAGGCAAAGGCGGCCCAGACTCTGGCAACCCGTGTCAACTTCTTCACAATGGTTCGAGGTGACGATTGATGAGCGATGCAAATCTCAATGTTCCTGTTGCTGATATCGATCTGGATGTCATGCATGGAGGTCTCGGAAATCCGGTTTTGCAGGCCCAGACGATTTTCCGGGCAATCATGGATGCCATGGCAAGACCGGGCAAGGTCATTGCACTGGCAAGCGATGCCCGTCCACCACAGCCACTGACCCCGATAACCGCTGCCATTCTGGCAACCCTTGCCGATGCGGACACGCCCTTGTGGCTGGATGCCTCCCTGTCGGAAAGCAAAGCCGTCAAGGACTGGCTCGGCTTCCATCTTGGTGCTCCATTGGCAAGCGAAAGCTCGGAAGCGAGCTTTGCCGTTATTTCAAGCGGGAAGGCCGTTCCTTCACTCGATATCTTTGCCAAAGGGTTGCTCGAATATCCCGATCGCTCGACAACCCTGATCATTCAGGTCGACGCGCTCGGTAACAAGCCTCTATGGCAGCTTGAGGGCCCCGGCATCAAGGACAGCCAGCCCTTTTCTGTCGAGCCGATCATACAGAGCTTCCTGCCTTTGTGGGCGAGCAACAATGACCTGTTTCCACGCGGTGTCGACGTCATTTTCTCTGCGCCGGATGCATTGGCCTGCCTGCCAAGGACTACCCGGATTTCCGTGCAAGATGTGAGCCGGACCAAAAAGCATCAGGAGCTTTGACATGTATGTAGCTGTGAAAGGCGGGGAAGCCGCCATCAAGGCCGCCCACGAGTTGCTTGCAGATCGTCGCCGCGGTGATCGTTCTCTTCCTTCGATAACGCTCGATCAGATCACCGAGCAATTGGCGCTGGCCGTGGATCGTGTCATGAGTGAGGGTGCGCTTTATGATCGTGAATTGGCCTCTCTTGCCATCAAGCAAGCACGGGGCGACATGATCGAGGCGATTTTCCTGCTGCGGGCCTATCGCACCACCTTGCCACGATTGGGCTATTCCAAACCCGTTGATACGGCAAAGATGAAAATCGAACGCCGCATCTCTGCCACTTTCAAGGATCTGCCCGGCGGCCAGATTTTGGGGCCGACCTTCGATTACACCCACCGTTTGCTCGATCCGTCCCTGGCAAGCGATGAACAGGTACCTGAAGCCTCTGAAGCCGATATCGGCGGAGAGATGGCAGATGAAGCCATGCCCCGCGTGTCTGATCTGATCGCCGGAGAAGGGCTGATCGAAGCAGACAGTCAACCGCCCGAAGACAATGGCGAATGGCCTGAGCCCGGAGACTTGACCCGCAAGCCGAGGCAATTCCCGATGAGCAGAGACTTGCGCTTGCAAGCCCTGTCACGCGGGGACGAAGGTTTTCTCTTGTCCATGGGCTATTCCACCCAGCGCGGTTTCGGCACCAGCCATCCCTTTGCCGGTGAAATCCGTATCGGTGAGGTTGAGGTCGAGGTCGATATGCCGGAATTGGGCTTTGCCGTTTCCATCGGCCGCATTCAGGTTAGCGAATGCCAGATGGTCAACAAGTTCAAGGGCTCGAAATCTTCATCGCCCAAATTCACCCGAGGCTACGGGCTGGTGTTCGGTCAGTCAGAGCGCAAGGCCATGTCCATGGCTCTGTGTGATCGTGCCTTGCGTGCACGTGAGCTGGACGAGGACATCTATGCGCCTGCGCAGGATGAGGAATTCGTCATTTCCCACTCGGACAATGTTCAGGCAACAGGTTTCGTCGAGCATCTCAAGCTGCCGCACTATGTCGACTTCCAGGCAGAGCTTGGTCTGGTGCGCAAGATGCAGGCCGAATTCAATGAAAGATTTGCCGCGGTTGATGACGACGGCGACCAGGAGGCAGCCCAATGACCATGACGACAGCGCTTTGTGATGACATGTCTGCAACAGACAACATCGCGCGTTATAACTTCGCCTATCTCGATGAGCAGACAAAGCGGATGATCCGTCGTGCCATTTTGAAAGGGATTGCGATCCCCGGCTATCAGGTGCCCTTTGCCAGCCGCGAAATGCCCATGCCCTATGGCTGGGGGACTGGAGGCGTGCAGGTCACTGCATCCATCATCGGTCCCGACGACATTCTGAAGGTCATTGATCAGGGTGCGGACGACACAACCAATGCCGTGTCTATCAGAGCCTTCTTTGCCAAGATGGCCGAGGTAGAAACCACGACGGACACGACAAAGGCGAGCATTATCCAGACCCGCCACCGTATTCCTGAGACAAAGCTTGAAGAGGGACAGATCATCGTCTTTCAGGTTCCCATCCCTGAGCCCTTGCGCTTTCTCGAGCCACGGGAAACCGAGACCCGGAAAATGCATGCCGTGGAAGACTATGGCCTCATGCATGTCAAGCTTTACGAAGATATCGCCCAGAAGGGGCACATCGCCACAAACTATGCCTATCCGGTCAAGGTGAAGGGGCGCTATATCATGGATCCCTCGCCAACCCCGAAATTTGACAATCCGAAAATGCATATGAGCGAAGCCTTGCAGCTATACGGAGCGGGCCGTGAAATGCGCATCTATGCCATTCCGCCCCACACAGAGGTGGTAAGCCTTGATTTCGAGGACTATCCCTTTGAAGTCCAGACATTCAAGGAGCCTTGTGCCTTGTGCGGAGGCACGGGCGTCTATCTCGATGAAGTCATCCTCGATGACGCTGGCGGGCACATGTTTGTCTGCTCGGACAGTAACTATTGCGAGGACCGCAGAGCCAATGGGCACCGGGGAGCCTTGTCACCCGATATTCTGGACGAGGATACCGCAGAACAGCAACGGGAAGGCACGGACAGATGACCATCAATCAGGATGCAGATTGTTTGAGAGACGCAACGCTAGTGCCACACCGGCAGATGGACCTTGAAGAGCAACCGCTGTTGCAGGTGCGTTCCGTTTCCAAATATTACGGCCGCCGCATCGGTTGCGAAGAGATCAGCTTCGATCTCTGGCCCGGTGAAGTATTGGCCATCGTTGGTGAATCCGGCTCGGGCAAGACTACCTTGCTCAATTGCATATCAACCCGCCTGACGCCGACCTCCGGCATGGTCAACTATCGCATGCGCGATGGTTCCATGCGCGAAGTGTTTCGCCTCACCGAAGCAGAGAAACGTTTTCTCATGCGCACCGACTGGGGCTTTGTGCATCAAAACCCCGCCGATGGCTTGCGCATGTCCGTTTCGGCCGGTGCCAATGTCGGCGAAAGGCTGATGGCCATTGGCAAACGCCACTATGGCGACATTCGCCAAACGGCCTCTGATTGGCTGGAGCAGGTGGAAATCGACAAGGATCGCATCGACGATCAGCCGAGGGCCTTTTCCGGTGGCATGCGCCAACGCCTGCAAATCGCACGCAACCTTGTGACCGGCCCAAGGCTGATCTTCATGGACGAGCCGACCGGAGGTCTCGATGTCTCCGTTCAGGCGCGGCTTCTGGATTTGCTGCGTGGGCTTGTTGCCGAGTTGGGTTTGGCTGCCATCATCGTGACCCATGATCTGGCGGTTGCCCGTCTGCTCTCTCATCGCATGGTGGTGATGAAAGAGGGCAGGGTGATCGAGACGGGTCTCACTGACCGGGTTCTCGACGATCCGCAGGCACCATATACCCAACTGCTGATATCATCCATTTTACAGGTCTAGGGGCTTTCGATGAACAAACCCGTTTCTTCTGTCATGCAGACAAATCCATTGATTGTCAGCGACGTGACCAAAAGCTTCACAATGCATCTGAGGGGCTCGATCACCATTCCGGTTGTCTCCGGCGTCAATTTCACGCTCAAGGCTGGCGAATGCGCAGTTCTGGGTGGGCCGTCCGGGGTGGGGAAAAGTTCAATCCTGAAAATGATCTATGGCAACTATGCCGCCAACACCGGTCAGATCCTCGTCAGCTATCGGGATCGGATGATTGATATCGTCACCGCAGACCCACGCACCACCATAGCTGTCCGGCGGGAAACCATCGGCTATGTCAGCCAGTTCCTGCGTGCCATGCCTCGTGTGCCGGCCATTGATGTTGCCGCCGAAGCTCTCGTCGAACAAGGCGAGGATATTGAGATCGCTCGCAACAAGGCCGGGGCCATGCTCGCACGCCTCAACTTGCCTGAAAAACTTTGGCAACTTCCCCCGGCGACTTTCTCCGGTGGCGAGCAGCAACGGGTCAATATCGCTCGCGGCTTTCTGACCAATCATCCCGTATTGCTGCTTGACGAGCCGACTGCCTCGCTTGACGCGGCAAACCGCGAAGTGGTGATCGGTCTTATCCGAGAAAAGAAACAACAGGGTGTCGCCTTGCTCGGCATTTTCCATGATGCCGATGTGAGAAGCGAGATTGGCGACGTCATCATCGACGTCTCACGCTTTGCCCAGCATGCGGACCGGACAAATTCCCCAATATCTCAAAGCGTGATCGCGGACTATCAATAGCAAGATCAGGCTTGAGCCGGAACAATCCGCACTCATGCCCGGCAGCAGCAATTCGGAAGAGAGCAATGAAAGAAAAGACAATCGTGAAGCGCCTCGGTCTGGAGCCGACCATTCACCCCAATGCAACCGTTCAGAATTCGAAGCTGGGACGCTACACCGATGTGGGCGACCGCACGCTCATCATTGACAGTGTCATGGGGGACTATTCCTATATCGAACGGGACGGCAATATCTGGTCGTCGACGATCGGCAAGTTCGCCAATATCGCCCAGTCCGTCAGGATCAATGCGCCCAACCATCCGCAATGGCGTGCGACCCAGCACCACTTTACCTATCGCGCCAATACCTATTTCGACGATTGTGAGCAGGAAGAAGACTTCATCGACTGGCGGCGGGATCATTCCGTGACCATTGGCAATGATGTCTGGATCGGCCATGGCGCAACGATCCTTCCCGGCGTGAGCATAGGCGATGGTGCCATCGTCGGGGCCGGGGCTGTCGTCTCTCACGATGTGCCTGATTATATGGTCTTCGGTGGTGTGCCTGCCGAACCTATAAAAGAGCGTTTTCCAAAGGAAATAGCTATGGAATTGAAGGCCATCGCCTGGTGGGACTGGTCCCATGAAGCCCTCAGAGAAGCGCTCGAAGACTTCAGGAATCTGCCCGTCGAGAAATTTGTCGAAACTTATAAATAGTAATAATGCCAATGGTGTAGCGCCGTTTTGTGACAAGCTTCTAAAATATGTAACTGAGTATCATGAAATTTGTGTTTGTCATCGAACTGCAATCTTCAAGACAAGAACGTGTCACAAAAGGCGGGTAGATCATCGCCAGATATGATCGCTTTTTGAATGGCTGGCCCGGTGCCTTTTGGGGCTCGGGATTGTTAAGGAGACGCAAATGCTGGAATTGAAGAATGTGACCCGCCGCTTTGGCGCCAATACTGCGGTGGAATCAGTCACGGTCTCTATTCCTCAAGGGCAAATGGTTGGCGTGATCGGGCGCTCAGGGGCCGGTAAATCGACCTTGCTTCGCATGATCAACCGTCTGATTGATCCGTCGGATGGATCAATCACCTTTGGCGACAAGCAGGTCTCTGCCATCAAGGGCAGTGAGCTGCGCGAATGGCAGCGTGACTGCGCGATGATCTTCCAGCAATTCAACCTCGTTCCGCGTCTTGATGTGTTGACCAACGTCCTGCTTGGTCGTCTCAACCATCGCAACACACTGCTGAACCTGTTCAACATCTTTTCTCACGACGAGCGCGCTCATGCGCTGATGGCTCTTGAGCGGCTGGGCATCGAACAGACCGCATTGCAAAGAGCAGGGACCTTGTCCGGTGGTCAGCAGCAGCGCGTGGCAATTGCGCGCGCTCTGATGCAGAGCCCCAAGGTCATTCTGGCGGACGAGCCCATTGCATCGCTCGACCCGCTCAATGCCAAGATCGTGATGGATAGCCTCAAGGACATCAACGAGCGGGATGGCATCACCGTGGTGACCAACCTTCACACGCTTGACACGGCACGGGCCTATTGTGAACGCATCATCGGCATGTATCACGGCAGAGTGGTGTTCGATGGTCCTGCGTCGGAACTGACGAGCGAAGCCGTCAGGATGATTTATGGCTCGAGCAATGATACCGAAATTTCCGAGGCCATTACCTCCACGTCTATCAAGGAATCTTCAAAGCCGACAGAAGCCGCAGCATCACCTGTGGCCGCTACAGAGATCGCTTCGCCAGCGTAAAAGGCCAATTACGAAAACCTAAATCAATACTCGAAAATGAATGATGCCGGCAACGGGCCGGTTGACATCAGGAGACATGAAAATGTTCAAGAAAATTGTTCTTGCAGCTGTTTCTGTTGCTGCACTGGTGGCTGGCGCTGCCGCCCCTTCTTTTGCAGCTGAAAAAGAATTCCGCATCGGCATCCTCGGTGGTGAAAACGAAGCTGACCGTCTGCGTAACTTCCAGTGCATGGTTGAAAAACTTCCCGCTGCTCTGGGTGTTGAAAAAGTTTCTCTGTTCCCTTCCGCTGACTATGACGGCACCATCCAGGGCCTTCTTGGCGGTACTCTTGACTATGCTGAGCTGGGCGCTTCCGGTTATGCAAAAACCTACCTGACCAACCCTGACGCTGTTGAGCCAATCCTGACCACTGTTCAGACCGACGGTTCCACCGGCTACCATTCTGTCATGGTTGCTCGCAAAGACTCCGGCATGCACGAAGTGGCTGACATGAAAGGCAAAAAACTCGGTTTTGCTGATCCTGACTCCACCTCTGGCTTCCTGGTACCAAGCGTTACCCTGCCAGAAGCTGTTGGCGCTCCTGTTGAAGAATTCTTCGGTTCCACCGGCTTTGGCGGCGGCCACGAAAACCTCGTTCTCGAAGTTGTCAAAGGCACCTTCGACGCAGGTACCACCTGGGCTTCCGGCGTTGGCAAATTCGAAGACGGTTACACCTCTGGCAACCTGCGCAAAATGGTTGACAAAGGCATCCTCGACATGAACGACCTGGTTCCTCTTTGGGTTTCCCCTCTGATCCCGAACGGCCCTGTTGTTGTCCGTTCTACCCTGGACCCGGAAGTCAAAGCCAAATTCAAAAAATTCATGATGGAAATGCCAGAAGCTGATCCAGCATGCTTTGCTGCTATTCAGGGCGGCAGCTACAAAGGCTTCGTCGAAGTGGATGCTGGCTTCTACAAAGCCATCATCGCTGCTCGTAAAGCAAAAATCGGTTCTTAAGGTTTGCCGCATCCGATTTGTTCGGGTGTGATTGAACTTGCATGAGCACAGATGATCCGGAATGACTTCCGGGTCATCTTCTCTTTGGCATTGTTGGCTCTGAGAGGCGAGGCCAATGCCAGACAAGACCTTGTCATTGAAGCGGGCAGTTTGGTCGCCGTGATCTCAGGACCATCGAGAAAGCCCGGTTTTTGGCTTTTTCCAAGGCAGAATGCCCATTTCCATGACAAGTCGAACTTCCTGTTCGCGAGCCTCAGCCGAATGAAACAACCAGGACGCCATGGTGAAAAGATGACGCAACTGAATGACCTATCAAGCCTGTCTGAAGGCCGCGCGACGATCGAGCGCCATTGGCAGGAACTCGCTCGCAAGCGGCGTTTCTATACGCTGCTATCGATCTCCATTCTGGCGGTTTCGCTGATTGCTTCGCTCTGGTTTGCCAACGAGACCAATGCAGGAAAGTTCTTCGACCGGCTTCCCTATTTCTTTGATTTCTTCGGTGACATGGTGCCGCGCGATGGCTGGGAGATTTGGCGCGCTCTGTTCGACCTTAACACGCCTTATGCCGATGGCAGCCTGAAATTCAATTATCCGGACGGGCGCGTCTACCTGATTGGGGCACTCTACATGCCCGAGTATGTCTACAAAATGCTGGAGACGATCAACATCGCGATCTTCTCGACCCTGATCGGTTTTGGCGCCGGCTTCATCCTCTGCTTCCTTGCGGCAACCAACGTTACGACGAGCCGTTGGATGCGTTTCATTGTGCGCCGTATTCTCGAAATCCTGCGCGCCTTTCCCGAGATCGTGATTGCCGGTTTCTTCGTTGCGGTTCTCACCATTGGTGCCGTACCTGCCATGATCGCGGTGACGATCCACACCATCGGCTCTCTTGGCAAGATGTTCTTCGAAGTGGTCGAGAATGCCGACATGAAGGCCGATGAGGGATTGCAGGCCGTCGGGGCCAATCGCGTTGAGCGGGTATGGTTCGGTATCGTGCCTCAGGTTCTGCCAAACTTTCTGTCGTATGGTCTCCTCCGTCTGGAAATCAATGTTCGCGCCTCCACCATCATCGGTGCCGTTGGCGGCGGCGGGATTGGTGAAGCGCTGCGACTTTCCATTTCACGCGGACACGAAGCCAAGACGCTGGCCATCGTTCTCCTGCTCTTCTGCACCATCATCGCAATTGACCAGTTTTCTGCGTGGTTGCGCAAGAAAATCGTCGGCAATCAAGCCTTTGCCTTCGGCGCCAGTATGTAAGGGGAGAGGGATCCATGACTTCAGTTTCTGCCACAGACCTCCAGTCGGTTTATGCCCGCTACCCCGATGTCTTCCGCCCAAGCCTCTGGAAGCGCTTTCGCGGCTGGATTATCGCGCTGGGCATTGTTGTCTATGCCTATTTCGGCGCCAGCTTCCTGCATGTCGGACAGGTCTTGTCCAATGCCAACTGGGAAATCGCGAGCGCCTATCTTGCCGACTGGATCTCCTACGAAGCGCGCCCGGACATCAAGTTCGAGAAAGACTATCTGAGTGTGGAATTTCCACGCTTCTCTGCTCTTGGCAACAATCCCGACCCTGAGTGGATCGAGCAGACCAGAGAAGACAAGGAAATTCTGCCTGATGCCGAAGACCTGAAACAGGCCGAAGTGACAACCCCAACCTTCAGCTTCATGGCTCCGGATGCACCCACTGCAGACAATCCTGCCACACCGTCAAAGCCATCCATCGGCTTCATGGTTCCCGATGCGCCGACTGCAAATAATCCCGCTATTGTTGCGCAGGAAAACAAGACCATTGAGGCAAAAGCGGAAATCAAGAATGTCACCACAAAGGCCATCGTCACCATCGGTGCTGGCCGGGTCGAGGTTGTTCCCGGCGAGGTCATCCTGAGCAAGGGTGACGAGCGTCTTGTTATCAAGATCAAGCGCGATGAGGCCGTTTTGCCGCAAGGTGAATTGCCAGGCTGGGCACGGCAGAAATACGAGAATGAAAAAGTCGTCGCTCGCTTCGGTTTTGATGGTCGCGTCGAAGTGCAGGACTACAAGGTCAAGGTCTATCACCGTTTTCTTGGCTGGGAGAATTTCATTTTCGATACCAATTCACCCTTCTGGAACAAAAGCGCAGGCGAGGTCATGAACATGATCTTTTCCGGTGAGCGCATTGATCCCAAGCGGTCGAACGTCATGCTGGCTATCGATAATTTCCTCAATAATGGCGAGTGGCAACACGGGGATGTCTGGATCAAGCTGCTTCAGACCATCGTGATGGCCTTTGTCGGTACGCTCTTTGCTTCAATGATTGCCTTCCCGCTTTCATTCCTCGCAGCGCGGAACATCACACCCAATCATTTCCTCAACCATTTCCTGAAGCGCTTCTTTGACTTCCTGCGATCAGTGGACATGTTGATCTGGGCTCTCTTTTTCACCCGCGCGTTCGGTCCGGGGCCATTGGCCGGGATTTCGGCCATCTTCTTCACCGATACCGGGACCTTGGGCAAGCTCAACTCCGAAACGCTGGAAAATATTGATGACAAGCAGCGCGAAGGCGTCAAGTCGCTGGGAGCGAGCCCCGTTCTTGTCCAGCGTTATGGCGTCGTGCCGCAGATCCTGCCGGTCTTCCTGTCCCAATCGCTTTATTTCTGGGAATCCAACACCCGGTCCGCCACCATCATCGGCGCTGTCGGTGCGGGCGGTATCGGGCTGAAGCTCTGGGAAGCCATGCGGACCAATCAGGACTGGGAAAACGTGTTTTACATGGTGATCCTGATCCTGCTCGTGGTTTATGTTTTTGATACGATATCCAACAAGTTGCGCTCCAAACTGACCAAGGGCTAGAGGGCCCGGCCAGTCAGATGTGCAGCGAATGCCTCAAAGGAACAAGTGAAGTGCCCCGCTACGCCATCTTTTACGCCCCGCTCCAGAAGGACCCGCTCAACAAGGCAGCGGCCCATTGGTTGGGACGTGATGTCTTTTCCGGTGAAAGTCTCGAGCGCCCGTCGATGGTTGAGGGGATCGAACGGGAAGAGTTCGACGCTTTGACAGCATCAGCCCGACGCTACGGCTTTCATGGAACCCTGAAGGCTCCGTTCGAATTGGCAGAGGGGCACATTGTCGAAGATCTCGAGGAGGCACTTGAAAGCTATTGCAAGTCACTGACACCGTTCATGCTGCCAACATTCGAGGTGGGACAGCTGGGTGCCTTCTTTGCGTTAAGGCCCAGCGAGCCATCCGAAGCCCTGAAACAGCTCGCAAGCAATCTCGTGCGTGACTTCGACAGTTTCAGAGCACCCCTGAGCGAAGCAGACATCGCCCGGCGCAATCCGGAAAGGCTGACGGAGCGTCAGCGCGAGAATCTCCTGACTTGGGCTTACCCCTATATTTTTGATGATTTCCGGTTTCACATGACATTGACCAATCCGATTCCGGATCATCTGACCGAGCCATTCAAACTGGCTTTGCAACGCTATTTCGAGCCCTGTCTTTCTCAGGCAAGAGAGGTCTCGGCCCTGTCCCTGTATCAGGAAGAGGAGCGTGGTGCTCCATTCCTTGTACGGGCACAATTCCCGATTGGTTGAGAGTAAGGCCCTGTTGGCCTGTCACCATGAACAGCCAGGAATAGAAGGTGAAACTTCACCCGTGTTCCACCCCTTGGCTGGTCGTAATCGTGCCGCTGGGCCTTTTTGGCCTTGGCAGCGTTCACCGACCTGTCGGGCGTCAATTTGCAGGCCACGAAATGGCTTGAGCCAAAGAGTTAAGAGACGGGAAAATGTCCGTTATGAAAAACGAACTGATTTTGAAAAATGCGCAGATCGTCCTCAAGGACGAGATGATAAACGGCCATGTCCACGTCAAGGATGGCGTGATCGATGATGTCTCGGAAGGGGCATTGTCATCCGTGCTCGACAAATCCGCCGAAGATTTCGAGGGCGACTTCCTGTTGCCCGGTTTTGTCGAACTCCATACCGACCATGTCGAAGGCCATTATGCGCCGCGCCCCAAAGTGCGCTGGAACGCGATGGCTGCCGTGCTGTCTCACGATGCCCAGATCGCGTCCTCCGGGATCACGACCGTCTTTGATGCCTTGCGTGTCGGGATCGATCATGATGCAGACTTGAGCTATGACGACATGAAGACAATGGCCGATGCGTTTCATCGCGGAGTGGAAGAGGGGACCTTGCGCGCCGATCACTTTATCCATTTGCGGTGTGAGGTCTCTGCCGATGACTGTCTGGATGCCTTTCACAAGTTCGATCAATATGATCTGGTCAAGCTGGTCTCGGTGATGGACCACGCTCCGGGGCAGCGCCAGTTTGTCAATATCGATCAATATGCAGTCTACTATAAGGGCAAGCTGAAAATGTCGGACGCCGATTTCAAGGAAATGTGCGTGCGCAGAACAGCGGCCTCTGAACGCAATTCGGACAGGTTCCGTACCGAAATCGCCAATATCTGCCGTGAGCGAGGTGTCATCCTCGCCTCGCACGACGATGCAACGGTTGAGCATGTCGAGGAAAGTGTCCGTCACGACGTACATGTGGCCGAGTTCCCGACCACCTTTGAGGCCGCCAGGGCTTCCCATCAGGCCGGGCTTGCGGTTCTGATGGGCGCACCCAATATCGTGCGGGGCGGATCCCATTCGGGCAATATCGCCGCCAAGGATCTGGTCGAGATGGGCGTGCTGGATATTCTTTCTTCCGATTACATTCCATATTCGTTGGGTCAGGCGGTTTTCCGGCTTGCCCATGAAGACGAAGCGATTTCTCTGCCCGAAGCGGTTCGGATGATTTCCGACACCCCGGCTCGTGCGGTTGGCCTTGAGGATCGAGGATCGATTGAAATCGGCAAGCGCGCCGATCTGGTGCATGTCAAGAAGTCGCGCCGAACACCGGTCATCAGACAGGTCTGGCGCAACGGTATGCGGGTCGCATGACGCAAACAGACAGACACCCGCAGCGACGGGGCATCGGAGCAATCGAATGTATGATCGCAGCCAAGAGAAGCAGAAACAAGGCGGGTTGGGTCCCTTGATCCTCATGGTCGGACCAAGTGGTTCAGGCAAGGACAGTCTGCTCGATTACGCCAGGGAATGTCTCAAGGATGACCCGCGCGTCCTGTTTGTCCGTCGCTGTATCACGCGTGAAAAGGACGACCCGAACGAAGATCATCAGAGCATGAGCCTTGCTGCATTCCAAAAAGCCGAGATGGCCGGCGACTTCGTGATCTCGTGGGGGGCTCATGGCCTGCGTTATGGCTTGCCTGTTTCCATGCTGGATCATCTGGAGAAGGGCGGGGTTGCCATCGCCAACGGCTCGCGCAAGACGATCCCTGTCCTCAAGGATCGTTTCTCCAATTTCAAGGTCATCAATCTCACTGTCGAACCGCATATCCTGGCAAGTCGTCTTGCCAGTCGTGGGCGGGAAACGGCAGAAGAAATCGAGAAAAGGCTTGCGCGGACAAAGAGCCTTGCAAGGGAAGAGCTTTTCGGAGATGAGACGGTTCATCTAGACAATTCTGGCGAACTGGCAACCGCTGGCAAGGCTTTGGTCGAACTCATTCTGTCTTCGATCGATCAATAGGAAAGATCCGAGGCCCGTAACACCAAAAAGGCGATGTCCGGAGTGACATCGCCTTTTTGGTTTGCCTTCGCGAGCGACTATTTGGCCTGCCGCTGCATCAGGATTTTGCTGCTTCGGCCACTTCCTGCTCCAGCTTGTGGCCCGCCGCACCCGGCTCCCCGCCGAATGGTGCAATCCATCGATAGAGTACGGGGATGAGGAACAGGGTGAAGACGGTGGCGAATCCAAGTCCACCAACAACGACCCAGCCCACGGCAATACGCGCTTCTGCCCCGGCACCGGATGTGAGGATGAGAGGAAGGCCACCAAATACGGTCGAGACCATCGTCATCATCACCGGACGCAGGCGCAAGCGTACCGCGTCCCTGATGGCCCGGTCGACATCAAGCCCGCGTTCGCGCAGCTGATTGGCGAATTCCACGATCAGGATCCCGTTCTTGGCCATCACGCCAATGAGCATGACGAGCCCGATCTGGCTGTAATAGTTGAGCGTTCCGCCGGTAATGGTGATGGCCAGCATCGCCGCAGCAAGGCCAAAGGGAACAGTGATCATGATGATGACAGCCGAGACGAAGCTCTCGAACTGAGCGGCAAGCACCAGAAACACGATCAAGGCGGCTATACCGAAAATCAGGATTGTTCCGAAGCGGCTTGAGTCAAGTTCGGCAGCCTCGCCAAGCAGCGTGATGCTCGTTCCCGCAGGCAGAACCTGCTGTGCAAGCTCACGCATTCGCGTGACAGACTCACCAAGATTGACCCCCGTTGCCAGGTTGGCGCGAATGGAAACGGCCAGCGATCCTCCCTCGCGGGCATAGGAAGACTGGTTGAGTTCCTGAATGAAGCTTGCGACCGAGGAAAGTGGAATGATATTGCCCTGACTCGTGCGTGCAAACAGACGCTCAAGGTCATTGGCGTCATTGACTGGCCAGCCGCCATCCGGCGTCACCGTCAAGTCCACTTCTTCGCCATTGATGAAAACGGAGGTTGGCGTCAGTCCTTGCGTGACTGCCGAAATGGTGTCGGCAATCGTGTCTGGTGTAATGCCCAGTTCCAATGCACGGTCCCGGTCAATATTCACATTGATCTGGAGTGCGGTGGAGTCAGAGCTGAGCTGCGGATTGACGAACAACGGATCGCCTTCCATGGCCGCAATCAGCTTGTCTGCCCCTTCAACGAGCTTGGGATAGTCGTTCCCCGTCACGGCAAAACTGAGCCCGGATCCGCCCCCTCGAATGCCAAGCGAGTTTGACGAGCGTGCCATGACGCGAACGCCCGCGATCTTGTCGAGACTCCTGTTGAGATCCGTGATGATCTCCTGCTGATCACGATCGCGATCGAGCCAGTCCGCAAGCCGCACGATCACGAAAGCGCGTGTTCCCCCGCCACGTCCGATCAGGCTGAGAATAGACGTGACCTCACCACTTTCAATAAAGGGAGTAAGGGCAGTTTCCACCTCGGCGACCTGCTCGCTCATATAATCATTGGTGCCCCCGACAGGCCCTGAGACAAGCATGAAGAACATGCCGCGATCCTCGGGCGGTGTCAGGGTGCTGGTCAGCGTCTGTGATGCGCCAACGGCAAAAACTGCGAAAGCGGTGGCAATGCCGATTGTCAGCAATGGCAGTCGAATAGCCTTGTCGATGACATAAAGAAAAGCGCGCGTGACCAAACCGTCCTTGTGCTCTTCCTCTGTTTGCGCATTGGCCAGCATCTTTTTCGATGGCTTGCCCGGATCAAGCAGAGAGGCAAGCATGGGGGCCATGGTCAGCGCGACAACCGATGACAGCGTCACACAAAAGGCAAGCACGAAGCCGAATTCGGAGAAGACGCCGCCAGCCTGGCCCGGCAGGAAGGAAATCGGGATGAAAACGGCAGCAAGAGTGGCCGTGGTCGAGATCACCGCGAAAAAGACCTCATTCGTCCCAGCAACCGCTGCGAAGCGTGCTCCCTCGCCATCGTGCCGACGTCGGACGATATTCTCGACCACAACGATGGCATCGTCCACGACCATGCCGGTCGCCAGCACCAGAGCCAGCAGGCTGATGGTGTTGACCGAAAAGCCGACCAGCCAGATGGCGGCCAATGTACCGATAAGGGCAACAGGGATGGCGATGGCCGGAATGATTGTTGCCCGCCATGAACGCAGAAACAGGAAGATGACGACAATCACGATTGCGACAGCCAGAAGGATGGACTTGGTGACTTCCGTGATCGATCCTTCAATGAAAATGCCGTCATCGGTCGTGATGGTCAGGGCGACATCGTCAGGCAACTGGTTCTTGAGTTCTGCCACGGCCGCACGAACATCCTGCGAAATGGTCAGGGTGTTGCCGACCGACTGGCGAACGATATCGATCCCTATGGAAGGGCGGCCATTGACACGCGCCGCCTGGCTGGTGTCTTCGCCGGTGAACTGGACATCTGCAATGTCAGAGACATAGGTCGTGTCGTTGATGCGCAGGTGGTCGATCAGATCTGCCGTGACCACCGGATTGACAGACCGAAGAGTGGTCGTGTTGGTGTCGCTTTCGATGGAGCCGAGCGAGTAGTCATTGCGCAAGGTTGTGAGCGTTGAGCTGAGGTCATCAAGCGTGAGACCGCGAGCCAGCAGCGTGGGCATGTTCACGCTGATGCGGAACTCATTGGCCTTGGCGCCGGTCACTGTGATTTCGGCAATGCCTTCGACAAGAGATAGCCTGTCGGTGATGATCCCTTCGGCATAGGCTGTCAGTTCGGCAAGACTCTTGTTGCCGGAAAGGGCCAGACGAATGATCGGTTCGGCATCCGCATCGCTTTTCCTGATGGTTGGATCATCCATGTCATCGGGAAGCTGTCGTATGGTCTGTGATACGATTTCACGCGCTTCATTGGCTGCGATATCGACATCCACGTCACTGTTCAGATCAAGCGTGATCCGGCTGCTGCCATAGCTTGAGGTCGAGGAGATGCCCTTGACACCATCAAGCGCACCGAAGGCGTCTTCGAGCACCGATGTGACTTCCCTGTCAACGACATCCGCTGAGGCTCCGTCATAGCTTGCGCGAACCGAGAGGGCAGGCTTGTCAATGTCGGGCATCTCGCGCACTTCAACACCGTTGAGCGCTGCGGCTCCGGCGATGATGATGAGCAGGTTGATCACAAAGGCCAGAATGGGGCGCGCCACGAAAATGCGTGTCATGCCATCAACATGTTTGTTGCTCATTTGGTTGCCTCCGCACCAGCGGCATTTTCATTTGCCTTTGAAGGTTTGCCTGTTCCGCCATCCGTGCGAGCGTCCTGCTGCTCAGAACCGCTTGAGGTGATGGGGGCTCCGGGGCGAAGTTTCTGCACCCCTTCCACGACCACTTTCATGCCTTCCTTCAAGTCCCCTTCAATCCATATGGTGTCATCCTGACGATATCGGAAAATGACAGGAACCGCGCGGACCTTGCCCTTTTCGGCGATCCAGATCTGGGTTCCGTCGCGGGTCCAGGTGAGAGACATGGCCGGTACAGAGGCCAGAGGTTCGGTTTTCTGACGCAAAAGAACCTCGAACGTCATGCCGGGCCAGAGGCGCCCATCCTTGTTGTCGATCTCCGCCTTGACTGTTACCGTGCGTGTCGTCTCGTCAATGGTGCTGTCAAAAGCAATGATCTTGCCGTTGAATATCTTGCCGTTGATCGCCGGCGTCGTGACATAGACCTCTCTCCCCGGCTCGAGCAGATAAATGGCGCGTTCCGGCAACTCGAACGTGACGAGAATTGTCTCTGTATTGTTGATTTCAACAATCGTTGTGCCATTGGAAATGAAATCGCCCACTTCCCATTCCGACAGGCCAAGCTTGCCATTGATGGGGGACGTGATGGTCCTGTCTTCAAGCTCATTCTGTGCAAGGGCCAGTTGTCCCTGTGCCACGGCAACCGCTGATTCTGCTTCCTTCATGTTGGATGCGGTGACCGCGCCGCTGTTGCGTGTTTGAAGCGTGCTATAGCGTTCCAGGGTGTCCTTGGCCTGAGAGAGGTTCGCTTCGGCGATCTCCACATTGATCCGCTCACTGGTGCTGTCCAGCTCTATAAGGATGTCATCCTTCCCGACTAGTGGTGTACCCTCGACATGAACCGCCTTGATCTGACCGGAGACTTCCGAGACCAGTGAGACACTTTGCTTGGCCACTCCGGTACCGATCGAGCTGAAGGTGTCTTCATAAGGCGTGAAAACAACATCTGTCAGCGTGACATAGGTTGCCATCGAAGCACCCCGACGGCCAAAGCTTCCACCTCCAGGTCCTCCACCTGCACCATCTGGTGCAGATGCTCCCCGTGTTGTCTGGGACTGCGGTGGGTCGCCTGATAACAGACCGCCCAATCCAAAGGGAATTCCGAACTGATAGAGATAAACGCCAAAAATGAGAAGAATTGCAACCAGAAGGCTAAAAACGTGCTTCATTATTTTATCCATTGGAGAGACACCGAACACAAGATGGGATCTTATCATATTGTCGTATGTCAATTTCAAGAATGATTGTTTCCGATCCTGTATCTAATTGTATCAAAGAGTATCAGTTTCGTAAGAAACGGGTCCCCGCGTGCAATTCTGGACCGTGGATCGAGAAATGCATTCGAAAAAACACGGAATGCGTCGACTGCGGCGCCGGATTAGGGCTGCTTCCAGGGCATGAAAATATTTGCATAACCGAATGCTCCATGTTGGCAGCAGAAATCTTTGAAACAACTGTGAATAGCGTCTTTGATTATACAAAACTTTGAGGAATTGCTTGAAAAATGAGGGCATGTAAGTAATCTCCCGCTAAAAAGCTGCTTAACATGACGCAGTCCTACTGTGGCGGGCAGGGATAATACTTGATATATGGCATGTATTGTGAGTATTGACGAGGCAACACCAAAAAGGGATGTATGAAAACCAAATGACTGACTCTATGGACTTGGGTGAAACGCTCCAAACACCACTGAAACGTGGCAGGCTGCATTCCGTCGTATCGTCCGTGCTTGAGAGTCGGATCTTGAATGGTGATTTGAAAGTCGGCGACAGGCTGGAATCCGAAAGCGCCATTGCGCGCGAATTCGGTGTCTCCACACGAGCCGTCAGAGAGGCCATCCAGGAACTTGAGGTCAAGGGCCTTGTGCTGCGACGCCATGGAGAGCGAACGGAAATTGTTCGTGATGACGTCAATAACTATCTCGATGCGCTAGCGGTCACAGTGCGCCAGCAATTCTATTCCGACGCAAACTATCTTCTGCAACTGATGACAGTGCGACGGATGATCGAGTCTGAAGCGCTTGAAATCATTGCCAGCCTCGATGCTCCCGATTTTGGTCCGATGGGAACGGCACTGGCCAATATGAAAAAGGCGCGGGACGAGACAAATTTCTCCGGCTTTGTCGACGCCGATGCCGCCTTTCATCTCGCCCTCGTGCATGCAACCGACAATCAGATTCTTGTCAGGATCTATGACAATTTCGCCGGTTTGATCAATGACGTGATTCATGTGACCAGTCGGGTTCCGATCAAGTCTCTGGACAAGGCCTATGACGAGCATGCCGACATCTATGAGAAGATTCTTGCCAAAGACACAAGCGGTGCCACAGACCTCATAAGAGCACAGATTGACACGAGCGCCGCCTATCTGCGTCAGGCGATTGAGAAAGCAGGCGCGAAGTCGGAAAAGACATGAAAACGGACTGGCCTGTGCCAAGCGGGGGAGGCTTGAGGGGGCTCGCGATGCTGATATCCTCGCCAGTTTGTTGCGGCCATGCCTGGGGGTATCCGTGATTGACCGCCTTTAAGAGCAAGTGCATCAGATTGGCAGCTTGCTGGCTGAAACGGCTCGTCACCTCATCAGATCTTTGAAGCTGAAGCTCAAGCCGACGTGGCCGAGCATTTTTATCCCCCCGGACAGACTATGCTTCAACGGCAAACGCAACCAGCACGACCACTCAAGCCTGAGCGTCGCATACGGGGCAGATTTGTAACGGAGAAATTTGGCTGGGGATCCTGGACTCGAACCAGGACCGACGGAGTCAGAGTCCGAGTTAAAAACTTCTAATAGTATGTAATATAAGTGTTATTTTCTAAATTTTGCGTGAGTGTGCGAGAGTTGTGTGAGTCAGATTTCTGTTGCAGCAGCAGAATTTTGGTCAGTTTTGAGTCCTCAGTTGAATCCACACTAATCAGGAGAAAGAGTTTCATGGCTATGTAACTGGAGTTGGAATAAAGCGCAATGTTGGTTTGTATGTCATTCCCTTGAGAGTTCTGCTCTCATCTCGAAGGGTTATCCTGCTGAAAAAGGGAATCATGAATCCCCCATCTTTTCGAGGAGCATCGATGATTTGAAACTCAACTTTCCATCCAGCCATTGCATCGCCCATCGCTTTTGCTAATGTCTCCGCAGTTGCATCATTTGTTAGTTCGCGAACCTTTTCAATCATAGTTTCTCGGGCCTGAGGGATGGTCTTCAGAATTTGTGCGGAATTAGCTCCTTGTTTGAAAAAATGGCTAAGCACACTCGATTGTCGTGAGCTTTTCTTAACGTGGATCAGGCGCTTGTTCTCTATATCCAAGAGATCACAGGCCTCGAATTTTCCATATGGTATGGCAGGAACCGAGAGTATCTTCTGGTCGAGGCATATTTGACCATATTCTTCAGCACAGCGTAAGTTGTAGCTAAGTTCGCTTTCAAAACCGGTCTTTTTCCCATCTTCTGAGATTATTTTCTTTATCACTAAAGGCGCGAATGGCCAGCTTTCTTTAAGTTCGTTGAAAACGGCATCAACATCTGATTTGAACTGTTCGTCAAGCCGATACCACTCGCCTTCACTAATTGCATACAAACCTCCGTCAACGACAATTGAGCCAACCAGAGCTTTTTTAATTGACCAGCTTTTCCTGGTTCCAGCGTCATTGTTAAATTCAGCCAAAATCCCATGTTTTCGACAGATTGTTTCTGTATCTAACTCTTCGATCTTATCTCCTAAGGCGTCGCGGTAGTGTGAAATAAGAAGGTCTGGAAAACGACCTTTTAGACCAGGGCCGTACATACCGTAGTAGATAACGTCTTCTTCGGACCATCCTGGCATCGATAGCTCAAAATTTTCTGTGTCGTTTTTAACTGCTTCGACTGCAGCCTCGTCTAGTTTAGCGATAAACAATTTGTCGAGTGTAGGGCGTACCTTATCAATAATGTAGAAGCCGGTTGCCTGGTACTCATTTGATTGAGAGCGCTCAAGCGCCTCTTTAGCTACGTCTGCTATGTCCCCGAGGCTCATCTCGCGTGTCACCTTAAGGGCCGTTGCTCCAGAAAGACTATTGGCAAAGTCGCTATCGTCCACTCGTCCCGAGATTCTGCGAACTAGGTCGAGGGCTTCGTCGATACCGAAAGCTTGCAAATCCCGCTGAAATGAAGATTGGGAGACCCCTTTGATTGCTTCACCGAGATGGCTGCGATCAATCCGGCGAACCTTTTTGTCATCGAGGGAGTTAATTGCAACGCGCAATCCAAAGTCTGATTCAATTTTGGTGTCGTCTATAAACTGCCAACCGTGGGCAAAAGATGTTGCAAATACGCTTGAGATATCAGCAAGCCAAGTTGGTGGCGTAGGTGCATTTTCAAATACATAAACTCTAGCGGCATCTCCAAGATCATTGGTATCAGAACGCGCAACTTTACCGTTACGAATTTTTTCTTTTGCATTCTCAGTGAAGAGTTCTTCGAATTCGGTAATACCCTCTTTTGCGAGATAGAGTGAGTATGTTTTTGACTTTGCCAACGGTTTAATCCCTATTTCAGTAAATCTCGCTTAAGTTGAGTATCAAACATTTTTACACTAAGAGCAATGCTGGCAAACGTTGAACTGTTCGTATGAGGAGATCACCGATACGGTTGATAATCGCCCTGATGCTTTCAACGCATGTTGCGAGGACTTCGAAGAGGAAAAGCAGCAATCGTTAGAAGTTTTTCAAGAAAAGGTGGCCGATCTTAAAGGAACTAAGTGAATCAGATACAAAAGGTGAGAACGAACCTCTGGCCTACGTAAAGGGGAAGTTTGTTCTTTATTCGTTCACCTCTTCATGTAGAATGGAAGCATGACTGAAACTCGAATCAATTCAGATAATGTTAGTTCGCTGCGAGTGATTGATCTGTTCTGCGGAGCAGGAGGGATGTCGCTTGGCTTGATTGACGAGCGTTTTTGCGGCGGTTTTAAATCGGTTCTTGCAATCGATAATGATAAAGCCGCAATCCAAACTCACGCAGCTAATTTTAGTGGTGAGTCAGTCTGCGCTAATGTTGAGGAGTGGATTCAAACACATGAAATTCCCGAGGCAGATATTGTTATTGGTGGTCCGCCTTGCCAGGGCTTCAGTTTGCTTAATAGGCAACGAAAAGGAGATGAACGCAGAGCGTTGTGGGAGCCATTTATTGAGATTGCCCACTGCTCAAATGCACCAATATTTGTGATGGAAAATGTAGCTGAGCTTTTCCGTTCTCCTGAGTTGCAAGAAATTTGTAAAAAAGCTGCTCAATATGGCTTTGAGACTGATGCGTGTGTTGTAAACACCGCAGACTATGGCGCTCCTCAAAAGCGTATGCGAACTATCGTGCTTGGTTGGCGGCAAAATGCTCAGCCTCCTGTATTTCCACCACTTCCAACTCATGCTGACCCCAAGAAATCGAGCAATTTGCCGATCTGGAGAACGGTTCGGGATGCAATTGCTGATTTGCCAGAGCCAACCGAAACTGAAATTGGAGGAAGTGCACCGTTAGATCTGCATATCAAACGAAACCCGACGGCAAAGAGTGTTGCTCGATACAAAGTTGTGCCTCCGGGTGGTAATCGGTTTGATCTACAGAAAAATGCGCCAGATTTAACGCCAGCTTGTTGGATAAAGAAAAAGAGTGGTGGAACTGATTTGTTTGGTCGGCTGTGGTGGGATAGACCATCAGTCACAATTCGGACAGAGTTTTTTAAGCCAGAGAAGGGGCGTTATCTCCATCCTGAGCAGCATCGGCCGATTACTCATCGTGAGGCTGCACGATTGATGGGGTTCCCAGATGATTTTAAGTTTGTCGGATCGAAAACCGAAATTGCGCGGCAGATTGGCAATGCAGTGCCTCCAGCACTTGCATCGGCATTAGGCCGAATGATCCGTGAAATGTATGTTCAATTAAAGAAATCGGCATAGTCGACCATGGCAAGAAGATCTCGAGCGGCGGAAAATCAACAAACTCAAGTCATTGAAATTAAACAGCTGCTCGATACTTTCTTGGAGCGCGTCAAAAAAGACGATTTGCGCGAGCAAGTGAGAAGCTTAGTACCAGCTGTTCATGCATTGCGAGATTTAGGCAGCGGGCTTGTTAAAGGTGAGGATGTTAGATCTGCACGAGACCGAATGCTTGCTTATCTGCTGAAATATCCAAAAACATTGATCGATGGCGATGAACTGATGGTCGTTTCAGGTATTGGAGAATGGGCGCGGCGCGTTCGTGAGTTGCGTGTACAGTATGGTTGGACGATTTATACCGGCGCAACGCTTACTGAAGTCGTCGAGGATGCGCCTGAGATTGTAGATGAGTTGGAAGCGATGCTCAGGATGAAGGACTTTCATCTGAGGCCTGATCAATATGTGCTAATGAATGTTAATCAGGATCGGGAGGCTGCCCTTAGATGGAATCAACTCAACGCGATTCGTAAAAAACCAGGTGGAGTGAAGGCAAAGCTACTAGAGTATTTGCGGCTAAATGTGGGTCATGTTGTGACTGGTGAAGAACTACGTTACCTGGCTAAAGACAACAAGGAATGGGCTAGGCGAACACGCGAGCTGCGAACAGAGGATGGTTGGCCAGTTGTAACGCGTATGCAGGGGCGCTCTGACCTCAGTGTTGGCGCATATTTACTGGAAGAAGATCGCCAGGCTGAAGTTCATGATCGGAATATTCCAGACCCTGTCCGAGTGAAAGCGCTGAAGCGTGATAAGTTTTGTTGTACCTATTGCGGATGGTCAAGAAACAATCTTAATCCCGACGATCCGAGAAAGTTCCTAGAACTGCATCATTTGGTTGACCATGTAAAGGGTGGAGCAAATGAGCTGGATAATTTGAAAACATTGTGCAATGTACACCATGATCAAGTTCATGCGGGTGGCTTAGTTTGGAATGGCGACGAATGGTACGAAATTTAGACTTGTCCTGGACAAAGGCTGTCGAAAGCTTGATGTCGGACGATAAGGTCTCAAAAGTGGGAAAACTTACGATAAAGCGTGCTTTGTCTATTAGCGCGGTCGAGGGGTTTGTTCCGTCATCTGAGATATTGAAGTATGTGGAGCGAACTGACTTAACAACAGCTGAGCGCCGAAGGTTTATACACAAACATTTCATCGACAAATCTTGAGGGTGCAAGTCCCTTGCACCCCTGCCACATGGCGAATGCGGGGGGCAGAGGATCAAGGGGGAGGGTGCGGGCGCAGCCACAGGCGAGCCTCGGCCCCTTGAACCGCCGTTGGGGGCAGCGCCCCCAGCTTACCACTTAAACGCATAAAACCGCTCCCAAGCATTAGCGATGTCCTCAAAGCACCATTCACGTAACCGCCCATGAGAGGGACTGGGACGTGAGGTACATCCTTCCAACCCACTTTCCCGCTTGAAATGCTGCATCCAGGTATTGGACTTGGGCTTGCCCTTGGGGCTGAGCTCAATCCGCCGAATATGATGGCTGCTGGCCCAAACCTCACGCGGAAGCTCAACCGAGCTGCGATCGAGTAAGAATTCCCGTAACCGCATTACGTGTCGATCTTGTGGGTCTTGCTCCAGTTGCTCTTTGAACTGCGCGACTGCCAGTTCAGCGCCACGTTGCCCCGCACGTTCCAACATTTCTTCCAATACGTCTTTATTCAGCACGACGGCTGAGATTGCTTCCATAATCCTCACTTTCATTGATTTGCGCATAAAAAAAGCGCTCTCGAGGAGCGCTTAAAACCAGTCCAGCTATAACTGCCGGATTGTTGCTGTATACTATATATGGGTGCGGAAGTCAAGAATTATACACCTAATAGTTGTCCTAACTTGTCCGTCACTGGCCGTAATGGATCAACAAAACCAAGGTCGTAAATCATGGTCGTTTCCAGATTCCCTTTGTGATCCACGTAGTGGCTGACGTCTTCACGCCTCACCCCTTGTCCAACCAACATCAGGGAAATAGCAATCCGTTTGAGGTCATAGAGCTGAAAATAATCTGGCACTCCATCTAGCTTCTTAAATCGAGCTAGCGGATTACGGAAGTTGTCGCGTGGTTGATTGGCATCCGTATGGGAAGGAAAAACTAATTTGGCCTCTGGCCAACGCCCTTGCTGATGACGTACCAATTCAGCCACCTTGGGGTGGATGGGAACTGAACGGTAGGCATATTCAGATGGTGCCCGTGACAGCTTGATGCCTTTAGTGTTGTGCTTGTGCCAAATGAGGTTGTCCAGATCGAAATGGGAAAACTCAGCATGCTTGAGCTCCGTTGGTCGGGCCATCGTTAGAAATAGGATGCCCATGTAGTTGCAGAGCTCAACCATCTGGGCGTTTCCAACGGTTGTTCTGCCATTGGTAAGTGAAACTATTCGCTTTTTCCGGCCATTTAGACCTGCTGTTGGAACCGATGGCTCAATCACGGGCGAAAAGATGTAATTGGCAATTGCCTTGATTTGTTCTGGTGAATAATCGCGTCGTTGCTTTAAGACGGTTTTCTGGCGAAGGGGAGTGCAAGGGTTTCGCATATCAACAATCTGCATGCGTATCGCCCAGTTGAATAAAGCCTTGAGATGCCGATATGCGGCATTCCAGGTTCCATCAGCCTTAAACTGTGCCAGAAATCGTGTGACATCAGATGGGTTGATGTCAGTGATAGGTTGGAATGCCATGCATTTGCGCAAAGCTGCGATACGAGCGTTTTTTGTTTTTTGCCGCGTTGAGTGTTGGCTTTGGGCTGTGGGCGCATGCTGTCGTCTATATAGCACCAGAACTGTCCCTGATGATTTTTCGACTTGGTTGACATATGCTCTGCCCAATAGCGCTCGATTATATCTTCAACAAGTAAGTCCTGCTTTTTGCGGTGATCGACTTTATCAGCGTCTGGATCAGTTCCCTCTCCAAGGAGTAGGCGGCGTTGTCCGACGCACAGCCTTGCTGAGCCAATATTCATGTTGGCAGCATCTCCGATGACCACTCTGCGCCTTTTGCCATGTAGTTGGAATGCATGAACAAAGGACATGCTGCCGTGCGCTGTTACGC
This sequence comes from uncultured Cohaesibacter sp., assembly GCF_963556055.3. GTDB lineage: Bacteria > Pseudomonadota > Alphaproteobacteria > Rhizobiales > Cohaesibacteraceae > Cohaesibacter. Next base: position 393,372 of record NZ_CAUVYE020000012.1, on the reverse strand, counting down.
GTAGGCCAAGCCCCTTTTTGGGAATCTGGGTGGATTTTTCCATCGGCTCCTTTGGGGTGATCCCAGTAAAGCTCCTGATGTTTATTCTCTGGGCAAATTGCTGTCTTAATAAGTTTGTTTGTTAAATATACATTTGGCATCTCGTGTAACTTTCGTGTGAACGGAAATATTGAGACGCTGCAGATAAAAATGCAAGTATAAATTGTAGTCAAGTGCGGAAATTCCGCAGCTACATTAGCTTTTACTGCAATCTGAAAATTTTACAGAAATGGCACCTTTTGCGTCTACGGATCAAGAGGTTGAGGGTTCGAATCCTTCCGAGTGCGCCATTAAAATCAATATCTTACTTAGTTCTCCTTACTCCCCAGAAACTCGTGTAACAGTGGTGTAAATGCTAATTCTTCCGGCCACTCCCCTCAAGCATTCGATCTTCAAACTGCCACATGCGTGCTGCAATGAGACGTTCTTCGGGACCAACGGCTTCGGTGTAGATGGCTGTGGTTGAGAGTGAAGCATGGCCAAGCCAGCGCTGTACTAGGTTGATCGAAACGCCTGACTGTATTGCGTGAATCGCGAAACCGTGTCGAAGACCTTTAGGCGTTGCGTGTACGCCTGAAATACCTGCTCTCTGCATAATTTTTTTGATTTCGCGCCAAGCCTGTACCCGATGCCACGGCCACAGCTGCGTTTTAATAATTGAGTTATCCAAAGCTGAAAGCCCATGAATATCAATAATTGCGGCCATTATAACCGGAGAAATCGGTACCATCGCGAACAATGATAGCGCCGCGCTTTTTGAGTGAGCGGATGGCAATAATTCCTTGGACAGGTTGCAGAGATGCAGGGGTGAGTTCCAAAGCTTCAGAGATGCGGCAGCCTGTACAAGCAAGAGTGAGAGCTAGGCTTTTTGCGAACGGTTTGGCCTCATAGGCCGCTTGAAAGGAAACGCTGCCGTTCTTCGGTGTTGAGATATTTACGAGCGCCTGTACGCGTATAGAGGCTCATTGTTTGCCGGATTTTTGGCGCTTTTTGCGATGTCACCTGCCCTTAGGGTTGCCCATTGGTCTCAGTTCAACTGTCACAAATGAGCAACAGAATTATCAATTCTGTTTCGCAGATGAAATGCCTGCGAAAGCAACGTGCTAACCGCCGACAAAGTTTTAGTTACCGCTTCCCACACGCTCTGACAAGTCCAATTTCCTTATGAATCATAGTATCTGTACAGAATTGATAATTCTGTTTCGTGTTATTCTATCTCAAGTCCATGGATTAACGAACATGAATATCTTGAAAACAAGTGTGTGCACCGCTTGTATTCTTGCGACATCTATCGCTGTGACCTGTGCAGAGGATTTGTCGTTTACCGACCGAATTGAGCAAGGTTGGTATATTAGCACTGGCCTGAGCCCAACGGTCATGGGGCTCTATCCCGATAACGGCGATATGGCTGATGCAATTAGCAATACTTTTTACGGTATTGAGGGCTCGGTTGAGGTGTGTAAGGCTGGTGTAGGCTCTGCAGATTGGTTGGATGTTTGCGGTGGTGGTACCGGATTTATTAGCCTTGGTGATGCCACAAAAGCCTCTTCCGTTGCTGGCGTGTCGACGAACAGTAAATCGAGCATGACGTCATTCGGTGGGTATGTTAAAGCGAGAGCGCATGCTGGAAATTTTGTTATTGCGCCGTATGGTGGCGTGCGCCAAATTAACTTGGATGTCGATGTAACAGTCCCCGCAGCATCAACATCCGTAAATGCATCAGAAGATATCACTGCCGCGTTTGGTGGTGCTGAATTGGGGGTGAATTTATTTAAAGAACGGGCAACTCTGGCCCTTAAAGCCGAAGCAGGGCGCACAATTAGCGGCACGAAAGGCACTTATGCCTCGGTTGGTCCTGTGTTACGGATTAGTTTCTGAGCTTGCGAACTTGATCTAATATGAAAGGCCGCCCGGTGGGCGGCTTTTTTATATTACAAATAGATATAAAAAAGATTTGATTGAGAGTTAAGAAAAATAAATAGTTCCTTCTAACAAATCAAAATCTGAAAACGTAAAAAAGGCAAAAGCAATTTCAGATTGTCCATAGATCCATCTAACTCTTGTCTGTTTGAGAAATCGAATTATAGTTAAGTTTCAATCAGAGTTTATTCTTGATTTAGGAGGCCCTTAATGGGTGTTAGTCGGTATTTTGCGGTTGGTACACGTCCGCCCAGAAATTCTTCTAGCTTGGCAATTCTTCTTTCTAAATCAATTCATCGAATTGTGATGGAGCGAAATGAAGATGGAACTTGGGGCGGGCCAGATTCTCTAGATCAATTCATTTGTACTAATCATGTTGTGATGACGCTTATGGCTGCAGGGTTGCAGCCAACTTCTGAGTTGCTAAAACCTGCTTTAGAGTATTTGGCTGACTTAAATACAAAACGATTAACTACTTTTTTTTGGCGAAGTGGCCCTCTTTTAAATGTTGCTCAATACGAGAATATTGTTAATCATGACATAGAATATCTATTTAGTAAAAAAGAGAGAGCCGGAGGTAATCCAGATTATCCAGCACTTTTCTTTTTGCTAAAACTTCTGAGATTTAAGGAAGGGGGGGGGAGAGTCTGAGAGAATTGATGAAACTGTGAAGTGGATTCTTTCGGAATGGAGTAGTTCAAGTTGTTGGTATGGCAAAACTTCTATTACCTCAATGGGGTTGTCTTTGATGGCCGACATGAAAGAGCTACCAACAGAAATCTTCGAAAGATCTGTTGAATTTTTAAAAAAATCTTATGGAATTTGTAATGATGGACGTTCTGGCTTCAGTAATAACATCATAGATGATGCATTTACAATATATAATATATATGAACGATTTGATGTATTGAACAAATTAATATCAAATGAAGTATTTTCCCTTCTGGATGAGTGTCTTAATCATATTATTCGTCTACAAGATAATGGATACTGGTATTCCGAGCCTCCATTCGGAGGTTCTGTAGATTCCCCTGAATATGCTTCTGCAGTAATAGTTCGGGCAGCAATTGCTAGGAATATCGCAAAGATTAGGAGTTTTGAATTTGATCTTGCACTAGCGTTAGCAGACACTGGACTAAACTCGCTTCAGCGGAAAAATGATATGACCTCTAGGATCGAATCCTTCTGGGGACCTCTGGAGTTAAATGATTTAGGATATTGTTTCATAGCTATGCCATTTGATCGGCGAAGAGATGAGATTTATAATGACTATGTAAAAAAGCCTATTGAAAGAAAACTGAAGCTTAAATGTCTAAGAGTCGATGAAATTTGTAAATCTACGCAAATACCAAATGATATATTTAACATGATAAAAGACAGTAGTGTTGTAATCTCAGATGTTAGTGATAGGAACTCGAATGTTTTTTACGAGCTAGGTATGGCGCACGTTATGGGAAAGCCGTGCGTTATAATTGTTGAAGACAAGAAGGATGTTCCTTTTGATGTCGCAAGTATAAGGTATATCGAGTATGGAAATACTCCAGGATCTTGGAAAAAACTGTCTGAAGACATTGTGAAATTTGTCGAAAACAGTATAGGTATCGAGAAGTCATAGAATGCATGATTTTGATCATTTAGACAGAATAGAAATTTTAGAATACCTCGATAGCTTGACTGTTTCTGGTGCCTGTGTTGCGTTTCATGGTGATGCTGATGGTTGTATTGCTGCTGCTTTGTTAGAAACGATACTCAAGGAAAATATTGCTGATTTTTACTGTGTTTCTAGCGAAGAACTCAATTTAGAAACGCTTATTGATTGGTTTGAAAATCAAAAGGTTTCAAATTTAATAACACTGGATATAAATGTTGGGAGTAGTAAAGGAGCTTTACAGAAACTTTGTGGAATAGTTAAAGGTACAGTTTTAGTTATAGATGACCATTTGGGTGACGTTGGACGACCGCCAGATAATTGTAGAATTATTCAGTTGTTGCCAGATAGGGATGCGCAAGAAACGAGGAATCAGATTCGTCCAGCAGTTTATTTCTGTGATTTTCTATCTCAAGCACCTAGTAAAGAAAGGTCTGGAATGCAGGCTTTTCTTGCTTTAGCAGGCCTTTTTGGTGAAGGGGTAACTCATCTGTTTGACATTGCATCGTTTCATGCAAACCAAAGAGTGAAGAATTTAGCAAGAGAATTTGGTAGAGGAATAACTGCATTTTGTCTTTTAAATTCAACTAGCATAGCTGCAGAAAGTTTTGTTCGATCCATTGTCCAGTTGGTCAAAGAAGAAGAAGGTGGAGAAAGTATTCAAGCTGCGTCGGAGAGAGTCAGACAGTCAAAGTTGTTTGAAGTTTTGCGAAACAGTTCAAAAGAAATTAGCTGTGTTGTGCAGGATCAAGTTGGAAAATCAAAACATGATTGTTTGTGGATCGCTGCAAAGGACTATAATGTTTATAAAATTTATTTAGATACAAAGTATAATGTTGTAAATCTTGTTGCTTCAGAAGCTAGAAATCAAATCGGAGAAGGGGTCGTGGTTTCTATTCAGATTAAAGAAGACAATACAGCAATAGAATTGAGACGAGCCAGAAATATAAATTCTCCAAATTTAGTGGAGCTACTACAGCATCTAAAAAGCGAGTATTTCGTTGCACGAGGTGGTCATCCAATGGCAGCTGGGGCAACAATAAAAAAGGAATATACAGAAAATGTATTGGAAGACCTAAGGTTGGAAATTTTAAAGACCTGAAAGTCCAGCAGTTACTCCCTTGAGAGAAACTATAGATATAACGTTTTGTGCAGTACCATCTTGATAAATAATTTGGGCACTTATTCCCTTTTTCCAAGCATTGAGAATTGCTCCATCAAACGGAATAGCGACAAAGCACCCTTGAACTGTACAGGTGTTGAACTTTCCCATAAATGGCTTGCCACCATCAACGTTGATCCTCATGCCATAGGGCAGGTTCAGTCCAAGTGGCGTAACCAGAAGTAGAAAAATTCTCTTGTTTTTTCTAACAATGTTGACTTTCAATTTTGCTTTCTTAGAAACGCTCTGCAACACAACCTGTTCGAGATGGCAGTTTTGCTCATTACATATTTTTTGCCAATCGCCGATTATTTCAGTTGTTGTGCCCGCGCCCGCTATTCTCGAATATCCAAGCAAACTAGCAAATAATACCCAGCCAAAACGTCGCAATTGATAATTCCCCTATAGGTTGCTATTAGGTTCTTGTTAATGTTTTCTGGTGTTCATAATGGAGCAGGCTATTGCTGCGCCTTTCTTTATTGCCGATTGTACTTATTCCTTCAATTGCTTTTGCTCAGACTATCCCAAGTAGTGAGGAAGCCGGGCGTATAGAGCAACGCTTTGCGTTGCCGTCTACGCCACAATCTCAAGCCCCTTCTCCACGTTTTGTGCTCCGTTCTACCGAAGCACCAGCAAACGCCGCTCAAGTGCGCTTGAATGTGCGCCAGGTATTGGTTGAGGGAAGCACGGTTTATGATGCGGCAGATTTTACAGACCTAACCAGTACAGTTGTCGGCCAAGTCAGCTTGCAGCAGATCTACGATCTGGCCGCAAAGCTTACAGCCCAATACGGCAATGACGGCTATGTTCTGTCCCGTGTGATTGTGCCTCCGCAATCACTTGATCCAGGTGGGGCAACTATTCGTCTCAAGGTCATTGAAGGCTATATTGATCAGGTGCGATGGCCAGCCGGAATTGAGGGCTATCGGGATCTATTTAGCAGCTATGGCGCGAAGATTACCGCAGCCCGTCCGATCAACATTAAAACCATTGAACGCTATTTGCTTCTGGCCGGGGATCTTCCCGGCCTTGATTTTAAGTCGACGATGGAGCCATCCAAAACCAATACCGGAGCCTCAACCCTAGTGGTTGAGATGACCGAGAAAAAACTTGATGCCAGCGCCAGCGTTGATAATCGCGGAACTGAAGGCCGTGGGCCTTATCAATACACCTTAACCGGCACCGCCAACAACGTGTTGAAGCAACATGAAGCCCTCAGTGTCACCTATGCCGGGTCTTTTGAGTTCGAAGAGCTGCAATATGTGTCCGGCACATACAGCCAGGTGCTCAATAGCGAAGGGCTAACCTTCAGCTTCAGTGGCAGCTATAGCGCCGGGGAACCTGGCACTTCAGCTCTTCAAGCCATCCAATTTGAAACCGAGAGCATCGCGTTTCAGGGAGGGTTGGCATTTCCGGTGATCCGAACGCGGGAACGAAATCTCACGGTTTCCGCTCTGGCCTTTATGAAGAACTCATTCAGTGACAGCCTGGGATCTCGTCTAAGTGAAGACCGGCTGCGTGGCTTGCGGGTTGGTGGTAGCTTCGATCAATATGATCAGTTCAAAGGCGTCACCCAATTCTCCGGAACCTTCAGCCAGGGCATTGAAGGACTGGGCAGTACGAAGAACAGCAATAGCTTAGCGTCCCGTTCAGCAGGGCGCGTTGATTTTACCAAATTTGAAGGCAGTATTGCCCGTTATCAAAGCCTGCCCAAAGGATTTTCCTTAGTGGCCAGAATTGACGGGCAATATGCCTTAACCCCGCTGCTGTCCGCTGAAGAGTTTACCTATGGCGGCAGCAATTATGGCCGCGCTTTTGATTCATCGGTATTGGCTGGGGATCACGGTATCAAGCTTAGCGCCGAGTTGCGCTATGACCCGCAGATCCCAAACAATCCGTTTTCCAAAACCCAACTTTATTCATTTGTCGATTATGGCGCTGTGTGGCGGCGCAAGCCTGCCACGGGCACGGCCAAACATGATCAGGCCAGTTCAGCCGGTGCCGGTATTTGCTTGGGTTTCAAAGATCATCTGACCGCCAGTTTGGAAGGCTCCCACCGGCTTAGTGGCACGGTTGGGGATGATGATTGGCAGGCTTATTTCAGCCTAACGGCCAGCTATTGAGGGAGCAGAGATCATGAAACCATCAACACTCACTCTCCCAAAAATCCTGTTCGCAACCACTGCCCTTACCAGTGCGGTGTTACTTGTTACCCCTGCCTGGTCAAATCCGCTCGGTGAGAATGTGGTCGAAGGATCGGCTACCGTGTCTCGCCCTTCTGCGACCAAAACAGAGATCAATCAAAGCAGCGATAAGGCCATTATTGAATGGAACAGCTTTGATATCCGCGAGGGAGAATGGACGCAGTTCATTCAACCGAACGCCAGCTCTGTCACGCTCAACCGTGTTACCGGCGGCGACCCCAGCCAAATTATGGGGCAGCTAACCGCCAACGGCACGGTAATGCTGGTCAATCCTGATGGCATTCTGTTTGGCAAAAACTCCAAGATTGATGTAGGCGGCCTGATTGCCACCACCCATGATATCGAGAACAGCGATTTTATGGCGGGGCGGTACAATTTTACAAAGTCCGGCAACCCATCGGCATCCATCATCAATGAAGGTACTATCACCGTCAAAGACAGTGGTGTTGCGGCCTTTGTGGCTCCTGGGGTGCGCAACAGTGGGGTGATCACTGCCAAGCTGGGACAGGTCAGCTTATCATCCGCCAATAGCTTCACGCTGGATCTGTATGGCGATGAGCTAATCAAGCTGAAGGTCGATGATGAAATTGTCGATCAGGTGATTGACCTGGCTACAGGCCAGCCTATGAGTGCTTTGGTCGATAACCAGGGACGTATTACTGCCGATGGCGGCAGAGTGGCGCTGACTGCTGCAACGGCTCGTTATGTGGTTGATAACGTCATTAATAATGATGGGATCATTGAAGCTAAAAGCGTGGGTACTCAAAACGGGCAGATCGTATTGCAGGCCCAAACGGCTGCGACCAAAACAGCACAGGCCCCGGAGCAGAATGTTCGAGTTTCAGGAAAACTGGATGCATCTGGTACTGATGCAGGGCAGACTGGTGGTGAGATTAAAATACTGGGAGAGATTTTGGGTCTGACCAACGTCACTGTAACCACTGATGGAGATGCCGGAGGCGGCATTATTTTAGTGGGTGGTGACTATATGGGAGGTGATCCAGATGAGAATATCGTGGCTCGGTATGGGATCGCTCTTGAGGATCAGGATATTCCGACAGCAACCAATCTGACTGTTGATGAGGGCTCAACCCTTAGCGCGTCTGCTATCACCGCTGGTGACGGTGGAAAAATCGTTAATTGGTCAGACAACATAACCACTTTTAATGGCACAATCCTCGCTAAAGGCGGCTCCCAAAGCGGTGATGGTGGCTTTGTTGAAGTGTCGGGCAAAAAAGAAGTGTTCTTTGACAATATCAACGCTGATTTAACAGCTCCGAACGGGCTAAGCGGGACGATTTTGTTTGATCCAGAGTATTCAGAAATCAATGCAAAAGAGGCGTCCGCCTTGGTTAGTTTGCTAAATGATGGCACTAACGCGATTAACTATGCTGATTCAATCGTTGTGAACTCAGACATTATTAAGAGCTCCGGCTGGGATATGGTGTCATTGATTTTGGCTGCGAAAGATAGTTTGACGATTTCTTCAGGAGTTGTCATTGGATCAAACAGTGGTCGACTTAATGTTGGGTTTGCAGTAGATGCAGACAGAGGACAGGGTTCTAGTGATATAGTTGAGTATTATACTAATCCAACTACCAATGTAGTTACTGTTACTACTCGGGCGCAAGATGAAATTTTTTCTAGCTCATGGGAATTGGCTCAAGGTCTCTACAATTACGTAATCGACTATATTTCAGACAATAGAACTGGATTTTCTAAGAATTTGGGCGAGTTAGTTACTCAATTGTTAGAAGAGGGGTATATCTCTAAAGAACAATATGAAGAGTTTATGCCTGGGTTCGTGGAAATCGAATCTGGAGCAAAAATTTATACAAATGGTGGTTCTGTTGAGTTCGGGGATAATACTGCTAATTCAATCGTTAATCTCGTCAAGATAATGTCAGATGAAACTGAATCTTACTATATCGTGATCGAAGGTGATGGAGACCCAAATTCGCAATATTCTGAATTTGTGAGCGCAGGTTCTGTACCAGACAGTTCTATTGTTGCTGAAGAAGAGTCCGAAGAATTAGATTTTGTGGCCGATGATGTAAATTATACTCTAGACATAAATTATATAGATTATTTTTTTGAGAAATTTAAAACATATTCAATTATTTACAATTTGGTTGACGTTATTTCAGAAAAAAATAGTAATAACGGAAGAACGTTAGATGCAGATAAAGTGAAAGATGGTATTAATAACTTGTTTGAGGCATTTGACACCGGCGATGATTATGATTTTGTAGGATTTAAAAAAGCTTTGAAAAAAATATTTGGTAAGTGGGCATCGATAGCAGCTGAAAACTATAAAAATACAGAAGATGCTGTTGATGACAAATTGGATGTAGAGAAATTAAAAGAACGAGAATCGAGAAAGTACGGATGGTAAAATATTTACTTTTGTTTCTATTTTTCTCAACTATGGCTTTTTCTGAGGAACGGGAAAAGTTAAATGCTGATCAGATAGATCTGTTTGGCTGTCAAATGGTAGAAATATGGTTGTATGGAAATTATTTAAATGAGCACGATGATATAGCAAATCTTATTTCTAAATATGAAAATGGCGTTGAGTACATGTTTGAAAAATCTAGAGAAAATTGTTTGAAAGAAATGAACGTTGACAAAAGTAAATTTGATGAAAATTTATTTAAAGATGAAATATTAAAAGCTTTTCAAAAAGGATTTCCTAATGTTTTTGAAAATTAGTTTGCGTAAAATTTTTTGGCAGTAAAACTAGTAATACTAATTTAATATCGGTAGTATGGAAAATAGTATTATATTTTAGGAAAAAATAGGGTTTTAGATGCTGTTCTAGATGCGATTTCTGCTGCTACAAGTGAAGATATAACTTCGTCAGGTATGGAATTTGGAGGATTCACATTTCAATCGCAACCACGAAGTCTTCCGCGAATACTTCGAATGTAAATCTTTCTAGTGCTGTATTGAAGATTGTTTTTCAAAACTCATGACTTTCGGGACACATCCCCTGCCCCATAAAATTCAATAAATTACGTGTCCCGTTTATCCGTCCCGAAAATCGGGCTATAATTCGGGCATGAAAATCGGATACGCTCGCGTCAGCACTCAGGCGCAAAACCTCGACCGCCAACTTGTAGCCCTGAAGGCTGAAGGGTGCGACCTCATTTATGAGGAGAAGGCCAGCGGTAAAGACGTTCAGAACCGCCCTCAACTGGCCAAGGCCATTTCTGCTCTTCAGGAAGATGATGTGGTAATCCCCCCATTTTTAATGGGGTTCAGCCGTAGAATTTACGCTGATGCAGTAAAACGCAATGAAGCATTGAGGAGGCTTGGATGGTCAGATTTAATAAATTAATTTTGCTTTTTGTAATAAGCAATTGTATTGCGAGTTTAGCTTTTGGAGAAGATGCAATGAAATTATTGGCTGACAAAACGGTGAAGAATAAATTGCGTATAATAAGCGTGATGTTAAAGACTATATAAATAGTAGTCAGATACAAACTGATTGTGTAGTCGCTTTTTATAAAGAGGCCTCATTAAATGTTGAGATTGGTGAAATAAATTTTGAAAAAGCAGTAGAAAAATCTGCGAAGTGGTGTACCGAATACGAAGGTAAGATTGCGCCTGAGAATATAAATGTTATAAATGATGTTTACGAGGATTACTTGAAGGACTTTTCAGAAATATTTTGGGAAAATAAACTTCAGGAAAAAGGGGCTAAGTCTCGTTGAACGTATGATTGAGCAAAAATTAATATGTAAATAAGGGAACCAAATAAATCCAAAAGCATAGCGTATTGGATGGCCAAAGGCTATCGCTATGGGGCTAGGGGAGTGGCCAACATCCCCTGTGGCCAGCTGGCCACGGTAAGTGTCTTGCTGCTGTCACTAACGAAAATCATTGGCCTCTTAGGCGGCCTAGCCGGATGTAAAACTCGGAAAGTCTGCCGTGTTGGGGGGACACGGTAGAGCGCAGTTATGGGGGGTAACTGTGCCGGTTTTACAAACGGGTGATCTTTGATGTTGACGATTGGGGGGATCAAGCAACAGCAAAGATGAAAATAGTTTTCGGTAGTGACAGCAGCGACTTTCCCATTACAGCCTTTGGTTTCAGCGCCTTTGGGCGCGTGCCCCATACGTGCCAGCCGAGCATTGCAATTCCTGAAATACAACTTATACTTGTATTTTTCTGAATATTGTGCCATGATGCAGTCAGTATGGAATAAGCCCTGCTATAAACCTATCTTTCAGAACGTTTGACCAGAAAGGAGAACCATTATGCCGATCCCTTTGATAGGCTGCACTTAGATAGCAGCCACCATGTAGTGCGTATGACCCACGGCCCCAACGCCTACCGCCCATTGCGGCACGATGATCACCCAGCCCTGAGAGGGGCTTTTTTTGTGCCTAAATTCAAGACGCAAAGGAGATAAACCAGACATCAGGTTCTTGCCGCCCTCTGGGCGGACTGAGTTGTGCCACGGCCAACCAGTAACCATCAACACTAACCAATGAAAGCACCAACCGTGAACGATCTCGCCCATGCCTTGGGCCAGTTGTGCCGTCGCAACCGAGATGGCTCCCACGCCACTCAGGCGAACCGACTGCGCGGGCTTCAGGCCATGGCAGGAGATCTATACGCGTTGGGCTACAAAATGCCGAAGGCCACTTCCATCAAGCCAAAACATGTGACGGCGCTGGTGGACCATTGGCAAGGGCAAGGCCTGAGCCAAGCTACCCTTAAAAACCGCCTCGGCTGGATTCGGTGGTGGGCGGAGAAGGTCAATAAGGCCTCGGTCGTGCCACGCGACAATGCCACCCTTGGCATTGCATCACGTGCAACCAATGCGGAGAGCAACCGTTCTTGGGACCTACCCAGCACGCTAGTGCTCGCAGATCCATATATGCAGACCTCGTTGGAGCTGATCGCAGCCTTTGGGCTGCGGATCGAAGAGGCGTTGAAGCTCAGACCTCAGCAAGCAGACCAAGGCCATTGCCTCAAACTCAATGGCTCGTGGACCAAGGGAGGACGGCCTCGTGAGGTGCCGATCCGCACCGACGCGCAACGCCAGTTGCTCCACCGCGCTACAGCGCTGGTGGGCCAAGGGGCGATGATTCCTGCAGGGAAGAGCTATATCCAGCACCGGAAGGCGTTTGAACATCAAACGCTCAAACAAGGGTTGAGCAATTTACATGGCCTGCGCCATGCTTACGCGCAAGCACGCTATTACGAATTAACGGGCTGGCACAGCCCACGGCACGGCGGACCCAACCGCCGCGCGATGACCCGGCCCCAACGACGTTTGGACTATCAGGCGCGCCTGATCATTTCTCAGGAGTTAGGCCATAATCGCACCAGCATTACGAAAATCTATTTAGGCTAAGAGGAGGGGCAAGCGAGTTGATGAATGCGAAGAACGCACTGCGGTTGTCTCAGGAGACTAGCGAGCAATTGGCGGCATCCTACTTCAATTGGGAAACTGTCAATGAAGCGATAATGCAGGCAACCTCATTGGGTAAAGATTATGTGCGAATTTTTCAGCAGGTACCGATCAATCTGAGCGGTACGCAAGCAGCACGTGATCTTACGCGACAGCTTAGCCATTTAGACTATCAGTGGTTTTGGGATGAAGCCGTTCAAGGAGAAAAGTACGAAAAGCGCGAAACCGCGAGGTTCGAGCGCTATTGCGAATTGGTCATCTACTGGAAGAGTGAATGGTATTCAGGCTATTTTTAGGCTGGCATCATCACAACCAGCTCTGGAACAATTCAACACCACTTCCTATCTCTTTAGCAATGGATTGCACTTGGGGTAAATGCCGTGAAGGGAAGGTTTTCAGATGGAAATTCGGATTGAAGGCCAGTTTAGTAAGGCCGAAGTTGATGAACTGCGCACCGAAATGATTGGGGCGCTCATCAGTCTTGATACTGGGTTTGATAGCGACCGAGTGCTCAAGATACTAGGAGAATTGACTGAAGCGCAAATTTCAAGTTTCAAGAGTTTCTTGCTCCGGCTATTGGGGGCAAAAACGATCAAAACTCTTGTCATCACCAAAGGTGAGGACAAGATTGAAATTGAGAATGTCGATCCGAATGACCTAAATACCGTTGTGATCGCCATTCAGAAGATGTCCACTTCATTGAAACAGGACGACAAAGATGCAGATTGAGGATATTGCTCACTTGGTAAGTGGGCAAGAGTTCGACAACCTGCATCGGGTCAGCGAGATTACCCTTGAGGGTGTTGAGCTTGAAACAGTGCGTCATATCTATCAGGTGATGCACAACAGCAAAGGCGACACGTATAAAGTAAGGGATTTTGGCGACCAGTTTGTAATCTTCAGTAATGCATATATGACCTCGTTTCTCACCAACCTTGCTCTGATTGCAATGGTTGATTCTCGCGAAATCAATCGCGATTTCGGTGTTTCAAATGCGAAATTGGCGCGAGGTTTAGCAAAAAAGTTTTTTGCTGAGCAGTTATTTGTGCATCAAGACACACGCATGGCCCGGGTGTTGTTCTTAGAGACGCTGATTGAGTACGACAAATATTTGCGTGAAATCATTGCCTTCCGGACTCGGATGCCCGAGTTAGAACACTCCACCGATACGTTTGCCTCATTAGTTACCGATTTCATGCACAACCATGAACTCGGACACGTGTTTAGCCGTGAAAAGCAGTTCGTTGCGTATATGCAAGCAGCCCGCAAACTGCTTACTGAGCAATCCGAATTTGCAACAATCTACCCAGATGGCAATGAGACGCTGGAGGAAGAAGTAGCCGCAGACATCTTCGGACTAATAACGGTACTGGGGGCTTATAGAAACCGGATCTCGGGCTTGCGATTGAAAGAGTATTTAAAGTTCATGTTCGAGACTGCAACCCGTTTGCAAGTGCTGTTTGTACTTGCGGACGATATCCATGCATTGAACCAAAATCCTGATCATCCTCGAACCGAGTTGGATGCAAAGCTTTCTGTCTGGCAATTGAGGGAGTGGGCCGTTATGGAGTTTCTGCGTCGTTATGAGTTTGGCGAGGGCAGTATTATTCCTGTCGAAAAAGATGACTTGCTTTCGTTGAATATTGAACTTAGCGGTATTGCCGACATCAGTACCTCTGATCTTGCTGAACCGGAGAATGAAAGCAGCAGGATGCTTGCCGAGTTAATTGCGCAAGGGTTCGAAGAAAATGCAGGATTTGACTGTGTCATTGAAGGTACGAGGGGGATACGGATACTGCATCGTCCGTAAGAGAAGGGGTATTCGGCTCATTAATGGCCGAATACCAGAACATCACCCTGATCGGTTTCCAGAACACCGAAATCTCCGTTGATGCGCATGTCGCGTGCGAACGCTTCATAGTCAATGTAGTATTCAAGCTGGGACGGTACGTCATAGCATTCTGAGATGATTTCCTCGGCATAGTCCTCAGCCCGGCCGTGATAGAGCCAGATATCACGCATTCTGGACAGAATATCCGCGATGTCATAGCCATTCTCAGCTAGATAAACCGCTTTGAGATAGTCATCTTCATCTGCCTCAATGTCCGCAAAGTTTTCAAACCATGTGGCCAACGTAGCCTGATTGATCGCAAGCTCGTTAAACAGCCGATAGTTGTCACCATTGATGAACTGGATTTCATATTCTTCTACGGGTTGGCCATAATGGTCTGTATGTCCATTAGCTTTGACCGAATAATCTTCCATACTCGTGAAATAGAACCCGACGGCATCAATGTTGTAAGGCTGGGCAAAATAAACGGAGCCATTGTCGGCTCCGTTTGCAGTTAAATAGGAAGTCATTTGGCGGCCTCCTGTTTGCGTCCCGCTTTGCGGATGATGGTTTTACCGTCAACCAGTGGGGTATAGTTGATTGCAAGGTTCAGTCCTGCTCCATCTTGATGGGCCCAGCCAACTCCGATTTTGTTCCAGCGCGCTTTGTCTCCATCTCCCACTACATGAAAGACTTCGTGGGTTGGTGCTTTGTCGTGTTTGGTATCTGATGCCATGATTGGCTCTCCTGTTTTGGTTGGCGGCCACCCCGTGTGGCCGGTCGGAAATTTTCTCGTTCAGGCCTAGTCCCGGCGTGCAATGGTTTTCTCGGGAGACCGCTTGCGGCGGAAGGCCATTGCAGGACGGGCGGACTGAACGATTTTCCGACCCTTTCCGGCCACAGGGGACCTCTCACCCAGGAGAGCCCACTCCTTGCCCAGACCAAACACGACAGGGCCCAAGTAGGAGTTTCAAGGAGAGGGGATGAATGCCGTTGGGATCAACTGTTTCGCTGGGCCATCATAGCGGCTGGCTGGGCTTTGAACCCTGCATGACCTTTGATGATGGGGCTGTCGCCGCAGGAAACGTGCTGCCGGAATAAATGAGCTGTCAGACAGAACGAAACCGCAACCCCTGTTCAGGAGCTTGCTCAACCATGTTCCGCATACGGGGAGGGGAAGTATTGTCGCTCAGCCCCTGCGGGCTTCCCTGACAAGAAAGAGCAATCCCGTTCGGGATTTTTTAAGGGTCGGAGCCGTTCGGCTTCTAGGACTGTCAGCTGGCTCATGAACCAGCTTCCATAAGTGAACAACTTCAATCCCGTTTTAAAGGAAAAATCTGATGTTCACTTTGGACACTATTGCCAATGCCGTTTGGGCCGTTAATTTCGTATTTTTTGGCCTGATGGCTCTGGGACTGTTGGTGCAAACCGTCATGTTCGTTGGTGGTTTTTGCTACGGCTTTGCACATTCAATGCGTGAACATATTAAGTTCATGCGCAAGGTCGAGTTTCGGAGCGACTGCTAAAGTCGATGGGGCAGAATATTTCTGCCCTTTTTTGTTGGAGGTGTTTTTCAGTATTAGCCAGTTGGCACGGCGTGGGGTGCAGGGGGTATCCCCCTGCCGCGCTTCCGTTGTTTGTGGGCTCTCTAAGAGTCCTGCAAACACGGTAATGTTGCTGGGACCGAGGACGTGTTCATCTGAACATGTACAGGTCGGGCAACATGTAAGTGCGCTTTTAACGGGTTTGAGAACCAATATCCGCCATTCTTACAGGTTGAAAACAGGACAAACTGCACGTCAGCTCTTCTTTTTTGTGGCGGGTTGGCTATAGTTTGAAGGCGAAATAGACCAGTTTTCGGGGGCATTATGGGCAACAATCCGTTTGATCCAACCGATAGCTTTGGCACGATGATTAAAAGCGCTAAGGCCGGGATAGCTATAGGCAACAGCGCTGGTGCTTGGATGTTTAAGCGGCGGGCTGGAGGCTGAGGGCTATGATCCGATCACCATTGCTAATGCGGTTACTGCCTATAAGGCTGGTAACAAAGAACAGGCCGAAGCCATTGTCCATGCAGCCAACCACGCCCAAGCCGCGCTGAAGAAGAAACAAGAGCTCATTGAGAACCCGCCTGCCATTCATGGGGATGCCCATTTTGCCTCACAGGCCGAACTCGATACCGCAGGGCTGGTTGGGGCCGGGGGCGATACGGTGGGCAGTCTGTTTTTCGGGCACCATGAAGAAACAGGCGAACCGCTGTATTGGAATGGTGAAAGCCATCTGCTGACCCTTGCGCCAACCCGCACAGGTAAAAGTACGGTACAAATTATTCCGAACCTGTTGCGTTACAAAGGCTCAGCGGTGGTGCTGGACCCGAAGGGCGAACTGGCAGAAGCCACGGCAAAGTGGCGCAAGGAGAATGTCGGCCCCATTTTCAAAATCAATCCGTTCGCGGTGCCTAGTTTGGGCACAGGTAGCAACAGCTTTAATCCGCTGGATATGGTCAAGGATGATCGCTCTGCCCGTGAAATGGCGGAAATGCTCTATCCCCGTTCGGAGGATTCAAAACAGCGCTTTTTTGATAATGAGGCCATTGGTTTTTTGGCCGGAGTGATTGAGTATTTCGCGCTGTATAAGGATGGCAAAGATCGCTCGATTGGCACCATGCGCGATATTACCGCCAATATCGACGGCGCATTCTGGCAGTTGCTGCGGGAAATGAAAGCCAACGACATGCCTGCCAGTATTCGCAATGCGGCCCGTAATGTAGAGTCTAAAAGCGAGGATGGGCGTTCGCGGATGCTGGATAGTATCAATCAATATATGCAGATGTGGGATACCCAAGCGCTGCGAGACGTCACCTCAAAATCTGATTTTACGTTCACCAGTCTCAAGGATCGACCTGCGACGGTTTATTTGGTGTTGCCATTTAACGATCTAGCGCCGTACTCCACCTTCGTGCAAATTGTGTTTGCGGCAGCGCTGAACGCGATGCTGGATAACCGCATCAAGCCGGAAATTCCGGTGTTGTTCGTGCTGGATGAGTTCTTGGCGTTAGATCGTTCAGACAAGTTTGTCGATGCCTTGCGCACCCATGCCAGTGCTGGGGTGCGCCTGTGGTTCTTTTTGCAGGATCTGGCCACGCTCAGGCACCGTTATCCTGAAAATTGGCAATCCTTCCTGCAAGTGGAAGTTAAAACGTTCTTTGGTACGGATGATAAGGAAACCGCCGCCTACATCTCTGAGTATCTAGGGTTCAAAACAGAAGCAGTAGCCGATCCCACCAGCGGCACCACGTCGATCGGTGGCAGCGCAACGTCCTATACCATTGATGAAAAGTATTCCTATCAGAAGATTGCGTTGATGACGCCGGATCAGGTGGAACGCTATATGGCGTCCTTTGATCTGAGCAAGCCCCGCAGAGGGCTGGTGTTCTTCCGGGGTGGATTGCGAGCCAAGGCTAAGTTGACCCCGTGGCATTTGGATCGCGCGGTGAAGGATCGGTGTGGCCTCGAATGGAAAAGCTAGCAGAACTGCCCGACGTTGAGCTTGATCCGGCTCGGTTGCACAATCCCATCACCACCACAGTCAGCATTCTCATTCTTGGCGCTATTGTGGGCATGATAATCGGAGTCTTTTTCTTCCTACTTGGAGCCTTGTTTGCGACCACAGGCCCGCTGGCATTCTTGTTGTTTCCAGGTATTTTTGCGCAAGCGGCAGTCATGATTTCCATCGGTATTGTCGCCATTCCTATTTGGGCCATTATCGGCGGTTGGTTCTTTGCCAATGTTGCTGCTGGTGGATCGGGTACGATGGCTGGCGCAATGGGGGTCCGGTTGTTGGAACCAGATCACGATATTGTCCAGCGCGTGCATAGCATGTGCGGTCAGTTGGACCTCCCACCCATCAAGTATGTTGGCTTTTTCGAAAGCGATGACATCAATGCCTTTGCCTGCGGGACATCAAAGGAGAATGCGTTGGTGGCCTTTTCGCGGGGCAGTATTGCTAAGCTGACGGGCGAACAGTTTATGGCCGTCATGGCCCATGAGCTGGCGCATGTGGCCAATCGGGACATGCATCGCATGACGATGGCCTATGGTATCCAAACGGCGCTGACGTGGTTCCTGATCTTCAGGAAACTGAAGTTTATTGCACGCTGGGTGTTCAGTTTTATTTCAGAGGTTGAAATTTTGCGCCTGTCGCGCAAACGGGAATTTTATGCGGATGCGGTGGGGGCTGTGCTGGTCAGCCCAGCCGATATGATCGGAGCGCTCCAGGCGATTATGGATGATCACGCCAAACCGGCCAAGCAACAAAAGCGTTTTGCTAATCTCATGTTCCGCGCTGAGGCAAACGGCTTGTTTCGCACCCATCCGCCATTGCCACGCCGGATTGAAGCGCTTGAGAACCGAGAGTATATCTATCGGCTACCGATTAGGTTTCCAGTTGCGGCACCGGAGCTTGCACCTGCTGACTAGCTTCGGCTTTGGCCCAATCTGCTCGATTCTGGCGCTCTTTATGGAGGGTCACAAAGGCCATGAGGAACGGATAGAAAATCAGCGCGCTAAATAGCAGTTCAATGGGATTGGCAGATGATAGGCGCTCGAAAACTGAGCGTTGCCGGGGCTGGCTATAGAATGGCTGAAAGAGCTGCTGTTGGTAGCTGTTGCGCCGCTGATAGGCCAATTGTCGTTGACGCTGTTGCTGGGCCAGTTGTTGTTTTCTACGGCGTTCTTGTGCAGCCTTGGCGCGCTTGGCCTCAAGGTGCTTTTGCTCCTGCTTTTGCTGCCAGTTCGGGGAATGCTTGTAGCTGAGCTTGCTTTTGTCAAAAACCCAATCTGAACAGCCTTGGTTGGTACATAGCTCGAGCACCTTGGTGTGTTCATGGTATTTATCGATGACGCGGGCGCTGGAAGCGGCAACGCCATTGAGTGCAATGAGGTTGTCCGTTTTATAACCTTTATTGGCAAAGTGTTGAATGATGTAGAATGGGCAGGTGCTGGCCCCGCAATAGTGGCTACCGCCGAGTTTGACCAAATAGTCTTTGGAGCTGCTGTTCAGGTCGATATCAATCTGCTTAATTGAACTGAGCTTTGGTGATATCTGCTGCCAGTCTTCGCCCAGCACATCTGTGGCCCAGCGCAGGGTGCCGACTTCAAAGGTTTTCTTCTTCACGACGGTGTGAACAGGTCGTATAGCTCTTGGTTGGGAGTTGGGTGAGGTTGATGCCACATTTGCGCGCTAGGGCTTTGATAGCGGCGCTGGAGCCTTTCAAGGAATAGCCAAAGGCTTTGCTATCCGAGGAGATCCAAGCGGTTGACCCAGCAAGGAGCATATCGACAAAGTCTTTGCTCAGCCGATCCCCGCCTTTGGCAAAGTAAGAAATCTTGTCGCTGTAGTAGCCTACAAAGCGGACACATTGCTTGGGCTGGTCGTCAACCGTCACCCCGCGATAGAACTTGTTAGGAGCCGTGCCACCTGTCGCAGCAATCACGGTACGCAACCCACCTTCCAAACAGGTGAGGCCAAAGCAGTCGATATTGGCGTGGCTATCGTTGCAGACGAGGGCGGTATTCTTGAAGGCTTTGCTGAGCTCCCACTCCTGGCCGGGGGTAGGCGGTATCCGTTCCAGCATCTTACTCTCATTAGCAGAAGCTGGAACGGGCGATGCCGCTTGCACTGGCGGTTCGGTTTGTGGTTCTGTCACCTTTGGCTTGGTTGCGGGCGCGGCAGTGATTTGAACTGCTCGTGTTTGGCCAGGTCCTTATTGGAAAGGTTAGCGAGGCGATTTTTGCAGGTTTTCAAAGTGGCTTTGATCGCTTTTGATGAGCCGCTTAGTGGCACGGTCATCATCCGTTTGCCATCAATTCTGATCTCGACGCTGTTCTTACGTGATAAGTGCTCTAAAAACCTGCGGTCAAACCCTAAGCCAATATAGAAGCGCATGCCTTGATCGTCTTTGGCATGGTGGCGAAAGGAAATAGTAGACTGGTCATCAAAGACGTAAGAGACGGTATGCTGACCGCTGCCCCACTTCTGCTTGTTCACTTGGAAGCTGACATGAAGAGGTCCACCTAGACAATTGACTAAAATGCGATTTGTAACACCATTACCCTGAGCAAATGCCCCGGCAACATCTTTATGATAAAGCCATTTCGCTTCGGCAGATTGAGTGATTAGTAGCGTTAGGCAAACAGCCAGAAGGCGGAGCATACGAAAGCCCTCCAAACAGAAATGGTAGCTAGCAGGCGAATACAGCCACTATGCAACCTAGAAGGCGATCTGGCAATCAGGGATAGTTGACGTGGGGAATTGCACCAGCACAAAGAGGGCGCTTAACGCCAATTTGTCGCTAAGGGGTGCCTTGCTACGCAAGCAGGTCTGGTGACATCCCAACGCGGTCGCAAAACTGTTTGATCATTTTAGCGGTCTCTTCTGCGCCATAGCCAAAATAATAGCTTTGCAGCGCTTCTTTGAGGACCACATCGGCAAAGGCATCAATATGCACGCCTTTGGCTTTAAGCCCGTTGGTAAACTGCTGGTATTGCTCAAAGGCTTTGCCGCATTCAATAGTCCATTCTTGATCTGATAGCCGATATTTGGCGCTTGGTTGTTTCAAATAAGTACCCAGTATTTTGTTCTGGGAAAATTATTTGACCAATTGACGTTTGCGTCAACAAAATTCAGCGATCCCAGATATCCTCTTGCTCTCGCTCGCGGTACTGGCGCTCCAACTCGGCCTTGCGGAGCTGCTCGTCCTGAAGCTTGAGCTGTTCGATTTTGTCCTTATGGATTTGCTCACGGGCCAGATTGTAGATGCTTTGGTCATTTTCATAGCGGGCGACTTCGGCAGCTTGTTCCAATTGGTGCCGTTCGCTGTCGGTCAACTGATCTTCAGCGCGGGACAGGCGACCTAAATGCTCCCAGCGTTCATCATTGGGGCATTTGTTCTAACCGATGATGATGGGCATCGATCCTCTCTTGGAGGATTTCATCACGGACGCGGTTTTCAGCCGCATCTGAATGGAGGCGTGCCTCGGCTATGCGCTGGCGTTCGCTCGCTGTGTAATTGAGCACGCGGTCTCGCTGCTTTTGCATTGTCTCGTGATATTGAGCATCCAGATCAGCAGGATCAATTTTTTGCTCTTGCGCTTTAATCTCGCTCACACGCTCCTGAATAATCTGCTGCTCGGTGAGTTCCAGTTTTTCCGGCTCATCCCGTTGGACGTCATCCAACCACATTTGCTCTTCGCGGGACATCGGCAGGGAGCGGGCCTTGCGCTCCAAAATCTCCTGCTCGTCCAGTTGTTGTTGGTGGTCGTTCTCTGCGGGTTCGCCCCACACCTGCTCATGCTCAGCGTCTTGCTGGTGATCCCGGTCTTGATCCTGCTTTTGCCAGTACTCGGCAAGTTCTGCTCGTTCTTCCTCGCTCATGTCCTGACTGGGAGTACGGAACTGCGGCGGCCAATCCTCCCGTTCCGTGAGGAGAGGGTAATCACGTTTGTCATAGAAGGTGGGGCGTTTGGCCATATCTGATTGCTCCTGTCTTAGCACCTGGGGCTGGGGTTCTTGAATGCGGGGCTGTTTGCCACGATGGCGGGTTGGCGGACGGGCTATCCCGCGCGCTTTCAAACTGCGGTGATCCAGGCGTACGCTTGAGCCTGCGGCTTTGAGAAACTTGTTACAGACCGTCGCCCAAGCTTCACGCACGTCATAAATGAAGCGCTTTGCATTGAGTTCAGTGAGTTTATGGCTAGTAAAGCCATCGCCTGATAGTGGACGTGTTGGCAACAAGATATGGCAATGGGGGTTATGTCCGGTGCCGTTGTCATGGATGGAATAGTCAACGACTAATCCCTTGGCGACATACGGGGCCACAAACTCTTCGATCAGGCTTTGCCAGTGCGCTTTAGCTACCCCACGCGGAAGCGCGACTTCAATAGTTTTGGCGACGCGCGCATCTTTACGGTTCTCAGCGGCCTCCACGCGGTTCCAGAACGCCTCCCGGTCGGTGGCCCAGGCTGGTGCACCCTCTCGTGCAAGGATGCCTGAGAGCACGATATCTGACTGTTTACGGGTATAGCGGTGGGTCTTGCCTGTTAGTTGATCTTTGAGGCGGGCGCGGGTGTTATAGGCTGCCGCTGCCACGGAACTATGCCCTTTTTTGCGAGAGATATTATCCGCATGGCAGTGAATGCTTTCCCAAGTGACATTCGGTTCGTCGGATGTTGAGCTATTCCCAGACATAACATAGCGCGAGTTTGAGGGTGACTAGCGAAAGTTCGCCCTATCAACTGTTGATTGTCAAGCCTGGTTGCTGATTTAGGTCTGAAGTCGCGTGCGGATAAGGTCTATGTTGGATTTTGATACGTCATATTCACTGGCAAGTTTGTCCCACTGACTGAGTGCTGTTTTTACTTGGTCTATTGTCAGGTTGATGTCTTTAGCGTTTAGGCCTGCTGCCTCGCCAAGAGCAACCAGATGGTCTGTAGTCGGAACTCGGCCTTCTCCCATCACCATCGTGCTTTGTTCACCATTGGGGCCAGAGGAAAAAGTTAGGTCATAGGCTGGAGATAATTTCCACTCGCCTTGTTCATCCATCAAGAACGAGAAGTTTTTCGAGTGGTCGTCCCTGTTGTGGGACAGTACGTTAAAGACTGCTAGTCGAAACATTTTTTCAACTTCGCGGACATCTCGGGTTAATCGCTCGGTCAATGCGAGCAGTTGTTCGTAATCGAGACTTGGGGTTCTAAAGTCCGCGTGCAGGAGGCCGCATGCGCTGTGAACGTGAATTCGGCGATTGTCTTCTCGGTCAAAGCGCTTGACGGCAAAATAGCCAGGTCCGTTTTGTGCGGGAAAGAGATGTGTTTCTGGCATAGCCAATCCAGCCTCTTTCGCAATAAGCGCGTAAACAAATTCAATCGCACCTGAATCTACCCCATCGAGGCTGTTTGCAAATTTGACCAGCCAAGGGGTGTGTCCAGCGGGTAGGGGGAGGCGGCCATGACTGATTGACTTAGTGTCGCTGCTGACGCCAATAACTGCCTTCGGGCGTGCTCCGGCGGATGACCCATTCAAGGCAAGTAGCTCGGCCAGAACATCTTCGGCTTCGCCATTGAGAACGTCTGCTGCTTGGGTTGCCAGTTGATCGAGGTCCAGAATGGTGGGTGCGTCGTCAATGCCTATATCCGGTTCGTAGACAAGAGCCCCCATCCCTGAATGCCCGACATGGGCTAACCTATCGAGCGGAGAAAGCTGCTCGGGGAGGATCCCCTGTTGACGCATGGTACGATCTACGAGCAAACGTCCCCAGCCATCTGGCAAGCTGTCATTGAACACGCCAGGCAGGCCTTGGAACAATGACGATTCAAATGTTTTTAAGCCCGGGGTAAGCGGAAGGTAAAAGGGTGAGATTGAGAGGCCGGTGTCTAAGAATTCAGGGGCAAATTCAAAATAGATTTTGCGGTCCCTTGTCGCCAAGCGTCCCACAGGAATGGCCTTATCGGTAAACTGTAGGCCGACTTTAATTTCGGAAACAGGGGTGTAACTCATGAACGCCACCCAGTTTTGCGTGGTTTTGATTTCTTGTTAGACAACACATCGTCAATCGAAGAGAATTCTTCCTGCTTGGGTTCCAATGCCGCAACGAGCGGTTCTAGAGCATTGAGTACCATGGAGAGCTTCAGGAAAGACTCTAGCGAGATCACACCTTTCTGCTCGAACTTACGCAAAGTTGGCAGGCTAACGCCTGCTCGGTTGGCAAGGCCTTCTTGCGTGAAACCCAATAGTAACCGCCGAGCCTTCAGATGCTCGCGCAGTCGATCTTGAGCTTTCGGAACTGTCAAAAGTGATATCATTGTATTAGTTAAATTCCAATATTGATCTCTAATGATACTATACAATTACTTTTGAAAAACCGCAATAAATAAGCCTGACAGGCTTATGTCCGCTTTCTGCGTACGTTAATAGCAGATGCATCCAAGCTGGTTTTAATATGCGCCGCATAGTGCTTTTCAATCATTTCCACGCTGGTTCGGCAGTTCTTGGCGATCTGATAGATATCTGCCCCTTCCAACAACCGGAGGCAAATATAGGTGTGGCGGAGGCTGTACGCGGTGCGGCGATTGCCTTCGCGATCAAATTTTAGCCCTTCATCTTCCAACACTCGATTAAAGCCTTTACGATGATAAGCTGGAAATAGTAGGTCAGTATTCTGTGGTTTGTTGCGCTTTTTCATGCGCTGGAAGGGATGGACTGCACCGGGCGTGCTTTTACAGTAGCCAACGCCACGCTTGCCACGCACTTCAATTACTAGAATGGTTTGGCCATCTTCTTTTTCAATGGAGACGTCGCGGTATTGCAGATTGTTGGCCTCGTCAGGGCGTAGACCAGTATTGGCCATGAACAGCACATAATCGTGCATCTGTTCGGCAGCCCACTGCCATTTTTTGCCTTGGGCTTCCTGTGCGTTTTTGCGGGTTGCAGTGTAGAGCTTCTTATAATCCTCTGGTGAGAACCAAGCTCGGTGGGTTATTTTCTGGGAGGTTTTATAGGGCGCTGAGAAATCTGGTAGATGCTGTAACCACCCATAGCGTTGAGCTGTTTTCATGACCTGCCGGAGAACTACAATTTCTTGATTGAGAGTGCTGCGGGCTGGCACCTTGCCATCCTTGTTCGGAGTCAGCCGTTCAATGCGGTACTCCTGCACGAGGCCTGGAGTAACCTCGGACAGGCCTTTTTTGCCGAAAAAGGGTAAGAGGTAGTTTCTTAAGCGGCCAGCATGGTTTTCAACGTAACGAGCATTCCGTTCCCCTGCTGTAATGGCGGTATACTCTTTGATGAAAGTTTGGGCTGCATCAGCAAAGGTTTTTTCTGCCTTGATATCGCCAGAACGGATTTTGCCACGTAGCTCTAAATACCAGTCTTCGGCAAATTTAGTGGCTTGATCAAGTTGTTCTTGCCGAGAACTGACCCGCCATTCCTTCCCATCATAGTAGGCTGAACACTGCCACGCTTTACTGCGAGGGCGTTTATAGAGTCTAACCTTTCCGCCAAGTATCGTATGCGCTTCCATCTCTCACACACTCCTCTGAAAAGTGTGTGTGTAGTGTGCGAGATCATTAGGGCGAAAGTAAGGAGGTCTAAGCTATTGAAATTATTGGCTGGGGATCCTGGACTCGAACCAGGACCGACGGAGTCAGAGTCCGCTGTTCTACCATTAAACTAATCCCCAGCAGGAACAATGGCTTGCGCCAGTGTTTTAAGAAATCGGTAGAACGCCGTTGAAAAACGTCGTGCGGGGTTTCTATCCCTGCGCGCCAAAGGCGTCAAGGGGCCAATTTTGAAAAAGCCGTGACAGTCGCGACTTTTTTCTTTTTTCCCACAGCACCGGTTTCAAATTTGCTTTTCTGCTTGAAAGGGACGAGCCAGATCCTTGACCCATTCCGAATGGCATCGACGAGTTTGGGGCCGAGGCAGCCGCATGGGCTTTCGTCAAAATGGCGAAAGGTGATTTCACGGCTTGCCCTTTAGCCTCATGCTGCTAAACTGAACGAGACAAAATGATTGAATCATA
Organism: uncultured Cohaesibacter sp.; assembly: GCF_963556055.3. Taxonomy (GTDB): domain Bacteria; phylum Pseudomonadota; class Alphaproteobacteria; order Rhizobiales; family Cohaesibacteraceae; genus Cohaesibacter. The sequence continues at coordinate 367,568 of NZ_CAUVYE020000012.1, read as the reverse complement.
GGTTGCGCGCCATGATTTGTCCTCATGTTTGCAGCGCAGCGGGAGATAGATATTGGCACAGGACGGTGGCGGCACCCAGGAGGGGAGCCGTTCATCTGCTGGTCCAAGGCGCGTGCGCGACAGAGGCGGGGACTCCGGCTCTTCTGGCAGCAATGTCAGGGATAATGCACACGCCAAACCTGTCGATGCGAGGGAAGACAAGAGTGCAGACAAGGGGGGAGTCCCTCAAATGTCTGCCAGCGAACGGTCCGAATCATCAACACAGGGGCAGTCCGTCCGCAAGGGGGCGGATGACGCCAATGGTCAGCAGCAAGGTCGAAAACGGCGCCGGTCGCGCTCTCGACGCAGGAAGAATAATGCATCTTCACCAGATGTGAATGCGACGAGCCAGACAGCACTTTCGAAAGAAAGGCAAACCAGCGGAGCAGACGGAAATGCTCCACTGAACGGGAGATTTGTGTCTGAGCAGCAAGGCACAAAAGGAGATCGCGAGCCTTCATCCCGTGCCGCGCAGCACACCGACGATGATCGCGCCCATCATCAAAAACATGACGAGAAAAGGCGCGCGCGTCGCGGTCAGCGTCACAGGCGCAAGGCCGGCGGGCAGAATGGAGAGTCGACATCTCAAGGCGTCTTGCAGACGGACTCGAACGCTGGTGTTGCTATCAAGGCAGATCAAAAGCATGCGGGGGCATCGGACGCGGGAGAGGCAACCGAGCGAAAACGGTCAAGAAACAGATCGCATGAGAGATCACCCGCCCATAGGGAAAGCGACGCTCAAGGCAGTGGAAACCGGTCTTCGAACTCAAGGCCAGCAAAACCGTCTGCTCGAGCCAACGGGGCGCAACAGGGATCAAGACCGGCAGCTCGCCCTGAACGAACGGGCGACAGAAAACACGGGGCCTATGCGGCGCTTGATCTTGGAACAAACAATTGCCGCCTTTTGATTGCCGAACCACAGGGGCAGAGCTTTCAGGTCGTTGATGCCTTTTCCCGTATTGTGCGATTGGGCGAAGGATTGTCCCAATCGGGTAACCTCAGCGCGGATGCCCAGGACCGCGCCATAGCTGCGCTGAAGGTATGCCAGTCAAAGCTTTCCTACCGGTCCGTCAAGCGCTTTCGCCTGATCGCAACGGAAGCATGCCGCAGGGCGTCCAACGGAGCGGCCTTCCTCAATCGTGTTTACCGGGAAACCGGCCTCAAGCTTGAGATCGTGGATCGGGAAACCGAGGCCCGACTCGCCGTTGCCGGGTGCGCTTCGCTGGTCCATCCAGAGGCTGATGGCGTTGTCCTGTTCGATATTGGCGGCGGGTCTTCCGAGATTGTCTGGCTCGATCTTGATCCCCTTAATGAGGAAAATCAAAGCCAGCCGGGCGAGAAAAAGAACCGGCAGGCAAGGCGGGCCATGAGGCAGATGTCCGAGCGCATCCGCTGCTGGACGTCGCTTCAGGTCGGCGTGGTCACCCTGTCGGAAAAGCATGGCGGACGACTGGTCACCAAGGAGCGGTTCGAAACCATGGTCAACGAAGTGCGGGGCATGCTTGATCATTTCGAGGAGCGTAAAGCGCTGGCAAAGGCAATCGAGACCAAGCATATCCATATGCTGGGTACCTCGGGCACTGTCACCACGCTTGCTGGTGTTCATCTTGGCCTTGAGCGCTATGATCGTCGTCAGGTTGACGGAACCTGGCTATCAGCGCTCGAATTGCGTGCCATGATCGGTCGCGTTCTGAGCATGGATTTCGAAGAGCGCATGAAAAATCCTTGTATCGGTGAAGATCGTGCCGATCTTGTGCTTGCCGGTTGCGCCATTCTGGAAGCCTTTCACAGGGAGTGGCCATGCTCGCAATTGCGCGTGGCTGACCGTGGCCTCAGGGAAGGCATCCTGATGGAAATGATGATCGACGATGGTGTCTGGGCTCCGCGCACGCAAAAGAGCAATGGTGATCAAGGCAGCAAAAGCGCATCGGGCAAGAAACGACGGTCCCGTCGCAGGGGAAGTCGCGGCCATCGCGGTGGACAGGGGCGCAAACCGGCCAGTTGATCCAAACACTCACAACCGAGCAATACCTGAAGGCCGAGTGATGTGCCAAGAGTGGCCGACCAAGCCGAAGAATGATATATCAGGGCGGAAAACTGATCGCCCAAAGCAACCGGAGCGCAACGGATGGCAAAAAGATCCGATGGTGGGGAAGGACGCGGCAGCCGCGGCCACCGCACCGAGAAAGTAAGAGTGAAGACCGCTCGTGGTCGCAAAAGCTCCTCGACCCGCTGGCTACAGCGCCAGTTGAATGACCCCTATGTCCAGCGCGCAAAGAAAGAAGGCTTCCGGTCACGCTCGACATTCAAGCTCATTGAAATGGATGACAGATTCCAGTTTCTTAAACCCGGTATGCGGGTGGTCGATCTCGGCTGCGCTCCGGGGGGATGGTGCGACATTGCAGCACGCAGGGTGCATTCCAATAGCGACAATCCGCTCGTCGTCGGGATCGACTATCTGGGCATGGATCCTCTCCCCGGTGTTACGGTGCTCCTGAAGGATTTTCTCGATGACGACGCGCCGCAAATGCTGCTTGATGCCTTGGGGGGCCATCCGCCCGATATTGTCCTGTCCGACATGGCTGCACCGACAACCGGTCACCAGCAGACGGATCATCTGAGAACCGTGCATCTGTTCGAAGTTGCAGCCCTGTTTGCAAAGGAAAATCTGAGACCCGGAGGCGTCTTCCTCTCAAAGGTCTTCAAGGGTGGTACGGAGCATGAAATGCTGGCCGACATGAAGCGGGACTATCAGAGCATTTCCCATATCAAGCCACCGGCAAGCCGCAAGGAAAGCCCCGAAATGTATGTTTTCGCCAAAGGGTTTCGCGGCAGGGACGACGACGCGGAAGAATAGACCGGAACGCATATGGATATCGCGCCACTTCATCAGGACCGGCATCAGGACCTTCGGGATTTCCTGGAAAGATGCTGGATCGAGACCTACACCGATGAGATAGGGGCAGATCTGGCCAAAGCGTTGGTCGAACACACCATCAAGGACGATGTCGGTTTTCTGTTGCCCGGAGATGGCGAAGAAGCCTTCGCCTGTTACGATGAAAACCGGATTGTTGCGAGCATCATCAGGAAAGTGGTGAGCAATCACATCTATGTCTGGGGCTTCTATGTTGCTCCAGAGTTGCAACGGCATGGACTGGGTACACGATTTTTATGTCACGTGATCGACGGGATCAATCCCGATTTCCCGGTAGAAGTCAGTGTTCTCAAAGCAAGCAAGGGGGCGATGGCCTTCTATAAGAAGCTCGGCTTCCGCGAGATCGCCGACGAGCCTTACCAATTGTTTGAAAACAAGACCCTTCCGGCCATGATCATGCAGGCACCGGTATCGACGATTTTCCAGAATTGTCGGTCAAGCGACGACAAATGAGTGAACCGCTCTCGAGCTTTCCTCGTAGAAACTTGCGATGTTAACGCTTTCCATTTCCAGAAATTCATGTATTGGCCGAAAATCGGGGTGCGAGACTGTCGGCAAATTGCTAAAAACGGGTCTCTCTTTAGCTGGCTGCCCGAAAAGACCAGACAGATAGCCATTTTTGACCAGAATTCGTGAAGAGGACCAAATCATGCAAACACATTGGCCTGAAAATCACCCTCAAGTCGCTTTTGGTAAAGTCGGGATATTGCTCGTCAATCTGGGTACACCGGACGGTACCGATTACAAATCCATGCGGCGCTACCTCAAGGAATTTCTGTCCGATGTGCGTGTAATAGAAGAGCCGAAATGGAAATGGTGGCCCATTCTCAACGGGATCATCCTGCAAACCCGTCCGCAAAAGTCCGGCAAGGCTTATGAAGAAATCTGGAACTACGAGAAGAACGAAGGTCCATTGCTGACCTTTACAAGAAGTCAGGCAGAAAAGCTGACGGAACGTTTGTCAAGGATGGATCTGGCCCGTCCTGTCGAGGTGGATTATGCCATGCGTTATGGCAATCCCTCCATCAAGTCGAAGGTTGAAACCCTCTTCGCGAAGGGCTGCGAACGTCTTCTCGTTCTGCCTCTTTATCCGCAATATGCGGCAGCCACCACCGCGACCGTCAATGATGTGGTGTTCGAGGTTTTGCAAAAGATGCGCTGGCAACCGGCCCTGCGCACTCTGCCGCCCTATCATGATGATCCGGCCTATATCGAGGCGCTTTCTATCTCGCTTAAGAACAGCCTCGCCAAACTCGATTTCGAGCCTGAGGTCATTCTGGCTTCCTATCACGGCATACCGCAACGCTATTTCGACAATGGTGATCCCTATCACTGTCATTGCATGAAAAGCTCGCGCCTTATCCGTGAGGCAATGGGTTGGAGCACCGAGTATATGCGCACGACTTTCCAGTCTCGTTTCGGCCCGGAAGAATGGCTGCAACCCTATACCGACAAGACTGTCGAGGGGCTCGCCAATAGCGGTGTCAAGCGTATCGCCATCTTCAATCCCGGTTTCTCGTCCGATTGTCTTGAAACTCTGGAAGAGATCGACGGAGAGAACCGCGAGATCTTCATGGAGCATGGCGGGATGCAATTTGCGCATCTCCCATGCCTCAATGATAGCGACGAGGGTATGGATATGTTGACCAAACTTACTCTCAATGAATTGCAGGGTTGGGTGTAGGAAAACACCCTCAATGCGGCGCCGGGACACGCTCCTAACACGTCCTGGCACTGTGTTAGGTGAGGGCATTAATAGGGTGCTCCTCTCCTAATCGCCTCGTCGGGGCGGCACAGCATAATGGTTTCCAGCATCAATAACTGTGGAGCCTGCGCTGGCATTGGTCGGCTCATGGCTCCATGGCAGCAAATGGTGGAGCCATGGAACAGACTGCAATACTATCCTTGCCCTATATCGCGGCAAGTCAGAACCAGAAGCATGTAACGCATAATGAAGCCCTGCGCATGCTTGACGCCCTTGTCCAGCTTTCAGTGAAAGACCGGCATTTGACAGCCCCGCCAGAGGAGCCGTCAGAGGGCGACCGCTATATCGTGGCGGAAGGCGGAAGCGATGATTGGGAAGGCTGGGACGATAGCCTTGCAGCCTATCTTGACGGGGTCTGGACCCAATTCGTTCCAACGGTCGGTTGGATAGCCTGGGCCGAAGATGAAGAGGCCATTCTGACCTATGGCGCTGAGGGCTGGGTGCTGTTCTCCGACTATGTCGTGGAAAGCGGTGTCAGCACATGGGGCGTCAACACCTCAGCCGATGAGACCAATCGCCTGTCGGTCAAGTCGGACGCCGTTCTGTTTAGCCATGATGACGTGACACCTGGAACCGGCGATAGCCAGCTTAAGATCAACAAGGCAGCGGACACGGATACCGCTTCATTGCTGTTTCAGACAGACTGGTCAGGCCGGGCCGAAATGGGCCTTGCAGGCGAAGACAGCTTTTCTTTCAAGGTGAGCCCGGACGGCTCCAACTGGTTTGAAGGGATCTCGATTGACAAGGACAGCGGTGCGGTCACTTTCCCCAATTCCTCAATTGGTGGCGGCGTGCCGAAAAACTACCTGATCAACGGCGATTTTGACGTCTCGCAAAGGGGAACAAGCTTTACGATTGCTGCGGGCAGTTCGGCCTATACGCTTGACCGCTGGTTGGTGACCAACGATACCGATCAGTCTGTGACGGTCTATCAAAGTGACGCAACGCCGGGATCAACCAACTTTCCCGGCAATCCAAGATACAAGATGCAACTGGCCTTTGACACGGCTCCAACCAGCGGCACCATTCGCATAGAACAGCGGGTGGAATATGTGCAAAAACTGGCAGAGATGACAGCCACGGCGCGGGGCTATTTCTATGGACCATCGGGCAGCGAAACGCTTGCGGCAGAAGTGGTGCAGAATTTTGGCACCGGCGGCTCTCCCTCAAGCGAAGTCACCACGGCAGCGACAAGTCTGGATGTTGCAACCATCTATGACGCGGACGGCATGGCGCGATCAGCACTCTTTGACGTGCCGTCCGTTTCCGGCATGACTTACGGCTCCAATGGCGACGATTATCTCGCTCTGGCCTGGGTGCTGACACCACGGCAGGCCGACACTTACGACATTGTTCATATGAGTTTCGTTGAGGGGAACGCAAGCGGGGATGATGATCCGTTTGAACGTCGTTCGCCAGAAGATACTGTGTCTGAATGTCAGAGATACTATTGGCGTGGATATACCGACGACCAGGGACTTGCCTATTTGTAGGGACCAGCTGGTGGAGGCAAGCAAGGGCCGATTGCGAGCTTTCATACAAGAATGAGAGCGGAGCCAACCGCTTCCATTCTAACGGATCCAACCTATTCAAACTGTACGCATGGTGCGATAAGTGCTTCCACGAGTGCGTTTGTCCATCGACTGGTTATTTCCAGTACTGGTAGTTACAGAGCGCTTCTGGGCGTTTACGAAGCCGATGCGGAGCTTTAAGCCATGAACACATATCAATTTTTGGACAATGATCTAAGCGCAGTGAAACGAAGCGACGGGGCAATTGTGCCTTGGAATCTCGAGACCGGTGGCCCTGCTGGCGGCGGACGCGTCTGGCAACAATGGGTTGCGGATGGAGCACCAGAGCCGGACGCCTATAGTGCGCCCGGACTTTCTGAAGCAGATATCAGGACCTATGCGCTCACATTGAAGATCGCTGCAATCAACGCGTTGGCCATCAACGACAAAAGCTATGATGCGACCGATGCAGGATTGGCCAGCGCCAAAAGTGATTATCGGGATTGTATCGATGCCTATAATCTGGCGCTTGCCATGAGTGAAACGCCCTCTGAAGAGAGCACGGCAACGCTTGGCCTGATCAAGCAGGCCTACGCCTATTTCGCTTCAGTTGAGGAAGCCGTGACCAATATCATCGACGCTGGTGATGCTGTTGATCCGATCAATGAGGATGACCGCTGGCCGGACTGACCAAAGTTTCCTAGCACGTCAAGGGCTTTCGCTGTTTCATTCTATATGAGAGCGGGGAAAGCCCTTGATCATTCTGTCCGGTCTACACCACTTTGCCGGGGCGTTTGCTCAGAAGACCATGATTGATCATGACTTCCCATGCTTCTTCCGGATCGTCGACGATGATGAAATGGTTTACATCATCGGGCGAGATGGTCCCGTGTTTGATCAGTGTGTCGAAATTGATCAGATTTTCCCAAAACTCCTTGCCATGAAGAATGATCGGCATGCCGTCAACCTTGCCGGTTTGCTTGAGCGTCAGGATGTCGTACAGCTCGTCGAGCGTTCCAAACCCACCGGGGAAGGCCACAAGCGCATTGGCGCGCATCGCAAAATGCATCTTGCGCAGGGCGAAATACTGGAACTCGAAACTCAGGGTCGGCGTGACATAATGGTTGATATGCTGCTCATGAGGAAGGACGATATTGAGACCGATATTCAGTGCCCCAGCATCATGCGCCCCGCGGTTGGCCGCTTCCATGATGCCCGGACCTCCGCCAGTGCAGATGACATTGCAGTGGTTTCCGTCAACCGGGCTGAGAGCCCCGCCGCGTTCAGAGACGATGCGGCCAAACTCCCGCGCCTGCAAGTAGAAGGGATGATCCTCCGGCATGCGGGCACTGCCAAAGACAACGACCGTAGAGACAATGCCATGATCGCGCATGCCAAGGTCGGCCTTGGTGAATTCCAGTTCAAGGCGAGCCCCGCGCAGCTCTTCGCGGCGCAGGAAGTTGACATCTTCATAAGCGAGCACTTCATTGTTCATTGGACGATCGGGACGGGGTCGGTTTGATTGCATCGGTAATTTCACTTTTTGATTGTTTCACAAACAGGACAAGGCAGCCGCAGGTGACATTAAAAAACAGACGATATGTCAAAATGAAGACCTTTTCTGCTCCTTTTGACATAATTCATGCAAAGACTTGTTGCATTCCTAACGCATCTTGAAAGGATGGGTCTATGGGTGGTTTGTCAAACGGCAGTATTTTCATCAGTTGATTGAAACTGCGCAAAAGACCAGAAGGCGGAAGGAAGCGGAGATATGAGTGTTCGAATCAAGTTTTGTGGTGCGGCGGGAATCGTAACGGGGTCCTGCTATTATGTTGAGACAGCAGGCCATCGCTTTCTGGTCGATTGCGGCATGTTTCAGGGCACGAAGACCGTGCGTTCCCTTAACTATGACGGCTTTCCTTTCGATCCGACAGCAATTGACTTCGTTCTGCTGACCCACGCTCATATCGACCATTCGGGACTGCTTCCAAAACTTTTCAAGCAAGGCTTTAAAGGCCAGGTCTATATGACTGAACCGACAAAGGATTTGCTGGCTGCAATGTTGCCGGACAGCGGTCATATCCAGGAGATGGATGTGATGAACCTGAACCGGCGCAATGCACGCCGGGGCAAGCCTCTTATCGAACCAATCTATACCCAGAAGGATGCCGAGGCCTGTCAGGTTAACTTTAATTCGGTTAATCTTGAAGAATGGATCAATATCGAGGGTATTCGCGCAAAATACTGGAATGCTGGCCATATTCTGGGCTCGGCCTCCATCGCCCTTGAAATCCCCTCCGATGATCCTGATGAGAAAGCCACACGAGTTCTCTTCTCTGGCGACATCGGTCCTGACCACAAACTCTTCTACCCGGATCCGGCAGCGTCCAGCGATTATGATTATGTCATTTCCGAGAGCACCTATGGCGGCCGCAATCGCGAGGACGTGACGCCAGAGAAAAAGCGGCAAATCCTGCTCAACGAAATTGAATTGGCTCTCAACGATAACGGGCTGTTGCTTATTCCATCCTTCGCTGTCGAGCGAACGCAAGAGCTTCTGGCCGACATGCTGATTCTTCAGCATACTGGCCAATTGAGGGAAATTCCCATCTTTCTCGATAGTCCTCTGGCCATCAAGGCAACCGAGGTCTTTGTCAAGCATGCCTCCGCGCTGGAAGATGTCGAGAGTTTCGTAGACAAGCTTGATACGTCACGCATTCATTTCACCGAAAGCGTCGAGGAGAGCAAAAGCCTCAACCGGATCAAGTCGGGTGCCATCATCATGGCTGGCAGTGGCATGTGTGACGCCGGGCGTATTCGCCATCACATCAAGAACCATATGTGGCGCAGCAATACCACTCTGCTGCTGGTCGGTTATCAGGCAGAAGGCTCGCTCGGGCGCCTGTTGCTTAATGGCGCGACAAAGGTTCGTATTCACGGCGAAGAGATCAGTATTCGCGGTAAGGTTCGACAGATCGAAACCTATTCCGGTCATGCGGACAGTAATGAGCTTGTCGAATGGATCATGGAACGGCAGCCCATTCGACACGGCCTCTATCTGTGTCATGGGGAACAGCAATCCGCCGAAGCCTTGAGGGATGAGCTCATCAAGGCAGGCCTTCCGGACGGGTTGATCAATATTCCTGCAATCGATGACGAAGTTGAATTGACCACCAGCGGACGACCGGAATTTGCACCCAATATCAAGCACCGCATCCAGACCCGCGATGTTGCCAGCTGGGATGCTCATAACGAGTTTGCCGAATTGCAGATCGACCTCAAGGCAGCGTTTGACCAACTGGCCGACGAGAAATCTCGCCGCGCATTGGCTCGCCGTATCAAACGGGCCCTTGAGCAGCAACAGGACGCCTGACAGGTTTGAAAAGTGCCTGATCCGTGACTTGCGGGTGCACTCACAAAATGAGCCAGAAGCTCGGAGTGCACCTTCTCGAAGTGTGTTGTGTGGCTGAAGTGTGTTGTTTCAAAATGGATGCCTATTTCAGCGAGGCCTCGACATAGCGGGTAAGTTTGGCATAGTCCGAGAAGCTGAAATCATGTGGCAGGTTCTGAAGTGATGTCTTTCGATATCCCTCGGTATAGAGTGCGCAGGGAACGCCGGCGGCCTTGGCCGTTGCCGCATCCACTTCACTGTCACCGACAAACAGGCAATCCTGACGCGCATGCTCACCCAGCGCCTTGAGCAGGGGCTCTGGCGAAGGCTTTCTCTGTGGCAGGGTATCTCCGCCAACCACGGTCTTGAAAAAGGTGTCAAAACCGAGATCCTTCATGATCACATAAGTCGGTTCCTCGGGTTTGTTCGTGCAAAGCCCGAGGTCAAGTCCCATGTCGAGAAGATTTTGCAGGCACTCGACCACGCCCGGATAGGGCAATGTGGTCTTTTCTTCCAGAACCTGATCATAGAAAGCGAGATATTCCTCGTTGACTTCGTCGTTGTTGCAGCCATCAAGATGAAGCCCGCCAGCATTGCAGATCTTCTGCACCAGAACCGGAATACCATTGCCAACAAAGGAACGGACCGAAGCGAGATCAATCAACGGACAATCATGGGCAGCCAACAACCGATTTGCCGTCTTGTGGAGATCTGGCACACTGTCGATGAGCGTGCCATCTAGGTCGAATAGAACTGCTTTCATTTTGAATTGTCCTTGAGTGGCTTCGTTGGGAAGGAGCGGTGCGGGGTCTCTTGGCGTCTTGCCGATCTCTAAGGCCAGATGTCGGACAAGCCTTACTCCTCCTTTGCCTGGGATACAATCTGCTCGACGACGCTGGCCAGATGATTTCACGAAAAACGTGTCATGATGAGGAATATAGCATTTGTTTTTTGTTATTGTCGGGCAAAAAATCAACTTCTGACCTATTTGTAATCTTCCTGACATGGAACACGCGGTTTTCTTGTGCCGAGTGAGTTTCCCAAGACTTTCCCTTGTTGAATAAGGCTTCCATTGCCGCCGAGGATGTTATCCCATGAGTGATTTCACGATTACGGGCGCGACCGTTTATTTGCCTGATCAGATCGCCGAAACGACTGTAACGGTATCGGCCGGGATGATCTCGGATATTGGTGGTGCCGTGAAGGGAGAAGAAATCGATGGCAGGGGGCGCATTCTGGCCCCCGCGCTTGTTGATGTGCATGGAGATGCTTTCGAAAGACAGTTGATGCCGCGTCCCAAGGTCTTTTTTCCCATGGAAGCGGCTCTCATGGAAACGGATCGGCAATTGGCGGCAAATGGCATCGCAACGGCCTATCATGCCCTGACCATCAGCTGGGAGCCCGGTCTGCGCAGTGTAGAGCAGGCGCGAGCAATGATTAGGGCCCTTGATCAATGGGGTCCCCGATTGACCATCGAGAACCGGGTTCAGCTGCGATGGGAGACCTTTTGCCTTGAGGGGGTGGATCTCATAAAGGAGGTGCTCGAAGGTCCCGTGCGCCCCGCTCTTGCGTTTAACGATCACACCTCCATGTGCGTGGCGGATCCTGAGATCCCGGCCCAGCGTCGACCCTTTCCCTATTCGGGTCACTTTCCTCTGGCCGACATACAAAGCGCTGATTTTGTAACGCGGATTGAGCCGATTGCAAAGCGGTCCGGACTTGACGCCGGTGACTATGCGCGGCTGATCAGGGAACGGTGGTCGATGCGTCCAAGGGTCATTGAAGCAATTGACGAAGTGGCCCGACTGGGACGGGAGCACGATGTTCCGATGCTCAGTCACGATGATACGCAAGACGAGACCCGTGATTTCTACCGCAAGAAGGGGGCCAATATTGCCGAATTTCCCATGTCGGTTTCCGTTGCTGCGGTGGCGCAGGAGCGGGGCGACAAGGTTGTGTTCGGGGCACCCAATGCGGTGAGGGGCGGCAGCCACATGGGAGCTTCACCCCGAGCCGGCGACATGGTTGAGGCAGGGCTTTGTGACATTCTCGCGTCGGACTATTATTATCCCGCCATGCTGGCCGCCGTGGCCCGGCTGGATGAAGAGCAGCGTGCTGATCGCCTGTCTCTCTGGAAGCTCGTGTCAAGCAATCCTGCAAAGGCAATGAAGCTGGCGGATCGCGGTGACATCATGATCGGCAAACGGGCCGATCTCGTGCTGGTGGGCTGGCCCGAGGGGCATGTTCCGGCAGTCCGCAGAACATGGGTAGCCGGTCGCCCGGCCTATGTCGCAAATCCTGCCCATTGAGCTTTGGGCTTTCTGGTTCCCACAGCTGAGATTGCGCCAGAGGGAGAGAACTTTGCCCGTTCTTCCTAGTCTTCCTGATCGCGCCTTTCGACAAGCTCGGGGTCGGCGGTAATCGGCCGGTAGATCTCGACACGGTCCCCATCCTCAAGCACCTTGTCGAGCTTGGCGATCCGCCCGAAAATACCGACTTTTTGCGCTTCAAGATCGATGTCGGGGAATTGCTCCAGCACGCCAGATCTTTCGATGGCTTCCCCTATCGTGCATCCATCCGGCATTTCCATGCGCAGCCAGACCTTGTGCGTGGGTGTGACATAGGCGACCCCGATATTCATGCTGATGGCTCCGAAATGGTGATTTGTTTGGGGGCTGATGCAGCCAACTGTCCCTCTGGTTCGGACCTGGCCTTCTCAAACTGGTTGTCGATGATGCGTTTGCCGACCAGAATGAGACTGAGCATGATGAAGCCCCCCGGTGGCAAAATGAAAATCAGGAAGCCCGAATAGTCGGGAATGACCTCCACTTCCAGAAAGCTGAAAGCAGGCCCGAGCAAAAGCGAAGCACCTGAGAAAAGCGTGCCGGAGCCAAGAATCTCGCGCACCGATCCGAGCAGAACCAGAGCGAATGTGAAACCGACACCCATCATCAGCCCGTCAAGCATGGAAGGCAGGATTCTGGCCTTGGAGGCAAAGCTTTCGGCCCGTCCAAGGATGGCGCAGTTGGTAACGATCAGCGGGATGAACAGCCCAAGGATCTTGTATAGATCATGCATATAGGCGTTCATATAGAGATCGACAATTGTCACCAGCGCCGCAATGATCAACACATAGGCCGGAATACGGATTTCCGGCTCGATGACACTGCGAAGCAGTGAGATGAGCAAACCCGAAGCGACCAGAACGACCGTGGTCGCAAGCCCAAGCCCAAGGCCGTTGGTTGCTGTCCCTGTTACCGCCAGCATCGGGCACAGGGCCAGAGTCTGGGAGAACAGGATCGTGTTGGTCCAGAGCCCTTCAAGCGTGATGTCAAGATAGCCTTTGCTCATGAACCGGCTCCTTCGCAGTTTCCTTTTGGACAATTGAGCAGTGTCTCACGGTGCGCTTCGAAAAAATCGAGGCCGCCGAGGATCGATTGCACGACGGTGCGCGGGGTGATCGTGGCGCCGGACAATTGGTCAAAGCGGCCCCCGTCTTTCTTAACTTTCCATTGCGCGCGCCCCGGAGTGATGAGGGACAAGCCGGTAAACTGGCTGAGCCAGTCGGATCGGTTGGCTTCGATGCGGTCGCCAAGTCCAGGTGTTTCGGAATGCTGCAACACCTGCACACCCAGAATTTTTCCGCTTCGGTCTACTCCGAGCAGAGCAAGGATCGGGCCGCCATAGCCAATCCCCTGAACCTGATAGGCGACCGCTTCAAACCGACCATCCTTGTAGGCGGCATAAACCCGCTTTTCCGCTCCGTCCTTGTCCTTGAGCAGGAAGGAGTCCTTGATGAGATCATTGTCATGCAGTGCTGCCGGTATGACCAGCGCCAGAGAGTTTTGCAGATCCTCCTTTTGGCGCTGGGCAATAGGATCGAGCGTCGCCAGATGGCTCGAGGAAAGAAGCAGTGCGCAAATCAGCGAGAAGCCACCCAAAAGGATTGCCAGATAGAGCGGATTGGCGTGAAATCTGGTATGGAAATCGGCGAGAGACTTGGTCATCTTCCGACAAAGACCTGACGCGTCGTCAGGGCCTGACAGCTCGTCCGCATTCAACTCGGTCTCGCTCATCCTGCATCTCCCTGTTCGGCATCTTTGTACTGGATCGGGTCGCCTTTTCTGGTGCGGCCATAGATGCGCGGCTTGATATAGGTATCGATTAGCGGCACGGTCGAATTCATCAATAGAATGGCAAAGGCAACGCCTTCCGGATAGGCCGCCCAACTGCGGATAACGAATGTGAGGGTGCCGACACCGGCTCCGAAAATGAGCTTGCCGACCGGTGTTCCCGGTGCGGTTACATAATCGGTCGCGATGAAGAAGGCGGCAAAAACGAAGGTGCCGGACACCAGATGCACAAGCGGGCTCGCATATTGGCCCGGATCCATGGCATGAAACAGGCCAGAAAGAACAATCATTGCGCCAGCCATGGCAACCGGAATGTGCCAGCTGATGACGCGGGTGACCAGCAGAAACAGACCGCCCACGAGTGCCAGCAGGGCCGATGTTTCCCCCATCGATCCTGGGGCGAGCCCAATCGCCATGGATTTGAGGTCGAACTCGCGCGAGAGAATTTGCTGCAACACTTCGCCCTGTCCCAACTGGGTCTTGATTGAGCCGAGTAACGATGCGCTGGTAAGGGCGTCAATCTCGGGATGGCCGCCAAAGGTTATGCCAAGGCCTTGCAACAAGCCCGGCGCATCTGCGCCAAAAATCGGCTGGGGCCCCAGAAACTGGGTCATCTGGATGGGAAAGGAAATCAACAGAACCGTTCTTGCCACCATCGCCGGATTGAAAACATTCTGTCCCAATCCGCCAAAGGCATGTTTGGCAAGCATGATCGCAACCACGGAACCGACCGCGCCGATCCACCAGGGTGACCAGGGGGGCAAGGTCATGGCGAGCAGCCAGCCTGTCAGGATCCCCGAACCGTCAAACAGGAATGGCGCTATGGGCTTGCCGGACATTTTAAGGCTCAAGGCTTCGGCAGCCATGGCGGTCAGGACGGTTGTCAGAAACAGAAAGATCGCGGGCCAGCCAAAGACGACGAAGCCGAATATCGTCGAGGGCAGGAGGGCTACCAGAACCAGTCCCATGGTCCGGGGGATGCTGGCCCCCGAGTGGGAATAGGGACCTGAGGGAATATCGATGCTGCTCATGCTTTTGCCCTTGCTTGTTCTTCTGAACAGTCTTCAGACTGCCCGTCCTCTTGTGCCGCTTTTGCTGCTTCTTCCAATTCCTTTTGCCGTTTCTTGGCTTCGCGTTCTGCTTTCATGCGAGCCATGGCTTCCTGTTTTTCCCGCTTGATCTTCTCCATGCGGGCATCGCGAATCTGAATGAGGCGTTTGGTTTCTTCCTGCTTGTGGGCCACCCGTTGTTTGGCGGTCAGGCTCCCCTTGGCAAAATTGAAATATTGCACCAGCGGGATGGTCGCCGGGCAGACAAAGGCACAGGATCCGCAGGCGATGCAATCAAGCAGACCGATCTCGACGGCACCCTCCAGATCATCAGCCCGGATCCTTGCGGCCATTTCGTATGGCACGAGTCCGCACGGGCAGGCCGATACGCAGGATGTGCAGCGAATGCAGGGCATGCTCTGCCTTGCGGGGGTCTCTTTTTTGCCAAGCGCCAGAACGCCATTGACACCCTTGACAATGGGCGCACGTTGGCTCGAAACAGGCTGCCCCATCATCGGGCCGCCGAGCAGAAGACGGTCCGGTTCCCCGATAAAGCCACCACATTGTTCGATCAAGTGGGAAATCGGTGTGCCGATCGGGACTTCGAAATTGCCCCTTTGGGACATCATTTCGCCGCTGACTGTCACGACCCTTGAAATCAGCGGACGCCCATGGCGAACGGCCTGTTGAATGGCATGAGCGGTGGCCACATTATGTACCACAATGCCGATGTCGGCGGTTAACGCACGAGCTGGCGTTTCCTTGCCGGTGAGGGCCTGGACCAGGTGCTTTTCCGATCCCATCGGATAGCGTGTCGGCACCTGAACGATCTGAATGTCAAAGCGGGATTGAGTTTTGACGTCCGTCTTTAGAGCCTCATAAGCCTGCGGTTTGTTCTTTTCAATAGCCACAATGGCTTTTGAAACGCCGAGTGCATGACAGATGATGGCAACCCCGTCGAGCACCTCGGCGGTCCTTTCCTGCATCAGGCGATCATCGCAAGTCAGATATGGTTCGCACTCCGCCGCGTTGATCACCAGTGTATGCAGCGCATTGCGGTTGCGCAGATTGAGCTTGACTGCCGAGGGGAAGGTCGCTCCCCCCATGCCGACAATGCCCGAAGCGGCTACACGCGTAGCAATCTCTTCGGGTTCGCATGCGAACGGATCAAGGGGAGGGGGAATATCTGCCCATTCATCCTTGCCATCGGGGCGCAAGGTGATGGTTGGGGCAGGCAGCCCCGAGGCATGGGGGGCGATGAAACGGCCGATTGCGATGATCTTGCCGGAAGTCGGCGCATGAATGGCCGCAGAAACAGCCCCGCGTGAGACCGCCAGCAACTGGCCTTTCTTGACCAGATCGCCTTTCTCGACAATCGCCGTTGCCGGGGCACCGATATGCTGTTGCAAGGGAATGCGCAAAAGGCTCGGCAGAGGGATCGGGGCAATCGGCTTTTCAGCCGCCAACTCCTTGCGTCCCTTGGGGTGAACACCCCCTTTTATCTTGAAAAGTTTCATCAGATCCGGTCCCTTAGCTTGCCAATGGCAGGTCGGGTTTAGGCCAGTGCCATGTCTGGAGGGTTGATGTTTCTTCGCGCATCGTGATTGCGCCGGTCGGGCAGATCTCGACGCATTTCTTGCATCCTGTGCAAGCATCATCGACAACGCCGTGAATTTGCTTGGAAGCGCCGATGATCGCGTCCGTCGGGCACCGTTTCATGCATTTGGTGCATCCGATGCAAAGATCCTCGAAAATGAAGGCGATGACAGGCCCGGTGTCTTCCATGTCGGACAAGTCCGCTTCGACCCCGAGTTTGTCGGCAAGCTCGGCAGCAAGCGATTTGCCACCCGGTGGACACAGGGTAACGTCTGCCTTGTGCTCGGCCAGAGCATTGGCCGCGTCTGCGCAGCCGAGGAAACCACATTGCCCACAGTTGGAGCCGGGCAGAAGGTCTTCCACTTCCTTGGCTATCGGATTACCCTCAACTCGCAAATAGAGCGCTGCGAGACCAAGGCCACCGCCCAAAATGAGCCCCATGATCAGAAGTGCGCTCATTGCTGTAAACATGTCTGAGTCCTCTGGGTGCAATCAGTGTGAAACAAGGCCGGCAAATCCCATGAACGACAGCGACAGGAAGCCAGCGGTCAAAAAGGCAATCGGCGTTCCCTTGAACAGGGTGGGAACCTCCGCGAGCCTGATCCGTTCCCTCAACCCGGCGAAAAGAACCAGCACCAGAGAGAAGCCAGCCGCCGAGCCAAGGCCAAACAACACACTCTCAAGGAAGGTGTGATCTTCCTGAATATTCAGAAGGGCAACGCCCAGAACGGCGCAGTTGGTGGTGATTAGCGGCAGATATATCCCGAGCCTCTGGTGAAGAACCGGCGACAATTTGTTGATCGCCATTTCCGTGAATTGAACGATGGCGGCAATCAGCAGGATCAGAGTGAGGATACGCAGATATTGCAGTCCCAGCGGCTCAAGGACCAGCTTCTCGACAGCCCACGCAGCCGTCGCTGCAATCGTGAGGACAAATGTCGTGGCAAAACCCATTCCCAAGGCTGCCGAAAGCTTGTTCGACACGCCAAGAAACGGGCAAAGCCCGAGAAACTTGACCAACACAACGTTATTCACGAGCGCCGTTTCCAAAAGGATCAGCAATGTATGTTCCATCTGGCACTCCGTTCGCTTCGGGGTTTTGTCAGAAAATGAAGTTCGAATAAGACTTTGCATCAAACGTGCCAACGACGGATCGTATCGGGCTGGCTGGCTGAAACCTCCGATTTTTGCAGGGCAAACCAAAATTGGGCAGGCTGGCGTGTTTTGACGCATTTGCAACAAGCAAGGGCTGCGCGCCTAAAAAAATGTCGTAAAGGCGACAATTGTTATCGGGCAAAGGGCTCGAGCTTGGCAAAAAGCCCGGAAAACGGAGGAAAACCAAGACCGGCATACAAATTGCATCGATTTGAGGGACGCAACAGCAACTCGAGTGATGGAAAGAAATGCCGGAACCTCTCGCAAATCGGGCGCACGTCCCTTTCTATACCGCAGAATGCGCATCCAGATGCCAGCTCGTGGAATTTCAGAAGCAGGAATATGAAAAGGCGCGACTGAATGCCATCAGGGCCCGCATGGCTGAAATGGAAATGGAGTATCGAACGCGAGAAGTCATCGATGGCGCCCTTTACTTGTTGCAAAAACCACTCAATGTCATGACCGCGCTGTCGAACAATCTGCAACGCGGCAATTGCTCCAAGAGTGCCAGCGGCTGCCCGCCAATGGGATGCGCGCTGGATGAGGCGCTTGATTCCGGTCGCGAAGCTGCGCGCACATTGCGTCTGTCTCTGCCTGATGAGAAGGACTTTCTCCACGCGCCCGTCAATATCAACGAAGCGATCAGGGATTGTCTGATCGTCTCCGCCGACCGGATTGACGCCAGCGGGATAGAGGTTGACTGGCATGCCTCCTCAAGTCTGCCAATGATCTTTAGTGACGATATCGTCATTCGGGTTTTGCTGCGTATCATTCTTGATAACGCCATCAATGCGATCAATGAACATGGCGCGAACAGCCGTGAGGTGAGTGTCATCTCTCGCGTAGGTGCCGATCATACCGTGGAAGTCTGCATTCACGATTCCGGTCCAGGTATTGCGCGATCAGCAAGAGCCAAAATCTTCGAACCCTTCTACACCGCCTGGAAGTCAAGGCCGCATCACGCAGGAATGGGACTGGCGATTGCACGTCAGATCGTTTCGGACCTGCATGGTGACATCGACATTCGCGAAAGCGTTACCGGTGGTTCCATCGTCTGCATCAACCTGCCTGCCTGTTAATCCCACGATCCAATAGCGAGTAACATGAACACCCAGTGCCCAACGACTCCGGAAGAAGTGATAGAACAGGATGAAGGTCTTTGTCCCAGACCTGTTTTTTGTGCTTTTTATCGCAGGGAGCTTGAAACTCTTTACAAAGTGAGCCAACTGCTTGGCCGCTCTTTGAACCTGCATGTGAGTGCCAAGGAAGTCTTGAAACTGCTGCATGAAGAAGGACGCCTGCATTATGGCATGATCTGCTTGCTCGACAACGATACCGGACTTCTCAAGATTATCGATATTCACCAGGACGAGGCAACCTTTACCCAGAATGTCAGCTATTTGCCCGGTGAGGGGATCGTTGGTTCTATTCTGAGCGAGAAGGAAATGATCATCGTGCCGCGCATTTCCGATGAACCCCGTTTTCTTGATCGTCTGGGGGTCTATGATCCGAAACGACCCTTTATCGGCGCTCCCATTTTCCTTGGAACAGACGAGCCTGTCGGGGTGTTCGCTGCGCAACCCTATTTCGCCGACAAGTTTCTTGAAGACAATGCCAAACTGATGCGAATGATTGCCTCTCTCATCGGTCAGGCAATCCTGTTGTCCAACAACGTTCAGGAACAACAGGATCGTCTGCGTGAAGAGCGCGACAGTCTGCGCCGGAGCGTCAAGCGCCAGCATGGCTTTGAAAACATCATCGGTGAGACCGACGCCATGCGACTGATTTTCGATCAGGTGCGCATGGTGGCCAAGTGGAACACAACCGTTCTGATCCGCGGTGAAAGCGGCACCGGCAAGGAACTGATTGCCAACGCGATCCACTATAATTCGCCGCGCGCCAACCAGCCCTATCTCAAGCTCAATTGCGCAGCGCTTCCTGATAATCTTCTGGAGTCTGAGTTGTTTGGCCATGAGAAGGGAGCTTTCACCGGCGCCACCTCCATGCGCAAGGGGCGCTTTGAGCAAGCTGATGGCGGCACACTTTTCCTTGACGAAATCGGCGAGATCACCCCGGCCTTTCAATCAAAGCTCTTGCGGGTTTTGCAGGAAGGGGAGTTCGAGCGTGTCGGCGGCAACAAGACCCATAAGGTCGATGTCCGTATCATCGCTGCAACGAACAAGGATCTAGAAGCCGCCGTCGAACGCGGGGATTTCCGCGAGGACCTCTATTATCGTCTCAACGTGATGGCCATCAACATGCCGTCCCTGCATGAGCGCATGGATGACGTGCCGGAACTGGCGCGGTTTCTGATTTCCAAAATCGCCCGGCAGCAGGGGCGGCAATTGACGCTCAAGGACAGCGCAATCCGCCTTCTGATGCGGCACAGCTGGCCGGGTAACGTGCGCGAGCTGGAAAACTGCATGGAGCGCGCCGCCGTCATGAGCCCGGACGGCATCATTGACCGAGACGTCGTCTCACTCTCGGGATTGCCCGAAAAAACCCTGGTCGGAGTGCCCGCCCATCCCTTGCCTCCGGTTCTCAAGACAAGGCAGGAGGAAACACCTCCCGGCCGCACGGCAGAAAAAGCGTGGCAGGATGAAGAACTCGATGAGCGTGAGCGCGTTATCGCCGCGCTCGAAGAGGCCGGATGGGTGCAGGCAAAGGCTGCACGCCTGCTCGACATGACCCCGAGACAGATCGCCTATCGCATCAAGATCCTCGGCATTTCGGTTCGTAGAATCTGATTGTTCCAATTGTCACGAATGCTGCATCTTCACGTTTGAAAATTGTCGGATCTGCGACAGAGAGTTTTTCTGCTACATTAAAAATTATATAGTAATTTCAATATCTTGTTGATTTGTGTCTGACTGGCACATCCCTTGCAAAACCATAGTCTGGAATTGGACCACCAAAATGAAAGGCTATGGGCGCAATGCTGGAAGGACACTCGCAAACAGATCAGTCTGTCGGATGCAGCCAGATTTCTTGCGGCAGCTCGAACGACCATATTGAGCAATTGCCTGCATCCATTCGCGAACGGGTCAGGAACCATCCCTGTTATTCCGAAGAAGCCCATCATCATTATGCTCGCATGCATGTTGCGGTTGCCCCGGCCTGCAACATCCAGTGCAATTATTGCAATCGCAAATATGATTGCGCCAACGAAAGCCGTCCCGGTGTCGTATCCGAGTTGTTGACCCCTGAACAGGCAGTCAAGAAAACTCTGGCGGTTGCGGCGACCATCCCGCAGATGACCGTCCTCGGAGTTGCCGGCCCGGGCGATCCTTTGGCCAATCCGCAGCGAACATTCGACACCTTCAAGGCACTGAGCGAACAGGCCCCCGACATCAAGCTTTGTGTCTCAACGAATGGCCTTGCCTTGCCTGACTGTGTCGATGAATTGGTGAAATGCAATGTCGATCACGTGACCATCACCATCAACGCGCTTGATCCGGAAGTGGGAGCGAAGATCTACCCCTGGATCTATTACAACAATCGCCGCATACGGGGCGTGAAAGCATCGAAAATCCTGATCGAACGCCAGCAGAAGGGGCTGGAGATGCTCATTGAGCGTGGTGTTCTGGTCAAGGTCAACTCGGTGCTTATTCCCGGTGTCAATGACGACCATCTCAGGGAAGTCAGTCGTGTCATCAAGGCCAAGGGGGCCTTCCTGCACAATGTCATGCCACTGATCACAGAGCCCGAGCACGGCACATACTATGGCGTCATGGGGCAAAGAGCCCCCACTCAGGCTGAACTGACCAAACTTCAGGATGCCTGTGGCGACATGAACATGATGCGCCATTGCCGCCAGTGTCGCGCCGATGCGGTCGGCCTCCTTGGCGAGGATCGTGGGGCTGAATTCACCATGGACAAGATTGACGCGCTCGATGTCGATTATCAGAAGGCGATGAAGAATCGCGCCGAGGTGCAAGCCAATATCGAAATGGAACGCGAGCGGCAAAAGGCGCGGCAACAAGATCTCAGGCAACAGATGAGACACGGCAAACGCGGGACTCTGTTTACCTTTAACGGGGTTGTCGTCGATGAGAGCCAGACGGGGCAGGCAGAAGCCTTCGATCCTGCGGAGGACCGGGCTTTGTTGGCCACTGGCGTCCGGGCGGGCAATATGCCCGATTTGCCGTCGGTTCTGATGGCGGTCGCCAGCAGCGGACAGGGCATCATCAACGAACATTTCGGATCCGCCAAGGAATTCATGATCTATGAAGTCTCGCCCAATGGGGCTCGGCTCGTCGGGCATCGCAAGACCGCCCAATATTGCAGTGGCCCGACACATTGCGGCGAGGGTGATGCAGCGCTGCCCGAGACAATCGAAAGTCTCAAGGATTGCTTAGTGGTTCTCTGCGCCAAGGTCGGGTTCAAACCCTGGTCGCAACTGGAAGACGCGGGCATCACACCCAATGGCGAATATGCCATGAAACCAATCGTGCCAAGTCTCATGGCCGTTTATGACGAGCTGGCACGAACCGGTGTCATGGTGAGCGAAGAAATCCGGCCAGCGAGCGCATAGGAGAGCGATCCATGAGCTATCAAATCACCAGCCTTTGCGTCAATTGCCATGCCTGCATGGATGTGTGTCCCTCAAATGCGATCTGCGCAGGGGACGGCCAGTTTGTCATTACGGCCAAGGCCTGCACTCATTGCGAGGGCGAGTTTGCCGATGCGCAATGCGCCAGCATCTGCCCGGTAGAAGGCGCGATTCTTGATCAATTCGGCGAGGCTGCCAACCCGCCGGGATCCCTGACCGGCATTCCTCCGCAAAGAATGGCCGAACTGGTCGCGCAGGGCGTTTTATAGGTGGGCAACACAATGTCGCTAGGTAAAGACGCAACTCTTGAGATCGCGCCGGATGTGCACTGGATCGGTGCGCTTGATCCTGATTTGCGGGTGTTTGACCTGATCCTCAAAACCGCCAACGGCACCACCTACAACGCCTATGCGATCAAGAGCCCGGACGGGGTTGCCATCATCGATACGGTCAAGGAAGAATGCGCCGAGCAGTACTTTGCCCGCCTGGAAAGCGTGACACGCTATGAGGATATCAGATTTGTCATCCTCAACCACCTTGAGCCGGATCATGCGGGCGCTGTTCCCGAATTGATGCGACGTGCCCCTCAAGCCAAAATCTTTGTATCCCATCGTGGCTTGCGTCTATTGCAGGCGACGCTCAAGGATGAATTGGGGCAATATGAATATTGTCTCAGCGAAGATGGCGAATGCATCAAACTCGGTGAGCGAACCATCCGCTTTGTTCATACGCCCTATCTGCACTGGCCAGAAACCAAATGCACCTATCTGGAAGAGGAAAAGCTGCTCTTTTCCTGTGATGTCTTTGGCAGCCATTATTGCGACGACCGGCTGTTCAATGATCTGGTCGGCGATTTCCGCTTTTCCTTTGAATATTACTTCAAGCACATCATGCGCCCCTACAAGCGTTATGTCCTTGAGGCTATGGACAAGATTGAAGCCCTGTCGCCAAGGCTGATTGCTCCCTCGCATGGTCCGATCCTGCGTGACCAGCCGATGCAATATGTCAGGAGTTACCGCACCCTTTCCACTTCCTCGATCCCCATCGAACAGGGCAAAGAGAGTAAAAGTCTGCTGATCTTCTATATGAGCGCCTATGGAGCGACGGCCGACATGGCCAAGTCCGTTTACGAGGGAGCGAGCGATGTCGAAGGGGTGCTTGTCTCTCTTTATGATCTTCAGGGCGGGGAAGTCGAGCCCTTCGTCGATCTGATCGAGGATGCCGACGGGTTGATGTTCGGCTCGCCAACCATCAACGGCGATGCGGTCAAACCGGTCTGGGACATGCTGGCTTCCCTTGTCGCGATCGAGACAAAGGGCAAGCTCGGTGCTGCCTTCGGCTCCTATGGCTGGACCGGAGAGGCTGTCGGCATGATCGAGGATCGCCTGCGCGGCCTGAAAATGCGCGTTCCCGAAAAGGGCCTGCGCATGAAATTTCACCCGACAGAACAGGAGCTTGGCGATTGCAAAGCCTATGGCAGAAAAATCGCGCAAGTTCTGGCTGGAAAGGCAAAGCCGAAAGAGATCGACTTTGCAGACCTATGACTTTTTGAAAGAGAACGGACCAAGGAGACAAGTATGGCCAAAGGAAAACTGACATTCACTGACATTGATGTTTCGGTCAATGTTCCGGGCGGAACCCGCGTGATCGAAGTATCTGAAAAGATCGGCGCCGGTATCATTTATGGATGCAGGGAAGGCGATTGCGGAACCTGCCTCATGACGGTGGAGGAAGGAATGGAGCATCTGTCAGAGCCAACCGCTCTTGAAGACAAGGTTCTGAAGGAAAACATGGCGGGCAAGGATATGCGCTGTGCCTGTCAGGCACAGGTCATCGGTGAAGGTGAAGTCAAAGTCAAACCGGCCTGATTTGCGCCCACTCAATGCGCATGTGCCCTCCGGCAATGGTGTTTGCCAGAGCAATGCGGCATCGAACAAAAAGGACCTGAACAATGCCAAAAATCGTATTTCAACATCCCGAATTTGAAGAAATCGAAATCTACGCGCCAGCAGGCAGCCACAAGAAGACCATTCTCGAACTCGCAAAGGAATATAAGGTACCTATTGCTTTTGACTGCGGCGATGGCGAATGCGGCTCTTGTGTCATTCACGTGACCGATCTTGAAGGAGGCCCGACCCATATGGGTGTTCACATGACCGACAAGGAAAAATCGGTCCTGCGTGAAATCGGCAAGCTGAGCAAGGATGAACTTGAAAAGGTTGTTGTCAATGACATGCCCAGCGACTGGCGTCTGGCTTGTCAGATGATCGTTCGCGACGAGGACATTCGGATCACATATGAAACCATGTGATGACGAGCGGAGCAGTTTTCTGCGGAGCAGGGTTCCGTCGAATAGTGACTTCGAAACAAGAGACTATCAAGCGCCATTGCGCGCTTGATAAGGACTATGGGCCAAGCCTTTTGCCTTGAGATGGTCGGCCAATGCGCGATCCATGATCGCCGTATGGTTTTCAAACCAACTCGGAATATCCAGAAGAAGGGCCCGCCCGATGGCAATGTTGCCAGCCTGCACCATGGCATTGGTATCAACCAGTTCACTCAGCATCCGCTTATGCTGGGACTTGTGCACCAGACTGTCGGAAAAATCGCTTTGATCCATCAAGCTCTCTTCCAGATGGTAGTGCGCTTTTGTGTGGTCGAGCAATTGAATGAACAGAGCCTTGAAGACGGCTTCATCCAGCGTTTTTGCCAGATGATTGACCAAAAGCGTGCTTTCCTGATGGAGTGAATCAAGGTCGTCTACGCCGAAATTGTGCGTATTCTCGTCCCAATTGATCAAACTCTCGTTCATGGCCTATTCCGCTT
Organism: uncultured Cohaesibacter sp.; assembly: GCF_963556055.3. Lineage (GTDB taxonomy): Bacteria > Pseudomonadota > Alphaproteobacteria > Rhizobiales > Cohaesibacteraceae > Cohaesibacter. The sequence goes on along the minus strand of NZ_CAUVYE020000012.1, from coordinate 342,616 downwards.
GCTTTTCGCATGATAGCAAAACACTTTGTCAGCTAGGCGACAACTGGGGTTTTTGCCAATTTCAGGAAGTCCGAAAGGCTCATTTCCAGAATCTCGATATTCTTTTTGGCGCAATAGCGTTTTTTCCTTGTCGCTCGGTTCCTCGACAAGGATCCAGCCGGCAGGTGTTCCCGCGTCATGTGTGATGTCCGACATGACCATGCGTTCCGTGTCACGCGTAAACCGCATCCCCAGAAACAGATATTGTTTCCCGACCCGATAGCGCTTGAGGTAGGCGGGCACCCCAAAGCCTCCCATCAATTCTGTCAGATAGTCGACAAAATCGGCGTCTGATGCGACATAGGCCGGGTTGGGCCGGGGGGACCCGAGCGGTTTGAACAGGATCGGCAGATCAGGCCCCATCTTTTCGGGGGGGATGGGGTGATAGCTTGTGCCGTCATATTCGTTGAGAATGAAGCGATAGTCGGTGCCGCCAATGCGTGAAACGCCCTGCACCAGAATATGCGGCTTGTCGCTGTAGCTTTGTTGCAGTTGCAGGTCGCGATTGATGTCGATGACATAGCGCGGGCTGATCGCCTTGATCCAGTCGTGAACAGCCGATCGGCTCCACTCTTCCTGGCCATAGGTCTTTGTCAGAAATTGCTCGATGAAGCGTCGACCCCGCTTGAGTTCCAGATTCATTGCAGCCCGCGGGAATTCATACATCAGCTTGGGCGCCATCGGGCGGCCTCTGTTCATCGCAAGTATAAGACTGTCGCTGTCCGCAGGCATGGGCTCGTTGGTTTCAAGATGCTTTACATCCTGTAACACGCCCGGCCCCAGATAGGGCACCACATCACCAGCGGTAATCTTTTCCAGAATGTCATCCATATCAGCCATAACAATATGTCCTTGATGTTTTTGTCCTTGCGACTCTTCAATGATCTTCAAGACAACAAGCAAGTTTCGAACCAACCATGAAGACTACCGTCAAGAGATGGGTTTAGGGCTGCCAAACGGGGCCTTTCCGCTACGAAACGGGCAATCTGCGGGTTCGCTTGGTTAAAAGCACGGCAATCGGAGCGCGTTTCTCTCCATGACCGGCTCAGCGCACACCCTTGTATGGCGCAGGCGCGACAAACAGCGACAACAATCCCGACAAACATCCTGTCATCTATCCGACAATCGCGTTTCTCCATGGAGGCGATCAGACGCAGTGAAAATCTGGTCGAAAGAGAATAAATGCAGTTAAAACAACAAGATGGAAAAATATCGACAAATTGGCACACCCCTTGCAAATCCATTGACAATCCAACGTTTCGCGAACCCGTCGTTTGTGGGACCAGACAGATCAACAAGCCTTCAAGGAGAAGACCTATGGCACTTCGTCAATGCGCAATTTACGGGAAAGGTGGTATCGGGAAATCCACCACCACGCAAAATCTCGTCGCTGGCCTCGCTGAAGCTGGCAAGAAAGTCATGATCGTTGGTTGCGATCCGAAAGCCGACTCCACGCGCCTCATTCTGCATGCCAAGGCACAGACCACCATCATGCATCTTGCTGCCGAAGCGGGCTCTGTCGAGGATCTGGAGCTTGAAGACGTTCTCAAAGTCGGATTTAGCGACATCAAATGTGTTGAATCCGGTGGCCCGGAACCCGGCGTCGGGTGTGCAGGTCGCGGTGTGATCACCGCCATCAACTTCCTTGAGGAAGAGGGTGCCTATGAGGACGATCTCGACTTTGTTTTCTATGACGTTCTGGGCGACGTTGTGTGCGGTGGCTTCGCCATGCCGATCCGTGAGAACAAGGCGCAGGAAATCTACATCGTTTGCTCCGGTGAAATGATGGCCATGTATGCAGCCAACAACATTTCCAAAGGCATTGTGAAATACGCCAATTCCGGTTCCGTCCGGCTGGCTGGATTGATTTGCAATTCCCGCAACACGGACCGTGAGGATGAACTGATCGAAGCGCTGGCCGCCAAGCTGGGCACTCAGATGATCCATTTCGTGCCGCGCGACAACATCGTTCAGCATGCTGAAATCCGCCGCATGACCGTGATCGAATATGATCCGACCTGCAAACAGGCCGACGAATATCGCTCGCTCGCCAACAAGATCATCGAGAACCAGAAATTTGTCATTCCGTCCCCTTGCTCCATGGATGAGCTGGAAGACCTGCTGATGGAATTCGGCATCATGGAACCGGAAGACGAAAGCATCGTCGGCCAGACCGCAGATACCGCCGTCGCCTAAGGACCTTTGACCCAATTCGTCCAACAAGGTGTAGGGCAGATGGGCTCTCACCTTTGCCAGGAGAAAACCATGTCGGATATGACGAAAGAAGAGACCGAAGCCCTTATCCAGGAGGTGCTTGAAGTCTATCCAGAGAAAGCCAAGACGGAACGTGCCAAGCATTTGACAGTCAATGACCAGTCCTTGGACAAGTCGAGCAAATGCATTACTTCGAACCGCAAGTCCGTACCCGGCACCATGACCATTCGCGGCTGCGCCTATGCTGGTTCGAAAGGTGTGGTCTGGGGACCGGTCAAGGATACCGTCCACATTTCCCACGGGCCTGTTGGCTGCGGAATGTATTCGAGCGCTGGTCGCCGCAACTATTATGTTGGTTCGACCGGTGTGGACACCTTCGGCACGATGAATTTTACCTCCGACTTTCAGGAGAAGGATATCGTCTTTGGTGGTGACAAGAAGCTGGAAAAGATCGTCGATGAAATCCAGATGCTTTTCCCGCTGTCCAAGGGTATTTCGATCCAGTCCGAATGTCCGATCGGCCTGATTGGTGACGATATCGAAGCGGTCGCCAAGCAGAAATCTGCCGAGCTCAGCAAGCCGATCATTCCTGTTCGCTGCGAAGGCTTCCGCGGGGTTTCCCAGTCTCTGGGTCACCATATTGCCAACGATGCGATCCGTGATTGGGTCATTGATCCGGCAACCGGCAAGGAGTTTGAAGCAACCGATTATGATGTCACCATCATCGGCGACTACAATATCGGCGGCGATGCCTGGGCGTCCCGTATTCTGCTTGAAGAAATGGGCCTCAGAGTGATTGCGCAATGGTCTGGTGATGGCACGCTGGCGGAAATGGAAAATACGCCAAAAGCGAAGATGAACCTGCTCCACTGCTACCGCTCCATGAACTATATCTCCCGTTACATGGAAGAGAAGTTCGGTATTCCCTGGATGGAATATAACTTCTTTGGTCCGACCAAGATCGAGGAATCCCTGCGGGCGATTGCTGCCAACTTTGATGACAAAATCAAGGACGGCGCAGAGAAAGTCATCGAGAAATACAAGCCGCAATGGCAGGCTGTGGTCGACAAATATCGTCCGCGTCTCGAAGGCAAACGCGTCATGCTTTATGTTGGTGGCTTGCGTCCTCGCCATATCATCGGCGCTTACGAAGATCTCGGCATGGAAGTGGTCGGCACCGGTTATGAGTTCGCTCATAACGACGATTATGACCGAACGATCCCTGAAATGGGCAATGCAACGCTGATCTATGACGACGTCACCGGCTATGAATTCGAAGAATTTGTAAAGCGCGTCAAGCCTGACCTGATCGGCTCCGGCATCAAGGAAAAATACATTTTCCAGAAAATGGGCATTCCATTCCGCCAGATGCATTCCTGGGATTATTCCGGCCCTTACCATGGCTATGACGGCTTCGCGATCTTCGCTCGCGACATGGACATGACGCTCAACAATCCTTGTTGGGACAACATGACACCGCCTTGGAAAAAGCCGAGTGAAGAAGCTGCCATTGCGGCGGAATAATTCTGATCAGACACGCGAGATGATCGCCAACACTTTGCCAAAACTTCGCACGTTCACAGATTGGTGGCGCGAAGGAGGACGACATGAACCAAGTAGTTGACAATATCAAACCCAGTTATCCGCTGTTTCTGGATGATGACTATCAAAAGTCACTTGATGAAAAGCGAGAGAAATTTGAAGAACTTGCTCCCAAAAGCAAGGTCGATGAGGTCTTCGAATGGACCACCACCGATGAGTATAAGGAGCTAAACTTTTCCCGTGAGGCTCTGACAGTCAACCCGGCCAAGGCCTGCCAGCCACTGGGCGCGGTGCTTTGCTCTCTGGGGTTCGAGAATGCCTTGCCTTATGTGCATGGATCCCAAGGTTGCGTTGCCTATTTCCGCACCTATTTCAACCGCCACTTCAAGGAGCCGATTGCCTGCGTATCTGACTCCATGATTGAAGATGCGGCGGTGTTTGGTGGCCAGAAAAACATGTTCGATGGTCTGGAGAATGCCAAGGCACTCTACAAGCCTGAAATGATCATGGTTTCCACCACCTGCATGGCCGAGGTGATCGGTGATGACCTCAATGCCTTTATCGGCAACTCCCGCAAGGAAGGTCACATTCCGGAAGACTTCCCCGTTCCATTTGCTCACACGCCAAGCTTTGTCGGTTCCCATACCACCGGTTGGGACAATATGTTCGAGGGGACCATCCGATATTTCACCCTCAATTCCATGGATGACAAGGAGGTTGGGTCCAACGGCAAGATCAATATCGTGCCGGGCTTCATGACCTATCTCGGAGATTATCGCGTTCTGCGTCGGTATATGGAAGAAATGGGTGTCGGTTACACCTTGCTTTGTGATCCGTCTGATGTGCTGGACACACCTGCCGACGGCAAATACCGGATGTATTCGGGTGGCACAACCCAGGAAGAAGTCAAGGATGCACCAAACGCCATGGATACTTTGCTGTTGCAGCCTTGGCAGTTGGTCAAGACCCGCAAATTCACCAAAGGCACATGGCAACACGAAACCCCGGCAATCGGTATTCCCATAGGGCTGAAAGCCACCGATGACTTCCTGATGAAAGTGGCGGAAATCGCAGGAACAGAGATTCCTCAGAGCCTTGAGATCGAACGCGGCCGTCTTGTTGATATGATGACGGACAGTCACGCCTGGCTGCATGGCAAGAAATATGCCCTTTGGGGTGATGCCGACTTCGTCATGGGCATGGCAGCCTTCCTGCTGGAGCTGGGCGCAGAGCCGACCCACATTCTCTGTCACCACGCCAACAAGCGTTGGAAAAAGGCCATGGACAAGATGCTCGCTGAAAGCCCTTACGGCAAGGATTGCGAAGTCCATGTCGGCAAGGATCTGTGGCACATGCGCTCCCTGATCTTCTCCAACAAACCCGATTTCATGATCGGCAATTCCCACGGCAAGTTCATCGAGCGCGACACCTTCAGAAAGGGCGAAGCCTTCCATGTGCCGCTGATCCGCATCGGCTTCCCGATCTTTGATCGTCACCATCTGCATCGCTCGACGACCTTGGGCTATGAAGGCGCGATGACCATTCTGACGACCCTGACCAATGCCGTTCTTGAGAAGCTGGACAAAGAGACCATGACCATGGCTGTCACGGACTTCAACTTCGACCTGATCCGCTAAGCGGATATCAATTGACCTCTCCCTCAACCCCCTCGTCGTCCCTTGTGATGGCGGGGGGAGTGGGAGGCGCAAAGGAGCCCAGTATGCCAAGCGTAATGCTCAGACATAATGACAAGGGTGAGCTGCTTTTCTATGTCGCCAAAAAGGATCTCGAAGAGGTGATTGCCTCGGTCGAGACCGATACCGAAGATGCCTGGGGTGGAACGGTGGAGCTGTCCAACGGGGACAGGTTTTTCATCGACCCGATTTCTCCGCGCCCGGACTTTCCAACGACCTTGCGATTCAAGCGGGGCTGAATGCCCCTTTGAACAAACCAGCCTGAAAGGGCCGTCAAACCTCACGGTGTGTTTCTCGCGGCCGCAGAAATTGCACCAACGTCTCGAGACCAGAAGGAGACAAACCATGGCCATGATGATTATGTCCGATATTTGCACCGCTTGTGGAGACTGCGAACCGGATTGTCCCACCGGTGCCATCTCGCCGAAAAAAGGCGTATACGCAATCGATCCAAATAAATGCAACGAATGTGAAGGGGCTTTCGACAGCCCCAAATGCATGGATGCATGCTTTGAAGACGGATGCATCGTCCCGGCTGAATAAACTCCGGGCGGGGCGCGTTCATCTTCCGCAGCCTGTTGTTCCTCTTCGATGGCGCGCCCCTTTTTTATTCCAATTTCAGGGAGCAACTCTTGTTCGGAGGTCCCAAATGACCGCCCCATTGTCGCGTGAACTGGCCTTGCGAATAGGCCTTGCCGCAAACGGACTGCCCGGCGTTGGCGTCGGGGAGTTGATCACCATCCTTGGTGAGGCTGTCGGTCTGCCGATAACCGAAGACAAATTCAGCAATCTGGGCATGAAGCATTTCCGTGCCGCAGGTGGCCAGGCCTTTTTCAAGATCCCGTCCGACCATCTCAAGGCCGCCCTGAGAATCCTCAAGGGTGAAGGGGTGGGGCAGACCGAGGAAGATCTTCCCATCAAGCCCTATGAAGACGGTGATATGCCCGGATCCATTCGCGTCGCCTGTGCGTCAAACGCCGCGGAAGAGCTTGACGGGCATTTTGGTTCTTGCCGAAAATTCCTTGTCTATCAACTCTCCGGAGATGAAATCCGTCTGATCGATGTGCGCTATACCGAAGAGCCTGAAGAGGTCGAGGACAAGAACAAATGGCGCGCTTCGCTCATTTCCGATTGCGATGTGCTGCATGTGATTTCAATCGGTGGCCCAGCCGCCGCCAAGGTGGTTCGGGCGGGCATTCATCCAATCAAGCATCCGGCAGGCAAACAGGCTCGCGATATCCTCTCGGATCTGCAAAAGGTGCTGGCAGGAACACCGCCACCATGGCTGGCACGCGTCATGGGGCAGGAAGCGAAAACGCTGGCCGGATTTCTTGAGGAAAAAGAGGAATGATCGCCGAGGCTGTCCTTGATGAGATCGCTGCGAAGGTTGCAGAGAGCGCGTTGAACGAACAGATCACGCTTGATCTGCGCAAGCAATGGCCGGACATCCATTTTACATATTGTCTCGATGATGATGTCTGCGCTTCGCGTCCTGCAAGGACGCATGAGGATTTCAATCTCTATCTGGTGAGCGGTGGCGGGGGATGCATCAATTTCACATCCGAGCCGGACAGCGCAACCGGCATTGTTGTTGCCGAGATTGAAGACGAGGAGGGGGAAGAGGAAGAAGAATGACCAATTTTGAACCGCGTCTTGAGCAGTTGAAACAGATTTGTCATGAAATCAAGCCGGGCGTGCATCATGTCTCGCTTGTGGAGGCGGTCAGCACGATTTTGCCCGACTTGCCATTTCGCTATCGCGCGACCCTTTCGGGTTGGTACCGACTTGGCGGGCTTGTCGATGCGGATGGCAATCGCATCGCGGCTGGTCTGCGTGAATGGGCCGAAAGCGAATCCGATCATGACATGTTCACGCTTTACGAGAAATATGGCGCGTCGGACTATTACACCACGCGCTTTGATGGACAGTGCCACTATTTTGTTGCTCCGACCGGAAAGGGCGCGTCCGACTTTGTTCAGCTCAAGGTGGAGGAACTCACCGAAGTTGTTGACCATCCGCTTTTTGTCAATGATCAGATACCTGATGATCTTGAGGATCTGCTCGATCCCCATGGTGCCTTCAAGGCTCGGGTTGAACCAAGGGAGCTGACCCCGCCTCGTTATGAGTTCCATTCGGTGACCGACATCAGCGAACTGGTCGGCAAGCAGGTCGCATCGGAAGGCTCAGATCTGCGCTATATCCGTTTTCTGGAAGAATGGGACAACTCGATTGCCGGCGGAAAACTGCGTTTCTGTGACCACTTTGTCCTCAAACTCTTGCCTTTCCTTGACCGCTTCGGCGAACGCAAGACAGAGGCCACTCCGGTGCCTGTCAAAAAACTGCCCGTGCCAGCGGACAATATCGCAGGTATGAGCGGAACGGCCCTGTCCAATTTCCTCAAGGAATATGACAAGAATGCCGGTTTCCCGTTTGCCTGGTATTTCAACATGCTGGTTGAACAGAAAATCTGGCCCCAGATTGCACTGGCCGTCTATACCGATCACCAGCGCAATTATCGCTATCTGCCGGAAAAGGATCTCGAGATTCTGGAGAACTGGATCCGCTATCCTTATAGTTTCGGCCTCAATAGACTTCCGTCACTAATCTGACAAAATGGGCCTTTGTCAGCTTTGTTACAATTGGTGAATGATGATTAGTTGCATGAAATCAATAAGTTAAATCGTGGCATGGACCTTGCTAGGATAACGATAGTCAAAAGATCCGAGCAAGGTTGCCTTCGATGAAACAAAGTGAAATAGCTGCGCTCCTCGACGAGCCTGCATGTGAGCATAACAACAAATCGAAATCCGGATGTGCCCGACCAAAGCCGGGGGCTGCGGCGGGAGGCTGTTGTTTCGACGGCGCTCAAATAGCCCTTCTTCCGATTGCCGACGTCGCCCACATCGTTCATGGCTCCATCGCCTGCGCTGGTAGTGCCTGGGACAATCGGGGCAGTTTTTCTTCCGGCTCAAAGCTCTACAAGCTCGGCCTGACAACAGACCTGACTGAACAGGATGTGATCATGGGGCGCGGTGAAAAGCGTCTGTTCCATTCCATCAAGCAGGCCATTGACACCCATCATCCTGAAGCGGTCTTCGTTTACAACACCTGCGTGCCCGCGCTTATTGGCGATGACATCGAGGCGGTTTGCAGAGCGGCTGAGGAGAGATGGGGAACCCCGGTGGTGCCGGTCGATGCTGCCGGTTTCTATGGTACCAAAAATCTGGGCAACCGCATCGCTGGCAACGGGATGGTCCGCCATGTGATCGGTACCAGAGAGCCCGATCCCGTGCCTGACCATCTTCAGCGAGATGGTATCACCATACATGATATCGCGCTGATCGGCGAATATAACATCGCGGGCGAGCTGTGGCATGTGTTGCCCTTGTTTGATGAATTGGGCCTACGTGTTCTTGGATCTTTGTCAGGTGACGCGCGCTTCCGCGAGGTGCAGACCATGCACCGGTCCGAGGCCAACATGATGGTCTGTTCCAAGGCTATGATAAATGTCGCCCGCAAACTGCAAGAGGGCTTTGGCACGCCATGGTTCGAGGGCAGTTTCTACGGCATCCGCGATATGGGGCAGGCCTTGCGCGATTTTGCTCGCCTGATCAATGATCCCTCCCTCACGGAGCGCACCGAAGCCCTGATCGAGCGCGAGGAAAAACGGATTTACAGTGCGCTCGAGCCGTTCCGGGCTCGTCTCGAGGGCAAAAGGGCGCTGCTTTACACTGGCGGTGTCAAGGCCTGGTCCGTGATTTCCGCCCTTCAGGATTTGGGTATGGAGGTCGTTGCCACCTCAACCCGCAAGTCGACGGAGGCCGACAAGGCCCGGATCCGCGAGTTGATGGGCGAGAAAACCGCCATGCTCGACGAAAGCCAGGGGCCGCGCGCTCTTATTGACATGGTGGCTGACACCAATACCGACATTCTGATCGCAGGTGGCCGCAACATGTATACCGCGCTCAAGGCCCGCATTCCCTTTCTTCATATCAATCAGGAACGTGAACTCGCCTATGCGGGCTACGACGGCATGATCACCTTTGCCGAACAGATCTTGCAGGCGATTGAAAGCCCGATCTGGAAGGCGGTCCGAGATCCGGCGCCATGGCACAAAAGCATCAACACAGAGGCAGCGGAGTAGGGACCATGGCAGAGATTATCAAGCGCAACAAAGCCCTGTCGGTCAGCCCACTCAAGGCAAGCAGCACCCTTGGTGCTTCTCTGGCCTTTCTTGGCATCCGCAACGCCATCGCCATGATCCATGGCGCGCAAGGCTGCACCGCTTACGGCAAGATCTATCTGATCGGCCATTTCCGCGAGCCCGTCGCGCTTCAAACCACGGCGATGGATCAGGTCAGCACCATCATGGGGTCGGGTGAAAATGTCATCGAGGGTCTCAAGACGCTTTGTGACAAATTTCAGCCCGATCTCATCGGTCTGCCCACTACCGGTCTTTCAGAGACCCAAGGCTCGGATGTCAGCGGCGCGGTGACCGTTTTCCGTAAACAGCATCCTGATTGCTTCAAGACCTCCGTTGTGCCGGTGGAAACGCCCGACTATGCGGGCTCGCTTGAGACCGGCTTTGCCAAAGCCGTCACTGAAATGATCAATCGTCTCGTGCCCGAGGCTGAGACCAAGGGCGGTGTCGCCACCAACAAACAGATCAACATATTGGTCAATGCCTCTCTGACGCCAGCTGATATCGAAGAGATCAAGGAAATGGTCGAAGCCTTTGGCCTGATCCCTCTTGTGCTGCCGGATCTTTCCACCAGTCTTGACGGACATCTCAATGAGAGGGATTACAATCCGCTGACGACCGGCGGCACCTGCGCAGGCGATTTCGAAATCCTGCACAAGGCTTGTGCGACGATTGTCATCGGCTCCAGCATGAAGCCGGCCGCCACGCTGTTGCATGAGCGCACGGGTGTGCCGGACTTCCATTTTGATCACCTGATGGGTCTTGATGCTGTCGATCGCTTTATCACGACCCTGCATGAGCTATCGGCAAAGCCGGTGCCACAATGCATCGAGCGGCGGCGCCAGCAATTGCAGGACGCAATGCTCGACACCCATTTCAATCTTGGCATGGGACGGGCTGCCATTGCCGCAGATCCGGATTTGCTCAAGGCTTTGGGTGATCTGCTTGCAGGCGCGGGATGTGAGCTTGTTGCTGCTATATCGCCGTCCAATGCACCGATCCTGAAGGAGATTTTCTGTGACAAGGTCAAGATCGGTGATCTTGAGGAACTGGAGACATTCGCAACCGAAGGCCGCGCAGACTTCATCATCGGCAATGCTCATTGCTCGGCAAGCGCCGAGCGGCTCGAATTGCCGTTGTTGCGCGCCGGTTTTCCGCAATATGACCGGTTCGGAGCCGCATCCCGCTGCTGGATCGGCTATCGCGGCTCGCGCCAGACGCTGTTCGATCTGGCCAATCTGTTGCTTGAGGCCGAGTTAGGAATGCTCGAGCCCTACCGGTCGATTTACGCTCAGGTTCAGGACAAGGAGGAGGAGCATTATGGGGCAGATAACCCGCATGCTGACTCTGGTCGACGGCACCATTGAACGCGACTTTCTGGGGTGCGCCCTGAAAATCGCCTTCGCTACCAGCGATCAACATCATATCGATCAGCATTTTGGCACATGCGAAAGCCTTGCAATCTTCATGGTGACCGGTGAGCAGGTGCATTTCCATCAGTCCATTGCCTTTGAAAAGGCTGAAAAGGATGGCGCAGAAGGCAAGCTACAGGTGCGGATTGATGCCCTTGAAGGCTGTGCGGCGGTCTATTGCCGGGCGGTAGGAGCCGCCGCGATCGCACAAATCAGGCAGATCGGCGTTCAGCCGATCAAGACGGCAGATGGCATGCCGATCAAGCAGCAACTCAACCAGTTGCAGGAAGACCTGAAAAACGAGCCTCCACTCTGGATGGTTCGGGCTCTTGAAACCGTCAAGGGAATTCGCGGAGATGCGCAGCGCTTTGACGAAATGGAAAACGAAGGTTGGAACGAGTGAGGACGCTATGAGTGATTGGGACCAGTTGGTTGTCGAAAAGGAAGATCCTGCATTGGAGGCACCTTTCATCGCGGAAATGCTGAGACAGATCAGAGCCGTTGACTCTTACGGGATTTGGGACAAGTCCGGGCATCATGAAATCATCGACCCCTACATCCTGACCAAAGAACGCAAGCGTCAGCTGCCGGTGATCGGTGATCCGGATGAAGATATCGTGACCCGCATAAAGGCCTGGTACAACGCCCTGTCAGCCAGCATCGAGGCCCGTTCGGGACTGATGGCCGTGCCTCTTGTTCATCTGACCTATGAAGGCTTTGGCCGTGTCGTCATTGCTGTCGGCAAACTGATCGTTTTTGACAAGAATTTGCGCGATGTTCACCGCTTCGGCTTCAAGTCCCTCGATCACATGCAGCAGGAGGCTGAAAAGATCATCAGCAAGGCTGCCGAGCTGATCGAATCCCATCGTGACGTTGCGACACTCTAGGAGACGGCAATGGATGAAGCAGAATTGAAAGCTTTGAGCAAGGCCGTCAAGAAGGCCAAGCGGATCGCTTCAGAGAAAGCGATGGAATTGCATGATCTGGTAGAGGACCGCCTGCCAGCCGCCTTTGAAGACCTACCCGCTTTGGCAGAAGAAACCTATGCCGCCTGCAAGGCATGGCAAGACGCAGAAGCTGCCCATGAGGCAGCCCAGGCATCAAATTGAGAGGACTGAAAATATGACCGCAATTGTCGGATTGACCCTTGGTGGCAGTGAGTGGACGCCCCAGTTTGTGGAAGCACTGGACTCAAAGAAATGCATCGGCTGCGGCCGCTGTTTCCGGGTTTGCTCACGCAATGTATTCGAATTGGTGGAGCGCGAAAGCCTTGATCTCGATGACGAGGAAGAGGATTTCGATGACGATGATCCGTTCGGTGATGACGACGATGATGACGGGTTTTCCGACGACACCAGCATGGTGATGACATTGAAGGACCGCGATGATTGCATCGGCTGCGAAGCCTGTTCAAAAATCTGCCCCAAAGGCTGCTTCACGCACATGACTGTTGAAGCCGCGTGAGCGTTTGGCCATTGGAGGTCGCTCGGGTAATGGAGCGAACATTGAACGTGCCCGGATGGAAAAATGCCACTCTCAAGGAGTGGCATTTTTGTTGATATGGCAGCCTTACAAAACTTTCAGACAGGATTGTCGCTTTCACGACAAAGCCTCGCGAGACTTTGTCGATGGTCATGGAGAGCACCTTCGGAACTGGCCAAAATCCGCGCAAAACAAGCCTTCTCAGCCATTGGCATAGCTTTTGCTAAGTATGGTCATGAAGCGAATGTGGTGAGAGAAAAGCCAACATGAGGGCGAAACAATGCTGACACTGACACCAAATGCAAAAGAGAAATTGCAGGGCCTGATCGAGAAGGCGGACAAGCCCCTGACCGGCCTGAGGATCAAGGCAGACATGATGGGCTGTGCCGGTATCAAATATCGTCTCGCTCTGGTCGAAAACCCGGAGGATGATGACCACATCGTCGAATGCGGTGACATCAATCTCTATGTAGTGCCGGAGAATGCTGAAATTCTCATCGGCACCGTCATCGATTTCGAAGAAAAGGAAAGTGGTTCCGGCTTCACCTTTGCCAATCCGAACACTGCCGGAATGTGTGCTTGCGGCAAAAGCTTTGCTGCGTGATTGGGAATGACGAAAAAGGAAATGGACGATGGATGACATCCGGCAAGTGATCATCGATGACACGACATTGCGCGATGGTGAACAGTCCGCAGGCGTGGCCTTCACGGACGAGGAAAAGTGCCGCATTGCGACGGCCCTTGTCGAGGCGGGTGTGCCGGAGCTTGAAATCGGCATTCCTGCTATGGGCGAGGCGGAGCGGGATACCATCCGCGCGATTACCTCGCTTGGTCTTGACGCTCGTCATGTCGTCTGGTGTCGCATGTGCGACGCCGATCTTAACGCCACACTCGGCCTTGGCGTGGACATTATTGACCTCTCCATCCCCATGTCGGATGGCCAGATCCGTTACAAGCTGGGACGCCACCGAGGCTATGTGCTCGAGAAAATAGCCACCATGGTACCCAAGGCTCTCGACAAGGGCTTTGACGTAATGGTGGGAGGCGAGGATTCCTCACGCGCCGATCTTGATTTTGTACTCAAGGCCATCGAGGTGGCCGAAAGAGCAGGGGCCAGACGCTTCCGCTTCGCCGACACCGTGGGAATCCTGGAGCCTTTCGGAACGGCCGAAATCTTCCGTAAGCTGAGGGCCAACAGCGATTTGGAACTTGAGATGCATGCCCATGACGATTATGGCCTTGCCACGGCCAATTCGCTGGCCGCGGTGTTGGGTGGTGCCACCCATGTCAACACCACCGTCAATGGCCTTGGTGAACGCGCGGGCAATGCATCGCTTGAAGAATTTGCCACCGCCATCGAGCGGCTGCACAATGTGCGGACCGGGACCAATATCCGCCATTTTGATGCATTGTCACAAATGGTCTCTGTTGCTTCGGGGCGGCCGATTCCTCACCAGAAGAGCCTCGTTGGTTCGACGGTCTTCACACATGAAAGCGGCATTCATGTCGATGGGCTCATGAAAAACAAGGAGACCTATCAGGGTGTGGATCCCGAGTGGCTTGGCCGCAAACATGATTTGGTGCTGGGCAAGCATTCCGGCACCAAGGCCGTCCTGCATGTCTATGGTGAACTTGGCGTCGCCATGAGTTTGCCAGAAGCCAAGGCCCTTCTTTCCCACATTCGCGGCTTTGCCGAAACCTTCAAACGAACACCCTTGCAACAGGATCTATTGCGCCTCTATCAGGAAATGTTGTTGGGCAAGGGCAGTCCTGTCGGTGCCAACCACTAGCGCATTCCCGGACAGCTCTCGGCTCGAAAGCGGGATGCCAGAAAAAGGATCTATATCATGAGAAATGAAGAGATAGATGCAGAACTGTCGGACCTTGTCAGTGCAGAGGAGTTTCTGGACTATTTCGACATCGACTATGAACCCCGTGTGGTCATGGTCAATCGACTGCATATTCTCCAGCGATTTCATGACTATCTGGAAGCGAAAAACAGGCATCCGGTCGAAGGGCAGTCCTGGTGGGATTTCTACACCTGTCAGCTCAGAGAGGCCTATCAGGATTTCGTGCGTTCCAATGCTCAGACCGAGAAGGTTTTCAAGGTTTTCAAAACTCAGGCACCGACCTTCGTGCCCCTTGAGGATTTGTTGCTGTCATGATGGAGTCGACGCCCCCACCGCGATATGACTATGGTGACGAAGTGCGAGTGGTCAGAAATGTCCGCAATGACGGAACCTTTCCGGGCAAAAACCGTGGTGCCTTTCTGATCCGCCGTGGCTCGACCGGGATTGTCAGGGATATCGGCACATTTCTGCAAGATCAGGTTATCTATTCCGTGCACTTTACGGTGGAAGACATCATCGTTGGATGCCGGGACAAGGAACTTATCCCTGTCGATGCTCCCTGGACGCCAAGCCTGTTCGAGTTTGGTGAAATGGTCAAGGCGCGGATACCGCTCGGCATCAAGGGAGACGTGGTGGCAAGGGCCGGTGACGAGGGCGAAGTGATCAAGGTTGTTCGTGACGAAGAGGTGGTGAAGGCGCTCGGCACGGTCGCCTATCATGTCCGCTTCCCCGGACGCACATTGCAAGTTCCAGAAGATGCACTGCTTGAACCAATGCTCGAAGCAACATCGGACGAAACAGAATGAAGCAAGAGCCAAATCTGCCCTATCACCTGATGCGGGCATCGCTTGCAACATATCAGTGCCGCTTTGCCGAGCTTGAACCCGCCCAGAAGACAAGCGTTCTGGAACAGGGGCAAACGGCTCTGATGATTGAAACACTGGTTCTTGAAAGCGCCGTTGCTCGAGATGTCGTTATTCCAGATCAGGTCATAGACCGCGCCTTCCATGGCATTGCAGAGCGCTTCGCCGACAGGGGCGAGTTCACCGCTGATCTTGCGGCCAATGCGCTTGACGAAGACAGCTTGTGCCTCTCGCTCGAACGAGAGCTGAAGGCTGATGCAACCCTTGAAAAGGTGGCATTGGGAGCCGCTGTCGTCACAAATGAAGATGTGAGGCACTATTTCGATGCCCATCCCGAGAAATTCACGATCGGCGAAACGCGCCAGACCCGCCACATCCTGATTACCGTCAATGAAGAGCTTGAGGAAAACAGCCGAGAGGAAGCGCAGAGACGTATCAGGGCAATCCTGCAAGAGCTTGACGGTTCTTCAAGGCAATTCTCCGAAATGGCCTTGCGTCATTCCGAATGTCCCACGGCCATGAATGGTGGTCTTCTGGGGCGCGTTCCAAGGGGCAAGCTGTTTACAGAGCTTGAAGAGGTCCTGTTCGAGATGAAGGCCGAGACGGTGAGTGATGTGGTCGAGACTGAAGCCGGCTTTCACATCCTTCATTGCGAACAGATCTATCCGCAGCAGACAGCAAGCCTTGAGGGCGCGGCTCCCAAGATCCGAAATGCGCTAGAGAATGCCCGAAAAGCCAAGGCTCAAAGAGAGTTTGTCAGCGGCCTTCTGGCCGCCCGCAAACGCTGAAACCTTCTGCTTGTCACTCAGCGTTTGTCACTCAGCGCTAGCCATGGCTTAGCATCCGGCAAAGGCAGCAAATCGCTTTCACCGTCTCTTTGATGCATCGGGGCAACATGGGACAGGCTCTCCGAGCTCCGAGTGAACGCTCTCTTGATTTTCCATGCTTTTAAGAATATCGGTTATTATAATCCGCAATTTGTTCTTAAAGGGTGGCTCAATGGATCTTGTTGATGGCTTGAAGGCCTTTGTTGCGACAGCTCAGACCGGCTCTTTCACGGAGGCCGCCGAGCGAATGGGTATCTCGAACCGGCTGACTTCCAAATATGTGGCTGAACTGGAAACGCGGATCGGTGCACGCCTGTTGCAGCGGACGACGCGCAAAGTCGGCCTGACCCCGGCAGGGGAGGATCTTCTGGCGCGCGCTCCGGCCTTGCTGGATGAGCTGGATGACCTTATCGGCGCGGTCGGCGAGCAATCCAAGGGCCTGTCTGGCCACATTCGCGTTTCCGCTCCGGTTACCTTTGGTGAGATCTATATCAGCGACATGATCCGCCGCTTCATGCAGCCACATCCAGAGATGAGTGTCGATCTGCGGCTAAGCGACAGCTATGTCGATCTTGCTCGAGATGGCATCGACCTGGCTTTCCGCATCGGCACATCCAGTGTTTCATCCCTCAGGATGAGAAAGCTTGGCGATATTGGCTCCTGCGTTGTTGCTTCGCCAGACTATCTCAGCCGTCACGGTACGCCCGAAGTGCCACAGGATCTTGTTCGCCATGCCTGCATTATTGATACCAACCGCAAAGATCCGCATCGTTGGAGCTTTGAGAAAAATGGCCAAACGAGCGACCTGTCCATCCCGCGCCGCTTTCAGGTCAATAGTGCCAAGGTTGCCCGCGACTGGGCTGTGACAGGTGAGGGGGTGGCCAATTGTCCCCGCTTCATCGTGTCCGGAGATCTGGCAACCGGCCGGCTGGTGCAATTGTTTGGCGATTATAGCAGTGGCCTGTCCCCACTGAGCGCCGTCTATCTCGAAGGCACGGTATTGCCACGGAAAGTGAGGGCCTTGATCGATTTCACCATTGAAGACATCAAGACAAACTGTCCGATCTGATTAAGAACAAAATGGATATTGTAATTCAATATAATCGCCATTTCATTCCAATTGAAGGGAGGTCATATTAGCTCCAACACAGAAATTCAACAGATTGATTGAACTGGAGCAAATCATGACCGTCTCTCATTCTTTTCAGCAGCTTCGCGACAGCCTCAAGGCGTCCGACAAAATGCCTTTGGTCTTTCTGGGCCATGGCAACCCGATGAATGCCATCGAAGACAACATCTACAGCAGAAGCTGGAGCGACCTTGGCAAATCCCTGCCAAGACCGCAAGCCATTCTGGTCGTCTCTGCCCACTGGATGACAAGTGGCAGCACGCTGGTTGATGTGTCCGAAATGCCCAAGACCATCCATGACTTTTACGGCTTTCCTGATGAGCTGTTTTCCCAGCAATATCCGGCCCATGGCGATCCGAAACTGGCGCGCGATGTGGTCGCCCTGCTCGCCAGCCATCACGCGCAGGAAGATGACCGCTGGGGCCTCGACCATGGTGCCTGGACCATTCTGAAATTCCTTTTTCCGGAAGCTGATGTTCCCGTCTTCCAGCTCTCCATCGACATGACAAAGCCGCTTGACTGGCATTTGGGCATTGGCAAAAGCCTTGCCGAATTGCGCAAGCGAGGCGTGTTGATCCTGGGCTCGGGCAACGTCGTGCATAATCTGCGGGCCATGCGTTGGGGTGGCAAGGCTCAGGACTTCGCTCTCGAGTTCGACACCCTGTTCACCAACAAGCTCAGTGACCGCGACCACAAGGCTCTCACTGACCGTGATGCGCTGGGGTCCCTGTTGACCATGGCCCACCCGACCTTCGATCACTATCTGCCCGCACTGACCATTGCTGGTGCGTCAGACGAAAAGGATGATCTGACCTTCATGACCGAAAGCATCGATCTTGGATCGGTTTCGATGCGGTCTTTCATCTTTCATGGCGCGTAAAGCGGTCAAGGCGAGTAAGGAGAATAGCGATGCTTGTGAATGGAGAATGGACCAAAGACTGGCAACCGGTTCAGAAATCGGATGAGCAGGGGCGCTTTGTCCGCCAGATTTCGGGTTTCCGAAACTGGATAACTGCCGATGGCCGCCCCGGCCCCACCGGGGAAGGCGGGTTTAAGGCTGAAGCCGGACGCTATCGGCTTTATGTCGCACTCATATGCCCTTGGGCCTCGCGCACTCTGATCGCGCGGAAACTCAAGGGTCTTGAGGAAATCATTCCCGTGACAGTCGTCAATCCGACCATGACCGATCAGGGGTGGGCCTTTGGCGGCTATCCGGGAGCGGATAAGGACCCGCTCTTCGGGGCGGGTCACCTGCATGAGCTTTATACCAGAGCCGACCCGCACTATACGGGCCGAGCAACCGTGCCGGTGCTTTGGGACATGAAGCGAAATGTCATGGTCAACAATGAGAGCGCCGATATCGTGCGCATGTTCGACACCGCCTTCGAACATATGGTGCCCTCGGACATCAGGCTCTATCCTGAAGATATCGGGGCAGAAATCGACGCGCTCAACAAGCAGATTTACGAAGACCTCAACAATGGTGTCTATCGTGCCGGTTTTGCCACCACCCAGCAAGCCCATGACGAAGCGGTAGACGATGTCTTCGACATGCTTGACCTGCTGGAATCGAAATTGAAAAAGGACTATCTGTTTGGCGACCGATTTACCGAAACCGATATCCGCACCTTTGTGACCTTGATCCGCTTTGATGCAGCCTATCACGGGCTGTTCAAGACCAACCGTAAACAGATCAAGGATTATCCGCGTCTACAGGCCTATATGGAACGCATTCTGCGTCTGCCCGGCGTCATTGACACCGTCAATATGGACCATATCACGCGCGGTTATTATTCGATCAGGGCGCTCAATCCGAATGGCATTCGCCCCTCCGGGCCGGATCACATCAACCAGCTGCTTGCGTCTCTTCGTTGATGCTGACTGAACCTGTTGGATTTACCTAAGCCCTTCGGTCAAATGCTTATGGACAAGCCGGAAGGGTATCGTCATGATCCCTTCGGGCTTTTTTGTTTGACCGCAAGGGCTTGGTCCCGGCGTGAACATTTAATATCGGGAATGATTGATGAAAACGACGATAGGCAATTATCTGTTTCAGCGTTTGAGGGAAATGGGCATTGGCCATGTATTTGGTGTCCCGGGCGATTTTACGCTTCAGATGCTGGACCAGATCGAGGATGTCGATGGGCTGGAATTTGTGGGGACCTGCAATGAACTCAATTCTGCCTATGCGGCGGATGGGTATGCAAGGCTCAACCGGATATCGGCTTTGATCACCACCTATGGGGTTGGCGATCTTTCAGCACTTTGCGGTGTCGCCGGAGCCTGCGCCGAGCATGTGCCGATTGTTTTCATTTCCGGTGCACCACCGCTTTATGCAATGGAACAGCGGCTTCGTGTGCATCATACGCTTGCCGAAGGCAACTTCGACAATGTCATGAACAGCATTAGGGAATTCACCGTTGCCCAGACCCGCCTGACACCCGTCAATGCCGCAATGGAAATCGACAGGATCTTGCGAATTTGCTGGCTGGAGCGGCAACCGGTTCTCATCCAGTTGCCGTCAAATATCTCCTATCTGGAAATCGAGGCACCGGACCGGCCGCTTGATATGAGCTTGCCCAAAAGCGATGCCGAGCGGCTGGATGCGGCTGCAAATCGCATCCGGCACCATCTTGAAGAAGCAAAAAGGCCCGCGCTACTGGTTGACATGGATGTGGACCGTTCCGGTTATCAAGACAGCCTTGCAGGTCTGGTCGAAGCCTTTCAGATTCCCTATGCCGCATTCCGTTCCGGCAAGGCGATTCTGAGCGAAGCGTCTCCGCTCTATGCCGGGATCTATCAAGGTGCGGCCTCCGGCCAACCGGTGCGCGACGTAATCGAACCATCCGACTGCCTCATCATGACCGAGCCGAGTTTTGTCGAGGCAAGCACAGTGGCGTTCATCGATGAGATGCCTTCCGAACGTCTTGTTTCCATCCGGTCACACAGTTGCACCGTCGATGGAGAAGTGTTCGAGGGCGTTGCCGCGGATGAACTTCTGCAAAAGATTGTGCAACTGGGCAGCAGAAAGCCTCGGACAGACCAGCGCCTGGCGGTGCCTGCGCCCGCAACCGTTGTTCCCGATCCGCAAAAAGCGCTGACACAGGCACGCCTTTGGCCAATGCTCGGCGACTATTTCCGGCAAGGGGATGTTATCCTTGCAGAAAATGGCACCTCCAATATCGCCCTTACAGATGTGCGGCTGCCTGAAGGCGTAAACTATGTCTCTCAAATGCTGTGGGGGTCGATTGGTTACTCGCTTCCTGCCCTTTTGGGAACAATGCTCGCAGAGCCGGACAAACGTCACATATTAATTATCGGTGATGGCTCCTTTCAGCTGACAGCTCAGGAACTGTCCACCATTCTGCGAGAAGGTCTCAAGCCGGTGATTTTCCTCCTCAACAATCGCGGCTACACGATCGAGCGCTATATTCAGGGCATGCATGCCATCTACAATGATGTTGCCAACTGGGATTATACCAGACTGATGCAGGTCTTTGCGCCAGATGTCGAAAGCTTCACCGCGTCAGTGCACACCGAGGGCGAGCTTCAGGACGCCCTCAGGGCCTGCGATTCAGCCGATTGCGCCTGCTTCGTGGAGTTGCATCTTGACCCGTTCGATGCCCCTGAAACCCTCAAGGTCTTTGGACCGAAAACCGCAGAACTCGATTATGGCCCGCGCCGTGGCAAGCGCAAGTGAAGCCGGACATTCCGTGATTCCGACACCCGCTTTGCACCTTGGATGTATAGCGGGTGTTCGCCTAAAATCAGTATCGGTAGATGGTAAGGCCGATTGACATCTTACCGGCAATCACGCACAAGAGATGTTCGGATGGTTCTTCTTTGGTCAAAACTGAAGGAGATGAAAAGGGAACATGGTGCGGACGACCCAACTCGGGGCCAAAACCATGGCTGCCCCCGCAACTGTAAGCGGATTGCCTGACCCATCACCACTGAACGCCCGTTCGGGAAGGGGGAAAGGCGCAAAACCGCGAGCCAGGAGACCTGCCAGCCGCAACTGTTTCACGACCGGTCGGGGTGTATCGGGGGATGCAGCGGCTTGCTTGCACCTTTTTTTATTCCTTTGGCCGGGGCATGCCTGAATTCATGACGGATTCGGGCAACAGGACCGGGCGTTACAAAGGAATCATCAATGGCAAAGGCTGTTTTGCAGATATGCACCTCCTGCAACAAGCCATCAGTGCAAACCGGCACAATCGAAAAAACAAGCAATGACGGCGCCCAACTGCTGGATGCCTTGAAGGCCCGCTTCAAGGATGATCCGCAACTGGCTGACCAGATTGACTTGCAACCGGTCAAATGCATGAGCAGCTGCAAGAAAGGCTGCGTAGCAGCCGTGCGCGCTGAAGGCAAATATCAGTTCGTTCTGGGAGATCTTGACGACAGCGACGACCGTGTTGCCGACATGGTGGCCTTTGTCAGAAGCTATCTCGATGCCGAGGACGGCTTGCCTGTCTGGCGCGAAAGGCCTGAGCATATTCGCAAGAACACGCTGGCGCGTCTCCACCCCATTTCCCAAAATTGCAATAATGAATAATCAGAGGTTCATCATGTCGTTTCCATCCAGCAATACCAATGGCAAAATCCCCGCAACTGTCGTTACCGGCTTTCTGGGAGCAGGCAAGACAACGCTCATTCGCAACCTGATCGAGCAGGCAGGTGAAAAGAAAATCGCGCTCATCGTCAATGAATTTGGCGATATGGGGTTTGACGGGGAACTGATCTCAAGCTGCGGTAATCCCAACTGTGGCGAAGAGGATGTGGTCGAGCTGAAGAATGGTTGCATTTGCTGTACGGTCGCAGACGAATTCCTGCCGACTATGGAAATGCTGCTGGCGCGCGACCCCCGCCCTGAGCATATTGTGATCGAGACATCCGGCCTTGCCTTGCCTCAGCCATTGGTTCAGGCCTTCCAATGGCCGAGTGTGCGGGCCTCGGTTACCGTTGATGGCGTCATCACCATTGCCGACGCGGTGGCGCTCAGCGAAGGCCATTACGCCCAGAACGAAGAGGCCATTGCTCGCCAGCGTGAGCAGGACGATTCCATCGATCATGAAAGTCCCATTGACGAGTTGTTTGTCGACCAGCTCAAATGCGCCGACATGATCGTGATCTCCAAGGCAGATTTGGTTGACGAAGATGGCATGAGCATCGTTGAAAAACAGATTGCCGAACATGCCCGAAATGGGGTCAAGCTGATCAAGTCACATAATGGTTCGGTCTCCGCAGCAATCCTGCTTGGGCTCGGGTCCGGCGCAGAGGATGATATGGAAAGCCGCAAGGCAGCCCATGACCATCATCACCATCACCATCACGACCACGACCACGATCATGATCATGATGATGATGATCACGACCACGATCATGACCACCATCACCACGATCATCACCATGACGACTTTTTGTCAATTTCCATGAAGCCGCGCGAATTTGGCTCGATGGACGAGATCAGGCAAGCCGTATCCGAAGCGCTGGAGCTTCCCGGTATTCTGCGCGTCAAGGGTCACGCTGCCATTGCCGGTAAAAAGGCTCGCGTCGTCGTGCAAGCTGTCGGTCGCCGTGTGGAATGCTGGTATGATAGCTCTGCGGGTGAGGGGACCGGCCTTGTCGTCATTGGCCTCAAGGATTTCGATCAGGCCTTGGCAAGCAAAAGCCTTGCATAGCCGGGGTGACGAGCCAAAGAAAATCGGACATGGGAATGAAGGCCAATAAATGCATATTCTAGCCCCGCAGGCGGGACGCATTGACGATGGACAGGATGCCGTTGATCTGGAGCAGAGCCCCGGTGATATCCTCATTCTGTCCGCTGCCGATAGCGAATTATCCGCTTTCTCTGCTGCTGCCCGGCAAGGTGAGGTCAGGCGGCAAGAGAGTGGCACTCGCTCCCTTCGCCTTGCCAACGTGATGTCCCTAACCCATCCCTATTCGGTCGATATCTATATTGAACGCACGGCACGTCATGCCAGGTTGATCATCCTGCGCCTGCTTGGCGGGGTTGAATATTGGACCTATGGCGTTGAGCAGCTCAAACGGCTTTCACGCGGCTATGGCATCAAGCTTCTTGTCATGCCGGGCGACGACAAATGGGACGAAAAGCTGGCCAGTTGGTCCAGTGAGCCCCTTTCCGATGTGCGTCAGTTCTGGCGTTATTGCGTCGAGGGCGGTGCGGAGAATATGGCGCTGGCGCTCCAATTTGCCGATGCCATGCTGAGGGGAGAGCCCCAGAGTGTCACGCATCCGGTGCCGCTCCCCCGCGTTGGCATTTTGCGAGGCTCAAAAAGCTATAGCGGTGTGGACGGGGTTTCCGACTATCAGAAAGCAGCCTCTCAAAAGGCTGATTGTCCGGTCGTGCCAATTCTCTTTTATCGCTCCTATGTGCAGAGTGCGATGACCGAACCGCTCATGTTGCTCGCCGATCACTTGTCTGAGGCTGGCCTTCATGCCCTGCCAATTTTTCTGCCGAGCCTCAAGGATTTCGAGGCTGCGGCCTTTCTTCAGGATGTTCTGGCGATCTACAAACCTTCGGTGATCCTCAATACGACCGCCTTTGCCTTGTCAAAGGCAGGCGAAGCGGGAACGCCGACACTGCTCGATCAATATGATTGCCCTGTTCTACAGGTCATTCTTTCTGGATCCAGCCGCGAGGCATGGGAAGAAAGCCCGCGTGGCCTGTCTGCCCGCGATCTTGCGATGCATGTGGTGCTGCCAGAGCTTGACGGACGTATCCTGAGCCGAACCATCGCCTTCAAGCAGGAAGACGAGCGCGATGAACTGACCGAATATAAGCCTGTGCGGCTGGTGCCGCATGTGGGACGCATCGGTTTTGTTGCCTCTCTCGCGGCCGCATGGGTCAGACTGCGCCAAAGTGCCAGTGACAAGCGCAAGCTTGCGATCATTCTGGCAAACTATCCCAACAAGGACAGCCGCATTGCCAACGGGGTTGGCCTTGATAGTCCGGCATCTGTCGCCGAGCTTATGCATGAGATGCAAAAACGGGGCTATCATGTTGAAAACAGCCCCGCCGATGGCGATGACCTGATGCAGGAAATCCTCAAAGGCCCGACCAATGCTCTGGGCGAAGCCGAACGGGAAAGCTCTGTTCAGCTTCCCCTCGAAAGCTACAAGGCCTTTTTCTCGACCCTGCCTCAATCCGTGCAACGCGATGTTACCGAGCGTTGGGGGGAACCGGACCGTGATCCCATGCTGCGCAATGGCGCATTCCAACTGGCAATCCTGCTCTATGGCAACATTGCCGTCGGCGTTCAGCCTGCCCGTGGTTACAATATCAATCCCAAGGATACCTATCACGACCCGGATCTGGTGCCGCCGCACAATTATTTTGCCTTCTATTTCTGGCTGCGATCCGAGTTTGGCATTCATGCCGTGATCCATGCAGGCAAGCATGGCAATCTGGAATGGTTGCCCGGCAAGGCGTTGGCGCTTGACAGCGCCTGCTATCCCGAAGCCGTGCTTGGACCTTTGCCGCATCTATACCCCTTCATTGTCAATGATCCCGGCGAAGGATGCCAGGCCAAACGCCGCACCGGCGCAGTCATCATCGATCACCTGACGCCACCCCTCACGCGGGCCGAAAGCCACGGAGCAGGGGAGGAACTGGAGGCGCTGGTCGATGAATTCTACACCGCCCAAGGGGTCGACCCGCGCCGATCCGCAAAGCTTCTGGAAGAGATCCGTTTTCTCGCCAGCCGAACCGGCCTTGACAAGGATGCCGGTGTTGCCGGTGAGGATGACAATGAAACCGCCCTGCAACAGCTCGACGCCCACTTGTGCGATTTGAAGGAACTACAGATAAGAGACGGTCTTCATATCCTCGGACAATCGCCACAGGGTGGATATCTCATCGATCTTCTGGTCGCCATCGCGCGCGTTCCCCGCGGAGAAAGTGAAGGCGAAGCCTCGTTGCATCGTGCGATCAGTCTGGATCTGGGCTTGCTTCTGGAAAAGTCTCCGTTTGATCCGCTCGATTGCGATTTTTCACAAAAATGGGATGGCGAGCGCCCGGCACTGCTCGCCGACCAGACCAACGGTGTCTGGCGGCATTGTGGTGATGCGGTCGAGAGGATCGAGTTGCTGGCGCAGAAACTGGTGGCTGGCACAGTCCGGTGCCCAACTGAATTCAAGAAGACCAGAGCCGTTCTTGACTGGATCAAAGAAGACTTGCGCCCGACGATCGGGTTGTGTGGTCCGCACGAGCGGAACAATCTGCTTGCCGGTCTTGACGGCCGTTTCGTGCCACCCGGCCCCTCTGGTGCGCCGACGAGGGGGCGGCCCGATGTTCTGCCAACAGGGCGCAATTTCTTTGCTGTCGATGTGCGCTCGGTGCCTTCAAGAACCGCATGGGCCATCGGTGAGCTTTCCGCGCAAAGACTGGTAGAGCGGCATTTTCAGGATGAAGGCGAATGGTTGCAGGCCATTGTCCTGACATGCTGGGGCACGGCCAACATGCGTACCGGCGGCGATGATATCGCTCAGGCGCTGGCCCTTCTTGGTGTGCGCCCCGTCTGGGAGGCTCTATCGGGTCGGGTGACGGGGATAGAGATCATCCCCTTGTCCGAACTGCGCCGCCCGCGCGTCGATGTGACCTTGCGTATTTCGGGGTTCTTCCGCGATGCCTTCCCCCATCAGATCGATCTGTTTGACAGCGCCGTGCGTCAGGTGGCCGAGTTGCCGGAAGATGAGGACGCAAATCCCCTCGCAGCCCGCGCAAGGCGCGAGCAGCAGGAGGCGGAAGCTACAGGTGTGGAGCCCGATCTTGCAATGCGTCAGTCGACCTTCCGGATTTTCGGCTCGATGCCCGGAGCCTATGGGGCCGGGCTGCAAGCCCTGATCGATGAGAAGATCTGGAACAAGCGGTCCGACTTCGCCGATGCCTTTGTTGCCTGGGGTGGGTATGCCTATGGCGCTGGCAAATATGGTGACAAGGCAGCCCAGAGTCTCAAGAAAAGACTGTCACGGGTCGATGCCGTCATCCAGAATCAGGACAACCGCGAGCATGACTTGCTGGACTCCGACGACTATTACCAGTTCGAGGGTGGCCTTGCCGCAAGCGTTGAGACCTTCAAGGGCAGTGCCCCGAAAATCTATCACAACGATCATTCCCGTGCCGAACGTCCCGTAATCCGCACATTGGACGAGGAAATCGCCCGCGTTGTCAGGGGCAGGGCGGCCAACCCGAAATGGATCGCCGGCGTCATGCGCCATGGCTACAAGGGGGCGTTCGAGGTTGCCGCGACCCTTGATTATCTTTTTGCTTTTGCAGCGACCACCAATTCGGTGTCCGACCATCATTTCGACCAGCTTTATCAAGCCTATATCGAGGATGAAACGGTGGCGGACTTTCTCAAGGACAAAAACCGCCCTGCCTACGACGATATGGTAGAGCGGTTCCTTGAAGCCATCGACCGTGGGCTATGGACCCCAAGATCCAACAGTGCGGCTTTCTGGCTCTCCGAGATCCAGCGCCTCAGCCAAACCAATGACGAAAGGTGATCCCATGAAAAAGGACATGACTGAAGACGAACAAAATGCCCGCCATACGGAAAAGATGAAAAAGAAGAAAGCGGCTAGAGAAAAGATCCTTGCGACCAAGACCATCGAAAAGGGTCTGATCATCGTTCATACCGGCAAGGGCAAGGGCAAATCGACCGCCGCTTTCGGCATGGCCTTCCGCTCAATCGGACATGGCCACAAGGTCGCGGTGATCCAGTTCGTCAAGGGCGGATGGGAGTCCGGCGAGAAGAAACTTCTTGAGCGGTTTCCCGATCTGGTCACCATCAAGGCAATGGGCGAAGGTTTTACCTGGGAAACGCAGAATCGGCAGAAGGACACCGAAAACGCCCATAAGGCCTGGGCGGCGGCCAAGGAAGCCATTCTAGATCCTGATATCCGTTTCGTTCTGCTCGATGAGCTGAACATTGTCCTGCGATACGATTATTTGCCGATTGAGGAGGTCACCCGCTTCCTGAAAGAGGAAAAACCTGAGGATACGCATGTCGTCATTACCGGACGCAACGCAAAGGACGAGCTGATTGAAATTGCGGATCTTGTTACCGAAATGACACTAATCAAACATCCATTCCGATCCGGCATCAAGGCTCAGGAAGGAATTGAATATTGAGCGAAGCTCGAAATTGATCCAGTATCAGATATGACAAAAAATCTGAAGATAACTGGTGCTTTTGTCTGGTGCGCGTTACCTCCTGGTTGACACGAGGAAAATAGGGTCCTAGACAAAAACTGTTTGATGGTTTTTTCCCTTCCAGGCGTGATGGGAAAATGAAAAGGGAACATGGTGAAGCTTACCCATCAGGGAGTTGAGGCCATGGCTGCCCCCGCAACTGTAAACGGCGAGTTGCCTTTCGAAATATGCCACTGGCGCAAACAAGCGTTGGGAAGGTTCGGAAGTTCGACAATGACCCGTGAGCCAGGAGACCTGCCATCTGACAGCCGCATGATGCACTCTAGGCTAATGTGGCAACTCTAAACAGGACGCCGGGGTGTGCGTTTGGTAGAGATGGATCGGTACCGGGTTCAATAAAACCGAAAAATCGCCTGCCGAAAACTTCATTCCCTTTGCGTCTCCCAAATTGGCTCGCAATCGAGTCAGCCAACGGAGATACAAATATGAAAAACTTTCTGGCCGGTGCCTTTGTGGCAACCGCTCTTCTTGCTTCAAGCGCTGCGAATGCGCATTTCCAGCTTGTCTATACGCCGACAGTCAATTTCGAAAAATCGGAAATCGTGCCTCTGAAGCTCATCTTCTGGCATCCGTTCGAGAATGGCCATGTCATGGATATGGGCACGCCAGAAGCCTTCTTTGCCATCCATAAAGGCAAGAAAATCGACCTGATGGATAGCCTCAAGCCGATCACCTTCAAAGGCACGGGCAACGAAGCCGCCGCCTATGACGGAGCTATCAAGCTCAAACGAAACGGCGATTATATCGTTGTCGTTCAGCCTGCTCCCTATTTTGAAGGCAGCGAAGACATATACATTCAGCAGATCACCAAGGCCTATCTCAACAAGGGTGGCATTCCGACCGGTTGGGACGAGCCTGCCGGTCTGCCAACGGAAATCCTGCCGCTCAACAAACCAACCAACATTCTGGCCGGTTCGACCTTCACGGGGCGTGTCCTATCAGAAGGCAAGCCGGTGGCTGGTGCCGAAATTGAAGTTGAATATATGGCAGCAGAGCCTGACATGGACAAAAACATCCCGCAGGAAGCCACAACAGAACCTGCTCCTGGCGGCTCTGTTGTCGCGCTGTCTGACGAAAACGGATATTTCTCCTTCGGTATTCCAAAAGCCGGATATTGGGGCTTTGCGGCTCTGGGTTCTGGCCCGGTGAAAGAGCATGAAGGCAAGGAACTGTCTCAGGACGCAGTTATTTGGATCAAAGCCTATGATCTCAAATAGTTTGACGCCCGTCTCCGGGAGGTCGCACAATGCATATTGTTGACGGAGCACTGGCAACGGAAGTGGTTGTTGCCGGAGCCGCATTGACTGCCGGTGGGCTGGCAATGGGCTTGCGCAAACTCGACATGGAATTGATTCCTGCTGCGGGTGTGCTAAGCGCCAGTTTCTTTGTCGCCTCACTCATCCATGTGCCCATTGGCGTTTCCAGTGTGCATCTCATTTTAAACGGTCTGGCCGGGATTATTCTCGGCTGGGCTGCTTTCCCAGCCCTGTTTGTCGGGCTTCTGCTTCAGGCGGTCTTTTTCGCCTTTGGCGGCATATCCGTCCTCGGTGTCAACACTTTCAACATCGCAGCACCTGCTGTGCTGGTCGGCCTTATTGCCCAGCCGCTGATTATCCGGTCCGGCTCTTCAATCGGCGCTGCGATCATTGGTGGCATTGCTGGTGGGCTGGCGGTCGCGGTGACAACTTTGTGCGTTGCGCTCGCTCTGGCCCTGTCCGGGGACAATCTGGTTGCTCAGGCCAAGCTGGTCTTCATTGCTCATATTCCCATCATGATCATTGAGGGTCTGCTCTCTGCCGCAGCCATTTATCTGATTTACAAAGTGAAGCCCGAGTTGCTTCGCGTCATGAGTCGAGAGGTGTCCAAGTGAAACACTTTAAAGAGCTTTTCGCCGGTCTCCTGCTCATCATGTTTGCAACCTTTGCAATGCCGGCCTATGCCCACAAGGTGATTGCTTCTGCCTTTGCCGAGGGGGAAGTGATCGAAGGAGAAATCGGATTTTCCAACGGGGAAATGGCGGTGAATGCGGTTGTTGAAGTCTTTGATGAGAATGATAACAAAATTGGTGAAACCGTCACCGATGAGGATGGTATTTTCCAATATAAACCGACAAAGAAGATCGTTCACATTTTTCGCTCCAATCTGGGTGCTGGCCACATTGCCAGCTATCGAATGGAAGTGGATGAACTGCCCGAGATAGCCGGTGCCGCTGACCAGCCCCAGCAAGCAGCAACAGACGAAAAATCCGAGCCGGTTGCTTCTGACGCAAGCGCGCCCGCGCCAGCCAAACCGCAAGGGCAGATGCAAAGCGTTGATCCTGCCATGCTCAAGGCGATTGTTGCCGAGGAAGTCAGCGCACAACTCAAACAATTCAAGCCAGAGGTTTCAAAAGCCTTGCGTGCCGAAACCAAACCTCTGCGCAAAGTCGTGACCGCCTATATGGAAAAGAATGACTTGCAGTCTGTTCTGGGTGGGATCGGATATATTATCGGATTGTTTGGTGTTGGCTTCTATGTTGCTGCCAATCGCAAGCTTAAACAGGGCAAGCTTGCGTCTGGAGAAACAAAATGAGCGATTTGCTGGAAGAAGCCGGACGGGCAAGGATAGCGGCCAGCGCACCCTCGGTGAGCGAGGGGAGCTATCCGCATAGCACACAGACGTGGATTCGGGGGCTTGACCCCCGCGTTCGCATTCTGGTGATCTTTGCCTATTCCATCTGTGTCATTCAGTTGACCAGCCTGCCTCTTCTGGCTTTCTCGCTTCTGCTTTCGCTGATTTTGATGGTCAAAGCCCAATTGCAATTCTGGGCATCGGTCAAGCGGGTTGCGATGATGGACAGTTTCATCATCTTCA
The DNA here is from genome assembly GCF_963556055.3 of uncultured Cohaesibacter sp. Classification (GTDB taxonomy): domain Bacteria; phylum Pseudomonadota; class Alphaproteobacteria; order Rhizobiales; family Cohaesibacteraceae; genus Cohaesibacter. The sequence goes on along the minus strand of NZ_CAUVYE020000012.1, from coordinate 312,270 downwards.
TTCTCGTGATGCTGCCCTTCACCACGCCCGGTGTCGAGTTGTTCAGCATCTGGGGCTTTTCTGCCAGCTATGAAGGCGTCCATCAGGCAGTTGTCGTGCTGTTGCGAGCCAATGCCATCGTCATGGCATCCCTGACGCTTCTGGGAACCCTTGATCCGGCAACCTTCGGCCACGCGCTGGCCCGTATCCATGTCCCTGAAAGACTGGTTCATCTGCTGCTCTTCACCATCCGCTATATCGAGATTCTGCATGACGAATATCGGAGACTGCGCACAGCCATGAAATGCAGGGCCTTTTCCCCGTCCAACAGTTGGCACACCTATCGCACCTTCGGATATCTTGTCGGTATGCTGCTGATCCGCTCCTTCGAACGCTCTGAGCGCATCATGAAGGCGATGAAATGCCGTGGTTTCAACGGACAGTTTCATTTGTTGCAGGAGTTTGACTATTCACGCAGTGACTATGTCTTTTCAGCAATTGCTGCTGCCGTCATGGTGGCAATGCTGACATTGGAGGTCCTTGATGTCGCCATTGTTTGAATTGAGGGACGTCCATTTCGGCTATTACGGCCAGCCAAGCTGTCTGAACGGCGTGTCTTTCTGTTTGCAGACTGGCGAGAGACTCGGACTGGTTGGTGCCAACGGAGCAGGCAAGAGCACTCTGCTTCACCTTATGGTCGGCTTGAACAAGGCCACATCAGGCTCGATAGTCGCATTCGGTCGGGAATTTCAGACAGAAGAGGATTTCAAACTGTTACGGCGCCGGATCGGATTGGTCTTTCAGGATGCCGACGATCAGCTCTTTTGCCCCACAGTGGCCGAGGACATCGCTTTCGGCCCGCTCAATCTGGGCTATGGCAAAGCCGACGCCATGAAGATCGTGGACGAGATTCTTGACGTTTTGAAGCTGACTGCCCTGCGTGATCGCGTCACACACAAATTGTCCGGTGGCCAGAAGAGATTGGTTTCTCTGGCAACGGTTCTGGCCATGCGGCCGGAGATCCTGTTGCTTGACGAACCAACCAACGATTTGGATGAAGACACCCGCGAGAGGCTGATCGAGATATTGATCGGGCTGCCACAGACGATGCTGCTTGTCAGTCATGATCGTGCCTTTCGGGAGGCTGTCACAACCAGAGTGATTTCAATGAAAGACGGCATAGTGGTGAGTTAGCCCTTCCTCTTTCGAAACGAGAAAAGAGTCTTTTTCTCAACCGCAGTGCTCTCCCTGAAGAGAGCTTGAAAACATGTCAGTGAGGTCGATCCAATCAGGAGACCAAGTCTGGCCTGCAGGATTGATAGGACCATCCGGGTTTTCCGGTTCTCCATTCTCCCCTGCTTGATTTAACCGAGAGTCTTGCAAGGAAGGCTCGTACCCGAATGGAGGGGACCAGAATGACCAGTTCCAGCAAAGAAGAAAAACTTGGCCTTATGATCTGCGGCCATGGCAGCAGAAACAAGGACGCCGTTGGCCAGTTTGCCAAACTGGCAGAGCGACTGCGCCCGCGCTTTCCCGACTGGCCCGTTGATTATGGCTATTTGGAATTTGCCAACCCGGTGATCGCCAATGGTCTGGACAATCTGGTTGCCCAGGGATGCACACGCATTCTGGCCGTGCCGGGCATGTTGTTCGCCGCAGGCCACGCAAAGAATGACATTCCTTCAGTGCTCAACGCCTATCAGGCCAAAACCGAAGGCGTGACCATCGAATATGGCCGTGAGCTTGGTCTTGACCGCAAGATGATCAAGGCTGCCGCGGCCCGCATTCAGGAGGCCGTTGACAAGGCCAATGAAGAGCTAGGCGAGGTGCCCATGACTGACACCCTTCTGATGGTAGTCGGGCGCGGTGCATCGGACCCTGATGCAAACTCGAACGTTAACAAGCTGATGCGGATGCTCTGGGAAGGAATGGGCTTCGGATGGGGTGAGGTTTGCTATTCAGGCGTGACCTTCCCCCTGGTTGAGCCAGGCCTCGAACATGCTGCCAAGCTCGGCTACAAACGCATGATCGTTTTCCCGTACTTCCTCTTTACCGGCATTCTCGTGCGCCGCATCTATAACTTCACCGACGAAGTTGCAGCCCGTCATCCCGACATCCAGTTCGTCAAGGCCGATTACCTTAACGATCAGGACTATGTTATAGAAACCTTTGAGGATCGTGTTCAGGAAATCCTCGAAGGCACCAATAATATGAACTGCCAGCTTTGCAAATATCGCGCGCAGGTGCTGGGCTTTGAAGCAGAAGTCGGCCTCAAGCAGGAAAGCCACCATCACCATGTGGAAGGGGTGGACACCAAGGACTGCGAATATTGCGAAGACAATCAATGCACCAACGAGTGCCTGAAGCATATGGAGCCCGCCGGACATCATCATCATCACCATGATCATGGCCATGCGCATGGGCATGCACATGGGCACGATCACGACCATGAACACGCGCATCACCATCATGGCCACGGACATGATCACGGGCATGATCACGACCATGATCACGGGCATTCGCACGACCATGGTCACGACCATGATCACGATCACGGGCATGATCATCATCACCATCCCTATCCCCATGCTGACCACCCTCTGGGTCCCAACAGCATGTACAAGAAAGACTGATCCGGTCGGCTCCGGTCCTGTGAGCCGGAGCCAGCCATCAACGGGAAGAAATGGGACGATGACATTCGACTACGAAAAGGATCCTAGCGCGATCTATGCGCAGTCTTTCGCCACGATCAGGGAAGAGGCTGCCGAGGCGCTCGGCGCTCTGCCTGACGATTTGGAGCCGGTCGCCGTGCGCTTGATGCATTCGGTCGGCATGACGGATCTCGTGCCGGATTTGCGGTATAGCGAGACCGCCGCACAAAAGGGGATCGCTGCCCTCAAGGCTGGAAAACCGATTCTGGTGGACACACAAATGGTTGCCGGTGGCATTTCAAAGCGCTTCTTCCGCAAGGAAGACGGCCCCTTGCGCAATGACATTCTGCTGACACTGAATGATCCGGCAGTCGCCGAGATTGCCCGCCAAAAGCAGACCACCCGTTCCGCTGCGGCTATCGAACTCTGGCGCGATCAGCTTGACGGGGCCATCGTGGCGATCGGCAATGCTCCGACGGCTCTATTCTATCTGCTCGAAATGCTTCGCTCCGGCGCTCCGAAACCAGCGCTCGTGCTTGGCTTTCCTGTCGGTTTCGTCGGTGCGGCGGAGTCAAAAGAAGCCCTTGTCGCAGCGGCTCCAGAGCTGGAGCTCGACTATATCAGCCTTATGGGCCGACGGGGTGGGACGCCAATGGCGAGTTCTGCGGTCAATGCGCTGGCGATCATGGCCCTTGGCCATCACAATCAGCCGCTCTAGCGCAAAGGGGAGCTATGAAGATCATGACAGATAACCCCTGGCTGAATGTTATCGGCATCGGTGAAGACGGCCTAAACGGCCTTGGCGCTCTTTCCAGATCTCTTGTCGAGGGCGCAGAGGTGATCTATGGCGGAGAACGGCACCTCGCCATGATTCCCGAGGATCAATGCGTCAAGGCGGAACGCAGAAGCTGGCCAAGCCCTTTCTCCAAATGTTTCGAAGAACTTGAAGCCTTGCGAGGGAAACAGGTCGTTGTACTCGCAAGTGGTGATCCCATGCATTTCGGCATAGGCGGCACTCTGCAAAGGCGTTTTGAACGCAGGGAAATGCGGATCCTTTCCTTGCCCAGTTCCTTTTCCATGGCCGCAAGTCGGATAGGCTGGCCAATGGACAAATGCCAGATGCTGACAATCCACGGACGCAGCATCGAGGCGCTTGTTCCCCATTATCTGCCGGGTGCCAGACTGTTGGTGCTTTCCCGCGATGGTGCCTCGCCGCGCGAAGTCGCGATCCAGCTTTGCGAGAGGGACGCCGGAGAGACGGAACTGATCATTCTTGAGCATCTGGGCGGGAAGCGTGAACGGATCATCGAGACCAATGCCAGGGCGTTGGCCGAAGCGCAGGACGAGACGCGTTTTGCCGATCTCAATCTTCTCGCGATTGCCCTGCCGTACGAGATGGAAAACTGGCTGCCGCTGGTACCCGGTTTGCCAGACGAAGCCTTCGAGCATGATGGCAAGATGACCAAACGGGAAATCCGCGCCACCGCCCTTGCCAAGCTTGCCCCACGACCGAATGCCCTGCTCTGGGATATCGGGGCGGGATGCGGTTCGGTTGCGATAGAATGGCTCAGGATGCATCCCACCTGTCGGGCCATTGGCTTTGAGCCGCTCGAAAAGCGTCGGGCCTTTGCGCAGCACAATGCCCGGATGCTGGGTGTTCCCCATCTGCAACTGGTTGATGGTCGCGCGCCTGACGTGCTTCACGCCATGGAAAGGCCAGACGCCGTTTTCCTTGGCGGAGGCCTCTCGGAAGAGGTGATAACCTATTGCCTTGATGCGCTGAAAAATCACGGCCACTTGGTGGCCCATGCCGTGACGTTGGGCTCCGAAAGGCTGCTTACCGCGATGTTCGAACAGAATGGCGGCGAGCTCACACGAATTGAAATTTCCAAAGCAACCCCGGTTGGGCCTCTGTTTGGCTGGCGTCCCGCAATGCCTGTCACGCAATGGACCTTCACAAAACAATAGCTCACGACAAGAGCGAGAAAGAAAGCAATGAAAACTGACCATCTTGGCCGCCTTTATGGCGTGGGAGTAGGGCCAGGAGATCCTGAACTGTTGACTCTGAAAGCTGCCCGATTGATTGCCTCTGCCAGAATAATCGCCTATCCGGCACCGCAAGGGGGAGAAAGCTTCGCCCGGCAAATTGTAAAGGATCACATCTCCCCCGAGGCGAGGGAAATCACGATTGAAATCCCGATGCGGCCCGAAAGGGCTGCGGCCCAGCCCGCATATGACAAGGGCGCAGAAGACATTCGCAAGCAATTGGAAGCGGGTGAAGATGTCGTCGTGCTATGTGAGGGCGATCCGTTTTTCTATGGCTCTTTCATGTATCTGTTCGAGCGCTTGCAAGCCGATTTCGAAGCAGAAGTCATTCCCGGCGTCAACTCGGTTTCAGCCTGCGCCAGCCGTCTGCAACAGCCGCTCACCGGTCGCAATGATGTGTTGACGGTTCTGCCCGGATCCATGGATGACGACGCCATGACAGCACGACTTAACATGGGCGGAGCGTTTGCGATCATGAAATTCGGGCGTCATTTGCCCCGCATCCGCGCCTTGCTTAAAAAACTCGATTTGATTGACAAGGCTGGTTACGTCGAACGCGCGACCTTGTCGAATGAAAGGGTCCTGCCGCTCAAGGAGCTGGGTGAGGACGCCGTGCCCTATTTCTCGATGATCCTGATTTATGACGGAGAAGAAACATGGAAAAAGTGAAGTCTGTTGTCATTCTCCTTCCAAGCCTGACGGCAAAGGATCTGGCATTGTCCGTAAAGGCGATTCTTGCAAAAGCCGGATATCAGGTGCAATTGCATGGCAAGGGCGACATCGAGGGTGTCGACCTATTCTATGTTGATACGCGTCAGCACCTGAAGGAGCTGTATGCTGAAGGCCATGGAATCCTTGCGTTTTACGCCAGTGGCATCGTGATCCGCGCTCTTGCGCCCATGCTTGATGACAAGTTCAAAGAGCCGCCGGTGGTGGCTGTCGCGCGTGACGGGTCTTCCGTCATTCCGCTTCTTGGTGGTCATCATGGCGCCAACGAACTTGCCCGCACGGTTGCTGAGGGACTTGAATGCCATGCCGCGATCACGACTGCGGGCGATTGCCGTTACCGTCTTGCTCTCGACAATCCGCCAAAGGGCTGGAAATTGCAGCATCCGCGAGAAGCAGCCTCTATCATGGCCAGACTTGTGGAAGGCGAGGCGGTTTCTGTCAGTTCCGATCTGGACTGGCTCGACGAGAGTGAGCTGTTGCGTGCAGACAGTGCCGAGATAAAGCTGACAACAAGTCTTGCGCCGGTGGAAAAGGAAACGGCAAAGAGCGCCTTGACCTATTCACCGCAAAAACTCGTCATCGGCATCGGCTGTGAGCGTGGAGTTTCTGCCGAGCATCTGATTGCCCATATCGAACAGGTGCTTGCAGATAACAGACTTGCGCCGGAGGCCATTGGACTTGTTGCCTCCATCGATCTCAAAATGGATGAATATGCCATCCATCAGGCGGCTGCCAATTTCGGTGTTCCGGCCCGTTTCTTCGACGCCAAAACACTGGATGCTGAAAAGGATCGTCTGCAAAATCCGTCCGATATCGTATTCGCGGAAGTCGGTTGTCACGGTGTCGCGGAAGGGGCCGCATTGGCCGCTACAGGTATTGCGGGCAAACTGCTCGTCGCCAAGGTGAAATCGGACAAGGCAACATGCGCCATCGGTCTCGCAGAACAGCCCTTTGGCAAGGACCTGCCGGGCAAAAAACGCGGCTCGCTCGCCGTGATCGGCATGGGGCCTGGGCAGACGGCATGGCGCACCCCGGAGGCGACAAACCTTATCGCATCGGCAGACAAACTCGTCGGTTACCGCCTGTATCTGGACCTGCTGGGACCAATGGCAGACGAGGAAAGACGCTGCGATTTCAAGATGGGCAGTGAAAAGGAACGCTGCCGTTATGCGCTTGAGGAAGCAGGCAAGGGCTATGATGTAGCTCTCATCTGCTCGGGTGATGGCGGCATCTACGCCATGGGTGCTCTGGTAATGGAATTGCTGGACAGATCATTGGAAAATGGCGGTGTGAGCGATGATGCGAAACGCGTTGCCCTGACCCATGTGCCTGGGATTTCTGCGCTTCAGGCAGCGTCCGCCCGCTTTGGTGCTTTGCTTGGACACGACTTCTGCACGATTTCCCTGTCCGATCTGCTTACGCCATGGGAAACGATCTTGCAGCGCATTGAAGCCGCCGCCAAAGGGGACTTCGTGATTGCCTTCTACAATCCCGTTTCCATCAAGCGGCGCACCCAATTGGCTACGGCTCGGGAAATTCTGATGACCGAACGGCCAGCGGATACCCCTGTTTTGCTCGCTTCCAACCTTGGGCGCGACAATGAGGCCCTTAAACTGCGCACCCTTGAAAATCTTGATATCAACGAAGTGGATATGCTGACGGTGGTTCTCGTCGGCTCCAGCCAGTCGAAAGTCTGGCGGTCCGGTGACCACTCGATAGGCGATGAGGGCTGGCTTGCCTACACGCCACGCGGCTATGCAAAAAGAATTGACGGAGAAAAAGAACAATGACGGTCTATTTTATCGGGGCAGGCCCCGGCGCACCGGATCTCATCACGGTCCGCGGACTGAAACTGATACAGCGTTGCCCTGTCTGTCTGTTTGCGGGCTCGCTGGTTCCCGAGGCAATCGTTGCCGAAGCACCCGAAGGTGCATTGGTCAAGGACACCGCCGCGATGAATCTGGACGAGATCATCGAAGATATCCGGCTTGCCCATGAAGAAAACAAGGATGTGGCAAGGGTTCACTCCGGAGATCCTTCCATCTATGGTGCAACGGCTGAACAAATGCGGCGGCTCGAGGATCTGGATATCGAGTATGAAGTTGTGCCCGGTGTTCCCGCCTTTGCGGCTGCGGCTGCGGCCCTTGGCACCGAATTGACAGTGCCGGGCATCGCCCAGACGATCATTCTGACCCGCACCGCAATGAAATCCTCTTCCATGCCCGAGCGCGAGAGCCTTGAAATCCTGGGCAAGGCGGGGGCGACCATGGCCATCCATCTGTCGGTGCGCAATGCAGCCCATATCGAGAGGGAACTGACCCCGCACTATGGTACCGATTGTCCCGCAGTGATCGCCTATCGCGTAGGCTGGCCAGATCAGACTTTCATCCACGCCACGCTCGGCACCATCAAGGAAAAGATCCGCGAAGCGAAACTGACCAGAACCGCCCTTATCCTTGTCGGTCCTGCATTGGGAGCACGGAAATTCGAGGATTCAAAACTATATGATGCGGATTTCTCACATATTTTGAGAATAGCCGCCAACGAGAAGGGCTAAGACCCTATCGACCTGTGGGAGCGATGACATGGGCAAAGGATCCATGCACCGTTCCCACTCTCTGGCCCATGGGCGGTAACGGTTTGCCGGACGCGTTCGTGGCCTCGAACAGGGCGTCGGTTTCGTCCTGCCACAAAACCGTTGCATAGTGGAACTCATGCGCGGTCAGCTGTTGCCCGAAGGGCAGGGCGGAGTCGTGGGAAACTTGCCTGTATCCAAGGGAAAGGCGCCGTTTCTCGAAACTGGTCTGGAGAGGCAGAAGATCAAGCATCGGCACAACTTCGCCATGTTTGGAGACGATGGACTGCCCCAGAACCATGTAGCCACCGCATTCCCCATAGATCAGGACATTGCGATTTGCTGCCTGCTGCATGCTGATCTTGAAATAGTTGGCTTCCTCAAGCGCAGAAAGATGCAATTCCGGATATCCGCCCGGAAGATAAATCGCATCGGCCTGCATTGAGGGCATCTGATTGCGCAAGGGCGAGAAGAAACTGATTTCCGCGCCCTGATGCCACCAGTCATCCAGAATGTGAGAATAGATGAAACTGAAGGCTTCATCACGGGCGATGGCAATATGCTTTCCAAGCGGAGGCAGACGCTTGAGAGCGGTTTCCAGCAAAGAGACATTATCGGAACGAGGCCGGTCCCTATGAGCAATTTCGACGATCGCGTCGAAATTGATGTCCGGTTCCATATGATCGGCAATCCCGTCGATGATCCTGTCCAGCTCCTTCAGCTCCTCGGCCTGAACAAGGCCAAGATGCCGGGACGGCAGCTCAAGCGCATCCGATTTCCGAACTGCACCGACAACAGGCATGTCCATGTCGGAGAAAGCCTCGCGCAAGAGAAGCTCATGGGACATGGAACCGACCCGATTGAGCAGAACGCCTGCAATCGTCAAGGACCGGTCATAGGCCTTGATCCCTTGGGCAATAGCCGCAGCGGTTTGGGCCTGTCCCTTGACATCAAGCACGAGGATGATCGGAAGATTGAGCATTTGCGCAAGGCTTGCCGTTGATCCACGGCCTCCCGCCGCACCGTCAAACAGTCCCATCACCCCTTCGACAAACAGCGCTTCGCCCTGAGGAACATGTGACCGGGCGCGCATCTGAACATCAATCAACGACATCGCCCAAGGGTCGAGATTAATCGATGTTCGCCCCGAAGCAATCTCGTGAAAGACGGGGTCGATATAGTCCGGTCCGCATTTGGCAGGAGAGATGTCGATGCCTTTGCGCTTGAACAGACGCTGTAACCCAAGCGACAGGGTCGTCTTGCCTGAATTGGAATTGGCGGCGGCGAGTATGAGACCCTTTGGATGTGTCGGCATGGGCTCCATCAATCCTCTGTGGTTGGTGGAAAGGAGGCACGCAATGGATCTGAAATCAGCTCTTTGCCGTCATTGGCATGGCCGAGCCAATCAAGACCACCACGCAATTTGACAACATCGCCAATCACGATCACGGCGGGCGGTTTCATATGAGAATGCTCGCTTGCCTCTGCAATTTCCGAAACAGTCGATATCAGAACCTGCTGTGCGGGTGTGCTGGCGTTGCAGATCACCGCAGCCCCTTCATCGGGTCTGCGCCCGGCCTGCAACAGCTTGTCGGTAATACCGTGCAAATGCTTCATTGCCATATACATGACAATGACCTGCGATCCTTTTGCAATGGCATCCCAGTTGAGCGCCGTAGGCATCTCGCCCGTGTGGTCATGGCCGGTAAGGAACGTCACCGACTGGTTGATCTCGCGATGGGTGGCAGGAATGCCTGCATAGCAGAGCCCGCCGATCCCCGCAGTGATGCCGGGTACCACTCGAAAAGGGATTTTCTCTTCCACCAATTGCAGGGCTTCTTCGCCACCGCGGCCGAAAATGAATGGATCTCCACCCTTCAGCCGCAAGACCCTTTTGCCTTGCCTGGCCAACTCGATCAAACGCAGATTGATGTCTTTTTGCTTGGGAGAGGGACGCCCGCCGCGCTTGCCTGCAAATTCGAGCAGAATGTCGGGGCGCGCGAAAGAGAGGATGGCTTTATCGACAAGGGCGTCATAGATGATCGCATCAGCCTGCCTGAGGGCATTCACTGCGTGAAGGGTCAATAATCCCCGATCTCCGGGTCCACCACCAACCAGCCAAACCCATCCGGGAAGGAATTCGGGCAGTCCTTCAAACAGGACTTGACTATATGGATCATCCACCAGATTGCTTGTCATTTTTTTTGCTGGCTCCAGTACTTGTCTATCGCCACAACACTAAACGTCCTATATATCTGTGTCTATGTCAGACGATACAGAAAACACAAAACAAAGCTCAAAATTACGGCGTGGATGGACGACGGGCGCATGCGCAACCGCTGCAACCAAGGCAGCCTTGACCGCGCTTGCGACAGGCAGCTTTCCCGACCCAGTCGAAATCACTTTGCCAAAGGGTCAAAAAACCGCTTTTGCGTTAGATTATGAAGACATACAGGAGAATCAGGCCGAGGTCGGAATCGTCAAAGATGCCGGAGATGATCCCGATGTGACCCACGGAGCACTGGTCAAGGCCAAGGTCCGGTTCGGGGCCAGGGGAGATGGCATTCGCTTTTTTGCCGGGGAGGGCGTGGGTACGATCACCCGTGCCGGACTGCCATTGCCGGTGGGGGAGCCTGCGATCAATCCGGTCCCGCGCCAGATGATGACGGAGGTTGTCAATGAGCTTGCCAGTAAATATGACTTCGCTCCTGACATGGACATTACGATTTCTGTCCGCAACGGTGAAAAGCTCGCCAAACACACCTGGAACCCGCGCCTAGGTATCGTCGGTGGGCTCTCGATTCTGGGTACGACCGGAGTTGTGATTCCCTTTTCCTGTTCCGCATGGATCCATTCGATCCATCGCGGGATTGATGTCGCCCGCGCCGAGAAGCTGCCCCATGTTGCCGGCTGCACCGGCTCGACATCCGAGAAAGCGGTCCGCCAGCTTTATGAGCTACCCGATTTTGCGATGCTCGACATGGGCGATTTTGTCGGCGGAATGCTGAAATACCTACGAACGCATCCAGTGCCTCGCATCACCATCGGCGGAGGATTTGCCAAGCTGAGCAAATTGGCACAGGGCCATATGGATCTGCATTCCGGTCGTTCGCAAGTGGATTTTGACTGGATGGCCGAACGCATAGCAGAGCTGGGCGGCGATGATCAGATGCAACAACAGGCCCGAGACGCCAACACGGCTCTCGCCGTGCTGCAAATGGCAGACGCTGCCGGACTTGATATCGCCAACAAGATTGCACAATTGGCAAAGGCAAGAGCGCTTGACATTCTGCGCAATCCTGACGCCGCGCTCGATATCGTGATCGTGTCCCGTAAAGGCGACATAATCGCGCGCGCTGGTCAGGACACAGAGCCGAAAGGTCATTCGCAAGATGCCTGATTTGCGACATGTCCTGATTTTGGGTGGCACGAGCGAGGCGCGTGGGATTGTTGCAACTCTTCTGGCAAAGGGAGCCGTCAGGGTAACTTTTTCTCTGGCCGGTGCATTGGGGGATGAGGCAAGGGCGTCCTTTTACCGCAAGCTCGGTGAGTGTGACAAAACAAATCTCGAGCTGCGCGTTGGCGGATTTGGTGGTGCAGAAGGGCTGAGGGACTATCTGCTCGTGAACGGCATCGACAGCATGATTGATGCCACGCATCCCTATGCCGCAAGGATGAGCCACAATGCATGTGAAGCCGCAAGGCTCGCTTCCGTTCCGCTTGTCCGGTTCGTCCGTCCAGCCTGGCAGCCGACTACAAAAGACAATTGGCTCGAGGTCGAGGATCTTGACGCCGCCGCCGCCGCCTTGCCCGAAGGGGCGAGGGTGTTTCTTGCGCTCGGCAGCCAATCGATTGCCCCTTTCCTCAAGCGATCTGACTGTCAGCTCATGGCGCGCAGTTTGGTCGACCCGGCCTTTTCGCGGAAAGCTCACATGCATATCGTGAAGGGGGCACCGGGGGGGCTCTGTTCAACAGGAATCCGACCTGTTTCGCACGCATGGCATCGAGTATCTGGTGTCCAAAAACTCCGGGTCGGACCTGTCCTACAACAAAATTCTTGCTGCCGGAGCATTCGATATCAAGGTCATAATGGTGAGGCGGCCGCACTTGCCACCATGTTCTGAATTGAACGACATTGAATCGATTTTGGACTGGTTGCAAACGCATGGCTAAACCGCTGATTCTGCTCAAGAACCATTTGTCAAACAGGGTGTTGGTGTTTAGCTTCAATAAATCGGGAAACGAAGCGACCGGGCGACGAGAACAAAAAAATGAGGGTAGCGAAATGAAAGCAATCATGTTTCAGGGAACCGGCTCCAATGTTGGAAAATCCATGTTGGTTGCAGGTCTTTGCCGTCTTTTCACCCGCCGTGGATATCGCGTTTGCTCCCTTCAAGCCGCAGAATATGTCAAACAATGCGGCGGTTACCGCTGAAGGAGGCGAAATCGGGCGGGCGCAAGCGCCTTCAGGCCATCGCCTGCGGACTGGAGCCGAGCATTCACATGAACCCGGTTCTGCTCAAACCCCAGAGTGATGTCGGCTCTCAGGTTGTGGTGCAGGGCAAGGTCATCGGGCAGATGAAGGCCAGCGACTACGCGAAAAACAAGGGCACCCTGCTCGAAGCGGTCATGCAATCCTATCACCGATTGGGCGAGGATGCCGACATTTGTCGTGGTCGAAGGGGCGGGCAGTGCATCCGAGGTCAATCTTCGTTCCGGTGACATCGCAAATATGGGATTTGCCAGAGCGGCAAATATCCCCGTCATCACTGATAGGTGACATTGAGTCGCGGAGGTGTGATCGCGTCCATTGTCGGTACCGAACGGTTGCTCCCGCAAGAGGATCATGCCTTGGTGAAGGGGTATCTGATCAACAAGTTTCGTGGCGATGTGAGACCCTGTTTGACTCAGGCCTTGATATCATTTCCGAACATACGGGATGGAAAAGTTATGGCATTTTGCCCTGGTTCGACGATGCTGTCCGCCTTCCTGCCGAAGACAGTGAAGACCTTGGCCGCGAGAAAAAGGGGCCGAAGTCGAGCGGCTCATTCAAGATCGCAGTTCCGGTTTTCCCGCGCATCGCCAATTTCGACGATCTGGATGCGCTGAAATCCGAACCCGGTGTAACCCTGCAAATGATCGAGCGGGGAACGCCCATTCCGGCTGACACCGATCTGGTGATCATTCCGGGTTCGAAGTCAACAATCGCCGATCTGAATGCATTGCGGTCCGAAGGGTGGGATGTCGATATTCTGGCCCATGCAAGGCGCGGTGGCTTTGTGCTTGGCCTGTGTGGCGGCTACCAGATGCTTGGCAAAAAGATCGCCGACCCCGAGGGTGTCGAGACGGTAAAAGGCTCGGTCTGCGATGGCCTCGGGCTGCTGGATCTGGAAACCGTGATGGCAGGCGAAAAACGGACCGTGCAGGTTTCGGGCACGCATGTCGACAGCGGTTTGGAGATGTCCGGCTATGAAATTCATGTCGGACGCAGCGAAGGCCCGGACTGTGTCCGGCCCCTGTTCCACATCGAGGGCAAGGACGAGGGCGCAATATCACCCGATGGCCGGATCATGGGCTGCTATATCCATGGGCTGTTCAACAGCGACGCTTTCCGGTCTGCCTTCCTGAAACGGCTTGGCGCATCAACCGGCGGGCACAATTATCACCAGATGGTCGAGGACACCCTTGACGCATTGGCCGATCACCTTGCCCAATTCCTTGATGTCGATGGCCTGCTTGAGATAGCCTCCGAAGGCATGACCAAGACGCCTGACTAGAGCTTTGCAGCATCCCCAAGCCTGACCGATTGATCTGGCCTTGTCTCCATAGCGGGAAATGAGACAAATCAGATCCTGTCATGTCGCTATTTGTCAAATCGGACTGGCCGGGAGCCGAAATTGCCGCTAGAAGAGAGCGATTCCCATAAGCGGCAAACACACCAACAACTAACAAAAGGCACGGCATGTCATTGGAAACTCTGAAAGACCAATACATCTCCGGGACAAAATTCTTCTCCGTCGCGCCCATGATGGAGTGGACGGACAGGCATTGCCGGTATTTTCATCGTTTGCTGTCCAGAAGAGCCCTGCTTTATACCGAAATGGTCACCGCGCCGGCGGTCATTCATGGGGATCGGGACCGGCTTATCGGTTTCAACGGGCAGGAACACCCTGTGGCGCTGCAACTGGGCGGGTCAGAGCCGGATCAGCTGGCCGAAGCGACCCGCATCTGCACGGATCGAGGCTATGATGAAATCAATCTCAATGTCGGCTGTCCGTCCGATCGTGTCCAGTCTGGCAAGTTCGGGGCCTGTCTCATGGCTGAACCCGATCTGGTGGCGCGCTGCATCGAGGCGATGAAAGCCGCCACCCATCTGCCGGTCACCGTGAAATGCCGGATCGGGATCGACGACCAGAATGAGGAAGAGGCGCTTGATGATTTGGTTGATCAGGTGCTTGGCGTCGGCTGCGATGCTCTGACGGTGCATGCAAGAAAGGCCTGGCTTGATGGCCTGAGCCCGAAGGGAAAACCGCGATATTCCACCGCTCAACTATGATCGGGTCTATCGGTTGAAACGGCGACCTGCCTCAGACACACATCAGCATCAATGGCGGTATCAAGACGATTGCCGACGCCAAAGAGCATTTCGAGCATCTTGATGGTGTGATGCTCGGCCGCGCGGCCTACCAGTCCCCGGCCATTCTGGCAGACGTAGACAGCGCGCTCTATGGTGAAGGAAGAGGTGACGGATCTCTTTTCCGTTGCCGAACAGATGATCCCCTATATCGATGCCCCATGTTACAAAAGGCGGGGCGTGTCAACCAGATCACCCGTCACATGCTCGGGCTGTTTCAGAACCGCCCCGGCGCACGCAGATGGCGACAAATCCTGACGGTTGATTCCGTCAAGCCCGAAGCGACATCAGCCTTGATCAAAGAGGCCCTTGACGCTGTTCGTTGATCCGCTGGCATCAAAAGGGCCTCACGGCTTCATTGTCAGCTTGTCGCCCGAAACGGTCCAGCTTTGCAGACGGTCGAGATAACTCATGCCCAGAAGGCTCTCGCTGAGGGGCCTGTTCCTGCGCGACCATTGCTGGCACGTGTTTTGGCCTCAATCCCGCCAACCGATATCTTGTTGAGCCAAATTCTGGCCGTGTAGGCCTTGCCGTTGGCGGTGTTGACGGGAGAGGCATAGTTCAGATTGGCTGTGTCTATGCCAATGGTGAGCGCATCTTCGTGGGTCAGAACCACAGAACTCGCCCCGCTATCGACCATCATGGGGGATGGTCGAACCGTTGATGTCTGCCTGGACCTGAAAATGTCCGTCCAGCGTGCGGCGAAAGGAAACCTCGCCATTGTTGGCAACAACGCCCGAACCGGGTAACAGCTCGCTGGCCACACGATTGACGAGAATTTTGGCCTCATCCTTGAAACTGTAGCCAAGCATGAGGGCAAGGCCGACCAGTAGCCACATGAAAAGATATTTCACGGATTTGAGGATCGTTCCCTTGCGCTGGTTCCGTCCGCTGAGCAGGAACAGCAGAAGCGTGGAAAGGAGGGCGACACTCCCCACTGTTTCGATCGGATAACCGAAGACCTCTCCGGCGTCATGGTTGAACACCAGCAGCGCGACTGTGGTGACGACAATTCCGATCAAGACATAGAACACGATGAAATATCTCCAGACAGACAAACTCACTCATGGAGATATAGGGGCAGCAATGTGTCAAATCCATGGACCAGCAGGCAACACCGGCAACTGTCGCTTCCTGCGGCCGAAAAAGGGACGTGTTTTCAATCTCTGGTAAAAGATGAAATTGGGGAAGACTTAGCCAACAGATGCAAAGAGCAAGAGGCCGATCATGAAGAAGATGTCGCCAATCTGCTGTGATGCCCCCAACACATCGCCTGTCTGCCCCTTGATGTGGTATTTCGCGAGATAAACCACAAGCAAGCTTGAAAGGGCCATCATGCCAAAAAGCCGAAACACCCGAAAGAAGGCCGAAAACAGGAACGACTATAAGCGCGGTTACAAGGGCACCCATGGCAATGCCGATCGCATAGGTAAGCGTCGAGGGCTGGCCTATGCTGGCTGACAACCCATTCAGACGCGCGCGGCGGGCAGAGTGTGCCAGACATGAAGAATTGCAACACGCGACGCAAGCGCCGAGGCGAGAAAGGCGAGCCCACCGGTGCTGACGCCATAATTCTCGAACGAGATAGCCAAGAATGCTGATCCGCAAAAACAGACTGAGCATCAGGGCAAGGGCGCCATAGCTGCCAAGGCGGCTATCTTTCATGATCTCCAGCTTGCGCGTGATCGAATGCCCCCCCCAAAAGCCGTCCGCCACGTCAGCAAGGCCATCTTCGTGAAGGCCTCCGGTCAGGATGACTGTCATGGAGATCGTGAGCGCCGCAAGCATGTAGGACGGCAAGGGCGAAGTGAGGGCAAGAACGTCGAAAACCGTAGCGGGTACGAGTGCAATGAAAGCTACAAAAAGCCCTACGAGCGGAAGGGCCCGAGCAGTGCGATACATGGTCGGCATGCCTTCATTTGCGCGACCCGAAAATGGCAGGAACCGGCATGCGGGTAAAGAAGGCGAGGCAATCGATAAAGTCTTGATGCCAATTGGTAATCGAGCGAACAAGCCGTTGCATTTTTGTCTGGGATTCACTCGAGGTCATGTTATCAGCCATAAAATCCCCCTTTTGGTGAGATAGCGAAAATTTGCTTGTTGCTCAGGCAAACGCCGCTCAGTATATCTCTGTGATGGAGTGATTTGAAATGAGCAAATTCGATCACGGAAGGCAAGCGATTTGTGACTTTGCAACAGGCCTTTTGTGAGCGGTGCGCTCCAAGTGCTGATTTCCAAAGCATTCTCTTTCTGGGCCACCTACATTGTGTGCGCTCGGACCATTAAATTTTAAGAAGGTTTGAAAATGACACTATCTGATTCCGAACATCCGTTTGACGACATTCTTGCTCTGATCGAGCAAATGCCGGCCGCCGACGAAGACGTGCGTGCCAAGGTCAGAGAAAGAGAAGCAGTGCTTACCAAGCCGCAAGGCTCGCTTGGCAAGCTCGAAGAATTGGCTGAGTGGGTTGCCGTTTGGCAGCGCACCGAAACACCGCAGATCAATCGGCCACTGGTTGCCGTGTTTGCTTGCCAGCACGGCATTGCCAGCCGTGGCGTTTCCGCGTTCCCTCAGGAACTGAACCAGATCATGGTCAAGAATTTCAGTGATGGCGGAGCCGCGATCAACCAGCTTTGCACGGCAAACGATCTGGGCTTGAAAGTCTTTGATCTTGCGATTGAATATCCGACCGGTGATATTTCCGTTGAGCCCGCCTTGACCGAAAAGGACTGTGTCGCGACCATGGCCTATGGCATGGAGTCAATCGCTGGCGGCACCGATCTGTTGTGCCTGGGCGAAATGGGCATCGGCAACACCACGATTTCTGCTGCTCTGTTTGCGGCGCTATTCGGTGGGGATGCCAGCGAGTGGTGTGGCCGTGGGTCTGGCGTGAATGACGAAGGTGTTCAGCTCAAGATCGATCTCGTCAATCAGGCGCTTGAAACCCACAAGGACTATCTCGACAATCCTCATGGAAATCCTGGCGCGTCTCGGTGGACGTGAATTTGCCGCGATGGCCGGTGCCGTTCTTGCCGCGCGCCTGAACAAGGTTCCGGTGATCGTTGACGGCTTCAACACAACAGCGGCGGTTGCTGTTTTGCACAAACTGAACCCTGCCGCTCTCGACCATTGCATTTTCTCCCATTGCTCCGCCGAAGGGGCGCACCGCAAGGCGCTTGATCATATGGGCAAAACCGCATTGCTTGATCTTGGTATGCGTTTGGGTGAAGGGACCGGTGCTGCTGTTGCTGCCGGCATCGTCAAGGCAGCCTGCCAGGCACATAATGGCATGGCGACCTTCGCCGACGTCGGCCTTTAAGGCCATCTCGCCTTTTACCGGCTCGGTATTTGGCAATGACATCAGACACTTTGCGGAGAAGCCGGCATCTGTGCCGGCTTTTCTGTCTTGCACCATCCTTGCGCAGCCATGCCACGCATGTGATTTACAATCTGCTCTCGGGATGGTATTTCTCAATGGCTTATCCATGTTCAGCTAGGGTTCCGCTGTCTCCGACAGGTCAGGACCGAGCGCTGCTATGAGCCCGGTAGGGCAGACACCTTACAGACCAAAAGACTAGGGGGGATGGACAAGGCACGAACCTTTGTGTCCAATCCAAATGTCTTTTGAAGGTGTATGATGACCTCTCTTGGTTTTCTTCTTGTTCTTGCGGCAGCCGCTTGCCATGCCGTCTGGAATTTCTTTGTCAAACAGATCAATGCTGGTCCGGAACTCGTCTGGCTTTTCTCCCTTCTGACAATCGTGATCTATAGCCCTCTGGCGGCCTGGTTTCTTTGGCAGGGCCCTGCGCTCGATCCGACAGCCCTTGGCTTCATCTTCGCCAGTTGTCTCATTCATCTTGGCTATTTTCTTCTCCTGCAACAGGGCTATCGCAAAGGCGAGCTTTCCATTGTCTACCCGACGGCTCGAGCGACGGGGCCGATGCTGTCGACGCTGTTTTCCATAGCGTTCTTGAACGACCATGCAAGTTTGCAAGGAGTCGCCGGCGGCCTGGTGATCATCTTTGGTGTCTTCATGCTCTCTGGCGGGATCGGCACCATGAAGGGAAATGCAGCCCAGTCCCTGCGGTTCGGTATCGGAGCGGGGCTGATGATCGGCAGCTACACGGTCTGGGATGCCTATACTGTATCCGTGCTGATGGTGCCCCCTCTATTGCTCGATTATGCATCGAGTCTGGGGCGGGTCATGCTGCTTGCGCCGATTGCAGCAAAGAGAAAAACCGACGTGAAAAGGCTTTGGCGGGAGCATAAGGGCCCGGTCTTCGTGATTGCACTTTTTAACCCGCTTGCCTACATTCTGGTGCTTGTCGCCATGACCTTCACTCCGGTCAGTTACGTCGCTCCGATCCGTGAGATCAGCGTCGTCTTGTCGGTCTTGCTGGGTAGTCTTGTACTGGGGGAGGGGCAGCTTGGCAGACGCCTTGCCTTGGCTCTCGTCATCCTGGCAGGGGTGTCGGTTTTGGCGACCTCATGAGGATCTCGTGAAGACCGAAGCTGAAACGACCGCGTCGCTCGCGGCTATGATGCGTGAGCGACAAGGCCTCTTCAGACAGCCCGTTTGAGCAGGATACGGTTCTTCTTCGGCTTAATGACATCCATGACGCGGCTCGGGGGGAAGATCGCCGAAACTTTGGTTCCCTTCCTCAGTTCCGATTGCAGGTCAAACTTGCCATCATGCATGTTGACCAGTGCCTGAACGATGGAAAGACCAAGACCCGATCCTTCCTCGGCCATCTGAATAGCCGCAGAGCCTTGTCCGAACGCACTTAGCACGGTCTCGATTTCATTTTCCGGAATGCCCATGCCTGTATCCAGTACAGTGACCATCTGGCCACCATCTTCAGTGGATTTGGCGGAAAGCGTAATCTTGCCGCCGTTGGGTGTGAACTTCACGGCGTTGGTCAGGATGTTGAGGATGATCTGTCGAATCGCCCGCTCATCGGCCCAGAGCTTGGGCATGGTCTGATCCAGATCGAGCACGATTGCTATATCCTTGGCGCTGGCGCGAATACGCAAGAGATTTTCGCAGTCTTCTGCAATGAGCGACAGGGAAACCGCTTCCTCATTCAGCTTGTAGCGTCCGGCCTCGATGCGGGAGAGATCAAGGATCTCGTTGATGAGGTTGAGAAGGTGAGACCCCGAAGCATGAATATCGTTTGAATATTCTCGATATTTGTCATTGGGGAGGGGGCCAAAGACCTCATTCTTCATCATTTCCGAGAAACCGAGGATCGCGTTGAGCGGGGTCCGCAGCTCATGGCTCATGGTCGCCAGAAAACGGCTTTTGGCCGTATTGGCCTCTTCTGCCTGTCGACGCGACTCGTCAGATATCGCTTTTGCCTGTTCCAGTTCGGTGATGAGAAAGTCTTTCTCAACACGGAAATTGAGCATCGCAAGTGTAGAACTATAGAGCTGCTTGGACAGAAGAAAGAAGAAGAAAATCGCACCAATCGACATCAGCGACAGAGTTGTGTCTACCTGCGAAGCATGAATCAGGATCGTGTAGTTTATGACGAGCGCAATAGGCAACGACCCCGCCCAGACCGTCGATGGAATGGGGAAATTCAGCATTGTTGTGAGGGCGACCACGACCAGCATGATCGCGAATTGATACTCCTCGAGATAGCTCAGTTCCTTCGTCGTCGGCAAAAGCAGAATGGCCGCCCAGGCAAGCCCGCCAACAACTTCCCAGAAAATGAATCTGCGTTGCCATGCCCCGAGGTCGATTTCTTCACCCGAAGCATGTTCAAACCGATGAACAAGGAAACTCTTTATCAGATGAACCGCAAAGGTCACTGATATCCAGATCAGCGAATGAAGAGGCTCCGCCCATAGCGTAGAGATCGCACCGGAGATCAGCAACAGAACGGGAATGGCAAAAATGGCCGAAGCCCTGTTTTTTGCATACATCATCATCAGCTCGTGACGAAACGAGGGACGATAGCCATTCTTGTTGTTGAGTTGCTCACGGACGTCATGCACAGTACGAAGCACCGCGCGGCGCTTGGCTGCACGTGCACTGTTGATATCACGGTTGTTCGCGCTTGAACGTTGAGTGTTCGAGACACCCGCCATGAATGACGCCCTTCATTTTATGCAAATTGCTTCAAGGAGCATCATCCCTTATTTGTCTTAAAATCATGCTGAGAAAAATGGTTAATGAAGTCTTGATGTGCGAATTGCGTCCGGTCATTGCGACTGTTTGTTTGTCTCTATAAGGTGTTGTTATAAATAGAGTTTGTGTGTCATGCTCAAGGATGACGAAATGCATCTGAAGACAGTTTCAAAAGCGCGAATATGAACGAGACCCTTGTTGCACTTGAGCAGGCTATAGCCCTTTGCCGGATGTGTGTTGATACGCCGGACAAGGCTCCCTTGCCTCATGAGCCGCGTCCTGTTCTTCATTTGTCTGGCACGGCGAAGATTTGCATTGCAGGGCAGGCACCCGGTCGTCGTGTTCATCTCAGCGGCTTGCCCTTCGATGATCCTTCAGGGGATCGCCTTCGGGACTGGATGGGAATCGGTCGTGACATTTTCTACGACAAGACCCGGATTGCGATTGTGCCGATGGGCTTCTGCTTTCCCGGCAATGACGACAAGGGAGGCGATTTGCCTCCGAGAAAGGAATGTCTGCGGCACTGGCATGATCGCATATTTGCCGCGATGCCCCAGTTGGAGCTGATCCTTGTCATTGGCCAATATGCGCAGAAATATCACTTGGGAAAGCTGCGTCAATCCACCCTCACACAAACCGTTTCAAACGCGGAAAGCATATACAAAGCCAGCTCGTGTCCCAGATATTTTCCTCTGCCACACCCTTCATGGCGTAACACGGCCTGGATGAAAACCAATCCCTGGTTTGCAGAAAAAATCCTGCCATTGTTACGTCAGGAAGTGGCTCGAAAACTGGATTGAATTGTATAAAATAAATTGCTCAACTTTCCGGTCTAAACCAAAGGATGAGGGTTTTTTGCCTATAATTGCCATTGTGCTTAGAAATTTCTTTCGTTATTATTGGTGAAATTGCAATCTGGAAGAAAAATTTGTCTTGCTCAACAAGACGGGATCACGAATGAGCGAAGGGAGGCTTCCATGTTGGATCGATTGGATAGACGCATCTTGCAAATCTTGCAGGAAGACGCGACCATGCCAGTGGCCGAGATAGGCAGAAGGGTCGGGCTTTCAACAACGCCCTGCTGGCGACGCATTCAGAAAATGGAGGAGGAGGGCGTCATAACCGGACGCGTTGTGTTGCTCGATCCAAACAAGGTGAATGCCAAGGTAACGGCCTTTGTTGCGGTCACAACCAACGAACATTCGTCCGACTGGCTCAAGCGCTTTGCCGATGTCATCCGCGAGTTTCCCGAAGTGGTTGAGTTCTATCGCATGGCGGGTCAGGTTGACTATCTGCTGCGGGTCGCCGTGCCTGATATCGATGCCTATGACAACTTCTACAAGCGACTGATTTCCCGGATCGAGGTGGGGGACATTTCAACGACCTTTGCCATGGAGCAGATCAAATACACCACGGCACTGCCCTTGAACTATCTGCCGGACAAAGAAGCAAGATAGGCGTTCGAAACGCGGGCGGCGAATGAGCCGCCCTTTCCATTTGCAAATTGAAAAGCCCGCATCCGTTCAGGTGCGGGCTTTGTCATTTTCTTTGTGAGAGCCATGGTGGCGGGCTTGATACCGTGCTGCCCCGCTTTACAAGCTCATTGTGCAGTGGCGCTTACTTGTCTCTTTCCAGCAGAGCAACGAGCGAGGAGGTATCCCAGCGATTGCCTCCCATGGCCTGAATCTGCGCGTAAAACTGATCGACCGCTGCGGTTACTGGCAGGCGCGCACCATTGCTGCGTGCTTCATCCAGTACCATCGAGAGGTCCTTGCGCATCCAGTCCACGGCAAAGCCAAAATCAAACTCGCCCTTGGCCATGGTACCGGCGCGGTTCTCCATCTGCCAGGAACCGGCAGCGCCTTTTGAAATCACATCGACAACGGCTTCGACATCAAGCCCGGCCTGTTTGGCAAAATGAACGCCTTCAGAAAGGGCCTGCACGAGCCCGGCAATACAAATCTGATTGACCATCTTGGTCAACTGGCCTGAACCGGATGGTCCCATCAGGCCAACCATGCGGGCGTAGCATTCGATGACAGGTTTTGCTTTTTCGAAATCGGCGGCATCCCCACCACACATCACGGTCAACACTCCGTTGTCGGCACCCGCCTGGCCACCCGAAACAGGCGCATCGATGAATGCAACATCCTGCGTTTTTGCGACTTCATAAAGCTCGCGCGACACCTTGGCGCTGGCCGTTGTGTTATCGACAAAAATGGAACCGGCTTTCATGGTTGACAAGGCACCGGCTTCACCAATGGTCACCTCGCGCAAGTCATCATCATTGCCAACGCAGCAGAAAACGAAATCGGCGTCTTTTGCCGCGTCTGCCGGGGTTTCAGCGAAAGCACCACCATGCTCGGCAGCCCATTTTTCAGCTTTGGCCAGAGTGCGGTTATAGACCGTCACCTCATGGCCGCCTCTGTTTTTGAGATGGGCAGCCATCGGGTAGCCCATGACACCAAGCCCGAGAAAAGCAACTTTAGCCATTATCTAATACCCCTAATTCAAAGTGAAAACGCAAAAAGAACATCTGCGGAATGGAAAAGGGGCGGTTCATCTACCGCCCCGCATATTTGATCAGCCAGCGATCTTTGAGAAATCCGCAACCGTCAAAGTGGTTGCGCGGATCTGGTTGAGCATTTTCAGGCGGTTCTCGCGCACCTCTTCACGCTCGTCATTGACCAGAACCTTTTCAAAGAAGGCATCGACCGGTGCACGCAAGGTGGCAAGGGCAGACATCGCAGCTTCGAAGCCTTCTGCCTTGACTGCTTCTTCAGCCGCAACACGGGCCTTTTCAATAGCTGAAGCGAGGGCCACTTCTTCCGCTTCATGCAAATGTGCTCCCTCGATGGTGCCTTCAAAGCTTGTCTCTGACTTCTTCTCTTCGGCCCGCAGGATATTGGCAGCGCGGCGGTAGCCTGCCAGAAGATTGGTTCCGTCTTCACTGGCAAGGAAACTGCCCAGGGCTTCGACGCGTTTGGCAATCATGACGATGTCATCCTGACCACCAAGGGCGAAAACCGCATCGAGCAAGTCATGGCGAGCCCCCTTGTCCTTGAGATGGACACTGAGGCGGTCGACAAAGAAGGAAAGCAGATCATCCGCCTGCTGGAAGTCTGGCCGTGCCTTGAGGAAAATGTCCTGAAGTGACATGCGAATAGAGTTGCCTTCAAGAATGCGAATGACACCAAGGGCTGCGCGACGCAGCGCAAACGGATCTTTCGAGCCGGTTGGCTTTTCATCAATGGCCCAGAAGCCTGTGAGCAAATCAAGTTTGTCCGCAAGGGATACCGCGATCGATACCGGCTCGGTGGGAACCGCATCGCTTGGTCCCTGAGGCTTGTAATGCATTTCAATCGCATCGGCGACCGCAGCCTCTTCATTCTGTGCCAATGCATAGTAGCGTCCCATGAGACCTTGCAGCTCAGGGAATTCAAACACCATGTCGGATACAAGGTCGGCCTTGGCCAGTCTGGCCGCTCGCGAGGCAAGGGCCTTGTCGGCACCAACGATCGGAGCAAGATTTTCCGAAAGCGCAACAAGGCGCTGAACGCGCTCGCTCTGGGTGCCAAGCTTCTCATGAAAGACCATGCTGTCGAGTTTGTAGAGCCGGGTTTCCAGGCCGGTCTTAAGGTCGGTTTCCCAGAAGAACTTGGCGTCTGATAGACGCGCACGAACCACCTTCTGGTTCCCGGCAACAATCGTCTCGCCCTTATCCGGGGC
The DNA here is from genome assembly GCF_963556055.3 of uncultured Cohaesibacter sp. Lineage (GTDB taxonomy): Bacteria > Pseudomonadota > Alphaproteobacteria > Rhizobiales > Cohaesibacteraceae > Cohaesibacter. Next base: position 287,793 of record NZ_CAUVYE020000012.1, on the reverse strand, counting down.
TGAAAGGTTGGACACAAGAATGAACTTGTTGGCAAGTTTACCGGATTTTCCATCCTTGAGAACAAAGCATTTCTGATGCTCCCTGATCGAGGTCTGAATGACCTCGTCGGGCATGTCCAGGAAGCTTTCTTCGAACTCGCCCATCAAGGCCACCGGCCATTCAACGAGCCCTGCGACTTCTTCAAGAAGGCCCATATCCTCGACAAGCTCGAGACCTTGCGCGAAGGCAAGGGTCTTGGCGTCGTTGAGAATGATCTCCTTGCGTTCATCAAGATCAAGAACGACCTTGCGATCCTTGAGGGCCGCGACATAGTCGTCAAAGCGTTTGACTGCAAAGCTTTCCTTGGCATGGAAACGGTGCCCTCGGGTTTCATTGCCGCTCTTGATGCCTTCCACTTCAAAGGGAACGGTCTTGACCTCTTCGCCGTCGCTGAGCGTACAGAGAATGGAATGCAATGGGCGCACCCAGCGCAGGGCCCCTTCGCCTGCCTGACCCCATTTCTGGGATTTCGGCCATGGAAACTTGCGCACGACGTCTGGCACGAGATCGGCGATGATGTCTTCTGCCTTGCGACCGGCCTTGTTGATCACGGCGACGTAAAAATCACCCTTTTTGGGATCTGACTGAATGGTCGCTTCATCGATGGAGGAAAGGCCTGCACCGCGCAGAAAGCCTTGCAACGCCTTCTCTGGTGCACCGACACGCGGACCTTTCCGCTCTTCTGAAATGTCCGGCGATGAAGCCGTAAGTCCGGAGATCGCCAGAACCAGTCGCCGCGGTGTTGCAAATTCTCTTGCGCCCTCATAGGTCAAACCGGCTTCCACCAGACCCCCGGTGATCATTTTTTTCAAGTCGTCAGCCGCGCGGCGCTGCATGCGGGCCGGAATTTCTTCGGAAAATAGCTCAAGCAGAAGGTCTGGCATGGTGGTCTCGATCTATGGATTTATCGGATAGCAATTCGGAATTGTGAACTAGCGCAATTTGTACGATTTTTCAATCAAGGCAAATGCGGCCTGTTCTCATGATGTCTCCATGAGTTGCCAACAGCAAAACCAAAGAGACAGGGCAAGGCTCTAACAAGACAGGGCGAATTTGTCACTGATAAAATGCGAAAAATGGCGAGATGCCGCCACAATGCGCACAATCAGTTGCGCATCTGCATGTCTTCTTGCGCTCCATGTGTCAGGTGAGCAGAAAAGATAGGCAAACGCGACGGTCGCATCTTTGTCGTCCACTCATGCCAGAAGAGGCCGCAAACAGTGCAGGAAAATGAAAAGACAGGGGAAAGACAACCGCTTTCCTCTGTCTGATTATCGAATGGGTTTCTCTGCATTGGGCAGATCAGAGGCTGCCAAACGGAGGTCGCTCAGCCATTGTCCCGTTTGAGATGTCGCGTCAGCCGTTTCTCAAGCATGTCCCAGAGACGTCTCAGGATTTCGACGCACAGCAGATAGAAGATCGCGGCATAAATATAGGCTTGAAAGTCATAGGTCTGCGAGAAGGCGCGGCGTGTATGGCCCATCAAGTCATAGACGGAAATGATTGAGACCACGGCAGACCCCTTGATCATCAGAATGACTTCGTTGCCGTAGGGTCTGAGAGCGACGATCATGGCTTGCGGCAGAACAACCTTGAAAAAGGTAACCAGCTTTGAAAGGCCAAGGCTTTGTGCCCCTTCAACCTGCCCCTTGGGGACATTCATGATCGCGCCACGCAGGATTTCAGCCTGATAGGCCGCGGTGTTGAGCGTGAAGGACAAAAGAGCGATCGACCAGCTGTCACGGAACAGCCACCAAAGCCCAACATCCTGCCAGAATGGACGGAATTGACCGAAGCCGTAATAGAGCAGAAAAAGCTGCGCCAGAAGGGGCGTGCCACGGAAAAAATAGATATAGCCAAAGGAAAGCTGACGCAGAAAACCGTTTTTCGACATGCGCCCGAATGCGATGGGTAGCGACAGAATGCCACCAATCACCAGAGACCAGAAAACCAGCTCGATGGTTGTCAGAAAACCGTCAAGATAGCGCACGCTATAGCGCGACATGTAGTCTGCATCATAGCTGTCAATGAGAAACCAGATGATTGCAGCAAAGAAAGCAATCCAGACAGCGATCAAGACCGCGCCTGTCAGCTTGCCTAGCGTGAAAAGTTTCCCCCGAGCGCTGGCCGGGCAGGGCCTTGCGTCAAGCATTTCGTCTGCGATGTAACGTGTTTGTGCCAAGCGGTTCATGAGCGGGCCTCCCCGCGGCGAACCCGCTTCTCTATGCGTTCAAGACCGACAGACGAAAGGAATGTGAGCGCGAGATAGACCAGACAGGCAATCGCGAAGAAAAGAAAAGCCTCTTTTGTGTTGCGCGCGGCAAGGCCTGTGTTGCGCATGGTATCGGCAAGGCCGATGACCGAAACAAGAGATGTTTCCTTGAGCATGATCAGCCACAGATTCGAAAGACCGGGCAGGGCCAGCTTGATCAGTTGCGGCATGACCACGAAACGCATGGTCTTGAACCGCGATAGCCCGAGCGCATTTGCCCCTTCATATTGTCCCTGATTGATCCCCTTGAAGGCAGAAAGGAACACTTCGCTGGCATAGGAGGAAAAGACAAAGGCGAGGGCGATCATGCCGGCGACGAAAGAGTTGACCTCGACCGGGCTGCCAAGCAGTTTCTGTAGCAACAGATTGATCAGGATCTGACCGCCATAATAAACGATGAAGAGAGTAAGAAGCTCTGGCAAGCCCCTGAAAATGGTCGTGAAAATCTTCGCTGCGGTTTGGATGGTCGGTTCCTTGGAATTGATACCGAGCGCCAGAAGAAATCCTAAAATCAAACCGATAGGGAGGGTGGCCAAACCAAGGGAGACAGTCACCAAAACACCACGGGCGATTTCGTCACCCCAGCCTGCGGGGCCGAAGGAAAGAAGCGTTAAATAATCCGACATGAAAAGGCTAACCTATAAATCGAAAGTCCGGCAGGAGGCCTGCCGGACGATGTTTGTGTGGCGTTCATTAATCGCCATAAACGTCGAAATCAAAATATTTGTCGTTGATTTCTTTGTATTTGCCGTTGGCGCGAATGGCCGCGATGGCAGCGCTGAATTTGTCAGCCAGCTCGGTTTCGCCTTTGCGAACCGCAATGCCGGCACCTTCGCCGTTGATTGCCGGATCGGCTTTGAGCGGGGTGAGCAATTTGCAGGTAGAGCCATCTTCGGACTTCAGCCAGTTGTCGAGCACGATGATGTCATCGATTACGGCATCAAGACGTCCAGCGACCAGATCCAGTTTATATTCGTCTGGAGTTGGGTAAAGTTTCAGATCGATGTCTTTCAGTTTCTTCTCAGCATAATCGGAATGCGTGGTAGAAGACTGTGCACCGATTACGGAGCCTGCCAGGTTGGACAGATCCGGTTTCAGCTTGGGAATCTTTCGGTACGGCAATTGCCGGTGGGGTGTTGTAGTATTTCTTGGAGAAGTCGACTTTTTTCAAACGGTCCGGAGTGATCGACATGGATGCGATAACGGCATCAAATTTCTCTGCAATCAGCGCAGGGATCATGCCGTCCCAGTCCTGAACGACGAATTCGCATTCGACTTTCATTTCATCACACAGTGCATTTGCCATATCGATATCGAAACCGACCAGTTTGCCGTCCGAGGTCAGTTCGTTGAATGGAGGATATGCACCTTCCGTGCCGATAAGAATTTTGTCTGCTGCCTGAGCGCCACCTGCAACCATCATGATTGCGGTTGCTGCGATAGCGATGTTTTTAAAAAGACGCATTAGAATGTCCCTCTTGCATATTGTATAAAATGATAGGTGCCGATGATCGGGATGATCGAAGGTCAGCCATACAATATTGGCCTGTGACAGGCTTCTCTGGATTAGGCGGTAACTGCCGCTTGATCTGCATATTCCCACTATTTTGCCGGACTTGACAACAGGCAATCCGCCGAAAACGAAATGATCGCCAAATTTTGCCCAAATTATAGACTAGCGTGGAACAAAAGAATGTTCCTGTTGCCGAATCCGAAATTATGTGTTGCGATGCTCGTCCAAAACTCCAAACAAATCTGACTACTGCAAGGGTGCATTACGGGAAAACTGATGGGGTAGTATAAAAATTGGGCAATTTTTCAAGAAGAAGTGAGGAGGGAAAATGGTCGGAATGCTGACAATTCGCTCTAAGAAGTGAGTGAATTGACGGATTGCCGGAAGCAAAATGCCTCCGGCAATGATAAATTATTTCTACTCGCCGCCATAAACGTCGAAGTCAAAATATTTGTCGTTGATTTCCTTGTATTTACCGTTGGCGCGGATGGCTGCAATGGCATCCGACAATTTGTTGGCCAACTCGGTGTTGCCTTTCTTGACGGCGATGCCTGCACCTTCACCATTGATTTCCGGGACCGGTGTGAGCTGCATCAGCATCTTGCAGCAAGTCCCTGCGTCGGACTTGATCCAGTCGGACAGTACGACACTGTCGTCGATTACGGCGTCAACACGACCGCTTTCCAATTCCATTTTATATTCGTCAGGTGTTGGGTAAAGCTTGAGGTCGATGCCCGGAATCATCTTTTCGGCATAGTCGGCATGGGTCGTTGACACCTGGGCGCCAATGGTAAGGCCTTTGAGTTCGGAGATGTCCTTACCTTCAAGTTTGCTATCCTTCAGGACGGCAACGCCCGGAGGGGTGTTGTAGTATTTCTTGGAAAAATCGACCTTTTTCAAACGGTCGGGTGTAATCGACATGGAGGCGACAACCGCATCAATCTTGTTGGAAATCAAAGCCGGGATCATGCCATCCCAGTCCTGAATGACGAATTCGCAGTCGGCCTTCATTTCAGCGCAAAGGGCATTGGAAATATCAACGTCAAAGCCGCTCAGTTCGCCCGCTGCGGACAACTGGTTGAACGGAGGGTAGGCGCCATCAATCCCGATACGGATTTTCTCGGCAGCCGATGCGACGCCGCAGGCAAGCATGGCAGCTGCTGCGGTGATGACAAATTTTGTAGTGAGTCTCATGATGATTGTCCCATTTCAAAGTCGAAGCAATGGGCGAGATAATAGAACAGCCGGGGCCAGAGAAATGATCGAATGTCCGAACAGGTTGAAGGGCCCATGAGCCAGTCTCGCTCGGCGATAGTCATTGACCATTCCAGAGAATTGGACAATGGATATTTTTCGGATTTTCCGCCGATCTGAAATAGAAAGTGACAATATGCCGAATAGCGGTCAATTTGGCTGCTGATTTGCCGGTCCTTGTGCAAAATGTCGTTTTTACGACACAGCTAAATGTCCAGCATGTTGATAATGAGGTTGCAGATCGCTTCGATGTCATCAAGATGGAAGTGGGGCAGGCCATCCGCAAGCTCATCGCCGTCGGGACAATCGCTCGCAATGGCCTTTATGAAAGGGTCATGGGGCGCGATAGGATCCCTGTTGGCCGCAGCCATACGCCTGACTTCGATCTTGGGGAAAGGCTCGGCCTTGTATCCCTCGACAATGACCAGATCGCAGGGCGAAAGCCTTGCGAGAATGTCCATGAGACGCGGTTCTTCATTGTTCCTGCATTCATGCATGATGGCCCAACGGGTTCCGGCTGCGACCAGAGCAACTTCCCCCGAGCCCGCTTGGCGATGGCGAAAACTGTCGGTCTCTTCCTTGTCGATATCGCATTCGTGATGCGCATGCTTGACGGAGGAAACCTTGTAGCCACGCTCCGACAAATTGCTGATAATGGCCGTCGCGAGCGTTGTTTTGCCGGAGTTTTTCCAACCGGTCACCCCGAAAATCTTGTGTCGACAGTCGGGGCGATCCTGAGAATCAGACGTCATGGGATATGGGTCTCCTGCTTACGTGCGATGCGGTCTGCAAGCGCAAGGTCTTCGGCGAAATTGATATTGTAGAATGGATCATGGCAATCGCCATCAACGCTCATGTCCGCAAAATCGACGAAAGCGCATTGATGTTCCTGCGCCCATTGCCGCACCTTGCGGCCTCCACCTGAAAGATAGCGCTCAAGATCATCGGCAAGAACAACAGGCCAAAGTCCGAATGTGGGCTGAACGCCTCCTGATGAGCGGGATGAGAACAATCTTCTCACACATCCTGCCTGACGCGGTCGAAAGCTTATCGGCCAGATTGATCGGAAAAAACGGTGTGTCAACGGCAACCGACAGGATTGCTTGTGCCTCCGGGGCATTTGCCTCGCACCAGCGCATGGCGGTGTAAATGCCCGCCAGAGGGCCCGGAAATGAGCCAAACAGGTCTCCCATCACGGGCAATCCACTGGCTTCAAACCGGCAAGGGTCGCCATTGCCACTGATGACTATCCGATCGATTTGCCCCTTCAGGCGCACGATGCAACGATCAAGCAGAAACGTGCCCCCAACACTGAGAAAAGCCTTGTCGCGCCCGTGCAGACGTTTCGCCTGCCCCCCGGCGAGAATGACGCCGGCCAGTGCTGAATTCGGTGTGTGTGACTTGCTCATGTCGTTTTTCATGGACTGCAAATAGCGGCTTCGGGAATGAAGTGCTGACGAATATTGGCTTGTTATCAAATCCTTTTGTAGATGAAAGCGCCTGACATATGTGCATGTCAACAGCTTGGCAAAGAGAATGGAAAAAATCTGCGACAGATCATACCAGTGCCCCCATATAGGGCAGGGCATACATGCTTTCTTCTTGACGAAACGCTCAGGAAGTTCCAGCAATGGGGGCAAAGATCGGCAACGGGACCTCGCGCCATTGCTGATTATCCGAAATAACTGAAGAGAGAATGACGTGACCCAAGACAAAATCCTTGAACTTTTAAAGCAATATAAAGTCAGCCCTGAGGCACCGGATCTTGTATCTTCCGGTCGACTGTCTGAAATCATCGTCAATGATGGCACGATAACCTTTTCCATTACGATCCCCGCAAAGCAGGCTGCGGCCTATGAAGAATTGTGCAAGTTGCTCGAAGAAAAGATCGAAGCTCTTGAGGGGGTTGAAAAGGCGATGATTGTTCTGACCGCAGAGCGTGAGCCTTCTCAGTCGCAAGGCGAGGCTGCAAGGAATGCTGCCCCGCAGGCCCAGAGAGCCCGGCAGACCCCGCCAAAGTCACAAGGTCCGGCCAAAATCGAGATCTCCGGTGTCAGGAATATCATTGCAGTCTCATCGGCCAAGGGTGGCGTCGGTAAATCGACAACGGCAGTCAATCTGGCGCTTGCGCTTCAGGCCAATGGTCAGAGGGTCGGTATTCTGGATGCCGATATCTATGGCCCCTCCATTCCGCGCCTGCTTAACATCAACGAGCAGCCAACGGTTGTTCCCAACACCCGCATTATGAACCCGATCGAGGCCTATGGTCTTGTTGCCATGTCAATCGGACTGCTCGTGGAGCAGGATACGCCGATGGTCTGGCGCGGCCCCATTGCCGTATCCGCACTCACTCAGATGATCCGGGACGTGGCATGGGCGACAAAGGGCGAGCTGGACACTCTCGTTGTGGACATGCCTCCGGGTACCGGTGATATTCAGCTCACCATGGCCCAGCAAGTCCCGCTTTCAGGCTCCGTGATCGTGTCCACGCCGCAGGATCTGGCCCTGATTGACGCCCGCAAGGGCATCGAAATGTTCCGCAAGGTCAATATTCCCATTCTCGGAATTGTCGAGAATATGAGCTATTTCTCCTGTCCGACCTGTGGTACGCGTCATGATATTTTCGGCCACGGCGGAGCGCGTGAAACAGCCCGGAAAATCAACGTCCCGTTCCTTGGCGAAATCCCGCTCCATATGGATATCAGGGAACGCTCGGATCTGGGCCAGCCAATTGTCATTTCTGATCCAGAAAGCGATCACGCCATGATCTACAGAAACATAGCCGAAGGCATGGTCAAGCAAATGGCCGGAGCGATGAAGCCTGCGCCCAAGATCATGTTCGAAGAATAGGCCCCGGCAGACGTGGGCCCTGAAAAGGGGCCCAATGGGCCGAACACCCAAGAGAATCGACCTTACAGGAAGGGAACAGGGAAACCTGTTCCCTTCTTGCTTTCCCAGTCGGATCAGGTTCGGATGTTCCTTGCAAGCTGACGCTCGCGATACATGGCGTAAAGCCCGGATGAGAGCACCAGCAAAATACCGAGCCATGTCAATCCATCCGGCATGTCACCCCAGAAGACAAATCCGTAGATCAAGGCAAATACGAGCCCCATGAAGCGGAACGGAGCAACGGCGGAGAAATCGCCCTGTCCAATCGCAATCATCACGGCAGCCTGACCAAGGGTCATAAACAGAGCTGAGAAAGCCAGCAACACCAGATGATAGAGGGAAGGGACGCCCCAGTCCTCCGTCAACCCATATAGAAACGCAGCGCTCGTCATCAAAATCATTGTCGACAAGGCAACGACCCAGAGCGCCGAACCTTGGGGCAGGCGGCGGGTGACCAGATCTCGGGCCGCGGCAATGAAGGTGGCTGCAAGGGCAAAAAGCGAAAAGCTGTTATAGCCATCAAGGCCGGGACGGACGATGACGAGAACACCCAGCAAGCCAAGAATGATGGCACTCCAGCGACGTATGCCAACGCGCTCCGACAGGAAAAGGGCGGCAGCGGCAGTTGCAACAAGCGGGATGACCATCACGAAGGAGGTATAGTTGGCCAGCGGCAACTGTTGCAGGGAAATGAGATAAAGAAGGGCTGCAATCGCCTCCAATCCGCCGCGCATCAGAACGCGCTTGCCTGATGCCTGCCGGATCATGCGGATTTGGCCGCTGAAAAGGAGCATGCCGAACAGCAGCACTATGGCAAAGCAACCGCGCATGAACCCGATCTGGCCTGCGGGCAGAGCAACGCCAATCAGCTTGACAACCATATCATTGGTCGCAAACAGCAAGGCTGACAGTTGCATCATCATGATGCCATAAAGACTGCCCTTGTCCTCGCCGAACGCCGACACTTTGGCTGGTGTGGATGATGGGGATACGGCTCCATCCAATTTTAACTGCATGTTGAGTGCCTTGAATCGTTGTGGCCTCCACCGTCAGGGCGTGCTGACGGAGACAACCATATTACAAGGCTGGCTGTTTGCTGCGACCGGAATGGCATGGCAGTGCCCAGGCGGTCCTGATCACTCATGGCCGGTTTCTGCCGCAACAAGCGCGTCCGGATCTCCCTCTCGCTTGCCTTCTCTTTTCAGTCGCGCGACCTTGCGTTCCCTGAAAATGGTGTAGATCCCTGATGCCAGAATGAGCAGGATCCCGAACCAGGTCAACGCATCAGGAACTTCACCCCAGATCAGATAGCCATAGGTGAGGGCAATCGGCATGGAAATATAGCGGAATGAGGAAACCACCGAGACCTCACCATTCTGCATCGCGATGGCAATGAAATATTGCCCGAGCGTCAGGAAAGATCCTGCTGCCAAAAGGAAAAGAAGGTTTTTCGAGTTTGGTGCCAACCAGGCCGTATCAAAGCCCGAAAACCACCCCTCTGCCAATGTCATGACGCCACCTCCGAGGGTGGAGACGATCATCGTTGCCAGCGTCACGATCCACAATGAGGATCCTTTCGGAATTTGCCGGGTCACGAGATCGCGCGCGGCAGCAAAGAAGACGGCCCCAAGACCGAAGATCGAGTAGAAGTTGAACCCTTCAATTCCCGGTCGAACGATTGCCAGAACACCAATGAAGCCGATGAGCACCGCACTCCAGCGCCGAATTCCAACCTGTTCCCCAAGCAGAAGGGCGGCAGCGGCTGTCGTCGTCAGGGGAATGGCCAGCAGAATGGCAGAAACATTGGCAAGCGGCAGATTTTTCAGAGCGATCAGACAACAGATGGCAGACAGCGTTTCGCACAGACCGCGAATGAGCACTGTTGGTTGAAAGCTTTGGGCAAAATGCTTCAGCTCGCGAAAGAAGACGCAAAGCAGGAAAACCAGCACGGTGGCGCAAATCCCCCTTATAAGCACCATCTGCCCCGTTGCGAGGTTGTCTCCGACAAGCTTGTTGAAGACATCGTTCGTGCTGAAGAATAAGACAGAGAGCTGCATCGTGAAAATGCCGTAGAAGTTGCCCTTGTCTTCACGCAATGGTGAGGAGGTACGGCGTGCTGCCGTGCCTTGCGAACCCGTTGTCATAGGAGAAACCTTTAAAATAAGTCACAGGGAGTGGTCCTGATTGAGGATTCAGGAAAGAGCTACCCTCCGGTCACAGACATATGCCTGCCAATAGAGGGACGATTGTCGTTTCTGTCAATGACAAAATCATGGCCTTTGGGTTTTCTGTCTATCGCGCTTCGGATAACGTCAATGAGGGCATCGTCTGACCGGGATGTGCGCAGAGCTTTGCGCAAGTCAACAGAGCCCTCTTGCCCAAGGCAGGTGTAGAGCGTTCCTGTGCAGGTCACCCGAACCCTGTTGCAACCTTCGCAAAAATTGTGTGACAGAGGGGATATGAAGCCAATGCGGCTGCCTGTTTCCTCAAGGGTGTAATAGGTTGCCGGGCCACCCGACCTGTAGGACGAGGGACTAAGGCGCCAACTCTCTTGCAGGCGTTCCCTGACTTCAGTCAGAGACAGATACATGTCGGCCCGATCCGCGCCAATCTCGCCCATCGGCATGGTTTCGATAAAGGTGAGCCCCATGTCACGTTCCGCGCAAAAGCGGATCATATCGTCAAATTCGTCGTCATTGACCGTCTTAAGCGCAACCACATTCAGTTTGAGTTTTATACCGGCCGCAAGCGCGGACTCCATTCCCTCAAGTATCTGGTCAAGACGCCCCCAACGCGTGATCTTTGCAAAGCGGTCAGCTCGCAGAGTATCAAGGGAAAGATTGATGCGCCTGATGCCGAGGGAGGCAAGATCTCTGGCATGTTTGGACAGTTGGGAGCCGTTGGTCGTAAGGGTCAGTTCATCGAGAGCCCCGCTTTGCAGATGACGCGAAAGGCTTGCAATGAGTGTCATCACATCCTTGCGCACCAAAGGCTCTCCGCCTGTTACACGCAGTTTTCTGATGCCCAAAGCAACGAAGACCGTGCACAGCCGGTCAAGCTCCTCAAAGCTCAGGACTTCCCGTTTGGGAAGGAAATGCATTGTGTCTGCCATGCAATAAAAGCATCTGAAATCACAGCGATCTGTCACCGAGACGCGCAGATAGTCGATGGTCCGTCCGAATGGATCGATCAGAGGCTTCATTTCTTTGGTCAAAGCGTCGTTTTCTCGCATGGCTTCCCGTTTGGCACCTACGTTAAGAATGGCATCATTACAGGTGCTTAGATGAATTTACCAGTGGGCGGCGGTCTTGACGACGCTTGCCGCTTTGCCTAACGCTTTTGCATGAGGCTGGAAATGACAAATATGAAAGGGCGTTTCAATGACGGATGCGTGGCCAACAGAAATAAAACTTAAAAAGGACAAGAAATGCCTCTCAATCAGCTTCGATGACGGCACAGCCTATGACTTTCCGGCAGAATTCCTGCGTGTGACCTCCCCGAGTGCGGAAGTTCAGGGCCATCATCCGAGTGAGAGAAAGACCATCGGCGGCAAGAAAGACGTTGAAATCATGAAGGTCGAGCCGGTTGGGAACTATGCGATCAGGCTCTTTTTCACCGACTTGCATGATTCCGGATTCTTCACGTGGGACTATTTCAAGCAATCGGGCGAGGGCTTTGACAGGATCTGGCAAACCTATCTTGAGGAACTGGAAGAGAAGGGACTTTCAAGGGAGTGAACCGCCTCAAGCCAGCTTCGTTTGCGCACGGCCATTTAAAAAAATAGGCCCATCAAACAAACACAAGCCGACCATAGGATGGTCGGCTTGTTCGATTGACAAGGACACAAGGTCTTTCAGATTATTTCTGAGTAGCCTGAATAACGTGGACACGCGCGCCCACTTTTACGCGATCATAAAGATCAATCACATCTTCATTGGCCAGACGAATGCAGCCCGAAGACACAGCCTGTCCGATAGACCATGGTTCGTTTGAGCCATGAATACGATAGATCGTGGAGCCGATATACATTGCGCGTGCACCCAGTGGGTTGTTTGGTCCACCTTCCATATAGCCTGGCAGATTTGGAACACGTTTGCGCATTGCAGGAGGAGGGGTCCAGCCCGGCCATTCCGCTTTGCGGGTAATGCGGTGGGTACCGGTCCACTGGAATCCGGGACGGCCAACGCCGATGCCATATTTCACGGCTTTTCCATCACCCATTAGGTAATAGAGACGACGTTCCTTGGTGTTGATGATGATGGTGCCTTCAGAAGATTTTGCATAAGGCCCGCTATATTTTACGGTCGTACGCTTGATGGGAGATTTGCCACCATGGGCATATCTTCCGACATCAACCCACTCTTGCTTTTCCATATCGAAATATTTGGAGGCAAGAGCGTTGCCTGTCGCAATGCAGAGGCTGAGCAGAATACCAACCCCAAGAGTTAAAAGATTTCGCATTTGTTTGTCCCGAAATAAAATAAACGCCAGACTCCGCCTTCACAGGTCTTGTACCGGTCCGCCTACGAGAAGTCGGAGAATTGATCGTGAGAGGAGTTTGATCGCTATTCTCTAAATCTAGCTCTTTGAAGCAAGAACTTTTTCCTCGCACGGTGATCACAAAAATGTTTTTGCAATGCGCCTGCCATGCTTTGTGCTGCACTTGCGGCAGGTCAGGGTTGACCATTGGTGGGCGTGACGCTTTACCATTCATTCAGATTTGGCTTCTCGGTAGATCGGGATCTAAATCACTGAACCTAAAGATAAAAAATAAATTTCTCTTTTTGCGTGCCAAAATCGGCCGCCCGCCGGCAATGGAGAAATGTGTTAAAAAGCAACAAAACGCGCAGAAAATTTGTCAAGCGGTGGCTAATATATTGCCAACTCCTATTGAAAGCTCGATGATATGTGCTATCAACAGTTATCTTTAAATCTTATGAGTGGTTGTTGAGCGTTGTTGCACCATATGGTTGCAGTGAGCCGCTTCGAGCTGATTCTACGGTCATGAGTATTTTCATGCGTGCCCTTAAAACGTTTTTTTTCGTGTTGGCTTTCACATTGATGCAATCCCAGTTTGCGGCCGCTGATCGCAAATGCTCGGGTTACTTCTGGTGGTGGGGATGTAGCTATTCCGGCTCATCTGGCTCCTCGTCCTCATCTTCCGGCAGTTCGACCAAGCCCGCGACATCTGCGTCATCCGAGACTGAAAACGAAGAAGAAATCGTGACGACCGGCCCGACTTCCGAAGCGGGCAAACAAAGCGCCGGTGAAACGGCCGCCGCGTCTTCATCGGCAGCCAATAGTGCTGCGGGTGGTGTTGTCGGGCAAATCATGTCGGCAAGCGGCTCCAATGGCGGCTCTTCCTCCTCCGGTGGCGGCAAGACAAGCGGCAGTACAAGCCTGACCGCCTATGTCGAGCGGATGAAAGACAATCCAGGTATCGGCGCCATTACCGAGACGATTGATGAAGAGGAACAACTCGCAGCTCTTGAAAGAGGTGTCTGGATAAAAGCGCTTGGCGGTTTGTCACAGAAAAACGCGACTGGTTCGGCACCAAGTTCGGAAGCCATCTTTGGCGGGGCGATGGCGGGCGTGGATATCTACTCCGATTCATTTTATCGACTGGGGCTGATCGGGGCCACTGCGCGGGTGAATGTCGATGTCAACGCCAATGACAGCCATGTTCAGATGACCCTTGCCAAGGTCGGGGTGACCAATAGTCTTCAACTGGGCTCGATCTTCATCGATCACCTGCTGCTTTATGGGCCAGAATTTACCCATGCAAAGCGCTCGATCGAGGTGAATGATGCCAAGAGCTACATGACCTCCGATTATGTCAATCACCGCATCACCAACGCCTTTGAAATCGGTCACCGATCCGTTGTTCACGGGATTGTTCTTCAGCCAAGTGCAGGTGTTCAACTTGACTGGATGCATCAGCCCAGCAACAAGGAAAAGGGACTGGCTGACGCTGCGCTCTATACAAAGAGCAGCAATTACTGGGCAGGCAATACCAAAGTCGGCATGACGCTCTCAACGGCCATTTTGCTGGGTGATCATTCGCTGGTCCCAAGCTTTGGGGCATACTGGATCCACCGGTTTGGCAAGCTGTCAGGCACATCGATGATGTCATTCGACTCAGGCAACACCTATCAGGCCATGGGGGATGCCCCCATTCGTGATCTGACCAAATTGCAGGCCGGTTTGCTGTTCAACATGAACAGCAATCTGAGCCTGTCAGCCAATTATGCCGTGTCCTTCACCTCTGTCGAGCGCAACCACGCAGCCAACCTTGGCCTCCGCTATCGGTTCTAGTGGATCCGATCGAGTGTCGTTACTATTATATTTTTATATAGTTGTGCAGGTTTGTTAAATTGAAACATTAAGACAATTCAGATGCCTTAAGGCTCGGAGTGATGAGCTGTTTTGTCAGCGACACTGTACTCAGCTATCTTGCACTCAGCGACCTTATGCAAAGTCTTTTGCCGCCATCATTTCAGAAGACCTTGTGCGATCAGTGTCATCCGGGTTGCTTCGTTCAAGTCATAGTCACACAAATTGTCCGGCTTCACCCAAGCGACCGCTTCGAACTCCTCATTGAAGGATATGGCGCGATTGGCTGCGTGGCAGTCAAAAATCAGATAGATCATGTAGATTTCTTCGCGGGTGCCATCAGCATAGGTTTTTACTCGAACATCATCGCGAAATGTCCAGGGGGTAACGCGGTCGATGATCAGGGCATCGCCAAGTTCTTCGCGAATTTCACGCCGCAAGCCAGCTTCAATTGTCTCTCCGGGCTCAAGTCCGCCACCTGACAAGGCCCATTGATCGGGAAAAACACCACGATCTTTCGGCATTTTGCAGAGTAGGTACTCCCCTTCATTTTCAATAAGCGGGCATAAGATTGTTCTTTGACGCATGCTTGTGACTTTCAATAAATGAATTTTAGACGGCAAAAAATGAAAAGCCCGGCACAGAACCGGGCTTCTGGAGTTTGGGGAACGTGTCTCGGTCTATGCGGTCCGTTTCAATGAACGGCACCTGCATAGCGCTATCGGAAATTAACCGAGATTGAGTTCAGCGAAGAAATCGTTGCCCTTGTCATCGACAACGATAAAGGCCGGGAAATCTTCGATTTCGATCCGCCAGACCGCTTCCATGCCGAGTTCCGGATATTCGATGCACTCGACTTTCTTGATGCAGTCCTTGGCAAGACGAGCAGCCGGACCGCCGATCGAGCCGAGATAAAAACCGCCATGTTTCTTGCAGGCCTCTGTAACGGCTTTCGAGCGGTTGCCTTTGGCGACCATCACCATGGATCCGCCGAAGGACTGGAACTGATCGACAAAGCTGTCCATGCGACCGGCTGTGGTCGGGCCAAAAGATCCGGAAGCATAGTTAGCCGGGGTCTTGGCTGGGCCGGCATAATAGACCGGATGATTTTTCAGATAATCCGGCATTGGCTCTCCAGCTTCCAGAAGGGCTCTGATTTTGGCATGGGCCAGATCGCGCGCCACGATCATCGGGCCGGTCAGGGACAGGCGGGTCTTGGTCGGATATTTGGTAAGAGTTGCCAGAATCTCGCTCATCGGTGCGTTGAGATCGATCTTGACCACTTCACCGCCCAATTCGTCCGCATCGACATCTGGCAGATATTGCGCCGGATTGGTTTCCAGATCTTCGATGAAAATACCATCCTTGGTGATCTTGCCTTTGCACTGGCGGTCAGCAGAGCAGGAAACGCCGATGGAAATCGGCAAGGATGCACCATGGCGAGGCAAACGAATGACGCGGACATCGTGACAGAAATACTTGCCGCCGAACTGTGCACCGATACCCATGGACTGGGTCATTTTGTGAATCTCTTCCTCAAGCTCAAGATCGCGGAAGGCGTTGGCTGTCTCGGACCCTTTTGTCGGCAGCTCGTCATAATAATGAGCCGAGGCCAGCTTGGTGGTCTTTAGGTTGAGCTCGGCGGACAAACCGCCAATCGTTACCGCCAGATGGTAGGGCGGACATGCGGCGGTACCCAGTGTCTTGATCTTTTCTTCAAGGAAGGCCAGCAGGCGGTCTTTGGTCAAAAGGGAAGGGGTGCCCTGGTAAAGGAATGTCTTGTTGGCCGAGCCACCACCCTTGGCCATGAACAAGAATTTGTAGGCGTCTTCGCCTTCGGAGAAAATATCGATCTGCGCAGGCAGGTTGTTGGCGGTATTCTTCTCTTCGAACATGCTCAGCGGAGCAAGCTGGCTATAGCGCAGGTTCTTCTTGTCATAGGCATCGAAAACGCCCTGACTGAGAGCGGCTTCATCATCGCCCTCGACCCAGACGTTGGATCCTTTCTTGGCGACAACGATGCCGGTACCCGTATCCTGGCACATGGGCAGCACACCGGCAGATGAGATATTGGCGTTCTTCAAAAGGTCATAGGCAACGAACTTGTCGTTACCGGTTGCGTCTTCGTCATCGAGAATTTTGCGCAACTTTTCCAAATGGCCGGGGCGCAGCAAATGGTTGATGTCCATAAAGGCCTGTTCACACAGAAGGCGAATGCCTTCTTCTTCCACCACAAGAACATCCTTGCCTCTGAATTTTTCAACCGACACATGCTCGGAAGTCAGTTTGCGATAAGGGGTCTTGTCTTCTCCCAGAGGGAAGAGCTTATATGCCTGATTGCTCATTTTCGGTCCTTGGTTTTGGTTTCGACAAGCGGCAGGGTGCGCGCTTCGGTCAAATGCGTCTCGATTGCAGCGCCCAGAAGATCGGCTTCTGGCAAATGCCAGCAATCCAGAGGCGAGAAAGAACATTTCAATTGGTGCAGGGCTTTGGTCAAAAATTCAAGTCATTCTTATGGCAAACAACGAGCTTATCAATGCCTTATCTGATCAATGTCATTTGAGTAAGATGGACCTGCGGCAAAAAATTGGTTGAAATTGCGCAAAAATGGCCGCTTATTAATTTGTAACATTCGCAAATAATAAATAAGTAAGGACTAACCGGCCGAACCGTCGCCATACGCGATGGTACGGGTCCAATGATATTGCAGAAGACCGAAAGGAAAACCAATGGCCAAGCAAACCGATTATGTAAGCACTCTTTTCACCAATGCAGATGATCCCAACAAGATTACGGTTGCCTACACAATGGGTGTGCAGGCTCTGGAACAAGGGCATAGCGCCACGATCATGTTGATGGTCGATGCTGTCCATCTGGCAAAAGCCGGAGCGCTTGAAGGCATTGACATCGGGGCACCATTCTCTCCGGCAAATCCCTTGCAGGAAGCCTTCCTTGAGAAAGGCGGCCAGATCCTTGTTTGCAAAGCCTGCATGATTCACAACGGTGTTTCGGAAGAAGAAATCGACAAACGCATGCACGTGATCAGCGCCGAAGAAGTCATTCCGATGCTGATGGGTGCCAAGGGCAGCTTGCAATTGACGTAAGCAGTGAGCAGATCAAATAGAAGGCCGTTCCTGATGGAATGGCCTTTTTTATATTTGGGTGCGGAAAAAAAACTCACCGACATCCTGCGGATTGGTCTCGGTGCAACGAAACAGCCGCAAGCGAGAGGCAAAATCCTTCATGTCGTTGGTTGGCCCTTGATGCCTGCGTCGTGCGACAATGCTGCCATAACTCCGCTGTTTGCCATGGTCGGTAAGCCGTAAAGACGGTAAATAATCTGAGTTTGATCTTCAAATTAAAGGTGACTACCTATAGACTGGGGTCAGTTCGAGCATTATCTGACTTCTAGAGACAACCAGACGCACGGTACGAGGCGGGGGGAGCGCGATTGGTTGCCTGTCCGAAATCCTATTGAGTCCCGCCATGATTATCTCTGAAAGGCATGACATGAGTACTATCCGCGTTGAAACCGATTCATTTGGTCCGCTCGAGGTTCCTGCTGACAAATATTATGGAGCGCAAACAGCGCGATCCTTGATCAATTTCCCGATAGGTGAAGAGACGATGCCCGCCCCGATCATTCGTGCTTTGGGGATCATCAAACGGTCTGCTGCCCGTGCCAATCTGTCACTCGACAATATCGACCCCAAGATTGGCCAAGCCATCATTGAAGCAGCCAGCGAAGTGGCGGAAGGCAAGCTGAATGATCATTTTCCCCTGTCCGTCTGGCAGACCGGTTCAGGCACACAATCCAACATGAATGCCAACGAAGTCATTTCGAACCGGGCCATCGAGCTGCTCGGCGGCGTCCTCGGATCCAAGGATCCGGTCCATCCCAATGACCATTGCAACAGAAGTCAATCTTCGAATGACACATTCCCAACCGCGATGCATATTGCCGCGGCTGAGGAAATCAAGAAAAGCCTGGTTCCAGCCCTGCACAAGCTTCATGTCGCGCTGAGCGAAAAGTCAAAGGCGTTCGAGGCAATAATCAAGATTGGCCGCACGCATCTGCAAGACGCTACGCCCCTCACATTGGGTCAGGAATTCTCAGGCTATACGGCGATGGTTGCGAATGGCATTCGCCGTGTCGAGAGAACACTGCCAGCGCTTTATCAATTGGCACAGGGCGGAACGGCCGTGGGTACCGGGCTAAACGCCAAGATTGGCTTTGCCGAGGCTTTCGCCGAGGAAGTCGCCGCCTATACCGGGCAGCCATTCGTCACCGCTCCCAACAAGTTTGAAGCCCTCGCAACCCATGATGCCATGGTCGAAGCGCATGGCATGCTCAACAGCGTTGCCGCAAGTCTGTTCAAGATCGCAAGTGACATCCGGCTGCTTGGCTCTGGCCCTCGTTCGGGGCTGGGCGAGATTTCGCTTCCCGAGAATGAACCCGGCTCCTCCATCATGCCCGGCAAGGTCAACCCGACCCAGTGTGAAGCCATGACCATGGTCTGCACCCAGGTCATGGGCAATAATGCCGCCGTTGCCATGGCTGGGTCACAAGGTCATTTTGAACTCAACGTCTTCAAGCCGATCATCGCCTACAACACCATGCAATCCATCCGGCTGTTGACCGACGCAGCAATCAGTTTCACTGACAAATGTGTGGTAGGCATCAAGGCCAATGAGGATCAGATCAATGCCCTGATGCAGAGATCGCTGATGCTGGTTACGGCTCTGGCCCCTCGCATCGGCTATGACAATGCGACCACCATCGCCAAAACAGCCCACAAAAACGGTACCACGCTCAAGCAGGAGGCCGTCAAGTTGGGTTTTGTTACCGAAGCGGAGTATGACGAAATCGTGCGTCCAGAACGCATGATTGCTCCCAATTGATGGAATAAACCGCAAGATAACAATCGCTTGGGACTGATGAGGTGGGCGGTATCTGCCCATCCGGTTGGAACACCGAAAGCCCCATGCGACGCCAATCCGGTTTTGGATATTTTATGTGATTTGCGCTCGACCCGCCGGGAAAATGTGTGATAGCCTCCCTCTATTGCCTTATTTGCCGCTGGCCGAGCCCCGCATATCCCTGCCAAAACGAAAAACCGGATTGAAAAAATGGCACAGATTGTCCGCCGAACCACCACAAATATCGTAGCAGACGAGTTGCGAAGACGGATTCTGAACGGCCAGATCCAGGAGGGCGAACAGGTTCGCCAGGAAGCCGTCGCAAGTGAACTGGGCGTCAGCCGCATTCCGGTTCGCGAAGCTCTGAGGCTTCTTGAGGCAGAAGGCCTTATAACGCTCATTTCTCACAAAGGGGCAGAGGTCACACGGCTCGAGCCCTCGGAAATCGAAGAGCTTTTCGAAATCCGGACGATGATGGAAGTCTGGGTTTTTCGTCACGCAATCGGCAAGATTTCGCCAGAGGAGTTTGCTGAGGCAGAAGAGTATCTCAAGACCATGCGGGATGAGGCACCTGTAAGCGACTGGGGACCGCTCAACTGGCTGTTTCATGAAGCGCTATACAGGGCAGCGGGGAAGACAACCAGCATAAGATTGCTCAAGCGCGTTCATGACAATATCGACCGCTATGTCAGACTTCAGATAACCCTGTCTCACCATACTCAGGAAATCGCCCACGAGCAGCATCAGGCAATTCTTGATACTGCACGGGAGGAGGACACCGATCGCGCTTGCGCCTTGCTTGAAAGCCATATCAATCAGGTCAAGGCGCAACTTCTCGAGACCATCAAGGCCCGCAAGCTGTGAGCTGCGGCACCGGTGATGTGCACTGTCGTACCGCTACAGGCGGTTTAGCGCTTCGGGAATGTCGGAGAAATCATCGAGCACCAGATTGGCACCCAATTCATGGGCAGGCGTTGCCGTATAGCCATAGGTCATGGCAATGACCGGAATGCCCGCCGCCTTGGCAGAATCGACATCGGCCTGACTGTCTCCAATCATTACGGATTTTTCGGCAATGCCGCCGGTGCGCTCAATGGCAGCAAAGATGTGGTCAGGGTGCGGTTTGTGATTGGGCACTGTGTTCGGCCCGCAGATCGTTTCGAAATAGGAGGCTATTCCGATCTTCTCGAGCAATTCCTCTGACAGATGCTGTGTCTTGTTGGTGCAGACCCCCAGTTTGAAGCCCTGATCCTTGAAGTGTTTGAGGACCGTCTCGACCCCCGGAAAAAGCACGCTATATTTGTAGATATTGGCGCTGTAATGGGCAAGGAACTGCCCATGTGCTTCATCAAGAGCTTCATCGGCGATCTCGACACCATAGCTCGCGAAACTGCGCTGTATGGAAATGCGTGCTCCCAGGCCCACCAGATTTTTCACCTGCTGAACCGTGACGGAGGCAAGGCCGTTGCGCTCAAGAACATGATTGAGCGCCTCGGTCAAATCCGGGGCGGTATCGACCAGAGTTCCATCCAGATCGAACAGGATGCAGGTGAATGAATGATCAGTCATCAGGAAACTCGTTTCGTTGAATGGGAGGATTTGCAGATCCGATTGAAAAGGCTACCGGACCTGCATTATGCGATGATGCGGGACAGAACAAGTCCTAATGGTGATATCGAGAGCAATAAGTCCGGCGTAAAACAATTTCGCCGCATGGCCGGCAAACTTCCCAACAACCCTTGGCCTTGCGGGTTTTGCATGATATGAGCGATGCAACCAGGATGCTGGCTGCTGAAAAGCGGCCTTCTTTGCGCCAATTCGATGCCGGGCCAATCGGTGTTCCTCGGTATGGAAGTGCATAAAGCAAGAGAGTTGAGATGAGTGAAGAGCTGAAAAGACAGGCGGCTGCCGCTGCCCTTGAATATGTGGAAGATGGCATGAAGCTGGGTATTGGTACCGGCTCGACTGCCCGCCACTTCATTGAGCTTCTGGGCGAGAAGGTAGCTGGCGGCATGAAGGTCATCGGTGTACCAACGTCCGAGCAGACAGCAGAGCTTTGCCGCAAGGTCGGGGTGCCCCTGACAACACTTGAGGAAACACCGGAACTCGATTTGACGGTTGACGGCGCAGATGAAATCGATCCGCAAATGCGCCTGATCAAAGGCGGGGGCGGGGCGCTGTTGCGTGAAAAGATCGTCGCATCTGCCTCCAGTGACATGATCGTCATCGCCGACAAGTCAAAGCTGGTTCAGACTCTGGGCGCATTCCCGTTGCCAATCGAAGTGATGCCCTTCGGCCTTGGCTCAACCATGATTGCGCTTGAAAAAACCTGCCGCGCGTATGGCCTGTCCGGGACTTTGTCACAAAGAAAGAATGCGGACGGCACAAATTTTTTGACAGATGGCCAACATTATATCATTGATGCCACATTTGGCCGTATTTCAGATGTAAACGGCCTTGATGTGGCATTGCGGGCGATCCCCGGTGTCGTCGAGACCGGACTATTCATCGGCATTGCTTCCAAAGCTGTCGTGGCCGGCAGCGACGGGATTGAAGTGCATTCGCCCAGTGCTTAGGACATAAGCAGATTTTGATAAGTCATTCGAAAATCGTAAAAGGACTTAAACATGAAGAGAACTGCCCTTGCTTCCATTCTTGGCGCTTCCATGATTTGCGCGAGTGTGGTCATGCCAGCTCTTGCCCAGGATGCCAAACAGACAACCCCTGAGGTGGACACTCATCTGGAGGCTGCCGTTGCAGTCGTCAAACAGACAAATACCGTGCCGGGCTATGCGGCGCTTTACAAGAACATTGTCTTGAACTCCAAAAAATGGCTGATCCGCGAAAATCCAAGTGCCGAAAAGGATATCATCGCAACGGTGGACGAGATCGCCAAGAAATACGAGAATGAAGAAGACCAGTTGCTCAGTTCTGTCGCGGTCGCCTGGACCCGTTATCTCAAGGAAGACGAACTGAATGAAGTTCTCGCATTCTTCAAGACACCTGTTGGCCAGAAATTCGCCAACTATCAGCCTCGCATCATCGGCGAATCCTTGCGTGGTGTTCAGGAATTCTCTGCCGTTTTCACAAATGTCATTGTGACTGAGGCAAAAGAGGAACTGAATAAAAAAGGCTACAAATTCTCCAAATAATCCCATGCAGGGATTGTCTTGCGAGACATGGCACAAAGGCGCTGTCCCGTTGGGATTGGCGCCTTTTTCATGAGGCTGCCAAAGGCACTTGTGCAATTGACACGGGGCGCGGATCCTTCCTATTTTCTCATTCCCGCAACAATATTACGCCTCTGTCACTTTCTTTTTTTCAGATCCTGATTATGTTGAACCAATATAGAATGTTTAAAGATCCGACAGGATCCCGTTTGGCCCCTCGCCAAGACTGCCTACCGGAGCGTCTTGCCGAGCATGGATCGCAAAATGGATATAGACAGAAGGCAGAAGAGGCACGGAAATGAGTGACTATGATTATGATTTATTTGTGATTGGTGCGGGATCCGGGGGCGTAAGGGCAGCGCGGATGGCCGCGACATATGGTGCCAAGGTCGCCATTGCCGAGGAATACCGCGTCGGCGGAACCTGCGTTATTCGCGGTTGCGTACCCAAGAAGCTGATGGTCTATGCGTCCAAATTCGCCCATGATTTCGAAGATGCGGCAGGGTTCGGCTGGAAGGTCGGAGAGAGTGTTTTCGACTGGGCGACCCTGATCTACAGAAAAGACGCCGAAATCGATCGCCTCAACGGCCTCTACATCAAGAATCTCGAACGACACAATGTCGAAATCATCCCCTCACGTGCCGAGATCGAAGCGCCCCATCGTATTTGGCTGTCAGGTGAAGAAAGACACGTGACGGCAAAATATATTCTGATCGCAACCGGTGGTCGGCCAAACCTGCCGGTTGATTTGCCCGGTGCCGAACATCTGATTACCTCCAATGAGGTGTTTCACCTCGAGAAGCAGCCTGATCGGGTGGTGATCGTTGGCGGGGGCTATATTGCGCTTGAATTTGCCTGTATTTTCAACGGGCTGGGAACAGAGACAACTGTCCTCTATAGAGGCGAGGAAATCCTGCGCGGTTTTGATGACGACATTCGCAGCACGCTGCATGAGGAAATGGAAAAACGGGGCATCCGGATCTTGACGAAAGACAATCTGGCCTCTCTTGAAAAAAATGAGGATGGCCTGACCGTCAAGACAATCGAAGGCCGGACCATCCGCGCCGATCAGGTGCTCGCAGCAATTGGGCGCTCGCCATACACCCGTGGGCTCGGCCTCAACAAGGTTGGCGTCGAATTGGGGCAGCGAGGAGAAATCAAAGTTGACGACTATAACAAGACAAACATCGATCACATATTTGCGGTCGGAGATGTGACGGATCGTGTCAACCTTACTCCTGTTGCCATTCGGGAAGGGGCGGCACTGGCCGAGACGCTGTTCAACAACAATCCGTCCATCACCGAATATGACAACATCGCCACCGCGGTATTCACTCAGCCCGAAATCGGAACCATCGGCATGACAGAAGCCGAAGCGACTTCCGCTTTCGACAATCTGGACATCTATCTTGCCAAATTCAGGCCGATGAAAAACACCCTGGCGGGCAATGACGAGAAAACGCTGATGAAAATCATCGTCGATGCCGATAGTGGCAAGGTTGTGGGATGTCACATTCTGGGGCCTGATTCCGGCGAGATGTCACAGTTGTTGGGTATCGCCATGAAAATGGGGGCAACCAAGGCGGACTTCGACAGAACCGTTGCTGTGCACCCGACAGCAGCCGAAGAGTTGGTGACCATGAAGGAACCAAGCAGAACCATTCGCAAAAACGCCTGAGCTGAGGCTTGCAAATATCTGAAATGTGATGAAAAATGTTATCGGCCCGAACGCGAGGCCGATGACAGCCCCACCGACAAGAAAGAAAATCCGTGACATTTGAGAGGATCAAGACCGCTCCCGAGCAATGGGTGGCATATTTCGGCTATGGATCACTGGTGAATGACCGGACCCGGAATGCAGACAGTTTTGGAATTCCCGGCCGCCTCAAAGGCTATGCACGACATTGGTCCATCTGGGAGGCGAGCCCCGAGCGGCGCGCCTTTGGTCTTCAAGGGGCTGCGGCCCTTTCAGTCTCGCCCGAGTCGAATGCCTATTGCGATGGATTGTTGGTGTTTGATCTCAAGGAGCATCTGCCGCAGGTTGACCTCAGAGAAGCAAAATATGAGCGGGTCAAGCTGGATCTTGCCGATTTTGCGACAGACCATGAAAATCCGGTAGCTATCGAGAGCTATATCTATGTGGGAAAACCGGCACTGACGGATGAGGCCAACCCCAAATTCCCGATTCTGCAATCCTATATCGACGCGGTAATGCAAGGATTTCTCGAGAAGTTTGGCGTCGAAGGGCTTCAGAGATTTGTTGCCGAGACGGACGGTTGGCACACGCCAATCCTCCAGGACAGGCAACGGCCGCTATATCCCAGAAGCGTAGAACTGACGCTTGAAGAGGAAGCGCTTGTCGACCGCTATGTCAATCAGAGCCACGCTCCCATGGTGTCCATGGAAAGCATCGTCCGCTAGGCACTTTGTCAAACGAGGGGAGCGATCCGGGGGGCTTTTTGTGCCCTTTGCGGTTGTAAAAAGTCCAAAAGGCAGAGTGCCTCTTGGCCTTTGGCAAAACATCCGGTAAAAGCAGGAACACTCATGTTCGCTCCCAAGAAAGACATCAGTTTTGGACGAACAGGAAAGATGTCGGCTTTTCGCTCTTGTCCGCGCTTTGTTGCGCCCCACAAAGGTTTCGAAACATGACCATTATCGACTCTATCAAGAAGAGTGTGGTTCCCATTCATCCTGAAGGGCACCCTTTCATTGCGATTTTTGCGATTGCGACGGTCATCTTGGGCTGGTTCGTTTCAGCCCTTTTTTGGATAGGATTGTTTCTTACGCTTTGGTGCTGCTATTTCTTCAGGGATCCATCGCGCATAACGCCTCTCAGAAAAGGTCTGGTGGTGTCTCCAGCGGACGGGATCGTCTCAAGCGTCGGGCTTGCCGTGCCGCCGAAGGAACTTGATCTCTCCGATGCTCCGATGATGCGCGTTTCCGTTTTCATGAGTGTTTTCAATGTGCATGTTAACCGTGCTCCGATACAGGGCCGGGTAAGAAAAGTCGCCTATAAACCCGGCAAATTCCTCAATGCCGAGTTGGATAAGGCCAGCGAGGACAACGAGCGCAACAGCCTGATCATCGATACCGACTATGGTGCCATCGGCGTGACGCAGATTGCAGGGCTCATTGCCAGACGAATTGTTTGCTGGACCGAAGAGGGCGAGGATCTGCCCGTCGGATCGCGCTTTGGTCTCATCCGGTTTGGCAGCCGCGTCGATGTCTATCTTCCCACCCATGTCATTCCATTTGTGGTGGAAGGGCAAACGATGATCGCCGGCGAGACCATTCTTGCCAGGATGGAAGGTGCGCAGGAAGAACGAAGCGCACACCGGGAACAGTAATCAATGTGGGGCAGTCGCGAAGCGATCTCGAATTTTAAGGCGTTCTACAAAAATGCAAGATGATGAACAGGACCTTGGCAATCAGGACCATGGCATAACGAACCCGTTTCAGTCTTTCGACCCCGAAGACAACAGTTCCAAAGGGCGTTTCAAGGCCGTTCCCTTTCGCCTGATCGCTCCCAATCTTGTCACGCTGGTTGCCTTATGCGCCGGTTTGACCGGCATACGCATGGCAGTTGAAGGGCGCTTCGAACTGGCGCTCGTATCCATCGCCGCAGCGGCCTTCCTCGATGGTGTCGACGGTCGCATAGCCCGGCTGCTCAAGGGCACGTCACGCTTTGGTGCCGAACTGGACTCGCTGACCGACTTCGTCAATTTCGGTGTCGCCCCTGCGCTGATCCTGCATGTCTGGATACTGCACGCATTCGACACCATCGGCTGGATCGGATCCTTGCTGTTTGCCATCGCGATGGTTCTGAGGCTTGCCCGTTTCAATGTGGCGCTTGACGACAAGCATCAACCGGCTTGGAAAAAGGATTTCTTTGTCGGCATTCCCGCTCCCGCCGGAGCGTTGGTTGTGCTGGCACCGATTTATCTGGAGCTTTCCGGCCTGCCACATACCGATCTTGCCGCTCCGCTCGTGCTGGCCTATACGCTCTTGATCGCTATGCTGGTGGTATCAACAGTTCCGACCTTTTCCGGCAAAACGGTTGGTCTCAAGATCCCACGCGCCCATGTGGTGCCTCTCATCACCTTCGTTGTTGCGCTGGTCGCGGTTCTGTTTTCCTATCCGTGGATCACTCTGACGGTGTTGGCGATCATATATCTCGCCTCCATTCCCTTTGCCCGTCGGGCGTGGCACCGGCATAATGGTGCAGATGAAGAAATGACGGAAGAAAGCGAAAATGCTGCCGAGTTGGAACCCGGGGTGAAGCGCGAAAACGAGGTCGGCCCTGAAGGCGTTTGACGCAAAATCGCGCAAGGAGCTGCAAGCAGCTCAAGAAAATGAAAACGGGTATTGACGCGCATGGGAATGCCATCAATACCCGTTTTGTCATTGGAGCAGGGCGCTTATGGGCGTCCTTTTCTTTAAGTGATATTCAAGATCCTGAACGTCCTGTCGGACGGAATGGAACACTTGGAGGTCAAAGCTCGTCAGCGAGTTCGAGAAACTGTTTCACGATTGATGACGACTTGGCCGGATCCTGCTTGATTTTCTCGGCAGCAGTTTCGCGCAAGTTGAGCAGGGCTGCTTCAACGCTGCGCGGAAGCTCCGGTTCAGACTGGTCTCTGCCATGCCTGCGGTCTTCGCGAGAAGATCTTTCGGCAATGGCTTCAAGATGCTCGATGATGCGGTTGGCATCGTCCCGGTTTTCATCAAGATATATCTTGCCTTCGTCGGTAATGGCATATTTCTTTTTGTTGCCATCACTCTGGACTTCGGTGTAATTGGCTTCTTCAAGATAGGTCAATGTCGGATAGATAACGCCGGGACTCGGGGCATAGGCACCATCGGTCATCGCTTCGATTTCCTTGATGATGTCATAGCCATGCCGGGGTTCCTGTTCTATGAGAGCGAGCGACAAGAGACGGATATCGCCTTGTGCAAGCATGCGACCGCGCCGTCTTCCTTCGCCGCCACCATCAGAACCCCGACCAAATCGGCCACCTCTGAAAGGAGGGCGGAAGGGGGCTCCGCCAGAGGCGAGCCATTCGGCTATATGTTCGCGTTTGCGTTCCTGACGCCCCTTGCGGTCTTCATGACGGCGGTGGTGATGATGTCTGCCGCGTCCTTGCGACGGATCTCTATCCTGTTCATGGTCATTGTAATGCATGACTGTTCCTTTTCGATATAACTAAGTTATGTCTTAAATAGATGGTCCAGACTGAAATTTCAAGATATATCTAAAATATATTTACAAAAAAGCCCGCCTTGTTTCCAAGGCAGGCTCGATTGGTCTGTTATATCACCGCTATTCAGCAGCATGAACGACTGGTTTGCCCTTTCTGCGAATGAAAAGTCTCCGGATGCCATTGATGATCGGCTTGATCGTCACCGTTGGCATGGCCAGTAGAACGGGGATGAGGATCAGGGTCAGAATGGTCGAGAAGCCAAGGCCCGCAATAACGGCGGTCGAGAGCTGTATCCACCATCCGGCGGTGATCGATCCAACCGCGATGACGCGATTGAAGAAATCGAGATTGATCCCTGTCGCCATCGGAATGAGACCCGCAATCGTTGTTACGGTCGTCAGAAGGATGGGACGGATCCTCTGAGCCGCCGTCTTTACGACGGATTCGACCACCTCGACACCCTCGGACCGGAACCGGTTATAGGTGTCGATCAGAACGATCGCGTTGTTCACCACGATCCCCGCCAGAGCCATAACGCCCGTGCCGGTCATGATGATCGAGAAGGTCTGACCCGTCACGACAATGCCCAGGATCACCCCGAAGATCGAGAAGACAACGGTCATCAGCGTCAGGAACGTCTGATAGAAACTGTTGAACTGCGTAATCAGGATCATCGCCATGATGAACAGAGCAGCAATTGCTGCCTTGCCAAGGAACTCGCCAGACTCTTTCTGATCTTCATCCGCTCCGCGGAATTTGAAGGTCACGCCTTTCGGCCATTCCTGAGCCTTGACCCAACTGTCGATCTCACGCACCTTGGAGTCAACCGTTGTGCCATCGCTCTGGTCGACCGTCGCCTTGACGGCCATGACGAAAAAGCCATCCTTGCGCCGGATCGAAGAGACTTCCTGCTTGGCCTCGACATGAACAAAGTTGCTGATCGGAACAAGGCCGTTGCTTGTCAGGATCTTCAGATCGTCCAGATGGTCGAGATTGCGCTGATCTTCCGGCAGGCGCACACGGATGTCGACTTCATCGTCGGAATCGTCGGGGCGATAATTGCCAATAACGATACCATTGGTGATCAGCTGGATCATCGAGCCGACTTGCGAGATGGACGCATTGTAACGCCCGGCCTGTTCGCGGTCGACCTTCAACTCCCATTCGATGCCGGGCAGGGGACGCCCGTCTTCAATATCAACCAGATTTGAGACTGTATCGACATGCTTGCGCACGATACCGGTAATCTGTTTGACCTGATCGTAGTTGTTGGAAGTGATTTCCAGGTTGATGTCCTTGCCGGTTGGAGGTCCCTCTTCGGTCTTTGCGACCGAGACGAAAATGCCGGGGAATTTTTCTGTCCGGTTTCGGATTTCGGCGAAAATTTCTTCAGCCGGTCTGCGACAGCAGAAATCCGTCAGTTCAAGGGCGATCGACCCGATGGCATCGGAAGGTTTGTTACTGTCCGACCCCAACCCCTGACCTCCGGAACTGGTGCCCGATGGGTTTGAGACCGCGACAACATCCTTGACGCCCTTCACCGAAAGGACCTCATGTTCGACCTGCGCAACGATACCCCGGCTTTCCTGTGCCGACATGTTGCCCCTTGCAGATACATAGATATTGGCATAGCGCGGCTCTTCATTGACAAACAGTTCTGCCTTGAACTCTCTGCCCATGAAGAACGGACTGACAATGGCGAACATGACTGCGGCAACACCAACAAGCGCCAGAATATTGCCCAGCGGATGGCGCACAATCAAATGCAGAAAGCGTGCATAAAGACCTGTGAAGCCGGTGACTTCCTTTGGATCGAATTTGTGTCCACCCGACAGATGCACCGCATTGTCAATTTCGTCCTGTGTCGCAGTCTTCTTGCCGATCATGCCGCCGATGACCGGCAGGAACACCATTGCCGTCAGAAGCGCCGAGCTTAATACGATGATCACGGTGATCGGCAGGTAGCTCATGAATTCGCCAATGATGCCGGGCCATAGAAGCATGGGCAGAAAAGCGGCGAGCGTCGTCCCTGTTGAGGAGGCAATAGGCCAGAACATCAACTTGGCCGCCCGTATATAGGCTTCCTGACGCGACATGCCTTCTGCCACCTTGCGGTCGGCATATTCAACAATCACGATGCCGCCATCAACCAGCATCCCCACCGTAAGCACGAGGCCATACATCACCATGGTGTTGAGTGTCATGCCCAGCGCCGAGAGAATGAGGAACCCCGTCATGAAAGATGTGGGAATGGCAATCCCGATCATCATGGCCGAACGGAAACCGAGGGAGGCAAGCACCAGCATCATCACAAGCGCAATGGCGGTCATGATCGAGGACTCGAGCGATCCGAGCGTGTCGTTCACAGGCTCTGCCTGATCAAGCAGGAAGCTGACATGAATGGCCGGGTTCCAGTCTGCCGTGACGGATTTCACAACCTCGCGAACCGCATCATTGTTTTCGATGATGTTGGTGCCGAGTCGTTTTGAGATCTCGACAGTAATCGCGGTGTTGCCGTTGACACGGGTGATCGTGGTCGGATCCTTGAACGTCCGCTTGATGGTCGCGATGTCGCCAAGCGTGACCACCCCTTCGCCATTTTGCTTGATGGGAATGGAATAGACATCCTCAGCCGTTTCGATCAGGCCGGGAACCTTGAGGTTGAAACGGCCTTTGCCATTGTCGAGAAAACCGGCAGGAACGAGCTGGTTGTTGAGCGTAACGGCGGAAACCAGTTCCGACTGCGTGACATTGAAGGACTCAAGGCGCAACTGATCGATTTCAACCACCAGGACTTCTTCCCGGTTGCCCGACAGATTGGCCTCAAGAACGGAAGAAATGCCTTCGATCTCGTCCTTGAGCTGGCGGGCATGCTGATAAAGCGTGCGTTCGGGAACATCGCCGGACAGCGTGACATAGATTGTCGGCTGCTGAGACATGTTCATCTCGTAAATGGTCGGCTCGTCGGCATCTTCTGGCATTTCCGCCTTTGCCTGATCGACCTTGTCCCTGACGTCTGCCAGCGCCGCTTCCTTGTTGAAATCGACATCAAATTCAAGCAGAACACCGGCATAGCCAGATGAGGCGTTGCCTGTCATTTCCTTGAGCCCGTCAAGGCTTTGCAACTTGTTCTCTAGAGGCTTGACCAAAAGTCGGGAAGCGTCTTCAGGTGAAATGCCCTGTTGAGTGATCGAGACATAGAAGATCGGGATATCGATATCCGGACTGGCCTCTTTCGGCACACTGATATAACTCATGATGCCGCCCAGAAGCAGGACGCACATCATGGTCATGACGATCCTTCGTGACCGCAGGAGCGGTTCGAGCAGGCTTTGCATCAGTTTTGTCCCCCGCTGCCGGTTTGTGCAAGTTTGCCATCGATCGTCTCAACAGCAACGACAGGCTGACCCGTCTTGATATATTCCTGACCGATGGTGACAACGTTGGCAGTATCGGGCAATCCTGTGACCCAGACGCCTTTGCCATCGTTGGCGATGATTGTAACGGGCGTGAACTGGGCCTTGTCATCGACCACGCGCATGACACCGATCAGGCCTTCATCGGAGAGTGTCAGATAGGCCGGGCTCATCAAGTGCGCCATGATCGTGGGCAATTCAAGGTCGGCCAGCGCCGTCACACCATCGCGCAAGGAACGATCGGGATTCGGAATCTGCACCTCGACAAGGAATGTCCGGGTTTCGGTGTCGGATACTGAACTCACGAACCGCACCTTTCCCGATATCTTCTCGCCCGTAACAAGCGAAACGGCTGCTCTCGATCCGACTTCGACCTTGGCGACATCACGCTCGGATACCTGGCCGATGATCAGCATCGGGTCCGGATCCATCAGCACGGCACAAGCGCTGCCGCTGCTCAATTGATCACCGACTTCAGCAGGATCGCTATAAACCAGTCCATCGATTGGTGCTTCGATCTTGATCCGCTCCAGTTCAAGTCTGGCTTCCTTGAGCGCAGCAACGGAGGCATCTTTGGAGGCTCGCAGCGAGGCAAGCTGTGTCTCTGAAGCAAAGCCTTTCTTGGCGAGGGTCTCCTTGGCGTTGAGATCAAACTCGGCCTGTTTCAAGGCGGCTTCCGCCTTGGCCACGTTGGCTGCACGCGATCCGACATCGAGTTCGCAAAGCAGATCCCCCTTGTGGACCCATTGACCCTTTTCGACATGTCTGGCGCGCACGATTGCCGATGTTTCAGCTCTCACCGTCACTTTGGTATCTGCCTGTGTCCGTCCGCGTATGGTCAGGCTGGACTGACGAGGGCGTGCAGTAAAGCTTTCGACCGCGACTCGGAAAGCGGCCCCTTGTTGTGATTTGTCTCTCAAGGCAGGAGGAGGGGTCGTGCCCTCGGTTTCCTGTCCACTGAATACGGTTGTTCCTGTCGACATCCAACCCACGATGCCGGCGGTAACCAGTAAGGCAAGGCCATACGATCCCTTGATGCGCAAACCCATGACTAAACCCTTTCACTCCCACTCACTCAGCCAAGTGGTGGTCCCCAAATTGCGTAACCCGCAGCGCATGTCTTTCAGGAGGAGCTGCGCCGAAGAACAAAAAATAATAATGACTATTGTAGCTCGCTGGATTTGTTGAAACCGACGTGGCCCTTGCGGGCTATCTCAATCAAATCCCCACCATGCTCATTCAGATAGTCAATGCTTGCCTGAACACAATAGAGGCCATAATTCTGCGCCCATTGAGCGGCTTGTCTGTCGAGGTCGGTCATCTCTTGTGACCACTCACCATCGCACGTATCCTCATCTGAGTCACCACATGAAGAAATTTGGTCAAGTTCCTGTTTGCTAAACTCTATTTGCCTATGAATGGCACTTGAGATCACATCAGGCCCAACAAGTCGGGAAAAGATTGCTATAAGTAGGAACTCGGACCTGAAAATATCTTGTCTGTGCGGCAAAAAAAGTTCGCTGGCAAAGGCGGCTCGACCATCATCCGTGATCGAATAGATCTTGCGGGCGGGCTTTCCTTCCAGTGCCTCATGTCGACAGGTCACAAGACCTTCCTCTTCAAGCTTGTTGAGCGCTGGGTAAATTGACCCGTAGGACGCCTCAATGAAAAAGCTGAAAATGCCTTCCGTCGATATTTTCCGAATGTCATAGCCGGTTCTGTCAGAGCAAAACAAAACAGCCAGACAAATGCTGCGAACATTCATGTCGATTCTGGTCCAAATTTCTGATTTTGGAAAACTTGCCAAACGCGCGAGACAAACAGGTCTGTCCCGACTTGCTTACACCGAAAGTATATATTCTTGTTTGATATATTTGTCCAGAAAATATATCAAACAAGAATATGCTTGGTTGATATCTTGTAAAAAGTATCAAGATTCAACCGTTTGCAGATCTGGAAGAATGCTTATACTTTTAAGCAATTGAAACCAGTCGACTGAATGCGGATAAGAGGAAACGGCTGCTTTGATGAAATGTCATCGTCCGAATCTTGCGATTGACAGAAGATGATCACAAAGTCACGGCCACCTTGACCCTCTTTTGAAATGGAACGCTTGCCATGCCGATATCCGATCTCGTTCCTCCCTCCAGACGTCAGGAAAAGGGGATCAAAGGGGTGTTTGGGAATCCCCTGATCAGATTGCTCGCGATCAATTGGCTGATCGGGTTTGCGACAACCATTCTGATTTTTTTCGGCCTGCTTGCCACCAACGCTGCGGGCCTGAAGGATTTGATTTTCAACAGCGAGAACCCGCTGATCCCGATGGCCCTGCTGTTTTTCGGGCTGTTGATCACGATTTGCAGCGTGGCGATGGGGGCGGCGGTCATGAGCCTGCCCAAAGATGACAAATGATCTGGTCTTTCGTCAATCAAGGCCTGTCAGTTGGCTCCGCCTCTCGTAAAGGGTCACATTGCGCCATTGTCCCTTGAAGGGTCCACACGGCATCTTGCCAATCTTTTCCCTCATGCCGACATAGCGAAAGCCGAATTTCTCATGCAGGTGAATACTGGTCTTGTTTTCCGGGAAAATGCGAGCTTCAAGGGTCCAGATCCCGGCCTTCTCAGACGTCTGAACAAGATCTTGCATCAGCTTTGTGCCGATGCCCATGCCGTTCATCTCCTGATCGACATAAAGGGAAAGCTCGGCAATGCCGCGATACACTTGGCGCTGGGAATAGGGGCTGAGAACAGCCCAACCGACAAGCTTTCCTCCGGCTACAGCACCAATGCGGCATGGTTTCAAGTGGGCCTTGTCCCAGTCTTCCCATGAAGGGACCTGATCTGCGAAGGTGGAGTTCCCGGTTCTTATGCCTTGTGCGTAAATTCTCATGATGTCCGAGCTGTCAGCATCGGTGAGTGCGCGGCACGAAATGTCGATCTTGCCCGGAATTGGGGTGCCGGCAGAATTGATGTCTTGTGTCATGGAATGGACCTGAAACGGAATTGCCGAGAGGATCTGAAGTAGATTTCAATTGCCATACAATGTCAATTCAATGTGACTGCGTGCCCCCAATATGGTGACAGGATCTGTTGCGGTCTGATCATCGGAAGGGTTGATTAACCAACACTCCCGCCAGATCAGTCAATATGAACAACATTGAAACGAATAGGAAAGATTTGGCCTCGCCTCTTTACCGAATAAAAACCCTGAAAGCGAAAACGCGGCGATAAATGCCGCAAACTCCACTCCGTTTAGGCTTGAAACAGCCTTTCTTGCAATCATCACACCTGTTCAACCTGCGAACCTTTCAGAGAGCGGGGATCAAGTACGCCAAACAAAAAAAAGCGACTGGGGGCAATGATGATTGAAAAAGAGTTTGAGCGGGTACAGGTCTGGTTTGACAAGGAAGATGTGACCGCACGGGTTATTGCTGCAAAGGCCTTTTTCAAAAAGAGCGTCTCAAAAGCGTCCATGGTCATTGCAATGCGCTGGTCGAACAATCGGAAAGCGCGTAAGGCTCTGGTAAGGCGCATGGCACACCATATGAGACGTGTGGCGCTTCAGCTTTGTCTCTATGTCATCATTCTTGCAGGTGCGCTGTCCGTCACATCAATGGGAACTGACATCATGTTCCAGATGGTTTCGCGAAAGATGACAGCGATGGGCAACGACGTCATCAGGCTCAATATGCCGGAGGCAATCAGAACCGCGAGCCTTCGCCCCACTCTTTCTGAATAGCACCATCACGATTGTGTCTGTCTGAACGGACGAAAGGCGCCAGATACCAGGCACCAAGGGCCAGATGACCAGGGCCAGGTGATCAGTGGACGCCTTGCATGACAAAGCCGGGCTCAATTGCCTGAACCCGGCTATGAATGGCTTTTGATGTCAGCTTCATTCGACGATGTCGAAAGGCAGGGAAAAGTTTGTTGTCTTTTCCGAATTCTTGTCTTTGAGAAGGAAGTTCGAAACATAGCTTCCCGGTTTCAGGCCAGAAAGATTGATTGTGAGCTTCAGGTGAACTTCTCTGTTGTGGCCAGCAAGCGGAACGCCAAGCTCAACGAAATCTTCCTTTTCGAACAGAGTGCTTCCCGCCGGGCCGGTCAGTGAGTAATCGACCCCCCAACTTGCGACATTCTTGCCGTCATCCATTTTGCCGTAACCAAAGGCCACAGGTTCGACATAGATCATATGGGCTTCATCGGGTTTGAAGACGGCCGGTCTTTCTTTGTAGTCGCCATACCCATTGATCTCGCTGACAAAGGTGGCCTGGCGTACAAACATCGGGGAGCGGGTCCAGATGTCGTCTACGATGGCATCCAGCTCAGCAAAGGCGGTTTTGGCCTGGCCTGACGTCAGAAGTGTTTCTGCCTTCAACATGCGATCTGCGAATTCACCCGCATGGCCCTGAAGAGGGAAAATTGAAACAGCCAATAAAAGTACGAGCGATTTCAAAAAACGCATCGATCCGATCCTTCCAGCTCCGAGAGTCTGTTCTTGTTATGAAGAGTGTCTAGCACGATCTTCTATAGACTTGCCTGCCACAAATCTATCTGAGGATATACAGTTTTTCGGAATTTAGGCAAATATTTCCCGCAAAAATCGGCGCATTATGGATTGATCTGACAAAACTCCCGCCGCGATTGCATGATGATGAGCTGAGCCGAACGCAAAAACAGCCCTGCCATGACCAGTGCAACGATAATGTCGGGCCAGGCCGAGCCGCCATAGTGGACGATAACGCTCGCGCCCATGACCGCAATATTGCCAATCGCATCATTGCGCGAGCAAAGCCAGACCGAGCGGACATTGGCGTCGCCATCGCGGTAGCGTGCCAGGAGCAGAACAGACGCCAGATTGGTCGTCAGCGCGAGAAGCCCGACGAGCCCCATCACCTCTGCGCGCGGTACATCCAGATACAGGATTTGATAGAGTGTCGTGCCGAAAATCCAGAGCCCCATGGCGAGCAGGCTGAAGCCCTTGACGAGCGCTGCGGTGGTGCGAATCCTGAGACTCATTCCGATGACGGCAAGGCTCATGCCATACGTCACGAAGTCGCCGAGGAAATCCAGAGCATCCGCCTGTAGCGCCTGTGATCCTGCAAGTCGACCGGCAAGCATTTCAACCACGAACATGGCGCCATTGATCAGAATGACAAACAGAAGCACGCGGCGATAGCGCTGCTCCATACCGTCAAATACGGGATTGCCTGAGCAACCGCACGTCACAGTCGAGGGGTCAGAACCGTGGCTATGACCATGACCGTGATGGTCGTGCCCATGACAATGTGTATGTGTGGTCGTGGCGTTTGAGGAGGAACAGCATCCTTCTGAATGGGTGGGGTCGTTGGGGAGAGGTTTATCAAGCATTCTTTTCTCGATATGGGCTGGAAAATTGAGGACGCTTGGAACTATAATTGCTCTAGTGACTATAGCTTCAAGGAAAAAATCATGCTGTCGATCGGAGATCTTTCAAAATCGAGTGGCGTCAAGGTGCCGACCATCCGCTATTATGAACAGATCGGTCTGATAGAGCCCGCCGTCAGGAGCGAGGGCAATCAGAGACGCTATGAGCCGGACGGCCTCAAGCGACTGGCCTTCATCAAGCATGCCCGCGATCTCGGTTTTTCCCTTGATGACATCCGCTCTCTGCTGTCATTGAAAGAGCAAACGGAGAAGCCGTGCAAGGTTGCCGATGAAATCCTGTCGCGTCATCTGGATGATGTGCGGTTTCGAATCGCAAAGCTTAAGCGCCTCGAAATGGAACTTGAGCGCATGTCATCATGTGATGGCACAACGGTGGCCCATTGTGCCGTGATCGAAAGTCTTGCCGATCACAGCCACTGCCTGAACGAGCATTGATAGGGCAGGAGAAGAGAGCCGACTGCAAACGCCACTTGGCTCATTGGTGCAACAACCTGCAAAGCAGATAGGGACTGAGTTTTATGAATTGGAATATTTATCTTTCTGGCGAAATCCATACGGATTGGCGCGAACAGATCGAGCAAGGCGCCAGGGCCGCAAATCTGCCGGTCACTTTTTTTGCCCCCGTCACCGACCATGAGGCATCCGACGATTGTGGTGTGACCATTCTGGGAGGCGAAGAAAATAAATTCTGGCATGACCACAAGGGCGCACAGCTTAACGCCATTCGCACCCGAACCCTGATGGAAAAAGCCGACATCGTCGTGGTGCGATTCGGTGAAAAATACAAACAGTGGAATGCTGCCTTTGATGCCGGTTTTGCAGCAGCCCTTGGCAAACCAATGATCGTCATGCATGGCGATGCACATCAGCACGCCCTTAAGGAAGTGGACGCTGCTGCCCTGGCTGTAACGCAGACACCGGAGCAGGTGGTCGCCATCCTGCGCTATGTGATAGAAGCCAAACTCGCCTGATACGCGAGCCCAACCCTGACACTGTCAGATCATTTCGTATTATGGGTCCTTGAAAACAATTGATAGGACGAATGAAAGACTTTACCCTATAGATAGGCTCATGGCTGGAAAAAGATTACCCGATGACAGTATGACCCCGCGCCTCCTTTTCCTGGAAGGAATGAGGAGAGGGCTTCCCGTTATTCTTACTGCGGGCCCGTTTGGTGCGCTTTTCGGTGCCCTGTCGATCGATGCGGGGATGAATGTCACCGAGACGGTTCTGATGAGCGCGACGATCTTCGCCGGTGCCAGTCAGTTGGTCGGCCTGAATCTGTTCGGACAGCATATCCCGGCATGGATCATTGTGCTCTCGATCTTTGCGGTCAATTTCAGACACATTCTTTACTCTGCGTCCGTAGGCAGACATATCAGGCATTGGTCCTGGCTGAGGCAGGCAATCGGCTTCTTTTTTCTGGTCGATCCTTCATATGCCGAGACGGAACGCCGCGTGGAGCAGGGCGAGGACATACAGTTTTCATGGTATATGGGCCTATCCTTCATTGTTTATGTTGGTTGGGTCGGGTTGACCTGGCTTGGTGCCATACTGGGTAACTTTCTCGAAGACTCCCACATCTGGGGCATAGATTTCATGCTGCCTATCTATTTCATGGGTCTGTTAATGGGCTTCAGGAGAAGATCCTTCTGGCTGCCGGTGGTTGTTGTAAGCGCGGCAACCTCGATTCTTGCCAGCGAGACCATTGGTTCCCCCTGGCATGTTTCCATAGGCGCCGCGGCAGGCATCTTGCTTGCGGTTCTGTTCTCGCCTTCGGGCAAAGACAAGGAGCCGGAAGACTTCGAGAGCGCAGAAGGCCAGCGCAAGCCGCAAACAGGAGGGGGATGAAACATGTCCACGGCATTGATCGTCATCCTTGGCGGCGCGATTGTGACCTATCTCACCCGTATTGGCGGGCATCTGGTTCTTACCCGGTTCGAGCGCGTTCATCCCCGTGTTCAGGCAGGACTGGACGCAGTTCCTGCTGCGGTGTTGACAACTCTGGTTGCTCCTGCCGTGTTGGAGGGCGGACCCAACGAATGGGCTGCCTTTGTCATCGCTGTTCTTGCAGGACTGCGTGTTTCCATTATATGGATGGTAGTGATCGGAACCTTGTCCCTTATCGTCCTTCGGCAGCTAACTGGTTAGCCTCGCCACAAACCCCATATTTGACGGATAACATGTGCCCCATGAAGATTGGCATCTTGGTCGCAGGCCCCTTGCCTGATGAATTGATAAAGCAGTTTGGCACCTTCGACGACATGTTCAAGGCGCTCCTTGCCAAACAGGACCCGAAGCTGGATTTTGCAAGCTATCAGGTTTTCGAACAGCAATTCCCCGAGAATGAATATGAGTGTGACGGCTGGATTGTGACCGGCTCGCTTCACAGTGCCTATGAACAACTCGACTGGATGCTTCGCCTGGAAGAGCTTATCCGCAAGGCGATAGAGAATGATCGTCCGATCATCGGCATATGTTTCGGTCATCAGATCATGGCAACAGCCATGGGTGGACGCGTGGAAAAGGCACCCTCCGGCAAATGGGGCGCTGCCGTACACAACTATGCACTTGTGATCGATCCAAAAGAACGGCCCGAATGGATGGATGGCACTGCGGATCATTTCTCCTTGCAGGCCAGCCATCAGGATCAGGTCACCCGGCTGCCCGATGGGGCCTGTCTGCTCGGCGGCAATGACTTCTGCCCCAATGGCTTCATCGCTTACGGCACGTCCGGCATGTCGATGCAATTGCACCCCGAACTATCGAGCGGCATCATCACCACCATGCTGCACAAAAGGCGCGGCGAGCAGATGAGCGAAGAAGATGCCGACTTTGCGATCAGCCATGCCAACGATCCGGTTGATGCGGATATGGTTGGGCAATGGATGGTCAACTTTTTCCGCCAGGGCGCCAATGCGTCATAGGGCGAAAAGCATCAGGCCTTATTTGGTGAGACCTGAGTTTGACAGATAGACAGCACAACAGATAACAAGAAAGATGCTTTCCAATGACTGACACTTACTATCCTGTTTTTGACGGCCATAATGATACGCTCCTGCGTCTGGTCATGGCACAAAAGGAAGGCAATCCGATCTCCTTCATCGAGGGGTCGGACACGCTTCACATCGACCAGCCCAAGGCAAAGGAAGGCCGGTTCGCCGGTGGATTTTTCGCAAGCTTCGTCCCGCCGAAGACCAAACCGGGCGAAGTGCTCGATTTTCAGGCGAGGGTGCAACCTCTTGAACAGCCCTATGCCCTTGAAGTGACCATGTCCATGATGGCATGTGCCTTGCGGCTTGAACAACAAGATGGCTCCAACATAAAGATCTGCCTGTCTTCCGATGACGTTGATCTGGCTATGAAAGAGGGCAAGATCGCATTGCTGCTCCATATTGAGGGGGCAGAAGCGATTGACGGAGAGTTCGAGAGCCTCGATGTGCTGCACGCTGCCGGCTTGCGCTCGATTGGCCCCGTCTGGAGTCGTAGCAACATCTTCGGCCATGGCGTGCCCTTCAACTTTCCAGGCTCTCCAGACACCGGCCCGGGCCTGACCGATCTTGGCAAGGAACTGGTGCGACGCTGCAACGCGATGGGCATTCTCATTGATCTCTCACATCTCAATGAGAAAGGCTTCTGGGACATTCACGCAATTGGCGAAAAGCCCCTGATTGCCACCCATTCCAACGTTCATGCGCTTTGTCCGTCTCCCCGCAATCTGACCGACAAGCAGCTCGCCGCCATCGCCGAGACGAATGGATTGGTTGGCCTCAATTATTCGGTCGGGTTCTTGCGTGAAGATGGCGACAAGAGCAAAATCGACATGTCGCTTGATATCATGGTCGATCATCTGGCCTATCTGGTCGACAAACTGGGCGAGGACGGTGTCGGTCTCGGCTCGGATTTCGATGGCACCACCATTCCGCAAAAGATCGGCTCCTGTGCTGGCAACAAGGCACTGATTGATCAGATGCGTCAACGAGGTTTCGGCGAAACCCTGATCGAGAAAATCGCTTACAAGAACTGGCTGGCGCTTCTGAAAAGAAGCGGTCTCTGAGCGGGGAGGGCTCTCCTCGCATTTGTACAAAAAAAGCCCCGCACAATGGCGGGGCTTTTCAATAGGGATCAAGAAGGATCAGTCCTCGAATTCCTGATCTTCATAATCGTCCTGCACAGGCATGCGCTGAGGGCGTTCGCCCGGATCCCGACCGATCCGGTCTGCGATATGGGCAAGATCAATGAAATGATCTGCCTGACGCCGCAATTCATCGGCTATCATCGGCGGCTGGGTGGACATGGTTGAAACCACGCTCACTTTTCTGCCGCGCCGTTGAAGAGCTTCAACCAGTTTTCTGAAATCGCCATCTCCAGAAAAAATAACGAAGTGATCGACATGATCGACCAGTTCCATGGCATCGATCGTCAATTCGATATCCATGTTACCCTTTATTTTCCGGCGACCAGTTGAATCAGTAAATTCCTTGGTTGGTTTGGTCACAACATGGTAACCGTTATAATCCAGCCAGTCGATCAATGGTCGAATAGAGGAATATTCCTGATCTTCTGCCAGTGCAGTATAGTAATACGTCCGCAGGAGATAACCTTTTCCTCTGAATTCTCTCAGGAGCCGCTTATAGTCTATATCAAAACCAAGTGTCTTGGTCGTCGCGTACAGATTGGCCCCGTCTATAAATAGCGCTACTTTTTCTCTAGGATCAAACACGGAGTCACCCTTTTTATATGGTTTATCGTTGGATTTCATTTCTGGGTGAATGCTTTGTTTCATTCTTCTTACATCGAGCAAATAAATTCGACAAGTTGAATTATTCGCAGATCAAGTTTTCAAGAAATTCAAATTTGAAAATTGCAATCACATGAAATCAAATCGATTCTTAGTCTATACAGAATTCAGCGCAATAACCACAGAGAAAAACAGATACTAAACAAAAACACAAGCTTCTTTAGTTATAAATGCTACTTATTGCGTTGCGCTTTTGGTAAACAACGTCTTGAAAGTCACAATTTGCGCAAGTTGACCCTTGTCAAATAGGTCATTTCGCTTTATTGAAGTTGGAAATTCCCCCACATAGGAGATTATCTATGGCACGCGTGACTGTTGAGGACTGCGTTGATAAAGTTGAGAATCGCTTTGAGCTCGTGCTGCTGTCCGGTCATCGCGCACGTATGATTTCAAGTGGCTCATCGATTACGGTTGATCGTGACAACGACAAGAACCCCGTTGTTGCTCTTCGCGAGATCGCCGATGAAACGGTGTCCCCTGGCGATTTGAAAGAGGATCTCATTCATTCTCTTCAGAAATATGTCGAGGTTGATGAACCGGAAACGGATGAAGTCGCTCTCATCACTGCTGATGACGCAGCAACCACAGAATATGAAGATGTGGTCAACGAGCCGAAAAACGAAATGGTCTTTGACCAGATGTCTGAAGAAGAACTGCTGCGCGGGCTCGAAAGCCTTGTGCCACCGGATCGCAGCGACGATTGATCCGACTTGCAAGACCTGATTTCAAAGAAAAGGGCGGTTTTCAGACCGCCTTTTTCTTTGGCGCCATTGCTTTTTCGCCATTTTTCGGTTCCCTCGGTTAACCGGGCGGGAACTCCCTGTTTGTTACAATGCTGTCATGGCCTTATAGACCTTGCATCTTGAACGGGGCATCCCCTATTCTGATATTCGATATCAATTGCAGGTCTGGTTTTCAAAGCCGATTGTGTTCGGGTATTTCGGGCACAGACTAGACAAGGATTCACAATCGCCATGATGCGTCAGTATGAGCTCGTTGAAAGAGTTGTAAGCTACAATCCCAATGCTGACGAAGCACTGCTGAACAAAGCCTATGTCTATTCCATGCGCAAGCATGGTACCCAGAAACGCGCGTCCGGCGATCCCTATTTTGTGCACCCGCTGGAAGTGGCCGGCATCCTGACGGATCTGCGGCTCGATGATGGCACGATTGCCGCCGGTTTGTTGCATGACACGCTCGAGGACACAGATGCAACGCGGGCCGAGCTGGACCGATTGTTTGGCGAGGAAATCGGCAAGCTCGTGGAGGGACTGACCAAGATCAGTCAGCTCGATCTGGTTTCCCGCCGGACTAAGCAGGCGGAGAATTTGCGCAAACTCCTGCTGGCGATTTCCGACGATGTGCGGGTGTTGATCGTCAAGCTCGCCGATCGACTTCACAATATGCGCACATTGCATTTTGTGCCCGATCACAAGCGCCACCGCATTGCGCAGGAGACTATCGATATCTATGCGCCGCTCGCCGAACGCATGGGCATGCAGGATATCCGTGAAGAACTCGAAGGGCTTTCTTTCAAATATATCAATCCCGAAGCCTATGATGCGATTTCCGCGCGGCTTGATGAGGTGCGCCAGCGCAACAAGACCCTGATTTCCGAAATTGAAGGGGAGCTGGAGAAGACTTTCAGCGAAAGAGGGCTCACCGCTTCGGTCAGAGGACGGGAAAAGCGGGCCTATTCCATCTTCCGAAAAATGCAGCGTCAGAATATCGGCTTTGAGCAACTGTCGGACATCTATGGCTTTCGCGTTCTGGTGAATGATATCGAGGATTGCTATCACGCGCTCGGTATTGTTCATACGATCTGGCCTTGCGTGCCCGGTCGCTTCAAGGATTACATTTCGACACCCAAGCCCAACGACTATCAGTCGATCCATACCACTGTCATCGGTCCGGGTCGCCAGCGGGTGGAGTTGCAGATCCGCACATTCAAGATGCATCAGTTTGCGGAATATGGGGTTGCCGCCCATGCTCTTTACAAGGATGTTACCGGCAAGACCAAGGGTGGTCGGTCCTTGCGACGTCTGGCAAAGGATAGCAATGCCTATTCCTGGCTGCGGCAGACCGTCGAGCTTCTGTCTTCGGGTAACACGGCAGAAGAATTTCTCGAGCATACCAAGCTTGAACTGTTTCAGGATCAGGTTTTCTGTTTTACGCCGAAAGGCCGGGTGATTGCCTTGCCGCGCGGCGCAATTCCCATCGACTTTGCCTATGCCGTTCACACCGACATTGGCGATACCTGTGTCGGCTGCAAGATCAACGGTGCGGTCATGCCACTTGTTACCGAGCTGAATAACGGTGACGAGGTCGATATCATTTGCTCAAAGGCACAAACGCCGCCCGCTGCCTGGGAGAATCTTGCCGTGACAGGCAAGGCCCGTGCTGCAATCCGCAAGGCGACGCGCGCTGCGGTTCGTGCCCAGTATGCCGCGCTCGGAGAACAGATCCTGCAAAATGCCTTCAAACGGGCCGAGCAGGATTATTCGCCCGAGCAATTGAAAGTATCCCTGTCACGCCTTGGCTTCCAGACGCTTGATGATGCTCTGGCTGCCGTGGGGCGGGGTGAGTTGAAATCGCGCATGGTCATCGAGGCTGTCTTCCCGGACTATCAGGACCAGAGAGCGGCGCAAAGCGAAGGCGAACGCGGAGAGGGCTGGTTTGGCCTGAAACATGCTTCGGCCATGAAATTCCGCATTCCCGGCACCGGGCGCAGGAGAGCCGAGAAAAACAAACCCCATCCGTCCATTCCGATCAGGGGCTTTTCCGGCGATTTGCCCGTGACCTTCGCACCCGAAGGGGGAGCGGTTCCAGGCGACCGGATTGTCGGAATCCTGACGCCCGGCAAGGGTGTTACTATCTATCCCATTCATTCGCCGGCTCTCAGTCAGTTTGACGACAGCCCGGATCGTTGGCTCGATGTTCGCTGGGATATCGACGAGGAAAACACTGAGCGCTTTCCCGCTCGAATTGAAGTCAGTATTCTCAATGAGCCCGGCAGTCTCGCCCAGATTGCCAATGTCATTGCCGAGAATGATGGCAACATTGAAAATATTCGCATGCAGCAGCAGATGAACGACTTTCACGACATGACCATCGACCTGTCAGTGTGGAATCTGAACCATCTCAATCGCATCATCCAGCAAATTAGAAGCAAGAAAACGGTATCCAAGGCCTGGCGTGTAAACTGACAAGCCTCCACGGAGACAATCAGTTGGTTGCTGCCGCCCCGCGAGCCGTCTGGAAAGTTAAGAATGATTATCGGAACAGGAAACGACCTGATTGACATTCGTCGAATCGAGAAAACCCTCGAACGCTTTGGTGAACGCTTCATCAAACGGGTTTTCACCGAGAAGGAAACAGCTCGATCCGAGAGGAAGGCGCAGCGCGCCGCTTCCTACGCCAAGCGATTTGCGGCCAAGGAAGCCTGCTCC
Organism: uncultured Cohaesibacter sp.; assembly: GCF_963556055.3. Lineage (GTDB taxonomy): Bacteria > Pseudomonadota > Alphaproteobacteria > Rhizobiales > Cohaesibacteraceae > Cohaesibacter. The sequence continues at coordinate 243,109 of NZ_CAUVYE020000012.1, read as the reverse complement.
AAGGCGTTGGGCACGGGTCTTTCACACGGCGTTTTCTGGCACGATATGGGCGTGAGCAACCTTCCTACAGGAAAACCGACCATGGTCCTGACAGGTGGAGCGCTGGAGCGGCTCAACTCCATGATCCCGGAAGGTTTCGTCGCCCAGATAGACCTTACCATCACGGACGAATACCCGATCGCCCAAGCCTATGTCATCATCTCGGCTCGCCCCGAATCCTGGCCCGCACCCTGAGGTAAATCAGGAACAGAAGCCGCACCATCTCCACAAATTGGCACCTTTTCGGCTGTCCATGTTGGCTGTTTTCCGCTTCTCGTGAGCAAATCGGTTGATTTACTCTGCGTCATCACATCATTGCCATTTCTATGATCTAGGTAATTTGCGAAAGATATTGCAAGATTGCCTGCGATGGCCTATTCACACGGTCATGAAATTGCAGGCAGAAGGAAGCCCTTCCGCGTGGGCAAGGATATGGGAAAGAGAATGAGCGTGCAGGACGATAGTTTGAAAGAGAATGAGGGTGGTATCGGCGAGACCATCAAGGTGATTATACAGGCCCTATTGCTTGCGCTTGTCGTGCGCACATTGCTGTTTCAGCCCTTTTCGATTCCCTCCGGTTCGATGAAATCGACGCTGTTGATCGGCGACTATCTTTTCGTCTCCAAATATAGCTATGGCTACTCGAAATATTCCCTGCCTTTCGGGTTGCCGCTCTTTTCCGGTCGCGTCATGGCGAGCGAACCGACGCGCGGCGATATCGTTGTGTTCAAACTTCCCCGTGACCCGTCCGTTGATTACATCAAACGCGTGATCGGCTTGCCCGGCGACAAAATCCAGATGATAGATGGCCAGCTTTACATCAATGGGACTGCCGTTGAGCATGAACGGATTGATGATTTTGTCGACACCGACGAGAGAGGAAACAAGACGCGGGTGGAGCGCTATAAGGAAACTCTGCCCAATGGCGTCAGTTACACCACGCTCAACCTCACGGACAGCAATTACCTTGATAACACACCGGTTTATGAAGTGCCTGCCAATCACTATTTCATGATGGGTGACAACCGCGACAATTCATCGGACAGTCGCGTGCTGAGCAATGTCGGCTATGTGCCGTTTGAAAATCTTGTCGGCAAGGCACAAGTCATCTTCTTCTCTATCGGAGATGGCAAGGCTCCATGGGAAATCTGGTCCTGGCCAAGTTCGGCTCGTTGGGAGCGGTGGTTTACCAGTCTCAAGCCCGATATGTCGGGCGAGGATAAGTAGAAATAATTCATTTTTTCTCTATCTGACCGTAGAAACAAAGAAAATGCCACACAGGAAAATTCTGTGTGGCATTCTCTATTTCAGGCTTTTCTGTATAATGCATGGTCAAATTCTGTAAACACTGAAAAGGAGTCGAATCTATACCGATGAAAAAGAGAGATGTTGGTACATTACAGACGCATCTCGGCTACAGGTTTAAGGACGAAAGCCATCTGGAACGGGCTCTCAGCCATTCCAGCACGGTTGCTTCCCCGCGACTACAGGTTGATCAAACCTATCAGCGGCATGAATTCTTGGGGGACCGGGTCCTGGCTGTCTCTATAGCTGATATGCTGCTGAAAGCCTTTCCCAAGGCAGATGAAGGGGAACTGGCTAGACGTTTCAATGGCCTGGTGCGCAACGAGACTTGTGCTGAGGTGGCCAGAGAAATTGGCCTTGGACCCTATATCCGTCTCGGCGAGGGAGAAGCACAGGCCGGTGGTCGCAAGAAGGAAGCGATTCTGGGCGATGTCTGCGAAGCCGTGATTGGTGCGGTTTTCATGGATGGTGGTTTTGACCCGGCAAAGAGCCTTGTCGACAAATACTGGCAAAAGCGCATGCTGGAATGGACCGGCCCTTTGCGCGATGCCAAGACGACTTTGCAGGAATGGGTGCAGGGTAACAAGTTGCCCCCGCCAACCTATCGCCTTGTGGAGCGTACAGGCCCCGATCACGAACCTGAATTCACTTTGCGCGTCGAAGTGCCGACCCTTGAACCTTCCATGGGCAAGGGTCCATCAAAACGCATTGCCGAGCAGGAAGCTGCCCGCGCGATGCTTGTACGAGAAGGACAGTGGAGCGCGGACACCAAATAGGACGCGTTCCGATCACCTCAAGCGGGACATGAGATCCCCAAACCAAGGACACATATGTCAGAAACATCCTCTCAACAGCCCGGAGACGGGCCGGAACTTGACACTAAATGCGGTTATGTCGCCCTCATCGGAGCCCCGAACGCGGGTAAGTCGACCCTTGTGAACCAGATCGTCGGATCCAAGGTGTCCATTGTCACGCACAAGGTTCAGACAACCCGCTCACTCATTCGCGGCATCGCGCTCAAGGATCAAAAGCAGGTCATTTTCGTTGACACTCCGGGTATTTTTGCCCCCAAGCGTCGATTGGAAACCGCGATGGTCAACACCGCATGGGGCGGGGCAAAGGATGCCGATGCCATCGGCATGATCATTGATGCCCGAAAAGGATTGACCGAGCAGATTGAAGACATTCTAGACCGGCTCGAAGAGATCAAGTTGCCCAAGGTGCTGATTCTGAACAAGATCGACCTGGTAAAACGGGATAGCCTGCTGGATTTGGCACAAAAGCTCAATGACAGGATTGCCTTTGACCGAACCTTCATGGTGTCTGCGCTCAATGGCGATCATACCGACGATCTGCTTGACTATTTTGCCGAAAGGATGCCGACCGGGCCATGGCTTTACCCAGAAGACATGATCTCCGATCTGCCCATGCGACAGCTGGCTGCGGAAATCACGCGCGAGAAGGTCTTTTTGCGTCTGCATCAGGAGTTGCCATATGCCTCAACGGTCGAGACCGAGAAATGGGAGCAGAAGCCGGATGGCTCGGTTCGCATCGAACAGGTCATCTATGTCGAGCGAGACAATCAGAAGATGATTGTTCTTGGCAAGGGCGGTCAGTCCATCAAGGCCATTTCCATGGCGGCTCGGAAAGAGATTTCCGAGATTCTGGAGGCCAAGGTGCATCTCTTCCTGTTCGTCAAGGTCCGCGAGCGTTGGGTCGATGATCCCGAACGCTATCGCGAAATGGGCATCGATTTCCCGATCTGAGGTCGGGGGGTTGGCAGACAACGAGTACACCTGAACTGAGGAATGCGGCAACAAGGAGACTGTTGCCGCATCTTTTATTTCTGTAGCATTGCTGCGTGGGCAAAAAGACGACTGTGAGATGCGTGCGAGGAGTGGGCCTTCGCGGCACTCTGCCCGAAAATTGCAACTTGGGCGTCTAAATGTCTTTACGGGGGGGAAATATGCAACACATCAATACAACAGGTCTGTTTGGCAGGACACTTTGCGGTCTTGTGATGACGCTTTTGCTTCTGGTTCCTGCTGCAATGGCGCGGGACACGGAAAAATATGGCACGCCTCAGCTCGAAGCCGAATTCATGACCGAAGGCCTCGCCATCGAGATCCAGAGCCGTCTGACAGCCACCGGCTTTGATACCAAGGGCATCGATGGCAAGTTGGGTGGCAATAGCCGCAAGGCAATGACCCGGTGGCAGGAATGGTACAGCATGGAGCCAACCGGCTATTTCACTCTGTTCCAGGTCGATCTGCTGCGATATGAAAGCCATGAGGCCTATAAGACATTCCTGCAAAAGAATCCCGATGTTGCCGATATCACGCCGAGAATCGTCTTCATGGAACTTGATCAGCCAAAACCGGACTTCCCGCCGATGACCGCGTCTGACAAAAAGGCCTTTAGCGAGAATGACTGATTTCGGCGCGGGATGAGCGCTCGGACTGAGGAACCGTCAAGCTGCATCCGCAGACGCACGCGTTTATGTACGGCAACGCGAAAAGGGCAAAGCGCTGATGGCTGGCAAGAAAACGCAAGCCAGTGCTCTGCGGGTAGGACTGGGCGCCACAGAGGTTGCCAAGAGGACACGTCCTCCTCTTCGCTGGTTTGCGCAGCCCCGATGCCTCATGGGTTCTATCCCGCGCCATGAGGGTTGCCAGACGGACACCTCCTCCGTCTCGTCGAGAATGCAACATGTCGAGGATAGGTTTGGTGCCTCGGCAATTGCTGGATGGACACACACAGCTCCTCCATCCTGTCACGCAATGATGTTAGTCCTTAAATCCAATGGCTGCAATCACAGATTGCTTTCCCATATATCGATATTAGTCTCTTTCCTTTTGCCACAAATCAGCCCATCTTCGCCTCATGGAATGGAGTGATGAAGCGATAATCTTGGGCTCTCGGCGACATGGCGAAACGGCTGTTTTGCTGGAAGTAATGACACGCGCCCATGGCCGCGTCATGGGGCTGGTGCGTGGTGGACGTTCCAAGCGACAACAGCCGGTTCTCCAGCCGGGTAACCTGATCTTGCTCACCTGGCGCGCGAGGCTTGAAACCCATCTTGGGCAATTCTCGGTCGAACTCGTATCCTCACGAGCAGCCATGTTGATGGCCCGCCCGATCGGCACCTTCGGCATGCAGTTCATCGCGGAACTGACGCGGCTGTTGCCCGAGCGCGACCCGCATCCCTATATCTACCAAGCCCTTGAGGTCATCACTGATGCCTTCGAGGAGGGTGACGTTGCGGGTGAATTGATGGTCCGCTACGAGTTGGCGCTGCTGGCCGAATTGGGATTCGGGCTCGAATTGGATCGCTGCGCGGCAACGGGGGGGACGGAAGATCTCGTCTATGTCTCGCCAAAAACGGGCAGGGCTGTTTGCAGGCAGGCTGGCGCGCCCTATCACGACCGATTGCTGCCGCTTCCCGGTTTCCTGCGCGGCTCGGCAATGAGCAACCGCCTGAGCTTTGAAGAACTCAATGACGGGTTTTGCCTCAGCGCCCATTTTCTTGATCGCCACATCTATCAGCCTATGGGAATGGCCCCGCCAGACCTGCGCAAAAGCTTCATAGAGGCGGTTCGGCGCGACTTGACGTTGGATGAATAGCGCCTTTACCCATTCCGGACATTGCATGAATCGCTATTTTTCGCTAACCACATCGGCATGGGAAACGATATTGTAAAGTCGAGCGATTTTGAAAGCATCAACCTGCGCGAAGCGCTGGAAGAGCGCTATCTTGCCTATGCCTTGTCGACAATTACGCAGCGCGCCTTGCCTGATGTCCGTGATGGGTTGAAGCCGGTTCACCGGCGCATTCTTTATGCCATGCGTCAGCTCAAGATGGATCCAAGTGGCGGTTTCAAGAAATCTGCGCGCGTGGTCGGTGACGTCATCGGTAAATATCACCCGCATGGTGACAGCGCGGTCTATGATGCCATGGTCAGATTGGCGCAGGATTTCGCCTCGCGCTATCCGATGGTCGATGGTCAGGGCAACTTTGGCAACATCGATGGTGATAGCGCCGCTGCCATGCGTTACACCGAAGCGCGCATGACCGAGGTCGCCCGCCTGATGATGGAAGGGCTTGACGAGGACGCCGTCGATTTCCGCGAGACCTATGACAACGAGGACAAGGAACCCGTTGTCATGCCTGCCAATTTCCCCAATCTACTGGCCAACGGATCAAGCGGCATTGCCGTTGGCATGGCGACTTCCATACCGCCACACAATGTGGCCGAGCTGTGCGAAGCCTCATTGTATCTGATCAAGCATCCCAACTGTTCCGATGAAAAGCTGATCGAGCTGTTGCCCGGACCGGACTTGCCTACCGGTGGCATTCTGGTCGAGGATCAGGAGCATATTCTTGAAGCCTACAGAACCGGACGTGGCAGTTTTCGCGTGCGGGCAAAATGGCAACAGGAAAGTCTCGCTCGCGGCGCCTGGCAACTGGTCGTCACTGAAATTCCCTATCAGGTGCAGAAATCCAGACTTATCGAACGGATTGCCGATCTCATCCAGAACCGCAAATTGCCGTTGCTGGTTGATGTCCGCGATGAGTCCGCTGAAGATATTCGCATTGTTCTTGAGCCCAAGAGCCGGTCCGTTGATCCCGATCTGTTAATGGAAGCGCTGTTCAAGCTGACCGATCTGGAGAGCCGCATTTCGCTCAACATGAACGTGCTGACGGCGAGCGGTGTGCCTCAGGTCCTCAGCCTGCGTCAGGTGCTGCAACAATGGCTGGCGCATCGACGTGACGTCTTGCAGAGGCGCTCACGCTACCGTCTTGCCAAGATCGAACATCGCCTCGAAGTGCTCGATGGCTATTTGATTGCCTACCTCAATCTGGACGAAGTGATCCGCATCATCCGTTATGAGGATGAACCCAAAGCGGAATTGATGAAGACCTTCTCTCTGTCCGAAATTCAGGCAGAGGCAATTCTTAACATGCGCCTGCGCTCCTTACGCAAGCTCGAAGAAATCGAAATCCGTACCGAGCACGACAATCTGAGCAAGGAGAGGGATCAGCTTCTCGAAATGCTCGGAGCGGAAGACTTGCAATGGAAACGCATTTCCAAGGAAATTCGCGCAATCTATAAGCTCTTCGGACCAGACACCGAACTGGGGCGTCGTCGCACCGATTTCGGCGAGGCAACCGAACGCGATATCGAAGACATCAATATGGCCATGGTCGAGCGCGAACCGGTGACGCTGGTCCTTTCGGAAAAGGGCTGGATCCGCGCCATGAAGGGACATATCACGGATCTTTCCAGTCTCAATTTCAAGGACGGAGACAAGCTCAAGCTCGCTGTGCAGGCCGAAACAACCGACAAGTTGCTGATGATGGCAACCGATGGCCGTTTCTACACCTTGCAGGCCGACAAACTTCCCGGTGGCCGTGGCCATGGGGAGCCGATCCGGGTGATCATCGACATGGAGCCCGGCATAGATGTCGTCGATATGTTCGTGCATAAGCCCAAGCGCAAGCTGGTGCTTGCTTCAACTGACGGGCGCGGATTCATCACCCCTGAGGATGGACTTGTTGCCAACACCCGCAAGGGCAAGCAGGTGCTCAATGTCACCGTGCCCAACGAGGCCAAGATCTGCAAGGAAGCAGATGGCGACCAGATCGCGGTTATCGGTGAAAACAGGAAACTGATCGTCTACAAGACCGAGCAATTGCCGGAAATGGCGCGTGGGCGCGGCGTGATGCTTCAGCGCTACAAGGATGGCGGCATTTCAGACGCCAAGATCTTCAAGTCCGACGAAGGCCTGACCTGGACAGACAGTTCCGGTCGTTCTTATCAACGCTCCATGGACGATCTGGCCGAATGGACGGGTGAACGCGGGCAGGCGGGTCGACTGCCACCCAATGGGTTCCCCAGAAGCAACAAATTCAATAACTAGGCCTGTGCCTGAGGCCTTTGGGCCTGTTGATGTAGCTTTGGCTGATTGGCCCTCGTTCTCGTCTCTTGCGGCAAGGGATGCCCTTGCCCGGCTCAGCCCTGCTCGTCTTGTCTATGGCAAGGTGAGCCGGGTCATGATCGGCCAATGGTCGCCAACGGATGCCGAAACCCGTACCACCTTGCTCGCCTTGATGTCCTGACTGGTCAGGATATGATCAAGGCTGAGAAAGGCCGGCAGCTTTATCCCCTTGATGCGCGAGTTGGGGGAGGGAAAGGTCGGAACGAACTGATCCCGGCGTTCCATCCCGACATTGGCCGCAAAGCGATCCACCGCATAAGCCCAGCCGGTCGAATTGAAGTCGCCTGCAATGACCTGAAGCGGATAGCGCTCCCGCTCCTTGAGGATGATCTCTGCAAGTTTCTCAAATTGCAGTTTTTTCTCGGACAAGGGCAGGGGCCAACTGAGATGCAGGCTGTAGACACGCACAGGCTTTGCCCCTTTTGCCTTCATGGTTGCCGCCAGCATTTTGCCATGTAGCGGATTTTTCTGGCCTTCACTGTCAAGACGGTAGGACGTGATTTCAGAGAGCGGATATTTGGACAGAATGGCCAGTGAACAGGTGCGCCAGCTTTTGCATCGTGCCTGATAGGGATATTCTCGTTTCAGATCGGGCTGCCGCTTGAACCGGTTGGGTGCATACTCCTGCAAGGTGACAAGATCGGGCCCAACCTTGATGATGCTCGACGTCAGCCCTTTGGCGTCCCTTGTCGCCATATAGAGATTGAAGCTCATCAGTTTGATGGTTGTGTTGCCCGAGGGTCTGGCATTTGCTTCAGATGCAAAAAGGGTCTGGGTGCCGCGATGAAGAATTTCAGGGCCAATGAGACACATCGACCCGATGATGGACAAGACGAAAAGAGCCCGCCCGGCCCTCTTGTAGAATTGGCCGGAAAATCGCCAGACGAAGGAAGCGGCAAGAAAGGCCATCGCAGAGATGACAAGCACAAGCTGGAAGTGATTGATCAGGTCAAACAGCCGGACAAACCGTCCCAAAAGGCCAATTCCGGTGGCTCCAAACCAACCCAGTGCGGCCAGAAAGAATGCCAGTTCCACCAAGCCCATAAGCCGCTTTATCATCAATAATCCAACACTGTTCTTCAATTTGGCAAATGCATGCCACGCGGCTTTCGCAATGCCGCCGCTTGGCAATTCAGCGTGCGATAGAACACCAGAAATTGGAATTAATCAAGGCGAGTCCAGCCGCCGCCTGAAAGAATTTCTAGCGGTTTGAAGCGGGTCTTGTAAGACATTTTCGCCGATCCCTCGATCCAGTAGCCCAGATAAAGATGGGATAATCCCGAGGCAATGCCATCGCGCACATGATCGAGAATGATAAAGGTGCCCAGGCTGCGTCTGTCCAGGACGGGATCAAAAAAGCTGTAGACCATTGAGTTGGCATCATCGAGCCTGTCCGTGAGCGCCACACCAACCAGCTTTCCACGTGATGTGCCGGTGATGCCGGAATCCGCATCGCGCAGGCGATATTCGATGATGATCGTATCGATATGGGTTTCCTCGATCATCGCCTTGTAATCCCCCATGGTCATCGAAACCATGCCGCCATCTCTGTGCCTGTAACACAGATAGCGGTTGAAAAGATCATATTGTTCAGATGTAGCAACAGCTGGCTTGATGACGCGGATAATGTCGCGGTTCTTGTTGAGAATCTTCTTCTGGTTGCGAGAAAAATTGAAAAAGGGCAACAGAATTCGGACAGATCGACAGGCTTTGCAATCCTCACAGGCCGGGCGATAGGCAATTGTCTGGCTGCGACGAAAGCCACCCGCAGACAGCAGATTGTTCAAGTGATCCGCATCCTTGCCAACAAGATAGGTGAAGATCTTTCTTTCCTGCTTGTCGTCCAGATAGGGGCAGCTTTGCGGCGAGGTAAGATAGAATTGCGGATTGTCGATTGAGTGTTGTGTCATGAGGTCATGTATTTCCTTGCCCAGCCATAAAATCATGATTGGCAGGGCAAGAAAAGTAAGACAGAGGTCTATACAAGGGATCTAGTCAGATCCCGTAATACCACGGTGCGATGAAGGTGAAACTGAGCCATATGATAATCATCAGCGGTATGCCCGCGACCAGAAAATCTGCGAACCGATAGTGCCCCGGACCCATCACCAGCAAATTGGTCTGGTAGCCGATGGGCGTGGCGAATGAACAGTTTGCAGCCAGAATGACGCAAACGATAAAGGGTTCCACCGGCAAACCTGTCTGGTTGGCAATGGAAATCGCAATGGGAGAAAACAGCACCGCAGTGGCATTGTTGGAAAGGATATTTGTCAGGATTGCGATGAGCAGGAATAACCCCGAAAGAATGACCCAGCCCGGTTGCCCATCCATTGCATTGACGACGGAACGAGCCACGAAAGAAGCGCCGCCCGTTTTCTGCAAGGCAACGGCGCTCGCAAGCGATGCGCCGACCAGCATATAGATCCGGCTGTCAAGCGCTCGTACCGCTTGGCGAATGTTCAGACACTTTCCCACAATCATGAAAAAAGCACCACCAAGAGCCGCCGTGGCAATCGGCAACAGACCGGACGCCGCGGCAAAGGCTGTGGCCAGAAAGATCCAAATGGCACGGGGCGCATACCGTCTTTGCGGAACGTCGGTACTTGAAAGCTCGATCAATAACAGATCCCTGTTGATTCTGAGTGCTTCCACGTCATCCCGAGCCCCCCCAACGAGCAGAACGTCGCCTGCCTCAAGCCGAATGTCATTCAGCGCCATGCGTGGCATCCGTGACCTGCGCTGGATGCCGAGAACGATACAATTTGTCTTGGAGCGCAAGGACGATTGCTCAATGGTCTGACCGATCATGCGAGACGCTGGCGGGACGATGACCTCGGCAAGCGTGAAGTCTGTCATCGGTGTGCTTTCCGATGCGTCCGTCTCTTCGGCTGATCGTGTCACATTGTGACCACCCTTGAGCGCTGTCGTGAGGGCCTGTCTTGTCGCCGCGACAACTACAGTGTCGCCGGACTGCAACGTGATATTGTCAAAGGGCGGCAAATGAGGCGTGTCTCCCCGTTGCACAAGCCGAACCGTCATGTCCTTGAGGTCGGGAAACATCCCGGCAACGGCCTTTTTACCCACAAGAGAAGAGTCTTCGCCAAGCGGAATCTGGGCAATGAACTGCTTGCCCGTGGTCTGGCTCATCTGGTCGGCCATGCTTTTGCGGTTTTTCAGGATGCGCGGCATGATCAACAGCGCATAGATCGAACCGATGCCCGCGACCATCGCCCCGATGGCTGTGAAATCGAAGAAATGAAGATCCAGAACCCCGGCCTTGCGCGCCGTCTCGGCAACCAGAAGGTTGGTTGATGAACCGATGATCGTGGTCATGCCACCCAGAATCGAAATGAAGGACAGCGGCATCAGAACCTTGGATGAAGACAGCCGCAGATTGCTCGCCACAACAGTCATGATCGGCAGGAACATGACGACCACCGGCGTGTTATTGATGAAAGCGCTGATAATGGCCGCCGAAAGATAGACGCCGATAAAGGCAACATATTTGTATTTCTTTGCCATGCGCGTGATGAATTGGGCAGGAGAATCCAGAGCGTCGGTCTGAAACAAGCCTTGTCCAATGATCAGAAGAGCGAGAACCGACAACAAGGCAGGGTTGGCGAAGCCTGCAAGCAGATCGTCCAGCGTTACCAGACCAGCAGCTTCGCTCGAAGAAGGCAGGCCGACAAAGATCAGCATGAGGCTGAGCAATGATCCCAGTGCCGTTATCTCTATGGAAAAATATTCAAGACTATAAAAAACAATCGAGAAGAAAATTACGGCAAATGTCAGCCACATTTGCAGCTCAACGGTCAGATACATACAATTGTTATTCCTTGCCGCTCCTGATCGAAAAAAAACGGGGGTGGCACATAATGCGCATTTTGCATGCAGGTTAAGGGCATTCATAGTCAGAAGCTAGACTACATTACTTCAGCAAAGCAGAAAAATACCAATTTTGCAAAGAAGATATACGTAATGTCACATAGGAAGGCATTTTCTCGCGGGATATCTGCATGCACCTCGACTAAGGGACGACTCATAAAAAAATGCCCGCAAAGGCGGGCATCCATTGGCAGGGCCGAATTCGCAGGGCCGGGCACTATGCAGCGACCGCCCTGTCAGCTAGTAACGGGACTGACCTTCAAGCGACATGAGCGCGTCGCGATCCATGACCACGGTTCCCAGAAGCATGTCGTGCAGTAGCTGTTTGCGGCTGGTGAATAGCCCGACCAGAAGAATGAAGGGCGTCAGAATGACATTGCCAAACCAGAATAACAGCGAATGCATCACCGCCAGAATGCCGTAAGGTCTGGCACCGTACCAGAGACGCATTTCCAGGCCCATGAACCTCATTCCCGGTGTTGCCGCATTGTATCCCCCCAAGGTAACCGCCGTGTAGGACAGGGTTACGAGCGGGAACAGAGCGGCATAAAGCAACCAACCCAGACCGAACGTGATCGCACCGAGAATCGCAATGACAATCGACACGAGAATCATGAGACAGAAAATCAGCACGGCATCGAACAGAAACGCCAGAATCCGTCGGGACAGGACACCGTCAAACAGGGCCGGGTGAAGCCTCGGGTCAAAGACATTCTCGCGTTCACTTGAGCCGTGATATGTCGCTTTGCTATCGATCATTGCTGACGGTTTTCCTTTCGGTCTGAGCGTTAAGAGGCGCATCGGTTTGTCGCAAGCATCTGCGCCCTTGACTCTGAGGTGATAGCAGAGAAGGAGAATGTCAAGGCGTCCGCTACAAATCAATGAACGCGCTGTTTAAAGGATGACAGGACTGTCTGTGCCGTTCCCCTGATTCGACATCGGGAAAACGCCTTCAAAACCGATCGGATTCGCGTGGGCCAAAATTAGGAAGCACTGTTAAGATGCTCAACCTTATGACCATTTGCTTCGATGGCGGTAATGATTTCCTGCGCGTGGCCAGCGTCTCTGGTCTCTATGGTGATATCGATAGAGGCACCCTTGACCGGAACATTGAGGAAGGTCCGATGATGGTCGACTTCCAGAATATTTCCGCCCAGATCGCCAATTATCGTTGAGAGTTCGCCCAGAATGCCGGGACGGTCCGGAATGATGATCCGCAGGCCGACAATCTGTTGCTTGCGACCGAGCTGTCGGACGATGATGGAGGACAGAAGTCGCGGGTCAATATTGCCACCGCAAAGGACAAGCCCGACCTTTTTGCCTGCAAAGCGGTCGCGCTCGGCGATCATCGCGGCAAGGCCAGCTGCGCCTGCACCTTCAGCCATGGTCTTGAGGTGGGTGGCATAGGCATTGATCGCCTGCTCGATCTGATGTTCGGTGACAAGAACAATATCGGAAACCAGGTCCTTGACGATTGCACTGGTCAGTTTGCCCGCGCGCTTTACCGCAATTCCCTCGGCCAGAGACGCCCCGCCACAGGCGAGCTCCTTGCCGTAAAAGACGTTATACATGGTGGGGTAAAGCTCGGTCTCTACGCCAATGATTTCAATGTCTGGCTTGATGGCTTTGGCCGCAATCGAGATGCCGGAAATCAGCCCTCCGCCGCCAATCGGTACGACCAGGCAATCTAGGTCTGGCACGTCTTCGAGCATTTCAAGCGCAATGGTTCCCTGTCCGGAAAGGATGTAGGGATCATCATAAGGGTGCACAAAGGTCAGCCCCTGTTCCTCTGCGAGTTTTTCGGCCGCGTCTCCCGCTTCTGCAACCGTCTCTCCTTCGAGAATGACCTTGGCACCAAAGCCCTTGGTTGCGGCCACTTTGACGAAGGGTGTGAACTGCGGCATCACGATGATCGAAGGGATGCCGAGCCGCGTGGCATGCAGTGCCACCGCCTGCGCATGGTTGCCCGCCGACATCGCGATCACGCCGCGCGCCCGTTCCTCATCGCTCAAGGATAGCAGCTTGTTGAGGGCACCCCGTTCCTTGAAGGCATTGGTCACCTGCATATTGTCATATTTGACGTAGATACTGGCACCAAGAATGTCAGAAAGCTGCGTCGCAGGAAGCGTAGGAGTGCGCAAAACAGACCCGGAAATCTTTCCGGCTGCGTCCTTTATATCGGACAGTAAGGGGCGAAAGGGAGCAACAGAGGGAGCGGACATCGCTTTGCCTTCTTCAAAAATGCGTATCGAGGGACAATGCCCCAACTCGGTTAAAAGTTCAAACCCAATTAATGGCATATCAGAAAATGCCATTCCCTATGTCGATGGCAGACTGCGAGGCCGATAAATGTGGTTGATGGCAAATCAAAGCACTTCTCACGGTTGGTAGGCTAGTCTAGGCTGATGGCTATTGCCAAGGATCAAGCTGTGGAGCGTTTGAGAACCGTCATGACTGAGATCATTTATGGACATTTGACAGGAAGGGCGCTCAACGCCGCTCTGGGCGATCTGGCCGACATTCTTTTTTCCTGTGTGAAAAATGGCGCGAGTGTCAGTTTTATCCAGCCTTTTTGTCTGGAGGACGCGAAGCAGTTTTGGCAAAATGCGGTTTTCCCCGAGGTTCGAGAGGGTAAAACGCTGCTATTCTTTGCAAAGGCCCATGACCGGATCGTCGGTACGGTTCAGCTTCAGACGGATCTCCCACCCAATCAGGCCCACCGATGCGAGGTGGCGAAGCTTCTGGTTCACCCCGAATTTCGAAAGCGTGGCATCGCCACGACCTTGATGGAAATGCTCGAAGAGGCCGCCAGCGAGATGGGGAAAAGCCTGATCACGCTCGATACGCGCTCCGGCGATCAGGCTGAACCGCTGTATATTCTGCTCAATTACAAAATTGCCGGGCAAATACCGAATTTTGCCCGGGCAACAGATAGTGAACGGCTTGATTCAACGACATATATGTACAAGATCCTCAATCCCGTTCCCGCTTGAGGGCCGCGCGAAATACATCCTGTAATTTCGAACTATTTCGCGAGCGCTTCAGCGATTTTGGGTGCGAAATAGGTCAGGATTCCGTCCGCACCAGCACGTTTGAAGGCAAGCAGGCTCTCCCACATGACGCGATCCATATCGAGCCAGCCATTCTGTCCGGCAGCACAAAGCATCGCATATTCACCCGACACCTGATAGGCAAAGGTCGGCATCGAGAAGGTGTCTTTCACGCGATAGAGAATATCGAGATAAGGCATGCCCGGCTTGACCATCAGCATGTCCGCACCTTCACGAATATCAAGCTCTGCTTCGATGATTGCCTCATCGCTATTGGCCGGGTCCATCTGGTAGGTCTTCTTGTCGCCCTGAAGGGTCGCGTTGGCCCCGACGGCTTCCCGGAACGGACCATAGAAGGCAGATGCATATTTTGCCGTATAGGCCATGATCTGGGTTTGATCGAAGCAATTGGCATCGAGCGCTTGTCGAATGGCACCAATCCGGCCATCCATCATGTCGGACGGGCCTATAATGTCTGACCCTGCCTCGGCCTGTACAAGGGCCTGACGGGTCAACTGCTCTACAGTGATGTCATTGATGATTTCGCCATCCCTCAGCAATCCGTCATGACCGTGGCTTGTATAAGGGTCAAGGGCAACATCGGTCATCAGGCCGATTTCAGGAACTTCCCGCTTGATTGCTCTCAGAGCCCGGCAGATGAGATTGTTTTCATTCAGCGCTTCTGTACCATCCTCATCACGCAAGGCCGGATCGGTATAGGGGAACAACGCCAAAACCGGAATACCTAGCTTGGCTGCCATTTCGGCAGCCCGAACCGCATTGTCGATGCTCAGTCGATCAACACCGGGCATCGAGCCAATCGCTTCTTTCTTGTTCTCGCCATCGAGAACGAAAATCGGCCAGATGAGATCATTGACCGTGAGGGCATTTTCCCGCACCAGACGCCGGGACCAATCCGAGCGGCGATTGCGCCGCATGCGGCGTCCGCCAGTGATCTCCGCAATGTCAATATGGGAGGAGGGGAGCGATTCAACCTTGGTTGGTGCTGAACGTGACATGAGAGGTGTTGGTCCTTGTCGATAAGTCATTGACGCAAAGGTCAGATGGGCATCTGATGAAGAGGCGTGCCAGAGAATGGAAAGTTGGCTCATGCTAACCAAATTTGCGCCCGGACAAAACTGACCAATTGGTAATGAAGTGGATTAGTCGATTTTTTGTCTGCTCGTCGTTCGCGCTGAGAATAAATGCGCCTCAGCGCTTGCCCGCCAAATCAACACGGGCTATCACATCGAAAAAGCAATGCGCGCAGGGAAACTGGCAAGTGAACGATATCCTATTTGAAAAACGCGGCTCGATCGGTCTGGTTACATTGAACCGGGTGAAGCCTCTCAATGCCTTGACACACGAAATGATCAAGGCGCTTGCCGATCAACTGGACGCATGGAAAACGGATCCGGATGTTGCCGCCGTGGTTCTCACGTCAGCCAGTGAGCGGGCCTTTTCGGCCGGTGCGGATATTCGCGCAATCTATCAGAGCCGAATGAATCCGCCGCTTGACTTCTTCCGGGACGAATATCGCATGAACTGCGAGATCTTCAGCTATCCCAAACCCTATGTTTCTCTTGCCGAGGGAATTCTCATGGGGGGCGGTGTCGGGATTTCGGTGCACGGGTCTCATGTAGCGGCGGGTGAAGCGGTCAAATTTGCCATGCCTGAAACCGGCATTGGTCTTTTCCCCGATATTGGTGGCTCCTATTTCCTCTCAAGAATGCCCGGTTTCCTCGGTACCTATTGCGCCCTCACTGGGGCAAGGTTGAATCAAAGGGATTGCTTTGCCGCAGGGCTTGTTACACACACCATGAAATCGAAGCATTTCTCTGAAATTGTCGAGAAGTTGGCCGAAGGCGCCGAGCCTACCACGCTTCTGAACGCCTATGTCGAAGATGCGATTGCACCCAGTCTTGACGCCGAAAAACGGGATATGATCGAGGAGGTTTTCTCCGCAAACTCGGTCCTTGAGGTCATGGACAGGCTAGAACGCCATAACAGTGACTTTGCTGCCGAGACCCTGGCGCTGTTGCGCTCGCGCTCGCCTTTGTCGGTTCATATTGCATTTGAGCAGGTGATCCGGGGAATCGACATGGGCTTTAACGACTGCATGGCAATGGAGTTCCGCATCGTCGAGCGCGTGATCCGGGGTGATGAATTCTACGAAGGGGTGAGGGCGACCATCATCGACAAGGATGGCGCACCCCGTTGGCAGCCTTCCGAGTTTGATCAAGTGACGCCAGACCTGCTGCAATCCTTTTTCAGCCCGCTCGAAAATGTGCCCGAATTGTTCGATTGATTGGCTGGAAAGGCGAAATGCCTTCCGGACTTGAGATCAAATAGCGACCAGCATCTGCATGGTGAAAGACATGACCCTGAAACTGACAGACGTACACAACAATATCTGGGGAGAGAATCTCCCGTTCTGGTTCGTCATCGTGGCGCGGTCGGGCAGTTTGTTTCTCATGATCAGTGGGCTTTTCTACTGTCTCGATATCCTTGGCGTCATGGGCCCCAGTGGACTTGAGCGCGGGCCATGGGCAGCATCGGCAAGCCGCGTGCTGTTGGCTTGCAGTTTTCTCATTGCCTGCATCGGGGTCTGGCAGCTCAGTTTCTGGGGAGTCGTCATGTGGGGTCTCAGCGCCATCATGCAGACGACGGCCATTTCGCTCATCGACAATTTCATTGCCTTTGAATCGATTGTTTCCCTCATTCATCTGGTCGGCCTCCTCGGACTGGCGGCCAGCACCGGCTGGGTCTATTACAAGGCATGTCAACAGCCTGATTACTAGGGTATGTTTGTCAAATATGTATGACTTAAAGTATTTCCTTGTTGAGGGGTAAGTCTTGATCAGATTTTTGGTCGAGTTTGTTATTTTTACTAATATTGTTTGATATATTTATATTTAGTTACGTAAAAATACAGTCGATATTTTTGTATATTTGGAAGTTTATTGAAGTCAATAACGTATCATTTACCAGTTTCCCAAAACTTGAGCCGGATTTGCTTCTAATTGAACTTTTAGGACTTTGTTAAGGGTGTTGCTTAAGCAGATTTTATTTTGCGCTGGTTAAGCTGAACTCTAAAGACGGGCAAACCGTCACTCAAAGTCAAAAACAAAAATGAGGCTCAAACACATGATTACGTCACAACAAACGCTTGAGGCGATTGGTGAAACCGGGGAAGACGTAGAGTTGAAACCTCTCTACATGGACGCTCTTCGGTTGGTTGAACGCCTGCATCGCAGACTTCTTGATGTTATTAAAGACGAATTCGAACGTCGTGGCCGCACCGATGTCAACAGCGTTCAAGCTTTGCTTTTGTTCAATATTGGTGATTCTGAAGTGACCGCAGGCGAGCTTCGCTCCCGTGGCTATTATCAAGGCTCGAACGTGTCCTACAACCTCAAGAAACTGGTCGACATGGGGTATGTCAATCATGAGCGTTCAAAGGTGGACCGGCGTTCCGTGCGTATTTCTCTTTCCGATAAAGGTTTGGAAATTCAGCAGATTGTAAGTGAGCTTTATGAACGTCACATCCGCACGATCGAGCAGGTTGGTGGCATCGCTCCTGAAGATTTCATGCTGTTGAACAAGTCCTTGCAGCGTCTTGAACGCTTCTGGACCGATCAGATCCTTTACCGTCTCTAGAGTTCCTGCCTGAAATCTTCGAACAAGAGCAAGCATTTGGATTTCAGTTTGGAAAACAGTGAGCCATATGCACACTGAACTGCATGGCGGAACCGGGCTATGAGGCTTTAAGAAGCGCGACACATTGCCTTTGATAACCGGTTCTGTTTCTGACCTGCATGCAATAACCCCGCAAGTGAAGTCCTTGCGGGGTTTTCTTGTGTCTGGACAGAGTGCCAAATGTTGCTGACAAGACAGTCGGTTCGAGCGAGGCGAAGTCTTGAAATTAGCCGCCGATCCGTGATTTTCCGACCAACGGATTACGAAAACGTAATTGGTTCATTTTCCATTCATCGCGAATTTGCCACATTCTAAAGGCACGCCAAGTGCATGCCAGCCAAAGGTGACCTTGCAAAACTGGCAATGCATCGCATATCAATAGGCTCAGACAGGAAATATCTTCCAGGCCCGTGAGAAAGACATTCCGTTGCAAAAGATGACGATGTCTGATTGTAAGTGGCTCCACTGCATGTTAGGGCAAAGATATAGACAAGTAATTTGACTGTTTGATAGGCGCGAGTCGTTGCCGACTAATAGAAATTAAGTGGCGAAAGAGACCATGAAAAACAGATTACCGGGTAGATTTGACAAGACTAGCATGCCGAATTGCACACGCAGAACATTCTTGAGTGGTAGCATGACCATATTGGCGGGGATGGTTGCTGCGACTTCGACACCGGTTTTTGCTCAGCCCGTCAACCCGATCGATGAAGTTCTGAATCAGGGGCAGGTAGAATGGGGGGATCGGTTTGATACGCCCGGCCAGACTGTGGCCGCGGTGAGAACTGCCGAGCCGACCCTGTCGCCGTCCACGGCCGAGAATATCGAAAGCGCGATGCAATTCTACTACGGGATCTTGCAGCGCGGCGGTTGGCCAGTCGTTCCGGATGATGAGGCCCTCCGCATAGGCATGCGTTCCGAAGCGATCGTCTTTTTGCGCCAGCGTCTCAACATGTCAGGTGATCTGGCGCAGGATGTCGGCGTTCGTGACGTGTTCGATTCCTATGTTGACGCAGCAGTGCGCCGCTTCCAGTCTCGCCATGGCATTCATCCCGATGGGATCGTGGGCAAGGAAACCCTTGCGGCCATGAATGTGCCGGTTGAAGTGCGATTGCGCCAGCTGGAAACGAATCTGGTCCGCGTGCGCTCCATGTCAGGTTTCCTCGGCAAGCGCTATGTCATGGTCAATATTCCTGCTGCGGAAATCGAAACCGTGGAAGAAGGCTTTGTGCATTCGCGCCACACCGCTGTTGTCGGCAAGATTGACCGCCAGACCCCGATTCTCGCCAGTCAGATCCATGAGATCAACTTCAACCCCTATTGGCATGTTCCTGAAAGTATCATTCGGAAAGATCTCATCCCGAAAATGCAGAAGGATCCGGATTATCTGAGGGAAAACAAGATCCACATCCGGGATCTGCGCAACAATATCGAGTTGGATGCCTCGCAAGTCGACTGGACGACCGATGACGCACTGAACTATCAGTTCCGTCAGGAACCGGGCGCCAAGAACTCGATGGGCTCGATCAAGATCAACTTTCATAACAAGTATTCTGTCTATTTGCATGATACGCCGTCGAAAACCCTGTTCGGATCGAGCTACCGCTTCCATTCCTCAGGATGTGTGCGGGTGCAGAATGTTCGCGAGTTCGTTACCTGGGTTCTGGAAGATACCAAGGGCTGGGACCGAATGAGCGTTGATGAAGTAATTCGGTCCGGCGAACGCGTCGATGTCAAGGTCGCTGGCAAGGTTCCCATTTATATGACCTACATCACGGCCTGGGCGACCAGCGAAGGCATGATCCATTTCCGTGAAGACATTTATGATCGCGATGGGTTGAACGCCATGAGCCCGGTCAACACACCACCTGTTCCAACGCAAGGCTAGTTGCATGACTGAACCGAAGCCGGGTGAAATCTATATCGAGTTCATCTCTATCGGCCAACAGGTCAAGGCCGTCGCGGTTGATGCCGCGACGGGCGTTGAGGTCAGCGTCTTCGGGCCATCGAGCGTCTCCCAACGCGATCTGCAAAATCTTGCGGTGCGAAAACTCAAGCGACGCCTTGAGCAACTTGGTCATGGGTGACCTGCTTTTTAATCACTGATCTTCCACCAGGATGTGAGGCTGCTGACAAAAGCGCGCTGCACAATGAAAGCGCCTTGGGTTTGTCTCGAGACTGTGCTACATCCGCGTCACGAAAGAGATTATGCGACTGTTATGAGAGCATAGTGTTGCTGTTTTGCGAACACTAGATGAACATTTATTCATTTATTAATCGCAGACTTGACCCTGCTTTTGTGATAGCCGTAAACACTCAGGTTCGAAATATTTTCGCCCACAAAAAATGAGGGGTATGGTTCCATGTCAACAAGCGCAGATGCCAATTCGGGAGCGATTTTCCCGAACTTCTTCACCCGTGATCTCGAAGCAACGGACGCAGCCGTTGCAAAGGCAATCGAAGACGAACTTGGTCGCCAGAAACACGAGATTGA
This sequence comes from uncultured Cohaesibacter sp., assembly GCF_963556055.3. Lineage (GTDB taxonomy): Bacteria > Pseudomonadota > Alphaproteobacteria > Rhizobiales > Cohaesibacteraceae > Cohaesibacter. Next base: position 222,637 of record NZ_CAUVYE020000012.1, on the reverse strand, counting down.
ATTGATCGCTTCTGAAAATATTGTGTCCAAGGCAGTCTTGCAGGCGCAAGGCTCGATCATGACCAATAAATATGCGGAAGGGTATTCGGGTCGACGTTATTATGGCGGTTGCCAACATGTTGATGTGGTCGAAGACCTCGCGATTGAGCGCGTGACCAAACTGTTCGGCTGTGAATTTGCCAACGTGCAGCCCAATTCCGGATCGCAAGCCAACCAGGCCGCTTTCATGGCACTGGTCAAGCCGGGCGACACCATTCTGGGCATGAGCCTTGATGCCGGTGGGCACTTGACCCACGGTGCCAAGCCGAACCAGTCCGGCAAATGGTTCAACGCCATTCAGTATGGCGTTCGCAAACAGGATGGCCGCATCGATTTCGATCAGATCGAGGAACTGGCAAAAGAGCATCAGCCTAAGCTCATCATTGCCGGTGGGTCCGCCTATAGCCGCGAATTCGATTTCAAACGCTTCCGCGAAATCGCCGATAGCGTCGGTGCCTATCTGATGGTCGACATGGCCCACTTTGCCGGTCTTGTGGCTGCTGGCCTGCATGAGCATCCGTTCCCACATGCTCATATTGTGACCTCGACCACTCACAAGACCTTGCGTGGTCCAAGGGGCGGTCTGGTTCTGACCAACGATCCCGATATCGCCAAAAAAGTCAATTCAGCCGTCTTCCCCGGCCTTCAGGGCGGACCTCTCATGCATGTTATCGCAGCCAAGGCCGTTGCCTTCGGTGAAGCCTTGACCGATGATTTCAAGATCTATGCGCAGGCCATCAAGGACAATGCGCAGGCTCTGGCCGATACCCTGTTTGAGGGTGGTCTTGAAATGGCATCTGGCGGCACTGACAATCATCTGCTTCTCGTCGACCTGCGCCCAAAAGGGCTGACCGGTAAAATGGCCGAAGCTGCATTGGGTCGCGCCTTCATCACCTGCAACAAGAACGGTGTTCCGTTTGATCCCGAGAAACCGGCCATCACGTCCGGTATTCGCCTCGGCACTCCAGCGGGCACATCTCGTGGTTTTGGCACCGAGGAATTCAGGCAGATTGGCCGGATGATCATCGAAGTGCTTGACGGTCTCGTGGCAAATGGTGAAGAAGGGAACAATGCGGTAGAATCGGCGGTGAAAGAGAAAGTCATTGCTCTGACGGATCGTTTCCCGATTTACCCAGACCTTTGACAACTGCTTGGGCTTTCGGTAACGAAACCGAAAGCCCTTAACGAAAATGAGGCCGAGCGATGAAATGTCCCTATTGTGGTTACGACGACACACAGGTCAAGGATTCCCGGCCAACTGAAGACAACACCGTCATTCGCCGCCGTCGTTTCTGCGGCGGGTGTGGCGGTCGCTTCACGACCTTCGAGCGGGTTCAGTTGCGCGAATTGTCCGTCATCAAGCGCACAGGCCGCAAAGTGCCGTTTGATCGCGACAAACTGATGCGTTCGGTTCAGGTTTCCCTGCGCAAGCGCCCTGTTGAAGACGAGAAAGTCGAGCGCATGGTTTCCGGCATCGTGCGCCAGCTGGAAAGCACCGGTGAGCCCGAAGTGCCAGCCGAACATATCGGCACGCTCGTCATGGAAGGCCTCAAGGGCCTGGACGAAATTGCCTATATCCGATTTGCATCCGTCTACAAGAATTTCCGCGAAGCAAAAGACTTTTCCGATATGCTCAATGAGCTGTCTTCCGAGCGCATCGATGATGATATGCTCGATGAGGACGATGACGGAAAGCGAGCCTGACGGCCTGCCATTTCCGGAAAGAAGTGTCTTCGATCGAAGACATGGGGCCTTTCAATGAAGACGATTGTCACTGATCAGCAATGGATGGATCTCGCATTGCGTCTCGGGCGGCGATGTGCCGGAGTGACTGCGGAAAATCCCGCGGTCGGGTGCGTCATTGTTATCGATACGAAATGGGGACCGGAACTGGTCGGGCGAGGCTGGACCCAAAGAGGTGGGCGTCCCCATGCCGAGCGCGTGGCTCTGGCCGAAGCTGGCGACAGGGCAAAGGGCGCAACAGCCTATGTCACACTCGAACCATGTTCCCATTATGGCAAATCGCCTCCCTGCGCCAAGGGGCTGATTGAGGCGGGCGTCAAACGCGTTGTTTGCGCCCACCCGGACCCGGATAAACGAGTCGCCGGGCGTGGCTTTGAAATGCTTGCCGAGGCCGGAATAATGGTTGATTCTGGATTGGAGCAGCAAAGGGCCAACCGGGATCTTGCCGGGTTCCTTTCCCGCACCAAACGAAACAGGCCCTGGTTACAGGTTAAAATGGCTGTCTCGCCAGACGGAAAAACTGGCGTCAGAGGCGAGGGGAATTTTCCCATTACAGGACAGGCCGCCAAGCAAGCGACCTATGGCTTGCGAATGCAGGCCGACGCGATATTGGTCGGTATCGAAACCGCCATCGTTGATGATCCGTCCCTGACGGTGAGACTGCCTGCCCTTGAAGACAGATCGCCGCTGCGTGTCGTGCTCGATTCAAAAGCCCGTCTTCCCCTTGAAAGCCATCTGGTGAAAACGGCTAGAGACGTTCCTGTCTGGATCATGACCAGCAAAGCCGCACAACAGAGCAAGAGGGATGCACTGGAACGAGCCGGGTGCATAGTCCTTGCAATCGATCCGGATTCCGATGGCCATGTTGATCTTTCAAAGGCCCTGCATAGCCTTTCAGCACGTGGGATCAACAAGGTTTTTGCTGAAACCGGGGCAACCCTTGCCGATGCATTGCTTGCGCGGGGTTTGATAGATGAATTCATTCTCTATCAAGGCGTACACATCGTGGGTGAGGAGGGGATTCCGGCGCTGGATGGCAATCCTGTCAAGGCATTGACCCGGGCCGGTTTTACTTGTGAAATGACACGAAAAATGGGTGAAGACAGAATGATCCGCTTTGTTCACCCCAACAGCATCAAACAGATCAACTAAGGAGAAGTGGCCATGTTTACCGGAATTATCACCGACGTCGGCGAGGTCATCAAGCAAGACGCCATACCGGCTGGTCAGCGTGTTCGCATTGCCACAAGGTTTGACCCCGAGAGCATTGCGCTGGGAGCCTCGATTGCATGCAATGGGGTTTGTCACACGGTGGTCGAAACGGGTCTGCTTTGGGATGGTCGGAACTTTTTTGACGTGGAGTCCGGCAAGGAAACGCTTGATTTGACCAATGCGTCCCAATGGGAACCGGGAAGCGCGATCAATTTGGAGCGCTCGCTAAAAATGGGGGATGAGCTTGGAGGCCACCTCGTTCTTGGTCATGTCGATGGTCTGGCCACGATTGTCGAGCGGAAGGATCACCCCGACAGCGTGTTTTTCAAATTGCGAGCGCCGGGAAATCTGGCTCGTTTCATTCCCACCAAGGGGTCTGTTGCTCTTGATGGCACGTCGCTGACGGTCAATGATGTCGACGGCGATGATTTCACGATCTTTCTGATCCCGCACACGCTTGCCAATACCGCCTGGAAAGAGAAAAAGGCCGGAGATCAGATCAACCTCGAAGTGGACATGATGGCGCGTTACGTCGCCCGTCTCAGTGAATATAGCCCATCACAACAATAGGCATGAGCGTAAAAGTTTGATATTTGATGGGGAGCGAGCAATGTCTGTTTCGCTCCCTTCCTTTTGCAAGAGCTTCCCATGGCCGAGAAAATCAGCATCAATACTCCGCTCCAGTTTTCTGATCCGTTACCCGAATCCGTTGATATCGCCATCATTGGCGCAGGCATTGTCGGTGTCTTTGCAGCTCTCTATCTGGCGAGAGCTGGCAAAAAAGTATGCCTTCTAGAAAAGGGACGGATATCTGGCGAGCAGTCCTCACGGAACTGGGGCTGGATTCGTCAGCATGAGCGCGACGAGGCTGAAGTGCCTCTGGCCATGGATGCACTGAAACTGTGGAAACAGGCCGATGACGATACCGGTGGTGCGACCGGGTTCAGGATTTCGAGCATCAACTATTTGGCTTCGAGTGAAAAGGAGCTGAAAAATCTCGAAGGCTGGATGCAGATCGCCGAAAAATATGGTGTGAAGTCAAGGCGGCTCACCAGAAAAGACATCTCGGAGTGCTTCTCGGGCCAGTCAAACGAACAATGGCTCGGGGGAACCACCACCATCGACGATGCAAGGGCCGAGCCCTGGCAGGCTGGTCCGGCTATCGCCAAACTGGCCCATGAGGAAGGAGCGATCATCCTTGAGGATTGCGCGGCTCGCAAGCTCGAACTGACAGCAGGAAAGATCACCGGTCTTCATACTGAAAAGGGCCTTGTCAAATGCGAACAGGTGCTGCTGGCCGCAGGCGCATGGTCTCGGCTGTTCGCCGCCAATCATGGTATCGACTTCCCGCAATTGTCCCTGAGCCTGACTGCATTGCAGACCGAGCCCATGGTGGACTTTACCACTGCCAACAGCGTTGACGAAGAATTTGCTATTCGTCTGCGTGAGGATGGCGGCTATACGCTTGCGGTTTGCGATGGAAACGACTTTTTCATTGGCCCCGATGCCTTTCGCAGTTTCTTCAAATATCTCCCACTGCTGAAAGAAAGTTGGAATCACACCTTCCTTTCTCCATGGGCACCAAAGGATTATCCCGACGCCTGGACAACACGCCGACATTGGTCCGCCAATGAGATGTCGCCGTTTGAGCGTTGCCGCCTTCTGGAGCCAGCACCCAATATGAAGTATGTAAGGAAAGCACTCTCGGGCTTTGAAAAGCGATTTCCCGATCTGCCAAAACCGGTTTTGAAAACAGCCTGGGCAGGGATGGTTGATGCCATGCCCGATGTGGTGCCAATCATCGACCGGGTCGAGAAAATCCCCGGACTTGTCGTCGCAACAGGCTTCAGCGGACATGGTTTTGGTATTGCACCCGGCGCTGCGATGGTCATCAAGGATCTGATGATCGGCGAGACCCCCAAACACAATATTTCGCGCTTCCGTTTCTCCCGTTTTTCCGATGGTTCAAAGCTGGTTTTGGGACCGGCCCTCTAGGGCTGACCGCAAACTGTCGATGGGCTAGACCTGAGAATTTCGCCCAATCTTCAAAACAAAAGCAATAAAAAGCGACCTTTCTCTTTTCGTGGGGGTTGACGGGTGAGCTGGGGAATCCGATCTTTCGACCCAATGCAGATGAATAAAAAGCTGGACAAGCCCGATGGGACATGGTTTTACAAGCGCTCTTGTTTGTCACCATTGTGCCAATCGTCAGACTTCGGATGGATAACATGAGCAAGGAAATTCCACATATTTTGATCATCGAGGCGCGCTTTTATGAAGATCTCGCCGATGAGCTTGTTCGCGGAGCTGTAGAAGCTCTGGAGGATGCAGGAGCCACCTTCGAACGCGTTGCGGTTCCCGGCGTTCTGGAAATTCCGGCTGCGCTGTCGATGGCAATGGCAGCGGTCGAGGACGGGATTACCGATTATGATGGATATGTCGCGCTTGGCGTGGTTATCCGCGGCGAAACCACCCACTATGATATCGTTTCAAACGAGTCAGCCCGGGCATTGATGAATCTTTCCGTTGAGGGCTGCATTGCTCTTGGCAACGGCATTCAGACCGTGGAGACCAGTGCCCAGGCCTGGGCGCGCGTCAAGCCCGAAGAAAAGGACAAGGGTGGCGCAGCCGCCCGCGCTGCGCTCGCCATGATCGAGCTGCGCGAAAAATTCGGAATAGAAGAATGAGCAAAGAAGAAAAGCCGGTTCGACCAGCCAATCAAAGGGGTTCCGCACGTCTTGGTGCCGTACAAGCCCTCTATCAAATGGATGTCGGCGGTACATCCCTTGGTGAAGTGCTGGAAGAGTTCGAACTCTATCGACTGGGCAAGGAAATCGACGACGAGCTCTATTTGCCTGCTGACTTTTCCTATTTCAAGGAACTGGTAAGCGGCGTTGTTCGTGAACAGCGTTTGCTGGATCCGAAAATCAATGAAGCCTTGCAGAAAGGCTGGCCACTGGCTCGCATTGACCAGACCATGCGGGCAATCCTGCGCAGCGGGCTTTATGAAGTCATCTTTCGCAAGGATGTGCCTGTGCCGGTTATCCTCACAGAATATGTCGATGTGGCCAAAGCCTTCTTTGAAGGGGATGAACCGCGTATGGTCAACGGCGTTCTCGACAGCTTGGCGAGGGCTGTGCGGTCTGATGAAATGAAAAAGAAAAGTCAGCCAGAATAAAGGGATAATCGCATGGCTGGCCCGCAACGTCGCCTCGGAGAGAATGGCATCATCGAGAAATATCTGGTGCCATTGTCTCACCCCGAAATGTCTTTCGGTTTCAGCGACGATGCCGCTTTCATGCGACAGGAAGCCGATCAGCACCTTGTGATGACCAAGGACATGCTGGTCGCAGATATCCACTTCTTTGCCAGTGATCAACCCGATCTGATCGCCCGCAAGGCCTTGCGGGTCAATCTTTCCGACCTTGCCGCAAAAGGGGCCGAACCGGTTGGCTACCTGCTTGGACTAGGTCTGCCCGAGACCTGGAGCGAGAGCTGGCTCGCAGCCTTTTGCGCAGGCCTTGAGGCTGATCAGAAGGTGTTCGGTTTTCCTCTGATCGGTGGTGACACGGTCAAAAGCCCGGATCGCCTGACCTTGTCCGTCACGGCTCTCGGCAAGGTGCCCAGAGACAAGGTGCTCCTGAGGAAAAATGCCAAAGCGGGTGATGATGTCTATGTGACCGGCAGCATCGGAGATGCAGCGCTTGGTCTCGACATCATCAAGAATGAAGAGAAATATGAATTTCTCTCGGAACAAGACCGCGCCTTTCTGAAGGATCGTTTTTGGTTGCCTCAGCCAAGGACAGGCATGAGGCCTTTCTTGCGGCAATTCGCAACGGCATCAATGGATCTTTCGGATGGTCTGATCGGGGATGCCGGAAAAATGGCAAAAGCCGCAGGCGTCTTGATCGAGCTTGATGAAACGGCGATTCCCTATTCCCTTGCGGCTTCAAAGACTATTGGCGCGTTGTCCGGTAGCCGCATGTTGGCCCTTGGGGGCGGGGATGACTATGAATTGCTTTTCTGCGCTTCAGCCCTGATGAGGGAACAGATTGATGAGGCAATAGAGCAAGAGAACGGATTGCCCATAACAAGGATCGGACGCGTGCGCGAAGGGCATGGCCTCAAAATACGGGATAGGGAAAATGCAGAAATCGATCTTTGCCAGACGCAGGGATATGAGCATTTCTAGCGGAAAAACCACCCGATCATACTCTGTATGGGGCGATTGAAAATCTGGAACGAGACGGGGTGAGATGGTGTCACTGCCACGCGCGCAATAACACCATTGACCTGTTAGTTCGTGCCAGGAATGCCTGCGCCGACGCCTTCCATCAAGCGACTGAGAAACTGGACGTCCTTGCCGCCAGTCGGTGTGACCTGACGGGAATAGTCAAACAGCTTTCCATCTTTGAGTCCGTATTTCGCGGTTCGAGCAACACGGGCATCTTCGTCGAAATAGACGGCAACCACGGTTTGATCAACAGGCTTTGGATTCATGAACTGAGCCACCTGTTTGCGTGTTTGCGAAATATAGTAGAAAACTTCTCCACCAAAATTGGCAGATGTCGAGGGTGTGCCAAGGGTCAACAATACCTGCTCGCGGCTGGCACCCTCGACAATCTGATCAAGGGTATAGTCTGACGGGACAAATCCATGAATGGTCGTGCTGTCCGTATAACAACCGGAAAGAAGCGCGGTGCTGAGAAAAACGACAAGGCTGAGCGCCTTGACTTGAGGGGAAAACCGGCTTGGCTGTTGACCTTCGTGACATTCGGTAGCGGAGCTGACGTTGCGCATGGGAATGTGGTACTCCTCGTATATACAATCCTGTCTTAAGTATGAAACAGGCCTTTTGCGTCTTGAATTTGGACGCGGATCACCACAAAAGAATAACCTTGGCAGCGATCACGATTGTGCGGCGGCGATATTAGCCTATGTTTTAGTCTATGTCGGTATCTCTTTTGATAACAAAATGCAATCATTCAAACTCGATTGCCCGTCAGATGCACTATATCGTTGGTCAAGATACCTTGCTTCCAGTTGCCGGCGTTGAACAGGTTTCAGTCTTTGGCCTGCAAGGCGAGAAAATCAAAATGGGGACACATATGATATTCGGATTGTTCAAGAACAGCGACGACCAGAAGAGCATAGCAAAAGCGCTTTACGATCAAATCGTGGCACAGGCGAGGCAGCCGGAATTTTATCTTTCCTATAATGTTGCTGATAGCACGACCGGTCGCTTTGAAATGATCATCATGCATCTCTATATGTTTTCCCATCGGCTGCGCTTCGAGAGCGAAGACAAACGCCAGATCGGTCAGGCAGTGTTTGATTATTTCATGAAGGACATGGACGCCTCGCTCAGGGAGCAGGGTGTCGGAGATCTTTCCGTACCCAAAAAAATCAAGAAGATGGCTGAAGCCTTCTACGGTCGTCTTGACGCCTATGACAAGGCCAGAGCCGAGAGCCGGGAGGCTCTGGCAGCGGCACTTTCACGCAATATCTATCCTGATGACGAGGAGACAAAACCTCAAGCTTACGCGATCGCAGACTATATGTTGGCAAACGAAACCCATCTGGCGAGCCAGACAACAGAGGCCTTTGCGGAGGGGCGACTTCAATTTGCCGGAATTGCCAAATATCCAGAAAACTGACATATAGCCGCCTTGACCCTCACGCGTGTCAACAGGGCTACAAATGCGCGGAAATGGGGCTTGAAGGGAACAAAGAGGGCCTTTCGCAGAAACTGCTTGAAGTTTTTAGGCCGCATAAAGTGCGCAAATCTTGACAAAGCCATCACATAATGGTGATACGGCACACAAATGAGATCAGACTCTGATCCTTTCGAAACGAGCGCGACACATGTACGTGCTCAGCGCTGATCCTTGTAGATCAAGCTGCCAATTTGAGGCCTGGACCATGGCAAAAAAAATCGTGACTGAAGAAATCATCGAACTCGAACCGGTGTTGTCCCTGCCCATTGCAGTGGATCGTCTCAAATCCCTTGGGGAGATGGTCAAGGCGGAGGCCGACGAGGAGGCTTGCGACGCGTTGCGTGAGCGCCTTGGTATTCTCGCCGTCAAGTCTTTTTCTGTTGAAGCAAAGGTCATGCCCTGGAAAAAGCGGGGTGTGCGAATCGAGGGGGCTGTGCGTGGGGAGGTCGAGCAGGCTTGCGTCGTAACCCTTCAGCCTGTGCTTGAAATGATCGATGCCGAGCTGAATCTGACGCTGGTCCCAAAAGGATCAAGCTTCGCTCGCCGGGCAGACAACAATCTGACCGGTGGAGAAATGGTTGTCGATCCTGAAGGAGAAGATCCGCCCGAAGAGTTTGAAGGTGAAGAAATTGATATTGGCAAATATGCCGAGGAGTTTTTTGCCTTGAACCTCAATGACTATCCTCGTGTTGCAGATGCCGAATTCTCTCCCCATATCGAGGACGAAAGCGGATCTGACAGCAGCGAAAATCCATTTGCGGCCCTCGCCAGTCTTAAAAAGGATCTACCTGAAAAAGAGTAGAATTGGGGGCGTTAGGTCAAATTCTAAATAATCTGGTTGTTTCTTCGGGGGAATTCGATATTGTCCGAGAAACTCTCAGCATAGACAAGAGAACCGGCCGCAGTGAGCTTGAGAGTGGCAATCGCCCCGGCTTCATGTGGTTCAGAATTACAAGCGGAATAGAGTATTCTGGTATGTCCGAAACGATCAATATTTCATTGGATGTTATGGGAGGCGATCACGGCCCGTCCGTGATCCTGGATGGTGCAGACATCGCCCTGGTTCGACATCCTGATATTCGCTACCAGCTGTTTGGTGACAAAGAGATCATTGAAAATCTCTTGAATGACTTTCCGCGCGTCAAGCAAGCCAGCACCTTATATCACTGTGAAGTCGTGATCCAGATGGATGAGCGCCCCAGTCAGGCGCTTCGTCGCGGTCGTAACAAGTCCAGCATGTGGCGCTCTATTGAAGCGACACGGGATCATTTGTCCGATGTCTGTGTCTCCGCTGGCAATACGGGTGCGCTGATGGCCATGTCGAAATTCTGTCTCAGGACCATGGCCGACATTGAACGCCCGGCAATCGCAGCCATCTGGCCGACCCTGCGTGGTGAAAGCATCGTACTTGACGTCGGCGCAACAATCGGCGCTGACGCCCAGCAACTGGTGGACTTCTCTCTTCTGGGGGGAGCCATGGCTCGATCCCTTTTCGGTATCGACCGACCGACCATTGGTCTTCTCAATATCGGTGAAGAGGACGTCAAGGGCCTTGATGAGGTCAAGGAAGCGGGCAGAATGCTGCGCGATTTCAAATTTCCGCAATTCGAATATAAGGGCTTCGTTGAGGGCGACGATTTGGGAACCGGTGCAGTTGATGTTGTGGTTACCGAAGGTTTTGCCGGGAATATTGCCCTCAAGACCGCAGAAGGAACTGCAAAGCAGCTTGCCGAATATCTCTACTCGGCCATGAGCCGCACCTGGATGGCTCGCATCGGCTATATGTTTGCCCGTTCCGCTTTCAGCCGCCTGCGCGAGAAAATGGACCCACGAAAGGTCAATGGTGGTGTCTTCCTGGGTCTGAACGGAATTGTCATCAAGAGCCATGGTGGCGCGGACGGGGAGGGTTTCGCCGCAGCCATTGGGCTTGGCTATGATATGGTCAAGAATGGCCTTACCGAAAAAATCGAGCAAGACCTCTCGATTTATCACAAGAACCGATTTGAGGCCGACGAGGAGAACGCATAAGTGAGCGTGACGAGATCTGTTTTGGTGGGATCAGGATCCTATCTTCCCGAGAAAATTGTAACGAACGAAGATCTGACAAAAATCGTTGACACATCTGACGAATGGATCAGGCAAAGAACAGGGATTAGCCAACGTCACGTCGCCGCCGATGGTGAATTCACGTCACATCTTGGTTACAAGGCTGCCGTCGATGCGCTCCAGAATGCTGGTCTTGATGCGCAGGATATCGACTTGATCATTTGTGCCACTGCGACCCCTGACAATACGTTCCCGGCAACCGCTGTGGCGATACAGAACATGCTTGGCATTCATCACGGCGCTGCTTTTGACATGCAGGCCGTCTGCTCCGGCTTCATTTTCGCACTGACCACCGCAGACATGTATATTCGCTGTGGCAAAGCCAAGAATGCCCTGGTCATCGGGGCCGAAACCTTCACCCGTATCCTCGATTTCAAGGACCGGACCACCTGTGTTCTGTTTGGAGACGGGGCCGGAGCCGTGGTGGTTCAGGCACAGGAAGGCGAAGGGGATACCTCAGACCGCGGTATCCTTACCACGCATCTGCGCTCCGATGGTCAGCACAAGGACAAGCTCTATGTCGATGGTGGCCCTTCGACCACCCAGACCGCAGGTCATTTGCGCATGGAAGGCAAGGAAGTCTTCAAGCACGCAGTCGGGATGATTTCGGACGTAATCACCGACGCATTCGATGCAACCGGCTTGAGTGCCGAGGATCTTGACTGGTTTGTGCCGCATCAGGCCAATCAGCGTATCATCGACTCCAGCGCAAAAAAGCTTCACATCGCACCTGAAAAGATTGTCTCTACCGTCAGTATGCATGGCAACACGTCGGCGGCCTCAATTCCTCTGGCCCTTAATGTTGCCGTCAAGGACGGGCGCATCAAGCGCGGAGACATCGTGCTTCTGGAGGCGATGGGGGGAGGATTTACCTGGGGGTCGATTCTGCTGCGCTGGTAATGGTCAATTAGTATCGAATGGGTTTTCTGCTCTCTGAGGTTGCAATTATGTTGCAATGATTCTGAAATGGACAGATTTAGGTAGAAATCACAGGGCTGTTTTTGTTTAAAAACAGAAAATTCTACTAATAAAGTTGGTGAAATTCCCACGATAAAGTCAGAAAATTTCAAGCTCGGTTTTCTGAAGTGGTATCATGGGATCCTGTTTACGGGTGCGGTTTATGCCGGTCGACGGCTGAAAGCGTCGGAAGGGAAACATTTTCCGACCGATCCTGATCAGTTTTACTCAGACTACCTGTTGACGGAAATGAATATCAGAAATACCCTGACAAGACTGGGCGAGTCACAGATTTTTTTTCAGAATGAGGTTGTCGATATGGGGGGTAAAACGGTAACGCGGGCAGACTTGTGCGAAGCAGTCTATCAAAAGGTTGGATTGTCACGTACAGAGTCCGCTGAGCTTGTCGAAATGGTCCTGGATGAAATGAGCAATTGCCTTGTCGAAGGACAACAGGTGAAGCTTTCTTCTTTCGGTACTTTTTTCGTCCGTGACAAAAACGAACGTGTCGGTCGCAATCCCAAGACTGGTCAGGAAGTGCCGATTTCGCCACGTCGTGTGATGGTCTTCAAACCGTCAAACGTTCTGAAAAAGAAAATTAACGACTCTCTCGCCCCTGAATAGCCGTAGCAATTTTCAGCTGCTTTCTTGGGGTTTTATATAGAATTTATACCTATTTGGAAGGGTTTTCCAAATTCGCACCCGGCAGAAGTGACCGGGATTGGGGGACTCTGTATTTTTGAATTGATTTGAGCGGCTGGCTCAATGGGTGGGGTGAGTTGAGAAAAAGTCCTGACGCATTCAAGACAATAAGCGAGGTTGCGGATGATCTTGATCTTCCGCAGCACGTTTTGCGTTTTTGGGAAACGCGTTTTTCTCAAATCAAACCCATGAAACGGGGTGGGGGGCGACGATATTACCGTCCCGATGATGTCGATCTGCTCAAGGGTATTCGTCATCTTCTGTATGATGAAGGCTACACGATCAAGGGTGTTCAAAAGATCCTCAAGGAACAGGGTGTCCGCTATGTAATCGACTGTGTCGATGGGCAGGATTCATCTGTCTCCACATCCGATGAAGACTTGAACCCTGATGATGAGTATCAGGAACCTGAGGCTCAGAGAGAGCTTGAAGTGTCGTCCGAAAGGCATTCTGAACGATCCGCCATGATCATGGTTCCCCATGCGGACCCGCACCAGCATGCACCCACTGCACCCAGTTTCCATGAGGAGCCTGCGGCAAAAAGAAGCCATGCAATTGGAGATCCCGATATGCATGTCCAATCGGATGTGCGCATTGCCCCCATATCGGAAAAAGCAGACAATATCGCTGAGTTCAAAACAAATCCGCAGCGAGCGGTTGCTCTGCGCGATCAAAATACCGCGCGCTCATCAAAAACTCATTCACCGCAGAGTGTTTCCGTTCACAAAGTGCGGTCAACGGAATTGCTTTATTCCGAACATCTGGCTTATGAGCAGGATGAAGAGATCCCTCAACCGACGCTCAGACAGACCCAGGGGCCGGTCGATGAGCAGCACCAGCCACCTCTGGATTTGTGTGAAGGCGAGCCTCAGTTTCTACGCGGAGAGGACGCTGCCGTCACAGTGGAGCAGGGGCGCAGCAAGATTTTGGAAGAGCAGCGCAATAGCGGGCTTTTTTCGAGGTTGATGGGCAATCGAGGGGAAAGTGCAGGCGTTGAAAATGCTCAGACCGGGCAAAAGGCGCTCGCCCTTGATGATGTCCGGCGATTACAGCTCACACTGTTCGAATTGCTCGAATGCAAGCGCATTCTTGATCAGGCAAGATCCAAAGAATAATCGGGCAGAAGGCTCGGTCCCTTTCCTGACGGCTCTGTGTGAACATGTCAAGCCTGGGTAAACGGTTGCCCAAATTGGCGATTGATCCGGAAGTTTTGGGGAAGGTCACGTTAACTTAACGCAGCGCATCCATCAGAGCCTGAGACGCTTCTGCAACATTTTTTGTTGCCATGGCACTGGCCTTGAACGCCATTTCGGTTTCAACCAAATCGACCAGTCTCTGCGCATCCAGGCTTGTCGCGGCGGAAACTGGCGCAATCGGTTCGGTCGCCTCCACCTCTCTCTCCGCCTTGAAAGCAGGTTGAGCAGCATTGTCCGCCACCGGATTGGCGATGCCTTTCGCGATGTCGTCGAAGCGGTCCGATGCGGCGGTCATGCCAGCCGTTGATATGTGAAGAGCTGAAATCATGGCCGGGATTCTACCATTGAGCTCTTAACCGCTTCCTCTCAGGATCATTAAAAATTTAGTGAAAAGCGCTTAGCTAAGATGAGCCATGCAGTGGCCACAAAAAAGAGATGGCCCCACCATCCGACAGGGCCATCTGATACGTCAGGTACGGTCAGTTACCATGACGTTCTGGTGTCTTTAAAAAACTCTGCCGACCATCACACGGCCTCGCCCCGAGCGACCCGATGACAGTAGCAAACGAAAATCGGCCAGCCAGGCAACGCACGCCCGAAAACACGCACATTTTGACCCGCAGTCACACACGGCCATAAGGGCTTGCATCAGGATTGCCTTCGGACAGATCCCGTCCGACTCGGCCTGAGTAGCAAATTTCACGTTGATAATTGGATATAAAGCGCGTGTTTCAAGAATATGACAACCAGCAAACACAGCTGCGACAGCGCTGTGAAGATGAAAATCTTGCAGAGAGGAAAAAACCGCCAACCGAGGCGAGAGGGGAAGAAATGGTCGGAGCGATAGGATTCGAACCTACGACCCCTTCACCCCCAGCGAAGTGCGCTACCAGGCTGCGCTACGCTCCGACAGGGGGATATATAGAGGCATTGTCATCCTGTTGCAATATTACAAATTGCCTGAAAGCAATTATCCTCAAGCTTTCATTTTCAGTAAGCGCCGTCTTGGCTTAGAATTTTCAGCGGCGTTGCGAAGAGGATGTAGAAGTCCAGCGCCAATGACCAGTTTTCGATATAATAGATGTCATGCTGGACGCGTTGCTTGAGCTTCTCATCATCATCAATTTCACCGCGCCAACCGTGAATCTGAGCCCAACCGGTAATGCCGGGTTTCACTTTGTGGCGTGCCATATATCCATCTGCCACCTCTTCGAACAGACGGTCATTGGTCTGCTGACGTGGTACATGCGGGCGAGGGCCGACAAGAGAAAGCGTGCCGATGAGGACGTTGAACAATTGTGGCAACTCGTCAATGGAGGTCTTGCGAATGAAGCGGCCGACCCTTGTGACTCGATTGTCGTGCTTGGTAACCGATTTCTTCGCAGTCTGGTCGCTTTGCTCGTGATAAAGCGAGCGGAACTTGAAGATGATGACCTCTTCATTGTTAAATCCAAGCCGTTTTTGCTTGAAAATGATCGGTCCGGGGCTGTCCAGCTTCACGGCAATCGCAGTGGCTATCAGAACAGGGGAAAGCACAAGGATTGCCGTTGCCGCGATGACGAGATCGAATGTGCGCTTCAGCAACCCACCCCAATTGGCGATGGGCTTTGCAAATACCGGAACGGTGGGCAGGTTGCCGACATAGGAATAGGTGCGACGTTTAAACTGCATCTTGTTCATATGGGCGCTCAGATGAATGTTGAGCGGTAACACCCACAATTTGTGAAGCATCTGCAAGACGCGTTTCTCGGCTGTCACGGGAATGGTGACAATCAGCATGTCGATTTTGCAGAGACGCGAAAACTCGACAAGGTCGTCAACGGTGCCCAGTTTCGGGTAGCCGGCGACGATTGGTGGCGAGCGATCATCATCCCGGTCATCGAAAATGCCGCAAATGCGGATGTCGTTGTTTTCCTGACTCTCGAAAGAATGGATGATATCGGCCGCAGGCTGTCCGCCGCCAACAATCACGGCGCGGCGCTCGAGCCGACCATCAGCCTGCCAGTGTCCGATCAGATAGGACTCGATGGCTCTGGCGACAGATACAAGTGCGATGCCGAGGAAATACCAGAGACCAAGCCAGCTGCGATTAAGATCGATTGATGTGGCAGACAGATAGCACACCAGAAGGAAAAGCACGGTCACCAGCGTCCATGCCCCGATGACCTTGCCGATTTGCGGGGCAAGATTGCTCATGTCATGGACGGAATAGCCATCGGCGGAAAGCGTGAACAGCAAAAATAACAAGGCACCGGAAACTGAAAACAGAACCGGTAGATGGAACCCTGCCAGAATTGCGCCTCCTGCGATTGTTGTGGATAGCACTCCGAGGCTTGCCAGCATCAGGAAGTCAAATAGCTGCACAAGCCCACGGACCACGGATGGCGCATAGGTCGTGGTCGAGAACTCCGAAGCCACTTCGCGGGCCAAATCTGGAATGGTCACGCTTTTATGAAAATCTTCGCCGTCCGCACTGGCAGACAGGACTGCATGTGAAGAAAATGCGGTTTTCGGGTCGACTGCCTGCATCCTCAAATACCTTGAAAAAAGAGTTTTACTTCTTGAGGCAAGGTAGCAGTGAAACTCTGACCAACTTTTAATAGCCCGGTCACTTTAGAGAATAATGACCAAATTTTATGCAATAGAGTTAATGAATGCTAATGATCAAAAATGCACCCCATGGCGCGGTGTCCTAGCGTCATCTGAGGCGCAAATAGGTCTGCAAAGCCTAGAAGAACCGTTCCCGAACGTAAATGGTGTCGCCCGGGCGAATAGGGGCCGTCAACTGGACCCGGCCGGTCAGCACCTTGCCGTTGAGTTGGCGTGTGATGTCGACATATCGCTGCTGTGCCCGTGCCGAAAAACCGCCCGCAATAGCCACAGCCGTTTGCACGGTCATACCGTTGACATAGCTATATTGGCCAGCGGTCTTCACTTCGCCCATGATGAAAAATGGTCGATAGCTGGCAATTTCAACAGAGACATCAGGGTTACGAATATAACCGTTGCCAAGCTGGGTCGCGATGGCATGAGCCAGCTCACTTGTCTGCTTGCCACGTGCCGCGATATTTCCGATCAAAGGAATGGAGACATAGCCCGACTGGTCGACTACATATTCGTTGTTGAGGTCCGACTGATTATAGACGATCAGACGGATGCGGTCTCCTGAATCAAGAACGTAAGGGCCGATTAGCGACTTGTGAAAGGCATCACCAGCCGGTCGGTAGCTCGAGCAGCCACCTAAACTCAGGGCAACAACCAACATCAACAAAAAACGAACCATTACGCGACTCTCTAAGAGGAAAACCGCCTTCATTTATGGGTGATTATGGTTAATGGGGAGTAAAGCTGCGTGAATGGAGGGCCGAGCTTTGCGAGGGAAATTGCTATTTTTCCATCCAGCGGATGATGAGGCCGGCAGGCACGACCCATATCGCACCGGTGACGATGAAAAACAGGATCTGAACCCAGCCATTGGCATTTGCCACTACCGCAGCGCCAATTGTCATGCCAACCGCCGCGTAAAAGATCACCCAGGAAACCAGAAGGATCATGCCAAAAAATTTTCTTGTACGCTGGGTCATCGCGTCTCCGTAAGGGCTAGGGCTGTGCGTCCAGATCGTTTTCGTCAATGTCCGGGTTGCTCTGCAATCGATCAGCCAGTGATGGCAGGTCTTCCCAGCGAGGCAGCTCATGACGCCTGGCCGCCCAACGATAATAGATGGACAGCATGACGCCGAACAGCAGACCTGCGGATCCTCCGGCATAAATCGCAATGCTGGATGGCAGGCTCGCGTCCTCCCACACCAACAACCACATAAGAAAGCCCCAGACAATCGCAAATGGTATGCCGGTCATCAGAATGTTGGAGAAGGCTGAGGAAAAATGAGGCGGACGGATCTTGAAACCCTGACTGCGAAGCAGTCGATGCAGGGGAGGGGCATAGTTGCCTTCAAGGATAGGCGTCTGTTTCAGGGATGCCATGGCCAGATCATATTGCGTATCAAAATCCATTTGGTAGGTCCTGAGGAAAAAGGAGAAATGAAGGACAATTGATCTGAGAATAGAGAAAGGCTGGAAGCATTTCCAGCCTTGCCCATGCTATTGCGAGATACTAGGACATCGCCTGATCAAGATCGGCAATGATGTCCTTGACATCCTCGATGCCGATGGACAACCGGATGGTGTCCGGCGCTGCTCCGGCTGCTGTTTTCTGAGCATCATCAAGCTGACCGTGGGTGGTCGATGCCGGATGGATGGCCAGCGACCGTGTGTCGCCGATATTGGCCACATGGCTGACCAGCTTGAGACTAGTGATGAATTTCACGCCCGCCTCGTAGCCGCCCTTGAGGCCGAAGGTGAAGACCGAACCTGCACCCTTTGGCATATATTTCTGCTGGGCGGCATGGTGCGGACTGGACGGCAGACCGGCATAGGAAACCCAGTTCACTGCGTCATGCTGTTCCAGCCATTTGGCAACGGCCAGAGCGTTCTCGCAATGGCGTTCCATACGCAGCGGAAGGGTTTCGACACCGGTGAGAATCTGGAAGGCGTTGAACGGCGAAATGGACGGCCCCAGATCGCGCAGGCCAAGAACGCGGCAGGTGATCGCAAAGGCGATATTGCCGAAACTCTCATGCATTTTGGTGCCGTGATATTCTGGCCGCGGCGCGCTGAGCATCGGGAACTTGTCGCTTGCCGACCAGTCAAACGAGCCGCCATCAACAATGGCCCCACCCATGGAGTTGCCATGTCCGCCGATGAATTTGGTCATGGAATGCAACACGATATCGGCACCATATTCGATCGGTTTGCACAGATAGGGTGTTGCCATGGTGTTATCGACAATGAGCGGAACCCCTGCATCATGAGCAACCTTGGCGAAGGCCTCGATGTCGCAGATCACCCCGCCGGGATTGGCTAGGCTCTCGATATAGACCGCACGGGTATTCTCATCAATCTGAGCCCGCGCTGCTTCCGGATCGAGGGCATCGGTCCACTTGACGTGCCAGTCATAGCTCTTGAAGGTGTGATTGAACTGGTTGATGGTGCCACCATAAAGCTTGTTAGCGGCAACCACATTGCATCCTGGATTCATCAGCGAATGAAACGTGACCATCTGACCGGCATGGCCCGAAGCGACAGCGAGAGCCGCGGTGCCGCCTTCCAGTGCAGCCATGCGCTCTTCTAGAACAGCCTGAGTCGGGTTCATCAGGCGTGCATAGATGTTGCCGAACTGCTTGAGGGCAAACAGGGCCGCCGCGTGGTCCGTATCGTCAAACTTATAAGCAGTCGTTTGATAGATGGGGGTGGCACGGGCGCCGGTCGTCGGATCTGGCTGTGCTCCGGCGTGAATGGCAAGAGTGGCGAAGCCGGGGGCGTCTTGATCGCTCATGATAAACCTCTTGAAAGGGAAAGCGCGGCTGCATTCTTGATAATGTTTGCCGCTTGGAATGACGTAAACTGTGGCCGCAATTTAAACCAGAGCGGGTTTCAATACCATTCGCAAAAGGCAAATATTGTCGCTAAATCTCAGTTTGGAACGAAAAATATTTTTGAATTTGGCGAGTTTTTGGCACATCTGAAAAAGAGCGTTGCGCCAAAGAGCCGCCTGACGGAAAATGAGTCGTGTTGGGACATCCTGTCCAGCAAGGGGCTAGATTGTCATCACGCAAGGATATTCAATTTTCGGGCAACGGTCCATGACAACCTGAAGCCCTGCCTTTTCGGCACGCGCGGCAGCCTCTTCATTGATCACGCCAAGCTGCATCCAGATCACTTTGGCCCCGATCGAGATGGCCTCATCGCACACGGCTCCGGCGGCCTCTGAATTGCGAAAGATATCGACCATATCGACCGGCTCTTCAATGTCTGCCAATCTGCCAAACACGCGCTGCCCGAGAATGTCCTTGCCTTCCTTGCCCGGATTGATCGGGATGACATGATAGCCATGCTCAAGCAGAAATTTCATCACCCGATGGCTGGCCCGGTCTTGCTTGTCACTTGCACCGACAAGGGCGATTGTTTTGACAGACGTCAGGATGCCTTTGATATAGTCGGCACTATAGTCAAGATCACTCATGAAGGGTCTCACTCTTTGAGGCTCGGCCAGTCGGCCTTTCGCTTGGACAAAAAGGCATCGATGCCTTCTTCTGCATCGGCCGCAAGCATGTTTTCTGCCATGACATGGGACGCCAGATCATAGGCATCGGCAAGGGTCATGTCGGCTTGACGGTAAAACACTTCCTTGCCGAATTTCAGAGCCTCTTGTGATTTGCCCGCGATCTCGATGGCATATTTGTCGACAACGATGCGCAAATAATCCTGCGGTACAACCCGATTGACGAGGCCATAGGCCTTGGCTGTGTGCGCATCGATCACCTCGCCGGTCACAAGCATTTCCATGGCTTGCTTCTGGGGAATGGCGCGCGTAATCGCGACCATTGGGGCCGAGCAAAACAGACCGATATTGACGCCTGGCGTACAAAAACTGGCTTCGTTGACGCAAATTGCCAAATCACAGCTTGCAACCAGCTGACAGCCTGCCGCCGTTGCGGTGCCCTGGATTTCGGCGATCACGATCTTTGGAAGATTGATGATGGTCTGCATCAGCGAGGCACACATCCGGAAGATATGGGCAAAGAAATGCTTGCCGCCATCCGGGTCTGAGCGCCGCGAGGTCAATTCCTTCAGATCGTGCCCCGCGCAGAAGACGGATCCCTTTGCCGCAAGCACGATAATCTTGGTCGCCTCATCTCTGCCAGCGGCTTCCAGAGCATCGGACAGGGATACCATCATGGATTCGGAAAGTGCATTGCGACGCTCCGGGCGGTTCATGATCAGTCGCCGAACAGGCCCAACCTGTTCGATCAGAATTGCTGGCTCTTCAACGCCCTTAAGCTCGGTCATATATCTCATCCTGAAGCAAGAATCTCAAAACGCCATGGACTTTGCCCGCGACGCAATTGCCCTGTCAAGTTAAGGGAGATACGGATTATGAAAAGCCCTTCTATCGGGTAACAGGTCTTTTGCTGAAACGAGGTCCATGACACACACAGAGCCGGGATCTCTCAAAGCTCGCAAATGGCCCGGTTCGGAGGAAGCGGTAACGAATTGAGCATTTACAACAGATCAAACCTGGCGAACACTTATGGATGTGACAGAAGATGATGAAGGGAGAATGATCATGGACAGCAAGGTTGCTTGTCAGGCTCTCAACTATCACGATGTCCTGAAAATCAACTATCACGGATATGATCGTGAAGTCGAGGTTCACGCAGTGGGCAAAACCCTGCGAGGAAATGAAATCATGTATGTCTACCAGACTGCCGGGGGTGCGAGAAACGGCAATTTGGGCTGGAAAAGGATGTTACTGGAAGATGCCCGCTTTATTGATACCATAAGCGGTGCGTCTCGGGCTCCTCGATCAGGATATGATGAAGAAGATTCTCATATCCATGATTCAGTGTGCGCACTCTGATTTCTGGTGGCGAGAAGTCAGATCGACAGGATTACACTCGCTTCTCGCATCCGCAGGCCTGACCGAAACTGAAGGCTTGGGATAGAATGCAACGCAAGGGCCATGGGCAGGGCGCGGCAGGTCTGCCCATGTTCTAGGTTGTTTGCTGCCAGTCAGGGAGCACCTACGGATAGGTCAAGCCTCAATGGCAGACGCCGTTTTTGCTCTGTTGCTACAAGAATTTGTGGTAAATTAATACCGCAAAAATAGGGCGTTGATTTCATTGATGAATTTTAAACAAAACTTCTTGACAAAAGAAATGGGTCCTGTAAAAGGAGCGCCAGACATTGCGGCGGTTCCATTGCCAGAGGCATGAGCCGCCGTTTCACGTTGTCAAATGACACCGAATTACGGAAGCGCAATGAAAACTTTTTCTGCAAACCCTTCTAACATCGAGAAGAAATGGATTCTGATCGATGCCGAAGGTCTGGTGCTGGGCCGTCTGGCTTCGCTTATCGCGATGCGTCTGCGTGGCAAGCACAAAGCGACCTTCACTCCGCATATGGATTGCGGCGACAATGTTATCGTAATCAACGCCGACAAAGTCAAACTGACCGGCCGTAAATACGAAAACAAAAAATACTATTGGCACACCGGTCACCCCGGTGGCATCAAGGAGCGCACCGCTCGTCAGATCATCGAAGGGAAATTCCCTGAGCGTGTGATCCAGAAAGCTGTTCAGCGCATGCTGCCAGGTGGCCCTTTGAGCCGTGTTCAGCTTTCCAACCTGCGCGTCTATGCAGGCAGCGAACATCCGCATGAAGCCCAGGCTCCCGAAGCACTGGATGTCAAATCCATGAACTCCAAGAATGCGAGGGCCTAACAATGAATGATACTGTTCAGTCTCTTGAAGAACTCGGCTCCGCAGTTGGCGTAGAAGCTGAAGACGCAGCACCGGTCCATGTTCAGAAGCTCGATGCTTATGGCCGTGCCTATGCAACTGGCCGTCGTAAAGATGCTGTTGCTCGCGTTTGGATCAAGCCGGGTTCCGGCAAGATCACCGTGAACAAGAAAGAATTCACCCAGTATTTCGGTCGCCCAGTGCTTCAGATGGTTCTCAAACAGCCAATCGTAGCTGCTGACCGCGATGGCCAGTTCGACATCATCTGCACCGTTAGCGGTGGTGGTCTTTCCGGTCAGGCTGGTGCAATTCGCCACGGCATTTCCCGCGCTTTGACCTATTACGAACCAGAGCTGCGCCCTGTGCTGAAAAAAGGTGGCTTCCTTACTCGCGACTCCCGTGTTGTTGAACGTAAGAAATACGGTCGTGCAAAAGCACGTCGTTCTTTCCAGTTCTCCAAACGTTAATCGCCAGCTACGGTTTTCGATTTCGAAGAAGGGCCCTTTTCGGGGCCCTTTTTTGTTGCCCAGTGCAGCCTTTCTGCACGTGGACGAGATGAAAGCACAGGCCGGGATTGCACACCTGCTGTTTCCGGCAAAAGAAAACCCCGGAGCGTGCCGGGGTCTCTTGATAGCTTAAAGAGATTGGAAAGCAGACGCTTACTGTGTCGGAAAGCTTGGCCTCTTGAAGATCTCGTTGATGAGCGTGATCGCCGCCCCAATGCCGCCAATGGTGAAGACAACGCTCAACATCGCTGCTGCCGAGCTTCCCAGAAGAGCAACATCATACGACTCATGCTGACTGGCAAATGTCATGAGGCCGACAAGGCCGTGGGCCGCACCACTTCCGGGAATCATCGGAATGCAACCGGCCAGCGCCAGCATGCTTCCCCCTGTCGGGAAGTTGAGCGGCATGAGATAGAGCATGCGAACAAAAAGCGTCACCACGATGGCTGCGATGGTTGACGACATGGCAAGTCCCCAATTGGCATCCATGCCCAGGGTGCGAATGGCAAGGGCAATGGCCCCGCCCACTGCGGCCCAGACTACAGTGCGCCAACTGAAATTGAACAGGATGCCAAACCCGGCCGCAGCAATTGCGCCGAAGATTGTGTGATGAATGATGCCGAAATGGGAGAGCACATCGTTGTTGTCAAAGTGAATGAACAGATGCCGCGACATGGCCACTCCGACCGTGAGGAAGATGAGTATCATCAACACGGTGATGGCGCGTGCACTGCCAAGGGTCGGCGAGCCTTCCATGATATCGGTTTGCGCATTCATCGAAGGAACGCCGGGCACCAACAGCAAGACCGATGAAAACATGGCCATTTCTGGTGTGACACTGCCAATCAGGGAAGACAGAAAAGCACCAATCGACGAGGCGACAAAGGCAACCGTTGCGACCATGGCAAAGGTGTTCTGTCTGTTTTTGACCATGAAATGGCGGATGGCTTGACCAATGAAGCCCGCCAACCAGATCGGAGCGAAGGCAAGTATGTCGGTGCCCAGCAACTGCCCGAAGGACGCGCAGGCAAGCCCGGTGGCCAGCGCCACGGTAAGCCAATGATGCTTCGGGGTGCTCGTGCGAAGTGCTGCAACCCGCTTTTCAATTTCTTCAGGCGTGATCTTGCCATAGGCAGCTCTCACAGCCAGAGACCTTGCCGCATTGTTCAATTGCAGATTGACCCCGTGATGGCCAACTTGCAACAAACGACTGATCGTATTGCCACCCCCTCTGACCGTGAGGCTCAGCGATGCGTAGCCAATCCGGGCAGCAAGCGTTTCGGTATGCTGACCGGCAACAACCATCGTCATGCCTTTGCGCACAATATCCGCATTTGCGCCGGTTTCCATCAACAGCTGTCCCAGGTGAAGGGCGGCCATGGCTATCTTTTCGAGTTCCCTGTGCTTCAGAGGAACGGGATCGGAATCGGAAGGGGGTTGGATGTCGGTCATTTCTGGTCTCTGTTTCGAGGCCGGACTGTCGGGATGGACAATCAACGGGCCAGTTGGTTCCATCATGTTCTCAAGAGCCTAGACTAAAGCGAACCTGTTGCATCTTTCTTGCATTCTCTGACAAAGCGAGAATATGGCGAATATGGGTATCGAAACTCTCCCGCCGTGAACCTGACTAACGATATATACGGAGAGAGGGTTTTACCTAACCCAATTTCTGGCAAAAATGCACCGTCATGTTATGAACGCAGACCAAATAGAAATGCATGGCTAGCGGGTTTTCCAGCCATGCACTTAAGTAAAACTTCGGAATCGAGCGGATTTTGTGCCGCGAGAGGGCGAACGCTTTCGACAGAGCCTGACCTGGCAGGCCCTCTCAAAGCGGACCGCGTTCCCTACCTGCTGAGTGTCCGGGAGACGGCATCAAGCC
Organism: uncultured Cohaesibacter sp.; assembly: GCF_963556055.3. Taxonomy (GTDB): domain Bacteria; phylum Pseudomonadota; class Alphaproteobacteria; order Rhizobiales; family Cohaesibacteraceae; genus Cohaesibacter. Next base: position 198,217 of record NZ_CAUVYE020000012.1, on the reverse strand, counting down.
AACCGGCATATTTTCGCTCGCGCAGGCTTTCTTCCATCTGAGGCTCGAATCGATGCTCAAGCGACCAACTCTTGGCGAATTCTTCCTGTCCCGGATAAAAATCGACCTGACAGCCCGCAAGATAGGCGGCGCCAAGGGCGGTTGTTTCAAGCACACGCGGGCGCTCGACCACAACATCAAGAATGTCCGACAAGAATTGCATGGTCCAGTTGGAGGCGACCATACCGCCATCAACCCGAAGGATGGTGTCGCTATCGGTTTCCCAGTCCTTTTTCATCGCGGTCAACAGATCGCGGGTCTGATAACAGACCGACTCCAACGTCGCCCGGCAAAGTTCTTCCGGGCCCGAGCCTCGGGTGAGACCGAAAATCGCCCCGCGGCAATCCGCATCCCAGTAAGGCGCACCAAGACCGACAAAGGCAGGCACCAGATAAACATCCTGATTTACATCGGCCTTGCGGGCGAGGGGACCTGTCTGATTGGCTCGTTCGATGATTTTGAGGCCGTCGCGCAGCCATTGGACTGCGGCGCCAGCGACAAAGATCGAGCCTTCGAGACAGAAGGTCGGCTTGCCATCCAACTGATAAGCGATGGTCGTCAGCAAGCGGTTTTCCGAGCGAACCGGTTTGTCGCCGGTGTTGAGCAGCGCGAAACAGCCCGTCCCATAAGTTGACTTGAGCATGCCGGGAGCGAAGCAGGCCTGACCGATGGCTGCTGCCTGTTGGTCGCCCGCAATGCCAGCAATGGGGATAGGGCCGCCGAACAGCTCTGGCAAGGTGTGTCCGAAGTCGGACGCACAATCGCGCACTTCCGGCCGGTTCAGTTGCTGCGGCAGGTTCAGGATTTGCCGCAAAGTGCTGCTCCAGCGCCCGTTGTGAATGTCATAGAGCATCGTCCGGCTGGCATTTGTGGCATCGGTCGCATGGGTTGCGCCACCTGTAAGTCTCCATAAAATGAAGCTGTCGATGGTTCCAAAGGCGAGATGGCCTTGCTCTGCCAGCGCCCGAGCCCCTTCGACATTATCGATGATCCAGGCAACTTTGGTGCTGGAGAAATAGGGGTCGAGCAAAAGGCCGGTCTTCTCGATGACGGTCTCTTCCATGCCGTCATCTTTCAGGCGCTTGCAATAATCGGATGTGCGCCTGTCTTGCCAAACGATGGCATTGTGGATGCATTGACCGGTTCGCTTGTCCCAGACGAGCGTGGTTTCCCGTTGGTTGGTGATGCCGATGGCGGCGATGTCGGAGGCATGAGCGCCGGCATTGTCCATGGCTTCGCGGCAGGTTGCCACTACGCTTTCCCAGATCTCCTCCGGATCATGCTCTACCCAACCGGATTTCGGGAAATGCTGGGAAAACTCCATTTGCGAAACAGAGCAAATCCGGAAGTCTTGATCGAACAGGATCGCTCTGGATGACGTCGTCCCCTGATCGATTGCCATTACATAGGATCTTTTCATGAGCCATTCGCCCCTTCCTCGAATGCTGATATTGTAAGTGAGTCTAACCCCGAAAGAGCCACTTTTCGAAGTTACAAATTGGGTGCAGTCCGGGAGAAGCACCGGTCGGAAAAGTCCGACCGGCCTCCATGCTTATCCGCTAATTTGCATCCATGTAGGATTGCAGGACTGCAATCTGTTCCTGAGAAAATTTCAAACCGAGTTTGGTGCGGCGGAAAAGCACATCCTCTGCCGTTACAGCCCATTCATGATCGATAAGATAGCGCACTTCAGCTTCGTAAAGGTCTGCACCGAAATGCTGCCCCAATACTTCAGGAGTTGAAATGCCGGTGAGAACGGACGCCGCGAGCGTGCCATATTGCCGAACCAGTCGATAGGCATGTTTCTGGTCAAGATAGGGATGATCCTTGACAAGCGCTTCAATCAGGGCATTGAACTGGTCCGAATCGAAATCGCCACCGGGCAGGGGGGCTTGCTTGGTCCAGGCCGGTTTCTTGGCTCCCAGCTTGTGCTCGATCTTTTTCAGAACAGCTTCCGCCAGCATGCGCGAGGTCGTGATCTTGCCGCCAAACACATGAATGATGGAAGAATCGTGATCGTCCGGTTTCTGCCGCAAGACATAGTCGCGTGTTGCTTCCTGAGCCGCAGAGGCTCCGTCGTCATAAAGCGGCCTTACCCCTGAATAGCTCCAGACCACATCATCGCGGGTAACTGGTTTTTCGAAATAGTCGCTGGCTGCATCGCAGAGATAAAGCAGCTCTTCCTCGGTTGCCTTGATTTCGTCCTCGTTGAGGTCGCCTTCATAATCATGGTCGGTAGTGCCGATGAGCGTAAAGTCATGCGCATAGGGAATGGCAAAGACGATACGACCATCATTATTCTGGAAAATATAGCAACGATCGTGATCGAACATCTTCTTCACGATCATGTGGCTGCCCTGCACAAGGCGGACATTCTTGTCGTCAGGGCGGGCAAGCGCCTCATGGATGACGTGATCGACCCACGGCCCGGCAGCATTGACGACCATTTTTGCCTGATGATCAGATGTTTCGCCAGTCCGTTCATTTCGCGTGGTGATGGTCCAGATGCCGTTTTCATAGACAAGGGAAATGACCTTTTGACGAACAAGTATATCGGCTCCCTTGTGTGCTGCGTCCATTGCGTTGAGGACCACGAAACGGGAGTCGTCAACCCAGCAGTCTGAATATTCGAATGCCTTTGTGAATAGCGGTTTCAGGGGCTTGGCCACCGCATCTGTTTTCATGTTGATGTCGGCCGTGGCAGGCAGTTTCTTGCGACCGCCGATATGGTCATAGAGAAACAGCCCGATGCGGATCACCCATGCCGGGCGAATGCCGCCCTTGAAATAGGGCAGGACAAAACGCAGGGGCCAAACGATATGCGGAGCATTGGCCCAGACAACTTCCCGTTCCTTCAAGGCTTCACGCACGAGGCGGAACTCATAATATTCAAGATAGCGCAACCCGCCATGGATAAGCTTGGTGGAGGCCGACGAAGTCGCGCTGCTCAAATCATGCATTTCGGCAAGTGCGACCGAGTAACCACGTCCGACCGCATCGCGTGCAATGCTACAGCCGTTGATGCCGCCGCCAATAACAAAAATGTCTTTAATGGTGTTGGTCATGTGTTTCCTCCCGTCAAAGGGGTTTGGCAACGATAATTTCGGATTTTGCGTCCTGACACAGCGAGACGACTTCATCGTCGGGAAGGCTGTCCGTGACGAAATAGTCAACCTGCGATAGATGACCGATGCGGACCGGTGCCGTGCGTTCAAATTTCATGGAATCAGAGACAAGAATGGTCTTGCGGGCGCTCTGCAAAATCGCCTGTGCTACACGCACTTCCCGAACGTCATAATCGAGGAGTGTGCCGTCCGGATCGATGGCGGATGCACCGATGATTGCGAAGTCGACCTTGAATTGCCTGATGAAGTCGGCAGTTGCCTCGCCCACAAGGCCGCCGTCTTCCTTGCGAAGAACACCCCCGGCGATCACGACTTCGGCGTTGGACGAGCTGTGAAAGATGTTGGCCACATTGAGATTATTGGTGATGACCATCAATCCGTCATGACGGGTCAAAGCCTGGGAGACCTGTTCGGTGGTCGTCCCGATATTGATGATGAGAGAAGCATTGTCCGGAATGAGAGCCGCCGTTGCTTGCCCGATCGCCTGTTTCTGGTCCGCTGCGTGTCGGCGGCGTGCCTCATAAGCATAGTTGCTGACGCCCGAAGGGTAGATCGCGCCTCCATGAATCCGCTCCAATGCCTCGATCTCACATAAATAGTTGAGATCCTTGCGGATTGTTTGGGGAGTGACACCGAACATCTCGGCGAGGCTGTCGACATCGACCCGCCCGTCAATCCGGGCTTGATCCAGAATGGTTTTATGTCTGGGAATGAGTGTGTCCATGGGAGCCTCCTGTTAAGTCGACTATCTTCGATTTGGCTTAAAACCGCAACCAAAAATTTCGTTGACGCGACATTATGAACCTAAAACGAAGATAAACGAAACTTGTATGATGAAGGGAAGGCGTTTTCCAGAAAACAAGGCATGTCGCTTTTTACTGTTGCCACCCACAAGCGGGCACAAAAAAACCGCAAGAGGCAAACCGTAAAAAGTCGGCCTCTTGCGGTGTCTAGCCGCCGGAGCATCGGCTCCGATGGCATTAATCCGGTGGATGGGTCAAAGTAGGTTTGTCACCGGAATAGCTTGCTTGGGGATGGTGCTAGATGCGTTCTCCCCGTTTGAATGTTACGCCATAGAAAAGGGCGAACAGGACCGGAACCACGATCAAGGTCAGCACAGTTGCAGCTGTCAGACCGAACATGATCGTCACGGCAAGGGAATCGAAGAAGATGTCCGTTATCAGCGGAATGAGACCAAGCACGGTCGTAATCGCGGCCATGGTCACCGGTCTCAGCCTTGATACGGCTGCCTGAGCAATGGAGTCGTGAATGCTCAACCCTTCTTCTTCATTCAGCCGCTTGATCTCTTCAATCAGCACGATGCCATTCTTGAGCAGCATGCCTGAAAGCGACAAAAAGCCGATAAGAGCCGTGAAGCTAAAGGGCAGATTAAACAGCAAGAGCCCGAGCGTCACACCGATGATGGAAAGCGGAACTGTGAGCCAGACAACAAGTGTCTGTTTGAAAGAATTGAAAAGCATCACGGTGATGGCAAACATCACAAGGACACCCAGCGGCACATTGGCGAAGATGGCCCCTGTTGCCTTGGACTGGTTTTCATACTCACCACCCCAGGTCAATTCATAACCTTCAGGAAGGGCAATGGCCTCAACCTTGCTCTGAAGCCGTTTGAACAATGCGTTCGATGTCGTTTCGGACGTCGGGTCTGAGTCGGCCCAAACATTGATGGTCCGTTTTCTGTCTCGACGCATGATGAGAGGGTCTTCCCAAGCCAGATCGATGGATTTTACGACCTGATCGATGCTGACATATTTGGAAAGAACCGTGCTATAGACCTGAATGTCGCTTAATTGTTCGACGCTTGACCGTTCACTCTCTGGCAAACGCACCATGACCGGCAGTCTTTCAGTTCCATCGCGAACACTGGCAATGCTCAGTCCCTTGACATTCATCAGAATGGCATTGTCGATATCGGTCTTGGTGATGCCGAGGCGTCTTGCTTCGGCTTCAGCGAACTGAGGCCTCAGGACCTTGGTTCTTTCCTGCCAGTTATGGCGGATATTGATGGCATCCGGGTCCGCGCGGTAGATGTCGATGACTTCTGAGGCAAGGCGGCGCAGCTCAACAGGATCCGGCCCGGATATCCGAGCCTCGATTTTCGAGCCACCACCGGTCCCCAGCTCGAACCGGCTGGTTTTGACAAAGGCATAGGGCGCATTTTCCCGCACTTCATTGTCAACCCAGTTCCGAATCTCATCAAGCTGTTCGAAGTCATTCACTTCGATGATGAACTGGCCATAGTTGGCATAAGTCCGCTCACCCTGGAATGTCAGCATGAAGCGATCAGCACCCGCACCGATCGTTGTGGTGATCTGCTTGATCTTGTCGTTTTTCTGCAAAACGCTTTCGATCCGGTTCATATCCGAGATGGTGGAACGAATATCCGAGCCCTGAGGCAACCAGAAGTCTACCGTCAACATGGGCAGCTTGGACGTCGGGAAGAAGGACTGATTGACGAAACCGAATCCATAGATAGCCGCAGCCATGCCCGCCAGAAGCAGCAGCACGGTGCCCCAACGCCAGCGCAAGGCCAGCAGCAGAACCTGCCTGTAAATGGTGTAGACAAATCCCTTGTACGGATCGATGGGCTCACGAGCCTCGCCGTCGGATTCCGCGTCGGCGGGAGTAGATTCCTTGAACATGATGGAGGCGAGGAACGGTGTGATCGTGATCGCCATCAGCCAGGAAATCATGAGCGAAATCAGCAATACCCAGAAGAGGGAGTCGGTATACTCACCCGTTGAGTCAGGCGACAGGCCGATAGGAGCAAAGGCCACGACCGAAATGACGGTTGCCCCGAAAAGAGGCCAGACGGTTTGCGCCACTATGCGGTGAGCTGCCTGAACGCGACTGAGACCCTGCTTTAGGCCAACCAGAATACCATCAGTGATCACAATGGCGTTGTCGACAAGCATCCCCAGTGCAACGATCATGGCACCTAATGAGACGCGATGAAGCGGCATGCCCATCACCTGCATGACAATCAGTGTTCCGCAGATTGTCAGCAACAGGATGATGCTCATCAGAATACCGGAGCGCAGCCCCATCGTGATCAGCAGCACGAGAATGACGATGATGACCGCCGCTCCCAAATTCAGCAGGAAGTCATTGATCGAAGCCGTGACCTGATCCGGCTGATTATAGATCGTATGCAGGGAGATCCCGATTGGCCGGTTGAACTCAAGCTCCTGGAGCCTTTTATAGACATTCTCGCCAACCTCGGTCACATTGACGTCCTCGGCGAAGGAAATCCCGATTGTCAGAGCCGGTTCGCCATTGAAGCGATAGACATGGGTTGGTGGAGATTTATAGTCAATCTTGACGTCGGCAACGTCGGACAGATAAACCAGATTGTCCCCGGTCTGCCCCAGCAGAACGTCCTTGATCTGGTCGACATTGCTATAATCTCCGGTCGAGCTGATACGGATATATTCGCTGCCTACCTTTATGTTGCCTGCGTTTGAAACCACATTCTGGTATTGTAGAAGGGACTGGAGCGAGGAGACAGACAGATTGAGAGAGGCAAGTTTTGCACGATTGATCTCAAGAATGATCTGTTTCTGCAAGGTCCCGCCAATGGAAACCTTGCCGACACCCTGAACAAGAACCAGCTCTCGGCGAAGATAGTCGGCATAATCATGCAATTCCTGCTGGCTGTATCCCTCGCCGGTAACAGCCATATAGATGCCATAGACATCGCCGAAATCATCATTGATGACCGGGGAATAGGAGCCGGACGGCAGGTCTGATTCCATATCGCGGATTTTGCGGCGCATTTCATCCCAGATCTGCTTGAGCTCGGCATCGCGATACTTGTCCTTCATCTCGACGGTAACCTGAGACAGACCGGCAGAAGAAATGGACGTGACATTGTCGACATAGGCCAACTGCTGAAGGGCCGTTTCAACGGGCAGGGTGACCTCTTCCTCCACTTCAAGGGCTGACGCACCGGGATAGGACGTTACGATGACCGCCTGCTTGATCGTGAATTCCGGGTCTTCAAGGCGGCCAAGATTGAGAAATGCAAAGATACCACCAAGGATCAGCAGGATCGTAACCATCCAACTGACCGTTTTGTTTTCAATGGCATAGTCTGTAAGTGTCATGATTTCTAACGTCCTGGACGCGTGACTGGAAAGCTCATAGGCGGATGACGGGCACCAAGTGGATATTCAGTATGCAATTGGCAAAAGGCGAGGGGCAGGCAGAGGGCGCTAAAGCCCTCCTTCCTTTTTGTAGGTTCTCACCTTCATTCCCTCGGTGACGTGGGCAGTGCCGATTGCTATCACCCGATCTCCTTCCGCAATGCCGTGGGAGATGCGGATCATGCCATCCTGAATGCCATAGACCTCAACTTCGGTCTTGCGAGCCTGATTGCTCTCATCGACTTTCCAGACCCAGCGAGACCCATTTTCATCGAACACGGCTTCCAATGGAACAAGGACACCTTCCGCATCGTCAAAATTGAGGATTTTGGCGATGTCGACGCTCGCAGAAACACTCATGCCCGGAAAGACGGTTATTTCTTCTGGGCTCGGCATCGTGATGGTCACTTTGTAGGAGCGGGTGACAGAGTCTGGAACTGTGTTGATTTCCTTGTAGGTGGCTTCAAAGGCACGATCTGGCAGCGCATCGAAACGCACCTCGATTTTGGGCAGCAAAGCCAGCTTTTTGGGATTGAAACGCAAGAACAGCTTTTCAGGTACGTTGAACTCGACATCAACGCCTTCATTGCTCTGGAATTTGGCGATCGATGTCCCGGCCGAAACGGTCTGATAGCGCTCGACATATGTCTTTGCGACAATCCCGCTGAAGGGTGCGGTAATGCGGGTATAGCCAATATTGTCTTGTGCAGCCTTCAAATCGGCCTGTGCGGATTCGAAAGTGGACTTGGCCGAGTCAAGAGCCGCCTGTGCGACATGATTCTTTTCGAACAGCTGTTCGGTTCGCTCAAGGCTGACCTTGGCCAGATCATAACTGGCTTCTTTGGCTGCAAGCACATTGCGATAAGGGGTGTCATCAAGCTCTGCAATCAAATCACCCTTTTTGAGAATTTGACCTGCCCGGACGGGCAGAGTGTCGACTTGCCCGGCGATGCGGAAGGAAAGCTCGGCATTATTGCTGGCTTTGGTAACGCCCGGAAAGGATTTTGGAAGCTTGAGGGCCACCTGATGCGCCGTCACAATCTTGGCTGGACGTGCAGTCGGATCCTCAGCGGCCCGTTCAATAGCATTGGCCGAAGAAAACAGCTTGTCATTGCACCCTGTCAGCGACAAAGCAACAAGGGTGATGAGGGCAAGTTTTTTGATCATAGGCGAACTCGAATAGTGAGATGCGAAAAAATGGTGCACAAGGATGTTACATTTGGCAAATGGCTTTTATATATACATACCAGTATGTATATTTGTAAAGACCATTGTATTGTCATTTCTGCTATGCAATATCGCATGTGACACTTAACTTGAGATTACGGTCGGTGAAAACGTGGCTCGAAAAACGAAAGCTGATAAAGAAAAGACATATCAGGCGCTCATAGAATCCGCCGCTGTCCTGTTTCACAGTCAGGGATATAAGGCGACGACGCTGAATGAGATCGCGGAAAAGGCGGGCATGACCAGAGGAGCCTTTTACGGCCACTTTAGCGGCAAGACCGAAGTGCTTAAAGCGATCTGGAATGAACAGGCCATACCGGAATTCAGGCAGATCAAGGAAGCCTTGGAAGATTTGCCGCCTCCCAATCCCGCTATAGAATTCAGGCGACAAATCGACAATCTGTGCGAGCTGTTTTCTGAAAATAGCAAAGTTGGACGCGCCCTTTTCATCCTGATGCACAATATTGAAATGTCTGAGAGAGAAGTTGAACTGATCGAGTTTCTCATTGGTCAGCACAAGATGTATGAAAGCGTGTTTCTCAAATCCTTCACCAGACTTCACGAGGCTGGTCAGCTAAAGGATGGCATGGAACCAAAGATCGCAGCCATGGGCTTTCTTTGCATCCTGTTCGGCATGATCAACAAGGCACTTTTGCCTTTCCTGGAATTCGATTTCAATCGTGATGGTCAACCAGTTTTTGCCCATTATCTTGATAGTGTCTTGAACGACTAGACGAAACATTTGATGTAAGAGCCGTGTGCAGTGCTATCCGGGTGGAGGCATTCACCAAGCTTGGAGCACTTCGATTTTGGGGTGTGAAAGAAGCGCAATATCAACATTCGTCTTTCAGGGATGCGAACATAATCCTTTGTTTTTTGTGCAAAATTTCGAAACGTGGCTGGGCTCCCTTCATCGCGTTGAGATGGTGCCATATGTGGAAATGTCATTCTCGTGACAAAATAGCCATTGATTCACTCTGCCTTGATCTTTAAACAGGTCCGCGGAGAGGTGGCCGAGTGGCTGAAGGCGCGCCCCTGCTAAGGGCGTAGGCGGGTAACTGTCTCGAGGGTTCGAATCCCTTCCTCTCCGCCATTTCCCTTCGCAAATATCTGAAATGGTTTCGTTATTGAAACTCGCGAAGTTTCTTTTCCCTTTCCTTGTCCCCTCGCGAATGAGCCTGATTTTCAAGCATTTGTGACTCATTGCCGATTTCACGTCGGAATGAAAATTTCTCATTCAATCCCTATATGGCCTTTGTGAGCTGTGCGCTGCGTTGATTTCACGGCATCCAGCCGTGAGCAGCCAGTTGGCGAATGTGTATTCTGAGCGGAATTGTGGAAAGTCGGATTTTCTCCCCATATGCGGGCCGGGAGTAAATGCTTTCGACAGAGCAAAAAGGCTGAGCCGATTTTCCTTGTTACTATCTGAGAGCTTGTGATCCTTTGACCTCTCAAGGGCAGGGCAATTAATCTGCCTGGACGGTGCCTGATGGTGTGTCATTTTCGCTGTTCATAACCGTCTCTTGTCGTGTGGCGATCAAAAGAAATGACTCAGCCTTGAAGTGATGTCCTGGCGAGTTGCGTCAAGCAGTCGATGTGACCAGAACCACGATCCGGAACTTTTTGCAAAAGCCCGACCAAACGCGAGAGATTGTCTGTTTGTAAATTTGAGTCATTGACTCAAGTTATATTCTGTATATACCTGAGTTCAATACTCAACATTGATGCGCGATGGTTCATGACGCCCAAATGTGCCCTCGTACTCTACAAACGCATATCCCTCATGAACGTTCCCACATTCAACGCCTATCTGGCAAAGCAAAGACCGCTCGCGCTGCTGACTGTTCTGGCATTGCCGTTTCTCGGCGTTGGACTCTGGCATATTGGCTCTGTACGAGGTTGGTTCAATGCCTATCTGTTGCCGCCACCTGTGGAAGTCTGGACGGCCGCGGTTGATCTGTGGGGCAAGGGGTTGCTGGCCAAGCATATCGAGGTGAGTCTGATGCGGGTGCTTGTCGGCTTTGCACTGTCTGGGTCTTCGGCCTTGTTGCTGGCGGCGCTCAACTATCGCTTCCCGCTCGTCCGTCGCATGACTTTCCTGCCGCTCGAAGCCATCAGGGTGATCCCGCCGCTGGCGCTGGTTCCCTTGCTTATCCTGTGGTTCGGCATCGGGGAGGGGTCAAAACTCGCGGTCATCATCCTTGCCAGTTTCTTTCCCGTCTACCTGTCTGCCTTGACCGCTCTCCAGACGGTTGATCCAAAACTTCTGCAAATGGCCCAGACTCTCAACCTTAGCAAGCTGGAGACCGTCCGCTTTGTGCTGGTGCCGGGGGCGAGCGCGGGTCTGTCGACAGGCTTGCGGCTTGGTTTTGGCTATGCCTGGCGTGCTCTTGTCGGGGCAGAGCTGATCGCTGCAAGCGCCGGGCTTGGTTATCTCATTCTCGATTCCGAACAGTTGGCGCGGACCGACAGGATCTTCGTTGGCATCGTGGTCATTGCCATCACGGGCATGGTGCTTGACGCCATCTTCCGCCGCCTGCTGCCATCCGATGACCGGCAGCGCATGCTCGGGGGCGTCTTCTGATGGACACGAGAAGCCCTACGGCGCCAGTCGAGATCAAAGGGCTGAGCAAGCGCTTTGTCCGAGCCGACGACAACAGCGCAGAGCCAGCCGGTCACACTGTCATCAAGGAGCTGTCGCTCAGCATAGCCCCCAACGAAATTGTCGCGCTGATCGGGCGATCCGGATGCGGCAAGACAACCCTTCTGCATTGCCTTGCCGGGCTTGTGGCTCCCGATGCCGGATGCATCCAGCCTCATGGGCTTGCTGCGCAATGTGCCGTGGTCTTTCAGGATCACCGCCTTTTGCCATGGGCCAATCTTGAACAGAATCTGCTGCTTGCCTTAAGAGCGCGGAAGGCACTCGACAGGAAAGAAAGGCTGAGACGTGTCGCAGACATGCTCGGGGCACTTGATCTTGCCGCCTTTGCCAAGGCCAGGCCTTCCGCATTGTCGGGTGGCATGGCGCAGCGGGCCGCACTTGGTCGCGCCCTCTTGCAAGAGCCAGCCCTGTTGCTGATGGATGAGCCCTTTGCCTCGTTAGATGCCCTGACGCGGTCGGATATGCACGAGCTGCTGCTTGCTCTTCAGGCCCGTAGCCCTCGCACGATCCTGTTTGTAACCCATGATCTGGAAGAGGCGGTCAAGCTGGCCGACCGCGTGGTCGTCATGGCCCATGGCCAGATCATCGAGGATGTCCCGATCCCCATTCCGCGCCCGCGCGACCTTGACGGCGAGGCGGTTCGCTCAATCCAGCGCCATTTGCGCGGACTGGTCAGCCATCGCACAGGGAACGCACGCCACTCCTTTTCAACCACCCCCACAAACGGAGGAATCAGCGCATGCTGAAGTCACTTCAATCCGCTATCGCGGCCCTGTCGGCCGCAGCCTTTGGCCTTGCCCTGTCCGCAGCCGCGGCCATTGCCGACGAGGTCAAGGAAATCAACGTCTCTTATGTGACCTCGCCCTTCAATCTGCAAGTCATGGTCACAAGGCTACAGAGCCGACTTGAAAAGGAATTCGAAAAAGACGGCATCACCATCAATTGGCACGAGATCACCTCTGGCGCCAAACAGGCACAGGCCCTGGCCGCTGGATCACTCGACTTCGGCATGGTCATGAACTCCACTTCGGTGCTGATGGCAGCCGCTGCGGGCAATCCGATCAAGATCGTGTCCGCCGTCTCACGCCCATCCGAGACCTTCGCTCTGGTCGCCGCAAAGGGCGGTCCTGCTAGCGTTGCCGAACTCAAGGGCAAGACGGTTGCTGGCCCGAAAGGCACCGTGCTGCATCAGATGCTGGTGGCTGCCATTGCCAAGGCCGGGCTCGAGCAAAGTGACGTCAACTTCGTCTCGATGGATCTGCCAAAGGCCCGCGCGGCCATGCTGTCCGGCAATGTCGATGCTGCCCTGCTGGCCGCTTCATTGGTCATCAAGTCCGAGGAAGAAGGGGCCCACGTGATCACCACGGCCAAGGGCCTTGTCACGCCCAAGCTGGTGCTCGCTGCGCGCCCTGACTTTGTCACCAAGCATCCCGATCTGGTGGCCCGTGTCATCAAGGTGCACAAGGAAGCCCAGAGCTATATCGATAACAACCGCGCCGAAGCCATTGCCCTTGGTGCCAAGGAGAAGAATATCTCCATTGAAGACGCCACCAAGCTGGCCGACTGGGCAGGCTTCACAACAAGCCTTGATCAGGATGATCTGGCCAGCATGAAGGATGACATGGATTTCCTTCTTGCCAATGACCTGATCAAAGAGGTCGTAGACCTTGACGATGTCGTCGCTCCGAGTGCGATGGAGTAGCCCGATGCTGACGCAAGTCTCAAATCCGTATGGCGTTCAGACGCGCCACGCACCGGTCGTCGCACTGAAAGAGGGCGATTGCCCGCTTGCCTTCACGCGCGACGACTTCATCCGCTATGCCGGTCCGGATCAGATCATTGCTTCGGCACTGATGTTCCAGATGCTGACCTGCGCCATCGCGGCTCTGTCGCCTGATGAACCGATGGAACGCAACGACCTGAAACTTCAGGTCGGGTTCCCCGGCCCGGGTGTGACAGACATCATCGAGCTTGTCCTACGCGGCAGCACCCGCAACGCCCATAACATCACGATCAAGACCGAAGGCCTGCCGATGGAGGCCCCCGAGGCACTTATCGGGCGCTTCTATTTCGAGTTCGAATATCGTGGCAAGCGGATCGCGCTCTGGCCGGTGGATGGCTATTTCACCGACGAATTCCGCGCGCAGGTCAAGCAGTTCCAGCCAAGGAAAGGCGATGACGCCACGCAAGAAGCCTATCAGACCTTCAAGCATGGCATGGTGGCCAAGCTGATGGCCGCCGATCCGACTGCGCTGTTTCATAGGAAGATCGTGGCGTAGATCGCTCGGTGAGCCTTTCGCGATCTTTGACGACAGGAAGTCAAAGCAACTCCTTCCCGGTCTGAATGCGGCTGCCAGTTTTGGCAATAGCCGGGGAGGAGGGGGCATCGTTGGCCTGAAGAAATCCTCAGGCTTTCCCTCGTATGGCTATGGCCGCCATTTGTCAGGGCAGGAGATCAGAGAGACTTTTTAACGGTTCTTATATCGAGCATTCAGTAATCACGCTAGTAATCGAGCCTCTGTTGCCCGAACTTATGAAATTCAGATATAAGCTCTTGCCAAAATCTCCGCCTAATCAAAACATCCTGAAGCGCCTAGATTCTCGTCATCAATTAGCAAACGGAACGGTTTGGCTGAAAGGGGTTGATGATGAAACAGCGAAGACTTGGAAACCACGGGCTTGAGGTTTCGGCCATCGGACTTGGTTGCATGGGCATGAGCTTTTCCTATGGCGACGCACCGCCGGTCAAGGACATGGTCACGCTTATTCGTCAGGCCAATGATCTGGGCGTTACTTTTTTCGATACCGCCGAAATTTACGGTCCCTACACAAACGAACTTCTGGTTGGCGAAGCGCTGGAACCGATTCGGGACAAAGTGGTCCTTGCCACCAAATTTGGTTTCGATATCGGAAAAGACGGCCAATGGAATGGCCTGACCAGCCATCCGGACGATATACGCAAGGCTTGCGACGGATCGTTGAAACGACTGCGCACCGATGTCATCGATCTTTTCTATCAGCATAGAGTTGACCCCTCTGTACCGATCGAAGATGTGGCCGGAACTGTCAAGGATCTGATTGCTCAGGGCAAGGTACGCCATTTTGGCCTATCCGAAGCCGGTCCGGACACCATCCGTCGTGCCCATGCGGTTCAACCCGTCACAGCACTGCAAAGTGAATATTCCCTTTGGACCCGTCAGCATGAAGCGAGCATTATGCCCGTGGTGGAAGAGCTGGGTATTGGTTGGGTCGCCTATAGCCCGCTCGGCAAGGGCTTTTTGACCGGAGCTATCAGGTCCGCTTCTGAGATCAAGGACGGAGATTTCCGAAAAGCGTTGCCACGCTATCAGCCAGAAGCAATGGAACACAACAAAGCGGTTGTTGATCTCCTTACCGAGATTGGAAAAGAGCGGGAAGCCTCGCCTGCCCAAATCGCTCTTGCATGGGTTCTTGCCCGCAAACCCTGGATCGTGCCTATTCCCGGAACCACGAAGCTTCATCGCCTGGAAGAAAACCTGAAAGCCGTCGATGTCGTTCTCACCGCCGAAGACATGGAGCGCATCAATGCCGCAGCTATCACAGTGGAAGGTGGGCGATACACTGAAGCGGTCGAAGCCATGACTGGTTTGTAGGAAAGGCTCACATGATGACCATCAAATCCAGCAAAGACACCACCAAATTGAATAGCCGGCGCAGTTTTCTGAAAGCTGCCGCATCCATCGGCCTGTCGGTCCCCTTTCTCATGAAAAATGCACAAGCACAACAGACCGGAGACCAGAGCAAAATTCTGGTCACCTATTATTCACGAACCGGCAACACACGCGCTGTCGCCGAGCAGGTTCGGAAATTGACGGGCGCAGACATTTTCGAGCTTAAGACCACTCATTCCTACCCCGCAGAATACCGCGCCACCACCGATCAGGCGAAACGCGAACAACAGGAAAATTTCCGTCCGACGCTGACTGGAACTGTCAGCAATATGGCAGATTACGACGTGATTTTCGTCGGATATCCCAACTGGTGGGCGACCATGCCGATGGCCTTCTTCACTTTTCTGGAGAGTTACGATTTTGCAGGCAAGACGATTGTTCCCTTCTGCACCCATGAAGGCAGCCGACTTGGCCGCAGTGTCGAGGACCTGGAAACCCTGTGTCCCGATGCCACCATATTGAGTGGCCTTGCTCTCAGAGGTGCCAGCGACGGAAGAATCGTTACGACATCGGCTGATGCTCAAAATGCTGTCAGCGACTGGATTGCTGAGCTTGGAATATCGGGGTGAAAAGGACCAATCTTGAACAGAGAACGGCTATTTCGACTCTTTTTCGATTTCATCGCGACCGGATTGTTTGTTTTCGCTCTTGCCTTTGAATGGTTTGGCTCTCTGGTGCATGAGATAATCGGAACGATTTTTTTCGTTCTCCTGATTGTCCATGTCGCATGCAACCGACGTTGGTTTGCTTCACTCACCAAGGTAGCCCGGAACCGGCACCGCCTTGTGGTGACGCTAATCAATCTGAGCCTTCTCGTTGCCGCTGTCGCTCTGATGGTCACGAGCCTGATGATCTCGCGAGACCTCTTCGCGTTCTTTGGAATGAAGGGGGACTTTCTTGCCCGTCAGATCCATACGCTCTCAGCCTACTGGATGCTGATGATTGTCGGCATCCACCTCGGTATGCACTGGATGATGATCATGGGGGTGGCAAGGGAACTGCTGAACATAACCACAAGAAACAGCATGAGAACATGGCTGTTGAGAGCAGTGACCGTGCTTGCTTCGGTCTATGGGATCTTTGCGTTCCTTGAAATGAACATGGGCTCCAAACTGGTTCTTCATTTCACTTTCAGCTACTGGGATTTCAAAGCCAACTGGGTAGGGTTCTTCGTCAATTACGGCTCCATAATCTGGCTTTATGCTGCCATTGGGCACTATGGAAATACCAAGTTGCTGGCAAAAAGGCGCGGCGGCCATAATGGGCGCAGTACAGGCAGGCTGGCTGGGCGCGGAATATCTGGGACGGGTAGAAATGAGCCAAAGCAAAATGCCGGATAAATGAATCCTGAGCATAAAGGCTTGTCTCTTTTATGGCCTAATCATTTGAATTGAACAGCGTAAATTACATGCAGACGGCGCGACACGCGCGGCGCGTGGTTGCTGAGGTTTTCTCAAGGCTCTGCCTGAACCGGATCACGCGCACAGCCGCAGGGAAACAAGCCGAAAGCCTGTCATGGCAGTCTTTCGAGTGTGTCGAGCGTGAACTCACAATGCCAAATCTGGCGAAATTTCAATGGAGTAGAAGCAAATGTCAAGTGAAACGACATCTGATGGAATTTTTGAACGTGGGCCTGAAAATACTGCATATGCGGACTATTTTGTTGGCCGGAGCTATTTGAATATTCTGTCGCAGCAAGACCTGTTCATCGGCAATGTCACCTTTGAACCGGGTTGCCGAAACAATTGGCACATCCACAAAGCTGACAAGGGCGGCGGGCAGATCCTTTTATGCACCTCAGGCAAGGGGTGGTATCAGGAGTTCGGCAAGCCAGCCGAAGCTCTCAAACCCGGTGATGTGGTCAAGATACCCGCTGGTGTCAAACATTGGCACGGCGCAGCCAGGGACAGCTGGTTCTCTCACCTTGCCATCGAAGTGCCCGGCGAAAACGCGGCCAATGAATGGCTGGAAGCTGTCTCTGACGAGGACTATTGCGCCTTGGCGTGAGAGGACAGGACGGTCCTTGAATGTCCGTTGCAAAGGCAGCTTTATAGAAATGGGAACATGAAATGAAAGACGTAACAGTCATTGTTGGTGCCGGAGGCATCGGTTTGGCCATTGCGCGGCGGATTGGTCACGGTCGCCATATTCTGGTAGCAAACCATACGCAGGAATCCGCAAATGACGCAGCGAAAACGCTGGAGTTCGCCGGGTTTGACGTGACAGCAATCGAAGCGGACATTTCGGACCGCACCGCAGTTCGGGCTATCGTGGCCAAGGCACAGGACCTGGGGCCAATCAGCGCTCTGGTTCAGGCCGCAGGCGTATCTCCCTCTCAGGCCCCGATCGAGAAGATCCTCAAAGTCGATCTATATGGAACCGCAGTGCTGCTCGAGGAGTTCGGCAAGGTGATTGCACCCGGCGGGGCCGGTATCGTGATCTCGTCCCAGTCCGGTTATCGCATGCCTGCTCTTGGCAGCGAGCAGGATGCCTTGTTGGCAACCGCACCGGCAGATGAGTTGCTGGATCTCGATTTCGTCAAGGGCGTCAAGGATACACTCCATGCCTATCAGATGTCCAAGCGTTGCAATTCCTTGCGCGTGAGGGGAGAGGCTGTCAAATGGGCCAAACGAAAGGCGCGGGTGAATGCCATCAGTCCTGGCATAATCGTCACGCCTCTGGCCCATGACGAGCTCTATGGCGAACGCGCAGACTTCTACCAGACGATGCTGAAGAAAATGCCTGCCGGGCGGGCCGGAACACCCGATGAAGTCGCTGCGCTTGCTGCCCACATGATGGGGCCGGAGGGCGGTTTCATAACCGGCAGCGATTTCCTGATTGATGGTGGTGCGACGGCTGATT
This sequence comes from uncultured Cohaesibacter sp., assembly GCF_963556055.3. Taxonomy (GTDB): domain Bacteria; phylum Pseudomonadota; class Alphaproteobacteria; order Rhizobiales; family Cohaesibacteraceae; genus Cohaesibacter. The sequence goes on along the minus strand of NZ_CAUVYE020000012.1, from coordinate 180,426 downwards.
TCTTCTATGGCTCACAAGCCTGAAGCTCCGGTGCCGTCAATTCATGAATCCAGAGCATAGAACCTTTCAAAGACGCGCTATATCTGCTTCAGAATTATGTCTGTATGCTCTGATGTTCAACAAATGCAAAAACGCAATGCAAATAAGGCGGATCTACAGGATGCGCTTAATCCAAGGAGATAACCAATGTTAGGAACAATGCTCTATGGTCCCGGTGATGTCCGCTACGAAGAGGTCCCCGAACCTCAGATCATCCATGCGACAGATGCCATTATTCGCCTCGCAGCGACGTGCGTTTGCGGATCCGATCTTTGGCCTTACCGTGGCTTGAATGACATTTCTGCTCCCATGGCAATGGGCCATGAATATTGCGGTGTTGTTGAAGCAGTTGGAGATTCGGTTAAAACGGTCAAACCGGGTGATTTTGTCGTTGGATCATTCTGCCTGTCTGACAATACCTGCCCGCACTGTGGACATGGCTTTCATTCTTCCTGCGAACAACGGGAATTCATGACAGGTGCGCAAGCGCCGTTGGCTCGTGTCGCACTGGCCGACGGTACGCTCGTCAAAACAGATGGGCAGCCTTCTGAAGACCTCATTCCCCATCTTCTCGCGGCTTCGGATGTCTTGGGGACAGGATGGTATGCGGCCGATGCTGCCCGAGTTCAGCCCGGTTCAACCGTTGTCGTCGTGGGAGACGGTGCGGTTGGTTTAATGGGGGTCATGTCTGCAAAACAGATGGGGGCCGAACGCATCATCGCCATGAGCCGCCACAAATCCCGCCAGGAGCTGGCGCTTGAATTTGGCGCAACCGACATCGTTGCCGAACGGGGCGATGAAGGTATTGCCAAGATCAAGGAACTCACCGCAAGGATCGGTGCGGATTCCGTGCTGGAATGTGTGGGGACCGACCAATCCATGAAACAGGCAATCGCCTGCGCCCGACCCGGCTCCACCGTTGGTTTTGTTGGCGTGCCTCATGGCGTCAAGATCGACGGTCAGGATCTGTTCTTTGCGCAGGTCGGTTTGATGGGTGGTCCTGCTCCGGTGCGCCGCTTCTTGCCGGACCTGATGCAGATGGTTCTGGATCGAAAGATCGAACCGGGCAAGGTCTTCGACCTGCAAATACCGATTGCAGACGTCGCTGAAGGGTACAAGGCCATGGACGAGCGGCGTGCCATCAAGGCCCTTTTGCGCGTGTAATTCCGGAGCATAAAATTGCAAATGAAACGAAAGGACCTGCAAGGCAAGTCCTGCCGTTTTTGTATCCGCAAGGCCTCAATCCTGTCGACGGCTCTTGAATAGCACCGTCGACATGGACGCAAAGGTAAACAGAGCCATGATCCACGCCATGGGCCAAGGGGTACCATCGCGGAAGACAGTGAGAAGAAGCGAGGAAATGATGCCACCTCCATATTGCAGGGAGCCGATGAGAGCCGACGCGGAACCAGCGGTCTTGACTTCATCCAGAGCCGCCGCCGTCGCCGTTGCTGCAATGATCCCGTTCAGGGAAAAGAAAATGAACACCGTGATGATGACAAGGGAAAGACTGGCCAGATCGAAGTAAGCAGCAGCGGCAAGAACGAGCATCGAGCAAAATGACAGAACCACCGATGCCTGCAACAGATGGTCCATGCAATAGCGTAAAAGCAGGAACCGGTTGAAGTAGCTCATAACCATAACGCCGACGACGTTCAGGCCAAACAGATAACCGTAATACTGATAGTCGATCCCGAAATACTCGATATAGACAAAGGGCGATCCGATTATGAAACCGTAGGCGCTGACATAGTAAAAGGTGACGCACAGGGTATAGCGCATGAATTCCCTGTTCCGCATCAAGACGATATAGTTGCGTAAGGCTGACATGACTGACGAAGAGGATGCGTCATGTTTGGGCAATGTCTCGGGCAGTTTGAAAATCGACAGGAACATGACGAAGCCGATGCCGAAAAGAAGCCAGAAAATGGAATGCCATGAGCTGAAGCGAACAATCTGACCACCCAGAAGCGGGCCGATGATTGGCGCAATGGCCATCACCATCACAAGGGTCGAGAGCATTTGAGCGGCCCGCGTTCTTTCGTAAAGATCACGGATCATGGCCCGCGACAGCATTGGGCCAGTACAGGCCCCGAAAGCTTGTATGACGCGCCAGAAGACGACTTGTTCGATCGATTGCGCCATGGCGCAGCCAGCCGATCCCAGAACAAAAACCAGCATGCCGATGAAGAGTGGTTTCTTGCGGCCGATTTGATCACTGATTGGTCCCCAGATAAGCTGCGCGATGGCAAAGCCGATCAGGAAGCCGGTGACAGTCAGTTCGGCGTTGCCATGAAGGTCATTTGCCATCACCGGCATTGCTGGCAGGTAAATGTCTGTCGACAGAGACGTAAATGCCATCAGGGCACTGAGGATGGTAATGAAGCCGATGTGACCGACTGTCGGCCTGGTTCGGCTTTCCTGATTGGTTGTTGTGCTCATAGGCTTTTCATTTCATTGATTGGGTCTGCGGGGAGGAGGGAAGGGACACGCATGATGGCGGTGTTCCATTGATGCGAATATCGGCATATCCGGGGAATTTGATAAGACGCATAAAAAGTCTTGCGGCTATATTCAAAATTCATGAATGGCTGAGCCATCCGGCCGACCGCGCGAAGCGCTATTTATTAAATTCCGGTATAAGTTCAATCCGGTTTTAGCACCTAATCAAAGAAATATAAGACGCCTATCTTTGATGTCAGAGGGAGCCGAACATGTTCCCATAGGATAGGTTTAATGGTGAAAACACTCATTCTTGGTGCTGCGGGACAAATTGCCCGTGTCACCACAGATCTTTTTCTGGAGACGACGAACCTTCAGTTGGTGCTCTATGCGCGCAACGCGGCCAGTCGTCTCAAGCCATATGCGAATGAACCAAGGGTTTCACTCGTGGATGGTGATGTTACGGATGGCGTCAAGCTCGAAGCTGCCATGGCCGGGGTTGATGGTGTCTATGCCAATCTGTCAGGCGATATGGTGGAGCAGGCTCGCACCATCATCAACGCCATGCATAACGCAAAGGTCAAAAGGCTGATCTTCGTCAGCTCCATGGGCATTTATGACGAAGTTCCGGGACAGAGATATTCCGGTATACTCGATCCTTACCGGGATTCAGCCTTGGCCATCGAAGCATCGGATCTCGATTACACGATCATCCGCCCTGAATGGCTGAATGATCTCGATGAAATCGCTTACGGCACTACGCGCAAGGGTGAGCCGTTCAAAAACCCGCAAGCCTATGTGTCGCGCAAGAGCGTTGCCGACCTCATCGTCAAATGCACCACAGTACCGGGCTTCGGAATCGGTGAGAGCCTTGGCGTTCACAAGGTCTGATCCTGAAAAATTTCAACATAGTCTCAAACACGGGAGACAACCATGCAAGGTTACAATCCTTCCATAAAGCTGAACAATGGCGTTACGATGCCAGCCGTTGGCCTCGGCGTATATCGCTCGAGCCCTGAAGACACTGTCGGAGCCGTCAAGGCAGCTCTGGCCGCCGGATATCGCATGATTGATACGGCCGCCGCCTATCGCAATGAAGCGCAGGTGTCTCAAGCCGTGCGCGAAAACGGCATCGCGCGAAGTGACATTTTCATCCAGACCAAACTCTGGGTCAGCGACTATAGTTATGACGGCGCGATGCACGGCTTTGAGCGTTCCATGAAGAAACTCGGCTTCGACTATCTCGACCTTTATCTTTTGCATCAGCCCGCACCGGCTGAATTTGAGCGAACCGTCGGGGCTTACAAGGCCGCCGAAAAACTCATGGCTGAAGGCCGCATTCGTGCCATTGGTGTCAGCAATTTCAGTCCGGCTCACATTGAGCGCCTGATGGCAGAAACGGATGTCACGCCAGCCGTCAATCAGGTCGAGCTGCATCCCTTCTTTACGCAGAAACCGCTGATCGACTTTCACAAGAAACACGATATCCTCACGCAGGCATGGTCACCCATTGGCGGCGTGCAACGGTACTGGCGCGAGGATGCCAAGCCCGAGGAAGACCCTCTGACCCATCCCGCCATTGCGGCGCTGGCACAAAAATACAGTAAGAGCCCAGCTCAAATCATGCTACGCTGGCACTTGCAACTTGGCATTTCGATCATACCGAAATCTGTCAGTCCGGCCCGCATTATCGAGAATTTCGACATCTTCGATTTTGCGCTGACGGCTGAAGAGATCGCCAGCATCGATGCACTTGACACCGGCAAGCGCGGAGGCCCGGATCCTGAGCATTCCGATCGAAAGGCTTTCCCCTTCGTGATCGAAGACTGACGCCCTGCGACAAACGAGTAAACCTTTTCCAAGAGGACCAATCATGGCTACACACATCAAAGCCGTCGGTACGACACAAGCAAAGAAACCTCTGGAAGTGATGGACATCGCCCGGCGAGACCTGCAACCGGATGATGTTCAGTTCCAGATCCTCTATTGCGGCATTTGCCATTCCGATCTGCATCAGGTGAATGACGATTTCGGCCTTGGGCATTTTCCGATGGTTCCCGGTCATGAATTCGTTGGCCGGGTGACTGCTGTTGGTAGTGAGGTCACGTCCTTCAAGGTTGGCGATCTGGCCGCTGTTGGCTGTATCGTGGATTCCTGCGGTCATTGCCATGCCTGCCGCCATGATCTGGAGCAGTTTTGCGAAGGGGAAGGGGGAACGACCCTATCCTTCAACTCTCCGGACAAATATATGGACAGCATGACCTATGGCGGTTTTTCCCAGAGCTATGTCTGCAAGGAAAAATACACTTTGCACATGCCGGATAGTCTTGATCTGGCTTCGGCAGCTCCGCTGCTTTGCGCAGGGATTACGGTCTACTCGCCACTCAAACACTGGGGGGCAGGGGCTGGCAAAACCGTGGGCATCGTCGGCATTGGCGGGCTTGGCCATGTTGCCATCAAGATCGCCAAAGCGATGGGAGCCCATGTGGTGGTCTTCACCACATCTGCCACCAAAGTGGTTGATGCCAAACGTCTCGGTGCTCATGAGGCGGTGTTATCGACCAATCCCGAGCAGATGAAAGCCTTCGCGTCCAAGGTGGATATCATCATCGACACGGTCTCTGCCGGGCATGAAATCAATGCCTATCTCAACCTGTTGGCCATAGATGGCTCTCTGGTGCTGGTGGGGCTTCCGTCCGAGCCGCTCGAAGTGGGGGCCTTCAATGTGGTCCAGGGGCGTCGCAGCTTCTCTGGCTCCAATATCGGTGGTATCGCCGAGACACAGGAAATGCTCAACTTTTGCGCCGAGCATGACATTGTTGCAGACATCGAGTTGATCAGCGCCGATCAGATCAACGAAGCTTTCGAGCGTCTTGAAAACAATGACGTGTGCTATCGCTTCGTGATCGACATGTCCACGCTCGGCTAGGTTCTCTGACGGGATACGCAACGCGCAAAACGGCTGGGTCCAACCAGCCGTTCATATTTGGCAAAGAGGGCACTAGCGCGCCTTCCAGCGCAAGGCATCCACCACGATAGAAAAGGCCGAGGATGCTTGCCGCCGAGATGGATAATAGAGATAATAGCCGGGAAATGGAGGGCTCCAGTCTTCCAGCGTCGTGACAAGCTTGCCACTCTTCAGATAGGGTTCCAGATGGTGATCTGTCAGGCAGCATAATCCGCGTCCATCAAGACAGGCTTGAATGATCATGTCGGGATCATTCGATGTGAATTGCCCCTCAACCCGCACATTGAGCGGCTTGCCGTTCTTCTCGAATTCCCACGGATAGAGCCCGCCCAGCGTAGGGAGACGCATATTGATACAGATATGTTCTGTAAGATCATGCGGGGTCTCGGGGTGCCCATGCTCTTCAAAATAGGCGGGCGTTCCAACCGCCAGCATGCGCAATTCCGGGCTGATCCGTACCGCGATCATGTCTTTCTCGACGCTCTCGCCCAGCCTTACACCGGCATCAAAGCGCTCTTCGACAATGTCTGTCCACTTCTGGTCAACCGAGATTTCTATGCGGATGTCGGGATAGTCTTCCATGATCGGAGCGAGCTTGGGATAGAGAATGTCCTGAGCTGCCTTGCGAGAGCTGTTGATGCGTACAAGCCCCGCCGGTTTTGATCGGAATACTGTCAGTCCTCTCAATTCATTCTCGATATTGTCCAGAGAGGGCCGCAGAGTTGCGGCCAGTTTCTCGCCCACGTCCGTCGGGGAGACGTTGCGGGTGGTCCGCGTCAGAAGACGTAGATCAAGCCGCTCTTCCAGCCGCTTGACAGTATGGCTAAGGGAAGATTGCGACGTACCAAGGCGCGCCGCTGCCTTGGTAAAACTTCTTTCTTCACAAACGGCAAGAAATGCGATGAGATCGCCCAGTTCATCTCGTTTCATTTATGAATTTCCAATATCAGATTGGTTGGAAAATTGAGCTACATTCATAATTATGTGAACTATTGGATACAATGTCAATGACGCAATCAAATACCGTAGTATCAAATCAGGAAGGTCCCTGTTTGGCCAAATTTACATTGAAAAAGATCGATTTTGACTAACGGTCGATATTCTATTTGACAACTTGGATGTGGCCAACGGTTCTTCCATTTTGATCTTGCCATGTGGTTGTTCCGTTTCCACTATATTTGTATATTATCTTCGGTTGAGCTTTTTCAGTGCTTTGAATGGTCTTGGGGGGTGAACGATTCTCATCGTAAGTTTCGTAAGAATCGTCAAAGGGTTCCCACGATTTGTTTATATGCTCCCGGACTTTCTCTTCCATATTGAGAACACCAAGACCAACTTCTGAGAAATATGTTCCGATGCCGGGTACAGCGGCCTTCAGATATTTGCCATTGAAAGCATTATAGGCTTTCGTCGTCGCATCTGCGGTAGAAGATATCAGCTCTCTTCCTTCTTCCGTTTTTATGAGGTTCTTCGCACCTGTATAGATATCGCCAGCCGTGTCGGATATGGTTTGTATGCCCTGATCGACCATTTCTCCGACTTGTTGATTGACATTGGTTCGAATTTCTTCGTCTTGAAAATATGCTCTGTAACTGTCGACAATCCGTTCGGCACCATTTTTAGTCACAGGGTCATCGGATTTGAACTCATCTGGAATATCCAGGTTTGTTGACGCGTCACTATATGTGTCTTGCTCGTCAGGTTCCTTGTCGTTGGCTGAGGCGGCTTCGCTATTTGGGTCTGGTTCAGAATTGGATCCAGCAAATGAAACTTTTACACCGCCATCCTTCAAAAACAAGACTTCAATGCCATTGGTAGTTTTTACATAGAAATTATCAAGGTCCACATTAATTTGTCGGCTGCATATGTTGCCATGTTCTAGACTTGTTTCCAGAATTTCCAGCTCTTCCTTATCCAATGTGGTGCTCCGGGTGACGTAGCTAACGATTGTCGGCACTGGTACGTCCACTTGTATCCTTTCGCCTGTTGTGTATCCGTCTCGCATCGGAAAAATGGTAAAGGAAACAAATCCCTTTTTGCTCTGGATCAAGTTTGAACTATCATCAAGAGAGCCTCCGAATCCCACGGATTGATCGGATGAATCGCTTTCATTAATTTGCCGGGCATAGTTAAGCCCCTCGTGCAAGTTGCCTTGCAGGAGAAAACTTCTGATGATCTCAATTGGATTTTGGTTGGCGGATCCGGAGGGCGCAAAAAAACTTCCAATGCATATGAATGCTGTGGCCATAAGGAGTCTAAAAAACATGAGTCAAACCAAAAATTCAAAATGTTAAACGGAATCGATGAACAACAACGATAGATCAATCTGACGACAAATCGAAGAGGTGCAAATTTGCGTTCAATAGACAACCATGTTTGCAGGCAAATTGGTATCAGAGTCAGTTCAGTAACGAGATCGATAAAAAAGTGTCTTTGTGTATTAGTACGTTCCAGCGCCAAACCGATCGCCGAAACAATGCTATAAACTAACCTAATTCATTAACGTGACGAAAAGTTTCCTAAGAATTTCTGTGGAGACCTTTGGTTGTCGTTGTCGAAATGATGCGTAAAACGTGTAAGACTGGCAAGAGATTAATTTTTCTTTTGTCAAATATTGAATTCTTTTCGCGGGGGATGTTATGCACAGAACGGTTTCTCTCAAAGTTTGCGCTTTGATGCTGATGACAGCAATCGCAATTCCTGTTCATTCCAACAGTGCAAAGGCTGGTTCAAATACCGGTGCATTTGCTGCCGGAGCGATCATCGGCGGTGTGGTGGGCGCTATCGCTGCCAGCCAAAAGGGAAGAACAACCCAAAAGAAGCGCACAACATCGTATAGCAAGCGCAAAACCAGCAATAGCGCGGCTTATTCGGCGCAGCGCCAAGAGAATATTCAAGTTCAGAAGGCACTCAATCTTTATGGCTTCAATGTCGGCACGGCCGATGGCGCGCTTGGCAAGAAGTCAAAGGCTGGTATCCGACAGTTCCAGATGGCAAACGGTTTCGCTCCAACCGGTCAGTTGACTCAGGTTGAAAAGCAGATGCTGCTCACAGTGCCTTTCCAGGTTGAGAATGCCCTTTACCAAAATGGCTTTTCCGTAGGTATGGTTGACGGCAAGGTCGATCAGCAAACCTCGATCGCTATTGCCCAGTTCCAGGGTAAGCTGGGTGAGACCCCAACCGGTAGTCTTACTCCGAATCAGACCTTGAGGCTGCTGGGCGATCAGCAGACCGTGATGGCCAGCCAGCAAGGCTATGTGCCCAATCAAATGCAGCCGACAAATACGGTTCAAACCATCGTCCCGGCGGCTTCCAATACGCAGATCATAAGCAATGCCGGCAGCAGTTTCCCAGAGATTGTCGCCAACAATTTTGCCAAAGGCAAAATCAAGAATGACAATGCTGTGGCCGTGATTATTGGCAACCAGGACTATAGCGGCAAAGACATTCCGAATGTCGAATTTGCAACACGCGATGCCCTGGCCATGAAATATGCCTTCATCAATACCCTTGGTATTCCTGAAGACAACGTGATCTATATCGAGAATGCGACCCTGTCCGTGCTTGTCGACACGTTTGGCAATGAAAGCCCGGATGGCAGCATGCTTTGGTCCTATATCGATCCAGACGGTGAGTCAGACGTCTATGTCTATTACTCAGGCCATGGCATTCCGTCACTCGATAATGGTGGAGCGCAGGCGCAAGCTTATATTGCTCCAACCGACGTGATTTCTACTTCGTCAATTCAATCATCCTATTCCCTCGAAAAACTATATTCCAACCTGGAGGCACTGCCCACCAAGTCGGTCACATTGTTTATTGATGCCTGCTTCTCCGGTGCTGCTGGCAACGGCGACATGATCATTCAGGCTGCGTCTCCGATTGTCATCCCCGCCTATGCACCAGAAGAGAGCGGTTCGATCAATGTTTTCGCGGCAGCTCAGGCAGACCAGATCGCAAGCTGGGATGAATCGGATGGCCACGGGATCTTTACCAAATATCTGATTGCCGGTCTGGGCGGCCAAGCGGATGGCGATGATGATGGCAGCGTATCGAACGGAGAGCTGGAGGCCTTCCTTGAAAAGCAGGTCCACCGCAGTGCTCGCCGGTCTTGGCGCCGCGATCAGACCCCGACATTCGAGGGCGATCAGGAACAAGTCATTGTCTACTACTGATGTTGGGCAAATTGCGTGACAATTTTGTCAAGTCAAGCCATTGCATCTGATTACGAATGGAGTTTTTTATGCGAAGAATATTAAACGCATTTCTCGTCACGCTTTTCGTGGCGATTGCAGCGAGCGCTGCACAGGCTCAGCCGGTGCGCATCATTGTCATGGGAGAAGATAGCGATCCTGCGACCATCCGAAGAAACCATGACATTTACAAGCGTGTCATTGCAGAATTGCGCCGTCCCATGCGGCGCGCGCAATTCGATATCATGGATGAAGAAATCATTGCTGCTGATTTGGGCTTCGCTATCAATGAACGGCGTCCAAAGCTTGAATTGTTGCAGACGGTCAAGCTGGCCAATCGCAGCTTGAACATGAATAACAGGTCCCGCTTTTTGGCTCTGTTCCGGATTCACGTTTTCTCCGAAACCCTGGCCTTTGCCAAACAGGTCAGTGTTCGACTTGACGGAGAATTGTATGATCTGGAAACGGGCGCTTATGTCGACGCCTTTGAAATTCCAGAAACAAGATTCCCCGTTCCCATGGAATGCAACCGTCTTTGCATGAGCGAAAAGGCCGGTGAGCATGCAAGGGATATGGCTGGAAATCTGGGTCAGGTTCTGTCGCGCGAATTGCAGATCTACATTGCTTCCAAAACGGCAAAACCTGCCGCCGATCAGCCAGTTGCAAATGTCGGGCTTCTGAATTCCTATACTCTGCGTGTCAAGGGCTTCAAGCCAAGTGCTCTTCTGAAAATCATCGGCGCTATCCGCGAAGACTTTGAAGGCACGTCTACTCTCATGCTCGAAGAGCGAAACGAAAATGAACGCATTTATCGTTTCGAAACCCATGATCTGACCGTGCCACTTGATGAGAGCATCCAGACTTTGTTGATGGGTGCCGGGTTTGACATTGATCGGGATATTTCGGTCAGTCTCGTGAATGAAACACTCTCGGTGGAAAATCTGGCCTACTAAATGAAAATGGAAGGGCGTCGGACAACCGGTCGCCCTTTTCTTCAGGATGTGGCTTGTCAGTCCGTTGTATTTGCCAGTCTGACGCCATTTGCAACGATAAAATCTTCAAGCTGAAGCTCCGATATCTTTGCCCACCTACATTTCTATTCAGGTCAAGTGTCATGAATTTATTCAAAAGACTGTTTTTAATCACATTGGCATGTTGCTTGAGCAGCATGGCATCGGCTCAATCAGGGCGTTATGAACTTCTGGATCAAGGCGACGCGATGCGAGTTTTCTCAGCTCCTGTCGGATCTTCGGTTCAAATCCGCCGTGATGGCAAACTCGACATCTTTGTCAAGCAATCCATCCTTGTGCAGCAGCTTCCGCTCCATAGCCTGCTGAGTGATATTGGCTTGTTCCATCGTTTGCCGGGATTTATCTCCCGTGACATCCGTTTCGAATTTGGCAGTGCGCAACTGACTGTTCCTGCGAGACAATATCTTGATGTGCTTGCATCCCAGATCGCTCAAAGCTATCGGGCCAATCCGGATCTGACATTGCTGATTGCTGGCTTTACCGATGCGGTCGGCAGCGCTGCTTACAATCTGGATCTGTCCGCGCGCCGCGCAGCTGCGGTGAAGATGTATTTGACTGAGAATTACGGCTTCCCCTCCTGTTTGTTCAATACGACGAGTTTCGGCGAGCTGTGGGATGGGCTTCTGGTCAAAACAAAGCAGGCCAATGCTCTGAACCGGCGTGTTGAAATCAGAAGCACGGATGTTCTGAGATATGCAGGGACGCAAGATTTCGTTTTCAGTTGCCGCAATGTCGGACCTGCGACGGGTGTCACCATTCAGGTAACGCCACCTCCTGTTCCGGTTCAGTCTGTCACGACCTGCCGCACGGGTAACATCGCGACGTCGATTACACTGACCTTGAAGGGGTTCAACAATTCTGAATTCCTGACTCATTTCGAGAAAATGTGGCCGACCCTCGGGGGCTATTCCGCACATCATCTCGAAGAGATTCAGCCGAATCTGCGCATCTATAGAGTGGATCTGACATACGGAAATTGTGAGATCCTGGATGACATTTTGAGACATCTCGAACAGAATGGTTATCGGGTTGATGACGCGATCACCACCAAGATGGTTGGCAACGAAGTCATCGTAGAAAAGCTGTAAACCTTCTTGGGTTTTGAATAGCATCTCAAGGCAAAATCATAGAGCCGCTTGTTGCGGCTCTAAATTTCTTTTTTCAAAAAGGGCTATGGCGCCAGCCGTTTAGGGGCCTGGTGTACGGTTGTTATGCTTGCACTATTGCGTATTTCTGTTTTGTCGATTCTTGGTCTGTGTACATTGCTTGCCATCGAACCAGCGCGTGCTGGTATCGTTGAAGCCAACATAGACGCCGCAGTGTTTGATCTGGTTGACAATCTTCGAAAGTCCGATGTGAGCCGGATCGGGGTTGAGATGTCCGATACCCATCGTGACTATATAAATGACAGTGACCGAAAACGGATCCTGTCATTGGTCGAGCGGTTTTTATCGCAACAGTCCGAACAGAAATTCGAAGTCATTTCCAGAACGTCGACAAAACAGGCTCAGCGTGAATCTCAGAACAACAATCAGTCATTTTCTGACTTTGTGGATCAGCAAAGCATAGATACCGTCATTCGATTGAATACCTATGACTATCAGGGTGGGTTGAAATTCAATCTGGAAGCTGCGCCCTATGGACAGACCAAACTCATTTCCGCTTCCGAGCAGTATTTGCTGATTGACAGCGTGCAAGACCTCAATCGATTTTCTCCTCAGAGAGCCATGCACATTGTTTCAAAGGAGTTGGCGCAGTATCTGTTCGACAGGGCTGACTATAGTTACTCGACGCCATTCTCGGTGAAGGCCGAAGATGAAAATCTCAAGTCCTCGGACAAGCTCACCACCTATCTGAAGAATCTGGTATTGTCTGAACTCAGTGTCATGTGGGAAGGGCGATATGAACAACCCGGCATTCAGGCGCTTGACGATGGCGTGCAGGGGCAAATTGAAGTTGGGCCCTGGGGGCTGGATGTGTCGGCCGATGTTCATGACAAGGGCATTTCGGTAACAGTTGCACTCATTCGAGATGGGTTCAGGCAAACTAACCGATTTATTGAAATTGACAAATCGCAAGTTGATCCGGGATTGTTGCGCCCGACAATCAATCCGTTTTTCACGCAGAATTCCAGGCCGGTTCACACCGAGGAACTCAAGCCATCTGACACACCATTTCTCGCCACCGGGAAGGCCGTCATCGGTGCGGAACTCGTCGAGCAGGAAGCCCTTACCGCAGCAAAATTGCTGGCCCGTGCGCGAGCCATCAGTACCGCACTCAATTTGGATCCCCCCAAGATCGGGCTTGTTCGACGCAGTCAGGAAATACCGCGCCTCATTGGCTACCTGAATGAAGGGCTCCCCTATGATGAGAGCGTGTCAGTCGAAAAGGGTGAAAATGTCGTTGAAGTAACGGTCCGAATGAAAGTCCAGCCGCTGTTTCATAACGACGATGTCACGGCACGAATAAAATCGCCGGTCCTGCTGAGTGGTGATCCGTTGCAAATATCGGTCATGTCAGAAAAGTCGCTCTATTTTGGTCTTTTCGGATGGCAGGCCGATGGCACCGTGATCCGGATTTTCCCATTCCGGCATCGCGATAAAATCAGACTGTATGAGAAACGGCCAACCATCCTGCCTTCTAAACCATTCGGTCTTGATGAACTGACCAGCATGCCTCTGGAAGGTGCCCAGTCCAACCATGAAGCATTGGTCCTGATCACTTCAAGTCGTCCGATGGATCTCGGTCGATTGGCAAAGCGCGTCGCCCGCAAAAATGAGAATTGGCAAAAGCGGGGTCATCGGGATTCACAGTTTTTCAGTATGTTGTCATTGCAGGTTCAAGCGGCACCCAAGGGAACAAGCATTTTGTTTGTTCCCTATCAGGTGGTTGATCGAAAGCCATAAGACGATCCCTCACAATTCCACGCGGTCGGAAAAGAGCGTTGTTCCTCTCAATGGCAAGGTCTTTGGGCGGGCAATGGGGGGGGGATCAGACGGTCCGGCCTGAAAACTTGAGGCACCCAGTTATCAGACCGGCTTGAAACGGCTCGCGTCTCAAGCTGAAACAGACCGGAAAGCATCAAGCCACTCCCGCATGATCCGGGAATGGCCTCGACATGCATCAGCGAATGCGTTGCTCATCCTGGTCGAACAAACAGATCTGGTTTTTGTCGACAGTCAGGTTCAATACCGCACCGCGTTTGGTAATAGCTTCTCGTTCGACATTTACCGTGCAGCTTTTGCTCCCGATGGTTCCATAAAGATAACTCGCGCCACCAAGAAACTCCGAGAAACCGACCGTGAAGGGGACTGCCGACTTGTCACTCTTGGCCAGTCGCCAATGTTCAGGCCGAATGCCCACATGGACGGGCGTTCCGTCGGTTGGCCTGGTTTTGATGTCTTTGGTTTCAAGAACAACCCCGGCCACCTCGACCCCATCGGCACGCATGATGCCTTCAAGGAAATTCATCTTTGGACTGCCGATAAAACCACCGACAAACATATTGTCAGGGTCGTCATAGAGCTTGGAAGGAGAGCCGACCTGTTCGATGCGCCCGGCGCGCAAGACCACGATCTTGTCCGCCAGCGTCATGGCTTCTGTCTGGTCGTGCGTCACATAAATCATCGTATTGCCCAGCTTTTGATGCAAGCGGGCAATCTCGATGCGCATGTCCACGCGAAGCTCTGCATCAAGGTTAGATAGCGGCTCGTCGAAAAGGAACACATCTGGATCTCGCACGATGGCTCTGCCGATTGCAACACGCTGCCGCTGCCCTCCCGAGAGCTGTCCGGGGCGTCGGTCCAGATAGTCATTCAGTTGCAAGACATCCGCAGCCTGCTGAACCTTCTGCTCGACTTCGCCCTTGGGACGCCCCGCCACTTTTAATCCAAAGCCCATATTCTGGGCGACCGACATGTGCGGATAAAGCGCATAGGTTTGAAACACCATGGCAATGCCGCGGTCGGACGGATCCTCGTCGGTGACATCCTTGCCAGCGATCATGACATCGCCGCTAGAGACCTCCTCGAGCCCGGCGATCAGCCGCAGAAGGGTGGACTTGCCGCAGCCTGATGGCCCGACAAAGACAACAAACTCACCGCCCTCGATTTCCAGATCAACATCCCGGATCACTTCAACCGAGCCGAATGACTTGCTCACGCGCCGCAGACACACCCCGGCCTGACGTTGAATATTTTGCAGATTGACTTGTTCGTTCATCGTCATGCCTCTCTACGCAACCAGACCAGCATTTCGCCCGGTGCGCGATTATCCCACAGATAATAGGGAATAGCCTTGAGTTTTGCAGATACCCGCGATGGCGGCCTGGTGTTGTATAGGGCGTCTGTTTCCTGATACTCGGCCAAAGCTTCGATCTCGAGTGCGATCGTGTTCGGCCACGGGTCTATGCTGGTTGTTGCGATTTTGCTCAGGTCCTCAACTAGATAGCTGTTGAGCGGAGCCGAATGGTCGACGCCTTCGATGCAATAGACAAACGGGCCACGCATCAGGGCGACGCGCCCCTGATCATGCGCAACTTTTGTGTTGGCGTAGAGCTTGCGTGGCTCGATGGCGAGATCCAGCGTCAACGTGTCACCTGCCTGCCAGGTCCGATCAAGACGTAGGTAACCCTTTTGCAATTGTGCCTCAACCGCTTCCCCATTGAGGGTAAGCGTGTATGTTTCAACCCAGTTGGGAACGCGCAATGACAGCGTGAACCGGGCAGGGGCCTCGGGTTCTATGCCAAACACGATACGACCATCCGCCGGATAGGTTGTGGTTTGCGAGAGCGCGAGATTAACGCCGGAGACTTTCAGGTGTGCCTTGTTTTCACAGTAGAGATGAACCGCCACCTCATCTTCGGACAGGCCATAGAAATATGTGCCTATGGATGACAGCAATCGCGACACATTGGGCGGGCAACATGGACAACGATGCCAGCGCCAGCGATGATGATGACCATGGCTTTCCAGTGGATTGTCATAGAAAAAGTGGCTTCCGTCATCGGAAAGACCAGACAGCACATTGTTATAAAGCGCCTGCTCCATCACGTCGGCATAGCGAGCATCCGGTGTCCGTCCCAACATGCGGCTTGCCCAGAAGACCAGAGCGACTGCGGCGCAGGTCTCGGCATAGGCTGAGTCATTGGGCAGGTCATAATCGAAGGTCAGCCCCTCATTGTCCTTGGAGGGTCCAAAGCCGCCGGTAATGTAGAGGTTTCGCTCTGTCAGATGGGTCCAGAGGGCATCAAGTGCCGGATCGAGACTGCTGTCCGAGAATTCGGTCGCGACATCTGCCATCCCCGCATAGAGATAGGCGGCTCGCACCGCATGGCCCACGACTTCCCTTTGATCCCTTACCGGCTTGTGCGCCTGGCAATATTCCAGTGTCGAGAAATGGAAGTCTTCCGGTTTCTCTCCACGGGCGTGCGCCTCGGCATCAAAATAGCTAGGACTTTCTCCTCGCACATCGACGAAGAATTTGGCCAGATCCAGATAACGCTGCTCCCCGGTTACACGGCCAAGCTTGATCAGTGCCAACTCGAGTTCAGGGTGTCCGGGATAACCCCGCTTCTTGCCGTCCTGAGGTCCGAAAGTGGCGTCGATGCAGTCGGCATAGCGGCACATGACATCGAGAAACTTGCGTTTGCCGGTAGCATGAAAATAGGCGATTGCACCTTCCATCAGATGCCCGGCATTGTATAGTTCGTGTCGATCTCTAAGGTTCGTCCAGCGTTTGCCGGGTTCGATCCTGAGATACCAGCTGTTGAGATAGCCGTCTTCTGCCTGAAGGCGGCTATAGGCGTCAATCACCATGTCGACACGTGCTTCAAGTTCAGCGTCCCGGTGCCGGTTCAGAGCATAGGCGGCGGTCTCGATGCTCTTGCCAAAATCGGAGTCCCAGAACATCTGGGTTGTGACGGTATTGTTGTGCTGGAACGGGATCACGATCCCCGGATTGGGCAAGTCAGGATCCACCTGTTCGAGCATGCGTGCCTCAAGGCAACGGTCGAACAGGATTCTCGCTGTCGTTGTCGCAATCGTGTCAAGTTTCGGCCCAAAGAAGCCCGCGACATCGATCTGGTTGACGGCTAGCGGGCGAAATTTCGCCTTCGGTTGCATCGCCTCATCAGCTTGGGAAGCAGAAATGGTGTTCATTAATTTGTCCTTTCGCGGAGGGTGCCTATTTGACAGCACCGGCCGTGAGGCCTCTGATGTATGAGCGTTGAAGGATGAGGAAGAGGATCATGCAAGGGATCATCATGAGCGTGACACCGGCCTGCACCGCGCCCCAGTCAACCGATCCATAGCGTCCATGTTGAACCGCTGTCATGAGAACCGGTAGGGTGAACTTGCTTTGATCGGTGAGCAGGACGAGAGCCGCAAGAAACTCGTTCCAGGCATTGAGGAAG
Source organism: uncultured Cohaesibacter sp. (assembly GCF_963556055.3). GTDB lineage: Bacteria > Pseudomonadota > Alphaproteobacteria > Rhizobiales > Cohaesibacteraceae > Cohaesibacter. The sequence continues at coordinate 163,341 of NZ_CAUVYE020000012.1, read as the reverse complement.
GCGAAGAGGCCAACTGTCACCACGCCGGGAAGCACCAATGGCCCCATGACCTGCACCAGCATGCGCCAACCCTTGACGCCATCCATGCGCGCCGCTTCCTCGATCTCTCTGGGCACTGCGTCAAAGGCGTTGCGCATCATGAAGACCGAGAATGGCAATTGCAGTGTCGAGTAGATGAAAACCAGACCGATCAGCGTATTCTGAAGCCCCATTTTTGCCAGCAGCAGAAAGAGCGGAGTGAGAATCGACTGAAACGGGATCATCATGGTCGACAGGATGAGCACGAAGGCAATGCCCTTGAAGGGGAAGCGATAGCGTGAGAAGCCATACCCGGCAAGCAGTGAGACCACGATGGTCAGCACTGACGTTCCCACCGCCACAAACAGCGAATTGCCCGAATAATGCAGCACTGACTGGCCAAAATTCTCCAGTCGGTCATAACTCGAGACGCTGAAACCATGCATGGGCCAGGGCGGCAGGGGCGGCTGGGTGGACTCTGCCGGTGAGCGAAAGCTCGACAACACAACCCAGGCCAGCGGAGCCAGAAACAGCAGGGCAACAAGCACGGATGTCACATGAAAAAGGATGTTGTGATATCTGTAGCGCCCTTTGCGTCGGGTCGGGGTGACTGTCGAAGGTGTCGGGTGGCCAGAAAAGGTGATGGAACTCATTTTTTCGGCCCCTTGTCGCTCAGGAAAGCAAGTTGAATGACGCTCAGCACCAACAGAATGAGCAGCAGGACCATGGAGAGGGCCGCGCCATATCCGAGGCGAAACGAAATGAAGCTTTCATTGAAAATCTTGTAAACGGCTGTCACCGTCATGTTCCGCGGTCCGCCACTGAGAATGATGTAGAACTGATCGAATGCCAGCATGGATCCGGAAATGCAAAGGATGAGCGCTAGCGCAAAAGGCTTGCGGATGAGCGGCATAATGATGAAGCGAAATCGTTGCCCCCATTTGGCTCCGTCGATCCGCGCGGCCTCGATATAGTCCGTGGGGATGGACTGCAACCCGCTCATGAGGATAACCATGTAGAAACCGGCCATCTTCCATATGACCATTGCTATGACCGACCAGAATGCAGGAGAAAAGCTGGCCAGAATATTGACGCGCCCATCGGTAAGCCCGATCGTTTGGGCAAGGGGTGAAAACAGGCCCGTGTCAACATTCGAGAGCCACACCCACAATAGCGCAGCGGAGGCAAAACCAGTCACCACGGGAAGAAAATAGATGGTTCTGTATGTGGAAACAGCCTTGCCCTGACCCTGAACGATCAGCGCCAGCCCCATTGCCACACCCAGAAGGCCGATGGTGATGACGACGGTATATTCGATCGTGAACCACAGCGAGGACCAAAAGCTCTTGTCATGTAACAGGCGCTCATAATTATCGAATCCGACCCAGCGAGGCATGCCCATGAGGGGCCATTTGTGGAGTGACATCCAGGCAGCCATGCCGAGCGGCACGATAAAGAAGAGTGTGACAAGCAAGAGCGCGGGAAGAACGAAAAACAACCCATTCCATTGCGAATGCCTGCGTCGCCTGCGCCGCTTGGTTGCTGGGACCTCCGGGGTCGCCATGAGACTGTCTGTCATGGAGCAATCCTTTGATGAGGGGTGCGTAAGTCACCGCCGACTGATCTGGATCAGCCGGCGGTTGGTTCCTGGTTGATTTTGGAGGATCTACCGGGAAGAATCGATGATAGCCTGCATTTCTTCCTGTGCTTCATCCATGGCTTCATCAACTTCTTCTTCGCTGTCGGCAAAGAAAGCCTTGTTGAGCATATTCACCCATGGGCCATTGAGAGAGTTGATGAGATCGTTGAAGACAGGGGTATAGGGGGTCCGGCCCTTGTCCATTGCCTTGGCAGCAATCAGATAACGGCTGTCGAGGCCCTCAAGTGCCTGCTCGGCAACATCGGCGCGTACAGGCAGGGATCCGTTCTTGGCGAGAATGGTCTGCCCTTCAAGCGAATAGGCAAAGTCGATGAATGCCTGAATTGCCGGCATCTTGGCCGCATCCGTTTTTGCAGAAACCACGATATTGTCGCCACCTGCAAAGGAAGACCAATCGCCATCCTTGCCGGGCAGATAGGTGACCCCATAGTCGAGATCCGGATACTGGTTGTTGAGGGCTCCAATGGCGAAGGAACCGGAAGGTGTAAGGCCGATATTGCCACCTGCAAATGCGGCAAAAAAGTTGGATCCTGAGTCTGTCTGGGAACCTGCCGGAACGAGGCCGTCTTTGGCCATGCCGCGGTAGAATTCAAGAGCTTCCTTCATCTGTGGAGTCTTGACTGTTGCTTTGGCTCCTTCATCTTCAAACAGGTTGCCCCCTGATGCCCAGATCAGCGGTGTGAAGGTGAAGATGTTGCAGCCACCACAATTGCCCGAGAAATAGAAGCCATATGTGTCATCGCCGAGTGCGCCGACTGCTTCTGCATCCTTGCGGATTTCAGCCCATGTGGTTGGTGCTTTTTCCGGGTCAAGCCCCGCCTTTTTGAAGAGATCCTTGTTCCACACAAGAACCGAAGCATCTGCTGAGAAAGGCATGCCGTAGATTTTGCCTTCATAGGTGCCAACACTCAGATGAGCTTTGGAAAGTTTGTCATAATAAGGCAGCCCCTTGGCAAATTCGGTGAGGTCCTTGAGCTGTCCTGCCTGAGCAAAGGACGGGGTGAAGATCAGGTCGAGAGACAGGGCGTCCGGTTGAGACCCGCCAGCGGCGGCAATCGCATATTTCTGAACCAGTTCATTGACTGGAACAATCTGCAATTCAGCCTTGTCATCGCCTTTTGCGTTGAAGGCATCAACCAGTTTGGGCATGAACTCGGAACCGTCCGAGCGAACCCAAAGAGAAAAGGTTTCTGCCTGAGCGAGGCTCGGCAGAGCGAGTGCGGCGATGGCAACACCGCCAAGGAATGCTTTGATAGTCACGATAACTCCTCCCTAAAAGTCGTCTCATGGCGCAATGGAGTTGAGACAACGTTTGCGCAAATTGTGCATATTCCGCCCTGAAGCATGTAATTTTCACATTTCAGGGGTCTTCATTCGTCTATTCAGACGCTTCTCCTCCGCAGGATTGACGCACGACTAGACGGCAATTCAGCTTTCTCAAGCCGGACTCGATCGGCTTGCCTTCAATCATGTCGAGCAGAGCCAGGCCTGCACTCTTGCCCAAGCATGTGAGACCCATATCCACCGTTGTCAGGGGAGGGCGTGTTGCTTTGGCAAAAACTTCCCAATTGTCGAAACCGACAATGGCAATGTCGTCGGGGACTTTGATCCCCATATGCGCAAAGGCATCGACAACGCCTCTGGCAATCTGGTCGTTTCCGCAGAAAATGGCATCGGGCCGATCTGCGCCGGACTCGAAAAGCCCATAGGCTGTCTTGTAGCCATGCTCTTCGGTCCAATTCCCGAAAATCGCTTCGGCAAAGGGGGCGAGGCCATTTTCGTCAAGGGCCTCAAGCCAACCGGCTTTGCGCAAATGAGCCGCCTCGAACGAGGACAGGCCTGTAATATGAACTATCTTGCGGCGCCCCAGATTGATTAGGTGCTGGGTCGCGTTTTTGGCTGCGTTAAAATCGTCAGGCACAAAGCCGATACTGCCTTGCGGACATTTGGAATAGACATAGACGACCGGCATGCCCAGTTTTGAAACATCAACAGGCAATTGCCGATCAATACGCTTGCCGGTGATAACCAGCCCGTCAACACGCTTTTCTTCCATGGCGCGCAAGTTCAGTTGCATCCGTTTGGGTTCTTTTTCGCCAGCACTCAAAAAGACTGAAACGCCTCTGTCTGTCATCGCAGAGGAAAGACCGGCTGCAACCGGAAGGGTAAAACGACCATAGGTGTCATCTGTCAGAAGGCCGAGTGTAAAGGAACGCTGCTGCACGAGACCTCGCGCCATGCTGTTGGGGCGATAGTCAAGTTCTTTGGCAACCTGCTGAACCCGAAGACGTGTCTCATCCGACATGCGTCCGGTTTCGTTGAGCGCGCGCGAGGCTGTCGTGACACTGACACCCGCTCTTGCTGCCACATCGCGAATAGTCGCGCGCTGAACCACTGTTGCAGGTCTGGAATTTGAATCTGAAACCACGATCTTCACCCCTTCCGCAAAATATGAAACCAGATTGAGATAACGTTTGCTCACTCATGGTTTACCGTTTGCGCAACGTGAAAATGCCTCGATTTCGAAATCTTGTCAATGAGACCTTTTTACTTTTTCCTGACCAGACAAAATGCGCGCACGTCAAAAATCCCGATAGGGGCACGCGTCGATTTTTCAATCAAGAGCATCGGTTCCAGTTGCGCAAATTTCTGCGCAACATAGCAGACGCTTGAAAAACGGAGGTGATTTGGAATGAACAAAAACCTTCGCGATGATGCCCTAAGGCCTATGTATCCCAGGCAGAGTGAAGGCAAGAGACCGAAAATATGACAGTTGAAAACTTTTTTCTCGGCAACGACCGTGCAGAAGATGACGGCGTAACAACCATTTTCGGATTGCAATCTGGAGTATATATGTAGCGAAGCACGGTCGTTTGCGTTTGAAAGCGCGCTATGTATGCCATGGAAGAATGACGAAGAACCTTTTGGCACGCCCCGACACGATTACGTGCTCCTTGCGGGGTATCTTCATTCTTGAGAGGATCACGAGCGTGAAAGCTTTCCGATATGGTTTCTGGATTGAGCAGGGGCTTGAGCAGACCGATGGCTAACCCGTAAGATGTTTTTTTGAAATATGGGGGCAGGGCAAGCTTTTGCAGGAATGACAAATTGACAGCTGATGTGAATAGATAAGACTGTCGTCTTGTCGGATCCTGCAACAGAGAAACACCGTCGTGCTTGCGCTTCTTGCCTTGTCCTCGTCAGCCTGGAGGTGCAGGATCTGACCAGCATTTCCGACCCCCGCATCAATCCCGAAAGGCACATAATGAAATACAACAGGATCATCTGGTTCATCGCCGCGATGGCCTTGATAACAACCGCCGTTCCCTCCAATGCTCAGCAAACCAGTGTCGCCGGAAAAACCCTGTCGGGCAAGGCATACGGTTATCATGGCTGGGTCAATGTTTCAGTGGACGTCGACACTCATAAGAAGATTACGTCTGTCACGGTGGATGAAAACCATCACGAAACCTTTGGTGTGGGGACAGTCGCGATCAACAAGATCGGCAGAAAGATCGTTGCCAAACAGTCCCTTGATATTGATGCGGTAACCGGCGCTTCGATGACGAGCAAAGCCATAGTGCAAGCCGTTGCCAATGCGCTGCAAGGAACCGATCTTGATCCTTCATCCCTCGGATATGTCGCTCCTGCCGAAAAGAATTAGAGACAATCACCCGAAAATGCGAGTGGTTGATCTCGCCTCCCAAAAAGCGAACAACGCAAGGAACAGGATCATGGACGCAGAACTCAAATATATCGGTTCAATTGGCACACCATACAAAACGCTCTCGGATTGCCCCAGAAACGTGAGGCCTGACGGGCCAATTTGTACGATCACTGTCAACGAAGACTACATCGAAGGCCTGACGGGGCTTGTGCCTGAGCAGCAGATCCTGATTCTCTACTGGTTTGACAAGGCGAAGAGGACACCGATGATTCAACGCCCTGGCAACAATCCAGATGCCGATCCGCGCGGAACCTTTGCCTTGCGCTCTCCACATCGCCCAAACCCGATAGCGGCTGCCGTTCTCCCCATTGTCGAAATCTCGGGCAATGTCATCACTGTTCGCGGGCTCGATTGTCTGGACGGAACCAATCTGCTTGATATCAAGCCGGCAATTGGATTTGAAAAACGCTAGTCACCCGCACAAGGAAGCGAGAACGCAGGCAACAGTACAGACCACTGTTGCTAAGCGCTGAAAGAATTGGCTCCCTCTTGCCGATCAGGAAGAGGGAGCCACAGAGAGCTATCGTCAGTTTCCTGACAAAACATGCCCTAGACGACGACAACTTCCATGCCGACAACCTCTCCGAAGGCTTTCACGTCTTCTACGTGATCACCGAAGACCAGCGGCATATGCAATCCGAACTCTGATTGCTTGTGAAAATACTCCCGCTTGTTTTCGACGTCGAAATAGAGACCTTCAGAGCAACCCGTTGCCTTGTAACCAAAACCGCCGACACAAGTGCCTCTGGCAACGAGGATTTTGTTGCATTGCGGGTTGAAGCGCATGAGTGTCACAGGCTCGCCCTTGAACTCGTCGAAGTCGATGCGCATCGTCGCGCCCCAGCCACTATGGGTGAATGAACGCAGCGCGAAGGAAGAGGGCTCCTTGTCAAAGCCATGCATGAGGCGGTTTGGAGTTGCATGACCGGTGTAATAGATGTTCGGGCTCTTATCCATTTCCGGAATGTAGGAGATGCCGACAAACTCGCTCTGCACCTTGCCATTTCCATAGACACAGGGCTGGGTGTTGCCCTGATAGGGTGCCTTGCCGGTAATGTTGGCCATGGCGGACATAGACAACGCGCCGATCAGATCGAGTTCACAAGCTGAGGGAATCCCCTGTTCATTCAGCAGAGAATGCGAGAAGCAGAAGGTGAATTTCTCTTCATGCATGCGGCGGGTTGCGCAGATATCCGGGCATGGAGCCGTGAAGGCGTTGCAATCGAAATGCGCCATGAGCTTTTTCGCCAGAGTGGTGGCCTTCACGGAGTTGACGATATACTCCCTTTTGATATCCGTTTCTGCCGAGTCTGCCACCAGTTGGTCAACAATGGAGTTGACTTCTTGCATGTCGGTTTCATCAAGATTGTAAGCCGCGCGACCGGGAAGAGTGTAGTTTTCCGTCTTGTCGGTTTCGTGCATCATGTCGATGAATTCATGCACGCTGAAATAGTTGAATTTCACGCCAAGACGTTTGGTGGCTTCATCGTTGCTGAGCAAAGCGTCTTGTGCTCCGAGGGAATATTGGGAATTGTTGCGAGTGGCAACCAGAACCCTTGTATTCTGAAGCGCCTTGCGTGCCCGCATTGCCTTGAGAAGACGAATGCCGTCCGGGATATCCATGAAGGCATAAGCTTCATAGTCTCTTGCCGACAAGGTTGCCTTGATGATGGTAGAGGCAAACATGCCTTCCCCGGCGACAGGCACATTGAAACGCATCGCGAATTCTTTGGCAAAGCCTTCGCACCGCATGCCTGTAAATATGTACAGATCTGTTTCTGCTATGTTTTTGGTGAGCTTTTTAACATCGTCTTCTTCAACCAGAAATTCATCAGACATCGTGATATAGAGAGGGGGCATCATATTGATGCCGGAAGCGCTGCCAAGTGCTCCGCTCACGCCACCTGACCAGGCCTTGAAAATGGCAGCCTGACTTTTCTCGTCAAACTCTTTGGTCAACGCTTCAGGCGGACCGAAACGGCAAGGTCCTTCATATGCATATTCATGAATGAGAGCGACATAAACCAGCTGAACATTCAGGGTAACATCAATACTCTTGGAAATCTCTTTCATTGGGTCCTCCATGCGCCGAGCTATGACTGATCGGCGATTGAAACGCGCCATGAGTTGCCGGTCATTCGGCACAAAAGAGGGCGCAGCTACGTGAGGATTGTTGGCATCATGCAGTTAACTTTGTCAAACGACAAAGATAACTATGCAAATAAGGTATGGCCGATTTACGGGAAAACACGCAAAGAAACGGGCACTTTTCCGCAGGCAAGCGCAAGTCTTGATCAAATTGTTACCGAAATGGGAGATCTGGGGGTGACTTCGCAAGCAAGGCGATCCCGCTCTCAGGATTTGATGAAGAGAGTCGTGGAGAGAATATGGTCTACGATCAGGTCGACGGTCTTGTTGTCATTGATATCAAGACCCGACATTTCGCGAACTTCCTTGTGAAGGCCGAAAAAATGCAATGATGTTGCAATGAAGCTGAAATAGGGAATCGCGGGATCGATATCGCAATTCCGTTCGGCAAGAAGAACTTCGACCATGGGTTTGATTCTGTTCCACAGAGGGGAAGAATACTCCATGACAAGCCAGTCGCGCCGGGGGGATGCGGAAGAGAATTCTTGCAGCATCAACCGCGTGAACTCGCGATTCTTGGCAAAATACCGAACGAGTTGCCGAAAGAACGATTGGGCATTTTCCAACAGATCACCATCCTCGGCATCTTCAACATGCTTTCGAACGATGAGATCAAATTCCATGTTGAAACTGGAGACGACTTCTCTCCACAAAAGCTCCTTGGAGGGAAAATAGTAAGCCAGGTGACCCTGCTCCATACCCGCCAAAGCGGCAATATCGCGTGTGCTCACCGTGTCATATCCGTGTTCGGAAAAGGCACGCAGGGCAGCAGCAATGATTTTGTTGCGATTGGCAACCGCCGACGCCCGAGGCCTGCGCTGTCTCGCTTTGGGTTGTCGCGGATCTGATTTTGTCATGAAGCCTCGCGCGTATGAATCTCTGTCTTTGTTATTGCCAAACCTTGCGTCGCAGGAAAAGGCGTTTTTTTATCGTCACGTCTGGATTGGCTAAAAAATGCATGGATGTGAAGCTTTCAACTCAATGCTCGAGACCCGTCCGAAGTTGGGCGGGACCTGCGAATCGAAAAGCTCAGACGCACGACAGGGCGCGCGTTTCTCGTGGAATCAGCAGCACGGCGAAAATGCCTCTCCAAGTGGAGACAGTTCAAAGTATCCAAATGAAAAAAAGCACGTGTTCAAGGAGATAAGGCAGCGATCTTGATGTCTGACGGAATGCGGACGCCGAGAATCTCGTCCGAGAAGCGGCCAGCTTGCATGCTTGAGGCAGCAGTGTGCGGGCTTCGGAAGACGGGAACAATCAGAGAGCCATTGGCACAGTTATTGCTGCAAAAGCTGACAAAACTGGTGTCTTCGGGATTGACTTCATGGTCAAAGATCATGGACAAGCAGACTATATGTTCATTGAAGCCAATGAACGGTCCGGTCTTGCCAGTCACGAATCTCTACCTACGGCGGAACGTTTTGCCGATCTGCTGTTGCCCAGGTCAATGCCTGACGCTGTTCGACAGACGCTTCACAACGAGCACGAACCAGAACGAGGGCAATACGGCATGAGTATTTTGGCAATCGATACCGAATATCTTCAAAAGATCTTGGCTAAACTACTGAGCATTCCAAGCCCGACCGGTTACACAGACACAATTGTTCGTTTTGTGACCGAAGAGCTGCATGCGCTGGGGCTTGAGGCCGAATTGACCCGCCGCGGTGCCATTTGCGCCATTCGTCAGGGTTCGCGTCGCAATGGGGCCCGCGCGATTGTGACCCATCTCGATACGCTCGGCGCTCAGGTCAAGATGCTCAAGGACAATGGGCGCCTCTCACTCGTTTCAGTCGGCCACTGGTCAGCCCGTTTTGCCGAAGGAGCCCGAGCCACGGTTTTCGCAGAAGATGGAGCCTATCGCGGAACCATTCTGCCGCTTAAGGCGTCCGGGCACACATTCAACGAAGAAGTCGACACGGCCCCCATTGGTTGGGACTATGTCGAATTGAGAATTGATGCGTTGGCGCGCGATTTCCATGATCTGGAAAAGCTGAGCATTGATGTGGGCGATATCGTCGCCATCGACCCGCAGACCGAATTTGTCGACAATGGTTTCATTGTCTCCCGTCACCTTGACAACAAGGCAGGCGTTGCCGTTGCCCTGACGGCCCTCAAGGCCATGCAGGATCAGGATCTGGTAACACCCGTTGACATCCATTTTCTGTTCACGATTGCCGAGGAAGTGGGTGTTGGTGCGTCCTCGGTTCTTGCTCCGGAAGTGGCCTCGATGATCTCGGTTGATAATGGCACATCCGCGCCGGGGCAGAACTCATCCGAGTTCGGGGTGACCATCGCCATGGCCGACCAGACAGGTCCTTTCGACTATCACCTGAACAAGAAGCTCGTTGCGTTGTGTCGGGAAAATGACATTCGTTATCAGAAAGACATCTTCCGCTACTATCGCTCCGATTCAGCCAGCGCGGTCGAAGCGGGAGCCGATGTCCGCACGGCGCTGATCACCTTTGGGGTCGACGCATCCCACGGCTATGAACGCATACATATGCATGCCTTGCGCTCGCTTGCGGAACTGATCACCTGTTATGTGGGAAGTCCGGTCGAGATAAAACGCGATTTCAAACCCGTGAGCGAGGGGATCTCCGGCTTTACGAAACAGAAGACGGCAGAGGCTGAGCAAGACCTGACCCGTGACGTCGAAAATGAGGATTTGGGCCCGCAAGTCTGACGCTGGACTATTCCGCATGAAAAAGGGGACCGATCATTCCAGAACGCAGCGGGGAAAATAGAAGGAGACAACCCAATTCGGGGCGTCTACCACTTCGCTGATTCGCAAGTCGCCGCAAACCGAGCACAGCATATAGGCGTCGACTGCGGCCATGTTGGTTTGTGCGGTCAAAAGATCGATCATCCCCGAGACGGCGTCTCGTGCACCAGACATGAGATCCGGGCCGATGCCGGTGGTTACCTCATAGCCCCTGGAATCGAGGTGACTGGTAACCGGCCCTCTGGTGGCAAATCGTGGCATTTTGAGCGGCGTCTGCTTGATCAGATCAAATGTCAGAACGACATCCATCGGGCTTTCAATCGCCGTGCCGCACACTTCGCCATCGCCTTGAGCGGCATGCGTATCTCCGACCGAGAAAAGCGCACCGGCCACTTCTACCGGAAGATACAAATCGGTTCCGGCACAAAGATCGCGAATGTCCATATTGCCGCCAACTCTGCGTGGCGGAATGATGGAATGCAGACCCTTCTCAGCTGGAGCGTTTCCCATTGTACCCGCAAAGGGTTTCAATGGCACTTGTGCCTCGGCACCGAAAAGAGCAGGGGTCAGGCCTGTTTTGTCATAATCCCAGATATGCAGGGCGGGCTCGGTGAATTGGTCGGCAAGCAGTCCGAATCCGGGGATATTGGCTGTCCAGCCAAAGCCCGATGGCGAAAATTGCTCGATCGAGACTTTCAGGATATCGCCCGGTTCTGCGCCTTGCACAAAAACCGGCCCTGTCACCGGATTGACCTTTGACGCATCCCGCGCCATGAGATCTTCAACCGTGCTTGTCGAGGTGATCTGGCCAGCAGAGGCATCCTGACAGGAAAACTCTATCGTTTCTCCCGGAGCGATCTGAAGCACTGGTGACAGACTGTTGTCCCAGCCGAAATGAGACCGCTCGGAGTGAATGGTGTAGCTGCAACATTGGCACATGGCATCAAAGTCCCTCTTGGGTCAGGCGCAGGATTGCATTGAGCATCAATTGCGCTCCCTTTTCAATATGCTCCCAGTCTGTCCATTCCTCGGGGGAATGGCTGATGCCCTTGTGGCTCGGGACAAAAATGAGCCCGGACGGGCAGAAGGCCTGAATCGTCTGGGCATCATGTCCAGCCCCTGACGGCATGACCTTGTGGGAGAGGCCAAGGCGTGAGGCTTCCTCTTGCAAAAGAGCGCGCAGGGCAGGGTCAAGGCTATCGGGCGGTAGATAGGACTGGTCTTTTATCCGATAGCTCAACCCGTGAGATTTGGAAGCGAGTTTGATGGCCGTTTCGATTTCTCTGCGAAGATCGGCCATTACTGCGGCCGAATTGTCCCGGATATTGACCATGAATTCCGCCACACCGGGAACCGTATGAGGGAAATTGGGTCTGATCTCGACTTTGCCAATGGTCACCCGAGAATGGTCGGTTCCGACCCGGTCAATAACATCAGGAATGGCGCTCCCGACCATGGAGAGCCCCGCGAAGGCATCGGCCCGCATGGTCATCGGTGTGGTGCCGGAATGATTGGCAACCCCTGTGAGGGTAACTGCCAGATTGCAAACGCCGGAAATGGCCTCGACGATGCCAACCGAGAGCTGTTCGGTCTCAAGAACCGGTCCCTGTTCGATATGCAATTCCAGAAAGGCCCGAATCGAGCCTTCCGGCCAGGCCGCATCGGGGAGCGCGTCGGGATCAAGGCCATGGTGCGCCATGCCGTTCAAGAGGGAAAAGCCTTCCGCATCGACAGCTGATCGCACCCAGCCCGGTGCCAGCTGTCCTGAAATCGTTTGCGAGCCCAGCATGCCACCAAAGCGTCCTTCCTCTTCTGATGTGGACACAACGACAAGGGGAAAGTCAGGTTCAATGTCATGTTCAATGAGGCAACGGGCGCATTCAAGAGCAACGGACACCCCAAGTGCGCCATCGAAGGCGCCTCCCTCCGGTACCGTGTCCGTATGCGATCCAGCCATGATGCAGGGGCGGTCACTCCTGCCATATCTCCCAAACAGATTGCCCGCATCATCGCTTGTGACAGACAACCCGTCCCCTTTCATTTGCGCCGAAAGCCACTCTCTTGCGTCAAAATCACTCTGTGAGAATCCGATCCGATTGAAACCGCCGGTCACGGGATTGAGACCAAACTGATTGATCCCTGCGAGCAGGTTTTTCAGGCGTTCAGACTTGATGGTTGGCGCGATACTGGTCATCGATTGGGTTTTCCCCGGTTGCAAAATGGTCAATTTGGGCGAAACTGCATAAATTATAATCAATATACTATTTCGGGCTAATTTATTATAATCAATGCTTGAAAATTATACAATTCTCAGTCCTAATTGGACCAGCAATAAACCGAGGGAGAACGTTATGAAGCGCTTGTTATTCGCAGCCCTGGCTGCGGCCTCATTGCTGTTTGCATCACCAGGATTTTCGCAGACACCACCTAATGTTTTGATCGTGGGCCAAATTGCAGAGCCGAAATCGTTGGATCCAGCCGCCGATACTGCGGTCAATGATTTCCGTATTTTGGTCAACATGTATGATGGTTTGGTTCGTTACAAAGATGGCACGCTTGAAGTCGAGCCCTCTTTGGCCACCAGCTGGACCATTTCCGAAGATGGCACAAGTTACACTTTCAAATTGCGTGAAGGTGTCAAGTTCCACGACGGAAGTGACTTCAACGCAGAAGCGGTCAAGTTCAATTTCGATCGCATGTTGAAGGATGACCATCCTTATCATGAAACCGGACCATTTCCGCTGGCCTTCTTCTTCTCGTCTGTGAAGGACGTCAGCGTTGTTGATCCGATGACGGTCAAGTTTGACCTTAACGCGCCTTATGCGCCATTCCTGTCAAACCTTGCCTATCCGACCGGATTGATCATTTCCCCTGCCGCCGTCAAGGAATATGGCAAGGATGTTGGCAGACATCCAGCCGGAACCGGTGCCTATAAATTTGCCGAGTGGGAATCCAACGCCAAGGTCGTCCTTGAAAAGAATGCCGACTATTGGGACGGCGCTCCTGCGCTTGAAGCCGTTGTCTACCGCCCAATCACGGATGCCAATACCCGCGTTGCCGAAATGCTCGCAGGTGGCCTTGACGTGATGGTCGAAGTGCCACCCGACAACCTTTCTCAGTTCAAGGGCGATGCTGCATTTGCCGTTCATGAGCAGGCCGGTCCCCACGTCTGGTTCCTGATCCTGAATGCCAAGGAAGGTCCTTTCGCCAAGAAAGAAATCCGTCAGGCAGCCAACTATGCAGTTAACAAGAAGGCACTTGTCGAGAATATCCTTCAGGGCACGGCCGATGTCGCAGCAGGCCCGATTCCGCCCGCCTTCGCATGGGCCTATGATGAGAGCCTGTCGCCTTATCCTTATGATCCCGAGAAAGCCAGAACGCTCCTCAAGGAAGCTGGCTATGACGGTTCTGAAGTGACCTTCTATGTCACCGAAGGTGGGTCTGGCATGCTCGATCCAACCGCCATGGGTACCGCCATTCAAGCCGATCTCGAAGCGGTTGGCATGAAGGTCAAAATCGAAACCTACGAATGGAACACCTTCCTTGGCAAGGTCAATCCCGGTCTTGAAGGCAAGGCAGACATGGCCGAGATGGCCTGGATGACCAACGACCCGGATACGCTTCCATTCCTTGCCCTGCGCACAGAAGCGTTCCCGGACAAGGGTGGTTTCAACTCCGGTTACTATTCCAATCCGAAAGTGGATGAATTGCTGGATGCGGCTCGTCAGGCAACCGATGTGGCCGAACGCGCCAAGCTCTACAAGGAAATGCAGCAGATCGTCGTCGAAGATGCACCTTGGGTCTTTGTCGCAAACTGGAAACAGAATGCTGTAACCAGCGCTGCCGTGAAGGACTTCAAATTGCAGCCGTCCTTCTTCCTGATGCTGCAAAAGGTCTCGAAACCTTGATTGAAGGCTGAAAGGCTTTCAAAATGACACCTCCCTTCTCGCCAAATGGTGAGAAGGGACAGAATATCATTTGTCCCGCATGATGATGGCCAGTCGGGCCTTGTATGTCTGGCAATGCAGGATGAAACTGACCACACTTTCGGAGAAAGCACATGGGTGCCTATGTCGTCAAAAGGCTGCTGGCTGCTATCCCGGTCCTTTTCGGGCTTTCGATCATCGTCTTTGTCATAATGGCGCTCATCCCCGGCGATCCGGCCCTGGCTATTCTGGGCTCCTTTGCCACTCCGGAAAATGTTGCAAAACTCAACCATGATCTTGGGTTGGACAAGCCGATGCTGCACCAATATTTCATCTGGCTTGGCAATATGTTGCAAGGGGACTTCGGGCGCTCCTATACGCTCAATCGACCTGTGATCGATGAAGTGCTTGAGCGCTTCTCCGCAACACTCATTCTTGCCGGACCAGCCTTGATTTTGTGCTCGGTCTTCGGTCTTTTGGCAGGTATCGTTTCCGCCGTGCGCCAATATGGTTGGGCCGACAAGGGACTGACCTTCGCCGTCCTCATCGGAATTTCAACGCCATCCTTCTGGCTCGGCCTGCTTCTGATCTTTTCTTTCGCGGTCAAATGGCGCCTGTTCCCGCCAAGTGGCATGTATGCCATTTATGGCGGTGGCGATTTGCCTGATCTTATTCATCACCTGACCCTTCCGGCGTTGACGTTGGCCATTGTCGCGACAGGGGTCATCGCCCGGCTGACCCGCACCTCTATGCTTGAGGTCTTGCGTCAGGATTTTATTCGCACAGCCCGCGCCAAAGGCATCAGGGAGCGGCGCGTGATCTATGTTCATGCCTTCAAGGCCGCCATGGTCAGCGTCATTCCCGTGATCGGCATTCAGGCCGGCTTTGTGCTCGGTGGTGCGGTTTATATCGAAACGGTGTTCCAGTGGCCCGGTATCGGCTCCATGCTCGTCAAGGCGATATCGACCCGAGACCTTCTGCTGGTGCAAGGCGGCGTGCTTGTTGTGGCAAGCGCCTATGTCCTGTTCAATCTGTTTGTTGATGTCATCCAGTCCCATGCTAGATCCGAGGTTGCGCTGATGTCTGATGCTGCAATGAATGCTCCAGCCAAGAAAAAGCGCGCCGGAGGCAGACCAAGCACGATACGCCTGTTGCTGAACAACAGCCTGGCGTCAGCTGGTCTGGTCATCCTCTCGGTTGTCATTTTGATCGCCCTTGCCGCGCCCTTGTTGCCATTGGCCAACCCGGACGCAACAGAGCCGGTCAACCGCTTGCAGCCCGTTCTGTCTCAGGGGCATCTTCTGGGAACCGATGCCTTGGGACGTGACATTCTCTCACGCCTCATATGGGGATCGCGCGTCAGTCTGGCCGTTGGCATTTCTGCGACCATGATTGCGGCACTGATCGGCTCACTCATTGGGCTGGTGGCTGGGTATGCAGGGGGACGGACGGACAATCTGCTCATGCGGGCAATCGACATGATCATGGCTTTTCCCTACATCCTGCTTGCTCTGGCAATCGTGGCGGCGCTCGGGCCGGGCCTTCTCAATGCGCTTTACGCCATCGCCATCGTCAATATACCCTTCTTCGCGCGTAATATTCGAGGCATCACGGTTGGGCTGTCGCGGCGGGAATTTGTCGATGCCGCGCGTTTGTCGGGCAAGTCCGATGCGGCAATTCTTTTTGGAGAAATTCTGCCCAACGTTCTGCCGGTCATCATCATCACCATGTCAACGACCATCGGCTGGATGATCCTCGAAACCGCAGGCCTGTCCTTCCTTGGCCTTGGCGCACAACCGCCACAGGCTGACCTGGGATCGATGTTGGGGGAGGGGCGCAAGATTCTTTTCACTGCACCTCATGTATCCATCATTCCCGGCGTCATGATCTTTGTGCTGGTCATGAGCATCAATCTGCTCGGCGACGGGGTGCGCGATGTCCTCGATCCGCGTCTGAAATCGGGCGCACTTGCCCGGCCGGTTATGCGGACAGCGGTCAAGAGACAAGACATTCCACAAATGTCGGCATCGGCAGATGCAACCCTCAATATGCAGGGACTTCGTACAGAGTTTCAGATCGGCGATGAGGTTTATAAAGCCGTGGGCGGCGTTGATCTTCAAGTCAGGCAGGGGGAATGTTTGGGACTCGTAGGCGAGTCCGGTTCGGGCAAATCGGTGACAGCCATGTCCATCATGGGGCTGGTCCCGACACCACCGGGCCGGATCGTGGGAGGGGCCGCATTGCTGGAGGGCGAAGATTTGTTTGCCAAAAGTGATGAGGAAATTCGCCTGCTCAGAGGCTCGGCCGTCAGTCATGTTTTTCAGGATCCTCTATCCACCTTGCACCCGCTCTTTACCGTAGGCGCTCAATTGATCGAAGCCATTCAGGCCCATCAGCCCATTTCGCAAAAAGAGGCGCGCAGCAAGGCCGAAGAGCTTCTCAAAACCGTCCGTATTCCAAACCCTGCCGAGCGTTTGAAGGCCTATCCGCATGAGCTTTCCGGAGGAATGCGTCAGCGTGTCTGCATTGCTATGGCACTGGCCAATGATGCAAAACTGATCATCGCAGACGAGCCGACGACCGCGCTTGATGTGACGGTTCAGGCACAAGTCCTTTCGCTCCTGAACAAGCTGCGTCAGGAACGCAATGTAGCGATACTGTTCATTACGCACGATTTTGGCGTCGTCTCTACCATGTGCGACAGGGTTGCCGTCATGTATGGCGGCAAGATTGTCGAAACGGGCACGACGGATGATATCCTCAGTGCACCGGCCCATCCCTACACCGAAAAGCTGATTGCCTGCGTGCCCGTCTTGGGGGAACCGGACCGACGTCTCGACGCCATTGAGGGAAGACCTCCCGTGGTAAACAATCTGCCCGACGGCTGCGCCTTTGCCGAACGTTGTCCAAAAGTGCAAGACGTCTGTTTGCACGGGGATATTCCCCTCAAGGCTAATGGAGAAGGACGACTGGTGCGGTGCCTTTATCCTTCCAAAGGAGGCGCCAATGTCTGAGATGTTTCTCGAAATCAAAGAAACTTCGCGCCGATTTGGCGGAGGCAAAAGCCTCTTTGGCAAGGCTCTGCCTTCCGTGCATGCCGTGCAATCGGTCAGTCTGGAAGTCAGGAAAGGCGAAACCCTTGGCGTGGTTGGCGAGTCCGGGTGTGGCAAGTCAACCCTTGCCCGCCTTGTTGCCGGGCTCGACAGCCCCACCGCTGGCACGATTCTGCTCGAAGGTCGTGATCTGGTTGCAGAAGCAAAAAGAGATCGCCGGGCACTGGCGCGCAAGGTTCAATATGTCTTTCAAGACCCTGTTGCCTCGCTTAATCCGCGCAAACGGATCAGGACCATTCTGGAAGCGCCGCTCATCCAGCTGCTCGGGCTCGACAGACAGAAACGGCAAGAGCGGCTTGTCGAGCTGATGGAAGCCGTCAATCTGGCACCGGAATTTCTAGATCGCTATCCGCATGAATTCTCGGGTGGTCAGGCACAGAGGATCGGAATAGCACGGGCTCTGGCGGCGGATCCCGAACTGATCATTCTGGACGAACCGGTTTCGGCCCTTGATGTTTCGGTGCAAGCACAAGTGCTGAATATCCTTGATGATTTAAAGGAAAAATTCGGCCTCACATATATTTTCATTTCCCATGATCTGTCTGTGGTCGAAAGCATTTCCGACAGGGTGGCCGTGATGTATTTCGGTCAGGTTGTCGAGCTGGGAAAAGCCGAAGATGTCTTCAAATCCGCCCATCATCCTTATACCAGGCTGCTCTTGCAGTCGGCTCCCGTGCCGGGACGCAAGTCCATGCTGTCCGAGGATGCCAACACAGAGCTTCCCGATCCCTACAATCCTCCCGTTGGGTGCGCCTTCCATGCCAGATGTGAGCGCAGGGTCGAGATGTGCGAATTCGCCCAGCCGTCCCTTGACGCGGACGCCAAAATGGTCGATCACCTCTGCGCCTGTTTTAACCAGGAAAGACAGGCGTGAATGTCAATGGAAGGCGATAAACGGTTGAAACTCGGACCCCTGCAAAGAAGTCAACAGAAGAAAAGAAAGAAGCGCCCCGATATTCTCGCCGACGTCGTTCGAGACAGGATTTTGACAGAGGAGCTGGCAGAAGGGGACCGCATTCCGTCCGATTGGGTTGCGCCCGAGACATTGAATGCTTCACGCGGGACGATCAGAGAAGCACTGAAAATTCTCGAAATTCAGGGGCTGATCATCACAAAAACTGGCCCCGGCGGAGGCTTGTTCGTTTCCTCAATCGATCCCGAGGACGCCATTCGCTTCCTTGACAACCTGTTTTTGCCCGATCCCCCTTCGATTTCGGATATCTATGCTCTGCGCAAGATTTTGGAACCACAATTGGCGGTTTCTGTTGCCGGAACTCTGTCTCAGGAGCAATTCACCTATCTCCAGTCTCTGATTTACCTTTATGAGGACGAACCTGTTTCAGCTGAAGAGGAATATGAACAAAGACTGGCAGAGCTTGATTTTCATACGGCCTTGGCGAACCTTTGCCAGAACCGGCTTTTGGGCTTTGTATGCAGCTTTCTGCATAGCCTTCTACGTGACAAATCAGAATGTCGTGCGATCTATTCCGAGCCCACGCCATGGCATGGGCGTGAAAAGGGCGTAGATTATCAGGTGCGATTGCTCCGGGCGATCAGGGCCGGTCACGCCGATCAGGCACAAAAAATCATGTTTGAACACATGAACTCAGCTGAGAAATTCATGATAGAACGGGCCGTCCTGCTCCGAATCTGAATAGGCACTTCTCCCCTTTGGTCAAATTGTTACTGATCCTGTTTTTGACAAGGAGATGGCGGAAATCTGTATTTCCTCGCCGTCAGGTCCCTGATTCTCTCACCATATTCCAAGCGTGCCATCGTCCGGAAATGCCAGAAGGCTGAAAGCAGTCATCTGGCCGATGTCTCTGTGGTTGCAAACCCATCAGGGCCGAAATGATGGAAGAAACGCCATCCTGATTCCGGTTTTATCGATTTGTACCACCCGCTTCATGAAACTGTAAAGTTAGCGTCATATCTGCGTAACACAAAAATCCTAAACACAAATTCATTCGAATGTATTTAGCCATGACAAATTCAAATTGGAAAAGCGTATATACGGTGTTGTCTGAAGAGATCGAAAACGGCCTTCTGAAGCCTGGCACACGTATCCCGACAGAACCGGAGCTGGTTGCCCGTTTCGGCACGGGGCGACACTCGGTGCGCAAAGCCGTGGATGAACTCGCCAGGCAGGGCAAGCTCAGCGTCGAGCAGGGACGGGGTACGTTTGTTCAGTCCGAGCCGATGATCGCGTATGCCTTGGGTCGCAGAACACGCTTGCGTCAGAACCTTGCCGAACAGGCAACGCGCGTGAGTGGCGAGTTGCTCCATGCCGGGCAGATGGAGGCAACAGACAGGATTGCCAAAGAGCTGGGCTTGCAGGAAGGGGACAGCGTTGTCATGGCGCGCCGCGTAACCTTGGCCGATGACCTGCCGATCGGGGTGGGAGAGGCCTATCGTTGCGCCAAGCGCTTCCCGGATTTCACCGAGCGTCGAAACGAACTCGGGTCCACGACCAAGACCTATCAGTCCTACGGGATAAACGATTATCTCCGTGCGCACAGCACCATACATAGCCGCCTGCCGCGGGGAGACGAAGCCAAGATCTTGCAACAGCATCCGCAGATGCCGGTCATGGTCGTTCGTGCTCTGGACACCATGCTGGACGGATCACCTCTTTGCTACAAGGAGGTTGTCTGGTCAGCCATGCGGGTGCGATTCACGATAACAGACGAGGAATAGTAAAAAACGATGTCCATATCCGCACAGGCTTCCGGCGAGAGAAGCCACCAAGAAACCCTGTCTATTCTCGCGCGTGCGGATAGTCATCGTTTGAAAAGCTTCGCTGAAAGCCTGATAGCCCAGTTCGAAGATATCGAAGTGGTCAATAACCGCTCAGGGCTCGTCATGCTGCCCATGCGTGACACCGCGCAGGGAACCGCCTTTCATCTGGGGGAAGTGCTGGTCAGCGAAGCACATATCACGAGTCGTGACGCAATCGGTTACGGCATGCGCACCGGGCGCGATCTCGAAGCGGCGATGGCCATGGCGATCATTGATCTTGCGATTGCCAGCAACATTTCCAAACAGGACTGTCGTGACTTCCTTGACGGCGAAGCGCAGATGCTTGCCGCTGTGGATGACGCAGTGCTGAGGAAAGTTGAGGCAACCCGAGTGGATATGGAGACATTCTGATGCAGGCAATCCCGCAACAAAGCGATAAGGAAGCGCGCACCAACCGGTGTTTCGAAGCCCTGCTCTGGGCCTTGAGCCGCCCCGGACAGGTCCGTGACTTGCCCGAGGTCGGTGAAGCACAGATTATCGAAGCCCTGCTAGACAGGGAGTGCTGCGCTCACCTGGCACCCGGCCTTGCGAATGATGAGATCGTCTCGGCCAAATTCATCGCCACCCGAGCGGAGAGGGTCGAGATCGACAGAGCCGATCATGTCTTTGTCGGACATCTTGACGACTGCGCAAGCCTGTCTTGCCTGAAGACAGGATCTGATCTTTATCCCGATGATGGAGCGACGCTTGTGGTGAGGGCCGATATCGGATTTGGTCAGCGCGTTCGGCTGAGTGGGCCAGGTGTTGATGGCTCCCTTGAGATCGGGACAGGCAGATTGCCGCTGGATTTCTGGTCGCAAAGGGCAAGGCTTGTCCGTTACCCGATGGGGTTCGAGATATTCCTGCTTGATGGCAACAGGGTGATTGGCATTCCGCGCTCAACCAAAGTGGAGATCGTCTGATGGCTTATGTCGCAACACGAGGCGGGGAACGGGCGATTGAACAATCCGAACGTCTGTTCCGCGAGGAAATGGGAGAGGTATCCCCTGATCGCGTCGAAGAGGTCAAGAAGGCTTTGCCTTATCTGATTGATCGCGTGATGGGGGAGGCGTCCCTGTATGATCAGGATCTTGCTGCGCTCGCTCTAGCGCAGACCGGCGGGGAAATGTTCGAAGCCGTTCTGCTCCTGCGTTCATGGCGGACCACCCAGCCGCGCATTTGCGTTGCAAGGGCGATAGAGCAAGACGAGCTTTTTGTCCATCGACGTATTTCCGCCGCGTTCAAGGATATTCCGGGTGGTCAGGTATTGGGGCCGACCCTTGATTACTCACACCGAATTCTGGCCACAGAAGTCCTGCTTGGAGCAACTTTCAAGCCAAATCCGGTCGAGAGTGCCAACAAGGCAGCAAGCCCGCATGCTCCGTCGGTCAGCTCGTGGCAGGCGAAAAATGATCTCGTCGACTTGCCACAAAGGGACCAGACAGAAGGGAACGATATCCCGGACCTTACACGTGAACCACTGCTTTTCCCGTCAAAACGCGCCCACACGCTGCAAAGCCTTGCAAGAGCGGATACGGGTGGCACATTGGCATTGGGATATTCGGCCATGCGTGGATATGGGCAAGCGCATCCGACAGTCAATGAGCTGCGCCTTGCTGAGGCCGAGATCATCGTCAGGCATCCGACAGGTACCGCCTTTTCTGCGGGTCGCGTGAAGGTCAGTCAGGCCGAAGTGGTCTCCAAGAAGGGAGAAAAACTCAATCTCGGTTTTTCTGCAACCCTTGGCTGGAACGAAGTCAAATGCATCGCCGCTGCGACATTGGATCTCAATTCCAAGGGGGCATCCAAGGGGTCGCCCATTGAAGAGGAGTTCTTCCTCTATCATACCGAAGGCGTTGAGAGTTCCGGCTTCTGCATCCATTTCAAGCTGCCACATTATGTGACCTTCCAGTCCTCGCTGGATGCGATGCGCGACGCAAACAGAAAGCGGGCCGCGGAAAAAGAGGCAGACGCCAGCATCCGCAACAACAACAAGGAACCAGTCTCATGAAACTGTCCCAACTGACCAAGGACTGGGAGCCAATGAGCTATGGGTTCCTGGACGCTTCGGCAAAGCGCGAAATGAGGCGCAAGATGCTCAAGGCCGTGGCCGTGCCCGGTTGCCAGATGCCCTATGCAAGCCGGGAAGTGCCCATGGCCAGAGGCTGGGGTACAGGTGGCTTGCAAGTCTCGCTAACCTTGGTCAATCCCACAACACGTCTCAAGGTCATAGATCAGGGCGCTGACGACAGCGTCAATGCCGCTTCCATCCGACGTTTCATCGAACGGGTCTCGGGGGTCTCCACGAGCATGGACACCTTGCAGGCCGATCTCATCCAGTCGCGACATCGCATTCCGGAAGAAATCCTGCGGGAGGACCAGATTCTGGTCTTGCAGGTTCCCAACCCGGAGCCCCTTCGATCCGTCCAGCCAAACATGTCCATCGCGCGTCAAATGCATGCCGATGCAGACTATGGCCGCATGTGGCTTCAGCTATATGAGCAGATTGTCCGCTCTGGGCGCGTCATGCAAGGCGCTTCCTATCCCTCGTTGGTCAACGGACGCCATGTGATGACGCCATCGCCCATTCCACGCTGGGATGTTCCCAAACTGCATATGGCAAAGCATCTGACGATTCTTTCCGCCGGCCGCGAGAAGCGGATACACGCGGTTCCTCCCTATACGCGGGTAGAACCTCTGGTCTTTGATGATGTGCCTTACAAGGTCGAGGATCACGCATCGCTGATTTGCTCGCGTTCAGGCGCAAAAGGCTTTTTCATGAACGAAATCCCGCAAGATGACGGTACCTCGGACTATGAATTGTCCGATAGCGAATATGGGGCCAAGACCATTCGGGCCAACGAGGGCGAACCGGTCACTTTCGGCGAAACCTGGTACAAGGATGGGGAGATGACATCATGAGGCTTTCCCAACACCCGGCACGCATCGTTACCACGGACCCGTTGCTCAGGATGGACGGCATCAGCAAGACATATGGTTCGGTCACCGCCCTCAAGGATGTCTGCGCAATTGCCTATCCTGGCGAAGTGCTCGGCATTGTTGGCGAGAGTGGCTCTGGCAAGTCGACACTGCTGCGCATGATGAATCTTGAAGAACTGCCAGACGAGGGCAACTACAGTCTCGACTTGCCCGATGTTTCTGGCAACCTGTTTGAGCTTGACCGCTTCGCTCGGCGCATGCTCTGTGCAACAAGGATCGGTATTGTCTATCAAAATCCGCATATCGGATTGCTGATGAAGCATTCCAGCTCGGGCAATGTGGCAGAGCGCCTGCTTGTCGCTGGCGAGCGGTCCTTCTCGGTTCTGAGGCAAAAGGCCAAGGTCGCGCTAGAAGCATCCGAATTTCCGCTTGAGCGGCTGGATTCGCCTCCCATTGAGCTTTCCGGCGGCATGCAGCAAAGGGTCCAGCTTGCAAAGGCAATCGCGCTGGAGCCTGCGTTGCTGCTGCTTGATGAGCCGACAACCGGGCTCGACGTGTCCGTTCAGGCTCTTGTGCTCGACACCCTCAAGCATCTTCAGCAGGACCGCAAGATCACCATGATCATCGTCAGTCACGATCTTGGTGTCATCAGGACTTTGGCAGATCGTGTCATGGTGATGCGGCGCGGCGAAGTGGTCGAGCAGGGCCTTGCCGATCAGATCTTTCAAGACCCACAACATCCTTATACTCAACAATTGGTGCATGCAAAATTATGACCCCCGTACTAGACGTCAAAGCCTTGAGCAAAGGTTTCACAATGCATCATTTGGGAAATCGCTTCACGGCATTTTCCGAGATCAGTTTTTCCGTTGATGCTGGCGAGTTCCTGTTGCTCAAGGGAACGAACGGATCGGGCAAGTCAACCTTGCTCAGAACCCTTTACAGATCCTATCTGGCTGAGGGTGGCGAGGTGATTTTCAAGTCCGTTCACGGCCCGATTGATCTTCTTCGTGCTGCCGATATCGACATCACCTATTTGCGCCGCACCGAGATCGGGTTTGTCACGCAATTCCTTGTTGCCCGCCCGCGCGTGTCGGCAGAGGCCCTTGTCGCTGAGCCCTTGCGTCTTGCCGGTTGGAATGCAGACAAGGCGCTCGATGAGGCACGAGGCTGGCTCGCCGCTTTTGGCGTCAAGGAAAATCTCTGGCGCGCCTATCCGACAACCTTTTCCGGCGGAGAGCAGCAGAAGGTCAATTTGGCCCGAGCGCTGATCCTGCCGCAAAAACTGCTTTTGCTCGACGAGCCCACAGCCTCTCTCGACGCCAGTGCTCGCGCAGCTCTGGTTGCGCGGCTTTCTGAGTTGAAAGCCAACGGAACCGCCATGATTGGCGTATTTCATCATCCCGGAGATGTTGAAGAGCTGATCGACAAGGTAATAGACCTGACCCCTGATGCAAGCAATCTGATTGAAGACGATGAGGAGCGGATCGATGTGGCTGTCTGATTTCAAACTGGTGCTTCCTGATCGCATAATCGAGAATGGATCGATCCTTGTGGAACATGGCAGGATAGCGGATATACTTGATCATCCGGTCCAAAGCGGAGTTGATGGACGTGGAGCCTATATCCTGCCCGGCTTCGTCGATATGCATGGCGACATGATCGAATTGGAAATGGAGCCACGCACCAATGTTCATTTTCCGATAGAGGTGGCTCTGCCACATCTCGATGCGCGGTTGGCTGCCGCCGGGGTGACCACCGCCTATGCCGCGGTCAGTTTCTCTCGAAGTGCCCGAAAAGGGGAACGTCGGTCCTTTGAGCATACGAGCAATGTCATCCGTTCTCTTTATCGCCTGAAAGGCGATTGTCGTGTTGATCACAAGATCCATGCCCGATTTGACATAACCTTCGACAATGCTGTTGGCGTCTTGCAGGATCTTGTAAATGACGATCAGGTCGATCTTGTCTCCCTTATGGATCACACGCCCGGACAAGGGCAATATCGTGATATCGAACGGCATATTCAACTGACGGCCCAAAGGCAAAAGGTGTCGGAAGACGAAGCAAGACAATCCATCGAAGAACGGATTGAACGTCGCAAGCGACCTGAGGAAGAAATTCTGAACAATATTCGCAAAGTGTCCGAAATCTGCAAGGTGCAGGGTGTTTCCCTCGCGAGCCATGATGATGACACGGTGCAAAAAGCCAACCTCATGGCCGACATCGGGGCAGTCATCGCCGAATTTCCCGTTGCCCTGGAAGCCGCAAGAGCTACCGCCGCGCGAGGCATGATGAATGCAATGGGCGCGCCAAATGCCATGCGCGGTCAATCCTACTCGGGCAATCTGTCCGCTCGGCAAGCGCATCAAGAAGGGCTCCTGCATATTCTTGCCTCGGATTATCATCCCGCCGCAATTCTTGCGTCCGTTTTCATTCTTGCCAAGAGTGATCCCAACGGCTTGCCCGGTGCGGTTGCTCTGGCCAGCGCCAATCCCGCCAAAGCCCTCGGTCTGTCGGATCGCGGCCAACTGGCAATCGGACAGAGAGCGGACTTGTGTATTGTCGAGCGACAACGCGCAACCCGTGTCATCGGCACGCTAAGTGAAGGAAATGTCATATATTCCGCAGGCTTGCTGACAGGTCTGACACCGAAATCATGCCGTGCGGCCTGAGCTGTCACCAAACCGCAATAAAATTGGTGCTGAAGCTTCATGGACACGTAAATTAAACGTCAAATAGCGGTGTTATCACTAGTCGCAAATTCATTCGAATGATTTTGCGAGTGACCATGACCCAATTGAAGTTATCCAATTTATCCCGCCGTTTTGGCAACACCGCTGCCGTCAACAGCGTTACCCTGGAGATCGAACCTGGCCAGTTTGTCGGCGTCATCGGACGGTCTGGTGCGGGGAAATCTACGCTGTTGCGCTTGTTGAACCGCTTGATTGATCCGTCCGATGGACAGATCTTCTACGGCGATGTCGAAGTCAGCCGACTGAAGGGCAAGGCCCTGCGGCAGTGGCGACGAGATTGCGCGATGATCTTCCAGCAATTCAACCTCGTTGAGCGATTGGATGTCCTGACAAATGTTCTGATCGGATGCCTGTCCAATCGCGGCTTTTTCAGCTCCATGGCCATGCATTTCACGGACGAAGAGCGCGCCATGGCGATCAGGGCTCTGGATCGCCTGGGAATGGTGCCACAAGCCTTGCAGAGAGCAGGGACCCTCTCCGGTGGCCAGCAGCAGCGTGTCGCCATTGCCAAGGCACTTGTCCAGAACCCGAAAATTGTCCTTGCAGACGAACCAATTGCAAGTCTTGACCCAGCCAATGCAACTCTTGTGATGGAGGGGCTCAAACAAATCAACAAAGAAGACGGAATAACCGTCCTGGTCAATCTGCACACGCTGGATACAGCGCGCGTCTATTGTGATCGGATCATCGCGATGCGGTCCGGGCGTGTGATGTTCGATGGCGCTGCTCAGGATCTGACTGATGATGTCGTCAAAGACATTTACGGGCTCGAGGGCCTTCAAGAGTTCAATGAGGCAGTCACATCTACCTCAGTGAAAACCCGGCCAGCAGCAATTGCCGCTGCTGAATCTGCCATCCCAATTCCCGCGGAATAATTCATTTGCCAACGCACTTTTTGGAGAAAACCCATGCGTTCCATCACCCTTGTTACTCTTGCCGCTCTCATGGCTGCTTCCCCGGCTCTCGCAGCTGACTGGAAAAAAGACTATCAGGTCGTAAAAATCGGCGTTCTGTCCGGTGAGAATGAAAAAGATCGTCTGGCTCGCAACGAACCTCTTCGCGAGCATCTTGAAAAAACTCTTGGCGTCAAGGTCGAAATCTTCACCGCCGGTAACTATGATGGCGTCATTCAGGCCATCGCTGCTAACCAGATTGAAGCCGCACGTTTTGGCTCTTCTTCCTATGCCGCAGCCTACACCCAGACCAACGGTGGCGTTGTTCCGACCTTGACCACAATCAAGAAAAACGGCAACACCGGTTATCATTCCATTGTTGTGACCCGCTGCGACAGTGGCATCAAGTCTCTTGCCGATGCCAAAGGCAAGGTTCACGCTTTTGCCGATCCGGACTCCACCTCTGGCTATGCGGTTCCTTACTTCAATTTCATCACCAAGGAAGGCTTCAAGCCCGAAGAATATTTCGCTGCAACCCCATTTGGCGGTAGCCACGAAGCCGATGTGACCGGTGTTGTCAACGGCACCTTCGATACCGCTTCCACCTATCAGAACAACGATGTTGACGGTGTTTACCAGCGCATGGTCACCAAAGGCATGATCGATGCCGGTGTTGTCTGCAAAATCTGGGAAAGCCCTGAAATCACCTCTGGTCCGCTGGCCTTCCGCACCAACCTGCCTGCTGAAATGATCGAAGAAATCACGCAAGCCTTCGAGAATTTCCCTGAAACGGATCCGGAAGGTTACAAGCTCTACTCTTCCTTTGATCCGAAAGATGCCAATCCGGCTGTTGGTTTTTCCCGTGTTGACACTGAACGCTACCAGTGGATCGTGGAAATGCGCGACTGGATCAAGAAGCAGCGCCGCGGCGGCTAACTTCATTTGAAAGAAAATCGAGAGGGGTGGAGATGATCCACCCTTCTTTTCAATGATTTGTTGTTTCCAATTTCAGGATAGTCATCATGAGCATGATCGCTGATGCTGTTACAGGCCATGAAGTCCAAGAAACGGCTCCGCTTTCCAGAGACAATTTTGATCAGGTATATGCGGACAAGCGTCGGCGCGCCAGACAGGGCTGGATCATCGGCTGTCTGATTTTCCTGGCGATGTTTGTAGCCACGACCTATATCGGCGATTTTTTCAAGGTCACACAGGTGACCCAGTTGGATGGCACGCGTGCCTGGCGATGGATTATTCCCGCAGGCATACCAAGGCTTGGCGAGTATATTCAGCAGACCATTCCGGTTCTGCATTGGGAAAGCCTCGGTAGCGATCTCGCCAATTGGTTCTGGCGCTGGAAAATCTGGATGGGTTTGCTGTTCGAGACAATCCTGATTGCTTTCATGGCGACGACCTTCGGTGTGATCGGTGGTTTCCTCATTTCTTTTCCAGCTTCGCGCAACCTGTCCCCGAATGGCTGGGTGCTATGGTTTTCACGCCGTTTCATGGAAATTGCGCGCACCGTGCCGGAACTCGTCTGGGCATTGATCTTTGTTTATTGTCTGGGCGTTGGGCCCATGGCGGGTGTGCTGGCAATTGCGACCCATGCATGCGGAGCGCTCGGCAAGCTGTATTCCGAAGTGAACGAGAATATCGACATGAAGCCGCTTGAAGGCGTCAAGGCCTCCGGTGGAACATGGTTTGATCAAATCCGATATGGCGCGGTGCCGCAGGTTCTACCCAATATCGCCAGTTACACCTTGCTGCGTTTCGAGATCAATGTTCGCTCCTCCTCGATCATCGGCTATGTCGGTGCTGGTGGGCTGGGGCAGGAATTCAGAACTGCCATGTCCTTTCAGGAATATACGGACCCTGTCCGCCCTGTTCCTGATCGTGTTGGCAACCGTGATCGTCATTGACTATGGCTCGGAGCGGCTTCGTCACAGATTTATCGGACTGACCAAATCCAACCGCACCCGTAGCACACTAACACCGGAGCCGAACCATGAGCCTTTCTCAAGCAGAGATCGATGAAGCAAAAGTTCTCATCCCGCGTGCATTCAAACAGCCATTGGCGGTTCGTATTCGTGTTTCACTAATACGTATTTTCTTTGTCAGCGTGATCGCCTATTGCCTGTGGGCCTTCGATTTTTCGCCGGAAAGAATATTGACTGGCTTTGAGCGGTTTGGGCGCGTGCTGAAATTCATGTTCCCACCTCACATTTGGGACAATTGGGCGGATTTCTCGCAAATCCTGAAGGGGTTGGGGGAGACATTGTCGATTGCCTTTCTTGGTACGTTGCTTGGAGCAATATTCGCTTTCCCCGCTTTCCTTTCTGGGGGCCAAGAATATCAACCGATTTGACTCCTGCGCCTTGGCGTGCGACGCGGCTATGATTTCATCCGTGCATTCGAAACGCTTATTCTGGCCCTACATTTTCATTCGCGCAATTGGCCTTGGGCCGCTACCAGGCATTCTGGCCATCGGGTCAGCGAGATCGGGACCTTCGCCAAACTCTTCTCAGAAGCCATTGAGAATGCGTCAGAAAAGCCTGTCGAAGGGGTCAAGGCGTCAGGCGGATCACGCTTGCAACAGCTGCGTTATGCCATAGCACCACAGGTCAATCCGGTGATCCTGTCGATCCTGCTCTACAATTTCGAATCCAACGTGCGCACAGGCACCATTTTGGGGAATCGTCGGAGCCGGGGGCATAGAGCTTCCTGCTGTCGGACCGGATCGCCGCCTATAAATGGGGTGAGGCCTGGTCGATTATCTTCCTGATTATTTCAATGGTCTACATCATCGACTATCTGTCCGGCCTGATCCGCAGTCGCATGATTGGCGCACAAAAGAACCAACTCTAGAGCCTTCGCTCAAGAGCCCAAATATGGAAAGACGAAAATGAGTGGTGCAGGCGACAAGAAGCATTTGAGTGAAGCCCCGACAATCCATCCTGAGGCCAAGGTTAGCGAGTGTAAACTTGGTGCATGGACCGAAGTGGGCAAGGGCACAATGATGCGAGAAGCGGAGATGGGGGACTACTCCTATATCACCCAACAGTGTCATGTGGTCTGGACGACGATTGGCAAATTCTGCTCCATTGCAAACGCGACCCGCCTCAATCCGGGCAATCATCCCACATGGCGCGTGGCGCAGCATCATTCGGTCTATCGCTCGGAAGCCTATGGTCTGGGAGAGGATGATCACGACTTCTTCAAATGGCGCAAGGATCATTGGGGTAACCATCGGAAACGATGTCTGGATCGGGCACGGGGTAACCGTTACCGCTGGCGTCACGATTGGCAACGGAGCGGTGATCGGGGCCGGTGCTGTTGTGACCAGGGATGTCGAACCCTATACCGTCAGTGGGCGGTGTGCCCGCCAAATTCATCAAACGGCGGTTCACGGAAAAACAGGCTGAAGCTTTGCAGAAGCTGGCGTGGTGGGATTGGCCGCGAGAGAAATATGCCTCAGCTCTCCCGGATATCAGGGCCCTCAGCGTGGATGAGTTCCTTGAAAAATACGGCAAATGATGCGCCCCCGGAGCTGAAAAAGTAGAAAGGCTATTGATGGCGGGTTTGTCTTCTTTCTGATGATCACCGCAATTGCCGGTCTCGCAGGTGCTCTGGCTCAAGGGAGCGGCTCATATGAACGGCATCATGGCGGAAACCTTCGTCTTTCTTGCCGAATTGTCACCAAAGATCATTGCGGGCACTTTTGTAGCGTCGTCCTTGCAGTTTGTCTTGGACTCGTGAAGCGGTCTCTGCCTGGGTTGGCAAGAAAAGTGGCACACGCGGACTTGTGCTTGCCATGACCGCAGGGGCGGCCATTCCGGGTGGCCCCCATGATGATTTTCCCACTGGCGGCAGGTTTTGTTGCCGCCGGAGCCGATCTTGGCGCGATCATCGCCTTTGTCTCAAGCTGGAACCTTCTTGGCCTCAACCGAACACTCATTTGGGAATTCTCGTTCTTTGCCCCTGAAATGGTCTGGGTCCGCTGGGGCCTTAGCCCTGCCATTGCCTTTGCTGCTTGGCATGTTGCACCCGCTTTGTCCTGCTAAGAGATGGCAAGGAGAGGTCCGCCGAAGAAGGGATTGGCGAATGAATATCATCATCGGAACGGTGATCATCGGGGCCGCGGCAATCTGGATGTGGCGAGCCTTGCCAAATGGAGTGTGGCGGCTAGCGGCCTATCGAAACACCTTTGACACTCTGAAATTCACCTTCCCAAGAATACTGATTGCGCTGTTGGGGGCCAGCTTCTTTGCCGAACTGCTGCCAACCGAGCATATGCAGGACTGGTTTGGCAAGGACACGGGACTTCAGGGATTGTTGATGGCAACGATAGTCGGCCCCATCACGCCGGGCGGGGCTTTCGTCAGCTTTGCGATAGGAGCTGCCGCGTTGAAGGCCGGAGCGGGCGTTGCCAACGTGTTGGCCTATGTGACGTCATGGACACTTTTTTCCAGCACCCGGATCCTCGGATATGAAGTTCCCATGATGGGTCGGCAAACGGCGCTGTTTCGCATCATGATCTGTCTGCCGATCCCGTTTCTGGTCGGATTGTTGTCTGGCCTTTTCCTTCAATAGTCCGTCAGCAGACAAGCCCAAGAGACTTGAGATATTCAAAGGCTTGGAGGATTTTGGTCTTGTCCCGGAGTTCAAGCACGAGATGGGGTGCACTGTTGCAGTCCGACAGGGCATCAAACACCGATTGCCATTTGATATCGCCTTCGCCCGGAGCCCAATGCCGGTCGCAATAACCATCGACATCCTGAAGATGCACATGTCTTAGCTGATCGCCTGCGTCACGGACAAAAAAATCCACCGGAGGAGCATCGAAATTGTGACGAGTGACATGGGCATGACCGGTGTCGATGGATAGGGCAATGGCGTCACTATGAAAACTGTCTACCAAGTTGCGTCGGGTAGAGGGGTCGGAGTCCTCGATATTCTCGATCACGATCACAATGCCAACCTCTTCAGCGCGAGCGACAACCGGATCAAGAATTGTGTGGATGCGATCTAGCTTGTCCTCCTCGTAGCCAGACTTGACCATCCGGTTGATATAGTACCAACTGCGATAGGGCGAATGCAGGACCATTTGGCGCGCGCCAACAAGCTCGGCAGCTTGCAGTGCGACAAGAAACCGCCTGGTAATCAGGGCCTGTAATTCAGGATCCTTATTGTCGATATCAAGACCGGCATAGGGTCCATGAATGCCAAGGCGCCCAGAAAAGCCGACCAGCGCAGCCTTGGCCTCAAGGGCCGCAGCTTTCCAGTCTGCCATAAGGACATCATGGGAGAGGAAGTCCTGTAATTCAAGGTCTCGGGCGTCGTCAAACAACCAGTCCCGGTGGTCTGCGATCTGTTGACTTCTGAGGCAAGCGCCAATTTTCAAAGGAAGCATGTCGGCTCCATCGTGGAAATGAAAAAATCAATGGGCGGGCGTGGAGATATAGGCATCGCGTCCGGCAACCCAGGTTCTCCGGATCGCGGGCATATGACCGTCCGGCCAGCAGACGAGAACAAGATCGGCGCGGTTGCCAACCACTATGTCACCCCGGTCAACAAGCTTCATGGCCCTTGCCGGATTGCTCGATATGAGCCGCCACAATGAAAGCCGGTCAGCCCGTTTTTCTGCGTCGAGCCGTGCCACACCGGCAAGCATGGCGGGATAGTAATAGTCAGAGGCAAGTATGTCGCACAGACCGTCCTCGACCATCTCTCCCGCACCGGGAGACCCTTCGATATGACTTCCGCCACGCACGGCATTCGGCGCACCAAAAACAATCATGTCACCATCGCCGCGGGCTGTTTTCGCAAGCTCGATGGTCATTGGAAATTCCGAGATGTCAGCGCCGAGTGAGCGATAATAGTCTCGTGTCTCTTTTTGAGTGTCATCGTGGCTGAGCATCGCGACATTCTTACTGCGGGCTTTGGCCGCAACCGCCCTGATTGCTTCAGGCACATCAGGCCGAATGGTCCATCGCTCCCGGATGAGCGAGGCATACTCGGTGCCAGATAGTCCGGAGCGTTCACCTCGCTTTTTCATCTTGTCGCTGAATTTGGCGCTTCTCATATCTGCAACCGGATAGTCTGGTACATGATCAAAGGGGCGATCCTGAAGCGGGATGTCCGGGTGCAGCACGGCCATCGAAGTGTGATCGTTGAAGGCAAGTGAGGGAAGGAGCGGACCTTCAAGGGCCTCATTGATGATGTCCATCGCTTCGAAACAGAAGGTCTCCCAGCGCAACTGAACCCGGTTCTCAACCGTGAGACGGGGAGCAAAGAGGTTGAGTGCCTCAATCAGGGCTTGAGACTTTTCAAGGCTCCGCAGACCGGGCTCCCAACTGAGGGTAACAGCGTGAAAGGCTGTCGCGATGCCATTGGCCGCAAGTTGCCTGTCCGTCTCGAGCACCGCCGCTTCAATAGGAAAAAACACGCCGGGACGCGGCATGATCTGACGTTCGAACGCATCCCCATGCACGTCGACAAGGGCAGGGGCCAGACAATAATTTCGTCCGTCGATTTCTATCCCTTGAACCGGTCCGCCAATATCCGAAATCAGACCATCTTCGACGGAGACCGTCGTCTCTACGATTTCGTCAGGCAAAAACACCTGAGCTCCTGTGACGGTAAACCGGTTCATGTCAAACCTCCAATTCATTGCAGCTGCGCAGCACCCGATAGTGCCAATGGCAAGATACCGATCACGAAGAACAAGATCACAATAGTAGCCAAAGATACCGCAGACTATGTCGTCGGGAATCTGAATCTCAGACCGGCAAGTGTCTGCGACCATAGGGACCATTATTAAGGGTTCCATGACAGCACCGCAGCTGCTTTCACAAACGGAGAGTTTTCCTCAAGACACGCGACATTTGGTAATGATTGGGGAGCATTCGTGCAACATGCGCCCGGAGCGCTGGTGCGAGACAACAGAATCCGGACAGAAAAATGCCCCGCACGTGATCAAGACAAATGCGAGGCAAGGTGATCAGACATCATATGCGTGTCGAGCGAAAAGCTCCTAGGCTTCAGAGGTTGCAACCTTGGCATTCAGGCCACTGTCATCCTCGTCATGTGGAAGATATTTCTTCAAGTAAGGATAGACGAGAGCCAATGAAATCAGGATTGACATGATGTCAGCCAGAGGTTGGGCATAGACAACACCCGAAAGGCCGAAGAAATGGTCAAGGACATAGATCATCGGGATGAAGATGAAACCCTGACGGCTGATGGACAGAATGAGAGATTCCTTCGCTGCCCCCATCGCCTGCAAGGTGTTGATATAGATGAACATGACACCAATGACCGGACCGGTGAGCAGCAACGCCTTGACGAAAACCACACCCTGTTCGAACACCGCCTGATCATCGATGAAAGATCGGACGATAAATCCGGAACCGAGCCAGCTGAAGAATGTGAGGGTAGACCCCATGATCAGCGCAAAAGCGATGGATGTTTGCAATATGGCCCGAAATCTTTGCGCGTTTTTTGCTCCGAAGTTGAAGCCAAGCAGAGGCTGGATGCCAACTCCAAGGCCGATCTGCAAAAGAACCGCGATCATCCCGACCTTGGTTGCAACCCCCATGGCGGCAACTGCAATGTCGCCATGACTTGAAAGAACATTGTTCAGAATGATGATCGAGGTGCTCATCAGCACATTGTTGAGCGCTGCCGGAACGCCGATTGAAACGACCGGCCAGATGACGCCAACAATGCGAAAATCTGCAAGCTTGATTGAAAGTGCGGTTTTGTTCCCGCCCACAAGACGCCAGAAATAATAGGCAGAGGCAATGTTGCC
The DNA here is from genome assembly GCF_963556055.3 of uncultured Cohaesibacter sp. GTDB lineage: Bacteria > Pseudomonadota > Alphaproteobacteria > Rhizobiales > Cohaesibacteraceae > Cohaesibacter. Next base: position 128,853 of record NZ_CAUVYE020000012.1, on the reverse strand, counting down.
GATCAATGTGGCAATGGCCGCACCGGCAACCCCCATATCAAGGTAGAGGATGAAGATCGGATCAAGCAGAATGTTGAGGATCGTTCCCAACATCATGCCGAACATGGATTCCTTGGCTTTGCCAGCCGCGCGCACGATATTGCCGAAGGCAACGCTCGTGATCACGAAGGGAGCACTTGGGGCCACATAAAGCAGATAGTCCCGCGCATGGCCGATCGTATTGTCGCTGACGCCGATCAATTGCAGAATGAAGGGCATTCCCAGCATGAAAATCGCGGCAAAGACGATGCCGATCACCCAAGACATGTAAAAGCAGAATGAGGAAACATGGTTGGCGAACTCGGGACGACGCTCACCAAGAGCACGAGAAATAACGGAGGTGCCGCCAATGCCGATCATGTTGCCGGTGGCCATGAAGAGCAGGAATACGGGAGTTGTCAAGGAGACAGCGGCGACCTGAAATGGATCGTTGGTCTGACCAACGAAAAATGTATCCGCGATATTATAGATAAGAACGACGACCATCCCGGCGATGGTTGGAATGGCATTTTTCAGAATTGCCTTGGGAACAGGCATTTTCTCGAAAATGTATGTGTGATCACTATTTTCTGGTTGTTGCATTGCAGGGCTCGATTTTATTTTTTTCTCTATTCATCAAGTTCGAGAAGATTCTGGTGCAGTTGCAGAAGGCGACTTTCTAATTCCCGGACTTGATCTTCGGACATGTTTTTCGTCATTTGTTTGTCGATACGGCGTTTTGTTTCGACAACCTGACTGTGAATTTCGTCTTCGGCTGGCAGGAGGTTGACCAGCCGTCTGCGCTTGTCGTCGGGATCTGACACAATTTCAATCAGACCTTTTTGCTCAAGGCGACGCAAAACGCCAATAGCTGTTGTGTGTGCGATATCAAAATGTGTTTCGAAATCTTTTTGTGATGTGACCACACTCTGCCGACTTCTCAGAAACCCGAGAAACTTGGCCTGTGTCATGGTCAATCCAAAGGGTAGAAGCTGGTGGTTTACAAGCTGCTGCATTTTGTCGTTGATTTGCTTCAGCACGAAACCGACTTCGTTGGGTTTATCCATTGCTCGATCCGCATATTGCGTAGCACGCTACATATAAGGGTAACTTACTTTCATTACAAGAATAATAACAAATGCAAAAATCGAATGAGGCGCATGAAGAAATGATCATTCTACTATCAAGTTGGTGCGTTTCTTGAGTAATACGACAGTTTCAGCTGCGCGGTAGCGATCAATTCGAGCATTCGCACTTGCGTCGGTGGAGTGAAGTGAATAGATAAGTATTAGACGATTTTTCAATGGCTTAGAGGAAGAAAAACAGATGCATGGTGAGTATAAGGTGCATGGAGGGAAGTTGGTTGTCGCCGATCTCGAGGTTGTCGATGGTGCGATGAGCGCTGTTCAGATCGCAGGGGATTTTTTCCTCGAGCCGGCGGAAGCGCTGAACGATATCTGCCTGTCTCTTGAGGGAATGCCGGTGGAATCGAGCGTTGAAGACATCACGTCCAAACTGAAAAAGAGCCTTCCGGAAGGGGCTGCCCTTATCGGATTTTCTCTCGAGGCCATCGCAATTGCCGTCCGTCGTGCTCTTGGTGTCAGCAAAAGCTGGCGCGATTATGAATGGCAGATAATCGACAGCGAAGCGGTGTCTCCCGCGATGCATCTGGCGCTGGATGATGTGCTGGCGAATGAAGTTGCCTCTGGTCGGCGCGCGCCCACTCTTCGCTTCTGGGAGTGGGATCGCGCAGCGGTCATCGTCGGGGCCTTCCAGTCCTTGAAGAACGAAGTGGACTTGCAAGCAGCCGAGGAGCTGAATGTCGAAATCGTCCGCCGCGTGACCGGGGGAGGCGCAATGTTCGTCGAAAAGGGAACCGCAATCACATACTCCCTTTATGCGCCCACGGATCTTGTCGCAGACATGAGTTTTGCCGACTCCTATGCCTTTCTTGACAATTGGGTTTTGAAGGCTCTGAACGGGCTCGGCATTGATGCCTATTACAAACCGCTAAACGACATAACAAGCTCCAAGGGCAAGATCGGCGGGGCCGCCCAGAAGCGCTATCACCGCAACACGGTGCTGCACCATGTCACCATGGCCTACGACATGGATGCGGCAAAGATGATGCAGGTCTTGCGCATTGGTCGCGAAAAATTGTCGGACAAGGGTACGGCAAGCGCCGCCAAACGTGTGGATCCGGTAAGAAGTCAGACTGGTATGGAGCGCCGTGCAGTCATCGATCAAATGAAAGAGACCTTTGTGTCACTCAATGGTGGTCGCGAGGGACAGATTACGCCGGAAGAATATGCCGCAGCAGAAAAGCTCGTAAAAGAGAAATTCTCAACAAAAGAGTGGCTTCATCACATCCCGTGATGTTCTGAACACAAGACCAATCTGCATGAAATCACCAACGATATGCGGCGAGGGATTTTGCTCTCGCCTCATTTGAAACTTTGCGGATCAGGAAGATCAATCCGTTCGACATTATGATCGTTTCGATGACATTGTGGAGGCAGACCTGCACGCGCTTGCAGAATGGTACGACCTGCTCTAGATTGGCAAGCGGTCGAGATTGTCATGCCGTAGACGCGGCGCGGTTCATGGCGAACAGTTGTTGAAAGTCTTGGCCGTCTTACCAAACTGGTTGAAAACCGACTTGTCCGCTAGATGAAAAAGGGTCCGACTGTCATGGCTGGTACATCGCAACGCTTTCACTTCACGGTTACAGACTTCCCCGATGGCGCCAAGTCTTTTGTCGAGCTGCCTTTTCAGGTCGATCAGGATGCGGAACGGATCGAGGCATCCTATTTCGTTGCGGACAAGGATGGTGGACCAAAAAGTGTAATCGATCTCGGCATGGCGCATGAAGGAGTGTCACGCGGTTGGACAGGGTCCGAGTATAATCAGATATCGATCTCGGAGGATGCCGCGTCGCCCGGTTACATTGCTGGCCAGTTGGCCGGGAAATGGAAACTCGTCCTCGGCATCGTCCACTTGACCGAAGGCTGCAAGATCGATGTCACGGTGGACGTCATCAAGAAGCGGCGACAGTGGTTGAGCGGTGATCTTCACAGCCATACGGAACACTCAGACGGTGGCGTCAGTGTAAGCGAAGCCGTCAGCCGCGCACGTCATACCGGTCTCGATTTTGTTGCATTGACGGATCACAACACAACCGCTCAGAATCATGTCTTGTTGGACAAGCCCGGTATTCTGGTCATTCCGGGTATGGAACTGACGACCTATTTTGGGCACACCAATTTCTTGGGAGTGAGGATGCCAGTGAAAAACTGGCAGTGTGCAACGCCTGAACAGGTAGAAGAACGCATGCATGAAGCCAAGGCCAATGGCGCGACCATCATTCTCAATCACTTCATGGATCCCGGCGGGTTCAATCGCTGGGTATGTGGATTTCAGGTTCCCCATGATGCGGTTGAAATCTGGAATGGTCACTGGAGCGCCCGTAATGTGTCGGCCCTTCAGCGATGGCAGGAGATGCTATGTGAAGGCGTGAGAATTCCAGCCACTGCCGGGACCGATTTTCATCTCAAGAACAAACGTCGTCATGGTTACCCATGCAATCGGCTATTTGCAGATGGCCGGTCTGTTTCCGGTTTGTTGAAGGCAGTGAGAGAAGGGCGAAATGTCATTTCCGCCGCGCCAAACGGCCTGATTTGCGAACCAGTCAGCCCCGATGCACCCAATTTTGGAGACGTCATTCCTGTCGGGTCGCGAATTGCGATCAAGTTCGAGGGACTTTCCAATGCGGATGAAATCCGAATTGTTACCGAGAAGGGCGTGGTTGAAGCTTTGAGAGCTGAAAACACTGTCCAGCAGATGGAAACGGTTTTGAATGGTCGCTTTGTCAGGTTCGAGGTCTGGCAGGTAAAAGACGGGGACTTTGCTCCGAAACTCTTCACCAATCCGATTTTTGCGGAATAGCATTGAGCATAGACGCGCGTTCATAAGGTTGCAGGCGGCTTTAAAGGCGTCCGTCCTTGGGGCGAACAGATGAACGCAAGACGAATTCAGAAACGGTCGTGATCTGAATCGGTTCGGGCGTTTCTTGTGTCTTGCGTCGGTCAAGAATGTCAATGACAGCCCGTGCATGCTGCTCAACATCCTCGCGGATCGTCGATAGATCGTAACTTGGCCAGGCTGCAACGATGGAATCATCATAGCCGATGATCGAAATATCCTTTGCAACCCGATAGATGGTTTTCATTCGAATGTGATCCATCACGCCGAATCCCATCGTGTCGCTTGCGCAGAAAATGGCATCAGGAACGTCGTCGCCAGAGACCAGGTCATGAGCGGCGGCGAACGCGTCCTCATAACGGAAGTTGCCTCTTGCTTCTCCCACGAGACGCATGCCTTTCTTTGCAATGGCCAGAAGCAGCGCATTCTTTCGAACGTCGGAAACAACGGATGTTTCTCGCCCGGCCATGAAAGCGATGGTTCTGTGTCCCGTTCTCCATAAATGCTCAACCATGTCATTGATGCCAGTCGCATCATCGGTCCTGACCGCATCCACCGAGCTGTTGTAGCTATCACGATTGATCATGATAGGCCGCATATGAGGGGCTGCCTCATGCACGCTGAGGGCGCTGACCGAATCTGACATGACGACAATCCCCTCGATGGGAAAGGTCAAATGCTGTTTCAGAATGCTGGCACCGTCATCCCTTGGCGGAACAGTCAGAACGACGGGAAGTCGGCCGGAATCGAGTACCGCCTTGAGAATGGATGCATGAACGCCGGGCTCTCTTATGCTGTTGATCTTGTTGATGACAAGCACAACCATGTTGGAGCGTCCGCGGGCCATGTTTTGCGCCAGACTGTCCGGGCGATAACCTAGCGCCGCAGCAGCTTCCATGACCTTGGCCTTTGCAATCGGCGAAATATAGGCATTGGGAGTAAAGGCACGGGAAACCGCAGACCGCGAGACACCAGCCAATTGCGCAACGTCCTCGGCTCTGACCCTTCCGGAACGGTTTGCTGCTGGTCTCTCACCTTTTTTGTGATTATTGGTCATATTGGGACGTGACTTTCAGAAAAACGACATTTTGACGTGATCTTGATGCATGCAAGACCTACTATTTACCGAATGTTACTATAGGAAAATATCGGTCATAAGCAATCGCATCTTCGAAAGAGTCCGCAAGGTTTGAAAATCGAAATGATCAAAGCAATGCAAACAAATTCAATGACTTGCCTTCAATTTTGCGCATGAATGTACAAATATAATTATTTTCATGTATCGTCGCATGCCAATTTGCTTTCAGGATTCGAAATGGTCTCTGTCGAAAAGGACCGGACAAGGTGCGGGAGTAAGGGAGAGGGACCGTTGCCCTCGGGGCAAACGAAACGATGGCTCGCTAGAGGCGTCCTGTACAATTTGCATTGTTTCGCAACGAATCAAATGCGTGCATGTGCGTCGAACAGTCACAGGGTTGTGAACTGGCGAGCCTGGGTTGCCCAAAAAGAAAGCTTCTTTGTCATGGATGTTGATCGATTTTTGCTCAAAGTCGGGAAAAACCGGCCTGTTCGATACCAAAAAGCTTCTGATATTTGTGCTTCCCCTTGATGAAATCTTGTTATTTGATGGGAAGCATGTAGTTATGCTTACAAAGTCGTATACGAAGATGATTACTGCCAAATGAGAAAATTCACTTCATATTTAATCATTGTGGCGTATGGCTGGACTGGATCGATCCAAAAGCGGTCATTTCAATAAGCGGTTCGCGTTCGAAACAATTCGGCGCGCATGGCGAACACAGGGGAGGGACTCTCCTGTTTCATTACTGGCGAAAACAACTGGACGTTCGGGCTCATGAATACAAAGATTTTTCAAATCAAGCTTAAGGAAGAACTTCTAAAGCATCTCAAATATTCATTTGGCAAGGATCCCGGCCATGCAACGCCATATGACTGGCGGATGTCCTTGTCCATGGCCTTGCGGGACATGGTGGTTGACCCCTGGTTCGACAGCACTGCCAAGACATATGATAGCAATGCCAAGCGTGTCTATTACCTCTCCATGGAGTTCTTGATTGGCCGTCTTGTCGAAGATGTTGCAATCAATCTAGGCTTTGAAGACGTTGCTCGGGAAACCATGCGCGAACTTGGACAGGACTATAACGCCATTGTAGCCAATGAACCCGATGCCGCCCTTGGCAACGGTGGTCTTGGTCGACTTGCTGCCTGTTTCCTTGACTCGATGGCAACTTTGGGCATTCCGGCTCACGGTTACGGCATTCGCTATGAGCATGGCCTTTTCGAACAGCATTTTGAAAATGGTGCTCAGGTCGAAACCGCTGAAGGTTGGCTCGCCCAAAGAAACGTTTGGGAATTCGAACGGCCAGAAGTGGCCTATATTGTCGGATTTGGTGGTCATGTCAGCGAGCAGGATGGTCGTTCCGTCTGGTATCCTTCCGAAACCGTCCGCGCTCAGGCCTATGATGCCCCGGCCCTGGGTTGGCAGGCCAGATGGTGCAACACCTTGCGCCTGTGGTCAGCAAAACCGACGAGCGCCTTCGACCTGGAAAGCTTCAACAGAGGCGATTTCCTGGCTGCAAGCGCTCCCGAGGCACTTGCCAGAACCATTTCGCGCGTCCTTTATCCGGATGATACGACCGAGACGGGCAAGGAACTGCGCCTCAAACAGGAATATTTCTTCACGTCAGCGTCCATTCAGGACCTTATTCGCCGTTTCCGGTCTACAAATGATGATCTGAGGGATTTGCCGGATAAGGCCGCAATCCAGCTCAATGATACCCATCCGGCAATCGCTGGTCCCGAACTCATCCGGATCCTTACGGATACCCACGGCATCGAGATTTATGAAGCCATCGATATCGCGAAGAAGTGTCTCGGTTATACCAACCATACATTGTTGCCCGAGGCGCTGGAACGTTGGCCGGAATATCTGTTCGCTCGCATTCTGCCTCGTCACTATCGTATCATCGAGATCATTCAGGAACAGCACCTGAAGGAGACCGGCTCCGATATTCGCATCATCGACAATGGAAACGTGAATATGGGCGAGTTGGCCTTTATCATGGCCCATCGCGTCAATGGCGTATCGGCGCTGCATACCGAACTGGTCAAGGAGACGGTCTTTGGTGATCTGCACAAGGTGTATCCGACCCGCATCATCAACGAAACCAACGGTATCACGCCTCGGCGCTGGCTCTATAACTGTAACAAGCCGCTTCGTCGCCTGATCAACTCGACCATCGGCATCGAGTGGCCGAATGATCTGGAGCAGCTCGAACGCCTGTCGCAATATGCTGACGATGCAGCATTCCAGGACAGTTTCCGAGCAGCCAAGCGGGAAAACAAGGAGCGTTTCATCAACTGGTTGAATGAGAAACGGAATGTCTCAATTAACCCGGACGCGATGCTTGATATTCAGGTGAAGCGTATCCACGAATATAAACGACAGCTGATGAACCTGTTCGAAGCCGTCGCCTATTGGAACGAAATCAAGGAAAATCCCGGCAAGAACTGGACCCCGCGGATCAAGGTATTCGGCGGCAAGGCTGCACCCGGATATGAAGTGGCCAAACGCATCATTCATCTGATCAACGATGTTGCGGCAGTGGTCAACAATGATCCTGTGACCAAGGATTATCTGCAAATCATATTCCCGGCCAACTATAACGTTTCCATGGCGGAAATCCTGATGCCGGCGGCGGATCTGTCGGAACAGATTTCAACAGCCGGCAAGGAAGCATCCGGCACGGGCAATATGAAATTTGCTCTTAATGGCGCCCTGACCATCGGTACGCTTGATGGTGCAAACGTTGAAATTCGGGAACATGTTGGTCCTGAGAACTTCTTCCTTTTCGGTCTGACCGCTGCCGAAGTCGTCGAACGCAGGGCAGAGCAGGATTACTCCCGTCGTGCAATCGAGGCCAGCCCGCGTCTCTACCGCGTGTTGAACCAGATAGCCAGTGGCGTATTCTCGCCGGATGAGCCACATCGGTATGGCTCGATCGTTCAGATGATGTATGAGAGTGATTACTTCCTTGTAACTTGTGATTTCGACGATTATTTCGCAAAACAGCGTGAAGTAGACAAGGCTTATCAGGACATCAAGCATTGGACGAAAATGTCCATCCTGAATACCGCAAATGTCGGCTGGTTCTCATCAGACAGAACAATCGCCGGTTATGCGAAAGACATTTGGGACGCAAAATCGCTGTATGAGCGCTAATGGAAATATGTGACATTGCGGCAGTCTTCCCAACAGACTGCCGCTTTTTGATATTCTGAATTGCGCTCACACAATGGTGACAGGAGGTGTGGATTTCAATTTTTCCCGGACATCACGTAAATGGGAAAAAAAACAAAGGGATACTACTTTTCAATCGGTTCCATTTGTTGACCACATGCTCTAGCGTATTACAAAACAGAGGGGGAATTCGGAGCTATGACATACACCTCACGCAAGGATGCTTTGTCGATTCAGAGTGGCGTTTGTGACGATCCATTTTCAATCCTGGGTCTACATGATTGGGAAGGTGGGGTGGTCATCAGGGCTTTCGCTCCCGGTTCTGCAAAAGTGGAAGTTCTCGACTATACGAGCGGTGCGGTGCAATGCGAACTGGAGCGTGACAAGAATGCTCCTGACCTGTTCGCCGGTTTCCTGAACAGACCCAATGAACGGTTCCCTTACAAATTGAGATACACGCGTGGCGATAATATCTGGACCGGTGAGGATCCCTATCGGTTCGGGCCTGTTATCGGCGAGTTGGATGAGTATCTGTTTGGTGAAGGGACGCATCAAACGCTCTGGAAAATCCTCGGTGCCCATGTCATGAAACATGAAGGGGTCGAGGGGACGCATTTCGCAGTCTGGGCCCCCAATGCGCGCCGCGTGTCTGTAGTTGGTAACTTCAACGGCTGGGACGGTCGTCGGCACCCCATGCGCCAGCGTGGAGTTACCGGTGTGTGGGAGATTTTTATCCCGGCTCTTGGCGAGGGTGAAACCTACAAATACGAGCTCATCAACAGACAAGGCCAGCTTTTGCCGCTCAAGGCCGACCCGGTCGGGTTCGGTTCGGAACATCCGCCACGCACTGCCTCGATCATCCGCGATCTTAGCAGCCATGACTGGCAGGATGTCGAGTGGATCGAGAACCGGTACAAGAAAAACAATATCGATCAGCCAATTTCGATTTACGAAGTTCATCTGGGCTCATGGCGCCGTGTGGCAGAGGAAGGCAATCGACCGCTTTCCTATCTGGAACTCGCAGATCAGCTTGTTCAGTATGTCAAGGACATGGGATTTACCCACGTTGAACTCATGCCGATTTCGGAATTTCCCTTCGACGGATCCTGGGGCTATCAGCCGGTTGGCCTGTTCGCCCCGACCATCCGCCATGGTACGCCCGAAGAGTTTCGCACCATGGTTGAAGCCTTCCATGCGGAAGGTATCGGCGTTCTGATCGACTGGGTTCCGGGACACTTCCCCGAAGATGCCCACGGTTTGGCCAAATTTGACGGCACCGCTCTTTATGAGCATGAAGATCGACGTGAAGGCTATCATCCCGACTGGAATACGCTTGTCTACAATTATGGCCGTCGCGAAGTTGCCAATTTTCTCAGTGCCAACGCGCTATACTGGCTGAAGGAATATCATATCGATGGCCTGCGCGTGGATGCTGTTGCATCCATGCTCTATCGTGACTATTCCCGCAATGAAGGGGAATGGATTCCAAACAAGGACGGTGGTCGCGAAAACTACGAGGCAATCGAGTTCCTGCGCAACATGAACATCATGGCCTATCGGGAATCTCCCGGAATCATGACAGTGGCCGAAGAATCAACCGCATTTTCCGGCGTCAGCGCACCGACCAATCACGGTGGTCTCGGGTTCGGCTTCAAGTGGAATATGGGCTGGATGAATGACACCTTGCGCTATATGTCCCATGATCCGGTTCACAGAAAATATCATCACCATGATATGACCTTCGGCATGCACTATGCCTATTCCGAAAACTATATCCTGCCTCTCAGTCACGATGAAGTGGTGCACGGTAAAGGCTCGTTGCTCGATCGCATGCCGGGTTATCCGGCTGATCAGTTTGCCAACCTGCGCGCCTATTTTGGCTATATGTGGGGGCATCCCGGCAAGAAGCTTCTTTTCATGGGGGGTGAATTTGCCCAGGGCGAAGAGTGGAACCACGACCAGAGCCTTGATTGGCATCTGCTTGGCCATGACTTCCAACGCGGAGTTCAGTCACTGGTCCGGGATCTCAACAGACTTTATAAAACACTGCCGGCTCTTTATCGAAATGATTGCAGACCGGCAGGGTTCGAGTGGATCCAGTGCCACTCGGCCGATGATTCCGTTTTTGCCTGGATCCGCTACGGTGACAAAACGGACGCACCGGTTCTTGTTGTCAGCAACATGACACCGGTCGAGCGTCAGAACTACCGGTTGGGCGTTTCGCATGCTGGACGTTGGGTAGAGGTTCTGAATACCGATTCAAGTCTTTATTCAGGTGGAGGGCGCGGCAATTTGGGCGGCGCGAACACAGAAGAGATTGCATCACACGGCAAGGACGTGTCGCTCTCTCTGACGATACCTCCGCTGTCTACTTTGTATTTCACGTTGGAGCAGCACTGAGTGAAATCACTTTGACTTTGCTTAAGTGACAAATGGGGAGAGCATTATGAAATTAGATCGAGAAACATCCAGACTCGCCAATCAGTCGATGGCCTTCATTCTGGCTGGAGGCAAGGGAAGTCGCTTGCAGGAACTGACTGAGAAGCGGTCGAAGCCTGCGATGTATTTCGGCGGCAAGGTCCGTATCATCGACTTTGCTCTCTCCAATGCGGTCAACTCCGGCATCCGCCGAATTGGCGTGGCCACCCAATATAAGGCGCACAGCCTCATCCGCCACCTGCAAAGGGGCTGGAGCTTCTTGCGCGAGGAACGGAACGAGTTTCTCGACATTCTCCCTGCGTCTCAGCGAATGGACACGGAAGCCTGGTACAAGGGTACCTCTGATGCCATCTATCAGAATATTGATATTCTGGAGAGCTATGGTCCCAAATATATCGTCGTGCTCGCAGGCGATCACATTTACAAGCAGGATTATGCACTGATGGTTCGCCAGCATGTCGAAACCGGTGCAGATGTAACGGTCGGCTCGATCGAAGTGCCTCTTGCTGATGCCAAGGCTTTCGGCGTCATGAAGGTCGACGAACACGACCGCATTCTCGATTTTGTCGAAAAGCCGGACAATCCTCCCGCAATGCCCAACGATCCGACCCGCGCTCTGGCATCCATGGGGATTTACGTCTTTGAAGCCGCACTGCTTTATGAACTTCTTCGCGAGGAAGAAGCAAACCCCGATACCCATCACGACTTCGGCAAGGACATCATTCCGAAACTCGTGAAACAGGGCAAGGCTGTTGCACATCCCTTCAGTCGTTCTTGTGTCAGAACCGGATTGGAACAAAAACCATACTGGCGCGATGTTGGTACCATCGATGCTTTCTGGGAAGCCAATATCGACCTGACGGACTTTATCCCCGAATTGGATATTTTCGACCGGGATTGGCCAATCTGGACCTATCAGGAACTGACACCACCAGCCAAATTCATCCACGATGAAGAAGGTCGCCGCGGTCAGGCCGTGTCTTCCATGGTGTCCGGTGGCTGCATCATTTCAGGTTCATCGCTGAACCGTTGCCTGTTGTTTACCGGCGTCAAGGCGCACTCCTATTCCAAACTGAGCGGTGTGGTCGCTCTGCCATATGCCGAAATCAACAGGAAAGCCCAGCTCAAGGATGTGGTCATCGACAGGGATGTAAAAATTCCCGCTGGCCTGGTCGTTGGCGAAGATCCAGAGCTTGATGCCAAACGGTTCCGCAGAACCGATAACGGCATTTGTCTGATCACCCAATCCATGATTGACAAACTGGACCTCTAGATGAACATACTTTTCGTTGCTTCCGAATGCTCGCCATTTGTCAAGACCGGTGGTTTGGCAGATGTTATTGGATCCGTGCCAAAGGCGCTTGAAAAGCTGGGCCATACGATCAAGGTCCTGCTTCCGGCCTATCCTCAACTTCAGAAATGGCTGAAGCACGGCGATCCCTTGCTTGAACTGGAGGATCTGTTTGGTGGACCGGCCCGAGTTTTCTCGGTCCGGGCCAAGGGACTCAATCTTCTGCTTCTGGAAGCACCGCACCTGTTCGACAGGGAAGGGACCATTTACCTCGATGAGGAGGGGCTGGACTGGGAAGACAATCCCATTCGCTTCGGGGCCCTTTCCCTGATTGGTGCAAAAATCTCACTGGATGGCATCGGCGGTTGGAAGCCGGATCTTGTTCATGCCCATGATTGGCAAGCCGGGCTTGTGCCGGTTTATCTGCGCCAATCCGGACGTCAAGCGCCACCCTCCATTATCACCATCCATAATGTCGCTTTCCAAGGGCTTTTCGATGGTGCAATCGTGTCAACGCTTGGGCTGTCTCCTGACTTGTTCAACCCAGACGGATTTGAATATTGGGGACATGCCGGATATCTGAAGGGCGGCTTGGCATTCGCTGACAAGATAACGACCGTAAGCCCAACCTATGCGATAGAATTGCTCACTCCGGATTTTGGCATGGGCCTGGAAGGTCTTCTTCAAAGCCGGAAGAATGATCTTGTCGGGATTCTCAACGGCATAGATATGGCTGAGTGGGACCCTGAAACGGATCCGGTACTGGAAAAGAATTACAATACCAAAAGCCTGAAGCGGAAGGTGGCAAACCGAGAATGGCTGGAGGCGCGGTTCGGGCTTGAAGCCAATCCTGACGCACCGCTCTTCTGCGTGATCTCCAGACTGACAACGCAGAAAGGTCTTGATCTTCTGCTTGAAGTCATCCCGACCATTGTGGAACGTGGCGGACGTCTTGCCGTGCTTGGAACCGGCGACAAACGGCTGGAAGCAGCCTTCGTGAACGCTGCCGGTAACATGCCGGGCAAGGTTGGCGTCGAAATCGGTTATAGCGAGGACCTGTCCCACAAGATGCAAGGTGGTGCCGACGTTGTGCTTGTACCGTCCCGCTTTGAACCTTGTGGCCTGACCCAGCTGTACGGTTTACGATACGGCACGATTCCGGTTGTCTGTCGTACCGGCGGACTTGCCGATACCATAATCGATGCCAATGCCGCTTCTCTGACCATGAAGTGCGCAACCGGTATCCAGTTCTCTCCGGCAACCGTTGAGGCTCTGGATCAGGCAATTCACCGGACCTGTGATCTGTTCCAGCAACCGCAGCAATGGAAAACAATGATGCGCCGTGCGATGACACAGGAAATTGGATGGGATCATTCCGCCGAACTCTATGCCGATTTATACAGATCATTGATCGACAGCTGAGCCTGTTAGGACCGATTATCAATGAAATACTATATCACCAGCGGAACCCCTTATAGACTTGGCGCCTTTTATGATGGTGACGGAACCAACTTTGCCGTCTTTTCCGCCAATGCGAGCCAGGTAGACCTCTGTCTTTTTTCACCTGATGGCAAAAAGGAAGTCGACCGGATCTCTTTGCCGGAAAGGTCAGGGCCTGTTTGGCACGGATATTTGCATGATCTGAAACCGGGAACCCTCTACGGCTATCGCGCACACGGCATTTATGCGCCCGAACAGGGGCACCGTTTTAATTCAAACAAGCTTCTGCTTGATCCCTACACAAGAGAGATATTTGGCAAGTGGACAGCCTCGGCCACCCTGTTTGGCTATCAGAAGGGTGCAACCGGTGGGGATTTGACATTCGGCGCGTCGGACAGTGCGTCATGCGTCCCCAAATCGGTGGTGTCAGACCCTGCATTGAATGATTTCCTGGAGATTGCACCCTCTGTCTCGGATGGCCGTGACCTGATTTACGAGGCCCATGCAAAAGGTCTTACCAAGCTGCATCCGGACGTCCCCGAAGGGCTTCGCGGCACCTATGAAGCTCTCGCCAGTGATGCGATGATCGATCATCTTCTGTCGATGAATGTGAAGGCCGTCGAGTTGATGCCGGTGCATCATTTCATCGATGACGAATTCTTGCTCGACAAGGGGCTGGTCAATTATTGGGGATATAACTCCATTGGATTTTTTGCGCTGGAGCCGCGATATCTCGGACCAGATGGCATCATTGGCTTCAGGGCAATGGTGCAGAAGCTCAAAGCCGCAGGCATTCAGGTCTATCTCGATGTGGTTTTCAACCACACCGCAGAGGGCGACCAAAATGGACCGACCCTGTCATTCAGGGGCCTCGACAATGCGTCCTATTATCGCCTCATCGCCGGGCAACCGCGCTACTATGTCAATGACACCGGATGTGGCAATACGGTCAATGTCTCCCATCCCTATGTCTTGCGCCTCGTGCTGGACTCGCTCCGCTACTGGGTGCTCTGCATGGGCGTGGATGGTTTCCGCTTCGACTTGGCTACCACAGTTTGCCGAGAAGACTATGGCTTCGATCTATATGGCGGCTTTCTTGATGCCATTCGGCAAGATCCGATCCTGTCGACGGTTCGCCTGATCGCCGAGCCGTGGGATATCGGGCCGGGCGGTTATCGCCTTGGTGGTTTCCCACCAGAATTCAGCGAATGGAACGACAACTATCGCGATACAAGCCGAAAATACTGGCGTGGTGATCCCCAGACGACGCCGGATCTGGCCTCCCGTTTGTTGGGATCGGCAGACAAGTTCGACCGGGCAGGGCGTCGAGCCTGGTCATCGGTCAATTCCTTGCCGCCCATGATGGCTTCACGCTCGCCGATATCACCCGCTACAACAATCGCCACAATCTCGCCAATGGCGAGAACAACATGGACGGCCACGGAAACAATCTCAGCGACAATTGTGGCTATGAGGTGTGAAACGAAAGACCCCGTCATCAATGCCCGTCGGATGCGCCGTCAGCGCAATTTCCCTGGCCACACTGTTTCTCAGTCAGGGCACTCCGATGCTTCTGGCTGGCGACGAGATCGGCAACAGCCAGCAGGGTAACAACAATGCTTATTGTCAGGACAATGAAATTGGCTGGGTCAACTGGGCAAAAGGTGACAAGGATCTCAAGAATTTTGTTGCCTATCTCAGCCAGTTCCGTCGTGACCATCCGGCTTTGAGGCAGGACCGTTTCCTGCATGGCGCAAAGCGCTTGCAAGACAATGCCCGCGATGTGGAATGGACCGATTTTGGCGGCTATCCATTGCAATGGCGCGATCCCGGTCTGTCGAGCTTCTGTTTGACCTTGAGATGTTCCGCCGAAGCGCCGCCTTATGAAAAAGACAATGATGTTGTCTTCATTATCTTCAATAGAAGCAACGTTGCCGCCAGTGTCGTTCTGCCGAAATGTCCAAAAGGATTCCATTGGAAACGCGCGCTCGACACTGCCCAGCAGGTTCAATTTCCAAGCCTTGAAACTCAACGTGACTCGACAGAAGTGTCAGGTTCCTCAGTTGTTGCCTTGATCTTAGAAAGCGGATAAAAGCTTCCTCATGAATGTTGATAATCTGAAAACTCCTCGCAGATCATTTTGGAATTCACGCCCACGTACAATGATTTCAATGGCAGCCTCGTCAATACCTCGCTGGAAACACAGGTTGCTCTGGCTGCGCGCCTGTGGGCTCGAGCTTGACAATGATGCCATGGTCGATGAGGCAATCGAGGAGCATATTCGAAAAGAGCAGGATCGCTGGTTTCCACGCGAATTGATCACCACGAGCGGGTTCAACTATGTCTGCAATTTCGGGTCTTGGAGCCCGCTGGCATATCGAACTCGACGAGGAGCTGAAGTGAAGAGCTGAATGTCGACATCCCGGCTGAAAGCCTTTGCGGGATGGCAGAGACACATATCACGCTTCCCCCCATTACCGCACCGGTGTCCCACGACCTTGTTTGCGAGGTTGGCGGACGGCGGTCGAAACCGTCACCATCATTGCAGCGACCGCTCAAGGCGCCTTCTATAGCCAGTATTTGTGGCAAGGAACGCATCTGGGGGCTGAACGCTGCCCTCTATGGTATCAGATCGAAACGAAATTCCGGCTTGGGCGATTTTGAAGATCTTGCGCGCTTGTCGGAATTTGTGAGAGAGCTTGGAGGCAGTTTTGTCGGGATCAATCCGGTCCACACGCTCGGATTTTCCGACCCTTACGCAAATCAGTCCCTTATTCACCCAGCCATCGCGGGTTCCTCAATACTCAGCACATTTGCGTTGGACAAAATCCCCGGACTTGAGAAATTGCCAGAGGCCCGATCTCTGTTGCAGGCAGTTGAAACCCAGTGGACAGAGCTGCGAGCCTCTGAGGAGGGTCGAGTATTTCAAACATCCGCACTTGCCATAATGCAGCGCTGCGCGACTAGCTACACCCTGTTTCTTCAACATGCCAGCTCCTATGATCGACAGCAACTTGATCAGTTCCGTACCGGTCTTTGGCAATTACCTCGAACGGTTTGCCCTGGCAGAAGCATTGACGGAGCATTATGGCCACGACTGGCACCAATGGCCTGAAGAATATAAAGGACCGTTCATGAAGACGCAATCGAGGATGCGCGAGATCGGTTCGCGGCTCGGGTTGATTTTCACGTCTGGTTACAATGGGTCGCAAGTGTTCAGCTGACCGACGCGCAATCAAGGGCGTCGTCGGGAGGCAAGGGGTTGGGGCTCTATCTTGATCTCGCAGTCGGTGCACGGCGGGGCGGGGCTGAAAGCTGGTGCGAAAATGACAGCGTGGCCCATGGAGTTTCTCTCGGAGCGCCACCCGATCAACTAGGCCCGGATGGTCAGAATTGGGGCTTGATGGGCTATGCGCCAAGAAAACTGGCCGACAACAAATATAAGCCGTTAAGGCGCATTTACCGCTCCGCAATGAAACATGCCGGCGTCTTGAGAATCGACCATGTTCTGGGCCTTAATCGCAGCTTCTGGATTCCGGATGACGGATCTCCGGGGGCATATGTGTCTCAGCCGCTGGATGTCTTCCTGGCGCTTCTTTCCATTGAAGCCGCTGCCTCAAACACAGCGGTCATCGGGGAAGATCTCGGACTGGTGCCGGACGGTTTCCGCGAAGCCGTTCAGAATCACGGCATCTACGGATACTCGGTTCTGCAATATGAAAAATGGCCAGAAGGTCGGTTTAAAAATCCATCCGAATTGCGCCAGTTCAGCCTTGCGAGTTTCAGCACCCACGACACGCCGACCTTGAAAGGCTATCTGTCAGGTTGTGACATCAAATGGCGAGACCGGCTGAGAGGCGATGGCGAGGGCGTTTCTCATTCCGCTTACGAGGATCGAAGAAATGAAGTGAAGGCGCTCGCCACGCTCGATCCGGACGCGTCGCACCATGAAGATGTCAGTTTTGAGCATATGTTCGAAGCGATCCACGGCTCGTTGGCCGCTTCTGGCGTTTCCATGATATCCGTTCAGCTCGATGACATTCTGGGACTGGAAGAGGCGCAGAATTTGCCCGGAACCATAGATCAGCATCCCAACTGGCGACGCAAGTGCCCCTGCAATCTTGCCGAACTCTCGTCCAATCCGGATTTTGAAAGAATGTCCGAGTTGATGGAGAAAAATGATCGGAATTTGAAATAGGCCTGAGGCCAAGGCAAGATTGGGGTATAAAATCTTAGGGAAAGAATTTCTTTGGGTAAGATATTATTATTCTAACTCTTGAGCCCATATATCCTGAGGGGTGCGCAATTCCATTGCGCCCCCTTCAAACCTATTAAGGTTTTGATCGAAGAAAGTCTTTCAACTCACTGATTCTTCGTTGCTTGACCTATCTTGGGCATCCGTAGCGTCTTTCCCAGTAAACAATGGAATTGACGCGATTCTGCTGACTATAACTCAAGCGTCCCCACGGCGCGTGGCAGCTTCTCGGGAAAGCGCGCTGGGCTCTGGCTGTCTTGAAGCAATAGCCCTGACGAGCATAGATCGCGTTTCTCTCATACCAAAGCTGGCCACAGGACATCGACGCATAGGATTGAGCATTCGCTTTGGACGTCAGGCTGATGCCAGTTCCGGGCACGGAGAGAAGCGGCGAAAAAGAGAAGAAACCGGCGGTTAAGGCAATCATTGGAAAAATGTGTTTTGTCTTCATAACAAGCCCCTTTCGAGACGACCAGCAGGTCGCCACCTGTCACAAATTCCAAGTTCAAATATACCTCCATCTCAGCCAGCAAACAATTTGATCACATGTACTAGGCCGCATTTCCGGTAACCTGACAGTCAAAGCGATTTGTCCGAACCGGCAATCAGACGGGAGAGGCTTTCCCTTGAGGAAAAGGGCTGGGAAAGACGACAATGCCCAGGCTTGGCATGATACGAAAAGACCGGCACTGAGGCCGGTCCATGTTGCTTGAATGGGTGGTGAGGCGATCAATAGACATCGCGAACGTAGCGTTTTTCCTTTTTCAGCTTGTTCACATAGTCTAGACCCGCTTCTTCGGTCAATTCGCCCTGTTCGCAGATGACTTCATGCAATGTGCGTTCGACATCCTTGGCCATCCGGCTCGCATCACCACACACATAGAAGTAACCGCCTTCTTCCAAAGCTCCATAAAGTTCTTTGGCAAACTCTTTCATCCGGGTCTGAACGTAGATCTTTTTCGCCTGGTCGCGTGAGAAGGCAAGGTCAAGGCGATTGAGAATGCCGTCCGCCTGCATTTTTTTAAGTTCTTCACGATAGATGAAGTCGCTTTCTGCATGCTGATCGCCAAAGAACAGCCAGTTGAAGCCGGTGGCGCCGATGGCTTGTCTTTCTTGCAAGAAGGCCCTGAAAGGCGCGATACCGGTCCCCGGTCCGACCATGATCATCGGAACATCATTATTTTCCGGGACCCTGAAACTTTTGTTCGGGGATACGAAGACCTTCACCGGTCCTGCGCCCGCCCGGTCAGCGAGATAGCAGGAGGCCACGCCACCATGATTGCGGCCGTGACTGTCATAGCGCACGGCGGCGATCGTCAAATGCACGCTACCCTCATTCAGTTTGGAACTGGATGAGATGGAATAGGCACGATGCTGCAAAGGCTTGAACAGCGAAACGAGTTCATCGGCGCTGAATTTAGCCTTTGGATTAAGCCGGGCAATGTCGAGGGAATCCTTGGACCACAAATAGGCTTCCATCGCCTCCTTGTCTCCGTGTTCCACGATGTGCTTGAGATGGTCATCATCGCTGCGTTCGGCGACTGCTTTCACGAACTCGTTGTTCGGTGTCGAGATTTCGAAATGGCTGAACAGAAGTGATTCAAGTGACTCGTCTTTTCCCGCTACAGCACTGTCGCCAGACACGCCGAGATGTTCTAGCCAAGCAGACACCAATTCGGGATCGTTCGTCGGAATGACATTGAGCGCATCACCGGCCTCATAGTCTGGACCATCATTGGACAGATCGAATTCGAAGTGTCTGATTTCTTTCGCAGATCCTTCGCCGGAAAGAAGCTTGTTGACGGGCATGGGAGCTTCGAACGGATTTTTTCGCGTCCATTTGGATTTGGATACCATGGTGGCAGCGCCAGACGAGTCGACAGGAGCACTTGCCCCTTCCGGTTTCAACTTGCCCAACTCAGTACGAACTACGGCGGCCCATTCTTCCGCGCTTTCTTCAAAATCGACATCGCAATCGATCCTTGGAGCAAGGCGTTTCGCACCGAGCTGCTCTAATCTCAGATCAAAATTGCTTACCCCGCCTCGCAGAACCCGTCATAAGCGGTGTCACCGAGTGCCAGAACAGAAAAATGAAGATGCTCAAGGCGTGATGCCGTTGTAGAACTGAGTTCGTCCCAAAAGAGCTGAGCATTGTCTGGCATTTCCCCCTCGCCATAGGTCGATGGTGACGAATGAAAGACATACTCCATTTTTCGTCAGGGGCTTCGACTTCAACGTCATCGAGAGAATTGACATGCGCATTGATCCCTTCGGAGCGAAGAGAAACCGCGAATTCTTCAGCGAAGCCTTCCGAGTTGCCGGTTTGGGTACCAAAAAGAATGTTGGCCGTAATGGCAGATTGGTCTTCGCTTGTCGCAGACTTCTTTGCCCTGTAGCATTTGCCGTGTGAAGACACGGCATAAAAACCTGCAAGCCAGGATTTCTGATCCTCGGAGAAGGGCGCATCATCAGGAAGAAAAGGAAGTGTCATGTCTCAATAATCCGTCTTTTGGAAGTCGCAATAGTCTGGCGTGTTCGTATCAGGTGTCCTAAGACACCTGATTGGATCAGCTCCTGACTGGATGTCGCAGCAAACAAAGCTTCGAAATCCGGCAATTCGCCCATGGCTTCCGCGATTCAAACGATCCTGCAACAGGATTCCAACCATATGTGCCAATGGAATCCCATGAGGCGCACATTGCGGTTGGAAAGCGCGGTTTTATAGTCTTTCATGCGTTTATCGGAAACAAGCACAGCCAATTCCATGTCGGAATAGTCGGCGAGGGCCTGTTTTGCGATCCCTGACAATTTCGTCATCAGGGAGAAATCTTCCGTCAGGATCAACTTTCGTACGCCGGCATTGAGCGTTGCCGCGTCAATGTCGTCGTTGCGATAGCGGCCCTTTACGATTTGCTGAGGCCATGTTGATCACCGTGAAATTGGTTGATCAGCTCGAACATCAGGCTTGTATCTGTCTGACCCTGTTTGCGGGAATGGCTCCCCCGGCGATGGTCTTGCCATCCCGATAGGCCAGCTTGAACTTTCTGATCTGGAAGGAAACAAGCGCGTTCGCCAGTTCCCTCGGTCAATTCCTTGCGAGGATTGGCTCTTGAGGATCGCCTCATAATTCTGATAGGTCTCGAGGGCCAATGGTGTCGCGAACTTGAAGTTTGCGATTTCCGTATCGAAATGCTCCAGCAGGAACCTGGCCTTTGCCGAGTTGGTAAATTTGATGTGGTAACGCAGCAGGCGCTCAACGGCCAGCCGATGGATCTTGGCCCGGTCGTTATCGCCATCAAGGCGATGCAGTTTGACCGAGTCGTGACTGTGCAGATTCTCAAGCTGATCATAAGGATCATACTGATAGGCCACACCACCGGACATGCCATTACAGAAGCCCTTGCCGAAACCGCCAAGGTTCATCACGGCGCCATTGGTCATATATTCACAACAGAAATCGCCAACACCTTCGACAACCGCTGTCGCACCCGAGTTACGGACGCCAAACCCGGTCGCCTGCGCCCCCTTCGACAAACAGCGAACAGCTCGATGCACCGAACAAGGCGAAGTTGCCGATAAGATAGTTTTCTACCTCGCCGCCACCCGGTGAATGGATCGCGATATTGCCGCCGGAAGCGCCTTTGCCGACACCGTCGTTACACGTCCCCGTATGATGGAATACCATCCCGGCATTACAGAAGGCGCCATAGGACTGACCAGCGGACCCATGGGTATGGAATTTCAAGCGTTTCGACCTTGAGCAGGTTTCTGCCGCGGTCATCGGTATAGACCATCGGCATGGACCGGGCATGTTTCTCGGACATTTCATGCTGAAGCATGCGTTCGATGTCGATTGAGAACTGCCCGCCAACGGGTCCTTGTTCCGGTTGTCCAGTTTCTTGTCGATCACGATCTTGACGCGACGGTGATGGCGCTGGACGGCCTTGTTCTTGAACTCCTTGAGCATGATGTCATCTATCTCGAAATTGGCTTCGAGATAGACAGGTTCCTTGATGTGAACCTCTTTGACAACCTGAAGCATGTTGCGCAAGTTCATCTGACCGATGGCACTGGGATGCTTCACGAGATGCAGATAGTCGGAGCGCCCCCGAGCTTCACGCATACTCTTGAAGCCCAAAGAAGCCAGAATTTCGCGACATTCATGCGCGATGTTCAGGAAATATTGTCCGAGAGCCCGAGGGTCGCCGTCAAAAACCTCCGAGTTGGTCGTCAGGCCAGCGGGGCATTTGACATTGCAGTTTTTCGCCATGACGCACTTGAGCATCATCAGAGCCGTCCGTGCCGAACTCGAAGCTGTCAGCGCCAAGAAGACAGGACTTGATAACGTCAGATGCCATCTGGTGCGCACCGGAACAGCGAAGGATAACCTTGTCCCTGAGGCCGTTGACACAAAGGGCCTGATGCACTTCCGCAAGGCCAATCTCTGCCGCACGACCGGTATTCTTGAGCGAGGTCACCGCCGCAGCGCCCGTACCACCGGAGTTGCCCGCGATGTTGATGACATCGGCGCCAGCTTTTGCGACACCAACGGCAATCGTTCCAATGCCTTCAGAAGACACCAGTTTGACAATAACGCGAACGCGGGCGGCTTTTGCATCGTGAATGAGCTGTGCCAGATTCCTCGATCGAATAGGTGTCATGGTGAGGCGGAGGCGAGATCAGTTCGACGCCCGGCGTACCGCCACGGGCAGCCGCGATTTCGACTGTCACTTTCTTGCCCGGAAGCTGGCCACCTTCGCCGGGTTTTGCACCCTGAGCGATTTTTGATTTCAAGCTCTTCAAGCGTCGGGTCGGCCAGATATCCGGTCCAGACCCCGAAGCGGCCGGACGCGAGCTGCTTGATGGAACTGGAGCGGATGGTGCCATAGCGAGAATAATGCTCGCCACCTTCGCCCGAGTTGGAGAAGGCACCAACCATGTTGGTGCCGTGTGCAACGGACTCATGCGCAGGACCGACCAGAGCACCGTGAGGACATGGCGCCTGAGGCCAGCGTGGCGGTGATTTCATGGGCCGGCTGAATGGCATCGAGCTTGAGCTTTGGATTGGCCTCAAGCACGTTGGCAAAATAGAAGAGCGCTAGATCCTTTTGCTTTCAACGTGATCTGGGTGTCCATCCCGTTTCCATGGAAACGAGTTCCACCACCGAACTTGTTTTTGAGAGCAACGGACAGGGCAACCAGACGATCATGCTTTTTCATGCCATTGATCGAAACGGTGAAGCGATCATCTCCGAGCGCTCCGACATACATGCCTCTTACAATGAAATTGTTGTTGCCAACCAGATCATGATGGAACAGTTCCTTTTCGAACTCTTCCGAAGACAGCGCCCAGGTTACATCCGCCGGGAAGCACAGAACATCGCGCAAGGCAGCCGGACGCTCATCGCGTTCAAGCGTCAGATCCTTGACGAATTTGCGATAGCTTGACGTAATCGTGAAGGCATCTATCTCTTCGGGGCTGAGGCGACCGAAACTGGTGTTGCGATAGGCGTCAGAGCTTTTGCCATAGGCATCCTTAAGCCGGGCAACAGGCAGCAGGCGCAAATCGTCAGTATCCGCATCACCATCGGTTGGAGCGCTTTTCTTGGACTGAATTTTCTCTTCCGTCATGTCGACGAAGCCGCGTACAGCCGTGGTGCCATAGGTATGGCCTGCGCCTTCCGATCTCTCTTTGAAGAGGCCAAGAAGCGGAATGTCGTCATCCGTCTTGATTTCGCAGGCGCGTTTGTGCCAATCGACGACGCTTTTGGCAATCGCAGCCATGTTGACGCCACCCACCGTGTTTTTCATGTTCGGAAAATAGCGTTTGAGAATAGGCTCGTCGGTATCAAGGAAGTTGGGTTCGAAGAACTCCCCGCCAATATAGCTCTCGGCGGTGCACAGACCGACCTTGCCCATGGTCTTCATCAGGGACTTGTTGGCGGCTGAAATGAATTTCTCAACCAGAACCTTGGCTTCTACCTGATCACCCTTTGCAAACTCCATCGCACGGGCTTCAACGGCAACCGGCATGACAGCCGATGCGCCAAAGCCAAGAGCCGTGGCGATATTGTGCGGTGAGGCGATCTGTCCGCTTTCCGCAATCAGAGACGCGCGGAACCGCAGGCCCTGCTCGATAAGGCGCTGGTTGGCAGCGGAAATCATCAGAGGCAGGGGAATGGCCGCATGGGTCTTGTCGACCATGCCGTCTGACAGAATGATGATGCCACCTTTGTCGCGCGCCGCTTTCTCGATCTGGTCACAAACATGATCAACCGCAGCAACAAGATCCCTTTCGGCCTTCTCGGCATTGGCCGAATGGTCGACTTCAAGGATCATGGCAATTTCGGTAACCTCGACCTCGGTCTGGCTGCGGATCGTTGCAAGGTTATCGGGAGCCAGAACAGGGGATCTGATGATCAACTGTTTGGTTTCGCCCTTGTTGAAGTGCGGTTTGGCTCCGAGCGCAACGCGCAAGGTCATGCCGTCTGCTTCTCTCAGGCTGTCAAGCGGCGGGTTCGTCACCTGAGCAAAGCGCTGGGAGAAATATTTCGACATCCCGCCTTCCTGATCCGTCAGCGAGTTGATGGCGACGCCATAGCCCATGGCGGAGATCTTTTCCTTGCCGGTCTGCATCATCGGATCCATCAGGAACTTGTAGCTTTCCTGATTGAGTCCGAAGGCAACGGCGCGTTGCCAGTCGCTGAAGTCTTTCGATACGGTCGTGTTGCCGAAGATCCGCGGTAGATCACGCAGATTCTTGCGTGCCTTTTCCAGGAGCGACCGATAATCTCGCTTGGATGCAAGCATCTCAAGAGCTTCTTTTGAGGTGTAGGACTGCTTCGTGGAATGATCGAAATAGAGCATGCCACCGGCTTCAATACGCCCGCGGCGAAGAATGCTTTTCGGTTCGAAGTCGATCTGGCCAGCTTCCGACATGACACACAGATATTCATCTGTCTCGACGGACCGCAATGGACGAAGACCCAACCGGTCAAGCCGGGCCCCGATCACAGTACCGTTGCCGAAAATCAGGGCAGCAGGACCGTCATTCTTTTCTTCATACAGAGAGAAATACTCGAGCATGACCCGCACATCGTCCGGGAAGCGCGTGTCATTCTCCCATGCAGGAGGCATCATCGCCACGACGGCCGTGATGAGATCGAGGTCATCTTCAATGAGCCGCCGCTCGAGGGTCTGGTCAAGACGCGCAGAATCCGACTGGCCGGGAGGCGAATAGATCTGCTGGTTTTTCATCTGAGCGATCGTTGCTTCGGACAAACGGTTT
Source organism: uncultured Cohaesibacter sp. (assembly GCF_963556055.3). Taxonomy (GTDB): domain Bacteria; phylum Pseudomonadota; class Alphaproteobacteria; order Rhizobiales; family Cohaesibacteraceae; genus Cohaesibacter. The sequence goes on along the minus strand of NZ_CAUVYE020000012.1, from coordinate 103,880 downwards.
TTCTTGTCCGTGTTCAGCTCGCCATTGTGGGCCATCAAACGGAACGGCTGCGCCATGGAAGGCTGCGGCTCGGTATTGGTCGAGAAACGGGTATGGAAGAAGAGCGAGTGAATCTCATGGTCTTCATCCATCAGGTCGTAGAAATAGGGAATGATCTCGTTCGAGTTCAGACGACCTTTGTAGACCTGGGTGTGGGCCGACATGGAAACGGGATACAGGCCCTTGAGAGACGGATCCAGATAGGCAACGGCCTCGATGTCCATCAGGGCATCATGAATCTTGCGATCAAACTCCTTGGCGCTCATGGAGGCATCCTTGACGAAAACCACCTGATGAACCGTAAGCATGTATTTGACGGCTGCCGGACGAATGACGGAGTTGTTTACAGGCGCATCGCGCACCAGAATGACGCGCAGATTGTTCTTCTCAAGGCTTTCCTTGATCAGTTTGTCTGCGGCATCCCATGATCTCTGGCTTTCCGGCAAGAAAAAGTTGCCAACGCCGAATTCGCCGAGTTCAAGTTTTTCGATCCCGGTGATCTTGCGGAAGAAGGAAAGAGACAAGTCGACACAAACCCCTGCGCCGTCGCCAACACCCTCGGCACTCATGCCGCCACGGTGTGGAACCGTACACAGGGCTTCGTTGGCTTTCACAAGAACATCATGGGTTTGAACACCGGACTTGTAAGTCAAGAAACCAACACCGCAGCTGCTTTTCTCAAAGCTGTGGTCATACAGGCCGAACTGATGCTGAGACTTTTCCAAACCGCTATTCCTCACTTTTAAGGTCGAGATCTCCTTTTCTGGCCCGACAATTTATGGACCAAAATGCGAGATCGTCGTCTTTATTCGAAACCGGATAATTTTCACATCCGCAATGACGACGAGCATATCGCTCGACGGTTCTACTCTTTTGGCAAACGCTCAAGAAAACACGCATTGGCTTGGTTACACTTCAAGCCTTTTCGCCTTTCTGAAATGACACAATCTTAACACAAATTCGTCAGTTGAGGCGCAAAACTCCCGATCATCGCCTTCCAAACAGAAGAAAATGTCGAGAAAAACTTAGCAGAACTAGCGAAGTGCCTAAATGGAATAGTGGAATGCGTCAAGCTCATAAAAGTTCAAAACGGACAATTTTTCCCTTTACATCGCATTTTTTCAGCAATGACGAGCAACTGTTTCTCTGATGCCGTGAATTAAATACATTTGTTCCTGCTTGGATTTTACAAGGTCATCAATCCCTTAATGGTCAGATCTGTTGTTAACAATAAGTCAGCGCGACTTCTCGATGATCCACGCATCTGAAAGCGTAAAATTCAAGAGTTCGCCGTCCATGACAGACTGGCTGCTATAGGATTCGAGTTCTGTTCCATCTCTCATTTCCAGACGAACGCGAAATCTTTCACCAAGATAGACCGAAGACTTGACCCGGGCGGCGAGCCCTTCCGCATGACCAAGGTGAACATTTTCAGGGCGAACGCAAAGACTGACTTTCTGAGCTTCTGCAAGAGCCGTGTTGTTGGCACCATGCCTCGCCACCACCTCATGGCCATGAAGGATAACCTTGCGATGATCATTATCGATGATGCCATCAACATTTCCGGTCAGTATGGAGCCTTGTCCAATGAAGCGAGCGACCTGTTCACTCGCCGGGCTGCGATAAAGCGTTTGAGGTTTGTCGACCTGAGCGATCTCGCCATCAAACATCACGGCAATCCGATCTGCCATCGCCATGGCTTCAGACTGATCATGGGTTACATAGATCATGGTTGCCCCTGAAGCCTTGTGAAAGTCGACGAAGGTTCTTTGCATCACATCGCGCAAGTGGGCATCAAGATTGGCCAGAGGCTCGTCGAGCAGAACAGCATCAGGCTCCATAACGAGACAGCGGGCAAGCGCAACGCGTTGACGCTGCCCACCCGAAAGGGTCGACGGTTCGGCATCTGCGTGATCGAGCAGCGAGACGGTCTCGAGTGCCTCGGTCAAACGCTCTTCTATCGCCGAGATCGACAGGTTCCTGATCTTGAGCGGATAGGCGATATTCTCCGCAACGCTCATGTTCGGCCAAAGGGCGTAGGATTGAAAGACAATGCCCATATTGCGCTTTTCCGGCGCAACGTGACGATGGTTACCCGACAGGAGTGCATCATTCTTGAAAATCTGACCTGACGAAGGCTGTTCAAAGCCTGCCGTCAGACGCAACAATGTGGTCTTGCCACAGCCGGAAGGCCCGAGCAGCGCGATCAACTCGCCGTCAGCGATATCGAGCGAGATCGAGTTGAGGACTGGGGTGTCGTCAAAAGACTTCGAGACGTCACGATAAGTCAGCTTCGCCACGGGATAACTCCTTTGGGCAATCGATTGCCCATGAATTCTATAAGGCCCATCAGCGCTATGATCACCACAACGACCAGCACAGCAACCGCAGACGCAAGAACGCTTTCGCCGCTGTCATCAAGGTTGAAAATGATCACGCCAAGGGTTTCATTGCCCGATGACCAAAGCAGTGCCGATACCGTGAGCTCGTTGAAGGCTGTCAAAAACACCAGCAACCCTCCTGCCGCGGCAGACGGAGCGACCGCGGGCAACAGGATATCAATCAGTCGCCGCGCCGCGCTGGCCCCGCAGGCTTGAGCCGCTTCCTCAAGATTGGGATCCATTTGCTGAAACGAACTGACGACAGGGCGCAACGAGACAACGAAGAAACGAGCGAGATAGGCAATGAATATGATACCAAGCGTTCCGTAAAGGCTGATCCCGGCAAGCGGTATGCGCTGAAAGGTCAGAATGCAGGCGATGGCAAGAACGATCCCCGGTAGGGCATACGGAATTTCGATTATGATATTGAGTATTTGCGCAAGACCGTTTCGCCTTTTCATCATGCCATAGGCAAGAGGTACTGTCAGAAGAAACAGGGCCAGGGCCGCACCAATGGAAAGTCCGAAACTGTTCACGAATGCTCTGGCGGTTGCGGCTTGCCGAAACATGACCTCGCGAAAGGCGTCAAGCGTTGCGGTTTCGAATGACAAAGTCATCCCATAGGCCGGAACCATCGAGGCCGAAACAAGGGCGATAAGCGGTACGATCAAAATGAAGAAGAGCACCAGCCAAACAAAGATCTCGACAAGCAGGCGATATCGACCTAGCGAAATATCGAGAGGTTTGCCCACAATACCATGCAGTCGATAGTCCCGCCCTTTGACCAGATGATGATGGGTGATGACCCCGACGGCGGCGATAATGCCGATTAGAATTGCAAGGACCGCAACTTCCGACAGAATGGATGGGCCAAAGCTCGATAGTTTCGAATAGATGAGCGTAGGCAGCATCTGGATGTTGGCCGGGATGCCGAGCATGGCTGAAATACCAAAGTTTCCAATGGCCGTAACGAACGTCAATGCGACACCGGCGATGAGAGCAGGGCTTGTTATGGGCAAGATGACATCGCGCCAGACACGCAAGCCGTGAGCACCGGCAAGCCGTGCAGCTTCAACCTGCTCGCGAGGCACCTGTCGAAGCGCAGCGCGAAGGGTAAGAAATATCAAAGAGGCATGCTGAATGCCCAGCAACAGTGCAATGCCCCATTGAGAGTAAAGCGGTTGTCTGGAACCAAGGGGAGGGGCAAGACCGATCATCTTGAGAAAGGCACTCGTGGGCCCGAACATTTGCAGCCAGGAAAGAGCCGTTATCTGCGGCGGGATCATCATCGGCAGCATGAAGCAAAAGACGAGCGCGGCCTTGTGGCGAATGTCGGTCAGAGCAACCAGAAAGGCAAAGACACCACCAATCAGCACAGAGACGATGGTGCCTGCGGCCGAAATGAAAAGCGAATGCCATGTGGCGCGCCAGGTTTCCTGCTCCGCCAGCACTTTCGTGAGATGAACAGCGGAGAAAGCGCCCTCCTGCCAGACCCCCTGAAAGATCAGCCGGGCAATGGGAAAAAGACACAAGACAACGATAACGGGCGTGAGAATAGCAAGAAAAAGGCCTGGCCGACCAGAGGATCGGCCAGGCTTAACACCATTCACGATGGTGCCAAGCGACATTATTTCACTCCGAACATGTCAGCAAAACGCTTCTTGTTCTCTTCGGCATTTTTCAAAGCGGCAGCTGGATCGAAAGCCATCAGCTTGATTGCGCTGCGTTCCGGAAAGCCTTCTGGGACCTTGGAACCGTTGATCGCTGGAATGTAGCCCTGAGAAAGAACCAGATCCTGACCTTTGCCAGACAAAAGGAAGTCGACAAATTTATGGGCAGCATCGACATTCTTGGCGCTCTTCAGAATGGCTACTGGCTCGGTCACATAGGAAACGCCTTCTTCAGGGAAGACGAATTCCACCGGAGAACCTTTTGCCTTGCTGCGAATGGCAAGATAGTCGACGACGACGCCATATGGTTTTTCGCCAGCGGCCACCGCCTTGAAGGTCCCGCCATTCCCACCTTGTGCGCGGGCTTCATTGGCAGCAAGAGCCTTGTAATAATCCCAGCCGAGGTTCGCATCACCTGTCAGCGTGGCAAGATGAATGAGGGCTGCACCGGAATAAAGCGGAGACGGCATCGCAATCATGCCTTTCTTGTCGGCAGCAACAAGATCTTTCCAGCTCTTTGGCTGATCCTTGACGCCGGTATTGTAAACGATGCCCGTCGTGATCAGTTTGGTGGAATAGTAGTAGCCTTCAGAATCGTAAAGGGCTGCATCGTAGGAATCGGCAGCTTGTGCCTTGTAAGGCTGCAATTGTTCCTGTTGCTTGAGGCCTTCAAGCGTGACCATGTCAGCGATCAGAAGCACGTCAGGACGAATATCGTTGGCAGCGATTTCAGCCTGCAATTTGGCCATGATCTTGGTTGTGCCATCGCGGACCCAGGTAACCTTGATGTCGGGATTTTCCGCCATGAAGGCATCAACAGTCTGCTGTGCATCGGTGTTTGGCTGGCTGGTGTAAAGAACCAGTTCTTCGGCAAGAACTGGCGTCGCTGCAAAAGCGGCAACAGCAAAGGAAAGAATAGATTTGCGCATGGTTTTGCTCACACATCGGGAGTGGGAAATGCGGATTTGTCCGGGTGAGCCACCATATAAATAGCGGCGCGTTACGATATAATGACAGCTCAATGACAATCATATGGCACTTGTAAGACCCTTTTGCGAAGGCTTGTAAGCGGCCAAAGTATCGAATTAAGCATCTGTTTTAAAAAGGATAATAAAAACGGAGAGCATTCGCTCAAGGTGACAAATTACTCATTTTGAGTGAAAAATCATGGAAAAGCGAGATGTATCTGTGACAGCTCAAGAACAGACACGGACATAACTGCCCGGAGCCTCTTCAAGAGGCTGCAAGACAGTCCCGCCGATGCTGCGGGAATCAACCCGATCCGGACAACATCTCTCGATCCATGCCTGCCAGTCTGTCCACCAGGATCCAGCTGATTTGTGTGCTGAACGGAGCCAGTCGTCAAACTCGACGGGTGAAGGATCTGCCCGCCAATATTGATATTTGTTCCGGCTGGGTGGATTGACCACACCCGAGATATGACCCGATCCGGTCAGGACAAAGTCGACAGGACCGCCAAACTGCCTGAACCCCTTGTAGATCGATCTTGCCGGTGCAATATGGTCTTCCCTTGCCGCGAGGCAGTAAATCGGCACGGTGACCTTTTCCAGTTGCAGGAAAGTGCCATCGACTTCCATTTTCCCCCGCGCCAACGCGTTTTCCAGATAGCATTTGCGAAGATAATAGGAGTGACAGGCCGCGGCCATACGTGTGGCGTCGGCATTCCAGTAGAGGAAATCAAACGATGACGGTTCGATGCCGCGCAAATAGTAATTGATGAGATAGGGCCAAATGAGGTCGTTGGGGCGCAACATGTTGAACACGTTGGTCATGCTGGAGGCATCAAGAAAACCTTGCACATCCATCAACTCGTCCAGCGCGACCATCTGCTCCGCATCAACAAAGGCTCTCAAATCTCCTGCCTCGGTGAAATCCACCTGACTGGCAAAGAAGGTGGCTGATTTTACATAGTCGAGTTCATTCGCTGCAAGATAGGCGAGGGTGGCAGCAAGCAGGGTTCCGCCGACGCAATAGCCAGCAACATTGACCTTGTCTTCTCCTGTTACATTCCTCACATGGTCCAGTGAGAACAGTATCCCTTCGTGCATATAGGAGAAAAAATCCTTGTCGCGAAGCGACTCATCCGGGTTGACCCAGGAGACAACAAAGACCGTGTGACCCTGTTTGACACACCAGTCGACAAAGCTCTTTTGTGGCGTGAGATCGAGTATGTAATATTTATTGATCCATGAGGAGAAAATCACCAGAGGGGTTTTGATCACCCGTTCGGTCTGCGCTTCATATTGAATGAGTTGACACAAGTCATTTTGCGCGATCACCTTGCCCGGTGTAACGGCGATAGTCTCCCCGATGGTGAAGGCTGTCTGGTCTGTTTGCCTGATCGGCAGCTCACCCTTGCTGTTCAGAATATCCTGACTGAGCAACTTGAGGCCATTGATAACATTCTCGCCGCCGGAATCGATCGTTTCGCGCAAAAGCTCGGGATTGGTGAGAATGAAATTCGAGGGAGAAATGGCGCTCAGGATCTGCAACAGATAGAATTTGGCCTTGAGCCTCATATGCTCGTCGATATCAGCCGTTTCATCGAGGATGTCGTTGGCCCATCGGCAGGTCATGAGATAAAGCTGCTTTGTGAAATTGAAAAAGGCGTTGCTGGTCCAAGCCGGATCATCAAACCGTTTGTCACCCTTCTCGCAGGTTACAATATCCGCTTCCTCACGTCCCATCCTTCTGCGGACCAACTGGCCATAGAGTTCAAGATATTGCCCAAACAACCGCATCTGGGCCTGAGATGCGCGTTCCGGGTCTGACATCCAGTAGCTGACGACATGCGCAAAGGCCTTGGTCATCGGATTGGCAAAGTTCTTGACCTGCTTTTCCCGTTCCGGATTTCTCATTGTCAGAAATGAAGTCGCCACCTGTCCAAGCTCGACAGCGATCCGAGCGATGGAGATCGCAAGCTTGTCCGGATCGTACTCCCAAGTGCTACCGGAGGAGGAAGAGCTGCCATTGCCGGATCGGCCGTCATTACTGGAATCACCGCACGACACGAACTCATCCTCGCGATTTTTTCCTTCATCCATTGCTTATTCCGGCCCTTACTTATCGACAGCCCGGCATGAAGCTTTGCACATGAATCGGGACATGCCATTTCTTATCCAGCAGCTGGCACTTGCACACGCCAATGAATGATAATGCAAAAAATCAATCAAGGGCGCAAAAATAGTGTTCGGCGATACGCATATATGAAAGATTTGAAAAAAACGCAATTTTGACTCAAAGATCGGATAGAAAAAGTTTGAAAAACAGGTGCGTCGACAATTGAACCGGCCAGAGTATGATCCCATTTACGAATCTCACAAGCTTGCATCTTGCAAACAGGAACCGGAGTGATTTTGCAGTAATGACGGCCATTTTGTCGAGCAACGGCAATCGCAACCTCAAATCAGCAAAACCCGCCAGCGTGCGGCTCGCGCTGGCCTCGCTCCCGCTTTTGTTTTTCGTTGCCGGTTGCGCTTCAACGCATCAGGAACTGGCGACGACCAGCAAACAAAAGAGCCAAGCCGTACTCACGACCGCGCGCGAGTCCTTTGAGTTGCTCAATGAAACGACAGTGGAACAGGAAGCTGCCGCTTATCCCACCATCAGCAATATCGCGACAACAGACCCAACCCTTTTAAGTCAGGAAGAGCAGGAAGCGATCAAGAAAGAGCTTCTGCTACTCAATCCCAATCTGCAAAAGTGATCGGTCATGTCACTTGTCGCCGTGATTTTCAGGCGATATCGGACAGTGTTATCGCTTGCACCGCCCCACTATCGTCGTATTAGCATGTGCACAAATGGAATTAGTGGTGGCAAAGCAAACGCGATGACTCCATTTTCTTTTTCGTTTCACCGGCATCTGTCTGACAGCGGCCAGTGCCAATATCCGGCAAATGCCTTCACTTAGTCTCTGAGCTATTCTCAAGGAGCCTTTCAATGGATGAATTCCATAAAATTCGTCGTCTTCCGCCTTATGTCTTCGAGCCCGTTAATCGGATTAAGGCGAAAGCGCGAGCGGCGGGTGCGGATATCATCGATTTGGGCATGGGCAACCCCGATTTGCCGACACCGCAACATATTGTCGACAAGCTGACCGAGACGGTTCAGAACCCGCGAACCCATCGCTATTCCACTTCACGCGGCATTCCCGGACTTCGCAAGGCTCAGGCTGCCTATTATGATCGTCGTTTTGGCGTGAAGCTTGATCCCAATACCGAGATCGTCGCGACACTTGGGTCCAAGGAAGGCTTTGCCAACATCGCTCAGGCCATCACCAGTCCGGGCGACGTCGTGCTCGTTCCCAATCCGACCTATCCCATCCACTCATTCGGCTTCATCATGTCCGGAGGGGTGGTGCGTTCCATGCCGGCCGAGCCCAATGACGAGTTTTTCCGCTCGATTGATCGCGCTGTACGCCACTCCATCCCGAAGCCGATCGCACTCATCGTCAACTATCCGGCCAACCCGACCGCCTATACGGTCGACTTGCATTTTTACAAAGAGGTTGTCCGGGTTGCCAAAGAGCATGAGATCATGGTGCTGAGCGATCTGGCTTATTCCGAGATCTATTTCGACGACAATCCACCACCGTCTATTCTTCAGGTTGAAGGGGCCAAGGACATTGCTGTCGAATTCACCTCACTGTCCAAGACCTTCTCCATGCCCGGCTGGCGCATGGGCTTTGCGGTGGGGAACGAGCGCATGATCAACGCTCTGACCCGTGTCAAATCCTATCTCGATTATGGTGCATTCACGCCCATTCAGGTTGCGGCGGCCTCTGCCCTCAATGGCGCTGAAGACTGCATCAGGGAAGCAAGGAAAACCTATCGAGAGAGACGCGATGTCATGGTTGAAAGCTTCACACGGGCCGGCTGGCCAATCCCGAGCCCGAATGCAACCATGTTCGCCTGGGTTCCGGTACCTGAACAATTCAGAGATATCGGTTCGCTCGAATTCGCTAAACGACTTGTAGAAGAGGCCCACGTGGCGGTTGCGCCGGGTGTTGGCTTCGGCGAATATGGCGATGACTATGTTCGTCTGGCTTTCGTTGAAAACGAACAGCGCATTCGTCAGGCCGCTCGTAATATCCGGCGCTTTCTTGCATCGTCCTGATCTTTGCCAAAGCAAGTAATCTCATCCGCGAGAGCAAACTCATTCCATTCAGTGAAATTGTTCTTGCGGATGATCCCCGCCTTTCGTATTTATCCTGAAGTTTCCTTGTTCTTGATTTTCTAGTCTATTTGCTCTGAAAAACTCATTGAACAACCCATAAACCCACCCGATTACGACTTAACGGACTAACAACTCTATGAGCGACCCCCTCAAGCTCGGCCTCGCAGGTCTTGGAACCGTTGGCATTTCCGCACTTCAGCGCCTTTTAGCCAAAGAAAACACACTGGCCGTAAAAGCCGGTCGCACAATCAAGGTCAAGGCGATCACCGCCCGCAGCCGCAACAAGGATCGCGGTGTCGATCTCAGCCAGTTCCAATGGTTTGACGATCCCGTGGCAATGGCAAAGTCACCGGATATCGACGTTTTTGTCGAACTGATTGGTGGCGATAGCGGCCCGGCAGAAGAAGCTGTCCGAACCGCTCTTATGGCAGGTAAACATGTCGTCACTGCAAACAAGGCTCTGCTTGCCAAACACGGCAATGAGTTGGCCCGCCTGGCAGAAGAGAACAACGTATCGCTTAACTTTGAGGCAGCCGTCGCCGGCGGCATTCCCGTCATCAAGTCGATGCGTGAAAGCCTTGCATCAAACGAAATCTCCCGCGTCTACGGTATTCTGAACGGCACCTGCAACTATATTCTGACCAAGATGGAAGATGAAGGGCTGTCTTTCGATGCGTGTCTTTCAGAAGCGCAGCGACTGGGATATGCCGAGGCCGATCCGACTTTCGACATCGAAGGCTACGATACCGCCCATAAACTGGCGATCCTGACAAGTATCGCATTCGGGTCAGAAATTGAGGCCAACTCGATCTTTGTCGAAGGCATTACCTCGATCACGCAGACCGACATTTCGGCTGCTGATGATCTCGGGTTCCGCATCAAGCTGCTCGGTGTTGCCATGAAAACGGACACCGGCATCGAACAGCGCGTGCATCCGACCATGGTTCCCAAGGAATCTGCCATTGCACAAATCTCTGATGTCACAAACGCCGTAGCCATTGAAGGCGATGCCGTTGGTTCCATAACTCTTTCCGGTCCGGGCGCTGGTGGCGATGCAACTGCATCGGCAGTCATTGCCGACATTGTCGATATTGCACGTGGGTTGCAGATCATTCCGCTGGGACGAGCGACCGAAGCATTGGAGCCATATGAACGTGCACGCATGCGCGCTCATGAAGGCGGCTACTATATCCGTTTGCGTGTGACCGACAAACCGGGCGTCTTTGCTTCCATCGCAAAAAGGATGGCCGAGCAAGCCATCTCACTCGAAAGTATAGTACAAAAAAAGCCGAGGCATAAATCCGATCCCAAGTCAGCTGTTTCAGCAAACCGTGATATGCCGCAAGATCTTGTGCTGATTACCTATATGACGACAGAAAAGGCTGTCAGGGCAGCTATTGAAGCCATTGAAAAGGATGGTCATATCGTTGCACCCCCTCAGGTTATCCGAATTGAGAGATTGTAAATCACAGTGCTATGTATATTGGATTGATTATTAATTCGGGTCGAAGGGAAGTTTAAATGACTGAAATTAGAGAAGCGAAGGTACTGGACCGCATCCTGACCCTCGAAATTGTACGCGTTGTCGAGCGAGCCGCTGTTTCTGCCGCTCGCATGCGCGGACAGGGGAATGAAAAAGAGGCCGATCAGGCCGCTGTTGATGCCATGCGCAGGGAATTGAATCAGTTGCCAATCGATGGCACCGTGGTTATCGGCGAAGGGGAACGCGATGAAGCGCCCATGCTTTATATCGGTGAGCAGGTTGGCAACAAGCATGGCCCGAGAGTCGACATCGCACTCGATCCGTTGGAGGGTACGACCCTTTGCGCCAAGAACCAGCCCAATTCACTCGCCGTGATTTCAATCGCCGATGAAGGAAGCCTGTTGAACGCGCCCGACGTTTACATGGACAAAATTGCGATTGGTCCAGGTTACCCCAAAGGTCTCGTCGATCTGGACCGTAGTCCTGTCGACAACCTCAACGCGCTGGCCAAGGCGAAGAATGTTCCTGTTTCCGAGCTTAATGTCTGCATTCTGGACCGTCCGCGTCATGCCAACCTGATCGAAGAAGTAAGAACCACCGGCGCAGCGATACGGCTTATCGGTGACGGTGACGTCCAGGGCGTTATTCATACCACTGATCCTGACGAAACTGGCATCGATATCTATATGGGCATCGGTGGTGCGCCAGAGGGCGTGCTGGCAGCCTCGGCTCTGCGGTGTATCGGCGGGCAAATGCAGGGGCGTCTTGTCATCAACAGCGAGGAACAACGTGAACGTGCCATTCGCATGGGCATCGCAGATCCGTCCAAGAAGTTTGAATTGATCGAACTGGCCGGTGGCGATGTGACGTTTGCCGCTACGGGCGTGACCGATGGTGCCATGCTTTCAGGTGTCAAGTTTGGACGCGGTGTGATCAAGACACAAACGGTTGTCATGCGCTCAACGACCGGTACGGTTCGCTGGATTGAGTCTGAGCATCGTCAATTCGACAAATTCCACCTCGATTGATAAGCGCCGGAAAACGACCCGTCAGACAAGGGCAGGCCTGTATGGCCTGCCTTTTTTATGGCTTCGAGTCACCAACATGCTAAATTTGCAAAAACCACATGATTCTTCGCCAATAGAGAAGTAAGCCCGCTAATGCTCTCCCAAACATCCGAAACCAAACCCTTTTTGGGTGTCCGACGATCAGCACGGGAAAGATGCTGGACCGAGCGGCTGGATTTGCGGGGAATAGAGCTTGCCAATGCCATTGCACAAGGGCAGGGGCTCCCTGACATCGTGGCGCGCATCATTGTTGGCCGCGGGCAAACTCTCGATACCGCGAAGTCCTATATGGATCCCACGATCAAGGATCTAATGCCGGATCCCTCTTGCATGACGGATATGGATGTCGCCGCGGAGCGCATTGCAATTGCGATCAGAAAGAGAGAGAAGATCGCGATTTTTGGCGACTATGATGTCGATGGAGCAACCTCAAGCGCACTCATGGCCTTGTTCCTTCGCCATTGTGGCTGCGAAGCAAGCATCTATATTCCGGATCGGATCTTTGAGGGGTATGGCCCAAATCCAACCGCCATTGATCAACTGATCGACGAAGGGCATCAACTGATCTTGACCCTTGACTGCGGCTCGACTTCCTTTGACGCTCTTGAACGGGCAAAAGAGCGCCAGATAGATGTTGTTATTCTCGATCATCACCAGGTTGGCGAGGCACTTCCTCCATGTGTGGCATTGGTCAATCCGAACCGTCAGGATGACTTGAGCGAACTTGGGAATCTGGCTGCGGTCGGCGTGACCTTCATGACCGTCGTTGCCGTTAATCGGTTGTTGCGTCAGGATGGTTTTTTCCCCCGTCGATGCCCCGCACCAGACCTCTTGGCGTGGCTTGACCTCGTCGCTTTGGGCACGGTCTGCGATGTTGTCCCGCTAACAGGCCTCAATCGGGCCTTTGTCGTAAAGGGCCTCATGGTCATCCGGTCCAATAGCAACCTCGGGCTCAGCGCACTTCTTGCCATTTCGCGCGTGTCCGGACCGGTCAATCCCTATCATCTCGGCTTCATGCTTGGCCCCCGCATCAATGCCGGAGGGCGTATAGGCGATGCTGCATTGGGCGCAAAGCTTTTGACATCATCCGACCCTCAGGAAGCAGAAGTCATAGCCGCTGAATTGGAGCGCCTCAACAAGGAACGTCAGGCGCTTGAGCAAATCATGCTGGAGGAGGCCAACGCACAGGCTGAAGCCGACCTCATGTCCGATCCCGACTGCGCTGCAATTGTGGCGCATAGCAAGGACTGGCATGCCGGAATTGTCGGGCTTCTTGCATCCCGCATGAAGGAGAAATTCGGCAGACCGGCCTTTGCCATAGCCATCGGCGCTGATGGCAGGGGAACCGGATCGGGACGCTCGATTTCGGGCTCAGATCTTGGCGGAGCGGTAAGGGCGGCTCACGCGGAAGGATTGCTGGTCAAGGGAGGAGGTCACGCAATGGCCGCCGGCTTGACCATCGAGCAGGAGAAAATCGACGAGTTTCGCCATTTTCTGGATCGCCAGCTCAGACAACAGGTCCAGCAATCGAGGTCCAATGATGTCTTGGAAATAGATGCTGCAATGAGCGCGACCGGTGCGACGGAAGAGCTTGTTTCCATGCTGGAAAAGGCCGGGCCCTATGGTGCGGGCAATCCCGAACCGGTTTTCGTGTTTCCCGCACACAAGATCGCATTTGCAGATATCGTGGGGCAGGGTGGTCATGTACGCTGCACCCTCGCCAACAATTCGGGTGGCAAGATCAAGGCCATATGTTTCAGGGCCGCCGATCAGGAAATCGGCAGGCTTCTGCTGGAAAACCGGGGGCAGAGCCTTCATGTCGCAGGAAGCCTCTCGCTCGATTACTGGCAGGGCCGACCATCGGTGCAGCTCAGGATCATCGATGCCGCAGAGATACTTGCTTGATGACCGAGCAAAACGGAGCCCCCCGAGTTTGGTCTCAAATTAATGTCGTGCAGCATAAACAAGCCTTTGGACAATTGGCTTTGACACCCGAAAATTTGACGGCTTTGCTCTGAAGAGGCTTGAACTTTTATCGAAAGCTTTCTATAAAGCGCTTCACCGATTGATGAGCGCCCTTCGTCTAGCGGTTAGGACGCCGCCCTTTCACGGCGGTAACACGGGTTCGAGTCCCGTAGGGCGTACCATTCCCGAACAAAACTGGGCACCTTAGACGTGTTTAGTTTTTCGGGGGTGCTAATAGCATGCGTCAGAGCATGTTTTGATCCGGTGATCTTCACTTCATTATCATTCAGCACGATCTGTTCTATGAACAGGTTCAAATATGCTTTTTGCATGCCCTGATTTCCGCCGAAAAACTTTTCGCGCATGAGTTTGGCAAAAGCTTCCAACTTCTCGGGCGTGATGGCAAGATCGTCATTGCTGATCTGTCGCGACAAGATCTCTATCTGCTCTCCCAACTCGTCTCGGTATGCTTTTGTTTTGGTGATGCGTTCCTTGAGCTGCGGATCATTAAGGTCAATGAGACCTTCTTCGATCGCTGCATACAGGTTTGAAAGCGCGGCCGCTTTTGCAGAATGCTCTTTCTTGAGTTGGGCCAGCTTCTGTTTAAGAGCTTCTTTGCCACCGTTCGAACGATCCATGATTTCCTGAAGAGTTAGGTAGAGCCGTTCCGGGGTAAAAAGCTTTTGGGCCAGTTCTTGCAGGATCATGTCATCCATGAAGTCCATGCGAATGCTTCTGCCCGGGCAAGCTGTTTTCCCCTTTCTGGCGCATGTAGAACAGGCATAATAGCGATATTGACCGCTTTTTCCGGTCCTCAAAACCATGCTGCCGCCACATGTGGCGCATTTCAGGAGACCCGAAAGCAAAGTTGGTCCGCTGACCACCCGTGGCGGTGTGTTTTGGGGACGCTTGTCTTCCAATGTCCTCTGCACCTTATCGAACACAACCTGTTCGATGATTGGAGGCACATCAACGGGAATCCATTCCTCACGCGGTTTGATTTCCCGTGTCTTGCTGTCCAGGCGGTTGAAGTAGTGGGTACCGGTGTAGATTGTTCGTTGCAAGATGTCGTGAACGTGGCTCACGTAGAACATCTTTCCTCGACGCTTGATGCCTCTATCATTGAGATGATTGACAATGGCTTTCACGCCCAGTGGCCCACTGACGCCTTCTCCATTTATGTATAGGTCATAGATCCTACGCACCAATGTGGCTTCGTCCTCGTCAATGGCGAGTCTTTTCTTGACCCGGTCTCCCCTTTTCTCCGCCTCTATTGTGCAATATCCAAATGGCGGCTTCCCGCCATTCCAGTATCCTTGACGGGCATTCTCCAGCATGGTCCGCGTCGTGTGTTTTGCTGTCTCCGCGGAGTGGTAGGCATCACATTTGGTGATAAAACTGCGGATGAGATCGCCTTGCGGACTATCGGCAATTTCCTGCGTCATTGAGATCAATGACACGCCATGCTTTTGCAGCCGACGGCGATATGTTTCGAGATCATAGTCATCTCGGAAGAAACGGCTGAATGAATGCACGAGCACGGCATCAATCGGTTTATCAGAGCGGCAGGCAAAGGCGATGAGTTCCTGGAAAACCGGGCGATGATCATTTGTTGCCGAAGCCCCGGGTTCGACGAATTCTCTTACTAGTTCCCAGTCTCTCTGCTCGCAATACTGTCTTGCATGACGAAGTTGATCAGGGATAGAAAGGTCTTTTTCCGCCTGACGACTGGTCGACACTCGACAGTATAAAGCGCAGTTCCTGATCTTTGTATCTGTCATCGTCATTCTCCCATGATCCGTTGAAGGTCGCGATCGAGGTGGTTCAAAATCAACTGAATTTCTTCTTCGGTCACTTCGAAAGATGCTGCCCAGTCACTGGTGACGGTCAGGCTGCTATTCTTTGGCTGCTCTCTGTGACCGGCCGAGTTCAATGCGTTTTTCGCATCTGCCGTGGTTGTCGGCTGATGTAAACAATCCAAATTTTCTGGTTTCGGACTTGATGACATTGAAGGACAAACCGAGTTTGATGTTTTGTCGGCAGCGATTTTCAGGCGCCGACAGGGCATCAACGAAGTGAGTCCGTTTGAAAAATTTAAAAATATTTTCTTCGATTTTTATTCAAGCTATTGAATTGTTTGAATAAAGTCCGTCCTTCTTTCCAGTTGTGCTGGATTCGACGCGGGTGAGTTTCATGCAGGCCGCATGTTGAGCCAGAAATTCGGAAAATCAGGATCCTGCTATCAAGGCAGGCAACTGCTTTTGCTGTAGGGGTCGATTTTTGGTCAGATTTTTTGGCAGATTTTGGCTTCTGGTAAAAAAAACGTGAATCCGACGACATGGGTTCGTTTGGCTGGAAATCAAAACACATTCTTCCATTCCTGCGCAAAGTGCTGAAATGGTTGAGCAATTTTCTTTCTGGCACATTTTCAGAAAGTGGGCCCTGCATAAAAGCTCATGACCGCGCTCAGAGGATTTAGAAACGTCCAGCCTTCTGGGCATGGTGTCGTCCCGCCAAAAAACATGAATTTTCAAAATCCATGTTTTTTGGCTGCGATGCTTTGGCGATTGCAGTTCTTCGAGCCGGCCGAGAGACCCGATGTGGTCAGGTCACCACCTGACTTGAGGCTGGCTATTATGGTGTTTCGAAGAGGCAGAAAGACATGCCATCCGCCGAAACTGCGTACCGGTCACTCAATCCAGATTCTTTAAGGTCCTCGTCAGGCCTATATGGGATGAAATATTCGACCACCAGCATGCTGCAGGTATCAGTCACGGTTGGAACGTAATTTATTCTCGGGAAATGATCGTCGTCTTCGTCACTGTCGTAGAAGAAGTCATCTTCGCTGAGCCGGGTTCCCGTTGCTGCTTCGAAGGCGACGAGGAGTTGATGGAGGCGCTGATCTTCTTCTTCCGATAGTTCGGAATTGAAATCGAAATAGCCCTTGATCTTGCCACCCTCAGCTCTTGTGGAAGCGATTATGCTGGCGACTTCGTCAGGTTGGAGTGTTTTGCACTGCAACGGTCCTTCGACGAAATTCTGGACGCAAATGAATGATCCCATGCTGATGAAAAGGTCTTTCATGACCAATTGTCTCCTGAAATGCATGCCTGACTATAGGCGGTTGTTGGTATTGGGATTGTGAGGCTACTGAGCTTGTGGCCGTTTCGGTCCTCGCCCGCAGAATGGGCGAGGTCGAATGGATGCCGATGTTGCGTTCAACGCGAGCTGCGTGTTTGAGCGTGTTGCGCCTCGGCGGCCAATAGATCCAGAAATCGATTGGCAAAATACTGAGCTTCTTGCAGATCAGCGCGGACACTGGCGTAGGATGAAGCCAAAGGATCGTCCGCGTCGAGGATAGGTAGTGCTTCAAGTAAATCGTCGACAATTTCGTCAAATTGCCGATCCAGAACACGGCGATTGCTGACAGCATCGATCAGGGCATGTAATGGCCTGATGTCGTCGAAAATATCGCCGACTGCAATATCGGGCAAAGAGGATAACGCCTGTCTAGCCGCGCAGATTGCATCGGCTCCAATATCGAGGATGCGGCTGGCATCGGTCGAGCGCTGATCGACGAGAAGCGAAATATTGTGGCGATAGGTTTCAGGTATAAGGGGCATATAGTCATCCTTTTCAAAATGAATGGGTTGGTGATTTGTCCGGCCGACACCGTGGCTGGTCGGACAAATCTCAGACCACACTGTGGCTACTGCTGGGGATCGGGTTTTGGGATGGCAATCGGCGCTGGGATAATCATCCCGGACATTTGGTGGCCAGATCTCTTGGCAAGCGGGGCTTGTCGTTTGAGCATATCGGCTCGTCCTTCTGCGCGCTCAACGTTGGTGGCATGGATAAGAGCTCTAAGGCGTTCCAACTGAACGAGCTCGTCACCAACCAACCGACCAAGGACTGGTGTTCCACCCTTGTTGAGTGCAAAGCCTTCATGGTTGACAGAGACAATCACAAGGCCACGCAGATTGTAGACTGTCGGCTGCGTGAGACCTGCAGCACTAAAGGCGGCAGAATGCTCGACGCGGATTTGGGGTCCGTGGTTGAAAGTTGTCCCGATGTCATGTCCCCGTGCGAGAGTCAGATAACGGGTGCCGACATAGATTGCCTCGTCAACGATGAGCCATGGCAATGCCTTCTTGGGTGGTTGTGGAGGATTGTCGAAATGCTCTGAAGGCATCTCGAAGGCAACAATGTCGCCACAGCTGACAGAGTCTTGCCAGTTGCTGGCGTGCTTCGTGGATAAATTATTGGCGGTGGTCATGGATTTTCTATTCCTATGTGGTTCTCCGCCTATCCATTCCTCCCATCTGTTTTGCAGACCAATCGGGTTGAATGTGGCGTCACCCGGATCGCCTCATGAAAGCAGATTGGTCGATATCTCCCTCTTCCGTTTCGTAAGACATCACCGCTCATATCCTCTGTCGCGGCGGCGTTTTTTAGGGGGGATTTCACCGCCGGTGGGTTTGCTTTGGGCCTGAGCGCTCGATGATTTGACAGGCGGAGCCTGCCGTTTATCGTTTGTGGGTTGCGAGACCGGGGCTGTACGTCGTGGCGGTCGAGATTCTTCAGTTTGCGCCATTTGCTCTGTCATCCGACCGTGGAGCTCGCGACGAGGCGCAGGCGCGGCGGAGTTCGTGTGACCGCTATTGTTCCCAGCTTTTCGGCCCACCGGTGGCCGATTGTCGTGGTTGCTGGCGTCAGCAACATAATCGTCACCGTCAATGATCTCACCTGTCTCCAGATCAATTCGGCGTTCGAATTCGGCCGCATCAAGGTGGTCAAAGGAGCGGGCGTGCTTCCTTTTCGCTCGTTCTTCTTGCGCTCGCTGTCGCTGTTGTCGAAGCTCGTAAATTTTCATGATTATTCCGACGAAGCGGCTTGCTCGAGGCTTTCCAGAGCCTTGAACGCTTGAGACAAGCGGGCCCGACTTTTCTGGTCGTTCGGATCGCCAGCCCAGCCAATCAAGGCAACGTTGTAGGCCATCTGACATGTTTGAAAGGCCTTGAATGAGGCTTCGAGCGCTTCTTGCCGTTCTATCAGCAAGTTGACGGTATCCCGCAGTGCTTTTCTCTGCTCTTCGTTGGGCCCGTTCAATTGTGTCACTAATTCTTCGATGGATGACATCAACTCGCGCTCGAGTGGCGTCAGCAAGGTGGGTTGACTGATATCTTGATGGTTTTGAGGCATCGGTCAAAACTCCACTTTCGAGCATTGAGGCTGTCGACCGGTCGGCAGCATCAAGCAGTTGGCCATCTCGCCGGTTTTGATATCCATGATCAGATATCGGCCTGGCAGGTGGAGGGACATTGGTTTGCCTTGCTGCAGATGGTCCTGCTGGGTCGGCACCAGAAGCCAGAAGATCACCGGCATTAAGAGGATCGCCGCTGCCGCCATCATCTTTTGTCTCTTCATCTGCGTTCCCAATTGATCCAAAGCTTTCGTAGTTTTCGTCTGTTTGTTGAAGATCATCGTCAGGATATCTGACAGGTTTTCCTGGAACTCCTCGTTTTGGGTCAGATGCTGTTGCTTCTCGCTCCGTTCCTGGTTCAATTCCGCCTCGAATTCGCTCGTGAGGTCTTGGATACCGGCTTTGATTGTATTCTGTGCGTCGTTCAATATGTCGTCCAAGTCTTTCTTGAAGCTCTGCGAGGCTGATGTCATCAAGTCTTTTTGGCGGTTCTCCGCCTCCTGTTGCTGCCTGAGCAATTGCTCGTGCAATGGCCTCGTTTCTTGTCCATCCTTCATGGTATATTCCTCCTTGCATGCGGATGCCTTTTTTGAATGCGGGTAATTTTACTGTGATGAATTTTTTCTTGATGCGTGGGACCTCAAAGCCACCTTTCATCAGGGCTTCGATCATCTCTGACCGGTCGTTGATGGTCCCGGCGACTATCTCGCTCACAATCCAGTTATGGATCTCATCCCGCATTTTGGCCTTGCTTGGGCTTTCCTTGACAATCTTTAGGTCTCTGGCGCGGGAAGGGTCTTCAGGATCCGCCCAGCCATGGCGCTTGTTCAGCACGTCGCGCAGGCTGTTGAAGGCTTTTTCAAACCCTGGCGGGCACGGATTGAGCGATTTACCCGATATCAGCTCGAGGCGAGGCAGACAGAAATGCAGCTCGACCTTGCCTTCGTGCGTGTGCCTGACCCAGAGAATATTATATTGTTCGGGTTCGAGGCCGGCGAACGACAGCTTTTCAATTTCGTCCATCACGACCTGTTGTTGCTCTTCAGTCGGATTATCTTCTGGCGTAAAAGCAACAACGCCTGATACATAGGCCCATTTGAACGGGGAGCTGTCGATCAAGTCGCGCGTTATATTGGGATCCCCACGCATAATGTCTGGCGGCGGATCTCGGCGTTTGATGATCACGTTGCCATTCTCATCGCGGAGAATGTTGCGAATTTTATCATAGGCCAAACCATCTAACGCTATGAGATAATTAACCGGAGCTGCGCCGCCACCCTGACCCGCGTCGAAAATATCAATGATCATTGCCGACCTCCTTTTTGGAGTGAGACAGGCGGATGGATGCGAGTTGCCGATCAAGAGAGACAAGGGTGGTGAGGATGTCGATCGCGTCGAGTTGGCGCATGTCGCCATGGCGACGCGCAGCATTTATGCCGCGGGCAATCTGGTTGCAATTTGTGCCAATGGCATGGATTGCAACGAGAAGCTTCTGGTCGACTTTCGGAGGTGGTCGGCGTGTGCGTCTGGGGCTTTCGATCAGCCCCAACGCATCACGCAACAGCTCCGAAGTCGACTTGCGCTGGGCCTTGGCCGAGGCGATAAGCTTCTCTTTTTCCGCGGCTGTGCAGCGTATTGTAATCACCTTGGTACGGTGGTTTACACATGCGCTGTCGGTGGGGTTCGAAGGGGAGGTTTGCCTCCCCTCGCAAGGCCCCGTGTAATACACGGGTTTCCTTGCTGTCTTCTTTTCACTCATACATCTGCCCCCGCTCTTGTGTGTGGTTGGAGGATCAGATGCTTGTGATTTTCGCGGTGTTGGAAGGCTGTCGTTACGGCCAGATGATGGTTTCGGCAATCCGGTTGGGGTCGCTTTTGACCTTGCTGTCCGGCAAAACAATCCTTGCCGAACTTGCGGATAATGCGGGGGTGGTTTCCAAATGACCACCATCTGCCGGAGTAGTCTTGACCGACTTGGTTGCTATGGTTTCGAGAGCAAAAATGCATGTATCGTCTCCTGATCAAATCACGTTTGAAGAGAGACGGGATACCGACAATATGAATCCGGACTGCAGGATCAGACGATCAGATCGTCTCTCTGCAGGGGAAGTGAGTCCGTTTTCGAAAAATAAAAATCGAATTTAAAAATAATTTGGAGCTGAAGATTTACGGTTCTCTGACCAACTCAAATCGGGGAGGCGGGATCATGGCTGGCTGAAGACAGCCTTGATCAATGATGATTTCAATCGCTGAGGATTGGTATGGTGGGGTCAGGGATTTCTTGCTCGCCATTCTTCCCAAACCAGCTGCCATTTCTGTCAGATGCGAGATCTTTGACGCCGCAGGTCAAAGCGACCATTCAAGGGACCTGGAGGCGTATTTAGGCATAGGCTGCCGGTTCGGGCGGATTGCTGACATTTCCTGCTGCTGCGAGATCTACAATGCCGCGGGTCGAAGAAGACAATCGCAGGATGTCTGCACCGTTTGTTGTTACGCCAATTGCGGCGATAGCCATATCTTGCTCTACAAGTGCGAAAGTAGTTTTGATGGGAACAGTCAGATATCCCCTTTAAAAAGCAGCTTTTAGTTGTATTGCAGGTAAGATGCCCTAGAGTTGGAACAATCATCAATTTTGGGGGAGGGGTAAATGTCGGACGAAGCCATCGATATTGCAGAACAGTTTGAAAAAGCAATTCGGACGCCGAAACAAACATGGCTTCTAGCCGCTGGCGCTAGCTTCATGTCCAATATTCCCTTGATGTATCCGCTAACAAGGCGAGTATTGGCGTTGGCAAGGACAGAGTTCTTCAAAGATGAGGATGAATTACTCTCCGTAATTAATTTTATTGCAGGAGACATCGAAAAGGAAGCGCACATAGAGGTTTTCTTGACTCATTTGGCCGATTTGATCTCAATGTCGACACGCTCTCGCGATCACACTGTACAGCTGGGGGGTGAAAAAGTCAGCTTTGATACTCTGACGCAGTTACACCACGGGCTTTTGGAGATTATTTCTGATACAATCCGGTGGGGTTACCGTGAGAATTGGAACGAGAAAGGGGAACTCGAGGATCCTGATGTCGGCAATTCTGAAAACCCAATCGTTACTGTAAAACACCACCTTAGTTTTGTGAGAGCCGTCTTTGGACAAAGTCGGGCTGGACTTGAAGCACTGCGCGGGCCAGTAGAGTTTTTTACAACCAACTATGACACGTTAATCGAAGATGCTCTCGCATTGTGTGGTATTCCTTATGATGACGGATTTTCTGGTGGAGGAGTCGCATTCTGGGCTGGCTATGGCCGCGATACAAGCCGGGCTTCAAAGGCTAGAATTATCAAATTACATGGCTCAATCGATTGGGTGGCACCCAAAGAAGGTGCTTCTCGGCTTCTTAGAGTCAGACATCATGACACTTATCCTGCACCTAAAAACCAAGTGGTAATTTATCCGCAATCTACAAAATACGTAAACACTCAGCTAGACCCTTTTGCAGCATTGTTTCAGCGGTTTCGCGCAAACCTTGCAGATGGTTCGGAAAGGGTTCTATTGGTTTGCGGATATTCCTTCGGAGATGAGCACATTAATCAGGACATTGAAGTTGCGATGTCCGCTCCGGATAGCCAGCTAACGCTAGTTGCATTCTCAGAAGAAAAAGATGCGCTTCCTACTATCCTTGATTTCTGGAGGAAGTCTTCTTGGGGCGAAAGGGTCTACGTCGCTTCAACTAAGGGGCTGTATAACGGTGATCGTGGCCCGTTCTGGGAGAAAGATGGTGGACGTGATTGGTGGACGTTCGATGGTGTCACGGGAATACTTTCAGGTGGTCTACCTACAGATATTCAGGAGGCAATGGCATGACAGAATTCGCAGTAGAGTCAGGCCTTGAGATTGGAACAGTATTCGAAGTCTCTGGGAATTCCATCAAGATTGCTCTCGATAAACGCATTACAGAATTGACAAGAGGCTATCGGGGGAGAAGTTATTCCGTTGGCCAGCTTGGCAGTGTTATCAAACTGCATATCGGTAGAAAGGTTGTCTTTGCGACGGTTAGTCTTTTACGTCTTCAGTCTGACGAGGAGGCTGCCGCGATTGCAGCCTCAACTGGAAGCGCTGTATCTACATTTGACAAGCGAGTCATTGAAGCTGATTTACTCGGAGAAGCTTGGTGGCAACCAAGAGAGCAAAAGTTAGATTTCCGTCGGGGTATAAGTACATACCCGCTCCCTCTACAATCTGTATTTTTAATGACAAAAGCAGAAACGGAACGGCTCTACGCAAGCGTTGAAAGCGCTCGGGACGACAATATAGATTGTCATGTCGCAATAGGTGACTATGTCGGAGCTACTCGAGTTGCATGTCGAGCTAATATTGATAAACTTTTTGGTCAACACAGTGCAATCTTAGGTTCCACCGGTTCCGGCAAGTCAGGTACGGTCGCTTCTATTCTGCACTCGGTGATCGCCCACCAAGCTGTTGAAGGGCGCATTTCCAATCCCCACATTGTCATTATTGATCCTCATGGGGAGTATTCTGCCGCCTTTGGAGAGGAAGCGTCGCTGTACAGAGCATATGACGCTCCAAATGAAGCCGCAGTTGGACATACTAATTTGAAACTTCCGTTTTGGCTTATGTCGAGCGATGAGTTTCGTTCTTTGGTTGTTGGTAAGACCGAGAACGAAGCCACATCACAATCAAACATCGTTTATAAGGCTCTCACTCACGCACGGATGGTTGAAGCAGGCTTGATATTGCCCGTAGAAGATATCGATCTTGCGACGCTTGGAGCGGATCAACATCCACAGGAACCGATAGTTATTCCTTCAGACAACCCCGCGGAATTGGCTGCACGTAAACTAGCAATCGCGAACTTTGATAGAGATAAGCCGCGTCCCTTCAGGTTGGCAGAATTTGTAGCTCATATCAGTGAACTACAGACCAAACGTTACTTTAAAGGAAAATGGGACGATGAAACTGACGGGGCAAAACAAAAGTTCTCTTCAATACTAGATAAAGTAAATGTACTGAGTTCTGATACAAGGATTTCATTTCTCCTAAACGATCATCTCGACGAAGAACGACCATTGACACTTTCTGATGTTCTTTCTCAGTTTCTGTCTATTGCTGGAGAACTACAGACAAAAATCAAAATCATCGATATTTCCGGCCTTCCTAACGAAGTTGCAGGACCACTTACAGCATCGATCGCGAGATTGCTATTTCAGTATAAGCTTGCCCAAGACCGAGAGGGCCGAGAACGAGATCCTATCTTGTTGGTTTGTGAGGAAGCGCATCGCTATGTTCCTGATCGAGGTGAAGCACAATACGCTGTCGCGCAAGACGCCGTGCGCCGCATCGCCCGCGAGGGACGAAAATATGGCCTAGGCCTTATGTTGGTTTCGCAACGTCCCGCAGATGTTGAAGGCACTGTAATTTCACAGTGCAATTCGTGGATCGTTTTGCGGTTGTCAAATAGCTTAGACCAACAACACGTAAAGCGTTTTCTTCCTGACAGCCTCTCCAACATGACCTCCATTTTGTCTTCTCTACCCAGACAAGAAGCATTGTTTGTCGGAGAAGCAGCCGCATTACCCGCTAGAATTAAGATTAGATCACTGCCGAAAGAAAAGCTTCCAGATTCCAACGATATTTCATTTGTTGCAGGGTGGTCACAACAACTTCAAAATAGGGATGTATTGGACGAGATAGCTTCTAGGATGCAGAATTGACCCAAGAATGAATAACTACAGCTTATACGGGCACTCCGCACTTGAGCTGATCGAAGACCAGCTTGACCAGCACGCCAACGGCATACTCAAAGCATTGGCAATGTTGGAGCCCCAGGCTGCGGTAAATTCCTGGCTAGAAATCATTCGCGCGATTGAGGAACTCATAAATCTACCGAGCAAACTGGATGATGAGGTACTCGAACGAGAATTGGTGGGGCTCATTCTCACCGAAACAAATATTTCGCCGCGTTTGAAATTCGTATTGCACCATCTAAGATACCTATATGGTGCTGACTTCGCTCAGCGGCAGGCGAAGCTGCTCATTCAACTCTCCGCTATGCAGAAGAGTTTTGCGATGCACGGTATCCTTCAGGCTGCTCAAGGCCTTGCTACTGTCGGACATGCTATAGGCTATCTACAATCACGGCGTCGCCACTTTGTCGGTCTGCTTTATTTGATGGGATCTGGCGCATGTAGGGGTCATATTACTATGACTGCCAGTGATGCCTTGACGTGGATATTACCGCAAGCGGAAATAAGTGGAACTACGATTGTCGGGCTGCTGCAGCAGCGGGTGCTAAGTAAACTCTATGATGACTTCACGCTCCACGTCGGTTCGAAAGGGTTTACAGCGTCCCACAGCTATCCCACTCTGGACGAACTGTCCCTCGAGGCCGAAAGAGTTCCCATAATTGAGCGTACATCATATTTGCAATCCAAAAGGATCGAGAATGTTCCTCCTCGCCGTGTATTTAGTGCGACAGAGTTGCGCAATAATATCGTTCTCATAGAAGAAGCTTTTGCTGAGTTTGGGCTCGAGAATACACCTTTCGCAGCAATGGCTGCGTTGGTCCGAGAGCTTTCCTACAAAGCACAAGATGATTTTTGGGTTACCGTAAGCCCGAAATTTCTTGATGTACTTGCCGAAAGGAATGGAGTGTCGGCCTCTAATAGGCTGCTGCTAACGTTCACCAACGACGACTTCATATCGGCTTTAAATTCCTATGCGCCTTTCGTTCGCGCTGGATGTGAAATTCGTAGTTCAGTAACATTGCTAGGACGATTTCTTTATAACTACAAGAATATTTGTCTTTATCGAAAGCGTCGTTTCCAGATTCGGTCTGGGTTCATATTTGAGGACCGAATCAAGAATGAACTTGTAAAACAAGGCTTCAAAATTCTGCCAGTCAAGCGGATCAAGCGCAAAGAGTTCGATGTTATAGCCACCCGAGATAACGTTTGCTTTAATGTACAGTGCAAGAACAACTTGGTCGACCCTTCATGGGTGGATCTGAATCCAAAGCGTTTTATCAAAACTAATCGAATTCTCGAGCGCTATTACGAAAGGGCAATCATTAAGGAGAGTTCCAGAGAACAACTTCTTAGGGATCACCTAGGTTTTGAAAGGATCGAACCGTTTGTTGTTAGTCGTTTCCCCATAGTTACAAACAACGCCCGCATCATTCCTCTTGCTCGCATTCACGATTTCAGTGCTACGGTCTTGGACGTGCTGAAAACCGAACCAAACGATAGATAGCTAATTGTGCTGATTGATTGATCGGTCTGTCGAATTGACCATTATCTGACGATATTACCGCATAATAAACGAATGGCCGCTATGAGAAATATTTAGCGCAGCAGAGCAGCTTCATCGAGCGGCAGGTTTGGGCCGCGAATACCAATCACGGCGACAGATGAGCCATTTCCGGTGATGATGCACCGCATCAGTCCGGTTCGAGCCCAATTTGACAAATGCTGTAAACTACATGAATGTCTGATTTACGAGTGCAAGGCAATAAACTGCAACAGACTGGTCCTCTTATGAAGTTTAAAGACAGAAACTTGCGAGATCTAGCTGAAGCCGTAAACGGTGATCCGCCATATTTTATATACCGCTCTAGTAGTTACATCACGCGCTTCTTCGAAGAATGCGATATGGATTACGCTCACGATGGCTCTACACGTTGGGCGTGGACTTCCAATGTACTTGCTGAACTGCTGGCGGAACCATCATCGGGACCTTACGTTCTACCTGAGCGGTTTGTGCATGTTTTCCGTGTTCTTATGCACAAGGCCGACGCTGAAGATGATGACCCCGATCGTAGCCTTGCGCTTGAACACATCAACAAGCCGTTCTCCCGCGAAGGTTTCGAAGCCTATTATGGAGAAGATGATCTGCTCTATATCAGGCACATTGGCACAAAAACGATATCCCAAGCCGTGAACCCTCATCGACCATTCACGCCAAAAGAAATAGAGCGTCGTGAAATTCTTAGCGTTTACCTCAATAAGTGCTCGGAAGATGAGTTGATAGAGGACGTGCTACTACCACTATTTCGGCAACTTGGCTACCACCGCATTCAAGCAGCAGGGCACAAAGACAAAGCGCTAGAATATGGCAAAGACATTTGGATGCGATATACCCTGCCGACACAGCATATTCTTTATTTTGGAATACAAGCCAAGAAGGGGAAACTTGACGCCGCAGGAATGAGCAAAGGCAACAATAGAAATATTTCTGAAATATACCAGCAGGTTCTAATGATGTTGGGTCATGAAATATTTGATCCCGAGACAAGCAAGAAAGCGCTCGTGGATCATGCATTCATCGTTGCCGGTGGAGAAATCACAAAGCAGGCCAAGAACTGGCTCGGTCAAAAATTGGATGCCAGCAAACGAAGTCAGATCATGTTTATGGACAGGGATGACATTCTCAATTTGTTTACAGTAACTAATCAGCCTTTGCCTACAGGCGCGCTTCCTGAAGCTTTGAAACCGTCAAACCTAGATGACGATATTCCGTTTTAGGGTTTACAGCCTGTATTCTGTTAGCAGTCATTGAAACAATAACACCCAATGTCTCAAACGTCCGCACACCCGAAGTTCGCCTGCCGCCGATGCTGCGACGCAATGGAAGATGTGTTGCCCCAAACAGTCGATATAAAGGCGATCTGTTACCAAATCCGGGTAACTTCGGCCTACCGGGCGTAATTTATCGTTATATTCCAGTGCCCATCTTTGTCCCGTAGGGCGTACCACTTTGCACAAAAAGCCCTTGCAGCTCAGGCAGTTGCGAGGGCTTTTGTCTTGTTGGAAGGGGGTAATCCTTTTGATTGGCGAGCATACATTCTACGCAGACGAAGGCTTTCGTGATCTGCGAACTCAGAAAAGCCACCTCACACGGACATTCAGCAGCTCTCGCGCCAACAAATATTGGTTGTCAAGATAAGCCGTTTTGCAAACTGGCGACCAGCCAGACGTTCAACCAACAGATCCACAGCCGATCGCCCAATTTCGTCGGCCGGTATGCTGACCGTTGTAAGGCTCGGCTCGGTCAGGGCTGCTGCGGGAATGTCGTTGAAGCCGACAATGCGGATGTCTTCGGGCACTTTCAGATTGAGGCTGGACGTTGCGTGCATCGCGCCAATAGCCATGGTGTCGTTGGCTGCAATAAGAACCTGAGGCAAATTTCCGGAGCTCAACAAGTCACGGGCCATTTCGAAACCGCCCACAGGAGACAAGTCTTGCAACCGGACCAGCGACGGCTCTTCAAGATCATGCTGTCTGAACCATTCCAGAAATGTGTCATGACGATATTCCGGAAACGGCCTCTTGGGGTTTGATCCACCGGAACGCGAACCTATGAAACCAAAGGATCTGAAGCCGCGCTCCCAAAGCTGATCCATAAGGTTTGTCATTGCATGGGTGAGATCTGGGTAGACACAGTCCACATCCTTGCGGGTTGGCGGAAAATCGACAAACACACACGGGATGGACTGTTCTGCCAGAGCGTCAATGAAAGATGGTTTGTGTGGGCCAACAACAATAAGTGCACCTCCATCGGCTGCGATGGCTGCGGGGAGTTCGTCATCGGCGACGCATTGATTGTTCAATTTCAAGCCAAGCTCAAGCAATCGTTTTTCGATACTGTGCCGCACGGTAATATAATAGGGGTCGGCAAGTTCTTCGGCAGGATTGAGAAAATGCACCAGCGATACCGGCACGATGGTTATATCTGGTGCCTGTTGTCTTTTGCCTCTCAAACGGGGCGGGGTGTAGTTGAGTTCTTCTGCGGTTTCAATGATTTGCCGTCTGGTCGCTTCGGATACGGAAAGAGAGCTGTCATAATTGAGAACGCGAGAGACGGTGGTGAGAGAGTAACCGACGCGCTCTGCAATTTCTTTGATGGTCGCCACGTTCGTCTCCTCCGCAACTTGGCATTCGAGCAAGCAGCATATGCGAAAAATCTGAAGCACATGCGTTGCGCGACTTTATGCGAAAGATCCATAGAGTCGCAAGCTCGCTAATCATTTTGCCCGAAATAGGTCCCCATTTGATAGCCCTGCGGCAACCTGAACCCGCTTGGTGGAAGACGCAAAGCCCTCCCTCATGATTGGCCTTAACGCCGATGCTCGATGGGGGCAAATGGTCTAAAAAGTACAAAACTAATATTGCAGTAAAATTTTACTTGAGGTACATTGAGGTCAGTTCCGGAGTCTCTTTGAAGACGCTCACCGGCCAAAATGATCCTGTACCGGAGGGTTTCAAGCTGTTTTGAGATGGTCGGAACAGACCGAAATTAACGCCGCCAATTGCGGAGTTTGAATGTTGGTCCTTTTGCATGAAGTGGAGGAAACCATGCTTAAAAAGATTTCATATTTGTTGGCTGCATCCGTTGCCGCGATCGGTGCATCGGTGAGCTATTCTCAGGCTGGAGAGGTGACTGTCTGGGCCTGGGATCCGAATTTCAATATCGCGATCATGAAAGAGGCAGCCGAGCGCTATCAAAAAAGCCATCCTGAAACTACTTTCAACATTGTCGACTTTTCTCAGGATGATCTGAAGCAGAAGTTGCAAGTGGCACTGGCTTCCGGTGCGAGTGGCGTTTTGCCGGATATCACACTGATCGAAGATTATTCCGCACAACGTTATCTCACGTCTTTCCCGGGCGCTTTCGAGCCCCTAAACGGAAAAATCGACCACTCCGCATTTGCCCAATACAAAGTGTCCGTGATGACCGTAGGGGACGATATTTACGGTGTGCCATTCGACTCCGGCGCGTCGGCGATGTTTTATCGAAGCGATTATCTGGCTGACGCCGGCTTTTCTGCCGATGACATGAAAGACATCACGTGGGATCGCTTTCTGGAAATTGCAGAAGCAGTCAAAGCCAAAACCGGTCATGCCATGATGGCACTTGATCTTGGTGATGCCGACTTTATCTCAATGCTCATGCAGTCAGGTGGAGAGTGGTACGTAAAAGAGGATGGCTCCATCAATGTCGTGGGCAACAAGGCCCTTGCGGCAGCACTTGAAACCTTCAAGAAACTCGCAAATTCTGACGCAGTTCTGCCCGCCAACGACTGGGCTGATTGGGTTGGCAAATTCACTTCTGGTGACGCCGCGAGCGTGACAACCGGGGTCTGGATTATCGGTACCGTCAAGTCATCCGCTGATCAGGCAGGTAAATGGGGTGTTGCTGCGACGCCGAGACTGTCAATCGACGGTGCTGCCAATGCCTCGAACCGTGGTGGCTCAAGCTGGTATGTGCTTGAAAGCTCCGAAGAGAAAGCGGAAGCAATCGACTTCCTGAAAACCGAATTGGTCGAGGATATCGGTCTGTATCAGAATATTCTGAAAGAGCGCGGGGCTGTGGGCACATTGCTTGCCGCCAGTGAAGGTGAAGTTTACAGCAGCCCGGATGCTTTCTTCGGTGGAGAATATATCTGGAAAGATATCTCCAACTGGATGAGCAAAATCCCGGCGGTCAACTATGGGGCTTATACCAACGAGTTCCATGACGCGATTAAATCAAATCTGCCTGCCTATCTGAAAGGCCGGATCGACGTTGATCAGATGTTGCAGGCTGTTGAACGTCAGGCCAAAGGCCAGATTCAGTAAGTCACTTCTCTGCCAAGAGATATGGGCGGGATTTCATGGTCCCGCCCGGATCCCGCATTTCTCGGCAGGATCTCCAGCCGAAGCAAAGACAGTTTGCTTCAGGTCTGGTTTTGAACGTGAATAAAACTGTTGGTCTCTCTCGTGATTGATGGGGTGAGAGAGCATGACTTTCCAAAGAAATGTATCTGGAGAATGATATGGCTCGTACCGCTGAAGCCAGATATTCGATAACAGGTTGGACCTTTGTGTTGCCAGCGCTCGTTTTGATTGCGCTCTTCATGGTCTATCCCGTTTTCTGGTCCCTATGGATGTCCTTTCAGGTCGGCCGTGGTGTGAATACGCATTTTGGCGGCTTTGCAAATATCGTTCGCCTTACGACCGACCCGATTTTCATGTCTGCTCTTGGCAACACGCTGTTGTTCTTGGCCATACAGGTGCCGGTCATGTTGAGCCTGGCGCTGTTGCTGGCCTCCGCGCTCAATGAGCCAACACTGAAATTCAGAGGGTTTTTCCGAACAGCAGTTTTCCTTCCCACGGTAACGTCTTTGGTAGCCTATGCAATTCTCTTCAAGAGCATGTTTTCCTATGATGGCGTGGTCAATGCGACGCTGATGGCTTTGCATTTCGTAAGAGAGCCGATTGATTGGCAGAATGATCCCTTTTGGGCAAGAACGCTTGTGATTGTCGCCATCACCTGGCGCTGGACCGGCTACAATATGATCTTCTATCTGGCCGCGTTGCAGAATATTGATCGCTCGATTTATGAAGCCGCCAAGGTGGACGGGGTCTCGGCGAAAGACCGTTTCCTGTTCATCACCGTGCCGATGCTGAGGCCGGTCATTCTTTTCACCACGGTCACATCGACCATCGGCACCTTGCAGCTGTTCGATGAGGTCAAGAACCTGACCGACGGAGGACCGGGAGACGCGACCCTTACCTTGTCGATGTATATCTACAAGCTCGTTTTCGCCTTTGCGCCGAATTTCGGCTACGCGGCGACCGTTTCCTACGTGATTGTCGTGATCGTAGCCATTCTGGCCTTCCTGCAATTCAAGCTGGCTCAGGAGCGTGACTGATGAAATATCTGCTTAATCTGACCCGTTATGGCATTCTGAGCCTGATAGCCTTCGTCTCCATTTTCCCATTCATCTGGATGTTGATCGGAGCGACCAACACATCGGCAGATATCATCAAGGGGAAAGTCAGTTTTGGCGATCAGCTATTGGCGAATTTTGCCACGCTCAGCGAGACCGTTGATCTGCCGCTGGTGGCGTGGAACTCGGCAAAAATCGCTGGTATCAGCGTATTTTTCTCTCTGCTCCTGTGTTCAATGGCGGGATACGGCTTCGAGATCTTCCGCTCAAAGGCTCGCGAGAGAATATATGCGACACTGTTGCTGACCATGATGATCCCCTTTGCTGCCTTGATGATTCCGCTCTTCATGATGTTTGCCAAGGCGGGATTGTTGGACACCCATTTCGCGGTTGTTCTGCCAACATTGGCAACCGCCTTCATCATTTTCTATTTTCGTCAGACGACCAAGGCGTTTCCTTCCGAATTGCGGGATGCGGCGAGAGTCGACGGGCTGAAAGAGTGGGAGATCTATCTCTTCGTTTACATGCCGGTGATGCGCTCGACTTTCGCTGCGGCTTTCATCATCACCTTCATGTTCGCCTGGAACAACTATCTATGGCCTCTGATCGTGCTGCAATCCAATGACACCAAAACGCTGACACTGGTCATTTCTTCCATCGCGCAAGGCTATTACCCCGACTATGCGATTGTGATGGTTGCAACCATTCTGGCCACTTTGCCAACGATATTGGTTTTCTTCCTGATGCAGCGCCAGTTTGTTCAAGGCATGCTCGGGTCTGTTAAATAGGGTCTACAATGAGAAAAACGACAAGTTTCAATAAGGCCTGGACCTTCATTGATGGCGAGAAAAGCCAAATAGTAAACCTGCCACACAATGCTGTGGATCTGCCTTACGATTATTGTGATGACAATAGCTATCAACGTCCATTTCGCTACCGCAAGGAGTTGATTGCAACCGCAGAAATGCTCAAGAAAGAGGTTTTCTTGCGCTTTGAAGGCGCGATGGCGGATGCGCATATCCTGCTCAATGGAGCAGTTGTTGCTGCCTATAGCGATGGTTACACGCCGTTTGAAGCCCGTCTGACTGGCGGACTAAAGGAGGGAAGCAACCTTGTTGAGGTGATTTTGAGTGGTGCCGAGAATCCCGATATTCCACCATTTGGCGGAACCATAGACTTTCTGACCTATGCCGGTATCTATCGCGATGTCTGGCTGGTGGAAAGTGATGCCGTGCGAATCGACAATGTCAAGATCGAGACGCCCGGATTGAGCGAGAATGCGCCCTCCGTCTCTGTTGTGCTGAAACTTGCAAATCCGCAAGCCGTCACGATTGACGGGACCATTTCAGCTGACATTCTGGCGCCTGATGGCTCCTTGGTTCAGAGCAAGGTGATTGAGGCAAATGGGGAAGTCATTCGCTTTTCCTTTGATGGTCTCCAGGACATTCAGCTTTGGGAACTCGATGATCCAGCACTCTACACCTTGTCCCTTGAACTGAAGGCTTCGCAGTCTGAAGACAGGGTTTCGCGGTCCTTTGGTTTCCGATTGGCGGAATTCCGACCAGAGGGATTCTTCCTTAACGGACGCAAGGTCAAGATCGTCGGGCTCAACCGGCACCAGTCATTTCCAAATATCGGCTACGCTCTGGGGCGAGCCGCACAGGAAAAGGACGCCGAAATTCTGAAACGGGATTTGGGGCTCAATCTTGTCAGGACATCGCACTATCCGCAGTCACCATGGTTCCTCGACCACTGCGATCGAATAGGTCTGATGGTTCTGGAAGAGATTCCGGGCTGGCAGCATATCGGCGGGGCCGATTGGCAAGACAAGACTCTGGAAAATGTGCGCGCCATGATCGAAAGGGACTGGAACCATCCTTCGATTATCTTGTGGGGCGTGAGGATCAACGAGTCCCGTGACGAGCATTCCTTCTATAGCCGCACGAACACACTGGCGCACGAGCTGGACGGGACACGCCAAACGGGCGGCATTCGCTGCATTCCGAACAGCGAAATGCTCGAAGACGTCTATACCATGAATGACTTCGTGTTGGGCGAGGAAATCATGCCGGGCAACAACCGGGGCAGGGTGCCATTGCGCGATCAAAGGGAAGTCACTGGCCTTGTCAGGAATGTTCCCTATCTGGTTACCGAATATGGCGGGCACATGTACCCGACAACGGTAGAAGATGGGGAAGAGCGTCAGTTCGAACATGTCCTCAGACATCTCGAAGTCCTCAATGCGGCCCATGGCGATGATCACATTGCAGGTTGCATTGGCTGGTGCTTTGCCGACTATAACACGCACAAGGATTTCGGGGCAGGTGACAGGATTTGCCATCACGGCGTGCTGAACATGTATCGTCAGCCCAAATTTGCCGCTTATGCCTATGGAAGCCAGATTGACCCTCAGCAAAGGATTGTCATGGAACCCGTTTCCTACTGGACAATGGGCAATCGCAGTACTGGCGGAGTGCTGCCGCTCATGGTGCTGACAAATTGTGACCGCGTAGAACTTGTTGCTGGTGAAAAGCATATGGTGGGCGAACCTGAAAGAGAGCGTTTTCCGAACCTGGCCCATCCGCCTGTCATATTTAAAGGCAATCAGGATGCCACGAACGGATTCGAGCTTTGGGGGGCGGCCTTTGCGGATGTCGAGTTTGTCGGCTACATCAATGGCGAGCCAGTGATCCGACGCAAAATGGCCTGCGCACCATTGCCTGACCGCCTTGAGGTCATCCCAGACGCTTCAACCCTGCAATCTGATGGCAGTGATTGCGTCCGGGTGTCCGTTCGGGCGTTGGATCAGGCTGGGAACCGGATGCCATTCTTTCAGGACCGCATAACGGTCAAAGTGGAAGGCTCCGTCGATCTTGTCGGACCGTCCGATGTCATTTTCCGCGGTGGCTATGCCGCATTCTGGCTTAGATCTTCGGGGCGAGTTGACAGCTCAACCGTAACCGTCTCATCGGATCGTTTTGCATCTGTAAGCTTTGCCATCATGGAGGAAGGTAAAAAATGAGTTCTCTGGAGCTGAAATCCGTTCGGAAATCCTACGGTGTGCAAGAGGTGATCAAAGGCGTCGACCTTTCGATCAAGGATGGCGAATTCACTGTGTTTGTCGGTCCTTCCGGGTGCGGCAAATCTACCTTGCTCAGAATGATCGCCGGGCTCGATACCATCACAAAGGGAGAGCTGCTGATCGATAGCAGTCGGGTGAATGATGTCGAACCTGCTCTACGCGGTATCGCTATGGTGTTCCAATCCTATGCTTTATATCCGCACATGACGGTCCAGCAGAATATGGAATTTGCCCTCAAGCGCGCAGGCATGCCCAAGCCTGAGGTGCAGAAACGGGTCAAAAAGGCCGCAGGCATTCTGGGACTGGATGCCCTGATGAAACGCAAGCCCAAGGCATTGTCCGGCGGACAGCGCCAGAGGGTGGCGATCGGTCGGGCGATTGTACGCGAACCGGGTGCGTTTCTGTTTGACGAGCCTCTTTCCAACCTTGATGCCGAGCTGCGTGTTCACATGCGGGTTGAAATCTCAAAACTTCACAAGGAACTGAAATCAACCATCATCTATGTCACGCACGATCAGGTCGAGGCCATGACGCTTGCCGACAAGATTGTTGTGCTTCGGGATGGCAAGGTCGAGCAGATTGGTTCGCCGCTCGAATTGTATGACCATCCGGACAATACCTTTGTGGCCGGTTTTATCGGCTCGCCTTCAATGAACTTTTTCGAGGCAACAGTCATGGGTGTCACCGGAGACGGTCTGGACCTTCAGCTCATCAATGAGGATGGCCCAAAAATCAAGCTCCCCAAACCGGAAGGCGGTGTGAAGATCGGGCAGGTGGTGAAGGTCGGAATAAGGCCTGAGCATTTCGGATTGCAAGGAGATCAGTCTATTCCCGTCACCCTGGATCTGATCGAACATCTGGGCGGACAAACCTTTGGTTATGGCACGGTTCATGGCAGTGCCAGCGCCATTCTTGATCTTGGCGATGACAGAAATGTGCGATCTGGCAGCATGCTGGACGCCAAATTCGAGAGCGCCCGCGCGCATCTTTTTGACATGTCAGGGCAGAGGATCTGATCGGAGCATTCCGCACAGAGCCAAGATCGGAACGTGAACCGGGTGCGAGGGCATGTGTCTCTCTGCGAGAGACGGTAGAATGCCAATATGTCCTCGTCACGGGTTGGGCCGCCTTGTGTTCCTGTTTGGCTGGAACAGGATGAGCCCTAACCCCCGGTTACAGACATGGAGCGGTTGACCTCTGACGGGTTGTCGAGAAAATTGTGTTGCAAGGGTTTGAGTGCCAAAGCCTCATATAGCAAGCCCTTGAGACCATCATCGGATATGCCCTGCCGGATATGAGGTTTGAGCTCAAAATTCTGTGTATTGCCAAGGCAGAGATGCAACGTACCTTCCGCGGTCAGGCGCAGACGGTTGCAGCTCGAACAAAAATGCTGCGATAGTGGCGTAATGAAACCAAAATGCACATTTGTCCCTTCCACCCTGACATATCTGGCCGGACCACCGCCGCGCATGATGGAGGGCACCAGATTGAAATGTGCATCAAGGCGATCGCGAACTTCTCTCAGATTGATATAATGATCGGTTGCTTTCTGACCACTTGCCCCAATTGGCATAGTCTCGATAAATCGCAGGGAAAACGCGTTCTCCAGGCAATAATTGGCGATGTCGATGACCTCGTCATCATTGATACCGCGCATGACCAGCATGTTGAGCTTGATCGGTGAAAATCCGACTTGTTTGGCCTTTTTCAAGCCATTGAGAACCAACTCAAGATTTCCTCCTCGCCGGGTGATGAAGCGGAAACGGTCTTCGCGCAGAGTATCCAGGCTGACATTAAGCCGGTTTACTCCGGCTTCGAAAAGATCCTCTGCATGCCGGTCCATCAGGACACAATTGGTTGAAAGAGACAGATCCTCAATTCCGGGAATGGCGGAAAGCTGTTTTGCGAAACCCGCAAGGTCCTTGCGTACCAGAGGCTCCCCTCCGGTCAGGCGCACTCGGAATATGCCAAGCTCGGCAAAAGCAGAAATGATGCGGATCAGCTCATCATAGGAGAGATATTCGGATGATGGGGTGAAGTCCCTGAAATGTTCCGGCATACAGTAAAAACAGCGCAGATTGCATTTGTCAGTGACAGACAGGCGGACATACTCGATCTTGCGTCCGTGGGGGTCAAAGCAGGCCATATTGTTGTTCTCGATCAAAGTCAGGCAATGCGACCCTTGCAGTCAGTGACAACAGACGATTGCCCCGAAAAAGAGGGCGTCGGCAACGCCCTCCTTCATGGTGTTTGGTCCTAGCCGTTTTGAGCCGGATCGAAAGCTGTGACCGGAGGCAGGTCTCCGTCAAACTTCTCGACTTTGACCAGCGTCGTGTGGGCCGTGGTGGCCTGGCCGATCTTGGAGGACCCGATATCTCGAGTGAGCTGGTTGGCTGAACCATACTTGTCGAGGGCACCGATGACACCGGGCTTGTCCGGATCATACCAGGAGCCTTCACACAACCGAACGACGCCTGCCATCAGGTCTTCGGTGACGACCGCACCCGCAAGGGACTGACCGCGATCATTGAAGACCCGAACCACATCGCCGTCAGCGATGCCGAGTGCCTTGGCGTCGCTAGCACTGATTTCAATCGGCTCGCGATCCTTGACCACATATTCCTTCCGAGCATCGGACTGGTTCATCTGGCTATGAATGCGATATTCAGGATGCGGACTGATCATGTGCAGCATTGCACCGCCAGCCGCTTCTTTGGAGCCAAGCCATTCTGTCGGCTCGATCCATTTCGCATGACCATCAATATTTTCATAGCCAAAGCTTGCAATCTTTTTGGAGTAGATTTCGATCCGCCCTGATGGCGTGCCGAGAGCTTCGATATCAGGATCTTCACGGAAGTCTGCGTGACGGGTCCACTCTTTGGCACGATCCATAACCGGGAACTCGTAATAATCGCCGCTTTCCCAGAAGTCCTTGAAGTCAGGCATGTCAATTTTCTGCTTGGCCGCCTGGCCCTTGCAGGCATTGTAGAAGCCCTCGATCTCCTGGAGCTGGTCCTTGCGATCATAATCATTGCCATAGCCGAGGCGATCCGCCAGATCTGCGGCGATGTCATAATCATTGCGGGCTTCATAAAGCGGTTCGATGACCTTATGCATAGGCACGATGAATTGCCGCGAATAGTCACCGCATATTTCGATATCATCACGCTCGAACGGCGTTGTCGCAGGCAATACGATGTCGGCAAACCGGGCCGATGTTGTCCACCACGGTTCCTGAATCACGATAACCTCAGGTTTCTGCCAGGCATTGATGAGCTTATTGCGATCCTGATGATTGCTCAAGGGGTTGCCACCTGCCCAATGGACCATCCGAATGTCTGGATAGGTCAGTTTTTTGCCATTGAAGTCAAGTTCTGCACCCGGATTCATGAGCATGTCGGCAATGCGGGCACATGGCATGCGTGGTGGCATGTCAGAGGGAGGTTTGCCGCCTGAAAGGCCGGGTAACCCACCGCCGGTGGCGCGAGGAGCACAGGATGAGTTATAATGATAACCAAGCGAGATGCCACCGCCGGGCAGGCCAATTTGTCCAAGCATGGCAGCGAGTGTGACAAGCATCCAATAGGTTTGCTCGCCATTTTCCGTCCGCTGAATCGCCCAGCCACCCATGATGAAGGTGCGACCTTTCGCCATTTGTCGGGCAAGTTCGACGATCTTGTCAGCCGGAATTTGAGCGATATCTGCCGCCCAGGCCGCATCTTTGGGCTGACCATCGGATTTACCCGTGAGATAAGGCACGAACTCCTCGAAGCCAACCGTGTAGTCCTTGAGGAATTTCTCGTCATGAAGCCCTTCACTATACAGCGTGTGGGCGATGCCGAGCATGATCGCGGTGTCCGAACCCGGTCGTGGAGCGATCCAGTCCGCATCCAGATATTTGGCAGTCTCAGTGCGTTTCGGATCAATGACGACGGTTTTCAGTCCCTTGTCCTTGAAGGCCTTGAAGCCCAGCAAGCCCTGATGATCAGGAGGGGCAAAGCCAATATTGAGTGTACGCATTGGGTCGGAACCGAAAATGACAAGCAAGTCGGCATTTTTTGCGACACCTGGCCAGGCTGACTGAGCCGAGTAGACTTCCAGACCACCCATCACATGCGGCATGATGGCTTGCGCGGCGCCAGTGGAATAGTCACCAAGTGGCGCTGTAAAGCCGCCATGCAAATGCATCAAACGAACCAGTGATGCGCGTGGGTTGTGCAGTCGGCCGGAACTTTTCCAGCCAAGATTGCCCACCAGGAAACTGGCCGGTCCGAACTCGTCCTTGACACGATGCAATTCGCGCGCAACCAGATCCAGCGCTTCATCCCAGGAAACCCGAACAAAGTTGTCTGTGCCACGCTCCGATGTGTCACTCTTGTGGCCATTTTCCAAGAAGCCCTTGCGGACCATGGGATACTTGATGCGAGATGGGCTGTAGACCAGCGATGGCGTCCCTTCGATCATCGGCATGATCGGGGCAGGGTCTTTTTCAAACGGCAGCGCCTTGACGAATTTGCCATCCTCGACAACCGCGCGCATGACCCCCCAATGCGCAGCTGTCAGGCTGGCCTTTTCGGTTGAAGCATGGGCTGCTGCTGATGTTAATGGTCCGGCCAACATGGCTCCGGCACCTGTCGCTGCTGTTGCTCCCAGAAATCCCCTGCGGGTTAGTCGGGGATCAAACGGTCCTCTGATTTTCGACATGAGAATTAACCTCCTTCATTCTCACATGACAGGAAGTCGGGCGCGGCGCTTGGTAAAATGGCGTCGTGTTGCCGGCCTCTGGATATGGTCTCTTAAAAAGGTAAGTTTACCTGCGGAAAGCTTAGCGTCTTTGATCTGTTCCATGCACAAAAGGTCTAAGAGTGCCTATACTGGCATTTTACATGCTACTTTTGTCCAATAAAGCGCATCCATTTGGTTATGAGCAGCCAAAATATTGTGAAAGACCATGTCTTCGAGATTTAGCAGCCTTTTCCAAACAGACGTGACGGAAGCCTTTCAGATCGGTTGGACAGGCTAGACCTATAAAGATGACGGTAGGCACGCGGCCAATATCCGCTTGCCTGACTTAAAGGAAATCGGTGACTAAAATGTCGAAGACGCATTCGAACTTGGGCCAGAAGTTTCGAAAGCTGTTTCTGCAACCCGCCCCAATCGCATGGAGTGTCATTGCAGGACTGTTTTTCATAATCGGGATTATTTTCTGGGGCGGTTTTCATTCCGTGATGAAATTTACCGACAGCGTTGAATTCTGTACCAGCTGCCACTCCATGCAAACACCCTTTGAAGAATACAAGAAATCTGCACATTACGAAAACGTATCCGGTGTTCGAGCCCTTTGCTCAGATTGCCATGTGCCAAAAGACATGGCGCCCTATGTGGTGACAAAGATAAAGGCGCTAAAGGACGTCTGGGGAGAGGTGACAGGCGTCATCGACAGCGAGGAGAAATTTGAATCGCATCGTCTGGCAATGGCTCAGACGGTCTGGGCTGAAATGGAAAAAAACAATTCGGCCACCTGCCGTGAGTGCCATTCCTATGACAGCATGAATGTTAGCAGGCAAGCGGCAGATGCAAAGAAACAGCACCCCAGGGCAATAGAGAAAGGGGATACCTGCATTTCCTGTCACAAGGGTCTGGTACATAAAATGCCCGATATGGGATCGCTGGCCAAGATTGCCTATGACAGCTTCAAGGAAACAATCGGTCAGGTAAGTATTGAACAGAAAGTGGCCCATTCGCTGACTACTCAATCCTATTTCCTCGATCAGGCTGGTCAGGAAAAGGGCGGCAAGGTTCTGCCCGGTGCTCCGATGACGGTGCTGGCGGTCTCTGATGGAATGGTTCAGATTGAGTTGAACGGATGGCGACAGGAAGGCGTCGAACGCGTGCTCTATGTCGATGCCGGCAAACGCATTCTGATTGCATCACTGGGAACGGAAGCTCAGGAAGCTGCGGTCGCCTACGATGAACCGATGACCATCGAAGAGACCGGCCAGGTCTGGCAAAAAACCAAGCTTACTGGCTGGATTCCTCAAGATAATCTGACCGGCGCAACCGACAAATTATGGCATTATGCAGATGCTCTCTATAATGCCAACTGCGCCCAGTGCCACGCTGCACCGCATCTGAACGAATTCGACTCCAATCAGTGGTCAGGGCAGTTCAAGGCGATGGAAGCGTCATGCAACATGACCAAGGAGGAAGCACGCCTTGTGCAGACCTACCTGCAAATGCACGCCAGTGACATGGAGCAATCCGGTGTGGCGCATTGATCTCACATCGGGACCTGTCTCAATGTCGAGATGCCGAAGGTGACCAGAGACCCCGTTGTCCCGCGTTCGCCGGGAATAACGGGGCCTGTATGTCCTGTTTGCCTCTGTGCTTTTGGGCCCCGCAATCTTACACAATGCGTGTTGGCGCGGAGCCCAAAGCGGACAGTCTTGTGGTTGCGGCAAGGCTCTGGTCTTGATGCTGCGTGACCGGGTGATGTTTCACTTCTCTCGGATGATACGTTTGGATCGAGAGGCAAGTCTCTCTGCCTCAAGCCGTGCGTATGCGCTTTATGAAATTACTGACTTCAGCGTTCAGCTGCCGTGATTGATCTTGCAGGGTACTTGCTGCCGACATCACCATTTCAGCGGCCGTTCCCGCTTCTTTTGACGCGGAAGCTACACTCGAAATGTTGGCATTCACAAGGTTGGTTCCATTGGCTGCCTCATGAACGCTTTTGGCAATATCTCGTGTTGCACTTGTCTGCTGTTCCATCACCGCGGCGATGCTGGCCGATATTGTGTCGACCTGCTGAATCACATCGTTGAGTTCATCCATCGACTGAGAGGCAAAAGTGGTGGCCGCCTGAATTTCGGTAATCTGCCTCGAGATTTCTTCCGTTGCTTTCGAGGTTTGACCGGCAAGCGCCTTTACTTCTCCGGCTACCACGGCAAAGCCCTTGCCTGCTTCCCCGGCTCTGGCCGACTCGATGGTGGCATTGAGCGCCAGAAGGTTGGTTTGTTCGGCAATCGATGAGATCATCTCCACGACCTGTCCGACCTTGCCAGAAAATTCCGTTAGCGACAGCATCTGTCGGCTCGTATCGATTACCTTGGCAACCGCCTGCTGTGCAGCACCGGAAGCGGAACTGATCTGGGAACTAATCTCGGAAATGGATCCGGTCAATTCCTCCGTCGCAGTCGCCACCGTCTGGACGTTGTTCATGGTCTGTGTGGAGGCAGAGGAGGCGCTTGAGGCTTCTGAAGACGTCTTTTCTGCCACAGCGTTCATGCTTTCAGCCGTCTTGCTCAGCTGTTCGGAAGACTGGGAAACTGCATTGACAATACCGCTAATGCTCTGATCGAATTCATTTGCAAGCCGCTCCATAAGAGCCTGTTTATCGAGCTCGAGCTGGTGTTGCCTCTCCTGTTCCTGCGATTCGAGTCTCTTCTGCCGCTCAATGCTCTGACGCAGAATGCTGGCAATCGAAACCAACTCTCCGATCTGGTCTTTCTGCTTGTAATCCGGCAAGCGCGCGTCGAGATCTCCCTTGGCGATACTGTTCATCGCATTTGTGATGCCTTGCAGAGGGCGAGTTATTGAGCGAATGACGAAAATGCCCCCGGCAAGAATAAGGAAGGACGCCACAAGCAGAATAAGGAGCGTCGTTGAATATACGGAGCTATTGATTTCATCACGCGACTCCAGCGCCTTGGTGAAATCAGACCGAGCTTCGGATACAAGGCCGTCCAATCGGCTGGT
Source organism: uncultured Cohaesibacter sp. (assembly GCF_963556055.3). Taxonomy (GTDB): domain Bacteria; phylum Pseudomonadota; class Alphaproteobacteria; order Rhizobiales; family Cohaesibacteraceae; genus Cohaesibacter. The sequence goes on along the minus strand of NZ_CAUVYE020000012.1, from coordinate 61,314 downwards.
CATGTCTGCCAAGTCCGTTCTAAACGTTGTGGCGCGAGCCAGAACTGTCTGGTCGGCATTCACCCAGTTGCTGAATTTTGCCTGATAATTCTGAGCCAGATCTGCAATCTCGCTTTTCAGACTTGTCGGAATGTCTGTCTCCGCCAGAACCTTCATGAATTCACCGATGCGCTTATTGAAGGTGTCGAGATACTTGGTCTGCTGGCGAAGCATATAGTCCTTCTCATGGCGGCGCAGCATGAGCATTTTGACCATCAGAGCATCAATCGAAACATCGGGATTCTGTTTGCTGAATTCGCCAAGCTTTGCCTCGGCTGTCTTGACAGCGCTGCGCAACTCTCCCTTCAGACCTTCATTCTCAGACAGACCCGAAATTGACCGCGCCTCTGTCAATGCGACCAACTGGGGTAAGGGCCTTGTTGACCAGTTCATTGATGAATTCGACATCCTTGACTGGAAGCTCTTCTGCATCGTGAGCCGGGGCGCCTACAACTCTCGCCTGATCGATGAGAGCGAGGTCGTTGGAAAGAAGGAATTCTTCAGCAATGGATTTTAAATTGCTGAGTTTTGCGGCCGTTTGATAATAGAAACCGACTCTCATCTCAGCTTTCAGCGCAATACTATTTACTTCATTTGATCTTTCCTGATTCCAGTAAAACATGCCGGAAAGAAATATCAGACCGAAGAACCCAAAGAATAATATCGCCCAAATTCGAATCTTGAAGTGCATAACATTGCCCCGATGCAATAGTGATAGTTGGGGCAATGGTATGGTTAATATACTAATAAATAGTATTGTTGCTAATTGTATAATAATTTCGTTTTAATTTGCATAGTATAAAATAAATAAATTTGCAAAATACCGCATTTATACTTTCTGTCGAGCGTTCAGCATAAGATTGGGTGATTCTTGACCAAGTAAAAGTCCATGTTCAACGCCAGGTCTGGTCGATACTGTGTCGGATTGCCTGAAAGGGCAGGGCATTTTTTGATCCACAGACTTCAATCGCAACAAAGGGCTCCATCCGCAATCCACCCCGCGCTGTGCGGGGGAAGATATGAATGCAGAAGGATGAAAAGTGACAGTCATGCCCAGTCAGGAAGGATCCTTTTCGTCAAAAGCCGATACGAGCGCTTCAGCGGTTGCCTTGACGTGCTGATACATTGCCTCTGCCGCCTTTTTCGGATCCCGTTCAACAATAGCCCTGTAAATTTTCTCGTGCTCATCAATATGATGCTTTTTGACAATCTTGTCAGATGTCGAGAGGGTCTGATAGCGCTCGCTATTTTCCCAAAGCATGTTGATGATTCGCAGCAACCAGGGAGAACGACACGGCGTATAGACGGAAAAGTGAAAAGTACGGTTGTCAGCTCGCGAAATCTCTTTGGTTTTTGCACCCTTGATCGCCTGATAGGCTTCGGTTACCGCGTCGAATTCCTGATCTGTCATCTGGCTGACAGCCAATTCGACGGCAAGAGGATCAAGTATGAGCCGCAAGCGATAGATATCGGCCATATCGTCAAGATCGACTTCGCTGACACGAAAGCCTCTTTGCCGGACAGCGGTCACCAATCCCTCGGAAACAAGTGAACCGAGAGCTTCCCGCAAAGGGACCATGCTCATTTCGAGCTGCTCTGCCGTTTCATTCAGATGAATGCGCTGTCCGGGAGCGAGTCGTCCCGACAAGATTTCATCCCGTAAATGCAATCGCGCACGATCAACGAGGGTAATGCGCTTTTTCTTGGGTGGTTCTGAGCTGTTGTCGTTTTTCACTGCATTCATTTCATTCGTGTGTGCGGTGTCAAATAGCGGATCAAATGGCATGTCAGGGTCCTCCGGTCTCCACGCTTTCGATACGGTCTCAAACCGGGTCAGCAATCCATGCAACTTTTCTTGAAGTGCATAATACGGCTCGCAGGGCCGCGCAAACAATTTATATATTTTTCAAATTCGATCATCGTGGGTAGTGACATTTTCAGTGGATGGAACTTTGGGTTGTCTACGCATTGGCCGGTTGGCCCTCTTGCGTAGCAAAGGTCCTTCGGCAATTTGCCGAAAGACCGGATGCTATCGAGAGATCAAATACGCTCGACAATCAGGGAAACGCCCATGCCACCACCGACACACAGCGTCGCAAGGCCAAGGGTTCCGTCCCGTTTCATCAATGCATGAAGAAGAGTGACGAGAATCCGGGCACCGGAAGCACCTATCGGGTGACCGATGGCGATGGCCCCGCCATTGACATTCGTCTTTTCCTCATTGAGTCCAAGCTCTTTGCCAACCGCCGCAAACTGCGACGCAAAGGCTTCATTGGCTTCAATCAGATCGAGATCGCTGATCTCGAGCCTGGCCTGTTCCAGAGCCTTCAGAGTCGCGGGCACGGGACCCATGCCCATATAGGCGGGATCGACACCAGCCGTCCCGAAACCACGGATCCTGGCAAGAATTGGCAAACCTAACGCACGCGCTCTGTCCTCGCTCACAAGGATCAGCGCTGCCGCACCGTCATTGATCCCGGATGCGTTGCCCGCGGTCACTGTTCCGTCGGGCTTGAACGCCGGCCTCAGTTTTTCAAGACCTTCCAGTGAGGTATCAAGACGAACATGCTCATCAGTGGAAAAGTCAACTTCCTGTTTTCTCACGTTCACAGTAACCGGCAGGATTTCATCCATGAAGGCACCCGACTGGATGGCCCTGGCTGCCCGTGATTGAGACTGAAAAGCGATTCTGTCCTGTTCCGCACGGGAAATGCCATATTTTTCTGCGACATTTTCTGCCGTGAACCCCATGTGATAGCCGTTCATCGCGCAAAATAACCCATCCTGGATCATCATGTCGGTAATCGTGCCATCATTCATTTTCAGGCCCCAGCGCGCCTTGTCTATGAGGTACGGAGCAGCAGACATGTTTTCCATGCCGCCAACCAACATGATCTGGTTGCTTTCTGAAGCAATCATCTGAGCACCCATGATAACGGACTTGAGACCTGAACCACAGACAATGTTAAGCGTTGAGGCAGGCACGCTTTCCGGCAATCCCGCCTTCAGGCTCGCCTGTCGGGCCGGGTTTTGCCCAAGTCCACCCTGAAGCACGTTGCCAAGCAAGACCTCGTCCACCATGTCGGGGGTGATGCTTGCCCTCTTGATTGCCTCTGCGGCAACGCGGGCTCCGAGTTCCACGGCAGGAACGGAGGAAAGAGATCCGCCGAATTTGCCAATTGCGGTCCTGACCGCGCTGGCTATGACGATATTTTTCATGATCAGGATGCCTTTTGTTGCGTTAGGTGTTTGGAGATGGCAAAGCTGGCCTCGGTCTTGTCCTTGACCGTTTGAAGATCCGTTTCCGGACCAAGCTCAACAAGGGTCAGTGTGTCATCTGAGAACTCGAACACCGCCAACTCTGTGACGATCATTGATACACAGTGAACCGCGGTCAGCGGCAGAGTGCAGGCTTTCAGGATCTTGGCGCTGCCATCCTTGGCGCAATGCTCCATGGCGACAATGACTTTCCTGGAGCCGACAACGAGGTCCATGGCTCCACCCATTCCCGGCACCATCTTGCCCGGCACCATCCAGTTGGCCAGATTGGCATTCTCATCAACTTGAAGTCCCCCCAGGACACAGGCGTCGACATGCCCGCTCCGGATAAGAGCGAAGGAGAAGGCACTGTCAAAGGTCGAGCCGCCCGGAAGAATGCCACAAGGTTGACCTCCGGCATTTACCAGTGCCGGATCTTCTTTTGTTACGGGGCCAATTCCCAGAAAGCCGTTTTCCGATTGAAGCGTTATTTCGATACCTTCGGGCAGATGGTTGGCAACCATGGTCGGCAGACCGATGCCCAGATTGACCACATCCCCGCTTTTCAGTTCCTTGGCGACACGACGCGCTATGATTTCTTTCTTGTTCATCGCTCTCAACTCCTCACGATTGCATCAACAAGGGCTCCCGGGGTCATCACTGCGTCAGGGTCAATCGAGCCGATTTCGACGATTTCATCCGCCTGAGCAATAACGACATCAGCAGCAAGAGCGATCAATGGATTGAAATTGCGGGCCGACAAGCGATATTGCAGGTTGCCTGCCTTGTCGCTGCATGCCGCATGAATAATGGCCAGATCAGCACGTATCGGCTTTTCCAGAAGGAATGTCTTGCCGTTGATCTGTAGCTGCTGTTTGCCTTCTGCAACCGACGTTCCAACGCCTGTTGGCGTCAAGACGCCCCCGAGTCCGGAACCACCAGCCCGGATTTGCTCTGCCAGAGTGCCTTGGGGAACGAGTTCAACATCCAGTTCGCCTGAAATCATCTGTCGACCCGTTTCGGGATTGGTGCCGATGTGCGTTGCAATCACCTTTTTGGCCCGACCGTTGCTTATCAATGGTCCCACTCCATTGGTGGGAAAGCTGGTATCGTTGCCGATCAAAGTCAGATCTTTGACCCCGGCTTGGAGCAGTGCCTCAACAAGGAGTGGAGGGGTGCCCACCCCCATAAATCCACCAAACATGATGGACATGCCGTCGTGAAAGTAATCGCTCACCTTCTCTAGCTCTATGATTTTGGATTGCATTTTCCTGCTTTCATTCAGATTTCATTTTCCGGAACATCACATGGACGCTAGCCCGCATGATCAAATCAGGTTTTTGCCCGATCCCGGTTCAAGGAGTGGAGGGGTGCCCACCCCCATAAATCCACCAAACATGATGGACATGCCGTCGTGAAAGTAATCGCTCACCTTCTCTAGCTCTATGATTTTGGATTGCATTTTCCTGCTTTCATTCAGATTTCATTTTCCGGAACATCACATGGACGCTAGCCCGCATGATCAAATCAGGTTTTTGCCCGATCCCGGTTCAAGTGCTCGAAAACGCGTTCATGACAGAAATGGCTGTGTAGCGTGTGGCGGTAGAGGAGGGGGGAGGAAGTCAGGAATCCGATTGCCTCAACGACTCAAGAATCCATGCGACTGAAACGTCAGACTGCCTCTCCCTGATGCAAGATTTCCGGAAAATTTGCCGGGTAATCTAAAATGCTCCTTTTGGATTTCCCCTCACATCCGTGAGGTTTTATCTGCTCTTTCGCTATGTTTTCTGCCAACTTCAGCCAGATTTTCAGATCGCTTCAAAACACTGTTGACACAGAATATATATATATATATTTTTTGTCCAGCAACGATTTTCGACACTCGCCCCGAACGGATACGACGCGATCAACGCAAGAGAGGGGCTGACAATTTGGGAGGTCAAGAATGGCTACTGAAACAAAGACTGGAGGGGTGGATCAGCCTCGCAGTTATTCTGTTCCAATGATTATCACATTGGGATTCCTCGTATCGATGGGGGCTCTTCATCTCGATCCGATCGCATCTTCACTACCTGCCATGGCAACGGCCCTCGGTGTTGCCAAGAACGCCACGGTATATACAGTCTCCGCATTTTTCTTCGGCATGATGATCGGTCATATTGCGATTGGTCCCTTCTCTGACATTTTTGGTCGCAAGAAAACGATCCTGTTTGGTCTGGTTCTGTTGGCCATAGGCAGTGCAAGCTGTGCGATCGCACCGAGCATGCAAATTCTTCTTGCAGCCAGAGCGTTGCAGGGGCTTGGCGGTGCCGCGGTGATGTGCACCGGTCGTGCCGTAGGCGGCGACGCTGGGAAAGGCAAAGCTTCAGCCAGCATGCTTAGCTATATGCAGGTGGTTTCGGCAGTTACGCCAATCATCATGCCGCTTTTGGGGCAATCCGTTTCTGCTGCCTTTGATTGGCGTGCGGTTTTCTGGGCTATGGCGATGATGAATGTTGCATTGATTGTTGCCGTTGCACTTTTCCTCAAAGAAACCTCTTCTACAGCAGGGCGTGAGGGTGCCTTCTCGTCTTTGGCCAAGGACCTGAAAGTTGTATTTACCCAACCGGGTTTCATATTGTTTGCAATGACATTCGGTTTCGGGATTTCAACTTTCTTCTGCTATGTTGGTGCATCGGCCTTCGTCTTCCAGAACGAATTGCACATGGATCCGGGTACATTCTCGGTTCTGTTCTCCGGCCTTGCCGCATCGATGGTCGTTGGGGGGCTCGTCAGCAGCTTTTTCACAAGACGGTTCGAACCATTTGCCTTCGTTGTAACCGTGTTCATCCTGCAATGCATTGACGCTGCCACGGTCATCTATCTTTTCAAAACCGGACAGGCAACAATCCCCGTTATCGCAGTGTTGTTTGGCTTCATCGCCTGCACTACGTCCATCGTGATCCCGGTTGGCTTGTCTCTGGCTCTTAGTGAATCCGGTGCGATCAAGGGATCTGCTGCCGCCTTCTGTGGCTTCGCACAATACTGCTTCTCCATGATTGTCACCTCCTTCCTTGGAACGGTCAAAGCAACAGGTTCCGTTGGTCAGGCTTGTGGCGTGGCCATGGTCGTGACCACGCTGGGTGCAATCATCACAGCCTTTGCCGGCCGGGCGGTTATTCGCAAGCGCGACGCGGCTCTTTCCGCCGATACGTCAAAGCTTCCAGCTCAGAATGCACATTGATGCATCAACCACAATAAACGCTGCCCAAGCGCGGGCAGCGTTCTTCAAACCAGAAAGATATTTTGGAGGAATGAATGTCCTACAAGTTCGATAAATCCGTCCCCTACAGAACATATTTGGAAAATTATCAAGAATGCTGGCGCGATCTGGCCTATCTGAAACGCGAAGATGGCATCCTTGAGGTCCGGTTCCACTGGAACGACGGCCCCTGGCGCTGGAACGAGGCCATGCACGGCGCGTTGATCCCTTTCTTTGCCGATATCTCGCACGATCCGGACAACGAATGCATCATCATCACAGGAACAGGCGACTCGTTCCTGAACCAGTTCGATGCAGCGACTGCCCAGCCAGCCACGGACCGTTCCAAACTGGTGACCTATGACTGGTGGTGGACGGTGCAGACACGGATGCCCGGTGCCCTCATTGATATTCCGGTTCCTGTCGTTGCCGCCATTAATGGTCCGGTTTCAATCCATCCGGAAATCGTTCTGCTTTCAGACATCGTCATTGCAAGTGACAAGACCGTGATCGTGGACCGCCATCTCAAGGATGCCGGACTGGTGCCTACCGACGGGACAAACATTCTGTATGACGAGCTGTTCGGCCACAACCTTGCCCGTTCCGCACTATATATGGGCACCGAAATCGGTCCTGAACGTGCACAGGAACTGGGGATCTTTACCGAAGTGCATCCTATCGACAAGGTTCTGGAGCGTGCTTGGGAAGTTGCGCGCAATACCATCATGCCTGTTCCCCGCATTCACCGCCGCATGGCACGTGAAGGACTGATCCAACCCTTCCGTGAGGCTTATGCCAAGGCGATCCGGGCAAGCATGGCCCACGAATGCTATGCTGCAGAAGCCAAGCCATCGGGCATTCCGAAAGGCGAAGGCCTGTAAGATGTCCGGTTCGTTTCAATCTGAAAACCGCAAGGAGGGGGAGTTATCCCCTTCCGACATTGGTTACATCGATCTCGACCATGTAGTTCTGACGGTCGAAAATCTGGATAAGGCCGTCAGCGAATTTGCCGATTACGGCATTGTTGCCGCTCCTTCTCAGCTTGAAGGGAACAGCGACACTCCTGTCGCCGGTGTCCGGCATCTTGTCTTTAAGGCTCCAGCCAATGATATCGCCAACATGATCGTGCTCTCACAGCCCGGGCCTCCCACTCCGGTATTGGTTGCCGCGTCAAAGGATCTGGAGGAAACCCGCCAGGTTCTCGGCTCTCTGGGCCTTGCCAATGGTGATGTTGTCAAGGTCCCCGATCGGAGTTGGATTGATCCCTCTGACAAGACACGTCACCCGATTCTGGCGAGCCGGTTGGCGATGGCAAACACTGTTCCGATGGCCGTAAACGCGACCCATGCGGCGGCTTTGGCCACCTACCATCTTCCAGGATTTCAGACCCATCGCCATGGCGTTCAACGTATGGTCGGGGTCGACATAAAGGCTTGTGACGTAACCGGAGTGGCCAAATGGCTGGGTCTGGTGCTTCACGGGAAAGCGGCGAAAGGAGACGGTGAAGGGTGGTCCGTCTTCACAAGAGACTGTTTCATCAGAGTCTATCCTTCCGACGATGAAACAACAGGTGTGACCGGGATACTGTTCGAAGTGTCTGATCTGGATTCCCACTTGAGCGCGTTGCCCCCTCAAACGCGTGAACAAGCAGACAGTTCCGGTCAATTAGGCATCACGTTCCCCCCGACGGAACAGGTTTCGGTCACACTCACGTTCATTGGAACCAGCACGCTTGCTGACCTCTTGAAACAGTAGAATTCAAACAGACAAGAGCACAATGCTCGCAGAAAAAAAGGAAAAGCAGACATGCGATTTGTGACCTTTGAAATATCAACCCCCTTGGGCCTTGCGCGCCGCTCCGGGGTTCTGACCAGGGATGGCTCGTCCGTCATCGACCTCGCCGCCGCTCGCGAAGTGTTCGTGAGTGACAAAGGGGTTCGGGAAGCGGCCTTGCAAGCTGAGTTTGATTGCCCGAGCGATTTGCTCACTTTCATGGATCGTGGAGACAGGGCGCTTGACGCTGCGCGTGAAACCTTCGACTTCGTACTATCGAAAGGGGTGACATCCAGCAAGGACATCAAGGTTTTGTATGGCCTCGATGAAATTACGCTGCTTACGCCGTTGCCAGTTCCCCGTTCAATTCGTAACTTCTCTCTGTCGGAAAAGCATATGCTTGATTCCATTGAGACAATGAAGAAAAAGATCGGAGGAATGGAGCCGTCTCTGACACGGATTCCACCTGAATGGTATAACCTTCCGGCCTACTATAAAACCACGCTGTGGGAAGTGTATGGACCAGAGGAAATCGTTCCCTGGCCAGATCTTACAGCCAAATATGACTATGAACTGGAACTGGCTGCCGTGATCGGCAAAAGGGGACGTAACGTTTCCAAGGCGAACGCGAAAGCCCATATTTTCGGCTTCATGCTCTACACGGACTGGAGTACCCGAGATTTCCAGCAACGGGAGATGAGCATCAATATGGGGCCGGGCCTCTGCAAGGACTGCGCAAGTTCACTCGGCCCATGTATCGCGACCCCGGATGAATTTGACGTCGAGAAGGCGCGTCTTGTTGCGCGGATCAACGGAGAGGTCTGGACCGATACAACGACCGCACTGCAATTCACGTTTGAAGAGCTGATCGAATATGTCACCCAAGTTCAAACCATCATGCCCGGAGATATCTTCACCAGCGGAACGGTTCCCGGAGGGAGCGGCAGTGAGCAGGATCGTTGGTTCCCTGAAGGATCCGTTGTGGAACTGGAAGCGGAAGGGATCGGCATTTTGCGTAACACGGTCGGAAAGCGAGGTGAAGCTGTCGCTCTTCCGAAATCGCAGCAGAGCTATATGCGCGCTGTTCGGCATGATGCCCCATAAGTCAGTCTTTGGGTGGTGAGCCCGTTGGTCGGGAAAGGAAGTTCAATGAAAAATGCATTTGCTCAATCACTGCGCATCAAGCGCGTTTTGAAACAGGCATGCCTAGCGCTGAACCAGTTTTCCCGGCCAAACCATACCGGTTTCAAATTCGGTTGAAGGGCTTGTTCCCCATGATTTGGCTTGTCTCACAAAGCACATTAAGGGCTGGAACACGACCGCATGATAGGGGTTCATGCTGTACAGGTTCCATAGATTTACAATCAAATACGGTGAGTAGTCGTAAAGCTGTTGCCTGACAGATCTCCGGAGGAAAACGGTGTCAAAAATCTGGTCGGCGACAGGGAGGAAACAAGATGAATGACGTCTCTGTAAAGGTTTCGGGAAGAGACTGGTTTGTGGCAACGGTTGCCGGAATGGCATCCTATATTGATGCCAGTGCCGTTGCATCTACCAGCGTGGCCTTGGTCATGTATCAAAATGCACTCAATCTGGACAGCATGAAAATCGGCTATCTTTCTTCATCGATAGCACTCTTCATCGCACTTGGTGCGTTGCTAGGCGGCCGCTTGGGTGACAAATATGGCCGCAAGAGAGTCTTCAGCGTAACGATGCTCGGTCTTGCCGTTGGGTGCGTCATCATGGCGGTAGCACAGAATTTTGCAACCCTGCTGATCGGGACCGTGGTTCTTGGCTTTTTTGCAGGAGCGGATTTGCCTGCATCTCTTGCACTGGTCGGAGAATGCGCCCCCAAGGGCGCGCGCGGCAAGATGATCACCTTTTCCCAGATCCTCTGGAACGTCGGTATTCTCATCACCCAGATTATTGTCGCAATCGTCTCGGACATGGATGCCCTGGGCGCTCGATTGCTCTTCTGCCACTTGATTATCGTTTCCGTTATCGTATTGCTATTGCGTATTAAACTGCCGGAGTCAGCACAGTGGACGAAAGAAAGCAGCAAGGTCAGGTCCGGTGGTGGCAACGCCAAGGAAGAGGTCAGCATCTCAAAGATCAAGAGCCTTCTGCAAAAACCATATCTGCCGCTGTTCATCGGACTGGGACTTTTCTATGGCCTCGCTCAAATTGCGGCGAGCATCAAGGCGCAGTTTCTCAGCTACATGTTTGTGAATGTGGCCCATAGCACAGTCCGCGCCTATTCGATGGCATATATCTGTGTCATGGTCGTCGGTCTTGTTGCCATGTTCCTGTTCATGCGCGTGGTCGACGGTCCACACCGCAGAAAATGGTTTGTAGCTGGTGCCGTGAGTTTCATCTTGAGCTTTGCCGTCCCTGCGGTTTTCGGGGTCACGGTTCCGACACTCTTCGTCAGCTCTGCTCTGTCCGGATTTGGGGCGGCTCTCGCGTTCGAGGGCATGATGAAGGTCTGGGCGCAGGAATTCTTCCCCGTGTTGCTGCTTTCAACGGCTCAAGGTAGCCTGATCGCATTTGCCAGAATTCTGGCTGCCATCATGGCAATTTGGGCGCCATCCTTGTTGATGCTCAATGCCAGTGGCTTCTTTGCGTTTCTTACGGGCGTAATGGTTGTTGCAATGATCATCGGATTGCGGCTGTCTTTCGTGTCCCGAAATTCCGTCGCAACGGCGTGAGCGGTTTAGTCATATCGAGTCAGATCCATCAAGTCATTTTCGATTTGGTGGATTTGATCACTACAGCGCTCATATCACAGGGCCTTTGCAGATCAAGAAGATGCAAGGGCTTTGATCCAATCTTCGGAGATGGACGAAACCCGCATTGTCGCCTCGGCATCAAGGCTCAGCCGGCAGGCATCTCTTTGCTTGCATTTGGCGCGAAAGCGGAGCCTTTGGCTTCGCAGTGAAATCAAAATTTCATATCAAGATACTATGGCATCGGTTAGGCTTGTCGCGCCGTCTTCTTTGCAGCCCGCGTTTACCGCATGAAAGGACCGGCGATAATACCAAGGAGTTTTGAGTGTCCCGTTCCATAGCCCGCCGTCCCTTTCATCTCATGGCCAAACCGACTGGCTTTCGTTGCAATATCGCCTGCGACTATTGCTTCTATTTGCAAAAGGACGCCGGAACTCTCAAATCCCATTCACAACAACGATGCATGGATGATGAAACCCTGGAAGCCTATGTCCGCTCCTATATCGAAGCGAGCCCGGAAACGGATGTCGACTTTGTTTGGCAGGGTGGCGAGCCAACAATGGCCGGTGTTGGCTTCTTTGAAAAGGCCGTGGCGCTTCAGACCCGCTTTGCCAAGGGAAAGACGGTTCGCAACATCATTCAAACCAATGGGCTGCTTATCGATGAAAATTGGGCCTCATTCTTGAAACAGAACGAATTTCTTGTCGGGATATCAATAGACGGCCCGGCGGATATACATGATACTCATCGCGTTGCTCGCAACGGCAAAGGCGTGCATGACAAGGTTGTCACCGCGCTCGAACTGCTGAAGAAGCACGACGTCGCGTTCAACATTCTCGCTGTGGTGAATGCCACGAGCGCACAACATCCGCGTGAGGTGTATGACTATCTCACAAAAGATCTGGGAGCCACGTTTGTGCAGTTCATTCCCGCCGTCGAACAACGCCTCCAAGGCACAATGTTCGGCGCATTGCTCCCCCCCCAAACCGAAAGCCACACCGCCGAGGTAACAGACTGGTCCGTTTCAGGCCAAGCCTACGGCGAATTCATGATTGGGGTCTTTGATGAATGGGTTCGCCGCGATGTCGGCAGGGTCTTCGTTCAGATGTTTGACAATGCCCTCGCCACATGGCTTGGTGAGAGAGCCTCTCTATGTGTTATGCAACCGACATGCGGTTCGGCGCTGGTGATCGAAATGAATGGCGACGTCTATTCCTGCGACCACTATGTTTATCCCGAACATCGGCTCGGCAATATCAAACGGGACAATCTTGCCTCGATGATCAGCAACCGCAAGCAAAAGGCATTTGGCATGGCCAAGGCGGATCTCCCGAAGAAATGTCTTCAATGTTCATGGCGCTTTGCCTGCCATGGCGGATGTCCCAAACACCGGATCCATAACATAAAGGGCAAATGGCACAACCATCTTTGCGAGGGATATATGGCGATATTCTCGCATATGGATCCCTATATGCGATACATGGCGGAACAAATTCATCGCCAGCAATCTCCCGCTTCGGTGATGAGCTTTGCCCGTTCTATCGGGGCTCAGACCTGAGAGATTCAAGGCCCGGCTTGAGACTGCTTGAAAAAGGCACAATCAAGATACCCAGAGATGCCCGGCCATGTTGGAAATCCTTGAGGCAGGTCGGGTGGGGCAGGGCTGTTTTGAATAGCCCTGAAACGTAAAAAACCCCGATGTTCCCATCAGGGTTTCATAATTCATTTAAAGCCTTCAATGATCAGTTGGGTCGACAATTATCCAACAACTTTCAAGTTGTCTGCATTTTCCTTGCCATTACGACCTTCGACCATTTCATATTCAACCTTCTGACCTTCGGTAAGGGTTGTTAGGCCGGAACGTTCAACCGCGGAGATGTGCACAAAGGCGTCTTTTCCGCCTTCCGCCGGCTCGATAAAGCCGTAACCTTTTGTCGGATTGAACCACTTAACAGTTCCGGTTGCCATCTTAGATTTCCTTTTGACTTAGGGCCTTTTCCCTGGCGTACCTCATATACGGCAGGGGATAGTCTTCTCTCTGTGTTGGAAAGCTCCGTGGCTGCCACGGGGTTCCCTCTTGTCCAACTTTGAGAAAGAACCAACCCCTGAAGACTACATCATAGCCAGCAAAACCGAAAGAATAGAATTTCGTCGCCTGAAAAAACTCATCTCACTGTTACAAATAGTCTTTGCAATATTATCAATATCGGACGCTAATGTTATGAAATTAAATATAATTTTGAGACTTGCAATATTTTTATTACCGATCGTTATGATCGCTTCAAAAAGACAAGCTGCATATTTTTAAGGCCATTCTTTCTTGTCGCTTGCCATTTTTTAGTCACACTATTCGCAGCTTTTCCCCATTTTTCGTTGATGAAAATCCGAACTCTCAAGATGAATCCGTTGATCTTCGGCTGACAAAGTCGGACATAGTTTTCTTTATCTGGCAATATAACTTACAAATATTCAAAATAATTAGAAGAAACAGAATTTATACAAATATACTCAATATTGAAACAAAACGACACCTGTCGATGCGTTACGGTCCAGAAGCGCAAACAGATCTCCTGTTAATTTGCCCGAAAAAAAGCCCGCCGAAATGGCGGGCTGTCTTTTCACGAGAAGCATGCATTGGAAAGGTCTATTCAGTATAGAATTTCCGGCGCGCGTCTTGCTCAACGCTCAGAACCATTTGCAGTTCTGCCAATTTGCGAAACTCTTCTTCTTTTTGTTCTTCCGTTGTTGCTTCGTGCAGCTTTTCAAACTGATCGGCGATTGCCTTTTTCAGTTCGATTTCACGCGGCATAGAACCGGTTTCTTCAAGAATACGATAACCGGCCTTCAGGAAGGTATCATCAGTCTGCTTGGGTGGTTTGGGCTTGCGTGCCCTTTTATACCCCTCGAGCAACCCTTCTGCCTTCACCTTGGCAATAAGATATTCAGTGACGTCTTGCTTGGCCATAATTCACTCCATGAGACCGATCTGGTCTTTGTTCAAATATAAAACGGGACAATACATATTTCAATGAGCTCAGACCCTTGAGACCTTATGCTGATACCCAATCGTCGATGTGCGACTAGCCCAGCAAAGCGGCGTAATCGAGATCTTCAAGACCAGCTGCGCGGCGGGCCGCCGTCAGTGTATTGGCCATGAGCAAAGCAATGGTCATCGGGCCCACACCGCCAGGTACAGGCGTGATATGAGAGGCCTTTTCGGCGGCGCTGTCATAATCGACATCCCCGACAAGGCGGGTCTTACCTTCGCCTCGCTCCGGTGCTGCGATGCGGTTCATTCCCACGTCGAGTACGACAGCACCTTCCTTGATCCAGTCACCCTTGACCATCTGAGGGCGGCCGACGGCGGCAACAACTATATCAGCGCCGCGCACAACGTCAGGCAAGTTCTTGGTGCGGCTGTGAGCTATGGTGACGGTGCAGTTTTCCGAAAGGAGCAGGGCTGCCATGGGCTTGCCGACGATGTTGGAACGTCCAATCACCACCGCGGACTTGCCGTTCAGATCTCCAAGGCAGCGACGGGCCATGATCAGGCACCCTGACGGCGTGCAGGGAACAAGTGCCTTGTCGCGTGCGCCGGTCGTCAACAGCCCCACATTGATGGGATGAAAGCCGTCGACATCCTTTTCCGGCAGAATCAACTCGAGAACCTTGCCCTCGTCAATGTGATCGGGCAGGGGCAATTGCACCAGAATGCCATGAATTGATGCATCCTCATTCAGGCTTTGAACGAGAGACAGAAGCTCTTCCTCGCTGGTTGTTGCAGGCAGCGCATGTTCGACCGAATGGAAATTGCATTCAAGCGCAGCTTTCCCTTTCGACGCGACATAAACCTTGCTCGCAGGATCTTCGCCGACAATGACCACTGCGATGCCGGGTGTCACCCCGGTTTCATCGATCAGCTTCTTGCCTTCGAGCGCGATTTTTTCCCTCAGTTCAGCGGCAATAGCCTTACCGTCAATGCGCATTGCACTCATCTGTTGCTCTCTTTCAAACAGGGATTGTTTTTTCCACCTATAACGGTCTTAGAACAGGCCTTCAATCTCGCCTTTGTCATTAAGGTGGATAGAATTAGCTGCCGGTTTGCGAGGAAGGCCCGGCATGGTCATGATGTCTCCGCAAAGAGCGATCACGAATCCGGCCCCGGCGGCCAGCTTGATATCTCGAATGACGACATTGTGTCCTGTTGGAGCCCCGAGCAGCTTCGGATCGGTCGAGAAACTGAATTGTGTCTTGGCCATGCAGACGGGAAGCGCTCTAAAGCCATCCGCTTCAAGCTGCCGCAGTTTTTCCTCGGCCTTTTTCTCAAGCCTCACTCTGTCCGCCCGATAGATCTCTTTCGCTATTTTTTCAATCTTGGCATGAAGTGAAAGACTGTCTTTGTACAAGGGAGAAAACTGCGTTCTTGAATGCTCGCAAAGGTCGGAGACCTTCTGTGCAAGTTCAATGGCCCCTTTGGACCCATCCGCCCAATGCGTGCATACAATGGCTTCATACCCCATTTGCTCGACACTATGCTTCACCGCTTCGACTTCCAATTCGTCATCGGTGTCGAAGTGATTTATGGCGATGACCAGAGGCACTCCGAATTTGGCAACATTCTCAATGTGCCGTTTAAGGTTCGCACACCCCCGAACAACAGCATCGACATCACAGGTTCCGAGCATTTTCTTTGCGACACCACCATTCATTTTCAAAGCACGAACGGTTGCGACAATGACCGCTGCGTCAGGAACAAGACCCGCCTTGCGGCATTTGATATTGAAGAATTTCTCAGCGCCGAGATCTGCTCCGAATCCGGCTTCTGTTATGACGTAATCGGACAGCTTGAGTGCAGCCTTGGTAGCAACAACAGAATTGCAGCCATGAGCGATATTGGCAAAGGGCCCTCCGTGAACAAAGGCCGGGCTGTGTTCGAGCGTTTGCACAAGATTGGGCTGGAAAGCCTGCTTGAGCAAAACGGTCATGGCTCCGTCAGCCCCAATATCGCGACAGGTCACGGCGGACTTGTCATGACGATAACCGATCACGATGGCACCGAGCCGATCCTGAAGATCCCTGATATTTTCTGCGAGACAGAGAATGGCCATGACTTCCGAGGCGACCGTGATATCGAACCCGCTTTCGGCAGGATAACCGTTGGCAGCTCCGCCAAGCCCTGTCGTGATCTGACGCAGAGAACGATCATTGAGATCCATCACGCGACGCCAGCTGACACGGCGACTATCAATCCCCAATTCATTGCCCCAATGGATGTGATTGTCGATCATGGCCGAAAGCAGATTGTGGGCCGAGGTTACAGCGTGAAAATCTCCGGTGAAATGAAGGTTCATTTCATCCATGGGCACAACCTGAGCATAGCCACCGCCAGCCGCACCGCCTTTCATGCCAAAACAGGGGCCGAGAGAAGCTTCTCTCAAACAGATCGATGCCTTTTTGCCAATCGCGTTGAGCGCATCCCCGAGGCCGACCGTGGTGGTCGTTTTACCTTCCCCCGCCGGCGTGGGTGAAATGGCGGTAACAAGGACCAGCTTTCCATTGGGCTTCGCGGACAATCCGGCAATAAGAGCTTCGGATAACTTGGCCTTGTCATGTCCGAATGGAATGAGTTGATCAGGGGAGATCGATAGGCTCTCGCCGATTTCAAATATCGATTTCAGGGAGGCATTTCGGGCAATTTCAATATCGGTCAGCATGCAACGCAGATCTTTCATTTCTTCGCGAATCCGAGGATCACAAGCATCTTTTTAACGCTTTTATTGCGAGTCGGGCTTGGAAAATCAAGGTGGTGAGCAATCTGTCGCAATTACCCCATATTGTGGCAATTTACCGATTTAAAACCGACGTTTTTACTGATATACCCGACACAAACAAGCAAAAAATGGGAACAGCAATATGCCTCAAATTCATTGGCTCGGTGCCGGACTGTCATCAGTTCCGGGCATTCGCCGACTTATAACCAAAAACGACAATGTTACACTCTGGAACCGCACCATCGAGAAGGCTGAAGCTGCAACAAAGGGCCTTGAAGGGGCTTTCAAGGTCAAGCAATTCACCATGCAGGCCCTTGCCGACGACGTTTCCAAGGGAGACATTGTTGTATCCATGCTACCGGCCACGATGCATCTGCAAGTCGCCAATCTGTGTCTTGAAAAAGGGGCAAACTTTGTCTCTTCCTCCTATATCAGTCCAGAAATGGCGGCCCTTGATGAAAAGGTCAGGGCACTCGATCTGACTTTTGTCAATGAAGTCGGACTAGATCCCGGTCTTGATCACCTGCTGGCGCACAAATTGATGTCCGACTACAAACAAAGCGCTGCTTTCGATCCGGGCAACAGCCATGAATTTCGCTCCTACTGCGGTGGCTTCCCGGCTATTGCCAATGACTTCAAATACAAGTTCAGTTGGTCGCCGCTTGGCGTCTTGAAGGCTCTCAAGAGCCCGGCAACTGCTATTCTCGGCGGTGAGGTCATCAAGACGGAAAAACCGTGGGATGCGATATCGGATTATTCCGCAAATCTTCCCGGCGGGTCTGAGCTTTTCCAGTCCTATCCGAACAGGGACTCGCTTCCCTTCATGACGGCCTACGGTATGGATGAAAACTGGAACATGCATACCTTCGTTCGCGGAACCTTGCGGCTTGATGGCTGGTCCGACGCCTGGAGCGATATTTTCAATTTCGTAGAGCACGAATTGGCTGGCCCCGATGGCGACGACAAGCTCGCCGCCATGAGTGAACAACTCTGGACTGATCATGCCTATGACGCAGGAGAACCGGACCGTGTCGTTCTTGTTGTGGAACTCAAGGCAAGCAGGGATGGCAAAGTTGTCTGGCACAAGGATTATGCTCTCGATAGCAAGGGCAATGAGGAATTCTCGGCCATGGCTCGCCTCGTGTCCATCACTGTAAGCCTTGCGGTTGAGTCGATCTTGGACAAGGTGTTGAGCGTTGGGGTGCAGGCTGCCCCTTCCGATCCGGCTACGATAGATCACTGGTTTGAAGAGCTGAGAAACTACGGCGATGCGTTTCATCTGACCGAACACACGGCATGATCGACACCTGCCGCGCAAGGCGAATCTGATTGAAAAAGAGCAACAGGCCCGGAGCAATCCGGGCTTTTTGTTTTTCATATCCGTAATAGTGAGGAGGTGAGGGCATATATGCACAATGCCCAAATAATGGGCATGCATAATATTCCGGCATTTTCGTCAATCGGGGCAATTCTGTCATCAATTTGCCAAATACGCTCGTCACATTGCCAATTTAGCCAGCAAACTATCTTGCGCCATTAGCCATTTGGCGTAAAGCTCCGAAAAACTTCAGTATGAGAAGCCCTCGAAACCGGCGCTCTTCAGAGTGCAGCATCCTGACACAGGATCACTATCGAGCCTCTCAAGAAGAAATTGCCAACCCGTGACATGTCCCCGGTGATGATAGCCACGATTGTAAAATGAAACTCATTATGTCGGAGCATTTTTATGATTGATAACACTCGCACAATTCATTGGCTTGGAGCCGGATTGGCATCTGTCCCCGGCATCCGCCGCATCATCGCCAAAGACTACCGGATTTGCCTCTGGGAGCGAGATCTTCGCAAGGCCGAAGAAGCAACGAAGGGTCTTGAGGGAAATTTCGATATCCGCATGGCCTCCGACGACGATCTGGCCGCCGTCATCGCACCCGGCGATATCCTTGTCTCCATGCTGCCCGCAAGCATGCATGTAAAATACGCCAAGCTTTGCCTCGCCAAGAAGGCCCATTTCGTGTCTTCCTCCTATATCAGTCCTGAAATGGCAGACCTGGACGCAAAAGCGCGGCAAGAGGGGCTGACATTCATCAATGAAGTTGGCCTTGATCCGGGAATAGATCATCTTCTGGCGCATCTCCTGCTTGATGACTATCGCAACAGTCCCTATTTCGATCCTGAAAATGACCATGACTTCCAGTCCTATTGCGGCGGCTTTCCGGCCATTGCAAATGACTTCAAATACAAGTTCAGCTGGTCACCCCTTGGCGTTCTGAAGGCACTGAAAAGCCCCGCACAAGCCATCTCGGATGGCAAGGTCGTACAAATCGACAAGCCGTGGCACGCAGTCAAAGACTATTTTGTCGAAACGGCCGGGTCAGTTGAGAAATTCCAGTCCTACCCCAACAGGGACTCTCTGCCCTTCATGCACCATTATGGCTTTGATGAAAGCTGGTCCGTCAAACAATTTGTCCGCGGCACCTTGCGGCTTGATGGTTGGGCCGAGGCATGGAAGGACATCTTCGACACGATTGATACCACCGAGGCCGACGAAGTCGAGGAAAAACTTGGACTTCTGAGCGACCGGTTATGGTCCGACCACGCCTATGATCTGGGCGAGTTTGACCGTGTCGTGCTTTGTGTTGAACTGAAAGTGAGCCGCGATGGCATTACCTTGTGGCACAAGTCGAAAAGCATCGACAGCCTAGGAACAAGGCACTCCAGCGCTATGGCCCGTCTCGTCTCGATCACTGTCAGTCTTGCGACCGAAGCCATTTTGAAGGGCGAACTCGAGGCCGGTGTTCAGGCCGCTCCCTCAGACCCGTCCGTCATTCGCAGCTGGATCGAGAAAATCGCTGAACTTGGCGATCTTGTGCATCACACCGACCATTGCATGCAGGCCCGCATCATCGCCGCGGAATAGCGTCAGGCATCAAGCATTACTGGGGAAGGGGAGGTCGTTCCTTCCCTCAAATGCGATATCGCCCCCCCCTGTCACAAGCATCCCTCAGGCATCCTTCTGTATGACTTCCTGACGCGCCTGTTGTTTTGTCAACAGTTTGCCTTGTTCGTTGCGGGCAAGCGCTGCGCGGGCTTTCTCATATTTGGGATCATGCCAGAATACCATGCAGCCATTGCATCCCCGACCACAACAGCCCTCGGTTCCAAGGCGCGGGCTTTTCTTGCTGCGCTTTGTCTGGTCTGCGTCAACCGCTTCCTGCAATTTTTCTTTCTTGCGTTGATAGAGCCCTTCGTCGCCCTTGCCCATTTCCAGGTCATGAGCTTCGCCGTCATGCTTCAGACGGGCCCATTGGGCGGGGGTGAGGGCGCGTTCCTTCCTGACCACTGTCATGACGGGAACATGCTCGCGCAAAATGGAAGGGTCTTCGTGATCAAAGAGCAAAAAGGGCACGCGAATTTCAGGATTGGTGCCCGGATTGACAACATCGGTCACCTTGCCATTTTTGGCATCCTCGAACTCGTAAAGACGAATGGCGATGGGGGCTCTGAGGTGAGGGGAGACAAACTCGAACACATCCCCGGCTTCCAGCTTGTTCTTGACCAGCACGATAAATGCATCTTCCCGAACCTCCTTGACCATTCCGGCAAACTCCCATTCCGCAAAGGTCGAAGTCTCTTCATAGCCATGGGCGTAATTGGTCAGACGGCCTTCGTGGAAGGCAAGTGTGTAGCCACGGTTCGGCACCGTCGCCAATTCTTCCATATAGAGTTCGGGATCCCAATTCTCGGGATCGGCGAACCAGTCATCCATCGCCATTCGGTAGGCGCGGGCAACAATCGCCACATAATAGGGGCTTTTGCCTCGACCTTCGACCTTGAGACTATCAATGCCGATCGACAGCAGATCCGGCAGTTTCGGCATAAGACACAAATCACGGCTGTTGAGGATATAGGATCCGCGCTCATCTTCGACAATCTGCATCAGTTCGCCCGGTCGCTGTTCCTCTTCCAGAAAGAAATCGAACAGTTCGAGATTCTCTTCGCTGAGCTTGAGTTCACGCACGGTGCCGTCGCGCATCTTCATGTGAACCTTGTATTTCCAACGGCAGCTATTGGCGCAGGACCCTTGATTGGCACCGCGCTCGGCCATGAAGTTCGACAGCAGGCATCGACCCGAATAGGTCATGCACATAGAGCCGTGTATGAAAGCCTCGAGCTTGAGGTCCGGGCATTTCTCGCGCACTTCAGCAAGCTCCGGATAGGACACCTCGCGGCCCATGACAACAAGGCTCGCACCCTGATCTTTCCAAAACTTCACCGACTGCCAGGAACAGACATTGGCTTGGGTCGAAACATGAAGCTCCAACTCGGGCGCCTGCGCCTTCACGAACATGAAGACACCGGGATCCGCCACAATCAGCCCGTCCGGTTTCACCTTGCGGACGGTCTCGACATATTGCGGCAGCTTGTCGATATCCTTGTTGTGAGAAAAGAGATTGAGCGTGAGATAGACCCGCTTGCCATGCTTGTGCGCAAACTCGATCCCCTCGACAACGTCATCCAGCGTCATCTGGGATTTGGTGCGCAGGGACATGTCGGGTGTGCCCATATAGATCGCGTCTGCGCCATACAGCACCGCCATCTTGAGTTTTTCAAGATTGCCCGCAGGCATCAGCAGTTCAGATCGGTCAGGACGTCTGACTTTGACAGGTTTGGCCATTTCGTCAGGCTGACAACTCATATCATTCTCCTCTGGCATCAAGGCGAGTGTGATATCAGACATGACACCGGGATTCCAGAGCGGAATCGCAGGGTGTCAAAGTGATCGTGCAGGCTCGTCAAGCCCGGCGGGGTCCTCTTCGATCACGATCGGACAACGCGATCATGTTAGCCAGGAAGCTCACAATCTGTAACTATTGTAACTTTTGCACAATTTACCCTGAGCGCAATCATTTCAATATGATATAATTAGAAACAAACCAAAACAGACGCGTAGCTTGTTCGATTTGTGAGAATTAGGGGACAATCACATGAAATCAACCGGATCTTATATAATCGATGCGAATTACCGCACCATCAAGCGCCGGTTGCAAGATCCCGATAGCCTGAAGTCCAATATTCCGAACTGTACTGCGATTGAAACAATCGATGACCATACGCGTTTGATAACCATCGACAGCAGGGTTTTCCCGGGCAAATCCGTACAATATCTCTTCCACTTCTTTGATGACGGAGCCTCAAGTCCGGCTATCGAGATCAATTGGCAAGGCACTGATCCGAATGTTGCAATGCCCAAAGGCGAGCAGAAAATCACATTCAGAAAAGTGGGTAGGAAAACTGTTCTTGAACAGGAAACAATTGTCACCACGACCATGAAGGGTAAAATTATTTCAAGCGATCCCGAAATTGTCACGAAACTGGTGGCCGGTTATTTCGAAAACTTCACAAAGGAATTCACAAAGAAAGGGAACGGCATGAAAAATGACAAACCCGAATTTGAAGACGTTCTGCATGAAGCCGAAAATCCTGTAGTCGAACTTGAACAGGAGGCCGAGCAGGCCGCCGCGCGTGGAGTCTTTGGCGGGACAGAAATGTGGGGGCTGATCGCTCTTGCTGTTGTAATTGTTTTCTTGCTCGTCTTTTTTCGGTAAGTTACAAGCTGCTTTATAAAGACAGTTTCAAAACAAATAGGCAGCCATTTAATGACTTCAGATTTCCGGTTTCATATCAACTGGTGGAGCGTTGCGTCCACCAGACTGGTGCGCGTTGCTTTTCTCTTTTCCATTTTTCTGTTTGGGGGACTTTTCCCATCCCAAGCGGGACAACCATTGGTATCGGCTCAGTGGCTCAACGATCATCTCATGGATGAAAATTTGCGTGTCATCGACTTGCAACAACCCGAAGGCTACGCGAAAATTCACATAGACGGAGCCGTCAACTCCCAATTTGCACGCTGGCGACAGCCAAAGCCGAAAGAAGGGCTCGTCCTTCCCAACACGCCATATCTTGAAAGACTGATCGGATCTTTGGGGATCGACAATGATACGCATGTCATTCTGGCACCCATCGGTTTCAATGCCAGTGAAATTGCCATTGCGACCCGCATTTATTGGACTTTCAAAGTCTTGGGACATGAAAATATATCAATTCTCGACGGAGGGCTGATTGCTTTCAGCAAGCTGAAAAGCGCTAGATGGTCAAAGCAGACAGTGACCGTCAGCCCGGCAAGCTATGTCGCCAAACCAGACTTGAGCATGGCGCCAAAGGCAAAAGATGTTCTGGCCGAATGGGAAAAGGGCACCTCACTGGTCGACTATCGCTCACCGGCCGAATTTTATGGAAAAGCAGGCGGAACCCGGCCCGGCACGATTCCTGGCGCAAAGAATCTTCCTTTCAGCTTGCTGGTTGAGCCTGTTCAGGGCGGCCATTTCCTGCCCAAATCCAGGGTCGAAGAAATCTTCGCAAAACATGATGTTCCAACGAGTGGCGAGCAGGTTGCTTTTTGCAATTCCGGGCATCGAGCTTCGTTGGGCTGGTTCGTCTCTCACGAAATTCTCGGCAACAAGTCTGTACGGCTATATGACGGCTCAATGAATGAGTGGGCCCAGTATCCGGACTATCCGGTCGACATTCCGAAAGACTAGTCCCCACCAGAATTCGGCACGCCGACATGTCTTCGGTCGTGCCGAATGATCGCAGCCATGGTGCTCGCCGTTCAATAGCCAGATCGCGCAAGCCGCATGCCCATTCACAACGGCGGCTGATCGTTCTTTTTGTCTTGCTGCTTCTGGTCTGGATGCTTGAGATAAGGGTCCATCATCGACGGGCTGTGGTTGCCCTTCTGGGAAGGATAGACCATACGCTCCAGGTCGCGCGTACGCACATCCTCCTCGATCTCCTCAATGCGTTCATTGGAAATACCCAACTGATCGAGAGCCTCGCGACCAAAGGTGATGCCGCTCTCGAAAGTCTCGCGGATATGAAAGTCAACTTCCTGCATGGCCAGTTGCAATGCGTGGGCACGGTCGGTCGCGCGACAGAAGATCTTGGCCTTTGGAAAGGAGGTCTTGACCAGATTGATCGTCTGGGTCATGACCGCTTCTTTCTCGACACACAGGGCGATGAGCATGGCATCATCCCCACCGGCAGCCCGCAAAACATCCTCGCGCGTCGCATCTCCATAGAAAACCGGCAGACCAAGCCGTCTTGCAGCGGTAATCCGACGGGGACTATTATCGATGGCCACAACACGCAAGCCCTCGGACATCAACATCTGGGCAACCACCATGCCAAAGCGTCCGAACCCGATGACCATCACCTGAGGCCCTTGGTCGTCAAACTCTTCCATCATCGTGCCGGAACCCTCTTCCTCAGCTTGCGGATACCGTTCCAGATAGAAACCATATGCCTTGCCTACGAGAGGCGTCAAAACCATCGACAGGATGACAATCGCCGACATCAGCGAAAAATATCTGCTTTCCATGCCAGAAGCTGTCGCGGCGGCAAATATGACGAATGCGAACTCTCCGGCTTGAGGCAGCACGACCGCGATGCTTTGGGCGTCGGAATTGGATGAACCGGTAACTTTGGCAAGCAACCAAAGGATCAGCCCTTTCACGGCCATGACGATGACAACGCCAAGCAGGACAAGCCACAAGTGAGACAGCGTGACAGGCAGATCGAGCGTCATTCCAACCGTGATGAAGAACAGGCCCATGAGCAACGAACGAAACGGAAAAATGTCGGCCTCAAGCGTGTGACGATAGCTCGATTCTGCCAGCATGATCCCGGCCAGAAAGGCTCCGAGTGCCATCGAAAGGCCTGCCCAGTGCATGAGGGCGGCGCTACCAAGCGCGACCAGCAGAGCCGCCGCCAACATGATTTCGCGGGCTTGCGTACTCACCAGAATCGAGAAGAGATGGGAAAGCAGATACCGACCAACAACGATCACCAGCAAAACAGCGGCAATGGTAATGCCGATTTGCTCCATCACAGAAACATCGCTTTGTTTGGGCCCGGCTGGTGAAAGAATGTCGACCATAGCCAACAGAGGCACGACCGCGATATCCTGCATGAGCAATATGCCAAATGCCCTCTGGCCGTAGGCAGAAGAAAAATCCCCCCTGTCTTTCAGGATCTGAACCGCAAACGCCGTTGACGATAGCGCCATGCCAAAGCCACCAACCATTGCGACATCCCTTGAAAGACCAAAGCTTGTCAAGATTCCGGACAGAACAAAGCCGGTGAGCAGAATCTGACTTGAACCAAGCCCGAAAATGTCGCTCTTCATGCGCCAAAGCCGGTTCGGGTTCAGCTCCAGCCCCAAAACGAACAGAAGCAGGACAACGCCGAGTTCCGCGATGGGGGTTACAGTCTCGACCGACTTGATCGCGCCTAGCGCATAAGGACCAATAATGATCCCCGCGACCAGATATCCGATGATCGCTCCGACACCAAGTTTCTTGGCAATCGGAACAGCAATCACAGCGGCTCCCAGATAGACAATTGCCTCAGAGAAAAACAGAGCATCAGACGGAGCGGCCATAGAGGTATCATTTCCTTCCATTCATTTTGCAGGTTTGGGTTCTGGAAACGCATAAACATGGATTCTGTCCAGATTATAGAACGCGGCGGGCTTGGTGCAAAACCGGATCTTTCCGAGAACTGCATGATCATACCAAGTGATAGAGTGGGGTGATCAACACCACGCGAATTCTGGTCAAGAAAAAGGCTCTTGCAAATTTCATGCAAGAGCCGGAATTGCGAGCCTGAAGTCAATCAAGACGCGAACTGAGCGTCACCATTTGCCTGTATTCGGCATGGAAAGCCAGGGCTCCTGCGCCGGGAGAGGATCGCCCTTCTGCAAGAGTTCGATGGAAATATTGTCCGGTGACCGAACAAACGCCATATTTCCGTCTCTAGGTGGGCGATTGATAACAACGCCGGAATCCATCAGCTTTTGACAAAACGCGTAGATGTTATCAACTTCATAAGCCAGATGCCCGAAATTGCGCCCCTCATCATAATCCTCTGGATCCCAGTTGTAGGTCAACTCGACGCAATTTTCGGAACTGCCATCAACGGACAGAAAAATCAGGGTATATCGCCCTTTCGGATTTTCGCTACGCCGAACTTCCTTAAGGCCCATTTTGTTACAGTAGAAGTCGAGCGATTCGTCTACATTGCTGACGCGAACCATTGTATGCAGATATTTCATAGCCGGTCTCCTTGGCGCATGAGAGTTGGGTGACCTTGAACATTTAGGATCTATAACATGAATTCCAATAACAAGAATTCAAAAACCGAACAACTGCTGGACATGATCCATCATGCCGACCACATAGTAGCCTTTACAGGGGCCGGAATCAGCACCGAAAGCGGGATTCCCGACTTCCGGTCGCCAGATGGCCTCTGGGCCAAAATGGAACCGATCATGTATAATGATTTCATTTCAAGTGAAGAAACCCGTCTGGAAGACTGGCGGCGGCGTTTCATTCAGGTGGAAGAATTCAACATGGCAAGGCCCAATGAGGGTCACATGGCCCTGGTTCGTCTGTCGGAGCGCAAAAAGCTGGTCTGCACCATCACACAGAATATCGACGGCCTGCACCAGCGCAGCGGACTTGATCCCGATCATGTCATCGAGATTCATGGCAACGGAACATTCGCAACCTGCCTTGATTGCGATGCCGAAATGAGCCTTCGTCAGGCCCAGACCCACATCAACAGCACCGGTAAGTCACCACGCTGTCCAAAATGCGGGGGACTGGTCAAAACGGCCATCATCAATTTCGGACAGGCCATGCCGGAAGACGCCATGATGCGCGCCATGCATCAAGCCGCAGATTGCGATCTTTTCATTGTGATGGGATCCTCGCTCGTTGTCTACCCGGCAGCCGGCTTGCCACAGATCGCCAAACAGAATGGCGCTAAACTCGTCATACTCAACAGAGACCCCACACCGATGGATCATCTGGCAGACTTGTGCATTCACGATGAAATTGGTCCGATCATGGAGCATGTGGTCTGATTAGGAGGGCTCGTGGCAAGGCACTTGGCCAATGCCTCGCATATACCCATGAGAGCCAAGGTGCGGCATGATCGCGAATAATGCTCATGGCCGACCATAATGTCGCTTTCCTGAGCATTTGCCTTGATTGATGCACACAAACTGTCAAGTCTGACAGTGTGATTCAAAGCAGAGAGCAAAATAAGACAAAAAGTTAAAATTTTCTTGATGCAGACCTCGGTCAAGATGATATTCTGCCCGTGAGAATCGACCATGGTATTGAGTCGGGAACGAGGCTACAGAGTTAAGTTGAGGCAAGGATATGGGGGTGAAGATCGACCCGGAGCTGCAACCTCTTGATGCAGGTGCTGCTGATGATGCGTCTCTGGACGTCACACAAGTTGCCGGAAAGATCAAATGGTTTGATGTGGCCAAGGGGTTTGGCTTTATCATCCCGGACGACAACAGTTCCGATATTCTGCTGCATGTTACCTGCCTGCGCCGAGATGGCTATCGCACCGCTTATGAGGGTGCTCGCGTTGTATGCGAAGTTCTGAAGGGGCCGAAAGGGCTCCAGGCCTTGCGCATCCTTTCCATGGATGAAAGCACGGCGATCCATCCCTCCCAATTGCCGCCAGCCAACACCCATGTGAAGGTTACACCGACGAGTGAGTTGGAAAAAGCATGGGTCAAATGGTTCAATCGCGAAAAGGGCTTCGGCTTCCTTACGCAAGGTGAGGGTACTCCTGACATTTTCATTCACATGGAAACGCTGCGTCTGTTTGGCCTGACCGAATTGCGTCCTCATCAGGAAGTCATGGTGCGCTATGGCCCAAGTCCAAAAGGGAAAATGGCGACCGAAATTCGCCCGTCAAGCGGTGCTCATATTCCGTCTTCCCACTGAGTTCAGCTGCGTATAATTCACACCGGGCTCTCTGCTATCGCTGGATAGGGGGAGCTTTTCATTATTTGCAGCAGACGTTCCTTTACATAGAAATTGAAATGGGCGTGTCACGGACGTATGATGCTGCCAAAAAATCGCGCCTTCATTCGTTTCTCATGAATTGGTCCTCAAGGTAACATTGTAAATCCATGAATAGTTTCATTCGCATAGCCGCACCTGTGCTTGCTGCGCTCTCGATGGTTTCTCTTTGTCTGTCATCATCGCAAGCTGATGCGCAAGAAGCGCCACAAAGCTCTCAGGCATTGAGCATCACGCCCGAGCAGATAGAAGAACGGTTGATCGATCCACAAACGCTCGTCATTCAGACCGAAAAGGACAATCTGCTGTTCAAGGTCGAATTGGCGCTTGAGGAAAAGGAACGCAACAAGGGGCTGATGTTTCGCACTTCGCTCGCACCTCAACATGGCATGCTGTTTGATTTCGGAGCGACGGAACCGGTATTCATGTGGATGAAAAACACCTACATTTCACTCGACATGTTTTTCATCAATGAAGCCGGGACAATCACCCATATCGTGACGGCAACAACCCCCTTGTCTGAATCCGTCATCGGGTCTGGTGGGCCGGTTCGCTATGTATTGGAGACACCAAAAGGCACGGCGAAAAGCCTCGGTATCAAGATTGGCGATAAAATGCGCCATCAATTGTTCACACCCAATTCGTGAAAATAATTGGCATACGATATTTCAGCTTGCTCCCTCTGAGCGCTGTTGCTATGCAATCGCCATTCTGCTTCTCGATGTATTTCAGAAGCGGGGTCATTGGATCGGAGCGTAGCGCAGCCTGGTAGCGCACCTGATTTGGGATCAGGGGGTCGGAGGTTCGAATCCTCTCGCTCCGACCATTTGTAAACACTGACACGGCTCCCGCATGGGGGCGGTCTCACAAGTAGGTCAGCATGACAAAAGCGCGCATCTTCAAACCCGCAAAAAATGCCATGCAGTCCGGTCGGGCTAAGTCCAATCGCTGGCATTTGGTGTTCGAACCCGCAACGCCCGGGATCATCGATCCTCTGACAGGGCATGTGGGTGCGTCTGACGCGCATCAGCAAATCAGATTGCAATTTGATACGCTGCAAATGGCAATTGACTATGCCACGCGAAACAAGGTTGCCTTCGAGGTCATGCCTCAAAAGGATCGCAAGAAAATCACCAAGGCGTATGCCGACAATTTTGCGACTTCAAGAATTGAAGGGAACTGGACTCACTAGCCTTTGCGCCGGAAAAACAAGGCCCCTTAGCTCAGTTGGATAGAGCAGCTGACTTCTAATCAGCAGGTCGAGGGTTCGAATCCTTCAGGGGTCACCATTTTCCATAACAGTGGTCTATCACGAAAAATCTGTCACTTCGTCGGTGACAAGTGGACAAAGGCTCCGGGCCACCCATTCAACAAACCCCATGATGTCAAAAACCGGAAGACCGCTCTCTCTTGCAATGGCAGCAGAGAAGGGGGGCAAATTGGTGCACTCGCACAGGATCGCGCCGATTGACGGATCCTCCTTCAACATGATCCGCACCGCATCGAGAACATCTCTCTTCAACAGCTCAACATCGGCATCATCATTTGAATGATCACCGAAATATTGCGCAAAGGCACTGTCTGGCGCAACTCCGAATATCGCCGTTGACGGGTCAGCCCCAACCGCAAGCAGATGCCGCTTGGTCAGGGACCGAGCCGAAAAGGTCAGGATGCCGACCTTTTTGCCAGCGGGAAGAATGCGCTCGATCACGGGTGCTTGCAACAGACTGCTTGCGAAAACCGGAACAGACAGAGCTGCCGCCATTTCTCTTTGATAAAGAGCAAGGAATCCGCAACTTGTCGTGATTGCCTTTGCGCCCTCATCGATCAGCTCCTGAGCGGCTTGAAGGAAGGGAACAAGCAGGTCTTGAGCACCACCAAATACGACTCTATCCGGGTTGGCTCCCTTCACCGTCTTGAAAAGAACGGGTGTTTTCCAACTGCGCCCATTGCCGATATCACCGGGCAGCCGTTTGAAATGGGTATCGAGCATCAAGACACCAATTGGCGCTGTCTGCCGGTCAAGAGACGTGCCATGACTGTTTGAAGCTGGAAAGCGCGCAGGACCAATCTCTGCCATATGGTTGCTCTCATACCGTTCGAGTTGATCGTAAAATCTCGGCAATGGACAGCCGTCATCAAGTCAGATCAGAACTTTTTCCAAATGACAGTCTTCTTCTGCCTCTTCTTCACGATCGCTCTCTTCCGCAAGTTCGCTCGAAATATCAAAATCTCGTTCAAGAAAACTGAACATGGCGCGTGTTTTGCCAAACTTGGGTGTATCAAGTCCCAACCGGCTATGCATGATACTATCGATATCTGCGGCACTGAAGGGCTTTTTAAGAAAACCCGTAATGCCGACAAAGGCGGCAGATCGTTCCAGGTGATCCGTATCACTGGTCGACATCATGTAAATGCCAATACGATTGGTAACGCTTCTGATTGAACCGGCAAGTTCCAGGCCATCGACATCTGGCATGTGAAAATCGGTAAGGACCAGATCTGGCCTACGTTCCAAAATGGATTTCAGGGCATTTCTTGCACTATCCGCTTCAAAGATCTCGAAAGAAAACCGGCTTTTTTCGAGAACCTTGCGGGTAATTTTTCTCATGGTCGCAGAATCGTCAACCACAAGAATCGGGTAGGTTTCGGTCATGACAATATATGTCATGAAGACATCGGCGGCATCTTGTGCGCGAAAGGGTTTCTGCATGAAATGGTAAGCACCATATTCCTGCAAGACGGCCTCGGACTTGACATCCATATTCCCCGAAATAGCGACAACCAGACAATTCTTGGACCGCGTTTCAGGAAGTTCGGCGACGAGTTGTGGACCTGACAGATGAGGCATGTTGATGTCTATGAAAGCAATATCAATCTCTTTCTGATTGAGAATCTTCAGTGCTTCTGCGCCGTCAGATGCAAAATTGATATCGAGATATCGCTTGTCGCGATGTACTTGTATTCCCTTATGCACGATTCCGCGAAAGAGCGCACTGTCATCTGCGATCAAGACGCGAAACATTTTGTGTAGTGCACGTCCTTCTTGAAATTTCTTTGTAATCATAGCTGGTTACAACTCTGAAGGGTAAAAAGGGTAAACAGCATGGCAGCTGTTCTGGTGCGGGTATTTATTTTTGAATTAGTATAAGGATTATTGTTAATATTCTCGAGGGGAGAATGAAAGCCGATTGATAACAAAAGGTGAAAATTTGCGCGTGAACGTGACTTTTTTGCGCCGCAGTCATAATAAAAACGTCATTTCTGAACAAATCAGAAACCCAGTCAACCACAGGGTGACTTGCGGGGCTGCCACCACTGCCAACACTGTCTGAAAAGAAGCCTCATTAATTGGCACGACAAATGGCAGAACCGTCATTTCTTTTCGTGTTTTCACATCAGAATTGCGCGAAGAGCTGTGCAATTCTTCATAAATCCGTTATGACGTGAACACAGAAAACTGGTTCGAGCATGGGGGCTCGAGCATTGACCCGAAACGAGGCGCACATGTCAGATCTTGGACCTTATCCCGTCGATCCGAACTCCCCTGCAAGTCATACCCATGCGCCAGATTCCGGCACCAACTCCCCGCAGGAGCATGACTGGATCGCCACGCTCAGTGATTCAATCGAGGCATGGTTGTTCGCACTTTGCTCTTCGCGCATCAAGGCACTGATGGCCCTTCTGCTTTTCGCGCTCGTTTGTTTTCTGCCTGGCTTCAACTCCATACCGCCAGTTGATCGCGATGAAGCCCGTTTTGCTCAGGCCTCCAAACAGATGATGGAGTCCGGAGACTATATCGATATCCGTTTCCAGGACAGCACTCGATACAAGAAGCCGGTCGGCATATATTGGTTGCAAGTCCTGAGCGCAAAGGCCACGGGCATGAATGAAGAGGCTCCCATCTGGGTCTATCGTCTTCCGTCCCTGGCAGGTGCCATTTTGAGCGTGGGACTGACATTCCTGATCGGCCTCAGAATGAGCTCGGTACGAGTGGGTTTTCTGGCCGGAATTGGAATGGCGGCAGCCATTCTGCTCGGCGTTGAGGCACGCCTTGCAAAAACCGATGCCATGCTCTTGGCGACTATTCTGGCGGTTCAGTGGCTCATATGGGAGCTTTATGATCGCAAGGAAGGACTGACCAAAGGGCAGGGCATACTGCTGTGGTGTGCGTTCTCGTTAAGCGTTTTGATCAAGGGGCCCATCATCCTGATCGTGAGCGGCGCGACAATTGTGCTTCTTTCAATCCTTGAGCGTTCAATTGCCTGGCTGAAGGGAACGGGCTGGAAATATGGCGTCCCTCTCTTTCTCGTTCTGACACTGCCATGGTTTATCATCATCGGAATTCACACCGATTGGGCTTTCTATTTCGATGCGGTTGGCACGGACATGCTGGGGAAAGTCGCGACGGGCAAGGAGTCTCACGGTGCGCCTCCCGGCACCTATCTGGGGGCCAGTATCGGAACATTCTGGCCAACATCGGTATTCTTCATTCTCTCAATTGTCTGGATCTGGAAAGAGCGCAAATCCAAGGCGGTTCTCTTCGCCCTGTGCTGGATTTTGCCGTCATGGATCCTCTTCGAACTTGTTCCGACCAAGTTACCCCATTATGTGCTGCCCTTGATGCCCGCCATGGCCATCCTGACGGCCCATGCACTTCAGGCGCGTGCGACATCGTGGAATAGTCTCTGGGGCAAAATTCTGGCGTTGCTTGTTCCCATAGCTGCCATCCTGCTTGGACTTGGCGCTCCCATCGGTCTCGCTGTCATCGAAGGCATCATCAATCCCGCGGCCATGGGGCTCGGACTGGTCGCAACAGGCCTTGCGTTGCTCGCCTATGCGATCTTCAAAAGAGGGCGCGTCATGGCGTCCTTCGTTCTGACCTGTCTCGTCGCCCCGGTGCTGTATCTCTCTCTTCATGGCACGGTCTTTCCCGAATTCCGCTCTGTTTGGATCTCGAACCAGATGGTCGAAGCCGTGGAGCGCGTAAAACCATGTGAAAGCGTAGAGGTGGCAAGCGCCGGATATAGCGAGCCCAGCCTCGTATTTCTGATGGGTACGGACACCGTGATGACGACAGCGGCAAGAACCGCCGACTTCCTTCTGGAAGCAGGGTGCCGCGTCGCAATTGTAGAGAAGTCTGAAGAAAAGAGATTTCTTGAACGCATAGCCAAGAAAGAAGGGGCCGTAGAGAACATTCATCAGTTCACGGGCTACAAACTGAATGGCGGCGACTGGCAGTCCTTTGGCCTATACCGATTGAAAATGCAGTAGCCCCAAATAGTGATCGAGGAACAAGAAGCGCAGCCCCATGCTATCGAACACCGTTTTGAAACAGAGTGCCAATGAGGCCAAGCGCCAATATGAAGCCTTCAAAGCCCTGCTGGCTCACCGTTCCGGGGCGCACAAGGCATATGGCGATCTGAACAGTGTGACCGAGCCTGAATGGAAAAAACTCCTGTTTGTGGCCCTTTCCCTGATTGTTTTGAGTTTTCTGTTCTTTGATACCATGGCAGGGCATTGGCAACCATTGTTGCCGGAATGGCTCTATTCGATATTCAGAACCATTTCGAGATTTGGAAAATCGGACTATACGCTCATTCCCTCGGGTTTGCTGGTGATCGTTATCGCCTTTCTTCCGCCAGGCGCGACAAGATACGCAGTAAGGTCGATCTTGTATCGGTTTCAGATGCTCGGTCTTTTCATATTTGTGGCGATTGCCGGTTCCGGGCTCTTGAACAATCTGATCAAAGTGATGTTCGGCAGAGCACGCCCCAAATTCTTTGGCGAATTGGGACCCTATTTCTTTGACCCACCGGGCATCAATCACGGATATCAGAGTTTTCCATCGGGACACTCGGCTACGGCAGGCGCCATGGCCATCATCATGGTGCTGCTGTTTCCAAAACAAAAGAGGCTATGGCTTTTCCTTGCGGGAATGATCGCCTTTTCCCGCATCATGGTCGGGGCACATTACCCGTCAGATACAGTGGCTGGCTTTGCATTTGGCGCGGGTGTGACGTGGCTGTTTGCAAAATGGTGCGTGCACCGTCGACTTTTGTTCCGGGTGCAAGACGGGTTAATCAGACTTCCCACAAATAGCGGACTATCGCTCACCTCTGTTTATAAAGCGCTTCACTTATTCCGTCGAACAGCCTAAAGAGTGTGCAATCATGGGCGTCTTCCTGTTTTCGTCAATTGGCGCACCGGATATCATCATTTTGTCGTATTTTCTGAGATATTGATCCGCTCGGTCAATCTTTCGAGAAACACAACAAAAACGACAAGCAGAAGCATCCGGCATGGATTGCCGGATACGAGACATAATCAGGACGCCGTCATGCTCTCAAACTTGCCGCCTCTGCCACACACACTAGAAGTGAGCGTGGTCATTCCCTGTAAAAATGAACGAGACAATCTGGCATTCCTTATAGATGAAGTTGGAGAGGCTCTGGCCGAGCGCGCATTTGAGTTGATCATCGTCGATGACGGGTCTGATGACGGCACGGACATGCTCCTCAGGGATGCCAGCCAGACGCGTCCATGGTTGCGGCACTTGCGTCACGAATATTCCTGCGGCCAATCCAATGCAGTCCGGTCCGGATTGCTCTATGCGAAGGGCGAGTTCATCGCCACTCTTGACGGTGACGGTCAGAATGATCCCGCTTTCTTTCCCCAGATGATCGACGCGCTCAAGCAAGGTGGCCCGGACTATGCCCTTGCTGCTGGCCAGCGCATGAAACGCACGGATGGTTTCGTAAAAAAATACGGCTCTCGCCTCGCAAACACCATCCGCCAGTCCATGCTCAAGGACAATACAAGGGACTCCGGCTGCGGGCTCAAGGTCATCCGACGTCAGGTCTTTCTCAACTTGCCATTTTTCGAAGCCTGGCATCGGTTTCTGCCTGCCCTCGTCGTGCGCGAAGGCCTGAAGGTCGTTCATATCGATGTGGTTGACCGGGGCCGATCCCATGGAATGTCGAAATATGGAATCTTCGACCGCCTTTGGGTCGGCATCATTGACCTGTTCGGTGTCTTGTGGCTGCGCAAGCGACGCAAAAAGATACCCATCCTTTCGGAGATCGATCTCAGCGGCCAGAACGGAACAGATGCCTGAATACGGGCCTCGCCAGAAAAAATTGCACATGACGGAACGTCTTCAACTGAACAATGATGGCAAACTTGCCATGGTCCGCCCCTATCTCAAGGGCATGATCATGATCATGACATTGGTTGCAATCGGTTACTCTCTCAAGGCTTTGGGCATCAGTGAAATGTTCGATGAGCATTGGGTCGATGCCGAGGTCAAGGGGCAGGGCAGCTTTGGCTATTTGCTATTTGTCGCCATGGGCGGACTACTTGCCGCTGTCGGATTTCCACGTCAGGCCATTTCCTTCATGGGTGGTTATGCGTTTGGCATGGTCGGCGGAACCGCTCTTTCCGTGTTGGCAACAACATGCGGCTGTGTTCTGTCTTTCACCTACGCCCGGATCCTTGGACGCGAATTTGTTCAACGAAATTTCGGTAGACGCGTTGCGCGCTTTGAAAATATCCTTGCAGACAGTCCCTTTGTCACCACTCTGCTGATCCGTTTCCTGCCCGTGGGGAGCAACGTCGCCACAAATCTCGTAGCCGGTGTCACCCATGTGGGAGCGTTTCCCTTCTTTCTCGGTTCGGCAGTGGGCTACTTGCCACAAACCGCGATTTTTGCCTTGATGGGCAGCGGTGTTCAGGTGGACCAGACCTCACAAATCGGCGTCGGCATCACATTATTCGTTATCTCCGGTCTGCTCGGCGTCTATCTCTATCGCCGAATCAACAAGGCAAAAGCCATGCCCCATGGCGATGACAGTGACGTGGAACAATCGGAACGCTAAGCTTGAGCAACAAAAAAGGCAGCCGGAGCTGCCTTTTTCTTGAATGAACACAGCTGTTTACTTCTGCAAAGCAAGGGCCGCAAATCCCTTTTCAAGATCCGCTTTCAGATCGGCAGGGTCTTCAAGACCAATATGCAACCTGATCAACTGGCCCGGTTCAGTCCACTCGGTCGCAGTTCGATATCCGCGCGGATCAACATAGGTAATCAGGCTTTCAAAGCCACCCCAGCTATAGCCCAGCCCAAACAGATCCAGAGCATCGATCATCGCGAAAACCTGTTCCTTCTGGCAAGGTTTCAGGACGACACCAAAAAGACCACAAGCACCGGTGAAATCACGTTTCCAGATTTGATGGCCCGGATCTGATTCGAGCGGCGGATAGAGCACGCGGTCAACTTCTGGACGCTCCAGGAGCCATTTGACGATTTCCATGGCGTTTTGCTGATGCTGCTTGAGGCGCACGGACATTGTCCTCAGCCCCCGCAAGGCAAGATAGACATCATCCGGGCCAACATGATAGCCCATTGCGCCATGGACTTCGTCCAGACGTGGCCAGGCTCTTTCACTGGCTGAAATCGTACCGAGCATGACATCAGAATGGCCGACAATGTATTTTGTACCCGCTTGAATGGTCATGTCGACACCGTTGGCGAGGCTGTCAAAATAGAGCGGAGACGCCCAGGTATTGTCGAGAAGAACGAGAATATCCTTCTCGTGAGCGGCCTTCGCAATGGCCGGGATATCCTGCATCTCGAAAGTCTGGGAGCCGGGTGACTCCGTGAAGACCGCGGTGGTGTTGTCCTTGAACAGCGTATGGATCTCGCCGCCGATGAGGGGATCATAATAGTCCACTTCCACGCCCATTGGAGCCAGAACAAGCTCGGCAAAATTCCGCGTCGGCTGGTAAACACTGTCCGTGATCAAAACATGATCACCACTTTTCGCCGCTGCCAGAAGAGCAAGAGAGCAAGCCGCAAGCCCTGAAGGCACGAGAACCGTACCGCTAGCTCCCTCCAGATCGGTAAGGGCATCTGTCAAGGCGTTGGTTGTCGGAGTTCCCCTTCGTCCATAAAAATACTTAGCTTTACCTGAGTATAATTGGTCGGTAGATTCAAAAATAACTGTTGAAGCATGAATAACGGGCGGGTTCACAAAACCATCATTTTCCGCCGGTGATCGGCCGGTGGCTATTAAACGGGTATCTGAGTGATAACTTTTTGTGCATTTGCCTATTTTTTTCATTTTCTCTAAGCCTAAGGTTGGTGCTGATCACTTTGCAAGACAAAATTATCGGCGGAATAAAGGACGTAAAAGAACAAAAAATTTCAGTTTTTTGCGTGTCTTGCACAATTTTCGTGCGAAATTTACGTTATTGAGCTTTGCGATGCATTTTGCCTCTTGACCCAAGTCGAATAATTTTCTTCGATATCAAAGTCAAATGCGACATCGTGCCATTTTGACCAACAACAAAAATCCTAGCAGGGCAAGGCATGTTTTTTGCATCCCATTGCCAACTGGTTTTTAACGAGACAATCGAATTCTTATTTGGGCAACAAACGTAAGGCTGCAAAATGAAGAAAGTTCTTATTTCCGTACTTATGGGTTCCGCAATGGCTGTCGGCGCAACCGCTGCTAGCGCTGCCACCCTTGATGATGTCAAAGCGAAAGGCGCTGTTCAGTGCGGTGTTAGCCAGGGCCTGCCAGGCTTCTCCAACCCTGACGATCAGGGCAACTGGACCGGCATCGACGTAGACGTCTGCCGCGCTGTTGCTGCCGCTGTATTCGGCGATGCAACCGCTGTCAAATTCACCCCGTTGTCTGCAAAAGAGCGCTTCACTGCTCTTCAGTCCAGCGAAATCGACGTTCTGTCCCGTAACACCACCTGGACCATGACCCGTGACACCTCACTGGGCCTGAACTTTGCTGGCGTTACCTATTATGACGGTCAGGGCTTCATGGTTCGCGAATCTCTGGGCATCACGTCCGCTCTCGAGCTTGACGGCGCATCTGTCTGCACCAACACCGGTACCACCACCGAGTTGAACGTTACCGACTATTTCCGCTCTCACAACATGAATCTTGAACTGGTTCAGTTCGAGAAGTCTGACGAAGTTGTTCAGGCCTATGACAGCGGTCGTTGCGACGTTTACACCACTGACGCTTCTGGCCTTTATGCACAGCGCCTGAAACTCACCAACCCTGATGAGCATGTCGTTCTGCCAGAGATCATCTCCAAAGAGCCTCTCGGCCCGGTTGTTCGCCAGGGCGACGACCAGTGGTTCAACATCGTAAAATGGACCCTGTTCGCAATGGTCAATGCTGAAGAACTCGGCGTAACCTCTGCAAACGTTGACGAAATGAAAGAAAGCACCAACCCATCCATCCGTCGTCTCGTCGGTGTTGAAGGTGCATTCGGTGAAGCTCTTGGTCTGTCCAATGACTGGGCTTACAACATCGTCAAACAGGTTGGTAACTACGCTGAAGCTTTCGACAAAAACGTTGGCCCTGCAACTCCGCTGAAAATTTCTCGCGGCGTAAACGCTCTGTGGTCTAACGGCGGCTTCATGTACGCTCCTCCGATCCGCTAATCTGCAATGAAGACCCCCGGCAGGACAAATCCGTCCGCCGGGGTTTTTTGTAGGCGATATCACGATAATGAATTGAATCTTAATCCCGGAAAACGGGTGGATATCGCACTCGAATGGCTGGTTATAACTACCGGTATCTCACGAGGATAAAATGGCTGCTAATTCACACGAGGGGTCCACGACCAGTTCCTCCAGCGGATCGATATTTAACAATCCGACGGTAAGGGGCATCATCTATCAGCTGTTGCTGGTAGGAGGACTTGTCTATCTCTTCTGGAGCATCGTTCAGAACGCTGCTCACAACCTGGAAAAGCAAAATATTGCTTCCGGTTTCGGCTTTCTTGACAATACCGCTGGTTTTCTTCCGAACCAGTCGCTGATCGACCTCAGCGCGACGTCTTCTTACGGTCAAGCCCTGCTGGCTGGACTGCTCAATACGTTACTCGTGGCCGTCATCGGTATTGTTCTTGCGACCATAGTTGGCTTCTTGATGGGCATTGCACGCCTTTCAAGCAACTGGGTCATTTCCAAAATCGCAACCCTTTATATCGAAATCGTGCGCAACATTCCCTTGTTGCTGCAATTGTTCTTTTGGTATTTTGCAGTTTTGCGTTCATTGCCTCATCCCAAGAAATCGGTTGGGATACTTGATACCTTTTTCTTCAATAACCGTGGGCTCTATATGCCACGTCCGATCTTCGAGGATGGGTCTGGCAGTATTCTGATCGCGCTCGTCATTGCCATTGTTGCAACGATCATATTGAGCATTTGGGCCAAAAAACGTCAGATAGCAACCGGCCAAAGGTTTCCGATATTTCTTGTCGGTCTCGGGTTGATCATTGTCCTGCCGCTTCTGGCCTACCTCGTTTCGGGTATGCCGATCAGTTACGATTATGCTGAACTCAAGGGCTTCAACTTCAAGGGTGGCATGAAAGTCATCCCCGAGTTTATCGGCCTTCTGCTCGCCTTGACAATCTATACCGGCGCCTTCATCGCCGAGATCGTCAGGGCAGGGATCCTGGCGGTCAACCACGGCCAGACCGAAGCATCTCACGCCCTCGGACTTCGACAAGGCCCGACCTTGCGCCTTGTGATCATCCCTCAGGCAATGCGGGTTATCATTCCACCATTGACCAGCCAATATCTCAACCTGACCAAAAACTCCTCACTTGCTGTGGCAATTGCCTATCCCGACATCGTTTCGGTTGGTGGCACAGTCTTGAACCAGACCGGTCAGGCCATCGAAGTTATTGCAGTCTGGATGATCGTCTACCTGACGATATCCCTGTTAACATCCATCCTGATGAACTGGTACAACCGGTCCATCGCACTGGTCGAAAGATAGGAGAATATCATGTCGAAATACCCACTCTCCTATGTTCGCAAAGACATGGAGCCGGAACGTCCGGCACCGATCAGCGCAAATGGTCCCTTGCACTGGATGGCAACGCACCTGTTTTCATCCGTCTCCAACACCATTCTCACAATGATCGGCATCTATATCATCTATCTGATCTTGCATGCCATTGTTCCGTTCGCTTTCCTGCATGCGGTCTGGGAAGGGCAGGACCGTGAGGCCTGTATAGTCGGCGATGGAGCCCATGGTGCCTGTTGGGCCTATGTCGGTGCCTATTTCAATCAGTTCGTCTATGGCCGTTACCCGGTCGAGGAATACTGGCGGGTCAATATTGTCTTTGCAGTTGGCGCTCTTGGCCTGATCCCAGCGTTGATCCCGGCCATTCCTTTCAAACGCGAGAATGTTCTGTTCATGCTGATCGTCTTCCCGGTTATGACATTCATTCTTCTGACTGGTGGAAACCTGTCGTTTGAGGATCACGTTCTGACCTTCGTCATCATCTTTGCGATTGTTATGGCTCTTGCCGCGCTCATCACCTATGCAACACAAGGCAAGATGAGACCGGTTTTGACGACGATCGGCGCGATTGGCGTCGCCATTGGCGTGATTTATGCAATCATGTCCATCGATTTTGGTCTGATGCCAGTTGAAACAGCAAACTGGGGCGGGTTCCTGGTGACCCTGGTCATCGCGATCACGGGTATCGTCGCATCCCTGCCGCTGGGTATCATTCTGGCTCTTGGCCGTCGTTCCAAAATGCCGGTTATCCGACTGGTCTGTATCATCTTTATTGAGTTCTGGCGTGGTGTGCCTCTGATTACGGTGCTGTTCATGTCGTCGGTTGTGCTGCCTCTTTTCCTTCCAGAGGGTGTCAACTTTGACAAGTTGCTCCGGGCTTTGATCGGTGTTGCCCTTTTCTCTGCTGCATATATGGCGGAAGTTGTCCGCGGTGGCTTGCAGGCCATTCCCAAAGGGCAGTATGAAGGTGCCGACGCTCTTGGGCTGACTTTCTGGCAGTCAACTGGACTGATCATCATGCCACAGGCATTGAAACTGGTCATTCCGGGCATCGTGAATACGTTCATCGGACTCTTCAAGGACACCACGCTGGTGTTGATTATCGGTCTGTTCGATCTGTTGGGACAGGTGCAGTCCTCCTTCACAGACCCGACCTGGTCAACTCCGGTTACCTCACACACCGGCTACCTGTTTGCAGCCATGGTCTTCTGGATCTTCTGCTTTGGTATGTCACGCTATTCAATATTCATGGAAAACCGGCTGCACACCGGTCATAAACGATAAGTCGCAAGGAGTATGACTATGATTGATAATGCAGTCGACGCGAAAGAGCTCCAAGCCGATCGGAAAAAAATGCATATTTCCGATACAGATGTCGCAATCGAAATCGAAGGCATGAACAAATGGTTTGGTGATTTCCACGTGCTACGTGATATCAACCTCAAGGTTATGCGCGGCGAACGGATCGTCATCGCCGGCCCATCCGGTTCTGGTAAATCAACCATGATCCGTTGCATCAACCGCCTTGAAGAACATCAGGAAGGCAAGATCGTTGTCGACGGGATCGAATTGACGAGCGATTTGAAAAAGATCGACGAGATTCGCCGCGAGGTCGGCATGGTGTTCCAGCATTTCAACCTGTTCCCGCACCTGACAATTCTGGAAAATCTCACACTCGCTCCGATCTGGGTTCGCAATATGCCCAAGAAGGAAGCCGAAGAGATTGCCATGCATTATCTGGAGCGCGTCAAGATCCCTGAGCAGGCATTGAAGTATCCCGGTCAGCTGTCCGGTGGCCAGCAACAGCGTGTGGCGATCGCCCGTTCGCTTTGCATGAACCCCGCGCATCATGCTGTTCGACGAACCGACATCGGCCCTCGACCCTGAAATGATCAAGGAAGTGCTCGATGTTATGGTCAACTTGGCAGAAGAAGGCATGACCATGCTCTGCGTGACCCACGAAATGGGCTTTGCCCGTCAGGTTGCCAACCGTGTGATCTTCATGGATGCGGGCCAGATTGTGGAACAGAATGAGCCCGAGGAATTCTTCACCAATCCTCAGCACGAACGCACCAAACTGTTCCTCAGCCAGATTCTTCACTAATCCCTTATCATCTCAACGAAAAGCCCGGTCATTTATTTGGCCGGGCTTTTTAGCTTCAGGCATTGGAAACGGGTATCAGAAACGAGACGTCCTTCTCTGTCTAGACGTCTTTCTCGATAATGACACCTTCTTTGGCGGCATATTCCATCCAGGCGCCATCATAAAGCGACACATCCTTGCAGCCCAAAATATCAAGGGCAAAGCTCAGCATTGCGGCAGTCCCTCCAGAGCCACAGGTCGTGATGATCGGTTTGTCGAGATCAACCCCTGCATCGATGAAACGTTGACGGATATAATCGCTGTCTTTGAAACACCCCGTTTCGTCGACGAGGTCGGCAAAGGGAACATTCCTTGAACCGGGCATCCGGCCCGAAGACAGATGAGGGCGCGGCTCAGGCGCAAGACCGCGCCATCGCTCTTCCGAGCGGGCATCAACGATCTGGATATCCTCGTCATCAATTGCCTTGAGAATGTCGTCAAAATCGCTGACCGAAGCGGATCCGTCTGTTGAGCTGAAGCTTCCTTGCGGGCGAATGGTTTTTGCGTTTGTGGTAGGGCGATTCTCTGCGACCCACTTTGGAAAGCCACCATCAAGGATAACGACATCCTTGACGCCCATCACATGTAACGTCCACCACAAGCGCGGAGCAATCATGAGACCGGCACCGTCATAGATGACGATTTTCTGGCCATCCCGAACCCCCATATCCGTCATGGCCTGATCAAGAACCACGGTTGGAGGAAGCATGTGCGGCAGATCGTGAGAAAGATCGGCGATTTTGTCGATATCAAAGAAGAGGGCACCGGGAATGTGAGCCTCGACATATTCCTTTTCAGGATCGCGATTCATATGTGCCAGATACCAGGACCCATCAAGTATGGCGATATCGGGATTGTCCAAATTTGTTTCAAGCCACTCTGTACTGACGAGCCATTTTGATCTGTCTGTCACGATTATTCTCCCAAACGGAATGATAGCCCTTTTGCCATCCTGAGCATATCCAATGCCACAATGCCCCATTCAGCAAGTCAATGCCATATGCACAGCGCTCCAAATCGACGATTCAATATATCGATGAACAAAAAAGGGCCGGCAAATTGCCGACCCGTTGAATTCATTCGCTTCAGGCTGAATCAGCCTTTTTTGGAAAGCTGATCAAATGCTTCCATTGCGTGAGCGGCATACATCAGAGCAGGGCCACCGCCCATATAGATTGCGCAGCCAAGAGTTTCTTCCAATTCCTGTTTGGAGACGCCAAGACGAACCAGAGCGGCAGTGTGGAAAGCCATGCAAGGTTCACAGCGCAGAGCAACAGCAATTGCCAAGGTGATCAGTTCTTTTGTTTTTTCATCCAACGCACCGTCTTTGGTTGCGCCACCAGCCATTGCATAAAAACCGGCGATGGTGTCAGGCTGATCTTTTTTCAGAACTGCAACCTGGGAAGAGACGTCTTTCATCATTTGTTTGTAGTCGGAAGCCATTGCGAACCTCTTTTGATAATGGGAACCATGATGGTAGACTATTGT
Source organism: uncultured Cohaesibacter sp. (assembly GCF_963556055.3). Taxonomy (GTDB): domain Bacteria; phylum Pseudomonadota; class Alphaproteobacteria; order Rhizobiales; family Cohaesibacteraceae; genus Cohaesibacter. Next base: position 18,089 of record NZ_CAUVYE020000012.1, on the reverse strand, counting down.
ATTACTCGCTTGTTGGATCTAGTTCAATAGTTTCAAACATTAGCAGTAACAAAAATCGACATTTGAACTGCTTGTTTTGAATCAGACCCTCATATCGGCGTTACAAACGGGTACCGTCACACCTTCATTGAACAAAACATATGCATTGTAACGCTGTTGAAGAAAAAAATCCGCCCCCAGATCCAGTTGTGAACTATCTTGGTCGCGAAAAATCGACGCAATAAAATGCCTTCCATTTTATGAGGAAATGGAAGGCAAGTAACCCATTCGCTAGGGAGGTGTGCGACAGGTGGTCGGTTTTTAGTTGGCTTTTCTATAGATTGACTCGATATCTTCAACCGTCAGATCGACAGGATTCCAGTCGAGCAGGCGGCGAATGGCATGGGCCTCTTTGGCCATTTCAGCAAAGTCTTCTTGGGGAATGCCATGGGCTTCAAGATGCATGTCCAGCCCCAGAGACTTGCAGAACTCTATGGCCCCCTCTCGCACCTGATCCACGCTTTCACCGCAAAAACCGAGAGCTGCACAGATTCGCGCCGTTTTCTCAGGAGCAGCATTTGTGTTCATCGCCAAGGTATGTGGAAAAATGAGCGCATTGGCTATGCCATGGGCCAACTTGTGACGTGTGCCAAGCGGATAGGACACCGCATGGCCAGATGTTGTATTGACCGGGCCAAGACAAACACCGCCGTAAAAAGCGGCAAGAGCCAACCCTGTGCGAGCCTCTGCATCCGAACCGTCATCAACGGCACGCTTGAGATACTTGCCGACAAGTTCAATACCCTGAATCGCATAGTTGTCGATAATCGGATGAGACCTTTTTGACGTAAAGGCCTCAACGCAATGGGCCATCGCATCAACCCCTGTAGCCGCGGTAACCATGGGGGGGACAGTCATGGTCATCACTGGGTCGATGATTGCCATATCGGCAAGCATGTGAACGCTTTCCGTCGCAACTTTGCTCAGAGTTGCAGGATCGGTTACCAGCGCCCTTGTGCCGACCTCGGAGCCTGTTCCAGCCGTTGTCGGGATCTGAACAAGCCCAACCGAACGCCGCTTGACACGGTGAGGCCCGGAAATATCCTCGAAACTGACCGGCTGCCCTGACAAGACTGAGACCAGCTTGGCAAGATCCATGGCCGATCCGCCTCCGAACCCGATGACCAGATCACAACCGTCGGACGCAGCGACCGCATTAATGAGATTGGGAATGTCCGGCTCGGGCACGACCTTGCTAAAACAGGCGACGTCACCCAGACCCAACAGATCCAGACGACTGGCATTGACGCTATCAGCCACGACAAACGGTTTCTTGAACCCCTTGTCCTTTACCCAGTCGGCCAGTTTTCCAATGGTTCCGTCACCGAAGCGCACGATGGGAGGAAACTGAATTTCAATCGGTGAGGTGAGGGATAGCATCATCTTTTCTCCCAATGGGTAACGTGGCCCTATCTGGCAAACTGAAGGCCGTTATTCTAAAACCAAGTGTGCATAAAAATACGGCCACAAAATCAAATTTGTCAATATTGTATCGACATGTAAAACATGACAATTCGCATAATGTCAAACTCACAACAAAACAGATACGACCGTTCGCCAGATAAAATAACATTGTAATTTCAGTACAATATAAGAAATTTTCAAGACGCAGAGAGCAATAGCAATGCCTTAAAGATATTCACTTCACAAATTCCAGGATGGAGAATTGATTGAAATATATTGACAAATTGCCAGATCCTGAGCATGCTTTGAACCAAGAGCTTGATCAAGCACCAGAGAAGTAGAATCGATCCCGGAGTGGAGGAAGGGATGTCGACTGTTTCATCTCTCAGCAACAACGCCTGGATTGGCAGAGACTCTTTGGTTGTCTGCAACAAGGCCGCGTGGTGCATTGTCGGCATTGTCGGTCGCCATTTGCGGTTTTTCCGCCTGTCAACCAAACAGCCCTTCATACAGCCCTTGGCTCGTGGCATTCTCTATCGCCCGAACCGCAAGATTGAAGATGCGGGAGGCCTCATGTGACGAATGATAGCCGACCGGCGATCCCATATCCTCCCCACAAACCGGAAGAACACATTCCTTTTGCCAGCCATGATGGTGATATCCTGTCGTGGCTCTTGTTACCACGGTCTTGTCGAAAGAGATGTCTTCGCAAGCCCCACCCAAATCGGAGATAATCATGACCAAAGAGGCTTATGTTGCGCTCGTCACATGTTTCAATGAAGATGAAACACTCAATTACGAAGCAACCCGCGCCCAGGTACGCCGTCAGCTAGAGGCGGGCAACAACATCCTTTGCGCCGGAACAAATGGTGATTTCTCCGCCCTGACGTTTGATGAAAAGGTGCGCTTGACGGAAGAAGTCGTTTCCGAAGTGGCCGGGCGAAGCAAGGTGATTGTCAATGCTGGCATGCCCGCAACGTTCGAAACGAAGCTGCTCGCCAAGGAATTTGACCGCATCGGGGTGGACGGCATTGCCGTTATCACGCCATTCTTCATTTCCTGTACTCAGGATGGCCTCGAACGACATTATCTCAGCGTGGCCGACAGCGTTAACACGCCGATTTATATGTATGATATTCCGGCCCGCACCCAAAATCACATCGAGCCGGAAACAGCCCGCAAATTATCCGCCCATCCAAACATTGCAGGCATCAAGGATTCCGGCGGCCAACAGGACACTCTCGAAGCCTATATGCAGATTGGCAATGAAGTGGAGGGCTTCGACGTCTATTCCGGACCAGATCATCTGGTTCATTGGGCCTTTAAAAATGGCGCAGCAGGCTGCATTTCCGGCCTTGGCAACGTCATGCCGAATGTCCTGGCCACCATTGTGAACTGCTTCAATAATGGCGACGAAGACGGGGCGGCAGCAGCGCAGGAAATCTATGGCAATTTCCGCAAGGATCTGTATGGCCTTGGCTTCGCTCCCGCCATGGTGAAACGGGCATTGTGGGTGATGGATCATTCAGTCGGAGCCTCTCGGCAGCCAGCATTGCTGCCCGATCCGAAACAGGACAAACAGGTTGAGGCTCTTCTTAAAAAATACGACCTGATTTGACGGTCAAAGTAAACACACGATAGATCCGCCTTCATGACGCCGACCGCGCGCCATGATGGCCTGACAAATGGTGGCAAATTGCTGATATCCAGCGCGTTGCCGCATGAACAACCTGGGGCGCATCGCTGCGCCCACCATGCGCCAGAAACACGTTAATCGGGAGCAAGCATTGGCTCTCCCTTCACTTAGGAGACTGAAATGTCGAACAATCCCGTAGTCATTACGATGGGCGATCCATCTGGCGTTGGTGCCGAAGTGACCATCAAAGCCATGGCGGCATTGTCTGCCAGCGAGAGGTCTCGTTATGCCGTCATCGGAAACATGAAGACACTGGAGCGAGCAAAGGCAGTCTGCAATCTTGACCTTCCGCTGCATGAGCATGGCACTGAAGGGCCGTCAGGATCGCTGGCTGTGGTCAATATCGACGTGGACGGATTGCCTGAAGAGTTTGGCATTCTGTCTCCGGCTTGCGGTGAAGCCTCTTTCCAGTTCATCAAACGGGCCGTCGAAATGGTAGAATCTGGCAACGCTGTGGGCATCGTAACAGCGCCGATCAACAAGGCTGCTCTTAATGCGGCAGGTCATCATTATGACGGTCATACCGGAATGCTGGCGCATTTGACCGGTTCCCGCAGCTCATGGATGCTGCTCGCCTCGGAGACGCTCAACGTATTGCATATTTCAACGCACGTATCTCTGAAAGACGCCATCGAAAGGGCAACCCCGCAGCGCATTTACGAAACCATCAAGATGGGGCACACCCATTTCAAACGGATGGGGTATGACAATCCTCGTATCGCCGTTGCCGGCATCAACCCGCATTGCGGGGAAGGGGGATTGTTTGGCAATGAGGATGATGTCCAGACGCTGCCGGGCGTTGAAATGGCGCAAAAAGAAGGCATCAATGTCGTTGGACCGATCCCGGCAGATACAGTATATCACCGCGCCAACACGGGGGCCTTTGATCTGGTGATCGCACAATATCACGATCAAGGCCACATCCCGATCAAGCTGATTGCGTTTGACACGGCAGTGAATGTTTCTCTCGGACTGCCGATTGACCGTTGCTCTGTCGATCACGGCACCGCCTTCGATATTGCCGGGACAGGCAAGGCCAATCATGAAAACATGCTCTGCGCGCTGACTTATGCCGGCAAGCTGGCAAACTCCAAAACACGCCAAGAATGACAACCAGGTGTCGGCTTCACCTGTAGAACAGGGAAGGGGAGCAATAATGCTCCCCTTTTTGTATTCCTGCGAAGGCCTGATCGCCCTTCGGGCCAATAGGCTTAAGGTCCTGCGGTCTTTGCCAAAATCACAAAATGAGCAGGCCGAAACAATCTGCCTTCCTAACGAACCACTCCTCAGGACGCGGTGTCGTCGAGCATTCTCAAATCAATCAGCCCACCGCCAAACAGGCGATCGCGTGAATGTTCCAGATGCGACCGCATCAGGGAAGACGCCAACGCACCATCGTGATTTCGAATGGCTTCAAAAATACGATCATGTTCCTCGAAAACATGGGTAAGCGCGGCCCCTCCTTCATTGAGCAATGATTGGCCGTGCATCTGCATGCCGACATAAATATGTTCGCGCAGAGCACGCATCGCCGTTTCAAAATAGTGATTGTTGCTGGCTTTGGCGATTGCGATGTGAAATGAGAAATCGGCGTCTTCGCGGTGCACCTGGCTTCCCGTCGCCGTGCGCATCAGATCGAGGGCATCTTCCATTTCCTTCAGCATCGCGTGATTGTGCCGTTCAGCCGCAAGAACTGCGGCTGTGGTTTCAAGGTTAAGTCGGAACTCATAGCAACGCTGGATGTCAGAAAGTGTCTCGACACGAGCAAATCCGACAGGAGAAACCAACGGCGCCCGCACGAAATTACCAGCCCCTTGACGTGCATAAATAAGGCCTTCCTTGCGGAGCTTTTCCAATGCGTTGCGCAAGACAGGACGAGATACGCCAAGATCCTCGGCCAACTGGTTTTCGGAAGGCATGCGCTGATTGACCGGATAGTCACCATTCGTGATTCTGCTAAAGAGAGTGTGATAAACCTTGTCGGCCAAAAGGCGCCGTGGTCGACTTCGCGTCTCACTGGCTTCATCATTCTGCGTCACTTGCTTGGGTCCCGTCTGTTCGCGTTGTCACATTCTATTACAAGGTTTTGAGCAAGATATTCAAGCGTGTCCGGATTGCCAAACCCGCCGGACTTCGTCGCAATCAGCAAATCGCGCCCCCCCGTAGTGGCTCTCGAAAGGGGCAACCCGGGCATGATCTCTCCCAATATCTGCAAAAGATCGATGTCGAGATTGGCACAAATTTCCGCTGCGCTTTCGCCGCCGCAGGCAAGAAAACTTGGCAACTCTAGCTCCTTGATCCATCGCGCGACTCCGCATGAAAAAGCGCTACCTGCAACCTTCCCCGAGACCACCTCTGAGCCTTGAGTCATTTGAATGACCTTCACCTTCTCCGGGAATGGAAATGGATCAGGAACATCACCATTCGGAGCCTTGATCGGGTAAAATGCCTCCAGCTGAGCCAGGGTTACCGGGTCTCGGGATCCAATGGCAAAGAGACAAGGCGCCGGCATTGTGAGCCCGGGTCTTTTGACTTGAGTGGGAACCATCTTTTTCGCCATGCCCTCGGCCAAACCCGCAGCACCGACAAGAAGCCCATTATTTGGGAAATGTTTCAAAGCGGCATCGATGTCCGCCTGACTGCTGGCATCAAAACAACAGCCTCTGGAAACCGGGATTGTCGCAGCAACATCGATGGGGTCTTCGACACCTACACCTTGAAGAAATCCGTCCCTTACGAAACGCCCGAGTTTCGGAATGGCAGGGCAAACCAGAATCTGATCATCCTCATATCCCATCACTTCGATTTCTCTGGCGATATGACCTTTCAGTCGGCTATCGACCTTCTTGAAAATGAGGCATTGCGTTTCGTGGGAGTGTTTTCTGATCTCATCGAGCACGTCCCTTACGCGTTTGGCCGCTTCATCTTCATGAAGCTCCCGCGATCCGGTAGAGACAGCCAGGACATCAGCATCACTCGCAACAGCCTTTGACACCATTCCCGCATCAAATATGCGTAAAACTTTGAGCCCGCGCTCCGCGAAATGGACAGCACTATCAAGCGCTCCGGTCAGGTCATCCGCAATTATGGCCAACTTCATGTATGATTCCAATATTTGTCAATTACCATTCAAGATGTTTCAAGCGAGCCAACTTTCGCTATCTTATCGTAATTATGAGCAATTTGGAACCTCAGATGGAAACGCAAGTGAAGAATTGCGGCAATAGTGTTTTACAAATTTACGATTTGGCAAAACCACCCCTTTTGATCTGAGTTTTGGATTGGCAAGAAAATCCGAAGGCCCACATCCGGCACCTGCAATTTGCGGCTGACATAATCGGTTACACTTGAATGCTTGAAAAGGGCCACAAACAAAAAACATAATCATCATAGATCGGCCGCGGATTCGAAAGAGACCGGCCGAGAGTGGAATGATCAAACAGAATAAATGAAGGCCAAAATTCGTGACAGACCTCCTTGATGGCATCGTTGAAGCAGCACTATGCGCTTCCGAGATTATTCTCGACATCTATGAAACCGAGTTCGATGTCGAGATGAAAACCGACAATTCTCCGGTTACACTCGCAGATCAGAAGGCAGAAGAAATCATACTTGCGCATCTGTCGCAGCTGGCACCGGACATTCCTGTCGTTGCGGAAGAATCAACTGCGGCCGGAGATCTGCCACAGGTCGGGGATGACTTTTTTTTTGGTTGATCCGCTCGATGGCACCAAGGAATTTGTTGGCCGCAACGGCGAATTCACAGTCAATATCGCGCTTATGAGAAATAGAATTCCGACACTCGGGGTCATCGTTGCTCCGGTCATGGGGTGGGTCTTTGCAGGAGAGCTTGCAATGGGCGCATGGCGCGCGGAGATAGGCGACCCTCGCGTTTCTCATCAAATGACAAATAAAAGAAGAATATCGACGCGTCCGGCTCCTGAAACTATCGATGTCTGCACATCTCGCTCCCATTACACCGTAGAAGCCGAGAATTTCTTGAACCGTTTTGAAATCGGAGAAAAAAAGCCCATCGGATCGTCGCTCAAATTCTGCCTTCTGGCGGCAGGGGAAGCGGATCTCTATCCACGCTTTAGCCCGACAATGGAATGGGACACAGCCGCAGGCAATGCCATTCTGTCAGCCGCCGGTGGAATTGTTGTTTCTCAAGATGGGAACCCGTTGCAATATGGAAAGCAACATCATTCTGACAAGCCATTCAAAAATCCCGGCTTCATCGCCATGGGTGACAAAAATCTGAAATAGGCCTGTCTGTCGGGCGTGAAATCTTCAAATGACCATCAACGTCCGCCCGATGGTCATTTTGCATCAACGTGGCTCATCCCCATAGGAAACCATGGTCGCCTTGAGGTCTTTAACCAGCTCGGCGCTTGTTTCTCCTCTGCCTTTCAGATCGAACCCATAGCGAAGCAGGTCGGGATTCGAATCCCCCGAAATTGCAGAGCAGGAGGCGTGTAATTCCCTCGCGCCGATTGCCAGGAATCTTGTCGCATTGGTCGCATTTACGCCGCTTCCCGGCATGATGGATATCCTGCCTCTCGAGATCTCGATCAGGGCACGCAATCGCTCTATGCCATCAAGCGCGGTCAATGCACCACCAGAAGTCAAAACCCGCTTGATGCCAAATGCGACAAGCTGCTCCAAAGTCCGAAACGGATCGGCAGACATGTCGAACGCCCGATGGAAAGTAACGTCCAGACCGCCCGCACAATCCAGCAGGGACAGAAGAACGCTCTCATTCAGTCGGGCTTCCTCATTGAGTGCGCCAATCACCACGCCCGCCAGTCCGCTTGCTTTGGCAGCAAGGATATCCTCGCGCATGATCTCGACGTCCCGATGGCTGAAAACAAAGCCCCCGACCCGAGGCCGGATGAGCGCATGAACGGGAAGGGCACAGGTTTGGACAGCGTCTTTCATGAAGCCGACTGAAGGCGTCAACCCTCCGATGGCCAAACAGGAGCAAAGCTCTATTCGGTCAGCACCTCCACGAACCGCCGCATCAAGCCCTTCATGACTGTCTACACAAACTTCGAGCATTGGCCGTCTTTGACTTTGAAACTGTCCTTGCACCGATGAAATATCCGATCAAACATTGATTCGCTGAGCGCGCAACACGCTGTGACCATGAACAGCGGCCCCAATAATGCCCGGCTCGATTTTGTTTACTGCCGGAATGACAAGCTTCTCGGTCGGTCGTAGCAGGGTTTTGCTCCTTGTTGCCTTGTCAATCGCCTCGATAAGAGCCGGAACATTGGACAACCCGCCACCAACCGGAATGACAGAAGTACCCGTCATGTTGACGATCATTGCCAAGGGCCCGGTCAGCAATTCAATATAGATTTCGAGCGTTCGCTGAGCCTTGGCGTCATCCGCTTGCCAAAAGGCCAGAATGTCTTCTGCACTTTCGTCGTCGCCATGAATATGCTTGTGCAATTTCTCAAGGCCGCGTGCGCTACAGGTTGCATCCAGGCAGCCGTCGACCCCGCAACCACAATGAAAGCGCGGAATTTGCATAGGAGGATTACCGGCGGACGTACACGCAACTGGGCCATGCCCCCATTCTCCGGCAGGACCGCCATTCTCGTTGATCAGCCTGCCATCGATAACAAGCCCACCACCAACACCCGTGCCAAGAATGACGCCAAAAACAATCCGATGACCGCGCCCGGCTCCAAGCTCTGCCTCCGCCAATGCAAAACAATCTGCATCATTGGCAACAATTACCTGTAACCCGAGATCATCGGTAAGGCGCTCCCGCATCGGCGTGCCATGAAGACACGGAATATTGGCGACAATGGCTTTGCCATCGGCAGGATGAAGGATTCCGGCAATCGAAATAGAGACACAGTCAGGCTTCTGCGGAGCATCATCAATGACACGCTTCAGGGCAGCAACAAATGCATCATAATCCTGTGCCGGAGTTGGAATGCGCGGCACGAGTGAAAGAGTCTTGGGATCTTGTGCATAAGCACCTTTGATAGAAGTCCCGCCGATATCGAAACAGACGATCATGAAACAGACCCTTACATACCGGTTTCAAACGCGCAGGAGCCAGCAATCCAGGTCGAACCAAGTGTCAGATCTTGATCGAGAAACAGGAAATCGGCATCCGCACCGGCTTTCAAATGTCCTTTACCAGTCGCCCCGATGGCCTGCGCAGGATAGAGGGAAGCCATTCTCAAAGCCTCTTCAAGCGACAGTGACAACGCCTGACAAGCACGTTTCACCATGGTGTTCATGTCGATATCTGCCCCCGCAAGCGTCCCGTCTTCTAGCGTCAGACGCCCGTCTCGTCGATAAATCGTGCGACCAAACAGCTCGAACTGTGTTGCATCAGTCCCTGTTGGAGACATCGCGTCAGTGACGAAGAATATCTTTCCCGGACCCTTTTTGGCACTGAGAGCCACCTTCATGGTCGTGACATCGACATGAAATCCGTCAACAATCATGCCACAATGGATCGGGTCGGAAGCCAGGGCCGCACCAACCAAACCCGGCTCCCGATTGGCGAGCTGGCTCATCGCATTGAACAGGTGTGTGACCAAACTGGCTCCGGCTTCGAAATAGTCGAGCGCTGTCGCGCCCTTGCAATCGGTATGGCCAAGGCTCACTTTCCAACCGCCGTCAGCAAGGCTGGCGATCTGCTCAGGCAGGACGTTCTCCGGCGCCAAGGTGATCATTGGTATGCCGAAAGACCCGACCGCAGCTTGAAGGGCTGCGACATCGTCTTGGTCCAGAGGGCGAATCAGATCACCCAGATGACAGCCTTTGCGCGCAATGGAAAGGTGAGGACCTTCCAAATGGAGCCCAAGATATCCGGGAACCCTTTGCTCAAACGCCGCCTTGCCCGCGGCCAAAGCCCTGTCCCTCGTTTCTGCGGTGTCCGTGATGAGAGTGGGCAAAAGAGCCGTAGTTCCGAATCGGGCATGAGCGGAACAGATGATTCGGATTCCCTCAATCGTCGGATTGTCATTGAACAGAGCACCGCCTCCGCCATTGACTTGCAAGTCGACAAATCCCGGCACAATGTAATGCGACGTCTGATCGGCAATAACAAACCGGGAAGGGACGTCATTTCTGGAGGCAATGCTGACGATTTTCCCGCCTTCGACCAGCAATGCCGACTGTTGATGGAACACGGTCCCGTCAAAAATCAGATCGGCAATATAGGCTGTAGGCTTGCTCATTTCGTCACCGTCACCTTGTTGAGGGCTACAGGATTGTCCGGATCAAAGCCGCGACGTCTGGAGAGCGATTCGACAAAATTGTAGAAGGGCACGATGAGCGCAAGCGCATCTGTCAGCGGATGCCCTGTAGCGACGAAGGGTAGGGGATTGGCATCACCCGCATGCTTTGATGAAATGAAGCAGCGTGGATCCTTGGCAACCAGTTTACCAACGGTTTCAACGATTGATGGCTCTGCTGCATCGCGCGCAGCAAAGGCAATCACGGGGAAATCGCGATCAACGAGCGAAACCGGCCCGTGCATCATCTCTGCCGACGAATAGGCCTCGGCATGCAACTCACTGGTTTCCTTGCATTTTAGCGCAGCTTCCGAAGCGATCGCCATCGAAGGGCCGCGACCGATCATATAGAGAGACGAGGTTTCTGCCAGCGGTTCCATCAAACTGGACCAATCAAGGTCAAGAGCTTCATTGAGATGCTCTGGCAACCGGTCCAGCGCTCCCAAGAGCGCCTTGTCTTCTCCCCAGCGAGCAATGATCGCGAGCCCGGCAACGATGGAACTGACAAAGGATTTGGTCGCAGCCACCGCCACTTCTTCCCCGGCCTGGATGTCGACAACCATCTCGCACGCATCTGCGAGCGCACAAGGATTGGTATTGACCAGCGCCGTTGTCAACGCGCCACCCCTGCGAACGGTTTCAGCCAGAGCCACGATGTCTGAACTTGCCCCAGATTGAGAAATGGCAAAGGACACCGCCTTGTCCAGCTTCATGGGTGCCCCGTAAATCGAAGCGATAGAAGGCCCAAGCGAGGCAACCGGAAGCCCCAAAGTGAGTTCAATGGCATATTTCAGAAAATGCGCAGCGTGGTCGGATGTGCCGCGAGCAACCGTAACGACAAGTGCAGGATCGGCCTGTTTCAGCCGCGATGCAACGGGATCAATCACCTCCGGAGCAGACTTGAGAAGCCGCTCTACGGCTGCGGGGATTTCCCGGGTTTCTTGTAGCATATGTGTCATAGGCGTAACCCTGTTAGTTGGAGAAACTCATTTCAGCGATGAAATCATAGGCATCGCCGCGATAAACGGACTTGGTAAGCTCAATGGCCCGGCCGCTTTGCAAATAGGAAATGCGGCGAATGCTGAGGCCAGCCATTCCGGTTGGAACGCAAAGCAGGCTGGCTTCCTTTTCGGCAAGATTGACCGCCGATATCTTTTGCACCGCCCTGACCGGGCGATTGCCATCCTTTTCAAGGATCTCATAAAGAGACGACGTCACGATGTCCGGGCTTGGCAGGATATCAAGGGGCAGCATCGCACGTTCAAGCGCCATTGGTTGGCCGTTGGCCTGACGCAGGCGCATGAGGCAAGAAATCATCGCACCGGAGGACAACCCAAGTGTGAGGACTTCATCGGGCGAGGGGCGGCGGATCTCTCTTTCAAGCCAGATCGAGGAGGTCTCGTAACCTCGTGCGATCATATCCTCGGTAAAACTCGTCAGATGAGACAGGGACTGCTCGACCTTGTTCGGCAGCGCCCGCACGAACGACCCGGATCCGTGCCGTTGTTCCACCACACTCTTTTTAACAAGTTCCTGAATGGCCTTGCGGACGGTCACACGAGACATGCCCGTAATGTCGGCGATGTCGCGTTCTGCGGGAAGAGAGTCCTCCGGCATCAAAACACCACTCGCGATTCCCATTTCGATGCGTCGACTGAGCAAGATATACAAAGGGCCGAATTTCTTGTTCAACCATTCACCGGGGCTAAGAAATTCTTCCACATTCATCTGGCGATCCCGTCTAATTGCCTTTGTCTTTCACGCCATTGCATGTCAGATTCATGACAGGCACTGACATATGGCAACAAAGGCCCTTTCGAAACTGTTCCATTCCCGCAACTATCTTGTTTACAATATGCCACAAAAAGAGACCAAAACAATACCAAAAATTTTTGTCGCCTAAATTTCTTTGCTAGTAACCCAAGATGATGAGTTTTTTTGGTCTGGACAGATGGTATTTAAAAGGTATTATATTGAGTGTTTAGAGGGAGACTGACGTGAGCAATGTAACGGAAAAATTGCACAGCAAGGCGAAGGAACTGGACACCCGGTCGCCCTGTGACATTGCCTCTCTCATCGCCCAAAACCAGATCGCCGCGGCACAGGTGACCGCAGGAGCGGTGTCGCAGATTTGCACAGGCTCTGAATTGATGGCCAACAGCATCGAACAAGGCGGATCCCTGATCTATGCAGCCGCGGGCTCTTCCGCCTTGATGGCCCTGGCCGATGCGATGGAACTGGGCGGCTCATTCGGGATCGGATCGGAGCAGATCCAGCTTTTGATGGCAGGAGGCATCCCGCGCAAGGCAGAAATGCCCGGCGATACCGAAGATGAAACCGGCACTCTCTCAGCAGACCTTGCCGCCATTGGCGCAAAGGATACCCTGATTGCCATTTCTGCCAGCGGACGCACACCCTATACGCTTGAAGCCGCCAATATTGCCCGGCGGGCAGGTGCCAAAGTCATCGCCATCGCCAATAACGACAAGACACCCTTGCTCGAGATTGCCGATGTGGCCATTCATCTGCCCACAGAAGCCGAAGTCATCGCAGGATCTACCCGCATGGGAGCGGCCACGGCGCAAAAAATCGCGCTCAACATGCTCTCCACCGTGATGGCCGTGCATTTGGGACATGTCTATGATGGCATGATGGTCAATCTCAAGGCCGACAATGCAAAGCTGCGTCATCGCGCGCGCATGATGGTCCGCTCGATCACCTCCGTTTCAGAGGAGGCCGCCGAAGAGGCGCTTGTCCTGGCAGAGGGCAATGTCAAGGTCGCCAGCCTCATTGCTGCCGGAACTCTGAGCAAAGATCTCGCGCACGAACTGATCCTGGAGGAAAAGGGGCTTTTGCGAAACGCGCTCGGGCGCGTAAAATCCAGTTTAAACACATAATAAAAAAAAGAAAATCATCGAGAACCTGAAGTCAAGCAACCCAATACAGAGAGGTTAATATGAAAAGAACACTTACTTCGATTTCTATCCTCGCAGCGACCCTGCTGAGCAGTGCTGCCTATGCAGCCGATGTCACATTGACCATCGAAAGCTGGCGGAATGACGACCTGAAATTGTGGCAGGAAAAAATCATCCCCGCTTTTGAAAAAGACCATCCGGGCATCAAGCTGAAATTCTCCCCGATGGCCCCAACCGAATATAACTCTGCCATCAACTCCAAACTCGAAGCGGGCTCCGCCGGTGATATCATCACTTGTCGTCCGTTCGATGCTTCCCTTGCACTTTATCAGGCAGGTCTCCTGACCGACCTCAGCGACATGGAAGCCATGGACAACTTCTCTGACGTTGCAAAGGCTGCATGGCAGACCGATGATGGCGCAGCAACCTTCTGTGTGCCAATGGCGTCCGTGATCCACGGCTTCATCTACAACAAAGACGCCTTCGATGAAGTCGGCGTAGAGGTTCCGACCACTGTTGACGAATTCTTCGCAGCGCTCGAAAAATTCAAGGAAGATGGCACCTATATCCCAATGGCAATGGGCACCAACGATCAGTGGGAAGCTGCCACCATGGGCTATCAGAATATCGGCCCAACCTACTGGAAAGGCGAAGAAGGCCGTCTGGCTCTGATCAAGGGTGAGCAGAAACTGACCGATCCTCAGTGGGTAGAACCATATGCCGTATTGGCAAAATGGGCTCCTTATCTTGGCGACGGCTATGAAGCACAGACCTATCCTGACAGCCAGAACCTCTTTACCCTTGGTCGCGCTGCGATTTATCCTGCCGGCTCTTGGGAAATCTCCGGCTTCAATGCTCAGGCTGACTTCGAAATGGGTGCATTCAAACCACCCGTACAGAAAGCCGGCGATACCTGCTACATTTCCGACCACACCGATATCGGTATCGGCATGAATGCGAAAACCCCAAATGCGGAAGCTGCAAAAACCTTCCTCAGCTGGGTGGCTTCTCCGGAATTCGCATCGATCTTCGGCAACGCTTTGCCTGGCTTCTTCCCGCTTTCCAAGACGCCAGTTGAAATGTCCGATCCGCTGGCTCAGGAATTCGTCAGCTGGCGTGGCGAGTGTGAAACCACCATCCGGTCAACCTATCAGATCCTGTCTCGCGGCACGCCAAACCTCGAAAACGAAACCTGGGGCGCTTCGGTTGCTGCGATCAAGGGCACGTCAACTCCGGAAGAGCTTGGCAAAAAACTTCAGGACGGTCTTGCCAGCTGGTACGATCCTCAGAAATAGACCTGGTGTTTGAAGCCTAACCCATGTCTCTTGGCCGGGCAGTCTCTGCCCGGCCGATGCTGGAGCCCATCCTGTAAGGAATTGCCTTTTGGGCTTTGATGTTCGGCCAATCGTTCCGTTTTTTTATGATTGGTCTTGAACCAAAGCATGGAACATGTCCGCCCCACATGGTGAGGCGTGAAATGCTCTCTATCTGGAGATCCTGATGCAAGCCCCTCGTTTTCGTTGGCATATCGTCGTTTTTCTTGCACCAGCCGTGCTGGTCTATACGGCGGTCATGATTTTCCCCCTCTTCAATACGCTGCGCCTCGCTCTTTACAGCGAAATCGAGAATGTGCGTGTCTTTGTGGGGCTCGATAATTTCAAATCCCTGTTTGGCGATCCGCTCTGGTCAAAACAGTTCTGGAATGCCCTTGGTAACAACTTCTGGTTTTTCTGCATTCACATGCTGGTGCAAAATCCCATTGGTATCGCGCTTGCGGCCATGTTGAGCCATCCCCGGCTTCGCTTTGCCGCCCTATACCGCTCAGCCATTTTCATCCCGACCATCCTGTCCTTTGTGATTGTCGGTTTTGCCTGGAAGCTGATCCTTTCTCCGATCTGGGGTATCGCACCATCCATGCTAAAGGCCGTCGGTCTCAGGTCCCTGTTCGCTCCGTGGCTTGGCAAGGAAGACTATGCACTGACGGCCCTGTCGTTGGTCTCGGTCTGGCAGTTTGTCGGCATTCCCATGATGCTGATCTACGCGGCGCTGTTATCCATTCCTGATGAAATTCTTGAAGCCGGTGAGATAGACGGCATTACCGGCATGTCCTCTTTCTGGAAAATCAAACTGCCGCTGATCCTGCCCTCCATCGGTATCATTTCGATCCTGACCTTCGTCGGCAACTTCAACGCGTTTGACCTGATCTATACTGCACAAGGGGCCTTGGCCGGACCGGATTTCTCGACCGACATTCTGGGCACCTTCATGTATCGCACCTTCTTTGGCTTCCAGCTTCAGCTCGGAGATCCCAATATGGGTTCAGCCATTGCGAGCGCCATGTTCGCGATCATCCTGATCGGGGTCTGTTTTTACCTGTTTGCCATCCAGACGCGCATGCGCCGCTACCAGCTATAGGAGAGCCAGACGATGAACAAGGCACGCTCCAATCCTGTCAGCGCCCTCGCCATGCATGGTGCGCTGATCATATACACCCTGATCGCGATGTTTCCGGTCTTTGTCATCCTGATCAACAGTTTCAAAAGCCGCAAGGCCATCTTCCGCGAACCGCTGTCGCTTCCAAACAGCGACAGCTTTTCCATGATCGGCTATGAAACGGTGATGCAGCAGGGGGACTTCTTCCTCTATTTCCAGAACTCGATGATTGTTACAGTGGCTTCTCTGTTTTTCATCTTGCTGTTCGGTGCCATGGCCGCCTTTGCCTTGAGCGAATACCGTTTCAAGGGCAACACGATCATGGGGCTCTATCTCGCACTCGGCATCATGATCCCGATCCGCATCGGCACCGTTGCCATCCTTGAAATGATGGTCGCGACCGGGCTGGTCAACAGCCTCTGGGCCCTGATCCTTGTCTACACGGCGCAAGGTCTGCCGCTGGCGATCTTCATTCTCAGCGAGTTCATGCGACAGGTCTCCGACGACCTCAAGAATGCCGGTCGAGTGGATGGCCTTAGTGAATACACCATTTTCGCCCGCATTGTCGTGCCGCTGGTCCGGCCAGCCATGGCAACGGTCGCGGTCTTCAACATGATCCCGATTTGGAATGACCTCTGGTTTCCGCTCATTCTGGCTCCAGCCGAAGAGACCAAAACCCTGACCCTGGGCAGCCAGGTCTTTATCGGGCAGTTTGTCACCGACTGGAAACGCAGTGCTTTCGGCGCTTTCCATGGCCATCCTGCCGGTGCTCATTCTCTATATCATTTTCTCACGCCAACTCATTCGAGGCATTACGTCAGGAGCCGTGAAATGATCAAGGTTCTTATCGCCGGTCTCGGCAATATGGGCTTCAGCCACGCGATGGCCCATCACAATCATCCCGACAGTCAGATTGTTGCGCTCGTCAATCGCTCCAAATCTTTCCCACAGTCGGAACTGGATCAATATCCGCTCTACACCGATTTTCATGAAGCCCTCGGAAAGGTCAAACCGGATCTCGTTGTGATCGCAACCTACTCCGACAGTCACACCGACTTTGCTATCGCGGCCATGAAGGCCGGCTGCCATGTCTTCGTCGAAAAGCCGCTTTCCACCACAGTAGCAGATGCAAAGAGGGTGGTTCAGACCGCAATCGAGACGGGACGCAAGCTGGTTATTGGCTATATTCTGCGCCACCATCCATCCTGGATGCGGTTTGTAGACGAAGCCCGTAATCTGGGCGGTCCCTATGTTTTCCGTCTCAATCTCAACCAGCAGTCAACCGGTTCCGAGTGGGAGACCCATAAGAACCTGATGCAGACCACGAGCCCAATTGTTGATTGCGGTGTTCATTATGTTGATGTGATGTGCCAGATCACCGACGCCAAACCCGTCATGGTCAATGGCATCGGGCTGAGACTTTCCGATGAAATCGCCCCGGACATGTATAACTATGGACAATTGCAGGTCACCTTTTCGGACGGTTCTGTCGGATGGTACGAAGCAGGGTGGGGGCCGATGATGTCCGAGACAGCCTTCTTCGTCAAAGACATCGTGTCGCCAAACGGGTCCCGTTTCCATCGTCGATGGCAACAAGGGGGCCTCGGCAGATGTCGGAGGCCACACTAAGGTGGGCGGCATTCTGGTCCACAGGTCCGGGGGAGATGAATATATCAACCTCGCAGGCGAGCCTGGCCATCAGGAACTTTGCGATGCCGAACAAGCCTATATGCTCAAGGCGATCGCCGAAGACATCGATCTTTCACGTCACATGCAGGATGCGGTTCTCTCTCTTTCAATTTGCCTTGCGGCAGACGAAAGCATCCGTAATGGTAAAACAGTCTATTTAGAGGAGCCAACGCAATGACGGCGCTGACCCTGACCAATATTTGCAAGTCTTTTGACAAGACCGAAGTGCTCAAAGACATCAATATCGAAGTGCAAGAAGGCGAGTTCGTCGTGTTCGTCGGCCCCTCGGGCTGCGGCAAGTCAACGCTTCTGCGTGTGGTGGCCGGGCTTGAGGATGCAACGGCCGGTGAAGTAAAAATCGGCGAGCAGACCGTCAACAACATTCCGCCATCCAAACGCGGCATTGCGATGGTCTTTCAGAGTTACGCGCTTTATCCGCATCTCAATGTGTCCAACAACATGTCTCTTGCCTTGAAGCAGGAGGGTGTCCCGAAAGCGGAGATCGAGGCCCGCGTCGCTGAAGCCAGCCGCATGTTGCAGCTCGACGACTATCTCAAGCGCTTCCCGTCCGAGTTGTCAGGCGGACAGCGCCAGCGCGTTGCCATTGGCCGAGCCGTAGTGCGTCAACCCAAACTGTTCCTGCTGGAT
>NZ_CAUVYE020000011.1:0-104263 GCF_963556055.3 uncultured Cohaesibacter sp. | reverse complement strand
ACAGGCAGATCTCATGTGTGTGGACGCGTCAAATCCGTGCTTTAGATTGTCCTGTGTCGTGATATCGTCAAGATTTGCAGGAAAATTGTGAAGGTACCACAGGAAAGTCGACGTCATGCCATCGCAGTCAAAAGGTCATACACCATCGGACCTGCTCAAAAGCATCACGGTTGATCGTCATCTGCTTGATGAATTGGCTGCCCAGGGCGTTATCGATCAGGATACCCGGCTGAAGAGTCTCGGCTGGTTGCATCCCCCCCATGAATGGGCGCGCTGGGCGATGCTGCTGCTTCTGGCGTTTGGCAGTGGGCTCGTTCTGGCCGGTATCGTCTTTTTCTTCGCCTTCAACTGGGCCTCCATTCCCGATCTGGTGAAACTTGCGATGATCGAAAGCGGTATCGTGATCACGGCCGGGTTGAGCTGGTTCCTGTCTCTCGAGCGTTTCCTGTCCCGTCTCTTGTTGCTGTCAGCTGCCGTGTTGACGGGCGTTTTCCTTGCGGTTTTCGGGCAGATCTACCAGACCGGAGCAGATCAGTGGCAGTTTTTCGCCCTTTGGGCCGCACTGATAACCATCTGGACAGTGATAGCCCGCTTTCTGTCTCTTTGGGTGCTGTGGCTGGGGCTTGTCAACCTCTCGCTGTTCCTGTTCTGGAGCAATGAGCCGGGTCTGCGCGATGCCTGGCAGCCGTTGGTGTTGCTTGCCCAGGCAGGCTTGAACGGTGCCTTCCTTCTTGCCCGAGAGCTGTTGGCCCCAAGTGCCGCAGAGGTGAGGCAAAGTCGGATCGAGCTGGATTTCGAGTGGCTTTCTCCCCAATGGACGCGCTGGCTCCTGCTTGCCGGAATGCTGCTGTTTCTCTTTCCCACCATGATGATCTGGGTGTCGGACTGGCAGACCTCGGACATGATCATCAGAGTGAGCGCGCTGGGGGCAGCGCTTCTGAGCGCATTGCTATTCATAGCCCACCGCTATTGGCGTCCCGATGTGGCGGCTCTGGCGCTGCTGATGCTGATGATCTGTATTCTTGCGGTCATCGCATTCGCGGTCATCCTGTTCGACAATGTCCTTGAAAGCATTGGCACCACCTTTTTCACCGCGGTTTTTGCCATCATCAGCTTTGCGGGCGCGGCGGCCTATCTGCGTCATCTGCTCTCGCTTGATATTGAGGCAAGGGGAGGGCAGTGATGGAAGACAATACATCGAGCGGTTTTCTGGGCGAAGCGCCAGGCATTCTGCAATGGTTCAATTTCCTCCATAACGAGGAAGGCTTCGACCGCCCGCGGCTGATGATGATCAGTCAGGAACTCATTGCCATGAAAACCCGAAGAGTGGCCGAAGCTCCTCTTTATTTGCGGGCCTTGAGTGCGGTTGGGGCGATCATTTCCGGCTTTTTGCTGCTTTACCTGCTTTGGCTGTTTGGCCTGTTTGACCTGAGGCAAGATCAGCCTCACGATCAACGGGCTGCTGTTTTGTGTCCTTTCAGCCTTTCTCTACCGGTTGGGCTCGCATGATGGCAGGCGACTTCAGGATTTCTATATCCAGCTCGCGCTGACTTTCCTCCAGGTTGGCAAATTTGCCCTCGTTGCCGGGCTGGTTCAAATCGGTCATGACCTGTTTGCCCTGAGCTGGTTCTGGACAATCTCGGTGATACTCGGGCTCGTTGCCATATTGAGTTTTCTTGCCTTTCCCTCATCCATAGAACGCTTTTTTCTCAGCCATCGCCTTTTTGCTCTCTCTCTGGGTCAGCCTGCTTGCGGATTGCCCCAGGGAGCTGCAATTGATCGGGTTTGATGTGCTGCTTGCTGCCCATCTTTTCGCTTTGGCGGCCTTTCTTGTCTGGCCGGTGGTGCGCCAGACCCTGACGAGCCTTTATGGTGCCTTGCTGATCTCGCTCTGTCTGGCGGTTGGGGTGATCAGTTCTCTCGTGCATATCGACCGGACATCCTGGGTCGACATGCCCGATCAGTTCGCCGGCATTTTTGGCTTTGGCTATAAATGGTCGGTGCTGGTGGCGCTGGCGCTCGCTCTGGCGGCGCTCATCCTTTGGGTGGCAGGGCAAAGAAAACGGCGTTTCAACGAACCGCTTGTTGTCTCTCTTGTCGGCGTGTTTTGCCTTGCACTTCTGTCTGATCCGGGGATCCTGCTGGCGCTCGGTTTGATGATTCTGGGATATGCGACCCACCGGCCCGCGCAAATTCTTCTCGGTCTTGCCTTCGCGCTGTTGTTCGGTTTCTTCTATTATTACATGCTCGAGCTTTCCCTGATGCAAAAGTCTATGGTGCTGATTGCCTCCGGGCTCCTGTTGCTGTTCGGGGCCGGCTATATTTATCGGCGCGGCTGGCACAGGCCACCCCGCGAGGCGACAGAACTCCGCAGAAGCGATATGTCCAAGAGAGGTGGTCATGCGTAACCATCTGATCCTGCTGGCACTGCTGCCGATTCTGGCCTTTGTGAATCTCGGTATTTTTGACAAGGAAATGCTGAAGCGCGATGGCGAACCGATTTTGCTGGAACTGGAGCCGCAAGACCCCCGGTCTCTCATGCAGGGTGACTATATGCGACTGCGATATTCCCTTGCCTCCGAGGCGCGTCTTGATTGGCAGCAAGCCATTGAGCAAAACGGCGAGAATGTCCGGGAGATCCCACCGCGCGGGTTGCTCATCGTCACGCTTGGCGAGCACAAAAGGGCTGTCTTTTCCCGCTTTTATCAGAAGGGCGAGTCTTTGGCGCCAAACGAGCGGCTGTTCGCGGCCCGTTTTCCCACCAAACGGACAAGCTCGGACATAGAGATCGAACCGCAATCTTTCTTCTTCCAGGAAGGCCATGCCGCGCTCTATGCAAAAGCCCGGTATGGCATCCTGAAACTTGGAAAAAATGGCGAGCATTTGCTGATCGGCCTGGCTGACGAAACCGGTACGCAGATTTCCCCATGATCGTGTGGCTCGTCCCTTGCTATCTGTTCAGCTCATTAACGGGACAATAACCATAAACCACTAGACTCCGGGTTTGACAGCCGACGCGCCGAATGGTGGCGTTTTACGCTCATCATACCCATGAGAATTCTATGCTTGACCTTGCCAGATTGCTAATGTCCGTTGCAGGCCTGTTCATTCCGGCCGGGCTTGTCATGTTGATGTCTGGCCGGGTCAAATACCGCAATGAGCTGGACACCAATGTGCGGATCTTGACCGCCTTCAGCCTGTCCCTCATCTGCTATTGGCTGGTCGGCTATGGCTTGCTGAATGGTGATACATTTCATGGGTTTGTTGGCTGGAATGGATCGATCATAGGGCGGTCCGACCTGTTGTCGGGAGAGGCGGATCTGCGTGTCGTGAGCCTGTTTACCATTCCGCCGATCGCTGCTGCCTGCGCGATGACCGAGCGCGGTAGCGTCTATTCGGGCAATCTGCTTGTGGTCATCGTGGCGGTGCTGGTCGCGCCAGTGACCACGCATTGGAGCTGGCCCCATGAAGGGGGCACCGGCTGGCTGATGGCAAGCGGCTTTCAGGACGCCGGTGGTTCCGTCGTCATCTTCCTGTCTGCCGGATTTGTTGCCGTGGCCATCTCGCTGGTGCTCGGTCCTCGTATGGGACGGTTCCCTGAGGAAGGCGGGCGCCCCAGAGGTCATAGCCCGACCTGGCATGGCCTTGGTGCAATCTGTCTGGTGACCGCTCTTGTTCTGCTCACGGCGATGCGGGCCGAAAGCCTGCAAGACATATCGGCGGCCATTTTTGTTTTCTTCCTTGGTGCCAGCTTTGCGACAATCGCCGGAAGCCTGATGATGAAAATCTTGCGCAGCAATGATACGACGCAGGATCTGACAACATCCGTTTTGTCCGGAACCGTGGCTCTTACCTCGGTTGCCTCTTATGCCGAGCCCGTGGATGCTGCCCTGACCGGCATTCTTGCCGGGGCGCTTTCCGTGAGTTTCAAGCGTATTCTGGCCGCCTCCGAAATTGATGATCCCGGTGAGCTGATATCTGCCTTTCTCTCCGGTGGACTGATTGGCTGCTTGCTGGCTCCGCTCGCCTGGGCCGGGCTCATGGATTCACTGACGCAGCATCTTGTGACCCAACTCATCGGAATTGGAGCCATCGCTGCCTGGTCCTTTGGCGTGGCATTCATCTTCGCCCTGATACTGAAGCGCTTCTTCAATCTTCGGGTCAGCGAGGCCGACGAGAAAAGAGGGCTTTCCGTCGCGCACTATGGCTATATCAGCGAGCCTGACTATGTCATATCGGCCTTCGTACGCAGTTATGGGCGCGAATATCACAATGCCAGCGACCACGATGGCGAACTGTCCAGACTGTCGGAACAATTCAGCAAGGCTATCATCAAGCTGCATGGTGAAACCGGAAAGGCGCAGGACCGGATCGTGTTTGGCTGCACAAATCCCCAAAAGGCGGCGACCATGGTCTCGCGCATCCGGTTGGCCGAAGATAGCGTCCGGGTCAAGGCCGAAGACATCCTGATGTTGATGGAGAACCTGCTTTCCGGGCCGCAGAGCCAGAGGATAAGTGAGGATTTTTCCCTTTGGCAGCAGGAAGTGTTGGAAATTCTCCTCGAGCCGCTCTTGCAGGATCTGGAAAAACTGGTCCGCCATCTGCCTTTGCAGGCCGAACTGGATGAACTGGAGGGGACGGTCATCACGTCGGTCGAAAGCATGGCCCGATGTGCACATAATATCGAGTTGCTGCGAGATCTGTCGGAAGCACAGTCAAGCGGTTATTTCTCGCAAGATCATCCTTGCGATCTGGCGGTGCTGCTGCAAGAGAAGACCGAGCGGATCATCGCCCTGTCCGAGATTCACAACCGCCCGGTTCAGATCGATTGCCCTGTCAAAAGCGGCTTGATGGTCAATGGCGATGCCAATGGCTTTGCCAAACTCATGTCCCTGACGGTGGAAGGTGCGTTCAATCGCTTGCTGAAGCAGGCGCAACGACCAATCCGCCTCGAGTTGCGCGAACACAGCTCAGGCAACTATATCGTGCTTGATTGCATCGATACCGGCACCACCCTGTCTACCCGTCAGATACATTGCATCAAGGATCCGCTTTCCGAGAGCCTGCGCCTGAGGGAAATCGGCCTGCCGCAAATCCTGCCGCTTATTCTCGTGGCTCGTATTGTCGCTGCTGTCGGTGGAGAATTTGCAATTTCCAGCGAGTATGGTGCAGGCACGATCTTGCGTTGCCGCTTCAGGAAAAGCAAGGTAAAGGCCAGGGCGGCGGCCGCTGCGTGAGCCCCGGTCCCCGGACAAAATCCGCTTCATCCTCTCGAAACACCAATCCATCGCCACAGGCAGCGCAGGACCATGGCAGAGCGCTATCTGTTCATTCTCTTGCCAGTTTTCAGGGTGAAGGCCTCAAGCATGTCGCGCCCAGACCGAGGCTGGCCCGAATTGCGTCGACGTTGAATAGCGGGATCTAGTGCAGGATTTCCCGCGTGATGGAAGCCCGTGCGATGGTGATGAAATTCAGCGCCTTGCCCAGCTGGTCGCCGACAGATCGGGAGCAATCAAGCTCGATCCAGCGCGTCCAGTCATGATCAATGCCCGCCATCGCGAAGGCATCGGATCCCGAATCTGGCCCGTTGGCGCTTTGCATTTCAATGTTGCTGTTCCGACTGTCGCCGCCATCGATCGCTTTTTTCATGTCATTGCGGCTTTGCACCAGATTGAACGCAATAAGGGAGTTTTCGAGACCGAAATCGGATGCCAGATCACTCAACTGCTGTCTGTTGACCGGATTGCCGAACCATCCTTCCATGATGACCGAATACCCGGCCGCCAGAGCGAGGCGGGCCTTGTCTGCCATCCGTCGGTAAACCAGCTCCCAAACCGAAAAGCGATGCGCCGTTGTCGGCAGGCAATGCAGGTCGGAAATTTCGTATAGAGCGAGGATTTCCTGCTCTGCCGACAAATAGAGCGCGCCGGGCATCCTGCCAACCAGAGGTGCGAGCATGCGCGAGAAATGGGAGCGGTCCCGCTGGCGTCCACCACCCACCGCAATGATCCGTGTCTCGTCCTGCAACAGGCTGTCCCGAGCGGTCCTCAAGTGGTTCTGAAAGCCGAACTCATGTGGTTGAGGCGCATTGGTCGTTGTGATGGTCCGTTTCTGATACAGGCTTCTTGCCGCTTTCAGAGACTGCATGAAGACATAGAGGTCAAAGGTCAACAGACCGTTGAGGGCATGGCTGTCAAACTGTCGGCTGCAATAATGGGAAATACCCAGTTTGCCTGCTTGTTGAGATTTCGCGACCATAACTCGCCGACAAGCGCGGCAATATCATAGAAGGGATCGCCAATCAGCTCTGTCATCGCGCCGTGTTCATCTTCGACCCGTGGATTGATCAGGCAGAAATTGTCCCTGAGATCAACAACATTGCTCAGTTTCACATCGCCATGAATATGGCGGAAGAGCCCATGGTCCTCGCGATGCAGAATTGCTGGCTTGGACCGGTCAAGCTGGCCCTTGGCGCGGTTAAGGCAGGCGCGCAAGGTGTTTTTCTTGGTCTTGCTGTCACAGGATCGGACAAAAGGCTCCAGATCCTCAAGCGACTTGTAAAGGAAGGTCAGCCAGCTCTCGCCCTGCTGGTCAATCACCTCTTCGCCGGATTTGGGTTCGAACAGATGAGCCAGCTTCTGGCATTCGATATAGTTGGGCTGATAATGCTCAACGAACCGGTCAAAGCTGTTGGACGCATCGTAGCGATGCAACACGATCACCCAGTCTGCGATGACATCCTGCTGAAGCGCGACATGCTTGAGGCTTGGCTGCTCGCCATTGGCTGTCTGGGGAACCTGCATGAACAGCGCGGCATCCCGTTGCCAGACCGGAACCAGCCCGAGATAGAGTTTGGGCGAATAAAGCTGTCCGAACTCGATTTCCCGCAAGGCAAGCTGATAGCGCTCTTCCAGAGAATGCCGTCTTGGTGGTTCGCCTGACGCCGCATCTTTGGGACACTGGCGAAAGAGTTTGAAACAGTAGGGGCCGGACAGGAAGAGATAGTAATTGGCGGTCTCAATGCACTCTACCGGACCCGGCAAGCCGTAATTGGAGGCCGACGCGAGGAAATTCACCACATGCGTCTGGTCGTGCGCATCTACGCTCCCATGCTCGGCAAGGGCGCTATAGAGCGTCCGCTTGGATTCGCGGGAGCAAACAGAATAGTCTTGATTGCTCTGGGGACTGTGAGCGTCCATGGACCTGCCTCGAAAAAGATTGCAAAACTCTTGCAAGCCAGTCACGGGCCAGAAGCCAGCCTGCACGTCGAGTTGCGCAAAGTCTGTCTTTAAACCTCCCCAAGGGCATTGATGAAAATCAAGTTAAGTAAAACGCCATAGACTATTTAAGCAATGTTGTTTTTCTCCCTTGGTTTTTAGTATTATTGAACAAATTCATCGCTTCATGCAAAGATTATTTGAGAAAAACGTAAGAATTACAGTCGGGCACCGTGTTGATGGTGCGGGTTTCTGTAGCACAAACCTGTATTGGGGTGGAAATGCACGGAATCTGACTGTATGGGGACGAGAAATAGCTGAAACGGAGAAGAAAATGGCCGAAAGCGTAATGACCAAAGTGCGTCTTAACCTGGCGAGAAATGCCGACTTTCCCAGCGGCAGTGCGCAACACGGCTATGAGTTTGTCGCTCCTCTTGATGAAAATGGCTATATCGATGCCGAAGTCTGGCGTGTCCGTCGCAAGGAATGTCGGGTCCGCCGCTTCTGGGAGGGCGAACTGGACGAGCATGGCCATCTCATTCACAGACCCGGAGGTAGCTGGGCCTTTACTTATGACATCGACGGCGAGGATGATGTCGAGGCGGGCTATCGTTTCGGTCTCCATGCATTCAAACGTGGCGAATATGTTTCGATCAAGGATGAAGATGGAGATCTCTATACTTTCCAGGTGGCGACGCTGGTGCCTGTGTAGGGCATAAGCAAGGATCCTTAGGGTAAAAGCACGGTGGGCTTTAGTCTATAACATCTTGATTATATTGCTTGATTTAAATCAAAGAGCGATAGGTAAAGAATCAGGATGCTGGGTTTGCTTGCGAATAAAAAACACAGCCATACAAAAAAACTTTTGTTCCTTTTCAAATTGAACAATACCCCGTCGCCAGCAATCAAAAGCTAGGATGGCAAGGCACAAGGCAAGACAGCAATTGGAAAAGCCAGAGAGACGTTTTGCGGCGAAATTCTCAAGACTGCGCTTTTCTGTGGGGCGGGAATGCAAGTCCCCCAAAGTTGCATTCCCGCTTTTTCATGCCCGCACGGCTGGTGCGGATCAAAAAGCTCAAAAATGTGCGAATCGGGTCGGTCGATGTGACGGTTGAAGAATGGCCTTTGCCCGGCGGAGCCCCTAATCGTCGGCAGAGCCATTTGTGTAGCGAAGCAGCACAAGACGGATTTCAATGAGAGAAAGCTTCCCTGACCTTGGCACATATGAAAAGGGCCGCGCGCCTCTTGGGGCGTCGGTCGACTTGGCCAGAAAACCGGAAGCTGGAAACCAGGAAGCTGGAAACCGGAAGCTGGAAACCAGAGGCCAGAGAACCGGAGGCCAGAGAACTAGGAAGCCGGGAACTGTTAGCCTCGCTCCACCTTCAGAGTTTGCGCGAAATTTTCGGCACGTCGAAAACCATATGGACCAGATCCGGATCATCGGGATCCATTTTTGTTTCAAATCCAAGTGCCTCGCACATTTGTCGCATGGTCTTGTTGGTGCGCAACACCTCGCCAGCCACTTCCCTGAAACTGTCCTTTTCAGCATAGGCCAGAATCAGTTTCATCAGCATCCAGCCCAGCCCCAAGCCCTTGAGGTCTGAGCGGACCATGACCGCATATTCTCCGCGTTCATGGTTGGCATCTCCCATCAGGCGTACAGAGCCGAGCATGTCGCCGCTTTCCTTGTCGAGCGCAATAAAGGCCATCGAGCGGGCATAATCGATCTGGGTAAGGCGGGCGGCAAAAGCATGACTCATTGTTCGCGCTGCCGAGAAGAAACGCAAGCGCATGTCCTCATCCGTGACATGGTCGAAAAAGTCAGGGAACAGGGCCTCGTCCTCGGGGCGCATCGGACGAATGACGGCCACACGGCCATCCTTGAGTTCCCGTTCCTGTTCCCATTCGTTGGGGTAAGGCTTGATTGCAAAGCGCTTGTGAGGGTGAATGTGTTCAGAAACAGCCGAGACCCGCACCCTTGCATCGGCAATAATGTTGCCATGGGCATCGGCCAGAACCGGGTTGAAATCCAGTTCATGAATCTCGGGGAAATCGGCGATCATCTGGCTCATTCTCACCAGCATCTCGGCAAGGCTGTCCTTGTCGCATGCCGGTGTGTCGCGATAGCCCTCAAGACGCCGGTTGACGCGGGTCTTCTCGATCATGTCGCGGGCCGAAAGCAGGTCGAGGGGGGGCAGGGCAAGGGCCTTGTCGCGGATGACTTCAACCGCCGTTCCCCCGCGTCCGAACACCATGACCGGCCCGAATATGTCATCCACCAGCATGCCGAACAGAAGCTCGATCGCATGGGGCTTGCGGATCATGGGATGCACGGTGACGCCATTGATTTTGGCATAGGGATAGGCCTCGCGTGCGCGTTCGAGCACCTGCTGGGCGGCGGTAGCCACCGCACCGCTGTTATGCAGATCCAGAACCACACCACCGATATCGGACTTGAACTGAATGTCCTGGCTGTCGATCTTGACCACCGCAGCCCCATATTTCGAGATGATGGGGGCGGCCAGCTGCGCCGCTTCACTTGCTGTGCTGGCGGCATAGGATGCGGAAATCGGCAGGCCATAGGCCTCCAGCAACGTCGTCACCGAGACCGCATCAAGGCATGTCTTGCCCGCCATGATGGCTTCGTCAATCACGGTTCTTGCCGCTTCATAATCAGGCTGGAAAGACCCAAGGGCAGGGGGCATCCGCATCAACTGCTCTTGTGCCTGCATGTGCTTGACCACATAGGAATAGCCGCGAATGGCATCTGCCGGGGTCTCGAAATGAGGAACGCCCGCCTCTTCGTAGAGCCGTGCCACATCGGTCCCGCCGCCAAGATGAACCGCAAAGACCGGGATACGGCGCTTGCCTTTCTTCTTCCGCTCCTCAAGAAGATCGATGAGGCAATGGGCGCTTTGTTCCCCCGATGCGATGGCCGAGGGGCAGAAAATCGCCAGAATTGCATGGATATGCTTGTCATCCATCAGCACATCCAGCGACTTCTTGTAGCGCCCGAGATCCGCATCGGTGACGATATAAACCGGATTGCTGCGAGACCATGTCTCGGGCAGGATGGCGTCCAGACGCTCGATCGTGTCCTTGCCCAGAGTTGCCAACTCTCCGCCTTCATCGACCAGATTGTCAACCGCGAGCACACCGATGCCGGAGCTGTTGGTGACAATCGCAATGTCCGGCCCCTTGAGGCTGCGCACATGGGTGAGGGTCTCTGCCGCATCGAAAAACTCGTGCAGATCATTGACGCGCAGCAGACCGGCCCTCTCGAATGCCGTGCCATAAATGGCATCAACCCCGGCGAGCGCACCCCTGCGTGAGGCGACGGCCCCTTGCGGATGGCGACCCGATTTCATCAGGATCACCGGTTTTGTGCGCGCCGCAGCTCGGGCGGAAGACATGAATTTTCGGGCATTATGGATTGATTCCACATAGAGCAGGATGGCGCGCGTCCGGGAATCCATGGCGAAATAATCCAGCATGTCGCCGATATCGACATCCAGCTTGTCACCGAGAGCCACAAGTCCGGAAAAGCCCAGTTTATGGTGCGCTGTCCATTCTGCAACACTCGTCACCACGGCGCTGGACTGCGAAATCAGGGCAAGGTCGCCCGGCAGCCCCGGCACATGGCTGAAGGAGGCGTTGAGGCCTGCCGCTGGCGACAGCACGCCGATGCTGTTCGGGCCGACAAGGCGCATCTTGTATTTCTGTGCAATAGAGAGAGCTTCCTGCGCCAGGGATCCTTCTCCCTGTCCCATTTCAACCGCCATGATGATGGCTCCGCGGCAGCCTTTTTCTCCAAGCCGCTCCAGGATCTGGGTAACCGAGTGCGGCGCAGTGGCAACGATTGCCAGGTCAAGCTTGGCATCAATGTCCAGAACGGACTGATAGACGGTCTTGCCAAACAGCTCCCCGCCTTTGGGATTGACCAAAAAGAGCTTTTCGCGAAATTTGCCATCAATCAGGTTGCGGGCGATAGCGTAGCCAATGCTCCCCCTCACGCTGGGAGGCTCCCACAAGCGTCACATTGCGGGGTCTGAAAAAGACATCGAGATTAAAACTGCTCATGATTTTTCAGCCCTCCGCTTGTCATGAGGATCCATTTTTCGCGTGTCATCGCTGCCAGCGTCGATTTCGCCAAGCAACCATGCGGAAAAGGACAATCTTTTGAAACCTATGCAGACTTCAACACCAACATCAATTCTCGGAAAGTCGACGTTCCAGCCCGGCAGATTGGCGCGTTTCTTGCCGGTTTTGGTTTCGGGATTTTTTCGAAGGACCGGATCGTCAGGTTTTAAATATGCAATTGAGAAGTGATTAATTGTCAAAAAAGGCAATGGTAAATAGAGTTGCCTAAAATTTTAATTGAATTGAAAATAAAAATTGAAAGGAAGCAAATATTGGACAATCAACAACCTTGATCATATGAACAAAAATTTAAAACCTTGCTGTTAATCTGTCCAAAAGTCGGCTAATTGTTATTGGAGGCGCCGCGTGGAACCAGAATGGAACCAGTTTGAAACGGACGACATCAGTCATGAAATCCGAAGGATTCGTGCTGATATCAACAGCTTGGGCAATAAGATCCGGGCCGCCGACTATGGACACTCTTCAGATACCAAGTTGGTCACCAAGCAAATGAAGGACCTGAACGAGCAAATCAACATGCTCCTGCATCAGGTTGCTCCGATCGAGGAAATTCATCTCAAAAGCCTGGCGGTTGAGTCGCGGCTCGAGCGCGTGGAACGTCGTTTGAAGAAACAGGATGAAATCAAGCAGCTCATGTCGGTGGAACAATTGCGCCACACATGGTTGCCGATTTATGCCGTCATTCAACTTGTCTTGAGTTGGGCGATTTTCTTCAAATAGGTCGAAAGGCAGACAGATGGTCAAGGAAAAACCGGTGGGCCCAGGGGCCCGCCGGTTTTTTGTTTCTCTTTCGTCTTGTTTGCGTCAGTGGGCCATAAGGCACGGAACGGTCATTGCGCCCAGCATGTCGCGCGTGGCACCGCCCATGATGAATTCCCGCACGCGGCTGTGGCCATAGCCGCCCATCACGACCAGATCGGCCCCCATCACATCGACATGACCGAGCAGAGTATCTGCGACGCCGGCTTCACTGGATGTGATCTTGTCGACCGAAACATTGACGCCATGTCTTGAGAGATAAACCGCCAGATCGGCTCCCGGATCTCCGGGCAAATGCAGTTTCTCGGCATCAACCAGCACGACCCGCACCTCTTCGGCTTTCTCCAGCAGCGACATGGCCGCATAAACGGCATGGGCCGCCGTCTTGGAGCCATCCCAGGCAACCATGATTTTCTTGGCCGAGAAGGCTTCGACGCCGACATAAGGCACAAGCAGGATCGGGCGGCCAGAATCGAACAGGGCTGCCTCGATCAAATCCGGGCGTAGCGGCTCGGGGCGATCGGGATGATCCTGACCGATGATGATCAGGTCGCACATGCGGGCATGATTGAGCAGCGTGTCCAGGCCTCCGGGCATGATGTCCAGCATCCGTGTTTCGAAGGAATTGGTATTGAGATCGGCATATTCACTGAAGCGCTCAATGGCCGACTGAGCTTTTTCCTTTGCCCGGTTGCGCGCATCGGCAATGAACTGATCCGGCACGGGTTGCACCATCATCGCAGGAACAACGGGCTCGATCAGCGGAGCGACGCCAGTCAGATGAGCGTCCATCTGATTGACCAGTTTCGCAGGCGATCTGAACCGTGGCGGTAGTCAGATCGGTTTCAATGTCCAATAGGCAGACAACGTCTTTGATGGCCATTGTGGCCTCCTCTTCATCGGACCTTGGGCAAAAAGCCTGAAAAGGGCTCTCGAAAGGTCGGTTGCATTCAAGATCGCCCCACCAGAGAGAGGTCCCCTGGCGGCCGGTTGACAAAATTATGGCGCTTCCTCTTGCCAAGCCGCTTTGACGGGGATCAAGAGCAAGGCCTGTTTGACACGATATGGCATAGACTTAGTGCGTAAGACGATATTGAAATAATGGTGGAAATCTTACCGCTTTTGCCATTTTGGTCGATAATGATGCGCCGATTGCCTTTGCCTATCGCTCGACCCTCGCAAGGGCGGCGGATGATTGCTCCGCCTCGCTGGTTTGCTTGAGACTATATTCACGCCGAATGGTGAAGGCCCCTGCCGCCACCACAATGGCACTTCCGAGCAGCATCACGATTGTCAATTGCTCTTCGAAGATGAAATAGCCGATAATGATTTCATAGACCAACTGAAGATAGGTGATTGTCTGCAACCGTTACGGATTCCGTCAAGGCCAGTGCGCGGATGAGACAATAGTGACCCGGCGACCCCGATGATGCAAAGCGCAAGCAGCCAAAGCGCGTCCGGGCCAGCCACCGGGGTCCAGAAAAACGGACCGATGGCGCTGGTGATGAGCATCCCCACAACACCGGTATAAAAGAAGCTGACGCGAGGCGAGTCATAGCGGCTCGCAAGTCGTGTATAGATATTGTAAAGGCCGAAGGTGAAGGTGCAAAGCACCGGAACAAAGATAAGATTGCTGATTTCCTTGCCGAACGGATTGATGATCAGCAACATGCCCGCCATGCCGATAACGATGGCCAGCCAGCGCCGCCAGCCCACCTTCTCGCCAAGCAAGGGCACCGACAGCAGCGCCACCACCAATGGCGAGGCAGAGAACACGGCCTGACTTTGCGCCAACCCCACATAGGCAAAGCACAGGATGGAAATCACGATCTGGGCAACCAGAAGAAAGGCCCTCAAGACTTGCAGCCCCAGATGATCGGTATGAATTGCCTGCCGGAAGCTCACACCAGATCGCATGGCCCAGAAAATGGCGGACAGCGCAAAGGCCCAATAACGCACCATGGTAATCAGAAAGGGCGAGTAACTCTGTCCTACCACCTTGGTAATGGAATCCTGAACAGCAAAAATCGAAACGGCAAGGATCGCGAAAAAGGGACCGGAAAGTCTCATTAAGTCATCTTTCAAGGCGGGGAGGAAAAACTGTCTTCAAGGTGTCAGGGATGGCTCGTCCGTAATGGTCTGGTTGTGTTAATTCTTGTCGCAATTATCAGGTTGAACCACCCTAAATACAAGTGCTTATTACGGAAAATTATGAAAGCCGCGTAACACTTGAAGGAGGATTTTAAGCCGCATTTGATCGTGCTTGTCAATAGTGCGGATCGATTTGTCCATCGGCAAACCCCGTCTTCCGATGCAAGATGGCAAGGAGCGTCAGGACGTTGAGGCGCTTTGCGCGAGGTTCCTCGGCGTCAGCCGCCATAGCGCAGAAATGTCAGTTTCGTATCGCCGTAGGAACGGCATTCGATCTCTTCAAAACCGTCTGGAGCAGCAAGCTCTGCCTTGTCATCCTCTTCCCAGACGATCAGGGCACCGGGCACGAGCCAGCCCCCCTTGAGCGCACCTGGCAAGCGCCTGCTCGCCCAGCCCCTTGTTATAGGGTGGATCCATGAAAACCAGCGTGAAAGGCTCCATGGTGCCGATATCGCCGAGCCGGGTCGCATCGCGTCTGAATATTTTGGCCACGCCGTTAAGACCGAGCGTCTCCATGTTGGTTCGAATAAGACCGCGCCCCTCCGTGCCGTCCTCGACAAACAGTGCCGCCTTGGCGCCGCGTGAGAGTGCCTCGCAACCCAGAGCCCCGGTGCCGGCAAAAAGGTCGAGTACCCGAGCCCCTTCGACCACATGATCATATCCATGGGCCAGAATGTTGAACAAGGTTTCCCGCACCCGGTCCGTCGTAGGCCGAATAGCCTGACTTTTCGGGCTGGCCAGAGATTTGCCTTTGAAACGACCACCAACAATGCGCATGCTTGAATTTTCCGAATAACAATATCTTCGGAGACCTTGTGGCACATATTTCCCATGCTGTCATCTCCTTGCCTTTCCAGAAAAGCAAGCTGGGGAACCTCATGGCCTCTGCTTGTGGCACCTCGGTCTTTGCCCTGATGGTGGAGTACAAACCCAGTCAAGCCAGTGAACGGTCTCAAGCTTCTTTTTCCCGCCCGATTCAGGTTTGGTTTACCAACAAAATAAGCGGTCGTTGCGATTTCGGAAATAAGGTGTATTAGTGTAATGGTACAGTGATACAGAGGTGCAAATGACGGGGACGCAAAAGCAATGAATGAAACCGGGAGCAGAGGAAAAGCGGTTCAGATCGCCGAGGCAATCATGGAAGAGATTCTTGCCCAGACATTGCGGCCAGGTAGCCCCGTCCCGTCCGTCCGTGAAACCGCCATGCAAATGGGTGTGACACCGAACACGGCAGCCAATGCTCATGCCCGTTTGCGTGATTTGGGGATCATTAAACCGGAACGCGGAACCGGCAGTCTGGTTCAGGACGATGCCATGGGGATAGCGCGAAACTTCATCATGCAGACATTCGTCGAGCTTGAATTGCCTCTCCTGGCCCGGCGCATGAAACAACTGAATTTGAGTGAAAAAAACTTGATTGATCTTTTGAAACAAACGGATCTGAAAGACAACGTTATAGGAGAAAGCAAATGAAAATGTCCTATTTTCTGGGGCTTGGACTTATTCTGACCGTAACCGGTGCAACAGGCTGGTTGTCTGGAGCCAATGACTATCTGATTGACTTCATAAGCTTGGCCATCATTCTGGCCACCTGCCTGGCGGCCTTGATTTGCAATTTCGGCTTGCGTGGAAGTTTCAGCGCCATTGCCGCGCTGGTCCTGTCAGATCAGACGATTTCGTCCGGGTTTCGAAAATCGGCTGCCTTGACAGTTATCTTGTCAGGCCTTTTGGGCGGTTTGCTTTATCTGGTGATCGGGGTTATCGCAACGCTTTCCAGTGTCGAAGATCCGTCCTTGCTGGCCTCCTCCATTGCGGTGTCCTTTATCAGCCTGCTTTACGGATCGCTGGTTGCTCTGCTGGCTGTCCCGTCCTATGTCGCTGCCGAGTAGGGGACCGGCAAACCAATAAAAAAGAGGGCGAATTTCGCCCTCTTTTTGTATTTGACAAATCTTGATATCAGTCGCGATCTGAGCGGCCGCGAGGTCCGCCCGGGCGACCAGATGGGCGGCCCCTGTCGGATCTGTTGCCCTCGAAGCGTCCAGCGGAGCCACGCTCGTTGGAGGATCTGTTGCCCTCGAAGCGTCCAGCGGAGCCGCGCTCGTTGGAGGATCGGCTGCCCCCGGGACGGCCTTCGCCAAAGGGGCGCTTGCCTTGAGGTCGGTCACCGGCTTTACCCTTGCCGCCATAGCTCTTGCCGCCGGATCTTGATTTTTCAATGCGCGCATTGGGATCAAGCAGATCGGCCTTGTGCGGCTTGCCGCCAACCTTGCGAACAGATCGGCCTATGATCTTCTTGCCGTCGGCCCCGTCTTCGCGGAAGACGAAATCGGTTCTGCGTGGGGCTGCCGGATTGAACGGCTTGCGCTCGGCATAGGGAATGGCATTGTAGCTTTCCTTCTGTCGGTCATCCCCACGATCCCGATCCCCACGGCCCCGCTCGTTCCGGTCGCCGCGATCATCATCTTCAAAGCGTCTCTTGCGCTCTTCCTTGCGGTTTTTCTGGTCAGACATGACCCGGGCACCTTCCTTGGCCGAAAGATATCCGCCTTTGGCACCGCCTGAGGATTTGCGTTCGTTCTTCTTGTCTTTTGTCGGTTCTTCCTTGGCCAGTTCGGTCAGGATCGGGGCATCGAAATCGGCACCCGCTTCCTCGATCAGGCGTGAGCCGAGCTGTTCGCGCAGCACCCGGCCGCGCACTTCCTGCACCTTGCCCTCGTCCAGATCGAGCAACTGGAACGGACCGTAGGAAACGCGGATCAGCCGGTTCACCTCAAGGCCCAGATGGCCCAGTACCTTTTTCACTTCGCGGTTCTTGCCTTCGCGCAAGGCGACGGTGATCCAGGCATTGTCGCCCACCGAGCGTTCCAGTTGTGCATCAATGGAGCCATAGAGCACGCCATCAAGCGCGATCCCGTCCGCAAGGCTGTCAAGCTGGCTCTGGGTAACATGGCCATAGGCCCTGACGCGATAGCGTCGCAGCCAGCCGGTCGCGGGCAATTCCAGAACACGGGCAAGGCCGCCATCATTGGTGAGCAGCAACAGCCCTTCAGTATTGATATCGAGCCGCCCGACCGAAATGACCCTTGGCAGACCTTCTGGCAGTTTCTCGAAAATGGTTGCCCGGCCTTCCGGATCGGATGTGGTTGTCACAAGGCCACGGGGTTTGTGAAACAGCCACAGGCGCGTGCGCTCGCGCACCGGCAGGGGCGCACCGTCAACAAGCACCTTGTCGCTTGGCTGAATATTGATGGCAGGGCTTTCAAGCACTTTGCCATTGACACTGACGCGACCGGACGTGATCCAGACCTCGGCATCCCGGCGCGAGCAAAGACCGGCGCGCGCCATGATCTTGGCAATGCGCTCGCCTTCTTCAAGAGCGCGGGTCGGCGGTGTGTAGGCCGGTCCCTTGGGCTTGTCGTCCTTTACCGGTCCGTTGGAGGGTCTGGAGCTTTTGCCTGCCATACGCGGCGCAGAAGGATGGGACTTGCGTGCACCATCTCTCGAGCGGTCGCCAAAATGGGACTTGCGTGCGCCATCTCTCGAGCGATCGCCAAAGCGGCGGCCCTGATCCTCGTCCCGATTGTCACGGGAATCCCTGTTGCGGCTTGGTCTTTTATCGGCTTTGCTGCGATCCGGGCCATCGTCCTCGCGCCGCAGGGCGCGTTCTTCGCGCGTTTCCTTGCGCGCGTCCATCGCAGGAGACCAGCCACCGTCTCGCGGTTTGCGGTCTTGGCCAAATTTGTTGTTGCCATGGCCTTTTTTCTTGAAAGAAGAGGCCGGTTTATGTTTATGGGCGCCATCCCGGCGCGCATGTTCGGATCCGCCTGGCGACCTCTCGTCGGCAGAACGGGACCCATTTCGAGCAGATTTGCGTTCCATGGCGAAAGCCATTACCACAGCAGTGGGGACAATAGCGAGGAAAAAAAGAGAGCCAAAGTTGCATGGCTGCCAGATTTGCTCCGCAAAGCTAACAAATGGGAAAATACGGATGAGCGCATTGGGCAAAGGCGAGGAAACGGGGGAGAACATGGGCTCGAGCAGTTTCATGGAACGGGCGCTTGAACAGGCCCGTCTGGCCGAAGCGCGCGGCGAAGTGCCCATCGGGGCGGTTCTGGTGCATGAGGGTGTCGTGATCGCCGCGGACGGCAATCGCACCATCGAATTGAGTGATCCCACGGCGCATGCAGAAATTCTGGTCATCCGGCAGGCTTGCGCAAAGCTTTCGAGCCAGCGTCTGCCTCAGTGCGATCTCTATGTCACGCTCGAGCCGTGCCCGATGTGTGCGGCGGCCATTTCCTTCGCCCGCATTCGCCGCCTCTATTATGCCGCATCGGACATCAAGGGCGGAGCAGTGGAGAATGGTCCATGCCTGTTCGAACAGGCCATATGTCACCACAAGCCCGATATCTATTCCGGCTTTCATGAAAGCGAGGCGGCAACGCTGCTCAAAGAGTTTTTCAAGGAAAAAAGAGACTAGATCATGGGTCTCGTGAGCCTCATGGGCTTCGTGATCTGGGGCCACCGCCACGGCGCGGACGCCGTGGGGCCGCTTCAAACGCTTCGGTCTAGTGTTTGCTCTTCATAAGTTTCTCGACAAGAAAGACAATCTTGTCAGCAAAATAGAGTCGGCTTTCTGTTGTCAGAATGCCGTCGCTGTCATCCTTGCAGAAAAACATAATGGAGGAGACCGGAACGCCGAAAATCTTCGAATAGCGTGTGATGATTTCAGGTGTTGGCCTGACTTCTCCCTTTTCATAGGAGATCACGGCTTCGGAGGACACGCCAAGCTTGTGTGCAACCTCATGGATTGTCATGCTTTCATTTTCTCGCATGAGCGTGAGAATTCGATGGATCATAAGCAGTCCTCTCAAGACCCTGTTGTTTGATTATCCTCCCGCTTCCAAAGTAGCGATCCCGGCAATCTTTGCAAGATCTATGGTGTTATTACTTAGTTTGCAACCACAGGAAACAAATTTGTATCTGATAGAAAAGAAAGAACCGGCAGCAGAACAGGATCGGCGGCCAGATATCCGCTATTCCGGGCGGCATGATGAGGCGCAAAATGTCGACAAGGTGCAGGAGGGGAACAGCCTGCCGCTTGGCAATTGCGAATCCCTGACGCTTTGTGGCACTCTGCCGTTTCATCACATGGCGCAGAGACCTGATTCTGCCCTCCTTCTCCAACCCGACCCGACATAGCGAAACAGTCCCTCATGAGCGAGACCAACCCTTCAGCCATTTTGCAGCTTGATGAAGCCACCATCAACAAGATCGCCGCTGGTGAAGTGGTCGAGCGCCCTGCAAGTGTGGTCAAGGAACTGGTTGAAAATGCCATTGATGCAGGGGCAGACCGGATCGAGGTGCTCACGGCCGGTGGCGGCAAGAATCTCATCCGTGTCACTGACAATGGCTTTGGCATGACCAAGGCCGATCTCGTCATGGCAGTGCGTCGCCATTGCACATCGAAGCTTGATCCCGATGATCTGATGGATATCCGCCATCTGGGCTTTCGGGGCGAAGCCTTGCCCTCGATCGGCTCCATCGCGCGGCTCGACATCACCTCGCGTCACAAGAGCGAAGACCATGCCTGGCAGATCGCCGTTGAAGGCGGCAAGCAGAGCGAGCTTCGCCCTGCTGCCCTTTCGGTTGGCTCGCGCGTCGAGGTGAAGGATCTGTTTTTCTCCACACCGGCAAGGCTCAAATTCCTCAAGACCGACAGGGCCGAGAATGCTGCCATTTCCGAGATCGTCAAGCGGATAGCCCTTGCCCATCCCGGCATTCGTTTCACACTCTCGGGCGAAGACAGATCGCGCCTTGACTATGCCTCTGCCGAAGGGCCGGAGGCCCATCTGGTTCGCATGGGACAGGTGATGGGCAAGGCCTTCCGAGAGAATGCCGTCGAGATCGACGCCTTGCGCGATACCGTTCGCCTGACCGGCTTTGCAGGTCTGCCGACGCTCAACCGGGCCAACAGCCTGCAACAATTTGTCTTTGTCAATGGCCGCGCGGTGCGGGACAAGATGATGCTGGGGGCAATCCGTGGGGCCTATTCCGATTTTCTGTTCGGCGGACGTCACCCTTGCGTCGTGCTGTTCATCGATCTCGATCCGCACGAAGTGGATGTCAATGTGCATCCCACCAAGGCCGACGTGCGCTTTCGTGATCCCGGCCAGGTCAGAGGGTTGGTGGTCGGAGCCATAAGGCAGGCCATCATGGCGGCTGGCCATCGTGCCACCAATACCGGCGGAGCGGCAACCCTTGCCTCTTTGCGTCCCGACGGTGTGCGCACAACCGATATCGCCCAGGGGCGGCAAAGGGGAGCGGCTGAAACAAGGGGCTCCCATTTTTCTCATGTCCCTTCGCGCCCTGTTGACTGGGATTGGCGCCAGGGTCCCTATGCTCCCTTGCCCGACAGGCAAGAGCCCGGACCTGACGCGGACTATCAAGCTGGCAGGAGCGGGCTTGAAGAGGATGCCGCCATCCGTCTTGATCAGGCGCAGCCGCAGGGACTTGCCAATCCGTTTGATGCGCAAACCGGAGAAGGGCAACGCCTCGCAGAGCAACCGGGCCTGCAAGGCATGCAAGAGACGCAAGGGCGCATGGCTGATCTGGTTGCTCCCTCGGCGGATGCCCGCGCCAATGACACGGACCTCGACCCGCAAGCCCTGTCGCGCCCGCTTGGGGCTGCGCGGGCCCAGATCCATGAAAATTACATCATCGCCCAGACAGAAGATGGTCTGGTGATTGTCGATCAGCATGCCGCCCATGAGCGACTGGTCTATGAGAAGCTCAAGGCTTCGCTGGCTGAGAAGGGTATTGCCCGTCAGGGCCTGCTCATTCCCCATGTGGTGGAACTGGACGAAGAGGATGTCACGCGCCTTGAAGAGGCTGCGCAGGATCTTGATCGTCTCGGTCTGACGCTGGAAGCCTTCGGTCCCGGAGCCGTGGCCGTGCGCGAAACTCCTGCCATTCTGGGCAAGCCGAATATCGAACGCCTTGTTCGCGACATTGCCGACGATCTGGCCGAATGGGACAGGGCCAATCGTATCGAGGAAAAAATCCTGCATGTTGCGGCCACCATGGCCTGTCACGGCTCTGTCCGTTCAGGCCGACGCCTGCGCGCCGAGGAAATGGATGCGCTGCTGCGCGAAATGGAAGCCACGCCCCATTCCGGCCAATGCAATCATGGCCGTCCGACCTATGTCGAGCTGAAACTGTCCGACATCGAACGCCTATTTGGCCGCAGTTGATGGATCTTTGGCAGGAGCCCCGGCGCAGTCATATGAAAAGCTGTAGCGGGCATCGACAATCTTGCGCCCCCCACTGATCGAGCAATGGGCCCGTCCCGTCTGATCCAGATAGACACGAGCTGCTTTTTGATGCTCATCCTGCTTGGGCAGGACATTGGCCATGCCGAGCGACAGGCCATTCATCAGGCCAGCCTTGAGGGCGTGGTCGAGCGGAGGCGTCGTGGTGATCGTCTTTGTCTCGGCATTTTCAAAAATGCGATAGGACAGCGGCCCGACCTGAGCATGCTTGACATCGGGCAGGGACTGAATCGCTTCGCGAGAATCGGTGACACAGCCAGCGAGAAAGGCACAAAACACAAATGCAACAACCCGTCTCATTGAAGCGTCCTCACAACTCAATTCTGAAACTGATAAACCATGGATTGTCTTGAATTGCAATTGCATCCCGTTTTTTGCCCGGCAGTCGCTCCCCTCTATCCCCGTATCATCCCACAAAGGTCTGTATGTCATCTCCCTGTCATAACAATCGAGTCAAAGAGAAGCCAACTTGAACAGGGCATGACGAGCGTTGCATGAAACATTTGGCGCATATTCTGATGGCGGCGGGCTATTCGTGGGGAGGCCTCAGGCGCCTTTTGCATGAAACCGCAGCGCAGGCGGAAGTGATGTTTTTCGGTCTGCTATTGGTTGTCTATGGACTGGTGGGGGCCAGCCTCGGCCAATTTGCCATTCTCATCATGCTGTTTCTCTTCACCATTGCCATTGAGGCCCTCAACACGGCGATTGAAGTTCTGGTCGATCATCTCACCAACGAATTTGCCGAATTTGCCCGCCATGCAAAAGATTTGGGATCCTTTGCAGTCTTTTGTTGCTTGACCATGATCAGTCTTTACAGTTTGTATGTGCTTTATACCCACCTCTAGTCAAAGCTGGCCTGCTGATGAGCATTGATACTTCCACCCGCGTTTCCGTTCGCAATCACCTTTCTGCGCTTGTGCGCCTGCGCAAGGCGGTGATTGGGTGTTGCCTGTTCGCCTTGTCCTTTTATCTTCTCTTCGTTGTCCCGTATGAGGGACTGAGCGCATGGCTGCTGCTGGCCATGATGCTCATTGCCTTTCTCTCGTTCGGGCTTGGCTGGTCCGGCCTCTCGCAAGGGGTGCTTGGCTGGTCACGACAGGTGGATTTCGATTTCAGCAAATGCGAGGTCAGCCAGCGATCCCCCTCCTTTCTGGGCCGCTCCCGCGCCTATGTCGTTCCTTTCTTCCGAATTGCCGATTTCAAGATCCATGAAGGCCCTGTCTCGGGCGAGGGGGGATTGATGAAACAGTCCATGATCGACCTGCTCGACAAGGAAGGATCCGTGATGATCAAGGCCGGTATGTTTGACAGCGCCGCCGACGCGCAAGCGATGGTGAACCGGATTGGTGACGCGATTACAATGGCGCATCAGCAGGAAAAGCCAGGCTATTGAGATCCCGCGAGAGGGGTGAACGAAAAGCCTGCTTCCGGACCGATATCCGAACCTGTCGATGGGATTACCCTATCTGATCCTCTGATCGCCAGAGGGGAGCTTGTCTGTGCTTGCGGTCGCTTGCTCAATGACCCGTCCCCATGGGACTTGGGACCAGAGTCTTTCATGCAGACAATAAAACAGGAAGCTGATCAGTGCCGAGGACACCGCAATCCCGCCGCTTGCGGTCAGTGAACCGGTAAACAGCAATCCCACCAGCGTCATCGAGACAAGGCCGAGCAACTGCCAGCTTAGCGCCTTGGCAATGGTTCTGGTTCTGGTGTCCATCATCTGCCCTTTCTTGCAGCAACAGCCAAACACAGCAACAGGACACCGGTCCGCCACACAGTGCCGTCGGCTGATGTCGCTAAAGGGCTGATTTGCTGGAATGAATCCAAAAGCGTAAGCGCGAACGCGCCTGCTCCTCTGTAGCGCAAAAAGAGGGCATTGGACATTTGGTGAATTTGCTGCAAAAATTAGCTCTTGCAGATTTTTATCAACAATGGTGGGAATTATGGACAAGAGAGACCGTGCTATCCTGTTTCGCGAACGTTTGTCGGAGGCCATGGCCCATCTTGGTATGAGCCGTAGCGCGCTGGCGCGTCAGACAAATGTTGATCGTTCCACCATCGGACAATTGCTCAAGGATACGCTGCCCCGCCTGCCCAATGCACAATTGGCGGCAGACGCGGCCTCCGCACTCGGGGTCAGTGTCGACTGGTTGCTGGGCCTTACAGACCGGCCCGAGCGGCCCGGCGACATTCTGGCCTCTTCCCTTGCTCTCAGCCCCGCCGAGCGCAGCGCCGCCGACGCCCAGATCCTCGACTGGCACAGGGAAGCGGCTGGCTACAAGATCCGCCATGTGCCTGCCACGATCCCTGACATGCTGAAAACCGAGGCCATGCTGCGCTGGGAATATTCAAGCTTCTTCGAGCATGCATCGGTACAGGCCATTGATGCGATGCAGGAATTGATGTCCTGGTTGCGCGATGGGCAGTCGGATTATGAAATCGCCATGCCGATCCACGAGCTCAAGGCCTGCGCCTCCGGCAGCGCCTATTATGAGGGCGTAAGCGCTCGCATCAGGCACGAACAGCTTGTCTCCATCGCCCGCAGCTGTGAGGAAATCTATCCCCGTTTGCGTCTCTTTCTGTTTGACGCGCGCCAGATCTTCAGCGCTCCGGTGACGATCCTTGGCCCCAAACTGGCCGTGATCTATATCGGGGAATTCTATCTGGCGTTCCGTGAAAGCTCACGCATCGCCTCGCTCACCAGCCATTTTGACCATCTGGTGAGAGAAGCCTGTGTCGACCCGCGTGAAGTGCCGGGCTATATCGATGGCCTGATTGCCGCAGAGGGCTGGTAGCGCCAAGTCTGCGACCTGGCTCTGACCTATTTCTCCGGTCCCGGATCAAATCCGACAAGGATCTGCACATTGCGCTGTTGTGGCGTCGGGATGGCAATCGACTCGTCGACCTGCGCAAACAGGCCCGAGCGGCTCGGAGGCGTCAGCTGCACCGGTATTTTGTGCAGCTTGGAATAGAGCACGTCCTCATCCTGCTTGACCACGATGCGCAAGGGCAGCACGGCTTTGTTCATATCGACCGATTTCGGGCCGCCGAGCACGCGCCCGCCAACGCCGACCTTGATATAGGTCTCTGCGCCAAGCTCGGTGCATTCGCGTGCGGTCTGGGTGATGTTGGCCTGATAGATCAGCTTGTTGGGATTATTCTCGCCGCCCTTGACATAGGACTGGTAGAGATTGGTATCGCCCAGAATGCTGACGGAAGGACAGTAGCCATTGAGCTTCTTGGCGTTTGACAGGAACAACTGCGTCGTATCATCGACAATCGTCGCGCCGGTGTCGATGTTGGTCGTGGGATCGAAGGTTTCCGCTTTCTTCGTATCGACAGCAGACGAATATAATTTGGTGCCCCCGAATTTCGGGCCGTTGGGATCTGTCACGCAGCCAGACAGGGCCAAACCCAAAGCGGTCAAGGCTACCAGTTTGCTGATTCTGGAAAAGGACACCGACATCTTCAACTCTCTCTAACGCATCACTTTTTGCTTGGGAATGCCCTCTGGCCAATGGTGAAAGGCGACAGACGGCAAACACAACACCTTATTTGGGGCGAAGATATAGCATAATTGCGGCAGATGGCGAATAATAACCGCGCTCGGAATGACTTTTCCAATTGATCTCATCTTGACAGACAGCTTTTCAAGCCCTTCATATCGCTCTAGGCCTAGAGAGACACCCAATTCACCAAAGGCAGAGACATATGAACAAGACCCGCCCTCCCTTGGATATTCTCCTTTGCGCACCGCGCGGCTTTTGCGCTGGTGTTGATCGCGCTATCCAGATCGTCGAGCTGGCCTTGAAGACCTACGGCGCACCGGTCTATGTCCGTCACGAGATCGTCCACAACAAATTCGTCGTCGAAGGACTGAAGGCCAAGGGCGCGATCTTTGTCGAGGAGCTGGACGAAATTCCTCAGACGAGCCAACCGGTTATCTTTTCCGCCCATGGCGTTCCAAAATCGGTGCCCGAGGATGCCAAGGCGAAAAACTTCTTCTATCTCGATGCCACTTGTCCCCTTGTCTCCAAGGTTCACAAGGAAGCCGTATTGCATGATCGGCGTGGTCACGAAGTGTTGTTGATCGGGCATGCCGGGCACCCCGAAGTGATCGGTACCATGGGCCAGTTGGCCGACAAGGTGGTCACGCTGATCGAGACAGTTGAGGATGTCGAGTCTCTTGAGCCGAAAGATCCGGACAATCTGGCCTGGATCACCCAGACGACCCTGTCTGTGGATGACACCGCCGACATTGTCGCCGCATTGCAGCGCCGCTTCCCCAATATCAAGGGCCCGAACAAGGATGACATCTGCTACGCCACCACCAACCGACAGGAAGCAGTGAAACGGGTGGCCCCCAGAGCCGACGTGATGATCGTGGTCGGTGCGCCCAACAGCTCCAATTCCAAGCGCCTGAGGGAAGTGGGAGAGCGGGCCGGCTGTCGCCAGTCCATTCTGCTTCAACGCGCGACCGATATCGATTGGGACAGCCTTGGCGACATCTCTTCGGTGGCCATTACAGCGGGGGCCTCGGCACCTGAAATTCTGGTCGAAGAGGTGATAGATGCCTTTTCCACGCATTATGATGTGACGGTCGAGGTCATCACCATTGCTCAAGAGGATATGGTCTTCAATATCCCGCGAGAGCTGCGCGAGGCCGCCATTGCCAAGGGCGTTCTTGAAGCTGGCCCGATTGCTGAGCCGGTGAAATAGGGACCACCCGGTCAAGGGGTCAGGTCCAGCAGGAAAAACCGGAAAGAACCAAAAAAAAGAGCCAGAAGGAAAAGAAAGGGCTACATATGGCGGTCTATACCGAGGTCAGCGACGAAGAATTGAGTGCATTCGTTGCCAGCTACGACATTGGCGCGCTCACCTCCTAC
This sequence comes from uncultured Cohaesibacter sp., assembly GCF_963556055.3. Lineage (GTDB taxonomy): Bacteria > Pseudomonadota > Alphaproteobacteria > Rhizobiales > Cohaesibacteraceae > Cohaesibacter. The sequence continues at coordinate 77,758 of NZ_CAUVYE020000011.1, read as the reverse complement.
AAGGGTATCGCAGAGGGGGTGGAGAATTCCAATTTCCTGGTCCAGACAGAGACCGGCCCCTATATTCTGACGCTCTATGAAAAGCGGGTGAACCCATCCGATCTGCCCTTTTTCCTCGGCCTGATGGAGCATTTGTCCGAGCGCGGGCTCAATTGCCCGACACCGCTGAAAAACAACAAGGGCAAAAGTCTGGGCCATCTGGCTGGGCGCCCCGCCGCCTTGGTCACCTTCCTTGAAGGCATGTGGGTTCACCGACCCAGCGTTGAGCAATGCGAACAGTTGGGGCAAGCCATGGCCAAGATGCACAAGGCCGGTGAGGGCTTTGAGTTGACGCGCACCAATGCCCTGTCGGTGGCGGGCTGGCGGCCTCTGTTTGCCATGTGCGCCAATCGGGCCAATGAAGTGCAACCCGGTCTTCAGGCTGAAATCGAGTCCGAGCTTGAATTTTTCGAAATCCATTGGCCAAGGGATCTGCCCAAGGGCGTCATTCATGCCGACCTTTTTGTCGACAATGTCTTCTTCCTCAAGGGAGCCCTTTCCGGCATCATCGATTTCTATTTTGCCTGCAATGATCTGCTCGCCTATGACATCGCCATATGTCTCAATGCATGGTGTTTCGAGCCCGACGACATGTTCAACGTCACCAAGGCACGGGCCATGATCAAGGGATACCAGTCGGTAAGGCAACTGACGCTGGACGAATATGTTGCCTTGCCGTTGCTCGCAAGGGGGGCGGCTCTGCGCTTCCACCTGACCCGGCTCTATGATTGGCTCAATGTGCCTCCCGGAGCTGTGGTTACCCCCAAGGATCCGATCGAATATCTCAAGAAGCTGCGCTTTCATCGCTCCATCAGAACGCCCATGGACTATGGCATCGAGCGCTAGCGGCGGGGCCGGTCCCATGCGTCCAAGGTGGTAGGGAGCAGGGAGGAAGGCTTCATAAAGATGTCGTTTTCTTCAGAAAGGCTGGGAAAGCTGAGGGCTGCCCCGGACACGAGAGGATAGACTCATGAAAAGACTGCTGACTTTTGTATTGTTGCTCGGCACTCTGCTGCTGTCGGGTTGTTTCTTGCAGGCCCACAAGCCCCTGATGGACAAGGCGGAGCGGATCACCCCGCTCCCCGATCATTTTGCCGCCTATATGCTGGAAGATGACACCGGTGAGGTCACCAAGAGCGACGATGGCGAGCCCAGTCTCTTCGTTGGCGAGAGGCTGGAAAGCAATCTTTATCGCTATGAACTCGTCTCTGGCGACAAGGATGACATCGGCGATCAGAATTACGTCGCCTTCTATGCCTTCCCGACGCTGCCCGACGGTATTCTCATCGAAATGATGGAGCAGGAAGACAAGGACGAGGTTGCCTATTTCGCAGGGCGGATCAATGCCGATGGCTTGAAATATTACATGATGAATGTGAGCGACCAGCTGCAAGCCGAGGCCGACCGGCAGGGGATCGACCTCAAGGATGATTATGTTGGCAGCAAAAAGGATTTGCTGGCCTATATCAGCCTCTGGCTCAAGGATGAAAGTTCCGCACATTTCAGAAGCAACAGCAATGAGGGTGCATCCGTCATGCATATCCTGAAATAGGTACATGACGGACACGGACCGCCATCGCGTGCCGTGCATGTGTGGCAGGCAACCACAAAGAGGCCGGACGAGGCCGTCGCAAGGGGTAAGAGGATGACATGAGCTGTAGGATCGGCACCACCCAGAGGGACGACCCGTTTCTTTTTCGCAACCATTATCCATTGCCCGTAAGGGTGATGGTGGGGCTGTTCGGTGTCGTGCTCTGGCTTTTGCCCTACGCTCTGCTCATAGCCCCACAGTGGAACCATTTCAGCTGGCTTCTTGTCCCCTACGGCCTGTTGGGGCTTGCAGGCGCTGCGGCGGGCTCCTCTTTCCTGCTTTCGGCCAGTCTTGGTGAAGCTCGTGAGACACGGCTCGATCTTGACAATCAGCAGCTCATACAGACCGCGCGCGACTGGCTCATGCGCCGCCGTAAGACCGTGACCGCCTTCGCCGATATCTCTATCCTTGAGATGCACCAACCCCATTGGGCAACCGAGGAAACTGTCCTGACGATACACCCCGTGCTTGAAAATGGCGATAGCCTGCCAGCCTTCGGGTCCTTTCCATCGCGGCAAGAGGCCGACAAGATCCGCATTCTGATGGGCCATCGCCCCGAGGGGGCATCGGAGGAAATGCAGACCTGGACCGGGGTTGAGTTGTCGGCCCTCAAGAAGAGCATCAAGGCGCAGGAAAAGATCCGGGAATTGCAGGGCGAAGAGGGGCAGGGCAGACCTTCGCCTCAAGACAAGACACCACTCCGCCGCCTGCACTGATCAAGGGCAGAGGGGAGACCTGTGCTCAAGGGCAGGGGAGGAGAAAAGGCTTTTCTTCCGGCAGTGTGATCGGTCCCGATTTCAACAGCATCGCCACAGATTGGACAACGGATCTGAAGGTTGCCCGGCAACAACAGGCATGGCCTGAGCGCACCACATCCCGCACGGGAGGTCAGCACTGGCACCGGCCTTGCCAAACAGGAGATTGGCAAGGGCACACGAGGTCAGAGAGAATAGGCGGGTCAGTTCAGTGCTTCGAAGCCGGCCTTGAAGCCATCAAGCGCAATCGGAATGCCAATGCCTTCTTCAGGCGTCTGGAAGACGATGAAAGTTGCCAGTTGACCGGTTTCCAGCAGATTGATCAGCTTTTCATCCATGATCACTTCCGCGATGCAGCCCTGAGGCAGACAGCGCACAAAGCCCGCTCGACCCACATCGGTGGTGTCGATCTTGAGGCCAAGCCCATGCGGCAGAAGCACCCCGAGCGGGGTCAGAACGCGCAGAATGCGGGCCGACTGGTCAGCCGTTTTCAGAACGATCACGGTAAGGCCGACATTGTCGCGATCCGCAGCGGTGACATATTGCATCAACGCACATTGCTCGGACGGAGCGCCGGGAGGTGTATCACAACGGATTTCCCAATCGCCGCTTTTCGAGCGTACATTGCTCTGGGACGGGGCGGCGTAGGACTCGGCCATCTGGGTGTTGCCTTGCACCTCGGTTGTCGTGACAGGCCTTGCCTGGGTCGAAGTGGTGGTGTTTTGCTGCTGGCTGGTGTCTTGCGCGACGGGTTGATCTCCTCCCCTCTGCCAGAACAGCATCAGGCCGACTGCGATAAGGCAGACCAGCAAAACAGCGACTGCGATTAAGATCCAACGCATTTTGTTGCTGGAGGAATGATCCGGTGCGTTTTGGGTACTCATTGAAAGCTTCACCTTGAAAATTGCTCATGAAGGCCAGGAAGAGTGGCGAATGCCAGTCGTGCGATCTATTTGCCTGATTCGCTGCTGAAATGTCTTGCGATTGCTTCTGAATCTACCAGTATGTTTGAATTGTGGCGACAAAATAGTGGGAAAAAATATGAGTTGGATTGTCACTTGCCGCATAATTTCATTCGGCGGCTCGAGCAGACAACCATTCTCCGGTCGCATAGTCCGACCGCTTGCCCGCTCCGGGCTTTGATTTTAAACGCTATTCAACTTTTGTTGAAAAATATCTCGGGAAAGCATTGACCTTACAGGCTGAAAAGTCCATGTGTCTGGCGAAAAGCGCCAAGTCATGATGCGTGGTGAGCCAACTCGAGACCATGAGTCGGGGAAATTTAGAATGCTGGTTATTTTTGACTGCGACGGCACATTGATCGATTCCGAAATCATCTGGGCCAAAGCGACTATTGAGGTTTTTGCTGAAGAAGATCTCGAAATGGAGCTTGACGAGTATAACGGCACCTATGCGGGAATGACCAACCGGGAGATCATCCAGCAGATCGAAGAGGAAATCGAGCGCTCGCTTCCTCACGATATCATGCAGCGGATCGAGGACCGGGCGATGCAGAAGATCGAAAAGCTCGAAGTCATCGAAGGGGCTCACGAGCTGCTCGACATGCTCGACTACCCTCGCTGCATCTGCTCGAACACCGGTTCCGAGATGCTGGAAGCCAATCTGCGCAGAACTAACCTCTGGGATCGCTTCCGCCCCTATGTCTATTCGGCCATGGAAGTTGGCACCAAAGCGCCGAAACCCGACCCCAATGTTTTCCTGCATGCAGCAAGCACGCTTGATGTCGCCCCCGACCAGTGTTTTGTTCTGGAAGACAGCGTTCATGGCGTTCATGCCGCCTCCGAGGCCGGCATGCGCGTCATCGGCTTCATCGGTGCCAGCCACACCTATCCCGGCCACGGTGAACATCTGATGGATGCTGGTGCCGAAACCGTGATCAGACGTCTGGTCGATCTGCCCGCAACGCTCGAAGCGCTCAAGGAATGGCAGGACAAATAGGCAATGCCCCGATTTTTGGGGCATTTTAATCCTCTGTTTAGCCTAATCAGACAAAGCCTAAAATTTTAATCTATAAAAACAACAGGCGATTGTCTGTTTTTACCATTTATGAATGCGACCGTGTTTTGGTTTACCGTAACAACAAAACACAGGGACGGCGAAAATGGGAATGAGGGGCGGAAAAAGGGATTGCAATGCCTTTGGTCAGGCTTTGCGCATAAACGCCCGTATTCTCTTGCTGGTCATCCTTGCGGCTCTGCCTGCCATCGCCGTCGATGCCAAAGAACTGCCTTGCCCAAAAGAAAGAGTGATACTGTCCGTTTTCGGCAAGATCAGTCATCAGAATTATGAAGGCGTCGCCAAACTGGACCGGCCGATGCTTGCATCCATCGGCATGACAATGCTCAACACTCATTCGGTCTATTCCACCAATGCCCATGACTGGAACGGGGTGCTGATGCGGGATTTGCTCGCATATGTCGGCGCACATGGCCAAGAAGTCGAGTTTCGAGCTCTTGACGGATATCACATCACCATACCTGTTTCGGATTTCTTCGATTTCGATGTGCTGCTCGCCATGCAGCGCGATGGGCAGGATCTGAGCATAAGATCGCGCGGCCCGACCCGCCTCATTTATCCGATAGACAACAATAGAGCCCTCAGAAGCCAGAAATACACACCACGATTTGTCTGGCAGATCGAGAAGATGACCGTCAAATGAAGATTTATTCCAAACTTCTCGCTGCGGCCTATTTTTTCTCGGTTGCGATGCTACTGCTTCTGGAATTCACGCAATTTCAGGAAGTGGATCGTCTTCGCGTACAGATTTCCCAGAGCTATGAACTGATTTCCGGCCGTGACGAAGGCGTGCGGCTGGAGCTTGAATACAGGCGCCTGCGAGGCAAGCTCGCCGAATATGTTTTCCGTGTGCCTCAGAAAAAGATGGATGACGGTCAGTATGTCCTGGTCGAACAGGAACAGACCGTTGATCATCAGGAAGTCATGGTCTGGTTTGACATTTTCTGGAGCCGTGTATTTGGCATACGCCAGACAAGCAGCGGGTTGCCCGAAGAGCACGCCAACAGATTTGGCGCTCTGGTCGATGACATGAGAGACGTGCTGCGGGAAATCGATCCGCTGGTGCGGGATCTGCAACCGGGTGACTGGCAGACATTTGAAACAATAAGCGCAAAGCTCGCCTCCTATAGCGAAGAGATTTCGGACATCGCCACGACAATTGCCCAGGTGCGTGTCAACAAGGCCGCTGAATTGCAGCAGCGCTTGAATGATGCTCTGGTCTCGATGGATTCCCTGTTCTTGACCTCGGCTGCGGGCATGGTTCTGATCTTGACCCTGTTCGGCACCGAGGCTTTCAGAGCACGCAGAGAGGAAGGCAAGATCAAGAGTCGGGAGGCACGTGTGCGCTTTCTGGCCGAGCATGATTCGCTCACCGGCCTTGGCAACCGCAGTTATCTCAATCAGAAGATGGCACAATTCATCAAGCATTCGGAAGAAACCGGAGAAGGTTTCACGATGCTGCTGCTTGATCTGGACAAGTTCAAGGATGTCAACGACACCCATGGCCATCCGATTGGCGACCGGCTTTTGAAAAAGGCGGCAGCGCGCCTGACCGGTATTTTCTCTGCCACCCATGACACAATCGCTCGCATCGGTGGAGATGAGTTTGCCGTTTTGACCCGCATGGACCTTGTTCATACGGAATTGGCTGCGAACCGCGTCATTGATGCCTTGTCTTCGGCCTTCGAGCTAAGCGGCAATGACATCAGGATTTCCACCTCCATCGGTATATCGCGGTATCCTGACTTGTCTCATACGGCAGAAGAGCTTTTGCGAGACGCCGATCTGGCGCTCTATGAAGCCAAGAATAGAGGGCGTCAAACATACTATCTTTATGAGCCGACACTGAGTGTTGCGATCAATAACCGTGTACGTCTTGAATCCGACCTGCGCATGGCGATTCAACAAGACGGGCTTGGCCTTGAAGTCTACTATCAGCCACAGGTTACCTATGGGCGCTCGTCGGATCGTTATCACATCACAGGTGTTGAGGCGCTCGTGCGCTGGTTCCATCCGGAGCAAGGTCAGATCCCGACCATTGAATTCATCGAGATTGCAGAAAATGCAGGCCTGATCGGCCAACTGTCAGACTGGATCGTCCGTCAGGCCTGTCTCGATGTCGTTTCCTGGCACAATCTTGGCTACATGATCAATCTGTCGGTCAATCTCTCACCGTTCCAGTTGAACAATCCCAAGCTGCCCGAGGAACTGAACCGGCATCTTGATCATATCGGCCTTGATCCGGCCTATCTGACCCTCGAGATAACCGAGAGTGCCGATGTGCGCGACACCAAGGCGGCAACCGAACTGCTTTCCCAGCTCACGGACCGCGGCATCTCGCTGGCCATGGATGATTTCGGCACCGGCTATTCGAATCTTGGCTATCTGAAAAGCCTGCCGCTCGATACGCTCAAGATCGACCGTTCCTTCGTCATGCAGATCGAGGAAAAGGAAGAAGACCGCAAACTGGTTCGCGGCATCATCAATCTTGCTCAGGGCATGGGGCTGAAGGTCGTTGCCGAAGGGGTGGAAACCATCGATCAGGTCGCATTCCTGAGAGCGGAAAAATGCGATACATTCCAAGGGTATCTTTATGGTCATCCGATGCACAAGCTTGCCATCATGACCATGCTGGCTCAGTCCTTCCACAAGGAAAACAGTTTTGCCGATCCAGCCTGCACCAAAGTCCGCGTCAACGATTAGGCGAACGCAGACGGCAGCCTTCCCCCTTCAATCTCACATCTCTTCTTGCGTGCAAGCCCTTGATGGGGCGGGCAAATCATCTCGGCTGTCCCGCTGAGGCTGAGGCTGAGGCTGAGGATGAGGGCTTTTCGGCTGCCCGTGGGGGGCAGAAAATGATGACCCGCGAGAAGCCTTGCAATCGGGGTCATCACATCTGGTAAAGCGCGTGGAGAAGGGCCCTAGGGGTCAGCCTTCTTCTGCGACCAGTGCCTTGTAGGCATCTTCATCAAGAAGGTCTTCGAGCTGGCTCTTGTCCGCGATTTTCATTTTGAGGAACCAGGCGTCGCCCTCGGCATCGCTATTGACCATGGCCGGATCGTCTTCGAGCTTGTCATTGACTTCGGTAACTTCCCCGTCAATCGGGGCATAGACTTCGGATGCGGCCTTGACGCTTTCGACAACGGCGGCTTCATCGCCTTTTTCCAGCTCCTTGCCAATCTCCGGCAGCTCGACAAAAACGATATCACCCAGTTGCTCTTGCGCATGGTCGGTGATTCCTACGGTGGCGATAGAGCCGTTCACTTCAACCCATTCATGGTCTTCGGTGTAATAGATAGTCATTGATCAGGTCCTTCCTGGATCATCAAACAATGGGGAAACCCATACGATTTTCATCAAGGTCAATTCAGTCAGCTTTTCCGGACATAGCGCTGTGGAACAAATGGCATGGCGGCGACCTCTGCCTCCAGTGCCTTGTTTCGTACAATCAGATTGAGCTTTGTGCCCGGTGCAGCAAAGGAGGGCGTGACATATCCCATGGCGATAGGGGTCTTGAGGCTGGGGGCAAACCCGCCCGAGGTGACTATGCCAATGTCATTGCCATTCAGATCCGTAATCGTCGCACCTTCCCTTGCTGGTGCCTTGCCCGCAAGCCGAAGACCGATCCGAATGCGGTGAGGGCCGTTTTCCAGCCCGGACAGAATTCGGTCCGAACCGGGAAAGGCCTTGTCCTCGCGGCGGCTTTTCTGAATGGCCCAGCCAAGATCGGCCTCGGCCGGATCGATGCTGTCATCAAGGTCATGGCCGTAAAGGCACAGCCCGCTTTCAAGCCGCAGGCTGTCGCGCGCGCCAAGCCCGGCAGGCTCGACCTCTGGCTCTGCGAGCAGCAGACGCGCCAGAGCGTCTGCATCCTTGGCCGCACAGGAAAGCTCGAACCCGTCTTCGCCGGTATAGCCGCAACGGGAAAGACCTATTGCAATGTCACCGATCCGGTCCTGAGTCTGGGACATGAAGGTCAGGCTATCCGCTTTGGTGGAATGCCGGGCAAGGGCATCAATCGCCTTGGGACCCTGCAACGCAATGAGTGCCTTGTCGTCGAAGCGTGTCAGCTTGATTCCTGCGGGCAAATTGGCTTCAAGGAAGGCATAATCCTTTTCCTTGCAGGCCCCGTTGACGACCAGCATCAATCTGCCGTCAAGGGCAGGATCTTCCGGACGCGTGACGATGAAATCGTCAATGATGCCACCATCCTGATTGAGCAGAACGCTATAGCGCATGCGCCCCGGCTTGAGCTTGGTAAAAGCCGAAGGGGTCAGCGCTTCCAGCGCCTTCGCCGTGGTTTCATGATCGGGGCCTTCGAGCATGGCCTGTCCCATATGCGAGACATCGAACAGCGCTGCGGCCTCGCGGCAATGGACATGCTCGGCCATGATGCCGGCCGGATAGCGCACCGGCAGGGCATAGCCAGCAAAATCGACCAGACTGCCGCCCAGTTCTTCATGAAGCGTAAAAAGGGGAGTGTGCTTTGCCGAACTCAAATCAGCCATGACAGGTCTCTCTCTTCTTCTGGCGCCGGGTTGCGGGCGCCTTCGGGTTGCACGGGTGCGAAACGGAAAGGCCTTGCAAAGCCGGATCCAGATGCATCGGTGCCTCCTCTGTCGCAGAACCTGAGAGATTTCCCGCCTCCTTAAGCCAGAGCCAAAAGAGACAGCTGCTTCCTTCGGTGAGCCGAACGAGAGGCACAAGAACTGGGCCTGTTACGAACGACTTCTTTCCAGAGCGTCGCTGGCCGGGCGGTCCCTTGTGCCTGAGAGTTTCCGAGGCGGTTGCTCCTTCGGCGCTGCCTCAAGACATGCGACCATGGCAACATGTCCGGCAGCTCTCCCGCTGGCCTGGTGTCGTACCGTTCAAGGACGGCAGGACGACAGGATCGCGACATCAATCCTGTGAGCCAAAGGTGCGTGCGCCCTTGAATAAAGTCAAGCGCAATATTTTCGCGCAAGGCTGATTTTGCAGGGATTGTAAAAATCGAGAAAACAGGATCGGCCTGTTCCGCGCAAGCCATCCTGTCTGGCTATCGCAATTCTTGGCGTCTGACCGCGCAATATCAAGCTGCCGCGTTATCAGGCCGCGGCTTTTTCCGCCAGCACCAGATGGCCATAGATCGGCTTGCCTTCGTCAAGACGGACGATGATCATTTCGAAATGCTTCACCTCCATCCCGTTCTCTGCAAGCAGAGCCCGAACATAGCTTTCCGCATGGGCAAAGCGCTGCTTGCGGCCGACCTTGTAATTGACCCCTCCGAACTCCTCTTCGGGCAAAGTCTCGGAGGAAAAGGCAAACAGCCCCCCGGCATCAAGGCAGCGGCTGACATGGTGGAACTTCTCTTCCAGGGCGCCCAGATAGGGCAGGACATCGGTCGAGACAATGAGATCCCAGCCGGATGCCTCGCCCTGACCGTCATCCTCGATTTCTTTCAGAAATTCGACAACGTCACCCGCATAAAGGTCGTCATAGACTTCCTTGTCATAGGCTTCGTCCAGCATGCCCGTTGAAATGTCGACGCCGATCATGTGGTCGACATTTTCCTTGAGCGATATCCCGGTGAGCCCTGTCCCGCAGCCCAGATCAAGCATGCGGGCAAACTGCCGTCCGGGCTGATATTTGACAATCATCTCGCGCACCATCATCGGTACCGCATAGCCCAGATCATCGACAAGAATCTGCTCAAAGGCCGCCGCATGCTGATCGAACAGAGTTGCCACATAGGCGACAGGCGCTTTCTCCGGGGAAGGGCCGCGCTCCATGGAAGCAAGCCGCACTGAAGCGCCGGTATGATCATCCGGGTCGATCTCTAGCACCTTTTTATAAACCTCTGCTGCCTCGTCGAACTGACCGGATTTCTCAAGGGAAAGGGCAGTGTTGTAGGCTTCCTGAAGGGCGTCGATATCGATTTCGGTCATGGCTGTGGTCCGGACTTGAGGCAATGATGCAATGTGCCGCTAGAACTACACGTGTGGAAGCGCTCAGGCAAGCGGCTTGCGCACCCTGAATGCTCTCTGCACATGGCCAGAGAACATAAAACATGGTGTCAATTTCAAACAATATCCTCCCAAGGAGTGACCGGCTTATATGCCGCTGTATGCAAGGCTTGACCTTGCAATATTGCCACTGTTGTGATGATAAGGGGGCTTTGACGAGCAAAGTCACGTTTCTCACAGATGGAGCCTGTTCGGGCAATCCGGGGCCTTGCCCCAATCGCCCGCAGCGCGTATGCGCGAGGACGCGAAAAGCCTGAAAGCGGCCGCCGGAAAGACAACAAGGAATCAAGATGAGCAAAGTCACGATCTACACAGATGGAGCCTGTTCGGGCAATCCGGGGCCTTGCCCCAGTCGCCCGCAGCGCGTATGCGCGAGGACGCGAAAAGCCTGAAAGCGGCCGCCGGAAAGACAACAAGGAATCAAGATGAGCAAAGTCACGATCTACACAGATGGAGCCTGTTCGGGCAATCCGGGGCCTTGCCCCAGTCGCCCGCAGCGCGTATGCGCGAGGACGCGAAAAGCCTGAAAGCGGCCGCCGGAAAGACAACAAGGAATCAAGATGAGCAAAGTCACGATCTACACAGATGGAGCCTGTTCGGGCAATCCGGGTCCCGGCGGCTGGGGGGCGTTGCTGACCTTCGGTGCGCATGAGAAAGAGCTTTGTGGCGGCGACGCCGAGACCACCAACAACCGGATGGAGTTGCAGGCCGCAATAGAAGCGCTCAATGCTCTCAACCGCCCTTGTGAGATCGATCTCTATACCGACAGTCAATATGTCAGGGGCGGCATAACCGGCTGGATCTATGGCTGGAAGAAAAACGGCTGGAAAACCGCAGCCAAAAAGCCGGTCAAGAATGCCGAACTGTGGCAGGCGCTGGATGAGGCCCTGCAACGGCACACCGTCGAATGGCACTGGGTCAAGGGTCATGCGGGAGAGGAAGGCAATGAACGGGCCGACGAGCTTGCCCGTCGCGGCATGGCCCCTTTCAAGGGCTGATGGGCGCGGAAGCTCCGGGAAGGCCGTCGGGCTTTGACATCGAATCACGAAGCTCTATTCATGAAGAATGACGCATGAAGAATAGCGCATCAGACAAAACAAAAGGCAGGCTCCTGAGAGCCTGCCTGACGTTAGGTGTGTGAGTACGTGCTATTAATTCAAACTTGTGTGACCCCGCATTAGCGACGGGTCGCAAGGATCGACAGGCGACGCAGGCCTGCTCCTGGCAACTCACGGACATCGGTTGCCTGACTGGTAAAGACCAGGCCGGCAATTTCGCCCTGCTGCCAGGCGAGATTGGCATCCACCAGTTTCCCGCTTTTGCGATCGACAAGGGCAAGGCTCCGGGGCAGTTTGCGATCATCCTCGATCACGATCTTCATGCCACTGGCACTTTCGTCCCTGATCTCGCAATGAAGGCTTTCGGTGAAATTCTCCATGAACAGCCTGCCGTGTTTTTTCACGTCACGCCTGTGTTTTTGCCTGCGATCCAGATTTTGCAGCAGACTGGAAATGAACGAAGACTCTGCGATCTTCAACATGAGAGTGTCCCCACCTCTCTGGGATTGAATTCATTTCATCGTCAACCTTGAATGGAACGATAAACTTTCACTTCAAATTTTATAGAATTTACCTGTCAATTTCACCGAGGAATTGAAAAGGGCGTTAATGAAGCGTTAAGGGGTTTTGGGATTGGGTGCCATGGGTTGATTCGCTGAGTAGATTCAATCATTTGTAATGGTTAATCCGATCATGGGCCAAAAGACCCATGCTGTGACTAAATTTGATTTGAGGCTGTTTTGGACCGCCTTTTCCAGAGAATGGAATCTCTGTAAAAACGCGAAACGCACATCCGCAATCGCGCTTCACTCCGGAACGAAATAGGTACGTCTGGGGATAAAAAAAATGAAAAATCGAGCGCAAAAAAATTTTAAAAAACCACTGTCAAATTTCTTGACACAACCCGATCCCAGATTCATCAGAGGCTTATCGATCTGCTTTCTGGGGATTTGTGGATATTGTAAAAAGTGCTTGCCCGGTGAAGTGGATAATCTTGCGAAAAGAATCATTTTCAAATGCGTTCGGGATTGTAACACTGCCATCCATGACTTCCTCGGAACGGAACAAGGCCTGCTAACGACGGTTTGGTTTTTCAGATCGGCGTCAGGGAAAAAGGGCCTTTTTTGAACGCAAGGGTTGTGGAGAGGCAAGGGCAATCGTGATTGTTGTTTTGCGATCTCTTGTCCGGGGTGTCATTTGTCATGTGGACGTCAGGTGCGGCACATCTGGGATTTCTGCGTGACAACAGGATGGCAAGACCAGAAACGAAAGGCGAAGCTGACGTGAACAAGACAGACAAAGCGGTAGAGATCGGTGCCTATTTTGAACAGTTCATCTCTGAGCAGGTGGCAAATGGTCGTTTCTCCAATGACAAGGAAGTTCTACAGGCAGGCCTGAGACTTCTTGAAGAGCGGGAGTTGCGGATTCATCTGACCAAGAGCAGACTGGACAAGGACGGTTCGATTGCCTCTGACGATCTGGCCGCTTCTACGGCTGAAGCGGGAGATGTATCAAAGTCTGTCACGGAAACCATACGGGCGCTCGCAACAGCAGCAACCGACACTGACATCGACCTTCCCCCGATTCCCGTCACAAAAGGCTTGCTCCGCTCACAGATCGCGGCGGAATAGTTCTCCGACATTTGCAGTGGAACAAAAGAACGCTTTTCAAAGAGAGCAGCGCGAAGCCGTGCTGCTTTCTTTTTTGTAAGGCATGTTCGGCATCATGCTAACCTCTTGCCCTCGATATTGCGACGATGTAGTGTGCCGCGCGAGCAGCTGAAGCTTGCACCAACCACATCAGAGTCGTGCAGAACAAAAGGGCTTGAAAATCGTGAAATATGTGAGCACGCGGGGCGCGGCCCCTGAACTTGGCTTTTGTGATGCAATTCTTGCAGGGCTCGCCGGGGACGGCGGCCTCTATGTGCCGAGAAACTGGCCTGTTCTGAGCGATGAGGAAATCGCTTCGCTTGCAGGCAAGAGCTATGCAGACATCGCATTTGCTGTCATGTGGCCCTATGTCGAGGGAGAGATCCCGCAAGAGACATTCCGCACCATGATTTCCGAGGCCTATGCATCCTTCCGGCATGAAGCGGTGGTCCCTCTGGTCCAGACCGGAGCCAACGAGTTTATCCTTGAGCTGTTCCACGGCCCGACCCTTGCCTTCAAGGATGTGGCGATGCAATTGCTCGCCCGGCTGATGGATTATGCGCTGGAGCAGACCGGTGCCCGCGCCACCATAGTCGGGGCGACATCGGGTGATACCGGCGGTGCGGCCATCGAAGCCTTCAAGGGGCGCAGCAATACCGACATTTTCATTCTCTTCCCCAATGGCAAGGTGTCTCCGGTGCAGCAGCGCCAGATGACCTCGGTTCTTGACGACAATGTCCATTGCATTGCGCTCAATGGCAATTTCGACGACTGCCAGACCCTGCTCAAGGAAATGTTCGCCCATACGAGCTTCCGCGACCAGATCGCCATGTCCGGGGTCAATTCGATCAACTGGGGCCGGATCATGGCCCAGATCGTCTATTATTTCTCTGCTGCCCTGTCTTTGGGAGCACCGGCCCGCCCTGTTTCCTTCACGGTGCCGACGGGCAATTTCGGCGATATCTTCGCTGGCTTCGTGGCAAAGCAGATGGGGCTGCCCATCGACAAGCTGGTCATCGCAACCAACCAGAATGACATTCTGGCCCGGACGCTGGAGAGCGGCAACTACGAAGTGCGCGGCGTCACTCCTTCGGTATCGCCCAGCATGGACATACAGGTTTCCTCGAATTTCGAACGTCTCCTGTTTGAAGTGCACGACAGGGATAGCCAGGCGGTCAACCGCATGATGTCGGGGCTCAAACAGTCCGGCTCCTTCTCGATTGCCGAGGAACCGCTGGCGCGTCTGCGCGATCTGTTCGCCGCAGACCGGGCGAGCGAGGAAAACACCGCAGCCACCATAAAGTCGGTTCTCGAGACATGCGGTTATCTGCTCGATCCCCATTCCGCCGTTGGTGTTCATGTCGCCCGTACCCTTGCAAGGGAAGGGATCGGCGACGCCCCGATGATTGTGCTGAGTACCGCTCATCCGGCTAAATTCCCCGCGGCTGTGAAGGCTGCCAGTGGCCACTATCCCGATCTTCCGGTCTGGCTGGGTGATCTGATGGATCGGCAAGAACGCCTGACCGTCATTGACAACAAGCTCGAAGAAGTCGAGGCCTTCATTCTGGAAAGGTCTCGCGCCGCTGCCCTTGGAGACAAGTAGAGCGAGATGCTCAAGGGGCCGAGCAGCCATGCCCGGCCTTTTCAATTGATGCCTTGCACGGTTCGATGGGGCAGCCAGACGATTGCCCCGTCGCAATAAGGAGAAAAGATGACCGTTAACATGACCCGGCTTGCCAATGGCATGGCAGTTGTCTCCGATGAGATGCCGCATTTGAAAAGCACCTCTGTTGGCGTCTGGGTCAACGCGGGGTCGCGTTCCGAAAAGCGCGGAGAGCACGGGATTTCACACCTGCTCGAACATATGGCTTTCAAGGGTACGAAAACCAGAACATCTGCTCAGATCGTCGAGGAAATCGAGACTGTCGGTGGTGAGGTCAACGCTGCAACCGGTATCGAAAACACCTCCTATTTTGCTCGCATACTGGAGGATGATCTTCCGCTCGCGATTGATATTCTGGGTGACATTCTGGTCAATTCCGCTTTCGATGCCGATGAGCTGGAGCGGGAAAAACAGGTCATTATTCAGGAAATCGGCGCCGCCTATGACATGCCCGAGGACCGGGTCTTTGATCACATTCTGGAACTGGCTTTTCCCGATCAGGCTCTGGGACGTCCCATTCTTGGAACGCCCGAGACGGTTCATGCCTTTGTTCCGGACGATATTCGCACCTATATGGCAACCCACTATCATGGCCCGAACATGATTCTGGCCGCGGCCGGTGCTGTTCGCCATGAGGATCTGGTCAAGCTTGGCGAGAAGGCCTTTGGCGGCTTCAGCAACCGGTCAGCGGCCAGGCTGGAAGCCGCAAGATATGTCGGCGGCGAAAGCAGGGATTTGCAAAAGGATCTGATGGAAGCCCAGATCGTGCTTGGTTTTGAAGGCCGGTCCTACAAGGAGGGCGATTTCTATGTTGCCCAGTTGCTGGCGGCCATTCTTGGCGGAGGCATGTCGTCGCGCCTGTTTCAGGAAGTGCGCGAGAAACGGGGCCTTTGCTATTCGGTCTATGCCTTTCACTGGGGCTTTGCCGACAGTGGTCTTTTCGGCATTCATGCCGCAACGGGCTCCGAGCATCTTGACGAGTTGATGCCGGTGATTACCGGTGAGCTTTTGCGGCTGTTCGATGACCTGGGCGAAAAGGAGCTTGATCGCGCCCGCGCCCAGATCAAGGCAGGCCTGTTAATGGGTACCGAAAGCCCGTCTTCGCGCGCCAGCCAGCTTGCGCGGCAAATGACGCTCTACGGACGCCCCCGTTCTCTTGAGGAAATAGAACAGACCGTGGCAGACATCACCGTCAAAGACGTCCTTGCCCTGGCCGAGCAGTTATTTACCCGCTCTTCCCCCTCTCTTGCTTCTGTCGGGCCGGTTGATAGCCTGATGCGGGTTGACGAGATCGCCGAACGGCTTGGCAGCCGCAAGCCCGATTTGGAAAAAAGGGGCTAGGGATCGTCAAGAGGGCGGTGAAGGGGCTGGTCGGGCCGTCTTTTCTGTTCTAGACTTGGCAAGTCGGTGGACCTTGCCCTTCAACGGGGCAGGAGGTCGACACGTCTGGAAATATCCATGGACGCCAGCGCTGCTGATGCTGGCGGATTCTCCTGAACGATCTTGAGATCGGCACAGTTCGAGAAGGCGAAACAAAGGCAAGATCATGGTCCCTGAGAAAGCTGGTCGCTTCAGATTTTCCGCAGCATCCTCGATCACCGGTTCCTTGTCCGATCTGCTGGGATCTTTCTTGACCAGAAGCGACGGCGAGCGGGCGGTTCATCCCAGACTTTGCAACGACCATGTCTATTTGCGCTACCCGCACAAGACCGATTTCGACCAATGGGTTCATCTGAGGGCGGCCAGTGCCGGTTTTCTGCGCCCATGGGAGCCAATATGGCCGCATGACGACCTTTCCCTGGAAGGCTTCAGTCGCAGGCTCGAGCAATATGGACGGGATCGGCGTTCTGGTCGTGCCTTGCCTTATCTGATTTTCCGTAAATCGGATCGGGAACTCATTGGCGGTGTGAATGTCTCAAACATCCGCCGCGGTATTTGCCAAACCGCAACCATCGGCTACTGGATGGGCGTGGACTATGCAAATCAGGGACATATGAGACGCGCACTGGCCTTGCTGTTGCCCTATTTGTTTGATTGTCAGGGGCTTCATCGCGTTGAAGCAGCCTGTTTGCCCATCAACTACCCCTCGATCGCGGTTTTGAAACGGCAGGGGTTTCAGCTTGAGGGCAGGGCACGAAGCTATCTTTGCATTAACGGCAAATGGGAAGATCACTTGCTTTTTGCTGCGTTGCGGGCCGATATTGCCAATCTGCCGGACTGACATGATCCTGTGCAATGCGCAAGAGCAGGTGGGGCATGCGATAATGCATCAACCAGCCCGCTGACATGCGGTTTCTGATGCGGGGGGCGGTTCTGTCTCCGATCCTGTTCCCAAAGACGGTTTTTGTGGGGGAAGGCCGGCACCAAGAGACTGTCTGCTGTCCGGGAGGAAAGAGGCGACGCGATGCGAAGAATGACCGATGAGGCGTAGGATCTGACAAGACTTGCTTTGACAAAGCCTCTCGATAGAGCACCAGCGGAGCTGACCGGATTGAAGTTTTTGACAAATGAGCAATAGCAACAGGATACCTATCCGAGCCGTTTTTTTAACGGAATGGCCTTTTCCTTTTTAAAAAGGAAAAAACTTGACGTTTTCTGCTTGTGTGGCGACAAGCAAAATTTTAACTATGATGCACCGTATCTTTAAGGATACTGAAGCAAAGAGGGCTCCTTGTGAATCGCGTATCCGTCCTGATGATATCTCTTCTGGCCACGTTTCTCGGTCTGATGTCCGTAAGTGGAGCATGGGCTGTAGAAGCTGTTGAGGTGAATGCCGATACGGTTGTTCTCAATCTCGACAATGTGGTGGAATTCTATGAAGGGGAAGAGGATCGCCTACAGGTGTCCACGGCACCGGGGCCCGATGGAATCGTGCGTCGAATCGAAGTGCGCTCCCGCCAGCAGGGTGTCGTCCCCGGCTGGTTCGTTTTTGCCCTTGCCAACAATACGGATCGCCAGATTGACCGTTATCTGGTTGTTCCCCATTTTCGCATGTCTGGCTCTGGCCTGCTCAAGCCCGATCTGGGAGCGCGGCGGGTTCATGCCATTTCGACCTCGCAAGGTTTCGCGCCCGAGCGTATTCCGGATACCGATGCCGACGTTTTCCTCGTCACGCTTGACCCCGGCAACGTGGTGACCTTTGTCGGTGAACAAAGCAGCAAGAGCCTGACCAGCCTGACGCTCTGGCAGCCCGAAGCCTACAAGGATTACGTCAACAGCTATACTTTCTATCGTGGCATTGCGCTTGGCATCGCTGGGCTCCTGGCCCTGTTCCTGACCATCCTGTTCGTTGTCAAGGGCGCGGCAATGTTCCCGGCTGCGGCACTTCTGGCCTGGTCGGTTCTGGCCTATCTGGCAATCGACTTCGGCTTCATGGGCCGCCTGTTCGAAATCCCCACCGCTCACGAACCGACATGGCGCGCTGTGGCTGAAGTGGTCTTTTCCGCTTCCATCCTCATTCTTCTGTTTACCTATCTCACCTTGCATCGCTGGCACGTGCGTTATCTGCATGCATCGGGCATCTGGCTGATTTTCCTGATCGTCGTGCTTGGCGTCGCCTTTTACGATCCCTCTCTTGGGGCCGGTATTGCACGCCTGTCCATGGCCGTGACCTCGGTTGCAGGTTTTGTGGTCATCCTTTATCTGGCCTATACCGGCTTTGACCGGGCGATCATGCTGATCCCGACATGGATCCTGTTGCTTCTCTGGCTGCTGGCTTCGGCCTGTGCGGTGTCGGGGTTGTTGGACAATGATCTGGTGCGCCCCGCTCTCAATGGTGGTCTTGTGCTGTTGGTGATGCTGTTCTGTTTCACCATCATGCAGCATGCCTTCTCGGGTGGTATTCTGGCACAGGGTATCGTCTCCGATACCGAACGACGGGCACTGGCGATTGTCGGCTCCGGTGACATTGTCTGGGACTGGGACGTGCCGCGCGATCGCATTCACACCTCGCGGGATGCGGAAAAGATTCTTGGTCTGCGCAAGGGCGCTCTTGAAGGGCCAGCCCGCGATTGGCTGGAGCTTATCCATCCTCAGGACCGTGACCGCTTTACCGCCATGCTTGATGCCATTATCGAACAGCGTCGCGGCCGCGTGAATCAGGATTTCCGCCTGCGCGCCGAGGATGGCCATTATCACTGGCTGAAATTGCGCGCGCGCCCCGTCGTCGGAACGGACGGCGAGGTGGTGCGTTGTGTCGGCACCCTGCTTGACATCACCAATCACCGCATTGCCGAGGAGCGCATGCTCCATGATGCAGTGCATGACAATCTGACCGGCCTTGCCAATCGCGAATTGCTCAGTGATCGCCTGATCGCAGCCATGCAGCGCACCCAGGCAGAGGGCGCGGCCAGACCGGCAATCCTGCTCGTTGATATCGATAATTTCCGCGAGATAAACGACACCTATGGCCTGTCGGTTGGCGATTCCATATTGCTGACAGTGGCCCGGCGACTGGCTCGCCTGCTCAAGCTTCAGGATTCCATGGCCCGCTTCTATGGCGACCAGTTTGCCATTACGCTCCTGTCCGAGCAGCAGCCCGAGCGTATTGCCGTCTTTGCCGACAGCGCCCGCAAGGTGTTACGTGCGCCCATCGTCTTTGGCGAAAAGGAACTGGTTCTGTCCGTATCCATCGGCATATCGATTCATGACATGCAAGTGCACAAGACCGCCGAAGATATCGTCAATGATGCCGAACTGGCCCTTTATCATGCCAAACGCATGGGAGGGAATCGCATTGAACCTTTCCGGCCTTCCTTGCGTCAGCAGGGCAAGGTCCGTGGCCCTCTCGACAAGGATCTGCAAGAAGCGATCGAGCGTGACGAATTCGAAGTGGTCTATCAGCCGATTGTCGCCCTGCAAGATCGCATGATTCTGGGCTTCGAGGCGCTGGTGCGCTGGCATCATCCGCAGCGCGGCACGATCTCGCCTTCCGAATTCATTCCCGCTGCCGAACGCACCGGCTACATCTTGCCTCTGGGGCTGCATGTCATGGAGCAGGCAGCACGGCAGTTGAACAAGTGGCAGCAGAAACTGGACCGCATGGACGAACTGTTCATGAGCGTCAATGTCTCTTCCCAGCAATTGCTGCGCCATGATCTGATCAACGACGTCAAGACCATTCTGGCGCGTACCAATGTCAATGAGGGGACGCTGAAACTGGAATTGACCGAGAGTCTGGTCATGGAAAATCCCGAATATGCGTCTCAGGTACTGGTCAGACTGCGCCAGATGGGAGCGGGTCTCTCTCTTGACGATTTCGGCACCGGCTATTCTTCCCTGTCCTATTTGCAGACCTTCCCGTTTGATACGCTCAAGATCGACAGGAGCTTTGTTTCCAGCGACAAGGAAGTGACACCTGTCATCCTGCGCTCGATTGTCAAGCTCGCCCACGATCTGGGGCTCAACATGATCGCCGAAGGCATTGAGAATGAAGCCGCGGCAACCCAGTTGTCCCAAATGGGCTGCACCGCCGGTCAAGGCTTTCTGTTTGGCAAACCGCTGTCCCGTGAGGATGCCGAAGCCCTTCTGACCAAACAGATCGAGCGGATCGAACAGATCGAGCAGGAAAAGAGAGCCTTGCGCCAGCAGGCACTGGCAGAAGAAGCCGCCCGCAAGGCCGAACGGGCACGGCGGGCCAAGGAAGAGCAGAAGCGCAAGGAAGCCGAAGAGCTTGAACGCGCTCAGGCTCATGCCCGTGCCGTTGCTGCCCAGAGCCTGAAGCAGAAAGAAGCCGAGCAGAAGGAAGCCGAGCGTCAGAAAAAGCTGGCAGAGCAGAAAAAACTGGCTGAACAGAAAAAGCTCGCCGAGCAGGAAAAACAGCGTCAGCAGCAGCATAAGGATCCATTGGAATCCGTTCTGGCCGAAAGTCTGGCTGCCGAACTGGAAGCGCCTGAGCAAGCCCCTCAGAGGTCAGAATCCCGACAGGCCGCAGAGCAGGGCAAGGACGCGGAGCGGAAATCCGCCTCCGCATCGACATCCGCGACGCAGCAAGGGACGGCCTCCAAAGCCGACGATGCACTTGACGGGTTTGATCTTGAACAGAGCCTTGAAGAGGCGGTCGGCAATGCGGCGCTCGAAGCGGTTCAGTCCATGACCGAACGCTCCGGCGATGGCAACAAGGACCTGTCGCAAAGAGAAGGCGACAAGGACAAGGAGAAAGCGCCGCAGACAGTCTCTGAATCCAAGACGCATCTTCATCAGTCCTCCGGGCCGGAAAGAGAGCCAGCATCCGGGCGCACAGCTGAAGCACGACCCATGCCTCCACATGCCACAAGGGAGCATGGTCAGCAAAGGCCAGCGACTCATCCGCATGCTCAGGCCGGGCATGGCCAGGCCACACATGGTCATGGGTCTCAGGGTCATGGGTCTCAGGGTCATGGGTCTCAGGGTCATGGGTCTCAGGGTCATGGGTCTCAGGGGCAGGGAGAACATGGCAAAGCGGCTCACGGTCAGGGTCAACATGGCCAGAGTTCCCATAGCCAGAGTTCGCATGGTCACGGAGAACATGGCCAGAGTTCACACGGCCAAGCTTCACACGGCCAGGGGGCTCATGGTCACGCCGCGCAAGCGGGAGCGCGTGGACCGGTTCTGCAAAGGCCGACAGGGCCCGCTCCGATGCATGGCGGTGCAAGACCGCAACAGGCAGGGCCATCCTTGCATGCCCATCCCTCTCACCGGCCAGCGCCGCATGACGCTGAAAGGCATGCCAATGCCGCTGATCAGGGACGTGGCGACCCCGGTGCTGCCATGATGCCACAACAGGGGCAAGGGCCGCAGTCGCACGCGCCGCACAGCTCCATGCCGCAACCGCCAAGGCCCAACGGCCCGATCATTCAGCCTCCGGCTCAGGCCCGTCTTCATCCGGGGCAACCGGACTCATCCGGCCCGAACGTGCCCAGAGGTCCACGGCTTCATGCGCATGCACAGGGTGGACCCGAAGCCAAGGCAACAACGCCTCCGTCTTCGGATGACAGGGCAGAGCAATCATCCCCGCGCGAAGGAACCACTTCCACCGGTGCTCCTGAAGAGGCTCAACAGCAAGCCAAACCCGATCTCATGGCAGCGACCGCAGTCAACATGATTGAGGCAGAGCAGCAGAAGCCGATCAACGGTCCCGCATTGTCCAATGTCGACCAGAGCCCCGTCGCTCAGGCTGCACATGCCGATGAGGCCGTGAATACGGATCAGGCCCAAGCCGCGACGCCCGAGGAGACAGCTGACGATAAGAGCGATCTGCCTTTCGCCATGCCGGATTTCTCGAATATCGATCAGGATATCGCGTCAGCCATTCAGCAAGCCATCCGCGGCAATCGCAAAACATGACCCCGCCGCGCCTTGTGCCTTTGCTCGCGCAAGGAAGGGCACATTCAGGTAGGACCGAATAACGTTCGCTCATGTGCACCATGCGCATATCTGAGCGGCTGGGGCCCTCGTGCCTGTTGACGATATCTGGCAAAGCGTTGTGAAAAGCGGACAGAGGATTTTGTGCAAAAGCAATCAAAAACCATCAAATAACATCAGGATGGTGCGGTGCAGCTTGATGCTCAAGGGTGAGCTACGGCAAAACAGGGCCGTTTGCTTGCCGATCAGAGATGGCGATGAAAGCAATGGAGATCACGCGTGTCCGGCCTCGTGCGAGAGCATGGACAGATCAATGCCCATCATCGCCAGGCTTCGCTCATAACGATCCTTGGGAGCGCATTCGAACAACAGCCCCCGATCAGCCTTGCAGGTCAACCAGCTGTTATTCTGCAATTCTTCCTCAAGCTGCCCCGGCGACCAGCCCGCATAGCCAAGCGTCAACAGCGCCGAACTTGGCCCGCGCCCTTCGGCCATGGCCCGCAAAATCTCGATAGTCGCAGTGAGGCAGATGTCATCGGAGACAGACAGGGTTGAGCTTTCAAGCTTGAAATCTGAACTATGCAGCACGAAGCCCCGACCCTGCTCAACCGGCCCCCCATCCAGCACATCCATTGAGCGCACAGGGGCGGGTAGATTGATCATGTCCTCGTCATCACCAAGAATATCGACCTGACGCAACAGATCGGGAAAGGTGATCTGATCTGAAATATGATTGACCACCAGCCCCATCGCCCCATCATCGGAATGGGAGCAAAGATAGACGACGGACCGCTCGAAAAAGGGGCCCTTGAGGCTTGGCATGGCGACGAGAAATTGCCCCTCAAGAGAAGATGGGATCATATTCCGGTCCTGATTTTTGTTCAGCTCAATCATACGCCAAGGTTACCTTTGCTAGCCGCTTTGTGTAAAGCGCTTCCAGAGCGATGCTTTGTGAGACTTCACACTTCATCACAAAATTATGTGTTAAGCCATACACATGAAGAAGGCCCCCCTCACAGTCTTGACAAATTGCCATTCGATGCTGATAGCATCACGCCTTTAGCGAATGCGACCGGCGGGCATTTGAAAGGCGGTCTGTTATCCTCATGTCAAAGGGGCGCGAAAGGACATGACGGCAAACGCACAGCCCGCCCAAGAATGAGCCAGGAAAATGAAACCTATGAAATACTTTGAAAATTTGGCGATCCGGAGCGGCCTTGCGATCCTTGCTCTCTTCCTTGCCGCGCTTCCTCAGGCTATGGCTGCAATGACGGATTGGCAACAGGTGCAGGGCGGCAAAATGCGCCTGATCAGCGCTGGCCCGAGCGAGGGGCTCTACAAGGCCGGTCTTGAAATCAGTCTTGATGAGGGGTGGAAAACCTACTGGAAGGTTCCCGGCGACACCGGCTTGCCCCCTTTGTTTGACACCAGCCAATCGACGAATGTGGCAAAGATCGACATTCTCTGGCCCGTCCCCAAGCGATTTAAACAAGGGGATACGCAGATGCTGGGCTACAAGGAAGCCATCATTTTTCCGATTCTGATAACGCCCGAGGATGCACAGAAGCCAGTGACCCTGGTGCTTGATGCCCAGGTCGGTCTCTGCTCTGAGCTGTGCATTCCCTTCTCGGCAGATTTCTCGCTGACCCTTGATGAAGAGACAAGGCATGACCCGATGTCCGAGCTGCTGATCGACCGCGATATGGCGCTGGTGCCGGGCAATCCGAGGGATGATTTCGGAATCAGCCGCATTCAGAGGAAAATGGGTGGCACCTCCGGAGATCACCTGCTCATCACCGCCCTCATACCCGATGGGTATGGAGCCAAGGATCTGTTTGTCGAAGCGCCGGAAAACTGGTTTTTGCCACTTCCCCGCAAGGTTGGCAAAGAGATGCGGAATGACGTGACATTCTCGCTTCCCCTTGAAGGCTTGCCCAAGGGAACAAGTCCCGATGGCGCGCGCCTTGTTATCACCTTGACCAATGGCGAAGAGGGCGTGACACAGGATATTGAGGTAAGGACTGACTATCCCGAGTGATAGGCCGCCTTGGCGGTTGGCAACAAAGTCAAGCGAGCAACATGAATCTGATCACCAACTTGGAATGAGGCAAAGATGATCAAAGTCGGCGATAAACTACCTGATGCAACATTTATTGTAATGGGGCAGGACGGAAAGCAAGAGGTTACCGTCAAGTCCCTTTTCGAAGGCCGCAAGGTCGTCCTGTTCGGTGTGCCCGGTGCTTTCACACCCACTTGCCATCGCAATCATCTGCCGGGCTATATCAACACCATCGACGGCATCAAGGCGCTTGGTGTGGATGAAGTTGCCGTGGTAGCGGTCAATGATGTCTATGTCATGGATGCCTGGGCTCAGGCGTCCGGCGGCAAAAACCAGATCACTTTTCTGGCCGATGGCAATGCCGATTTCGCAAAGGCAACGGGTCTGGATCTCGATCTCGGTGCAGGCGGCATGGGCATCCGCTATAAGCGCTTCTCGATGATTGTCGAGAATGGAACCGTCACCCATTTCAATCTCGAAGAAAATGCCGGAATCGTAGAGAAAAGCGGCGCAACCATTGTTATCGAGCAGTTGCAGGGCGACTAGAACAAGCTGCCTTGCGCGTCGTCATCGCTCTTTTTGCGGACCTTTGTCGGCTTCGGGGTGTCCTTGATGCGCGCAAGGATTTCCTTCTCGATGGCCGCAGTCAACTTGGCTGTGGCCTTTTCCAGACGTTCGGTCGAAGCCTTTTCATCGAGCGGTTTGGTCTTGGCGCTTTTGCCAAGAGCCGCGCCTTTCGTCTTGTTCTTGACTTCGGGAACCTTGGCGACATCGGGTTCAGGCACCTTTTCAACCGGAATCGACTTGGCGCGGGCGACCCGGCGACGGGCACGCTTGCCGGCAATGGTCAGCAAATGCGCCTCGATATCCTCTGCCGATATGGCATCTGCGCCCATGATGCCGAAAGCACTCGCTTCCGCATTGTCTCCCCCGGCGGTTTCAGGCAGGCCTTGCGAAGACGCGGGGATATCCGCAGCCCCTTTGGGTGGGGCCACCGGGCCGGGCTCGAAACTGTCGATGAGCGAGGCCGTCGCATTGATCGAGCCATCGGCGAACTCGAGGCATAGAGCCTGTCCGGCGTTGATCGCCTCGGCCCGCCGCATCGGCTTGCCATCCCGGTCCCGCACCAGCGCAAAGCCGCGTGCCAGAACGCCCTTGTGTGACAGGCTGACCAGCAATCGGCTCGTAGCCTCAAGCTGTTCCTTTTTCTGCTTGTGCGTCAGCAGGGCGATCCGAGCAAGTCGTTCACCCCGATCCGCAAGGCGATCTTTCTGTACCCTGATGCGTTCGGACATGACAGTCGGGCGCAATCTGCTTTGCGCCAGCCCAAGGCGGGAGTGATGGTTCTGGGTGGATTGCACAAGGCTCTGTCCCAACCGATTGAACGTGACATCCAGCCTCTCTGCCTGCCGCGTGATCCTGTCGGAAACAAGGGCAGGGCGCAGGCGTGCACTGGCCAAATTCAGTCGGGCACGCCGGTCTTGCGTCGAAGCAATGAGGCTTTGTGAGAGGCGGCCGGACACCATGTCGAAGCGCTGTTGGGCCAGTGCCAGAATGTCGCGCGGTTGCGGCAGGGCGCGGGCGGCGGACCGCAGATCTGACCGTCGCCGGTCCATCATCCGCGCAATGGCCCCATACTGCCTCAGGTGCAGGTCGCCAAGCGTCGCGACAAGCTCTGAACGAACCGGCAGAGCCAACTCTGCCGCGCCGGTGGGCGTCGGTGCGCGCAAATCGGCGACATAATCGATGAGCGTCACGTCCGTTTCGTGCCCGACGGCGGAAATCACCGGAATGTCGCTTTCGGCAACGGCCCGCGCCGGTGCTTCCTCGTTGAAGCCCCAGAGATCTTCAAGGCTGCCGCCACCCCGTGCCACGATCAGCAGATCGGGCCGCGGGATCGGGCCATCAACGGCAAGCGCATTGAAACCGCGCACCCCGGCGGCGACTTCGTCAGCACAGCTTTCCCCCTGCACACGCACGGGCCAGACAATCACATGGACAGGAAAGCGATCCCGTACCCGATGAAGGATATCGCGGATCACGGCCCCGGTCGGTGAGGTGACAACGCCGATGACGCGGGGCAGGTGGGGCAGAGGCTTCTTGCGCTCCTGAGCGAACAGCCCTTCTGCGGCCAGTTTCTTCTTGCGCTCTTCCAGAAGCGCCATCAACGCTCCGGCCCCGGCCGGTTCCATCCGGTCGATGATCATCTGATATTTCGACTGGCCGGGGAAGGTGGTCAACTTGCCGGTGGCAATCACCTCAAGGCCCTGTTCGGGCTTGACCGCCAGCTTGGTTGCATTGCCGCGCCAGATGACGCCGGAAAGCACCGATTTCTCGTCCTTGAGATCCAGATAGATATGTCCTGAGGCCGGGCGGGAGACCCGCCCCAGCTCTCCGCGCACCCGTACATAACCGAATTGATCCTCGATCGAGGCCTTTACCGCAAAGGAGATTTCGGAAACGGTAAATTCGGTTGCATTTGTCGGCGTGGGGTCGGCCATGATTGGATCTCGTAAAGATTTCGACTCAAACAGTTATTCATTGGTGCCCGTCTTTGCGCTCGGGGTCAAGCTTTGCCCGCCAAATCATCACCTTGGCAGGACGGCGAGCATTTCCCCTTGCGTCGGTGGGCCAAACTGCGCAAGAAAAGAGGGAAACAGACCAAGGTGAGACCGATATGTCCCATTATGATTTCAAGAGCCAGCGCCTGTGGGTGGAGCAGGATATTGCCGAACGCATAGCGATTCCCTGTGATCGGGCTCAGGCCAACTATCTGCTCAATGTGTTGCGCATGGAAGAGGGCGATCACATGCTGATCTTCAATGGCCGCGATGGTGAATGGAAGGTCGAGGTTCGACCCATGGGGCGGAAGAAATGTGCCCTCATCCCGGTGGAGCAAAGCCGCCCCCAGCCGGAGCCGCAGGACAATGACCTGCATTATCTCTTCGCGCCGCTGAAATCGGCCCGCATCGACTATATGGCCCAGAAGGCGGTGGAAATGGGGGCAAGCCAATTGCGTCCGGTCTTCACCCAGCACACCCAGGAGCGCCGCCCCAAGCTTGACAAAATGCGCGCCAATATCATCGAGGCCGCCGAGCAATGTGGCATCCTTACCATTGCCGAACTCACCGAGCCGGTGACCTTACCAAAGGTGCTGGAAAACTGGGAGGCCGAGGAAGAAGGCCGCCATATCATTTTCTGTGACGAGGGGGAGCTTGGCAAAGACCCGGTCGCCATTCTCGACACCATAAGGGGCGAGGGCAACGCTGTCCCGCCGCTCGCGATTCTGATAGGACCGGAAGGCGGGTTTTCCGAGAGCGAGCGGCAATTGCTGCGCGAGCAAAGCTTTGTGACACCCATTCCCCTTGGACCGCGTATTCTGCGCGCCGACACCGCAGCGGTCGCAGCCTTGGCGCTCGTGCAGGCCGTGCTCGGGGACTGGGCGGATTAGTCGGGACTGGCAGAGCCGGACCACGCACAGGACCGGGCTGCGGCTTTGCTGCTGCTGGACAAGTCGGCATCTTTGTGCAAGCTTGTGCATGTAGATGGCAAAGGCTGACAGTCTTTAGGGATCTGGCGCAGCAAGCCATCGCTTCCATTCCACCTGTATTTCCGTAATCAAAGCCATTTCAAGAGCCAAATCATGATCATGTCCGCCGAGGCCTGGGGCCTGTTTCTCTTTGCCTGCATTATGCTCAATATCGCGCCGGGGCCGGATCTCATCTTCATCCTGTCCCGCACCATCGGTCATGGCAAGAAGGTCGGGTTCGGCGCTTCACTCGGGGTCTGTTCCGGTGCCATGGTGCATGTCATGGCCGCCGCTTTGGGGGTTTCGGCCATTCTGGCGACCTCGGCCATGGCCTTCATGCTGGTCAAATATGTCGGGGCAGGCTATCTGGTCTGGCTTGGTATCAAGGCGCTGATGTCGCGGCAGAGCACATTACAGGTCGAGGCAATGCAGAAAGCCAGCCTGACGCCATGGGGTGCCTACCGGCAAGGGGTTCTGATCGACATTCTCAACCCAAAGGTGGCGCTGTTCTTTCTGGCCTTCCTGCCCCAGTTCATTCCCCACGATGGCACGCTCAGCTCCCATCAGATCTTTCTTGCGACCATTCTTCTGGGCGCAATCGTTATTCTCGTGGGCCTTGTGATCGAGGCTGGCTTTATTCTGGCCGCCGCACCGCTTGGCAACTATTTGCGTCACAATAAACGCTTTTCGCTCTGGCTTGACCGACTTTTCGGTGGTCTTCTGGTCGGCTTGGGCGCGAAACTGGCGATGTCGGAATAGCGCTCCGACATGTGCTGACCGTCGTAAAGAAGAGGCTGCCACGCTCCATCAACTGGGTGCGTGGTATCCATCAATATCTTTCATTTGTTGCCGTCCATCCTTTCATGTAGGTGATGGCCGAGCATGGTTGTTTCTCACTACCCAATGACTGGGCTCCCCGAGGAACCGGGGCCGGACCATCCAGGTCAGTGGTCAGTGGCTAGAGGCAACAGCCACGCGGCGGCCGTTTCCATCAAGGGGCGGCCAAGGGCGATAGCAGAAAAGACATCGATATGAGCAATGCAGTTTCAAAAAGGAATTTGACGGAAGGGGACAACCCGTTACTGGGCGTTCTGCTCATGATGTTCTTCTGCATGTTTATTCCCTTCGCAGATGCCTTGATGAAGCTGCTTGGCGAAACGGTGCCTGTGATGACGGTTCTGGTTGCCCGTTTTGCAATTCAGGTATTCTTGATGGGGATCGTGATGCTGGTGCAGCGCGGAGGCATCAGCCACATTCTCAATCTCTCCGGTTATGTCTGGAAGCGCCTCGGGCTGCGCTCCATCAACCAGATTGCCGGCATCTCGGCTGTTTATATCGGACTGCAATATCTGCCGGTTGCAGACAATACCGCCATTTGCTTCGTCTATCCGATCCTGATGCTGATCACGGGGCATATTGTCATGAAAGAACATGTCGGCCCGCACAGGATCGTGGCGTCACTGGTGGGATTTCTCGGCACGCTTCTGGTTGTTCAGCCCAATTTCATGGCCGTTGGCGCCAATGCCTTCTGGCCGCTAGGGGTTGCCTTCACCTTCGTGATTGTCATGATGGTGACCCGACAGGTCAGCCGCGAGATCGACCCTGTTTCGATACAGGTTGTCACCGGTTTGCTGGCGCTGGTCATACTCGGCATCCTGCATCTGCTGTTCGGCGGACAGGATTATGCCTTTTTCGAAATGGCCTGGCCAAATGGTCGGGAGGTGCTATATCTTGTCGGGGCCGGGATCATCGGCAGCTTGGGGCATCTGGTTCTGGCTTTTGCGGTCCGCTTTGCCCCCTCAAGCACTCTTGCTCCGATGCAATATCTCGAAATTCCCTTTGCAACGCTCATTGGCTGGTGGATCTTTTCCGATCTTCCCAATCAACTGGCGGCCTGGGGCATCGGCGTCACGATCGCTTCGGGTCTTTATATCGTTTATCGAGAGCAAAAGGTGCGCATCAAGCATCGGTCGGGCGAGAAAGCAGAGCTTGCACTTGACTGACCTCTCAACAGGCGCCCCTGTCAGGGAGGCCCTGTGCGGATGCACACAGTTTTCCGGTGCAGATGCTCACAGTTTTTAAGAAAGAAACCCTGTTTACCCATTGTAACGAGCAAGGCGAGACCCTAGTTTCACAATACGTGACAATTACAATGACAGATTGTCGCGTCTCGCCACAATACCAGGAGCCTGATCAATGGCCGCTTCCCATGAAACCGCTGTTCCCATTACCCTTGAAGATCGCAATGCCCTGATCGAGTGCATCTCGGGCGGCGAAAAGCCCAAGGAGAAATGGCGGATCGGTACCGAGCATGAGAAATTCGTCTTCTACAAGGACAATTACGAACCCGTGCCTTATGAAGGAGATCGCGGCATCGAACGCCTGCTGCTCGGCATGGAAGGCCTGCTTGGCTGGAAACGGATCGAGGACAAGGGCAAGATTATCGGCCTGAATGATCCGATCAATGGCGGCGCTATTTCGCTTGAGCCCGGCGGCCAGTTCGAGCTGTCCGGTGCACCGCTCGACAATCTGCATCAGACCTGCCGCGAAGTGCATGGCCATCTGGCACAGCTGCGCGAGGTTGCCGACCCGCTGGGCATTGGCTTCCTCGGTCTTGGTGTTTCGCCCAAATGGCATCGGGAAGATGTGCCCGTCATGCCGAAAAGCCGCTACGCCATCATGATGAATTATATGCCAAAGGTGGGAAGCCTTGGCCTCGACATGATGTTCCGCTCCAGTACCATTCAGGTCAATCTCGATTTTGACAGCGAGGCGGACATGGCGCAGAAGATGCGTGTCGGCACGGCCTTGCAGCCGATTGCAACAGCCCTTTTTGCCAACTCGCCATTTCTGGATGGCCACAAGAATGGCTATCAGTCCTTGCGCAGCGCGATCTGGCAGGATACGGATCCGGATCGTACCGGCGTGCTCCCCTTCATTTTCGAAGAAGGCTTCGGATATGAGCAGTATGTCGATTGGGTTCTGGACGTGCCGATGTATTTCATCACCCGTGAAGGCACCTATTACGACATGACGGGGCTGACCTTCCGCGACTATCTGTCTGGCAAGCGCAAGGAAGGCATGCCGGACACCGCACCGACCTTGCAGGACTGGGAAGACCACCTGACGACCGTGTTCCCGGAAGTGCGCCTTAAACGCTATATCGAAATGCGTGGTGCCGATGGTGGCCCATGGCGTCGCATCTGTGCTCTTCCGGCGCTCTGGACGGGGCTTCTCTATCATCAGCCGTCGCTTGATGCTGCGTGGGATCTCGTCAGGGACTGGACCCAGCAAGAGCGGGAGGCCTTGCGCATTGGCGTGGCGAGAGATGGCCTTAAGACATCCTTCCGCACTACGACCGTGCAGGCAATTGCCAAACAGGTTGTCACCCTTGCCCGTGAAGGTCTTGCCGCGCGCGACCGTCTTAATGGTGCCGGGTTCGACGAAACGCAATATCTCGCAGCCCTTGAAGAAACGGTGACCCTGGGACTTACCCCGGCTGACCAGCTTCTCATGCGCTTCAACAATGAATGGGGCGGGAATATCAATCGCGTTTTTGAGGATTTTGCCTACTAGAAATCAAAAAACGACAATTTACGGTAATTAATGCAACTTGTGATGGATTGTCGCCTATTATTGCAAGGCTCTGTTAATAGGTATTGTCTATACTTGTTTTCGTGAAACCATTTTTGAGGACATGAAGACAATGACAGATTGTTGTGAAAACCTGGAAAAATGCGGATTTTTCAAAAAATACAATGAGTCCAAACACCTGGCCTGTCTTGGCTTCACCAGGACCTATTGTCAGGGCGAGCGTCAATGCGAGTGTAAACGCAAGCTCTATTTCAAGGAAAATGGCAAGGCACCCTCTGATGACATGATGCCCAATGGTGCAATGGTTGCGGCCGCCTAGAGTGCCGTGCGTGTAATCTGGCGAAAGCAGGGGCACTGAAAAGTGCCCCGTTTTTTGTTGTTTCCGGCCAGATGGACTGAGCGCGTGCCGTTGCCGGTTTCGGCTCATCATGCTCGGCTCTCCACCGACTGTCGTGATTGCCTTCCGTCACACCGGAGCGGTTGAAAGGAAGGGCAGCGACAAAACTCGGTCTTGTGGGCCGCTATCCGTGTCTTGTAAAATGTCTGGACCATATAGATCCGGTTGCACGATGCGAGGATCCCACCGTGAAAAAAATTTTTAAAACATTTTTATGTTGCTTCGTCCTTGTTGGCCTTTCCGCCTGTGTTCCGGCCAAAATAAGTGGTCAGAAGCCAGACAAGACCAAGATCAGCCTTCTCTTTTATCCCGGTGGAGTGAAGCTGGATGATCTGGTCGTTTTTGATGGCAAGACCTATTTCGGCAAGGTCGACACGCTGAAGAACGATCCGGTTGATGATCTCCGCTTCACGCTCACGAGCGGTGAGATATTTATCGGGCAATGCACTGCTTTCATGCCCGATGAGGAACAACTGCCCAAATGCATGGAATATGAGGTCTATCAGAGTGACAGGGAAGAAATTCCCATAGGAACCAATTTCTACCGACCCAGATGGTTCTGATGAAAACCAACAATGCCCGTGATCCACGGCCTGTATTGGCAGAGACCATTTTGCAAGGTCGCAAGTCGCAAATGCAAGCCATTGCGGCCTTTTGTCGTCAGATACAAGGTGTCTGGCGTGGGGGACGTCCTGAGAGCCCGCGCGAGATATCAGACGTGAGATGCCAGGCCAGAGATGCCAGACGTAAGAGGGCTGGCGCGAGGTGCCAAGCGTGAAGGAGCAGGCGCGCGGGGAAGAGGGGGCGATGAGGATCACAGCTTGACCATGGCGCTTTCGTCATTCCTTGGCGGGGAGCTGCGAAAACGCCTTTGATCAGAACAGACGATCCAATCCGGTCAGCGCCAGCGCCCCACCATTTCGACAAAGCCTTCTCCGGTCACTTCTTCCCCATAGATGTAGCCATCGACAACGATCTTGCCGTCAAACTTGATCAGATTGCCGATTTTCGAGACCACTTCGCGATGCTGGGAAGGCAAGCTGATCTGAAGGCATGTTTCAAGCGGTTCATGTGAGAGAACCACATGCCGCGGATAGCGACGACCCGACAGGCGACTGTCGACGAAGTCATTGAGATCGAGCGGCTCGATTTTCTCGATGATATGAGTTCCATCCGGCAAGACAACCGTGCAGCATGTCTCGATGCGGTTGCATGAGAAGTCCCACAATTGCGAGGCACTGATCTTGATGCCGTTGCTGAGCTGGGGATAGAGATTGATCCACTGGCGTTGTTCGAGATTGCGATCCAGGCTAAACCGTCTCGGCAGGGCTCCCCACTGGCGGTTGAGCCACATGGCACCGGTAACGGACTGAGGCTTGCCCATGATGTCGACCGAGCCGGAAACCTGAATGGCTGGCAGAGAGAATTTGTAATGCTGTGCACCGAGGAAATAGAAAACCCCCTCGCCATTATTCACCAGAACCGGAGACGAGATCGTGCCCGTAAGCTCGATTGATGCGTCCGGGAGGTCGGCCACAATATGAATATCGGTGCCACTGCCGCTGATATCGACTTCCCGCGACGAGATTTGCAGGGCCTGCCCGCTTATCAGGATATCCTTGAGCGGAACGGTGTTCTCCACCTCCCTGATCCAGCCGGTATCCTGATCCAGAAGGCAAAGGCCTATTGAAATCTGAGGTTCCTTGGCGCTCGGTTCGACGATGAGCAAATGGATCCGGAAGCTGAAATGATGATCTCCCCCCCTGAGGGAGGTTGAAAACTGCCAGGATTCAAGAGGGTGACGCCCCTCATGCCAGGCAAGATCATGCGCCAGCCTTGCGCTGGTAACGGGCACAGCCTTGCCTCGTCTGGCAGACCGGCCTTGTTGTGGCGTCTGAAGAAGAGTATCTCCGCCAATCTGCGATTTGAGCTGCATACCTGACCTCCAGTAAGCGGCATGTTCCACGGAACAAAGAAAATCTTTGCTTCACCTAATATGGAGTTGCACCTATGGGGTCATGCGGCACTGATGCCGTTCGCGCATGGCTGACAGAGCCCAAAACAGCGCGAAGCAACCAGTTATGCCGTCTGCGACACCGGGACCTTCCTCCAGACCCCCGGCATCAGGAAAAAAACGCACAATCAAACACACGCAACCGTCATTGTTTGAACGCAGGCTTCATTGCCTCCCCAGGCAACTTTGCTTAACAGTAAAGGTTTGCATTCTGACTACAGCACCTTCGACTATCGTCGTGTAAATGATTTTACGACTTGACAGGTCTGAGTTATGTGCATCGGTCGCTAGAAATATCGACTCGTTTTCCCTCTCAAAACCTATGTTAGCAGCGCATTGAGGGGTATAGTCAAGGACTATTTGGTCGCATTCGAAAGAAATGTGAGAGTAACTGAAAGTTGGAATGATTCTGCTTTTTCAACAGGCAAAATATTGGTATTTGTGCTGAATAAATGGACAAATTGCGTGGCCAACCCGGTTTTGGATTGGCCACGAATGTCTAAAATCACGCTTGAGGCGTCGGCAGAAAAGTGATGTCAAGTAATGTCTCACTTGCCTGCCAGAGGGCCTTCCAATCCTCTTTTTTCAAGGCATGCGACGCCACATGAGCATCGGAAACCGGGCCGCTCATGCCGAGAAATCCTGTTGGCCCGTAATAGGCTCCGCGCTTGGCTTCCACCCCGGCCGCAGCGAGCAGGGTGGGGATGGCGCCGCGTTCCTTGGGCTGGGCAATGAGAGAGTTGAGAGGGCCATAGAGTGCATGGAGAAATCCGGTTGGCCCGGTGCTTTGCAAATTGGTGTTCGAGTAACCGGGGTGACATGCGATTGCGCTGGCCGGGCTTCCGGCTTCGGCCAGACGACGATCCAGCTCCAGGGCGAACATCAGATTGGCCAGCTTGCTCTGGCCATAGGCCTTTGTCGGGGTGTAGCCTGATCGGAACATCAGATCGCCGAAATTGATGCGACCGACGCGATGGGCAATCGATGAAATCTGCACGACCCGTCCGCTTGCCGCCTCGACCAGATCGATGAGCAGGCTGGTCCAGAGAAAATGTCCCAGATGGTTGGTGCCAAACTGCAATTCGAACCCGTCCCTGGTTTTCATTTCAGGGGTTTGCATGATGCCGGCATTGTTGATGAGACCATCAATCTTGGGTGCAAGGGTTCGCACCAGGGCCGCCGCGTCTCTGATCGAGGCGAGATCCGAGAGGTCGAGCGTGACAAGGTCGACCTTGCCGCGGATCGTTTTCGCAAGCCTTGCGCGGGCCGTTTCTGCCTTTTGCGGTGAGCGGCACGCCAGAATGAGGTCCGCACCCCTTTCCCCCAGAACACGTGCAGCCTCAGCGCCAATACCGGAGTTGCCACCGGTAATGACAAACAGCTTGCCTGTGAGGTCCGGGAGGCGCTCCGGTTGCCAGTCCTTGATGCCGAGATTGGAAACATAATTCGAAGTCATCTGCGATTTTCCTGAAATGTGTTGAACCCGAATTGTCAGAAGGGTAGGGTGATAAGACCGATGGACAAAGTTTACAAAAAAGATGAAATTTGTCAACTTTGTAAATATTTTGTGGAAAGCTCTTATGAATCTCGACGAAATCTTGCTGATCTTCTGCCAATATGGGTTTCGAAAGGCGTCAATGGACGATATTGCCAGAGCGGCAGGACTGTCCCGCCAGTCTATTTACAAAAAATTTGGCTCCAAACAGGGGATTTTTGAATGGACACTTGCCGAACTGACGGCCCGTACATTCAAGAGTGCCATGATGGCGCTGGACGATGCCGAGGCCACGGTATCGGATCGCATCGCAAATGCATTTGATCGCTGGGCGGGAGAATATGTCCCTTTGCTTAGCGGAACCCCGCATGGGGCCGAGATGTTTGAAAGGGCGATGGAATTCTATAGCAAGGACGGTCATGAGGGCGAGGATGAGTTCTACTCCGCGGTTGAGGCCCTCATGCTGGACGCTGGTATGGCCAAGACACCTCAGGATGCGGCTGACAAGGTTTATACTCTGGCCGTCAGCGCCAAGGGGCTGCTTCTGCGATGCCGAACAAAACAAGCCTTCCATGACGACATGATCCGCATACTCAAGGCCATCATCTGAGTCTCAAGCCATGATCACGAATAAAAACGCTCCCGGTACGAGAGTGGTCCGGGAGCGTGTCTTGTTCTTGTCGATTACGGCATGATCCAAGACGATGTCTTGTTCATGTCTTACATGCGGCACAAGCGCCGAGGTCCGTTATAGGGCTGATAGCTGCAATCCCAGGCACGGAAGCTTCTGTAACGCGCAGCGCAGGCTGGCACATTGCAATAGGGACGTGGTGCCGGGCGATAGACAGGTCTCGGAGGAGGTGGCCGATAGTAAGGTCTCGGGGGTGCCGGTCGGAAATAAGGTCTTGGAGGCTGTGGGCCATAGAAAGGTCTCGGAGGAGGGGAGCCATAATCACGGGGGGGTGGAGGTGGTCCGAACGCATAGGCCGACCCACCCGGCACGGCTGTGCCAAGTGTCGCAAGCATAAGCGCCAAAGCGACCAAATAAGCGAGTTTCATATCCATAACTCCTGTCGCGGGGGGCGTTATCAGTAAATTTATTGAGAAACGCTTTCGTTTAACTGATGTGTGATTATCCCACTTTCGTCAAATGACGTCGATATGTATTTATGTAGCAATAGAAATGTTTGTCGTATCCGGAAATTTGCCGATTTTTTCAATGGGATAGGAAAAGAGAGGGAGTGGCCCGAGAGTGGGGATCGCGCTCGGCCCGGACGTCTGGAAACAAAGGCCTGAACCGGGGCTGTCAGCGTAAACATCAAGCATTCTTATCGGTGGCAAAAAAAATGTCATTAGAGCTTATGAATGGAGTTTGTTAGGATCCACCCCATTCCGAAAGGCCGAACATCAAGCTGTCAGGCCAACAGCCGATCTCCCATACTGCCCAAGGCTCGTCAAATACAGGAAAAGCCAATGACCGAAACGGCAACCGATCCGATCACTCCCAATCCGTTGGAAGCAAAGACCCTTGGTGTCATGAGCGGCAGGGATTTCTCCCTCTATGCCATGATGATCATCGTATGGGGAACGAGCTGGATCGCGATGGCCAATCAGATCGATATCGTGCCAGCTCTGATCACCGGCATCTATCGCTTTTCGATCGCCTCTCTCATCGTCTTCATCTGGGCCATGATCGGCAGATATCGATTGCTGTTCCCCTTGCCTGTCCATTTGCGCATGGCGCTGTTGGGCATGTGCATGTTCTCCACCAACTTCGTGATGTTCTATTATGCGGCGGGCTACATGGCTTCCGGCCTGATGGCGATCATCTTCTCGCTAACCAGCCTTATCAATATTGTCCTCAGCGCGATTTTCCTCGGTCAGCGTCCCACCAGATTTGGACTGATGGGAGCGGCACTCGGTCTCATTGGTATCGGGCTGATTTTCTGGCCCGAGATCGCCGCCAATGCGGGGAATGACGGAGTTCTGATCGGGCTCGGCTTCGGTCTGGCAGGCACGTTCTGCTTTTGCACCGGTAACATTATTTCGGTCGCAAACCGGAAATACAATGTCCCTCTGGTCAGCGCCAATGCCTGGAGCATGTTCTATGGAACGCTCTGGCTGCTGTTCCTTTCGCAACTGCTTGATGTGCCGTTTCTGGTCGACTGGCAGCCCAAATACTGGATCGCCATGGCATGGCTGGTGCTGATGGCTTCGGTCATCGCCTTCTGGGGGTATATGACACTGCTCAACAATATCGGCCCGGCGCGGGCGGGTTATCTCACCGTGCTGTTCCCGATTGTGGCGCTGGTTCTGTCAACCATTTTCGAAAACTATCACTGGACGCTACCGGGGCTGCTGGGGCTGGTCGCCATCATTGCGGGCAATATTCTTGTCATGCAGAAGGGAAAGGGAGCGAGGGTCTGAGCGGCGTTAACCCGCTCCGAAACGTCAGTTCGCTCTCTTTGACAGGTCTATTCGGCCGCCACTTTGCTGTTGCAGGACACATTGTCCAGCGCATTGACGATATGAGCAGCAAGCGCATTGTGGATCCGTTCCTGTGAATTTTCCGAACGCAGCATCGCAATGTCGCAATGAGGCAATTCCGGAAAGCCCTCCCGTGGGCCAAGAACGCGCATATCCGATGTCAACGCGCTTTCCGGCAAGACGGAAATGGCAAGTCCCGCCATCACCGCCCCAGTGTGCGCGGCAGCGGAAGAACTGACATAGGCGATGCGATATTTCTTGCCTGCCTTTGCCAGAGCCGTTGTGGCACAGGCCCGCCAAGAGCAGGTTTTTGTCCCGAGTGCAAGGGGAATGGTTGATTGGCAATGCACCGAATGATGCGCCGATGAGACCCATAGCAGGGGCTCCGAGCGGATGATCCGGCCGTGCTTCTCTCTGGTCCGGTCTCCATGGGTGACAATCCCGAGATCAAGCCGGCTGTCCTGAATGCGCCGGTGAATGCAGGAGCTTTGCTCGCAGACGACTTCGATCTCTATATTGGGATGGGTCGTGGCAAAACTGGCCAGCACGGTTGGCAGCAATCGCGGGGCATAATCGTCGGGCAGACCGAGCCGAACCGTCCCGGACATGGCATCGGCAGAAAAGGCCGCAACGGTTTCCGCATTCAGCGACAGCATCCGTCTCGCATAATCGAGCAATCTGACACCGGCATCAGTCACCCGGCTCTGGCGACCGTCGCGCACGAATATGGTCTGTCCGATCCGCTCCTCGAGCCGACGCATTTGCATGGACACAGCTGACTGGGTCTTGTTCACCTGTTCGGCAGCCTTCGTGAAGCTGCCTGTTTCGGCAATGGCGATAAAGGTGCGGAGCTGGTCCAGATCGAGAAGGGCATTCATGGTGGATACTCACAGGATGTAAGGTGGACAGACCCTTGTGGCAGCACGCGGCAGGGTCAAGCCGAAAGGGAATGCAGCGGCATGTCGCAACTTATCACAAAATGAGATCATTTCTATAAAAAACATTCGTTGGACTTATTGTTTGCGGTTTGGGATAGTCGCCTCAAGTTGAAGCGGATCGCAAATGCCATGGCCCGCCATTCAGGGCCCGGTCGTGAAAATGGCAGATTTCCGTCCCGCCACGAGACCCGAACAGGACACAATAGGAGGCCACCATGCTGACAGTTCTCATGAACTCTGTTCTCACATTCGCGGCACATTCTATGCGCCGTGTGGTCTCAGGGCTTGCGACAATTGCGCGCAATCGTGCCGCGCTCTCCCAATTGTCCGAGCTGGATGAGCACACCCTTGCAGACATTGGCCTGACCAAAGGCGACATCGTGGTGGCTGCATCCCAGCCGCTTTATCGCAACCCAATGCTGATTGATCCCTTCGAGGCACGTAACAGAATTCACGCACGCGAGCTTGAAGTCCTCGCGCGTTGGCACAGACCGTCCGAGCCGCCCCACAAGGTTGCTGAAACCTTGAGGATTACCGAAACACTGAAGGCCTGCTGTTCGGACCAAAAGGTCGAGACCGCAAGCAGCGGCTGTGCCTGACCCTGTTCATTTGAGTAAGCAGCCAGGGGTCGTTGTGAAGACCCCTGTTTCCTTGACCCGTCCCCCGCGGCGGGTCTTTTTTTGCCTTGCAGGGAGGTCGATATCCTGCCTGTCCCATAGGGACGCTTAACGCTCGTTGCCGCTCGTGCCAAATACCGGATCGGGGCGTTTGCTCCAGCGCTCAAGGGCAAAATCCACTGCATCGCGACAAGCAACGAGCATGCCCCTGCCTGCGCCAACCGCAAAGGCCTGTGCGATGCCATTTGCCAGAAGGGCCTCGCCGATGGGCATGAAGTGCCCGGTTTCTCCGGCTGGCTCAATCGAGAAGCGTTTCCAGACGCGCTCGTTATGCTCCATGACGGGAGCCGCCTGCTGTTCGCGCGGACGATGGGGCCATGCTCTGGTTTCCGCCAGATGCAGCATCGTGAAGCGATGAAAACCGACCCCCAGAAACAGCGTCTGTCCTCCGAGCTGATAGAGCTTTTCAAGCGGCGAGCAAACACCAAAGGGATGGTCTAGCGGATGCTCGGCGACAATCTCGGGAGCTTTCGGCCCCAGGGCGGCAAAGGAATTCTGCGGGTGGGAACTGCGCTTGACGCCCGGCCAGGTGCGAAACAGCTCCGCCGTTTTCCCCCATGCCCCAGGTTGGAGTGCGCAAAGGATCATAGGCAGGCATCTCGGCTTCGATAATCGGATGCCATGAGGCGGGAACCGGTGGCTTTTGCCAGTGGCAAGGCTCGGACAGGTGAGAGGAAAAGCTGGGCATCACCAGCGTCCCCTCCGGACCAAGCACATCAGTGAGGGCCTCGATGATCGCGACCGGACCACCGGCCACCCAGCCAAGCGCACTCAAGGAGCTGTGAACGATCACACAAGAGCCCGCTTCCAGCCCACCCTCTCGCAATTGAGCCGCAATGCTTGAGCGCGTTGCAGGGCGCACCGCAGCTTGCACGGCATCGGCTTCGGACATGGCTCAGGTCTCCTTGTGGGCTTCTTTGCCAGAATCAGTTGGACCGGTCCATGCTAACCCTATCCCACGACAATCACATGTACGTCACGTGGCCCATGGGCGCCCAGCAAAAGCGTTTGCTCGATATCGCCAGAGCGGGATGGGCCGGTGATGAAATTGACGGCCCGCGGCATGACCGCCCGACCATTGAAGTCGCGCAAATTGTCCTGAACGCTCTCATAGTCGCCCGCAATATCATCGGCATTGACAATAATGATCTGTGTTTCGGGAAGGAAATTCAGCGTGGTGGGATTGTCGGTTCCCGAAGTGAAAATGGCGGTTCCTGTTTCCGCCACAGCACCAAAGGCATGGCTGACGCCAACCGGATCGGACCCGTCGGAAGCGCCGACCGTATAGTCCAGTTGCGGTTCCTGGTCCCATCGGATGGCGGCAAGGCGCGCATCGCTCCCCATGCGGATCTTTTGTGGCAGATTGCGCCCTCTGAGATAGGCAGCAATGGCGCCGGGAACTGCATCATAAGAGCTTACCCGCTCGGTGCTGGAAGCGGCGCGTTCGGCATAATCCATGAACATCGCAACCTGCTCGTAGCGCCCGACCTGCGCCCGCCTGGGCACAATGCCACGCTCCTTTTGCGCCAGCCTTTCAAGAGCCTCCTGCCGCGCCCTGGTCCTGTCTTCATGGCCCGGCATCGAGGCTATGGACTGGCTGATCCTGCCAAGGATCGCTGATCGTGCTGCGGTCTTGTCTTTTCTCGCCATCATCTTGCCTTCCCTTGCTGTTTGCCGCCCTTATCCTGGGCCTTCGCCCAGAGCTGTTGGAAGGTTTCCCCTTCCGGTGCCGGGAATTCCCTATGTCTGGTCCAGCCGCTTGCCGCTGGCAGGCGCTTCATCAGGCCGGTCATTGGCGCAAGATATTTCATCAGCTTCATGCCCGGCCTCATCACCGAATGATAGAGTTTGGGGCGCGATGCCAGAAAAGCCCAGCCCTTGAGTCCAAGGCGCTGCGGGTTGGTCGGCAAATGACGTGCAAAATCCCGCTCGCGCCAGTGACGCAGCATCTTGGGCAGCGGAATGCGCATCGGGCAGACGCTCTCGCAGCGGCCGCACAGGGTCGAGGCATTGGGCAGATGGCCGGTCTTGTCGATGCCGACGAGGGAGGGGGTCAGAACCGAGCCCATCGGGCCGGGATAGACCCAGCCATAGGCGTGACCACCCACCGCATGATAGACCGGGCAATGATTGATGCAGGCCCCGCAGCGGATACAGCGCAGCATGTCTTCAAACTCTGTTCCCAGCATCTTGGAGCGGCCGTTATCGAGCAGAATGACGTGATATTGCTCCGGTCCGTCCGGATCTTCATCGCGCCGGGGTCCGGTGGAAAGGGTGGTATAGACGCTCTGCTCCTGCCCGGTCGCCGAGCGCGCCAGCAGCCGCAAGAAGACATCAAGGTCGTTGAGCGTCGGAATAACCTTTTCAATCGAGGCGAGGACGATATGCACCCGCGCCAGCGTCTGGGTCAGATCGCCATTGCCCTCATTGGTGACGATCACCGAAGAGCCTGTCTCCGCCACAAGGAAGTTGGCTCCCGTGATGCCGACATCAGCTGCAAAATATTTCTCACGCAAGATCTGCCGGGCTTCTCCCAACAGGCTTTCCGGCGCGTCCAGATTGCGAAGAGGGTCAAGCCCTTTATGCTTGCTGCGGAAATCGGCCTCGACCTGCTCCTTGGTGACATGCACCGCAGGCGCAATGATATGGCTGGGATGCTCTCCCCTCAGCTGGACGATATATTCGCCAAGATCTGTCTCGGTGACCTCGAGCCCGTCCTTTTCGAGGAACGCATTGAGCTGCATTTCTTCCGAGATCATCGACTTGCCCTTGGTCAGGGTTCTGGCCCCGACCGAGCGGCAGATCTCGCGCACCAGTTCGCAGGCATCTTCGCCCGTTTCGGCCCAATGCACATGCCCGCCCGTTGCCGTGACCTGTTTTTCATATTCTTCCAGATAGACATCGAGACGACCCAGCGTATGGGTCTTGATGTCGCGTCCCAGATCGCGCAGCGCCTCAAATTCCGGCAGTGCATCGGCCGCGGCCTGCCGTTTGCCGATAAAGCCAATCTCGACATTCTTCAGCGCCCGTTGCAGGGTTTCGTCCCTGAGCGCCTTGCGGGCATTTTCGGGAAAGGTTGGAGATGTGACTTTCATGACTTGTTCCTCCCCTGACGTCCCGGTTTCTCGCCGATTGCCGGCCCGTCGACCATGTCGGCCAGCACTTCGGCAATATGGCGCACCTCGATCGCCGAGCCATCACGCTTCAGCTTGCCTGCCATATTCATCAGGCACCCCATGTCGCCCGCCAGCAGGGTGGCCGCGCCGGATTCCACGATGGTTCTGGTCTTTTTCGTCACGATTGCATCGGAGATATCGGGATATTTGACCGAGAAGGTGCCGCCAAAACCGCAGCAGACATCACTGTCGCGCATTTCCTTGAGCTCCAGCCCCTCAATCGAGTTGAGCAACTGGCGCGGCTGTTCCTTGACACCAAGTTCCCGCAGCCCCGTGCAACTGTCATGATAGGTGACCGAACCGGTAAAGGAGGAGCTGACCTCTGTCAGACCCGCCACATCGACCAGAAAACTGATCAGTTCATGGGTCTTGGCTGCGACCTTTTGGGCGCGCTCGTGCCACTCGACCTCATCCTTCAGGAGTGCCGGATAATGCTTGGCGATCATGGCTGCGCAGGAGCCGGAAGGCGCAACGATATAGTCATACCCCTCGAATGCCTTGATGACCTGCTTGGCGAGCGTCTTGGCATCGTCCAGATCGCCCGAATTAAACGCTGGCTGACCACAACAGGTCTGCTCCTTGGGCACTTCAAGCACGAAACCGGCATCCTCAAGCAGCTTGATTGCGGCAAATCCCACCGTCGGGCGAAACAGGTCCACAAGACAGGTCACAAAGAAGCCGACGGTCCTGGTTTTCCGGTCCTCGGGAGAGAGCGTTCCGAATTTCATTTCAATCTGGTCCATTTCAAAAAGTCTTTTCCGCTCGAAAGCAAAAGGGGCAATCTGCGTTGCAGGGTCGCGTTCTTGCAGCCTTTGGCAGGCTCATCCGCAAACAGAAGGATCTCACAAGCCCCCTGATATTCAAAGTTGCATTGGTGAAAACGAGGCTCAATCAGGTGAGGGGGTCGAGCCGGTAGTCTGGACATAAAATGGACCATGTGCAAGGGGCAGCAAATTCACTTTGTCCGACCTTTCCCCTTTTTTCCCATATTTGTGCCCGAAGCCTCTGTTCTCGCAATTTTGGTCATATTTCCATGCTTTCATGGTCATCACACGGTTAACAATGATCATTAAATATGTCTGTATAAAATACCGAAAATAGTGGTTATTACCTAGCCAATGCCGGGGGGATCGTATCATAATCGAGCCCTGGTGGCTGCGGATGGGTGCGTGGCCGAACTGAATTTTTCTTTCCGGCATCTGGACATAGGCAGAAATGCCAGTTTATGAGTGACATCTGTCCAGACGTGAATTCGGGTGGGATGTCAAAGGGGGATTGGGTCAGATGAAAGGCGCTGCTGTTGCTGTGATCGGCTGTCTGTGCGCCGTGC
Organism: uncultured Cohaesibacter sp.; assembly: GCF_963556055.3. Lineage (GTDB taxonomy): Bacteria > Pseudomonadota > Alphaproteobacteria > Rhizobiales > Cohaesibacteraceae > Cohaesibacter. The sequence continues at coordinate 33,927 of NZ_CAUVYE020000011.1, read as the reverse complement.
TGGCCTTTTTTGCCCCAGCGCTTTATGCAGGCCCTCTGCTCCTGCTCTCTGCGATCACGGTTTTCATGGCCTGCTGCTGGCGGACGCGTCCGATCCTGCTTCTGATCTCCTACATTCTGTTTGCCTATGCTTTCATCTCGGTGCCGCAGGGCTTGCCGGGCATGCTGGAGGAATATGGCCTTGACCTCAGGATCCTGACCATCACTGATGGCGTGTTGATCGCTTTGGGAGGCAGTCTGTCTGTTGTCTTGTTCTTTGCTCTCAGTTGCAAACGTCAGAGTGGCGGTGTGCGTCTGAGCGCCCAGGAGGTGAGCGAGGATATCGGTCGTATCGTGGGATTGGTCGCCCGTCTGGTCTCCCTGTTGTATCTGCCCTTGCTCCTGCTCCCGCTCTATTTGCTGTTCCATGAAGCGGATCTGAACGGTATATCCGAAATGGAGCTTCTCGACTGGGGCAAGATCGGCTCACCAGACCAGAGCGGAGTGTCTGGCGGTATCGTCCCGAATATAGTGGCATGGATGGTTGCCATCCTGTTCATGGGGGGTCTTGCATCCGCTTATATGCGCGACGATCACCATCGCTTCACCCGCCTGCGCCGGTGGTTCGGTCCCTCCTGGCAGGCCTGGATTGAATTGATCGGCTCCATCACTCTGCTCCTGCCGCTTTGCTGGGTTTTCATCATCCTTGGCTGGCACCATGCGGACATGCGCTTTGAATTGGGCAATGCGGTCAGCCTGCTGACAATCGCCCGGCTTCCGGACTGGCTGCTTTATTCGGTCTTCCCGGTTTCCTTTCTGCTTCTGGCTGCCGCTGCCGTTGCAATCATGTTCCGATCACTGGTCTATCTGTTCGGTCCACCTTATTTGAAAAAGCGAGCGGCAACCCATCTTGACCCGACGCCCGATCTTGCGAACCAGTCCTATGAAATGGCCGAAAGGTCTTCACACAAAGGGGCACATCTGGGATGACCGACTGGCAGAGCATAGCGTCAAGCGTGTGGAATGGAGCAACGCCTGAGCTGCTGCTGCTCGGCTTCCTGCTCTTCATGGCGAGCGGATTTCCAGTGGCCTTCGGTCTTGGCGGTGCGTCTTTGCTCTGCCTTGCCTTCGGGCTCGGCAATGATGTCATCACGCTTCAACAGCTCCAGACATTGCCTGCCGAAATTCTGAACCACACATTGCTGAACCGGGCCTATCTGAGTTTGCCACTGGTCATTCTGCTGGCGGAACTGATGATCGAAACCGGACAAATGGCGCGAGCCTCGACCGCGATCAAGGGGCTTTTCGATGCCGATGTCTTTCGCCCTAAAAATGCGAAGAATGGTGCACGCAGAGCCGCCAGACAGCAAAAGCTCGATAAAAGGCACAAGAGCAATCAGCGCTCGATCATTCTGGCGATTGCCTTGCCTGCCTCCGTACTGCTGATCTTCATTGCGGACCGCTTTGCCTTGCCTGCGGAATATCTCGCAGCGGCTCTGGCCATTCCCGCCCTCGGGCTTTTCCTCCTGTATTTCATAAACTGGCTCGCCGACCTTTGGGCCGGGGCTTTTGCCGCAAAGACACGCAGTCTTCTGGACCCGACAGCCAGGACACCAGATGCACGTCCATGGATCAGGCTGAGCTTTGCCGTTCTGATACCGCTGTTGCTGGTCGCCGCTTTTCCGGCTCTGCTGCTTCATTGGCATCTCTCGATTTTCGCAAGCCTGTCATTGCTGATCCTTGCTCTGGTCGTCCTTTCTCTGTTTCAGGGCAAACTGACCCCGGTTCAATTTGGTGCGGTTCTTGGGCGCGCGTCTCTTGCCTGTGCCAGTCTTGCGGCCATGTTGATCACCGCTTATTGCTTCCACTGGCTTTTCATGCGGTTCGGTGGCGAACAGCACATGCAGGCAATGGTCCGAATCCTGATACCGCAAGGGGAGGGAGGACAGCCCTGGCTGACCCTTTTCGGGCTGCTGTTTGCAATGATGCTGATCGGCCTGATTCTGGACTGGCTTGTTATGTCATTGGTTGTTTTGCCAATGGTTCTGCCCATCTTTGCACATATGGACTTTTCCGATAAGCTGGCCCCCTTCTGGCCGCAAAGCACATCCGCAGCATTTGTTCAGGGGGAAAAATATCCTTTATCTATCTTTGACTTACCCTTCCATGCCCGGCTTTGGTTTGCCTCCCTTGTCTGGCTCACGCTGTTCACGGCCCTGGTGACCTTCTCTCGGCAAAATGGCGAGCTGGCCGAAAAAGAACTTGTTTCATGGACAGGTTCGATCAAAGATAGTCCGGCAAGTTTGGCCCTGTTCCTTACGCTCCAGATTGTTGGCTTGATCGCTGTGATCATCATGCCGCAGGCGGTTTTGTGGTTGCCTGCTTTGATGCTGAACTGATCACATCTGGTTTCCGGACGGTTTGTCTCGTTTCAAATGGGCCATGAATGCGCACATGGTCGGCCTTTGTGGTTCGTCCGGCAGGCTGCCGGATTGAAGCAATGACAAGGCTGGTCCCCACGAAGAAGAGGGGTTTTATCTTCGTGGTGTCATGTGCTGGAGAAAAACGAGGAGGCAGGGAAGCTGAGGTTGTGAAACGCAAGCCTCGGCTTTTCCTTGCGTGGATAACAAGGATGAAGGACGGTTTTACCCTCTGCCATTTCATCAGATCCGACCCCATTTTCCAAAAAGAGTGCAATCATTCACCATGAGCGGAGCAGAGGCCCGGATGATGACAGAAAACCCAACCTCCATTCTTGTCAGGGCTGCCGAGCCTGATGACGCCCTTGATCTTGCCAGCCTCAAGGTTGTGTGCTGGCGCTCCGCCTATCCCGGACTCATACCGCAAAGCGAGCTTGATCACCTTGACGCCGCCTCCGAAGCACCCCACTGGCGAGACTGGCTGTCGGATTCCGAGAGCCGCATGATCGCGTGCCTTGTCGAGCTTGATGGAGAGCTGGTTGGCTACGGACTTGCCGGTCCCATGCGCCTTGGTGATCGACCGGGACGTGAGATCGATGCCGATGCCGAACTCTATGCGCTCTATGTCCACCCGGATCACTTGCGAAAGGGGCTTGGCCAGCGCCTGATGGCGGCCCTTCTTGAAAAGATGATGTCAGACGGATACAGCAGCCTCGGGGCATGGATGGTCGGGGGAAATCTGGTTGCCGAGGCCTTCTATCACAAGCTCGGGGCAGAGGAAGCGGGCAAGCGGGTCGAAATCCGCCATGGACGCATCGCATATAGAGAGAAGGCATGGCGCTGGAGCACGCTGAGCGCGTTGAAAACGAACCTCGAGCGCCTTCTGATGCAGTCTGAAGGAGAGCGATGAGCTGTGCGCCAGATATGAAAAAACACCCCGACACAGGAATATCGGGATGTTTTCTCGATCAATCTGCCACCGGCTCGGCGCGCTTTTCAGCGCATGAAATCCGACTGTCGCACTTGATCACTTGATCGCCGCTCTTGCCGCGCAAACCGCTTTCACAAGTCTGGTCGCCCGGCAAGGCGCATCATTCTATTCAGAGAAAGTCTTCAGATAGGCGATGACGTCTGCCCGATCTTCTTCCTTTTTCAGCTTGTAGGTCATTTTGGACTTGTTCTTGACCCCGGCATCCTTCAGATAATCTTTCGGATTGAGCAGATAGGCCATCAGATTTTCTTCTTCCCATGTAACGCCCTGTTCGCCAAGCGCAACATAGCCTTCGGAATATTTGAAATCCGGAACAGTTCCAATGGCGCGACCATAAACGCCGGTCAGAATAGGCCCGACCTTGTTTTTCGCACCTTCGCCAATCTGGTGACAAGCCGTGCATTTTTTCCAGACTTGTTCGCCGTTCGCGGCATCGCCCTCTGCAAAGGCCCCCGCAGCAGTGGCAAGAAGGAAAATGCCGGCCATGGCAACCACGTGTTTCATACTCGCAATCCTTTTCGTCAGTTTCGGTCTGATTTAAGAGGTCCAGACGTATGCAACTTTTACGTCTATTCTAACTTAGCTTTCAGCTTTTGAATGACAATCGGGCAAAACGGCACAGCGGCCAAAGTATCGAATTTTCAAAGATATACGTGAAAATACGAAGGTTGGACGCTCCTCCCAAAAGTCCTCCATTCATCCCAATGGTTGCAGGTCTTGGGCGCTTTGGCAATAGTTAGTTTTGAGTATTTCTAAACAAACTTCAAATCAGATATCCAATGCATATAGAAAACAGGATATGTGAATTTTATAGAACAAGTTTCAATTTTCAGAGCAAATTCCAAGTAGCCCCGCCGCCAGCTCAGATTTCAGAAGCGTGGTTCTGTCGCGGGCCAAAGTAACCACTGCAATAAAAAATGAAATGTCAGTTGGAATTGACTTTTAACAAGTTTTTATCATCTGGGGTTTACAATTCAGGCTTGAATTAAGGGGTGGAATTAGTCGAATGGCCACACAATCTTTGGTAGCTGGTATGGATCTTTATCCAATGTATGACGATCTCAGTGACGGGATCATCGTCATCACAGGGGAGGGCAAGGAACTATATCGCAATAAGGCCATGCAGTTTTTCCCCGAGCATCTGGAAGATCGCCTGCTGGAATTTTGCGGATCCGAGAGCTGTGGCTGCACCCTCAACACGACCAGGCATCTGATTGCGCGGGCCAAGATGGAAGGCTGGCGCTTCAAATGTCACAAGATCGGTCAAAACAAGGTCGTCATCGTCAAGTTCGACAATATTCTCGGCGAGCGGATCAAGATGCTGCGTGAGGATTTCGCCCATGCGATCCGCGAGGGAACGCCCGCCCCAGCGGCAGCGATGCAGGTTCTGCGCAACAACGTCTCCTCGCGATGGGTCTCTATCGGAAAGATCGACTTTGCCAAGGAGCAGATAGACTTTGATCTGGCCTTTGATGGCGATCGCCTTGATGCCCGAACACTGCCGCCCATTTTCAAAAACAAATCCTTCGATTTGTGTCACAACATGGCGATCACATCCGATCTTGGCAGTTGCTTTGCAAATCCTGAAGTGCTTGGTGAGGTCGGAATCGGCCATGTCATCGGCATGAGCCTGAAAAATCATCACAATGAATGCATCGGTTACGCCCTGCTTGCCGATGAGCAAGAGCCTCAGGATGTCAGTGACACCGTGACCCTGTTGCAAGAGCTTGCTGCGCTTTATGGCCCCTATTTCGAGGTGGGCAGCATCCACGAGCAGGTTCAGCAAGCGGTGGCCGATGCCAATACCGATATTGTCACCGGACATGGCAACCGCCGGGCGATGGAAGCCTATCTGCAAAGCTGCCTGCAAACCATGAAAGGCGAACAGGACGAGTCCGAGATCCTGTCTCTGTTCAACATGAAGGCGATGCGCAATTCCGTGGTCATGCTTGTCGATCTCGACGGCTTCAAGCGGGTGAACGACATTTTTGGTCATAGCGAAGGGGACCGCGCGCTCAAACTGGTTGCCGATAGTCTTCACGACTTCGAGGTGGAGAATTTTGTTTTCCGCTATGGGGGGGATGAATTGGTTCAGGTCTATCCGAGGGCGGGCGATCTGGATGCCGATCACTTGCGTCTGCATGTCAATTCGGTGGAAAGAAAGCTTTCCAAGAATGGTTTCAAGGGCCTCGGTCTGAGTATCGGCGTGGTCCATCTGTTCGAAGGCGACGGCACGATTGCCTCTCTGATGACCCTTGCGGACGCGCGGATGTATCACGAAAAACGAACCCGTGCGGTTACCTTCGTCTAGCCAGTCTCCTGGCCCGACCAGTTCCTTTTCTGCTCTCTGGCGCTCCTGTTCTTTCCCGACCTTGCAGACTCTTGACCCGGCTTTCCTCTTGCGACCTTTCCGGCGTTCCGGCGTGGCTGATTTTCAATAGATGCCCGCAAAAAAAAGGCTTCCCTGTTGGGAAGCCCAGTTAGATCCAATCATGGATCTCACTCTCAAGTCAAAAGCTGGGACGGGCTCGCTCAAAGTCCGCCACAAATCGTTTCCGTGATCAGATGACCACGACGGATGTGCCGACACCGACACGTTCATACAAGTCCATCACATCCTCATTGCGCATGCGAATGCAGCCGGAGCTGACCGCATGGCCGATGGACCATGGCTCGTTGGAGCCGTGAATACGATAAAGGGTAGAGCCCAGATAGAGGGCACGTGCACCCAGCGGATTGCGTGGTCCGCCTTCCATGAATTCAGGCAAGCCGGGCTGACGGGCCCGCATTTCCTCAGGAGGACGCCAGGATGGCCACTCGGCTTTGCGTGACACCCTGTGCGTGCCAGCCCACTGGAAGCCCGGACGACCAACACCCACACCATAGCGTCTGGCGGTGCCATCCTTGTTGATGAGATACAGGTACCGTTCATTGGTATTGATGACGATGGTACCGGGCTTCTCCGCGCCGTAATAGTCGACAACCGTCGGCAGGAAACGCGGATCAATGGTTGGCCTGCGCTGCGCGGTCACTTTCTTTGACGCTTCAAGGGTTGGCCTGGCGACCGATGAAACCCGGTTGACGCGCGGGCGTCTGTCAACGGGGCGGGCCCTTGTCTGGCCGGGGCGCAACTGCATGACCCATGGCTCGATCTGGTCGGGGCTCAGGATAACGGGGGGTGGCGCGGCATAGCGAACGGAACTGGCTGCACTTGTTGACACTTGCCAAGACAGGCACAGCGCAACAGCGCATGAAGATAAAAATAGATGCCTCATCGACGATACTCACAACAAAAATCGACAGCATTCCGGGCCATAAGCCCCAAATGATTGTAACGAGAAGCATAGGGAAAAATTATACTTAACAAATGCTTCTGTATTTGATTCAAAGTTTATGCAGTAAATCAATCGGAAAGGTTAACAAGAAATTGCTAAGGCGATTGATTGGATTCAGCGTTAAAAAAGGGTTTCTGAATCAAATTTATACTTAATGAAATGACAATCTCGAGGCCTTTCCGCGTCGTGCGGGCTTTGTGCCTGCCTCAGTCGGGCGGAATCTGTGCAATTTGCGGCTTGGATCCGGCGAGCCCGGTGGAAAAAAGCACGGCTTCCCGGTTCGGTAGCCAGCTCGGACTGTGCCGAAAGGATGAAAAAGAGGCCTAACGCTTCTCGACAATCTTGCGGGCATAGCGCAGCAGGTGCGGCGTCAGGGGTTTGACTTCGTTCAGCGTCATGCCCGGCCTCAGGTCCGGACTGTAAAGCATGTTAAGGATCATGCGATCATACTGTGTGAAATAGTCGAAACGGCTCTCGTCATTGAAGATGGAATAAATCAGGCTCTTGTCATCGTTGACCGGGCCGAGACCTTGCAGGATCTCCTCCACCATGCAGCGTTGGAAGGTCGCCCGCCCCTTGTCCGAAACGATGACAGCATCGGACCGCAAGATGCCGGAGCGGCGGGATAGAACCCGAACGATACACTCTCCGGGCACCTGAATTGACTTGTCCTTGAACACTTCATTCTGAACCGTTGGAATATAGTCCTTGGCATCGACCACATAGATGGTGAAGTTGGCGTCCTTCTTGTTCCGTGCCATTTTGATCTGCAAGCCGGGGATGCTTTGAGGCAGGCTTTTGACGAAGGCCCGAACCGTCTTCAGTCGATTGAGTTTTGCGCGATTGTCGATCCAGATACGCACCGGCGTGACATATTTCTTGACCCTCTTGGACTGGCTTCCCCAGCTCAAGGCAGAGATTTCGGACCCGAACACGGTCTTGTAGAAGCCATTTGTCAGGTCATCGTCATGATAGGAGACGGTTTCTGCGCTGACTGCGGGCTGGAGCAAAAAGAGCAGGACGAGGAGCACACCACAAAGCTCAGCCATGGCGGTGCCCGCAGGTCTTGTCTTGTCTGATGCTTTAGCCAAGCGAACTAAACGGTCCATCGATCACGCCAACCTTGCTTTCCAAATAACTCGGGCCAAAGACCTTACGGGGCTTTCTTTTGGGACATCCTTGTCAAAAATCCGGATTCAAGGTCACGCGCCGAGCAATTGTTACAATGCGCATTTGCATCGGGAAGGTCAATTGCAAGCTTGCATCATTTCTACCGTAACCCCCGTGAAGCATCAGCAATATCGGGCATTTGCGCGCTATTCTGCCAGATGGCGGGTCGGCATTCGGCTTCAAATTTCATAGCCTAGTGAAAAATAAGCACTTATAGGGAAATCAAAAACCCAATATTAACGAAGCCTGGTCTAATGTGCCCCCATTAAGTCTTTGCGCCTTGCCATCGCTGACAGGTGAGGTGAGCTGTTTGTTAGCCTTCCTCCGTCGCGCAATCGGCCTGTAAGACCCATAGAGTAGTTTGTAGTTCGGGAGTAAAATTGGAATGGCACTGGCTACGAAACCATTTCGAATTGAGCAGATTTTAGGCGATGCGGTGCTTCCAAGGGCTGGCGCAGCAAATTCCGCAATTTCAAGCGATCAACACCGAGAAATCATGAACGAACTGGGCGCTCTGCGCCGGTTGATTGAACCGGCTCAGGAAATGAACACGTCCATGTTTGACACGTTCCAGAAAGAGTTGAGCGAGGCCCTCAAGATCAAAAGCGAGATGGACGAGATCTATGAGGCCATCGCTGAGACCAAACGGGAAATTGCAACGCTGCATGTGAACGGTCTGCACTCTGCGGAAATGAACCGGGTCACCGACGAGTTGGACGCCATCGTCAACGGCACCGAGCAGGCGACAGAGCAGATCCTGGCCGCCGCCGAGGTGATTGACGAAAATTCCAGCAAGCTTTCAAAGGTTCTGACCGGTGAAGAAGACCAGTGGACCCACGAAATTCAGGAAGCTGTCATTTCCATGTTCGAGGCCTGTAACTTCCAGGACTTGACCGGTCAGCGTATCACCAAGGTTGTCAATGTTCTGCGTTTCATCGAAGAGCGCATCGTCTCCATGATGGATATTTGGGGCGGCATTGAGCAATTCATTGAAATTGAAGTCGACAATCCATTGGAAAAAACCGGCGATGCTGCGCTTCTGAATGGTCCGGCTCTGACTGACGATGTCGGCGTTGCCAGCCAGGCCGATATCGACGCCCTGTTTGACTAACCCTTTTTGCGTAGCAAAAAGGGTGCAGACGGTCCCCCATAAAGAACCCAACAGCGACAGGTGCCTCGCCAAGAGGCACCGATAGCCTGCGCCATGGGGTGCAGACGGTCCCCCCCATAAAGAAACCAACAGCGACAGGTGCCTCGTCAAGAGGCACCGATAGCCTGCGCCATGGGGTGCAGACGGTCCCCCCCATAAAGAAACCAACAGCGACAGGTGCCTCACTGAGAGGCACCGATAGCCTGCGCCATGGGGTGTAGACGGTCCTCCTTTAAAGAAACCAAAAGCGACAGGTGCCTCGCTGAGAGGCACCGATAGCCTGCGCCATGGGGTGCTTGACAGGTTCAGTGAATCTAGCTAGATGAACAAAAGATGAACATTTACATAGGAGGCTGGACTTTGACAGACGAGACACTTTCAGATGGTCTGATCATGGGCCCCGATGGCAAGGCGCGTTGCTGGTGGCACGACAATAAACCTGACTATATGGCCTATCATGATCAGGAGTGGGGGCGCCCGGTAAAGGATGATCGGACGCTTTTTGAAAAGATCTGTCTTGAAGGCTTTCAGTCGGGCTTGAGCTGGTACACGATCCTCAGCAAACGGGAGAATTTCCGCGCCGCCTTTGCCAATTTCGAGATTGCAAAGGTCGCCACCTTCGGGCTGGATGATGTTGAGCGCTGCCTTCAGGACAAGGGCATCGTCCGGCACCGTAAGAAGATCGAAAGCACCATCAACAATGCGCGCCGCGCCCAGGAATTGCAAAAGGACTTCGGATCGCTGGCGGCCTACTTCTGGGCCCATGAACCGAGCCGTGAAGAGCGACCGGACAATGCTTCCTTTGACGAGATCCGGCAACTGACCAAGACCGAGATTTCAACCCGGATTTCCAGGGATTTGAAAAAACGGGGCTGGTCCTTCGTCGGCCCGACAACGGTCTATGCCTTCATGCAGGCCATGGGGCTGGTCAATGATCATGTTGAGGGGTGTTGCTGCCGCGATGATGTAGAGGCCCTGCGTCGGGGCTTCCAACGCCCGTAAGCATCATGAGGTCTGGCAAGAGGACCTAGCGCAGGGACAGCATCCAGTTGAGCGTCTCGCGCCAGTCCAGCATGCGGATTGGCGTGCCGTGTTTGCCCTTTTCGAAAATGGCAAGCCGGATCGGATAATCTGGTCGCTGGGCCTTGACCTTCTTGAAGAAATCCAGCTGGCTCTGCCATGAAAAGGCAGTATCATAAGTCCCGTGGCCAATATATATTGGCAGCCCGTGCCCATTTGCTGAAAAGGCCGGGGAATAAAGCAGCGTGTCGCGACGGATCGTGCCCAGAAACAGCATCCCGTCGAGCATCTTCACCGCACTTGCATCCTCCAGAAGCTGATAGCAGATTTCTCCTCCCATGGACCCGCAGGCCACAAACACCGCCGCCTTGGGGGATTTCGCCTTCTGCTCGGTGATCAACGCCTTGATGTCGGCCTTGCCGCGACCGCCGAAATCGGTGAAATCGGGAGAGATGTAGAGCCCGTCATTGCGGACCATCAGATTCTTGATGCGATTGAAATTGCCCCCGAAGCTCCAGTCATTGAAGCCAAGGGATCGGTCGCCGCCCCGGCCATGCAGAAAGATGGTGATGGCCTTGGCCTTGCCCGCACTTCTGCCCGCCGCCTCATAGTGAAGCGTGCGGCCATTGACGGAATAACTTTTCGTCACATGGCTTTTGTCCGGCAGGCGAGAGATATAGTAGCTATAGACTTTGTGAACAGGAACTTCGTCCCGCTCGTTGACATCGCGGGTTTCCTTGTAATTGACCCGCACGAAATCCCCGTCATACCCGCTTTCCAGGAGATCGGGATATCGAAACAATCGATCCTTCCATGAAGACAGGCGATAGGAGCTTGCCGCCACCCCATCGGCAAGCAGGCAAAGCATGAGAATCGCCAGCGCTCCAAATCTTCCGGTTCGCTTAAGCCTTCCAACGCGCCCAAGTCTTCGAACTTGCACGCCAAAGCACAGAGAACCGGCGCAAACCGGCCGGGAAAGGATCATGCGAGAAGAAGTCAACGGGAAGATCATGGCGGGGTCCGTTTTCAAAAGGCGGCTTTGCTGTTGCGAGCGCATGATACCGGCTCCTGAGCTTTGTTCAAGCACCCCTCTTGAGATGCCAGAAGGAATTCGCACAAGGCAATGAAGGGAGCGGCACGGATCCGGGGAGACCGCTCCGCGTATCGAACGTCTGCAAGCGGTGTTTTCTCTGCAATATTGAGCACAGATGTGCGTTTCCTTTGCAAATATGCTAACAAGTTGTTAAGGGAAACCGCCATGGCTCGACCGGACATTGTGGGTGCCGTGCCCTTTCGTGCATGAAAATTTCAACGCCAGCAGACCTTGAGAGGATATGATGAGCGAGTTGTTTGAGCAGTTGGGAAGCTATGCCCCACTGATTATTAATGCCTGCAAGGCATTGATTTTTATCATTATTGGCTATATTGCCGCCGGCATGGTCAAGCGGTTTATTCTGAACAAGATCACCCCGCTTGAATCGGTCGATGACACCCTGGGAAATTTTGCCGCGTCCCTGGCACGCTGGGGCATTCTGCTGATTGTCGGCATCGCCGTGTTGCAACTGTTCGGCTTCCAGGCGACCAGCCTTGTCGCGGTTCTGGGCGCAGCCTCCCTGACCATTGGCCTTGCCTTGCAGGGCACCCTGAGTGATGTTGCATCGGGCATCATGCTGATCATTTTCCGCCCCTACAAGCTGGGGGATTATGTCGACATTGGCGGCACATCTGGCACGGTCAAGTCCATCGAGCTGTTCGTGACCTACCTTGTCACCGTCGACAATGTGCAGATCATCGTGCCGAACTCCAAGGCATGGGGCGCGATCATCACCAACTATTCGGCCTATGACACGCGTCGCGTCGATCTCACCTTCGGTATCGATTACGGCAGCGACGCCAACAAGGCCATGTCGCTTATCATCGATCTGGCCAACGCTGACGAGCGCGTTTTCAAATCGCCCGAGCCATGGGTTGCCATCACCAATCTTGGGGATTCGTCGGTTGATGTGTCGACCCGCCTGTGGTGCAAGGCATCTGACTATTGGCCGCTGAAATTCGAATTGTTGCAGAAGGTCAAGGAAGCCTACGATGCAAACGGCATCGATATCCCTTATCCGACCACAACGATTGTGCGCAAGGACGAGGATTGATCCATACGGCGGCGCAAGCTGTCCAATGGCCGATCAGATCAAGACAGAGGGCGGCCCCGTGCTGCCCTTTCTGCTTTCGGCAACTAGTCGGGCGGGCCAAGGCCAAGGGCATTGGCAATCACGCTCTCTAGCACCTGCTTGCTCAAACACCCGTCGATATCGATAGTCTGCAATGTGTTTTGCCCGGTCTCTTGTTGAATAAAGGCGTAACTTTGTGCCGCAGCGTCTTCAGTTTAGCGATATAGATGTCATTTACGTGAAGTTTCCCGCACAACTCGGCCCGATTGTTCGCTCTTCTCTTGCCGCAACTCGCCCGATAGGCTAGGAAAAACGCGCCAAGTCGCGCACAAGGCGCGACCCTGTTATCAATTCTAGTTCAAAAGTGACGTCCAACCATGGCAAAGAATAAAAAGCCCAACAAGCTCAAGGCCCGCCTGCCGCGCGGATTTGTGGACCGGACTGCCGAAGATATTCGCAGCTCCGATGACATGATCGCAAAAATCAAGGCTGTCTATGAGCATCATGGCTTCGATGCGATTGAGACGCCGACCTTTGAATATACCGATTGTCTGGGCAAATTCCTGCCCGACACCGACCGTCCCAATGCCGGCGTCTTCTCCGTGCAGGATGATGACGAGCAATGGATGAGCCTGCGCTATGATCTGACCGCGCCGATGGCCCGCCATGTGGCGGAGAATTTCAATGAAATCCAGCTGCCCTACCGCACCTATCGCGTCGGCTATGTCTATCGCAACGAGAAACCGGGGCCGGGCCGATTCCGCCAGTTCATGCAGTTTGATGCCGACACCGTCGGCGCACCCGGCGTTCAGGCCGATGCCGAAGCCTGCATGATGATGGCTGACACGCTCGAAGCGCTGGGTATCGAGCGCGGCAACTATGTCATCCGCGTCAACAACCGCAAGGTTCTCGATGGGGTGATGGAAGAAATCGGCTTTGGTGGTGACGAGCATGCAGAGGCGCGTCTCACTGTTCTGCGCGCTGTCGACAAGCTCGACAAGTTTGGCCCCGATGGCGTCCGGCTTCTGCTTGGCGAAGGCCGCAAGGACGAGAGCGGCGATTTCACCAAGGGCGCAGGCCTCAGCTCCGAAAATGTCGAGAAGGTGATTGCCTTCACGGAAGGCACGCTCGACATGGACAATGACGGTACCCGTGAGCTTGATACGATGCAGGCCATCTTTGATGCCTGCGGTTATGGCGAAGATCGCATCAAGATCGACCCGTCCGTTGTCCGTGGTCTCGAATATTATACCGGCCCGGTCTATGAAGCCGAGCTGCTGTTTGATGTCACCAACGAAAAGGGCGAAGTGGTTCAGTTCGGCTCTGTTGGTGGCGGCGGGCGCTATGATGGGCTGGTCAAACGCTTCGTTGGCCGCGATGTTCCGGCGACCGGCTTTTCCATCGGCGTTTCCCGCCTGATGACCGCGCTTAAGAATCTCGGCAAGCTTGGCGATGAAATCGTGGTTGCGCCGGTGCTGGTCACCGTCATGGATGGCGATGTCGAAAGCCTTGGCCATTATATGAAAATGGTGCAGGATTTGCGCGCTGCCGGTGTCCGCTCCGAGCTTTATCAGGGCAACTGGAAGAAATTCGGCAATCAGCTCAAATATGCCGACAAGCGTGGCTGCCCGCTGGCGATCATTCAGGGCTCTGATGAGAAAGAACAGGGCATCATCCAGATCAAGGATCTGGAAGAAGGCAAGCGCCTGTCCGCCGAGATCGAGGATAACGCCACATGGCGCGAAAGCCGCCCGGCTCAGGTCGAGGTGCCCCTTGCCGAGATGGTCGAGACCGTGAAAAAGATGCTGGCCGATCAGGCTGCCGACCGCGCCAAAGAGCAGAAATAGCAAAGTCAGCCTCCGGGCTTGGCTAAAATGGCTAAAGGAGAAGAGATGCCCCACTTCAGCCAGGAAATGCGCGCGGAGCTGGCGAGCCAGTTCGAAGCGGCCGGTGCAAGATTGATCAATCTGCCGATCCTTTATTCCGCTGACCTGTTTGTCGATCTGATCGGTGAGGATATCCGCCGCCGCCTCTATATTGCAGATGCGGCCAATGGTGAGGCGATGGCCCTGAGGCCTGAATTCACCATTCCGGCCTGCCTGCATCACATCTCTCATGGCGATGTCTCTCGCAAGGCCAGCTATGCCTGCTTTGGCCCTGTCTTCCGCCAGCGTGCCGATGATGAACCGGGCGAGTTCCATCAGGCGGGCATCGAACAGATCGACCCCGAAGGGGGCGTTGAATTCGACGCGACAAGTGTTGCCCGCGCCGTTGCCATGGTCGAAGCGCTGTCCGCGAACAAGGCCATTGTCACCGTCGGTGATCTGGGGCTGTTCTCCGCGCTTCTGACCGCACTTGGGACGCCGACCGTATGGCAGCGTCGTCTTGAAGGGGCTTTCGGTGATCGCTCCGTGCTCGACCGCATGCTGAGGCGGCTTGAAGAGGGCGGGTCTGACAATCACGGAGCCTCCGCAGGTCTTGCCCGCATTCTGGAAGGCAAGGAGCCCCAGGATGTGCGCGAAGCGGTTGAGGAAATGCTCGATATCGCCGGGCTGTCGGCTGTCGGTGGTCGCTCGGTTGGCGATATCGCGGAACGCTACATGGAAAAGGCGGAGCTTGCCGCTATGGCCGGTTGGGACAAGGACAAATTGGCGATCATTGCGCGCTTTCTTGCCATTTCCGGCTCGCTTGAGGAAAGCCTCTCAGCGCTCAAGGCCTTCAATGAGGCCGAGGGCAATCCTCTCGGAGAGGCCTTGGCGCTCCTCGAACAGCGATTGGAAGCCATCAAGGCTGCCGTGCCAGAGGGAACAAAGTTGCAATTCAAGGCCGATTTCGGTCGCCGCCTTGATTATTATTCCGGGTTCAATTTCGAGCTGCATTTCCAAGGCCAGTCAAAGCCTGTTGCCGGGGGCGGGCGCTATGATCGCCTGCTCGGCCTTCTGGCCAACCGGTCGGGAAAAGGCAAGGAAGGCGAGGCGGTGCCTGCCATCGGCTTTGTCGTCTGGCTTGATCGCCTGTTCAAATCCAACTAGGGAGAGACCATCATGAGCAAGAGCCCTCTTATCATCGCGGTTCCCTCCAAAGGTCGCCTGCAAGAAAACACCAATGCCTTCTTTGCCCGCGCCGGACTTGACGTCGCCCGTCCCGGTGGCGCGCGCAATTATCGCGGCCATCTCACCGGTATCGACAATGTCGAGATCGCTTTCCTTTCCGCCTCCGAGATCGCCAAGGAACTTAAGGCCGGTTCGGTGCATCTGGGGGTTACGGGCGAGGATCTGATCCGCGAACATCTCGCGAGCCCCGAGAGCTATGTCGATCTCCTGATCAAGCTCGGCTTTGGCCATGCCAATGTCATCATCGCCGTGCCCAAGGCATGGATCGATGTGCGCAACATGGAAGATCTGGGCGATGTGGCCATGGACATGCCCGCCCGTTATGGGCATCGTCTGCGTGTTGCCACCAAATATATCAACCTGACCCGCGCCTTTTTCGCCAGTCACGGCATCATCGACTACAAGATTGTCGAAAGCCTTGGCGCAACGGAAGGCGCTCCGGCTACCGGATCCGCCGATATCATCGTTGATATCACCTCAACCGGCTCAACCCTTGAGGCCAATAATCTCAAGATCCTCGAAGATGGCGTCATGCTTCGCTCGGAGGCCAATCTTGTTGCCTCCCTTACTGCCGACTGGTCAGAGGAAGCAAGGAGCGCACTGGGGCAGATTCTTGATCGCATCCAGGCCGAGGAAGCAGCCCGCAATCGTCGCGAGATCTCAGCAGCCCATTTCGATGCCGCCATGGTGAGTCAGCAAATTTGTGATGAATTCGAGCATGAGGGTATTTCTGCGCCCTTCGGGCATAATGAGCATTTTTTGCGCCTGCATGCGCCGCAACGGGTTGTCTATGCCATCGCCTGCCGCTTGCGTGAGCTTGGTGCAATGTCGGTTTCGGTCAGCCAGCTTGATTATATCTTCGAAGCCTCAAATCCGCTGTTCGAGCATATGAAACAGCGCCTTGAGGATGCCGGGATCTGATCCGGAAGGGGCAGGGACGTCTCATCATGTTTTGGACGCATTGATTTGCGATAGAATCGCGTCATAAAGGGGCGACCTTCATCTTCTCCCGCAACACATACCGAGCGGAACTCTGTCATGAGCCACAGGACAAGCCTTACCCGTCGCGATGCCCTCAAGCTGACTGCTGCTGTATTGGCAGCCCCGGTCATGATCCGGCCGACAATTGTTAATGCGGCCGAACTGGAACGGGCCATCGGCGATCTCATCATGGTCGGCTTCACCGGCAAGAGCGCAGACGGCAAATTTGCCCGCACGATTGCGGATCATGTTGCAAAGGGCAGGGCGGCATCTGTGGTCTACCTGGCCGCCAATGTCGGCAGCCGCAGCGACATCCTCAAACTCAACAAGCTTTTCCATGATGCCGGTGTCACCCATATCGCGATCGACCATGAGGGCGGTACTGTCCAGCGGCTCAGGGAACGGCAGGGCTTCAAACGCATTCCGCCCGCCTATAGCCTTGGTCAGAAGGAAGCGGTTTCAAGCGCAGAGCGGATCTATAATCAGGCGGCAGGCGAGCTCAAGAAAGCCGGCTTCACCTTCAATCTGGGGCCGGTTGCGGACCTGCATCGCTCCTATAATCCGGTGATCGGCAAGAACAGGCGTGCCTATGGCGAGGATCCGGCAACGGTGGTGCGTTATGCCGGGGCCTTTGTACGAGCCCATCGCCGTTATGGCATCACCACGGCTCTCAAGCATTTTCCCGGTCACGGTCTTTCCAAAGCCGACAGTCACAACGGTTTTGTCGATATTCGCGACAGCTGGCAGGAAGAAGAACTCGAACCATTCGCCCAGCTGATCGGGCAGGGGCTGGCCGACGTGGTCATGTCAGGCCATCTCTATGTTCGCGTGAGCAAGGGCAGCGATGGGGAATTGACCACCTTTTCGCGTGCGCTCGTTCAGGATGTCTTGCGCCGGGGACTGAAATTCAAGGGCGTGACCATGACCGACGATCTGGACATGGGCGCGGTACGCAAGCTGGCAACGCCCAAAGAGGCGACTTTGAAAGCCGCCAGCGCCGGATATGACATTCTCCTGCTGTCCAACACCCTCAATCCCGATCCGGACCACCCGGCCGAGGCTGTTCAGTGGATCAAGTCCGCAGTCCAGCAGGGGAGTTTGCGGGAAGACCAGATCTTGCAGTCCTCCCGGCGCGTGCGCAGCTCCCGGCTAAGTTGAGTGGATCACGGGCTTTTCTAGCGACCAGAGCGGGCCAGCTCGCGGGCCAGACTTCGCGCAAGTGTCGGATGGTTGAAGACCAGTGCCGCAAACACGCTTTCGTCAACCGCGTGAGTAAGACCGGCGCGGATCAGCGTCGCGCACTGCTCGGTGCGATCTCTCAGATCCATCAGCGAAAGCCCGTTCTTGGCTCCCAGCTCATAGGCCGAATGATAGGACATCACCCTTGCACGAAACCCGGCCTTGAGCACCGTGGCAATCGAGGGGCCGACCTGCGTGCCATGAGCAGGGGCCTTGAAAGATGTCGTATTGCCCTTGTCTATGCCTCTTGCCAAGCTGGAGGCGTGATTGACGAGACAATCAAAATTTTGATCAACTGCTTCAAACATTGTGCTTCCTTCCTAACGGAGTCAGAAGCGAACGACGCCCTGACACGGTCTGGAAGACTGACGACAACTGATAGGGAGATTCCGCATTTGTTGCGTCCATCTTCGCGGTTTGCAAAGATGCCGCCACATCCCGAACAGGTGCCACCTTGCCGCGGGCGGCAGGTTGGCGAGGGCGTCAGCCCTTCTCTTGATGATGGCGGGACAATAGAGCGCAATCGAGGCAGAATCAAGCATCTTGTGAAAAATCTTGCCATTTGGGGTGCATACTGCCTCTCGGGCAAACCGGTCTGATGCAACCAAAGGAAGAGGCCGCCCTGATGACGGCCTCTAATGACGGTAAATTGTGGGGACCGTCCAATTGAAAGACTTTATTGGTGCTCACTTTGGTATCACAATGGGGGACTGGTACCGTGAGCTTGTTATGCGTCTTCCATAAAGAGGAGTATAGGAAAGCACGATGTGCTTTGCCATAGATCGAAAGTTTTTAGGCCGGTTGAGGTAGTACTTTTACGCACTTATAAATAGGATAATGCCCGTTTCCTTATTGGCTTAGGTAATCAACTTATTGTGATTGCTTAATTTTTCGTATCCATGCAGCCAAGTTGGCGTCTTGAATTCATGCTCGAACAATGATTCTTTTCACCAGGAGTTAAGTCTTGCTCTGCGCGTTGGATTATTCTCTGGCCCATGGCGTTGATGATGCCATTATCGATCTGACGCAACGCGGCATAGTCGGCGCCATTTCCTGCCTTTCGATTTCGGATCTCTGGCCACAGAGTGCCAAGCGCTTTCTGCGTGAAACCGATAAAATGAGGGTGCAACCAAGAATTGGGCTCTCTCTCACTCTGTCCGGGTCTTTCTCTCCCCTGTCGGCGGGCTTTGCACCGGAGAATAGAGAAGAAGAAGGCAAGTTGCCCCGTCAGGAAGATCTCGCATTTGCTGCGAACCGGCTTGCGCTCGATGTCGGACTGCTGGAAGCGGAATTCCGGGCGCAATTGCGGCGATATTCCGCCCACCTCGGAAAAATGCCTGACTTTGTCACTTTGCAAGCGAGCATGCTGTCTTTGGGACCGGTAGCGCGGGCTGTGACCCAAAGCTTGTCCGCACTGAAGTTGCCGCAATCGGTTTTGCTTTGTCCGCTCCCGAACAAGCCATCATCCTTGCATCAGCGCATATGGCAAAAACTGGTCTGGAAATCGACCGAATCTCAACGTCAGCCATGGAATCGGCGTGTCCTGATGGATGCCACCGGACCTGATCGACTTCCCCCCAAAAGCAGTTGGCGTCAGGATGGAAAAATCTGGACAGCGATCTATCCGGCTCATCTGGATGAGAGACTTGTCAGATTTGACGGTGACTTGAACAGGCGGCAAAACCAGTTTTCCTGGTTCGACCAAACAACAAACACACCATAATGGTGCATTGCTGGGTAAATAGCCTGTCGTTATAGCAATTCCTATTATATAGCCTTGATTTTACAACTTTTCCGTATTAGTTACGTAATACTACACTTGAGTTATTATACGGGAAGGTTATGCTATATTTCTGAGATTGTCTCGCTCTTTGAGTGTTGCAACAAACAGTCAAATGAAGAAGAACGCTTGTTGATTGATGTGGGGACTGAAACAAAAGCGGCTGAGCAAAGGCGGGGGAGCACTTTGAGTGGATGTAGATCGTAGGCTTGTTCTCAGTATCAAACGCAGAAAAGCTTGGCTTTCTGACGTATAGTGATCGACGGGATAGTCTACAAATCAAACATCACCCAACCTTCTCTCCCTAATGACTATAAGACCACAAAATATGTAGCTTTCTCTGGTGCGTTTTCTTGAAAGGCGCTCAGATTTTGTCATACCCAATCGCGGAAGCGGATGGTTTCTCCTGCTCGTGGCAAAGCAAGCAGGCAAGGAAGACATGAAGGCAGGTTGTGGAACAAGGGGGTGTTGTGACACCACCTTGATGGGACACTGTCGCGGTCGATGTCAATCGATACTGCGACAAGGCGGGCCGCTTCTCGGGGGACTTGCGGCCCGCCTCTCTATTCTTGTCCGGGACGAGACGTCAAGGAACAATCAAGACGATTTCAAACCTCTGAGCGCAGCGCTGTGCCACATGCATGCGCCTTCCCGGTTGCGGCAACCTGAGCGTCTGCAAGGCCACTGGCCTAGTCGAGAAAAAACAGGTTGTATCGCCCTTGGCCAAAAGCCGTCATACCTCCCGAATTCAGCAATGCACCGATTGTCAGAAGCCTTGAAAGGCTTTTCCTTCCGTCTTTTGGCAATGCAATGCGCATGAGACCGGTTTTACCCTGCATGGCTATCGAAGCGCTGCGCTGTTGGCTGATGGAACGATTCCATTTCATCTCGCTCAGCCCTTCCTCGCGAACAGAACAACCAGCAGCAAGAGACTTGAGGTGCGTCTCTGCTTCCTCGATTTGCATGCCGTGCCAACGAGCGATATCGATCACCCGATAGAGCAGGCCATGGAAGAAATGCTCGTCAAACGGAACGTCATATTGGTCGTCGTTCCAGGCGAGGGGCGTGACGAAGGCGACAATCGCGGTATCGGCGAGCTCAGGCTCGTCTCTCAGCCCCGTCCAGACCCCTTCGATAGACCGGATCAGAACGCTGTCGCAAACCGGACCCATCCCGCCGATGTAAATGCCCCGTTCGATAGCGCGATGGCAGGCATCTGCAAGATTGTTGGTCCAGAGCAGACCCAGACCAAACAGCCGCAAGGTAATCCGGACCGTCGATGCATCAACGCTTTCACTTCGGATGATCCAGGGCGGTGCGGTCTCTCCCACCTTTGTGCCCTGTTCTCCATTGAAGAAAACCTGCAAACCGCACGCCGGGCTCCATGGGCAGGGCAGACCTGCCAGAGCTTCCCGTGAGGCGGTCGCGATCAACTCCGAACCGATGGCCTGCCGGACGGCACCCGGAAAACCGGGATGCTGCGCCAGAGGCCCGTCTCCTTCGCATTCAAAGATGATGTCTCGCACGGTCAAGGCATGGGCAAAGGTTTCGAGATCGCACAGCGTGTCAGGACTGGAGACAAGCTGGCGCAACTCATGGCCGGACGGGGCTATGGCCGGAGCCGTCAGCAAGGTCGGCAGGGGGCTGGTAGGAGTGACTTCATTAACTGAGACATTCGACATGACAAAGGCCTTTTGAAACAGGGAGAGAGAAAGACAGGAAGACCCATCAGGGGTTGATCATTGTCTCTCATATTTGATGAGGGGCGCATCTCTTGTCGATAAAAATATGGGGCCGGTTTTAAAGCGGGCGGGCGGCACATATACCCAATTTCACCGGTTGCATGCCGATCCGGAACCGGCGACACCAAGCCGGGCAACAAGATTTCGGGTACTTGCAGGCATGATCTTCCGGGGCGTCAGGCTATTTGTGCATGGATGAAACAAACTCGCGCAGCGAAAGAAGGCTGCGTTCGGCTTCGTCGATTTCCTGCATGATGGTCGCTCGCTCGCGGTGATCGATACGCTGATCCTTCAATGCCTGATCAATGACCTCCAGAACATCGGAAGCCTCGAACACAATGCGATGGGCAGCCTTGAAAATGTGATCCTCATGGCTGTCGCTGCCAGGCTCGATCCTTTCAGCCGCGACATAGGATGTACCCTTGAGCAAATAGCTGACAAGTGATGGGTCGGGGAAGAAGGCGATCAGGCGTCTGATCTCATCGGCAGAAAAGGGCGTCTTGCCTTGCAGGCGCTGATAAAAGGACTGATAGCTCATGTCGATCCCTGCTGCGACGCCTTCGATATTATATCGCTCGCTGGTATCGATCGCTTTTCTGACGAGGGATCCGAATTGCTTGCCCCGATCCCTTGTTTTCAAATCTTTCATCTTCTCAGGTCTCCCGCCCGCATTGATGATCTGCGACTGGACGGGGCAACCTTACATTGAAACGGGTAGTGAAAAAACCCTTGACCGTGGATTTTGTTCAGACTGCCATAAAATATGGCGGGCAAGACGTCAGTTGGCTTCGAGGCAAGGCTTCTTGTCACAATCCTCGGACAGGAGCAAATTCGGGGAGTTTTTCGACTTGGCGACAATGTCCGCAAGGGTATTCTCGTTGAGGCTGGCAACGAACTGCTTGATGGAACGCGCCATCACGCGGGACATCTCGCAGCCGCCGAACATCGGACAATCCGGTTGCGGTTCATCCTCACAGCGCGGGCAAAGACATTCGACCACACCGAAATCGGATTCGATGGCTTTTGCCACGTCTCCCATGCGGATTTGCTCTGCCGGCATGCCCAGTTCCAGCCCGCCGCCACGGCCACGCGTGGTCTTCAGGAATCCGCTTCCCGACAATTTGGCGATCAATTTCATGCAATGGGTCCGCGAAAGACGCAAGGCAGTCGCAACCGTCTCAACTGTCAGGTTCCGTTCATCATTCATGGCGACCAGCATTAAAATCCGATAGGCGAAATCGGTCCCTTTTGCCAATCTCATATGCTCACCTCATTTTTGTTGTCTGGCATTCCTGTTGGTTTACCCTTGAGATTTCCTTGAGCTGCGTCAATTGTGGAGATCAAAGTCATATTTAATCACTTTGCATGAGAGAATCGAGCAGGCAAACTCATTTTGAGGTAAAAAAGTCTAGAAACGAAATTTTCCAAAGTCGAAAGGGACTGACGTGGCACAGGAACTCGAAGAACGCGTTGTCGATCTTGAAATCCAGATCACCCATCAAGCGAATACGATCGATGATCTCTCGCAGATGGTATCGAGACAATGGGAGATGATCGATCGATTGACCCGCCAGGTCAAACTGCTTCAGGACTCGATTCAGGAGCTGGAGGAAAATATCGGCCCTCCGGGTAACGAGAAGCCGCCTCACTATTGATTCTCGCACGGGGCAGGGACAAAGATTGCAGACAGAGGACGAGAAAAGCCCCGGACAGGAAAAGGCACAAAGACTAGCCCCATAGAACAAGAGCGCACCAGGCTCATGGTAGCCAATGGGTGCGCTCTGAGTTGAACATCGTCTGGTGCTGAAATTCGACGCGGTAGGCAAGACCTACAATCATCATCATACCTGAGATGTCATCATTTTGCCATTCTCCCTCAGTGTGAGATGGTTGGCGAAAAGTCAGCCCTGCCCGAGCGAAACACGGATCGGGATCCGGGTGGCAAACAAAAAGGCCGGAACAATGGATCCGGCCTTGAAATGGTCTTTTCGGCGGGGTCTATCCCCCGCCCGGTTCGTTGGCTCAAGCAAGCTTGCGAGAGGATTCGCGCACATTTCTGGTTGCGATTTCCATCATCTCGGTCGCCTGCGAAATAGTCTCCACGTTGGAGCTGATGGTGGAAACGCCATCCGAAGCGGTCTGCATGTTGCCCGAGATATCGCGGGTTACGGCGGATTGCTCTTCGATGGCCGCTGCAATGCTGCTTGAAATGTCACTGACTTGCTGAATGACTTCCTTGATCTGGTTGATCGCAGTCACGGCCCCGGCGGTTGATGTCTGGACGGAATTGATCCGTGCGCTGATATTCTCCGTTGCCTTGGTGGTCTGGGAGGCAAGCTCCTTGACCTCTGCGGCGACCACGGCAAATCCCTTGCCTGCTTCTCCTGCGCGTGCTGCCTCAATGGTGGCATTGAGGGCGAGAAGATTGGTCTGGGCTGCAATATTGTCAATCAGCTCGATGACATCGCCGATGCTCTGGGCATCATCTGACAGGCCATTCATGATCGTTGCCGACTGGTTTGCTTCAGTAACGGCTTGATGGGAAACGCTCGTGGCCTGAGAAACCTGACGGCTGATTTCCTCGATGGAGGCGACCAGCTCTTCGGCTGCCGCGGCTACGGTTTGCACACTGGAAGAGGCTTGCATAGCGGCACTTGCTGCGCTGGCAGCCTGCACATTGGTGTCAGACACGGTGCTGGAAATCTGATCCAGTTCCACATCGATGCTTTTCTGGATACCCCTGCGACGCATGCGATCCTGCACCATAGCAGTAATATCGGTTGCGAACTTGATGACGCTGACCGGACGTCCGGTCGGGTCGAGCACCGGATTATAGGTCGCCTGAATCCAGATTTCGCTGCCGTCCTTGGTAATACGCTTGAATTCGCCCGAGTGGAATTTGCCGCTCTGCAACGTTTGCCAGAACTGTTTATATTCGTTGCTGCCTGTTTCCTTGCTTTCCACAAACATACGGTGATGCTTGCCCTTGATCTCGTCAAGGCGATAGCCAAGTGCAGAACAGAAATTCTGGTTGGCAGTGATGATCGTGCCGTCAAGCTCGAACTCAATCACGGCCTGCGAGCGGTCAAGCGCGCCCGATTGGCCTTCAAGCTTGATACTGCGATTTTTTCTCTCTGTTGTATCACGGGCGAGCATGACGACTTTCTGTGGCTGTCCTGCTCCATTTTTGACCACGCAATAGGAGGCCTGAACCCACAGTTCGGTGCCATCTTTCGTCAGGCGCATGAAATCGCCATCCTGATTTTCCCCGCGACGCAAGGCGCTCCACAGCTCGCGTTCCACAGCGGAATTGCGAGCCGCTTCCGCAACCATGCGGTCGTGCTTCATGCCCTTATATTCATTGGGCTGATAGCCGGATGCGAGCGTGAATGCCTTGTTGGCTTCAAGGATCACGCCATCCATGCTGAACTCGACCACTGCCCATGATGAGCCAATTGCGTCGAGTATCGCTTTACTGTTGTTTTTACCAGTCAGTGAAAGTGCCATTGTCCTTACTTCCTTTGAGGCTGGATCGATATGTTGAATCGAGAATGGCCCTCATTTGGTAAAAGCGAGTTTAATAACTTTCGCAGAAACAAAACAATTTTTAGAATTTTTGTAAGTTGGTGCCGCAACGCTTAAGTATTGATAGAAAAACGGCAGAAAAATTTAAGACTTTGTCAATAATAAATGTGCGCCGGGTTGTATTGTCACTTTTATCTATTTGAAAATGAGTGAAATGGCGGACCCAAAGGGAAAATGCGATAGTAATAATTAAAAATACTTATATTGCAAAACGAGAGAAGGCAATATTCTCAACCATTGGATGGCGTTTGTGGACGGGAAATACGAACCTGTCGTCGGGGGCGCTCGCCATCGATGACTTGCCCCAAACTGAGACAGGTTCCGTATTACAAAAGAAGAAGAGCGGCACCGATCCTGTCGCGCCGTTCAAAGGGCTTCATCCCGTCCCTTCGGAATTGAAACACTGAAGCCTGAGACCTATTCAGCCAGTTTCCGGTTGAACCAGTCCTTTGCAAGATCTGGCCAGAGGGCGTGACTGCCATCCAGATTTCTCAGCGCAAATCCATGCGGCGCCTTGCCGTAGATATGCGCGTCCACATCGATATTGTTGCGGCTTGCGGCATGGATCAGATTGAGCGCATGCTGTACGGGAACACTGCGGTCCTGCAAGGCATAGGCAAGAAACACCGGACAGCGGGGCAGGCCATGCGGCGCGCTTTCAATGCCGATGGGCCAGTCATCGTAGAAGTCCTGCTTCTGCAATGGCGGATAGTCCGGCTTGTCTTCGGGATATTTATGGTCGCGATGATTTGCATTGATCGGTGCATAGGTGATCAGGCTACCGCGAACATTCAGATTGCTCGGCTGGCAAGCCATGGTCCCAGCCATATGCCCACCTGAAGAGAGGCCGACATGGAAAAGTGGCAGGGCCGCGCTGTTGCGCTCCAGATGTTTCATTGCGCTCAAAGCATCGGTAAGGGCGATGTCCTTGCAGTAGACGCCGCCTGTGCCGCTGTCGCCTCCGGGCAGACGATGAACAACAACATGCGCATCCATTCCCATCGCATTCAGCCAGAGGGCCACCTCGACGCCTTCCTTGTCATACATGAGCTTGGTATAGCCTCCACCGGCATAAACAAGCGCCTGAGCACGCGGCCTAGCCAACCTGAAGCTGTGCAGCTCGGGGGCATGAACCTGCTCGATCTGACGGTCAGGCCACTCCCCTGAAAAAACGGTCTGGGCGAGAGGTCGTTCGTCCAGCCTGACAATTTCGGGTTCAGGAGGTGTGGCGGGCAAATGCAAAGGGGAGAAGCGGGTATCAATCATGATCAGTTGGCCTTGCTTTGGGGCTGGCGGCGGCGAAACGAGAACAAGTTTAGGGAAACCGTAAAACCCTTTATAACCAGTTAAGCTTTTGAATGTAAAGAATTTTTTTAATTACTTGTCTATGTGGTTAATGCTTTTTATACGCACCTTTCCAAGATGGACATTTACGTATAACCAGAGCCGCTCAAGCTTCAACTCTGTTCATCTCCCCGCTTGATGGCGGATGCAAGCTGCCAGAGAATATGGAAAAAGGGAAAGAATATGAAATCGTTTGGTGGCATAAAACCCGACGAACCTCGTTTCCTCACGCAGATATTCAAACAACCATTGCAAGAAATACTTGCGGCCAATTCAGACATGAATTTTCCCTCTATTGTTGCACATTCCTAAGTTGCTTAGGTTGTAATTTGAAAGTATTGGTTGAAATAAAGTTGTCCGAAATCAAAGGCATAAATTGCCCTGTGTAACAGTTTGTTTCGAGAGTGTATAAAAAACTAAATAAAACTGACAGTTTTACCAATGAAAAGTCTTAGAATACTTAAAACATACGTATTTTAAAGCAATAAAAACGACCTGTTAAGTAATTTACTTCAGAATTTGAGAAAAATTAAAGAAGGAAACGTCAATGAAACAGGTTCTTGGCGCTTTGGGCGCATTAATGCTGGCATTTGGTGCACAGGCTATGGCCTCTCCGGAACTGGACCTCAATCGCATGAATGTTGAGGCGCTGCAAGCGGAGATTGACACCTGGCTGAACAAGGAAATCGTTGCAGTGAGCATCGAGGCTCACAACCACAAATATGGCAACGTCGGCGAGAAGGATATCATCACGCTTGATGAACAGTGGCGGGCCGAGACAAAAACGGATGACAAGCCGCTGATCGCAGCGACGCTGTCCAGCCCGCTGTCTGTCTATCTCTCACGCATGCAAGGGCAGTCCGTGGGGCTGTTTGTCGAAATTTTCGTTATGGATAACAAAGGCCTGAATGTTGGCCAATCTTCGGTGACGTCCGATTTCTGGCAAGGCGACGAAGCCAAATTCCAGAAGACTTTTGATGTTGGCCCGGACGCGGTTTTCATCGACGAGCCGGAATGGGACGACACTCTCAAGATTTGGCGTGCTCAGGTCAACAGAAGCGTGACCAATCCCTCTACAGGCAAACTGATCGGTGCGGCGACCGTTGAAGTGAATTTGACCGAATGGTTTCGCCGACAAGTTGCTGCTAATTAGGAGGCCGACATGCTGAACAACTTTTCCCTAACCTTTAAAAGCCTGTTGTTTTTCGGTCTTCTTGCGATGGTTGGTGTGGCTGTCGGTCTTGTAAGTTACATCAAGTCTGACGCTGCCCGGCAAGCGGTCGCCCAGCGGGCAGACATGGAAGCGCAAGTCGCTGACATGCAGGCACTCAAACTTGAAATCGAAAATCAGGCACTTTCCCTGAAGTCTTTCCTGCTGACCGGTGAATTGAGCTGGTCCGATACGGTCCGGTCCGGCTACCAGGCCCTGTCAGGCCATTTTGATGAAATGACCACCCAGCAGGGTATCGACGCGGTCAAACAGGATTGGCAGGACTGGTATAACAACTTTGCCGACAAGCAGCTTACTATGATGCGTGATCCGATGACGGTCGAACTGGCGCGCGCCATGGAAGTGTCTGGCGAAAGCAACCAGCATCTCAATGATCTGATCGGCCTGATCGATGAGCAGATCGAACAACGGCAATCCCGGATGGCTGATTTGACTGCGGAGCAGAATGCCGAGCTGAATAGCGTGACCAGCGCAGCACTCATCGGCCTTGTTCTGCTGATTGTGGCTGCCATGGGTCTTGCATTCCTCAATCATCTGATCATCTCGCGTCCGCTGAAGAAAATGGTCAATGTCACGGGTGCCCTGGCAGATGGCAATCTTGATGTCGACATCGCCAATAACCGTGGCGACGAAATCGGCAAGATGTATCAGGCCCTGTCCGTGTTTCAGGTCAATCTCAGACGCTCCAAGCAGCTTGAGCAGGACGCCGCCGAACAGCGCAAACAGGCAGAGATCGATCGCAAGGAAGAAATGCGTCGGCTGGCCGCTGAATTCGATGATGTCGTCGGCACCATTGTGGGCAAACTGGCCGGCTCTGCACGAGCATGGAAGAGAATTCATCCAATCTGGCCCACAAGGCCGGGGAAACGGTTGAACGTTCGGTTGCCGTATCCGCGTCAACCCAGCAGGCCAACGCCAATGTGCAGGCCGTCGCAAGCGCGACAGAAGAGCTGTCTACCTCGATCAACGAGATCTCCGGCAAGGTCACCAATGCTGCGCGTCTGGCCAATGAAGCCAATCACGAGGTTGAGCTGACCAGCCAGTCGGTTGCCGATTTGCAGCGCGTGTTGCAGGAAGTCGGCTCCGTTACCCGTCTGATCAATGACATTGCGGAACAGACCAACCTGTTGGCCCTCAATGCCACCATCGAGGCAGCCCGCGCCGGGGAAGGCCGGCAAAGGCTTCGCGGTCGTGGCCGCCGAAGTGAAGGATCTGGCCAGCCAGACCGCCAAGGCAACCGAGGAAATCGATCGTCAGTTGACCAATATGGAAAATGCAGCCAATAGCTCGATCAGCGCAACCGAGACAGTTGCCAACAAGGTGCTTGAAATCACCGAGCAGACATCGGCCATGGCGGCTGCAACAGATCAGCAGTCTGCGGCAACTTCCGAGATTGCACAGAATGTCAATGAAGCGGCCACCGGCACCGCCCATGTCAGCCGGGACATCGAAACCGTTTCTGGCATTGCTCAGGAAACCGGGGAACTGGCGACCTCTGTGCAGTCGATGATTGCCAATATGAATGAGCAAACCCGCGAGCTTCAGGAAAAAGGCGGACAAATTCATCAAGCACGTGCTTGCGGCCATAGCAGAGGCATTCATGATCATGCGGAAAGGGCCGGGAAACCGGCCCTTTTGCGTTTGGTGCAATAGCTCACCGGTTGCATCATCGTCACGCCAGTCCCGGCAGCAACACCTTGATGCCCGAAACCACCATTGCCACAGAAATCGCAAGCAGGATCATGCCCATCAGGCGCGTCATGATCATGCGCATTGTCTCGGTGAGAAGGGCGCTGAACTGACTGGCAAAATAGAATACCAGAAACAGCATCGTGAGGATCAAGGCAAGGATTGCCGAAAGCAGCGCAAAGTCTGTCATGCTCTTTGCTTGTCCGGCATAGATGATCATCGTGGCGATCGAGCCCGGTCCGACAATCATCGGAAAGGTGAGGGGGAAGAAGGCCAGGGTGCTCAATGAGCTCGGATTGCTGGGATTGCCCTTTTCCTGTTCTGAACCATGATGCGATGCCGCTTCATTGCCATTGAGCATGGACCAGGCAATATGGGCCAGAACAAGACCACCTGCGACCCGGAAATCATCCACCTCAATGCCAAAGAAGCTGATGATCCTTTGGCCCGCCATCAGGATGACGATGCACATGATCGTGGAAAACAGCACCACCTTGATCGCCAGATTTTTGCGCTGCTCGACACTGAAGTCATCGGTGAGCGTCAGAAAAACCGGCAGATTGACGAAGGGGTTCATGATGGCAAAGAAAATGCCGAAGAGGGTCAGGAGGGAGGTCATGGATGCGGTTGCTCAGAAGAGAGGCTATTGAATTTGTAATTTATGGTTGAAAATTACTCTGTACGGATTCAAGGATTGCAAGCAAATGAAATCCTTTAAGCCTTTAGCATTTGAGGTTCTAAAATGAGCAATAACGATCCATTCGTCAACTCGAGATCTTCCCAAACAGGAATGCCTCTCTTGCTATGGGGGATTGGTCTCATAGCGCTGTTGTTTTTGCTCTTGGGTGCTGCGTCTACCTATTTCATGACGCGTGGTGAAGACTTGGTTGCATTAGCCCATAACCAAGACGCCCTAGGGCCGATGGGTGACTTCGTTGGAGGGTTTCTTAATCCGATCTACAGCTTCTTGGCCCTGATGGCTCTGATCTACACCCTCTGGCAGCAGAATAAGATCATCCAACAGCAAGAAAGGGCAATCGCCTTACAGATAGAGGAATTGGAAGCAACAAGGGAAGAGTTGAAGCTGACGAGGGAAGAGGCGGAAAAGACGTCTGATGCGCTAGAAGCGCAACATCGGAGCATGGAACTTCAAAGTTTTGAAAACAAGCTTTTTTCTATGATTGACACACTAAACGATGTTGTTGCGGGTTTTCACTCCGGTCCTAACAACAAATATTGCGGGGAGGGCGTCCTTCAGCACTTTAATGATTACTTTGTTGAACAGACAAAAGCATTCACGAAGTACGAAGAGCTTGAGAGATTTGGAGACGAGTTCGATAACGAAGTTGACGGGTATCAGCCTGAAGTCCGGACGTTTCTCAGAAACGCGGAGGGAATACTCTACTTTATCGCGTCGCATCCAGCTTCCGTAAAATACAAGCTGTATGTTTCGATTTTTTCTTCAATGTTAAGTCTTTCAGAAATGAAAATCATTTTCTACGGCTGCTTTTCAAGTCATCATGAGAAGCTGATATGGGCAATCGGAAAAATCGAGTTTCATGAAGAGATTCCGGCTACGGCCTTCACAAACCAGGAGCACTGGAAATTATTTCTTGAAAGGATTGAAGAAATTTCAGGCTCCATGGGTCAAAGTTGAAGCTACTTCAACCTTCCGTCTACCCTCGCAGAGGGTACGCGCCCGTCCGCCCCATGGCGGGCGCGTTCCGCACCCACCCGGACGGTCGCTTGGCGTCCATTGCATAGCGATATCATGCCGCCCCCTTCGCGCAGATGCGCAAAAACGCAAAGAGCATGGGCAACAAAAAAGGGCAGCCCACATGGGACTGCCCAATTCTTAGCTAAGATAGCCAAGACGACTGATATTACATCATGCCGCCCCCTTCGCGCGGATGCGCAAAAACGCAAAGAGCATGGGCAACAAAAAAGGGCAGCCCACATGGGACTGCCCAATTCTTAGCTAAGATAGCCAAGACGACTGATATTACATCATGCCGCCCCCTTCGCGCAGAGGCACAAAAAGCGCAAAAAGCATAGGCAACAAAAAAGGGCAGCCCACATGGGACTGCCCAATTCTTAGCTAAGATAGCCAAGACGACTGATATTACATCATGCCGCCCCCTTCGCGCGGATGCGCAAAAACGCAAAGAGCATGGGCAACAAAAAAGGGCAGCCCACAGGGACTGCCCAATTCTTAGCTAAGATAGCCAAGCAGCAGATTACATCATGCCGCCCATGCCACCCATGCCGCCCATGCCGCCCATATCAGGCATTGCAGGAGCGCCATCTTTGGCTGGAGCATCAGCAACCATGGCTTCGGTGGTGATCATCAGGCCAGCGATGGAAGCTGCGTCCTGCAAGGCAGTGCGAACAACTTTGGTCGGGTCGATGATGCCAGCTTCGATCATGTCGACATATTTCTCGCTCTGAGCGTCGAAACCAAGGGTGTCGTTGCCTTCGAGAACTTTGTTGACAACGATGGAGCCTTCAACACCAGCGTTTTCGGCGATCTGACGGATCGGAGACTGAAGAGCGCGCAGAACGATCTTGATGCCTGCTTCGATGTCCGGGTTTTCGGAAACGAGTTTCTCGACAGTTTTGGAAGCGCGCAGCAGAGCGGTGCCGCCACCAGGAACGATACCGGCTTCAACAGCAGCGCGGGTTGCGTTCAGGGCATCGTCAACGCGGTCTTTGCGTTCTTTCACTTCAACTTCGGTTGCACCGCCAACGCGGATAACAGCAACACCGCCAGCGAGTTTAGCCAGACGTTCCTGAAGTTTTTCACGGTCATAATCGGACGTGGTTTCTTCGATCTGAGCTTTGATCTGGGAAACACGAGCTTCGATGCCGTCTTTTTCGCCAGCGCCATCAACGATGGTGGTGTTTTCTTTGGTGATGTTGATTTTCTTGGCGGTGCCCAGCATGTCCAGGGTAACGCTTTCGAGTTTGATGCCAACATCTTCGGAAATCACAGTGCCACCGGTCAGAATGGCGATGTCTTCGAGCATGGCTTTACGACGATCACCAAAGCCAGGAGCTTTGACAGCAGCAATTTTCAGGCCGCCGCGCAGTTTGTTGACAACCAGAGTTGCCAGTGCTTCGCCTTCAATGTCTTCTGCGATGATCAGCAGCGGACGGGAAGACTGAACAACAGCTTCCAGGATCGGCAGCATTGGCTGAAGGTTGGAGAGTTTTTTCTCGTGCAGCAGGATGAACGGATCTTCCAGATCAGCAACCATTTTCTCGGTGTTGGTCACGAAGTAAGGAGACAGGTAACCACGGTCGAACTGCATGCCTTCAACGACTTCCAGTTCGGTTTCCAGAGATTTTGCTTCCTCGACGGTGATAACGCCTTCGTTGCCGACTTTCTGCATGGCTTCGGAAATCATTTTGCCGATTTCAGCTTCGCCGTTAGCAGAGATGGTGCCAACCTGAGCAACTTCTTCAGAAGAATTGATGGTTTTGGACGCAGCTTCCAGAGCTTTGTGTGCTTCAGCAACAGCCAGGTCGATACCGCGTTTCAGGTCCATCGGGTTCATGCCGGCAGCAACGGATTTTGCACCTTCCCGAACGATGGCCTGTGCCAGAACGGTAGCAGTTGTGGTACCGTCACCAGCGATGTCGTTGGTTTTGGAAGCCACTTCGCGCACCATCTGTGCACCCATGTTTTCGAACTTGTCTTCCAGTTCGATTTCCTTGGCAACAGACACACCGTCTTTGGTGATGCGAGGAGCGCCGAAGGATTTGTCAATAACCACGTTGCGGCCTTTGGGGCCGAGGGTTACTTTTACAGCGTTTGCGAGAATGTCCACGCCGCGCAGCATTTTCTCGCGAGCGTCGGAACCAAATTTGACTTCTTTTGCAGCCATTTGAGCTTATCCTGAAATCTTTGTTACTTGTAAATAAGAGGCGATACGACAAAAGGTCCCGGCAATTAGCCCAGGATACCCAGAATGTCGGATTCTTTCATGATGATGACATCTTCGCCGTCGATTTTGATCTCGGTGCCGGACCATTTGCCAAACAGGACGCGATCACCTTCCTTGCAGTCGCAAGGAACGATAACGCCATCGCGGTTGCGGGCGCCTACGCCAACTGCAACGACTTCACCTTCGGATGGTTTTTCTTTTGCGGTATCTGGAATGATGATACCACCAGCGGTTTTCTCTTCGGATTCCACGCGACGGATAACGACGCGGTCATTCAGAGGACGGAATTTCATTGTCTGAACTTTCCCTAATCTGTGTGATGCAGCCTTTCGGACCCTTCTTCAAGGACTAGCACGCGCCCCTAAAATCTAGCGGCATCCGACAGGTCTGCTCCTCGTTAAACAAGTATTTAGCACTCATGTCGAGCGAGTGCTAATAGCGACACTGATTTAGGGGGGCGACGTCAAGAAGTCAATAATGAGGGGCGATTTTTTTCGGTCCGATTTGGAAAAAAATGAGAGGCCGAGAACCCGCTCCCCGAACGCTCACTTGCTTTCATGACAAGGCCAATGGCAAGAAGGTCGTTGGCCAGCAGGATCTGGCCGCGCGCCGGAGAGAGATCGGAGGTTAATCCACGATCTCCCCTTTGAGGTCGGCCCCCTAGCGCCACTGTCTGAGAGGCTACCGCTTTGCAGGTAACTGGACCAGATGGGCGAGCACCGCTCTCAGGCGCTCTTCCAGTGATCCACGAGCAACCAGAAAATCGCACTCTTGTGCCTTGAGTTCCTCTTCAAAGCATTTGCGAAAATAATCCCGTTTGTCAGGTTCATCCCGCTGGCCATCATCAACCCATGGCCAGTCGATATCACAAAGAATATAGAGGCGTGGGGCGTGGGGCTCGGATTTCAGGCGCTTTTTATGCTGCTCTGCCCATTGCTCCCACATGGCCCAGCGCGGTGTGTTCATCTCGTCCTTGTAATAGTGCCGGTTATAGACGAGCGAAGAGACCAGATCCGTATCGCACACCAGAAGCCTGTTTTTTTCAAG
>NZ_CAUVYE020000010.1:0-77215 GCF_963556055.3 uncultured Cohaesibacter sp. | reverse complement strand
GGTTTTGTAAAGTCTGTGTTACATAATTTGAGGTAACGGAAAAAGGGCTTTACAAATGGCGGAGCCAGCCAAGATATCTCCTGCGACCAAAAGGCAAATTCGGACTATTGGGGGCAAACTCAAGCGAGCAAGGCTTTTGAGACGACTACCAATGGATCTGGTTGCTGAACGGGCAAGAACTTCGCGGCCAACTTTGCAACGAGTTGAGGCCGGTGATCCCAACGTTCGAATTAGCACCTATCTTATGGTTATGCAGGCTCTGGGTCTTCTTGACGAATTTAGCCTGGAAGATCCTCTTGATGCTGAGCTTTCGAACGAGCAATTACCGAGCAGGATACGGCGGACATGAGCAACATCGAAGTCTTTCTCGATGCCTATGGCAATCTGCGCCGTGTGGGGCTGTTACGCAGACATGCGAGAGCGGGCCGAGAGCGCGTTACTTATGAACATGATGAGAAATGGCTCGAAATGCCCGAAGCATTCCAGTTCGATCCGTCTTTGCCACTGACAAGAGGCATCCACACCCCTCCAGGAAGAAAGGAAATGTTCGGAACGCTTGGTGACAGTGCTCCAGACACATGGGGGCGTGAGCTCATGCGCCGGAAGGAGCGTCGTGCTGCAGAGCTGGAGAAGCGACAGGTGCGTGCTTTGCACGAAACGGACTTTCTTCTTGGAGTCCTTGATGAAACGAGGCTTGGCGCGCTACGGTTTCGCTTTGAGGGTGAAGAGGAGTTTCTGGCGCCAAGAGGGCAGGGAGTACCAACTATCGTTGCTCTGGGTAAGCTTTTGCAGGCATCTCAGCGAATCTTGCGTGGTGATGAAACAGATGAAGACCTACTTCTGATTTTTGCGCCCGGTTCATCATTGGGCGGTGCGCGGCCCAAAGCGTCGGTTCTTGATCAGTATGACAATCTCTCCATCGCTAAATTCCCTAAGGAGACGGATGTCTATTCGATCTCCCGTTGGGAAGCGATTGCATTGGACATTGCCAGAGATGTTGGTATCACCACTATCGACTATGATCTTATTCCCAGCGATTACGGTCCCGTTTTCATAACAAGGAGATTTGATCGAGTTGAAGGACAGCGCATTCCCTTTATCAGCGCAATGGCAATGACAGAACACAACGATGGAGATGAAGACGGCAGTTACCTTGAGATACTCGATGCTCTCACCGACCATGGAGCTGATCCGAAGAAAGACCGCCTAGAGCTTTTCCGGCGCATCGCATTCAGCATCCTGATCAGTAATACCGATGACCATCTGCGCAATCATGGCTTTCTGTGGCAAGGCCGCCGGGGATGGGCGCTCAGCCCTTGCTATGATCTCAACCCTGTACCCGACGCTCCACGCATTTTAAAGACGCGTATTGATTTCGAAGACAGCACAGCGTCGTTGCGTTTGCTGGGAGACGTTGCGGAGTATTTTGGCACTCAAAGCGCGACAGACGACATTATTCGTCAATGTGTCGCCGTAACCAAAAACTGGAAACAATATGCCCAAAGACGGCATGCCCCACAGGGGGAAATAGCCAGAATGATACCGGCCTTTGAACACGAAGATCTGGAATATGCACTAACAATATAGCATTCCGCTCAGATGCGACCGAGAAGCCACCGCCTTGGGAAGTGCTCCCGATCTCCCAATTGTTGACGGTGCATGTTTAAGGTTGTGTCGTCTGCTTCGCGTTTGCTGATGTGATAACACCAAAAAATGTCTTCCTCTTGGTCGTCTTCGTTGAGTTCCTGCGTCGCATTATCTCGAAGCCCCATTCCCTATCGATCGCCTCAAACGGTCTCTTCATCTGGCCTGATCTGGACGAAGATCGGCTGTCGCCTCGATTGCCTAGGCCGCAATGGTTCGGAGTGGCTTTCTTCCCCTGTCGGCGAGCCGACATTCCTCGCGAAACAACAAAGCCACTCCTTTCCATCCTCCGCTGTGCTTCGGTCGCAAGGATGCGGCGGCAATCGTCTTCGGCCTTTTGATCGCCATCGAGACCGCATGGTGCGGGATCGGAAACAAAATGGAGATTTAAAATGGCTACCATCGGCACCTTCAAGAAGAACGGCACCAACGAATATACCGGCGAAATCGTCACTCTCAGCGTCCAGGCAAAAGGCGTCCGCATCATCCCCGACATTCGCGCAACTGGCGAAAACGCTCCCAGCCACCGTGTCCTTGTCGGCCGTGCAGAAATCGGTGCTGCCTGGTCCAAACGATCCAGCGAAGGTCGTGACTATCTTGGCCTCAAACTGGATGATCCCAGCTTCACAGCTCCGATCTACGCCAACCTCTTCGATGACGAAGACGGCGAAAGCTACATCCTGATCTGGTCTCGTCCCAATGGGCACCGTGGCGAATGACATCGCAAAGGCTCCGGCAATCGCCGGAGCCATCGTCATGCCTTCTCGAGTTGGTCTCTCACGAGATTAACGCGCGTGCCAATGATTGTCCTGATGGTCTTCAGGATCGGGTGAAACAGGTTTTCGGCTTGCAAGTCATCGAGCAGAGCATCGGCTTCTTCTTCGATCCTGCTGGCCATTGTGGCCAGCTCGGAGCGGAGTACTCTTTGGGCGGCCTTGGTTGGAGCAGCAAGCGCGTACCATTGTTCAAGTGTGATCGTGTCAGCAAGACCCCGGCCGCCGATCTGCATGGCCAGCTTCTTGGTGAGACGCGGATAGGCCGCAGTGCAGACCACGTCATAGAGGGGGGCCAGATCCGGTGTGCTGGCGTGATAGAGCAAAGAGAAATTCTTGGCATGGGCATCTGCGTTGCCGACCATATAATGAAACATCACCATCCGCTGGAAGGCGAGCCTGTCAGCTGCAGGGCGACGCGTGTGTTTCTGGATCAAGTCTGCAGACTGTGCGATCCCTGGTCCGCCTTCTTCTTCATATTTAATCTCGGGCGGCACGCTGAGAGCCTGACAGAAGTCTTCCTGATGCAGCTTGGCAATGGAGCCATCGTCTTCCTGAACGCGGTCATAGCGTTCCACCAGAATGAAGTCGGTGTTTCCTGCTGAGGACTTGATGACATGCGGAGCCTGAAGCCCGACTCTGTTTGCAAGACGCATGCAGAAGAGTTCATTCTCAACCGTGCCATCAAGCCCTTCAATAAAGGGCTTGAGGATATGGGTTGTCGGCTTGCCGGCTTTGGGAAGCGAGATTTGACCGTCCGTCACGCACACCGCCAGCTTGTCCTGTGCACCGGCGAGGGATAGGCGCACACCTTCCTCTCCACCGAGCAAAGGTCGATCCCGCAACAGATCAAGGATCTGGCTCAGGCGCTTCTCGTCCAGTGGCTCAACATCCTGAGACCTGAAGTCCGGAAGTCCCGATCCCTGTGGCAACAGTGAGAGGGCACCAGCGCATTCACCACCGATGATTTCCAGTAGCCCAAAGGCATTTTGCTGAGAGACACCAAGGGCGGCAGCCAGCCTTTTGCGCGCGCGCTCATCCGGCAGCAATCCAGAAAAGAAAGGCCGGGCCACTGCATCAGGGTAGGGGGCCTCTTGTCGGGGCATTGAGACTGAAAGAGCGGCCCCGTTGGAAGACAGGTAGTCAGGATCATAGAAGAAGCATAGTTGCCCATCATCCATCTGGATTAGGGAGCCCGCCAAACTCTCGCGCAAATAGACATCAAGAGTGCGGCTCATGCGTCATCCTCCCGGTTGTTGACTTCCACGGTAAGGCCAAGGGTCTGCATGACTGTGAGCGCCAGTCCCACCCGACAGCTTTCCTTGCCATGTTCCAACTCACGCACAAAGCGTACGCCGACCCCCGATAGGGCTGCCAGTTGCTCCTGTGTCAGCGTCTGCCGTTTGCGCTCGTCCCGAATGAGCGCTCCAAGATCTTGAGTACTATCTATGTTGGCCATGATCATCCCTTTCGGGACGAATTTAGCACAACTCAGTTAAAAATACACGAAAAAGACCCGAACGGGACGAACGGTGCCATAGGAGTGTTGATGTGGCTAAAAACACTCCGAACGGGATGATGCAAGAAAAATGTGATTTGTTCCTATCTCGGGCTATCGGATAGAATGGAGAAAGACGTTCGCATTCCGAATTCATCGTTCGGAAGAAGTTGAGCCGAAATTTTCAGGTTGAGCTGGAAGCGAGCCTAACCTAGCCTAAGGTCTAGTGCCCAAAACGGTGCCATCCACAGGCATGAAATTTTCAGTTGCAAAATTTTTATATCGAAATTTCAATAAGTTAAAGCTCTGAAAATGACATCCGCCTCCGGGCACCATTCCTTCTTCTAAATCATTGATGTTGTTGTGAAAAGTTTGGCTGCTATTTGGCTTGATGTAGGGATATACATACATCTTGAGCATGAAGAAGCCGGGCATGAGTATCCGCAAGAATTTGAGACAGCGAGTCTGTGGCGGCTGGTCTGTTGCCTTTTATGTCCCGAACCATCTGCACAAGCTCATTGGCAGACGAGAGATCGTCAGAGGTTTGGGAATCTTTATGAGTTTTTCCTCGCAGCTTTGATGCCAGTACAATCGAAAAATTTTATTCTCAAATCGGATAAATACGTTTGTTTTGGCAACCCCTGACACTTCTGTTGCTCTACGGCTCAAGGGGAATCCAGAATTTTGATAACTTAGTAGCAATCCAAATTATCGGCACGAGAGTTCCCTCGGACATGCGACCCAATTAAATCGGGTAACATCGGGTAACGCACCCTAATGGGCTAAGCTGTGTTTAAGAAGCTGTTCCAAACTCTCCGAGCCTCAATTTGCTTCTCTGACTATGCCTGGCGCGCCTCGTGCCCCAATGACAATTGCAAGGCACTACACCATCATGCAGCAACAGATTTATTACGCCTTGGAATAAAAGAAAAGTCCAAAAAGTATTTCGCCAACGCCTCCGATTTTATTAGCGTTCATTGCAAGATCGAAGCTTAGAAATTGATCTTCATAACTTAGGTCAAGTATATTTCGTTTATTCTTACAACAGAAATAGATTTGACTTCCTATCAAAATGCATTAGGAGGATAAACTTCCATGGTCATTAAAGCAAATTATCCGTCAGATCATGACAAACGCAAATCTTTTTCCCATGAAGAACTGGGAACCATTCCGCACATGCCCTTGGAAGAATATGCAGAAAAGCTCAAACACTGCTTCCAGCTAAAACGCAAGAACGGCATTCTTGAAGCTCGTATGCATACAAAAGGTGGCCCAATCCAGTGGGGTGCTCCTCTGCATCAGGGTCTGCACTATTTCTTCGACTGGGCTGGTCGTGACCCTGAAAACGAAGTCATCATTCTGGGTGGTACCGGCGAAAAATTGTTCGAAGGTATCGGACATATCGATGACAATGGCGAATGGGTATTCGCAAAGGAATTCGGTTCAGAACCTGAAGAATCCTGGAAAATGTACGAATACCAGTATACCGATGGCACCAAAGACATCGAAGGTCAGGTTTTCGATCTACAAGTTCCAACGATTGGCGTTTGGAATGGTGCGGCATTCCATACCGATCTTGTTCTTTTCAACGACATCACGCTCTGCACAGAAGATGCATGGACAACCGAAATGCACTTCCGTGTAAACATGGTTCCTGGTGATGGCATCCAGATCGCTTGGCGCGAACTGATGGGCCGTAAACGTTACGCATATGCAGAACTGACTGGTGAAATCATCACAGCACGCAAAGCGCTACAGTTGGGCATGGTCAACGAGATTTGCACAGATACTGAAGCAGCTTACAAACGCGCTTGGGAAATTGCTGAACTTATCATGCATACAGGCACACGCGTTACCCGCCGCATGACCGTGCAGCAATTGCGCAAGCCATGGAAAGAAGACATCGCAAACGAACTGCGCAATGCCTTCTCTACCGAAATGTTTGTTACTGCAACTGAGCACTCTCCACACACTGTCAACTTCTGGCAGGACGCTCAGGAAGAAGCGAAACTTGTGATGGCTGCTGAGAAAAAAGGCAAGGTTGTTCGTCCTCGCCTTGATGGTGGCCAGGAAGAAGACGAAATAAAATAAGATAAAGCATTCCGTTTAGTCCTCTAACTTGAAAGGCGAGGTTGCCGTGGTGACCCCGCCTTTTTCATGTCAATATTTAAGAAGACTACTTTACTCAACCAATTTTATTTTCATCGAGCGTCCAGATCATCGCAGCGGCGATCAGATTGATCACGATGTAAATGCTGTATGCTCCGGCATACCCTCCAAGCACGGTCAAGCCAAGAGCCAGAACCGCAAAAGCAAAAGAACGAACAACGGACTGGATTGGATTGATGATCCCCCATGCTTTGATAAAAGCCCCACGATTGAATTTGGTTGCAACGATCGATGTCGCAAGGTTTCCGCAACCGCCAATGCCAAAGCCAATCATGAAAACGGAAAACCAGAGCGTGATCTCATTTAGCTCGAATATATTTAGCGAGAGCGCTATGATGTACCAGAAAGAATAGACGAGAGATGCTTTACGTGTGCCAATTTTCTGGTCTAGCCACCCCCAAGCATATGATCCGAAAACACCGATAAGAGCGGCGATCGTAAGATAGGAAATCGCGGTACTCATATCATAACCAATAGCCATCAAGCGCGGCACAAGTTGGCTAACAAGCCCTACAGTCACCATATACAATGCGCCATAAGCCAATCCGATAAGCCACACATCTTTCATGGCAAGCATTTGCTTGGTAGAAAATGGACAGACATAACTATGATGCTGACGCGCACTTTCTGCAATTTGCTCTAAAGTCATGGGATCATTGTCAGGCGCCACATTTGCTTCTTCCGGTGTGTTGCGTGCTAAAAATCCAATCAATAGCATCAGCAAAACAACCATGGCAGAAATTCCCCAAAATGCATTTTGAGTTCCGAACGTTACCAGCAGCCATGCCATGAGAGGAACAAACAATGCGGTTGAGAAATTCTGTCCCATGGTCGACCAGCCAAGGGCTAGCCCCTTCTTGCGTGGGAACCAGTTGGCAATCATCGTGTTGCCGCCGATATGGGCATAGCCTGTGGCACAAAAACAAACGGCTGAAAATAAGACAAAAAAGCCGGTCATGGAGCCCCACATTCCCATAAAACCGAAACAAACGGCGGTGACTGCCAAGCCGATCAGTATTGAGACTTTTGCTCCATATCTATGTGTTATCCAAGCAAAAATGGGAGCTGCCGGAATGGAGAATAGGCTGGCCGGTGTCGCCCAAGCAAGCATACTGTTGTAATCGAGATGATAGGTCGATGATAATGCTCCAAGAATGACATTTAAGCCATCGACTGAAACGCCGGTATTGATCCAGAATAAAAGCCCGGAAAAGAGAATCATCGTCCAACCACGTCGACCAAAGTTGCTCCTTAAATCACTGGATCTGTTCAGGGAGAGCTGATTGTTTCCGTCAGCATAACTGGTGGATTTTGGATTTTGTTCAAGCATGAGAAATCCTTTGCACAACAAAGACCGAATTCAGAGGTGCGGTGAGATGCTTAATTTAAGAAACTGGATTTGTCTGGATGAAAATAAACCGCAAGGTTTTCTGCCTCGCGGTTTACATCATTTGGGTTAGTCGACCGGAGTTGGATCAACAAGCAAATAACAGATTGCTGTCAAAACGCCGATACCGGCGAGAAGCGACCATGCGCCGGCGAACCCGCCAAGATAGTTCAATCCAAAAGCCAGAATGGAGAAAGAGAAGCATCTTACAATAGATTGGATTGGGGACACGATACCAAAGGCCGGAGCGAAGGCCTTGCGTCTATATTTACCGGCAACGATAGAGGTCGTTAGGTTTGTGGCCCCACCAAGAGATAGGCCGATCAGAAGCAATGAGACCCACAGCAGAATGACGCTATCCCCAGAAAGCAAGTTGACGACGATGGCTGCAATCCACCACAACTCGTAGAATGCAAGAGCATATCTGGTGCCGATTTTCTGACCAAGCCAGCCCCAGAATGGCGCGCCGATAGTGCCAATCAGAGCGGAAAGGCTCATATACCAAATCGCGGTTTGCAGATCGTAGCCCATACCCATCATACGCGGAATAAGCTGGCTGATGACACCAACCAGTACAATATATACTCCTCCGGCGCCTATGCCGAGCAGCCAGATATCCTTGCTCTTAAGCAATCCTGCCGTGGTTAGGTTCAGATTGATC
Source organism: uncultured Cohaesibacter sp. (assembly GCF_963556055.3). Taxonomy (GTDB): domain Bacteria; phylum Pseudomonadota; class Alphaproteobacteria; order Rhizobiales; family Cohaesibacteraceae; genus Cohaesibacter. Next base: position 69,083 of record NZ_CAUVYE020000010.1, on the reverse strand, counting down.
TGATCTTCCACGGCGGTGTCAGAACTGGGAATATGGGTCTTCCAATTAGGGTCGTTGTCTGGATAGCAACCCGCTTCTTCAGGAGTGCTTTTCGAGAATAGGCCAAAGAACACAAACAGAAGCATGACCAGTCCGGACATACCAAGGAAGCCGTAGGTGTCTCCGAAATATGCAAGGAAAAACACAAGGACAGGAACAAAAAATGCAGAGGACAGGTTTTGACCAACAGTCGTCCAGCCAAAAGCGATGTCCTTCTTCATAGGGAACCAGTTCGCGATAATCGCCGGTCCCGCAATATAGGCGCAGCCCGTTGCGAAGAAGGATACTCCAGAGAAGAAGATAACAAACAGAGCAATCGAGCTTGCCCACCCGAGTAAGCCATAGGACACCGCAGAGAAAAACAGGCAAACCAAAACCGTCGACTTTGCCCCCCATTTTTCCGCTGTTTTCGCGCAAATATATCCAGCAGCAATGCCAGCCCATGAAGCAGGGGTTGCCCAAAGCAGAAGTTGCGCATAATCAATGCCATATTTTTGAGACAATGTTGGCAAAACAACATTGAGCCCGTGTGTTGCAAGGCCAGCTCCAAGCCAGAAAAGCATTGCTTGGAACGCAATGGCAAGCCAGTGCTGTCTGCTGAATTTGGAAACGGACTGAATCGCTTTATCTTGTCCTGTTAGGCTTATTGTGTCCTCGGTCATTATCCGAGCCTCCCTTGCGTCGCGCCGTTAATTGAAGATTCAGCAAGGAAGAAAATGGCGCACAATAATTCCCTTGCCGCAATTTGGATAAATGCTGCCTGTTCAGGGCAAGCGACCCTGATGCTTCAGTTAAACGGTTATTGAGTGTGACTATGAGATGGTGCCGACAAAACTGTATGCAGCGTCCAGCAAACCTGATGTTGATCTGCTTCGACCGAGCTTGAGACAGTTTTTACATATTAACTTCATGAGCCGTTTGTCATCGTACTCAAGGGCTTTCAGACAGACACATGTACGAGGAATCCTGGAACAGGTTTCGCGCAAACAGATCTGATTGAAAATTTGTAGTTTTTCACCTTCTCCCCAACCTATTTTGTTTGGAAATAATACAATTGAGAAAACAAGCGGCATAATTCTTTTTAGATAATAATTTTATTTGCTGAGAGTATAACTCCCCCCAGAACGGGCCCCCTCCCACCCCCAAAAAATGAGAACAAAGTCGAGACGACCCGAGCGCGCAATTCGATCGGTACTCCGCGGCTAATGCGTTTATTTTTGCAAAATACAAAAATCAACGCTTGAGGCATTTCACGAGACTGTAGAATGTGCAATGAATACGGCCCGGAATGGGAGGAAATATGGAAATCCGTTTACTACGAGAATATCTGGTCTTGTCCAGGATGCTCAATTTCAGCAAGGCAGCCGAACAGCTAGGTATGGCGCAACCTGTTCTTAGTCGCCACCTTAAATTCCTTGAAGAGCAATTCGATACCAAGCTCCTTAATCGTAGCACCCAAAAGGTTGAACTGACGGCTTCTGGCATTCTCTTGGCGGAACGTGCTGAGAAAATAATCGCCGAGTACGAAGAAACATTTCATATCATTCGCGATTCCCTGGGCAAGAGTCAGAAGTTTCTGACCATCATGTTTTTGGGGGCTGCAACACGAGAATTTTTCTCAGATTTTCTCATCGACTTTCAAAAACAGAATGAGGCGATGGAAATCAGATGTTTTGACACAGATCTGGATTCCATTCCCGGTACACTCGATCGAGGCGAATGTGATATCGCTTTTCTTGTCCGTCCTGATCGCCAAATGCGAGACAAGTATTTTCAGCATTTCTTGCTTTTCAAAGACCCTCTTTGCCTCGCAGTCCACAAGAACCACCCGTTGGCGGCAAAGTCTGAAGTGTCAATCAGCGAAGTCTCTAATTGGCCGTATATTGGCATCGATAAAAATGCGGCCCCATTGGCTGGCGATTGCAATCTCTATTTTCTGGAGCATTACGGGGTGCAGTTTGGTCCCGATATCATTTGCCCTAATTTGTCGACCTGCTGTTTTCAGCTAGAGCTTAATGAACAGGCTGTTGTTGTTATGCCTAAGCACCAAAAGGTGTTGCTCGGTAAAAATACTCGTATCATTGATGTCATCGAAAAGGATTGTCGTTTCAACGTGGAACTTATCTGGGACAAGAAGAACAGAAATCCTAGTATTCCGTTATTCCTCGATGAGTTGAAAAATTTTCTCCATGATCGCCCCGGCTTTGAAGTGTAGCGTCGTCTTGTTGGTAGGAAATATTTCGCAAAAATGAGTGTAGCCTATCGGACCGAACGCAACGAAGATCAAGTTCCCACCGAACCGGTCAAGGCGAATAAATCGCATTTCAAGTCATCTCGAATATCTACTTCCATCCGCAAATAAAAGATCGTGGACGCAGGGACAAGGAAGCTTTCCGCCCGAACGGTCTGCGCTCAAGCCTCGATGCACCAAAAGATGCCCTGAAAGGCCGCTTTGACCGGAGACATCAGAGATCTCGCCCCCGCAGACCTGTCATCGCCGGATATCCATCCGGTGGCGGCTTCTTTTTGAGCGAGCATGACGACCTGCGGTGCGGCAGACAGCCAGTAAGGTCAGGATGGTTATTCTGCACGAAAAAGGCCCCATCCTCGAAAAAGACGGGGCCAAAAACGTCTCGGACCGTTGCCCGGTTACTTCCAGAGCAGCTTTCCCGCTCCCCCTGAAATGACAAGGGTAACATCTTTCAGCGCTGAAATGGGTGAAACCCCTGGTGGAACGGCTACAAAGCGGGGCTGCCATTCAGGCTGAAACTTCTGTTTGAAAGCGCGCAACCCTTCGAAATTGTAGAAGGATCGCCCATGCCGATACATGGTGGCCCCAAACCGGCTCCAAAGCCGGGCACCCTTGCGAACCTCGATCCCTGAAAGAGGAGCAAGACTGAGACTGAATTCCTCCGCACCGGTATCACGGGAGTGTTCTATCAATTCAATAAAAAGAAATTCCATCAAGCCACTTGCATGTTCCGGTGGGTAGCGCATCAGATCAATCGACACGCGAGAACCGTCTCCCGGACGAAGAATGTTGGCAAAGGCCAGAATTTCGTCACCCAGTTTGATCGTGGCAATGGAAAAATGTTGCAAATAGTCGGGGTCAAACCGTCCAAGCGAGAAGCCCTTTTCGCCTCCCAGCTTGTCAGCCATCCATGCGTCTGAAATTGACTTCAACTGGTCCATGAAAACCGGATCGTGCGGTGCGTCATGGATGGACAATTCAAACCCATCCTTGAGCGCTTTGTTGTGTGCGGCTCGCATGGATTTGAACTTTTTGCCTGTGAGAGCGAAATCGCGAACCTTAATCACTGCCTCTTCACCAATCTTGTGGAGCGAAAATCCCATTTCGATCCAGAGTGGAAGATAGACCTCACTCACTTCGAACATGATCGGATGGGCGGCATTGTCATAAGCCTCCTCCCAAAATGACCAGACCAGCGGTTCTATGGCATCCTTGGGGCCAATTGGATCCGAGTAGGCGATCCATTTGTTGCCTTGCACCACATACATGAGGAAAGCGTCTTCACTGTCATTGAAGAACAGCTCCTTGTCGCCGGTAAAGGCCAGGCAGGCCTTGGGATCATTTTGGCGGTCAATGATAGCCTGCGCTTTTTGAAGGGCTGACTTGTCAGGCATCCTCGTATGAATTGTAGCGGGCTGAATAGCAAGCCAAACTGTTGCAAACAGGAAGACCGAAGACCCTGCCAATCCGGCACGCAACGCACGCGAGGTATTGGCAATGCTTGAGAATTCCGTCCAAAGATTGGCACTATAGGGCGTTGCCTCATGCATGAAGAAGAAGAACGCCGCCGCGCTGACTGCAATCCCTCCCGCGAGCGCGAACCAGCCTGGGCTGAGCACGCTTCGTGTCAATTTGGCGGATCTGTTGAATAGGCTTCGGAATGGCCAGAGGACCACTGCGGTTGTCAGCAACAGGAGCACGCTTTCCAAATCGAACTTGTTCATCAAAGCGGCACCAGACGCCACCAGCAGTGCAACGAGTGAAAGCCAGTATGCACCTGATATCCGGCGCACGAGGCCTTGGCTGAGGATGATAAATAATGCACCTAGGACCGCAGAAAGGAGAGCGCCGCCTTCCAATAGAACCGCCGCAAACAAGTCGTCTGCATCCAGTTCATCAGGACGCACTGAAGGCATGAGCGCAATAAGCACCAGATAGACACCAATGCCGAAGGTTGTAAGACCTATCAGGGTTGGAGCCACACCGCTAGCCGCTTTCAAGACAGGTTGAATTGGTTCAGACACATCACCGAACAACCGGGTTATAAAGCCACCGGCCAGGCGTGCTTCGTTGACGGCAACGAATACGAGTGCAAGGGCGAATGGGACGAGATAGTAGATCAGCCGATAAAGCAGAAGAGCCGCAGCAACCTGATCAAGAGGAGCGCCTGGCGGCAGGGCTGCGATGATAACGGTTTCAAAGACTCCCACACCACCGGGTACATGACTGAGAACACCGGCCATTGTAGCGGCCGCAAAGACGGGCAGGAAGGTCAGAAAATCGGGACGAGCGCTTGGGAGCAGCACATAGAGTGTCAGCGCTGCCATGCTTGTGTCGACCAAGGTAAAGGCAAGTTGGGAGAAAAGAACGCCCGGTGACGGAGCGGCGAGTTCGAATTTCCCGATGCGCAAGCTTTTTCCGCTTAACGACATCAGCAGCAAAGCAAGCATCACGACAACAGCGGTAACTCCGGCCCAAATCCTCAGACTTTCCGGAGCTATTGGCAGAATGTTCACCAGAGCGTGAGGATGGATTGCCAGCGCGGCGAGACCAATCACGGTTATGCCAAAACCAAAGGCCAATGCAGCGAAGGTCGAGACGCTGGCAATCTCGAATAAACTCAAGCCAAAAGCCGAATAAATCCGATAACGCACAGCTCCACCGGAAATGACGCTCACCCCGATCGTGTTGCCAAAACTGTAGCCAAGAAAGCCGCCGATGGCGATCGCCTTGGCAGGGACCACTTTCCTCAGAGATCGCAGTGCCGACCAGTCATAACCGATCAGCGCGATATATCCCGTAGCAGTTGCTGCAAAGGCTGCGAGTAATGTTGCCCAAGGCGTCAGGCGTATCTGGGCCAAGACATCAGCGGCCTTCACCGGTTTGAGCAAATGGTAAAGGGCGTAAACACCGAGCACAAAGAGAGCCAAGGTAAGGACAATCGGTACTACTTTCCTTGTATAGGAAGCCCAATCAGATTGGGCGATAGTTTCGGAATTGTGATTGTTCAACTTGCTCTCCCGTCTTGTATCAGGCAAAGGCTGGACCAATTGCAGCAAGGGGCATGATGCGGTCCGATTTTCATATGTCCCATTGCCGCTTACCTAAAGGGCGATGCTGATAGATTACTTCTTCGACTTCTTACAAATTTGTAAGACTTGCTCAAGACCGTCGGATAAATTGCAAGCTACGACAATATATCCCGGTTTAGAACAATCGATGCCAAAGAATGTGCAAAATCCTGATGGAATGCCTGAAGCGAAGGCATCGAGGTATGGCCTCGTGTTGTGGCTGTACGAGCTGGATCGACCACAAGGGCTTCTCGCCCGCTTCAAGATATTCCTTCGACCAGATGTAATAGAGGCTCTTCATGCTGTGTGAATGCGGACAAAGCGGACATTTGCTGCTGAGCCCAAATTTCAGCCCTACATGGACCGCTTCTGGCAAACAGGGCAGAATGCTGCCTTGTCCTGCCCCAATCCCTATGCAAGCCCAGCAGATTCCCTCATGTCTACGATCTACTGTCTTCAAAAGCGTGCCTTGCCCACGCCGCCACAAGTTGTTGATAAATATGGCAGGTCAGCATATGCGCGACATTTTACCACTCCAAAAATTCACAGGACTTTTTGTCCAAAACAATAAAATTTTTCACACATCTGCCTAAAATGAGAGCAATTTTAGGCAACTACATTCAATAATTTCGAGCTTTGCGCAATCCCGAATCCTGAAACTCTAGTTTTGTATCAAGTTACATACCTACATTATAATCATTTGCATAAATTATAGACAATTAAGGACACCCTATAGCGAACTCGCCGGTTAGGTCTCCGTTAATCCAACAATGAAATGAGTGGAAACTGAAACAAGAAAACCAGCTTCCAGAGTATTGCTATGAAGATGTCCTATAAAATTGCGGCTATTGTAACACTACTCCTCATCCCGACCCTGATGCTCGCCTACATGTTTGTGAACCAGAGCAACAAGGAAATTGCCTTCGCAAGTAAAGAGTTGGATGGGGATCAGTATCTCAAGAGTGTTTGGCCTCTTTTGGTAGAAATTACAAATCACTTTGATGCGGACGCTCAATCCAGCCTTGCAGCACTGAGCGATGCTACAAAGCTCTATGGCGAGCAAATGAACGCCGCCCCTCAAGCACAAGCGTTGGCACGTGTTATCAAGGCAAATGAAAATAGTGGTGATACAGTTGCAACGATAGTTGATTTCATCACGCGTGTCGGCAACGAGTCAAACCTCATTCTCGATCCAGATCTGGACAGCTATTATGCGATGGACGTCATTGTTGTGAAACTCCCGACGCTCATGAGCCTGGGCTATGACTTGGATAGCGATAGCAAAGATCTTGCTGCAGACTATAGTGAAAAAAACAGGCGCAAACTCGCCGCCACGCTGGGCGCTCTGGATGAAACCGTAAAAGAGACACGCGCCTCGCTGGAAACGCTCTACGAGCATCAGGGGACTTATGATCGCAAATCTTCTCTGGACGGCTTAGCTCTGTCGTTGGAAAAATCCGCGAGCACCTATCTGGAAATTGCGAATAACAGCCTCGACTATAGCGATGGCATCCCCAAAGATGAAATTCAGAAACAGGCGGCGGCTCGCGTAGCGTTCTCAAAAGCAACCGACAGCCTCTGGAAAAATACAGTTACGCAACTGGATGACATGCTGCAAATCCGCATTGCAGGCTTCAAAGCAAAACTTTGGAAACTGTCCTCCATCGCCGCAGCCTTTGCATTGGCGGCTCTTCTTCTGGCCATCTATCTCGGCTCGAGCATTTCCAGAGCCATTCACAAATCAGTGGTTGAAATGCAACAACTGGCATCAGGTAATCTGGACGTCTCCATCAGCGGTAGCACACGTCGTGATGAAATCGGAGCTGTGGCATCAGCTTTGATGGTCTTCAAAGAAAGTGCGCAGGAAAAAGCCCGACTGGAAGTTGATCAGAAGAAACGGGATGAAGAAGCGCATGCAATGAAGGCACGAGATGCTGCAATGCTCGCTGAGCGTTTCCGCGACACCATTGGCGGTATTTCATTGTCACTGACCCAACGCGCACAAGCCATGGAAGATGCAGCCGTAGTCGTAAGTGGCAGTTCTGAAGAAACAAGCGTACAGGCCAGCGCGGTCACCCTCGCTTCCGAAGAGACAACCATATCGGTGCGCTCGGTCGCAGATGCGAGCGATAGCCTCAATCAGTCGATAGATGAAATCAGCCGACAAATCGAGCTTTCCGCAGTGAAAGCAAAAGAAGCGGTGTCAGCGGCAGACAGTACCATCACGCAAATTCAGGCGCTGACGGAAGCAGCCAACAAAATTGGTGATATTGTTATTCTGATTCAGGAAATCGCCGACCAGACAAACCTTCTTGCGCTCAATGCAACCATTGAAGCTGCTCGAGCCGGAGATACCGGCAAAGGATTTGCCGTCGTGGCAAGCGAAGTTAAGAATCTCGCCAATCAAACCGCCAAGGCGACCACCGAAATCAGTTCACAAATTTCTGATATCCAAAGCGCAACGATCCAAAGCGCGGACGCAATCGATGCCATCGCCCAGATGAACCGCTCGTTGGACGATATTGTTGCTCACATCTCAGCAAGTATTTCCGAACAGGCCGATGCAACCCACGTGATCGCTCAAGGGGTCCGTTCAGCAGTTGACGGGGTGGTCTCTGTTTCGAACAACATCGAAGGCGTCTCCAAAGCTGCGGAACAATCAACGCAAGTGGCAACCGAGGTGAAAAAAACCGCCACCGCCCTCCTCGTAGAAGCACGCCATCTGACCGAAGAAGTCGATGGGTTCGTGAAATCCCTCACCGCATAATCCAAAACTTTCCCCTCGTGATCAATCGCGAGGGGTGCATTTCCTTTTCCTCGGCGTCCCTCGGTCCAAAGGGAAGGATCCGTCATGAACAACGTGAATTAGCGACGGCCAATGCTGCGCCTTAGTCGAATGACAGGAATGGGCAAAATGGCAAGAAGAACAGTCTCGCAGACAAATGCCACCATTGGGTCGCGATTTCAAAATGTGGGCTTCATGCCCGTTTTTGATTGGTGATGCGCCGCACCAGACAGCTTCGGGGCCCCTAGATCACTCCGAAATTGTGGGCGACAAGCATTGCAGCCAATATCCACAGAATGACCACGCCGACAGCTCCCAAAAGGCTGGTTGGCCTAGTTGTTCGTTCTGAAGCAATCATTCGAAGTTCATCCATCAACACTGGTGGAATTAAGCGGACAGCAATAAAAACGCCTGCCGGAACAATCAGCAAATCATCCAAATATCCGATTATTGGAATGAAATCAGGAATAAGATCGATAGGGCTGAGAGCATAAGCTGCGATGGCAGCTGCAACGAGCTTTGCTCCTAAAGGCGTGTTTGGATGTCGCGCCGCAAACCAAAGAGCGATAATGTCGCGCTTTATCTGACGCGCCCAACTCTTCACATTTTCAATTAGCATCAGTGCTGCCCCAGCTTCAGGCTTCTTCGCTTCAATAGCACATCAAGGCCCCGTTCGTCCTCTCTCCAGCCACCGCGGCGCTCAAAATGCTGCTCGCAAAGGGAATGTCGGCAATGGAGAAGCAATCTTGCGACATTTGCTTGCTGGTGAACGGCAGCTAGTGGGATTTAGCGATCTTTGATTTTCATGAACGTGTTCTGCGCTGACTGCCCCGTTTATGCCAAGCCTCCTGTCAGAGGGCTCCTGAACGCTTGAAGCGATCCTCAAAATTGATATTTAAGCCCTGCGCGCAGGCCTTGCTCGCTGGCATTTGCTGAGAAACTGCCCTGATAGGAAACACTTAGCGACAGATCTTCGCCCTGCTGAAAGGAAACGCCAGCCTCGAGAAAAGCGGTGTCGCGATCAAGAGGCGTTCCCGTAATCGAAAAGCGATCTCCGCCGGAAGCAAAGCGCATCTTTGTGGTGCGCTCAACATCGCCTATGGCGTGTTGCCAGCCAGCAGATCCGGTTAAAGAGGCAGAGATATCACCAAACTGGCCCAGCTTCAGATCACCTCGCGCACCGAGGGTGGTCATGCCCAGAACCGTTGTAGCGGATGCGGCGCTCAGCGCGGCTTCCCCTCCCTGTTCGGTGAAATCATCAGACCACTGGCTGATGATGGCCGCGCCCAGAAAAGGCTGTAATCGGGCCTCGTAAAGCTCATAAATATACCCAATCTCGGCAAATGCCTGGGTGGTTGCTGCGTTATGGTCAGAGGTCAGATGATCGGAAAAACCGGCAAAGGCAACATCGCGCTCACTGTCAATGTGATGCCAGACGCCACTGACGCCAAGATTGAGATCAATCATCCTGTCGAACGCGTCCCATTGCGTGCCCGCATAAAGGCCTGCGTGGATATTATCGATATCGGCGGTGGAATTGATGCTATCGGCCTTGCTTGATGTCTGGGAATAGCCCGCAAAGGCCCCAGTGCGCCAGTCGCTCCACATCTCGGCATCCATGCCCACAAGAAATCCCTTGCTCTGGCTCGTGACACTGGCTGTGTTCACCGTAGAACCAATTTTGCTCCAGTTGCCAAAGGCCTGTGCCCATATCTGCGGTGTTGGGGAGAGCGAGGACGGCAGCTCCTCTTCATTGTGAAACCCGACAGACACCTGATCGCCAGACCCGCCGATGCCGCCCATGGAAGAGCGCAGGCGCTGGTTGGCTGCATTGCGGTCGATGGCACTATCAAGGGTCATGATTGTCTGCAAGGTCGCATATTGCTCGCCGGTCAACTGGTTAAAGGCATCAGCCGGTTCCCCGTCCGGCAGCACGACGATTGCATTATAAAGACTGCCTGAAGCGCCAAATCCTTCGATGACATTGGCGACATTTTTCTGGTTGGTTGTGTCTGCGAAATCGGCGAAAGATGAACCAAGGTCTCGCGTCAGGGTCAGGACCGCCTCATCCGAGCTGTAGGACACGGTGGCATCAAGATAGGCGAAATCTTCCTCGATTGTGCTGAATGTTCCGCTGAGGCTGGAGGCTGAAAGGATCGAATAGTCGGTGTTGAGGGCATAGGTTGATCCGTCATCGGTGCCATTCTCGGCCAGAATGCTCAGCGTCGCACCGTCCTTTATGGTCACCGTTCCGGTGGAGGTCAGCTTGTCCGAATTGCCTTCATCATCGACCTCAACCTCATAGGTGGAGCCAGAGACAAAGGTCAGATCGCCATCCACCGTCAGGGTGCCGATGGAATTGCCCGGCGCGATGGTCGAGCCTGAATATAAAGTCACATCGGAAACCGTGCCCGACCCGCCAAGCGTGCCACCATCCAGAACGGAAATGGCACTGTCAAAGACCGTATTGACCGCCAGGGTACCGCCTGAAATGGAGAAGGTTCCCATGGCTTCTCCTGCCGTACCTGTCAAGCTCCAGGTCGAGCTGCCTGTTTTGGCATAGGCTTCAAAACCGGTATATTGCGAGCCAATCTCATCAAGATCGAAGCTTGCGTCATCGCTCCCCCCGAGGATCAGCGTGTCCGTGCTTCCGTCTGCGACCACATTGCCATTGATAACATACCCGGACTGAAGTTCCAGAGAGTTGGTGCCAGAAGTGAATTCAATTGCGTTGGCCCGCGTCACACCATCTGCGGACAAGCCGCCAGAAATCGTTCCGCTGTTGACAAGGGTGATATCGTATCCTGTGACACCAACGCCTCCGGCACCATCTGTGCCGTCGCTTGCAGCATTGCCAGACGCACTTCCGCCCGCGCTGCCACCAGCCCCACCGTTGCCGCCGGTGATGGTGCCGCTGTTGGTAAGAGAGAAGGAATATCCGCTGACCCCGGCACCGCCGGAAGCACCATTTGCACCACTCCCGCCGATTTGACGGGTCGTGTTAAGGCTTGCATAACCGCCATTCCCGCCAGCCCCGCCGTTGCCACCGGTGATGCTGCCGCTATTGATGAGAGAAAAGGCAGAGCCACTGACACCGGCCCCTCCGGTTCCACCAACGCTACCATCGCCTGCATCACAGCCACCCCAATAAGTACCGGAATTTCCACCGCTCCCGCCGTCGCCGCCACTGCCTCCAACAAGCGTTCCGCCGTTGGTCAAAGAGAAGGAAGTGCCAGAGACACCGTCTCCTCCTGCACCACCTAACCCACCATTTCCGCCCTTACCTGAGCCTGATCTCCCGCCATCGCCGCCGTCGCCGCCACTGCCTCCAACAAGCGTTCCGCCGTTGGTCAAAGAGAAGGAAGTGCCAGAGACACCGGCTCCTCCGGCACCGCCTATCTTACCATTTCCGCCACTAAAAACAGCCGATCTCCCGCCATTTCCGCCATCGCCGCCACTGCCTCCAGTGACGGAGCCACTTGTTACAAGGGAGAAAGAAGTGCCAGAGACACCGGCTCCCCCGGCACCACCAATCCCACCGGCTCTGCCGCTATAATAACCGCCCGCACCAGTCCCGCCAGCTCCGCCATTTCCACCAGTGATGTGTCCTGAACTCTCAATGGAGAAAGCATTCGCGCTGATGCCATTGCCACCGGCTCCGCCATCCTGGCCATTGGCCCCTGAATTATAGGAGTAACCGCGCGAGGCCCCATCCCTCGCAGCGCCTCCGGTGATATCGGAACCGCTGTCGAGGATGAATCCCGCCCCGGAAAGAGCAGTGGATCCACTTCCCCCATCGCTCGTCGCGTCATCGCCATGTATGGTGCCAGACAGGGTGGCTTCCAGGGCGGCAGCAGACGATGACCCGTTAAGGGTCAGGGATGTCGAGCCGGACCCGTTGAGAGCTGCCCCTATGACTTCTACCGCATGGTTAGTCGTAATCGAAATATTTGCCGATGCACTTGGCAGGGAACCCGTTATCGTGATCGAGGTGACACTCGTATCGATATCAATGACGTCGCCATCGCTTGTGGCCTGCAAAATGGCCCAGCTCAATGTTCCGCTTGTGGTGCCCGTCCCATCATCGGTGCTTTTCGTCACTGTGTAAGCTGGAGACACCGCCAGCGCGACATCGCTTCCTGCCACAACGAAAAGAACAGAGGCACAAATGGCGGTGGATGCAAGCAATCGAGATGTCACCCGGCGCCGACATTTGGCGTCTTGAAGTGAGCGGCGAAAGAAACGGGGAAACATGACAAATCTCTGAGGGAACAAATTGAGCGGGAAAGGACAGTGCGTGGTCTGATAGCAAGCTAAATGATCGGCACGTTATTGGGATTGAATTTTGGATCGTTCCAGAAGGCGTCATTGTCGAAACGATGAAACGCGTCCGGTGGCAAGACCGTCTGGCGTGGGATGGCTTCAACCTTCTTGCGCACGTGATGAAGCCCCGGCGTGCCAAGCGCCTGATCGAAGGAGACCGCATCAAAGCCGGCATTTTCAAAGTCGTGCTCGAAAAAGGGCTCGCCAATGAAATCATAAACCGCATGCATCGTTTTTTGCGGATCGCTTGTCAGCGTTTCATAGCGCAACAGCATGAGCTGTCCCGGCTCGGAGCCGAAAAAAGCCTCCTTGACGGCGTTGTAGGCATAGCCGACCATGCCGGACCCTTTGGCCAATGAGTCCACCCGATCATAAACCGTACCCTCGGCCTTGAAATTGAAAATGCCCGAGGTTGTCACGGTGGAGCGGCCTGCGATCCGTTCGATGCTATCGACAATCCAGCCGACGTCCCGCACGCAGGCGATAATTTTTGACTGCGGATAAAACTCATTGAGCAGCGGCATCATCGCGCACCATTGGCGACTGGTGTCGAAGATGATCTCCTGCGGATAGTCATCGGAGGAATAGAAACTATCCATAATACTGAGAAGCAGGCGACGACGCTGTGCGTCTGAAATCAGTCTGGCATTCTCTCGCGGCTCACACATCTGGTCGCGCATGCTGGACATAAGCCGGGAGACCGGCGTGGTCATGTCTGCATGAATTCGAGGATTTTGTCGCAAAAGGGCTGAAAGCAAGGTGGAGCCTGAGCGGGGCAACCCGGAAATAAAATGATATTGCTTGGGCGTTGCCACGAAAGGAGCCCCCGATCTTGTAAGTGCGGAACTGAAAGCGCATTCCCAGTTTATGTAAACGGCCTGATTCTTGTTTTTTTTGAGGAAGTTATTGAAAATCAGACGAATTGCAACCGGTCTCGATTTATTCCAAAATTTGTCGCTTTTTAAGCATACAAAATGTCGCACGTTCCATTACCCATGGTATTTTTAACGATGGGGCGCATTGTGCTGGAGAGATGTTTCCCATTGCACTTGAAGGAGTTGTTGCCCTGCGGTGTGAAGTGTTTCAGTCACTGACCTTCGACACCGCTCCCGACCTGCCAAGGCCAATCCCACTTGCCTTTCGGCGCCGGACTCATGGGGCATAGTCATTGTGACCCGCTTCAGAGTGCGGATGAAACTAGGTGATCTTCCGGAGAGATTTCCCGCGTCCAAGGGAATAGAACCAAAACGCTTGGTTCTTTGCTAGCGAGCCAACATTCCTTTCGCCGCTCTTTTTGGACATTTTCAATGCAACGTTTCATAATTCTAACCGCCAGACTACTGCTGCTCCTTCTGGCAATTGGTTTGCTGGTTCTTTCAGTCAAATACATGATTGAGGGATTTAACGTCGGGGAGGATGATATTCGCTCCGGCCCGATCACGATTGGTACAATTCTGTTCATTTTTTCTGTGGTTGCATTCCAGTTCTGCAATCCGGATTTCTACAACCAGTTCAATGATGGCGCGAAACTTGTCATAAACACGCGGAAGCTCACCCTGAGACAGATTTTCGATGCTTTCGGAGATATGCCAACGGCGTGGGGGTCCCCATGGATGGGGCGGGTCCAGTCAATCAAGGGCAAGGTCATTATATTGGGACCCAATCCTGATGGCGAATATGTTTTCATACGGGATTTATTCGGCCTTTTCATCAGTATCAATCTGGGGAACATAACCGGCTTTATAAAACCCGATGCGAAAAACGAGTGGCGATTGGAGCCAGTCAAGAAGCCCGACAGCCTTGAAGGCATGATCCGCTACAGCTTCAACACTGCGTGCCTTATGGATGCGCTGGCGGAGCGGATACAGACCTATCTGAAGACTGGTACGGCCGACACCTCGGAAATCGGACTGAACAGGGACGATGCAATCTATCTGTTCAATGAAGAATTCAAATGGACCGGTCAGGATTTTCATCTGCTCGATGTGGATATGATTCCCAGATTGAGGGTGTCATCGCAGATCCCCTGCAAAACATTTCATATCTCCGATGCGAAGAGCGGCGAAGAACTTATCGTCCTCACAAAACGCCTGTTCCACATTTTCACGACATATGATGTGTATCAGGGCAAGACCATATTCTGCCGCCTGAAAAGAAGGCTTGTGCTTCACCACACCGCTTTCTCGGGGCAGACCAGTTTTGGAAAGCTGGAACTGATCCGCATGAACGCAATGGCCGGTTCAAACTATCAGGTCAAGCTCGGCGGGGAACAGATTGGCACGATTGCAAGGAAACTCAATTTCACTCTCGATAATGTCGTGTTCGACAATTTCATTCTTTCGATTGCAGATCCGGACTGGCTGCCGCTCATGGCCGCCATGGGTGTTATGGTCGCGAGGCAGGCCAAACGAGAGAAAACCAGCACCCTTGCGAACAATCTCGACGACGATGACGAATTGTAGAGAGTTCGGAACGATCGTTCCAATGGCGCGCCATTCTAAAGCGCTCGGGTAACGGCTGATTTATTCAGTCAGATTGGTTGGTCATGTTGAGGGGATATTGGCACTGAAAATGCTGTGCTTCGTTCGAATGACCGGAGTGGGGAGGCGACCTCGCAGCTTGTGTTCGTCCATGAATGGTTGCTTTGGCCCGCATCTGCTAATCCCGCGCCGGGATGACCGTTCTCAAATGATGATGTCCTGTCCAGCCCCGCGCGGAGCCCTCATTTGATTTTCGCCGGAAGTGCGGGAAGGGGCTGGCGCTTGCCGGTCTGGATCAGCACCACGCCTCCGAGAATCAGGGCCAGCGCGAGGATTTCGGTGCTGGTTACGTCTTCTCCGATGGCAGCGCCAATGATGACCGCGACCACGGGTGCAATGTAGGTGGCCCCTGCGGCGCGAACCGGCCCGAGCCTGTCGATGATGAAGTAGTAGATGAGGAAAGCTCCGCCGGTTCCCAGCGCTCCCAGACCGATAATCGTCCCCCACATGGCAGTGCTGTCCGTCGCAATGGCGGAGATCCCGCCAAAGTCGGTCAGCAGCGCAAGTGTCAGCACGGCAAGCCCGGTTTGCCAGGTCGCAAGAGCCAAAGGCGGAAGTTTATGCGGTGACAGAAAGCGGCGGGCATAGACGAAGGATGCGCCGAGGCTCGAGGTTCCCGCCAGCATCCACAAGACGCCAAGGGAATTGACCCCATCGGCTCCGTTCCACGGCTTCGCGCTCAGCACGATACCAACAAACCCGAGCGTGACGCCAACAGCCATCTGCCGGGTGGGGCGCTCGTCACGCAAGAAAATGGCCGCGCTGAGAAAAGTGAAGATCGGAATGGCACCGCTGAGAAGTCCCGCCACACTGCTCGGCAGAAGAGCGGTTCCGGCCACAAAGCCGTAATAGTAGAAACTGGTGGCGAACACCGACATGGCGAGAAAGTGCGGCAGGTGACGTAATTGGTCGCGGCGGATCACCCTGGCCTGCACCGCGATCACCGCGAGCGGCAGAAAGCCGAAAAGCACCCGCAAGAACACCGTCTGCATGGGGGAAATGAGGTCTGTCGCCCATTTCATGTAGATGAAATTAGACCCCCAGATGAGGCCGAGAGCAACAAGCGCAGCATAGGCACGGAACATGGCGTGGCCTTTCAGGAAAAGGTGACAGCTACCCGCCTCCAGCGAGGGCGAGGCGGCAACATGGGCGAGGATAGAAAGGCAATCAGATGGAGCGGATCACACCGCCATCAACCCGGATGCTTTGGCCAGTGATGTATCCGGCTTCTTCGGACAGCAAAAAGGCGATGGTTGCGGCGATTTCGCTGGACTTGCCGTACCGTTCCATCGGCACGCTGTCTCGACGCTCATCGACTTCGGGCAGGCTGTCGATCCAACCCGGCATGACATTGTTGATGCGAATGCCCTTTGAGGCATAGTCATCGGAGTAGATTTTGGTGAAGGCACCAAGGCTCGCCCGGAACGCCGTCGATGTCGGAAACATGGCGGTCGGCTGTATGGCCCAGGCGGTTGATATATTGACGATCGCGCCCCGGCCCTGTGCCTCCATGATCGGCGTGACGAGCCTGATCGGGCGCACGGCGCTGAGGAAATAGACCTCCATTCCTTTGTGCCAGTCGTCATCGCTGATTTCGAGAATCGGTGCGCGAGGGCCGTGACCGGCCGAGTTCACCAATGCGTCGATGCGGCCCCATTTCTCCATCGCAAGATCAACCAGACGCTTGACGTCATCATGCTCAAGATTGGAGCCGGTCACGCCGACACCGCCGAGTTCCGTTGCCAGAGCCTCCCCCTTGCCAGAGGAAGAGAGGATCGCGACTTTGTATCCATCGGCGGAAAGTTTGCGCGCCGCAGCAGCGCCCATGCCGGAACCGCCTGCCATGACGAGGGCTACTTTTTCTTCAGTCATTTTCGCTTCCTTCTATTCAATCAGCGCACAATAGCAAATAAAATTAGCTATTTCGCGCTAGAAGGAAAGCTGATAGCCTGTAGAAAAACTACAGGATCGATAGGAACGTGTCTCGCCGCTCTCTCCCCCCGTTGAATGCGTTGCGCGCCTTTGAAGTTGCCGGACGGCATATGAACTTTCGGGCCGCATCAGAGGAACTTGGTGTTACGCAAGGAGCCGTTGCCCAGCAGGTCCGGCTTCTGGAAGAGCATGTGGGCATCGCCTTGTTCCAGCGCTTGCCCAGAGGGGTGGCACTGACCCCGCAGGGTGCTGCGTATCTTTCCGAAGTCACGCGCGCGTTTGACACACTTGGCAACGCGACTGCGCAGCTTGTGACATTGCCTGATGCTGTAACAATCAGCGTGACACCGACCTTCGCGACAAAGATATTGATTCCGCAGCTCCCCGCCCTCAATGCCGCCCTGCCGGGGGTGGAGCTTCGAACCATTGCAACAGAAGCCGTATCCGACTTCGATCGGGATCAGGTGGATATTGTTGTGCGCTTGACACGGGCCCCCTTTCCCGGAGCCATCGAAGCGCATCTGTTGTTCCGACAGGAACTCGTTGCAGTCGCCAGTCCGCATCTGATCGGCAAGGCAACATTGCCGATGGTGACAGAGCAATTAAAAAAGCTGCCATTGTTGCATGACTCACATGGCCATTGGCCGAAATTCTTTGGCTCGAGCGGAAAGCTGCCCGGCGCGATATTCAACCAGACCACCCATGCACTGGATGCTGCTTTGGCGGGGCAGGGCGTGGCCATTGCCTGCCGGGCCTTTGTTCAGGCCGATCTCATGACAGGCCGTCTGGTCGAAATCTGTCCGGCCAGCTTTGAACCAGAAGCGGATTACTATCTGGCCCGAAAACGGCCGCCATCACCACGAAAGGCAGTGAACGCCGTGTGGGACTGGTGCCTTGCCAACTGGACCTGTTAACCGCCCCATTCGTCACTCGGTCATCGTCTGATCCCATATCATGCAGAGGCTCGTTCGTGTATCCGGAACGCGAAATTTGCCTTGCAGAAGATGGCGAGTGACGAATGTCAGGATTGGGGCGGAATTGAAGTCTGTGTTTTTGGCACTTGCGATCGGAACGTCACTTCGAATTCGAGACGTTCAAATTCGGAATAGCCGCTTCCAGCATCTCGAAACCGGAGAGGATGCTTTTGTCGTCCGGCGCGAGAAAATGTTGCAGAGAAATTCCGAAAGAAGCGGACAAGATGAACCGTGTCATGACTGCGGCAGAATGATCGCTCTGGTCCTTAGCGCTCGATCCGTAGAGCCTTTCCTCGATCATGTCCGAAATATCGGCAACGAAACGCTCGACAAAGGGCAGGAAACCCGGAGAACTCATGGCGAAATTGGAGAATTCAAGGAAATTTCGATAGATTTCCGGCTCTTCGAGCAAAAGAGAGCGATTGAAGGCAATCAGTTCTCTGGTGTGATCTTGCAGAGATCCGTCTTGCTGTAACCTGCCTTCAAAATCTGTTATGTAGTTTTCCTGCATGCGTTTCAGGACGGCTGCGAACAGACCATCCTTGTTGCCATAATAGTAGTTGAGCTGGCTGAGAACGACGCCCGCCTCCTTGGCGATTTCCCGCAAGGTTACAGAACCGCATCCTTTCGCCGCGATCGCCTTCATCGCCGCATCCAGTATCTTCTCTGCGGTTTCTTCTCCCTTGGGCATGGCGGATGGATTCTTTTTCATTTTGCATTCCTCAGGAGAAGGAAAGCGGGAAGCCTGGGTTTCCCGCTTCTTTCGTTCGCGTTTCTCTTACTGTTTTACATCGGCAAGGGCCTGTTGAAAATGGTGCATGGCCAATTTGTTGAGGCCTCCATCCTGTTTCTGTGGTTCGGTGATGATTGCCTTGATCGCCAGCATCTTGGCTCTCTGGCAAAGCCCGGCAATATCCGCACCGCTCATGCCCTCGGTCAGTTTGGCCAAGACCTCAAAGGAAACATCCGAGCAGACAGGGCTGGTTCGGCAATGCACCCCAAGGATTTTCTGTCGGCTTTTGGTGTCTGGCAACTTAAGATCGAGGATCAGGTCGAAACGACCGGGCCGCAACAGGGCCTGATCAATCCTGTCCGCCCGGTTTGATGCGCCGATCACAATCACGTCCGAGTGCGGCCCGAGGCTGTCAAGTTCGAGCAGGAACTGGCCAACCATCCGGTCTCCAATCTGCCCGTCTCCGGTTTCTGAACCCCGGGCAGGAACGATTGCATCAAGCTCGTCAAAGAAAATGACGGATGGAGCCGACTGGCGTGCCCGTCTGAAGGTCTCGCGAATGCCTCGCTCGCTGTCACCAACCCACTTTGAGAGCAGCTCCGGTCCCTTGACGGTAATGAAATTGACCTCCGTATTGGCGCCGACCGCGTGAGCCAGAAGGGTTTTGCCCGTACCGGAAGGCCCGGTCAGCAGAATACCGCGCGGAGCGGAAACGCCAACTTCCGCGAAGTGATCTGCATAGAGTCTCGGCCATTCCAACGCCTCGGTCAGGCGCTGTCTCTCAGCTTCCAGGCCACCAATATCTGACCAGCTTGTTTCCGGAATATCGGAGTTGAGTTCACGAATGGTTGAGAGCTTGAAATCCTCCAGAGCCTCCAGAAAATGGGACATGCCAACGAATGGTCTCAATGAGGGGCGTGAAGGATTGATGCTGACAAGGCTTGCCGTCCTTGCGCAGCGCATGGCGGCTTCTCTGCAAAGGGCCGCCAGATCAGACCCAAGAAAGCCATGGGTGACTGCGGCAATACGCTCCATATCCACATCAGCCGACAGGGGCATGAAACGGGTGTGGATGGACAGGATTTCGGCCCGACCTGCCTTGCCTGGTGGATTGATACCAATTTCCCTGTCAAAGCGCCCCGGACGCCGCAACGCCGGATCCACATTGTTGGGCAGGTTTGTGGCCGCCATGACGACAATATTGCCTCGGCTTGAGACGCCATCCATCAAGGCCAGCAACTGCCCGACGACACGCTTTTCCACTTCGCCCAGAACCGTTTCCCGGTTGGGGGCCAAGGCGTCGATTTCATCGATGAACAAAATGGCTGCCCTGTGTTTCTGGGCTTCTTCAAAGACCCGCCGAAGCAATTCCTCAGATTCGCCATAGTGCTTCTGGATCACTTCCGGTCCGTTGATCGTGAGGAACACGGCGTCTGTCTGTTCGGCAACGGCCCGGGCAATCAGCGTCTTGCCACATCCCGGAGGGCCATACATCAAAACGCCGCGCGGTGCATCAATACCGAGTTGTTCAAACAGCTCTGGATGATTGAGCGGCAGTTCCACCATTTCCCTGACCTTGGCAACCTCCTGTGTCAGACCGCCAATATCATCATATCCGGTTCGTCGCCCATCAGGATCAAGAAAACGGAGTTCTGTGTTTTCCGAAATTACTACGGCCCCTTCGGGCACGGTTTCGACAACCTGTAGCTCCTGCTTTTGTTCTGAATTCAGAAACAGGAGATTCCCCTTGAGCAGGGCTTGCCCCAAAATCCGGGCCCGTATTGCATCCCTGTCTGTCGTCGACGTTGCCCTTTGCCCCTGCTTGCTGTCAGATCTCCATTTGTCGAACAATGACGCCCTTTGCGGTTCGGTCCTGAGCTGAGCTGTCCTTTTGCTGAAGGTGATACGCTCCGCCTCGACGAGAGCGACGGGATTGACGCGTATCGATCCGGTGTTGATCAGGCCGATGTTGAAGGCCAGAGACGGAGAAAGCAGTACCTGCGCCCGATCCTGATCGGGTGGCAGATCTTCAATTCTTGCAAGAGCTTCTCCCGTGAAGGTGACCAAAGCAAAGTCTCCCTTCTTCAGGTTTGCCTCATTCAGTATATGTGCGGGAAGACCTATTATGTGATCACTTCCGCCCGTTGGGGCGGAAGTGATTGCTGCATCAAGCTGCATCGTGGAAATTGCATCCATTCTGTCGAATTCACATCACTGACGCTGATTGCGGCTCAATGCCTGACCAATGCCGGGAACGGCGGGGATGCGAACGCGCTTGAGGTCGACCCCCATATAGTAGCTGGCAACCCCGGTGAATGCGCCGAAGAAGATGAAGACGCCATGGAAGTTCCAGTAGCCATTGAGAGCAAAAATGCCATCCTTGAAATAGGGAACGACGGTCAGGGGGATGAAGCTGAGACCGGCAAAAAGAGAGAACCAACCGACCCATTTGGGAAAGAGTGCAGGCTTCTCCTTGTCGTACAGAACAATCAGGAAAATCGCGATGCATTCAAGTGTCGTCACCCAATATGTGATGTCAAAAAGATACCACGCGATGAAATGCACCATCTTGATTGTCTCGGGATCAGCCGTGGCTGCATTCTCGGCACACCAGACCCACATAGCAGGCGGGAACATGACAACCCATGTGGTCAGAATGGCACCACCCAACTGAAGCAGGGAGAGGATTGGGAGCGGTTCCCGTCGCCACATCTGTACGGTGAGCTGCGTGCCCCACGTGAGGTAGAGAATGCCCGACGCCGCGTTCAGAACATGTCCCAACATGATGCGGGACTGGTATTTCAAATAGTAGTTGTCGACCAGTTCCTGCGCCGTAAAGGCTGGATCCGGAGGCGGATAGTTCACCGGCAAAATGATGAAACTGATGCCGTAGAGTACACAATAAGCAATCCCGCTATAGGCACACCATAGCTGGATCTTTCGTGAAAGCTGTTCGTCCATTTCAATCTCCATAATTCGGACGTCCGTCCTATTATTGGCTAAATATAGGACAGGCGTCCTAATTTCAAGTCAATAATTGAAAACAGCCTTAAAAGTCGTCTGGGATGCTATGCCGGGCACCATCAAATGAATGACAACTTACGGGAAACGCATCGGGGCCATCTTTCGTTGGCGAACGGCAGGCGCTGAGATATTGGGCACCTTCTTCGTCTTTGCCAGCATCACCGGATACAGGAATATGGGGGCCGCGCCGACCATCGCCATTCTGGTTGCGAGCCAAATGGTGTTCGGACTGGCATGGGACATGTCGCGGACTGAGAATGTTACCCTGAACGGGATCATGACTGCTGCATTTGGCACCGGTCTGCTAATCTGCGGCGTGCTTATCATCGCTTCGCGCCAAGCATAGCGCAAACCAACAATGGCAGGCACTCAAGACCCCATAACTGACGCCTCTTCAACAATGAATCAATTTCATGGACAATGCTTCTAAATAGAGAAAAGATAACAAATGGAACGTCTTTCCTTCAGGAGGCATGAATGAAACGAGAAGATCTCAGTGATCTGGCCGTCTTTATGGTCGCATCAGAAGAGACGAATTTCACACGGACTGCTGCGCGCCTTGGCATTTCTCAATCCGCTGTCAGTCACACAATCCGGCGCCTGGAAAGCTCGATCGGCATCAAACTGATGAACCGCACGTCCCGACGCGTTTCCCTCACAGATGCGGGAGAAAAGCTGCTAGAGGCTCTGCGGCCGGGGCTGGAACAGATTGACGACAGGATCGAGGAACTGAGATCTCTTGGCGATGCCCCGAAAGGGCTTGTTAGGCTGACATCGAGCAAACCTGTGGCCAGACTCCTGCTTTGGCCGGTTCTCTCGAAAATCGCCCGGGACTATCCCGAAATCGAGATTGAGCTCAATCTCGATGCCCGTCTGAATGATCTGACCGAGGATCGGTTCGATGCGGGTATCCGGCTTGGAGAATTTGTCGGTCAGGACATGATCTCTGTGCGCATAGGGCCACCCGTTCGCATCGCGGTTGTCGCTTCTCCCGACTATTTGAAGAAACATCCCGCTCCCCAGCATCCTCGCGATCTTGATGCTCATCGCTGCCTCAATCACCGGTTCCATCCCAGTGCGGCCATGTATGAATGGGAATTCGAGAAGGATGGAGAAGAAATAGTCACCCGTGTATCGGGATCATTTATATTCAACGACAGTGACATGTCGATAAGGGCCGCAAAGGAAGGCCTTGGCATAGCCTATGTAACTGAAGATGAAGTCATGGACGATATCCGGAATGGGTCCCTTCATCGCCTTCTGGAAGACTGGTGCGAACCGTTTGAAGGATATCATCTATTCTATTCCAGCCGCCGCCAGATGAGCTCGGCGTTGAGGCTCGTCATTGATCGCCTCAAAGCGCAAAACGCCTCCTGATATGAAGCCCTTTGACTTCTCTTTGCGTGAACATAAAAAAAGGCCCGCGATACGCAAACCGCGGGCCTCTTGGCTCCAGGTGATGGCAATCAGACGGCCAGATGCTGCTCGAAGAAGGATTGCAGCTTGTCGAACGGGATGATGTCCACCTGGTCATAAAGATCGGTGTGGTTGGCGCCCGGAATGATCATCAGCTCTTTCGGTTCAGCTGCGTTTGCATAGGCCGTTTCACTGAAATACCGTGAATGGGCTTTCTCCCCATGAATGAACAAGACCGGTCGCGGCGAGATTTCCGCGATATAGGTCAGGATCGGCATGTTCATGAACGGAAAGGCCGATGTGAGGCTCCATGAGCCATTGGAGTTGACTGATCGTTCATGAAAACCGCGAGGCTTCTTATAGTAGTCCGCATAGTCCACGACGAATTGCGGCTCGCCTCCCTTCAATTCGAGAGATACCGGACCATAGGCAGGGCTGCCACGTTCCGCGTCCTGCCAGCGCTGCTGGCTTAACTGCTCAAGCCTTTGCGTGCGTTGCTCAAGGGTCATGCTGTCGTTGTAGCCCTTCGACATGAGGCGGGTCATGTCATACATGGTGCTGGCCACAACGGCTTTGACGCGCTTGTCGACGGCAACCGCATTCAGCGCCAAGCCGCCATAGCCACAGATCCCGATGATACCGATCCGCTCCCTGTCCACCATCGGCTGCATGCCAAGGCAATCAACTGCGGCACTGAAGTCTTCCGTATTGATGTCGGGTGACGCGTTGT
Organism: uncultured Cohaesibacter sp.; assembly: GCF_963556055.3. Lineage (GTDB taxonomy): Bacteria > Pseudomonadota > Alphaproteobacteria > Rhizobiales > Cohaesibacteraceae > Cohaesibacter. Next base: position 45,265 of record NZ_CAUVYE020000010.1, on the reverse strand, counting down.
TGCGCGGCTCCCCGCCACTTTCGCCGGTATAGGAAGGGTCAAAGGCAAGCGCAACAAAACCACGCTCAGCCATGGTCTGGGCATAGAGCCCGGAAGATTGCTCTTTGACAGCCCCGAACGGTCCACTCACGGCAATCGCAGCAAGCTTGCCTCCAGCATGATCTTTCGGCACATAGAGATCGCCCGCAAGGGTAATGCCATAGCGGTTCTTGAAGCTGACTTTCTTGTGTTCTACCTTTTCGCTTTTCGGGAATGTTTTGTCCCACTCATCCGTCATGTTATTTGCCTTTGCTTCGGTTCTTTTGAATAGCGAGACAGCACCAAGAATTGCAACGCTGGCACCCGCAAATTTCAGCACGCTTCTCCTGCTTGAACGCGCAAATTTCCCTGAATTTTCGACGTTTTTATCTTCTTTCATCGGCAGTCTCCCAGCGTTTTACTCGATCATCGAACTTCAAAATTCTTATGATATGAATATGGTCGCCGGGAGGAGGGATGGTAGAGAGCAATTCTTGTATGAAGCCATGAATCTCATTCATGCTTCTGTATGGCTCAGCGGGTCACTTTTGAGGCGATGAGAGCTGAATGAAGAGGATGAAATCCATATAGGCTGTATCGTGTGTTGGGAATCGCCCAACGCGCTCGGAAGCTCGTCGATCGAGCGTTGACCAGCAGCGGCAGACACCTCGGTCCCGATTCGAGAGCGTTCCGAGGAGATGTCAGTCCGAACGTGGCGTCATTGCAAATCGGCCAGCGCGAGGAGCGCCTGCGAAATCAATAGTCTCTGACATGCCCGGTCTTCTGCGCAGAGCCCATGAAAGCAAAAAGGCGCCCCAAGGCGCCTTTCCACATTTGCGAAGTCAATTGTCTTGCCAAGACGATTCTTAAAGCCCGAGAGCTCTGTCCAGCAAAAAGATTGCGTTCACGCCAACGGCCCATCCGTCATCAGCTGTTGCCGTTGAGGTTGGATTCATGGCCTTGTTGGTATTCCATGTATACATGGCCCAAGGCTGAAGGATGGTGTTGCCAGCCAGAACCAGGTTGGCGTCTACGCCAGCAGAGAATTCGTCCTGAGAGCCAACATTGGCATAAGAGGCATAGTCATCAGACAGATGGTTCCAGATGAATTTGGCAGAATAGCTGTCGAATGGACGGTCGTGGAACAGACCCTGGAAGATCACACCGGCATCCAGTTCGCTGTTTACGTCGTCCCCTTCGCCAAAGTCGGCAAACAAGCTGCTGTAAAGAGCAATGGATGTTGCCGTCGGCTCGTCGCTCTGGCGCCAGATCGTCTGTTTGGCACCCAGGTAAATACCTGTCATGCTGTCATAGACTTCCGGGGTCTTCGGGCTCGAAAAGTCGGTGTCATTGTGATAAATCATGGCCTCCAAATGGGTCGGGTAAAGATCCGTTTGGAGGGTGGTGTCATAACTTACACTCGCCAGGAACAAGTTGTAATTGGACTCAACCTCTGCCCCGTTTGGAAGGGTGACTTTGCCGTCCCAGCCTTCCCAGCCATGTGAGAATGGAAAGTTCAGGTTGGTGCGGTAGTAACCGGCCTGAGCGGTAACCTCAGGCGTCAGCTTATAGGCAACACGAGCGCCATAGTTGCCAAACGGTGGTGGATTTATACCGTTATAGAACTGGGTCACACTGTTTTGACAGAGGAATGGCGTGTTGCACACCGGTGTGCCGAAATGACTGGACGCGTTGTCGATACCAACCTCGAAATCAAATCGTTCATCAAACAGTTTCTGTTCAAATGTCAGTTTTGTGAGGCGTTCATCGGTCGGCGCAAACGGGGCAGCATGCCCGATGATGCTGTCACCAGCGGCGTTTGCGAATGACTCGGACCCATGTGTCCACAGGTTATACTGTCCCAGAACATGGAAAGAGGAGCCCTTGAAGCCGAGAATCCTTTCCAGATCAAGATCTGCACCATAGGAAACGGTTGTAACCCGTTCGGTTTTGCCCTTCACCAGCCCCAGGGAAGGGTTTGTCATGAAGTTGTTGCTGATGACAAGAACCGGCTTGATGCCCTTTTCATGCAGCTTCTCACCCACAGATGAGAGCGGACCGGGCACGCCGGGTCCATTTATATAGTCGATTACACTGGAAACAAAATCGCCCGAATCTTCACTGTTGCCTTCTGGTGCCGACTGCGCAAAGGCCGTGCTGCACAGCAGGACAGAGCTGACCGCTGCAATTGTCGTGCTGCGAACCGCCGTCCCAAAGACACCCGTATGCTCCAAGTTCGAGGTCTGATCTTTACTTTTATTCATCCCAGACTCCTCCTGTCGAATAACGCTCGAATAACCCAACAGCCCATTTTTAGACTGCCTTAAAATAGAGCTAGCATCGCTTTCGGAGAGGGTGAAATTCTAAACAAACAACGGCTTATGCCTATTCGGCATAACAAGACTATTATCAGTGTCGTTTCTTGCCTGAATTGACGTCGGAAGAATATCCGGACGGAAACATTTTTATTTGCCAAAAGATAGTCCGGAGCACGAAGGGTTTGTCCCTGAAAGACAAAGCGTTATTCTTCCGAAAACAGGTATGCGCATGTTGATGCCGACGGAATTATGGAGCGGCAGAATGTCGTAATTGAATTCCGGCACAAGGCAAGCTCGGACGATCGCAGCTTCCGCACGAAAGCATGTCGGGCGCATTTGCTTCAAGGCAACTTTGAAAAGATCGACCCGAAGCCGTTCTTCTATACACATGAAGAGGACCATGTTTGCCAGCAGGACGGCATGCGGTTCGGTTTCGCCGTCTGCCGGTCGAATCATTTTCATTAGATCGGTGTCGTTGCATCGATGATCCGGAGCGCAGGGCAGGGCGCAGGACGTTCCTTTTTACGAATAACCCTTATTCAGAAAAAGAATTTCCCATTTTCGCGCAATAATTCAAGAATATCTTCCGTCAACAGAGCCACTTGTATGAGCATGCCAACGATCGGAACTGTGATAGCCGACAAGCTTCACCGGAATTTGCTTGGATCTGGACGTCACACGCCACCACGAACATGACGTGTAAAGGCCAGTGCTCCTGGTCTCGCTTCGTGAACGAAGATTTTCGGTTCTATCCGGTTGAAACCCATGCCTACTCATACCGAAATGCCCAAGTGACAAGCGACTGCTGTTGGTCAGCACTAAACATTTCAATATTTCCAGAGGATCATTATGTCGGAAATCGTTATCGCAGCAGCTGCGCGCACAGCAATCGGAAACTTCAATGGAGGGCTTGCCAGTGTTCCGGCTCACGAGCTTGGGGCAACGGTCATCAAGGCCTTGCTCGCACGCGCCGACCTTCAGCCAGCCGACATCGAAGACGTTATTCTCGGTCAGGTGCTTACCGGAGCACAGGGGCAGAATCCTGCTCGTCAGGCCGTGATTGAAGCAGGATTGCCAATAGAAACAACCGCGCTGAACATCAATCAGGTTTGTGGCTCCGGTCTTCGCGCCATTGCCCTGGGCATGCAGTCGATCAAATGCGGTGATGCGAATATTGTGATTGCTGGCGGTCAGGAAAATATGAGCCGTGCACCGCACGCCGTTTTCATGCGCAGCGGCGTCAAGATGGGCCCTGCGACAATGACGGATACCATGATCATCGATGGTCTGTGGGATGCCTTCAATGACTACCATATGGGGCAGACCGCAGAAAATGTGGCTGCAAAATATGGCATTACCCGTGCAATGCAGGATGAGCTTGCCGCTGCTTCCCAGAGCAAGGCCACTGCTGCGCGTGAGGCCGGCAAATTTGATCAGGAAATCGTTCCGGTAACCTTCAAGACCCGCAAGGGCGACGTCACCATCGGGACAGATGAATTCATTCGACCGGAAACGACCGTTGAAAAGCTTTCAGGCCTTCGTCCCGCCTTTGTCAAAGACGGCACCGTTACCGCGGGCAACGCATCCGGAATTAACGACGGAGCGGCTGCTGTCGTGATGATGAGCGCTGAAGAAGCGGCAAAACGCAACATCAAGCCCTTGGCCAGGGTCGTTTCCTGGGCAACTGCCGGTGTCGACCCTGCACTTATGGGAACGGGGCCAATCCCTTCATCCCAAAAAGCCTTGCGAAAAGCAGGCTGGAGCGTAGACGATCTGGATCTGATTGAAGCCAACGAGGCCTTCGCCGCACAGGCTGTTGCCGTAAATAATGAAATGGGCTGGGACACATCGATCGTCAATGTGAATGGTGGAGCGATTGCTCTGGGCCATCCGATTGGAGCATCCGGTGCGCGCATCTTTGTGACACTGCTTCACGAAATGGAGCGTCGCGATGCCAAAAAAGGTCTGGCAACCCTATGCATTGGCGGTGGCATGGGTATGGCTGTTTGCGTTGAGCGGGAATAGCCCGAAGCCAACCCCGTCCCTTTCTCCTGATTGAAGCTTGACCATATCCCTGTCATTTTCTTCCGATGGCAGGGATATTAGAGTCCGGTGTGATCCTTCAGAAAGGCATCCAGTTCATCTATGAAAAGAGAGATGCTGGGGTTTCTGTTTTTGGGGTCCCAGATGAGTTCGACATTAAACTGGCAGTCCGCCTCGGCGACACGAAGAAATGTTGAATTCTTACCAAGCAGATGGGTTTGATGCTTGGGAAGAATGACCACCGCGTTTGTACTCAGTTCCAGATTGAAGCAACAGGTTGGCAAGTTGGGGCTAACGACGTCCGGCCCATAGGAAACGCCATATCGTTCCAGAAAATAGCTGTTGCACTCTCCCGAGAGCGGAGAAACCGCCTTGTCGACACCAATGATCGGATAGTCGGCTGCATCGGTGATTGAGACCTGCTCTTTCTTGGTCAGGGGATGATCCTTGTGTACCGCGATGCACAAGGGGTCTTTGAACAGCTCGATATGCTTGAATTGTTTGTCATTTATCTGGTGATCAGGCCTGATGAGAAAAGCCAGATCGCACTCGTGGCGATCAAGAGCGTCCGGGATTGCATCAAGATCGGTATCGCAGCAATTGATTTCCACCGCTTCATGATGCTTGCGGAAACGAACCAGAAAGTCCGTAAAGAACTCACGTGTTGCAGCGCCGAGGAACATGATCGACAGCGAGCTCTGGCTTTTGCCCAGAGCCTCCCGGATGACGTGAAACGTCGCTTCATACTGGACAACTATTTTTTCGGCTTCTTCGGCCAGCAGCTGTCCGGTCGGTGTCAACTCAACCTGATGAGTGTTCCGATTGAGAAGCTTGGCATCGAATTGTTCTTCCAGATATTTCAGGTGCCGACTGAGCACTGGCTGCGTCATGCCCAACTGTTCCGCCGCTCGACTGAAATTGAGCAGCTTGGACAAAACCAGATATTCCCGAAACAAGCGAATTTCCATGTAGCCTCCCAAACATTTCGCTGATTCATATTGGCCGATTTTGATGAGCTTGCAGAACCGCCCACGTCATCGATCTTGTCGTGTCGCCCGTTATGGCCCCGAAAAACCATCCTGAACGACTTGTGTTTCTTGTTGGTGGCCTCCCATTTCTTTCTTTTTATAATTGTCCACGCCACCGGGACAAAGTGTGTGCCCGGGATGAGCCTGCGACGAACCATTGGAAACAGAGAAGCGAAGAATTATAGCGAACCTACCCGTACTGTTTAGTGCAAGTCTTGCATGAGCGCAAACACTGTTGCGAACTTTCTCCCTAAAGGCAGTCGCCCTTCCAGCCCGGGCTGCCGAGAGAAGGCCCGACATGACTGTTGCCAAATGTTTCTTCAAACGGAAAAAGCGAAGTCTGCCATCGGGTGGAAAAGGCGAATTGATTATGACGAAAATGCATTACCCGATACGCGTGCAGGCCTCCGGAATGGCGAAAATTGCTAAAAAGCTCATGTTTTTAATGCTCAAAGGTTATGCGGGCAACAAATAATTCAAATACCAAAAAAGAATTACCACTATTGAATGAAGCAATTTATGCTCATTAACAACGGCACCTGTAGTTGGTGGTAAATCTTGAATTTGCCTCGGGATAGTAGACACCCAAGCCTGTGGAAATACAGATCGGGGCAATATTTAAGATCAGGAGGATCACAAAGCCAAAAGGCCAGATCTATAAATATAACGTGCGCTAGTGAATAGATTTCATTGTGCGCGAACGGTATTTCTATGCCTTTCTCCTTCCTTCGATTTGCCGCCTGAATTGCGCTGCTCCGGATCGGTCAATTGCTGCGTTCAGTTTTTGACGTGATCATTTCGATTTGCCTTTAACAACAACGAGCTAGTCAAATGAGCCTAGAAAATAAAACCATCATTTCAGCAGCACTGACCGGGGCTTTGACTCCGAAGAGCGCCAACGAGAACATTCCGCTTACGCCGGAAGAGATCGCCAGGGATGCATATGCTTGCTGGAAAGCTGGCGCTGCGGTCGTTCATCTTCACATGCGCGACGATGAAGGCATGGGAACGATGGATCCGGCCAAATTTGCCGAAACCATCAAGCTGATCCGCGCCTATGACGACTGCGATGTGATCATCAACTGCACCACCTCGGGCGATCATCGTGCGACGGACGCCCAGCGGATGGAGCATATCAAGACGCTCAAGGACATTGAAATCGGTTCCTATGATGCCGGTTCCTTCAACTGGATGCCGGGTGGTGTTTTCATGAACTCTCCCAAGTTTCTTGGCGAGCTTGGCGAAGCGATGATCGAGAGCAACGTCAAGCCGGAAGTTGAAATTTTCGATACCGGCATGTTGGGTGTTGCCGACTATTTCGTCAAAGAAGGCAAACTGAAAACCCCGACCCATTTCCAGATCTGTCTCGGTGTTGTCGGCGCCATGCCTGCTACCGTTGACAGCCTGATGTATCTGCACTCCAAATTGCCAAAAGACTGCACCTGGTCAGCCTTCGGCATCGGCCGTGGTCACCTTCCAATCCTGTTTGCGACACTTGCTCTTGGTGGTCATGTCCGTGTCGGCCTTGAAGACAACATCTATTTCTCCAAAGGCGTCAAGGCAACCAACACACAGCTGGTGACCCGCGCTGCCGACGCGATCAGAGTGTTCGGCAATGAACCGGCTACGTCCGCTGAAGCCCGCGAAATCCTGAAGCTTCCTCCGCTCCAAAGGTGAGTGGGTGGCCATGTCATCCATTGCTTCCCCCCTCTCAGGATGACATGGCCGCAGGGGGACCTTGAAGACCAGCAATCTGGAGAAAGAAAATGAAAGAAGCCGTCATTGTATCGGCAGTTCGGACACCGGTCGGTCGCTGTCGCGGCAAACTGGCCTCTGTTCCGGCGCACATCCTGGGCGCGGCTGCCGTGAAAGAAGCCGTAAAACGGTCCGGCATCGATCCTGCCCTTGTCGAAGATTGCATCTTCGGCAACTTGATGAACAACGAGATCCTCAATATGGGCCGCATGGTCGCTCTGGAAGCGGACCTGCCGATTTCCGTGCCCGGCATCACGCTTGATCGCCAATGTGCCGCTTCGCTGAATGCGCTTGCTTATGGTGCCATGCAGATCATGGCTGGCTTTGCTGATGTGATCGTCGCGGGCGGTGTCGAGAGCGACAGCCGCCGCACCTACACCATGCAGAAGCTGGAACAGCCATATTCGGTTGCCCCTCCGGTCATTGATGCACGCTGGACGGCCCCGGATCGTGTGGGCAACGTGCCAATGGGCATCACGGCGGAAAATATCGCCAAACGTTATGAATTCACCCGCACCGAACTCGACGAATTTGCCGTTCGCAGTCATCAGCTGGCCGCAGCTGCGGTGGACGCGGGGCGGTTTGATGAACAGATTGTTCCAATCCCGGTTCCGCAGCGCAAGGCTGATCCGATCATCGTTGACAAAGACGAATGTGTGCGTGCCGACAGCAATCTGGAGACCCTTGGCAAGCTGCGTCCGGCCTTCATCAAGGACGGCATGGTGACCGCAGGCAACTCCTCGCCGATGAGTGATGGTGCTGGTGCCATGGTGATCATGGAGCGTTCCATGGCCGAAGCGCAGGGTCTGGAAATTCTCGGTGTCTTCCGTGGCTACGCGGCAACCGGTGTGGATCCCAACTATATGGGTCTTGGCCCGATCGCGGCGACAGAAAAGCTGATGAAGCAGACGGGTCTCAAGGTCGAAGACATCGATCTGTGGGAACTGAACGAAGCTTTCGCGGCGCAGTCTCTGGCCTGCATCAAGGAAATCGGCATGCCGCTGGACCGCGTCAATCCGAATGGCGGAGCTTTGGCACTTGGCCATCCTCTGGCCGGTACCGGTGCGATCCTCACAGCCAAAACCGTGCATGAAATGAAACGCAATCCGGCCATCAACAATGCAGTGATTTCTTTCTGCGTTGGCGGTGGACAGGGCGTTTCCGTGCTTTTGACGAGGGATTAATCAATGCTTGGGAAATTCACAAGTCGCAATGACATCATCCCCCTGTTCAAGGATGGCATGACCATCATGAATGGCGGATTTGCAAACAAGGGGATGCCCGAACGGATCATCGATCTGGTGCTTGAAAGCGGCGCCCGCCATCTGAAACTGATCTCCAACGATACCGGTGACCCGAACGAAACGGTAGGCCGTCTCGTTCATGAGGGCCGCATCGACAAGGTGATCTGCTCCCATATCGGGATGAATGCCGAAACCGTCGCGCTTTATGGCGAAGGCAAGATCGAAATCGAGTTCTGCCCGCAAGGGTCGCTGATGGAACGCATTCGCGCCGGTGGCTCGGGTCTTGGCGGCGTGCTGACCAAAACCGGCCTTGGCACCATGATGCAGGAAGGCAAGCAGATCATCGAGGTTGATGGCGAGAACTATGTGCTGGAAACGGCGCTGCGCGCTGACATTTCCATGGTGCGTTGCCGTATGGCCGATCCGCTTGGCAACCTTGCCTATCGCGGCACCTCGCGCAACACCAACGCGCTGGTCGCCATGGCTGGCGACATCACCATCGTTGATTCAGATCTGCTCGTTGAAATGGATGAAATCGGTCTCGATCACATCCATACGCCGGGCGTGTTCATCGACAAGGTTCTGGCTGACTAAGAGGAGAGCGAAATGGATATCCGTAACAGAATCGCAAAACGCGTTGCCGCTTTCTTCCAGCCCGGCGACGTCGTCAATCTGGGCATTGGCATGCCGAGCCTTTGCCCCAACTATTCCGACCCGACCGTCCTGTTCCACACGGAAAATGGTCTGATCGGCACCGGCCCAACGGCAACCGGGCTGCATTCCATGACCAACTTCACCAATGCCAGCGGACAGGCCATCACCCCGCTGCCCGGTGCGGTTTCCTTCGACAGCGCGACATCCTTCGCGATCGTCCGCTCCGGACGTCTGGCAGCAACCGTGCTTGGTGCGTTGCAGGTGGCGGAGAATGGCGACCTCGCAAACTGGGCCCGCCCCGGTTACATGGTCGGCATGGGCGGGGCCATGGATCTGGTGTGCGGTGTGCGCAAGGTCATCATCGCAATGGAATTATGCACCAAGAAGGGCGACCCGAAAATCCTCAAGGAATGCTCTTTCCCACTGACCGGCAAGGGGGTGGTTGATCACATCGTGACCGAACAGTGTGTCATCGACGTGACCCCTGACGGTCTGGTTCTGACCGACATCATCGAAGGTGTCACGCCAGAAGACATCGCAAGCAAAATCGAGCCTGACCTGAAAGTCTCCGACAATCTGAAGATCATGGAAAGTTAAGCAAGGCCGTTTTCCTACAAGAAAAGCTCGGTGACGCATCAAGTCACCGGGCCCATTTTGACGCCCCTATCAAATCTAAAGTGGCCTCAAACCAAAAACCAAAAGAAAGCCATCCGGACCGTCAAGGTCTGCCCCGAAAATGGGGCCCCGGTTGGACAAAACAAGGATAGGCGGCGAGGATTTGATACGCCTGAACCTCGTGAAGCCACAACTCGTCAAAGGGCGTTAAATGGGAGACCTGGTTAATGACTGAGGAATCTGGGATGATGACGGTCGGGGAGGCAACGGCCGCATCAACAACCAAGACAAATTTTACTGGCCGCCACTGGATGGTTATCGCAATGCAGGCGATGCTGTTCTTCCTTGGTGCAGGCCTGACCACACATGGACTGAATATTGTTATTCCGACATTGGCTCAAACCTATGGTCTGGATAATGCGCAGCTTCTGCTCTATGCAACCCCTGCATCCTGGGCCGGTATCGTTTCGAGTTACCTTGCCGCCAAAACCTCCGAAAAGTGGGGACCAAAACTGACTGTTCTGGTCTGCATCTTCTTCTCTGCCCTTTGCTATGCAGCGCTGGGCTATGCAAGCTCGATCACCCTGTTCGTGACCTTCTTTGCAGGCGTTGCCTTCTTTGCTTCGGGCGGCGTTTATATCGCTGGCCCTGCCATCATCGCCAACTGGTTCCCTGTGAAGAAAGATCTGGCCTTCGGCTGGACGACCGTTGGCCAGAACCTGTCTTCGGCATTCTTCGTGATGATGCTCGCATGGTTCCTGGGCACCTTCGGTCCGCAATGGGGCTTCTCGGGCATGTCTGTCCTGCTGGCGATACTGTTCGTGCTGTTTGCCCTGTTCGCGAAAAACACACCTGAGGAAGCAGGTCAGTATCCGGACAATGATCCGAACTGGAAAGCTCACCTGGTGAACGAAGATGAAGATGGCGCGGTTAACCCAGCCCTGACCACCGGAGCCCTTTTGAAAAACAAGGACATCTGGTTGCTCGGCCTCGGTGCGGGTGGCGTCTATATCGTGCTCGTGGGCGTTCTCAGCCAGTTGGTTCCGCGCATGATGGATATGGGCCTCGATCTACAGACCGCGATTTGGTACATGAGCCTTTCGGCCCTGATCGGCACCGTCGGCGCTCCTTTCTGGGGATGGCTGGGTCAGAAGGTCGGCACCAAATGGGCACTGGCTTTCTATGAAGCCTGGTGGGTTGCTGCCATCATCATCAACCTTGTTGCTGGCGACAGCGTCGTCATCCTGTGGGTATCGCTGCTGATGATCGGTCTTTCCCTTGGCGGCGCAACCAACCTGACAACGTCTGTGGTTGCCGGCAAGTTCCGCCGCAAGGCTTTTGCCCCTGCATTCGGCATTGTCTCTCCGATCCAGTCGATCGTGCGCTGCTTTGCCTTCTCCATCCTTGCTCTGGGTCTGACCTATCTGGGTGGCTTGGCAGGCGCGTGGATGCTGCTGGCAGGTATCGGGGTGCTGACAGTCATTTGTTATATGTTGGTAGATCCAACTCCGGTAGATTAAACGCAAATGGCAACCGCGGAACAGTTGTTCCGCGGTTGTGGTCTATTGTAAGACCTAGACATCTGTTTTGATGGACCCAAAACAGGCAAAGCGTGCGGGATGAAGAGGATCCATACAAGCACGCAAAGGAAATCGATATGCTTGAGGAAAATGCCCAAGCCGCAGGGAGGAGTCGCGGCACACTTGAAAACTCGGCAACAGCGTCAAACGATCTTAAAAGCAATTTCGGACGACGTGGATGGACAATGATTGTCTTTTCAGGATTGTTATTCTGGATCAATACCGGAACGACAGTTGACGGACTGAACGTCATCCTTGGGGCTCTGTCTTCTACTTTCAAGCTTGACTATAATTCGATGCTCGCCTGGGCGACCCCGGCGACATTATTTTCGATTCCTGCCGCTCCCGTCTTTGCATGGATTTCCCAGAAATATGGAGCAAAAATAGCAATCCTGATCGGCTTGGCAATCACGGCGGTCTGCTTTGGTTTCCTTGGCGTATGGGGCACGATGCTTGGATTCTTTGTGCTCTTTTCCGCGGTTTGCTTCTGCGCCACGGGATATGCGCATATTGGCGGCAACGCGATGATCGCAAGCTGGTTCCCCCGCAAGAAGGGGCTGGCCTTGGGATGGTCAACCATGGGGCAGAATTTCTCAACCGCCCTGTTTGTCCCGGTCATGGCCTGGTTTCTGTCGTCTCTTGGCACAGAGCATGCCTTCTGGGGCATTTCCGCAATCATTCTGGTTCTGATGCTTCTCATTGGTTCTTTCGCGCGCAACACCCCGGAGGAAGCAGGTGTCGCTCCCGATAATGATCCCATGACAGCCGAGCAGATCGTCGAAAGCGCTCGCCAGCACCGAGAATATGTCTGCCCGTTCAGCACCAGACAAATGCTGGCGATGAAAGACGTCTGGCTGGTTGGCTTTGCCTATGGCGCTCTTTATATGGTCACGGTTGGCCTTGTCAGCCAGTTGGTTCCTCGCCTCATGGCGATCGGCTATGATCTGAATACGGCAATTTCCTATTTGACCATTGCCGCGCTTGTCGGCGTGATCGGCTCTTATGCCTGGGGATGGCTGGATCAGAAAATCGGCACCCGCAATGCTTCGCTGGTATATTCCTTCTGGTATATCGCAGCCCTCATTCTCAACGTGTTCGAGTTGAATGAAATCACGCTCTGGATATCCGTATTCATGATCGGCTTTGGCATTGGTGGTTGCGGCAATCTGGCAACGTCCATTGTTGCAACCAAGTTTCACCGGGGAACCTTCATCAAGGCATGGGGCATCATCAATCCCATACAGTCTATCGTGCGCTCTTTTGCCTTTGCTGTGCTCGCTTTTGGCCTCACCTATCTTGGTGGCTATTCTGGCGCCTACAGCATCTATATTGTCATCAATCTGATTGCAGCAATCATGATCTGGCGACTGGACAACAAAAAGATAGGCTAATCAGACCCTGATTTTTCTATTTGAAATCCGCGCCTCGGAAAGCCCAAAAAAACTTGGGGAAACTTTCCGGGGCGATTTTTTTATTTTAAAAGCTGTTTGGCCTCAAATGAAGGGCATTTTCCGCAAAAGCATGATTTTGGTGCGGAAATTTATATTGTATTTCAATGCGTTAACTCCGTACTGCACGGCTCTGGTGAATGTGGTTATTACAAATGGACATAGCCAAAAAATCAAAAAGAATTTCAGCGCCTACAAACTAAATGATAGCTTGTAAAGCAACATGCGAGGCAAAACTTGCATATATGCTCGGAAAAAATAGTAACCGGGAAGAATAGAGGACGTTTCTTTCTGATTATGCCGCTTTTTCCGAAGTATAGAGATTCAATTTCCGCCAAAAGGAGTAAACGGAATGGTCATTAAAGCAAACTACGAGAACGATTCTTCGAAACGCAAAGAGTTCTCCCATAAAGAACTCGGCACCATCCCTCACATGCCATTTGAAGAATATTCCGAAAAGCTGAAAAGCTGCATCAAGATGACCCGTCGTGACGGCATCCTGGAAGCAAAAATGCACACCAACGGCGGTCCGATCCAGTGGGGTGCTCCTCTGCACCAGGGTCTGCACTATTTCTTCGATTGGGCTGGTCGCGACCCGGACAACGAAGTCATCATCCTCGGCGGTATCGGCCCGGACACCTTCAAAGGCATCGGCCGCGTTGACGAACAGGGCAACTGGCTGCCTGCTACCGAGTTCGGTTCCGAGCCTGAAGAATCCTGGAAAATGTACGAATATCAGTACTATGATGGCACCAACGACATCGAAGGCCAGGTATTCGACGTAGAAGTTCCAACCATTGGTGTCTGGTGTGGCGCGACCTTCCACTCCGACCTGGTTCTCTTCTCCGACATCACCCTTTGCACCGAAGATGCATGGACCACCGAAATGCACTTCCGCACCAACATGGTTCCTGGCGACGGTATCCAGATCGCATGGCGCGAACTGATGGGCCGCAAACGCTTCGCATATGCCGAGCTGACCGGTGAAATCATCACCGCTCGTAAAGCTCTCGAATATGGCATGGTCAACGAAATCTGCGAAGACGTTGATGCTGCATACGAGCGTGCCTGGGAAATTGCTGAACTGATCATGCAGACCGGTACCCGCGTTACCCGCCGCATGACCACTCAGCAGATCCGCAAACCTTGGAAAGAAGACATTGCAAACGAACTGCGCAACGCATTCGCTACCGAAATGTTCGTGACCGCAACCGATCACTCTCCACACGAAGCAACTTTCTGGGATCAGGCAAAAGAAGAAGCTGCTCTGGTTCGTGCGGCAGAAAAAGAAGGCAAAGTCGTTCGCCCACGTATCGGCGGTGGCGAAGCAGAGACCCCAATCAAATAATTGCCGTCTCGCCTAGTATGATTTGATGCAGGCGGTATCGACACCATTGTTGATACCGCCTGCTTTTTTGTAACTGACAAAGATGCAGGATTTCCTGCTCTCCCATGGAGGATAAAAATGGCCCGTCTTGAAGGCAAAGTTGCCATTATAACCGGCGCGAGTGCCGGTATCGGTGAAAGCACAGCTCTTCTGTTCGCCAGAGAAGGCGCAACCGTTGTTCTTGCTGCTCGTCGCGAAGAGAAAATGAAAGAAATGGCTGCGAAAATCGTAGCTGAAGGTGGCAAGGCTCTGGCTGTCAAAACCGACGTCGGCAAGCTTGAAGATTGCAAGAATCTCGTCGCAAAAACCATCGAGGCGTTTGGCAAGATTGACATTCTCGTCAACAATGCCGGCATCGCCGACATGCATAAATCCTGTGTCGCAACCGATGACGACTTCTGGAATCATGTCGTGTTGATGAACCAGACCAGCCTGTTCTGGATGTGCCGTGAAGTTCTGCCGCACATGGTGGACGCCAAATACGGCTCCATCGTCAACGTCTCTTCTATCGGTGGTGTTTATGGCAGCGCCGGGATTGCTTATTCTGCAACCAAGTCTGCGGTTCTTGGCATGACCAAAAACATTGCTATTCAGTATGCCGGTACAGGCATTCGTTGCAACGCGACCGCTCCCGGACCGACCCCTACCGAGCTGAACACCCCTGAAAAACTTGCCACGTTCGATCAGGAAATGCGCGAAATTACCGGGCGTCATATGGATACGTCTTTGCCCGAATCCGACGTCATCGATCAGGCTTATGCAATTCTCTATTATGCCTGCGATGAATCGCGCGCCGTCACCGGCCGCTGCACCGTGGTTGATCACGGCTGGACCCTCTAGGGGCCCGGATAAGATCCCTAAAAAAGAAAGGGGCTGCTCTGGCAGCCCCTTTTTACGCGCTCAAGACGGTTGACCACTCCAGACAGCAGCTGGACACCGATTTCTGAGAAGCTACAATCTACCCGCAGAGTAACGGGCCAATGCCTCGTTGCGGCTGGACTACGATTTCTGAGAAGCTACAATTCAAGGCTCCCGCCCCCACCAGCTTGCCAAGTTGCGGCTGGACTACGATTTCTGAGAAGCTACAATCGCGTCCAACACAAGTCGGTAATCACGGCAGTTGCGGCTGGACTACGATTTCTGAGAAGCTACAATGAAATACATGATGTCTCGCTGCTCTTCGAAGTTGCGGCTGGACTACGATTTCTGAGAAGCTACAATTCACCTTTGTAACCATGGTCCTGACTTGGGCGTTGCGGCTGGACTACGATTTCTGAGAAGCTACAATGTATGTTGCGGCCTTTTCCTTGCCCTTGCGGGTTGCGGCTGGACTACGATTTCTGAGAAGCTACAATAGGGAATTGGAAAAGCTCAAAGCTTCTGCTGTTGCGGCTGGACTACGATTTCTGAGAAGCTACAATTTGCCCGCCGACACGAGCCCGTCCGAGAAGTTGCGGCTGGACTACGATTTCTGAGAAGCTACAATGTACCCGCTAAACTTCGGGTGTTGCGGCAAGTTGCGGCTGGACTACGATTTCTGAGAAGCTACAATCATGATTATCAAGATTGGGAATCTCTCGCTGTTGCGGCTGGACTACGATTTCTGAGAAGCTACAATATATTGGCTGACAGTGCAAAATCGGTGCCGTTGCGGCTGGACTACGATTTCTGAGAAGCTACAATTCATGTTGGTAACAGCCTTGCCGGGCCGGGGTTGCGGCTGGACTACGATTTCTGAGAAGCTACAATTCAAAATCCTGTCTTTGCGCGTCTCGTGGTGTTGCGGCTGGACTACGATTTCTGAGAAGCTACAATGGATCACCATAATCAACCGTCACGGTCACAGTTGCGGCTGGACTACGATTTCTGAGAAGCTACAATCGACCACCAGCATGCCCTTTGAAGCTGGCGGTTGCGGCTGGACTACGATTTCTGAGAAGCTACAATAAAAACCACAGAGGCAAAGACGTGAAGGTTGTTGCGGCTGGACTACGATTTCTGAGAAGCTACAATAAAACCGCCTGACCGACCGATGGCGTGATGGTTGCGGCTGGACTACGATTTCTGAGAAGCTACAATCAGACATTAACCACTAAATGATTAATGTTCAGTTGCGGCTGGACTACGATTTCTGAGAAGCTACAATCGAGCCGGTTGCGCTCATTGGATTGGCTATGTTGCGGCTGGACTACGATTTCTGAGAAGCTACAATTCAGATGAGAATGTTAATTCTGGCAGTCCTAGTTGCGGCTGGACTACGATTTCTGAGAAGCTACAATCATTGCCAAACAATCTTCGTTCTAGGACAAGTTGCGGCTGGACTACGATTTCTGAGAAGCTACAATAGATCCTCTGATGACAACGCAGCCACCAACGTTGCGGCTGGACTACGATTTCTGAGAAGCTACAATTGGAGTTCTGGTAAGTGTCTGAAAACATACAGACACTTCCATGTCTGGGTGTGCCGAAAATGATGGTTTCGGCTTAAAACAACGCCAATTGATCATGTTTTTTCTGCGACTTTTGCCGCCCCTGATCATAGAAACGAATCATATTCTCATATTGCTTGTCGGTGAATTGCAGGATCTGGACATCGCCTTCAGGCGGCAAATTCCTCTCCACCCGACGAACGCGGGTATCGAATCCCTCTTTTCCACTGACAAATCGAGCATACACCGAAAACTGGCTCCGCTCAAAACCTTCGTCGAGCAAAAACTCCCTGAATTTTGTTGCGGCTTTGCGCTGTTTTTTCGTGTCGGTCGGCAGATCGAACATTACCAAAATCCACAAAACTCTGTACCCACTCAAATAAGTTGCCGTCATGTCCCTATGCCTCATTCAGCGAGGCGATTTCCAAAGCGGATGGAAATTTGGGATAGACAAGACGCGTTTCCTGTTTTTCATAGGCATTGACAAGGCTCAGAACGAGCCTGTGTGCCGCTTGCCCGAGCGGGCACAAAATATCGTCGGTTTCGACATCCAGACGAGTGATGCGCGAAAATTGCTGCTTCAACTCGGGGGTCAGGTCCTCTATCCCCTTATGTTTGCAATGCAGAACAAGCGCGTCCACAATTGGCCTGAAAGGCTCCACAAGATCGTCCGCCAATGCGAAGGCGTTGCCCCGGTTGCTGTGAAACACACCAATGGTCGGGTTGAGACCGGCGCTGACAATGGCCCGCATCACCATGGAACGCAGGATCGTATAGCCATAATTAAGCTGAGAATTGTGGCCCACCGCTCCGATGTCTCTGCGGAAATCCTTGCCCATCAATTGCCTCCAGTAGCGACGAGCCGCTTGCGCCTCGACATTGCCTTCGTCGCCAGATCTGACAGAGCGGACAAGGGAGCGCACAGGAGCGTCCGGCAGATGGAAAGCCGCAAGGCAATCGGCTTGAGCGAGGATTTTTTGCCTGACTATCTGCTTCCAGAGCTGTTTGATGAGGGGTTTGCCGGCATCCCATTGGGCTCTTGTTCTTGCGCCTTGCAAGCTGTTGGTTTCAAGCGGCATCATGACCGCAGATGGGGCATGGTTCGCTCCGCATAGCACGACAAGCGATCCTTGAGCCGCCAGAGCCACAAGCAGATTATTGGAGTAGGTCACACCATGGGCGTGGATGAGCACGGCAAGGATGCCATCCAGCGGAACGCGCCCGATTTCCTTGTGGCCTTCGCACACGACAAGAAAACCGCGCTCCTTTTTCAGGTGTCGATTATCGCTGGCGACTTCTACAATCTGGTCCATGGGAGTTGCTCGACATTTCTGGCCAACAGCTCCCATGATAGCACCGATTGCCATCAAGGGTGGTATTTTATGATTTTACCCTTAATTTGCCGATTTCATCGACGAAGACCTGCCGGGCATTGTATTTCTGCAAAGAGGAAACAGACACGCGCACATAGTCGAGAGGATCGTCTTTCGATCTGCTTCTCGCATCGGCATTCGCCTCGTTATGGGCGACCAGATCAAGTCTCTGTTCGCTCAACTTTGCGATGATCATGACCGCGGGCCCCGTTTTGGGATGATCAAGCAGCAATGCATCTTTCTTGTGAAGCCGCATCACGCGCCTGGCGGCCGGGTGAGGTTTCTTGTCCGTTCCCATCTTGTTGGCTTCATAGGTCGTGTAAACAACCCGTTCCCATTTGCCATCCGGCATTTGCCAGATCTCATAGCAATGGTTGCTGTCCCCCTTGTAGCCCTTATAGGCCCTGCCTTTCCCATCATGGATGGGAATCGTCTTGAGCGGCATGATGAGACGAACTCTCCGCACCCCCTGATAGGGGCCTTCTTTTCGACTGAACTCATCAAGTGCCTTGGGAATGTCGCTGTCAGCCACATCTCGCACGGCATCCCACAACAGGGCCTGCAAATCCGGATCCCTGATTTTTTCGGATATCGTTCCTGCCCAGATTGGCCAGTGGTTTGCGTGTCACGACCAGCTGAACGCCGCCCGTGCTCATTTCTTCGGTGAGGCCATAGGCGGTGTCGTTATGCAACTGGCCGGACGTGCTGTCATATCCCTTGGGGTTGCTGGACGGCTTGATGCTGCCATGATCGGTCCGATGGCTGACGACCATTTGATCCAGTCGCTGACGGACCTTGTCGCGAAAATGCTCGAATGGTGGCTGAATGTCGCCGATCACATCATCAAGGTCCAGATCTTCCCGACGTCCGGACGCATGTTGAATGGCCTTGATCAGGCTCCGGTCTGTTGCGGCAATGACGGCGGCATCAATGGCATGATGTCTGTGATCGGTTCGATCCTTTGCCTTGGAGGTTCCCGCCTCACTCACGGAGAGATCAAAATTCAACCCCCAATGACGGCGCAGCATTTCGGTCAGTCTGCCCGGCACGACCCAAATATGGCTGCTGCCTTCGCCCTTTTCGGGATACAGGCAGGACAGATATTCCCTTGCAATGCGCGAGAGATATTGCGTATCGACCAGTTGTCGGTCAAGGAATCCCTTTTCGTCTTCAAAGCGTTCCATCGCATCGGGCGCAAAACGCCAGCGCTTGTTCTTGGGCATATGGGCAATCAGCGGCTCGATCTTCTGCCACTGGGCGGTGTTGCCCCCATCTCTCCCAGGGGGACTTGTTGGTCTTGTCCCTGTTGGCAGAGCGCAGACAAATCGTCTTGTTCGCCATGGAATCATCAAGCGTGCGCGAATAGGGCAAGATGTGGTCGACATCGCACGAACCATCAAACAGCATCGTCTCGCTGATCTGGACGCCTGAATAGGGGCAACGTCTATGCAGCACATCATCGCTCAGAATCTTCCCACAGTCTCAGCAACAGCCGGTTTGCCCCGATATTGCGCTGGCCTATATCCTCAAGCTGCTTGCCTCTTGCAATCGCTGCCTTGGTATTCTTGGCGATGGTCCTGTTGACCTCCGCCTTCTGATCTCTCGACAGTTTCAGGTCCCGCGCCAGCTCCACGACGATCTGGTCGGGCAAGCCATATTGCCTGATAATCCGGTTGAGAAGCCGGCGCAGCTGGTTCAGACCGATATGAACCGTGGGGTTGGTTATGCGCCCGAAACGGGTGATGTCGTCATCCTTGGGATTGGATGATCCGGGAATGACATGGCGCTGCAAGATTTCGCCATAGTAAGGCAACGCGTCGAACACTTCACCGGTTCTTGTGTCGGAATGATAGCCGAAAAGCTCTTTGCAGGCCGCCGCATAGGTGATGACCTCTTCCTTGAGCAAGGGAACCAGATGCTCTGTTGCCATAAGGCCAATGCGTCCCGTAGCCCTCTGGCAGAGGAGCGGAAGCAACGGCCTTGCTCTGCTCTGGCAAGAGCTTGTATTGCGCAACCAGCCAATCACAAAAAGCGTCAAACTCGGCATCGCTTTCGATCGCTTGGCGTTTTTCAATAATGTCCCATTGCTGTTTCCAGTCCAGCTCGGTCCATTTGGGGCCAAAGCGCTCCTTGTGCATCATGATGGCGCGAACCTTGTCGCAGTCGATGCCCTTGCGGCTTTCGCTTTCAATGGAAAAATGCTCATCGGCACGCAGTCCAAGGGTTTTCCGAAGCTGGACGAAGCTGATATTGGCAGAGGAGGGCGCTTTGGCCTCCTTGCTGTTCAGCTTCAGAACAAGCTTGTCCCTTTCGTCCCGCGTGAGGGATCGTTTTGGCTGGCCGGGCGCCTGGATTTGCAGCTGGTTGACCGTTTCAAAAAGGACACGCTGCTGAAAGAGCGGATGTGCCTTGGCCAGACGCTTGTCTTGCTCCGGATAGAAAAAGCAACGGCCCACTTCGGGCGCTTTCAACGGACGCTGGAAGAAAATCGTCTCGAACAACTCGTCATGCAAGGCATCTGTGAGCGTTTTGGCATGAAAGGAAGCCTGAGCCTTCCAGAGCTTTTCAAACTCTTCCTCCAGATGCGCACGAGACGGATAGATGTCATATCCCATTTCCTCCTTGTCGGTCTCGTCATTGTGCCTGAGGGTCAGGCGCGCCCGGACGGTCGGAACATGTCGCTGATCGGCAGCGGTCTGCCGGATCAGATGCAGATATTCGCCATAGGTCCGCGCTCCGCTTTCCGCCATTTTCATTTCAAGGCGGGCGGTGGCAGACTTGATCGCGCCCGCTTCATTGTCACGCCCGTCGGTTTTTCTGTTCGATTTGAAGCCGCGCCGCTGATTGAGATGAAAGAAGGCGCGCCCCAGCTCTGTCAGCGACAGCTTTTCATCCAGGCCTTTCGCTCTGAGTTCATAAGGGTCAAGCTGCTCAAGCGCTTTCTGCTCTTCGGGCAATTGCGGCATCAGGCCGCTTTCGGCCAACTTGCACATCAAGCTCTTGCGCCGCCGCAGATAGCGATCTCGCCGCCGCCGCATGGACCGGGCAATGCGACGATCCTTGGCAAGCGACTCCTTTGATTTCGGGTCCCGACCGTCATGGAAAATGCGAGCCCCGCCATCGATGACGTCACGCAGCCGTCCGTCCTCATCCTGCCCGTATAGCCACCAGCCAATCGAATTCGTACCGATATCCAGCCCCAGACGCATAAGCTTCCCTCCCGCCATGTATTCACCCACGTTAACTTCGAAGCAAATACAATTCAATATTGCAATTTTCTCTCCCTCATCTTATGATCTACTCACTCAGAAATCGTAGTCGAGTCGTTAACAAGCATTCGATTGCACCACATCAAAAACGGGCTACGGCCCGTTTTTTATTGCTCTGTTTCCAGACAAATTCATGAGCCGATGGGTCTGTCCTGGCGCGCAGGGACTGTGTCCTCGATCCTCTGTGATGGCGAGCGAAAGGGCAGGCTGGTGGGTGCTTCTCGGGGGCATGAATGCTTCTGGTTGTTGTGCGGGCAGGATTGCCCCGGCGGCACGGGTGCTTGCGGGATTGACTATCGCGGCAAGTGGGGCAAGCTCTGGTCGCATAAAAGTTTTTTCGCTGATACAACAACGGACGACGGCAGCCGCTAACGGTGCGATGTTGCTATTAAATTAAGCACATATCCAAAGCTTTTGCTTACTGTTGAAAAAATAATCAAAATTCATGAGAATGCTCAATATTTCATCATTGAGCAACATCGGACCTTTTCTCAACTTCATGATTTGCCGCTATTTGAGGGCCTTACGGACGATCTGGCAATTTCGCTCAACGCAATGTCTTGCCAAAATAAACAGCACATGCTGAAGGCTACAGCCAAATATTACTTCTGCCAAGCATGAGTTCTTGACATTGTAATTGCGAACGTATTGAGTTCATTCATGCTCAATTCTATTGACTGGGAGAAAGAGATGTTCTGTTTCACATTTGGGACAATGAGAATGTTCTTTAACTAGAGGCGCTTACGGAACAGACAGCCCATAAAACAAAATAATAATGCAGATTGCCCATGACAAATACTACAAGCCCACTCATTTTCGACGGTCATAACGATTTTCTCTTACGCTTCTTTCGCAAGACCTTGACGATTGATGCGGCCATGAATGGGGTTGAGACGGGCCAGATGGATTTTCCAAGGGCCAGGGCCGGGGGCTTTGGCGGAGGATTTTTCGCTCTTTATGTACCAACCGATCTTGGTGGCGCCATCGCAGGCAGCTACGAAGACAAGATGGATCAGCCCACCTATGATATTCCATTGCCTCCCGGAATCGCGTGGGACGACGCCATAAAGGTCATTCTCTCCGAGGTCGCTACGTTTAAAAAGCTCGAAAAGGCAGGCTTCCTGACCGGTTGTACATCCACCGGCGAAATCGAGGCCGCCTTCGAGCGGGGTGAAATCGCCGCCATCCTTCACATGGAAGGGGCCGAAGCCATTGACGAGAATTTCGAGACGCTGGAAGTGCTCTATGCGGCAGGCCTCAGGTCCATCGGACCGGTTTGGAGCCGCCCGACCATATTCGGTCATGGCGTGCCCTTCCGATACCCGTCCACGGGCGATACCGGTCCGGGGCTGACCGATCTTGGCAAGAAGCTGGTCTCCGAATGCAATCGCCTCGGCGTCATGCTCGACGTATCTCACCTCAATGAGAAGGGCTTTGACGATCTGGCCGCCATAACCGACGCGCCCATTGTTGCCACCCATTCCAACGCGTATGCCATTTGCCCCCACGCGCGTAACCTGACAGACCGTCAGCTCAGCATCATCGCCGAAAGCGATGGCATGGTGGGGCTCAATTTCGCCGTCGTCTTCTTGCGTCCGGACGGGCAACAGAATGTCGATACCTCAATTGATACGATGCTGCGTCATCTTGACCATCTGATCGATAAGCTCGGCGAAGATCGCGTCGGTCTTGGTTCCGATTTTGACGGAGCGGAAATTCCCCAGGGCATCAAGGACCTCTCCGGTTTGCCTGCATTGCGTGAAGCGATGCGACAGCATGGCTATGGCGAGGAGCTGATGACCAGGCTGTGTCACGGCAACTGGATGCGCGTACTCAAAAAGACCTGGAAAGAAATATAAACTTCAATCACCAAGAAAAGCCCGGTCAAGACAGAGGCATAAGCCCGATTGACCAAACTCCTTGCAAAAGGAAGCACCACCAACAGAGGAAGAAACAAGAGGAACAGAGCTATGAAACATTTCAAACTATCCCTTTTGGCAGCAGCAGCGGTTGTTACCGTGGCGGCGATGCCATCCATGGCAGCCACGCCAAAGAGCGTGCTTGTTGTCGCAGAGCGCATCGATGACATCATTTCGCTTGACCCGGCACAGTCCTTCGAATTCACCGGCAACGAAATCGACCGCAACGTTTATTCCTTCCTGATCAACACCGATCCGCTGAATCTGGAAGCAGGATATGGTCCGGATCTGGCGTCCAGCTGGGAAGTCTCCGAAGATGGCATGACCATCACTTTCAAGATCGCCGAAGGCCGCGAGTTCGCCTCTGGCAATCCGATCACCGCAAAGGATGCAGCCTTCTCCCTGCAACGCGTTATCCTGCTCAACAAAACGCCGAGCTTCATTCTCAGCCAGTTCGGGTTCACGCCTGAAAATGTGAAAGAAAAGATCGTTGCAACCGACGACTATACCCTTTCCATCACCACCGACAAGCCATACGCCGTTTCCTTCGTGCTTAACTGCCTGACTGCAAACGTTGCTGCCATCGTCGACAGCAAGCTCGTCATGGAAAATGAAGTTGATGGCGATCTGGGCAATGACTGGCTGCGCAACCACAGTGCAGGCTCAGGCGCCTATACGCTGAAAAGCCTGAAACCGAACGAAAGCGTTGTTCTGGCTGCCAACCCGAAATGGTGGGGTGCCGCGCCTGCAATGAAACAGATCTTCATTCGTCAGGTTGCCGAAAGTGCATCCCAGCGCCTGTTGCTGGAAAAAGGCGATGTTGACGTTGCCCGTAACCTCTCCACCGAAGATGTTGCCGCCGTCAGCGAAGTGGAAGGCCTCAAGATCCATTCTGAATTGCGTGGCCGTATCATGTACTGGGCTGCCAACCAGAAGAACGAGATCCTTTCCAACACGAAGGTTCTGGAAGCCCTGAAATATCTGACCGACTATGAAGGCATGTCAAGCAGCTTCCTCAAGGGCCAGTATTCCGTTCATCAGTCCTTCCTGCCTTTGACCTATCTTGGTGCTCTGGAAGATAATCCCTATTCGCTCGATATCGAAAAAGGCAAGGCTCTTCTCGCCGAAGCCGGTTATCCGGACGGCTTTGAAATCAATGCCATCGTGCGTGAAGCCCAGGAACGTATCGACATTGCCCAGTCCTTGCAGAACACATGGGGCAAGGCTGGCGTGAAACTGTCCCTGACGGTCGGCACCGGTGCCCAGACCCTTGATAAATATCGTGCTCGCGAACATGACATCTATGTTGGTGCATGGGGCCCGGATTATCCGGATCCGAACACCAACGCCGGTACCTTTGCCCTCAACCCGGGCAATGCCGACGACGCTGGCAACACCGGTTATCTGGCATGGCGTAACGCTTGGGATATCCCTGGCTATTCCGAACGCACCCTGGCCGCAGTTGTCGAGAACGACGTTGAAAAACGCAAACAGATGTATCTCGATCTTCAGAAAGATTTCCAGAAAGACAGCCCGTTCGGCATCATGTTCCAGCAGACCGAACAGGCCGGTTTGCAAGACAGTGTGAACAACTTCTCGATCGGTGGCGCTATCACCACCACGTCTTACTGGCAAGTCACCAAAGACTAAGTTTCGGATTGGGAACTTCATCATGAAAAACTTGAATGGACAGCGTAAATGGCTGTCCATTCCGCCCATTGTGCGCAAGCCGGTCTCGACCCTGTCGACGATCCTGGTGACCATGGTCGGATTGCTGTTTATCACCTTTATCATTGGACGTGTCATGCCGGTTGATCCGGTGTTGGCAATCGTCGGCGAACGCGCGTCCCAGGAACAATATGACGCGACCTATATCGCGCTTGGGCTGGATCAGCCGTTGCTTGTTCAGTTCTTCTATTATCTGAACGATGTCTTCCACGGTGATCTTGGCGAATCCATTCGCACCGGCATGCCTGTCTTTGAAGACATCAAGCGCTTTTTCCCCGCGACCCTTGAGCTGGCCACGATCGGCACGCTTGTCGGTATCATCGTCGGTATCCCTCTGGGGGTTTTGGCGGCCGTCAAACGCGGCACCTGGATAGACCAGATCGCCCGCTTCGTGGCGCTGATAGGCTATTCCATTCCCGTCTTCTGGATCGGCTTGGTCGGGCTGCTGATTTTCTACGGTATTCTTGACTGGGTCGGTGGCCCCGGACGGCTTGATATCTTCTATGAAGATCTGATTCCGCCGGTTACAGGCATGATCCTCGTTGACAGTCTGCTCGCGGGCGATTTCGAGGTCTTTTACAATGCCTTCTCGCACATCGTGCTGCCGGCCTCCATTCTGGGCTATTATTCGCTCGCCTATATCAGCCGCATGACACGCTCTTTCATGCTCGAGCAGCTCAATTCGGAATATGTCACCGCCGCTCGCGTCAAGGGCCTCTCGGAAAGCCGCGTGATCTGGCAACATGCCTTCCGCAATATCGGCGTTCAGCTGATCACCGTGATCGCGCTTTCCTATGCGGGCTTGCTGGAGGGGTCTGTGCTGACAGAGACGATCTTCTCCTGGCCCGGCATCGGCAGTTATATCACCACCTCCCTGCTGTCCGCAGACATGGCCGCCGTGCTGGGCGGAACCGTGGTCGTTGGTCTGGTGTTTGTCTGCCTCAATGTTCTGTCCGATATCCTTTATCGCCTGCTCGATCCTCGGGCCAAATAAAAGAGACCATGTGATGAGCTTAGCAGCAGAAACAGAAAAACAAGGCTTGCGAGACTGGTTGCTGGCCGAGGTGCCGACATCCCGTCGTCACGCCCGCATGGCCGCCTGGTATCAGAACTGGTTGGCATTGAGACGCAACACCCTGGCCATGGCGGGCCTCGGCATCTTGATCCTGGTGATCATCATTGCGATTTTCGCCCCTGTCCTTGCCCCGCATGATCCATTCACTCAGGATCTTGCGAACCGGTTGAAACCGCTCGGTTTTGGAAGCCACTGGCTGGGCACGGATTCCCTTGGCCGAGACATCCTCAGCCGTCTTCTCTATGGCTCGCGCATCACGCTCTATATCGTGACGCTGGTGGCGATCATCGCACCGATCATGGGGCTGATCGTCGGCACGATTTCCGGTTATGTGGGCGGCTGGGTCGATGTGGTCCTGATGCGGATCACCGACATCTTCCTCGCCTTTCCAAAGCTGGTTCTGGCGCTGGCCTTCGTCGCCGCCCTCGGGGCAGGGATCGAGAATGCCGTTCTGGCCATCTCGCTCACCTCCTGGCCGCCTTATGCCCGTATCGCCCGCGCTGAAACCCTGACCATTCGCAAGTCCGATTTCATTCAGGCGATCCAGTTGCAGGGGGCAGGGCCCTTCCGCATCATCACCAAGCATATCTGGCCGCTTTGCATCTCCTCGCTCGTCATTCGGGTGACGCTCGACATGGCCGGTGTCATCCTCACCGCCGCAGGGCTCGGCTTCCTCGGTCTGGGAGCGCAGCCTCCTTCACCGGAATGGGGCGCCATGATATCCGGCGGCCGCAAATATATTCTCGACCACTGGTGGGTTGCCACAATGCCCGGCATCGCCATTTTCATGGTCTCCCTTGCCTTCAACCTGTTGGGCGATGGCTTGCGCGATGTTCTTGATCCCAAGGAGAGTGGCCGATGAGCAATCTGGTTGATGTAGAAAATCTCTGGGTCCGGTTCCCGACCCGTACCGGCGTGTTTGATGCCGTGCGCGGGATCAGCTTCTCGCTTGGCAAGGAACGGCTTGGCATCGTCGGGGAAAGTGGTTCTGGCAAATCCATGACAGGGCGCGCTTTGCTCCGCCTTATCCGCAAGCCCGGCATCGTCGAGGCCGACCGCATGGAAATCATGGGCCAGGACATCATATCCATGCCGGAAAAGCAGATGCGTCAATTGCGCGGGCGGGACATTTCGATGATCATGCAGGATCCGAAATACTCCCTCAATCCGGTGATGCGTGTCGGTGCCCAGATCGTCGAGGCTCTTTCGATCCACGAAAAGGTGGATTCCAAACTGGCCCGGCAAAAGGCACTGGAAATGCTCGAGGCCGTCGTTATCCGCGATCCTGAAAGGGTCTTCTCGGCCTATCCTCACGAACTGTCCGGCGGCATGGGACAGCGGGTCATGATCGCCATGATGCTCATTGCCAACCCCAAGATCCTGATTGCCGATGAACCGACCTCCGCTCTCGATGTCTCGGTGCAAATTCAGGTGCTGGAGATCATGGACAAACTGGTGCGGGACCGCGGCATGGGACTGATTTTCATCAGCCATGACTTGCGGCTGGTTTCCAATTTCTGCGACCGGATCCTCATCATGTATGGGGGGCGCATCGTCGAGATCTGCGAGGCAGGCAAGCTCGAAGAAGCAAGGCACCCCTACACGCGCGGCCTCTTGAACTCCATGCCGCAGCTCAATATCAAACATGATCGCCTTGAGACGCTTGACCGCGATCCGGCGTGGCGCGACCAGGAAAGCGTAAGTGGGATCCTATGATGAATGCACTTGAACTTGTTGATCTCAATGTCTGGTTCGGAGAAGGAAGTGATCGGGTCGACGCTGTCAAATCCGTCTCCTTTTCCGTGAAGCAGGGCGACAGTTTCGGGCTTGTTGGCGAAAGTGGCTCGGGCAAGTCAACCGTCTTGCGCGCAATCACCGGGCTTGTTCCCAATTGCAGCGGCAGCATTCTTGTCGATCAGAAAGAACTGGGAACGGGCCGGAGCAAACGGTTCTACAAGACCGTTCAGATGGTGTTTCAGGATCCCTATGCATCGCTCCACCCGCGCCATACCGTTGACCGGGTGCTGAGCGAAACCTTGCAGTTGCATGGCTTCAAGGAGATTGACACCAAGATCCCTAAGTTGCTGGATGATGTGGGCCTGGGGGCAAGTTTCCGCTTCCGCTATCCTCATCAGCTGTCCGGCGGCCAGCGTCAGCGCGTTGCCATCGCCCGCGCTCTGGCGCCAGAGCCAGAGATTTTGCTGCTTGATGAGCCGACCTCGGCTCTGGACGTTTCTGTCCAGGCAGAAATTCTCAATCTGCTGTGCGAGCTTCGCGCCGAGCACCATCTGACCTACTTGATGGTGTCGCACGATCTGTCCGTCGTCGGCCACATGTGTGACAATGTCGCGGTGATGCAACATGGCGAGCTGGTCGAGATGATGACGGTCGACAAAATGCGCAATCAACAGGCCGATCATCCCTATTCCAAGCATCTTCTGGAAAGCAGCGCCCGCTATCGCTCATGAGCGGGCAAGCTTGCTGTTTCTTGAAGAGAAACAGCAAGCCGATTGGCTTTGTTGCCAATGACTAGAAGCAACCCTTGATCTTGGCACCTGAAGCTGTTGTCTTGATCTTGATGCTTTGCCCTTCAGGGCATTCGGCACCATCGCCATAGACCACTGATGTGCCATCATCCCGCGCACAAACGGACGCTTTCGCGCAATAGCCTTGCACGATCTTGCCTCCGCTTGAAAGATGGTCGCGTCCGCCCATGGGGCTGAAGCAGCAGATTTCTCCCGACGAACAGTCCGTCTTGTCCTTGCAGGCCAAAGCGGGGATTGCAGTGAGGGCAGAGAGCGCAAACAGTCCGGCGGCATAAATGGCAGAATGAGAACAACGCATAAGATTTCTCCTGACGATTGTGAATTCTACCTATTGATTCATGAACATCTCAGCGGCTGCAATGTCGCATTTTGTCCCCGATACATCCGTATTATTTACCATTAGCGGGAGTCTGCCCGAAAGCTGACAAGGCTTTCGAGCATCCATCTCGGACAAAGGCGAGGGTCATGCAGCGGCCTTGGATATCTGTCCTTCCCCCTGCAAACTGAAGCCACACTTGTCTGCATGTCTCCAGCAAAGGCGGGCAACGAGCATTTCACCATTTTCATCCTGAAGCCTTACCTCGTCACCGACCTCGATATCCTGAGGGACATTCTGAAGCGATAGTCCTGTCTCGCTGACATCGAGCAGAGGCAAGGTCAGGTCCATGCCTTTATGGAGAAGTGTCATCGTCCCATCACAGCTCTTGCGCAGTGAATGGCGTCTTTCTTCGATGTCTTCGGCAACTTCACGCAGGAAGTCTTCGACTGAAGAGGACAGATTTTTGCAGAAGTCGGCCAGCTCTTCGGATACAAGCCTAACCTTTTCGGCTTCCTCGCTGGTTTGGCTGATCGCTCCTGCAACGCCGACGACATTGTCTGAAGCTTCTCCCGTGCCATGGGCGGCGACCCTGATGGCTTGGGAGATTTCCCGGGTTACGGAGTCCTGCTGTTCCGTCGAGCTGACAATGTTGGCGGCCATGCTGTCAATGTCGTTGATTGCGTCACTCATGTTCATGATCGCATCGACGGCATTTTGGGTTGACCTCTGAACCGCAGTTATCTGGCTGGCGATTTCCTCGGTCGCCTTGGAGGTCTGTCCCGACAGGCTCTTGACTTCGGAGGCGACAATCGCAAAGCCCTTGCCTGCGGCGCCCGCTCTTGCGGCCTCAATCGTGGCATTGAGTGCAAGCAGATTGGTCTGGTCAGCGATGTCACGGATCATTCCCAATACGCTGCCGATATGCTCGACTGCGTCCGACAGGGCTGAAATGTCATGCTGCGCATTTTGTGCTGTTGAACGCAAGTGAGACACCACGTCATAGGAACGACTGGTCTGCCCGACAATGTCGCCGATTGATGCGGCCAGATCATCAACTGCGCTGGCAACGGTTTGCACGGAACTGTGGGAATTCTGTGTTGCCATGTTCGTGGACTGTGCCAGACAATCGGCAGATTGTGCGGCTTCTTTCAGGGTTTGGGCCGAGACGATCATGTTCCGATTGCCACCTTCGAGCGCGCTCAGCATGTTCCGGATCTTCGAGCGGAACTCGCCGACCACATAGGCCACCTTGTTCTGGCGCAGAACTTCATGTTCACGTTCGATACTGGCCTGCTGTTCCAGTTTGCGTCGTTCGATGAAATTGTCGCGAAAGACCGACAGTGCCCGCGTCATGTCGCCAAACTCGTCCTTGCGGTCAAGTCCATTCAGAGTGACATCGGGATCATTGTCCGCCAGTTGCAGCATTCCTCTTGTCAGGAAGGAGAGCGGTCTTGTGATTGAACGGGCCATGCTCAACGCCGCGATCACCATGGCAAGGACCAGCAAGGCAGCGACCAGATAAAAGACCAGCTCGGTTTTCTTCTGTTCCGCCTTGCCAAGGGCAATCTGGTCTGCACTGTCTTGCAGGACCTGTTCGGAATCCGCCTTGACCGATGCAATCAGATCGCTGACGGTCTGGCGGAAAGTATCCGCCTGCGCCTTCAGCTTTTTGTCGCCCTCCACCCAGGCAAGAAAGTCATGGTGATAGACTTTCAAATACCCTTTGAGTTCAAGTCTTGCGATGGCATTGAAGCCGAAGGATTTGAGAGAGGACAGAAGATTTGAATAAGAGGCCTCGAACGCCTCGATATGATCGGCTCTGGGCGCGAGCATATAGTCTTTTTCCTGCTGCCGCATGTCCAGTAGCATCGCCTTGGCATATCCGGCCCGATCCGCGATCTTGAGCTTGGTGATGAAGTGATCCATCTTTTCGTTGGCGCGCTCCACCGCTGCGCCAAGTTTGCCGCGAAGACCGTCATTCAGTCCAAGCCCGACTTCTTTTTGTAGGTCGACCAGTGTGGCAAAGCTCTCCGCGCTGGTCGTGATCTTGTCAAGAAGCGTGGCAACAGCCTCTCGGCGCTGCCGGGAGTGCACGGCATCAAGATCGATCGCGGAAGCCTTGATGAAAAGCGCGTTCACCTGGGTGGCTTTTTCCTCATCATGATTGAGTAGAAATTCTTCTGAAAAGCGGGCGGCCTGAAGGCTGTCGACAAGTATCCCATCCATCAACCGCACAAGCGCTGCGTTGGTGCGTTCCCTGGTCTGAACATCATGCAGGATGCCTTCGGTGCGGTGATTCAACATGATCAGGACGGCAAATCCTGCAATCATCAAAAAAACGCTGCGGGTGATTTTTTGTTTAACAGATACATGACGCAAAAAAGAAAATGACATGATTGCAAAGACGTCCCCGGTCTCGACATTTCCAAGACATGAGTTTGAAAATGTTCCGTACAATTTACAGTGGTAAAACACCCTTAGTTCTGTGCATGGGTGGTTAATAAAGACTGAAACAGAGTAGGACAAAAACGCGCAGATCGGCTCTTTGAAAAGATACCTGGGGGGCTTGGCGAGAAACCTCGTCGTGAGGGGTGGGCAGGGCAGTCGGAAAAAAGCCGGGGCCTTGGCGTTGGAAAGGCCGATATTGTTGGCAAGGATGGAAAGCTGCCTCTGCCATGTTTATCTTTTGACAGGGCGATCATGGACAAAGCCCGACCCTTGAGGGAGGGTCAGGCTCTGGCAGATTTTCCACAAATTATTGGCGCAGTTCAGACCACAGCCCTGTTGCGACGACGTTCAGGCCCCTTGTAATTGGGATCATTGCGTTTTCTGCGATCAAGCGGGCCGGTTCTGAGAACGAGAAGAAATTTCTTGATGTCCTGAGCCAGCTTTTCGGTTTCGCGTGTCATGCGGGTCGATACCTCCAGCACTTCGCCGGCGGTCAGGTGGGCGGTCTCGATCGCTCCGGCAACGCCAGAAACGCTGCTGTTCAGGGCGTCCGCCCCGTTGGCTGCCAAGGCGACATTTTGCGAGATCATTCTGGTCGCCGAGCTTTGCAGCTCCACCTTGGAGGCGATGCTCGTGGCCACTTGCTGGATCTCTTCCATGCTGGTGGAAACATCGCGAATGGACTGGACCGCTTTTTGTGTCGAACTCTGAATCTCGTTGATCTGTTGCGATACTTCTTCGGTCGCCTTTGCTGTCTGGGTAGCCAGAGCCTTGACCTCCTGCGCCACGACAGCAAAGCCGCGTCCCGCTTCGCCCGCCCGGGCAGCTTCGATGGTTGCGTTAAGGGCCAGAAGATTGGTTTGTTCGGCAAGCCCGTCGATCATCGTCACGATGTCACCGACCTTCTCGGCATTGAGTGCCAACGCCTCGATCTGGGCGCTTGAGCTTTGTGTCACGCTGCCAGCCTTGCTGATCGACGCCGTCGCCTGGGAAACCTGGGAGGAAATTTCGTGAATGGTTGTCGCCAGCTCTTCCGAGGCTGAGGAAACGCTTTTCACATTATCCGACGTA
The DNA here is from genome assembly GCF_963556055.3 of uncultured Cohaesibacter sp. Lineage (GTDB taxonomy): Bacteria > Pseudomonadota > Alphaproteobacteria > Rhizobiales > Cohaesibacteraceae > Cohaesibacter. The sequence goes on along the minus strand of NZ_CAUVYE020000010.1, from coordinate 12,998 downwards.
TCCGAGGTTGTCGCGACAGCATCTTCAGACATCTTGGACGCCTCTGCGGCGGTCAGGCTCATGGTATTTGCGGTGTTGCGCAGATTGGCCGCCATTTCACTGACCAGTTCAAGCGTGCTCTCCGTTGCTTCCTTGAAAGCTTCGGCAGCCTTGTCGAACACATCCTTCTCGGCCAGACGGGCCGCCATGGATTTTTCATTCTGTGTCTTGAACTCATCCCGCTCCAAGCTGGTTTGCCGGAAGCGGTGGACGGTTTGCAACATGTCATTGACTTCCCGCACGCGAGATCTGGCCGGAAGCTCGCTATCATTCTGCTTCTCTTCGGTCAGATCCCGCAAAACGCGGCTGACCGCCGTGATCGGTCCGCAGATCTGACGGTTGAAACCCCATGAGAGCAGCAGGCCCAGAAGGAGCACGACAAGGGAGATGATCCCGAACAGCGCAAGCGTGTTGGTTCGTGTCGCGTCGAGCACGGTTCGGTCAAGCCCGATTACGCTGACCCCGATGACATTACCCGTGGCATCGCTGAGCGGGCTCATCCTGACAGCGAGGTGATCGGCACCGACGACGACGCTGGGAATGGTCATCACTTCCCTCAGAGCCTTTGACACAGGCTCGGGTGAATGCTCGTATCCCGTCGGGAAGGTCGAAGCGTGGCTCTTCAGCATGCCGGTGTCATTGAGAAAGATTGCCAGCAATGTTCCATCCTGCTCGGTGAAATGCCGAACAAAGTCATCCGCGACCTGTTCACCGAATTTCGTCTTGCCATCCACTTGGGAGATCTGCTCTTCAAGACGAGCGCTTTCATCAAAAAAGCGTTGCTCGAGACTCTCCTCGATAATATTTCCGGTAACCCACCAGCTTGCAGAAAAAAACAGGGCTGCACTGAAAAGTAGGCAGCCTGAAAATGCGATTGCGATCAATGAACGGAGCTGCATGGCTCAATACTCCTAAACACTCGGCTATGGCTCAGCACATACCAGTAGTTGAATAACTGTAATAAATACTTAATCGAAGCTTCTTGTTGCTGCTGATATTTTGAGCAAATAATAATGGATAAATAAGTATAATATTTCTCTATGTAAGTATTTAAAAATATATTTTGTTTTTGTTTTGTATATATTTAATCGATTTGAGGGATATTGGATTTTTGTTTGGATTTGTCGAATAGTAGCGACGATCTTGGCGTGAATTTGTACGCAACCAAACATATTGGAGTGCGCGGGCGACACGGCTTGCCATTCTGCCGCCTTGCCCCGCGCTTCTTTAGCTGCATGGCAAAAGCACGGCTCAATCGGTGCTTGTTATGCGATCCCGAAAACCGGCCCGGCCATGGTTGTGGCTCCCGGCCCATGGTTGCGGCTTCAGAGCAGCAGCCCCGTTTCCTTGTAGGGAGCGATGAGCTCTGGCCCCGAAGCACGGCTGTTGCCCACCGCTCTGTCGACCCGGTAGGAAATCAGCTCGCTGTCGCGATGTTCCCGGAGCAGGCAACGGGCATCATCCATGCCGGTCTCTTGATCGAGCCAATTGTCAAAGCTGGAAGGTTTGAGGATTACCGGCATGCGGGGATGAATATGTCTGATCTCTTCCACCGCCGGAGCTGTCAGGATCGTGCAGCTATGCAAATCAAGCGCTGCGTTGTAGCTGCACAGACCGGCAAAGGCGAAGGGCTCGAAATCAGGTAGATGCAAGAGGTGCGGATCCTTCTTGCCGTCGATCTTGCTGGTCGTCCACTCATAATAGCCATCCGCCGGGATGAGGCAGCGCCCGCTCTTGAAGGCGTCCCGGAAAGACGGCTTGTTATGGGCTTCCTCGGATCGGGCATTGAACATGGGATATTGGCTTTGCAATTCCCTGGCCCAATGGGGCACGAGCCACCAGCGTCCCTCCTGAAGCTGCCGTTTGCCCGCTTGTTCTTTCACATAGAAAACATCCTGTGTCGGGGCGATATTGTAGCGGGCCGGCATGTTGCGGGCAGTGTCTTCAGGGCGAATGAGATTATACATCTCATAGATTTCGGCCCATGATCCCTTGAGAATGAAACGTCCGCACATGGCCTTTACTAATCCCGTTCTTGTTTTCTCTCGCCTCTTTGTGGCTGCAAAGGCTAGGATCATTCCTGCCGCTTGTCCAGATCCTGTCCCGGCTTGCTTTCTCAAGCCCCGAAATCCTGGAGGGGCGGGAGCCTGCATCGATCTTCCCCATTTTTGACCTTTTTGCAAAGGGACGGCAAAATGACTTATGGAGTTTGGAAGTTAGTCCTTGCAATGCCGGGCAAATTACCCCAAGGGTGGCGCAAAGGCACCCGTCGACCCAATGTCTGTTTCCAACCGGAGCTGTGGCCGAAACGGGACGTGCCGTGCGTCTGGACGTTCCTGATACCAAGCCGGGGGCGTTCTGGCCCTAAAATCACATCTGTTTTCATATTTGCCATCAGAGCAGATCTTGCACCCTATTCGTAAGGATGGTTGTCATGGCCAAGATGCTTGCACCGATTGCCTCTCTCCTTTTTTCCGTCACCTTGCTATTGCTCGGTCATGGCTTGCAGAGCACGCTTGTACCGCTCGCCTCGCGAGCCCTTGATTTCAGCAATTTCCTGATCGGTCTGGGAGCATCCGCCTATTTTGTCGGCTTCATTGTTGGCGGTATCGTCACGCCTCATGTCGTTGTCAGGGCAGGGCATATCCGTGGCTTTGCGGTCATGGTTTCGTCCATGTCTGCCGCCGCCTTGCTGCATCCTCTGGTTACCCATGCGGAAGCTTGGATCCTGTTCCGTTTCATTACCGGCTTTTGTATCTCCGGGCTCTATCTCATCATCGAGAGCTGGCTGAATGAATTTGCCGACAATTCCAATCGCGGCGTCATCATGTCGTCCTATATCATCGTCAACTTTGCCGCTTTCACCGCGGGGCAGTTGATGGTGACGCTGGCGCAGCCAGAGGGCTTTTATCTGTTCGCCATCGCCTCGATCATCATTTCGGTTGCCGTGATGCCCGTTGCCATGACGAAAGCCGCCCAGCCAGCTCCCATCGCCATCGTCAAGCTGGAATTGCCGAAGGTCTTTCGCACCTCGCCAGCGGCCATTGTTTCGGCCTTCATTGTCGGCATGGTGCTTGGCACACATCTGGCCTTTGCGCCGATCTATGCGGTGGAAAAGGGGTATGACGCCATCAAGCAGGCTCCGGTCTTTGCCGCGATGCTGGGTCTTGGTGGCATGATCACGCAATGGCCGCTCGGGCGCTTTTCCGACAGGATGGATCGCCGCATTGTGTTGCTCGGCATCAGTATCCTTGGCATTTTCGCGTCCATTGCCATAACTATGCTTGACGGAGCATCCTTCTATCTGTTCTTGCTGGTTGGCGTTCTTATCGGAGCCCTGACACAGCCAGCCTATTCGCTTGCTGCCGCCCATGGGTATGACAATGCCAAGGAAAACGGCTATGTCCGCATGGCCGCCGGTTTGCTTGTGTCCTTCGGATTGGGATCCTCCATAGGGCCATCGGCCACGTCCCTCATCATGCCTTATATCGGTGCAGATGCGGTGTTTCTGTTTCCCGCTTTGTTGCTTGGTTGTCTCAGCGTCTATCTCATCTTGCGCATTCGATACAAGGATCCGGTGCGCGAAGCACAGAAAGAGGATTTCGACCTGGCGGCAACCTCGGCGGCTCTGGGCGGTGTTGTCTCGCCTGAGCTGATCAGCGAGGAAGACCGCTATGTTGTTGTTCCTGATGCATGGGAGCCGCAAGAGGAAGAGCCAGATGAAGCAGTCCCATCAGACGTGACGTCGGACGTGACCGGGAAGGCCGGGGTAAGTGCTGAAACTCCCGCAGCCCCCGACAAGACCGAGGCGCTGGATGTCTCGGAAAATGCCGCTACGGGAACCGGCAATCAAGAACCAGAAGGCCCCACCGGGGAAAAGGAAGCGGATGCCGCTGAGAGCGGACGCCCCAAAGACGAGAGCCCTTCAAGACAAAAGACAGATCCTGCCGAATAACAAAATGGCCCCGGCAGTCTTGATGCCGGGGCCGTTCAAGCTTTGATGAGGGGGGGCGGAGCTTTCGTCAGGGCCACCCTCTCTTTCTTGTCGTGACAGTCGATCAGGCGGACTGTTCTCTTACATCCCGAAGGAAGCTGTCTACGCGCAGTCTGAGTTGATCCGCCTCTTTTTGCAGCCGTTCCGAAGAGCCATTGACGACGGAAGCGGTTTCCTGCGTTTTCTCGGCCGTTTGCGAAACAGCGCCCACGCTGTTGGAGACTTCGCTGGTGACTGCCGATGCCTGAGCGACGTTGGTCGCGATATCCTGTGTTGCTGCCCGTTGCTCTTCAACGGCTGCCGCGATCTGACCGGAAATCTGGCTGAGATTCTCGATCGTATGGGAGATTTCCGAGATGGCGGTCACCGCCAGATTGGTTTCCTGCTGGATATCGGAAATCTGCTTGTCGATTTCCTCGGTTGCCTTCGAGGTCTGGTTGGCAAGCTCCTTGACCTCGGCTGCAACCACCGCAAAGCCGCGGCCCGCTTCGCCCGCTCTTGCGGCCTCAATGGTTGCGTTGAGGGCAAGGAGATTGGTCTGCTCGGCAATGGCCTGAATGAGTGTAACCACTTCTGAAATCTGCTTGGCAGCGTGTGCAAGTCGTTCCACCCGGTCATTGGTGCTTGTTGCCTCGTTCGAGGCCTTGAGTGCCATGTCATTGGAAGACTGAACCTGACGGGCAACCTCGTTGACCGAAGCGGCCAATTGCTCGGCTGCCGATGCCACGGCTTCAACATTGCTTGAGGCTTGCTGAGAGGACATCGACACCTGCTCGCTCTGGACCGAAGTATCTCGGGCATTCTGGCTCATGACATTGGAGGCGTTCTGAAGGTCGCCAGCCGCTTCCGAGACGGTTGCAAGCATTTTCTCAACCTCTGCATCAAAGTTCTGGCAGAGACCTTGAACGATCTGTCCCTGTTTCAACGCCAGAGCCTGATTTTTCTCATGGCTGGCCAGTTCGGCTTTGCGGCTGTTTTCGTTTTTGACGAAGATTTGCATGGCCTGCGCCATCTTGCCGATTTCATCTTCCCGGTCGGTTTCCGAAACGGTGATGTCGGAGTTGCCATCTGCCAGGCTGCGCATATTGCTTACCAGCGCAGAGAGCGGTTTGCTGACCGAGCGAATAGCGGAATAGGACACAAGGCCGGATACCAGAATAGCGATGAGCGTCGCAATCACGGCAATAATGGCCTCTTCATAGAAGACCTCATCAAGGTCGGATATATAGACGCCGGTTCCCAGCATCCATTCCCATTCGGGTACGCTGTCCGCCCAGCTCATCTTGGCAACCGCTTCGTCACTGCCCGGTTTTGGCCAGTTGTAGATATGCTTCCCGCCGCCTGCCTTGGCGATGTTTATGAGATCGCGCACCAGATAGTTGCCATCTGAGTCCTGCATTCCGAGCAGGTTCTGGCCGATCAGTTTCTTGTCCGGAAGAACCAGATTGACGCCATCCCACTGGTAAACAAACACATAGCCCGAACCGTCATCATAGCGCATGGCGCTGATCGCGTCCTTCGCCTTTGTCTGGGCTTCCTGCCGGGTCATTTCGCCCGATTTCTCCAACTCATAATAGAGTTGGGCAATGGTTTTGGCTGAATCAGTGATGTGCTCCAGACTTGCCAGGCGCTCTGAATGCAGAGAGCTTTTCAGATTGGACAAACTGAACACGGAGAGTGCGATCATGAAAAAGAAGATCACGATGCTTGGAATAGCGATTTTCCAGGCGAGTGGGAGCTTTGAAAGGGTCATGGGTGCCGTCCGGGAGTCCTAAACGAAATCGATTGGGAACACACTGGGCAGTCCCAGGTAAACAACCGGTAAAACAAATACCCATTCAAATGAAGTGACTGACTTTTTTATTTGAACGGTATTAATACATAGACATTCTTCTGAGGGGTCCTTGAATTTTATCCAAAGGTTGTAGACTATTTTTCGGGTTTTTCCCTATCAAATGCTTAAAATTGCAGAGTGTGGGAATGGGAGTGCAATCAGAAATTGATCTGGCTTGATGAATGAAAGACGAAGAGCCCGGCTGCACCAGGCGCGGCCGGTCTCCTTCATTGGCTTAGAGAGAAGCGCCGGGCCCTTAGCGCGAGATAACCGTTTTGGGAGCAATCGAGAGATGCTCATGACGGATCTGGCGTGGGCCGGAAGGCGATAGAAGGCCAATATGGCGTTTTTCCCTGATCCAGTTGGTCATGTCGTTAAAACACAGGGGTCTGGAGACCAGATATCCCTGAACCGAACAGTTGGCAATCTGGGAAACCGTCGACAGTTGCTGATGCGTCTCGATGCCCTCACAGACCACGCGCAACTGCATCATCTTGGACATCGACATGACCACTTCGACGATTGCCTTCTGTTTCTCGTTTACGGCGATATTGTTGACAAAGGAACGATCAATCTTGATGCCATCCACGGGCAGATTGGAGAGATGGGAAAGCGATGCGTAGCCGGTGCCGAAATCGTCGAGTTCCACATGCACGCCTCTGGCGGCAAGGGTTTCGAACAGCTCGTTGATATAGGTGTAGCGATCATCGAGCAGCATGCTCTCCAGCAGCTCCACCGCCAACAGGTCTGGATTGACCCCGTATTTCTCCATGCTGTAGCAGAAGTCATCGACGAGCGTCTGTTTTTTCAGATGTGCAGGCGAGAGATTGACCGACAGGCGCCCGAAATGGAGCCCTTCTTCGCTCCAGGATCGCACAGCCATCATGGCCTTGTCGAAAATCACATTGCCGAGGGCCGATGCCATGCCGTTGCTTTCCACGATCTCCATGAACAGTCCCGGCGGCAACTGACCCCGTTCGGGATGGTTCCAGCGCACCAGCGCTTCGATGCCCGTTATGCTCTCGTCGATCGTGCTGATCTGCGGCTGGAAATAAAGCTCGAACTCGTCAAGCCGCAGCGCTGCGCGCACATCCGCCTCGATGGAGGCTTCTGAATCGAGTTTTTCCTTCATTTCGGCGGAGAAGAACTGATACCCGTCCCGACCCATTTCCTTTGTCTTGTAGAGCGCCAGATCCGCATACATCATCAGTGAGGCAAGATCCGTTGCGTCGTCCGGGTAAAGCGCGATACCAAGGGAAACCGTTGGCCACAGCGTCGCCCCTTCGTATGGCACCGGAATGGCTATGAGGTCGGTCAGTTCCTGACACAGGCTCTCCAGCTCTTCGCTCGAGATATTCGTCACCGTCGCAACGAATTCGTCCCCACCCCAGCGATAGGGCTTGAATGTCGGAACCTTTGAGGCGAGGAAAGAGAGCCTTGAGCCGATTTCCTTGAGCAGATGATCGCCCGAAATATGCCCCATGGAGTCATTCACCCGCTTGAATTTGTCGATATCGATTTGAATGATCGCAAACCGGTCTCTGGGTTTGCCATCCTTGAACATCTGTTCAAGGTCCTGCTGGCAATGGGCTCTGTTGGGCAAGGTCGTCAGAGCGTCGAAATAGGCGATGTCCGTGAGTGCATCGCGGGCGCGTTCCAGTTCTGCCTGCCTCTTTCTGTCCTCGGTTATGTCGATGAAGTTGGAAATGGCGTCGCCATTTTCGAGCCGCGAATTATAAAGGATCAGATGGGTTCCATCGCGCATGACGATAATGAGTTCCATCTCGTCATTTGAGATGAATTTCCGGTGCGCGGCTTTGATCCACTCTTCGGTCATCTCGTCGCTATTCTGCCAGATCTTCTTTTCGGCACCAAGTTGCATAAACCGCTCGAAGCTGAGGCCGGGCACAATCCATTCTTCGATCTCTTCGTGGAAATTGCGGAAGGCTTCATTGACCATGAGCAGTTTGCTCTCTTTGTCCCAAATGGCAAAGCCGCTCTTCATCGAATTGATCGAGTCGAGAAGTCTCTGATGCGTTTCCTTCTGCGCGGCCTGTGCTGACATGAGCGCCTTGGCCGTAGCTTCAGCCTCTTCATTCTTGCGCTTGAGATCGGCAATCATTCTGTAACGGTCTGTTGCGTCCAGATGAACAACGACAAATCCACCATCCTGAAGCGGCCACATGCTGATTTCCAAATGACGCCCAGCCGGATTTATCCGATCAAAATGGATGGTTTCGTTGCTCTTGAGCAAGTCCAGCCTTTCCTTGAGGATCTCATCCGGCTCTACCGAGCCATATTCGCCACGCGCTGCGTTGATGCGAACAATATCCTCATAGGTTGATCCCACGGGCAGGTCCTCCGGAGAGGTTTCCAGCAGATCATAGGTGGCGCGATTGGCAAGGATCAACCGCTTGTCCTTGTCGAAGGCGGTGATGCTGCCCGGGAAATGCTTGAATGTTGTATCGAGGAGCTGATTGCTCTTCTGCAATTCGGCCTCGTGGGACTTGATACTTGTTATGTCGGTACGGATCGAGATGAATTCATCCACGCGTCCGTCCTGATTTTGAAGCGGCACAATGGTGGTGGCAACCCAGTAGAGGCTACCATCCTTGGCCCGGTTGCAGATTTCGCCATGCCAGGTCTTGCCCCTCAGGACATTCGCATAGAGCCCGGAAAAGAATGTCTGATCATGGATGCCGGAATTGAGAATGCGATGATCCTCGCCAATCAGCTCCTCTTGCGAATAGCCAGAGATCTCGCAGAATTTGTCGTTGGCATAGGTGATCCTGCCGTCCCGATTCGTGATCGAGATGATGGCGTGAGCATCAATGCCCACTTTTTGCCTTGCAAAATTTTCCGCCTGTCGCAGCAGCTTTCCTTGTGTCTCTTCCAGCTCTCGGGCTTTCTGTAGAGCCTGCTGATGGGCAAGGCGCAGGAAAAGCAGGAAAAGCAGGCTGGCAAAGATCAGACCATGGGTCAGAATTGAAAGCAGAGGAGGCACCGTGATGGACTTGTCGAAATCCACGATGGCGATCAGGGAAATCCCGGCAAGCGTCATGACGACAGAAAGAGTCGACAAAATAATCCGATGGCGCCTGCCATGCAAAAGCGTCTTCATTGGCTATCCCAGCCTCACCCCTAGAAGGGACAGCGTTATGCTTGGATCGCTGTCTCAGTCCAAATTATTTGCCCACGCAAAGTGGGTTTGATCCGAGGATGCCAGAAAAGTGTTGAAATAGTTATAAGCTGGAAACAAATGCACACCGTGCGTCAAAACCGGGGTGATCGAACGCGTTTTACCCTCCGGCGGCGCCCATGGCCTCACTTAAGAGAGGGAATGGGCAAAAGTTTTTCCTTTTGATGCCGGTTTTTCACAATCAGGCAGCTTCTGATGTCGCTTTTTGTGTCTGTTTGTAAATGGACTGAAGGAACTGGTCGACCTGGATGGCCAGATTTTCGATCTGGTCCTGCAAGGCCTGGGCATTGTTTGACATGACCTCGGCCCCTTCCGAGTTTTTGCTTGCGATCTGCCCCATCATGCTCGCATTTTCCGAAGCGTCGCGACTGCCCGCAGCCGCTTGCACGATATTGGAGCTGATTTCCCCGGCCGCAATGCCTTGCTCTTCCACCGCCGCCGCGATGGTGCTGGAAATGGCGGTCATCTTGTCTATGGTATTCTCCAGCCGTCCGATAGCATGAATGGCATCGGCGATATTGGACTGTATGGCGTTGATCTGTCCGGATATTTCCTCGGTAGCCTTGCCGGTCTGTAGGGCCAGATCCTTGACCTCGACGGCAACCACGGCAAAGCCCTTGCCCGCATCTCCAGCCCTTGCCGCCTCTATCGTTGCATTGAGGGCAAGCAGGTTGGTCTGGCCTGCAATCTCCTGAATGAGGCCAACAATATGACCGATGGCTGAGGAGGCGTCATTCAGGTTCGACATCACCTCATTGGCTTTCTGCACTTCTTCGAAAGCGCTGTGCGCCACTTGAGTGGATTCTGACATCTGGCCAGAAATCTCAATGATGGAGGCCGACATTTCCTCGGACGCATTGGCAACGGTTCCGACATTGCTACTGGCTTCTTCCATGGCCGAATAAACGCTTTGCAAACGGTCTGTATTCTCTCTGGATCTGCTCGCCAGCCCGTTGGTTTCCTTTCCAAGCTCAACAGAGGAATGACGCACCTGATCGATGATGGTCCGGACGGTCTGGTCGAACTCGGCTGCGATGTCCAGCATCATGCGGCATTTTTCTGCTTCTGCCTGCGCTTCTTTCAGGCTTTGCTGTTCTTCCAGTTGAATCCTTTGCCGGGCGTTGTCCCTGAAGATCACCATTGCCCTGTTCATGCTGCCGATCTCATCTTCTCTGTCACAATGGGCAATGTCGACATCAAGATGTCCTTGGGCCAGCTCCAGCATCGACTGGACAAGTCTCATGATCGGTCGGGTGATCGAGAGGGCAATGAGTGCGGAAATGAGGGCGATCACCACAAAGATAATGAACCCGCTGCTCAAGAGATGCATCACCCTTGTTTGCAGATTGGCCTGAAGCTCGTCAATATATGCTCCGGTTCCACGATCCAGCCCCAGTCCTTATAGGATTGGACATAGGACATTTTCATCACCGGCTGGCGTGACTGGGGGTGTGGCCATTCATAGCGCAGCATGCCGCCATTTTCCTGCTGGCCGATCCTGACAAGCTCCTGAAAGACATATGTGCCGTTGGGATCTGTGATTTCAGTGAAATCCTTGCCCACATTCGAGGGATCCGTACCATGCATCAACATGATCCGGTTCATGTCATTGATCCAGAAATAGTCAGTGTCGTTGTAGCGCATCCGGGAAAGAAGGCTCATGGCTCTGGTCTTGGCTTCCTGTTCGGAGATCTGGCCCGCTTTTGCCTGCTCGTCGAATGTTTCGATGACCGAGAGCGCTGTTTGCACGAGATGATGCAATTCCTCCGCCTTTGAAGCTTCGAGATCCGATTTGCTGTTAAGGCTTGCCTGCAAGGTTATGGCGCCAATCCCGACAACCGCCAGAAAGACGAGAAAATATATTTTTGCGGAAAGGCCTTTCATCCAGGCGGGCATGGCGGAAATCAAATTGGAAAGCATGGCGACTATCTCCAAAATCTATCGAAGGCGCTTGCGACCTATGAAAATCAACGTGGCATAACAGAAGATCGGACCTGTGCTACATTTGGACGGCAGAGTTAAAAAGTGTAAAATCAAGAGGAAATTAAGTATAAATTTCAAATTTAGCAGTAATTACCCGGGTTTACCTAAATTAATTGAGTCCAATTCGGATGAGTGAATATAATGATATTGTTACAGTAAATAGCAAAAGCAAATCTGTTGAATATTCATATGCAAACAAACTATAGAAATTGATAATTTACATAAATCATCTGGCGATAATCGATAATTTTACTGATGTTATTATATTATTGCATGCCTGTATGGTCTTTGCCTGATTTTTCAAATTGAAATCGCATGGCCGGCGACATTGGTGTCTGGTTCCGTTTCCTGTGCATTGAATGGCGCGACCGGAGGACTGCGACTTTCTGTCTTGACGATTTCGCGCCAAATAATGCTGGCCTTCCCAAAGGGCCGATGTTAAGTAAGATCGCTATAATCAATGCAATCAGCCTCGTTTGAGGCGGACCCGTGCTGCCCGGTCCCGGACAGTCGTGGCTTTCAAATAATACACCTATTTCGTGCAGCCGGATTCCTTTGCGAAGACGGATGGCTGCGTTTTTTGCCAGTTTCAAGGACGCTCTTTATGACTGAAAGACCCGGTTCAAAACCGAGCCAGATGCCGCAATCAAAAACCGCGCCCCAGGGAGAGGCTGAAAAGTCCGCCCAGAATTTGCCATTTGCCGAGTTCATTTCTCTGATGGCGCTGCTGATGTCGCTGGCAGCCTTGTGTACGGATGCAATCCTGCCTGCCTTCAGTGTGATCGGAACGGAACTGGGGCATGCTGCGCCTCAGGACTTGCAGAAGATCATTACCCTGTTTTTTGCCGGACTGGCGGTCGGGCAATTGATCTATGGTCCTTTCTCGGATCAGTTGGGACGCAAGAAAGCCATCTTTGTCGGCCTGGTGATTTTCATGATCGGCAATTTGCTCAGCTGGATATCGACCAGCTTCGAGATGTTGCTCGTGGGGCGTTTTCTGCAAGGTCTGGGTGTTGCCGGTCCGCGCGTGGTGATGATTGCTCTCATCCGGGATCTTTATGCAGGGCGAGCCATGGCGCGCATCATGTCATTCGTGATGGGGCTGTTCATCTTCGTGCCTGCGCTGGCCCCCACCATGGGCCAGTCGGTGATGTTTCTGGCTGGCTGGCGGTCTGTCTTCTTCGTGTTCATTCTGCTCTCGGCCATCGGTGGCCTCTGGCTGGCGTTCCGGCAGCGGGAAACCTTGCCGCCTGATCGGCGTATTCCCGTGACGCCCTCAACCCTTTGGAGCGGAACGGTCGATTCCTTTACGATTCCCAGCTGCTTTGGCTACATGGTCGCTGCCGGCTTTGTGGCTGGTCCCTTCATGCTCTATCTCAGCACGGCTCAGGATCTGTTTCAAACCACATATGGACTGGGAGCAGCCTTTCCCTTTGCCTTTGCCGGACTGGCGATGTCGGTTGGCCTGGCGTCCTTTCTCAACAGTCGGCTTGTGATGCGATATGGCATGCGCTTCCTTGCGAGAGCCGCTCTGTATGGCATGGTCTGCATGGCATCTCTCGCACTTGTTTTCTCTTTCACCTCCGGCTTTGTTCCTCCGCTCTGGCTGCTCTATGTTTTCTTCTGCCCGTTGTTTTTCTGCATCGGCGTTCTGTTCGGCAATTTGAACACGCTGGCCATGGAAGAAGTGGGACATATTGCCGGGCTCGCATCGGCGCTGGTGGGATCTGTCTCCACACTCATTGCCATGGCCATCGCAACCTTCATGGGATATGTCTATGACGGTACCATTCTGGCGCTGGCGGGAAGCTTCATCGCGTGCGGCTTGATCACGTTGATAATCGTGTTCTTCACCGAGCGCTGGAGAGCGGCAAGGAGCGCGGCCCTCGCGCTTGGAAACTGACAGGCTTGGGAAACTGACCGGAAAGAAGGCATGCACAGGCAGATCT
>NZ_CAUVYE020000009.1:0-14512 GCF_963556055.3 uncultured Cohaesibacter sp. | reverse complement strand
ATCTGTCCTTCAAGCGCTGATTTCTTTGCGTTTCATCGATTTTGCGGAATTCCGAATAATAGTAATGACTCATGAAATTATCCGGGGCTCCGATACTCGCCTTGTAAATATCACTCTTGTCTTTGCTCATGATGCATCACCTGAGTTTGCCAAAACGAATTTTTTAGAAGATGAAGAGCGCGGCGGCTTTTAGCCGGGCACGTTGGCGTCGAACGTTGCTGTGCGATCGTTTTGCGGGCGTACAGGGTTCGCCATCGGCTGGAAGTGAGATTTCAGCTCTGGTGTGTCCTGCGGATCATCGAGATCTGGAACATGGGCCCGGACAGATTTCGGCATCGCCTCCAGAAGATCAGCATCGAGATCGTCTAATTCTTGCTCACTGATTTTGCCGTCAGCAGTTTTTTCTCTGGCGGCATCAATTTTTTCCTGAAAATCCAGAATATCTTGGCGCTCTTGCGTCAGCTCTTTCTTTTCAGTGTTTGCGTCTCGCCATTGTTCCCATGTCGGTGTGTTTTCCGGGATCATGTCGAAGTCGAGTTCATCGGGTGTTACAGGTTCCCCGAATTCATCAAACGCTTGCGTGCGATCTTCAGATAAAAATACCGCGGCGTCCGTCTTCCATGACATAGGCGCGATCAAGTAATTGGCTAATATGAGCATTCACTCGATCCAGCTTTTCCTGATTTTCCATGAGAGCGATCACTGTCGCTTCGTCATATGCATCAAGTCTGGTTTGCAGCTCATTAAGCTCTTCTGTGGTTGCCATCACTACGGCGCTGACAAGCGCCTCCATGGTGTCATCAAGCTTCTCTTCGATTTTCTCCCGGCGTTCCCGATCATCCCGAAGCTTGATGAACCACTTTTGTTGCCGCAACCATTCAGAGTGACGGCTTGGTTCATCGCTAGCAAAATGATGGGAAAGATCGATCATTTGACTGCCCCACATTTCTTTTGGGAAAGGACATGAATGATCGCTGTCACCGGCTTATCCGAATAGCGCTCGAAAGTTGGGATGAGAGTGTTATTCCAGAGCTTTTCATTGTCGTTGAAATACCAATCATAAATGCATTGCATTCCAACTTCGCTTGGCTTGTCTTGCTGAAAAACGCGCATAGGCCAAGCCATCGACAACGCCAGAGACATACCATTTGCGTTGCTCGGCATTCATTTTCTTCATCACTACGCCAGCATTAAAATCTGTGGCGTTGGCGGCGTTCGCACTGACCATAGCCAGAGCGGCAAGAATTGCGGCTTGTTGCACCTTTCGGCGCAACAAAAACGACCGTTAATGCGATCATTAAAAGTAAGAAGAATGAAATTTGAAATCTATCGCCTGAATATGGGAAAATATTGAAATGACGGGAAAAATAGAGTTTCAACGATCAGAAGTAATTCAGGGACTAAAGAGTTTTAGGTCACCGCAAAAACGGTCGGTTATGTCAAATATATGTTCGTACTTTATTTTATTATAAGACATTGAAATAATTGAAGAATGAACGATAAAAATCACTATGGTAGAAAGGTTGGCTATTTACGGGTTTCTCGGGACGACCAATGTCTTGATCGGCAGATAAACGGCTTGAGAGCGTTTTGTGATGAAATGCATATCGAGAGGATTTCAGCCGCTAGTAAATCGCGTCCTGTATTTGAAAAGTTAATTTCGGACCTAAAAGAAGGCGATAGCTTGGTTGTCTGGGACATTGACCGGGCTTTTCGGTCCTGCCTCGACGCGCTTAAATGCTCCGAGAGCCTTTTAGAGCGTGGTATCGGCTTTCAAATCATCACCATGAATCTTGATACCTCATCGCGCCATGGGCGCTTGATTTACGCGATTATGGCGGCGATAGCCCAGCATGAGCGCGAGCATTTAATTGAGCGCACCCGCGAAGGGCTAGCCGCCGCTCGCGCGAGAGGAAAGCGCCTGGGCCGCCCGCCCAAACTTTGTTCTTCGGAACTTTTGGAAGCAAAAAGACGGTTAGAGCAAAATGAAATTTCACTTCCCGATCTCGCCGCTCAAAAGAATATGCATCCTTGGAGCTTGGTTAGAGCCATCCGAAGGCTTTCGAGCTGATAAGCTCGATAGGTTTAAGTGAAATACAAACTTAATAGTTGCATTTCAAAAGGCGTCCATGAAACAATCCTTGCACTGGAAAACGGCTTGTATTGGCCGAGTTTCGGTCTTTCTAGCAATCTGGTTTGGGGGACGAAGGCATGGGAGATGGCTATAATTTCAAGCAGCTCAGTCAGGCTATCTTGTCGATGAGCAAAGCTACTGACTGGGAAACGGCACGAAAAGAATGGGTGCTTGTCGATGTCATTGAGGCAGATGAGCCAGAAACCTGTTTGTGCAGTCACTATCCCATCATTGAGATTTGCGAAATCAGAAACCGTGTTACAGGCCATACGACGGAAGTCGGCAATGTATGCGTGAAGCGTTTTCTGGGGGTTCGTTCGGATCTGATTTTTACAGGTATCAAGCGAATTCGAAAGGATATCGAAAAGTCGCTTAATGCTGATAGCATCGCGTTTTTTCATCAGCGCGGATTATTAAACAACTGGGAATATCAGTTTCTACAAAACACCATGCGAAAGCGGAACCTGACCTTCAAACAAATGGAAACGCGCAGGCAAATAAATCAAAAAGTGCTGAGCGCTTTGTCGCGTCGGGGCTTTCAAGGGCAATCCGTCTAAATCTAAATTTTGACAAACTTTGCCAATATCTGCCATAATAGAACTATGGAGGCTGATATGGCGACTATGAATGTTTCACTACCTGATCCCATGAAAGAATGGGTAGAAGCGCAGGCAAAGACCGGGCGGTATTCCAACGCCAGCGATTATGTGCGGGATTTGATCCGAAGAGATCAGGAAAAATCTGACAAGATTGCCGCCATGCAACGCTTCGTTGATGAGGGGCTGGCAAGCGGCGTTGGCGGACGTTCAAGGGACGCGCTTTTTGCGGAAGCGCAGTCGCGGGTTAAATCCACCTCTGGCAATTAAGCATGGGATATCGTCTTACCTTAAAAGCCGAAGAGGACATCATCGGCATTGCTCAAGCTGGCCTTCTTCGTTTTGGCGAAGATCAGGCCCGCCGGTATCATGGCGAACTATATGAGGTTTTTGACCTGCTTGCCGCCAATCCCCGCATGGCGCGGGAGAGGTTTGAGATTACGCCGCCAGTTCGCATACATCCCTTTAAAGCACATCTCATCGTCTATGTTATTGAAGACAACGGTGACGTTCTGGTTGTCCGTGTGCGCCATGGACATGAGGACTGGGCCAAGGATGGGGATTAAAAAATCCGGCCAGCGGTAAACCGCTGGCCGAAGATTTGAAATCCTGAATATCAATCATAGTGTTTCTTGGCATTTTCATAGCGGTTAATCGCACTGATGCCGCCGCGCTTAGTATAGCCGCGCATCGGGAACTCCATATAGCGCGGTGTCCAGTTTTCTTTTATAGGCTTTCTCGTGCCGTCAAGATATTTGCCAATGACCTGTTTCTGGACTTTGGCGGTCGATCCAATATGAGCATCAGCCGTTTGCTTGCCGCCAATATCTAACAGCATTTCATTGATGGCTTCTTTGTCACGTAACAAATCAAGGAAGCTTTGATCGGCCTGCCAGATTTCTGTCATATCAATATCAAATTTCTCGCCAAGGATTTCGACGGCGGTGCTTTCGACAGGAAGAGTTTCAGCCACAACGAAGGTGAAAACACGCTGAACGTCCTCATCGCTCATTTTTAATAGCTTGGCAAAAAGACCATCAAAATCGATCCGGCTTCTATACTCGCCATTTGCGATGACAAGAGTTTCTGCTTCCTCATTTGTAAATCCGAGCATGTTGAATACGCTCTGCCGTTCTTTTTCGAAAAGGCTTTGCGCTTTATTGGCATTGAGGCTTTCGGTAATGGCATCATTTGCCGCTTTTTGTGGTTCGGCTCTAACAGACCATAAATTTGATCCCGCAATGATCTGGGCAAGCGCCAGCCTTAAGGCGATAGCTTGGTGATTTATAAGCTCATGGCGCACGGCGGCATGGCGGTGCAGGTCCAGATAATTCTGCATAGGCTTGGTGAGTTCTGGGCGCTCCGGCTTTTCGTCTTCTTCGGTGCTAATGGCCTGTTCGAGCTTTTGGATTTCCTTTTGGGTTAGAAAGCCCTCATGGAATAAAACTTCGCCGTTTCTTCTAACTTCGACATAAACCCTGCCGCCCATTTCCTTTGTCGCGGCGTCATGCTCCCAGCTATGCCAATGAACGCCTGTATCCATGATAATTACTTCACGCCATCCATCCGCGAGATATTGTTCCTTTGCGGTTGCAATGGCTTGATTTTGCAGTGACCAGAATTTTCCGATATCGGAAAAATAGGCTTCTTCTCCAAATAGGTCGGAAACAACCGCGCCTTCATAGAGTGATAGATCAAACAGCGCCGCACTTGTCGCGATATGGTCACCGCCAAACAGCCAGTCTTTAAGGGTGCGCCCTAACGGGGCATAGTCATCATCGCTTTTGTGTAGGCGCACCCATTCTTTTTGCTGGGCTTTGGTGGCCAGCGTTAGCGTCCGAACGGTATTGGCCTGAATTTCTCCGTTACGATACAGATTTAAAATAGGCGCGCTTAGATTGGCGATAGCCATGCGCTGATTTACAAGGCGCTCGCTGACACCAAATTGACTTGCAATGTCAGAGGCCGTTGCCCCTTTGCCGAAAAGTGCGGCAAAGGCCTTGTACTGATCGATTTCATCCATCGGAAGACGGGCGATGTTTTCCGCGAGTGACGCTTCAATCGCCTTGGCATCATCTCCATCTTCCATGACGATGCAGGGCACGGGCTGGGCTGTGGTGTCTTCGCCATCCTCACGCGCAATTTTTTTGAGTGCATTATAGCGCCGCTGACCTGCGATGACTTCAAAGCCTTCGCAGTTTGGGCGCACGAGAAGCGGCTGTAATACCCCCAGTGATCGAATGCTCGGTACGAGATCATCGATATCACTGCCGCCTGTTTTACGGACATTGATTTTTGTGGTTTTAAGCTGGTCGAAATTAATGTGTTGCAGTTGCATGGTTATATCCTCCTTAAATGCAAATGGGTTCAAACGGCGCGGGATAGCACCAGAGGACAGCGAGATTTTATTGAAAAACAGAAGTTAAAAGCGCTGTCCTGTGCTGACATCGCGCATTCGCTAGGCACAGCGATAAATCAGCCGCTGTCCTGCGATTTCTGTCTCTGAATAATCAACCGCTAGATCACGGGCGATGGCGTCATAATCGATGTAGAATTGAAGCCGTTCGGGAATTTCGCCAAATAGTCCTTCATCGACAAACTGTTCGGCCAGCTCTTTCATGCTGTCCAAATGGTAGATGTCCATGTCGATGCTGTCGGGGTTGTCTGCCAGCTGGTCATGACCGTATCCGCATTCACCTACAGCTATGACGTAACGGGTCTTTTGGTCTTCTTCCCAATCTTCTGCGGCGTCAATGAATGCCGCAATATTGCACTGGCTAAGTCCCCACGCCTTGGCCAAGGCGGTGTCGATGTCTTCACCGTCGATATACTGGATTTCAAATTCCTCGACCTTGTCACCGTAGCTGTTTTTAAGGCTACTGGGCTTTCTGGTCGTAATCTTCGATTGTTTCGAAATAAAAGCCTACCGCAGAAATATCGTAGGGCTGGGCAAAGAATAATAATGACATATCGGCCTCGCAAATGCTGAAAAAGGTTCAAAACTGCGAAGCCTTCAAACAGAAAACCCCGCGCATGAACCCTTGCCAAGCGGCGAGCGTCCCAAGCCTTAAATCATGGAATATGACCGTCGCCTAAAAGCGGCGGGCTATATGGGACGGTCGGTCGAAATCCGTCGATGGTTCAACTTTCTTCTCGGGAGACCGCGCATAAGCGGCGGAAGATGGTTGAACCACAGCAAGAGCGTCGGCGGTTTTGATATAAGCTGGCGAGAACGGTTCCAAGCGCGTGGCACACACGCGCCGAATATAAAAGTGGCGGCCAAGGCCGCCGCAGTATTTCCTCGCAAGGGATGGATGCCGAATGGCCGAGACTGATTTTATAGGCTCGGTTTACGACAGCCCGGTCGCACAAACAGTGCGATGCAACAAGGCAATAAGAAAAACCCCTTCATACACAACCGTTTAGCGTTGAAGCTCCTATGCAATCAGTATTAGAATATCTGTCAATTCATCAATTTCGATTTCAGCAAGTGCAGCTCCTGAATAGGGAGCGCGATAACATGGAGACGTAACGACTATCGCCAAAGAACTGAACATAGATTCCAAAACTAATGAAGAGGCTCTCGATGATATCGGGAGCATGATCGACGATGCTTTTGATAAAAACGATGAGGTTCTGACTGGACAAGCGTTTTCACTGATTGACAAGTTGGAAACGCGGAAACTTGAGCCGTCGCAATCTGCACTCCTACATTATTTTCGAGCCAATGCCTGGGAAAACAGATTGTTTGGGAGTGGCAAAAAGCAAAGCTGGTCCTGGGAAATAGAAGAAGTGCAGAACCAGATTGTGCATTTGCGCCTAGCGGTGCGACACGCTGGATTTCAAGACCTTAAAGTTAGGGATCGCTGTTCCATACTCACCAACTTGGCCAACAAGCTCAGCACGGTAGGGCGTATCTTGGAGGCAATTGAAGTTTGGGAGCGCGTCTTTCAACTAGAAGAAAAATTTGCCGTTGCATGGGCTAATCGGGCATCTGGTTTCCTGCATTATTCGCAAAGCGTTTATGATCCAGGACATGCCGATATGTTGCTGATGGCTGCCGCAACATCGTATGGAAACGCATCAGCTGCTGATGCGGTTTTTGACTCTGAGCAGAATGCTCTTTTGCGTAGCCGGTTCCAACAATCACATGATGATATTGCGGCAAATCTGGATATCAAAGCTGCAAGAAAGCATTTTGAATCGAGCGAGTTTTCACTTGGCGATACATCGGATGAAAGAGCCTATCGAAGTTGGGTTTTAAAGAACCGCCTCTTTTTAAATCCACTCAATGACGTAGGTGCTGAAAGCATTGCTGCTCGGGATATCCTGACCTTACCGTCGATGACATTTGCATTCGACGAACACGAAGGCCCACACCCGCCACCTGTGATCGGGTTCTACAATCAGCTCAAGCAGGAGTTTGTTTCAGCCCGATATTTCTTTTATGAGGGCTCGGAAGTCGATGGTTTCAGCGATAGCCCGCATTTTTCCGACAAGGATGTCGCTCTCTATAACACGCTGGACTATCCATCTTACGCATTGGCTGTCGAAAAAGTTCGGGTTGCTTACCGGCTAAGCTATTCCATTTTCGATAAGATCGCCTTTTTCATCAATCACTACATGAAGGTCGGCTGGGCGGATCATCGAGTCAATTTCAGGAATATTTGGTATGAAGATGTAAGGGACACCCCTAAGCCAATGCGTGCATTGTTTGTTGACCGAGAAAATTGGCCACTGCGCGGACTATTCTGGCTATCTAAGGATATTTACGAATCTGATTTCAAGAAGGTGATGGAGCCGGAAGCCGAAGCCCTGGCCGAAATACGAAACTTTCTTGAACATAAGTATTTTCAGGTTCATGAGTCATGGGCTTTCCCGACCAGAAATGAACCCCATTTTGACAGTAGCCCAGGCTACCACATTTCTAGGAGCGAATTTGAGGCGAAGACCCTCCACGTTCTAAAACTGTCGCGAGCCGCATTGATCTACCTCTCTCTCGCAGTCTATCGGGAGGAACAAATGCGCCACGACGGTAAGGAAGGTCTGATTGCTAATTTCCATTTGGGCAAATGGGAAGACGAATGGAAGATGTAGCCGATGCCCAATTGCTTCATTTG
Organism: uncultured Cohaesibacter sp.; assembly: GCF_963556055.3. Lineage (GTDB taxonomy): Bacteria > Pseudomonadota > Alphaproteobacteria > Rhizobiales > Cohaesibacteraceae > Cohaesibacter. The sequence continues at coordinate 6,662 of NZ_CAUVYE020000009.1, read as the reverse complement.
AAGGTGCAGCCTTTGCATGGAGAACGATTGCCGTCTCCCCCGGACGTCTGGGATTGGCAATGTTTCAATTCATGGAAAGGTAAAATATGGAGTATTTTTGCGGATGTTCTGACCGCCGATGTGAGGCAGGCGTTTATCAATTCCCTGCCGGAATACCTCGTAAGCGATGATCTAAGCTGGCTGGATGAAATCATCTTCGGGGTTAGTGATCGGTATCTTGCTTTTAAGGTGACTACTTTGGCTTGAACCCCAAGATACTATTTTTTCTGGGAAAAGAAGAGTTCGGATCATTGCCCTCAGTATCCAGCCCTTGTCTGAACCAGAACAATGCGTCAATCACTCTTTGATTTCCGGCGAGAATTGCTAGATCTAGAGGGTCGCGGTCAAATTGATCTTTTAACGTCAGATCAACACCTTTTTGTTCGAGTAGAAAAGTTACCATACTCAGGTTTCCCTTTGCGGCTGCGACATGTAATGCCGTCATTCCCAAGTGGTCAGTTTCATTGATGTTTGCAGGCTCTCTCTCAAGTATCTTTCGAACATCTTCAATATTATTTCTTTTAATTCCTTCAAATATATCTATTGGAGGCTGATTAAAATATAAATGATCCATATCTTTATCATTATTATTCTTGTTATCTTCCGTCATAATAATACATTCCATCTGAAATTATCAACAAATTCCTCAATTTTATTATCTTTGATCCTGTCGAAGTCGGACCTATAGCTGTTTATTGGGATTCGCTTCAGAATTTCATAACGTTCTTGTTCGCCGTTTTCAGATAAAAAGGCATCAAATTTCTCGGCCAAACGTGAATTATATACTAGCTTGAGGCGATCAATTCTTTTTAAAGAACTTTCAAAAATAGGGGTTACGATCAACTCTTCTATCTCAGTGCTAATAACATGCTTCATGTGAAGCCTGATTGCATAGCCGATGGTTAGAAAACCGCTATACCGTTCCAGCGCCCAGTCATCTCTTTTTCGAAAGCGTCGACGTTGATAACGAAAAAAGTGGCAAACGAAAAAAATTAGTGTGCGGATACCTCGTCACCGCTAAGTACCAACGACCACGAGGGTCTGTGCCGGAATAATACCCTTCAAATTTATCCATGTACTCAGAAATTCTAATCTCCTTGCGCTCTGGCAATGTTAGGTAATAAAGATTTTTATGATTATCGAAAAACTGTTCAAAAGCGTGCCCAGTTCGCTTGGTAGCCCCATGCTTTTCTAAATTGCTGGCTTTTGAGAACTCAGGTCGCGCCAATGTTTCTGGATGCGTAAGAAAATTGAAGATAATTTGAAACTTAGCATCACCAATATTGTTCTTGCGCCGTGCCCATTGTTCCAGATCTTGTCGCGTTAGCAACGGAGCGTGATCTGTTGTCTGGGTACCTGTAACTCGAAAAATCTCTGATAGTATCGCCTGCCACTTTTTTCCGGTGACCAAAGAATAATCAACTAAAATTTTCAAAGCTTGGTTCTTCTCAAAAATCGAAAATGTTTTCTGTCCTGATGGATTGCTTTCAGTCTCATCGAAGTTTTTTTGCATCTTATTGCACTCTCAAAACTTACAGCCTGTGCTTCAGTGTCGTTAGGAAAAGCCGTCTCAATCCGACGGTTTTTCCGTCAATAATTCAAGCAATAGTAGATATAGCAAAGGAGAAAATCCATGAACACTTCGAGTTATGAGCATAACAAACGAATTGGATTTAACGGAGGCACAGTAAACACCAATGGTATGCATCACGAAGAAAAGAAGCGAGCTGACAAGGCTGTAAAGGATGGCCAGGCACAAGCCTCTCGTCGATGAAACTAGATCCAGGATACGATGGGGTCGGAAGCTGCAACTTCCGACCCCGGTCGCGGATCACGAATGAGGTTAGACAGACATGACTTACGCGATTAAAGGCATTATGCCCTGTCGAAATAGCACTGTCACTATGACGTCCAAAATGGGCGCGTCCTATTTCGATTATCTGATGGGTGATGCAGTCCCGAGCTTTAGCAAAGGAAGACAAACCCGGCTAGGGCGAAGATGCATAGGTTGCAAATGGGCTCATATGTTTCAGCCAAGATGCTGCCGAATGCCGGGTAGATAACACTTCCCGCTAGGGCATCAAAACTTTCCAAAATTAGGCGCATCAAGTCGCCCTTATTTCAGTTGAAGGCACGGAGACACGTCCGGTGTCAACGATATCGCTTGCGCTGGTGTCTGTGGCCTTCTTTTCCAAAACGCAAACATGACCATTCAAACGGAGCAGGAAAATGTCAGCGACAACTGCAAGTACCCAAGCCGCGTGGGCGGCCAAGGAAAGCGGCTGATAATCCACCAGCCAGGCTTTCCAAAGAACTTCATGAGCCAACACAATATCAGCGCGAAAAGTCGATTGAGTTCGAAAAAATTATCCTTCCCATTTCTGCGATTGGAACTGGTGCTTTGACCATGATGGCCGCGCCAAATCTGATTGAAGCCGAAAGCGTGTTAGGCATCGCCAAGGTGATCACCATTGGCGTAATGTCCGGTTTTGTAAGCTTTACAGTCAATGATAAGGCGATCAAGGCGGGCGCAAAGCTGGCATCACATGGATTTCGCTTTGCGTTCCTTGGAAGCGTTTTTGCCCATCACCATCATTGGCATTAGCGCGGGGGCATTTAGCTATAGTGGTTTGGTGCTTAAGGAAGTTAATGCGCTAAACCGTCAGCAGCATGCAGAAGAACTTCGGGCTTTTGTGTCTGATGCCAATGCTCATGTTGTCCAGACTATTCAGATTAGACCCGCCCTCGAAGCTGCGGCGAGTGATATTCGCCGGGGGTTGGACTGCGAAAAATTGCAAGGCTGCCTCAGCTCAGGCAAAGGCGGTGAAGGCAGTGTTTACCGAGCGGGTACTGCCTCTTGCCACACGGGCAGAAGAAATCACAACAATACTTAATGAAGCTGAACAGGCGCGCGCGCGTAGCGCTTGCAGACGCGAATGCACTAATCGGCCAGTATGAAACAATTTTAGCGGGCGATGGTCTCACGCCTGATGAAAGCCAGCGTGGTTTAGCACGTAAGTCATCTGCCGTTAAAGACAAGGTTGAAGAGTTACGCCTTAGCTTGCCTGCAAGTCTGTTCGAAAGCTATGCGGTTGAGCTTCAAGCTGGAATCAAATTGCCGGATCAGCCAGAAGCTATGCGAAACGTCAATGCGATGCTTGCGCGCAATGGGGCGTCCATACAGAGCGCTCTCGATAGCTTGAAATCAGATATCAGCGAAGGTCCAGCTTTTCCAGCAAAGGCAGGCATATCTCAAGCCATAGCGCAACTAGGAGCCTTTTGGCCGATTGCCGTTCTAACGGCGATGATCGAACTGACCATTCCTCTTGTCCTTTGGCTCTTCACTTACCTCGGATTGATCTGGGCGCGTTACCGCGTTGAAAAAACGGCCCTTATTTCATCAAAGGAGAACACGAATGAGCATTGATTTTTCAGGATTGCCAATTAGCGGCTCTTTGGCCGTCGGCTTCGTTTTCGTTGCCGCCTTTTCTTACGTTGTTGCCGGGCCGGTGGTGGCAGACCGGACGATCAAGATGGATGGATGGGAAGCGCGCTGTGCCAGCAAGCTCACCCGGGAAATCAAACGCGAGCATCAAAGCTCACTTCCTATTGATGCTTTTGACTGCCGTGCTATTGCCGGAAGCTTTGATCCATCCGGGGCGAAGATTTGCGGCTTTCTTGACATGCTGGCCGCACCTGCCAAAGCAGCGCAGGCGCGCGCACAAAGCCTTGCAATGAGAACGTATCAACGCCGCATTGGAAGGCGTCACCTCTACTTGTTCTTGCCGCCGTAGCTTTGGCGAGCGAGCAAGAACGGATGTCATTTGCCATCTATGCAGGGTCGCTTCGCTTAATCAAACCAGAACCCGTTGCCCGCCTCCACGCGACGCTCGATAGCGCGCGCGCGTAACCCCAAATGTTGCAGCATTAGGAGAAGCAAAATGATTTTCGGACGGCTGGATATTCATGATGGCAAAGCCATTGAAACCCATCGGGATACGTATCTTCTCCATAGGGTATCGGTTGTGTCTGTACGTAGACCATTTTTTACCCCGGCGATCATGGCCGCAGGAGGTGTTGGTGGGTTTTGCTACAGTGTTTCATGACCTGCTTTACGCGGGGGAAATTGCTATCTGTATCGGTTTTGTGTTTGGCGTTGTTGCCGGTGGCTTTCACCTTGACCCAGTTACAAACTCCTTTCTCGCGATTTGAAAGGCACAGAGTTGACCGATGCCGTTTGGGGGACACGGGCAACCTTGGAAACCAAGCGCCGTGAAATCGTCTCTGCACTGCATAGTGTCAAAACGGGAGAAGGCTCATGAGCGAACATGGCGCTGTCGGCGATATTCTCAAAATCAATGGCAACCTCCTGATGGCAACGATCTGTGGCGGGGGTGCCTATTTGATCTGGCCCTCATCGATTGAATGGTGGGGCATGGGATTCCTTTCTATTCTCCTTGGCATTTCCTCCGCCAAGCTTTTAGGGCGAAGCTTTGGATTGATGCGTAAGCGCAAACTATTTGCAAACTACGCGGCAAAACGGGCCGCTCCTAAATCTGCCACGCTAGCAAGCCCTGAAGCTATGCGCGATGCAGGAATGATGTAATGAGCGGCCTGTTTAGCGGGCTTCTTCGCTTGGCGGGATTAAACCGAAAGGCCCGCCGGGCCATCCATGGTGAGTGCCGACGTATACTTGGCTTTTCTCTGGATGATGGTCGCCCGATTTTTGAGCCGGACAATACCTCTTCCTCACTGATTTATGCAGCTGCTGGCGGCGGCAAGACCACTTGCGTCGCCATACCGGAAATCCTGTCTATGCTCGCGGATCTCGACCGCAGCATTGTCATCAACGATGTAAAATCAGGTGAGATTGCCGCTCAGCTTGTTCGACTTTGCGTTTTGTACGGACGCAACGTTGCGCTCGTTGACGATAGCGACACATTGGGGGATGAGTTCGCGGATTATCGAATTTCTCTGAACCCGTTTAGCAATCTCATTTCAGCGTATCAGGCGGAAAGTTCCAGCCTGATGCTGGAGATTGAAAACGTCTCGCACATCTTCATTGATGAGCCCAAAAACGATGCCAAGAATGCGTATTTCAGACAGGTGCCGCGCGAGTTCTTAGAACTGGCACTCCTGATCTTGATTAGCCGTTTCCCCGAACTCGCAACGCCCGGAGGGCTTGCGGCTTTCCTATCAGATACCGGAATGTGGATGAGCGCCGTCACCGTTGAAGCCGATGAAGGCTCTCCGCTGACACGCTCGCGCGCGATGCAAATCAAGGAGCTGCACGAGAACGATCCCGAGCATTATAGTCAGCATTATTTAGCGGCGCTTTCCGCACTTCGTATCTTTTCACCGGGCGGGCCATTAAGTGAAGCTGGTCGGCATGCGGAGATTTCGCATGAACAGCTTCTAAAAGAAAGCTATATCGTCTTCCTTGTCCAGAACCAGCGCAACGCTTCCCGGCTTGGAACTTATTACGGCCTGCACTTCAACGCTTTTACAAGCGCGCAGATGTCAGGTGGTTGTGGTCGCACGGACCTTGTGTTCGATGAAGCGGCCAACACACCCGCGCGTGATGTGATCGAGAAAGTCACCATCCAGCGGGCCTTTGGTCTTCGAACATTGTTTATCGCTCAGTCGCGTTCGGATTTGCAGCGTCAAAATGGCGATAAGCTGATTGCGACATTGGAAGATAATGTCCGCGTTACCCAGTGGTTGAAGTTTGCCAATATTGAAGAGGCCGAACGTGTTAGCCGGGCCATGGGCGAGCGAGAGACGCTTACCAGAACCCTGAATTACAATTCGGGAAATTCAGAGTTCTCAGGTGGTTTGAGCACAGGCCGCGAACGCTTGTATACGGCTGATGAATTGATGCGCCTGCCGCCGCACTGCCAAGTCATTTATGTCAGCGGCGTCGGGTATATCGTTTGCGAAAAAGCCAGTCAGCAGCACCTGGCTCCGTACTGTCATCAGATTGCTCCCAATCCGCTTGAAGGAGGCATCTTGCCTCCTAAGCCCCGCGTTAGCCTTCCTGCGCCACACAGGAGGCGCGCATGAAACAGGCTAGATTGATCCGCGCCGTTTATTTCTTATGGCTTATCGTGCCTGCCGCGATCTATGTCGCGATTAAGGCCTATGGCTTGCCGCATGTTTTATCGAGCACGCAAAGCCGAACCTATGCAGGGCAACTAAGCCGCGTTTACGCGCAGTGCAATTACATCGGTCCTTATGGCCGATTTGAAGTGCATTTTCCGCGCAATGGCCATTGCGATTTCCTTCGCTTGTTTAAATCGAGGGGAGCGCGCGGATGAGTATTTCAAACGATCTTCGCCGCGCCTTCGAACGCGCCAGTTTGAACCGTGAGGCAAAATCTATTCTCACGGCCCGGCAATGGAAAACCTTTCAAGACATCACGCGTGTTCACGATGAGCAGATACAGCAAGAAAAACGGCGTTACGAAGATGAATTCGAGACGCGGGTTGAAATGGCGCGCAGGCGAATAATCAATGAGGCCGGGCGCAAGAATAAAGACTTTAAACCCCGGATGCTCAGCAGAGATGCCTTAAACAAAGACGACGTCAACCGACAGGCTGTGCGTGATGTGCAGCATGCTCATC
>NZ_CAUVYE020000008.1:0-721870 GCF_963556055.3 uncultured Cohaesibacter sp. | reverse complement strand
TTTGGATAACAGTAAATATGCCTCTTGGAGGCAATCGGCTAGTGGCCCTAATCCCTCTTCTAGAACAAGTTCTTTCTCCTCATAATGCATGAGGTGATGCGGAGGTCTTCCGAAGCGTAGATTTTCCGCGACAGCCGCAACCAACAGATCAGCGGCACCCTTACGGTCACCTGACTTCAATAGGTTTAGCGCTCGCCTTTGATAATCGTGAGGAGTGAGTTGTCGCAAGCATTCTGAGAAGATACGGCGTAGTGTCATTTCTTCAAGACCGAGATCCTTAGCGAAAAATTCCTTTATGTATTGGTGGCGAAACTCCACAAACTCACCACGATCCTCCAAAAAGCCAAAGTCTCGACACAACTGAATTGCTTGCTCTGGATTGCTTCCATTGTGTCGATAGACACAAAAGAGCTCTACCCGCGAGGCTGTGGTTCCGATGATCGAAGCTGCGTGAAGCAATTGCTTTGCGACATCTCCAAGAGTCCCAATACTTCGTAAGCGTTGTAAGAAAAGGTCTTCGACAAATCGCACTCTATCTTCGAGCGCAAACTCTTTCACGGAGATTCCGCACTCGCTGAGGTAATGGCAGGCCTCACCAATCACCGTGAGATGGCCACCGCTTATTCCATGTACAAACTCAAAGTCCTCATCTTTGATTGTTTCCGGGATTGCAAGTACCTGTCGAAGTGTCCGCAATTGGGAACGCTTAACGTACCCCATTTCGATCTCGACTGGAAACAGCGGCATTACATGCTTGGAGTATGCATCCCTCCAAATCGGCTGCTGATAGTCTGAATTTGTCGTGGTTGCCACTACCCGCAGTTGTTCGAGAAACGGGAAAGCAGTCGAAACTTCCCTCTTCAGCATCGTGCGTAGAAGGGAAAGAGAATCCCGATCCCACCAGTGTAGGTTTTCAACGATCAGTAGCGCCGGTCTTCCTCCTGCGTGGACAGCGAGATCTGAGAGCACAGATTGTTCGTCTTCCGCTAGGAACATGCAGCCACGTTTGCGTCTTGCTGCTTCAGCATCGAAGGCTTGGATAGCGCCTTCTGCATCAAGCATCCCTCCCGAAGCTACCTTGGCAGCAACATTTGCCAACGCTTTTCCCACCGTGACCGCTGGCTTGAAGTAGCCAGAAGTCTCAGCCTGAGCACGTTGCAAGGGGTACAATCGACGGTTCGCCTCACCATCATCGCCCACTCCACGAAATGCGACGCCACCAGCCGCTACGAAGCTTGCGCCGATACTTCGCGCCAACCAAGTCTTCCCACAACCGGGCGGCCCAGTGATCACTGCCGCACGAACGTCGCCGGATAGTATCCTACTCAGCGTGTCGGACACTTTATCTTGAATACTTATGGCGGTCCATAAAAGCGCATCGGGCTGCCGCTCAGGCATGGATAATTCCCAGTTATCGTAACTAATCAAACAATGTATTCACTTTAGTCAGCCTCGACTACAGTTACAACCAGTAATAAACACATACCCGCATACATTGAACAATTCTCTCTATAAGTGAGCTTCTCGTTCGAGATATCTAATTAATTGATATTTATCGTAAAATCTTATTCCCAAATGCAATTTGTGGCAGACATGAAAGATTGGCTTAGGAACTCTCATTTATTGGACACAAAAACACAAAACAAGATAAGCCATTAGGCTTGAGGGATATGTCCAAAAATGGATTTTCAATTCGCTACTCACATTGAAGTTTTTCTTGAGTATTGTCGTACGCAACAGAACCTGAGTGAAAACACAATTCTCAGCTACCGTCAGGATCTTCGTGCATTTGCCAAGTATATTTTGAGGGAAACCGACCCTCGCATAGATGGCGACTGCATCCTTGAATATATGGAGGATTTGCGCAATCGGCAGGGATTGGCACCGGCGACGGTACGACGTAGGATTGTTTGCTTAAAGAAGTTCTTCAAATGGACTTCTAAATCCCTTCAAAATGCTCCCACACCTTTCGAACAATTAGAAATCGATTTGAAGGTGCCAAAGAGACTACCCAGACCGATTGATCGCGAGACACTTCGGCAACTTTTTGTTTCCGCTCCGCGGCAGTTCCCGTCCACTGCAACCCACACCGGATACGGGATAGACACCCCTTTTTCCTCCGACTATGTGACCGTACTTGCGACCAGACTGTTGACTGCAACCGGTTTGAGGATTGGAGAGCTTACTCACATTAAACTCAGAGATCTGTCTCCTGATTGCTCGCGGATCCGTGTTGTGGGGAAAGGTAATCGAGAACGCTCGGTTTACGTAACAAACTTACGATTGCTTTCTGATCTGAAAAGCTACATCAAGCAAAGGCAGGATGAGCAACCAGAAAGTTTCTTGTTTCAGAATATTCGTGGAGCACGGTTGTCTGAAGCGGCATTTAGAAAGCGCCTCAAAAACTTGTCTGCAGGCTTGGCATTACCAGAAACGCTTACCCCACACCGCTTTCGTCATTCCGCAGCCACTCTGCTCATAGAAGAGGGTATTGATATTCGGATAGTGCAGCGTTTGCTGGGTCACGCTTCCATCGCGACGACTGAAATTTATACTCGGGTGTCGGACAATTCGCTTATTCAAGCAATTTCTCGAGCCGACACTTTGGGGCAAATCGATCCTGGGTGACGATAACTCGAAATTATGCGTGATCTGCTATTTCCCCCTTGGCGTTGGGGAATTTTTCACCGGAAGCGCTGCGAAGAACGCTTTCTTCTGCAAGAGACGCAAGATAACCCGTTAGTAGGCGAGATTTACGCCGCCCTCCAAACGAAGGGTTTTCGAGAAACTGTCTGGCAGTACGTGTATCGCGGACAGATCGGCGGACTTGTTCGGAGCTACGGGAAGGGCCTCGTGGAGGTTCACATTCGTTTTTTTCGACAACAGCACCATTTACACCGAAGTTGAAATTGGGCGTACCGGATTGGGCCATTTCACCGGCAAAAGGATATATGGAAATCTATTCATTGACGGGTTACTGCAAAATTCCGTCAGCGTGAACGCACAAGAGCATTTGAAACGGTCTGTTGCTAAACATAAAGAGATCAAATCGCTATTTGCTAAAGAGTGGCGATCCGGTGATAAATTTCTCGATCAGAAGCGGCGTTTGAAAGCTCAGAAGTTCCTCGGAAGCTGGCCGTTCATCGTGGGATTGATGATCGCCTCCATCCTGGCCACGAGCTCAGGGGCAACATCCTTGTATCTGATAATTGTCCCAGTTCTCATTTTGATATACGTCATTTCCCGTAATAACAGATACTAATACCCATCCTGAGAATATTTGTTCAAAAGATCTCTTAGCTTCGTGTTCGCATCAGTGAGTGCTGCCTTAATGCCTGCACTATCGCCCGTTGCAAGCTCAATTTGTATGTTGTTCTTCAACCCTGTGAGCTCGTTGTTCAAGGTGAATGCGACACGTTTCTTGGCAGAAGGATTCAACATTACTTCCAGAGTGGCAAGAACCGTAACCACTATTGCAATTATCGTAGACGTGAGATTGTCGAAGAATGCCGTGGCAAACAGCGTTGCTGTTAGATTGGCAGCAACAACCAAAGATCCGGCGGGTATCAGCGCCTTGCAAGACATAAACAAGATGATGTTCAACCACCTGTATGCAAACGTTTCCCTCCTCCATCGGTCGATTTGTTGAATAATCGTATCTGCTTGACGCCGCAGGTCGGGATTCTGATCAGCCGTTGCCTCCAAAGAAAACACCCCATAATTTCGAGTTATCGTAACTAGTTAAAATCGAAAAAAGGCTACACGCAAACCTAACTTTCCGCAACCAAAAGAAGAAGGCTCCGGCGGTTGCCGGAGCCATCGCAATGTCATTCGCCACGTTGCCCATTGGGACGAGACCAGATCAGGATGTAGCTCTCGCCGTCTTTGTCATCGAAGAGGTTGGCATAGATTGGAGCTGCGAAGCTGGGATCATCCAGTTTGAGGCCAAGATAGTCACAGCCTTCGCTGGATCGCTTGGACCAGGCAGCGCCGATTTCCGCACGGCCGACAAGGACACGGTGGCTGGGAGCGTTATCGCCAATTGCGCGAATGTCGGGAATGATGCGGACGCCTTTTGCCTGAACGCTGAGAGTGACGATTTCGCCAGTGTATTCGTTGGTGCCGTTCTTCTTGAAGGTGCCGATGGTAGCCATTTTAAATCTCCATTTTGTTTCCGATCCCGCACCATGCGGTCTCGATGGCGATCAAAAGGCCAAAGACGATTGCCGCCGCATCCTTGCGACCGAAGCACAGCGGAGGATGGAGAGGCGTGGCTTTGTTATTTCGCGAGGAATGTCGTTTACCGACAGGCGAAGAAAGCCAATCCGAACCATTGCGGCCTAGGCAATCGAGGCAAAAGCCGTTCTTCGGCCAGATCAGGCCAGGTCAAGAGACCGTTTGAGGCGATCGGGAAATGATGGGGTTTCGAGATGATGCGTGAGTGATCTGCAATGAAGGCAACCAGGATGAAAAAAGCTTCGCGATTATCGCGTCAACGAATGCAAGGCAAATAGCAGCGCCGAGCAACGTGACACCTGCTCCGCAACAAACGAACTTCAGCGAAAATAGCACCTCATTACTGCCATTCGAGTTACGCCTGACATTTGTCGTAACCAGTAGACGACTCTGCGGATCTTTCCGACTTTCGGAGCGTTCGGTGATGGAGCTCTATCGAAGGCACCTCAGTTAAATAGGGCAGAAAGCTGAGGTTTGCCGCTGGCCAGTTGATCTTCTTTTTTCCCCTAATAACATTGGGACAAATTGCAAGGAAACATGTCACATGCGGCTCTATCTACAGTTTACTTTGGCTTCGAATTAGTATCACAAGGGCGGCTTTTCTGATTACTGCACCGCAAAGAATAAGAGTGAGTTGAACATCGGGTTTAGTCGACCTCAATCTCGCTTTCTCACTGTTGCGGTTCGAGCTTCAAATTACATACGCGGGCAAGATGGATGCACATATCACTTATTGAGTTTATTGGCCGAAGCATATTCTTCAAACTTTGCAGCAATTTCTTTATCGAAATCAGTTGCAACAATTGTTTCGAACCCAGCGTAACTGGGAATATGAATATTTACCACTGGTTCAGGTACGCCTTGAGCCCATTCCTGTACGTTGCCAGCCTTTCCTTTACGTTTGCCTCGATGAAATAATTCCATGTACCGTCGCGGAGTTATTCCGCAAAAATGCGAAAATGTAGCTTTTTCAAAATCCTTATATTGCTCATCACCGGTTTCATCTGTCTGAATTGAATCGCCATGCAGATCTATCGCACTGCTCTTTGGGTAGGGCTCTAAGTAGACGACGCGAGTAATTCCAGATGCAACAATGTGCTTCGCACACATATGGCAAGGAAATGTGGTGCAATAAAGGGTCGCATCCTTCAAACTCTTACCAGCTCTTGCGGCGTCTGTTATAGCCATCATTTCAGCATGAACAATACGACCGAACTCAAGAACGTCCATCATCAGAGATTCTTTGACAACATCATCTTCGACTAGATCGGTTACAGCTATGTCTTCCTTAATGATGTGCTCTTTTTGCAGTCGCTTCAAAATATCCACGGCGTTTGCGACTTTCCGCTTTTCGTTGGGATCTTGTCCTAGCTTGTAGTCTCGAGCATCGAACCCTCCAGCGTCGGCCCAATAGCTCCCTCCTCCACCTTTCGGCACTTCATTACATCCCATGCTGATAATTTCAGAGGTTGGTGAGAAAACCGCAGCACCAACTTGTCTCGATAGATCTAAGGTTCTTAAGGCTGCTGAGGCAGCCAAAAACATACCGTATTCTTCCCGAGTTGGAGATATGAAATTCGAACCAAAAAGGAGATTTACGAAACGCTGAACTTGCGTTTCAACTCCTTCTTGCACGTCTGCATTTATCAAATAATCAGCGTGGTGAAAGATCTTCCCGACTTGTTGGCCGAAGTCGTTGTCCTTTTCTCTTTCATCTCGCTCTATCAATTTTTGTGCATCACCGGTAAATTGATGCGCGTCGATTTGATATTGGCTGTCCGCAATGCTCTGCGTAAGGTACTCCAATCTCTTTTTTCGATTAGAGAAGATTGACACCTGGAAGAATAAGTTACCGTATATACTGCGCAGAAAACCAACTTCATCTTCGCGTTTGAATTGCCTGACTATGTAAACTTTTCGCGTTCCTCGCGCCAACCCCCGCTCGGTCTCCGCATTGGACTCAGAGATGAGTTTTACGCAAAGTCTCGCTAATATTGCCGGATCATTATAAGTTTTACAAATTTCATTTCCCGCTTTTATTAGCTCAACAATTCTTTCTGAGTAAGTCGGGTTTTCTTTGCACTTAAAGTCAGGCAAAATTTCTTTGAAATAATCTGTTACTTTTATTAAAGTAGATCTATACCCTTTTCCTTCAAATTCTTTTTCAAAAGATTTTATAATCGGATTGATATCCACACCAAGGGGGGCGACAAGACCTATTATTATTGGCGGTTGCTTTATCCTCGAAATTTCTTTTGTCATTTTTGATTTTACCCATTACTCATAAGTTAACGTCATATTAAGACGATTCTGATGAAGTGGTAAGTGTTAACGCCACGATCCTATACAAACAGTTGAGTCAGGGGCCGACCATGGGAGAGAAAGTAGCTACCCGCAAGGACGCGGAGAGGTACAAGGATGCACAGCAGTCTGGCAACTACGGTCAGGAGTTGGTGGATAGAGCTTTTGCCTTGTTGAGTGATGATACCTACAGCATGTCTGAAGGTCGTGAAGACGATGCAAGTAACAGGTACCCCGCAAGCGGCATTTATCTGTATTAAGTATGTTTGAAAATTCATAAAAGGCCCGCATTAGCGGGCTTTTTTATTTGAAGCGACTTTATCGGCTTGGTGTTCAATAGCGAGGAGATCGCTTTGAACAATAAGTTTAGCGAAGTCGGATATACTCTTAACATCACCTTCCATGACATGACTGCTCAAAGTGTTGCACATCATTCGAATGACGGCCTTAGGGAAGCGCTCCTATGCATTGACCCATCAGATGAAAACGCTCATCAGACTCAGGAAGCGGCAGTCACGATCCAAAGCTGCTACGCGAAACATTATAAGCAGTTGCAGCGCGTTCCTCTCTTACGCTCACCAGCACAACCAACTAATAAACAACAACCTAGGGTTAACCCGAGCACCTCTCCCGGTCAACGCCGAAACCACTTCATAACGAAACTGGAAACAGCTGCTACGGTTCGCCGCAACCAAGAAACCGGCTTTACATCTTGGGTGACATGACGTGCGATTTGCGCCTGCATGATCCTAGTCGCCTGACTTCCGGAGAAAGCAGGGAGCCATTGGACGTTACCAGCACGAATTACGTAATGGGATTTGCATGGCGCGTCGAACACACCAACAGAAGGATGGATGGTTGCATAACCTCCGTCATCAAAGACCCTATGGCTATCCGGAACGATTAGGGTAATACGATGACCACAGCCGCAAGCACAGAGCAACCCCGCTATTTCAAATTCCTCGGAGTGGTAAACAACGCCCTGCTCCATATCCTTGGGAATTCGCTCCACTAGCTGATAACGAAACCTCATTCGGACAATACCTTTCTGTCAATTTCCAGAGACGTTGTTTCCAGAATTTGAGACACCGCTAAATCTTCTCGGCCGTAGATTCCGAAGTGCTGTTTGAACCGCAGAACAGCCAAGGCACCATTTAACGCATTCAGCTCTGCAATTTGGCCCTGACGGCGATACTCTCCTTCTTTGGGGTCATCACCAGGCAGGAAGACCGTCTTTGCCGTTGCATCGTAGGCGGCTCGATCCACACCAGTCACTCTAACAACGCCGTTTAAGCCAATTGTCGTGCGGTTCAGCCCCATTCCACAATCCACGAACGGTACGCTATTTGAGCTAAGCCAATCGATTATTAAAATGCGAGACGGCCCATGATCGATTGCAACAAACACGAAGTCGAAGCCTTCAAGCTGCGAGACGTTTGACGCGGTAATTTGTTCAGAAATAGGCGTTATGTTTGAATGCCAGTTACCGTACTGCTGCGCCAAGGCGTCAACCTTTTGTAATCCGATTGCACGAGGAATAAACCCAGGAATACGAAAAATCGTATGAACATGCACCTTGTCATCGTCGAACAAAACGATCTCCGCTAAATGCGTCCGAGCAATGAAATCCAGAATGTAGGAACCAGTGCCGCCGAGGCCAATTATCCCCACTCGTTTTCCTTCCAGCAATCTTGAAAGGTCATTCATGTGGTACCTGGCGGACAGCGTATCGGGAAATTGTAGAGGAGTGCCCTGTTCTGCCGCTAGAAGTTTGATGGCCTTCAGTGGCGTCGCGCTCGGAAAGGCTGACATTGCGGGCCCGGTGATCGTATCAAGATATGTTTGTATTTTCTCCTCAAACGTTTGGTAACGGCGCATCTGTCCTTTCTCATTAAGCAATTTGTATGAAAAGGAATAGTCGGACTCAAACCCGTCGGCGATCTTCACTTTTCCAGCTCCTCCACCAAGTCGAAGTTGGCGCCCGCTCTGATCGTACGGTCGACCACCACGAAACCACACTTGGTGATTGCCGGGAGGATCAATGACCCCATCCGCAGAGAGATCGACGGGGCTTGCTAAGTCTCCATGCGAGAGCTCACCATTTATATTCAAATAGGGCAGACCATAGACGATAAGATGTCCCCCGACAAAGTCGACAAGGTAGCCGTCCTCTTCCAGTTCTTGAACGAAGCTATTACGACTCGCCAGTTCCCGAAACTCTAAAACGCATGCCATTTTTTACCATTACCTCATTGCCTGGAGCCAGAGTGCCACTCACATTCCCCGAATGCCCTCGCGAGTACTTGATCAGATATTCCGTGGATCCACTTCCCCCGTCCGACAGGTAAAGTGAGACGACTTCGTCATATGAAATCTTTTCTTTAGCCACTTCATGATCATCTTGGTTGACCGTGATGGTGACCGTCTTCTCTGGTTTTCTCGGCATATTGACCGTCCTTATATCAAAGTGTCACTTTCATCGTCCGTACGGACTTTACGCAGACCATTGGCAACCTGTGCACCGGAAACAAGTTCTACTCACCGTCACCAATAGTGAAGGCACGCTTCACCGCTGCAGCTACAGTTGTTATTTCCGACTATTTCTCCTGGATGGTCGTGCTCAAGTTCGCCTTGCCGTGCTTTGCAGTCACGAAACGACCGCTGATGGCACTGCGATAGCTCCCTCCGGTCGAGCCGCTCTTACCAGCAGCTTCCTTTACAGTCGTCTGAGGATGAGATTTCCCGTAAGCCTTCGTTACATAACGACCCGACTTTGCGCTTCGGTATCCGCCACCGCTTTTGCTCTTACTTGCCATAATTTGCTTCCTTACGCCTCCGTGTTTGATTCTCAGTTCAATACCGCAATATTGAACTACTGAAATAATGTTGTCAATAGAAACATATTAATGTTTACATTTCAAACTTTTGTTTGAAATATTGACACGGTACCGTTAAACTTGGTATCAAGAAGCATGTCAAAGGAACAGATATACAAGGCTTTCGGTCGCGCTGTGGCGATCCGAAGAAAGCAGCAAGGCAACATGACGCAGTTAGAACTTGCTCAGAAAACTGGGCTGTCACGTGCATCTATTGCGAACATAGAGCGTGGACAACAGAATGTCGGGCTGCATCATCTTTATTCGATAGCGAGCGCATTGAAGGTGACCGCAGTTTCAGATCTGTTGCCACCTCTCAGCATTGATCGCGAGAGAGAGGAAGAGACGAGGATGAAAACCAGTGAGATTTTGTCAGAAACCAGCAAGGCAGGTGTTGAGCAACTGATCCACAAGGCACTTAAGCAAAGAACTAAGCAGAGTTCGCGGCGATGACTGATCCTAAGGAATATGCTATTGCGGCCGCAGTCAAAGTTCTTGAAGAACACAACATAAAACGCGCTCCGGTTCCTATAGAAAGGATTATTAAGAGCAGAAATATCGTTCTCGACTACGCCCCTCTTGATGAAGATTTATCAGGAATGGCATATATACAAGATGGTGTATCAATTATTGGCGTAAACGCTTTACATCATCCAAACCGTCAAAGATTTTCTGCCGCGCACGAACTCGCCCATCACATTCTCCACGAAGACAAACTGCATGGACAGGTCCATGTCTCAAAAGGGTTGCGAGCGCTGAGGCGAGATACTGTGTCTTCTCAAGGAACAGACCCATTAGAAATTCAAGCAAATGCCTTTGCGTCAGCACTGCTTATGCCTGAGGAACTATTGTTAGAAGCTTGTGATGAGAGTGGATTAGACCTTGATGATGAGGTCAATGTTGAACGACTAGCTAAAAAATTTCGCGTCAGCGTATCTGCAATGAAGTATCGGCTAGCCAGCCTTATGTAATTCCGGTGGCCACATGTCGTTTATTTTCTTTGATACCGAAACTACAGGTCTACATGCTGGCTTTGACCAAATTGTTCAATTTGCAGCCGTACAAACGGACAACGATCTCAATGAAACTGATCGGCTGGAACTGCGTTCAAGGATCGATCCGAACGTGGTTCCAGATGTTCGGGCAATGCTCGCCAACGGATTATCAATTGAAGACCTTACGGACAAGCGGCTTCTGACTCACTATCAAATGATAAGGGACTTAAATGCTAGATTGATGTCTTGGTCTCCGGCCATTTTTCTCGGGTATAATTCCATAAGATTTGATGAAGAGTTTCTTCGTCATGCGTTGTATAAAACACTACATCCTCCCTTCCTTACTAGTCTTCATGGAAACGGTCGTAATGACGTTATGTCACTGGTTTTGGCATGCTCCGCGTCTGGCGATAGTTCACTACGCGTGCCACTAAAAGACTCAGGTGGCGTAAGCTTCCGTCTTCACGACCTAGCCACGGCCAACGACATAACAACGCTCAAAGCACATGACGCGCTATCTGATGCTCAGACTGCACTTAAGCTCTGTCGACTTGTTAAAGAACTCAGCCCGGACCTTTGGCGAAGGTTCGTGCGTTTTTCGAACAAAGCTTCGGTTGCAGATTTCATTTCATCGGAAGAGCCCTTTGTGCTCACCGAGTTTTTTGCAAATAAGGCTTATCACACTCCTGTTGTTTTCGTCGGCAATGAACCCGAGAATCCAAATGGGATGCTTTGTATAAGCCTATTCACGTTAATCGACGATCTCGCATCAATGCAAGATAGACAATTGGTAGCCAGATTATCAAGCCCACCATGCCCAATCAGAAGCGTCCGAACGAATGCCGGTCCGACGATAATGCCACTTTGGGAAGCTCCCGAAGAACTTTTCAATGGTATTTCATGCGAAGAGTTGGAAGCTCGTGCAGCCCGAGTAGCAGAAGACGATATTTTCAAGGCCAGACTCGTGAATAGTTATCTGGAAACTCGCCCTGAATATCCTGAGCCATCTCATGTTGAAGAGATGCTGTATGCGAAGTTTTCGAGCTGGAGCGATGTCGCACTTTGCGATCAATTTCACAACTCACCTGTGAGCGAGAGACCTATCATTGGGAAGACTTTTGAAGATGATCGGCTGATCAAGCTTGCGCTTCGCGTAAGCTATTTTGAGAATCGCTCCTCGTTATCACCAGAGACCGCTCGAAGAATGGATCTAGATCTGGCGCAACGCCTGTTGTCGACAGACACGAAACCACCGTCCATCGAAAATGCTCTAAAGCAAATCGACGAGGTGCGGGAGAGTCAATCTTTAGACCAAGACGCAGCCACTCTTCTCAAGGGCTATGAGGCATTTCTAGCCACGCGCCGCTCAAAAATCTTAAAGTTTTTGGAAACAAAATGAAGGTCTGCTTTGATTGGCGTGATCTGAAGTCTTGCATTTGCACCGAATTGCAGCTCTCCGTCATTTTAACAAAATTCAGCCAATTTGACTGCGCGGAATCACCATTCATTCGATAATAATGCGCTTCCAGAATTCTTTCATATAAAATTTTTCTATGCTATATTTCCCATAGAAATAATGAGGAAGAACATGCGACAGGTTCTAAACGCAGCAAAAGCGAATGCATCACGTGGGCAAGTGGCGACCAAAGCCGTACTTGGTGCCGCTGAGCGCCTCGGGCTAACTGCAGGCCAATTGGCTGGTGTGATTGGCCTTTCGCCTCCGACTGTTTCGCGCATGAAGAAGGGCGGCTATGTGCTTGATGAGGGTTCCAAGGAATTCGAGTTGGCCTTGCACCTTGTACGGGTCTTCCGTTCTCTGGACGCTATCACGGGCGGTGACGAGGCCGTTGCTCGCCAATGGATGAAGAACAGAAACAAGGCGCTGGAGGCTACGCCTCTTGATGCCATCATGAGTGTTGCAGGGCTTTTGAATGTCTCAAACTATCTGGACAGTCGACGCGCTATCATCTGAGCTTGCTCCGTATGATGGTACTGGCTGGCGGGTGGTAGAGGCTCAACACCAGATATCTACCCAAAAGCTGGTTGATACGCTTGATGAGCAACAGCTATTGGAAGAAATGCTCGATGAGGTAAAGCCGCAAGTGCCTGAGGCTTGTGCTCATCTCCATTTTCTGCTGTTCACGCCATTTCGCTATAAGCCCTATCCGCATGCGTCCCGTTTTCGGCGAGCTGGCATGACACCCGGCGTCTTCTATGCATCGGAAGAGGTTGAGACGGCGATGGCTGAGACTGTCTTCTATCGCTATCTCTTTTTCTCGGAATCGCCGGATACTCCCTTCCCCACCAATGCCTTGATCCACACCGCTTTTGCTGTGGCTCTCAAAACAGCGAAAATGCTCGATCTGATGTCTGATCCTTTGGCGCAGGATACTGACATCTGGACGAACAAGCAGGACTATAATGCCTGTCTTGATCTTTCAGACAAGGCAAGAGAAACGCAAGCGGAGATCATTCGCTACCAATCGGTTCGGGATCCGAAATCCGGTGCCAATCTGGCGGTGCTGGAACCTGTTGCTTTTGCGGCCCCAGAGCCGATAGCTCATCAGACATGGCATATTCACATGCGCCCGGATGTAGCGCAGGCCATTTGCTCCTTCCCTGCACTCAGCCTTGAGTTTCTCAAGAGCGATTTTGCGGATGATCGTCTGAATTAGGAGAATGGCGCTTACGCGCCACCTTGGTTGATGCGATAAACGGGAATGCCAAGCTTGCGGGCTTTATCCGAGAGATTTTCCTGAATACCGGTACCCGGAAAGAGGATAACGCCGATTGGCAGGGCCTCTAGCATCAGGTCGTTGCGCTTGAAGGGGGCAGCTTTGCCATGGGCGGCCCAATCAGGCTTGAAGGCGACTTGAGGCACTTTGCGTTGAGAGGCCCATAGAGCGGCTATCTTTTCGGCTCCTTTGGGTGAGCCACCATGCAGCAGAACCATGTCAGGGTGCTTGGCAAGAACCTGATCAAGCCTGTCCCAGATCAGGAGATGCTCTGAGGTGTCGCCACCTGAGAAGGCGATTTTCACGCCGGGCGGAAGAAGGGTTTCATTCTCGGAGCGGTGCTTGGCGGCAATGAAGTCGCGACTGTCGATCATGGCAGCCGTCAGATGGCGATGGTCAACACGCGATCCGGTCCTCGGTGTCCAGGGCGTACCGGTGATGTTGGCAAAGTGCTCGGCTGCGGTTTCGCGAAAATGCTCCAAGCTGTTGCGGCGGTCCAACAGCCCCTGCCCCATAGCGATCAGGGTTTCGAGCTGGACGGATTTCACCTCGGAGCCATCCTGTTCGCGCTGAAGGCGCTTTTGCGCTTGCTCGTTATCGTCAAGCTTGCGCTCGATCCTTTCTAACGCGCGATGGAAAATATTGACCATGGACCAGAGGATTTCAGGAAGGTCGGGATCAAGGCTGGTGTCTGACATGGTGGCAACAAGGGCATCAAAGATATCTGTGACAGCACCTTCGATACTGAGGCCCTCCGGCGGGTCGCGCGGATCAACCTCTCCCGCAATCGGGTGATAGCCGTAGAGTTCGAGTTGTTGGACGATATGATCGGTTGGCGACGAGATGGATTCTGGTGTGATGTCATCAGAAGCATTCATGGGGCTCTCCATCGATTGGACCGCAACCATCGCGGCCTTCATGGCGACGAAAACCCATAGGACCACCGGTCTGGCAGCCCAAGTCTCTTGCGAGGGCCTTGATGGCCAAGCCCGACTAATTTGTTTCGCGCTGTAAAGGCGGGCCTCCCGCCGACGGATATTAGTCGGGCGCCGCCATTGCCTGACCGGTTGGCTTGTGGGCCGCTCGCCCTCTCGAAGGCCATGTGCGGTCCCTCTGAACGATGGAAAGGCCCACTATCGGCCGCAAGGACATAACCCCATTCTCGCCCGCTACCGCCTATTCGTTCTCGTCTCGAATACGGCTCCAATCGTCAGGTGCGAGTTGATCACGCAAACAAGTCCGCATGGCATTGGGTCCAAGTTGGATGAGGTCCTCGTTGAAGTCCCCCAGCATCGGCATCAAGCCTATCGCCTCGATCCCAACGCCCTGTGCTCTCATGCTGAGACGTGTATATGCTTCATCGCCGGCAGGGTCCCTGTCGCGCACAATATAGAGCCGCTTCAATGACGCAGGAAACTGGATGGCAGCCAGATGCCCGGCCGACAGAGCAGCCATCATGGGAATAGGAAGTAGGATCTGTCGCAAGGACAGTATGGTTTCAATACCCTCGCCTGCAGCCAGAATGTCCCGTACTGCGCCGAAGCGCACAGCATGACCATGCAGATGCCCCAAGGCCTTGCGTGGAGGATCAAGTGGAGCCTTGCTGCGCCCGTCCCGTGACAACCATGTTCGATGCACACCCGTGATCCTGCCGTCAAGGTCGGTCACCGCTGCGATCATGGCCGGCCAGATTTCGGTCGGGGCATCTCCTTCCGGTTTCCAATAGCAGCTCGGGTGAAAGCGCAGCATGGAAGTGTCCCGTAGCTCGCCAATGCCACGGTGATGGAGATAAGTCTCAGCGAGTGTTCCTCTGATGGGTTTCGCCATGGCAAAAAGGCGTCTCGCCGCCTCTGAAGAGCCGATTTCACTATCGGTCTTTACTTGCCATGGCAAAGGCTCCTTCCTTGAGAGATTGAGAAAGCTTTGCGCCTCCTCGATCACGTCGCTGAAGTCTAGGAGGGCCATGCTTTCACGGATGATGTCGAGCAGGTCTCCATGCTCGCCGGTTGCCGCATCTGCCCATTTGCCTGCTGCGCCCTTGTCAGTCGCTTTGAGGCGAACATAGAGCGAGCGCCCGGGCGTGTTCCGCGCATCGCCAACAAGCCAGTAATTGCCATGCCTTCGCCCCGCAGACAGATAATGGCGGCACACGGCCTCTGCCTCGGCTGCAAGGCGCTCCGCGATATCAGACGCTGAAAAATGGGACATGGCGCGTTCCTCCGGATTTTTGGGAGACAATGGGGCGAGACACCTCGCCCCATTGTTGGTTCATTCAGCGGCGACGGGATGTTCCCCGTCATCATCCGCTTTTGGCTCGGTATCGATTTCATCAGTATCGGTGACTTCGATATCATCGCCATTCATCAGCAGTGGCTCAGGCAACCAGCCACTATCCGCCAGCAGCCGTTCGGCTTCTTCTGCCATCTCACTCTTTTTGAGATGTGCGATGCGTTCGGCATCCCGATCACCGACCCCTTCCCGTACAGCCTGCAGAATGCGCGCTTTAGTAACCCGACCCAGATAGTTCTGGACTGTCGGGTGCCAACCGGCTGCGACCATATCGAGCCCGGTTGCACGCGCAAGACGATCCGCCTCCCGCAACCGTGTTTCCAGACCTTGGCCACTGAAGCCGGCTCCCCCATAAGGATTTGGCTTCTCGTGAAGAGCATTGACACCAAAACTCACGCAATGGGCCAGCAATGCCATGCGATCACGATCATCAAGCTCACCCAACCAATGCCAAAGGGAAGCATCGTCGGCCGGAATGTGATCGCCCCAGCGTTCATGGCGTTCCTCGACGGATGTCGCAACAGGGCTATCCTTGAGATCGTCGGCTTGCACCGGGAAATGAACCTGTCGAACGGACGCCTCCAGCGCGCCCGTCGCAACGTGATGTGAAAAGCTGTCCCGAACCAGTTTATGCAGCAATGCCGTCATGGCGATCTCCGGGTTGTTCGCCAGGGCGTCCCTGAGCGCCAATGTGCGATGAGCTGTCAGTTCGACGATTAGTCTTTCAGGCAGCGGTTTGATGCCGTCTTCTTCCTCTTCGGGCTCGAGAAGGCCTTCACCCATCCCACCTGTCGCCGAAGCAATTGCTTCAGGGATCTTGAGAGCTGACATCTCGTCAGTGCTGTTTGGCTCCGCAATGTCTTCGTCTTCAGGCCTGACATAGCCGCGATCAACGTAGAGCTGGCCATCATGGCGAATGCTGATGAAGACCCCAGCACGTTTGATGTCGCCTTCGTCAAATTGGACAGGTCGATGCTCAAAAGCTTCAAGTGCGGCTTCGATGGCACCAAGCCGGGAGTCTACCTCTTCGGGCAGTTCATCGATCTGCGCATATTGGCTTTCCAGTTCGCTCAGTTCGTCTTGGAGCCCAACCTGTTCTCGTTGTTCCGCCTCTGACAGATCCAAGGCTTTACCGATCAGACGCCGAAGGCCAGAGGTATGGCCGTAGGGGAAGTCGATAGACAGTTCGATCCATTTCCAGCCCTCGGCAGCAATGGCTTCTGCTTCCGCCTTCAGCTTCTCGGTGACCAGCCGTTCGAGCAAGGGAACATCTTCGATCCAGCCGCCATCATCTTCCTCAAAGAGATCTCGCGCGATGACGCCTCCCGCTTCCACATAGGCGTCAAGGCCGACGAAGCGGGCTCGGCGGTCACTTGCTTTCACAGCATTCTCGGTCAGGAGACGACGGATCTGATAGGGCTCCTTGTTCCAGCTGTTCCTCAGGGCGTCCCAGACCTGTTGCTGGCGATCATGGTCTTCACAGATGGTGAAGGCCATGAGCTGTTCAAGGGTCAGCTCATCCTCGGCATAACTCTCGAGCAAGGCGGGTGCGACAGCAGTCAGCCGCAGACGCTGCTTGACCACCTTGGCCGAAACGAAGAAGGCTGCCGCTATCTCCTCGACGCTCATGCCCTTCTCACTCATGGCAAGAAAGGCCCGGAACTGATCGAGTGGATGCAGAGGGGCCCGTTCGATATTTTCAGCAAGAGAGACCTCATCGATCAGGATGTCATCGCTGATCTCAGAAATAATGCAGGGCACGGGCGCCGTCTTGTTAAGGCGCTTCTGTTTGACCAGAAGCTCCAATGCCCGATAGCGACGACCACCGGCAGGCACTTCGAAGAGGCCCGTTTCCTTGCCATCTTCGTCAAGCTGGGGGCGGACATGAAGAGACTGGATGAGGCCGCGTCGAGCGATAGAGGCAGCCAGCTCCTCGATTGACACGCCAGACTTGATGCGACGGACGTTGGACTGGCTGAGGGTCAGCTTGTTGAAGGGAATATCGCGCGAAGATGCAAGGGTAATTTTTTGATCGGCATTAGCCATGGTTTCTACTCCGGACGGGTGTCGGAAGCCACTCTCCCGAACCATCAAACCCGTCACGAAACAAGGCGCAGCCCTCTTCCTCTCAGAAGAGACCTGCGCCATCGTGCCCGAAGCATGTTGGTCTGCTTGCAGGGGTCTTCGCCCATTCATTCAAGCGATGCGGTCCATCAACTTTTTGGCTAGCCCTTCCATGTCGAGGCGGACATCCTGATGGGTCTTGGTCCGGGCCAGAGCGGTGATGCCCTGGACAAAATCAAAGACGCTTTCTGGAGGACGCCCTTCTTCATCCAGCACGATGTCGATGATCTTTCCTGTCTCGGCTTTCGAGAACCCGCGCTTGCGCAAGAAGTCTGTCCGGTCTTCATCACTGCTCGCCACGATCCGTTCGCGGGCAGCCTTGATGCCATTGATGAAGGGAGTGGGTGATGAATTTGCGAAATTGCGCAAGGCAGGCGCTGCCTCGTGAGCAAAGCGGGAGGCGGCATATTTGGAATGGCGGATCTTGATCTCCTGGAAGTCTTCGACACCCCAGAGATTGCGGTTCTGGCAGACAGCGCGAAGATAGAAGCTGGCGATGCCCAGCGTCTTGGCTCCCACTTCGCTGTTCCAGCAGTAGAAGCCGCGGAAGAACAGATCGGGCGAGCCATCGGGCAACCGACCAGCCTCGATCGGGTTGCGGTCATCGACCAGAAAGAGGAAAACATCACGATCCGAAGCGTAAAGCGTCGTTGTGTCCTTGGTGATATCCACGTGCGGATTATAGATGCCGGTCGACCAGTCAAGTATACCGGGCACCTTCCAGCGCGTGTCACCAGTACCATTGCCTGCGATCCGCTGCACTGCTTCAACCAGTTCATAATCGTAGATGCGGCCATAGTCCGGTCCGGTCACCGCGCGCAATTCAACGCGCCCGCTCTCGGTTTCATAGGTCTTGATCTGCTCCGCACGGTGTGTGGCGAGGCCATATTGCAGATTGATACCGGCAAGAGCTGCGGGAAGCTGACGCAGATAGGCAGCCGGTGCGCCGACCTGACTGGCCAATTGACCAAAACTCCAATGGGTCGGTGCAGTCGGAGCATTTGCCCCGGGCAGCATCAAAGACAGCCTTTCGGGATTATCGCGACTGGCCTCGACATGGATGGCTGCACTTTCCACCACACGGGAGCGACTATGTTCTGCGCGGGTGCGAACAGCCTCAGCCAGCGTATCAAGGGACAGATAGCGCTCGTCATCGGGACGCGAGAACCATTCCGATGATACCCGCCCCACTCTCTCGCCGCGATCAAGATCAACCTTATAGCCAGCATTGACATCAACATTTGCTTCCAGAACTTGCATGGTCATGGGATCTACTCCATGACGGGCGTCGGAGACCTCTTCTCTGACATCCAACCCGTCACCCTTCCCACACCCTCCTCTCCCTCTAAGAACCTCCCTCCTTTCCTGCCGGGACGTCAGTCCTGTCGCTCGCCTCCTTCAGGCCCCTCTAAATTGAGCTTGGCTTTTTCGCGTCTCGCTTTGGCAAAGCCGCGATCCGTCGCGATAAAGCGCTCCAGCATGGGGGCGATGAGTTTGGTTGGCGGAATTGGAGCGCCAGCGGTTTCGCGACCGAGAATTGCGCCATATTGGACAAGGTCTTTGTGAAGCTCGGCGGGCAATTCGATTGTCAGTTTGATCGGCTTGTCGTCGGCAAGAGGTCCCAATTTAAGCTTGGCCATGATCATCTCCCATAAGGTTCAAGAACCAGATCGCGGGTCACGATGATCCGGACCGGGAAACCTGGCCGGATGGTGAGTGTTGGTGCGATCTGCAATTGGCGTTGAATGATTTGCTGGCCTGCATCGTTGATGGTGTCCTGAGCCCCATCCTGAATGGCCCGGATCAGACGATCCTCGCCGTCGCTTGCCAGCTCGGCACCGACCGACAGGAGGGTGGAAAGGCCAGCAGCTTTCATCAGATCCCACCAGTGATAGTCGACGCCATCTTCCAGACCTGCGTAGCCACTGGCATCAGCACCCGGCAAGCGTTCAAGGACTATTGAGCGACCATTGGGAAGGATCAACCGATTCCAGACCAGAAGCACCCGGCGCTGACCAAAGGCGACACCATTGTCATACTGCCCGATAAGGCGCGTACCTTGCGGGATGAGAAGATGAGATCCGGTCGGGCTATCATAGATGGGTTCCGTCACCTGCGCGGTGATCTGGCCAGGAAGATCGGAACGAATGCCTGTGATGAGAGCCGCCGGAATGACCGAGCCAGCCTGAAGAATATAGGGTGAGGCAGGCGCGGTGATCCGATCCGCTGCAACGGTCTGGCGATCTATCGCAGCATTGAGGAAAGACGCATGCCGATCTTGCGATCCGGCCAGACTGGTTTGCTGCGTGGCATTTTGAGGGGATCCTTGATCCAAACGAGTGTTGCTTTGAACGGTTTGGAAGAACACCCGGCTCATGCGAGCGGCCTCTTCTTCAGCCAGCCTCTTTTCTGCTTCCGCATCTTTGGCCGGAGATGTGATCGAGGGTGGTTCGACCGGCTCCCCTCGCCGTTGCGCGGCAAGAATGGGTCGCCCCAAATCGCCGGGAAGAGCCGGTCCGAGAATGGGTCCGGTATAATCAGCGGGCAGGTTGCTGAGACCATCTGCGCTCGGCCTGTTCTGGGTAGAATAGAGCTCTTCGCGGGTGGTATCTCTCTGCGGTGTCTGCAAGGCATAGATCAACGCCCCACCGACGATGAACAGCGCGACGGCACCGACCGAGGCCAGCATCTTGCGCGACAGGCGGGTCACTCGTGGCGGATCGGCACGCAGGCGCATCGGTTCCGTCTTGTCATTGCTTGTCATGACGGATGCCTCCCTGCGAACCCTCGAGCTTTGGTGCTGGAGAATGCGGAGCATTGGTGCGCCGGATCCTGACCGTCTGTTGGGTCTTGCCGCTGCCCAGCCGTAGTTCGGCAGCTCCGAACAGACGATCAACAATCAGGATGTTCTGATAGACACGGCTGTTGGTAATTTCTGACTCACCATCGGCCCCAAGGACGAAGAGTGGCGGCATTTCGCCCTGAATGATGCCGCGGGGAAAGACCACATAGACATGGCGGCCATCGTCAAAGACAGAGACCGGACGCCAGGGTGGCCTTTGACCCTCAATCGCATAGCGATAATGGCGGGCGGATACGGCAGGGATCGTTGGGGTTGCTGGCAGCTTTGACTTTGCTTTGGCCGTTTGCGGATAGGCCCAGGCAACGGAGGCCATGTAGGAGGTCTCGCTTGCTCTCAGTTCAAGCATATAGCTGCGCCGATCTGTGGTGACGACAAGATTGGTCGCAATATCGGGACGCGTTGGCTTGACCAGAATATGCACGCGGGCGCTATTCCCTGCCCCACTCATCGTATCACCGATGATCCAGCGAACCGTATCACCGGCCGCAATCGGTCCGGTTCCGGTCAGACTTTCCCCGGGTTCGAGCGCAATATTTGTGATCTGCCCGGGCGCTGCATAGACCTGATAGAGGGCGCCTTCGCTCCATGGATAGATCTGAATGGCGTTATAATAGCCTTCACGACGGGGCTCGATCCGTGCTGCCGCATTGGCATTGTCGATGCGTCCGGTTGGGCTATCCGCCTTGTTGCCACCATGAGCCACCTTCCAGACGGGAGGTTTATGCAGGGGCTTCAGCATATCATCGTCTGCGGTGAGTTTCGGCGATGGCGGCAAGGATGGCACGGTGTCATCATAGCTGAATTGAGGTGTGCGGTTGCTGGCACAGCCGACAAGCAGCGAGCCTGAGACAATCAGCAAGACCAAATTGCGTTGACGGGATGTTGGGGTCTTCATTGGCTCATCTCCCGCGACCATGAGAGTGCATTGACATAGATACCGAGGGGATTGGCACGCAAGCGCTCCACGTCTCGCGGCATCTGGATGACGATGGTGAGGATCGCGGTCCAGCGTTCGGTCCGGGCCAGTTGGCCGTTTTCATAATGACGCTCGATCCAGGCAACCCGGAAGCTATCTGGCGAAGCGCGGATGACACTGGAGATTTCGACCGCGACCTGTCCCTTGCCGACCCGATCGAATGGATCGCTGGTGCGGGCATAGTCATTCAGTGCAGTTGCTCCCCGGTCGGTGGTGAATTCATAGGCGCGGAGCCAGTTCTGTCGCACAATGATCGGATCGGCAGAAAGGCCGCGTACCTCTTCAATGAAGCGGGCCAAATGCCATGCGATTTGCGGATCACTTGGCTGATAGTCCGCCGAGGCAGGCTCGACCAGTTGGGCCTCGCCAAGCTTGTCGACCTCAACGACCCAAGGGACTACGGTTCCTCGGGTAGATTGCCAAACGAGAGCGGCGGCAAAGCCAATGCTGAGGAACAGACTGCCAAACGCCATATAGCGCCAGTTGCGTGCCTGAACGCGGGCCGACCCAATACGCTCATCCCAAATCTGAGCGGCCTTCTGGTAGGGCGTTTCGGGTTGAGGGCTTTTGCCATAGTGGGTGGTGGATCTTTTAAACGGGTTCATGAGCGGTCACCGGGTTGGAGATTGATCGAGGCACCAGAATTGTGGGCGTCACCGGAGCGAACGGCATGGGCGGCCATGGTAGTGCCATGACTGAGCGCCTGTTTGCGCTGCATCTGCCGCGCCCAATCGGGAGGGCCTTGGGTATCAGTGGAAGTGGCTGAAGACACACCGATAGTGCCCATGGTTGATGAGCCACCTGTTGCCTCGAAGCTGCTGCGAACACCTTCGGAGAAGCTTGTCTGCATACTGTTGGCGGCTTTGGTCGCAACTCGCTTGAGAGGTGATGCGGCACCAGCGCCTGCGGCACGCGCGACACCGGATAGGCCAGAGGCAATGCCGGACGCACCACTTTGACCGGCAGAACCAAGGCGATAAGCTGTACTGGCCGCTCCAGCTGCAGCCGAGCCGGAAGACAAAGCAGCCGCTCCGCCCCGGGCAGCAAGAAGCCCTGCCCCTCTGGCAGCAGCACCACCGGCAAGCATCAGACCTCCTGCAGCAAGGCCGGTGCCGACGGCCGACCCTGCGCCAAGCTGTGGTCCTCCCGAGACGAGACCTGACGCAATTCCGGGACCGAATATGCCAAGTCCAAGAAGAGACAGGGCTGCAAGGACAATCGCCATGGCATCATCGATGGTGGGGGTAATCCCGCCAAAACCTGCGGTGAATTGGCCAAAGAGGGTTGAGCCAATACCGATGACAACGGCGAGAACAAGCACCTTGATGCCGGATGAGACGACATTTCCGAGCACCCGCTCAGCCATGAAAGCGGTTTTGCCGAAGAGGCCAAAGGGGATCAGCACGAAGCCAGCCAGCGTTGTCAGCTTGAACTCAATGAGGGTGACAAAGAGCTGAATGGCGAGGATGAAGAAGGCGAGTAGCACAAGTACCCAGGCAAAGAGCAGGCAGGCGATCTGAATGAAATTCTCAAAGAAACTGACCCATCCCATGAGATCCGAGATGGATTCCAGCAAGGGGCGTCCGGCATCAAGCCCGATCTGGGCTACCTGCCCGGGGCGCATGAGATCGGCGGCACTGAAGCTGGTACCAGATCCCTTCAGTCCAAGTCCGGCGAAACTTTCAAAGACGATTTCGGCAAGGCTGTTCCAATTACTTATGAGATAGGCAAAGACGCCAACAAAGAGGGTTTTCTTGACTAGCCGAGCCATGATGTCTTCATCGGCGCCCCAGCTCCAGAAGAGCGCCGCGAGTGTGACGTCGATCACGATCAGTGTGGTCGCTATGAAAGCCACCTCACCGCCGAGCAGGCCAAAGCCGCTGTCGATATAGGTGGTGAATACACCGAGGAAATTGTCGATGACACCGGTTCCGCCCATTATTCCTGCCCTCCAGCATCCAAAGGCAGTTCCGGCGCGGTTGATTTTCCAAGAAAGCGATCCCGGGATTTGGCCCATGCTGCCAGACAATCAGCATCGGTTGCCGCCGCCTCCCCCATTTGCTGACACTGTCGCAGTGTGGCCCGCAAGGGATCTATAGACATCTGAAGAGATGGAACTGAGCTCTCTTGCTGCGGCTCTTCTTTCCGGCGCATCTCGATCGCGGTTGCCATCATTGAGATTGCGATAAAGAGAATGGCCGCCAGTCTTATTGCGGTTTTGCTGTTCATGAGTGCCCCCGCTTGTCTTGTCAGTTGTTGAACATACGGGCATTGCCCTGCTGATAGCCCGAGCCCGGTGCTAGGAAACGCTGACGCTGGATACGCCCCTGTTCTGCCGCCGTTGCACGCTCGGCTTCACTCAGAGCGGCTGAACGACCATTGGCCGAGAGCATGGCGATGAGGTCTGAGAGCTGCTGGGATTGAAGGGCAAGGATCTGGTTGCCCGCCTGCGTTGCCTGTAGCGCACCGGTGGCGCTCTGGCTCTGGACGACCAGCGAAGACATTTCGGAACGGTTGCTGTCGATGTTGGAGACGACACCTGCTTGAACGCGCATGGCGTCCTGAAGTCCGGCCACCGTATTCTCCCAACGGGTTCGTGCTTCTCTGATGAGCTCTGCGTCCGTTGCCGAGATTTCTATATCACCATAGCGGGAGGTGAAGGCGTCATCGATGGCATTCACATCGAAGGCGATATTCTGGGCGTCATTCAGAAGCTGCTGGGTCTGCTGCAGGCTTTGCTGCAATTGCTGCAAAGAGGAATGGGGCAGACTGGTGAGATTCCGAGCCTGATTGATCAGCATCTGCGCTTCATTCTGAAGGGACGTGATCTGATTGTTGATCTGCTCAAGGGCCCGTGCCGCCTGCAGGACATTCTGCCCATAATTGGTCGGGTCATAAACGATCCAGGCTGCGGAGACGGTTGGCACCAGAAGTGCGGGGACCACAACAGGCGCCGTCATCAACGCGGTTGCCAGTCGCAATGCAATTGTTCGGGAAGTTCGATTGGTCATCAGTGCCCTTCCTTGTCATTTGGATTGCGGGATGTACGGGAGATATTGGTGAGATCGGGAATGAGGTCGGCCGCCCAATCGAGCTTGCGATGACGAAGCCATGCTTCCAGAAACCCATCCCGCCCGGATTGGCCAAAGAGCCGGTCAATATCGGCTTGATCGGATTTGGTGGAAGCAGCGCAGAGGGCGAGACCAATTTCGCTCAAGCCCAGATCAAAGAGCCGGTTGCCGCGTCTGGACTGGCAATAATAGTCCTGCTTCGGCGTGGCTCGGGAGAGGATTTCGATCTGCCTGTCATTAAGACCAAAGCGCCGATAGATCGCCGTGATCTGGGGTTCGACGGCGCGCTCATTGGGTAGCATAAGCCGGGTTGGGCAGCTTTCGATGATGGCGTTGGCAATGGCACTGCCGTCAATATCGGAGAGGCTTTGCGTAGCGAAGACGACGCTGGCATTCTTCTTTCTCAGCGTCTTCAGCCATTCTCGCAACTGACCGGCGAAGGCATCATCATCAAGCACCAACCATCCCTCATCAATGATGAGCAAGGTCGGGCGACCATCAAGACGATCGCCAATGCGGTGAAAAAGATAGGACAGGACAGCGGGGGCTGCACCGGTATCGATCAGGCCTTCAATCTCGAAAGCCTGCACATCCATGGTTCCGAGTTCTTCGCTCTCCCCATCAAGAAGATGGCCATAGGCCCCTCCGATGCAATAGGGCCGCAAGGCCTGCTTGAGATCGTTGGACTGGAGCAGGACGCTCAAGCCGGTAAGGGTGCGTTCTTCGACTGGTGCGGATGCCAGAGAGGTCAGAGCCGTCCAGAGATATTCCTTCACTTCTGGGGTGATCTCGAGACGCTCACGCGTCAGGATCGCAACGATCCAGTCGGCAGCCCAAGCCCGCTCATAGGTGTCGTGAATGGCCTTGAGGGGTTGCAGAGCAATCGACGTTTCCGGCGTTGTTGCCAGACTTCCTCCCAGATCATGCCAATCACCGCCCATGGCAAGGCTTGCCACCCGGATGGATCCGCCAAAGTCAAAGGCAAAGACCTGTGAGCCCTGATAACGGCGAAACTGCAGGGCCATCAGGGCTAGAAGCACTGACTTGCCTGCACCCGTTGGCCCGACGACGAGCGTATGACCGACATCGCCGACATGAAGGGAAAGCCGGAACGGCGTGCTGCCCTCGGTCTTGCCGTAGAGCAATGGAGGCGCACCGAGATGGTCATTGCGTTCCGGGCCCGCCCATACGGCAGACAGTGGGATCATGTGGGCGAGATTGAGGGTCGAGATCGGCGGTTGCCTGACATTGGCATAGGTGTGACCGGGCAAGCTTCCAAACCAGGCATCCACGGCATTGAGGGTTTCGGGTTTGGCGACGAAGTCCCGTCCCTGAATGACCTTCTCGACCAGTCGGAGCTTTTCTTCCGCAGCATTTGCGTCTTCATCCCAGACGGTGATGGTCGCAGTGACATAGGCAACTCCAGCGATATCGCTACCCAGCTCCTGCAGCGCCATATCGGCGTCAGCCGCTTTGTTGGCGGCATCGGTATCGACCCAATGCCGATTGCTCGTTGGTCATCACTTCGCGGAGAATGGCGGCAATACTCTTGCGCTTGGCAAACCATTGCCTGCGGATTCGTGTGACGAGGCGTGTTGCTTCAGTCTTATCGAGAAGGATTGCCCGTGTGCTCCAACGATAGGCAAAAGACAACCGGTTGAGTTCATCAAGAATGCCGGGCGTGGTCGCAGTTGGGAAACCGGTGATGGTGAGGATCCGCAGATGCTGGTCACCGAGGCGCGGCTCCAGACCTCCCGTCAAAGCCTGATCTGCAAGCAAGGCATCGAGATAGATCGGCACCTCCGGAACACGAACGGGATGCCGGTTGGTTGAGACTGTGGAATGGAGATAAGACAGGGTTTCGGCGTCGTCGAGCCAGCGGCATTCGGGCATGAAACCATCCATGAGGGCCAGAATGCGATTGGTGCGATCCATGAAACTACGCAACAGCTCGTGAGGATTGACGCCAGCTTGCTCGCGGCCTTCATAGAACCAACCTTCTGTCCGGCTGGCATCCTCTGCTGGTGGCAGCCAGAGAAGGGTCAGGAGATAGTCCGAGACAAAATGCTCCCTGCCCGTATGATTTCGTCCGGTGCCTTGCCCCTCGCCTTCAAAATCTGCCTTGCGCTCAGCATCCACCAGAGCCGAGGCTGCGTCGGGGAAAAGGCTGTCCGGATAGGCTGAAGAGGGATTGCGCTGTGCTTCAACGAAAATGCTCCAGCCAGAGCCGAGGCGCCGGAAGGCATTGTTGATGCGAGCTGACACGGCAACCAGTTCGGCTGCCACAGCGGAGTCCAGATCCGGCCCCCGAAACTTTGCGCTTCGCTGAAAGCTTCCATCCTTGTTGAGCACCACGCCAGCCTCGACCAGCGCGGCCCATGGCAGATAGTCCGCAAGCCTGATGTTTCGGGTTTGGTATTCGGCAAGGTTCATCATCGCAAGGTTCCGTCAAACAGTGAGATGCGCTGGAATGCGCAAATGTTGGCGACCGACATCGACAAAGAGCGGGTCTCGCTTTGCAGCCCAGACCGCCAGAAAATGACCGATCGACCAAATGAGCAGACCGACCAGCCAGAGGCGCAAACCAAGCCCCATGGCTCCGGCGAGCGTTCCATTGAGAATGGCGATGGAACGGGGGTGCCCCACCGAGCAGGATCTGCTCGGTCAGGGCCCGATGGACGGGAATGGAAAAACCCGGCACGGCATCAAGCTGTTCGAAGGCGCTGGTCATCAGACAAGCGCTCCGCCGCCGAAGGAAAAGAAAGACAGAAAGAAACTGGAAGCGGCAAAGGCGATGGAAAGGCCAAAGACGATCTGGATCAACCGCCTTAAGCCACCTGAGCTGTCGCCAAATGCCAACGTCAGGCCGGTCACAATGATGATGATGACCGCAATGATTTTGGCGACCGGCCCCTCCACGGATTCAAGGATGGACTCAAGGGGAGCCTCCCATGGCATGGAAGAGCCGGCCGCCCTTGCTGCGGGGACAAGCAGCAAAGCGGTGAGAACGGAAGAAGCAAATATGGTTGCACATCTGCGAGCAGGCAGAAATTGGGGGATCATGCACGATCTCCTTTTTTATGAAAGGCTGAGGTGATGTGGTAGGAGCCGTCGGATTGTAGGCCATCAACACGAGCGAGCTCGACCAACCGGCGCGCTGAACCGCGTCCAGCGAGGACTGCGACAAGATCGATGGTTTCCGCAATGAGGGCGCGCGGAACGGTCACGACGGTTTCCTGAATGAGCTGTTCCAGACGATGGAGTGCGCCAAGCCCGGATCCGGCATGAATGGTACCGATGCCACCTGGATGTCCGGTTCCCCCATGCCTTGAGCAGATCGAGAGCTTCTGGCCCTCTGACTTCTCCGATGGGGATCCTGTCAGGACGCAGCCGAAGGGACGAGCGCACCAGATCCGAGAGGGAGGCAACACCATCCTTGGTTCGCATGGCGACAAGGTTGGGAGCGGCGCATTGCAGTTCGCGGGTGTCTTCGATGATGACAACGCGATCGGCCTCTTTGGCAACCTCGGCCAGAAGCGCATTGGTCAGGGTCGTCTTGCCGGTCGATGTGCCACCGGCAACGAGAATATTGGCTCTCGAGCGGACCGCATTGCGCAGGATGTCGGCTTGCCAGTCTTCCATGATGGATTGGCTGACATAGTCATCGAGCGTGAAGATCGCGACGGCGGGTTTGCGGATTGCAAAGGTCGGCGCAGAGACCACAGGCGGGAGCAAGCCTTCGAAACGCTCGCCACTTTCCGGGAGTTCTGCAGAAACACGGGGATTGCGGGTATGAACCTCTGCCCCGACATGATGGGCAACCAGTCGGATGATCCGCTCGCCATCTTCAGCGGACAGGCATTCCCCTGTGTCGGCCAATCCCTCAGACAGTCGATCAACCCAGATGTGACCATCCGGGTTCAGCATCACTTCGATGATCCTGTCATCGCGAAGAAGATGCGCAATGGCTGGCCCAAGAGCGGATCGCAACATCCGTGCACCGCGCGCAACTGTTTGGGTCTCAGGCTTCGCAACAGCCTCTGATTGTTCGTGATTTCCTGTCATGCTTGCCCCGCTCAAGGCGAGGCACACCCTTTGCGCCTCGCGTAGGGGTCAATTAAGAAAACCGGATTTGGTGGCGAGACAATAGTCCTTTTCCCTGAATGCGGAGATGGGCGAGAAGCGACGGGCAAATGGGATGGGCATAAAACAGCAGCTCAAGCCCTAACTGTTGTCTCAGAGCCCCTTGTCGTCATCCTGATTCTGGCTCTCATCCATAGCTTCATCGGGCACGTCAAAGCTTACATCTGCGGAATGTCGAATGAAACTTCTCGCAGGAAACGGTCCCCTTTGGCAATTCTGCGGCCAAGATTCTGCATGAAGGCGTCAAAGCGTTCTGCTCCCTGTGCCCGTGCTGACGCTTTGGCATTGTCGGGCAATGGGGGTGTCACCGATAGCCAGAAGCGGATGAAGAGAGACATGGTCTCGCCGAGAATGGCAACGTCCTGCTCCAACCCTCCGATCTGACGCCCTACCCTGTCGAGCCGACGAGAGAGCGCAGCTTCCATATGCTCGGCGCTGTCGCCAGAAAGAAAGGAAGCCACAGCGGCTTCGATCACCGCCGATTTGGAAACATTGCGCCGCATTGCCAGGGCTTCAACTTGGCTCAGCAATTTGGGATCGAAATAGACATTCATGCGGCTTCGTTTCATGCAAACCTCCCTATAGCTCGATACCGTCGTCGGGGTTCATGGAGGCCTGCCGCGCAATCATCCGCGTAGAGTGACGCATAGATTGCCGCAAGGATCTTGCCTTGATGGCTTCGCTATCGGGTTCATCATCAAGAATGTCGAATTCATGAGAGGCAGGCTGTTGGGGACGACAGGATCTCTTCGTGCTGCGGTAACTCCGGCTCACGCCTTATGCCTGCATTGGCGCCATCTTCCTTCGCAGACGGCGTCGGCTCTTCCCCCTAGCACAGAGGGAGCCTTGATCATGGGACCAGCCCATGCACCATCTCTGGATCCGTTCGCATCAAAGCGATAGCTCATATCTGGAGGAGAAAGCAGCCGTTCATTGAACCGAGCGTCCTCATAATAGCGAACCTTCCTTGCCCTGATGGGGGCGTTCCCGCGAGCATGACGATTTCATCGGCGGGCGGCAATTGCATGACTTCGCCGGGCGTCAGGAGCGGTCGGGCAGTTTCTTGTCGAGACACCATCAGATGTCCGAGCCATGGTGCGAGACGATGGCCAGCATAGTTGGTTGAATCGCGCAACTCGGTTGCGGTTCCCAGAGCATCGCTGATGCGTTTGGCTGTTCGCTCGTCATTGCTGGCGAAGGCTACCCGGACATGGCAATTATCGAGAATGGCATTATTCTGGCCGTAGGCCCGTTCAATCTGGTTGAGAGACTGGGCGATCAGAAAGGACTTGAGGCCATAGCCTGCCATGAAGGCAAGAGCCGATTCAAAGAAGTCGAGCCTTCCGAGCGCCGGGAATTCATCAAGCATCAGGAGCAGTCGATGGCGCTTGCCCGCGCTCTCGAGTTCTTCCGTGAGGCGCCGTCCGATCTGGTTAAGAATGAGCCTGATGAGAGGTTTGGTGCGATTGATGTCCGATGGGGGCACGACGAGATAGAGGCTGACCGGTTTGTCCGCACTGACGAGATCGGCGATGTGCCAGTTACATCGGGAGGTCACTGTTGCAACGACGGGATCCCGATAGAGCCCCAGAAACGACATGGCGGTACTGAGGACACCGGAGCGCTCATTTTCGGATTTGTTGAGAAGCTCTCTTGCGGCTGATGCAACGACCGGGTGGGTTCCGGCATCTCCGAGATGCGGTGTTGTCATCATGGCATGGAGTGTAGTCTCAACAGTCCTCCTCGGATCGGAAAGGAAGTTTGCAACACCCGCCAGTGTCTTGTCGGCTTCCGCATAGAGCACATGCAGGATGGTACCAACCAGAAGGGAATGGCTGGTTTTCTCCCAGTGATTACGCTTGTCGAGACTGCCTTCGGGGTCGACGAGGATATCAGCGATATTCTGGATATCCCGGACTTCCCATTCACCCTTTCGCACTTCCAGCAACGGATTATAGGCGGAAGAATTGGGGTTGGTCGGATCAAACAGCAGGACTCGGCCATGCCTCGCCCGGAAGCCTGCGGTCAAGTTCCAGTTTTCTCCCTTGATGTCATGGATCACTGAGCTGCCGGGCCATGTCAGCAAAGTGGGGATGACCAGGCCCACTCCCTTGCCGCTTCGGGTTGGCGCGAAGCAGAGGACATGCTCGGGTCCGTCATGGCGCAAATAGCCCTTGTCATGGTGGCCAAGGATAACGCCATCGTGATCAAGCAAGCCTGCTTCGCTGATTTCTTCGTCTCTTGCCCATCGCGCCGAGCCATATGTGGCGACCTCGTGGCTTTCTCGCGCCCGCATGATTGCCATGAGAATGGCAATGCCAATCGATAGAATGCCGCCCGATGCTGCGATCAGAGCGCCTTCAACAAAGATGTCGGGAGCATAGGCGTCGAAAGTGAACCACCACCAGAAGAAGTTGGGTGGATAGTAGATCGGCCAATTGCCTAGCTTGAACCAAGGGCTTCCAAGCTGGATCTGGAAACCCAGCCGCCAAGCTGTCCATTGGGTCGCCAGCCAGACCATCATCAAAATGACCGCAAGGACGAGCGCAATCTGGCCCCAGAGAATACGGCTGCCACGCATGAAGGCTCCTCAGAAAAAGAAATAGTTTCCAAAGAAGCAGCTGCGGTCATGTCCTTGGCAAGAGTGGTTGTGAGACGAGAGTAGAAACGGATATGCCAGAGGGCGAAACGGACAAACTGGGAGAACGCATGCACTCGCTCGCCCTTAGAGATCTCTATGGGCCTTTGTTGTCCGGATCCATATCCATCGCGAGTTTGAGCAATCGAGACATGGCCGGGTTGTGATTGTTTGGCGACCAGACGACAGAGAAAGTGATCCGTTCGGTTTCGTCATGGATGGGTTTGAAGACAACATCGCGGGCTCTCAAAAGGGAGGCTTCCTTGAGAAACAGCGAGATGCCACATCCTGCTTCGATCAGAGAGAGCAAAGTGCCATAGCCGATTTTCAGCTTGAGGATTTCGGGTATGGGCCAACGGCCCATGGACCGTGCGATGATCAAATCATGGATCTGAGGACCTGTGCCTCCGCGCCGAGTAAGGAAAGTCTGCTGCGCCAGATCCTTCCATGTGATTTTCTTCTGGGTCGTGAGCGGGTGATCAAGGGGCAAGCCGACCAGAATTTCATCGCTCCAGATGGTTCGGGAATTGAGATCGGGGATTTCCTGATTGCAAGCCATGAAGGCAATATCGAGTTTGCCCTCTCTTAGCATGAATAATGCTTCCCGTGCGGTGCCTTCGGAAATTTCGAAATGCACGAGGGGCGCTTCCTCCTTGAAGCGCTTGAACAGGCGATCGAGAAAGCCGCCGGGAACAAGGGAATAGATGCCGACACGCAAATCGGCCTTCTCCCCTCGAGCCCGGCTCCCTGCACATAGAATTGCCGCTTCCAATGTTTCCAGCGCACTATCGACTTCCGCCACGAAATGACGTCCGGCTTCCGTGGGCTGAACGCCATGGGTCGAACGCTCAAAGAGCAGGATCCCCAGCTCCTGCTCCAAGTCCCTTACTCTCATGCTGACACTGGATTGGCTGATGCCGAGTGCACGCGCTGCCCCTTGAAAGCTGAGATATTCTGCGACTGCCAGTGTTTGAATGAGAGCAGTCATCGGCACCCGTTTGCCGAGAGAAATGCGGGCAAGCAGTTTGGTCCTGCCACGTTTCATAGGCGAACCTCCTGCCGATCTAGAATTTCACTCCAATACCAATATTGATCATGTTCTGAGAGGGATCGGTTGTGACAGGGGTGGAGCCAAAATTGACCGTACTGTCCTGATAGTCATTGTACCGGTATTCCACTCGACCGAAGATGCTTTTCGTGAAAGCAACGTCCAGACCTGCTCCGAGCGTCCAGCCATGGAAGGTCATGTCTTCGTTCTGGGCACCGGAAAATTCGGCATTCATGCCTGTGTAGCCACCGGACACAAAGACCAATGCACGATCCATTGTGTATCCAAGCCGCCCACGGGCGCTCCAATTCATGCCATGCTGGAAATCCAGTATTCCTGTCTCGTAGCTTGACCAGTCTTTACCGAGGTCAGCTTCGATACCCGCCAAGAAGGACGGAGCAAATATCCAGTTGTAACCCGCAAAGCCGCCGATACGGCCTTTGTCATAGTCAAACGAGGTCGACACAACTCTCGTCGCGCCGGGGAATATCAACGGGAATGACACCTCGGCATCGTTCCAGCTGTAGCCGCCATAGGCGCCGACATATGACCCCTCCCAGAGATCAGCGCCATAGCGCTTTGTGTTCTCGACGACAGGGTTTGATGCTGGCAGATCTGCGGCAGTTGCCAGAGAAGGAACCATAAGCGCGCAAGCGCCAAGCATGAGGAACATTCGTTGAAACATCTTGGTCTCCATTGGATGTAAGTGATGAGGATTTCGACAAGCGGGGCGCACCGACGTCAGGACGTGGCCGCCATCAAAAGCTTCAATCTGTGCATGGCCTGAAAAACAGCTTCTCGCAGTTCGCTGTGATTGCAGTCAGCCTCAATAACCTTCTGTGCCGCGACAAAAACCCGACGCCATCTGGCCTGTGCTTCGCGTGTATTTCGGTGCAGGTGGATTGCTCCAAAATTCTGGTCGAACCCAATGAGATTGGCTCGCGCACAAAAGAGAGGAGAGAAAGCCTCAACGACTTCAGCCACCAAGATCCAGCCCAAGGCAGTTGGCGCTTTCGCTGTTAGCAACGATGGCTGCATCGACCGCAAATCTGGAGGCGGCTTTCCGGTCAGGTCGGACAGGTCCCAAGTCAGAGACGTCACCAGAGGCCCGTTGTCGATTTCATTGAAGTGAGGCTGCAGAGAAGGTGACAAATATGCGGGGTGAAGATGCAGACAAAACTGGCGATAAATTTGCAGATAGCGAAGATAGTGATCTTGCCCACCGAACAGATTTGTCTCCTCAAGAAGAGAAATCAGGCTCGCTTGGATGGCCAAGACGAGATTGATGAGAAACTCGTCATCTTTGGCGATTTGCCGACCAGTTCCCGCAATCGTCAGTGGTATTTCTGGCGCAAACGAAACATCAAACTCATTTAAACTGGTCATTGCTCAACTCCTTTCGAATACAAATTTTCGTTTGAGGAATTCGGAAACGCGCTATTGAAAGAAGTTGTGCTTGATCAAGAAGAGCATGTTCTCATAGGCCTGCTCAGCACCGACCAAAAGCCTTTCTTCGTCAAAGTCAGAAAAGTCAGCCGCATCGAGCGCCGCAGCAAATTTTCTCCAATGGAGCCCACATAGTTCGGCATTTTGAGACAGATGACCTGCTCCGCACTCTTTTGTCAGCCCGAGAAGAGCGATCTTATGCAGATAGAAGGCGGAGCCGAGTTTTGCGCTTTCAGCGACATACAGCCAGCCAAGGGCGGTTGGAATATCGACCTTGCAATCGCGAACAAGCGGCAATTCAAACCTCTCGCCTCCCAGATCGACAATATCGCGACGAATAAGAGGCAAGCGACGCCTGTGTCTGATATCGGGGATGATCGAGAGAAGGCAACTGCTGGTGTAGTAAATGTCCGTGAGAAAATGAAACCGATATTGCGATTTCAGAAACTTGAGATATTGCTCACGCGAAGAGAACGGATCGATCTCCATGATCAGCTGATCGAGCATTTCCTGGACCGGGTTCACCGTCCGCCACAGATTATGTGTTCTAGATCTCGGTCTTTTGGGGGCAGTTGATGGAGCAGTCCCAATATTCATTGAATCACCTCAGTTTCCAAACTCAAGGCAATTTCCGTTTGTTCGAACTGCTGAAACTCAGCCCTCCCGGCAACGTCTTCACGGAGAAGTGATGCTGGAAGGGCCTCGATGTCTGCCCACCGCATATTATCGCCGCCCCGGCCCCACACCGAGGCGGCCCACTCTGGCTCACCGTGACCCGCGTCCCCTCGCTGGTTTCAGCCTTCGCTAAAAGGCAAAGGCGAACAAAAGTCACGTTCCTCCAGAGTGTTAGAAGAAGACCCTACTTTTCTCACCTAGTGTTTTATTTCGGAGAGAAAGGAAGGATCGGTGCAAACAATTCTATCTGGATAGCCGCGAGTAA
This sequence comes from uncultured Cohaesibacter sp., assembly GCF_963556055.3. Taxonomy (GTDB): domain Bacteria; phylum Pseudomonadota; class Alphaproteobacteria; order Rhizobiales; family Cohaesibacteraceae; genus Cohaesibacter. The sequence continues at coordinate 687,189 of NZ_CAUVYE020000008.1, read as the reverse complement.
AATAAAATCGCGTACACCGCCACCCAAACCAGCAGCAAATGAGGCACAATAGACACATAAATACTGTCTCTAAACGTACCCCCTCCTCATTCAGGTCGAACAAATACATGAAACAAAATTACTAATTCTGAGTTTTACAAATTAATACGTAGAGTTACTACTTGCCATAAGTAGTAAAAGCAGTTATCTGAAATCTACGCCTGTTGCTAAGGTGATATAGAATAAGGCTTTTTCGTCACTGGAACAAAATTAGTAATACTGTTTCACAGAAAAAGTAATCGCCACAGCCACGCGGACCAGGGCGGATTTTCGAGTAACAGTATTACGAGAAACCAGTGCCATCATTTGGCAAGAGAAAGCCCCACAGGTAATAAATGATAGAAAATGGTATGCGGCTGTATGACCAATACAACAACCGCCTTTATATTAACCCCGAAGAGAGGGATCGATTTATCAAGGCTGCGAGCCAAAGCGATTGTGATATCCGATCCTTCTGCCTGACCCTGCTTTATACAGGCATTCGCCTCTCCGAAGCGCGAGAATTGACGGTAGCAGCAGTACAATTGGATTCACGGCTGATTTCCGTCCGGTGCCTGAAAAAACGCAACAGACATGTGATGCGGGAAGTCCCCATTCCTCCAGCTCTTGTCGAGTCACTTGAATGCGTGCATGGCATCAGAACCATTCAGAAGAATATGGTTCATGCTCACACGAAATTCCTGTGGTCCTACAATGGCAGACCTCTGGCCAGAACAACGGCCTATCGCTGGGTCAAAAGGGTGATGGATGACGCTGGCATTGTCGGTATGCAGGCAAGCCCCAAAGGACTACGGCACGGGTACGGCATTCATGCTATCCGTTCCGGTATTCAGCTTCATATGCTGAAAAAATGGATGGGACATGCATCCATGAATACGACAGCGATTTACGCAACCGCAATCGGTAAGGAAGAGCTCGCTCTTGCTGATCGGATGTGGTGATCCAACATGGCTTTCATCATCTGCCAGAGGACCAATTGGCGATGATGAGAGACAAGGCCGGAGGCTCCTGAGCCTCCGGTTGAAGCGGTCAGTATCAAAGCCCCAGCCCCTTTTGCCGACCAAACTTCCATGACACAGTTCCCCCGCTCATCTGGCCAAACATCTCCTGGCCTAATTGCCGATCCATCACGGGGCGCCAGGGAACAAGCGTGAATTCATGGGCCTTCTCAATCAGAGCGAATTTCCCACTTGCGAGCTGTCGGGTAGCCTTGAAGGTTCCTTTGACATTCTCACCATCGCGGGTAGGCCTGAATGGCAATCCACTGCTTGCAGACAGCTCGGCACCGACACGGCCCACTTCTCTGTCTTGCAGGACTGATAGAAGATTGCGCCGATATAGAATTCGCCCATTGCGCTGACGCGAAGCATCCCCCTGCTCGATCAAATGTTCCCGGCGGGCCGCCATGGCGGCACGCACTTCATTGCCAAACCCCGACAGGGATAGGTCTCCAGCGTCTGTCGCCAGCAGGCGTCTATCAAGCCAGGTCGCCCCATCAGATCCGATCTGCGTTTCGAGGTCAAAATTCGAGAGGACACGGATCGTGGTCTGACGGTTTCGGCTTGCGTTGAAGGCCAAGGTTCGTTCCTCAAAGTCGGAAGGGATACGCCAGTGGTCAGCGTCGATGCGCTCGACAAGTCCAGCGCGCCGCAAGACCTCTAGTCTACGGACGTGTGCGGCGACATAGGTTTCGCGATCGCTGCCATTGCCCAATCGCTCCAAGTGAATGCTGGGTCGGAAGATGCCATTGTCAGCGAGCGTCGCGATTGCTCTGTCCGATCTTCGAAGACCTGCTTCTGTTGGCCCTAACTCAATGACGCTGCCAATCCTGGCATCTTCGATCATCTCGGGATTGATCCCTGAGACGTGATGTGTATGACCATCAATGGCATCGATAACAAGGCTGATCCTGTCGCCAAGTTCATCACTGAGATATTTGTCGAGGATGCGCCCGACGATCCGCTTTGAGGTGGAGGCGTCATGGATTTCGAGAGCCAAAGGATCCCTGACCATGCCCTCAGCCTTCAGCGCCTTTTGCATCGTGCGGATGATATCCCCTCTTTCCCCAATCTCCCGCAATGTTGCCTCGAGGTCTGGCTTTAACTCCCAGACGCCGAGGTCCAGCTCTTTGGCTAGGCCCATCTTTGCAAGTTTTGAGAGGCGGCGTAACCGATGGCTCCGATCAATGCTGTTTGGCACCTCATCATCGCCATGCCGCAGATCGACAAAATTGTTGGTCGCCTTACCAACCAATGCTCGATCTATCCGGGTGAAGCGGTCTTGATCGATCTCACGTGCGATCTTGTGGCGATGTTCAAGCTCTGAGACGGGCCCCAATTCCAGCGTCACCTGCTCGCTTGCCCGCTCGCGAATGCCATGGGCGAGATAGTCACCATTGATCACCAGATTCTCGCCCAGCCCATCCGCCCCTCGGATGATAACATGCACATGGGGATGACCGGTATTGTGATGGTTGACCGCCACCCAGTCCAATCTTGTTCCAAGATCTTCCTCGATACGGCTCATGAGGTCACGGGTGTAACCGGTCAAGTCAGAGAGTTCAGTCCCATCCTCTGGAGATACGATCAGCCGGAACTGATGGCGATCCTCGCGGCCACGTTCCAGAAATGTACCGCCGTCACACTGATCCTCTTCTGCGGAATATAGCTGACCACGTTCGCCATCGCGCGCTGTGCCATCACGCTGAATATAGCGCAGATGCGCAGCGCCTCGCCCATTCCGGCCGGCCTCGCGCACATAACGCGCCTTGACGATGACGCGACGTATTCCGGATCGACTGTATCGCCAGCCACCGGATAGCGAGCGTGACCTGGCAAAGGCCGTTCCTCTACCCCGCTTTACGCCGGAGCCAATCTGTCGACCTTCCGGTCTACCTTTGTTTTTCGCCACCCCCGAAAGCAAGGCCGACCTTGATGGGCGGTTACCATGCTGGCGAGCGATCTTCTTCGCTACTGTTAGAAAGCTCTTCGCCTTACCGAGCCGCGGAATATCAGAGCGCACAGAACTGGCTTTTGGCCGAAAGCTCCTTTCATCGTCAATTGCCATGGTCTGCTCCCGATTTTTGCTCAACGGCCCGTTGGTGCCGTCGAAATTCCCAACAATTCAGAGACTTAAAAAAGCCAGCGGCACCAATCCGCATAAAACGGGGTGCCGCAAGGCAGCCGCTAACCGACGTGCAGACAACAAGAATTTTAGAAACCGCCTCTTGGGAGTGCCGGTTTCCTTTATCTTGCCCTCCCCTTCCCTCAGAGATTTTCGCTTTCCTGACCTTCTCAGTCTGCAAGAGCTTCAAAGACAAAGAGCCCGCTTGCATGCGGCTCGAAACCCACTTTTCCGGCCTGCTCATCACGCCCTTGGTGACCCGCGAACAGCTCTGCTTCACGCCAATCGCTGGCGAGTTGCTGTTGGCTGAATGGAATCGTGCCTCGAAGCGTGGGTGCAAGATCCGCAATATAGGACTGCGTCTCGGCTGGGAGACCTCGGCTGTTTTGAAGTGCATCCTCGTAACGGGTTGGTCCCGCATTGTACGCGGCCAGCATGGCTTCGATGGTGCCATAGCGATCCCAAAGGAAACTGAGATAAGCCGTGCCAGCAAAGACATTGTCGCGCGGATCAAAGGGGTCGTCGCCAAGGTCATGGCGGAGCTTCATGTCGGTCCAGGTGTCAGGCATGAGCTGCATCAGTCCCATGGCACCTTTGGGCGACACCGCATCTTCCTTGCCTCCACTTTCTTGCTGAAGGATTGCAATGATCCAGTCTTTCGGAAAGGAAAAGTGTCGCGCAGCCTCAGCAATATGAACAGCATAAGAAGCGGCAATCGCCTCCCCAGCGCAAGCTGATGCCAGAGGTGCGAAACTCGCCGCAAGAAACAGGAAGCCGCTACACAGCAAGGCTGCGCGATGTTTCTCAGAACCGATGAGGTGAGGAACACTCATTGTGTTGGAGCCCGCCATTCGAAACGGCCATCGCCCGCTTCGTCGGTCCAGAGCGGTCGCGCAAGACCGATAATCGAGCTTGCAGGCAAGGGACCGAAATACCGACCATCAAGACTGTCATCAATCTGCCAATTCATCAGGAATAGTTCATCCTGATCGATCGTCTGGCATCCATCCCATGTCGGGAGCAACCGGCCCTGTTGATCCGCTTCACGGGCATGGCCCATTGTCACCTCATCGACAGTTATGGAGCCATTGAGACGGCAGACCATTTGACCGGGCAGGCCCACAATGCGTTTCAACAGAGGCGCACCATTGCCGATATAGCCACGCTCAACGGCAAAAGCCTGCCACTTCTCTGGCAGCCTAACGGCAACGAGATCGGTGACGTCGTGTCCGACAGGTTCCCTGAGGATATAGAGCCCAATGGGTGCACTGGCCGAGACATTCCAGACAAGTTTCAGCTGCGGTGCGAAGAAGAAGGGTGAAGCGACAACAGCGGCTGCGGCAATGGCAACGGCGGCATAAGCAAAGCGTCTCATGGTGCGATCCTTTGCCGTGCGAGCCAGGCCGTATGACGCTCGATTGAGTAGCCATCAGGATCTTCCCCCGCTTTCAGCCGGTTATGGACCTGCCGCCAGTGTTCCGGCGAAGCATCAGCGGGATTGATGCCAATTGCTTCCACCCTGTCGATCGCTATCAAGGCACGCTGGACCTTCGGCCATCCGTTCAGGCGCAGCAGAATGATGCCGCCAGGACGGATACAGGGCACGGTCTGACAGGCGTCTCCCTTGCCGACGGCCTTGATGATGTCGATGCGAGAGACTTGTGTGCCATAGCCGTTCGAGGCCCAGCGGACGAAAGCAAAGACTGCGTCCTGTTTAAAGCCAATGATGCTGCGGTATGGGTCGAGGATCTTTTCATAGCTCTTGTGCCCGAAGCGGATCCAATGTTCGATCCTGTTCTTCTCGAACGTCAGATCAACCAGCGTCAGAAATGGTGCATCCTTTGACATTGCCTCTGTCATGGCAATGTCCTCCGCGGACCTGCTGGCGGCATAGAAGTGGCACTCTCCTTCAGATATCCACTTGCCTCTGAAACAGAAGAAAAGCTGTTAGAGTCACTGTTAGATAAGTTACGGTCGGTGTTTCCATCATTGAAACAAGTGCTTGCAGCCTGTTCGTGCGTTTGATGTGCCGATAGGGTTGCGTCTGATGTACCGATGGTCGCTGCGTGTGATGTGCCGATATTCTCACCCGATGCATCCACAGCCTTATCTACAGTGCCTGTGCGCGGAATGAGGGGAAGGATCCAGAGCCCCTCCCGACCTTTGAGAGTACCGAGCCCGAGCCGATAGCCCGGCAGAGGTTGTTGTCTTGCGATCCTGCGAATCGCCAGAGCAAAATCGGAAACACGGGCAAGGCTTCCTGATTTTCGATGCAGATGGGCAATATCAAAGTGCCAGCCTTCTTGCTGATGCCCCACATGCTTGCGAGCGATGCGATAGAGCCAACGCTCGATCCCTCCCTTCAGCCGGAAATAGGCAGGATCGATCGAGAGCACCAAAGAGTGGTCCATGACCCCGTTGTAGAACCATTCCGGCAGGACAAATTCCATGCCTTCGACACGGCCATTGATGGTGGTCCGCTCTTCCCACTCGTTGATCCACGAGAATTGGCGACAACGCCAACGAGTTCCATTGCGGATGGTGGTGGCAATGACAGTTGACTGCAGGCGCGCCAGTGAGGCCCTCAACAGACAATATTGCCGGTTCCCCGTTTGGCGCCCAATGCCTCTCAGCAACTGATAGGGCGTGAAATGCAGCCGCCGCGAGCTGTGCTCCCCGGCATTTTCAGCGGCGACAATCTGACTGGCGGCCCAGATCAGGATGTCTGCATCCCATATTGTCGCCATGCCGTGGTCCGGCATTCCGAAGACCTGAATCTCGATGTCGGCCTGCTTGTAGCAGATCGGTTTCAGACGTGGGCTCTTTGCCAGAGAAAAGAAGGGCCGCTCCATGAGATCCCGCTGATCGCGCAAGTAGGGGCTGCTGGACGAGATGACAAAGGGGGAAAGCTGGTAGCGTTCTTCACGCCGATCAGAATGATCCGTTCTGTGCGCAGTCATTCAAAGCTTCCCCCGCTCTTCGGCAGTCAGTGGACGAGCGGGAAAGACCTTTCTCGATGTCTGTTCACTGGTGGATCTGCGAGCGCCCTGCTCAGTCCAGGCTTGCAGGTCTTCAACGGAATAGACCACGCGGCCGCCAATCTTTCGGTAGGTCGGCCCGGTACCATAGGTGCGATGCTTTTCGAGAGTTCGGAGAGAGAGCCCTAAAAAGTGAGCGGCTTCCTGCGTTCGCAGCAGGCGTGAGGGCATATCGGGATCGAGCTTGACCATGGCATATCTCCATATGTTCAAAGGTGCCGCTATCGGAGGACAGCGAGCTATGGAGAAGCATGGCGAGAGCAACACGCTCTGTAGCGTGCCGCATTTGAGACGCTCTATTCGCGGCACCCCTTAAACATCGGTTCAAAGTGGAAAACCGGAGAGTTTTCAAACGGACGAAGTATCGGGCAAGCAAATCACAAGACATCTTCGTGCGATTGAGATAGGAAAGAAGATGGAGCAGAGACGCGCTGCTCCGGGGCGTCGAAACCCCTCACGAAAGGTTGGTGCTGGCCGTGACAGCATCACACTCCTTGACCTTCTGGTCGGGGAGCCTGTGGCGTATGTCCAGGGCTTCCTGCCTAAAGGCCACGGGGCCGTTTCGTGACGGTTTCGAACTCCCCGATCACCAGGGTCAGAGAGGCTATTGCGGGGGCGCACCGCAAGCCATGCCTCCTCTGAATGGAAGGGGAAGCTGATGCAAACACCAATCGATCCAGATGTTGCTGACGAAGCTCCAACAGGTGAAATTGTCACTCCCTATGATGAGCAGCATTTCGTGACCTATCTGCGCCTGCTTGATGCCGAAAAAGTGGGAGCCGATTGGCATGAAGTCGCCAGGATCATCCTACACCGCGATGCCGCTGATGAAGCCGAGCGAAGCTATCGCTGCTGGAAAAGCCATTTGGATCGAGCCCAATGGCTCTCAAAGATCGGATATAGGACCATCCTGACACAGGCAGCCGGAAAACGCCGGAACCGGTGAAGACATTCGCTCTAGCTATTCGCCTTTGCTGTTTGGTGCCGGTTTGATCGGATAGTGAAGAAGCTGCCGGTAATCTCCGAGCATCATTCTCTTGCCATGAGCTACCAGTCGGCGCGCCCTGTTCTTGCGAGGATCCACTTCAAAGTCTTCCTTGCGCCCCCGAAATGCCAATAGCTGTTCGGCAAGCTTTCTATAGCTGGCACCTTTCCGTCGTCCATCAAGCGATCGCAAAGAGAGCGTGTGCCATTGCCTCATTTGATCGGGCATGAGCCGATAATCCGGGCCAGAAGCGCAGTTGTTGAGAGAGCGCCAAAAGCACCTCGCTGCATGGATTCGGAGCTCTAGATATCTGTCGAATGGCAGATAGAATGCGTAAAGGCTGGCTTTGGCGGCATCCCTGCAAGGAACTGAGAAGCGATGCTCCGCACCAGTAACGCGCCAAATGCCATGACAGGTATTCCCGACCTGCTTCATCTTCACGTCCGTGAGCTTAGTCAGTTCGAAAGCCGTCTGACCATTACCCCCTTCAACTTGCACAGGCACAAGCGCCACGGATTGCGGCAGCATGTGAGGAGACCAAAACAGAAGTTGCTCGTCTGATGAGATGTCCGGGTCTTGCGGGAAACAATAACCCCCAATGTTGAGGAAAAGCCTTTTGACTGTCTTGCGACATGGGCGGCTCGTTGTGCAACTGCCAGTCGCGCCGATATGCGTCATTGCGGCGAAGATATTCCCATGCGAAACCGGCAGCATCGAGACGAGTGGTGTATTGATAAGCCCCCGGACTCCGCCAATCCAGATCCTGCATGGCGTTTCCTTGATGTGGTTGGTTCAATTCAGTGTCCAACCGATCATTTTCAGGGAATATGTGGTCTTCGGTAGCTGAGATTTAGTTATATCAATATCACTTAATTTAACCCATATGACACCCTGCGCCACTCTGCCAGCAATCAGCGGCCATCCTTTTGCCAACTCCATCTTATAGGATTTCCCAACCACCGAGATTGCAGTGGGGGAACAAAAGATGAGGCAGAAGATCAGGCTGGGCGGGATTGTTTTCCTAGCTCTTTCATTTGCTTACTGGATAGCCGAGCGCGTCTTCTATGGAGCGAGAGTGGATGAAAATGGCATTCTCCAAGAAAGCTGGTTCGTACCACTCAGCGCCCTGTTCTTCCTGCTAGGAATAGTCCTGTTTCTTTCATCCTTTCTTTTCAGAAAGAGATGAGGTCCAGAGTTTGGTGTTTTGAGGGTGTGAACGATGCGACTGCGCTAAGCCACCTGTTTCAGATCGCCTACGTCCGGGAAGATGGCTCGGTTCCTGCCATTTTCTTTGGCGTAGTAAAGGCGTTGGTCAGCAAGAGCCACCATCGCATCGAAGTCTTTGCTCTCTGAACCGAACGCCGAGCCAATGCTGACACTCAGTTCGTGGTGCACGCCTTCTTCAGGCGAGAAGTCGACGGCATTGACCGAAAGGCGAATGCGCTCTGCCAGATCCTTGGCATTCTCATAGGAAGCGTCATTGGCAAAGACAGCGAATTCCTCACCGCCCAAGCGTGCGAACAGATCGCTTTCGCGCACCGCATTCGAGATCGCTTGTGTGATTTGCACCAAAGCCATATCGCCTGCTGCATGACCATAGGTGTCATTGATGCGCTTGAAGTGATCAACGTCGATGGAAATCAAAACCCCATCCGTCTTGTCCGCAACTCCGGCAATGAAGCTGCGACGGTTGAGGATGCCTGTCAGCGTATCGTGATTGGCCTGATGCTCCAGCTCATCCTTGAGTACCTGCAAGCGAGCAAGAGCGTCGTTGGCTTTCTGCCTATAGCTCTCGACGAACCAGGTAACCGGACCAGCGACAACGGTGGGAACAATGGTGGCGATGACTACTGAGGTATGGTTCATATAGCCATGAAGGATATGCGTGACGATATAGGTCACAAGCAGGGACAAGAACAAAGAAAGCAGGGTAACTGCCAGAGCAACAAGAAAAATCTTCCAATTCGCTTTTTTCTCTGCGTTCGACATAAATTCCCTTCGCTCTATACCTATCAATCCTTGGTGCGGCTGTCTTTACAATGCGCCCTGCTAATTTACGGTAAAACTCAGTTGCGATTTTTCGATATATTGCCGGTTTTCTTGAAAGAGCGGTCCTGTTCGACCGCTCTCAAGTAGTTCTGCGGCCTTACAGTGCGCCGGTATATTCCCCACGCGCCGGGTAATTCTTCTTGATGGCTGAATCCGTCGCGGCCAAAAGCTCCGAGAAATGAGGCCGAACGAACGGCATGGTCTGTACCGACATGTAGTAGAGTGTCTGCTGAGGAGTGATCAGGAACAAGCCCGGCTCCGAGAAAAGAGCGGGCTCTTCGATGCCGATGGATGACTTACCTCGCGACGTGGAGATATAGAGCCCCCAATCTTTCGCTTCCTTCAAAGGCAAATCGTAGGCAATACGCAGAGAGGACGCTCCGATGCGTTTGGCCATCTCGGCGGCCCGGTCTTCCGGATCTGAGGAAACCGCGACCGTCGTGATGCCTCGTTCGGCAAAATCCGGTGTCAACCGTTCCAGTTCCTTGAGATAGGTGGCGCAAAGGGGGCAATGCAGTCCGCGATAAAAGCAGATGATGGTTCCGAGATCGGCCTTTTCGTCAGAGAGGGCAAACTGCCCTCCACCAACAGTTGGAAGGGACAGATCTGGTGTTTTCTGGCGTGGCATCAACATGGGTGACTCCTGATGATCAAAACAAAGGGAATTGCGATGACCTGCAGGATAGGATACGATTAGCTGGACAAAGTCCAGAAAGTCCGACAATGAGTATCAAAAATCCCTGTGCCGCACTTGATAGGCTCGCCAGCCTCATTCAAGGAATATCCGTTGAAGCGGTTTATGCCGGACCCGAAGAGACGGCAGATCTTTCGATCTCTGATGACGTAAGCCAAGTCATAGTTGGTCCATCAGATCGTTCTATTGTGTCCATCACCCTGTCGCCATCTGCGACCCAAGGCCCCTTCTCTGCCCTCGTCGGTGAAACCCTGACACTCAAGGGCGAAGCGCAAGCCCTCGCCCGGCTTCTGGTATCGGAAACACAGGATCCACGATGCGGAACGCGTGCGCTACGCGATGCCTATGTCAAAGCGATGATCATTCATCTCCTCAGGGATGAAATCGCTGCGGGACACATAAAGTCAGGACCACTGGCTGGTCTCTCCGATCCGCGCTTGGCCCGCGCCATCGTTGCGATGCATGACAATCCAGGACGCAATTGGCAAGCAGCCGATCTTGCCGATCTCGCAGGCATGTCTCGCGCCGCCTTCATGCGCAGCTTCCGGACCACAGTCGGCGAAACCCCGATCAGCTATCTACGTCATTGGAGGCTCGACCGAGCTAGAGAAGCGCTTCAGCGTGGAGAGCGTGTCGGACAGGTCGCACGGTCCTATGGCTATGGTTCACCCGACGCCTTCTCGCGTGCCTTTCACGAGGCAGAAGGAGTGCTGCCGTCCGACGTTTGCGTGAAAGGCTCGGATCACCTGGCCAGCTTTCCAAGCTAATTATATAGATGCAGGTAACAAAATAAACCCAGAATGGCCAGTCGGGGCGGATTGCAAGACATTTACCGCAGATCTGAGATCTCTTGTGACACTGACTAAAGCAGCCCTTCGAAAGCTCTCGAAACCCGCTCTGGCCATCGTGATCTGTTCGGGTGGATTGCGGACGCTCTCCGTAGGCGAGAGAAATTTACGGCACTTTGGGGAGTGGACATTGTCGTCCTGAATTCAGCAATTTCGATCTAAAGTGACTTTATGATCGAACGAGGCCAATGGGGATGCCCAATGTAAAATTCTTCGGCTAAAGCGAAAATATTCGCTAGGCCAGAAAATGGCCGATCCGCCAGCCAGAAATGTAGTCGCTAGCTTCAGTGTTTCGTAACATAGCTTGAACAGTATTCAAAACCTCCTTACTGTCGGAACCTTGAAAGCGAATTAAGTTTCGAAGAATTATACTCGTCGCCTGATTTTTCACTGCTATCAGACTTTTCGTCGTCCAGAGTCCTCGTAGAGCGCTAACCGTAACCTGAATATGGGAGCTCATACCCGCACCTTTTTGACCCAAAAGCGTGACGAATTTCGTAAACTCACGCTCTGAAAGCTCACCACTTGAAAGCAGTTCAGCAGCTACTAAAACTCTGTATGAATTGGTGCTGAGCGCATCTTCACCCAGTCCTTGAAGGTGAAGAGTGCATTTCACAACATCCCGCGTTTCGAGGTGACCAGAACTTTCCAAGTGAAATAAAAGAGCTTGGATCCAAGCACCTTTGACACCAAAGAATTCGTCAGCCCATCTCCTCAGGTGGAAGTCATCAGAAAGCAGCAAACGATCAGCACCGTTAGCGGCGAATATGTCATCGAAGAAGCGTCCGCCGTCCTGCTGCCGAAAGTCAAGAATGATATCGGCTGGATCTGCCTTGGGGACTGCGGGAAGCAATGCGCACTCATTCTTTAGCCAGTCCAGATCAGAGCGTATCAGCTCCATTTTGGATTTGACTTCGTACTCGGAAAGCTCGGTTAGGACAATGCGCCCATTGCGCACGGAAATATTGCCAGCCTTTGGGGCACCAGTCTCGGTATCATGAAAAATCGAACTCTCACAATTATCCAGTCTCCGAAGAAAAATATCGATGGTTTCTTGTGTAATTCCAATCTTCCCAAATTCGCCTTCGATTGCTTTTTCGATGCCTAACCTTCGGATCAAGTAGCATGCACTGGCATCTGCAATTAGTCCGTTTTTTCTTGCTATGGTCAGAGCTCTCTCTGCGTCATTTTGATCTTTCTGCGAGCAAGACGAAACCTTAGGAGCAATTCCACAATCGCTTTTCAGACCAAGAATTGCATCTATCGGGTCAATACCAAGATGAAAGCCGAGGATGTATATAGGGTAAGAACCTTCGGAATACTCCTGCGCCTTCTGCTGAGAATATTCGGCGCGCTCCCGCAGAACCGACTTCATCTCATCAAGACCATTCTCATTCTCAAAGTTGACGGATACTGATTTGAAACCCGATGCTTCTGGAAACTGCTCCTCAAACCTCTCTATGATTTGATGAAACGCTGCCAAAACCTTGTGTTTGACAAAGACTATGGTTGCTTCGCCATTTCCTTTCAGAGGCCAATGGAATCTTTCGCCAGATGCCTTACCAAGCGCGGCCATGGCAACGGGGTGACTTAGTTTGATGTTGCCGTCTCGAAGATTGTACAAATCTTCGTGCATTTCAATCGTGAAAGTTTGCCGAGTTCCATCAGGCTTCTCGACTTCAAATGTCGCATCTTCTTGGATGGTTGTAATTTTGAAATCGTCGTCGGAGGGAAATGGGCGTCCAAAGGCGAGAACACTAGCACTTAGTGCCATCCAGGCGCGGTGATCATTCTGGTTTTCGCAGAATAGCCTATAGGCGAATGAACGAGCCCTCTCGACCTCACCACAGAAAACCAAGATTTTTACATATTGGGATCTATCACCAATCGTGCCACTTAGCTCGGAGTCGTTCAGGCTATTAATGAGGCGATGAATCCTTTCTCTGGCGTTGGTTCGCAAGAGCGACTGCACATACCAGTCCAAAGCACTGATTGAACCAGAGCTGTGCTCAAAAAGCTTTCTGGCTAGAGGCACGGCCTTTGCAACTTCACCATTCAGAATGGCGACATTAGCAGCAAACCTCCATCCGAAAACGGAGTTCTTTACACTTTGAGAGAGAGCTTCGTTGATCTCCTTGGAAAGGCGGCCCAAATGACCGCGCAAACAAGCATCGCATAGAGTACTCAAAGCTGGACTTTCTGAAGAAAATCTCACTCTTCCTTTTAGCAAATCAGAGCATTCCCGAAAGAATCCTCGGGCCAGCAGCTCATCTGCGGTCATGAGAACAGTAGCAAAATCCCAATCATCGGCATTTTTGAGTGAAGCCAGCAACTTCCGCTCATCTTTTGTTTCGGAAGAGACGGCAATGGGTAATTCTTCAAATTGATCCTTATCAGTATGAATGACGAAGGCGCGTTCGTAGGCCGAGCGCAGCAACAAAAGTTCATTCTTTTCGGAAGAAATTGCGGTCAGCTCTTCTATTGCCTGATCAGCTGGTTCTTGCAGCATATAGTTGATCGCTATTCGCCCCTTGGTCTCAAGGGCCAGCGACAACAGTTCGGCGGGAAGCTCATTGTCAAGAACCGCTTCTATTCTACCCAGTGCTGTTGCATGATCGCCAAGTTTTGCCTCTATCTCTGATGCCATAATTTGCAGCTCGGCGCAGTCTGACAAGGGACGGATCAGTTCTAGCGCCTTGATGTCCTTGTCCTCCTGTAGAAACAATACTGCTCGGATTTGGGCAAGTTGATCAAGGAGATCTCGGTGCTCGGAAAGCGTTCTATCGATGAGCTGCGCTGCTTCAGACACTCTGCCTGACAGACGTAGCGCGACAGCAGCGTTGTTTGCTTGGGATGGGAGAAGCAATTTATTAGCAGGTCGAAGTTCGAGGGCCTCCTCCAATTCCTTTTTGAGTATTTCAGCAGATTCAGCGAGGCGATCTTCAAAGCCCTCAGGCATTACTGCACCCAGCAAGAATGCTTGGTTTTGCCTAGCATCGTTGAGCGATTCTAACGCCCATAAAGACCTTATCGCATCGAACTCATTATGATCTTCGAAAGCTTTTATCAGGGTTTCTCGGTAATCGTCAGGTCGTATATCGCGAAGGTATTCCAGATACGCAGCGATGACTTCGGGAGAAGACAGGTCTTTGTCTATTGTCTCCTCAAGAACCACCTTAGATTCAAGTTTTCGCGCCGAGTGACAGAGGACACTAGCTGCCAAACTCCGATGATCGCCGTCATGTTTCAACAAATCAAAGCTTCGGTCAAATGCAGTGAGACACTCCCCGTCGAGTAGCTCAGCAAGAGCTAGTGCGGTTTGGGCTTTTTTATCTTCTGGACACAAAGAGTGTGCTAGCCTAAGTGATGTGCTAGCCTTCTCATACTCACCAATATTTTGCTGAATAATACCTATGTTGAAATGAAGTCTAAACCCGAAGTAGCCCGATTGATATTTGACATCCTGAGTGAGCTTTTGCAAAAGGACAAGTGCTGTAGAACTATCTCCATCGGAAGCAATTTGCCGGTATTCCAGAATGCGTTTAATCTCTTCGCGGTCATCACTTTCTAGAGTCTGAACAGCAAATGAAGTATGGCTCGCCGACTGTTGGCTCGACTGCGTGGATTCCACCAGTTGCTTGGCGGTGGGACCACTCTCATCGCTGATGATGAAGTTATTGATAGTTTGGTTGACCACGTTGCGTTCGCCGCTGACGGTCGCAGTTTGAGCGCTTCTATTAAGCTTCGAACTAACAAAATACGCAATCTCTGAAAAATTGAACTTGCCCAACTTACTTAGCTGTCTCCGTCTCGGTTCTTGGCGCTCTGATTTACCGTATTATTTTGGCCCGAGATTCGGGCGTTTTGATTTGTGGTTATTGACTTCCCTCTATTGAGCTTGACTAAAAGTCCGATAACCGTAGCTATCGCTACAACGATGCCCGCAATCCAGTATGCATTTTCCAACATTCTGCGCCTCTAATCTTGTGTTTAGCATGAGGATGCCAAGAAACACGTCTATTGCCCCCGTCGCTGTTATACACCCAATATAGAGCAGAATTGGGTGCAAGTTCTATAGTATTCGACAATAGGTTGAGCTTGCGCGATTCATTGTCAATGTTTGATTCTAATCAGCTCCGAACTCTTGCAACTGCTTTGTTGCGATATTGATTCAATCTCAGGCTGTTTCCGGCCGCTGTGAATGGGGATTAAATGAAAAACTATTTCAACGATAGCCCAATCGAAAGCAGTGAAGATGACCGATATGGAATTGCTCCGTTCGCCGCTTCTTTGGCGAAAAGCATCTTGAAAATTGAAGAACCGATCGGCACCACAATTGCCTTAAATGGACCGTGGGGCTCTGGGAAAAGCAGCGCGGTTAATCTTATCCGATCAGCGCTGAATGAAGCCAATGATTCTCGACTTGTCATTACTGAATTCAAGTGTTGGTGGTACAGGGGCGAAGAGGCACTGGCCCTTGCGTTCCTTCAAAACCTTAACGCAGTGCTAGGCTCAACGCTCAAAGACAAGGTCAAAGATCTGGTTCCGAGGTTGGGGCGTGGGGTCTTGCAAGCAGGTCCTATAATAGGACCCGCAATTGCTCTCACTCCGGCAGGACCGTTTGCCGGGCTGATCGGTGGGGCGTTTGATTTCGCAAAGCGCTTCTTCCCTGAGGGAGACACCTTGGAAACGACTTTTCAAAAGCTGGCCGAAGTACTTGCTGAACAAGATCAAAGGTTTCTCGTCGTTATTGATGATTTAGATCGGTTGGCTCCAGACGAAGCTCTCGCCATTTTTCGACTGATCAAGTCAGTGGGGCGGTTGCCAAACGTGATGTACCTTGTAGTGTTTGATAGACAACTCGCTGAAAATGCGGTTAGCGAGAAGTACCCATCAGAAGGCCCTCACTTTCTTGAAAAGATCATACAAGCAGGGTTTGAGCTTCCGGCTCCGCTTCCTACGGACCTTAACAATGCAGTGTTAGCATCGATCTCCGAGATCTGTGGATCGCCCGACGAGGAGCAAATAGTCCGCTTCATGAATGTCTTTTACGACGTTGTTGCGCCGTACATAACTTCTCCTCGTCACGTCAGCCGCTTCCAAAATGCTATTAGCGTGACGTGGCCTGCGATTGCGGGCGATATAAATTCGGCCGATTTTGTGGCTCTAGAAGCTCTCAGGCTTTATGAACCAGTTCTTTTTTCAGCTATCAAATCAAACAAACAGTTGGTATGCGGTACGCAAGGCCAGCACGGCGCAAACGGAAACGACGAAAGCCGATTTGATGTATTTCTTCGGGACATGCCCGAAGATAGGCATGAGCGTGCCAAGTCGGCTCTTCAGCGGATATTCCCTCGGTTAGAAAACATGGGCTATACCGGAGAATGGACTCGCGAGTGGAGTGCTGAACGCCGAATCTGCATCGAAACGCATTTCGACACTTACTTTCGTCTTTCCCTTAGTGATGAGGTTTTGTCGGCCGCACTAATCGATGAACTCATTGATAAGGCTGAAGATCGGGATTTCATACAGTCAGCATTTCGTAAGGCATCTCAGGTCGAACGCCGGACAGGTCAGTCAATGGTTCCAGTGTATCTCGACGAACTCACGACGAATGGAGCACGTGTCGAAAAGGCAAAGGTTCAACCACTAATATGTGCCCTGTTTGAAATCCACGACGAAATCGATCAAATAGGGGATGCTGAAAGGGGCTTTATGGCGATGGCGAACACAAGCCTTCGCTATCACTGGCTCATAAGGCGTCTTACGCGCGATCGTTTTACGATCCAAGAGCGATCGGATCTATATTTGGTTGCCACCCGAAACGCGGCGTTAGGGTGGCTCGTGGATTTTGTGTCATCAGCCAAAGGCGATTACCAGGTCCGTGAAGGTCGGCAGCCAACACGAGAGGAAGATTGCCTCACTACAGAAGCTGTCTTGCCAGAGCTTACTGGTCGAGCGCTAGACGCAATTCGTTCTGCTGCCACAAACGGAACGCTCTTAGGCCATCCAGATTTGCTCCACATTCTTTATCGGTGGATGGATTTTATGGACAATGACCCATCTGAGGTCCGAAATTGGACAGATGCATTGCTCACCGACCCAAAGGGCTTGGTCATCCTTGCGCAAGCGATGACGGGAGAATCATGGTCCATGGGCATGGGGGGCTTTGGTTGGTTGGGAGATCGTGTATCTAGGCGTACTGTTACGGCACAAATCAATGATGACACGGATATCATTGACGTCACGGCCTTTCGAGAGGCGCTCAAAGCCGTCCAAGACAGTGGGGCTATCACTGCTGAAGAGAAAGAAACTGTGCGTGTCTTTCTCGAAGCATGGGATCGTCAAAGGCGTGGAGATGACGATTAGCCTTCACAACAAGCAACTTGCTGCGGCTTGATCGAATGTCCGGAACGTGGAGCCAGCATTATGGAGTATGCTGACTGAGGAACGGCAGCAATGGGCTGCTCATTCGAATATAATTCGACGAGCAGAGAGAGCATGCTTTCTCTTCTCATTGATCAAGCTGAAAGCAGTAAATCGAATAAACTCAATTTCGACGGAAGTTTTGAATATTGCAAAATACTGGAAAACATAATGGATGTTAAATCTTCACAAGCGACAGGCAACGCTGCAATGCACTATGTGGGGTGGCAATTGTCTCGCCGTGGTTGGAATGTGATGCCGACTGCACGAAACGCAAAAGGAAGCGATCTATTTTGCTCGAATGACGATGAGTCAATTATATTTGGTGTTCAAAGCAAGGGGCTATCGAAGCGCGCTCCTGTAGGCCTAGGTAGCAATCTGGACAATCTCCGTTCCGAGTGGTGGATCCTCACGATTAACGCCAAGCAAAACCAGCCTGTCTGCTATATTCTTCGACTCGACGAGGTCAAGGAGCTATGTCACATAAGCGATCCAGCAAAAAGTAAGTCAGGGGTAATATCGCACTGGCTCCAGCCAACGGCTTATGACAAGCCTGAGTTTCGAGAAGCATGGCATCGACTTGAAAAGTCGTGAGCAATTTTTTCTTCTTTAGCTAGCAGTGTGTCGAGGCATAGCTTAACAGAAAACACTGAACGTTTGCCTGAATTGGCGCGAACATCGTAGACCCTTGTCCAATGGGAATGCTGTGCTTCAATCGAAAGTCAGCAATGGGGAAGTTGCTTTGGAACATTTGTCGACTGGCGAGTGACCGCAATGGGTCGCAGTTTTCGCCCCCCTTTCGCGCATGCGAAAGGTCTCACCATGTCCAACGTTGAGTTTGGGCTCATAACAGTCTGATGCAGCGCATAGCCTAGTAACAACGGTCACTGAGTCTCGTAAATAGCAGTCGCTGCCCTTTGCCGACCCTTGTGAGCCAACAGATGTGGAATAGCGACACCCCATTACCTGACGTTCATAGAGGCGCGCCATACAGCAGTTCCACTTCGCCCAAAAAACGGTCGTTTAAATAGGACTTGAAAAACGACCTAGTTGCCCCCATATAAATTTGGAGGGTTTTTTCGGCGGGAACGCCGTATGGAAAACGTCATACAACGAAGTCGATAATTGCTGTTTTGCTTCTGGCGACCGGCATCCTCTACGCATTTGGAAATTTCGGCATTGGGCCGATGTCAATAATAGGGGGAATTGCCATGGGAAAAGAACTTAACTCGATCATTGGAAACTTTAGTCTCGGCTACAGCGCTAGCTACATATGCAACTTGACGTTTTCGCCGAAAGAACCCAGCAGATAGAATCCTGCTTAAACAGAGGCACTGCCCAAGCCTGCCATTGACAGTGGTCCCAATAAATGGCGCCTTCGCGTCTTCATTGCGGTCATTACCCCCTTAGCTCCAATGCACTGAAAGCGAACACTATTCATGACTAGAGCCGTTCGCGGTTGGTGCCTTTTGAATAGAGATGGCTCAGGAAACAAGTTTCGGCGATTTCTCTACTCGAAAACCGTAAATCCTGGAACAACCTCTCCATCGGCGGGATTGTAGACCACTGCCACCGTATATCTAGCGCGGGTGAGGCCAACATAGAGTTTTGCACGGGTCTCGGCCTTCAACGGGGATTGGGCGTTTTTCAGCCACTTTATCATTTCCTTGGTGGGATAAATATTAACTCGATCAAAACTGAGGCCCTTTGACCGTCCAAACGTAAGTGCTGGCAGATCGGCGGATGCGACTTTGACGCTTGAGCTCCATCGAATCTGCACCGGTTGTCTCGTTTCGAGATAGCGTGGCAGATCCTTTCGCCGGACGATGAATAGTCCGGAATCATCAGGGACCAGTTGCCTGCAGTCTGGACATTTGCAAGCCTTCACATCAGACAATTTTGGGTAAAGCATTGACGAGAGTTCGCAGATATCGGCGCTATTGCGATGCGAGGCAACCAAGCTTGTCTCATCAATATCACAGGCTACTTTTCGGGGAATCTCGGTCCGAATGAAGTCAACAATTCCTCCGTCTCTATACTTTCTGAAACGCTCCTCCAGATGGGTTAAATAGGTGACCTGTCGGGGATCGCCCACCATGACGATGTTGGAAGGACTCTTGAAAAGCGTCATCAGAATGTCGAGGTCATGGCCTGCCAGATCCTGCACCTCATCCACGAAAATAAAGGGATAGATACGAGATAGTCGGTCGATGACAGCGCCATCCGATGCTTCGTTGCACCGCGTCACCAGCTTCGACAATTTGTCTGAATAAACGCGATTTCGATCGTCGAAGTAGTAGGGCCTGAAATCATTCTCACCCCAGTAGATTGGACGATCCTGCCGGTTGAGATAGCGAAAGCCCGATTTCTTCGAGGCCAGATTCATGCCCGCGACATCCCAATCAAACAGCCTGCCTTGAAAGGGCTTGACGCCGTGCTCAATCAGCAGACTGAACCAAGTCTGGATATGCACGTTACCCGGAACTGAACCATTGATTTCAAAAAATTTGCGCCGGATCTCTTCTTCGTTCGATTCCGTGTAGGTAGTGATGAGGACGCGACGGTTCTCGACGGCAAGAGCCTGCCTTACGAGGTAGGTAGTCTTGCCGGAACCTGCCGCAGCTATATAAAGCTTGTTCGGCCCCATCATTTGGCTATCGCGTCCAGAATATATTTGGGGTATTCGATTTTTGCCTCGGACGAAAAGATGGCCAGCGCACACTCTGTCTTATTGTTCTTCATGTAGCGATGGAGGTCATCGAGCTCATATTTTTTGCCGAACAGCTTATTAAAAAGCTCGACGCTATTCGCTTTGACCAGTTTCGGCTCGAGGGTGTTGTAGTTGAAGGGTTTGTCACCAAAGACCAGATTGCCCTTATCCACCACTGGGTCATAGCAGATCTTGATATGACGGACGTTCTCGTATTTGTCATATTTCTTTTTGAGTGCAGCAATATCGCCATCATTGTCGGTCGCGACCACGACGGGAATCTTCAAATTCATCGCCAGTTCGAGAAAACGCAGGAATGAAAGCCCGACTGAGATGACGTCAATTTCATCGTCGATCGGCAATTTTCCATCGTTAGCATCCATGTAGGCCCGCTGAACAACCAACTCGTCCGCATCACCCTCGACAAGAATCGACTTTTTTGACAACACCAGACGCAGAGTGTCGTAACCGGGGAGTTTATGAAAGAAGTCGCTCGCGTCCAGATCCTTGATCCGTGTAACCTTCGCGTCTCGCAACAATATCAGATGGTCTAATCCGAGTTTGTTGGCAACGAAGCTGCTATGCGTGGAGATGATGGCCTGCTTCCCACTATTATCGGTACTGATATCGCTGATGAGCTGGTTGAGCTTCGAATGCGACAAGTGGTTCTCAGGTTCCTCGATCAGCAATACGGTCGCTTCTTTATTCTTTTTGCTACTCAGTGCGAGGCGCGTTTTGACAATGCACTGCTCGCCTTTGCCGATATAGTGAAAGGGCACGTCCTCAATATATGTCATGAGGCTTTTTTCCCAGGCATTATGAGACGACATATCGACCGAGATGCTAACCTTTTTTCGGCTGATTTTCGCCGCTTCTGCCAGTCTATCATTAATAGCGCCGACATTGCGGTCCGCCTTGAAGGCGTCTTTTAGCTTACGGTGGGCTTGGGATATGGCAACACGTTCGCTGTCGTCCAAAAACTCTCGGACGATGCGAGCGATGTACATATCCGAACCGCTCTGCACTCGTGTGCTAGTGGAATCTATGAGGGCCGACTTGATTGGAATGGTGCGGGCCGTTGCTGGTTGGCGGGAGAATTCCGACCATTGTACATGATAGAATTCCAAGGGTATCGAGTTGAGCTCTTTGCCCTTCACTAACTTGGTATAGGCGCCATCGTATTTCTTGTCATACTTGATTGAAAAGTGGAGGCCCCGCGCCTTATCATTCGTCTCGGAGTTGTCGTTTCCGCGAAGGTTTTCCAGCTCATCTTCATCGCCGTCAAAATATAGTTCGATCTGGATTTCCGGTGGTTCTTGTGGATTTTCCGTGGCTATGCTCTCCAAATACGCTTGTTCGGTATTCCTGTTAAAGAGATAGGGAGACAATTCGTTGCGAAGATATTTTCCATTCAACATGCCTGTTAGGCATAGATGAATCGCTTCGAGCAGCGTGGATTTTCCTGCCTCATTGTTGCCAACGATGATATTGACACCCTGATCGAAATCAATCTCGAACCAACCTTCAAAGCACTTGAAATTCTTGATTTTGACTTTCTCGATATGCATCGCTCACCCACCTCCCGCGACACAACCATAACTTGTTCCGGAAAAATCGTCGAGCCAAAATGAGCGATTTTTGTGCATTGATGGCGACCGGTCCAATGCTAAAACCAGTAGATATTCTTATATTCCATACGACCAGCATCGCCGACTTTGAGCCAAAATTCGATCGTGATACAAGAATCTACGCCATCTGTTTTACCTATAGATACCCGGACATCTGATTGTCTGCCTGAGGCCCCAGTCTTGTCGTTTCTTCTAAACGCAGCAAACGACCACTTCACTCCCCTTGCACGTCACCTGTCAGATGGTGCTCATTGAATTGATGAGCGACTTCTCCCTAGCGATACCTAGAAGCCACGTATTTCACTCGCAACTCATTGCGGACGGAGTAAATTTGTCTCCAACACTGCCTTCATATGCGAATATCGTGTGCGAAACGGGGGAAGTTGCTTTTTCTCTTGGAAAGGCTGTTCGACACAAAAGCCCAGAGAGTCAACTAATTTGTAGGGGGACAAAAAGGGGGAAAGAAATTAAACAATTCCAGAAAATATAATATTTTCAATAACTTAAAATGGAAAATGGCGGAGAGGAAATCCGATGCCGTACTTCCCATCAAAACAAATAAACCGTGATTCAGGTCGAAGCGGCAGGTAAGCGTTAGGCTCTATGAGCTTAGTCCCAAAACTGAATTGGTCAGCGGAGCAAGCGTAAAACAAAATCAGCTCTGCTCTGCACATCTGTTTTAGGTAAGTGAATAACCTTATAGCTTAATCTATTATAAGCGGCTACCAAGCGATCAAATTCACCTAAAGCTTCTTCAAAGCCATGGACACGGTCTATATCCATCGAATAGATCTCGAACCATGGCGGTGTCATGAAGACCTTCGCATAATAGCGAGGAAAAGGCGCTAGTGTGTTCTCGACCGCTTCACCGGTTGCGCTCTCTAGAGCCACGGCAGCGTCGATGAGACTACGGTCAAAGAATTGCCACTCAGATTCATGCTTGACCTGAAGCTTGTCTCGCGCTGCCATTTCAAGCGCCCGCCTAGCGAATGCTTCCATATTCACCCAAGGGAGCGCAGATCCATCTCCTTCTCGTTCAAGGTCGATAATTCTTCTTCCCGGTTCAGGCACTGTTTCAAAACCCCTGCAAGCGAGCTCATTGAGCAGTGTGGATTTCCCACCTCCCGAGCAGCCTGACAAGATCACATGTTGCATCATGCTAATTCTTTTCCTTTCCTGCTGAGTGTACTGCCGATCCGATTTGCCGCCTTCCTTACGCAACAATGCACCCCCCTATCGGAATACTCTTGTCCAATAGCCCGTACAGGTTCTTTCTGGCTCAGAAGCCGTCAGAGACAACCAACCGGAGTCCAGTTAGATATGAGCCAACCAGATCGCATTATTCGCCTTAAGACCGTTCTCGATAGAACGGGCCTGTCCCGATCGACCATCTACCGGAAGATGGCCGAAGGGACCTTTCCCTCACAGATCAAGATCAGCATCCATGGCGCAGGATGGCGAGAGTCAGAGGTCAATCATTGGATTGCCAATCCTGCAAGATGGCGTGCTGGTACCGAGCCTAAAGCAGCTGACCACGAGCTCGATCAATAGCTACCAATCAGCGGCGGCGGGTTAACAACCTATTTGCTGCTTTCTCACGCAGTTCATCCAGATAGTCACTCCACCACTGATGCATTCGGACGCGCTCTTCCCAGTAGCGTCCACGATTGTAGATACCGCGAATGCTGTTTGCATCTTCATGAGCGAGAGAACGTTCTATAGCATCAGGGCTCCAAAGCCCGCTCTCGTTAAGAAGAGTTGAAGCCGTCGTCCTAAATCCGTGCGCAGTCACCTCACCCCGTGCATAGCCAATACGTCGAAGTGCCTGATTGACCGTATTCTCGCTCATTGGACGCTTAGTCGTATGGTAGGCGGGAAAGACAAAGCCCTTGGGGCCTGTCATCGGCATAAGTTGTTTGAGATATGCGATGACCTGTTTTGACAAAGGCGTCTGGTGAGGACGCCGCATTTTCATGCGCTCCGCAGGGATTTTCCAGATAGCCGCATCAAGATCGAATTCAGACCAATGCGCCTTTCTGAATTCTCCCGGACGCGCCATAATGTGCGGGACTATCTGCAAGGCAATGCGCGAGATGGGGTTGCCGAGATAATTATCGATTGCCAGAAGCAGATCGCCAACGCCGTCTGGCTCTATGATAGCCGCATAGTGCGTCACCTTTGGCCTAATCAAAGCGCCTCGAAGAACGACTGTAGGATCTTCCTCTGCCCTCCCCGTCGCCACGGCGTAGCGAAAAACACAACTGGCGAAGGAACGGCAGCGCATAACCGTTTCATACTTTCCGTGCGCCTCGAGCCGCTTCAGAACAGCGAGAATATCAAGAGGCTTTAGCTCAGTTACAGGTCGTTCATCGATCAGTGCGAACTGCCGAATAAGCCAATTGGATTTCTCAATCGTTTTGGGGGACCTTCCTTCAGCAATCTGCTTTTCAATATATTCTCGACCGATATCGCCGAAAGTGTTTGAGGCTGCGAACGCTGCAACGAGCTTTTCGCGCTTGCGCTCAGCAAGCGGATCCTCGCCGGCATCAAGCCTTTTTCGTGCTTCATTTCTTTTGTCACGCGCCTCAGCAAGGCTCACATCGGGATAGCTTCCAAGGGAAAGGCGTTTTTGCTTCTTCATGAAGCGATATTTATATCGCCAAAGCCTCGCCCCACTCGGGGAGACTTCAAGATAGAGCCCGAGACCATCGGTACATTGATAAGCCTTGTCTCTGGGGCGAAGTTGTCGAATTTGAAGATCTGTCAGTGCCACAGCAATTCTCCCTGGTTCAGGAGCGATCAGGTGGCATGAAACCCTAAAATTGGGGCCATCAATGAATTCATGAAAAATCTTGGCCCCAAATATGGCACCAAATATGGCCCCAGACGGGTCGGATCTGGTGAAATCGCCTGACACACTCCGAGAAATCTGAGACCTAAAAATCCCATAATTCCAAGGACTTGTCGATATGAGTGGGACGGGCTGGGAAAAAATGATGGTGCCCGGAGGCGGATTCGAACCACCGACACGCGGATTTTCAATCCGCTGCTCTACCAACTGAGCTATCCGGGCGCCTTGTCGGTTCAACTGTCAAATCCATGCTTGGCCGGCAGTTGCAACCAGAAAGACAAAGCTTTCTTGCGCGGGTCGCCGGGGCGACCCCCGTAATTTGTTTCGGCGTTATAGAAGGTTCATATTGACCTGTCCAGTGCGCATTTCATTTTTTCTACAGGGGCGTTCCTTTTTATCCCCCGAAGGGCTCGGCGGGGGGCCCTTCTTTTGCAGAAATTGCGCAAAAGAGCTTCCCTGAAGCAGTTCATCTGGGCCTATCTTGTTGTTTTGTCGTCTGAAAAGCCTCTCAATCGGACAATCTCAGTCTTTTTCCAGCAAATTCAGGTCGTCCTCGTCCGGATCATCTTCCTCAGAGGCCGGAATGGCATAAGAGCCTGAAAGCCATCGGCTCAGATCAACCTGTTTGCAGCGCTCGGAACAAAAGGGATAGCTTTCCTTGCTCGACGCTTTGCCACAAATCGGACAGGATCTGGAGCGTCGCAGTCCCTTTACGGTCGCGCCTTTGGGCTCATTGGACTCATTGGGCTCATCAAGCGCGTCTGGCTTGTTCTTGTCACTCACGGGAGCAGTTCCTTTGTGGAGCTTGTTTGCGGCTTTTGCCGGATCTTATTGTGCACCGCCGAGCCATTTCAGGCGCAAGGGATAGCCTTCCCCGATCAGAAGGTTAGCGGTTTCGTTGAGTGGCAGGCCAACAACAGATGTATAGGAGCCGACCAGATTGACAACGAAGGATCCGGCGATGCCCTGAATGGCATAGCCGCCGGCTTTGCCGCGCCACTCGCCCGATGCGATATAGGGATCCATTTCCTCGCTCAGACGCTTGAAGCGCACGCGCGTTTCCACCACCCGGTTGCGGGTTTTGCCTTTCGGAGTGATGAGACAGACGCCGGTATAGACCTTGTGCGTGCGCCCGGACAACAGCGCCAGACACTGGCTCGCTTCCTCGGCCAGCTCGGTTTTTGGCAGAATGCGTCGCCCAACGGCCACAACGGTGTCGGCAGCCAGAATATAGCAGCCGGACAGCGTTTCATCTTCCTTGTAGGCCTTGTAGATCGCCTGAGCCTTGGATTCGGACAATCGCCGCGCCAATTTTCTGGGAGACTCGTTTTTCAGAGGTGTTTCATCAAGGTCCGCCGGTTTGAGAGCATAGGGCTCGATGCCGATTTGCTGCAAAAGCTGCAAGCGTCTTGGCGAGGCGGACGCCAGAATGAGGCGGTAGGGATCTGTCATGACACAAACTCAAGTCATAAAGTGCGATTTTCTCGCGGTTCGGAAGGGTGGAAGGCAGCGAGCCCTCCCCCCCGCAAGATCCGAAACACACGGCCACAAATCATCTAGTCAAAATCAATCCCCGCCCAGCAACCCTGATTGGACGAGGATAGGCAGTCTTTTCGATCTATTGCGCTCTTGGGGCCTGCTTCGATCAGTTTGAGGACCCGCCCGCGCCAAAATGGACCAACAAGGCATGGCTATCCTCAAATCCTCTCAGACGGGACCAGCCACAAAAGCCACCAAGGCCGAAGCCACTTGCGCCCTATTTGAAGCGATAGGTGATGCGGCCTTTGGTCAGATCATAGGGGGTCATTTCT
Organism: uncultured Cohaesibacter sp.; assembly: GCF_963556055.3. Taxonomy (GTDB): domain Bacteria; phylum Pseudomonadota; class Alphaproteobacteria; order Rhizobiales; family Cohaesibacteraceae; genus Cohaesibacter. Next base: position 660,987 of record NZ_CAUVYE020000008.1, on the reverse strand, counting down.
ACCTGCACCTTGTCGCCCGCCAAAACGCGAATCCTGTTCTTGCGCATACGCCCTGCGGTGTGAGCGACAATCTCGTGATCATTTTCCAGCTTCACGCGGAATGTGGCATTTGGCAGCAGTTCGGTGACAACACCTGGAAATTCTAATACTTCTTCTTTCGCCATAAGCGTTCTTTCAGTCCCTTCAGGTTGATACTCATGTTGGGAGAGCCTGCGTCTAGCAGCGCGGCATGCCCACTGTCTTTTTGATGTCAGACGGGCACCCCAGACGGACAGGAGCCCGAAAGGTGTCGTCTGGCGCTGACTTCAAGGAAGGACAAGACATAGAGGAGGAGTTGAACAAATTCAACTCGACAATGCGGCTTCCCGTCCGACCGATAGAAATTCTGATATCTCAGTATAGCACGAAGTCCCTTGTCTGCATGAAGGATTTCAAGCCAATTTGCCCAATATTTATTGCTGAGATCGTGGGCAATCTAGTCTAAAGCGACCGACAGCGCAATCATTTCACGCAAATTTCATGCCCATGACGCATCGAGATCGGGATTTGACAGGGAAATGACATGCGAATGCTCGCAAAAAGCAGGGGCGTTATTGCTTCAGGTCCGCGATCCACTCGAAGCGATCCTTGAGCTTGACAATGAGTCCGTCACGAACCGCTCTGTAGGCATCCATGATCTGCTCGCGCGATCCGGTTGCAAGCGCCGGATCCATGGTCGGCCAATATTCGGTTTCCACTGCATGTCCCCTGCTCCATTCAAGAGATCTGTGGTGAGCCTCAGGGGCAAGCGAGACGATCAGGTCGAAATAGCTGTCTTCCAGATCGTCAAAACAGCTTGGTTCATGCTCGGAGATATCGAGCCCGATTTCCTCCATCACCGCAGCTGCAAAGGGGTCGGGCTTGCCACAGCGCACTCCTACCGATTGCACATAGAATGCACCGGGGAACAAATGATTGGCAAGCGCCGCTGCCATGGGCGAGCGGATCGAATTCATGCCGCAGGCGAACAGGATGGAATCGGGGCGAAGATCTGGCCCGATCAGACCGAGAACCATGCTACCCCCGCCAATGCAATGCGCAAATCAGCGTGAAGAGCCTGCGCGCGGTGGAGAAATCCGTGTCGATCTTGCCATCAAGGCGAGCTTGCAGAATTTGGGATCCTTCATTGTGTAACCCGCGCCGACCCATATCGATTGCTTCAATCTTGCTGGGCGTTGCGGTCTTGATGGCTTCGTAATAGCTGTCGCAGATCAGGAAATAATCCTTGATGATGCGACGAAAGGGTGTGAGCGAAAGGATATGGGTAGCGATCTGGTCACCATTTTCCAGCTTGATATCCATCACCAGCTTGCGCTCGACCATCGACAGATCGAGCCGATAGGGACCGCCATCCTCATGGCCGACCGGATGAAATCTGTTCTCTTCAACCAGATCGAAAATCGCAACCGAGCGCTCATGCTCAATATCGGGTGTCGCAGGCTGAATAGATGTCGGGTCAAGAATGATGGAGCTGAGCCGGAACGCATCGTCGTCCGCCTTGAGCGTCGTCACCGTGTCATCCTTTTCGCAATCCTGCCGGTCGGAGGCGGTATCCAATGCAACTCGTCCGTCCCTGTCAGCCATAAAACACCATATCAATTGTCATGGAATAGGGCTGATCTTTGCCCAATTCGACAGTCCGAGTCAAACTTTCAGCTTAGTCGATAGCACAATTACCCTAATTTCCCGCGAATTCAATCCATATTTAGCCGCTTGGCGACAGAACGGGCGTGGGCTTCGAGGCCTTCCTGCCGGGCCAGTGTCACGGCTGAAGGGCCGATTTCGCGCAAATTCATGGCGTTGCATTCCAGCACCGAGGTCCGCTTGACGAAATCAAGGGTCGAAAGGCCGGATGAAAAGCGAGCCGATCGGGCGGTCGGCAACACATGGTTGGAGCCGCCGACATAGTCGCCAACAGCTTCAGGGGTGAAATGGCCGACGAAAACGGCTCCGGCGTTGCGCACCTTTTCAACCATCTTGTCCGCATCATCCATGGCCAGTTCGAGATGTTCGGGCGCGATCCGGTTGGCAAGTGCCATGCCCGTTTCCCAGTCAGGCACGGTGATCACCGCGCCAAAGTCGCGCCAGCTTGCCCCGGCGATGTCGGCCTTGGGCAGAGTCGCAAGCAGGCGTTCGACGGCCTCTTCGGTTGCGCTGGCCAGCACCTTGTCGGTGGTAATGAGAAAAGACTGGGCCGATTTGTCATGCTCGGCCTGAGCCATCAGATCGACCGCCAGCCAATCGGGATCATTGTTGGCGTCGGCCATGATGAGCACTTCTGACGGCCCCGCGATCATGTCGATGCCAACCAGGCCGAAAACCCGCCGTTTGGCAGCGGCAACAAAAGCGTTGCCCGGCCCCACGATCTTGTAGACCGGTGCGATGGTATCTGTGCCATAGGCAAGAGCAGCGACGGCCTGAGCCCCGCCAATGCGATAGATTTCGTCAACGCCTGCCAGCTTTGCCGCCGCCAGAACCAGCGGATTGAGCGTATCGTCCGGGGTCGGGACGACCATCACGAGGCGCTCCACTCCGGCGACCTTGGCGGGCACGGCATTCATCAGCACGGAAGAGGGATAGGCCGCCAGACCTCCAGGCACATAAAGGCCAACCGCCTCGATGGCCGTCCAGCGCGAACCGAGCTTGACACCCAAAGCGTCCTCGTAAAAATCATCCTTGGGCATCTGGCGTGCATGGTGTGACCGGATGCGGTCAGCAGCAAGCTCAAGCGCGGCCATGACCTCTGGCTCGACCTTTGCAACAGCTTCATTGATTTCGGCCTCGGTGATGCGCAAGCCTTTGGGGCGTGCGTCGAACCGATCGAATTTGGCGGTATACTCATAGAGGGCTTCGTCCCCGCGTGCCCTGACATCCTCGATGATGTCGCGGACAATGGCGTCCACATCGTCGGACACTTCCCGTTTCATCGACAACAGATCCCTGAAAGCGGCTTCAAAGTTGCTATCCAGAGCGTCAAGACGTATGGCCATTTGGGACATCCTCTCCTATGGGTCAGCGATTCGCGGCCTGCCCTCTTAGCGTTGCGCTCAAGAGACCAAAGACCTGCCGATGTGCCCCCCGGCCGGGGGCCGGCGCATTTATGGGAGTTTCTTCCATCAGAGGCAAGCAAAAAAACAGGGCTGCAAAAACCCCGCGCAGCACCAGATGCGCATTCCGGCACCCAATGGCTGAACGCAGGGGCGTTCCGATCTGCTTTAGGACATGATGGGACAGCAAGGCAGAGGACGGCTTGCCGGAGCAATGCCATCCTCACACAAAGATGCTTGAAGAAAGGGCGCGGGCGGCCCGATCAGGCTGCGGTTGCGCCAAGCTTCGTGAGCTTGTCCAACTGCTCGTTCACCTGATTTGAAGCATTGACCTGAGCTTCAACGATTTCATTCAGTTCGCCCAGCGTCTTGTCAATTCCGTCCGGCTCGGTGATCATCTGGTCGATTTGCTGAATTGTGCCCTTGTAGCGATCTTCTTCGGTTATGAATTTCTGGCGGGTGCGTTCGATCAGCTGACCCAGATTTTCCAGCGCCAGCTCCATATTGCCAATGGAAATCTCGGTGTTGGCAAGGGTCGACTTGGTATCGCCGGCCAATTGTTTGACCTCGGAAGCGACGACGGCAAAGCCTCGCCCGGCTTGACCGGCACGCGCAGCCTCGATTGTCGCATTGAGGGCCAGCAGGTTTGTCTGGCCGGCGATGGCATCGATAACCTTCAGAATTTCCCGCAAGCCCTGCATCGATTCCGACAAGTCCCCGAATTGCGCGGCCAGATCGGCCGCATTGTCTCTCTGGGCATCATCACGTTTCTCTCCCACACCATCAATCGACCCACGGATGGAATAAAGAGCGTTGCGCATATGTTGCGTATTCTGCAAGACGCCCTGAAGCTCACTGATATTGGAAAGCTGCCCGGCCATGCTCTCGATGATGTTCGAGCGAACCAGATTGATCATGTTGGCGCTGGAAAGGCGGCATTGCGTGAAATAGTTGGCAAAGCGCGCATAATGGACTGTGAAATTCTCGAGATAGGCATCCTTGTAGCTGCCGGTTTCATCCTCGAAGAACACGATCGCGCTCAGCGTTTCATTGACATTGATGCCAAACAGCTCTCCGAATGTCGAGAATCCGGCAACGGGCATGGACCACAGAGTGTCGAGAGCTCCCGTTTTGCCCTGATTGTTGAGCCGCCTCAGGATGCAGTCATTGAGAATTGCTCCCAACGCCTTGGGCTTGCCTCGCATGAAGGCGTCAAAATCCTGCCGGGTCTGTTGGGCGAAGTCGGTTGTTTCCAAAAGGAACAGCCGGTCTCCGGGGTTGATGTCGCAGTAGAAGGCAACCTCCCTGCCTTCGGTATCGATTGCCGCCACAGACCGGACGAAAACCTCGCCCTCGATCTCGATGCCGAAGCTCTTGCCTGCCAGCGAGGAGACCAGACGATCACAGGACACACCGAAATGGCGGCAAAGCTGCTCTGTGAAGGGTTCGATATTGCCGCTGTCGGGATCAACCACCGTGCGCACGACCCGCAAGTCCGGATTGGCGTCGGCAACCAGAAAACTGCGGGATGTCTTCTTGAAATTCTGGCTTTTGAAAACGCCATATTTGCGCCCTCTGGCCATCTTCACAAATGCGATGAGCGCCTGATTACTCAGAATCTGGTTGCCATCGGCGATTTTCGTTTCCTGAAAATCGAGTTTGCCGCCCGACGAGCCGCCAATGAAGAGACAGGGAAATTGGCCCGTCTTGTAAAGGGCTTCCATCAAATAGTTCTCAGAGGAGGACAGACCGTCGATCAGCGTCAGCGCAAACACCTCTTCGGGACGCAAGGCAAAGGGAACATTGATGCGCGAGGCATCCCTTGCGATGGCCTCAATCCGCGCTTCGCGACTTTTGGAGGGCGCACCGGACTTGATGTCCTCATTGTGGAGCGCAACCTTGTGAACGGAAACCTGATCAACCAGATCGGGAGGGAAAATCTGCAAAGTCAACGTTTTCCAGTCGCCGCTTGCCTTCCTGTACAGCTCACCGCCAGCAGCGTTGCACAATTCGCCTGCGGTCATGACGCTGATCACCCGGGTCTTGCCAGACATCGCCTCAAGCTTTCGGACCGTGGTATCAAAATCCAGATTGGGCGAGATATAGGCCACGGCCAGCGGAGCCTGTCCCGTTGCAAATTGGAAATCCGTCTCGGAGATCTCCTGTATTCCACTCAACTCTTTTACGCGGATTTGTTCAACGACGGTCTTTTCTTCAATTTTTGCTTCTGCGGTCATGATCAGCTCTCTCAAAGACTTGCTAAAGCCTATAATTTTTGGATTACTCCATACAAAAATCACATTTCGCAAAGAATAAATCCATATAATATTTCAGCTCTATTGAAACATCGCAAAAACTACCTAATCGAATGTAAATTAAATACTCATACCCAATTTGATTATTGCGAGTCACCGCTTGGCATTTCGTCGAACACGGCATTGGATCTGTTGCGAAACTTTCCAAGACTGACTTAAACTGGACATTCATGTTCGAAATTTCTCAATCTGTCAGGGCCCCTCATGAGCATCAACGATCTTCAGACACCCTATGCCGTCCCGCTGCCGCAAATTCCGACCATTCCGATTGCGGATTCGGATCAGCTTTTTCCAGTTCGCCGGATCTATTGTGTCGGGCGCAATTATTCGGCCCACGCTCTTGAGATGGGCCATGACCCGACCCGCGAAAAGCCCTTTTTCTTCCAGAAAAACCCCGACAATCTTGTGGTCGGCAAGGACTTTCCCTATCCGAGCCTGAGCGAGGATGTGCATTTCGAGGTGGAATTGGTGGTCGCACTCAAAGCCGGGGGACGCGACATTGCACTCAAGGACGCACCGGGCCTCATTTTCGGCTATGGCGTGGGGGTTGATTTCACGCGACGGGACCTTCAGGCAGAGGCAAAAAAGCAAGGGCGGCCATGGACGGCGGCCAAGGCCTTCGAGCATTCGGCTCCAGTTTCGGACATCGTGCCCGCAGAGCGTATTCCGAGCCTTGCGCAAAAGCGGATCTGGCTTGAGAAAAATGGCAAGATCGAACAGGACAGCGATCTTGATCACATGATCTGGAATGTCCCGGAAAGCATTTGCGAGCTGTCCAGACAGTTCGAGCTGAAGGCCGGGGACATCATTTTCACCGGCACGCCTGCCGGGGTGAATTCCGTTTCGGTCGGAGATCTCATTCGCTGTGGGGTGGAGGGAATCGCAAATCTGTCATTTGCTGTTGTGGAAGGAGTTGGCCTGGAAGGAACTGGCGCCTAGGCCTTTCAACATGATCTCTGATGGATATTTTTGTCTTCCCCGCTTTTTGCGCGGGGAAGACTTTTTTGTGTGGGCACCAGCCCGGTCCTGAGGTCAGGCCGAGACCGTCTTGTCTCCGGATATCTTGCGCCCCCAAATCAGCCCGCCCGCGACGACAGCGGCCACGCCGATGATCTTGACCAGAGCGAGCGGCCACAGACACAAGACCGCAAAGGCGGCAAAGATCACCCGTTGCCAGACCGGGATCGTCGTTCGGATAAAGCCCAGCATGGCAAAGGCCATGGCAAACAATGCTCCGATGCCACCGATCAGGGCAAAGCCGTTGCCGATCCAGTCAGCATTGGACAGGAGCCCCAGATCATAGCAGAAGGCGAAGGGCACCATGAAGGCAAGGATCCCGAGCTTGAGAGCCTGAACCGCCGTTTGCGTCGGATCCGATTGCGCCAGCGAACTTGCCGCATAGGCCGCCAGCGCGACCGGTGGCGTGATGTTGGAGACGATGGCGAAATAGAAGACGAACATATGGGCGGCCAGCGGATCAAAGCCGAGTTTGGCCAGGGCAGGAACCCCCAAGGCGGCCCCCAGGATATAGGCGCTGGTGGTGGGCAGGCCCATGCCGAGAATGAGCGAGACAAGGGCAATCAAAACAAGGGCTATGAAAGGGATGCCCTGCGCCAGCGAGAAGACCAGTCCGACAAATTTGAAGCCGAAGCCGGTAAGGGACACCGAGCCAACCACGATACCAGCCGCCGCGCAGGCGATGGCAACCACGGGCACATTCTTGGAGCCTGCCACAATGGCATCCAGAATGCGGATCGGCCCCATGCGGTGTTCAGGATCTGGCAGCGAGACGAGCCAGGCACCCAGAATGCCGATGGCGGCGGCCAGCATGGGCGAGAAGCCCGAAAGCAGCATATAGACCAGAGCAACGATGGGAAGCAGCTTGTAGGATTGCAACAAGACGCGTTTCTTGCTTGGCAGATCCTCTTCACTCAGGCCTCTGAGATTGTTCTTGAGCGCCCCCAGATGCACCATCAGCAGCACCGCGCCGTAATAGAGGATCGCGGGCACAATCGCAGCGATGATGATGTCGCTGAAAGGCACGCCAAGGAAAGACGCCATGATGAAAGCCCCTGCCCCCATGATCGGCGGCATGATCTGGCCACCGGTACTGGCAACCGATTCAACTGCGCCGGCAAAATAGGCCGGATAGCCGATGCGCTTCATCAGCGGAATGGTGAAGGTTCCCGTCCCATAGACGTTGGCAACGGCTGCGCCGGAAATGGAGCCGAACAGGGCGGAACTGACGACCGAAATCTTGGCCGGGCCACCTGGCGAGGTTCCGGTGAAGGCCTGGGCGAAGTCCATGAAATATTGACCGACGCCGCTCTTCTCGAGAAAGCCGCCAAAGATCAGGAAGACCATGACGAAGGTTGCCGAAACGCCAAGCGGGATCGAGAAGACCCCTTCATCAGTGAGGTAGATTTCCTCGATCACCTCGGCAAAAGTGAAGGGTAAGCCCTTCATGACGCCGGGCATGAAATTGCCGAACCACATATAGCCGGCAAAGAATCCAACGATGATGGCAAGGGGTAGGCCGACCACTCTGCGCGTCGCCTCCAGCAGGAAGAAAATCAGAGCAAGCCCAAGCACCTGCTGTGCAATCGTTACGTCATCCACCTGAACGATGCGGAAGGTGATGGCTTCGTAATTGAGCACGATATAGAGGCCCGGAGCCATCGAGGCGATGGCAAGCAGCCAGTCATACCATGGCACATTCGGGCTATCCTTTTCTGCGGCACGCATGGGAAAAAGGATGAAGGCCATGGGAAACACCATGCTCAGGTGCAAGCTGCGCTGCAAATAGGCCTCAAAGCTGCCGAAAACCGATGTATATAAGTGAAATAAACCGACCCCCAGGATGTAGATATAGATAATCTTCCGGACGATCGAACCTGTCGCGCGCATACCGCTGTCCTTTTGCCATGAGCGGGGAGAAAGAAGACCATCGTGGCCCCGGCCTCCTCGCCCGGAGTCACGATGGAACTGGAGCTGGTCCTACTGGACCGATTTCCAGAATTTGACAGCGCCCGGATGAGCCGGTGCAGAAGCGGGAATGGCTTCCTGAGGGTTCAATTCGGAAACAGCTTTCACGCCTTTTTGCAAGGTTTCCTTGTTCTCCCAAAGTGTCTTGGTCAGGTTGAAGACGGTATCTTCATCCAGATCCGAGCGCACGATGATGCTGGTATAGTCACCAATTGTGGGAACAGGTTCGGTCACAGACTTGTAGATTTCCGGATCGATCTCGAAGGAAACCGTGCCGAGCGCTTCGGTCATCGCGTCAAGAATCTTCTTGTCGACCGGCAGAATCACGACATCGAGCTGGCTTTCGATCTTCAGGACAACAGAAGCGGCCTTGCCAACCGAGAAGGCGAAGCAATCAAGATGATTGTCGGCTAGCTGGTTCGAACCGTCCGAATAGGATGCAAAGGAGACCGTGCCGCCCCAGTCCTTGATATCTTTCCAGCCAACACCGAGCCCCTTTTCGAAGGCAGCACGAATGACGAATTCGGACGAGGTGCCCGGTTTCAGGGTTGCCAGACGAATCGGCAGTTTTTTGTCAACGATGTCGGCAACGGATTTGACGCCATTCTTCTCGGCATAGTCCTTGCGCATTACAAAATAGGTATATTGGCGATAGACGTTGGCCAGAACGGATACGTTGCCAAGAGGTTTCTTGAATGGTTCCGCGCCCTTGGATGCTGCACCAACCAGAGCGGTGACAGAAAAGCCGAGATCCGTTTTACCACGGTCGGCATTGACAACGTTGGAAACCCCACCGCCGGTGCTGCTTGATGTTGCAATGCCAGCCTGTGACCAGGTTTCTGCCAATGCGCCGCCCAGGGCAAACCAGTTTCCGCCCGGAGGGCCTGCTGAAAACCGGAGTTGGTCCTGAGCGCTGGCCGGGACTGAAAGGATCGTTGCACAAACCAAAGTGGCTGCAATCGCTATCTTCTTGAACATTTACCATCCTCCACGTTCAAACTATGACGTATAAACACAAAAACCAGCAACCAAGACATCATGTTGATGGTCGATATATTAGAATTCGGAGTCTTTGACAGTTTCACACTAGCGTAACCAATACCGTCTAACCATCCACCCTTAAGAGCGAATACTATATACTTTTGTATGTATTCCAGAAAATCTCGCCAGAAATGCCTAATTTATTGGCATTTTTGTATTCTATTCTTTGACGTCATTGGCGATCTGCTTACCAACCCATTGAAATTTATACCTGAACAGATGCAAAGATTGCGCTGCGGGACTCTTTCAGCCCCCCCTCGCGTCTCCATCAGCCGACGCCCGATGCGAAGTGGCGGACTGGGCAAGCTCATTTCTGCCGACTGCACTAGCGGTGCCAGAAAGGTGCCGGAGAGGCAGCAGAGCGGTCCCCGTCTGTATCGTCAAAGATCTTCCAGCACGGGAAAAGGGAGGCATGCCATGGTCCTTTCAGTGAAGCGGCCAAGACAGTTGTGGATTTGCTGTTTTCATATCCCCCCAGGGGGGATATATTGTCTTCATGGAAAACGAACCGAAACATCAATCACACCCGGCCATCACAAAGCGCCTCAAGCGAGCGAGCGGGCACTTGCGCCATGTCATCGACATGATCGAACAGGAAAAGCCCTGCACCGAGATCGCCATGCAGTTACAGGCCGTTGAAAGCGCCATCACCGCGGCCAAGCGCACGCTGATCCATGATCATATCGACCATTGCCTGAGCGCAAACAGCGAGGACCTGGACCAGCTTCGTGCCTTGGCAAAGCTTCTTTGAGGTTGATCATGCTGAGCATTCTGGCCAATCGCACCTATCGCCATCTGTTTGCCGCCCAGATCATCGCACTGGTGGGAACCGGTCTTGCCACGGTTGCGCTTGGTCTTCTGGCATGGGATCTGGCCGGAGAGGATGCGGGCGTCGTGCTTGGCACTGCGCTGGCGATCAAGATGGTTGCCTATGTGTCTTTGGCACCGATTGCCTCGGTCTTTGCGGACAAGGTTCCCCGCCGCACAATGCTCGTTTCGCTGGATTTGATCCGGGCCGTCGTCGTGTGTGCCCTGCCATTCGTAACAGAGATCTGGCAAATCTATCTGCTGATTTTCCTGCTGCAATCCGCATCCGCGGGCTTCACCCCGACCTTTCAGGCAACAATTCCCGACGTTCTGCCAGACGAGGCGGACTATACCCGCGCCCTGTCCCTGTCGCGGCTGGCTTATGATCTGGAAAGCCTGCTCTCACCGATGCTGGCGGCAGCCCTGCTCACCCTTGTGAGCTTTCCGGTGCTGTTCGGCGGCACCGTTATCGGCTTTGCCGCTTCCGCTCTTCTGGTTGCGACGACGACGCTTCCTTCTCCGGCCCCCTCCAGGGTGCGGGGCATATATGAGAGAACGACGCGGGGCTTGCGGATCTATCTCGCCACGCCCCGACTTCGGGGGCTATTGGCGCTCAACCTCACCATATCGGCCGCCGGTGCCATGGTCATTGTCAATACGGTGGTGATTGTCAAGGGAAGCTTCGGTCTGGGGCAGACAGACGTCGCCTTTGCCCTTGCGGCTTTCGGCGGCGGATCCATGACAGCAGCCCTGTTGCTGCCGCGGCTGCTTGATCATGTTCGCGAGCGCCCTGCAATGGTTTGCGGGGCGGCTTCCCTGTGCCTTGGGACGCTGATCGGGCCCCTTGCGACATCGCTGTCCTTGCTCATCGGTTTGTGGGCCTTTCTGGGCTTTGGTTATAGCCTGACACTGACGCCCACCGGGCGGCTGTTGCGCAGATCGGCCCATCCGGAAGACCGCCCGGCCCTTTTCGCCGCGCAATTTGCATTGAGCCATGCCTGCTGGCTTGTTGCCTACCCGCTGGCAGGCCGGTTCGGGGCGCAGTTCGGCCTCGACCAAACCTTCCTCGTCATGGCCCTATTGGCAATGCTGGGCGTGATCGCGGCCATGCGGCTATGGCCTGCATCCGACCCGGACGAGATCCCCCACGAACACAAGGACCTTCCCGCAAGCCACCCGCACATGCAGCAGCATGAAGGGATGAGCCATCGCCACAGCCATGCCTTCGTCATCGATGATCTGCACAACGCCTGGCCCCGAGGCGGCCTTTAGAGCTTTCGGACCATGACGGTCGACGAGATGCATCAACGGCAAGCGCACGCGATCATCTCGGTGTAATCTGAAATCGGGAAAAGCGGGAGGAGAATGGTGCTTGAAAAGCAATCATAAACCCTCATCTGCGCAAAGACTTGGCTATTCGAGCAATAAGGCCAATCACGACGCCAGTTGTCAACCAAAGCAATCCCTTGTCGATATGCTCTCCTGTATCACCACTCCCCAAATATCGATGCACAAAGGCAATTCGCGCTTCGTTTGTCGCGGTGGAGTAAGCGATCCAGGACGCCATAACCACCTTAAGGCCCCCCCCAACGATAAGAAGCCATGCAATGATGGTTCCGATTTTGATGAAAAACATGGTGAATCCTCCCTATATTTTAGAGCGAACCATGGCACACCACAACCAGCAAGAATAGCCCCAAAGCGCGATACCAAACTGACAAGTCGTCAATCATGCGGTAACCCGCGCTTTTCATCGTCACCCAGCAGCGCCATCCCAAGTCACAGAATTTTCATAGAAATAAGAAAATCTTGAATCGGCATAGCCACGCTGAATGCGTAAATCTGAAATGATAACGTGGGGAGGAGAATGGTGCTGCAAGAGAGAATTGAACTCTCGACCTCTCCCTTACCAAGGGAGTGCTCTACCACTGAGCTACTGCAGCATTTCACAGGTTTCTGTGTCAGATGACAAGCACCCGATGCGGGCGGTTTTTTGCATACAGAATTGGTTTATGCAAGCGCGTTTTTGAAAAAAGGCAACAATTTTGTGAATTTGATGACAGTTGTGAAAATCCTGCCAGCAAAATAAAGCGTCTCCCGGCCATGCGTTTTCAAACCTTCCACATAAACCATGGCTGCAAAAAAGCGTCGCAGGGTCTTCAAATGGCCTCATTGAGGTCTTTCTTGGTGCAGGCTTTTGGTATAGAACCGGCCAAAGCAATTTACGTAGTCTCAACAAGCTTTGTATGGTAGCGAAGACAAATGACGTCCCTTCAGAACGAGCAGGCAGGCAAGGATCCCGGACATAGCGATGATGGCAAAAGAAACGCAGCCAAGGGCGATGATCGCAAGGCGCGTCTGTCTCAGGCCTTGAGGGATAATTTGCGGCGCAGAAAAGTGCAGATGAGGGCACGCAAGATCTCCAGTGAGGAGGATGTCGCCCGCGGGCATGATCCAGACAAGGCTGGCTGACCGACCCATCGATGGACGAGTTCATAACAGTCTTTGCCATTGTTGTTGATTTCTGACTATCATCATTCAAAATCAGAGGCCCTTTCGGGTCGCCCTTTTGCTTCCCCCCGCAGGAAGATACAGACATAAGGCCCAAGCATATTGGCCGAGAACAGAAAGAGTTTGAAATGGATGCAATTCGCATTGTTGGTGGTGCCGAGCTGAATGGCGAAATTCCGATTTCGGGAGCGAAAAATGCCGCTCTGCCCCTGATGATCGCCTCGCTTCTCACTGATGAGCCTTTGATCCTTGAAAATCTGCCACGCTTGCGGGATGTGCAGCAATTGCAGCAGATCCTTTCGAACCACGGGGTCAGCTACATGATCGAGGGCAAGCGTCCGGGTCAGGATTCCATGGCCGGTCAGGTCGTGCATCTTCAGGCCACCGAGATCATCGATACATGCGCTCCTTATGATCTGGTCTCGAAGATGCGTGCCAGCTTCTGGGTCATCGGTCCGCTGCTCGCGCGCATGGGCTATTGCGAAGTTTCCCTGCCCGGTGGCTGCGCTATCGGCACGCGCCCGGTCGACTTTTTCATTGATGGCCTCAGCGCCATGGGGGCAGAAATCGACATCGAAAACGGCTATGTCGTTGCCAAGGCACCCAACGGCCTCAAAGGTGGCGAATACAAATTCCCGAGGGTTTCTGTGGGTGCAACCCATGTGCTGATGATGGCGGCAACGCTGGCCAAGGGCACCATGATATTGCACAATGCGGCGCGCGAACCCGAAGTCGTGGATGTGGCCGAGTGCCTCATTGCGATGGGGGCAAAGATCTCCGGTGCAGGCACCTCCACGATCACCATCGAGGGCGTGGAAAAGTTGCATGGTGCCCGCCATGCGGTTCTGCCGGACAGGATCGAGACCGGCACCTACGCCATGGCAGTTGCCATGACCGGTGGCGATGTCACGCTCAAGGGCGCTCGGGCAGACCTGTTGCAGGCGGCCCTTGATGTGCTGGAAGAAACGGGAACCACGGTCGAGCCGACGGATGACGGCATCCGCATTGCTCGCAATGGCACGACCTTGAAATCCGTTGATGTGGCGACCGATCCGTTTCCGGGTTTCCCGACCGACTTGCAGGCCCAGTTCATGGCGTTGATGACCATGGCGGACGGCACATCGACCATTACCGAGACGATTTTCGAAAACCGCTTCATGCATGTGCAGGAGCTGGCCCGGCTTGGTGCCAAGATCTCGCTGGATGGCCAGAAAGCCCATGTGGCGGGCGTTGACAAGCTCACCGGGGCGCAGGTCATGGCAACCGATTTGCGAGCCTCGGTTTCGCTGGTCATAGCCGGCCTTGTGGCCGAAGGGGAGACAACCGTCAACCGGGTCTATCATCTTGATCGCGGCTTTGAACGGCTGGAAGACAAACTCGGCGCCTGTGGCGCCACCATCGAGCGAATTTCCGCGTAAAAACAGCTGAGTGCGGGCATGAGACAATCATGCCCTCTCTTGCATTTCACCCCGTCTCTGCCTATGTGATGGACAAGGCCAGCAACGGCTTTCGTTTCTCACTTCGACAGTCAAGGAGAGTGTCATGACCATGCTCAAACTCGCAGCTCTGGATAAAGAGGATCTCGATATTCTTTCGAGCCAGACACAGGATGCCGTGGTCAAGGTGGGCAACATCTCCTGGCAGAAGTCACAGGGCAAGTTGGTGATGGCGATGAATCGCTTCGCCTGGGAAGAAGCGGTCTTGCAACAGCGCCGCATGTTTGGCAGCAAAGCCAGTTTCGAACGCCATCAGGCGGTGTTGCATTTCAGCCGCGTGACCTCGGTGCAAAGCCGCAACATCCGCATGGATGCCAAGGACGCGGTGCTCAATCTTCTGGCGCTCACCTTCGAGCCCAATGGTGAAGGCCCGGATGGCACCATCTCGGTGATCTTTGCGGGGGATGCGGAATTGCGTCTCTCTGTTGAATGCATCGAAGCACAGCTCACCGATACCGGAGCAGCATGGGAGACCGAAAATCTGCCCGAGCATGAAGCTGCCGAGCATTTCGAAAAGCAGATCAAGGCCGCCGACTGATCCCTTTTGTCCGAAAGCCACGATGCGCGGCCAGCACTGGCTTGCAAGGCAGGCATGACGGACAGCTGGCGAGGAGCCCTGTTGTAGCCTCCAGCCGCAAGCCAGATCGTTTGTGAAGAAGATGAAGGGCGCCAGAACTTGCGCCCTTTTTGCATTTGCGCGGATCAGTACCGTGCGCCCACCACACCCATGTCTGCCAGACCTGTCAGCATGTCAGCCTCTTGTGGAGTCAACTCGATCTCGGCAGAGGCAATATTTTGTTCAAGGCGTTCGATCCGTCGGGTGCCCGGTATCATCGCAATATCTTCACCACGGGACAACAGCCAGGCAAGCGCAAGCTGGGCTGGCTGGACACCCTTGTGTTTCGCCATTGTTTCGATCTGCTCGACCAGCGCAAGGTTTGCGGCCATGGCCTCATCGGTGAAGCGGGGATTCTCCAGCCGCCAATCCCCTTGAGACAAATCGGCCCGACTGCGCAAAGCACCGGTCAGGAATCCGCGGCCCAATGGACTATAGGCGACGAAGCCGATGCCAAGACGCCGCATCATCGGCAGGATTTCTTCTTCGACATCACGCGACCACAAGGAATATTCGGTCTGCACAGCGCTGATCGGGTGGATGGCGTGCGCCCGCTCGATGGTTCTCGCGTCTGCTTCGGAGAGACCGATATAGCGCACCTTTCCTTCCCGGACCAACTCCGACATGGCGGCGATGGTTTCCTCAATCGGGGTATTGGGATCAAGGCGATGCTGGTAATATAGATCGATATAGTCGGTACCAAGGCGCTTGAGGGATGCCTCACAGGCTTGCCTGATATAATCGGCCCCGCCCCTGATGCCGAACCAGTCGCCCTTTTCATTGCGGGAAATACCGAATTTGGTTGCAAGGATCACACGGTCGCGGCGGCCGGACAGTGCCTTGCCCAAAAGCGCTTCATTGGTGAAGGGGCCATACATGTCCGAGCTGTCCCAGAAGCTGCATCCCAACTCTAGTGCGCGGTCAAGGACCTTCAGATTCTGGGCCTTGTCCGACTCGCCATAGAATTCGGACATCCCCATGCACCCCAAACCGATGGCAGGCACGACAAGCCCTTCACGTCCCAGTTTCACTGTCTTTGCCATTTCGAGATACTCCCGTTGTCTCTCAAGCTCGGCCGCCTTTCGGGCAGCCTTCAGTCCGCCATTGACCGGCCACCAGCCCCTCTGTCCAAGCGGGTCCAGCTTCGAAACGCTCCTGCCAATCGATCCGGTTGAAGCCGGGTGATGGATCCGTCCCGCTACTTCATCCCGCACGGGGGTATTTCTTTTGGCGATGACCGAAAAAATCCCAATTACCTGACAATTTTGTCAATAGTATAAAGGATGGAACGAGAATGCCAAAATCGCAAATTCAGACCGTCGGCACGGTTACCCCAGATCGGGGCCGAACATGGGACTGGGCATCAACCGGGCACGGAGCTGGCATAGAGCAGGCACAGTCATGGCATGAGACCGGGCATGAGACCAGACATGGGGCCAGACATGAGGCCGGGCACGGGCTCATCTATCCCAGATAGATCGTGCCGGAGGGGTAGGATATGCGTTTTTGCCTTTGTGCGGCGAGCATGAAACCGATGGTCAAGGGCCCCACCCTGCCGACGAACATGATCAGCATGATAACAACGCGCCCGATGTCATCAAACTCGCCAGTCACTCCACGCGAGAGACCAACCGTACCGAAGGCCGAAACGGTTTCGAATACGAGATCGAGAAATTCGCCCTCATGAAACAGCAGCATGACGAACAGGGACACCAGAATCAGAGCCAGCGTCACCATGGTCAGCGCCAAAACTTTCATGACCTGTTCGGCTCCAATGCGCCGACCAAACAGATCCACTTCCGTCTGGCGACGGAAAAAGGTGAATGTGGCGGCAACCAGCACAATGAAGGTGGTGACCTTGATGCCTCCGCCGGTCGAGGTGCTGCCTGCTCCAATGATCATCAGAATGATAAAGATAAGGGAAGTGCTGTCCTCAAGACCTCCGATATCGATGCTGTTAAAGCCAGCGGTGCGGGTCGAGGCAGCCTGGAACCAGCTCGCTCCCAGCTTGCCCATCCAGTCAAGCCCGCCCAGAGTTGCGGGGTTGTTCCATTCAAGAGCCGCGATGGCAAATGTCGAGGTGACAAGCAGCAACAGGGTGCCCACCAGCATCAACTTGGTATGAAGGCTGAAACGCCGCCATTCACGGGTTTTCCATAGATCGGAAATGACCGTGAAGCCGAGTCCGCCGACGATGAACAGCAATGGAACGGTGATGGTGATGATCGGATCGCTGACCCAGCGGCTGAGGCTGTCCGAGAAGAGCGAAAAACCGGCATTGTTAAAGGCAGATATGGCGTGAAACAGGGCTGCCCATGCCCCCTGCCACCAGCCGAAATCCGGCACGAAAACCAGCGCGAGCAGGACGGCACCAACCAACTCGCAGAAAAGGACCAGCCGCAGGATGATTTTTGTGAGCGCCAGCAGGTCGGTTGCCGAAGTTTGATTGAGATCTTCACGCAAATAGAGATTTGGGCTGAAGCCGAGCGGCAGGCCAAGCATGGTCAGGATCAGCACCGCAAACGTCATCAGGCCCAGACCTCCAAGCTGAATGAGGCAGGCAATGACGATCTGACCGAAGAGGGTGAAATCCGAGCCCGTGTCAAGCACCGCAAGGCCGGTAACTGTCACTGCGGACGTGGCCGTGAAAGAGGCGTCGGACCATGACACATGATCGAGTGACGTCGCAAAGGGAAGCTTGAGCGCAAGCGTGCCGATTACGATGAGGGCGCCATAAAGCATGACCAGCACAAGCGGTGGCGGCAGCAGCGTCACTCTTTTCTTCATCAATGGTCCGGCCATCCGGTCAACCCCGTTCGCGCACGCTGTCGCCGAAGCGTCGCAAGTCGGCCCGTTTGCCAAGCAAGAGGAGCTTGTCACCTTCCCTGAGGATCACGTCCGATGTCTTGTCGCATAAAAACTGGCTTTCGCGCATGGCTCCGAGCACACGCAGTTCTTCTGCCGGGAAAAGCTCTGGATCCTTGGTGGATTTGCCATCCAGTTGTCTGGGCACCTTGAAATCAACCATGTGATAGCCATTGCCAAGGCTTACATAGTCACGGACATTGGGATTATGCAGCATCTGGGCGATGTGCTGGCCGATTTCCTGTTCCGGCAGGATGACCCGATCCGCACCAAGCTTGCTCAGAATCCGGTGATGCGTGCGGTTGAGCGCCTTGACCCAGATGGTTTTCACGCCCAGCAACTTGACATTCATGGTGCACAGGATATTGGCCTCCAGATCCTCGCCAATGGCAATGACCACCACATCATAATTGGCGATTCCCGCTTCCTTGAGAGCAATTTCGTCCTTGCCATCGGCGATGATTGCCTCTGACAGACTGTCAGCCAGTCGGCCGACGCTGCGCTCGTCACTGTCAATCCCCATCACCGGATTGCCAAAATTGGCCAGTTCCATGGCGACCGTGCTGCCGAATGTTCCAAGGCCGATAACAGCAAAGCTGCGACTGCTCATCAATGCAATCTCCCGTAAAGACGTCATGCCTGCATACTAGACCCAGTTGGCTGAAATTGACAATCTTTGATCTCGGCATGTTCGGGTGAGACCATCCGCATTCCTGCCATACGTTTTTGTCCATGGTATTTATCAAACTAATCGGTCTATTAAATAGACATGACACAGAACTCGCCACCAGAAAAACAAAATGTCGTCAAGCACCGTGGACGACCCCGCAAGGCCCCGGACGATCAGGTTGCACGCAAGCAACTGATCAAGGCGGGCCTTGTCTATCTGACCGAGCGCGGCTTTTCCGATGTCAGCGTCGACGAAATTCTGAAAGCTTCCGGCACGACAAAGGGAACCTTCTATCACCACTTCAAATCCAAGGCCGATTTCGGACAGGACCTGATAGAAGCCTATCACAGCTATTTTGCGGCAAAGCTGATGAGTTGGTTCGACAATGACACGCTTTCCCCGCTTCACAGATTGCGCGGCTTCATCAAGGACGCCGAAACGGGGATGGCAAAGCATGATTTTCGCCGCGGCTGCCTCGTGGGCAATCTTGGTCAGGAAATGGCCGTTCTCCCTGATGCCATGTGCAGTCGCCTGATCGAGGTGCTGCAAGACTGGCAATCGCGCACGGCGGCCTGTCTGGTGCTGGCGCAACAGCAGGGCGAGATTTCGTGCGAGCTTGATGCTGCTGCAATGGCTGAGTTTTTCTGGATCGGATGGGAAGGCGCGGTCCTGCGCGCCAAGCTTGAACGCAAGCCCGATCCCCTCAGGCGCTTTGCCGATGGGTTTTTCACTCTTCTCTCTATTTCTCCGCACCAATCACAAGGATGAAACTATGTTTGATGCCATTCTGATCGACAAGGGCGACAAGGGCCAGACGGTCACCAAGAGCCAGATTACCTTTGAGCCTATGGCCGAAGGAGAGGTTGCCGTCGACGTGGCCTTCTCGACACTCAATTACAAGGATGCGCTGGCCATTACCGGGGCGTCCCCGGTGGTGCGCTCCTTCCCCATGGTTCCGGGTATCGATTTTTCCGGCAAGGTCGTGGAAAGTCGCCACAATGACTACAAGCCGGGTGATCTTGTCGTGCTCAATGGCTGGTCCGTGGGCGAGAAATATTGGGGTGGCCTCGCCACCCGTGCCCAGGTCAACGGTGATTTTCTGATCCCTCTGCAAGAAGGCATCAGCTTGCGTCAGGCAGCAGCGATTGGAACAGCCGGTTACACCGCCATGCTTTGCGTGATGGCGCTTGAGAGCAATGGCATCACGCCCGACGTGGGAGAGGTGCTCGTCACGGGGGCAACGGGCGGCGTTGGCAGCGTCGCGGTTTCGTTGCTTGCAGCCAAGGGCTATCAGGTGGTTGCGGTAACCGGACGAGCAAGCGAAGCGGACTATCTCAAGGGACTTGGCGCAGGTGCGATTCTGGATCGCGAGGACCTGCTCGTCAAACCGCGTCCTCTCAACAAGGAGCGTTGGGCTGCGGCGGTGGATGTGGTCGGCGGTCAGGTGCTGGCCAACCTCTTGTCGATGATCAAATATGGCGGCACGGTCGCAGCCTGCGGCCTTGCGGGAAGCCATGAGTTGCCGACAACGGTCATTGCCCTTCATCCTGCGCGGTGTGACCCTGAAAGGCGTGGACAGCGTCATGGCCCCGATTGATGTGCGCAAGGCGGCCTGGGCTGAGCTTGCCAAGCATCTGGACATGACCAAGCTGGCGGCCATGGAGCGTGAGGTAGCCTTTGATGAGGTGATTGGCGTCGCGCCGCAGTTCCTTGAGGGCAAGATCCGCGGCCGGATTGTTGTTCCTGTCGCACCGGACCTCTCCTGATTCCCTCTTCCCGTTTCAGGGCCAAGTTGACAGCAGAAACCACAAGAACCCGCATTGATATTTCAATGCGGGTCTTTTGAGACGTCCGTACCGATACCTCCTTTGTGAAGGCATGGTCCAGACATGGCCACAATACCGGATTTGCCCGACGGGCTGTGCCGGATCCCAGTCATAGTCTGCGTCTTAGTCTGTGCCTTAGTCTGCGTCTTCCTCTTCGCCAACCTGCATGAATTTGGCGCTGTAGGTTTTCAGGCCAAGACGATCAATCAGATCAAGCTGCAATTCGAGCCAGGCTTTGTGCCCTTCTTCGTCAAGAACGATTCCCTCGAACAGAGCCTTGGAACCGATATCACCGACTTCATAGGCCACCTTGGGCTGCCCTTGGTGTAAACCTCAATCGCATTTTCTTCGTCTGCCAGATCGGCCTTGAACAGATCGACCAGATTGTCATGCACGACCGGTGGCTTTTCGAAGGCCAGTTCGGGTTTTCCCTTCAAAAACAGGATACGAGCGATGAACTGATCGGAATGACCCCATTCTTCGCGCATTTCTTCCTGCATCTGTTTGGCAAGCTTGGTCAAACCCCAATCTTCAAGAACCTGCGCGTTCAATTGATACTGATGCGCAGCACTCATTTCCATCTGGAGTGCGGTATTCAAATATTCAATGGTCTTGTCGTTTGACATCTTCTTTGGTCCTTTCAAACACGGAACATGCAACAATATCTCTTATAGTGGTTTAAGTTGTATATGTTTTGCAAGAAAAGAAGCGAGATATCTCCCATGCTGCACAGAATGTCGAGCTTTCGCGCACGGGACCCTCTGAAACCCCTATACTTTTCTAGGTAGTTACCACAGGTCAACATCGGTAAAATCACCATGCCTCACCATGGTGTCCAAACACCATATGATCGCGTCTGCAATTGGGCAACCGCATATAAATCGAGGCAACATTAATCTTTTGTTAACCATATTCATCAACCATGATTATGGGATCTTTTAGCGGAGAACCGAACGTGTCTTGCCGTGGGGGCCAGGATACGAAACGCCCATTCGCTGTTGGCCGCTGGCCAAGGGGGATATATGTCTAAGTCTGACGGCATTCGTCGGCATCTGCTTGACGAAGAAGAAATCTTTGAAGCAATCGATACATTGGGTCTGAATTATTCTCAGAAGGCGCTGATCGTTGCCATTCTGGTTGAACGATATGTCGTCGATCTTGATCTGCTCGCTTCGGTTTTCACCAAGCTGGGACCCCTTTCTGATGAGGACGCTGTAGTAAGGGAAGCTGCCTGAGGCAGTCCACCATCCTTGCGGGATGTTTTTGCCATCAACTGGCGTTCCTTTTGCCGCGAAAGGATACGGGGCCTTGAACTTGAGGCCTCGCGCAAGACCATCGCTGCGCACTGTTTTCCGAAAAGAGAATTCACGCTGCCCTCTCATCCCCGAAAGGCTCAGGATGAGATGAGGTACGTGTCAGCGCATTTATGGAATGCGCAGCATGGGCGAGGCCGGAACGGTTGAAGGCCACCGCAAAATATTTCTCCCAAAATGTCTGAAATTGAAATATCCTTTTGCTTATTGCTCTGACATTCTGATCGTTTGAGCCTTATCTCCATCATGACACCTGTGCCTGCCGCCTTGTCCGGCTTGCGATCAATCGAGTAGACAGCTAACGGAGACCTTTCTTGACCGACCATAATCCATTGTCCGCTTTTCCCATTACCGAGCGTTGGCCAGCCCAAAATCCCGACGTCATTCAGCTATATTCCTTCCCCACACCCAATGGGGTGAAGGTATCGATTGCGCTGGAGGAAATGGGGCTCGCCTATGAAGCTCACAAAGTGACCCTCACTGACGAGGATGTGAAAAGCCCCGCTTTCCTGTCCCTCAATCCAAACAACAAGATCCCGGCCATCATTGATCCGCACGGGCCGGACGGCGACCCCATCGGCCTGTTTGAAACCGGCGCCATCCTCATCTATCTGGCTGAAAAAACCGGCCAGTTCATCGGCTCCAGTCCGCGTGAACGGGCAAAAATCATTCAATGGCTGATGTTCCAGATGGGGGGCGTCGGGCCGATGTTCGGACAAATGGGATTTTTCGTGCGTTTCAAAGGCGCGGAAATCGAAGATCCTCGCCCCAGAGAACGTTACATCAATGAAAGCAAACGCCTCTTGAATGTGCTTGACGGAGAGCTTGCCGACAAGGACTGGATCGCGGGTGACTATTCCATCGCCGACATGGCGATTGCCCCATGGCTGCGCCCCATTCTGGGCGTCTATGACGCGGCAGAGCTTGTCGATTTCGCTTCCTACAAGAATGTTGTCGCCTATTTGAACCGCTTCATGGAGCGTCCTGCGGTTCAGAAAGGTGTTCTGGTCCCGCCGCGGGACTGATTGGCGCCACCGATTGCCAGTTTGGAAAATGACGATCCGCCAGGTCTTGGGGAACCGAGGGCTGGCGGTTTTTGTGTGGCTGGTTCAGATCATGGCAAAACCGAACCCTCTTCACCATGCAATGGCATCAGGGCAGGATGCAGTCCGCTCAGCTTCTCGGCGTCTTCAGGCGACCTCAGACGTCCTCAAGCAACCTCAGGCGACCTCCGAGAGATCCCTCAATTCGGGAAAGGACTATGCGGTTCTTGCCGGTTTCCTTAGCATCATACATGCGCTTGTCAGCCTTGTTGACCAGACTGTCGAAATCCCCGGCCTCGGCAACAAAGGCGATCCCGATGCTGACGCTCATGTCATGTACCTTTCCCTCAGCAGGCGAAAAACTCATCGTTTCAATTGCCGTGCGGATGCGTTCGGACAGGTTCAGAATTTCCTCGTAGCACGCATGGTGCACGAAAATGGCAAATTCCTCGCCGCCGATCCGTGCAACGATGTCCCTGTCATGGGTCAGCTCGCAGATGGTCGATGTGATGGCCTTTAGGGCAAGATCGCCGGCATTGTGGCCATAGGTGTCATTGATGCGCTTGAAATCATCGACGTCGATGCAGATCAGGGTTCCATGTGGGCAGGCCTTGCGAGCCTCAGAGACAAGCTTGACAAAATGGCGCCGATTGAACACGCCGGTCATGTAATCATGCGTGGCCTGCAATTTCAGTTCGCTATTGAGACATTCAAGCTGACGATGGGCGGTTTCAAGCTCCGCCAAAGCGGTTTTGACCTTCTGGCGTTGTCTATCAAAGACCGTGGTGACCGGAACACCCGCAATAATGGGAACCAAGGCGGCGATAATCAGTGCGGTGCTCGACACGCCACCGGTAAAAAGGATTAATAAGATGGATGTCGTGATCAAAGAGGCACATATCGAGCCCAATGTGATCACGCACACTCTTGCAATTGACTCTTTCATTCTTCTCGCTGCCCCCCAATGCAGACATGTTTTGGATACGCCCGCGAATATAAAGTTTCGTTAAAGCGAATGCCTGCGACTGCTCTTTTGGCACAAAAAGAAGGCAAATGACCGTCCAATTCGGAACAGGCTTTATTTTCCGTTAAGGCGCTTCTGTATCCTCACAGGCCGCCACCGCGCGGGCATGAGAGTATCCTTCGGGGGAAGATACCGACATGATTCCGGCAACTTCGATGTGGAATATCTGGCACACGCAAAGGATGGACCGTCGGCCAGGGGCGAGAGGATCGTGTTTATGTGGGGGAGTTTTCGAGGGGGACGTCTGGCCTTGAAAGACCAGAGGAATGGTACAGTCGGGTGGATTCGAACCACCGGCCTTCGGAGCCACAATCCGACGCTCTAACCAACTGAGCTACGACTGCACATCACTTGGTGGTGGGCTGTTTATTAGGGAAGCTTGGCGGAAATTGCAAGAGCCGATTTGAAGACTGCCCACAGCTTGTCAATAAAACGTCACCCTGAGCCTCGTCTCAAGCAAATAGAAGACCCGCAAGGGAGATGCGGATCTTCTTTCAGGTTAGGGCTGATTTGAAGGGAATAGTCAATTACAGCCCTCAGGAGGAAACTTTCTGTCCGAGATTTGCTCGGATGCGATTAAAATAAGTATAGACCCAATTCGTTAAAATACTATTCTCAGATTGCAATATTATTATTGATAAATCACTTGGCAAGGGAGGAATGGCGCAAGTTCCCAGGAGGCCATGCGCCAAGTCCCCTTTCGAAGTGAAAATCCTGTGCTTCCCATTCAGTCCCGATTGGTGGCGGTCATCGTCTCGTTCATTTGCAGGGCCACTTCGCCCAGTCTCTGCATACGGGCCTGCATATAGTCTGTCTGCAAGCCGAAAGCTGTTCTGAGGTCTCTGGTATTGATGAGAGCATCAGCCAGCTCGAAAGATGCCTTGGCACTTTCTTCCATATAGTCAAAGGCCTGCCTGTTCACTTCAAGCGAGTTTGCGCGCAAGTTGGAGGCTTTCTTCTCTGCGGTCTCAGCGGTGTCGCTCATCGCGAGAATGAAATCCTGTGATATCTTTCTGGCCTGTTCGATGCCCATTTCGGCAAATTCACGAAACTGGGAGGGAATCTCGAATTTTTCTGCCGTTTCTGTCATTGAGCATATCCTTTCGATCAGTGCGAAAATTCCGCACGTTGTGCACTGCAACATATCAAAGACCGCATTGCAATGCAATCTATTTCTAACGTCTTTTTACGTATGTAATCCTAAGGATCCGAAATCGCATATCAGACCCGGCATGATGTCCTGTTCAATGCGCCCGGCATGTGAGCAACAGGGGGCGCATTCTTTTTGCACTCCTGCCAATAATACCAATGTTCTTGGAAAATCCGGGCCAACCCCTTGTGTATTTCTAATTAAGCGCATTAACTAAGAAAAAGGATTGAGGGCGTCAAAACCGCTGAAATATTGGACCTCTCTGCACGAAAATGTCATAACAGTTTCTTAACTTATTCATCGCTTTTCACCGTCGTATTTTGGTGAATGGCTCTGTCAGAGACACGAAATTAAGCCATGCCTGTATTTCATTCAGCCTCGCTGGCTATGCCATTTTTGACTCTCTCAGCGAATCCGTCGATCGGTGCCGTTCTGCTTGATACAAGACCTGCATGGATCTGGAACGGAGACGGGAACCATATTTTGTGGTCCAACGCTGCCGGGCTTGCCTTCTTCGGCGAGACGAGCATGGAGTCCTTGCTCAACAGGAGTTTCGGAGACGTTCATCCGGCGCGCAGGCATCTGGCACGCCTTGCGCGCAATGCCCGAGCAGACACGCCGACGCTCGATAATCTGCGCTTTTTTCTCGGTGACACCGTAATCACCACCCCTTGTCTGTGCAAGAAACTGGTCATCGAGAATGAAACGGTGCTGATGGTTCTTGCGACCAAGCCGTTGGCAGAGATTTCCGGGCTTCCCAAATTCAGAACCCTCAAACTGGATCCCGAACAGGATCTTCTCGACGCGCTGGCCTCCGATGGCGAGTTGGTTGCAGCCCTGGCCGACAGCAGGGGCGACATTATTGCCAGCTCTGCGAGCTTTGCTCCTCTGCTTGAGGCGGAAAACAAACCTGTGCTTGTTGCACTTCTTGCCAAGCTCCAGATATCGGACAGGGCCGAGGCCGCTGTTGCAACGGGATCCCTGAGCGATCCGGTCGCGGATCTGCAAATCGCGGTTACGCGGGTCTCGGATGCTCCGGTCGGGCGCTATCTGATCCTTGCACCAAATCCGAAGAGCGTTTCTGCCCTGCCCTTCTTCGCGTTGACGGAAGACTTCAAGAACCCGTTTTCGGCTCTGGAGGGCGAAGGCCCAACACCGGGCGAAGAGGACCTTCAGTCCGATGAGGCTGATGTCTTTGCCAACCCGTTTGAGCCAGAAGACTTCGAGGAAAACCTGATTGCCGGGCCAGATCGTCTCAAGGACAGCGATCTTGGCCCCTTTGTCTCCGAGCAGCATTTCCCAGACAGGCCCCTCTCGGACAACGAGAAACAGGAGACGCTCCCGGTCTCCGATGGGGCGGGAAAAGAGGGTCGGGAACCTGCGAGCAATGTTTTCAGGCTTTCCTTTGCCAAATCGCGCAAGGAGAATGTGCAGAGCGAGAGCGAGAGCGATCAAGGTTCCTTCAGCTTCCCCGGCACCAGCGGCCCCTTGCATTTTGTCTGGGAAAGCGACGAAAAGGGACGGATCAAATATGTCTCGAACGATCTGGCAAAGGCGGTTGGTCCCCGTTGCTCCGATATCAGGGGCAAGGAGTGGGCCGATATCGTCTCCCACCTCAACATCGATGCAGGGGGTGCGATTCTCAAGGCCTTCCAAGCGCGCAAAACCTGGGCAAGCCTCGGCGTCTGGTGGCCTGTGGAGGGAGGGCAGCTTGAAATCCCTGTCGAGCTGACCGGGTTACCGATCTTTGATCGCTTCCACGGATTTCAGGGATTTCGGGGGTATGGCCTTTGCCGGCCCAAGGAAGCCCGTCCCCTGGAGGCACGCCGCGAGGAAGAGACCGGACCGCTCTGTTCTGATGACGAGGCGCACACATTTGCCGAAGATGCGCCACAATCTTCTGATCATACTCTACTCATGTCTGACGATCTGCTTCAGGCAGCGAGGGATGCCGTCGAAACAACAACAGAAGTGATATCGCCTCAGGATCGAAGCAAAAGCGAGACACCACAGAATTCGGATGCCACACCAACCGGGGTGAGTGACATGCCTGACGAAACCGAAACGAGGCCAGAAGACCAGTCAGACCAGCAAGCCTTATCAGACGAAACCGTCGCTGAAGATGATCTTGCATCGGAGCAGTCCAGATCCGGCCTTTTCCAGGACGGATACAGTCTGGTTCTGTCTCTGCTCAGTGGAAAGACAAAAGGCATTCGCGAACGCCTCTCTCCGTCGTCGTCTTCAGGGGTTTGTGGGGAGGATCCGGACGAGGACCGGCACTTGAGCGAAGGAGAGCAGACCGCTTTTGACCAGATCGCGGCGGCACTCAACGATGAGCCCTTCGAAAAGCGCGTGCCCGCAGAGGATCTCGACGAAGATTATGGCGAGTTTGAAGACATCCCGGTCCTCAACGAAGAGGATGAAGATGATCAGCAGCCTGATGCGACCGAAGGACGACAGGATCCAATCGATTCCGCCCGCCCCGAAAATTCGGATTCGGATATCGCAAGCACCCCGTTGAAACCAGATGAGATAGCTGCCGGGTCCGGCGATCCCCTCGCGGGCAAGACGCCAAACGTGCAGGAGCAGGATCGCCTGTCTCTTCCATGGGGATCTTCGCAGGATTCTCTGCACAAGCTTCTGGACAAACGCTCCGAGAAGGACACTCGGGTCCGGTCTGCGGCCAGCAATGCGATGCGTGAGATTCTGGCGCTCGATCCGGCCTTGCGCCATCTGCATGTCAAAGGCGGCAAGGGCGATGGCGACAAGCAGGCGGACAGCCAAAAGAAAGCCGATGAGGAGGCCGAGCCCAGAACCGGGGAGCTGGTCACAAGCGAGGCCACACATGCGGCGTCCGATGGGCATGGTGTGTCCGAAAGCCCGACCGAAGCAGAAACGGTGACGCTCGCTGAAGCAGAGGATATTCCGCAAGAGGCTTCAGATCCTGTGGAGGAGCCTCAAGATCCCGTGGGGGAGCCTCAGAGTTCAAGCGACTTTGACGAGGACAGCTCACCTGATGCGCGAGCCTTCAGGGAAATCGAGGCCGCTCTCAAGCAGGGACAGGGGCAGCCCGTTTCAAACCGTCACCATTTTGAAATACGGGCCCTCTGGGAAGGACAAGACGCCCCCCTCGCCGATGAGGACGGAGGTAACGCGACGGCGCTGACCGAGCAAGCCGGGGTAAGTCCGTCTGATGATGATTCTGATGATGATATTGCGGCAAATCGTGCTGAGCTGGCCAAGGAATCCTCGCCAGCCCTAACCGCGGCAACCATCCAGGGGGTCGCCGCGCTTGGTGAAAAAAGCCTTTGGGACGGAAGCGATCAGAAATCCGCGCTTGTTGATCTGCTCAACAAGCTGCCATCGGCAATCATCGTTTCGGCCAAGAGCCAGATATTGTTTGCCTCCAAGACCGCGCTTCGGCTTCTGCGCTTTGCGTCCAGCGAAGACTTGCAGCAGGCAGGCGGCATGGAAGGCCTTTTCACGGGCCGTCCGGGGGATTGGCTGACAAAGGTCGATGGCCGAACGACCTTGCGCACACAGACCGGTCAACCGATTTCCGTACTTGCCAATATCTCCTCGATCAACTGGGGCGATGTGCCTGCCGCAATGCTCTGCTTTGAACAGGCAAAAGACAATCTGCCGGGCATGGGGGTGTCTGAAGAGGACGAGAAGATCGCCGAACTCGAGGCCATTCTTGACACCGCAACCGATGGCGTTCTGGTGCTGGACAAGGCAGGATGCATCCTTCGGATGAACCATTCCGCAGAGGCCCTGTTTGAAGTGGATCGCCATGCGGTGGCAGGCAATGCGCTCATCGATCTTTTTGTCGAAGAGAGTCACGGCGATGCACTCGACTATCTCGAAACCCTCAAGAGAAATGACTTTGCCAGCATGCTCAATGGAGGCCGCGAAGTCATTGGCCGGGTTTCCTCGGGTGGTCTGGTTCCGCTGATGATGACCATGGGCCGGGTATCCATTCCCGGTACCAACCGGTTTTGTGCGGTGCTGCGCGACATCACTGAGTGGAAACGGACACAGGAAGAATTGCTGGCCGAAAAGCTCAAGGCTGAAGATGCGAGCAAGAAGAAATCCGAATTTCTGGCAAAGGTCAGTCATGAAATCCGGACGCCACTCAATGCTATCATCGGTTTTTCCGAGGTGATGATCGAAGAGCGTTTCGGTACGATCGGATCGGAAAGATACAAGGATTATCTCAAGGATATCAAGCTTTCGGGCTCCCATATCATGAGCCTTGTCAACGACTTGCTTGACCTGTCAAAGGTCGAGGCGGGCAAACTCGAGCTTCAGTTCGAGGATTTGCAACTCAATCGGCTGGTGGCCGAATGTGTTGGCATCATGCAACCACAGGCCAACCAGCAGCAGATCATCATCCGCACATCGCTTGGCTCACGCTTGGCTCATGTCGTGGGAGACCGCCGCTCGATCCGCCAGATCGTTCTCAATCTGCTGTCCAATGCGGTCAAGTTCACCAAAGCCGGTGGCCAGGTGATCGTCTCGACCTCGCAACAGGATAGCGGGGATGTGATCCTCAGGATCAGGGACACCGGTATCGGGATGACAGCGGAGCAGATGAAGCGTGCACTGGAGCCATTCCGGCAAATCTCGTCCACCACGCGCAGCGCTGCGGAAGGGAGCGGTTTGGGCCTACCCCTGACCAAGGCACTGATCGAGGCCAATCACGGTCGGTTCGAGATCTCCAGCGAGAAGGATCACGGCACGCTGGTTCAGGTCGTCTTCCCGTTTGGAGAAGCGGTCTCTGACGCTTTGCCAGAACAGGAAGCAGAACCCGTCATCTAGACCTGTCGGGAAGGCCAGATCAGGAAAGCCAGGCGGTCGAAAGACGTTTGCAGGCTTCCAGCAGTTCGGCCTTGTCCCTTGGCGCCGTGACGCAAAGCCGGACGCCATCGGACTGCATTCTGCCCGCACAGAAGGTCGATGCGGGCACGAGATCGACCCCGGCAGCTCTTGCCCTTGCGGCGAGTTGTTCCCCGTTCCAGCCCTTGAAGGGCGTATTGTCTCCGGCAGGGATCCAGAGGTGGGGGGCGGCAGGATTTTTTCTCAAAGGTGCGAGACCAAGCCGTCGTCTGACAAGTGTCTGGCGTGCCCGCGCTTCCTGCCTTTGCCATTCCATATGCTCATCGACTGCACCGCTCTCGATCCAGTCACAGGCAAGCTCCAGCATCAGGGGCGCGGCCATCCAGCTTGTCACATGAATCAGTTCGTCAAGGTCCACATTTGTGGCCATGGCATGTTGGGATTTGACGGCATCGATGGTGACAATGATATAGCCGAAGCGGAGCCCCGGCGCGACCAGCTTTGACAGACCACCGACCAGTATCGCACGCCCTGCCAGTTGCAGGCTCAGGGGCGGCAGGTTCGAGAATCCGCCATAGACATCCTCCTCGATGACAAGCAGGTCAAGCTTTTCGGCCATCTCGGCAATCTCGTTGCGGCGGGTCCGATCCATGGTGCTGGCGGTGGGATTTTGCAACATCGGACTGACAACCAGAATGCGGGCACCGGTGGCTCTTGATGCGCGGTCAAGATCTTCGGGCAGGATGCCCCTGTCATCCATCGACACGGGTACCAGCCGCAGGCCCATTTGCCGTGCAGCCACCTTCATGCCCGGAAAGGTCAGTTCTTCCACCAAGACCGGCAAATCGGGCTTGGCGATCAATTGCAGCGCGGCAAACAGAGCGGCCTGCGCACCTGCGCAAGGGAATATCTGCTCATTCTTGGGATGAAAGCCGCGTTTGAGGCAAAGCTGCTTGACCGCCTCGCGGCTGCGCTGGATGAGCGAGGAGGCGTGATAGCCCATCATGCTGGCCAGATCGTCCCGTTGCATGAGGGCGGCGAAACAGCTCTTCACATGGTCGTTGGAGAAGGCTTGTGCGGGCTTGATGGTGGACAGGTCAATGACATTTTCTTCGTTGGCACGATCAATGGCATAAAGCTGGGCGGCGGAGTTTCCGGGCAACACATAGGTCCCGCGCCCCACCTCGCCAGCAATGAGGCGCAGGCGCGTTGCTTCCTTGAAGGCCTCTGTCACGGTCGAGAGATTGACATTGAGAATCCAGGCCAGATCGCGCTGGGTGGGAAGCCGCGTACCCGGCTTGAGAACGCCATTCTTGATATCCTGCTGCATCGCCTCGACAATGGCGCGATATTTCGCTCCCTTGCAGCCAGCAATATCAGGGCACCAGCTCGCCTTTTGCTCTTTCATCAAAGTGGCTTTCTGTTCTTTGCTTCGAGGTTGTCAGGGCTTTTTGCATCGCAGGATCCTGCCACCCCCTTCAGGCCCGGCCCGAAAGACTATTCGTCAATTGTATGGAATGCAATTATCTTGCACCCCATACAATTTATGATTTGAACCATACAATATCCTTTGTCATGATTTTTGCAACACAGACTATAGGCCAGAAGCCTATTATTGCGTGCTCCCTTGGCGGCTGCGCAATAGAGACCGGAAAAAGGAAAGCCCTCATGCTCAGTTGTCAGGATTTTGAAAAAGCCGAAGCGATTGTCTATCGTTCCATGTCTCCGACCCCCTGTTACAATTGGCCTATTCTGGCAGATACTCTGGGTGTCGACATTTTCATGAAGCATGAAAATCATACGCCCATCGGGGCTTTCAAGGTGCGGGGCGGGCTCGTCTATGCCAATCGCCACAAGGCCCGGTTTCCCGAAGGAACAGGCCTTATCTCGGCAACCCGTGGCAATCATGGCCAGAGCCTTGCCTTTGCGGCAAGGGTCGAGGGGCTGAGCGCGACCATCGTGGTGCCAAAGGGCAATTCGGCAGAGAAGAATGACGCCATGCGCGCTTTCGGGGCAACGGTCATCGAAGCGGGCGAGGATTTTGATACCGCTGTCGAAATTGCCAAACAAATGGCCGAGCGTGATGGGCTGCACATGGTGCCATCCTTTGATGAAGACCTTGTCGCAGGCGTCGGCACCTATAGCTACGAAATGCTCAAACAGCATCCCGATCTTGATACCGTCTATGTGCCGATCGGCAAGGGGTCGGGCATTTGCGGCATGATTGCCGCGCGCAATGCGCTCAACCTGAAAACCAAGATTGTCGGTGTCAATGCCGCGCGGGTTGATGGCTATGTGCGTTCCTTCGAAGCGGGCCATTTGTGCGAAGCAGACCGGAGCGACACCTTTGCCGACGGGTTGGCCGTGCGCGTTCCGGACGCGGATGCCCTTGAGATCATCCTCAAGAATGCCGAGCGGGTTGTCGGGGTCGAAGAGGATATGGTGGCAGATGCCATTCGCCTGATTTTCCGCGCCACACACAATGGAGCCGAAGGAGCCGGAGCAGCCTCGCTTGCAGCCCTGATGACGGAAAAAGACAAAATGGCCGGCAAGAAGGTTGGCGTGGTGCTCAGTGGCCACAATATCGACAGCGACTGGATGGCTCAGGTGCTCGACGGCAAAACACCAACCGTTTGAGCGGCGGCCCCATCTGAAAGGCCCGGACAAACAAGGCCAGACATCTCATTGTCCGGCCTTTTGTTCTGCTTGTTCTGCGGGTGCCTTCGCACCTTGTCCTAGAAAAACAATTCAGGCTCGCTCAGCATCAAATGCTGGATGAGCAGGATTGTCTTTGCGTCTCTCAGACGCCCCTGTAGAACCGCCTCGCCCAGTTCATCCAACGCGATTTCCTCGACGATGATGTCCTCGCCCTCATGGGCAAGGCCCCCGCCCGCATGCGTCCGATCCGCAGGGCTGTAGGATGCGATGAAGCCGTATATCTTCTCGGTCAGCGTGCCCGGAGAGGCATAGAAGGCGGCGACGGGTTGAAGATCATTGATGCGAAAGCCAAGCTCCTCTTCGGCTTCGCGCAGCACGGTCTGCTCCGGCGTCTCGCCCGGATCGATGAGACCCGCGGCGACCTCCAGGATCATCGGGTCCTGTTCCCTGTTATAGACCAGCCCGGCCCGCAGCTGGCGCACCAGCATCGCCACATGGCGCTCGCGGTCAACGGGCAGTACGCAAACCGCTTCGCCGTGATCATGAATTTCGCGAATGACGGTATCCTGTTCTCCGTCCAGGCGTCGATAGGTCATTTCGCAAGACGACAGCTTGATAAAACCATCATATTTCAAATCACAACGCGTGAATTTGGCGTTGGGAGCATCCTGGCGGGGTAGGAATCGATCTGTCATCTAGACATGCCTTTGAAAGGGTCCTCAAGGGGAATGAGTGATAGGGGTTGCTCTAGCGCGCTCCGAACAGCATGGTTCGCGCTTCAAACGCACTGGCGAGGGGACGCCCGAGCCGATCCGAGAGATCTTTCAGGCTGGCAGCCTGCTCGGCCTGAGACGGGAACATTTCCCCCTCGGCAGTGTGGAAATTATAGGCCCAGCCGGGTGCGATCTGGCCACCGAGGGCCATCGCTGCGGCAAGGGATGCTGTCTCCTTAAGGCCAAATGCGGCCACGGACCAGACCACCTTGCTCAAAAGATGCTGTTTATCCAGTCTCTCAAGAAAGGGACGCAACGCGTGGGGGTCGCTTTGCGGCCGATCGCCATCATCGCCAAGAATGAACAGCAATGCGCGGCACATCTCGGGAATGACACCATATTGACGGAAGGCGTAATACCAGTCGATGTCAGCCGGATCGGTCATGGCAAATTGCACGCCGATCTTCAGATCAACGCACAGATCAAGCAAATCGCGCGCCCTGTTTTCATCATCCTCGTCACCATCTCGGGGGAAAACCGCAGAAAAGGGCAAAAGACAGGCATCCGGCTTTGCTGCGGACAAAACAGCCGCGCTGTCGGCAACCGATTGAGGGGACTGCAAGTCGAGTTCGAGCTGCACCAGCATTGCCCCGGACGAAACCTGTCGCAACGCGTCAACGAGGGATCGACAGATATCGGTATCAAGGCTGGCCTGACCAGACGGATTGCGGGCGGAACAGGAGAAGACCGGAACGCCCACTTCTCTTGCCTGAAGGGCGGTGGTTACCAGTTCGGCTTGTGAGAGGGGCAAGGCAAGATAATCTCTCTTTGACCGCTTCAGACCATTCGCACTCAAGGCAACAACAAGCGGTTTTGGTATTTCAAACATCCATCAATCGTCCAACGGCAAATTGTTTTAGCGTATATAAAAAGCGACAAATGCCAACTTAGCGCCAAACGGGCAAAGGGCAAAGGGTAAAACCCGGTTTCAACCGTCTAGATGACGCCTCAGGAACCATGTTTTGCACTCCATGGTCCATTCTGCTGGCAAGTTGGGTGCCTTGCGCTTTGCCAAACTGGTTCAACTTTTGTAAGAAGTATCAAGAGTGTTTGCCGGTCGCCCCTCACATGCCCTGGGGTTTGTCTGGCGGCCGCCTGACAAAAGCAAGCAAAGTGAACCGACATGACACTGGATGATTTGCGCCAAGACCTTTGGGACAGCTATGCGGATCTCTCGCCGCAAATGAAGGTGGCAGCTTCCTATATTCTGGAAAATCCGGCGGATGTCGCCTTCAAGTCCGTGCGGCAACTGGCCAAGGCGGCGGATGTCCACCCCTCGACCATTGTTCGTCTGGCGCAGGTAGTCGGCTTCTCGACGTTCGAACCTTTCCGCGCGGTGTTCCAGGACGGAGTACAGGCAAGGGAGGTCCGGTTTGAGGAACGCGCCGCGGCCTTGCAGAAGGATGGCCGTTGGGACGCGGATTCCCAGATCTTCTTTGATATCGGCAAGGCGACGCTCGGAAATCTCACCAGCCTGTTCCAGCCGGATACGCAAAAGGCCGTTCAGAGGATCGCCAACGAGATTCTGAAGGCAACCCGCGTCTATGTTGCGGGCTATCGATCTTCCTTCGCCTTTGCCCATTATCTGGCCTATGCGGGCAAGATCGCGATGCCGAAAATGCAGTTGCTTGAAAGCCCTGACGGTTCGCATTTCGATGTGCTCGGGCAGGCCAATGACAATGACCTGATCATCCTGTTCACCTTTGCCCCCTATGCATCCGAAGGGGGGCGCCTGCTGACGGTCGCCAAGAAGCGCGGCTGCAAGATCATCGCGATCACCGACACCATGTCGTCACCCGCTGTTCCCTTTGCCGATATGGGCCTGTTCGTGCCCATGACTGGCCCGCAATTGCTGCCCTCGCTCGTACCTGCGGCATCAGCCTGCGAGCTGATACTGGCCGAATGCACACGGTTGGGCGGATCCTCGGTGGTGGATAATCTGCGCGCCTTTCGCGATCAGGTTCATGCGGTGGAAGGGTATCTCAGCCCACTGGAGCCAGCCATTTCGCTGGATGAGGACGAGGATCTGTAGAAAAACACGCGCTTTGCATCCCTCTTCCCTCCCTTCTCCCTCCCTTCTGAAACTCCCTCCCGTTATGCCCTTCGTTGCCTGCGCCTGCGAGCGTTGCTATCGGCTTTTTTAATCCTTGATTAACGCTGTTTGCACAAAAGCCCCATGCCGTTTTGATTTGCCTGCATTTGCGACCACCCGGATTAACCGGATCTTGCGCCCTTGGTCTTATTCTCTTGGTAATCGGCTTTTTTGTTTCGCGCGAATGCTCACCCAAGATCTGGTGCATCCATGTCCAATTTGATTGAATTGTTTTCCGGCCACTCCGCAAACCTCCAGCAAGGGGCGGCATTTGCTGCAACCGCTTCGATGGCATCTGGCCAGACCGAGCATTCGGACAGCACGGCAAGAGACTTGTTGTCGCGTCACTATCATGATGGGCATATTCACTTCTGCTCGGGCTGGTCCAGCGGCCTGTCCACCGCATTGATGGCATGTGACATAAAACCCGAAGACGAAATCATCGTGCCCGCGCTTGCTCCGGTCGGGATTGTTCAGGCGATTCTGCTTGCCAAGGCTCGCCCGGTTCTGGTCGATGTTGCCGCAGACACACTGCTCGTTGAACAAAGCGCGATTGCCAATGTTTTGACGGAGCGGACCAAAGCCGTTGTGGTTTCCCATCTTTATGGTCAGATCGTTCAAACCGATGCGCTGCATGAGCATCTGAGGGAAGAAGGGATTGCGCTCATCGAAGATGGCTCTGATGCCTTCTGTGCGATGGCAAACCATCCCCGGCCAGTGGGCGCATGTGATATTCATGTCGGCTGCCTGCCCGGCTACAGGGAAATGGAAGGGGACATTCCCGCCTTTGTCGTGACCCGCAATGCCGAGATGCATGCACGACTGCGTTATTGGAGCGATCAAGGCGATCTGTCAAACCGCCTGATGGCAGCCGCAGAAGGCCCGGCCCATGACGCTCCCTTTGTCGACCTGCTCTCGGAGCTGACCAAAGAGCAGGACACAGAGCTTGCCAATACAATCATAGCGATCAATGAGGAACAAAAGCTCATCGACAGCCATGTCGGTTTCTATGACGAGGCTCTCGGCAACCTTGGCCTTCGCAGCCTTCCCCGACCCCGGAATGAAGGGCGCCGCCTTTGCAGCTATCCGGTCCATATTTCGCCCGAGAAAAAAACGGTCTTGTTCGAAAAACTGTATCAAGCGGGCTTCATGGTATATCAGACTTATCGCGATATTGGACGGTTGCGGGCCTTTAAAGACTCAATTCTGAGTGATTCCCTCGACAATAGTACCTATTGGAGTGCTGGAGCCTTCACTTTACCCACAGGAAGCATGTTATTTGCGGGTGAAGAACACGTATTAGTCGAAATGATTAGAAACACGCTTGAGAGCTAGCCGTCTTTACTAAATATTACCTATGTTATTTTACTTATATACATTTGATCAATGCGTAATATGTCAATAACATCAAGTATCTGTCATATATCCTTCATACAGGCAAAATTAATACCACAATTTCTTATACAACTATGTTTTTGAATATGTCTATGAATATAACCATTCCAAATTCATTAAACAGAACAGATGTCTTAGACTAAATAATGTATTAGTACGATCAAAATCAAAATAATTATTTCCCAGCGTTGCAGTAGCATATAATGAGATGTAACTTTTCTTTCAGAATACAAAGTACCTGACTGTTTAGACACATGACTGGGGGTGCCTAATGGGACGACCAAAAGAATTTGACTCAGAAGTAGTACTTGATGCCGCCACGAATTGTTTCTGGGCCGATGGAATATCAAGAACTTCTATAAGCTCATTGGTCGATGCTATGAAGATTCAGAGATCGAGCTTCTATAACAGCTTTGGATCAAGAGAAGGAATTCTTGCGACTGTTCTTGAACGCTATATGGAAAAATCTCCATTAAACAGTCTGATCAAGAATGAGGCCGGCCCCGACGATATTCAACCAGAAATTGAGCTTATCGATCTGCTTCTGGATTTCAGCCATTTCCTCGTTGAGGAAGGCAATGGTCGGGGATGCCTGATTTTCAACGGACTGGCCGAGCTGCGGGCTCAGGACGGGCAGATCTTCGAGATCTTTCAGGATTACTACACCAACCTGACTGGCGGCCTGTCGCGGTTGCTTGACCGGATCAGGGCCGAAGCAGGCGCGGGTGACACACTTGGACATATCAGCCTGCATCATGTTCTCTGCATCCTGATCGGAATGGCACATTATTCCAAGCTTGATCCGACAGAAAACCGGCTGTCACAAATCGGTCTCGATCAATTGTCCGGCCTGTCACCCTATTTTGCAGCCCAGATCAAAAATGACGAGGGATCGCGGGCAACAGAGCGTCGCCTGCTCAATGCCGCACGCATGCGTGCATGAGCTGTTCCTGAGCTGAAAAATCTTCTTTCCCCAGTCAACCCTGCAAGTCCCGGCACTTGCAGGGTTTTTTGCTTCCATTTGGCTGCCCTTTCGCGTCGGTTTCCCTCTTGATCCCGCCTTGATCGACAAGCGACTTGAAATTTCTCCTCGCCTTGGACAGTCTCCCTGTAGCAAACACACTGATTCACAAGCGATTCCCCCGCCTCCCTTCGCCGCAACATGGCCCGGAAGTCCTGCGTTGGGCTGCGGTGACTTGCCCGGAATCGCCAAGAGGCAAATATGGACTGGTCCAGGGAACAAGAAGCGGCGCTCAAGGCTGTCAACGATTGGATAAAGCGCGGGGATGAGCCTGTGTTTCGCCTGTTCGGCTATGCAGGCACGGGCAAGACGACGCTGGCCAGGCATCTTGCCGAAGGGGTGGACGGCCATGTGTTGTTCGGAGCCTTTACCGGCAAGGCAGCCCATGTCCTGCGCCAGAAGGGATGTGCCGGGGCCAGCACCATTCACGCCATGATCTATCGTCCGGACACCAGCGATGACGAGGAAAGAGAGGATGATGTTCCCGCCTTCGTCATCAATCGCGACAGTCCGGCTCACGATGCAGATCTGATCATCATCGATGAATGCTCGATGGTGGACGAAATGCTCGGCTCGGATCTTCTGTCTTTCCGGAAACCGGTGCTGGTATTGGGCGATCCGGCACAATTGCCGCCGGTCTCGGGTGGCGGGTATTTCACCGATGCAGACCCCGATGTCATGCTTACGGAGATCCACCGTCAGGCGCGGGACAATCCGATCATTCGGCTGGCGCAGGATGTGCGAGAGGGCAACACCATTGACTATGGCGACCATGGCTCGGTGCAGGTCATCGGCAGGCGCTCGCTCGATACGGATCTGGTTCTGGACGCCGATCAGGTTCTGGTGGGGCGGAATGTTACCCGGCAGAAATATAACAAGCGCCTCAGGGAATTGCAGGGTTTCGAACTGCCCTACCCTGAAGTGGGCGACAAGCTTGTCTGCCTGCGCAACAATCACCAAAAGGGTTTGCTGAATGGCGGCATCTGGATGGTGGACAAGGTGACCAGCCGCAAGGGCAAGGAAATCAAGGTGCGCGTGTCACCGGAACTGGGACAGGACGGAGGCGGCCGGGTTGCGCTCAAATTGCCCAAAATGCTGTTCGAGGACCATGAAGGCGAATTGCCCTGGTCCGTTCGCAAAAAGGGCGATGCCTTCGATTATGGCTACGCCCTCACCGTGCACAAGTCGCAGGGCTCGCAGTGGAACGATGTCATGCTGTTTGATGAAAGCTGGGCCTTTCGGGAAAATCAGCAGCGCTGGCTCTATACCGGCATCACGCGGGCAGCCGAGCGCTTGACGATTGTCAGATGACAGACGGATCAGGCAAAGGCGGTTGGCACCGAAACCGATGAAGCACCGGCGTCGGCGGCTCCCTCGCCGGGGCGACGGGTAACGGTTTCCCTTGGAGCAGGGCCGTAATAGCTGTCTGTTCTGACGAATGGGCGGTCCATGGAGGTCGCCGCAACAATCCGCAGATACATGTCTTTTGCCGAGAATGGCTTTCTGAGAAATTCATGCACGCCAAGTTGTTTGGCTTCCATGATGCGATGCTTTTCGGCGTAAGACGAAATCATGATGATCGGCACGGTCCCCATCGGATGGTTGGGATTTCGCACCAGCCGAACCAGTTCCGGCCCATCAAGGATCGGCAGCACCCAGTCAATGATCAGGACATCCGGCGAGAGCTGCTCGAGCTTTTCCAGCCCGACCCCGCCATCTTCAGCCTCGAAGATTTCGCGCACGCCAAGTCCTTGCAGAATCGTGCGGATAATCGTGCGCATATATGCGCTATCCTCAATTACCAGCACTCTTAAAGCAGAAAGGACTGTGACCGACATGAATTGCTCCGCGCACGCAAGCATTTGGCGTTTGACAACCAAATGGATAGATAGCGGGACAAGTTTAGATGAAAAGCCTTTATGAATCTTTACTTCGCCATTTAAACCTTTAACACACAAGGAACGGGCCTATTCCACCCGCCGCTTTCGCCCGGTGGATATCAGATTGATACTGCAACAAAGGGGCAGAAACAGGCCGCAGCCAGACACAAACAGACGTGTTTTTGCCCATGATTTGCCCATGACAAGGGAAATGGCAGCCGTTTCAAATCATGCGGCATTCCGTCAAACATGACCGGATTGTTACCTGCGCCTTAACAATTTGTAAGCCTTCAAATTCTTGACAAATCTCAACGCGATAAAGCAAAGTGTCGCTAATAATCGCCCTTGCACAAAGAGCTTGGGGATCACAGACCAAACCATGTGATAGATTGATCGTAACCTGTTACACAGGCTTTGAAACAGACCGACCGGTTCGCTTTATTGGACCAGAAACAAGCGGATACAAATCGTATGCAGTATCTTGATTTTTTTGAGGATGCCGTGTCTTCCCTGAAGGCCGAAAAGCGCTATCGCATTTTCGCCGATCTGGAGCGACAGGCTGGCAGGTTCCCACATGCGATCTGGCGAGCGGACAATGGGCTTGAACGTGAAATTCTCGTCTGGTGCTCAAACGACTATCTTGGCATGGGACAGCATCCCGACGTCATCGCGGCAATGAGCGAGACCGCTCACAAGATGGGAACTGGAGCGGGTGGAACGCGCAATATTTCGGGAACCAACCATCCGCTTGTCATGCTTGAGGCGGAACTTGCAGATCTGCATAACAAGGAAGCCGCGCTGGTCTTCACATCCGGATTTGTGTCCAACGAAGCAGCCATTTCGACGATCGCCAAGCTGCTGCCCGATTGCCTCATCCTGTCCGACGAGCTGAACCACGCATCGATGATCGCGGGCGTCAAGAGTTCCGGTGTGCCAAAACAGGTTTTCCGCCATAACGATATGGAGCATCTGGAAGAAATGCTTTCGGCAGCAGGCAAGGATCGCTCCAAGCTGATCGTCTTTGAATCGGTCTATTCGATGGACGGCGACATTGCTCCGATCGAGAAAATCTGCGATCTGGCCGACGAATATAACGCAATGACCTATATCGATGAAGTGCATGCAGTCGGCATGTATGGCGCACACGGTGGTGGCATTGCCGAGCGTGAGGGTCTGATGGACCGGATCGATGTGATCGAGGGAACCCTTGCCAAGGCATTCGGCACGCTGGGCGGTTACATAACGGCCAAGGCTCCGATTGTTGATGCGGTCCGCTCCTATGCACCCGGCTTCATCTTTACCACCGCCATGCCCCCTGCCCTCGCGGCGGCGGCACACAGCTCTGTCAAGCATCTCAAGACGAGCCATTCTGAGCGCGACATGCAGCAGCGTCAGGCCGCTCGGACCAAGGAGGCTCTGTCCAACGCGGGGCTGCCCGTGATGCCATCCGAGACCCATATCGTGCCGCTGTTTGTAGGCGATCCCGACCTTTGCAAAAAGGCCTCCGATATCCTTCTCGACACCCATGGCATCTATATCCAGCCGATCAATTACCCAACTGTTCCGCGCGGCACCGAACGCCTGCGCATTACGCCAACGCCATTCCATGATGATGGTCTTGTCGACGGGCTTTGTGAAGCTCTGGATGATGTCTGGCAGCGTCTGGGCCTTCCGCGCATCGAGCCGGGCACTGTTTATGACCTCTCGGACCAAAGCGATCCGGAAATGAATGACCATGCCGATCAGGTCGTCTTCAAGGTCGCCGGAGGCTAAGACCCGGGCCGCAATCGACCCGTTTTCCTTCTTGAATGGCACCCTTTGCATTTGTTGCAATTGGTGCCATTTTCATGCGTACTTCTCCTTTTAGTAGCAGCAACCAAGACAATTCTACCGAATACAGGTGTAGTTCTAGCGCTTTTCCGTGATCCTCCTACAATCGCGTTGCAACAACAAACACGAGCGGGCACGCCCGGATATCGTGTTTTGTCCGAAATTGGTTGGAGTGAAGTCATGTTTAAATACGTCTCGAAAATTGCGCTTGTTGCTCTTGCATTGTCCTGGGCTCTGCCCGCGAGCGCTGCATCTTATTATGTCCGCTGGGACAAAGTTGGTGGCGGATGGACCACTGGCTGGGTTCAGCAAAGCTCTGGTGACCCCAATGCCGGCAAATGCGGCAACTTTGACACCTACAAAGTGAGTTGTGGATGCGACAATTCCTGTGGCTGGTATGGCAATGGTGCCCGCATCACGCATTATCCAAATGGTTGCCATGGGAATCGCTGGACACTCGTTTGCCGGGTGAAGCGCCAGTAGAGGCGCAGCCAAGCTTCTCTCCGGCAGGCTGATAGTCGGCCGGAGAAATTCCTGTCCTCGATCTGACAAAGATACCCCGCCGATGGCGGGGTTTCTTTCTTTTCATCTCGTTCCGGGCAAGACGCCGAAGCACTTTTTACGCGTTCAAGGGTCCGGCGTCGCGTCCGCGATCTCTGATCCACCCTGAATGCCCGGCTGGCTTGGCTGGAAAAACTTTTAGGCGAAAGCTCACGTGTTGGAGAATTTGATCGTCAGAAGTCTGGCTGCAAGGCCGAGGAAAATGACGCCTGCAATGCGATGCATGACGATCTGAGCCCGTTCCGATCTCCTTAGCCAACCGCCGAGCCATGCGGCGCTGAAGCTCAGGAAGACAAAGATCAGAAAAGTTACCAGATCAAAGATCACGCCAAGGCTCATCAGTTGCAAGGTAATGGACCCGGCCGAAGGATCCGTGAACTGAGGCAGGAAGGCCAGAAAAAAGATCGCAACCTTGGGGTTGGACACATTCATCACAATGCCCCTTGCATATAGATGGAACATGCCCGGCCCTTTGTGCTCTTCCCCGCCCGACCGGAGGTTGCTGCCGCCAGCCCTGAAAGCCTGCCAGGCAAGATAGACCAGATAGAGAGCACCGGCGAATTTCAAGGCGGTGAAGGCCACTTCAGAAGTCTGGAACAGGACGGCAATGCCGATGGACACAAGCACCGTATGGACCAGAATGCCGGTACATACCCCGAGGGTGACCATGATGCCGGACTTGCGTCCCATCAGTGCCGATTGGGTGAGAATGAAAATGTTGTCTGGCCCCGGCGCAATGCCAAGCAGAACGGAGGTGGCGACAAACAGCGATAACGTGTCGAGCGAAAATAACATGGTCTCTACCCTTCCTGACCTTGTGTCGCCACGTTCCCGGTGGTGGCATCGGCTTCCTTTACGGCTTCGTGCTCTGCTGTCTTCTCGCGGTATTTTTTCCAGCTCAGCCGTAGCCACCAGCCAGCCCCGGCAGCAACTGCAAAGGCAGCAGCGAATCCAAGGCCATCATTTGCCAGTTCAGCGAGTTCGGTCAAGCGGTCGGCGAAAAAATATCCCGTCAGGCAGTAAGCCGCGACCCAAAGGGCCGCCCCGACGATGGAGGCCACTGAAAAGTGAAGCCATTTC
Source organism: uncultured Cohaesibacter sp. (assembly GCF_963556055.3). Classification (GTDB taxonomy): domain Bacteria; phylum Pseudomonadota; class Alphaproteobacteria; order Rhizobiales; family Cohaesibacteraceae; genus Cohaesibacter. The sequence continues at coordinate 618,110 of NZ_CAUVYE020000008.1, read as the reverse complement.
ATGCGGGTTGCACCACTGAGATAATTGATCCACGGCCCCATGGGGCTGATGATGGTATGGGAGATCAAAACCGCAAGGACACCCCGTTTCCTGAGCATCTCTTCGCCACGCCCGACCATAGGGCCCGCTCTTTTGGACCTGCGAAAGCGGTCAAGAAGCCCAGGCCCCGCCATATGGGCAATCCGAAAGGCAAGCTGATCGCCAAGAAGAAACCCCACATAGGCCGCGGCCATGGCTTCATAAAGATTGATATCGCCTGCGGCGGCAAAGGATCCGGCCGCGATCACCAGCATCGAGCCCGGAAGAGGCACTGCCATGGATCCGAGCGCCAGCGTGAAAAAGATCACCCACAGGCCATAGGTCGGAATAAGGGCAAGGATCGTCTCGATCATGGGTTCGTCCTGTCCTTGTGCGGTTTGGTGCCTCCCAATTTGCCTGCCTGCCCTTGCTGCTCAACTCTCTTGCGCAGATCTTGTTCCTGCTCGCGCAATCTCTCGTCGCTCACAAGTTGTTGCTTGGCCTCCCTGATTCGAGCCTCCAACTCGGAGAGGGAAATTCCCAACTGACTGGTCACATCCTTCAGCCTGACTCTCTTCTTCTCCTGCCGCACCTCGTCAAGCTGCATGACTTCGCGAATGATGTGCGGTGGCAGATGGTAACTCATGCCGACATATTTCGGCGTCATCCAGGGCTCGAGCGTCTGATTGCGATGGACGGGATTGTGAAAATAGATGGCACGCGCGGTAAAGCGGACACCGAAAAAGGCAAGGAACAGCAGCGCCACAATGAAAGCGACCAGGGCAATGGGTTGTTCTTTCCAGAAATATCGCAGCGCTTTAAGCATGATGTTTCGTCCTGTCCCGTCTCGCCGTGAGGATCGCTAGCTTTTGCCGGCAGGATCGCTTTTCCGGCTTGCATTAATCTTTGCCTGCTCTTCAGGATCAAGATCGGAATCATCCAGAATGCGATAGGCAGCCCCTTGCATATCCTCATATTGATTGGATTTCAAAGACCACAGAAAGGCAACAAGCCCAAGCCCTCCCAGCAAGAGGGCAACGGGAATGAGAAACAGCAGGGCATTCATCTGTCAGTCGTCTCCTGTCTTTGCAATCATGTCGTCATTGGACGCGATACACCCTGTTTAGCAAGCAGGGCACAACAATCAAACGAGATTTTTGTAATCAATCTTATCCGCTCTCACCCGTCTGTCGCACGAGGGGCCTGGTCCTGCAAAGCCTGATCATAGGCAACATTGTCGGTAAACCAGGAATCCCCCTTGGCGCGGGCTCGCAGCGCATTGATGGTAACCACCAGAGAAGATGCCGACATGGCAACCGCTGCAATGAGCGGGGTGACAAAACCGGCAATGGCAAAGGGTACCGCAACAATGTTGTAAAGGGTGGCAAGAGCCAGATTCTGTTCCATGATGACGCGAGCCCGCTTGCCGATATCAAGGCTGTGAAGAACCGGAGCGAGTTTCTCGCCAAGGAACAGAGCATCTGCTGCGGCCTGACTGACATGGGCTGCGGTGACCGGGGAGAGCGAGACATGGGCACTGGCCAGTGCGGGGGCATCGTTGAGCCCATCGCCAACCATCATGACCATGCGGCCCCTGGCTTTTTCCGCTTCGATCCGGGCGATTTTCTCAGTCGGGTTTATCCCTGCGTAAAACACGTCTATCCCAAGGTCTCTTGCAATGATCTCCACTGCCCTTGGCTGATCCCCCGAAAGGATCATCAAATCGAGATTGCGGGCCTTCAGCGCCTGGATAACCTCGCGCGCATCGGAACGCAATTGTTGCTCAAGGGCAAAAAACAACCGGGGGGGCATCACCGCGTCGGAAGGCAATGAAAGAGGCCTGTGGATGCTGTTCCTTGACAGCCGGGGCCTGCTTTTCAGCGCCGCAAAACTCAATGGACCCCAGGCGGATCTCTTCTCCGTCATGCATTGCAAGAAGGCCCTGCCCTTTCTCCTCTCTTGTATTTTCCATCGGGCGAATATGTCTGTTCATCGTGGCGATAGCAGCCGAGAGCGGGTGGCTTGATGCCTTGGCAAGCGCAATGGCCAGCTTCAGGCTCTCTTCATCACAGATTTCGGGATTGGCGATCCCTGCGCTTGGTCGGGTCAGGGTGCCGGTCTTGTCGAACACCACCATGTCGACCTTGGCAAACCGTTCCAATGCATCGGAACGGTTGAGCAGAACCTTGTTGCGAAACAGCGAGCCGGACGCCACGACCTGCACGGCCGGGATGGCGAGCCCCAACGCGCAGGGGCAGGTGATGATCAGAACCGAGATCGCGATCACCAACGAGGGTTGCCAGCCGATGCCGTAGAGCCACCAGGCGATGAAGGTAAGCGCAGAGGCGGTGTGAACGATGGGGGCATACCATTCGGCCGCCCGATCGGCCAGTTGCCGATAGCGGGATTTGGCTTCCATGGCATCATCAATGAGGCGATTGACCTCGTCAAGCAAGGTGCCTTTTGCTGCCGCAGTGACGGAAATGGTCAGAGCGCCCTCGCCGTTCAGCGTTCCGGCATAGACAAGATCTCCGGAAGCAACGGGCATGAAGCCGGTTTCACCGGTGACAAGGCTCTGATCGATTTCGGAGCTGCCGACCAGCACCGTGCCATCAACAGAAAGCCGCTCACCGGGGCGCACGAGCACCCGGTCACCCGGTTCGATCCTGGACAGGGGCACTTCGCGCAAGCCCTCATCGGCAAACAGCTTCATTGCCGTCTCGGCCTTCAAAGCCGTCAGATTTTCTGCAAAAGCGCGGGTCTTGAGACGCATCATCTGATCAAGCCAGCGGCCAATCAGGAGGAAGAAAAGCAGCATCAGAGCGCTTTCGAAATAGGCTTCCTCCTGATGCTGGATCGTTTGCAGAACCGAGAGGAACAGCGCCAGAATGACCCCGATGGAAATCGGCACATCCATGTTAAGATGCCCCTTGCGCAGCACGCGCCAGGCAGAGCGGAAAAAGGGCTGGCCCGCATAGGCTGCTGCTGGCAGGGTTATCACGGCGGAAAGCCAATGGAAGAAATCGCGGGTTTCGGGCGTGATGTCCGACACATTGCCCGCCCAGACCGAGATCGACAGCAGCATGACATTCATTGCCGCAAAGCCAGCCACGGCCATGGCCCGCAACAGACGTTTATTCTCCCGAACTTCGTCACTTTTCACCCGGCCGGGATCAAAGGGATGAGCGCCATAGCCCAGATCCTCCAACCGCTTGAGCAGTGTTTCAGGGTCTGTCTCATCCGGATCCCAGGTAACCGCAAGGCGATGAGAGGACAGGTTGACACGGGCATTGGCAACCCCGTCCAGATCCATCAGCCCCCGCTCGATCCGTGTCATGCATGCCGGGCAATAGATCCCCTCAACGGCAAGAGCAAGCTTTTCGTTGCCATCGGCTGCCTTTCGGAAAAGGCGCTCCAGTCGCGTTTCATGTTCTGCTCGGGAATCATGGCAAAATCCGCATGCTGGTATTCCGTTCTTGCCGGAATAACGAAGGGAGAGGTCTTTGCAAAACGTGTCGATCAGACGTGATCATGAGGATATGGGGCGAGTAGCACGCCCCTCCCTTGCGACAGAGGGCATTAATTCAGGGTGACAATCTCATTGGTCTGGAATTGCAAGAGACCCTGTTGCAGCGCTTCGATCTTCACGCGCCAGCGGCCCGGAGAGAGAGAGCCGATGGCGGCCCGGTAGAGCCCGTCAGACGATGGTGCCAAGGTCAGGTGATGGTCGAAATCTTCTGTTGCAGGCCTGCCAACATTGGCAAGGATCGTGAGATCCGAGAGCGGCGCACCCTTGTCGTCCCGAGCATCAATCGAGAGCAGCACATCCTTTCCGCCTTTCTCGAAACTGACCGCCAAATGCCAGTTTCTGGCGTCCTGTGCGGCGGCCTGCTTCAGGGTCTTGTTGTAATTCTGGCTCGCTTCATAGGGGCTGTCCTCGACCACACCGGGCCAGGTGGAGCGGGCATAATAGACAAAAAAGCCGTTGGCTATGAACATGACGCCAAAGAATCCGAACAGCCAGTAAAGCACATGTCGGCCTGTCAGTTTCTTTTCGCCCTTTTCAGACTTGGTTCCCATGGAATTTGTCATTGCCCTTTTTGCTTTCCTGAACATTCCAGAGGCATTATGCGCCCCTCAAGACAAAAATAAATAGAGGCTTTTGGCGCATGCCGAAAGCCTCTATTTGCACTCGATAGCACCGATCTCACGGCGCCTTGAAATAGTCGGTCACGCTCTGCGCCTCACCGGTTTCAACATCCCGGATGTTGAAGGTGATCGGCTGCGATTTGTCGAGCTCTGACCTGGCAGGCGCGAAGACCTGAACGCGCAGTTCCTTGGTGATGTCCTGTTCAATCGGTACGATCAGTTTTCTGCTGTCATCGGGCTTTCGACATGCCAACAGCATTCATCGAGAAGCCTTCCGGCGCATCGACGAGCGAAAGCTCGAATTCCCGTGCGGTGGACGCCTTGTTGATCAGGCGGATCGTGATAGCCGTTTCGGATCGACCCGTCGGACAAGGTGCACGAAGAGCGGGTTGCGATCATGCAACACGTTGAGATCCACCAGCTTGCGGTTGATCAGCGAGAAGACCATCAGCCCGCAGACCAGCGAGATCATGGCGATATAGATCACCGTGCGGGGGCGGATGAGAGCGATAGACGCTTTCCTTGCCCTCAAGGTGGCGCTGGATGTTGATGTCGGTGTCATAATCGACGAGACCACGCGTGGCTTGCCAATCTTCTCCATGACATTGTCGCAGGCGTCGATGCAGAGCCCGCACTGGATGCAGGCCAAGCTGTGCGCCGTCGCGGATATCGATGCCCGTTGGGACACACCGCAACGCACTGGCCGCAATCCACACAATCCCCCGCAGGCAGACCCTTCGGCGGCGCGCGCCTTCATCTTTCTTCAGCGAGCCGCGCGGTTCACCGCGATCCTTGCGATAGGTGACGTTGAGCGCCCATTCGTCGGTCAGCGCCGCCTGAATGCGCGGCCAGGGGCACATATAGACGCAAACCTGCTCCCGCATGTGGCCGGCCATGATATAGGTTGTTGAAGGTCAGGATGCCGATCCAGACATAGGCCACGAAAGGCGCCTGCCCGAAGGCCAGCTCTTTGACGAGGGTCGGTGCATCGGCGAAGTAGAGCACCCATGCCCCGCCCGTCCACCACGCGATGAACAGCCAGATGATGTGCTTGGAAACCTTCTTGCCCGATCCGCTTTGAACGGTCATGAGGCTGCTGCATCAAGCCTTGATACGTTCCCGGCGGTCGCCCTCGATCCAGCGCTCGACCAGCATGAACAGATCCGTCCAGACCGTCTGGAAGCACATGTAGCCGCACCAGACGCGCCCAGCGACGCGCGTTCATCAGGAACAACGTCATGTGCCGCAAGGATGAGCAGACCGGTGAGATAGTAGACCTCCTGCGGCCAGATCTCGATGAAGAAGAAATAGAAACGCCGGGCTGGAAAGTCGATCAGCACCGCCTGATCCGGTGCGCGTTGGGCCCGCGGTCCCAGCGCACGAAAGGCAGGAAGTAATAGATACCAAGGGATACGGCCATGAAAGGCCCATTTGAAATTGCGGAAACCGGCCCTTGACGCTTTGCGGGTAAACCTTCTTGGCAACGTGGCGTATAGCTGCATATCATCCTGGTTGGCGTCCGGAGCCGGTCCCTGGGGCTTCAACCGTCATTCTCTCGTCTCCTCGAAGCGGTCGCAAAGGACCCTGATCACTCATTCAAGTAATCACGGTGCAGGTGTTCCCGCCAAATCTGGTCCGTCGGCTAACATGCATTTCACTTACCACTATTGAGACCTGATATATGCGTTGCTAGTGCGGCAGTCCTTGACATAAACAAAATCTAAGGGAAAAAACCGAGGCATATTGTCGCGATGCGGCGGAAATCACTGACCATCCGGTTTCATCCCTGATACGTCAATCTCGCCAACAGCAGCCACCATTTCATGCGTGCCACGCGCGCAGCGCCTGATTGTCCTTGGCAGAAGCAGCGTACCCTTGAGGTGGCAGTGACGCTTCTGGTGAAATGACGGCCCGTCGGCCTTATGGCAAGGTCGGGGAGCGCCTCTTATTTGTTCATCGCCGAGAGAGGCGTGACACCCCTTTTGGCATAATGTCGCATGCCGCAATGACACGATCGTCCATGCTCTTTATGGCCAAGAAGGGTCAAGAGCTGCGACTTCCGACCCTCAATTTTTACCGGAAGATGGACCGCTGCCAGACGGATGCGGCCCCGATTCCGGCATCGCCTTACTGGCCGCCACCACGAGTGTGGACATAGACAGCAAGCGACTTGATCGTTACCGGATCAAGACGGGTTTCCCAGGTGGGCATAACGCCACCGCGACCATTGGTAATGGTCTCGATGATCGTGTCTCGCGATCGCCACCATAGAGCCAAATGGCATCGGTGAGATTGGGAGCGCCCATTTCCTGAAGACCCTTGGCATCTTCGCCGTGACAGGACGTGCAGTTCTCCTCGAACAGGGTTTGCACCGGCTTCCTCCAGATCCGCACCGTCAGAGGGTTGCTGCCCGGAGATGAGACAGAACATAGTCTGCGAGTGTGTCTCGATCTCGTCTCTTTATCGAGGAGTTCATCCAGACGCCCGAAGGCCGTCATTTCATTCATCACGGGTGTCTTCGCTGGTTTGTCGAACGGATACCGACGCAGAATGCGTCTCGTGAATATCATCAATGGTGCCACCCCAGAGCCAATCGTCATCGACAAGGTTCGGGATAGCCCTTGGAACCGGTTGCACCGGTACCATGACAGGCCGCACAATTGTCACCGAAGGCAGCTGCCCCCTGTGCGGACTGCGAACTGCCGCATGTTGTCATCCGCCAGAATTTCCTCTACCGTTGCGTCCTTCAGGCCAGCGGCCTGTTCGAGACGTGCCGATATCAGGCTTTCATAGGCCTGCATGCCTTCTTCCCGGTTGGAATGGCCCAACACACCGCGGGTATAATCGGACACCAGCGGCCAGGAGGGATAAAGCACCCAATAGCCAATCGCCCAGACAATACAGGCATACCAAGTCCACAGCCACCAGCGCGGCAGCGGGTTGTTCAGCTCTTTCAAGCCATCCCATTCATGCCCGGTGGTCGAAACGCCGGACAGATGGTCGATTTCTTTGTTGTGGTCACTCATTCTCAGTCCTCCCGCAGCGGGATGCTCGCCGCCTCATCGAACCGCTTCTTGTTGGAAGGCCAGAAGGTATAAGCCAACACACCAGAGAAGATCAGCACGAAATAGAGCAAGCCCCAGGTCTGCGCGAAATTAGCCAAAGTTTCATAGGTCGACATGCGCTTGCTCCTTAGCGAAGGTCTGCTTTGTCATTATAGATCGAGAAATCGACCATCGTGCCCAGCACCTGAAGATAGGCGACAAGTGCGTCCATCTCGGTTACCGTTTCAGGATTGCCGTCAAAATCGCGAACCAGAGGCTCACGGTCTTCCTCGCCGATGGTCTGTTTATAGCGTTCCAGGAAGCCATCCACATTGTCATCGTCAGGGTTGGCCTGGGCCATCATGTCGGCCTTGGCATTGGCAATCTGTTCGTCGGTGTAGGGCACACCCACAATCTTGTTGACTTTGAGATCGGCGGAAATGTCCGGAACCTTCAGGGCCGTCGTGGCCAGGAAAGGATAGCCGGGCATGACGGACTCCGGCGCCACGGAGCGAGGGTCAATCAGATGCTCCACATGCCAGTTGTCCGGATATTTGTTGCCGACACGCGCCAGATCCGGCCCAGTCCTTTTCGATCCCCACTGGAATGGATGATCATACATGGACTCGGCCGCCAGAGAATAGTGACCATAGCGCTCGATTTCATCGCGCATCGGGCGAACCATCTGCGAATGACACAGATAGCAGCCTTCACGGATATAGATGTTGCGCCCGGCCAGTTCGAGCGGGGTGTAAGGGCGCATGCCCTCCACCTTCTCGATGGTGCTTTTGAGATAGAAAAGCGGGACGATCTCGACCAGGCCCCCAATGGCAACCACAATCAGGATGCCGACAAGCAGCAGCATGGAGTGGCGTTCGAGAATGCCGTGTTTATTCATAAGAGACATGTTTGGCACTCCTTATTCCGCAGGAACCAGCGCAGGATCGGCAGCGTCTTCTTCTGCCTTTTCACCAACGCGAACGGTCATGAACAGGTTGTAGGCCATGATCAGGGCTCCGGTCAGGAACAACAGGCCACCAAGCGCGCGAATGAAGTAGAATGGATGCATCGCTTCAACGGTTTCGATGAAGGAATATTCCAGCAATCCAAGACTGTTATAAGCACGCCACATCAGGCCCTGCATGATGCCCGACACCCACATGGAGGTGATGTAAAGCACGATGCCCAGAGTGGAGATCCAGAAATGCCATTCCACCAATTGCGTGGAATAGAGTTTCTTGCGATTCCACAGCCACGGAATGAGGCAGTAGATAGCGCCAAAGGAGATATAGCCAACCCAGCCAAGAGCGCCCGAATGCACGTGGCCGATGGTCCAGTCGGTATAGTGCGACAGGGAGTTCACGGCTTTGACCGACATCAGCGGACCTTCGAAGGTGGACATGCCATAGAAGGCAACAGAGACCACCATCATGCGCAGCACGGGGTCGGTTCTGAGCTTGTCCCAGGCACCGGACAGGGTCATCAGGCCGTTGATCATGCCACCCCAGGACGGCATCCAGAGGATCACCGAGAAGGTCATGCCAAGGGTCTGTGCCCAATCAGGCAGAGCGGTGTAATGCAGATGGTGCGGTCCGGCCCAGATATAGATGAAGATCAGGGCCCAGAAATGCACGATCGACAGCCGGTAGGAATAAACCGGACGCTCGGCACGCTTGGGAATGAAATAATACATGATGGCAAGGAAGCCAGCGGTCAGGAAGAAGCCCACCGCGTTATGGCCATACCACCATTGCACCATCGCATCCTGAACACCGGAGAAGACCTGATAGGACTTGATGCCGAAGATCGAAACCGGAATGGAGATATTGTTGCCAAGATGCAGCATCGCGATGGTCACGATGAAAGCAAGATAGAACCAGTTGGCCACATAGATATGCGGTTCACTTGCGCTTCCAGATGGTTGCCAGGAACACCAGCAGATAGGCCACCCAGACAATGGTCAGCCACAGGTCGGCATACCATTCCGGCTCGGCATATTCCTTGGACTGCGTTGCGCCGAGCAGATAGCCGGTGCCCGCGATCACGATGAAGGCGTTATAGCCCAGAACCACAAACCATGGTGCGATCCGGCCCGCAATGCGCGCGTGGCTGGTGCGCTGCACCACATAGAAGCTTGTGGCGATCAGCACGTTACCACCGAATGCAAAGATCACGGCAGAGGTGTGCAGCGGACGCAGGCGGCCGAAATTGGTCCATTCGAGGTCAAAGTTCAAAGCCGGAAAGGTCAGTTGCCAGGCAATGATGTCGCCAACCAGAAAACCGGCGATGCCCCAAATGACAGCAGCCACGGCACCGAACTTGATCGGCCCGAGGTTGTAGCCCGTTTCATCGACATCCGCAGGACGCTTGAAATAGGCGTTGAAAATAAGGAACGACACCGATTGCCGAGAACAGCAGGCCGATGGTCGCGTGAAATGCCATGACGCCATCAACCGCTTTTCCGGCGATGACAAGGCAAACGAAGGCCAGAGCAGTCAGGAAGCCTGCAAAGAGTCCTTCTTCAAGAGAGAGTCGTTTCGCTGTGTGATTCATCTTTCAGTCCCATCTGCCGTCCGCACCTCCCCATGAGACCGGACCGCAGCACCATTCTCGAAGCCCCCTTGCAGCACCCGGATGCCGCCTATTTATGGTTGCTTCTTGAACACACTTCACCCTAAAGGTTCCGAGAAACCTATGGTTCGCCCTATTTTAGCGCTTTGACTCATATCAACGGAATGGGCTCAGGAAAAGCGAATCTGCGACCAGGTGTCGCATCACGCGATGGTATTTTTTACGGTGTCTTCCAAATATTGCTAATATTACAGAAGGTTAATGTTCAAGGCACAAAACGACCCCTCAATCACCCTCATCCTTAAGTGGTACAAAAAAATTCATTCTCGATGCATTTTATACACGGTTATCACAAGGCAAATTTCTCGCGCAGGTAAAAACGTCGCACCGCCATCGTTCTAAAGACGTAGTTAGAATCAATTTTTTGCTTTTGAACTCAACAAGTTAATCCGTAAATCAAATACCACTTATATGTCCTGACAGGGCCAGGACGGATACCACACGAAGGCCTATCAGAGCCCTTTGGAGGAAGACTCCGACCTGGTCAGACGAGCGGTGACAAGGGGAGCAAATATCACCAGACCAAGGAAACGGACAAGGTGGTGTCCGGTCACATATGCGGGATTGAGATTAATTAAAAATGACAGGAGGACCATGGTGTCAAAGCCTCCCGGAGCGAAGGCGAGAATGACCTGCCCGAGGGGGAAGCCCAAGATCTCGGCGCAGAGGATCGCTGCCAGAGCGGATACGGCAGCAGAGGTCAGCAACGAGAGAAGGGATATGCCCGAGAGACTGATGAGACTGCCAATCGAAATCGCGGCAAAACGCGATCCGATGACGATGCCGATGGTCAGATAGGCAGGCACGGAAAACCAGACAGGCAACGGCGCATGATAGATGCCGGACAGATAGAGAGGCCCCGCGATTGCCATGCCCGAGAGCATCAAGCCGGATGGAAGCCTCAGGTAAACGGCAATCGGAGCGACGACCAGAACGGCCGCCGACATGAGCGCAAGATGGATCAGATCAAGGCTTTCCCTTGCCCCTGCCGCGCCGGCGGTGACGCCATGGGTGAATGGCGACAACAGCAGAGGCAAAAGGGTAATCAGGATGAAAACACGCAAGGTTTGGGCAACCGCCACGCGTGTCATGTCTGCCTTCGACTCCTCGGCAATGATCATCACGTAGCTCAAGGCCCCCGGCAGAGCGGCGAACAGGGCGGTGGGATGATCCCAACCGCCGACTTTTCTCAGCACGAAATAGGCCGAAGCAGCGATTGCCACCACGGTGAGGGCGAGAAACAGGATGCTCACTGGCCAGGATGAAATCGCATGGAGCATTTCCGGCGAGAAACCGGACCCCATGATCAGGCCCAGTTGCGCATAGCCGATATCACGCAACAGGATGGGCAAACGAAACTTGAACCGGGTCAGCGACGTGATCGCAACGGCGAGCAGCGAACCGGTGAGCCATGCGGCGGGGAAATCGACCATATGGGCCAACCATCCGCCACAGAAGGCTATGAGGTAGAGCGCCACTGCATTTTTAAAAAAGGAAAGAATGGCCGGAACGGTCAGATTGAATTGATAAGGTGTATGCTGGACCATGCGGGGAGCGTCCGTCAAAAGAAGTGCGCGGCGAAATCCTGTCTCCCCCTCTTGCATCGGGATGCCGGGAAAGTGTCTTTATCTGACAAAGGCTTGCAGCAAAAGAGGTGTCAATATCGAGCCTTATATCCGAGAAGTCTCGCCACTGGCGCTAGCAGCATAAAGAGCCCATTTTGCAACCAGATGGGTATTCGCGCATAATAGAAACCCGGATGATCGCTTAGCCTGTTCATCAAGGCGATTTGCAACAGGGAACTTTTGCCATGTCTTGCACAATTTGCCAAGCCCTGTAAAAACATTTCTCCATCGTATGATGGCGTAAGGGTAAGCTCGATCTGGCCGCCGTCCAAAGCCTCATTATGAATCCGATGGGCAATCCCGGCAGGTATGACGTAGCTCTCGCCGGCACCGACAATCTCGACGCCCGCCTTGGTTTCAATGCAGACAATGCCCAGCTTCACTTCGATCAGCGCTGACTGATACGGGTGCAAGTGCCACGGAGTTCCCTCCCAGTCATCGGGAAAACTGTCCTTTATAACCAGCCCGCCAACGCCATTATAATCACATGAAACTTCCCCTATCATAAGCCTCACCCTTTACCCTTTTTGGACAATCTTAGAACGATAGCCTTTCAAGTCAGTAACGATTTGAATTTCTTTGATTATTCTTTGGTTCTAGGCAGTTTACCTAGGGCAGGCCCAGCGCTGCCGCAGGCTCAAATTGATTTTCAAAAAAAATGAGATTATAGAGTTGGGCCGAATATGACAGACGGCTGAAAACGCGCCGAATTCTGGTTGGTAAAACGCACCGGGATGACGAGATCCCCCATTGAAGGACATCATCATGAGTTGGCTCTATTTGGCAATTGCCATCGTGGCCGAGGTGATTGGTACCTCGGCTGTTGCCGCGTCAGACGGGTTCACCCGCCCGTTGCAAAGTGGATTGGGGATCCTGGCCTTGGCGCTGTCCTTTTTCGTTCTCTCGCTGGCGCTCAGGACCATTCCGGTGGGCATCGCCTATTCTCTGTGGTCAGGCTGCGGCATCGTGCTGATTTCGATCTTCGGTTTTGTGGCGCTCAAACAGATTCTTGACGCGCCAGCCCTCATCGGCATCGGCCTCATCATGTCGGGGGTGATCGTGATCAATCTGTTCTCGAACACCACCCACTCATGAACAGGTCATGGCCTCGCAAATGCATCATGCAGTCCGACGCAAAAATGACGCACTCGCCATTTATCATGCACGGACCCATTCCGAAGACCAAAAGGCTCTGCTAGGATGAGCCTCGCATTTTCCACTCATAGTTTTATGTGACCGGGACATCTACATGACATGCCAGTGCAATGGTAGCGACCAGGCCTTCGCAGTTTCATCAAGAGGACTTCCAAACGCTTGTGGCGTTGCGGTATTGTTGTGCTTCATTCTGGCGGGATGTGCCTCACCCACCGGCATCAAATTCACCGAGCCGTCACTCACCGGCCTTGATACGGAAACGGTCCTGGTCGCGACAAGCCGCTCTCCGGACGAATTGGTTCGCGCCGATTTCAGCGGCAAGCGAGATGAAAAGCTGCACTTCTCGTCCTATGATGTGTCCATTCCGCCAAGTCACAAGACCGGGGAAATCGAATGGCCAAGGGGCGACAAGCCCGACATAAAACGGCATTTTGCCGTTACGATGGCAAAGGACATTCCTGTTGAGTCAGGCTTTCTGGCTGCGCTCAATGCCCGGATGACCATGGAGGCCCGCTCCGAAAAAGCCTCCCAGCGTGAGGTTATCCTGTTTGTCCATGGCTACAATACCGATTTTTCCGAAAGCCTGTATCGGGCCGCACAAATGAAACATGATTTCAAGTTGCAAGCCCCCCTGGCATTGTTCAGTTGGCCCTCTTCGGGAAAGACGACGGACTATCTTTATGATCGTGACAGCGTCAAGGTTTCACGGGACAAGCTCGCCAGCGTCATTGAACTGCTAAGCAGAACCAAGGCGCAGGCGGTCACTCTGGTCGCTCACTCCATGGGGTCCGAATTGTTGATGGAAAGCTTGCGCCAGATCGCGCTGGAAAATCATGGCAATCTGCCCAAAAAGCTCAAGACGATCATCCTGATTTCTCCCGATCTCGATGTAGACGTGTTCAACAACCAGCTTGATGCCATCAAGACCCTGCCAGCAGACTTCGTGCTGTTTGTCTCGGAGTCGGACAGGGCGTTGAAATTGTCGAGTCGTCTTGCCGGTGACAACACCCGTGTGGGCAACACGATCGATATCACAAAGTTCAAGCGCAAGGGCATCGCGGTCATCGACGTCACCGACTTCACCGATGGCGACGCCATGAACCACATGTCAGTGGCAACATCGCCCAGCCTTGTTTCCCTGTTCAAGGGCTTTGCAGGTTCGATGCATGGCGACCTCATGCTGGCACCGGGCGAACAGATCAGCCTGTCAGATCAGGTCATTGATACCGCCACGCTGCCCATCACGCTGGTGGTCAGGACAACCAAGACCATCCTCAATCCATAAAAGGTCAACCATGGTGTCATTGCACCGGGACACGAGCCTGTCTATAGAGACGAGACCCCGTTTTTACGGGTCTCGACCGGCTCGTTGACCGACTTGCAACAAATGACAAATCGTTAAGAATTGATGCGGGTCAAAGTCGCAAAAACGCAATAGGATCTAAATGCGGCCATGACAAATGTAACCCTGAAATATGCCTCGCGCTCCGTGCCGCGTTACACCTCCTATCCGACAGCCCCGCATTTCTCCAGTGAGTTCAGCCGGGACCGTTATGAGGACTGGCTTCGCGATGTCGATGCCAAGACACCGATATCGCTTTATCTGCACGTGCCCTTCTGCGATTCCATGTGCCACTATTGCGGCTGCTACACCAAGGTGACCCGGCAGGAAAAGCCCTTGCGCGACTATACCGCGCTGCTGGTCAGGGAAATTGCAATTCTGGCGGAAAAACTGCCAAAGGGGCAGCCGGTCAGCCATATCCATTGGGGTGGCGGAACGCCTTCGATCCTGCCCCATGACTGTTTCCTTGACGTGGTCGAAGCGCTGCGCACGCACTTTTGCTTCAACGAAGACATTGAACACGCCATCGAGCTTGACCCCAGGACGGTAACGCCAGCCCTTGCTGAAACACTGGGCAAGGCAGGTATCAACCGGGCAAGCCTTGGTGTTCAGGATTTTGATCTCAAGGTTCAGGAAGCCGTTGGCAGGGTTCAGCCCTATGAGGTCGTCAAGGCCTCTGTCGAGGCATTGCGGGCGGTTGGCATCAAGGAAATCAATCTCGACCTCATGTATGGGCTGCCATTTCAGAGCCTTGAGACCATTCGCAATACCGTCGACATGACGATCAGTCTCGATCCGTCCCGTCTGGCGCTGTTTGGCTATGCTCACGTGCCCTGGATGAAAAAGCATCAAAGGCTCATTCCCGAAGACAAGCTTCCCGGAGCGGCAGAGCGTATTGCTCTGTTCGAAGAAGCGGGACGCGCACTCGGCGAGCATGGCTACGAACAAATCGGGCTCGACCATTTTGCCAAGCATGACGATCCGCTTGCAGTGGCTGCGCGCGAGGGACAGATGCGGCGGAATTTCCAGGGTTACACCACCGATGAGGCCGATATTCTGATCGGCATCGGCGCGTCCTCCATTGGCAAGCTGCCGCAAGGCTATGTTCAGAACAGTCCCGATTTCGCGGGCTGGGAACGCTCCGTTGTGGCGGGCGAGCTGCCCATCGCGCGCGGAATCGAGCTGGACAAGGATGACAAGGCAAGGGCGACCATCATCATGTCCCTGATGACGGCCTATGAAGTCGATGTTGCTGCGGTTGCCAAAGCGTTCGACGTGTCGCTTGAGGCCTTGCGGACCTGCTACGCCCAGCTTCAGGAGCTGGAAGCGGACGGGGTGGCAGAACGCGAGGGCGATGTGGTCCGTGTGACCCAGAGCGGCCGCGAACTGGTTCGGCTGGTTGCCGCCGCTTTCGATGCCTATCTGCAAGCAGGCAAGGGGCGCCATTCGGTCGCAGTCTGAAGTTTCTCGCCGGAAGGGAGTTTGACCGCAGGCTCAAACCTTGCGGAGCTGCTGGCATGGCTGCGCCTGTTCTGGCACGATTGCCTTGTGTGAGGGCATTCTGGGCGATGTTCAGGGAAAGGGTTCGGAGGGAAAGGGTCGGGGGGACAGCCCCGGACGGGTCGTGACACCGACTCCTCCCCGACATGCCCGCTCACAACGCTCTCAGCGATGGTCTTGCGAGCCCGACCTAATCATTAGCATAGGTGCTTACACGCAAGACAGACTGCGACATATGTGGATATCTTTGATCTTCTAAAGGATACTGCTTAGTCAAAATTTACCAGTCAGATGGCACAGGCCACAGACATTCATCACACGAATCCGGTCCTGTTTTTCCATCGTGATGATCTTGCGACGTTTCATGTCGGACAAGACACGTGACACCGTTTCGATGGTGAGGCCGAGAAAGTCGGCAATTTCCTGACGCGTCATGTGCAGCGTCACGACAGACTCGTCTTCATTCTCCTTCAACGGCCCCGTGCAGGTGAAGCCGCCACGATCGGGAACGAAACGCATCAGGAAAGAAGCGACGCGTTCATGGGCCGACTTGCGCCCGAGAAGCACAGCGTGATCATGCAGATTCTGAACCTGGGCAATCAGGCATTTTTTCATGTGCTGCTGAATTTGCTCGGAGCCTTCGGCATCCTTGCGCGAGATCATGTGAACAAGAGTTTCAGTCAGGGTTTCGGCTGAAGTATCATAAACTTCACCAGCCGGAACTCCGAAAAGATCGCCCGGCCCGAGAATTTCAACCACCTGTCTGCGGCCATCGGGAAGCAGCTTGTAAAGCATGACGGAACCGTCTGCCACTTCATAGATATTGCTCGCAGGATCGCCCTCGAAAAACACAACGCCATGGGCTGGGAAAGTCTTGTGTCGACTTAGCTCGCTGGACATGATGCCCTTAAAATCTGTTTCTATCGGAAAAGACGAGGGTATGGTTGGAGACCCACTTTTCATTCCGGTCGATGCCATTTTGACAATCCGCCTTTCCGACATTTCACACTTTCTCCCGACTCAGTCTATGCGGGCAGCAAGCCCGTTTCTTTTCAGAAGACTGACTGAAGCTATACGACATGTTTTCGTTGGCCGCAATCAGTTCATAGAAAATACTTACAGCACGTATAATTACTAAGAACACGGTGAAATGCAAATCAATAGTCTGCGATCCCGGCACACAATTGCGTGCGAAACATGCAGTTTTGTACTTGATGTACCTGTCGGGCAAGAGAGTGCAAAATAAAAGGACCGGGATTACTCCCGGTCCCATTGGCCATTGTCCTCTGTGGATTGCAGAGCGTGTCTTGCAATCGTAGAGCTTCCTCCAAAGTGGCCCCTGTGCGCCTGTCGGCTCATTCCCTAGGATGCTCGATAGCGCCAGGTTGGCCTGTGATCAATGGCCGGTCAGTACAATACGGACAAGATCTGCCGTATTGCGTGCTTTCAGTTTTTCCATAATACGTGCCCTATGCACCTCGATGGTGCGGGGCGAAATGGCCAGATGCTGGCCTGCTTCCTTGTTGGAAGCCCCTTGTGTGATCTGCAACAACACGTCGCGCTCCCGTGGCGTCAGGGTTTCGGCACGGGGGAAACTCCAGTTGGCGAGTGTGGTCTGGCCCGGATCCGGAGCCTTGTTGACGGCTTCGAGAATTTTCTCGATCCGCTGGACCACCTGCGTCCCGTCAAACGGCTTCTCGATGAAGTCATGAGCCCCCTGCTTGATCGCAGTGACGGCCATGGGGATATCACCCTGACCTGAAATGATGAAGACCGGGGCCGAGATGTGCCTGGTCGTAATCTCTTCCAGAACTTCAAGCCCGGAGCGTCCCGGCATGTTGACGTCGAGCAGAATGACAGATGGAACGGAATCACGCAGGTTGGCGAGAAAATCTTCGCCGTTCGAGAATGTCTCGACCTGATACCCCTCCAGTTCGAACAGAACCGACAAAGCATCCCGCACGGCGGGATCGTCGTCTACAATATGAATAGAAGGATGTAAGTCAGTTGTCATGAAGATGCCTCTTGGCTTTTTATCTGGATTTAACTGGCTGGTGCGCTCTGATGTGCACTGCCTTTTGACTCTTCCGGAGCCCTGTCATCGGGCTTTTCATCAGAGTCGGGCGTTGCGATTGGTAAAGAGAGCACAAAACAGGCTCCGGGTTTTTTTGTATCAAACGGAGCCAGATCGAGGCTTCCGCCATGATTTTGAGCAATTTGTCGCGCAATGGCAAGACCAAGACCCATACCATTGCTGCGCCCAGAGCAGAAGGCCCTGAAAAGACTGGCCCGTTCGGCCTCTGGCACACCCGGACCGGTGTCCTTGAAATAGATCGTCATGCGCTGGCGCAAATCACCTTCATGGGCGCCCTGCACCACTTTGATTGAAATGGCCTTGTTGTCGGCGTCTCTGAGGGCTTGAAAGGCATTGCGCAACAGGTTGAGGAAAATCTGTTCGATCTGCACCGGATCAACCCAGACCATCGGCACGTCATCTGGCGCGATCACCTCAACGCCGACATCGGTTGCGGCGAACCCGACCAGCGCCAATTGATGGGCCTTGCGAATGATCTCGACAATATTGCAAAGGTTACGTTCGGGCTCGCGCTTCTCGATGATCGAACGAATGCGCTGAAGCAGGGATGAGGAGCGCTGTGCTTCCTGCACTGCACGCCCGCAAAGCTCGACCAGCCGGTCTATCTCCTGCCTGCTGCAAGGTTTGGTTTCATCATATCCCTGCAACTTCTTCTCGATTGCCTGCAAATAGAGGATGATCGCCGTCAGGGGCTGGTTCAGCTCATGAGCAACCGTTGCGCCCATTTCATCCATCGCATTGATGCGCGTGAGCTGGTTCAGCTCGGTCTGCAAGTTGCGCAGGCGTTCCTCGACCTGTTTGCGACCCCGAAGGTCACGCATGACACCGATAAACTGTTTGCCATTTTCAGTTTCGGCGACACCGACGGAGAGATCGAACGGGAAGGTCGAACCATCCTTGTGACGTCCCTGCACCTCGCGGCCGATGCCGATGATCGAATGCTCCCCGGTGCGCAGATAATGCTCCACCCATCCGTCATGATGCTGGGCATATTGGGAAGGCATGAGGATATCAACACTCTTGCCGATCACCTCTTCGGCCTTATACCCGAACAGGGTTTCGGAGGCCTTGTTGAACAGAAGGATGCGAGACTGATCATCGATCAGGCAAACCGAATCGGCGGCCACGTCCAGAAGCGACGTCAAACGGGCATCGACATGCTCAATCGGACAGAAAGGGGCCTTGCCCTTTTCATAAGGCTCATTTTGCGTCCGTTTGGGGCCGTTGATGGTCATAGACCTTGTCATTTCGTTCGCTTCTGTTTTGCCAGATACTGATTTTGTTTGCTTGTGCCTCAGGTAAAATAACGACTTCTACCTAGATAGCCAAGTGGTTAAACGACTGATCGCATCATCCAATTTGTCCGGGTTTGTCGCGAAACATAGTCGCATAAATGCGGACCCGCTTTGACCAAACGCAAACCCGGGCGCCAAACCGACATTTGCTTCATCTACCAGCCTTTGCGCGGTTCGAGCCGCATCCTGCTCCCCTTCGATACCGAAAAAGAAATAAAAACTTCCCATCGGCGGTGCATATTTCACAGCATTATTCCCCGCAAAAGCACGTAGAAGCTTGTCACGACCAACGCGGGCTCGCTCGATTTGCTCTGCGATAAACAATTCACCATCATTCAATGCTGTCGCCGCAGCCCGTTGCATGAAGGGGGCAACGCCGGATGTGGAATATTGAATGAGATTCTCAATTTTTTGGCCAAGCCGGGCCGGAGCGGCGATCCAGCCAACGCGCCAACCGGTCATTGCCCAGTTTTTCGACATGGAATTGACGAAGAAAATCCGGTCTTCATCGTTCGCGATTTCATAGAAGGAAGGCGCGGTCTTGCGTCCCTCGCCATAATAGAAGCGGGTGTAGATTTCGTCGGCAATGATCCAGAGGCCCCGTTTGCGGGCGAAGTCAAGAATGGCTTGCAATTCATCAAGCTCGGCGACCCAGCCGGTCGGATTGGCAGGGCTGTTGATGAAAAGCGCTCTGGTCCTGTCCGTGCAGGCGGCGAAAAGCTCATCCAGATCAAGCTTCCAGCCTTCGGGGGTGAAATGCTGGGGAACCTCGACAGGCTTGGCCCCTGCCACGGTTACAGCCGCTGCGAGATTGGGCCAGGCCGGAGTGGGCAGAACCACCTCGTCGTCAAACCCGACACACAGGCGCACGGCAATCTGGATGGCATGCATGCCAGAACCCGTGACGAAAAACCGGTCGCTGGAAAAAGGGCGGCCATAGAGACGTTCATGATAGGCAGCGATGGCCTCGCGCAATTGAGGCATGCCGCGCTGATGGGTGTAGAAGGTTTCACCCTCAAGCAAAGCCTTGTTGGCCGCTTCACAAATAAATTGGGGCGTGGACAATGCGCCCTCTCCAACCCAAAGGGGAA
Source organism: uncultured Cohaesibacter sp. (assembly GCF_963556055.3). GTDB lineage: Bacteria > Pseudomonadota > Alphaproteobacteria > Rhizobiales > Cohaesibacteraceae > Cohaesibacter. Next base: position 598,165 of record NZ_CAUVYE020000008.1, on the reverse strand, counting down.
TGACCCCTTCCTTGCCTGCGGCATAGTCCTTGATGCCCATAATGCCGCTTTCGGGTGCTTTTTGGGCTTCAGGGCTCAGATCATTGATCGATGCAAGAGAATTGGGTGTTGAAAATTGGTTGAAATATTCACGATTCATTACGGGCTCTGGATCGGTTCCACGTGGTTTCTCTAAACTATATGAAGTCTTTCAGCCTGCCGAAGGGTCGCGCTGGGGCTTAGCCTTTTGGCTGAGTTGGAAGGACATCCGAGTTTGCTGGTTTTCCTTTGTTAGCGCAAGAAAAAAGTCCTAACAGGCTTAAGAATCCAGCCCTGTCTTTCAAAAACGAGAGCCTTCCTCCTCGATGCAAAGGCTCCCTCAAAGCTTGTGATCGGGATCGGATCAAAGCGTGATCGGCGGCCATCATGCTTTGAAGCAGGATTTTGTCGGTTGCGGTTGTCTTGATCATCAAGCCGGTGACCACCTTTGCGGCAACAAGGCCGAGAAACAACATAAGCAGGAAAGACGTCCCCGCGTTGGTCTCCCCTCAACGGGCCAACGGTCATTGGTCCATCGCCAAAGCAAATGATGATCTTTACACATCGTTTTCGGCATTTTTACATTCGAAACGAGAGCAATCTGCGCTATTCATTGGATAAATTGACAGTAGTTCCGATGAAGGTTGGCCAAAAGCTCGGGTTTGCCTCCATGTTGATTGTTCGCATTTCAACAAGCGGACAGCGAAAATTTGGTCTAACATTTGAATGCGGGTTCAGGAGAATCTGGTGCCTTTGATTTTTCTTGTGTACACTTTCGCCGACGACTAACAAGGATCAGGCTTCATGCTTCAAGGCTGGATGGTTGTTCTTACAACCCTTCTTTATATCGGGCTTCTGTTTGCCATCGCTTCCTTTGGCGATCATCGGGCAAGAAACAAGTCGGCGGATCAGCGCCACCCCAGCCTTTACGCCCTTTCTCTGGCGGTCTATTGCACCAGCTGGACTTTCTTCGGTTCGGTCGGCATGGCCAAGTCCAGCGGGCTTGATTTCCTGACCATCTATATCGGGCCGGTGATCGTTTTCACGTTCGGTACGCCATTGATCTGGCGGATCATTCAGCTGTCCAAAACCGAACGCATCACCTCGATTGCCGACTTTCTTGGCGCGCGCTATGGCAAAAACCAGCAAGTGGCCGCGGTCGCAACCCTCATCGCGGTTGTTGGCACCATGCCCTATATCGCCCTCCAGCTCAAAGCGGTGGCCACCTCGGTCGCCACGCTGATGGACCATATGCATATCGCCTTTCCAAGCGGTGACGTGCCGGTGCTTGCCGATATTGCCTTTTTCGTGACGCTCGCCATGGCGATTTTCGCCATTCTGTTCGGCACGCGCCATGCGGACGCGACCGAGCATCAGGGCGGTCTCATTCTGGCCGTCGCGGCCGAAAGCGTGATCAAGCTGATCGCCTTTCTGGCGGTCGGGCTATTTGTCACCTTCTGGATATTCGATGGTCCGTTCGATCTGTTCGCAAAAGCGGATGCGGCCGGGCTCTCCATTCACGGACTTGATAACGGACCGGATGCGATCAACTGGATTGTTCTCACGATCCTCTCGGCCAATGCGGTGTTGCTTTTGCCCCGACAGTTCCATGTCGCGGTGGTGGAGAATACCTCGGAGGTTTCGCTCAAGCGGGCGCGCTGGATGTTTCCGCTCTATCTGGTCCTGATCAATCTGTTTGTCATTCCCATCACGCTGGCAGGCCAGATCATGCTGGACCCGTCGGTCGATCCGGACAGTTATGTGCTGAGCCTGCCCATGGCAATCGATGCCGATGCGATCACGCTGATCGCGTTTCTGGGGGGGCTTTCCGCTGCAACGGCAATGGTGATCGTGTCCTCGGTTGCGCTCGCCATCATGATTTCGAATGACCTCATCCTGCCGCTCATCCTCAGGCGTCACGCGGACAATGCAATCAACACGCCCGGCATGGGGTTGCTGGTGCTCAATGTGCGCCGGATTGCCATTCTGGTTCTCTTCACGCTGGCCTATGGCTTCTATCGTCTGGCGGTCAATAACAGCTCGCTGGCGCAAATCGGACTCATCGCCTTTGTGGCAATGGCGCAGTTTCTGCCTGCCCTCATTGGCGGACTGATCTGGAAGCGGGCCAATGCGCGAGGGGCGATTGCGGGCCTTCTGACCGGCTTCGTGGTCTGGGCCTATACATTGCTGTTGCCGATGTTTGCACAATCGGGGCTGTTCCCGATCGACTTCATGCTTCATGGCCCCTTCGGGATATCACTGTTCAAACCGCAAGCGCTTCTGGGCACCGATCTGCCGCCACTCCTTCATGGTATCTTCTGGAGCATCCTGTTCAATATCGTCGCCTATCTCGCCGGATCCGTCTCGCGCAAGCCAGAGCATATCGAGCGGTTACAGGCCGATCTTTTCGTCCCGGACGAATTGCGCCCGTCCCCTTCCCTGCGGCTTTGGCGCTCCATGCTCTCGGTCGGGGATCTTGAGGACATGGTGGCCCGCTATCTGGGTGCCGAGCGCACCCAGCGCAGTTTCCGGGCTCACGCTCAAGAGCGGGAAATTGCCTATGAACGCAATATGGAGGTTGATCCGCAATTCATGCGGTTTGCCGAGCAACTGCTTGCCAGCGCGATTGGGGCGGCCTCCTCTCGCCTGCTGATGAGCCTGTTGCTGAAACGTCAGGAAAGCTCGCCCAAGGGCACGATGAAGCTGCTTGATGACGCCTCCGAGGCGCTGCACTATAACCGCGACCTGTTGCAGACCGCGCTCAATCATGTGCGGCAGGGCATCGCCGTGTTCGATACCGATTTGCGGCTGACGCTCTGGAACCGGCCCTTCCGCGATCTGTTACGATTGCCTGCCGATTTCGGACAGGTCGGCACGCCGCTGTCCTCCATTCTGCATCATATCGCAGAGCGCGGCGATCTGGGTGAAGGCTCGGTTGAGCAGTTGGTCAACCATCGTATGGATCTGATTGTGGTGCAGCAGGCCCCCTATCAGGAAAGCATGACAGGCAGTGATCTGACACTCGACATCCGGGCCAACTCAATGCCCGACGGAGGGATTGTTATCACCTTCACGGACGTGTCCGAACGGGTTCGGGCCGAACGGGCGCTGGAGACAGCCAACGAGTCCCTTGAGCGTCGCGTCAAGGACAGGACGCGCGAGTTGATGCATCTGAATGATGCGCTCAGAAGCGCCAAGCTGGAAGCCGAGGAAGCCAGCATTTCCAAGACCCGCTTTCTGGCTGCTGCCGGGCATGACATCATGCAGCCGATGAATGCCGCTCGCCTTTACACCACCGCGCTGGTCAACCGGCTCGAGGCCCTTACCAAGGTGGACGAGGAGAATACCGGCCTTGCAGAAAGCGCGGTGATGGCGAACAATATCGACAGCTCGCTTGAAGCGGTTGAAGACATACTGGCCGCCCTGCTTGACATCGCTCGGCTCGATTCCGGTGCCATGAAACCTCAGCTCTCGGCCTTCCCGATTGACGAAATGCTCGACCGGATGCGGATCGATTTCGAACCGATGGCAAAGGAAAAGGGGCTGGAGCTGCGCATTGTCCATTGCGGTTTGCACGTGCGCTCTGACAGGCATCTGCTTCGTCGTCTGTTGCAGAATCTTATTTCCAACGCGATCAAATATACACCACAAGGCCGCGTGCTCGTCGGATGCCGGCGCTTCGAAGGGGCCATCGAGGTTCAGGTACATGATACCGGGGTAGGCATCCCGGAAGAGCAGCGCGAACAGATCTTTCTTGAGTTCCAGAGGCTGGATGAAGGGGCGCGGATCGCCAGCGGGCTCGGTTTGGGCCTGTCCATCGTCGATCGGATTTCCAAGGTCCTTGACCATCCTATCCGGCTCATGTCTGCGCCCGGCGAGGGCTCTGCCTTTGCGGTGAAACTTCCCGCCTTCCGCCTGCTCCACAGTGCGAACCGGGCCGAGACACCGCCATCCATGGCAAATCAGCCGCTCAGCGATCTGTGCGTGCTGTGCGTTGACAATGAACCTCTCATTCTTGATGGCATGCGGGTCATGCTGGAGGGATGGGGCTGTGAGGTCTCGACTGCGGCTTCGCTGGAAGAAGCCGAAAAGGTGCTGGAAGCTTGCGGCAAGTCCCCCGATGGCATGCTGTTGGATTATCATCTTGACGAAATGCTCGGCACCGAGGCTTGCGAGCATCTTCGCAACCGGTTCGGGCAGGACATCGCGGCAAGCCTGATCACAGCGGACCGGACAACCGAAGTGCGGGACGAAGCCAAGGCCAAAGCCATGGCGATCCTCAACAAGCCGGTCAAACCCGCCCAATTGCGGGCGCTGCTCAACACCTGGAACATGACCGCAATCCGCAAGCGGGGCGGGAAATAGGTTTCACTCCCCCTGAACCTATAGTCGGCAAATTAACGCGATGATTGCAAACAAAATAATCATTATTTATAATTGAAAATAGAGAGTGCACTTCCTTAAAAACACTTATGGGGAATCTATTGAAACACTTTTTGCTCGCGGTGGTTCTTTGGACCGGTTTAACGCTCCCCGCACGAACCGAGGGTGTTACTGGTAATCAGCTCTTAAGCATATGCCAATTTAAAGACACAGATTCACAATTGACCTGCAATTATTTTGTTGCTGGCAATGTAGACGGCCTTTTCACTGGTGCAATACTAGTTTTAATGCAAGCTGATAATAACAGTTCAACAACCGCACAATTAAATGCTATTGCAGCTCAACTAATTGGGATATGCGGCCCCGAGAATGGGGCCACATATGAACAGTATAAAGATATCGTCGTCAAATACCTGTTTTCCCATCCTGAATTAAGACATACCAGTGCTAAAGTTCTGATTTACGCAGCTCTGCGAGAGGCATTCCCATGTCGATAATTACCATTTACTTTTTGCATGGATAGGCTTCTTGCAGAGCAATTAGAATAGTAATTTGGGCAGGACTTTCCATGTTTGTTTGAATCTTGTCTAAAAATTCTAAAACAGGATGGGTCAAAGTGAAGTCAGTTGCATCGGCGGGAAGGCAAATTCCTATATCTTTTCGAACGGAATACCTAAATGCTTCGAAATCACTTTGATCTCGACCACTCTTAATTGCAATAATTGAGGCCGCGATTATCGCTCCGTCATATACCGACGCAATGACTTGATTGCACATTGCCTGACTTTCTGGTCGTTCATCATCACAAAGCCCATACAAGTTTCCGCCTGACAAGATTGATCTATCAGCAAATGATTGGAAGCTAAACCCAACAAGAAAAAGCGCAAATAACACCAGCCTTGGCATTACCATCCTCCCGTCCCACAGACAAAACCCGCGAACCGGACCGGTCGCGGGTTATCGAGCTTTCGAGGCGATGCCTGCCGGGCTGGTTTCTGCGCCAGCGGCAGGCTCGCCGTTATGACGATCAGCTTTTGGCGCCGATGGCCTGCCACTGACCGGCTTCGATCTTGGCGGCGGCAATCACGGCCTGTGTGCGGCTGTCGACATTGAGCTTTTGCAGGATCGCCGAGACGTGCGCCTTGACGGTGGCTTCGGAGACGGAAAGCTCATAGGCGATCTGCTTGTTCAGAAGGCCTTCGGAAAGCATCATCAAGACCCGGACCTGCTGAGGCGTCAGAGTGTTCAGGCGCTCGACAAGATCCGTGATCTCGTCGCTGTATGGAGCGCTGAGATCAATGCTTTCAGGCACCCAGGTTTCACCGTTCAACACGGCGCGGATGCCCTGAGCGATATCGTCGATGGGCAGGGACTTTGGAATGAAGCCCGATGCGCCGAATTCCATGCAGCGGCGGATCGTCGGAACATCCTCGCTGGCGGACACGATCACCACAGGGATGGCCGGATATTGCGCACGCAGATATAACAGACCCGAGAAGCCACGCACACCAGGCATGGACAAATCCAGCAAGACAAGATCCATATCTTCCATGACTTCAAGCTTCTGGCCAACCTCTTCCAGATTGCCCGCTTCATGGATAGCTATCTGATCGAAAATCGTTTCCAGTGTCTGACGCAACGCCCCACGGAAGAGTGGATGATCATCCGCGATAATTATGTTCAGAGACGCCTGTTGCACTTTCGGTCCTCCCAGCGACTGAATGACAAAGGTTGCAAAACTCAGTGAGCGTAGAGCCCTGCCCCTTCCATTTGCGTATTCTCAAAAGACCTCTTTGGTCAACCCCAGCACAGCCTTTTGCATTGTCCACGCGCATAAATTGCTCATTGCGATTTATATTGCGCAACCCCATAACACACATCCATCTTTCAACTGCGAAAGACGGCGTGATCCGAGCAAGATATCGAGGTGCCTTGTGAAATTCCGAAAGCTTTTCGGAAGACCCGAATACAATGATTCGTCTCCCAATCAACGGACTCCCACACCCCGAACCGTTTCTCAAAATGTCGATTTATCAACGCAATGCCAGAAATTACCCGACATGGTTGCCGACAGATTTCGCGGCTACTCAGGTTTAAACTATGGTCGGTTGTATAGCTGTTGGCAAGACATTGCGGGCATATATCCGCAAATTCATCCATTTTATCAGACAATTCTGTCCCAAAATCGGACAGCCGCTATGCAATTGGGGAAATTGACGGATCTGTCATGAGTGCAGCGTGAATCAGAAGCCTGGCGCGTGAAACAGGACTGATACACCAGCATTGCCATCGCTCCGGCCCTGATGCCTGCCCGGAGCGGTTTGATGCAACCTGTTTGACATATCAGCTTCTGACAAAGAGCCGAAGCGAAGACATCTATTCGTAATAATTGGTGAATAGATTGGCGGCACTGTCAGGAACCGGGACGAGCGAGCGTCATGGTTCAGTAATCTTGGCGCGTCGCCGCTGCCTTTGCGGTACCGGGATGTGCCGTCGGACAAAAGCCTTTGTGCCTTCAGTACCATGCTGATTGCCACGACGCTTCTGTGCCGGGCTTTGTCATTTGGTTTTTGTCATTTGGTTTGTGACCGTAGAGAGATGGGTCGAGGTCTTCACCATGAAATTGTTTGAAACAGCGACCTGCGCCAGCCTGCCTTTGGTGGATGCGGATCTGTCACAAGCCATTACAAATGCGGAGCGCAGCAGATCGGCGCATAAAGCCCTGTTGCGCCAGACCGAAGCCTTGCACCTCATCGAGCTTGGCGGAGAATTGATCCCTTCGGGTCCACTGGCTTCGAAAATGACGGTGATGGCGTGGAACATGCAGCGTTGTCTCTATCCCGAGCAAAGCGCCGATCTCATCAGGCCACACAGTCCCGATGTCGTGTTGGTATCCGAGATGGACAATGGCATGGCGCGCACCCACCAGCGCAACACCACACGGGCTCTGGCTGACAGTCTGGGCATGCGCTATGCGTTCGGTGTCGAGTTTTTCGAAATGGGCCTTGGCAACGATATCGAGCGCCGCCTTTCAGCCGATCAGCATAATGAGTGCGGATTTCATGGCAATGCGCTGCTCAGCCGGGTCGAGCCCAAGGCGGTTGCACTCATTCGCCTTGATGACAGTGGCCTTTGGTTCGCTCCACAAGGCCATTTGAGCAATAACAATGTCGTCAGCCAGCCTCGCATCGGGGGACGCTGTGCCATCGCTGCCATTCTGGAAACCGAACATGGTGATATCTGCGTTGCCTCGGTTCACCTCGAAAGCCTTGATGACGCCTCTATTCGCCTCTCTCAGATGGAACGTCTGATCGCCGCACTTGATGCCTTTGCGCCGGATCTTCCGGTCATTGTCGGAGGGGACCTCAATACCGGCAAGAGCCTTGAGGAGGCCGAAGAGCGCAAGGAGCCACTGTTCGAGGCCGCAGAGCGCCACGGTTTCAGCTGGGAGAACAATGCCAGCGGCTCAACCACCCGCCGCAGTCTTCTGACCAACAGGCCCAAGCCGAAATTGAAACTGGACTGGTTTTTCGCGCGGGGGTTCACAGCCGGAGGTGCAGATATTCTGCCAGCGGTTGACGAGGCGGGCAAGGTCCTGTCAGATCATGACCTCATCATGGGTCATTTCGAACAGACCCGAGACACGCGATAGGCACCCTTGAGGCTGAGATCCGCAAGCGACTGCTGGAAGGCCCCAGCCCTATTTTCAGACCCGATTTTCAGGCCCGATTTTCCCGGAATTCTTCGCGGAATTCACGAACCACGCTGAAAAAGCGACGGATCATCGCTTCGCCAACCCCGAGAATTCCTGTAGCCTCATGCTGCTCGGCGGCCATTTGCGGATCTTGCTGTTGCCCGGTCTTTGCCTCAAGCTCTGGCGGCATGTCCGACTTGGTGGCAAGCGAGGGGACGGCGCTTTTATCCGCTTTTGCGGTCTCTGGTGCGACAACAGGGCTCGAGAGCGCTTCAGGCGCTTTGCCAGGCTCCGTCTGCGTCATGAAGTCTGGCGCTGACTGCGGCAGGGAAGATGTCTTTTTAACGGATACCGACGTGATCTTTGGGGCAACGTCCGGCAAGCTCTGTCCGTTCGCTTGATCCGCTTTTTGCGTCTCGCTGCCCGATTGCGCTTGCTCTACGGCATCGCGGACCGATTTGTGTGCCTGCTGCAAGGCGATGATTTTGGCTGATTGGGCCACATTGTGCATCTCGAGCTGCTCGACATGATCCATCAGGATCTCGATCTGGCCCTGAAGCATGTAATTGTGTTTACGTTGGATTTCCAGTTCGTTGACGATGCGCGCCATCTCTGACAGAAGCGCTTCGTTCAAATCGCCGACAGATTGCTCATTCAGGCTCGCGTTGATTTCCTGTGCCTTGGCTCCCGGTAGAAAAAGGCCAGCAAGAGCTGTCAGAAGCAACAGAACGAAGAAGGAAGGCAAAAGCGATTTGCGGGAAAGATGCTGGTTCATGGCGTCGGTCATCAAGCGGTCCTATATCCTTGGAATCTCTTTTATTTTTGTTCCAGCCTGCCCATTTTCCTGTTAATTTTTTAGGTGAATTCCCGTGACAAGACAATTACATGCCTGCCAAGAGGCTCGAATCACCCTTTGGACTGTTATTACGATAGTTTATGAATGGTTAAGCAAAATTAAATAGGTATTAATACTATACCTAGAGGGAAGATCGCTGTGCCCTGACCTTCTGATGCATCAACTGCCGATAGGCCTCGATCTCCCGATTGACATGGCGATCCGGAAACCCGAGCGATTGGGCTCTCCATTGGGTGAGCGCGGTGAAGGTCTTGACCGAAACCTCCTTTTCCACCAAGAGCCGAAAAAGGATCCGGTTTGCCGGGCTCGTCAACAGATGCTGCATCGCTCTTGGCGACAGGCCCGGAGCATCCTTGAGCAGCCAGATGATATCTTCCTTGCGTTTTTTCCGGATCAGGGCCTGAAGCAGCTGATCGAAGGTGATCTCGCCCAGATTGATTTTCACGAGAAATTCTTCGCGTGACAGGCTTGCCGTCTCACCATCATCGACAAGGGTCTGGCTTTCATATTTCTCGACCCATTCGGGCAGCCTTCCCTCTCGAGCCGCCTTGGCCAACTCTTCAGGCATGAAGGGACAGCCCTGTTCGGCGCGGGATTTCATCCGGCCGTGAAAGGCCTGATCGGAAAGGCAGCGGGCCGCCATGAGGGATTGAATCTCGAATGACGTCTGGCAGATGATGGAGCATAGCAGCAGCGCATTTGCGGAAAAGTCGCTGCCCAGATTTTTCAGCAATTCACTGACCACGCTGTTATAGGCGCGGGACATCAGCGCATCGACAAGATCTTCGGGGACCTTTTCGCGTCGGGCAATCGCGCGAAGAACCGCCTCGCTTCGCACACGGGCCGAATGCAGCAGCAACTTGTCGCCGAGCATGGGGGAGAATTCGAACAGCGAGGCAACAAGATCGTCATGCTCATTGGCCAACCGTTCGGCAAGGATGGTGGATATGTGCCGGGTTCTCGCCAGAAGCGTGATGATGTCGCGGCGGGCGGACAGATCGATCTGGGAATAGAGATCCAGAACCAGAGCGGAAAATAGCTCCCGTTCGGTTTCGCTCGGAGCCAGACCCGTTCGCCTTGCATATTCGGCAGTGATCTTGCGGATCAGCAAAGAGCGGGCTTCGGGGTCGTTTTCCCTTGCCAAATGCTGAAGCTGCTGAACGATACCATCTGCCATTTTGTTACCGAAGCCTCTTGATGCCGACATCCCAGTGTCGAGGCAACAAACAGCCCATGCTCCACATTGGTCTTGCCCAGATCTGTCTGGCCAAGCTCGCCTGGCTCAATCTCAACCGGCACGAACCCGTCTGTCAAGACTGCCCATCCCGAGACACGTTCGCACCCTGTCCCGCATTAATCATCGCAGACTAATCTAAATTTCTTAAGGAGATATCGATATAAGAAAGACAATTAGTTCTGTTTCTGTCTTGTCGACTGCCCCTGTCTTTTCCCTGTTTGCAGGGACAGCCTTCATCTCCCGCTCTTGCACTGGATGGCTCCATGTCACTTGATACCACTCCCAAACATGCCCAGAAGATTTCCCGTCTTTCCAGCCGCCTCGTCTATGAAAATCGCTGGATCAGGCTTCGTGAAGACCAGGTCCGGTTTCCCGGTGGGCATGAAGGCATCTACAGCGTCGTGGACAAGGTTGATTTCGCCACCATCATTCCGCTGCATGAGGATGGGCGCGTGCAGATGGTCAGGCAATATCGCTATCCGATCAGCGGACGATTCTGGGAACTGCCTCAAGGCTCCTGGGAAGACGCACCGGATGCCGATCCGGAAGCCCTGGCCCGTGGCGAATTGGCCGAGGAAACGGGCTTTGCAGCAAAACGGATCGAAAAGCTGGGAGAAATCTTTCCCGCCGTTGGCCTGCTCAATCAGGTCTGTCACATCTTTCTGGCCTCGGAGCTGATCGCGGGCGAGGTGGCGCGCGAGGAGACCGAACAGGACATGGAAACCGAGGCCTTTGCGCTTGATGAAATCAGAGCGATGATCCGCAAGGGAGAGATCAAGGATTCAACCACCATTTCGGCGATTGGCTTCTGGCTGATGAGTGCTGCTTCATCAGATTAACAGCGAGCGCTCTGTGCTTTCCCCAGCCCGACCCGACAGGAACGCGGTGGCGCATCCCATCCGGTCTGCCCATCTCTTTCTGGCCGCAGAGTGATTGCGCCCGCAAATGAGAAGACTGTGAGCGATGATCAGCCTTCCTTCTTCTCTTTTTCCCTGAGCATGCCGGAAACCACTTCGACCGTGCGCTCCAGATCTGCAATGGCCTGATCGACATCGGCGCGCTGTTGTTGCAGAAAGCTGATTTGCTTGCTGAAGCGGTCAAGGGCAACGCGCAATTGCGACACCTGACCGTCTCTCAGATCATACAGGTCCAGCATGCCCTTGATCTCGGAGAGAGAGAAGCCGACCTTCTTGCCCATGAGAACCAGCTTGAGGCGGGCGCGGTCGCGGCGGCTATAGACGCGGTTGAGCCCGTCGCGTCGCGGGTTGAGCAGATTCTTGTCCTCATAGAAACGCAAGGTGCGCAAGGTAACCCCGAATTCCTTGGCAAGGTCGCCGATTGTGTAAGAAAGAGGGCCAGACTGGTTGGTCGAGGCGGTCAGGACATCCTTGCCCTCGTCGGACGATGCAGTTGTGCCTTTGTCTTCCTTCATGGCATTCCTCCCCATCTTGAGCTTGCATCAGGCAAAGGCCTGGCAGTTCAGCATGGCGTTCTCGTAAAGGCCCTCGGCGCGGTCTGTCAATGCGCCCTTGGAAGTTGTCAACGTCCGTTACTTTCGGCGAATACTGTCGATCTCTGCCCGATTTATGGTGAGCATTTGATTAATATACTCGCTATTTCTCGCAATACGCACGAGCCATTAACGCGTTCTTTACCCTAACTTATCAAAGTGCATAAGGAAATGACCGTCCTATCGGTTGTATTTGGGTGCCTCCAGTTGCGTCAGGGGCAGTCGGATCCAAAATGAGTAGAGCCAGTATCATGATTGATGAAAGATTCCGCACCGATCGCGAAATAGGTGAGTATTTCGAAAGCCAGAGAAATCCTGACCGCGAACATCAAAGAGGTGGGCAGCCGCTTTCTCAATATGGTTCAGGCAGCAATGCAGCCTTGCTGGACGCAATTTCGGATATTGAAAGCCAACTGCATGCACTGGCAAGCCGGTCGGGAATGATGCAAGACGACAGATTTGCCGATGACGAAAGCCGGTTTGCCGATCATCCGCGCTCTCAACCTGGCTCTTCATCCCATCGACGCAGCGAGACAGCACGCAAGAAGGACGGCAACTATCGCAATGCCCTTGAACGGATCGAGGCGCAACTGCAACGGGTCGACACCGCCCTTGAAAAGCAGACAGGCAAGCAGACAGACTGGCGCTCTGCTCGCTCTGACACGCGCGAAGGCTCGCGCTATGCTGCCCATACCGATGCCGTATCGCGCGATAGCTCGCCCATGTCCCAACAACGGACGGTGAGCAGCACCAGCGTTTTGGCTCATGGCGATTTCGACAGTGCGATGCGTCAGATCATGGAGCGGAGCCGCACCATCAACGAGGAAGTCGCGGACACAGCCAAGGCCTCTTTGTCCGAGGTGACACGCACTGCCAGGGAAACGCTGGGCTCGGCACAAGATTACAAGGTTGCCCTTGATAAGTTGAGCAAGCTGCAAAGCCAGGATGATAGCCTCATCATGCTGCGCGAGGATGTCAGCGCTCTGAGATCACTGCTCGAGCAGGCCAACATGAAAGGCGCTTCGGAACAGGTTCTGAACGAGATTGCCGCGCTTTCGGGGCGTATCGAACAGCTCTCCACAACCATTTCCGAGACCCGGCAGGATCCGCATCTGATCGAGACCATGACCGAAATCAGGTCGCTGCTCGACAGGCCAGCGCTTGATCCCTCGATCGACAAGCATTTCGGGCATATTCTTTCCAAACTCGATGGCCTGAAAGTCGGTGATCACAAGAAGGATTTCGTCAAGCTCTCCGAACAGCTTGACCATTTGCGCGACATTCTGTCGACCCAGCCACAGGTTCAGCATCTGACGTCCATGTCAGGGCAGATGAACCAGCTGATCGAGCGGCTCGCTTCGCTTGAGGATCATGTGCGGCACGAAGGGGAGCAGTCCGTCATCCTCGAGCAGCAACAGGGGTTGGAAAAGCGTCTCGCCCAAATGCAGGCGATGATGGAACGGCTGGACCCGAGTGACCGGCTGCGCCGCCTTGAAGACCAGCTGTCCCATTTTGCCGACCGGCTTGAGGACAGTTCGGGCCAGGGAGATATCCATAAGCCGCTTGAGGCATTGGCACGGCAGGTGGAAAGCCTGGTCGGTCTGATGGATCAACAGGATCAGGGCAATCAGTCCGCAGCGCTTTCAGCCCTGAGTGAGCGCGTATCAAGTCTTGACCGCCATATTCTGGAACAGAGAAGCCAGCAAGAGAGCAAAACGGACCATCGCTTCGATCAGGTCGAACAAACACTTGCTCGCATTGACGACATGCTGGCAAACCGGATGGGCAGTTCCAATATCTCATCGCTGGAACTCAGCCTCAGTCGCATTGCAGACCGCATGGAAGCGCAGGAAGAAATGCTGCGCACCGTCCCGGCCATAGCAACGGCGGAAAAGACCCGCGAAGCTACCGATATTCTTGGCCAACTGGAACACAAGATAGCGGATCTGGCTGATCGGCTGGACGATGCCAGCCGCATTACGGACGATCAGCAATTCTTTGAAATGCTGACATCACGTCTTGATGATCTGACACAGCAATTTGCCAACTCGCAGTCCCGTTTCGACGCAGTTGACCGCCTTGGTGCCGACATCAGGGAACTGGCACAGAAATCCCTGCGCGGCTCGATCAATGAAACAGAGATTGCCGAGCAGGCTGCCTTCAAGGCATTGCAAAAGGTCGGCCCGATCTCTGTCGGATCAGACGGCGGCGCAATTGAAGCCATCATTGATGGGCTCAAGGACGATTTGCATGGCTTGCGCCAGTTTGCCGAAAGCAGTGACACCTCCACCCAGCAGGGCCTGAACAGCGTCAGCAAGATGCTCAATGGCATTGTCGACCGCCTTGGCATGCTGGAAGATCAGGTGCGGGAAAATGAAGATCACTCTCGCGACCTCGACAACCGAGACGATGAACGTGGCCCGACGGTTCGCATTCCGCAAGGCCCCGAAGCTTCCGAGCCATCAGGGGAAAGAGTGCAGACCAAGCCCCTTACCGCCGCGCAAATGCTCAAACGACGCGGCAAGGACAGCGCGACAGGACGGCAGGCGCCTCCGGTTCAGGCGCAGGCCGCAAGGGCACAGGCGCAGCCAGCACCCCAGACGTCGGGTGACGGGCGCCAACCGGGCATCGTTCTGTCCGGCAAGGCCGTTAGTCTGGCGGAAAATGATCGCCCGACTGCGGGACCTCAGGCCCAGAGCCAGAGTGCCATGGCCGCGCCCGTTCAGCCTCAGTCTGTTGGCAACGCGGCCCTGAAGGAAATGGCTCAGCCGACACCAACCAGACAGCCACGCGGTGCCCGTGTTGTCGATGCTGGCAATGGCCCTGATCGTCAAGCTGGCGAGGATCTTGGCACATCGAAGGCCGATTTCATCGCTGCGGCCAGACGCGCCGCCCAGGCGGCAGCCCGGGAAAGCGAAAAGGTCGAGAAGGAACAGGGCGAAGCCACCGGTTTCCTTGCCCGCTTCAAGGGCAGCAAGAAGAGCCCGGAAGCCCAGCAACCTGCGGCCCCCAAAAAGCAGACGGCAAGAGCCAATCTTGAAGGGATGAACCGCAAGGAACGGCGTGCGGCGATCACCGAAGCGGCCCGCATGGCCAAAATGAACAAGCGGGACAAAATTTCCGGCGAGGTCGAGCCCGAGCTTTCTGTCGAAGAAACCGCAGTTCAGATGATTGAAGAGGGTGAAGGGCCGGAAGGTCTTCTGGCGAAGCTGAAAAGCACATTCTCCCGCCACAGTCGTCCCTTGCTGATGGCGGCCGCCGCGATTGTTCTTGCCATCACGACGTTGCAGTTGATCAACAATCCCGAATCGAGCCTGCATGGCCTGTTCAAGGGCAACTCTGCGAAAAATCTGATCAACCCGCAGCCGGTCAGCCCGTCAAAATTGCCGGCGGCAAACCCGAGCGCGAATGATGGCAAGGGTCAGGCCCCGACGGTTGGCGATCAGTCCAGTCTGACACCTGCTGCCGGAACACTTGTTGCTCCCGCCTCGGGTGATGAAGCCGCCAAGGCGGTTGCCTTCACCAAACCGTCAGGTGTGGAGGGGCCGTTCAGCACCCCGCGCACCGGTAGCCCTCTGCCGCAAACAGCGTCGGTTGGCACCCAGATGAATGATCAAGGAGTTGATCTCACACCGACAAGCTCCATTTCGTCGGGTGGTTTGCCAACTCCGACCGCATCCGCTGCCAAGTCCCAAAGACAGCCCCTGCCTCCCGTGCTGAATGAGACGCCAGATGGTGGCTCAGCGGCAGTCTCGCCTTCCATCGAGGCTGCCCTTGAGACCAACAAGATGTTCTCGCCGGGCATCACCAACTCGCCCCTGTTGGAAGCGGCCAGCTCTGGCAACGCGCTTGCACAGTTTGAAGTCGCGCGGCGCCTTACCGTGGGCGATGGCATGAGTGTCGACCTCAAAGAAGCGGCAAAATGGTTCGAGAGAGCCGCCAACCAGTCCATGCCACAGGCCCAGTATAGTCTTGCCAACCTCTATGAGAAGGGCAACGGCGTGAAAAAGGACCTGCAAGTGGCCCGTCTGTGGTATGAACGTGCAGCAGATCTGGGCAATGTGAAATCCATGCACAATCTGGCCGTACTCTATGCCGAAGGCGGCCTTGGCAAACCGGACTTTGCAAAAGCATCTCACTGGTTCCTCATGGCGGCTGATCATGGCCTCAAGGACAGCCAATATAATCTGGCCATCCTGTTCGCACGTGGCATGGGGGTCAAACAGGATCTGCTGCAAAGCTACAAATGGTTTGCGATTGCGGCTGCTCAGGGTGACAAGGGAGCCGAGGCCAAGCGCGATGAGGTCCTCGCCGTGCTGAAGCCTGCGCAACAAAAGGCCGCCAAGGCACTTGTTGCAGCCTGGTCGCCCAAACACGCAAAGCCATCGGCCAACACCTTGGCAGAGATCCCGGAAGAATGGAGGATAGCGGCTCCAAAGACTTCTGATCTGTCCAAAGCGTCGGACAATCCGCAATCGGGCTTTGTCGTCAGCCGTGCCCTGATTGCCAAGACCCAATCGATGCTCGGTGCTCTTGGCTACAATGCTGGTCCGTCGGATGGGCAAATGGGTCCACGGACACGAACGGCCATCCGCAATTTCCAGGAAATTGCCGGGCTTCAGGTCACAGGCCAGATCGATCCGGCGCTTCTTGATGCGCTTTCGCAGCGGTCTCTCTAGGAGCGTGACAGCTCACATTTCCGGCAAGGGCGCAACGCGTGCGTCGGCAATTTGCAAAAAGCGCATGGTGATCCATCCATGCGCTTTTTCAAAAACCACTATCTGCCTTGTTTTCAGGCGGTAATTTGCGGAATTTTGTCTGCTGTTACGTTGACACCGGGACCCCGCATGTGGGAAGGATGCATCATCCTTCATGTTCTCGTTGTCATCCTCCCCGAGACCGATGCATGATAGATTTTCAGACTGCGCGTAGACCGAATTCCGACCTTTGTGTCTGATCGGCCTCAAGATCGACATGATGTCTTGTCACCAGCCTGTTTGCGAGCTGGCAGGCGAGGGTCGATCTTTATGATTTGTTGCATTTCCTGTGGCACACTATCGCAAGGAATGCTTCTTGGCTCGTTCCATACCGGACGCCTTCGCTGGCGCGGATGAAACGGACCTGCCGGAGCCTTGAACATAGGAGTGGCGTATGGAGCTGTATTTGCCCATCGCTGAAATGCCCGTCAATATATTTGTCATTCTGGGAATGGGTGGCACGGTGGGATTCTTGTCGGGCATTTTCGGCATCGGAGGCGGTTTCCTGCTCACGCCCCTGCTCATTTTCTACGGCATTTCCCCGGCGGTTGCTGTCGCATCCGTTACCGCCCAGATCACGGCATCCTCCACCACTGGTGCGCTTGCCTATCTGCGCTCTGGCAATCTGGACCTGAAACTTGGCACCGTGCTGTTTTCCGCCGGTATAGCGGGATCCGTACTCGGCGTTCAGGCCTTTGCAATCTTGCGCTCGCTTGGTCAGCTTGATCTCATCATTTCCATCTCGTATGTGACCTTCCTTGGTGCCGTGGGCACCCTGATGGTGATGGAAAGCGTGCGCGCCATTGTCAAGGCGCGCAAGGGCATTTCCATCTCGATGCGCAAACCGGGACAGCATAACTGGATTCATGGCCTGCCCTTCAAGATGCGGTTCAAGAAATCCAAAATCTATGTCAGTGTCCTGCCGGTGGTCGCCATTGGCGGCAGCATCGGTTTCCTTGGCACTGTGCTCGGCATTGGTGGCGGCTTCATGCTGGTGCCAGCCCTCATCTATCTGTTGCGCGTGCCAACGGCGGTGGTGATCGGCACCTCGCTCTATCAGATCCTTGTAACCATGGCGGTTGCCACCACTTTGCACGCAGCAACCAACCAGACGGTTGATATCGTGCTGGCGCTCATCCTGATGATTGGCGGGACGATCGGGGCACAGTTCGGAGCACAGATCGGGCAGAAGCTCAAGGCAGAGCAATTGCGGGCGCTGCTCGGCATTCTGGTGCTGATGGTCGGCCTGCGCTTTGCAGTCGATCTGGTGCTCGAACCGACCGACCATTACAGCATCGAAGTCAGAGGGAGCGATTGATCATGCCGTTCCCTTATGTCCCTTCATGGCTGTTGAGACGATTGAGCCTCGCTCTTCTTCTGCTGGTCGGCCTTCTTTCCGGCATGGCCCATAGTGAAAAGATCGTTGCTGACATATCCGAGGGGATCATCAAGATTTCCTCCAACTATACCGGATCGGAAATCGTCGTTTTCGGCATGATCCAACGCGATAAGGCAACAATATCCCGGAGCGAGCCCTATGATGTCGTGATCATCGTGCGCGGCAAGAAGCAGACCCTCATCACAAGGCGAAAAGACCGGACCTTCGGTATCTGGATCAACAAGGAGCGGCAGGTTTTTCGAGATGCCCCGAATTTCTACGCCCTGTCTTCGAGCCGTGCTTTGATCAATATTGCCCATCCGGCGTTGCTCGCCAAGATGCAAATCGGTACGGAAAATCTGCTGCTGCCCGTCAGTTTCGATCCCCAGGATCGTTTTGCGACCTACGATCCGTTTCGGCGTGCGGCCTTGCGGCGGATGCGCGAAAAGGGGCTTTATCGCGACGAACCCAACACGGTCACCTTTCTCAACGAGTCGCTGTTTCGCAGCACGATATCAATCCCTGCCGATGTCGAGGTAGGAGCCTATGATGTCACCATCCATCTGTTCCGTGACGGAACCCTGCTGCATTCGGCAAGCAGGACGCTGAAGGTTGCCAAGACGGGCTTTGAACAGCATGCATTTGCGCTCGCCCGTGACTACGGCTTTTTCTATGGTCTTGCATGCGTGATGATCGCGCTCTTCACCGGTTGGCTGACCGGCGTGGTCTTCCGCAAGAACTGATCCCCTTTCTACACCGTCCCGGCCCTGTCTACCGACGTCGCACGCGGGAGAGATCTGCCCATTTCGTGATCGCCATGGTCTGTCTGCCAATCACGACAAGGCGCGTGTCCTTGTCGATGAGCGCGGCAAAGGCGTCATCCGACAGGGAAAGCCCTCCGGTATAGGCTCCGTAAGCCGGGAGAATGATGCGCCCGGCGGAGAGGACAAAGCATTTCCGCCGCATGGCCCGCCCCCTTGCATGGATCGTCGTGACCGGGTGCAGATGGCCGCACAGCTCCAGCGCTTGAGATGTGGCTTGCCCCTCTTCTGCCGTTTGCTGCGGTTCATGACAAAGGGTGACCTCGCGGTGATTGCCCTGCAATGTCAGACTTTCCGCGACCATGCCCTTGACAGAAGAGGCGATGACCGGGTCGTGGTTGCCGATGATCCATGTCCAGTCAAGCCCGTCACCAAGGGACTTGAGCCGTTGCATGACAGGATCGGACATGCGGGCCGGTCCTTCAACATCATGGAAGGAATCACCAAGGCAGATCACCCGTGCGGGACTGAAATGAGCGATATCGCGCGCCAGCTGATCGAGGGTTGCCTGACTGTCATAGGGCGGAAGGAATTGGCCACCTCTGGCGTAGGCTGACCCTTTTTCGAGATGGAGATCTGCCACCAGCAGTGTCTCCCGGTCTGGCCAGAACAACGCCCCGCTGGTGCTGGCGACAAAGCACTCGCCGGCATGGTCAAATGCAAGATGGCTTCTGGAAGAGAGGCCGCTGGATACCTCGCCAGACGCCCGGTGCATCCCTCCTTTTGCCGAGATCCTATGGTCATGCATGTCAGTCATCCCGGTTGTCTTCAAGGTTTCGCTCTGGCCTAAGGGCAAAGCCCATCATCGTCATCGGCACCGGCCATCAGGGTTCGGGCGGTTTCAAGCAGCATCTCGTCTTCGGCTGCACCATAGATCGGCTCCTTGCCAATCTCCAGAAGGACCGGAATGGCCATCGGCGAGGGGCGATCAAGGCTCGCATGAATGATTCGGCCCTTGATGCGGGCCAGCATAGCGCTCAGACGTGCGATATCCAACAGACCTGCGGCTGCATCGTCCCATGTGGCTTTCAGCAACAGGTGATCAGGATCATGATCACGCAGCACATTGTAAATCAGATCCGAGGATATGGTGATCTGTCGGCCCGATTTCTCCAGCCCCGGATGGCGTCGCTCGATCATGCCTGAGATCACCGCGCAATTGCGGAAGGTGCGTTTAAGCATGGCGCTCTCGGCAAGCCAGCTTTCCAGATCATCGCCCAGCATGTCCTCGTCGAACAATTGCTCGAAACTCCAGCCCAGATCCTTTTCCAGTCTTGCAAAATCCCTGAGCCCCCAGATCATCAGCGCATAGTCGGACGCAACGAAGCCAAGAGGTCTGGCCCCTGCCCGCTCCAGTCTTCGGGTCAGCAGCATGCCAAGGGTCTGCAAGGCAAGGCGACCTTCAAAAGCATAGAGCGTGAGATAGAATTTGTCGGCGCGTGGAAAGGTCTCGATCAGCATCTGATCGGCTGCGGGAATGATCGAATGTTCCTTTTGAAGGGCGAGCCAGTCGCGCACCTGATCAGGCAGGCGTTGCCAGCTGTCGGGATCGGCCAGCATCGCTCTGACGCGGGCAGCGAGATAGGTCGAAAGCGGAAATTTGCCACCATTATAAGCCGGGATTTTCGGCTCCCGATGCTGCGTGCGCGTCACAACAGCAGAATTTTCCTGAAGGCTTTCAAATCGCAGAACCTGCCCGGCAAAGAGAAAGCTGTCACCCGGCGAAAGGGAACTGACAAAGCCCTCTTCCACCTCTCCGAGCACACGCCCTCCCCGTCCCAGACGCCTTGGCTCGCCGCTACCACCCTTCCAGGATGTCAGGCGGATCTTGATCATGGCCTCTTCAACAATGGTGCCGATATTGAGACGATATTGTTGGGCGCGCTTTGGGTGCGACAATCGCCAGAGCGTTTTGCCGCTCTGTTTGTCCCGCATTGGCTTCAATTTGGCAAACTGCTCATAGACCCGCATGGCGTAGCCGCCGGTGGCAACAAAATCGATGGCCTGTTCAAACAGCTCCCAGGAAAGATGGCGGTAGGGATAGGACGAGCTCACCTCGGCATGGAAATCCACCGGATCAAAGGGGCCGGAGCAAGCCCGACCCAGAATATGCTGGGCCAGCACATCAAGCCCACCCTTGCGAATGGGCGGGGTGTCCTGATCGCCGATATAGTTGGCATCAAGGGCGGCCCGGCATTCCAGAATTTCAAAGCAGTTGGAGGGCACCAATATGGCCTTGGACGGTTCATCAAGACGGTGGTTGGCGCGGCCAATACGCTGGGCCAGACGGCTCGCGCCCTTCGGTGCGCCGATATTCAGCACGAGGTCGACGTCGCCCCAGTCGATCCCCAGATCAAGGGTCGAGGTGCAGACCACTGCCCGCAAGGCGCCTGCGGACATGGCCGCTTCCACCTTGCGCCGCTGGCTGACATCAAGCGAGCCATGATGAAGGGCGATAGGAAGCGTCTCCTCGTTGATGCTCCATAAATTCTGGAACAGAAATTCGGCTTGTGAGCGTGTATTGACAAAGAGCAGGCTCGTTTTGTGCTGTTTGATCAGTTCATAAAGATCGGGTAAAGCATAGCGGGCGCTGTGACCGGCCCAGGGGATGCGCTCGGTGGAATTGAGCACCGATATGTCAGGGCTTGTGCCACCGATCAGGCGCAGGATTTGAGGTTCCTCTTGCGCTTCTCCCGCCTCGTGTGGCACCAGCCAATGGGCAAGCTCTAGCGGGTCTGAGACGGTGGCAGACAGCCCAATGGGCCGCATCTGTGGCGCAAGCTTGCGCAATCGGGCAAGGCCAAGGCTCAGCAATTCCCCGCGCTTGGAAGTGACAAGTGCATGAAGCTCGTCGAGAATGACAGTCTGCAAAGAGGCAAACAGGCTCTCCGCCTCTCGCGATGCCAGCAACAGAGCCAATTGCTCAGGCGTGGTCAGCAAAAAATTGGGCGGGCGCTGCTTTTGCCGTTTCCGCTTGTGCGCCGGGGTGTCCCCTGTCCGGGTTTCAAGGGAGATATCCAATCCCATTTCGCTGATCGGCTGTTCAAGATTACGCGCGATATCAACCGCCAGCGCCTTGAGCGGAGAAATATAAAGCGTATGGAGCTGATCGCGCCAATCCTGATCGGGATCATTCAGATCAATGAGTGAGGGCAAAAAGCCCGACAGGGTCTTGCCCGCGCCGGTGGGGGCGACCAGCAGCGTCGGCTGGCCGTCTTCAGCCGCTGCCAGCATCGCCGCCTGATGGGGCCGCAACTGCCAACCGCGCCCCGCGAACCAGTTGGCAAAAACCGATGGCAAATCGGAATGATCGATACGGTCCTGGGCGATTTCGAACCGCGCATGGAATTGGTCGCGAGCCGGGGGTAACCCCGTTTCGATCCGCGCCTTTGCATCCATTCCCTCTGTCCTGTCATTCTGCATAGACAGGACTATGGGTTACGAAAGGGACAATGTCACCATCCACTTATCAGTGCTCAAGATGTTTTGATGGGGCAAAGCTCGCGGGTCAGGCAAAGGGGGGGGTCAAGCTGCCGCGTCACCGCTTTGCTTGTCGCGGCCAAATTGCAGATCCAGCTCAAATCCATCGACCGTTTCGAGGTTGACCTTGGCGATCCGGACCCTGTTGCGTCCCTCACCCTTGGCAATATAGAGCGCCTTGTCTGCCCGCTCGACCATTGCGGCAAAGCTGTCACCCTCGCCAGACCATTCGGTAACGCCTGAGCTGATGGTCAGACGGAAGGGATGGCCTTCCCAATAAAAGGGTGAATTGGCGATATTGTCCCGCAGCCGTTCGGCAAAGTTGCTTGCGCCGTAAATATTGGAGCATTGGAGAATGATCGCGAATTCCTCCCCGCCCCACCGAGCCGCAAGGTCAAATTCGCGGCAAGTATGGCGCAAAAGGCCCGAAATATGCTGAAGAGCGGTGTCGCCGGCCAGATGCCCTATGCTGTCATTGATCTGTTTGAAATGGTCAATGTCAAACATGATCAGGGACAGAGGCGTGTTTTCGATATCCGCATGCATGACCATTTCCTGACCTTTGGTCAGAAAACCGGCCCGGTTGGCCAAACGGGTCAGATCATCCCTATGTGCAATTTCCGACAGGTAACGATTTTGCTGATGCAGACGCGAAAAGCCCTGAATGAGCATGAAGCTGGAGCCAAAGACAAGCAGGAAAGGCAGAAAATAGGCCAGAACTTCGACAAGCGGCATGATCGGAGACTCGAAATCTCGAAAAGCCAATTGCGTTCCGGTAAGGGACGCCAGACTGCAAAAACCCGCAAAGATGCCGGACACCATGAAAGCATGCCCCGGTGTCCTGATCTTGCTGAGATAGCGATAAAAATTGTCAAAGAATGTCTGCTGCCCTTTTGTCACCATTACCCCCTTCTTGTTCTTCACGCCGGTATTCAGAATCAAGAGCCCCCCCTTGGTTCAGTGGCCCTGTTTAGCCAGACTTTTGATCCAAAGTCACCGAGGGTGCAGGAGTTAGTCGCAACTTACAGCAAGCTTATCGCCGCATTTCCCATCGCAGCCTTAATCAAGGGTTGAAGCCTTCGCTCAACTTGATTACATGCACAGATGGACGGGACAGATGTGTCCCCCCGTCCAGGAGGCTGCGAACCGGTTCGAGCCACTCTGACAGGAAACAGGAGAGACAATCATGACCAATTCGACTCTCAACCGATTTTTTGGCGGGTCACCCGGCCCCGTGATTCTGCGACTGGTTGGCCTGTCCGTCGTCGTGGGTATCGTTCTGAGCGCACTCAATCTGCATCCGCGCCAGATTCTCATCTATTTGCGCAATTTCGTGCAGCATATCTATTATATGGGCTTTGATGCCATCCACTGGGCAGTCGAGTATTTCCTGCTCGGAGCGCTCATTGTCATCCCGATCTGGATCATCATCCGCTTGCTCAAACTGGGGCGCAACGAGCCGTAACATATTGATTTTTTAATTCTTATCATATGCATTATATAAGGCCTTTTCCCTATCTCTCATTGATTTGAGTGCACAGTCCGTATGACTTTGGAATTTCTATAAAGTGAACCTTTCCAAGACATTACGGAGTTTTAAGATGACTTCCCGGCTCCGATGAGTAATAGTGTCATTGTCAGTGATGATCTTCAGAACACAGGAAGCAATCCTTTCAGGGTCGCGTTTTGAAGGTCGTTTGAGAAGGGCACAACCCGGTCATTTTCCTTCTCACAGATATGCGGATGAACCTCGAGCCTTGTGCTCGCTTTCAGGTTGATCAAGGTACACTCGCAACAAATCAACCGTCGCACGATTGGTCCCCGTGTGGCGGTTGCTTGTTTTGGTGACCAGCTTTCGTCGAGATCTCAAACCCTCCCTTGCGCATATTTTGCTTTTCTTTCCGCTTCCCCGATGCTAGGGGGAAGAAACCTCGCGGACCTCTGCCGCACATCGCTTTTCTATCAAACCTGGCATACGGAATTTCTCCATGGAAACGGCCCCAGCAGCTGTCAATGTGCGCGCCTTTACGGTTACCCATCGCATGGTGCTCGGCATCGCGATCCCGATGACATTGGGTCTGCTTACGGTGCCAGTGGTAGGGATTGTCGATATGGCCGTGATCGGACAGTTGGGACAGGCGGCCCTGATAGGCGGAATCGCCATCGGCTCCACCCTGTTCGATCTGGTCGCTGCATCCTGCAATTTCCTGCGCATGGGCACAACGGGCCTGACCGCGCAGGCGATAGGAGCAGGAGACAAGGTTTCCGAACGCGCGGTGGCCTATCGCGCCTTGATGCTTGCCCTCATGATCGGCTTTCTGACGATCCTTATTGGCCCCATGGTGCTGCCATGGGCCCTCACGGCGATGGGTGGGTCCCAGGAGGTCAATGAAGCGGCGCGAAGCTATTTGCTCATCCGGCTTTATGCCATGCCCTTCAGTCTCAGCAACTTTGCCATTTTTGGCTGGCTGTTCGGGCTCAGCAAATCGCGGCAGGGGATGGTGCTGCTGTTCTTGCAGAACAGCGTCAACATCATTCTGACGGTCTGGTTCGTCATGGGGCTGGGACTGGGGGTGACGGGTGCGGCGCTCGGGTCGGTAACGGCTGAAGCGGTGACCGTTCTTGCCGGCCTTGGCATGATGGCCCATCACCTCAGGGATGACTGGCGCGTTCCGACAATGCGTCTGTTTGCCAGAGAAGCCTTTCTGCGCTTCCTTGCAGTCAACAGCGACATTTTCATTCGCTCCATGGTCATGCTCTTCACTTTCACCCTGTTCACCTCTTTGAGTGCGCGGCAGGGCGACGATATTCTGGCGGCCAATGAGCTCTTGATGAAATTCTTCATGTTCGGAGGGTTCTTCCTCGATGGCATTGCCACCGCCGCCGAGCAGTTGGGCGGGCGGGCCATTGGTGCACAATATCGGCCAGCATTTGACCGGACGGTGCGTCTCACGCTTGTTTGGGGCGTTGGCCTCGGGCTGTTTCTCTCGCTCTTGATGATCGGCTTCGGGTCTTCCATCATCAATGCCCTGACCACCGCCGAAGGCGTGCGGGAACTCTCTGGCCACTTTCTCATTTGGGCCGCCCTCACCCCGCTCATCGGAACCTTTGCCTTTCAGATGGACGGGATCTATGTCGGAGCGACCTGGTCGTCGACAATGCGCAATGTCTCCATTCTGTCGACGAGCGTCTTCATCATACTGCAATATCTGGCCATGCCGCATCTAGGCAATCACGGTCTCTGGCTGAGCCTGATGATGTTTCTGGCCACCCGTGGCCTCAGCCTTGCGCTGATGCTCCCAAGGCGGCGGGATGCGGTCTTTGCCCGAGGCTGAACGATCAGCGGAAAGGTTCGGGCGAGATCAGAGAATCTCGAGAATCGCTTCGGTTGGGCGTCCGATCCGGGCCTTGCCCTTGTTGATCACAACCGGTCTTTCGATCAATCCGGGATTGGCGACCATGGCGGCGATCAGCTTTGCCTCATCCTCTTCCTCATCAAGCGCCAATTCCTTGTAGAGCGCTTCCTTGGTCCGCATCAGATCGCGGGCTCCGATATCCAGCATGGCAAGGACCGCCCTGATTTCGTCTGCGCCGGGAACATCCTCGAGATATTTGCGGACTTGAGGCTCAACGCCCTTTTCCTCGAGCAATGTCATTGCCTGACGTGATTTGGAGCAACGTGGATTGTGCCAGATGGTTACGGTCATTGATGTCTCCGATCCGCATGCAGCACTCCCTTGCCGGTGCGCGACACGCTGTTGAGGGGTCCGGTTTGCCAGATGGGCGGGCCATACACGCCCGGTCCTGCCGTGGCAGGTGATGGCTCATGAGTTCAGGGGGCGCTTTGCCCAGTCCTCGCAACTCTCGCCGCGAATATCATCAAGGCTCTTGACGCCGCGGTCCTTCAATTCGGCGGCCATGATGCGCAGCATATAGCTCACGGTTGAAACCCCGCCATAGACCAGACCGGTGTAAAACTGAACGAGATTGGCACCTGCCCGGATCTTTTCCAGAGCGGAAATCGCATCATTGACACCACCGACTCCGATCAGTGGCATGGCCGGTCCAACCCGTTTGCGGGTTTTGGCAAGCGCAATCGTCGATTTGTTAAAGATCGGGGTCCCGGACAGCCCCCCCATCTCATGGGCCACAGAGGTGCATTTGAGACGTGCGGGACGATCGAGCGTCGTGTTGGAAACGACCATGCCGTCAATACCGCGCGCGACAGCCACCGAACAGATATCATCAAGTCCGAACTCGTCGACATCCGGTGCGATCTTGAGAAGAATGGGAACCTTGCGGTTCACCCATTTTGTCTGGGTGTCGCGTTCCTCGAGCACCCTCGCAAGAAGATTGTCAAGCGCGTCACGGGCTTGCAGGTCTCTCAGGCCAGGCGTGTTGGGCGAGGAGATATTGACCGTGAAAAAGGATGCCACATCGGCGAAGGCGGCGATGCCTTTCACATAATCCTCGATGCGATCCTTGCTGTCCTTGTTGGCCCCGACATTGACGCCGATGATGCCGGACTTGTGCTTTTTCATGCGGGCTGTCAAACGCACATGCGCGGCGGCGTGGCCTTCATTGTTGAACCCCATCCGGTTGATC
The DNA here is from genome assembly GCF_963556055.3 of uncultured Cohaesibacter sp. Lineage (GTDB taxonomy): Bacteria > Pseudomonadota > Alphaproteobacteria > Rhizobiales > Cohaesibacteraceae > Cohaesibacter. The sequence goes on along the minus strand of NZ_CAUVYE020000008.1, from coordinate 571,426 downwards.
ACTGCATCGTCTTCGACAAGGCGGAACAGACGCTTTTTCGGATTGCCCGGCTGGGCCTTGGGCGTCAGCGTGCCAACTTCAACAGCCCCGAAGCCAAGCCCTAGCACCGCGTCAGGCACCTCGGCATTCTTGTCATAGCCAGCTGCCAGCCCCAGCGGATTTGGGAAATCCAGATCCCACAACTTGACGCGTAAAAGTGGCTCGTCAGGTAACTTCGCGCCGCGTACCAGACCGGTTTTCAGGGCCAATATCGACAGATGGTGGGCGGTTTCCGGATCGAGCGTGAAGAGCGCCTTTCGGGTCAGGGTGTCAAGAAGTGTATTCGGCATCGGGCTTCGCTCTTTTTCTATTCCTATTTCAGGGGTGGAAAGACATGAAAACCATTGTCATCCATGGCCAATTCATCTTGTTCGAGAATGGCGTCGAGGGGCAAGTCATCATAAAGATGGGGAAACAGGGCGCCACCGCGGGACGGCTCCCAGACAAGCTTTTTGCCATGCTCTTGCAGTGTCTCGACAGAGACTGTCAGCAGAAGCAGAGAGGGCACATTCCTGAAATGCTTGCGGGCGGTTTCCTCCACCTGACCAGCACTGGAGAAATGAATGAACCCGTCCTCGATATCAATCGGGGCTCCCTTGAAGCGGCCAGTTGACTTTGCGTCATCCCATTGCTCTATGGTGGCCAGCTTGTAGATCAGTTTCTCCATGTCAGCTCATACTCCAGTCGACATTGCGACAGCCTAGGTCTCCTCGGGAAAATACGCAGATTCGCTGCAATTCCAGACTATTTTAATAGCAGCCGATTTCGCCTCGGGAAAGTATCAATCTGTCCGGTTCAACCGAAGCAATCCCAGCTTGTTGTCCCGTTGAGCAAAGTGCCCCCATTTCAGGTGCCTATTATGCGATTTCAGAAACATATAGCCACTACCCTTGGTTGATATTTTGAAATTAATCTTTATGGTTGTTTCTATATTGAATCATGAGGCACGATGTCTAGCTATGCTATCTCACGAACGCATTTGGAAAGCGATCGATTCTCTGGCCAGCCGACAGAATGTCTCCGTCTCCGGCCTGGCGCGGGCTGCGGGGCTTGACCCGACCAGTTTCAATCAGTCCAAGCGTTTTGGCACAAATGGCCGCCCGCGCTGGCCTTCGACCGAATCGATTGCCAAAATCCTTGATGCAACGTCCGTTTCCCTTGAGAGCTTCTTTTCCCTTGGAGCAGACGATACCGAGGGCAAGGACTGGTCATTTGACGATATCCTTGCGCAGAAAGCCCCGCCAAGCTGGCCTGTCCTTGCCGAAGCGGGCTTGATAGTCCCGGCAAGTCAGGAGTACCGGGTGCCGAATGCCCTTTCGGTTCATGATACCCGCGGTGCTCTGACTGCCGTGTTTCCCTTCGCTGTGTTCCATGTCACCCATGACAGGTTCGAGCCCCATTTCAGGAAGGATGCCATATTGCTGCTGGGCCAGCCCTCATCCCTGGCCGAGGGGGATCGGGTGCTGCTCTTCCATTCCCTCAAGGGCATCCTTGCAGGCCTTGTCAGGACAATGGATCGCGGACAATTGAGCATCGCCCCGCTGCGAAAAACAGCCTCCGAAGAGTCCGAGGAAAGACTTCAGGCCTCTTCGGCCCAGTGGATCGCCAAAATTCTCTGGGCAAGTCAGTAGTTTCAGACACCGGTGAGCAAACAGGGATTGTAAAACGACTTCAAATCCTGAAATTTCCGATTATATTGAAGCAATAAGACGTTATCCTGTTTTTCCGCCTGCCTGACAGACAATCGCCAATGCGCAAAATGCCGCAAATGCCTCATAGCCCATCCGCAGATGGCCTTTCGGACGAAGAGACCAAGCGCTCCTTCGTCGGCAGGCTCGTCGGTAACCTTGTGGTTATCGGTGCGGGCACGGCACTGGTGGGACTGATCTTCTATCTCCTGTGGTTCTGGCAGGGCGATGCGGTGGCCCCGGTGGACGCCTACCGGTCCAGTTCCGAACGCATCAAGGCCGAAACAGTGAAGCGGGACGCCCAAAAGGCGGCTGAGGCAGCCAAGTCGAAGGCCGATGAGAATGTCCAGATTCTGCTACAGGGTCCCAAAGCCGGGCAGCTTGTCGCTCCTCCAAGGCGCAATGTGACACCGGGCTTTCAACTCTCCCCGTTCAATCAGGCCACCCCTCTGATCAGGGAAGAGGGGATCCCCATTCCCCCCGAGCCCGAGCCCGAGCCCCTGCCCGATGTCTTTCGCAAGGTTCTGGTGACAAGCCCGACTCGCCTTTCGCTTGTCGTCAGCAAATATCGCAAGGAGGATGTCAATCTGGCCCATTTGCAGCCCGTCTCAAGCGATCTGGATTGCTGGATCGGCGGGAGGGCCGTCAAATGCGAAAAACTGGGCGCAACGAGCCTGCAACGCTTCATAAGGCGCCGTGCGGTGCGATGCGACTGGATCGGCGAGGAAGGCGTAACCAACGATGAGAAGGCCAAGGCGGGATCCTCCGAGGCGGTCTGCTATCTCGGGCCTGGAATAAGGGATTTCAAGGCAGGCGAAGAGCCGAAGAATGTTACGGATCTGGCAAGCTATCTGGTTCAGTTCGGCTGGGCCGAACCCGAGGAGGGCTTCTATCAGGATGAGCTTTTCGAAGCAAAGCAGGCCAAACGGGGTTTGTTTGCAACCAAAGGCAGTTCGGCAAGCGGCGACATTCTGGAACGGCAGCAGGAAAGCCGAGAGGTCTCGGACATTCTGAGCCAGACGACCAAAACCATAACGCCGTCCGACGGCACCAGTCTTCTGTCCGGCAAGCGGGCGGATGCTCTCACGATCATGGAACCCCCGTCAAGCGAACCGGAGGAGGAAAAGGAATTGCCCTTGCCGCCGGGCTTTGAACTTCGCTAGAACGGGATGCGGGGTCTGCCTTGTTCATCTTTTGAGGGGGCGCTATCGTTGAGACCGGCTGCCATCAGAGGCCTTGCGCGGAACCGGCTCACTCGAAACCGGGTCATTCGGGACTGGCTTAATCAGACTGGCTTAATCAGGGAACGGGGTCATTCTTATGCATATTCCTTCAATTGCCAGCGCCCCGGGCGGACGCATTTCAACCCGACTTGACGATGGCGGTCTTGTGGTCGCCTTGCCACCAAAGCGCAACTGGTTCGTGATCGGGTTTCTTGGCGTATGGTTCACATTATGGAGCGTGGGGGGCGTGTTCGCTATCTCCGCCGTTTTCGATCCGGACGAGCGGTTCGATTCCGACAAGGTCTTTGTGCTGTTGTGGCTGTGCGGTTGGGCCCTGGGATGGGTTGCAGCGGGGCGCAAGCTTGTCTGGCTGTCTCTGGGCAAGGAATATATCTGGGCCAACACCGACACGCTTGCTCATAGAAAGCAGGTTCTGGGCCTTGGTCGCGCCCGCGCCTTTCCCAGCCGGGACATTACAAGGCTCGATTGGGAAAAGGCCGATCAGGAAGACGAACCAAGCTCCGCCTTCGACATGAGCGAGAAAGGAAGGCTTGTGCTCGACTGTCGAGGCCAGACGCAGACCTTGGCCAAGGGCATCAATGCAACGGACGGGGCGTTCATACTCGACAAGATCAGGTCGGTTTGCCCGATCGGCTGATCGGGCTGCTATTTTTGCGCAAGCGATGAAAAGGCGAGATCCCCAGAGCGCAAACACCCCCTGTCGAGCGCATCGGCCTTGGCTCCATCGAGAAACTGGGCCGCGATGCTCCGTGCGCAGGAAAGCTTGCTGAGCACATCATGGCCAGCATAGGGCATCTCGATCCGTATCGCATTGGAATAGAGCGGCAAGGTGCTCGCCATGGCCTCCGGGTTGACAATGGTATCCAGCTCCCCGTTGAGAACGAGAATAGGCAGGTTCGATTTCGCGGCCTTGCCGCTCACCATATCCGGCCTGATGGTGTTTGCCGTGGCGTTTTCGATTTGCTCGCAGGCATCGCGATAAAAGAGCAGCGTCATGGGCTGTGCCATTTCATAAAGGGCCTGATCTGCAAGGGGGTGGACATCTTCAGCGCAGGAAATGGCCAGATGCATCAAGAGCCCTATCCCCTTCATCGGCTGCGGCAGGGGCGGCGGAGGCGTCCAGATGCTATCCTCTGCCAGAGCCTTGTCGAGGCTTTGCACCGTTCTGGTGATGTCGGCCGGCACTTGCTTGGCCTTGTGGCGGGCCAGAAAGGCGTTGAGTCGGGTTTGATAGAGGAAGGGAAGCGCTGCCGGTGGCGTGGCCTCTTCGTCGGCAACCCTGGCCTTTCTCATGTCGAAGCCAAGGCGCTGATAATCCCAATAGAGATTGGGGAAGTCGGAACGGCATTTATCCTGAGCGTCGCAAAGCTCGATTACCTTGTCGATCTGCTCGTCAGGTTTCCAGTCAAACAATCGGGTCGCGGCAAAAAGCGGACCATTGAAAATCACCCGATCAATGCCTTTCTCGTCTCTGCCAATCAAACCCTGAGCCACCCGTGCCCCATAGGAATTGGCGATGACGGCCCATGTCTCGATCTTGAGTGCATAGCGCAGGGCACGATAGTCCTCGACAGCAAAGGCGGTGCGATAGTCGGACAGGAGTCTACCGGCTTCCTCGCTCCTCTTGACGCATTTGACTGCGGCCTCCATGTCGATTTCTTCGCCTTTTCTGATCGCCTCGGCGCAGGCGATATCGCCCGCGAGCGGCCCCGTTCCGCGCTGATCCATGAGGATGAGTTCGCGGTCCTTGCGCAGGAATTTGAGGTTTCTGCTAATGCTCTTTTCCAGCCGGATGACCGACTGTCCCGGCCCGCCGGCGAGCACCAGAAGCGGCGGTTTGGTCGCCTTCGGCCCAAGCGGGGCAAAGCGCATGACTGGCAATTGCAGCGACCGATGGGCGATATCGTTCCAGTCAGCCGGGACATGAAGAATGAAGCAGACCGCCTGCTCGCCAGACAATCGAGAGCCGGGACATTCGATCGGCTCCAGGGGCGTGTGACTGTCCTCTGCCCTTGCCGAGACGGCTAGGAGGCCAAAAACGGCAAGACAGAGAAAGAAAGCTCGCAGAAAACAGCTCAGACAGGGCTTTCCACCAGCTTTCATGTCACATCTCCAGAATTCTGAACGGCGAGCCGATCATGCTTCGAGCAAGTCCCCTTTGACGCCCTTTTCAATCAGGGCGATGGTATTCTCGACCCCGTAGAGCGCAATGAAGGAACCAAAACGGGGACCCTGGTCCTGACCAAGCAGAACCTGATAGAGCGCCTTGAACCAGTCACGCAGATTTTCGAAGCCGTGATCCTTGCCAACTGCAAAAACTTCTGTTTGCAGCACTTCGGCATCGGTTTCGTCCATCATTGCAACAAGACGCTTTGCCAGATCTTCCATGGCAGCGGCCTGTTGCTCGGTTGCCTTGTGGAAGGTCTTGTTCGGTTTGACAAAATCGTCGAAATAGCGGATCGCATAGCCCGCCAGCTCGTCGAGCTTGGGATGGGTCTGGGCGCTTGCTCCCGGCGCGTAGCGGGAGATGAAGCCCCAAAGCACATCCTTGTCCTGAGCATTGGCCGCACTCACCAGATTGAGCAGCAGGGCAAAGGTCAGCGGCATATCCGCTTTCGGCGGCATGCCGGAATGGATGTGCCATGCAGGATTGTTCAGCTGCTTGTCGATGTCTTCCTTGCCGATATTGCCAAGGAAAGTGAAATACTCATCCACCGCCTTGGGGATGACATCGAAATAGAGTTTCTTGGCGGTCTTCGGCTTTTGATACATGAACAGCGACAGGCTTTCGGGCGAAGCATAGGTCAGCCATTCCTCGATCGTCAGGCCATTGCCTTTGGATTTGGAAATCTTGGCACCCGTGTCATCCAGAAACAGCTCGTAGGACAGGCTTTCCGGTTGCGGCTTGCCCAAGGCACGACAGATCTTTGTCGAGAGCTTGACCGAGTCAATCAGATCCTTGCCGCTCATCTCATAGGCGACATCCAGAGCGGCCCAACGCATGGCCCAGTCTGCTTTCCACTGACATTTCACCGCGCCACCCGTCACCGGCACCTTGACCTTTTCACCGGTTTCCGGATCGAGATAGACAACCGTACCCTCGGACACATTCCGCTCGATCATCGGCACCTGCAACACCTTGCCGGTGCGCGGGCAAACCGGCAGGAAGGGCGAATAGGTCTTGCGGCGCTCCTCACCGAGGGTCGGCAGGATGATATCCATCACCTTGTCATAGACCTCGAGCATTTTCAGCAGGGTCTCGTCGAAACGGCCAGAGGTGTAATAGTCCGTCGAGGAGGCAAATTCATAGTCAAAGCCGAACTGATCGAGGAAGGCGCAAAGGCGGGCATTGTTATGCTGGGCAAAGCCTTCATGAGTGCCGAACGGGTCGGGAACCTTGGTCAGCGGCAGCCCCAGATGCTGGGCCAGCATGTCCTGATTGGGCAGATTGGTCGGCACCTTGCGGAAGCCGTCCATATCGTCGGAGAAGCACAGCATACGGGTTTTCACCGCGTCGTTGGTGATGGCGCGAAAAGCGGTGCGAACCATCGATGTGCGAGCCACTTCGCCGAAGGTGCCGATATGAGGCAGACCCGATGGGCCATAACCGGTTTCAAAAAGAACCTCGTCAGGCATGCCGGATTTGGCATAGCGCTTGACCAGCTTTCGTGCCTCTTCAAACGGCCAGGCCTTGGACGTGGCCGCAGCTTCAACGATTTCCTCGGTGAGCGCGAGCGGAAGGGCAGATTGCGACGTCATAATAGGGTTCCTTAAGTCAACCTTGAGAATCGGAGCACAGACAGACCGGATGTCTCGGTCTTGCCCCCAAAGGGCGCGACGAGCCGGTTTGTCACATTCATAAATGCAGCGCGGCCCACCCATCCGAGGCGAGCCGCAGGGGCAGTTCTAGCCCATTGGCCGGAACAAGAAAAGAGACTTGTGGTATCAGAAAGCCCCCGGATCCGGCTCTTTTTCACAAAAAGGCATATGAAAATCACGCTTTGATACGCAGGGTTACAAAAAAGAGACACTTCTTTGCTTGATCAAGGCTCTTGGCATGCATAAGTTCGGGCAGTATTTTGAATCTTGAGGCAACTGTGCCCAATTGATGCGCAGGCATCCGAAAAACAGGAACAAAAGAATGACAAAGATCGTCTCACCGGAAGAAGCTCTGATTTATGTGATGGTTTCGACGTCTGCTGCCGACCGGACCATGACCGATTCCGAGCTGTTCAAAATCGGCGAAGAAGTGCAGACCCTGCCTGTCTTCTCCGGCTTCGATCGGGAACGTCTGGTTCCCGTTTCCCGCGATTGCTCGGACCTGCTTGCCGAGGGGGGGGTAGATCTCATTCTGCAAGTGGTTCGGGCAAGTCTGCCCGAAAGACTTCGTGAAACCGCCTATGCCCTTGCGGTGGAAGTGGCCGCAGCCGATTTGCAGGTAGAGCAGGACGAATTGCAATTCCTGCTGATGCTGCGCGACGAGCTGGAACTCGACCGCCTGCATGTGGGAGCCATCGAGCATAGCGCCCGGGTCCGTTATCGCAAAATGTGATCTTGCCTCTTGCGCAAAGGAACAAGCCAACAGGGCAGATGTCTCGGGCGCACGGCGTCAGGCGTGGCAAGCGCTGCTTTTTGTTGGCTTTTCTCAGACGTCTCGCTTACGGACGTGAGACGAGCAATGTCAGGCGAGCAACGTTCGGACAGCACCCGAAGCGCTGTCGATGGACTGCTGGATGGAAATCCGGGCGTGCTTGCAGATTATACGAGTTTCCACTGAGAAGGCTGAATTCTGCCATACCTTTGTTCAACTGGTGCCGTAATTTTGTACATGTCATCAATTTGTCATGGGTTTCATGAATTCAGTCTGCCTTAACCGGGCGTGCTGTGTCGCTGTTCATCCGTTTGCCATATTCGTCGAGACTGGCCCCGATGGCGGCGACATCGAGTGACTGAAAAAGACCTTGCTGTTTCTTGTCATTGCCGGGCGGCTTTTTCATTGTTACGTGTTCCGAGGGGGAGAATGAGCTATGGGAGAAACGTTGACGAGAAAGTCCATGCGCGTCATCAATGACGGCATGAACAAGGCTCATTCGTCTTTCACGGCCCGTCAGACCCGCCGCCATCTGGAACGCACGGCTCACATTTCGTCCGACGTCAGGGAACTGGTAGACTGGTATATCGAGGTCCGTGCACGCCATCTCGTCACCGGGCGTTTTGGCCCCGCTTATGCGCCGCTCATCCGGAAAGCTGTCCGCTATGACAATCTGTGCCGCCTCGTGTCTGGCTGGCGCTATAACGAGAGCGGAATCGAGATGGCCGAGGCCATGCTGCGCCTGATGGAGCCGCAGGTAACCACGACCGGTCTTGAGCGGTTGCCCGCCCATGGGGGCTGCCTGGTGGCAACCAACCACCCTACGGGATTGCCCGACGGACTTGCGCTGTTCGATCAGGTCCGCGAGGTTCGCAAGGATCTGGCGCTGTTTGTCTTTGCCGATCTTTTGTCGATCAATCCCAACGCAGCCGATCTGATGATCCCCGTCGAATGGCGACCACATTTGCGAGACCGCTCGGCGATGCGGCGGACCATGGCCATTGCAGCCGAGGCCTTTCGCAACAATCGCTGTGTGGGGATCTTCCCCTCTGGCAGACTGTCCTACTGGAATGGCTGGCGGCTCAAGGAACGGCCCTGGAATTCCAGCTTCCTGCGCATGGCCAAGAAGCATGATATCCCGATTGTTCCCGGCCATATCCGGGCACGCAACTCGATCACCTTTTATGCCCTGAGCCAGATTTCCACGGAATTGCGGGACATCCAGTCCATTCGCGAATTGCAGAACAAGCATGGAGCAAAATTCCATATCACATTCGGCGAGCCCATCGATCCCGCGACCCTTGCCGGTGATCAGGACGAGATTGCCCGCAAGATGCAATCCTATGTCGAGAATGATCTGCCGCATCATCCGGACCGGGTGTTCGACCCTTCGGCATGAAAAAACAGGCCAGCCCATCCACATGTTGGTCGCCTGGTCGCGGTTCCTGTCTTGCCGAATCTGAGCAGGCGTTTTAGCTAGAGAGGTGAGATCAAGACATCGCCCCTTCACAGCGACCGCAAAGTGCATTGCCCATGGCCAAACTCTATTTCACCTATTCAGCAATGAATGCAGGCAAATCCACCTTGCTGCTGCAAGCTTCCTACAACTATGCGGAACGGGGCATGAGAACGCTCCTCTATACGGCGGCGCTCGATAACCGCACCAAGGTTGGCGAAATTTCCTCGCGTATCGGGCTGAACAGAGAAGCCTTTGTTTTCGAGCAGGGCACAAATCTGTTCGACCATGTCGGCGCACAGTATGATCGGGAAACGGGCAAGGGCCGTCCCGACTGCATCTTTTTTGACGAAGCACAGTTCCTTTCCGAAGATCAGGTCTGGCAATTGTGCCGGGTGGCTGACGAGAAAGGCATCCCGGTGATGTGTTACGGACTTCGCACCGACTTTCAGGGCAAGCTGTTTCCCGGCTCGAAACAGTTGCTGGCTCTGGCAGACGAGTTGCGCGAGGCCCGTACAATCTGCTGGTGCGGACGCAAGGCATCGATGGTGGTCCGCATTGACCACGATGGCAAGATCATTGCAGAAGGGGATCAGGTGGTCATTGGTGGCGAGGACCGCTATGTCTCCCTGTGCCGAAAGCACTGGGCGGAGAAGAATCTGGGAGACAAGGATCGCTCCGATCCGCAGGGCGATCTGCCTTTTGGCATTTGAACGCTTCCATTTTCCTTTACAGCCTCACGCTCTGGCTGATATTTGTCCGGCCTTCTTGTGACCATTTTGTCAGTTGATGAATTGGATCATGCGCAGGACCAGCGTTGGACGCAAAGATGAAGCCATCTTACAGGGATCAGAACGGAATGACGTTGCAAGGCCTCGGGCTTTCGCTGCTGCTTCATTGCGTCCTTTTTGCCGGTCTGGCGCTGATCGCTCCCAGGATCCTTGACCCCATCATGGAACAACCCATAGCGGTCGAGATCATCCCGCCCCCCATACGGCCCGCCCCCATGAAAGGATCGGGCGAAGCCAACGCGAGGCGTGTGTTGGCTCCCCCTGCCCCGGATGATGCGTCCGACATGGCATCGGGGCAGCAAGAGGCAACGGACTCGGGCACTCTCCCGGAGGAGGATGCAAAGGACGGCATGGTCCATGCCAGAGTGATGCTGTCGGCGAATGCACTCAAGGTGCACGCGGATGACGAAACGAGACAGGACTTCAAACACTTGACGAGCGATGAGCGACGCGAGCAGCTCTGCGCGCTGGAGAGCCTTCAACAAATTGCAGCCTGGAGTGATGCTTACAAGCCCGAACGCATGGTCACCTACACATTCGAGGAGGTCCGCTATGAAGAAGGGCATGTCATAGCCAATGGTGCGGTCTTCTGGAGCCATGACAACTGGCACCGGGTCAAATTCGACTGCGAGCTTTCGCAGGATCTGTCTGAAGTGCTGAGCTTTGCCTTTGCCGTGGGAACCATCGTGCCCAAAGAGGATTGGGAAGCCTATTATCTGACCGAATACAAATAGATCAATTCAAAATTGCACTCCGCTCAAAAACAACTTTCTGATATGTACTAATACGAAATTATTGAAGATAAAAAATCCACTCGTTTGCATTTTGTTCTTTATTGTTATGACGTTGAAGATTAATGCGAATCTTTTTGCAAGGAAGCATTTAGTTATAACTATATAACTTTTTGAATCATGTTTCTCTAGATTTCCCTTATTGCTGGAAATAAATGCTTTCGCCAGTCTTCATGTCTCTCGCAGACATCATGATGCAAAAATGAGGATTGATAATGAAAAAACTTGCTTTCGTTGCATTGGCCGCAGGCCTGTTTTCCCTTGGTGTAGCAGCATCGCAGGCTGCTGACAGCGCGAATACCAATGTGCTTTCGCTCGGCAACAAATCTATTGTTCTGGCAGGTTTCAGCGCTGACAACAGCTCTTCCCTGCTGCCTGTTTCAAAGCCTTTCCAGGTTGAAATCGGTGCCTCCTGCGGAGAAACCGGTGACAGCTGCAAGTCCAAGTCCGACTGCTGCTCGGGACTGACCTGTAGCTATTCCAACGGCAAAAAATATTGCTACTAGGAAACGTCTTCGCGGACCAGGAAAGACGAAGGGGCGAGTGATCGCCCTTTTCCCTATTCTTCTCCGTCCTCTTCGGCCTCGTCCTGAAACTCGACGATCGGCAGGGGAGGATTGGCTGCAAATTGGGCTGCGAGCCGGGCGGCAAGCTCAAGGTTGCTTTTCATGGTCGCCTCGGACTTGCCTGTCGGGCCCAGATCGTGGCTGCCGTTGGGGATCCATTCAAGGCTCACCTGTGGCGGCAGGTCAATCGCATCCACTTCATCCCACCAGCCGAAATCATCCCGCTCACCCTGACAGATCAGGATCGGCAGCAGGCTCTTTTCAAGCGGTTCGAGACGCCAGTTCTCCGGCTCGGATTTGCTGATCGGATGGAAGGGATAGCCGAAAACTACGACGCCCTTGACCGCCAGATCAAGCTCTTCATCGCAAGACAGCATGGTAGCGACCCGCCCGCCCATGCTCTTGCCACCGATGAGAAGCGGGAGCCCGTTCCACTCCGCTTTCCAGCTTTCGCCCGCAAGCAACTCGTCAACGGCGCGGAAATAGTGATGGGTCCAGCGTTCCGCCCGTCCGGCCGGACGGCGTTTGCCATCTACGCGTCGACGCGCCATATAGGAAAATTCAAACCGGACCACGACAATGCCATTGGCATTCAGCATGGCGGATATCCGCTCCATGAAAGACGAATCCATCGGCGCACCAGACCCATGGGCCAGCATCAGGACGGCTTTTACCTCTCCTTCGGGCTCGGTTATGAGAAAGTCGAAGGGACTATCGGCGGTGATCGGTGGATTGTCGGACATGTAGAGACTTCTTTTCTGACTAAGCGAGGATCGGGGATGGCTTTCTAGCAGGTTCGTGGCCCGACGCCAAGCAGCATAATGGAGCATTTGCGCATTTCCCGGCTAACGCGCCGCGGATCTCTTTTTCAGAAATCCAGAGCCATTTGTCACGGGATTTTGAGCAGATATTGCAACAAGCGATTTGCTTCCCCTTGCATGGCCCGATAAGAATGCAAATATACGAAACTACTGGAATGAACCATCTCGAGGATTGCATGCAAAACGACAGTCTCTTCTCTCTTTTCGGCCTCGCAGAAGGCACCCTTCGCGTGAGCATTTTTCTGGCCGCCTTTGCTGTCATGGCGCTGGCGGAGTGGATGCTGCCAAAACGGGAAAGAGTCCAGCCAAAGGGGCGCAGATGGTTGACCAATTGGGGCATCGTCATTCTGGACAGCATCCTGACACGCCTCATCATGCCGATCCTGCCCATCGGCGTTGCGCTCTATGCCAGCGCGCACCAATGGGGCTTGTTCAACTGGCTTGCCGTACCCAACTGGCTGGGGCTGATTGTCGGTTTCCTGCTGCTTGATTTTGCAATCTGGCTGCAACATCTGCTCTCCCATGTGGTGCCCATCTTCTGGCGCCTGCACAAGGTGCATCATGTGGATCGGGATATCGATGTGTCAACGGCGCTGCGTTTCCATCCCATCGAGATCCTGCTCTCGCTGGTTTACAAGATTGTCTGGGTGCTGGTGTTCGGAATGCCCGCAATTGCGGTCTTTGTGTTCGAGGTTGTGCTCAATGCTGCGGCTCTGTTCAACCATGCCAATGTGAATTTGCCCGAACGGGTGGACAAGATCCTGCGACTGGTAATCGTCACCCCGGACATGCATCGGGTTCACCACTCGGATGTTCCGCGCGAAACGCATTCGAACTATGGTTTCAATCTCTCGATCTGGGATCGGGTTTTCGGTACCTATGTCGCCCAGCCGGAAAAGGGGCATCTGGGCATGACCGTCGGGCTCAGTCCCTATCAGGATGAAAAGCCGGCACAGTTTGTCTGGTCCCTGCTGTTGCCCTTTCGCAAGCGCCGCGCTGCGCCATCGAAGGGATGAAGCCCTTTTTACGCTTCCTGACCACGGCTTTCCAGAGCCTAAAACTGCGCATAAACGTCCAGTGCGAAATGGCGGGCATAAAGCTCGGCCAGGCGACCCTTTTGAGCCAGTTTCTGCAATCCGTAATTCAGCAGGTTTGCCAGGTCGTTGCGGCCATCGCCATAGGCCATCGACATGCCATCACCGAAAAAATAGTCGTCGTAATAGGGTTTTCCGGCAAAGGAGAAGGGACTGTTTCTTTCCGAAGCGAAAGGCAGCAGCTGGAAGGCATCGGCGAAAATTGCCACCACCTTCTCTTCCTCAAGCAGTTGCCGCGCAGCCTTCAGGTCTGTCACCGGCACCCGGTTGACCCTTTCGAAATAGGCTTTGAGAAAGGCCTCGTGCGAGGTCCCGCCGATGACAGCGACCGGGGCACCATCGAGCGACTGCTTGTCGGTTCTGATATTCTTGTCCTTGAGCCGCAGGAAGCGACCGGGACGCTTCAGGAAAGTGTTGGAGAAAGCGAGCCGCCCCTCCAGATCGGGATGCCGGGTCAAGCCAGTCAGAGCCACGTCGGCATCGGCACCAAGGATCATGTCGGGAATGTCTTCGAAAGGCACGACCTTGATCGTGCAAGCCAGATTGAGCTGCTCGCAAAATGCGCGGGCAAGCTCGACATGATATCCCATCGGCTCGCCACTCTTGTCGCGATAGTTGAAGGGCGGAAAGCCATCCGAGGTCAAAAAGCGCAGACCATTTTCCAGCAATTGCGGATTTGGCTGCTTCAGGCGCTGAGAAATATCGATGAAACCGGTAAAGCTTGCCTCCGCCCATCCCTCGCTGGCGACGGGCTCCTCGGAAAGCGAGGGCCGGTTGCTGGGTGCAAGCCCGGAGGCAGCGGCGCCTGAGCCTTGCCCATTCTCATCCTCTGTTGCTTCCAGAGAGATTTCCGCAGGAGCCCCAAGCTGCGTCTGGTCTTCGCTCTGCGTCTGGGCCACCACCGGAAGAGAGGTGAAAGACAGAAAACCAAACAGAAGCAAAGCCGCCATGGCACAGGACTTTGCAGAATGACAGGCCCCTCGGCGCCAAGACGAGGGCATGAGCGACGGCGAGTTGGCAACAAACCTGCGACAAAACCTCGCATTTAAGGAAAAAGTGTCAACAACTCTTGGTTTTATATTGGTTGCGCAAGCCATGGACTACTCTTTTGGATATATTCTAGCGAGACGTGTTCAATCGATTATTTGATATAAGTTTATTGCCCGACATTTGTCATGACATTTCTGAACAAAGGCCCAATTAAAGCGGATCGGGGAGCAAATCCATCCATTTTCCCTAGCAGATCGACGACCAAAACGCGGGGCCGTTCCAACAATGGCTCCGACTGCCGGGCAGCACCATCCCTGCCTTTCCATCTTGATCTCATAGCATCGGAGTTTTTAGCAAGCTCTCAACTGTCCGTATCCTCTCTGCATCTGGCCGCCAGCAGAGGAAAGGACCTTGCCAGACACCTGATTCGCGCGGGCAAAATCGATGAAGTCGCCTATTTCGCGCAGGCTGCAAAAAGGATTGGCGTTACCTTCGATGCCTCCCCACGCCCTGATCGCGTCATTCCGGTATCCAAGGGGTGCCCGCTTGAGGAATTGAGGCACCATTCGTCCATCCTGATGAAGCCCTTTGCAAGATCACGGGACAATGCTCCGGTCTCAGACAGCTCTCTTCTTTGCGCCCCATCCGGGGCCGACCTAGACCGTCTGGCGGCGCGTTTGCAGGATGATCCGCAGCTCAGAGCCAGGATCATCATGACAACGCCGAGCGCCCTGCGAGCCGCGCAACGAGCCGCCGGTGCGAAAGAAGCAATGCGGACACGGGTGTTCCATCTCAAACAGGCTTTTCCGCACCTGTCTGCTCATGGCCGGATTGGCAGCTATCAGTCCGCTGGTCTGCTGATCGGGCTTGTCGTGGTGCTCATTTGTGCTCTCCTGTTCTTCCCCTTTGCCCTTGTTCTCAATTTGGGCCTGATTCTCGTCTTCCTGACGATGAGCACCCTGCGGATGCTGGCCCTTTGGAAACTGCCCCGGACCAGGGCTGGAGAAGCGGCCACCTTGTCCGGGTTGATGGCGCGCTCTGGCAATCTGACTGAAGATGGCTGGCCCAGCTACTCGGTTCTGGTGCCGCTCTACAGGGAGGGGAGGATTGTGCCAGATCTGCTGCGTGCCCTTTCCGCCCTTGATTATCCGCGCGATCGGCTGACCTGCTATCTGCTGCTGGAGGCAGACGACGACGAAACAAGAGACGCCCTTGCAAGGGTCCATGTCCCGGCCTTTGTCGAGCTGGTGGATGTGCCCGAAGGCGGACCGCGCACCAAGCCCAAGGCGCTCAATTATGCGCTTGCCTTCATCGATTCAGACCTTACGGTGATTTATGATGCCGAGGATCGTCCCCATCCCTTCCAGTTGAAAATGGCGGCGCTTCAGATGATCGCAGGCGACGAGAAGCTCGGATGTCTTCAGGGGCGCCTTGCCATCGACAATGCCAAGGCCAATTTTCTCACGCGTCAGTTTGCCATTGAATATGCAGCCCTTTTCGACGGGCTGCTGCCTTTCCTTGCCGACCAGAAGATGGTCGTGCCGCTTGGGGGCACGTCCAACCATTTCAAGACACGGCTGCTCAAGGATATCGGTGGTTGGGATCCCTACAATGTGACGGAGGACGCGGATCTGGGCATGCGCTTCTGCCGACTTGGCTACCGCATCGAAACCCTGCGCAGCGCTACATGGGAAGAGGCACCGGAAACCTATCTGGCATGGGTCAAGCAACGCACTCGCTGGTTCAAGGGATGGATGCAGACATGGCTGGTGCATATGCGGGAGCCGGTGCGGCTCTATACGCAACTGGGTCGGACCGGTTTTCTGTCCTTCCATATCATGATCGGCAGCATGCTGGTCTCGTCCCTTGTACACCCGCTTTATATCCTGACCTTCGGGGCAAGTATTGCCAGCATCTTCCTGAACACGACGGGCAATCGGGCACTTTTCTGGTCGCTATTCCTGGCCAACAGCATCAATCTGATTGCAGGATATAGCGGGGCCATGCTGCTGGGGCATCACTGGAGCCGGAAACGCTATGGCTTCGAATGGCGAACAATCGCGGGTATGCCTCTTTACTGGCTGCTGATGACACCTGCGGCCTGGCGTGCCCTATTTCAGCTCATGCTCCGCCCGCATCATTGGGAGAAGACCGAGCACGGGTTATCCAAGATCCGGCCACCGGTGGCGCTTGGCACTAGCGTCCCTTCCCTCAATGTGCCAAACATAGCAGACAAAGCGACATCATTCAGACAGAGCGAGTATTTCATGCGCCGTGATCCGTCCATTCCAAAGGGAACGCTCACTTCCTTCTTCCTGCCATCGGACAGTCTCAAATCCAACATGCTCGGCGACCCGACCGAGCGCGAAATCGTTGTCTATGTGCCAAAGGGGCATGACGGCAAGGGATTGCCGTTGCTGGTCGATCTGGTTGGCTTCACGGCGGGTGGTCCGGCGCACACCAACTGGAAGAATTTCGGCGAGAATGTACCTGAGCGGCTGGATCGACTGATCGCAAATGGCGACATGCCGCCGGTCGTGGTTGCCTTCCCGGACTGTTTCACCCGGCTCGGCGGCAACCAGTATGTCAATTCCGCAGCCATGGGCAACTGGGAGGATTTCCTCATCAACGAGATGGTTCCCGCCATTGAAGCGCGCCTTGGCTGTGGCGGGGCTGGCAAGCGTGGCCTGTTCGGCAAATCCTCGGGCGGTTACGGCTCCATCATCCATGCGATGCGACACGCGGATTGCTGGTCGGCAGCGGCTTGCCTTTCCGGCGACATGGCCTTTGAGCTTTGCTATTTGCCCGACATGCCCAACATCCTGCGCACGCTTGCCAAATGGGACTTTTCCGTTGAGGCCTTTCTCGAGAATTTCGAGGCGGGCCCCAAATGGGACGGCAAGGATATCCACGCTCTGATGACGCTTGCCATGGCAGCAACCTATGATCCGGACCCGAGCGCCTTTTGCGGTATCCGCCTGCCGGTCAATCTGCATGATTGCAGCCTGATACCGGAGCTTTGGGACAACTGGCTGAAGTGGGACCCGGTTCTGCTCGCCGATCAGGACGAGGTGATCGACAATCTCAAATCCCTGAAAGCCCTGTGGGTCGAATGCGGCCATGTGGATCAGTATAATCTGGTCTACGGGGCAAGGCGGCTTCACGCCAAGCTCGAGGCGGCCAATGTGCCCCACATCTATGAGGAGTTTGCCGACAATCATTCCTCAATCGATTATCGCATGGACAAGTGCCTGCCCTATCTGGCCAAGGCCCTTTGCCGCGCTTGATATTTTCCCCATCAGGAAGAGAAGATGACAGACCGGCGGGGCTCCTTTCAGGGGCCCTTTCCCATGCCATTCATGGCCTCCTTGTGCCAAGCGGTGACCAAGCGGTGACCATGCAGGGCCGGGCAGTTCACAGCCTCCTTGCTGTCTGTCTGCCTGTTTGGGAATTCCGGTTTACGAGCAAGATGCAAATCAGATAGCTTGAGTGCATCCTTTCGTCATGAGTGATTTGTTTTTCATGTCTCCACCCGCACAGCCAGCCATTGCTCTTTTGTCAGCAGAGACCGAGCCGGATCTGTTCGGCGTGATCGACGAAACCGCGATTGACGCCTCTCTGCCGCCAAAGGAACAGGCCCTGAAGCTTCTCAAGACTGTCTATGGCTATGACAGCTTTCGTGGCAAGCAAGCCGATGTGATCGAGAGCCTGCTTCATGGCAAATGCACCCTGGCGGTCATGCCGACGGGCATGGGCAAGAGCGTCTGTTTCCAGATCCCGGCCCTGATTTTTGGTGGCCTGACGCTGGTGGTCTCGCCGCTTGTTGCCTTGATGGAAGATCAGGTGATGGGACTCAAGCTGGCAGGCATTGCCGCCGAGACCATCAACAGTTCACGGTCCCGACAGGACAATGTGGCTGTCTGGCGCAAGGTGGCTGCCGGAGACGTGCGCCTGCTCTATATCGCGCCGGAACGGCTGATGACAGAACGCATGCTCACCGCGCTTGCGAAACTGCCCGTGAGACTGATCGCTATTGATGAGGCCCATTGCATTTCGCGCTGGGGGCCAAGCTTTCGGCCCGACTATGAGGGCCTGACACGCCTTGGCGATTTCTTCCCCCATGCCCCTGTTGCAGCGCTGACGGCAACCGCGGACGAAGCAACGCGGAATGATATTGCCGACAAGCTTTTCCCCAAGGATGTCCAAGGGGCAAGGGACGGCACGGTCATCGTCTCCGGCTTTGACCGGCCCAACATCCGCCTCTCGGTCGCCTTGCGGCGCGACTGGAAAAAGCAGCTTCTCGACTTTGTCGATCAGCGCAGGAACCAGTCCGGTATCGTCTATTGCCTGTCCCGTCGCAAAACCGAAGAAACAGCCGAGTTCCTCAAGGAGAATGGCGTCAAGGCCTTTGCCTATCATGCGGGGATGGATGCCAATATCAGGGCGGCCCATCAGGCGCTGTTCATGCGCGAGGCAGGCACGGTGATGGTCGCGACCATTGCCTTTGGCATGGGGATTGACAAACCTGACGTGCGCTATGTCTTTCACACCAATCTGCCTTCCAACATGGAGGCCTATGCCCAGGAGATCGGTCGTGCAGGACGTGACGGAGAGCCGTCCGAAGCGATGATGCTCTATGGCCTTGATGATATCAGAATGCGGCGCAGCTTCATCGACAATGAAGGGGGCGACGAGGATCATCTGGCCCGCGAGCATAAACGCCTCGATGCCCTGATCGCCTATTGCGAGGCCCCCTCCTGTCGCCGTCAGGCGCTGTTGACCTATTTTGGCGAGGCCAGCGAGCCTTGCAACAATTGCGACATTTGCCTTGATCCGCCCGTTCTGAAAGACGGAACGGACGAAGCCGCCAAGCTCATTGCTGCGGTCGAGCAGACCGGTGAAAGTTTCGGAGCGGTCCAATTGATCGACATCCTGCGCGGGTTGACCCACGAAAAGATCAAGAAATACGGCCATCACACTCTTTCCTGCCACGGAACGGGCAAAGACAGCCCGAAAGAGGATTGGCGCGCAATCCTGCGGCAGATGGTGGCGGCGAATTTTCTCCGTCTCGACATTCAGCAGCATGGTGCCCTGAAGCTGACGGACAAGGCAAACCAACTGAAGGCGGGACAACTCGGATTTTCCTATCGCCCCGATGTCATGGCTACGGGCGAGCTTTCACGCCCCAGAAAAGCCAAGACCCAGTTGCCTGAGCTTGACGCGGGCGATCAGGATCTGTTCGAAGCCCTGCGCAGCCTGCGGGCGGATCTGGCGCGGGAGCTCAAGGTGCCCGCCTATGTCATCTTCACGGACAAGACCCTACATGAAATCGCCATTCAAAAACCCACGACACGCCCCGACTTCTTGCAGATCCATGGGGTGGGCAGTTCAAAGCAGAAGAAATTTGCCGATCAATTTATAGACGTAATAGAGGCATGGTTGAACTTCTAGTCGTTAAATCTTCACTAATTCTGCTACTTCTATACTTGATATCGATACAGGAAAATTTAACACTCGACATGTTATACATCACTAAACAAAGTTGAGCCCCTTACTTATTGAGGCGACATGTCAAATACGCTGGATCTGGCAACCGTTCTGCTTTTACAGAAAAGCACCTATATTGTTGGGATATTTGCGTTCGTCTATCTTTGGTACACGACCAATCGGCCCACCAGTCTGGTTTTACTGGCGACAGGTTTTCTACTCATGGCTGTCGGCTCAACATTGGCCGGTCTTGGCGAATGGCAGGCAATTCCCGATATCGTCTGGATGCTTGGCAGCCTGTTGCTTGGCATGTTCGGCTACAGCTTCATCTGGTTCGGAGTGAAATCTCTGAGCAGTGGAATGCTCAGGAGATCCGACTTTCTGGTTCTGGCCCTTCCGGTGGGGATCACCTTTGTCGCCATGGCGACCCGTTTTGATGAAGTCAACGCCTATCGGGCGACGGTCTTCAATGCAGCAGCGGCACTCTCCTTCTTTGCCTGTGCGGTCCGTATATATCATGATGGTTCAAAGGAACCGGTGCGGGCCCGCACCGTTCTGACTGTCATCTGTCTGACCTCAGCGCTCCTTAGCGCTGGCAATGCCATCGCCTTCATAGAACCGGCACTGATGGTCATCCATCCCATCGACTCCTTCTTCTACACCATCATGCTCAACTTCGCTCTGGTGCTGTTCATCGCGGCACTGCTTGGCGAACGATCACACGGGCTGCTTCGCAAACAGGCCAATACCGATCCCTTGACCGGGATCTCCAATCGCCGCTCTTTCTTCATGAATTTCATCGCCCAGCCTAAGGATGGAGATGTGGTGTTGCTGCTCGATCTGGATCATTTCAAGAAGATCAATGATCGCTTTGGCCATATTGCCGGTGATGTCGTTCTGCAAACCATTGCGAGGCGGATCGAGGGCTGCATTCGGAGCGAGGATGTTCTGGCGCGCTATGGCGGCGAGGAGTTCATCATTCTTCTGCCGCGGGCCGGACGCGTTCAGGCAGAAATCATCAGCGAGCGGATCCGCCATGCGGTGTGCGCCAATCCGGTGATCTGTGGCGATGCCTCGATATCGGTAACAGTGAGCATCGGGGTCGCACTGGCAGAAGGCGAGAGCGGCTCGCTGCAAGCCTTGATCAACACCGCAGACAGCAATCTCTACCAGGCCAAGGATCTTGGCCGGAATCGGGTCGAGCCCAACAGTTTCAAGCAGGTTGCCTGAGCAGCCTGGCTCCTGTGCTGGCCTGCCCGCCCCCCCCCTGTCCGATTGTCAAGGCACGGCGCAAACCCGTGACGTGCATCTTCCTCGCTCACAATCCCATCAAGCCTGCGTGAAGGCCCTTGTTGTGGCAAGACAATGCCATAAATCCATGTCATGCTTGGCTTCACCCCCTGTGTCTTGCGGAGAAAAACGATGTCACGAGCCCTTTGCCATTTTGTCATCACGACCTTTGCCTTGTTGCTGCTTGTCGCCTCTGCCGAGGCTGAGGAAAAGCTTGAGACGGCAATTTTCGCGGGTGGCTGCTTCTGGTGCGTCGAGAGCGATTTTGACCATGTTCCGGGCGTCATCGAAACAATTTCAGGTTATTCGGGCGGAACAACCACGCAGAATGTCACCTATAAAAATCACGCCGACGCCCAGCATCGGGAAGTCGTCAAGATTACCTTTGACGCCAACCGGATCAGCTATGGCGAACTGCTCGACATTTACTGGCGCTCGGTCGATCCGACCGATGCCGGGGGCCAGTTCTGCGACCGTGGACACAGCTACACAACTGCAATCTATACCCTGACCGAAGATCAGGCCAATGAGGCAGAAGCGTCCAGGAACAAGCTCGAAGCGAGCGGCGTGCTTTCGGCCGCAATTGCAACAGAGATCGCTCCAGCCAAACCCTTCTTCGAGGCGGAGGGCTATCATCAGGACTATTACAATACAAACTCGATCCGATATCGCTATTACCGTTTCGCTTGCGGGCGGGATGATCGCGTCAAGGAAGTCTGGGGCCCTGAAGCCCACAAAGGCATCGAAAAATAGACCCCTTTGGCATGTCGCCTTGTCTTTAGGGCGGATCCCGCTAGGCTTGTCCCATTACCTGATTCCAACAAGGGGCAAGCCATGAAGCTTTACGGCATCAAGACATGCGACACCTGTCGCAAGGCTCTCACGTTTTTGCAAGACGGTGGGGTGGACGCAACATTTGTCGATTTTCGCAAGGACGGCTTGCCGGAAACCGAACTTGACCATTGGCTCGATGCGGTTGGCTGGGAAAAGCTGCTCAATCGGCGCTCGACCAGCTGGCGCGCCCTTGAGGAGGCTGACAAGGCCGACATTACAAGAGACAAGGCTCGTGCGCTCATGCTTGCCAATCCGACCTTGATCAAGCGGCCCGTCTTTGCCATGGCGCATGAAATCATCGTCGGTTTTGGCAAAGAGGAAAAGCAAAGGCTGATGTCCCGGATCCCGGCCTCAGGGGAGACGCCGGGACATGATGGCTGACGCCAAACCGGATGTTGCCAGTCAGCCAACCTCTGGAAAGGCGAGCGGAGTGGAATCACTTCCGCTCAAGGCGTTTCAACGGCGCAAGGACACGACCATTTTGGGCGTCATCCGAATAGGACGCAGATCCTGAACTGGCTCTTGCGACAAGGTCCCTGAGATCCTGCGTGGTAGCATAATCGACGGAGCCGTCCGGGTTCTCCCTTTCCTTCAGTTTTGATGCACAGGAGACCTGGCACCGCCCGCTGTCCTTGGCCACATAGAGCGCCTTGTCTGCACACCTGATGATAGACTTGACGGTCAAGGCATCATCCGGCCACCATGCAACGCCAATCGAGGCACCAACCTCGGCAACGCCGCCGGGCACATTGATCGGCAGACAGACATCAGCAATCAGATCCTGACAAAGCGCGATCACCTGCTTTTCTTCAAGTCGTTCAAACAGCATTATACTGAATTCATCCCCACCTATGCGGGCGACAATACCGGACTTGCCCACCCGTTCCCGAATCCGGCAGGAAATGGTGATCAAGACTGCATCGCCCGCCTGATGGCCGAACTTGTCGTTGACCATCTTGAAGCGGTCCAGATCCATGCAGAGAATGGCGCATCGATCCTGTTTTTTCGCCGCGATGACGCGCTCCAGCTCGCGATCAAAAAACAACCGGTTCGGCAAGTCCGTGAGAGCGTCATGCAACGCTAGAAAACGGTTCTGCTCTTCGCTTTTCTGAAGAGAAACCAGCATCTTGCTGAAGCGCCAGACGATTGCAAGAAGCGTAAGCGCAGCAATCAGGAAAGGCACGGCCAGAGTTGGCAGGGTCTCTGACCAAATCGCCAGAGAGGGCTCGTGTGGCGTCCAGCGCGCATGCACGATCCGTTTGTCCGGTGACAATCCGATGGGCAGCGACCCATAGCTATGGTCAATCTTGTCATCGAGGGTCATTTGAAAATCCTCGACCAGCAACTTGTCTCCCACTGCCTTGAGGAAAGCTTCGTTGACGACCTTGAAGGTCAGCAGCACAGGTGGCGAAGACCCCTGCGCAATCGTGACATCCTCGGGCGGCGTCAAGGCTTCGGCCATCACATAGAGCAGCTTGCCCTTGAATTCCCGAATGGACCAGGCAAACCGGCTGCTCTTCTTGCCTGAGCGATATTTGTCCCGATCAATCTCGGATATCGATTCTGTTGGTGCAGGTATGTCGCCGAAATACCGGGCGCGGGCTTCCTTGATCAGATCAAGGCTTTCGGCAATGGCTATGTCGACTTTTTCGCCACCAACAACCTCGTCCTTGTAGACAGCAACAATCGGGGTGTTTTCAGAAGACACGACGATGGTGAAGGGGATGTCGAAATCAGGCCAGAGCCAGCCGGCGATCTCGCGCTCTACGAAGCCCTCATCCAGATCACCGGTCAAGGCAATATAGGCTTCGTCCCAGCCAGAAATCTGTGCCTGATCGTGAGCGAACAACAATATCTGATTGTCGATTTCAAGGCGTGCCAGCTTCTTTTCCTGGTCATACTGCACCTTGTTGGCGATTTCGCCGGTTCGCTTCAGCAAATAGACATTTGAAAAAACCAGTGCAGCAAGGACACCAAGGCCCGCAAGACCGATCATGAAAACGAGATTTCGCTTGGCTTTCGCCGGTTCTCCAGTCATTTCTTTGCCCTAAAAAACGTCATTTAGAGCCAATTTATCTGACAATAATAAATTTCTCGTTATTAACGGATACTCGCACAGCCCAGCGTTAAACCACAAGCTTAAGCAACATATTCAACAACCTGTGCAATATATGGGCGTGTACAATCAGCGTTCTTGCCACTCGTTGCAATAAAAAAACCTCCCCGGACGAACCGGGAAGGTCGTTTTATTACTCTTGTACTCTCTTAGACTTATTTGGCGATCATAGCTTCAGGTTTCGGAGTTTCCGCCGTTTCTACCGGCAAAATCGGATACTCAACCTTTGGCTGTTCCCCGGTCAGGGTTTTCAAGAAAGCGGTAATTTTCTTGATCTGATCGTCGGTCAGCTCTTCGCCCAGCTGGCTGCTGCTCATGATCGCAACCGCCTGTTCCAGATCCCAAACCTTGCCGGAGTGGAAATATGGAGCAGTCAGCTCGATGTTGCGCAGTGGCCCTGCACGGAAGACATATTCTTCATCGGCAGTCTGGGTAACGGCAAAGCGGCCCTTATCGCTGGCTGGCAGGATGTCAGCGCCCGGTTTTTCGACAACACCGAATGGATAATAGTCTTCACCACCGAGGTTGACGCCAGAGTGACAGGATGCACAACCGGTATCCATGAAGAGTTGCAGGCCCGCCTGCTCTTCTTCGTTGAGCACACTGGTATTGCCTTCCAGGAACTGGTCGAAGCGGGAATATGGCGTAATCAGCGTGGCTTCGAACGCTTCAATCGCCTTTGCCATATTGTCAAAGGTCACCGGCTTGTCTTCGCCAGGGAACGCCTTGCCAAATGCTTCAACATATGCAGGCATGCTGTTGAGCGTTTCTTCAACACGGGCTGGCGTTGAAGCCATTTCAACACCGGCCTGCACAGGGCCCTTGGCCTGTGCCTTGAGGTCTTCCGCACGACCGTCCCAGAATTGGGCGACGTTGAAAACAGCGTTCAGCACGGTTGGGGCATTTCGTGGTCCTTTTTGCCATCCGTGACCGATTGATGTTTCCAGATTGTCGTCCCCACCCATGCCAAGATTGTGGCAGGTATTGCATGAAATCAATGCGGATGAGGATAGACGTGGATCAAAGAACAGCATCTTGCCCAAATTGATTTTATCGCTCGTGACGGCATTGTTTTTCACTGCCGGTACAACCGATGGAATTGGAGCAAAATAGTCTTTGGCCTCTTCTAAGAGATCATTGGCAAATGCCGTTGCCGGTGCTGCCAGGAAAACAGCACACGCCAACGTTGCCCGAAGAGTAGAGTTGGTCATTTAAACCCTCCCATTAGGTTACAACCGTTATAAAGTAACCGGAAGGATGTTTTGTCGCATTGCGTCACGCTATGGCATGATGTTATTAGAACTGTTATAAACAAAGGGGTGGAGAGCTTCAATTTGCTCGACAGGGGTTCATGCGCGTATTTTCAGGAAATGAAAATAGCGAACGGATTTTTGTGCGCTCGCCAATAGTATTTTTACCTAGTTTTTACCCTCCCGGAAAATCCCTTCCCGTCAAGTCATGAACAGGCAGCCGTTTGAGCAATCTTGTTCTTTTGTATAATCCCGCCAATTGTCCCCACCTCTCCTGAGGCTTCAGGCAAGGCCTTCCTCCCCCCGAATCAAACCGGAATGCCAAAAAACAGGCCCGTCCTCACAAGAGGAAAATGACCTGCTTCTCTCATGTGCTGACAATCAGGAAACATGATGAACCGGGACAGACGCCAGATATCCGAACGCGGAGCGCGGAGCGAGAAAGCGCGCTTCATCGCGCCGTCTCTCTCCGATTGCCTTGGGCGGGCACGGCTCACCCGCCTCCCGAACTCATGCATCACTGTCGAGATCGGACCCTTCGTCTCTTGCCCTGAACGCTTC
The DNA here is from genome assembly GCF_963556055.3 of uncultured Cohaesibacter sp. Lineage (GTDB taxonomy): Bacteria > Pseudomonadota > Alphaproteobacteria > Rhizobiales > Cohaesibacteraceae > Cohaesibacter. Next base: position 545,817 of record NZ_CAUVYE020000008.1, on the reverse strand, counting down.
AAGAAAGCGCTGAACCCACGGCTTGGGGTTGTTTTTCAAACCAATCAGATGGAGATCTATCGTCAGGGAAATCGGAGCATCTACCGGTTTGATGAGAATGGATGACGGTGCGAACTCACCCTGACATTCCAGAATGAAGCAAAAATAGTCTGCGTCGGCGATGGCTTGCAAGGCCGACAGGGGAGACTCGCAGGATGTCCGGTTTTCCTCAAAGCTGATCCCGCTCAGCTCGGCGATCCGCTTGATCGAGCTGCCATAGAAAGGAACAGAATCCATGTCTGGCAGCAGCAACTTGAGCGACATGAGATCCTGGATCGGGACAACATCCAGATCAGCAATGGGCTGGTTGACGCTGAAGGCGGCATGCAAAGGCAAACTGATGACCGGCAGCGAAATCAGCTCGTCGCTCATGACAGGTCCGGCCATGAATGCAAAATCGATGTTGCCTTCGCGCAGGCGGTCCCGCATTTCCGCTTCGTTGCTGGAACGGATGGACACCTGGCTGTCAGGCTGGATCCTGCGCACCACCGAGAGGACATGGTCAAAGAACAGACTTTCAATGCCGGAGGCGACCCCGACATTGATGCGGCCAGCCATCGGGTCCGATGCTTCGCGAACGAGCTGAATGGACGCCCGCGCCTGGCGCAGCAGTTTCTTTGCTTCCACAAGAAACAGCTTGCCCGGGGGGGTCAGGATCAGTTCATGCGACGTGCGCGTGAACAAGGGCACCTCGACAATCTCCTCAAGTCGCTTGATCTGACGACTGATCGAGGGCTGAACCGTGTTGAGCAATGCTGCGGCTTTGGTGAAACTGCCGCTTTCTGCTGTCACCACGAAATATTTCAGGTATCTCAGGTCTAGATAGTCTTCCGCTGTCCGACGTGCAAATTCGCCGGCTTCCTCCATGTCATTTTCCCGCATGACGAGCCCGCCTGGTCCTCCTAGCGATCCTGCGATTCGGTTGCGCAGTTCCTCCATCGCTCTGGTCACTTTATCCGGCCTTCGCGCCAATTGCACGCCCGATTCATGCGTTTGGCTGCGGCAACCCGGATTCCGAATATGCGTGCAGGCTTTGATTCAAAAAGCCTTCTTACGCTTGTCTGGTCTTTTTGCGTTTCGCGTCAGGGATAGGTTGCCCTTACGCGCAAACAGCCGGTCTGTTCGGTCTTGCTTCTGTTTCCCCGTCACAGTCAGCAAGGAGCAACACGACCGGAGAACCGGTCGTGTCTGCAAAGCCTTGTCAGCCTTTGATATAGCGATAAACCGCATCGCGGCCCTTGCCATCGACTGACAGATCCGTGAAAGGATTGCGTCTGGGATCCTCGACAACGCGGTAGAGGTTGTAGATCTGCGGCAGGAAGACGCCCCAGTTACCGATTTCCTCGCCGCAATGGGCAGACCAGATAATGCCATCTTCCTTGGTTTCGATCTTGCGCGTACCAATGCCCGAGGATTTGCCGATAACGCCGTAATCGGTTTTCTCCCACTGGTGGATGCGATAGCCCCACGGTTTCGGATCTTCCAGATCCTTTTCGTCAAGACCAAGACCGGCAACGATGATCACATGCTCATAGCAAATATAATCGCGCACTTCCGGCTCTACGTCGGCAAGATCTTCAAAGCGGATGAAGAGATTCTGGCGACGCCCGTCATTCCAGGTTTGCGGTGCATTGTGAATGGCGCCAATCGGGTTGCCATGCTTTGGCGGGATTGGCCATTCGAGAGGCTCATGCTGGGACGGATGCCACAGGATGAAGCATTTTTCCATGTTGCTCCAGAACCAGTCGATCATGCGCGGGGTGACACCCTCATGCTTCCAGTCAAGATGCGTGCCCATGTCGTCTTGAGTAACGGTATAGTCCATATTTTCCTCACAATCGATATTTGCCAAAATCGGATCCAGGCAAACTCAGCTCATTGTTGGGGGCGCAGTCATTACGGGAATCTTGAACGCCGGACGCGGCCCCATTGCGCCATGGCGAAGCGGGCGGGAGCCAGTTGCCCCCGCTCGCTGGAATGATCATTCCGCAGCAACCGGCGCCGGGGCGTTATCCGGATGGTATTTGTAGGTTTCGATCGGAAGATCTTCGAGGGTGACGGACATTTCGCCATCCTTGTCCTGCAACACCACATTTTTGCGGAAGTTCACATCGTCGCGTTCCGGATAGTCTTCGCGGATCATCCAGCCACGGCTTTCCTTGCGCTCCAAGGCTGCACGATAGAACATTTCAGCACAGATGACACCGGAGCGAAGCTCGTTCGCACTCATCAGATAGTGAGGATCCGGAGCAACCACGTCATTCAGCTTGGCTTTCAGGCCCAGCACGATGTCGAGCGCCTTGGTCATGCGTGCTTCATGCTTCCAACCGGAGAACTCGATTGCACTCATGACGTCCTTGAGTTCGTTCAGAACAGACTCGACCGGCAGACCGCCAACGCGTTCCAGCGGAGCAAAGGTGTCCGCACGGAGCTGTTCTGCCTGATCTTCATTGATCTGGCCGAACTCGGTGTTGCCCGCATAGTCCGCAGCGCTTTCACCAGCCCTCAGGCCCATGAACCAGGACCACATGATGCCCGTGCCACGGTTCCGGCCCGGAGGTGTTGGCACCGCACCGGTTGCCCCGTTGCCGCAAGCGCAGACATCACCGGCCGCGAACAGACCTTTGAGGTTGCTTGCCATGGAGCGATCAACATAGAGCGGGCCACATTCACCAACAAAGCCTGGCAGGATTTCCTGCATCACATTGTCATTCTTGAAGGCGGTCTGCTTCTTCTCGTGCAGTCTGTGCCAGAAGTCATGAGCCACAGGGCGGAACCATTCCGGATCGGCCGTTCCGATTTCCGGGCCAAGGTTGCGACCGATCGGAGACGTTGCAAAGCCGTTTTCCAGTTTGTTCTGATAGATCGGGCCATTGCCTTTCTGATTTTCCCAGAACATGAAGAGCGCATGGTTGCCGCCAAGGTCGACGCCACCCAAAGCCCCAAGGTTCGGGTTGTCTTTCATGTGCGGGCGAGCAAATTCGGTAAGGCTTTCACCTTTGGCATTGTAGAGATGATCTTCCGCGCCATAGACAACCATGTGGTGGTCAGCGCTGATCATGTTGATGAAGGACCCGAATTCGGCGTTACGCATTTTCGCACCGGCGCGATAGGCTGCGGCAATGCCATCGCCACGACCAGAGGACCACATACGCATGATGCGCCAGTTCTGGCCACCATTTGCCATGATCACGGCCTTTGACTTGATGATGATCACTTCACCGGTCAGCATCGAGAAGCCCATGGCGCCGACAATGGTGTCGCCATCGGTCAAGAGGTCGGTGATTGAGACCTTTTCAAGATGCCGGACTTTTTTGCGGCGGCACTGACGTCCCAGCACCTGCATGAAATCAAGGTCAACCGTCATCATGGACCATGGAATCATCGGGTGCGCGTTGAAGGGCTTTTCCTTGCCGTAAAACTGAACGCCATAGCCTTCGACGCGTTCAATGGTCGCGCGGGTGTTGCTGGCATAGTCGCGCAGAAGATGCTCTTCGGAGATATAGTCACCCAGGTTGCGCGTCTGATATTCAACATAGGCCTCTTCTCCCCCTTCAGGGATGAAAGAGCAGTGGCCGCCACCCTTGTTGGCCTTGCCACCAAAACCGACAACGGACTTGTCGACGGTCATGACATCAAGTTTGGGGTTGGCATCCTTGGCGGACAGCGCGGCGCACAGGCCCGCAGAGCCGTGTCCAACGATCAGGATGTCGGTTTCAAATGTCTGGCCCATTTCGGAAAGACTGGTCATGGTCTTCGCTCCTGATTTCTATTCGGCTGGATGGGAATGTGGGTTTGCAGGAGTTTCTGACGGGGCCGGAATCTCCTTGTTCAAAGTGCTGGCGACGTAGGTTTCGGGCCATGTTTTGCTGAAATCCGGGCTCACCTTGATGATATGTTCCGAGCAGCTGATTTCACAGAAGTTGCATTCGACGCAATCTTCCGGATAAGCAAAGATGGGGCGTTCCGCTTCCTCGTCCCAGCGGATCACATCCAGCCAGCAGGCGTTGTAGCAATTCTTGCAACCGGTACACAGGTCCGGTTCATACTTGATGGTATTCATGTTTCACTCCCTTTTCATTTCAATGTAGAGCTGATTGCCTCGCTCGCTTCAGAGCCCGCCGGAGCGGATGCCTTGCAGCCAGCAAAGGAAAGGATGAGACCGAGCGCGATGCTCAGATAAGCGGCGCAAATGACGCGATATTCAGATGGCAAGCTGAAGGTGATCGTGTGGGCGGGAACCCAGAAGATAACCATCGAGGGGATGACGATCCTGGCCCAGCCAAGCGCTTCAGGACGACCAAGCAACTGCCAGGGCCAGACGAATTCGCCGTCAACCAGATGATCGATCCAGTAATGGCTGAACATCATGGTAAAGGCGTAGCCGCTCAGAATGTTGCCCCAGATGCTCTGACTGAGAGGCCGGAAGGCCTGCCACCAGACGCCGGTTTCAATGAGGTGGTCAGTCCCCACCGCGACGAGTTGGAAGTCGGCAGATATCCAGATACCGAAACAGCCCCAGACAATCATGCGCAGGGGAATGCGCGAAGGCAGCCAGTAGCCATTGGCAATCCGGCATTTGACACATTCGCCATAGGTGGCCAGCAAGGCAAATTTCACAAAGCTCATGAAGCTGCCATGGGCCTGGGTCAGGCGCCCGATTTCGCTGTGGTAAAGAATGAAACCGATGGTGATCACAACCGGGTAGAGGATGCCCAGACCGTCTGCCAGGCGAAAGCCGCCTTTGCGGGCAGGGCTGGTGTGAGAGGCTGATGTCATTGTAAGCCCTCCGGTTGAAGAAATTTGGGATCTTCCTCGCCATTGAGGACGCGCACCACGCCTTCTGACAGGGCGGTCAGTTCCTCTTCGCCCGGATAGACCGTGACGGAAGCAATCCATTCGACATAGCGGGAGACGGCATCGACGAGGCGGTCGGAATAGGCCATGCCGCCTGTCAGGATGATGGTGTCAAGCCTGCCTTCCAGAGCAGATGCCATGCCGCCGATGGCCTTGCCGATCTGGTAGGCCATGCCATCAAAGGCGAGCTTCGCCCCCTTGTCACCGGCCTCAATGCGCTCGATTACCTCGCGCAGGTCGCGGGTGCCCAGATAGGCATAAAGCCCGCCTTCGCCGCTCACCATCGCCTTGACTTGCTTTTCGCTTGCCTTGCCCGAGAAGCAGTATTCAACCAGTTGCAAGGTGGGCAGATCCCCTGCCCGTTCTGGCGAATAGGGGCTCTTGTCACCGGCATCGGTTGCATCGAACATCAAGCCATCCGCATGGGCAGCAATGCAGATGCCACCTCCCAGATGGGCGGTGATGAGACGCAAGTTCTTGTAGGGTTTGCCTTCTTCCCGAGCGTAACGCTTGGCGACGGCCTTGGAATTGAGAGCGTGACAAAAGCGGCCGCTTTCAAACAGCGGCGAGCCGGAAAGACGCGCCACAGGGCTGCGCTCATTGACCGAGACCGGATCAACGATATAGGCCTTGACGCCCGCCCTGTCGGCGAGCCTTTTTGCCAGTACCGCCCCGAGATTGGAGGCATGCTGAAGGCGGGCGCGGTGGCGGACCTCGTCCAGCATGACATCATTGACTTCGTAGGTCCCCGAGGTCATCGGGCGGATCAGACCGCCCCGACCGACAGTGGCATCGATCCTGTCGAAATCGACACCATGTTCCCTGAGTGCCTCCAGAAGGATCGCGAAGCGATAGTCTTCCTGCTCCATGATCGGTTTGCCGGCAAAGGGTGCCAAATCCTGCTCGGAATGGGAAAGGCTCCAGTCGTGCACCAGTGCATTCCCCTCATAGAGGCCGAACTTGGTGGAGGTCGAGCCGGGATTGATGGCAAGGATGCGGTAATTAGCGGCTGGCATAAAGAACCCCCAGAGCTATCGCGTTGAGCTTGTCTTCAGCGCTTTCAACACGGGAGGGAATAAGCACGGGAATCTTGGCCCCAACCACCACATGGGCGCAGGCCTTGCCACCGAAATATTTTACGGACTTGCCTAGGAAATTCCCCGCTTCGACAGAGGGCACGATCAGGCAATCGGCTTGCCCGGCAACGGGATGGGAGATCCCCTTCGCCTTGGCCGCAGACATGAGCAAGGCATTGTCAAGCGCCAATGGTCCGAAGACGACCGCATCACCGAACTCACCTTCTTCGCCCATGCGGGTGAGCAATTCGGCGTCAACAGTGGAGGGAACGCCTTCGGACACAGCTTCAGAGGCGCTCATGACCGCTATTTTCGGCTGTTTTATGCCAATGCAATCCAGCATCTCGATTGCGTTTTTGATGATGTCCTTTTTCTGTTCAAGTGTGGGGGCCACATTCAGGCCACCGTCCGTGATACCGACCAGCCTCTGCCGTTCCGAGAGGGTATCTTCATAAAACAGGACATCGCTCAGCAGTCGGCCGGTTCTCAGGCCATAACTCTTGTCGAGCACCGCCTTGAAGATCTGGTCAGTGCGCAGATGCCCTTTGAGCAGGATATCGACATGGCCATCGGCAGCCAGTTTGGCGGATGTGACCGCAGGCTCGGCGCTGTCGATGATCTCGGTATTGTCAACCAGATCCCGATAATCGAGTGCACGGGCCATTTCGACGATCTTCTCATAATTGCCAACCAGTGTCGGCATGGCGATGCCAAGGCGCATGGCGTCTCCGGCCGCACCAATGGCAATCTCGTCCTCTGCCTTGACCACGCAAACGCGCTTTGGCCCCAGGGCCTGGGCTCGCTCGCGGATTTCGGCTAGTGATGTCATAGGAGTGGAAGCCACAGTTTTCTCCCTTGAATGTTCGGTTCTTGCAAATGGGCAAGGCGCTCTTGCCTTGCGTGCTGGTCCGGTAACCCGCCCTACAGGAGGATGGGGAATGAGGGCCGACTACCGGACCAACAGCTCTTGACGGCGCAAGTTGCTAAAAATCGCTCTGCCTGACGCTAGTGGAGAACCGCGGTCCGCCCTGCATTCAGGGCTTTGACGTTAAGATCGATGAAGGCCTTCTTGACCGTCTTGGCAACAATGTCGTCCCAGTTGACGTTGGTTAGACCCATGCGCTCGACGAGCGAGCCCAACAGCACGACATTCTGACAGCGCAGGTTGCCCAGTTCCCTGGCGATGGCTTCGGCATCAATCACGTCGGTCTCGACCCTGCCTTGCAAAAAGGCGATGGCGTCATCGGGATAGCTGGCTTTGCCTGCAAGGATGGGCGCAGAGGCGATCTGCTTGTTGTTGACCACGATCTTGCTGCCTGGCTTGACGTAATTCAGCCAGCGCAGGGCTTCCATCGCTTCAAAGGAAACCAGAATGTCGGCCTGACCTTCCCCAATGATCGGAGAGGAAACCTTTTCGCCGAAGCGGACGGTGGTACTGACGCTTCCGCCGCGCTGGGACATGCCGTGCACTTCGGACATTTTTACGTCATAGCCCGCTTCAACCAGACCCTTGCAGAGAATGGAACTGACCAGAATGGTGCCCTGTCCGCCAACGCCGACGAGCAAAATATTGGTGACATCGGACATGTTATTCTTCCTCCACTGGATCGATTGCAAAATGCTTGCAGACTTTCTCGCAGACGCCGCAACCATCGCAGGCCACTTCGTCAATCAGGGCTTTCTTGCCATCAGTCAGCGAGATTGCCGGGCAGCCGATATTGATGCAGTCCATGCAGCCGGTGCAGACATCGGGTTCTACACGATAGGCTGGTGCCTCACGCTGATACTGGGCCGCCTCTTCCTCGTTCAGTTTCTTCAGAACACAGGGCCATTTGGTAATGATGACGGAAGGCTCGTCGAGCCCGACTGCCCATGTCAGCGCACCGCGCACGCTTCTGAGGTCATTGGGATCGACGGTACGGACATGCTCGACACCGAGGGCACGAACCAGCGGCTCGATTTCCAGCTCCTTGGTTGGGGCTCCCTGAAGGGTGAAGCCGGTGCTCGGATTTTCCTGCTGGCCGGTCATGCCGGTGATGCGGTTGTCAAGAATGCAGGTGATGGTGTTGGACTTGTTGTAGACCACATTGACCAGCGAGTTCATGCCGGTGTGAAAGAAGGTTGAATCGCCCATGGTCGCCACCAGACGCGCATCCTTGCCAAACTTGTTCATCACTGTCTGTGCGCCGTGGGCGATACTCGCCGAGGCTCCCATGCAGATGCAGATATCCTTGGCGTTGAGAGGGTCGGCGCCACCGAGACCGTAACAGCCAATGTCACCGGAAATGATCAAATTGCGCTTTTTGGACAGGTTGGCCAGCTCGACAAAAAAACCGCGATGGGGACAGCCTGCACACAGAACGGGAGGGCGGCCAACCACCTTGTCGGCAACGTCTGTCAAATCGATCTGAACAGGATCTTCGCCCTTGAGGGCCTTGGCGACAATCGTCGGGTTCAATTCGCCGATACCCGGAATACGGTCCTTGCCGATGCATTCAATTCCCATCAGCTTGATCTGATTTTCCAGATAGGGTTCAAGCTCTTCGACAACATAGAGCACTTTCACCTTTGCAGCGAAGTCTGCGATCAGTTTCCTGGGCAGAGGATAGGTCATGCCCAGCTTGAGATAGGAGGCATCCGCGCCAAAGACTTCCTGTGCGTATGTGAAACCGACGCCGGACCCGATGACACCGATTTCGGAGCCATTGTCCTCGATGCGATTGAAACGGCAGTTTTCCGCATAGTCCTCAAGCTTGCGCAAGCGGGCTTCCAGATCCACGCGCAGCTTGCGGGAGTTGGCTGGAATCAGATCGAATTTCGGCAGCTTTTCGTATGGCTTGAGCACTTCCTCCTTGCGCTCACCGGTCTTGACGAGCGATTTGGAATGACAAACGCGGGTTGTCATGCGAAACAGCACCGGCGCGTCATAGGTCTCAGATACCTCGAACGCCTCGATGACCATGTCATGGGCTTCCTGACTGTCCGAAGGCTCGAACATCGGAATTTTCGCGAAAGGTGCGTATTGGCGATTGTCCTGTTCGTTCTGGGACGAATGCATGCCGGGATCGTCTGCGGAAACCAGAACGAGCCCGCCATTGACTCCGCTATATGCAAAGCTGAACAGCGGATCGGCGGCAACATTGACGCCCACCATTTTCATTGTTGACAGGGCGCGAGCGCCCGCAATGGACGCTCCGATTGCCGACTCAAGGGCCACTTTTTCGTTGGGTGCCCATTCTGCAATCAGCTCATCCTTGAGCGCTGCCATATTCTCCAGAATTTCCGTGCTTGGCGTTCCTGGATATGCCGAGGCAAAAGAAAGCCCGGCCTCATAGGCTCCACGAGCAACTGCTTCGTTTCCCGTTAGAAATTGTGCCATTTTTGTTTCCTCTCCAGTCCCGTTTCGGGCATGGTCTTGCATGAACAAACCGCTCCCGCGCCGAGACGAGCGCCGAACGCAGAGCGGCTGTTTGGTCCGTTTCTGGCAAGGCATGGAAAGGCCACACCCGACGCGCCATAAACACGCAGCTGAAAAGTCGACAATGCTGGAGAGTGAAGTATTTCCATTGATCCGCGGGAAGCAAAAATGAATATAACTATCCCGTTCTCCCAACTGATGCCTGAAAAAAATCAAGAACTTGAAGGAAGTTGAAATATAATATTCACAGTCGCAGGATCAGGTCCTCCAGTTGCGCAACTAGTCCTCTGCTACAACATGGATCTAATATAGTTCGGAAGGGTTTTGTTTTACCAATACCTTTGATTGCGGATAAGCATACAGATAAGGTATGTAGCCAATAGGGATATTTTTGCGCCAAATCAAAGACAGGAGCGGCATTTTGCTCTCGAGATGCGCGCGCGGTCTGCAATCGACCTGACTGATTGTCAATTCCCCCTATATTCTACACTTCAAAACGAAAAACGCGGCCCCGCTTTCGCAAGGCCACGCTTCTATTTGCCATACTCATCAGGCAGGCTCAGGGAAACTGCGGATAGAGCCAATTGCCCTACCCGCCGGTCTGATATCGTCGGGTCAGAAAGTCAGATTGACCGATCCAACGACGCTCTGGTTGATCTCATTGCCATTCACGCCATGGTGGACGCTATAGAGCAGATCGAAGCGATTTCCCTTGAAGGTCTGGTAGGAAAGCCCCGCCCCGGCAATCGCGAAGGTGCTTTCGTCCAGATAGTCTTCCAGATCATCGACCAGTTCATGCTCGATCCCGAGGGTCAGGCTCGGGATCAGCGTATTTGGCCCGGCATCCTTGGCAAGGGTCAGCTTTGCCCAGACTTCCGAGTAATCCTCTGTGTCACCTTTGACGCCAGAGGAAACAACGCCGAGACTGTCAGCCGTTGCCTCAAGCGTGTTGCGCTGGAACAGCCCGCCGACATCCGGGTGCAAGACCCATCCTTCGGGCACGATGCCAAGATCCTTGGAGCGATATTGACCAACCAGATCAACCTGGGTGTAGAAGCGGTCATCCCCCTGCTCATGGTTCACCGTTGCGAACGGAAGAACATGCTTGAAGGTGCTTTCGCCGAATGAATATTGCATGCGAGCGGCGATACCCCAATGGTCGGAGAATTTGTGAACGACATCAACGCGCCCACCAATTCCGTCCCTCTGGATCACGGCCTCGTCGTCATTCAGGTCCAGAGCTGTCTTTTCGACGAAAAGAGAGGCGGACAAGAGGGTGTCAGGGTTCGGGAAGAACATATATTCGACTTCCGCCTTGCTGATGAACCCGTCTTCCACGACATGGTTGGGCTGTCCATCCGTATATGTTCCCGATGCAGAAAAGTTCAGGTAGGAATTTTCGGAGAGAGCAACCTTGGCACCCAAAGGAATGATAACCGCAAAGGTGCTGTCTTTATAGCCACTCGTCGGGCCGCCTCCGGTGGCCGCACCGATGCGGTCTCTCGAGAGACCCATGCGGCTCTGAACATTCCCCATTTCTTCATCAGAATTATAGGGAGTGAGCAAGCCAGCACTGCCCAGGTTGGCTTGCGCCGCAACACCGAGCGGCAGTGCGTGCCCGCCATTAGACCCCATGTCAGCAGCAAGGGCGCTGCTTGCCATGGAAGCGGCGAAGACACCAATCAAGAAGGTGGATTTTTTCATTCTGTTCCTCCAGTTCGTCAAATTTGAAATCGCTGACGGGTCCCAACAGCAGAGTTTTCGCCGCTTCCTTAAGACGTAGCTGAGCATCCTGGTTCTCAAGAGCGCCTTGTCTCGACCCGCCCCTCGGGCGGGACGAAACAAAGTGCCATGCTCCTTTGGATTACAGCAGGTGTTGCTCACATTCAGCTTGCAACACCTGCCCTCGATCCGAGTCGAAATTGGCTTGGAGCCAGCGATCACGGTAAAGTTTAGGAAATGTAAACGGCCCGTTACCAATACCTTTGCCGCTATGAACCCATACCTCGAAGATAGGCCAACCTTTCAGGTATGGGCTGCGCGTCCTCATGCGCCCTAGCGGGTTGTGTTGTAGCCCCGGAATTGCTGCAAGTGGTCGGACTCTGGCCGATCAAGCAAAAAGACACCGACAAAATCCTTGTAGGGTTCGAAATAGGGGAAGCGATCATAGGTGGCCCAATCAGGCTTTTCGATCTTGTTCCAGATCGTGGCAATCGCCTCTTCCCATTCGCGGCTATTCTCAAACCAGATTTCCGCCAGCCGATGGAAATGCGATTTCATGGGCGTATCCAGAACGGGGCTCGACAAGGCACGGGTGACTTGTGGCAGTTCGCAGATTTTGGCCATAAATTCCTGATCGAACCAGGCATCGGCTGCCTGCGGGTCGACGCCATCGGGATAGTGGAAGGTGAAGATCCAGCGATAGTTCGCTCCATCCTCGATGGAGCGTGGCCCCTTGTATTCCTTTTCCCAGAACATGGGCAGAAACACAAAGGCGGTCGGGTGATATCCTTCCCGCGAGCCCGTCCATGTGCCAGGGCGCAACCCCATGCCGGTCGGCTGGCGGGTGATGTTCAGATAGTCATCGGTAAAGTGTTCGGTAAAGGCCAGACCCTTTGGCGCATCCCCCTGGATGAAAGGAGAAATCAGCCAGTAATGCTCGGTCATGATGAAATTGTATGTGCCGAACTCTTCAGCGCTCTGAGACAATGGCAAGGCGCGGTAGGTGCTGTATTGCGTCACATAGGGCGCGAATTGCGAGATGCTGTCATTGACATGATGCTTGTAGAGCCAACGATAGGCGGCTGGCAGATCGCTGTCATCACGCACGCTCACCATCAGCATGCTGCGCATGGGCTGCCAATTCGGGAACCGGGGATTTTCCATCGATATTTCCTTTCGCGCCCGATTTCTGCCGATCCGGGCTGAAACGCGGGAACCTGGTGCCGCATTGCACTGCTTGCCAATGCGGACTGTCATTTCGGGATAGTCAGCAAAGAGGCGAGTGCCTCTTTGCTTTGGAGGCTGTCTTGCGGAGGGGAGAAACCTTGCAAGAGAGCACGTCGTTCTTTTCGAAGGATGAGCGTTTCGCTCAGCCCGCAGGCGTGGCGGTCTGTTCCTCAGGGTCCTTCTTGAAGGCACCCCGTGGGGCACAGACAAGGATAAGGATCACCGCAACGGCCAGAGCCAAAACGCCATAGCCCCCCATGGCAACCAGAGGCGAGCCACCAACCGCCTTGACAAGACCGGCAAATGCGGCCCCGGCAATTGGCTGGGCGATCATGAAGCTGGTGAAATACATCCCGGTGCCTCTGCCCCGTTGCGCATGGGGCAACAGGCTCAGCACCCAGATCATCATTCCGGCCAAGATGTAGCCGGAGCCATATTGCTGGATGGCGAAGCCGACGATCAAACCCGTCAGGGACTGGGTCAGCGCGATGGTCATGTGGCCAATGCCGATGATCAGGAAGGCAAGGGTCACAAGGCTTGGCACGGAGAAGCGACGGGCGCGCAATTGCTGAAAACTGATAGCCCCGAGGGGGACGGCAAGGCTACAGCCAGCGCCGATCATTCCGGCCGTGGACGGAGACGGCTGACCGGCGGCGGAAACCAGCACACCGACAAACAGCAGCGGAGAAATGAAGACCATGCCGCCACAAACAACCATGAGGCAGAGAATGAGCAATGGTCCCCAGCGGAAGTCTCCTGCCTCGTCAGCCTGCTCGGTCGCCTGTTGATGATTCGGCTCCCACGTGAAGGCAAGAATCAGCACGAAGAAAACCGCCGCGATCGCATAGCAAATGAACGGAACATTCCATCCAATCGAGCCCAGAAACCCGCCGGTTGCAATGGTCAGAATGGCAAAAATCGCAGCGAAGGCAGCGTTGATTTCAAGATAATGCTCGCGCTCCTTGCCCGAGAAGAAATCGCCCAGAAGCGTCATGCTGGTGGTCATGACCATCGCTGTCGCGGCCCCCAGGAACAGACGAGAGACGAGGATACCGATCAGGTCGCCGACAAAATAGGGAATAATGCCAAAAGCGGCATAGCACAGGAGGCCAATCAGGAGCGGTGTGCGGCGACCAATCCGGTCGACCATCGTTCCGGCCAGAGGAGAGAGAATAGCAAGGCTCAATGCCGGGCTTGTGATGGACAAAGTCGTGAGGATCTCGGCATTGGGATGGCTGCTAAAAGCGGCCATCATGCCTGGCAAGACGGGCGAAACCATGGTTATCAGCATGGTTTGCAGCAGAGCCCCCGTAGCGACCAGCAAGATGCCCTGAAGCGCGCCTGCCCGGCGCTCCATCGGCATGGTTCCGGCATTCATTGTCATTGAAATTCCTCCCGAACTCGTTTTGACAATTGAGACAAATTGTTCGACTTCGAAAGGACTCAAAGACTTTTCCAGACGCGACTGGCCCTCATGGGAGGTGCGTCTGAGGAGGTGCGTCTAATCGTTCATGACATGGGTGAGAGACCGGCTTGTCAAAAAGACGGAAGCCAGGCCATTTCCGAGTCTTGGCAGCTCGATCCAAGCAACCAATCTGCTCTTTTTCCTCTCCAAACCACACAACTCCGCTCGAACTGGAAATATTCCAATCCGTTAAAGCCCTTTCTTATCGTTTAATTATTGTGAGAGGCTTTGGAAATATTCGCCAATACCTTAAGTGCGAGGAGTCAATACCTTGGAGGTATAAGAATTTTTACTTAGTAAATACATGAAGTATACTGATCAGAAAGGTCAATACATGGCCACAGCGCCCTGTAAAGCCATCCATCATTTGGGCAAAATCCTCTGTCAGACCGTTCAGACCTTCAGAGACGGCGTTCTTTGTAGGTTCTTTGGTCCAGAGGCAAAGACAGGATGTGGGCCTGGCATAGCCGGAGAAATTCCGCCTCGGCCTCGGCAAAGCGCCGTTTCGGGTTTGAGACGAAATGGACATTGACCATTGGCAGATCGTGATAGGGCGGCAACTGGTGCAGAAGACCGCGCATGACTTCGCGCTGGGCGATGTGAACCGGCAAGGCACCGATGCCAATATTGGCTATGATCATGCGGCGCAATTCCACAAGATTGGATGAAACCCCGCGCCAGCGGGTTGCGGCCTGAATGCGCGCACGCAAGTTGGCCACCGGCTCCAGCGGGCCCCCTTCCACCTCGGTCTGAAAGGACACACTGGGTTCGCCTTCCAATTCGGCAATGTCAATATCGGTGCGGCCAAACAGGCGATGACTGGGGCCGCAATAGAGCGCGAAATATTCGCGGTATAGAATGTCGGCCTGTAGATTTTGCGGGATCTTGTTGAGCAGACAGACACCAAAGCTCGCGCGGTTCTGGGCAACCCGATTGGTGATCTCCTCGCTGTCTGCGACGGCAATCGAAAAGGAGACACGTCTGTGCATTTCGGCAAATGTCTGAAGCAGCTTGTCAAAATGAGGGCACATGACATGGCTGGCGACCACAATATTCAACTGTCCACACAACTCTTCTTCACCCCGTTCCAGAAGAGATGGCAACTGGGAAACCGAGCCGAAAATTGTCGAGCATTCATAATAAAGGATCTCGCCAGCGCTGGTGACACGAAACTGGTTCGGCTTTCTTATGATCAGCCTGTGGCCCGTCATTTCCTCAAGCCTTTTCAGGGCGGCGCTGACCGTGGGTTGCTTCAAACCCAGAAAATCAGCCGCTTTGGTAATGCTCTTCTGCTCAACGACAACCATGAAGGTGCGCAGCAGGTTCCAATCCAGGTTCCAGGGAAATCGTTGCTCATATGGTCGCATCATAGATCTCATCTATATTGGAAATTGGTATTATTTAGTTGCTTGATGATACATCCCGTGTATCTTTCAGCGCAAGGTGACAAAAAATTAGTCACTGCTAAAAATTAGGCAAAACGCCTTGGGAACAGTTCATAGCTTCAAACAGGAGAAATCCATGATCAATCGCCGCAGCATCACAAAAGTCATCGCGGGCGCTGGTGCCCTCATGCTCGCAGGTCTCAGCCTTTCCGCCCCAGCGGTTGCTGACGAATTGGAAGCCATCAAGAAAAAAGGTGAAATCAGCATCGCGATGAGTGGGGCCTATCCTCCGTTCAACTTTGTTGATGAAGAAAACAAGGTGGTTGGCTTCGACCCGGCCATCGGTACCGAAATCGCCAAACGCATGGGCCTTGAAACCAAAATCGTCACCACTGCATGGGATGGCATCATTGGCGGTCTGCTGGCGAAAAAATATGATGCCATTGTTGGCTCCATGACCATCACCGAAGAACGTGACAAGGTTGTCGATTTCGTTGGCCCTTACTACGCTACCAAACGCGCCATCTTCACCAAGGAAGGCTCGCCTATCACCAGCGTCAAGCAGCTGGATGATGCGACCCTTGGCGTAACACTGGGCGAAACCCATGAAGCATGGGCCCGCGAACAGGGCTACAAGATCCGCACCTACAAAGGTCTGCCGGAACTGATGCTCGAGTTGGAAAATGGCCGTGTTGATGCCATCGTCAATGACCGCATCGCCGCCATGCTCGCAATGAAGAAAAACGGCTACAAATTCGTCGAGATCGAAGATCTGGTAGCCGACAAATTCGGCGCAGGCATTGCCATTCGTGAAGGCAATCCGGACTTGCAGGCAGCCATGCAGAAAGCCCTGGATGAAATCATGGCTGACGGCACCTACCTCAAAATTGCTGAAAAATGGGTAGGCGGCGACATTCGCTAACATGCCGTTTCAAGAAGGGGATGCCATCTCAAAAAGGTGTTCCCTTCTTCTTATCCTTTTGAAAGACTCTTTCCATGACCACCGCATATGGCAAATTGACCTGGGAAGAGGTGCGTGACGCGGACAAGGATCGCGTCGTCATCCTCAATGTCTCAGCAACCGAAGACCATGGCCCGCATATGCCGCTTGATACCGACACGGTGCTCGGCATGGCTGTGGCCAATGGAGTGGCTGACAAGGCACCTGAAGAGGTGTTGGTGATGCCACCCATTTCCTATGGCTTCAATGAACATCACAAGGACTTCCCGGGCGTTATCTGGATCCAGCCCGAAACGCTGATCGCGTTCGTGACCGACGTAACCAAATCGCTGGCTCATCACGGATTTCGGCGGATCCTGCTGCTCAATTCCCATGGTTCGAACCACTCCATACTCGATCTCTCGGCCCGCAAGACCGTGATCGAGACAGGCATTATCTGTGTTTCGGCGTCCTATTGGAATCTTTGCGCGGCGCGGATCAACGAAATCCGTGCATCTGAGATTGGCGGAATCGCACATGCCGGGGAATTCGAGGCGGCGATCTATAAATATCTGCATCCGGACCTCGTTGATTTGAGCAAGGCGAAAACCCAGAATCTGCATGACCCTGACAGCCGGTTCTTCAATCTCGATCTGGCAAAAGGTGGCGGCAAGGCGATGCTCATGCGCTGGTGGTCCGAGGTATCCGAAGATGGCACGATGGGCGATCCGACCGTTGCGACCGCAGAAAATGGCAAGGCCTTCCTTGAAGCGGCCATTGAAGAGACGACGGCCCTTGTTCGCGAAATGCGCAAAATGCCGTTTCTGGAACGCAAAGACCATCATTGAGGACCTTCGCATATGGACATAGATCTCATCCTCAAAGTCTATCCCCATTTTCTGAATGCGGCAGTGCTGACCATAGAATTGTCTGTCCTGACATGCCTTCTGGGTCTCATCTGCGGGTCTCTTGGAGCAGCTGCACGTCTGTCCCGCCTCAAGGGCATTCGCTTTATAGGCTCGGCCTATGTCAGTCTGTTTCGTGGCACCCCGGCGCTCATCCAGCTCTTTCTGCTCTATTTCGGCGGCCCGCAGGTCGGCATTCAGCTTGACGCCTTCGAGGCAGGGGTGATCGGGCTTGGGGTCAATATCGGAGCCTATATGACAGAGACGATCCGCGGGGCAATCGTGGCGGTTCACAAGGGCCAGACCGAGGCGGCCCGCACCCTTGGCCTCAGCCGCTGGCAGGCCATGCGCTATGTGATCCTGCCGCAGGCCTTTCGGCTGATGGTTCGCCCGCTCGGGGTCAATATCAACGCCCTCATCAAGGGTACGGCGCTGGTTGCTGCCATCTCGGTGATCGAATTGACCTACACGGCCCAGCGCTTCATCGGCTCGACCTACAAACCCTTTGAAATGTTCATTCTGGCGGGTGTCCTCTACATGATCATCATTTATGTGACAGGACGCGGCATCAACTGGCTGGACAGAAAGGTGCGGATCCAATGATCAATCCAATCTTCAAGGGAGGCCGCCATGGGACTTGATTTTTCCGTTGTGCCAGGCTTCATCGACGTCATTCTGATGGGGATCGTCTGGACCATCGCCATCACGGCCGCGGCCGCTGTCCTGAGCTTTTTCGGCGGTATTTTCTTTGCGGTCGTCGCTCTTTATGCGCCCCCGGTCATCCGCTGGCCGATGAAGGGCTTTGAATGGCTGTTCATGGGAACACCGCTGCTGTTGCAACTGTTTCTGATCTATTTCGGGCTCATTCAGGTTGGCATCGACCTGCCCGCCTTCGTTGCAGGCTCGCTCGGGCTTGGACTGCATTTCGCCGTCTACAATTCGGAACTGATCCAGACCAGCATTCTGGCGGTTGACCGGGGACAGATGGAAGCGGCGCGCACCTTGGGGCTAAGCCGGGGTCATGCGCTTCGCTATGTCGTCATTCCGCAGGCGGTTCGGGATGTCATCCCGCCCATCGGCAACAATATGATTGCGTTGCTGAAGGACTCTGCTCTGGTCTCCGTCATCGGCGTAACCGAGCTTACCCTGTCGGCCCAGCTCGCCATCGGGCGCACCTATCGCCCGTTCGAGTTCTATGCTGTGGCTGCGGTCTGTTATTACATTGTCAATCTGGGCATGGAAGCGGTGTTGCGTCGTTTGGAACGCCGTGTTCAAGCCTCCCGCTAATCGTGCCTGAAGGATCCTATCATGAGTAGCAAACGTCCATTTGTTGATATCCAGCATGCCCAGAAATGCTTTGGCGATCTTGAAGTTCTCAAGGATATCAGCCTTCAGGTTGAACAGCAGCAGATTGTCGCGATCATCGGCCCCAGCGGCTCGGGCAAGTCGACGCTGCTACGTGCCATCAACGATCTCGACCCGCTCACCTCGGGCGAGGTGTGGCTTGACGGCATGCAGGTCAACAAGCTCCTGCCCCATGCGCAATATGAGAAGCATATCAATCAGGTCCGCCAGCAGATCGGCATGGTGTTCCAGCATTTCAACCTGTTCCCGCATCTGACGGTGCGCGAAAACATCACCCTGGCGCCAAAACTGCTCAAGGGCGTCTCCGACAAGGAGGCCAATGAGCTGGCAGAAATGCAGCTCGAGCATGTCGGTCTCAGCGACCGGATCGACTATCATCCCTCCCAGCTTTCCGGTGGGCAAAAGCAGCGCGTGGCCATTGCCCGCGCCCTTGCCATGAAACCAAAGCTGATGCTGTTTGACGAAGCCACTTCGGCGCTTGACCCCGAACTGGTCGAGGAAGTCAACCAGGTGATGAAAAAGCTGGCCGAGGAACATATGACCATGATCATCGTCACCCATGAGATGGGCTTTGCGGAATCGGTGTGCGACCGCGTGATCTTCATGGATGGCGGGGTTGTCGTCGAAGAGGGAGCCCCCGAGGTGATCTTCCGCAATCCGACGCATGACCGCACCCGAAATTTCCTGAGAAAACACCTGGAAGGCGTGAAATGAGCAATAGAGCGTCCCATCTCTTCTATCAGTCCCGCATGCCCCGTCCGTTTCTGGACCGGGCAGAAGGCATCTATATGTATGACCAGTCCGGCAAACGTTACATAGACGGCTCCTCCGGTGCCATGGTCTCCAATATCGGCCATTCCAATCCCAATGTGCTGGCGGCCATGAAGGCGCAGATGGACAAGTCCACCTTCGGCTATCGGCTGCATTTCCGCACCGAGCCGTCAGAAGATCTGGCGGCCATGGTGGCAGACCAGATGCCGGGAGATCTCGACCGGGTCTTCTTTGTCTCGGGTGGCTCCGAAGCGGTGGAAAGTGCCATCAAGCTGGCGCGCCAATATGCCATTACCCAAGGCCAGGCACAGCGTTGGAAAGTCATTTCCCGCTTTCCCTCCTACCATGGGGCAACCCTTGGCACGCTGGCGCTGACGGGCTATGACCCGCTGTGTCGGCCGTTTGATCCGATGCTGCGGGACATGCCGAAAATCGCCTCTCCGACCTGCTATCTGGACCGGGACAATCTGAGCGATGAGCAGCGCGGGCTGAAATATGCCGAGTTGCTGCGTGACGAGATCATCGCACAAGGTCCCGAAAGCGTGCTTGCCTTCATCATGGAGCCCATCGGTGGAGCCTCAACCGGGGCACTGGTCGCACCGGACAGCTATTATGGCCGCATCGCAGAGATCTGCAAGGAATTCGGCATCCTGCTCATCTATGATGAAGTGATGACCGGAGTTGGCCGCACAGGCGCATTCCTTGCAGCGGATCACTGGGGGATCGAGCCTGATATTGTTGCCATGTCAAAAGGCTTTGCCGCCGGATATGCGCCGCTCGGGGCGGTGGTCACCCGCGAGCCGATGGTCGAAGCGCTGCTTGATGCGGGTGGCTTCCTGCATGGCTACACCTATGCTGGCAACCCGCTCGCCTGCTCGGCAGGCGTTGCTGTGCTCAAGGAAATCGAGCGGCTCGACCTTATCGGCAATTGCGCGGCAATGGGCAATTTGCTCAAATCCCGCCTCACGGGCCTCATGGAGCGCTATCCCTTTATTGGCGATGTGCGCGGCAAGGGGTTGCTACTTGCCTTCGAGCTGGTCAGTGACCGCGAAACCATGGCACCGCTGCCCAAGGAATATAATTGTTATCTCAATCTGGTTGAACTTGCCTATGAACGGGGCCTGATCATCTATTCCCGCCGCACCCGTGGCGGTGTAGAGGGCGACCACTTCCTTGTTTGCCCGGCAATGATCGTCACGGAAGCCCAGATTGACGAGATCATGGCAATTCTTGTCGACAGCCTCGATGCACTGGCCGCGAAATTCGATCTGCCGGTGAGCACGTTATGAGACTGCCTGAAAAAGTGACGGGAATGGAAAAAGCCGTCTCAAAGATCAAGGACGGCGCTTCCATCATGGTGGGCGGTTTCGGTGTCCCCGGAACCCCCTTCAACCTCATTGCAGAGCTGGTTCGGCAGGGTCAGAAAGACCTTACCCTTATCAAGAATGACGCCAACGAGAAGGATATGGGCATCGATCATCTGCTCGCCAATGGACAAGTGCGCAAACTGATTGTCACCCATCTGGGGCTCAATGCCCATGCCATCGGGCTGATGAATGAGGGCAAAATCGAGGTGGAATTCTGCGCTCAGGGCATTCTGGCCGAGCGCATCCGTGCTGGCAGCGCCGGGCTCATCGGTTTTGTCTCCGATATCGGTATCGGCACAGAGCTGGCCGAGGGCAAGCAGATGGTCGAGATGGATGGCAAATCCTATCTCATCGAAAAAGCCCTGAGGGCCGATGTGGCCCTTGTTCACGCAGACAGCGCCGATGCCTTCGGCAATCTTTGCTTTGCCAAAACCGCACGCAATTTCAATCCCCTGATGGCGATGGCGGCGGACTGTGTGATTGCCGAATGCGAGCAGTGCCTGCCGCTTGGCGGTCTTGAGGCCGATGCCATCCATACGCCCGGCCCTTTCGTCGACCATGTTGTGGCCATTGATCAACTGCATGAGGAATATGACATTGTCCGACGCTAAAGACAGAATGGTCGCCCGTGCGGCAAAGGAAATCAAACCCGGCATGCTGGTCAATCTGGGCATTGGCCTTCCGACCCGCGTGGTCAATTTCCTGCCTGATGATCTGGAAGCGGGATTGCATACGGAGAATGGCCTGGTGGGCGTCGGCCCGACCCTCGATTATGAGCATGCGGACCGCAATCTCATCGATGCGGGTGGCGCCTATATCTCCGCCTTGCCCGGTGGTGCCTTTATCGACAGCGCCACATCCTTTGCGATCGTGCGCTCGGGACGGCTTGATCTGACCATGCTGGGCGCATTCGAGGTGGCCCAGAATGGCGATCTTGCCAACTGGAAAATACCGGGGAAATTCTCACCCGGTGTTGGTGGCGGCATCGAACTTGCCCAAAAGGCAAAAAAGGTGATGGTTCTGACAACCCACACCGACCGCAAGGGCAAGTCCAAACTGCTTGAGGCCTGCTCCCTGCCACTGACGGCCAGAGGATGCGTGCAACGTATTTTCACAGACATGGCGGTGATCGATGTCACGCCTGAAGGGTTTGCCCTCAAGGAAATTGCGGCAGGCCTTTCGGTCACGGATGTCGTCGCGGCAACGGCGGCCCCCTTGATCATACCGGATGGCGAGATCGCAAAATTCTAGGCCATGATCCGCGGGGTCGATGAGACGAGAGAGAGAGAAGAGAAAGCGAGAGAGAAATGGACAAGGCATTGGAAACACAAATTCTGGCGGCCGTTGACAAGGGCTTTGACAGCCAGCTGGATTTTCTCTCCGAACTTGTCAGTTACCCCTCGACGCGGGGCAACGAACAATTGGCCCAGAATTTCATGGCGCGGGAATTGTCCGACCGGGGCCTCGTTGTTGATCGCTGGAAAATCGATGTCAAGGATATTTGCGATCTGCCGGGCTTCTCGCCGGTGATCGGCAATTATGAAGAGGCAATCAATGTCGTAGGCAGTCATCGCAGCCAGAGCGCCAAGGGGCGCTCGCTCATTCTCAACGGCCATATCGACGTCGTGCCCGCCGGGCCTCTGGACATGTGGGACAAGCCTCCCTTTGCGCCCTCTATCGATGGCGACACAATGTATGGGCGCGGTGCGGGGGATATGAAAGCGGGCCTTGTGGCCAATCTTTTCGCCCTTGAAGCCCTGAAAGCATGCGGTTTTGCGCCAGCTGCGGACCTTTTCTTCCAGTCTGTGGTGGAAGAGGAATGCACAGGCAATGGTGCTCTTGCCTGCCTGAAACGGGGCTACAAGGCTGACGCGGCGCTCATTCCCGAGCCCTTCAGCGAAACGCTTGTCTCAGCGCAAACGGGCGTCATCTGGTTCCAGGTTCATTTGCAGGGCCTGCCAACCCATGTTGCCTATGCGGGTGACGGGGCCAACGCTATCGAGGCGGCTGTGCCTCTCATTGAGGCCTTGCACAAGCTTGAAGCCCGCTGGAACGCTCCGGCGCATCGTCATGCCGATTTTGCCCATCACGATCATGCGCTCAATCTCAATATCGGCAAGATTGTCGGTGGGGACTGGGCAAGCTCCGTTCCGGCCTGGTGTGTGTTCGATGTGCGCATGGGCACCTTCCCCGGACAGGATATGGCAGAGGCGCGGGCTGAAATCGAACAGACCCTTTATCAGGCAGCTGAGGAGAATGCCTTCCTCAGAGCCAACAAACCGAAGATCATCTATCACGGCTTCATGGCCGAAGGCTATGCCCTGTCGGACGACAAAAGCGAGGCGGCCAGGAGTGCGATCAAGACGCTCGAAGGGGCCCACGAAACGGTGAATGGCACAACGCTCGACCAGATGGCCATTACCTGCACGACCGATTCACGCTTCTTCGGACTTTATGCCGATACGCCAGCTCTTGTCTATGGACCCAAGGCGGAGGCTATTCACGGCTTCAATGAAAGCGTATGTCTTGAGAGTGTCAATCGAATCACCAAGGCAACGGCCCTGTTCATTGCCAACTGGTGCGGGCTCGAAAAGATCTAGGAAAAGGGAAAATGCGCGAAGCTGTCATCGTATCCACCGCAAGGACCCCCATCGGCAAGGCCTATCGGGGTGCTTTCAACAATCTCGAAGTCCCAAGCCTTGCGGCGCATGCGGTCAAGGGAGCGCTCGCGCGGGCTTCGCTCGAACCGGACTGCGTTGAGGAAATGGTTTTCGGCTCCGCCCTCACCCAGGGCAGCACGGGCATCAATGTGGGACGCCACATCGTGATGGCCGCGGGAATGCCCGACAGCGTGGCCGGCTCGACCATCGACCGGCAATGCGCCTCGGGCCTGAATGCCATTGCGATTGCCGCCCACATGATCATCAATGAAGGGGTCGATGTGGCCATCGGCGGTGGCCTTGACAGTATTTCCCTGGTCCAGAACAACCATTGGAACTGGCATCGCTACAACGATCCCAATGTGCCCGACAGCTATTACATGTCGATGATAGAGACGGCAGAAATTGTCGCTGCGCGCTATGGTATTTCTCGCCAGATGCAGGACGCCTATGCCCTTCAGAGTCAGCAGCGCATGGCAGCAGCTCAGGACGCGGGGATCTTTGACAATGAGATCATCCCGATTGAAGCCATCAAACTGGTCAGGGACGGAGAAACCGGGTCAGAGTGCGAGGAGCAGGTTTTGCTGATCAAGGACGAGTGCAACCGCCCGCAGACGACAGCCGAAGGGCTGACTCGCCTCAAACCGGTTCTCGGACCGGACAAAAGCATTACGGCAGGCAATGCGAGCCAGTTGTCCGACGGAGCGTCGGCCTGCGTGCTGATGGAGCGCAGTGAAGCGGAAAGACGGAACCTTCAGCCACTGGGCATCTTCCGCGGCTTTGCCGTTGCCGGGTGCGCGGCCGAGGAAATGGGGATAGGCCCGGTTCGCGCCATTCCAAAGCTGTTGGCCCGCAATGGCCTTGGCATCAAGGATATCGATCTTTGGGAAATCAATGAGGCCTTTGCCTCACAGCTGGTCTATTGCCGGGATCGGCTGGATATCGACAATGACAGGCTCAATGTCAATGGTGGTGCCATTTCCATTGGCCATCCCTATGGCATGTCCGGGGCCCGCATGGCAGGCCATATCTTGCTTGAGGGGCAACGTCGCGGAGCAAAATTCGGCGTGGTCAGCATGTGTGTCGGCGGCGGTCAGGGCGCAGCGGGACTGTTCGAATTCTGCTGACAAACAGAACCGAAGCAAATCGCGAGCCGACCGCAGCACCCAGATTGTCACCCAGCCTGAGGGCAAGGATTTACCTGCCGCTCAAACGGACAGGTACGCACGTGTCAATGCTTGCTCACCGAGCCAAATTTCTGACTCTTTTCGAGCCACCGTTTGACGGTGTTGCGATCAATCGCCAGACGCTGGGCGGTCTTTGAGATATTGCCATTTTCCATATGGTAGATCCGGCTCACTTTTGCAGCAATCATTTCATCGAGCGAAGAAGCTGTCTCTTCTCTCTCCATCTCGCTGGCATCGGGAAACAGGGCAGATCTCTGCAAGGGCAAATTCAGTTCGGTCAGCGTTGGCAGGGTCGCGAATTTTTCGGCCAGATTTTCAAGTTCGCGCACATTTCCCGGCCAGCTATGCTGATGCAGTTGCTTGACGATGCGGGTCGGGATATGGGGAACCGCGATTTTTCTCTGCTTGCAAATCTTTATGAGGAAGTGGGAGAAAAGCAATTCGGGATCTCCGTCCCTCTCGCGCAAGGGGGGAATGGTAAGGTCGAGAACATTGAGCCGGTAGAACAGGTCCGCCCTCAAGCGTCGCTGCTCGATTTCCTGTGGCGGGTTCCTGTTGGTGGTGGCAATAATGCGCACATTGATCGGAATGACCTTGTTGTCACCGATACGCATGATTTCACCGGTTTGCAGGGCACGCAGCAATTTGGCCTGAAGGAAAATATCCATCTCCGTCAATTCATCGAGGAACAGGGTTCCCTCATGTGCCAGTTCGAACAGCCCTATCTTGCCCGCCCGTGACGCCCCGGTGAAGGCACCCGGAGCGTAACCGAACAGCTCACTCTCGAGCAGGTCGCCGGGCAGCGCAGCGCAGTTGACCGCAACAAAGGGCCCTTTGGACAATTGTCCGGCATTGTGGATCGACTGGGCGAAAAGCTCCTTGCCGGTGCCGGTTTCCCCGACGATCATGACATTGCAGATGGTCTGGCTGTAACGCTCGGCCATGGTGACGAGCTGTTTCATCTTGTCGCATTTGTAGAGGATGTCGGAAAATGTGTATTTTGCATAAAAGCCACTTTCGGTCAGCTTTTTGCGGATGACATTGCCGGTTTCCTGAATTTTCTGAACCGGCTGGAACAGGATGACAGATGCATTGTCTGCGGCCCCATCGGGGGTGAGCGAGATGTGATCGACGGCCAGTTTTTCTTCGCGATAATTGGCGATCATATTGCGCGCGACGGCTCTCTTGCCAATCGCACGCCTGAATTCCGGAGTGTCGAAAAAATCCAGAATCTGGGTTCCCAGAATCTGCTCGCGCGGATAGGACAGGATGACACAGCCCTGCCGGTTGATCTCCTCGATGCGCCCCTCACCATTGACCAGAACCGCCCCGTCACGGGTGCAATTGAGAACCGTCGACAGTTTCTGTTCCGCAAGGATATATCGATTGAGGTTCTTGTAGACCAGCATGGCCCGTTCGAAGGCGCCAACAATCGTTTCCATGCTGGATTCGATCAAATGTGCATGCAGGCCATTGGACTTAGCCCACTGATAGGCAATCGCATCCCCGATGACGACATCCGGCTTCCAGCGGACCAGACTGTCCATGCGCTCCTGAAAGGACAGTTTCTCGCGCAGTTCGACAGAATGATAAGTGCGATTGAGCGTGCTACAGATCGGCTCGACCATATTGATCAATTGCTCGAAACCGGCGATCCCAATGCGCGTGACTTCATCGGTTTCCTTGTAGACATAGGCCAGAGTGCGCTGGATCGAGGCCTCCACCTCGATCACCTCGATATTGAGTTCGCGGCGAATGAGCCGCGCTGTCCCTCCGCGAGAAATGATGATCTTGGCCCCTTCCGCCATCGCGAGGCGGGCTGCCTTGACGCCCTGATGCAGATCGCCCTGATAGGTTTTCGCCGGATAGTTTGACGTATCGATGATGCTTTGCGCCTTGATGCGAATTTCCTCGTATGGCGCAATAAATGCAATGACCATGGCCTGTCCTCCCAATGCGCGATTTTGAGTGTCCCGGTCATCAATTGCAACGAATTGCTGATGCACTCTACACCACACGCCAATGCAAATTTTAACAAAACAGCTCAGTAAAACTAATTAATACTTTAGGATTTTATTAATCTTTTCAAGGCGCTACGCGTATTGGTACAGGCTTTGCAATTTTAATGGGCAAGGCGCGGAAAGAAACGCCACCGTCTAATTGATTAGATAAAGAGAGGAGACACCTTAATGAAAAAGGATCTTTTTAAAGTCCTTTTGCTCGGGCTTTCGATGCTCGGGCTATCACCGTCACAGGGGCTGACCGCGTCTGACGGCGGTCAGGTCTTGAATATTGCTCATCCCGTGTTGCAACAAAACTGGTCCCCTTTGCAGGGAGGAGGGCACTCAGCGCGCTGGCAGTCATTGAGCTGGGCAGCACCCATGTATTTCGACAAGGACGGCAAACTGACGCCCTATGTCCTTTCGAGCGTAGAGTCCGATAAAAGCTATACCAACTGGACCCTTCATATCGATCCAAAAGCGGTCTTTTCAGACGGCTCCAAGATCACGGCTGAAGATGTGGTCGGCACTTGGAACCTGTCCGCACGTCCAGCAACCAAACATGCCCGCATCAACCTGTTCCTGGGTGGTGTGAAAGGCTTCAATGACGTTGTCGTCGGCAAAGCTCAGGACATGGAAGGTCTGGCAATCAAGGATGAAGCAACGGTCAGCGTCACGCTCGCCGGAGCAGACCCGATTTTCGACCAGAAAATTGCCACTGCCCTTATCGCACCAGTGAAAATTTCACAGGCCGAAGACGAAAATGGCATGGAAAAAGCCGACTGGTGGATGCCAGGCGTTGCCGTTTCCGGTCCTTTCATGCCTGAAAGCATGGACCTCGACCAAGGTGTTGTTACTCTGGTTCCAAACCCGAATTTCTTCGGGCCAAAACCAAAACTGAGCAAAATCGTACTGACAACGGTTGCTGACGCCAGCACCGCCACCCTGATGCTCAAACGCGGCACCATGGACGCTCACACCGAGCTGATCACACCAACCATTATCCAGGATCTGGGTGCCGATTTCCTTGGTGGACCAGCATTGGCCAAAGGTCAGCAGTTCTGGATCAACACCAAGAAACCTCCGATGGACGACATCAATGTTCGCAAGGCACTGATCATGTCTGTCAATCCTGAAGAGCTCGCTCTGGCCGCTTTCCCGGATGGTCCTTTCACCGTTGCCAGCCAGATCCTCAACAAGGTTCCTGGCGTTGATGAAAGCTTCGAGAAATATCCTTTCGATCCGGATGCTGCGAAAGCTGCTCTTGCCGCGTCCAAATACAAGGATGCCAACCGCCTGCCGAAAATCATGTTTGTCGGTATTTCCACCCCGACCCATGAAGCCGCTGCTCAGTATATCGCTGAACAATGGCGCAAAATTCTCGGCATTCAGGGCATCGAAATGAAACCTGCCATCGAAACCTATTCCGGCCCGGACCAGAAGAGCGTTCAGATCTTCCGCGACGATGTCGGGACGCGTGTTCCTGATGCAGTTTCCTACCTGATGGGTTCGATCTATTCGAAATCCGGTAACGCCCGCAACAAACTGGGCGGTTACGAAAATGCCAAGATTGATGCCCTGCTGGATGAAGCTTCGACCAAAGGGGTCGACGATCCTCAGCGCATTGCCCTCGCACAGGAAGCACAAAAGCTCTTCCGCGAGGACTGGACCTACATTCCTTACTACTATGACGTCATGTCGAAATGGGCCATGCCTTGGGTCATGAATTTCGACAAGAACGATGACTGGCAGGTCATCGAACCCTGGAATGTAACCATCGACGAAAGCAAACGCCCATAATTGGCGATCCTGGACGGGTCGTGACCTCTCACTTCCCGTCCTTTTTTCTAAACGCGAGGAAGACTTGATATGGGACGCTACATCTTATTTCGACTGCTCAAGTGGATTCCCTCAGTATTTATTCTCCTTTTGCTGATCTACGCCCTCGTATTCTTTGGCGCAGGCGATCCGATCAAGCTTATCTTCCTGCAGGCACCCGGTGATGTGGCCTACGATCCGGCGAGGGTCGAAGCCATCAGGGATGCCGCCGGGCTGAACCGCCCCTTCATGGTTCAGTTTGGAGATTATCTGCTGAATATCCTGCATGGAAATTTCGGAAATTCGCTGGTCTCTGGCCGCTCCGTAAACTCCATGATCATTGCGGCACTGCCCGTTACCCTCAAACTGGGCCTCACCGCCATTTTCCTTCTGTCGCTGGTCGGCATCATTCTGGGTGTCATCGCAGCGCTTAATCAAAACAAGCTTCTGGACAATCTGATCGTCGGATTTGCGCTTATCGTCTGGGGCATCCCCGTCTTTGTTGCCGGCCCACTGATCATTGTCTTTCTGGTGCTGGTGCTCGATATGGACGTGCCCTATGGCTGGAGTGGCCTGTTCAGCTGGAAGGTCATCGTGCCGCTGCTGGTGCTCGGCCTCAACCCCATGGCGCTCATCATCAGACAGGCGCGTGCCGGCGTGCTGGAGGTCCTCAGCGAGGACTATGTCCGCACCGCTCGTGCCAAGGGTATTCCGCGCTATCAGGTGGTGATCAAGCATATCATGCGCCCGGTGCTGACACCGGTGGCCAGTCAGATCGGCCTGTTGATCATCGCGACCCTGAACAACTCGATCCTCATCGAGAAGGTCTTCGGATTGCCTGGCCTTGGCCGCTTGACGGAAACCGCGATCAAGTCCTCGGACTATCCGGTCATCCTTGCCATCGTACTCATTTTCTCAACCGTCGTAATGACCTCAAACCTGCTGGTTGACCTCAGCTATCCGCTGCTGGATCCCCGTGCAGCTGCCAAAAAGACAGGAGACGAATAATGACGGACAATACGTTAGAGATGCAGCAGGAAGAAAAACAATTCAGTCTGGTCAAGGACGCCTTCGACAGACTGGTCGCCAACAAGCTCGCTCTTTTGGGCATGCTTCTTGTGGTCTTCCTCTTCTTCATCGCCATTTTCGGCCCCTATATCACACCGTATGATTTCCTCTCGCAGGATCTTCATTCTCGCAACCAGGCACCATCCTTTGCCCATTGGATGGGAACCGACGATCTGGGGCGCGATATTCTCAGCCGCGTGATCTATGGTGCCCGCACCGCCGTGATCGTTGCTTTCTCGACCACATTCCTCAGCCTGATCATCGGTATCTTCATGGGCTCGCTGGGCGGCTATTTCGGCGGCAAGATTGACGCCTTCATCGTCTGGCTTATCGACATCACCATGTCGGTGCCATCCCTGCTGCTGGTTATCGTGATCAACGTTTCCATGAAGCCGCGACTGGTGAACTGGATGGACGAACAGTTCCTGATTACCGGCAACGAATTCTATCGAAACACCATTCTGGTGGACTTCGTGCTGGTGTTCGGTTCGCTCGCCCTCATCAAGTGGCCAAAGGCTGCCCGAATCATCCGCGGCCAGATCATGTCGGTACGCAACAAGAACTATGTCGTTGCTGCCGAGGCCATCGGGGTTCCGACACCGAAAATCGTCTGGAAATATGTCATCCCCAACTCAATTGGGCCGATCATCGTCTATATCAGCGCGGCGCTCGGGGAAGCCATGGTCTTTGAATCATCCTTCTCGTTCCTGGGTGTTGGTGTACGCCCACCCATTCCCAGCTGGGGCAACATGATCAGCGATGGCCTTAGGGTCTGGCAGCTCTACCCCCATATTCTGGCAGCTCCTGCCGCAGTGCTCGCACTTGTGACCATCGCCTTCAGTTTCCTTGGGGACGGCCTCAATGATGCGCTCAACCCACGTCAGTGGAAATAGAGACAACAAAGAACAGCAAAAGGGAGGGCGCTTTGACCAGACTTTTGGAAGTGAACAATCTGCACACGCGCTTCAAGGTGCGCAACGGCTACCTTTATGCAGTGAATGGTGTTTCCTTCACGCTCGACAAAGGGGAAATGCTCGGTGTGGTCGGTGAATCGGGATGCGGCAAGTCCGTCTCCATGATGAGCCTCATCAAACTGCTGCCTCCGGCAGCGCAAATAACGGACGGCGAGGTTCTGCTTGATGGCATCGACCTGAGCAACGCCAGTACCGGAGAGATCAACGCGATACGCGGCTCCAAAGTGGGCATGATCTTTCAGGATCCCATGACCTCGCTCAACCCGTTCATGAAAATCGGGGCGCAGCTGGTGGAAGGCATTATCTATCACAAGCGCCTGAAACGCTCCGAGGCCATGAAACAGGCCGCCAAATATCTCGATCTCGTCGGGATCTCGAACAGTGAGCATCGCCTCAATGAATATCCGCATCAGCTTTCGGGCGGCATGCGGCAGCGGGTGATGATCGCAATGGCCCTTCTGAGCGAACCGGAACTGGTGATCGCAGACGAGCCGACAACGGCTCTAGACGTGACCATTCAGGCCCAGATCGTGGAATTGGTAAAGGAGCTGCGCGAAAAGCTCAACATGTCCATCATCTGGATCACCCATGACCTCAGCCTGCTGGCGGGCATGGTCGACCGGATCATGGTGATGTATGGCGGCAGCGTGGTGGAAGAGGCCCCCATTGACGAGATCTACAAGTCTCCTCGCCATCCCTACACCATCGGTCTGCTCAAATCGATCCCGAGCATCCATACCGAGGCAGGCAGCCGGTTGCCTTCGATCGCAGGGGCTCCGCCAAACCTGTTTGTCGAGCCAACCAGTTGTCCATTTGCAGCGCGCTGCGGCTATTGCACCGAGCGATGCAGGAAGGAAATCCCCTCCCTCAAACCGGTGACCGGCGAAGGGGCCAATCCCCATCACCGGATCGCCTGCTGGGTGGATGTGACCCAAAGAGAGGCAGCAGAATGAACATGAATGTCAAACAGCCGCTTGTGACGGTCAAAAATCTCGTCAAGCATTTCCCCGTCAAGCTCGGGGCCTTTGGCAGCGAAAACGCCGTTGTGCATGCCATCGACGATGTCAGCTTCGATATCTACAAGGGCGAAACCCTCGGCCTTGTGGGGGAATCGGGGTGCGGCAAGTCGACAACCGGCTTCACGATCCTTCAGCTTTATCGGTCAACATCGGGCAGCGTGGAATTCGAGGGCGTCAATCTTGCAGCCCTGCCGAAGAAGGAATTGCAGGCGATGCGCAAGCGGGCGCAGATCGTCTTCCAGGATCCCTACTCCACGCTCAATCCGCGCATGACCATCGGCGAAGCTCTGGCCGAGCCGATGAAGGTGCACAAGATCTGCCCGGACAAGGATATTCCGGCTCGCACAGCCCAGCTCATTCGGGATGTCGGCCTCAATCCCAATGTCTCCAACCGCTATCCGCATGAGTTTTCCGGTGGCCAGCGGCAAAGGATCTGTATTGCAAGGGCATTGGCCAGCGATCCCGAATTCATCGTCTGTGACGAACCGATTTCGGCGCTCGATGTGTCCATTCAGGCCCAGATCATCAACCTGTTGATGGATATTCAGGAAAAATATGGTCTGACCTACCTCTTCATCGCCCACGATCTGGCTGTTGTGCGCCATATCAGTGACCGGATCGCGGTGATGTATCTGGGCAAGATCATGGAGATTGCAGACAAGGCAGAACTGTTCCGTCGTCCGGTCCATCCCTACACCAAGGCCCTGCTTTCGGCAGTGCCCGAAGCGGACCCCGACATTGAACGGGGGCGCCAGCGGATCATCCTGAAAGGAGATGTCTCCAACGCCATCGATCCGCCCAAAGGGTGCCGGTTCCATCCTCGCTGTGCCTATGCGACGGAACGCTGTTCGCAGTCGGTCCCGGAACTGGAGGATGTCGGTGGGGGCCATATGGTGGCCTGTAGCCGGATCAGTGAAATCGAAGCGCAAGAGGCGTGATCTTTGCCGGGTCGCGCAACAGCTCGCCAAGCAGCAAGGCGCGACCTGACACTTGCTCAAAATAATCAGCCACCCGCGCGACATGGTCGAAGCGACCGACAGGGGTGGGCACAGTTTCGATGGTAAGACTATGAAGATTGAAGAGTCCAATAACATACCGACACCCTGCCTGAGCAACCATGCCTCCAATTTGCTGGAACTGGACAATGGTGACCTGCTGTGCACCTGGTTTGGTGGCAGCATGGAAGGGTCGGCAGACATCAATATCTATCTCTCGCACCATGATCGGGCGGCGGGAAAGTGGACCCCGGCAATCCGGATGAGTGAGGACAAGGACCGTTCGGAACAGAACCCGGCCCTGTTTCAACATCCGAATGGCGAAATCTGGCTTCTCTATACCGCACAGGTCGGAACAGATCAGGGCACGGCCCTTGTCCGTTGTCGCCGCTCAGCGGATCAGGGCGTCACATGGTCGCCCATCGAAACCCTGTTCGACAAGCAGGGAACCTTCATTCGACACCCTCCCGTGGTGAATCCCCAAGGGCATCTTCTGATGCCGGTCTGGCACAGCAATATCAAGAATGCCTTTGGGGATGATTTCTCCTTGGTGCAGATTTCCCGAGACGGGGGGAAAAGCTGGCAGGAAACCGAAGTTCCACAAAGCGCCGGCTGCGTGCATATGGACATCATGCCCAGTTGCAAGGTGGCCTTTTATCGCCGCCGCAGGGCTGACCGCATTTTCCGTTCACTCTCCGATGACGG
This sequence comes from uncultured Cohaesibacter sp., assembly GCF_963556055.3. Taxonomy (GTDB): domain Bacteria; phylum Pseudomonadota; class Alphaproteobacteria; order Rhizobiales; family Cohaesibacteraceae; genus Cohaesibacter. The sequence continues at coordinate 512,854 of NZ_CAUVYE020000008.1, read as the reverse complement.
GGGGCTCAGCTGGTCTGCACCCGAGCCGACCGAACTACCCAACAACAATTCCTCGATCCAGGCCTGCGAGCTGAAGGATGGTCGTATCCTTCTTATCTATAATCATATCGGGGCCACTGGAGCGGCCGGTGAAAGCTCGGTTCCCCCTTGGGTTCAGGATCGGCAAGGTTTTCTCGACAAATGCCAGATCACCGAGACAAGCGCTGTCTGGGGAGTGCCCAGAAATCCGTTGATCATCGCCAGTACGCGCGACCTTGGCAAGACATGGACGCGGGAACTCGTGCTGGAAGCAGACGCCACATTACGGTCCGATCATGACAAGAATGGTGCCTTTACTGGCGACTATTCCTACCCTTCGATTATCGAAACTGCCGATGGCCACGTGCAGGTCAGCTATTCCTATCTGCGCGACTTCATCATGCATCGCACATTGAGCCTGTGATCACCCCCGAAACAAGGGATCTGCACCCAGAAAGGGGGAGATGTGGAACAAGTCGAAAAACTGGCGATCATCGCAGATGATTTTACCGGAGCGGGAGATGCCGGTGTTCATTTCTCGCGTTGCGGCACACCAACAAAACTGTTTTTGCATCTCCCCTCGCCTGACAGTCTGGCAGGTCAGGAGGGCACGGTATCCATCACCACCGAAACGCGCTTCCTGAGCGTTGAAGACGCAAGAGAGACCGTCTCGAACATGGTCCGGCGTTGCCGCGAAGCGGGTTTCGAACGTTTCTACAAAAAAATCGACTCCACCATGCGGGGCAATCCCGGCGGAGAAATCGAAGCTGCGCTAGAAGCCTCGGGCTGTCGTGCTGCGCTCGTCTGCACCGCGATGCCAGAGACAGGCCGGAGCTGTGAGGGCGGGACTATCTATCTTGACGGACAGCCATTGCATTTGACCGAGATTGGAAGCGACCCCTTTCATCCTCTTTCGATGTCCAACGTGGTAGATCTTGTGCATCTTCAAACGCACATGAAGAGTGCCAATCTGCCCATCGCGGCAATCGAGGCCGGAGCGCAGGCCTTGCAAGAGCGCATCGGGGCAATGCTTGAGGACGGCGTGCGGCTGATCGTGGCCGATGCAACGCTGAGCGACCATCTCGACACTCTGGCACAGGTTGTTCGGCAGCTCGATCTGCTGCCGGCAGGAGCTGGCGGTTTTGCCCGCGCCATTGCTCACTGTCTCTCAAACGTCCACCGCCCGACCTTGGCACAAGAACACGTCCAGATGGATGGCCCGCTTCTCTCGATCATTGGGAGCCTTACCAAAACATCGCTGAGACAGGCCGACATAGCAGAAAAAAGCGGCCTTTACCAGACCATATCGATCCCGCCCAGAGGATCGGCGCAGGAGATCGCGACCATCTGCCGGGATCAAATGCATGGTTCCAATCTGAGCGAGGCCAATATTCTCTTGCGTGTTGAGAATGGCAAATCAAGCGCGAGCGTCACGCGGGAACAGGGCGATCATGTGGCCCATTTGCTTGCTCAGGCAGCCACCGAGATTTGTAAACGCCTGCCGATCAAGACGATTTTCAGCACGGGTGGCGGCACGTCGATTGTCGTTGCCGAAGCGCTTGGCATCGGTTCGATCCGCCTCATGGATGAGTTGATGCCGGGCATTGTGCTTGGCGCCTGTCAGGCGAACCGAAACAATATTGACTGGTTCATTTCCAAGGCCGGAGGATTTGGAAATGACACCCTTTTGACAGACATAGCCGGGCTTCTGTCCGATCCGCTCCTGGAGGAATGCGGGTCATAGAACACCTCTCAGGCGTCAGGTCTGTCCCTCGCCCACGACCGGGGACCCGATTTGAGGATACTGGTCTTTGTTACTGCTGGAGGCAAGAATGGAAAAATTTGATGCGTATGTCGCCATAATCACCTGCTTTGGCAGCGACGATCAGGTCGATTATTCCGCAGTGCGAAGACAGGCAAGACGGCAAGTGGATGCTGGAAATTCCATTCTGGTCGGCGATGTCATCGGCGACTTTGCCAGTCTGTCCCAGGCTGAACGGGTAAGGCTTTGCGCCGAGGTGATCGAGGAAGTGGATGGCAAGGTGCGCGTGATGGCCAATATCGGTGCACCATCTCCCTATCAATCCATTCTTCTAGGCAGGGAAATGGCCAGCTTGGGCGTTGATGGCGTGAGCGTGCTCCCCCCGTGCTACGTTCCACACACACAGCAAGACCTTATCCGTCATTTCACCCGAATTGCCGACAGCTTCGAATTGCCCGTCTATCTCAACACTTTACCCACCGTCAATTTCAACCGGATCGAACCGTCGACCGCTGCGCTTCTGGCAGACCATCCCAATATCTGCGGCATCAAGGAAAGCAGTGGCAATGAAGCGCAATTCATGGACTTTCTCCAGATCGGAAAGGAGAAATCCGGGTTTGATGTCTATGTCGGCAGCGATGCGCTTGTCTATGCCGGTCTCTCGGAGGGTGCCAAGGGCTGCATTTCCGATCTGGGCAATATCCTGCCGAAGACCTTTCATGCCATTTGCTCGCATTTCTCCTCCGGTGCGCAAGAGCAGGCAATGAAAAGTGTTGCCCTGTTTGCTGCGCTATGCAGCGACCTTGAAGCCCTTGGCCCCTCACCCCAGTTGATCAAAAGGCTTCTGTATCTCGTTGACGAGAGCATCGGGACGGGTCGATCACCGATGCTGGAGGCAAGTGCAGACCTGGATATCCGGATCCGGGCCATCATCGAAAAATTCGCCATTATCTGACACGATCACTATCTGACACGGTCACGGCGATCCGAATGTGAAAGTGCAATCCTCTCACCGGGCAGACATGGCCTGCACTTTGAGGCGATGGCCGGTCGTCAGAACGCGTGAGGAAGCGGGCGTCACCGCTGCCTGTCTCGGTAAAAAAACCAAGCTCTTGAAGACTTGCCTTGGCAGCGAGCTTCTCAAAGACAAGACACGTCTTCTGTCTGAGCCTTTTCTCTGCTCCTTTTGCCTTGCGTCTGCTGCCCGCTCGCCGCCCTCCCGCTCCCCACGTTCACTTGGCGAGGGCAAAAGGGAAAGACCCCGGCTCCGCATCCGCTTTGCGACCTTGTTGCAGCAAGAGCAGGAAGAAAATCGGGGTCAAACAGAGAGCGTGTTCCATTCAGGACATTGGATGATTGGTGGGGCCTTATGCGCCTGCCTTATCGAGCCGTGCGATGTCTTCTTCGCTCAATCTGAGCGATGCGGCCTTGGCGAAACTTTCGACCTGCGACACGCTGGTGGCACTTGCGATGGGAGCGGTAACACCTCTCGTCTGAATGAGCCAGGCAAGGGAAACCTCAGCCATCGAGGCCTGATGCTGGCTGGCAACATCATCGAGAATATCAAGCAGGCGCATACCGCCCTCAGTCAGATATTTCTCCACCATGCCACTGCGCTTGCGCCCTTCCAGATCCGCCCTGGAGCGATATTTGCCGGTAAGGAACCCCGCGGCCAGACTGAAATAGGCGATCACGCCGATATTTTCCTTGATGCAGAGATCCTGCAAGGCGCTGTCAAAGCCTTCTCGCTTGTAGAGGTTATATTCCGGCTCCAGCACCTGATAGGATGGCAGACCATTGGCCTTTGAGACCTCAAGCGCCGTGCTCAACAATTTGACATCATAGTTGGACGCACCGATGGAGCGGATCTTGCCAGCCTTCAGCAACCTGTCATAGGCGCCAAGAGTGTCGGCATGATCGGCTTCAGGGTCTGGCCAATGGGAAAAATAGAGATCGATCTCGTCGATGCCCAAACGGGCAAGGGAGTTGTCGACCTCCTTGAGGATCCATTTGCTGGAAAGGCCCTTCTCGCCCGGACCACCCATGTCGGAGCCGACCTTGGTGAAGAGTTTCACCTTGTCGCGCATGCCCGGTCTCGACTTGAACCATTTGCCAAGAATGGTTTCGGATTCCCCACCCTTGTTGCCTTCGGCCCATCTTGAATAGGAATCGGCTGTATCGATGGCATCAAAGCCATGATCGATAAAGGCATCCAGCACGCGAAAGCTCTCCGCCTCGTCCGCTGTCCAGCCAAGCACGTTGCCGCCAAAGACGATCGGCGCAATGTCAAAACCGGTTGTTCCCAAGGGCTTCTTGTTCATATGCTTCCTCCTTCATTCTGTTTGGCATATTGCCTTTGCGGCGCGGAGGGACGCTGTCCGTTGAGCCTGATGCGTCGGTCGCTCGCCTTTACTGTTTATCGGCCGTATCTCCACCGGGTGCAAGATAGGGTTTTACCCCTTTACCTGATCTCTTGAAATCAAACAGGGAGGGTCTTTGCAAATAGCGGGTTTCGCTGGTCTGTTTTTCTGCCTCGCCACTGACGACAAAGGACATGCTCATGCCGCCGCGCCCCAGTGGCTTGAAAGACTTGGAGACGATTTCCTCATACAGGGTCGGCACGCGCTCTTCGCCATAGTTCAGCAATTCGGCAAAGGAGATCTGTCTGTCCGCCGGAGCCCTGTCGGCTTGCAAGCCTTCGAGGCCTTCCCGGAAGAGAGCATAGCTGAGCGCCCCATGACGCAGCAGGCTTGATTCCATCGCAACCCCTTCGGCCTGACTTGCGGTCAGAATACGCATGCCCTTGTCATAGGCAAGCTGTCCAAGCCCCCGGCTTCCCATCGGACCGGGTTTGAAGCCGTTGCTGTTGACCGAGGCTGCGGAATTGCAAGCGTCGATGATCAGGATGATGTCATCGGACTGGATATCGAGAAACAGGTCTGCCAGCCTGCTGCTGCCAAGCGCACGAGACAAGGTCTCTGCATTTATCTGCCGTCCTTGTTGCGTCTGGTCAAAATCTTTCGGGAACAGATAGAATTGGCCATCGCGGCTGGCAAGGCCATGACCTGCGAAGAAGAAAAAGACCATGTCTTCAGGCCTTGCCCGCGCAAGCTTTTCCGCATTTGCCACACCGGCAAGCGCGGCAGGATCGCCATGCCCGCCACCCAATATGTCAAGGACCGCAGCAATCTGCGCCCTGGTTCCGTTTTGCTCTGCGTCAGCACTTGAGGATACCAGCTTGACCGGCAACACCTTGTCAAACAGGCCACTGCCCTCAAGCCCCATGGCCACATCATCAGCTGACACCGAGGCATCGGCACCGGCAAAATTGAGATTCCATGCCGGATTGTCATAGAGATCAATGCCGACGCTGATCACATAGGCGGTGCGGCTGGCCGGGCTATCCGTCTCCGCAGGCTCTGGAAGCCTGTAAGCCTTGCTAACGGTTTCGCTTTTGATGCCTTCGCGGTTGAAGGCATAAGCGGAAAAGGCGGTCGTTTGCTCCCTGACCTCGCTGGCCTCCTCGTTCGATTGTGTTTCGGCCCTTGGCAAAAGGATGTTGTCAAAGCGGATCGCGCGGTTGCCCGCCTTCTCTTCTTCTGTCGGGGTGTGCTGGCCGACAAGCTGGCCATCGCGGAACAGCTTGATGGTGCCGATACCGCTCGTTCTGTCATCCTCTTGGGTTTCGGAGAACTCGACCGACACGCTCACTGTGCCCGGATGGCCAGCATCCGTTTCAATCGCACCAATCTGCAAGCGCGGTTGCAACCGGTTGATGTCAGCGAGCTTGGGCAGGCTCGGGAAATCCTCTCCATTCAGCAGACGTGGCAAAAGGGTTGGCTCGTAATATTCGCGATAGAAAAGCTCTAGCGGCAAGACATGGTTCGGCTCATCGGGCATCACCCAGCCAAGGGCAGGAAAATTGCCCGGATCAGATGCATCATAGCGCCCGTCCTCATCGATGACAGCCCAACCGCCATCAAGCAAGGAGGCAAGGCTGGCAATCTTTTGCCCGTCCTCCACACGCCAGAGACTGACAAGACCGCTTGTTTCGGAAAGCGCCAAAAGCTTGCCGTCGGGTGAAAAAGATCCTCTTCCTCCGAATACATCGAGAATATGGACCTTGCTGCCACCATTCCTTGTGTCCCAAAGCATGCTGCGGCCATCATAGCCATTCAACAGAATGAGGCCCGGCACGGCATCGAATTGCGCACTGCTCAGACTTATGCCCAAACGGGAAACAGGCCCGGCTGTTGTTTCTCCCAAATCATCCAGAAGGGCGAATGTGTTTTCATCTGCGGTTGACAGGATCCTGGCCGTGCCCACTTTGCTTTTGACAAGAACAGCGTCTTTGACGACGGTCAGTTGCTCACCCGTTTTGGCGTCCAGAACGAAGACCCGATCACCGCCGACATATTCAAAAACCAGAATCTTCGTACCATCTTCCGAGAAGGACATCTCGTGATGGTATCCGTCCTCTACCACCTTTGTTGTCCAGAGACGTTTGCCGGTCCCGACCTCAATCATCGTGATCTCTTTGGAAAAAGCCAGAATGCGTGAGCCATCAGGGGAGAGCAGATAATTTGGATAGCTGTTATCGTTGCCCCCTTCGAGGGTGAAGTTGGCCTTGAGCCCTCTCTCGCCCCGATCAATGGCCTCCATGTCAAATATCCGAAAAAAGACATCATCAAGCCAGCTGACATAAAGCAGATCTTTTCCGTTTGAAACGCCATCGGTTTCAAATCTGGTGGTCTTTTCGCCATCCTTTTCCCATCTGATGCGATGTTCCCCTGTCTTGCGGCTGTCATAGCACAGCGTGCCCCTATCCTTTTTGCCGGGGCATCGGAAAAGTCGGCCATGCTGGGTTACAAATTGCCGATTCTTATCAATCGAACCGGCAACAGAGCTCACTTTGCCCGAGAGCAGATCCCAACTGGCCTCTTTGATTTCACCATTAATATAAAGCACGTTGCTGTCTTTTGAGAAATAAAGACTCTTGGGTGACAGGCTGTTGGTGGATATGGTGCGAAGCAACTTGTTGTCCGCCAGAGACCAGACCTCGATGCGGCTTTTGATGGACACTTCCTTTTTCGAAAAGAAATCTCTATGAGAGGCGATATAGAGTTCGTCTCTGGGTTGGTAATAGCCAGCAATCCAATAGGTGAAATCTTTTTCGCCTGAGCCCAGTTCAGGCAACGGATCGCTCAGCGACCTTTTCGCTCCATCAAAAATGACACGAGAGGAAACGGCAGACAAGCGAGGCCGGTTTTCGATCAGGAAGCGGGTGCCATCAAGGGGAATGATCCTGACCTCGTCTTTGTCTGTACCCGTTTTGAAACGTTCGATGACATCTCCACTTTTGGCGTCAAAAAGCTCTATTTCCCCTCGGTCGAGCCCCCAAAGACCGATGCCATTGTCGCCAAAAGCCAAAGACAGGCGGTGTTTTCTGGCACCTATCTTGATGGCTTTTTTCTTCTCGATGTCGATGAGAAGCGCTTTCCCGTCCGCCAAAAGAATGCCCGCGAACCGACCATCTGGAGAGATTGCGGTGCTTACTGCGCCATCGCTATACCAAAAATCAGGCACGTCAAGCTTTTCTCCTGTAAAATCGGCAATTTCATGCATGTCGCCAATCATGCAAGTCGCCGTCGTACAGGCGAGTAACTGATCGCTGTCACCAATATAGGACACAAGAGTAAAGTTGCTTGCAGGCAGTGACGCGATCTTATTGCCACTCATCACATCCCAAAGGGTGAAGCTGTTATCATCGGTAAAGAGCGTTTTGCCGTCGGGCGAAAACTGGAGCATCCTGACCGATTCCCCGGCTGCAACAGAGCGCAATTGCCGCCCGGTCTTTGTTTCCCAGATATGGGTGCGCCCGCCTACCGCCGTCCCAGTTGTTGCAAAAAGTGACCCATCGGGAGAAAAGACGATCTTGTCGATCAGGGAATGGTGTCCTTGCGTCAGAGCCAGAACCGGCTTGTCTTCCCTTTCATCGGGTTTAATGAGAGCTTCGGGAGTTTCCACCTCATCGCTTGCAAAAATGTGGATGCTCTGATCCGGATAATTGATCGCGACAAGCATTCCATCGGGTGAGAGCACGGCGTTTTTGAAATAGGGCTTGCCATCAAATCCAAATGGCATGAGGGCCTTGTCGGGAAACAGCTGGTTGGTAATCACCTTGTCAGCCAGCAAATCGACGATAAAAAGGCCTGCCCCTTTGTCTGTGGCAAACCAGAACATGGTGCGTGGGCCCCGCGCTGTTTGGCGAAAATCGACGAATTCAGGGAAAAACTCCTCCTTGAGTGTCATATGTCTGGAATTGAATGTCCTCATGTCGCGGACACCCAAGGAGAATTTTTTTTCCTTGTTATGTTTATAGAGATAGGCAACGAGGTCGGCCTCCTCAGGAGTGCTCTCATTTGGTCTTGGTGGCACTTCGTCTGTTGCTTCGAATAGCGCCGAGCCGGAAATGGCAAATTTGCTGGTAACAAGGTATGTTTCAGGGTCTGGGCTGTCAGGAGACATGATCCAGTTTGTCAGATCGGTTTTTGCCTGATGGCGGGGAGCATCCTTTTCTCGCCAATCAACCGCAACCGCAACAATCTTGTTCTCCACATTCTCACCAGTTACCAGATAGCGCCCGTCTCGACTGAGGCTCAGAGATTGCCACTTGCCCTTGATCCGGTTCTTGACCGGAGCATTGATATCCTCGGCATCAATGATTTCAACCCCTTCCGAGCGATAGGCAACCGCCACAGAATGACCGTCACCAAGGAAGGTGAGGCCTGTCACAAAATGAGGAAGATCATAACTGAAAATGAGAGATTTAGTTGAAAGGTCATAGATCTTCAGATCTTTGAGGTAAGTAATGGCGAGCTTCTGGTTGTCTTCAGAGAAAGCCATTTTCGCACTCCCCCCTATATCAATCCCTTGAAGGGTTGCGATGGGGGTGAGCGCCCTAGCGGGCAGCAGACAGGCAGCAGAGAACAGGAAGACAATGAAAAGGGACACAACGGGTTGAAAAATAAAAGTGCGCAGTCTTTTGTCCATCATGAAATATTCCAAAACAACTTTAGCAAAATATCTATTCAGCTTCATCTATCTCTACCCCGTCAGGCCCGCCTAGAAGGCGAAACTCCCGAATGGCGAGGGAAACGCCAATCTCGTCCAGCATCTTGTGCACGCCATCCTGAACAACATGACGCAAGGTGAATTGCTCACCGGGAATGCACTTATAGATGACACGAATGATCATGGCATGATCTTCGATCCGCACGATGCCGCAATAATTGAGCGGAGCCACAAGGCGAGGACCATGCTCGGGATCGGCCAGCAATTTGTCGCTGTAATCGGCGAATGTCTTTTGAAGCAGGTCCGTATCTGTATCGAGCGGAAGTCTGAATTCCATTTCTGCGGCAATCCATTGGCGGGAATGGTTGGCAATGGTGTGAATCTCGCCGAAGGGCACCGTATGCAGCGCCCCCAGATAATGGCGGATCTGAAGCGAGCGAATGCCTGCCCTCTCGATGGTTCCGGTGACAGTGCCGACATCGACCAGTTCTCCCACCCGAAACGCATCATCGATCAGGAAAAAGACGCCCGAGACGATATCCCTGACGAGCGCCTGACTGCCCATGCCGAAAGCAAGGCCGATGACCCCGGCACCGGCGAGCAGCGGCACCACATTGACCCCGATTGCCGAAAGCCCGATCAGCGTGGCGATGGTGGCGATGGTTGCCAGCATGACAGAGCGGATGAAGGGCAGAAGCGTCGCGATGCGGTCACGCTGCACCGCTTTGAGCCCTTCGGCTCCATCCCTTGGGGTTGCGGCCCGCAACAGGATCCGGTTCGAGCTGATCACCACCAGATGCCACAGCACATAGGCGATCATCAAGGTGGCGGCAAACTGGACAAGAGCCAATCCCACGCGTTTGGCACGGGGATCGACCAGACCGTCCCACGGGCCGCTCCACAATCGGAACAGGGCAAAGAAGACGATCAATGTCGCGGCGCTCTGCCCCAATTTTGAGAAAAATTGCGGAAAACTGTCCGTTGCATCGAAGGAGGAAGGAGCGATAGCTCTGGAGGCTGCCACCTCTTCGGCAAGTTTTTCTCTGTCGCGCGTGTCAGCGTGAGCAGCCCAGTCATCGATGATGAGGCAGATGACGACGAGAGCCATCAGGATGATGATGGTGAAAATGGCGTCGAGCCCGGCTTTCGGTTGCCCCAACAGCAGCAGTACAGAGGTCACGAACCAGGACAGGCAAACATAGATGATTGCAAACCAATGCCAGACACTGGCAAAGGAGCGCCAACCAGTGCCGCGTATCCGACCCGACGGATCCCGGCCCAGAATGCTGGCAATGGTGGCCCTGTTCCTGAAACAGGTCACGATCACCAGAGCAGCCACAAACAGGCGGAAGGACAGGGCGAAAATCAGCGTGGCCCCTTCGCTCAATCCTCCGCTTTCAAACAGCATCGAGGTTGACGTGAAGAAGAAAGCGAGCGCTGCGATCAAAACGATATTGCCATAAAGCCTTCGGGCGTCACCATCCTTGAGCGCGACGATACGCATCTGCGGTTCATGGGGCGCAAGCGGTATGCGAAGCAGGAGCGCAATCAGGCGTGTTGCCAGCAAGGCGGTGAGATAGGTGATGATCATGGTCTGGGCGGCGGGGTCCGATTTGCTGCTCATCAGGAGCGACCAGCCGCCAATGGTTGCGAAAATCACGATGCCGAGCAGATCAAGCACGGAGCGGACGAGATGATTGTTGAAGAGGCCTGCTCGCGATCCGATCCGGAAGCGGTTTGCCACCCGGCGGAAAAGCAATTCAGCCAAAGCCCCGACCGAGAGCCAAATGAGAATGCGGATCAGCGTGTTCTCCAGGCTGAAACCACTTGCTGAAAGTCGTGCAAAGAAGCTTGAGAAATCTTGCCGCACATTGCCAAGGGCTTGCGAGAGCAACAGAAACCTGTCGCCCGCGACGGTGGCCTTCTCAATCACGAAGTCGAGCAGGGTCGAGGTTCCCTGCATGAAGCCACTGACATCGGCACCGGGCGTCACCGGCTCGGTTGCAAAAGAAGGCACCAGAACAAACAGCGCTGCGGCAAACACAATCGAAAACACAACCGCCCTGAAGGACCGAAAAGCATTACAAAATTTCATTAGGCACATTCACTTTTCTCAATTCAGTGCAGGCAGCTCATGAGGCGCAAATGCCCCCCCTTTTGGGCATAACGTGGCTCATGAAGGGAGGCCTAGCGAAAGCTCCCAGCGCCCTCTTTCCCTTTGCGCTTCCTTGCGGAGGCTCAGTTGAGCAGGCTCACCAATTCCGCTTCATAGGATTTTCTCAAATCTGCATCTGAAACATATTTTTTCACAAAAGCTCTGACATCTTTCAGTGTTGGGCTCGGGATCTGTCTCAGGCTTGCCAGAATTGCAAGAAAGTCACGGCTTGCACAATCACTGTGAGTATATTTCCAGGCGCTCGGGGCTCCGCTTGCACTTGCCTGCTTGACCAGACCACAGCGCTTGTCCGGGTTCGCGTTACGCCAGATGAGAGACATCATGTCGGCAATGGCAGAGCTGTCATCGGCAAAATAGGAATGGGACAGCATATCCGATCCCAACCCGGTCATGTCGATGGTGTCGAAATTGGCAGAGACAGCCTGCTCGCTACCGCCCTGTCCGGCCCTTATGGCATTGCCGTGCAGCTCGCGGGAGGTTTTGAGCGCCCAGTCCTCTTCCGAGGTGTAAAGCGTCAAACGCTTGGCGACAGGTCGGATGGTTTTTGCCATTTCAACGAAGAGACCGGCATCCACATCAGGCGCGGCAAAGAAGACCTGACCAAACAGCGGCCCCTGCTTGACCTTGTCCTGATTGCGCAAGGCGACCAGTTCCAGCGCATCGGTAAGCGCCCGGTTGCCCATGGAATGGGCGACGATATGGATGGTGGTGGCGCCGGATCGTTGTTTGAGATCTTCAAGAAATCCGGCAAGCCGACGGCCGCTCAGGCGCACGACCGCGGTGTCACCAATATAACGGGTCGTCTTGCCTGCCGATGGCCAGGAATAAAGCACCGGAACGCCACTATAATTCATGTCATAGGCAAGCTGAGCGGCCCGTTTGGCGGCGCTATCGAAGGTCACATTGTAACCATGAACGAAGACAAAGGCTTCCTTTTTGCCCTTCTGGGTAAATTCCTTCTGCATGCGCGCAAAATAGCTGTCCACATCCTCGGGTTCAATTTTTTGCACCATCACATGCTTGCTCGGATCGGCACTGAATTCCAGCTTCCATATGGATGGAGCCTCCACAGCTCCGGCAACATGAATTTCGGGCACGCTCACGGTGACCACGCCATATTGCAGATCGCCGCGCTGATAGCCGTAGTAATTGTCAAGATCCTTTGTCTTGGTCTCGGCCCTGTCGGTTGCGTAATAGACTTCGACCTCGCGATAGCCACCCTTGCCATCTGACCGGGCTGCCTTGGCTTCTTCCGGCCGACTTGCCTGCTGTTCGCCTTTTGCCGCTTTTTCATAGCGGCTGGCATCCGCCGCAAGACCGCGCACGGCCGCAAGGCGTGAGAGATCTTCCATGACCCGCGCCACCGCTGGTCCGAATTGCATGCCTTGCCTGCGTTCGGCAAGCTCTTGCTCATAGGCTTGATAGGCCTTGCGGACATTGCCGACCTTATCGAAAAGCGCCCCCAGACGACGATAAAGGGCGGCCAGATTGACCTCCAGCAGATCGCGCTTCATTGCCGCAAAATCAACGGCCACGGCGAGCACCTCGACAGCCTTTGCCTCTTGCCCGCCTTTCTCAAAGAGATCGGCAAGATCGGTATAGAGATCAAACAGGAATTGAGGATCCGTCCCCTCGCTCTTGCGAACCGTTTGAAGGGTCTGCATCAACAGCTCGATTTTTGCAGCGTCATCGGAAACCGACTGCATTTCCAGCTCGAACAGCAGCGGATTGACAGCTTGCTCATTTGTGTTGGCAAAAGCGTTCGGCAAAAAGACCGTTAGCGTCAACAGACATGAAAAGAAGGCACTTGTTCCAAAACGTAAAAATGATACCGTCATCAAAAAACCTCGTGAAACAATAATAATATTTACAGTCATATCCCTATCGTTAAAATGTGGCAACGGTTTGAATTGCCATCATCGTCAAATTCAATATCTCAAACAGTAGTCTTTGTTTTTTCATCTGAATTTTGCCGCCTTGCCAGGAGGTCACATTGCTTGTCCGCTCTTTCATCTTTTCTGTCTTCTTGCTTTTCGGGCTATGCCAGAGCGCAAGTGCAACCACGCGTGCGCTTCTGGTCGGCGCATCCGATTATGACAACAGTTTCGGTATTGCGGATCTCAAGGGGCCAGCCAATGATATCCAGTTAATCAAGGAGATGCTCGACAAACGCGGCATTGATGCTGTTCAGATGCTGCTTGATACTCTTGGCGAGGACAAGAAGCCGACCAAGGCAAACATCATGGCTGCCTTTGCAAGGCTTGCCAGGGAAAGCGAAGCGGGAGATCTGGTCTATATCCATCTCAGCGGCCACGGATCCCGTCAGCCAGATCTGAATGGAGACGAGACGGACGGGCTTGACGAGATCTTTCTGCCCTCCGACGTGAAGAAGACACCTCAAGGGTCGCAAAGCGTGCCCAATGCGCTCGTCGATGATGAAATCGGGGCTGCGCTCGACAAGATCCGCGACAAGGGGGCCTCGGTGTGGCTTGTCATGGACAGTTGTCATTCAGGCGGCGGGTTTCGCGATGTCTCTCGTTTTTCCGCGAGCCGGAATGTTGATCCCGAAACTCTGGGTCTGAATCTCGGTGAGCTGCAAGCCTCCATCGGAAACGAGAAAGGGGACGAGGTCACCTCTGGGCCAGAGATCGAAGGGCGTGGTGGAATCCTCGCCTTTTATGCGGCTCGTTCATCGGAGGTGGCAAAGGAAATCGACCTCAGCGAAGGCAAGGCAAAGGATGATCGCAGCTGGTTCGGGCTTTTCTCGTCAACGCTTGTCAAGACGCTCGAGCGATATCCCAATCTCACCTATCGGCAGCTGTTTCAGGCTGTTTTAAGCGACATCAACAACAATGCCAGCCTTGGCGTTGCGAAGTTGCAGACCCCATCCTGGGAAGGAGATCTCATCGACAGCCCTGCGCTCGGCAGCAAGCAAGGCAAGGCCCGCAGGGCTTTCCTTGTCAAGGGCGACGCGTTGGAGGCAGGCCTTGTGCATGGGGTGCAGAAAGGCTCGCTGGTGGGCCTCATCGGCTCCGACCTGACCAGTGAAGACTATCTGGGCTATGCACAGGTGGAAGAGGTGGAAACCCGCAGCTCCTATCTGAGGCCAGTGGCAAGGGACTGCGAGCCCAACGCCAACGCGCTTTGCGCGCGTTCGGGGCCGCTCTTGCAAGAGGCGCGTTTTGCCCATCTGATCGCCCAGCCGAGGAATCAGGTGATCCGGTTCTCGCCAATTTTCAATCTTGAGACCGAACACCCCTTGAAGGCGGGCGATCCGCTGGTCTCCATCTTTTCGGAAGAATTGCAAAAGGCATCGGACCTTGTCGGGATTTCGGCAGCTCAATCCGAGGCAGCCTATGATGTGCAGATCATTCTCGACCAGGACCATTTGTGGTTCGGACCCAAGGCAACCATTGGCAAGAAACCTGTCGGGCTTCCGCTCCTGATCGACAGAAACCTCAAGACCGAGTTCCCCAAGGCCCTGTCTTCCATCCTCAAGCGCATCATACGGGCCGAGTTTTTCGCGAAATCCATGAATGCCCTCGCTTCGGATGGCGGTTTGTTCAATGAACCCCCGGTCAGGATTTCGGCAGAAGTCGCGGCCAGCAGGCCACAAGACCTCATCTCTTCGTCAGAGGCTGGCTATTCTCCCCAAAGGGAATGTCGTGGTGCCTTCAAGAATATGAATCTCAAAGACAAGGCCGCTCTTGATGCGGGGCAGGATCTCAAACAATGCGACTATCTCGAGTTTGATGCCAAGGGAAGCGCCGGCAATGCGATGGATGTCAATCGCATTCACATCGACCCCAAATATTGCATTCATGCGGACTATGAACTGGTTGAAGGCGACGCCTCGGCCAAGCGTCTGGGAGATCCCATGTTCATTTGTTCCGATTGCCCGGCACCCTACAATTACTCGGCCGGATATGAGCGTGTCTTTGTCATCGCCAGCAAGACACAGGACAATCGGGAGAGCCTCAATCTTACCGGTCTGGTTGAAAACTGTTTTGACGACAGGGACGCACGGTCGGTTTCCGAACGCTCAAGAGATCTGGAACAGGGCTTGAATGCGGTTCTTCAGAAGGCGACACAATCAAGATCCACCATGAGCTTTTCAAGTGCTGTTTCCGATGTCTGGGTGGATGAATTCCAGTGGCGAACGGTGCCAAAGGACTTCGTGCTGGACCAATAGGGATGTGTTTCAAAAAGACCTGCTGGCGGCTTGCCCTTGTGGGCCCGGATGGCTGTGCGTGATGATCGGCAGGGCAATCAGGACGCAAGTTGGTTTGCCTGCTCCGGTGCCCCGGTTGTGGCATGGACTGTTGGCTCGAAAATGATGGTTCTGTTCCGGCCCTGCTCCTTGGCCTGATAAAGTGCCCAATCTGCCATGGTCAGCAATCCCTCAAGAGGCCCTTCCATATCTTCGGTTGATACGATGCCGAAACTTGATGTGACATGGAAGTGATCGCTCTCCTCTGAAAAAGAAAGGTCGGAAACAGCCTTGCGCAGCTTTTCAACCAGCGCGACCGCGCCCGAGCGATCCGTTTCCGGCAACAGCAATGCAAACTCTTCCCCGCCGAGGCGTCCCACGACATCGGAGCTGCGGATATGCGTTTTCAGGCATTTGGCAATACTGGCCAAGACCCGATCACCCACGCCATGCCCGTGTTTGTCGTTGACCGTCTTGAAGTGATCGATATCCAGCATCACGATTGAAACCGGACGATGGTGGCGCCTGCCCTGCTCGATGAATTTGGGGGCGATTTCATAAAAGGCCCGACGATTGAAGAGCCCTGTCAGAAGATCAATCCGGGCGATCAGATCTGCCTTTTTCTTCTCCGCCTCCAACTCCAGACTGAGCGCAAGGGTTCTGATCCAGGTCTTGTGCTGCTCGAAACTGATAACACACATAAACACTAGAATGATCATGAGCATGATCGCGATGATCGAGTTGCTTCTAGTCCCTTGCGAGAAATGATAGATGATCTGGGGTGACACGGACGAGGTTATGAAGATCGGCGGAGCCCATTTCATTTGGTGAAAGGCACTCACCGAACCGGCCGAGAAGCCCAGAGTGACCAGAATGAGATACTCAACTGCCCCTTCAACGCCAATCAAGACATAATAGGAGAAGATCGATGTCAAAAGCACGGCGAGCGCAAAATGCTCGACATAAAAGACCAGTCCCCATCTGACCATTTGCCTCTCTGTCAGAACCGAGCGGTTGAACCAGCGGCAAAGCACCCAGTTGATGGCCACATAAACCCAGAGGACAAGCACGGACAGAAGCGTGACAGGTCTCGTCTCTTCTTGCAGCCCGACAATGATCGGAAGGAAAGAGGCGACCAGCACCGAAACCAGACTCGGAATCCTGTTCTGATAAATAACGCGAACACACTCGGCTCTGATGCGTATCTTGTTGTCCTCAATCTGTGGGCAATCATCAATATTCGTATGAGCGAGAAACATGCCTTGCCTTTTTGTAAATCGGTCAAAACCGGCTGACCATTCAAAAATGTCCGCCCGAATGCAGGTTGTGGCTTTGACCATCCCTCATGGCCGCAACAACAGCGGATACGACAACGGCCCCTTTGTGGGACCGCCTTGCAAATGCTCATGGCCGCATTTTAAGAAGCATGTTAAATGACAGTTTTTTTAATATTGGGTTTCGAAAAGTCGTTTTCTTAACAGACCTGTCCAGAAAGCATGGCTGCGAGAGATATTTCTGCCGCCAAATGCCACTCGTTTCGGATGTGCGATCATGCCTGTGACCGGCTGTCTTCTTCCTGCAAGGAGGCAAGCTCACCAAGAGTTACTGGCTTGAGGGGCGGTCTGATATTGAAATATCCCACCTCGTCCATGCTTTTGCCACTCTGCTCGGCCATCAGCGAAGACACCGTCAGCCCACAGCCCCGACCCTGACAGGGACCCATCCCGGCGCGGGAGAAGGTCTTGAGTTGGTTCGGACCCTGACTGCCCTGTTTTGCAAGGGTGCGAATGGTACCGGCGGTCACCTCTTCACAGCGGCAAATGATGGTCTCATCCTTCGGCGAGATGGCTTCTTTGAAGGGAGGATAGGCCCTGTCCAGAAACGGCCTTGCTGACAGCTCTCGTGCCTTCAAAGCCTGTAGTGATTTGGCTTTGGCCGCCAGCGCAATGGCTGAAATCCTGCCAGCCTGCTCCGCAATCCTCAATGCAGACAGCTTGCCAGCCAGCTCGGCCGCCTTGGCCCCGCCAATCCCGGCTCCGTCTCCCGCGACAAAGACATGGGAGAGGGATGTTTGCCCCCATTTATCAAGATCGGGACAAAAACACGTCTGCTGCTGGTTCCAGCTGTGGGCCAGCCCGAGCGACAGGCTGATCTGGTTGTTCGGCACCACGCCGTGATGCAGCAAAGCTGTTTGGCATTCCAGCCGATGGGGCTTGCCGCGGGCTTCAAAACGGACCGCGCGAAGCATGTCCTCTCCTTCGAGGGAAATGACCTTTGCGCCGGTATAGCGTTTGACCCCGCCCAGCATCAGGGCGGCAAGCAGTTTGCTGCCCTTGAGAAGATAGCGCCAGCCGCGCAAGGCTCCTCCAAGATGGGGCATGGCCGCTGCCATGTCGCCCATGGTCTGGGTCTCGACCATCGCCAGTGGTGGTCTTTTTGCCTTCAGCATCTGGTAGGCCAGCACATAAAGCAGCGGACCGGAGCCGATCAGCACCGCCTCATTCGGGATAAGACCGGATTGCTTGAGCAGGATTTGTCCGGCCCCCACGCTCATCACACTCGGCAAGGTCCAGCCGGGGAGCGGCATGGGACGTTCCACCGCCCCGGTGGCAATCAGAATATGCCCGGCACGGATTTCAAACGAGCAATTGTCTTTCGAATAGGTGATAGTGCCATCCTGCGTCACCTGCCAGACCATGGCGCCGGCAACATGCTCTATCCCGTCCCTTGCCATACGCTTTGCCAAGGGCAAACCGTCGAGATAATCCTGCCCCAAAACGGCCCCGCGCAAGGGCGCGACCCGCTCGACGTCTCGATAGATCTGCCCGCCGAGGGTCGGTTGTTCGTCCAGCAACAAAACCGACAGTCCAAGAGAGGCAGCCTCGTCGGCCGCAGCCATGCCAGCAGGACCTGCTCCGATGATGGCAAGATCAGGATTGCTCATTCTGATGGCTCCTGCGCGTTGAGGGATGGCACGTCTGTTGGGCGAGCTGGCATGGTGATGATCATCCCGGCCTTCACAAATGTTTGGCAAGCCTGCTGAACCATGCCGTCAATCTCGACCAGACAGTCGTAACAGACGCCCATCATACAGAAGGGACCGCGAGGAGAGGCAGAAACCGGGGTCTTGCGGAAGACGCGCACACCGGCGGCCAACAGGCTTGCCGCCAGATTGGCGCCTTCGGGCAGCATATAGTCCTGCCCATCAAAGTGCACAGGCACCAGTGGCTGATCAGGATCGATACCGCCGTTATGGCCATCGTTTTGGCCATCGCTGATATTATGAAAGTCTGAAGCGATCTTCACTGAAAGCCTCCAAATCCGGTGCATCCTGTTTCTTGTCAAACCAGCCCGGCAACAGTCTTGCGTGAACCGCCGCCAGCGTGATGCCGCTGTGGCAGGTCACCAGATAGGCACCTGGCATGGTTGGACTTTCCTGATAGATCGGCTTGCCGTCCCTGGACAGGATCCGCAAGGCGCCCCAGCTTCTCACCAGCTTGACCTTTGCGAGAAACGGGTGGGTACGGATGGCCTGATCGGCCAGAAAGGCAATCCCTTTTGTGGTCACGTCCCGGTTGAAGCCAATCTTCTCGTTGGTCGCGCCGATCTGAATGCCCCCTTCATCGACCTGTCGGGCGGTGACAGAGGGGCGGTTGATCATGCGGGGCAATTTCTCGGTGATGAGCACCTGCCCCCGCTCGGGCTCAAGGGGCGTAACGAAGCCCATTTTCGGACCCAGATCAAGCGCCCCCAATCCGGCGGACAGAATGACCCGGTCGGCCCCGATCCTTGTCCCATCGTCACATGAGAGCGTAAATTGATGCCCCTTTGAAACCGATCTAACCATGTGATTGGAAAGATAGACGCCGCCCATGCGCTGACAGTCGGCATTCAACGCCCGCAACAGTTTGAGCGGATTGAGATGTCCATCCTGATGGTGAAGGATCGCCGATGTCACCTCTGGGCCTACCGTTGGCTCTTCCTTGCGCAGGGCATCGCCTCGCAAGATCTCGAACGGATAATCTCCCCCGAGCTGTTGCTTGAGCTGCTCGTAAACTGCCTGCGTTTGGAGTAGATCGTCATCGGAGAAGAAATACTCGAAGCCGCCATTCTGTTCCAGGCTCACGTTAATGCCGGTCGCATCGGACAACTCCTCGCTGAAATCGCGATAAAGAGAAGCAGAGCGTTGGGTCCATCTGGCATAATGGGGCGCGCCCACCCCTTTGCCCTGAACCCAGATCAGGCCGAAATTTCCCCGGCTCGCGCGATAAGAGCCGTCGCTACCATCGACAATTGTCACCTTGTAGCCTTGCTTGAGCAATCCCCACGCAAGAGACAGGCCCACAACGCCGCCTCCGATAATGGCAAAATCAGTGTTCATGGGAAATCAATCAACCAAACGACAAAGAGGGACAATATCAGGCAAGGAGAGCCCTTGCCCTACCGGGAGACTTCTATCGTCTACAGTTTGGTGACTTTTGCAAGGCTTTCCGTATCCGACTCCTCACCGATATCCTCAAAAATATCAGAGCGATATCGTCATGAGCGGTTTTCACCCAGCCGTTGGCACGGCCTTGCAACCAGTTTGATGCCTTTGCTGGCGCTCTCGTCGGTCAATTCCATACTCTTGCCGACTCTTGCCGAGGGGGGGGGACGTGACAAGGAATGGCTGGCGAAATGCCTGTGGGATAAATCTGCATCGCGTGCGACGAGGACAAGCAAAGTTGCTTGCCCTCCCCCACAGCGCTGTCCCACCACTCAGGGATTGGTGTTCAGCAGTTGCTCGATTTGTTCCATCGTGCCGAGATCGGTTCCCGGCAGGCTGGCGGTTGCAGCACCACAGGCCGCACCGAACCGCACAGCTTCAGCCAGACTGTCACCACGGCTGAGGCTGAAGACCAGCCCAGCCACAAGGGAATCGCCCGCCCCGGTGGGGTTTTTCTCGGTGATGGTCGGGCTTGCAATCCTCTGCGCCCCATCCTCCGAGGAGAAGGCAACTCCGTCCTTGCCGAGGGAAATGACGACTTTTGACGGCCCCAACTCGCCAATCTGGCGGATGCAATCTGCGGCCGACAGGTCCCTGTTGCCCAAAAGCTCATGCGCTTCTTCAAGATTGGGCTTGACCAGTGACGGACGCGCCTTTGCGGCAAGAGCCAAAGCCTCGCCGCTGGTATCCAACAGAACGTGACTGCCACGCTCCTGAATGATTCCGGTCAGTCTTGCATAGACATCCTTGCCGAGCCCCGGCGGCAGACTGCCCGCAAGCACCCACCAGTCTCCCGGTCCGGCCTTGCTTTCAATCTTTGCAAGCAAACTCTCAAGCTCGGCTTGCGAGATTGCTGGCCCGGGGTCATTGACCTTGATGTGGCTGCCTTCCTCATCAGACACGAGGACGACATTGGTCCGGGTCTCGCCCGCAATCTCGGTGAAGTCGACAGCAACACCGAGCGCGTCCATTTGCGAAGCAATCCACTCGCCGCTCTTGCCTCCGGTAAAGCCCATTGCCGTGCTCACGCATCCCAGATTCATCAGCATGCGTGACACATTGAGGCCCTTGCCGCCGCAGTCTTTGCGGCTGGCCGTGGCGCGGTTGACCTCATTGAACTGAAGAGCCGGAGACGTCAGTTCCAGATCAACCGCCGGGTTGAGGGTAAGGGTGTAGATCACTGATCAGCTCCGAAATGGGCAAGCAGGGCTTTCTCGGCTTCTCTGGTCCAGACATTGCCAGCCCCGAGATGTTCGGCAACATCTGGCAGCTTCTCTTTGAGCTCATCAAGACCCATCAGAGGCAAATCCACAAATTGCGGGAAGATGACAATCTTGCCGGGATATTTGCTGTCCATCATCGCCTTGATGCCATCGCGCGCGACATTCATGCCGCCGATTGCAGCCACGCATACGGCGGGTGCAAGATTGCCGGCAACCGTATTTTCCATCACCATGGTCTGGTCATGGATGGTCAGGCCCGAAGTGCCGGTATATTGCATATTGTTCAGATAGACCGGGCTCAGATCAACCTTGGCAAGGGTTCCGTTCGGAACACCGGCAAACAGCACCAGCATGCCGTCCGGCGCCATCAGGGTTGCAGCCTCTTCCATGAGTTTCGCACTTGGAACACAGACCACCACATCGTCTGCACCGGCATTGTTCGTGTTCTGTTTGACACAATCTTCCAGTGACAGCTCGGAATTGGCCGGGTTGAGAGCGATCAGTTCGCGACCATTGGCCTCGGTAAGGGCTTTCAGGCGCGATGTGATTTCTTCAAGGCGCTCATCATTGATGTCGGTGACGATCACGCGGGCCGGACCGTCGGCCATTTCAATGGCACGCTGGACATGCATCTGCCCCATCGGGCCACCTGCACCAATGAAAACAGCTGTCCCCCCTTTGCGCAATTCGCAGCGGTTGCGTTCTTCGCCATAGGAGGCGGCGATATCCGTGCCGCTGGTGCCGATGAAAGCGATATAGTCATAATGCAGACGACCGACATCGGCATCAACCAAGCCGTCCAGCTTGCGGGTGCCAACCATGTTGAGCGTTCCGCGGCGGGCAATGAGGCGGGCGACTTCTGTGACCTGCTCGGCCGATTTTGGTTCGATGAGAACGATATCGTCAAAGCCCTTGCCATCGGTGAATTCTGTCGAGAGGGCATCATAGTCCGCAACGGCAAGACCATTGCGCTCGATTACGGTCTTTCCGGTCTTCTCGGCCAGTGCCTTGATCTCAGCCGGAGCGTCGCTGAGAATGATGGTACCGGCTGCATCGAGCCCTTTTGAAAAGTCGTATGTGCGCTCATGGTCTGCCTGTCCGAGGATCCAGAGGATGCCACCTTCCTTGGGATCAAGACGACGACGCTGGGTATAGGACGCCCAGACGCAGCCCCAAGGCTCGAGCAGAGCGGACTCGACCGTTCCCATGGTCTCGGGCAGTTTGAGCAGGCAGATACCGTGGTCGGTCTCCATCATTTCCTTGCCGATCAGATGATACTGGATAAGACCACCGGGGATCGTATATCCGTAAGCCGTGCTCATGCCATTCTGATAGATGTCGGGCTGTACCGCGTAGCGCTCGCCAACCTTGAACTGATCCTTGAGCGCGTCGCCCACTTCCAGCACGGTCAGGGCGACTTCGTGGCCGAGGCGACCGGGTTCCTTGCTCAGATCCCGGTTATACAATTTGGGATGCTTTCCACCCTGATTGATCAGTTTGACGTCTGAGAAGCACAGGCTGACGGCGTCAATGCGCACCAGAAGCTGTTCGCTGTTCGGCTTCGGAATGTCTATGCTTTCGGGATGTGCATCCTTGCCGATATTTTCCAAACCGGCACCATACATGTTCCAGGTCCAATTTTCATTGGTCATAATATTGCTCCGTTCTTGACTGCTTAACGTCAACTTTGTTCAGGATGCCAGAGGCCCGCGTCAGGCCTCTCGAATGATGTGTCTGACCTCTTCGGGTGTTGCCGCCTCAAGGGCACGTTCAACGACAATCTCCAGATCCTTGCGATCGATCGAGCGCACAAGTTCCTTGACCGCCGGGACATTGACCGGGCTGACGGAGAGTTCCTTTACCCCCAGACCGATCAGGATCTTGGCAAAGTCCGGCTCGGCGACGAGATTGCCACAGACACCGACCCATTTCCCTTCGGCGGTGGCGGCTCTCGTTGTCATGGCAAGCATCTTCAGCAAGGCCGGGCTGTAATTGTCATTTGGTGCAAGCAGATCGGGATTCATCCGATCCATCGCCAGGGTATATTGAGTGAGATCATTGGTGCCGACGGAAAAGAAGTCGGCTTCCTTGGCAAAATGCTCAGCCATCAACGCGGCAGACGGCACTTCGATCATCATGCCAAGAGGGATGACCGGTGCATCAAGAGCGAGCCGGACCTCATCGGCAAGCGCCTTGGCCTTGCGCCACTCGGCAAGCGAGCTGATCATCGGGAACATGATGTGAATGCCGGTCTTGCCCAGATCCGACACCTGAACCTTGGCAACGCGATAGATGGCTTCGAGCTGGCGTTTGAAGATCTCCGGGTGCCGCAGGGACAGGCGAATGCCACGCACACCAAGGAAAGGATTGTCCTCCTTGGACTGCTTGAGCCAGCCAACCGGCTTGTCACCACCGATATCAGAGGTGCGGACAATCAGCGGATGGCTGCCCAGAAGGTCTGCAATGGCAGAAAGCTCTTTGGCCTGATCTTCAACGCTTGGTTCCTTGTCGGCGGTTTCAAACAGAAACTCGGTGCGCAAAAGCCCAACGCCAGCGCCCCCATTTTCGGCGACCTTCCTGGCGTCTTGCACCGAGGCAATATTGCAGACGACCTCGATCTCGATCCCGTCTTTTGTGATGGCCGGTTCATCCTTACTGGCGAATTCGCGCGCCTGCACCAATTGCCATTGCTGGATGCAGGCCTCGACTTGCGCCATGGTATCCGCATCCGGGTCGAGGATCACCTGCTCACTCTGGGGATCGACCGCGACCCGCTCACCTGTCCTGACCGATGTCAGCAAGGAGCTGCCAAGGCCAACCAGAGCCGGAAGCCCGAGGGCCCTTGCAAGGATAGCCATGTGACTGGTCGCCCCGCCAAGCTCTGTACAGATGGCGCGAACCGGTTTCTTGCCCAACTCCGCCGTTTGCGAGGGCGTCAGTTCCCTCGCAATCAGGATGAAGGGCTCATCGGGCCAACGCAGCTCGGTTGATCCGCCTTGCAGTATTGCCACAACACGGCGGCCAATGTCTCTCAAGTCCGCCGCGCGGGCGCGGATGCGTTCGGCGACATTGTCCTCAAGGACCGTTGCCTGCCTGTCGATGGTCTGTTGCCAGGCCCAGGCGGCGCTGTCGCCCTTTTCAATCTGCGCATGGGCCTCTGACAGGATTTCCCTGTCTCTGAGCAATTCGGCCTGAGCCAGAAAAATGCTGGCCTCTTGCGGGGATCTGGTTGCCAGTTCCTCGCTGACGCCTCTGAGCTGCCCGTTCGCCTTGAGAAGCGCGGCATCAAGCGCGCTGCGCTCGCCGGCAACACCCGATCCCGATTTTTCGATGTGAAACTCGCTGGCACTGTCGAGTATGAAGGCATTGGCCATGGCGATGCCCGGAGAGGCCGGAATGCCCTTGAGCAAGGCGCGTCCTTTGGGATCATCAAGAGCAATCAGATCTTCAAGCGGCTGATAGTCGGAGTTGGCCTTTGATGTCTCTTCTACCGGATCTAGCCCTTCGGCCATGGCTTTGGCAATGTGATCGACAGCCTTTCGGGCATCGGGACCACAGGCCGAAATCTCGACCAGATCGCCACATACGGCACCGAGCGAAAGAAGCCGGGTCATTGAGTCCAGGCTCACGCGCAAATCGCCCTTGCCGATCCAAAGCTCGGTGGACTGAAACCCCTCTGCCATTTGCACCAAGAGGGTTGCTGGGCGGGCATGCAAACCTGCCGCGTCGACAATTCTTGCGGTTGCGGTTGCGTCAAAGGACTGATTGCTCGTCTCCGGGATTTCCGGTGGCAAGGATTGATTCAAGGCGGCAGCAATGGTGTCGGCATTGGCGCTTGTTCCGAGTTGGCTGGCCAGAGCCTTGTCCATCACGATGCCGGTCAGTTTTTGCAGCAGCTCGATATGTTCGCTTCCCGCCGCTGCGATGCCAACCGCCAGATGAACCCTGTCGCCCTTGTCATTCCAGATCACGCCATTTGGCAACTGAACGATGACAATGCCTGTCTTGATGACAAGAGATTTAGCCTCATTGACCCCGTGCGGAATGGCGATGCCATTTGCAAGATAGGTGCTGACTGACGCTTCCCGCGCTTCGAGCGCCTGGGTATAGTCTTTTGCAACATATCCCAGTTGCAGCATTTTGCGAGCGATCAGAGACAGCACATCGGCGCGGTTTTCCAGTTTCTGATCGATCAGGATGCCCTCTCGCTCCATCTCGAAGCCGACTGGTGCGGAGGCTGCGAGGGATGCTGTTTCCTGTGCCGTCGCAATGTCTTGCTCTGGCTGGGACGGATTTTCGGCACCTGAGGATGAGCCGACACGTCTTTTTTTGAATTTGGAAAACATCGATTTCCCTCGCAGTTCGTCTTTTCGTGGCTAGGACAGTTTCTGGACCAAATTATCGTAGAAATCGCTGTCCATGAAGTTCCCAATGCTCATATGAAGAGCAGACGGCAACTTTCTTTGCGCCCTGTCGGTCAGCTCACGCTGCGTGATGACAATGTCAGCATTCTCAAGGTCATTGATCGCCTTGTTGGAAACCTCGATCTTGAGGCCCGCGGCTTTGACTTTTTCGCGCAGGACCGAAGCACCCATTGCAGAAGAGCCCATACCGGCATCGCAAGCAACGATGATGCTTTTCACGTCGCTGAAGGCAACGGGAGCAAGGCCTTTGGCTTGCGCCTTGTTGGCAGCCACCTGTGCCTGTGCGGCTTCGAGATCGTCACCAGCAAGTTCGCTACTGCGAATGATCAGGGCACTGATCGCGAACGATACGGCTGCCGCGATCACGATGGAAGATACCGTCAGAACCACACCCATGCCTTTGGTGGACATCAGGAGTTCGGCAAAGATGGAACCTGGAGAAGGAGGGCCTACAAGACCGTTACCCATGATCATGTTGAAAGCGAGGCCAGCCATGCCACCGCCAATGACGGCGATGATGAGGCGTGGTTTCATCAGGATATAGGGGAAATAAATCTCATGAATACCGCCGAAGAAGTGAATGATCGAAGCGCCATAGGCAGATTTCTGCGCCGTGCCCTTGCCAATCAGCATATAGGCCAGCAACACGCCAAGGCCCGGTCCGGGGTTGGTTTCGATGAGATAGTAGATGGACTTGCCGAATTCGGCCGACTGCTGTGCACCGAGCGGCGTGAAGACACCGTGGTTGATCGCGTTGTTCAGGAACAGGATCTTGGCAGGTTCCACGATAATGGAAACCAAAGGCAGAAGCCCCTGTTCGACGATCCAGCCGACACCAGCTCCAAGTCCGTTGGTCAGCGCAGCAACCACCGGGCCCATGACAAGGTAGGCGATGATCGCGGTGATCATGCTGATGATGCCAAGAGAGAAGTTGTTGACCAGCATTTCAAAGCCGGGCTTGATGCGATGATGAATGCGCTGGTCGAACTGATTGATCGCATAAGCGCCCAGCGGACCGGCGATCATGGCGCCAAGGAACATCGGAATGTCGGCGCTGACGATAACACCCATCGTGGTGACCGCACCGGCAACAGCGCCGCGATCCTTGCCGACCATCTTGCCGCCGGTGTAACCGATCAGCAGAGGCAGCAGATATTTGATCATCGGACCAACAAGGGCTGCCAGACTTTCATTGGGCAACCAACCGGTTGGAATGAACAGCGCGGTGATAAAACCCCAGGCGATGAAGGCGCCGATATTGGGCATAACCATCCCGCTGAGGGTCCGTCCCAAGGACTGGATCCCCACCTTAAGATTGTTCTCTAGCATTAAATCCTCCCTTGAGAAGCTTTGAACAATTTAGATTAGAGCTTGATTTAGATCCTCTTGTATGACCGCCGCATCGGACGTCGCCTTCCAGCGATCGGTCACAACCGGCGTTCGGATCAAGTGAGCGAGGGCGCTGAAAATGCGGCTCTGATCCGCTCTGATAGCGGATGTACCTTCATTTTCCGGCACCGCGCAGAAAGCAACAAATACGACGCTTTCGCTACTGCCATGCCATGTCAGGTCTGGATCGGCGGCTCTGACAAAACACAGAACCGGGGCGCAGATATGTTTGGTCACAACGTGAGGGATAGCCGTGCCATGCCCTGCAAATGTGCTCACCAATTCCTCACGATGCATCACATCGCCCAAGAGCGATTCTGCATCTGCGGTCTTGCCAAGCTCACGGAGTTTGAGGCATATTCCCTGGATGATTTCTTCGCGCGTCGAGCCCGGAAAATCTAACCAGATGGCCTCCCGATCCACCTTAATTGTCACTGTTCACTCTCCTCTCACAGGGCCTCGAGCACACCTGAGAGAGCAGTATGAACTGCTCATAGCCTTGACGTGTCATAGTTTGTTCCTCCCTCAGTGATCAAATATGCCACATAAAAAAATCACAAGCAATCATTAATAATCATTTCGATCATAAAAAATTGACCCTCGTGCGGATATATTGTAATCATAATCAAAAGATCTGTTTGAAATTTCAGGAACAATCATGCTAGCGCAGGTCAGGCAAAAAAAATTGCTGGAACACCTCGGAAAAGTTGAGGTGGCGACGGTCAGAGAACTTGTGGAAGCACTCGATAGTTCACCCGCAACCATCCGCCGTGATATAAATCAGCTTAACAATCTAGGAAAGCTAAGGAAAATCCGGAATGGTGCGGAAAGAATTTCACAGGAACAGGGGATAGATTCTGCTCAAAAGAGTGATTCGAATGTGATCTCTTTTGATTATTTTGATCACATTGACTATTTGGAAGCAAAAATGATCGCGGAACGGGCGGTCGCCCTTTGCAAGACCAAGGACAGCATCTATATCGGCACGGGTTCAACGGCCTATCTGATGTTCGAATCTCTTCTCAAGACCAATATTCAGGTCTATTCCAACGCCGTGCCCCTGATCATCAAACTGCTCACCTCGTCCTATCCGCATCTTGTGGTTCTCGGGGGGCAGCATATCGAAAGCCAGGGCATTCTGGTCTCCCCGCCTTCGAAACTCAATTTTCAGGGACGTTTCCTCTTCGTTGATGCCGACGGGCTGAGCGAAGCCGGGCTCACCAAGACCGCGATGCTGGCCTATATGGAAGAAAAGCGCATGCAGAGCCACGTTGAAAAGGTCGTGGCGCTGGTGGGTGTCGACAAGATGGGGAATGACAGCGGCATACCGGTATTCGGCCTTGATGAAATCGATATCGTGATCACGGGGAAGAGTGCCGATCCCGACATGCTCGACATTCTGAGGGCAAAGAATATCGAGGTTATCACCGTTTAGGATGCAGCCTCGCGAGGAGCGACGAAGCGCTTTGCCGCAACTTCGGCTGGCTCCTTCCCTTTCGGATGCGACCTAGACAAAGCGAACGCCCGCATCCCCATCCTTGGCCCAGACGATTTCTCCTTCGACTGTTCGCTCATCAGTCTGCAAGGTCAGCAGGTCTCCCTTGGAAAGCCTTTTCACGCCACGCAGGCGCGCGCCCATATCATTGATATTGACCAGCTCGACTTTCTCCGACTGTCCATTGATGAAGATCACCGCCGGCATGTTGACCGCTTGACGGTCTGCCCGTCGACGATCTTCGACATCAGCAGCCACCTCTGAAAGGAACTGGTCGACTTGACTGGACATGGAGTCAATGATGCTTGCAAGCTTCCGGGAGGTTTCTCCCACCTCTGTCGACTGGACACGGGTCTGCTGAATCATGTTGGACATGGCTGCCACATTCTGTGTCGCAGCTCCGCTGCCTGCCGATGCGCGAGCGATACTCTGGGAGATCTCGCTGGTCGCAGCCGTTTGCTCTTCGACTGCGGAGGCGATATTGGCGGTCACCTCGTTGACTTCACGGATATTGCCTGAAATGGCCTGAATCGACTTGATGGCTGTCTCGGTGGAAGACTGGATAGATCCGACCTGAACGGAAATCTCATCCGTTGCCTTTGCCGTTTGGTCCGACAAGCCCTTCACCTCTGCCGCGACGACAGCAAAGCCCTTGCCCGCTTCGCCAGCGCGGGCCGCTTCGATGGTCGCGTTAAGAGCCAGTAGGTTGGTTTGCTCGGCGATATCCCGGATCATGTCGATGATCTTGCCAATATTCTGGGCGACGCTGGAGAGCTGATTGACATTCTGATCGGTCTCGGTTGCAACGGCCATGGCGTTGGCGGTGATTTGTGTCGCCTTTTCCGATTGATGGCTGATTTGCGCGATGGAAGCGGAAAGCTCGCTGGCGGCTGTGGCGACCGTTTCCACATTGGTCGAGGCCAGATTGGACGCATCCTTGGCCTCTTCTGCGGTTTTTGCCGAATGATCTGAAAGAGAGATCATTTCCGTCGACGTCTCGGTCATGGAACGAGCTTCTTGGGAAAGCTCGGCCTGCATATTGCTGATCGCCTTGCGGAAATGACCGATCA
Source organism: uncultured Cohaesibacter sp. (assembly GCF_963556055.3). Classification (GTDB taxonomy): domain Bacteria; phylum Pseudomonadota; class Alphaproteobacteria; order Rhizobiales; family Cohaesibacteraceae; genus Cohaesibacter. The sequence goes on along the minus strand of NZ_CAUVYE020000008.1, from coordinate 483,527 downwards.
TGGTATCCATCTGGCTTTGACGCTGCCGCTCATGATCGCGCAAAATGCCGCTTTGTTGCTCCAGCTTCTCGCGCTCTATGGCGTTTTCCTTGAAGTGCTGGAGCGCCCGACCCATGTTGCCCAGTTCGTCCGATCGTTCAAGATACTGAATTTCAAGATCCGTGTGTCCGACAGAAAGATCATTCATCTGACGCGTGATGGTGCGCAGGGGCACAGTAATCTGGCTTCGCAGCAACGCCGCCAACCCTGCCATGACCAAAACGAGAATGGCGACAAATGCATAGGTGAATGTGTCGCGCATGCTGGCCGCCTGCTTTTCGTCTGCAACGACAGAAACGAGGTGACTGTTGTTCTTCTTCAGGGCCTCAAGGGTCAGATTCTTGTCCTTGTCAAGATTCTCGGCAATGGTTGCAGCCACTGCGTCAAACTCGGCCATCAACTTGTTGCCTTCAGCCGGACCATCGGCAACATAGGCCCTGGCCATTTTCTGTCCGGTTTCATAATAGGGTGCAAAGCTCGCTTCTGTCGTGCGCAGGCTCAAGACCAGCCTCTCGAAGCCGAGCTGTCTTGCAAGCGCGGTCGCGTTGGCGATCTCGGCAGAAAAGCCCTCGGCATGGTCCTTAGCCATGTCGAAGCCGTCATTCAGTCCATCAAGCCCCCGCGTTGCCGAAATATCGGTCAACCATTGCTGAACCTGAACAACATGCAGCTTTACCGTATCAATCGAGTCGATGAGACGCAGGGACGGTTCGCTTGTCTCAATCGCTTCTCGCATTGCCAAATCGGCCGATTTTTCAATCTCGTTGACCAGCCATTCGGAAGCGGCGATATAGACCACAATGAGGGAAAATAGCGCAAATAGAATTGCATACAGCTTGCCGGACATGGTTTTCATTTTGTCACCAGGCTCATTTGTCAAAGAAATTGTTCAGTCGCACATTCATGGTCAGCTTTTCTTGCAAATTGCTCGAAAAGAGACCAATTGATTAGTAATTGATTACTGATGGTGGTTAATTATGTGTTTACGACTTGTAATTTTTAACCATGTAATAACCAAGGAGGCCATGATTTCTATTTGCCTCAATTCCATGTTTCTTGTCGATTTTTCGAGGATTTCCATGGCCTGAAACGTTTGGCCGACTTGCTGGACAGTTCAGCATCCGGTTGTGAGGCGTTTGGATAAAAGGGACATTTGGCGGGTTTGGCCACCCGAATCTGGCGCAGACTGTCTATTGCTTCGGCATGCAAGGCTTCATGTCTTGAACAAAGCGGCAGACGCTGTCTCCTGAAGCCGAAACCCGTCTTCGGAGGTCTGGTTGACGGAGGCCTGTTCTGGCAGGCCTCGGCCCGGTGATATTGGGAGGGGCATCTGTTCGCACCCTATGCCGGAAGCCTTTTTGCCTATTCGTGCATATGGCCTGCATGGCTATGCCGGGTCGCATTGGAGGCGCCGACCTCGACATTGACATGGATGTCGACGGCCTTGCCATCCTTGACGAAATCAAGGCCCATCTCGAAGCTTTCCCCTTTGTGCAGATCGTCCTTCAGATCATTCAGACGCAGGGCAAGGGACTTGGGCGCCAATTCCATTTCCTGCCCGGCCTTGATGGGCATTTCAGCGATTGGAACATAAAGGTCGTTACCGTCTTTCATCATGAAGCCGACCAGTTCCACGCTCTTTGCCTTGCCTGAATGGCCACCTTTGATGGTGAAGAGATGGTGCGAGCGATTTTGCAATGTGACAAAGACCAGCGCATTGTCTCCCTTGTGAGATGCCCGCGTCCAGGCATGGACGGCGCGCATGCCGTCGGCCTCGCTGACATGGCCAGAATGATCAGGATGCGCGTGATCATGATCTTCATGTTCATGAGACGCAGCAAGAGCAACATCGGGGACCGACAGCGAGAGTGGCACGGCTGCGGCGAACAGAAAGGCCAGAGCAAGTGTCTTCAGCATTATATTCCTCCGAAAATGGGCAAGATCTCAATCAAGTTCTGAGATCTGCGACAACAGGACGCCTGAGGGCCAGAAAGGCAGGAAACATGGCCAGAAGGATCGTGAAGCTGACAAACAGCGCCACCAGATGGAATTCCGGCCAGCTGAGGCTTGCTTCAACCAGAATATCTGTGCGCTCACTGACAATGCCCGATATGACTGATGTCGTGGCAAAGCCAAGCAGGATGCCCAGAAGAGCGCCGGACCCGATGAGGGTCGCGGCAAAGCTCCAGACAATGGCAAACAGGAAGCGGCGCGGTGCACCGACCGCCCTTAAAAGTGCAAGCCGTCTGGAGAAGAGCCTGGTCAGGATCACCAGACCGGTCAGCACACCTGCGGTCACCAGAACTTGCGTGATCACGGCCATGACGGACATGACCTGACGCACATCCCCTAAAAGACCGTGAAGCTGGGAAAGGACGGCACCGGGGAAATAGGCCATGCTGTTCGGACGAGAAAATTCCGACTTCAGCGCATAGTTGGCCCAAAGCTGGTCTGCATGAACCAGAATGGCGGGGGTTCCGGGGAACAGCTCGGGATCGAACGGTGGACCAACCTGCCCGCTCCGGGCCTGCCTGTGCCCGGTTCCCAGTCCATGAACCAGCCAGACAGCTTCAACCGGCACAAGAATAGCCTTGTCCCATGGGCTTCCGGTCTTGCGCATGCGTCCAACCACCTTGAAGACGTCACCGTCATGTGCCCCCGCGTCAGCGCTGTCGCCAACGCCGTGGGCCGGGGTGAACCGGTCTCCGACATCAAGATCGACATTGGAACCGATAACCGCTTCGAAATGGCTCGCAAACGCTTTTCCTTCGCCCAGATCGCCTGAGAGATGGGCCATGAATTCAGGTGTTGTACCAATGACGGGATGCCCGGCAAAGCTGTCTCCAAAGGCAATGGGAGCGGCAAACGCCACCTGATCATGATTGGCAATCTCGTCATAGAGTTTACCATCAAGCAAAGGCATGTCCGAGGCTTGCAGATAGACCGTTGCCATGACGTTGGAAATCTCGCTGCCCGGTGAGGCGATGATCAGATCAAACTTTTCTGCCGCCTTGGCAGTGCCACGTCGCAAGCCCCGTTCCTGAGCGATGAGACCGACACCGAGCGCAACGGAAACCGCGATAAGGCCCACAAATACCAGATTTGTCCAACGGAACTGCCACAGCATCGCCTTTACCAGCGTAAAAGGCTTCAGCCCTCTTGTGACGATGAAACCGACCATGAGGCATGGCAAGATGGAGAACAGCAGCAAAAGGCCATCCTGCATGTCGGGTGAGAGCGCTTCCCAGAGCGGCAGCAGCCGATCATAATAGATGTCAGGCATTGCTCACCTCCCTGACCATCTGGCCGTCGACGATCTCGATGACGCGGTCCATCTTTTCATGCAGATGACCATCATGACTGACGGCGATGAGTGTCTTGTTCTCGGCCCGGACCAGAGCAACCAGATCATCAATGAGGGCATCGGCGGCCACTCGATCAAGGCTGGCGGTGGGCTCGTCGGCGAGGATTATGGCAGGGTCATGCGCAAGGGCACGTGCTATCGCCACCCTTTGGCGCTCACCGCCCGAGAAGCTTGCAATCGTGCGGTTTGCGATGTCCCTCACCTTGAGCTTTTCCAGCACGTCCGCGGCATTCTTGCGCAGATCATTCTGGCTGATGCTCCTGATATAGCCCGTTGCAATGGCCGCGTTTGAAAGCGCATCCAGTTCTTCAAAGAGCAGGAAGTCCTGAAATATCATTCCGATGTGATGGCGGCGGAAGCGGGACCGGGCTTCTTCGTTCAGACTTGCGAAGTTGCAATCGCCCCAGTGAACAGATCCGGACTTGACTTTGACCAGCCCGGCGAGCGCAAACAGCAAGGTTGATTTTCCCGCTCCTGACGGACCACGAATACCGATGGTTTCACCCGGAGAAACTGTCAACACATCCAGTGACAGCAAAAGCCGTTCACTGTCGCCGACAATGGAGAGATCTCTCACAACAAGCGCAAAGTCCGACATGATCAGGCAATCTCGTATTTGGCGTGTTCCAGGCGCACCATGCTGTAAAAGCCGGTTTCAGGATCCTGATAGCCACCCAGCGCCAGCCGCCCCTTGACGATGATTTTCTTGTTGAAAGGAAGAACGTCCACAATCCTGTCGGTATAGATGGCCAGAATGTCGTCTGGCCAGTCCGTATCCGGTTCGCAAAATGGGCAGACAGCCATGGGCATTTTTGTGAGAACGAAGAATTTGGATTCCGCTTTCAGCGGAGGCGCCATGAAACCATTCACTGCGATTATTTTGCCTTCATGCGCGGTAGCAATATCCGAGAAAGACAGGTCTTTATTGTAAAGCTCACGCATTTTGATCGATTTTGGCCGAGCCATCAGCTTGGTCGGAGCGGCAAGGCCAAGCAGGCCCGCACTTGCGGCAAAGGCTGTCATTTTAAGAAGACTTCTGCGATCCATGGTAGCGGTCCTCCTGCGCCGAACCGGACCTCAGGGCACATGGTGCCGGGTCTGCGGTCCTCAAGGCATGATCGTGTCAAATGCGGTGTGAAACATAGAGTCGTGGAAGGGACCGAAACCCCTTCCACGATTTTCAAACAGAGCCCGGCTTATTCACCGGTCGCTGCATAGGTCATGACGTGGAAGATCTCGTTCTGTTCGATGGTGGAGTTGAACAGGTGAGCCCAGGGACCACGAGCATAAACGGCCACGTCTTCACCGGAATGAGACTCGGAGGAAAGCGGAACCAAAGACTGCTGAACATAGTCGATATCGGTTGCTTCTTCCTGAGTGACAGCCGGGCGAGTGCCAGTCCAGTCTTTGGTTTCGTCAAGAACAGAACCTGGGCCGTTCAGGAAGCCAACCACTGTGTAGGGCTTGCCGTCCTTGCCAAGCAGAGGCTTGTCGGAATGCATGGTTCCAGCCGGGTCGATGTCATAGCAAAGGCCAAGAATATCTGAGCCACGACCGCAGTAACCGTTGAAGGCAATCGCATGTTCATGGTCGGCAGTGACAACGATCAGAGTGTCTTTCGCGTCGGTCAGTTCAACCGCCTTTGCAATGGCTTCAGCAAATGCAGCGCCGTCGGTAACGGTACGAGCGGCGTTGCCTGCGTGGTTGGCGTGGTCAACGCGACCGGCCTCGATGGTCAGGAAGTAGCCGTTTTCAGAGCCGTCCAGCGCCTTGATGCCGGCTTCGGTCATTTCAGCCAGAGAAGGCTCGCCGGTGCGATCTGCCTCATATTTCATATGAGAGGATTCAAACAGGCCGAGAACCGGCTTGCTCCAATCGGCAGCAGCAAAGGTCTTGTCGTCCCAGATATACTGAATGCCAGCAGCTTTTGCCTCTTCGATGAGGTTTTTGCCATCCTTACGCTTGCCGCCCTTGCCTTCGTCGCCTTTGACGTCGGAGGGAATGAAGTGGCGGCGACCGCCGCCCATGGCGATGTCAACGTTGCCGGATTTCATTGCGTCGATCAGCTGAACCGCGATGTCTTTCTGAGTGCAGCCTTCCGGCAGATAGTTGTCAGATTCGAAATTGCGGTCAGCGGAGTGAGCATAGGCGGAAGCAGGTGTGGCGTGGGTGATGCGGGCGGTGGAGATCACGCCGATCTGTTTGCCCATGCCAGAGAAGAACTCGACGGCATCGGTAACGGTTGCGCCTTCAACAGCGGAGCAATCGCCACGAACCAGCGTTTCGTCGACGCCGATCACACCCGCTTTGGTTTTGACACCGGTATGGAATGCGGTGCCGGTACCAGCCGAATCAGGGGTCTGAGCGTTGGTGTTGTAGGTTTTAACCAGAGCAACATTTGGCAGAGCATCCTGAGGCAGGACGTGCTCAGAACCCATTTTGCCCAACTGCTGGCCAACATAGAGGCGGGTCGCATAGTTGGAGCCAACGCCGTTACCATCAGCAATCAACAAAATGACGTTCTTTGCCTTGCCGGTAATTGGCTGCATCGCAAGACGCGCCTTGACAGCGGCTGCGCCATTTTTAAACCATTCATTATCGGACTGTTTGAAATCCGCAGAAATTGCAACAGAAGAGGTTAGCAGCAGGATTGCCGCAGTAAGAATAGATTTTTTCATCCTGGAAACTCCCGGTCAAGATAATGTGGGAGAAACTATGTTTCAAAGATATAAGATTTATGACATTCAAAACGGGAATTATTTCTTGAAAAACCGGCTCTCTATTTTCGATCCGGCACTTGCCAAAACACGCAAGAATGAATGAGAAACGATGTTCTGTAATAGTCCTTCTGTTCTTTCCATATTCGTATTTATGACAGTATAGTCTGGCTGGTTTTTTGATCGAAAGGGGTTCGCTTTTCCCGAAATTCTCCCATATCGAGGCTCATATTGCCGGAAATACGAAACGTTATACCATAACCTTCAGTTACAAATGGAAGAGTCGCTTTCTCTTTCTGTCTGATAGCTGGAAAGCGCGATGAAACGGACCAACTTTTTCATCGATACACTTTCTTTTCGCTCCGTTCTGCTTGGAAAGCGCACCTTTTTGACCTTCGGACAACCTGAGCTATCCACAAGCAGGAATGACATCGCAATGCTTGAAACCGGACGTCAGGCGCTATCTGCGGCAGAAACACCCCACTTGCTCAAAACCGGGCAAGCGGGGTGTTTTTGTTCCACCGCGTGCGTAGCCAACTGGCTGCACATGCGAATGGATCAGGCCGCGGGGACTGGCCTGTTATCTGCGTCCGAACCAAGGCGCGTCGTTGCGACCCTCTACCCCCCCGTCAGCGACATGGCGCGCTCAACATCCTGAGGCTTTTCAAGGAAATTGTGCTCAAGCGGCTTGAGCTTCAAAGCCTCGTATATCAGTTCCTTCAGACCATCGTCAGAAAGCCCCTGACGAAGGTGAGGCCGAAGTTCGAAATTGACCGTATTGCCAAGACAAAGATGCAATGTGCCTTCGGCTGTTAGACGCAGCCGGTTGCAGGTGGCGCAGAAATGCTGTGATAACGGCGTGATGAAACCGAAATGCACATCGGTCCCTTCCACCTTGACATAGCGGGCCGGACCGCCGCCATACATGATCGAAGGCACCAGATTGAAATGCTCGTCCAGACGGGCCCGGATTTCCTTGAGATCAATATAATGATCGGTTGCCCGCTGACCGCTTGCCCCCACCGGCATGGTTTCAATGAATCTCAGAGCAAAGCCGTTTTCGAGGCAATAGTGCGCGACATCGACGACTTCGTCATCATTGACCCCACGCATGACCAGCATGTTGAGCTTGATCGGCGCGAAGCCTGCCTCTTTGGCCCTTTGCAGCCCGTCGAGCACCTTTTCAAGGCTACCGCCCCGACGCGTTATCAATCGGAACCGGTTTTCGCGCAAGGTATCAAAGCTGATATTGAGGCGGCGAACACCCGCCTCATGAAGGGCTTCGGCGTGCTTTTCCAGAAGAACGCCATTGGTGGAAAGAGAAAGATCCTCAATGCCCGGAATGTCATATAGCTGTTTGGCAAAGCCTGCGAGCCCCTTGCGAACCAAGGGCTCTCCTCCGGTGAGGCGGACGCGAAAGACCCCAAGCTCGGCAAAGGCGGCAATGATACGGGTCAGCTCGTCATAGGTCAGATAGCTGGCGGGAGGGGTGAAATCCTTGAAATGCTCCGGCATGCAATAGAAACAGCGCAGATTGCATTTGTCGGTCACAGACAGGCGGACATATTCGATCTTGCGTCCGAAAGGATCAAAACAGGCCATATCAAATTCCTCCCGTCCTGTTTCTCGTGTCCAATGGGGAATGGAGGGAGCCAAAGCCCCCTCCAGAATTTGCAACGATCCCATCACCCTTCTTTGGGTGTCGAGAAGACTTTCACGTCCGGCAGCTCTCCGGTGAACTTCTCGGCGTCGGCAATGATGGAATAACCGCAGTTGCCCTGTGCGAGTTTCGAAGTGCCGATATCAGGAGACAGCACATTGACGTCACCATAGGCATCAAGGCCACCAAGCTCGACCGGATCAAACCAGCCACCTTCCTGCACGCGCAGAACACCCTTGCGTACCTTGTCGGTCACCACGGCACCGGTGAGAATCTGACCGCGGTCGTTGAAGACGCGGACGACATCGCCGTCGGCAATACCACGAGCCTTGGCGTCATCTGGATGGATCCAGCATGGTTCACGCCCTGCAATGGCATATTTTTCCCGGTTTATCGTGCCGCACAGCTGGCTATGCAGGCGATATTCGGGATGCTTGGTGCTGACAGCCAACGGGAATTTGGCATCCGGGCCATCAAGGCGTTCGATCGGTTCGATCCACATCGGATGGGCCGGACAATCGTCATAGCCCATCTTTTCGATATTTTTCGAATAGATCTCGATGAGACCCGATGGTGTGCCGAGCGGTTCAAGCAGAGGATCTTCCCGGAAGTCCGCATGGCGAACATAGCTTTTTGCCTCATCGGTGATTTCGAATTCGGCAACGCCTTTTTCCCAGAAGCTGTCAAAGTCAGGTACGTCGATCTTCTTGGCTTCGCCCTGTTTGACGCATTCGGCATAGAAGCCCTTGATCCAGCCCATTTCGTCCTTGCCTTCGGTGAAGGCTTCTTTGGCGCCGAGACGATCTGCGATATCGGCCAGAATGTCGAAATCGTTACGGGCTTCAAAGACAGGGTCGATCACTTTCTTCATGGCCAGAATTGCACGGCTTGAATAGTCGCCGACATGCTCGATGTCATTGCGTTCATAGGCCGTTGTGGCTGGCAGAACGATATCTGCATGACGAGCGGTTGCTGTCCATTGGAAGTCGTGAACGATGAAGGTATCCAGCGTCTGGAAGGCCTTGATCATCCGGTTGCGGTCTTGATGGTGGGCAAGAGGGTTGCCACCGACCCAATAGGCAAGCTTGACTTCGGGATATTTGTTTTTCTTGCCGTTGAAGTCGAATTCACCACCCGGATTTTCCAGCATGTCCACGACGCGGGCACATGGAATGGATGCTGCACCAGCCGTGGTCAGCCATGCTGCGCCATCAACCGCAGCGCCACCATCGGAGATGCCGGGCAGAACCGGTGAATTGGCCGAAGGTGCCCCACCGTTTGCATAGTGATAGCTGAGACCGAAACCGCCGCCGGGAAGTCCGATCTGACCGATCATCGAGGCCAGGGTTACCAGCATCCAGTGTGCCTGTTCACCATGATGGGCGCGCTGGATCGACCAGCCGCTCGAGAGCATGGTGCGGGTCGAGGTAAAGACCTTTGCAAGACTCTTGATCGTATCAGCAGGAACACCGCAAATCTCGGAAGCCCATTCGGCCGTTTTTGGCGTGCCATCCGACTCGCCTAGCAGATAAGGCAGGAACTTGTCGAAGCCTGAGGTGTATTCGGACAGGAAGTCTTCGTCATGCAGGCCTTCCGAATAGATCGTGTGGGCCACACCGAGCATCATTGCCACGTCGGTCTGTGGCTTGATGGGAATCCATTCAGCGCCGAAATAGTCAACGGTTTCGGTTTTGATCGGATCGATGACGATGATTTTCTTGCCAGCTTTCTTGAGCTGTTCGAAATATGGGAAGCCACCATGATCGCCGATGAGCCAGCTGATCTGGTTGGTATTGATCGGATCGGCCGCCCAGAAGACGAGGGTTTCGGTGTTTTCAATCACCACCGGCCAGACGGTCTGCTGTTCGTAGACTTCCAGCGTTCCCATCACATGCGGCATGATGATCTGGGCGGCACCGGTGGAATAGTCGCCAGAACTGTTCACGAAGGCTCCGTCAAGACCAAGATTGAGCATGCGGCGCAACAGGCTCTGGCAATTGTGCAGGCGGCCGGGGCTTTTCCAGCCATAGGAACCGGCGAAAGTGCCACTTGCACCATAGGTTTCCTTGACGCGTTTGAGTTCATTGGCCACGAGATCAAGCGCCTGATCCCATGAAACCCTTACGAAATCATCTGTGCCGCGGGTTTCCGGCTTCGAACCGGGGCCACCTTCCAGATAAGCACGGCGGACCATGGGATACTTGATGCGTGTCGGGGAATAGACAGAGTCAAGAATGCCGGGCAACTGTTTGGACGGGAAAGGATCTCCTTCCCAAGGTTTGATTTCTGCAAAGCGCCCGTCCTTGACAATGGCGTTGAAGGCACCCCAGTGGGACCCGGTCAGAATGGCCCCATCGCCACCAGCAGCACGCGCCAACCCTGATTGCAACAGAGCCGGAGCGAATACGCCGAAGGCCCCAAGAGCGGACGCGCCCTTGAGAAAACTACGGCGGGACGTGTAGTTATTGAACGGATGTGACATAATGTACTCCTTCCTTTCCTCCATTGGCGAAGTATGTCTTTGCGAGCCGAAGCCCGAATTCTTTCAAAGTGTCTTGAATGACGCGGCATCCTCTTTGAGCCAGGCCAGCAGGGCCTTGGCTGCATGGGAGTAGAAACCGTGGCGATCCCCCTGCATGACGGCATGGGAAAAAGATGGCAGCCATGAAGCGAGCTGACTTTGCAGGAATGCCGATTGGCGCTTTTCATCTCCCAGCGCAACCAGCCGCGCCATGACGCTGAGTTCTACCGAGACATGATCGGACGGCTCGTGGAAATCATCCGGCAGAGACATCTCAAGGCACCGCAAGAGTGCGTTCATGTCACTGACCGGGGCCTGATAGAGCCGCGATCCCTCACCCATATGGGCCGACTGATAAGGCGGGGCCGAATGACGGCCCGCAACACCATGGAACAGGCGGGAGAAGTCTCCGGCCAGATCCAGATGCAACTGCTGAAGGGTGTTTGCCTGGCTCAGCAAAGACTCGAAATGGGTCACAAGCGGCTCAAGGCTTGCTTCCTCCTTCATGATCGCCAGAAAGGCCTTCCCCTCTTCGCCCTGATAGTGGCTGAGCATGTCGGCGCTCAACTCTCTGGCAAACAGATCCGCGAGCCAGTTGTAGACAAGCTCCCTTTTACCGGGCAGCATTGCTTCGGCATCAGGCATTTCAGCGGAGCGAGGGGCTGAATCACTCATGATGATCCTTTACGTCGCTGGCGTTGAATTGCAGATATTTCTGCAAGAAGCGGAATTGTTCCTTGTCGATCGAGACAAAGCGCTCCATCGACTTCAGGACACCGATCCACTGGTTGGCAAGATAGTGGTGAGCATCTGGTTTGCTGTGGCAAACGGCACAGGAGGCAACATACATTTCCTCCGCATAGCCCCAGAGTGCAGCCTCATCCGAGACCAGATCGGCCTTGTCGACCCATGCATCAAGCTCGACCTGATGCCAGACCAGTTCGGTATCCGGGTCTGTCTCGGTTTTGAGGCGTTTTATGGCATCGGTGCTCGTTTTGCCCACCGTTGCCTGGAAAATCCGCTGGCCACGAAGTGCATAGATGATGCGGTCGACCTGATCCTGTTGCCAACCCTTGAGACTGATCTTGAGCACATCGCCAGAACGGTCCAGAACATCGATCCGGGTTCCGGGAAGAAACTTGCCTGCTGCCTTGCTACCCTCTTTGGCCTCGTCCTTGTCCAGATAGAAAGACTTGGTGGTCAACGTGAAGAGCGTGTCGTCCTTGTCAGCCTGTTTGGCAGAGTTTTCCTGCAATTGTTCGAACATGAGTTTGTAGCCCTGACTCATGTCCGGCATCTTGTGAGCGATACCCTTGTGGCAGGAAATGCAGGTTTCGCCGTTTTCGGCGGCAATCTGCATCTGCTTGGCGCTTTCGGGCCGTTGCGCGTGAAAATCCATTGCCTCGAAGGAATGGCAGTTACGGCACTCACGGCTGTCCGTGGCTTCCATCTTGGCCCAGACAACTTTGGCAAGATCGGCCCGGTGCTTTTCATACAGCTCCGGCGTTGCGAGCTTACCGGTCATCTTGTACCAGACATCCTTGAGCGCAATTGCCTTGGTGACCATCTTGGGGCCCCACTCGCGCGGAACGTGGCAATCGGTGCAGATGGCGCGCACGCCTGAGGCATTGGAATAGTGAATGCTCTGTTTGTATTCCTCGTATGGGGTGCTCATTTCATGGCAGAAAGTGCAAAATTTCAAGCTGTTGGTCGCTTCAATCGCCGTGTGAAGCGCACCCCAGAAGATGATGCCTCCGACTACGCCGACGCCGAGCAACACACCGGTTCCCCAGCGAACACTCGGCTTGAGGAACCAGGCCCGTATCCCCCGCAAGAAATTCATAAAGCATCCTCCCAATTGAACGTTTTTCACGCTTGGGAGAAGTTTAGGACTGCGATGTAAACAGCGTTCGCGAAAGCTATGAACAGGATGTAGAATTATATTAACAGGATGTAAAATTTGTCAGCAGGTCCCCAGATGGCGTTGCATTGGGCGGTGAGGAATGCACACTGGGAGCTGTCACTTTTTATTCAGGAAACAAGCATGACGGAAAAAGCGCTCATTCTGGTGGTTGAAGACGAGTTGACCAGTCGTGCCATGCTGTCGGGCTATCTGAAGGCGGAAGGCTACCAGATCAGGGAAGCCGAAAATGGTGAAAAGGCACGAGCAGCCTTTGCCCAGAATGAGTTCGACCTGATCATGCTGGACATCCGGCTTCCCGACGACGACGGGCTCACTCTGTTGAAGGAGATCCGCAGACAATCGGACGTCGGCATCATTATGGTGACCGGGAAGTCAGACGATGTGGACCGGATCGTGGCTCTGGAAATGGAGGCTGATGACTATGTCATGAAGCCCTTCAATCCGCGGGAATTGCTGGCCCGGGCGAAAAATGTCATTCGTCGCGTGAGGGCGGCCAGAGCCAACCAGACGGACAGCCATATCCTGACATTCCTTGGCTGGCAACTCGATCTCGATCAGCGATGCCTGTTCGATCCCGATGACGAGCAAGTCTATCTCACGCGCGGCGAATTTGAATTGCTCACTGCTCTTGTTGCCAAAAAAGGCCGGGTGTTGACGCGGGACAATCTGCTGAACCATCTCTATCATCGTCAGTGCGATCCCAACAGCGACCGGATCGTGGATGTTCTGGTTGCCCGCCTACGCAAGAAGATCGAGATCAATCCCAAAGAGCCGAAATTGATCATCACGGTGCATGGGGTGGGCTATGTCTTTGCCGCCAGTCAGAGGCCGCAAGGCGAGTAGCGATCATCGGGTGGCGATCATGCCTGACCATTTCTGCAACAGGATATCGGTGGAGCTGGTTCCGTTGGCGGCGATCTTGTTGATCAGGAAATCAATGCGAACGCCATTGCCCGTTTCACTCGCCTGTTCGAGATCTTCGGCCAGATCCGCCATATAGGACAGCCCAACATTCCTGCAAGCGCCCTTGAGTGAATGGGAAGCGTGCTTGAGTTCATCCAGATTGTGCGAGCGATGGCAATCGAGCATCTTTTCGAAAAGCGCACTTGAAGAACTCAGATAGGCATCGATGATGGTCTGGGTCGTGTCAATCCCGAGCATGTCGAGATGCTGCCTCAGAATTCGGTCCTCGAACTGTTCGGCCACAAGGATCTTGCCGGAGACGTCAGGCATCGCTCCCTTGTTTTCGCTGTTGCCGACGCAATCATTGATCGCTTCGACCAGTTCGGTCTCGGCGAAGGGCTTGCCGAGAAATCCGCTTGCTCCGGACTTGAACAATTCCTCGATGTCATTGCTGACCACGCTGGCACTGCTGAGCAACACCGGCAATTTGGCGATCCGGTCATCGTGGAAGGAGCGAATCGCCCTGAGGGTTTCCAATCCGCCCATTACCGGCATCCGATCATCAAGCAGGACCAGATCAAACGCCTCCCGCCCCAGATAGTCCAGAGCCTCAAGGCCATTTTCAACCTCAGTAATCCTGTGATCGAATTTTTTCAGATACCCCTTCACCACCATGCGGTTCACTTCATTGTCTTCGACCAGAAGGATGGACAAACCATATTGCGTTTCAAGAGCTTCCGATGTCTGGCCGGCATAGTCGAGCTGCCCGGAAGACTTGAGCATCGGGATCCTGAACCAGAACAGGCTGCCGCTTGCATTGCGATTTCGATACCCGATCTCGCCACCAAGCGCCAACACCAGTTTCTTGCAGATCGCAAGCCCCAGCCCGGTGCCACCATAAAGGCGGCTGGTGCCTGATTGCTGTTGAGTGAAGGCTTCGAACAGATCCTCTCCAGGTCGCTCGACAAGGCCGATGCCCGTATCCCGCACATCGAACCGCAACATGGCCGGGTTCTCCGGTGCCGGTCTTATGGCAATCTCGACCGAACCGGAATCGGTGAATTTGACCGCATTGCCAACCAGATTGAGCAGGATCTGACAGATCTTTGTCGGATCAGAGCGCAGGATTGGATCAAGATCCTCGGAGATCTCGATCTTCAATTTCAATCCCTTTTCCTGAATATTGGCATTGACCGCATCCCTCACCCGCTCAACGATCGCTGCGAGTTCGAAATCGACGATATCCAGTTCCAGAACTCCGGCTTCGATCTTGGAATAGTCCAGGACATCATTCAGAACCGAACGCAGGACTTCGCTGGAATTGTTGATGCCGCTCACATAGTTAGCCTGCTGTTCGGTGAGCCTTGTGTCATTGAGCAGATGGGCGAGCCCCAGAAGACCGTTGAGCGGCGTTCTGATTTCATGACTCATGGTCGCCAGGAAGGATGATTTGGCCTGATTGGCCGCCTCGGCCTCTTCCTTTGCCTTCTTGTGTTCGGTGATGTCGTTGAGGATCAGAACGGTGCCGAGGAATTTCTCACTGAAATCCAGCATGGGCTGGATGCGAACATCGAACGACCTGATACCGTCACAGGTTTGAAGGTCCGTCTCGAAAACATCCTCCCCCTGATGATCGAGAATAAGCCTTGTCACCTGCTTTTCCAGATCCGCAAATTCCCGGTTGCCATAATAGACCGCGCCGGGATCCTTGGCGCTGACAAAGAGCGCATGGGCGGCGAAATTGATGTTTTGCATGGCCCCGGTTTCATCAAGTAGAATGACAGGATCCTTGAGGCTTTCAAAAATGGTCAGATATTTGTTTTTCTCATTGGTGATCCGCCTGTTCTCTTTCTGGATCTCGGTGAGCTTCTCGCTTTCGCTCATCACGGTCCATTCGGAGCAGAAGCCCAGTTCGATCAGGTCATAGAAACGATGGACGAAGAGCCGGTAGCGCTCCCTCTGTTCCCTTGGATAATCCTGCTCGAGAATCAGGTCGAGATAGGCCTGCCGATAATATTTGATGAGCCCCAGAAACAGGGTCAGCGTCACACCGCGAGCCCGGTGCAGCTTGGCCTGGTTGACACCGAAGGCAGCAATCGGATGGGTGTTGAAGTTTGCCTTCGCCTCCAGTATCGGGGGGCTGTCGGAAAGACTTAATGCCATCAGCAGGGAGTCCGACAGACCACAGACAGCAACGCGCCAGGCTTCGCGCAGCGTCGAGGTGAAATCGGAATATTCTCCCTGTTTTGAATAGACCGCCACGCGCTCGACCAGAAAGTCTTCATTGTTGGCGATCAAGTCCCGCAGCTGTTCCATCATGGCCCCCGGGTGACTGACAATTCTGAGCCATCATAGGAAGGAAAGCCCGTTCACTGATTGATTTCAGACAAATTCCGCACGAATGGAGCAAATTTCCTGCAATGGCTGACAGCCTCGGCTCAGGTGGCTCACTGGATGCTGCACAGACGGAAGTGAACGGCAGAAGGAGGCGCCGGTCGAATTTGCAAATGCCAGAGAAAGAACGCTCTGTCTCTCAGGGTTCGGCAGTGTTCGACAGGGTTCCGCAAGGAAATGGAGCGGGTGAAGGGAATCGAACCCTCGTCGTAAGCTTGGGAAGCTTCTGCTCTACCATTGAGCTACACCCGCGTCCGGCAATTGCACATTTCTATCACAATCCCCGCCGACCTCAAGTCCGGCTTTCGTGTTTTTGTCAGTTTTTTGACAATCCGAACAGCTTTTCCGCTCGGCATCTTGGTGCCCTGATTTTGCTATCGAGCCGCTCTGGTCTCACCAAGGTGAGAAAAAGTGGACAAACCCATCGCACGCGTCGGGCGCTCGGCGAGACTGTGGTATTAATGCGGAAATCTACTTATTTCGAACTTGAAAATCCTCTTTGCAGCCCCATTTATTGGCGGTTGTTTTGCGCCGTGCCAGAGAGAAGAGGGACCCAATTCATGTTTGACCGGATCAAGACCATCCTTAATTCCAAAGCGTTCGAATTCGGGATTACCGGGCTGATCATCTTGAACGCGATCACGCTGGCGCTTGAAACCTGGCCAGCCGCCGAAGAGCGGTTCGGCACGCTTTTTCATGTCTTTGATCGCGCCATCCTGATCATCTTCGTGATCGAGATCGGCCTTCGGCTGGCGATCCATCGCCTGCGCTTTTTCAAGGATCCCTGGTCGATCTTCGATTTCACCGTTGTCGCGATTGCCTTGATGCCGACAACCGGAGCCCTGTCGGTCCTGCGGTCCTTGCGGGTGTTGCGCGTGTTGCGCCTGATCAGCTTTGTCCCCTCCCTCAAGCGGGTTGTCGGGGCGTTGCTTGAAGCCCTGCCGGGGCTCGGGTCGATCACATTGTTGCTCGGGCTCCTCTATTTTGTCTTTGCGGTGATGGCGACCAAGCTTTACAGCGCCGAATTTCCCGAATGGTTCGGCTCGATCGGCAAGTCATCCTATACGCTGTTTCAGGTCATGACGCTGGAAAGCTGGTCGATGGGCATTGTACGCCCCGTAATGGAGACCCATCCCCATGCCTGGCTGTTTTTCGTGCCCTTCATTCTGATGACATCCTTTACCGTGCTGAACCTTTTTATCGGTATCATCGTCTCGGCCATGCAGTCCGAGCACGAAGCCACGGCAGAGGCAGACCGGGCGCAATTGCATGAAGAAACCGAAAGCGTCATGAGCGAGGTGAAGGCCTTGCGTAGCGAGATTTCCGACCTGAAAGCTCTTCTGGTGGCTCGGCAGAAACCGTAACAATCCGCCGCCCCTTGGCGTCGCCCGCATATGCAAGCGGAAGTGGCGGTCATGTTCCCGCCCAATTTGTGGAGATGATGGGCCCCTTGTTCAATAGTCGAGGATCTCAGCCAGCATGACAGAAACAAGGCCACTGCCGCTTCTTTATTCCTTTCGCCGATGCCCCTATGCGATGCGGGCCAGGATGGGACTGTTTGCGTCGGGCGTCGTTGTGGAACTCAGGGAAATCGTACTTCGCAACAAACCTGCCCATATGCTGGAGGTCTCGCCAAAGGGAACTGTTCCTGTTCTGGTCAAGCCGGATGGGACGGTTCTGGAAGAAAGTCTTGATATCATGCTCTGGGCCCTTTCCCAGAATGACCCGCACGGCTGGCTTGTTCCCGAGCAGGGCACGCTGGAGGAGGCATTGGCCCTCATCGCCGAGCTTGACGGATCCTTCAAGCACCATCTTGACCGCTATAAATATTCTTCCCGTTACGAGAATGCCGACGAGGTTGTTCATCGGTCCATGGCCATGGTGGCCCTTGCGTCGCTGGAAGCGCGGCTCGAACTGTCGGAGCAACTGTTCGGGAAGCGGATTTCGATCGCCGATATCGCGCTATTTCCCTTTGTTCGGCAATTTGCCAACACGGATCGGGACTGGTTTGACAGCAATGCACCGGTGAGCTTGCGCAAATGGCTCGTTTGTCATGAGACATCGCAGCTTTTCACGCACATTTTCCGCAGATGGCCAGTCTGGCAAGAGGGGGACCCGGTCACACGGTTTCCCGAACAGGCAGACTGACCCCGGATCGGAATGGCCGTCCGGGATGATTGCGCATAAAGGCCGCCAGCATCAGGACATAACCGGTATCAAGGAATATGTGAAAGGCCATAGAGAACAGGCGAGCTGCTCGCCTGCTCAGATTTCGGCCTTGTCATCGGGGACGCCGGATTGGGGACGCCGGATTGGAGGCACAAGCTTGGGGCGCTGAACAAAATGCCCCCACGACCCGCCCTTTGTCAGGACACCCAGCGACGCAGACGGCCTTTCATCGGCGTGCGCCTGACCGCTTCCGCGACACTCAGGCCAACACTTCCCAGCAGGGAATGGGTGTGCCACAAGGTATAGATCGGAATGGGACGCGTGCCGAATTTCAGTTTGTAGGCCTCGTCACCGACAGTGAAGTCAAAGACCCCGATATCAAATTTAATGCAGTTTGCGATGATGTCTTCCGTCATCAGCAGGCCCGGGGAATAACGCCCGGCGCGTTCGAGATCAAATCCCATCATCAGCATCAGATACCGGCCATCATGTTTGAGGCCATATTCAACCGCGACGATCTGGTCGTTTAAGGTAAACTGGCACAGGCAGACATATTGTTTTCCGGCATCTTCAACGGCCAACTGGCGATAAAACTCAAAAATCTGCGGATCCTGAATCAAATCTTCACCAGGGCGATCCTTGTAGCGGTCCTTATGAAAGGCCCGAAGATGGTCCATGGCAATCGCCACCTCATCGGGCTCGGAGAGAACTTTCATCTCCCAGCCTCCATCCCTTTCCAGGGTGCGCCGCTTACGATCGCGATGCTTGCGTTCGTTCTTGGAGACGTTGGCAGCGCGCCATGCATCATAATCAGTCCCAAGATCAACAGCATGAGCTGAGAAATCCGAAACCTGCATATGGGCGTTGGGGAACAGTTTCAGTATAGCGGGATTGTCCGTTGGCATATGCTTGATGCGCAAGATGTCGTAACGCCCAAGCTTTTTCAACAGTTGGCGGCTGATTGCTGCGGGATCATCGATCCAGTTGTCAATGTCGCGATGAAGGATCGGCATTGCATAGTCGACCAGTCCCATATTGGCATATTCAAGGATGGTGACAGCCAGCTTCTTGCGGGCAATCAAAGGCAACAGACCAACCAAGGCACCCGTTTGCTTGCACCGCATAACCAAGGTCCGCTCTTCGATCTCCGGAAATTTCTCAATGTGGCGTTGCATTGCGACCTGCCAGTTGGGATGTTGAAAGGCCGTCGCATCCGATTGGGCAAATAGGTCCTTATAATCTTTTGAATCGTAATCAAAATTCGATGTAACATTAAGTTCAAGCATGGTGGTCAGTCACAACCCAGAATTTGTCTATTTATTGCCACGCATCCTTTCACAGAGAAGATAAGCAATCGTGAATATGTAATCAGAGCTGGCCAATTCCCCCACTTCATGCCGCGAATAACTGGAAAAATCACAATTTTGGTTAATAGAGATTGAGGTCTGTCATAAATGCTTCGATGGCCTCGAGTGTGGCTTCAGGCCCTTCAAGCAGAATATCGACGCCGCTTTCATGGAAGGTGCGATCCAGAACCGTGAGTTTCAACGCACCGATCTGGCGCTCGATGTCGTTCATCTGATCGAAGCGCCCCGTCACTTTCTTTTGCAGTATCCTTTGCCAGAGGGTAAGGCTTGCGGCATCGATTGCCATGGAGGCAACGCCCGAATAGGCCCGCGCCAGACCGCCCGCCCCCAGTTTGGTGCCGCCAAAATAGCGGACAACGATCACGCCGCAATTGATCATTTCACGGCCGATCAGAACCTTGAGCATGGGCATGCCGGAGGTGCCGGCTGGCTCCCCGTCATCCTTGGCCCCTTCCTCGATGTGATCATCGTCATGGATCATGCGGAAGGCGGTGACATGATGATTGGCTTTGCGATGCTCCAGGCGCAGCTCCGCCAGCCGCTCTTCAAAGGCAGCGATGGGAACGAGGAAGGCAAGAAAACGGGACTTTTTCTCTTCAAGCTCGGCGGTGAATTCTCTCTCGACGGTTTGCAGCATCTTTATCGGGCCACACGAAAATGTTTCGAAAGCTTGAGCCCCTGAGCCTGATAGTTCGAGCCGATGCCCTGACCGTAGAGATGAGAGGGGCGTTCGCGCATCCGCTCATAGGCAAGGCGACCGATGATCTGGCCATGCTCGACGATGAAGGGCACTTCATGGCTTCTGACTTCCAGAACGGCCCGGCTTCCGGTCCCCCCCGATTCTCCAGCACCAAAACCGGGATCGAAGAAGCCTGCATAATGGACCCGAAATTCTCCAACGAGAGGATCAAAGGGGATCATCTCGGCAGCATAGAGGGGAGGCACATGCACCGCCTCGCGGGAGACCAGAATATAGAATTTGTCCGGATCAAGTATGATCTCGCCCTTGCCCCTGCCCTCGATAGGTTCCCAGAAATCAAGCATATTGAGGGCATTTCGTTCGTCAACATCAATCACCGCCGTGTGGCGCTTGGCGCGATAGCCGATAATGCCCTCGCCTGCCAGATCGATGGAAACGGCAATGCCATTGTCGATAAAGGGATCCTCTGATGCCACCAGCGTCTCTTGACGATGCAGAGCCAGATGCTCCTCATCACTGAGCGCAGCCTTGCCCTGCCGGAAGCGGATCTGGGTGAGCCGACTGCCTGCGCGGGCAAAGATCGGGAAAGTGCGCGGGCTCACCTCAAGATAGAGCGGTCCGGTGTAGCCTGAAGGAATCTTGTCGAACTGGCGTGAGTGATCGGTGATCAGGCGGGTGAAGATATCAAGACGCCCGGTGGAGCTTTTCGGATTGGCTGCCGCAGAGATGGCAGACGGTAAAGACAGGCTTTCCATCAATGGCACAATATAGACACAGCCCGTTTCCAGCACCGCGCCATGGCTCAGATCCACCTGATGCAGTTGCAACTGGTCGAGCTTGTCCTTGACCGAGCATTTGGGGCCGGGCAGGAAAGAGGCACGCACGCGATAGGCAACGGAACCGAGGCGCAAGTCAAGGCTGGCAGGCTGGATCTGATCCGGATCCAGAGCCTTTTCATGGCTGACAGCCTCCCCCTCGACCAGCCGGGCAATATCAGCGTCGTTCAGAATGCCTGTGCCGGAAAAAGAAATGCTCGTCATGTGCGGACCTTTGACATTGAATTGGCGGATTAACGCTTTTCTAGCAGGGAAAAGTGGCCGGGGGCAATGGCGATTGCGCGACTATGCGCATGGATGCATGGCTTGACAGATTTCTGCCCCGAAACCGGATCACATCCTTTGCCATATCCAAGATACCGGAATTATCCACAACATATCATTTCAAAATTAGGACATATGATCCGATTTTTTCTCAAATGCGGTTCAAACATTTTCCAAAAGGTCAGCCTAACTGACCTAAAGAACAAAACTGGTTTTTCAGTTTATAGGGAGCGCCATTTGTACGCAATTTCCTTCATCATCAAGAACACATATGCTAAAATGAGGTCTAATACAGGAACATATCTACCTCCTATTCGAGCATGAAAGGAACAGATCATGAGATATTTGTCTGATAACGAAATTGCTTCCGCTCTAGCACGGGGTCGTTCCGAGCGCTCTAAACAATTCCGCACAATCCTGTCGCATCTTTTCGGAAGCCACACAGGACCGGAAATGAGACACCGCGCAAAACACCGCTCTGCAACTACACCTCGCGCGATCTGACCGCTGCCCTCTGAGAGGTTCTGAGGGATCAGACAGAGACGGGATACTGTGATACAGTCAACAGAGAGCAACCGTACCGATGTGCGGTTGCTTTTTTATTTGCCGAGGCAATCAACGCTACAGTAAAGCGGGCTCTGGCAAGTTGTGCACAGGACCTGTCTCTTTCCAATACCTGTAATTTTTGCGCATCAACTCCCGAGAATTCTCTACGCCCCCTTGGCAATACTACATGTTTACGCTGTTAATTTATTTCCATCCATTTCCGTATAATTCTAGGGATTTTTCAATTGCAAATCCGCGCCTTTTTTGACCGATAGCTCGAATTTTAAAGGTCATTTTAACTCGGAGAATATGGAATTTGACTAAGCTCCTGCCAAATTGTCCATACAAATTCAAAAAACGAGGCAAGCTCTGCCTCAACCAGCCAAGTTGAGAAAATGAAAAGGCCAACGACTTTTATAGCCATGACTGCTTTTCTGGTCTCCGGGCTCGCTTTTGCTTATACAACACGAGCGTCGTCTTACGCTCAAACAACATATTACACGCATCTTTCAGCGGAAGAATTGAGCAAAACCGAGGGTAGGATCGAGATCTTTCTGGAAAGCAACATGTCCGGGTTCAACATGTTCAACGATCAGTTGGAGGTGGGGAATTGCAAAATCACATACCGATTGAATTGCGTCGGCAATTGCACCGCAGATCCCGCCTCGAACTACAGCGAATACCAGATCGACCTGAAAGATGTCAGCTCGATCCGCCTGTTCAAGAATTCGCGCAGGGGATTCGGCCCTGAAGGCTCCATCCGGTTTCAGTTCAAGGAAAGCATTCAGGAACGCTTTGATCGCGCACAATCGCTTTTTTCCAAATTCAGCAAGTATAATGACGGCTATACCGGAGCAATGTGGGCGCAGGAAAGACAGTCGGCCGAAGCTTTGGCCGTCAAGCGGGCCGGGTTGGCCGATCTCAACTCCTATGTGATGATGAACAACCCTGCCAAGCACCGGAAAGAATGGTTCCTGCCCAAGAGTCTGGACATCATCAGCCTGTCCTCGATGGATTTTGCCGCAGCCGACTCGATCAAGCTCTATCATGCCAATTGCACAAACTAGTGCGAAATGGCGCACCAATCGCACCGGATTGATTGCAAGGCAAGACTGGCATCGGGATTGACATCGGGGCTGGTATCCCGGTTGACATCGAGACTGGTATCGCCCCATGTCTCTCCCGCCTTATGCCCCAACCGTCTTCGTTTCCGGACTTGAGAGGCCCTCGGTTTTCGCAGGGCCTTTTTATGGTGATTGACAGCCCAGCCCATTGCGGGTACAAAATGTCGCAGTTCGTGGTCATTTGAGCCGGCCGGCTTGCCGCCACGTAAAAGAAAGTTGCTAAAAGGTCGGGATGAAAAGCATGTCACCCGGCCGTATCAATGCGTTGCCGGGTTTTGTTTTTTCAGACCCCGGCATCTTGAACATACGACCTGTTCGCTTGACGATGAGAGCAGGTCCCAGATGAACAGGATCAGGCCATGTCAGACAACAAGAAAAATGAAACCCGTTACCGCCCGGCCACAGAAATGGTGCATGGGGGCGTGACACGCTCGCAGTGGGGGGAGACATCCGAGGCTCTGTTTTTGACGCAAGGCTATGTCTATGACAATGCCGAAAGTCAGGAAGCCCGCTTCAAGGGCGAAGAGCCGGGCTATGTCTATTCTCGCTATGCCAACCCGACCGTTTCGATGTTCGAAGACCGGATGGCGCTGCTCGAAGGAGCGGAAGCTGCGCGCGGCACGGCGTCTGGCATGGCGGCTGTCAATGCGGCGCTTCTGTCCTGCGTCAAGGCAGGGGATCATGTGGTGGCGGCAAGTGCGCTGTTCGGTTCCTGCCTCTATATCGTCTCGGAATTGCTGCCCCGCTTCGGTGTGGAATGCACATTGGTGGATGGCACCGATCTTGAGGCATGGAAAGCGGCGATGCGACCCAACACACGCGCCTGCTTCCTTGAAAGCCCGACCAATCCCGTTCTTTCCGTGATCGACATTGCCGCCGTTGCCGATATCGCCCATGAAGCGGGCGCCAAACTCGTGGTCGACAATGTCTTTGCCACGGCCCTCTGGCAGAGCCCCCTGGCGCTCGGGGCCGATGTGGTCATCTATTCGGCGACCAAGCATATCGATGGTCAGGGGCGATGTCTGGGCGGCGTGGTCCTGTCCTCGGAACAGTTCATCCTCGAAGAATTCCAGAATATCTATCGCCACACAGGCCCGTCGCTCTCGCCTTTCAATGCCTGGCTGATGCTCAAGGGTCTTGAGACCTTCCCCTTGCGCGTCAAGGAGCAGACCGCAAGCGCGGCCATTTTGGCAGACCGGCTTGCAACCCACAAAGCCATCGATCAGATTTTTTATCCCGGTCGGGATGACCATCCGCAGGCGGAGATTTGCAAACGCCAGATGCGTGGTGGCTCGACCATGGTGGCGCTCAATGTCGCGGGCGGCAAGGGCAAGGCTTTCGAGCTTGAAAATGCCCTCAAGGTGATCAAGATTTCCAACAATCTGGGCGATGCCAAGAGCCTGATCACCCATCCGGCAACCACCACGCACCAGCGTCTTGATGATGATCAGCTCGCTGCTGCCGGGATCGGACAGGGAACGCTGCGCCTGTCGGTCGGGCTTGAGGATGTCGAGGATCTCTGGGAGGATTTCGAGCAGGCACTTGCTCAGCTCTGATTTGCAACTCAGCATGAACATGAACAGATTATTGGCAGGGCTTTCCTCAAAGTCCTGCCTTTGTCTTGAAGCTGTGGTCAATCCTCGTTTAGACTGGGACCAGTATGTCCAAAAGGCAGATTGAAATGTCCCCAGTCCTCCCTCCGGAAAAAGATCCCACCATTCCCTTTGAAATGCCGATCCAAGTGCAGCCTTCTGATATCGACATGATCGGCCATGTCAACAATACCGTCTATCTGCGCTGGGTGCAGGAAGCGGCCACCAGCCATTGGGACGCCGTTGCCCATGAGGATGATCACGCGACGATGTTCTGGCTGATCACGCGCCATGAAATCGACTATAAGCGTCCGGCCTTTGAAGGAGAAAAACTCATCGCCCGCACATGGGTGGGCTATTATGAGCATCACAAATGCGAACGCTTCACGGAAATCATCCGGGTGAGTGACAATCGCATTCTCATCAATGCGCGAACGATCTGGTGTCCGGTCTCGCAGGAGACCAAACGCACGGTTCGCCTCACTGAGGAGCAGATTGCTCGCTACTCCAAGGGGCACAAGCCTGACTAACCCGGCCGCACTGGCCCTCTCCTTCCAAAGTCAATCCCAGGATCCGGGCAGACAAGTCTCCGCCCGGCCATCGGTGTAATCCTGTCGCAGCACCCCCGTCACTTGGCCGGCGGCACCAGCGCACAAAAGGCCGCGTTCGAGGCTTCTCCCGAGCCAAAGGCAAGGGCTGCGGGCGCAGCATATGGGTTGAGAGCGGTGCAGTTCCCAAGATCGAAGATCACAAGCGCGAACAGCACAAGCAAGGTTGCAAAGGCGGGCACAGCCCGTTGATTGAGACGTGTCATTTCAGCCCTCCAGTCCGAGTGGTTTTCGCAGGCGAATGCCAAGGAAAGACCCGGCAAAGGCAGCGATGAACCATGCCCAGCCATGCAGACTGCCGGTCGAGATGCCTGAGAAGAATGCCCCGACATTACAGCCAAGCGCCAGGCGGGAGGCATACCCCAAGAGGAACCCGGCAAGAATGGTTGTGACCCATGCCTTTGCGGGCAATCTGGGCAAGCCGGACTTGAGATCCGAGCGCCACAATGCAACGAGGAAGGCCCCCAATATGATGCCAAGATCGCTGAGCGAGGTAACATCTGTCAAAAGGCTTTGCTGCAAGCGCTCCTGATGAACCGCGTTTGCCCAATAGGCGGACTGGGTGAGATCGGCCCCAAGGGCCGTTGCCAGCTTGGCGCCCCACAGACCCAGACCATAGACAACACCCCAAGGCTGACCGGAGACCACAAGATTGGCAAGGGCAAGGGTAGCCAGCAGCAGAGCTGCAATCACGAGCCGCCGCGGAATCCGTCGAGCAGATGGCGGCGCAAGCCACCAGACAAAGGCGGCGATGGCACCAAGCGCGGCGAGCGTGATGACAAGCCCCGAATTGCCTTCGAACACAATGAGTGGCAGGGCACCCAGTCCCGTCCACCACAACAGATGATAGGATCCGGCGAATGCCCCGATGATGAAGAAAGGCAAGGCCACAACGCTCACCGGATTGCCGCTGCCCGCATTGACCAATGTGCCCGATCCGCAACCAAGCACCAATTGCATGGCTGCGCCAAAGACAAAGGCCCCGCCAACCATGGCCCAGCCAATCGAGGCATGGGCACCGATCAGTTCGGGATGGTCGCCAGCCAGCCACGGGAACGCAAAAAGAGCGACCAGAGCGATAGCCCCGAGCTGGGCAATGAGACCGGCAGGCTCGCGGCGCAGGATCATTGCCCGCCACGGTCCGGCAAAGCCGAAACGCAGACCTTCAAGGGTGAGGCCAAACCCGATGCCGATGGCAAGGATCAATCCATAGCGCACACCGGCAGCAGCCATCAGAGCCAGAATGGAAATCAGGGAGAGCCCGCTGAAGAAGGCAACGCCCAAAAGCCGAGACCCCTTTGCAGGGGTCTCGATTGCAGTCACACTATCAGCCAAAGACTCAGCCCCCGGTTACCTGATTTATCAGGTTCTTGACGAGGCCCGGCGTATTCTCAAGTTTGTATCCCTTGTTTGAATAGCCGACCAGAGATTCAGGATAGAGTTTGACATTGTCAAGTTCGGCAAGCTCGGACAAGGCAAACCAGTTGGTTGCCGCCCAATGGCCGGTGTTGCAGAAGCTGACCAGTTCTTCTCCACCGGTAAAGCCTGCCTTGTTGGCCAACGCCTTCACTTTGCTCGCATCGGCAATAACGGGTTTGTTGTCAAACCAGCTGGAATGAACGAAATATTCCGATTGCGGCAAGGTGCCGGGGCGGGCTGCTGCGGGGTGTTTTTTCTCACCTTTCCAGAATTCTTCGGGACGCGCATCGACCAGACGGGCCTTTTGCTTTCCATCAACGATGTTCAGGATCTCGTCCGTGGTAGCGAGCCAATCGCTGGAAAAACTGACGTCGATCGTCGTCTTTGCAGGTGTTACCGCTCCGGTTTCAAGGGCGAGCCCCGCTTCGGTCCAGTTATTGATGCCGCCATTGAGCAGCGAGAGGTCTTTGAAACCGGCAGACTTGAGCGTCCAGTAGACGCGGGCAGCCGAGCCGAAATCAGAGATGTTGGCACCCTGATAGACAACCACGGTGGCGCGATCCTTGTCGGCCCCGATATCTCCGAGCACTTTTTCAAGCTGCTCTTCGGTCACCAGTTCACCGGGATTTTCCTTTGGGCCGCGAAACAGGGCATAGGGAGCGTTGACGGACCCTGCTATGTGACCCTGTTCGAACAGGCTCGCACCCTCTTTGGACTGACCGCGAATATCGATGATCAGGGGAGAAATTGCGGCAGATTGAGCGGAAAGCTCTTGTGGTGTTACAAGCGGGCCAAAGCTGGAGGCAAAGGCCGGAATGGCAAACAACCCGAAGGCTGCGGTGGCAAGGGATAGAAGTCGTTTCATAAATGGCTCCATGATCCGCAAGCCCGGAATCCTTTTTCATTCTTTGAGGCTTGCACTTTGTTTTATCCTTGCGGTTCAATCGAAATCTGCTGCGACCCCGAATGTCCGACATTGGCCACAAGTGTGCTGTCTCTGCCTGGATTTTGAAAGAAACCGCATCTCAAAGTTTTTTCCATTAGAAGAAAATCTTCCCATCATTCCATGTCAAATAGACAATTTATTACCACCCTCACCAAATGAACGAGCTGATTGTAAAAATAATTTCTACTCTCTCACTTTACCCGCGGATAAAGTGCCGCCCTATTTTCTCGCACCAGTTCTGCTAAACTCAAAGCGAATCATGTTGCTTGTCATGGAGGCACCAAATGGATCCACGTATTTCACTGATCACCCTGGGAGTTCGCGAACTTGAGCGGTCCGTGCGGTTTTATCGCGACGGTCTCGGCTGGCCGACAAGCTACGAGCCGGGACAAGGCGTTGCCTTCTTTAAAAGCTGGGGAACGGTTCTTGCTCTTTATCCAATCGACAAGCTGGCCGAAGAAATCCCCGATGGCAGCTATCAGCCTCAACCGGGTGGTTGCGGCATCACCTTGGCCCATAATTGCCGGGAAAAAAGCGAAGTGGATCAAGTGCTGGATATGGCGCGCAAGGCCGGAGCGACCATACGAAAAGACGCGTCAGACACTTTCTGGGGTGGTTACAGCGGCTATTTTTGCGATCCTGATGCCTATTTGTGGGAAGTGGCCTATGGTGCCTTCCCCATCGGGGAAGACGGCCATCTGATTCTGCCCTGAAGTTGAAACCGGTGTGCATTCCCATTCGGGATGCGGGATCATTCTGCGCAATCGTCCGACCCGGTCTGGACAGTCCCGAAAAGCTTGATCGCGAGCAGAATACGGGAAATTGTCGTCACAGACGTAATCGCTGCGAACAGATAGGCAAGCACGGGAAAATGACCCGGTAACAGGCAGAAAGCGGCGAAAAAGGCAAAGGTTTCGCCTGCTTCTGCCAAACCTCCGGTAAAGTAGAGCGACTTTGACCCGTGACTCGTGGTCGAGATCTGACGCTTCTCGGCCATGATGGCAAAGCTTAGGAAGCTGGCTCCATTTGCATAGAAGGCCATGAGAAGAACGGCCGCGGGCAAGGCATTCACACTCCGATCCGCCAGTGCGAAACCGAGCGGGATCAATCCGTAGAAAATGAAGTCGAAGACGATGTCCAGATAGCCACCAAGATCGGTCTTCTGCCGGGCGCGGGCAACGGCGCCATCAAGCCCGTCCATCAGGCGCGAGATGAGCAGAAACAGCAAGCCCGCCAGATAGGCCTTTGCCACGATAAGGCCAGCTGCCAGACACCCCAACAACAACCCCGCAACAGTGATCTGATTGGCCGTGACGCCAACTCCGGCAAGGGCTTTGCCAGCTCTGTCCAGCACGGGGTCGATATGTTGTTTCAATTTGGCATCAAACATGGATGGTCTCTGGCCAGATGCTGACGCTTCATTTTAAAGCATCAGGAGTTTCAAGGTGAGTTATCAGTCAGGAAAGCTAACAAGTTTAGGTAATTGTAAAATACTCTTATAAGTTGTTATCTTCTCAAGCCCGCGACTTTTCTATATATGTATATGGGTGTTAATATGGCAAATCACGTCAAATTCTTGCGAGATTTGTTTGATACCCCGCTCGAAGCGGGATTGCTCAGTTCTTATCTGACATTTGACGTCAGTCGGCACCCTGAGGGATCAAGAGGACCAAGTGCGGAAATACACAGCGATCACTGGATCAATACAGGTCAAGGTGGAACCGGAATACAAGCCGGATCAGTCAACTCCAGACAGAGGACAGCATGTCTGGGCCTATCACGTCGAAATACTCAATATGGGTCAGTCGGACATCCAGTTGCAATCTCGCTATTGGCGCATTGTTGATGCACAAGGGCGTGTTCAAGAAGTTCATGGCAGAGGCGTTGTTGGGGAACAGCCGCTCATCGAGGCTGGCGAATGCTATAGCTATAGCTCGGGCTGCCCGCTTGAAAGCCATTCGGGATTCATGTCGGGGCATTATGAAATGGTCTTTGATGACGGGACACCCTTCACGGTCACGATTCCAACTTTCTCGCTCGATATCCCGGATCAGGTGGTCACTCTCAACTGAGTTGGGCTCATCGCAAAGTGTGGAACGCCATACCACCCGCTCTGCCTCCCACTCTACCACCGGCATCTGGGCGGCCGCAAACAGGCAAAGTGATCGGTTGCGGCGATCCAAGCTCCGAGCGACAGGATCGCTCCCTTCAAGGCTGCGCAGGCAGACAGGTGAAACGGGGCCTGTTTCATCCACATCAAAAAGTTGCCCCCCCTGTGGTCGGCAGAATGGCAATTTCCCGCTTTTGTCATGCTTCTGTCACCGCCTTGTGGCCTAGCTCTTTCTCTATGTGCGCCCAATTTTCCATGTGTGCCAAAGAAACACCGGTACTTGTTCTTCAGACATCGAAATGGAACAATGTTCTTATATACATCTTTGTCGCCAAATGATTGATAGTGGCACCGCACCTGTAAATGTGTAAGGATTCACCCAGCCAAGGCTCTTTTCCCCCGCCAGATCAGATTAAGTGGAACGAAAGATGGCATTTGAAAATGGCAGACTCAGCCAACTGAAAAGCAGCGAGATGGATCGGCTGATCGCCGCCGGGCCGGTCACCCGATTGTATTTCGCACGCTGGACGTTGCTCATTACCCTATTGGGACTGATCTGGCTCCATAATACGGAGATGGCACTTTGGCGCGTGATTCTGATCCTGATCGCAATCATCCTTACAACGATGCTGTTTCCACGTCGACGCAAGGTGACCCGCCTCAAGGCTCGGGCAGAAGCCCGGCGCAAGACCATCGTGCCAGACATTCACATGCGCAAGATGGCGTCAGCCCTGCCCGACCCCTGCTTCATTCTGGATCGCCGCGGTATTGTCCGCTTCACCAACCAGGCCGGTTCAACGATCTTTGGCAGCGTCAAGGAAGGGGATCCGCTGTCCTTTCGGATCCGCCAGCCCGACATGCTCGCAGCGCTGGACAATGTGCTGGACGGCGGTCCGATCGAGAAGGTGGATTATTCGCTCAAGAGTCACAGCGAGCGGTTTTACGAGGCCTGGGTTACCCCCATTCATCTGACCAATGATGCGGCACGGCCCGACTTCATCCTTCTGTTGCTGCACGACCAGACCGAACAGAAGAATATCGCGCGCATGCGCGCTGACTTTGTTGCCAATGCGAGCCATGAACTGCGCACGCCGCTTGCCTCGGTCATCGGCTTTATCGAGACGCTGCAAGGCCCTGCCAAGAATGACGCCGAGGCAACAGAACGGTTTCTGGGCATCATGCTTTATCAGGCCGAACGCATGTCGCGGCTGGTGTCCGATCTGTTGTCTTTGTCGCGAATCGAAATGCGGGCCCATGTCCTGCCCGATTCGGAAGTTGACCTCAGCAAAATCCTTCGCCATGTGGTCGACAGCCTTTCTCCACTGGCATCAGACCTTGGGGTGGAGATTCGTAACACGATTTCCGACCAGGAATTCTGGGTCTCCGGCGAGCGGGACGAGTTGGTTCAGGTTTTTGAAAACCTGATTGAAAATGCCCTCAAATATGGGCAGGACGGCAAGGCAGTCGACTTGTCCAGTGAACAGGTCATCGATCCGGCGGACGGGCTGCGCTATTTTGCGATTTCCGTCAAGGACTACGGACCGGGAATCCCTCAGGAACATCTGCCCCGCCTCACCGAGCGCTTCTATCGCGTCGACGTGGCGTCCTCGCGGGAGCAAAAGGGCACCGGCCTCGGGCTTGCCATTGTGAAACATATTCTCACCCGGCATCGCGGCAAGCTGCTCATCGAGAGCAAACCGGGCGACGGAGCAACCTTCCAGGTCCGGCTTCCTGTAAGCACAAATGCAGATTTGTGACACCTTTTTGAAAGCTGAAAATTTTACCCTGCAATTTCAGTTGCTTGCAATGTCACAAAACTGAAACACATATGTCATATACCCATCACATCCGAGGGATAGGTTCGCGCATGTCCCGGCCTTCTGATCAAGGCGCTCGCACATATTGGTGAAGGGTGTCAGGAACGGTCGGCATATTCATGAGCGAACCTTCGAAACCAATTATCTGGCTCGTTTGCTCGAAAAATACTGACTTATGGAGAGGTCAAGTGAAATTCGCATCTTTTGCTAGTGCAGCTGCCATTGCTGCAACCGCCGTTCTCGCTGGTACCGCAGCACAGGCTCGTGACCAGGTTCAGGTTGCTGGTTCTTCCACCGTTCTTCCTTATGCAACCATCGTTGCTGAAGCTTTCGGCGAAAACTACCCAGATTTCAAAACCCCAGTTGTTGAATCTGGCGGTTCTTCTGCTGGTCTGAAAGAATTCTGCAAAGGCAACGGTGAAGAAACCATCGACGTTGCCAACGCTTCTCGTAAGATCAAAGACAAAGAGATCGCAACTTGCGCTGAAAACGGCGTGAAAGAGATCATGGAAGTCAAAATCGGTTACGATGGCATCGTGTTCGCTTCTGACGTAAACGGCCCAGACTTCGCTTTCGAACCAATCAACTGGTTCAACGCTCTGGCTCCGAAAATCGTCAAAGACGGTGCACTGGTAGACAACTCCAACACCAAATGGTCCGACGTTGACGCTTCTTTCCCAGAGTGGGAAATCGCTGCTTACATCCCAGGCGAAAAACACGGTACTCGTGAAGTTTTCGAAACCAAAGTTCTGGAAGCTGGCTGTAAAGCTGCTGGTGCCTACGACCTGTATATCGCTTCTGGTCTGGACAAAAAAGCAGCTGAAAAAGAATGCTTCAAAGTTCGCAAAGACGGCAAATCTGTTGACATCGACGGCGACTACACCGAAACCCTCGCTCGCATCGACTCCAACAAAACCGGCTTCGGCGTCTTTGGTCTTGCTTTCTATGAAAACAACACCGACAAGCTGAAAGTTGCGACCATGTCCGGTATCGCTCCTAACGCTGCTGTTATCGCTGACGGTTCCTACCCTGTTTCCCGTCCGCTGTATTTCTACGTCAAAAAATCTCACCTCGGTGTTATCCCTGGCCTGAAAGAATATGTTGACTTCTTCATGTCCGACGATATGACCGGTGAAGGTTCCCCAACCGTTGAATACGGTCTGGTTGCTGCTCCAGAAGCAGAACGTGAAGCAATCAAAGCTGCTATTGCTGAAGGCAAAACCCTCTAAGGTTTAGACTTCCCCGGCCATGCGCGGCTTTACTCCGCGCATGGCCTTTTTTTTAAAAATTCGTCAGGTGCGTTTGTTTGTCTCTGGCTGGCTTTTAAATGAACAAGGCCCTGTCTTCTTCTGGCGGAATGGCTTTTGACGGCGGGGTGGATCAAGTCGATTTTCTCCGTTGGTTCTGACTTTCTCATCCCAGAAGAAAGCCGCGACAAATACGCCAAGAAAATCCTTTAATTTCTAATGCGATATTGAAATCGCTTAAGGGGCAGATCGCTATGAGCCCGTTATGGCTTCTAGCAGCTATCATCATCGTTGCACTGGTCGGTGCCTTTTTGGGGCGGACACGTGCTATTTCGAGCGTCAACGGAAATGTAGCTGCACTTCACTCGCGTCCTGGATATTACGGTTCCTATGTTTTGATCTGGACCGCACTTCCGGCAATTTTCTTTATGATCGCTGTGCTCATCGCGCAGCCTTTTTATAATCATTCGGTCATCGACAAGGAACTGCGCACCGGTTACACCGAAGCCTGCGCCACGGAAATGTCCCGGATTGCTGATGATACCGATGCAGAACAGCCTCAGATCTGCGCCGATAAGGAAGAGTATGAAGCTCTTGAAACACGCCGAGGTCTGATGCAGAGCGTGGTCGGGAATGTCGCCACAGGCCTTACGCTGCTGGACGCGGAAACGAACAAGAAGCTCCATACCGGTCTCGTGGCAGTTCGCCCCACTCTCAAGACCGTGGGCGTGCCTCTTGCCGAGGACGTGCCGAAATCCGTTGTTGATGCCGCCTATAAACTCAATAGCACCAAGGCAACCGGCAACTTGATCCTGATGATTGGTGTCGGCGTTCTTCTCGTTGTCAGCCTTGTCTTTTCCTATTTGCGCATTTCACCGAAATTGCGTGCCAGAAATCTGGTCGAAGGCAATATCAAGGTCGCGCTGATCGCGGCATCCTCGATTGCCATTCTGACCACGATCGGCATCGTGCTTTCGATGCTGTTCGAAGCCTTGCATTTCTTCCAGCATGTCAATCCGCTCGACTTCTTCTTCGGCACACAGTGGGATCCGCGTTTTACCTCCGCTGGTCGCGAAGGTGGTGGCGACGGCACATTCGGCTTGCTGCCTCTGCTGTGGGGTACTCTTTATATTTCAATCGTGGCTCTTGTCGTTGCGGTGCCGATTGGTCTGTTCGCGGCCATCTATATGGCTGAATATGCGACAAATACCGTGAGGGCCCTCGCCAAGCCGCTGCTTGAAATTCTCGCCGGTATTCCGACCATCGTCTACGGTTTCTTCGCGATGGTAACGGTTGGCCCGTTCCTGAGGGACGGCGGTGCGCTGATCGGCCTTGATATTTCGGCTCGTTCGGTCCTGACCGCCGGTTTTGTCATGGGCATCATGCTGATCCCGTTCATTTCCTCGCTGTCTGACGATATCATTACCGCTGTACCGCAAGCCTTGCGCGATGGCTCTCTTGGCCTTGGAGCAACCCGCTCGGAAACAATCAAGAGAGTTATCCTGCCTGCCGCTCTGCCCGGCATCGTCGGCTCGATCCTTCTTGCCGCCTCTCGCGCCATCGGTGAAACGATGATCGTGGTTCTGGGGGCCGGGGCTGCCGCCAATCTCACAGGCAATCCATTTGAAGCCATGACGACCGTGACCGTCAAGATCGTCAACCAGCTCACAGGTGACCTTGAGTTCAACTCGCCACAAACCCTTGTGGCCTTTGCGCTCGGTATCACCCTGTTCGTCATTACGCTGGGGCTGAACATTTTCGCTCTGCACATCGTGCGGAAATATCGGGAGCAGTATGACTGATGACTGATGTAACTCAAAATTCGGGCAATGTTGTTGCGTCGAACCACCACCGTGATCTGGGATTGAGATCCCGTTATGGTTCTGAACGTCGCTTCCAGTCCTATGGCGTCATCGCAATCGGCCTTGGCGTGCTTTTCCTGATCCTTCTGTTCTGGTCGATCATTTCCAAGGGTTATACTGCCTTCCAGCAGACCAAGATTAATCTTGAACTGGAGCTGAGCGAGCAAATCCTGGATCCCTCGGGCAACAGAGCTCGCGAACAGTTGCAGATGGCAATCCGCTATAACAAGATCATCGAGCCGGCATTCTACAAGGCCCTTGGCATCAACCCCAAGGACAAGACCAAACGCCAGGACATGAAGGAAGCCAAGAAACTCATTTCTCGCGGGGCCTCGATCGAACTGCGCGACATGGTTCTTGAAAATCCTGATCTGGTCGGCCAGACGATCAATATCTGGATTGTTGCCGACGGTGACACCGACAGCTTCGTCAAGGGACAGATCCCGCGCGACGTGCCTGAGTCTCGCCGCCAGATTACCGACCAGCAGATCGGATGGATCGACAGCCTGATGGAACAAGGCGTCATGGCCAAGAAATTCAACTGGGGCCTGTTCACCTATGGGGCATCTTCCCGCGCGGAAACCGCCGGTATCGGCGCGGCTGCTGTCGGGTCACTCTTCATGATGCTGATCGTGTTGGTTCTTGCCTTGCCAATTGGTGTTGCCGCCTCGATCTATCTGGAGGAATTCGCTCCCCAGAACCGCTGGACTGACCTCATTGAGGTGAATATCAACAATCTGGCAGCCGTTCCCTCCATCGTGTTCGGTCTCTTGGGCCTTGCGGTCTTCATCAACTTTGCTGGTCTGCCCCGTTCCGCCTCGGTTGTGGGGGGGCTTGTTCTGACGCTGATGACCCTGCCAACGATCATCATCGCAACCCGCTCTGCCCTCAAGGCTGTGCCTCCTTCCATTCGCGAAGCCGCCCTCGGGATCGGAGCCTCCAAGACCCAGGCCATTTTCCACCATGTGTTGCCACTGGCCGCTCCGGGCATCCTCACCGGTACCATCATCGGTCTGGCCCAGGCACTTGGTGAAACGGCTCCGCTGCTGATGATCGGCATGGTGGCCTTCGTGAAGGACTATCCGGTTACCCCGCTTGATCCTGCGACCGCGCTGCCGGTTCAGATCTACATGTGGGCAAACGCTGCGGAACGTGCCTTTGTGGAACGGACCTCGGCCGCGATCATGATCCTTCTGGCATTCCTTGCCGTGATGAATATTTCTGCGGTGCTTTTGCGTCGCCGCTTCGAGCGTCGCTGGTAGTCAGCGGCGCATTGAACATTTTTGGTTTATACGGTCGGCGCGTCGCTTCATGAGACGTGCTGGCACATAGGACAAGAAAGCATTTAACCATGCAGGATACCAACAAAACCCTTCAGGATAGCAATATCCGCTCCAACCCGATCAAAATGTCGGGCGAGAAAGTGACCGTTCACTATGGCTCCAAGCAGGCTCTGTTTGATGTTGATCTGAAAATTGAAGAAAATCAGGTCACCTCGCTCATCGGCCCGTCAGGCTGCGGCAAGTCCACTTTCCTGCGCTGCCTCAACCGCATGAACGACACGATTGACGTATGTCGCGTAGGCGGCACCATCAAGCTTGGCGACAATAACATCTATGATCCCGATGTCGATGTGGTCGAGTTGCGCGCTCGCGTTGGCATGGTATTCCAGAAGCCGAACCCGTTCCCGAAAAGCATTTTCGAGAATGTCGCCTATGGCCCACGGATCCACGGTCTTTGCCGGAACAAGTCGGAAATGGAAGAAATCGTCGTTTCCTCCTTGCAAAAGGCAGGTCTGTTCGAGGAAATCAAGGACCGTCTTGATGAGCCGGGCACAGGCCTGTCCGGTGGTCAGCAGCAGCGTCTGTGCATCGCACGCGCGATTGCCGTGAGCCCGGAAGTCATCCTGATGGATGAGCCCTGCTCCGCGCTTGACCCGATTGCAACCGCGAAAGTCGAAGAACTGATTGACGAATTGCGTGAGAATTACACCATTGTCATTGTGACCCACTCCATGCAGCAGGCTGCCCGCGTGTCCCAGCGCACGGCCTTCTTCCATCTGGGCAATCTGGTTGAAGAGGGTCCGACCGACCAGATCTTCACCAACCCGGTTGATCAACGGACCCAGGATTATATCACCGGCCGCTTTGGCTAAGCATTTCGTTCGCCTTCTGCTGATGGGAAAAACATTTATCCTGTCGGCAGATGCGCGAATGCAAGGAGAGATTCGAAATGACTCAACATACCGTCAGCTCTTATGATGACGACCTTCGCGACCTGACCGGTCGCATCGCCGAAATGGGCGGACAGGCCGAACGCATGGTGGAAGAATCCATCAAAGCCCTTGTGCGTCAGGACGTGAATGCGGCCCATGCAACCGTCGCCAAGGA
The DNA here is from genome assembly GCF_963556055.3 of uncultured Cohaesibacter sp. Taxonomy (GTDB): domain Bacteria; phylum Pseudomonadota; class Alphaproteobacteria; order Rhizobiales; family Cohaesibacteraceae; genus Cohaesibacter. Next base: position 447,008 of record NZ_CAUVYE020000008.1, on the reverse strand, counting down.
TTCGGCCATCAACCGACTTGATCAGGAAATCGAGGAAAAGGCTGTCCTGATCATTGCGCGACGCCAACCGGTTGCTCAGGATCTGCGCCAGATCGTTGCCGCCCTGCGAATTTCCACCGATCTGGAACGGGTTGCCGACCTTGGCAAGAATATTGCCCGGTCCACTGTCGCTCTGGAAGGCAAGACCCCTCCCAAGCAGCTCTTGCACGGTATCGAGCATATGGCCGAAATCGCGCTTGATCAGCTCAGAATGGTGCTTGATGCCTACACCGCTCTTGACGAGAGTGCCGCGATTGCCGTGGTCAAGCATGACGATGAAGTGGATGCGCTCTACAAATCCCTGTTCCGTGAATTCCTGACCTACATGATGGAAGACCCGCGCAACATTTCCTATTGCGCCAATCTTCTGTTTGCAGCCAAGCATCTGGAACGCGTTGGCGACCACGCGACCAATATCGCCGAGACGATTTACTACATCAAGACCGGTAAAACGATGGAAGACCGCCCGCTTTAGTGCCGGGTGGATTTGACGGTTCGGGCTGCCTCAGCCCGGACCATTCGTCCGTTCCCTTCAGGGAACATTCCTCAAGAGCATTGGCCCCGATCGGTCATGTGCTCTCATCGAAGGCCAGATCCGAGCGACAGCCCTTTTTGTCTTGTCAGCCGTCCGGATCCAATAATGCGGAAAAATGGTTATGAGCCCCAAAGTCATGATCGTTGAAGATGAAGAGGCCCTCAGTCTTCTTCTTCGTTACAATTTGGAAGCCGAAGGTTATCAGGTCGAAGTGATCGCCCGTGGCGACGAGGCCGAAAACCGTCTACAGGAAACCCTGCCAGATCTGCTGTTGCTGGACTGGATGCTGCCCGGCCTCTCGGGCATTGAGCTTTGCAGACGTTTGCGCGCAAAGCCCAAGACCGTCAAATTGCCCGTCATCATGCTGACGGCACGAGGCGAGGAATCCGAGCGGATCCGTGGCCTTTCCACCGGCGCAGACGACTATGTGGTCAAACCCTTTTCCGTGCCGGAATTGATGGCCCGTGTGCGCGCGATTCTCAGACGTGCAAGTCCCGATCTGGTGGCCACCATTCTCAAGGCCGGAGATCTGGAACTCAATCGCGAAACACATCGCGTCAAGCGTAATAATCGCGAGGTCAATCTGGGCCCGACGGAATATCGCCTGCTTGAATTCCTGATGCAGAATCCCGGTCGTGTCTATTCGCGCGAGCAGTTGCTTGACGGCGTCTGGGGACATGATGTCTATGTCGACGAACGGACCGTCGATGTGCATGTCGGACGTCTGCGCAAGACGATCAACAGAGGCCGCGCCAAAGACCCGATCCGAACTGTGCGTGGCTCCGGTTACAGCTTTGATGATCAGTTTTCCGCCGAGTGACTGAAAGCAAGCCAGACTGTCTTTCTTTCCTGACGGCCTCTCGGCGACCTTTAGGCACCTGACCTTTCGGCACCCATATGAAAAGAGCCCTCATCCGGTAAGGATCGGGGCTCTTGTCGTTTCGCTCGTCAGTTGTCTGTAGGAGCACAATGCTTGCAGGATCTGGTAACCATAGGCCCTGCCGGATGTTGTTCATCTGCACGTGGCACAGTGAACATAGCTGATGTCTTCCTTGCCTCCCCAAGCGGGCCGAGATCACTCTTCGCTGCTGCGACGGATCAGGGAGAAGATGGTCTTGCGCTTGGGCTTGTCTGATGTGCTGGTGCTGGTTGCGACCTTCACGGGCTTTTTCTTGACAACTCTTGACGCGGAACTGACGGCTGCTTTTGACGGCATCCGCGTTTTTGTCAGGACAATGAAATCCGTCCCCACATCGGTGGTCTCGCGACTCATGCCACGGTCGGAAATCGTGATGGATGATCCGCTTTTGACCAGATGATTGATCTGGGCGCGAATTTCATCGGGAATGACCAATCGGTCGAGAACCTCTCCGGTATCGACCAGAGCATCCTTTTCAGGATCGAACTGCAAGCCGAGCTGCTCGTTAAGGGAAGCGGAATAGCGATCATAGAGATTGACCGAGAGCCAATCGAGTTTGCCCGCCTGTTCGAGAGACCGGTTGGCGGTCAGCAGATGGGCGCCCAATGGTCGGCTCGGATCCTTGATCGTGATGGGGGCATCAAACAGCGGTTTGAAATTCGAGCGGACATAAATATGCCCGGTCGGCACTTCGCCTTCCCCGGCAGCGGTATAAAGAGATGCAAGCAACTGTTTGTTGATCACCGCCTTCATCGACATTGTACGGGATTCGATGCTGCCTTTCTTGGCGTCAAGAAAGGCCCGGATAGCGCCATAGGTTGCTGATCCGGCCAAACCATCAGGCTCACCGGCATCAAAACCCAATTGATTGAGCTTGACCTGAATATCGCGCACGAGGTTGCCCTTTGGCTGGCGCGTGATGAAAATGCGGATCGGTGCGTCGCTCTGCTTGACCTGATCAAGCATGTTCAGGCGCAGCGCCACCTGTTCGGCAATCGGGTCACCCGTTGGTCGGTCCGAGAGCAGGGAAATCTTGCCGTGGGCTCTCAAGGGCTTGACCGGGCCGAGGCTGAGGGATGAAATCTTGTTTGCAAGATCCGTCAGCTCCGGCTGGAACAGATTGCCGCTTTCGATCCGCATCGGTTCAACCTCACGGCTGGCGATGATCACATGAGCGCCACGTTCGGTGAGCGAAAAGAGCTCTTTGGCGAATGCCGCTGGCAGCCTTACGCAGCCATGCGAAGCAGGATAGTTGGGAACCGAATTGGATTCGTGCAAGGCAACGCCGGACCATGTGAGGCGCTGCATATAAGGCATTGGTGCACTGTTATAGAGGTTCGAAAAGTGGGTCCGCCGCTTTTCCAGAATGGAAAAAACACCGGTTGGAGTCGAGTGTCCGGCCTTGCCAGTCGAGACCCGTGAGGTTGCGATCACCTCTTGCCCACGAAAGACCCGCAGGGTCTGGTCCTTGCGAGAAACGATGATCTGAAGCGGTGCGTCCTCCGGCTCAATGGCAATCGTGCTTGCCCCGGCAGCCCCCGGCTCGGCAATCGAGATCTGGTTTAAAGGTGCCTCATTGGCCAGTGCCAGATTCGAGCCAGCAAGAACGACGGCACAAGTCAAAAATAATTCGCTTCGTAATGTCATTTGTTTCCTCGGATACCCCACATGCAACACCTGAAAACACTATGAATAAAGGATCCTACCATTCCGTTATGGTTACACTAATACAAAGGCCATCCCGGCGCGAGCGCGTTAATCGGCCTAATCTTCAAATCAATTCACGAAATCTTGATCGCTCATATCCTGCAAAGCTGTCATTCTGCCAGCGACGACTTGCCGCCGGTCTGTCACCCTTATGTTGGGTATTCGCATGAATGAGCACCTTATTTCCGCCAAGAATGAGCCCTAGACTCGCTAACACTCTTTCTACTTGCCTCTATGGAAAGAAACAAGACCAAAGACTTGGGCGCCAGTAAAAATTAAGTACTAGCAAACTCAAGTCAACTATTGGCATTTCTCATCGCAGTTCAGAAAAGTATCTGCAACGAAAGTGACCATCTGACTCAATAAAATGCAGATATTTTAGGCATTTGGATTTTTTGAAAGTTTTTTTGTTTATTTCTCCGAAATTCTCACTATTTTTTAGAACTTCTTAAGTCATGATGTCGGCTGACCCTCCCACAGCTTAACGCAGTCAGCCGGGTCATGGACCCCCAGCGCGAAAGGAACGCGCAAAAAACAGGGCCATATTGTCAAACCGGGCAAGCCCGCCCGGAGGCAATGGCTCAACTATGGAGACCGGAATGACAATAAAAATCTCCCCCACCGGCATTGAAAAACGATTTGGTGATTCCGAAATTCTTGTGAGCAGAACGGATAAAACTGGCCATATCACCTATTGCAACGCGTTTTTCCGGGATTTCACCGGATATGAAAGCCAGTCCCTTCTGGGACAGCCGCACAGTTGCATGCGCCACCCAGACATGCCGCGCGCAATTTTCAAGATCATCTGGGATACGCTGGAAGCCAACACGGAGGCTTTCGCCTATGTCCAGAATCTGACCACCAGTGGTGATCACTATTGGTGCTTTGCGCATATGACACCACTATATGACGACAAGCTCGAGCTCTCAGGTTATCAGGCTTCGCGCCGGGTGCCGAACCATACAGTGGTGCGCGATACCATCGAGCCGCTCTATCAGGAACTTCGAACCATAGAGACGAAAATCAAGGACAAGAACGAGGCGCTTCAAGCCAGCACCGAGCATCTCGAAACCCTTCTCAAGGACAAATCGACCTCCTACAGAAACTTCATCCTCTCGCTTTAGGCGGAAATGACAGGGGATTTGCCCCAAGGGTAAGCAGTTTGAAGACCGGCATACTCAATGCCGGTCTTTTTTGATGATTCCAAACAATGCCCTTGGACAATATCGAGCATTTTACGTACTTCCGTGATTGACTTCACCGGCAGGTTGCTTATGGTCTGCGGCGAATACCAAGGCATTCGAGACCCGTCTTCCCATCTGGTCGATTGCCGTTCCCATTGAAACAACCATTTGATTATCGAAAGCGAATGACATGACCCCTGTTGACTTGACTGCGCTTCAAAATGTGATCGAAGAGGGATTTGACGCCCGCGATACCATTTCGAACAATACCACCGGTGAAATTCGCGATGCGGTCGAAAAGGCCCTGACACTGCTCGACAATGGCCATTTGCGTGTCGCCCAAAAGGAAGCTGACGGCGAATGGGTTGTCAACCAGTGGCTCAAGAAAGCGGTTCTGCTTTCTTTCCGCCTCAATGCAATGGAAGTCATCAAGGGTGGTCCGAATGATGCGACCTGGTGGGACAAGGTGCCATCCAAATTCGAAGGCTGGGGCGGTCTGGACTTCGAGAAGGCCGGTTTCCGCGCTGTCCCGAACTGCACCGTTCGTCGCTCGGCTTTCATCGGCAAGGGCGTGGTGCTGATGCCGTCCTTCGTCAATCTGGGGGCCTATGTTGATGAAGGCACCATGGTCGACACCTGGGCAACGGTCGGCTCCTGCGCCCAGATTGGCAAGCATGTGCACATCTCGGGTGGTGCTGGCATCGGCGGCGTTCTGGAGCCGCTTCAGGCCGGTCCCGTGATCATCGAAGACAACTGCTTCATTGGTGCTCGCGCCGAGGTGGCCGAAGGTGTGATCGTGCGCGAAGGCTCCGTTCTGTCGATGGGCGTCTATCTTGGTGCCTCCACCAAGATCATCGACCGGACCACCGGTGAGCTCTTCATGGGCGAAGTTCCGCCCTACTCTGTTGTCGTCTCGGGCACCATGCCGGGCAAACCGCTGCCTGATGGCACACCGGGCCCGAACCTCTATTGTGCCGTTATCGTCAAACGCGTCGATGAGCGGACCCGCTCTAAAACCTCGATCAACGATCTTCTGCGCGACTGACCTCTGCAAAAACCAATCATGCCGTTCATCCCGCCTTCCCTTGAAGGCGGGATTTTTTTTGAAGTCTGCTCTTGACCTAGAGTGCGCTCTAGCAGCTAAATAGTTTTGTCGGTACTTCCACTGATTTCTTTCAGGAGACAATGATGACCGACATCAAGCTTTCTGGTCTGACCGATCCGGCCGCAATGCTCGCCATTGCCTACCGGCCCGGCATGCGGGCAACGCGCGCCTTTTCGCCACCTGCACCCAACAGACTTGCGACCCGCTCCGCCGGGCAAGCACCAAGCTGTGACCATTCTCACGCTTGCCCGTCCCTGCCCCTCACACCTTCGAGAGATTGCCTGGAGACCCTTTATGAAAATTGGAGATCTGTCCCGCCATTGCGGTTTATCGATCCATAGCATCCGCTATTACGAAAAGATCGGCCTCCTTCCTCCCGCGCATCGCGATGCAGGAGGCCGCAGGCAATATAGCATGGAGATTGCCGGCTGGCTGTCATTCCTGAAGTCTCTCAAGGCAACGGGGATGGGCATTTCAGACATGGTGCGTTATGCCCAGCTGCGCGAAATGGGACCTCAGACGGCGCGTGAACGCCGGCAGATGCTTGAGCGTCAAAGGATCAAGGTTCTTCGGCAGATCGACACTCTCAAAGCAACATTGCCTGTTCTGGACACCAAGATTGAAACCTATCTGGATTTGGAAAAAGCCAGCATGATGGAGGCTGATCATGAACAGCAAACAAACACAATCCCTCTTGTCGGCAGAGCAAAATGACGCTCTTTCGAGAGGGCGGGCCTATTGCGCGGATCATCATCCGCATCTGGAAGCGATGCTTTCGGACTGGTTCGATGACATGCTGCCGGACTTTTCCGAAAGCCTCATCGAATGGGCCTATGGGCGGCACTATTCGCGTCCGGGGCTCGATACCAGGACCCGCCAACTTGCCACGCTCGCCGCGCTTACAGTTCTGGGCGGGCAGACCGCACCACAATTGAAAATCAATATCGAACACAGTCTCGCAGTCGGTGCGAGCAAACGGGAAATCGTCGAGGTCATTTGGCAAATGGCCGTCTATGGCGGACTGCCTGCGGCGATCAATGGCCTATCCGTTGCAAAAGAAGTCTTTGCCGAACACACGCCTTGATCGGACAATGGCCAAAAGGGCTGGCGCCCTGCATTTTCTTTCGAATGCGGGGCGCTTGGCTGACCTCTCGGCATGCTTGTCCCCCTCACTTTTGTCTAGCATGGCCTTAAAGACTTTGGCTTTCATTGCCCAGCACCGCACCACAGGCTACGATGACAGCCAACGGCAGGATATGGCTGCTGGTCGCATTGCCGTAATGGCGCAATCTCAGAGCATATGCGGGGGGTCTGGCATGACATTTGACGGCTTGTTGTTCGACAGCAGGGGAGAGATCGGGCGCAAGGCCTTCTGGCAGGCGCATCTGATCCTGTTTCCCATGGAAGCGTTCGCGGCCGTGCTGTTCCGCGTGCATGAAAATGCCCTGTGCACGCAGGACCCCGCGACAGCACTTGGCAAGGTCTATTATGGCGCACTTGGCGTCATGGCCCTCACTTTCCTGTTCATGTGGTATTGCGTCGTGATCAAGCGCCTGAGGCAGATGGGCCGGGGACATGCGAGCTTCTTCGCCTATGCGGTCCCGATCCTGCTGACGCTTTCCGCTCTCGCCCCGCATGTGCCGCTTTCCTGTTCCGTCGGCTTTTCAGACCGGTTGATCTATCTCACTCCGATCATTCCTTTCTGGCTGATCTACTTTTACGATCTGGGCGTGCGCACGCGCAAGACACGCCAAAGTGAACAGTCCGATAGCCAAAGTGAGTTAACGGCCCCACCCGAAAATGATAGGGATGTGCCCAACGCAAACGGGACACAGGAGGCTTAAGTCAGACTATGAAACGCAGAGACTTCATTGGCTACATGTTCAGTGTGACGGCAAGTGCTGTCTTGACCCCACGTGGCGCCGTCGCGGCTCCGTCGGAGGCGTTCGAGATTGAAAAATCCGAAGAGGAATGGCGCAAGATCCTGACGCCGGAGCAATTCGCGATCCTGAGGGAACAGTCGACCGAGCGTGCCTTTTCCAGTGTGCTTAACGACGAGAAGCGAGACGGCACGTTTCATTGCGCGGGCTGCGATCTGCCGCTCTATTCCTCCAAGGCAAAATATGACAGCGGCACCGGATGGCCCAGCTTCTATGAAGCTTTGCCCGATGCGATTGGCACATCGACCGATTTCAAGTTGATTTACCCTCGAACAGAGGTGCATTGCCGGCGCTGTGGCGGGCATTTGGGCCATGTGTTCAATGACGGGCCGAAACCGACAGGCAAACGCCATTGCATCAACGGCGCTGCCATGACCTTCAAGCCCGCCAACCAGTCGTGACGCCGGACATGTAATGCGCGGCATTCACACAGATAAATTGAGTGGCGCGCGTTTGTCCGCCCCCTCTGTGAACCGGCGTTGCCTCGGCACAAGGGCCCTGGGCGTGAAGGCCATGCACTCGGAAAGTCCCGCCTATATTGTGTCAATAGGTCTGCATTTGGTGGAAAGCGAGTTGAAGCTTTTTCAAAGCTTGCTATGCTCTGGGTAAAATCGGCTCCCAAACCACGTGGGGAGCCTTCTTAGTTCATGTCTATAGATTCCCCCCAAATCGAGTGCTTCCACGTCATGACCAACACCCCTTCTGCAACCGACCTTGCCATTTCGCTCATCCAATGCCCAAGCGTAACCCCCAACGAGGGCGGCGCTCTGGCTTTCCTTGATCGGGTCCTTTCCCCTCTGGGGTTTGAGGTGCACCGTCCAACATTTTCCGAAGAAGGTTATCCGGACGTCGAAAACCTGTTTGCCAAGATCTCCGAGGGAGACGGCCCGCATCTGACCTTTGCCGGGCACATCGATGTGGTGCCCACTGGCGATGAAAGCCTGTGGAGCCTTCCACCTTTTGGCGGAGAGATCAAGGATGGCATGCTGTATGGCCGGGGTGCGGCAGACATGAAAGGCGGTGTGGCGGCCTTCGTTGCGGCAGTGCTGAAATTCATCGAACGCCATGGCGAGCCCAAGGGCACGGTTTCCTTTCTGCTTACCGGCGATGAGGAAGGACCGGCCCGCAACGGAACCGTCAAGCTTCTGAAATGGTGCAGCGAGCGGGGCGAACGCTTCTCAGACTGCGTGCTCGGTGAGCCAACCAATCCGGACAAGCTTGGCGAAATGATCAAGGTCGGTCGCCGGGGCAGCCAGTCGGGCACTCTGACGCTGGTCGGCAATCAGGGTCATGTGGCCTATCCGCATCTGGCCCATAACCCGCTGCCTGTTCTGGCCAGAATTGTCGAGCATGTCAGCAAGACACCGCTTGATCATGGCACCGATTTCTTCCAGCCATCCAATCTGGAATTCATTTCCCTTGATACCGGAAACCAGACATGGAACCTCATTCCCAAAGCTGCCACCGCCCGCTTCAATGTGCGCTTCAATGATTTGTGGGATGCCCAGAAGCTGGAGGCTTTTGTTCTGGCGGAAGCGGAAAAATGCCTTCCATCCGATGACTTCAAGCTCAGCATTGCCGTGGAGCCGGACGGCAGCGAGGCGTTTCTGACCAAGTCGGACCTGCTGATCAACCGGTTTTCGGATGCGGTGAAAAGCGTCACCGGCATGACGCCCGGAAAATCCACCGACGGGGGCACCTCGGACGCGCGTTTCATCAAGGATTATTGCCCGGTGATCGAATTCGGCCCCGTGGGCAAGACCATGCACATGATCGACGAACATGTTGCGGTGGAGGATCTTGAACGCCTTTGCGATGTCTATTACGAATTTCTGGTAAATTACTTCCTGCTCAAGGGCGAGAAGTAGAAAAGACACTTCCTGTGCGTGGGGGGGGGCTTGTCTCCCCAACGCTCACATCGCGATCGATCATTCAGGACATTCCGCTCACATGGCCTATATTCTTTATCATCTGGAACTTGTCTGGAGCTTTGTGCGCGGGGATGACGAGGCACTTTACCGGATTGATTCAACACCCCGCGGTGTCGTGCTGTCTTTTCTGGCCATGATCATTGTCGAACCACTGAGCCTGTTTTATGCGTTTCTACTCGGCTTTCTGGACAAGGTGCTGTTCTTTCGCGATGGTGGCCTGCCCTACTATTTCCTGCAATTGCTGCTCGATTGGGGGCTCGCGCCCCTGGTGCTTTATCTTTTCTGCATCCTGTTCGGCTTCCGCGACCGGATCATCCCGCTTATCGTCAGCTACAATTGGCTGAGCGTCATCGTGCTGATGATCACGATCCTGCCCGGCGCTCTGATGACATCGCAACTTGTGGCGGCCCCGATGGCTGTTCTTCTGATGCTCGCAATCTATGGCTTTGCACTCTGGATCGCCTTCCGGCTCTATCGCTTCGTGCTCGCCTGCCCTGCCTCGATGGCCGTGGGGCTTGCCGTCCTGATGCTGATCATCGGAATTTCGTCGGCGGTGTGGCTACAGGACCTGGTGAGCAACAGCCTCGGGGCATGAAGCGCTCTGGGCATCACCCACCATTCCGGACAGACGCAGACACAGTGACACGGGCAAACTGACACGGGCAAAGGATCAGTCCTTCCTGTGCCCCTTCCATGGCTCTTCCGCAATCACGTAATCAACGTCTTCGGGGTAATCGACCTGAGTGAGATAAAGGCCGTCAGGGGGGGCAACCGGCCCACAGGCGCGGCGATCCCGCGCCTCAAGGATCTCGGTGATCCACTCGACCGGCTTGCGCCCGGCACCAACCTCGACCAGCGAGCCAACAAAGGAGCGGATCTGGTTATGCAGGAAGGATCTCGCCATGGCGTCGAGATAAACCCATTCCCCTTCGCGGCTGACGCAGAGTTTTTCCATCGTCCGCCAAGGGCTTTTGGCCTGACAGGCGGTGGCGCGGAAGGTGGTGAAATCATAATGGCCGACAAGACGATCCGCACCCTGTTGCATCACCTCGATATCGATGGGGAAGCTATATTGCCAGGCGCGGCCCATCTCGAAGGTAAGCGGCGCGCGGCGATTGCAAACCCGATAGCGGTAATAGCGCTTTTTTGCCAGAAAGCGGCTATCAAACTGCTCGGTCACCTTCCAGACCTTGAGGACAGCCACACCGGTTTCCTTGAGAAAGAAATTGAGAGCCTCGGTGATTTTCTGGCTGTGCCAGTCGCGCTCAAGATCGAAATGAGCCACCTGCCCGATAGCATGAACACCGCTGTCCGTGCGACCCGCGCCAAACAGGGTGACCCGTTCATGGCTGAAGGTGAACAGCGAATCCTCGATGAGCGCCATGACGGAGGGGGCATTGTCCTGCCTCTGCCACCCTGAAAAGGGTCGTCCGTCATATTCGATCAATAGCTTGTAGCGTGGCATTCTGGCTAAGCGCCCTGTTGTTAGATGATGGTGTCGCCAACCTTGAGATCGGCACCACGCAAGAAGTCATTGGCCTTCATGGCGCCCTTGCCTGCCCGCTGCAATTCGGTGAGCCGGATCGCACCCTCGCCGCAGGCGATGGTCATTGCGTCATCAAGCAGGGTACCTGGCTCGCCTGCTCCATCGGCCAGTTCCGAGCGCAGCAGCTTGACGCGCTGGGCCTTGCCGCGGATCACCATTTCAACCCAGGCACCGGGGAAAGGAGAGAGGCCGCGAATGAGATTATGGATTGTCGCTGCCGGTTCGGCAAAATCAATGCGGGCCTCGGCCTTGTCGATCTTTTTGGCATAGGTCACCCCGTCCTCGATCTGAGGCTGGCACCCCAGCGAGCCACGGGAAAGCGCGGCCAGCGCCCGGACCATCAGGTCGGCACCAAGCACCATCATGCGATCATGAAGATCCTGTGCTGTCATCTGATCCGAGATGGCAATGGTCTCGGACATGCAGATATCGCCAGTATCAAGCCCCTCGTCCATGCGCATGACCTGAACACCGGTTTCCCTGTCACCGGCCATGATCGCACGCTGAATGGGGGCAGCACCGCGCCAACGCGGCAGAAGCGAGCCATGCAGATTGAGACAACCTTCGCGCGGCGCATCGAGAATGGCTTTGGGTAGCAACAGGCCGTAGGCCACGACCACAGCCACATCGGCATCAAGGGCGCGAAAGGCTTCCTGCTCTTCCTCGGATTTGAGTGATGCGGGAGTGAAAACCGGAAGGCCAAGCCGGTCTGCGGCCTGGTGCACCGGGGTCTTGCGCTCTTCCATGCCGCGCCCGGACGGGCGAGGCGGCTGACTGTAGACGGCAACCACTTCGTGGCCCTGTCCGACAATTTCCATCAGGGTCGGGACGGAAAAATCCGGGGTTCCCATAAAGACGACACGCAACATGCTCGGACCTCCGGTCGTTGAAAAGAATTCGATATCCCTGGCGAATGCCCTGTGCTGTTCTGCCGGGCACGTGCCGCTCAAAGGATGTTCTTTTCTTTCTGTTTGGCCAGTTTGGCAAATTTCTTGATCACCCTATCCCGACGCAGCTTGGACAGATAATCGATGAACAGGGCACCATTGAGATGGTCGAATTCATGCTGGGCGCAGGTTGCCCCGACTTCGTCCAGCTCCATCTGCTGTTCCTTGCCGAAGCGATCCAGAAATTTCATAGTGACGATTTTTGGGCGCTCGACCTCGGCATAATAATCGGGAATGGAAAGGCAGCCTTCTTCATGCACATTCAATTCCTCGGACCGGGTAATGATCTCGGGATTGATCATGCAAATAGGATTATTTTCCTCGCGCGAGACATCCATCACGAAGAGACGACGGTCGACGCCAACCTGTATACCCGCAAGGCCGATGCCCGGGGCTTTATACATTGTCTCCAACATGTCATCGATCAGACGGCGCAGATCATCATCAATGCGCTCAACCGGCAGAGACTGCTTTCGCAGGATCGGATCCGGCAATGTTATAATATCCATCACAGCCATGACAGGTGATGTAAGGGTTTCAGCGAAGGGCGTCAATCACAAAGGCGCTCATTTCAGGCGAATTGCAGCTCTTTTCCATGAATAAGCTTACCGATCAAATTTTTGGATTTGTTCCTACTTTGTTTCTTCTTGCGTTCGAATCACCCTATAGTCCCTGGCATGAACGAGATTGTCATTACCCTTGGCCAGCATGGCCTTAGCTTTTTCGAGGTCCTGATGGGGGCGCTGGCCCTTGTCGGGCTTTTGCTCATCTGGCTGCTTGTCAGCTTTTCGCGACAAAATCATGTGCGCGAACAGGAATTGTTCGACGCCCAGCAGCAGGCAAGGGCGCAGCAGGCGCAAGTCGAGGAATTGTCCCGCCTGCAAGCGGAAATGACGGGCCGGATGCAAACCATGTCGGAGATTTTTTCCAGCAGGCAAAGCGAGATGGCCCAGGCTCTGACAAATCGCATGGACGGCATGGGCCATCGCCTGACACAGACCGTGACCAAAAGCCTTACCGACCAGCAGAAGGCGACGGGGGAAAATCTGCGTGCCTTGCATGAGCGGCTGGCGGTCATCGACAAGGCGCAGGGCAACATCACGGAACTGTCTGGCCGGGTTGTCGAATTGCAGCAGATCCTTGCCAACAAACAGACCCGTGGCACCTTCGGGCAGGGGCGGATGGAAGCGATCATCGAGGATGCACTGCCACCGCAATCCTACGATTTCCAGTTCACGCTTTCCAACAAGAACCGGCCCGATTGCGTCATCCATATTCCCAATGACAATGCGGTGTTGGTGATCGATGCCAAATTCCCGCTCGAAGGCTGGACGGCGGTCAAGGAAGCGGCCAATCCGGACGAGGACAAGGCTGCGCGGACGCGGTTCCGCAATGATGTGAAAAAGCATATCAAGGATATTTCCGAGCGCTATTTCATTCCCGGTGAAACGCAGGATACCGCTTTCATGTTCGTGCCTTCCGAAAGCCTGTTCGCCGATCTTCATGAACAGTTTGACGATGTGGTGCAGATTTCCCACCGGGCGCGGGTGGTGATCGTCTCACCTTCTCTGCTGACCCTGTCGATTCAGGTGATTCAGTCGATCCTGAAAGACGCCCGGATGCGCGAGCAGGCTCATATCATTCAGCGTGAAGTGACCTTGCTGGTGGAAGATGTGATGCGGCTTGATGATCGGGTGAGCAAGCTCCAGAACCATTTCACCCAGACCCAGAAGGATGTCGACCAGATTCTCACGTCAACCGGCAAGATCGTCAAACGAGGTCGCAAGATCGAGGAGATCGATGTCAGCGAGGCCGAGCTTGCAGCCATTGCCAAGGAGCTGGAAGAAACGGCCAACGCGAAGCAGGACGAAGGGATCGCAGAGATCGACAAGGCCCTTAGTGCGCCGCTTGCCGCCTCGTCGCAAGCTTCCAAGGCCCAACAGGGCCCTTACGGGATTGCAGGGCCGAAGCCAGAGACAAAAAGCCTGTTTGGTGAGGAGTGACGGAGGCGCAAGCATTGCGCCTGGCAGCAGCTTTCAGTTTACCGTTACTGGAATTCCTTGCGGCTTCTGATCGCCTGCAACAGAGTGCCTTCGTCAAGATAGTCAAGCTCGCCACCGATGGGAACGCCATGGGCGAGTTGTGAGATCTTGATCGGCTCATAGTCGGGATGACTTGCCTTCATTTCCCTGGCCTGCGCCTGTAACTGGTCGGTGATATAGTGCGCGGTGGTCTGGCCTTCGACGGTGGCATTGACCGCCAGAATGATTTCCCTGATTTCGCCGCTGGCGGTGCGTTTGAGGAGACCGGCAATGTTGAGATCATCCGGGCCTACACCATCAAGGGGCGAGAGGGTTCCCCCCAGCACATGATAGGGCGCATTGATGACCGATGCGCGCTCGAGGGCCCAGAGATCAGAGACATCCTCCACGACCACAAGGACAGAAGGATCACGGCGGGCATCTGTGCAGATGGTGCAGGGGCTGGCGCTGTCGACATTGCCGCAAATCTCGCAAACGCCGATTTTCTCGACCGCGGTTGCCATGGCCTCCGAAAGCGGGACCATCAATTGGTCCTTGTTCTTGATCAGATGCAGCGCCACGCGTCGGGCCGAGCGCGGGCCCAGCCCCGGCAAGCGCGACAACAGCTTGATCAGTTTTTCAATTTCCGGACCAGCAACAGAATTGGCCATGATGTTCTTTCCTGCTTTCAGTGAACCCTTTCGGGCATTCACTTTCTGCCAAGAGTACGGCGGTGGGGCGATTGCTGCCCCCTGATTCGCTTGGCAAAGCGCATCAGAATGGCAGATTCATGCCCGCTGGCAGACCCAGATCGCCGGCCATTTCCTGCATCTTTTCCTGCATCATGGCTTCGGCCTTGGCTTTTGCGTCATTGTGGGCAGCGATGATGAGATCTTCCAGAATTTCGGCATCGTCGGCGTTGATCATGGACGGATCGATGGAGAGACCTTTCATTTCGCCCTTGCCGGTCAGTATCACCTTGACCATGTCACCACCGGCAACCCCGGTTGCTTCCATCTGGGCAACCTGTTCCTGCATTTCGGCCATTTTGGATTGCATCTCCTTGGCCTTCTTCATCATTTTCATCATGTCCATGGGACTGTCCTCTTAAAGTCTGTGCTTTTTGGATTGTTCGATAGAATGTCGTTACCGAGCGGGGGGGTCACCGGTCTTCGTCAATACCCAGATCATTGGCATCATCGACCAGAAGCACGGCATCGCCCTCTTCTTCGGGATCTTCAATGACGGGAGCGAGAAACTCCTCTTCGAATTCCCTATTGATTCGCACGTCAACAACCTTGGAGCCGGGGAACATGTCCCTCACCGCATCAACGAGGGGATGGTGGTCGGCCTCTTCGCGGGCCTGCCTTTCCCATTCCTGCTTGCGTTCATGGACGGTGGCTCCGCCGCCATCTTCGACGAGATCGACATACCATCGCTCGCCCGTCCACTCTGCCAATTTGCGCACGAGCTTGTTCTGCAAGGTCTCGCTATCCGCCCCGTCATAGGCGATGACCACGCGCCCCTGTTCGATCTTGACCGGGCGCACGGCCGATTCCAGCGAGTATTTCAGCGCGATATCACGATGCTGCTTGGCGAGCGAAATAAGATCTTCAAAGCGACTGATCACGGGCTTGAGATTGGGCTCCTCTCCGAGCCTGTTCCCGGCGCGGCCCTTGCCCTGATTGGCCTGTCGCGCCATTTTCAATTCGCTCTGACTGGAAACAAGGCGCAAACGGCTGCCGTCTGCCCTGGCTGGCGCGGCCTCGGTGTTTGAAGGTGTGATCTCTTCGGATTGCACCGGCTCGACCTTGCCAACGAGTCTTTCATCCTGTTGGCTGGCACCTTGTGCGCCACCGACCTGCAACATGGCTCTGGGACCACCTTCATCGGGTGGAGAAGCCGGACCTGTTTGTTGTCCCATGGCTTGCGGGGGAGCATTCTTTGCCGGCGGAATGATGGCGTCGGGTGGCGTGGAAGGACCAGACCCGGCCCCGGTGGGCATGGGTGGCCGAAAATCGCGATTGGCGAGCAGGCGCAGAGCTTCATCCGGGCTCGGCAGATCGGCAACATAGGCAAGGCGCACCAGCACCATTTCGGCGGATGCCAACGGACGGGGGGAGGATTGCACCTCGGCCAGACCCTTGAGCAGCATCTGCCAGGCACGAGAGAGAACGCGCACGGAAAGCTTGCCTGCAAAATCGCGCCCCCGGGTCTTTTCCGCCTCTGTTGCCGCTGCCTCGGATGATGCATCGGGGGTCAGCTTCAACCGGGTGACCAGATGAACGAAATCGGCCAGATCCGACAGCACGACGGACGGCTCGGCACCAATGTCATATTGGGCCTTCAATTCTTCGAGCGCCTTGGCGATATCGCCTTCCATGACGGCCTCGAACAGATCGATGATGCGGGCGCGGTCTGCAAGGCCGAGCATTTGCCGGGTGGTCTCGGCGGTGATCTTGCCAGCCCCGTGGGAAATGGCCTGATCCAGAAGAGACAGCGAGTCGCGGGCCGATCCCTCACCGGCCCTTGCAATCATCTGAAGGGCATCTTCCTCGATTTCGACATTCTCCCGGCCGCACAATTTGAGCATATAGTCCGCCATTTCGTGGGCATTGATGCGGCGCAGGTCAAAGCGCTGGCATCGGGAGAGCACCGTGACAGGAACCTTGCGGATCTCGGTCGTCGCGAAGATGAATTTGACATGCTCGGGTGGCTCTTCCAGCGTTTTCAGCAGCCCGTTGAAGGCTGCGGTAGAGAGCATGTGAACCTCGTCGATGATATAGACCTTGTAGCGCGCGGTTACCGGCTTATATTGCGAAGCCTCGATAATCTCGCGAATGTCGTTGATCGAGGTATGTGAGGCGGCATCCATTTCCATGACGTCGACATGATTGCCTGACATGATGGCCTTGCAATGGGTGCCTAGCGCAGACATCTCAATCGTCGGTTCGCTGATTTCGCCGGGAATTTCATAATTGAGCGCACGGGCCAGAATGCGGGCAGTGGTGGTTTTGCCAACACCACGGACACCGGTCAGCATATAGGCCTGAGCAATGCGCCCGGTCTTGAAGGCATTGGTCAGGGTGCGCACCATCGGCCCCTGCCCGATCAGATCGTCAAAGCTCGCAGGGCGATATTTTCGCGCCAATACGCGGTAGCCTTCAACGCTCTGGTGGTCCTGACCGTCCATCTGGGAAATCCCTAAGTGTTCTTGAAATCATGTTGTTGGCTATCCATAGCAGAGGAGAGCGCACCCCGTCACCCATCTTGTCACCTTCAATGCCCCTGTTGTTGACAGGCATCAGCTTGCCAGCCCATCTGCAAGGGAGCAATGCGCAATACAGGAATGGAGTGAGAAGAGACAAAGGGCTAATATTCTCTTCACAATGAAGAGCTAAACCACACAGAACAAGGAGGGAAGTGGAAGGCTGAACAGATGACCCGCTCAAAACTCGTTAGGGCTGCTTCCTTCCGGACCTGACCCGGTTGGCGAGGGGAACGTCCATTGCCAACCTTCCGCCTGTTCATATGTCATTTGTTTGACCGATATGCAAGAGCTAGAAGAGAATCAGTGTAAAAATGCTTCGAATCTTTTACCCGCCCGTCTCTGACAAATTGCAGTAAAACTCTGTAATTAAAAACATATATTCTCCAAGACCGGTTATTTTCCGTGTCATTGGATGCGTCATATTTTGGTAGTAGGAGGACCTTTCATGGCCACATTCACACTCGATCCGCAACTGGAAGCCGACAGCCTGCCGCTCGCCGACCTTGAGCTTTGCACCGTGCGGCTGATGAATGACGCCAACTTTCCATGGCTGTTGATGGTGCCCCGCTGTGATGGCCTTGCCGAACTCATTGATCTGGACCGGACCAAGCAGCATATCCTGATGGACGAGATCGCGCGAATTTCGTCGGCGCTCAAATCGGTTACCGGCTGTGACAAGCTCAATGTTGCCAATCTTGGCAACCAGGTTCGGCAATTGCACATTCATGTCATCGCCCGATTCGAGGGCGACGCGGCATGGGCCGGGCCTGTCTGGGGCAAGCTGCCAGCCAAACCCTACGAGGCAACGGCAGCCGAAGAGCTGATCGAGGCGATCCGCAACGCCCTTGACTGACGCCCTGGATCCCGTCTTTCGACCTTGAGAAAGATACGCAACCATAAAGCGGTCAAACATTTAGAATTGGACCCGTGCCACCATGGACGACTTTTGTTTTTCTGATACAGACTATTTTTCCTCCACCCGCTCCCTGCCCTCCTTTGAAGGGGTCGGCTTTCTCGACAATCGCCTCGATCGCGATACCGAACACCGGACCGAGACCTGCCTTGACGACAATCTGGCTCACAAACAGGCGGGGCTCTATCTTCTGTCGGGTGACACATTGCTGCTGAAGGAGACCGAGACCGGGGGACGTCATCAGGCCATATTCAGCCTTGAAGACGCAAAGGCGCTCGGTGCCGACCTTGACTGTGCCATTTTGCTTGGCACGGATCCGGCCGAAGCGGATGCACCAAGGCTCGCAGCCCCCCTGACAGAGGACGCGGTTACGCGTCTTGAGGGCGAGAAGGGCCAGGCGAGCCTTGAGCTCATGAGCATTCGTCATGTCGGCCTCAACGGCCTTTTGCCGCCTGACCAGTTGGGAGCCGTTGCACAGGCCCGCAGCCTTCTTACCTGGCATGCCAATCATGTCTATTGCGCCAATTGCGGTTCGAAAACCGTGGTCTCCCTCGGTGGAGCACGGCGAGACTGTCCATCCTGCTCGGCCATGCATTTCCCGCGCACGGATCCGGCTGTGATCATGCTGGTCCTTCATCGTGACGAAGAGGGAGTAGAGAGATGCCTGCTTGCCCATCACACCCGTTTCAGCGGACCGATGTATACGACGCTTGCGGGCTACCTGGAGCAGGGTGAGACGATCGAGGCGGCGGTGCGCCGTGAGGTTTTCGAGGAATCCGCGATCAGAGTGGGCGCGGTGCGCTATATGGCGAGCCAGCCATGGCCTTTTCCCTCTTCTCTGATGATCGGCTGTTATGCCGAAGCCCTTTCGACAGAGATCACGGTAGATCCAACCGAGCTGACCGATGCCCGCTGGTTCACGCGGCAGGACGTCCGCACCCTGATGTCCCGGCATGTGGGAGCGGAAGAGCCGCATATTCCGGGCCGCTTTTCCATCGCTGCATGGCTGATCGGAGGATGGGTTGAGATGGGCGACTAGTTGTGAGACGCAGCTGTTCCACGCTCGATGATTTTGGAGTCCCTTGCAGGTGAACGCCGCACCAATGCCAGAATGATCTGGCGGCAAGGGGCTTCGAAATATTTCGCGGACAGATATGCAGTCGTGACTGAAACAACAATCGCGAATATCATCAAGGGAGTGAAGCCGCCGATCTGGCGCGGCTCCAGAAAGTGCATCCATCCCAGCCCGAAAATCGAAATTGCAAAGACCGGGTGCCACATGTAAATCCCGAAAGAAACAAAGGAAATGGGCATCAGGGGCTTTAGATAAGCGGAGCTTTTGGGCGCATTGATTTCCACCTGTGCCGCGATGTAAAGCGCGAAGGCAATAGCGAAAATAGACCAGTATCCCCACGACAGGTCTGCCAACATGACGCCAATGGCCAGTGCCAGTGCCGCCCAGGCAAGCACGTGACTTTTTATCGTCAGCAGCTTCTTAAATGCAAGATTGGCAATGATGGCCCCCAGAACAAAGTCAGCGAAGACCCGATAGGCCCCCCATGTATTGGCTTCCAACCATGTCGGGAATGGCATCAGGCCCCAATAGGTGAGACCTTCCAGAAGGGCCACGACCACAAGCAAAAGAGCCACAAGCCCCTTGAGGCCCGCTTTGCGAAACAGAAAGACAATAAGGGGAAACAAGAGATAACAGAACCACTCTGCCGAAAGAGACCATGACACAAAATTGAATGTCAGGCTGTCGGAAAACCCCCATGCATTGACGAGAAGGAGCTGTTTCATCAGTTCCGACAAGGAATAGTTTTCAACCAGGTTTGTCTCGACAATCCCCGTCGCGGCAACAGCCCAGGCCAAACAGAAGACGGACAGGGTGGCAATGTGAAGCGGATAAAGGCGCGCCAGTCTTCGCAGCACAAACACGCGATAATCTGCCCAACTCGTCAGTTTATCCGAATAATGCACCCAAATGAGCAGGCCGGAGCCGATGAAAAACAAGTCGAGCAAGGGGGAAAGACGTATCATGCTGTCACAGAAGCTTTTCCACGCCGGAGGACCGAATTCGCCGAAATGAAAAAACATCACAAGCAATGCTGCCAGGAGGCGCCAGACCGCAAAAAGCGCAAAAACCGGCCTTTCCTTTTCACTCACCGGCATGCATGTTTCTGATTGTGTCGCGTTCTCAACCACTGGATTTCACATCCCTTCTGGAGCGTGTATCAATATTTCCCACAATTACAAATAATTGCTTTGAATAAAGTTAAGCGCTGACCAGAAAAAGCGGATAAAGGCAGACACATTCTTTCCTTGCACATCTTGAACCACGAAATGCCTTGAACTCGTGGCCAAGCTGCAAACTAGGCAACGTGATTATTTTGGACTTGCACTGAAAGCTGAAGATGATGCTTGAGGAAATCATCCCGGTTCATGGGTTTGGAGAAGGCGTATCCCTGAAGACGGTCAACGCCCATGATACGCAGAATCTCAGCATGCTCCATGGTTTCGATGCCTTCGGCCACTGTGCCAATACCAAGGGTCCTGCCAATATTGATGATGGAGTGGACCAGCTCACGCTGATTTTCGTGGCTGGTGACCGGCAAGATCAATTCGCGATCGATCTTGAGCCGGTTTGGCAGCAAATGTGTCAGGCTGACAATCGACGCGTAGGCTGTGCCAAAATCATCGATTTCGATATCGATCCCCATGTCCCGCAATTGACGGATGTTGGCGGCCACCTGCGCATCGCTTCTATCCAGGAATGTCGATTCAACCAGTTCGAAGGTGAGACCCGTCGGATCGAAATCAAGCTTTTTCAAACTGGGTATCAGATCCGGGTTGCCAAGCCGCTTGGCCGACACATTGACTGAAATCCGTTTGATTTCCAAGTCCTGTTCGGCCCAGTAGTTTCTGGCTTCAAGCGCCTGATCCATGATCAAGGCATCAATCTCGCCGGTAATGCCCATACCTTCGGCCAGTTCGATAAACTGGTCCGGGAAAATCAGCCCGCGCGTTGGATGGTTCCAGCGCGCCAGCGCTTCCGCCCCGATGAGCTTATGGGTCTTGGCGCAATATTGTCCCTGGAAATGAGCGACAAACTCTCTTTCCTCGATACCGCGCATCAGATCGTCGGTCAGTTTCTTGTGATCGCGAGCCTTGTTGAACAGCGGCTGACTGAAGAAGGTATAGCGTGCCTTGCCGCTTTGTTTGGACTGATATAGGGCCAGATCGGCATTGGACCGCAATTTGTCAGGATCGCCCTTCGCATCTGCCCAGTTGGCAATGCCAACGCTGGCGCTCAACCGACAGGCCAGCCCCTTGTAATAATGGGGTTCCTGCAACTCCTGAATAAACTGTTCGGCCAGTTCCTGAGGGCGCTTGCGATCGGTTTTGCTATCGCACAGGAGGACAAATTCATCCCCTCCGACGCGGGCGATGAATTCTCCTTGTCTGCTGATGCGACGCAGGATGTCAGCGGCAAGGATCAACATCCGATCACCAGCGGCGTGACCGAAGCTGTCATTGATCTCCTTGAATCCGTCAAGATCGATCTTGAGGACCCAGCTGTCCGGATCGGGCCCCACGAGGTGGCCCTCTTCCCCTTCCCCGTTCAGATACTGATCAAGATAGCGACGGTTCGGCAATCTGGTCAGGAAGTCATGGCGGGAATTGAATTCAATTCGTGTCTTGGCCTGTTCAAGTTCTCGATAGCGGCGTTCGCTCTCCCCACGCGCCTCGCTCAAGGCCTTTTCTCGTGCCACCTGATCGCTGATGTCCCAGTTGACACCGATGAATTTCTTCAATCCATCGGGACCAGTCCAGCAGAAAGCGGCAATCTTGACGGTCTTGTGTTTTCCATCCGGCGTATGAATGCGGAAAACCGAGCTGAATTGCTTGCCTTGGCCGAGCAGCTTGAAGCCATGCATCGCCACCCTTTCAAGGTCTTCGCCAAGAAATTGTGTTTTCCAGCTACCATTATTGGGATCGTAACTCTCTGAGCGCCCGAAGATCTTCTTCATGCGCAAATCCCATTCGAGATGTTTGGTCGATGCATCATATTCCCAGATGCCCAGCTGCACGGCATCAACCACCAATCCGAGCCGCGTCGTCATCTGGTTCAATTCCGTCTGGCTACGGATGTGCTTGTTCAAATGAGCGACACGTTCCCGCATCAAGCTCGTTACAAACCCGATAGGAACAACGACCAGCAAGAAGGCGATGCAGGCAACAGACCTGATCAGCCAGAAGACACGCGACGGAACGACCCATCCCTCTTTTGGAACCGCAAGCAGCTGCCACTCGCCATAGGCAAGCCTGACTTTCACATAGACCGGATTTTGGTCAAGAATGGCACTGGTGCCAAAAAACAGATCACCGTCAACCCCCTTGCCATCCTTGCCCAGGAAGGCAAAATCGAGATCGTTGTTTCTATAGATACCGGCAAAGCGGTAGATGTTGTCCATGTCAATAACGGAGGACACGACGCCCCAGAAGCTCTTCTCATCTTCCCCGTTTTTTGTAAAGACCGGATACCGGATGATGACTCCACTGCCGCCTTGCACAAGCTTGACCGGGCCTGCAAGGGTGACGCTGCCGGTATCCCTTGCCTTCAGGACCATGTCGCGTTGTTCCTTTGCCTTGCGATAGTCCAGGCCAATTACCCCCTCATTGCCCATGCGTGGGTAAATCTTGTCGACAACCAGGTTCGGAGCCGTTGCGATGGCCCTCATTGACGAATATTCATGAAACAGGCGGCTCGCAAGCTCGTTGAAGCGCTTCTCATCCATGTTCGGCTCTGTCGCAACAACACTGGAAAAGACGCGACCGCTTTCGAGATTTGCGACGAAAGCTCCCCCCAAGGTCAAAGCAATCTCATTTACGCGTTCATGAACATCATTGCGCATCATTTGAAGATATGTTTTTTTACTTAGATTTTCCGCAACCACAGTCACCACGAGAATGGCAATGGTTGCTATCAACACAGGCAGGCTGGCTACATTCCAAAGACGATGTTTAATATTTGACCAGCTTTGAAAGACGGTTTTACTTCTGAATTTCATCTGTTCTTTGGCCCTGTTTTTTTATCTAACTTCGCAGGGTAAGATTAAAAGGTTGAAAAATTGTGAGTTTCACAATTCTCCATGGAAACCGCCCTTTTTACAGCCGTTAGCATGCTGTTTACTTGTAATAATATTTGGTAAATATTTGATTTTGTGCCAGTTTCATTTGCTTTGGCTATAATTATTCTACTTGTTAGTTTTAACTAACAATCACTACAACTTTTTAGTTAGTCTTCAATCAACTTCTCTTTTCAATTTCTCAAGACGCCGGATGAAGACAGAAATCGCCATCCAAAGGTTGGCTTGTGCGCCATTGCGGTACTGCTCCCGCTGCAAACTCGATCCTCCATCGGGTGCAACCGACATTCAAGGCGTTGCCGACCCGGCGGTGTCTCTGAAACAGGTCATGCCAGACACCTGTTTCGTGGGCGTTTTGTCACCGTGTCAGACAAATAGATATCTCAAGATTTCTTCTTGTTTCTGCGTGTGCATGATAATCTGGCCATATTGGTTTGGCTTCAAAGGAAATGGCCCGATGAAATTGCATGGATTAACATTTAGACACTTTTCAAGTTTGCCTGCACTGCTCGCCCTGATCATCCTGTTTTCCGGTGGTGCATTTGTCAGTTCGGCCAAGGCGGATAGTTGCTGGTGGCATAATGGCTCGCTCATGCGGCTGGTCGCCAGCGGCAATCAACGCTGGTTCTATTATGAAAGGCCGCGGGCAGGCCTTGCCGTACAGCCTGGCACGCTGCTGTTCAACGGCACGAACCGGAATGGCTATTATGTCGGCACCGCCAGAGTTTTCTCCAAATACTGCCCCGGCACACCTTTGGCCTATGCTGTCGAAGGACCTGTTTCGCCCGATCAGCTTGGCGTCTTCATGCGCGGCAATCGCGAAATCCATAACCGTTGCAGACCGACCGGACGTTGGACCACGGACAATCTGGAATTCCGCTATTCCCATCGCTGCTGATTACGCTGCGATGTCATGATGTTTGCAAGATCGGACATCGCTTCAGGGTGATGCGAGCATCTTGCATGAAATTCCGACAAACAGACAAAGGCCCCGAGAGCCATCTTGCAGGTCTCGGGGCCTTTTGGTTTATCGAAGTCGCCTTCCGGCAGCGAACAGCTCAGAGATCTGGGCTTGGCCGCAATTCTCGGTTTGCTTCCGGTTCCTGATTGGTCTGACGATACTGGTGAGCGGGGTAGATGCCGAGGATCTTCAACTCGGCGGAGAAAAAGCGAAGCTCTTCGAGCGCCAGAGCCACACCGGGATCATCCGGGTGGCCTTCGATGTCGGCATAGAACTGGGTTGCAAAGAACTTGCCGCCGGTCTGATAGCTTTCCAGCTTGGTCATGTTGACACCGTTGGTGGCAAAACCGCCAAGCGCCTTGTAAAGTGCAGCCGGCACGTTGCGGACTCGGAAGACGAAGGTGGTGACCACCATTCCGTTGCCCCGGTCTGCCTTGATCGGGTATTTGGACAGAATGATGAAGCGGGTGGTGTTGTGGGTCTCGTCTTCGATATCGGCCTTCAGGATATCGAGATCATAAATCTCTGCTGCCAGCTCCGAGGCAATCGCCGATTGGGATTTGTCGCCTTGCTGCGAAATCTGATGGGCCGAACCTGCGGTATCAGCTCCGACAATGGCCCGGAAGCCCTTCTCCCTGATGATCTTGCGACACTGCCCAAGGGCCATGACATGGCTTTGCACCGACTTGATGTCTTCAAGCTTTGCGCCGCGCAGGCCCAGCAACTGATGATGAATGGGCAGAAAATACTCGCCGATGATATGCAGATCCGATGTCGGCATCAGATGATGGATATCGGCGACCCGACCGGCAACCGAGTTTTCGATCGGGATCATGGCAAGATCGGCCTTGTCATTCTGAACAGCATTGAAGCAGTCTTCAAAGGTTGCCATCGGAATCGCTTCTGCGTCAGGAAAAACATTGTTGCAGGCCGTGTGTGAGTTGGCGCCAGGTTCTCCCTGGAAAACAACTTTCTTGGCAATCATGATGGCTCCTTACCGGGCTCCACACAGAGCCCATTTTTAATACTGTTTCTTCTCGTTATACTGCGTTCTTGTCAATTTTGCGGATTTTCATGCGCATGGATCAGGACTTGCCGTCGAGCATGGTCCGCGCTTTTTCCAGATCATGTCTGGTGTCGACACCCAGCGGGATGTCATCCACCTGCACCACCTCAATGCGCATGCCCGCTTCGAGCGCGCGCAGCTGTTCGAGCTTCTCGCGCTTTTCAAGAGTGGAGACAGGCAGAGAGACATATTTCTCGAGCGCCCGACGACGATAGGCATAGAGGCCGATATGGTGATAAAGCGGGCCATCACCATAGGGGGCGGTGGCGCGGGTGAAATAGAGTGCGCGCATATGGCCATAACCCGTCGGCGTGCCGACGATCTTGACCACGTTCGGATTTGTCTTTTCCACTTCATCGGTGATCTCGACGGTCAGCGTCGTGATGTCGACCTCCGGGTTCGAGAAAGGCTCAAGGCAGGAGCGGATCGTGGTGGGATTGATGGTCGGCAGATCCCCCTGAACATTGATGACAATGTCGAAGTGCTTGTCGGGATCGAACTTCTCGACCGCTTCGAAAATCCTGTCCGATCCGGATGGATGATCCGGATTGGTCACCACCGCATTGCCGCCCGCATCGCGGATTGCCCCGGCAATTTCCTCGCCATCGGTCGCCACGACAACCGGCGCAATGTCGGCTTCTATCGCGCGCCGCCAGACCTGCACAATCATCGGTTCACCAGCAATGTCGAGCAATGGCTTGCCGGGCAAGCGGACGGACGCCATGCGAGCAGGAATTAAAATGATCGGATTTGTCCTATTCTTGCTGGTGGACATAAGCATTCCCCCTAATGTTGTTGAAAAGGGCCCGATCTATTGCGAAAGTCGAGCCATCTTAGCCGCTATTCCTATGGACATTTATCTCGAAAAGCTAGTAGTTTTGCGCAAAGCAATCTATTGCATTCGCAAGAAATTTTGCTTGGAGACCTCAAGCAACACGTCCTTCAATAGACCGGGAGCAAGGACCAATGAACTTTTCAGAACTGAGCAAGCTTGCCGTCATGATTGTCGGAGCTGTTGTTATGGCCCTGATTTTTGTCGGTGTGACCGGTGCGGCAACCGGCTTTATTTTCAAGGCTGAAACGCCAGAAAAGCCTGGATATATCATCGAAGTCGCCGACGCATCGGGTGCTTCCCCTGCCAAGGAGGAAGAGAAAGAAGCGGACTTTGCCACCCTGCTGGCATCAGCCGACATCGAAAAAGGCGAGAAAGTCGCCAAGAAATGCGTTGCCTGCCACAGCTTCGAAGCCGGGGGCGGCAACAAGACCGGGCCAAACTTGCATGGCGTTGTTGATCGCGCCGTTGCAACGATTGGGGATTTCAAATATTCCGAAGCGATGACTTCCTTCGGTGAAGGCAAGAACTGGACCGCCGAACAGCTCGACGTCTATCTGGCCAAGCCCAAAGACCTCGTTCCGGGAACGAACATGGCTTTTGCGGGTCTGAAGAAGGTCAGCGATCGTGCCAATCTGATTGGCTATATCTCGAGTCTTTCGAAATAGCTTGAAGAGCATCCTTGAAATGAATTTGACAGAAGGCCGGATAATCAGTCCGGCCTTTTTGTTTTTGTGCAAGCCTCAACTGGTTTTTGTGTCCAATTTTTGCTTTATTCAAGGGAGCTGTCTTTAGCGTTTAAAGGATCCTGCCATGGACATTTCTGTGCACCACGCGCTCATTATCATCGACGTTCAAAATGATTTCTGTCCGGGAGGGGCACTTGCCGTGCCGGGCGGCGATGCGGTCGTCGCTCCCATCAACCAGATGCAGCAGGCATTTTCGCACATCATTTTGACCCAGGACTGGCACCCTGTCGGTCACAGCTCCTTTGCTTCCAGTCATGACAACAAGTCGCCCTATGACATGGTCGAAATGCCTTATGGACCTCAGGTCCTCTGGCCCGATCATTGCGTGCAGGGCAGCGACGGAGCAGCCTTTCACAAGGATCTGGAAACCGTCCGGGCCGACCTCATCCTGCGCAAGGGGACAAATCGCGAAATAGACAGTTACTCGGCCTTTTTCGAGAATGACCGCCAGACGGCAACCGGCCTTGAAGGCTATTTGCGTGAACGGGGCATCATTTCTCTGAGATTGGTGGGACTGGCAACCGATTTCTGTGTTCGCTATTCAGCGGTGGATGCTGCCAAGCTCGGCTTCGATGTCACGGTCGACCTCTCCGCCTGCCGGGCGATTGATCTTGATGGCTCGCTCGCCGAGGCGCTTGAAGACATGCGTCGACATAATGTGAGCATTCTCGGCGCGTAAGAGATCAATGCAGTGTGAGTCGTGCCTGTAAAAAAAACTTGCAACCGACCCGCTGCTGGTCCAGCCTAGGCGCACCATTCTGATTTTGCAGGTTAATTCATGACCATAGATCTCGCCTCCCGCGTTTATAGCCACCGCTGGAAAATTGACCCGATTGTTCGCTCTCTGATCGACACCGATTTCTACAAGCTGCTGATGGCGCAGCTCGTCTTTCACTACAAACCGGATGTTCAGGTCACATTCAGCCTGATCAACCGCTCCAGGCATATTCCGCTTGCAGACCTCATTGACGAGGGCGAGTTGCGTGCGCAGCTTGACTATATCCGCGGACTCAAGCTTTCACGCGGAGAAAGCACCTGGCTTCGCGGCAACATGTTTTATGGCAAGCGGGCGATGTTCCACCCCGATTTCATGGAGTGGTTCGAAAATCTGACCCTGCCCCCCTATCATCTCGAACGGGTTGGCGATCAGTATGAACTGACCTTCGAGGGCTCTTGGCCTGCGGTCATGCTTTGGGAAATCCCTGCCCTGTCGGTGATCATGGAATTGCGCTCCCGCGCCGTGCTGCACAAGATGAAGCGGTTCGAGTTGCAGATCCTTTATGCCCGCGCGATGACACGGCTCTGGGAAAAGGTGGCACGCCTGAGAGAGGTCGGCGATGTCAAGGTTGCCGATTTCGGCACCCGGCGACGCCATTCCTTCCTCTGGCAGGACTGGTGTGTGCAGGCGATGCAGGAAGGGCTTGGCGAGAATTTCATCGGCACATCGAACTGCCTCATCGCCATGCGGCGTGAAATGGAGGCTATCGGCACCAACGCGCACGAATTGCCGATGGTCTATTCCGCACTGGCTTCGAATGACGAAGAGCTGGCCTATGCCCCCTATCGCGTGCTGGAAGACTGGCAGCGCGAACATGACGGTAATTTGCGCGTCATCCTGCCCGACACCTATGGCACCGAGGGCTTTCTTGAGCGGGCTCCGGACTGGCTCACGAGCTGGACCGGTATCCGTGTCGATAGCGGTCAGCCTGAAAAGGCGGCAGAGACGGCCATCGATTGGTGGACGTCACGGGGCGAAGATCCAAAAGACAAGCTGATCATTTTTTCCGATGGTCTGGATGTCGATGAGATCGCTTCGCTCTATGAGAGTTTTCACGATCGGGTCCGCGTCTCCTTCGGCTGGGGCACGTTGCTGACCAACGATTTCCGCGATCTGGTTCCGGACAACATGCTTTCGCCTTTCTCGCTTGTCTGCAAGGCGGTGGCTGCCAATGGCCGACCAACTGTCAAGCTTTCGGACAATCCGAACAAGGCAATGGGGCCAGAGGACGAAATTGCGCGCTACAAACGCGTCTTCAAGGTCGGTGAGCAGGAAGCCATCGACGTTATTGTTTAACACAATGGATTGATTTTACTATATTTTCAAATTTCGGAGTTTACCAGAAAATGGCAAAGAAGAAGAGCTCGAAGGATCGGGTTCAGGAAGCACTTGTTGCTCTTGGACTTGAGAGTGAAGTGGTCACGATGCCCGCGACCACCCGCACGGCAGAAGATGCGGCCAAGGCCTGCGGCTGCGAAGTGGCACAAATCGTCAAGAGCCTCATTTTCGAACGGCATGACACGCACCAACTGGTTTTGCTGCTGATTGCAGGCAACAACCGGGCGGACATGGATCTGGCGGCGAAGGTCATCGGATCAACGCTCGACAGGGCCGACCCCAAGAAGGTCCGCGCCGAGACCGGGTTTGCCATTGGCGGGGTTGCACCCGTCGGCCATCTTTGCGAAATGGCCGTCTATATGGACCCCGACCTCATGGCATTTGATGATGTCTGGGCCGCGGCAGGCGCCCCCAATGCGGTCTTTCGAATCGACCCTCATTCCCTGTCGCAGGCAACAAAGGCCGAGCCCCTGGCGCCATCTTGATTCAGAATAGGCTGATTACGCTTGCTTTGTTGATTTTCCTTACGAAAATTTCATAATTTCTGCGTGATTGTTGCCATAATGCAGTCCAAATGATCATAAATCTTGCGGCCAAATGACAATCCATTTTGGCTCGTCCCTGAAAGACCGATTTGGACATCGTGAAGGTGACCCGACACGCCATTATCTTGTGCTTGCAAAAACCGGCAAGCCGAACAGACGTGAAGATCGAAACCGCACTCTTGCCCGTCGCACGAAACGGATGTGACCAGAGGAGAAAAGCCGTGCCCAATTTCCCGCTCTCTCATTGCCTTCAGATGGTGAAGGTTCCCCTTTTGGCGCTCATGCTGGTGGGGACCGGGGCCCTTGGGGCCCTTGATGGAGACGGAAGGGCCATGGCAGTGCCATTCGAGACATGGGTCAGCGGTTCCTCGCTGATGGGAGAGCCGAAATATCAACCGGGCTTTGAGCATTATGAAACCGTCAATCCGAACGCGCCCAAGGGCGGGACGGCTCGGCTTGCCACGGTTGGCAGCTTTGACAGTTTCAATCCCATCCTGCCCAAGGGAGAAGTGGCAAACGGTATCGGGCTGCTTTATGAGACCCTGTTCACCTCTTCTTTTGAAGAACCATCAACCAGTTATGGCCTTTTGGCAGAAGCGATGTATGTGGGGCCCAATTTCTCCTACGTCAAATTCCGCCTGCGCGAAAATGCCCACTGGCAGGATGGCGAGCCGATCACACCGGAAGACATGCTCTGGTCCTATGAACAGCAAACGACGCTCAACCCGCAAAGAAAATTCTACTATAGCCACGTCAAGTCTGCCGAGATCAGCGGCGAGAGGGAAGTCACCTTTACCTTCGACCAGACTGGCAACAGGGAGTTGCCTTTCATCGTTGCCGAATTGATCGTATTGCCCAAACACTGGTGGACAGGCAAGGATGCCAAAGGCAATCAGCGCGATATCTCCAGCGCGACACTTGAGCCACCATTGGGATCAGGCCCTTATAAAATAAAGGATTTCTCTGCTGGCAAATATGTCGAATATGAACGGGTGAAAGACTATTGGGGCAAAGATCTCAACGTCAATGTGGGCTCGAACAATTTTGACCTGATCCGCTACGAGTTTTTCCGTGACGATACCGTGATGTTCGAGGCCTTCAAGTCAGGGGCCTATGATTTCCGCATTGAAGCCGTCGCGAAAACCTGGGCAACGGGGTATGATTTCCCGGCGGTCAAGGATGGTCGCGTGGTGCAAAACCTGTTCCCCGATACTTCATCGGGTCTCGGCCTTGGCTTCATTCCCAATCTTCGGCGTGCAAAATTTCAGGATCTCAACGTCCGCAAGGCCATGAATTATGTCTTCAATTTCGAGGAAATGAACCGAACCCTGTTCTATGGTCAATATAGCCGCGTCAACAGCTACTATTTCGGTTCGGAGCTTGCTTCCTCGGGCAAGGCCGAAGGCGATGTGCTCGCCCTGCTTGAGCCCTTGCGCGACCAGATCCCGGCCTCGGCCTTCGAAGACTATACCAACCCCAAGGTGGAGAGCCGCGAAGATCTGCGCGACAATCTCAAAAAGGCGCTTGAGCTGTTCAAGAAGGCCGGTTGGGAACCCAAGACCGAGGTTGACAAAGACAAGAAGGAAACCGGATTTTTCCATCGCCTGATGGTGTCGGTCGGACTTGCCAGTGACCCCACCAGAATTGTCATGCGCAATGAGAAGGGCGAACCGTTCGAAATCGAGTATCTTCTCAATGGCCAGTCATTCGAGCGTGTGGCGCTGAGGCTTCAGGCTTCTTTCGAGCGGGTCGGAATCAAGCTGATCCCGCGCGTCGTTGACAGTGCCCAATATGTCAACCGAATCCGCAGCCGCGATTTTGACATGATCTATCTCGGCTGGGGACAGAGCCTGTCGCCGGGCAACGAACAGCGCGAATATTTCGGCTCGGTTGCGGCCGACAGAGACAGCTCGGCCAACTATGCCGGAATCAAGAATCCGGCGATCGATGCTCTTATCGACAAGGTGATCTATGCCAAGGACCGCGAAGGTCTCATAGCGGCCACCAAGGCGCTTGATCGGGTTCTTCTGGCCAATCACTATCTTATTCCGGGCTGGACCATGGCCGCGCATCGGCTGGCCTATTGGGACAAGTTTGGCCATCCAACCCCCTTGCCGATGATGACAATCGGATTCCCGACCATCTGGTGGTGGGATGAGGCCAAGGCAGCCAAGGTTGCGGCCAACTAGGATCATCGATCAAAGAGCTTTCGCCAATGCCGAGTGTGCATCTGGGACATAACAAACCGTCTTCATGGCCCTTGCCATGCAGAGCGAAGCAGAAAATGGAGAGATAATTGGGCGCTTATATTTTGCGACGTCTTCTCTTGATCATTCCGACCCTGATCGGAATCATGGCGATCAATTTTGCCGTGATCCAGTTTGCCCCCGGTGGTCCGGTTGAACGAATCATCGCACAGGTGACCGGTACCGATGTGTCTGCCACGGCTCGCATATCGGGCAGTGGCGGCGACTTTGCCGGCACCGGGCTTGGCGGCTCCTCGGGCGGCGACGATATCACCTCAAAATATCGCGGTGCGCAGGGGCTTGATCCCGACTTCATCAAGGATCTGGAAAAGCAGTTCGGCTTTGACAAGCCCCCCCTTGAACGCTTCGGCACGATGCTGCTCAACTATGCCAGCTTTGATTTCGGCGACAGCTATTTCCGCGATATCAGCGTGCTTTCGCTGATCAAGGAAAAAATGCCGGTCTCCATTTCTCTTGGCCTTTGGATGACGCTTATTTCCTACCTGATTTCTATTCCCCTGGGCATTCGCAAGGCGGTGTCTGACGGCTCGAAATTCGATGTCTGGACCAGTGCTGTCGTCATTATCGGCTATGCCATTCCGGGCTTTCTGTTCGCGGTGTTGCTGATCGTGCTGTTTGCAGGCGGCAGCTTCTTTGACTGGTTCCCGTTGCGCGGCCTTGTTTCGGACAATTGGGCGGAGCTGTCCTGGCCGATGCGAATTCTCGATTATTTCTGGCATCTGGTGTTACCGCTCACCGCCATGGCACTCAGTGCCTTTGCGACAACGACATTGCTCACCAAGAACTCGTTTCTGGATGAAATCCGCAAGCAATATGTGACCACGGCACGGGCCAAGGGGCTTTCGGAGCGGCAGGTGCTTTATGGCCATGTGTTCCGCAACGCAATGCTGCTCATCATTGCCGGTTTTCCCGGTGCGTTTATCGGAGCCTTCTTTGGCGGCTCGCTGCTCATCGAAACCATTTTCTCGCTTGATGGGCTGGGGCTTCTGTCCTTTGAAAGCGTGATCAACCGCGACTATGCGGTGGTCTTTGCCACCCTCTACATCTTCTCGCTGATGGGGCTTCTGATCAGCCTTGTCTCGGACGTGACCTATATGCTCATCGATCCCCGGATCGATTTTGAAAGCCGGGAGGTGTAAAGATGAGCGAGACGACCATGACCAGCCCGGCAAAAGCCAAAGCGCAAAAAGAACGGTTCTATGATCGGCTATCACCGCTCAATCAGCGGCGGCTGAAGAATTTCAAGGCCAACAAGCGCGGCTATATCTCGCTTTGGCTGTTCCTCATTCTGTTTTTCGTCACTTTGTTCGCCGAACTGATCGCCAATGACAAGCCGCTTTTGCTGTCCTACAAGGGCGAAATCCTATCGCCGCTTCTCACGGATTATCCCGAAACCAAATTCGGCGGCTTCCTGCCCAATACCGATTATCGCGACCCCTTCATCGAGGACGAAATCGAGGCCAATGGCTGGATTCTCTGGGCACCGATCCGATACAGCTATCGCACCGTCAATCTGGATTTGCCGACCCCTGCCCCGGCCCCTCCAAGCTGGATGCTCGACAAGGCAACCCGGTGCGCGCCCTTCGAGGAAGGCGTCAATGATCGCAATTGCACCATCGGCAACTGGAACTGGATCGGTACCGATGATCAGGGCCGCGACGTGCTCGCCCGTCTCATTTACGGCTTCCGTATTTCGGTGCTGTTCGGGCTAACGCTGACCTTTTTCTCCTCGATCATCGGGGTGACTGCGGGTGCTGTTCAGGGCTATTTCGGCGGGCTTACGGACCTTGTGTTCCAGCGTTTCATCGAAATCTGGACCTCTGTGCCGCAGCTTTATCTGCTGTTGATCATCGCCGCCATCATTACCCCGAGCTTCTGGATTCTGCTCACTATCCTGCTGCTCTTTTCCTGGGTGGCGCTGGTGGGCGTGGTGCGGGCGGAGTTTCTGCGCGCCCGTAACTTCGAATATGTATCCGCGGCAAGAGCGCTGGGCGTCTCCAACCGAACCATCATGATGCGGCATCTGCTGCCAAACGCCATGGTGGCAACGCTCACCTTCATGCCCTTCATTCTCAACGGCTCGATCACGACGCTGACCTCACTCGACTTTCTTGGCTTCGGGTTGCCGCCCGGCTCGCCCTCGCTTGGCGAACTTCTGGCGCAGGGCAAGAAGAATATCGAGGCTCCTTGGCTCGGGATCACCGGCTTCCTTTCCATTTCCATCATGCTGAGCCTGTTGATCTTCATCGGCGAAGCGGTGCGCGATGCCTTTGATCCGCGCAAGACATTCCAATAGGGGGCGGTGTGATGACCAGGACTTCTTCTCCCAAACCGCTCCTCATGGTCGAGGATCTTTCGGTTGCTTTCCGGCAGGATGGCGAGCAATCGCTGGCCGTGGACCGGATTTCCTTCAGCCTTGAGAAAGGCGAGACGTTGGCGCTGGTGGGCGAGTCCGGTTCGGGCAAGTCTGTCTCTGCGCTCTCGATCCTCAAACTGCTGCCCTACCCGGCCGCTTCGCACCCCTCAGGCCATATCTGGTTTGATGGCACGGATCTGCTCAATGCCGACGACAAACAGCTGCGCTCGGTGCGGGGCAACCGGATATCCATGATCTTTCAGGAGCCGATGTCTTCGCTCAATCCGCTTCACACGGTGGAAAAGCAGATTGGCGAGGTGCTGTCGATTCATCATGGCATGAGCGAACAACAGGCGCGGGCACGGGTGCTTGAGCTTTTGAATGATGTGGGCATTCGTGAGCCGGAAAAGCGGCTCAAAAGTTATCCGCATCAGCTTTCGGGCGGTCAGCGCCAGCGCGTCATGATCGCCATGGCTCTGGCCAACGAGCCGGAATTGCTGATTGCCGATGAGCCGACGACCGCCCTTGATGTCACAGTTCAGGCGCAAATTCTCGAGCTCTTGCGCAATTTGCAGAAAAGCCATGGCATGGCCCTGTTGTTTATCACCCATGATCTCGGCATCGTTGAAAAGCTGGCGGACAAGGTTTGCGTGATGACCGCCGGCAAGATTGTCGAACATGGACCAACCGCCGAGATTTTTGAGCATCCACAACACAGCTATACCAAGCATCTGCTCTCCTCGGCCCCCAGTGGCAAGGCGAGACCCGTGGCAAAGGATGCACCGGTTTTGCTCAAGACCGACGAGCTTAAAGTCTGGTTCCCGATCAAACGCGGTTTCATGCGCAAGACCGTTGGCCATATCAAGGCAGTGGATGGCATTTCGCTTGAAATTCGTGCCGGGGAAACGCTGGGCATTGTCGGGGAATCCGGCTCAGGCAAGACAACGCTGGGACTGGCGCTGCTGCGCATGATTTCCTCTGAAGGACCGATCGTCTTTCAGGGATCGAAGCTCGACGGGCTCAACAACCGCGCCATGCGCGACAAACGGGGCGACATGCAGATTGTCTTTCAGGATCCCTTCGGCTCCCTCTCCCCGCGTATGTCGATTGCGCAAATTGTGGCGGAAGGCCTCTCCATCCATGCGCCGGATCTCACCGACGAGGAACGCGACGCCAAGGTGGTTGCCGCGCTCAGGGAAGTGGGGATCGACCCGGAAACCCGTCACCGCTATCCGCACGAGTTTTCCGGCGGACAGCGCCAGCGCATTTCCATTGCGCGCGCCATGGTGCTGGAGCCGCGCTTTGTCATGCTTGATGAGCCAACCAGTGCGCTGGACATGAGCGTACAGGCGCAGGTGGTGGATCTGTTGCGGGATTTGCAGGCCCGTCACGGCCTGACCTACCTGTTCATCAGCCATGACCTCAAGGTGGTGCGGGCGCTTTCCAACCGCGTGCTTGTGATGCGTCATGGCAAGATTGTCGAACAAGGCGATGCGGAACAGATATTCAATGCTCCGGCGACCGACTATACCAAGGCCTTGATGGCAGCGGCTCTCAGAATGGAAACCGCTCCTGAAGGGGTGGTTGCGGACTAGTATTTGCAGACTGGAATTTCCAAGCCGCTTTTGCTATGGGCCTTGCAAGGGCTCATGGCAAAAAGTCGGTTCCTCGCTTCTTGCCCCCTTTTCTCCATTGTGCCATTTTTCATTGCATAGCTTTCGTTGCTGCCTGCCTTCCATGTCGAACAAGGACTTTGACTCCCATGATCATCGCACTCACAGCCAAAGGCTGGGATATTCCTGCCTGGGTTGAAAATCTAACCGCCCAGCTGCCCGAGGCCGAAATCCGTCTTTCCGATAATCTAGGCGATCTGTCCGAAATCGAATACGCATTGGCGTGGAAGGGTGACACCGATTTCCTCAAGGCGCTACCCAACCTCAAGGCGATTTTCTCGCTCGGTGCCGGGGTGGAATTCCTCACGCAGATTGATGACCTGCCAGAGGTGCCGGTTGTGCGCGTGGTTGGTGATGATCTCACCGCGCGGATGTGTGAATATGTGGTCTGGCAATGCCTGATGCATCATCGCCGTCAGCTGCATTGCCTCGAGATGCAGAAGCAGAAAATCTGGGACCAGACAGCCGATGCCGCAGCCAGTGATTTCCGGGTCGGCATCATGGGCATCGGCGTTCTGGGCGAAGCTGCTGCGCACAAGCTCAAGATGATGGGCTATCAGGTGTCTGGCTGGAGCCGCTCGCCAAAAACCATTGAGGGCATAGACACCTATCACGGGCCGGACGGGCTTGATGTGATGCTGGCAAAAACGGATATACTGGTTACCCTGCTGCCCCATACGCCCCAAACCGAGGGCATTCTCAATCTCGACCTGTTCAGGAAACTGGCGAAAGACGGGCCACTTGGTGGCGGGGTCGTCATCAATGCCGGAAGAGGCAAGTTGCAGGTCGAGGAGGATATTGCCACGGCCATCCGCGAAGGCATTTTGGCTGGTGCTTCGCTCGATGTGTTCGAGAAGGAACCGCTTTCGCCGGATAGTCCGCTCTGGGATCTGCCCAATGTGATCCTCACATCCCATATTGCCGCCATCAGCGCACCCAAGGCGACCACGATCCACATCGCCGAACAGATCCGCCGCAACGAGGCGGGCGAACCGATGACCGGTATCGTCGATATGAAGCGGGGATATTAGGGATAGGAAACTATCGGTATTCAGGCCACCGGTTGCCTGATGATGGTTTTCCATTTTGCCGGGTCGGCGCGGCGGGTGTCTGATAGATAGATTTCGTGATGCTTGCCGGTGCGCCCAAGACCGCTTTGCTCAATAAAGGCATGCAGCTTTTCAACGGTTGGCCCTTCCTCTGTGAAGGGGCCAACATGCAGAATCTGCGCCGCCCTGCCCTCACCGAAGGCTTCGAACCTCACTTTTCCCAAGGCGGTGGGAGATTTCTTTCTCTCGACCTCGGCAAAGGCGTCTCCGACCATGGCTTTGGTGATGAAGTCCGGCTGCATCATCATCAGTGTCCATTGCCAGCCATCCTTATTCTCGACGCTGAAGGCTGACATATCCTCAACCCACCACAGCCCCTCCAACGGCATGACACCGTAATCCTTGCCTATTTCGCCCTTTTTGACCATGAATTTAAGGGTATAAGAAAGGGAATAGAGCGCTTCAATGGCATCCTGGAAGGCCTGCGCCTTATTGGGGTCGCCCTCCCCGTCAATCATCAGGAAATTGAATTGAGGAACCTCTACAAACTCCACTCTCTTGGCCGATGGCTTATAGAGCGTCTTGTAGATCTTTTTGAAATCAACTTTTTCCATAGCCATGCCCCCGAAGGATGGATTGCTTCTTAGCTAAAGACTTTTCAAAGCTTCGAAGACCTCACGATACGCTGGCAAGGCAAGCCTTGGCAAATCGCCCGCTTTGTCGAAATCAACCCAGAGCAACTCAACATGTTCATCGCCAAGATTGGCAATTTCATCCTGCCATTCTTCCACGACAAACAAGTGAAAGGCGACCTCCCGATCCTTCAAGACGTCCAGAGGATAAAAACGCGTGGCCTGAACCCCGATTTCCTCAACAAGTTCTCGCACCAAAGCGCCATGCAATGTCTCGCCATCTTCCACATGACCACCTGGAAAGCTCCAACTATTCGGGAAGTTCTTGCGTTGCGGAGAGCGTAACGCCATCAAAACCTGCCCCTGCCGGATCAGAAGGCCATTGACGATATCGATCATTTTCACCTCGCATATCAGCTTACAGACCTAACCGCCGCACCGTTCGTAGGTCGCCATATTCATTGGCCGAAATGCGTTTGATGGCTCCGGCCAGTGGCTCGCTGGCAACGGCCATATGGTGACCATTGGCATGAAGGAGGGTTTCGGGGTCGGTCATGACGCCGACATGGCCGGGCCAGAAAATGAGATCGCCGCGTTTGAGGTCAGGCAGACCTGCCGAGATATCGAGCGCTTCACCGGCTTCTTTCTCCTGCATGGACGCGTCCCTGAGCATTTCGATGCCGGACATGTCACAGGCGAGCTGCACGAGGCCGGAGCAATCGATCCCGAGCGAGCTTTTGCCACCCCATAGATATGGAGTGCCCATCAGGCTTTCGGCGACAGAGACAAAATCATCGGCCTTTTCGGAGATTTCCGACACATGCTGCGCCACAACCCAGCCCGCCTCCCCGTTGGGGGTTGGCAGATTGAGGAGCTTACGATATCGGGTGCCGCGGGTCTCGACCTCTTCCCCCAGGATCAGCCCAGCCCCAAGAGACAGAAATGTAGCGGCCGGATATTTGAGATCCGGCCCCGGATAGACAAAGGTACGCACGGCGCTGACCATGTGAGTGGGGGAACCCGAGAGGAACTCGTCATTCAATGGCCCACCGAACGGCCCCAAGGCTTCACTTGGCATATAGCCCACATACCCGTCCCGTTCCAACTGGACCCAGCTCCAGCCGGTGTCTTTCTGCTCGAACACCTTGACAACTTCGCCAAGCAGGGCCTGACTGTCCAGCCCGCTGCGCCCGTCGGGGCTCGATTTCAAGGGAGCGAGGGGAAGCCGCACGCGCATGACGACCGGATCGACAAAGCGCTCGGCGTCTATCTGGCCTTCAAGACGTTTGTCGGCAAGATCGGGACGATAGGCATTCAGGGACGGGTTCAGCATGAAAAATCCTTTGATCCGGACGCATGTCATCCGGTACTACTCTATATCTGACCCGCCAGAGCATAGTCCCCTTGGGCGCGTCAGTCAGCAATCATACGAGAGGTTTCTACGATTTTGTGGCCCAGCTTTTCAACATAGAGCGCTCCCTTGACCGTACGAAGGACCACGACATTGCGCTTGTCCTTGTCATCGCGGCGGCGGGTCAGCAGGCCATGACGCCCCATTGTATCCAATGCTCTGGTAATGGCAGGCTTTGTAACCCCGAGTTTGGCCGCAAGACCACGCACCGTATGCGGTGGCGTTTCGAGATAGACCGTCAGCAACACCATCATTTGCCTTGCAGACAGATCACTTTCCTCTTCGCGGACCAGAGTGTGAGTCACATCGTGCCATAATTTCAGCGCCTGACCAGCGCAGATATCCATTGCCATAGCCTAGTTGCGTCTCCAAGAGCTGTTGCGTCCCCGACAAGTTCCGACACATACAATCGGTTTCCAGTTTCGGTTCCGTTTCAGTTAATCCTGATTCACGCGCATCAGGCAAGCCAAGGGGACAGGGCGTTTCGCCCAATCCCCCTCTATTTGCAACTTTTCGAACTATTGTTCTGTTATGGCTAACTAACCGGGTACTGCTTTCGTATATGAGCGTAAAGTGCCCGGATTCCCTGAGCTTCCCCTCCTTTGGGGCTTGCTGGCCCGGCCGCAGGCGTCCATCCATAGATGTCAAAGTGAGCCCAGCTTTTCGCCTTCGAAACGAACCGGCGCAGGAACAGGGCTGCGGTAATGGAACCCGCAAAGCCGTCTGAGGAGATATGGTTCACATCAGCAATATCGGAGGAAAGCTTGCTATCATAGGCTTCCCACAAAGGCATGTTCCAGAGCGGATCCCATTCCTGCCGACTCAGTTTCGTCATGCTTTCGATGAAAGCTTCATCCTCGCTATAGAAAGGCGGAAGATCGGGACCGAGAGCAACGCGGGCCGCACCGGTCAATGTGGCCATATCGATCAGAAGATCCGGCTCTTCCTCATCTGCAAGCGAAAGGGCATCGGCAAGGATCAGGCGTCCCTCGGCATCGGTGTTGCCGATTTCAACGGTCAGCCCCTTATGGCTTTGCAACACATCCCCCGGACGGAAGGACGCACCCGACACCGAGTTCTCGACAGCAGGAATGATAACCCGTAACCGCACCGGTAATTTGGCTGCCATGATCATGGATGCAAGACCAAGCACATTGGCGGCCCCGCCCATATCCTTTTTCATCAGGCCCATGGAACCGCCCGGTTTGAGATTGAGACCGCCGGTATCAAAGCAGACTCCCTTGCCGACCAGCGTCACTTTCGGATCCGTTTCCTTGCCCCAGACAAAATCCAGCAGGCGGGGCCTGCGCGGAGAGCCAACGCCCACGGTATAGATCATGGAAAGTTTCTTCTCGAGCAGCTCTTCATCAAGCGTCACCTCGAGTTTCGCACCGTGAGTATCGACCAGACCGCGGGTTACGGCCTCCAGTTCATCCGGCCCCATGTCATTGGAGGGGATATTGATAAGATCGCGGGCCAGCGTGCTGCCCTTGACCTGACGCAGGATCTCTTCGCTATCGACGCCTTCGGGCCAGTCCAGTTCAGGCCGCGGGGTTGCGTTTTCTTTATAGCGATCAAAGCGATAGGCTCCAAGATGCCATGCCAGTGTGGCCAGAAACAGGGCTTGTGGATCGTCATTGACGGTTTTGAAATCAGCGAAATGATAGCGACCCTGTGGCAATTTCTGGGGCAGCAGTCCGGTCAGGAAAGGAGAGACCGATTTCTGGTCCTTCTTGCCAAGTCCGAACAGCACCGCTTCAAGACCACCATCCTCGGACGGAATGAGGCAAAGCTCCCCTTGCTTGGCCGCAAAGCCGACCGTTTCCACCCAGTGGGTCGCGATTGCAGACAACGCAGTGGGAAGGATTTTTTCGTCATGGCTATAGACTAAATGGATAGGACAGGACCTGGCTTGCTCTGACATTGGCTTTCTTTCTCTTTGTTATGTCTGCGCTGTTTCTTGTTGGCTGTTCGTCCGGCTGGAATGCATGAATTCCATTCAGCGCCCTTCCTCTAGATGGGCCCCATTCTC
This sequence comes from uncultured Cohaesibacter sp., assembly GCF_963556055.3. Lineage (GTDB taxonomy): Bacteria > Pseudomonadota > Alphaproteobacteria > Rhizobiales > Cohaesibacteraceae > Cohaesibacter. The sequence continues at coordinate 406,111 of NZ_CAUVYE020000008.1, read as the reverse complement.
CCCGGAATCAATCCGTTCTTTTCGCAAGAGCCTATAACAATCGTCATGGGTTGCAAGAGCCTCGGCAAAGCAGGGTATCGGAGGGCCAATTCCATGGCGTTTATGTCCCGTTTCTTTGCGTTGAAGGCTGTTGCAAATTGCCCGAATTAACCAAGCATTAGGGTTAATACTTTATTTCTAAAGGAAAGTTCGGTTTCAAGCCGCAGCGGAATGCCAACCCTTTCGCCGCCCGTTTGTATTTGTGAGGTAATTCATGAAGGCCCTGTCCCACCTTAAAAACGCGTCTCGCAAAAGAGTGATCACAGCGACCGCTATAGTGCTGGCTCTTGCGATCTCGGGCTGTTCATCCAACAAGAAGAGCGTTTCATCCTCTTCGCATCAGGGCAGCGGCTATGCCAGCGAGCAAGCCTTGCAGGAATCGGTCACCTATTGGGAGAAGCGCTATCGCAACAATCCCGACGAGGTGAAAACGGCCCTCAATTATGGCCATTCCCTGAGACTTCTGGGGCGACATGAGCAGTCTTTGGCGGTGCTTGAAAAACTGGCGACCCGGCATTCCAAGGATCGCGTCGTGCTTGCTGCCTATGGCAAATCGCTGGCAAGCGTGGGACGCTTTCAGCAGGCTCTGAACGTGCTTGAAAAAGCCCAGACACCGACAACGCCGGATTGGCGCCTCTATTCGGCGATGGGTGCCATTCATGACCAGTTGGGATCATTCTCCTCGGCCCGTGCCTATTATGACAAGGCCCTGCTGATGGCGCCGGGCGCTCCGAGCGTTCTGAGCAATTATGGTCTTTCCTATCTTCTGGAAGGCGATCTCAAATCGGCTGAGGGCTATTTGCGGGAAGCGGCGAAAAATCCCAAGGCCGACAGCCGCGTTCGCCAGAATCTGGCGCTCGTGCTTGGTCTGCAAGGGCGCTTTCAGGAAGCCGAATCCATCGCCAACAATGAGCTATCGCCTCAGCAGGCAGCCGAGAATATGGCCTACCTCAAAAGCATGCTGAAGGAACGCAACAGCTGGGCGCAGATCAAGAAACAGGGCTAGTACGGTTCTGCATCGGCAACAGGCTGGACGGTCCAATTCAAATGCAAGCGATTGAAGTGTTACAAGACCTCTCTTGTAGGACTGCATCGCCTGCATTTGCCAACAAACCTGTTTCAAGTAGCTTTCCTTTCCGGAAATACTTCACCGCTTTCATAAACGACCCTATCAGCTCAAGACCGAGAGCCCCCTTCAAATTTCTCCAAATTTGTTATACAATTTAAAGGTGTATGTTTTTCGTTGGGGGAGAAACGGAAATGCTAAGGTCGATTTTCTTGATTTTTGCCGCAATAGCCATGGTTCAACCAGCCTATGCAGCAGACACAATACCAAGTAAATTTGTTCAACATAGTGGATCTCTAGCTGCAATCGCGGCGGCTGTTCACAACCTAGAGTGCAGTGAATTGCTGATTTTCGAAGAGGTTAGTGACCCTTATCCAGGGTTCAAAGAGGAAAAAGGTGAGGCAGACACCTACCTTTCCATTACTTGTCATGATGAAGACGGTTCAGGAGGTGTTGGCATCGGATATCACGAAGTCGAAGGATACGTGTCTCCAAGCTATTTTTACGAATTTCCATGAGCATTGTCATTCCACCTCTTTGGGATCTTTCTCACCTTGATGGAGCAGTTTGAAAGATCACCAGATCAGTGTTGATTTTGCGTCTTGAAGACTGGCAGCCCACGTGAATGGCTGCTTAATTCGCGTGGGTTTGCCATAGCAACCGTGGCTATCGGCTACACGATCAAGCTATGCTAGGTGCCAATCAATCTCTTGAAAATGATGCTAGCAAAGCGGCGCGATGATTGCCGGAGCATTTTTGTCGACTAGCCTTTCGCAAGGCCATCGAATGCACCGTCGAGATAGGGCTCGAATTTTTTCCAGGCCTGCGAGCTGTTCCTGTAGATTTCCTGCCTGACTTGTGCGTTCGAAGCGGTCCTTGCCACTCTTCTGTTCTTGTGCGGGGCAAGACAGGCCTCTTCCCACGGCAGGCCCAGATGATCGATGAGCCGTCTGATTTCCTCGTCCGGTTCAACCACAAGAGTGTCATAGTCAAAATCGAAGAGTCTGTCTCCAAACATGCCGTGCCAGTGTTCCATAAGTTCCTGGTAGAGCCGATAATAGTGCCGTACCGTTTTCAGATCATAACTGTAGCCAAGCTTGTCATTCGGGAAATGCAGTTTGAAATTGGACCAGCAAACGGCCGCAGCATCGCGCTGCATGTGAATGATTTTCGCGTCAGGAAAGGCGCTGCAAATGAGGCCGACATGGAGGAAGTTCATCGGCATCTTGTCTGTCACAAAGGGCTTATTATCCGATAGCGCCGTCACCTCTTCGAGATAGGCGCGCCTGAAAGCCACAAGCGCCTCTTTGCTGGCCGGCTTGATCCCGCAGGAGATATCAAGACCCAGATCATGCACGAAATTCAGCTCCCCCGCTCCCTTGACTTGGGAATGGCAGGACAGGATCTGTTCGACCAGCGTTGTACCAGAGCGCGGCATGCCAAGGATGAAAATCGGCGTGGCTTGCCCATCGTCCCGTTCTTCATCAACCGACATGCCCCTCAGGTCCGACGAGGTGGCTTTTATATCCGCAAACAGCTTGCGGTCGGTCTCGAAATCGTATCGCAGCAGCTTCTGGCGGGCCTGCCCGGCGGCTTGATAAGCGTCGAACGCTTCCTTGAGATTACCGATATCCTCCTGCATTTTTGCCATGGCAAAATTGAGAAGACATACGCTGTTGTCATCAAGATCCTTGCGCTTGAGAAGCGCTTTCACCGTGCCAATCCGGTCATCGTCGGCGCTGAACTTGATCATGCTGCTCAAGGTGAAGTGGGCTTCGGCAGACCCCGGCATGATGGTCAGGGCCTTGTTCAGCGCCTCAAGGGCTTTTTCCTTATTGCCCTGTTCCTTGTGAAGCTCGCCAAGCTCACACCAGATCTTGACGGATTTGGGCTCCACCTTCAGAGCTGTTTCGAAGGCCTTGATCGCAGCTTCGGCATTTCCAAGCATCTTGTAAAGGATCCCCAACCGATGGAAACAGCCGGGAAATCCGGGATTGAGCCGGATTGCGGTGCCAAAGGCCTGCTCGGCCTGGCGGAGTTTGCCAGCCTTGACCAGAGCGTCTCCCAGATAGTGATGGGCCTCGGGATGGCGCGGACTGCGCGAAAGGGCCGATCTGAAGCAATTGATCGCTTCATCGATCTGGTTCTTTCTCTGGTATGCGATGCCGAGATTTACATCTGTCTGAATGTCTGTCGGGTTCAATTGCCTTGACTGTTTGAAGGCCGTGATCGCTTCGTCGAGCTGTCCCAGATTGACGCTGGCGATACCGAGAAAGTCCCAGGCGGGCACCATGTCGGGATGCTGCTCGATCAAGCCCCTGGCAAGGGTCGCAACCTCCGCAAACTTGCCCTGAGCCAGTTTCCCGTTCAGCCTGTCAAGCACCTCGACCGGAGTAAGCGGGCGCGTTGTGGGGGCCAGTTTGTCAAGCTCTGCCAACCCCTGTTGCGCACGCTTGTTCTGCGGGAAGCTCTCCAGGATCAGGGCATAGTGCTGTCTTGCCTCGTCTATCTCTCCCTGCTTTATCAGGGCTTTTGCCTTTTTCAAAAGCTGATCGATACGCAACTTTGCCATGGGAGAGATGAACCCTTCTTGAGCACGGAATTACCGCAAGATCTGAATGATACCGGAGACCGGGGCGACATTGCTTCACGTTAGGCCAAGCGTAACCTGCGCGTCCAGAAAGGAATGTTGCTCCTCCTCAGTTTCTGCCCCACCTGCCAACGATGCCTGTCGAGGGGCGGGCTGCCACGGGCAAAAGACAACAGGCCTATCCCGAGGAAAAGAAAAAGGCCCCTTGCAGGGACCTCTCTGAGAGATTGTTACAGCGATGATGCCGGGTGCTGTCCGGCTCCTAGTGGGTCGTGAAATATTGCACGGCGATGGGGCCAAGCACGATGATGAAAATCGCGGGCAGGAAGAACAGGATCATCGGCACGGTCAGCTTTGGAGGCAGGGCTGCTGCCTTCTTTTCAGCGGCGGTGAGGCGCAAGGCCCGGTTTTCTTCGGCCATGACACGGATAGCATCACCCAGCGGCGTACCATATCGCTCGGCCTGAATGAGCGAGGTCATGACGGCACGCACGCCCTCCATGCCGGTTCTCTCCGCGATATTCTCATAGGCTGTGCGTCGGTCCTGCAAGTAGGACAGTTCCGCAGTCAGAATGGTCAGTTCTTCGGCCAGTTCGACACTCGCGGTCCCGATCTCGGCGGCGACCTTCTGGAACCCGGATTCGGCTGTCATCCCCGCTTCGACGCAGATCAGCAGAAGATCCAGCGCATCAGGCCAGGCCTTGGTGATCGAGGCCTGCCGCTTGGAACGCTGGTTTTGCAGATAGAGGATCGGCGCATAGTAGCAGGCATAGGCAAAGAGCAGCGACAGGAACAGCTTGACCATCGGAGGATAGTCCGGCTTGGCAACCAGAAAGATATAGAAAGCCGCAATTGCAAACCCCGCCATGGGCCCGACGATACGCGCGAAGGTGTAGGTCATGACGTGTTTTTCGAGGCGGTAGCCAGCCTGTTTCAGCTTCTTGCGGGTTTCCTTGTCCGTGAAGGCATCACGCATCTTGAACCGGTCAACAATGTTGGTGATCAGTTCTTTGGGCTCCTGGCGCAGGGAAATACGCCCATCCGTTCCACTGTTCAGGATTGCCCTCTCGCGTTTGCGGATACGTTCCCGTTCGTTCGCCACCTCTTTCATGCGCTGGCCAAGCTTGTCATTTTCAAGAAACGGCATCGCCGCGGCAAGAATTGACGCGACAACCGCAACGGCGGTGAACACTGCAAAAATGTCCTGAACGTCAAATCCCATCATGTGCGAAACCCTTATCCTTCGGCTTGCTGTTTGTCTTCGTTTGTCTTTGTCTATACCCGTCTGGACGCTAGATATCGAAACTGATCATTGTCTTCATGACCAGAACACCGATCAGCATCCAGGCAAGAGCGGCGCCCAGCATCATCAGTCCCATTGTTTCCTCGAACATGATCATGATGAAAGACGAGTTGGTCAGATAGATCAGAAAGGCGATAACGAAAGGCATGGCACCAATGATCGCCGCCGATGCCTTGGCTTCCATCGACATGGCCGACACTTTTTCCTTCATCTGCGCACGGGCCCGGAGCACGCGCGAGAGATTGCCCAGCGCCTCGGACAGAGAGCCGCCGGCCTGTGTCTGGATGATGATGACGATGGCGAAAAAGTTGGTTTCGGGAAGCGGAATGCGCTGATGCAGTCGCGGCACCACCTTGGCCAAAGGCAAGCCCATGGCCTGCTCGTCAACCAGACGTCTGAATTCGCTGCGCACGGGTTCGGAGGTTTCAGAAGCTGCAATGACAAGACAATCGCCAAGTGGCAGACCGGTCTTGATCCCGCGCACAATCACGTCGACAGCATTGGGAAACTCGGCAATGAAACGCTGAAGCCGTTTCTTGCGTTTTCGTGCAACCCAGAAGTGGGGCAACCCGACAAGGCCGACGATGCCGACGCCGAGAGCAACAATCGTGTTGAGCCCGCCAAGGAGCGCACCAAGGAAACAGACAGCGCCCGATATCATGCTGTAGATCCAGAATTGCCGGGTCGTGATCGTCAGTCCTGCCTGATCGAGGCGCGAGGAAAGGCTCTGCTTCTTGTTCTTGCCTTTCTTCTGCTGATTTTCCATCTGCTTGAGGTTGGCTTCGATATCCTTGCGGCGGTCGGCGCTTGCCGCCCGCATGCGCTTGTCGGAAATCTGCACCCGGCTCAAAGCTACCGCCTGCATGCGCTGGTCACGGCTGTAATTCTTGGACAATTTCGGATAAAACAAACCCCAAGCGATGCCCAGAACCGCAAAAACCACCAGCAGAAACAGAGCGATGGTAAAAATCAGATCACTGCTGATAAAATCCATGATCCCTGCTCCCGTTAAAAGCTCTGAGGCTCGACATTGGCAGCATCAAGGGCGGCGGCCAATGCGCTCTCTTCGTTATAGTAGCGTGCGCGTTCCCAGAAGGCCGGCCGACCGATGCCGGTCGAGCGATGCTGACCTATGATCTTGCCATTGGCGTCTTCGCCCATCATTTCGTAGAGGAACAGATCCTGGGTGGTAATGACATCCCCCTCCATGCCTGTCACTTCCGTGATATGGGTGATGCGGCGCGACCCGTCACGCAGGCGCGAGGCCTGAATGATCACGTCGATCGAGCCGACGATCATCTCGCGGATTGTCTTGGTCGGCAGGTTGTAACCACCCATTGTGATCATGGCTTCGAGACGGGAAAGCGCCTCACGCGGCGAGTTGGCGTGCAGGGTCCCCATAGAGCCGTCATGACCGGTATTCATGGCCTGCAAAAGGTCGAAGGCCTCAAAGCCGCGAACCTCACCGACGATGATCCGTTCGGGACGCATACGCAGACAGTTTCTGACCAGATCGGTCATGGTAATCTGTCCCTCGCCCTCAAGGTTTGGCGGGCGGGTTTCGAGGCGCACCACGTGGGGCTGCTGAAGCTGCAATTCGGCCGCGTCTTCACACGTGACGATGCGTTCGTCATTCTCGATATAGTTTGTCAGACAGTTGAGCAGCGTCGTCTTACCCGAACCGGTACCGCCGGAAATGACCACATTGCATCGGACCCGACCGATGATCTTGAGGATCTGGGCGCCTTCTGGCGAGATGGAGCCAAAGCGCACCAACTGGTCAAGGGTGAGCTTGTCTTTCTTGAATTTACGAATGGTCAGCGTCGGGCCATCAATGGCGAGCGGCGGCGCGATCACGTTGACACGCGAGCCGTCGGGAAGACGGGCGTCACAGATCGGACTCGATTCATCCACGCGGCGACCGACCTGGGAGACGATCCGCTGACAGATATTCATCAATTGACCATTGTCGCGGAAACGGACGTTGGTCAGATAGACCTTGCCTTGTGTCTCGATATAGGTTTTCTCGGCGCCATTGACCATGATATCGGCGATGTCATCGCGCGCCAGAAGCGGCTCGAGCGGACCATAGCCCAGCACATCGTTACAGATATCATCAAGCAGGTCTTCCTGCTCGGCGATGGACAGAACGATATTTTTGAGCGCGATGATTTCCGAGACGATATCCCGGATTTCCTCGCGCGCCGTTTCGGCATCAAGGCGGGCCATCTGAGCGAGGTCGATCGTGTCGATCAACGCGCCGAAAACGGATGTCTTGATATCGAAATACTGTTCGGAGCGACCCGAGGACGTGCTGTCCTCGATCGGCTGATAGTTCACTTCGACGGCCTGCTTGTAACCCTCCTCCTCTTTCTTGGGAGCGGGTTTCGCAGAAGCCGACTTGGTGGCTACAGCCTTGGCCTTGCCTGTGGGTGCCATGATCGGGGCACCTTCTGTTCCACGTTTTCCGAACATATCTTACTTACCAAAACCTATTTTACTTTTTCAGTTTCCCCAACAGCGGGGCAAACAGGGATTTGCTCGTCTTGACCACTTCCGAACGGCCAGTGATATCGGATGCAAGCTTGTCGAAAAGATCGGCAGTCTTGCTGCTTGATCCCAGCTCACTGATCATCTGGCCATTGTTGGCAGCTTGCCCGAATGTCGGGGCGTCAAATGGAATTTCGATATAATCATCCCGCTCCAGCGCCGCGGCGAAATCCTTGGGTTTGATTTCGGGGCGCTTCTGCATGCCGCACTTGTTGATGATCAGGAAGGGCTGGCGCTCGCCATGGCGTTCATTGGCGATCATGTCGAGGATGTTTTTGGCATTGCGCAGGTTGGCCAGATCCGGCTCGGCGGTGAGCACGATGTCATCGGCTCCCAGCAACAGGCGTTTGTTCCACTCGCTCCAGATATGCGGCAAGTCAAGCACGGTATAAGGGGCGCTGTTCTGAAGCAGTTCGACCATCGGATTGAAAAAATCCCCGTCAAAGTCGCTGGTATGCTCCAGCACTGCCGGTGCCGTCAGCAAATGCAGCCGTTCGCTGCATTTTGTGAGCAACCGCTCCAGATATTGATCATCCAGACGTTCCGCCGCCTTGATTGCATCGGCGATGGTCTGGGGAGGATCCTCGTTGAAGTCCAGCCCGGCCGTCCCGAAGGCAATGTCAAAATCGGTGATGATCACGTCCTGCTGATTGCTGGAAGAAATCGACCAGCCGATATTGTGTGCGATGGTGGAGGAGCCAACGCCGCCCTTGGCACCGATAAAGGCGATTGTCTTGCCCAGAGGATCGGTTTCCGGGCTCATGAACAGATCGCTGAGGGCCTGGATCAACTCGATCTGCCCAACCGGAGCCACGATATATTCGGACACCCCGCGACGCACCAGATCGCGATACATCTGCACGTCATTGATATGGCCGATCAATACCACCTTGGTTCCCACGTCACAGACTTCGGCCAGACGATCCAGGTCCCTGATCAGCTGTTCATAATCATCACCAACCTCGAGAAGGATGAGATTGGGGGTCGGGGTATCGGTGAAAAACTCGATTGCCGATCCGATGCCACCCGAGACCGATTTCATGTGAACACGGGACAAGCGACGGTCATGACCGATGGCCTCTACAGTCGCCTGTATGTTCGGAGACACACAGAATGCACTGATCGAGACACGCGGCAAGGGCCGAATATCCAGAAGACGAGAATTGTCGACCTCTGAGAATTCCTGCTCGAAGGCATGCAGATCTTCGTTTTCACCGAAGCCGGCGGTTGGAATCGGTTGCTCACTCATTTGCTTACCCCCGAGCTGGTTCCAACCTCACTGCCCAAAGCCTCGGACCAGGTTGGTTCTCCGCTACGATAGTGCTCGGTGACAGTGGTCCGACGCATTGAGTCGCGTGGCTCCCACCCTCTCGGCTGAATCAGATCCTCGGGATTTGCGACCATGGCCGCGAAATTCTGTTGAGAGGCACAACCGAAATTGTAACTGCTGACATTCTTGATTGCCTGCAACCGGGTGTCCGGATGAACTTCACAGGCCGGAGACGTCGCGACAACGCGCGGATAGGCCAGTCTGATCGGAGCATCCTCAGCATCGGTTGCGGTGTATGCCACGGTGTCGATCTGGCCCTCGTGCAGACCGTCGCGCAGCAAGTGAAGCCTTACTTCTCTCGCCATCTTGTGGGCGCTGGCCTCATTCTTCGCCCCGGCGGGCACCATGATCTGAACCGCGGTGGCATTTTCAATCTTGAACTCGCGGGCAAAGGCAGAAATCGCCGACTGTGACGAGGGGGTCAGTTTCACGGAGTGAATGCCGACCGGAATATCGATCACCCTTGCGGACTGTTGCAAGGTGATGGGATGTCTCAGCCGATAGTCGTCAGGATAGGAGCCGGTTATCTGCTTGGTAGATTTGCATGCGACCAGCAACAATGCGCAGGAAATGACCGCCGTTATGCGGACAATCGATGCGGATCTGGCAGCGCGCCTCTTTGTCTGTTGCATAGGCTGGATCTCGCCTTGATTGAACATTGCCTCGCCTCACTCGTAACTATAGCCAAATCGGCCATTATATTTCTGGTTCCGCCCCTTGGCGCCGGAGATGTCATAACGCCGGGTCAATGCCCCCCAGAAAATGTCATTCTTGTCTGTGGACACATGCACATTCTCGGTGGGCAATGCCGCCTGTGACCGGGCAATCGGCTGAACGATGTAGGGGGTTACAAAGAACACCAGTTCGGTCTGGCTGCGCTTGTAGTCGCGGGAGCGGAACAATGCGCCAAGAACCGGCAGATCTTTCAAATAGGGGAAGCCATCGATATTCTTGCGGACTTCATCTCGCAGCAGGCCAGCCATCACCATCGTTCCGCCGGAGGGAAGTTCCAGCGTCGTCGAAGACCGGCGGGTCTTCAACCCGGGGATCGTGATGGTGGAGCTTGAATCGCCAACCGTAACGGTCGTATCTGAATCGATCTCCGACACTTCGGACTTGATCTGCATGCTGATGCGGTTTTCAGACAGCACGATCGGCCGGAAGGCGAGCGAAACACCGAATTCCTTGAATTCGACCTGAACCTTGCCATCTTCAACACCGACCGGAACCGGGAATTCACCACCGGCCAGGAAGTTTGCCTTCTCGCCGGAAATCGCCGTCAGATTGGGCTCTGCGAGCCGACGGACCAGACCATTGCGCTCCATTGCCTCGATTGCCGACGCAATCGAACCGGAGCTGCCCGTCAGACCAAGTCCCAGAGATGTGCTTGACAGGCTCTGCAAAGCAACCGAGAAGGGGTTGGATATGACACCACTGCCCGAAAAATTGCCACTGGCAAAGTCTCCGCCAAGGCTGACGCCCAGCTGCTTGATAACGGTGCGCTGAACTTCTGCCACGGTGACACGTATCTGAACCTGTTCGCGGGCCTCGACCGAGATATAGTTTGAAACCTTTTTGCGGTCCCCAACATAGTTAGCGGCTATATCCATGGCCTTTTCCGCATCGGCAGGCTTGCGGACGGAGCCGGAAAGCGCGACCCCTTCGCCGATGCCATCGACTTTGATGTTGGACCCCGGAATCATGCGACGCAGAAGGGCGGCAAGCGATGAATTGTCACGCGCCACATTGACGTCGAAGCTGGCAATCTGATTGCCCTTGCCGTCGAAAAGGATGACGTTGGCCTGGCCGATCTGCATGCCCAGAATATAGATGCGACGAGGCGTGCGAACCACAGCGTCGGCAACGGACGGGCTGGAGACCAGAACGTCCTTTACGTCCCGCGGCGTTTCAATGACAACGGACTTGTTAAGGCCGACGTCGATATTGCGCCCATTGGCGCTTGCTGCCTGAAGACGCATTGTAGAAGCGGCCTCAGCTTCGCCAAAGGGCAGCATGAGACCTGTTGCAAGAAGGCAGAAAATCGCGAGCAGAATGATGCGCAGCCTGTAGTGAACGCGTTGCGGACCGGCGAAAGCGAAATGATCCTGAAATCCGAGCCGAAGCCGATCTGCGTGATCTGCGCCGTCAGAAGCGCGATCATGGGGCATATTGCAGACTTGAGAAACTTCAATCATTGCTTCACGGTCCTTTTACTCATCATACCGGATCGCACCAAGATGATGGTGCCTGTGCTTGTCTGGGCGATGTCCTGTTCTTCCTCGGCATCTTCAAGGGAACGCAGAACCAGAGAAATCGAGCCCTCGGCCTGAGCGGCTGTCAGCGTCTCGACCTGTTGGGGAAGCAGTTCAAGGGTTGCCGTCTCGCCAACGACGACCTTGACGCCATCTTTCTCTTCGGTTGTCTGGTCAATGGCCAGAACTCTCACATTCTTCAGGATGGTCTCGGAGGACACGCCCTTTTTGTTCTGATCGGTCAGGATCACGTCAACCCGATCCTTGGGGAGGATGAAACCGCCGGCGCTGGTTTCTGCCGAAATCGATGTCGCAACGGCGCGATAGCCTTTTGGCAGAACCGAGGACATCATGCCCTTGCCGCCAATGGCCAGCTTTGCTTCGTTGATCGGCTCGCCTTCAAGGAAGGACCCGCGGGCCACCGCCCCAACCAGTTCGCTATCCGCTTCAGGTCGACCATCGCGGATGATATAACCGGGGCCGGTGCTTTCCTTTGGCCATTTGCGCCAAACGAACAAGTCCGCCGTGAGACTGGTTCCCAGCGAAACATTCTTCGATGCGGTCAGGACTTCAACCAAATCAATCGAAGCCTGCTTTTGAACAGGCTCGACTTTGACAACCTGCTTCTTGCCACCCATGGTCTGGGCCAGGATGAGCGCAAAGAGTCCTGCGATCAAAGCTACGGCAATTACGGCGATACGCGCTACTTTCATGTCCAAGTTCCCAAGCTGTTCAGGCATCAGACGCATTCCGAGCGCAAGGGCGCCCGGCCTTAGTCTCCACCACTTATGGTTAACGACAAGTAAGCGGGCAGGATTAATATCGGCTTAATTTTGCAAAAAGAGTGAATTCTGTCATTTGGCTACAATTCCGTCGACGATTTCGAACAATGACTTATGCGCGGTCCTCTGCTGGCTTTGCCCTCCTGCACATGTACCGGGTTCGTCCGGATTGGCGTCGAGGATACCGAGGGAAGGCCTCGGGCGCCTTTGGTCCAGGAAGAGAGCGGGTTTCAGCGCTTTCAGAGCCTTTCGTCCACGATCAGTCTGTTTTTTGAAGTTGACACAAAGAACCTTGCGGCAGGGCTCGATGCGGCCTGCAACAGAGAAGGCCGCTTTGTCACAGTCCGTTCAGGCCATGCAAACCTAACTCTCGGAAACATGGCAGATGCCATGAAAAAAGGCCGGTTGAACCGACCTCACCGACCTTCATACAGTCTTTCAGGGACACACCAATAACGGGTAGGGCCAAATTTTCCGATCAGGAGAGCGCCAGACGGATACCGGTTTCCATCCAGTTGGACATGGAGTAGATGTGAAGACCGGCAGCAGCAAGGGCCAGACCATAGGGGACGCGTTTGACCGAGTAGAGCCGGAAGGCCCAATCCATCTTGAGCAGAAAGGCTGGCATGAAGCGCGAGCGGAAAAGAATGATGAAGATCGTCATGACCGCTCCATAGATTGAGGCCATGGCGAAGAAGACAAGACCATATTCAGGCCCCATCCAGACACCGGCAACGGCGGCAAATTTGGCATCGCCACCACCAATCCAGCCGAAATTCCAGAAGATAAAGGACACGAGAAGCGTAAGAACTCCGACGCCGACATGGGTCATGCCATCGTAAAGACTGAGCCCGGCCCCATAGGCAAAAACCGGAAAGGCAAGAAGAAAGACAAGGGCAAGGCGATTGGAAATGCGCATATTGAAGAGATCCGAGCTGCCCGCATAGGCAAAGACGAGCGGCGCAAAAAGCAGCAGACCCCATGCAAATACGGTATTCATCATCTCTTCATCCCCTTTTCGAACAGACCTGATGGCATCAACTGCCCCTGCTCATTGAGCGTATCAAGCACATTTCCGATGTTTCGACTATCCCTGAAAATGATTACCAAATAATTGAAATATATGATAAAATTTGCTTTTCATGCGCAAAAAGAAGGCCGCCGTTAGGCAGCCTTCATAGAATTCCGAATTCTTCTCAAGGAAGAATACTGACGATTATTCGCCGACGGTAACGCCTTCGAGTTCTTCTTCGATGTTACCGAACAGGGTGTTGATTGCGTCGCCGAGGTTGGTTGCTGCGGTGACGATGCCAACACCGATAAGACCTGCAAGCAGAGCGTATTCGATAGCGGTTGCACCAGATTCGTCGTTAAGGAAGTGAGCGAATTTTTTCATTTTGGACTCCTAAAAATTCCACAATTTGACAGCTCTTTGACCGGAGGGCTCTATGATTTTTTTGTTATGCAATTGCCTTTCGGACACGGGTAGATTTATCAATTAAGTGTTTCTATTCTATTAAATCAAAGGTCAAAATTCTATACAACTGCGATGCTTCTGTGTTTTGGTTAAAAAAATTTAAATATAATTTCCGCAATCACAAAGTTAATCATTCAATAATATTAAGAAAAATAGACATGCTAAGAAATTATACTATGTATAACATGGATAACAAAGTGATAACACTGACAATTTTCTTAGTTCAATTCAACATTTACGCAAAAAATTGAATTCAATATTACCTGAACGACCAAACGGAATGACATAGCGCAGCAGCCTGAAAGCCTGCCTTAAGGCTTCCTTCACCATTTTTGTCCAGTGTAGCTCAGTGATAGTGGTTTGCTGCTTGCGTAAACCAGCCCCGTTTATGGAGACGAATAATGAAATTCGTATCGACTTTGTCTGGATTGCTCATTGTCGGTTGTCTGTTGGCCCCTTCTGCCAAGGCAGAACAGTCCTATCCGGTGATCGATGTGAAGATGGACCGGGCCAAGGTCATGCGTGTTTCACGTCCGGCAGCCATGATCATCATCGGCAACCCGTCCATAGCGGATGCGACAATCAAGGACAGTCAGACCCTGATCATCACCGGCAAGCAATATGGTACGACCAATCTCATTGTTCTTGATGCGGCTGGCGAGCCCATTGCCGATGAGCTCCTGAGTGTCTCGGCTGCCAAGGACAACAATGTTACAGTCTATAAAGGCCTGGCTCGAAGCACTCTGCATTGCTCGCCTGATTGTGAACCGGTCTATCGGTTGGGCGACGACAAGTCCACTCTCGAGGCTCTGGCTGGTGGCATCCAGTTCTATAGCAAAGTCTCCAAGGGTGAAGAAGTCAGCCCGGAACCGAACTGACAGATCAAGACCATATCATTGATATAGTCCCCTCTCTCGCCCGGCCCAACCGGTGTGCTGAGAAGTCGTTAACCAGTTTTCCCAATTATTCATAAAGGCTTTTATGTCATTGTTGTCCCATATATTGGATGCAGCTTTGGCGCGAGTGATCCCGTCCAGCGGCACGACCTGCTTGTTCAATGGCCTTTAGGAACCTCCCATGCGACAGTTTTTTCGATCGCACATCAATAGATTGACGGACAGTCTGCGCTTGAAACCCGTTCACCAACGCAAAGGTTTCATCACGGATTGTGACGGCGCGACTGCGGTGGAATTTGCGATCCTGGCGCTGCCGTTTCTGGCCTTCCTCTATATGCTGATTGCCATGGGCTATGTCTATCTGGCCAACACGACGCTTGAAGATGCGACCCAACAGGCCGGACGCCAGATCCGGGTGGGCGCGGTCGCCTCGTCCAATCTTTCGAAAAGCGGGTTCAAGTCTCTTATTTGCGATGGCGTGGCCATTTCAACCAGCGACTGTCTGTCCAGCATCATTGTGGATGTGACCAGCAGCGAGGATATTTCCGATCTTGATCTCAAGGCGCCGATGACAGATGGAGCGCTCGATATCGGTCAGGAGACCTATGATCCGGGTGAAGCCAGCGATTATGTCATGGTCAAGGCCTATTTGCCGATGGCGGCGGTCAATCAGATCTTCTCTCTGCTTGACTCCGATGCCAGCCCCAATTTCATCCTCTCCTCCGTCATGGTCTTTCGAAGTGAACCCTATGAGTAAACGGATGGCCTTGCCCTCGTCTTTCCCTCACCTGTCAATGGGGTGGTAGATCATGCAGATCAAACACTTGCCTTTCCTGTCCTTCCTGCGCTCCAGTCTCGCCGATTTTTCCAGGGATGAACGGGGCGTTTCGGCCATCGAGTTTGCTATCGTGATCCCGGTGATGTGTCTTCTTGCCGTTGGCTCATGGGAAGTTACCAAGGCAGTCTTGACCAAGAGAAAAACCGCCCATCTTGCAACCTCCATTGCCAACCTGGCCAGTCAGGATGACTATATCACAGTCAGCGATCAGGCGACCTTTGAGGATATCGCCGAGAAAATCCTGTTTCCCTACAATGGCTTCACCCATCGGATTGGCATCATGGGTGTCGAAGTCGACAGCGATGGCGACCTGAATGTCAGCTGCCAGTTCGGGGATGCAGAGATCGACAGCAACACGATCCCTGAAGGTCTGAGGGTTGCAAACACATATTATGTCCTGTCAGCCGTTGAAGTGGAATTCAAGGCGCTGAACAAGGATGTTTCTTTTCTTGGCAGCAAGATCGGACTGACCGACATGACATTCCGGGACACGGCCCTGTTTTCACCCAGAAGCGATGCAGAGCTCAATTGCGAAGAGTGACAGACCTTCGCAACAGTTCTCCGGCAGCTGATCTGAATTGTCCCGACCCCGTTTCCTTCGGGATCATTTGGTCGTTGCAATCTCGATCAGGGGTGCATAGTCGCTGAGGTCGACACTGCGAAAGCCACCACTGTGATAGCGCTCTATGGCGTCATAGGCTTCAGGGTCGCGTTTGTTCATTTCCTTCAAGGCCGTCACAAGATCGGCCTTTTCCTGTTTGGGCAGGTCATTGTGAATGGCATGCGGCCCTGCGGGGATTGCCGGAGAATGCCAGATGGAAACGAAATCCAGTCTCGCCCCATCGCTCGCCCCCTTGCCATCCTGTTCAACAAAGGAGGCAACCGCTCCCCTTCTGGAAAAGAGAAACTGATTATACCTGGTGCTCGACCAGACAAGAGCAGCGTCGACCACGCCGTCCCTAAGCAGTGTCAACGCCTCGGCCGGGTCGGATCTGGCAACAAGCGAAGACAGGTCACGATCCGGATTCAGGCCCGCTTTCTTCAACTCATTCAATGCCATGAAATAGGGCACAGCCCCGTTTTTCGATGACAGGGCCATGGTCCGCCCCGCCATGTCGGAAAGGCTCTTGATGCCGCTTTCTCCGCGCACCACCAACAGCATATAGGTGCCGTCCGGTGCTTCCTTTGAAACCGGTGCGACAATTGGCGTGAGACAGCCGCAAGATGCATAAGCCATGGCAAAAACACCTGCCGGATAGACCGAGTAATCGATCTGGTGACCGATATGGGCAGCCATCAGAGACCGCATCGTGTTGAAGGCTATGACTTCGACGGGGCGAGACAATGTTTCCTGAAGATAGGAACGGAACGGCTCGATCCGGGCCTGAAGATAAATGGTTCCCCGCTCGGCCACGAGCCCGATCCGCAGGGGTTTCCTGGGTTCGGACAAGTCGATGACATTTGCCGAATCCCCGTCATCAGCCGCCTCCGCAAGACCCGATGGCTCGCCATGTTCGGCTTCCTCGGCACTCTTGGGCATCGGCTGGGCAGTCGCCGCATTGTCCTCTGACGCGGCCGGTTGTTGCAAGGGAGCCGACTGCGCTGGAGATTGCAGCGGCTCAAGTGTCCGTCTCTCGACCGCCTCTTGAGCAAGGGCCGCACCGAGCATGCAAAAACCGAGACTGGCTGACAGCATGCTTTTCATCAGGCACCCGACCAACCGCTTCATGACATCTTGCCTTTTTGCAACCAGACCGCTTGAAGATTGATACCGCATTGACTAACGCTATCCCCCAGAAACAATTTTTTTCGAATCATATATAGGTCATCTTGCGATGCTATGTCATCATGATCAATCGCAAGCAGATGAAAGACGAAAAGAGAGCTTCCAATGACACAGAATCCAACAATTGTTGTTTTTGACATCGGCAATGTGTTGATCCGATGGGACATGCATTATCTTTATGAATCGTTTTTCGCTGACAGGGAGCAGAGTCAGGCATTTATCGACGAGACTGGCCTTCAGGACTGGAATCTGCAACAGGATTTGGGACGCGACTGGCGAGAAGCGGAAGATGATCTGATCGCCAAGTTCCCGCATTTTGAAAGGGAAATCCGTGCCTTTCGCGCCCGTTGGCATGATATGGTGCCCGGCGTTATTGCCGGCAGCGTACTGATCAAGGAACGACTTCAGGAAATGAATGTTCCGATTTATGCGATCACCAATTTCGCCGCCGACACCTTTGCAGAATGTCAGGAGCGCTTTCAGACCCTCAAGCAGTTCCGCGATATTGTTGTTTCGGGAACCGAGCAGGTGATCAAACCGGATGCAGGGATTTTCAACATTCTGCTGGAGCGGAACAATCTCTCGGCGAAGGATTGCCTCTTCGTGGATGACAGCCTTGCCAATATCGAGGGTGCGCGCAAGGTTGGGATGCACGCCCATCATTTCAAAAGCCCCTACCTGCTGGCGGAAGCCCTGCGCGGCTACGGGTTCGATCTCTAGGAAAGGGAGAGCCTTTTTGCCGGACCGGCAGAAGGGCTTCAGCTTCCCAAAATCAGTCGGCCGTGCTCCATCTTGAGAGTCTTCAGTTTGCGTAGAAAGCTCATGCCCATCAAGGTCTGATCGAGAGCGCCTTCAGGTGCGATCAACACATCGACATCGTGGACTTTGACCGAGCCTATGCGAATGGTTCGGACATGAGCGCGGGCATAATGCACGAGGCCGTTGGCGGTGCGCACTTTGGCAGTGTAATCGCTTTTTTGCGGGGCCAAGCCCAGACGACGCGCGTCTTTGTTGGTCAAAGACACAAGCGTTGCCCCGGAATCGATGAGAACCCGTATTTTCTTGTTGTTGAAAAAGGCACTGGCATAATAATGCCCTCCCCGCCCCGGCTTGAGCACCACGCGATGATACCCCGCGCTGCCGGAAGAAGAATCCGATGGCTCGCCGGCCGAAAGGATCTGGTCATCACTTGGGGAAAGTGCCCCGTCCTCGGTCTGCTCCATATAGCCATTTTTGACGAGCCAGTCGGTTGCAAGGCCCGGCAGTGTCACAAAGACAGCAATGGCAAGAAGGGCAAAAAGAACGATCCGCGCCATGGGAGACTTTCTCCAGATTTGAGCATCGAGCCCAAGATGCCAGAGATTTGCCTCCCAGAGGTTAAAACTCACAAGCGTCAAAGACGGTTTTTGCCTGCGCTGGTAAACAAGACCTGAAATAGCGCCCCGATCCTGTTTACCAAAAGGGACACAAGGCTATTTGGTGCCGTACATGCGGTCACCCGCATCGCCAAGACCGGGGAGAATGTAGTTTTTCTCATTCAGCTTCTTGTCGATTGCGGCGGTGATGACAGGGACGTCCGGGTGTGCCTTGGTGAAGGCCGCGATGCCCTCGGGCGCAGCCAGAAGCGAAACAAAGCGAATATTCTGTGCACCGCGCTCTTTCAGCTTGTTAATGGCCAGCACGGCAGAATTGGCGGTTGCCAGCATCGGGTCGACAGCAATGACCAGACGGTCTTCCATGTCGTCGGGTGCCTTGAAATAATATTCGACTGCTTCAAATGTGACAGGATCGCGATAAAGCCCGACATGAGCGACACGGGCGGCGGGCACCAGATCGAGCATGCCTTCAAGCAGGCCGTTGCCAGCACGCAGGATCGAGGCAAAGACCAGCTTCTTGCCTGCAAGGGTCGGCGCTCTCATTTCCATCAAGGGGGTTTCGATCCGCTTGGTGGTCATTTCCAGTTCGCGCGTTGCCTCATAGCAGAGCAGATGGGCGATTTCCCGCAGCAACTGGCGAAAAGACGCGGTAGACGTTGCTTTGTCCCGCATGATGGTAAGCTTGTGCTGGACAAGCGGATGATCGACGACAGTAACCTGCTGCATGGCCCGAATCCCTCGAAAGATTGTAAAATTTCGCTCGTTTTAGCCTATGCGGCATGAGAAGAGCAAGCAACTGGGTCCTTTGCAGGGTCGTTGATAAACGGTTTTTCCAACTCAGGCTTAATCAACTGGTCCCGTGCTGCCGTGAGAGCTCAGGCAAGGCGGCGAAGAAGTCCCGCTCTGGTTTCATCATCGATGAAGGCAGCCTCAAGCGAGCGGCGGGTGAATTGCTCCATCTCCTGACTGCTCCAGCCGGTTTGGGACTGGAAAAGATCATACTCCCTGCCAATCGAGCTTGCGAAAAAGGGAGGATCATCGGAGGAGATCGTTGTCTTCACCCCGGCTTGCATCAGGCTTTCAAGCGGATGCTCGGCAAGGGACGGATAGAGGCCAAGGGCGATGTTGGATTGCGGGCAGACCTCAAGCGTTATGTCTTCGTTCCGAAGGCGTTTGAGCAGATCGGGATCCTCGACAGATCGGACCCCGTGTCCGATGCGGGTGACCGGCAGGTGATCAAGCGCATCGATAACGCTTTGCGGTCCGCCGAACTCGCCTGCATGGGTGGTGCATTGAAGGCCGGCCTGATGGGCGATTGCGAAAGCTGGCGCAAAAGCCTGCTGGGAGAACAGGCGTTCATCGCCTCCCATGCCAAAGCCGGTAACGAGCGGATGCGGCTTTGCGGTGACCCGCTCGGCCACCTTGATCGCAGCTTCCGGCCCCATATGTCTGAGGCAGGTGACGATGAAGCGTGCCTCGATGGGAAAGCCATCGGCCAAGCTTCTTGTCCTGGCTCGTTGATAGCCCTCGCTCACCCCTTCCATGAGATTATCATAGCTCATGCCAAGCCGGGCGACATGATCAGGCGAGAGGAAGAATTCCGTATAGAAACAGCCCTCTGCGGCATTGCGCAGAAGATAGTCTTCGGTCAGATCCGCATAATCCTCCGGCGTACAGATGACGTCTGCAACCTGATCGTAGCATTCAAGGAAGTTGGTGAAATCGGACCAGATATAGCTGCCGTCCTTGCGCATGAAGGCGTCAAGATTCTTGCCATGGCGCGCCGCGAGCCGTGCCACCAGCTCTGGGTGGGCGGCGCCTTCAATATGAACATGCAATTCTGCTTTGAGGAGAGTTTGACCGGTCGGTTTCATCATGGTCCCTTGAAATTTCCAATTCGGCTGGATCTGTTGGCCCGTTTGAGATCAGAAGCCAGCTGACTGTCTTGTTTTCCACTGACAACGCCATGTGGGAAGGGGATAGCTCCGCTTGCATTGTACAAAGCGCCCACAGGGGTGTTTGGCGGTCAGCTTGTTCGCTTGCATGGCAAGCGCATTGGCCCGCGGCCAGAGTTGCCGTGCAGCCTCGTCCGGATTGGTGGGGCAGGCTTTCTCTCCCCCCGTCTCGGCCAGTGCCGGGGTGGAGAGAAGGAGCCAAAGACTGCAAAGGCCAGCGGCTCTGATGCCCTGTCTGTCCATCGTTTCGCGCCTCCGGCCTACAGCTTCAGAAAGCTCTTTCCATGCTCGCCCGGAGCAAGCCCCAGATGTTCGGCAACCGTTTCGCCAATGTCGGCAAAGGTGGAGCGCTGTCCGGCATAGCGGCCTTCGATGTCGGGGCCGAAAATCAGAACCGGAACCTGCTCTCTGGTGTGATCGGTGCCCTGCCATGTGGGATCACAACCATGATCGGCGGTCAGGATCACCATGTCGCCGGGCTTAAGCACCGCTTCCAGCTCGGGAATGCGGGCGTCGAAATATTCCAGCGCGGCGGCATAGCCGGGCACATCGCGCCGATGGCCATAATGCATGTCGAAATCGACCAGATTGGAGAAGACCAGATCGCCATCCCCTGCCTCGGAAATGGCCTTCAGGGTCACATCGAAAATCTCGGGGTTGCCCGTTGCC
Organism: uncultured Cohaesibacter sp.; assembly: GCF_963556055.3. Taxonomy (GTDB): domain Bacteria; phylum Pseudomonadota; class Alphaproteobacteria; order Rhizobiales; family Cohaesibacteraceae; genus Cohaesibacter. Next base: position 385,202 of record NZ_CAUVYE020000008.1, on the reverse strand, counting down.
TTCCTTTTTTTCGTCACCCCTTGGGCGGCGAAAATATCGGAGATCTTGCCCACGGCGAACACCTCTCGCCCGGCAGCCTTGGCGCGATCCAGAAGAGTCGGTTCGGGTGGCAGGACCGAAAAATCGCGCCGGTTGCCGGTGCGCACGAAATCGGCTGGCGTCTCGCCGATGAAGGGGCGGGCAATGACACGGCCGATATTGTAGGGGGCTACGAGATCAAAGGCGATTTCGCAAATTTCATACAGGCGATCTAGGCCGAAATGCTCCTCATGGGCCGCGATCTGGAAGACAGAGTCTGCCGAGGTGTAGCAAATCGGCTTGCCGGTGCGGATATGCTCTTCGCCCAACTCGCTTATGATCACGGTGCCCGAGGCATGCTTGTCGCCAAGAATACCGGAAAGCCCGGCCTTTTCGATAAACATGCGCGTCAGCTCAGGCGGGAATGTCGGCTGCTCATCGGGGAAATAGCCCCAGTCGAAGGGAACCGGAACACCGGCAATTTCCCAGTGACCGGACGGGGTATCCTTGCCGATGGACATTTCGGAGGCGTTGGAGCAGATCCCTTCCGGGGCTCCGGCATAGTCAAGCCCTACGGGACGGGTGCCGGTCGCGCTTTTGGCAACCAGCCCCAGACCATAGCGGTCCATATTCGGCAGTTTCAGGGGGCCAGACCGCAAGCCCTCCTTGTCGCCAGCTCCCATGGCGCAAGCCTCGGCGATATGGCCAAGGGTGTCGGAGCCCTTGTCAGAAACCGGCTTGCCAAACTTGTCAGCGTCCGGCGCGTTGCCGATGCCGAAGGAATCAAGGACCAGAAGAAATGCGCGTGCCATGCGGCACCCCCTTTTTCTCGAAAAGAGCGGTCGGGATTTGCCCCGCCGCTCGACTGAATGATGTGACTGCCGGGCTCAGGGCTCGATGATGTCATAGATGCAGGGATGCTCCGCGGCTCCCTCACCAAGAGTGAAGGCGGCCTTGACCCTGACACTGGCCCTTGCAATCTCATCTTCGCTGTTGGCATAGACCCTCGCGAGCGGGCTGTTGGCATCTGCCTTTTTGCCCAGTCCCAACAGATGGTCAAAACCGACGGAATGATCAATCGGATCCGTCGCCCGCTGTCGCCCTCCGCCAAGTTCGACGACAGCAACGCCAATTTCCCGCGTGTCGATGCCGGTCACGATGCCGTCTTCATCGGCATAGATGTCGGCAACCATCGGAGCGAGCTTCAGATGACTGTCCATTTTCTCGACGAAATCGGACGGGCCGCCAAGGGCAGTGACCATTTCACCAAATTTCTCGGCAGCCTTGCCCGAGCGGAAGGCATCCTCGATTTTTGCCACTCCATCCTCGCGGCTCGAGACCAGATCGGTGATCAGCAGCATTTCCGCGCAGAGAGCAACCGTGATGTCCCAGAGGCGCGGATCGATGGCCTCACCGGTCAGAAACTGCACCGCATTTTTCATTTCGATCGCATTGCCTGCGGCACTCGCCAGCGGTTCATTCATGTCGGTGATGAGAGCAGAGGTCTTCACCCCGGCCCCATTGGCAACGGCCACGAGACTTTTGGCAAGCTTCACACTTTGCTCATGGCTTGGCATGAAGGCACCGGAGCCGGATTTGACATCAAGCACCAGTCCCTGCAAGCCAGCGGCAAGTTTCTTCGACAGGATCGATGCGGTGATGAGCGGAATGCTCTCGACCGTGGCAGTCACATCGCGGATGGCATAAAAGCGCTTGTCTGCCGGAGCCAAATCTGCCGTCTGACCGATCACGGCGCAGCCGACCTCACGGGTCACCTTTCTGAAAAGGTCATTGTCGGGTTGGGTAACATAGCCGGGTATGGAATCGAACTTGTCGAGCGTCCCGCCGGTATGGCCCAGGCCCCTGCCGGAAATCATCGGTACATAGGCGCCGCAAACGGCAAGCGCCGGGGCCAGCATCAGCGAAACATTGTCGCCAACGCCACCGGTCGAATGCTTGTCGACCACCGGCCCGGCCAGTTCGGACCAGTCAAGGGTCGATCCCGATTCCAGCATCGCCTTTGTAAGGGAGACCCGTTCATCCATGGTCATGTCCTTGAAAAAGACCGCCATGGCGAGCGCGGAAAGCTGTTCATTGGAAACATAGCCCCCGGCGATCCCGCCGATGAAAAACTGGATTTCCTCAGGGCTGAGGGTTCCGCCGTCCCGTTTCTTGCGGATAATTTCCTGTGGTAGCATCAATAACCCTCTTTTGCCTCGGCCTGTTGGCCCTCCATTGCGGCGAGCAACGCGTCAAGCACTCCGGAGGCGCCAAAACGGAAGCTTTCCGGGCTGGCCCACTCCGCACCCATATATTTCTCGGCAATGGCGAGATAGGTGCCTGCATCCTCAAGGGTCTTGACGCCGCCAGCGGGTTTGAAACCAACCGGGCTGTCGCTTTCGGCAATGACACTGAGCATGATGTCGGCCGCTTCGGGCGTGGCGTTGACAGCAACCTTGCCGGTTGAGGTCTTGATGAAATCAGCGCCCGCGTCGATTGCCATGATGGATGCCTGGCGGATAAGTTCAGGCTCTTTGAGTTCGCCCGTTTCAAGGATGGTCTTGAGCTTCGCAGGTGCAGGAATGGCGGCCTTGACCTTGGCAATCATGTTTTCAGCGAAGCCTTTGCGACCAGCCATAAAGGCCTTGTAGGAAATCACCAGATCAATTTCATCTGCTCCATCAGCCAAAGCGACGGTGGTTTCTGCCAAAACCGGCTCCAGATCCTCGCCCCCTTGCGGGAAATTGACGACGGTGGCGATTTTTATGCCGGTTCCGGCAAGGCACTCCTTGGCCTTTTTGACAAAGCGCGGCCAGACGCAAACGGCGGCGGTGTTGCCATAGGGGGTTTGAGCGCGTGCACACAGATCTTCAATCGCGGCATCATCGCAGATATCATTGAGATTGGTCAGATCGAGAAGCGAAATGGCCTTTCGGGCCAACTGTTGGGTTTCCATCTTATTCCCGTTATCAAAAAGGTTGCACACTCAAGAAGGCTCGAGGATCAAGAGGCCATGTCCTGCAAGTAGGCCTTGATCACCTTAATCAGCTTTTGGGCGCCAATGGGGCCGACCTGCTTGGTTTCCTCATGCGACAATTCAGAGCCGGTCATGCCCGCCCCATAATTGGTGATGGTGGAAATGGCGGCGACCCTGATCCCCATCCAGCGGGCAAGGATAACTTCGGGCACGGTCGACATGCCAACCGCATCAGCCCCCAGAATGCGCGCGGCCCGAATTTCGGCCGGGGTCTCGAAGTTTGGCCCTGAGAACCATGCATAGACACCGGATTTGAGCGTCACGCCAGCGCTGGCCGCAGCGCGGGTCAGGTCGGATCGCATCTGGGAATCATAAGCTTCAGTGAGGCCGACAAAGCGGTCGTCTGTTTCAATGCCGATAAGGGGGGAGCGTCCAGACCAGTTGATATGGTCGTCAATCAGCATCAGCTCCCCCGGTGCGACGTCATCGCGCAGTGATCCGGCGGCATTGGTCAGCAGGAATTGTTCACACCCCAGAGCCTTGAGCGTCGCAAGGGGCTGTTTCATGACGGTGGCATCGCCGCTTTCATAATAATGGGCACGTCCGGCAAGGATCGCGACCTTGACGCCATTGAGCGTACCGACGACCAGCTCAGAAGCGTGCGACGAAACCGAAGAAACGGGAAACCCTGGCAATTTCTGATAAGGAAAACGCTCAGCATCCTCCACTTCATCGGCCAGCGCACCAAGGCCGGAGCCAAGCACCATGCCCACTTTTACCGGGCCTTTCACCTTCTCCCGAACACGGTTGGCCGCGTCCTGGGCTAGACCTGTGATCGTCATGTCCCCTCTCCCTCCAAATTCGTTCATTCACGAGCGTCAATGCGCTCAGTACTATCCGTATCAATCCTTGTTTGACGGGCTTTTTCAACCGGAATCTAAAGATCCCTGTTTTCTTCCAGATCAAAGGCCGCAGGCAACAGATCCCCAAGCCTGAAGCTCTGGCGGATGCCGCCAAGATCCGCAGCATGGATGACCGTGTCAGCACTGCCGAATTCCTTCAGGCGCTGCCGACAGCCACCACATGGGGTGATCGGCGGGGTATGATCTGCAATTACCACCACCTCTTCAATCGACCGGCTTTCGATGGCATCGTCACTGGCCATGACCATCGCTGCGATGGCGGAGGTTTCCGCGCACCAGCCTTCCGGGTAGGACGCATTCTCGATATTGCAGCCGACATGGATACTGCCGCTTCGGGTGCGCAAGGCGACCCCGACGGGAAAGCGCGAATAGGGCACATGGGCCTTGTCCCGCGCCTTTGTTGCAAGATCGAGAAGGGCGAGACTTTGCCCGGTTACCTCAAGGGTCGGTTTGTTCATCACATGCTCCTGCCTCTGGCTCTAGCGTTCCTTGACATAAGGGGTGCCGCTGGCTTTTGGCGGAATGGACTTGCCGATGAAGCCTGCCAGCAGGATGACCGTCAGGATATAGGGCAAGGCCTGCATGGCCTGCACCGGCACCTGTCCGATGACGGGCAGAGACACCCCCTGCATGCGGATGGCCACTGCATCAAGAAAACCGAACAGGAAGCAGGCACCAAGCGCATTGACCGGCTTCCATTTGGCAAAGACAAGCGCGGCCAACGCAATATAGCCCTTGCCTGCGGTCATGTCTTTGGAGAAACCGGCGGATTGGGCAATCGAGAGATAGGCCCCAGCAAAGCCGCACAGGATACCGGTGATGATCACCGCGCGATAGCGCATCATGGCCACGGAAATACCGGCAGTATCAACCGCTCCGGGATTCTCGCCCACCGCCCGCAGGCGCAAGCCAAAACGGGTGCGGAACAGCACATACCATGTGATCGGCACAGCAATGAAGGAGGCATAGACCAGCAACGAGTGACCCGAAATGATATCGGCATAGACATCTCCCAGCACAGGGATATTTCTGGCTGCGTCAGCGAAGGGGAGCTGAATTTCGGTAAAGCGCGCCGTATTGGGCAATTGCGGGGTCTTGCCGCCACGGCTGAACCAGGCCTGCCCCAGAAGGGCGGTGAGGCCACTGGCAACGAAGTTGATCGCTACACCGGAGACAATCTGGTTGCCGCGCTGGGTAATCGAGGCATAGCCATGCACCAGCGCCAAAAAGATCGAAACAAGGATGGCTGCGCCAAGCCCGAGCCAGGCAGAGCCGGAAATGGCTGCGATGCATCCGGCAGCAAAGGCACCACCGAGCATCTTGCCTTCAAGGCCGATATCGACAACGCCCGAGCGTTCGGAATAGAGCCCTGCCAGACAGGCAAAGATCAGCGGAACGGATAGCCGAACGGCAGAGTCGGTCACGAGCATGAGTGTTTGCAAAAAGTCCATGATCCCTCTCCCTCAAGCGTCCTGAGTCGGCTCTTTCGAGCCGGATGATGTGAACAGTCGCACCAGTGCTGGCCGGAACATATGCTCCATTGCGCCAGCAAACAGAATGACCAGACCCTGAATGGAGACGATCATGTCGCGGGTGATCTTCGGCATTTCGAAGGCCAGCTCCGCACCACCCTGATAGAGCATGCCAAACAGGATCGAAGCCATGATGATGCCGACCGGATGAGAGCGGCCCATAAGGGCCACGGCGATGCCGACAAAGCCATAGCCGTTGACGAAATCGAGCAACAGCCTGTTCTGGGCTCCCATCACCTCGTTGAGTGCCATGAGGCCAGAAAGGCCACCGGAAATCATCATGGTGATGATGATGATGCGAGAGAGATTCATGCCCGCATAAACCGCTGCGTCAGCATTGGTGCCAAAGGTGCGAATGGCATAGCCAAGGCGTGTACGCCAGATCAGCAGCCAGACGAAAATGCAGGCGAGCAAGGCAACAACAAAGGACAGATTGAGCGGCGAGGATGCCATATCGATGCCGAACCAGCCAGCCACATCATGGATGAAGGGCAGACGGCCCGCTTCCAGAAAGGTGCGGCTTTCGGGCTGCATGGAGCCGGGTTGCTTGAAAACGCGCACCAGAAGGTAGGACATCAGGGCATAGGAGATGAAGTTGAACATGATCGTGGTAATCACGATGTGACTGCCACGTTTGGCCTGCAAATAGGCCGGAATGGCTGCCCAGGCCGCCCCGAACAAGGCTGCCCCCAGAAAGGCCAGAGGGAAGGTGACATACCAGGGCACGAAATGATCAAGGGCAAGACAGACAAGCGTGACGCCAAGGCCCCCGACATAGGCCTGCCCTTCTCCACCGATATTGAACAGACCCGCATGAGCGGCGACCGCAACGGCAAGGCCGGTGAATATGAAGTTGGTGGTGTAATAGAGCGTGAAGCCGATGCCTTCACTATAGCCAAGCGAGCCCTGTACCAGCCAATAGACGGCCTCGAGCGGATTTTCTCCGATCAGAAGAACGACAAGCCCGGAAACCAGAAGTGCGGCGCTGAGATTGAGAAGCGGGATCAATCCATAGTCGACCCAGCGAGGCAGTTTGCTATTTTGAGCACTCATTGTGCGCCTCCTGCGGTCTCGGTCTCACTTGATTGGGCGATTGTGTCGGTGCTGGATCCTTCGGCGATCCCGGCCATCATCAGCCCCAGTTCCTGCTCTGACGCTCCGGCGGGCTTTTCACCGACCACAGAGCCGTCAAACATCACCAGAATGCGGTCGGACAGAGAACGGATTTCATCAAGCTCAACGGATACCAATAGAACGGCCTTGCCTTCATCGCGCATGGCGATCAGGCGCTTGTGAATGAATTCAATCGCGCCGATGTCAACGCCGCGCGTGGGTTGGCCGACGAGCAGCAGATCCGGGTCGCGCTTCATTTCGCGCGCCAGCACGAGCTTTTGCTGGTTGCCACCGGAGAAATTGGCCGCCTTCAGGTTCGGATCGACCGGGCGCACGTCGAACTCCTCCATGAAATTCTGCGTTTCATCGAGGATGGCGGAGAGATCAAAGAACAGCCCTTCGCCATATTTCTTCTGGTCCTGATAGCCAAGGATCATGTTTTCCTTGGCGGGGAACTGGGTCACAAGGCCCGAGCGATGGCGATCTTCGGGCACATGGGCCATGCCGCGATGGCGCATGTCGAGCGCATCGGCCTTCTGGGTGACGTGAACCGGTTCGCCATTCAGGCTGATGCTTCCCGAGCGCGCGGTGATCATGCCCGCGATGGCTTCGAGCAACTCGCTCTGGCCGTTGCCGGACACCCCGGCGATGCCGACAATCTCGCCAGCCCGAACCGAGAAAGACACATTCTTGACCAGATCGACGCCGCGCTTGTCGCGCACGGTGAGATTTTCCACCTTGAGCACTTCGCGCCCCGGCTGGCTTTGCTGTTTCTCGACATTGAGAAGCACATGGCGGCCAACCATCATTTCGGCAAGCTGCTCCACGGTGGTCTCGGCGGTGTTGACCGTTCCGACCATTTCACCGCGGCGCATGACCGATACCTTGTCGGTAATGGCCATGATTTCGCGCAGCTTGTGCGTGATGAGCAGGATTGTTTTGCCCTGATCACGCAATTGACCGAGAATACGGAAAAGGTGATCGGCCTCGGCCGGTGTCAGCACGCCGGTCGGTTCGTCCAGAATGAGAATATCGGCACCGCGGAAGAGCGCCTTGAGGATCTCGACCCGCTGTTGCAAACCAACCGGGAGATCCTGAATGAGGGCATCGGGATCGATGCTCAGTTCATATTCGTCGGAGAGATATTTCAGCTCCTTGCGGGCGCGATCCATGCCGCCCTTCAGGGTCATGCCACCCTCGGCGCCAAGCACCACATTTTCAAGCACGGAAAAATTGTCGACCAGCATGAAATGCTGATGAACCATGCCGATGCCGACCGCGATGGCCTTTTGGCTGTCCGTGATCTGTTCGCGCTTGCCATTGACAAAAATCTGACCACCATCGGCCTGATAAAAGCCATAGACAATCGACATCAGGGTCGACTTGCCAGCACCATTCTCGCCGATAATTCCATGAATCGACCCTTTTGAAACGGTCAGATCAATATTCTTGTTGGCATAGACCGGACCGAAACGCTTTTCGATACCAACCAGCCGAATGGCAGGCACTTCGGCGCTCATTGACCCATCGGACCCTGTCGTTCCGTGGTCATCTTCGCCTTGCCCGCTCGTTTGCTCGTCCAAGTGCAATGTTTATTCCCCAATTATCAGCCCCTCCCGCCTATTCTTTGAAAACCAAGAAACCGGGACCCGCCTGATAGCGCACTGCGTTCAAGCGGTATGGGTGGGCATTTCTCTTATCAGACCTGTTCGCAGCTCTCGTGATTGCTATCCCTTTTCGTATTCTTCTATATCGGGATGCTGTTCTTCAGTCTGGATCAAATGGATCGACAATTCGTCATATGCATGAGCCCCGCCCTGCAAGAGCATGGACGGGGCACACGGTGTCTCAATTGTCCGCCTTATCAGAACGGGCAGCTGTTGTCGGCACGATAGTCGTGAACAACAATTTTGCCATCGATGATTTCGGAAGACGCTTTGGCGACGGCATCACGCATGTCAGCGGTGATCAGATCTTTGTTGTTGTCATCGTCAGCCCATGCAACGCCATCTTCGGCCAGGCCGAGATTGTAGATACCGGACGTCCACTTGTCGTCTGCGAGATCTTTGAAGGCATTGTAGACAGCGACGTCAACGCGTTTGACCATGGAGGTCAGAACGCTGCCCGGATGCAGGCCATTCTGGTTGGAGTCAACACCGATGCCCAGTTTGCCGGCATCGGCAGCAGCCTGAAGAACGCCAGCGCCCGAACCACCTGCTGCGTGATAAACAACGTCAGCACCGCGATCGATCTGGGATTTGGTCAATTCACCACCCTTCACAGGATCGTTCCAGGCAGCACCAGTGGTGCCGATCATGTTTTCAAAGATTTCGATGTCAGGATTGGCAGCTTTGGCACCTTCTTTGTAGCCGCAGGCAAAAGCGCGGATAAGCGGAATGTCCATACCGCCAACAAAACCGACCTTGCCGGTCTTGGACGCTTTGGCAGCAAGCAGGCCGACCAGGAAGGACCCTTCATGCTCTTTGAAATTGATCGAGCGAACGTTTGGAAGATCAACAACGCTGTCGACAATCGCAAATTTGGTTTCCGGGAATTCGGGGGCGACTTTCTTCAGAGCTTCCGCATGGGAAAAGCCGATCGCGATGATCGGATTGAAGCCTTTCTGAGCGAAGCGGCGCATGGCCTGTTCGCGCTGGGCATCATTCTGAATTTCGAAATCGCGATATGCAACGCCGGTGTCTTTCAGATATTTCTCAGCGCCAAAATAGGCAGACTGGTTGAAGGACTGGTCGTTTTTACCGCCAAGGTCATAAACAACGGCAGGCTTGATTTCAGCAGCAAGGGCTGGCGCAACAACCATCATGGTTGCAAGAGCGGCAGCACCAAAAAATTGACGCAACATGTTTAACCCCTTTAATTGGTGTGGTCTCGATTGCTCATCGACCGATGAAACGATCTGTTGTTCATTATGCTTTGTCAGTTCCAATAGCGAGCTCGTGGTTCAAGGGAGACGATTTGCCTTCCCTTTCCATCTGGCTTGCGACACGGATCTGAACGAAACATTGGCGACAGTCTTGCATGGTCTTGCTTTCATTGCAGCCAGAATTTTCAGTTTTCAATACCGAGAAGCGGTCAAAACTGAAGAATCGCCACAAAGAAGTGCAAAATCGGGATTTTGGTCCGGCCTGTTCGTTAAAAGAAAAACTGATCCTCGGCAAATCTGCGAAAAGTTGGAATAATTTTTCAAAACAATCGGCCCTGATTCTCAAAATGCTCTCATTTCAAGATCATTTGAAATCAAATTGCTACCATCTGAAAAGACAATGAGTCGTTGATAACTGGGCCCGAATGCGGTGCCTTGCCGAATCTTTTGAAAATCCGAAATGACGAAGCGTTATTTGCGCGGTTTGGCGCGTCGGGTCGCCTCGGCGCTGACAGGATCATCGGGCCAGACATGTTTGGGATACTGGCCGCGCATGTCGGCCTTCACATCCTTCCAGGAGCCACGCCAGAAGCCTGGCAGATCGCGTGTGACCTGAATGGGTCTGTGGGCTGGCGAAAGCAGATGCAACAGGAGCGGAACCTTGCCGCCCATGATGGAAGGATGGTGATCAAGGCCAAACAGTTCCTGCACACGAACGGCCAGCACCGGTCCGTTTTCGGCTCCATAATCGATAGGAATTTTCGAGCCAGTGGGAACTGTGTAATGGGTGGGCAGATCTGTCTCGAGCGCCTGAAGACGGTCATAGGGAATCCGGGCCTGAAGTGCTGCCTTGAGGTCTCCTGCGGACACCTCGGAAAGTGCGGTTTTGCCGGAGAGAAAAGGCTGCAACCAGGTCTCCATCGTTTCGAGCAAGGCGCTATCGGAGAAATCGGGCCAGCCCTCGTCTCTGGCGGCGATGAAGCGGATCCGGCCCCGCCAGCGCTCAAGCTCCTTGGAGAAGGGCAGGACACGCAAGCCTTCCTTGCGTATGGCATCAATGAGAGCCGTTTCAACGGCCTCCTGAGACGGCTGCTTGAGGCGTTTTTCGGCAAGGACAATCCGGCCAAGGCAGGTTTGCAGCTTTGCGGATACGGCCCCTGTCTGGCGCTCAAAGGTGATGGCCTCTCTCTCGGAGATGAGAGAAGCTAACTCATCCTCAAGGGTCTTGCGCGCGATGGGAGCAGCAAGGGTGATGCGGGCATTGGAGGCTGCGCCCTGAAGGTCGGCCACCACAAGAAAGCTTTCCACGACCAGAGGATCATCGGGGGGCAACACGCCTCCGCGACCAGAGGCAAGCAGATAACGCCCTTCCACACCTCGCCGCATGGCGATGCGGTCGGGATAGGCAAGCGCCAATATTCGCCCTGCCTGTTCGGGATCGATTGTCTGTCGCTGATCCCCAGTGACCCAGCGCTTTGACAATGCCTTGATGTCTTTGGCACGGGGCAATTTGCCGGTAACAAGATCCTGCAACAGTCGTCGCATGTCATTGTGGCGCAACCGGCCCCCTTCGGTCAGCAGAGCTGCCATCATGGCGGCCAGTGCTTCGACGTCCAACGCACGGGCCCTGACCAGCATATGGGCAAGACGCGGCGGCAGCGGCAAGACGGCCAGTGCCCGACCGTGATCGGTCAAGCCTCCCTTGTCATCAAGGGCATGAAAGGATTGCAGCAACTTGACCGCCTCGGCCCAACCGGCAGCCGGTGGCTCGTCGAGCCATTTGAGATTTGTGGGATCGCTCTCGCCCCAAAGCGCCAGATCCAGCACCAAACGGGACAGATCGGTCTGGAGGATTTCCGGTGGCTCGAATGCAGGCAAGGCTGCTGTCTGGCCCTTGTCCCACAGACGATAGCAAATGCCGGGTTCGGTTCGGCCCGCACGTCCCTGCCGCTGGTCGGCGCTGGCACGGGATACCCGAACGGTCTCAAGCCTCGCAATCCCCAGATTCGGCTCAAAGCGCGGACGCCTTACAAGGCCTGCATCTATGATGATGCGCACCCCATCGATGGTCAGCGAGGTCTCGGCAATGGACGTGGCGAGCACGATCTTGCGCTTGCCCTTTGGCGCGGGCGCAATCGCGCGATCCTGATCCTTGCCCTCAAGGGCGCCATAAAGGGGAGCAAGGATGATATCCTTGCCCAATCCTTTTGCAAGGCGTTCCTCGACCCGATGGATTTCGGCCTGTCCGGGCAGGAAGACAAGGACAGAGCCCTCTTCCCCGGACATTGCCTGATACACCGCGGCGGTCACCGCTTCCTCGAGCCGATCATGTGGTTTGCGCGGCAAATGGCGGGTCTCCACCGGGAAGGTGCGACCCATGCTCTCTATGACCGGAGCCTCATCAAGGATCGCTGCGACGCGGCCACCATCCAGCGTTGCCGACATGACCACAAGGCGCAAGTCCTCGCGCAAGGCGGCCTGTGCTTCCAGGGCGAAAGCCAGCGACATGTCGGCGTCCAGGCTGCGTTCGTGAAATTCGTCGAACAAAACAGCGACCACACCGTCCAGTCCGGGATCTTCGACGATCATCCGGGCAAAGACACCCTCGGTGACCACTTCGATGACGGTTTCCTTCGATATGCGGCTTTCCATGCGCACACGATAGCCCACCCGATTACCCACCGGCTCACCCAGAAGCTGAGCCATACGGCGGGCGGCAGCGCGAGCCGCAAGGCGGCGCGGCTCAAGCATGATGATGCGGCCCTTGCCTTCCGCTGCAAGACGCCATGGCTGGTCAAGCAAGGCGAGTGGCACGCACGTGGTCTTGCCCGCGCCGGGCGGTGCGATCAAAACGGCACGCGTGCCTTCCTCAAGCGCAGTGAGCAAGGCGGGCAGGGCTTCTCTGATGGGCAGATCGGGCAAGGGGGTAGCAGTTGTTGCAGTCATGCCCTGCCCCTACCCGCTTGGCGGCTCAAAGGCAAGGATTTTCATCCTACAAGCCGCAAGGGTCGAGCCGAATGATGCGCCCTCCGGCTGCTTCGGCATCCATTTCATCGTGGGTTACCAGTAGGGTTGGCAACCCTTTTTGACGTGCGCGGCCAAAGACATGGGAACGAATCTGGGCTCTCAAGTCAGCATCAAGCTTTGAAAAGGGTTCGTCCAGCAGCAGCGCTTTGGGCTCGCTCAGCAACACACGGGCAAGCGCCACCCTCGCCTTTTGACCGCCGGAAAGCGTTGCCGGATCACGGGCTTCAAAGCCGTCCATATTGATGTCCGCAAGCGCTCCGGCGATTGTCTGCGCTCTTTTTTGCCGCCCTTTGCAATCGGCAGACAGGCCAAAAGCCAGATTGCCAGCCACCGAAAGATGAGGAAACAGCAGCGGATCCTGAAACAGGATGCCCAGATGGCGCTGTTCCGGGGGCAAGGATGTAATATCCTTGCCATTGAGCAGAATTCTGCCTCCGGCCCTGAAGTCCGGGGCGAGAAAGCCGCACAGATAGGCGAGCAAGGAGGATTTTCCCGAGCCGGACGGCCCCATGATCGTCACGATCTCGCCCGGAGACACCGAGAGCGAGAGGTCGATCAGGGCATGGCCCGCAAGCTTGATGTTTATCTCCTCAAGCTGCAATCCCGCTTTGCTGGTGTCTGCCTCTGGCATTGTCTGTTTCCATTCCTGACGTTGCGTATGTTCAGCGGTTCGTGGGGGCCATGTCGCGGCGGTTCCTGAACAGGATGTGAGGCACGCCCACCGCCAGCAGGAACCCCAGAAATGGCAGTAGCATTTGCAGCATGGCATAGAGCCCGATGAGACGGCGATTGCCACCGGCGCTGAGGGAGACCGCCTCGGTGGTGATGGTCTCCCAGCGCCCTCCGCCCATGAGAATCGTCGCCAGATATTGCCCGATGGAAACCGCAAAGCCAATGGCCGCCGCCGTCAGGATCGGCCGCAGCAGCATGGGCAGACGGATCCTGAACAAAATACTCCATGGCCCGTGCCCAAGACTTGCGGCAATCCCGGCAAATCGCGGATCAAGCGCGCGCCAGGGGGCTCCGAGTGAGAGAAAAATATAGGGCAGCACAAAGACCAGATGGCTCAGCACCACCGACCAGAGGGAATAGGCAACATCCAGCGAGATCGCGATCAGTTGCAAGCCGAAAAGAAAGGCCACTTGCGGCACGATGAGCGGCCAATAGAGAATGGAAAGGCTGCGGCTTGCCGGGGTGCGGTGCGCGCGGCACTCGGTCTCAAGGCAGGCGATAGTGACAAGAAGACCGATGAGGGTCGAGAGCAGGCCAATCAACAAGGCATTGAGAAGCGGCTCGCTCAGCATCGAGGCGTGGCGCATCCAGTTCTGCAAGGTCAGAGTGACCGGCATGGCGTCCGGGAAGCACCAGAGCCCGGCAATGGACCATAACGCCAGACCCGCCAGTCCCGAAAGCATGATGACGACAGCAGCAATATTGAACAAGGCGCCAAGCCAGCGTATCACACCGTCTTTTTGAAAACGGCGGCCGGTGCCGATGGCATGGGCGATAAGGTGGCTCAGGATGCGTTCCGCCAACCACCAGAGCGCCAAGGCGGCAAGGGTTACGACCAGTTGCAGCAAGGCTCCGGCCGATGCAAGCAACCGCATGGAGAGGTCGGGATCACTCATCCAGCGGACAAGCTGCACCGCCAGCGTCGGCGGGTTGGTCGGCCCCAATATGAGCGCCACATCGACAACCGAGGAAGCATAGGCGATGGTGGCAAAAACGGGCAACCGGATCTGGCGATAAAGTCTTGGCCAGACAGCATAGAGCCATGAGGCAACCTTGCCATATCCAAGGGTCCGGGCAGCCGTTGCCATCTTGCCAGCTTCTATTTGCGGCAAGGCCGCAAGAGAGACCAGCAACAGGAATGGCATTTCCTTGATCGTCAGCCCGATGATCATGGCAAGGCCAAAGGGATCATGAGGAAAAAGCCAATCCGGCGGGCGGCTCCAGCCAGTGAGATCCGGCGATATCATCCTGACCAGCCAGCCAGAGGGGGCGAACAGAAAGGCAAACCCCAAAGCAGTGGCCGCATGGGGGATGGACAGAAGCGGAGAAATCAACTGCTGCATTGAGCGAAGCAGGCGAGTATCCGACCAGCCAGCCAGCAGGCCAATGGTCAGCAGCACTGCAAGGCATGTGGCGATCAGCCCACTTGCAAGACTGAGCGCAAGCGAGCGCAAAAGACCGGGGGTCACAAACAGATCAGAAAATGGCGCAAGGGTCAGTCTCTCCTGCCCCAGAACCGGCATCCAGCCAAAGGCAGGCAGCAACACACCCAATAACCCGGCCAGAATGGGGCCGAGCATGAGCAAAAGAGCCAGAAGCGGGGCAGGACGAAAGAGCAAAGAGCCCTTTTCTGTATTTGTCATGGGCATGCGCGCCAGAAGCAGACAGTGATAATGCAACCCTACTGAACGCCGTATCGTGTCGTCCAGTCTTTCTCAAGCCGTTCCATCCATGAGGCATGTGGCTCGGGCAGGCTCGGGCCAATCTCGTCAGGCTTCAGAGTTGCAACTCCGAGATCAAGCCCATCGAAGCGTGCCTTGTCAGCTTCGTCAAGACTGTCAAGGTCGAGAACGGTCGGATCCCCCCAAATGGCAGGATCCTGCTTGCGGGCCTGCGCTTCGGGCGAAAGGAGGAAATCGGCGAGCACCAACGCACCTTCCCTGGCATTGGCATTGAAGGGAATGGCCACGAAATGGCTATTGCCAATGGTCCCCATCTCAAAACTGAAGGAACGCACCGTATCAGGTAGCTCCTGATTGGCGATGGCTGCGGAAGCATCAGACGGATTGAAGGTAAAGGCGATTTCGGTTTCGCCATCAGCTAGCAGGTTTTTCAGGCTGGAGACATTATCGGGAAAGGCCTTGGCCTTGCGCCAGAGATACGGGTGCAAGGCGTCGAGATAGGCAAACAGCTTGTCCGCCACTTGCTTGTAACGTTCATCCGTGGCAGGCTTTGCCAACAAGGACGGATCAGGGGCCAGTTCCAACGCCACCTGTTTGAGGAAGGTCGAGCCGAGAAAATCGGGCGGCTTGGGATAGGCAAAACGTCCGGGATGCGTCTTGGCCCAGTCAAGCAGCTCCGTGGCGGATCGGGGCAAATCGCTGGTAATGGCACTATCATAATAAAAGGACAATTGCGCCATGCCCCATGGGCTTTCAAGCCCATCGGTCGGGACCGTGAAGTCGGTTGTCAGCGTGGGTTTGCCTGCAATATCGGCAAAGCGATAATTGGGCAGATCGGGCGCCCAGCTCATGGGCAGGAGCAAGCCCTTTTCCTTGAGAGACGCGAAATTTTCACCGTTGATCCAGACCAGATCAACCGAGCCGCCAGTTTGCTTGCCCGCCGCCTTTTCCGCAATGATCTGGGAGACCACATTGGCGGTATCACTCACCTTGACATGCTTGAGCGTGATGCCGTGACGTCTGGAAAGCTCCTTGCCAGCCCAGTCGATATAGGCGTTGATGCGCTCTCCACCGCCCCAGGCGTGGAAATAGACGGTTTGTCCCCTGGCCTTTTCAAGCACGGACGGCCAGTCCCTGACATCCAGTTCACCGGACATGGCCACTGCGGGCAAGGCGAGCCCGGCAACAAGGCCAGACAGAGCGAGACGCATCAGATTTGTGGCTCTTGACGGTTTCTTTTTGCGGCCGTTGTCTGCTTTCCGTCTCATAGGCATGACGCTTCCTTCTTGTGGTTTTTGGAACATGATCGGTTTTTTACGGGCTCTTTGTTTCAGCTCTTTGCTTACACGGTCAATTCACAACTGGTTGAGCATTGGCACATGTCTGTTCACATCATCGAGAATGACAGGAGTATGCTGTCGATCATGGAAAAGGAAAGGCTCCGCAGCCATTCCAAGGATACGGAGCCTTTCCAATGTCTTGTCACGCGCGTTCAGAGCATCCTAGTCTTCGGCTGCCCCTGCATCTCCCGCCTGAAGCTGGGCATAGTTTTCCTTGCCAAGCGTATCAAACAGGTTCAGCTGGGTTTCCAGATAATCGATGTGGCCTTCTTCGTCCGCCATCAATTCCTCGAACAATTTCATGCTGATATAGTCGCCAGCCTCGTGGCAGACATCGCGGCCTTCCTTGTAGAGGGCGCGGGCGTCCTGTTCGCCTTCTAGGTCGCTTTGCAGGATTTCCCTGATGCCCTGGCCGATCTTCAACGGGTCAAGATGCTGAAGATTTGGATGTCCTTCGAGGAACAGGATGCGCTCGATGAACTTGTCCGCATGCTGCATTTCCTCAATGGATTCAGCGCGCCATTTGGCGGCCATTTTGGAAAAGCCCCAATCATCGAGCAAACGATAATGCAGCCAATACTGGTTGACTGCGGTCAGTTCACTGCGCAGACCCTTGTTGAGATATTCAATGACTTTCTCGTTACCCTTCATGATAATCCTCTTCAATGAGATTTGGTGAAGCGATGTTGAATCTGCCGAAACTCGGAGATCCTGGTCCTTCCCACATGGCGATGATTTGATCGAATCCCGAAACTCGGGACTGATCCGCCACCAATTAAATTAGAACGATTCTAAATTAAGTACAGATGATAAATACGTCAAGGCCAACCGGAAAAGATTGTTAGATTTAACATGAAATGGGCGACTGAACCATCCGATATAATCAGGAAAACCCCGGACAGCTGTTGGGGGACCCATGAAATTTGCGCTCGCGCACCCTTTCCATTTCATCGCGTTCGGCGACGGCGACATCGTAACCGTTCTTCAGCAGAGTGGCCTCGATCAAGGGTCGGCAACATCCGCATTTTGCTCGGCATCCCCGCCCCCGGTAGATCTGGTTGGACCGGATTGGCTTGTCCGGACTTTCTTCAGCGAGCGTTTCTGCAATCTCCAAGATTTCCTTGTCCGTGATTTTGTTGCAGTGACAGATGATCATGAAATGCGGGCGTCCTCTGGTTGCTTCAGCCATTGTTGAGTTCATATCTCATATATATAGTCGGTCTGCCATTGGCAAATAGGCAACGGCACCATATCTTCATAAAAACAGCTCAAGCGATGGATGATCCGATGCGTAAAACACTTCTGCTGACCGGTGCGAGCCGTGGTATTGGCCATGCAACCGTCAAACGCTTTTCAGAAGCCGGATGGAGGGTGCTCAGTTGCTCGCGGCAGGCTTTTTCGGGTCGTTGCCCATGGCCGATGGGAGGCGAGAACCATATTCAGGTGGATCTCTCCAACCCGGAAACCATTGATACGGCCATCGCTGTGGTCAAACAGCGACTCGCAGAACATGGAGGACAGCTCCATGCTCTGGTCAACAATGCCGCCATCAGTCCCAAAAACGAAGAAGGTCAACGCCTTGACAGCGTCCATACGCCGCTTGAGCTGTGGCAACAGGTTTTTGCGGTCAACTTCTTTGCACCGATCATGCTGGCGCGGGGCCTGTTTGATGAACTCAAGGCGGCTCAGGGGTCCATCGTCAATGTGACGTCCATCGCGGGCATGCGCGTGCACCCGTTTGCTGGCTCAGCCTATGCAACATCCAAGGCAGCGCTCGCGGCGTTGACGCGGGAAATGGCTGCGGATTTCGGGCCCTATGGCATTCGGGTGAATGCTATTGCTCCGGGAGAGATCGATACATCCATTCTTTCGCCAGGAACGGAAAAGATCGTTGAAACCATCCCCTTGCACAGGCTCGGCCAACCTTCCGAGGTGGCCGATACCATCCACTATCTGTGCTCGGATGCCAGTTCCTACGTCTCGGGCTCGGAGATCCATATCAATGGCGGACAGCATGTCTGATTGGCTCCGCCTCTGGAGCTGATGCCTACGGACACAGGCATCGGAGCACAGGCATGGAGCACAGGCATGGAGCACCGGCATGGATCTGGTTTTATGTTATAATAAAACTTGAACTAATTAGGTGCTTTTACATGGTTAATAATTACGATATTTATCATAGTTCTAATTGATGGATGGTCGCGCTGGATCGCATTGATGAATGTCCCCACAATGTTCAATGCGGAGCAAAATCACCCGTTTCAGGAGGCCATTTTGCTGCACCAGCGGTGGGGGTCATGACATGTCATGGCCCCCAATTCTTGTTGCGAAGGTCATTCAGCCGGATGTCGTGATGCGGTGTCGCGCCTGCCATATAGCAGCCACAGGACCCCGCGCCTGAGATCGCTTCCGATGCCAAACAGGGTCGGCACAAGAAACAGCACGAATAGCGTTGCCACCGACAGGCCAAAAATCATCGTTGCCGCCATCGGCTTGAGGAACTGGGCCTGAGGCGAGCTTTCGAAAAGCATGGGAGCAAGACCGCCGATTGTCGTCAGCGACGTTAGCAGCACCGCGCGCAAACGATCACAACTTGCACCGATGGCCGCCTTTTTCAAGGCTTCCCCGTGGGCGAGACGTTCATCGAGACGGCTGACAAGAATGAGCGAGTCATTGACGAGGATCCCGGCAAGACCAAGCAGCCCGATCATGGACAGGATTGTCAGATTGTAGCCCAGCAGATAATGCCCGAAGACAGCTCCGACAAAACCGAAGGGGATGATCATCATGATGGCGAAGGGGCGCAAATAGGAGGCAAAGACCCAGGCAAGAATGATATAGATCGCAGCAAGGGCAATCAGAGCCCCCGTGCGCAGATCGCCAAAGGCATCCTGTCTTTCCTCGTCCCGACCCGAGAAGCGATAATTGATCCCGTATTTGCTGGCAATTTCAGGCAACAGGGCCTGATCGAGTTCGGCGACCAGCTCGGTTGCCGTCACAACGGACGCGTCGACATCGGCGGTCACCGAAATGGTGGTCTTGCCATCGTAACGCTGGATTGAGGAAAAGCCCTGCCGATCACTGAAGGTGACGATTTCGGTCAATGGAACATAGGTGTTCTGAGGGCTTTTGAGCCACAGGGAGCGCAGACTGTCGCGATCCTTGCGCGTCAGCTGTTGCAGCTGGATCTCGACCTCTTCATCCAGAATGGCCAACTTGCGCGCAATGCGTCCCTCGACCAGATCCCGGATCTGCTCGCCGATCGACTGGGCCGTGAACCCAAGGCTACGTCCGCGCTGGGTCAGTTCGAGCGCCAGCTCGGGCTTGCCATAGGGCATGTTGTCATCAAGCTCGCTTACTCCGGGGAAAGCGGACAGGCGTTCCTGCAATTCTAGCGATGCCATCTTGAGGGTCTCGGTCTTGGCATCGGTCAGGCGGATATCGAGATCGGCACCGGGAGGGCCGGCCCGCTGGCCCCTTATGGCGATGCGCTTGAGACCGGCCAGTTGAGGCATGTTGCGATTGAGCGCTTTCATGAAGCTACTGGTGCGGACTGTTCGTCTTTCCGAAGCGGTCAGACGCAGGCGCAGGGATGCGACATTGTCGGCGGTGGTTCGGCCAGAGCTGCCAAGCGTAGCGAAGGATGCCACGACCAGCTTTTCCCCCTTGCCCACTTCGCTCTCGGTTTCATAGACGATCTTGTCGACCTTTTCGAGAATGTCGACCGCATCCTCTTCCAGAATGCCGACATTGAATGTGAGCGCGATGGTGATCGTCTCAGATTCCGCCGTAGGGAAGAAAACGAACCCGATCCGGCCACCGGCGATCAACCCGCCAGCCAGCACCATGGAGGATACGCAAATCGCCAAAGTGGTGTAACGCCAATTATAGGATACGGTCACCAGCCAGCGAAACGGGCCATCACGAAAGGCGGCAAAGAGCCTGTCAAATCCGCGCCGGAATGCGCTTTCCTTCAAATGGGCGGAGTGGGAGCGGCCTTTTCCCTTCGGCTCGCCCCGATACCGGAAATATTCGATAAGCGCAGCAGCAGCAAAGGCAAGCGCGACAAAGACCAACATGGGGGTCGCTCCCCCCTCATCGAGCCAGTCATGCAGTGCCCGCCAGATCACTTCTGTCGCGCCAGCAAATTTGGCGACAAGATCTTCGGACAAGCTGTAGAACAGAATAAGAGGCAAGGCGATGACCAGCCCGACGCCGATCACCCGTTTGACATTCCAGCCGACATGATGGCCCGGCGTCATGGAGTGGGCCAAATGGCCGGGCAGGATGAAAAAGCACTCGATGAAGCTGGCAACCAGCACTGCAATCACCACGATGGGCAAAATGCTCATCATCTGACCGATGACGCCACCGATCATCAGGATGGGAGAAAAGGCGGCAATCGTGGTCAGAGAGGCCGCAGCCACGGGAAGCAGCATTCTGCTGCCGCCGCCCTGCGCGGCAACAGCACCCGGCTCGCCAGCCTGATAGCGCGTAGTCGTCTCCTCGCCCACGACAATGGCATCGTCCACAATCACCCCAAGCATCATGATGTAGGAGAAGATCGACATCATGTTGATCGTCTGCCCAAGCATCAAGAGCACCACACAGGAAGCCAGCATCGAGATGGGAATGCCTGCGGTGACCCACAGGGCCGTGCGCAAATTCAGGAACAGCGACAGGATCACCATGACAATGATGAGACCGGACACCGCATTCTTGACAAGAAGCAGGATGCGTTCGACCAGAGCTTCGGCCAAGGCATCATACTGGGTGATCTTCAAGGTTGGCGGATAGACGCCTTCAATCGATTTGAGATAGTCGTCAACGATTGCCGATGCTTCAAGAGAGTCTTCCGTGGGGGCTCGCTTGACAATCAGCTGAATTGCGGACTCGCCTTGCAGAAAGCCCCGGACCTGATCGGGATTGAGACGACGCTCGATCCGTGCAATGTCGTTGAGGTTAACGCTTGAGCCATCGATCTGGGACTTGATCTTGACGCCTGAAAGGCTTTCGGGGGTTTCCTCTGCCGCCAGGGTACGGATCTGTTTCTCGACGCCATCCTTGACCGTACCCGATGGCAAGTCGCGGCTGTTCATGGCAATCTGGTTGGAGATATCTTCTATGGTCAACCCCAACCGGCGAAGATCATAGTCACGCAGACCGACATAGAACTGCTCGTCTCGCAAGCCCGTGAAGTCGACCGTATCGATCCCCCTGTCAATGAGATCATCCCGCATTTCCTTGGCAAATTGCCTCAAGGCGGCTTCATCGAAAGGACCTGACAGGATCAATCGGCTCACGTCATCGCGGAACTGGCGGTAGGCAATCGAGGGATCGTCTGCAAGATCGGGTAGCGAGGTGACGGTATCGACATTGGATTCCACATCGCGCAGAGCCTGCTGCATATTGGTGCCCGGCTTGAACTCCAGCACGATCATGGCAGAGCCTTCCCGCGCAAAGGACTGGACCTGATCGACGCCATCGACAAAACGCACTTTCGGCTCGATCAGTTCGAGAATGTTGGCCTCGACATCCTCTGCGCTGGCACCGTTCCACTTGACTGAGATTTCAATCGTGTCGGAGTCGATGGTCGGAAAGAACTGACTGTTCATGCGCGAAAGCGAAAAGAGCCCGGCGACCAGCAACATGATCATCAGCAGGTTGGCGGCGTTGGGATGATGGACAAAGAAGGCGACCACTCCCCCCTTGTTCTGGGTCTCAAACCGGCTCATTGGGCTGCCCCTTGTCGTTTCCGATCAGCGGGCCGACCACCAGACATTTTCTCGGAAGCAGCCGAGGACTCACGGTCCTGCGGTTCGGTTGGTCCTCCATCAGCGCCGGGGATCACGAGCTTGAGGCCGGGTCCGGCTTCGGCAATGCGCGTGGTGACAATCTCCGCACCCGGCGCGATTCCGGCTCCGTCGATCAGGGCCGTGTCGCCAAGATAGGCGAGAACCTTGATTTGTCGCGGTGCCATGCGGCCCTTTTCATTGATATAGACCCTGTCGCCGTTATAGATCGCGGCCTGGGGAATGGAGATCGCATTGTCATAGACCTTGTCCGGCACAATGATCTCCACAAAAGTCCCGGTGCGCAGCTCCGAATTGGCCATGATGCGAGCATAGACCTCGACCCCGCCATTGGCCGCGTTCACCTCCGGTGTCACCCGTGTGATGGTTGCGGCATTGCTCCTGACCAGATCTCCCAACTGCCAGTTGACCCTTACCTTTCGGCCTATCAGATTTGCATCATCAGAAATCAGACGCCCATATTGCGCGTCAGACAGGGTGAAACGCACATCCATTTGTTGCGGATCATACAGGGAGACAAGTGTGTCGCTGGCCGAAACATTGCGTCCGACTGCCACGGATTTTGATTGCACAAGGCCGGTAAACGGGGCATTCAGCGCGGTGTTGTCGAGATTGTGCTGCGCTTGTTCAACCCGCCATTCGAGCCGATCAATGTTGGCCTCTTGCTGCTTGATCTGGGCTTTCAGGACTTGCAGATTGAAACGCGTGCTTTCTGCGGTCTGTTGTCTCTGGGAGACGATCAGCTTGCGGCTTTCGAAGGTCTGCCGTGTGAGGCTGCCCTTTTGCAGCAGGGTTTCGGCGCGGTCCAGATCATTGGTCGCGATTTCGAGTTGCTCCTCGAGCCGCTTGAGCGTGGCCTCATCGCTGTCAAGATTGACCTTGCTCGCCAGAAGCTGGGCTCTGGCCTCGGACAGGTTGGCTTTGGCCTCACGCAAGCTTCCCTGATATTCGAATGGATCGATGCGAACCAGGGGATCATTCTGCTCGATCAGATGCCCCTCGAGAAGAGAGGGATTGACCCAAACCACCTGACCGCTGACCAGCGCACGCAAATCCACCGTTCGGGCAGCCGATACCGTGCCGAAAAGACCGATATCGGGTTGCAGGGCTCCGGGCTCTGCCAACTTCACTTCAACCGCATATGTTTTCTCGCGCGGCGGACGGCGGTTGACGTCGGGTTTTGTGGCGACAATCTTCCAGGTCGCAAAAGACACCGCAGTGATGACCAGTAACGGAACCACCAGTTTCAGAATTCCGCGCAAGACAGTTGCGATATGGAACTCACTGCGCCTTGCGGACGCTTGTGGCGCTGCGCCTTTTTGCTCATTGCTGTCTGACGACGCCTCGCTAGGAGCGTGCGGGCCACCTTGATCCTCGCCTTGATGCTTCATTCTTACTGGTCCACCTTTTCAGCCGTCGCTGACTCACGCATTCAGATTTTTCAAATATCAAACACCTATTGGCCCCATCTCGCCAGATAAGGGCAATATAGTCAAAGAATGCCGGGTTACCAATGAAAGACTTGTCACTTTTCAGTAGCGCTACAGAATTGTCCTGCTGGTTCTGTCAGAACTGTTCTGCGTGTGCGAGCGCTGTCGCAACGCATATTTGGCCTTACATTTCAAATGGTTCTAAATTCCATACTCAAAAGGCGTTTCTCTTTCAGTGCACTGCAATCCCAAACACGCAAGAAGATTGCCAATTTTTAATGTTCCAACCGGGATGCAAACAGCCCCCTTGACCAAAAAGGCCACCCCGTCTCCGGGATGGCCTTTTGCCTGGTGTCACAGATGATCGGCTCGCTATCAGTCCTTGGCAGAAGCAAGCACCTCGGCAGGTTCGAATTCATATCGGGCGCTGCAAAATTCGCATGTGACTTTGATCTTGCCATCGACAATCATCTCTTCGACATCCTCGGCCTTGAAGGTGCCGAACATCTCTCCGATGCGCTCGCGGCTGCAATTGCACCGGTCATGGATTGGCATTTCCTCGAAAACCCGTGGTCCGTTTTCGTGAAAGAGTCGATAGAGCAACAGCTCGGCAGAGACAGAGGGATCCGTCAGCTCATGGTCATCAATGGTGTTGACCAGCGCTTCGCATTCACGCCATGCGTCCGCTTCGGTCACGTGATGGATCTTTTGCATATCCGGATCCGGATGATCACCCGGATGCAGGTCACGGTGTGGAATATCCTCGCTTGAATGAGGCAGATACTGGACCAGCAAACCACCTGCGAGCCATTCGGTTTTCGGACTGCCATCCTCCTGACGCGTGACCATTTCGGTTGCCGCAAGGCGAACGCGGGTCGGCAGCTGTTCGGACTGCATGAAATAGCTGTGGGCTGCTTCCTCAAGGCTTTTGCCATCGAGAACAACAACACCCTGATAGCGGTTCATGTATCGCCCCTGATCAATGGTCATCACCAGATGACCCTCGCCGAAAAGCTGCTCGGGCTTGGTCTCGCCCCTGGCGACATGCTGCTCGAGCGCGTCTGCATCAAAGCGAACATAGGCCCTGACGGCATCGGGGGCGGTATAGTCGACCACCAGCATATTCACCGCGCCCTTGGACTGGACCTGCAAAATGAGCTTGCCTTCGAATTTCAGCGACGAGCCCAAAAGGGCCGTCAGGGCAATCGC
Source organism: uncultured Cohaesibacter sp. (assembly GCF_963556055.3). Taxonomy (GTDB): domain Bacteria; phylum Pseudomonadota; class Alphaproteobacteria; order Rhizobiales; family Cohaesibacteraceae; genus Cohaesibacter. Next base: position 360,522 of record NZ_CAUVYE020000008.1, on the reverse strand, counting down.
TTCGGCAAGCAGGCGATTGACCGCATCGGGATAATCATGCCGCTCGATGATGGCGGTTATGGTCTTGTTGAGCTGGACCATGCGGCCACGCACATCCAGCCCATCGACCTGAAAGGGAAGGACGCGGTCCAGGGAGACTTGGGACGAATTCAGTTCAGACATCAGGCTCACTTTCTTAAAGCGCTGCTCTCTCTGCCTCCACAATGGCGGAAGCTAGCCGGAAAGCCGTTTCTGGCCTTTTGGAATTTTGGGGCGATCCCTAGCAGAAGTCGGGACAAGAATAAAGGCAAAGGGCAAGCGGACGAAAGCTGATCATGTGCATTTTCTCACAGGATCAGATCTCTGATCATGTTTGGTGCAGAGCCCATCCCATATCGCCCGTCTCAGGGCGGGAAAGGCTCTTGCGGCTCCTGCCCATATTGGTCTTGTCTGGCCTTGCGTCAAGGTCCGGGCTTTTCCGGCCGGACCGGCCTTTCGGTCAACGCCCGAAAACTGGGCGCCAAGCAGGCACCCTGTTGTCAAAGATTGAATGGCCTTGCAGGAGGAGACCACAAAGAGCGGGCTGTGATTGGCAGGCCGGTCGCACTCCCCCTTCGGGAAAGCGACCGATCTTCAAATGCCACCCTATTTTATATCGCTGTTGGCCTGATGGAAGCACCAGGCCATAATGCCCTTTTGCGCATGCAGACGGTTTTCTGCTTCATCGAAGACCACCGACTGAGGACCGTCCATGACATCATCGGTCACCTCTTCGCCGCGATGGGCGGGCAGACAATGCATGAAGAGGGCATCGTCGTGGGCAAGCCCCATAAGCCGGTCATTGACCTGATAGGGTTTGAGAAGATTGTGACGATGCTCGGCATCTTCATCGCCCATCGAGACCCAGGTGTCGGTGATGATGAGGTCGGACTGATCGGCGGCATCCTCGGCACGATCACACATCTCAATGCGCACGCCACGGCTGCGGAGGCGATCAATCACGGAGAAATCCGTCATCAGTTCTTCCGGCACGGCAATCCGCATGGTGAAGTCGAAATGCTCGGCGGCATGCAGCCAGGAAGTCAGCACATTGTTATAGTCGCCAACCCAGGTGACCGTCTTGCCATTCAGGGAGCCGCGATGCTCCTCATAGGTCATGATGTCGGCCATGATCTGGCAGGGATGGGAATAATAGGTAAGACCGTTGATGACGGGAACCGTGGCATATTCGGCCAGTTCCTCGACCGCATGATGATCGAGAATACGGATCATGATGGCATCGATGAAACGGGACAGGACACGTGCTGTATCGGGAATGCTCTCGCCGCGGCCCAGTTGCATTTCCGCCCCGGTCAACATCATCGGCATGCCGCCCAGTTCCCTCACGCCGACATCGAAAGATACGCGGGTGCGCGTTGAAGGTTTGTCAAAGACCAGTGCAACGACCTTGTCCTGCAAGATATTGGTCATGCGGGAGGTCTTGCGGGCGTCCTTGATCGAATGGGCGGTTGCAAGAATTTCCTTAAGCGTTTCGGTCTGTTGCTTTTCCAAGTCAAGAAAATGGCGAATGGTGCTGTCTGACATGGTTTGCTGTCCCCTTTTAGTGGCTTTCCTGCTTCGCAGCGACCAGCTTGTCCAAAGCATGCTCCAAAGCCCTGAGTGCAAAATCAATTTCTTCCTGATCAATGATCAGAGGTGGCGCCAGGCGCAGAACATTGTCTCCGGCTCCTACGGTCAACAGACCTTCTGCCCGGCACGCGTTGATCAGTTCTGCTGGTGGCATTGACAATTTGAGGCCCAGAAGCAGCCCCCGGCCTCTGATTTCCTCGATATAATCGGGATAAGCGTCCTTCAATGCGGCAAGGCGCTGCTTCAGAACGAGGCCCATTTTGGCAACATGGTCCAGAAACCCGTCTTCCAGCACCACATCAAGAACCGCATTCCCTACAGCCATGGCCAGAGGGTTGCCACCATAGGTTGAGCCATGTGTGCCAGGTATCATCGCTTTTGCAACCTTCTCGGTTGCAAGGCAGGCACCCATGGGAAATCCGCCACCGATGCCTTTCGCAATGGCCATGATATCAGGTTTTATGCCCGCTTCTTCATGGGCGAAAAGGTGGCCCGTTCGTCCGACACCGGTCTGCACCTCATCGAGAATTAACAGAATGTCGGACTCATCGCACAAATCCCGAAGGGCTTTTAGGAAGGCCGGCACAATTTCCCGAATTCCGCCTTCGCCCTGGATCGGTTCTATAAGGATTGCTGCGGTTTCTTCATTGATCGATTGTTTCACCAAATCAATGTCCAGACTGGTCAGGGTTATGAAACCCGGAGCCTTTGGTCCGAAGCCTTCAAGATATTTTTCCTGTCCACCGGCCGCGATCATGCCCAGGGTCCGACCATGGAAAGCACCGGAGAAGGTCAGGACTGTGGATTTTTCGGGATGACCACAGTCATAATGATATCGCCGTGCGGTTTTCACAGCACATTCCACAGCTTCAGCACCGGAATTGGTGAAGAAGACCTTGTCGGCAAAAGTGGCCGCACAAAGCCGCTCTGCAAGCTGATGCTGGCCGGGAATGTCATAAAGATTGGAGACGTGCCAGAGCTTTTCTGCCTGTGCCTTGAGCGCCTCAACCAGATGTGGATGGGCATGACCGAGACTGTTCACTGCAATTCCGGCGGCAAAGTCAAGGAATCGTCGATTATCCTGCGTTGTAAGCCAAGCGCCTTCCCCCTTTTCGAATTTCAGGTCAGCCCGTGCATAGGTGGCATACAGCGAAGAGTCGGTCATCTTATTCATCCTCGTCCCAAGACAAAGATCTCCTTAAATATGGACATTGCGCCCTTGTTCCAGCTCCGCACCATGCGTCCGGAGTGCGCGATATCCTCTTTTCCCTCATCCCAGACCGGCACATGAGATCTTTCAAACAAGGCCGGGAATGGCGGAAACGCAACAAAAAAAGCCGCCCCAACGGCGGCTGGCGAAGGTCTCTCTTTTGCAAGAGGACATGGCATTTGTCAATCATTTCGCGCGGCAAACATTCAAAATATTATGCGTTTAATACACAAATCCACAAAATAATATGTTTCTCGATCAAACACAGCAGCGAAGGATTTCGCAATTGGTACAATTTGAGGATCAAAAAGCTGGCCTTTTCGCTCCCAAAATGATGAACTGATCGTTAAGGATAAAGACGCAGGAAGGGACCACCTGCCGTGTCTGTTTCACACCAGATGCACGAAAAATATGCTCAAAACTGGTGCAGCGCCCAGTCATGAACAGACCAGCTCACAGCGAATGACAACTGCTCGTGGCAAACCCATTGCGCCCCATGCAGCTGGTTGTTATGCAAGGCTTAACAACAGGTTTTCCACACATAATCAACAATTCGGTCTGGATAAATCAAGAAAATCATTGTCAAGCAATTTCTGGACAATCTTTGATTCGGATTTCTGGGGAAAAGGGCCAATTCCCGCCTACCTGCTGTTGCAGAGGAGTCGCCGCTTAATATAGTTTACAAATTATTAACGAAATATAAATCGTGCGGCAAAATGAAAATCCACTGAAGAAGGTCAAACCTTTGGTTGTGTGTACACAACCAATTGCGGCGTTTGGTTTGCCTTCTGTAACAGTCTAGACGGAGGCTTATTAAATGTCTTGGACTGACGAACGCGTTGAACTACTAAAAAAACTTTGGGCCGAAGGGCTCAGTGCCAGCCAGGTCGCGGCAGAACTTGGCGGCGTAACCCGAAATGCGGTAATCGGGAAAGTCCATCGTCTCGGCTTGTCCGGACGCGCAAAAACGACAACGACAGCTCCCCGGGCCAGACGTCCGCGCAGCCAGTCGAGCCGTCCAGCACGTCCCAGCAGCGGGTCTGCGGCTCCAACCGTAGGCGCAACCGCGCTCAAAGCTGACGCCCGGCCACAACCGACACCAAAACCCAAGGCCGAAGCAAATCCGGAACTGGATGCTGTTGTTGTCCCCATCTCCAAGCGGGCGACGATCCTGAGCTTGACAGAAAATACCTGCAAGTGGCCGATTGGTGATCCTGGTGATGCCGACTTCCATTTCTGCGGGTGCAAATCCGAAGCAGGATCCCCCTATTGCAAATATCACTCTGAAATTGCCTATCAGACGGGTGCGGACCGTCGTCGGGCCAGAAAAGCAGGGTAGGAATTCAAGAGAAGACACCTTCACCGCCGACACGATTTTCAAGAAAGGCCGTTCCAGTTCGGGGCGGCTTTTTCTTTGCTTAGCATCCGTCTTTTCGCCGAGCCAGCCCCCCCTCATGTCGCTCTCAACTTTGACGCAATTCTTCGCTAGAATGGGCCGCGGTGGCGGGCATTGCCCTCATCTCATTTGTTTGCCTGTTGGGGCGGCAGCGCGGGGGTCTCGAAGCGAAGCCAGATGCTCGCTTGCTGCAAGCAGCAAGCGCGATTTGGAACAACCTGATCGGGTCAAGGCCTTGCAACCTCTGCACAAGGAGCCAAACCGTAATGATCGTGCGCAGCATCAAGCTCTTTTCCTTCCTGCTTCTTCTGCTGATGGCATATGGTGTTTATGCAAGTTTTGTCAGATCCGAGACGCGTGCGGCGGCCCCTCGCCTGCGTCCCGCTGCCGAGCGAGCCGATGAAATCGTCATCTTGAAGGGCGAGCGCCGCATGATCCTTTTTCGCCAGGGACAGGAGATGAAGCGCTATTCCATCCGGCTCGGATCGTCCCCCACAGGACCAAAACAACAGGAAGGGGATGGAAAAACGCCTGAAGGGCGGTATCTGATCAACCGGCGCAATGGGGCCTCACAGTTTCATCTTTCGCTTGGCATCACCTATCCGACCGCACACCAGAGGCGGGAAGCCCGCGCAAGGGGCGTGAGCCCCGGAGGCGACATCTTCATCCACGGTCAGCCCAATGCATGGGGACGTCTCAATCTGCCAATCAGTATCCCCTTTGACTGGACAGCAGGCTGCATCGCCGTCTCGGACAACGATATCGAGGATGTTTTCTCTCGCGTGGCCATTGGCACATCGGTCACCATCAAACCCTGAGGCGGGTGTGTTCAATCGGAAAAATGCAACAAGGCAGGAAGAAATATCGCGTCGGCAGAACAAAAACTTGAAGCAGGGTGCAAATAACCCCATATTGATCGGGTCGGATGCTTGAAGCTGAGGTTCGACGCCAAGGGCGTGGTGAAAAACCGGCCCGAAGATTCGTCTTGGCACCCCTTTTGCTGATGGCCGGGATTGCGTGAGATGAATGCCATTCACCGTGAAGCATTTGCCAATGCCGAGGCGTTAACACTTGCTTTACACTTCTGGCTTCATTGTTTTCAAAGAACGAGAAGCCTCTCGCGTGTCGCTTACGAAAAGGACCGCCAATGTCTCGTATGTCTGCCTTTTCAAGTCCGTTCCTGCTCGGTTTTGATGAAGTCGAGCGCGTGCTTGACCGCGTCGCCAAAGGCGCGAATGAAGGATATCCCCCTTACAATATTGAAAGACTGGATCCAACCGAAAGCAAATTGCTTGAGGGCAATGGAGGCGGTGGTGATGTTTTGCGGATCACACTCGCCGTGGCCGGTTTCACCCGTGACCAGCTTGATGTGACACTGGAAGAAAGCCAGCTTGTCATTCGCGGTCGACAGGTTGATGACCAGAGCCGCCAGTATCTTCACCGCGGTATCGCGGCCCGTCAGTTCCAGCGCTCTTTCGTGCTGGCCGAGGGCATAGAAATTCTAGGAGCCGAGTTGAAAGATGGGCTTCTGTCCATCGATCTGGCTCGGCCGGAACCGGAGAAAGTGGTCCGTAAGATAGCCATCGACGTAAAAGAATAAGCGTGTGTTCCACCAAAGGTGTATCACTGCCCATCCTCCCGTAAACCAAGGGGCTGTGGTTCGCCAAACATGAAAGCAGATGCCATGTATGATGAAGAACTGTTCGAAAATGACGAAATGGAAGAAGGTCTCGAATCCATTATGTTGGAGCGTCGTATGGCCTATGTGCGTCAGGTGAGCATGGAAGAGGTCATGGATCTGTTTCCCGAAGCGCCGGAAATCGAAATTCCCCAAAATCAGGAATTGTGGGCCCTACTGGATGTTCAGGGGCAACCCATCGCGCTGGCAGGATCCGAATCCGCTGTCAAACTGAGCGCCATGCGCCACGATATTGAGACCGTGAGCGTACATTGACATCCTCACGATCATCTTGTGACCATCACATGGAAAGATGCTGGTTCTGAGCGGCTCCCCGTTTCAGCCCGCCAAGGACCGGCACTCCTCTCACCCCGGAGGCCTCCCCCAGTCACACCATCGACCATAGACAGGCACTCGTGCTTACGCAGCGCAACGGCCTTTTGCCGTCCTGCTTTCCCCTCTTTTCTGCATTCTTCAGTTTTTCCCGACCGTAAGTCCCCCCTTTTTTCGGAGCAGACCGCCACGCGCGATATGGGCAATATCAGGCGAGCCCCCACAAGAGGCCGAGAGCTGCCGTTACGGCAAGGCATTTGACAATCGACCATTTGCGGAAATGGATGAGATATCCGGCAAAGAGCGTCAGTGCAAAGACAAAGGGGCTAAAGCTTTCCAGTTGCGGCCCATGCAGTGTCAGCGGGCCAATCTCATGCTGATCGACCCGCTCGAACACCACATGCAGGCCAAACCAGACCGACAGATTGAGAATGACGCCAACCACTGCCGCCGTAATGGCGCGCAAGGCTTCTCGCAGGCGCGGGCGGGCGCTGATCCATTCGATGTAGGGAGCCCCGGCAAAGACCCAGAGAAAACAGGGTGCAAATGTCGCCCAGAGCGTGACCAGGGCTCCGGCCAGTCCGAGCCACAGGCTGACGCCCTCACCTGAGCGCGCGGCGGCCAGAAAGCCAACAAATTCTGTTACCAAAATCAACGGCCCCGGCGTCGTTTCGGCCAATCCGAGCCCGTCAAGCATTTCTGTGGCCCCGAGCCAGCCATGCAGCTCAACAACATCCTGTGCCATATAAGCAAGCACGGCATAGGCTCCGCCGAAAGTCACGGTAGCCAGTTTCGAGAAGAAATATCCGATCAAGGTAAAGATCTCGATGGGAGCGAGCCAGTCAAGAAGGATGAGCGGCGCGAACCAAATGAACAGCCAGATCCCGACTGTCTTGAGGCTTTGGCCAAGCGACACCGTGTGCGTCTTTTCCAGTTCATCATCGTGCGCCTTGGTCTCGCCCCTCTTGCCGAGCTTCTCCCCGTGCCAGATGCCATAGAGTGCGGCGAACAGGATGATCAGGGGAAAGGGCAACTGAAAGAAGAAAAGCGCAACAAAGGCAAAGCCGGCGATCAGCCAATGAGCCAGACCGTCCAGCGCCTTTTTCGCAACCCGCAGCAAGGCTTCGAGCACGATGATCAGCACCGCAGCCTTGATGCCCATGAAGAGCGAGGCGGCAAGCGGAGCCTGACCGAAAAGGGCATAGGACGCGGCAAGCAGAAGAATAACAAGACTTCCGGGAATGACAAAGGCAAGACCGGCCATCAACCCGCCTGCCACCCCGTGCAATCGCCAGCCGGCATAGGTGGCCAGCTGCATGGCCTCCGGTCCGGGCAGCATCATGCAAAAGGACAGCGCATTGAGAAACTGTCGCTCCGTCAACCAGGTTTTTTCATCGACGATTACGCGATGCATCAGGGCGATTTGTGCAGCGGGTCCACCAAAGGACAAGAAGCCGATGCGCCACCAGACCCTGGCCGCCTCGCTGAAAGGCGGCATGCCGGGCCCTGTCTCTTTCATCTTGTCATTGAAACCCGGCTGCATTGGCTTTTCCCTCTTGGCCCTGATAGCAGATTGCTCAAAAGCCCGCGCACCCTTTTGCGCGGACCCTGCATCTGCTCTACATGCTCCGTAATCTTGACGATAAGATTACAAGAATTCCAATATCGGGGAAAAGGTTGGGAGATGCCTGCCCTGTCAGGCTGCGTCCGATTCCTGCAAATGGCAGAGAATGGCACGTATGGCGTCGGCTTCGGTTGCAGCTCGCAATTTGGCAAGAATATCCTCGTTGCGCAAAACCCGTGCGATGCGAGCCAGTGCCTTGAGATGATCTGCACCTGCCCCTTCGGGAGCGAGCAGCAAAAAGACGACATCAACAGGCTGATCGTCCATCGCTTCAAAATTCACCGGCTTGTCGAGCACAGCGAAAATTCCATGGATCTTGTCCAGTTCAGGCAGTTTGCCGTGTGGTATGGCCACACCCTGGCCCACTCCTGTCGAGCCGAGTCGTTCACGTTGGAGAAGTTTTTCGAAGATTTGGCGTTGCGGCAAACCGGTCAGCCGGGCCGCGCGCTCCGACAACTCCTGAATCACCTGCTTCTTGCTGCTTGCCTTGAGCAGAGGCACAATCGCTTCAGGAGCGAGTAGATCGTTCAGTTCCATGAAACTCTCATGTTTCAAACGCCTCGCACGGACATGGATGGTCGAGACGAAGGGTTCGGGTTTCTTGAAATGATCAACCTGCCCCATGGGTTTCACCCCTTGAGGCAGGTCAGTCTTGAGCGAACACCAACGGCGCTTCTTGCCTTGTTGGCTCAGCGCTACTCAAAGGGTAAGTCTGTCCCCTTCAATGCGCCCTTGACTTCAGTTGAACGGCGCCAGAGACGAGATATTCCCGCCATGGCGCCTGTTCCAATCATTTGGTCAGTGCCGGGTTGATCCAGCCAACATGACCATCCTTGCGTTTATAAACGACGTTAATAGCATTATCTCCCGCATTACGGAAGACCACAACCGGTTCGCCAGACAAATCCAAGGCAACAACCGCATCACCAACCGTCAAGGTGCGGATTGGAGAGGTGCTTTCTGCGATGACCACGGGCGAGAAATCTTCCGGCACCTCATCCTGGGTCGCCGGGTTTTGTAAAACGCCATAGGCAACTTCAATCGCTTCAGGGCTTTCGCGGAAATCATTACGATGGCTTTTCAAGCGTCTTTTATACCGGCGAAGCCGCTTGTCGATATGCTCAACAGCATTGTCGAAGCTTTTTTGAGCATCTGGATCAGAACCACTTGCCTGCATCACCATCCCAGTATCGAGATGGAGTACAAGGTCACTCTTGAAGCCGATGCCTTCCTTTTCCAAGGTCATCTGACCACCGAAACCGCCGTCGAAATATTTTTCAACCGTTTCGGCTACCCGATCTTCCGCATAAGCGCGGAGCGAATCGCCAACATCAACTTGTTTGCCTGATACACGAAGCGTCATGGAACCCCCTACTTGATTATGGGCCTACGAAATGACCGACTAGAGTCTCTAACAATGACGCTGGAAATTACGGCCATACCAGTGACAGGCCGCAAAGAGCCCCGTCATTTCATCAATAGAAGCCTGGTCGGCCATATGCATGGAACCAGTCCCTGCAAAGCATCAACACAGCTTTGAACCGCGCCCTCATAAGCGCTAGACAGCCAAATGTCAATGCTATGGAATAGTCTGTCACGCATAGTTCAAGTGTGCCAAATTTATTGGGATTTGACCAGAAGACAGAACAATCTTTGGCACGAAATTCGGAACTTTACGTATTTATCCACTGAGAAGCGATCATGCAATTAACAAACACATAATCTTAATTTTTGTTAATAAAATTACTCAAAGAAATCATATATCAAAATATAATTTCAATTTCGGCATTCCAGGGTCCTTTTGCGCCTTGCATCAAAGACGTCCTTGACGAAAGTTCAGTCCATGTTTCACATCATGCGGGCAGGCCTTGCGCCACAGTCCGCAACGGCCCCGGCCATCTGTTGACATTTTCAGCCCAGAGCCGCTTTCTTCTCCCTCCTGCGCTGCACCGATGAAGGGATATTCATCGCCTCTCTGTATTTGGCGACCGTGCGGCGGGCAATGTCCACCCCTGCCCCTCGCAACTGTTTGACCAGCGCATCATCGGACAGAATGTTATTCACGCTTTCCCCGTCAATCGCCTGCTTGATTCGATGCTTGACCGCTTCTGCGGAATGATTGTCACCGCCAGAGGTCGCGGAAATGGCCGAAGTGAAGAAATATTTCATTTCGAATGTGCCGCGGTTGGTCGCGATATACTTGTTCGAGGTCACGCGGCTGACCGTGCTTTCATGCATCTGGATGGCGTCGGCGATCGTGCGAAGATTGAGCGGTTTGAGATGGGTCACACCATATGCAAAAAAGGCATCCTGCTGTTTGACGATCTCGGTTGCCACCTTGAGGATGGTTTGTGCACGCTGGTCAAGGCTCTTGATCAGCCAATTGGCACTTTGCAGGCAATCGACGAGAAATTCCTTTTCCTTCTTGCCGGTCGCATTTTCGGTAATCTGCGAATAATAGCTTCGATTGACCAGCACGCGCGGCAAGGTTTCGCTGTTCAATTCCAGATTCCAGCTACCATCTGCCGCCTGCCTGACGAACACATCAGGCACGACAGGTTGAACCGTCAAATGACCGAAGGCGCTGCCGGGGCGTGGATTGAGCGCTCTGATTTCGCTGATCATCTGCGCCATATCATCGTCATCGACATTGCATAGCTTGCGCAAGGCCACGTAATCGCGCTTTGCCAGCAGCTCCAGATTGTCAAGAAGGGCGGCGATTGCCGGATCGTAGCGATTCTTTTCCTTCAGCTGCAACGCCAGGCATTCGGCAAGCGAGCGCGCAAACACTCCTGATGGCTCGAAGGTCTGTAAAATATCCAGAACATCAGCGACCTCCGCTTCCTCGACACCAAGCCGATTGGCCACCATGGCCAGATCTGTCTGGAGATAGCCGAAATCGTCCAGCTCGTTGATCAGGAACTGCCCGATAATTCGGCCTCTCTGGTCCTGAATGCTTGTCATCAACTGCTGCTCGAGATGATCGGAGAGAGACGTTTCACCAGCCAGCACAGCCTCGAGATCATAGTCGGGATTGGCCCCGCCATTGCGCATGGGCGTGGACATCCACGGATCATTCAGGCTCGGCCCGGTTTGCTCGGCAGAGCCTGCATCATCTGGAAAGACATTGTCCAGACGCGCATCAAGATCATTGGAAATGGCATCCATCTGTTCAGGGCGTTCATCGCCAAGCTGCTCGGACAGATCCGGGGTCGGAGCCGCTTCACCAGAGCTTTCAGCCATGTTGGCATTGTCTGATCCGGCTCCGGCATCGGAAAGATCCCGTCCGCTGTCGTCCGTACCAGCCATGTCTGGCCCCATCGTCTCCCTGTCGCTTGGATAGTCATCACTGACCGCTTCAAGCAAGGGGTTGCTCTCCAGCTCTTGCTGAACATAGGCGACGAGATCGAGATTGGACATTTGCAGCAACTGAATAGCCTGCATCAGTTGCGGCGTCATTACCAGCGACTGGCTCTGGCGCATATCCAGTCTGGGTGTCAAAGCCATAGTTAAGTGGGTCCCTACCTGTTCAAAGCCTTGCAGCGTTGATGTTGTTCACGCTGGTTTCCTTGATTTTGTCTTTGTGTGTTTCAGGCCGTTCTTCATGGACGCAAAGGTGAATTTGCCGAAACCCTGCCCCTTGCCGTTATTTTACCGACATTTTCAGACAAAACGCTCATATCACGTAAACTTCATCACATATGCCGAACATAATCGGCCAAGTATCGGTAATTGGTACAAGTCTTGCTTGCTACTTATATCAGTCTTGTTACCGTTTGCATATTCAAAATGTCACATCAAGAAAAATATCGAGATTTCATATGCTTGATTGTTGGATATCGAGGATATCGGGGCAAAGAACGCCTACGGTCGGGTCTATGCCCTATCGTGCCCTACATGGAGAAACTCTCGCCAAGATAAAGTCGGCGCACATCACTGTTTGAAATGATTTCATCGGGCGTACCGTTTGTCAGAACATTGCCCGAATGAATGATATAGGCCCGGTCGATGAGGCTGAGCGTTTCCCGAACATTATGGTCGGTGATAAGCACGCCGATGCCGCGTGCGGTCAAGTGGCGAACCAGCTCCTGAATGTCGCCGACAGCAATCGGGTCAACACCGGCGAATGGCTCGTCGAGCAGCATGAAAGAGGGGCGCGAGGCAAGGGCACGGGCAATTTCAAGACGCCGTCTTTCCCCGCCCGAAAGCGCAATGGCCATGGAATTGCGCAAATGGGCGATGGAAAATTCTTCCAGCAACTGATCAAGCTGTTCCTTGCGGCGCTTGCGCTTGGGTTCGACCAGCTCCAGCACCGCCATGATATTATCCTGCACGCTGAGCCCGCGGAAAATGGAGGCTTCCTGTGGCAGATATCCGATGCCAAGGCGGGCACGCCGATACATGGGAAGTCTGGTAATATTGTAGCCATCGAGCGAGATATAGCCCTTGTCCGGACGGACAAGGCCCGTAATCATGTAGAAAATGGTGGTCTTGCCCGCTCCATTGGGGCCGAGCAGTCCAACCGCCTCGCCACGCTGAACCGCAAGAGACGCAGAGGTCACGACCGTCCGCTTCTTGTAGCTTTTTCCGATATTGTGCACGACCATCCAGCCCATGCCGTCCTGTTCGAGCGGATCGAACGGGGCTTGTCGGTCTTCTGCCACGTCGGCATTGGTCAGATCGTCAAACTCTTGCATGAGCGGTTATACACTTTTCCCTAAGCGCTACACCTGTTCAGCCGGATCGGCCAATCACGAGCAGCGCCATGATTCCACAGGATCGCAACATCCTAACCTTGCCAGACGGTGAAGAGCAACATCAAGCCCCGGATCCGGGACCAGTCGTCGGGCTTGCCCGACCACACTAACAGATTGCAATTTCCTTGTCCGCACCAACCTTTGCGAGCCATGTTTGCTAACAAAGATCTGTTTCTGCATCATCCGGATTTCCAGCTCTCCTGCCCGCGATTTCCAGAGCGGTGACCATCGTAAATGCAAGGCTTTACCTATTGAAAAAGCTCTTAAATGCAATTGCCTTGATTGTCGAGCCAGTTTGCCGATCTGTCGCTATTTTTTTGGCTTCCTGTTCGGGATGAAAAGCCCCTGAACACGTTTTTTGGTCCCTGTTGCGCCCTGCGGCACCTGATCGGATACCAATTGGGCAGCACCGTTGCGCATGTTGACAATCAACTTCTTGCCGCGCAGCACATTCTGGCCCTGAGTGAGGACGACGTCACCGTTGAGAATGATGATTTCCTTGTCCATGTCGACAGAAGCGGAGTTGCCGCTTGCCTGCTGATCAAGCTGGATAACCTTCACGCCGCCATGGGCCTCAAGGCGCGTAATCGATTGGGCCGTGCCCGCACCTCCCCCTTCATAATGAATGGTCAGTGTCGCCGTGAGCAGGGTCGTATCGCCCTGCACGGCGCGAACATCGCCCTTGAAGATGGCAACCTTTTCCTTGTCATAGATATCGAGCTGATCGGCCTCGATCTCGATCGGTGCGTCGGGGTCGGTACGCAAGCCCGAAGCAACATCTGCCATGCCCTGGGCATTGGCCCCCTGCGGCAACAGAAGCAATATAAGAAACACCCAAAGACAGAGGGGCAGAAACAGATTGGCCCATTGCCGTTTTCTGTTGGTTGCCGGAGAAGACAAACTCGGCATCATTGGCTTTTTTCCTTTGTCTCAGCAGACTTCCCGTTTGCAGCCTCGGCGGAAATATGAAGGCGCACGTTGCCCTTGAAAGTCACATGCTCGCCATTGTTGAAAGCGGTCAGACGCTTCGCCGTCAGCCTGATATCCTTGGATGTGATCTCTACCGGCGTCCGGGTTTGCAGCCATCCCTTTTTCATTCTCACATTGACGACTTCGGTCTTGAGCTGATAGCCCAGCGATGAGTTGACATCGACCGCGCCTTTCAGATCGAGATATTCCTTGTCCTGATCAAATCGACCGGTCCTGGATGTAACCGTCATCCATTGCTTTTTTTCATCGGTAATGCGCGCATCAACCTGTTCAAGATTGATGATGTTGGGCTTATCCGCTTTTTGCGTTGCTCTGGCAGCAATCACCTGATAGGCGCGATCATCGGAATAGCCGTTAAGATTGGGGTTGAGCATGACAAGTTCCTGCTGTTTGAAACTTGCCTCCTTGATCTGGATTTCTTCATTGGACTCGGCGGGCTTCTGTTCGGTGACCCAGACGATGAAGCCGATGACGACAATGATATTGATCATCGGCAAGCTCCACTTCATGAGCTTGACGAAAATCGAGTGCCGCTTTGCCCGTTTGAAGGCGCGCTCCTGCTCATGCGCGCTGATGATGCGGGCTCTGGTTGCCTGATCGCGCATGGCGCCAAACTCAGCCGAACCACGCAAAGCGCGTGCATCCCTTCTCTCCGGTTCTTCATGGAACTGGGCATTCCGTTTGCGCTTGTCCATTTCCAATGACCCCTTTTTCGAATGCTTCGATCACTGAATAGGAAAAACGGCAAAATTATGCAATGGCACAATCAAACTGGGGGTATCAAAGGCGGGGACGAGGCAGACCTCAGCCGCTGGTCTGCCACCGGTTTCTAGCTCTTTCTGAACACATGTCGTGCGTGAGGCCAGATTCGCCTCAGGAATGGGCGAAGATGTCCATTTCTTCCCAACCGGCCAGATCAAGCTTGGCACGCGTTGGCAGGAAGTCGAAGCAGGATTGCGCCAGATCCTTGCGGCCTTCCCGCGACAGACGAGCACGGAAGATGCCCATCAAGCCATGCAAATGCAGAACATCGGTCGCGGCATATCGCTTCTGGGCGTCGCTCAGGGTATCGGCACCCCAATCGGAGCTTTGCTGCTGTTTGGAAATATCGACATCAAGAAATTCGCGGCAGACATCCTTCAGACCATGGCGATCAGTATAGGTCCGGGTCAGCTTGGAAGCGATCTTGGTACAGAAAACCGGATCAGGCATCACCCCGAAGGTATGGTAGAGAACGGCAATGTCAAAGCGGGCGAAATGGAAAATCTTGGTAAGATTTTTGTTGCCAAGAAGCGTGCACAGATTGGGGGCCTCGGTCTGGCCCTTGGCGATCTGAATCAGATCCGCGCTCCCATCTCCGGGAGACAGCTGCACCAGACAGAGGCGATCCCGATGCGGGTTGAGGCCCATCGTCTCGGTGTCAATGGCAACAGCTGAAACATTGTCATAATTGTTGAGGTTGGGAAGATCTCCCTGATGCAGCCGAATAACCATTGATTTATAACTTCCTGGAATTTGACAAGAAACGCGCCCTTGAGCTTGCGCCCTTGTGAAGAGAAACAAAGTGGTACCGCCATCCCGGGGATCGCGATTTCTGGCGACACCATAGAAGGTTCGTTTCAGAGCTTCAAGCATTGCGGACGAGTTTGAGGCAATATGCGGGAATTGTCACACTGTTACACATGTTTGAACGCAAAGGGCATGCAATTCGTTAATAAATACCAACAAATTGAACATGCCCGCGATCTGTTCCGGTCAGTAACGATCCGGGCAGATGTAACGCTCGAAAACCCATCCTGAAGGATAATTGCCCCCTTGTGGGGCGGTCGGATAGGGCAGGACATCAACCTGACGCCACCCATTGGTGCCGTAGGGTTCCCAACTGAGCAGGGGCGTATCCGGGCCAAGACGCATGATTTCGGCGCATCGGGTGGATCCGCAGGTGCGCAGAGAGAGAAAATTGTCGCCGTGAGGATTGAGCCCACAAACAAAATAAAGCTCGCCGCTATAAGCCTGGGCCTTGCCGATAAACGAGATAGGCAGAAGAAGGAGCAAAAGCAGAGCGAGAATTGCTGTCTGCGATCTTGTTGACATTTCATGTCTCCTTGCGATGAAAAGGGATGGCAGCCAAACGCTTTTGAGCCTTCAGTCTATCATGGCCAGAAGCCCTGTCGCAAAGGGTGAGATGTACCGGTTCTACGCTGTTCAGGCTCGCTATTTTTCCCGATTCGACAATAGCGCATCCATGACGAACGGATCAGGCAGTGTTGTTTGCGGATTGACCATGGCGAACCCATCGGAGAAATCCCAATGGGCCCAGCCGATACAGTTTTTCTCGGCTGCTAGACGCACGGCCCGGAGCCAGTTGATCCGGGAGCGGCGATCGACATCAAAGTCCAGGACACCGAATTCATTGACGATAACCGGCACCTTGTGATGCTTTGACCATTGCCCCAGGGCTGCAAAATCTGTGGCGATGCGCGCCGCGTTCCACGGCTGTTGGAACGTTTCCTGAAGCGCCCTGACAAGATCGGGAGCCCCTCTTGCCTTCATGTTTTCGATCTGCGCCACAACTGCCGGGCTTTGTGCGTCCGCAGGAAAGGGCAGTTGACGAAGAAATCTGATCGCCGACCCCTCTTCCCAGGTCATCGCCTGATGGGTGAAGAGAAAAGGATCATAATAGTGAATTGCATAGACCAGATTCTCGCCATTGAGCGGTTCGGACGCAATCAGCACCTCGTGGCGCTGGAAAACCGCCGGGCCGATGATCAGCTTTCGCCCTTTCGCGATGCGATTGAGATGGTGAACAAGGGTCTGGGCCTGTGGCCACCAGACATCCTGATCCGGTATCGGCTCGTTGAGCAATTCGAAATATACGCTCTCCTGAGGCCAGCCTTCCGAGATTGCGGCAATCTTGTCCCAGGCTTCGACGAGATAGGCGAGACCGAGATCGGGCCGGTTTTTGTGCGTGATCTGAAAGGGCTGATCGGGAAGCAGGTCAACCGAGACCGCAAAGTCCAGAGCCACCAGCCTTGTGATCATTTGCCCAAGCGCCGACAATTGGGCTTCGATCCCGTCCTTTGAAGAATAGCGCCCCACCAGACTTTCCAGACTGACCGGCAGACGGATGTGTGAAAAGCCCATTTCACGCAATTGCCGCAGAAGACCATCGTCCGGTTTGTAACCTTCATAACCCGGATCCCAATTGGGCAGATTGAATCCCCTTGCAAACCGGGCATCCGAGCCATTCGGGGCAAAGGCATGGGATGGCCCGCACTGATCAAAGCCCGCCTTGAAAGGTGCGGCCATGGCGGCGAAGGTCAGAAAGCACAGCGCCAGCACGCTCGAAAGCAAGAGCGACCGAAATTGATGTTTGTATTTGCCAGACGCAGCCATTATCGGGTCCTTGTCAGCAGCAACCAGATGGCATGGGGGTTGGTCGTCAGATAGCGCCAGAACAGCCGTTTGGGTTCCTGACAGATGCGGAAGGCCCATTCCAGAGAAGCCTTTTGCATCCAGTCCGGGGCACGCTTGTTCTTGCCCGAAAGAAAGTCGAACAGGCCACCACTGGTCTTGATCACACCGACGCCCGTCAATCGTTCGCGATTGCGCACGACAAATTGCTGCTCTCTTGGCACCCCCATTCCGATCCAGAGAATATCGGGCGCGACCTTGTTGATTTCCTCAATGAGACCGGCCTCTTCATCCTCGGCAACATATCCGTTGCGATATCCGACGAAATCAAGATCGGGATAAAGCTGTTTCATGTTGGCAACCGCCTTTTCGATCCCGTCCTGTGTGGCTCCCAGAAAGTAGAAAGTCACCTTTTCAGCCGCCGCCATCCGGGCCGTGTCATGCACTAGATCTGTGGTGGCCACTCGCTCGGGCAAAGGGCATTTGGTCAGATAGCGGGAAGCCTGGACAAGGGGCCCCCCGTCGGCATGAATGATGTCGGCTTTCAGAAACAGCTCACGGATTTCCGGATTGCTTGCGCATGAAGAAAGCACCTGCCCGTTGGCCGAGGTGACATAGAGCGGCGGCTCCATTTTTCCCCGAGCGGCCACGGCATGGTCAATCATGGTCCGGGCTGCTTCGTCGCAAGTCTCAATCGCGATTGGCAGACCGCCCACAGTAATCACTGGAATGTCCTTCATCAGTCCCCTCAACTGGTTTGCACCCTGAAGAGAGGTTATATCAGGAAAGACTTAACTTTCAGTTTGATCAAAAATCAGACCGACCTTGGCTTCGCGAGCCCATTCCTGCCAGTCGGCAAGGTCTGCCTCGTCGCGATCCGCCTTGTCCAGCACCAGAAGTGATTGATCGGCCAGATCAATCAGATCTTCCAGAGTGCGCGGATTGAGAATCTGTCTGGCTTCCAGAATGACAAACCCGTAGGTCTCTCCGCAAATCCTGATCAGCTCGGACAATTCGCTCGACAGAATGTTGCTGAGACCTTCGGGACTGGAAAATCCCTGTTTGGAAACGAAGGGCACAAAGTCGAAATTCTCATATTCCTCGATGCGCGTTGCCTGCTCGGGAAGCTGGCTTGCTCCGGCAACACGGGGCCATTGGTCGGGACGGTCCTGAAGCGAGATGACAACCGGGTGGAACCCTTTTTCAATCGCGAAGTCCAGAATGATGTCGGATGCGATGGCCAAACCGTCACCGGGCTGGGCGGTGGTGATCAGCATCGTCAGGTTGCTATCGTCTGAAAGCTCGGTGCCGATGAACCTGTCGATGGCCTTGAAATGTGCCTCGGCACTTGCACTGGGGGCGAAGAGATTGCCCTGAGCGGGATTGCGGCGCGGTAGTCGGATGATGACCGGATCCTCTCGCAATCCTGTAACCCGCCGGTCGGGGGCATCATTCGGCTCGCGGCTCGCCGGTTCTGACGGGTGCCCGACATGCTCAGGTTTCTCGTCAGTCTGATCCGGTTGGGACATGGCAGCAACATCGGCAGTCGCGTCAAGTTCGGTCGGAGCGGAGGGCTGGTCTTCACCCTTGACACCGGCCTCGGCCTTGAGTGGCTCGCCTGCCCGAGCAGCCGGGGCTCTTTTCCTCGAAGGAACGGCCGGGAACTCGGCCCTGTCAAAACTGAAACGGGCCGAGACATGGGCATCATCGAGCTGCCGCGCTCCGTCAAATCCCGAGCGTGAAGAGGCACGGGATGCCGCGTCTCGCCCATGGTCTGCATGCTCCCATTCAGCATAGGCCGGCACGGCAGAGAAAGCCGTCTTGAGAAGCGCCACCAGAAGACCAAAGCCAAAACCAAGACAGATCAGACCAACCCCAACGATCTTGATTGTCGGTTTCGTCGAACGGACGGGAACCGGTGCTTCGGAGACCAGACGTGCTTCATTGAACTGAAACTGGCTCTGCTCATCGGTGATCTTGTAGCGGGCAAGAAACTGCTCATAAAGATTGCGGTTCGCGGTTGCCTCGCGTTCGAGATTGTCAAGTTCAACACGGGCCTTGTTCAGCTCGATGGAGCGTTGGCGGGCATCGGTGAGCTGGGCCTGAAGGGCCTGCTTCTTGGCCATCGCCGTTTCGTAAGACTGCTTGGCACGACCGACCAGTCGGTTCTGCTCCTTGCGAATCTGATTGGCGATAGTGGTTTGCTGCTGCCGGTTGGCCAGAATTCTCGGGTGGCGAGAGCCAAGGGTCTGGTTGAGCTCGGCGGCTTCACGACGCAGGCGGTTCTGCTCCTGCATCAATTGATCCAGATTGGCAAATTCGGCAGACTGGTAAGACGACGAAGAAGAAGGAATGCCATCCTTGCGGGCCTGATCATAACGGGCCTCGGCCTCAGCCAGTTCGGTGGTCGCAGCGGACAGCTGACTCACCAGAGAGGTCAATTGCTGATCATCAAGCGAGCCTTGAGCGCCTGCATCGACAAAGCCATTGCGAGCACGATAAGCGGCGACCGCCTCCTCTGATTTTTTGAGGTTCGAATGCAGTTCTTTCAGGCGTTCGGATAACCAGCGCGAGGCTTCCTGATTGGCGGAACTGCGATAGTTTTTCTGATCCCGGATAAAGGCTTCTGCCACTCCATTTGCATATTTGGCGGCATTTTCCCTGCTGCCGGATTTGAAATAGACCTCGACAATATAGGTCGCCCCCTGCCTGTTGGCAGCCAGATTGCTCTGGAACATCGAGATCAGCTCTGTCTTGTTCCGGGCCTTTTCATAGTCCGGGTCATCCTTGACATTCAACTCATCGACGACTTTAGAGAGAAAGCCGACGCTGTTCATGATCTGGACATAGCTCGTCAGAGCCGCTGCATCGCCACCGATACCGGCCAGAACATTTTCGCTATCCGTAACCCGTGGCTGACGCGGATCGACAAGAACGAGCGCGCTGGTGCCGTATTTTTCGGGCAGAAAGTGATAGATCGAGAGACCGGAAAGCGTCACGAAAATGGCAACGACGGTGATCAGCAGCGCCTGTTTGCGGATGAAGCGGATGATGGAGGCAGGGTGAATGAGCCCATTGCGCATGGCAAACTGGTCATTATCAGCCTGAGGAGACCAGGCAAGTGCGCCAGCTTTGTCCACCGGCTCGCTTTTGAGAGGTGGATCATGCCTGTCCACTTCACCGGACAGCATTTCCGTTTCAGGCGTTTCGTCTTCGAGATCCGGCGTCCAATCCAAATCCGATCTGGTTTTCCTGCGTCCGAACATTACCCATTCCTGCAACTGCATACTTATGCATTAATGGCGCATGGCCACATGTATCGATGCTTGCAGTATCAGGGGATGATATTGAGTTTTGGTTAACCATAAATCGGTTTTTGCGCACCGTGCCTGTAAAAAGATGCGGCCGACTGTCAGACCGGCGAACCTGCTCCCCCCCTGGACCGGCCTTCGGATCGCGCGACGTCTTTGGCGGGTCATTTCGGCCTGTAGAACCAGTTTGCAAGATGCTTGAGAGGGTTGAATTTCGGCCTCAGAATGATGCCGTCGATCACTTCGAGATTGCCTGCACGATTGAGCGTATGCAGGTTTCGACCGGGCCAGTGGCTGTTGGGTGCGAGCTTTGCCAGTGAGCGCTGCTCATAATGCTCCGGCGAGAGATGAGTGACCTCGACCAGTTGCATGGCTGCACCATATGAAATCGAGCAGTCTTGTACGGGGCGAAGCAGGCGCCCTTCCTTGCGGAGAAAATTGCCACCGGGTCTTGCGGTTGCCTTGTCAATCAGAACAGGATTTTGCGCGTGGGGCTGCCAGGGACCGAACAGGTCATCTGCATAATAGAGTGACAGACAATCGGAGTAACCGCCTGCTCCGTCCCGCGTTACGCAGAAGATCCACCAGAGGCCATCCTGTCTGGTAAGGGTCACATCGGCGGCATCGATATCACTCAGGATGACTTTGACCCGTTTCCAGCCAAAGGGAAAATTGGTTGCCTTGTAGATCGCAACATCCCTGTTCTGAGCGGTTTCAGGGATCATGTAGATCTCGCCCTCATGCTCTATCAGGAACGGATAGGATAGGTGAAACGGTTCTTCCAGACAAAGTCGGGCCGGACCGGTCGGTCCCTTGTCATCGAATTCCATCACAGAAATGACGCCCTTCTGGGTGGTGCGATCAAGATCTTCGAAAAACAGATAATAGCGATCTCCGACCTGCCATGGCACAGGATCCGCATAGAAGCGCAAATCGCGATCTGGCAGGACCGTCCACTTTTCGCCATCAAGAGAAAAGCGGCTCCAGACATCTTCATCAGTGACAAAGCGCCAACCCGTGCGCCAATGGCCAAAATGGAAGAAAAGGTAATAGCCTTTTTTCAGGTAAAAGATGAAAGCCGCTTTGGCCATGCGTTTGGTCACATGAGCCTGAGAAGGAAAATCTGCCCGTTTCTCGACAAGGGGCTGAAGCCAGCGGTCGGGATGGCCAAGATAGGCTCGCAAAAGCGTAATGACGCGGGCAAATGTCTGATCCATGGCCCCGAAGGCACCGGCAGCCAGCTCGCCCGAAGGCATGGCAGTCGCCACGATCTGTCCCTCATTGTCTCTCAAGGCAATCTGGGGCATGCCTGTCTGCATGATCGAGGCCAACAGGGCGGTTGCTCCGGGATAGCCATTGAACAGAATGGTCAAGTGCCGGGACGCATCAGGGGCATGACCGTCGCCCACCAGATCAATGACGAGATCGAACCTTTGGGCGCTCACAGTCTGAGCAAATTCGGTCTCCAGATCCCCAAGGTCGCAGCGCGTTGCCCCATTTGCCTTGTTGGCGGGATAGAGCCCTTCTTCGAAGGTCAAAAAGCGCTCGATATACGTCGGATAGGGTTGGGGTATTGAGCTGCGAATGGCAACCTGTGCTCCCGATTTTTCCTCCAGATCACGCGCCATTTGCCCAAGCCAGCGGCGGCAGTGGGCCGGATCAATATATAGGCAGCAAAGCATTAAACCGGCAACTCCCCAGATTCTTTCGTTGCCTCAGCCACATCCAGAATGAGCTTGTCATAGCGATCAATCATCGCGCTCATGGAATAGATGGCCTTGAGTTTTTGACCGGAAGAAACAAGCTGTCTGGCCAAGTCCTGATCGGTCAGCAGGGAGCGCACCTGTGTGACGAAGCTTTCGGGATTGTCGCTGTTTGCAAACAGGGAACAGGGGCCCTCACTGGTCTGGAGCACTTCCCTCAGAACCGGAATGTCATTGCTGACGACCGGCAAGCCTGCCTGTGCAGCCTCTACCGCCGCCAGACCGAAGGTTTCAGCTTCGGTCGGGAAGACAAAGATATCCATGGCAGCGAGGAGATCCCCGATCTCGTTCGATTCCATCTCGCCGGTAAAATGAACCCGGTCCTCGACGCCGAGCCCTTTCGCGATGCCCCGCAGGCGCATTTCATCGGGCCCCTGCCCTCCCAACACCAGATGCCAGCAGTCATTGTAAGGCAACATCTTGATGGCCACATCGAGCCGCTTGAGCGGATTGAGCCGCGCAACCGAGCCCAACAGAATGACGCCTTCAGGCAATTTGAATTTCTTGCGGGCCGCCAGTTTGGTGAGCTTCGAGCGCTTGTCCTTGAAACCATGGGGAACATGAATGATACGCCTGGTGTAGGCGGGCGGGAAATCGGCATATTCTCCGGCGGTATCGACGGAATTGACCGTAATGACATCGAACAGACCGATCTTGCCGAAAAACTTGTCAAACTTCCTTATGGTGTCATTCATGGTCGCCTGTGCGGAAACCTGATTGGCAATGACATGGCGGACGCCCGCAAGTCGCGCGGCAGGAGCCCCGAACAGATTGCCATAATGCTGGAATGTGAGGACGACATCGGGCTTGAGAGCGCGAATCTGAAAGACGAGCCTGATGAAAAAAATCAGCAGTGAAAACGGATTTCCCGGTCTTTTGTCGCGGCAGAATATCGTTTTGGGGGCAGCATCGAACGCGTCTGTCTTGCGATAGAAGAAAAGATGGTGGACATCATATCCGCGCGGTTCAAGCCCCTCCCCCAACAGGCGCGAAATCTCCTGCGCTCCGGCATTCTCGGCCTGCGTCTGGATGAAGAGGATACGGGGTCGTGGTTTCAGCCCGGTGAGCGGGGTCTCTGCAACATCGTCACGAGATGTTGCAACCTTGGCAAACTCGGTCATGTCAATCGCCCTTTCAGTTGCCTTCAGGGATGAGGTCAGGTGCTTGCGTTTCGGGAGGAGGCTTGTCCTTGCTCGAGACAAAGAAGCGCAAGATGGAGGGATCCATACCGGTGAATTTTCGGCATGTGTAATTGATGACCATCGACATGGCGATCATGACACCGCTTGAAACCGCAGCTGCGCCGTAGATTCCGAAATGCGGAATGATGAGGAAGAAGCCGACAATCCGGATGACCACTGCGGTGGTGACGATGGTTACATAACGGCCTTCGTAGCCGGTAAACATCAGGAAGCTGGGCGATGGACCGTTGGCTGCGTTGATGCCGGTGCCAACCGCAAGCATCAAGAAGACCCAGTGATATTGCGCATAGGTTTCGCCAAAGATCATCAGCATGTAATTGCCGACCGCGGCGACAGCCGCCAGACCGATCACGACAATGATCAGGCTCATGCCCGCCATCATGTCGAGGGTCTGCTTCAACTCGTCGACCTTGCGCGAGAAATAGAGATCGGGGACGCGGCGGGTGCCGAAGGTGTGCAGCCCACCGGCAGCAAGAGCAAAGGCATTGGCCAGACGCACGACGACGAAATAGGCTCCGGCGGCGATCGGATCGAGCAAGAGGCCGATCAGAAAGACTTCCATATATTGGTTGGACGATTCCATGACGGCAGCAAGCCATAGCCGGACAGAGCGCGGCGTCCATTCCCGCAATCGATATTCTGCCTTGGCATCGCCGACTTCCTTTTTGACATTTCGTACGACAAGATAGACTTGCGAGAAGACCACCAGAAAAAGACCGACGGCAAAAACGGCCAGGATTTCTGTTGTCGTGACGGCATGTCCAACACTCATGCAGGCGATCAGATATATGACGGCGATAGCACGCCAGGTAATTTCATAATTGGCATCCCCGGCATTGATCCCGACAATCGCCCTTGCCGCATGGGCACTGTAGAGCGTGAATGTGTTGAAGACCAGAAAGGCCAGGGCGGCTACGATCAAATATCCCGAATTGTCGATGATATCGGCCAGCGCCGACGGCTCGAAGCCGACGATGACGGCCAAGATCAGCGCGATTATGGCAGCCCCGCCGATGGTCACGAACCAGCCATATTGCAGGGCACCCAACGCAAGACCCGGGCTCTTTTCGGCCAGATATTCGCTCCAGGAACGCACGACCTGCATCTCCTGCCCGGCGACGGCAACGACCGAGAGCACGAAGAGCGCGGAAAAGAGGATGGAAAAGCGGCCGAACTCTTCAGCCCCTGCCGAGCGGGCCGCAAGCGAGAAGAGCGCAAAGGCAACGACCGCACTGCCAACCTTCAAGAGCATGGCCCAAATGATGCCTCTGACATCCTTGTTGCCAATCAACCGCTTGATGGTGGCAATCGCTGCATTTGGCGTCGAGGGAACCATATCTGACATTCAAATCAATACCTGCATTCACCCGCGAAACACGGGACATATGAGCCAATGGACCTTGTGAGGAGCGCATGGTCCTTTTGAACGCTCATGTCATCAATGGATCAATCCTGTCATATTTTAAGAAATTTTCGGTTACGCACTATGCTTAACAAATGCAAAATTTGATTTCAGCCAAAGGCTTCCGGCTCCGGACAGGAGACCGCCAAGCGCTCACCGTCCCGTCAGACCGTAGACGAAGAGCCCGACCAGTTCCTTGATCGTGAGGTCGGCACGGAGAAACTTGGTTTTCGGATACCAGCTAAAAGCGGTGTTTGCCAGATTGGTGCGATGATCCACCGGATAGGGGATAAGATTGGTAAAGCCCGCCCTTTCAAAACTGCGCACAGAGCGGGGCATGTGAAAGGCGCTGGTGATGAGAATCCAGCGTTTTGTCTTGTCATCACCGATCAAAGCGGCCGACAGTGTGGCATTCTCGGCGGTGTTGCGTGAGCCGGTTTCGATGAGAATGCGATTGGTGTCAAATCCCAGATCGACAAACAGGTCACGCGTGATTTCGGCTTCACTGCGCAACCGGCTTTGCCTGACGATGTCCAGAGGTGACGCACTGCCACCGGAAATCAGTATCTTTGCCTCGGGCAGACTGCGCGCCAGCCTTGCCGCTTCGATGACCCGCTCAACGGATGCATTGACCTCGATCTGATGCCAGCGTTCCGTGTGACTGGGGATGATGCTGCCGCCAAGGATGATGATGCCTTCGACCGGTCCGCCGTTGATGAGTTCCGGATTGGCGGGGTAAGCGGTTTCCAGGCGCATCATGACGATATCAGGCAAGGGCGACAGGATGATGACCAATAGAAGGAAGGTCAGGGACAGCACTGCCCTTGCCACGCCCAGTGCCCTGCGCCAAAGGGCAATCAGGGACACGAGAATACCGATGAACAACCAGCTTTCGACCAGCAGCAGCAAGGCCACGATTTTCGAAAGAACATAGAAAAATGTTGCGATCATTGCATTACCAGTCGTGTGACTCACCGTTCCACTTGAGAAACCGCCCCGTATCCTTGAGGCCCATGTTATCGGTCGTCGAAGCAATGCCCTCGGCGCTCTCGCGGGCCGTGATATCGGCTTGCTCGCCCCCCATGTCGGTTTTCACCCAACCGGGATGGAACAAGAGACACGTTATCCCCTCTGGCTTGAGGTCCCGCGCCAGAAGGGTCATGACCATATTGACCGCGCCTTTGGTCGAGCGATAGACGTAGCGCCCCCCACCGGGATAGCTGAGTGCTCCGAGCTGGCTGGAAATGGTCACGATCTTTGCATTGTCGGACGCCTTGAGATTTGGCAGCAGAGCCTGAACAACGCGCAAGGGAGCCATCGTGTTGACGGCAAAGACCTCGGCCCATTCCCCATAGTCGACATCATCAAGTGATTGCCTGTCGCTTCCCTTGATACCGGCATTGTTGATCAACAGATCGATGGGCTTGCCCTTCAGCGTCTCGGCCAGGGCAGCAACAGCGACGTCCTTTGTCACGTCAAGGCTATGCAGGGTCACCTTGCCAAGATTGTCGGCCACCAGTTGATGCAGATCCCCGGCTTTTTGCGGGTTTCGGCAACAGGCATGGATGTGCCATCCGCGCCTCAGATAGGAGCGAGCCAGTTCGAGCCCGATGCCACGGTTGGCACCTGTGATGAGGCACTGTTTCATTTTTCAATCTCCTGTCTGCGTCGCGCCGATTGGGCGGGGCGCTTTGTCATGCGCCTCTGAGCCAGCTTTTTCAGATCCATTTGCTATCATTGATCTGTCTGTAAATCGTAAAAATTGCCGGTATATGGTTCAAGCCAATATTTTGCCGTTCCCGGTCCGGTATTTTTGTTCTTATTTAATCATATAAAGATTTCTTTATATCCTTATTGCTTTATTGAGACCTGCACTGTATAGCTGTTGCAAATTCTCAAGGTCAGGCGGCCATGTCTCATGCCCTGACCGATATGGATGACTGGGTGTCACGTCAAGCGATACCGCAATGATATTTAAGGAGTCAGTATGGCCGATTATGTCGTCAAAGACCTGTCCCTGGCCGATTGGGGACGCAAGGAAATAGCCATTGCCGAAACCGAAATGCCGGGCCTCATGCAGACACGCGAAGAGTATGGCCCCTCCCAGCCACTCAAGGGCGCGCGCATCACCGGTTCGTTGCACATGACCATTCAGACGGCCGTGCTTATCGAAACCCTGCAAGCTCTGGGTGCCGAAGTGCGCTGGGCGACCTGCAACATTTTCTCGACCCAGGATCACGCCGCAGCCGCCATTGCTGCCAGCGGTACGCCTGTCTATGCGGTCAAGGGCGAAAGCCTTGAGGAATACTGGAACTATGTCGATCGCATTTTCGACTGGCCAGATGGTCAGGGTCCGAACCTGATCCTTGATGACGGTGGCGATGCGACCATGTATGTGCTGCTCGGTGCCAAGGCCGATGCCGGTGAAGACATCATTCCGAATCCCGAAAATGAGGAAGAGGAAGTGGTCAAGGCGCAGATCCTGAAACGGGCCAAGGCAACTCCGGGCTGGTTCACAAAGATCCGCGACGGTATTCTCGGTGTCTCCGAGGAAACCACCACTGGCGTTCACCGCCTCTATCATCTGGCAAAAGCGGGCGACCTGCCCTTCCCGGCCATCAACGTCAATGACTCTGTCACCAAATCGAAATTCGACAACCTTTATGGCTGCCGTGAATCGCTGGTTGACGGCATCAAACGCGCGACCGACGTGATGATCTCTGGCAAGGTTGCCGTGGTTGCCGGTTTTGGCGACGTGGGCAAGGGGTCAGCTGAAAGTCTGCGCTCTCAGGGTGCGCGCGTTCTGGTCACCGAGATCGACCCGATTTGCGCCCTTCAGGCTTCCATGCAGGGCTACCAGGTCGTGACCATGGAAGAAGCCGTGCCTCAGGGTGACATCTTCGTGACCACAACGGGCAACAAGGACGTCATCACCCACGATCACATGCGTGGCATGAAAGATCGCGCAATCGTCTGCAACATTGGCCATTTCGACAGCGAGATCCAGATCGGTGCGCTGCGCAATTACAAATGGCACAATGTGAAGCCGCAGGTGGACGAAGTGGAATTCCCGGATGGCAAGCGCATCATCGTGCTGGCCGAGGGCCGTCTGGTCAATCTGGGCTGTGCCACCGGGCACCCATCCTTCGTGATGTCCGCAAGCTTCACCAACCAGACCCTCGCACAGATCGAACTGTTCCAGAACCATGACAAGTATGGCAAGGACGTCTATGTGTTGCCCAAGCCGCTTGATGAGAAAGTTGCGATGCTGCATCTGGAAAAACTGGGTGTGAAACTGACCAAGCTCAGCAAGGAACAGGCCGACTATATCGGCGTCCCTGTGGAAGGACCGTTCAAGCCGGACCATTACCGCTACTGATGTCTCGATTAACAGAATGTTAAGGATTGGCGGAAAACCAAAGGGTTAGATGCCGGATCCGATCATTTGAAATGAAGCGCCCTTGTTCCAATGTGAAAAGGGCGCTTTTTTTTGCGGCAATTTTCCTCTGGACTCTTCTTTCCGAGTCCTGAAGAGGGTAACGTAAAGTGATTCGATTTGGAACGGAGGAGGCCCCGAACCAAATCACAGTGGCGTAGTTTCAAGCAGTATCCATAGCGTTTATTCCTGATCCATTTTGGCTGATCTTCTGTTGCGGGTCCGGGGTCGTCTGTTGGCTTTGGGAAAAGCCAAAGCCGGGATGAGGGAGGAGTCTCCGGGCTCACCAACTTCGCTTTCATGGCGAGGGGCGCATTGGAACCGGATGCAAGGTTTGAAACACCACTGTTGGCGTAGGCAACATAGCAAAGGCTGATCAGGGTGAGCAGGCGACATTCAACTGGTCCCCGAGTAATTGAGACAAGATCAACTGGTAAAAGCAGTTGATCTCAGCGGCGGAAAGGACGAGCAAGATGCCGGAGAGCGGCCTGTTCGGAGAAAGCAAGAAAACAAAACGTCTCGATTTGCACAAAGCCAGCCATGCCATCCCCGGCATTCTGGACAGGGGGGGGATGCCCCTGCTGATTTCTGCTGCACTTCTGGGTGGATTGCATATCCAGACGGCTCTTGCAGAAACGGGAGATGCCGGAAATGAGGCCGCAGACGCGCTTTTTTCCAAAACCGCCCCTGTAACAGATTCGTTGCTACCCTCGATCCCGGCCCTGCCCGAACCTGGGCAGGCAAGCCTGCTGTCCAATCTGGGCGAAAATCCCGACCTGATACAGATCATCGGCTTTGCCCTCATCTGCGCTTTGGCCTTGTTCTCATTGATCGCGGGATATACCGCCATTCGGGAGCGGCGTCGCAGCCGCAACCATCTGCTGTCCGCCATGGAAGCCATTCAGACCCTTCAGGCAAAGCTCGACCGCGCGGAAAGCCTGCTCACTGCCATGGATCAATTGATGATCATATGGAGTGGCTCGGACGAAAGCCCCACGGTGACCGGTCATCTTTCCGGCAAACGCCAGCTGCTGCCGGAAGGCAAGGCCATTCTGGCCTTTGGCAACTGGCTTCAGGCTGATTTCGTGCCAGAGATCGAAAAGGCTGTTATCCAGTTGCGGTCAACCGGTCAGCGTTTCGTTATGTCTGCCCAAACCCTTGAAGGCAGTCTTGTCGAGTTCCGGGGACGCACATCGGGTGCACGAGCGCTGGTGCAGTTGCGCATTCTGGAAGGGGACGAACAGGATCGGGCTCACATGGAGCATGAGGCTGCGCGGCAGGGCAAGGAACTGCAACGGCTCAGAAACCTGCTCAATGGCATGCCGATGCCTGCCTGGACCCGCGAAGATGATGGCCTGATTGCCTGGGTCAATCAGGCCTATCTCAAGGCGGTGGAAAGCGAGAGCCTGCAAGAGGTTCTCGAAAATCAGACCGAACTTCTCGATCTGCGGGGCCGCGAGGCCGTGTTGCAGGCCCATGACCGACATGCTCGCTCCAGCGGCAACAAGGATCTGACGATCAAGCGATTGCCAATCATCGTACAGGGGCAACGGCGGATTTTCGATGTCGCCGATATCTATCTGCATCCCGGCTCGGTTGGGATCGCCACGGACGTTTCCGAATTGGAAGCCGCTGAAAAGGCTCTCGACCGCATGCATCTGTTCCATGCCAACACCATGGATCAGCTCACGATTCCGGTTGCCATCTTCGATTCCGCCCAGCAATTGCAGTATTACAATGCGGCCTATAGCAGCCAGTTCAAGCTTGATCCGGCGTTTCTGGATACCAATCCGGATGAGAATACCATTCTGGAGAAGCTGCGGACCAATCGCTGTCTGCCCGAACAGGCGGATTTCCATAGCTGGAAAGCGGATTTTCTCTCCTCCTACCGGGATGTGGAAGCGCGCGAACAATGGTGGCATTTGCCAGATGGTCAATCCTTGCGGGTTGTCTCTGCCCCCAACCCCGATGCGGGCGTGACCTATATTTTCGAGAATGTCACCGAGCGGCTCGATCTGGAAAAACGCTACAATGCCCTTATCCGGATGCAGAGCGAAACGCTCGACCATCTCAATGACGGGGTCGTGGTGTTCGGCTCCGATGGCCGCCTGCGCATGTCGAACCCGGCTTTCTCCCGGCAGTGGGAGATCCAGCCCAAGCTTTTGGAAGAACAGCCTCATGTGGGTGCGGTGCTGGAATGGTGTCGCAGAAAATATGACGAGCAACCCGTCTGGGCCAAACTGATCGGCAGCGTTGTCGGGCTTGAGGACAAGCGCGAAGGCGTCATCGGGCGGATGGAATGTGCCGATGGTCGATTCCTCGATTATGCCTCCATTCCGCTGCCTGACGGTGCAACCATGATGACCTTTGTGGACATCACGGCCAACGTCACCGCAGAACGCAACCTTCAGGAGCGCAACGAAGCGCTGCTTGCAGCCGACCAGTTGAAGAACACCTTCATTCAGCATGTATCCTATGAGTTGCGTACACCGCTGACCAACATTGCCGGCTTCACGGACCTTCTGAATAACGAGGCCTTCGGGTCTCTGAACGACAAGCAACGCGAATATATCGATCATATCGCCACCTCCAGCTCATCGCTCAAGGTCATCATCAACGATATTCTGGATCTGGCCACCATTGATGCGGGCATCATGGCGCTGGACCTGTCGCAGGTGGATCCGGTTGATTCCATCCGCGCGGCTGCCGAAGGGCTTCAGGATCGCCTCGCGGAGAAGAATATCAAGCTCGACATTTCCGTGGCCGAGAATATGGGTGAGTTTACCGGCGACGCCCAGCGCGTGCGGCAGGTGCTGTTCAATCTCATTTCCAACGCCATTGCCTTTTCCGATCAAGAATCCTCCATTTCCGTTCTGGCGGATCGCAAGGATAACGACATTGTCTTCACCGTCAGCGACGAAGGCTGCGGCATGGCGGACAATTACAAGGATGTTGCCTTTGACCGGTTCGAAAGCCGCAATGCGGGCAACAATCGCGGCGGGGCCGGTCTTGGCCTGTCGATCGTCAAGAGTTTTGTCGAGCTGCATGGTGGTCATGTGACCATCACCAGCCATGAGGGAAAGGGTACGAGCGTTGAATGCAGCTTTCCCATCAAGCCCAAAATGATTGCCGAAAGCTCCGATGAAGCGGCTGAATAGGCTCCGACAGTCCGGGCTTTCCGCCTGTCTTTTCAGGATGCGTTTATCAAAAGAAAATGGAATTGCCTCCTGCCCCCCTGTTCGGGCTCGACAAAATGGTTGCGGCTGCTATATCAAGTGGCCTTGAAAGATGCATATCCAATAAGCAGACCTCGCTTCAGGATGGCCGATGCCCGACAATTTCCCCTCTTGCGATCAGAGTGATCAGCCTTGGCTGTTCACTTTCGATGCCCTCGATGAACAAGCCAGTCTGGCACTGGCCGCCGATCTGGCGCCCTTGTTGATCAGGGGCGATGTTCTTGCCCTTGATGGTGATCTTGGCATGGGCAAGAGCACCTTTGCCCGTGCCCTGTTGCGCGCACGGGCCGAAGATCCCTTGCTTGAAGTGCCCAGCCCGACCTTCACTCTGGTGCAAAGCTACACCATGTCAGGCGAACAGAATGAGCTGGAAATCCACCATTTCGATCTTTACCGGATCAGCGATTTCGAAGAGCTTTACGAAATCGGCTTTGAAGACGCCACCGAGACCGGCTGCGTTCTGGTGGAGTGGCCAGAACGTGCTGAAGAGCTGTTGCCGGAGGACTGCCTGTGGCTGCATTTCACCCCCGGAACCGAGGATACCCATAGATGCCTTGTCCTCTCTGGCTCCAGGAACTGGGGTGAGCGGCTTGAGCGACTTTGCCAGAAACGGCGTTTGCTGATCGCCTCGGGCTGGGGCGATGGTGTGAGAAAGCCGATTGCTGGAGATCTTTCGCCACGGCAATATGATCGCGTCTTGCGACCGGAAGAAACCGAGGGCCTGCGAATTCCGGACACTGGCAACGCCCCCTCCCCTTGTCGCGCAATCCTGATGGACATGCCGGAACGCAAACCGGGTCCCAGACTTGAAGATGGTCGGCTTTATGATCTGGTTGCCCATCGGGTCACCAGCCTTGCGCCCATGCTCTCCATTTGTGAAGGGCTGAAGAAACTGGGGCTGCACGTGCCCGATCGATATGGCGTAGCGCCAGATGAGGGGCTGATGCTGTGGGAGGATTTTGGAACGGAGACCCTTGCCAAGGGCCCCGAGGAGCCATTTGCAGAGCGCTATCTTGCGACCACCGAGGCGCTGGCGCGTTTGCATCTGTTGCCCTGCCCGTCTGTCTTTGAGGGATCAGGCGGCCTTCATCGCCTCGCGTCATATGACAAGGCGGCCTTCCTGGTCGAACTTGACGTCTTTCTCGATCATTATTGGCCTCATATCAAGGGAGTATCATGCCCATCGAGCAAACGGGAGGCATTTTCATCGCTTTGGCATCCTCTGCTTGAGGTGCTCTGCAATAGCGAGCAAGGCCTTGTGTTACGCGATGTTCAGGATCCCAACTGCTTCTGGCTCGAGACGGAGGCCGGGGTGCCTGATGTGGGCTTTATCGATTTTCAGGATTGCCTCATTGGCCCTGTCGCCTATGACCTGTCGGCTCTTGCGATGGATGCGAGAGTGACCATTCCTCCGGAGCAGGAACGGGCGATGCTTGCGCGATACCGGGCCATCCGTGGCTTTGACGAGGAGCAGACCACGCGCTTCATGATCGCCTATCGCCTGTGCGGGGCGCAGCGCATTCTCAAGAATATCGGAGCCTTTGCGCGTGCGGCCCATCAGGCCAACCGCCCCGTCTATCTTGAGCATATGCCAAGAAGCCTTTCCTATTTGCGCAGGCTGCTCGAAGCGCCTCCGCTTTCGGGGCTGGCGGACTGGCTCAAACGGGAAGACCTGATCTAGGGTCAGGAATCAGGCCTGCCGCAGGTCGGGAAGCGACAGGAAAAGCCAGTTAGCCACCATTCTTTTTCGAAAGGGTCTTCACACTTTTCCAGATTAGCGATAGACCCTTGGTGCCCACTCGGCGGAGATGATTTCACCACGCGCGCGGGGGCAAGACGCGCTAGCCAACAAAAGGCCTTTCCGAACCGCAACCAGCACCGGCAAGGCAGCAAGAAACGACAAACGGACGTCAAACATGAGCAATTTCAGTCGCCCCTCAACCGGAATGATCCTTGCCGCAGGGATGGGAAAGCGCATGCGCCCTCTTTCTGCTATCACGCCTAAACCGCTGATCCCGGTTGCCGGACAAGCGATCATCGACCGCCCGATGAAGGCTCTGAAAGAGGCTGGTGTCGCCCGCACGATCATCAATGTACATTATCTGGCTGATCTTATCGAAATTCACGCAAGGCAGTTTGACGATCTCGACATCGTGATTTCCGATGAGCGGGAGCAATTGCTGGAAACCGGTGGTGGCGTCAAGAAGGCCTTGCCGTTGCTTGGAGATGATCCCTTCTATCTGCTCAATGCGGACAGCTTCTGGATGGAAGGCTCGGTGAACAATCTCGATCTGCTGGCCCAGCACTGGGATGAAAAGGCAATGGACGGGCTCCTCTTGCTGGCGCCTACCGTTACATCGATCGGTTATCGCGGACGCGGCGATTTCCTGATGGACCCTTATGGGCGGCTACGCCGTCGCAAGGCGCACGAAGTCTCACCCTATATCTATAGCGGCGCGGCCATTTTCCATCCCCGTCTTTTCGAGGCCTCTCCGACAACGCCTCATTCTCTCAACGAGGAATTCAACAGGGCGATGAAGAATGGCCGGTTGTTCGGACTGATCATGGACGGGGTGTGGATGCATGTTGGCACTCCTTCGGACATCAGACGCGCAGAAAGAGCCCTTGAGGAAAGTTCAACCGGTGGACGGTACGACTGATTTTCAGTCCTGCCACCTTGAACTGCTCTCCATTCTGCTTTCAAATGCCGCAAAGTGAAATCCGTGTCGCGGGACTGATTCTGTCTGGACGTTGCTCCTGAAAATGCAGGAACCGGATTTTTCGAGACAAGCGATCTATGCAGGGAGAGCGCAAGAATGGAACCGGGAGCCAATGTCTTTTCAATCGCTCCATCGAGCCCGTTTCTTGCAACATTGATCGATGCATTGTCGGACGGCAGGCTTGTCTCCGGCTTTGACGCCAGTAATCCCTCGGACCTTGGCCGCGCGATCATCTATGTGCCGACGCGCCGGACAGCAGACGCCCTGAAAGCGGCCCTGTTGCCCCACTTCAGACAGCGGGGCTGGCAAAGCGTCATCTTGCCCAAAATTCACGTGATCGGCGATGTGGACGAGGATCTGATGCCCTTCAAGGTCGCGGCGGGTGCATCGGATGGCTTCTGGGATCTGCCCGTCGCCATGGACAATGTCGAACGCCGCCTGTCGATGACCCGGCTCGTGCATCATTGGGCCCAGACGCTCGCCCGCTCGGTCCTTGGCATTGGCAAGGACCAGCCTCTGCATGTTTCTTCCACACCGACCGATGCGGCCTATATGGCCATTGATCTCATCGCCCTTGTCGATGCGGTGCATCGGGAACGCTCAAACTGGGATCATCTCAATGATCTGGTGCCAGAGGACTATGGTGCCTTCTGGCAAATGAGCCTTGAATTTCTGAAGATCGCCACAGCGATCT
Source organism: uncultured Cohaesibacter sp. (assembly GCF_963556055.3). Lineage (GTDB taxonomy): Bacteria > Pseudomonadota > Alphaproteobacteria > Rhizobiales > Cohaesibacteraceae > Cohaesibacter. The sequence goes on along the minus strand of NZ_CAUVYE020000008.1, from coordinate 325,748 downwards.
GGCCCGAACATCTGAAGGAAATGGGACTTGTGGATCCGGTCGAGCGTCGCAATCTGGTCTTGCAGGCTGAAATCGGGGCGATCAAGGCGCATGACGGGCCTGTGATTGCGGCAGGTTCAACCGGTTCGGTTCCGGCAACCTCGGATCTGCTTGAGGCTGTCTCTCGCCATCCCAGAGGGGCGCTGATCCTGCCAGGTCTTGATTTCCACCTTGATGAGGCAAGCTGGCAGATGATCGGGCAATTGTTCCCCGAGGCCGGCGGAGTGGACCCCGTCGCCGGGCATCCGCAATTCAACCTCAAGCAACTGCTGGACCGTTTGGGACTAGACCGCGCCGATGTCATCAATCTTTCCGAACCGGATGCCTCGCTTGCCTTGCGCGAGACGCTGGTGAGCGAAGCCCTGCGCCCGGCAGAAAGTTCCGAGATTTGGGCACAAACGCTCGGCGACTTCTCAGACGAGACACGACATGAGGCCTTCTCTGGCGTCCTGATGGCAGAGGCTGCCAATGAGCAGGAGGAGGCACGGGTTGCCGCTCTTGCCTTGCGGGAAGTGCTTGAAGTCCCCGGCATGCGCGCGGCTCTTGTGACGCCAGACAGGGCGCTTGCCCGGCGGGTGCTGATCGAGCTCAGACGCTGGGGTGTCGAGGTGGAAGACACCGCCGGGATGCCATTGGCTGAAACGCCTCCCGCTCTTCTGTTGCGATTGATGATCGAGTGCCTTGTCGATACCTATGATCCGGTCAAGCTTCTGGCACTGTTGAAGCATCCTCTTGCCGCCCTTGGCATGCCTCGCAGCGACGTCAGGCGGGCGGCCCGTTTTCTCGAGGTCCATGTCCTGAGAGGCCCAAGACTTGGTGCGGGCTTTGATCCGCTCCTTGCGGAATTCGAGCGCAAACGAAACGTCGCGCAAGACCGTCTCTCCGACGGAATTTCTTTGCCCGACGTGTGGTCGCAGACTGCCGATCTGCTCACCCGGCTTCAGCTTGCCATAGCGCCTCTTGATGCTCTGATGAACGCGAGCGAGCCACCTTCTTTTGCCGAATGGATACAGGCAGTGATTGTTTCTGTCGAGGCGATCGCCACGGATCAGGAGGGCACGCCGGATCGCTTCTACGAGGAAGCGGCGGGCCGCTCCATGCGCAGCTTCTTCGAGCGGGCCAGTCAGGCCGGTGCCAACAGCTCTGCCCTCTCCCCTCGCGATCTCGAACCCTTCCTCGTGGCCATGATGAGCGGTGAGACCGTGCTTTCTCACAATGAGGGTGACCCGCGGCTGCAATTGCTAGGCACCCTGGAAGCGCGTCTTCTGGATGTTGATCGCGTGGTGATTGGCGGGCTCAATGAAGGATCCTGGCCTGCGGAAACCAAGACGGATGCCTGGCTATCGCGTCCGATGCGCGCCAAAATGAAGCTCGAGCCTCCCGAAAGACGGACCGGTCTTGCCGCTCATGACTTTGCACAGGCCATGGGGCGCAAGGAAGTTGTGCTGATCCGCGCCGTCAAGTCGGGCGGAGAACCCACCGTTCCGAGCCGCTGGCTGCAAAGGCTGGAAGTCGTAGCGGGCTCAAGGACGCGGGATGAAATGAAAGACCGGGGGCAGGTCTATGTCGATTGGGCAAGGCGACTTGATGCGCCCAAGCGGCAAATCAAGATCGAACGCCCCTGCCCGACGCCACCGCTTGAAGCACGCCCGCGCAATCTCTCGGTCACCGAAATCGAGACCTGGGTCAGAGATCCTTACGCCCTTTATGCCAAGCATGTTCTGGCTTTGCGTGAACTGGACCCCATCGGCACCGCTCCGGGCGGGGCGGAGAAGGGATCAATCATTCACGACATACTGGGCCGCTTTGCCGAGGAATGGCAGGGACCCTATGATGACAGCGCCGTTTCCTGCCTGATCGAGATGGGCCGGGAGGCCTTTCTTCAATGGGAGAATTTCCCGGATTTGCTTGCCTTCTGGTGGCCGCGCTTCGAGCGCATTGCCCATTGGTTCATCTTTGAATGGGAAGCCCCGCGAGCGGACAGCATCGCTCATCGCCATGCGGAGATTTCAGGGCGCATATCACTGCCCATGGCGGGCGGAGATTTCATCCTGCGCGGTCGGGCCGACCGGCTCGATATCGGATGCGACGACATGTTGCGTGTCATTGACTTCAAGACCGGCCAGCCCCCTACAGCCAAACAGGTTTTACCCGGCTTTGCACCCCAGTTGGCGCTTGAAGGCTATATGGCAAAAAATGGCGGCTTCAGAGACGTGCCCGCCAATATCGAAGTTGCCGACATGGCCTGGATCCGGCTTTCAGGCGGTCGTACTGCTGGCGAGGTGAAAACCGGGGTCGAGAAGGATTATGCCGCCGAGGATATTGTCGAACTCATTGGCAAACGCCTATTGGCGCTCATCTCCGCCTATGATGACCGGGAGCACGGCTATCTCTCCCGTGCGCGACCGATGTTCGAACGCTTTGAAAGCGCCTATGACCATCTTGCTCGCATCAAGGAATGGTCACAACATGGAGGGGAGGAATAGGCATGGCATTTGATATTCCCGCCCATACCAAAGACTCTCAGGCTCGTGCATCGGATCCGGCAAATTCGGCCTGGGTTAGCGCCAATGCCGGATCCGGCAAGACCTTTGTTCTGGCCCAACGCGTGACGCGCCTGTTGCTCGCAGGGACAGAGCCATCCAAGATCCTGTGCCTCACCTTCACCAAGGCGGCTGCGGCGGAAATGTCCAACCGGGTTTTCAAACAGTTGAGCGCCTGGACGGAACTCAGCGACGACGCTCTTGGCGATGTTCTTTGCGAGCTGGAAGGCAAGAGGCCGGAAAGAAGCCTGCTGAACCGGGCCAGACGCCTGTTCGCCCGCGCCCTCGAGACGCCCGGCGGGCTCAAGATCCAGACCATTCATGCCTTCGCCGAGAGACTGTTGCATCAGTTTCCGTTGGAAGCCAATGTCCCGGCACATTTCGAAATTCTCGATGATCAGCTGGCGAATGAGCTGCTGGCATCGGCTTTGGGCTCTGTAATGCGCAGCGCAAGGCTCAGAACGCGCCCCGACTGGTCCGAGGCTCTCGCCCGACTGATTGACCACATGGGCGACATGGACATTCAGAATGCCCTCATCTCTCTGGTGCGCGACCGGGAGGGCTTTGCACGCTTCATGGAAATGAGCGAGCAATCGCCTGCGGGCGGTGGAGCGGTGGCTCTGGAAGCCGCGCTTGCCAATCTTTCTGAAGCGCTGGGGATCGTGCCGGGGTCCACGCTTGAAGCGCTCAATGCGAGCATTCCTTTCGGGCCGGGCTTTGACAGGGCGCGACTTTCCGCGCTTTGTCCGCTTTTTGCCACAGGCGGCAAGAGAGACAAGGCTCAGGCAGCACTGATGCAAGAGCTTCTGGCAACAGGCAGCACGGAAGAGACCATTGCGCTTTGGCTTGCCCTTTTCAGGAAAAAGGATGGCGCGGCAAAGGCCCTCTCCTATATGGCGTCGAAAAAGATGCTGGAGGCAGAGCCGACCCTTGAACTCGATATCGAGCGGGAACAGGCACGGCTTGATGCGCTGTTCGAGACGAAAAACGCACTGCTCACTTTGGACATCAGCCGAGCCCTGTTCACCTTGGCTGAAGGGGTGATCAGTGCCTATCAAAGGGCGAAGTCTGCAAGGGGGCTGATGGATTTCGATGACCTGATCCTCAAGGCGGCCGATTTGCTGCGCCCGGTCAATGCTGCCGCCTGGGTGCATTACAAGCTCGATCAGGGGATCGACCATATTCTGGTTGACGAAGCACAGGACACCAACCCGCGCCAGTGGGAAATCATCCGTCAGCTCGGAGAGGAGTTTTTCGCCGGAGACAGCGCGAGAGACAACAATCGAACGATTTTTGCAGTGGGCGACGAGAAACAGTCGATCTATTCCTTTCAGGGGGCCGAACCGAAATGGTTCGCCGATATGCGGCGCTTCTTTTCCTCCCGCGCGCATGAAGCCCAAAAACCGTTTCACGATATCAAGTTGCGGCTGTCCTTCCGCTCAACACCCCATGTCCTGAAGTCTGTTGACGAGGTATTCTCCGTTGCGGCCACTTACGAAGCGCTGTCTTCGGACAAGGAGCAAACCGATCACGAACCGATTCGCAGTCACGATCCGGGCCTTGTCGAGGTTTGGCCACTCTATGAGAAAGTGGATCAGGATGTGGACGAGGACTGGGCCAAGCCGCTTGACGCGCAAGGAGATACCAGCCCCTCGGTGCGCCTTGCAAAGACGATTGCCAACACGGTCCGGTACTGGATCGATCAGGGCGAAATCCTGCAAGGGAGCGGGCGGAAAATCACGCCCGGCGACATTCTGGTGCTGGTGCGCAAGCGCGATGCTTTCGTGACCGCTGTCAACCGGGCACTGAAAGAGGCCGATCTGCCAGTAGCGGGGGCCGACCGTCTGGCGCTGCTCGATCATATCGCCGTGATGGATCTTCTGGCGCTTGGCGATGTAATGCTTTTGCCTGAGGACGATCTCTCGCTTGCCTGTGTCTTGAAAAGCCCGCTTTTTGGCCTTTCCGAAGATCGCCTGTTTGACCTTGCCCATGAGCGAGAAGGGCGGCAGCGAAGCCTGTGGGACAGCTTGCGGGCTCGGGCTGATGCGGCTTTGCCCGGAGACGAGGATTTTGTCGAGATCTTCGCACAGCTCAGCCGCTGGCAGGGGCGGATCGACTTTCAGCCTCCGTTTGACTTTTTCTCCCAACTCCTGGGACCAGAAGGCAAAAGGCAGTCTTTCATCGAGCGTCTCGGGCCAGAGGCAGACGAGGTTATGGATGAATTGCTGTCGCGAGCGCTCGATTTCGAGAAGAAGCAGACGCCGAACCTTCAAGCTTTTCTGCATTCCATGCGACAAGGTGGCGCAGAAATCAAACGCGATATGGGAGCAGCCGAAGGGCAAATTCGCGTCATGACCGTGCATGGCTCGAAGGGTCTCGAGGCTCCCATAGTCTTTTTGGTGGATGGCACCGGCCAACCGGCAAGCGCTCGCCACCATCCTCATCTGGTGCCACTTGCCGCCGAGGATGGCGGTCCGGACATGATGGCATGGAAGGCCCCTTCGGTTCAGCAGCCCGGCCCGGTCAAGTCCAGTCTGGCGCAGCTGGATGCGCAGGCCGAAGAGGAATATTTGCGTCTGCTTTATGTTGGCATGACGCGGGCGGAAGACCGCCTCTATCTGTGCGGTTTCACTGGCCAGCGTGGCCCGGCTGACAATTGCTGGTATGAGGTGACAAGGCGTGCGCTTGCGGACAATCTTGAGGAAGTAGCGCACCCGGTGACAGGTGATGGGATTCATCGCTGGCATCTGGATGGCGCTTTCACGGCCAAGGATCCAGGCGCTGCCGACAAGGCCTCAAATGCACCTCTCGAACGTCCACTTCCCGATTGGGCAAGGCGGCCCGCGCCTCAAGCTCATGGCCAAACGCCCCTCATCCAGCCGTCCAGGGCTGCGGAAAAAGAAGAACTGGAACAGAGACTTAAGGGCCCATATGCACAAGGGGGCAACCCCAGTCCCGTCCATGACTGGGAGCCAAGGCGGCGGGGCACCATCATCCATGCTCTGATAGAGCATCTGCCGCAAATAGTTCCAGCCGAGCGCAAGAAGATCGGCCTTGCCTATCTGGAACGCACCGCTACGGACATGCCCCTTGCCGCCCGTTTGGCACTGCTCGATGAGGTGTTCCAATTGCTGGACAATCCTGATCTGAGGGCGCTGTTCGGCCCGGGCAGTCAGGCAGAATTGTCAATCGGCGGCTATGTGTCCATAGAGGGCGACGAGCATATGGTATCCGGCCAGATCGACCGGCTGCTCGTTGAAGAGGAGCGGGTGATCGTGATCGATTACAAGACGAATCGTCTGGTCCCCAAAGATCCTCGTGATGTTCCCCTCGCCTACCAGACCCAAATGGCGCTCTATGCGGCCTTGCTGGCGCAGCTCTACCCCGAAAAAAGGATAGAGACTTATCTTTTGTGGACTGTTGAAGCCAACATAATGGAGGTTGACGCGATCCTGCGGCAGAATGCACTCAAACAGATTGGCATCAATCGACCTTTTGCGCCTTGACGTTATCGAGTTGAATACCTACTTTCAGAACAACACACTTATATTCAAGTATCAATGACTATTGATACAAACGCACCCATTCCGTTCGCTTTCCCGGGTTCGGGGGGTGGCAAAGCAAAGAGGCAAGATATGGCTATTGTAAATGCGACCGACGCAACCTTCGCTCAGGATGTTCAAGGGGATGTTCCTGTTGTCGTCGATTTTTGGGCTGAATGGTGCGGTCCATGCAAAATGATCGCGCCTATTCTGGATGAAATCGCATCAGAAAAAGCGGATTCCGTGAAAATCGTGAAGGTCAATGTGGATGAAAACCCGAATACCGCAGCCCAGTTCGGTGTTCGCTCCATCCCGACCCTGCTGCTGTTCAAAGGCGGCGAAGCGGTTGCCATGAAAGTTGGCGCAGCTCCTAAATCCGACCTCGTAAAATGGATTGAAACCGGCGCCTGATACGCCCGCTTCTCCTATTCGAGATTGAAATCGACCCGGTCAGCTCTCTGGCCGGGTTTTTTATTACCAAGAGGGAGATGTCAAAAGACCTGTTGCACTCCCTTTTTGCCACATCATGCCCGGATCCAAGCCGCGACTTGCGCAGAGATGCAAGACCGCCCGGACGTCCAGATGCCCGACGCCCAATCGCAGTTGCCAAGCGACGATGAAAACATGAAATAGACAGAAAGCTGGCTCAGAATACACGAAAGCCCACCGGGGGAGGAGGTCCGGTGGGCTTCGTTGGAGGATCCAAAACCGGGAGGAGGTAGTTTTGGATCGGATCAGGCTTTGGGAGGAGGTAAAGCCTGAATCTGAGAAACTCGTGGCTTTCGCTTGGGCCTCAGGCTTCAGCGAAAGACTTTTTATTTTGCAGTAGCGGCTTCGCGTGCAATTTCGTTGATGTCGCCGCGGGAAATACCCAAGTCGTTCAGGTCACGGGCGCTCAAGCGGTTCAGCTCGTCAACGGTGTCGCGATAGTTACGCCACTGACGGTAGTTTTTAACAACAGCATCGATCATCGGTGTCATTCCTTTGTTGCTATGTGGCTTCGTTCAGTTTCACTGCTTTTCAAAAGCGCTGGTCTGTAACTCGTTTTAAAGACCGTCATCGCTTTCATGAGTATGTATATAGATCATGGCTCAAACTTTTGCACCACCCAAGTTTGCATAGCTGTCTTGCTCGACATGCAATTCTTGCTTATCTCTTTTTTTGGTTATGCATATTCTGCATGTCGTTATTTTTCGCCTTAAATTATCTTTACAATTCAAATACTTAGAAATTTTTTTGATTTACGACTTTAGTCATATGAGTTCAGTCGGAGCATAGAACAAGCACCAAACCTTTCATTCGGATTAGATCCTTTATCGAGATTTAGCCACTTGAAGTATCCGTTTCGCGCATATTTCGTCGCAAATTTTTCTCTCTCAGCCGTCCAACATTGGATTGCAACGTTATAATTCCATTAACAATCTCTTCATCATGCGGCATGAGCATAGCGGCAGGAAGGCGCTCCTCATGGGTAATGAAAGAGCGCCAACGTCAAAACATATCAGCAAAAAGGAATGCGCCGGATGAGCGCCTAGTTTGGTGGGGTGCCATTATCCCGCAGGATATTCCCTGCAAGATAAAGAGAGCCGGCGATCAGGATGCGCGGAGCGGGTTTCAGATTTTGCAGGGACAGGCGCTTCAGGGCTTCCTCCACGGATGCAGCTGCTGACGCGGGAATGCCGGTTGCCTGAGCGATGCTTGAAAGCTCGACCGGATCAATTGCCGCTTCGCTGCCTTCGATAGGCACGGTGATGATGTCCTTTGCCAATCCCTTGAAAGGTGTGAAATAGCCTGTTGGATCCTTGGTGTTGAGCATTCCGACAATCATATGCAGAGGTCTTGGTGCCTTTTCCTCAAGATCCGCAAGTGCGGAGGCAACCGCCAACCCGGCATGAGGATTGTGTCCTCCGTCAAGCCAGAGCTCTGCATCTTTGGGCACAAACTGGAAAAGATTGCCTTGCGTCAAACGCTGGAGCCGCGCAGGCCAGTTGACAGATCCAAGTCCCTTGATGATGTCATCATCGCTGATCTCGGGCATCACCAGCTTTGCTGTCGCAATGGCCGACCCGGCATTGATCAATTGGTGCCGTCCCCCAAGACGCGGGATCGGCAGATCCATCAGGCTGGTCTCGCCCTGAAAAATAAGGCGGCCATGTTCTTCAAAGGCCATCCAGTCCTGGCCACCAATGGAGAGCGGACCTGCTCCCGCCTTAGCGGCTTCCTGCTCGAGAACATCCCTCACCTCCTGCTTTTGAGGAGCCCAGACAGAAGGAATGCCCTTTTTCATGATGCCCGCCTTTTCCCAGGCGATGCGGGAGATCTTTGTTCCGAAAAAGCCCTCATGATCATGGGCGATGGGTGTGATGACCGTCGCGACCGGGTCGGTGATGACATTGGTTGCATCATAGCGACCGCCAAGCCCGACCTCGAGCACCAGAAGGTCTGCCGGATGCTCCGAGAAAAGCAGAAAAGCGGCAGCGGTGGTGATTTCATAGAAGGTGATCGGGTCGCCGTTATTCGCCTTTTCACAACGCAGTAGGGCATCGATCAGGGTCTCGTCGGAAACCAGTGTTCCGGCGAGGCGAATGCGTTCGCGAAAATGGACCAGATGGGGCGAGCTATAGACATGGACCCTCTTGCCGGATGCTTCTGTCATGGCGCGAAGAAAGGCACATGTGGAACCCTTGCCGTTGGTGCCCGCAACATGGATGGTTGGCGGCAAGGACCGGTGCGGATTGCCCAGACGGGCCAACAATTGCTCGATGCGCCCAAGCTCCAAATCGATGCTCTTGGGATGGAGACCGACAAGGCGTTTCAATATGGCTTCAGTTTGTTCCGTCATCTGTATTTCGCAAAAAAACATTGGTGCAGCCATCGGCCGCTTCATGTCCGGGATTGTTTGATCAGGCTTTGGACAGCCGTAAAGGCCTTGTGCAACAGACTGACCAAATTGGAAAGAGAGTGGAATCGCGACCTCGTTCACCTGCAATCAGGTAAAACGCACCATCTGCAACGCCCCCCCCAAGAGAGGCCATCCTTTCCAAAAGACTGGAAAGGATCGTTTCAAGGCTCAAACAGCACCCGAGCCTCCCAGTTGGCCGAGAAGAAAGACGCTTCAATGCGCCTTCTTCTTGTCCTTGTCCGTACCAGCCTCTTTGGCAGCATTGGAACTTTTGGTAGCCTTCTTCTCTTCGCCCTGAGCCTCGCTTGCACGATGCTCGCCGACACGGGATTTTTCAGAGCCGTGCTTGTGGTCTCCGGCAGCCAGAGCGGATGCAGCAGCATTCTCGACTTCCGAGGACACTTCGGCAAGCGCGGCTTCCAACTCGCGCTGCTCGGGCAACAAGTCCGGCTCAACAGCTTCCGGCAGATCGCTTTTGGTGAAGAAACGGCACAACCGGGCGATGACCTTTTTGAGATCATGGCGGTGGACAACCATGTCGACCATGCCATGTTCCTTGAGATATTCGGCGCGCTGGAAGCCTTCGGGCAGCTTTTCACGAATGGTCTGCTCAATCACTCGCTGGCCAGCAAAGCCGATCAGGGCGCCGGGCTCGGCCAGATGCACATCCCCGAGCATCGCATAGGATGCCGTCACGCCACCGGTTGTGGGGTCGGTCAGGACGACGATATAGGGAAGGCCGGCCTCGCGCAGTTCCTGCACAGCGATTGTCACGCGCGGCATCTGCATCAGCGAGAAAATGCTCTCCTGCATGCGAGCACCACCGGACGCGGAGAAGAGCACGAATGGGGTCCTGTCCTCAACCGCCTTCATCATGCCCTTGATCAGCGCTTCACCTGCGGCCATGCCCAATGTGCCAATGAGAAAGTTCGGATCCTGCACGGCGACGGTTATAAGCAATCCTTCCATATCGCCCTGTGCAACCTGAACCGCGTCCTTGTAACCGGTTTTGGTGCGCGCTTCCTTCAGGCGATCGGAGTAGCGCTTGATATCGCGAAATTTCAGCGGATCTTCCGCAACTTCCGGAGCTTCCAGTAGCGAGAAGTCACCATTGTCGAAAAGATATTTGAAACGCTGCATCGCGTTGATGCGCATATGGAAATTGGAATTGGGAACAACATACTGATTATTCTCGAGATCCCTGTGAAAAACCATTTCCCCGGTAACCGGGTCCTTGATCCAGAGATTTTCCGGGACATCCCGACGATTCAAGAAAGACCGAATTTTCGGGCGAACGACAGTGTTAATCCAGTTCACGAACCAATTCCTGATTTGAGCCTAAGTGCGGCCGCCTTTGAGGCGAAGCCATCAATCTCACCCTGTCATAAAGCATTGCGGGGCGCGATGCAATCTGAAGGCTTATGGTCAATATCTTCAAGGACCCGTTTGGCCAGCCCGCCATTCAAGGATTGATGTCAGTCCGGAGTTGGACCATCCCAAACGGATTCCGTTCAGCCTTCAGACCTAGCATTCAATTGTGGTCATAGCACGAGATAATTATGCTCGCGTCACATATTTCTGCGACAGGCTCAATGGGGCAATCTCCGAGCCCCAAACCGCTCATGCAGCCGATCAGACCACATGTTTCATCGCTGAGCTGCTTCCCTACGGGCAATATCCAAGACAACCAGACCCCGGATATTGTGACGCATGAAGGGGCCGGTGCGGTTTCATTCCCGGCCTTGCTTGACCGGTCGCGGTTTACCCTCATCATCCAGAGCGACACAGACAAAGTCGGCTTCGGTCACAAGCACTGCCTTTTCAATGAAGTTGGCGCGAGACCAGGCTTTGACATGAAGACGAATGGAGGTGCGTCCCAGCCTGTTGATGGACCCGTAAATGGTAACCTCATCGCCGACATTGACCGGATGGTGAAACTGCATGCCTTCAACGGCGACGGTTGTCACGCGGCCCAGAGCGACGCGAGCGGCCATGTTGCCTGCCGCCAGATCCATTTGCGACATCAACCAGCCTCCGAAAATATCACCGGCCGGGTTGGTGTCTGCCGCCATGGCAATTGTGCGGATAACAAGGATCTCATTTCCCCTCTCCTCGCATTCATTATCCTCACATTCCTCAGACCGTCTTTTGTCTGCCGGGGCTTTATTGCTCATATTGTTCACTCCTAATGAAAAAGGTGGAGCTGTCCAACATTTGACAACTCCACCCGTCCATAGAGTAACGGCAATATTGACAGGTGTCACCTGTTATTGATCACGCTCGACCAAAGTCATGCGTGCAATGAAAAAAGCCCCTTTACGGGGCTTTCTGTCTTTTGTCGAGATCAGCACAGTGCCATCAAGCGCGTGCCTTCTTGCATCCCTTGGCAAGACCGGAAACGATACTGGTCACCGCGGAGATGGTTGCCTGCGTGGCCTTGCCATCCTCGGTGAGGCTTTCCTTGATGGCGTTCACCAAAACAGATCCCACTACGACACCGTCGGCATTGCGCCCCACAGCCTCAGCCTGTTCAGGGGTCTTGACGCCAAAGCCGACCGCGACGGGCAAGTCCGTATGGTCCTTGATCCGGTCCACGGCAATGGCAACCTTGTCGGCATCAAGGGCCGCCGAGCCGGTGATGCCGGTAACCGAGACATAATAGACAAAGCCCGAGGTGTTTTCGAGCACCTTGGGCAGACGCTTTTCGTCGGTGGTTGGCGTTGCCAGACGAATGAAATTGAGGCCCGCGTCCTTGGCCGGAATGCACAGCTCATCATCATGCTCGGGCGGAATGTCTACGACAATCATGCCATCGACACCGGCCTCCTTTGCATCTACAACAAAGCGTTTGGGATCCCGCACATAGATGGGATTGTAATAGCCCATCAGAATGATCGGGGTTTCGTTGTCCACCTTGCGGAATTCCCGGACCATCTGGAAGGTCTTTTCCATGGTCTGGCCGCTGGCCAGTGCACGTTGGGTGGCGTGCTGAATGGGAATGCCCTCGGCCATCGGATCTGAGAAAGGCATGCCAAGCTCGATGAGATCAAGCCCGGCCTTGGGCAGAGCCTTCAGAAGTTCGAGAGAGGTGTCGTAATCCGGATCACCGGCGGTGATAAAGCCCACAAGGGCTGGTCTGTTCTGAGCTTTGCAGGCAGCAAAGCGGGTATCAATGCGTGTTTTTTCCATTGTCCTGATCCTTGCTGCTGCTTATTCGGAAATCGGCCCTTGGCCGAGATGCTTGCTGACCGTGTTGACATCCTTGTCGCCTCTGCCGGACAGGTTGATCACGATGATCTGGTCCTTGTCCATTTTCGGCGCGCGCTTGATGACTTCGGCCACAGCGTGGGAGGATTCCAGAGCCGGAATGATGCCCTCTTTCAGGCATAGAAGCTGGAAGGCGTCGAGCGCTTCCTTGTCCGTTGCAGAAACATAGTCCACGCGTCCGGTATCCCTGAGATAGGAATGTTCCGGCCCGATGCCCGGATAATCGAGTCCTGCGGAAATGGAATGCCCTTCCAGAATCTGGCCATCGTCATCCTGAAGCAGATAAGTGCGGTTGCCATGCAGAACGCCCGCCTTGCCAGCATTGAGCGAGGCACAATGCTTGTCGGTATCAAGGCCGTAACCGGCCGCTTCCACGCCGACAATCTGAACCTTCTCATCATCAAGAAACGGATGAAACAGGCCGATGGCGTTGGAGCCTCCCCCAAGACAGGCACAGATCATGTCTGGCAGACGACCTTCCTGAGCCATGATCTGTTCTTTCACTTCCCGGCCGATGATCGACTGGAAATCGCGCACCATTTTCGGGTATGGATGCGGGCCAGCAGCAGTACCGATGATGTAATAGGTATTCTCGACATTGGTCACCCAGTCGCGCAGGGCTTCGTTCATGGCATCCTTCAAGGTGCCAGCCCCGGCGGTTACCGGATTGACCTTGCCACCCAACAAATTCATGCGGAAGACGTTCGGAGCCTGACGCTCGACATCCGTAGCCCCCATATAGACCTCGCAAGGGAAGCCAAAGCGGGCGCAGACAGTGGCCGTCGCCACCCCATGCTGACCAGCGCCGGTTTCGGCAATAATGCGGGTCTTGCCCATCCGCTTGGCAAGCAGGATCTGGCCAAGGCAGTTGTTGATCTTGTGGCTGCCGGTGTGGTTGAGATCTTCGCGCTTGAGATAGATCTTCGCGCCGCCAAGATGCTCGGTCAGGCGCTCGGCAAAATAGAGCGGGCTCTGGCGGCCGACATAATGCTTGTGAAGATCTGCCAGTTCCGCATGAAAGGCGGGATCATTTCTGGCGGCCTTGTAGGCCTCATTCAGCTCGAGAATGAGTGGCATCAGGGTTTCGGACACGAAGCGCCCGCCGTAAAGCCCGAAAAAGCCGCGATCATCTGGGCCCTGGCTGACGCTGTTGGGCAGGATTGTCGGGTCAGTCATATCAGTTTCCTTTTGCAAGGTGTCCATGCCCGACCGCATTATCCCTAAAGATCCTTGGCGGCCCCTTTGGCAGCATGGACGAAATCCATGATTTTTTGCCGGTCCTTGATACCCGGCGCACTTTCGATACCCGAAGAGACGTCGACCCCTTGCGGGCGGGTCAGGCGGATGGCCTCGGCAACATTGTCCGGATTCAGGCCACCTGACAGAACGAATGGCTTTTTGAGCTTGAGATTTTGAATAAGGCGCCAGTCGAAGGTGATGCCGTTACCGCCGGGAAGCTCGGTATTCATGTCCCGCGGGGGTTTGGCGTCGAACAGAAGAATGTCGCAAACCGCCTCATAGAGAGGAATGGGGGCGAGATCTTCCTTGTCCCTTATGGAAAGCGCCTTCATGACCGGTCGGCCATAGCGCTTCTTGATCTGCTGGATGCGTTCGGGTGTCTCGGCACCGTGCAATTGCCAGATATCGGGATTGATCGACTGGTCGATGGCCTCAAGCTCATCGTCACTCGCATTGACAGTGAGGGCGACTATGGACGCTTTGCCGCGTACCGGACCCACCAATTCCTTCGCTTTCCCATAATCTACATGCCTCGGGCTTTTCGGAAAAAAAACAAATCCAATCCAGTTGGCACCACATTGCAGGCCTGTTTCAATCGTTTCTGGCGTCGACAGACCGCAGATCTTTACATACATGGCAATCGCTCTCCTTGCAATGGATTTGTCGCTGACCTCTGGCTGCCCTCGTGGCAAGGAGGGGTGTTGGGCGCTGCCTCCCACCTTTTCTCTTGCTGGCTGTCATCTTCCTGTCTGTCCCCCTCGTGCGATATCATGCCGACAGGCAGAGCAGAGCAGGCCAGATATAGGAGGTACTTCCGGCAGCATCGAGAGGCTCGGAAAGACACGCAAAAAGCTACGGGCATGCTCTCCCTTGCGGCAGGCCACCCGCACCCCGGTCCTTGAGCGAAATGCGCCTAGAAGGCCACGGAGGATTGCTTTTTATCCGGGGCCATGGGCAGTGCAGTCAATTCCTGCCGGCCAATTGCAACGGGCTTGTCTTCGGTCGTCAATTTCTCGACCCGCTGCTGTTGACGGTCCGCCTCGCTACGCCATTTCTTCGCTTCGCTCTTGTGTTGACGCGCTGCGCGGCGATGGCGCCCCTGTTTTACCCAGGCCATGAAACCACCAATGAAGACGCCAATCAGAAGCGCTCCGAAAATGATGACATAGAGTGGCACCGAGAAATCCAGAACCGGCTGTTCTGGCGAGAATGGATCAAGAGCAAGCTTGACCTCGTGGCGGTTGGCAACCGCCAGAGAGACAAGAACAACACCAATAGGCAGCAAAATGATGAGCTGCAGAAAACGTTTGATTGTTCTCATGTTCAAAACATATCCGATTTAAAGCGACGGCGTCACTCGCTGGCGTCGCCATTATTGAGACGCTCGCGCATTTCCTTGCCGGTCTTGAAGAACGGGACGAATTTCTCGGCCACAGGAACTTTTTCACCGGTTCGTGGGTTTCGCCCGATACGGGCTGGACGATTTTTAACTGAAAAAGCGCCAAATCCGCGCAACTCGACCCGATCTCCGCGCGCCAGGGCGTCAGAAATTTCATCGAGAATGGCATTCACAATATGTTCGACATCCCGTTGATAGAGATGTGGATTTTGTTCTGCGATATGTTGTACCAATTCGGACTTGATCATCGTCCGCTCCCCTTCATTGCTACGCTTACAGATCTGTTTTCAGCCGTGAGCCGGTCTCCGCATGTAGAATCTGCGTAAAACGCTCTTATTGTTCAATTTTTTGAGCCTGCCAAACTGAAACCAGTCCGTCAAGTTTCCCGGCCAGTTTTCGCTCTTCAAAAAGATCAATAATTGGTTGTGGAAGCAAATTTGTGAGCAAAGAGCTCGCAAATCCGAACGGGAAATCGTTGGAAATCGGTTCGGGCTTCCATTCAATCATTTCGAGCTTGGAATCAAGATTGTGCTTTTTAATCAACCAGTTCATGGCTGCGTCAGGCCCTCCGATCTCGTCGATCAGCTGTAATTTGAGGGCTTGCCCACCGGTTGTAACGCGTCCATCGGCAAGTTCCAACGCCCGTTCCCTATCAAAAGGGCGATGTTTGGCAACAAGATCAACAAACCATTGATAAGAATCATCAATCATGCGGGCGATCATCGCTTCGGCTTCCGGATTCCGCTTCGAAAAAGGATTCGGTTCGGCCTTGAGCGGGGCGCTTTTGATCGACCGCATTTCGACTCCGACCGTCCCCATCAACTCGGTGATGTCGGTATATTGATAGAGAACACCGATGGATCCGGTGATGGTTGAGCGACGGGCGAAAATGCGCTCGGTGGGTAGCGCGATCATGTAACCGGCAGAGGCGGCAACGCCATCCATGCTGGTCACGACCGGTTTCGTCTGGCCAAGCTCGGTGAGGGCTTCATAAATGGCCTCACCGCCAGAGGTGGCACCGCCCGGACTATTGATCGAGACCACAACGCCTTTGACCGCCTTGGTCTTGGCGAGCTTCTTGATCAGCTTGATCTTGCGCTCCTGCCCGAGAATGGTACCAGTGAAGGAAATCTTGGCAATGTGATCCTTCTTCCGGTCAAGATCAGCATCCTCAAGAACATAGGTCAGGGCAGAGGCGACGACGAGAATGATGAGCACCACAATGGCAATCATGCGCCAGATGGAAAGCTTGCGCTTCAATTGCCGTCGTTCGACCAGGTGGTCCAGTTCAAAAGACATGGTTGTAATCCTCTGCGCGGTTTCTCATTAAGGGTTATCGCCCGTTACGTCAAAATTTTCAACGGCAATATAGGGCGCGTTTCTAAAAAGAGTTTGAAACACAACATAAAAAAACCGCAAGTGACGAACACTCGCGGTTTTTTACAATGTTTAGGTCTGGCTTTTGCCAGCTTGGCAAAAGGCTTATTCTTCGTCGTCGCCGCGCGCTTTGAGGGCTGCGCCGAGAATGTCGCCAAGGGATGCACCGGCATCGGAAGATCCGAACTGTGCAATAGCTTCTTTCTCTTCTGCAACTTCCAGAGCCTTGATGGAGACGCCGAGTTTGCGGTTCTTCTTGTCAAACTGGGTGACGCGCGCATCAACGGTTTCACCAACCTGGAAGCGGTCGGTGCGCTGGTCGCCACGGTCACGGGCCAGATCGGCACGGCGGATGAAGGAGGTAAGGTCGGAGCCAACGACTTTGACTTCAAGACCGTTTTCTTTCACTTCGGTGATCTCGCAAGAGACAATCGAGCCGCGTTTCATTTCGCCCGAAGCATCTTCGAACGGATCGGCTTCAAGCTGTTTGATGCCAAGGGAGATACGTTCTTTTTCGACATCCACATCAAGGATGACGGCTTTGACCATATCGCCTTTGTTGTATTCTTCCAGCACCTGCTCGCCAGGACGGTTCCAGTCCAGATCGGACAGGTGAACCATGCCGTCGACTTCGCCTTCGAGGCCAATGAAAAGACCGAATTCGGTTTTGTTCTTCACTTCGCCTTCGACGACGGTGCCCGATGGGTGGTTGTCGGCAAAGACAGCCCATGGGTTGTCGAGGGTCTGTTTCAGGCCCAGAGACACGCGGCGTTTGACCGGATCGACTTCCAGGATCATCACTTCCACTTCCTGAGAGGTGGAGACGATTTTGCCCGGATGGACGTTTTTCTTGGTCCAGGACATTTCGGAAACGTGGATCAGGCCTTCGATGCCCGGTTCCAGCTCGAGGAATGCACCATAGTCGGTGATGTTGGTCACGCGGCCGGTGAATTTGGAGCCGACAGGATAACGCTGTTCGATTTCTGACCATGGATCAACTTCAAGCTGCTTCATGCCCAGAGAAATACGATGTGTTTCCTGGTTGACGCGAACGATCTGAACCTTGACGGTCTGACCGATGGTCAGCACTTCGCTCGGATGGTTGATACGCCGCCATGCGATGTCGGTGACATGCAACAGGCCATCGATACCACCCAGATCGACGAATGCGCCGTAATCGGTGATATTCTTGACGACACCCTCGACGGTCTGGCCTTCCTTGAGGTTCTGAACCAGCTCGGTGCGCAGCTCGGCGCGGGTTTCTTCCAGAATAACACGGCGGGAAACAACGATGTTGCCGCGGCGCTTGTCCATTTTCAGGATCTGGAAAGGCTGCGGGTTGTGCATCAGTGGGGTCACGTCGCGAACGGGACGGATATCGACCTGGGAACGAGGCAGGAAGGCAACGGCGCCATCCAGATCGACGGTGAAGCCACCTTTGACCTGGTTGAAAATGGTACCCATGACCTTTTCTTCTGCTTCGAAAGCTTTTTCCAGCTTGCCCCAGCTTTCTTCGCGGCGGGCCTTGTCGCGCGAGAGCACAGCTTCGCCCATCGCATTTTCGATACGCTCGAGGTAGACTTCGACCTCGGAGCCAATCTCAAGACCACCGTCTTTTGCCTGTGCACCAAACTCCTTCAGTGCCACACGGCCTTCCACTTTCAAGCCAACATCGATGATAGCCATGTCTTTTTCGATGCCAACGATGGTCCCTTTGATCACAGTGCCTTCATGGGGCTCTGCTTCGCTGAAGGACTCGTCAAGAAGGGCGGCAAAATCTTCCATGGTCGGATTAAGATCGCTCATAAAATCTCCTAAATAAACCCGTGGACGGGCTTCTTCGCGCCAATTGGTTTGTGTTTCACCATGCTCCTTTCCCGACCATGTCTATTAACAAGACAAGTCCATCCTTTGGTATAAAGGTATGGTCCGGCGCGTATGCGATCGGTGGGGAGCTCAATTTTCAAGATATTCCGCAACCGGCTGCGTCCAAACCCGAACATGTCCGACGAGTGATAGTGGCCCCGCCTTTCCCATTCCTGACTTTTTCGTAACCAACTGATAGAGAAGAGAAAACACAGCGACAATGAAAATAATCGACGAACAAGACGAATCCTCAGGTTCCTTGTCGCCGCGACACCTCGCTACCCCCGAATTTCCTCAACAATGCTAACAGCTTGCTGGAATGCGCTTTCTATATCCAATTTTGATGTATCAAGCAAGTGGGCATCTTCAGCTGGTACAAGCGGAGCAACCGCCCTGTTGCTGTCGCGTTCATCCCGTTTCCTGACATCGGCGAGAATTGTCTCGAAATCAGCCCGGCCACCCTTGCCAAGAATTTCGTCGGTGCGGCGCTGGGCCCGCACTTCCGGACTTGCGGTGACGAACAGTTTCACATCTGCATCGGGACAGACCACCGTGCCGATGTCACGCCCGTCAAGAACGGCTCCGCCAGGCTGGCTGGCAAAGCTGCGCTGGGCCTCCAGAAGCGCCTGTCGCACCCTTGGCATGACCGCAACCCTGGACGCCGCCTCACCAATCTCATGGGCAGAAAGGACAGAACGATCCAGAGCACCCAGATCGAGACTTTGTGCGGCAGCCTCTGCCAGATTTTCATCATCAAGGGGCTGTTCTGCAACAAGCAGGGCATGGGCAACCGCGCGGAACGTCAGCCCGGTATCGAGATGGGGCAAGTTGAAATGCTCGGACAGCAATCTTGCCATGGTGCCCTTGCCCGATGCGGCGGGGCCGTCAATTGCGATGATCATTTTCTTTCCTTCACTGCGCGGCTCCGCTTGCCCTTGCATCAGGCCTGACGTGCCAGCGCTTTCTCCAAAAATCGCAAGGATCTTATCCCGTACCAGCTTATGCTTTCGCCATCAACAAAGGCATGGGGAAATTGCAGCTCGCATAGCTCCTCTTTCTTCTGCCAGAAAGGATAGGGTTCCGAAGCAAGAAGTAGCAGGGTCGTCTCCTGATCAAAATCACTAAGCTCTATTCGGGGATAGTGGGTCTCGAAGCGCCCTATGTCCAGATCAAGCAAGCCAAGCAGGCTGCCGATGAAGGTATCCCGGCTGACAGCCACCCACGGCTCACACCAGACCATGTAAAGTATCCGATCTATCCGCCTTTGCGGCCTTTTGCCCCAGCCCAGCAATCCGGGAAACGGATCGCCGAACGCTCGCCTTCGTGGCTTTTGGGCAAGAACTGCTCGCCATCGGCTCGCCATATCCTCAAGACCATCAGAGGCGAAAAGCTCCGCCAGCTCGGTGAGTGTTTGCGGCATGGAGTGGATGGAGGTCACATGGGTTGCAAACCAGTCTATGTCCGTCTGCTCGCTCATGAAGCTGACATTCTCTTCCCTGTCGAGCAGCAACAGATCAGGCTCAAGAGCGACAATTTTCTGCCAGTCCCAATCCTTGGTGCCACCAACTGCCGGAATATCGGCAACAAGATCTGCGGGATGAATGCAATAGCGTGAGCGACCGACAGGCGTAATGCCAGCTGCCAGCAGGGTTTCGGTCCAACTGGGAACAAGAGAGATCACGCGCTTCTTCATCCGCCCCTCCATTGCCGATCAATGACAGACCGAGGCCCTGCCTCACAGCCTCGCGCTCACATCACCCTAATTTGGGTTTTTCTGACCCGGATTCTTTTGATCTGAACTCTTCTGGCCGACGCGCGGTTCGGTTCCGGCCAAAAGCCGCTTCACATTGGCCTTGTGGCGCCAGATGACATAGAGGGCTCCGAGATAGACCAGAATGAGATAGGCCAGTGGCAATGCCAGAAGGGTCGCAACGATCATCACGGTCAGTGCCGCAAGAATGGAGCTGAGTGAAACGATCCGGACAATTGCAAGCACAATGATGAAGACAGCCAGACCGCTCAACCCCACGGGCCATGAAATCGCCAGCAGCATCCCCAAGCCGGTGGCGATGGATTTGCCTCCTGTGAAATTGAGCCAGAGGGAGCGGCTATGGCCGACAATGACCATCAGTCCGGCAAGAGCAATGATCCAGGATGCCCATTGATCAGGATCATTGGCGGCACCTTGCACAGCCCCGGTCTCGCCTCCCAGAAGCCACTGACACAGCCAGCGAGCCAACAGGATGGCGGCGACGCCCTTGCCCACATCAAAAAGGAAAACAGCGAGCGCCGGCCCCTTGCCCAGAGTGCGCAGCACATTGGTGGCACCCGTGGACCCCGATCCATGCTCGCGGATATCAATGCCCTGAAGCAGTTTTCCCGCCAGAAAACCGGCAGGAATGGAGCCGAGCAGATAAGCGGCACTCGCGGCTGTGGCCATTGCGATCCAGACATTCATCATCGCGTTCTACCCTCCCCTTGTATTTGCTCTTGTGATGCAACTGGTCTCAAACGCTATTCTACAGCCTTTTGAAAGTCCGCGCCCAGATCCTTCATCAGATCGGCAAAGCCGGGGAAAGATGTGTTGATGATGGCGGCATCATCAACGCTCACGGGCTTGTCAGAGGCCAGTCCGAGCACCAGAAAGCTCATGGCGATGCGGTGGTCGAGATGGGTGGTCACCCTGCCGCCACCGGTTTTATTGGCTCCGCCCTTGACGACCAGATAATCCTTGCCCTCTTCGTGGGGCACGCCATTGGCCTTGAGACCGGCGGCAACAGCGGACAGGCGATCACTTTCCTTGACGCGCAGCTCTCCCAGACCTTCCATGCGAGTCTCACCGGAGGCAAAGCTGGCGGCAACGGCGAGCACGGGATATTCGTCGATCATCGAGGGAGCCCGCTCGGCGGGAACGGTCACTCCCTTGAGACAAGAGCTTCTGACGCGCACATTGCCAATACGCTCGCCGCCGCTGTCGCGTTCGTCTTCTATAGTGATGTCCGCCCCCATCTCCAACAATGTGGTCAGGAGTCCGGTGCGGGTTTCATTGAGCAGAATGTCCTCGATCAAAAGATCGGAGCCTTCAGTGACGAGAGCGGCAACAATGGGGAAGGCTGCGGAAGACGGATCGCCCGGAACCGTCACATCCTGAGCCGTCAGGTCCTGAAGTCCTTCGATGGTCAGAACGGTTTCCCCCTGTTCATTGACCTCTTCACCGAGGGTTGCGCCGAACCCGCGCAGCATTTTCTCGGTATGATCGCGGGTCTTGACCGGCTCGATCACCGTAGTGGTACCGGCCATATTGAGCCCGGCGAGCAGGACACAGCTTTTCACCTGCGCCGAGGCCATCGGTACACGGTAGGTGATGGGCGTGGCAGGATCGCTTCCCCTCAGCGTCAGCGGCAGGCGGTCTCCAGACCGGGAAAGAACCTCGACACCCATCTCGCGCAAGGGATTGAGCACGCGGGCCATCGGACGCCCGGACAGCGAGGCATCGCCCATGAAGGTGGTGGAAAACGCATGGGCACCTGCGATGCCCATGACAAGGCGGGCTCCGGTTCCGGAATTGCCGAAGTCAAGCACATTGGAAGGCTCGACAAGCGATCCGGTGCCCAACCCCGTGACATGCCAGATCTCGTCTTCGTCCTTGCGCACAATGGCTCCGAAGGCGGCCATCGCCTTGGCGGTGTTCAAGACATCTTCGGATTCGAGGAGACCGGAGATTTTCGTCTCACCGCGCGCCAGAGCCCCAAAAATCAGGGCCCGATGGGAAATGGACTTGTCGCCAGGCACGCGCATGCGCCCCTTGAGGCCTTGTGACTTACGGGCAGTCAGCGGAGACAATCGGGTGGTATCGTGAGCCATTTCAAACCTTGCAGCCAATTCGCTTGACGATCCGATCAGAAATTTGCGTTATGACAAACCTCAAAGGGACCCAATATGTTGAAGTAAAATCGGCATCGACTTACACCATATTAACCTCTGCGTCACGCCGCCATCCAAAGAAAAGCGACAATTGACCGGTTTTTCATTTTAGGTTTTGACAGGCAAGAAAAGGTTAGCTAATGGAGTTGGTCAAAATCATCCGAATCGTCAACCCTCTAGGTGAAGAGGCAAAGCTGTGGCACGACCAGAACTAGGAACAAAACGCGTCTGTGCGGAATGCGGCGCTAAATATTACGACTTGAACCGCGATCCAATCACATGCCCCAAATGTGGCTCGATCTTCGAGATTGCCAAACCCGCTGCTATTGAAGTGGCCGATGTCGATGAGCCGGAAGAAGAAGCAGCCGCTTCTGTTTCCAGCACCGAAGAAAATGCGGACGTCATTTCTCTGGAAGATGCAGATGCCGAACAAGCATCTGATATCGATGTTCCGGATCTTGATGATGACGACAATTCCGACGATGCCGACGTCTTCCTTGATGATGAAGAAGACGAAGAAGCCCTTGATGCGATCGGCCTTGATGTCGCGGTTCCGAGCGAAGACGAGGAATAGACCAGATAACGGTCTTGAGGAAAAGCACAATGCTTTTGCTCATGCTCTTTGGCCCGAATGACATTGAAAGTGCGTGATTTCAAAGCGCGGTCAACATTGGCCGCGCTTTCTTGTTTTGTCTGGACAGAGCGACGCCAGAAACGCAAAAATGCCGCAGGGGCGGTGCCTTCCTTTCAGATTTCCCTGACCAAGATCACAGCTTTAACAAAGCCGCAGGCAAAGAAACGGGCAGAACACACATCGCCTGCTTTGGTGTTGCCTGTTCGAAACTGGGGAAAGAATCCACAGATTCATAAAGAGGGGTATTGATTTCACACAAGTGCTTCAATATGTTCCGCTCACCATCGGGCCACCCTTCGGCTTGAATATGGGGCTATAGCTCAGTTGGGAGAGCGCGTGAATGGCATTCACGAGGTCAGCGGTTCGATCCCGCTTAGCTCCACCATTTTTCTCTTAAGTAACTATAATCTCAAAGAATCGCAGAATTCAGCCATATAAGGCGGTTTTGTGTCGAACAGGCGCATCTGCTCGACACGAAAGGGTCTTGCCCGTTTCTGGCACCGCATTTCCCGCGCTTTCACAATCTCGAGAAATGCTCCGGTTTACCGAACTTGGATACATTCCTTGGATGTATTTCGGTATGCAACACATGGCAAAGCACCCTTATTTACAGCAAGTAAAATCCGGCATCTTTTCCTATAAAAGACGCTGGAAAGCCGAACACGCGCATCTGTTCTCAGGCACGTTTTTCCGCAAATCACTGAAGACCAAAGTCAGGGACATCGCTCTCAAGGAATATTGGAAGTTCGAGGCTTGGTATCAGAGTGAATGTGACAAGGCTGACGAGGCGCTCAAAGAGGAAAAGCTCTAGATCGTAGACACATAAACTTCTGATCCAGTTAAGTGCAGCGACGAGTTTGATGGCCACCAGAAAGTTCAGTGGATTCTTTTCATATCGGTTGGAGATAACACGGAACTGTTTGAGTTTATTGAAGAAACGCTCGACAGCATTACTCTGTTGATAGACCCACTTTGAAAAGGTCACGAATGCCTTGAGATTTCGCTTTAGCGGGATGTTTGCCCAAGCACCCCGTTCGTTGGCCTTTGCCCGGATGGCGTTGCTATCATAAGCCTTGTCCGCAAGGATGATTGTGTCGGCTCGCATGATGTCGAGCATATCATCAGCAGGACAGCTGTCATGAACTTGTCCGGCAGTCAAGCGTAGGTCAATTGGTCAGCCTTCAGCATCAACCAAAGCGTGGATCTTGGTGGTCAAGCCGCCCCGGGAACGTCCCATGCAACCATCATCCTTATCCCCTTTTTGCAGTGGCGCCATGCTGATGGACCCGAACAGTAGACCAATCGATCATGATGATAGCTCCGTCATAAGCTCTGGAAATTGCTTGAAGAAGTCAATCTCAGATACAGGCCTTGCGCCAGCAAACAAAGCGATTGTAGCAAGTCCTATAGGGGTGGTATCGCTCTGGGATGTCGGCCTAGGGTGAGCTAGTGCGAAAACGCCAAAGGATCCGATTTAGCACCCGGCGATCATCAACACGGGCAACGCCTCGCAACTTGTTGGGTAACAATGACTCAATGATAGACCATTCGAAATCAGTCAATTCATAAAGTCTGTGTGTCATTCGAGTCTCACTATTCTGGAAACCTTGAATCATGAAATTCAAAGAAATCAAACAACCTTTATGAGTTTACAGCCTAAGAAAGATTATCAAGCGCCTCAACGAATAGTCGAGTTGCAAAGCCCGCACGCTTCGCATTCCATAAATATCCTAAAGGTTCTAGTTTTAGGTCTAGATTGATTCTCAAATCGTGAAGCAGTCCCTGACCAAGCCACGGAGAAACGACACTACGGGGAATTAACACGACATAGTCATCGCCGCGTAGCATGGCCCAAATTGTTTCCGCCAACTGGGAGTGAACATGCACTTCTTGGGGATTGTCCCAGCCCTCCCGTTCACAAAGCTCTTCAAATAGCCTGCGAGCCATCGTTGACACATGGTCTTGCAACCATATGCAATTTTTCAAATCACGAATCGCGACATTTGTTTTGGATACCAAGGGATGATTTATGCCGCAGATAATTGCCATCTCATCACTCGCAACAGGCGAAAAACACCAACCGTCCGGAATGACTTTGGGAGCTCGGCAACACACGATCTCAAATTCATCCCAGTCAAAACCGGCATCGAGTGAAAGCCCGTGTGTGACGTTGATTTGCAGCTTTATCTGAGGGTGATTGGCAACGAAAAGCGGCAGCAGCTTGTCCAAAATTGCTCCTTGCGCGGCAGCCGTAGCACAGATTTTCAAAAAACCACTTTCCCTTGTCATCCGCGATGCGATCCTCTCGGCCGCTTCTTCTGTGGCTCCTATTATTCGCAATGCGATGGGATATAAATCTTGCGCAGCTAATGTCGGATCGACACCCTTTGAATGCCGTAAAAACAAGGGAGTTTCTAGTAACCTCTCCATTTCTGCTACGAGATTGGACATTGCAGGCTGAGAAATTCCGAAGGCTTGTGCCGCACGTCCCATACTACGTAAATCGGTTAGAGCGATAAGCGCTTGTAGATGCCGCAAGCGAAGGCGAGATTTCATTCGTGAAAGAAGTGTGGTTGCAGAAAGTGTCAAGGCATAACCATTCTTTATGAGAACAGGGAAAATTGTATTTCTAAATTATAAAACAAACTTATATTCTTTGCAAAAGGAAGGATAGCTTATGGGAGTGAGCAGTGAGCAATAGGCGAACCTTGGAGAAAGGTCTCAGCCATCGACTCAAGTTGAGCTTAGGGCAGCGATGTATCGTTTTGCCTAAAAATTGGCAGTTCGAGCACATTAGTCAAATAAAACTTATATAACCAACTCTACTCAGGCTTCTCGGAAAGCTTATTTTTAGGCTAGCCGCACGCATAGCTATGTTTCTTTCTATACAATTTGGAAGGAAAACGATAAATGGAATGTAACTTTGATACTTCACAAGAAGACCGTCTAAAAATTGCGGAAGAGTTGCGCGAAAATACAATTATCCCACCAACCATTACTGAAGCGATGCAAAATGATCTTACTTCTGTTGATGTGGAAGAGATCTCTGTACCAACCCAGGTTGGCCCATCCAGAGTATTAAAGGTATCGCAGCACGAAAGACAATCCAGCAGCCCACTATTTATCAATTTCCACGGCGGCGGCTTTGTGCGCGGCTACCATGTTCGAGACACCATTTTCTGTGCACAGCTCGCTCTTGCTACAGGAGCGCTTGTCTTGGATGTGGACTACAGACTGGCCCCTGAACACACATTTCCGACTGCAATCACCGAATGCTATGACGTTGTCGCTTGGGCATTCAAAAACGCCGAAATGCTGGGGGTAGATCCTTCTCGCATTTGTATTGGCGGCCATAGCGCCGGAGGCAACATCGCAACAGTTGTTAGCATACTGGCGATAGAAAAGAATTCTTTCAAACTCTGCGGTCAGGTGCTGGACTATCCTTTCCTCGATGCCGCCACGCCAGCAGAGCAAAAGGTTGAGCCAAACAGCTTGATCCCGGCCAGCCGGATGCAGGCATTCAACGTTCTTTATGCAGGAACGCCTGACAACCTGTCCAACCCACATGTTTCCCCTGTCTTCGCGGACGCAGGCCTTCTAAGCAAACTTCCCAGAACGCTCATGCTGATAGCAGGGCTTGACCCTCTCAGACACGAAGCACACGAGTATGCAGGCAAGTTGGTAAAGGCGGGCGTTGATATTGACGTGAAGCAGTTCTCCGAATGTGACCATGGATGGGTCGTTTCTGCAAAACCCGGGTTTGAAGAAGCCAGGCAATTGATTTTTAATTGGCTGAAACGCCTGTTTAGCTAGTTGCGTCAGGGAGAAATCCAATGACACCAAAGGAGCGCACTCAAACAATAAAGAAGCTGCTGAGCGAGCCCAATTCGTTCTCTGCCGTGTTTCTTTTGATGAGGAGGAAATGATGAATAGCGACAAATCACTTGGTCTGGGATTAATTGTCCTTGGCATTGCGGGCATTTGGCAAACAATGCAGATTGATGTCTTCACCTTCAGCGAAGACCCCGGCCCAAAACTATTTCCGATCCTAGGATTTTCCGTGTTGGTTTTTTGTGGCGCCGGAATTTTGCTATTCCATAAGCGTAAACAGATAAAAGACGGCGAAGCAAAACTCGACCTCACACAACAGATACGAGGGCTAACCATTTCAGGCCTGTTGATAGCCTACTCTCTGGGTCTGTGGTTGTTCGGATATTACCTGACGACCCCTATCCTCACCTTTGCATTTTACTATGTCATTGCAGGGTCCAGCCGTCGTGTGTGGTGGAGAGGAGTGGTCTATTCAGCGGCAGTGACAGCCGGCGTTCACTTACTTTTCTCACAATTCCTGAACACGCTTCTCCCTTCTGGCATCTTGTTTTGAGTAGGCAATCCCATGCATGATATACTTGCTAGCTTCGGCATACTTCTTCAACCAGCGACCTTTGCCCTCATAACCATTTCGACTGCACTTGGTATAGTCCTTGGTGCTATTCCTGGTCTTTCCGGAGGGTTGGGGGTTGCTCTTCTTTTGCCGCTCACATTTGGCATGGAACCTGAAACAGGTCTTGCGATGCTTATCTCCATATGGGTGGGCGGCATTTCAGGGGCCATGATTGGTTCGATCCTTCTTGGTATTCCTGGATCGCCTTCATCGATAGCAACAACCTTTGACGGCTATCCGATGACCCGCAACGGACAGGCCGTCAAAGCACTCGGCGCTTCCATCACGGCCTCCTTTTTCAGCACGGTCCTATCAATCTTGATAGCACTGGTACTCAGCCCGCTTATGGCTCGTCTCGCTCTGAAAATGGGCCCTTGGGAATATTTTTCACTCGGCTTCTGCGCGATTTCGCTTGTCGCTGCTTTGGCAAGGGACGGGGTGTTTCACGGGTTGGCCGCCGCAGCCTTCGGCTTGATTCTCGCATCAGTCGGCTTCGCTCCGATCGATGGCAATCCCCGCTTCACTTTTGGAAACCTCTACCTCAATAGTGGATTTGATCTGGTCTCTGTGATGCTTGGTCTATTTGCGTTCAAGCAAATTGTTGTCGACTTTGCCAAAGGCGAGCAGCAAATCCCGCAAGTGGATTCCAGCGACATAAGGGGATTTGGTGTCACCCTGAAGGAATATAAGGATAATATTTGGAACATCTTCCGATCATTCTTCATCGGACTGTGGATCGGCTTTTTACCAGGTATGGGCTCTTCCCTTTCAAATATGGTCGCTTACGCTCAAGCCAAATCTGCTTCAAGGCATCCTGAGAAATTCGGCAAAGGATGTATTGACGGGGTATTTGCATCAGAAGCTTCCAATAATGCCGCCGTCGGTGGGTCTCTTATCCCCATGGTCGCACTAGGAATCCCCGGAGATGGTGTAACAGCCATTTTGCTTGGCGGACTTATGATCCATGGCGTTCAGGCCGGACCGCTTCTTTTTGATAACAATCCAGAGATTGTATATGCCCTATTTCTCACCTCATTGATTGCGGCAGTCCTTGTTTTGATCATGCAGTTCTGGGGCATGAGACTGTTCCCTGCGATCCTTAAAATTCCATACCATTACCTTTATCCAGCAATTATCGTTCTGGGCTTCATGGGTGTTTTTGTCGGTTCTTCAACTGCCTTCAACTATATCCTGTTGCTTGGATTTGCGGGCCTAGGCCTAGTAATGGACCGCTTCCGTCTACCGGTTGGACCGTTTTTGCTTGCCTTCATTTTGGCGCCGATGCTTGAACTCAACCTGAGGCGCGGTTTGACCTACACCGATGATGGCATTCTGCCTTTCTTCACACGGCCGGTTTCGACCCTACTTCTGGCAGCGGCCTTCTTTAGCATCGTGTCCCCATACCTCCTGCCATGGCTTAAAGCTAGGAAAGTGAAGAAAGCAGAAGCAAACGCCCAAACAAGCAGAGAAAGTGGAGCCAATGTCAATTAACTTAGACAGTGTGGACTTTGTTCCAAATTACGAGTTGAGCGCTGCAGACCGCGCAGAGTTGGCTCATCTTCTACGCACATCCAATTTAATGGAAACCAATTTGACGGAACAAGCGCGCGAAGAACTTGACTCTGTCTCAATCGAGGAACTCGCGGTTCCCACCCGTGTCGGCCCAAGCAGAGTGCTGTCCATCACACCGACTAACCATCGGGATAATGGACCGCTCTTCATCAACATCCACGGCGGAGGATTCGTCCGAGGCTATCAGGACAGAGACACCGTGTTCTGCGCCCAAATGGCAAATCGGCTTGGATGCAAGATATTGGATATCGACTACAGGCTGGCTCCAGAACATCCCTTTCCTACGGGTGTAACAGAGTGTTACGACGTCGTTTCCTGGGCATTTGAAAATGCCAAGGCTTTGAATGTTGATCCTGAAAAAATTGCCCTTGGAGGACATAGTGCTGGAGCAAATTTCACTGCAGTTATTTCTCTAATGGCAATCGACAACAACAGTTTCAAACTGAAAGCACAACTTCTCGACTACCCGATGCTGGACGCAACCGTCAGCAGCAAAGAGAAAATCGAAAAGGGAGGAAAGTTCTTTCCTTACAATCGGTTGGAAAGCTTCATGATTCTTTATTCAGAAGTGCCAGAAAACCTTTCCGACCGCTATATGTCACCGATGAAGGCTTCTGATAGCGATCTTGAAAAAATGCCCCCCGCAATGATCAACATAGCCTTTCACGACCCACTACGAATGGAAGCTTGGCGATATGCAGCACGCCTCATCGAGAACGGTGTTGATGTTGCCGTTCGCCAATTCAGGAACAGTCGTCACGGCTTCATTCTGGCTTCCACTGATGAAAGCAACATAGCCAGGGAAGGAATTTTTCGTTGGCTTGACGAACAACTGAACAATTAATAGGAGGATATGATGCTGTTCAGAAAAATGATGCTAGCCGCTCTAGCAATAGGCATGTCTCTGAGCACCGCCGTTGCTCAGGACTGGCCAAATGGCCCGATCAAGATGATCGTTCCAACAAGACCAGGAGGTGGGTCTGACATCTCGGCAAGAATCTTTGCTGACTATATGCAAAGAAAAACAGGGGCTTCTATTGCAGTTGTCAATCAACCTGTCGGTGGTGGCAACGTGGCATTCGAAGAACTTTTGCAAGCCAAACCAGATGGCCAGACTTTGGTTTTCTACCATATCGGCATTATCATCAATTCCAATACCGGGCGCTACAATCGTTCCCTTGATGAATTTACTACAATCATATCAGGTCAGGTCTACCCGCCTCAGGTTCTTGCTGCCTCGGGCGACGCTCCTTGGAACAGTCTTGAGGAATTTGTAGAAGCCGCCCAAAAAGATGGACCTGGCAAACATATCATGGGTGTGACATTTGGCAGCGCATCCCATTTGGTCGCCGCCGAAGTCATGAAGGCATCCGGCATTAAGCTCAAACTTGTTGAAGCATCATCGGAGGTTGATAAAGTTGCAGCCCTTCAGGGTGGTCAAATCGATCTTGGTATTATGGGCATAACTTCCGCAAAACAGTATGTTGATGCAGGGCAGCTGAAAGTACTGGCTATTCTTGCGGACAAAAAACACGCAAAGTACCCTGATTTCATCCCAGCCAAAGACCAAAATGTACCGATGAGTGACTGGACTTCACCGACTTTCCTTTGGGGACCTCCAGGTATGGATCCGGCTTTGGTGAAAAAAATCAACGAATCCATGAAAGATTTCGGAAACGACCCTGTTTCGAAAGAGCGTTTGGCGAAATCTGACAGCTCTTTCACTTACATGACTGTCGAAGAATCCAACGCTTTGATGCATGAAAAAGACAAGCTGTATAGTGAATTGGCCAAAAGCGTTGGCCTGAAGCGCTAGACAGAGACTGTTCTCCGCTGTTCTAGCTAGCAAAACTCCTGCTGTTGTTTTGAAAAATAGCAGCAGGATAATTGTTATTTAGGTTTAAACTTCTAAATCAGCAAGGTCCATGGCTTCAGCCGTCTCCCCGAAATGCTTTATGCAACCAGATCGGCAGGAGTGATTAGCATGACGACCGCAAAAACACTCACCGCAGTTATCGCAAGACTACTCTTTGCTAGCAATATTGCTTGAGACATCCATAGATAATAACGGGTAAGATAACAATTAATTACCCCAAGGATAGAAATTGCCGTTTGAATTCAAAGTGGCGGCAGGAGAAGAAGTTCCACGCTTCTTTCTAAAGAACCTTTACCTTGCCGGTTGTGGCTGCCCGAGCTGTATTGCCAACAAGGCGCTTCTTGCCCACTTCCAAAATTTTCTTCAACCTTGTGTATGAGAAGCTCACCGAGATCCCCTCTCTGAGATTAAGAGCGGCAATGCAATCTTCGCCTCGCAGCCCTTCAAGCACTGATGAGAATCTTCTCTTCGGCGAAATATCGCGTGCCGTGTTTCGGCGGGTATCTTTGATCGTTTTCAACCAACGGCTTGCCCTGCACGGATTTTTGTTTCATCGTCGCTTCCTTGGATAGAGCGAAAATCAGCCCAAACCCTCCTTTATCCATGTTCCCTAATCTGTCTCATAGGCGTTGAGACGAACAGGGACATTCAATAAAAAACGCGCTCTCTGTCTTCTGGAGGACTGAAGAGAGCGCGGAACAAACTCGCCAGAGAAGTAGTGGTTCCAGGTCTTTATTCAAAATTAGTATGCAGCACGATAGATCGCTTCGATGTCTGCAACAGACAAATCGACTGGATTCCAATCCAGCAATCGACGAATATCGTGCGCTTCCTGAGCCATTGAAGCTAAATCCTCTTCAGGTACACCATAAGCACGCAATCTCATATCTAGTCCCAAAGATTCGCAGAATCTTTTCGCACCAACCGAGACTTCTTCAACAGTCGAGCTGGAGAACCCGAGAGCAGCACAAATCTTTGCCGTTTTCTCTGGGGTAGCAGGCATGTTTGCAGCAAGCGCGTGCGGAAATATCAGAGCATTTGCGATGCCATGAGCCAACTTGTAACGCGTACCCAGAGGGTAAGAAATCGCATGCCCTGACGTCGTGTTTACTGGTCCAAGGCAAACACCACCATAGAAAGCAGCAAGAGCAAGACCCGTACGAGCCTCTGTATCGGAACCATCCTCAACAGCGCGTTTGAGGAACTTCCCCACAAGTTCAATCCCCTGGAGCGCATAGCTATCGATGACAGGATGAGAGCGCTTTGAAGTAAAGGCCTCAACACAGTGAGCCATAGCGTCAACACCCGTCGCAGCGGTCACTTTTGCGGGAACGGTCATTGTCATTGCTGGATCAATGATTGCCAAGTCTGCGAGCATAAATACGCTCTCGGTTGCCACTTTGCTCATCGTTGCGGGGTCCGTCACCAGAGCGCGCGTACCGACTTCAGAACCAGTACCAGCAGTGGTTGGAATCTGCACCAATCCAACTTTACGATCAAACACCCGGTGGGGCCCTGAAATGTCAGAGAATTTAACATCCTGCCAGACCTGAACGGCTACGAGCTTGGCTAAATCCATTGCGGATCCACCACCAAAGCCAATCACAACATCGCAACCGGCGGCAGCTTCTATAGCTTCGTTCATATTTGCAATATCGGGCTCTGGCACAACGTCACCAAAACATTTGACATTCTTGAGACCCAACAGGTCAAGGCGAGCAACATTGACTGCATCAGCTACAACAAATGGCTCGTTATAGCCCTTTTTCTCTATCCAGTCTGCCAAGGTACCAATGGTGCCTTCACCAAACTTAATGACAGAGGGAAACTGCATTTCCAACGGAGATGTAAGACTTAACATTGTTTCATTGCTCCCAGCGTAGCACTTTTGGACAAATTTATAACTACAAGGCAAAGTGCTTAACTTTATACCGAATTCAGCAATCAAACTGACCCTAAATGTGATATTTGTCAATCTAGTATTTACATGTAAATTTTCATCGAATGAAAAATTCGCTCAATTTTGCACACATGAGAATATGGAAATTCATCCTAATTTTTTCTTTAATTTTAGCAAGTTAAAGAAAATTTTCAGTTTTTAGAAAGCCCGCCAAGCAACTCGTGCACCATTAAATCTCATCGCAGTTGGTATAATATTGCACAATTTAAGTTGACAAATTATCAGTTTGTAATCATGGTGTTGTCAGAGGTCAGGGGAGACCTTTGGGGCTTATCTGCCTCGCGCCTATTTCGGAGGACTCAATGTCGACAGTATCGGAACCCAAAAGCGATATGTGGATTGGCAGTGGTTTGCTGGTTTTTTGCGCCATCTCAGCTTGGTTGACGCTGGATATCAAAAATGGAATGAGCAGTTCGGTCGCCGGCCCATCCATGGTCCCATGGATTATGATTGCAGGGACGGCTTTCCTTTCACTTATTTTGATATCTCGCGCCAAAGCAAAGCAGGGAGGCACAGAAACGCGAACCATTTCAATGCCTGATGTGCATACTTTGCTCATCATGCTGGCGTTCGTGCTCCTGTTGGTAGCTTACGCACTAGCGTTCTATCCAATCGGCTATATTCCAGCCACACTCGTGACCTTTTTCATTGGTCTCTGGTTGCTTGGCGAAAGGCGTTGGCCCGTCTTTGCCCTGTTCCCGGCGATCATGACACTCGCCGTGTACTATGGTTTCACAGTTCTGCTTTCAGTCTGGCTACCATAGTTTGTTCAGCAAAATCATTCATTCTCGGGAGGATAACGAATGAAAAAAACTCTATTGTCACTTTCCGTTGCAGCCGCCGCCATGATGGTTGCAGGTAGTGTATCCGCCGCAAGTTTTCCTGCACGTCCAATTCAGGTGATTGTCCCTTACTCTGCTGGTGGCTCCACTGACCTTTCTCTGCGCGTATTTGCGGATGTTTTTGAAAAAAATTTCGAAGGCAAGCAGATGGTTATTCGTAACCAGCCGGGTGGAGGCGGTTCCATCGGAACATCGGCTGCTGCCCATGGACGCCCAGATGGCTACACGATCGGCGCTGCTGCGCAGGGCCCAATTGCTATCAAACCTCATATTGGCGGAACAGACTACGAAGTCGGCTCCTTCAACTATGTTGGTCTGTTTGCGCGTTCTCTGCAGGTAATGGTTGCTTGTAAAGACGCTCCATTTGCCGATTACGACTCCTTCGTCGAATATGCAAAATCCAACAAGCCACAGGTTGGCAACTCTGGTGCGGGTGGTGCAAACCAGATTTCTGCTGAAGCATTTGCAGAAGCAGCTGGCATCAAAATTGAGTCCATTCCGTTCGAGGGTTCTTCCAAAGCGCGTACAGCTTGCATTGGCGGACACATCGACGCAATGGTCGCTTCACCAGCCGAAGCCAAGGCTGCATCAGAAGCCGGACAGATGACCCCATTGTTCGTGATGGAAGATAAACGTATCGATCTGTTCCCGGACACTCCAACTGCTGTTGAAAAGGGTGTCGACTTCACATGGTCATCCTGGAAAGGCCTGGTCGCTCCGAAGAATGTAGATGCCGATGCTCTGGCATGGCTTCGTGATGCAGTTAAAACTGTTGCGACCGACCCTGCATTCATTAAGAAAATGACCGATATGGGCGAATTCGTAACCTACGAAGACGCAGCAACCTTTGAAAAGCGCGTTCAGAATGACGCTGACGTCGCCAAAAAGGTTCTTGAAGATCTCGGCATGCTCGGCATGAACAAATAATCAGAATCCCTTTCGGACAAAAACTGAAGCGCGGTAGCTGCGCTTCAGTCATCAACAAAAACTGTTATGTCTGAAGACGAAGACTTCAGCAAATTTGCCTGAAAGTTGACCATGGACACGCTCTCCTATCTCGCCCCTCTGTTTCAACTCAACGTACTCTGGACCATCGCTCTAGGCACGTTGGGTGGTCTCATAATCGGCGCCCTACCAGGTCTGACTGCGACCATGGGTGTTGCACTGCTCATCCCACTCACATTCAGCATGACACCCGTTATGGGTCTTAACATGCTGATTGGTATCTACATTGGAGGTATCTATGGTGGGTGTGTTTCGTCCATTCTCCTCAGAACTCCGGGTACTCCAGCTTCTGCCGCAACCGTTCTTGACGGGTATCCACTCGCACAGAAAGGGCAGGCAGGAAAGGCGCTTGGCATGGCAACCATCGCATCAACTATTGGCGGCCTCATCGCTGCTGTAGTTCTTGCCACTCTAGCCCCTCAGCTCGCCAGTATTGCTCTCGAGTTCGGTGCTCCTGAGTATTTTGCCCTCGCTCTTTTTGGCCTGACGATTATCGCATCCCTTTCGGGAGACCTCGTCAAAGGAGCCATTTCCGGGTTGCTTGGTATTTTGATCTCTTGCGTTGGTGCTGACCCGATTTCTGGCGTCATGCGCTACACGTTTGGTATCAACGGCTTTGCCTCAGGCTTTGCCTTCACTCCAGCCCTTATCGGCTTGTTCGCTCTTTCCGAAGTATTCACACAGCTTGAGCGCCTGACGGTGAAAGATGCTTCCATTATCACCCACGTGACCGGCCGCTGGCCAACAATGCAGGAAATGAAGGAAAGCGCTTCAGCACTGATCCGCGGATCCATTATCGGCACATTCATCGGCATCGTTCCGGGAACGGGGTCAGGTACCGCATCTTGGATTTCTTACAACGAAGCCCGCCGCTCTTCCAAAACTCCTGAAAAATTCGGCACCGGCTATGTGCCTGGCGTTGCCGCAACGGAAAGCGCCAACAACGCAGTTTGCGCATCGGCTCTCATACCTCTCTTGGCACTCGGTGTGCCAGGTGATGTCGTGACGGCAGTTTTGATGGGCGGATTGATGATCCAGGGTTTAGCTCCCGGACCAATGCTCTTCCAGACCAACCCTGATATCGTTGTCGGCATCTTCGGTGGCACCTTTATTGCTACCATTTTCATGTTCATCTTCGGCATGGCTCTTATTCCGCTCTTCTCGAAGATCCTCATGGTTCCCCGCAGAATGCTGACCATAGCAATCGTAATCTTCTGCTTTATCGGCTCCTTCTCGATCAACCTGAATCAGGTCGACTTGCTGACCATGGTAGGATTCGGCGTTCTCGGGTGGGGCATGCAGAAATTCGGTTTCAGTCAGGCCGCTCTTTGTATTGCGCTTATCCTCGGCCCAATGATGGAGTCCAATTTGCGCCGCGGTCTTCTTCAGACTGGTGACAACATTTTCCAATTCGTTTCCAGCCCAATTACAATCTTGTTTCTTGGCCTGACAGTCCTGTCACTCGCCTGGCCATTCATTTCTCAGGCTCGCGCAAACTCCAAAAAGTCCAAGCAAGCCACAAAACCAATGGAGTAAACCATGACCAAAGAGGCATATGTTGCTCTCGTCACTTGCTTTAACGAAGACGAGACACTGAATTACGAAGCAACCCGCGCCCAGGTACGCCGCCAAATTGCAGCAGGAAACAACATTCTTTGCGCCGGAACAAACGGCGATTTCTCGGCACTGACTTTTGAAGAAAAAGTCAAGTTGACCGAAGAAGTCGTTGCAGAATCTCAGGGTAAGTGCAAGGTCATAGTAAACGCTGGCATGCCTGCCACTTTTGAAACAGTTAAACTGGCTAGAGAATTTGACCGTATCGGTGTTGCTGGTATCGCAGTCATCACTCCATTCTTTATTGCTTGCACCCAGGATGGTCTGGAACGTCACTATCTTTCGGTTGCTGACGCGGTAAATACCCCTATCTATCTCTACGATATCCCCGCACGTACTCAGAACCACATTGAACCAGAAACCGCACGCAAGCTTTCTGCTCATCCGAACATCGCTGGCATCAAAGATTCCGGTGGAGCACAGGAAACACTCGAAGCTTACATGCAGGTTGGTAAAGAAGTCGAAGGTTTCGACGTTTATTCCGGTCCTGACCACCTCGTTCTTTGGGCACTTAAGAACGGCGCCGCTGGCTGCATTTCCGGTCTTGGTAACGTTATGCCTGAAGTTCTTGCCAAAATCGTTTCTTGCTTTAACGCTGGCGACGAAGCGGGTGCTTCAGCCGCCCAGGAAATCTATGGCAACTTCCGCAAAGACCTCTATGGTCTGGGCTTCCCTCCAGCCATGGTAAAACGCGCTCTTTGGGTTATGGATCACTCCGTTGGAGCTTCCCGTCAGCCAGCACTTCTGCCGGATCCTGAACAGGACAAACAGGTAGAAGCCCTTCTGAAGAAATACGAGCTGATCAAATAATGGTTAAAGTACTTACAACCTCACCCGGCTTTGGCAAACATGGTCGGGTGCCAGATGAAATTGCAGCTCACGGATGGAATCTTGTGCGTTGTGATGACACATCCAAACCAGATGGTGGTGTTTCCGAGCAAATCGCAGACGCTGACTTTCTTGTCGTTGGTCTAGTTCCAGTATCAACTAAGACACTGGTCGGTGCAAAGAACCTTAAAGCCGTCATCAAACACGGCGTAGGGGTCGACAATATCGACATCCCTGCTTGCACAGCAAAGAAACTTCCGGTTTGCAACACGCCAGCTGCGAATGCTGATGCAGTTGCCGAACTGGCTGTTGGTTTCATGTATGCCATGGCACGCTTCATCCCTCAGGGTCATGTTTGCGTAACATCAGGCAAATGGGAACGCCGTGTTGGCACTCAGCTTGGCGGTAAAACACTCGGCATCGTAGGACTGGGAAACATCGGTAGGCGTCTGGCCAAACTAGCCATAGGCCTTGGCATGAAAGTTGTTGCAACCGACCCATATGCTGATATGGCCTTTGCATCTGAACATAACATCGAAATCCTCACTTTCGATGACTTGCTGGGTAAAGCTGATTATGTTTCTCTGCACATCTTCGGCGGCAAAGACAATGCGGCTCTGATCAATCCAGAAACGATCTCCAAAATGAAACCAGGAGCAAAATTGATCAATCTTGCTCGCGGTGAAGTTGTCGACCTGGATGCCATTGCTGCGGCTTTGGAAAGCGGCCAACTCGGTGGTGTAGCCATCGACGCTTACGTGACCGAACCGCCAGAAACCTCACATCCTGTCTTCGGTCATCCCAATGCTATCTTCACTCCGCACTCTGGTGCAGACACCAAGGAAGCCGTTGAGAATGTGGGATTGATGGTTATTGAAGACATCGCGACCATTCTGGACGGGGACATGCCGAAACGCTGCCTGAACGCTAAAGACCTGTAATAGGTAAGCAAATAGGAGAGGGCTGCAAAGCCCTCCTTTTTTCCCAAGGAGAGAAACATGTCTATTAGTCCCGTTGTAATCACTATGGGCGATCCTTCCGGCGTCGGCGCAGAAGTGACTGTAAAAGCAATGGCAGCGCTTTCTGCCGACCAGAGAGCCCAATATGCTGTTATTGGCGACATGGGCACGCTGGAGCGAGCAAAAAAGGTTTGCGGCCTTGATTTGCCGTTACATGCCTATGGCACAGAAGGTGCTGAAGGCTCTCTTGCTGTTATCCATGTGGACGTTGAAGGTCTTCCCGGAGAATTCGGTGTGCTGTCCCCAGCATGCGGTGAAGCTTCCTTCCGATTTATCAAGAAGGCAGTGGACATGGTGGGAGCAGGCGAAGCCGCTTGCATCGTAACAGCGCCGATCAACAAGGCTGCTCTCAATACCGCTGGCCACCATTATGACGGTCATACCGGCATGCTGGCTCACCTGACGGGGTCAAAAAACTCATGGATGCTGCTGGCGTCCGAGACGCTTAATGTTCTTCATGTTTCAACCCACGTTTCACTCAAGACTGCAATTAATCGGGCTACCCCAAATCGCATTCTTGAAACAATCCGGATGGGTTACAAGCACTTCAAGCGGATGGGGTACGAAAATCCACGTATTGCCGTTGCTGGTATCAACCCCCACTGCGGGGAAGGAGGCCTCTTCGGCAATGAAGACGATGATCAGATACTGCCAGGCATTCAAATGGCACAAAAAGAAGGCATTGATGTTGTCGGGCCTATTCCAGCTGATACCGTCTACTACCGCGCCCATATGGGTGCATTTGATCTGGTGATCGCCCAATATCACGACCAGGGACACATTCCGATCAAGATTATTGAATTTGATTCCGCTGTCAATGTTTCCCTCGGTCTACCAATTGACCGTTGCTCCGTTGACCACGGCACGGCCTTTGATATTGCGGGTACTGGCAAAGCAAATCATGTGAATATGCTCAGTGCTCTCAATTACGCAAGCAAGCTTGCGGCAACCAAGGAAAATAGGTAACACGCCAGTTCTCCTGATATCTATTCAAACAGTCCACCTTCAGGGAGCCCTCCGGCTCCCTTTTTTTGTGCAAATACCAAGATAAGTCGTGAGACAACAACAAAAAAGCCGACCTCAAACCAAGAAATCGACTTTAAAACTTAACAGGCTTTGCATTCTTAGTCGTGCATCTTCAAGTCGATGAGACCGCCACCAAACAAGCGATCTCTGGAATGCTCAAGATGCGCACGCATAAGTGAAGACGCCAAGGAACTGTCTTTGTTCTTAATTGCCTTGAAAATTTCACTATGCTCTTCAAAGACATGGATGAGAGCCTTGCTGCCTTCATTCAATAGCGACTGGCCATGCATTTGCATGCCAACATAAATGTGCTCTCTCAACGCCCGCATGGCTGTTTCGAAATAATGGTTATTGGTCGCTTTGGAGATAGCAATGTGAAACGCGAAGTCGGCGTCTTCTCGATGCATCAGACTTCCCGTGGCTGTGCGCATCATTTCGAGCGCTTCTTCCATTTCTTTAAGCAATGAACTGTTGTGGCGCTCTGCCGCCAAAACTGCTGCCGTAGTTTCAAGGTTGAGACGAAACTCATAGCATCGTTGAATATCGGAAAGGGTTTCAACTCTAGCAAAACCGACCGGAGAAACAGAGGGAGCCCTTACGAAATTGCCAGCCCCCTGTCTCGCATAAATCAGGCCTTCTTTGCGCAACTTCTCGAGCGCATTGCGAAGAACTGGCCGAGAAACACCAAGTTCTTCAGATAGTTGATGTTCAGATGGCATGCGCTGATTAACCGGATAGTCGCCATGTGAAATGCGGTTAAACAAAGTATGATAAATCTTGTCAGCTAGAAGCCTCCTTGGACGGCTCTTGTTTTCACTGGCTTCACTATTCTGAGTCACGACTTCAAACCTACGACATTAAACAATTCTACATTCTTACAAGTTTTTGGGTCAAATTTTCAAGTGTATCCTTACCCCCAAACCCACCTGATTTTGTGATGATAAACAAATCATCATCAGCACCTATAGATTTTGACATTGGCAAACCTGGTAGCACCTCACCAAGAACTTGCAAGATTCCTATATTGAGCTTGGCACAAATAGCGGCTGCACTTTCTCCACCACATCCAAGAAACGTCTTAGGCCTGGTTTCAGAAATCCAATTTGCAACTCCTTCAGCAAAGCATTCCCCCGCTTCTTGACCAGACACCACAGTTTTGCCTGGTGTCATTTGTAAAACTTTTACATCGCCAGACCAATTCTGAGGAACAGGAACAACACCATTGGGCGCTCCAACACATTCGAAATCTTCAAGCTGAGCCAAGGTAACAGGATCTCTTGATCCGATAGCGAACAAGGCTGGGGCAACAGGAGCAAGCAAACCTTCACTTGTAAAAACCGGAGTGATTTTCTTGGCCAAAGCTTCAGCCAACCCGGCGGCTCCGACGAACAAACCGTCTTGCGCAAAATCTTTGATCGCATTTTCAATGTCTGCTTGCGAATTCGCATCGACAGAGCATTCCTGCGACAAACCAGAAATTTGAACCACATCGATTGGCTCATCGACCCCTTCACCAACGAGCTTTCCGTTCTTCACATAACGGCCGAGCCTTGGAATCGCAGGGCAAATGAGAGTCTTTTCCTGAGCAACATCCAGCGCCTTGATTTCTTCAGCGACATGACCTTTGAGCCGACTGTCCACTTTCTTGAAAACCCGAACCTTATTACCATCTTCATGAGCGTAAATTAGATCAAGCACTTGCTTTACTCGAGACACAGCTTCTTGTTCGGCAATCTCTCTGGATCCGGAAGAAACGGCAACGACATCGGCTCCACTCTCCATAGCCTCTTTCAACCTGGAAACGGTCAGTGCACAAAGCACTGTCAACCCACGTTCTGAAAAAGCAACTGAACTATCAAGAGCCCCAGTTAAATCATCCGCAACTACTACTAACTTCACCTTACAGCCCACACATTTGTCAAATATAAAATTCAAGTGTCATAAAACACCAATTTGCGGAAAAATGTAACATAGTTAGCAAGTTAATCCAATCTATCTTTATCCAAGAACGCTTTACATTGCGAATTTGTTTTACAAATTATCAAGTTTAGTTCCACCGAAAAACGCGCACATCCAGATATAAATCCTTACGATATTGAAGATTTGGGCAACTTCAAAACGACAAATAGGATTATCAGCCGCTCAATCGTGTAGTGGTTCTGAAAAATCAGACAGAATGGAAAGGTCTATCGAGACCTTCGGAAAAGAAACGCGATGATAAACGTCGGCGATTTGCAGACCAGTTCAAAGCCAAAGTGGCAATTGAAGCTCTGCGGGGCGATAAGTCGATCCAAGAAATCACAACCAAGTATTAGGTTCATCCAAACCAGATAAGCACAAGGAAACGGCAAGCTGCTGAAGATACGGCCGATATTTTCTCCTCAGAAGAAAAGGTAGCCGGGGCAAGTGAAGTCGAGATCAAAGAACTCTAAACTAAGATCGGAATGCCGACTATCGAGAATGACCTTTTGTCACGAGGGCTCAAGAAATGAGCCCCTCCGAGAAGAAAGTCACGATCTGCGCTAAACATCCTCATCTGAGCATCACACAGTAATGCCGGCTAGAGCATCTAAGCCGATCCAGTTTTTATTACACACCAGTTGGCATCGACCCAAAGAGGCTGAATCTGATGAAAACGATTGAACGCACCTTCACTGTTGAATGTCACTGAGAAGTGACTTGCAAAAAGGTATTGAATTTGCAACAGTTCTGCCTTTGCGGCATGTCTGCGAATAGAAATCCCGACTTCATTCCCCATCCGGGAGCAAAATCGGGACTTCCTGGTTTGGTTTTGCCTGATCAGGCTGTGCGCACTTTTGTGAGGAAGTCTTCCACCGTGCTTTTCAGATCAATTGCCTTTTGATTCAACTCGTCGGCGACAGCTCTAGCATGGGAAGACGCTTTCTCTGTCTCTTCGACAGAATGGGCCACGTGGGTAATGGTGTCGGACACGACCTGGGTGCCTGTTGAGGCCGCTTCCACATTGCGAGAAATCTCGCCTGTAGCAGCGCTTTGCTGCTCAACGGCCGAAGCAATGCTGGCCGAGACAGAGTTGATATTGCTGATGGTTCCACTGATCGCCTGAATGGCTTGTACAGAAGCTTCCGTTTCCGTTTGAATTTCAGTGATTTGCTGGCCGATTTCCTCTGTGGCCCGGGCGGTCTGGTTGGCAAGATTTTTCACCTCCGCGGCGACGACTGCGAAGCCCTTGCCGGCATCCCCAGCTCTTGCGGCCTCGATCGTTGCGTTCAGAGCCAGCAGATTGGTTTGCTCTGCGATGTCGGAGATGAGACTTACGACTTCGCCAATGCGTTGGGCCGAAGATTTCAGGCCTTGAACCTTGCTGTCGGTTTCCCCCGCCTGACCAACAGCATGGGCTGCGATTTGAGATGAATGTTCGACCTGACGGCTGATTTCCTGAATAGAGCTTGTGAGTTCTTCCGTCGCAGATGCAACGGTCTGCACATTGGAGGAGGTATGCACGGCTTCCTTGGCAACCTCTGCGACCTGACTGTTGGCACTGAGGGTCATTTCGGCCATGTTTTTCGAGGACTGCTCCATCTCGTCTGCCAGCGTCAGCAAGCGGGAAATCATCTCTGAGATACTGGAGTCGAAATTCTCGGTCAAATGCTCGATGAGTGCACTGCGTTCATGCTGTTCCCTCGTGGTGTTCGCTTCACGCACAGAAAGCTCATCCGCCTTGAGCATGTTTTCCTTGAAGACCAGCACTGCGGCGGACATGGCACCCACCTCATCGCCCCGGTCCCTGTGTGGAATTTCGACATCTTTCTTCCCGTCGGCAAGCGTGCGCATGGTTTCCGTCAAGGTCTTGATCGGACGGGAAACATTGCGTTGAATAATCCATGCGGCAAACAGACCGAGCAAAATGACCATCATGACAACGGGGACCGTCAACCAAATAGCCTGTTGGATATTGTTCGTTGTTTCAAGCTCATAGCGTTTTGCCGATGCAGCGAGTTCTTTCTGAAAAGAGCGCAGGTTTTCCGCAACGCTTTTCTCGATCGGCGTCATCGTATCGGAAATCATCTGCATGCGCGTATGTGCAATTTCGATGGATTCTTTCAAGGCCGGCACAAAGCTTTCGCCAGCTTCAGCCATTGCCAAAGCCTGTTTGCGTTGCTCACCATGAAAGGTGTTTGGAAGATCCGAGAGAGCCTTGTCAAATTCGGCCAACGCATCAAGCGATATTTGGTAGAAATCTGTCCGACCTGCGGAAATGAATTCGGTGCTGGATGCCCGTATGCCCGCAAGCATGTTTTCAAGGCCACCGACCTTGTTGAGAGTGTCAATGACACCGCTGCGCAGGGCGAACGCTTTCAGGCTGCCCAGATTTTCGCCGATAATCTGGCTTTGCGGATTCAGGACGTCGGATTTGACCGTTTCGAACTGAACCTGCATCTTCGCTATTTTCTCAAAGGTTTGCCCATAGAGCTCCATGGATTGAACATTCTCGGTGACGGAACCGGCTGCGGCTGCCATGGTCTCGATATCCTTGGCCATGGATGTCATTTGCGAGATTGTTGTCTGGATCTTTTGAGCAAGCTCATGAGAAGAGCTCTGGGCATAAGTGGTGACGTTCTTTTCCGTTTCCGTCATGGAAAGAATCATCTTTGCGGCCAGTTGATTGGCTTCAGAAGCTTTTTGGTAATTCTGAAAATTACTTTCATTGTCAAGAAGCGTTACAACAAAATAACCACCAAGAAAAAATACCAATGCCATGATTGAACCAAAACCGATCAACAGCTTTTTGGCAATGCTGACATTCGATAGCTTTATCATATATCCCTCCCTGAAAAACAAATGAAAATGGAACATTTCAAATGTAAATTTTCACTATTTTTGAGAATTTCAAATTTAAATCCTCAATATTCAAGTCAATTTAATATTCAATGTTTTAAGAACATGTAAATTCAATAATAAAATCGTTTATATATTATACGAATATTTGTTATGTCGAAAATGAATAACAGATATTCTACAGTATTTGAACTATTTCGCCATCCAATTAAGTAAATACGGAATATTGCCAATACTCCCTGTCCGTCGCCGAAGGATTTGGGGCTGATGTCGGCGGTTATGACTGGAAGCTTCAGCGCATCGGTGTTTGCGATTTAGGCGGCTTGAGACTGGCTTTGCAAGCGGCGCAGTTGGATGGCCTTCTGCTTGACCCTCTCACTTTGTTCCAGAATTGCCTGTCCTCTTCCGAAGGAGACATCAACCGGTGCGAAGTTTCTCAGGCTCTCATGGCTGCGGTGATGATCATAATGGTCGATAAATACCGCGATCTCATTTTTCAGATTGGTGGGAAAGAAGTCATTTTCCAGCAGAGCCCGGTTCTTGAGCGTCTGATGCCAAGGTCTCCGCTTGCCAGCCAGCCCTACACGCGCATTGCAATGCGCCAGAGGCAGGAAACGGGATTGGAAAATATCTAAAATCTCATAATGCCAACCACCCTAAACCGCCATATCCGCAGTTCCGCCTGGAGCAATTATCAAATTGGGCTTCTTTGGTGGGGCCACCGCGCTTGATGTGAATGGCAGCAAACGGTTTCTTCGTTGGGAATCTCCCTTATGCAGGCGCCGCCCTGTGTCGGCTTTTTGGTGCTCCGACAGGGGCGGCTCCCACACATCTGTTCTCGTCTTACTGCTTGTTCATCATTTGCTTTTCCCTGCGAAGGACAATTTGCTTCCAGATCGGCGGGAGCACCGTTGTGATGATCAAGAGAGCTATCAGAACCATGCAAATCGGACGCGTGAATAGAATATATTCACCTCTCACATCAAGCAGCAGAGATAGCCTCAGATTGCTTTCGATCAGGGGACCAAGGATAACGCCCAACGCAACGGGCGCCAAAGGCAGACCGGTCTTGCTCATGACATAGCCGAGCAAGCCAAAGCCGAACATCAACCAGACATCAAATAT
This sequence comes from uncultured Cohaesibacter sp., assembly GCF_963556055.3. Taxonomy (GTDB): domain Bacteria; phylum Pseudomonadota; class Alphaproteobacteria; order Rhizobiales; family Cohaesibacteraceae; genus Cohaesibacter. The sequence goes on along the minus strand of NZ_CAUVYE020000008.1, from coordinate 280,887 downwards.
CGAATTCTGGACGCAATAGGCACCCACGATGCTCAGACAAAGAATAAGCCCAACCAGCATTGCCCTTGGAATGCGGAGAACCTGCGCAAACAAGTTCGTCGCAAACGATCCGCCCAGAGGAATCAGGATCAGCGATGTCAGGAACATCTGGATCATGAAACCGTAGATAATATCTGCGCTGTTGCGGAACAGATCAGGGCCAGGCTGAAGTCCGTGAACCAGAAGCCCACCCATGATGACGGCAGCGACAGAGCTTCCCGGAATGCCGAGGGTGACCGTAGGGATGAGGGCCGCAGCATTGTCAGCGTTGTTGCCGAATTCCGAGGCGGCGATGCCTTCCGGATTGCCCTTGCCAAAGGTCTCAGGTGATTTCGAAATCTTCTTGGCACGCTCATAAGCGAGAAAGGAGACGAAACTGCCGCTGGCACCCGGAAGCAGTCCAATGATGATGCCGTAGAGATATGCCCAACTCCAAACTTTGAAAAACTTGGGAGTTTCCCGAATGGTTTCAAGGAAGGGAGAAAATTTGAGCTTCTGGCCATGCTTGGCTTTCAGGAGTGTCTCTTCCGCCATCTCCAGACATGGCGGAATGGCATAAAGCCCGACCATCAGGACGACAATGTCGATCCCCGATTCCAGCTCCAGTTGACCAAAGGTGAAACGGTCGGTGGACATGACGGGATCGAGCCCGATCATGCCGATGAACAGCCCCATGAGGGCTGCCAGAAAGCCTTTTGGCAAATCTTCGCCAAGGAAAACCGATACAGCGGCCATGCCAAAGACACCGACCCAGAAAACCTCGGGCGGTCCGAAGGAAAGGGTCACGAGAGACAGGGGTGGCGCGACGAGCATCATGGCAACGGCACTTGCCATGCCGCCGAATGCCGAGGAAAGCAAGGCGATCTGTAGCGCGTATCCCGCCTTGCCCTGTTGCGCCAGTGGATAGCCGTCAAAGGTGGTCACGATGGCAGCAGGGGTGCCGGGAATGCGCAGCAGGATGGCAGGAATGGCCCCACCATACATGGCACCGTTATAGATGCCAGCCATCATTCCGAGCGCGACCAGCGGATCCATTGTGAAGGTGAGCGGCAGCAGCACGGCGATGCTCATTGTGGCGGTCAGGCCTGGCAAGGCTCCGACAATGATGCCAGCCAGAACACCCCCGATCATTGCCAGCAGGTTCGGAAAAGTCAGGACTGCCGGGATTGCAGACAAAAGAGGAGCGAAAAGATCCAAATCAACCTCCAATTCTCGTCCAGATTTCGTGAGGCAGAGGGCGCGACAGGATCTGAATAAAAACGATGTAGACAATTGTCAGGAATATGAATGTCGTCGCCAACACGGGCAGAGGCTTGCGGTAGCCGAGCAGGTAACTCATGACGGGAATGACAATTGCCGAAGTGGTCAGGAAACCGAGATAGTCCAACCCGATGAGAGCGAGCACCATCACAGCGGCGGCGAGGAAGAAACGTGATGGGCTTGTAAAGAAGTTCGGATTTTCCCCTGACTGGATGAGCCGCATCTGCCCGCGAACGGCGATGATGATGCCAACCGGTACGGCTGGACCCAGCACAAGAAGGGGAAACACACGGGCTTCAGGACTGAAGCCCGTGGCGAGCCAAAATCCAAGCGCGGCAAGAATTGCCACGCTTGAACCCAAGACGACATCAGTGTGAATGGATTTCACGATGCACCTCTAATCAGTTATTTCAACCAGGGAGACTTTTCCCAGATAGCTCTCATATTCTTGTCGAACGCATCAAGGCCCTTGGCAAATTCATCGCCATTCTGGAAGTTCAAGACAACACCCTGTTTTTTCGCATTTTCCTGGAACTCAGGATCTTCCAGAGCCTTGAGCAGTGCACCCTGAAGGGCTTTCACGGCTTCTTCCGGCATGCCTTTGGGCCCGGCGAAACCGCGCTGCGAAGAAGCGATAATATCATATCCCTGCTCTTTCAAGGTCGGAACGTCGGGGGCGAGTTCCGAGCGCTCTTCAGCCATGATGCCCAGAATGTCGACGCTGTCCTGATAATTGACGGCTTCACCAAGGTTGAAGCTGCCCACGGCAACATGGCCGCCCATCGTGGCGTTACGCGCAGCGGCACCCGGGAAAGGCACAAAGGTAAATTCGGCACCGGTCATTTTTTCCAGCTGCAACCCGGCCAGATGGTCGTCGCCACCGAAGTTGCCCGTCGCCATCGTCACGATTTTCGGGTTTGCCTTGGCATATTCGACCATGTCCTTGACATTGGTGAACTCACTGTTCTTTTTCACGTTCAGAGCCGCAGGGTCGGTCACCATGTTGGCGATGATCGTGAAGTCCTGCCAGGTGAATTTGGCTTTGCCTTCGATCGGCTTGGTCACAATCGAAGGGGTGGTGATGATACCGATCGTGTACCCATCCGGCTCGGCATCATGCAGCGCAGTCCATCCGACCACACCAGAGGCACCGGTACGGTTCTCAACGACGACGCTGGCATCGTTGCCGAGATATTTTTCGATGAATGGGGCAACCGTGCGCACCATGATGTCGCTGCCGCCACCCGCGCCATAAGGAACGATAACGGTGATTTTCTTCTCTGGATATGCAGCCTGAGCAGCTGTGCTGAGGCACAAGCCAGCGAAGATAAGAGGCAATAGAGCTTTTTTCATTTACATCTCCTGTTTATAGCCAATGTCCAGAACTGAAGCGTTCAAGCCGATGAGGCTTGCCACTTTTCAATCGCACCCGGCAGCCATTTGGGTTTTGGCGAGCCAGCGTTGATATTTTCAATCCTGGTTTTCTCTGAGGTGATTTTGTTGAGACAGATTGGCAACAGATCTTCGGCATCGCAGGCAGGAACTACCATGATACCGTCGTCGTCGCCGATAATTATGTCGCCGTGGTTAACGACCACATTTCCGCAGGCCACGGGAATATTCATGTGCCCCGGTCCAACTTTCCGGGATCCGCGAGCGCATGTGCCCCGCGCAAACACTGGAAAACCGCTGTTGCTGATCCAGTCGCTGTCCCTGCACATGCCATCGAGCACCAGCCCGCCGATTTTTCGGCTGATGGCAGCTCTCGTCATGAGTTCGCCCCATACGCCTGAATGGCGATCATTGCTGGTATTGGCGACGATGATATCGCCGGGCTCGGCGGAATGCAGAGCAACATGCAAAAGCAAATTGTCATCAGGTGGCAGCTGCACCGTGACCGCACGACCAAGAATGCGCATGCCATGACGAAGGGGCTTGATGCCTGCATCCATGATGTTGCGCCGACCGTAGCAGTCATTGGCCAAAGGGGATGTAATGTCCCGAAATTTCTCCACGAACTCAATTGTCAGGGGATGGTTGATGTCGGTATACGAGAAGTCAAAACTCATTGTGGCTCTCCTGATGCAGAGATTTCCAGTTTGGCAATTGCTGCCCGCAATTTGAGAATTGCTTGTTCGAGGTCTTCGATGGGACAGGCAAAAGAAATTCGAAAGAATGGGGACATGCCGAAGGCAGCGCCGGGAACGCAAACCACTTCCGCCTCTTCGACAAAATAGCGGGTCAGGTCTCCATCGCTTCTGATGACTGCGCCGCTCGGCGTTTTCGCACCCATCAGGTCCTTGCAGGAAACAAAGAGATAGAAGGCGCCGTCCGGAGTATGGCAGGACAACCCGTCCGTGTCATTGATCAATGCGGCACCGAGATCTCTGCGGCGGCGGAACTGGGCCAGATTGTCGGCCATGAAATCGCGCGGCCCATTGAGCGCTTCAACCGCGCCATATTGGGCGGGATGCATGACACCACCCGTAGACTGGCCCTGATAGGTACGCATGGCATCGATCAAGGCCTTGGGCCCGGCGGCAAAGCCGATACGCCAACCGGTCATGCACCAGGATTTCGACACGCCATTTGCCGTCAGTGTGCGGGCGTAAAGGGCATCAGACACCTGCGCTATCGTGAAATAGTCTTCGTCGGAGTAGCGGATATGCTCGTAGATATCGTCACTCAGAACGTAAACATGCGGGTGGCGCTCCAGCACTTCGGCAATGGCCCGCAGCTCTTTCTCGGTCATGACCGCACCCGTGGGATTGGACGGATTATTGAGAATGAGCCAGCGGGTCTTGTCGGTGATCTTTGCCTCCAGCGCCTCGGGAGAAATGCAAAAATGCTCCTCATAAGAGGTCGGCAGTTCGACGGGCACCCCGTCATTGAGCCGCACCATTTCCGAGTAGCTCACCCAGCCTGGTGTTGGGATGATGACTTCCTCACCCGGCTCCAGACTGACAGCCAGCGCATTGAAGATAATCTGCTTGACACCGTTGGCAACGATGACCTGAGCGGGATCGTAGTCGAGATCATTGTCTGATTTGAATTTCTCGCAGATTGCCTTTCTGAGAGCAGGAATTCCCTGAACGGGAGGATAGCCCGTGTGATTGGCCTGAAGGGCGTCGATCAAGGCCTGTTTGATTGGCTGAGGAGTTGGAAAATCCGGCTCCCCGGTCGCCAATGAAATCACCTTGTGCCCCTTGGCGCGCATGTCGCGAGCTAATTGTGCAGCTTCAAGTGACGCTGATGGCTGCGTCGACTGGAGCTTCATATTTACTATTGCGGACATTTTATCTTTCAACTGATTATTGCTCATAGGTGTCCGTTTCCAGGAAGCATGCTTTGTCCTTGAACAGAGCTCTTCATGGATTGGGCCGTTTGAATTGTTTCTAGAGGATCTTGAATAGACTCTCTGCGGGATTGCTTTTTTTGGAATGCTAATTGGTCAAACAAACTTTACGCAATCTAGAAATTTTTAACGTTACGTCAATTTATTATTGACAATTTGCGACGCAACGCTCTCAATGCTGCTTATAAATTCAGCAAATGCTTCAAATGGCTATATTTTACGCTCCAAACTTGCAGCAGGAGATCAGAGTGTCCTTTCGCCGATTAAAGACCTTGGTGGCAGTTTTCCAGCATGGCAGCCTGTCGGCTGCTGCAGCAAACGAGAATCTCACCCGAGCCGCCGTGTCGCTGCAAATGAAGCAGTTTGAAGCCGATCTGGGCGTCGAGCTTTTCGACCGGCGCGGCCGGATTCCCGAACTCAATGCGCGCGGCAAGGCCATCGTCCCCAAGGCGATAGAACTTATTGAATCCTATGATGAATTGCGCCGAACAGCCCGCGGCGAAAGCAAGATTACGGGTGAGCTCAATATTGGCGCCATGTTCACCGCCATGACCGGAGTGGTTCCCTATGCCATCAAGCAAATGAGAGCCATTTACCCTGACTTGCACATTCAGGCTGCTCCCGGACATTCGGCAAACCTGGTCGCTCCGGTCGACCGTGGATTAATTGACGCGGCTTTTATTGGTCGACCTCCTGTTTTGGGGTCACAGCTCATCTTCCACCCGATTGCGGAAGAGCCTTTCCACCTCTTGCAACCTCTGGACTCTCCGCTCTCGGATGTGCGGGAAATTCTCGAAACCTATCCTTTTATCCGAATTAGTCGATCGCTTTGGTCTGGCCAGTTGATTGATGATTGGCTTGTAAGAGAGAATATCAATGTTGATGAAGTCATGGAACTGGACGGAATTCAGATGATTTCAACGATGGTTTATCATGGATTGGGAGTGTCCGTCGTCCCCAAACGCTGTGTTCCAGCACCCAACCCCGTACCCGTTTCCGAAGTGGCAATTGATTCAATTGCCTCTCGACAGGTCGGGCTTCTTGTTCGGTTCGACAATCCCAAAAGCAACTTGATAGATGCACTTTGCACTCAGTTGAGAAAAGTGGTCGAGGGTGTCGCCTCCCCCCAGTTTAAACAGACTGGGGATCCTGTTTAGTGAACTCGACAATGGATTCCTCCGTCTTGACCAGCTCCCTCAAAACTCCTCCGAAGTTATGAAGGCAGAGTGTTCCGTTGACCGCAGATTTCCTGAAACAGCAAGGTCCAGACGCCCTCGCAAGCGTCAGCTTTGACGTAGAACTGAAGTTGGGCTGAGCTCAAATGTTGCAGCTTGCTCAGTGTGAAGGAATGCGGAAATCCATTTGTGGAACATGCTGGCTGGAGAACGGCAAGAAAGGGCAGAACAGGTCTCTAAAAAGCCCTCTCATGAGAAGTGGTTCCGTTTATCAAGAGCGACGCTTGGAGACCAAGATTGTTACTCCCATTTGTCGTAACATACGGAATGGAAATTGAGGCCCGAAGCCACGTTTGGAGGAAAATCTGCAAAACCAAAACGTCAACTGAGTTGCGCACAAGTCCAACCCAAGTGGGAAATGCAATCCTGCAAGTAGAATTTCAATTTCTGTCTCAACAGATCCCTACTTACCGCTTAGAAGTTTTGCCGCCAGGAGATCTGCCCCGTCTTTCAACGCGTTTTTGTAATCGTCATAGTGAGTCGCTGCGTCCTCTTTTGGGGCGATGATGCATAACGTATGTCTGCAAACCGTATCGTGCCCAAATACCGGCGCAGCAAAGCAATGCGTGAATGTATCTGCGATACTATCAAAATCAAAGAATTTCTCGTCCTGCGCTTGACGAACGCTCATCAAGAAATCGGCGGGATCCAGTCGCGACCCGTCCGGCAATTCAAAATCTTCCTGCGGAATGAAGTCCAGAATCTCCTGGTCAGACATGTGCGACAACAGTAACCGGCCCGACGCCGTCCAGGGTATGGGGACCCTCTCACCAATCTCGGCACTGATGCGAAATGGCCTGCTTCCTTCATTCATCATTGCCACATAGTATTTGTTGCCGTCCAAGGTGCAAAGCTGGGATGTTTCTTTTGTCCGTTCAGTAATGCGTTGCAAGATTGGCCGAACGGTCGAGCCGAGGTCAAAGTGTTTCTGGTAATTGATGCTCCAGAAATTGAGTTTCGGTCCAAGAAACACTCTGCCATCGCCGTCGATTTTTTCAAGAACGCTAGATGCAACGAGCAAAGCGACCAGATCATAGATAGAAGATTTCGGCGCGCGAATGGCTTCTGCGATTTCGATAGGCCTCTGAGGTGCACCAGCCTGACATAGATGATCCAAAATGTCGAAGGCGCGATCCAATCCTCTAGCTTTCGTTTTGCCACTATTGGTCATTGCTTAGTGCTCGTTCCATCTTTTTGTCAGGCTGCTTTGCGATATGCGATGCAGTCCACTTCCACTTTACAATCTACAACCATTGCAGACTGAACACATGCGCGAGCGGGTGGGTTGTCACCAAAATACTGAGCGAAGACCTTGTTGAAGCTCCAGAAGTCGCGTGGATCATCCAGCCAGACCCCTATCCGCATTATGTCGGCCGTAGAGTATCCTGCCTCTTCGACGATTGCGATCATATTACGAATGGCCTGATGGGCTTGTGGAACAATACCCCCATCAACAACTTCTCCGTTCACCATTGGTGTTTGCCCAGAGACATAGAGCCAGCCGTCTGCCTCGGTCGCCTTTGCAAACGGCAGCGCTTGCTGCCCAGACCCTTTTGACTCATTCAGTCCATGTCTCTTGATTGTCATATATCTTACCTTTCTTAGAACTTCGAGCTTTTTAGGAACTCCGACAGTCGTTCCGTTTTCGGGTTTTTGAACATTTCCTGAGGGGGGCCTTCTTCTCCGATCCGACCGTCCTGCATGAAGATCACGCGGTTGGAAACGTCATGCGCAAATTGCATTTCATGGGTCACCAGCAACATGGTCATACCCTCTTTTGCGAGATCGAGAATGACCGCCAGCACTTCGTTGACCAGTTCGGGATCGAGAGCTGACGTCACTTCATCAAAGAGCATCAGCTTGGGGTTCATGGCGATTGCACGGGCAATTGCCACGCGCTGCTGTTGCCCACCGGACAACTGACCGGGAAAGTGGTCCTTGCGCTCCAGCATCCCCACACGCCCGAGCCATTTCTCGGCTATGGCGTAGGCCTCGTCCTTGGCCATTTTCTTTGTCTTGACCAATCCCAACATCACATTTCGGATCGCCGACATATGGGGGAACAGATTGAAATGCTGAAAGGCCATGCCGGTCATTGCCCGTTGCCGTGCGATTTCTTTTTCGGGCAATCGAATACGCCTTCCAGCCTTATTCTTGTAACCAATCTGCTCGCCTTCAACCGCGACAACGCCTTCCTCATAGTCTTCAAGCAAGTTGACGCACCGCAGGAGTGTGGTCTTGCCCGAGCCACTGGAGCCGATCAGGCTGACGACATCACCGTGCTTCATGGTCAAATCAATTCCCTTGAGCACCTCAAGGTCGCCGAACCGTTTGTGCAGGTTCTTAATTTGCAGGAGTTCTGATGACATTCGAGACCTCAATTTGGTATTGCAACCTTGCGTTCGATGTAGCGCCCACCTTTTTCGATCGCGAAGTTGATTAAGAAGAATACAAAGCCTGCGAAGAAATAGAGTTCGAGGCTGAGGAATGTGCGTGAAATGATCTGTTGGACAGAGAGCAGCAGTTCGACCACACCAATGATGGACAGGAGTGTGGAGGCTTTGACGATCTCGGTCGCCGTGTTCACCCATGTTGGCAGAATCTGGCGTAGGGCCTGCGGGAGAAGCACCGAGAAGAAGGTCTCCGAGAAGGTCAGCCCGATTGACATGGCCGCTTCCGTCTGGCCTTTCGGAATTGCTTGAAGGCCTCCCCGCACGATTTCTCCCACGTGGGAACTACAGAACAGTGTCAAGGCGAATACTCCGGCCTGAAATGCAGACAGGTCAACGCCAATAACCGATAGGATGTAGAAACAGGCCAGGATGAGAACAAACACCGGGGTACCACGGAGGAAGTCGGTGTAGATCCTGATAACAACCCGAACAGCAATGTGCCCGTAAGTCAGAATGAGTCCAACGACGACGCCAAGAAGGGTGCCCAGGAAAATCGACAACAGGGATATCTGAATCGTGTTCCAAATTCCGTCCAGGATTGCAAATCGGGTTGCCCAAATGGCATTTAGAGCTTGAGTTATTTCCATTACACCTACCTCGGAATGGCCAGACGAGCTTCCACTTTTCGCAAGATTGCCGCGATGACATAGCAGGCAACAACATACAACAGGCTGGCAATCATCCAGGTTTCAATGACCCGAAAAGACTCGACATTGATTTTTCGAGCGTAGAAAGTCAGCTCCGGGACAGCGATCGCCGCCGCCAGAGATGTGTCCTTGAACAGCGAAATGAAGTTGTTGCTGAGTGAAGGCAAAACATTTCGGAGCATCACCGGTATCGTAATGAACAGCTTGGTCCTGAATTCGGTTAACCCAATCGTTAATCCGGCCTCCCGCAGACCGCTGGGAAGAGCGATAAGACCAGCACGGAACACTTCCGTCAGATATGCGCCAGAATAGATGGACAATGTCACGATGAAGGATTCAATTTTGCCAAATCTAATCCCGAGTTGTGGAAGAGCAAAGAATGTGAAAAGGATCAAAATCAGAATTGGCGTGTTTCTTATTGCCGAAACGTAAGAAACCGATAACCACCTGATTGCTCTATGCTTGGACAACATCCCAAAAGCAGCCAACAGACCAATCACACATCCGATAGCAATCGAAACCACTGCCAGAAAGAGACCAAGCCCCAAGCCCGACAGCAACAGGTCAAAGTCGCGCCACACTGCTGCAAAGTTAAAGTTATAATCCATTGGCTACTCTTGATAACATGCTCGTTTATTTGAATTCGACCGGGAAACCGATCTGTGGCGGGGTCAGTTCCACTCCAAACCATTTTTTGTAAGATGCTGCATAGCTATTGAACTCGACACCGGTCATGGCTTCGTGGAATACGGAATTGACGAAGTTGAGCCAGCGTTGGTCACCTGGTTTAACAGCACAGCTGTAGCTCTGCGGGTTCCAGCCAAAACCGGCATCAGCATAGCGGCCGGGATTTTGCGCCATGAACCAGCTCAGGGAAGATTGGTCAGTTGCGGCAGCATCGGAGCGTCCCGAGTTCAGCGCCTGATACATCAGATCGACGCTTTCATATTGGTCGACCTTTGCCTCGGGCAATGCTGCATGCACCATTTCTTCAGCATACACATTCTGAAGAACGGAGATCGTGACATCGCCACCAGCAGCTTTCAAAGCGGCATAATCGGCGTAGTCTCCGCCTTTGAGCAGCATAAGGCCAACACCTTCCCGATAGTAGGGAACGGTAAATTCGACCTGCTGAGCACGGCCAGCAGTTACGGTCATAAACTGGCAGGTTACATCGACCTTGTCAGTCGCGAGGTTCGGAATGCGCGCGTCTCCTGACTGATTGACGAATTTGATCTTGGTCGGATCATCGAAAAGCCCCTTCGCAACGAGCCGCAACATATCGATATCAAAGCCGACCAGTTCATTCTTTTCGTCTATGAAATGCCAGGGAGCATTGGTGCTGCCAGATCCTGCGATCAGATACCCGCGGTCAAGAACGTCCTGGAGTTTGTCAGCAAATGAGCTTCCGGTAGCTGCACTCAAAAGAGTCGCGGCCAGAAATGAAGTTTTGAAAATTTTCAATGGTAAACCCTCTCTATTTGAAGTTGTCAATATTCCGGTATACCGGAATCCATTTTGGTGTTGCGGAATTATTCATTACACGCTAAAACCATGTTGTCAACGAGAATGTTGGAAATCGGTCAGCGCCTGTTGGCCAGACAAGGTGAAAGGTTGGAGGGTTCGTATCATGTTTGCGCAAATTGACACGCCATCGGTCATTGTGGATCTCGATATCGCAGAGGCAAATATTGCGAAGTTTCAGGATTACTGTGACTCGCACGGTCTCAAGGTTCGCCCTCATATCAAGACACACAAATTACCGGACCTCGCAAAGCTTCAGATCTCAAAGGGGGCGATTGGCATTACATGTCAAAAAGTAAGTGAAGCTGAAGCCATGATCTCAGAGGGTGGAATCGAAGATGTGCTCATCACCTACAATATTCTTGGCTCGAAAAAGACAGCCAGACTTCGCGCCCTCGCCGAGACGGTCAAACTGAGCGTCGTTGCGGATAATGAAACCGTCGCGCTCGGCCTAAACGAAGCATTCAAAGACGCTCCTTCGCGTCTTTCGGTTCTTGTTGAATGCAATACAGGAGCAGACAGATGTGGAGTTGCAACACCCGAGGAAGCCTCCAAACTTGCAGCCATCATCAATGCGTTGCCGAATTTGACCTTCAAGGGACTGATGACCTACCCGCCCATTGGCAGGGCCAAGTCTGTAAATGCGTGGCTTGAACAGGCGAATTCGCTGATCAAGTCTCGCGGTATTGATGTCGAGGTCATATCCTCCGGTGGATCGCCCGATATGTGGGTAGCTCATGAAACACCATTGGCAACAGAATATCGAATTGGCACATACGTTTATAACGACCGCTCGCTCGTCATGAGAGGCACCTGCACATGGGACGATTGTGCGCTCAGTGTGCTCGCAACGGTCGTTTCTGTACCAGCCGAAAATCGTGCGGTCATCGACGCAGGCTCCAAAGTGCTGACATCGGATTTGCTGGGCCTGAACGGTCATGGCCATGTGCTTGGGCGAGACGATCTCACCATTGATCAATTGAGCGAAGAGCATGGGCGCATCGTGGCGTCCGGTCCCATAAATCTCACTGTGGGTGAGCGGGTACGGATCATTCCCAATCATGCTTGTGTTGTTTCCAATATGCTCGATCATGTAGAGATGGTGCGAGGAACCAGGTATTTAGGTCCCAAACCAGTCGCAGCACGAGGATGCGTTTGGTAATCAAGTGCGTTGCTGTCAATATCCTCTTTCCGGTGGTTGGATGACTGACGTCACGGGCCCAATGAAATCACGGCATCGGGATCAATATCCCGAAGGCCCGCTCAGTTGCCTCCTTCATCAGGAAGGCCTACCTTCAGCCTCCGCAATGTCCCGCCGACTTCTGCCCATCCACTCCCTCCTCAACGCGACATCAAGAAGGTCTGAGACCCACTGAAACTCGTTAGGAGATGGGCCCCGTGAACTTGAGGACGATTTCTTTGAACTTGGTGCGAGAGAGCGTGCCTGAGGGGACTTCAGTGGAGAAAAGCTTTGCGGGGTCGATCCGAAGGGCTCCTGCGATTTTCCCAATCAACGTGAAACTGGCCCCAGCTGTCCCACCTTCCAGCTTCCGAATAGCGTCGGCACTGGCCGGGGAAAGTGACCCTGATCAGGACATGATCAGAGTCTTGGTTGGGGCGATTTTGGTTTGCCGTGCAATGCTTGAAAGCTGTCTCTCAAGTGCAATTTCGATTTGAAAATCCCTAGGGATTTTGCATTTTCCTAATTGCTTGCATTGGTGACGATTCAGGGTTTTTGATTGCCTGAACAACCGCTTCCGCAAGAAATCGCCCTGCTGTGGCAGGATCGTCTTGAACCGTAAAGATCCCGGCGCGGAATATTTGAAGGAAAGGCGAAGGTTCCTTTGCGTACAGATCAATGTCTTCACCCACGTGCCTGCCAACTTTTTCTATTGCCATGACAGTGGCAATCGCGGCCGATGTTGAAGGCACGATTACGGCATCAACAAGGTCTCGATCTGTCCGCTTGAATCGATGCACGAGAGCATCGCAAATATCTTCATTTGATTGATGGCTGTCCACGCCTTTCAGCAATTCCAGTTCCTGCCCGGTTTTTCCAAGTATTTGCTGAAGACCCGCTATCAAATGGTACCGATAGCTAAGTTTTTCTGGTGGGGGAACCAGTAGAAAGGACTTTCTGCCTCGCCTCAGAAGGCTTTGAGCGGCAACGATTCCAAAACTCTCATTATCGAAATCGAAGTAGGGATGTTCTTGAGCCCTTTTTGAACGGCCAAACGTCACAAAGGGAAAATTCTGCGCGAGCAAATACTCAACGCGCGCATCTTCAGTTTCCACTTGTGAGAGGATAACGGCATCCACAGATCGATTTTCAACCATCTGCCGGATCGGAATCAACCGATCTTCGTAATCCAGATCGGGCGTTACAATGAGATTGTAGTGGGAGTTGTGAAGCGTCTGCGCTATGGCACCAATCAAACGGCCTGAGTGATCGTCTTGGCCTGCCAGTTCATTGCCAAGCACAATGGAGATGACATTCGTCTCGCCAGTTCTGAGCCTGACACCAGCCCTGTTGGGAGTGTAACCCACCTCCTGCGCGATTTTCCGCACCTTTTCCTTTGCTGCTTCTCCTATGTCCGGAGCATCCTTGAGTGCTCGGGAGACGGCGGTTACCGAGTAACCAGTCATGTCAGCAATTGTCTTGAGTGTCGCAGGTTTGGATTTCACCAAGGGGGTAACCTTGCTCAATTGATTTCACAATATTGATCGTAACGATACCGGGGACCAATTCGCAAATATGGCCAGAGAGTTAGACGGCAGTCATTTTCGAACCGACGATTGGTCTCTTTCGATCATAAAGCAATTTCCTTGACATTCAAACTTTAACGTTATAGTTTTTTACTGTAACGTTAAAGTTACTGGGAGGAAAGTATGAAATTAACAGTTAGTTTTATCGCCGCAGCCCTGCTTGCGGGTACATCAATGGCGTCGGCCGCTGATTTGGAAGTCATGCATTGGTGGACTTCTGGCGGAGAAGCCAAAGCTGTTGCAGAATTTGCAAAGGCGTTCAACGCGACCGGGAATCACTGGGTCGATGCCGCATTTGCGGGACCTGGCGAACAAGCACGCGCAATCATGGTGAGCCGGATCACAGGTGGCGATCCGATGGGCGCTTTTCAGTTCAACCATGGACGACAGGCAGAAGACCTGATCGAAGCTGGCTATTTGCGCGACTTGACCGATATCGCCGAAGAAGAAGGTTGGAAAGATATCATTACACCGTCTTCATTGCTTGACGCCTGCACTGTAGACGGAAAAATCTATTGCGTTCCGGTGAACATTCATTCGTGGCAATGGCTCTGGCTTTCAAACAAGACATTCAATGACGCCGGCATCGCCGTTCCAACCAATTGGGATGAGTTTGTCGCGGCAGCTCCCAAGCTGGAAGCTGCGGGCAAGATTCCGATGGCCATGGGAAAACAGAGCTGGCAACAGACCGGAGCCTTCAATGTTCTTTTGGCAACGCTTGTTTCCGATGACATCTATAACAAGGTCTTTGCAGACAAGGATGCCGAAGTGGCCGCCGGGCCGGAGGTGTTCCGGGTTTTCAAAGCTGCGGCTGATACCCGTGAGCTGACAAGGGACTCCAATGTTCAAGCCTGGAATGAAGCGACCGAAATGCTCATCAAGGGCCAGGCCGGTGGCCAGATCATGGGCGACTGGATCCAGGCCGAATTCCGTCTGGCTGGAATGGAAGCCGATAAGGATTATGGCTGCTTGCCAGGTCTTGGAATGCGTGAGGTCTTGAGCGTTGGTGGCAATGCATTCTACTTCCCCAAACTGGAAGATCCCGAGCTTCAGAAAGCCCAGGCTGACCTGGCGAGAACCCTCTTGAAACCGGACGTTCAGGTTGCCTTCAACATGAACAAGGGATCTTTGCCTGTACGCTCTGATGTCGACATGAAAACCGCCAATGCCTGCATGCAAAAAGGGCTGAAGTTACTGGCTCAAGGAAGGGTCCTTCAGGATCCGAATCTGTTGCTGACGCAAGACACAATCACTCAGATCGATGATCTCTTCGCGCAGTTTTTTGCAGATACGACAATGTCCCCTGAATCGGCTCAAGAACAGTTCGCCGATATCATCGCCGAAGCGGAATAATCTCCTCCCGCTTGGCTCGTGTCGGGCTGCCATCAGATGGCAGTCCGACCCACCAATCCATTTTACAGATCTGATTGCAAAAGGGGGGACCAGTGGCTTCAAAACGCCCTAACCGGCTTTTCCGCAACCTGTCATCCAAGATAGCAGCCATTCCGATGGCGTTGACTGCCTTGGTCGTATTTGTTGGAGGGACAGCTTGGACCATTACATACTCTTTCACCAATTCCAAAATGCTACCGAAAGCAAAATGGGTTGGAATGGACCAATATGAACGACTATGGCAGACCAAGCGCTGGATTGTTTCGATTGACAACTTGTTGATCTATGGCCTGTTCATGCTGTTTTTCAGCTTTTTGATCGGCTTTCTGCTGGCCGCCCTTATGGATCAGAAAATCCGGTTTGAAAATACGTTCCGCACGATCATCCTCTATCCTTATGCACTGTCATTCATTGTCACCGGCCTTGTCTGGCAATGGATTCTGAACCCTGAATTCGGTGTTCAGAATATCGTTCGCAGTCTGGGTTGGGAGAGCTTTGATTTCAATCCGCTCTATAGCCCCGAGATAGCCATTTTTGGTGTCATGCTGGCGGCGCTCTGGCAGGGATCCGGACTGGTCATGGTTTTGATGCTGGCCGGTCTGCGAGGCATTGATCAGGAAATCTGGAAAGCTGCCAGAGTAGACGGCATTCCCATATGGAAAACCTATCTGTTTGTTGTCATCCCGATGATGCGAGCCGTTTTCGTGACGGCTCTCGTGCTGATTACCAGCGGCATCATCAAAGTCTATGACCTCATCGTCGCTCAAACGGGAGGCGGGCCGGGGCTGTCGACGGAAATGCCAGCCAAATATGTTTATGACTACATGTTCCGCGCCCAGAATCTGGGCCAGGCCTTCGCTGGATCAACCATGATGCTGCTGGCCGTGCTGATAATTGTTGTTCCGTGGGCGATGATGGAATTCAGGAGTAACAGACGTGGCTAATTCCCTTTCTCAATCCACTCCGGTCGCTCAAACAGGGCCAGCCGGTCCCAAACCCAGGAAAGCCTTTTCCAGACGAAACATCTTTCTTTATGGAACCCTCATCATCATAGCGATCTACTATACGATTCCTCTTTATGTGATGATCGTGACATCGCTCAAGGGAATGGCAGAAATCCGTCTTGGCAATATATTCTCGCCACCGATTGAAATCACATTTCAGCCATGGATCAAGGCCTGGTCGCAGGCCTGCACGGGCCTGACATGCAATGGCCTGTCACATGGATTCTGGAACTCGGTGAAAATCGTCATTCCATCGGTCTGTGCTTCAATCGTGATTGCTTCAGTCAACGGCTATGCTCTGGCTAACTGGCGCTTTCGCGGTGCCAACTTTCTTTTTACAATTCTGATCTTCGGTGCCTTCATTCCTCATCAGGTCATGCTCTACCCACTTGTGATCCTGCTGCGCGAAATCGGGCTATACGGATCCCTCCCGGGCTTGATCCTTGTCCATACGATTTTCGGCATGCCCATATTGACTCTTCTTTTCCGCAATTATTTCAGTTCCTTGCCAGAGGAACTCTTCAAGGCGGCAAGAGTCGACGGGGCAGGCTTCTGGGGAATCTATTTTCAGATCATGTTGCCAATGAGCCTGCCCATTTTCGTGGTGGCAATGATCCTGCAAGTCACCGGCATCTGGAATGATTTCCTGTTTGGCGTTGTCTACACAAAGCCCAATATCTGGCCCATGACGGTTCAGTTGAACAATATCGTCAACTCTCTACAGGGGGTGAAGGAATATAACGTCAATATGGCCGCAACTGTGCTTACAGGTTTGGTTCCTCTGGTCATCTATTTCATCTCAGGCAAGCTGTTTGTGCGCGGTATCGCGGCGGGCGCCGTGAAGGGGTAAACTCATGAATTCTGTTTCAATACGATCTCTTGACCTTCAGTTTGGGGCGGTAAAGGTTTTACAAAATCTGGATCTTGATATCCGGGATGGCGAATTCTTGGTTCTGCTGGGTTCATCAGGATGTGGCAAGTCGACCCTTCTCAACTGCATTGCCGGACTCCTTGACATAACTGCGGGGCAGATTTTTATCAAAGAGCGGAATGTGACCTGGCTCGAACCCTCCGAGCGGGGCATTGGGATGGTTTTTCAATCCTACGCTCTTTATCCGCAAATGACCGTTGAGGGAAATCTCTCTTTCGGGCTGAAAAATTCGAGAATGCCTCGAAAAGAAATAGCCGAACGCGTCGCCCGAGCTGCAAAGATATTGCAAATTGAATCCTTGCTGAAGCGCAAGCCAGGGGCTCTTTCAGGTGGGCAACGCCAGCGTGTCGCGATCGGTCGTGCATTGGTTCGCGATGTCGACGTCTTCCTGTTTGACGAGCCACTGTCCAATCTGGATGCCAAATTGCGTGCCGATCTGAGGGTTGAAATCAAACGTCTGCATCAACAGCTCAACAACACCATGATCTATGTGACGCACGATCAGGTGGAAGCCATGACACTGGCAGACCGCATCGCCATCATGAAAGGGGGTCAAATCATGCAGCTGGATTCGCCCTCCGAAATCTATAATCGCCCGAAAAACCGCTATGTCGCCGATTTTATCGGATCTCCCTCGATGAATTTCATCGAAGGCAGCCTCGACAATGGAGACTTCATTGTCGCGGATCAGCGATTTGACGTTTCCTCCTATCCATTCACTGAAACCAGGAATGGTTTGGCAACAATGGGTGTCCGACCGGAGCATGTGGTAACCGGGCATGATCTGGAAGGGCTTCCAATTGTCAGGGAGATCAATGTGGAGTTGGTGGAGCCGATGGGATCAGACACGCTTGTCTGGACAACACTGGCTGGCCAAGCCTTCCGTTTTCGCCTTGACGGTCAAACCAGTGTGCGCATCGGAGATAGCCTCAAGATCGGCATTGATCCAGCGAACTCATCTTTCTTTGACAAGGAATCTGAACTCCGCATCTGAGTGAAGATCCCGCATGCATTTGAAAAACGAACAGGCAAACGAGACGGTGTGCCAGCTGTTTCGTATGCCAGCCTGTTCCCTTCTCCACTTAACCTAATTGAAGTTGTTTGACCTTCTGACGATTTCCTTTGGAATAATAGACATGACCGACAATCCCAATCCAACAGATCAGGCTGCCAATATCAGAAGAGCCGAAGACGGCCTCACCTTCGCTACGGGCAAAGACTTCTGGACAACGCAAAAGGATAGCGCTTTTGGAATGCGCAGCTTGCGATTTGCGGATGGTCCCCATGGTTTGAGAGTGCAAAATGACGAGAATCCGGACCATCTGGGACTAGAGCGCAGTCTTCCCGCCACCTGCTTTCCTCCTGCTGTAACGCTTGCTTCGTCTTGGGACGAGACCCTGGTAGAAAGCGTTGGTGCAGCTCTCGGGTTGGAAGCAAAGGTAGCTGGCGTTGATGTTTTGCTCGGCCCGGGCCTAAATATAAAGCGTAGCCCGCTATGTGGTCGGAATTTTGAATATTACTCGGAAGACCCACTTCTGTCCGGTTCTCTTGCAGGAGCAGCTGCAAGGGGAATCCAGTCGCAGGGAGTGGCGGCATGTCTGAAGCACTTTACTGCAAATACTCAGGAAACTGATCGGCACCGGATCAGCGCCAATATGGACGAGAGAACGCTCCGGGAAATCTATTTGCGCAATTTCGAAATTGCGTTGGATGTCTCTGGTGCGTGGTCGATCATGACGTCCTACAACCGGATCAACGGTACTCATGTATCTCAGGATCCGGTATTGCTGACAGACATTCTCCGAGACGAATGGAAGTTTGACGGAGTTGTCATTTCGGATTGGGGTGGCGTTTACGAGCCGGTTGCCGCTTTCAAGGCCGGTATGGATATCCGCATGCCTGGTCGTCCCGATGACATGCGCCTGAAAGAAGCATTCAGGGCCGAGGAAATCGACGAAGCCAAGGTCGACCAGCTGTTGGGCCGCGTTCGAAAACTGGCTGACAGGACCAAGGGCCCCGCTCCTGACAAGGCTGTCGATTACGAGGCCCATCACGCGCTTGTTCGCCGTGCGGCAGCTGAGTCGGCAGTGCTTTTGAAAAATAATGGCTGTCTGCCTGTGGAGTTTTCAAAGGGCAAAAAAATCGCCGTTCTGGGTGCGCTCGCGGCCAAACCACGATACCAGGGAGCAGGCAGCTCTCGTGTCAATTCGATCAGGCTGGAGACATGTCTTGATGCCTTGACACGTCGTGCGGAGTTGGCTGGTGCCTCGATCAAGTTTGCGCCTGCCTATAGTCTGACAGAAGAAGGGCCTCAGACAGAGCTGATCCAGACAGCCGTGAGTTGCGTTCACGATGCAGACATCGCGCTGATTTTTCTGGGTTTGCCGGATGCATTCGAAGCGGAAGGGACTGATCGAACCCATATCGATCTGCCTCAATGTCAAATCGCCCTGATCAACGCTCTCAAAGAAACAAACAGTCCCAAGATTGTGAGCCTGATGAATGGTTCGGTTGTGCGGACAAGACCATGGAGCGATCACGTCGACGCTGTTCTGGAATTATGGCTGACCGGTCAGGCGCAGGGCGAAACGGCTGTAGATCTGCTGCTTGGTGACGCAGATCCCGGCGGTAGGCTCGCAGAGACCATCCCCTTGAAGCTGGAAGATACACCGGCTTATCTGAATTTCCCCGGTGAATACGGCAATGTCACCCATGCTGAAGGCATTTATCTTGGCTATCGTTTTTATGACGCAAGACAGATCGAGGTCGAATATCCTTTTGGGCATGGCTTGTCTTATACAAAATTCGCGTATCAGGACCTGCAAATGGAGGTGCATCCCTCAGACAGTCCGATTGCGTTCACTGCACGGATTACAATCGCGAATATCGGACTTCGCTCCGGCAGCGATGTCGTACAGCTCTATGTCGAACATTCCGATGGAGATACCCTGAACCCGCCAAGAGAATTGCGCGCTTGGAAAAAAGTCAAGCTGACAGCCGGTGAGGCGAGAGTTGTTCGTCTGGAAGTGAAAAGGAAATTCCTTGAGCATTGGAACAGCGGTTCTCATTGCTGGTCATTTCCCGGCGGCAATTTATACGTCCATATAGGCGCGTCGTCTCGCGATATTCGGCTGACAGAATGCATAAAGATTCCAGGAGACCCCGTCCCTGTGCACTTGAATCCCTGGTCCTGCTTTGGGGAATGGCTGGACCACCCCATTATGGGAAAACGCATTCAGGCCCTTCTTGAGGAACGCGGCGGGACCAAGGGACGAGCAGCTGACTTGCTAAACGATCCTGTTGGCCGGAAGTCAATAGGTGCAATTCCCTTTGCCTCAATCGCCGAATTTCCCGGAATCCCAATTTACCCATCGGATTTGGGCTGGCTTTGTGATGAAGCGACCAGCGCATGTTAGGCCGTGCGGGAAACCAACCAGAGCCGAACCGTTCATTGCGTATCGGAAGTGATCCACATATCGCCTCAGAGGTGGCATGAGGCCATTGATGTCGCTCTATGCAAGGCCTTCTACTCTAGCCTGGATGCGGGTAAACAGGCCACCGTCAGAGACAGGACAAGGGAGCCTCAATCGGGGTTTGCGATGCTGTTCGGATATGAAGCCAGGCGACAGAAACCGTCGGCAGGCTTCACATGTGTGTCATCAGACGCCCTGCCCCGGTCAAGCCGTCTGCAAAAGCGCCTTGGTGTAGCCCAGACAATAGGCAAAGAAGCGCTCGCGTTCGGGATCCTGCTCCGAGAGCGGAACATGGTCAGGGCAGAGAACGCCTTCATAACCAACCTCACGATAGGCCCGGATTGCCTGAGCCATGTCCACACTGCCCTCGTCGGGCATGGCTTCCCGGAAATCCAGAAACCCGCCCTTGATATTGCGGAAATGCACCATGAATATCTTGCCCATCGGCCCAAAGGTGCGAATGGCCTCCAGAACCGCTGCGTTGGGATCGCTGGACATTTCCGCAATCGTCCCCTGACAGAAATTGAAGCCCAGATATGGACTTTCCGGCGCAAGCGAAAGGAACTGCTTCATCCCCTCGATCGAGCCAAGCACATGATGCACCCCGTTCAGCCCCTCGGCAGGATAGGCAGGATCATGGGGATGGCAGGCAAGGCGAACGCCTTCTTTCTCAGCCGTTGGCAGAAGTTGCTCGACAAGGAACTGTATCGCTTTCCAACCCTCTTGCGCACTGATGCCTCCAACCTCGCCGGCCAGACGCTGACCGCCTGTCTCTTGCTTTTTCGGATCATAGACCGCTTCGCTCGGCTTGGTTTTGCCATCTTCTGGCAAGACCGTGCCCCAATAGGAAAAGCGGGCGTCCGTCTCGGGATGATAGTCTCTGGCCCTGAAGGTGGAACATTGCATGCCGCCGCGCCCCTCAACGACACCGGTGCGGGTGATCCCCACCATGGCCACGGTGAATTTGACCAGATCACAGCCGCCTTCGGCCGCGGCCTTGATATGCTGGCGCAATTGGACGGCCCGGGCCTTTGCCTTTTCAGGGGCACGCAAGCTGTCCAGAAGCAGAGCCCCAAGATCAAGCGCCATCCCGTCCAGCTTCATGCCATAATTCTCAATTCTCTTGCGTTCACAGGCGATCTTGGCACCACTCCAAAGCCCCGCCTCATCCAGCACGGCATAGTTGGGCCTTGTGTCTATGATGACAGCCTCACTGCCGAGCTGCGCTGAAAGACGAAGGCGGTCATCGCTTGGATTAATGAGTTGTTCGCCGATATACATGGCTTTCCTTCTGATTTTCTGAGCGGTCTGATCAAGACCATAGGTGACTGAAGCAACAGGCCCGGCCTTCCCTTCCACCGGCCTTGCGTCAGACGCCTCGATGGAAGAGAAAAGGCTGACACACCTTGGAGGTAGGAGGGCGTGTCAGCCTCAGGGAGAGAGCGAGGACTCGCTTTCTTCTGACTGGTTTGGTGTCTCAGACACAAACAAAGGACTGCGCAGGTCATGCCGCGCAGATCCCTCTTGTTGTTTCGCCAAGGTCAGGCCTATTTTTTCAATGCGGCATCCAGCGCATCAAGGGTATCCTGTCCGATGACTTCTGCATTGGCTTTATAGACACCGGCAGTTGCCTTGCGCATCTCGGCCAGTGCTTCGGGAGAAAGCTTGTTGACCTTCATTCCCGATTTTGACAGTTTTTCGATCGTGTCTGCTGTGCGGCCACGCAGTTCCTTGCGCTCGGCCTGTTTGCCTTCATCGACACAGGACTGAATCAGGGCCTGCTCTTCACCAGAGAGTTTTTCCCAAAGAGCCTTGGAATAGGCGACCATCAACGGTGCATAGACATGGCCGGTCAGAGACAGATAGTCCTGGACTTCATAGAATTTGGCGCTGTCGATAACAGCGATCGGATTTTCTTCGGCGTCGACTGCTTTGGTCTCAAGTGCAGCAAACAATTCGCCCCAGGCCATGGGAATGGCATTGGCTCCCAAGGCATCAAAGGTATCCAGGAAGATCTTGTTCTGCATGACGCGGATCCGCAGACCTTTCAAATCATCAAGCGACTGGATCGGTTTGCGCGAGTTGGTAATGTGACGGAACCCATGCTCCCAGAAGCCCAAGACGACGAAGCCCTGAGGATCCATTTTTTTAGCTATGAATTTGCCAAAATCACCATCAAGTGCAGCATCGACTGCCGTTTCATCTGAAAACAGAAACGGCAAGTCGAAAACGCCTAAAGAAGGCTCAATGCCGAATAGGGCAGACGGGGGTTCGATCATCATTTCCTGAAGGCCTGCGCGCAGGGCCTGTCCGGCTTCTGTTTCGCTGCCCAGAGCGTGGGACCAATATGGTGTCACTTTGATTTTGCCGTCTGATCCGTTTTTCAGGCAGGCATTCATCACCTCGACACCGGTTCCAATCGGATGATCGGCTGTCAGGCCATTGGACATGCGGATATTCAATTTGCCCATGTCAGCGCATGCTGTTCCTGCGGTTACCATAAGGGCCGTGGCGCAAATCAGTGATTTTATTCTAAGTGTCATCTTATCCTCCCATAGATGTAATGATGACTGTCTTCAACGCAGTACCGAGAGTGGTACAAGGACCAGCTCGGGAAATGCCACGAAGACAAAAAGCAGAATGGTTTCTGCAACAAGGAAGGGGAAGATCCCCTTGATAACCTGCCCCATAGGCACCCGGGCAACGCCGGAAACCACATTGAGGACGATGCCGACCGGCGGCGTGATCATGCCGATGCATGCATTCATGATGAACATCACACCAAAATAGATAGGATCAATGCCGGCCTGTTTGATGATTGGCATGACAACCGGGGTCAGGATCAGTACGCTGGCAGACAGATCCAGAGCGGTTCCCATCAACAACACGAGCAGCATGAGCAGCAGCATCAGAAGCTTGGGTTTGTCGATGAGCGGTTGAATGACGGAATTGAGTTCTGCGGGGATATTGGCAAGTGTGATGAGATAGGCCGATACCATGGCCGACGCGATCAGAAACAGGACAACGGATGTTGTTTTTGCGGCCTGCAAGAAGACGCCGTAAAGTGCGCGTATCGGCAATTCCTTATAGATGACGGTGCCAACGAACAGGGCATAGACTGCGGCAGCAATCGCAGCTTCCGTCGGCGTAAAGACACCAAACCGAATGCCACCGATGACAATCACGGGCATGAACAGAGCCCATCCAGCCTCACGCGCGGCAACCAGTTTCTTTGACCATGGCTGACGTGGCAGCAACTCGACCTCTTCTTTGCGGGATACCAGCAACCAGGAGATCGTCAAAGCAACGGCCATGATGAGACCAGGCACGATCCCGGCCATGAACAGACCTGTGATCGACACGTTGGCGGCAACGCCGAAAATGATGAAGGCGATAGAGGGTGGAATGACCGGAGCAATGATGCCACCCGCAGCCATGAGACCTGCGGCTCTGGGAACATTGTATCCTGCATCTCTCATCATCGGGATGAGGATCGCGGCAAGGGCTGCGGTGTCTGCCGAGGGCGACCCGGACAGCGACGCCATGATGATTGCTGCAAATATGGTAACCACCCCGAGGCCGCCACGCACATGACCAACACCGGTCACGGCGAAATGAACGATGCGGCGCGACAGTCCCCCCGCGTTCATAACCTCTCCAGCCAAGAGGAAAAAGGGAACGGCGAGCAAGGTGAAGCTGTCGGCTCCGGCCACCATCTTGGCTGCCACGATTTGCGGATCCGTCATACCCATGAAGACCATGAGGGCCAGTCCGCAAAAGATGAGGGCAAAGGCAACGGGAACACCGATAGCCATCGTGCCCACCAGTACTGAAAGAAAAATGAAAATTGTCATGATCAGGCCTCCGGATGTCCCTGGCCAGCGAAGGCGCGTATCTCGTCTTCAGAAATTCTGCCCGTGAGAATGCCAAACAGTCTGGCAAGTGCGATGAAAGCAAAACAAATGCCGGTAACACCCAAGACATCAGAGACCCAATTCATCGGAATTCCACTGACAGTTGCCAGCATTGTCGAGTTCAAGGGATGCAGCTTCCAGGTCCCCCATGTCATCGCAATGGCGCAGACAAAAATGATGACCTGCGTCAGCGCCATGCAGACAAGGCGTCCTCGCCGCGAGAGCATTGCGACCACTGTTTCGATGTTGACGTGGGAGTTGTCACGCAATGTCAGGACAGAGCCCAGAAAGGTGAGCCAGACAAATGCGTAACGCGATAATTCATCGGACAGGTGAAGCCCTGAATTGAAGACATACCGCAAAACAACATTTGTAAAAACGACCACAACCATGAAACCCATCAAGGCCGTTATCGTCACTTCAATGGTTCGTATTGCCCAGGAAACAAGGTGTTTCATGATCGATCACCTCTTAGTAGATCAATGCGTTGCAAGGTATCGTCTCGCGCTTCGCCGACAAGAAGCAGCATTCGCTCTCTTGCAGCAGCGGGATCACCGGCGGCTATCGCCTCTGCGACGGCGCGGTGACGGGGCAAGGTTCTGCGCATGTTGTCCTCAACGAGCACGTCAGGCGAGAACAGCGCATCGAAGAGATTTTCCAGCATGGGTGTCAAATGAGCCAGGAAGCGATTGCCCGCCCCTGTCAGCAAGAGGCAGTGAAAGTTAAGATCGGCCGCGAACCAGTCTCCCTTGCCTTGCAAGGCCAAAGCCATGGCATCACAGCATTCCAATAACGGGGTTGCGTCATAACCGGGTGTGCTTGCACAAAATTCCGCAGCCATGGTTTCCACGCCGGCACGGAAACGAAAAAGCTCCTCAAGAAAATCCTCCGAGACACCATATCGAAAGCGCCAGGCCAGCAATTCCCGGTCAAACATGCTCCACTGATCTTCGCCCAGCACAACGGTACCGTTGCGCCGCCTGACCTGTAGCATGCCTTTTGCGACCATGGTTCGCACGGCCTCGCGCACGATGGTTCGACTGACCCCCAGTCGCTCGACAATTTCAACTTCGTTGGGCAGGAGATCCCCTGCCACAAGGTGACCTTCAATCAACCATCGGGCTATTTCCTCAACGACTTCGGAATGAAGTGAACGCGCGGGTCTGGGAAAGCTGGTTGTATCGGGAAGTTTGCCAGAACTCATAGGATATCTCCGTCTTTGAAACGGGGAGAGGCAAAACCGGGACGCTGCATTTCGATAGAAAGCAATCGCCCGGACAACGGGCTTTTGACAAGCTCGGCCTCAGACATGCTCCGTCTGTGAGAACTCAAATAGAGCGTTTTGAAATCTTCTCCGCCAAAGCAGGGCATGGTGGGATGAGGAACAGGCAGCTCAAGGCGCTGATTCAGACTGCCGTCGAGCTTGTAGCCATTCAAGACGCCCGCAGAAACACCGGCGCTCCAATATGTCCCGTCCATATCCATGCTTGCACCATCGGGACGCCCATCTGCCTCACCTGGCCTGCAAATGATACGCCCCTCATCAATCGTTCCGGTGCTGTCATCAAAGGCATGTTTTCTCACCCATAACCCGACAGAATCCGAGCGAAGCATCATTTTTCCATCTGCGCTGAAAGCAAGTCCATTGGAGCATTTGATACCGCCGACCACTTGTTCTGCGCGATCTGCGGTAAATCGCCAAAGCGCTGCGATCGGCTTCATATCTTCAAAGCCCACCTCATGCAGCGTACCGACCCAGAAAGCACCATCAGGCCCTACACGTCCATCATTGAGACGGCATGGAAAGTCGGGTTTTTCGAGCTTGTGAACGGGAGTAATGTCACCGCCATCAGGATCGACGATGAGCACGTCCATGCCGCACGCGACAATCAGGCGACCGCTCTCACACAGACCAAGGCAACCAATCGTGTCGTCGAATTGCATGCAAGATGTTTGGCCGGTTGACGGCGCATGGCGCCAGATTTTTCCCGCAGGGATGTCACACCAGAATAATTCTGCTCTGCGCTCATCCCAGACAGGCGACTCTCCCAACTCACAAACAACATCCGTAACCGGGCGTATAGGGCCGCACTCTGGACTGGCTATGGCCTTGTCCAAACCGTGATTCATTTATGATTTTCCTCCTGGCGAAAAGATATTACGTCATACATATTATGTAAAGTACACGTAAGTGGTCCTTTAGTATTAAGTACCCACCCCAGCACGGCCCGAACCGAATTGCTGTTGGCTCTTGTCTGAAATTTGTTGATGGAATTGGAAACACCAACCCACTGCCTGCTGGCCTTCGTGAACCATTAAGTGGGCGGAAAAGATGGGGCATCAAAGGTGAGGATTTTTCATTCAATCCATGGCGGCAGCTTGTGCGCGGTCTCAACAACAGATCCAACTCAACTCGCCATTCTTCAATAACGATCTTTTGCGATAAAATACGTATTTATCTTTTCTGTTCTTACCTGTTATATCACTCTTAGTGTGTAGAAATTTGGCATTTTCATTATCTTTTATATTCTAAATATGAATGTAATTCTTAAAAATTCGAACGTATGTCATTAGTATTAAAAATTCTATTATCCGTAATATTGGTTGTTTCTATTGATTTCGTTGGAAAAGGGAAGTTCGGATATCTTACTTCTATGCTGCCTTTATTTCCAACTTTTGGAATAATTGCCTTTATTTCCGTTGATCACTCCACAAATGGCTTAACTAATAGATTTGTACTGGCGGGGATACTTTCTCTTGCTGCCTACGCTACATTTCTGATCGTATCTTCAATTTGCGTTCAGTATTTCTCCGTTTACACAAGCGCAATGATTGGCATCATTGGCTGGATTTTAATCGCTTTTTGTATTGTGCAATGGGTTTGAAAATGAAAAAGCATCTGGTTTTCATTCGAGAGAATTTGGTTGATATAATAGTTTTGTCCGTTTCTATACCACTGGCAATCTTGGACCTAATCCCCTCGGATTTACTATTCTTTGAGCCAAGCACGGACCACATGATAGCATTCTTGCTTCTTGCCGTTTCAGGCCTGGTATTTTCCCAAATGCGCAACGACCCGAAGCGCATACATGAGAGATTTAGTGAAACCAACCAGATTCTATCGAATTTCACCTTTTTCCAATCCGCTCGAACCACGTCCGTTGCCCCAACCGAGCATCCAGAAATCTGGGAAGGCTTTATCGGAAATTACTTCGCTGTCAATGCTCCATGGCTCCTCGAAACTTCGGATGACCAGCAACTTGAGAGCATGGTAGAGGTGCACGCCGCCAGATACAGCGAACCTCAGTTTGGCAAGGCATTCTATGTGTTTTATTCCAAAGGAGCTCGCGGATGCTATTTCCCAAAGGCCGTTTCGAGATTTGTCATGTTCGGCAAGTGCTTGATGGAAAAGAACCCCGAAGTATCCTCAAAAATCAGAGTCCTCTTGCTGGATGAGGATGCTCCGGCATATACGCTGTTTTTGGGCGACAAAATGCTCAGTTTTGAAGGCTCCCTGCACAAAGAAAAAGTCAGTGTTTTTTATGTTAATCAAAAACCGCTTGTGAGAGAAACAGGATTTCCCAATATCGCCTTCGTATCAATTGACACCAAGCTGAATTCCATTTTTGAACAGGACGCAAACCGGATCATTCAGGAGAACCTGGAATCCTTCATCGATTTGCCGACATTTATATCTCAGAACGATAGGGAAGACATTGCTCCTCAGCCCTAGAAAGGAGCCCCCTTTGTGGCTTGGACAATGGCCTGTCCTTCAGAAAGATCGCTTCTGATGCCGACACTCTTTCTCCGATCTTCATGGATCGCGCCCTGCCCAATCGGCCTCTTGCCGAAAAGGACTTTCAATGCGGGCAGACCCTCACGCACCGGACGTTGACGCCCCGACCCGCATCGAAATCATTCAAGCACGGCGCCCTTTCCTGCGATTGCGAAATCTTGGCAAGGAACAGAAATGCCGCCATTCGAGATTCACATGAAATCTCTTTTCACGCGCTTTTTGAAGCATTTGCTGAAAATCTGCTCGCCCCCTTCGAATGCGGTGACCGAAGCGGACAGGAACCATTCGTCCCTGGAACAGGTTAGCTCTGTCTCAGTTCGGGTGCTGACGTTCCAGCCGTCTTCCCGCTCGTAATAGGTGGTCCCTTCGCAGCTTCCCTTCATGGACAGAGGATCATATGCATTGATGGACCAGCATTCCTTGCGTGTTTCCTGACTGCGCAATTTACTATCGGGATGCTCTTCCAGTCCGGTATCTTCAAAAATGTGATAGCAGGTCATGCCATCCATCAGATCCTTCTCCACCCAGCGCTTTGTAACCGCCGGTTTGAGAATGATATAATCAGGGAGAGGATCGGGATTGCCCGGTTCGGGAATGTCGACCCGCTCATGATCTCCGATGAGCGGCATGTCCAGACGGACAGAGCCGGTGTCGATGGTAACGCCGGGCGCATCGGGCGACGGCAGGATGAGTGGCCAGCTTGCGGTGGCCAGCGACAGCCGGATGCGATGACCCGGAGCAAAGCGATAACCACAGGCATCAAGGACCATTCTGATCGTCGTGACTTTTCCCCTCGGCATGGCCATGGGATGGGCATTTCCCTCTCTGTGCGCCAAGTTCAGTACGCCGTAGGCAACGCGGGTCGCCGTGCCATCCGGGTGAACATCGACGATACGAGCCACAAAATTTTCCCAATCTGCCTCACAAGACAGATCAAGGCTCAGCTCCGGACAGCCGAGATAGACTGCTTCTTCTTCCAACGGACTGGTTTGGTAGACCAGTGCTCCGGCGTCGTCTGCCCGCTGATCACCAGCCATTTCAGCATCCGGTTTCAGAGTGAACCACTCGCCTGAATGCACGCCGCTATCGAGCGGTGAGCGCAAATAGAGAGAGCCAACTCCTCCACCATCCGGGACAGAAACGAGTGCTCCGTTGGAGGCAATCGAATAGCGTCGCATTTCCGGTTTTTCCCAATTCTGCTTCGCCACCCAATAGCCGGGATCCCGCTCTCGTCTTGCCGCGGGTTTGGCTCCATCTAGAATGAAGGCACGGATTTGCGGGATCGATTCTGCACCATTGGCCTCATCACGAAGCCAACGATTCCACCATGCGATTGCTTCTGCGTGGAAATCGGCGCGAGGCTTCGGCCATGCGAAATGCGGATATTTATGGATCCAGGGGCCCATCAGTGCCTTGGCTCTGGGGCCAAGACCTTCCACTGCCTTGAGTGGCGTATTGCGATAGCCATCGGCCCAGCCGGCAATGACCAGCGCAGGCGTATCGAAATGGTCGAAATCCTCGCAGATCGAACCATGCTGCCAAAACGCATCGCGTGTCTGGTGCTCCATCCATTCCTCGAGGAAAAAGGGTTCACCCTCAAGGCGTTCCAGCCACATGTCTTTCCATCTGTCACCCACCAGAGCCTTATCAGGTGTCCGCGACTGATAAGTCAGCATCGTCGAGGCCCATGAAAGATTTGCATAAAGGTGACAGCCATTTTTGTAATGTATGTCATCATTGAAGCGGTCTACCGTGGAAGCGATGGAAATGACGGCCTTGAGTGCTGGCGGATGCAGTGCTGCTGTCTGGAGACAGTTGAAGCCGCCCCATGAAATCCCCATCATGCCGACATTGCCGTTCGACCAGGGCTGAGCCGCGATCCATTCGATAACCTCGCAGGCGTCTGACAATTCCCGTTCCGTATATTCGCCGTCGATAACACCATCAGATTCACCCGAGCCGCGTATATCCACGCGGATACCGGCGATGCCGGCTTCGGCAAATACAGGATAGGTGCTTTCATCGCGCGGAGATGTTCCATCGCGCTTACGGTAAGGCAAATATTCAAGAACGGCAGGCACCGGCTCGGCATCGGCCCCTTCTGGCATCCATATGCGGGTCGCCAGTTTGGTGCCATCCTTGAGCGGAATCCAGACTTCTTCGGAAACGCTGTAGCCTCGTTTCGACATTTTGTATTTCTTTCTCATTGTCAGTTGAATGGCGGCGGCTCATCGCTGCACTTGGTTAGTTGCCTGCTGATTCAAGCTTGCGCGTTAGCAGAACCTCTTCAAGCCAGCCCAAACGCATTTCGGGAACCGACTTGAGCAGAAGATCGGTATAGTCATCAAACGGCGGAGCAAGAACTTCCGATTTCGGCCCGAATCTCACCAGCTCGCCCTGATACATCACCGCAACACTATCGGCGATGGCGCGCACAATGGCGATGTCGTGGGTGATGAAGATGTAAGAGAGCTGACGTTTCTTCTGAAGATTCAGCAGGAGATGCAGAATGCCGTCCGCCACCAGAGGGTCCAGCGCCGAGGTCGGTTCATCGCAAATGATGATTTCCGGCTTGGCGGCCAGAGCACGGGCAATCGCGACGCGCTGTTTCTGACCTCCAGAGAGTTCTGCCGGATAGCGATCCATGTAGCCATCGCCCATTTCGATGCTTTCAAGCAGTTCCTCAACGCGCCTGTCGCGTTCCTTGCCTCTCAATCCTTCATAAAAGGCAACGGGGCGGCCGATGATCTGCCCGACGGTCTGACGCGGATTCATGGCTGTGTCGGCCATTTGATAGATCAGTTGCATTCGGCGCAATTGTTCTCTCGAACGCTGTTTGAGCTGTTTCGGCAAAGCTTCACCATCGATGCGAACTTCGCCTTCCAAAGGTGGCAACAATCCCGTTGCGACACGTGCCAGAGTCGACTTGCCCGAACCGGACTCACCGACAATGGCCAGAGTTTGCCCTTTGGGGACATGCAAGGACACGTCCTTGAGAACCTTCTGCCCGCCGATATAGGCGGCATGAATGCCTGTCATTTCGAAATATTTGCGGCTTTGTTCGGTGGCTTCGGCGTGCTTGATACTGCGCACATTGACCAGTTCACGGGTATAGACTTCACTGGGATTTTCAATGATTTTTGCCGCGGTGCCATATTCGACCATGCCACCATCCCTGAGCACCATGATGTCGTCAGATATCTGGGCAACAACAGCCAGATCGTGGGTGATGTAGAGGGCGGCCGTGTCGGTTTCCTCGATGGCATGCTTGATCGCAGCCAGAACGTCGATCTGAGTGGTCACATCGAGTGCCGTTGTCGGTTCGTCAAAGACGATGAGATCCGGATCAGAACAAAGAGCCATGGCCGTCATGGCGCGCTGCAATTGGCCACCGGAAACCTGATGGGGATAGCGTTTGCCAAAATTCTGCGGATCGGGAAGTCCCAGAATGTCGAACAGATGGGTTGCTCTTGCTTCGGCTTCGGCCTTGCTCATCAGTTTGTGCAGCAGGGTTGCTTCAATCACCTGAGCCCCGAGACGATGGGCGGGATTGAACGAAGCTGCGGCGGACTGGGAGACATAGCAAACGCGGTCTCCACGGACTGCCCTGATTTGTTTGCGATCCATGGCGAGCAAGTCTTTGCCATTGAGGCTGACTTCACCGCCAGTGATTTCGACGCCTCCCCTTCCATATGCGAGAGCGGCCAGACCGATTGTCGACTTGCCGGCGCCGGATTCACCAATCAGCCCGAGGACCCGGCCCTTTTGCAGCGTGAAGTCGATATTTTCCACGATGGTAATGCGCTGTGGCGCTTCACCCGGCGGATAGCTGGTCGCTTCAATCTTGAGATTCTTGACTTCCAGAAGATCAGGCATCGCCACGTCCCCCTTTCAAACTTGAGGTACGACGCAAAAGCCAGTCCACCACCATGTTGACACAAATCGTCAGAACGGCGATGGCCGCTCCGGGCACCAAGGCAGCAGAAATGCCAAATATGATGCCGTCCTTGTTGTCCTTGACCATGCCTCCCCAGTCCGCAGATGGCGGCTGAATGCCAAGCCCAAGGAATGACAGGGTTGAAAGGAACAGGATGGCAAAGGCGAAGCGCAATCCAAATTCGGCGAGCAAGGGGGACAGCGTATTGGGAAGGATTTCCTTGAAAATAATCCAGATCGTCCCCTCACCGCGCAACCGTGCCGCTTCAACGAAATCCATGACGGCGACATCCAGAGCAACAGCACGTCCCAGTCTGAATACGCGCGTGCTGTCGAGCACTGCCATAACGAGAATGAGCGTCGGCAGGTTCTGTGGCAATGTAGCCAGAACGACCAGAGCGAAAATCAGCGATGGAATAGACATCATCAAATCATTGATGCGGGACAATCCCAAATCAATCCAGCCTCGATTGGTTGCCGCAATGAAACTCATCACAATGCCGAGGGAAAAGGAAAGCAGCGTTGCACTCAAAGCGACAAATATCGTGGTTCGCGCTCCGAAAATCAGCCTTGAAAGAATGTCACGGCCCAAATTGTCCAACCCAAACAGAAACTCTGCCGACGCAGGTCCCCAGACGTCTCCGACGACTTCCGTCTCGCCATAAGGGGCGATCCATGGAGCAAAAAGCGCACAAATCACGACAATCGCTATGCCGGTGACACCAATCCATACTGAAACAGGTATTTCTTTTAGTCTCATCTTGGATGCCTCAAACGTGGATTGGCCAGAATAGCGAGAATGTCGGCGATCATGTTGAGCGAGATATAAATGGCGGCAAAGATCAACCCACATGCCTGCACGACCGGCAGGTCTCGGACCGTTACCGCATCGACCATATATTGCCCCATTCCCGGATAAACGAAGACCACCTCAACAACGACAACCCCGACAATCAGATATGCCAGGTTCAGCGCGACAACGTTGATGATGGGTGCAAGAGCATTGGGTGCAGCATGTTTTATGATCATGCGCAACCCATCCAGTCCCTTCAGCTCGGCGGTTTCCATATAAGCCGATGACATGACCTGAATGATGGCCGCCCGTGTCATACGCATCATGTGCGCCAACACGACCAGAACCAGGGTCGTGACAGGCAAAGCGATTGCCTCGAGCCGGGAAAGGAAATCCATGTCATCATAGACCGTGGACGGGAACATGGCCGTCGGAAACGTGACCACGAAAAGCATGATCAGAAGATAGCCGACAAAAAATTCGGGCAGGGATACCGCCGCCAGTGACAGAATATTGATGACCTTGTCAGGAACCCGGTTTCTGTAGCGGACGGCGATCACACCAAGGCTGACCGAAAGCGGAACCGCGATCAACGCGGCAAACAGGGCCAGAAAAAGCGAATTGCCCAATCGTTTTTCAATTTGGTCACTCACGGACTTTCCGCTGGCCCAGCTGTTGCCGAAATCACCCGTGACCGCATTTGCGAGCCAATCCCCGTAGCGCGTCAGAAGGGGCTGGTCCAACCCGAGATCCGAGCGAATGTTTGCGACAGCTTCCGGCGTGGCCGCCTGCCCCAGATAAGTGGTTGCGAAATCACCTGGAAGTGCTTCCACTCCAATGAAAATCATGACTGTTACTGCCCATAGCAAAACAACCGAAAGCAGTAATCTCCGTATAATATTCGTTGCCAGTGGAAAGCGTCGTGCAAACGCGATGAATGGCCCGAACATGTTGGAAAGATTCATCCAACAAACCTCTTGTTATTGGCAAGAAGGACCGTGGTGATCCACGGCCCCATTTTCAGTTGACACCTGAGGTCCATCAGGCATCCAGCCAGACTCTGCTGGCAATCTGTCCATTGGAGATATCGTTGCCGATATCGTGAACAAAGCCTTTGAGCGACTTGGACGATGCATTGAGGAAGTCGTTGAACACCGGAATGATGCTGCCACCTTCATCGCGCACCATGACTGCCATCTGACGATAAATCGCCTTGCGCTTGTCGCTATCAAGTTCGGTACGCGCTTCGAGCAACATCTTGTCGAAATCCGGGCGCTTGAAACGGGAGTCATTCCAGTCCGCAGTCGACAGGTACGAGGTTGCATAGCGCAGATCCTGTGTCGGGCGACCGCCCCAGTAGGTGGCACTGAATGGTGTTGCATTCCAGACATTTGACCAGTAGCCGTCTGCGGGTTCACGCTTCACTTCGATATCAATGCCTGCTTTCTTGGCATGCTGCTGATAGAGCACGGCGGCGTCAACGGCTCCCGGGAAGGCCGCATCAGAGGTGCGCAGCAAAATGGACCCCTCATGTCCAGACTTCTTGAAATGGAACGCCGCCTTGTCAGGATCATACATGCGCTGTTCGATATCGTCTGGTGCCAACTGGTAGGTGCTGTTGACCGGATAGTCATTGCCGAGCGAACCATATCCGCCAACAACACGATCAAGGATCTCTTGCCGGTCGATCGCATATTTCAGGGCCAGACGCAGATCGTTGTTATCAAATGGAGCGGTGTCACAGAACATCTGGAAGCTGTAGTAGCCTTTGGCATGTGTCTGCAAAATTTCCACATTCGGAGCACGCTTCAGCAGATTGACGGTTTTGGGCTCCACGAAGTTGATGAAGTGAACCTGGCCAGAGGAAAGAGCGGCGATACGCGCGGTATTGTCATTCATGACGATGATTTCAACGCTATCGACATGACCACGGCTGTCATCCCAGTCACTTTCGTTCTTGACGAAGGTGGCGCGGATACCGGCTTCATAGGATTCCAGTTTATATGGTCCCGTACCGATCCCTGCATTGGCATCATCATAACCGCCATTGGGCTGTACCATGAGATGATAGTCGGTCAGCAGAAGCGGCAAATCCGCGTTGCCTTCTGTCAATGTGATGACCATGTCGCCAGCTTTTTCCTCAACCGACTTGATGGAGCGAAGAAGGCCCAGAGCACCGGACTTGGCGTCTTTGTCGGTATGGCGTTTCAGGGTCTGAACCACATCATGAACCCCCATGGTGGAACCATCATGGAACGCGACACCTTTTCGGATCTTGAAAGTCCAGACGGTTGCGTCCGGTGTAGATTCCCAGGATTCGGCAAGAGATGGCAGTGGTGCACCGGTTTCAGGATCCGAGCCGACAATTTTGTCACCCCACAGATGGTTGCTGAGGAAGGCAACGGAGCCTGCCGCAAGAGCCGGATCGATGACATCGGTCGCCGCACCGCCTTTGATGCCCAATTTCAGGCGACCACCTTTTTTGGGCGTATCAGCTGCAAAAGCAGTGTTCGGCAAAAGCAAGCCTGAAGAGCCAAGAACGAAACCACTGGCAGCAGTGGCTCCAAGAAAATGTCGGCGAGACAAGCCTTTCCCCATGAGGGATGTGTCGGAAGGTTTTTTAGTCATATTACTCTCTCTTGGCTAATTGCTGAACATATCGAATAGACCGCTCGGCAAGCAAGCAGAGCGGAAAAGAAGAAGTCAAATAGCAGGCAGGTCGGACAAATCATTGATTTGCGGATCGCAATTCAAGCCTTGTTGTCCGCACAAAAGCAGCGTTGCAAGGAACGTAAAGTCGACAAAGGGAGGAAACAAGTTCGCGACTTTATGCATTTTTATGCTATTTTACGCTAATACTTCCAAAACCCCATGAAACGAGCCCTGAAGAAGCAATGGAACAAGACAATTTTTCTGAAAATCTTCGATTCGCCTGTAGTCAGAGACATTCCGTTTCTCAAATCTGCCGCGACATTGGCCTGAATCGGCAGCAATTCAACCGGTATATCAATAGCGGAGCTCGTCCCTCGCCGTTCAATCTGGGTAGAATTGCGCAGTATTTCTATATCCATCCATCCGACTTTGAGGCTTCCTCTTCCGTTTTCAAAAGCCGGTTTTTGAAAGCACAACAAGGCAACGCAAGCAAAGACCGCATAAATGAAGGCTTTCCGGGTGACATCCGTACATTGCGACGCTATCTGGGCTATTATCAGACCTACTATCTGTCTCCGTCCTGGCCGGGGACCATCGTCTGTTCTTGCGCATTTCTGGAGGAAAAGAATGGGCTGGTGGTTTCCAAATCGCTTGAGCGGATCAGTCACCATCAATGGCGCATCAAGAAAATCACCAAATATAATGGCAAGGCAACGTTCCTGAGGGACCGCATTTTCGTGGTTGAAACGGAATCCACCGGCGATCCAATCGTAACGCAAATCATTCTCAAGCCCTTTCAGGACCAGAAGGACAAATATCTGCGAGGGCTTTGCACTGGAATATCATGGAGAAGCAATGATGTACCTTATGCGACGCGCATGATTTGGCGACAGCTGGGATCCAGCCCGGATAAACGCGAAATGCTAAAGAAATGCGGTATTCTTCCACAGCGTTCCCGGCGCATTGCCCCGACAGTGAAGAAATATCTTGTTCCACCTGAAGGAGCGGAAGCAACAGTCATCACATCCTAAGACATACCACAAACATGCAAACACTTGCGGACGACCCCTCCAGCGATCAAATCGCACATCAAGCCGATGACTGCTGGCAGAACGGATGGCGGAACGGGACAGAAGCTTGATGGTGCCGGGTTGATCGGCAATCTGGGCGAAACCGGATATCTGTCCACCTATAGCAAGATCGATGAAGCGCACCTTTGACGTTTGGGCTATTGATAGCTTGCAAGGATCAATAGAATGACACCCCAGACCATCACCATCGCAACGATCAGCCATATCGAAGACTCTCTGAACGAAGCCCTTTCGCTAGAGGCTGTCGCCAGGCGGGTCGGCTATTCTTCCTTTCATCTCCACCGGGTTTTCTCGCAAACGGTCGGAATGCCGATGCATGCCTATATCCGGAGGCGACGTCTGACAGAAGCAGCCAAACGGATTGTTCTGTCTGATGATCCCATCATGGACATCGCTTTTGCAGCTGGTTACGAAAGCCAACAGTCCTTCACCATGGCATTCAAGGCCATGTACAAGCATCCTCCCAGCCAGTTTCGGCGAATGGGACGCTACTATCCCTTGCAATTGCCCTTCCACTTCTGCTCGGACACTTCGGGACGGGCGTCATCGGAGGGGACCGCCACATTGCTGGCCCAAGGGTCGGATATCAATGACTGGATGCGGCTTGTCCGGCTGGTGATTGACGGGTTTCCCGGCCTTGACGAAGAAGAGCATGCCACCACATTGAAGCGCTATATTGCCGGGCGAAGCGCCTTCATCATGAAAGATCGGGGCGAGGCGATTGGCCTGATGATGCTCTCTCCGTCCAAGTCATGCATCGATTTTCTGGGCGTTCATCCTTTTCACCGGCGCGGCAACACTGCGGCAGCACTGGTGACCGAGGCGATCCGCCTGATGCCCGGCAAAGACACCATCAGCCTTACCACCTTTCGCAAGAATGATGCGGCGGACACCGGGCACCGCAGACTTTTCGAATCCCTGGGCTTTGCCGAAAGGGATCTGCTGATCGAATTCGGCTATCCCACCCAGCGCATGTCTCTGCCTATCCGTCGGTCTTGAACAGCCATGACATCAAATATTTCAATTGCTCCCTCGCCAGAGAATGGTCTGGCGACAAAGTTCAGCGCGGCCAAATTGCTGCGCTTTGCGTTCCCCACCATCCTCATGATGATCTTCTTTGGTCTTTATACGATCATCGACACGATTTTCGTTGCGCGCTATGTCGGTACCGATGCCCTCTCTGCCATCAATATTGTTACCCCCGTGATCGGCCTCATTGTCGGGCTGGGCACCATGATGGCCGCTGGCGGCAGCGCCCTGATCGCCTGGGAGATGGGCAATGGACGAAATGACACCGCACGCCAGATCTTCTCATTGATCGTTCTTGTTACCAGTGTAGCCGGATGCATCATTGCGCTTGCCGGACTGATCTGGATTTCTCCCCTGCTGCATCTTCTGGGGGCCTCCGAGCTTCTGATGCCATTGGGGCGCGACTATCTGGGCACGCTTTTTGTCTTTGTCCCGGCCAACATGATGCAGGTTCTGTTTGCCAGTCTGCTGATCACGGCCGGTCGGCCCGGCCTCGGAATGCTGGTTGGCGTGGCGGGCGGGTTGGCCAACATCCTGTTCGACTATCTGTTCATCGTCGGCTTTTCCATGGGTATCCGTGGTGCCGCTCTGGCCACAGGGATCGGCTACCTTGTTCCGGCAATTGCAGGCCTCCTCTTCTTCTGGCTCAATCGTCGTGGAACCCTGTTTTTTTGCAGGCCCAAGCCTGATGTCCGCGCCCTGCTCAAAAGCGCCTACAACGGCTCTTCCGAAATGATTGGACAGGCCTCGACTGCAATCACCGTTTTTCTCTTCAACATGGCCATGATGGATAGGCTGGGAGAAGACGGTGTGGCGGCTATTACCATCATGATCTATTCCCAGTTTCTGCTTTCGTCCGTGTTCATCGGTTTTTCCATGGGGGTTGCACCGGTCATCAGCTATCTGCATGGTCAGGCAGATCGCGAGGCCTTGAGACGCGTTGTGGCCATTTGCCTTCGCGCTGTCGCCGCTGTTTCCATTGCGGTCACCATGCTTTTGCTGTCCCAAGGCTGGTTTGTCGTCGGCCTCTTTGCGCCAGAGAGCAGCCATGTCCATGCGATCAGCCGAGAGGGCTTCCTGATCTTTCCCTATGCATTTCTCTTTATCGGAACCAACATTTTCTTCTCGGCCCTGTTCACGGCCCTTTCGAACGGAACCTTGTCTGTGCTGCTGTCTTTCTGTCGCAATCTTCTGATCGCATGCAGCATTGTTGTCATGCCCCGGTTTCTTGGCGTGTCCGGTCTCTGGCTCGCCGTCCCATTTGCCGAATGTGCCAGCCTGGGCCTTGCTGTCTGGATCGCCGCCATGAACAGACAGCGCTACGGCTATTGATCCGCAGCGATATCAGCATTTACCAATGATCTCTCCCGCGTTCTGCGCTTCGTCGGGGTGAGATGACTTGCAAGGTGGGAAACGGTCTCTTCGCCTTTCAAGGCCTCATGACCAGCTTTGGCCTTGAAGACTGGCAACAGTTTCCTCCGCATCGACATTCCGGGTCTCCATTTCATCGAAGATCGCCTGATCAAGTCCTGTGGCTTGTGTCACTGTGCCGTATATCGGGTGTCGTCCGGCCCAACGCTGGTTGCAAGGTTGGAGCCGAGATATGTGACCGGCACTAGTCTGCGGCAAATTCCGATGTAACAACGCGTTCGGTCTGTGGATCGATGAGATGAGCCTGTGTCATGTCCGGATAGAGCGTGAAGGGCTGCTTCGGCCTGGCTTCGGCGGTCGGTGCGATGCGTGCACAACAGTTTGCCTTGCCATGTCTGAAATAGACGAAGGTTTCGAGCCCGAGAGGTTCCACCACATCGACATCCACGGTGAGCGGAGAGGCCGTGTCAGGAAGGCTCGCCGTCTGGAGATGCTCGGGGCGGATGCCGAGCAGCATCTGTCGGTTGGCGTGCTGACGGTAGACCGCTTTGCGACTTTCGGGAATCTCAAGCCGCGCGCCGGTTTCCAGTTCGACGAAACAGGCTTCACCTTCAGTGACAACACGGACTTCGAACAGATTGGTTGCCGGTGACCCGATGAAGGTGGCAACGAACTTTGTTGCCGGGCGATGGTACAACTCTTGTGGAGCGCCAACCTGCTCAATGAGCCCCTTGTTCATCACGACCACCTGATCGGCGAGCGTCATGGCCTCGATCTGGTCATGGGTCACATAGATCGTAGTGGTCGGCCGGACTTGATGAATCCGCTTGATCTCGGTCCGCATCTGCACGCGCAACTTTGCATCAAGATTGGACAACGGCTCATCGAACAGAAACACCTCGGGGTTGCGCACCATTGCACGAGCCATGGCGACACGCTGGCGCTGGCCACCGGAAAGTGCACGCGGTTTGCGCTCAAGAAGGGTATCGAGTTCCAGCATGCCGGCGACTTCTGCGACGCGGCGATTGCGCTCGTCCTTCGGACATTTGCGTTGTTTGAGGCCAAACGCAATGTTGTCTTGAACGGTCATGTGCGGATAAAGCGCATAATTCTGAAAGACCATGGCTATGTTCCGCTCGCCGGGGGGCATGTCGTTGACCACCTCGTCTCCGATCAGAAGCTCGCCCTTGGAAATATCCTCGAGGCCCGCAATCATGCGCAGGGTTGTCGACTTTCCGCAGCCAGAGGGACCGACGAGAACGACAAACGCATTCTCTTCGATGCTGAGATTAATCCCACGCACGGCATGAAAACTGGAGTAGATCTTTTCAATATTTCTGAGAGATACGGTTGCCATTCTGTTGTCCTCTGGTCTTTTTTCGTCCCGGAGAGCTGACAGCGCTGTTCTCCGGGCTTTTTGTCTGACAATGATCGCTTTCTATGTGGCTAGTCGCGTACAAGCAGCCGGTCTGCTGTCAGCCAGAACGGAGGCAGGCAGAGCGGAGTATTCGAGAGCGGCAGGATCGATTCCTTGAGGTCGACACCAAGCACGTCCTTCATGAAGGCGCGACGCGCCTCAATGCGGGCATGGACTTCAGGATATAGCCGCTTGAGCTCGCTGCGCAGCGCTGCGTCGGCGATGGTGGCTGCGTCCTCGTTGTTCAGTGCCCAGCCGTCGGGTTGAGGAACCGGAATGATGTCGACCTGGAAGGGCATGCCGGACGCGATCTTTTCGTCCGAGTTGGGCCGGAAAGGAGTGCTGATCCACTCATCATGACCGACCAGATGACCCGGGTTGAGAGCAGACTTGAGATTGCCCTTTGCCAGTTGAGCCACGACGGCGTCATGAACCACGCCTCCGGCTACACCGATGTCGACAGTCTCATACCATGCGATCAGCCCTTCAAAATAGGCCTTGGCCACGGAGAGAAACGCGTCATCTTCCTCGGCCAGAAGGCCTGCGCGCGAGGAAAGCCCGCCCCAGTAGCTAACCGCAGTCGTAACGCCATCACCCTTGACCAGCGTACGGGCCCGCGGACTGCGCAACCCGACCACAGGCGTGCCTTTGGGGGAGGAGGCGAACATCAGGTGGGCGCTAAGCTCTTCACCCTCGTAACCCATGCGGGAAGCTGCCTGATATTCGGTCTCGCCTGGCCGGGCTCCGGTCACGATCCGCCAGACGGCGGCAGAGGCGCGGGCGGCTCCCCACTCACCGGCGGCAATCTGGTGCACATCGACAACCGCACGCAGACCAGTTTCCGGATGCATCAGAACGGCGGTCGCGTCGCTGACGGCCTCATTCGAGCCAGCGATGCGACGCAGCGTGTCGGCAACCAGAGCCGAAGCCTGAAAGGTTGGATAGGAGCCTGCCCATTCTTCTGACGAGAGATATTTCCAGCCAATCAAGCCGATGCTGTCACCCTTTGCAAGACCGATATCGCGCAGTACAGCCTCAAGGTTTGGTTTGGAGCTCCGATCCTGGCCGAGCAAGCTCAAGGTCTGGCACAGAAACAGCTCAAGGTCCGGCAGGGCGGCAAGTGCTGCATAGCTTATGCTTTCGTTGCCGACAACGAGGGCGCGACGGTTGTCCTTACCCAGAACCAGCAAGGCTTCCTCGAAACGTGGCTCGAAACCGGTCAGGAAGGCGATGTTGGCAAGATGCTCGCGGTCGGCATAGACCACGAGCCAGTCGCAGCCCGCCGTCTCGAAGGCGGTACGGACACGGGCTTCATAGATCTCGGCAGGAATGACCGGCATCTCAGCCGGGACGCCGAAATCCGGGATGGAAACAGAGCGGAGGGAAATTGGCATGGTTGGCCTCATAGGGGGGTGGTGTAGGTGTTGGGCTCGGGTGTCCATACGGCATCCGCATCGACCGGGTAGGCAGGACGGGGAATGCGGGACCAGGACAAGCTGGCAACATCAAGGTTGGATGCGCCATCACTGACCATCAGGATGTAGCGCGGACAGATCGTCTTGAGATGGGGGTGCAGGTAGCCCAACTTGACGACATAGATTCGATGTCCGGTCGGATCGATGCCGAACAGCCGGAAATGATCCGGTGTATTGACCCCGATTGCATCGGAATGGAAGGTGGCGATGACATGACCGATACGAACCCTGCTCCATGCGCTGCCAGCCCTGATATATGTGGTGGCTCCTGTCGGGTCGAAGCGGTCGGCGCAGGCCTCGACCACAGCCTCGACTTGCATGGGCTGTCTGGGGGCAGAGACATGCTCATCGCCAAGCGTGAGAGTGATGTGAGCCCCTTCTCCGGCCTTGCGGCACTGTTCAACGATTCCCGGCGCGGTTATGCCGGCCACGACCACATCCTCAAGCTCAGGACGGGCCAGTATGGCCTGGAGTACGCTGGTCAGATCGCCGTAGGCTCCAGCTGTCGTGTTGTCACCGGAATCGGTCAGGAATAGTGGCCGCTCGGCACTCCGGGCAGCCCTGTCGAGGGCACCGGAGACGCTGTCATGCTCCATTTCAAGGCGGAAATCCTTACGTCTTTCCCAAACCTTTCGGGCGATCTCGGTTGCCGCGTCCTTCGCACATTCAACAGAGACATCAGAGGTGGCGATCGCGGTCATGCCGATCCATGGCCGATCGTTCCATGCAAAGCCGACGAGCAGGTTGGTCTCTATGATGCCGGGTCTGCTGTCGAGGTCGGGCAGCATCTTGTACAGGCTTCGGGCCGGTTCATTGTCGGTGACCGACAGCTCACCGGGGACCAGAATGGGGATGCGAACGGCTGCGATCTTTGGTTTTCGTCCGGTCTTGATCACTGCAAGCAACTGGTCGAGGGCGCGATAGCCGGTTTCAAGATCGTCCCGGTGCGGTGCGGTGCGGAAGGCGCTGACCGCACAGACGATCTCCAGAATGCGTGGCGAAATGTGGCCATGCAGGTCGAGGGCAAGAGCGATCGGTATTTCATCGCCAACCACCTCACGAACGGATTCAACAAAATCGGTGTCGGCATGACGGTCCAGATCATGCACTTCCATCGCACCATGGTTGAGTAGCAGCACGCCGTCGACCTGTCCCGCCTCATGCAAGAGCGTCATGGCTTCCGCCTTGACCTGATCATAGATTTCTCGGGTAAAGCCGCCACCGGGAAGAGCTGTCGCCCAGAGAAGAGGAATCAATTCGACATCGTCCGCTTCGGCGGCCCTTTTCTCGGCACCTCTTACCATCCAGACATTGTTGCCGATCATCTCGGAGCCGCGTCGGACTTCCATCTTTCTTGTAGGAACCGGAGAGCGGAGTAGAGCCTCATAGGAGATGCCAAGGACTGCAATTCGCATTTTCTTATTATTCTCTCTGTGTTTTTTCGGAAGGGATGCCTCACCAAGGCATCGATTCTGCGGGATCAAGGCTGGAAAAGCCCTCAAGAGCCAGAGCAACGCCACCCCATGGGACCTTCGCGTTGCTGATTTTCGAAACCAGAATTTCGGTTTGTTCGCGAGGGGCCTGCATGGCCTCGCGCTCGATGACGCGGGCGGTTCTGGCCGAGATGTAGGGCCACATATCCGCAAGAACGCCACCAAGCACTATGGCTGGTGGGTTGAAAATGTTGATCAGACTCGCGAGGGCCGTGCCGAGAAATTCTCCCGATTCCTCAAGAACCAGAAGCACATCGGAATCACCCGAGGCTGCAAGGGCCAGAATGTCGGCCAGCGTCTGAACCTCCGTTGTGCGTCGGACACGGGCTATCATTGCCGGGGCGGAGAGATAGGCGGACAGGCAACCCGACGAGCCGCAGCCGCACTGTCGCCCATCCTTGACAACCTTGATATGCCCCAGCTCGCCGGCAAACCCATTCTTGCCGCGATAGAGCCTGCCGTCGATGAAGACGCCGCCGCCGATGCCGCGGCCACCATCAAGCATGATGAAATCGGACAGTTGGGAGCATTCACCGAACAGGAACTCTGCCAACGTTGCGGCATTGGTGTCATTGTCAACATAGACAGGCGCGCCGAGCTTGCTTCTGAGCAGTTCCGGCACTGCGACTTTGCTCCAACTGAGGTTGGAGGACTGGGCCAGTCCACCCGTCTGCCCGACCAGGCCCGGCAGGGCAATGCCGATGGCGCGAATCTCGGAAAGATCTCGTCCGATCTCTGCACACAATTCAACAATTCCAGCCCGTACATTGTCGGCAAGATCCTCAGGAGCTTGCGGCAAGGGAGCATCCTTTGAAGAAAAAGGCTGGCCGTCGAGATTGGCGGCGACGAATCTCAGGCATTCAAATTCAAGATGCACCCCCATCAAAAGGCCGCTCATTTCTGAAATCCGCAGCATTTCCGATGGGCGGCCGCGTTTTCCGGCGGATGTTCCGGTGATCCGCTCAACCAGCCCGATTTCTTCGAACCGCTTGATGATGACCGAAATGGTCGACTTGTCACAGCCTGTCAGATCTATCAATTCCTTCTGCGAAACCCCCGGACTGGTGCGGATGGCATGAAAGATCTGCGATGCGTGAAACTGACGTAGATAGGAGGGATGCAAGGATGAACCTCTTTAAATTTGAGTGACAAACAAAATGATTTCAAAATTCCCGAAAGACGTCAACTAATTTATTTGATTATAGGAATAAATATTGGCCACAACACACCACAACCACCCCTTCCCCAGAAGATTTTCCGTCAAGCTGGTGTCATTTGCGGATTTTATCGTGATTTTATTTCAATATTATCAAT
The DNA here is from genome assembly GCF_963556055.3 of uncultured Cohaesibacter sp. GTDB lineage: Bacteria > Pseudomonadota > Alphaproteobacteria > Rhizobiales > Cohaesibacteraceae > Cohaesibacter. Next base: position 236,527 of record NZ_CAUVYE020000008.1, on the reverse strand, counting down.
TTCAAAGAAATTTAATTTCATCGGTGAATTTTTTCATTGAGGATGTTGACGAAGAAATCCAAAACTGTCACGATTTAGTTTGTGAATAAGAATAACTAGCAAACCGCTAAAACCAACGCACCTGGAGTATGGAATATGTTGAGACGCACATTTTTGGCATCGTCTCTTGTCGCCCTCGGACTGTCCGTCGGCGCACTGACACCCCCCGTAATCGCTCAGGAAAAGCCCCAGATCTGGAGCTACTGGACATCCGGCGCAGAAGCTGATGCCCTTTCCGCCCTCATGAACACCGCAAAGGCAGACAACAAGGAAGCCGATCTTGTCCACCGACCAATATCGGGCAGTGCCGCTGAAATGCGACAGGCCTTGCAGGTCGCATTCCTGGGCGGCAATCCCCCCGCTGTTTTTCAGAGTGGCATGGCGCTGGAGCTCAAGAGCTTTGTCGACTCTGGGCGTCTTGCCTCCATTGATGATGTCTGGGCCGAGATCAAAGGGGCCGAGAATTTTGCGCCAGGCATAACCAAGACCGTAATGGTCGACGGCAAGGTCTACGGCATTCCTCTCAATGTGCATATTATCAATAACGTTTTCTACAATAAGAAGATTTTTGCAAAGCTCGGACTTACGCCACCGAAAACATGGGAAGAATTCAAGGCCGTAGCAAAGACCCTCAAGGACAATGGTATCCAGCCGCTTGCGAATGCCAGCGGTCCAGCCTGGACCTTGTACAACACCTTCCCTGCCATTCTCTCTGTGCTTGGGGACGAAGGCTTCTACAAGCTCGCCTCCGGTGACATGGCCTTCAATGGACCGGAGATGCACAAGGCCATGCAGCTCTTCACCGACACCTATGTGGCCAACTACATGAAAAACTGGAGTGGTTATACCTGGTCGACCGCTGCCGACCAATTCGTCAAGGGCAATGTCGCAATGTATCAGATGGGTGACTGGCTCTCCTCCTATCTCAAGGATGCGGGCATGAAGCCTGGCGAGGATTATGATTTTTTCCCGGCACCTTCAGGAAAGAACCAGGTTGTTGTGCAGCTTGACGTTCTTGCCTTCACGTCCACGGGTGATGACGCCGCTCAAAAGGCTGGCAAGGCCTTCCTCAAGGTCTCCGGTTCGCCGGACGGACAGTTGGCCTTCAACCTGAAAAAGGGCTCGATCGCTCCCAACAAGACCGCGTCGGCCGACAAGTATGATGCCTACGGAAAACAGGCTTTCGAAAATCTCAAGACAGCCACAGCTGACAACGAGGTCATTCCAAACCTCAAGAAGCTGTTGCCGGTCCAGCTTGGTGCCGAATTCGGCAACCAGATCGTCGCCTATTCGCAGAATCCAACGCCGGAAGCGCTCGACGAAATGCTGAACCTGCTCGAGGACATGCATAAGGACATGATTGACCAGAACGCTTTCGTGAAATGGTGATCCCTCGGGGGAGGCGGCCTTGTCGCCTCCCCATACATTCTGTGAAAACAACAAACCCGATGGCAAACATGAAAGCGAAGCACCAATCCATGCAGGCGCAGCGGAACAGGGTCTATGTCCTGTTTCTGGCAGGACCGGTGGTCCTGTTTCTGATCGCCTATGTCTACTCGGTAGGCTATACAGTCAACCTGTCACTCCACAGCTGGGATGGCCTCTCCCCTGTCAGCAAATTTGTCGGATTTGACAATTACATCAGCCTGTTCAAGTCTGCTCGCTTCGAAAATACTGTCATCAACAATCTCAAGTGGCTGGTCTTCTATCTGTTGGTCCCGACGACCCTCGGTCTCTCGATTGCCCTTTTGCTGGATGGCAAATTGAAGGGCGAGGGAATTTTCAAGACGATCATATTCTTGCCCTATATCATTACCCCTGTCGCGGTTTCGGCAGTCTGGCGCTGGCTCTATGTTCCCGACGGAGGGCTATTCAACACTCTGATCACGCTCGTGGGCTTTGAAGATCTGACCCAGAACTGGCTTGGCGACCGTGGCGTCGTCAATTTCTCGGTCATGCTTGCTGCGCTCTGGTGTGCCACCGGTTTCTCCTTTCTGGTCTTCTATTCTGGCCTGAAGAGCATTCCGCAGGAATATATAGAGGCGGCCCGCATCGACGGAGCGTCTCCGGTCTCGATTTTCTGGAATATCGTTCTGCCTCAGCTCTGGCCCTCAACCATTCTCGTGGTTGGGCTGTTCGGAATTGATGCCATGCGCATTTTCGACATTGTCTGGTCGATGTCAGGCGGAGGTCCGGCCCGCGCTTCCGAAGTGCTGGCAACCCAGCTCTACGACGTCGGTTTTTCCACTTTTCGCATGGGCATGGCCAGCGCTATCGGCGTTTGCCAGTTGATCATGGCTGCGGTGCTGATCCTGCCCTACATCATGTACATTGCTCGGCGTGTCGAGGATCACGGAGAATGACCATGCACAGATCCGTTCCCTTATTGCGTGCTTGTCGCTATGTCGCCGCAATCCTTATCTCCCTCATCTTCTTTGTCCCGATGCTGGTAGCCATCGTCAGCGCGTTCAAGACACCAGCCGAACTGACCGATGTTCTTTCGCTGCCGGCCCATCTCGATACGCAAAATTTCACCACCGGCTGGCAACAGGTTGGACGGGGCGTGCTCAATAGCCTGATGATCACTGTTCCGGCCGTCATCCTGTCGGTTTTCATTGGATCGGTTGCCGCCTATCCCTTGTCGATGATGAATGCTGCTCGCAGTCGGTTCGTCTATTTCTTTCTGCTGTCCGGTATGTTCGTACCGTTTCAGATTGTCCAGATTCCGGTCTTCTACATCATGCGTGCGGTGGGGCTCTACAACACCATTCCCGGATTGTGGGTGGTGCATATAGCCTATGGCATTCCGATCTGCACATTCTTCATGCGCAATTTCTTTGCCACAGTGCCCCGTTCGCTGTATGAAGCAGCCCAGCTCGACGGGTGTGGTCCGGCAGGCTATTTCTTCAAGATCTTGCTGCCTGCTTCGATGACAGGAATAGCAGCCCTCTCCATTGTGCAAAGCCGGTCGGTCTGGAACGACCTGTTGTTCGCCATGACCTTGACCAATAGTGGCAACACGATGCCCGTGACTGCGGCACTCAATGGGTTTGTTACTGCGATCCAGGTCCAGTATGGCCCCCTGATGGCATCGTCGATCATTTCTGTGATCCCCATGCTTCTGGTCTTCCTGCTGTTCCAGAAGGCTTTCGTTCGAGGCCTGTTGGGTGGAAGTTCAAAATAAAAAGGCTCTGTTCAGGCGGCATCGGTCAATGGTCACGAGATCAAGCGCCGTGCCGCCAAACCGGCCAGCGCCAGCCGAGACGCATGATAAAGGGAGCGTTCGTCTGTCACCTCACTCCTGACGCATATCCTGCCCTGGCAAAACAGCATGCAACGGGTCTTCTTGATCCGTTTCGTCCAAGAAGAGCAAAGAGACACCTTCCTGTGGTCTTTGTATCGAGCCCGCTTCTGACATAGCCGGCGAGCGAATGAAAGCTCGAGAGGCGCTATCGCATCGTCACTCTTTCGGGACGTCCATTTACAATCGTGAGAATTTGATCCGCCAAAAAATGAGCGGCGTCGTGATCGTGTGTGAAAATGACAGTGGTAAGAGACTGCCTTGAAATCAGATCTGCCAATAGAGACAAGATCTGCGACCGCGCACACATATCAAGAGCCGATGTTGGTTCATCAAGAACGAGATAGCTGGGCCTTGTCGCCAAAGCGCGTGCAATAACCAGACGTTGCGCTTCTCCGCCTGAGAGCGCGGCCGTTTTTCGTGAAAGAAAGTCCGGCTCTTGCGGCAGTCCAACCTGTTGCAGGAGCTTGCGAACATGGTTGGCAATCGAGTGATGATCGGTGCGGTCGGCCTTCTTGTTCCTTTTGCCTTCCAGCTTCAGGGCTTCTTGAAGAACATCAGAGACCGAGAAGTGATGCGCCATCGCGCGATGAGGATGTTGGGACACAAGAGCAGATCGCGTTCTTGCAGGAGAGGTCGCATCCCGTCCTTCGTCCCAGAAAATCGCTCCCTGCTGCACAGGCTCGAGTCCGACCAGAAGTCTCGCCAGGGTCGACTTGCCGCAACCGCTCGGGCCTACAAGGCCAAGGCAGCTCCCTTTGGGAACCAAAGTGGACACATCATTCAAAACGAAATGACTGCCATATCGATGGAAAACATGAGAGATGAACAGGCCTTGCCGAGTAGGCTCGCTTCTGGTGGTGCGAGCTGTCTTTTTGCAAACGGGGCATGTGCTTCCGTTCGCCGCGTTTTCATCGGCCTTGCATCTTGGATGTTGATGGCAAACCTGAATGAGCGAGCCGGTATATGTCTTTTTGGGGCACTGAAAGATCTTTTCGGTGTCTCCTTCTTCAATCACCTCGCCTTTATACAAAACAGCGACCCTGTCAGCCAACCGTTGGGCGAGTGCCAGATCGTGGGTAATGAGGATTTGTCCGCGCCGCCGAGAACCGCTTGAAAAGCCTTGAATGGCGATTTCCCGGTTTTCCGGATCCAGAGAAGCCGTTGGTTCATCAAGGATGAGATAGTCTGGCTGTTTCGCAAGTGCCAGCGCTGACAAGACCCTTTGAATTTCTCCTCCACTCAAGCGTGATGGATATTGGTCATGGAGCTGGGCGGGAATATTGTAGCGACAGAAGATCTCTTCTACCGTTTGATCCTCAAAGCTGCCGTCGTTCAAAATCTCTTCGATATGCTGGGCGATTGTGAGATGGGGGTTCAGCGCATCAGAAAGGGCCTGCGCAATCAGACCCACCTTCTGGCCCCGGATCTGCCGTATTTCTCCTGGCTTTGCGTGTAGTATGTCGAGCCCGTCAATGCGGGCTGAACCTGACCAGTAAAATCCCTTTGGCCGATTGGAAAAAACCTGCTCTTTTACACCAATCGGCTTCCCGTCAAACAGCCTCAGCAACAGGCGTGCAAGGGATGTTTTTCCGCCGCCGGATTCACCTATGATCGCGAGGGTTTCGCCTTTCTTCAGGGAGAAAGAGATATTGTGAAGGATACGCTGGTTGGAAAAGTGAAGGCAAAGATTGCTGACTTCAATCATCAAGGCTCCTTTCCGTCGGCCATGGAATAGACCTCCAGCCCACGCCCAATGAAAAGAACGGAAAGCAGGAACAACGACAGGCAAAGGCCGGGAGGCACCAGAAGCCACATCCATGCCGGGCTTTGAAGATGATCAAGGGCATCCTGCATAAGACTGCCCCATGTGACCAGTTGCGGATCGGTAAGGCCCAGAAAACCGAGACCGGCAACCTTCATTGCAGCCTGACGGATCTGCTGCACAAAGAGCCCGAGAACGGAGGGCAGTACCGCGGGCAGAATATGACGCGTGGCGCAATAGAACCATGACGCACCCATTCGGCGGGCATAAAGCACATTTTCTCTCGTCAGCTCTCGCAGGAAAAGCGCTCGCAAGACGCGGACCTCATCGTGCCAGGTGGTTAGCGCCAGCAAGAGGATCGTACCCCAGAAACTGGGATGCACCAGGGCTGCAAGGAACAACAGAATGAGAATGGATGGAATAACCTGAATGATGTCTACCAGTCGCAAAATGGCGTTGGAGACGAACCCGCCTGCAATCGCCGCAGTTGCTCCCAGCATGATGGAAAGAACGATGGCCAGAAAAGAGGTGGCAATCGCAATGGAAACCGTGTTGGGCGTCGCCTTCAACGTGCCGATCAGGACATCCTGTCCGATATCATTGGTCCCCAGCCAATGGGCAAGGCTGGGCGGCTCGAGGCTGTCCAGTCCGGTGTCATAGGACGGCACGACCATGCTGACGAGCGAAATCAAGACGAAGACCAGTAGAAACAAAAGGCTCTGCTTTTGCCAGCGGGTCAGATTCCGAGGAAGCGGAAAGCCGGTAATGTTCATGACGTCATCCCCGCTCCGCAAGCATGGCAACCGCGCTGTCCAGTAGCCAGTTGACCAGCAGAACCACTGTGGCAAGGCCCAACACGGCTCCCTGAAGCAGCGCGAAATCTCGGTCAAGCACCGCGTTGTAAATGAGATTCCCGATACCCGGATAGGAAAAGACGATCTCGACAAACAGAACCGATGTCACCATTGCTGAAATCGTGTCGCTCAAGCGCGCCAAAAGGGTCGGCACGAGGTTGCGGCCAAAATAGTGAATGAACTCGCGCCCTTCGCCGACCCCACGTGCTCGCGCGTTGGAAATGAAGGGGCGAACCGACAGTTTGATTGCCTCGCCACGGCTCAAAAAGTAGAAACGGACCACCTCATGCATTGCCAGAGCTGTTGCGGGCAGGAATGCGTGATGAAGGATGTCGATCAGCCGCCTGGCCCCGCTATCCGAGGGAAACAGCGGCTCTGCCCCGGAGACGGGAAAGAGGGAGAGGCCAAAACCGAACAGGACCAGCAGCAAAACCGCTGTCGCAAAGGGGGGCAGACTGGCGATGATCGTGACGATGGTCGTCATCGTCCGGTCCAGCAGCTGATGCGGCTGACGCCCTGCCTCGATGCCACAGCCAATACCCAGAACAAGGAAAATCGGCGTCGCGAGCAGCATGAGCAACCCCGTCCAGGGCAAGGAACTGGCCAGCAACTGTGCCACCGGTGCGGCGTGAATATAGGAAAAGCCAAGGTCTCCTTGAAGCAGAGCTTTGCAATAGCCCGCAAATTGCGCCAATAGCGTCCCGTCAAGGCCCATCTGGTGCCGCAGTTTTGCGATTTCTGCCGGTGTAAGATCGCGTGCCAAGTCTCCGGGGAACAGGATGTCCAAAGGATCGCCGGGCATCAGGCGCGGCAGAAAGAAGGTCAAGGCAACGAGAAAGGCAAGAACCACAAACCGATTGGCCAACCCAGACAAGAGGCCCGACAGAAAGTGCTTTGGCAGACGTTTCTCCCGGCCTTGTGATGCGGAATCGCACGGGACCAGATCGGAAGCGTTTTTGCTCGGTTCAATAGGGATCACATCAACCATAACACGGGCCATATCCTTCAGAACAAGAAGACGAGGGGCCAACAAAGGCCCCCCGTTGTGATGTCCACGATGTATCGGGACCTACATCATGGAGCATTTCGCCTTTGTCACGGCATCAAGATCCGCTTCGGAATGGCCATCGGAATACCGAAGGAAATGCCTGTTTTCATGTAAAGCGGCTCAACATTGGCGCTGTGCACCACGGCCCAGAGCGGATTGACCAGCATGTAAGCCGGCAATTCCCTGGCATAGAGCGCCTGAAATTCATGCATCATTGCGGCCCGCTCGCCAACGCTACTGGCAGCGGCCTGATCGATCAGCAGCTTTTTCATTCTGCCATTGACGAAATATTTGTCGCTCTTGGGCGATTTGGAGAAAATGCGGAAGATGACACTGTCCGGATCGCCCATGGTGCTGGCTGTTTCCAACGCGATATCAAAGGCGCCGTCCCTGAAAGCGGCGTGCATGGCGGCATCTTCCATGACGCGGGTTTCGGTCTTGATGCCAAAATCCGTGAGTTGTTCGGCAAGAACGGTGGCCAGCTTCTTGAAAGACTTGTTGGTGACAAGCTGGAGGACCACGGGGTCACCATTTTGGCTCCAGACACCGTCATCAAATATCCATCCCTGTTCCATGAAGAGCTGAGAGGCCTTTTCCTTGTCATATTTGTAATCGGGATCGTCCTGATCCTTGTGCCATGGGGATTCTCTTTGGAAGAAGCCGGTTTCAGCCACTTCGCCCTTCCCCGGATAGGCAACATCAACCAGCCTCTGACGATCAATCGCATAGGCCAGCGCCTGGCGCATTTCCGTCTGCTTGAACTTTCCTTGATGGTTGAACAGCAATTTCACCGGGTGATTGCTCAAATAGGTCATGACCGAGAGACCCGCCTTCCTGGCAGCGCCCAACTGCTCCATGGGGAAGCTGTTATAGAGATCGACCTGCCCGTTGGCGATGGCTTCGATCGCCGTGCTCGGCGTCATGCGAATGGCAGCAAGCTGCTTGTATTTCGGCTGGCCGAGATAGTAAGTCTCATTGCGCTCATAGAGATATCGTCCCTGAGCCTTGTCATAGCTGACGAGCTTGTAGGGACCACTGCCAATTGTGGCCTGTTTGCCGGTGAAACGCTCTGGAATCGCAACCTTTTCATAGATGTGCCTTGGCAGGATCGGCAGGGAGATCAACTTGCTGGTGATCATGCCTGCATCCCTTTCCTTCAAGGTGAGACGTACATGATCCGCCGCGAGACTCTCGATTTTCTCAACATTGGCAACTGACACGAAATTGTAGGGATGCTCCTTCATGTAGGAGAAGGTAAAGGCGACATCCTCAGCTGTTACCGGTTTGCCATCATGCCATTGGGCCTTGGGGTTGAGCATCAGGTCATAGCTGAGACCATCATCGGAAACCGTCCATGACGAAGCCAGTGCCGGAGCGGGAGCCCCTGTCTTGTCCTGTCCCAAAAGGGTGTCGAAAATGTAGCTCGTATAGATGTAAGCCGGACCGGCCTTCTGATGTGCATAGGGCGCCGGCAAGCCCCGGTCGCCCTTGGCTTCGGCGATGACCAGCCGGTCTGAAGCAAGAACCGGACTTGCCACGCCCAGAGACAGCAGACCGAGCCCCGCCATCAGGACGGCATGTTTTAAAAATCGGGATGAATGGACCATCACTATTCCTCTATCTGGCATCATGAGGATGCCGTTAGGCCCCTGTCATGTGCTTTTCAGACCAATCAAGATCGAGTTTTGCCTCCTCGATGCAATCGATCCGTGGCACATAGGGCTTGAGATCAAGAAGCGGCGTACCATCAATGCAATCAAGGCCACTGACCCTGATCCGGTTTGCATCTATCCCGAGAATTTTCACCGCGCTTATCGCTATCGGGTTGGGACGATGTGGAGACCGAATGGCGAAGACGCCGTAGGTTTTGTCAGCATGAGGTGGTCGGCTCTGCATGACGGATCTATTGGCCTGGTCCAACCAATAAAGAACAATCAGATGACTGGCTGCGGCGAGCCCCATAAGCGCGTCACCATAGGCGTCATCAAGCTCAATCGTGCTTTCTTTCTCGTTGAACCGGCTGTTATGAGGACAGTCTTTCGGTGACTCGAAACCTGTCCAGATTTTACCGATTGGATAAAGAGAGAATGATGGAGAAGATGCAACAGTCATGGCTAGATCCTTATGAGCCGAGCAGCAGTCAGCCAGATGGAAATATCAAGATTATAATTTGCCACTTTTGCAAAAATCAACTAAATATGAATATAATACTCAGAAATAGTCATTCGGCCTGCAAGCCAGCCGTTGAACGGCTTCTGGCAAATCAGCATTCTTTCACTTGCGGGAACTGTAAAGGCTTGAGGGGCTTCCAAATTCCATGCTCGGGGGAGCTTAGTCGGATAAGTTGCTAATGACAATGAGTTGCATGTGCGACCTAATGCCTCTGACCGATTTACCCAGGGCAAGATGCGAAATGGGGGCGACTTCGTGGTCCTCAACGCACTCGTCCAATATCCTCGGACAACAGCGCCAGCCTGCGTTTGACCAATTGAGCAGGCCGCCGGGATGACATCACCGATGAAGCTGGAATGGTGACACAGTCCGGCAGCCTTCATCCAGTTCAGTTTGGAAAAGTTGCAGCATTGGATTTTTAATCCCCAGTGCCCAATTGGTCTCAATTGCGCCAAAACCGCCAGCGAGACTTGCATCATCTCACCGGTTCAATTCCTTCCGCCCCATCATTTCATGACGCCCCTCTCGCTTTTCAACTGAGATATACAAGAATGCGCTCATTCATCCTTTCCGCTGCAATAATGTTGACGTCGTTCAACCTGTTTTCGCCCGAAGTGAAGGCATCGGACGCCATTGCCTTGTCCGACAGCTTATCGGTCACGCAACTCACCGAAAACACCTTCATTCACACCTCTGATGGCAACAATGGTCTTGTCTATTTCAATGAGGATCAGGCTCTTGTCGTTTCAACACCGGCAACAGATCGTCAGACTCAGGATCTGATCGACTGGATCACCAATGACAGGCACAAGACAATCGTCGGCTATGTCGTTGATCGTTGGCATCCGGATGCCATGGGGGGATTGGCAGCGGTGCATGCCAACGGGATCACGTCCTACGCCTATGCCCGGACGGCAGAGATCGCGAAAGAAAAGGGCTTGCCCGTTCCGCAGAAGACATTCCAGAACCGGTTGGCAATCAAGGTTGGCAGCTCATCTGTCCTGGCTGACTATCTGGGCAAGGCCCACACCGAAGACGGAATTGTCGTCTGGGTTCCCGAAGAGCAAGTTTTGTTCGGCGGCAATGAAATCAGAAACAACCACGGCTGGGTCGGCAATATCGGGGATGCCAGCCTTCGCGACTGGAGCACGACCGCTCGACGGGTCAAGCAGAATTATGGCTCAGCCCGCATCGTCATTCCCGGACATGGATCCTTTGGCGGCCCCGAACTGATCGACTATACCATCAATCTGTTTGAACCGTTTTCGGCCAACGGGAGTGATGCCCCCCTTACCGCCCTCCCCTCGCAATTGGGTGGAGAGCCCGCCACGATAGTGGATGCTTCACAGAAAACACTCGACGGAGACAGCCAGCTCCTCAAGGATGCAGTCGTTCTGGTTCAGGACAAGACAAAGTATTTGCGGATTGAGGCTCCTGCGATCAAATGGAACATCAAGTCGAACCGTATGGATACCGCAGAAGGTCATCTCGCGATATATGACAAGATTTCCGGCAAGGCAGCGCACCGAGCGTCCGTTCACTACAAGAAGCTGATCGTTACGAAGGTCGATGATTCCGTTGGTCTGGCGGTCATCATCAAGTCAATGACGCCGGACTGATCGGCGGCCTGGCGGGGAAGTCGCCTGCTGCTGCGAAGGCAGGTGACATTCAGAGCGAGGCCGGAAAGCCCCCCCGCTTCTAGCAAGATCGATGAAGCGTGCCGTTGAAGTCTGGCTATCGGCCGCCTGCAAGTTCGGCGAAATGATATCCCGACCGCAACCATCGTAGCAGTCAACTCCATCGAGGACCTCATTGGGTCTCAGCACCTTGAGAACAGATCAGGTGCTGAGACCGAACAAGAAAGATGACGACGCATGCAGGGATCGGCCTTGCCAATATCTCCAAGGGGTGCGCGCATGCTGGCTTCACCTTGGCCGATTGCGTCCTTAACGCGTTTCAGATTGTATCAACAAGGTAATTGCCTCATCGAAATGCTTCATCATTGCAGCTTCCGCAGCACCTGAATCCTGCGATGCAATGGCTCCGGCTATCTTCTTGTGATCCATAATGCTTTCGCTTTTGCTTTCTCGGGACTGCCGACTATACCAGCCGATATGCCATGTTTGGCGCATTGCATCTCGGAATGAGTTGATCAGCAGCGAGTATAACGGGTTGCGTGAAGCGGAGGCGATCAGCTGGTGGAATTGAATATCATATTCCAGGATAGCCTGATCATCATCGATCATCTTCTCCATTGATGCTGCAATGGACAGCAACTCCAGTGCTTCGGCATCGGTTCTGTTCTGTGCCGCCAACTCCACGCCTCTCAGCTCCAGAGTTCTTCTCGTTTCCAATATCTGTTTGAGGGTCAGTTGCTGCACAAAGACGGTGTGCTCGATGATGATGCTGAGAACTTCTTCATTGGGAACGCCGACGCGTGCCCGGCGACCATTGCCAATATCGAGAATCCCGATTGCGGCCAGGGCTCTAAATGCTTCACGGGCTATTGTCCGGGAAACTCCCCCTTTTTCAGCAAAGGATGTTTCACTCGGAATCATGTCGCCTTCCATCAGGTTGTTTTCGTGAATATAGCCACGAACGTCCGCCATTATTTTGTGAACAAGGCCAGTTGCCGCAGGTGGCTTTGACGGTGTGTTTTCTTCTTTTGTCACAACTTTTCTCCGGATCCTGAAGTTGACCTATTATACAAAAAATAAAATTTCTTGCCAAATTCGAATTAATCGTATAATAGGTTTGTTGTTGGCGCAACAAGATTGGCAGTTAGAGGGTCTCATTCCTTTCAAACCAGATCAACTTTAGCGGGTTCATTCTGGCTGGAAGGCAAATCCAAAGCAGCTCTCACGCGAATCTCCGATGCAGTCAATGCCTAAATTCTGATTTTTGGGAGCATCTGGAATGCTGAAACAACTTTTTAGCCTGTCAGGGCGATGCGCTCTTGTAACCGGGTCGGCGACAGGTCTCGGATTTGGCTATGCTGAAGGACTGGGCTTGTGTGGTGCCCAATTGATAATGAATGACGTCAACAAGGAGCGTCTTAAAGAGGCAGCGGACAAGCTCCGCGCCAAGGGAATAACGGTTCACGAAGCCGCATTTGATGTCAGTTCAGCCAAAGCCGTTGAAAGTGCATTTGCAGACATTGATGAAAAGGGTCTGGTCGCCGATATTCTGGTCAATAATGCGGGAATTCAATTTCGCAAGCCAATGCTTGACCTTGATGTGTCGGATTGGCAGCGCGTCCTCGACATCAATCTCACCGGTGCCTTTCTGGTCGCAAAGGCAGCCGCCGCGCGCATGATCAAAGCTGGCAAGAAGGGCAAGATCATCAATATCGGCTCTCTGACCAGTGAGATGGCCCGCGCTACAGTGGCGCCCTATACGGCAACCAAGGGCGCGATCAAGATGCTGACGCGCTCAATGACTGCTGAGTGGGCCCAGCATGGCATCTCGGCGAATGCCGTAGCCCCCGGATATATCGTCACGGAATTGAACACCGCCCTTGTCGAAAACCCCGAATTCGATGGCTGGGTGCGCAAACGCACCCCTGCTGCGCGATGGGGTATGCCAGAGGATCTCACCGGAACTGTCGTCTTTCTTGCATCCCCTGCATCGGACTTCATCAACGGCCAACTGATCTTTGTCGACGGCGGCATCGTTTCTGTTCTCTGACAAAAAAAGAAAATCACAAGGAGAAAGAAGATGAAGGGAGTTTTCTTACATGCTCCAAAAGATCTTCGAGTAGAAGACATTCAGACCGGGAAACCGGAAGCGGGACAAGTCCGCGTCAAGATTTGTGCTGGCGGCATATGTGGATCCGATCTGCACTATTATACGCAGGGCGGTTTCGGAGCGATACGCATCAAGGAGCCAATGACCCTGGGACACGAAGTCTCCGGTATCATTACCGAGTTGGGAGAGGATGTCACAAACCTTGCTGTCGGCGATCGTGTTTCGGTCAATCCGAGCAAGCCGTGTGGCAAATGCATTTATTGTCAGGAAGGCCATCGCGAGAATTGCATGGATATGCAGTTCATGGGAAGTGCCATGCGTTTCCCTCACGCTCAAGGGGCTTTCCGCCAAGAGCTGATCATTGATGCCGAACAAGCAGTGCCCTGTGGTCAAGACACGTCTTATGCCGACGCAGCATTCGCCGAACCTCTATCCGTTGCCCTTCATGCCATTTCAGAGGCCGGATCCCTTGCGGGGAAACGGGTAATGGTGGTTGGAGCTGGCACAATTGGATGTCTTGTCATTTTGGCCGCTCGCTGGGCTGGTGCCCTCGAAATCACGGCATCCGACATCTCGGACTATGCTCTTGAAGTCGCGAAGAAAGTCGGGGCAGACCGCGTTGTCAACATTCGCGAGGAGCCAGATGCATTTCAGGCTTTCACAGACAACAAGGGATATTTCGACACCGCTTTCGAATGCTCCGGCTCAGCCGCAGGTTTTGAGAGCCTTATTCCGGTGGTGCGACCCAAAGGAACATTGGTCCAAATTGGTCAGGGCGGTGATGCCAAATTTCCGATCAGTGGTGCGGTTACCAAGGAGCTTCTGGTCCGAGGCAGTTTCCGTTTTGACAAGGAGTTCGGAACGGCTGTGGCCCTTATCAAGAAGCGCGCTATTGATCTTTCCCCTCTCTTGACAGGGGTCTTTCAAATGCAAGAGGCCGTCTTGGCGTTCGAGACGGCTCTGGACAAGTCGAAATCGGTAAAAGTTCAACTCGACCTGAGCTGATAAAGAGAAATCTTTCGTTTCAAATCGTGGAGGAAATCAGAATGTTCAACAGTCAGAAACTAGTCCCTGCAATCATGGGAGCCAGCATTTTGCTCGCTCTTGCAGCAACACCGACATTGGCAAAGGATGTCACCCTGAAGTTTGCCAATGTGGCTTCCGTATCTGGCAAGGAAGCCGGACAGCTATTCAAGAAAATCGTTGAAGAAGAAACAAACGGAGCAGTGAAAGTCAACCTGTTCCCGGATAACCAGCTCGGAGATGACCGGGTAGCTGTGGAATCAACCATTTTCGGTGATATCGATATTGCAGTGAGTGCGACCAGCCCACTTGCTACCATTTTCTCGGACTTCTATCTGTTCGACACGCCATACATCTTTCTCAGCCCGGAACAGGCCTATGCGGGGCTTGACGGACCAGCAGGGAAAGCAATTCTCGAAAGCCTGGCCGGCAAGGATCTCAAAGGACTGGCCTTCTGGGAAAATGGTTTCCGCAACTTTACGAGCAAAAACAAAAAAGTCTCGGTTCCGGACGATCTTGTTGGCATGAAAGTCCGCACAATGGAAAATGACGTCCATCTGGCCGCATGGAAAGCGCTTGGAGCAAGTCCTACTCCCATGGCCGGGACAGAACTCTTCACGGCCTTGCAGCAGGGCACTGTCGATGCTCAGGAAAACTCCCTTGGTGTCATTGATGGATTGAAGTTCAACGAAGTCCAGAACTATCTGACCACGACGCAGCATGTTTACACGCCCTACGTCGTTGTCATGAATCTTGACAAATTCAACTCTCTGACAGAAGACCAGCAGGCAATCATCGAGAAAGCCGCGAAACAGTCCACGGATTTCCAGCGCAAACGTTCCGGCGAACTGGAACAAGCCATTCTTGAGAAATTCCAGAAGAGCATGACGGTTACTCTCTTGTCTCCTGAAGACAAAAAACTTTGGCAGAAAAAGATCGTTGACGCCAAGATTTCCGAGATGGTCAAGTCAAAAATGCAGCATCCTGAATATTTTGACCAGCTTCTGAATGCGAACTGATCTGATTATTTCAGACCCGTCCATCTCTATCAGCAAGTTTTGAAGAATGCACGCATCGCGTCTCAGTGGCACCCAAATGGGTGCCACTGAAAATGAACTGAATACAGAAAGACCTGTGCGCATTCCTGTAGCTTGCTCAATATGGGAAGAACCTTGGTTCAAAGGAGGAGATATGAAGTTTATTTCGCTCATAAATGAACATATCGAAAGAATTATTTGTATATTCCTGATGTCTGGAATGACAATTATATTAGCTATACAGGTATTTATGAGATATGTGGTTGGTGACTCCCTATCCTGGTCCGAAGAAGTTGCCAGATACATGTTTATCTGGCTGATTTATATTGGGATTAGCTATGGTGCCAAAATGATGGCCCATATCAAGATTGAAGCGGCTCTGGGCGTCTTCCCCGGTCCAATCAAGCCCTATATCGTTATCCTCTCCGACATCCTGTTCCTGTTCTTCTCTCTCTACGTGATTTTCTATTCGACGAAGATCGTTGAGAAGCAGCTGATGCTTGGTCAGCTCTCGCCCGCAGTGCATATGCCGATGTGGATGATCTATTCGGCGCCCGCCGTCGGGTTTGCCATGACGTCATTCCGTCAGTGTCAAGTCATCATCTACAGAATCCGAATGCTATCCGAGGGAGAAATCTGATGGTTTCCGCAGTGCTTTTTGGCAGCTTAGCAATTTTCATTTTTCTCAATGTCCCGGTTGGAATCGCCATTGGTCTTGCCTCGGCAACGGCCATTGCCACAGGCAGCACCCTTTCTCACGGGTACCTGGCTCAAACACTCGTTTCAAGCACCGACTCTTTTCCGATCATGGCCATTCCCCTGTTCATTCTTGCCGGAGAGCTGATGGCCGCAGGGGGCGTTTCGCGCCGCATTCTGAATGCCGCAAATGTGTTCTTTGGCCGCATCACCGGCGGCTTGGCAATCGTCACGATTGTTGTCTGCATGTTTTTCGCAGCTGTTTCCGGCTCCGGTCCTGCCACAGTTGCCGCAGTTGGCGGCATGGTCGTTCCTACAATGCTGCGTGAAGGATACAGCAAGTCCTTTTCATTGGCGCTGATTGCAGCAGCCGGAAGCATAGGCGTCATCATTCCTCCCAGCATTCCCATGGTGATCTATGGAGTGACGACCTCGACATCAATCAGCAATCTGTTTCTCGCCGGGTTTGGTCCGGGTTTGCTCATCGGTCTCTCCCTGATCACCTGGAGTTACTTCTATTGCCGACGCAAAGGTTGGGGCGGCACCAAAGAGGATTTCGATTGCAAATTGGCCATGAGCCATATTTGGGAAGCGAAATGGGCTCTCCTCAACCCTCTCATCATTCTGGGGGGTATCTATGCCGGGATTTTCACCCCAACAGAAGCCGCTGCAATCGCCAGCGTCTATGCCTTCGTGTGTGGGGTGTTCATCCATCGCGAATTGAGCTGGAAAGACGTCCTCAACCCCATTGATCGGGCATGCAACACCACGGGAACAACCATGGTTATTCTCGGATGTGCGTCTGCCTTCACAAGAATTCTGACAATTGAACAGATTCCACTGATGATCACGGACTTCCTCGTTCACATCACGAGTAATGGCATCCTGATCATGCTGATCATCAATGTGTTGTTGCTTCTGGTTGGCTGCGTGATGGATACCACACCCGCGATTCTGGTTCTGGCTCCCATTCTCTATCCCGTTGCAGCCTCTGTCGGGGTTGATCCGATCCATTTCGGTATCATCATGGTTGTCAACCTTGCAATTGGCTTCATTACGCCGCCACTTGGTCTTAATCTGTTTGTCGCGGCCCGTGTCGGACAAGCCTCTCTTGAGGCGGTTTCAAGAGGAATTGTGCCTTTCATAGCTGTCATGGTTCTATGCCTTCTGGCAATCACCTACGTGACGCCCATTCCGATGACGCTCGTCGAGTTCTTTGCGAATTAGCGGCCATGTTCAGCCGAAACGAGATATTTGATGGAAGATATGAACGATGAACAAAACGCCTTTCTGTATCGCTGTTGACTGGGGAACGTCTCGATTTCGAGCCTATCTGGTTTCCCAAGACGGTGATATCCTGGAACAAGTTTCGTCGCATGATGGAATGGCGCGTGTTGAAGCTGGCGCTTTTGCCGAAACACTGTTTCAACAATGCAAGCCCTGGCTGGATGCTTACGACAATATTCCGGTCCTGATGGCTGGCATGGTGGGCAGCCGCAATGGCTGGCTCGAGGTTCCCTATGCCCGGTGTCCGGCGGGGTCTCAGGAATTGGCGCTCGGCACGAAGAAAGTTGAAACTCCGGCAGACTTCGAGACTTTCATTGTTCCGGGGCTCGAAACGCACGATGGCCAATATATGGACGTCATGCGCGGTGAGGAAACACAGATCATCGGCTCTGGAATGACCGATGGGACGGTCATCCTGCCCGGTACGCATTCGAAATGGGCACAGGTCGAGAATGGTCAAATTCTGTCATTTTCCAGTTTTATGACCGGTGAAGTCTTTGGACTTTTCAAAAATCACTCGATCTTGCGTTTGTTGGCGAAATCCGACGCAACCGAAGTCGACCCCCAAAAGACAGATGCAGCCTTTGTGAAAGGGCTTGATGCTGCTCACCTTCCGGGGGGGCTGCTCAATGCCGCTTTCATGGCAAGGACGGGTGTTCTGGCTGGAACCCTGAATGGAGAGGACGTTGATCCTTTCCTGTCAGGCCTTCTTGTCGGCACGGAAATCCTGTCTGCCAGACCTCTCATGACCAGTCACCAGAACCTCCTTGTTATTGCAGACGGCATCCTGGCTCATTGCTATGCGCTGGCCCTCAAGCATCAAGGTTACATTGCTGAAATCATCTCGCCAGAAACCGCATTCGTAACGGGGCTGCTGACGATATTCAAAGCCAAACGCAAACCGGGGCATGAACATGAAAAATCTGGAACAGTTTGAAGCTCACTTCACCAGAACGCCGATCATTGCAATTTTGCGCGGTGTTTCCCCTGACGAAGCGGTCGCAATTGGGACAGCCCTTGTCGATGCGGGAATTTCTCTCATCGAAGTTCCGCTCAATTCACCAGACCCATTTGTTTCCATTTCGCGCCTGGCCACTTCCCTGTCCGGGAAGGCCGTCATTGGAGCCGGAACCGTTCTCTCGCCGGAGGATGTGGAGAAGGTTCGAACGGCCGGCGGGACGATGATCATTTCACCCAACACGGATGTCGAGGTCATCAAGGCGAGCGTGACGTCCGGACTGGTCAGCCTTCCCGGGTGCTTTACGCCAACAGAAGCATTTGCCGCGCTTCATGCCGGTGCGCATGGTTTGAAGATTTTTCCCGGTGAAGCGGCCAGTCAGAAAACAGTCAAAGCCCTGAACGCTGTTTTGCCGAAAGGAACACGATTGCTATTGGTCGGCGGAGTGGATGCAGACAATATCCGGGACTGGAAAGGGACGCCGATTTCCGGGTTTGGAATAGGGTCCGGTCTGTACAAGGCCCGAGATACCGTGGCCACCGTTGCCCGAAAAGCCGACCGCTTTATGGCTGCGATCAAATAATCGTATCTCGACAGAGCCGGTTTTCTGACGATCGTGATAGCGTTGAAAGAATTGAAGAATGAAAATCACACAAGTTGAAACCTTCATCGTTCCTCCCCGTTGGTGTTTTGTGAAAATATCAACCGATGAAGGGCTTGCCGGCTGGGGTGAGCCTGTCCTCGAGGGCAGAGCCGCCACAGTCGCGCAGGCAGTTGAGGAGCTTTCCGACTATCTGATTGGCAAGGATCCTTTCCTGATAGAAGACCATTGGACGGTTCTCTATCGGGGTGGCTTCTATCGCGGTGGGGGAATTCACATGAGTGCCCTTGCCGGCTTGGATCAAGCGCTCTGGGATATCAAGGGAAAGGCCTTCGGCGTGCCCGTGTCCCAACTTCTGGGAGGGCAACTGCGCGACAAGATAAGAGTTTATTCCTGGGTGGGGGGTGACCGGCCTGACGATGTCGCCGAGGCGGCAAAGACGGTCGCAAAAAGAGGGTTCACGGCCATCAAGATGAACGGGACCGCGGAGTGCCAGATTGTCGATTCCCATAGCAAGGTTGATGAAGTTCTTGGTCGCGTTCAAGCCGTGCGCGACGCGTTGGGACCGGACTTTGGTATCGCTGTCGACTTTCACGGACGAGCCCATCGACCGATGGCAAGAATTCTCGCAAAGGAATTAGACCCTTACAATTTGATGTTTATCGAAGAGCCCGTATTAAGCGAAAATGCGGAAGCGATCAGGGATATCCGTCGACTGACCTCAACGCCGATTGCATTGGGAGAGAGGCTGTATTCGCGTTGGGATTTCAAACAAATTCTGGCCGAAGGATATGCGGACATCATCCAGCCGGATCCATCACATGCCGGCGGCATTACCGAAGCACGCAAAATCGCCAACATGGCGGAAGCCTATGACATGGCTGTTGCTTTTCATTGTCCTCTTGGGCCCATCGCCCTGGCTGCCAATCTGCAACTGGACGCTGTTTGTTACAACGCCTTCATTCAGGAGCAGAGCTTGGGTATTCATTACAACACAAGCAACGACCTTCTTGATTATGTGATGAATACGTCCATTTTTGACTATCAAGATGGCTATGTCACCATTCCTCAGGAGCCGGGGCTTGGAATTGAGGTGAATGAGAAATATCTTGAGGAGCAATCAAGGATTGGACATCGCTGGCGCAATCCTGTTTGGCGTCACGCTGATGGCTCCTTTGCCGAGTGGTAGCAGGCAGCAAACAGTCAGCCGCGCGCCTTTCAGTCGCTTGAATGACGGACTGTGCCGCCCTCTTTCAGCTCGGCTGAGCGGGGGCGGTGTCATCACCTCTGATCGTCGACACATCATCCGAAGATGATTGTGCCATTCCTGCCTCGAGGTTCATCCTGACAGTGCCAATGGTGCCAGTGGACCGATGGCCATCATGATTGAAGAATCTGTTTCAATTTGTGCGCATCGATCCGCAATTCTCCTTCGCCCGAAGTGAGATTCATTTTTCTCCATTTTGACAGGATGCGCGTAACGGTTTCCCTTGAAACGCCGATCAGCTCCGCAATCTGCTGGTGCGTCAGATCAAACAACAGTTTCTGACAACCGGATTGACCCGTGTCATCACAGATGGATATGAGCAGGTGCGCAATCCGTTGCTCGATTGAAAAAGTATTCCTGATAAAGATCGAAAGATTATAGGCCCCGACACGCCATGCATAGAACTCCAAAGCAAAATGAACGAGTTCTTTTTTGCCGTAAATTGCATCAAGGAAGTCAGAATATTTAAGAACATAGATGTCGCTATCGACCACCGATTGCGTGTATGTCAGCGAGGCGCCGTTTGGAGTAACAACAGATGTGACCTCTCCGAATATACTTCCATGCGTCAGGAGCCTGTTGATGTTTTTCGCACCATCCGAATTGATCGTGTAATTGTAGCAAAGGCCTCTTTTCAGATAGTATAAATATTCATTTACGTCTTGAGCCTGTTTGACCAGACCATTCTTTTCCACGTGCTGATGCACACCTTTTGTAACAAACAGGTCTTCCAGACCATCCGCGGGAACATCGACCCAGGGAAGCTTGTTTACAAAGCTTTTGTTCAACAGGCTGGTCAAAACTCATGAATCCCCATATCCAGAGCAATCGTCCTCATTGTTTGGAAGAATAACGTTAGCAAGGAAAAACACAAACGCGCATTTCCTCCAGAGACATTGAGTTTTCCAACTCTTGAAGATACACGCTTCTTTGGCTGGCACCAATTTATTGTTTGCCAAAATTCCAGATTTCCAAATCTACAAAATCTTTGATTTGGTGATGGCCATCACATCCAAGAGATCCTGCCTTCACTACATTTCCGTAAACCGCATAAGAGTGGAGGAAAGAATGATCTATGTAGGACTTGTGATCGTTGTCGCGACGATCATATTACTCATCAAACAAATTGAAACCCGACTGGTTCTTATTGCGTCGGGATTGTTAATGTGCCTCTTGTCCGGCAACATCCTGACGGGTTTGCAAGCATTCACGGACAAGATGGGCTCGGGGCGCATGATCGAACCGATTTGCTCTGCCATGGGCTTTGCCTGCGTGCTCAAGCTAACCGGATGTGACAAGCAGTTGATCAACTTCTTGATCAAGGGTCTCAAGCCCCTGCGTGCTGTGATCATTCCGGCAACGACCGTGGTGGTCTTTCTCATCGCAATCGCCCTGCAAAGCGCATCGGGCATTGCCGCTGCGGTTGGTGCCATCTTGATCCCGTTGCTGATTTCAATGGGCGTATCAAGGGCTGTTGCAGCCAGTGCCGTGATCGCGGGGACCTTCGGTGGTCTGCTCAATCCAAGCTATTATCACTTTTCATTTGTCTCAAAACTCATGAACGACGGTACAACGGCAGCGGATCTGGTCCGTCATCACGCCCCCTATACCTTTGCTGCCCTGGCAACCGTTTGCATAACCTTGTGGCTTGTCGCCAAATTTCTCAAGGAAGACAAAGACTGTTTTGACGGTGAGACGGTTGATGCGTCCCGGCAGGATGAAGCCCGGATCAAGCCATTGCATGTGGTCGTCCCTGTCATTCCCCTAGCGATCCTGCTGATCGGCTCCAGCACTGCCGTCAAGGCTTCGGTGCCCTGGATTGCCGATATCAGAATCTCCCACGCGATGCTCATCGGGTCGGTGATTGCATTCATCGTTGCCCGCGTCTCCCCCGCAAAAGCTTCTGAAGAATTCTTCAATGGCATGGGGCGCGCCTATGGCAGCATCCTTGGCATCATCATCGGTGCTGGTGTATTTGTAGCTGGCATGAAAATGATCGGGCTTGTCGATGCCTTCAACACCTTGCTCATGAGCGTTGATGGTCTGGCGAAAGTCGCAATTTCCTTCGGACCGTTCCTGATGGCAGTGGTCACGGGAAGCGGCGAAGCGGCTGCAATGGCATTCAACGAAGCGGTCACGCCTCATGCTCCCGACATGGGATTGCTGATTTCCACAATGGGCACCATGGCCCCTCTTGGTGGTGCGTTGGGTCGCGCAATGTCACCGATTGCCGGTGCTACAATCATTTGCGCAGGCTATGCCGCCGTCAGTCCGGTCGACATTGCCAAAAGAACCGCCCTGCCGATGATCCTTGGTGCGATTGTCGCTCTTCTGGTTGCCTTCGCATAGGTCATTCAATGGATTACATGTATCTTAGAAACACGACGAGTGAGGAGATGAAATATCTTCTTACTGACAAGTTCAAAATCAAGATCTTCAGACGCATTTGGCTGGCGCTGGCTGAGGCCGAACAAGAAGTCGGGCTCGACATCTCCAATGAGCAGTTGGCTCTGATGCGAGACAATCTTGAGGTCATTGATCACGATCTGATCGAAGAGCTGCGCCTGAAATACGGCAATGTCACCATTGCAGCCATCGAGGAGTTCGGCAGGACAGCGCCCCTGGCGGAGCCGATCATCCATCTGGGGGCAACGACCAGCGACCTGATCGATAATACGACGCTGATCATGCAACGGGAAGCAACCCTGCTCCTTATCGGCAAGATGATGAAGGTCATCGCCAATCTGCGCGACTTTGTCGACAAATACAAGGACATGCCGATCCTTGGCTATACAAGGCTGCAAGCGGCCCAGCCGGTCACCGTTGGCAAGCGTGCCGCAGTCTGGCTTCAGGACGCAATCTTTGATGTCATTGCGATGCAGGAGAAGATCGATACCATGTATTTCCGCGGGCTCAAGGGCGCAACGGGTACACAGGCTTCGTTCTACTCTCTCCTGGATGAAGACCCGGACAAGGTCGAGCAACTGGACAAGCGCTTTTCTGAAAAACTGGGCTTCACCAAATTGATGCCGATCACCTCGCAAATCTACACGCGCAAGGTGGAAACCCAATTGCTGGCCGCAGTTGCCGGAATAGCGGAGACGGCACAGAAGATGGGCAACGACATTCGCATCCTTGCGATGTTGAAGGAGCTGGAGGAGCCGGTTCCCAAGGATCAGGTCGGTTCAAGCACGATGGCCTACAAGCGCAATCCATGGATCGCTGAAGATCTGGTCGGCTATGCCAAATATCTCATTACCATCCTTCCGGGCATGTTCCAATCAACCGGGCAGGAGATGCTGGAGCAAACCTGCGACAACATTCCCGTCCGTATGGTGGGAATGGAGAATATCTTCATGGCTGCCGATACATTGTGCGAGAAAATGCTGAAGATGACGTCTGGCATCATGGTCTACGACAAGATGATCAAGCGCAATCTCGAACAGGAACTTCCCTTCATGGCGACCGAGAATATCATCATGGAAGCCGCAAAGAAGGGCGCTGACAGGCAGCTGGTGCATCATGTCCTCAAGGAAATGAGCATGGAAACCGTTCACAGAGTGCGGGCAGAAGGGTTGGACAACAATATCCTTGAACGGATTGCAGCTTGTCCGGACATTCCTTTGTCAAAACAAGAGATCGATGAAATTGTAAAGCCAGAAAAGTTCACTGGTATGGCTTCGAGGCAAGTTCAGGTATTTCTCGACACCGTCGTTGACCCGTTTCTCAAAGAGCGAGAGACCTGAACCACCACCATGCATCTGGAATGACCATAGTCATCCAGATGCAATGCTATTCCGCCCTGCGGGCAGAATGGCCATAAGGCGCCTTGAGGGTCCCGGAATGTCCGCTTTTTTGCCAGCGGCGTCCGGGATCTCGCGCCATCAGATGTCCAGTTCGGAAAAGAACAGGCATTTCCTGAAAAGGATGTGGATCAAACCGGCGGCAATCCAGCGACGCCGCAGGCAACATCAATTACAAACCGCATCCTCCAGTCCAAGGCATCGACTGCATCCTCTCCATTCGGTGAGGATGCATCCGGACAGGTGCATTGTCTGTTTGCAGATACTCCATGGTTTCATCCCCCGGCCTTTTCTCCAAACGAGACGATAAAAAGAAAACTCTGGATCGAAACGATCCAGAGTTTCAAGGATGCACACCACCGTTCTTGTATCGTGGCAGGGTTTCACCTGCGTTCTATTTATGACCCGATTTGACTTGCCGGGAGACTTGGCCGGAAAGTCGGTAATCTGGTTGTTGAGGCTTCACATGCGTGTCATCAGACGCCCTGCCCCGGTCAAGCCGTCTGCAAAAGCGCCTTGGTGTAGCCCAGACAATAGGCAAAGAAGCGCTCGCGTTCGGGATCCTGCTCCGAGAGCGGAACATGGTCAGGGCAGAGAACGCCTTCATAACCAACCTCACGATAGGCCCGGATTGCCTGCGCCATGTCCACACTGCCCTCGTCGGGCATGGCTTCCCGGAAATCCAGAAACCCGCCCTTGATATTGCGGAAATGCACCATGAATATCTTGCCCATCGGCCCAAAAGTGCGAATGGCCTCCAGAACCGCTGCGTTGGGATCGCTGGACATTTCCGCAATCGTCCCCTGACAGAAATTGAAGCCCAGATATGGGCTTCCCGGCGCAAGCGAAAGGAACTGCTTCATCCCCTCGATTGAGCCAAGCACATGATGCACCCCGTTCAGCCCCTCGGCAGGATAGGCAGGATCATGGGGATGGCAGGCGAGGCGAACGCCTTCTTTCTCAGCCGTTGGCAGAAGTTGCTCGACAAGGAACTGTATCGCTTTCCAACCCTCTTGCGCACTGATGCCTCCAACCTCGCCGGCCAGACGCTGACCGCCTGTCTCTTGCTTTTTCGGATCATAGACCGCTTCGCTCGGTTTGGTTTTGCCATCTTCTGGCAAGACCGTGCCCCAATAGGAAAAGCGGGCGTCCGTCTCGGGATGATAGTCACTGGCCCTGAAGGTGGAACATTGCATGCCGCCGCGCCCCTCAACGACACCGGTGCGGGTGATCCCCACCATGGCCACGGTGAATTTGACCAGATCACAGCCGCCTTCGGCCGCGGCCTTGATGTGCTGGCGCAATTGGGCGGCCCGGGCCTTTGCCTTTTCAGGGGCACGCAAGCTGTCCAGAAGCAGAGACCCAAGATCAAGCGCCATCCCGTCCAGCTTCATGCCATAATTCTCAATTCTCTTGCGTTCACGGGCGATCTTGGCACCACTCCAAAGCCCCGCCTCATCCAGCACGGCATAGTTGGGCCTTGTGTCTATGATGACAGCCTCACTGCCGAGCTGCGCTGAAAGACGAAGGCGGTCATCGCTTGGATTAATGAGTTGTTCGCCGATATACATGGCTTTCCTTCTGATTTTCTGAGCGGTCTGATCAAGACCATAAGTGACTGAAGCAACGGGCCCGGCCTTCCCTTCCACCGGCCTTGCGTCAGACGCCTCGATGGAAGAGAAAAGGCTGACACACCTTATAGGTAGGAGGGCGTGTCAGCCTCAGGGAGAGAGCGAGGACTCGCTTTCTTCTGACTGGTTTGGTGTCTTTTTGAGAAGTGGCTTGATGTATGGCCAGACGATGCTGATGAGGGCCAGCGCCAGCAAAATACCGGAAATCGGGCGGGTAAAGAAAGGCAAGATTCCCTGATCGGTATAGGTGAAGCCCTTACGCAAATTCGACTCCAGCATCGGTCCAAGAATGAAGGCAAGGACAAAGGGGCCGACCGGCATCTTGACCCAATCCATCAATACCCCCAGGACAGCGAAGCCCAGCATGATGATGAAGTTGAATTCCGTTCCTGCACCAACGAAAACACCCATGTAGCACAGCAGCACAATCGCTGAATAAAGATACTGATAGGGCACCTTCAGGATCGCAGGGAACAATCTCATGCCGAAAAACTGGGAGATGAAAACCAGAATGGCCGATATCAGCGCCGTATTGAAAA
The DNA here is from genome assembly GCF_963556055.3 of uncultured Cohaesibacter sp. Taxonomy (GTDB): domain Bacteria; phylum Pseudomonadota; class Alphaproteobacteria; order Rhizobiales; family Cohaesibacteraceae; genus Cohaesibacter. The sequence continues at coordinate 210,759 of NZ_CAUVYE020000008.1, read as the reverse complement.
GCGTGTAGACGATATCAGGATTGTTGGTGAACAATAATGGTCCGGCCTGAATACCGTGGATCATGAGGCCGCCCAAAAGAATGGCCGTTGTGCCATCCCCTGGAATCCCCAAAGCCACCATGGGAATGAGCGATCCACCGACAGAGGCATTGTTGGCTGTCTCGGAGGCAAATACGCCATCAATGCAGCCCTTGCCGAATTTTTCTGGGTGTTTCGAGCTGTTCTTGGCATAGGCATAGGAAACCATGTTGGACAATCCCGACCCCATGCCCGGAAGAAAGCCGATCCACAGACCGATCATGAATGAACGGAAGATGTTGACCGCATTGGAGGTGTAATCCTTCAAGGTGACGCCAAAGCCGGTGATCGATTTGGCATCAAATTCCGGAATGACCTGCTGACCACGGGCAAATTCCATCAGGATCTGCTTGATCGCGAAAAAGCCGATCATGAGTGAAATGAGATCAAAACCGGAATTCAGATACATGTTGCCAAAGGCAAAGCGGGGATAGCCGTCAATCGGAGCAAAGCCGACCGAGCTGCACAACAGCCCCAAGGCTGCGGCAGCGAGACCGTGAAAGACACTTTCGCGCGCAAGAGCCGCCACCAGCGAAATGGCGCAAACACCCAGCGAAAAATACTCCCAGGGACCAAGCTTGAGGGCGAGATCCGCCAATATCCGGCTAAGGAATGCGGCAACGATGATACTGATGAATGTTCCGATAAAGGAGGCGGTGATGGCTGCGCCAAGTGCGCGGACGACCTCGCCATTCTTGGTCATCGGATAGCCGTCAAATGTTGTCGCAATGGCAGATGGAGAGCCGGGTATACCCAGCAGAATGGAGCCAATCATCGCGCCTGATGTGCCGCCGACCCAGATACTGATCAACATGGCGAGACCGACATGTGGGTCCAGACCAAAACTGAGGGGAAGAAGCAGGGCAACGCCAAGGCCGCCCGAGAGTCCGGGAATTGCCCCCAGAAAAATCCCGACAAGGCTGGCGGCAAAAATGATCAGAAGGGTGAGCGGGTGCAAAAGCTCAGCAAAGTTTGAAACAATCATTTCCATGAGCTTAGTATCCTCCCAACAAAATGCCTTCCGGCAGGAAGGAATTCAGAACAGAAATGAACAGGACATAGAGACAGGCATAAGCAAGGAGCGCAAAGATGATCCCGTAGAGCCAATTGCGTTTTTCCTTGCCCGCGATGAGGGCGTAAAAGGCCAGACCGGCTATTGGCGTGGCAATGTGAAATCCGACCAGCCACAGGGCAAGGGCATAAAGGCTGAAGACAGCAAGCATGATGCCGACGCGAATCCATCCCTGGCGATCAAGAAAAGGGTCCTCTTGCTGATCTGACTTGTTCTTGTTGCCGGTAAACAGCATGCCAAGACCACAGATCAGCAAAATGCTACTGGCAAAATAGGGAAAAACATGGGGGCCGGGATCATCGGTAAAGGTTGTGCTGGGAACCTGACTGGTCAATAGAATGCCAACGATTCCAAGCGCGCCGATTACGCTCCCCAGAATTGTATTCTGTCTCATTATTGTCTCCTGACTAAACTCTCCGGGATGGTTTTCCATCCTCATTCAGGTCAGGATGCATGACCCTGACCTGATGTTTCTCACGTATCATTTGGGAGCAATGCCAAGCTGTTCGGCAATCTTACTTATACGTTGGTCTTCGGCTTCGAGCAGTTTCTGGACTTCTTCGACCGGGTGATAATTATAGGAGCTCGACATTTTCTCAAGACTTTCCTGAATTGTCGGGTCTTGGCTCATCCCCTTGGTGACCTCGTTTATTTTCTGAACGATGGCCGGATCCATATCCTTGGGCCCGAACACGATAAGCGGGGTCTGCCAGAAGACATTCACGCCTTGCTCGATCGCGGTCGGAAATTCGGGGAACGACTTGTTTGGTACAGGGTCGAGCAAGGCCAATGGTTTCATTTTCCCGGCCTCAACGAATTGTCTGGCCGATTTGGCGCCCAGATTGCCTATATCAATATGTCCGCCCTGAATGGCTGCGACCTTGTCCACTTCTGAGGACGCTTCTACCATTTTCAGTTCGATATTTTCGGCCTGTTGCATCAAACCAGCGATGAAATGGGTCGTCCCGCCCAGAGAGACCCCGATCGTGAGTTTGCCCGGATTGTTGCGGGCATCATTGACGAAATCCTTGAGATTGTTCCAAGGGGCATTGGGGGCTACGGCATAGACCTGGGGCGGATAGATCTGCGCATAGGCAATAGGGGTAAAATCTGACAGGGAATGCGGATACCGTCCGGTATGAGCATTGATCAACAAACTCGTATGGGCATAAAGCAGGGTCTGTCCATCAGGCTTGGCGGTCCTTACCATCTCATAGCCAACGGTTCCTCCTCCGGATGGCTGGTTGATGACGGCGACGGCGCTGCCTGTCGTTTGTTGCAGATAATTGGCAAATATGCGCCCCATGATATCTGTGCCACCACCAGCTTTGGCTGGAATGACAAGTTTTATGGTTCCCTTCGGCCAGCTTCCATCAGCATTGGCGTTGCCCGTAATCAGCAGACAGGCTGCGGCAACCATTATGGTCCTAAATAGTCTCATTTTCTCCTCCACTTGATTTCCAGATCTCCCATTTCCGGAAATATTGAAATTATCTCAAACCAAAGGCCTCCTTCAGAGCTTTGAGGATGAGAGCATGGGCTTGCCGATATTCGGCAAGGTTGGCGATGATGAAGCCATGATCGCTTTGCAGGAACTTGCGCAACCGGACCTCCACTCCGGCATCGACAAGCATCCGGGCATAGCATTCGGCTTCATGTCGCAATATGTCTTTCGCTGCGATGATGATCAGGGCAGAAGGCAGACCTTCAAGCATTTCCGGTTTTGCCAGAACCGGGGACATCAAGGGGTTGCGTCGGTCCGCCAGCTTCGGAACATGCAGGCTGTTGAACCCGTCCAGCCTTTCCGGGGTGAAGAAGGTCGGATCGTCTCCGATTTTCACGAAGGAATCCGTGACAGCATCAAGGAAGGGGTAGTCCAGGATCTGAAGGCAAGGCATGGAGCCGCCTTCCTGCTTGATCATGAGGCAGACGGCAGCGGTCAGATTGCCACCCGCGCTGTGGCCACCAATGGCTATGCGGTCAGGATCAATTCCGAGTTCTTCTGCATTGGAGAATGCGAACTGGGTCACATCATAGGCTTCATGCAGGGCGGTTGGAAAGGGGAACTCAGGTGAAAGCCGATAGTCCACGTCGATGACCACGCAGCCCAACTTGGAAGCCAGCATGGCACAGAAGATCGTGTCCCGTTCCTGATACCCCCGAACAAATCCACCCCCGTGAAAATTGATAAACAGAGGTGCCTTCTTTTCAACATTGCGCGGTTTGACCAGGATTGTCCGGGTCTCGCCAACGCGCGTCGGTATAAGCATTTCCTTGTGATCGACCGCGTCAAGACATGCGACGAGGTCAGCGGGCAATTCGGTTGGCACGACTGTCGTCGAGCGTAAATGCTTGGCCATTTCGGCCTGTTCCTGTTTACTCAGCATCAGCAGGCGGGCTCCAGTTTGGATTCGGCAATGAGGGTTTCTATTTGTCCGATGCGCTGTTCGATCAGGCCTTGCCATACGGACGGATCGTCAAAGGGATTGCAGTCGGGGCCAATCCGGGCGACCTTGGACAGCATGTCGACCTGAGCCGGATGTGAGCCGAGCGTTATGTCAATCTGAAAATTGTGCAACTTGCGCATGGAAGCCAGATAATCTGACCGGGTCGCGGTGCTGAAGCCATGTTCCGTCAGGAAGTCATCACCAAGCGTATTGAGCCCGACGCCACCATGCAGTCCGCAATGCTTTGTTTGTCCATCTTTGGTGACCACATCGAAGAAGAATGAGGTCGTACCCGGTGTGTGCCCCGGTGTCAGAATTGTGTGGATCGTCCGATCCCCCAGCGTGATCGGTTTGTCATCCTGATAAAAATCAGACACTTCAAAAGAACCGAAGGGATAGCCTTCGTCAAATATCTGTTCGGGATGGGCGAGCATGAATTCGTGATCCTGTTTACTCAACATGATCTTTGCTCCGCTGGCCTCGGCAATCGACCTTGCGCCCCCCACATGGTCATAGTGCATGTGCGTGAGAAGCAGAAGCTTGATATCCTTGGGGTCAAGACCGAGTTTTCGGATATTCTCGAAAACCAGATAAACCTGAGGCTGCATGGTCGAATCGATCAGAATGAGGCCCTCTGAAGTCTCGAGAAGGTATGCGCCAACCCAGGCGTTGCCTACAAACCAAGTCCGAGGAGCAACTTCAAATGGGTCGACAGCGACTTCCCAAGGGCGCTCGCATCCCTGGATCAGATAATCGACAGGGTTCTTAAAAACGGGATATGGCGCGTTTGTAGACATTGGCATTCATCCTTGTTTGATCGTGAGAAAAGAGATGTGCACACGGGTTCAGTGCCAGCAAACCAGCAGGAGACTCCTGCCGATGCGGTTCTTTTCCAGTAAAGCTAAAGTAGATTTTTTCGCCGGCCAGGGATTGTTCCGGGCGCTCAGGCTGAAGCCCGACGCCCGGTCTTGCGTTTTACTTGAGGCCAATCTGTTTGGCGATTACCCCGACTTTCTTCTCAGAGTCTTTCATCCGGCTTACACTATCCTGCAAGGAGAGGTAGCTAAGCGGCATGCGCATTTTGAGGAGTTTGTCGGCTATCGCCTTGTCAAGTATCACATCCTTGAAGGCCGCATTGATCTGGCTGGCCAGGCTTTCATCCATGCCCTTGGGAGCGAGAACAAAGAAGTCGAGACCATAAATGGTGTTTGGGAAACCCAGCTCGTCCATGGATGGAATATCAGGCATGGTTGAGTCACGCCCCGGGAAACTGGACATCGTGCCGAGGATTCTCAGCTTGCCAGCCTCCTGATATTGGGCAGCACCAGCGGTATTCACAATCGCCATGTCGATGTTACCCCCTTGCAGGGCAACGAACTTGTCCGCATCAGAGCCAGCTTCGACAATGCGAAATGGCGCCTTGCTGTCCATCATGAAGAGGCCGGCCATGAAGTGCGACGCACCCTTTAGCTGAACACCAAGGGTTATCTTGTCAGGGTTGGCCTTCGCCTTGGCAACAACATCATCGATTGTCTTGAACTCGGAATCCGCCCCGACAGCAAAAGAATAGCTTGCCCGAACGGGCATCACGGCAACCGTGGTGAATTCCTCAGCAGGATTGTGGTCATATAATCCGCTGTGATAGGACGAAAGCAGACCGCTGTGATAATAAAGCAATGTGTTCCCGTCTGGTCGAGCATTGCGTACGGTCTCGGCAGCAACACTGCCCCCGCCAGTTGGCTGGTTCACAACCACGAAAGGTTTGCCAAGACGCTTTTGCAGTTCAGCAGTAAAGATGCGGGCAACGGCGTCGGTGCCACCTCCGGGTTTTGCGGGAACAACAAGCTTCACATTGCGTTTTGGCCAATCAGCAGCAAGAGCAGATGAGTGCGGAATGATCACGCTTGTCAAAGCTGCTGCGCAAAAAGCAAAACAAAGTGTTTTGATGAAAGAGCGTTTTGACGCTCTCATGACGTGTTTCATTGGGTCCTCCATTTTTCCTCCAGAAAACAACCTATCTTGACTCATGGAATAATGAAAAATAAAATTTTGACCATCTTGATAAGGAATCCATATGAAAAATGCTTAACTCAACCACCCTGTTCAATCGCCTCACAACCAAGACCAAGCTCAGACATATGCTGGCTCTCATCCGTCTTGTCGACATGCGGCATATGGGACGGGCCGCAGCTTCGATCGGCATCGCCCAACCGGCCATGTCCCAATTGGTTGTCGACCTTGAACTCTTGTTGGAAACAAAGCTTTTTCTCAGGCACGCAAAGGGAGTCGAACCCACCCCAATTGCCCTGGATCTGGCGGCAGTCGCGAGACGTATCATCAACGCGGTGGAAGACGGAACCGAAACGGTTGTCGCTCATTACAATGGAGAAAGCGCACTTGTCAGGATTGCCGTGACAATCGCCGCGTTTGAAGCTGTCCTTAGCAAGACTTTGCCTCGCTTCGTTACCGAGAAGAACCATATCCGTTTTCAAATTGAAGAAGTGATAGGCCACAGGCTCGATATGAGCTTCACCAGCGGGGAATTTGATCTGATCGCCTGTCGCCAAACCGGCGTGATCAGCGGTGGCTGGGAATTTTTGCCGCTCTTTGAAGATAGTCTGGTTATTGCCTGCGGCCCCGATCATCCCTTGGCTCGCAAAGCACACGTGAGCGAAGAAGATTTGCGGGATGCCATCTGGTTACCCAATCATGTGGCGACCCTTGTTCGAAAACAATATGAGTCTCTGATCCAGAAAATGGGATGGGAGAACATGAACGAGCTGCATGCCTTGTCACGCTCTTCAGAGGTCATCTATTCAATGTTGAGGAATACGGATGCAATTTCCTACTTGCCCGAAAGCATTGCCTGCCAGTGGCTCGAAGATGGCAGAATAGCCAAATTGAACGCACCTGAAAGCTGCGTCTGCAAATTGGAAATGCTCGGTCTTTACTGGCGCCCGGCAGAGGCCAAGCCCGCCGTACGCGAGTTTGTTGAATCTGCCCTGAGAACAAACTTGTAGAAAAACAGTGTGATCGCTCGCTTTCCGGGCAATGGCTTTGACCTCACGTCCGCAGGATGGCGCATGCGACCGGTCCGTCGTTGATTGATTTGGGAACGAGTTGTCTTTTGTCCCGAAGCTTATCGCCCCTATCCCCTCAAATTCACCGGCTTCATGCAAGACACTCGACGGGTGCCCAAATGGGGTGCGGCTTGTTCCCCCCTGCCCTCACCGGACTGCTCATACAGGAGGTCAATGAGGGGGAGCGAGAGGAGGAGGAGGCTGACAGCAGTCATTGACGGAATGATGGGAAAATTGACGTGTTTCATTTGATTTCCAAATAGAAACAACTCAATTCCTTGCGATTAAACCATCAATTTTCTAGTAAGAAAGTCTTAGAACGGTGGAATTCAGAGGATAAACAACACTATTATCCATATTTACATCATTTTCTTCACAATTCTCAATTGCAGGATTAATTTTGTATAACTCATGTAAAATCAGTCCATTGAGAAGTTTATAAGAATAATTCCAATTATTTGCTCTATGGAAAATTCAAATATTTGAGTTTTTTTGAGGTGATTTGACCATTTTTTCCATCCGTCGCTAGTGTCTTGCACGCAAATTGAAGGCTTTTTGACACGCAGATCGCTGATGACTGCGCAGGAGAGCCGTAACCTAAAGGGAGTGCGAGGTGTCTAAAAACGCGAGAGGAAACGCCTATCCTTCTATCACGCTGGAGGACAAGAAGTTTGTGATAGATGGAGCTGCAACAACCGTTTACTCCGGCGCTGTTCACTATTGGCGTCTTGATAGAGATAAATGGGAAGACATAATCAACAAGGTCAAGTCTCTAGGCTTTAATACGATTTCCATCTACATGCCTTGGGAGGCACATGAGATTGAACGGGGGCAGTTCGATTTTGGTCAGGTTGACCCTCGCACCGATCTGGATGCTTTCCTGACCCTGATCGACAAGGCCGGGCTGAAAACGATCGCAAGACCCGGACCGCAGATCAACTCGGAAATGACATGGTTCGGCTATCCACGCCGCATTTTGGATGACCCCGACCTTCAAGCCCTCAATGCGCAGGGAGGCAAGGCGGTTCTGACCCAGGTTCCGCGCCCGATTCCAGCCGTCAGCTACGCGGCGGACAAGTTCTTTGAGGAAACCGCGCTCTGGTTCGATGCGATCATGCCAATTCTGGTCAAGCACCAATATCCCAAAGGTGGGCTTGTTGCGACACAGGTTGACAATGAAATGGCCTATTTCTTTCACATCAACCCCTATGCCTGCGATTTCCATCCTGCTTCGATTGCCCGTTTCCAGACCTTCCTTGAAGAAAAATACGGCTCGACCGAGGCTATCAGCAAAGCTTATGGCCAGACAGTTTCGAGCTTTGCAGCTCTGGATGCCCCGCGACGGTTCGAAGGCAAGACACAGCGGGATCTGCCGCGCCATGTGGACTGGATCGAATATCGTGAAAAATATCTCGTTGATTGCCTGACACGACTGGGCGACATGATGAAGGAACGGGGCCTCAACGAAACGCCACTGTTCCACAACTATCCTCATCCGCTCGGACCGGGTGGCGCGGCCAGTGGCATCACGGCTCCCTATAACCTGACCGAGCTGGAGAAACATCTCGATTTCGTCGGGTTCGACATCTATTCCCGCAAAGAGCTTTACAGCCATGTTCGGACCGTCGTTTCCTATGTGGTCGGGACGAGCCGTTTCCCCTATATCCCCGAATTCATCGCCGGTGTCTGGCCCTGGTATCTCAATCCGGGCGACCAGAATGACGAGGGCTTTGTCACCAAGGCAGCTCTGATGCACGGGATCAAGGGCTTCAGCCGCTATATGCTGGTTGAACGCGACAAGTGGATGGGCTCTCCCATTCGGCGCGATGGCCGCATCCGCAAGGAAAATGCAGTTGTGTTCGAGACAACCAATGCGGTTGCCACCAAATATGACTTCAAGGATTTCCACCGTCATGCCGACATCCTGCTGATGGCCAACAGGGACTATGACCGGCTTGAGGCTGCCTCTGAACTGCTCTCTTTCCCGGGCGACTTTCTGGAATCCCAGATCAGCATGTCCGAATACCCCAATGCCATGACCGTTTCGGAGAAAACCTTTGGCTTTGACGAACCGATCCAGCTTTCCAAAACCAACTGGTTCAACGGCTTTGCAGAGGTGCTGAACGAGAAAGGCTACACCTACCTGCTCTCGGATACGGCGCTGGGCGAAGAGCGCATGGCTGGTTACAAGGCCATTCTTCTGTCGTCCTTCGAGTTCCTTGCTCCGGAGGTGCAATCCAAACTGCTGGCCTATGTCGAACAGGGTGGCACGGTTGTTCTCGGGCCGAAACTGCCGCATCTGGACACGGTTTTCACAGCTTGCGATCTGCTCAAGTCCAGGGTTCTGGCTTCCGCGTCAACCCCGCTAGGAAAAGACGGCGCAGATCTGGCCACATCCTATGCGGTTGGCAAAGGGCGCGTGGTTCTGGTTTCCGATCTTGCGAAGGTTTCCGAGGCCCTTGACGCATCGATGCAGGCAATCGGTGTCGCACCGGTCGTCAAGAATGACCCGCGCATCGACGTTGCAATCCATCGCAACAGCGACAAGCCCGATCAGCTTCTGGTCTATGTGGCCAACCCGACCAGCGAACCTGTCCAAGTGGTTGCAGGCGTCGGTCAGACGGTCAAGTCGATCACCGAAATCTGGTCTGGTGAAACGCCTGGCAACAGCGGCGAAACCTGGAGCGACAGCTTTGCTCCATACACCATCAAAACCTACGCCGTCAGCCTTTAAAGCAGGAGGAAACTGAACATGCTACAAGCATATGTTGAAATGATTGACATCGAGGTTTCCCACTGGAGAAACCTGCAAGCCTTGATGCTTGATTCTGCCAAGGGCAAGAACAAGATCATCATTCTGCATGACAAAGGGGTGATAGAAAAATTCGCCCATAATGATGGCAGAGACATCAATCGTCCGATCTCCCAAATCAGCAATGCCAAGGAAGATGCCCGCGCGGTTTATGAAGCCAACAAGGACTGCGTAGACTTTGTCATGATCCTGGAACGGAGTGCCTCTGACGACTATTTCAGACGCATTCAGGATGCATGGACCGTCAATGACGATATCGACGAATATGTCAATCGTGCCTTCAGATTGATGGGCGAATACGATCAGGACATCGTCACCTATCCAGGTCCGGCCAAGGAACAGCTCGGTCTGCAATGGCGTCTGGGTGCGTCCTATGACGCCATCAAGGGAGCCGTTGAAAGCTTCGTCCCCGCAGAAAGCACAGTTGTCATCGGCATCTGTGAAGAAGAAAGCCTTTGGGCCAGCCTCATCCTCCGGTTCGACAAGGACAAGCGCATCGACATCATCACGTCTGTCGATCTCATGGACCGGAGCTTTGAGGGAAGCCGGGATCAGATTGCCAAAGACATGCTCGAGTGGGCGGCAAAAAAATACGATCCGATCTCTCTGGGCCTGTTCACCGATCTGGCCAGCGCCAGGGAGTTCCTGCAATCCACCAACAAGGTTCCCGCCTTGCTCGAGTTGGTGCAGCAGAAAAAACTCTCGGTCAATCCGGCAACACCGGCGCTATCCGGCCTCATAGCAAATACCTGATCCTTACAGGTTGAAAAGAATAATCCTCTCCTTCCGCTCAAGGAGAGGATCACCCTCGGATAGAGGAAATTCATGAGACTAAGCAGGAGGAGTTACGCATGTCTCGTTTTCAGAAATTAACCGGCTTCATTGCAGCCGTAGGTCTCGCTTCAGCTTTGGGAGCTGGCGCTGCCATGGCAGCCGATCCCGACGTCATGCTCGATGAGCTCAAAACCAAGGTTTACAGCCTCGGGCCAAACGGAGAAACACCATCTCCCGCCTCCGACATTCAGCTCAGTGATGAAGAGCTGGCAAAAATCAAGGACATGAAAGCCACCGCGGCCATCGTTTTGCACTATGCAGGCAACGACTGGTCACAGGCTCAGGTCAATGGCCTCAAAGCCCAGTTTGCTGAAATGGGCATCGAAGTGCTCGCCGTGACCGACGCCGGCTTCAAACCTGAAAAACAGGTCGCCGACATCGAAACCATTCTGGCAAAGAAACCGGACATCATCGTCTCTATTCCAACGGATCCGGTTGCAACTGCCGGCATTTATAAAAAGGCTGCCGATCAGGGCGTGAAACTTGTCTTCATGGACAATGTTCCGAATGGCCTTAAAGCAGGTGAAGACTATATCAGCGTCGTATCTGCCGACAACTATGGCAACGGGGTTGCGTCTGCCCTTCTGATGGCAAAAGCCCTGAACGGAAAAGGCAATGTCGGCGCGATCTATTATGCTGCCGATTTCTTCGTAACCCAGCAGCGTTATGACGGGTTCAAAGACACCATCGAAAAATACTTCCCGGACATCAAGATCATTGCCGAACAGGGCATCAACGGCTCCAACCTTGCCGGTAGCGCAGAAAGAATGGCAAGTGCCATGCTGACCGCCAACCGCAAATCCATCAATGGCCTTTGGGCCGTTTGGGACGTTCCGGCCGAGGGTGTCATTGCGGCAGCCCGTTCAACCGGTGTCAAAGACATCGTGCTGACAACCTGTGACCTTGGTGCCAACGTTGCCATCAATATGGCTCAGAAATCCTATGTCCATGGCCTTGGTTCCCAGCGCCCCTATGATCAGGGTGTGACAGAAGCCAAACTGGCGGGCTATGGCCTTCTGGGCAAAAAGGCTCCTGATTATGTCGCCCTGCCTTCGCTTGCCGTAACCTATGAAAATCTCCCCCAGGCATGGCAGGAAGTCTATCATCAAGATCTTCCCAAAGACGTCAAGGACAGCATGCGCTGATTGACTGCCCCTGGCATGCTCTTTCTGGAAGGTGGCCCGCTTCGCTCTCCAGAAAGAGCACCCTTTTTGACATTGAGTGGGTCTGCATTCGTGCGTTTTCGCGATGGATTGCAGGCCCCGTCAGTCGCAAATCACAGCGCAATCAGGAGAAAAATGGAGGAGATCGGGTGATGGCAGAAACCAATAAATCCGATGGAACCAGTGCCCCGGGGACAGAGACCGCGCGGCAGACAGATCCCCCGGCCATCAAGATGACCGGCATTACCAAGTCCTTTGGCGGGGTTCTGGCGCTCGAAAATGTTGATCTCGAGGTACAACATGGCCAGATTCATGCCCTTCTGGGCGGAAATGGCGCAGGAAAGTCCACGCTTCTAAAAATATTGCGCGGCATCTACAGCCCTGATCAGGGCTCGATCGAAGTCAATGGCAAACCGATGCTCGTGCATTCCTCGGAAGCATCCCGCCGCGCAGGCATTGCGATGATCTTTCAGGAAATGAGCCTCATACCGAGCTTGACGGCTGCACAGAATATTTTTCTCAACCGCGAACCCAAAGACACTTTCGGGCTGATCAAGGATCGCTTCTGCCTGGAAGAAGCCGGACGCCTGTTCGAAGAGTTCAACGTCGATATTGATCCTACCAAACTGATTTCCCAACTCGGCACCGGGCAATGTCAGCTCATCGAGATCATCAAGGCCTTGTCCCAGCGCAGCGACATTCTGATCCTTGACGAGCCGACATCGGCATTGAGTGATGCGGAGGTGGATCTTCTGTTTGACATGTTGCATCGGCTTAAGGAGTCCGGTGTTGCCATTGTTTATGTCTCGCATCGGATGGATGAAATCCTGCGTATCGCAGATCATGCCACGATCCTTCGGGACGGACGCCTTGTGCTCAGCGCTCCAATCGGCAATATGTCGGTTGAAAGCATTGTCGGACATGTCGTCGGCAAAGCCGGATCCAATCTTTCGGCACCGGAAACCGTGGACGAGACCATGCTGGGGGATACCCTTCTGGAACTCGTCGATGCTTCGGGGCAACACACCCCCCACAATGTCAGTCTCACGGTCCGGCGGGGCGAAGTCGTCGGCATTGCCGGGTTGCTTGGAAGCGGGCGCAGCTCGTTGGCGCGCATGCTTTATGGCGTCAATCCTGTCCGCTCCGGAGACATTCGCATCAAGGGCCGATCGGTCAAGCTCTCCAGCCCCGAACAGGCTCTGAAATGCGGCATTGCGCTCATTCCCGAAGACCGGTTGCGTCAGGGCCTGGTGGTGCAACATAGCGTGGCGCGGAACATCTGCCTGTCTGTGCTGGACAAGGTGAGCCACTGGACATGGGTCTCGAGCAAGAAGGTCGCCAAGCTCGTGGACGAGCAAATCGCCTTTCTCCATGTCAAGACCGACAGCCCCGAAACCAAGGCCAAACAGCTGTCCGGCGGCAATCAGCAAAAGGTCGTTCTGGCCAAGGGACTGGCCACCCTTCCTGAAATCCTGATTCTGGATGAACCAACCGCAGGTATCGATATCGGCAGCAAGACCGAGGTTATTGGTGTCATCCGTCAAATGGCCGCACAGAACAAGGCTGTCATTCTCATCTCATCGGAAACCGCAGAACTGATCGCCGGATCGGACCGGATCGTCCTGATGGCTGATGGCCGGATCAAAAGAGAACTGAGCCACGAAGATCTGTTTCCTGAACAATCGAATGTGGCTTCTTCATTCCAGGAAGCCCAGCGTCGTCTGCAAGTCGCCATTCAAGAGGTCAATGCAAATGTCTAATGTCACTCTCTCCAAATCACAGAATAGCGTCTCGCCTCTTGCATTCGTTCGGGAGTCCTGGCGCCAGGCCGTTATCTATCTCGGCTTCGCGGTGCTTTTCATCATTTTCTCGATTACCCTGCGCGATCAGGGATTTCTCGATATCAACAACCTGCTGAATATCGTGCGTCAGACCGCGATCATCGCCATTATGGCGGTGGCCATGACATTCGTTCTGGCGGCCGGGGAAATCGACTTGTCCGTGGGCTCTCTTGCGGGACTGTCATCGGTGGTCACAGCAATGGTTCTGCATGATTACGGTCTTGTTGCCGGGATTTTCGCGGGGCTTTGCATCGGCTCGCTGGCCGGCGTGGTCAACGGTTTTCTGACCACCAAGATCGGCATTCCGTCTTTCCTGGTGACGCTGGCGGCGATGGGAATCTGCACCGGGACATCGATGTGGATCAGCCACACCGCAGCGATTCCCATTCTCAACCAGACTTATGCCTTCCTTTTCGGTGGAGGCGATATCGGACCGTTCCCCATTCTGCTGTTCTGGATGGCGATCATAGGCGTGGCCGGGCATGTGGCTCTCAAACACAACACATTCGGTCGTCGTGTCCTGGCGACCGGTGGGAATGAGACCGCGGCACAATATAGCGGGATCAATACAAAAGTCATCAAGGCTCGGGTCATGTTGATGTCCTCCATGGCGGCCGGACTGGCGGGCATGCTCTATGCAGGCCGTCTTCAGTCCGGTCGTTTCCAGTTTGGCGAAGGCGATGAAATGTCTGTCATCGCAGCCGCTGTTCTGGGGGGAACCGGTCTTGCCGGAGGGCATGGAACCGTGGTGGGCTCCATCATCGGTGCCATCATGATCGGCATGATCAATAATGGATTGACACTTCACGGTCTCGAATATAGTCAACAGCTGGTTGCACGCGGAGCAATCATCGTTCTGGCGGTTGCGCTCAGCAAAAAGGACTGACCGGGATCCATGGTTGCAAAGCATCGACCCCGTGCATCGGGGTTGATGCGAAAGTTTACACAAGAATCCGGGCTTTGTGACGTACTATTCTGATCGAGTTCAATTGATGCTGCATTCAATTGGAATCCAAGCTGCGTCATTTTGCTCCAAGTCGGATGGTGGATTTTGCATGAAAATGCGGGAATTCCGATCTGAAGACCTTAAAGGGCTGTTGCAGAAGCTATGCCTGAGGAACACTCAAAGTGATAAAAAAAGTTAACTTACGGGTCATTGCAGAAAAGGCTGGCGTTTCGCTGGCGACAGTTGATCGCGTCGTGAACAATCGCCCCAATGTCAGCGCCAATACGAAATGGCGCGTGCAAAAAGTCATCGAACAACTCGACTTCCACACAGGACATTCTGCCGAAGAAGAAATCGTCGAGCGCGACTGCTACTTTCAATTCATTGTTCCTCGCGGTCCAAAGAACACCTTCATGGTCAACATGAAAAAAGACATCGAGGAAATGACGCAGAAATTTGCGGCCCAACGTGTTTTCCTCTCTTTCAGCGATTATACCGAGCTTGATGAGGTTGAGTTGACTCGAGCGCTTGCGCAAGTCGATCCGGCCACATGCACGGGAGTTGCCGTCATCGCAATCGATTCCATTCATGTGCGCGAGGCGATTGATCGCCTTGTCCGCAAGGGGGTCATCGTGGCAACGCTTGTGTCCGATGTCACGCCCTCGCAACGGCATTTCTCCATTGGCCCGAACAACATCGCTACCGGACGCACGGCTGCCTCTCTCATAGGCAAATTCGCCGCAGGACGATCCGGACCCGTTGCGGCCCTCATCGGCTCTCGCACGCTTTGCGATCAGGCCGACCGGCGGTTTGGCTTCGAGCAGGTTTTGACCCAGGAATATCCGTCGCTCAAAATCGTATCCGTACCGGAAGGACGAGACGACAGTGCCATCACCAAACAGGTCGTGCAGGATATTCTGTCTCAAAGTTCCGATCTCATTGGCATCTACAACATCGGTGCAGGAAACCGGGGCCTGATTGAGGCGCTGGAAGAACGAGGTCGGGAAAAGGACATTATCGTGGTTGCGCACGAGTTGACCAAGCACACGCGGAATGCGTTGATTTCAGGAACAATCGATGCCCTCATCAATCAAGATTCCAGAGCGGAAATTGAACTGGCAATCGCCTCGATGAAAGCCTATGCCACGGGCGATATCGGCTATGTCCCGCCACCGGTGCCTATCGATATCTATATGCGCTACAATCTTCCCTGATCTTTGATCGCAAGTTGCCTTGGTCTGATCGGGAATGGATGGCTCAGGTGCCAAGACGGGCCTGGCATGAGATGACGCTCAGCCGAAATATTCGGAATATTGTTGACGGAACTCATCGACCCAGTTGGGTGGCTTGCGCAAATGGTTCCGGATTTCTCTTACTGCGGTCTCTTCATCTGCGGCTTCAATCGCATTGATGACGGCGGTATGGCCCTGAATGATCTGGTTCATTTTCTCGGCTGAATGAACCTGCAAACGCCTCACCCTGTCGAGATTGCCGGATCTGGTTTGCAGCAGGTCATAGAGATTTTCCCGCCCTGCCCCGTTGAACAGAAGGCGATGGAATCTTTCATCCAATTCCTGAAACATCCTGATCCGGTCATTCTGATCCATGATCGTCTGCTGCATTGAAATATAGTTGCGAGCAGTACTGACCACTTCAGAAACATCCTGCCTGCAAAGATGACGAATGACCTCGGTCTCCAGTGCAATGCGCAGGAAAAGGGCCTCAAAGATAAGAGCCTCGCAAATGAAAGTGACCTGCGTCCGAGATTGCGGAAAAATCTCCACCAGTCCGTCGGACTCAAGCGACAGCAACGCATCGCGCAGCGGAGTAAGGCTTACATTATAATGCTTTGCCAGTTCCGAGCGAAGAAGACTCGTTCCGGGCACAAGCTCAAGAGAGAGAATTCTCTGCCGAAGATCATAGTATATCTGACTGGAAACAGACCCACTTTCGGACTTGTACCCTCTCGATGCTGGCCGGGAAAAAGAATTGCTACTTGCTATCAACGAACGAGACTCCACCTAAAAGCTGCAACCGCTAGCCTTATCCTTAATGACCATGCACAAGGATCAAGTCAATCCCTTGTGTCCGAGAAATCTCGTTTCAAGTCAGCAATTGAAAGTGAATAAAGCAAAAAGGAGCACTCATAATTTCAAAATCGATTTATTTAACTTCAAACACGTAACTATAAAAGTGTAAATTTTTCTTCATTTATTATTTCAATAGTCAAAATTGTCTATTTCTCAAGCTAAATATCGACAATAACAAGATAATGTTTTGAAAATAATCTTAAATTTGACTTTCCGTTATTCTATTATAATTTAACAGCCAAACCTGAATAAGATTTTTTACGCCCTTTTCCTGTATCTCCGCCCAAGTTTGGAGCGAATTACATGACCTCTCTTCATCTCCCCCGCTCCGGTCTGTCATGCACTCACTGTGACAATCTGACCTAGACGAAAAGACCAGACGATAATCCGTGACTTTTTTTGCCTTCTATTGACAACTCGGCTCTTTCTGTCATTAATTTTTAGTACATTAATATATTAGTTCTCTTTTGCACAAGGCAAATGTTGGTGCATGACTTTGGACGGAGGAAAGTTATCCGGAGCCATGCACTGGAACTTTTAAGCAAAACTCTGGAGGAAATTGTTATGCTTAAAAAACACTGGCTGAAAACAGCTCTGATCGCCGTTGCTTTGATGGCGCCCATGTCTGCAATGGCAGAATATCCAGATCGGGATATCCGCGTCGTCAACCCCTGGGGAGCAGGTGGCGGCACCGACGGCATCATCCGGAAAATCTCAAGCATTGCCGAAAAGCAGCTGGATGGCGTTTCGCTCTATGTTGAGAATATCGAAGGCGGCATCTCTGCAACGGGCGTTGCCCAGATCATGAAAGCCAAACCGGATGGATACACCATCGGCGTCTTGACCTATGACAGCGTGATCACCGTTCCCTGGCAGAATATGCTGCCCAGCTATGATCTGAAAAAACTCAAGTTCATCGCTCGTCTGACCAGTGAAGCGGATGCCATCATCGTGGATGCGACATCCAAATACAAAACCATCGATGATCTGCTGGCCGATGCCAAGGCAAATCCTGGCAAAGTCCGCGTCGGCATCCAGAATCTTGGCGGCCGCATTCATCTGACCTTGCTGCAACTTCAGGAACTGACCGGCGTCCAATTCAAAACCGTCGCTTATCTGGGCACCGCTGCAAGCCAGAAAGAAGCAATCCTGAACGACGAAGTTGATGTTGTCATCACCAGCCTTGGCGACTTCGCAAGTCTTCTGGAAGATGGCACCGTTCGTGGTATCCTGGAATTCTCCAATGCCAAAAACCCGACTTATGATGTTCCAACATCCAAAGAAGCCGGCATCAATCTTCAAAATGGCAGCTTCATCATTCTGACCGCTCCTGCGGGCGTGTCTGACGAAGTGGTTGCAAAAATCGAAAGCGCCTACAAAGCCGCTTACGATAGCGAAGAATTCCAGAGCTGGATCGCCAAAATCGGTGTCACTCCGAACTGGCTCGGTTCCGACAAGGTAACAGAATGGTCGGAAGAAAATTCCAAAGCCCTGTTCAGCAAACTGGATGAACTGACCAAAAGCGGCGTTCTGTCCAAATAAACCTGACATGATTACGAAACGACGCCGGAAAACCCTTTCCGGCGTTCTTTTAGCTACGTTGGGGAAACTTTCATGAGCAAACTGAAACAGTTCACTGGGGCAGGACTTCTATTTCCCATATTCTTGTTCTGTCTGACGACAGTCTATCTCGTCGCCACAT
Organism: uncultured Cohaesibacter sp.; assembly: GCF_963556055.3. Classification (GTDB taxonomy): domain Bacteria; phylum Pseudomonadota; class Alphaproteobacteria; order Rhizobiales; family Cohaesibacteraceae; genus Cohaesibacter. Next base: position 192,694 of record NZ_CAUVYE020000008.1, on the reverse strand, counting down.
TCAACATTCGCACAATGTTTGGCGCCGATGGAGGCGTCGGACCCAAAACGATGCCTGTCGTTTCGGCCATTATCATGTATGTCGCCTTGCTTCGGGTCATCATGACGGAATTTCTGAAAACGGAGCCTGAAGAAAAGAGCTTTCAATCGCACCTGAGGCCCATCGGCGTGGCGATTGCGACCGGTGGCTACATTCTTTTCTTCGTTCCCTTGGGATATTGGCTTTCGACCTTTGTATTCGTCGCCGCGCTCTTCCTGATCTTCAAGTTCCAGACAAAGCGTCCATTGCTTTTCATTGTCTATGATCTTGCCATCACGGCCGCTTTCTTCGGTCTGTTTGCAGGTCTGTTTTCCGTCAGACTGCCAACACTGACAGGGGGAATCCTATAATGGAAACATTGCAAACTTTCATGGGTGGTTTCGCAGAACTTCTTGATCCAACTGTCTTTCTCTTCATGGTCTCGGGCTTCCTGATCGGAACCTTCTTTGGCGCGATGCCGGGTCTGACATCCGTGCTGGCGGTTGCCCTGCTTCTTCCGATCACCTATTCCATCGACGTCATCCCGGCCTTGGTGATGTGCGCGGCCATCTTCATGGCGGGCATGTATTCGGGAAGCATCACGGCGACGACCATCAATATTCCTGGCGCTCCCTCTTCCATGATGACGGCCATTGAAGGCAATATCCTGATGAAGAGAGGCAAGGGAGCAAATGCGCTTGGCCATGCGGCGCTCGGCTCCATGGTTGGTGGCAGCATCGGGGCTCTGGGCCTGATGCTCTTCATGCCTCTGGCCGCAAAACTGGCGTTGCTCATCCGAACACCGGGCAAATTCTCGCTCGTTCTTTTCGCATTGGTCGTCATCATCATCGTCGACAAGCGCCATATTGCAAAGGGTGTTGTTGCGGCGTTTCTTGGCGTCATGCTGGCAACCATCGGCATTGACGTGTTGCAACCCATCCCTCGCTTCACATTTGGCACGGAAATGCTGGTCGAGGGTATCGACATCATGCCCATCGTCATCGGAGCCTTTGCCATAAGTGAAGTGCTGACGCAGGCGCAGAGCTGGGATCTGTCTCTTGCGGAGACACTGAACGCGTCCAAGGGAATGAAAATTCTGAGGCGCGATTTCATACCCAAATGGGCAGAAATCAAGGAAATCGGGGTCTTCACCTATCTCCGGAGTGCGCTTATCGGATTCGGCATCGGCATGTTGCCCGGCGCTGGTGGATCGATGGCAGCCTTTGTTTCCTATGCCACGGCACGGGGTGTTTCAAAGCAGCCTGAGAAATATGGCAACGGATCACAGGAAGGCATCGCGGCGGCCGAGTCGGGAAACAACTCCATGTGCGGAGGCGCCTTTGTTCCAATGCTCATGTTTGGTATCCCCGGTGACCCGACCACTGCGGTTGTTCTGGGCGTTCTGATCATCAACGGCTTGCAGCCTGGCCCACGCCTTCTGGTGCAACAGGCCAGTCTGATCGCACCGATGTTTGCGGCTCTGTTCGTATCGGCGCTGATCCTGATCCCGCTGTCGCTCTTCCTGTTCGGCCCCTATTTCGTGAAGATCGTCTCTTTGCCAAAGGGCTTGCTCTATAGCTCGATCGCGGTTGTCGCGCTGGTAGGGAGTTATGTCGCGACATACTCCGTCTTCCAGATGACTCTTGCACTGATGTTTGGCATTTTGGCCTATGTCATGCGCAATCAGGGATATTCGACGGTGTCACTGTTGCTTGGCTTCATTCTGGGTCCGGACCTTGAGACATATTTCAGGCGAGCCTTATCCATGAGTGATGGCAACCCGATGGTTTTCCTGACAAGTCTGGACAGTCTGTTTTTCCTTCTTCTGACACTGGTGTTTGTCTATTTCATCCTGTTCAGAAAGGAAAAAGCTGCCACGGCAGAGTCGAGCTGACAAAATGGACAAGAGTGCGGGCAGCGGTCAAAGCGTTACCCGCCGGTTTGCTCAAACCCGACTTCATTGTTCTTGAATGAGGAGCAGCCCCCTGCCCCTCATTTTTTTTGGCCGCCCACATTTCGAATGGCATGGAGCACTGACTCTGTTTATCGGCCAACGTCATCGCCTGCGAGATAACGGCTTTTCCCCGACAAACCGACCTGTTTTCAGGCTTGATCAGAGATTTCCAAGCTTTGGACATTGATTTCCAGTTTCCACTTGAAATTGCGGCTGTGACTTGGCTTAATGCGCGCGATGGTTCGTGAAGGCTTGGCCTTGACGATGAAAAGGGAACACGGTGCGGTGCCGACAAGATGTGCCAATTCCGTGACTGCCCCCGCAACTGTAAGTGTGGAGTGATCCTCAAACCGCCACTGCGTCCACTGAAGACCTGGGAAGGCGAGGAGAACATGGAAGCACAAGTCAGGAGACCTGCCATCAGTTAAGTTTCAACCAAACGGGCGGGGTGCCTCGTAAAGGAGCTGTTTCGATGTTTGATCTCGTTGTTTTTCTGACTATCGACAATTGGGCTACCTGTGCGACTTCGTCCGAGGATGGAGTCCCTGATGGCCCTTATCATGTCTGAAGCGTCGAAGCGCTTATCATCAATCAGAGAGGTGCGAGCCCAGCGGTGCGATGTTGCTGGCCCATTCCCGGTTGGCAGAATGGGTGTCTCACATGGATGAGACGGATGCCATTCTGCTCGCCTTGTCTGCGCCGTCCATCAGCGCCAAGACCCTCAGGACCATCGAGACGGCAGCGCTTGAAGCCAGTCCTCGTCCCGCCCGCATCGTGCGCTTGGAAGAAGAAGGTCCGAGCCTTTTCGACGCGCTTGATGCATTGTGCAAGGAAGGTGCGCGCTCGATCCGCGTGCAACCGATCGGCTTTCCCTTCCCCGAGAATCTCAAGGCATGGATCCCCGGAGCGTTGGCAAGCTGGGGCGACAATCCCGCCAATCGTGACATTCATCTGACATTCGGAATGGACAACAACCAGTCCCCGGATCTCATCCGGCACTTTGTCGAGCGGACGCTCGCCCAAGAGGGAGACGTCGCGGAGATCGGATCTGTTGCGCCGTCTCTGGGAAAGCGCGCCTGGGATATGCCTCCGGACTTTGACTTTCACCTTCTGGTCTGCGTCGGACCGCGCTGTCAGGTTCATGGGGCAACACCATTTCTGCAAATGCTTCAAACAGAGGTGCGCAAGGCAGGCCTTCAAAAGCGATGTCTGATCACGCGAACCAGCTGTATCTATCCCTGCAACAAAGGGCCGGTTCTGGTCCTCTATCCACATGGCGACTGGTATCGGCTGCCTGACGAACAAAGCATCAAGCGCTTTGTATCCGAAGCCCTTCTTGGTGGCACGCCGCTGCCGGAATTCATCTTCCATCACGCGCGTCTTGCGCAGGTGACGCAGGGTCCAGCTTCAGAAATCTGCCAGTCTGACGATCTGCACCAACACGCCTCCCCAATTTCCTCGCAAAATCATGGAGTTTGACAAATGAAAATGAAATCACTGCTTCTTGGCGTCGCTTTGGCGGCGGCGATCAGTGTACCCGCTGTCGCAGACAGTCCCGAGGTCATCCGAATGGCCACCAGCTTCAAGATCCGGTCCATGGATCCCATCAAGCAGGGCTTCTGGATGCAGGAATTCGGTCAGGGCGAACTGTTGATGAAATTCCACGCAGATGGAAGCATCACGCCATGGCTGGCAAAAGACCTCAAACGGGTTGATGACACGACCTGGGTCATAACCATGCGGGACAATATCACATTCCAGAATGGCAAGGCGGTCGATGTGCCAGCGGTGCTGGCAGCCATTGCCTATAATCGCGAATTGAACGGTGGCACGCAGTCAGTCATCCCTGCCGAAGCGGAATTCTTACAAACCGGACCATGGGAAATCACCGTAAAGACGGGCACTCCGGTTCCGGAGCTGCCAAGCATTCTGGCGCATGAAAGCCGTTTGATGATCATTGACGTGGACACCGTCAAAGCAGCCAATGGCGACTTCGAGAAGCTGGAAGGCGCGGGCATCCATACCGGTCCTTTCAAACTGATCAGCCTTGATGACCAGAAGATGATCGCCGAGCGCTATGACAATTACTGGCAGGGCAAACCGGTGATGAAAGGCGTCGAGTTGCATTTCGTCACGGACGAAAATGCGCGTATCCTTGCGGTCAAGAATGGCGAGATCGATATCGCCCTCTACCCGCCCGTTGCCGCCAAACCCGTCTTTGACGTCACCCCCGGTGTCACCCTTGATCTTGGCGCAGTTTCAATCGACGGCTTTACCGGCTTCATGAATGTCAAGAAAGGCCCAATGGCCGACGTTGCTGTGCGCAAGGCCGTTATGAAGGCCGTCAATTATCAGGAAATCGCCGACACCGTCTTCTCAGGCACCAAGGGCAAAGCCACAGGGCTCTACAATCCAAACTTCTCATGGGCCCTGAAAAATTATGAATTCGATCTCGAAGAGGCCAATGACCTTCTGGACAAGGCGGGCTGGGTCAAAAAGGGCGACTATCGCGAAAAGGATGGCAAGCCGCTGTCCATCACGATGCTGATCTATCCGCAGCAGCCCGATTTGAAACCGCTGTCCTCCGCCTTGCAGGGATATTTCAAGGCCGTCGGCATCAACAGCAAGATCACGTCGGTCGACAGCGTCAACGAAACCGCCAAGAATGATCTGGTCGACTGGGACTTCGCGCTCTCTTCGACAGGCACGGCAACGGTTGGCGCGGTTGGAAATTTCCTTGTCCGCTATATCCATACCGGTGGTGACAGAAACTATGGCTACAGCAATGCGAACGTCGATCAGCTGATCGATGAGCTCAACGTCACCATGGACCAGAAAAAGCGCGATGAACTGCTTGGTAAAATCCAGACCGTACTGGTGGAAGACGATCCCTATGCTTTCGTGCTGGCCCTTCACAAAGAGCGGGTTCTTGTGGGTGACAATTACACAGACTATGTCCCAGGCGTTGCCTGGAATCATGTCAAATGGGATACTCAGCCGAACCACTAGGGCTTGATCCCTTTTAACGAATGCATCAAACGAGATTGGCAGGATCATGCTGGCTGTCCTAGTGAAACGAACCATACAAGCGGGGTTGTCTGCGCTGGCCGCGACCATCATTGTGTGGCTCATTCTTCCATTGGCTCCCGGCGATCCGGCCAATCGTATCTTCATTGCCCGTGGCATTGATGATGCAACAGAGGGGCAACTGGCTGCATTGCGGCAGGAAATGGGGCTCAATCTGCCCTTGCCGCAGCAGTTTCTGCGCTGGTTCACCGATCTTATGCACGGAGATCTCGGGCTTTCCTTCACGACGGGACGTCCGGTCCTGCAAGACTTTCTCGGCCATCTTCCGCCTACCTTGATGATGCTGGGGCTGGCGCTGCTGCTGTCGACACTGGCCACAATTCTTCTGTCGCTGCTTGCGGTGATGTATCACAATCGCTGGCCGGACAAGGTGATTGCGCTTTACACTGAAATCACTGCGGCCTTGCCGACCTTTGTCTTTGCGTTGCTGGCTCTCAATTATGTCGTGGTCGGGTGGCAGTTCGGACGCGTCATTGCCGATGTCAGCTGGACCGCTGCGCTCATGCCCGCTTTCATCATCGGGCTCGACCGGGCCGGAGGATGGATCCAGCTTTTGCGCGCAAGCCTTTTGGCGGAAATGGCGGACAGCTATGCCTTTGTCGCAAAGTCGCGCGGCGCATCCGATATTCGCATTCTGTTGCGCCACGCCTTGCCGAACTCGCTAAAGCCGCTGTTGAGCGCCATTGGCCTCTCTGTCGGGGCCTTGCTGGGCGGTGCGCCGCTTATCGAGGCAATCTTTTCATGGCCCGGCGTTGGCAGCTATCTGCTCAGCGCCCTTACTGCCCGCGACTATCCCGTGATTCAGGCCTATGTGCTGATCGCCGCGCTTGGCTATGTGGTGGCGGCCTTTCTGGTGGATGTGGCCATTGCCATGCTGGATCCCCGTTTGCGGGAGGTACGCACGTAAGTCCCATGCTTTTACGCCTTACCAGACCCAACGAACAGCCAACCGCTTCTGCCCCTGCCCGATCCCTGCTCAGGCGGGTGTGGCGCCACAAGAGCGGCCGCATCGGATTGATCCTGTCGATCCTGTTGGTCCTTCTTGCCGCAATCGGGTATGTCTGGACACCATATGATCCTGACCTGCCAAATTTCGCGCTGGCGATGAAACCGCCCTCAGGGACCCATCTTCTTGGTACGGACGAGATGGGGCGGGATGTCTTTTCACGCATATTCAATGCAGCCCATCGCTCCATCGGTGCGGCCTTTCTCGTTTTGGCCTGTTCCTTCCTCATCGGCTTGTTTGTCGGCATCCTGTCGGGTCTGATGGGTGGCCTTGTCGACACTCTCATGATGCGGCTGGTCGATATCGTGATGGCGCTGCCCAGTCTCGTTCTGGCCTTCGCCATTCTGGGCATCCTCGGACCGGGCTTCAAGAATCTGCTGGTCGCACTCATATTGAGCGATTGGGCCTGGTATGCGAGGCTTGCCCGTTCGCTGGCCATTGGCAGTGGCACTCGACCAGACATCCTGACGGCGAAAATGTCGGGGATTTCTTTCAGCCGCATCGTTCTGACCCATCTGTTGCCCGGCATTGCCACCAAGCTGGGCGTTATGGCCACGCTGGCCTTTGGCTCGATGATCGGTGCAATCTCGGGTCTGTCCTTTCTTGGCCTCGGTGTTCAGCCACCTCATGCAGAATGGGGCGCGATGCTGTCTCAGTCCCGTCTCTATTTCGATATTGCTCCCTGGCTCCTGCTGTCCCCCGCGATTGCCATCCTGTTGTCGGTCCTCTCGGCCAACCTCATCGGTCATGCCCTGCGAGATGTCACGGAAGTGAAAAAACAATGAGCCAGAGTATCGTTTCCTGCAAGGATCTGACGATCCATTATCCCGAATCCGGCGCACAAATAGACGGGGTCTCCTTCGAAATCGCCAAGGGGGAATGCTTCGCTCTGGTCGGACGATCCGGTTCCGGCAAGACGACCATCACAAAAGCGCTGTTGGGCCTGCATCATCCGGATACGCAGATTGGTGGACAAATTCTGTTTGACGGGCGAGATCTTCTGACCTTGCGGCAAAAAGAGTGGCGTCAGATCCGTGGCGTTGAGATCGGATATGTTTCGCAGAATCCCTGGGGAGCGTGTGATCCGCGCAGAGAAGTTGCCGACCATATCGGCCAGGCCTGGCGCTGTCAGGGCAAGTCCGTCTCCCGACGCCAGATCATTTCCGAGCTTGAGAAAATCGGGGTGGCTGATGCACAAGAAAAGGCAGGCGCCTATCCGCATCAATGGAGCGGCGGCATGCTTCAGCGGGCAAGCATCGCGGCGGCCACGGCCCACACGCCGTCCCTCATCATTGCGGACGAACCCACGAGCGCTCTTGATGCGGATCTGTCTCAGGCGGTGCTGTCCTCTATCAGGCAAAGAAGTGCGGCGGTTCTGCTTGTCAGCCATGACATGGACCTTGTGATGCAAAATGCCGACAGGATCGGCGTTCTGCATAACGGGCAGCTGGTGGAGGTCTTCACGCCTGATCAATGGCAAGGGCACCGGCATCATGCTGTCACATGCAGCTTCCTCGACGCCCTCAAAGACACAAGGCGCACAACCAGCAGCAACACCCAAGACCCGATCGTGACATTGAAGGACGCGAGCCTGCATTACAAGGGCAGCCGTGAGCCGATATTGAAACAGGTCGATCTGTCGATTTCGCCCGGCGAGATTATCGGCATTCTCGGACCGTCTGGCAGTGGCAAGTCCAGCTTGCTCAAATTGATCATGGGCCTGCATGAATGCTCAAGCGGCACGATGCATAAATCCATGTCTCTCACACGGCCCGGTGCCATCATGCCGATCTTTCAGGATCCGTCTGCCAGCCTGCCCTTGTCATGGCCGGTGTGGCGTGTGGTCAGCGAACCGTTGACAGCCTCTCATCTTAGGCGCAGCAGTCGGGCAAGGCGACGAGAGGCGGCAAGGGAAGCCCTTGCAAATGTCGGCTTGGCAGACCTCGATATTCATGCCAAGGCATGGGAGCTTTCCATCGGGCAGAAGCAGCGGGTCTGCCTGTCTCGCCTCGAACTGGCAGAGCCGGAGCTGATCGTCGCGGACGAACCAACCAGTTCGCTTGACACGATCTCCTGCCAACAGGTTGCCGAGCTGTTGATCCGTCTGGCACAAAAGGGAACGGCGATACTGGTTGTCAGCCACAATGAGGCATTTCTCAAGCGCATATGCGACCGGCGATTTCTGGTCGATCCGGAGCACAAGAGGCTCGTTGCGCTGTAGGTTTGCATCAAAGGCGACCGCACTCACAAGCAGACATGATCAAGCGTATGCTAGTCGGCCCTCGGGAAAGGCATGCGATGCGTTTTCAATGGGTGGCCCATCTCGAAATTGGAGAGGTCCTGCGGATAATGGCTCCGCTCCCTCATGGTCATTTCGATTTCGCCATCCAGGAGACTTGTCTGCATATTCTCGATCACCTCCCAAAGAGCCTTTGACTGATTGTCCTTGCGCCAGGCAAGAACCAGATCAAAGGTCGTATCCAGATCGAGCGGACGGGTCACAACCGTGTCAGGCAAAAAGCGCTCCTGATATTTGGTTATCAGCGCGAAACCGACACCGCTGCCAACCAGTTGCAGTCGCATCAGAATGCTGTCGCAGGCCGTTTGCGTGGGCAGAAAGGTAATTTTCTGCCGTCTCGCGAAAGACTGGATCGTGGCATGATAGTTGGGTGCGAATTCCGGATCGGGCGCTACAAACGGCAAGGTGAGCAGTTGCGAGAAGGAAACGACCTCCTGCTCGGCCATCGCGTGCCTTGCCGGAATGGCTGCTATCAAGGGTTGGCTTACGATGACTTGCGAAAGTAGATCGGGATCGGTGATCGGGCCAGCCAGAACGGCGGCATCAACATCTCCGTTATAGAGGCTTTCGAGCAAATGTCGCTCTCGCTGTCCGCGGAAAGAGATATGCAGATTTTTGCAGCGCTCGACAATGTCGGAGAAGATGTCAATCAGAAACGGCGCTTCGGTGCCCGATACAAAGCCGATTGTCGTGCTGCTGGCCTTCTCGCTTGCAACATTCTGGGCGGCAGCGATGGCCCGGTTGACCTGGTCGAGAATGCCTCGGCTTTCTTCATAGAAAACCTCTCCGGCATCTGTCAGTCTGACATCGTGGGTGTTTCGGATCACCAGCGGAGTACCGACAATCTCCTCCAACTTTCGGATCTGACGACTGAGGGACGGCTGTGCCGTGTTCATTTTCTGGGCTGCCTGAGTGAAGCTTTTCGTTTCAGCGACCGCCATAAAAAACTTGATGTAACGCAGGTGCATTCTTCCCTCCCAAAATGCTGCGACGCTCTTGGTTTTCTCTTGTCCGCGTCGGCGTTGGTGGATTGTGAGGCGACATGTCCTTGATTTGGGGCAGGCACATGCCTGAACGAGCTTTTGCACAACAAGGCAGCAGCAAGCACAGGCTCCCCTCTCTTCTCTCCTCTTGCAATTTGACAGTTCGGCCCCTCCAGCCGCAAAAAAGCATATATGACTTTAGTAGCCGCCACTACAAAATTTTTACCCATCAGGAAAACGATCCCCTCAAAACAATATTGGTATAAATACATATTTTTCTTGGTTATGCCATTTTGATATTAAATCAGCACTTTTAAAGTATTAATCCGACCTCTGTGATATCAAAATGGTTCTATTCAGTTCATAAATAAGTATTTCCAATATAAATCTTCTACAATTATTTTGATGTTTACGATAACATCAATCCAAACACCTGAACGTGAAGGGAGGAAGCCTCACTTTCTGGTGTTTCATATTCAGGAGGAAATACAACTTGAAGGAATTATTCAAAAACCCATGGTGGGTTGTGTTCGGTTCAGTGATAGGGCTACTGGTCGGAAACGGGCCGGTCATGCAATTCACTTTTGGTGTATTTCTCAAACCGATTTCGCAGGATATGGGCTGGGATCGCGGTACGATCTCTCTTGCCCTGAATGCCGGTCTGGTTCTGACCGGGTTGGCCACGCCAATCGCAGGACGGCTGATGGACCGATATGGTATTCGCATGGTCGCCCTGCCTGCCATCCTTCTGTTTGCCCTTGCCACAGCCTCCGTCAGCTTTGTCTCCACCTCTGCGGGGCTGTTCATTGGCCTTTATGCCGTCATGGGCATTGCCGCAGCTGGCCAGACACCGATGCCCTATTCCAAGGCGATCGCAACCTGGTTTGACAGAAAGCGTGGCCTTGCTCTTGGTATCGCAATTTCCGGCGTTGGTCTGGGAACAGCGATCGTGCCGAAATTCGCGATGTCCCTCATCCAGTCCTATGGCTGGCGAGAGGCCTATATCGGGCTTGGTGCGCTGACCTTCATTCTTGCCTTTCCTGCCGTTCTGTTCTTCGTCAGGGACCGCAATGCCGGTGTTGGCGACAAAGGACAGGCCAAGCAGCTGGTTCAAAAGGGCCTGACCGGTGGTAAAGCCCTTCGTTGTGCCGATTTCTGGTATCTTGCCGTGGCCTTCTTCTTTGTTGCCCTGGCTGCAAACGGAGCCATTGCCCATGTGGTGCCCTTGTTGACAGACCGTGGAGTATCGCCAGGCGTCGCAATTTCAGCCCTTTCCGTTGCAGGCATGGCGCTGATTGGTGGCAGGCTCATTTCCGGATATCTGCTTGACCGGATTTTTGCTCCCTATGTGGCTGCGGTTTTCTTCCTCGCCCCACTCGCGGGTCTTCTGGTGCTGATCCAGGCCCATGATGCAACCTTGGGTGCGATCGGAACCGTTCTGATCGGTGTTGGTCTGGGTGCAGAGGTCGATCTCATCGCGTTCCTGTTGACCCGATATCTGGGCAACCGCTCGTTCGGAGAGATCTATGGATATCTGTTCCTGATCTTCATGCTCGGTTCGGGCCTCGGACCGATGATCATGGGCGTCTCGTTCGACCATTTCGGAGGCTACACGGAAATCATGCTGGCCCTTTGCGCTGGCATCGTGATCGCCGTCGCCCTGATGGTGAAAATGAAGCCCTATCGCTTCCCACCAGAAGACCTCTTTGAGGTCGAAAAAAACAGCGCGGCATCTCCAACACCACAAGCCGCAGACTAAACCCGCCCCGCAGAAACAACTCCCTGTAACACAAAAGCAAGCCAGCAACTCATTCGCAGTTGCTGGCAACAGCCCCCCTTTGCGTCCCGAACAGGACCGCTCGCTCGGCAATCCGCAGCGCGAGAACAACAGAGCCATGCCTGTCGTGACCGGTGGCGAAGAATTGAATGGAGCACATTAATGAAAAGAATTGCCCTTGAAGAACATTTCCTGACCCCGGAACTGGCCGGGTATATCGAAGAAACCTTTCAGAATGTAAACAAGGACCTTGCCGCGATGGCAGTGCCGCGCCTGCTGGATGTCGGGCCAGAGCGGATCGAAATCATGGATCAGTGCGGACTTGACTTTGCAGTCCTGTCCATCGCCGGGCCCGGGGTACAGATCGAACCGGATACCAAGCTGGCGGTTCGGCTTGCGGAAAAGTCCAATGACGATCTGGCCGAGATCATTGCGCAAAAGCCCGACCGTTATGGTGGCCTTGCGCATCTGGCGATGCAGGATCCCAAGGCGGCCGCCGACGAGTTGGAGCGCTGTGTCAAGGAGCTCAAATTTCAGGGGGCAATGGTCAATGGCCAGACTCTGGGCGTTTATCTCGATGCACCCGAGAATGAAGTCTTCTGGGAGCGCGCGTCTGCACTCAAGGCTCCGATCTATATTCATCCGGGCAACCCGGTCAGCAAGCCGGTCTGCTTTGAAGGCCATCCGGGCCTGTGGGGACCATTCTGGAGCTGGGGCGTGGAAACCGCGACCCATGCCTTGCGCCTCATTCTGGCCGGTGTCTTCGAGCGTCATCCCGACGCGAAGCTGATCCTTGGTCATATGGGCGAATCCCTGCCCTTCATGACCTGGCGTTTCGACAGCCGCCTGCCGATCTCCTATCATCCAGAACCGCCGCTGCCGCAGGCTCCGTCCTACTATCTCAAAAAGAATGTCACCTGCACCACCTCCGGTGTTTTCGATGACACGCCGCTGCATTGCGCACTGGCCGGCCTTGGCGAAGACAATGTCATGTATTCAATCGACTATCCATTTGAAGCGGCTGCGGATGCTGGAAAATGGATCGAAAGTGCCAACGTTTCGGAGAGCGTGAAAGAGAAGATCTGCTCGAAAAATGCTGAAAGCATTCTCCTGAACCTGAAGTAAGCCTGCCCCCAGTCAGGCGCTTCTCGTTCCCTGATGGAACCCTGTCGCTGCCCGCGGCAGGGTTTCATGCATTTCAGGTTGATCTCGTGTCCCGTTAAGGCAGGCTCCTTTGGCAAGAACCCGCAACAGGGGCCGAGAAGGAGGAGATTCGCTACTTGCGCGGAATGCCGGTCGGACGCGACAGACGTTTCAATGCTGCGGTTCGATAGGCGGCATTGGGAGCACCATAATTGTAGTATTTCCCGCGCCGTTCGACGATCTCGAAGAAGAAGCCGTCACCATGGGGGCGGCTGTAAAGTTGCAGATAGGCACCGTCATCATCTTCATCATAAAAGATGTTCGCGGCACTGAGCTGCTTGATGAAAGCGGGATCGAGATCGAACCGGGACGCCAGATCCGCATAATAGTTTTCCGAAATCGGCAAAGGCTCAAAGCCACGTTCAACTAGCTTGGCGGCGGTTTCAAGCAGATTATCGGTTGCAAAGGCAAGATGCTGAACCGATGAGCCTGAGCTGTCGGCGACGAAACGGCCCGCAAATGTACGATGGGTCTGAACACCGTTCAGTGTCAGACGGAAGGCGCCATCCGAGCTCTGGATTGCGCGGCTGTGAACAAAGCCACTGGGGTCTGACACATCCACCATCGGCGTCTTGTCCAGAGCAAAAATCGACTCGTAGAACAAGGTCCAGGTCTGCATGTCTTCGTCATTGACCACCTGAGCGACGTGGTCGATATGAGTTAGCCCCACTCCGGCTGTATCGACATCTCCGTCAACGGCATTGAACTCGACATTCCAGACCTCGGCCAGCTGGCTCGATTTGTCAAGCAGATGCAGAACGGATCCGCCCACGCCGCGGACCGCCGGAATGTCCAGCTCGCCGGTAAAGCGTCTTTGCATGAAGGGGCTGGCACCCAGAATCTTGGCTCGTTCCGCAGCGGCATTGGCATCGTCCACCAGAAGGCCGATATCACAAACCGACATGCCATGCATGACATAAGCGGAGTGGGCAAAGCCTTCCTTGCTGGTATTGACCACCAGCTTGATATTGCCCTGTTGCCAGAGACTGACTTCACGGGCAATGTGGGTTTTAGTCTGGGTGAAGCCAAGCGCGGACAGCATTTCACCCAGATTGCCAGCATCCTTGTCGCTGGCAGCAAATTCGACAAATTCGACCCCGCGGATCGGTGCGCGTGACGGCATTTCGGGCACGTCAAAGGCAGCATTGGGTTCACTCGCCCTCACCTTGTCCATCAGATTGAGCAAGGAACGTTGCCCGTCGACGGCAATCGCACGGGGGCGACCACTGCGGAACTGATCATTGAGGATCTCGAGGGAAATTGCGCCACGATAGCCGGTTGCGGCAACTGCCGACATGAAGGAAAGAAGGTCGAGTTCCCCTTCTCCCGGCATGGTTCGGAAATGGCGAGACCAGTATTCGAGATTCATCTCGATCTTTGGCGCATCGGCCAATTGCACATGGAAAATGCGGTGGCCGGGGATGGAGCGAATGGCGTTAAGGTCGTTGTTGCGGGCCAGAATGTGGAAGCTGTCCAGAATCAGACCAACCGCATCATGATCTGCAAGGCGGACCACTTCCCAGGCATCGCGATAATCGGAAATGATCTTGCCCCAGGCTCTGGCTTCAAAGCCGATGCGCAAGCCGCGTTTGGCCGCTCTTTGCCCAAGCTCGCGGAAGTCTTCCGCAATCTGCTCGATCCCGCCAAGGGAATCCGGGTGATCGGAGGAACTGACAAGCAACAGGTCTGTGCCCAATTGCTGCATCAGATCGAATTTACGCTCGGCCCGGTCAAAGGCGCGGGTCCGTGTCTGCCCCGAGAAGCCTTCAAAATCCCGCAAGGGCTGAAGCAGGTCGATGGTCAGGCCGTGATCGCGAACCATGGCCCCGACGGTCTCGGGCGGCCCGTCAAACGTTATGAAATCCTGTTCGAAAATCTCGATGCCGTCAAAACCGGCTGAAGCTATGGCGGTCAGCTTTTCGCTAAGATCACCAGCAATCGACACGGTGGAAATCGAGGTTTTCATGGCAGCCCTCCCAAGCTCCAAATGGCAAAAATGCTAATGTACTGAGCAGTACATTAGAATCTAACACACCGCTTCTTCCGTTGCACAGACAAAAAGTGTGGTTCGCACCTAATTGACAATAAAAAAGGAGTGTTCCACGTATCCGGTCACGTAAAACACTCCAGTGGGTGGAATGGATTAATTCGTTGCCACGTGGCCAACGCCGCCCTGAGGCGAGTAGATATCGAGAATATTCCAGTGTCCCGATGTCGGGGTCGGATTGTTGATCATGGCGACATCAAGAACAGTTGGCCTGCCGCTTGCGATTGCAGCCTCAAGGGCTGGCTTGAAGTCGGCGGCAGACTTGACGCGCACTCCGTCACAGCCAAAAGCTCTGGCGATAGCTGCATAATCGGGCAACTGATTGACCGGATCGTCGGCTTTGGGGAAGAGCGTGCCGAAATTGAGGCCGTAGTGTGCTTTCTGAAGCCCGGCGATGGTTCCGAATGCGTTGTTGTTCATCACCACCCAGATAACGGGCAGATTCATTTCCGCAGCGGTTGCCAAGACGGCAGGGTTCTGACCAAAACCGCCATCACCGACAAGACTGATAACAACCTTTTCGGGGGCTGCGATCTTCGCACCCACGGCCGCCGGGGGGCCAAAGCCCATGGTTGCAAAACCGCCCGGAATGAGCGCCGTGCCGGGTTCGAAAATGTCGAACTGCTGGGCAACGCCATTCTTGTTCCAGCCCACGTCGGACGTCAGGATCGCATCACGCGGCATCACGGCGCGCAGATCGGCAAGAATGCGCTCGGGCATCATCGGGAAGGCATCCGATTGCTGCATTTCCAGATTGGACGACGCGAAATCCTTGCGGAAGCTGGCGATCACTTCACGCATTGGCTGACGCTTGATGCCCTCGGGTTTCATTTCTCTGGCCACCCGGACAAGCACCTTCAAAGCGGCCTTGAGATCTGCAACCGCACCGATTTCAACCGGATAGTTGCGGCCGATTTCCTGCGGTTCGATATCGATATGAATGAGCTTGGTAGCCCCTTCGCCGATATTGAAGGTATAGTCTGGATACCAGGACGAACAGTCGGCCTCCTTGAAGCGCGTGCCCAGGCCCAAGATCCAGTCGGCATTCAGTGTTGTCTGGTTGGTGAGCGGTGTGCCCCAGAAACCGGTCATGCCAAGGACCAGCGGATGATCATCGGGCAATGCGCCCTTTGCCATCAAGGAGTGAGCAATAGGCAGACCAAGATGGTCGACCAGTTCGCGCAACTCATCCCAGGCGCGGGCGAGAATGACCCCGCCACCGGCATAGATGACCGGTCGCTCGGCTTCGATCAGCCGGGAAATGATGTCCCTGGCCGTTTCGTCATCGATGGAGGGTTTAACCAGCGTCTTGGTATTGGTCAGCTGGCGTTTCCAAAGCTCAGGATCAATCTCGGCAGAAAAGAAATCCATTGGCACATTGACCAGAACCGGGCCGGGCTGTCCGCTTTCGGCCAGAGCAAAAGCCTTTTCCATGATCTCGGGGAAAAGCTCGGGCGTGTCGACGCGCCAGGCGCGTTTGACAAAGGGCCGATAGATTTCATACTGGGCGCCATCCGCATGCAGGTTCACCTCCTGATGGGGATGCTTGCCGTAATAGTAGCTCGGGATATCGCCCGCGATCACCACCATCGGGATGCAATCCAGCGCCGCATTGGCAACGCCGGTTGCAGCGTTGGTAAGACCCGGTGACAGGTGCGAGAGAACCACTGAAGCCTTGCCTGTCACGCGGGCATAGCCATCGGCGGCATGGGCTGCGATCTGCTCGTGACGCACGGTTACGAATTCGAGATTGGAATCCTCCATCGCCGCCAGAACGGCGATGTTGGTGTGGCCACACAGACCGAAAATGTGACGCACGCCTCGATCTTCCAGATAAGTCACCAATTGCTTGGCAACCGTCTTGTCCCTGTTGGGCATGGACTGGTCGTTCATCACATGATCTCCGTATTGTAGAATTCGCCGAACAACTCTTCTTCGGACGGACGATCTTCAGGGATCGGGCGGGCAACCCAGGTCACGTTCATATAGTGTTTGAGCGAGACATTCTCGTTGGTGATGTTGCCACCCCAGATGCCGCACCCGAGCGAGGAGGTCATCGGCATACCATTTGAGAAGCTGCCGGCATTGGCCTTGGACTGGGGTTGACGCACCATGACGCGGCTCACGGGCGCATTCATGGCATGCCTCAGGATGCGGTCGTCATCGTTGGAATAGATGCCGCAGGAATGCCCCTTGCCACCCACTTCATAAATTGCACGGACCATGGCCATGGCTTCATCAAAATCTTTGAATTTGTATAGCGCCATGACAACACACAGTTTCTCGCCGGAGAATTTGTGCTCCTTGCCGATCTCATCCTGTTCGACCATGATGAACTTGCGATCTTCAGGGATCGTGAAGCCTGCAAATTCGGCGATCCGCTGAGCCGAGATAGCGACGGTTTCAACGCGGCGCGAACCATCGTCTTTCCAGAGCGCTTTCTTGATCAGCTCTTTTTCCTCGGCATTGCAGAGATAACCGCCTTCCTTGATGAGAGCCGCTTTCATGTCGTCATAGATCTGGGCAGCCATGATCAGGTTGCCGTCAGCCGAGCAGCCCGAGCCATAATCGGAGGTCTTGGAAATGCGGCTGTTCATGGCGGCGATTTCGATATCGGCGGTCTCATCGATCACCATGGTGGAGTTGCCTGCCCCCACGCCATAGGCCGGTTTGCCGGAAGAATAGGCAGCCTTGACCATCGGTTTGCCACCGGTTGCAAATGTCACATCGCACTGGGCCATCAATTCGTTCGTGAGCGGAATGGAAGGCTCGGTGACGCATTGGAACAGGTCTTCCGGCGCTCCCAGCTTCTTGCAGGTTTCACGCATCACGCGCACCATTTCGGCCGTGGTGTTCTTGGCACGCGGATGGGGCGAGAAGATCACCGCATTCTTGCATTTGATGGCATAGATGCCGGTAACAGGGGGGGTCAATTCGGGGTTGGTGGTTGGGATGAGCGAAGCGATGACGCCAGCTGGTTTTGCTATTTTCATGAGGCCCTTGGCGTCATCGACCTCGATCACTCCCACCGATTTCTGGCGCAACGCATCGCGCAGGACACCAAGAATCTTGAAACGTTTGCCTCCGCGACCGGCGCGATCGCCGATACCGCTTTCGTCCACGCCCATCTGGGCAATGCGGACGAATGTTGTCTCGTTGCCGCAGTTCCAGCCGAGGGCCTGAGCCAGACGATCAACCTGTGTCTGGTCATAGTCCTTGATAGCGTCCATTGCCGCCTGGGCACGGGCAACCATTTCCGCCACCAATTGCTTTTCTTGTTCCGTAATTTCTCGTGCCATTTGTCCTCTCCCTTAAATCCTTGTTGGCTTGTTCAGCCAGCCAAACCGTCTCTACGGTTGGCAAATCCTGCATTTGTTTCAAAAACCGACTTGGCCGCTTCCAGACAGTTGCGCGCATGCTGCTCGTGTCCCAGCTCTGCGGAGCGTTCCGCGTTTGGCAGTTCAATCGCCAGCGGCAAGTCGGGGAACAGATAGTTGAGCACTGAAAAGTCAATCGCTCCCTCGCCGGGATAGAGCCTTGCGTCTCGTGCGATATGGATCATCTGATCCTTGGTGTAGGCGACATCATCGGCGTCACAGACATGCAGGAAATTGATCCATTCCCTTGGCACCCTCTCAAGCGCAAAGAGCGGGCATTTGTTGAAATGCATATAGAGCGTATCAACCAGCAGCCCCTGATTTCGGCATCCGGCCAGTTCCAGAATCTCGACACATTCATCAAGCGTCGCAAGGCGCGAAAAGGCCGGGAATTCCAGATTGACCGTCAGACCAAGCGGCTCGGCCAAAGAGCAAATATAGGCAAACTGCTCGACAATATAGCCACGGTCATTGCGAACGTCGGTCCAGGCCGAGCAAATCACCTGACTGGCCCCCAACTCGGCTCCTGCCTCAAAGGCTGGCTTGAAGCTGTCCGGATCGATATCTCGATGGATCTTGCACAATTCGACATCGAAGCATTTCACGCCGGTGTCCATCATCGCCCGTTTGGTCTCACGGAGAATGTCCGGTGCGGTCGGGTCTATGTCCGGCTCGCCCGCGACACCAAGATGGATCAGGCGGAAACTGGCATGAGAGAAGCCTGCCTTGGCCGCAATTTCAACCTGCTGAGGCGGGGTGACACCCGGAACGGTCAGATAGGATAGAGAATAGTCACGCATCACATTTCCTCCGGAGGTTGGTACCAGGGGGGTGCCGGTGTATGGGCCATCCGGCTTGGAAGAGTTCTTCCCAACAGGCCCTCGACCTGCTCCACGGGCGCTCTCAGGGCCTGCCAGTCGATGCCGGTTTCAAGCCCCATTTCCTGACAGGCAAATGCCAAGTCCTCGGTCGAGACATTGCCTGTGGCCTTGGGCACGAACGGACATCCGCCAAGGCCGCCCATGGCTGCATCGAAGATTCTGACCCCGGCTTGCAGACCTGCAACGAAATTGGCCAGCCCAAGCCCCCGCGTGTCATGCAGATGCAAAGACAGGGCAACACTGCCGGGCAGCTCATATCGCAACCGGTGGCACAGCTCGTAAACCTGTTTCGGGTTGGCCAGACCGGCGGTGTCGGCAATATTGATTTCCTGTACGCCCAAACTCGCAAAGGAGCGGGCGATCCTGATCACGCGTTTGGGATCGATATGCCCCTCAAACCCGCACGCAAGAGCCGACTGGATCCCAGCCCTTACGACAATCTTTTCGGCGAGCGCTTTCTCGATGACCGGTCCGATCTGTGACAAGCCCTCATCAACCGAACGATTGGTATTTTTTTGCGAATGGGTCTCGGAGGCAGAAATCGAGATCGAGAGATGCCTTACTCCCACGGCGAGCGCTCGCTCAAGCCCGGCATCATTCATCACAAGGGCGGTGTAGGTTACACCATCCTTGGGTTCAATCCTCTCAAACAGCTCATCAGTGTTGGCCATCTGCGGCACCCATTTGGGATGCACAAAAGAGCCCAGCTGAATACGCCGGACACCCGCCTTTTCCAGCCGGTCCAGGAATCCCAGTTTTTCCTCTAAAGAAAAAAGCCGCTTTTCATTCTGCAGTCCGTCGCGCAGAAATTCATCTTCGATCAGGACTGACCCGTCGAACTCATACATGCCTTCCCTCCCATTAGGCATTCTACCAGATTCCTGGTACTCTTTCATAAATTTAACTGCACGGTTAATTAAATTAAATTACCTTTTTTGACATTTAGCCAAACAAGATGTTAATTTTTGCCGGGAGGTGCCAAACATGCTTACGTTACGGCAAATCGAGGTCATTCGCGCAATCATGGTCGCGGGTACCGTCAAGGGAGCGGCGGAATTGCTCAATGTCTCGGCACCGGGCATCAGCAGGGTGATGAAATATACGGAGGCCGAGCTTGGCATCCGGCTTTTCTCGCGCACGCATGGCCGCTATACGCCGACAGAGGAAGCCCGCGACATTTTCGAGCAGATTTCAGCGGTGTTCCGTTCGGTTGAAAATCTGCACTCGGCTATCGGCTCGCTCAAGGAAGGGGCCAATCGTCGCGTGGCCTTCGGTGCTGTCCCCTCTATCGCTCATTATGTTTTTCCAAGCGCGATCAAGGATCTGCGTCAGCAGTTCCCGAAACTCGAGCTGCATCTCAACGTGATCAAGATCGAGGAAGCAATCGACTATCTGTTGCTGCGCAAGGGGGAGATGGTGGCCATGAGCTACAAGATCGACCATCCCGGCCTGGCGGTGCAGCCCCTTTACAGCGGGCAGCTTCTTGCCATTTTGCCACAGGATCACCCCCTTGCTGCCCTACCTGAGATCTCGGTTGCGGATCTTGCCTCTCAAACAATGATCGGTATCGAACCAAACGATCCCTATGGCCAGTTGCTGATGGCCCCGTTCCGGGACAACGATATCGATGTGACCTATTCCATCGTTGCTCGAACGGGACAGACGATCGCAACGCTCGTGGCTGAAGGGCTGGGCGTCGGGATCATCGACGAATTGTCCCTTGCCGGTCCACAACAGCATCCCGATATCGTCGTTCGGCGGATCAGGGAGCCGACCAGTTTCAAGACCTATGCGCTGTTCAATGCCGACCAGTCGCGATCCATCTTTGCCGATGCCATGGTCACCTGCCTGATTGCGCAAATGAAAAAAGCCGCCCGCGAACGCAGGCGACTTTCACCGATCTAGAAGGATTTGCCCTGCCAGATTTGCCGACAGAAGCGCGTGTCATCAATAACCGAAAAGTCCGGGCAGAGCCGTCACCGTTTCTGGTATGAAGGTGATGACCAGCAGCGCCATGACCTCAACGAAGAACAGCGGCAGGATGGCTCGCGTTATTCTCACCATTCCAACCTTGGCGATGGATTCGGCAACGAACAGACAAAGCCCCAGAGGCGGTGTGATCAGACCAATCATCAGGTTGAAGATCACGACAATGCCGAAATGGGTTGGATCAACCCCCAGCGATACGGCGATGGGATGCACGATCGGCACCAGCACCAGCATCGCCGCGATGCCTTCCAGGAACAACCCGACAAACAGGAACAACAGGTTGATCGCGATGAGAAAAGCGATCTTGCCATCGACGTTTGACAGAACCCAGTCGGTGAGCATGTTGGGGATGCGATTGTAGGTCAACAGCCAGTTTGCGGCACTCACCGCAGCGATGATGATCATGATGACCGCACTGTCTTTCATCGCGCGCGAGAATATGCGGGGCAAGGATGCGAAGGTGATATTGTGATAGACGAATACACCAAGGAGCAAGGCATAGGCCACAGCGAAGGAAGCTGCTTCGGTGGGCGTAACAATCCCGGCAAGGATCGAGCCGACAACGAAAACCGGCATAAAGAGAGGCAGAATGCCACCGAGGAGCGCCTTTGATGCCGATTCACGGGCAAAAAGCTTCTCTTTCATGGCGGTTTCATTCTTGACCGTCGCCATGACGTAAATGGACAGGAAGGTCGCCAGGATCAGCCCCGGGACGATCCCCCCCAGAAACAGCGACGGAACCGACACCCCGGTCACGATCAAGGCATAGATGATCACCGGAATAGAAGGCGGGATGATCGGGCCGATAACCGATGATGCCGCGGTGATGGCAGCTGCATATTCCCGAGAATAGCCGTGCTTTTCCATTTCGGGGATGAAAACCCGACCGATTGCCGAGGTATCCGCGACCGCCGAGCCGGAAAGCCCGGCGAAAATGACAGAGGCCCAGATATTGACGAGCGCCAAACCCGCGCGCAACCGGCCAACCAGAACATCGGCAAAGGCAATGATCCGCCCGGTGATGCCGCTCTCATTCATCAATTCACCAGCCAGCACGAAAAGCGGGATGGCCAACAGGGGAAAGGAATTCATGCCCCGGAACATTTCCGTGGCAACGATGCGGATTGTGAAGGGCGCGTCATTCATGGCCATGAAAACCAGAAGCGTGCCAAGAATGGTCACTGCAATGGGGATCCCTATCAACAGACCAATAACAAACAAGGCATAAATCATAATGAAGGCTCTCCATGCTCATCAGCCTGTGAAGTAGACTGGATCCGCACGATCAGGCGCAACAGGGCGGCAATGGCCAGCATTACACCGCCCAAGACGACGGCATATTGCCAGGTTCCGACCTTTCCAAACCATTCAAGCCAGTGCAGGCCAGTGCTGTCCGCCAGCCAATCGCCGGTCGACTTGAGGCCTGAACTTGCGACATGACCGCGGCGCAGGGCAAAGGCGTGACCAGCAAAAACAAGGGCGACGCCGGTTGCGAATGTCGTGATATCGCTCAAGACCAACACCCAATGTTTGGCGCGTTTGCCCAACATGTCGAGGATCACCGCAAAGCGGATATGACTATCGGACATGTAGGCATAGGCTATTCCGAACATGATTCCGTAAATTGTGAGGTAGATGGGCAGTTCTTCGCCCCAGGCAACGGATTTGCCAACCGTGTATCGCCGCACCGAATTGACAAATATTATGAGAAAGACAAGCGCCATGGAGCTTCCCGCTCCAAAGGCAAAAAAACGGCGAGCAAAACGGTAGACCCTCTCCATGGCAGGAAATTCCTCTTATTTTTTTAAGCAGCTAGCCGGAGGTATGGCTTGGAAAGCCGGAGGCGTGGCTTGCGTAGCCGGAGGTGTGGCTAATGACACCTCCGGCGACCTTGAGAGATTGCCTATTTGGCAGCAGCTGCCACGGCTTCCTGAAGACGGTCAATCCATACAGCATCTTCGCCCAGTTCGGTGCGAAGATAGTCGATCACTGCTGGCTGTGCCTTTTCTGCGAATGCAGCAATTTCCTCAGCCGTTGGTGAGTAGACCTGCATGCCTTCTGCTTTCACTTTGTTGACGCCTTCTGCGGTGCCCCACTGCTGGATCGCACGCCCCATAGTGCCCGCAACTTTCGCTGCCTTGTCAACAACCTGCTGCTGTGCAGGGGTCAGAGACTGATAGAATTCGTCGGAAATCAGAATGAAGTCGGCTCCATAGACGTGACCATCAAGGGTCATGTATTTTTGCAGTTTATGGAGATTGTTGTTGTAGATCACGCCAACAGGGTTTTCCTGGCCATCGACAACACCGGTTGTCAGAGCGTTTGGCAGTTCGGTCCAGGCGATCGGAGTTGGTTCGCCACCAAGACCCTTGACCATTTCGACATAAAGCGGAATTGGCTGAACGCGGAATTTCAGGCCTTTCATGTCTTCCGGCTTACGGATTTCGCGCGTGCTATTGGTGAAGTTACGGAAGCCGGTTTCACCATAAGCAAGGGTGCGAAGGCCGGTTAGCTCAAGGCAATGTTCTCCCAGAGCCTTGCCGAATTCACCATCGAGCACTTCCCATGCAAGGGTTGCAGATGAGAAGGTATAAGGAATATCCAGAACACCGGCAGCCGGGCAGATCTTGGACATTGCACCAGATACGAGAACAACCTGTGTGAGGCCTTCAGCAGCCTGACCAACCAGTTCGGTTTCGTTACCCAATGCACCGGCAGGATACAGGTCCACCTTCAGATTGGTTTCACCTTCAACAATATTCTTGAAGATATGAGCCGCTGCCCCTTTTTTGGAAGCGGTCCATTCATCCGGGTCAACGTGAGCAACGCGGATAGTTTGAGCGCTGGCAACAGAGACCAGGCCTATTGTCATTGCTGCCGCAACAGCAAATTTTCCAAATTTGAACGACATACTATTCTCCTCCCTAATAGGCGTTCAGTCTTCACAAAGTCGGTTTCTTGTCGAAACCATCAAAAGTCTGCGTCATGCGGGTGGGATCTGCGGGGCGTCCTGTGAAGAGTTCAAAGGCACGCACCGCTTGATAAACCGCCATTCCTGAGCCGGGTAATGTACGGCACCCTTTCGCACGGGCATCTTTCAAAAGCTGGGTTTCCAGCGGAAAATAAACAATATCGGCAACCCAGATATCAGGGCGCAGATACTGTTCCGGTACAGCAGATCCCGGAAGCTTTGCCATTCCCATAGGGGTGGCATTGACAAGGCCATCGGGCCTTTTGTCTACAAGAACATCTTCAAGATCGCTTACGGCATGCGCCGAGACATGAGGGAAAGATTCCATCACATGGTCAGCAAGACCGCTCGCCCTGTCCAGATCCACATCGTGGACGGACAAATGCTTGACCCCGCATTTTGCCAGAGCGTGTGCAACAGCGACCCCTGCGCCACCTGCACCGATCAGAAGCGCATCATCGGATTTGGCGCCAGCAAGCCCCAGCTTGAAACTTTCAGAAAACCCCCAAAGGTCCGTGTTGTGGCCAAAGCGCTTTCCATCCCGGAAAACAACCGTATTGACCGCACCGACCATATTAGCATTTTCAGAAAGTCCGTCCAGAAGCGAAATCACGTCAATCTTGTAGGGGTAGGTCACATTGACCCCGGCATATCCCTCTTGTTCAACCTCATCCAGAATTTGAGACAGAGGCTTTGAGGATCGACAATCGTCATCCATGTCCAGAAAGGCATAGTCCAAGTCAAAGCCCAGGGCTCTGGCTTCATCCATATGCATTTTGGGCGTGCGGGACTTTCCGATTCCACAGCCGATCAAACCAACCTGCACCTTCCCCGGCGCAGGTGTTTTGCAATCCCCTTGCATCTTGCAGCTCCTCCCAGATGCCCGACAGTGCAGGCATCACTGCATTGTACCGTTTAGTTAATTTATTTGCAGACTTTGTTCCATGCGGTTAATTTCGTCAACTCCCCTTTAGTTTATACCGCCGCGTCTGGACATTTCGGCATCGATAGACAATAGTTACCTACCTGTATTTCAATGCTAAAATTGACGATGTCCCTATGGTAAACAGCGCAGCAGTAGGTCAAAAAAGGACGCGATCCTGGAAACAGGACCCCGATGCCGTGCGCGCCGATATCCTGCGTGCAGCCAAATCCGAATTTGCAAAAAAGGGCCTGGCGGGCACTAGTGTGAAAGACATTGCGGACAGGATCCAGACCTCCCGACGCATGATTTTCTATTATTTTGGTGACAAGGAAGGGCTTTACCGCAAGGTTCTCGAGGATGCCTACAGCAGCATCCGACAGGCGGAAATGGAGCTGCATCTGGACGGTCTGGACCCACTCGAAGCGTTGAAACGTCTGGTCGAATTCACATTTGACCATCACTGGAGAAATTCCGACTTCATACGGCTGGTCATGGGAGAAAATATCCATGACGGACACTATATGAAGCAGATCAAATCGATGCACGAGACAAACACGAAAGTCATCGATCAATTGACCCGGATCTGCAACGCCGGAAAGAAAGAAGGACGCTTCAGGGAAGATATCGAGCCGCTTCAACTTCACTGGGAAATCAGTGCCTTATCCTTTTTCAACGTGTCGAACAAGGCAACTTTTTCGATCAACTTTGGCGATGAACTCTATACCGATGAAGGGCAGGCAGCCTTGCGCGCGCGGATCGTCGACTGCGTGCTTTGTTCCGTCACACCCAAGACGTGACCGGCCGGCACAGATCCGCTTCTGACATCGGGATACCCGCAAAGTGACCCCGTCTTCCAACGGTGGTCAAGCTTGTCCATTTTCCATTGCTGCAAGCGATGCGTTCGCAAGTATCATCCTGCGTTTTTTAGCAAGAATCCCTGATATAGGTAGAAATTACAGGTAGCGACACTCTGTCGCAACGGAAAAACCTGCTCAACCATGTTGAAGGGCGAGCATGATTCCGCGCAATTCCGCAAGTCCCTTCAGGCGACCGATGGCAGGGTAACCCGGTTGGGCCTTGCGTTTCTGGTCATCGAGAATGTCGAGACCGTGATCGGGGCGCATTGGCAGAGACCAGTCTGCCCGACCTGCCTTTTTGCGTCGGTTTTCTTCGTCAAGTGCGGCACGCATCAGAGCGACCATGTCGACCTGTCCACCCAGATGATCCGCTTCATAGAAGGACCCTTTGATATTGGTGCTTTCTCTTGTCACATTGCGGAAATGCAGGAAATGCACCCGGTCTCCCAAGCGCTCCATCATGCCCGGCAGATCATTGTCGGGGCGGGCACCCAGAGAACCGGAGCAAAGGGTAATGCCGTTTGCGGGAATATCGACCGCTTCCATCATCGAGAGGTAATCGGCTTCGGTTGACATGATTCTGGGCAGCCCGAGAAGACCGAAGGGTGGATCATCCGGATGGCAGCAAAGCCGCAGGCCCAGGGTCTGGGCAACCGGAGCAACTTCCTCAAGGAAGGCGATGAAATGGCTGCGCAGCTGGTCTTGAGAGATCTGGTCATATTGCGCCAGATTGGCACGCACATTCGCCATGGACGGGGCTTCGGCATCACCCGGCAGGCCATAGATGATCGATTCGGCCAGCAAGCTCTTTGCCGCATCATCCATGCGGGCAAACCGCTCCTTTGCCTCTTCGTAAACCTCTTGGGGGAAGTCGTCCTTCGCACCGGGACGGTCAAGGACAAACAGATCAAAGGCGGCGAAGTCGACGAAATCGAATCGCATGCAGGTTGCTCCCGACGGCAACCGATAGGTGAGATCGGTGCGTGTCCAGTCCAGAACCGGCATGAAATTGTAACAGATGACCTCAATGCCTGCCTCGGCCAGATTGCGCAGGCTTTGTTTGTATGTCTCGATATGGGTGCGCCATTCACCCTTCTGCTGCTTGATTTCTTCCGAGACAGGCAAGCTTTCCACAACTTCCCAGGCCAGACCGGACGGACTTCCGTCTGCTTTTTGAGCAATGCGATTCTGGCGCGTGGCGATTTCTTCAGGGCTCCAGACAGCGCCCGTCGGGATGTGATGCAGCGCACTGACAACCCCTTCAACGCCAGCCTGAAGCATATCTTCGATCGAAACCCGGTCCTGTGGCCCAAACCATCGCCATGTCTGCCGCATCGCAGTGTCCTCACCTTTGTTTTCGAGGGTTGCTCTTGCGCTCTTGCCCTGTTGCGTCCGGGCTCGTGTCCGGACCGTCATCAGCTCGAGCAGTCTTTGCTTCTCTCTATCATAGGAATCAGGCGTTGACAAGTATGGTGGCATACCGGTATGGTGGTTGGCGTTGAAACGAGATGACAGGTGATCCTATCTTGCCGGCTGAACCGACCCTTACTCAGACAGAAATCGACTTGCGACTGCCGGTGGCACCGCAAATCCATCAGATTTTGCGTCAGCAAATCATCCATAACCAGTTGCCTCCCGGAAGCAGGGTCTCCGAAGCAGAGCTTGCCGAGAGCTTCAAGGTTTCACGTCAGCCTGTGCGTGAGGCTTTCATAAAACTCAACAATGATGGTTTGCTTGACATCCTGCCCAACCGAGGGAGTTTCGTGAAGAAAATCTCGAAGGCGCAGGTCATGGATGCACGATTCGTGCGCGAGGCAATCGAGGCGGATATCGTGCGGCTGGTAGCCGAAGAGCATGACCCGGCCCTTGAACGAGAGCTTGCAAATCAGATTGCCCATCAGGCCAAGGCTGTGGAGGCTGGCGACCCTGATCTGTTTATCAATCTGGACGAGATCTTTCATCAGACTCTTGCTGAAGCGGCTTGCAAGATGGGTGCATGGGCGGTCATCCAGGATCAGAAGGCCCAGATGGACCGCGTCCGCTATCTCAGCCTCATGGAACAGAATACATCGAAATTGCTGGTGCAGCATCAAGCCATTGTCACGGCGATTGCTGACCACGATACCGCAGGAGCAGAAAGCGCCATGCGGTCACACCTGAAGAAGATCCTGAAAGATCTTCCGACAATAGCTAAGCACAAACCCGAACTTTTCGAACCTGGGGACGACTAGTCCCTGATTTTGCATGTGGGAGGAACAACATGTCATTCAAGTCTTTGGGCAAAATCGCTTTGGTTGGCGCAGTCGCCAGCTTCATCGGCTCGGCAGCAATGGCCGCCGATTACACCTTGAGCATCAACACCGCTCTTGCCACCTCTGATCCGCTTTACAAGGGCCTTGAAGCCTTTCAGACCAACGTGAAAGACGCCTCGGGCGGTCGCCTCGAAGTCAAGCTTTTCCCGAACTCCCAGCTCGGCCCGGATGAGGACGTTCTTGAGCAGGCCCGCGCCGGCGCTCCTGTTGCCGTCATTGTTGATGGTGGTCGTCTTGCCGTTTTCCAAAAGGAATTTGGCGTTCTTGGCGCTCCTTTCCTTGCATCCGGATATGAAGGCATTCGCAAGGTCGTGACGTCCGATCTCTTTGAAGAGTGGGTGAAAAAACTGCATGATGCGTCAGGCCATCAGGTCTTGAGCTTCAACTGGTGGCAGGGCGAACGTCACCTTTTGACCAACAAGGAAATCAATGTACCTGCCGATCTCAAGGGCATCCGCATGCGCACCCCAGGCGCTCCTGTCTGGACCGGTACCATTGCAGCAATGGGCGCAACCCCAACCCCGATGCCATGGGGCGAAGTCTACTCCGCGCTGTCTTCCCACGTGATTGATGCTGCCGAAGCACAGTTGCCCGCAATCGTCGGTGCCAAGCTTGACGAAGTGATCAACAATGTGACCAAAACCGGCCATATCAACCTGATCACGGGCATGGTCACCTCTGCAATCTGGTTCGACAGCCTGCCTGCCGACCTGCAAAAGGTCCTTCGCGAGGAAGCCCTCAAGGCTGGCGACATCGCCTCTTACGGAACCCTTGCATCCTTTGAAAGCATCGAGAAAGAGCTGAAGGAAAAAGGCGTTGCCGTTCGTGAAATCGACGTCACTCCGTTCAAGGAAGCAACGGCAAAAGTCTATGACGATCTCGGATATGGCGATCTGCGCGACACATTGCGCGCCATGGCTGCCGAGTAAGTCAGACGCCCACTCAGTCGCCACCCGTCCAATCGGGTGGCGGCAGACATTCGCGCTTGCGGAGCCTTCTTGCGGACGACGGCAAGACTGACGACCATTCACATAAAATTCACGACACATTCCTCTCCCGAAGACTGGCAAAGAGAGGAATCACGAACAAGAAAGGCGAGGCACCATGCCGGGTTTCTTGGGAAAAATCGAATTTGTCATAGGAGCCATTCTGCTTGCCGTGATCACGGTGCTGGTTTTTATGGCTGCCGTTATGCGCTTCGTTGGGCATCCACTTATCTGGTCTGTGGATCTGGCGCAATTGCTCTTCATCTGGCTTTGCTTTGTCGGAGCGACCCGGGCCATGCGCGAACGTGTGCATCTGGGTGTCGATCTGCTGGTACGCCTGCTGCCATTTGCGACGCGCCGCGTGATTGAAACCGCAATGGCCGCCCTTTTCATCGGCTTTCTTCTGCTTCTTGCCTATGAAGGCTACAAACTGACCATCATGAACTGGCAGCGTGTGTTCGGAGATTCCGGACTTTCCTATGCATGGGTTACCATCGCGGTGCCTGTCGGCTCTCTCCTGTTGACCATTTCCATCCTGTCCAATCTTGTCACTTCCTGGCGCGGCAAGGATTCGCAGCCGCTGCTCGTCTTCACGCGCAGCAATGGTACAGGTGCTGACAATCCAGAAAATTCGGAGGTGTGACCGATGGGTCTGATTGCTCTTATATTTGCTGTCCTCATGATTCTGGGCGCACCTGTTGCCTTCGCCATTGGCGTATCCGGTTTCGTGTTCTTTGTTACCTCGGATGTGATGCCGATATCCATCGGCGTGCAGAAAATCGCCACCGTTTCACAAAGCTTTCCCTTGCTGGCCGTTCCCTTCTTCGTGTTGGCCGGCCACCTGATGAATGAAAGCGACATCACGGACCGGCTGTTCCGTTTCTCCAAAGCCACTCTTGGCTGGATGTCGGGCGGACTGGCGCTGGTTTCCATTTTTCTCTCGACCCTGATGGGCGGCGTGTCCGGCTCGGCTGTGGCCGATGCGGCGATGGAGGCCCGTGTCCTTGGGCCACAAATGCTCGCCAACCGCTACAGCAAGGGCTATACGGCTGCGGTCATCGCCCTTTCCTCACTCATCACCGCAACCATTCCCCCATCCATCGGCCTCATTCTTTACGGATATGTCGGCCAGGTCTCCATTGGTCGTCTGTTTCTGGCCGGGGTGATCCCGGGGCTTCTGATGATGCTGTTTCTCATGGTGGCCGCTTTCCTGATTGCCAAGAAGCGCAATTATGTGATCGAATCCGCGCAAAAGCCAACCTTTGCAGAAGTGGGTCGTTCGGCATGGGATGCAAAATGGGCGCTGTTGTTTCCTGTCCTTCTGATCATTTCGATCCGTGGTGGCATTTTCACCCCCTCCGAGGTGGGTGCCTTTGCCGTTGTCTATGCCGTTCTTATCGGTCGCTTTGCGCACAAGGTCATGACCTTTGAAGCCATGAAGCGTGCCTTCGGCTATGCTCTTTCCGATATCGGCATGATCATGCTCATCATTCTGATGAGCGGCATGATCGGCTTTGCCATCATATTCATGCAGGTCCCGCAACAGGTCGCCGGTTTCCTTCTCGGTTCCATTTCCGAGCCTCACCTCGTGGTCGCCGTCATTCTGCTCTTTTTGCTCATTTCGGGTCTGTTTTTCGAGAGCACCATCCTTGTGCTGCTGTTGACCCCGATTTTCGTGCCCGTTATCAAGAGCGCAGGCGTTGATCCGGTCCATTTCGGCATTCTGATGATGACCATCGTGACCTTCGGATCGATGACGCCACCTGTTGGTGTCGCCATGTTCACAGTTTGCAGTTTGCTCGACACACCGATTGATCAATATGTCAAGGAAAGCCTTCCCTTCATGCTGGCAATCCTGTGCCTTGTCTTGTTGCTGTTGTTCGTGCCCGAATTGGTGCTGTTCTTGCCAAATCTGGCATTTGGGTAGATGCTGAGAGGCAAGTGCCAGCCAAAAGCTCGGGATCTGTGGAGACCGGACAAGCGCACCCATCGGCTCAACATGCTTGCGGTGCCGTCCGGTTTCTTTCCTTGCCGCTTTCTGATTCTGCTTTAACCTATTACGAGATAATGAAATGACTTCTCATCTGTTTGAAACTGCGAAGGCGAGCGTTGAGCATCCTTCCTATGATCGCACCAAGTTGAAGGTACGCATGTGCCACATCGGCTTCGGAGCGTTCCACCGCGCCCATCAGGCCGTCTATACCGACCAGTTGCTCGGACTGGGCCAGAGCAACTGGGCCTATCGCGAGATCGAGCTGATGGGGCCAACCGACCTGCTCGATGGCCTTGCCTCACGCGACTATCTCTATAGCGTCGTTGAAAATGGTGCGGAGGAACAGAAAGCGCGGATCGTCGGCTCCGTCATTGATCACCGCCACATGGCCAAGGTCGGCCCTGAAGGAATTGTTGCGGCCATTGCCGATGAGGATATTGCGCTTGTTTCCATAACGGTTACGGAAAAAGGCTATACGCTCTCGTCAAGCGGCGGGCTTGATTTTGAAAATCCGATGATCAAGAGCGATCTGGCGACCCCCGACGCTCCACACACTGTAGTCGGTGTTCTGGTGGCTGCTCTTGCCAAAAGGCGCGATGCGGGCCTTGCTCCCTTCACCGTACTATCTTGCGACAACCTGCCTGCCAACGGGCACATGACAAAGCGGGCCGTGCTCGACTTCGCAAAAGCGCTCGATGAGGATCTTGCCGCCTGGATCGAGAGCGACGTGCGCTTTCCCTCCACCATGGTCGACCGCATCGTTCCGGCCATGACAGAGGAAAGCCACGAAGTGCTTGCCAGTTGCACGGGATATGCCGATCCGGCCGGAATCCTTTGCGAACCGTTTCGTCAGTGGGTCATCGAAGACACGTTCACATCAGGCCGTCCGGACTGGGATCTTGCCGGGGCGACCTTCACCAAGGACGTGATGCCGTTCGAGAATATGAAGCTGAGAATGCTCAACGGATCGCATTCCTTCCTCGCCTATCTGGGCTATCTGGGCGGATATGAGACCATTGCCGAGACGATGGGCGATGCCGCTTACAAGAAAGTGGCAAGGGATCTCATCGGGCTGGAACAGGCCCCTACCCTCGTGGCACCGGAAAATGTCGATCTCGAAGTTTATGCGGATGCCCTCATTGAGCGTTACTGCAACCCAAATATCCGTCATCGCACATGGCAGATCGCCATGGACGGCAGTCAGAAGCTGCCGCAAAGAGCACTTGAATCCATCGCCCATCACCTGAAGGCAGGCACGCCTTATCCGCGGCTCGCACTGCTTGTTGCAGGATGGATGCGCTATGTCGGCGGTGTCGACGAACAGGGCCAGCCGATTGACGTGCGTGACCCGCTTGCAGACAAACTGAAGGCACTTGCCAGCGCCGGGACGGCGGAAGATGTGGTCAGCAATCTCATTGACCAGTCCGGTATTTTCCCCGATGTGCTTGCTGGCAATGCCACTTTCAGGGAAGCGGTTGCCACCGCTTACAAGACCCTCAAGGACAAGGGAGCCAAGCAAGCCGTCGCATTGCTTGCATAGTCCTCGACGATTTTGTGGTTCGGGCTTGCGTCCGGACCACGGTCACACCAACCAGACAGCATGTGACCAGTGGCAAGCATGCTCGTCACCACCGGGCTCAGCGCCAAGCCTTTATTGGAACGTCCTGCAGACCCTGCCTCAGTCCCGGCTTTGGGCAATCTCGTGCGCGGAACCCGTCCAGCGAATATAGATCGGGGTTGCATTGGCCGCAGGGCGACCCTTTTCATTCTGCCCGATGAGCACATAGATCGCACGAATGACACCGGCATGGCAGACAATGACAGGCAAGCTGTCGCCAGCCTTCTCGCAACACTCGCAAACCGCCTTGCCGACGCGCCTGATCATGTCATGCCAGGCCTCGCCCCTCTCCGGCGATGTCTCCCTTGAGGGCAACTCGCTGATCGGGCGGCCTTCATATTCGCCCCAATCCCTCTCGCTCAGGCCCGGATTGATCTCGAATGGCCTGCCGGGAAATCCCAATTGGCATGTGTCCTGAGCCCGCGTCTTGGAGCTGACAAACAGGGCGATGTCATCAGACCATTCCATCTCAGCAAGGCGGGCCGCCTGCTCGCGCCCCAGATCGGACAGAGGCACATCGGTTGCGCCTGCGACAATCTCATCCCGGTTGGCCGTGGTCTGGCCATGGCGGATCACGCAGAAGGTTCTTTCAGGCAATTTGGGAAAAGGCATGGAGCACACTCATGATTGGCTCACCCTTCAAGGCACTGTTCGGCAGATCGTCCCGGTTCAGGCATGAATGGCGGGAAACAAGAAGGGCGTGGCGCATTTGTGATTGTTCAAATGGGAGAAAAACGAAGAATTCGGTTGGAAAGACAGGCAGGATGTATCGCTCCTTTGGAGAAATGTCCAGACAGAAAGCGGACTTTCTGATCCGTTCAGCGAAATCCAGAACCCGCGTTCCCTGCAATTCCGACAGCTTGTCGCATTCTTCTCAGCGCTCGCCGGGCAACGCTCAGGATCCGGGAGGCACCCATTCATGCGCCTTGTTCAGAATTTCGATCTGGCGGTGAACAAAGTCCCGAATTTGAATTTGTCCGAACTCGATGTCATTCATGAAGCCGATGCCAAAGGAGAGAGCCAATATCGCAACAGCGAACTGTTGAACATCTACCGTCTTTGCCAGATCGCCGGTTGCCTGGGCTTCTGTAAGCAGGGACCGATAGTCTGTTATGGTACTATTCATGATTTGATGCAGAGTGCTTCGCATTGCATCGCTCATGCGCGATGCATCGACCAGATCCTTGTAGAGCTTCTTGAACTCTTCTTTGACCTGCTTGTCTTCCGTGCCACTGATGAGGATCATGAGCGCTTCGATCGGAGACTTGTTCGTGGCAGCCTCCACCACGACTTGCCGCATCCGGCCCCACAGGCTCAAATAGGCCTGAGAGCGAAGAGCATCGGCGGATTCGAAATGATGATGGATCTGCCCCGGCGAGACAGCAATGGATTTGGCAACATTTCGAACTGTTGCTGCGGACAACCCTTCTTTCTGGATAACTTCTATCGTCGCTTCGATAATTTCAGCCCGTCTCTGTTCTTTTGGTAGGTAAGACATGTGCGACATCCATGCAAGAAAGGTTAAAAGTGAAGGATCTGTTTCTAATCGATCCGGAATTGCTTCACTCTGTTAAATATATCCAAGATTATTAAAAATCAAACTGGACACGGTAGAAAATTGGACATATGTACAAGTCTTGAGTTATTGTTCTCGATTAAACTGCACCATTTTTTCACTTATCTGTTGGATCCTGCACGGTGCAAATGAAATAATTCACACACTGGAAGGCGTCATGACTCCTGTATTCGGAAAAGCAATCCTGCCCGCTGCCATGGGCCTCACCATCGGTCTTCTACTCGCGCCTTCGTCGGGACTGGCACAGGGAGGCCAGATGCCTCCAGCGGTGGTGACCACTCAGGTGATTTCTCCTGAGACAGTTACATTGAAAGATACGTTGCCGGGAAGGGTTTCGGCCTATCGCACCGTACAGATCAGACCGCAGGTCGGCGGCATCATCGAAAAACGCCTCTTTGAGCAGGGGGCTTTCGTGGATGAAGGCCAGCCCCTGTTTCAGATCGTTGACAAGTCTTATCGGGCGCAGGTTGAAAATGCCTCCGCAGCCCTTGAAAATGCAGAGGCAGCCCTTGATCTGGCAAAAATCGAGCTGGAACGGGCAAAGCAACTGTTCGAAAAGAAATCTGCCAGCCAGCAGACTTATGATAGCGCGGTTGCCGGGGCCAAAAGCGCCGAAGCACAGATGAAAGCCGCAAGGGCAGCGTTGGAAACGCAAAAGATCAATCTCGACTATACGACCATCCGCTCGCCAATCAGCGGCGTGATCGGCGCAGCACTTGTCAGCGAAGGTGCTCTGGTCTCTGCCAGCCAGGCAACGTCTCTTGCCGTGGTGAGGCAGATCGATCAGGTCTATATTGACCTGCGTCGCCCTGCAACAGACCTCATCAAGATGCAACGGGCCGCCAAGGATGCGGCCAACAATGCCAGCGATGAACCATCGGTCGAAATTCTCGACGTGGATGGCAATGTCTATCCGATCAAGGGCCGGGCGCTGTTCACGGATCTCAGCGTGGACGAGGCCACCGGAGATGTGACGGTTCGCGTGCTGGTCGACAATCCCAATCACGACCTGTTGCCGGGAATGTTCGTGCGTGCGGTGATGCCGCGCGAAACCCTCGAGCAAAGCCTGCTTGTACCGCAACAGGCAATCATTCGTAATGCAAAAGGGGAAGCGACGCTGGTGATCGTGGGCGAGGACAAACTTGCTCACATCAAGATGGTCAAGCTCGGAGAGCTTGTCGGGCGTCGCTATATCGTTCATGAAGGCCTGGAGCCGAACAGTGCTGTCATTGTAAGGGGACAAACGCGCGTCTCCAAGGATGGCTCACCGGTCATGGTTGCCCCTCCTCAGCAAGCCAACCGGTAGCATTCGGGAGATCTCATTATGCCAAGTTTCTTTATTGATCGCCCGATTTTTGCCTGGGTGATTGCAATCTTCATTGTTCTGGGTGGCCTGCTGACGCTGTCGCTGCTGCCGGTGACGCGATATCCTGATATCGCTCCGCCGAGCATTTCGATCCGCGCAAACTATTCGGGCGCCTCGCCGCAAGTGGTCAGCGACAGTGTGATCAGCATCATCGAACCGGAATTGTCCGGGGTCAAACACCTGCTCTATTTCGAATCCACGGCCGACAGCTCTGGCTCTGCCACCGTGACCGCAACCTTCGAATCCGGCACGGATCCGGAGCTTGCACAGGTTGATGTGCAGAACAAGATCAAGAGTATCGAGACGCGTTTGCCCGAGTCGGTTCAGCGCGCCGGGATTACCATTGAATCGTCCATGTCGGGCTTCCTGATGATTGTTGCCCTGACATCGCCGGACGGCCGCTTCAGCGCCCTCGATCTGGGCGACTATATGGAAAGAACGATCGTGCAGCCACTCAACAGGGTTGCCGGTGTTGGTCGCGTGCAGTCTTTCGTTTCCAAGAAAGCGATGCGCATCTGGGTCGATCCGAACAAACTCCTGTCCTATTCGATCTCCATGGCTGAAGTCACCTCGGCCATTTCCGCACAGAATGTTCAGATCTCTCCGGGCCGTGTTGGTGCCGAGCCTACCGTCGAGGGGCAACGCGTCGCCTTTCCACTCACGGTGCAAGGCCAGCTGACCACACCTGAAGAGTTCGGCAATATCGTCCTGAAATCGGAGACCGATGGTTCCAAACTCATTTTGAGCGATGTTGCACGCATCGAGGTCGGAGCCCAGAGTTATGCCTTTTCCTCCCGCATCAATGGCGGGGCGTCCGCTGCTGCCGCCATCCAGCTTGCCCCCGGTGCCAACGCCGTTCGCGTTTCAGCCCTTGTGCAGGAGAGGATGAAAAGCCTTGCTCTGTCCATGCCCGAAGGCATGCAATGGACCGTTCCTTATGACAACTCTCCGTTCGTGGAGATCTCGATCGAGAAAGTGGTCCATACCCTGTTTGAGGCCATGGCGCTGGTGTTCCTGGTGATGCTGCTCTTCTTGCAGAAGATCCGCTACACCCTCATCCCGTCCATCGTCGCTCCGATTGCTCTGGCCGGTACGCTGGTGGTGATGTATGTCTCGGGCTTCTCGATCAACGTTCTGACCATGTTCGGCATGGTGCTGGCCATCGGCATCATCGTGGATGACGCGATTGTCGTGGTGGAGAATGTCGAGCGCATCATGGCAACAGAAGGGTTACAGCCCAAGGAAGCGACCCGAAAGGCGATGAAACAGATTACCGGTGCGGTGATCGGGATCACGCTTGTGCTGACGGCGGTGTTCATTCCCATGGGCCTGTCCTCGGGCGCGGTTGGCGAGATCTATCGCCAGTTCACCATGTCCATGGCTGTCTCGATTCTGTTCTCCGCTTTCCTCGCGCTGTCACTAACTCCGGCCCTTTGCGCCAGCCTGCTCAAGCCAATCGACCCGGATCATCATGAAAACAAGCGTGGTTTCTTTGGCCTGTTCAACCGTGGGCTGGACAGGATGACCAGTTTTTATGGTCGAACCGTTGGTGTGCTCATCCGCAAGGTCGCGATCATGGGCCTGCTCTATCTGGTTATCATCGGGGGCATGGGCTATGGCTTCATGAAGATGCCGACATCCTTCCTGCCTACGGAGGATCAGGGCTCGTTCCTGACCATATTCTCCCTGCCCTCTGACGCAACGGCGGATCGTACCACTGAAATTCTTCAGATGTATGAGCAGCATGTCTCATCAAGACCGGCATCCAAGGATACGGTTGCCATTCTGGGCTTCAGTTTTGCCGGAGCCGGTACCAACATGGGGCTGGCCTTTACCACGCTCGATGACTGGACTGAACGCGACACGACCGCCGCAGATGAAGCCAACGCGGCAAACCGCACCATGTTCATGGCACCAGAGGGGCAAATCTACAGTCTCCTGCCCCCTTCCATTCCATCGCTCGGCACATCGACAGGCTTCGCCGTCCGATTGCAGGACCGCGGTGGCAAGGGACATGAAGCTCTGCTCAATGCCCGTAACATGATGCTGGGGATGGCCGCGCAAAGCCCACTTCTGACCAGTGTTCGTCCGGACGGGCTGCCTGACGGGACCAGCGTAAGGCTGGAAATCGACCGCCAGAAAGCGGAATCCCTTGGCGTCTCTTTCTCCTCCATTGCGACGACCCTGTCGTCTGCCATGGGGTCTTCCTATGTCAATGACTACAGCTTCGAGGGCCAGTTGCGACGCGTTGTCGTGCAGGCCGATGCTCCCTTCAGGATGCAGGTTCAGGATGTGCTCAAACTCAACCTGCCAAGTTCGAGCGGCGCGATGGTCGAGTTGTCCGAAATCGTAACACCGGTTTGGGAAGCATCCCCTTTGCAGCTTATTCGCTACAACGGATTCTCGGCCATGCGGATCAGCGGCAGCGCGGCCCCCGGAGTTTCAACCGGGGAAGCGATGGCGGAAATCGAACGGATCGCTACACAGCTGCCTGAAGGCTTCGGCATCGAGTGGACCGGTCAGTCCTTGCAGGAAAAAACCACATCGGCGCAGACGCCAATGCTTTTGGCACTCTCGTTGTTTGTCGTCTTCCTGGTGCTGGCTGCCCTTTACGAGAGCTGGTCGATTCCCTTCTCGGTCCTTCTGGTGGTTCCGCTCGGGGTCATCGGTGCTGTTGCTGCGGTTCACTTCCGTGGTCTGGAAAATGACGTCTTCTTCAAGGTCGGGCTGATCACCATTATCGGTCTCTCGGCAAAGAACGCCATTCTGATCGTGGAATTTGCCCGTACGATGCATGATGAGGGACGCTCGCTTTATGATGCCGTGATGGAAGCTGCGCGATTGCGTCTTCGTCCTATCCTGATGACATCGCTGGCCTTCACGCTGGGCGTTGTGCCCCTGATGCTGGCTTTCGGTGCCAGTGCTGAAACCCAGCATGCCATCGGCACTGGCGTGTTCGGCGGAATGATCTCGGCCACGCTGCTTGCCGTGCTGTTTGTGCCGGTCTTCTTCGTGTTCGTTGATCGCTTCTCAAACTTGTTCTCAAGGAACAAAAAGACAGAAGCAGAAAGCTCATAAGCTTTTCGAGACGAACCAGAGCAACAACAAAAGGCAGGGTTTGAAATCAAACCCTGCCTTTTTCTTTGAACACTCTCCTGTCTTTGAACGGGTGCCTGCCCAGGAAGCCCTTTCAAATGCCAGTCAGGCTTTCACTTCGATGAAGTGATGATTTTCCCCTTCGATGCAAAGCCCGGTCAGGGAACCTCCATAGACGGCACCGGTATCGATGCCTATCCGGCCCGGACCAACAAGGGGCGTATCAACCGGTGTATGACCATGGACGATCAACCGGTCTGATGCATTCTGCTCCACCAGAAAGTCGTCGCGTATCCAGAGCATGTCGCGCACGCTGTTATCCTCTATCGGGCATCCGGGGCGCAGGCCCGCGTGAACGAAATGAACCGTTGGCAGGCTGAGCGCCAATGGCAGCCGGCCAAGCAACTCGACATGTTCCGATGGAATTTTTCCGAGGACAAGATCTGCGAATGCCTCATCGGCAAGACCCGACATCATGAAGGCCTCGACATTGATGCCATAGGAGGCAAGCGTGGCCACTCCCCCCCAACCGAGCCACTTGCTGCGCAAGGAGGGGGCTTTGAGAAAGTCATGGAAGGTCAGATCATGATTGCCGCAAAGCGAAAGGCGCTCGAAACCTTTTGGCAGCGGAGATGTGAGATAGTGTTCGATGACGGCCCGGGCGTCCGGCCCCCGATCGACGAGGTCGCCCAGATAGAGAATCAATGTTTCCCCGTCCGCAGCTTCATATCGATCAAAAATCCGCGCTTCCATTTGCTTCAGCAAGGAGATGCATCCGTGAATATCGCCGATGGCAACGACCCGGGTTGGCGGCCCGGCGATCTCCAGGCGGTGGCGATCTGAACCGTGAACGGCAATCCTTATGGCATTTTCTTCAATCGTCATATGGCAAACTCTTTCGGTTCTGCTTGCTACCGGTGGATTGTGGGGTCTGGATGGGCCCTTCGTGGCACATTGAGTGGTAGGTCGCCAATATTACACAAAAGTGTCATATAAGACACTTATAGACTGAAAAAGCACAAAGATTTCCCTCCTCTGCAAGCGAAAAAGACAATCATGTCAGTCAAATCCACTCCCGCCCTTTCCATTCGGTCCGTTTCGATGAGCTATGGGGCGGAAAAGGTTTTGGATGGAATTGATGTTGATCTTGCGGCGGGCGAAGTACTTGGACTTCTGGGACCATCGGGCTGTGGCAAGACCACCTTGTTGCGTCTGGTTTCGGGCCTTCTTCTGCCGCTTGAAGGCGAAATCGACATTGCCGGACGAACGGTGGCCGCCCCTGCGAAGGGCCTTGCGCTGCCCCCCGAGCAAAGAGGCCTTGGCATGGTCTTTCAGGATTATGCCCTTTGGCCCCATCTGTCTGTTGCCAGAAATGTGTCCTTTCCGCTTGAGATGCAAAAAGTCTCTGGTTCGGAGAAGAAAGAGCGCGTGATGCGGGCTCTTGATCGTGTCGGCCTTGCCTCCATGGCTGAACGGCGCCCTTCGGACCTGTCTGGCGGGCAACAGCAGCGTGTTGCCATCGCGCGGGCGATTGTCGCCGAGCCACCGCTAGTGCTGTTTGACGAACCCCTTTCCAACCTTGACCGTGAATTGCGTGAAACGATGGTCGAGGAGCTAAGCGATCTGGTTGCAGAACTCAATCTCAGCGCGGTCTATGTCACCCACGATCATGCCGAAGCACTAACGCTTGCCAATCATGTGGCTGTCATGCGCGGCGGGCATATTGAGCAACTGGCAACACCGGACGATCTGGTCAACAGGCCTTCAACTGTCGAGGTTGCCGACTTTTTGCGTCTTGGCTGCCTGATGCCAGCGCTGCGATCAGAGGCCAGTTGGTGCATCGAAGGCACGGATCTGGCTTTGCCCGAAGGACCGGCAGAAGGGAGCAGGGCCCGAATTCTGCTTCCCGAACGGGCTGTAAGGCTTGATGACAGCGGTCCGGCGAGGCTCAAGACCGAAATTGTGCGTGTTCAAACCAGAAGTACCGGCAAAGCGATCACCCTTCGCGTGCTCGGCACCGAGTTTCTCATCCGTCTGGTCAGCAACAAACCCGCAAGACAGGGTGAGCGCGTTGACCTTTCCTATTCACCGAACGATCTTCAGTGGTTTCACGCTGTTGATTGACATTTTCAAAATTCACCCTCAAGGGAGCATCATCATGCGTCGCATTACTCTTGCACTTGCTCTAGGCCTCCTGGCTTCCACCGCAGCTCATGCGGACATCACCGTCTATTCAGCTGGCCCTGGCGCCCTGATCAAGAATCTGGCGAAAGGTTTCACCGCCAAAACCGGCATCAAGGCCAATGTCTTTCAGGCAACCACCGGCAAGGTTATGGCTCGTCTTGAAGCCGAAAGCGCCAATCCGGTTGCCGACGTCGTTGTTTCTGCCTCATGGGGCACCGCAACGGACTTTGCTGCAAAAGGCCTGCTGCTTTCCTATGAAAGCCCGAATGCGGAAAATGTTCCCGACTTCCTGAAAATGGACGGCGCGGTTGCTCAGGGCGTTGCCGGTATCTGCATTGCCTACAACACCAAATCTGGCCTGCCTGTCCCCAAAGACTGGGCTGATCTTGCCAAACCGGACTATAAGGACATGGTCACTCTGCCAGACCCGGCAGCTTCCGGCGGCACCTATTCCCTGGTTGAAGCCTTCACCGCAAATGGCATGATGGACATCGTTCAGGGTCTCAAAGACAATGGAGCAATCGTTGCCGGCGCCAACAAGGCCGCTCTCAATCCTGTTCTTCAAGGCGCCAAGTCCGAAGTATTCGCAGCGGTTGACTATATCACCATGGGTGCCAAAGCCAAAGGTGAAGCCGTTGACATCGTGTTCCCTGAAAGTGGCACCGTGGTTGCCCCTCGCCCGATCATGATCCTCAAATCGTCCAAACAGCAGGAAGAAGCCAAAAAATTCATCGACTATGTTCTGTCGGCTGAAGGTCAGAACGAAGTGGCCAAAGTCTTCCTGATGCCATCGCGTACCGACATCAAGGTTGACCGCCCGCTGATCGGCGACCTGAAGCTTCTGAAAGTTGGCAACGCACCTGCGCGTGAAGACGTTCTGAGCGGCTTCAAGAAAATCTTCAACTGATGGCAAACTAATGGCAAACGCGACGACGACAGGCG
This sequence comes from uncultured Cohaesibacter sp., assembly GCF_963556055.3. Classification (GTDB taxonomy): domain Bacteria; phylum Pseudomonadota; class Alphaproteobacteria; order Rhizobiales; family Cohaesibacteraceae; genus Cohaesibacter. Next base: position 151,247 of record NZ_CAUVYE020000008.1, on the reverse strand, counting down.
CAGAAGGCAGCGCCTTGCTGAAATGGATCGCCACCTTCGGGTTGCTGCTCGTCGTTGCGATTCCCTGCCTGTTCATTGTGCTTCAGGCGATTTTTCCAGAGTTCGGAAGCGGCTCCCTTGCCGCTCCCTTCTCACTCTTTTTCAAGACTCTCAACGACCCCGCTCTGATCGGACTGGCTGGCAATACGCTTTTGATGGGGGGCGGCACGGTGATCTGCGCGGCCATTCTGGCAGTTCCCATTGCCGCCTTGAGGGCCCTGTTTCGCGTTCCCGGAGCCCTTCTGTGGGATACGCTTCTGCTTATTCCCTTCATGATCCCGCCTTATATTGCAGCGCTCGGATGGATCCTGACATTGCAGCCACGCGGCTACATGGAACAATTGACCGGCGTCAATCTGGCCGGTCTGCTCTTTTCCATTCCTGGCATCATGATCATTATGGGGCTCAACACCTTCGCGGTGGTCTATTTCGTTCTTTCCCGAACCTTCGAGACCATTGGTGCACGCTATTCGGACGTCGGGCGGGTTTTCGGTGCGGGACAATGGCGCTCCTTCTGGCGCATCACCTTTCCTCTCGCCATGCCCGGTCTTGCAGCGAGCCTGCTGCTGGTCTTTGCCATGGCCATCGAAGAATATGGCACCCCTGCCGCTCTTGGTCGCCGGATCGGGTTTGAAGTGCTTGTGACGGGGATCGAGAACCGCATTTCGGAATGGCCGATCGATCTGCCCGGCTCAGCGACGCTCTCTCTGGTACTGGTCTGCATGGCACTTGTGGCCTTCATGCTTCAGCGCTGGCTACTGACGCGACGCGACTATCGCATTGTCGGCGGCAAGCCACAGGCGTCGGACAAACGCAGTCTCGGCCTATGGGCCCTGCCCGTTGTGGCATGGTTCGCCTTCGTCTCCTTTCTTGCCACCGGATTGCCGATCCTTGCCATTCTGGCGACGGCGCTCTCGCGCACGATTTCAGGCGGCCTCGCTCTCTCCAACATGGGTTTTGACAATTTCGAGGAAATGCTCGGAGCAGGCAGCGACGGGCTGATCGCCCTCGGAAATTCCTTGAGCCTTGGCATCACGACCGCAGTGCTGGCGGGACTTCTGGGTGCGATTACAGCCTATGCGGTGGTCAAGGGGCATGGGCGCTTCCGCCTTGTTCTTGATGCATTGTCGATCACACCGAACTCTCTGCCCGGCGTCGTTGTGGCGGTCGGGATCATCCTGGCATGGAATCAGCCCTGGCTGCCCATCACGCCGTACAATACGCCCTTCATTCTGCTTCTGGCCTATGTTTGTATCCTCCTGCCGCAACCGGTCCGCTATGCCACTGCGTCGTTGCATCAATTGGGAGACAATCTTGAATCGGCTGCGCGGGTCTGCGGCTCGGGTCCCTTGCGCGCCTTTGTCCGGATCGTCTTTCCGCTCATTCTTCCCAGCATGATCACCGCCATGATCCTTGTCTTCGCTGTCGCCTCGCGCGAGCTTGTCGCCTCGCTGCTGGTGGCTCCGGTGGGATTTCAGACAATCGCCGTCTATATCTGGACCCAGTTTGATCAGGGCTCCGCCGGACTTGGCATGGCCATGGCCTTTTGTGCCATTGTGATCACGACGCTTGTTCCTCTGTTGCTGATTGCCCTTCTGCGCTGGCTATCAAAGGGACAGGTTGCCGGGCTCAGCTGAGCCTCTCGCATCTTCCCTTTCGCCCAACCCGGCTTACCATTCGTCCAAACCAAAAAGCCCCGGCCAGACGGACCGGGGCTTTCTTCTTTTTTGCGTCTCGTCACATCAGGCGTTCGAGACGCGATGCCGCTTATCCCATGAGCAGGTTTGGCAGCCAAGTGCTGAGGGCCGGAATGAGAGAGAGCAACAGCACCACAAGAAAGTTCGCCAGAAGGAAGGGCAAGGCACCCCGGAAAACCGAGATGATGCTTTCCCCCGATACACTGGCACAGACATTGAGACACATGCCGACAGGCGGCGTGACCAGACCAACCGCAAGCCCTGAAATCAATACGGCACCAAACTGGATGGGCGAGACCCCAAGCATTTTCAGAGCAGGCAGGAAGACCGGGGTCAACAGCAGAATGGCCGGGCTCACATCGACAAAGAAACCGATGATCAGAATGACCACAGCAACTGCCAGCAAGGCAGTTTGCGGCCCCAGATTGAGCTCGACAAAGAGCAGGCCGATCGTCTGGGTGACATGTTCGAGCGCCAGAATCCAGGTGAAGACGCCGGAAAAGGCGATAATGATCATCACATTGGCCGAACTCAGGATCGCTTCGCCAAACAGCTTTGGCAAATCCTTCAGCTTGAGGCCACGATAGACAAAGAGACCGACCAGCAGGGCATAAAGTGCACCCACAGCGGCGGATTCTGTTGCTGTGGCGATCCCCGTGACCACCGAGCCGACCACGATGAGCGGCATCAGAAGGGCGGGTACGCCTTCAAGGGTGCAGCGGGTCACTTCGCGCACGGACAGATCAACCTTTTCGCACGGATAATTATGTCTGTGGGCGATGATGAGCACGATACCGAGCATGAAGACGCCAACCATGACCCCGGCGATAAGGCTGCCGAGAAACAGGCGGCCGACCGACTCCGAGGCAGCAAAGGCATAGATGACCATCGGGATCGAGGGCGGTATGATCATACCCATGGTCGAGGATGCGGCGATGAGGCCCGTTGCGGTGCGTACCGGATAGCCCTTTTTCGTCATGGCCGGGATCATCACCTGACCGATGGACGCGGCATCAGAAACCGAGGAGCCGGAAATACCGCCGAAAACCATGGAGGTCAAAACCGAGACAAGGCCGAGCCCGCCCCGCAGCCGGCCAACAAACATCATGCAGAAATCGATAAGGCGACCGGTCAGACCGCCGTGATTCATCAGATGGCCCATGACGATGAAGAGTGGCAAAGACAGCATCAGCTGACTGTTCATGCCCGCATAAACGCGAGCGGGCAGAACGGCGATGAGGTCGGGGTGATAGCCGAGAAAATAGAGAAGCCCTGCCAAACCCATGGAATAGGCGATGGGAACTCCGATCAGCATAAACAGGATGAGACTGCAAATAAGCAAAAGCATGAGATCTTACACCGCTTGATTTTCATTGGAAGGGTCGACGGTCGGGCTTACAAACATGGCAACCAGACGTGTCAGGCAGAACAGGACGGCAAAAAAGCAGCCAATGGGAATGGCTATCTCGAAAATGCCTTCCGGAACATGCAGGATCGGATCCTCACTGTTGCCGACGACCGAGATCCATTTCATGCTGAAGAAGAGCAATCCCCCATTCAGAATAGCCATCAGCACCAGATTGACACCCTCCAGAAACCTTTTGACTTTTGGTGACAACGCATCAATGAACGCGTCGATACGGATATGTTTGCCGCGCGCGATATCAACCGCCGCACCGAGTGCCGTCGTGTAAATGAACATCATGACGGTCGCCTCGCTGCCACCGACGATGGTGGTGTTGAAGCCATAACGCATGATCACCAACGTGACGACCAGGATGAAGATGAGGGCAAAGACTACCGTCAAAATCCAGGTCAATATTCGCATCAGCAGCTTTTCCAGAAAAAGCACTGGATGCACCTGATAGGCAGGAGCAGGACCGGTCATATCAAAGCTTTCAAATGTTGGTTTGGTCTCTTGCAAAGCATCATTGTGGTGAGATCACCAAAGGCTTTGGCACATGAGAGGCCAGAGCATTCCTTGCTTGGAGGGCGCTTGTTGGAAACGCTCCGGCCCTGTCTTGGAGTTAGAGCCACCCGTCCCTTTGCCCCTTTTTGCATTGGAGCAAAGGAACGACGTGATCATGTTTTATTTGCCAGCTGCGATTGCTTGCTGGACTTCGTCTTCGCTGAAAGTTCCGTTGTTGACATAGAAGTCCCAAACAGGGCGAACAGCTTCGACGAATTTGGCGCGGTTGTCAGCGCTGATTTCATTCACTTCGAGCTTGTCGCTGAGGAATTTCAGATAATCAGCTTCAGAGGCCAGCCAGTTTTCGTCACTCCATGCGATGGCTTCCTTGGAAACCTTGTCGAAGATCACTTTCAGATCGTCCGGCAGGCTTTCATACCACTCGAGATTGACGAAGAGGGGATCGGGATGAATCTGGTAGTTGAGCAGGGAGAGATATTTCTGTGCTTCGTAGAATTTCATCACCGTGATGTTGCTTGGCGGGTTTTCCTGACCGTCGGCAACACCCATTTTCAGTGCCATATAGACTTCGCCATAAGGAATGGATGTCGGGTTGGCACCGAGGGTTTCGAAGGTTTTGATGATGGTTTCAATGCCAGGGGTCCGGATTTTGAGACCTTTGACATCCTCAGGCGTATTGATCGGACGTTCGTTGTTGGTAACAACGCGGAACCCGCCAGCAACACCGGTTGCCGGGATGTAATAGCCATTTTCCTTGGCTGCATCGGCAATGTGTGTGCCGAAATCGCTGCGCATTGCCTTGAGCACCGCGTCGGTGCTGTCATAAAGGAATGGCAGAGTGTAGATCAGGAATTTCTTGTTGGCTTTGGTGAAAGCGCCGCCACGGGTGCCCTGGGCTGCGCCCAGCTTGACCATGTCCATGACTTCCGGTTCGCTGCCCAACTGGCCGTTGCCAAACACTTCAACAGAAATGCGGCCATCGCTTTCCTTCTCGAGCTTTTCCTTGAAGAACAGCATGGATTTGTGACGCACAGAATCCTCTGGCTGCGAATGGGCGAACTTGAAATTGAAATCCGCTGCCATGACCGGGATTGCGAACCCGATACCAACAGCCATGATTGCAATTTTGGCTAATGTCTTTTTCATGAATGCCTCCCTTTTGTGACCGTTTGAAGCGCCCAGTGCGCCAAACGGCGAAGTGGTCCATTCCACACCACTTCTCCTCACAGATTAAGTTCCCGGAAGTCCCGTTTGTGCGTGGGAACCCAGGACTGTCCTAAGCTCATGGGCTGACGCTTGCCTTTGCCGATTTTTCTCAAATCGAAAAAAAGCGTGCAGCACACTTCATATTCTGCGGGCCGAGGCCCGGCTCATACCGTCTTCTTGTCCGTCACCTGCTCGAGAGGGGCCATTCTGGTGCCACTTCGACGCAAGCGATCAGGAGCAGGATGGTCTCCCAATCATCCATACCAAAATCGCGGTACTATTCTAGAACACTACTTACTGGTAGATAATGTCAAGAATCAAGTATTATAAATGCTTCTATTGCGACAACTGGACGCAGGCAAATGTGAAAACTTCCTAGGCCCAGAAGGTGAAGATTGAGCAATTATTGATAAGTTTGAAGGGGGTTACGGTAATATCAGAGCGGATTTTTGGGGTATCTGCCCCTCATCACGCCGCCGATAAAGGTCTATTGACAAGACGCCGCAAGTTTCTATCATCCATACTCAAGAGCAAAAAATCCATACCTTGGAGGGGGTTCCATACTTTTCTTCCAGGATTTGAGGCAAAGATGGCGAAGCTTCCAAAAAATGTTCGTATCGGGCGCAACGGTCGCGTGGGAATTTTGAAGAAAGTGCCCAGAGATCTATGGCATCATCCACAATATCGGTCGCGTTCAAAAGTCATCGAGCGGTCGACCGGCGCCATAAATCTCAAGGAAGGGGTGAGAATCGCCCTTGCGATGCTGAAGGATCTGGAACAGGAATTTGCCTCGGCACGGATGGAATTGTCGCTTCTCTCGGAAAGTGATCCATCGGCTGAACCCGATCTGGCGGAAGTGGACAACCATGATACAGGCACCGATGACCCGACTGCCAAGGACACAGAGGCAACCAAGGCGCAGGATCAACGTCTCGTCCCGCCCCTGTCACGGCGAAGGGTCGCAGAAAAGACCCGGCGGGATATCATGGATGCCGCGATGGAGGAATTTGCCGCCAAAGGCCTCAGCGGTGCAAGGGTGGATGCGATTGCCGCGCGAACCCGAACGACAAAGCCGACCATCTATTATCATTTCGGCAGCAAGGAAAAGCTCTATGCTGCGGTCATGGAAGAAGCCTATGGCGGGGTGCGTAGCAAGGAACAGGGTCTGCATTTGCGAGAGCTTCCCGCCGAGGAAGCCATGCGCCAATTGGTCGAGGTAACCTTCGACCACCATGCCGAGCATCCCGAATATGTCCGTCTTGTGAGCGTCGAGAATATCGAGATGGGGCGTCACATCACAGGGCGCACCTCGCTTATCGAACGCAACGCCATCGCAATCGACACGGTGCGGGATCTTCTGGTCCGCGGCGAGAAAGAGGGCTGCTTTCGACCGGGCATCGATCCCTGGTATCTGCATTTCATGATCTCGTCCTTCTGCTTCATGCGGGTTTCAAACCGCTATTCCTGGCGGGCGGTGTTCGACATGGATCTGTGGGAAGAGAAGCATGCCAAGGCGCAGCGCGAGATGATCGTCGAGACCATTCTGCGCTATGTCAAACATTAGGGACTGACATTCGAAGCGGGTCATGATGCCGGTATTGGCTGCTGGCGAGCCGTCTTCCCCAATGGTCTCAAACCATCCCTCTTTCCCTCACGCCACACCGCTCCGATTAAGCACAAATCGGAGATAGTCATTCAATATATTCTCCATTTCATTGATTAAACTTTGCCGTCATATATGTCTCATCCAAAAACGAAACGGGCCCCGAAAAAAACAACAAACGGGCTTGAGCCAAACAAGGAATGAGACCATGAAATCTTTCTTCAAACTCGCGACCGCCGCAGTCGCCCTCGCCGGGATTTCCTTCACCGCTGCACAGGCAGCCGGAGAGGCAAAAACCCGTTGCCCAAGCTCTTCAGGAGCTTGCTGCCTTTCAAGCACAGGAAGACACCATCAAGACCCGTCTTGAGAAATTCGACACACTCGACTTCGAAGTCTTTTCCGGCCAGAAATGGGACCGCCTCAAGGAAAGCCACTCCCACGATATTCTGGTGCACTGGCCTGACGGACATACAACAAAGGGTCTTGATGTTCACGCTGACGACCTGAAAGCCTTCTTCGTCTGGGCACCAGACACCAACATCTCCCAGCATCCGGTCCGCATCGGACAGGGCGAATGGACCGGTGTTGTTGGTGAAATCTCCGGCACGTTCACCAAACCGATGCCGATCGGTGAAGGCAAATTCATCGAGCCAACCGGCAAGTCCTACAAGCTGCTGATGGCGACCATCGGCCATTGGACAGACGAGGGCGTCATGGATGAAGAATATCTCTTCTGGGACAATGACACCTTCTACAAGCAGATCGGCCTGCGTTAATCGGGATGGCCCGGCCAGACCTGATGGCTCGGGCTCCCTCACTCTCTTCTCGCATTCTTATCAAACCGCCCCCCCTGTTCGGGTGGGCAGGAGACCTTCAATGACCCATAACAACAATGCTGCCTATGCGGCCTTTTTCCTGCGTATCACATCCGGTGCACTGCTTCTGGCCCATGGCCTTCTGAAGCTGTTCGTCTTTACCATTCCGGGCACGGTGGGCTATTTCGAAAGCCTCGGCTTTCCGGGCTTCTTTGCCCATCTGACCATTCTGGCAGAAGTCGGCGGTGGCCTTGCGCTGATCCTTGGTATCGCCACCCGTCTGGTTGCGGTTGCCACCCTGCCCCCGGTCCTCGGTGCCATCTGGGTCCATTCCTCCAATGGCTGGCTCTTCTCGGCGGAAGGTGGCGGATGGGAATTCCCGGTCTTCTGGGCGGTTGTTCAAATCAGCATTACCCTGCTCGGCACCGGCGCCTATGCCCTGAAATTGCCCGTGCCTCAGAAACTGGCCTGGGCACAGTAACAAAACAACAATAAAAACAATCACAAGCAAGTCCCCCCACCTGAGAGCGGCATTTCCACGAAGAAATGCCGCTCTTTTCTTTTCAGGGGGATTTTTTCATGCTACATTTAGTTCGTCTCCAGAACGAACTAAATGTAGCATGATGATCCTCGACATATCTCCAAGACGACAGGCGACCATCCGAAAGGTCGGACGCACTCTCATAGACCATGGCAGCGCTTCGCGGGCGGATATCGCCCGTATGTGCGGGTTGTCAAAGCAGGCTTCTTCCGAAGCCGTCAGCCTTCTGGAAGAGGCTGGCATCATCGAGGCGGGCGAGATGGCGCTTGGCTCTGTCGGACGCAGGCCACTGGATTATCATCTTGCCAGTGACGGAGGCTATGGTCTGGCCTTCGATATCGGTGGTACCAAGATTTTATCCGCCCTGATCAGTTTGCGAGGCGAGATCATCGGCACCAGGACAGCACCTACGGATGAGCGGGGCGGCCTTGCCATTGTCGATCAGCTCAAGCAACTGGCAGGCGAGCTGTTTGCTCAGGCGGGCAAGGATGAAGGACGGCTGCTATCTGTTGCGCTTGGCATCCCCGGTGTGCCGGATCCATCAAGCGGGCTGATCAAACTCGCCAACAATCTCAAGGACTGGGATGGCCTGAATTTGCATGAGGCACTGGCAGAGCGGTTCCCCGATGCGCGGATCGGAATTGAAAATGACGTCAATCTGGCAGCGCTTGGTGAATTGCAATATTCGGGCGGTTCGCTCCCGGACAGCTTCGGATTCATCAATGTAGGCACCGGAATCAGCCTCGGCATCGTGCTCGACGGGGCAATCGTGAGAGGCGCGACGGGAGCGGCGGGTGAAATCGGCTTTCTGCCGATTGTCCCCTCAGAGGATCCATCGTCCGGGCGCAGACATGAGCATCTGGAAGAGGTCTTTGGCAGCTACGGGCTGCTCCTTCGCCACAACAGAAAAAGCGGGACACCTGCTCTCAATGTCAAGGAGATCTTTGCCCGCGCAGAAGCAGGCGATGAGCTGGCCGAGGCCTGTCTTGATGAAGCCGCCTTCTATCTCTCCATTGCCCTCTTGTCTGTCAGGGCCTGCATTGATCTTGGCACCTTCGTTTTCGGCGGCAGCATCGGTATGCAGGATCTGCTGATTGAAAAAGTAAGGCATGAACTGGCCACACAGGGAGCGCAGGAGATCTGCCTGCAAAAGAGCCAGATCAACAACGAAGCCGGGATATATGGGGCGATGGCACTGGCCGGTGCCAATCTTTACGACACCATCTTCCATTTTTCACAAGCTGGTGAAACGTCCCCCAGACCCACCCTTTCAGGCCCATCGGGCGATGCCGGTTGAGACCCAGGAGATGTCGACGCGACATGCCTGAAGATTGCTGCCAGTGACCGGGGTGCACTTTTCGATGGATGAAGTGCCCGTAACAGACCGCTCAGTCTATCAATTGCAACACCAGTTTTGTAGAAACTAGTCAGACAGGGCGCATGGATGCCCAGAACCGATCTTTGGAGGAAGACCATCCCATCTGTTGGTCTTGGACAAGTATGAAAAGCCTTGATATGTTTGCTTATCTGCTGGACGAACTTCAGCAGCGCATTTTCCAAATGCAGGACACAGCCATTGCGCTGCGCTTTGCCAGAGGGCGTGATGAGGACCGTCAGACGATCCTTGCACAATCGCCTGAAAGCTGGGAGCCTGTCGGCCAGGATCTGGTCTGGGGCGAGCCATGGGGCTATTTCTGGTTTTCCGGCAAGGTCACGATACCCGCAGAGCTGGCAGGAAAAAGACTTTTTCTATATGTCGATGCACAATTCGGCTCCACCATGGGGCGCTCGGATCCGCAATGCCTTTTGCGCGTCAATGGCAAGATAGCCCAGGGGGCAGATGGCAACCACCGCGAAATGCTGCTCACTGAACAAGCGCAAGCCGGTGAGTGCTTTGACATTCTGGTCGAAGCTGGCACGATCGAGGATCGACGCCAGTGCGGCATCGCTCTCAAGCTCATGGTCCATGACGAGAAGGCCGAAGCACTTTACTATGATTTGCGCGTACCCTTCGATGTCGCCCGCACCCTTGATAAAATGGATCCCCGCCGATATTTCCTGCTCAATTGCATCAGCGAGGCGCTTGACGTTCTTGATCTGAGACAAGGAAATGAAGCGCGCTTTCAAGCCTCAGTTGCCAAGGCCAGCGAGATTGCTGCCCGGATCTACGACGCAGAGGATTTCGGCGAAAAGCCCGTCATAACCGTAACCGGCCACACCCATATCGATGTGGCGTGGCTCTGGCGGGTCCGGGATACACGCCAGAAAATGGCCCGGTCCATGGCAACCGCCCTCAAACTGATGGATGAGTATCCAGATTATCGCTTCATGTATAATCAGGGCGTGCTGCTTGATTATCTGTCCAAGGACTATCCGGAGCTTTTCGAGCGCCTCAACGAGCGCTTCAAGGCAGAGCAGTTTGAAATCGAAGGAGCCTTCTGGCTGGAACCGGACGCCAACATCACCAGCGGCGAATCCTTCATTCGTCATATCCAGCATGGTATTCGCTACCATAAGGAAACCTATGGCGTACGCCCCAGGATCCTGTGGCTGCCAGACACGTTCGGCTATTCGGCGGCGCTGCCGCAGATCATGGCGCAAAGCGGTATCGAGGTTTTCGTCACGCACAAATTGAGCTGGAACGACACCAATAAGATGCCCTACGAGACCTTCCATTGGCAGGGGATCGACGGGACGCGGGTTCCGGCCTATTTCCTCACGACCCAGCCGCACGATTCCAAGGAGATCGGGACCACCTACTGCCCCAATCTCAAGGCAACCCATGTGGTCGGCACCTGGACCCGGCACAGCCAGAAGGAGCTCAACAAGGAGCTGTTTCTTGTCTATGGTCATGGCGATGGCGGCGGCGGGCCGACACGGGAAATGCTGGAACATATCCGGCGCATGGAGCGCGGCATTCCGGGTTGCCCGGCGGTCAATCATGGCACCATGGGCGGGTTCTTTACGGATTTCGTTGCCCGCATGAAAGCAAACCCGGACGCCTTCCCGACCTGGGTGGGCGAACTTTATCTCGAGTTTCATCGCGGCACGCTCACCTCGGTTGCCAAGAACAAGCGGAACAATCAGAAGGCCGAGCAGAGCCTGCGCCAGCTTGAGGCACTGGCAAGCTATGGTTTTGCGCTCAGGGGCACCGATTACCCGACGCAGAGGCTTCATGATCTCTGGCGCGTCGTCATGCTCAACCAGTTCCATGACATTCTGCCCGGCTCCTCCATTGGCGAAGTCTATGAGGATAGCGACAGGGAGTATAAGGCCTTCTTTGAAGAAGCCGAGCGCCTGCATGACGAGCTGATCGGTGCTATTGCACCGGCCACAGGCAGCGCCGTGCTGTTCAATCCGCTGGGGCAGGCTATCGATGCACTGGTCATGACCAATGAGCAAGCCCCGCAAGAAATCGTCTGGCAGGGTCGCACGTTCGTTACCCAGACCATTCACAGAGCCTCCGGCAAAATGGAACAGGCAGCCCGGTTCGAAGATATTCCGGCCCTTTGTCCGCTGTCCGTCGACATGACAGCCGTTGGGGCATCGCAGGTCTCTTCGGGTGAGGACGCAAGCGGGGCGCTTGTTGCCCGCACGGATCGTTTGGAAAATGATACCCTTTGCGTCCTTTTTAATGACAAAGGACGGATCACTTCAATCCTGGACAAGCGGCTTGATCGCGAGGTGCTGTTACCCGGTCAGACAGCCAACCGTCTTCAGGCCTATCGCGATTTGCCACCGCAATATGACGCCTGGGACATTGATGCCAGTTTTGAAGATCAGAGCTGGGATATCGATGAGCTGGTCAGTGCTGAGGTGGTGGAAACCGGCCCCTATCGCGTCGCCTTGCGCCTTGTCTGGCGTTATGAAACCTCGACTGTCACGCAAATTGTGGCGCTGGAAGCAGGCAGTGCGCGGATCGATTTTGACTGCCATATCGACTGGCACGAACATAACACGCTGGTCAAGGCGGCCTTCCCGCTGGATATTGCGACCTCCGAGTCGAACGCTGCCATCCAGTTCGGTCATGTCAAACGCCCGACCCATCAGAATACATCCTGGGATCAGGCCCGCTTTGAAAGCCTGATGCATCGCTGGGTCGATCTTTCCGAGCCGGATTTCGGCGTCGCACTGCTCAATGACTGCAAATATGGCTATGATGCAAAGGGTACGACCCTGCGTCTGACCCTTCTGCGCTCGCCCACCTATCCGTGGCCGCAATCCGATCAGGGGGCGCATCATTTCCGCTATGGCCTGATGGTCCATCATGGTCTTCTTGCTGATGGCGGCGTACCCATGGCCGCCGAGATTTTCTCACAGACCTTCCGGCTCACGGCTGTTACGGAACCGCGACCCAAGCTTGAGACTTCTCTTTCTTCCCTGGTATCCGTGCAGGGCGAAGGGGTGACGCTTGAGACGGTCAAGAAGGCAGAAGAAGGCAACGCACTGATTGTGCGCCTATGGGAAAGCTTCGGGTGCGAGACGAATGTCACGCTCTCACTGCCCGATCCTGTCAACAAGGCCGTCGCGGTCAATTTGCTGGAAGAGGAAGAGGCCGAGCTTTCCATGCAGGATCAAGAGCTGGCGCTCGACTTCAAGCCGTTTGAAATCAAGAGTATCAAGCTGCTCTTGGCTGGCAGCTGACGGGCCTGAGCCATTCAGGGTTTCTGTTGTCCTTCAGCCTGAAAACCATCTGACCAAACCGGTGTAGGAGGTGCCTTCGTGCGCCTCCCCACGATCGGGGCTGTGTGCAAATGCTCCCCGGCATGGAAACCGGGGCTTCCCGTTCATTCCCTTTTTGCTCCGCTTTTTTGAAGTCTGCCTTTGGGCCGCCTTGACGATCTGGATCACACTATGTAAACGGCATGTTATAACATAACATTGCGAGACATGATGCCCAATTTTGTTCCTTCCGATCCTCGCCTGCCCGTTACCGTTTTGTCCGGTTTTCTTGGTGCAGGCAAAACCACATTGCTCAATCACGTACTTAACAACAGAGACGGCAGACGGGTCGCCGTCATCGTCAATGACATGAGCGAGGTCAATATCGACGCCGATCTTGTACGCGAGGAAGCCTCTCTTCATCGCTCAGAGGAAAAGCTTGTCGAAATGACCAACGGCTGCATTTGCTGCACCCTGCGCGATGACCTGCTGCTCAAGGTCCGTCATCTGGCTGAAGAAGGGCGGTTCGATTATCTTCTGATCGAAAGCACCGGCGTGTCAGAGCCTTTGCCCGTGGCCGCGACCTTTGAATATCGTGATGACCTTGGCCAGAGCCTTAACGATATCGCTCGCCTTGACTGCATGGCAACGGTGATAGACGCGATCCATTTGCTCAAGGATTTCGGCTCAACCGATTTCCTCGTAGATCGTGGCGAAGCGGTGGACGAGTCCGACGGGCGGACGCTGGTCAATCTGTTTGTCGACCAGATCGAATTTGCCGACCTGATCATTCTTAACAAGGTGTCCGACGCGTCAAGAGAACAGCTTGAAGCCGCCAGAGCCATCATTCATGCACTCAATCAAGATGCAAAGATCATCGAAACCGATTATGGCAGGGTTGAAGCTGATGACCTGTTTGATACCGGATTGTTCGACTTCGAGCGCGCTCATGAACATCCTCTTTGGTACAAGGAGCTTTACGGTTTTGCAGATCATGTGCCGGAAGATGCCGAATATGGCATCACCAGCTTTGTCTGGTCGGCGCGGCGGCCTCTGGTTCCGGAAAAATTCAACGAGTTCCTGCAAACGCCTCTGCCCGGTGTCATCCGCGCCAAGGGACATTTCTGGCTGGCAACCCGACACCATATGGTTGGGGAATTCAGCCTTGCCGGAGCCATCGCCAGAACAGATCCCCTGGGCTATTGGTGGGCCGCAGTGCCGCAAGACCGCTGGCCGGAAGACCCGGAGATGCGCAAGCAGCTTCTCTCAAAATTTGATCCGCAATTTGGCGATCGTCGGCAGGAAATCGTCTTTATCGGCATGCTGGGAGAGATGAACAAGGATCGCATTTGTTCCATGCTCGAGCGCTGCCTGATCGAGCCGATAGGCAAGGAGCCATTCAACCCCACATGCTATCAGGACCTGCCCGACCCTTTCCCGGCGTGGGGCTTATGATAAGCCCGGTTCCTGACGATGATCAAAAGGGGGGCGCTCGCCCCCTTTTTGTCCCGGTTTGTCAGCCCAGATCAATTGCGTTGTTCACGCGTGTGTCAGCGGAGATATAGGACTGGATCTGCCTGACAATCTGATCAGCATGAGCGGCGGCAAGCTTGTCCGAAAGCCGCAGGTCGCGCGAAACGATTGCCTTGATCATGTCATCATGCTCCTCGACATAGAGACGCGGAATCTCGTCGTTGTAGGACTGGTAATAGAGCCGCAGAATTCGGCGGCCTTCATCAAGAAGCCGCGTGAAAAGCTCGACATAATAGCGGTTGCGCCCGGCCCGTGCGATGGCAAGATGGAATTCGCGGTTCGTGGCAATCATCTCGAAGACATCGCGCTCATCGACAGACTTGGAGAATTTCTCCTGCCAGGCGTAGATCTGTGGTAGATCGGCTTGTTCATAGTTGGCCGCTGCAAGGCGTGTCGTGACCCGATACATTAGGGTCAGGGCATCGAAAAATTGCGACAGGTTGAGAAAATCGATATTGGAAACGATGGTCGCCCGGTTTGGCAACGTCGTGATCAGGCCCTCTGCCGCCAACCGCACCAAAGCCTCACGGATCGGCGTGCGCGACATGGAAAAGCGGGCGGCGAGCTGCAACTCGTCAATGGGACTGCCCGGCGCAATCTTCAGCTCGACGATCTCCCGGTGCAGTGTTTCATATACATAACCAACACCGGCCCCTCGCTTGTGGGGTCCTTTGGCTGCCTTTTTCTCTTTTGTCTCGCTCATGATCGGGATGCCTGCTCACCATGGTGGTTGGACTGTTTTATAGAATTTTGACAAGGGACTGAAGCATTTGTTTGTATTTTAAATGTCGACAGATTATGGTGTCAATGCAATAAGCTTTTTTGATATGCGCAAAGCGCATTAGCTGACAGAGAATTTCGATGAGAAACAAGACATTTCAGTGCATTGATGGTCATACATGCGGCAATCCGGTGCGGCTGGTAGCCGGTGGCGCTCCGCATCTCGAGGGCAAGACCATGATCGAGAAGCGGGCTCATTTCCTTGCGGAATATGATTGGATTCGCACCGGTCTGATGTTCGAGCCGCGCGGCCATGACATGATGTCTGGATCGATTCTCTATCCGCCGACACGGGAAGATTGTGATGTTGCGGTGCTGTTTATCGAAACCTCGGGCTGCCTTCCCATGTGCGGCCACGGTACAATCGGCACGGTTACCATGGCCATCGAGAATGGTCTGGTGACACCGAAGGAGCCGGGCAAGTTGCGTCTCGATACGCCCGCCGGGCTGGTAACGGTAGAATACCGGCAGGAAGGCCGCTTCGTGGAAGAGGTGCGCCTGACCAATGTTCCCGCCTTTCTTCATTCCGAGGGCTTGACGGCAGAGGTTGAAGGCCTGGGCAGTGTCACCGTCGATGTTGCCTATGGCGGCAATTTCTACGCCATTGTCGAAACGCAGGATTGCTATCGCGATATGGCCGATTTTTCGGCAGGCGAGCTTGTCGGCTTTTCTCCCAAATTGCGCAAGGCGCTGAATGAGAAATACGAGTTCGTGCATCCGGAAAATCCGGCCATCAATGGCCTGAGCCATATTTTGTGGACCGGAGCAGCCAAGGCGGAAGGCGCGACCGCTCGGAATGCGGTCTTTTATGGCGAGAAAGCGATCGACCGCTCTCCATGTGGCACCGGAACATCAGCTCGCATGGCCCATTGGGTCGCAAAGGGGCGGCTCAAAGTCGGGGATGACTTCATTCACGAAAGCATCATCGGCAGCCTGTTCAAGGGCCGGGTAGAGGCCGCCGCCAAGGTGGCCGACAAGGACGCAATCATACCCTCTGTCGGCGGCTGGGCCCGCCAGACCGGTTACAACACGATCTTCATTGATGATCGCGATCCCTATGCCTATGGCTTCACCGTGCTTTGATATCAACCCTTGAAGGCGCGACACCCGTCGCGCCTTCAGGCTTGCTGCACAGCGCGTCAGACAAAGGCGTCGTTCACCATATCCATCAGACGTTCGAGCACCTTGTCTGACTGGCGCAAGCCGTCATGCTCAAACTCGTTGGTCACCCATGTCTTGAGATTGCCGACCCGTCCTGCGGTTTCGAGCGACAGACCCGCATCGACATACATGTCATCAAAATAGATGGCGGCTGCCACAGGCACCTCATTGGCGGCAAGAGTTGTTGTGTCATACCGGCTCGCAGACATTTGTCTTTGCGCCAGGCTTTGCACCGCCTCTCGGAAGGGCGCAGGGCACGGATTTCCTCGAACATCCATGGGAAGATCATTTCGCCGGTAAAGATCAGAGGTCTTCTGGTCTCGGCAAAGACCGGATGTTTGTCTCTTTCTCTTTGCGCGGCCCAGTTCGAACCACTTGGCTTTTGCTGATAAATGGCCTCCTGAAGCGCACAAAAGAGCGGATTGGTAGCAAAAGAGGTTTCCGCCATGACGAGGGACAGGAAGCTATCGTTGAGGAAGCCTTCGTCATCAAGAGCCGTTTCCAAAAGCCAATGCACCTCTTCAAATCCGGGCTTCATGCCAAAGGCGAGACCCAGCGTTTGCAGGCGGCGAATGGTCAGCCGATCACCGTCAGGAAGGAGCACATCCTCACCTGCCAACAGGTCCGCAATCCGTGCGACATGCTCCTTGTCCCCGGGGTAGCGGGCGTAATAATGGCGGTTCTTCTCGGCGATGTGCGGAACAGTACGTTCATAGACATCCTCCGGTGTGCCATCAAGCCCCGCAAGCCCGCCGGTTACATAACAGGCTTCAAGCGCATGAGGGGCCATGGAGAGATAACTCAGGGTCAGAAAACCGCCATAGCTCTGGCCAAGCGTGGACCATTTCCGCCCGCCATAGACCTCCTTGCGCAAATGCTCGCAGTCCCGAATGATGCTTTCGGCCAGAAAGAAGGAGAGGTAGTCAGCCCCTTCCTCGCCCGTTGCAAAGCGCTCCATTTGTCTGCCCTCAACCGGAGAGGAACGCCCCGTGCCGCGCTGGTCGAGCAGGATGACACGGTGACTTTTCAAGGCCGTCTTCAGCCAGACCGGTCCACCATTCTGAGGCCGGGGCCCCTTGCCACCCGGGCCGCCCTGAAGAAAGACGAGCAAGGGCAGATCCTCATTCTTGCGCACAGGATCCACCACCTCGCGGGCAAAGAGCGTGATGCTCTGCCCTTCCGGTTTGCTCCAGTTGAGCGGAACCGGCAAGGTGATGTCACGGTAGCTGATGCCGGGGAAAGTCACATAGGTCATGGCGAAACTCGCAAATTGGGGCGTGTCTGGTTGAGGCTCTTCAGCCGCGCCGGATCAGGTCACGGGAAAGATCGGAGAGAATTTCTGCTCCATCTTCCCGCATGATGACAATGTCTTCAAGACGCAAGCCAAAACGACCGGCGAGATAGATGCCCGGTTCGATGGAAAAGACCATGCCTTCCTGAAGAACTGTCTCGGAGCTGGCGGACATATAGGGATTCTCATGCACATCAATGCCGAGGCCGTGTCCGGTGCGATGGAGGAAATGTTCGCCATAGCCAGCCTTGGTGATGACTGAACGCGCGGCTGCGTCGATTTCCTTTGCCACAACGCCCGGTTTTGCGGCATCGAGAGCTGCTTGCACGGCCTCTTCAACGATTTTTGCGATATCGTCATACCCCTCGGGCATGGCGCCGAACCAGCCAGAGCGGGTCATGTCGCTGGGATAGCCATCCTTGCGGCAGCCAAGGTCGATGAGCACCGCCATGCCATTTTGCAAGGTCGTTGAACCGCTGTCATGATGGGGGAAGGCACCATTGGGACCAAAGCAGACGCTTGCAAATTCCGTGCTCGCGCCATGGCTTGCAAAAAAGTCATCAATAAACTTGACCACATCCTTTTCCGTCATGCCAATTTCCAGAGCATCAAAGGCCGCCATGCAGGCCCTGTCCGTCAAAAGAGCGTTGCTCTTGAGCTGGGAGAACTCGGTCTCATCCTTGCGGCAACGCAGCCAGCCAACCGTTTCACCCAGAAACTGGCGCCTGGCTTCGGGCAAGGCATCAAGCAGCAGCAAGGCAAAGTCGGCGCGCATGGCTTCATCGACCGCCACGGATACGCCCTTCCCAGCAAGGCCAAAGGCCGTCAGCATGTCTTTGAGCGCAGCCTGCGGCCCGTCGGCATCGGCCCAGCAAAAGAAGGGCAGATCACTATGCTGCCGAACGCTATCCTGATTGAGCATCGGCATGAGAAAGGCGGCATCATTCTCGGTTACCAAAATCATCACGGGGCGCTCGTCACCGTGAGCCGAAACCCCTGCCAGCCAGGCCATATTCGAGGTCGGACCAACCGCAACGCAATCCACACCAATGTCCCGCATCCGCTTTCTCAGGTTTGAAAGCCGAATGTCATATATAGTTTTCGCTGCATTCTGCATCAGGTACACGCTCCATTTTGTCCGACAATTCAAACTGTTACAAAATATCGGTGTTTCTTTGCAACATTTTTGTCGACAAATAAAATACAATTGATATTGTCTCTGTATATCAATACAGCTTTCTATCCGCCCCGAAAAGATGGGATCGGTCGGGATCGGAATTTTTTTGGAGATGGAGATGGACACCACGATTTTCACATGCTGCATGCCGGCCCTCATGACGCCATGCAAAGAAGACAGAAGCCCGGATTATGATGCTCTGGTCAAACAGGGTCAGGAGATGATCGAGGCTGGCATGGGCGCGGTTGTCTATTGCGGCTCCATGGGCGACTGGCCATTGCTGAGCGATGCAGAGCGTAAAAAAGGTGTCGAATTGCTGGTCGAAGCCGGTCTGCCGGTGGTTGCCGGTCTTGGTGCGATCAATTCAAAGACTGCTGCCGATCATGCAGCCCATGCCCAGAAGGTCGGAGCCAAGGGGCTGATGATCATTCCGCGCCAATTGTCCCGCACCTCGGTCTATGCCGCCCAGCGCGCCCATTTCAAGGCCGTTCTTGAAGCTGCTCCAGATCTGCCCGGCGTGATCTATAACAGTCCCTATTATGGCTTTGCCACCAAGGCGGACCTGTTTTTCGATTTGCGGGCCGAACATCCCAATCTCGTTGGCTTCAAGGAATTTGGTGGCGCAGCCGCTCTCACCTATGCGGCCGAAACCATGACCAGTGGCCCGGATGACTCCATCCTGATGGTCGGCGTGGATACCGCCGTCTATCACGGCTATGTCAATTGCGGTGCGCAAGGAGCGATTACCGGCATCGGCAACATCCTGCCCAAGGAAGTTTTGCTGATGATCGATCTTTGCAAAAAGGCCGTCGCAGGCGATGCGCTCGCTCGCAAACTGGCACTCGAGCTTGAGCAGGCGCTCTCGGTTCTGTCCACTTTTGATGAAGGCCCTGATCTGGTGCTCCATTTCAAACATATGATGGTACTGCGCGGCAAGAAAGAATATGCGCTGAATTTCAACGAGACAGATGTCCTGAGCGAAAGCCAGAAAGGCTATGTCGAGAAGCAGCTCGCGCTGTTTGACGCCTGGTATGCAAGCTGGGCGAAACAGCCAACTGTTGCACCCTATCTCGCCTGAGGCCGTTTGATGTTGCCCAAATGCCGCTTGTTGTTGGCGGCACTCAACTGAGAGCTTCAGTCATTCCCCCCCACTGTTAGCTCTGCGGAAATAGGCCCATACCAATGGTGTGGGCCTATTTTTCATTGTGCACGCAGCATTGAGGCTTTGTCGCGCTCTAGAGGGCGACCCCTTCAAGACCTTCCTTTTCAAACTTGTCGAGCAGGACAAGTTCCTTTTCTTCCAAGGTGATGCCCTCATCCAGTGACTCTTTGCGCGCCAAAAAGCGCCGCCCGGATGGCAGGCGAGCCCCTTGATCGGCAATGGCTCCCAACATCATCTCGGCCCGTTCGAACGGATTGTCCGTGCGCCCCTTGGCAAAGGCAATCGGATCAAGCGCGAGGATCAATTCTCCATGGTGGGGCGCTAGCGTTGTGGTCCCGAGCGCTTCCAGTGCTTCCGGGCTGGTCAGATCGCCAATCATGGCAGCAGCCAGCAGCTCGATCATGGTGGAGATGGCCGACCCCTTGTGCGCCCCGAAAGGCAGCATCGAGCCTTCCAGCACAGCGCTGGCGTCGGTGCTTTCCTTGCCATCCTTGTCGATGCCCCACCCTTCGGGCAGAGGTTTACCTGCCCGGCGATAGAGTTCGATCTCACCGCGTGCAGCCATGCTGGTGGCAAAGTCAAACACGTAAGGGTCCTTTTCAGGGCGCGGCCAGCCAAAGGCGAGCGGATTGGTGCCCAGCAAAGGCGCATTGCCGCCAAAAGGAGCAACAGTCGCATAGCTTGGACACATGGCAAGACCTGCCAGTCCCTCACCTGCGATAGCCTCGACTTCGTGCCAAAGCGCGGAAAAATGGGTGCAATCGTGAATCACCAGTGCGGCCAGGCCAAATGTCCTTGCCTTTTCCACCAGCTTGGGCAGACCGAAATAGAAAGCCGGGTTAGAAAAGCCCATTCTGGCGTCAACCTTGACGATTGCCCCGTCTTGGGACATCAGCACCGGCTCCACGTCCGGCTTGACCTGCCCTGCCTTGATGGTGCGCAGGCATCCCTCGATGCGATAAAGGCCATGGGCGGCACAGTGATCGCGCTCGCCGGCAACAATCACATGGGCAAGGCAAGACGCCACATCCGGAATTGCGCCTGCCTTTTCGAAAATGCCCGCAACGCGCGCCTCAAGCGCTTCGATGGAAAAAACTTCTTGATGTGACATCTAATCCTCGTGCTCGGTGTGATAAGACTGGTCGTATAAAATGTGTTTTTAGTGACAAACTGCGGCTCGGTGTCCCTTACCTGAAATCCATTGGTTGCCAAATGAATACAAATTGTATTATCTGTGTCGTCAGAACTTCAAGTCTTTCTTGCAGCAAAAGGACAATTCCATGAGCTACACTCCCCATGGCAGCCATTTGATCGCGGGTGAGAAGGTCCAAAGCGATGAATCTTTCTCTTCGGCACCGATTTCAGGCCCTGCAAACACATTCTCAAAAGGCACTCCGGACCTTGTAGCAAAAGCCTGCGAGGCTGCGGAAGATGCATTTTGGTCATACGGATATACCTCAAGGGAAGAGCGTGCGGCCTTTCTGGAGTGCATTGCCGATGAAATCGAGGCGCGCGCAACCGAGATTACCGAAATCGGATCGCTGGAAACAGGCCTGCCGGAAGGACGATTGCAGGGAGAGCGTGGTCGGACCACTGGTCAACTACGCCTGTTCGCTTCTCACATTCGCACTACCGACTTTCTTGATTTGCGCCATGATGAAGCCTTGCCTGACCGGCAACCTCTGCCGCGGCCTGACCTGCGCATGATGCAGCGTCCGATCGGACCTGTGGCTGTGTTTGGTGCCTCCAACTTCCCGCTTGCCTTTTCTGTCGGCGGTGGCGATACCGCTTCGGCGCTCGCTGCCGGGTGTCCGGTTGTCGTCAAGGGTCACAGCGCCCATCCGGGCACCGGTGAAATCGTTGGCGATGCCATCACCGCTGCGGTCAAGAAATGTGGTCTGCATCCGGGCGTCTTCAGCCTCGTGCAAGGTGGCGGACGCGACGTGGGCACCGCCCTTGTGCAGCATCCGCTGATCAAGGCTGTCGGCTTTACCGGCTCTCTGTGGGGTGGCCGGGCGCTTTATGATCTGTGCGCAGCTCGTCCTGAACCGATTCCCTTCTTCGGTGAACTTGGCTCGGTCAACCCGATGTTCCTTCTGCCAGAGGCCGTTGCAGCGCGCAGCGAAGACCTCGGCAAGGGCTGGGCAGGATCGCTTACCATGGGTGCAGGACAATTCTGCACCAATCCCGGCCTTGCGATCATCCTTGAGGATCAGGCGCAGGCGGTCGCCGATGCGGCGATTGCCGCCCTTGGCTCGGTTGGGGCCCAGCTCATGCTGACCAATTCCATGGCAAACACCTATCGCGAAGGCGTCTGGGCCATAGCCCAGACAACCGGCGTGCGGGAGCTGCTGACCTCGATGTGTGACCAGCGCAATGCCACGCCATATCTGTTCATGGTGTCCGGCGACGACTGGCTTTCCAACGCCAAGCTTCAGGAAGAGGTGTTCGGGCCGATGGGCGTCATCGTCACGGCCCGGGATGTGGATCAGATGCTGACCATCGCCAAGAGCTTCGAAGGCCAACTGACAGCCACCATGCATATGGATGAGGGTGATACTGCACTTGCCAGACAGCTCATGCCAATCCTTGAGCGCAAGGCGGGACGCATTCTCGTCAATGGCTACCCGACCGGCGTCGAGGTTTGCGATACGATGGTGCATGGCGGGCCTTATCCTGCTTCCACGAATTTTGGCGCCACCTCGGTAGGTACGCTCTCTATCCGCCGTTTCCTGCGCCCTGTCTGCTATCAGAATATCCCTCTTGGGGTGTTGCCTGAAGACGCGCAGGATATTTGAACCAGGAGAAGGTAAGTTCCCATGAGCTATGATGTGATCGTCCTTGGAGCCGGTATCGTCGGCATCAGCACGGCTCTGCATTTGCAGGAACGCGGCCTCAGGGTCGCGGTTCTGGACCGTCAGGAGCCGGGGCTTGAAGCGTCCTACGGCAATGCAGGCATCATCGAGAAGGATGGTCACATGCCGCTGGTCATCCCCAGTGAGATCATCCCGCTGATGAAATATGGCAGCAACCAGCAGGTTGCCATGCGGTATCATCCGACAATGATGCCGCGCCTCGCACCATGGCTCCTTGATATGTGGAAAGTGTCGAGCCCTTACGGAATCTCGTCTTATGCGCGGCGCGTCACGCCTTTGCGCAGGGTTTCGGCAACGGAGCATTTTCACTTTGCCGATCAGGCTGGCATTCGCGATGCCTTCCGGGAAAATGGCTGGATTCACCTGTTTCACAGTCAGAAGACATTTGACGGAACGTCCCGTTCTCGCAGCTATGCTGACGAGTTGGGGATCGAGTATGACGTGTTGCGCAAGTCCGAGCTGTCTGCACTTGAGCCTTCTGTTCGCTTCAAGGAAAATGATTGGGGCATCCACTGGAAGGGATGCGTTTCGGTTTCCTCTCCGGGCCGGGTTACCCGTGCATATGCTGATCTGTTCACCGCAAAGGGCGGCCGCCTCGTGATTGGCGACGCCAAAAGCCTCAGGCAAGACGGCGGGCAATGGACGGTGTCCAGTCAGGACGGTGCGGTCACTGCGCCGAAAATGGTTGTGGCACTCGGAGCCTGGAGCATGGATGTGCTCAAATTCTTCGGGTACAAGTTCCCGCTTCAGGTCAAACGTGGCTATCACCAGCATTTTGGCAGCGATCAGGGCGCATCCATGAGCCGTCCGGTGGTGGATGAGGATATCGGCTTCCTGCTCACGCCGATGGACGATGGCATTCGCCTGACCAGCGGCATCGAGTTTGCCCACCGCGAAGCACGCAAGACACCGGTTCAGATTCGCAAGGCAACCCAATGGGCCAGGAAAATCTATCCGCTGGGCAAACCGGTGGAAGACGAGGCATGGATGGGCTTCAGACCCTGCTTCCCGGACTCCCTGCCCCTGATCGAAAAATCAGACAAGCATGAGGGCCTCTATTTCAACTTCGGCCATGGCCACATGGGGTTCGCGGTTGGTCCGATCACTGGCAAAATGACCGCAGATCTGGTGACCGGAGAAACACCCTGCCTTGATGTTGGTGGCTTCTCATCCAAGCGATTCTTCTGATTGCGTTATCGGTTTCATCACCAAAATATTGAGCAAAGCGCTTTACCTTCAAGCTGAGGTAAAGCGCTTTTTCCTTGTGTGTCACGCCTCGCATCCGGGCCCTTGACGACAGGGCTCAAGCCTTGTCCTCTTCCAGCCAGAGAAGGCTTTGTCTCAGGGCTTCGGTCGTTTCTGCGCTTCCCGCAACGACAAACGATCCTTGATGATCTGTCGGCTGATAGGCTGAGCCATCAATGCACATTGCCTCCCCACCCGCTTGTTTGGTGACAAAGACACCGGCTGCATGATCCCATGGTTTCTTCATGCCATTGACGATGAAATCCAATTTGCCCTGTGCAAGCAGGCGATATTCATGGCAGGAGCATCTGAGCGAGCTGACGCGAGTAAAGCCGATTGCCATCTGGCTGGCGAGACGACTGCGTTGGCTTTCTGGGAACAGGAAATGAGAACAGATGCCAGTCATCTCAGAGAAGGGTTTGGGCCGGGATGACCGGATGATGCGCCGCTCCTGTTCGGGTGCGCCAAACCAGGCACCTTCGCCTTGGGAGGCCGCGATCCAGTCATCCATGACAGGATCATAGAGAAGTCCGAATACCGTCTCACCCTTGTATGTCACCGCCAGAATGACCCCGAACGTGGACAGACCGTTGGCGAAATTCCACGTCCCGTCAATAGGGTCAATGATCACGGCCCAGTCGCTTGAGCCAATCTGCTCGAGCAGAGAGGGATCACTGGCGACGGCCTCCTCCCCGATAATTGCGGCACCGGGCAGGATGTCAAGGGCCCCTTTGCTGATCACGATTTCCGCGGCCTCATCGGCATCGGTCACCAGATCATCGGGGGCCGTTTTTGCGCGGATGGCATCTGAGGACAGGTGCCGAAAGCGCGGCATGATCTCGGTCTTTGCCGCCTCTCGCACAAGTTCGATAAAGGCGCTTTGTTGCGCTTGGTCCAGTTTCATCATGGCTCTCCACTTCATCAGGCACGGGGTCTTGCAGTTTACCGTCTTGTTTCCCGATTGTGTGACAAAGACATGACCAAACGGTCCGGAAATGCGGGGCCTGCCTCCCCAGGATATAGAAATCCGCAGGTCGAGCCAGAAAAACTAGAGATAATCAACAAGGCTCAGATTGATAATGGTACTAAGCGCAGAGTAACTTGCTTCAAGCATTGTCTCATAGGTGGTGGCTTCCACGGCGGCGGCGGCTATATCGATGGACGTTGCATCCGTTGCCAGATCTTCCATCTGGGCAATATAGTCCTCCTCATTCTCGATATAGGTTTCAAGGCGACTCGACACAGTCCCGGCTGCACTCGTTGCGGTAATGATGGCGTCCTGAGCGTCAACCAGCAGATCGTCGACATCATCAAGCTCACTGGTTGTCAAGGTGATGCTGTTCGCCAGATAGGACAGCGCGCGCATGGCTTCCTCAATACCTTCCAGCGTTGCGGTGACGCCATACTCCACTTGTGTCCCGCTATCGAGGCGGATGACCTGCGTATAGCTGTCGCCCTGATAATAGTCGGTGTTGACCGTGGTCAGATCCGTTGCTTCATAGCTCGATGTGTCAACCGGCTCGGTGTCCGTCAAGCTGCCCGAGAAAATGTAACGCCCCTGATATTGGGTATTGAGCAGCAATTCGAGATCTTCAAGATACTCGGCGGCAGACGTCTGCAAATCCTGCAATTCATCGGAAGTACTGGTCGCGGAAACCGAACTGCGGGCGTTGGTCAGAAGATCCGTTATGTCCTGAAGCACCGAAGCGATCGTATCGCTGCGGCTGATGACGGTTTCCGCCGCCGAGATATTTGACTCTGCCGTCGAGATTGATGCACTGAGGCTGATAACGGACCCTGCCTCGCTGCCAAGACCTGCATAGTCGGTGGAGACAAGACCGGTGGATTCCTGTTTCTGGATGTTGGCCAGTCTCGCCTGTGTCGTCAAGGTGCGATCCAGGAGCGAAGACGTGGTGTGGAAGGTTGCTACGCGCATTGCCATGCTATCACCTATGAGAATGCCGACAGAAGATCGTCGAACATTTCCTGAATTGTACTCAATAATGTCGATGCCACCGCATAAAGCTGTTCAAGCTCGGCCAGGCGCTCGGTCTCTTCGTCGACATTCACTCCGTAGGCTGAACTGATCGCATCCGAGGCTGTGCTCAGGGCCGTTTCCGTCACATCAAGAGCGTCAGAGGCAGAATTTGCATCGGAAACCGCGATCGAAATCAGATCCGTAATATATTCTGTCAAGGTGCATTCGTTGGCAGCCAGATTGCCCGCGGCATCAAATGTTGCATCCCCTTGCAGGGCGTCCAGAATGTTGTTGGCCGTGGTTGCCGTGTTGCCAGTACCCAGCAGGGTCGTGGGGTCATCGGAAACCGTGGAAACGACAGCGATGTTCGAGGCGCTTGTTCCTTCAAGAATGTCTCCGCTGAGCCCTGCAACCGCATTGAGTGTATCAATCATGGTGGTGGCGAACTCATCAAGAGCCTCGGCATAGTCAGGAAGCGTTTCGTCGCGCAACTCCAACAGGGATCCGATTTTGCTGTCGGTGCCTGAAATCCTGTCGGTGATATCCGAGCCGTTGACAATGATCGTCGTCTGGCCATCGGCATCCGACCCGGTGCTCAGCAGGTGGGACGTCGAGCCAACAAGAATTTGCCCCGAGCTGGTATAGACCTTGGTGGAGCCGTCATCACTTTGAAATGTCGTGATGTCGAGATACTCGGACAGTTCGGTCAGCGCCGTATTCAGTTGGTCCTCAAGGTCGGCGGTGCTGTTTCCATTTGCCGCTTCAGCACGGATCTGGTCATTCAGCTCTGTTATATTCTCAAGCAGGTTATTGACCGACTCGACAGCCTCCTGAACCTCCTCGTCGGCTTGCTCGACCAAGTCGTCTATCGTTTCGGCCGTGTCGCGAATCTGGGAGGTCAGGTCTTCCAGCGTCGTCACCGCATTGTAGGCGAGCGTTGAGCTTTCCGGCGTCGTGGCAAGGCTCGTCATGGCCTCTTCAAAGTCGGAGATAGCTGAGACCAGCGTTGTTCCTTCGCCGGTATTGTCTTCCAGAGTTCCGAATTCGGTCTGCAACTGATTGAGATATTCGGCGGTGGTGCTTGCGCCGGCGGCTTGGGATGTCGCTTCCATCAAGTCGGCCAGCAGATACTGACTCACCTGAGACGTGACACCGTCAACAGACACCCCACTGCCGATTCCCGAAGACGTTTTCGAGGAAACCTGAGCCGTTTTGGTGGTGTAGCCTTCCGTATCGGCATTGGCGACGTTATTGGCAGTGACTGATAACTGAACCCTGGCTTGCAGCCAGAGAACTGGATGCAATCCGCACTGAAGCATTCAGTGTCGTCATGAGCCTTACTCCTTTCAGATCACCCGAACACAACCGGCCTGCGGGTTCTGATGATCCAACTGATTTGCCCGTATGGCTCTGCCCGGCCTAGCAAGCCAAGACAGGCGCGCAAGCAAATTACGCTTTACACTTCTCGATCCGGCTTGATCGATCTGGCCTGCCGAGGCGCCGCAGAGGACTGCCCGTAAGAACCATAGGTCTGCAATCCGCCGGTATCCTGATTGTCTCGAATGGCCCGCATGATCGCATTTATGCGACGCTCGTTGGCGGACATGGCCTGACTGAGATTGTTGGCATTTTCCATGAAAGTCTGGGCCAGAATCTGGACACGATCCTGAAGCGCATTGAACTTGTCGTCCGAGGCATAAAGAAACGCCTCCCGTTCGGCCTTGAACTGCTTGAAAAAGGCATCGAATTCGCTGGACAGCTTCTGTTTGCGCACCAGAAGATCGTCCAATGTGACGGGGCGCCCGCTTTCAAGGCGCTGATTTTCCTCGCCCGCGACGCGGATCAGTTCATCGGCGACCTTGATTGCTTGGTCTATGGCTTCTTCGATGCGTTCAATATCACGCTGCGTTTTGTTTTTTTCTGTATTTAGGTCGATCAGCATGGCACACCCTATCTCTTGTCGTATTTGCGGAACTGGTTCAATTGTGAATATGCACTTGCCGCATGGTTGGCTTTGGTCGAGCGTGAGCGTTGACCCTTGATGTGGTGCTGTTGCTCACGCATATGTGTGATCAGGTCCTTGAGCGATTTTTTGGCTTCGAGCAGCAGCATTCTTCCCGAGACCCGATCCTTTTCCGTTTCAAACTGACGGATCTCGGATCGAATTCTGCGGATTTCTTTTTTGCAGTGGGCCAAATCATCCTGCATAGCCATTACCTGACAGCGCTCAGCAGATCGTCAAACATTTCGCCGGCGGTCGAGATCACCTGCGAGGCGGAAGAATAGGCCTGCTGGGCAGCCAGCATGTTCGAAAATTCGGTGCTGGTGTCCACGGTGCTGGCTTCAAGGGCGCTGCTTTCAATCGTTCCGGTTGCCCCCTGCCCTGCGATATGCAGCGTGGCGTTGCCGGAATAGGAGGAGATGGAATAGATTCCGTCACTGTCCTCGGTGAGCCCGTCCGAGTTGGTGAAAGTCGCGATGGGGATCTTGTAAATCGTGCGTGTTTCACCATTTGTAAACGTCGCCACAACCGAGCCGTCGGAGTCAATTTCAACGTCACTCACCGTACCGTAGGCCCGCCCATCGACATCGATCGATTTCACGTCGATTTCAGCTTCATCGCTGTCATTGGATGAAAACTGGGTCAGTCCATCGTCTTCACCAACCGTGCCCAAATCAAGGGTGATGCTGCTGGCTGAGGCACCGGTCGACCAGGTGATGTCCAGAGCGGTGTCTGAAACACTGGCCAGCGTCCCGTCGCTATTGAAGGTGACTGTTATGGGAGTCGTGGACGTTGGCGTGGAGACTGTCCCGGTCGAAGTTGAATCGTCGGCAGAAACAGGATCGCTGAAATAGACGGTCCATTCGTTAAGGGTTGAACTTTTCGTGAAATTGGCGGTAATCGTGCTTGCAGTACCAAGAGAGTCATAAACTTCGAAGCTGTATTCAAATGTCGCGCCGTCTTCGGCATCCGCAGGCAATGTCGCCTGCAACGCGACATTGGAGGTCGCCTCAGCGGAACTCTGAATGGAGGTGATGTCGATCTTCTCGAGATTGACACTGCTGGCGCCACCGGAAACCTCGCCATCTTCGTCTGTGGCCCAGCCCATGAGGGCGTAGTTGCCATTTGTCAGATAGCCATCTTCATCAACACTGAACTCGCCGTTTCGTGTGTAGTAGCGGGAGGTTTCATCACCTTCGGCGGAGACGATGAAGTAGCCAGATCCGTCAATCGCCAGGTTGGTCGAGATCGAGGAGGAAACAATCAGTCCCAACGCAGTGTTGTTCGTTGTGTTGCTCGCAGCAACACCACCGCTTTTGGTTGATCCACTCCCCGCGACAAGACTGGAAAAGCTTGTCGATGAGGCTTTATACGCTGTCGTTTCAGAGTTTGCGAGGTTGTTTGAAACGGTCGCCAGGGATTGTGACTGTGCTGCCAGTCCCGAGACCGCCGCATTGGTTGCACCCATCAAGCTCATGATACTCTCCTACTAAATCACCTTAAATGGTGTTTGCGCTCAATTTCTTTTTCAGTTACTTCCGAGAAGTCATTCAGTCGTCCGGCCAGCTTCTCAAGTTGCGTTGATTGCCGTGATGTCATCGAGCGTGAAGCCGACATCGCCAATCAGCAGATAGGTTTCACTTCCCGAGGAATCGATTCCGGTTACAAGTCCCGTGACGGACGTGCTCACGTCGACGCTGTCGCCCGATGCGTCCGTGGCCGTTATCTCGATCGTGTAGATGCTGCCATCCTCGCCCTGGACGCCATCGTCATCGACCCCGTCCCAAGTGAGGGAATAGGTCCCTTCTTCCACTTCACCAGAGGTGGTGTAGACGGTGTTGCCTTCGTCATCGAGAATGTTGATGGTAACCTCGGAAGCATCGCCGTCGAGCGTGTAGTTCCACTGGGCGGATCCATCCTGAAGGCAGGTCGTATCGCCTTCCACGGTCACGGTCTCATCAAGATAGCCCAGACCGTTGGACGAGATCATGGTCTCCAGATTGTCTACAATCGTCTCAAGGCTTTCAGCATTGGTGACCTGCTGATCATAGGTGGAAAGCTGAACCAGTTGGTTCATGAATTCGGTTGTGTCTGTCGGATCCGTCGGGTTCTGGTTCTGAAGTTGTTCGACCATGAGCTGCAAGAACTCGGATGTGTCGAGGCCCAGATTGCTTGATGTCGACGTGGTGGTCGACGTCGATGCAGTCGATGAAGTCAGCGTCGTTACAGTCATAGATTTTCCATTCGCGCGTCCAGAAAACTAACAAAGAGAAAGGCGCGACTTTCGCCGACGTCTTCGTCCCCTTATTTCTGAAACGCGCGAAGCAAATAAATCAGGCGAATTTTTTTGATTTTTATTACGGAAAATTTTGCCTATTACTTATTTCCCATAGGAATAATTTGCCTATTTAAGTATACATTTGAAATATACATCAATTTAATCAAATAATAATTCGATAATAATTTATAAATGTCAAAAATATGAGAGATATAATCTATTTTTGTCAAATTTATTTCTTTTGCATTCCCCAATTCAAATCATGAATACGTTTTCAAAATTCACATAATCAAAAGACCGCTCGCACTTTCACACCAAACTGGCTTGGTGAAATAGACAAGCGATTATGCGGGACGAAGAATTACTGGGAAGAGTGTCGAGATTTTTCTCAAAAAAAAATTGAAAAAGGGCGCGTGCGACAGCATCCAGACGGCGTCTGTCAGCATCCGGGCTGGACAATCTTGTCCAGAGCGCAAGAATGCGGCCCGGTATTGATTTTGTCAGAAGAAGAGAGAGCCCCCCAATTCAAGGGACGATGAGGACAAGGAGCTATTGCTTTTTTATCTTGTCCATGATGCTGCCAACCAGTGAGGATGGTGCTTTGGGGGCTTTGGACGCCCTGATCAGTTTCGCCATGCTGGCGTCAAACTGCATTTTCTTTCTGGCCAGTTCAGATGACTCAAGCAATGCCAAGGCCGGGCCTTGCAGGTCCTGCGGCCAGCTCTTCAGATCCGGGCCATAGCTATCAAGCATTTCCTCGAACCGCTCAATCGACATGTGAGCGTCGGATTTGGCCATCTTTGTCCTTACCTTTACTGGACGAGACAGCCTGTTGGTCCGACTATCCTGTCCTATCCCACCTTCGCGAGCATACTCGCATCACTCTGGTCTAGAATCCCACTCATCACGGAGTCAATATTACGTTGTTGCATTTTTGCCATTTCTGCCCATGCATTGCGGAATTCAAGAATCCCGGAGGCGATTGTGGCATATCTCTGGATCGCATCATCCTTGCCATAGGCATTGTGAAGCGCAAAAATATTGCTGGTATACATGTCGATAAATTGCTGACCCATCACCGGGTCTGCATCCATGCTCACATTCTGACGCAACCCGCTCAGAATTTTGGAGGCATGCACCACGCGACCGAATGCGTTTTCGAAATCCTTGCGACGCAAATGGTAACTGGTCAGGATGATCGCATTGAGCGCTTCGTCAAGAAGCATTGCAACCGCTTTTATTGGTGAAACCGCTGAGTTGGCGGTGCGATATGCATTAATCGCGCGGCTGTGCGCATAAGTCATCTTCTTAGTCTCCGGAATCAAGGATTGCTTCAATGTAATCGAGTGAGCTTTGAGCTTCTTCGATCGCGGCTTGATAGGATGCATAGAGTTCGGTCAAACGCTCTTCATAGGCGTCGACGGTCTCCATGATGTCTTCATATTCGGCTTCGTAATCCTCGTTTTGCTCTTCGAGGGTTTCGATCTTCGAAATGATCAGCCCCTCATCTTCATCGGCATATTTCGAAACGGCCTGGTAGAGGTTTTCGATGATGCCGGCAGTGCAGGAGAAGTCGATCGTATCGCTTTCATCGCCGGTATAGACGAACGTAATGCCTTCATATTCCGTTCCCTCGACGCCAACGATACGAGAGCCACTGACCTCGAAGCAGCCCGACTCTCCGTCGCAAAGGATGCTCGTGACCTCTCCATCTTCGTCCACCTCTATATCGAGCGTGAAGGAAGACGGCATATCGGACGTGCGCTTGAGAAGCGCCAGATCGCTGTCACTGACCTCATATTGAAAATTGAGCATGTCCTCGATCTGGTCGATGTCGTTGAGCAACGCATCGTTGAGCGTATCTTCGTCCAGTTCGAGATAGTTGTTCTCATCGTAAGACAAGCCGAGCAGCGCCATGCTCTCGCCATCAACAACAGTTGAGATCGCATCGTAGATAGCGGTGTTGGTGCCACGCAGAAGGCTGTCGCCATAAAGGACGGCGTCATCGGAGACCGTGCCACTGGCATCGATTTCCTGCTGCTGCAATGCCCATTCACGATAGGCATTGTAGGCATCAACCAACGTGACGACCGCTTCCTTGATGTCAGAAAGAGACTGGCTGATCTCGACCGAAATGGAGGCATCTTCTTCGGTGACCTGATAAAGGGCAAAGGTAACCCCCTCGATCACGTCATCAACCGTATTTGTATCACGGGTGATTTGCACGCCGTCGACGGTGATGATCGCATCCTGAGATTCTTGCAGAATGTTGGCCCAATCGCCGTCATCGGTGGTCATGCCAAGTGAATTGAGAATATCGTCGCCATCCCCGGCGGTATAGTCGATGTCATTGCCGGTTTCGCTGGTCAAAACCAGACGATAGTCACTGTCGCTCACCTGCACGACCGTTGCTGTGACACCTGAGTCCTCGGTATAGTTGTTTATCTCGCTGGCAATCTCGACGAGGCTCATGTCGTCGGTGACTTCGATCTCAACCGCGTCATCCTCGGAACCGCTCATTTTGAAGGACATCGTCCCCTCAAAGCCGAGCGCTTCGGTGCTATCTTCAACAACCCCTTCGGCGCTTATGACTTTTTGCGATTTGGCAAGCTGATCAATGGTGATGTCATAGGTCGCGATGTCGACACCCGCCTCGCAAGTCACCACAAGCGCATCCTCTGCCTCGACATCTCCCACACCGGTAAGATAGGCAGCGCGTTCGGAGAAGATGTCATCCAGTTCGGTCAGGGAGTCATCCGTACCGCGAATGGCTTCGATGGCATCAAGGACGTCGCTGAGCAAGTCCTGCATCTCGGTGTAGGCTTCAATCTCGGTCTCGTTCTCCTCGATCTTGGCCTCGACACGATCGGCAGGCAATTGCTTTTCCAGAACAGCGGCTTCGATCAGCGCATCCCAATCGATGTCGGAGCTGGAGCTTGAGGTGCTTGTCGATGATGTAGAAGACGATGACGTCGACGTGGTGGTCGTCGCTGACGTGGTGCTCGAAGTTGTGGACGTGGTGCTCGTCATTTCATCTGCCTCCTTGCGTCTTCCTGCATGTCGCTTGCGGCGCCATTCCCGCCGGAAAATGCGGTCTGTTGTAAAAACAAACTGTTTCCCCGCCACCTTGATGAACCAGGGCGGCGAGGAAACGCTTTCATTCTTCTAGACCGGGCCGCCTGAAAGCGGCCCAGGTGATTGATCCTTACTGGATCAGGCTCAACAGGTTCTGCGGCATCTGGTTTGCCTGAGATGCAGCAGCAACAGCGGCCTGAACCTTCACGGATGAGGAAGACAGCTCAGCCTGTTCCTTGGCGATATCAACGTCGGAAATCGCAGACTGTGCAGCTTCAAGGTTTTCAACACTGGTGTCGATCTGAGCGGAGCGGAATTCGAAACGGGACATGGTTGCACCCATTTCGGCACGCGCTTCAGAAATCTGGTTGATCGCGTTGTCCAGAACCGAAAGCGCTTCGGCGGCACCTTCCTCGGTGGAGACATCAAGGCTGTCGATACCAAGGGAGGAACAGGTCAGAGAGCTGATCGACAGATTGATGGTGTCAGCCGAGGTCGAACCAACAACGATTTCAGCGCCAGTGGTTTCAACTTCGGTGGTCGAGCCGCTGGTAGTACCGGCTGCAAAGCCAAGGGCGGCAAGGCTGAGGCCACTGTCTGCATCACTGTCGGCAGCAAGCGTGACATTGGCCGTTTCGCCCGTTGCAAGGCTGGTGATGACGATTTCGCCGGCAGCGTTTTCCGAGGCTTCATAGAGATAGTTGCCATCGTCATGCAGACCGTCATTGATCTGGGTGACGAGATCGGCAGTGGTCAGCTCTGTCTGGGAGCCATCATATTCTGCTGTCAGCTCGATCTTGGAGCCACCAACCGAAATCGTGGCGGTTTCTGTCGCGGTTGCGTCCGCATTGGTGTAGCCTGTGAAGGCGCCGTCGGATACAGCCGTACCTGATGCAGCCAAGGACGTCGCCAAGCTGTTAATCGTGTCGCCGGAGCCACCTGCCGTTATGGTCTGATCACCACCAACCGTGTTGATGTAGAGATAACCATTGGCATCAGAAGAGGCCGAGATTGTCGATATGCCAGCTTCGGCAGCTGCGGTGTTGATCGCAGTGGCAATTTCCTCTGCGGTGACTTCATCGTTTGCAACATAATCGCCCATATTGACAGTCAGCGTGTTGGTGCCGTCTTCAATGGTGAAGGACAGAGTAGTTGCCGTCGTGATCTCGAAGGTCCCTGCGGTGCCAACAAGGCTTTGCTGGGAGGCTACGGTATCGTTGGTTGCTTCTGCGGCGGTCTTGATGTCGTCAACAGAGAAGTCGCTGGAGCCATCGAGCAAGCTGACGCCGTTATAACGGGTGGATTCGGTGATCCCGTCGATCTCTTCCTGAAGCTCTTCAAATTCAGCCTGGATGTAAGCGCGTTCCGTGTCGGTCACGGTACCGGATGCAGACTGGGAAGCCAGGGTTTTCATACGCTCGACGATATCGGCGATGTTGGAAGCGCCACCATCAGCGGTCGAGAGAACGGATACAGCGTGAGAGGCGTTGGTAGAAGCCTGCTCCAGAGCGGCAACGTCTGTTCCAATTTTTGTCGAAATCGCGAGGCCGGCAGCATCATCGGATGCTTTGTTGATGTTGGATCCACTGGCCAGTTTTGCCAGAGAGTTGGATTGATCGGATGAGTTTGAATTCAAAAAACGCACTGCAGTGTTTGCAGCAGTGTTGGTAGAAATTACGGGCATAGTCGAACTCCTGAACTAAACGAATGCCGCCCTTTACTGGTACGGATCGACGCGTTTTCCCGCGCCTTGTTTATGAAACGCAGCGACTTGCCCAATTCAGGCGAGATTTATTTTTTTTATTCCTGAGCATTTTTAACCATGGATAAACACTATTCCGGTAACGAAGGCGACGCCGTTAATATTTAAATCGCATTTTCCTTATTTCTGAGTGCTTTTCGTTAACAGAACGCCCGAGTATTTCTTCTATTTTTCTTTTTAAAGAATCTCGGCAGCATTGATTTACTACTAACAGAGCGTTAACAATCGCCAGACCAAAGCCCCAAAAACGCCGAAAAAGCCGAAGTCCTAAAGATATTCTTAAGTAATATTCTTCGAGACTTTTGACTTTTTTGAAGAAGAGAAAGATGCCCCTTCAGGAAAACGCAAAGAACCGCAGCGCGCTTTTTGAGGAGACAAGACCTACTCAGCGCCACTGCGGCTCTTCAGATTTTTATTACTGAACCAGGCTCAAGAGGTTCTGAGGCATTTCGTTTGCCTGAGTTGCAGCAGCAACAGCGGCCTGAACCTTCACGGATGAGGAAGACAGCTCAGCCTGTTCCTTGGCGATATCAACGTCTGCGATTGCAGAATTGGCAGCATCAAGGTTTTCAACACTGGTGTCGATCTGAGCGGAGCGGAATTCGAAACGGGACATTTCAGCACCCATCTCGGCACGCGCTTCAGAGATCTGGTTGATCGCGTTATCCAGAACCGAAAGCGCTTCGGCGGCGCCTTCCTGCGTGGAGACATCAAGGCCATCAATACCAAGGGAGGCACAGGTCAGAGAGCTGATCGACAGATTGATGGTGTCAGCCGAGGTCGAACCAACAACGATTTCAGCGCCAGTGGTTTCAACTTCGGTGGTCGTGCCGCTTGTGGTACCGGCTGCAAAGCCAAGAGCGGCAAGGCTGAGGCCACTGTCTGCATCATTATCGCCAGCAAGCGTGACATTGGCCGTTTCACCCGTTGCAAGACTGGTGATGACGATTTCGCCGGCAGCGTTTTCCGAGGCTTCATAGAGATAGTTGCCATCGTCATGCAGACCGTCATTGATCTGGGTAACGAGATCGGCAGTGGTCAGCTCTGTCTGGGAGCCATCATATTCTGCGGTCAGCTCGATCTTGGAGCCACCAACCGAAATCGTGGCGGTTTCTGTCGCGGTTGCGTCCGTATTGGTGTAGCCCGTGAAGGCGGCGGCGGCTACAGGCGTAGCTGATGCTGCTAAGGACGTCGCCATGGTGTTAATGACGTCACCGGAGCCACCTGCCGTTATGGTCTGGTTACCACCAACCGTGTTGATGTAGAGATATCCATTGGCATCAGAAGAGGCCGAGATTGTCGATATGCCAGCTTCGGCAGCTGCGGTGTTGATCGCGGAGGCAATATCCTCGGCAGTGACCTCATCGAATTGAGCATAGGTGCCCATATTGACAGTCAGCGTGTTGGTGCCGTCTTCAATGGTGAAGGCCAGAGTGGTTGCCTGCGTAATCTCGAAGGTCCCTGCGGTGCCAACAAGGCTCTGCTGGGAGGCCACGGTATCGTTGGTTGCTTCTGCGGCGGTCTTGATGTCATCCAGCGAGAAGTCGCTGGAGCCATCGAGCAAGCTGACGCCGTTATAACGGGTGGATTCGGTGATCCCGTCGATCTCTTCCTGAAGCTCTTCAAATTCAGCCTGGATGTAAGCGCGTTCCGTGTCGGTCACGGTACCGGATGACGCCTGGGAAGCCAGGGTTTTCATACGCTCGACGATATCGGCGATGTT
Source organism: uncultured Cohaesibacter sp. (assembly GCF_963556055.3). Taxonomy (GTDB): domain Bacteria; phylum Pseudomonadota; class Alphaproteobacteria; order Rhizobiales; family Cohaesibacteraceae; genus Cohaesibacter. Next base: position 114,711 of record NZ_CAUVYE020000008.1, on the reverse strand, counting down.
GGAAGCACCACCATCAGCGGTCGAGAGAACGGATACAGCGTGAGAGGCGTTGGTAGACGCCTGCTCCAGAGCAGCAACGTCGGTCGAGATTTTTGTCGAAATCGCGAGGCCGGCAGCATCATCGGATGCTTTGTTGATGTTGGATCCACTGGCCAGTTTTGCCAGAGAGTTGGATTGATCTGAAGAGTTGATGTTCAAAAAACGCACTGCAGTATTTGCAGCAGTGTTGGTAGAGATGACGGGCATGGTCGATATCCTGACTTTTGAATTATGGCTCCACGTACAGTGCCTTTACGTGCGTTACTTCACGCTTTATCCATGTAACGTGGGGGGAAGACCAAACCGGGCGAGATTTATTTTAATTTATTTTTAAGTGCATTAGGTCTTTGTTAACCATAAACAATTAACGCAGGACCAGACCAGAAAACGGGGCTTTTCAGCCCCAAACGCGCCAATTTCAGCTATTTTTGCTACAATCAAAGCTTGCTTTTTGTTACTGATTTTTGCGTGTTTTCTTTAGGCCAAAGCAATTTGCAACATAATTCTTCAAACCACAAATATTAACGAATGCTTAATATTTACTGACCTTGAATGCCTTGCGGCAATCCCGCTTACTCAGCGGCCTGGCGTTACCATCTTGATCGCTGACTGTTTCAGGATTGCAGCAATTTCAGGAGATATTGCGGCACTTCATTTGCCTGAGCGACCGCAGCAGCAGCAGCCTTGACACGAACCGAGTTGCTGGACATCTCGGCCATTTCCTTGGCTATATCGACATCCATGATCGCAGATTCCGCAGCTTCAAGACTCTCGATACTGGTGTCGATCTGGCTTGATCGAAACTCGAACCGGGACATGGTTGCACCAAGGCTCGCGCGGGTATCAGCCACCTCATCAACGGCAAGGCTCAACAGGGAGAGCGCCTCGCTCGCACCTTCTGCGCTGGACAGGTCAAGCCCTTCGATACCGAGTGCTTCGCAGGTGATCGACTGAATGGAAAGATTGATGGTATCGTTTGACGAGGAGCCAACCATCACATCGGCCCCGGTCTCGTCCGACGCAATGGACGCACCGCTTTCGCTGACGTCATTGCCTTGCGACAGCCCCACTGCCGCCAGCAGAGATGCATTGCCCGAGATGCCGGTGATCTCGAGAGAAGCCGACGCACCGGTCTCGACGGTCTCATAAACAATTGCCCCGGTTGCCGCGTCAACGGACGCGGAGACGGTATAGTCACCCTGCTCATGCAGGGCGCTGTTGATGGCCTCAGCCAGGTCCTCGGCACTCATGTCAGCAGTGCTGGTGCCGTCACTTTCGCTCGAGATCGTGATTTCCGTGCCATTGATCGAGAATGTTGCCGAGGCGTCCTCGCCCGTTGCTTCGGCAGCATAGCCCGCAGAAGCCCCGGTGTCATAAGTCGCCGCAGTTTCGACCGTTTCGTCGGCAAAATTGCTCGATCCGTCCAGCAGGCTGACGCCGTTATAGGTGGTTGACGAGCAGGTGCTGTCGATTTCTTCAAGCAGGGCACTAAATTCCGTCTGAATGAGCGCCCTCTCATCGTCCGTCATGGTTCCGGAGGCTGCCTCGGATGCCAATGACACCATACGCTCCAGAATGTCGGCAATGGTTGAGGCACCGCCATCTGCGGTTTGGAGAATTGCCAGACTGTTCGATGCGTTTTCCGATGCCTGCTCGAGAGTTGTGAGATCAGAGGAGATCTGCGTTGCAATGGCCAGGCCGGCCGGATCATCCGACGCCTTGCTGATGCGTGACCCGCTGGAAAGGTTGGCAATATTGGTGCTTAAACTGTTCGAACTCTTGTTGAGATAGCGCACGGCAGTATTAGCAGCAAGATTGGTCGAAATAACGGGCATGGTCGAACTCCTGAAATGCGCACTTTGGCAAAGCTTCCAAGAAGCCAGCCAGTCTTGGCGCGCTTACTTCCTCTAACGGAGCAACCAGTCAAATTCGGGCGAATTTATTGGAAAAGATGTGGAATTCGATTAATTTTGAGTAAAGAGCGACAGGATATCGGAGCTGTGACTTTTGAGACTTTGTCTCAATTTCTGGCGACCTCGCTTCAACAGAGATTCAACGGCAGAGACACTCGTCTCCATGATCTCGGCGATCTCGCTATTGCTCATATTTTCGTTGTAGGAGAAGACGATGGCGATACGCTGTTGATCGGGAAGCTTGGCAACCGCCTTTTCCAGCAGATCAATAGCCTCCTGCATTTCCATCACGGTCGACTGGTTCGAACTGTCATCCTTCAAATCGGGCAATTCATCCATCGGCGCGATCTTGCTCTTGCGCAACAGATCAATGCAACGATTGGTCACGACCTTGAACAACCAGGTGGAGAATTTGGCCTTGCCGGGCTTCCAGCTGCCGCGTCTTGTCCAAACCTGAAGAAAGGCATCCTGCAACACGTCCTCAGCTTCCGGTCCATCCTGCAAAATGCGATAGGCAACCGCATAGCCACGATCAATATGGCGCTCAACAAGCGCCTGAAAGGCCTCTTCCTGTCCCAAAGCAATTAGCCCCAGCAGCTCGTCATCACTCAGTGCAACCAGATCACGGGCCTGCAATAGCTGCGTTCTGGATCTCGCCGCTTGCGGTGTGTCAGATTGAGGAACCTGCTGGATGGTTGCATTTTTCATTTTGAATACTCATAGACCGCTTTGATCGTGCCGCTACGTCACAAATTTCTGCCTACTTATAAAACGTTCTAGCAGGGCCGATCAGGCGTGTAACTATAAGTTTTTTTTCAGGTCATTTCTGCGTTTTTCTAGGAAATTGTTGCAGTGCGCTCGGCAGATTTTTCCGACCTGCAAGTGAAAATTTTAATTCTTAAATTGAGTCACGAAATATTGTTACAAAGTCTGTATTTATATTATCGAATTATCTTATATATAAATCAAAAATAATTTTTCAAAAAACAATTCATTCTATATTGAAATTATAAATATGTTTTTTATTATAATTTTTTATTTTAATACAATTCTCATTGTTATATTTATCGAAATATAAATAAATCAAAGAATATCATTGACTCAACAAACCACGTCAATATTTTATATTTTATTTATTCATAAAACTATTACGATATTCCTTTATTATTAAACATTTGTATAAGAGATAAATGAAATTTTAACGATAACCAACTTGCAATATTACGTGACAGCGTCATAGAGTGCAATCGGACCACTTCCTGCAATGCAAGGTAAACGTTTCCAAAGTCTTAATATCGGACATTTCGCACCTTTATGTCCCGCGAGCCACACAGAAACCTTGTGAAATGTTTTTAATTGAATAGATACAAAACTCGCTGGCAGAATGGGCTGTTGAAAAGCCCGTTTCCACAATCGGAGCGTAAAATCGGGGAGCATTTTCTCCATTTCGAATCACTCGGATCGTGATCTGATTCGAGCAAATTTCTTGCCCGAAATGGAGTCTCGCCGTCGATTTTTTTGGCGCGGGCAAACGCCCTGTTGGTAACCGATACCGCAGCAATCGAGCCCAAAACCGATCTTGCAGAATGGCAAAAGGCCAGCCCGGCATCGAGATTCCGGGCTGGCCAACTATTTAAAAATGCTATGTTTTTATTGTTGTCTTTAATGTTTTCTATAGCGCTACGCCATCCATGATCAGACACTTTCGTTTTTCATCTGAACGCGTTCCGTGTCTCTCGCGCCCGTCAGTCGACGGATGATCACATAGAAAACCGGAACCAGCAGAATGCCGATGGATGTGGAGGCTATCATGCCACCGATGACCCCAATCCCGATCGCATTCTGGGCGTTGGCACCCGCTCCTGTCGCGATAGCCAGGGGCATCACGCCAAGGATGAATGTGAGGGCCGTCATCATGATCGGACGCAATCGTTGCAGAGACGCTTCGACAGCCGCTTCGATCAGGTCGTGTCCTTGCTTGTAGAGGGTTTCGGCAAATTCAACGATCAGAATGGCGTTCCTTGCTGCAAGGCCAATGGTCGTCAGAATACCAACCTTGAAATAGACGTCATTCGATTGCCCGAATATCCAGGCAAACAGCAAGGCTCCGAAGACACCAACCGGCACCACAAGCATCACCGAAACCGGGATTGACCAGCTCTCGTAAAGGGCTGCCAGCGCCAGAAACACAATCAGGAAGGACAGTGCATAGAGCAAAGGTGCCTGTTGGCCAGACTGGCGTTCCTGATAGCTCAGGCCCGTCCATTCGACACCGAAGCCGCTTGGAAGCTGCGAGACAAGCTCTTCCATCGCATCCATCGCCTGACCCGAACTGGTATCGGGCCCGGCCGATCCATCGATCTGGATGGCGGAGCTGCCACCGAAGCGCGCAAGGCTTGGGGCAACAGGTTCCCATTTGGTGGTGATGAAGGAGCTGAATGGCACCATCTCACCGGAGCTGTTGCTTATGAACCACTTGTCGATATCGGATGGCTGCATGCGGTAGGGCGCTTCGGCCTGCACGATAACCGGGCGCAGGTTGCCGTTGAGATCAAAGTCATTGACCTCGGTCCCCGTGAAGATGACAGACAGCATGGAGTTGACGCTACTGAGAGACACGCCGAAGCTTTCCGCCTTCTGTTGATCGATAAGAATTCTTAACGCGCTCTCGTCCTCATTGTTCGATGAGCGGATGTTCTGCACGCGATCATCCTTTTGAGCGAGCGCGACCAGCTGGTCTGCGGCATCTGACAATTCGTCATGCGTCTTTGTCGTGCGGGCGACAAGATACATCGAGAACCCGCCCGAGTTACCCAGCCCCATGATGGCCGGAGGCTGCATGACGAACACCTGCCCCTTTCGGCTGGCACCAAAATGCTGATTGATGCGCAGAGCAACCGAGGATGCACTGAGATTGGCATCTTCACGCTCGTCGAAGTCCTTGAGCTTGATGAACATCATTGCCTGGTTGGAACCGGAGCCGCCAAAGCTGAAGCCAAGCGCTGCAAAGGTTGCCTCGATGGCCTCGCCCTCGTCTTCGAGCAAGAAGGCTTCCACTTCTTCCACGACCTGCCTGGTCTGTTTGTAGGTGGAACCTTCGGGCAACTTGATCATGCTCATCAGCATGCCCTGATCCTCGGTCGGCAGGAAGGAGGAGGTCATTCTTTCATAAATGAGCCCGGCACCAGCGGTAATCAGAACCAGCACCACAAGCATCAGGTAAGGCGCCTTGAGCAGGAACCGGACAACGGAGCCATAGGAGCGCGAAAACAAGCTGAAACCCCTGTTGAACCAGCGGGCGGGCGCGATCTCTCTGCCCGGCTGCTTCTGCTTGAGAAATCTCGCACACAAGGCTGGAGAGAGGGTGAGCGCAACGAACAGCGAGAGCACCATGGCGGCGATCATCGTAACGGAGAATTGGCGATAGATGACACCGGTAGACCCTCCGAAGAAGGCCATCGGCAAGAACACCGCCGTCAGCACGACCACGATACCGATCAATGCGCTGGTAATCTGGCCCATGCTGTTTCGCGTCGCCTGCATGGGCGTCTGGCCTTCATCTTCCATCAGGCGCTCGACATTCTCCACCACGACAATGGCGTCATCCACCAACAGCCCGATGGCCAGCACCATCGCAAACATCGTCAGGGTATTGATGGTATATCCGGTCACGGCCAGCACGGCCAGCGTCCCGAACAGAACGACAGGCACCGCGATCAACGGCACAAATGTCGCCCGCATCGACTGGAGGAAAACGAGAAGCACCAGAACGACCAGAACCACTGCTTCCCCAAGGGTGTGGTAGACCTTGTTGATCGAAAGCTCCACAAAAGGCGACGTGTCGTAAGCGTAGCGGATTTCCACGCCTTCAGGCAGCGAGTCCTGAAGTTTTGACATAGTCTCGCGCACGGCAAGGGATGTATCTACAGCATTGGCTCCGGTGGCCAGGTTGATACCGAACCCGGAGGCTGGAAGGCCGGAGAAAAGCGAGTTCGAGCCATAATCTTCCTGCCCGATTTCAACTCTTGCCACATCGCCCAGATAGACGGTGCCGCCGGTGTCATCGGTCTTGAGCTGAATTTGCTTGAATTCATCGACACCGGTCAGTTGGCTCTGAGCGGTCAGAGTGGCCGTGAATTGCTGCCCTTCCACGGTGGGCTGGGAGCCAAGCGAACCGACTGAGACGGTGGTATTCTGGGCCTCGACTGCGGAGACAACGTCGCTGGGTGTCAATTGATAGCGATAAAGCGACAAGGGGTTGATCCATATGCGCATCGCATAGCCGGATCCGAACGAGTTGATGCCGCCAACGCCATCGGTGCGCCGCACCGGATTTTCGACCACCTCTTCGAGCAGGTTGCCCAGCTCAATGGTGGAATGCTCACCGGTTGTCGAAACCAGTGCCCCGACAAGGAGAATGGAATCGTTGGAACGGCGGATCGTGACCCCGGCGCTCTGTACCGCATCGGGCAGGCTGCTTTCGATCTGGCGGACCTTGGTCTGCACATCATTCTGCGCATCGATCGGTTCAATGGAACCATCGAAAACAAGCTCGAGCGAACCGCGCCCCTTGCTGGAGTTCGAAATCATGTAAAGCAGGCCGTCGATGCCGGTCAGGCTGTCTTCAATCACTCGCGTAACCGAGTTTTCAACCGCTTCTGCCGTCGCCCCCTTGTAGGTGGCCGAGATCCTGATGGTTGTTGGCGCGATGTCCGGATATTGCGCAACGGGAAGAGACGTCAACGACCAGGCCCCAGCCAACATCGTGACGATCGCCAGCACCCAAGCAAAGACCGGGCGATCAATGAAAAACGATCCCATAAGGCCTACTCCTTCGTTGCCGTCTGTGTTGCGTCAGATCCGCCAGACCCGGCGGCATTATCCGAGGTGGTTTCCTTGATCAGACCATCGACATAGGTGACCGGGATTGTCTTGACTTCAATGCCTTCCTTGAGGTTGCGGATGTTGTCGACAATGACCTGATCGCCAACACTGACGCCTCCGGTCACAATCCAGCTGTTGTCCAGCGATCCGATTTCCTCAAGACTTGCCGTTGCGACTTTGCCATCCTTGACCACATAGGCCATCAGACTGCCATCGTTGGAACGCTGCGTTGCCCCTTGCGGCACCAGAATGGCCTTTGAGGTACCCAGAGTGACATCCACGCGCAAAAACTGTCCGGGAATGATCTTGCGCTGAGGATTTTCAAACTCCAGGCGCAAGGCAACCGTGCCGGTTGTCTTTGAAACCGACGTGCCCGGCGCCGAAAGCTTTCCTTTGCCGTCAAACATCTCACCGTTTTCCAGAAGCAGTGACAAGGTCATCTTGTCATCCATTTTCAACAGCCCCCTCTCGATCAGGGAACGGTTCTTGAGCATGCGTACACTGGCTTCCTCGACATCCACATAGATCGGATTCAAGCGGGTCACCGTGGTCAGGGCCGTGGTCTGGTTTGAGGTGACGACAGATCCGACCGAGACGTCTGCGACATCCGGGATGCCGGCAATCGGGCTTTTCAACTCGGTCCAACCCAGAGACAACTGAGCGGTCTTGAGCGAGGCCTGAGCGGTTTTAAGCGCGGCTTCGGCTTTCTGATAAGCGACTTCAGCGTCCTGAACATCGCCCTTGGAGATTCCGGTGCCTTCGATCTTTCTGTAACGTTCAAGGGTCAGCTTGGCCCCTTCAAGGGTTGCCTCGGCGCTTGCCAAATCGGCTTCGGCCGACTGCACAGCTGCTTCATAGGTTTCATTCTCGATCCGGAACAGAAGATCTCCGACATTGACCGGCCTGCCGGGGGTGTAGGCGATTTCCGAGATCACGCCATTGACGCGTGGCCGGATATCGACCTCTTCAAAGGCAACGGCCCGACCCGGCAGCGTCGACTGATAGGGGACGTCCGACTCTTCAAGCGTGATGACCCCGACCGGCAATGGTCCCTGACTCATGCCCGCCATGCCAGCAGGTGCTGCGGGCTGGGCCATCAGGGAGGCGGGGGAGCATAGGCCAAGAAGCAAGGCCACAACAGGGGCGAAGAGGGTCTTTCTGGAAATGCGCATGCATTGTTTTGTCATTGGTCTGGTTTCACTTTTCATGCGGTCGCGGGGCTCAGAGCAAAGGTGCTTATCCTTTATCAGGTCTCTGACCGATTAAGCGCCCGCAGTATTTAAATGATCGTTACGCAGTTTGCACCATGTGCGAGGCAAACGTGCCGTGCGTCAAAAATCTGGTTGCCAGATCTGTTTCAGGCATGGCAATTTATCTTTCTGGAAAGATAAATAGGGACTTTGGCATGAATGTGGAAGAGCGCAGCGCGCTGATTTCAAGGAACTGGCCGGAAGCTGTAACCCCTCACGTAAAGTTTTCCGCGATCATACAGCGCCTCAACTCGCTTCTTGTCGAGCATTCAAAAATGGCCATCAAAGGACAGCACCTGACCGTCTCCGAGTTCGATGTTCTGGCGGCACTCAGGTCGTGCCCGGAAGGTGCGGCGCTCGCACCAACAGCCCTTTATGATGCACTTCTGATTTCGTCCGGAGGACTGACAAAAATCCTGAAATCTCTTGAAAATCAGAAGCTTATCGCAAGATCGACATCCGCTTCAGACGCTCGACAACGCCCTGTCATGCTCACGGAATCGGGAAAATTGCGCATCGAAGCCGCCATGGCAGACATGGTAGCGTTCACCCGTACCCTGTTGCAGGATGGCTTTTCGGACGATGAGGCCTGTGATGCCGTGGTCGAGAAACTGAAAGACGTCGTACATGTTCTGGAAGAGAAAAAGCGGCCAGACTAGGCCCTCGACATGGCTTTTGCGCCGAGATTTCACCCACATCTTTTCTGCATCAAGTTGTATCGCAATGTAACAAAGCGTCGCCAGACGGGCTTTTGCCAACAGACAGAAATAAAGTGTCTGTCTGCCCTCCCCGCTCTGGTCGCTCATTCACTTTCTTGCGTTCGGCGCTTCAGACCCAACAACCGGCAAAAAGAAGCCCCCGAAGCGAACCGCTCCGGGGGCCTTGTTCCTGTCTGTCAACTGATCTTGTCGGATGCGGATCAATTGAGCTTGTGTTTTTCCATACTGCGGACTTCCTGTGCCTTGAACTGGCCAAAGCGCGGCAGGAATTTGTCCCATTCAACGGTATGAGCGTCAAACTCCGGTCCGTCGATACAGGCATGCTGACGCATGGTCTTGCCATCCTTGAGGACAGGAACCATACAAGCACCGCACATGCCGGTCGCATCCACCATGATGGAGTTGAGGCTGACAACGGTCGGCACTTCATAAGGTTTGGTCAGGTCGCTGACGGCACGCATCATCATCGGAGGACCGACAGAGACGACTTCCGCGATCTTGCGGCCCTTGGAGGTTTTGTCATCCTTGAGCATGTCCTCAAGCGGATTGGTGACAAAGCCCTTGATGCCGAAGGTGCCATCGTTCGAGCAATAGATGACGTCCAGCATGTCGCCATATTTGGCTTTGAGCAGCCCCATGCGTTCGTCTTCGCCCGTCCAGAACAGATGCTCTGCGGAACGGAAGCCGATGATCATGGTGACATGGTTGCCGGTCTCCAGGTGCGTCTTGGCAATCGGGTAGATTGCTGGCAGACCAACACCACCGGCAGTGAAGACGACCGTTTCTTTTGCAGGATCGAATTTTTTGACATCACTTGGTTCCCCAAGCGGGCCAGCAATACCGGCAAAGAAGTCCCCTTCGCTCATCTTGTTCATCATCTTGGTCGAGGTGCCCATGCCCTGAATGACCAGGTCGATGGTGCCATTTTCCCTGTTCCAGTCAGCCAGAGTCAGCGGGATCAACTCGCCATCTTCGGTTGCCAGCACACGAACAAACTGGCCAGCCCTTGCAGACTGGGCAATCACCGGTGCACGGATTGTCATCTCGACAATGCCATTCGCCAGATCGGTGTGCTTGAGAACGGTATGTTCAGCCAGACCAAGGCTGGTGAAATGATCCGCTCTCTTGACCCGGTCAGCAATATCGGCAGAGACCAGATCAATGGAGCCAAGAATCTGGCGGGCAGCAGCCTGACCGTCACCGGCGGCAAGGATAGCCGTGGAGCCGCCGCGTGCAGCGTCACCACCGGTATAGATGCCCTCGATGGAGGTTTCCTGACTGTCCTTGCCAACATTAATCGTTCCCCATTTGCTGACCTCAAGCTTGGGCTCGGAGGACGGAATGATGGGGTTGGACTTGTTGCCAAGAGCCATGATGACCAGATCGGCAGGCATTTCGATGACTTCACCGGTCGGACGCGGACGACGACGACCGGATGCATCCGGCTCACCCAACTCGTTCACATCCACGACAGCGTGGGTGACGAAATGGGTGTGATGATCGCCGACGAACTCTTTTGGTCCGCGCAGTTCTGCCAGTTCGATCCCCTCTTCGAGTGCATGTTCGAGTTCTTCAACACGAGCAGGCATTTCGGACTGGGTACGACGGTAGACGATGGTCACATTGCCGCCCAAACGTTTTGCCGTGCGGGCTGCGTCCATCGCGGTGTTACCACCACCAATCACCAGGATATTCTTGTCCTTGACGTCTGGAAGCGGGGTTTCATAGTCCGGGTCGCGACCACGCATCAGGTTGACGCGGGTCAGGAACTCGTTGGCCGACATGACGCCGAGCAATTCTTCACCCGGAACATTCATGAAGGTCGGAAGGCCTGCGCCAGACCCGACGAAGATTTTCCAGAAGCCAGCGGCTTTCAGATCTTCAAGGGTTGCGGACTTGCCGACAACAAAGTTCTTGACGAAACGACCGCCCAGAGCATCGATCTTGGCAACCACGTCATCGATCAGCGAGTTTGGCAGACGGAATTCAGGGATCCCGTAGCGCAACACGCCGCCCAGTTCGTGGAAGGCTTCAAAGACCGTTACCGGGAAGCCCTCAACGGCCAGAAGATAGGCGTTGATAAGGCCTGACGGACCAGAACCGACCACTGCGATGGGTGGTTTCTGGGCCTTTTCCCAAGGGCTGACGACGCCTGCAAAGCGGGCCAGCAGATCAGGATTGGCAGCCTTTTCATGCTCGGGCAGGAACCATTCCAGCTGACCGATCTCGATCGGACGGTTGGTATGCTTGCAGACACCCTGACACTGGTGTTCCTGCGGGCAAACGCGACCGGTGACGTTCGGCAGCGGGTTGCAGCTCTCGATCAGTTCCAGAGCCTGACGGATCTTGCCCTTGGCGAGCAGATCGATCATTTCCGGAATGTGGATCTTGACCGGGCAACCGCCGATTTTCTTGGCTTCCTCGTCCTTGGTGCGCTGGATGATCTGCCCCAGCTCGCAAGGCTTGTCTTCGCACTGCTTGTCACGCAGCACTTCAAGCCAGACAATCAGCTCGACTTCCCTGAGGGAATAGCCAAGAGCCTGATAACCAAGATATCCCTGGTTCACCAGTTCGAAATCGCTGGAGCGTTCTTCCGGTGTGCGGATATAGGGCGGAATATAACTGTCTTCGGGCCAGCCTTTGGACAGGTCCTCAAACATCGGATAACGGTCTTTCATGTGCACATCAAGCGCACGGATGAATTTCCGCTTGAAGCGCAGTGGCAGGCTCCAGATGAAGCGCTGGATCACCGTGCTCATGTCATCGTTGCGCAGCAGTTGTTTCCAGAGCGTCTTGATGAATTTTTCGCTCAGTTCTTCCTGCTGGAACTCCCAGGCCAAAGCCTGGGATCCATCTGCGATGAAAACATGTCGCAGGGCCCGAGGGTCCACTGCAAGATGCTTTTTCAGGACGTCGATCTGTTGATCCAACAGATCGGCCTGAGGGGTTTCTACTTCAACGCTCATCGAACGATCTCCGCGTTGCATTTGGCTGCCACCTTCATGATGCGTGACTTGAGATCCGATGTCACTTCAACGCTCTCAAGGGCGCCGGGAATAGTGTGGGCCACTTCCATGGCCTGACCATTTTCGACGATCTTGGTCAGCTCGAAGAGTTCAGGAACCTCCTGATAGCAAGCCTTGCAGTTGGTGCAAAGGGCAACATCTTCGTCGTGAATGTGCGGCAGGCTGGCACCGCCAGCCGCAGGAGCCGCTGCGGCCCCACCGGAAGCACCGGCGGCTGGAGCCATGCCAAATCCGCCAAGGCCGACGGCAGCAGGAGCGGCAGACATGGAGGCCATTTCTGCCATCGCGGCTGCGATGCTGTCCATGGAAAGCTCACGAGCCTCATTGGCTTCGTTATAGCGCTGTTCCATGGCCGCCAGTTCCTTGCGATGCGCTGCATCAATGCGGGCAGCGGACTGACCGGACAGATGCTGGAGCGTGCGCCAGTTATGACGGCGTTCCTCGACCAGATGCACAACCATCTGCCCCACTTCAAGCTTGATGAGTGCACGCTTGGAGTTGGTTTTCAGGATATATGGCATCACACGTCCCCGCTCGACCGCTGGCAAATCGATAAATTCATGCAGCGGCACAGCATCCACGCCATCACGCAATGGGCGGAACTGCTTTTTGAAGCGGGTTTCATCGTAAGCATAGTCAGCCGGGGTCAGCGGCACATCCAACAGCTTGAGCTGGCCATCCTCGATATATTCGATGGTCTGGGAAGCCCAATCCTGATCAATGGCCGGGTTGCCCTCGATCGAGAAGCGTTCGGCGAGGGTTTCGCCAGCATCGGGATCGTGAACAAACAGCGGGCTGACACGTGCTTCCACCGCAAGTTTGGCGCGGCGGTTGGCAGCATCGTCGGCAATCCCGTGTTCACCCTGACATGGTGTATAGACATCCATCAAGGCAGGAGACGTGGAATGCTTCAGATAGACCATGACATTTTTCAGGAAGTGGTTCGGGAAGGCCGTTGCACTCTGCACCACCAGAACATTCGGGTGGAAGGAAGCGATGAGACCAAGTTCCTTACGATCTTCCATCTTGCCAGGGTTGGCTTTGCCAAAGCGGGCCAGGTCACTGTCCTGACCGGAAAGGCTGGCCGTTGATGCCTGGCCACCGGTGTTGGAGTAAACGCCGGTATTGAGCACCATCACCTTGATCGGCGAGTTGGATGCCAGCAGGCGAGACAGGGCACCAAAGCCGATGTCATAGGCTGCACCGTCACCGGAGATGTTCATCACTGTTGGCAACAGGGCGCGTTCCTCGGTCGAGAAATCATGCCATTCGAAGTTGCTCAGATAAGCATCGTCGGTTTTCGGGTCATAGGCGTTGGCCAGTTCCAGCTTGGCAACACGCATCGCTCTGAAGTCGACGGCTGCGGTTGCGGTGATCCCTTCAAAGAGCCCCTTGGCAACGGCTGGTCCGTCATGGAACAGGCTGTTGACCCATGGGTCATTGTAGGGGTTGAACGGGAAGGTCGATGCATAGACCGAGCTACAGCCGGTGGCGTTGGCAACCACCAGAGGTGATGGGCCATTGCCGGTTGGGCCGCCTTCCTGAAGGAACAGGCGTTTTTCGAGCACTTTCAGAGCATTGGAAACGCGGGCTTCGCGTGCCGCATCACCGGCAACTTCGGCCAGTTTCAGCTTCAGGCCTTCAACCAGTTCTTCCAGTTCCCGAATATGGGTTTTCTGACGACGGTCATGGATCGCATGGGTCGCGGAAACGACCTGACGGATCGCAGTCACCTCGCCACAGCCGCGGCAGGCACCGTGGCCGCCCGTGGTTGAGTAGTAGGTGCTCCGATCAAGCATCATGCGCTTGATTTCATTATCGTCTTCAAAAGCTGGCTCGACAAAGCGAGCTGGCGTATTCGGGGTTTTGGATAGGAAGTTGAATTTGGCCTGCAAATCCTCGAGCAATGGGGCGTCCTGTTCGGTGCTGATCAGGGCATTGGCGCCACAGATATCAACACATTCAAGACAGCCGGTGCATTTCCAAGGGTCGATCGCTACGGCGAACAAGCCACCTGCGCCGGTATGTTCGGCTTCTGCGGCATCGAAGAAGGCTCTGGTTTTTGCCACTGGCAAAATCGCAACCGCTTCCACGATACGGGCAAGATTGCCCTTGACCACTGCGCTCTCGACATAAAGCTCTGCAAGAACGTCATTGACCAGCTCTTTGAAGCTGCGGTCCTGAACACCACCAAGATATTTCCGGCGAACACCCTCCCCGATGGAGCGGACATATTCGCGGATCACTTCGCGCTGTGCCTGAGGCATGTCGACCTCTTTGGCAGCGGACATCAGCAGATCGTCAATGTCGAAGACGGTCGGTGGAATGGCCGCATCCGGACAAACCATCGAGCAATCCAGACAGCCGGTACATTTGTCGGCATCAAAGACCGGAACCTGACGGCGGAAGAGCCCTTTGTCCTTGGCAGCAGCAGAACCGGACGGCATGAACATGCCCGAGCCTGGCAGGACCGGTGCTTCACCGATGGAGCCTTCACGGAATGGAGCCGCGACCGTTTCTTCATAGTAGGCGCTGTCGAACAAGCCCTCTGGCGAGGCTTCCTGAGCGATCCGGCACATATTGGTGGAGATGGCCGGGGTGAACATCGGCTTGACGTCGCCAGCGGCATCGATTTCGGCAAATTCAGGGGTGTTGTAGTCAACAACCGTAGTGGCTTCCAGACCATCGCGGATCACCGCCATGTTGCCTTCTACGATTGCTTCACCCTTGGTGCCGAATTTGTAGGCGATCTGGCTGCGGACCTTTTCAAGAACAGCGGCCTGATCGGCTCCTTCCGTTACCCGTTCGACATGACCACAGACAGCACCGATGAAGGCGATGCCCATCATGCGGGTCTGAAGAGCGACGACAGGAGCGTGTTTCTTGGCGATTGCGAAGCCATCAAGAACAAGGAACTTGATTTTCTTGTCGCGGATGGTTTTACGCATGACCGAGGGCAGCTCTTTCCAGATTTCGGCAGGAGAGAGGCTGGACTGAAGAATGAAGGTGCCACCTTCAACAAGGCCACGCAGCGGATTGCTGTGCACGAAAACCTTGTGGTCCGGAGAGACAACCACTTCGACATCTTCAAGGTCGGCGTTGGTGATCAGCACCGGTTCCGGGCTGAGTGTAATATAGTAGTTGGTTGGTGCACCGGACTTTTCAGAGCCATATTTCGGAGCTGCCTTCGAGTAGAGGTGAAGCGCGTTGGCAAGAATGTCCGTGAGCAGTTTGCCGGTTGCGATGGTGCCGTAACCACCAACCGAGTGGAAGCGGATACGCAAAGCGCCTTCCGGCAACAGGCTCGGGTTCGGTTTGGTTTCCAGAGCCATGAACTCGGTTTCAGGATAAGCGGCTTTCAACTTGGCCTGAAGGTCGGCCATGACCGGGCTTGCGTCCTTGGAGAAGAACTGGCTGCCAAGATAGATGAATGGCTGGCAAGCGCCTTCCATATTTTCAAAGGCAGCAACCAGATGCCGTGGCTGAAGGTCATGAGCACCAAGACCAAAGATCGCGGTGGTCAGTTTTGGCAGCTCGGCCATTGCCTCGATGCCCGGATACCGATCACCAGCATTGTTCTCAACGGCCTTGAGCAGGGCTTCCTTGACGAAAGCTGTCAAAGCGGTGTTGTCGGAACGCTCCAGAATGGTGACGGCTTTCTTGCCTTTCACGGCAGCCACGAATTCGGCTTCGGGGAATGGCTGCAACAGCTTGATGGATACAACGCCGACTTTCTTGCCCTGGCGGCGAAGATAGGCGGCAACAGCCTGCGCATCATCGGTGACAGACCCTAGACCGACCACAACGCTTTCAGCGTCTTCACATTCAAAGCAGTGGACAGGGGAATAGCTGCGTCCGGTGAGTGCGGAGAACTCATCCATGGCTTCACGTACGAAGCGAGACACATCGCGCACGAAGTGGGTGCGGTGGTCAACGGTACCAGCCTGGTAGTCCGGCTGGTTCTGCACGCCACCGGTCAGGCCCGGATTGTTGACGTCAACCTGGCCCGGTACGCGCTGACGGGTGCCTTTCTGATAGGCGTTTTTCCACTGGCGGGTCCACTGGCTGTGCAGCTCGACCGGAAGCATGTCAAGGGTGTTGGCAATCAGCTCGCCAGCATTGTCCTCTTCCACGGCATCGGCATTGGAATCAAGATAGGCAACCAGTTTGGCATAGGCATCCTGTTCCATGTCCGAGCTGTGACGGCCAAGATAGCGTTTCAGCTGGAACACACGCCCCTTTGCACCATAAAGCATTTCCTGTGCAACGGTCGGGCACATGATGCGGTCTGTCGGATCACCGACGAACACTCTCAGAAGCTCATCTTCAGGCATTCTGACTTCGCTCATCATGTGAGAGGTGACGAACCCGTCCATGCCGTTGGCAACCGGGATCATCGACATCGCGCTGACCTTGTAGGAGATCGCGGCAAGGTCTGCTGCTTCCTGCGGGTTGGAACCGAACAGGATCGTGTAGCCCGATGGAATGAGAGCATAAATGTCATCGTGGCCAGCCATCACGTTCAGGGAATGCCGCGAAACAGAACGCGCAGCCACCTGCATGACGAAGCCACCGACTTTCTTGCCGACCGTGACATAGTGAGACTCAAGGCCATAAAGAACGCCCTGAGAGGAAGATGCGTTCGAAATATATTGACCGCCGGTCAGCGCTGCGCCAAGAGCGCCGGACTGGGCGGAGTGCTCACCTTCCGGTTCAAAGAAGAAGGGATGACGGCCCCAGACATTGAGCCCCCCGCCCGCGCGAAATGCTTCATAGATTTCGGCGATCTCGGTCGAGGGAGTGATTGGATAGCCGATGACGCCACCGCAAATTTGCCCCATCACCTGAGCAACGGCACCGTTGCCGTTGATCACTGTCTCATGTCCCGGATAAGCCGGCGTTTTTGGAAGTTTTTCGTTCATATTCTCCACCCAATTGCAGCCGACCGGAATCTAGAATGAAACGGTCCGCCGAAAATCAAGAATAGTGCTTTTTGAACTGCCTGCGAGGAAAGCCCAGAGACCTATATGAGATCCTGGGTTTTGATCTTTATTCAACTGGCAGATGCGTCTGCGTGGAAATCGATGGTCATGTCAGCCACGCACAAAAGTGTCGAAAGTTCTTTCCGATCTGGTCATTCCTCCCGATACTTTAGTGTTATAACCATTAGTCTATCGGGGGCCTTGGGGCGTTGATTTGCATCAACGGCACCCAGCTGCGACATTTTGGACATAGCTGGGACGATTGGTCTTTTAAAAACAACAATTTGGCGAAAACAGATATTAAGCCATTCTTTCTAATGTATATTTCGACTTTTTTCGAACAGACATCCAATCGATAAATGCTACTCCATTAGGTTAGGTATTGAGCTGCTTTCATAGGCCGAAATGTTAATACGGCAATTTTGCATAGCAGCTACCCCCAAACATGTCCGAGTGTGTCAAACCCATAAATCGGTTTTGATGACCTCTTGCGACGCATCTGCGCCGGCAAGACAATCGGACTCATTTTTGTCAGGAACGGACGCTGGCGCGATACACGCATAGAGAGAATTTGGCATGACAAAAGCAACAAGAGCCCGCCCCCTAATCTGGAAACCGGCAGGTCACATTTTCTGCCCCATCGTTTTTGCATAACATCCCCTCAAGCCCCGCAATAATACACAGTTAGACTTTAGTATAGTGATCTATTCGTATTACTTTGTAAAAGTTTTCTACTTCTCCTAGCCTTTTGTCCAAACAATTTGAGCATCCCAACCCTTTATCTTATCATTCCATATGAGTAATACTTCCGTCATTGAGGATTTTGGTGTCGGGCAACCGATGCATAGATTCCGACGGGACTGAGATCCCGTTTCACCTCAACATGAAACGCTGCACTCAAAACGAGTGCGGCCTAGCATAGCGGTAATAATATGGCGATTTCCAAAGCTCTTGCTGATGAGTTGGAGAAACGGCGCAAAATCGCACTGGATGGCGGCGGCGCAAAAAAAGCTGAAGACAGACATGCCAAGGGCCGGATGACGGCTCGTGATCGGCTGGATGCTCTTTATTCCAAAGGAACATTTCAGGAATTCGGCTTGCATGCGCAACACAAGACCCGGTATTTCGGCATGGAAAACAAGTCCATCCCGACAGACGGCGTCATTTGTGGCACAGGCTTTGTCGACGGCCGTCCGGTAGCAGCTTTTTCTCAGGACTTCGGCGTGGTTGGTGGTTCCCTTGGTGAAACTCACGCAAAGAAAATTTGCGCGTCCCTCGATCACGCTGTCAAAGCAGGTATTCCAGTAGTCGGATTCAACGATTCCGGCGGGGCACGTATTCAGGAAGGCGTCGGAGCCCTGTCGGGTTACGGCCAGGTCTTCTACAGAAACGTGCAATTGTCCGGTGTGGTACCGCAGATTTCGGTGATCGCAGGACCTTGCGCAGGTGGCGCAGCCTATAGTCCGGCTCTCACCGACTTCCTGATCATGACCCGTGAGCATGCCAACATGTTCATTTGCGGTCCGGAAGTTATTCGTGCGGTTACCGGCCAGCAATGTACCATGGAAGAGATCGGCTCGGCGCAAGCCCACGCATCGGTCTCGGGTAACATTCACTTCATTGCAGAAAATGACGCTCATGCAGTGCAGATCGTGCATCGGCTGTTGTCATTCCTGCCATCGAACAACATGCAGGATCCTCCGCATCATATCGAGCCGGATCTCAAAGTTGTCGATGATCCACGCCTTGATGAACTTGTTCCATCTGATCCCAAAACGCCGTTTGATTGCCGTGAGGTCATCAAGCTCCTGGCTGACGATGGCGACTTCATGGAAGTGATGGAGCAGTTTGCTGCAAACATCGTGATCGGTTTCGGTCGCATCGGCGGCATGGTGGTTGGCTTTGTTTCCAACCAGCCGAAAGTCAAAGCCGGTACGCTGGATATCGACGCCAGTGACAAGGCTGCCCGTTTCGTTCGTTTCTGTAACGTCTACAACATCCCGCTGGTAACCCTGGTGGATGTTCCCGGCTTCCTGCCCGGACTGAACGAAGAACGTCGCGGTATCATCCGTCATGGTGCAAAAATGCTGTTTGCCTATGCCTCTGCCACGGTTCCAAAAGTCACCGTGATCATGCGCAAGGCTTATGGTGGTGCATATCTCGCCATGTGTTCAGAAGATATGGGAGCGGACCGCGTCATGGCGTGGCCGACTGCTGAAATTGCAGTGATGGGTGCCGAAGGTGCCGTCAACATCCTTTATCGTAAAGAACTGGCCGAGGCAGAAGACAAGGCAGCCAAAGCAAAAGAGCTGGCCGACGAATATCGGCACGAATTTGCAACGCCTTATCTTTCAGCCGGACGTCTGGCTATTCACGACATCATTCAGCCCCGTGAAACCAAGAGCGCAATCGCTCTTACGCTCCGCGGCCTGATGTCCAAACGCGAAACACGGCCACCTAAAAAGCACGGCAACATTCCGCTGTGATCAAAGGAACATTTCGATGCTCGAAAATCTGGAATTGATCGGAACGGGCTTTGCGGTGGTCATGATTGCCCTGGCAGTTTTGTGGGCGGCTTGCGGTATTGTGGGATTCTTCTTTGTCCGCGCAGCCAGAGTCTCCACGCCAACCAGCCAGGCACCGAAGGTACCGCCGAGCGCGGCGGTTGCCTCACGGGCCGGTGTGCCTCCGCATCATTTGGCAGTCATTTCGGCTGCCGTGGCCTACACCCTTGGACCGGGGTACAAGGTGACACGCGTCGCTGCGCCCCCACATAAAGTCAGCGAATGGCCACTGGAAGGCCGGATCGAGGCATTCACTGCCCACCGTCTGCGTGCTTCCTGGGGTCCTTCCACCCCAACACTGGGACGTGAGCCCAATAAAATTCTGAGAGGACAAAAGCAATGAAACGCTTGCGTATCACCGTTCAAGGCATCAGCTATGATGTTACGGTGGAAGATGAAGATGTGGATACCGCCGCTCCGGCTCCAGCGGCAGCAGCCCCTGCTCCAGCCGCACCAGCTCCTGTAGCTCCAGCCCCGGTAGCAGCTGCTCCGGTCGCTGCTCCTGCACCAGCCGCTCCGGCAGGTGACGGCGCTGTTCCCAGCCCTCTGGCAGGTACTGTCGTGAGTGTTGATGTCTCGGTTGGACAAAAAGTCTCCACCGGCGACACGCTCGTTGTTCTGGAAGCAATGAAAATGAACACGAATATCAGCGCTCCTAGCGACGGCACTGTCACCGCTGTCAATGTCAACCCCGGCGCAACCGTGACCGAGGGACAAGTCCTTGTAACCCTTTCCTAGGAGGGAGACCCTTCTCATGGAAGGCACAGCAACACAGGCCTCCAAGATAGAACAGATCTGGCATCTGACTGCCTTTGGCGATGTCACTTGGCAGATGATGGTCATGTGGGTGATCATCGCAGTGCTGTTCTATTTGGCGGTCTATAAGAAATTTGAACCGCTTCTGCTCATCCCGATCGCATTCGGGGCGCTATTGGCCAACCTTCCGACCGAAGGTCTGATCAATGCTCCGGTTGGCGAACATGGGGGCGGTTTGTATTACTATATCTCAAAAGGGGTAGAGCTTGAGATCTTCCCGCCATTGATCTTTCTTGGCGTGGGTGCTCTTACCGACTTCGGCCCCCTGATCGCAAACCCACGCACCCTGCTTCTCGGGGCTGCGGCCCAGTTCGGTGTCTTTGCCACCTTCCTGGGGGCAACCGCAATTGGCTTCTCGCCAATGGAAGCTGGCGCGATCGGTATCATCGGCGGAGCTGACGGGCCAACCTCGATCTTCCTGGCCAACAAGCTTGCACCTCATCTGCTGGCGCCCATCGCGGTAGCTGCCTACAGCTACATGGCCCTGGTTCCGATGATTCAGCCACCCATCATGCGGGCTTTGACCACGGAAAAAGAACGCAAGATCCGGATGAGCACGCTACGCAAGGTCAGCCGTCTTGAAAAACTCATCTTTGCCTGCATGGTGACCATCATGGTTATCCTGCTCGTACCAGCAGCTTCGGCTCTGGTTGGCATGCTGATGCTCGGCAACTTCCTGCGAGAAAGCCTGGAAACCGAACGCCTGACAAAGGCTGCCCAGAACGAGTTGATCAACGTCGTGACAATCTTCCTGGGAACGTCCGTCGGTATTACCATGACCGCCGAACGGTTCCTCAATTTTGACACGATGAAAATTCTGGCTCTCGGTGTCATCGCATTCGGGATCGCAACGGGCACCGGTGTGCTGATGGCGAAATTGATGAATGTCTTCTCTGGCGAGAAGAACAAGATCAATCCGCTGATCGGTTCGGCTGGTGTGTCTGCGGTGCCAATGGCCGCACGCGTCAGTCAGGTTGAAGGACAGAAGGCCGACCCATCCAACTTCCTGCTCATGCACGCCATGGGGCCCAATGTGGCCGGCGTGATCGGCACGGCAGTTTGCGCGGGCTTCTTCATCGCCTGGTTCTCGTAAATTCGGGACACCGATTTTAAAAACAGGAAGCGCGGTCTTGCAAAAAGGCCGCGCTTTTCTTTTTTCTCCCGCAAAATGGACCTTTTGGTTAATTTGGAACACAGCGACTAATCCATTAGACCAAGAGAGTTTGGGAAAGAAAAAATGATTGATCCGTGTCAATGTTTGTGACTCCCATGGGCGTAGCGTCGGCCCTGTTGTTCAGGCGCCAAATTTTGTTGTGAATGCAATATATTTGGCGAAATTCGCAACTATCGCGTTCGCCTTGCCCGCCCGATCCCGGGTCAGGTGGGCGAATGTCCTGTTTCAGCGATTATTTTAGCAATACCAGCGAGCTTAGACACGTCGGCATTGCTCTATGGGAGGAAAATATGCCTGATCGCGAAGCACCCAGCGGTCACGAAGGAGGTGTGTCTGAACAAACCGAACAGACACAAGCCGCTGGTCAAGCCTCACCTTCATACCCTATCGTCGCCCGAACCGATTTTTCCGAAACCACTTTCCTGATTGAAATCGAACATCCGCAAATGGCCAACGCAGCCCGTCCGGGTCAGTTTGTCATTGTGATGCTGCATGAGCATGGCGAGCGCATTCCGCTCACCATTGCCGATTTTGACCGGACACGTGGCACCATAACGCTTGTTGTGCAGGCGGTGGGAAAATCGACGCGGGAAATGCAGATCCTTTGCCAGGCGGGGCGCAGGATTCACGCAATGCTCGGCCCCTTGGGCATTCCCAGCGAAATCGGCCACGCCAAAAAAGTTGTCTGTGTGGGCGGTGGGCTCGGGATCGCGCCGATCTATCCGCAGGCACGCGCTTTCAAGGAAGCCGGTGCCTATGTCATCGGCGTGCTCGGCTTCAGGTCCAGCAACCTGATGTTCTGGGAAGACAAGTTTCAGGCCATTTGCGATGAATTCATCATTTGCACCGATGACGGCTCAGCCGGCATGAAAGGCCTGGTAACGCAAGGCATCGAAACGGCACTCGAAAGACACCCTGATGTCAGCGAAGTGGTCGCCATCGGTCCCCCGATCATGATGCGCGCCTGTGCTGAAACCACCAGACCACACGGGGTCAAGACCATGGTCAGCCTCAACCCGATCATGGTTGATGGCACGGGTATGTGTGGTGGCTGCCGGGTCAAGGTCGGCGAGGAGATCAAGTTCGCCTGCGTCGACGGTCCGGACTTTGATGGCCACAAGGTTGATTTTGATGATCTGTTCACCCGATTGCAGCGCTATCGGTCCGAGGAATCAGAGGCAATGGATAGCTGGGATGCGAGTTGTCGCCGACTGGCACTTGCACCCGATGCAGCCGCCTCTGACCCATCGTCAAATAAGGGAGACATTTAGCGATGGTTCGTAAAACGATCCGTTCCATTCCGCAGGAACGGGCTTTCATGCCCGTTCAGGAGCCGGAAGAACGCGCCCGAAATTTCGACGAGGTCGCACTCGGGTTTGATCTCGAAAATGCCATGCTTGAATGCGAGCGGTGCCTGATGTGCCCGCAACCAGCCTGCATCGAGGGATGCCCGGTCAATATTGATGTCCCCGGCTTCATCGCCAAGATGTTGGACAAGGATTACAGGGGTGCCTATGACCATTTGACCAACTCGACGCTGTTGCCTGCTGTCTGTGGCCGTGTCTGTCCGCAGGAAGATCAGTGCGAGGGCGTCTGCGCGGTTGGATCGGGAACCGGACTTGAACCGGTTGCCATCGGCCGTCTTGAACGGTTTCTTGGCGATATGGCGATCAGGGAAGGCTGGACCAAGGAAACGCATATCGAGCCAAACCGCTTTCGCGTGGCAATTGTCGGGTCGGGACCTGCGGGCATGGCGTGCGCTGCCGATTTGGCAAAGGCGGGCTGCAAGGTCACGATTTATGAGGCTTTTCATGTTCCGGGCGGTGTGCTGCGCTATGGCATTCCGGAATTCCGACTTCCAAACGATGTGGTCGACGCGGAGATTTCCAACCTCAAGGCGCTTGGAGTCGATATCCAGTGCAATACGCTTGTGGGACGCCTGTTCACTATCGAACAGATGCTCGACGAGATGGGCTATGATGCGGTCTTTCTGGGAGTTGGGGCCGGTACGCCACACTTCATGGATATTCCGGGAGAAAATCTCAACGGCGTGCTGTCGGCCAATGAATTGCTGACCCGCTGCAACCTGATGCATGCGGACAATTTCCCCAATTTCGACACACCGTTGGGTCTTGGCAAACGGATTGCGGTCATCGGGTCGGGTAACACGGCCATGGATGCGATGCGGGTCTCGCTGCGCCTTGGTGCAGAAGAAGTAAACTGCATCTATCGCCGCAGCGAAGTGGAATGTCCGGCGCGTAAGGAAGAGCTTCACCATGCGCAGGAAGAAGGCATCAATTTCCACTGGCTGACCAATCCGGTTGAAATTCTTGGAGACGAGAAATCCAATGTGCGCGGCATCCGCTGCATCCGCATGGAACTGGGTGAAGCAGATTCGTCCGGTCGCCGGCGGCCACAGCCGATCGAGGGCAGCGAGTTCGATTTCGAAGCGGACACCGTTGTCTATGCCATCGGTACATCGCCCAATCCGATCCTTGGACAGACCTCCTCCATAGGCCTGAACAAATGGGGCTATATCGATACCAATGAGAATCTGGCCACGTCTCTGGCCGGAGTCTATGCGGGCGGCGATATCGTCACCGGTGCGGCAACCGTCATCAAGGCCATGGGGGCTGGACGCAAAGCGGCGGACAGCATTCGCAAATATCTCGGTATCCGCGACAGCGATGTCGTTTATGAACCGGAAAAACCGGGATTTGAAAACAGCCTGTTTGGCATTGACCTTGCCGAACACTGCTTCACACGGATCAGACAAATCTAGGCGGTGCCCGCGGTTTTGTTTCAAAGCTGCGGGTTTTGCCTCAATTCTTTAGGACAAAGCGTTTGAAGACCGGAAGATGGTCAAGCCAGACGCTGCTAGCTGCCGGAGCCAGAGCCATGACAGAGGATGGCATGCAGACTTTCAACAACAATCCAAATGAAAATGACCAAGGACCTATTCCGCCGTCGCCCTCGTTCGGGGGACCTGCGGAGGTCATCGACGAACATATCGTCGAAATCGTCAGTGACTCGGGGGAAGGCGCACAGAGATGTGGCCAGGCCCTTGCCGCGATCGCGGCACGCTCGGGACAGGGCATCTGGACAGTCGAGATCATCCCGGCTGAAATCCAGCCCCCTCATCGTTCCGTTGCCGGGGCCAGTGGCAACCGCGTTCGCATGGCCGCCCACAAGGTGACCAATGTCGGCGACAGGGCCGATCTGGTGATTGCCTTCAACGAGCAGGTTCTGCTCAGCCGTCTTCGCGCCAATGAAATCAAGCCCGGAGCGATCATCCTCATCGAGGATATGTGGAAGACCAACAAGGACCCTGCGATTGCTGAAAATTACGCCAAGGTGACAGCCGAGGTCCGGGCGGCAGGTTTCCAGCTTTTTGAAATCCCGATGGAAGAGGAGTGCCACAAATATGTTCCCGATGCCCGCAAGGGCAAGAACATGTTCGTGCTTGGCATCCTCTGCTCGATCTACAGTCTTGACGAAGGTCTTTCCAGAGCCCAGGTCGAGCTGACCTTCGCCAAGAAGGATCGCAAGATCATCGATGCCAACCTTGAGCTTCTGGATGCGGGCCGCGCCTGGGCGCAAAGCAACCTGGCAATCCGTTACCGGATCCCGGCCGCGCCAATGTCAAAACCGCAGGTGGTGATGAATGGCAACGCGGCGCTGGCGCTCGGGGTTGTCGCTTCGGGCATGGAAGTCTGTGCGATGTATCCCATCACGCCAGCGACATCGGCCTCGCACTATCTCTCCAGCATCTTTGAAAAAGTAGGCTGCGTGGTGCATCAGGCCGAAGACGAAATCTCGGCGGCAACCTTTGCTATCGGAGCCTCCTACGCGGGCAAATGCTCGGTTACGATCACCTCCGGTCCCGGCCTGTCGCTGAAACAGGAAGCGCTCGGACTGGCCGTGATGGCGGAAATTCCTCTCGTCGTCATCAACGTGCAAAGGGGTGGACCCAGCACCGGTCTTCCCACCAAGGTGGAACAGGGCGACATGATGTCTGCGATCTATGGCAGCCATGGCGATGCTCCGAAGATCGTGATGGCAGTCGATTCCATCGAGGATTGCTTCTATTCCGTGATCACGGCTCGCAAGATCGCAGAAACCTTCAATATGGTGGTGGTGATCCTGTCCGACGCGGCCCTTTCAACCGCTCAACAGCCATTTGAACGGCCTCAATTCAATGCCGACTGGCTGGCTCCGCCCGTTAACCAGAGCGCAGTACCCGAAGATGCGCACCCTTACGACTGGGACGAGCGGACGGGCATCGCAACCCGCTTCATCCCCGGCCAGCCCAACGGCATGCATTGCCTGACCGGCCTTGCACACGATCGGGACAGCCATGTTGCCTATGACCCGGAAATCAACGAAGAAGGCTTGCTCAATCGCTCGCGCAAGCTGGCGGCCTTCCAGACGACGCTGCGTCTTGCTCCGGTCTATGGCGGCGATGAAGGCGAGCTTCTGCTGATCGGCTGGGGCAGCACGCGCGGCGCTATCGAGGAAGCGGTGAAAAGCTTGAGGGCACAAGGGCGCAAGGTCTCTTCGCTGCATCTTAAGTTCTTGCAACCAATGGCCTCGGGCATTGACGAGGTGATGAAGCATTTCGACAAGGTCATGACCATTGAAAATAACTGGAATGATCCGAAAGCCGATCCGCTGATCAATCCGTCCAACCGGCGCTATTCCCATCTTGCCATGATGTTGCGTTCGCGCTGGCTGGTCGATGTGGATTGCTGGGGCAATGCACGCGGGCAACCGCTCAAGCCGGGAGCCATTATCGAGGCAGCCTTGAACAAACTGAACGAGAAAAACCAGCAACAGGCGGGAGGGCACTGATATGACTGCTTCCATGAGCCAATGCCTAATGCAAATGGTCCAGACGGACTATCAGATTGCAGATTATCAGAGTGATATTACACCGCGCTGGTGCACGGGGTGTGGCGACAATGCCATCCTTACCGCCATGCAGCGCCTGTGTCGCGATGAACAGTTGCCACCGGAAAAGACCGTTTGTGTCTCCGGTATCGGCTGCGCCTCGCGCCTGCCCCACTATATGAATGCCTATGGCTTCCATGGCATTCACGGTCGCGCCTTGCCGATTGCCGAAGGCATCAAGATCCGCCGGCCAGACCTCAAGGTCTTCGTAACGACCGGTGACGGGGATTGCTGCTCCATCGGGGCAGCCCACTGGCTGCATGCGGTGCGCTACAACATGGACATGACCATGCTGCTGCATGACAACAATGTCTATGGCCTCACCAAGAAGCAGGCCTCCCCGACTTCTCCCAAGGGGCTGAAGAGCAACACCACGCCTTACGGAGCAACGCTCAACCCGATCAATCCGCTCAGCGTAACGCTTGGTATTTCCAATGTGTCCTTTGTGGCGCAGGCGGTCGACTGGGTTCCGGATCTGCTCTATGACATTCTGTCCAAGGCTTATCATCACAAAGGTTTTTCCTTTGTGCGTATTTTGCAGCGCTGCCCCAACTTCATGAACCACCATTTCGATATGGCGGTGCAGGATCCGCTGCGCATGCGCATGCTGACCCATTCGAACGGTTTGCGGCTGAAACCGGAATTGTCGCGGGTCTATAAAAATCAGGAAACCCACGATCCGCTCGATCTCAATCGGGCGCATGCATTGGCGATGCTGGATGAGGAAATCCCGGTCGGGATCCTCTATTCCAATCCGGAAGTTCCCTGCTATGACGAGTTGCGCAGAGGCAAACGCCCCAGCACGCCACAGCTTGTCGAAACCGTTCTTAATGAAGAATTTGACAAGGTCGGCATCTGGCCCGAAGGCCATGATGCTGCCGGAAATGGGGAGTGAGTGATCATGCATGTGGCTCAAGCTTCACAACAAACCCAGGCCCACAACGAAAACTCCACGTCTGCGCCTGATCAGATTTCTCCACTCAGACCAGCTCTTTTTGGCCGCTACAGGGAACTGAACAAGCTTCGGTATGATTTTCCTCTCGTCCTGATCGAGGGTGAAACGGTTGAAACCTATATGCAGCCGCTCAGCCAGATCATCGACGAGGCGCTGAGACAGATCGCACCAAAAGGGCCCGATGGCGAGCAATTGCGTCTACAGGTCCTGCGGCTGGAACAAAGGATGCGGGACAAGGTGGCCGATGGCGCCGAGTTGCCCCTGTCAGAACTCTGGCGGGTCAGCGAAGCAGAATTGGTGGCCGAAAGCGGTCAGGCGGCCTTTGGTCCGCTTGACAGCAACCTTGACAAGGCAAGACGCAAGGTCAAGGTCGACGGCAAGGTCATCGGCTGCGATGAAGTCACGCCAGCCAAGGTCATCGGCCATGTCTGGCAGGCTTTGCACAAGTCTCGCGGGCGGCAATTCCGCAACCGAGTTGACCGGCTCGTTCTCAAGCTCAACGACATTCTGAAATCGGACCATATCAAGTCCGACGAAGCACACAGCCCTGCGGCTCTGTTACAGTCCATGGGACATGATGGTGACAATTCCATCGATTTCTCGGCTCTTAGCGATATTCTGCACCGCGTTCGGCCGGAAGACCGGCTTCCCCTGGATCGGGTTCAGCGGATCAGACATGTGCTGCATGTGCTGCAAACCCAGGCCTTCTTCGGACCGGGGCGTGCGACCTTTTATGATCCGGAAAAGGCGGTTTGCTACAGCTATGTGTTCCGCAGCTCCACTGAAGCGCTTGACGCCTATCGGGATCGCCTGCCTGCGGTCATCGAGTTTACCAAGGCGCTGGCAATCGCGGAAATGGAGGTCGAGAACAAATATGTTCCTGCCCTGCATGATCCGATCTTCGAGAATTTTGATGAAAGCGATCTGACGGAAAGACAGGTGGCCCTGTTGCCTCCGGCCTTGATCCTGCTGCGCGACGGGGTAACGGATTCCGCCGAGATCGCACGCGCCTATGAGGCCTTGGCCTGCGGCCTGCCGATCAAGGTGATGATTCAGGTCGATGATGTGCTCGGCCCGACCTCGCCGGAACCACCCAGAAATTCTTTCGGAGCCGGAACCGGACGTCTTGCATCAATGGCTATGGGGCTCAACAATGCCTTTGCACTGCAATGTACGAGTGCGCATCTGGTACGGATGCAAGATACCCTTGTTCGTGCCATGCAATATGGAGGACCCTCGATGTTCTCCATCTATTCGGGTGCGACAAAGAGTGTGCCGGGTGTCCCCGCCTATATTCTGGCGGCGGCAGCAACAGAAGCCCGGGCCTTCCCGAGTTTCTCCTACGATCCTTCAGCGGGCAGTGACCTGAAAAGCCGGTTCGATCTGTCAAACAATCCGCAAGTGACGTCCGACTGGCCGAACTATGAGGTTCGTTTCGAAGACCAGACCGGTGAGAGACAGGCCGAAAATGTGCAATTCACATTCGGGGATTTCGCGATTTGCGATACCCGATATCAGCGCTTCTGTCAGAAAACCAACAAAAGTCAGTGGAGCGGCGATATGGTGCCCTTCGCAGAATGGCTTCAGGTTTCTGCATCGAGCGAAGCGATCAAGAAAGCCTATGCTCTCGGACTTGATCCGCAGGATCAGCTTTCGCGTGTGGTTGTCGAGGACAAGATCGTCATCGCAGCTCGTCATTGCATGGATGCATGGCATCATTTGCAAGAGCTGGCTGGTATCAACAATTCCCATGCTCTGGCGTTGCTCGCAGAGGACAAGAAAAAGCGGGATGCCGTTCAGGTCCTTCTCACCAGCGAAACCGAGACGCCGAGCCTGCCGGAAGACCAGCCACAAGCTGCCGCCAGTGCTCCCAGCGAGCCTGCCGCAGCGCCAGAAGGGGAGGATGCTGATAGCGGTGAGCTTGAAGACGGTACGCCCTGGATCGAAACCTCTCGCTGCACGACCTGCAACGAATGCCAGCAGATCAATGACAAGCTGTTTGGCTATAACGAGAATATGCAGGCCTTCATTGCCGACCCGGACGCAGGGACTTTCAGGCAACTTGTGGAAGCGGCCGAGAGCTGTCAGGTGAGCATCATTCACCCCGGAGAGCCTCGCAATCCGAACGAGCCGGATCTTGAGGATCTGATCGAAAGGGCGAAGCCATTCCAATAGAGAAGATGTTCTCATTTCCTCCTAAGGGTTTGTTTTTAATGCAAAACCCTTAGGTCTCTTTTCCAAGATCCATATTGATCAGAAGTCGCATTTTACACAAATCGGCTTCTGATTTTTTTTATCCATTTGGTATAGTGTGGCGACTTGTCTCATGGTAACTTGATGCGATTTAAAATATGAATTTTTAATGCATTTTTACAATGTACTAGGCGTTAAGTCGTCTTTTAATCCACACCAACGAACGCTAAATTTTCTGGCATGAAACCGAAGACAACTCTGCTTTGCCGATTTCGTAAGAGGACATCATTCTCCTTGATGGCCCTGGGAATCATGTGGTTGCAGATTATTGGTTTCAGCGCCCATCTGTCGGCTCAGGCAGCTGCCTCGGCCGGCGCGTCCCAGACCAGTGCGTTCTACGGCATGATCTGCTCAGCCCAAGGGCTGATCCAGACCGGTCAGGGCAATGGCGACCAGCCTGTTGCAGACAGCGATATCTGTGCTCTGTGCGCGTTGGGCGCAATGAGTGATGATCAAATTGGCGAGAACCCGAGCACAGGGGTCCAGTCTCAGCCTAAACATCGGGACAACACCAGTCCCTGGACAATTGCCTCGGCCGAACTCAAACAGGGCATCTCGCCCCGTGTTGGGGCCAGCAGAGCCCCTCCTTCTGTCCTTTAAAACCAGAAAATCTCACTTAACCACCGACCAATCGACCACTATGCAGGACCCTGACTGCATCGGGACCAATTTCTCACCTGCTTACGGGTTGATACAGCATCAAAGAGAGCTGTCATGGAACCTATTTATGACGATCTGTTCGTCAATCTCTCGCGCTGGCAATTTGCCGCAACCGCGCTATACCACTTCCTGTTTGTGCCGCTTACCCTCGGCATCACATGGATCCTCGTGATCATGGAATCGGTCTATGTGATGACCGGCAAGGAAATCTACAAGGATATGACCAAATTCTGGGGCAAGTTGTTCGGTATCAACTTTGCTCTGGGGGTTACGACCGGTTTGACCATGGAATTCCAGTTCGGTACCAACTGGTCCTATTACTCGCACTATGTGGGGGACGTATTCGGGGCGCCGCTGGCCATTGAAGGCCTGATGGCCTTCTTCCTTGAATCGACCTTTGTGGGTCTGTTCTTCCTGGGTTGGGACAAGCTGACCAAACGCCAGCATCTGGCGGTGACCTTCTTCACAGCTCTCGGCTCGAACCTGTCTGCCTTGTGGATTCTGGTGGCCAACGGCTGGATGCAGAATCCGGCCGGGTCTGAGTTTTCCGCCGAAACCATGCGCATGGAGATGACCAACTTTGCAGAAGTGGTTCTGAACCCTGTTGCGCAGGTGAAATTCGTTCACACGGTCGCAGCTGGCTATGTCACAGCTTCCATGTTCGTCATCGGCATTTCTGCCTGGTATATCCTGAAGGGCCGCGATCTGGCCTTTGCAAAACGCTCCTTTGCGGTTGCTGCCGGTTTCGGCCTTGCGTCTTCTCTCGCCGTTATCGTTCTGGGTGACGAATCCGGCTACGAGCTTGGCGACGTTCAGAAAGTCAAACTGGCTGCCATCGAAGCGGAATATCACACCGAGGAAGCTCCGGCAGGGTTCAATCTGGTTGGCTGGCCGAATGACAAAGAGAAAAAAGTGGATTTCGCAGTCAAAATCCCTTGGGTCATGGGCCTCATCGCAACGCGTTCGGTCAGTGAAGAAGTCATTGGTCTCACCGAACTGGAAGCAAGGCATGAGACGCGCATTCGCTCCGGCATGATCGCCTATGACTATCTCACCAAGCTGCGCGCTGGCGATAAGTCCGAGGCAACTGTTGCAGCTTTTGAAGAACACAAGGCTGACCTCGGATATGGCCTGATGCTGAAACGCTATACGGACAATCCAACCGAAGCCACCGAGGAAATGATCAAGGCCGCTGCTGCGGATTCCATCCCTTCGGTGCCATATCTGTTCTGGAGCTTCCGCATCATGGTCGGCTTCGGCTTCCTGATGCTGGGTTATTTCGGCCTGTCCTTCTACTATAACGCCAAGGGCGTCATCGAGAACAAACGCTGGCTGCTTACGCTGCTCGTCATCTCGATCCCCGTGCCATGGCTCGCATGCGAACTGGGTTGGTTCGTGGCCGAATATGGCCGCCAGCCCTGGGCGATCGGTGAAGTTTTGCCGACCTTCCTGGCCGCTTCAAGCCTGACAATTGCCGATCTGATTTTCTCGCTTGCTGGCTTCCTTACCTTCTACACCTTCCTGTTGGTCATCGAGATCTATCTGATGTTCAAATTTGCGCGTCTGGGACCAAGCTCTCTGCATACCGGTCGCTATCATCATGAACAATCAGCTAAGTCCTCGCTGGCTCCGGCTGAATAACGACCCACAGATAGGAATGAAACGATGATTATCGACTTTGAAATCCTCAAACTGGCCTGGTGGGCGCTTGTGGGCGTTCTGCTGATAGGCTTTGCCATCACCGATGGCATGGATATGGGCGTGGGCACCTTGCTGCCATTCCTTGGCAAGAATGACTCCGAACGCCGCATCATTATCAACACGGTTGGTCCACACTGGGACGGTAACCAGGTTTGGTTCATCACCGCAGGTGGTGCGATCTTCGCAGCCTGGCCAGCGGTTTATGCGGCAGCTTTCTCCGGCTTCTATCTGGCCATGCTGCTCGTCCTTTTCGCGCTGTTCTTCCGTCCTGTGGGGTTTGACTATCGTTCCAAGATCGAAAATCAAACCTGGCGCAATGCTTGGGACTGGGGTCTGTTTGCCGGTGGCTTCATCCCTGCCCTGATCTTCGGCGTTGCCTTTGGCAACCTGCTGCAAGGCGTGCCTTTCCATCTGGACGAGTTCCTGCGGGTCACCTATGACGCCAAATTCCTGTGGGCATTGCTGCCGCTTCTGAATCCGTTCGCAATTCTTGCCGGTCTCGTCTCGGTTGCGATGCTTGCCGGTCATGGCAGCACCTGGCTTCAGATGCGTGCCGATGAAGTCGTTGCCGCTCGGGCTCGTCAGGTCGGCTTCTATGCCGGGGTGGCAACAGCCGTGCTGTTCACTCTGGCAGGTCTGTGGATCTGGGCAGGCAATTTCGAATATTTCGTCATTGTCAGCCAGCCTGCACTTGATGCCTTGCCGAACCCGCTGGCCAAGGAAGTTGCTCGCGAAGCGGGTGCGCTGTTCAATATCTACAGTGATTACCCGATTGCCCTGCTGGCTCCCGTTCTCGGCATTGTCTGCCCATTGCTGATGGCTTTCATGAGCAAGATCGGCAAGGGCGGATTTGCGTTCCTCTTCAGTGCTCTTGGCATGACCGGGATCATTTCGACCGCAGGTCTTTCGATGTTCCCGTTCATCATGCCATCAACAACGGACTTCAATTCGTCCTTGACGGTTTGGGATGCAACGTCCAGCCACCTGACCCTGACGGTCATGTTCTGGACTGCCATCATCTTTGTGCCAATCGTTCTGCTTTACACCATCTGGTGCTACGCCCGCATGTGGGGCCGCGTTACCGTTGATGAAATCGAAGCTCGCAGCCATTCGGCTTACTGATCTGATAAAGGAGATCTCTCATGTGGTATTTCGCCTGGATCCTCGGTGTAACGGCTGCTCTTGCCATCGCCATCATCAATGTCATGTGGTATGAAGCCCAGGACAGTTATGGTGAAACGGAGTCTTGATAAGCACCGTAGAACTACGATAAGAATGCATGACCGGGTTTTCCCGGTCATGCTGTATTCAGGCCATTTTCGGCGCGTTGACCAAGGACCTTCATGTCCAGCAAAGACATCAAAAGCTTTCTGAAATCCCAATCAAGCAAAGCAAAAAAACCTATCAATCTTTCCATTGCGCTATCTTTTGGCGCAGGGCTGATCCTGATCGCCCAGATGGGCCTTCTGGCCTATATGGTGAATGCGGTTCTGACGCGATCTGTCGGGCTTGAGGACCTTGTTCCGTTCCTCGCCCTTTTGCCCTTTCTGTTTTTCGCAAGAGCAGGCCTTTCCTACCTGTCCGAGCGCCTTGCCCTTGGTGCCGCAATCGATCTCAAGCATCAATTGCGGCAGGAGCTGTTGGCGCGGCTGATTTCCAAAGGCCCCATTCTGGAGCGCGGCAGCGAGACCGCCGTTGGCGATCAGGTGACCATGCTGACCGAAGGCATTGAGGCGATGGAGGGCTATTTCGCCCGCTATATGCCAGCCATGGTGATGACGGTGTTGTTGCCCTTCGCCATTCTTGCGGTCACCCTTACGCGCGATTGGCTGTCTGCGGTGGTGATGCTGGTCACCGCCCCGCTCATTCCCGTCTTCATGATCCTCATCGGCAAGGGAACCGAGAAGCTCAACCAGAAGCAATGGCGCAAGCTGGCGCGGCTTTCGGCCCATTTCCTTGACATGATCCAGGGCCTCACAACCCTCAAGCTGTTCAACGCCTCTCGCCGGGAGGCCGAGACAGTCTCGCGCATGGCCGAGAGCTATCGCCGCACCACGATGAGTGTGTTGCGCGTGGCTTTCCTGTCTTCGCTCGTGCTGGAATTTTTCGCCACCATTTCCATCGCCATCATCGCAGTCTTTATCGGTTTCCGCCTGCTTTATGGCGACATGACCTTTTTTGACGGATTCTATGTGCTGTTGCTGGCACCTGACTTCTACTTGCCCCTGCGCAGTATGGGAACCCATTATCATGCGCGGATGGAAGCGATTGGTGCGGCCGAAAAGATGGTTGCCATCCTGGAAGACGACCCGGAAGGGGAAAACCAGAAGGCGGACGGCGCAAAAGAGATGCCCCATGCCATGCCCATGGGCACGGAGGGCATCGCAATCGATTTTGTCAATGTCGGCCTTGTCTATCCCGATGGGACCAGAGCGCTCGAGGATATTACCTTTTCCATCAAGGCCAATGAGAGCCTTGCACTTGTCGGGCCGTCCGGTGCGGGCAAGAGCACGATCATTGATCTTCTGCTCGGCCTCATCAAACCGACCAGTGGCCAAATTCTGATCAACGGGCTCGACCTTTCGACCCTGCCGGTTGATGCCTGGCGCGGCCAACTCGCTTATGTGCCGCAAAAGCCGACGCTTTTTTCCGGCTCTGTCCTCGACGCCATTCGCTACGGGGCTCCGGACGCGGATTTCGAGCAGGTTGAAGCTGCGGCCCGCGCAGCCCAGGCCCATGACTTCATTTCAGCCCTGCCCGGCGGCTATGATCATAGCCTTTTGGAAAAGGGGGGCGGGCTCTCGGGCGGACAAATCCAGCGGATTGCCATTGCACGGGCTCTTCTGCGCGACGCACCACTGGTATTGCTCGATGAACCATCGGCCCATCTGGACCGTGAAAATGAGGCCAAGCTTCAGAAAGCCCTCGAAACATTGGAGCGGCGAGCGACGACAATCACCATTGCCCACCGCCTGCACACAATTGAAAATGCCAACACGATTCTGGTGCTTGAGCGGGGACGATTGAAGGAAATGGGCAGCCATGGCGAGCTGATGGCGGCAAAGGGTGCGTATGCCGGGCTTGTTAAGGTCGGATTTGAGGCCGCCATTGAGGAGGAAGCCGATGACTGAGATCAGAAAACTGCTTCGCCTCATGCGCCCATGGACCGGTTGGATCTTTCTGGGCGTCCTCCTGTCCCTGATCACGGCTCTCGCCAATGTGACCCTGATGGCCATTTCAGGCTGGTTCATCGCTGCCATGGCACTTGCGGGTCTGGCAGGGGTGACCATGAACTATTTCACGCCCGCAGCGGTCATACGCGCCATGGCGATCACACGCACGGTCGGTCGCTATGCGGAACGGCTGGTCACCCATGAGGCGACCTTGCGTCTGGTCGCCAGTCTCCGACGCTGGTTCTATGACAAGATGGAACCGCTCGCACCCGCCGGGCTGCAAGAATTCAGGAGCGGCGATATTTTTTCTCGCATCGGCGCGGACATCACGACGCTTGAGAATTTCTATCTCCGGGTTCTCGTTCCGGCTCTGGTTGCATTGATCGCGGTGCCGATTTTTGTCGTCTTCACCGGCTATTTCTCGCTCTGGCTGGCCGTGACGTTGATCGTGCTTTACCTCATCAGCGGCATTGCAGTGCCTGCAATGATCCATCACTTCGGACATGAGGCCGCCGAGCAGCAGGTCATCGAAGCGGCCAGCATGCGCGGTCATCTGGTCGAAGGCCAGCAGGCCTTGCGCGAAATGCTGGTTTATGGTCGAGCTGAGGATTATCGCTGCGCCATCAAGGAGCAGTCCGATGCCCTTTGCAAGAGCCAGATGCGGCTGGCCAAATTGCAATCCGCCTCACAAAGTGCACTGATCCTTGCGACAAGCCTTGGCATGTTCGCAGCCTTTCTGGCGGTGGCTCCCCTCATCACGCAAGGCGTCTTTGAGGGACCGATCCTGCCGATGTTGATGCTCTTCACCATGGCAAGCTTTGAAGTCATCGTGCCGCTGCCCGTCGCGGTCCGGGCCCTGGTCGAAACCCGGGTTGCGGCAGGACGTCTGTTCGCACTTGCCGATCAGAGCCCGATCGCTGCGCAGAGTACGGATACTGGAGAAGCGATGCCGCATGCTCCCGTCTGCCCGAGCATCGAGCTGCGCGCTGCCAGCCTCAGCTATGGTGCTGGCTCTCCCTTGGCCTTTGACAAGCTTTCGATGTCCATCGCACCGGCAAGCCGCGTCGCCATCGTCGGGCCGTCGGGCTCTGGCAAATCCAGCCTTATCAATGCTTTGGTTGGCTTCTGGCCGCTTGCCGGGGGTGAGATCCTGATTGACGGTCGGTCGATCAGCTCTTTTTCCGGCGATCAACTGAGAGCCTTCTTTGCAGTCGCTCCCCAGAAGCCGCATTTGTTCAACTCGACGCTTAAGGGCAATCTTCTGGTGGCCAATCCGGATGCGTCGGAAGACGATCTCATGCGGGTGATTGATCAGGTACAACTGACCGACTTCGTTGCATCCCAACCCAAAGGCCTTGAAAGCTTCGTTGGGGAGGCAGGGGGGACTCTTTCGGGCGGACAGCTCAGACGCCTGTCCATTGCCCGTGCACTGCTCTCCCCGGCCCCTGTCCTCATTCTGGACGAACCGGGAGAGGGGCTCGACCCGCAAATGGAGCAGGCCATACTGGATCGGATCATGACCGAGGAAAGCGGCAGAAGCATTCTTCTGATCACGCACAACAGGACGGGCCTGAAAGAAATGGACCAGATTGTCAACGTGTCTGCCGCTTGAAGGCACCGAGCCTGAGGGATCTTCTGTCAGCCCAGCAAGTCGGGATGATCACTCAGAATATGCTGAATGCCATTTGAGAGAAGATAGCGCGCACGTGCAGGGTCATTGATGGTCGCAGCACCAAATTCCACGTGGGAATTGCGGATGCGCTCAAGGCCTTCCTCATCGCCAAAGGCTTCCTGAATGTGGATTATATGCGCGCCCACTTCCTCGGCCATCCCATCGGGATCGTCCGGTACGATGACCCGCGCAAAAGCGCGGCGAATCTCGGGCCAGTTCTTCTTGGCACGCTTGATGACCCGTTCGGAAAAGCCCGAGAGCATCAGCCGGTTCGGGTTGCCAGACCAGAGCTTTTGCATGCGGGAACATACGGCGTCGGTGAGCTTTTCCTCATTACCCGGCAATTCCTTGATTTCCAGCTGCAAATTCAGATCGAGACGCTCGATCTCGGCGATGAACTCATCAAGAGACGGAAGGAAATAGGGGCCATCCTCTCTGGGGCCCTTGAATGCGGCGCTGGCGTCCAGCTTCTGAAGATCTTCCAGTGTGTGCAGGGCCACAAAGCCCGATCCGTTGGTGGTGCGGTTGACGGTGTCGTCATGGATGATCACCAGCCCCCCGTCTTTTGTCAGTTGAACATCGGTCTCGATCCATTTGGCACCCAGTTCTGCCGCTTTGCGAACGGCCTGCAAGGTGTTTTCAGGGCAGAGAGCCGAGGCTCCCCGGTGGGCAATAAGGGGTGCATTGACATGCGGATCTTGAACCGTCATTTTCTTGTCTCCAATTGAGGTAGAGAATTGTCTGGCACGCTTGCCAGATCACTTAGCCTGTTTGCTGAGCCTGTTTGCTGAGCCTGTTTTCCGGACGTGTTTGCCGGACCTGATCGCAAGAAGGCGGACGCCCGCCCCCTTGCCTGTCAGCGCGTCCTAGCGTTCGAGAACAACATTCTCGATGAAGGTTTCTTCCACTTTCTTGCGGAATGGGTTGGCGCCCCAAGGGGTGCGATATTTACGCTGTTCGTTCGGAACCAGAGCGTAGCTGTCATCTGCTTTGCTGTGCATTGGGGCGGTGCCGAAATCCTTGTTGAACATGGACTGGACATCAGCCGACGCGAGCCAATCGGACAGAACCAGACCGGCAGCCGGATGGGGTGCATTCACAGGGATGCCAATGGCATTGCCGCCACCATTCATCCCCATCTCGGGAATATAGAATTTGATTTCCTTACGGACTTCACCCCGTTTTTGCAAACCAGCAAGATGGTCTTCCCATGCAGCGGTCATCGACAATTCGCCATCGGAAACGCGCGTGATGGAATCAACGTTGGAAGCGGTGATGATGTAGTCTTCGGCATATTTGTTGAAGAAATCAAAACCGGGTTGCAGGCCTTCGACCTTTGCGTCAGTGACTTCACCATCGTAGAAATCAACATCGGTCAGAACCCGCAGCATATTCTGATAGAAGGATGGACCCGAGCCACCTTTTTCATAATTAAAACCGAATTTGCCAGGATTTTCCTGCCAGAATTTTGCAAAATCTTCTGGGGTCTGAGGCAGGGCGGAAACGTCGACCTTGGCCGGATCATAAGCGATACCGGTCTGGTTGCCCCACCATGCGGCAACAACACCCATACCATCAATGCCTACCAGTTCCCAGGTGCGGCCATCGTCTGCGGGCAGAAGATCACGCATAGGGTAGAAGAGTTTGGTGGCGTCCATGTCAGGCACACGGTCAAAGCCGAAGGCAAGAACGTCGATGTCGCCGGTTTCACGGGCCTTGTCTGCCAGCATCTTGTCCAGATTGCTGTCATGCGTGCCCGTCGGGATGTTGACCTTGATACCGTATTTTTCTTCAAACGGCTTGACGAATTCGCGGAAATTGTCCTGGAAATACCAGACATACCAGTTTACTTCGCCTTCCTTTTTCGCTTCGGCGACAATGTCTTCCCAGCTTTTGCCAGAGAAGTCAGCGGCCTGTGCTGTGAAGGTCAGAGCGCTCAGAGCTGTTGCCGCCAGTGCAAATTTCTTGAACATGTGTTTCTCCTTAGGTTGATCCATTGGGCCACCCCGACATTGCCGGAAAGGCTAAATTTCTTGGTTTGCGCATTTCCCGGATCCCCGAATGCCGGAACTGACGGGTGGGAGCGCGCATCTTCACGCCATGCCCTTGCCTGAATTCATGCTCGGGTTTGCCGACTTGAGCAGTTTTTCCAGCAGCAGCATGAGCAGGACATTGGGAACAACGAGAATTAGGGAAAGAACCGCCGCATTGGGACGGATGAAATCCTGGCCGAGAGCCGAATAGAGCAGCGTCGGAACCGTAACAAAACTGGGCGAGCCGACAATGAAGGCAACCGCGAATTCCTCGATGGAATAGATGAAAACGATCAGCAGGGAGGCCATGATGCCGGGTCTTAGTGCGGGCAGATAGGCAACCTTCCAGCGCGACCAGTGCGACGCCCCAAGATCGCGTGCCGCATCGATGTGATCCTGACGGACATTCTCGAAGCAGACGGTCAGGATGCGGATGGCAAAGGGCAGAAACAGGATCGCATGAGCAAACAGGATCGCGCCGAACCGCCAGGCGGAAAGTCCAAGCTGGATCAACAGGGAGGTGAAGAAAATGGAGGTCACGAAGCTTGGTACAACCAGCGGCAGAAGTGCGATCATCTTGACCACTTCCCGGCCCGGAAAGGCGATCCGGCCCAGTGCATAGGAGGTGGGCCAGGCCAGAAGGAGCGAAAGGATCGCCGCGCTCGGTGCCAACCGGTAGGAATTGAACAGAGCCTCTTTCAGTGCCGAATTTTCCCACATATAGCTCCAACGGGCAAAAGACATCACGGGAGGCAGAAGATTGTCAGCTGTCCAGGGTACAGACGGGTCGACCAGCGACCACAGAATGGCCATAGCGAACGGGATGACAAGCCAGACGAAGCAGACGGCCAGAAGGAAGGTCATCAGCAGGCGGTTGATCATTTGCCGGGTCATTTGAAGCGGCCTCCCTTGACGATGAAACGAACCACAATAGCCAGCAGGGCCGAGCCGAACAGGGCGCATATCATCAGCGTGGAGCCGACGACCGCGGCATCATGCCAACGCCCATTGCCTTTGAAAAACACCATCAACTGCGCCAGCGATTGCCGGTTTGTGGGGCCGGCAATGGTCTGGAAGGAAAAGTCCGCCACCGCGCCGATGAAGATGATCACGAGGGCGGCCTGCATGGCGGAAATGGTCAGGGGCGCAATCACCTTGCGGAAGCGGGAGAAGCTGTGCGCCCCGAGATCGCGGGCCGCATCCAGCACATCATCGGAAATGCTCTGTACCGAACCGGTCAGGATGAGCAGCGCGAAAGGCATGTTCTTCCAGACCTGCAAAACCAGAATCCCAATGGCACCCTTGTCATTCTGCATGGTCCTGGGAGCATCCCAGAAGCCGATCCATTGCATGAACTGGTTGACGATGCCGTGATAGGCAATGACATTGACAAACAGGAAGGCCGCCACAAGACCATGCACCAGCAGAGGGGCCTTGAGAATGGCACCAATGGCGATTGAACCGGAGAAGGGTTTCCGCAGCCATATGGCAATCGGGTAGGCGAGCGCGACAGAAAGCAAGGCGCTCCAGAAGCCGATATAAAGGGAGTAATTGACCGACCGCATATAGAGCTTGCGCCCCAGCATCTTGGTCCAGTAGGCGATGGTCAACTGATCCTCACCGCCAAGATTGTAAAGCCCGAAGGACTGGGCGATGGCGATGTAGACCACGGTGCCGATGAGGAGTACGATCAACCCTATGCCCGGCGTCAGAAGCAGGATGGTCTTGATCCAGTCTTTCGCTTTCATGCTTTCGCCTCCAGCAAAATGATCCCCTCCGGAGCGATACGGAAGGTGATTTCGTCACCGGGATGAATGCTCGCGTCCTGAACCTGAAGGCGGAAGCTCATGCCTTCTGCCTCAAAGAAGAGATCGGTAAAGCCACCCTGAAAGGACCGGTCGCGCACCGTTGCCTTGATGAGATTGTCCTTTGGTTCGGCAAGTTCGGCCGGGGAAAACAGCTCTATTCTTTCCGGACGCCAGCAGGTCCTGATCTCGCTTGCAACAGGGGCCTTGTCAGATGCTACGAGCAGCTTGCCAATCGGCGTTTCCAGGAACCAGTGCGTGTCGTCTTTCTGCTCGATGACTTCGGCATCCATGATGTTGGCGTTGCCGATGAAGTCGGCCACAAAGCTCGTCGCCGGTCTGCTATAAAGATCCTCTGGCGTCGCCAGTTGTTCCATCGAACCCTTGTTCATCACCAGAACCCGATCCGACAGGGCCAAGGCTTCAGACTGGTCATGGGTGACGTAAATCGCGGTAAGGCCATAGTCCTGTTGAATCCGGCGGATTTCCAGGCGGACGCTATCTCGCAGTTTGGCATCAAGGTTGGAAAGCGGCTCGTCAAACAGGATGACGCTTGGGCGCATCACAAGAGCACGTCCGAGTGCCACCCTCTGTTGCTGGCCACCAGACAACTCATTGGGAAGCTTTTCAAGCTGGCTGCCCAGATCGAGATGATGCACGATGTCATCAAGCCGGTTTTTGCGTTCTTCGCGGGAAACCCGATTTTCCTTGAGCCCGAACTCGAGATTCTCGCGCACATCAAGGTGGGGAAACAGCGCGTAGGACTGAAAGCACATTGCGGTGTCGCGGCTTTCAGGCGGTGCCTTGGTGATGTCCTGACCATTGAGCGAAATGGTGCCCTTTGTCGGTTCAAAGAAACCGGAAATCAGTTTGAGCAGAGTTGTCTTGCCACAGCCTGAAGGCCCCAGAAGCGTCAAGAACTCTCCCTTTTCGACCGTCAGATCGAGCGCTTGAACGGCAACAAAGTCGTCAAAGCGTTTTTCCAAACCGTGTAATTCAATGGCTTTCATATCCGCGCCCCGTGGTGGCTGTTTCTTCCCAAAGCCATTCTTGTGCTGATGGCTGTTTTGTTGCGTTTTCCAAATTCTTGCACTTTATTACTCTCCGTGTGTAATATTTTTGTGACAACTCACACGACAATTGTCTAACGACACATATCCGATTTATGAAAGTGAGGCCCAACA
The DNA here is from genome assembly GCF_963556055.3 of uncultured Cohaesibacter sp. GTDB lineage: Bacteria > Pseudomonadota > Alphaproteobacteria > Rhizobiales > Cohaesibacteraceae > Cohaesibacter. Next base: position 72,958 of record NZ_CAUVYE020000008.1, on the reverse strand, counting down.
CTGCCTATTTTGCCAATGTGAGACATCCCGACAAGCCATTCACAGACAAGATCTGACGTTTCAGCATAGCTATTGCGACTGGTTCAACGCCACCAAATCGTGTATGTCTTGGACTCGTTTCAAGGATTGATTGAATTCATTAATGAGCACTTCGTCTTCGATTCCGGTTGCCAATCTGTCTCTGCTTTCAAGCGAGAGGGAGATTTTGCGTATTGTTCACGCGCGGGAGACAATTTCACGTGCCGACATCACAAAGCATACGCATCTGGCACAGCAATCGGTGCATCGACTGGTCGAAGGGCTGATCGAAAAAGAGTTGTTTTCGCCAACCGAACCCGTGATCCGGGGGCGAGGAAAACCGAGCCCTCAAATCACGATCAATCCCGAACGCTATGTCGCTTTGGGCGTTGGCCTGTCGACCAGCAACATCGATCTGTCCGGGGTCGATCTGAATGGCCACCTCATTTTTTCCGATGTCATTGATGTTGATCCCGGCGATTGCCAGGCGGTGGCAAGCGCGGTGGGCGAGGCGGCGGAACAGAAGTTCCTGGAGCCCCCCCTCAAAGATCGTCAGGCCATCGGGATTGGCGTCTCGGTGCAAGGATATCGCAAAGGCAACCCCAACCGGTACGGTACGCCCGATCCGATCACCAGCTGGACCAATCAGCCCATCGACACGCTTTTTGCCGATGCAACCGGCTTGCCTGCCTTCACGGAGAACAATGCCAACTGCTGCGCCATTGCGGAATATTACTGCGGCGGGGGCACGGATCTGGATTGCTTTGCCTATCTGTCCTTCAACATGGGCCTTGGCGGGGGGCTGCTTTATATGGGGCAACCTTTTTTCGGTGGACATGGCAATGCCGGCGAGTTGACCCGAACCTATGTGGAGGGGGATAGAAAGCATCGCCCCGCACTGGGCGAATTGCTCGAACGGCTCAGAGACAATGGCATCAAAGTGGATACCGTACATGATCTGGCCAGCCGGTTCGATGCCGACTGGCCCGGTGTGGCCGAATGGGTTGAGGAGGTAACTCCGGCGCTCAACATATTGATCCGGGCGCTTACCTCGATTGCAGATCCGTGTGCAATCTTTTTCGGCGGCGAGGCACCTACCGCCTTGCGCAAGATGCTGATTGAGGCCGGGCGGGTTCCCGATGAAGATGGCCCTCCCTCTCCTCGCCTTGCCTTGAGTGCGATCGAGGGCGATGCCTCCTCGATCGGAGCGGCCATCTTGCCGCTCCAACGGATGATCTATTAGCGGGCTTCTTGCTCTAGCCGATGGGAACCAGATGATTGTCCCACTGATAGGGATGGGTCACGCGGGTCCGGTCCATCTGCATTCCGGCCACCTCCTCTGACAGACAGACGATTCCGGCACCGCTTGTTCTGGCCAGCTTGCCGTTGCGCATGGCAAGGCCACACACATCCGTCTCGCGGACCGCGCCCAGAAACTCGCCGGTTTCCGTGTCAAACTGATGCACGACCCCTCCCCTCGGCGAGGAGGCGGCCAGCAATCTCCGGCTTGTGTCAATGGCCACACTGCCGACATAGCCTTGCAATTGACGCTGCTGGTCGTCCGGAGCCTCCAGCAACGTGACTTGACCACCCAGCTTGTGCAGGCCCAGAAGAGGCGGGCTGTTGAGGACATCTCCCTGCCACTGCATGGCGAAAGCCACCATTCCGTCTTCGCCGAGGCTCAAATGCCGGATGGAATTCTTGTGCATGGCCTGAGGAAGTTCCACTTTCTCGACCAGCCTGCCATCAAGCGTGACATAAGCAAGGCTCGGCTGCATGGTGGGAATGTTGAGCTTTTCCCGACCACTGTCCGGGTGTGTCTCAATGCCGCCATTGGCAATGACAAAATGCTTGTTGTCTGGCAGAAGCTTGATGTCATGGGGGCCGACACCGTGGGACGCAAATTCTCCAAGCCGCGTGTAGCCTTTGTCCGCCTGCCAGATGCCGATGACGCCGCGCGCTGTTTCATAATCATTTTCTGCCGTATAGAGCAGGCGGCCATCTTCGGAAAATGCCCCGTGACCATAGAAATGCCGCCCCTCTGGCGCTTCCAGGACCGACAATGTCTCTCCGGTCCGGCAATCAAGCGCCATGGCAAAATTGCCCGGGCGTCGCGCAAAAGCGACTGCCTCGGGACGCTCAGGATGGGCCGCAGCGGCATGGCCGCGACCGGGAAGAGCAATCTCGAAGATGGCCCGCCCCTTCTCTGAAATCCCGAATAGGGCATAGTGACCGTCCGGTTTGCGAGCCGCCGACAAAAAGGCGGGGCTCCCCGCATCAGCCCAGGTGACAGAAGGGCAGAGGCCAATTGCAAACAGGCCTTTCATGAATGAGCGACGATCTGGCATATCAATCTCCGTCCAGCGCATTGAAGCCGGCGGTAATACCAAGCCTGGGAGCCAGATATTCGGCCAGCAGATCATTGACAAAGCTTATGGCTCCTTGCAGAGCCTCGGCGCGGATGCGCCCCTGAATGGTTGCAACGCCCGAAAGATCGGGATCATCCAGCTCGTTGGCGATGCGAATTGCTCGTTCAAAACCCTGATCGATATCCTCATCGCCTTGCGAAAGCAAAGAGGCAAGCTCGCGATTGGCCTCAAGCGAGAGGATGACATGACGCAACGACCGGCCGGAACGGCGGGCCTCGGCGCGGGCCGGACGCGGCTTCGTGAAGCTGCCCATCGGGCGACCAAGGCGCGTATCGGAGGTAAAGAGCAGAGCGGTCGTCAGGGCCGTATAGACCTGTCTGATCGCTTCCTCATGACTGCGATAGGTTTCATTGTCGGCAGAAATCAGTCTGCTTCCATATCCATCTTTCCAGTCATCCCGGATCGCCAGGGCGTTGGCGGCGATGTCTTGGGTCATGACACGCATCAACTGGCAACGATTGGGGCTCGGGTGTTCGACAAATTGCGGGTCATATAGAAGAAATTCCAGCGGATAGAAACCACGGGCCGCTATCGAGACAGCCTTGAATCCGTCTACACTCTCTATCGCGGGGTCCCTATCCTGCAACAGCCGTTGCAACGTCTTTGGGGTAAAGCCTTTTGTGTCGGGCCAAAAGGCGAGCGCATACGCCCTGTCATCGGTTTCAGAAGGACCAAAGCGCAAGTGACTGACGCGCACCCAGGCGTCAAAAGCCTTGCCATATGCCTCTTTGACAGCGTCTGGATTGTCAGGACAGGTCTGCGCTACGCTTTGGGCAAGGTCTTCAGCCGTTCGGGCCAGATCTTCAAGGCCGGGCAGAATATGGCTCTTGACGATTTTTTCCATATCCGGCAGCGAAGAACCGGTCTCATCGGCGGCAAGCGGTGCAGTCATCAAGGCGAACAGAAGCAGACAGTATTTGAACATGGTCAGAGACTCTCAAGAAATCGAACAAGAGCGGCGCGATCTTCCGGCGCCATGGAAACAACCGCATCGCGGGGCTTGCTGGCCTCACCACCATGCCACAAAATGGCTTCGAGCAAAGAGCGTGCCCGCCCATCATGAAGGAACCGGGTGTGTCCGGATACGGCCTTTGTGAGACCAATACCCCATAATGGAGGCGTGCGCCATTCTCCCCCCGTAGCCCGTGCTTCAGGCAATTGGTCCGCAAGGCCTTCGCCCATATCATGCAAGAGAAGATCCGTGTAGGGCCAGATGAGTTGAAAGCTCTGTTCGGGCTGGTTGTTCAGACGATGGGTCACATAGTTGGGGCGATGGCATCCGGCGCAGCCAATATCATGGAACAGAGCCTTGCCACGCCGGACCTGCGGGTCATCGACATCCCGACGCTCGGGCACACCGAGATTGCGAGAATAGAAGGTCACAAGCGCAAGGCCGGTGTCATCAACCTCGAATTGGCGGACATCCCCGTCGCCGTGAGGCATGGACCTGCAATCGCTCTGGGCTTTGGTGCAATCTCCCCATGGATCCCCGAACAGAGACGTGGAAATGCCGATGTCGGTGAAAAAGGCCGAGGCGGACTGATCCTTGATCGTGGCCTTGCCAGCCTTCAAACCGAAGCGGCCAAGCATCGGGAGACCATAGCTTTCAGACCAGACCATGTTGGCGCGACCCGAAATGCCATCGCCGTCAAGATCCTCCGGGTCTTCATGGACCAGAATATCGGTCGCCGGAATGGCCTCCAGCAGGCCAAGTCCGATCATCTGGGGTGCGAGACGCGGACTGATGACGGTATCCTCATGCAACGGACCATAGCCGAGATTTTCCGCCCGGTACGTCGGCTTTTGTAAAAATGCCTTCTCGTTGCCAGACAGAGCGACGGGAATTTCCTCATAGTCAATTGCCAAGCGATATTCGGACGCAAGGCCCACAAGGGAGAAATCCTGCAACTGGCGGCCATAGACCGGATCGGGATCGACAGTGTGATAGCCCGGTATCCCGGTCTCCGATTGCCTCTCCCTTAGCGGGATGCCGATGCGCAGGAACATGGAAACGGCCTTGTCATCGCCGGGCTCTGGAGGATGGCCGCGACCATCACGAATATGGCAGCGGGCGCAGGAGCGGGCATTATAGAGGGGGCCGAGGCCATCGGAAGCCCTGGTCGAAGAGGGAGAGGAAACCCAGAGCTTTTCAAACATGGCATTGCCAAGCTCGAAATCGAGCTTTCTGTCAAATGCCATATTGCCCGAGGGCAGCCGGAAGGCATCTTCTGCTCGTTTGGGGGTGATCGTCGCAGCACCGCCGGAGAGCACCTCGAAGGCCCGGGACTTCTCCGCATTCAGCGGTGGAGCAGTCACGTCATTGATCCGTTTCTGCTCGGCAGAGGTCCTTGGGACGATGTCGAGATGCGGCTCATCAAGCGGCCCGGCATGGGTCGGCATCGCAAGACACAGGGATAGCAGGAGCAGATTTCTACGGACCATCAGACGGGAACTGCCTTTTCAAAAACACAAAAAGGCGCAGCCCTGATGAGCCGCGCCTGAACCTTTCAAAGCCTCGATTACTCGAAAACAGCCTTTGGATTGTCAAGGCTGTCTGAGCCTTCGAACTCAATGTCATTCAACTTGAGGACCGAGACCACACGTTCGATGGATTTTGTCTGATCAACCAGAGCGTTGACGCCCCCCATCACCAGAGCTTCACCCCCCTCGTTGCCCCTGGCCAGCATCTGATCATAACTGAAACCGGACTCGGCAGCCGATTTGATCGCAGCCAGTTTGATCATGGTGGTATCAAGCTTGCCGCTCAACTCCGCATCGAGCGCCTTGTCGGTCTCTGAGACCAGTTGAGACAGGGATGCCCCTTTGACAATCGAACCATCAATGCGAACATACTGGCCGACATAGACATTGCGAATGCCAAGGCCGTCATAATAGTGGCTGTTATGGGTATTGTCCGAGAAGCAATCATGTTCTTCTTCCGGATCGTTGAGCATAAGGCCCAAACGCATGCGTTCGCCAGCCTGCTCACCATAGGACAAGGATCCCATGCCGGTGACGATTGTCACGATGCCATCATTCTCATCTGCCATAACGGCCTTGCGGGCATCACCCTCGGTGCCCCATTGCGCTGCCATCCATTCAAGATCCGACACCAGAAGGTCCGTTGCCGCTTTCAAATAGGCTCCCCGGCGCTCGCAATTGCCATTGGTGCAATTCTCGCCCTTGGCGTAATCGCTCCATGAACGCTCGCCTGCGCCATGGTCGGTGCCATGAAGATCCTGCCCCCAGAGCAGGAATTCGATGGCGTGGTAGCCTGTTGCCACATTGGCCTCGATACCGTCCGCCTCGTGCAGCGTTTCTGACAGAAGCTCGGGGGTGATGTCGGTTGCGTCAATGGCCTTGCCCGCAAGCTCAAAGCTCGGATTGGCGATGACATTGAGCGCGGCATATTCATTTTCATCGGTTGGGCCGCCGTAGCTCGTATCGACATAGTCGATCAGACCCTCGTCCAGCGGCCATGCATTCACCTTGCCTTCCCAATCGTCCACGATGGCATTGCCAAAACGATAAACCTCGGTCTGCTGATAAGGAACACGGGCGGTAAGCCATGCTTTCCTGGCCGCTTCGAGCGCTTTGGCGGACGGATCCGCGATCAGGGCATCAACAGCGCCTTGCAAAGCTCTGGCCGTGATCAGGCTGTCGCTATATTTGGCTTCAGCAATGTTGGCATAGGTTTCCAATACGCTCCTCTTGCTGATCGGCTCGGCGGCCAATGCGCTCGTGCCAAAACCAACGAGGCAGGCGATGGAATATCCTATCAAGTGACTTTTTTTCATCGAATTGCGAACCCCTTTTTCAATTCGTTTTCGAAAATTCCGCAAGAGACCGCTGCTGCCAAAAATGTCTTTCCGGCCACGGCCCTGTGATTGCCAAATCCATTTGTCTCAAAAACCATACGGTCTGTGTCGAGGCTTAAAACTGAATTAAAAACTCAACTTTGTAAAGGTGAATATTTCATTCACATTAAAATCCTGTTGAGAGGGCCATTTCCAAACTCTTGCGAGACCACTTTCCTCGACCTAGCCTTAAGGCACTGCGTTCCAGGGCAAAAAATTGTGCTAGACAGGGAGTTGCAAGGTTGCTTTTCGCTCTCAGGACCAGTCACAAGGACCCTCATCATGACCGTCAATTGGGATCTCCATCGCAAGGAAGTGCACAATCTTGGACAGGTGCAGGAATTTCTCAAGCAAATCGTTTATGGCGGCAATGATGGAATCGTGACGACCTTTGCCATTGTCGCGGGCTTTGCAGGTGCGCAAGCCGAAGGTGCCGGCCAGATCGGGGCCATCGCGGTCATGGTCTTCGGGTTGGCCAACCTGTTTGCCGATGCCGTCTCGATGGGGCTTGGAGAATTTCTATCAACCCGCTCACAAAGGGATCTCTATAACAAACAGCGCGAGTTTGTTCTGCGAGAGCTGGAAACACATCCGGATCAGGAATTTGTGGAGCTGATGCAGATGATGACCGAGCGTGGCCTGAGTGAATCTTCGGCCAGAAAAATCGCCGATGAGATCATCAAAAGCCCCGAACTGGTGGCCGATCTGATGATGAATTACGAGCTGGAAATGCATGACATGAGGCAGGTCTCGCCGGCAATGGACGGTCTGGTGACCTTTTTGTCATTTGTTTTCTTCGGTGTCGTTCCCCTCATCCCCTATCTCCTGATGCAGGCTAATGACATGAGCTTCGTTCTTTCGATCACGGCCACTTTCCTCGCCCTTACGGGCCTGGGCATCTTGCGCTGGTGGTCTACGCGGGAAGGGGTCATCCGCTGCGTGGGGGAAACCATATTGGTTGGCGGGGCCTGCGCACTGGTTGCTTTCGCAGTGGGGGCGATTGTCGGCTAGGCCCATGGGTCGACAAGCCGGTTGAGATTTGGGCCCAAAAGGCGTAAGGAAGCGGCTGGCAGATTTCTCGGGAGGAACATGTGTTCGATACTTCACATCCGATGCTGAAACCCCTATGGGTTCGGCTGGTCACCTGCGCGGCCCCCCTTGGCTGGGCCTGCTTCGAATGGTTGCTGGGCAATCCGACCTGGGCCTTTCTGTTTGGCATTACCGGGCTTTTGTGTGTCCATCAGCTGTTTCTGACCTACGTTCCGCCTGAAGACGAGGCTGATGCAAAAGGCGAGAATATGCCTTGACGGCAGCGTTTATGCTCTTACGATAGCTGCAACGGGGTGGCCTTGATACGAGACCGTACCATTACCACCGATCGCTCTACTCTCCCTTATTTTCCTGACCCCAACACATGAATGAAACCACGATGACTTCAGACCTCGCTGTTTGTTATGACGATATTCTTGATGCCGCAAGCCGCCTTGACGGGCATGCCATTCGCACCCCCTTGCTGGAATTTGGCCCTCTGAACGAGCGCCTTGGAAAGCGAGTGCTGGTCAAGTTCGAAGGTGCGCAACATACCGGCTCCTTCAAGTTTCGCGGGGCCTTCAACCGGATTTCACGCATCGAAGCGGAGGCAAAGCCACGCGGCGTCATCGCCTGGTCGTCGGGTAACCATGCACAAGGGGTGGCGGCGGCTGCGCGTCAATGTGGCATTCCGGCGACCATCGTCATGCCGACCGATGCACCAAAGATCAAACTCGAAAATACCAAGGCCCTGGGCGCAGAAGTTGTCCTTTATGATCGCTATACCGAGTCGCGTGAAGAGATCGCCACCAATCTCGCGAACAAGACAGGGGCCATTCTCATTCCTTCCTATGACGATCCCTACATCATTGCCGGGCAAGGCACGGTGGGACTTGAGATTGTCGAGCAGGCTCGCGCCGTTTCAGCCAATATCGGCACGGTTCTGAGCAACTGCGGCGGTGGAGGTCTGATATCCGGGGTCGCGACCGCGATCAAGGCAAACATACCGGATGCCGCCATCTATTCGGTGGAACCGGAGGGCTTTGACAGCACCGGACGCTCCCTTGGAAGCAGTGACGTTGCGGGCAATGTTCCGAATGCCAAATCCATTTGCGATGCGCTGCAATCGCCCTATCCGGGCAAGATGACTTTGCCGATCAACAGAACGTTTCTTGCAGGAGGCCTTGCGGTGAGCGATGAAGAAGTGCGCTTTGCCATGCGTTTTGCCTTCGAGAAAATGAAGCTGGTAGCAGAACCGGGTGGCGCGGCTTCGCTGGCTGCGGCATTGAGCGGCAAGGTACCAGCCCATGGCGGCGACATGGCGCTCATCATTTCCGGAGCCAATGTGGATCCGGACTTCTATTGCTCGGTTCTTGCGGGCTAATACGCTTCGACCGAGACTGAAACACAAAGCCTTGAGTTCAAAAAACCCCCGTTTGGCAGAAACGGGGGTTTTGTCATTTTGGCCAAGGCAAGGGCTCTGTCAGGCGATCTTTTTCGTTGACCGGCGCGCCTGCTCGGCCTCCAGTTCCTTGTCAAAGGCGCGGCTGAGTTCATCCAGAATATGCAAGACCTCATAACTGGCATCATCCATGCGCTTGAGACCTTCAAACGCCAGATCTGTTTTTCCCTCCGTGTGATACTGCAACGCTTCCCGAGCAGCATCATGGACACGTTTGTGCGGATCGACCAATTTCTTGAAGATGGGATGAGCACGGATCTTCTCATTCTTGATATCGTCATACCACTTGCCAAGGCGGCAATTGTGATGATCTGGAACCTCACTGCTTTTCCAGTTGCCACGCCCGACGACCGTGTCAAGTACCCGCTTCTTGAACAGCACATGGTCAATCTTGGCCATTTCACACAAGGAGCTGTGTGAAGTGGCGGTAAACCAGTTGGCCGCACCGGCGCTGAATTCGTCATTGCTGGTCTGAAGTGTTTCGACGACGCGGTTCAGGGTGCTTTCATTATGGGCCAGAAGATCGGCAACACCGGTCATGCTGCTGGCGATCTCGTGGCTTGCCTGAGACTGTTCAGACAGAATTCCCGACACCTCATTCATGCTGGACGTCACTTCGCCGACCTGAGAGCCGATCTGATCCATCAACTGGCTTGCACCCTCGATTCGTGCTTGACCCTTGCTGATGGCTTCGAGTGACCCTGTGATCGATTTCTGGATCGTGCCCATGCCGTGATTGAGCGATTGAATGCGCTTTGAAATGTCATCGGCAGCCTTGTTCGAATGGGATGCAAGTTCCTTGACCTCGGCGGCAACCACCGCAAAGCCCTTGCCTGCTTCTCCGGCCCGTGCGGCCTCGATTGTGGCGTTGAGCGCCAGAAGGTTGGTCTGGCTGGAAATGCTTTCAATGACAGAGAGGAATTCCCCGATCTGCTCGGATGCTTCCATCAGTTCGGTGAGGTTTGCTTCCGTGTTGCGCGAGAAATCGGCAATGTTGGTCATGGCGTCAAGCACGGTATTCATCGCCTCGATGCCTTCCGAGACCGAGTCGCTCACGTGATTGGCATTGTTGGCCGTGTTCTCGCTGTTGTCGGAAATCTGTTCCGTTGATGCAACCATTTCGGCAACGGCAGCCGAAATGGCCTCGCCGCTCGTGGTGGCATTTCGGGTATTGCGCGACAGGACAGCCATGTCCATTGAAATCGCGTTGATATCCCGAACCGTCCGGGACAGGTTGCGCAGATTTCTGAGATTGTCCGCTTCAAGTTGTTTTTGCTCTTCCTGATGGCGCAAGATTCCGTTGTAGGCTTCAATCGAGAGCACCATATCGGTAAACAGCCGTGCAATCACGGCCTGAAGAATCTTTGTCGCTTTCGCCGGAGACATCTTGTTTCCCATGATGATCGTCGGCACGATATCTTGCAGGATGCGGCCATAGGAAGCGACATACCACTGCACATCGAGATCAACACGAACATGGGCCTGTCCCACGCGAATGGAGTGTTCCTGAAATTCCGCATCGACCGGGTGGTTGAAAATATATTGCCAATGCTTGGTCTGGGCCGACTTGAGGCGCGGCACCTCTTTGGACCCGGCACCCAGTTTTTCACCAAGTCCGGGAACGGATGCAGTTCGCCTGTAAAAATTGCTTAGAATCTTATCAAGATCGCCCTGAATACTGTTCCATGCTGCCTGAGAATGCTTTACTTCGCCCTCACCACTAGTCAAGAAATCAATATATTTTTTTGCTCCATCACCTTTTACTGAAGTCGCGTCCGAGCTGTTCACTTTTGACATGCCAGAATTCCACCCTACAACAGGAAACTTTGCGATATCCTGCACATAATTAGGTTAAGAAATGCTATTTTAGTCATTGCTCCCGAATATTTTGCCTTATTGATGGGTATATTTCCGTATTTATAACAAGTAAAATACTTTCCTGTTTTCAGAAAAAGCTCGAGAAGATCGTAAAATCCGGCGAATATGTATGTACAAAAAGTCTTCGCCTTGCTATTGTCTCATTCTGCCATAACCCACTGTTCCCCTGAGCAGATTCCCATCACATGAAGGCATACGGGTCGCATTTGTCGAATAAGTTGCCAAGATGTCATACAAAGCGATATAAGTGCGCTCAGCACAAAGGGGATGACGATGTCCACCAAGAGACCCACGTTAAAAACCATTTCGGAACTGAGTGGATTTGCGGTGACAACCGTTTCCCGAGCGCTCAATGATGGTCCGGAGATCGGGGCCGAGACCAAGGAAAAGGTCCGAAAGATCGCTGAGGAGATCGGTTATGTCCGCAACCGGTCTGGACTTGGACTGGTCACGGGTCGGACCAATGTCATAACACTTATTCTCTCCGCAGATCATGACGTGATCGATGATCATACCGGTCGGCTGATCTCTGCTATCGCCCATAGCCTCAAGGGTTCGCCCTATTACATGAATATCGTGACCTTTTCCTCGCAGGAAGACCGGTTGCAAGTTGTAAAACACGTGGTGGAAACCGGGGGCACGGATGCCATCATTCTGAACCAGACGGAACCGGAAGATGAGCGCATCGCCTATCTGATGGCCCGCTCTTTCCCGTTTGCCGCCTATGGCCGGACCAGTTGGCAGGACAGGCATCCCTATTTTGATTTTGATACCGAAGCCTATGCAGACTTGGCGGTTCGACGTCTGCTGGCCAAGGGGCGCCGCCAGTTTCTTCTGGTTTCCCCACCGATCACGCTCAGCTATAGCCAACATTTGCTCAGCGGCGTCAAGCGCGCCCGCAGCGAATTCGACTATGAGTTGGAGGTTCTGGAAGGTGTGACGAGCCATGACGGCAGTGAAGCGCTTCTGGCCGCGCTGCTTGACCGGCTCAAAACAGATCGCTCCATTGATGCGATCATTACTCCCTCGACAGCAACGGCGGTGTTGTCGCTGGCTGCGATTGAGCAGAGTGGGCGGACACTGGGCGGGGACATTGATGTTTTCGCCAAGGAGGCCAGCCCCTATCTCAAGCTGATCCGGCGTGAAATTCTCTCTGTCTATCAGGATTTGACTCTGGCTGGCGACTTTCTGGCGCGCGCGGCAATCCAGTCAATCGAACGGCCTGACGAACCGATGATGCAGAGGATCGAGAAAACCAGCGAGCAGTCCCCTGTGGGCCCATTCTAGACCATTCCCTTTTTCACCCCCTTGCCTCCCCCCTTGCCATTTCAACAGGATCCATACATTGCCCAATCAATTGCTAAGCAAGGTCGACGCCGTCATCTTCGATTTCGATGGCGTGGTTGTCGATAGTGAACAGATCTCTCTTGGAGAATTGCAGAAAAGCTTTTCAGACCACGGAATTACCGTGACATGGAAGGATCTGGTGCAGAATTTTCTGGGCACGACCCGACGCGATGTCACACGCTTCATGCTGGAGCAGACCGGACGCGATCCTTTCCCCCATTATCCGCACCCCTGGGAAGAGCGGGTTCATGAGCGCCTCTCAGAGCAATTGGCTCTGGTTGAAGGGGCTGAAGCGCTGCTTGACCGGCTTGACGAGGCCAAGATCCCTTACTGTCTTGCTTCGGGTAGCAGCCCGGAACGGTTGCGGCTTTCCCTTGATACCGTTGGACAAACGGCACGGTTCGAAGGGCGCATGTTCAGCACGGAGACTGTGCCCAACGGCAAGCCTGCACCGGATATCTTCCTTCATGCAGCCAAGGCCCTGGGCGTCGATCCGGCAAGGGCGATGGTGATAGAGGATGGCATTGCGGGCACAATTGGCGCAAAAGCGGCAGGGGTGAGATACATCGTCGGTTTTGTCGGCGGCAGCCATCTCAGTGATGCTGACCTGCGTGAAAGGCACGGTAAGGCGCTTTCAGCAGCCGGCTCAACCACCATCATTGACCGGCTCCTTGCCCTTCTTGACTAGGGCATGATGTGTGATCCGCTATCGGGACGACAGCCTTCAGGCAGAAGGCAAGCCGCCGTCCTGCTACCGCTCTATTTCGTCTTGTCGTTGTTGGCAAGAAATTCGTCAAAGGCCTTCAGGCTTTTGTCGGAGACGTGATGCTCGATGCCTTCGGCATCAATTTCAGCAGTCTCGCGCGGCACACCTACGGCAACGAGCAGTTCCACGACACTGCGATGACGAGCCCGAACGCGATTGGCCAGGGCTTCGCCTTCTTCGGTCAAAAAGACACCGCGATAAGGTCGGGACACCGCCAGGCCTTCCCGTTTAAGACGGGAAATCGCCTTGGTTGCGGTCGGGTGGGCAACACCCATTCGCTCTGCAATGTCTGCCACCCGAGCCTCACCAAGCTCGGCGATCAAGTCGCCGATCATCTCGGCATAGTCTTCCATCACCGCACAGGCCTGGGCTTCGCGCGCACGAATGAACCGAGCGCTTTGCTTGCTTTTTCGGGTGGATTGATCTGGCATGGATTTTCGCTTTGTTTTTTCTGTCAAAACGGTACCGATTGATACGGCCGCGACTCTTTTCAAGCCTTGGGTACAGAATGTTCAACGGATTTGCAATCACCAATATGGTCACAGATTGGTTGTCTTGACAGGTGTCTCTGCCGACACCGGGTTTGACAGATTGGATAGAATGGCACCCGATGTGGCTCGCGCATGCGGGACTACACTTTGTAAAGTGCAAATGCGCGTGGTCTGGCCGCGACAGCAACTGCCTTGGTGCCACTGTGCAAAAATTGTTGTTCATTACTTAAAATGTAGCCCAAGCTACATCTTGAATTAATTTTAGCTTGGGCTAACTTTTAAAGCATCTAATAAACCGACCGTAACGAGCAAAGTATCGAAATCATGTTTGCGACAGAACAGACACGTTCAGGGATGGCTGCCGTCCTTTCAGGAGAGCGCCGCGGCTTCAGCAGCAAATTGCTGTTTGCCGGACCGGCCATCATTGCCTCCGTCGCCTATATGGATCCGGGCAATTATGCCACCAACATTCAGGCCGGGGCCGGTTATGGTTACAGCCTTCTGTGGATCGTTCTGCTTGCCAACCTCATTGCAATGCTGTTTCAGGCCCTCTCGGCACGCCTTGGCATCGTGACGGGGAAGAATCTTGCCGAGCTTTGTCGCGACAATTTCTCTTCGCCTGTGGTCTGGGCCATGTGGTTTGTCAGCGAGATCGCCGCCATGGCAACGGATCTGGCGGAGTTTCTTGGTGGTGCCATTGGTCTTGCCCTGCTGTTCGACATGCCCTTGATGGCAGGCATGACGATCACCGCGATCGTTACCTATGGCATTCTGCTGTTTGAAAGACATGGCTTCCGGCCAATGGAACTGATCATCGGGGCGATGGTCGGCGTGATCGGCCTTTGTTATCTGGCGGAGATTTTCATTGCTCCCATTGCCTGGGGCAATGCAGGCATGGGCATGGTGACCCCTCAGCTTGCCGATGCCACGGCGCTGACCATCGCGGTCGGCATCATCGGGGCAACGGTCATGCCCCATGCCATTTATCTGCATTCGGGCCTTACCCAATCAAGAACGGTCATGCACACGGAGGAAGAGCGCCGCAAGGTTCTGAAATATTCAAACTGGGAAGTCGTCATAGCGCTTGCCATAGCTGGCATGGTGAATATGGCGATGGTCATGATGGCCGCCAGCGCCTTTCATTCCGGCCATAGCGAAGTGGCCGAAATTGAAACGGCCTATCACACGCTGACCCCACTGCTGGGTGTTGCGGCGGCCAGTGCCTTTCTGATTTCGCTGATTGCATCGGGGATATCAAGCTCTGTCGTTGGCACAATGGCCGGACAAATGATCATGCAGGGCTTTCTGCATTACAGGATTCCGGTTTGGCTGAGACGCCTGATCACTATGTTGCCCGCCTTTGTGGTTGTTGCAATGGGAGTCAATGCGACGCAGGCCCTTGTCATCAGTCAGGTCATTCTGAGCATATCACTCCCTGTTCCGATGATCGCGCTGATCATTTTCTCATCCCGTCGTGATGTCATGGGAGTCTATGCGACAGGGCCCGTTGTCCGCTCTCTCTCGATTTTGGGGGCGAGTGCGGTGCTGACGCTCAACTTCGTGCTGCTGGCAGAGGCCTTCGGCATTCCCATTCCGTTTTTCCCTGGCTGACCTTCATACCTATCCTGCTTGGGCGCAACCAACGGGCCGTTTCCTCAAAAGGGAAGCGGCTCGTTGTTTTTCACTTCCTTCATGACGAAGAAGGTCCGGGTCTGGCGCACGCCGGGCAAGGTGAGCAGCTTTTTCCCCAAAAGCGCATTAAAGCCAGCGATATCCCGCGCACGCACGGACAGCAGATAGTCGAAGTCTCCGGCGACCAGATTGCAGCCAAGTACATCGGGAATTGCCATGATCGCATCCTCAAAGGCCGCGAAGCTTTCAGGGGTCGAGCGATCAAGCACCACCCCCACCATCACAAGATTGCCAAGACCCACAGGTTCGGGGTTGATCTGGGCGTGCACACCTTGAATGAATCCCTGATCAAACAATCTCTGCGTCCGCCTGTGGCAGGTTGCAGGACTGACATTGACCCTTTCGGCAAGGTCTGCATTGGTCAGGCGGCCATCTTTTTGCAAATGCCGCAGAATATTCTTGTCGATCCGGTCGAGTTCTTCCATGATTTGAAAGATTCTTTCACAATTGGTTCAAAATGTGCGCTCAGTAGATCAAATTGTCAGAAATTATCAAGCTTTCAATAAATTATTCGGTGAAATTCAAAAGCACCTTTCAGGCAAATTTCGCTACCTTATAAGGCCTCCGAAGAGCAATCACCAAAAGAATGAGGCTTATCCTTGCTTGAGAAATTTGAACGTTATCCCCTCACCTTCGGCCCAACGCCGATTGAAAAACTGCCCCGGCTTTCAGAAGCTCTTGGCGGCAAACTGGACATTTATGCCAAGCGCGAGGACTGCAATTCCGGGCTGGCACTTGGCGGCAACAAGCTGCGCAAACTCGAATATATCGTCCCGGATGCCATAGCTTCGGGAGCCGATACGCTGGTCTCCATCGGCGGGGTGCAGTCCAACCACACCCGGATGGTTGCGGCAACGGCTGCCAAGATCGGCATGAAATGTGTTCTGATTCAGGAAAAGTGGGTCCCCCATCATGACGCTGTCTATGACAGAGTTGGCAATATTCTTCTGACACGCCTGATGGGAGCGGACAGCCGTTTGGTGGATGCCGGATTCGAT
The DNA here is from genome assembly GCF_963556055.3 of uncultured Cohaesibacter sp. Taxonomy (GTDB): domain Bacteria; phylum Pseudomonadota; class Alphaproteobacteria; order Rhizobiales; family Cohaesibacteraceae; genus Cohaesibacter. The sequence goes on along the minus strand of NZ_CAUVYE020000008.1, from coordinate 56,991 downwards.
ATCGGCATCCGCAAAAGCTGGGAAGATGCAATCCAGTCCGTCAAGGATGCCGGAGGTGTGCCCTATGCCATTCCCGCAGGTGCATCGGTACACAAATATGGTGGTCTTGGCTATGTGGGTTTTGCCGAAGAAGTGGCACAGCAGGAAGAAGAACTCGGCTTCAAGTTCGACTATATCGTTGTCTGCGTGGTGTCAGGGTCAACCCAGGGCGGCATGGTTGTCGGCTTTGCGGCACAGGATCGCGCGGACCGGGTGATCGGTATTGATGCGTCCGCCACACCGGAGCAGACTCGCAAGCAGGTACGCGAGATCGTTGACAATACCGCCAAGCTGGTGGAGCTGGGACGCGAGGTCCGCGAGGATGAAATCGTCATCATGGAGGATTATGCCTATCCCCATTATGGTGTTCCATCGGACGCAACCAATGATGCTATCCGCCTTGCCGCGCAAACAGAAGCGATGATCATTGACCCTGTCTATGAAGGCAAAAGCATGCAGGGTCTTATTGATCTGACGAAAAAGGGCTTCTTCCCAGAAGGCTCGAAAATCCTTTATGCCCATCTGGGCGGCGCGCCAGCCATCAATGGCTACAGCTATTATTACAAGGACGGCTAGAGCCCGCCCCTCCCGAGGCAAAGGCTCGACCAAGACTGCGCTTCGCCCTGTCATGTTCGCGCAACGACGGGGCGGTGCGTTTTCTCGTGTTTCTTCAGATTTTCTTAGCCGGAATCAGACCATGCTGTTGCCAGCATCCGACGAGTCAAATCCCATACCAGCCTGATAGAGACCTCATGCCCAAGCAAGCCTTGCGAGAAACCGACCTCTACGCTCCGATCAAGCAGTTTCTTGAAGCACAGGGTTATGAGGTGAAGGCGGAAGTGGGCAAGGCTGATCTGGTCGCCATGCGTGGCGAGGAAGATCCGGTGGTGATCGAGTTGAAAGTGGGATTTTCACTGACACTCATTCATCAGGCCATCGACCGGCAGAAGCTCACCGATTTTGTCTATATCGCGGTGCCCCATGGGTCTGGCAGACCCTTTGCAAAGTCCCTCAAGAACAACCTCACGCTCTGTCGACGGCTTGGGCTTGGTTTGCTGACCGTGCGTATCAAGGACGGATTTGTGACGCCTCATCTTGATCCCGCTCCCTACAAGCCGCGGCAGATCAAGCCACGAAAGGATCGGCTGCTGCGTGAATTCTCGCGGCGGGTCGGGGACCCCAATGAAGGGGGTGCAACAAGAAGAGGGCTGGTGACGACCTATCGCCAGGATGCTCTCAAATGCCTCAAGCTGCTGTCTGAACAGGGCCCGACAAAAGCGGCCCTTGTGGCGCGCCAAACCGGGGTGGAGAATGCCCGGCGGATCATGGCCGATGACCATTATGGCTGGTTCGAGAAAGCTGCAACCGGAATTTACCAGATTTCTCCCAAGGGACTCGAAGCGTTGGGGCTTTATTCAGACCAGCTCGAAGGCCTCGCGCAGCAGCCTTCAATCAACTCTTAAATCGCCCATTTACAAGTTCCTTTTCCCTGCAATCGTGTCGCAAGACTCAACCATGTATTGCAACTTGCCCTCGGCAGGCTTAGATCATAGATTAACGAATTGAATTTCACCATTTTGATGCCTCTTTGCCGGACCGGGGCAAGATGCGCCGAGTGATTTTGAAATCCAAAACATCATCTGGAGTCATCTATGAAAATCGCCGTATCCTCGCAAAATTTCCGGACTGTCACCAATCACGCAGGCCGGGCCCGTCGCTTTCTGGTCTATTCCGTTGGAGACGACCGGCAGCCGATTGAAATCGAACGCATCGACTTGCCCAAAGAGATGAGCATGCATGAGTTGGGAGACAGTGGGGCAGCCCATCCGCTCGACAGTGTCGATGTCATCCTGTCCGCCTCGTTCGGCGCTGGCTTTGCGCGCAGAATGGCCGCACGCTCTGTCATGGCAAGCATTACCGAGAAGACCGATCCGCTCGAAGCGGTCAAGGAATTCCTGGAGAAGGGGCAAAATCTGCCACAGCTTTGTGATTGCAATCATGATCACGACCATGATCATGAGCACGGACATGGTCACGGACATGGTCACGAACATGGGCACGGGGGCCATCACCACTAATTGTCCTTTGTTGACCTTGTCAATTTTACAGAGAGAGGGATATCAGGCTACAATTGTTTAATTGCGCATAAATCGATGGGGCCAGCCAGTTCTGTCACAGAAATCCTAAAAAGACTTTCTAAGATCGGCGGAAAACCGAATGGACAATGGTCATTGATATGATGAAGAAAATTATTGCCAGCGCCATCCTGCTCACGGCCGCATTAGGGCTTTCGGCTTGTCAGGATGACGGACCGAAACAGTCAGTCACTTTGCTTTCCGGTTCGGAAAACAAGTCTCTCTATCCGATTGTGGAGGCGTTTGCCAAAAAGCAGGGCGTCGATATTCATATCAAGGGCCGTGGTTCGGTTGACATCATGCTTGATATCCGCAGCGGCACAAAGGCGGAGGCCGATATTGTCTGGCCTGCCGCTTCGCTGTGGCTGGAGTTGGGCGACACGCAAAAGGTGGTCAAGCATGAAAAGTCCATCATGCGGTCTCCGGTCGTCTTCTGGGTGAAAAAGGAAAAGGCCAAAGAACTGAACTGGATCGGCAAGGATACGAGCCTCACCGATATCGTGGAGGCATCCGAAGCAGGCCTTACCTTCGGCATGACCTCGGCGACCCAATCCAATTCGGGCGCCATGAGCTACTTTGCCATGCTGTCTTCGGCCGCCGGTCAGCCCAATGTTCTGTCGCTCAAGGACATCGAGAATACGGACGTGCAATCACGCGTCGAACGGCTGTTGAAGCGTGTTGACCGCACCTCCGGCTCATCTGGTTGGCTCGGCGACCTTTATCTTGAGCATCCGGACGCCATGGACGCGATGTTCAACTATGAGGCCGTCGGCATCGAGGTCAACCGGGAGCTTGAAAAACAGGGCAAGGAGCCCCTGTGTGCCATCTATCCGGTAGACGGCATTGCCATTGCGGATTCCCCCCTCGCCTATATCGACAAGGGAGACAGCGAGGAAGACAAGGCCAAGGAAGCGTTTTTCCTCAAGCTCCAGGAGCATCTGCTCTCGGATGACGTACAGGCCGAACTTGCCGCATCGGGTCGTCGGGTCGGCCCACTCGGGCTCTCGTCAAGCACGCTCAGCAAAGACGTTTTCAAACCGGACTGGTGCATCAACCTTGACCGTTCGATCAATGCGCTCAATCTGCCGAGCCAGAAGGTTATCGAGGCAGCCTTGCGCCTTTATCAGGGCACCAGCCGACGCCCATCCGAGATTGCCTTCCTGCTCGACTATTCGGGTAGCATGAAGGGCGAAGGCAACGAACAGATGGTGTCGTCCCTTGCCAATCTGTTTCTGGAAGAAAAAGCGCGGGACTTTTTTCTGGAAACCACCAAAGGTGACATTTTCTACGTCATCCCATTCAATGGCCTTGCCGGTGAACCGGTTTCGGCTACCGGTGCCTCAAATGAGGAAATGGCCGCTCTTTATGACTATGTCCAGCGCCTGCTCCCTGATGGCGGCACCAACATCTATACTGCGGTGAGCAAGGGACTTTCGGTCCTTCAGAATTCGGGCAATGGCAAAACACATAGCCAGATGGTGCTGTTGCTCACGGACGGTGTGTCCGATGGCGACCTTGCGGATATTCAGTATCTGTTCGACCCCTCGCCAGCTCGAAATATTCCGGTTTTTTCCATTCTGTTTGGCGATGCGTCAGAAGATCAGGTCAAGAAACTTGCGGAACTGACAGCCGCTCGGGTCTTTGACGGACGCAAGGGGCTGGTCACCGCTTTCAGAAATGCAAGAGGATATGCAAACTGATGTCAGCTTCTGCCTTGAATAATGTGCGTCTTTTCATTGCCATCGTGGTTGGTGCCACAATCGGGCTGTGGAGCTATTTCGCAATGCACATGACGATTTATATTGCTATCGCGGTCGCGATTGCTGCCTTTGTTCTGATGCATTTCATCATTCCCAAGAAACAGCAGGACAACGAGGTGTTTGTCGCATCCGGGGTCACGCGGGAGGACTCCCGCGCTGCGGTGAAACAGGGCAAGGAGCAAGCGGAAAGGCTGGAGATTGCCATCCGCCGCACCCCCAAATCCGATCCGGCTCAAGAGATTTTGCGCAAAATTCAGGATGTCTTTGTCGATATCTATGCGAATCTTGAAAAAGACCCGGGCGATATTCCTCGCAGTCGCGCCTTTCTGGATTTTCATTCAGGGGACGCGATCGGCCTGATAGAGGGCTATTCGGGACTTGTTTCCGGCCGCCTGCCAGATGACAAGCAGCTTGAACAGGTGGAAGCGGCACGCAGGCGATTTGTATCGATCGAGAAGGCCTTTCGGGCTCAATATAACGCCATGCTCTCCAATGACGTCAGCGCCCTTGAACAGGCCGGGCGCAATCTGGAAAGCTCCTTGCGCCTTGAGCATGGACTAGAGAAGCTGACCACCAGAGACTAGGCACTGTTTCAGTTATTTTGAAGTCAATTTCGGGATTTGCGGAATGAATAGAATCGTTGTCGGAATAATTTTGCTGCTGGTCATCATTGGTGGCGTGGTCGCGCTGGACCAGATCGGCATCGACAGCTTTATCCGAAAACCGGGACCGGACCCCATAACCGTCAAGTTTCTTGTTGGTGGCGAGAAATCTGCCTTCATTAAAAACCCGACTGTGATCGAGATCCTCAAGGATCGCTATGGCATAACGATGGATGGCCGCAAGGATGGCTCTATCGACATGGTGACCAACAAGCTGGCAGACGATATCGACGCGCTATGGCCGTCAAATGAAATTGCTCTCGAGATCTACAAGCGCCATTTTGGTGATCCGGCCGGTGACGATCTCATTTTCAACTCTCCCATCGTATTCTACACGTGGAAACCGATTGCGGACGGCCTTGAGAAAAAGGGGATCGTCAAGAATACGGGCACGCATTATACGGTCGATACCGCGGCTCTGATCACGCTCATTCAGTCTCAGACCAACTGGAAGGATATCGGCGTTGATGCCCTGTGGGGCAATGCAACCCTGCAATCCACCGATCCGACCAAGTCCAATTCGGGCAACATGTTCTCCGGGCTGCTTGCCAACATGCTCTCTGGAGGCAAGGTCGCCACCGTGGCCGACGTCGAAAAGAATGCAAGGGCCATTCAAGGCTTCTTCAAACAGATGGGCTACATGGAAGGGTCATCGGGCGACATTTTCCGCAAATATCTCGATACCGGCATCGGTGCCAAGCCGATCATTGTGGGCTATGAGAACCAGCTGGTTGAATTCTATATTGCAAATGAACGCTATCGGGATCTTATCGAAAAGGAAGTGGTGACGCTTTATCCGCTGCCTACATTCTGGGCCTCACATCCGGTCATTGCGCTAAATGAAAAGGGAAAACGTCTGGCCAAAGCGTTGGAAGATGAAGAGATCCAGTCTCTGGCCTGGTCCGAGCATGGCTTCCGTTCCGGCCTCAAGGACCGGGTGACCGACACTGGCGCGGTTGCCGTCAAGGGCCTTGCCCCGGCCGTTACCTCGGTCATGCCGATGCCGAATGCCTCGGTCATGGAAAAAATTATTGAACTGCTCAACCCGGAAACACTGTCTCGGGCAACTGCGACTGGCACTTGAGGCCTACACGTCTTTACCATATGCAAATGGCTCTCGGGATGGGGCTTGATTGATACGCATGTGGTGTTTTGAGGAGATATTTTGATGTCACAGGATACGACCACGACAACATCGCAGACCGGTTCTCTGGAACCAATGGCAACAACAGCGGGGACCGAACTTGTTCCAGTAGCCGTGCCGCAGGAAACGACCGTTTTCACCGAAAGCGAGTTCAGCCCGGCAGAATGGGGACGTGTTGGCGAACTGGCAGCAGCCGTTGACGCCACGGATTCAAACCTGCTTTTGAGCTACGGTTCCAAGCCGCAGATGGATGTTTCCTCGGTTCTTGACACATTGCTGCGCGAAATGAATACCGAGGACGCCGATGTCGGTGGTGATTTGCTGATCGCCCTGTCCAGAGGCATGGAAGAAGCCAAGATCCGTGAAATGCGCGACGAACTGAAGGCCGGGGGCTCCACTCTTGCCTATACCTTCAATCAGATTCCGCTGATCGGCCCATGGATCGCAAGACAGATGTCGGCCTTCCTCTACTTCAAACATAGCAAGGACAAGATCATCAAGCATTTCGATGAAATCGAAAAGCAGATCATGGTCCATCGCGAGAAGCTGGTGAAGGCAAACACCAAGCTAGACATGAATTATGAAGCCACAGCGAACAATCTGGAAGATCTCAAGGTCTATATCGCTGCGGGCGAGCAGGCAGGCCAGCGTCTGGTGGAAGAGGCCAATGGCCGCCTTGCCGAGGCGCGCGAGAGCCGCGATGCTGTCGTCGTCAACCAGTATCGTGATTTCCGAGCCAATGTCGAAAGCTTCCTGACCCGTGTTGTTCGCCTGCATATGGCCTACACCAATGCAGCGCAGAACCTACCCCAGATTCGCCAGATTCAGGAAACAACCAAAATCGCCCTGTCGGACGTGGTAGACACCTTGCTGGTTGACATGCCGCAGATGAAACAGGCCATTTTGCAGCTTTCCGCGCTCAAGAGCATTCGTGATGCACGCACCGCTTCTGAGAAACGCCGCGAGATCAGCCGCGAGTTGCGCGAACTTGCCTCCAATGCCGCCTCTGACAGTTACCTCGAAGCCAAACAAAGTCAGGGTGCCTTTGAAGAGGAATTGCAGCTTCTGGAACGCATGGCAACCAAGCTGAAGGAAACCGAGCAGAGGGCCCGCGAAATCGAGGCCCAGAATCAGGCAGCCCGCAAGGATGCCCATGCTCGCATGCAAGTGGTTGTGAAACAACTGGCGGACGTGCAACTGCAAGCCTAGGAACCTGTATCCATTCTGCTGATCATCGAAGGGGGCTTCTGCCCCCTTTTTTGTGGCTTCCCTTGCGCTGTTTCTGTCATTTCGCTGCCCTTCTTTCACATTTTGAAAACTGGCCATCACGAACGCATGTCACAGGAAACTCATTTTCTTCAATCAATCCAATGAATTAGAATTGTCCTTCCAAGCCCTTGTGTGTTTTTTGCAACAAAGCGATTCAATGTTACATCCATACAGTTTTAGTCTGTTTATAGATTACAATTAAGCTGTTATTGTCCAGTTGTCGCAAGCTTCAAATATTAGGGTCAGAATTATGAACATCAAGAGCCTCATCCTCGGTTCTGCCGCTGCGTTGGTCGTTGGGGGCGCTGCCCAGGCTGCCGATCTGCCAGTTGCCGAACCTGTAGACTATGTAAAAGTTTGTGACGCTTATGGCGCAGGCTATTTCTTCATTCCGGGTACCGATACTTGCCTGAAAATCAGCGGTTATGTCCGTACAGAAGCTCGCTTCAATGACACCGACAGCCGTTCTGAAGACAAATTTGACCTCTGGGCACGTGGTCAGGTGAACTTTGATGCCAAGGAAGAAACTGAACTGGGTACTCTCGCATCCCGCGTTCGGATTGAAGGCGAAGACGATGGCGCAATCAAAATCGCCAAAGCCTATTTGACCTTGGGCGGCTTCTATGCCGGTTACCTCACCTCCGGTGGCGTTGTTGACTATGTTGGCGACCTGTATGGCGGCGACTATGACCTCGGCGATACCACTATTCCACAGTTCGGCTACAACCTTGCTCTTGGCAACGGCGTAACCGCTACTCTTGGCATCTCCAACAACAAACACTCGGGTACCGATGTTTATGCTGGTCAGACACTGCCTACACTGGTTGCTCGCATGAAAGTCGATCAGGCTTGGGGTAGTCTCGCAGTTGGTGCCGTTCTGGGTCAGCTTCGTTATGCAAATGCTGACTACGACTCTGATGTTGCCTATTCCGTAGCTGCTGGTGGCGAATTCAATCTTGACTCGCTGTCCGCTGGCTCCGCTTTTGCCTTCAACGGCTTCTACAGCAGCGGCGCATTTGCATGGAACGGCATTTCCAACGGCGACTATCTGGGCGACGTTTCTGCCAAAGCAGACGGCAGCTACGCTGTTAACGATGCTTATGGTCTTTCCGCAAGCTTGAAAGTTGGCCTGGCTGACAATGTCTGGACCGTTCTGTCCGGTGGTTATGCCCAGTTCAACGACGAAGGCGTTGCCGACAACGACTATGACATCTGGAGTTCTTCTCTCGAATTCGGTTATGAACCCGTTAAAAACCTCAAAATCATGGCCGGTGTACAGTATACCGACGTAGACTTTGACAATGGCGGCGACACCGAAGACTGGGAAGGCAAACTGCGTATTCAGCGCAACTTCTAAGTTTAATCGCGAATATCCCACTTACCCCCACGAAAACGGCTCCGGGTGCATATGCTCCCGGGCCTGTTTTTTTACAGGTCAGTCTTTTTTAGAAAAATTGGGACTGGCAATTATCTTGAAATGGTCACTCGTTCGGTCAGGCCGCTTCTTTGGCTTTCGTTATCGCCAGAATGGTTGCTTGCAGGGTTTCAACCAGTTGGTCCAGCTCTTTACGAGACTTGACCTCACCCACCTTGAGCTCGCGGCAGGTCATCATGATGAAATCTGCCAGACGAAATGGCGTCTGATCAGCACTGCCTATGGATTTTGTATAGGGGACAAAAAGATCGGCAAGAAGCTGTCTGTGTTTCTTTTGAGCCTTCAAGATGGCGGGATGCTGATCTAGCACCCGACTAATACGCCAGAGAAAGGCAGCATCCGGATTGTCTATCAGAAATTCGAATGGTCTGATCACCATCAGCTCAAAATAAAAGTCGAGCTGTTCGCCCAGGCTTTTGCAGTCGGCAATCTTTTCACGAATCTGATCGACCACGGCAGACACCCTGTTGGCGATTGTTTCCGCGATCAAATCATCTTTGCTCGCGAATGTTGTATAGACAGTTTGCCGCGACAGCCCAGCCTGTTTTGCAATATCAGCCATGGACGTTCTTTGAATTCCATAACGCGTGAACAGCTCTAGCGCCGCCATCATTATCTTGTCTTGTGTTTCAGTCATTTGCTTGCGACATTCCTTACGACTATTTTGGTCCTTTTAAAGCCTTTAAGAAAACTGAGCTTCGTCGCTTCCCCGGTTCTTGGTATTGTAAAAATTCACATAGCAGCCCTTATTAATTTTAGTATACGAATTTACCTATTCTGTAAATTTCTTTCATACGACCACTTGACAATTAATGTCTTTTTGTCTATTTGTAACTTACAACATTACATCTCCGGTATGTTTAAATTTTCTTTTTTTACATTGATTGTAATTTGGTTTTTAAACATCCTGTTAATGCGATGGAAAAGCGAATCCATTGCGTGAAGCATCAAAGGGCATGATACCCGGTTACTCGACAGCAAACGAGGAAGCGTTCATGGCCCGAAAAAGGAAATAGAAACAGAAAAGCGTGCCCGATTTGCATCAAGGACACGCTGTTCAGTAGAAATTCCGCCCAGTTTCCATTGCGATTGGATCGGGGCGGTTTGAGTTGTCCATCTCACTGCTTGCGACACATGATGGACACTACCGTTGCAGGGCTGGATTGAACTACCTGTCTAAGCTTTTCTGCTTGCGACACCTGACAGGTGCGCCGGCTCTGCAACGGCTTCTTAGCAAAAAAGGAGTCGCATTGAAAGAAAATTTACAAATATTCAAAAAATGTAAGAGTGTTTCTGGGTACAGCTGTTGATAAACTGTGCCTTATGGCGCTCTTCGTGCGACATTTCGATCCGATCTCAGCCCCACCAATGGTGGCGGCGACCATTTTCAAGACCAGAAGCGAGAATCATCCAGCGCCATCCCGACCTGTTCCGGATGAAGCGCCCTTGCTGCTTCCGTGCGGTACCCAGCTTGTGATCGAGTTCAAAGCCGCAAAAAAAGGCCATCCAAGACGGACGGCCCTTTTTCCTTTTCGTAACAGCCTTGCGGACTCAGGCCGAAATCGGCTCGAGATCGAACGCAGCTGCCATGAGCTGTTTTGTGTATAGCTCCCTTGGATCATCAAAGATCTGCTCTGTCAGCCCTTCTTCCACGATCACGCCCTGCTTCATCACCATGACATAGTCAGACATGGCCCGCACCACCGAAAGGTCATGGGAGATAAACAGGTAGGACAGGTCATAACGCTTCTGCAAGTCCCGCAGCAGTTCGACAATCTGTTTTTGTACCGAGCGGTCAAGAGCAGAAGTCGGCTCGTCCAGCACCACAATTCTCGGTTTGAGCACCATCGCGCGGGCAATGGCGATCCTCTGGCGCTGACCACCCGAGAATTCATGCGGATAGCGATTGCGCATGCCTGGGTCGAGCTGAACCTCCTCCAGTGCGGCAATGGCCCGCTGATCACGTTCCTTGCTTGACAATTCAGGATGATGAACAAGCAATCCCTCGGTGATGATCTGTCCGACCATCATGCGTGGAGACAATGAGCCGAAGGGATCCTGAAACACCAATTGCAACGCTTTGCGATGATCCCGCATGGCCTGCTTGGAGATGCTACTCATATTCTCGCCATCAAGCAGAACCTCGCCCGTCACGTCGTTCAGACGCAGCAAGGCTCGGCCAAGGGTCGACTTGCCGGACCCCGATTCACCAACAATACCGATGGTCTGACCTTTTCTGAGCCGGATATCAACGTCATTCACCGCACGCAAAACCTGCTTTTCCGAGTCGAACAGGCCAGAGGTGATGTTGAAGCTGACATTGACCTTCCTGCCCTCCAGCAAGACCGGAGCATTCTCTGCCGGAGCGGCCTTGAAACCTTCCGGTTCGGCCGACAACAGCATTCGGGTATAGTCATGCGCGGGATTGGCAAAGATCTCCTTTGTTGGCCCCTGCTCGACGACCTCTCCCATTTTCATCACATAGACCCGATCGGCAAAGCGTTTGACGATATTGAGATCGTGGGTGATGAAAAGGATCGCCATGCCCAGCTTTTTCTGAAGATCTGCGAGCAGTTGCAGGATCTGGGCCTGAATGGTCACGTCGAGGGCCGTTGTCGGCTCGTCCGCAATGAGCAGATCCGGATTGTTGGCCAGGGCCATAGCAATCATCACGCGCTGACGTTGCCCACCGGACATCTCATGCGGATAGGACTTGAGGCGGTTTTTCGGATCCGGGATACCGACCAGTTCAAGCAGCTCCAGCGCACGACCGCGCGCCTGCTTCTTGTCCATTTTCTGGTGCACCATGAGTGGCTCGGAAATCTGGCGACCGATCGTATAGAGCGGATCCAGCGATGTCATGGGCTCCTGAAAGATCATGGTCATTTTCGAGCCGCGATATGCGTTCAGCTTGCGCTTGGACAGACCCAGAATCTCGTCGCCTGCATATTTCACCGAACCGGTTGCCCAACCATTGTCGGCCAGCAGTCCCATGGCGGACATCATGACCTGACTCTTGCCAGAACCGGATTCGCCGACCACGGCGACCGTTTCTCCCTTTTCGATATGCATGTCGATGCCGCGCACCGCATGCACATCCTTGTCGGAGTTGGTCTCGAAGTGGACATGCAGATCCTTGATATCGAGAAGATGTGTTGTGTTATTGGTCATTTTCTCATCCTCTCCTATCGATCTTTCGGATCCAGCGCGTCGCGCAGGCCATCACCAATGAAGTTCAGAGCAAACAGGGTTGCGGTGAGAAAAATGGAAGGGAAGATCAGCATCCAGCTGGCCCCTTGCAGATTTCGCGCGCCTTCTGAGATCAGAACGCCCCATGAGGTCATCGGCTCCTGCACCCCGAGCCCGAGGAAGGAGAGGAAACTCTCAAGAAGAATCACCTTTGGCACCAGAAGGGTGACGAAGATCACCACCGGACCGAGCGTATTGGGAATGATGTGTCGGCGCAAAATGCCGCCGGCCCCGACGCCCATGGCCTCGGCAGCCAGAACATATTCCTGCCGTTTGATCGACAGGGTCTGGCCGCGCACGATCCTTGCCATATCGAGCCACTCAACAGCCCCAACGGCTATGAACATCAGAATGAAGTTTCGCCCGAAGAAGACCACAAGAAGGATCACAAAGAAGATGAAGGGGAGCGAATAGAGCACATCGACGACCCGCATCATTATGAGGTCGACCCGACCGCCGAAATAGCCCGACAGAGACCCGTAGGTCACCCCGATGAGCAACGCCACACCGGAGGCCAGCAGGCCAATGATAAGCGAAATACGCCCGGCAATCAGGGTCCTTGTCAGCAAATCACGTCCGTTGGCGTCGGTGCCGAAATAGAAGTGCATCCGATCAATCTTGGCCGAGATGGTCACGCTTTTCTTGTCTTCGGAAAGATCGGAAAAAGCAGCATCCTTGAACAGGTCCGAGCGATCGAAATAGCGTACCATCTTGTCGCTGATGGCTTTCTTCGACGTGGCCTTGAGGGTGATGCCGGTGTCGTCGATCTCGATATCTGACGCATCAAGACGGGCACGCTTGAGCACCTTGTCCAGAGCGGGCCGGATTTCATCGTCCCTGGGATAGGCCGTAAGCGAGCTTGGCACTTTTACGTAGTTTCTGTAAACGGCATCATATTCATGCCCGGTAAAGAGTGGCCCGAAAAAACAGGCCAGAGCAATGAGAAACAGCACGACAAACGAGGTCATTGCCGCGCGGTTTGCTTTCAGGCGCGCCCAGGCATCGTCCCACAGAGAACGACCAACCTGAGCATTTATGACCTTCTCGGTTGCCTGTCCTGCCTGCGTTTTCATAGAATTCTTGTTCATTATTGCCTCAATCGTAGCGCACGCGAGGATCGAGCCAGGCATAAAGCAGGTCAACGATCAAATTGAAAACCATGATGAAGACAGCAATCACGATCACTGTGCCCATCACAAGGGGATAGTCGCGGTTCAGTGCGCCTTGCACGAAATAGCGTCCGACACCGGGAATACCGAAGACCGTCTCGATGACAACGGAACCGGTCAGCAGCGCTGCTGCGGCAGGGCCCGCATAGGAGACGACAGGCAGCAAAGCGCCACGCAAGGCATGGACGATTACGACCATGCTGCTGGGCAACCCGTTTGCGCGCGCGGTGCGAATGTGATGAGAGCGCATGGCTTCGATCATCGAGCCTCGCGTTAGGCGCGCCACGATTGCCACCTGAGGCAAGCCCAGGGTAATAATCGGCAACACCTTGTTGGCCCAGGCACCGTTGTTCCAGCCACCAACCGGCAACCACCCCAGAGCAACGCCAAAGATAAGGGTGAGAACCGGAGCCACGACAAAGTTCGGAATCGTGATCCCCATTGTCGCCACGGTCATAACGGCATAGTCGGGCGTCTTGTTTTGTTTCAGTGCGGCCAGAATGCCGAGTGCACCACCAAAAACCAACGCCAGCAAAAGCGCATATCCACCAATCTGAATCGAGATCGGCAGACCGTTGCCAAACATCTCGACCACGGTAAAGTCGCGGAAGAAGAAGCTGGGGCCAAGATTGCCATGAAGCACGTTGTTCAGATAGATGAGATACTGCTCCCACAGGGACTTATCGAGATTATAGATCTTGTTGAGATTTTCCATCACCTTCGCTTCCAACGGACGTTCGAGATCGAACGGGCCGCCCGGCGCGACGCGAATGAGGAAAAAGGAGAGCGTGACAATGAGAAACAATGTCGGGATTGCGGTTAGCAATCGCTTGAACACATATCGCAGCATAATGCGTCCTTCTAAGTAAAGTTGATCTGAGCTTGTTCTGGCAAGGAATTGCCTGAAGCAGCGCAGGTTTCTCTGATCCCGGGAAGCCTCTTTGCATTCGCAGCACGACGCCTTTTTCGGCGTCTCCAAGCTTGAATTCGACGAGGGCATAAGCTCAAAAGCAGCGAGAGCCTATCCTTGGATCACTTTCGATTTTTATTGGGGAAGTCTTATCGCTTCTTCATCTGCAATTCCAGCAGTCTGTCCGCAAAACAGGCAAACCGGCTGGAACGGCATATAAAAGGGTTGCCTTTGCGGCAACCCTTCCATTTCGTATCAGCTGATTAGTCTTTCGACATCCAGCGAGAAGGATGGACGTTGAGAAGGTTGTCTTCCCAGCCGTGCAGTTTGTCAGATACCAGGCTCAGGGAGCTGTAGTAAAGAAGCGGCACGTAAGGCAGGTTGTCCATGAAGATTTTTTCAGCGTCAAATAGGATCTTGGCACGCGCTTCCAGATCCACGGTTGCTGCGGCCTTGTCCATCAAGGCGTCATATTCTTCATTCTTCCACTGTGCATAGTTGAAGCCGGAATCGGATTCGACAAGCATCAGGAAGTTCTGCGGATCGGAATAGTCACCAATCCAGCCAGCACGAGCAAAGTCGAACGGCGCATGTTCACGCAGGTTTGCATAGTGCGTTTTGGTATCGGTGTTCAGCAGAGTGGTTTTCACACCGATCGGCTTCCACATGTCAGCAATGGCGACAGCGGTGTTTTTGTGGTTTTCCGACGTGTTGTAACGGATTTCCACTTCAAGCGGATGCTCTTCGCTGTAACCGGCTTCTTCAAGCAGTTTCTTGGCAGCGTCTTCGCGGTCGAGCTGGTCCATATCCTTGTAGTCGGCATAGGCAGGTTCGCCATAGTTGCCGATTCCCGGAGGAACCAGAGAGTAACCGGCGAGCATGGTGCCGCCCCAGATATCGTCCGCCAGGAAATCGCGGTCGATTGCCATGGAAAGAGCCTTGCGAACTTTTGGATCAGCAAGTTTTTCCTCGGTGGTATTCACAGCGTAATAGTAGGTGCCCAGATATGGAGCAACGCGGAACTGGTCGCCCAGATTTTCACGCATGAAATCGACCTGTTCGACAGGCGCATCATTGTTCGAATCCAACTCGCCAGCCTGGAAGCGACGAAGGGCAGCTCCACGGTCTTCGGTTGGATAGTACATGACTGCATCGATTTTCACGTCAGCGGCTTCACGGAACAACGGGTTTTTGACGGCTTTCACGTGGCTGTTCGGAACGAACTCGGCAAGCGTGAAGGCCCCGTTGGAAACCATATTGCCCGGCTTGGAGAAATCCTCACCAAATTTCTCAACACTTGCCGGATGAACTGGCAATGCTGACTGATGGCACAGCTGGCCAAGGAAATAGGGGGTTGGTGCGTTAAGCTTGATTTCAAGGGTCTTGTCATCAATTGCCTTGACGCCAAGTTCTTCTTTAGGCAGCTCGCCCTTGTTGACTTTTTCGGCATTCACGATCGGATACATGATCGTGGAATACTGGGCCCCGGTTGCAGGATCTTCGATACGACGCAGGGAATAGACGAAATCGCCTGCTGTAACAGGGTCGCCGTTAGACCATTTTGCATCATCGCGGAAATGGAATGTATAGGTCATGCCGTCTGAAGAGACATCCCAGGACTGAGCAACAGCAGCTTCACATTTGCCATCTGCACTATATGCAAGAAGACCTTCATAAAGGTCACGCAGAATATGAGATTCATAGACTGTCTGTGTTTTATGCTGATCAAGTGTTTCGGGGTCGGCAGAGTTGCCGCGATTATATACAACTTCTGCACTTGCAGATGTTGCCACCAGTGGAAGCGCGCAAACGCTTGCCAGCAGCATGGCTGCAATAGTTTTGTTTAGCATAGACATTACTCCCTATAGTTCCCTAAAGGTATTTTCCTTGTATGGGGCAAAACTAATTCAATTAGTCTAAAGGTAGCAAGAGAAATGAAGCATTTTCTCCAATGAAACGCATTCTACAAACACATTATTCAATATCGCATCGTTAACTGTGGACCAGCGTTTCCCATATAGGCACCGGGAAGCCCGGCGCTGGTCAATTGCTTGTGAAAGCGGGTTGAAATGCTCCTCCTCTGCCCAAAACAGATTATACAAGGTTGCTGGCAACCAAAAGAGCTATTCTTCCCCAGAAATGCGACAAAATTGACTGTTCCACTTGGGTACACATAAACAATTATTAGCAACTTCTAGCTAAAATTCTCCATCACCTTCGATTTATTGCACCTAGGATAAACCCGTCATGTACATCTTCCGGAGCAGGCAAGAGACCCGTTCATCTGAAAATGCCAACAATCGGCCAACCGACACCAAGGACCCTTCAAAAAAGAAAAGAGGATTTTTCAACAAGCTCAGAATCGGTCACAGGATCTATTCCGGCTTCGGACTCATTCTGTTGATGATGATTGGCCTGGGGGCCGTGAATATTCTGTCATTTTCGGACATCAGCACCCAATCGGGGAAACTGGAAGGTGCCACAAACAGAGCCTTGAAAATCGGCAAACTGGAAACTGCCGTTTTCGAAACACAGCTCGCGGTCGGCCATTATTTTGAAAAGGCCAGCGGTGAACGATATCAGGCCTACGAGGAGAGATTCTCCAAGCTCGTTACCCTGATGGAAGCATCCAAAAGCAGCCTTGCTGGGAGCAATGATCAGGAAACACTCACGCAGCTGGAGAACCAGCTGGTCCAATATAGAGACGGATTTGCGAAAATCGTCGAGTTGAACACGGAACTCGAAAATCTGCAAACCACGTTTCTCAACCCGACCGGTGAGACCATCAACAAATGGCTGATCGATGTCATTGCTTCGACACATGCATCCGGAGACTTCTCGATTTCACACAATGCCACGATTGCATTCGAACAATTGGCGAGTGCTCGCCTCAATGTGCGCAAATTCATCGGTGTGGGCGACAAGACGGCGGCAAGACGGGCAAAGCTTGAATTGAACAGGCTCAGACAGGTCCTCGACAAACTGGTCACCACCGTAACCAATCCGGCGCATAAAAACCTGTTGCAACAGACAAACGGGGCCTATGCCAAATATGTCGAATCCTATCTCAACATTGTCGAGATCATCAATAAACAGAATGATATTCGTGTCACTGTCCTTGATACCAACGCGGCAAAAATCGTTTCCACCGCAGAGCAAATCCAGATGAATGCGGAAATGGATCAGGTCTCCTATCAGAGGAATTCGGCAGCCGTTCTTGACTATGTCGACAAGACCCTTGCCATCGTCGGACCCTTTGCCATCCTGCTCGGCCTTGTTTGCGCGTGGCTCATTGGCCGCAATCTTTCCCGCCCCGTGCTTGGCCTGACCAAAGCCATGAAACAGTTGGCAGGTGGAGAACTGGAAACGGACATTCCGGGTCTTGAACGCGGTGACGAGCTTGGTGAAATGGCGGCTGCTGTCGCTATCTTCAAACAGAATTCCATCCGCACAAGGGAGCTGGAAGCTGAGCAGCAACAGCAGAAATTAGCCGCCGAAGAAGAAAAACACCTGCTCATGACACAAATGGCCGATGATTTTGACAAGCATGTGGGTGGCATTGTTGACGCTGTATCCGCATCATCGACCCAGCTCAGCGCGACCGCGCAGTCGATGTCACAAATCTCCGATGATACCGAGGCGCAGGCAAGTGCGGCTTCCGATGCGTCCCAGAAAACATCCGGCAACGTGCAAATGGTCGCTTCAGCCACCGAAGAAATGACCAACACCATCGGCGAGATCAGCATACAGGTTACCCATGCCGCCCAATCCGCTCGCGATGCGGTCGGCAAAGTGAATGCCACCAATGCCCAGATGGAAACGCTGGCCAATACCGCCAACAAGATTGGCGAGGTTGTCGAAATGATTTCCAATATCGCTGAACAAACCAACCTGCTGGCGCTCAACGCAACCATAGAGTCGGCACGGGCCGGGGAAGCGGGCAAAGGGTTTGCAGTTGTTGCAGGTGAAGTGAAGGCCCTTGCAGGGCAGACAGCCAAGGCAACCGACGAGATCGCCCAGCAGATTTCCGACATTCAGTTGGCAACGAAGCACGCTTCCGTTTCGATGGAAGAGGTCAAAGACGTCATTCAGACGGTTGATGAAATCTCGACAACGATTGCCGCGGCAATGGAAGAGCAGAATGCGGCCACCCACGACATCGCGGACAGCATCAATCAGGCAGCAAGTGGAACTCATCAGGTCAGCGAAAATGTTGCAGCAGTAACCGCCGCCTCGCAGAAGACAGGGGAGGCCAGCGAACAGGTGATGGTTGCGGCAAATGAGCTTGCCCGTCAGGCAAACACTCTCAAGGGCGAAGTTGCGAATTTCATCCAACAGGTCCGGGCCAGTTGATCTTGAGAGATGTCTGCCAAAGACAAGAAAAGGGATGCCTCTTTTTCACGAGGCATCCCTTTTTCGTGTCATGTCCCTAGCTTGGCCAAAGGATTGCAGATCAATCCAGCTTGCCACCCAGCGCAAGCATGGCGCCTCGCAATTCTGCCAGACCGCGCAGACGCCCGATGGCCGGATAGCCTGGATTGGACCGTCTCGTCAGATCGTCGAGAATCTGATGCCCGTGGTCGGGACGGAACGGAATGGATTTGCCGAGCTTGTCTTCGACCATCTTATAGTGCCGAATGACCTCGATCATATCCACGTCGCCACCAAGGTGGTTGGCTTCATAGAAGCTTTTGCCGTCCCGCTTGGTGGAGCGCAAATGGAAGAAATGGATCAGATCGGCAAACTCGTCGATCATCGCACCCAGATCGTTGTCGCCACGAACACCGTAGGAGCCAGTGCACAGCGTGAAGCCGTTGGCCGGGCTCTGGTTGATCGCCCTCATCGCCCGCATATCTTCCACGGTTGAAACAATACGGGGCAGACCGAACAAGGGGCGCGGCGGATCATCGGGATGAATTGCCATGACCGACCCGACCTCGTCGGCAATCGGCAGAACGGTGTTGAGGAACTCGGCCAGATGCTCGCGCAGCTGTTCCGCGCTGATATCCTTGTAGAGGTTCAGCTGGGCCCGGAACTGCTCGATGGTGTAGCTTTCCTCAGAGCCGGGCAGCCCTGCAATCATGTTGCGGACAAGCAGATCCCTGTCTTCCTGGCTCATGGCCTCATAGCAGACTTTGGCAGAGGCGATTTCGTCGGCAGAATATTCTTCCCTTGCACCCTCGCGCTCAAGGATAAACAGATCAAAGGCAGCGAAGCGATCGGCATCAAACCGCAAGCAGCGGGCGCCGGTTGGCAATTCCCAGGCAAGATCGGTCCGGGTCCAGTCCAGAACAGGCATAAAATTGTAGCAGATATTCTTGACGCCCTCGAGCGCCAGATTGCGCAAGGACTCACCCCAGTTTGCGATCAGGCTTTTGTAATCACCACGCTGAAGCTTGATGTCTTCATGCAGGGGAATGGATTCAACAACAGACCAGACGAGCCCCTTGTCCTCAATCATTTTCTTGCGCTCGGCAATCGCTTCACGGCTCCAAACCGTTCCGTTCGGAATGCCATGCAAAGCCGTGACGATGCCTGTGGCTCCCGCCTGACGAATATCATCAAGGGTCACCGGATCATTCGGCCCGAACCAACGCCATGTCTGTTTCATTTTTTCTGCCTCGTAAGTCTTGTTGTGTCAGGCCATTTCGAACATTCGGCCTGCGCCTGATCGTGTTGTTTGGGTCTCTCGCAAGCCCGGAGTATCGTTGCTACTCAAGGACACTGCTACCTGTTGGCTCTAAGGACCTTGGGTGTCTTGAACAGATCACCATCAAATTTCGGGTCTTCCACATCCGAAAGGATGAGCAAGGTATTGCGGACATTTTCAAGGTGGTTCCACATGGCATCACGGGCCTTTCCCGGATCCTTGCGGTTGAGTGCTGTCAAAATCTGCTGATGATCGTCCAGCCATTGCTTGCGATAGCTTTCGTCAAAGATGCGGGCATGCAAGCCATCCCAGATCTGATTGCCCTCTCGCAGGTGCCACATCTCGTTGACCATATCGATGAGCACACCATTCTGCGTTGCCTCGGCAATCAGGCGATGAAACCACTCGTCGCCGTCATAATCGGCCTTGCCGGATTCGATGGCCCGGATCTCCATATCGAGGGCCTCCTGCATCCGGGTGATATCATTCTTGGTCACCATGGTTGCGGCAAATGCGGCAATATTGCTTTCCAGCAACTGGCGCGCCTGAAGCAGTTCAAACGGACCAATATCGGATCTTGCAATCCCGGACCGTTCCGACTGATTTGGCAATCTTTCGATATAGATCCCCGATCCCTTGCGGACAGAAACAAGGCCCTCGATTTCGAGCATGATGATCGCTTCGCGAACCACGGATCGTGAGACTTCGAAGTCTTCAGCGATCTGGCGTTCGGTACGCAATCGGGTGCCTATGGAAAGCCCCTCGTCAATCATCTCTTTTTTCAGCGCTTCTGCGACTTCCTGATAGCGCCTTTTGCCATTGTCCGGGATCATCAATTGCCCTCACTTGCCGTCACGGGGAATTCCAACCTGCTCCATTGGAACGCCCAGCTCCTTCTTGTTCGGCAGCTTTTCGGATCGTCGACACTGTGCCGAGCCGTGTTCCCACTTATCCGAAGCATGCCTTGTCATGACTGTGTCAGCCTTCCTTCTTCTTTTCCAGATAAAAGGCTGCCAGTTTGTGAAAGGCCTCTTTTCGGGTCACCTTGTCGCCGGCAATCAGCCCCTTTTTGTTGCGACCTTGTTGAAATATGTTCTGACGCCGCTCAACCCGGAAATCATACAGGATCCAGGGAGAGATGCCTTTGACATAATCAAGACTGCGCAGTGTCGCGATCTGTTGTTCGTAAACACGTGTTTGGTAGGCCTCACTGAAGAGGCCTTTTGACGGGCCGGTTGCGCTGATATCGGCATCGGCTCCGGTCTCAGAAATCACCACAGGCTTTTCAGGGGCCGAATTTGTTCCGATCTCAACCAGATCCTCAAAATTCTCCTCATACCACCCGTAATATTCGTTAATGCCTATTACGTCGATATATTCCGACAGACGATCTTCAATTTTTTTCCTGGCGTGGTTGATAAGGCAGGCCGCCGAGGTCAATCTGGTCGGATCCTCGGCCTTGGCCGTCTGGGCAAGATTGCGCATGAAGTCAAGGCGAGCGTCGGTATCGGGATTTTCGTTGCCCACGGACCAGATGATAACGCTGGCACGGTTGCGATCCCGCCGGATCAGTTCGATCAGCTGGTTCTGTGCATCCCTGTAGGTAGCCGGATTTTCAAAGTCGATCGCCCAATAGACGGGAATTTCTTCCCACAACAGGAAGCCCAATTCGTCCGCGATCCTGGCTGCCAGCTCATGATGCGGATAGTGCGCCAAGCGTAGGAAATTGCAGTTGAGTTCGGCAGCATCGGCAAACCGGCGGCGAATATCCTCCTCGCTCGTCACCTTGCCTTTTGTCATATCGTCTTCATGGACCGAAATGCCACGCAGGAAGAGCGGCTTGCCGTTGAGGAACAGGTCGGACCCGACCTGTTCGATCTGGCGAAAGCCAACCCGGTCGGACACCTGATCCTCGCCACAGCGTGCAATGACATCGTAGAGGCGCGGATTTTCGGGGGACCACAAGTCCGGGCTGACTTCGATCTCGGCTCTCGCCAGGCCATCCTGGGAGGCAGCGATGACAGTTTTGACACCGAGATCAGGAATTTCAAAATCAATCTGTGCCCCGGATGCGTCGGGGCCATCAAGCTTGGCGGCAACCGCAATCCTGTTGTAATTTCCATCGGGAACCAGATGAACAAACAGATCACGGACAAGGGTCCGTGGTGTGGTATAGAGCGCCACTTCGCGATAGACGCCACCGTAATTGAACCAATCGGTATTGCGCATCGGCACGCGGGTCGTCGTCCGGGTGTTGTTGACGCACAGCATCAGCCAGTTTTCGCCCTGTTTGAGCGCATTGGTAAGCTCAACACAAAAAGGTGTAGAGCCGCCATAATGGTTGCCCAGAAACGCGCCGTTCAAAAAGACCTTGCAATCATATTGCGCAGCTCCGATACGCAAGAATTTGCGTTCGTCAGGCGACAGCTCTTCAATCAGCAGTGGGCGGGAATACCAGGCACTGCCTTCAAAGAAATACCACTTCTCTTTCAGCATCTGCCAATTGGACGGGATGACAACCTGCTCGCCCATATAGGGATCATAGTCATAGGGCTCGAGACGCTCTTCAGGCAACATCTTCTCAAGGGCAAACCATTTCTGTCGCAAGCCCGTATCGAGCAGATCGACACAGAAATTCCAGGCGCCGTCCAGACTTTCAGCCTCTCGCCCGGAGACGAAAATCATGGTCTCGTGGTTGAGATTCTGCCTGTTGTAAGGAGCATCATAGGCTTCGTCATGCAGGCATTGAAGCGCATTTTCTGCCAGTTCCGACCGTTCGAGTACCATTTGGATCAATCCCGATTTCTGTTCAACGACCACCATCTTGCCCGAATTCGGCGGCCACCGGTGGCCGAAGCGGGGCTTTACCGATAAGCATGGCGAGAAGATCCCGCCATGCTTTTGTTGTGCCCAGACGTCGCGGGGACTGCGGCATGGACAATCTGACCGGTTCTGTTCCGGTTCTTATTTTACCGCCTTGATACGGGCAATCAGGTCAGCCAGGCGCTCGGAGCTGGCGGCCAGTTCTTCATGCATCGGCATGACGGCTTCAACGAATGGCGCCTTGTCGACTTCAACAAATGTTACGCCGAGGTCCGTTTTTGCCTTTTCGATTTCCTTGGTGACGATTTCGTTCCAGAGTTTACGATGATAAACCATGGACTCATCAGCAGCCTGCTTGACAGCTTTCTGCTCTTCTTCGGTGAGTTTGTCCCATTTCTTGGTCGACATCACCAGAACAGACGGGATCATGGTGTGTTCGTCTTTGGAGAAGACCTTGGACACTTCACCATGACGGGCGGTGGTCATTGCGGTGGGGTTGTTTTCAGCCCCGTCAACAACACCCTGTTTCAGAGCACTGTAAAGCTCACCCCAGGTGATCGGGGTCGGGTTGCCACCAAGCAGCTCAACCATGCGAATGGCAGACGGAGACGGCTGAACACGGATTTTCATGCCTTTCAGGTCTGCCGGAGAGTTGATTGCCTTGTTGGCATAGAAGGAACGAGCACCTTCGTAATAATAGGTCAGGCCAATGAAGCCCTTGTCCTTGGACGCCATCAGGATGTCATCACCGATTTCACCGCCCAGTGCATTGAAGAACTGATCTTCAGAGGTGAAAAGATAAGGCAAGTTCAGGGCGCTGTAGGATTCTTCAAACGCTTCCAGCTCTGATGCGTTGGATTTGGCCATTGCCAGAGTGCCGTTCTGCACGAGTTCCATGGACTCACGCTGGGTTCCGAGCTGGGCGTTGGCGTAAACGCGAATCTTTACGGAGCCACCGGACAGTTCCTTCGCACGCTCGGCCATGAATTCCATGGATTTGTGCACCGGATGATCTTCCGGGTTGTTGTGGCTGATTTTCAGTGTAACGGCGCTGGCAGCGGTTGCGCTCAGAGCAAATGCCGCACCGGCAAAAACACTAATAATGGAAAGCTTACGTTTCATTGATTCCCTCCCGATTGAAAATTCAGTCGGTTTGTTTGTCCAGATCAGCCCGCCGTCGGTGCGGGCATCGACTTATCGACCGTCAGCGACGCTGCTCAATCTCACATCTCAAGAAACAAGAGCGCCACACACGCGGTCTAACCAATTTTTCAATTTGGTCGACCAAACAATTCTTCATTTCGAAATTTTTGTCAATCAATTTTTATTTTGGTTGACCAATTTTGTTTTTTGAGCAATGTATGTGGGCAACTGAGATGCCGAATGGCGCACCATGTCTGCCGAGTTCCTTTGGATAGAAACACAAGAAAATCAATGAAACTGGCCAATTCCAACCCAATTTCATCGATGTTCCTGGCAGGATCAGATCAATGGCAGCCCGTCGACATCCCATGAATTCGGGTGCGGTCATCAACAGGGTTGAAAGACATTTTATGGTTGATCACTGACCCTCTTGCTGTCGCGCTGGGAGGCGGCCTTTCAAGATTGGCCGACCAATTATCTTCCTAAAGGCAGATATTTCACACCCGGGGACTTCTCGGGAAAAGAACAAACAGCAATGGGAGTGCAGCCATGAAACAAGCTGTTCGCCTGGTAAACGGGGTGCTCGGCACCCTGACCGTTCTGGTCTTTACCATTCTCGTCATCTGCGTCGTTTGGCAGGTGGTCTCGCGTTTCATCCTCGGAACGCCAAGCACCACCACCGACGAGATCGCACGATTTCTCTTCATGTGGATTGCCTTTGTCGGTGCCGCCTACACGCTGGGTCTCAAGCGGCATCTGGCCATTGATATCATCACCCTCATCGTGGATGGTCCGGCGGTTCGCTACGTCCGGATACTGGTGCTTCTGATTGTTGCTGCCTTTGTTGGCATCGTGATGGTTTACGGCGGCTATGAACTCGTCAGCAAGACACTTGCGTCAGGCCAGATGACACCGGCCCTTCGGCTGCCCATGGGGTATGTCTATGGAGCGATCCCCTTCTCGGGCATCATGATGCTCTTTTATTGTGTGGCGCTGATCGCAGAACAATTTGATCCGAACCTGGACGAGAATGGCGAGGAAAGATCCCAGCCTGCCCCCGTCAGTGATGATTCCTAAGATCGAAGAGAGGGTATTTACGTCATGGAATGGCAAGCAACAATCACGCTGTTTTCGATCTTCATCGTCCTGATGGCATTCAGTGTTCCAATTTCTTTTGCGATTGGCATCGCAACCGTATTCACATTCATGGTCATTGATATGACCTTCACCCAGTCGATCTTCATTGTCGCCCAGCAAATGGCGTCGGGTCTGGACAGCTTCACCTTGCTGGCAATCCCCTTCTTCATTCTTGCGGGCAACATCATGAACCGAGGCGGCATTGCCATGCGCCTTATCGAGTTCGCCAAGATCCTTGGCGGTCGACTACCCGGCTCGCTGGCCCACTGCAACGTGCTGGCAAACATGATGTTTGGGGCGATTTCCGGCTCTGCTGTCGCCTCTGCGGCGGCTGTCGGCGGCGTCATGGCCCCCTTGCAGAAGAAGGAAGGCTATGATCCGGCCTAATTCGGCAGCGGTCAATATCGCATCCTGCCCTACCGGTTTGCTGATCCCTCCCTCGACAACTTTCATCGTCTATTCGCTGATCACCGGCGGCACCTCGATTGCCGCCCTGTTCATCGCAGGTTACCTGCCCGGCATTCTGATGGGCCTTGGTCTGATGGTCGTGGCGGGCTTCATCGCCAAGAAACGGGGTTATGCAGTGGCTGAAAAGCCGACCCGTCAGGAAATGTGCAACAAGACCCGCGATGCGATCCTGCCGCTTGGCCTGATCATCATCATCATGGGTGGCATCATTGGCGGCATTTTCACCGCAACTGAGGCATCGGCGGTCGCGGTCGTCTACACGCTCTTTCTTGCCCTTGTCTGGTATCGCGAAATCACTATTCGCGACCTGCCCAAGATCATTCTTGAATCAGCGGTTACGACGTCCATCGTTCTGCTGATGGTGGGTTGTTCCATCGGCATGTCCAAGGCCATGGCCTTCTCCGACATTCCATTCTACATTTCCGATGCCCTGCTGTCGGTTTCCGACAATCCGATCGTCATCCTGCTGGTCATCAACCTGGCGCTGCTGGTTATCGGCACCTTCATGGACATGACCCCGGCGCTTCTGATTTTCACGCCGATCTTCCTGCCTGTGGTTCAGGATCTCGGCATGGATCCCGTTCATTTCGGCGTCATGATGACCTTCAACCTGTGTATCGGCATTTGTACACCTCCGGTCGGTTCGGCTCTGTTCATCGGCTGTTCGGTCGGCAAGGTGCCCATTTCCAATGTCCTTAAACCGATGCTGCCTTTCTATGCGGTTCTGGTCGTCCTGCTGTTCGCGGTCACTTACATCCCTGAACTGTCTCTGGCGCTGCCGCAATTCTTCCTCGGATATGGAAGCTAGGCCCAAAAATCTGGAAGGTCGGTGGAACACATCACACGGCCTTCCAGGCAAATCCCATTAGATAACAGGTGCCGGTGACAGCCCAAGAGTCACAAAAGGCGCTCGTCAATGCAAATCCGGCCGATTGTCATCGCGGATCATTGCAACAACCCTTGCAAAAAGAGCCTCATGTTGTCTTGAACTTGCTGGCAACGGAAACAGGCCCAGGGAGACCCTCATGTATCAGTTGAAAAACTGGACGCTCAAAAACCAGACAGCCACTGGCATCATTCTGGAAGTCGAAACCCGGCATACCCTGCATATCGACATTCTCGAAGATCGCTTGATTCGCGTTCAGCTTCTCAAAAACGGCAGCTATCGGCTTGATCGCAGCTGGGCCGTGGCGCCAAATGGAAACGCGCCTATTGAGGGCCGGAACCGGGCCTCTTCGGATGGCTTTGCCTGTCCCCCCTTTGCCTTCGAGCAAAGCGAGGATAGCTTGACCCTGGGGCACGGATCTTCTCAAGGTCACCATATGCAAGCCCCTTGGTCTGGTCTGGTTCGGTCGTGCCTCAACGTCCGATGACTGGGAACAGATCGCCAAGGACAGGCCAACCGGAGCTTATCAGCTTGGCCGCAAGGATCACGCGCATGCGCATTTCCTGCGTCGCGAGAAATCTGACCGCTTCTATGGCCTTGGCGAGAAGACCGGCGAGCTTGAACGTTCCGGCAAGCGCTATGAAATGCGCAATCTCGACGCCATGGGCTATGATGCAAGTGCAACCGATCCGCTTTACAAGCATATCCCTTTCACCATCACCCGGCTTGAAAGCGGGCTTTCCTATTCGTTGTTCTATGACAATATGGCTCCTTGCTGGTTCGATCTCGGCAATGAGCTGGACAATTATCACGTCCCTTTCCGCGCCTATCGCGCCACCGACGGGGATCTCGACTATTACTTCACCCTTGGCCCGAGCATTCTGGATCTGACCAAGGCCCATACGCGCCTGACCGGTGGCACTGCTTTCATGCCGCGCTGGTCACTGGGCTATTCCGGCTCGACCATGTCCTATACGGACGCACCAAACGCTCAGGAACAGCTCGAAGGCTTTGTCAGGCTGCTTCAGGTACATGACATTCCATGCGACAGTTTTCAGCTTTCCTCGGGCTATACCTCGATCGGTGCGAAGCGCTATGTCTTCAACTGGAACACCGAAAAATGCCCTGACGCACGTGGCATGGCGAAGGTCTTTGCCGACGCTGGTCTGGAACTGATCGCCAATATCAAGCCGTGCCTGTTGCAGGACCATCCGCGCTATGACGAGGCAGACGCCAAGGGGCTGTTCATCAAGGATAGCGAAACGGGCAAGGCCGAACGGTCCGTCTTCTGGGATGATGAAGGCAGCCACCTCGATTTCACCAACCCGGACACCCAGGCATGGTGGGCAGAGGGGGTAAGAACCGCCTTGCTCGACTATGGCATCAACAGCACCTGGAATGACAATAACGAATATGAAATCTGGGACCGGGAAGCCAAATGCTTCGGTTTCGGCGCACCCATTGATGTCGACCTGATCCGGCCCGTTCAACCTCTGTTGATGAACCGCTCTTCGGTATCGGCGCAAATGGAGTTTGCCCCGGAAAAACGCCCTTATCTCATTTCCCGTTCCGGCTGTCCGGGTATCCAGCGCTATGCGCAGACCTGGTCCGGCGATAATCGCACCAACTGGACAACACTGAAATACAACATTCCCATGGGGCTCGGAATGAGCCTTTCGGGTCTTTACAATATTGGTCACGATGTCGGCGGCTTCTCCGGCGACCGTCCCGACCCCGAATTGTTCGTCCGTTGGGTGCAGAATGGCATTTTCCATCCCCGGTTCACCATCCACAGCTGGAACGATGACCAGACGGTCAATGAGCCATGGATGTATCCGGAGGTGACAGCCCATATTCGCAACGCGATCAATCTGCGCTACACATTGCTGCCATATCTCTACACAATCCTTTACAAGTCCGTGGTGGAAGACGAGCCGATGTTGCGTCCGACCCTGCTCGACCATGAGCATGATCCGCGCTGTTTCGAGCCCTGTGATGACTTCTTCCTCGGCAAGGATCTGCTGGTGGCAAGTGTGGTGGAAGAAGGGGCCAAAACACGCACCCTCTATCTGCCGGACAATGGCGTGGGCTATTATGACTTCTGGTCCGGCGACTACTATACTGGCGGGCAGGACATTACCGTACCGGTATCGCTCGGCTCCATTCCGCTTTTTGTCAAGGCTGGATCCGTGCTCACCCTTTCCCCCGGCGTCAAGCGCTCCGGCTCCGTTGCCGGACAAATGCGCCAGATCGTCATCTATCCGCTTGCCGGACTTCACAGTTGTGATTTCGAGGCTGAGGTCTATGAGGATGATGTCGACAATGCGGATGCGCTTGAGGGCATGCACCGCCTGACGCGCTTCAAGGTCACCCAGACCGCTACGACTCTCAACCTTTCCATGACCCATGAAGGTCAGTTCGACCCAGCCCTTCAGGGCTGCAAGGTCAGCGTTGCCACGCGGGACACCCGCCTGTTGACCGTCAATGGCCATACCTATCAATCCGGTACCTTGTTGCCATTTTAATCGGGAGAAATTTCATGACCATTTCTGAATTGATGACCGCACCGGGCAACGCCCAATTGCCCGATTATGATCGCGGGTCCTTGCGGCCTCGCCTCATTCATCTGGGTTTCGGCGCTTTTGCCCGCGCCCACTGGATGAGCTACCACCAGGACTTTCTGCTCAAACATCCGGCCAGTGATTGGGGCGTTGTCGTCAGCGACATTCTGTTTGGTGCCGATCGCTTCGGCCAGCTCGAAGAGAATGACCATCTTTATAGCGTGCTGGAGCATAGCGATACGGTCAGCAACCTGCGCATTATCGGCTCGATTGTCAAAACCGCCCATCCGGAGCGGGGTGGCATGGACGCCTTTTTCGCACCCTTCCTTGAGCCTGATATCGCGATTGTCTCCATGACCGTTACGGAAAAAGGCTATTGCCTCTCCGGTGGTGAACTGGATGTCAAGAATCCGGCCATCGCTCACGATCTTGAAAATCGCCAGTCGCCGAAAACGGCCATTGGTGCGCTTGTGGAGGCCTTGCGTCGTCGTCGCGAAGCCGGGCTTGATGGCTTTACCATCCTCAGCCTCGACAATCTGCCATCCAATGGCAAATTGTGCAAAAAGGCCGTGATGAGCTTCGTACAGACCCTTGATCCGGAGTTAGCAAACTGGATTTCGGCCAATGTCACCTTCCCCTGCTCGATGGTTGATCGCATTGTGCCAGCGCTTACCGACGAAAGTCGAGCGCTCATCAAGAAGACGCTTGGCGGCATGGAAGACCCCAATGGTATTGTATGCGAGCCTTTCCGCCAATGGGTGATCGAAGACGATTTCATCAAGGGACGCCCGGCATGGGAAGAAGTCGGAGCGCAGTTCGTGCCTGACGTAGAGCCATTTGAGGAAATGAAACTGCGGACCCTCAATGGTGCCCATTCCTTCCTTGCCTATCTTGGCTATCTTGGGGGCTATGAAACCATTGATGCCTGCATGGGGGATGAAAATTATCGCAAAGCCGCTCACACGCTGATGATCAGGGAACAGCAGCCAACCCTCGATGTACCGGGCGATGTGGACCTGGACGCCTATGCGGATGCGCTCATCAACCGCTTCTCCAACAGCCAGCTCAAGCACAAGACCGCGCAGATTGCCTCTGACGGCAGCCAGAAACTGCCGCAGCGCATGCTGGCCTCCATCGCCTGGCACATCGAGCATGACAGCGATTGGTCCCTGTTGGCGCTTGGTGTGGCCGGATGGTTGCGCTTCATGACCGGCAGCGACGAGCAGGGCGAACCGACCCCGATCAACGACCCCATGGCAGACCAGATCGCCCAGAAAGCGCTGGCCCTTCCCAACTGGGAAGCCTATATCAACGGTGTTCTGGAAATGGAGGCTATTTTCCCTGCAAAACTTTCCCAGAATCCGGAGTTTGTGACGAAAATCAAAGCAGCTTATACGACTTTAGTCCAGACCGGCGCGAAAGCAACCGTGGCGGCAGCGATCTCTTAAGACCATCAGAGATCGACTTTTCCGCAAGCCTTCAGGTCGGCTGATCTGGAGGCTTGTCTGGTGCCCGGCCGTTGCACATGACAGGAGAACCAAAGATGCAAACATTCCTAGGCCCCGATTTTCTGCTTGATACGGCAGCGGCGCGTCATCTCTATCACGATGTTGCCGAAAATCTTCCCATTGTCGACTATCACAACCATCTGATCCCGGAGCAGATCGCCAGCGACAAGAAATGGGACACGATCGGCGAAATCTGGCTCGCAGGCGACCATTACAAATGGCGTGCCATGCGTTGGGCTGGCGTGCCTGAAGAAAAATGCTCGGGTTCGGCTTCCTTCCGCGAAAAATTCGACGCCTTTGCTGCTGTCATGCCGAAATGCTTCGGCAATCCGCTTTTTCACTGGACCCATCTTGAGCTGCAACGCTATTTCGGCATTCGCGACATCCTCTCGCCAGCGACCGCTGACATGATCTGGGAAAAGGCCAATGCGCAGTTGGCTCAGGACAGCCATTCCGCCCGCGGCCTGCTCCGTCGCTTCAAGGTCGAATTTGTCGGCACCACAGATGCTCCATGCGATGACCTGGCCTATCACAAGGCGATTGCAGAAGATGACAGCATCAATGACATGGTTGTCGCTCCAAGCTTCCGTCCCGATGCGGCCTACAAGATCGACATGCCCGGCTTTACCGATTTCATCGCAGACCTCGCCAAGGTGGTCGGCTATGCGGTGGATAGTTACGAGCCAATGATGAAAGCTCTCATCGCGCGCCTTGATCACTTTGTCGCCCATGGCTGCAAGGCAACCGACCATGGCATTGACGTCTTGCGTTTTGCCAAGCCGGTCAATGTGGCAAGCCTTGACGCGATCATCGCCAAACGGCTTTCCGGCGAAGTGCTCAGCGAACTGGAAATCGCCCAGTTCCAGACAAACGTCTTTGTCGATCTGTCAAAAGCCTATTATGAGCGCGATCTCGTCATGCAGCTTCATATCGGCGCGATCCGTAACAACAACCATCGTTTCTACAAGACCCTGGGTCCTGATGTGGGCGGCGACTCGATCAACGATCTGCCCATTGCGACCGAACTCAATGGCCTGCTTGGTGAAATGGATCGGGACGGCCATCTGCCGAAAACCGTTCTCTATCACCTCAATCCGTCCTTCAACGAAGTGATCGTGACCGCAGCGGGCAATTTCCAGGATGGCGAAATTCCAGGCAAGGTGCAGGCGGGCTCTGGCTGGTGGTTCAACGACCAGCTCGATGGCATGCAGCGCCAGATGACCCAGTTGTCCCAGATGGGACTGTTCTCGCACTTTATCGGCATGCTGACCGATAGCCGCTCGTTCCTGTCTTTCCCGCGCCACGAATATTTCCGCCGTCTGGCCTGCCAGATGGTTGGCCGCTGGGTGGAACAGGGCCATGTGCCAAATGACCGGGAATTGCTTGATGGTCTGATCCGCGATGTCTGCTATCAGAATGCGGCGAACTGGTTCCTGGCAAAGAAATAATCTCTCGGAAAATGACTTGAGACAAAATCCGGCGCGTTTCTTCGTGCCGGATTTTTTTGTTTTGGTGTCCCAGTCAAAACCGGTCTGATTGTCTTTTCGCCAAGAATTGGCAAATCTCGACAGATATAGACATCGAATTTTTTAGTGATACTTGTGCAATTTTTTCTTTATTACGTTTTTATTTACTAATATTTCAAAAGTTGCTTGCTTCCTGCCCTGTAAAGCAATCCGAAATGAAGTTCGGCTAGTATTGCTCCTCAAACAAGTTCCAGAATAAAGAGGGCAAATGCATGCATCCGACACTTTCTTCGCTGCTTACCGGCGCCAAGGTCATTCCGGTCCTGACCATTGAAAATGCCGATGATGCCCTGCCTCTTGCTCATTGCCTGGTGGAGAATGGCTTGCCCATTCTGGAAATCTCGCTTCGCAGTGATGCGGCTCTGCATGCCGTTGAAATTGTTGCCAATCAGGTTGAAGGCGCAACGGTCGGTGTGGGATCGATCCTGACAGAGGTGCAGCTCAATTCCGCACAATCCGCCGGAGGGCGCTTCGGGGTTTCACCCGGCGTCTCTTTCAAGCTGTTGCAGGCGCTCATGCTTAGCGACTGGCCATTCCTGCCCGGAGCAGCAACACTCTCTGAAATGCTGACCTTGCGAGATGCCGGTTTCATCCAGCAGAAGCTCTTTCCTGCCACGATCATTGATGGCATCGCCATGTTGAGAGCCGTAATCGGACCGGTCAGCGATATCGGCTTCTGCCCGACCGGTGGCGTGAATTTCGACAATGCCAGTGCCTTTCTTGCGGAACCAAATGTGTTTGCGGTGGGTGGAACATGGATTGCGCCCAAGGAGCTTATCAGGGACAAGAACTGGGAAGAAATCGCCCGCAGAGCCCAGCAGGCTGCGCAATTGTAAATCCTCGAGACAAGAGCCTCTTTGCACGTCTGGTCCGTCGCTGCGCTTCTGGTTGCGGGGCGCTGGACGTGCGCCCATCTGCTTTCTTGCCGGCAGCTCCCTCCGTAAAACGCAAAGCCTGGAAAAGGGACTGGCACTGATCCGGGTTTTCCCATAATTTGTCCGTTCATGGCCAACTTGCCAAAAGGGGACCAACATGGCTGAATTTTCTGATCGTCGTTCGCGCTCTTGGACCGGATTTGTTCGCCTGTCTCTGCTGGCTTGCCTTATGTCGATTTTCGGACTGCAAGGGCAGTCTGCCCTGGCCGAGGAGGATCGCATCATCGATCTGCGTCTGTTTGGCAAGAAGGTCATCGGCGACTATCAGGGCTGTCATCTGGCTTTCTGGCAGCAGAATCGCGATCCGCTCAAAGACCGCTTTGCCTATGTCTTCTACGCGCCCTTCAATGACGGAGAAGAGTTGCCAGCCTGGATGCAGGTCGGGAAAACGATCTACGACCTCACCCGACAGGATGATGCAATCGTGCCGGAACAGCGTCTGGAACCCTTGCGGCTTTATCGCACGTCAAAGGGCACCTACAGCGTATTGGTCGAGATCAGGGATCAGCATGCTTCCGGATCCGACATCATCGTTGACAAGGCCAAGCTGACCATTTTTCGCTCCAAACATGATCCGTTCGTGATTTCCGTAAAAGGTGAATTTCAATGTCCCCAAGAGGGTGCGGAGGACGGCATGTCGTCGTCCGGAACTCCGGTTAATGACCGCGAGGGGAGGCCAATCAGGGTAGGACGCAGAGTTGATTTCGACAGCCTGTCCGGGGTGCCGTCAGGCGTACTTGCGGCCGTGCGCAGGGATGCTCCGGATTGTTCCGTTGGCGAGACCGCAGGGCTTGGTGCAAGCTATGCCGTCTCGGATGCCATGACCTTGTGGGAAGTGCCATGCAACCTATATGCCCGCACTGGCAGTTCGGTCTATGTCACCAGCCTTGACAGCAATCCTGACTATTCCAACGTGCTTTATCTGCCCGAAATTCCCGACCATGGCGACAGCTATGGCCGCTATGAACTTCGCAACCCGCAAATGGATCCGGGCACGGGAATCGTGCGATCCTATCTTTACGACGGGGACGGCAGTTGTGGCAGCTTTGAAGCTTATGAGCTCAGAGCCATCGAAGGTGAAGCCCTGGAATTCTTTCTGCTCGAATATCGGGAAAAGCCTGTTTGCGACGGCGTCGGAGGCGATGCGGAAAGCTTCCCTCTGATCTACTCATCCCCTTAAGGTCTCGGATCAGGACCTCAGGTGGCCAACATTGGGCATGAATTCGACAAGCCAGGCCCATTGCTCAAGCCTGGCTTCTGCTCATGAGACTTGCCCGGATGCCTGACGAAAAGGGCTTATGGGGCCCTTATGCCCCTTTCTTGTATTTTTCCTCGAACTCATAGCCAAATTCGGTTGTCTTTAGAGGCTTGGGGGACAGCGAGTAGGTCGCATGGCGCAAGTAGGACATCATGGCCTTGCTGTCTTTTGCGAGAGGGTCCAGAGTATCGCGTCTGATCGGATCGCCAATCACGACCTTGACCGGTGTATCCACCCGCTTCTTGAATTCCTTCAGCAATAGCCCCATCCGCAGCGTGAAATGCAGATGGCTTGCGATCTGGAACAGCCGCGAGGTATGGCCTTCGAAAAACAGCGGCACCACGGTGGCATTGGACTTGCCAATCATGCGGGCGGTAAAGCCACGCCAGTTCGGGTCCATGGGCTGGGAAAAAGGTTTAGCCGCGGTGCTCACCGTACCACCGGGGAAAATGCCAATGGCTCCCCCGTTTGACAGATAATCAAGGGCGTTCTTGCGTGTTTCGATATTCTGACGCACCGCCTCCTTCGTCTCGTCAAAAGAAATGGGCAGAATGACGCGGTCCAGATCGTCGGCCTTGCGGAAAACCTGATGGGCCAGAATGCGAAAATCGCCCCGTATCTCCGACAGGATGTGTCCCATCATCAGACCATCGAGGATGCCATAGGGATGGTTGGCGATGAGGATGAGCGGGCCGTCCTTGGGGATGTTGCGCAAGTGCCCACCAATGACGTCGAGGGTCAGGCCATAGCGTTCGACCATCACTTCCCAGAAGTCCCGGCCTGCCGCCACTTCGCGTTCATAGCCATCGGCACGCCTTATCAAGTGAAGACGACCGGTGGTGTTTTCCAGTAGTTTGATAACAACGCGGCCCCGTCTGGTTTCCGCGGAATAGGCATAGCTAATGTCACGAGCGACATGCCGACGAGATGACATGTATTTACTCCGGTCCAGGACGCCTGATTGAGGCGTGATCAAATTCCTGCGTAGGCCATATGACACATACATGAAGATTGTGTGTCAATCCGTTTCGCCAGATGTCCGATGAACAGATCGGCTAACCTCAATTAGAGGCTTATTGTGTCCAGGTCAAGACAAAGGAAAGGCGCGCCTTGAAGCCCGCCTTTCCTGTTATGATACAGATCTGATCCGGGTTGTCTTACCTCAAACCATTGATCAGGATTGCGGCAATGGCAATCGGCGCGATGAAGCGCAAAATGAAGATCCAGAGTTTGGCCAACAGACCTGGCTCACCGGTACCGGAGACTTCCTGCAAAGCCCGTGGGGTGATGACCCAACCCACGAAGATGGCAATCAGGAACCCACCGATCGGCAGAATGAGGTTTGAGGACAGGAAGTCCATCAGGTCAAAGAAGTTCTTGCCGAAGATCTTGAACTCGCCCCAGTCGCCCATGGCCATCGAGCAGGGAATGCCCAGAAGGAAGGCAAGGAAGCCGGATGTCATTGTGACTTGAGCGCGGCTGAAACCCTTGGTCGAGAAAAAAGCGACCAGTGGCTCAAGCAGGGAGATGGATGAGGTCAGCGCTGCGATCGTCAGGAGAACGAAAAACAGCGTACCGAAAATCAACCCACCGGGCATGGCGTCGAAAACAGCTGGCAGGGTGACGAAGGTGAGGCCCGGTCCTGCGCCTGGATCCATGTTGAAGGCAAAGACGGCGGGGAAGATGGCAAGACCGGCGAGAATCGCGACGGAGGTATCAAGGAAGGCGACCTGCCAGGCAGACTTGCCGATATTGGCGTCTTTTCCAAGATAGGAACCATAGGTCAGAATTGCACCCATGCCCAGAGAGAGCGAGAAGAAGGCCTGCCCAAGCGCGGCCATGACCGAAGATCCGGTCAGTTTGGAGAAGTCCGGCGCAAGGAAGAATTCAAGCCCCTTTTCTGCCCCCGGCAGGGTGACAGCCCGAACAACAAGCGCAATCAGGATCAGGAACAGAATTGGCATCAGGATTTTGCCTGCGCGCTCGATCCCGTTGGCAATGCCACCCAGAACCACGAAAACGGTCATGGCAACAAAGATCGCCTCATAGATGATCGGCTGAACAGGGTTGGAGATGAAAGCACCGAATGCCCCACCAAGACTTGCGGCATCCATGCCGACAAAGCTGCCGCTGGCGAATTTCACGATATAGGCAATGGTCCAGCCTGCGACGACCGAATAGAAGGACAGGATCATGAAAGCGGCGGCGATCCCCATATAGCCGACGATGGAAAAGCCACTCGGCCCCAGCTTCTTGAAAGCGTTGACGGCATCGGACTGACTTGCACGCCCGATCATGATTTCGGCCAGCAACACTGACAGACCAATGGTGAAGACCAGCGCCAGATAGATAATGATGAAAGCAGCACCACCATTGTCACCAGCCATGTAAGGGAATTTCCAGATATTGCCCAGACCAACGGCCGAGCCCGCGGTCGCCATAATGAAACCGAGGCGAGATCCCCAATGTTCGCGTTTGACACTCATTTCAAATTCATCCCAACGAATCTTGTTTTTTTTAAGCAGCCGCTCTTCCGATAAGGAAGCTGCGTTTTTCTGGTCCACCAACCGTTTTGCAAAATCACCTTTGATCCAGCTTTGGAGCAAAGAGCCAGCCAGTCCCCGTGTCTGCCATCCCCTTGCCGTTTTAACAGCGTCCTTGAGGCATGGCAGGCAGTGCAAGAATTCTGGTCGGCAAATGATCCGTAAATGTTAACGGCTGATAACCATGAGCCTGTTATTTGCGCAATTCCTGCGCAAGAGTCGATCA
The DNA here is from genome assembly GCF_963556055.3 of uncultured Cohaesibacter sp. Classification (GTDB taxonomy): domain Bacteria; phylum Pseudomonadota; class Alphaproteobacteria; order Rhizobiales; family Cohaesibacteraceae; genus Cohaesibacter. Next base: position 20,555 of record NZ_CAUVYE020000008.1, on the reverse strand, counting down.
GAGTTTCGGGCAAAAAGGATAGTTTTGTTCAAAATGCACGTAATTTTAGGCATATGTGCAAATTTTATTCACACCCCCGAGGCGGACTGATCTCAAAATTAGGCAATTGGCTATCAAATTGGCATCACCTGATGGGACTCTCAATCAGCAGAGGCTTTCCTTGGCGGTGCCAGATTGGGGGCGAGGATGACAATCATAACGGCAAGGCAGGAAAGAAGAACGAACGCCCAGCGGATGGAAAACAGGTCCGCGAGAAATCCGATCACGACCGGACCGATCAACCCGCCGCCATATCCAAATGTGGCAACAGAGGCTATTGCCGTGCCCGGAGACATCTGATCATCCATTGCAGCACGCGAGAAAATCAGGGGCACCAAAGATGCATATCCCAAGCCCATCATGGCAAAGCCGATCAGGATTGCCGGAAAGGTTGCCGCTGTGATCGCCAGAAGGGAGCCCATGGTCACCACAAGCCCGCTCAGCTTTGCCGTTTTCACGGCACCCAGCTTCGCTATGATCATGTCACCGGCAAGCCGGGCAGCGACCATCGTCACCGAGAAGCAGGCAAACCCGAGGGCCGCATGGCTTTCGTCCACGAGGGCCACCTGAACCAGGAAGATTGCACTCCAGTCGCCCATCGCGCCTTCGCCAATGCCCGCACACAACCCGAGCAGACCGACCAGAATCATCACGCCCTTGGGCAGAATGAAGATATGGCTTTTTTCACCTTCCTTCTTCTTGTGTCTGGGGGACTCCCAGGGGATGAAGGCAAAGGGCAGTGTCAGTGCCAGTATCAACGCCCCGGCGACCAGAAAATGCACCGTCGGAGTGGCTTGTAGCTTGATCGCGAGAAAGCCGGAGGCGGCCCCGAGCCCAGATCCCAGGCTCCACATGGCATGGAAAGACGACATGATGGGCTTGCCCTTTTTCTTCTGAACCTCGGCAGCCCAGGCATTCATGCTGACATCCATGGCGCCATGGGCCGCGCCAAACAGATAGAGAGCCAGCGCAAGCAGGATGGCATTGGGTGCCAACGCAAGCATCACAAGCGTTAGGCCATAGGTGAAGGCGATGGACTTGGTCACCTGTGCACTGCCATAGCGGTCGCAAACACGTCCCGCAACGGGAAATGAAGAAACTGCCCCGGCACACATGCTCAGCAGCAGAATACCCAGTAAGGATTCACTGAGGCCCAGCGACTGGGAAATGGCCGGCACACGGGAGGCCCATATGCCGAAAAGAGCCCCGTTGAGCAGGAACATCGCCGTCACCGCCCGCCGCGGCGTCCTAAGGGTCAAGCGGGGAAGACCGCCATTGATTGCGTGTTGTTCAGACATGAATTATCTCCGCACCACCAGTACCAAAGGGCCGCATGGCGGCCTCGTCGGCATCGGTTATGATTGTTGTGATGTCATCGGGGAGCAAGACACGATGCCTTGCCCGTTGACCAATTTTGCTTTCAGCAGCGATTAGGACGCTGACACTGGCGGCCTCCAGTGTAGCCCTTATCACACCCGCCTCATCTCCGTCATCAAGGCTGAGGCCAAAATCTGGATGCAGACCACATATGCTCGGGAAAGCAAGATCCGCTGCGAAATTTCTGATGCTCCGTTCCGCCTCTGAGCCGACGGAAAAGCCACCCCAGGGGCTGATCCTGCCGCCAACCAGGTGTGTCGCGATCTGCTTTTCAAGCAAGGCGACAGCGACCGCGGGGGACGGCGTTATGACAAACAGGTCTGCCAAGGGGGGAAGCCGTTCTGCAAGATAAGTCAGCGTCGTGCCGCCATTGATAATGATCGTCATGCCCTCTTCGACCCGCCCGATTGCAGCATCGACCATCGCGGTGCAGTCCAACGCCGGTTTACGCCGTTTTTCTGCAAAATGGACCGCAACCTGACGCACTGGAACGGCTCCTCCCCTTACGCGACGAACCAATCCCTGATTCTCGAGTGAAAGCAGGTCCCGGCGGATGGTATCGAGCGAAATGTCGAACTCCTGCGCCAGATCCGTGGCAACCAGTTGATCGCCACTTTCCAGACGTTGTTGCAGTATTTCCTGCCGCACAAGCGGGTTGTTGAGCGCCAAATCCGCCACGAGAAACTCCCTGATGCAAGATTGCATTTTTATGCAATTTTCTGCCATACAATGCAATATTTTGCAATTTAATGCAATATTGCAATTTCTAACAAGGTTTTTTGTCCCCCATTCTGGCAAGGCTTTCCGGGATGGATCGGCCGCATTCCTTTCGAGCAGAAGATACGATCCGGCAAGCCAGCCTTTGAGAGAATGGGAGAAAGTCGGAATTCCGCGATGTGCGACATTTATCGATTGCCCTTTTCCTGATAGCATCGGCAAAAATCGCAGTTAATCCGGGAGGACATCATGATCCGTTGGGGAATCTTAGGAACAGCAAAAATCGCGCGGGAACAATTGGTTCCTGCAATCCAGACGGCAGAGAATGGAACCTTGCAGGCAGTTGCCAGCCGCAGTCAGGACAGCGCGGACCAATTTGCCAAACGGTTTGGCATTCCAACCGCCTTTGACAGCTATGAGGCCATGCTCGCCTCTGATGAAGTGGACGCGATCTATATCCCCTTGCCAACATCGCAACATGTGGAATGGACACTCAAATGCCTTGAAGCTGGCAAGCATGTGCTTTGCGAGAAACCGATTTCCCTGCATGCCAAGGAGATCGATGCCCTGATCGAGGCACGCGACAGAACGGGCCTTGTCGCTACCGAAGCCTTCATGGTGACCTATCACCCGCAATGGCTCAAGGTGCGCGACCTGCTGGCCAGCGGAGCGATCGGGACGCTCCGGCATATTCAGGGGGTCTTCACCTATTATAATGTGGACCCGAACAACATGCGCAACAAGGTCGAGCTGGGCGGCGGCGGTCTTCCCGATATTGGCGTCTATCCTACGGTTACCGCGCGCTTTGCCACGGGCAAAAACCCGATCAGAGCCCGGGCTTCCATTATCAGGGACCCCGATTTCGGAACCGATATCTACGCCAACTGCCAATATGACTTCGGCAGCTTTGACATGACCTTCTATTGCGCCACTCAGCTCTCCTTGCGTCAGCGCATGGTCTTTCACGGAGACAAGGGCGCCATTGAGGTGGCCGCCCCCTTCAACGCGCAGAATTATGATGCCGTTGATGTTTGCCTTTACAATCAGGGTCGCAACGAAATGCAGAAATGGGCGTTCCGCGGTGTAGAGCAATATCGTCTGGAAATTGAAACCATCGGCAGGAAGATTTCCGGAGACAATGTCGATATTTTCACGCTGGAAAGCTCACGCGCCAATCAGGCTGCCATTGATGCACTCTATGCGGCCGATATCAGTGACGGCTGGGTCAAGGTTGAGGCCTAACGCCACGAGCATCGCCTCGGAGGCCTGGCCCGGCCAGGCTTGAAGCGAACCCTATCGGAAAGGGGCCTGTGCGGCCCCTTTGTCTTTTCACCGGATCGTCAGCCGTTCATTCCCAGCCGGTCTTGACTTCGAGCACGACCTCTCCGCCTGCCTTCATGACAACCGATGCACCTTTCTCGAGGACCGTTGCCGGGATCATGCCACCGGTGCTGATCCATTGACCCACTTTCGGCTCGAACCCATGTTTGAGCGCTTCAAGCAGGAAGGCCCGAGCCACTTCATCGGCGCTATCAATCAGCTCATCGGTACTGCCGGTCGCGATTTCCTTGCCGTCCTGTTCAAGGCTGAGTGGCGTTGCTCCCCAAGAGGTCGCAGCATCATACTCTTGCGTTTTTCCAACCGCCAGACAGGTTGCGGCGCAGCGATCGAGCACAATGCCGATGACACCGAAATCTCCGGCATTGGCGATGGTTGCAAATGGCATTTCAAGCGCATAGCACCAACCATCAAACAACTCGTCAAGGGCTGCCGCCCTCACAGCATCGGCACCCGCTTCAACAAGGGCTGCGCCCTTCTGAGACAGGCGCAGGGCAATCTCGCCCTCGGTCTTGAGGCCCATCACTTCATAGCCGGGCACCAACCCTTCAGCGGCAACCAGTTCCTTTTGAGAGATTGGCGCAAAGAAAAGAGTGTCGATCTTCATGGCTTTCTGAGCTGGTGCGGTGGTGCCACCCAACTTCCAGGCAACGATATTGAAGTCCTCTTTCTCGGCCCTCTCCCGCACAAGACGATAGGCCTCATCAAGGCTTGGAGGAACCTGTTCAGGGGCAATGGTCATCTGTTCGAGGGTGGTGATTTCTTGGCGGACATAATAAGCCATATCGACCTCTGTGATTGGAAATGAAATAGGAGAGAGACCCCGGCAAGACGGAGTGCCGGACGTGTGATCTGCGTAAGGAAGCTATAGAGCAGAGCCCTGCCTATTGCCATCGAAATACGCGCGGAAATCTCGGATTTGGCACGCTTTGACACTCTATCAACAGACGGCAGCCATTCATTGCTTTCCTCGCGGGCTCTTCAGGAGACGCGCCTCTTTGCATCTATCGAGGTTCCATTGTCTGGCCGCAAGTGCCAGAATGCCGCTTTGATCAAAGGAAAGTTCGGATAACCATTGATTGCCCTTGTAAAGGCCAAATCTTGGTGCATTGTCAAAAACCATGCATATCCTTTGAGGATGAGATTCTGGAGACCCTGATAATTATGCAAACCAAGGAAATTAATGTCGATGTGCGCCTGGCGACCTTCAAGGATATTCCAGCTCTGACGGAGCTGAGCAAAAGGGTCTATGGCGACCATGCCGTACAGGAGGAAATGCTCAACGGGCAGATTGCCACCTTCCCCGAAGGCCAGTTTGTCACGACCTATAACGACGAGATCGTCGGCCACTGCGCGACCTTCATCATCTCAGGCACAATCGCGCTCAAGCCCCATTCCTGGAACAGCATCACCGGCTATGGCTTCGCCTCACGGCATGATCCGGATGGCGATTATCTCTATGGCATGGAAGTGATCGTCGACGAGCGATTTCGCGGCCAGCGCATTGGACAGCGGCTTTATGATGCACGCAAGCATCTGTGTGAGAAGCTTGAACTCAAGGGCATCATCTTTGGCGGGCGCATGCCTCATCTGAAGAAGAAAATCAAACAATATGAGACGCCCGAAGACTATCTTGAGCAGGTAATCAATGGCAAGGAGAGCGATCCGGTCATCGGTTTTCAAATCCGTAACGGCTTCACTGCAATCGGGCTGCTCAGAGACTATCTGCCCTTTGACAAGCCATCGATGGGTCACGCGACCCACATGGTTTGGTACAACCCCAAAATCGACCATGAGCAGACCAAACCGCTCAACAAGCGTGGTCATTCCCGGGACTCGATCCGTGTGGCCTCTGTCCAGTATCAGGCCCGCAAGGTGAAATCCTTTGAGGATTTTGCGGCCCAGCTCGAATATTTCGTAGATGTCGCAACCGATTACCGGTCCGACTTTGTGGTCTTCCCCGAACTGCTGACGATCCCTCTTCTCTCCATCGAGAGCAAGAAACTCACGCCGCAGCAATCGATGGAGAAAATCTCCACCTATACCGAACAGTTCGTTTCCTACATGCAAGAACTGGCCATTTCCTACAATATCAACATCATCGGCGGTAGCCATCCGACCTTGATGAAAGATGGAAGTCTGGAAAATCTGGCATATGTCTTTTTGCGGTCCGGGGCGGTCTATACGCAATCGAAGATTCATCCAACCCCGAACGAGCGCTATTGGTGGAATATCGAGGGTGGCGACAAGCTCAAGGCGATCCCGACCGACTGCGGCCCGATCGGCGTATTGATCTGCTACGATTCCGAATTCCCCGAGCTCGCACGCCACCTGACCGACCAAGGCATGAAAATCCTGTTCGTCCCCTTCTGCACCGACGAGCGGCAGGGCTATCTCCGCGTGCGCTATTGCTGTCAGGCGCGGGCCATTGAGAACCAGATCTATGTGGTTACATCGGGGATTGTCGGCAACCTGCCCGATGTCGAGAATATGGATGTGCATTATGCCGAAAGCGGCATTTTCACACCGTGCGATTTCCCATTCGCTCGCGACGGCATTGCAGCCTTGGCCGATACCAATACCGAAACCATCATCTTCTCGGATTTGCAGTTGGATCAGCTGACCGTCAGCCGCAATTCGGGCACGGTGCAGAATCTGAAGGATCGCCGCTTCGATCTTTATCGGGTGGAATGGAATCCCAAATCACCGCCACAGCAGGAACCGGCCATCAAACTCAACAAGACGTAGGGGCGCTTGCTGACTGCCCCTTATTTGTCGAAACCGGAACAAGCGGAGTGCTTTTCGCCTCTGCTTGTTTAATGAGGTTTTCTGATGGAGAGCGCGTCATCAGGTTTCATCCGACGGGGTGTAAATCGAGCAAGGCCCGCTTTGAGCCCAAAGCGGCCATGGTATAAGGCTAGCCTATGCCCGCATTAGGGTGTAGCTATTTAATGTTTTGACCGACCTTCGCGCCAAAAAAATCCTTCTTCAATCAGCTCATCACTTGGAAATTTGCTAAAAAGCTGATCGCTGAGTTGTTCGTCAGACGGCCGATCCTGCCCCGTTCCTTTTCTTAATCGCTCGAAGGCATTGGCAACCTCGGCTAGGACAATTTCCCAATCACCGGACTTTGTTGGCCAACGTATATCATAAACGTCTGCACTACCTCGCGTGTCCTCAGGCAAAAGCTTTGCCTCGATATCGTTGCGAAGCTTGAGAATTCTTTCGCGGCGTTGAGAAGAAGAGAACCCGACAGCGTGGGTCAATATGTAGAACGATTGGCTTTTAAATTCAGAAAGCAAAGCTATGCGTTCTTGTGTAGGTTTTCCGGCAAATTGCGCGAGGTAGTCTTCTATGTCTATGAGGCTATCAGCACCGAGAATAAATCGGAAAATCGTCGTGCTGAAAAAACCAAGCGTCTGACACGAGCTTTCTCCACCTAAATTTTTGTAGGCAACAGGCTCCAATTCTTTAAAGCGATCCAGCAGGGCAAGCGCAGCATCTTTTCGATTAGCATAAGCATAGAAAAGAGCCAATCCGGTGTAGACATCTGTTTTGCAAACCGGATCATTCCAGGAACGGATCCGCTCGATAACGGCCTCAGCTAATAGGTCTTGAAAGACGGAATCTTTTCGCTGCCAAAATCTGTAAAAGTCTCGAGCATAAAAGAATGACGCAAAGCTTTGATAGTAAAATTTTGGCTTACCTACGTTTGTGATTGCTTCGATCTTTTCGATTGCCTCCTCTTTGTCTCCATGCCGAACCAATACTTCAATCGATTGAAATAATTCCGCTTCTTTCGTTGCTCGTTGATTGTACCTCACGAGACTATCAATGAAGCGCTTTCGCTTGTCATAATTATCGATCTTATTTGCCACGGCTATGAGTTGGTTGTTGTGCGATACTGACAATAAGTCCGGTGTCTGAAGATCGGAAATGGAGATTTCATTTTGGCCAAGTCCATCTAATTGATTATCAATAACTTCACTTAAGCGCTCTGCATATTCAGGGTGCATTAGCGCAACTGGACGATCCACAATGGCCCATGCATAGTTTAGAACAGCCAACTTTTCATTGGCATCGACAATTTCTTTCATATACCCATCGATTTCATCAGTGCGATTTTTTACGATTAAGTAGACTAAAACCGCACTTGCAATTCTGATGCTTTTGGCTCTTGAACGCTGCGCGTTGAAGCTTTCAGGCACGTCAGAATGGCTTGAAGTCAGGGCGTAGAAAATGTCGTAGAGCTTACTGAGTGACCAAGTTTTTCTCCACTTAAGATCAGTGTAGAGCTCGAATGCTTTCTCTGGTTTGCCAAGATATGCAAGACTAATCGCAGCTTTCTTTCTCTCAATGTCAGAATCAATCGATGATGGGTATCGATAGGCAAGTTCTGCTACGCAGGCTAGATCAGATTGTGATAAACAATCCTGTAATTGTTCGGAGGCGGATGTGCTTTCGGCACCGGCCCGCAATCCTAAGATGACAAGAAGAGTAGAGCCAACAATTGCGACCATGTATTTTTTATCAATCATTTATACTCAATCAAATGTTCAATTATTCAAGTTTTAGGGCGAAGTACCTTCTGGCCGAGTATTTTAAAACATAAATATAAATCTAAAGTTGCATTTCCAGCAAACTCGTTCATTCTGTGAAATCACATTTGGGGTAACCATAAAAGGACATGGGCTCTGCAGCGAATGTCTCAAATGTCCGCATAGTGTGAATTCAAGGATAGTGCAGCTCATTCCGGTCTATAGACGCAGTTGCTCTGATCAATAGAGAAACAAGCTCAAATAGAGCCTTCAAGCTGGGCCGAGACACGGCATGAAAAGTGCAAGGTGAGAGGGCTAATTGAGCATGCAACCTGTGCAGAGAAAAATAGCGACTTGTGCAGACTGAAAAGGCACGCCACCTGTGCAAAGAAAGCAGCGCACAAAATGTTCAACACGCCAATCATGTTTCGGGAAGAAAAGAAGAAATGGCGCGCTGGGGAGGATTCGAACCCCCGACCCCCAGATTCGTAGTCTGGTGCTCTATCCAACTGAGCTACCAGCGCGCATCCGTTGTCCGGCACTTGAAAAGTGCGGCAAGTGAGGCTGTTGTCTAATCCCTATTGATCGCAATGGCAAGGGCGTTTTTGTTTTTTCTTGCAATTTTTTAACAGCGGTGGACTTCCCTGTGAAAAGCCCGCAAGGCGCAGCGCGTGCGCCCTCATTCTTTCATGCAAGTCCCGTCCATGACAGGGGCGTGGGCGGGCTCAGCCGCGCCAGCTGTCGCTTTGCCACATCTGGGTGAAGGCTTCTCGGTAGGTTGGATAATGAAGCGGGCCATCTATGAGAGCTCGCATTTTCTCGTTGCCGCATCGTTTGTTTTCACCATAGAAGCTGCGTGCCATCGGCGTCATGTCGGCCTTGTCGAAGTCGATTTCCTGAAGGTGGCCGATCCCCATCAGATCCGCGCAATAGGCGATCACTTCCTGTGGCGGGGCGGGCTCATCATCACAGACATTGAGCAGGCCCTCATGGCAAGTGGTGGCTGCCTTGGCGAGGGTTTGTGCGATGTCTTCAACATGAATGCGATTGAAGACCTGCCCCGGCTTGTTGATGGCGCGGCAGGTACCTGCGGCAAGTTTAAGCATCTGGTTCCGGCCCGGACCATAAATGCCGGCAAGGCGATAAATGCCCAAGGGCACGTGTTGATCAGACGCAAATGACTGCCAGGCCGATTCTGCCGCGACCCGCTGGGTCGAGCGCTTCGAGACCGGGCGGCATTCTGTTTCTTCTGTCACCCAGGCGCCACCATGGTCACCATAGACGCCGACGGTCGAGAGATAGCCGAGCCATTGCTTGTTGCCATTCGCGGCAATGATATCGGCACAGCTGTTCAGAACAGGATCGCCATGTTCATCGGGTGCGATCGAGATGAGAATATGGGTCGCCTCATTCAGCCTTTCGCGCATCGCTCCTTGCGGAATTTCTCCATCGAAGAAAAAGGCGTCTATCCCCTTTGCCTCCATCTCTTCCAGCTTTGCAGAAGAACGGGAGGTACCTGCGATCCACCGACAGTGAGGTGCCAGATGTCGGGCGATTGCCCGGGCGCTATAGCCATAGCCAAAGATGAATAGTTTCATTCTGTTCCTTCCTTCGACGCTGTGTTCAAGGCCAATTGCCATTCTACCCTGACGTCCTCATCTGTTTCCTTGTCCATGCGCGAACAGGCTAGGTCCCGCAAGGCATCATCGGTCAACAATCGCCCCAGCGCCCAGATCGAAGCGCCGCGCAGGAGCGGGTCGTCATCATCGAGATGGGCCATGATCCTGTCAGCCAGGTGAGCCTGACCGGAGTTGCCTGCCGCGATCAGGACATTGCGCATAAAGCGGTTCCGGCCGATGCGCTTGATGGGCGAGCCGGAAAAATGCTGCCTGAAGGCAGCATCGTCTAGGACGAGGAACGCTTCAAGGTTTGGCGCTTTGAGGTCCTCTCTGGCCCGCAGTTTCGCTTCGCTAGCACTCTGGGCGAACTTGTTCCACGGACAGGCAGCGAGACAGTCGTCGCAGCCATAGATACGATTGCCCATTGCCGGACGCAAGGCATGGGGTATCGGCCCCTTGTGCTCAATGGTCAAATAGGAAATGCAGCGACTGGCATCAATCTGGTAGGGTGCAGGAAAGGCCCCGGTGGGGCAGACATCAAGACAGGCGCGACAGGAGCCACACCGATCAATCTCGGGGGCATCCGGAGCCAAATCCAGATTGGTGAAGATCGCTCCCAAAAAGAGCCAGGAACCATAGTCGCGGCTCACCAGATTGGTGTGTTTTCCCTGCCAGCCAAGGCCTGACAGTGCAGCGAGGGGCTTTTCCATCACCGGAGCGGTGTCGACAAAAACCTTGATTTCACCATTGGGTACACTGTCTCTGAGACGCGAGAGCAGCTTGGCGGATAGCTGTTTGAGGCGTCCCTTGATCAAGTCATGATAGTCGCGATGACGGGCATAGACAGAGATATTGGCCTTTTCGGGCTCGGTGAGCAGCAGGCGCGGATCCTCTTCAGGACCATAATTGAATCCCAGCATGATCACCGAGCGCACATCGTCCCACAAGTTGGTGGGATGGGCTCTGCGTACAAGCGTATCCTCCATCCAGCTCATGGAGCCATGATAGTTTTTCCCAACGAAATCAAGCAGCAGCGCCTCGCGGTCTTTTGCGTCCTCAGCCCGACAGATACGCAGGTCGGCAAAGCCCAACGCCCGCGCCTCCTTTTCCAGAAAGGCCCTCAGCTTTGGCTGTTTGTCCGATATTGGCTTGGTCATGGCTGGTTGATGCCGCAACGGGGTTTAAAAATCCAGATCGACATAATGGTTGGCAGGTGGGATGCCTTTCAGACTATCAGACAGAATGGGCCTGAAAGCCGGACGCGACTTGATCCGCTGATACCATTCCTTGACCACCGGTTCCTTTTCCCAAGGCACCTCACCGATATAATCGATGGAGGACAAAAGCGCCCCTGCGGCAAGATCGGCATAGGAAAAATGCTCGCCCGCCAGCCAGTTTCGCCGTTCAGCAAGATAGGCGATATAGTTGAGATGGATTTTCAGATTGGCTCGCGCGGCCCGCAAGATATTGCTGTCAGGCGATCCGCCACCCTCGGTGGGGCGTCGCATGCGTTTGTAGATCTTTTCCTCAAGGAAGAATTGTGCGCTCTCCTCGTTGGCCTTGACCAGAAACCAGTGTATGAGCCGCCGCACTTCTGCGCGCTGGTTTGGATAGTCCGGCAACAGGCGCCGTGCACCCAGAGCATAACCTCTGGTCTCGTCAAGATACTCGGCAATGACCGATGCCCCACAGACCGGCGGTCCGTCATTTTCGCGCAACACCGGTACAGTGCCTGCCGGATTGATAAGAAGAAAGTTGTCGGGCCGTTCCCAGGGCAGAATTTCGGATAACTCGGCTCCCGCCTTATATTCGGCCAAAACCAGCCGCACAAAGCGTGATGGAACAGACATCTGGGTGTGGTAGAGAAGCAACATCGCCCGCGCAACTCCTTTCGTGCCGTATATTCCCTGGGACTTCAACTGACAAAATATGTGGATGCCAGCCCATTCAAGTGTGAAAAGATTATCAGCGCTTTAACGGAAATGATTTAAATGCACCCATAAATAGCGCTCTTGGTTCCCGCTCTTGCGGTAGAAGGCGACCATAGTGGCAGAATGATGTTTCTGCCAGAAAAAGATTGAGGAAAAGAATGGATCTTGCCACTTATTTTGAAGCAGTCGTGCTTGGCTTTCTGGAAGGCTTCACCGAATTCCTTCCTGTTTCCTCAACCGGTCATATTCTTCTTGCTGGCCATTTTCTCGGATTTGAGAATGATGGCAAGACCTTCGAAGTGCTCATTCAGCTTGGTGCGATCCTTGCCATCCTGTCGGTCTATTTCGCCAGACTGTGGGGGATTGCACTCGATTTGCCAACCAGCCCGAAAGCGCGCCGGTTCGTGTTTGGCATTCTGCTCGCCTTTCTTCCTGCCGCGGTGCTGGGTGCGAGCCTGCACAGTTTCATCAAGCAGGTGCTGTTCGAGAGCCCGGCCCTCATCTGCACGACACTGATCATTGGCGGCTTCCTGCTGGCATGGATTGATCGATTGGAGCTGAAGCCTCGCTTTACAGATGTGATGGATTATCCCCTCTCGCTTGCTTTCAAGATTGGGCTGTTCCAGTGCCTTGCACTGGTACCGGGGGTTTCCCGCTCTGGCTCGACCATCGCAGGGGCTCTTCTGATGGGAACGGACAAACGTTCGGCGGCCGAATTCTCTTTCTTCCTTGCCATGCCGACCATGGCGGGCGCGTTTGCCTATGACCTCTACAAGAACCGCGACATCATCAGCATGGATCAGGCCGGCGTGATTGCCGTGGGCTTTATTGCCGCCTTCATCGCCGCCGTGTTTGTGGTCAAGCGCCTGCTTGATTTTGTCTCCCGCCATGGCTTTATGCCCTTTGCCATCTGGCGCGTTGTCGTCGGCGTGGCCGGACTTATTGGGCTTTATCTGGTTGGCTGAATCTTTGTGGCTTCTCCCTCCATCGCGGTGAGCAACCGATCCTGTCGTTACCTTCTTTATCGCCTGACAGCAGAGCCTTTCGCCGCTTTTCTTTCTTGCCCAACCCTTCACCCGTCTGGTTTGTCACAGGACAAAGCCGCATAAAAAATGCGAAAAATGTCGTTTTTGTATCATTCAGCGATACGATTTTGGTTTGTCATTGCTTGAGCACTTCGCTTTTGCAATCCCCCGTCAAAATCCTGTCAGCAAGCGACTATTTCTGACTTATGTCCAAATAAGTATATTATTTCATACATTTATATTAAACATATGTGTTTAATACTCATTTTCTTTCGTTCCTGCCAAACCGTCGACCAGCAGTCTGTCTGGGTTTGATACCGGCATTTCAGCGCACCGTTTGCCAATTGGTGATTTATAACTAATTAACTCCTAGACCACAGCCTGATCTCGGGAAAACTTTTTGGTCTGCACTTCCCAATTCCAACACAGCAGACAAATCGTATCGAGAAGAAATGATGAGACATCTCCTGTTGAACCGGTTGCTTGCCGCTATAGTGTCAATACCAGTGTTGGCGATTTTGGGTCTGGGTGGTTTTCTTTCCTACCAGTCCTACCAGAATTATGAGCATATGAAATATTCGACGGATCTCGTCGAGCTTGGGAATGCGGCTGGTCGGCTTTCAGACGGTTTGCCAAGCGAAGTCTTTTCCTCTGCGCAAGACCGCGCGGAAAAGAGACGCCAGTCAGATGCGCTTTATGATGCGCTTCTGAACCAGTTCGACAAGGTTGAGTCCACCGATTCAGGTCTTTCCGCCATTCATCAGTCTCTTGTCAAAATGCGCCCCAATCTGCTTGCGTTTCGCGCGGAGATTGACAAGGGGAATACCTCACCGGCCCTTGGGGTAAAATATCTCCAACCCATTTCGGCCCTCAGCAACAAGCTGATGCGCCGCGGTGCATCGCTGATCCCGGATGCCGAGCTTTCGAGCCGTCTTTACGCCTATTTCGCCAGCCAGCAGATGCGCGACGCCCACAACATGATCAGCAGCATCGTCGAGCCAATTCTGGCGGCAGGCAAGGCCACCATTCCCGAGCTTGCAGTTCTGGTTCGTGGCATGCATCAGGAAGGCTATTTCTCGCCGATCTTCACGGACAATGGGCCTGAGGAAGCCGTGATGGCCTATGAAGACTATCTCAATGGCCCAGATGGCAAAGGCTTCATCGGATTTCTCGATCTTGTTCAGGCCAGCCATTCTGAGCTGCCAGAACAGGCCGGAACGCTCTGGCAAAGGGTTTCCGGGCCCCATGATGCAATCACATTGCGTCTTACCGCAGACGCCCACACGCTGAGCACCAATCTGGCAACGGCCAAACTGTCTGGTGCCTTCGACCATTTCATTCTTTTCAGCGCGGGTACGCTGGTCATTCTGCTTGCAGCAATAGCGATCAGTGTTCTTGGGCTGCGAGCCTTGAAAGGCCTGATCGGGAACAGCGAAACCATTCTGTCCAGTCTGGCGCAGGATGATCTCGATGTGTCCATTCCCTACACCGAACGCAAAGACGCAATCGGTCAAATGGCGCGCTCTTCGGAACTGCTCCGGGAAGGCCTTCGCAAGCGTCGTGCCTTGGAAGCGCAGGCACTCGGACGGGAGGAAAATGCGCAGAAAGAAAGACGCGCGATGATGGCCCAACTGGCCGATCAGTTCGAACAGTCGGTCGGTGTTATCGTCAATGAGGTTTCAAGCGCTGCAAATCAGCTCCAGCTGACAGCCAGCGAGTTGGAGCAGTCGGCAGGTCAGGCGTCCGGCCAGGCAAGCTCGGTCGCCACCTCTGCCGAAGAAGCGGGGGCCAACGTGTCCTATGTTGCCAGCGCGGCGGAAGAACTGGAGGCCTCGATCCGCAACATCAAGCAGTTGGTGGACAACTCAGCCCACCAGAGCGCCGAGGGCTCCTCGAAGGCAGAAGCAACACGGGGTATCGTCGGCGAGCTGCAACAGGCTGCCCTGCATATCGGTGACATTGTCGCACTCATCTCCGGCATTGCCGAGCAGACCAATCTGTTGGCGCTCAATGCAACCATTGAGGCAGCGCGTGCGGGCGAAGCTGGCAAAGGCTTTTCCGTGGTTGCAGCAGAAGTCAAGGAGCTGGCCAACCAGACCTCCAAGGCCACCGAAGAAATCAGCCACCAGATCACCAGCATCCAGCAGACGACAGATCAGGCCGTTGACGCCATCGGCAGCATTTCGGAGATCATCGGGGAGATCAGCTCTTCGTCAGGCAGCATCGCCTCGGCGGTCGAGGAACAGGGCCATGCCACCGGCGAAATTGCCGAGGCTGTGGTCAATGCTTCCAACGGTACCAAGCAAGTCTCCTTGAGCGTTCAGGAAGTGGCGGCCAACGCCCAGACCACCGGCGCGAACGCGACGCAGCTTCTTGCCGCGTCCCGGAGCCTTTCCGACCAATCGGTCGAGCTCAAGACCCAACTGCACAACTTCCTTGAAACGGTTCGTGCCGCCTAGGCGTTACAGCAAGAATTTCCTGAGACCAAATCAAAGGACCCCGCATCATCGGATGCGGGGTTTTTGCGTTCCATGAAGGGGCCGCCCCCGTGCCTAGAGCTGAAGTCTGCTCTCGCGCAAGCGAAACAGGGTGATGCCGGTAGAGACGGCCAGATTGAGGCTCTCGGCCCGGCCAGCCATCGGGATCTTGACCAGATGATCACAGCCTTGCGCAAATGCGTCCGGCAAGCCTGACTGTTCATTCCCCATCAGGACCAGAACCGGTTCTTTCGGCTTTATGGTCCGGTAGTCGAGGGCTCCCTGCAAATGGGTTCCTACAATCTCGCCGGGCCAGGACGGGCGCCAGTCAAGAAATTCCTCCCGCGTTGCCCGATAAAGAGGAACATGGAATATCGACCCCATGGTGGCGCGTACCGCTTCCAGACTGAAGGGATCGGTTGTCTCTCCGACCAGCAACAGGGCGCTGGCTCCAACCGCATCGGTGGTGCGGATGATGGTGCCAAGATTTCCCGGATCCTTAACCCCTTCAAGGGCAACCGCCATATCCGCCTTGCCATCGGACATCGCCTTCAGCAGATCGTCAAGCGTGCCGATCCGCTGGCGGAAAACGCCAATCACATGTTGGGGATTGTCGCGATGGGCGATCTTGGAAAGCACCTGCTCGGACACTTCCAGGATGAGCCCGCCCTTGGCATAGACCTTGGCTGCCACTTGTTGCACCAGCTCGTGGGTCTTTATGTTTTTCGCATAGACCAGAATTTCCGCTTCCCAACCGGCTTCTATGGCAAAGGCGACCAGTTGCAGGCCCTCGGCCATGAACTGACCGGTTTCATTGCGCACCTTGCGGCGCTCCAGCGCCCGGATATCCTTGATATGCTGGTTGGAGACGGCGGTGATTTCCTTGATCAGGCCATTTTTCGTAGCGCGGCTCTCACTCATTTGTCAGTCTCCCCATTCTCAACACGCTCCTGTGATATCGACTCGTCTTTGGTGAGCGGTCGCCAGCGGGTGTAGAGGGACGTGTTGAGCGTTCGTGCGCCCCCCTCCTCGGCAATCATCAATTCGCCCGATTCCACGATGCCGCCATGACCGGTCATGACCTCGATCATCAATTCATCAAAGGCAGCATAAGAGGCACGCATTGCGTAGGCCGTAAGCGTGAAAAAGAGCGCCTCTTGCGACAGGATCTGACGGCAGGCATCGAGCATTTCAGGCAGCATTTCGAAAAGCTGCCAGACCTCGCCTTTGGGGCCACGGCCAAATTTGGGTGGATCGAGCAGGATGCCGTCATAGACATTACCACGACGTATTTCGCGCTGGACGAATTTGAGCGCGTCATCAACGATCCAGCGGATGGGCTTGTCATCCAGTCCGGCCAGTGCCTGATTTTCCTTGCCATAGCCGATCGCTTTTTTGGACGCATCGACATGGGTCACTTCAGCTCCGGCACGAGCAGCCACCAGCGAGGCAATGCCGGAATAGCCAAAAAGGTTCAGAACGCGTGGAGGGCGGCCAAGAAAAGAGCTGCGGAGTTGTTTGTCCATCCAGGCCCAGTGGGCTGCCTGCTCGGGAAAGAAGCCGACATGGCGAAAGGCCGTGAAGCGTCCGAAGAAGCGAATATCATCCCAGTGGGTTTCCCATGTTTCGCCCAACGGCTTGGGATAGCGCCAGCGGCCGGGCCCTTCTTCTTCAAGATCACCGGAGAAAACAGCGTCAGCCGCCTCCCAGACACCCTTGTCAAGACGCGGGCTGCCCATTGCCTGAGGTTCAGGACGGACGATGGTATAGGGGACCATAGCGCTCCAGCTTTTGCGCGTGCCCCATATCAATGAGGGCATAATGTTCCCATGGCTCGGTTACCATGAGAGCAAAAGGTGCGCGCCGTGGCGTCGGTCCCTTCAGGGCGAGGAGGCAGAACGAAAAGGGGGCGCTCATCGGGCTGCGGCTTTGCTGCGTGCCGATTGACGTTGCCTTCATTGCCACGCTTGACGACGCGTCCGGGAGTGAAGCCCTGTTTTTGCACAGAGGGCCCCCGCTCCTGCCGACCGGGACCAGAACGCCCCTGCGCCGATTTGCCAGACCCACCTGTTTTGGATTTCGGACCAGCTTTCGAGATGCCGGGTCCTGATGATTTGCCGCCGCGCCGTTGTGCCATGTCTTCACTTCGCCAGTGATGTGGTTTCACCTCGGGTGCCTTTTCAGACTTTGACCAAGGTGCCTGTTCCGGGGCCTCTCTATAGCGGCTTGGTGGGATCCGCGCAAGAAAAAGGGCGGCAAGGCCCGCCCGATCTTTGCGTGTTTGTGGTGTTCTTCGCCTATGCGTTGGCCACCTCGGCAAGGAACTGGTCCACTGTCTTGGCAAGGCCCGCAGCACAGCGCTGCACATCGGTCGACACTGTGTTGACCTCGTCAACGGCCTTGTGGGTCTGCTCGACGGCACCCGAAACAACCTCGATGTCCTGGCTGAGCGCGGTTGTGCCGGTGGCTGCTTCCTGGATCGAGTTTGCAATCTCGTTGGTCGCCAGATCCTGCTGGTGCACAGCCTCGGAAATCGATGCGGTGTAGGTATTGACCTGCTCGATGGTCGTGCCGATTTCCTCAATCGACTGGACAGCTTCCTGCGTCTCGCTCTGAATGCCATTGATCTGGGTAGCGATCTGCTCGGTTGCTTTGGAGGTCTGGTTCGCAAGTTCCTTGACCTCGGCTGCGACCACGGCAAAGCCCTTGCCCATCTCACCCGCACGAGCCGCCTCGATGGTTGCGTTGAGCGCCAGAAGGTTGGTCTGCTCGGCGATATCACGAATGAGGTTGACCACGTCACCAATCTGCTGAGCCGCGGCAGCGAGGCTGCCAACCCGGTCATTGGCTGCACCGGTCGTGATCATTGCAGTGTTCACGGCGCTGGTTGCCTGTTCCACCTGTCTGGCAATTTCACTGATCGAAGCGGTGAATTCCTCACTCGCGGCTGCGACGGTCTGGACGTTGGAAGACGCCAGAGTTGCGGCCCCTTGAGCCTGCGAAGACCGGGTGGCTGTCGAATTGGACAGGTTCGAGAGATTGTTCGCCGTTTCGCTCAAACGCTGCATCTGTTCGGAGACCACACGCAATTCGTTCGAGGACTCGGAGCGGAAATTCGAGATCAATGCATCAATCTGGGCCTGTCTCTTGGCCTGAACTGCCTGATCTTGATCCTGCTGCGCCGTCAGACGCTTGCGTTCTTCGTTCATGTCGCGGAAGGTCTTGACGGCTGCGGCCATTTCACCCAGCTCATCCGCACGGTTTTCCGCAGGCACTTCGTTGATCGGCTCATTGTCGGCCAGCCGCAGCATTGCGCGCTTGAGCGAGCCCAGAGGATTGGTGATTGATCTGATCATGTGCCAGGCGATCGCAAAGCTGAGCAACAGAACGGAGCCACCAATCATCAGCATCAGCTTGGTATTGGTCCAGAGGATCGCTTGCAGGTCATCCATATAGACGCCGGTACCAACAACCCAGCCCCAAGGGCGTAAAGCCCTTGACATAGGAGAGTTTGTCGACAGGCGTTTCCGAGCCCGCCTTTGGCCATTGATAGGCAACGAAACCGGCACTGTTGGCACGTACCATCTTGACGAATTCAGGGAAGATCGTCACCCCGTTGGGGTCCTGCATGCTCGCGAGATTCTGACCATTGAGCTTGGGTTTGGCCGCATGCATGACGATGACACTGTTCATGTCGTTGATCCAGAAATATTCCTGGCCGCGATAGCGCATTGCCTCAACTGCCTTTGCTGCGGCAATCTTGGCTTCGTCTTCGGTCATCTCCCCGGCCTGGAATGAGTCATATTTCGACTGCACCACATTGACGGCCGCATCCACCAGACTGCTCAGTTCGGCAGCTTTCTGATCGGACAACTCGCCTCGGAAGCTGAAGTCCATTGTAAACGGTCAAAGCCAAGAGGCCAACGCAGAAAACGCCAACCAGGATATAAAGACGTTTCGCAATCGTAAAGCGCATGAAGTGTCCTTCCCTAATATCGCTCAGGTTCCATTCTCGTCACGCCCCGGAGCGCTTCCATCGAAAGATGACGAACTCGGCGACATACTCGAAACACCACCCCATTTCGTCCATGAAACGGGGTGTAAAATTAAGTATTTTATTGTATGCTAAGATAACAAGGTGGACACTTCGTTAAGACCAAATCAAAAATCTGAATATATTTTCTGAAATATTACCTTAATATTACACACTTCTGCATCGAATGAATAATACCAATACAACTACTTGGCGATATATTAATGAAATGTAAAATATTGCAGGCCGTGTATTTGCATAAAAAAGACCCAGTAATCATGGCTTTTCAAGGTGTTCGCTGGTAAAAACCAGACAGGGCGCACAAAAGTATTCGTGCGCCCTGCTCCGTCGTTCAAGTATAGAACTTATCCTAACTGGATGTGCCAACACTCAGGCGTTTGCGCGGGCTGGCCAGCGAGCGAACCTCGGAGGAGGCTGCAACGGTACTATCGGTCGCATAGGCCTGATGATGTTCCTCAATGCGGTTTTCGTCATAAAGATAGTTGACCATGACACCCCAACTGTTGCGCTTGCCCTGATCTGACAGGTCGGCCCTGGCGTGAACCTTATGCAGGAGTGCACCATTGCCGAGATGAAAATGCGCGACCGGATCAAAGGCCGTTCCCTTCTTGCTGCGTGCATTGAGCAGATATCGGGCGGCCAGCGACGTGATGAAATCATCAGACGGCACTCCATCCTTGGGCAAAGCCTCGAGCACGGCCCGATCTTCGGCTCGCAACAATGGATCATTGCTTTCCATGGCCTTCTCGACCCATCTGCGGAAACCGGGTACCGGAGACAGCGTGACGAATGTGTGCAGGGACGGGAATTCCCTTTGCAATTCCTCGACAACCTGCTTGATGAGGAAGTTACCGAAGGAAATGCCCCTCAGGCCATGCTGACAGTTGGAAATGGAGTAGAAAATGGCTGCATTGGCGGCGGACGGTTTGACCCGTTCGCGCTCCTGCTCGAGAATGGAAGCGATTGATTTCGGGATGGCTCTGGTCAGGGCCACTTCCACGAAAAATCAGCGGATCCCGCGGCATGGCCGGATGGAAGAAGGCAAATAGCCGTCTGTCAACATCGGCAACCCTCTGCCGCAAATCCGTCCCAGCCCTTGATCTGGTGAACCGCCTCATAGGTGATGATCTTTTCCAGAATCTCGGCCGACGTCGTCCAGTCGATTTGCTCGATTTCAAGGAAACCACGGTTGAACCAGGCAGAAAAGAGATGCTGAAAGTCATGATCAAGGCCTTTGAGAGCCGGCTCGTCTTTCACATAAGTCAGCAGTTCCGATCTCATATTGACAATTCGGGCGGTGGCACCAGGCACACGATTGAGGCGACGGATCAGCTCCTGACTTCTTGGCTCGGAAGCGAAATAGAGATCGCGCGCGGCGCCGTGGTCACCATGCTGCCAATTGGCCACGGCCTTTTCAACCGCATCATGATTAACATCGAA
>NZ_CAUVYE020000007.1:0-162837 GCF_963556055.3 uncultured Cohaesibacter sp. | reverse complement strand
GTATGGTAAAAGCAATTTTCTTCATTCGAGTTCCTCCGTCGGGTGCCAGCACTGGCGATTCATGTGATTCAAAATGGGTCCTGCCATTTTCCCATTGCCAGGTGACGCTTTCATAGTAGCGGTTTATTTGTCCACGAACACAAATGAAAGCGTGAGATGTGGGGACTATATGTAATTAACTTCAACTTAACTCCCTTACCCCCCTTTATTTTGTCGCAGCTCTCTTATAAGAGGGGTGCCATTTTCATCTGTCGTAAAAAAGCGGCGAATGTGATGGGAAATGCGCCTTGCAGACCGCTTTGGCGGCTCCTATATGTCCCTTGAATGTAAATGTAACCCGCGCGTCTGACGCGCATCTTCATGGGGGCCGGGCCGACTTTGTCGGCGCTCGATAACCGCTTTCATAGGGTTAGACCGGCCTGCCGAAAAGGAGAAACAAATGAGCAAAGTCATTGGTATTGACTTGGGTACCACAAACTCGTGCGTATCCATTATGGATGGTAAAGAACCAAAGGTCATTGAAAACGCGGAAGGGGCTCGTACCACACCTTCCATGATCGCTTTCACTGACGATGGCGAACGTCTTGCTGGTCAGCCTGCAAAACGTCAGGCCGTGACCAACCCGCTGAATACCCTGTTCGCTGTGAAACGCCTGATCGGTCGTCGCTACGATGATCCTGCCGTTTCCAAGGACAAGGATCTGGTGCCGTACAAAATCGTCAAAGGTGACAATGGTGATGCCTGGGTGCAAGTCGAGGGTGAAAAATACTCTCCTTCACAGGTCTCGGCCATGATCCTTCAGAAAATGAAGGAAACCGCTGAAGACTATCTCGGTGAACCTGTTACTCAGGCCGTCATTACCGTTCCTGCCTACTTCAACGACGCACAGCGTCAGGCAACCAAGGATGCGGGCAAGATCGCCGGTATGGAAGTGCTTCGTATCATCAACGAACCGACCGCAGCGGCGCTGGCCTATGGCCTTGACAAGAATGACGGCAAAACCATCGCGGTTTATGACCTTGGTGGCGGTACCTTCGACGTGTCCGTTCTGGAAATCGGTGATGGCGTTTTCGAAGTAAAGTCCACCAATGGTGATACCTTCCTTGGTGGTGAAGACTTTGACATGCGTCTTGTCGACTATCTGGTTGGTGAATTCAAGAAAGAGAGCGGCATTGATCTGAAAAACGACAAGCTGGCTTTGCAGCGCCTGAAAGAAGCTGCCGAGAAAGCAAAGATCGAGCTCTCCTCTTCCACTCAGACCGAGATCAACCTGCCATATATCACGGCTGATGCTTCCGGTCCGAAACACCTGACCCTGAAACTGACCCGCGCGAAATTCGAAGCGCTGGTTGACGATCTGATCAAACGCACCATCAAGCCTTGTGAAGCCGCTCTGAAAGACGCTGGTCTGCGCGCTTCCGAAATCGATGAAGTCGTTCTGGTCGGTGGTATGACCCGTATGCCCAAGGTTCAGGAATCGGTGAAACATTTCTTCGGCAAGGAGCCACACAAGGGTGTGAACCCTGATGAAGTGGTTGCCATGGGTGCTGCCATTCAGACCGGTGTCTTGCAGGGTGACGTCAAAGACGTTCTGCTGCTCGATGTGACCCCGCTGTCTCTCGGTATCGAAACCCTTGGCGGTGTGTTCACGCGCCTTATCGATCGCAACACCACGATCCCGACCAAGAAGAGCCAGGTTTTCTCCACTGCCGATGACAATCAGAATGCAGTGACAATCCGGGTCTTCCAGGGTGAACGCGAGATGGCTGCCGACAACAAGATGCTTGGCCAGTTCGATCTGGTTGGTATCCCACCGGCACCGCGCGGCGTTCCGCAAATCGAAGTGACCTTCGATATTGACGCCAACGGCATCGTCAATGTGTCGGCTCTCGACAAAGGCACCGGCAAGGAACAGAAAATCTCGATCAAAGCTTCTGGTGGCCTCAGCGACGACGAAATCGAGCAGATGGTCAAGGATGCAGAAGCCAACGCCGAAGCGGACAAGAAACGCAAGGAGCTGGTTGAAGCGAAGAACCAGGGCGAAGCCCTCGTGCACTCTGCCGAGAAATCTCTCGCCGATTATGGCGACAAGGTCTCCGAAGCCGACAAGTCTGCCATCGAGGCAGCAATTGCCGAGCTGAAAACGGAACTGGAAGGCGACGATCTGGAAGCCATTCAGGCCAAGACCGAGGCCATGACACAGGCTTCCATGAAGCTTGGCGAAGCCATGTATGCCGCCCAGCAGTCCGATGAGGGAAGCTGCTGCCGCTGCCGACGCTGCTCGTGGATGCGGCCAAGGATGAAGACATTGTTGACGCGGACTTCGAGGAAGTTCACGAAGATGATGAGAAGAAATCCTAAGGCCTTGTTCGAGCTGATTTGAACTGAGCGAAGGCCGACATCTCACTGGTGTCGGCTTTCTCCTGTTCATCCGGCTCAATTACCTGACGCGTAGGAGCCGACATGATCGTCATTACGGCACAGGCTTTCCCACCTCGCAAGGGGGGCATTCAGAACTTGCTGGCCGGCACGGCGGACTATTGTGTCAAGGCCGGGCATGAGGTTCTTGGTGCTGGCTGATGGTGGGTGGCGATGCTCGTCAGTGGGAACAATCGGCCGGTCTTCCCTACAAGGTCGAATGGTTTTCGGGGCCCCGACCAATCCGGCGCTGGCGCAAGGCCCGCCGTATTAAGCAACTCGCAAAAGAAGGCGTCATTGATGCGCTTTATGCCGACAGCTGGAAGAGTGTCGAGTATCTCAGTGGCAAGTTCGTTTTTCCAGTGATCAGCTGGGCCCATGGCAATGAATTTCCCAACGTGGCCAACAAGGCTCTGCGCATCCGCAAGGCCTTCAGCAAGGCTGATCATATCCTGTTCAATTCCGAGGATACGAGAAATCGGGCCAGGGCATTTACCCCTGAGACAATCGGTTATTCGATCGTCAACCCACCGATTTTCAAGCCCGAAGAACCTTCTCGGGATGATCTTGATCGAACAGCAAAGATCTGGGCAGACCATCATCCCAGATTGCTGAGCATTTGCAGGTTGATCGACTGGAAGGGGCTTGATCAGGCCATTTCGGCGCTGGCCGCCATCCGGTCTCGCTATCCCGAGGCAAAACTCGTTATCGCCGGTCAAGGCAACGATCTTGATCGTCTCAAAGGTCTTGCCCAATCGCTTGGCGTTTCTGATTCCGTCGATTTCATCGGCTGGGTTGAGGGGGGATTCAAAACCGCCCTACACCGAAGCGCAGACCTGTTTCTGCAACCCGGCAGACAGTTGGTCGAGGAACGGGAAGGCTACGGTATCAGCTATGTGGAAGCCGCATTGCAGGGCCTGCCGACCATTTTCAGGCAATGCTGGCGGTGCGCCAGAGGCCATTCGACAAGGCGAAAGTGGTTTGGTCATCGACCGCCACCGACCTTGCCAATGTGAAGGACGCGATTCTGTCTGTTCTTGATGACCAGAGACCGCTATGACGCCATGTGCGCTGCTTCAAGGGCCCACGGTGAGGCGTGTCTTTGGGAAAACCAGGATAGAAGCTGTTCTTGCCCCTTCGGATTGAAGCCGGTTTGTGATCCGGCAAAATTAGACAGAGGCGGCACAAACTCTTAACGCATGTCCAAGCGCTTTGTTTTCTGCGCGGGACAAATGACATGATTCGACGGCAAAGGCAGGATCCGAGGAGCGCGCTCCCGACACGATCTGTCTTGACATCGGTCCATTGAATGAAAAGGTGGAAGAAGCAAAAATGTCCAAAGCCGATTTTTATGAAACCCTCGGCGTGTCCCGTGGGGCTGACGACAAGGAGCTGAAAAGCGCTTTCCGCAAGAAAGCCATGCAATTTCACCCTGACCGCAATCCCGACAACCCGGACGCCGAAGCACGTTTCAAGGAAATCAACGAAGCTTATGAGATCCTGAAAGATCCTGAAAAACGAGCCGCCTATGATCGCTATGGCCATTCGGCCTTTGAGCAGGGTGGTATGGGACAGGGCTTCGGTTCGGATTTTGGGTCCTCAATGTCGGATATTTTTGAAGACATTTTTGGCGACATGATGGGCGGAGGTCGTCGTTCACGCGGGCGCGAGCGCGGTGCAGACCTGCGCTACAATATGGAAATCACGCTCGAGGAAGCCTTCCATGGCAAGACGGCCGAGATTGAGGTTGCCAACGTCGGTCACCTGTAACAGCTGCTCGGGCAGCGGTTGCCAAACCCGGCACCTCGCCCAAAGCCTGCCCAACCTGTGGCGGCATGGGCAAGGTCCGTGCAACACAAGGCTTTTTCACCGTCGAGAGAACCTGTCCGACCTGTCCATGGCCGTGGTGAAATCATCGATGATCCTTGCGACGTGTGCGGTGGAGTGGGACGAACAACGGAAACCCGCAAACTGTCGGTCAATATTCCGGCAGGGATCGAGGATGGCACACGCATACGGCTTTCCGGCGAAGGCGAAGCGGGCGTTCGTGGCGGGCCTTCGGGCGATCTCTATATTTTCCTCACCCAGAAACCGCATGACCTGTTCCAGCGTGATGGGGCCGATATTTTCTGCCGCGTACCGATCTCCATGACCACCGCCATACTGGGCGGGCAGTTTGAAGTTCCGACCGTTGATGGTGGCAAGACGCGCGTTCGGGTGCCAGAGGGTACCCAGACCGGAAAACAGTTCCGCCTTCGTGGCAAGGGAATGCCCGTTTTGCGCAGTGCCCAATATGGAGACATGTATATTCAGGTGGAGGTGGAAACACCGCGCAAGCTCTCCAAGAAGCAGAAGGAGCTTATTCAGGAATTCGAGTCGCTCAGTGATGATGACAATCATCCGGACAGCACCGGCTTTTTCGCCAAGGTCAAGGATTTCTTCGAACGCATTGGCGAGTGACTTTTTAGCCGAAACATCGAAAGGGCATCAATCTGATGCCCTTTTTACATGGCCAGATATCCATCTCTCCGTTTTTTTCTATGTGTTTCTACTGGCTTCGCGTTTTTACTTAGTCTAAATTGATGTCAAAAAGGCGCTGTTTGTAAAAAATATCATGCGCTATTGCAAGAAAGGTCTTTTATCGACGCAGGATTAGACCTACATCGATGAAGTACGTTCATTGTTGAAGACATTGATGTGCGTTGCCACATCTCCACGCTGTCAGATTGATATATCATACTGTTTCTGATTGCGCCTATTTTGAGGTTATCATGCTTAAGCAATTGCTAGACCGCCCCCTCATTCCAACCCTGCCAGATGAAATCCGTTTTTTGCGTCAATGGTTCGACAATCCCTTGAAAACCGGAGCCGTGGCACCGTCAAGCCCAGCGCTTGCCAACAGGATGGCATCTTATATCGATCTTTCCAAACCGGGCCTCGTCCTCGAGCTAGGGCCGGGAACCGGGTCCGTCACCTCTGCCATTATCAAGCATGGTGTTGATCCTTCCCGTATTCTGGCGGTTGAATATGCGCAGAATTTTGTGACCATGTTAAGTGATCGGTTTGCCGGCGCCACGGTGATTCAAGGCGATGCCTATGACTTCGAGGCCATTCGGCAATCACATATCCATGAGCCACTGGCCGCCGTTGTTTCTTCGCTTCCCCTTTTCACCAAGCCAAAGGACATGCGAAAACGCCTGATCAACATGTGCCTTGACGCGATGGAGCCGGGTACGCCCTTCATTCAGTTTTCTTATGCTCTGGTGCCGCCTGTCGCGCAGAAGGAGGGCGATTTCACCATTGAACGCAGTTCCTGGATATTGGGCAATCTGCCACCGGCAAGGGTTTGGGTCTATCGTCGGCCAGCCAAATAGCCTGCTTCAGGCAAGGCTTGTCAGGTATTGACAAGCCTCCTTCTTTCCTGAGCGAAAGGAAATACCATGCAACCTCCACGCCTTTTGTGCTTTTCTGGCTCTATTCGATCAAACAGTTTCAATCAGGCTTTGGCAGGCGCAATGGCCAAGCAGCTCAGCCTCATGGAAGCCGATGTCACGTTCCTGTCATTGGCAGATTATCCGTTGCCGCTGTTCAATGCGGATGACGAAGCCGAACATGGGCTCCCGGAAAACGCGGTAAAACTGGCCAGGATGCTCGCGTCCCAGGATGGTGTCTTCTTCGCCGGGCCAGAATATAACGGTTCCGTAACACCCCTCACAAAAAATACGCTCGACTGGATTTCCCGCGTACCTGTCGAGACGCATCACCCCTTCAGGACACCTGTTTATGCCATTGGAGCGGCTTCGCCGGGCAAGCTTGGCGGAATGCGTTCCCTGTCGCATCTGCGCGATATATTTGTTGCATTGGGTGCTCTTGTCATTCCCGAACAGGTAAGCATTGCTTCTGCTGCAACAGCTTTCGGTGAAAAGGGAGAATTGCTGTCGGACCGGGATGCTGATTTCCTTGGAGGATGTGCGGCTGCACTCATTCGCATGGCAAAACTCAATCAGGCCACCCATTGGCATTGAACCGCAGTGGTGGCCATGCTTTGTCGAAGTGCTGGACCTTGGCAGACTGATTTGATAGGAAGACCTACGCCTTTCTTCTCAAATCAGTTTTTATAAGCATCATTCGACCATTGCCACATGAAGTTTCCTTCACGTCATCGCAATGGTCGCGCTTTACAGGGATCTATTCGACCATGACTCTTGCTCCACGCGACCGCCTGATTGTGCCACTCGATGTTCCTGGTCTCGATGAGGCTCGGGCCATTATCAAAGATCTCGATGACAGTGTGAGCTTCTACAAAATCGGATATCAACTCGGGTTTGCAGGCGGCTTTGATCTGGCCCGGTCGCTGATTGAGGACGGCAAAGATGTCTTCATGGATCTCAAGCTTCTGGACATCGACAACACGGTTGAAAAAGGTGTCGTATCTGTTGCGAGCCTTGGCGCCAAATTCCTGACGATTCACGCTTATCCAAAGGCCATGCGGGCCGCTGTGGCAGGAAAGGCGGGCAGCGAGCTGAATCTGCTTGGGGTCACGGTCCTGACCTCCATGGACGATGCGGACCTTTCTGACGCCGGATATTCGTTGACCGCCACTGAGCTTGTTGCCAAACGAGCAGCCGATGCGCGTGCTGCGGGCATGGATGGCATTGTCTGTTCCGCACAGGAAGCCACAGCGATGCGAACCATTGTCGGGGCCCATATGGCCATTGTCACGCCCGGTATCCGGCCAGAAGGAACTGATGTCGGAGATCAGAAACGCGTCATGACACCCTCTCGTGCCATTGCAGCGGGTGCAGATTATCTTGTCGTCGGGCGACCCATTCTTGAAGCGGATAACCGCAAAGCCATGGCGCGCCGGATCGTTGCGGATATCGAAGAGGCGCTTGTCTCTCGTCAGGCGTAACACATTCCTCCTCGTAATGGCTCACGAAAGCTCTCTTCCATGGGCGAGGGTGCACCACTCTCGGCGGAGATTATAATCATCCGGACATTTCATTTCGGCATCGAAATGAAATGTCCGGAATCACGGAATCGTGCCTGTCACTCGATATGGAACCAGCTTCGCCTTAAGGAAAATTGAGACCAAGTTTTTCTAATGGTGACAATCATTCCCGACCCTGGACGGCGAAGATACTGATTTGGCTTGTTTTTCTACCAGTAAGGAATAAGTCATCCGTGAGAACAGGTACCATTTTTGAACCTTGTCCTCTCATGGGCTTCCGGTTTGAACCAACAGAATCCGGATGCCAACAACAAAGAGCATCAGCCCTTTCTACTATTCCATGAAACCGCAACCGGGACAGGCTTGAGCACGCGACCCCTGAATTCACCAAAGCGCCAGGCTTCCCGCTCATCATTCATCTTCCGGAAACGCTGTATCTGGCCAATCGCCAATCCCATGGCCAACAAAGCCAGACCCGGAACGATCAGTCCGTAGAGATAGGTTTCGGGGAAAGTATGAAGGTAGGCCTTGGCAGGCTTTGCCGGATTGATATGTGCAAGAACGGTTCGGCCAACCTTATAGGCTGCGATTTGCCGTTTGACCGCGCCGGGCGACTTGGACCGGATTGGCCTCAGCGACAAACGATCGCCTTTCATGATCTTGCCATTTTGCGAATATTGATACTCAATTTCTGCCATGAAAATGGGGGAACCATCAGTCTGTCCAGACCGCACCACTTTTGCTTTGGTGATGGTAACAGGCAGTTGCTGCCAGCTTTTTGCTTCCTTGGCAGTGAAGAAATGAGCCATACCGACAAGCAGGAAGAAAAGACCGGCAATGACCAGAGAGAATTTTGTCAGAGCAATCAAACTGGGACGTCGACCAACCAAGCTCGGAATCCTCAATTTGAATTCCCTGCGCTTTTCAACAGTGGACCGATGAAAATTGCGAGATCCGGGATAATGATAGGCTGCTTGATAACGCATGGCACCGAGCTCTAAGACATGAAAGATAAATTTGAATTTTATGATTAACTATTTTTTAACATTATATATCACAAGAACATCTCAGAGTCCGCGCTATTGTTTTGAGTCTTTATAATTTTTTATTTTTAACCTTTATCGTAGAATTGGATTCCTACATTAGTTTTAATTTGACGCCTTATTTCCACAGAGTCTTCACAGAATCTCATTTTCGATGAAACTTAATCGGTGGAGTCATAAATATTTCATGGATCCACTCTGGCTCTTTTAAGACGAAAGAATATTTCGGATCTATCACAAATATATGTATTGTGCTCACTTGTTTCACGAAATGGATTCATCCATCTTAATATAAACTTTGATATGAAACTATAGATGTCATATCTTATATGTACATATTTTGAATATTGAATTTTTCCGCATGTCTTGACAGTTTTACCGTGTGAAATACTTTGTCATAAGGTGGGCAAATTCAGTGAAGTCACCCTATAGTCAGCTGTTGTTTCATCGCTGTTCTGTTCACATTGACTAAAAAGCCTTTCAAAAGTCTTTCCCATCTTTGTTTGTTGGGAATTTTCGACTTGTTTCTTTGCCTGATTGATCAACTTGCCTTTCGCTGTTCAGCTCCGTCATAGCTGGGCATTTGTGGATCGAAATTTGGCGGCTAGGTCATTCTAGAGATGGTTACGCAAAATGCTGGGTAAACATGACAGTGACATAATTCAGCAGTCGCTTGGCCAGTGCCCTGAAATGGCCGTTTGCACACACACATTTTCCTTGTTAATGGCCAATATTACAATTTTTGGTTGCTTGTAAATCTCTCGTCGGTTAAGTAGCTCACGAACTGGATCTTCCTTTCCGAAGAGGACAAACATTCCGTGACGTCAAGGCCCCCTGTTTCCGCTTTCATTATCGCTCAGGACGAAGAAGACAGGATTCTGTCAGCGATCAACAGCGTGAAAGATTGGGTCGACGAGGTGATTGTGGTCGATTCCGGATCAAAAGACCGAACCGTTTCCGTGGCAGAAGCCGCAGGAGCCAAGGTTTTTTTCAATGCCTGGAAGGGATATGGCGAGCAAAAGCGCTTCGCTGAAGATCAGTGCAGAAATCAATGGCTGTTGAATATTGACGCCGATGAAGAGATTTCGCCCGAACTTGCTGACGAAATCAGGACCCTGTTCGCCCCGTCTCCGCGAAAGGACATTTATGAAGTCCATATCGTAGATGTCTATCCGCACGAAACCAAATCGCGAAAATGGGCCTATGGCAATTGGCAATATCGGCTTTATGACCGAACCAAGGGGCGGTTTTCGCCATCAACTGTGCATGACACCGTCAGGCCGGATGCCGGCGCAACAACGGCCAAGCTCAAGGGCAAGGTCAACCATCGCTCTTTGCGTTCAATTCAGTTCACGGTTGAAAAACTCAATCGCTATTCCGACATGCAGGTTCAGGATGGCGTTTCCCGAGGCCGAAAAATTTCTCCTTTCAGACTTCTGGTGGAATTTCCCTTTTCATTCCTTAAAAGCTATCTCATCAGAAGAAGTTGCCTTTATGGCTGGTGGGGGCTTGTCGTTGCGACCAACTATGCCTATTCGCGTTTTGTCAGAATCGCCAAATTCTATGAACAGCAACTGATTGCCACCACTCGCGACAAAAGCGATTAGGCCCGCCATGCGGCGTTGTCTGCCAGCTGACCATGTCGACCACCGATCCGGTCCATCACATAACCCGGCCCAACGAACAGGGATTTGGTTGGCAGCTTTCATGACACGGTCATATTCTCAGCTTTATAACGGATTTTTCTGCCCATAATTGTCAAACCCTTCATGCCCGGCCAATCTGCTCTTGCACCTTTATGCTATGGTGTTTACAAGAAGCACGATCTTTTCCTTCCGTTAGAGGAATGATGACATGACAGACATGAGATTTGTTGTTGTAGGAGCACGCGGACGAATGGGGCGCGCGCTCATTGCTGCCATCACTGAGCAGCAAGGTGTCTGTGTTAGCGGCGCAATTGAACAGCAAGGCTCGGACTGCATCGGCATGGACGCCGGAACATTGGCAGGCCTGCAACCTCTTGATGTTGCGGTGAGCAGTGATCTGGCTGAGGCACTGGATAATGCAGATGGTGTCATCGACTTCACCATTCCGGCCGCCACGCTCGCATTTGCAGAAATTGCTGCCCGGAAAAACAAGATTCATATCGTCGGCACCACCGGTCTTGACCCGGACGCGGAAGCCAGACTCAAGGCCATTGCAGAGAGTGGATCCGTGATGGTCAAATCAGGCAATATGAGCCTTGGCGTCAATCTGCTGAGCAAACTCGTTCAGCAGGCAGCCCAGTCTCTGGATGCCGATTTTGATATCGAAATTGTTGAAATGCATCACAAGCACAAGGTCGACGCTCCTTCGGGCACGGCTCTGTTGCTTGGCGAAGCTGCTGCGCAGGGGGCGCAGCATCGATTTGCAATCCAACGCCGTGATGAGCCGTGAAGGCATTACCGGCGCGCGGGACCGTGGCAGCATAGGCTTTGCCACATTGCGCGGTGGCTCGGTTGTTGGTGAGCATAGTGTGATTCTGGCGGGGGAAGGTGAGCGCATCGAGCTCACGCATAAGGCTCAGGATCGCTCGATTTTTGCGCGCGGTGCCGTGAAAGCGGCACTTTGGGCAAAAAACAAATCCGTTGGCTATTACACCATGATGGATGTTCTGGGTCTTAATTGACCAAGGCCACCTCATGGCAGGAGATGGAAACCGCAATTGGAGTTTTTTCGGGATCAATTAAGCCCTGAAAATTGCCGAAAGCATTCAAACATGGCGTTTTCCCGTGACCGGTAGGTCATTTCAAAAGGGAGACGTTTATCGCAGTGAAGGAGTGGATCCGATGGAACGGACACTAGTGCTGGTACGTCACGGCCAGAGCGACTGGAATTTGAAAAACCTTTTCACCGGCTGGAAAGACCCGGACCTGACCGAACAGGGCGTTACCGAGGCAATTTCTGCTGGCAAGAAACTTAATGATCTGGGCATGAAATTTGATGTTGCCTTCACTTCCGACCTGCAACGCGCGCAGAAAACCTGCCAGCATATTCTGGATGGCGTTGGCCAGTCTGATCTGACCACCTACCGCGATCTGGCGCTCAACGAACGCGACTATGGCGATCTGTCCGGCCTCAACAAGGATGATGCCCGCAAAAAATGGGGTGACGAACAGGTTCACATCTGGCGCCGGTCCTATGACGTTCCTCCTCCGGGCGGTGAAAGCCTGAAAGACACCGCAGCGCGCACCCTGCCTTATTTCATCACCGACATTCTGCCTCAGGTGATGGCTGGCAAAACCGTTCTTTGCGCAGCACACGGCAACTCCCTGCGTTCCATCGTCATGGTGCTGGACCGTCTTTCCAAGGAAGAAATCCTTGAAGTGAATTTGGGCACCGGTGTTCCGATGATCTACAAATTCAACGACGACACGACCATCGCTTCCAAGGAAGTCTTGTAAGAATTGGGTCATTTATGATCCGAGAGAAAAGGGTGACGTATGTCACCCTTTTTTATTGGCAAGCTTTCGAGAACGTGAACAAGTGCGCCCATTTTATCGACAGGGCATCATGCAGGTCCTTGTTTTATCAATTCTCTGCCTGACACGATCTGAAAACTCTGTCTCGTCTGCCCACTCGCTTTCTGTCAAGCGCCCGAGATATCTGATCTTTTGTCAGCGACTGTCTTTGACATGCCCCTGTTCCCAACCCAGAATCGCCCGCTTTCGCGTCAACCCCCAGTGGTACCCGCAAATGGACCCGCCCTTGCCCAGGACACGGTGACAGGGAACAACAAAGGAAATCGGGTTTTTGCCAACCGCCGTGCCCACCGCTCGCGCAGCTTTTGGTTTGCCAAGATGGTTCGCAATCGTGGAATAGGTGGTCATGTTCCCCAGCGGAATTTTCAGCAGCATTTCCCAGACGCGTATCTCGAAGTCCGTTCCGATCAGAGTGATCCGCAAGGGCTGTTCTTCCTGCCATTCCTGCGGTTCAAATATCCGATTGGCAAAGGAACGGGTGCCTTCTTCATTCTGACGATAACGTGCATTGGGCCAGCGCTCGGACATATCTTCAAGGGCAGCCTGTTCATCTCCCGGATCGGCAAAGGCAAGTCCTGCCAACCCGTAATCGGTTACCATCACGAGGGCCAGGCCAAAGGGACTGGGATGGAAGCCATAGTCGATGACCAGTCCTTCCCCCTTCGCCTTGTAGGCACCGGGCGTGATGGCTTCGTGAGTGACAAACAGATCATGCAAACGGGAAGAACCTGACAGGCCAACTTCAAAGGCTACATCCATTACGGAAGCGGATTGTTCCAGTAATTGCTTGGCATGATCAAGGGTAACAGCCTGAATGAAACCTTTCGGAGAAAGCCCTCCGGTCCAGCGCGTGAAAAGCCGCTGAAGGTGATGGGGAGACAGGCCTACATGATGCGCAAGCCGCTCCAGGCTTGGCTGTTCACGCCAGTGCTCGGTCAGAAACTCGATAGACCGTCTGATCGTGTCATAGTCTCTGATGGCGTCCTGCCTGTCCGTGAGGCTCGCCTGTGCCTCTGTCAGAATTGGCAGATCGCCACTGAGCGGCAAGATTTTTGGCATGGTTTCAGTCTGCATGGTCATGACTTCCATTTGTTGCTGGTGCTGATGCTACCTTGCCTCCAGCAATTGAGCCACCCGATTCTTGCGCTCAGTTTCAAGATCGATCGCACAAAGGGGAAAGCTCGAGGCTCTTGCTCTTGGATATGGGTGCCAAGAGGGATATAGACACTGTTGGGTATCAGCAATAGCATCGGGCGAAAGGACTCTGTCATGGCCGAGAAGAAAGAGCAGAACAAGCCAGCAGCCAAGCGCACAGCATCAACCAAAAAGCCGGTTCGCCGCCGCAAATGGAGCAAAATGCCCAAAGAAGATATCGAGCTGCTGTTTCAGCGATTTTCAATGCAACGGCCCAATCCCCGCGGTGAACTCGATTATTCCAGTGCCTTCACCTTGCTGGTTGCCGTTGTCCTTTCCGCGCAAGCCACCGACGTCAGCGTCAACAAGGCAACCGGACCACTCTTTGCCGTGGCTGATACTCCCGAAAAAATGGTGGCGCTTGGACAAGCCCGCCTTGAGGATTATATCAAGACCATCGGCCTTTACAGGAACAAGGCGAAAAATGTCATATTGCTTAGCCAGAAACTGATTGACGACTTTAACAGCACGGTGCCCGCAGATCGGGATGCTCTGGTCAGCCTGCCCGGTGTAGGCCGAAAAACCGCCAATGTGGTGCTCAACATCTTTTTCGGGCAGCCAACCATTGCCGTTGACACCCATATCTTTCGGCTTGCAAACCGGCTCGAACTTGCTCCCGGCAAAACGGTCGAAGAGGTGGAAATGGCGCTTGAAAAGGTGATCCCGTCCGCCTATGTCCGCCACTCCCATCATTGGCTTATTCTTCATGGACGCTATGTCTGCAAGGCCCGAAAACCGGACTGTCAGAAATGCATCGTGGCTGATTTGTGCCGCTACAAGGAAAAGACCTATTCGGTGCCCGCGCCGATAGTGGAGCTCGATGCCTATGAAAACAAGCAGAGCGATCCGAGCAAGACGGGAGAAGTCGGGCAATAGAAAAACGCCAAAGCTTACCCCGCATGCCACCCGGCTTGTGAGTGACCCTCAGTTACAGAGCCAACGCGGCAACCACCTCACTCTGTGATCATCGGGCGCGACCCTGTCACCCGTTTGTGCACATGAACCATGAGCGCGGTGGCAAACAACGGTGTCAGCAAGTTGAGCAGTGGAACCGCAACAAAGCCGGCGATCAGCAGGCCTGACATGAAAATCTTGGCTCCATGTCGGGCGCGAAGCTCCTTGACCTCTGCCTTTGTTCTGAATCGCAAGGCCGCCTGCTCGAAATATTCCCTGCCAAGCAGATATCCGTTGGCAACGAAGAAGAGCGGAATCCCCAAACCCAGAAACGGGATCAGGATAAGAACGACCAGGTTCACGAGGATAACGACACCAAGAAACTGAATGGTATAGAGAATCGCATCCATCATCGGCAGATCACGGCCATGCGGCTCGTGCGCATAATGGGGTGCTTTCGACAATGCGGCTGACCTCATCAAGATAGAGGCCCGCCACCACCGCAGAAACCGGGATGATCAGGAACCACAAACCGAAAACAAGACCAAGGCCGGCCAGAATACTCGCCGTGGACTCTGCCCATCCGGGCAACACGCTCTCAAGACTGAGAAGATATTCAAGCCCTGCTTCCATTCCAATCCCGACAAGCAAAAGAAGCAACAAAGTGATGCCCAGCATCTTCCAGAGTATGGAGCGGAAAGGCTTGGAGAAAAGCTGTTGCAGAGCCAGAATGGCGGGAGATAACATATGCAGGGTCTCGTCTTATTCGGATTTGTTTCACTCAACCAGCAGATAGGCGGGCAAAAGAGAAGATACAAGAGCAAATGGCCGAAATTCTCAGTTGCCATAGGCTTTTGGCTTTCTATACTGCGTCGAGTTTTTCAAACATACAAACGCCAGCGGTCGCGATCATACAACTCGGATCGAAAGGGCGGGAGACAAGAATGACAGCACCACATTTTGATGTCTTGGGAATTGGCAATGCGATCGTGGATGTGCTCGCACGCGTGGAAGAAGACTTTCTGGTTACCGAGAATCTGCACAAGGGCTCAATGAACCTCATTGACGCAGAGCGCGCCGAATATCTGTATTCAAAGATGGGGCCAGGGATCGAAGCCTCGGGCGGCAGCGCGGGCAACACGATTTTCGGACTTGCCAGCCTTGGTGGCAAACCTGCCTATTTCGGCAAGGTCGCCAATGACCAGCTTGGCGAAATCTTTGCCCATGACATGCGCTCGCTTGGTGCTCATTTTAACACCCCACCCCTTGTTGGTGGCTCCCCGACCGCTCGCTGCATGGTGCTGATTTCCCCAGATGGCGAACGCACGATGAATACCTATCTGGGAGCGTGCAGCGAATTGGTGCCGGATGATATCGATGAGAGCGTGGTTGCCAATTCCGATATTGTCTATATGGAAGGGTATTTGTGGGACAAGGAAAACGCCAAGAATGCGTTTCGCAAGGCCGCAAGGATTGCCCATGAGGCAGGCCGTCAGGTTTCAATCACTCTATCCGACAGTTTCTGTGTCGACCGCTTCCGGGACGAGTTTCTCGAACTGATCCAATCCGGTCAGGTGGACATGATTTTTGCCAACGAACCGGAAGTGAAATCCCTTTTTCAGACCGCAGACCGGGCAACGGCCCTCAATGCGCTGCGCAGAGATACAAAGCTCTCTGCTGTCACGCTCGGCTCAGAAGGGTCCGTGGCAATCTCTGGCAATGAAACCTATCATGTCAAAGCCTGCAAGGTGAATAAAGTGGTCGATACCACCGGCGCGGGCGATCTTTATGCGGCGGGATTCCTGTTCGGGCTTTCAAAAGGAATGGAGCTTGAACGCTGCGCGATGCTGGGCAACTTCTGCGCTGCGGAAGTCATCCAGCATATCGGCCCTCGCCCTGAAGTTGACTTGAGACAGGCAGCGGAACAGGCACAATTGCTTTGATGGTCATTCCGGTCTTATTCGAATAACAAAGGCGGCCTTGTAGCCGCCTTTTTCATGATTCCGAAACCGAAATGACCATCGAAAACGCTACAGTTTTCTCAGCATGACGGTCTTGATGGTATGACCATGTTCCTTGCGCAAGACAAGATCCGCCCGAGGCAGGGTCGGGTAGATGTTTTCTCGCAAATTGACCAGGTTGATCGACATCCACAAATCATCGGCAATGCGACCCACTTCCTTTTCCTCGATCAATGAATAGCGATGAAAGTAGGATTCAGGATCCCGGAAAGCCGTGCTTCGAAGTCGCATGAAGCGCTCCAAATACCAGCGATGGAGCATTTCCTCATCGGCGTCGATATAAACCGAGAAATCGAAGAAGTCGGAGACGAACGGAATCTCCTTGCCATCCTTGGGCAATATTCCGGTTTGAAGAACATTCAGACCTTCAAGGATGAGAATGTCCGGCTGATCGATGATCTGCGCCTGATCCGGCATTACATCATAATAGAAATGGGAATAGACGGGAGCCTTCACCTTGCGTTTGCCAGCCTTGATATCGGTCAGGAACTGCAACAGGGCCGGCCGATCATAGCTGTCGGGAAAGCCCTTGCGACGCATGAGGCCCTCGGCTTCCAGAATGTCGTTGGGCAGCAAAAACCCGTCGGTTGTCACCAGATCGACCTTGGGACTTGCAGGCCAACGCGACAGAAGCGTTTGCAGCAGGCGCGCGGTCGTTGACTTGCCAACGGAAACCGAGCCCGCAACACCGATGATAAAGGGTGTTTTTGGTTCATTGGTGCCCAGAAAATGCTGTGTTGCATTGTTCAGGCCCTTGGCAAACTCCACATAGAAGCTCAATAGCCTGGACAAAGGCAGATAGATCTCTTCCACTTCTGTCAATGAAATGGGATCATTCAGACTCTTGATCTTTTCAAGATCCTGTCTGTTCAGGGTCATTGGCGTATCGGCACGAAGCGTTGCCCATTCTTCGCTTGTGAATGTCCGGTAGGGAGACAGCTGCCGGTCTGCTGTTTCTTTCATCTTATCCTCGGGGCCGGGTGATCGACTATGCGTCGATTTCTTGTTCATGCTCCCCTTCCCTGGTTGTGCTTTTTGCTTTGCACAAATTTCTGCGGAAAATTCAAGACACGAAAAGGTTCAGCGGGTGCACACTAGCTATAGAAGACGAACGTGAGGTTGATCAGGCTCAATTTCTACAGACTTTTTTGCATCTGCGAACTTGTCTATTAGTGGCAAAATGTCAGTTTTAGTCTGCTTTTCTCGATGCTTTTTCTTCCAGACCTGTTTGTGCCGTCCGCCGTTCGAGCTCAACCATGACGTCTTTGAGCCTGACGTCCGAAATCTTGAGCACGACAAGCAGGTGATAGAGCAGGTCTGCAGTCTCGCAAATCAGCTCCTTCTTGTCGCCCTTCATGGCGGCAATAACGCTTTCGACCGCCTCTTCGCCAAGTTTCTGGGCGCATTTTCCAACGCCCTTGCCAATCAGCTTGCGGGTATAGGATTTTTCATCGTCTGAGCTTGCCCGTTTTTCAACGATGCGCTCAAGAGTCTTCAATGTGAAATCAGTCAAGGATCTCTTCCTTCATGGAATAATGTCGAGGCTACCCCTTAAAGGTGAGCCAGGCGAGAGGGACGATCTGATCGCTTCTATTTGTCCATATCCATCCGCATTGGTATGCCAGCCTTGACCATATGCTCCTTGGCTTCAGCGATGGAATATTCGCCGAAATGAAAAATGGAAGCCGCCAGAACAGCGGTTGCATGACCATCGCGCACCCCTTCGACAAGATGATCGAGGGTGCCAACACCGCCTGAAGCGATCACGGGCACTTGAACCATATCCGCAATCGTGCGGGTCAATTCGATATCGAAACCAATTTTTGTGCCATCCCGGTCCATGGATGTCAAAAGGATCTCGCCGGCACCCAGCTCGACAACTTCCCTCGCATATTCGATGGCATCGATGCCGGTTGGTGTGCGACCGCCATGAGTGAAAATCTCCCAGCGCAGTGGCTCCCCGTCTCCCGACACGCGCTTGGCATCGACGGAAGCAACAATGCATTGGGCGCCAAATTTCTCAGAAGCTTCCCTGATGAAGTCACGCCGGAGAACAGCGGCGGTATTGATCGAAACCTTGTCCGCTCCGGCTTTCAGCAGATCGCGGATATTATCGGTGGTGCGGATACCGCCACCGACGGTTACCGGCATGAAGCATTCTTCTGCGGTTCGGCGCACCACATCGAAAATGGTATCCCTGTTTTCATGGCTGGCCGTAATATCAAGGAAGCAAAGCTCATCGGCTCCCGCGGCATCATAGGCCTTGGCGCTTTCGACCGGATCGCCTGCATCCTTGAGATCGACGAAGTTGACGCCTTTGACAACACGACCGTCTTTTACGTCAAGGCAGGGAATGACACGGGCTTTCAGCATTTTTCTTCTCCTGCGGCTTTGCTTTGAGCGACAAGGCCAAGGGCCTCGTCAGGATCAAGGCGGCCATCATAAAGAGCGCGGCCGGTTATTGCGCCTTCAAGAATGGCGCAATCAGGTTTGATCAGGCGTTTGACATCCTCAATAGAGGCGAGACCACCCGAGGCGATGACGGGAATGGAAACGGCGTTGGCCAGTTCAAGCGTCGAGGGGATATTCAAACCCTTCAAGATGCCGTCGCGATCAATATCGGTATAGATAATCGCCGCAACGCCAGCATCCTCGAACTGTTTTGCCAGATCAACCGCCGTCAGTTCGGACGTCTCGGCCCAACCTTCAACGGCGACCTTGCCGCCCTTGGCATCAATACCGACGGCAACACGACCGGGAAACAGTTTGCAAGCCTGTTTGACCAATTCGGGATCGCGCACAGCAACCGTGCCCAGAATCACCCGGCTAATCCCCTTGTCGAGCCAATGCTCGATACCGGCAAGATCCCGAATACCACCACCCAACTGAACCGGATTGGTGGTGTTGGCCAAAATGCTTTCTACCGCTGCGCTATTTTCCGACTTGCCTGCAAAGGCACCATTGAGATCCACCACATGCAGCCATTCAAAGCCCTGTTCCTGAAAGCGCCGGGCCTGATCACCGGGGTCTGTGTTGAAGACGGTTGCCTGATCCATATCGCCAAGCTTGAGGCGAACACAGTGACCATCCTTGAGATCGATAGCGGGAAAGATGATCATTTAAGGTCTCCATTTGAGGAAGTTGGAAATGAGCGCAAGGCCCAGTTTCTGGCTTTTTTCAGGGTGGAATTGCGTGCCGACGATATTGTCCCGGCCGACGCAGGCGGTCACGGTCTGGGCATAGTCGGCGGTTGCCAGAACATGTTCCGGATGGGTTGGTTCAAGATGGTAGGAATGGACAAAATAGGCATGCAATCCGTCAGGCCCGGTCTCGATACCAGCCCAAACTGGGTGATCATTGACAACAGTCACCGTGTTCCAGCCCATATGCGGGATTTTGAGAGATGGATCGTCCGGTTTCAGTGCGACAACATCACCTGGAATCCAGCCAAGGCCCTCGGTAATCTTGTGTTCCAGACCGCGAGTCGCCAGAAGCTGCAAGCCCACACAAATGCCAAGAAAGGGCCGTCCACCTTCAATCACA
This sequence comes from uncultured Cohaesibacter sp., assembly GCF_963556055.3. GTDB lineage: Bacteria > Pseudomonadota > Alphaproteobacteria > Rhizobiales > Cohaesibacteraceae > Cohaesibacter. The sequence continues at coordinate 143,252 of NZ_CAUVYE020000007.1, read as the reverse complement.
GCCTCATTGAGCGCCTCGACCATACCGCCGACAGCATCAAGTCCGGCGCGACAATCGGCATAGGCCCCAACACCGGGCAGAACAATGTGAGAGGCTTTGCGAACATCATCCGGCTTGGAAGTAACAAGAACATCAAGGCCAAGACCATTTTCCCTTGAGGCACGCTCAAACGCCTTGGCAGCCGAGCAAAGATTGCCCGAGCCATAGTCAATGATTGCGATATGCATTTATTTAAACTCCCGGGACGCTTCGGGCGCTGGAAACAGGCCAATGACCGATTCCCGCAACGCACTGTCTCGCAGTCCTGTTTTTATCGAGTCCGAACCACCTTGCTGAACCGGCTGGGTCCCTGTGGCAGGCGCTTTTCTTGTTTCTACTCTGTTTTTGGCCGCTTCAAGCCGGGCGGCAACATAGCGGCGCTCACAATGATCCTGATCTTCGGCAAACAGGGTTGCCACTTCCACAAACCCCCTGCGCTCCAGCGACCAGCCGATGAAACTGGGCGCTTCAACGCTGACCCACAGGCTGATGATCAGCGTGATCAGCATTTCACCCCAGGTTGGCAAAATGTCATTGAGAGACCATAGCGGGATCATGAACAGACAATAGCCCAGCAGGACCCACCACTGACGCTTGAACACCATCCAGACCACAGGCAGCACAAACGCCAGCGTTGAATATTCATTCTTGATGACCACCGCGCTTTCAATGGTGTCTTCCAAAGAAAGCCCCGGTTTTTCATAGATTGTGTAAGACGCCACGGCTTTGCCTCTGTTGTCCCTTTTCTCCATTTCTCTTATAGAGCGGGAATCTAAAGAAATTATCCGTTCAGTGTTCCTTTGGTGGAGGGCACGCGGTCGGCCTGTCGCGGATCGACTTCAACGGCCATTCGCAGCGCTCGCGCAACAGCCTTGAAACAGGTTTCCGCAATGTGATGGTTGTTGGTGCCATAAAGGTTGGCAATATGCAGGGTTATTCCGGCATTCTGGGCAAAGGCCTGGAAAAATTCCTGAAACAACTCAGTGTCGAAGTCTCCAACCTTGTCACGTGTGAAACTCACATCCCAAACCAGAAACGGGCGGCCTGACACATCAACTGCCGCGCGGGTCATGGCTTCATCCATGGGCAAATGCACGTCGGCATAACGGGTGATGCCCTTTTTATCGCCCAAAGCCTGCTTGAAGGCCTGCCCCAGAGCAATTCCGACATCTTCGGCGGTATGATGGGCATCGATATGCAAGTCACCCTTGGCCTTGATGATCATGTCGATAAGCGAATGCCGCGACAGCTGATCGATCATATGATCAAGAAAGCCAATGCCGGTATCAATCGAATAGTCGCCCGTGCCATCGAGATTGATGGTCAGGGAAATATCGGTTTCATTGGTGCTGCGCGTGATCGATGCTTTCCGCATGAAGGTCTTCCTTCCCTCTATTCAGTCAAATCGATATGTATCAGGGCCTTTTTGACAAATCCATAGCGTGTGATGGCCAAAATGAAGATGATCAGCAGATTCATGACGGTTTGAGACCAATATCACTGCTTTGTTGATGCATCCTCTGCCAAGGCAGGCCATAGTGTGGCAAAATCTCTGGCCAATTGGCCATGCTGGCGTTGGCGCAAGGCTGGCGGGATCCGTTGGACGTGTTTGACAAAAGCACAGCAAGATTGAATTTTGATGCCCGATGCTTACATTGAGCCAGAATAGCTGTTTGAAAATGAGAAAACGAGCAGCAACCATCCTTGAGATGGTCCGGGCGGCGACAGCCCAAAGTCCGGTTTATCGGGTTTGCGAAAAACAAACCAACAGAATGGAATAGAAAGCCTCATGACAGATCAGTCTTCTAACACTCAAGCATTTCCCGGTTGGCGCGGTACCACCATTTTGACTGTTCGCAAGGGCGGCAAGGTTGTGATTGCCGGTGACGGACAGGTCAGCCTTGGGCAAACCGTCATCAAGGGCAATGCACGCAAAGTCCGCCCTCTTGGCAAGGGCAATGTCATCGCCGGATTTGCTGGCGCAACAGCTGACGCCTTTACCCTGTTTGAACGGCTCGAGAGCAAGTTGGAGCAATATCCCGATCAGCTGACCAGAGCATGCGTAGATATGGCCAAGGATTGGCGCACAGACCGCTATTTGCGCCGCCTTGAAGCGATGATGATCGTCGCCGACAAGGAGGTGTCTCTTGTGCTGACAGGAACCGGTGATGTTCTGGAACCTGAAAATGGTGTAACGGCCATCGGGTCTGGTGGCAATTATGCGCTGGCAGCGGCCAGAGCCTTGATCGATACGGACATGGATGCAGAGGCCATTGCACGCAAGGCCATGGCGATTGCCTCGGAAATCTGCATCTATACCAACGATCATCTGACTGTTGAAATTCTTGATGCCAAATAGGGGTAACATCGGTTTTCGTCCGGTTGAGAAACCGGATCTGCCCTTGCTTCATGACTGGTTGTCAAAGCCACATGTTGCAAAATGGTGGGATCCGGCGGAAAAGGCCATCCGTTCCATTGAAAGGCATATCGGTGATGACGCTGTCACGCCGCTCATGGTTTGTCTTGACGAAAGCGCCTTTGCCTATATGCAGCTTTGCGAGCTTGATGTTGACCGGAATGAGGATAATGTTCCTATTGAATGCCCTGTGGGCACAATCGGGCTGGATCAGTTCATCGGCCCTGAAGACAAAGTCGGGATCGGTCTTGGTCCCCGCTTTTTGAAATTGATTACAACAAAGCTCTTTTGTGAAGGAACACCCGCTGTTCTGGTTGATCCGGATCCTTCCAACCTTTTCGCAATCAGAGCCTATGAAAAGGCCGGTTTCAACCGTTTGAGACAGGTCGATAAAAAGAATGGTCCGACTTTGTTCATGGTCCGGACCTCTCAGGAGAACCCGCAATGACCAATTTTTCCCCTCGCGAAATCGTCTCCGAGCTTGATCGCTTCATCGTTGGGCAAAAGGACGCCAAGCGTGCCGTGGCGATTGCGCTTCGAAACCGCTGGCGGCGGCAACAATTGGATGATGACCTCAAGGAAGAGGTATTGCCAAAAAACATCTTGATGATCGGCCCGACCGGGGTCGGCAAGACCGAAATTTCCCGTCGCCTTGCCAAGCTTGCCAATGCACCTTTCATAAAGGTGGAAGCGACGAAATTCACCGAGGTGGGCTATGTTGGCCGCGATGTCGACCAAATCATTCGCGACCTGATCGAAAGCGGGCTTTTCCTCACTCGGGAAAAACGACGCAAGGATGTGCAGGCCAAGGCTCATGGCGCGGCGGAAGAACGCGTGCTCGATGCCCTTGTGGGACCAGGGGCTGGCCCGTCCACCCGTGACAGTTTCCGCAAGAAATTGCGCGATGGCCTGCTGGACGACAAGGAAATCGAGGTTGAAGTGAAAGACACCGGCTCTCCGATGTCGACCTTTGAAATTCCAGGCATGCCCGGCGGGTCCATGGGCGTGATGAATTTGTCGGATATGTTTGGCAAGGCCTTTGGCGGGCGAACCAAACAACGCAAGATTAGCGTGAAGGATTCCTACGAGCTGCTTATTGCCGAGGAATCGGACAAGCTACTCGATGAAGACCAGATCGTTTCGGAAGCGATATCATTAGTGGAAAATAGCGGAATTGTCTTCCTGGACGAGATCGACAAGATCTGTGCCCGCGAAGGACGGGGCGGTGTTGATGTCTCACGCGAAGGAGTGCAAAGAGATCTGTTGCCGTTGATCGAAGGCACGACGGTAACGACCAAATATGGCCCGGTGAAAACCGATCATATCCTGTTCATCGCCTCGGGTGCCTTCCATGTCTCCAAACCTTCGGATCTGTTGCCCGAGCTTCAGGGCCGCTTGCCAATCCGCGTCGAATTGCAGGCTCTTAGCCGGGAAGATTTCCGCGCCATCCTGACCGATACGGAAGCCAATCTGCCAAAACAGTATTCAGCTCTGATGGCAACTGAAGAGGTCACCCTGACTTTCAGTGATGATGCCATTGATTCCATTGCCGATATCGCTGTTGAGCTGAACAATTCAGTTGAAAATATCGGTGCCCGTCGCTTGCAAACGGTGATGGAAAAGATTTTGGAAGAGATTTCCTTCGAAGCGCCGGATCGTTCAGGCGATACAATCGAAATTACGGGAGATTTTGTGCGCGAGAATGTTGGTGAGCTGGCCAAGAATACCGATCTCAGTCGCTATATTCTCTAGCATGATTGCAAACGCAGTTGCTAAAAGGGGGCGTCTTGCAAGGCGCCCTTTTTGATGAAATCGCGAAAGAATCGGGGGAGGGGAGGTTGCCCGGGAATTCCAACTCTCAATGCTGATCGCGCAGATCATAGGTGCCCAGTCCCCCGCCACGAGAGGATGCGGAGCGCACTTGCAGAATAAGGGCCTCAAGGCTTTCCTTGTTCAGCTGATCAATGCGCTCGGCCAACAGATTGGCCAACTCTGTCGCCTGCGGTTCAAGCCCAGCGGTGCGGATGGTCGGGTTCGGATCGGAAATCTCGGCCAGACGTTGCAACTCCTCTGCTTCATCCCAGATCACATTGAAATAGGCTATGATCCGTTGAATGAGAAACCAGGTGGGCTTGCCACGTTTGCCATGTTCGAGCGCAGACAGATAGGCACTGGAGACATCGAGACGGTCTGCCATTTCTTTCAGTGTGATTTTGCGCTCTTTGCGCATACGCCGTAATTTTGCTCCAAATGGAGTCATGGCCTGCAATCCTTGCTGTCCTGCCCCTTATCGGGTTTTCTACTGTCCCCAAGTCTATTTGTTACGCCGCCTCAAACGGATATGCAAGGCACCTGCGCCACCAAGTGAGCGATGTGCTTCTTCAAATCCAACAATGATGGACCTGATATCCGGTTCGGAAAGCCACTTGGGAACGACGCGCCGCAAGACTCCCTTTTCAGGACCGATCGAGTAGGTTTCCCTCTCGCCTGCGCTGCCCTTGCCGGTTATGACAAGCACATGCCTGTGATCTTGCAGATGACAACTGCGGAGAAATCCAAACAAGGCTGAATGAGCCTCTTTCTGGGTCATGCCATGCAGATCAAGCCGCGCATCGATTGACTTCCGCCCCTGAATGATCCGTTTTTTCTCCCTGCGATCAAGCCCGGCTAAAGGTGGGATTTTCTTGGCATTTTCAACGCCACTGCCTCGAATACCTGCTTCTTTCAGAAAGTTGAGCTCAGCCGCACTGGCTCTTTTCCGCTGTGCGGGATGTTCCGGATCTGCTTCGCTTTCCGGTTTTCGTGCGTGCTGATGATCAAGGGTCTTGATGAGCGCTTTCAGTTCGGCGGATTTACCATCAAGAGGCGTCACCGTGCTGGCAACCTTGTGCCAGAGCTTTATGTCCTTGCGGCTGAGAGGGGGCTTCCTGGCCATATCAGTGCCTCTCCCAACCGACTGAGCCAGTGTCCTGTCTGGGCATCAGGCATGTAAAACGGGTTTTCTGCTGAAGTTTCCCCGCCAAAATCCCGGCATCCGGCCCTGTCCCAACAAACAGGTCGCCTCTGGCCGCACCCTTGATCGCCGATCCCGTATCATGGGCAAAAACAAGCTGCTGAAAGGGTTGGTCTGTCCCTTGTCGGTCTGGCAGTGTGGTTTCGAGCCAGAATGGCAAACCGAATGTGTGGCGATGTCGGTCCACGGCAAGGGAGCGCATGGGCGCAAGCGGAACGCCTGCGGCTGCCTTTGGCCCATATCCGGGGGTGGTTTCATTGCTCTCAGAGACGGCCTTGAAAAAGATATAGGACGGATTTTGCCGTAACAGATCGACACCTTCTTTGCCTGTATCGCGCAAATACTGAATCAATTTATCCATAGTTATTGCATTTTTTGTAAAAATACCTTTATTAATCAAATACTTACCTAATGACTGATAAGGATGGCCAGATTTGCCATCAAAGGCAATGCGTAAGGTCTTCCGATTGCCGAGGTCTATTTGTGCTGAGCCCTGAATATGAATGACAAACGCATCGAGAGGATCTTTCAACCAGATCAGTTCGAGATCCTTGCCATCCAGAGCGCCATCCATCACCTCGGCACGATCATAATGAAATTCAAATCCCTGATCCGTCTTGCGCGCAAAACTCGTCTCTTCTGTAAAGCCCGCTGCCTTTGCATCCTCGGATGAAAGAGCAACCAGATCATCAGGGCGCTTGTGAAGAGGCACGTAGAATATCTCGTCCCGCTTCACTCTTCCTTCCACAACCGGTTCATAATATCCGGTCAGCAATCCGGGCTTATCAATGAAAAAGGGTTCGAAGTGGGTCTCGAAAAAAAGCCGCGCTGCATGCTGATCAAGGATTTTAGGCTGTGTGAGTGCCTCCTTGGCGATACGCAAGAGGGCGTCTGCCCTGGCACTGCCAACGCGGCTGGTTGGAGGCTTTTGCAGCAAAGGAGCAGCTGAATCACAAAAGACGGCAAATGCCGTCTTATGATCGTGAGCGTACCATCCGGCAAGGTCGTCAAAATCTGTCTTTTTGAGACCTGCCATCAATCCTGCCGCTCCTTGCTTTTCTTCGCATCCGCTTTTGTCCGCGCATTTTTCATCAAACGCGGACATCTCTTACCATTTGAGCAGCAGATGTAAAGAATTATTGAGCCGACTCGGTTCCGATCAGCTTCCAGTTCGGGTTGCGGCTGGTAACATCGCGGCTGAATGTCCAGATATCGGTGACTTCTTCCACTGCATTGGGATCGCCTTCGATGACATGGCCGATGTCATCCTTGGTGCAAGAGGTGATAGATGAGACAAAGCGAACGGTGATCTGAGCATCTTTGCCAGCCACTTCCGCTTCGATAATGGAAGATTTGTCGATTCCGATGAAAGTGAATTCAACGCGCAGCTTGTTGGCCTCGCGCTCATCGAGAGCAGCACTGAAACCGGTAAAAACATCTGACGCCAACAGCTTTTTCAACGTCTTGCGATCCCCCTGCGCATAGGCGGTCACAATCATTTCGTAAGCTGTGCGGGCACCAGCGATGAAGGATTTGGGATCGAAATTCCTGTCCATGGCCATCAACTGGCTAAGGGCCTTGTTAAGAGATGAGCCAGCAGGCGCGATCTGTTCGATCCGTTTGGTCTTCTCTTCCTCGCTTTCCTTTTCACTCTCATTCCGATCCGGCAAGGCAATCACATTGTCGCCGACATCATCATGGACTGGATCACTCTGTCGCGGTGCCTTTTCTTCGGCAGATTCCCGATCAGCGAATGGATCGAAAGGATCCGCTTCGTTGCCTGTTCTTGTGCCCAAGACATCTCGTAATCGCAAAAACAAGACAACCGCAATGATGAGGAAAATAATCGAAGTGACATCGAAACCGAGGAATTGTGACATAAAGCTCGCCTTGATCCATTTGTTTTGCAGAAAAGACCTGCAAGTTTCATAATTCTATCTATATTTAGGGAAGGGTTCCTTGCAAATCTATATTGGATGACGAAAGGAGCAGAATAAACACAGACTTTTTAGGAGAATGTAAAAAGTGCCTCAACGATCGCTCTTTCCTTTTGTCCCGTTTTTACTGTTGGCAGTGCCGATTCTGGAAATTTGCGTTTTCATTCTCCTGGGCCAGCAAATCGGCGTCGTCTATACATTGCTCGGCATTCTGCTCACCGCCATGATCGGAACCGTTTTGTTACGGCATCAGGGTTTTGCACTCTTTGGCCAGGCACAACAGCAAATGAATGCCGGCAAGCTTCCGGGACGTGAACTTGCCCATGGAGTCATGCTGCTGGCCGCAGGGCTGTTGTTGCTGACACCGGGTTTTGTCACAGACACTTTTGGTTTCCTGCTATTGGTCCCTGCCATACGGGATGCCATTTTCGCCTATTTCAAAAGCCGCGTTTCCTTTACCACCATGCAAGGTCAGACATTCTCGCAAAGCTATGATTCCTCAAGCGGCACCCATTATGAGACCCACAGCTATCAAAGCTACTCCGGCAACTCGAAATCGGATGATCCTTCCATCATTGATCTTGATGAAGATGACTTCAACGAGGTAGCTGATCATAATGTCATCTCAAACGGGAATTCCAACCATTCCCCTTGGAACAAGAATTCCTGAACCCTGTTTCGGGATATTGTTCAATTGGCATTGTATGATAGCATAACAATAGGCAAATTGGGCAAATGCAGCCGTTCAGCAGGCCTTTTCCTTGTTTCAGCCTATCCATCATGCTACAGGCTGGTTTCAAGACGTAATCGTCTTCACGATTGCACCCGAAGTGCCCAGCGGATCAAACAAAGTGTAAAATCAATCGCCCGACTTGCGATTCATTCAAAATTTTGGATTATGGGCGCTGAAACTATGTGGGTTCCAATTGGAATCAGGACTTGTTCAACCCAATCTATCAGGAAACAGTTTAATGAGCGACGCAACTGAAAATGGCTCAGCGGCCGGCGAACAAATGCAACTGCCTGGCCTCAGAATTCTGGCCCAATATATCAAGGATCTGTCTTTCGAAAATCCAAATGCTCCAGATTCCCTGCGTCCTCGCGAGAAAGCACCGGAAATCAACGTTCAGATCAATGTGAATGCCACTCCGCTTTCCGAAAGCGAATTTGAAGCAGAGCTGACGCTGAACGCCACTGCAACCAGCGAAGACAGCACCCTGTTCAATGTCGAGCTTCTATATGCCGGTATTTTCTCGATCTCCAATGTGCCTCAGGAGCAATTGCATCCATTTGTGATGATCGAATGCCCTCGCATGCTTTTCCCATTTGCCCGTCAGATCATTTCCGACGCAACCATGCGCGGCGGCTTCCCTCCCTTGAATGTGGATCCGATTGATTTTGCAATGCTGTATCGTCAGCGGATGATGGAAATGGCCGCTCAGGAGCAGGCAAAACAGACCGAACAATAAGGGTTCAGCCCTTTCTGTTGCACCGATTGAAAAAGCCGACCTTCTTGATAAGGTCGGCTTTTTCTTTTTAATCCGAGAATAAACTCGGTAAAATTTTAATCTGGTTTCACGTGAATCCAATTCGCTTGCGCGTATCTATGTCTCTTCTGTCTTCAGATCCGGCAGATACTGCGCCCAAAGGCTTTCACCCTTCATTTTCGCTATGAATGCCAGATGTGCTTCCAGATCTTCATCCTGCAAGCGGGATGGAAGGTCTTGCGAGCGTTGTTTCGCCCGTGGCCGATTATTGAGACTGCTCTCGTCCTCATCGGTATGCGCGCTTGAAAGATCCTTGTCTTCACCCGAAAGCAGAAGGCTCGTCTGTCGTCCACCAATCAGCTCAAGATAGACATCGGCTAGGATCTCACTATCGAGCAGGGCGCCATGCAGGGTTCGCTTTGAGTTGTCGATGCTGAAGCGATTGCACAATGCGTCAAGGCTGTTGGGCCCGGCGGGAAATTTCCGCTTGGCCATCGCCAGGGTATCGATCACAAATTCGGGCTCGATTTTCGCAAAGCCAGCCTTTTCCAATTCCCAATTGAGAAATTTGACGTCGAATTTCGCATTGTGCGCGATAATCACCGTATCCTTGATAAAGGCGTGAAAGCTTTCGGCAATTTCGGCAAATTTCGGTTTATCGGCGAGGAATTCTTCCGACAGACCGTGAATCTTGTAGGCCTCTTCGGGCATATCCCGTTCAGGATTGATATAGACGTGAAAATTGTTGGTCGTGGGCAGGTGGTTGATCAGTTCCACACAGCCGATTTCCACCACGCGATCACCGCTGAAGGGATCAAGGCCCGTGGTTTCCGTATCGAAGACAATTTCTCGCAAAGCCATAGAAAATCCGTTTCTTGAGCCAAATCAGTTGGCGAATTATCGACTATTTATCCCGGTCTGCAAAGCGGCTTCTGATATCGTCAAGAATTGCGTCCACCTGTTCCTCGGCGGCCTTGAGACCTTGTCCGGTATCAAGACTGTAATCCGCTCGTGCCTGCTTTTCCGCGTCTGGCATCTGTCGGGCCAGAATTGCTTCAAACCGCTCGCTGGTCATGCCGGGACGAGCCAGAACGCGTTCGCGCTGCACCTCTTTGGGAGCCGTCACAACCAGAGTCACATCGACCCGGTTTTCGGCACCCGTTTCGAACAGGAGAGGGATGTCGAGCACAACAATCTCGGCACCATCGAGTCGGGCCTGTTCGAAAAATTCCTGCTCCTTTTCCCGCACCAGGGGGTGAATCAGAGCCTCAAGCCTTTTCATGGCATCTGCATTACCCAACACCCGTTTTGAAAGAGCAGCGCGATCGACCCCTTCCGGCCTTGTCGTTCCGGGAAATTCCGCCTCGATGAGCGGTACTGCTTCCTGTTCATAGAGCGCATGAACGGTGGCATCTGCATCATGCAGCGGACAGCCGCGCGCGATAAACATCTTGCCCGTGGTTGTCTTGCCCATGCCTATGGAGCCGGTTAGGCCGATTTTGATCATTATTTCAACCTGTTATTTGGTTTCCAAAACCTGCTCACGCAATTGATCGGTTACTGTGGGGCGGACGCCGAACCAATGTTCAAAGCCGGGAACAGCCTGATGAAGCAGCATGCCAAGACCATCAACGACCCTGTTGCCCGCTTTTCTTGCCTGCCGCAAAATGCCGGTTTCAAGCGGATTATAAACGATGTCTGTCACCAGAGCAGAGCTTTGCAACCCTTCGAGCGACATCTCGAGCGGAGGCTGACCTATCATGCCAAGACTGGAGCAATTGACGACAAGATCGATATCTTCAAGCTCAGCTGAGCGGTTATCCCAGTCGAGAACCGAAACGCGTGAGCCAAATCCGAGATTTGCAAACAGCGATGCCAACTCCTGTGCCCGCGCCATGGTGCGATTGGTAATGACAAGTTTGTCAAAGCCTCGTTCAAACAGTCCGTTGATGATGGGTCTGGTTGCGCCGCCCGCACCCAGTATCAGGGCCTTACCCCTGTCCAGTTGATCCCAGCCCGGTGCCTGTTGATCAAGATTGGCAAGAAAGCCATAACCATCGGTATTGTCCGCATGAAGCTGACCCTCTTCAAACCAAAGGGTATTGGCCGCGCCTAGTCTTTCGGCCGTCGGGTGAATGACATCCACATGAGCCAGAACAGCCTGTTTGTGAGGGATGGTCACATTTCCCCCGACAAAGCCTTGATTCTTGAGCGATGAAATGAAGGATGCCAGATCATCCGGATGCACTGCTATTTTTTCATAAGATCCTTCAAGACCATGCAGCTTTAGCCAATGACCATGAATGATCGGGGATTTTGACTGTTCGATCGGCCAGCCAATAACAAAGACTTTTTTTGTTGGATTGTTCGACTTATTCACCACGATTTACAACTCCAGACCCTGTTCCTCTCGCAAATAGCGCAAAAGCGGCAAAAGCGGCAATCCCAGAATCGTAAAATAATCCCCTTCGATCTTCTCAAAGAGTTGAACACCAAGACCCTCCAACTGATAACAGCCAACACTGGAGCGGACCTGATCTCCGACGCGGGCCATATAATGACCGATTTCAGCCGGGCTCAGCGCGCGCATGGTCAATGTTGCGGTGGATGTATGGCGCCAGAGCGTTTCGCCATCTTTGACAATCGCGACGGCAGAATGCAACTGATGATCTTGTCCACGCAAATCGAGCAGTTGGCGACGTGCAGCCTCATCATTTTCAGGCTTGTTGAACCGCTTGTCCTTGAAACCAAGGGTCTGATCAGCCCCTATTACAAGATGTCCGGGATTGCGGGACGAAACATCCTGGGCCTTCACTTCTGCCAATAGTGCCGCAATATCCTGAGCTGGCGCACCGGTCGCCAAAAGGGGTTGTTCTGCCGCCCGTTCATCAATTTCGGCCGTACAGCATAGAAAAGTGAGGCCTGCATTCGTCAACAAATTGGCGCGTGCCTGGCTTTTGGAAGCGAGAATCAATGGAAGCATGGATTTATCCGCATCGGTTTCATGTATGCCCTGTTTATTCCAATCCGTTGAAAAGGGAAACCGGACAAGAAATGCAAAAGCGTTTCTGGTTTTGGAAAAATCCGGCTATTTGCAAGAAAAATGCGACCAAGCGTCACGGAAATGTCGTCTTGACATTGTACATGCTGGCTCAAGCGATTCTTCCCCAAGGGCTGTGTGTAATGGGGGATAAATCTTATCCAAATTGCGGGGATGCGATTTCATGCTTGTTGTCGTTATTTTCATCCCCAAGCAGCATGAAGCCCGGGTCAATTTGTTAACACTCTGTTAATCGAGATTAACAAACAGTAAATACACAAACTGTTAAATTTTGATTAATTTGTTATCTCCCAAACATACCCAGACTTGACCACAGGCTTGTTCGCGGAAAAACACGCATGAAGGCATTTGTCCCCGGAATTCAAAAAATCAATTCCAGACATTTTCCGTCTGCTTTTTTTCTTTCCACGAGGGGACTGTGGGGAAAATGTGACCGAAAATGAACTCCCACAATCCACGGCCTAAAAGAATAAACAAAAAATTAATATAAAAATTTTATTAGGTCCCGTTTTGGGAATCATGCTCAGATACGCTGGCAAACGGAGAAGAAAATCGTGACCAACAGACGTTTATTGAATGTCCTCAATGGGCAAACCGAGACGATACCGCCAATTTGGCTCATGCGTCAGGCAGGTCGATATCTACCGGAATACAGGGCTATTCGAGCAGAAGCTGGCAGTTTTCTCTCTCTTTGCTACAATCCTGATTTCGCGACCGAAGTGACATTGCAACCGATCCGTCGATTTGGTTTTGATGCGGCAATCCTGTTTTCCGATATTCTGGTTGTTCCTGATGCGATCGGCCGATCTGTTCAGTTCGTTCATGGCGAGGGACCCAAGCTTGATCCCATTTCTGTCGAGGAGATCAATGATCTTGTTCCGGCAATGGTCTTGAGCAAATTGTCTCCGGTTTACGAAGCCGTTGAGAAAATCCGGGACAAACTGCCCGATGAAACCACCCTGCTGGGATTTTGTGGCGCACCATGGACCGTTGCGACCTATATGATTGCCGGCCAGGGAACGCCTGATCAGGCACCGGCGCGATTGTTTGCCAGAAAAGAACCCGAAGCCTTTTACATGCTGATCGACAAACTGGTGGAAGCATCCGTTCTCTACCTCGTCAAGCAACTCGAAAGTGGGGCCGATGCGGTACAGATTTTTGATAGCTGGGCTGGCGTGCTGGATGATGACCTCTATGTCAAAGCTTCACGGGATCCCATTGCGCGTATCGTCAAGGGTGTACGCGAGAAAATTCCTGGTGCCAAAATTATCGGTTTTCCAAAAGGAGCCGGTTTGAGATTGCCCGATTTTGTCAAAGAAACCAAAGTCGATGCAATCGGGCTTGATTGGACGGTTCCACTTGATTGGGCGAGAGATAATCTGCAATCCCATGTGGCCTTGCAGGGTAATCTTGATCCGACCTTGCTTGTCAGTGGCGGAGATCAACTGGACGCTTCCATTGATCGGATCATGCAAGCATGGAGCAGTGGACCCTTTATTTTCAATCTCGGACACGGTATTTCCCCGCAAGGCGATATCGATCTGGTGCACAGGCTTATCAACCGCGTTCGTTCATACGCTTCGTGATTCAAGATGAAATCTTCTTGCGAAGAGATTTGTCATGATTGGAACTTTGTTTTTCTGAGAGCTGATAATGGAATTTCTACAATTTCTTGATTATAGCTGGACTAAAGCACTGCATATCATATGCGTGATTACATGGATGGCAGGTATTTTTTATCTACCAAGACTGTTTGTCTATCATGCGATGACTGAAGTTGGATCAGAGAAATCTGAAATATTTAAAGTGATGGAAAGACGCCTTCTGAAAGGCATCATGAATCCGTCTCTTATAGCCACCTGGATATTTGGACTTTGGCTGGCCTTTCCGCATGGTATCTGGACGAGCGATGCTATTTGGCTTCATATCAAGTTTTTACTTGTCTCTTTAATGACCATTTATCATATGTTTTGTGCCAGATACGTAAGAGTATTTGCAAATGACGCGAATCAGAAGAGCCATGTCTTTTATCGTTATTTTAATGAAATACCGACATTGTTAATGCTGGCGATCGTTATTCTGGCTGTCGTCAAACCTTTTTAGATCCCGATTGACGAAGTTTTTATGCTAGCAATTGGTCTCAATTTACCTCTTTAGATTGGTGTTTCGCAAAAATTTTGTAATATAGGGCTTGCCCGGGTTTGGCGAAACAGCTATGTTCCGCCAAATCGTTAGACAACGAATTTGCTTGAGAGCGTTTCCTACTCAACTCTCAAGTTCACTGCAAAGCGTAAGAACAAAATAAGCGCTTTGTCTCTCCTTACTTTTTCCCTTGGTTGCTTATCCCCTTATAAGAGAGTTTCGCTATGCGCGAAATGAAACTAAAAGAACTCAAACAAAAATCCCCAACAGAGCTATTGAACTTTGCCGAAGAGCTCGAGGTTGAAAATGCCAGCACGCTGCGAAAGCAGGAGCTGTTGTTTGCCATCCTCAAACAGTTGGCAGAAAAAGAAACTGATATCATTGGCGAAGGCGTCGTCGAGGTATTGCAGGATGGCTTCGGCTTCTTGCGTTCTCCTGATGCCAATTATCTTCCAGGGCCGGATGATATTTATATTTCTCCTTCCCAGATCAGGCGTTTTTCCCTCAGAACCGGTGATACGGTCGAGGGTCATATTCGCAGTCCCAAGGAAGGCGAACGCTATTTTGCGCTGTTGAAGGTCAACAGTGTCAATTTTGAAGATCCGGAAAAGGCTCGGCACAAGGTTCATTTCGATAACCTGACGCCCTTACACCCGGATGAACGGTTCCAGTTGGAATCAACCGATCCTGCCGGCAAGGATATGTCCAGCCGAGTGATTGATCTGGTTGCTCCGCTTGGCAAGGGTCAGCGCGCGCTGATTGTCGCGCCGCCACGGACAGGTAAAACCGTTCTTTTGCAAAATATTGCCAAATCCATCACGGCCAATCATCCCGATAGTTGTCTCATCGTTTTGCTGATCGATGAACGGCCTGAAGAGGTGACCGACATGAAACGGACGGTCAATGGCGAAGTGGTTTCGTCCACCTTTGATGAGCCAGCCGCTCGCCACGTTCAAGTGGCTGAAATGGTGATCGAAAAGGCAAAGCGTCTGGTTGAACATGGACGAGACGTGGTCATTCTGCTTGATTCCATTACGCGTCTCGGGCGTGCCTACAACACCGTTATTCCTTCCTCTGGCAAGGTTTTGACCGGTGGTGTTGATGCCAATGCCTTGCAGCGTCCAAAGCGCTTTTTTGGTGCCGCTCGAAATATCGAGGAAGGCGGGTCGCTGACCATTATCGCGACGGCTTTGATCGATACCGGTAGTCGCATGGACGAGGTGATCTTTGAGGAATTCAAGGGCACCGGCAACGCCGAGATTGTTCTGGATCGCAAAGTTTCCGACAAGCGTATTTTCCCCGCGATGGATATTCTCAAATCCGGTACCCGCAAGGAAGAGCTTATGGTGGACAAGAAAGATCTTCAGAAGGTCTTTGTTCTTCGTCGTATTCTGAGCGCCATGAGCAATGTGGATGCCATCGAGTTTTTGCTCGACAAGCTGCGTTCAACGAAAAGCAATGCCGAATTCTTCGACAATATGAATACCTGATCGGGTTTTCAAAGGTCGTTTTGGGCTTGCCCAAAAGACGTCAAGAGACTAGAAAGCCGTTTGACACTGGTCGAACGGCTTTTTCATTTGCACCTGTGCCTTGTCTTGTGACATCAAAACCGGCTCTGCAACGGAGCATGTTTGTGCATTATGTAAACTGTTTTCAACTCAAGACATATCTCGATCAAGGCAAATCGCGTATTTTGCCTTTGCTTGTCGTTTGAACTGTTTGCCTTGAAGGGCTGACAGTGTCTGAGAGGGAGAAAAGCGGTTCAGCTTTGAAGTTTCGCAAGGATCAATCTTATGGATAGAGATACCATTTTCGCTCTGGCTAGCGGCGCCGTACCTGCGGGAATCGCAGTCGTCAGGGTTTCGGGGCCAAAAGCGCGGGATGTCATGAACCAATTGGTTGATAGCGAACCAAGCCCGAGATTTGCTGCCTTGCGTTTTGTGACTGATCCGGCCAATGGCAGAGTCATTGACCAGGCAATCATACTGTTTTTTCCAGCGGAAAAGAGCTTTACCGGTGAGGAATCCGTAGAGTTCCACTTGCATGGTGGTCGAGCTGTGGTGCGGGCGATGTTTGATCTTTTGTCCGGCTTTGAAGGATGCCGAATGGCCGAAGCTGGCGAGTTTACACGTCGGGCTTTTGAAAATGGCAAATATGATCTGACCGCTGTCGAAGGGCTGGCCGATCTTATTCACGCCGAGACGGAAAATCAGCGAAAACAGGCCATGCGACAAGCGAGTGGTGCGCACAAAAGCGTCATTGATGGCTGGCGGGAAACATTGCTTTACTCTCGAAGCATGATTGAAGCAGAGCTTGATTTTTCTGATGAAGAAGACATTCCGGGCGCTGTGTCCGATGTTATTTGGCCAAAGCTTAAACGGCTTACCACCGAAATGGAAAGCCATCTTTCCATGGCGGATCGCGGTGAGCGGTTGCGAAACGGATTGACGGTTGTCCTTGCCGGGCATCCCAATGCTGGCAAATCCTCCTTGCTCAACTGGTTCGCAAAGCGTGATGTAGCCATCGTTACGGATGAAGCGGGGACAACGCGCGATTTGCTTGAGCTGCATCTGGATATCGAGGGATATCCCGTGACGATGATCGATACGGCTGGCTTGCGCGTTTCTAATAGCAAGGTCGAGAAAGAGGGTATTCGCCGGGCTCTGGAAAAAAGCGAGAATGCCGATTTGTTGATCGAAGTGATCGATGGCACGGATCCAAATGCCAGGGTCAAACTCAATAGTCATGCCGAGCGGATGGTTTTGTTTAACAAGCAGGACAAGGTGGGCGAGGGGGCTGACTCGCAGATTTCTGAGGATCCGGACGAAAATTCCTATTTTGTATCAGTCAAGGCGGGCACAGGAATGAATGATTTTTACGAATCATTCGTGAAACAGATCCAAAATCTGTTTGATGGTGCGGAAGATGTGCTGATTACGAGAAAGCGGCATGAAGAGAGTCTTCGTTCGTGTGTGGAAAACGTTAACAAATCCCTTACATCCACAGAATTGCCATTGGAAATTCGATCCGAGTTCTTGCGTATGGCTGGGGACGACCTGGGGAAAATCACTGGACGAATTGATGTCGAGGAAATGTTGGGCGTGATTTTTTCACAGTTCTGTGTGGGTAAATAGTGGATCGTTTCACGTGAAACATTGAATCTGAGATTCGGACTTGACTCTGTTTCACGTGAATCACGAAAAACGTCAATCTTCTGAGTTTCACGTGAATCCGTTCGCCTGTATCCAAGGCTAGCATGTGAAATGTAAACAAGTTCTGAAGAAAATGGCCCGTAGAATGGGATGTAGCAATCGACTGCGCTTATGAAATGGGCTGATATCTGAATTATTGGGGCGACACCAACCAGAATCTGATAGTTTGAAAAGAAAAATACAGGTGATCGCAAGTTTGAGCCGAACAGGATTTCGGTCAATCGTAGAGGAAGTCAATGAACCGGTTTGATGTTGTTGTGATAGGCGGTGGTCATGCAGGAGCAGAGGCAGCGGCGGCGGCGGCGCGTGTTGGTGCGTCTGTTGCCCTTGTTACCCAGAATCGAAATACCATCGGTGTGATGTCGTGCAATCCGGCAATTGGCGGTCTTGGCAAAGGACATCTGGTTCGGGAAATTGACGCGCTTGGTGGGATTATGGGGCTTGCTGCGGACAGGGGCGGTATTCAGTTCCGCCTGTTGAATCGGCGCAAAGGGCCAGCCGTACAGGGGCCAAGAGCACAGGAAGACCGAAAACTGTATCGTGACGCTGTTCAATCGCTGTTGTTGGAGACGGGCGGTCTGGAGGTCATTGAAGAAGAGGTTTCGGATTTGTCCATCGTCGATGGGCGTGTCACTGGTGTCACCTTGTCGGATGGCCGGGATATTTCGTGTGGTGCTGCCATTCTGACGACCGGTACGTTTCTGAGGGGACTTATCCATATCGGCGAGAGAAGTTTTTCCGCCGGACGTATGGGAGATCCTGCGGCAAATGATCTTTCCATGCGATTAATGTCGGAAAAGTTTCGCCTGGGTCGGCTGAAAACCGGGACTCCGGCGCGTTTGAATGGCAATACGATTGATTACAGCGCACTTGCAAAACAGCCCGGAGATGCCGAGCCTGTTGCGTTTTCCTATTTGACACAGGCGATTTCGACGCCACAGGTGGATTGTCATATCACTCGGACGATTGACAAGACGCACAAGATCATTCGCGACAATATGAATAAGTCGGCGCTGTTTTCCGGGAAAATCGAAGGAATCGGGCCGCGTTATTGTCCTTCGATCGAGGACAAGATTTCGCGCTTTGGCGACAGGGACGGACATCAGGTCTTTCTTGAGCCTGAAGGGCTTGATGTTGATACGGTCTATCCAAACGGGATTTCAACATCGCTGCCGGAAGATGTGCAGGATGCCTATATCCGTTCCATTCCGGGCCTCGAGAATGTCGAAATCAAGCAGTATGGTTATGCAATTGAATATGACTATATCGACCCGACGGAGTTGAAATCCACGTTGGAGACCAAGAGGGTGTCCGGGCTTTATATGGCCGGTCAAATCAATGGCACGACCGGATATGAAGAAGCTGGCGCACTTGGCTTGATTGCCGGTCTCAATGCCGCCCGACAGTGTGGGGGGCAGGATGGTATCACGCTCAAACGCTCGGACGCCTATATCGGTGTGATGATTGATGACCTGATTACAAAGGGTGTTGTCGAGCCTTATCGGATGTTCACGTCACGGGCCGAATATCGTTTGTCTTTGCGTGCTGACAATGCCGATCAGCGTTTGACCGAAAGGGCGGATCAGTGGGGTTTGATCAATGATGAGCGTCGGCGGTCCTTTTCTGCGAAAAAGCAGGAGATTGAGGCCATTACTGCATTGGCCAACGAAAAGAGCCTGACACCCAATGAGGCCGAAAAGCATGGTCTGAAAATCAACAAGGATGGGCAGAGACGCTCGGTCTATGAATTGCTGGCCTATCCGGATCTTGACCTTGATCGTCTTACGGAAATTTGGCCGGAGTTCGGGAGTTTCTCGAAAACCGTCCGTGATCAGCTGGAAATCGAGGCGCTTTATCAGGTTTACATGGAACGGCAAATCGATGATATTGAGACTTTCAAAAAGGATGAAGCGCTGAAAATACCGGCGAGTTTGAAGTTTGATGAGATCAATGGATTGTCAAATGAGCTGAAGCAGAAATTGTCTCATGTTCGTCCGCAAACGCTGGGTCAGGCGTCGCGTATTGATGGAATGACACCGGCTGCCCTTACCTTGGTTCTGGCACATAGCAAGCGCTTATGATGCCTTGAGATTTTGCTTTTTGGCATTTTGTAGCCAAAGGGCAGGGCGGGCTTGTCTGCTGTTTTTTTTCGATCCCGAGAGGAGTGACTTTGTAAATGGATTTGACATCGAAACAACGGGGTGTCGAACTGATCTCTTCGATGGTAGAGGTTTCACGTGAATCGCTCGAAAAGTTCGAGGCCTATGAGGCTTTGGTGCGTAAGTGGCAGCCTGCACAGAATCTCGTTGCGGCCAAGACGCTGGATGAAATCTGGGAAAGGCATATCGCGGATAGTGTTCAGATTTATGCCGCTTGTCCCGACGCGCGCCACTGGGTTGATCTGGGGTCTGGTGCCGGGTTTCCGGGCCTGGTGACAGCCATTTTGCTTGATGGTCTTGAAGAGGATTATCAGGTGCATATGGTGGAAAGCAACGGGAGGAAGGTTGCCTTTCTGAGAACTGTGGCGCGTGAGCTTGATTTGAAGGTGAAGGTGCACAGCGAGCGGATCGAATCAGTGTTGTCCGAGTGGACTGGTCCGATAGATGCATTCAGTGCGAGAGCGCTGGCATCGCTCGAGAAATTATGCGAATTTGTATATCCTTTCATTACCGAGACTTGTGTGGGTGTTTTCCACAAAGGGCGTGACTTTGAGCGAGAATTGTCTGAGGCTAGTGTGCGGTGGAATATAGATCTGATACAAGAAAAAAGCAGAACTGATCCAGAAGCTAGAATCGTTATTTTGCGCCGCTTATCACCCAAAAACGCATAGTGAAACAAATGCGAAGTGAGGCTATTTTATGAGTTCACTGCCAGAATCTCCCCGCGTTCTTACCCTTGCCAACCAGAAGGGTGGAGTGGGAAAAACAACGACAGCTATCAATTTGGGAACCGCGTTGGCGGCGATTGGTGAAACCGTTCTGATCGTTGATGTGGATCCGCAAGGTAACGCCAGTACGGGTCTGGGTATTGATCGTCAATCTCGCAAGATTTCAACGTCGGATCTTTTGCTCAATGAAGCAACATTGATGGAAGCAGCGATTCCCACCGCGGTGCCGCGGCTCTCTGTTGCTGCCTCGACAATGGATCTTCTGGGTCTTGAACAGGAGATCTCGGGGGAAAAGGATCGTGCCTATCGGTTACGACGCGTGATCGAAAAGCATGGTGAATTGCGGGACAAAATCCCGGAAGACAAACGCTTCACCTACATCCTGATCGATTGCCCGCCGTCTCTGAACCTCTTGACCATCAATGCAATGGCGGCAGCGCATTCCATTCTGGTTCCCTTGCAGTGCGAGTTTTTCGCGCTTGAAGGTTTGACGCAGCTTATTCAGACGGTCAATCAGGTAAAAGGTGCCCTCAATCCGGACTTGTCAATTCATGGGATTGTGATGACCATGTATGATAGCCGGAATAATCTCTCGAATCAGGTGGTGGAAGATGTGAGAGAGCATATGGGGGAAAAGGTTTACGAGACAATCATCCCTCGAAACGTGCGTGTGTCGGAAGCGCCGTCTTATGGCAAGCCAGCGCTTTTGTATGATCTGAAATGTTCGGGCAGTCAGGCCTATCTGAAGCTTGCGTCCGAGATTATTCAACGTGAGAAGAAACTGCGAAACAAGGCTGCCTGATCGGGCAGTTGGTCTTGGGGCTACATAAAAGAGGGAAGCTGAACCTGTCCATTTGGGTCAGATTGGCAGGTTGGCTGGAATGCGGAAATGACAAAAAAACCTGGTGATGGAAAACGCTTGGGGCGCGGTTTGGCCGCTCTGATCGGTGATATGGATAATGAAGCGCAAGCCGTAGATCGGGCTCGATCCCAGCGCCGTATTCCAATTGAATTTCTTCGTCCCAACCCAAGAAACCCTCGTCAGGATTTTGCTCAGGTTGATCTTGAAGATCTGACAAGATCGGTCAAGGAAAAGGGTATCATGCAGCCAATCCTCTGTCGTCCGGTGGCCGGCGAGGATGATTCCTATGAAATCATAGCCGGTGAACGTCGCTGGCGCGCCGCTCAAGGTGCCGGGCTGCACGAAGTTCCTGTTCTCATTCATGATGTCAATGACAAGGAAGCGCTTGAGCTTGCCATCATCGAAAACGTTCAGCGCGCTGATTTGAACGCTTTGGAAGAGGCTCTTGGTTATGATCAGCTGATTGCCGAGTTCGACTATACGCAGGCTGAGCTGGCCGATGTGATTGGCAAGAGCCGTTCGCATGTTGCCAACACCTTGCGTCTTCTGAAACTGCCCGAAAGCATCAAGGATTATCTGAAAAAGGGCGAGTTGACTGCCGGTCACGCTCGGGCCTTGATTACTGCTGAAAATCCCGAAGAACTGGCTCGACGGATCGTTGAGGACGGAATGACCGTTCGTGACGCGGAAAAAGCCGGGCAGGAAAAGGACAAGGATAAGAAGGAGCCCAAGGCGAAAAAGGAAAAAGACGCCGATACCGTGGCTCTGGAAAAACGCCTGACGGACCGTCTGGGCTGGAACGTGTTTATCTCGCCGAAGAAAAAGGGTGGTGAACTCAAGATCCAGTATAAATCTCTGGAACAGCTGGATGCGATCATTGCTATCCTTGAAAGCTGATATCAGTCTTCAAACCTTGAACAATAGTCATCGGGAAGCGATCATGGGGGCCATCTGGCTCCCTTTTCATTTGTCGTCTTGCTGGGTTATGCGCCTTTGTTTGCACGAATGAGGGGGATAAGCGCGAGAAAGCAAATCAGGGCTGCGAAGCCGAAGACGCCTGCCGGGTGGTAGTATCTGTGGTGATCTTTTGTGAAGAGATAAAAGACCTGGGTCATGATGAGGGGGCTGAAAATCGTTGTGAGACTCATCACACTGCTGATGGCACCTTGCAGCTGTCCTTGATGGGTATCTGCCGTTCGTTGGGTCAAAAGGGCCTGAATGGCGGGCATGGTTAGCCCGCCAAGGGCGGAGAAGGGCAGGAAGAGATAGACAATCCACCCCTCGGATATGAACAAAAAGGTGATCATGATCAAGGCCGTTGATAGAATTCCAAAGACGGCTATGGCTGTTTCGCTCATTCTTCTAAGCAAAAAGCCAATAACGAAAATCTGTGTCAAAGCGTGGAAGAATCCGAAAATTGCCAAGGTGAAACCGACCTGACGACTGCCCCACTGGAAGGCTTCGCGGGTATAGAAAGGCCAGACAGATACATAGCTGTGATCGGCCATGTTGAACAGGAAGAAGGCCAATAGAAGCAGTCCTACGGCAGGTGCTTTCATTGATGTCAGGATGGCGTCGAATGGGTGCAGGCCGCGGAGTGTAAAAGATCGTCTTCTGCCTGCTGCCAGGCTTTCGGGAAGGATGAACAGGCCATAGAAGAAATTCAGTAAAACAAGGGCAAAGGCTGCGAAGAATGGCACGCGCACACCATATTCAGCCAACAGCCCACCTATCAGCGGACCGGCGACAAAGCCGGCACCAAAGCTGGCACCAAGAAGACCAAAATTCTTGGTGCGCTGTTTACCGGTTGAAATGTCTGTCATGAAGGCAGATACGGTGGCAGGTGTTGCCCCAAAGATACCGGCAATCAGTCGTCCTGCAAAAAGGATCGACAGGCTACCGGCGAAGCCAAGGATCAGATAGTCAATGGCGAGCGCTGCCAGTGAAATCAGCAATACCGGCCGGCGGCCAATACTGTCCGACAGGTTTCCCAGAATGGGAGCGAAGATGAATTGCATTGCTGCATAGACAAAGGTGAGATACCCGCCATATGTGGCCGCTTCACTTATGTTGGTATGTGTCAGATTCTGGAGCAGTTCAGGAATGATCGGTGAAATGATACCGATTCCCACTGCGTCGAGAAAGACGGTCATGAGGGCAAAATAGGCCGCGTGGTCAGTGACTTTATTATTGGAATGAGGCATTCAATTGCTCGCAAGCCAATGCTCTATTGTGCTTGTTCCGATTATTGACAAAAGGCGAAGGTCCAGATCTGGATCAAGTGACAATCCAATTCATTTAAGACCCAAGGGGTGAGTGTATTCATTCAAGGTCGTATGCGCGGTTGATTCACGTGAAACGACTTGTCCAAAAAGATCAGGTTCCTTGCAGTGCTTGTCATCAGTTGACGGATGTAACGGCAGTGAATGACAGGCTTTGGCACGGCAATTTGGCGCGTTTTTCAAACATATGCGACGGTTACTGATTGCTTCTCTGGGCCGTTGCAGCGATCATCAGAAGGGTTTCCGAAACCACGGTTGCAGATAAATGATAGTGTTTTCGGCTGTTGGATTGGCTTTTGAGCAAAAGCTCGCAGGCGCGAGATGCTTTGTTTGTTGACCATTTGCGCAGCTGATTTTGAACGAGCGGCTTGCGTTTGAAATGCAGCATCGGAGCCGCCTTGTCGAGGGCAGCTTGCGGGGCCAAGCCTTTGTCCATCAGATTGAGACAACGCTCCAATATCTGAAAATGCCTGAGGGCTGCAAGCGCAATAACCGATGGATGTTGCCCGGTTCCAAGGATCTGTTCCAATCGCCGATCCAGCTCTCCGGTTTGTCCAAGAGCCGCCGCGTCGATGATCATGTCTATTTGCTGGTTGGATGCATCACCGACGATATCTTCAATATGCTGAACGGATATGTCTTTGTCATTCAAGGCATAAAGGCAGAGTTTCTGAACCTCTGCACGGGATGCCATTCTGTCGGCACCCAGATTGTCGAGTAGCAGATTTCTCGCATCTCGGGATATCGAGAGACCGGCGAGGGTGATTTCTTCGTCAATGATGCCATTGAGCGCTTCACGAGCGTCCATATAGCAGGGCAGGGCAACTGCGCTTGACGATTTTTCAATCGATTTTCGCAAGGGGGAGGTTTTTTTCAAGTCTCCGGCGCGAATGATGATGAATGAGTCTTTGGGTGGTGTGGAGAGAACCGGCTCCAGTGCTGGCTGGATTGACTTGCTGCCGCTCATCTGGATGGTGATGACCCGGCTGCCTCCAAAAAGGGCAATGGTATTGGCTTCATCTGCCAGACGAAGAGGATCGGCTGCAAGTTCCGTGGAATCCATACGAATCGTGGCAAAGGGGTCGCTATTGTTCCGCAGATAGATGCGGGCCAGACGTTCGGCGCGTTCGGAGACCAGGCCAGTATCTTGCCCGTAAATCAGTATCACTCTATGGGAAAAGTTGGGTTTATGCAGATAGGCATCAACCATATTGGCTTTGATTTGTGCCATCGTCACATCCCTTGATTAAGCTCCTGAGCTGCCCTTCGGGCCGAGTTGGAAGGCTACCGATCAAATAGCGGTAGCCTCCATTTTCAGATGCCTGATGCCAGGAATGCGGAAAGGCGAAGCTCAATGTCATTGGCGACCTGGGCAGCAGCGCGATTCTCAGCGTCAATTTCAGCCCGATCATTTGTGAAGAGCTGGGTGCTTTTTGCGTAAGTCGCGGTGAAGAAGCTTGAACCCTTGGTGACAATGGTATTGTTGGAAAGGCGGACCAGTCGATATGTGGTGGTCAGGCTGACACGCCGTGATTTGGCAAGGCCCGTACCGCTCTCAATCGACAGATTGGTGCTGGACGATCTGGTTTTCATAAGCAGCTTGTAGGCCGGGATGCCCGCTTCACCACCACCTGTAAAAGCAAAGATCAGATTGTTGCGAATTTCCTGATCAACGCGATTCTTGGCCGGTTCAATCTCGATGGTCGACAGGGCTTCACTGAGCGTTTGGCCGGTTGTCGTATTTGTTGAATAGAGGGGCCTGACCTGACAGGCAGACAGCGCCGTCAGTCCCAGCCCCAGGCAAAAAGCCAGTGCAATTTTCTTTGACAGATGGAATCGACTAAACAACAACATTGACAATCCTTTTCGGCACGACAATGACCTTGCGAGGTGCTTTGCCATCCAGCGCCTTGATAACAGGTTCAGATGCCAGTACGGCCTTCTCAATTGTATCTTTATCTGCGTCGGCGGCAACGGTTATTTCACCACGCTTCTTGCCATTGATCTGGATGGGAAGCATGATTGTGTCTTCCGTCAACAGTGCAGGGTCGGCTTGCGGCCAGGGCTGGGTAGAAACCAGTCCTTCTTTACCGATCTGGTTCCAGCATTCTTCGGCCAGATGCGGCATCATTGGTGAACACATCAGGAGGAGCAGTTGCATGGCTTCGTCAAGTGCAAAGGCGAGGGAAGAATCTTTTTCAAGATTTTCCTTTTTAGCAATTCCAGCAATTGAGTTAACCAGTTGATATATTTGTGCAACAGCTCTGTTGAAGCCGAGGTTCTCGATGTTGGATTCAACGGTTGCCAGTGTCTTGTGTGCGTCTTTGCGCAAGGACAGGGCCTGATCGGAGAAACTGTCCGGTTTGGCAATTGATGCCGAACCGAGGAAGTCCGAGACATCGAGTGCCAGACGCCAAATGCGCTGGATAAAGCGATGTGCTCCTTCGGCGCCAGCTTCGGTCCAGATGACGTCGCGTTCCGGAGGGCTGTCAGAGAGCATGAACCAACGAGCGGTATCTGCACCATAGGTTTCGATGATGTCTGTGGGGTCCACAGTGTTCTTCTTGGACTTGGACATTTTTTCGATCGAGCCAATGGTGATCGTTTCGCCGGTTTCCTTGTGAGTGGCGGCGCGTTTGCCGTCTTTCTCGATGATGGTGATTTCCATCGGAGACACCCAGCGGCCGTCTTCACCCTTGTATGTTTCATGGACGACCATGCCCTGAGTGAAGAGGCCCTTGAACGGTTCCTTGACGGTCATATGGCCAGTTTCGCACATCGCACGGGCAAAGAAGCGGGAATAGAGCAGATGCAGAATAGCATGCTCGATACCGCCGATATACTGATCGACCGGCAACCATTCATCGACCGCCTTCTTGTCGGTCGGTTCGGCATTGCGTGGCGCGGTGAAGCGGGCAAAATACCAGGAGCTGTCCACGAAGGTGTCCATGGTGTCCGTTTCACGCCGGGCTGGCTTGCCGCATTTGGGACATGTACAGTTGCGCCAGGTGGGATGACGATCCAGCGGGTTGCCCGGTTTGTCGAAATTGATGTCGTCGGGCAGCTTGATTGGCAGATTCTCTTTTTTCTCGGGAACCACGCCACAATCATCGCAATGGACCATGGGGATCGGGCAGCCCCAATAGCGCTGACGGGAAATGCCCCAGTCACGCAAGCGATATTGGGTGACCCATTCGCATTGCGGCTTGCCTTCGATCATCACCTCGCCGAGCTTGGCAGCGACTGCGGCCTTGGCGTCCTCGATGCCCATGCCGTCGAGGAATTGCGAGTTGAAGATGGTTCCTTCCCCGGTATAGGCTTCGTCAGCGATTTCGAAGCTGTCTGCGTCTTCGCCGGTTGGCAATACGACAGGGGTAACCTTGAGGCCATATTTACGGGCAAAATCAAGGTCACGCTGATCGTGGCCCGGGCAGGCAAAGATGGCGCCGGTGCCGTAATCCATCAGAATGAAGTTGGCGACATAAACGGGCAGTTCAATTTCCGGATCAAGCGGATGGGTTACTTTCAGGCCAGTGTCGAAGCCGATTTTCTCGGCCTTTTGAACTTCTTCTGCGGATGTGCCGGTCTGGTGGCACTTCTTGACAAAGTCCTGAAGATCCTTGTTGTCTGCTGCAAGAGCTTTTGTCAGAGGATGGTCGGCAGACAGGCCCATGAAGGAAGCGCCAAACAGCGTGTCCGGGCGCGTTGTGAAGACCTCGATTTCTGAATGATCGTGACTTGCCTCTGTCAACTGGAAGCGAATCTTGGCACCGCCGGATTTGCCGATCCAGTTCTGCTGCATCAGGCGAACCTTGTCGGGCCAACGGGTAAGATTGTCGATCTCGTTTAGCAGATCTTCGGCAAAATCGGTGATCTTGAAGAACCACTGCGTCAACTCGCGCTGTTCCACTTCAGCACCGGAACGCCAGCCTTTGCCGTCGATCACCTGCTCGTTGGCAAGAACCGTCTGATCGACCGGATCCCAGTTGACCTTGGCGTTTTTGCGATAGGCCAGACCCTTCTCGACGAAGTCGAGGAACAGCATCTGCTGTCTGTGATAATATTCGACATCACAGGTGGCAAATTCCCGATCCCAATCCAGCGACAGGCCCATCAGTTTCAGTTGGGCGCGCATGGATGCGATATTGTCGTAGGTCCAGTCCTTTGGATGAATCTTGTTTTGCATGGCTGCGTTTTCAGCCGGCATGCCGAACGCGTCCCAACCCATGGGATGCAGCACATTGAAGCCTTTGGCGCGTTTGAACCGGGCTACAACATCGCCCATGGTGTAGTTGCGGACATGACCGATATGAATGCGACCAGACGGATAAGGGAACATCTCCAGGACATAGTATTTTGGTCGTGGGTCGTCGTTGTTCGTCTTGAAGATTTCCTGGTTGTCCCAGGTCTGTTGCCAGCGAATTTCCGCTTCGCGCGCGTTGTAGCGTTCATTAGCCATGGATGCTTGCCAATGCCTCATATCGGGATCCTTGCCGGGCAATCATGTGATCGTTCCGGATGATCCATTCTTTGTATTATGCGCATTCTTTTCAAAATGTCTGGTTTCTTGCAAAAGGATGCGCCCTCAGTCAACTTCAGGCCCGACCATCAACAGAATTCATACCTTGCGTCAAGCCCTTTACGCCCAGATAAGGCTTTGAAGTGGTTCAATCTTGCGATGTAGCATCGTTGCGGCTAATTTATCGTGCATAATGCCGGGAAATTAGCGAATAAAGTGTCTAGACCGGTGAACAACTGCTCCATATGATATGGCAGGTTGGAGTGCTGTATCCATCGGGCAAAAAGCATGTTTTCATCGCCGTTTCTGTAGGCAGTGGCGGGCATGCTGTAGAGAGGTTTTGAAAAACAAGATGAATATATCGTCCCATTTGGCGCAAGTGCAAGAAGCCATTGCGGAGTGCGAAAAGGAAGCCGAACGGGAGGAGGGAAGCGTTTCACTAATCGCTGTTTCAAAAACCTTCGATGCCGATGTTATTCGAAAAGCGTTGGAAACCGGTCACCGGGTTTTCGGTGAAAACAAGGTGCAGGAAGCCAAGAACAAGTGGCCCGAGTTGCGCGAGGATTTTCAGGATGTTGAATTGCATCTGATCGGGCCATTGCAGTCTAACAAGGCCAAGGATGCCGTGGCGCTGTTTGACGTGATTCATACGATCGATCGCAAGAAGATCGCACGTGCCATCCGTGTCGAGATGGAAAAGCAAAGCAAGACACTTGAATTGTTTGTGCAAATCAACACCGGAGCCGAACCGCAAAAGGCTGGTGTTCTGCCAGATGAGGCGGATGATTTCATCGGTTTCTGTCAGGTGGAGTTGGGTCTGGTGATCCGCGGCTTGATGTGTATTCCGCCGGTGGATGAAGAACCGAAGGTTCATTTCAAGCTGCTCAGAAAAATCGCCAAGCGCAACAATATTCGCGAATTGTCGATGGGCATGAGTTCAGATTACAAGGATGCGATCAAGCAGGGCGCGACCTATGTTCGGGTTGGCAGCGCAATCTTTGGTGATCGGAAGAAAAAGCAACAAGAGCAATAAGTCGCGTTATCAGGCCTTCGGTCCGTATTTTGCGCTTATTGAGCAATTTCCATCATGGTTCTATCCGAGAGATGCTTCAGCAAAAGCTTGAGATTGGCTTTTGACAAGGCGATGCAGCCTTCGGTCGGAGTGTAGTTTTCTCGGGCGACATGCATGAAAATGGCGCTGCCCCGGTCCTTTATACGCGATGTGATATTGATATCGAGAACGATGACCAGGTCATAAAGGGAATCATCGCGCCACATGATTTCGTGCGAAGCTTCAAAGGGTCGGCGCACCAGACGGTTATAGCTTGGATGTCTGCTGTCATCACACCAGCCCATGTCGGGTCTTAAGGGGTGAAAGGCAAGTGTCGAGCGAGGTCTTGCCTCCCGATCCGGACGATAGAAGCCGTACAGGGCGCGCGTCCTGATCACCGGTGTTGCGCCATTGCCTTCCTTTTTGAAAATGCTTATGCCGCTGCGGCCCAATGCGCAAGGGAAGCGATAGGACCCGCACACTATAAGGCCCTTTGTTTGACATCCCGGTTTGGCGCGGATCGAGATTTTTTCAACTGATGACATGATGTTTCCATCTTTGTTTGGGGCGGCCATTGTCGCAAGTGGAACCAAAGCCATTGTCAAAATGTCGCTCTTTTCGAGGGTTTGTAAAGAGCGCCGCTTTCTATCATGCTGCGATTTGGTATCCTTCGTCCATTGAGAATGGAGGAGAAATGCCGCATTCTCCCTGTTTTTGCCTCTATTCCTTTCATCACTCTTACAGAATTGGAGAGAGCGGCACTTGTTTTGCATGTTGACATTCAGGCCAATCGATCAAGCAGTTACCAGATTTCATCTTGAATTCAGAGCTTCATTGAAAAGGTGGATTTGCAGCCTCATCAAGGAGTCAGGTCTGGTCGGATTGCAAAGGAGTGAGAAATGGAAAATGGACAAGTGCCGGATCGCTATGTCAGTTTTGTGGGCATTGAGTGCGACAGGAATGCAGAGCGGATCGTGGAATTTATTGAGCGGCTGGCAACGGGTGCCGCAAAGGAAAATGCCTATTGGCAGCAATTTCTGACAAAAATCGAGAAGAGTCGTGCCGGGGACGTCAAAACCGGAGATGCGCTGTTTCTTGTTCATTCCCATATCAATCTGATCCGGGATCTGTTTGAGGAGTATGATGACAAGGAGGCGATGGCTTTGCTGGAAAAGGTCGAGATCGAATGCTGCTAGGTCTTGGCCAGATATCAGGACTTTCGATCTTCGACTTTCATTTTTCGATCTCGAGCAGCAACCCGCCATCAAGGAAATTTGTGCCAGTTTTCTATCCGAACACGGGTCGCTGACGGTGTCGTGATTGGAAGTGATGTAAAAATCGTTTAGGTTGTTCGTATGAGCGAGATCTTGGGGCTGGCTAATCGGTATTTCTAAACATATATATTTGTCAGGCAAAATCGCTGCTTTGCTCATTTGCCTGATTAGGTGGTTCGGCAAAACCGGGAACGAAGAATGACTGCTAGAAAAATACTGCTCGTTGATGATGATTCCGAATTGCGGGAAGCGTTGATTGAACAGCTCTCCCTTTATGAAGAATTTGAAATTGTTTGGGAAGAATGTGCCGCCAAGGCCATTCAAACCGCTCGATCAGATCATTTTGACTTGCTGATCATGGATGTCGGATTGCCGGATATGGATGGCCGCGAAGCGGTGAAACTGCTGCGCAAGGGTGACTTCAAGGTGCCGATCATCATGCTGACCGGTCATGATACAGACTCAGACACCATTCTGGGACTGGAGGCGGGCGCGAATGACTATGTTTCCAAACCCTTTCGCTTTGCTGTGTTGCTCGCGCGTATCAGGGCGCAATTGCGCCAGCATGAAAATAGCGAGGATGCGACCTTTTCCATCGGACGTTTCACCTTCAAGCCGGCTTCGAAGCTTCTTTCCGATGAGGAGGGCGGCAAGGTTCGCCTGACGGAGAAGGAAACCTCGATTCTCAAATATCTGTATCGCTCTGGCGACAAGCCGGTCAGCCGGGACGTGCTTCTGCATGAGGTTTGGGGCTACAATTCCGGGGTGACAACCCATACGCTGGAAACCCATATCTATCGGTTGCGACAGAAGATCGAGAAAAATCCCTCCAATGCCGAATTGCTGATCACCGAGGCAGGCGGTTACAAGCTTGTTCCCTGAGGGATCGCATGAACGGCTTTGCGCCAGATCTGATCTCCTGCCAGGGGTGATGCGGCTTGACATGGCATATGTTTCAGCGGCTATAGTGACGATGCCCTCAAGCATTGATTTGCTAAATGAGTGTATGGGCTCGCAAGGTCTTTATTTCTCTTTTGCATAAGTCTTTGCGACACTGGTCGATAGGGTTTCATCGGCCTAATATGGGCCAGTTTCACGCTTGATGTGTTTATACGGTGTGAGAACTCTTTCGAAAACAAGCCCGGGATTGGTGCCTATCCATGAGTCTGACAACCGACATCGATCTTCTCAGAAAAGTGTCCTTTTTTTCCGAATTCAATGATGATCAGCTGCGCTTGCTGGCATTCGGAGCCGAATCCCGGATGTATCGTGCCAAGCAGGTGATATTTCGCCAGGGTGATCTGGCTGATTCGGGTTTTGTCATCACTCAAGGGCAAGTGCGCATGACAATCTCGGAAAACGGATTTGATCAGCATAGCCAGATATTGGGCGTGGGGAGCCTCATGGGCGAAATGGCGCTCATGGCGGAAATCCGCCGCTCAGCGATGGCAACCGCAATTGAAGATGTCAAGGTCATCCAGATTCGTCGGGTGACCTTTCGGCGGGTCATGGATGAATATCCCGACCTTGCTGTCAGGATTCATGACCGTTTGGCCGTTCGGCTAACGGCTCTGGTTGAGGATCTCGATTCCATTCAGAGCCGTCTGGACAAGGTTCCTTCAGAACCGCTGTCTCTGGAAGAGATTGCCGAATTCATCAAGCGTGAGGGTTAGGCTGATTGGGTAGGAAGGGCCGTTATGGCAATGTCTTTTTGCTTAAGATCTGCAACTGTTCGCGATATGGATGCCTTGACCGAGCTTAGCAGGCTTTCCTTTGCTGCCGGACTTGTGGCGGATTATGACCCCCATATCCTTGCGGAAGCTCTGCCTTTTGTGAGCCAGATCTCTGAAAGCCTCGTTCAGTCCGGACAACTTTATGTGGCTGAAGGTGAAAAAGGGCGTCTTGTCGGAGCTGGAGGCTGGAGCCGGGATTATCATGGCTTGCCACCGGTTCCGGGTGTCGGTCACATTCGGCAATTTGTGGTGCATCCCGATCATATGAGACAGGGAATCGGGCGCGTCCTGTTTCAGCGCTGTCTTGAAGAAGCGGATGATATTCTTCAGTTTGATAGTCAGGCCTCTCTTTCCGCCATCGCCTTTTATAGCTCTCTTGGCTTTGAAAGCATCAAGGAGGACAAGGTTATCCTGCCAAATGGAATTGAATTCCCAACCTGTTTGATGCGTTTTGACAGGTATTGATATTTCCTTGTTTTGATTGAATGCATGGTGGGATAGGTGACTTGGTCACATGGACCGGGTGGCTCATTTGTAAAGGATCGGGCAAATATTCAGGATTGTCAAAGATGCCTGACCGCATTTTGCTCGTAACCCGCTTGATCGTCAGACTTTTTCTGCTCTGGCCATACTGTTGTTTGATCTGCCTTTCTGTTTTGGCTATGGCAATCCCCTGTCTTTTATCAATCCAGGCTATAGCTGGATCGAGAATATCTGGCTGTCATTGTTGCCCCTGATGTTTGTCGGGCTGCTGATTGGTTGGCGCTTTGAAAAATTCGGGGGCTATTTGGCGGTCATACCAGCGCTATGGGAGCATCGGGGGGCTGAGATTTTGCCGCATGACTCCCTTTTGGTTTTTGCTGGAAATGCCATTTGCCTTGCGTCATAGCTTTTCCAATCTCGGGTCAGTTTTGTTGCAAGGTTCAAAAAATGTACTCAGTTTCAGATGTTGCATCGCTGGTGCAGAGGCATCCAAAGACGGTTTTGCGGCATATTCATACCGGTCAACTCAAAGCGGATCGAGTTGGGCGCACCTGGCAGATTTCTCGCGATGCGTTGCGTTCCTATACCCATGCAGAATTGGCAGGCGCATCTCAAGATCGTTTTGATGCTGCACTGGATGAAAAAATGCAGACATCAGCGCAGATTGTTCTTCGGAAAGGCGATTGCCCCGATGGTGAGAGGCTGATTGCCAGTATTACTGCGTTGCTTAATAGCCATCGGGAAGAGGAAAACCGGTCTGACATGCGTGTTGATTTTGAGCAGGGGTCTGGAGATTGCCGCATATTACTCCATGGAAGCCCGTCTTTCTTGGCAGTGGTTTTTGCTTCACTAGATGCCTTTGTGAAAGGGCGAGACGTATGAGTGTTTTTCGGTCCGAAGAGTCCGCGGCAAAAATCAGCCAATTTGTTGAAATGCGCTATGAGCAATCGGGTTTGGCTCGTCGAGTAGTGAAGACGTCTTTTGGCCCGACCCATTTGCTTGAGGCGGGACGTGAGACCGCGCCTGTGGTGATTTTGTTGCATGGGTCTTCGAGCAACGGTATGGCCTGGTTGGGCGATATCGCCCTCCTATCTGCGCAATTCAGGGTGATTGTGCCTGATATGCCCGGCGAGCCTGGTTTGTCTGTCGATCGAAGGCTGTCTTTTGCGAGAGGCGAGCCACAGGATTGGCTCGCTGAGGTCATGGCAACATGCGAGGTTCATCGTGCTGCGCTGGTGGGGAATTCGCTCGGTGGCTGGCTGGCTTTGCATTTTGCAGCCCGAAATTCTGAACGCGTATCGGCCTTGGCTCTAATTGCACCTTCGGGGCTTTGTCCACCGCGTGCAGGCTTTCTGTTCAAGGCCATGTTCTGGATGCTATTTGGCGCCTTCGGGATTGACCGGATTAACAAGTTGGTTTTCGGTGATGTTGCTATCCCGAAAGATGTTACGCTGTTCTCCCATTTGGTTGCCCGTGGTTTCAAGCCGATGATGGAGGCATTGCCATTATTGGGTGATGAGGATCTGGAACAGATAAAAAAGCTACCGACGTTATATATCGCCGGATTGCATGATGCGTTGTTGAATAGTGAGCTTTCAGCCAAGCGGCTTGAGGGACAAGCTGTTATCGATGTTCGTCCCGATCAGGGGCATGTCATTATGGATGCTGGCAGGCAAGTTGAGGAATTTCTGTTAGGGGCTTTGATCAAGTAGTTAAAATGTAAGACCTTTTCGTGCCCTCGCTTGAGGTACAAGCGAGGGCAGTTTTGGTTTGGTTTCTGGGTTCTTATCGATTCTGACGATTGTCAATCAGATCTTCCACCACGGTTGGGTCCGCAAGGGTGGAGGTGTCGCCAAGTGAAGCGAAATCATCTTCTGCGATCTTGCGCAGAATACGGCGCATGATCTTGCCGGAGCGGGTTTTTGGCAGGCCCGGCGCAAACTGGATGAGGTCCGGTGAGGCAATAGGGCCAATTTCATGGCGAACCCAATCGCGCAACTCCTTGCGCAATTCTTCAGATTCCTCTTCGCCTTCCATCAGGGTGACATAGACATAGATGCCCTGACCCTTGATGTCATGGGGATAGCCCACCACAGCAGCTTCGGAGACCTTTTCATGCGCGACAAGAGCGCTTTCAACTTCGGCGGTGCCCATTCGGTGGCCGGAGACGTTGATCACGTCATCGACGCGGCCAGTGATCCAGTAATAGCCGTCGGCATCGCGACGAGCACCGTCACCGGTGAAGTAGTAGCCCTTGAAGGTCTCGAAATAGGTTGAGACGAAACGATCATGGTCGCCATAGACGGTGCGCATCTGGCCCGGCCAGCTGTCGGCGATGCAGAGCACGCCTTCACATTGGGTCTCAAGGATTTCATTGCCCATATTGTCGAGCATGACCGGCTGGACGCCAAAGAAGGGGCGCGTTGCCGAGCCGGGCTTGAGGTTTGTTGCACCGGGCAATGGGGTGATCAGAATGCCGCCGGTTTCCGTCTGCCACCAGGTGTCGACGATCGGGCAGCGTTTGTTGCCGACCACTTCGTAATACCATTTCCAGGCTTCCGGGTTGATGGGCTCACCAACCGAACCCAGAATGCGCAGCGAAGAAAGATCAGCTTTTTCAACATGCTCGGTACCGGCGCCCATCAGAGAGCGGATCGCTGTCGGAGCCGTGTAGAAGATATTGACCTTGTGCTTTTCGCACACATCCCAGAAGCGGGACGGGGATGGATAGGTCGGTACACCCTCGAACATCAGCGTTGTTGCACCGTTGGCAAGGGGGCCATAAACGATATAGGAATGGCCCGTGACCCAACCCACATCGGCGGTGCACCAGTAGACATCGCCATCATGATAGTCAAAGACATATTGATGGGTCATGGAGGCGTAAACCAGATAACCACCTGTGGTGTGAACCACTCCCTTGGGCTTGCCGGTCGAGCCGGAGGTGTAAAGGATGAAAAGGGGATCTTCCGCATTCATCGCTTCTGGCTGGCAGTCGGTGGCTGCCTGTTCGATCATGTCGTGATACCAGTAATCACGGCCCTCGATGATTGGAATGTCGCCACCGGTCCGGCGGACCACCAGAGTCTTGATGTCATGCTCAACTTTTTCCAGCGCCGCATCCACGTTGGTCTTGAGCGGAACCTTGCGGCCGCCGCGCAGGCCCTGATCTGCGGTAACCACCAGTTTGGCTTCCGAGCCATTGATACGGTCTGCCAGAGCGTCTGGCGAAAAACCGCCGAAAACGATGGAATGGATTGCGCCAATCCGGGCACAGGCCAGCATGGCATAAGCTGCTTCCGGAATCATCGGAAGATAAAGAATGACCCGATCACCCTTGCTGACACCCATGTCCTTATAGGCATTTGCCAGTTTGCAAACCCGTTCGTAGAGCTGGCGGTAGGTGATATGTTCATGCTCGGACGGATCATCGCCTTCCCAGATGATGGCGGTCTGGTCGCCGCGGCTTTCCAGATGGCGGTCGATGCAATTGGCGGCGACATTGAGCTCGCCATCTTCAAACCATTTGATGGAAACATTGTGATAATCGTAGGATGTATCTTTTACCTTGGTGAAAGGTTTGATCCAGTCAACGCGTTTGCCGTGTTCTGCCCAGAAGCCTTCCGGATCCTCCACGGATTGCTTGTACATGGCAAGATATTTGTCATTGTCGATCAAGGCATGTGATGCCACATCCGTCGGCACGGGATAGACGTTCTCCGACATGCGTTCCTCCCAGAACTAGTGCAATTCAAATGCACATCCCCCTCATGGTCGCTTTGCGGCGCAGCGATGTGCACTAAGTATTTTCGCGCCTATTATGCTTAGCGGATAGCAAAGCGTCTAGCGGAGCGATATTGCTCTTTGGTATGTAATAAGAAGATAAAAGGGATAAAACGCGGTGGTTTAGTGATGCTACATTACACTAACGAATTAGAAATCGGAAATTGATCCCTATATGCTGGTACAATTTCGTGTAACAGTGTTTTTCTATTTCCTTTAATTCTTGGTAGGTTTCTATGGCTTTCGATTATTATTTATACGAAGGAATGAGTATTTAGGCTTTTGTCTAAATTACGGATTGCTGATGGAACACAAAAAAAAACCCAGATATCTGGCGGGAATCTCACCAAATATCAGGGTTTTCTCGTGTTACTCGGATCTTCGGAAAATCGTCAGGACAGTATATCAGAGGCTTGGCTGTTTGGCGGCGCGGCGCACCATGCCATAAAGATCCCGTGGCTCATCAGGGTCCGCGAGCATGTCGAGATTCTCAAAAAAGTCCGTGTCCTTGATGACGTCATAGATATAGCGCAGGGCTGAAAAATCCTCGATGGCGAAGCCGACGGAATCAAAGAGCGTAATCTGACTATCGGAGGTGCGGCCCTGTTCCTGTCCGGTTATGACGTGCCAGAGCTCCTTGACCGGATGATTTTCATCGAGCTGCTGAATTTCACCTTCGATGCGGGTTTGTGGTGGATATTCGACAAAGATGTCAGAGCGCAGGAGAATGTCCTTGTGCAATTCTGTCTTGCCGGGGCAGTCGCCGCCAATGGCGTTGATATGCTGGCCCGTTCCAACCATATTGTCTGTCAGAATCGTGGCATATTGCTTGTCGGCCGTGCAGGTGGTGATGATGTCCGCGCCGGATACGCATTCCTGATGGCTGTTTGTCCTGATGACCTTCAGGCCGGAATCCTGCAAGTTGAACACGGCCTTGTCGGTGGCTATCGGGTCGATGTCGAACAGACGCACCGTGTCGATGTTGCAAATGCGCTTGAAGGCCAGAGCCTGAAATTCACATTGCGCTCCGTTACCGATCATTGCCATGGTGCGGGCATGTTTCGGTGCGAGATATTTGGCGGCAAGGGCTGATGTGGCAGCCGTGCGCAGGGCGGTCAGAATCGTCATCTCTGTCAAGAGTGCAGGATATCCGGTATCGACATCGGCCAGAAGTCCGAAAGCGGTAACGGTCTGCAAACCGTCCTTGGTGTTTTTGGGATGGCCGTTGACATATTTGAAGCCATAGGTTTCGCCGTCACTTGTCGGCATCAGCTCGATCACCCCTTCTTTGGAGTGAGAGGCAAGGCGTGGGGTCTTGTCAAAGCTCTCCCATCGCTTGAAGTCGCTTTCGATCTGCGCAGCGATACCTTCAATGGCGTCTTCCACGCCAATGGACAGGATCAGCTTCATCATGTTGTCGACGCTGACAAAAGGGACGAGATTGAGATGTTCTTTTCTGGGTGCGGGCATGATGAACAATCCTGATAGGCTTCTGGTCTTTTGTGATCGCGTTGTTTCATTCACCGTGATCAGTCGGATTGGAATCAGAATATAGGTGAGAAGAACCAGACAAAATGGCAAAAGTCTTCAAGTTTGAGCAAGATTTTGATAAATTTTGAAGTGGAGATTGTACAAATCGCCAAATAGCAAGGATTTTTCAGGAAGGGCGGACATGCAGCAAGGCAAACATGTTTTTGATCAGCTGGATCGGGATTTGATTTCCCTTTTGAGAAATGACGGGCGAGCGCCCTTGTCAAAACTGGCCGATATCCTGCGTGTTTCGCGCGGAACGGTGCAGAACAGGCTTGATCGGCTGCTTGAATCCGGTGCGATTCTTGGATTTACGGTTCGCGTTCGCGAGGATTATGAACTGGATGGCATCAAGGCGATCATGCTGGTCGAGGTTGTCGGCAAATCGACATCGCAGGTGATCCGCAAGCTCAGAGGGATACCCGAATTGCACACCGTTCACACGACAAATGGGGCCTGGGATCTGGTTGCCGAGATTCAGGCCGCCTCCTTGTCCGATTTTGATCGGGTCTTGAGAGAGGTTCGCCTGATCGACGGGGTTCTGAACAGTGAGACAAGCCTTCTGCTCAGTACCATTTGATTTCCTTGCAACAGGGAAATCTCCAATTGTCTCCCGTCTGCTTTTTGTCCAATCGCAGCAGAGGCCCGGAGAGGCCTGCCTTTAATTTGGGGCTCGGCTTTGCTGCGATCGGACCATGCCGGTTCTTGCCTCAGATCGTGGCGAGAGAAAATGGCCCTTCGGAATAGACCGGTTTGCCTTCAACAAAGGTTGCTTTGACATGGCCTACGCCACTGTCATCGGCGATGACAAGATCGGCGCGCTTGTCGATGGCGATTTCGCCGCGGTCTGTCAGGCCCATTGCAATGGCCGGATTGACGGACGCCAGGCGGGTTGCTCCGGGCAGGCCTTCAGGGTTGCTTTTGGCAAGGATCAGGATGGCGGGCAGCATCGAGGAGGGGTGATAGTCGGCCATGAGAATGTCAAGCAAGCCTTCGTCATGGGCTTGGCGGACGGAAAGATTCCCAGAATAGCTCTGTCCCCTCAGTGCGTTGGGCGCACCCATGGCGTTCATCAGCCCAAGCGCATGGGCGGCGTGGGCAGCGTCGGTCGTAACCGGGAATTCGCTGATGGACGCGCCGACCTCATTCATCAGTTCCACTTTCTCGATGGTATCATCGTCATGACTCGCAAGGGGAATGGCCGCCTTGTGGCAGGTTTGGGCGATGGAGCGAATGGTCGCCAAGGTGTCACCGGCCCCTTCGGTATAGGAGCGGATCCGTTCGGTCACATAGGCTTCGGCTTCTTCTCTGTCCATGCCCTTTTTTTGCCCAGACTTGATCAGGCGTTCGATATCGCGAAACTGGCCCTGACCCGGTGTGTGGTCTGTGAGGGAGACAAGATCGATGGTGCCATCAGCAATGAGCTCTTCGATAACCGACATGGCGTTGGGAAAATTGACCTCAAATCGGGCATGCACCCTGTGATCAACGGCCAGCTTGTTCCGCATTTCTCTGAGAGCATGCAGCATGCGTTTGGAATGTTCGTAGCTGCGCAAGCGGCCATCAGACATGGCGGGATTAAAGGCGACGGAAGCATAGGCGGTGGTGATGCCAGACATCTTGAGTCGGCGATCCAGATCCCGGATTCCAAGTTCAAATGGCATGGTGACCTGAGGGCGCGGTTCCACTTCCTGTTCGATCATGTCGCCGTGCAGATCGATCAAGCCGGGCATGAGCAAGAGGCCATGGCCATCGATATCGGGATTGGAAACCGGGCTTCTTGAAATCTCGAGAATCTTTCCATCCATGATTTTAATGGCGCCATGGTCGAGAATTTCATTGGCCAATATAACGCGAAAATTACTAAGCCACATAACGGTTTGTTCCTTTATAGCAGCAGGGAGGGCAAAGTGTTTGGCAGGCTCCTTTGCAAGGAGCCGATAAAATGAGGAAGGTGAGTTTTGTTATTTGGAAGGTTGAAGGCGTTCAGCTTTCGGTATTCTCAAAGCTGAAACGAACGCGTCTGGCAGCCCAGATATGTTCGGCATAGCCAATCGGTTCGCCATCGGAGGTGCCGTCGATTTTTTCCTGTTCAATGACAGGGCTGTCCATGGTTTGGTTCAGAAGGCGCGCTTCCCATTTTTCCGGCATTCTGGCCGAAAGCGTGGTTTCGCGCCTCACATAATCCTCTATGCCATAGCTGCGATAGATTTCAGTGATTGACTGGCCGTGCTGGCGTTTTTCACTCATGGCCGGGAAGCGCACTGCGCAATACCAGCCACAACTGATGCTGATTGGAACGTCATTGGCCAAACCGCGGTGGATGTGTCGGGTTACCGGCATTCCGCTCTCGATTTTGAGAATGTTTGCCACATGCTCAGGTGCCGGTATGATTTCAGCCTTTATCGTTTCGTTGCGGGGCGCAAGGCCCTGAGATCTCAAAATGTCGCTGAAACGGGTGCGACGCCCGATCTGATAGATGACGTGTGGTGGTTCGGTAACAA
Organism: uncultured Cohaesibacter sp.; assembly: GCF_963556055.3. GTDB lineage: Bacteria > Pseudomonadota > Alphaproteobacteria > Rhizobiales > Cohaesibacteraceae > Cohaesibacter. The sequence goes on along the minus strand of NZ_CAUVYE020000007.1, from coordinate 103,037 downwards.
GGGCCTCGCGCCCCTGAGCGATGGAGACTCTGCCTTCGGCAGACAGGGCGGAGAGGGCTTTTCTCACCGAATGGCGTCCCACACCGACAATTTGAGACAGCTCAGGTTCGCTTGGCAAGGCGTCACCAATGGATAACTCGCCTTTGTTGATGCGCTCGATCAGCCAATTGCGCGCCACTTCCCAGTTTCTGTTACCATTTTTCAAAGTGTTTGCCTTTTCTTCGATTGAGATCAACTCATTCGGATGAGTGAGTGAGCCCAAGAATTTGGATCGCAAAGAGTCCTTTAAAGTTGACGCGAGCATAGAATGGGAGTGTCTCAGATTTGTGACATTCGAATAAAAGAAACTCATTCGAATGAGTGTTGAGCAGTTCAGAGTCGGGAAAAGAGGGGGGCGGGAGAAGACAGGGTAGCGAAAAGGCGGCAGATGAGGAGGAGAAGAGAAAGGTGTCCGGTCAAGGCATCGGATGTGAAAAGGCCCCGAATTCGTGCTGTGTGCAAAGAGCCGGGGCCTGTTGGCGGCAAGTCGATAGTGTTGGCTGAAACGGAGACGGTCAGGCCTTGTCTGACTTTTTGACCCATTTCCAACCGGTGATCATGGGCGTGATCAGGTTTTCACGTTTCCAGACCTTGTAGAAGGCAATGGCCGCGATATGAATGACAACCATCAGCAGGATCAGTTTTGCGACAATGGCATGGATGCGGTTGGCCATGACCGAATTGTCATAACCGACATAGCTTGCCAAGGGGCCAACATTGACAAAGTCGTCCGGATCAGCGGTGAGCCCTGTTGCAACTTGGGCTATGAGCAGGCCGAGCAAGGCAAAGGCGGCAAGCGCCCCAACAGGATTGTGGCCGCGCCAGTAGCTTGGTTCGCGACGGAACATTTTCGCAGCATAGCCGAGCGTCGTTTTCGGGCCATAGATGAAGTGAATGAAACGTGCCGCTTTTGGGCCTACCAGGCCCCAGACAAGCCGGAAAACAAGCAAGGCACAAATGGCATAACCGAAATAGAAATGAAGCGTCATGATATCCGGGCCGAATTCACCCAGGCCCCAGGCCGCAACGACACAGAGGAACAACAACCAGTGAAAGGCTCGTAGAGCCGGGTCCCACAGACGGACATGTTCGAGTGTCTTATCCTCTTCAGGGTCTTGCGAGATTGGGGATCTGTCAGTCATGGCAAAAACTCGTTTTCAAGAGAAAATCCAGGGGGGAGAAAGGCAACTTTGAAAAAAACGGAGAGCCGGGACAGGAAAACCCGGCTCTCTTTTCTAGATTATTTGGTGCGATAGCTGTCGTGACAGCCTTTGCAAGACATGCCAACCATGCCAAGGGCTTTGCCCAATTCAGCAGCGCCTTTGCCAGCTTCTGCCTGAATGGTCATGGCGGCTTCAGCAAATTTGGCACCAGCAGCACCAACGCCCGGGAAATCTTCCCAGATTTTGGCGCTCGCCCGAGTCACGCCGGGCATGTCGCTTGAAGAGGTGCCTTCAAGGAACAGGAAGCCGATATTGTTTTTGGAAAGCGTAGCCAGGTTGTCGGCATGCATCTGGGCTGTCTTGGCATCATAGTCAATCTGACCCTTTGCCATTGCTGACAGGGCGCCCATATTGGCACCAAGCAGTTTGTAGTGGCCCTGACGAGCCGCGATTGCATCTTCTTTTGGTCCCGCAAGGGACGGGGCTGCGAGCAGTGACAAAGCGATTGTTGCTAAAGCAAGTTTGCGCATGATCTGGTCCTCATAAACATGGTTGATCTGGTTTCCAAGAGATTTTCAACGTCCAACGATACTAGCATCAGATATAATACGTATTGGATGAAATTTGTTCATCTGTGCAATGAATTTTCCGTGAGCATCGCCGGAAATTGCGTCGTCGTCTTATGAGTAAAAGGGTAATTTCTATTTTGCGAAAGTAAAGGCGGAGGGGATTGGACATTAGTTTGTTGGAGCCGTTCTAGAATACAAAAAGGGCGCGGTTTTTTGCCGCGCCCTGTGAAATCTACGATGTATTTCGGCTTATGAGCTGATGCTACAGCCCCGCCTTTTCACGAATTGTCGTGAACTTGGCTTCGGCGTTTTTCCATGCCACGCCATTGGGGAATGCCAAAAGAGGCTTAATGAACTGATCAGAGAATTCTTCCGCGGCCTGCATTGGCAACAGGGAAGGCAAATTGTCGATGCTTGTCACTTCCACCGCGTCTCCTGAGCCATTTTGACAAACTTCAATCACCGGCTCCGTCCAGCTTGTCGGTTCGCTATAGATTGGCAGTGGATTGAAATCGGAAAATGGATCGCAGGAAACGTCCGAGATCACTTTCATTTGGCTGCCTTGTGCCGCGAGGTGGCTTTTATTTGCCAGCAATAAGCCAGGGCCAAACATCAACACGCAATTGACCATCAGATCATGGGCGAGCAAAGCCTGCCTGTCCAGAAGTCTGGTTTCCTCGATATCCCACTTGGTGACCTGCATGCCGATGGCTTCAAGGCATTCGGTGGCCCCTGTTCCAGAGCGACCCTTTGCGCCGATCACGATTGCTGTTGGCAGAGCACCTTCCTTTTCCGCAGCAAGGGCCTTGAGTTTGTCGATGATTACCTGCTGGCTTTCGAACGGTGAAACCCCCTTGGTGATTTCATCGCGGCCAGCTCTGCGTTCGAGCAAGCGATGTGCCCCCAAGGCAGCACCCATCCAACCAGCCCAGTAGCCGAATGCTGCAACGCGGCGGCCCTGCTCATTGGTAAGGAACTCGATGTCGTAGAGCATTCCGCCACCATTGACAAAGCGGGCCATCTCCTTTTGCCAACCCGTCTGGTCCTTGTAGATATGCGCGAAATGAATCATGCGGTGACGCAGTTCGGTCGGTGTTTCAGCGAGTTCCTTGAGCCCCAGAATGACGGTTTGTTCAGGAGCATCAACCCAGGATCGGGACTCGGCCAGCGCGCAGCCAACGGCCTCATAGGCAGAATCTTCGAACACGCGTTTGTTGCTTTTTTCAACGGTAACGGAGAAACCCGCATCAATCAGCACTTTGGCATTTTTAGGCGTAAGGGCGGTGCGGCGTTCTGTGCCGCGGTCTTCATCGCGCAGCCAGATATGCTCTTTTTGTGTTGTCGGATTGGGTGACATCCATGGTCTCCGTAGTTTTGGGCTTGATGCTTGTTATTTCAACTTGCTGCACCACATCGATCTTGTTGAGTGCCAGATTAGCGTTTTGTGTAGAAAAAGATAGGGGCGTCATGGCGATGAAATGTCAAATGTCCATGCCAATTTTTCATGGTAGGGGAATCTGTGTGAGGTTTGATCCCGTCTTACAGAAACGGACAGTAATTGTTATATTTAACTAGTATAAAAGAAAGGTTTTTGAATGATTTAGCCCATTTTATGGCTATCTATTATGACTCTTTTCATGCTTTGTCGGTAACCTTCTTTTTGGCGAGGAATGGTTATGCTTAATGCTCTGGACATCACTACAATTTATTTTTGTCTGTTCTTGTCAATGTTCATTTCAGCAGTGACCATGATTTTCGTCTGGTTGGGCAATTTCAAGGAAAAAGCCGCCGGTTACTGGTCGTTGACCTATGTTCTGGCCGTTATCGCGTCTGTCATTTTGGCGAATCTGGACGCCCTGGGTCCGCAGGCCGTGGCGATCAGCACCACATTTTCGATCAGTGCCTATATGTTCAGCTGGGCCGGATTTCGCGCTTTCAATGGCCAATCGGTTTCCATAAAAAGTGTTATTGTCGTTCCCACTCTTTATCTGATTGTTGTGGTTCCTGTTTTGGACTACTACGCCCATTATAATCTGAATGTCGCCATGCAATCTCTTGTGGTTGCTGCGATCGCTCTTGTCAGCGCGTTCTATCTTGTTACCAATCCGCGCAATCGCGGTCTTTCAATGGTCTATCCGGCGGCTGTCATGCTGGTTGTCCATGGTGCTTTTCGCCTGACGCTGATCTATTTCATCTTTTCAATGCCGGCTACCATGGTGGATGGCCGGTTGGAAGTGGGTTGGTGGAAATTCTATCTGCTCGAGAGTTTCCTGAGCACGATCATGATCATGATCGGCATGATCGTCTTGATCAAGGATCGGGTGGAACAAAGATATAAAATCGCTTCCGAAACGGATATGTTGACCGGAATTGCCAATCGCCGTGCTTTTGTGAATAAGGCCGAGCAAAGGCTGAACGATGCCTCCGAGGAGACGACACTGGCGATTTTCGACATTGATTTCTTCAAGAAGATCAATGATACGTTCGGCCATGCCGGAGGCGACCAAATCCTGATCGACTTTGCAAAACTGGTGCGCAAGGCGTTGCCTCGTGATGCGTTGTTCGGGCGGATGGGTGGCGAGGAATTTGCAGTTCTGTTGTCTGGCCGATGTGCCGATCATGAGAGCATCCTTGAGAGAGTAAGACATACAATCGCCGTGACATCCTTTTCCTATAACGACATGCCCATCACTCTGACAACGAGTGCGGGTTTCGCGTCTGTGAAAATCGCAGGCGATACGTTTGACCAGCTGTTTACGGCGGCCGATTGTGCGCTGTATCTTGCCAAGAGGAACGGGCGCAACAAAGTCATGGTGTTTGTCCCAAGCCTGCGGATCAGAGAATTGCTTGATGAAGAGAGACTTCTTTATGGCGATCTGCCCGATCCACGTCTTGCGGTCAGCGCTGTTTGAGTCGCCTTTGATTTATCAACTGTGATCAGGATCTTCTGATGACTTCGATCTTTTTCGATCTCGATGGGACGTTGACCGATCCCAAAACCGGCATTGTCGGATCCGTGCAATATGCCTTGAACAAACTGGGAATCGACGATATCCCCGAGGATCTTGACTGGGTGATCGGTCCTCCCTTGCAGGAAAGTGCCGCAAAGCTGGCAGGGGACGCGCGCAAGGATGAGCTGGTTGCTGCTTATCGCGAGCGTTATTCAAGGGATGGGCTTTTTGAAAACTCGGTCTATAACGGTATTCCCGACATGCTGGAAGAGCTGCAAAAAGCCGGGAATGCTCTTTTTGTCGCAACATCCAAGCCTCATCCGTTTGCCAACCAGATTCTGGAGCATTTCGATCTGTCCCGATATTTCGTGAAGGTTTTTGGAGCCGAGCTTGATGGCACGCGTTCGAACAAGGCCGAGCTTTTGGCCCACGCTCTTGATGTCAGCGGATCCGATGCCCGCTCTTCGATCATGGTTGGGGATCGCAAGCATGACATTTTGGGAGCCAAGGCGAACGGAATGAAGAGCGTCGGAGTGCTCTGGGGCTATGGCGGTGAGGACGAATTGCGCGAAGCCGGGGCAGATGAAATAGCCAGTATTATCGGGTCGCTGCCGTCGCTTTTTTCTTCCATGTGATCTGCTTCTGATCGATGACAGTCTGAAAAATGTCGAGCAGGTCAGGGCACTGGGTTGGGAGGTTTTTCATTTCACGCAAGGCACACGGTCTCATCTTGTGGCGTTTCTTGCCGATTGTTGCAGCTCGATTCTTTATAATCTGCCTGAATTCGGCCAATAGTGAGTCAAACCCGGTTGACGAAAGGCCGATTTCCGCGTAAATACCGCCCATTCTCATCTTGCAGAATGAAAATTTGAGCCACTGACCCGGTCCCGCAAAGGTGTAAAGAGAACCGGGAAGTCCACATCCGACAGCGCGTTGCGCCCTCGGGTGATTTTCTGCTATGCGGCCTTTTGCGGTTGCTCTGGTTGGCAGATCGGTTGGAAAGGCCCAAATTGAGTTTTGCAGCTCGATGGGAAGAAACGAAGGAGCAATGGATGTTTGAATCGCTATCAGATCGCTTAAGCGGCATTTTTGACAAGCTCTCCAAGCGTGGTGCGCTATCGGAGGCTGATGTCAATTCTGCGCTGCGCGAGGTCAGACGCGCACTGATCGAGGCCGATGTTGCTCTGGATGTGGTCAGGACCTTTACGGAAAAAGTGAAGGAAAAGGCTGTTGGCGTTGAAGTCATCAAGTCGGTCAGTCCGGCGCAGATGGTGGTCAAGCTGGTGCATGACCAGTTGGTCGAAATGCTGGGCTCCAATGCTCAGGTGATCGATCTGAATGCGGCAGCGCCTGTCCCCATCATGATGGTTGGTCTTCAGGGCTCCGGTAAAACCACCTCGACAGCCAAGATTTCTCTTCGCCTTCAAAACCGGGATCGCAAAAAGGTCTTGATGGCGTCTCTTGATACCCGCCGCCCGGCGGCGCAGGAACAGCTGCGCGTTCTGGGTGAGCAGAACGGGATCGAGACCCTGCCAATCGTTGCCGGACAAAGCCCGACCCAGATTGCCAAACGCGCGATCACTGCCGCAAAGCTTGGCGGCTTTGATGTTGTCATGCTCGATACCGCTGGCCGTACCCATGTGGATGAGCCGCTGATGGTCGAGATGGAAGAGATCCGCAAGGTGACCAACCCGCACGAGATCCTTCTGGTTGCTGACAGCCTGACCGGTCAGGATGCGGTGAATGTGGCCAAGAGTTTCGATGAGCGCTGCGATGTCACCGGTATCGTTCTCACCCGAGTTGACGGGGATGGCCGTGGTGGTGCTGCGCTTTCGATGCGCGCGGTAACGGGCAAGCCGATCAAGTTGATGGGTGTTGGCGAGAAGGCCGATGCGCTGGAAGAATTTCATCCCGAGCGTATTGCTGGCCGTATTCTGGGCATGGGCGACATTGTCTCGCTGGTAGAAAAAGCCGCAGAGACGATTGACGCTGAAAAAGCGGCGCTTGCAGCAGAGAAAATGCGCAAGGGCAAGTTTGATCTTGAGGATTTGAAAGATCAGCTTGGCCAGATGGCAAAACTTGGCGGCATGAGCGGCATCATGGGATTGATGCCCGGTGTCGGCAAGCTCAAGAAGCAGATGTCTGCGGCCAATCTGGATGATTCCATCGTCAATCGTCAGGTGGCCATTATCAATTCCATGACCCGCAAAGAACGTCGTAATCCCGAAATCTTGAAAGCCAGCCGCAAGAAGCGTGTGGCAGCAGGTGCCGGGGTAGAAGTGTCCGAGGTCAACAAGCTTTTGAAAATGCATCGCCAGATGGCGGACATGATGAAAAAGCTTGGCAAACAGAAGGGCGGCCTTGGTGGTCTGTTCGGTGGCGGAATGCCAAAGATCGATCCGGCAGAGCTCGAGGCGATGCAGAAATCCGGCCAAATGCCTGATATGGGCGATTTGGCAAAAGGAATGGGTGGCGGAATGCCCGGTGGCTTCCCCAACTCGCTTTCCGGGGGTCTTCCAGGAGGATTGCCAGGCGGTATGCCGGGTCTTCCGGGACTGGGTGGCCCAAAACTTCCCGGCATGGGTGGAATGCCCGGCGGGAAAGGGAAAAAGAAGAAACGCTAGACCGGTCCTTCCGGACTGGTTGAAGAATAAGGAACAAGGCCAAGGGCTGAGCGCAGCCGTCAAAAAGTTGGCCGTTTGAAACAATAAAGCCGAATTTGGAAAGGAAACTCCATGGCTCTGAAACTTCGTTTGGCCCGCGGTGGCTCCAAAAAACGTCCTTACTATCGTATCGTTGTTGCTGATGTTCGCTCTCCACGCGATGGCCGCTTCATCGAGAAAGTTGGTTCTTATAGCCCACTGCTGCCAAAAGATTCCGAAGATCGCGTGCAGCTCGATGTTGAGCGCATTCAGCATTGGATTGCTCAGGGTGCAAAACCAACCGACCGTGTTTTGCGCTTCCTTGATGCCGCCGGTCTGGCAAAACGTCCTGCTCGCAACAACCCGAACAAAGCAAAACCGGGCGCGAAAGCTCAGGAACGTCTTGAAGAACAGCGCATGAAAGAAGAAGAAGCTGCTGCCGCTGCCGCCGAGGCTGCTGCCGCACCTGCTGAAGAAAGCGCCGAGTAATCTGGCCTTTTTAAAGGGGAGTTTGGGCCATCCGCCCGGACTCCCTTTTTTTATTGAACTCGGATTAAGGGGAAGATCGGAATGGCCAAACAAGGCTCTGAGCCAAAGGACAAGATCTGCATCGCCCAGATCGGGGCAGCTCATGGTGTGCGGGGCGAGGTGCGGCTGAAACTGTTTTCCGATGATCCCGATGCCTTTTTTCAATATGGTCCGTTGGAAAATGCGGATGGCTCGCGCCGTTTTGAAATCCAGTCTGCCCGTCTTTCAAAAACTGTTTACGTCTGCCGGATCAAGGGTCTGAATGATCGCAATGAAGCGGAATCGCTCAATGGCGTGCGGCTCTATGTCGATCGGGACAAATTGCCCGAGCTTGAGGAAGAAGAGTTTTACCATTCCGATCTGATTGGACTTGAGGCGCGGCTTGAAGATGGCACGTCTCTCGGTTCGATTGTCGCCATTCAGGACTTTGGTGCCGGAGATATGCTTGATGTCATGCCCGCACGGGGCAAGGGCTATTATATTCCTTTCACACGGGAAGCCGTGCCCGAGATTCATGTCTCTGAAGGCTATGTTCTGATTGTGCCACCCGAAGGGCTGCTTGATGAAGTCGATGAGGCGGAAAAGGCTCTGGAAGGTGAGGGCGTTGATTTCAGTCAAACGCCGGAATTGCTTGAAGGGCTCAAAAAGGATCAGGATTAAGATCAATCATGTCGGATGTGAATCCAATCGATGAAGGTCAGAATGAAGCGCAGATTGCACCCTGGCGGGCGACGGTCCTGACCCTTTTTCCGGACATGTTTCCCGGACCCCTGGGTACGACGCTTGCAGGTCGAGCGCTTGAAAATGGTCTCTGGTCGCTTGATACGCTGCATATTCGTGATTTCGCGGAAGGAAAGCATCGCAATGTCGATGACACACCAGCCGGTGGTGGTGCCGGTATGGTTTTGCGGCCCGACGTGCTGGCCCGCGCCATTGATCATGCCACCGGCGAGGGTGATCAAAGGCCGCGCATTCTGCTTTCACCGCGCGGCAAGCCCCTGACGCAGGAAAAGGTGCGGGAGCTCAAAGATGCTGATGGCGTCATTCTTCTTTGCGGTCGCTTCGAAGGGGTCGATCAGCGGGTGATCGACGGGCGGCAACTGGAAGAGATTTCCATTGGCGACTATATCCTGTCCGGTGGCGAATTGGGGGCGATGGTGCTGATGGATGCGGTGGTGCGATTGTTGCCCGGCGTCATGGGCAAGGTTGCCTCCGGCGAAGACGAGAGCTTTGAAAGCGGTCTTCTGGAATATCCTCATTATACCCGTCCAACCGAGTGGGAGGGACGGGACATTCCCGAAATCTTGACATCGGGGCATCATGGCAACATAGCGAAATGGCGCCATGAGCAATCGGTGGCTCTCACGAAAGAGCGCCGACCAGACCTGTATGAGGCCTGGGAACGGGAGAAGGAGTGAGGAGGTGTTGATTTGAGCAACTTTACTCTATCCACGGCGCGCTTGAAGATCCGCTCATGGAGACAATCGGACAGCGAACCTTACGCCAGTATCAATGCTGATCCACGTGTGAGGGAATTCTTGGGCGACCCACTGACGCGATTACAAAGTGATGCGCAGATCCGCGAATTTGACAGGCATGAGCGCCGACATGGTTTCACATTTTGGGCAATGGAGATCCCCAATGTAAAGCCTTGCATTGGCTTTGTTGGTCTTCAGAGAACCGATTACGAATCACATTTCACCCCAGCAATAGAAATTGGATGGCGACTTGATCCGTCTTGCTGGGGGCATGGATACGCCACTGAAGGCGCATCGGCGGTCCTGAGGCATGCTTTTGAAAAGCTGGGATTGGAAGAGGTCGTCGCTGTGACGGTGCCTCAAAATGTCAAGTCGCAATCGGTCATGAAGCGGCTTGGTATGACATATTCGCCGGAAGACGATTTTGATCATCCCGAAGAAGAGACGGGTCATCCGCTCCAGAGGAGTGTTCTTTATCGCATCCGGCGCGACCAGTTTGTGACAAAAATAGTCCGATCTCGTTAGCGGCCTTGTCAGATTCCCTTTTTTACGTACCTCAAACCGGCGCATGGCATTGAACGTCTTGACGGCCCGGATGGGTGTCATTTGGTTTGGCCATTGGCCCGGCCACATTTTTCTTGTTCGCTCCATGTTAATGCGCCAAATCCCAAAAAACCTTCATTTTGAATCACTTTTAGGGGTGACAAACGGACATATATTGGGTATTACGCCCCACAATCTGATTTCCAACAAGTACGGCGAAACCGGCCCTTGTGGCATGTCGGGTGGTCAATGACCCGGCGGGACTGCATTGGACGCTCTGGTCGTAGTGATACAACAAGAGTGAACATCATGAATATCATTGAAGAGCTCGAACAAGAGCAAATGGCTGAAATCAAAGCTCAGCGCGAGATTCCTGAATTTTCTCCCGGTGACACCGTTCGTGTGAATGTGCGTGTGACCGAAGGCACCCGTAACCGTGTTCAGGCCTATGAAGGCGTTTGCATTGCGCGTACCGGCGGTGGCCTGAATGAAAGCTTCACCGTTCGCAAGATTTCCTATGGCGAAGGTGTTGAGCGTGTTTTCCCGATCTATTCTCCGATGCTTGACAGCGTGGAAGTGGTTCGCCGCGGTAAAGTTCGTCGTGCGAAACTCTACTATCTGCGCGGTCGTCGCGGTAAATCTGCCCGTATCGTTGAAGCAACCAACTCGCGCGCCCGTCGTCTTAACGATGTGGCAAAAGCAAAAGCTGCTGAAGAGCGCGCAGCGAAAAAAGCCGAAGCCAAAGCCGCTTCCGAAGGCAACGCCGAATAGGGGCAGACCGGTTTTACCGTATTTGCCAGAAATTGCCCGGTGCGATTGCGCATCGGGCTTTTTTGTATCGAAATTGCGGTAGATCGAGTCTTTTCATAAGATTCTTGCTTGACCTTGACCAAGGAACTATCGCAATTAAAAGCAAAAGAAAGCTGATCTCGCGTTTTGATCACCGGCGGGATCTGCGCTTGATGAATTTACTCTAAGAGGACTGGTACCAAGCATGTGCGCAGCAAAGACCCTTTACGATAAAATCTGGGATTCCCATGTGGCCGATCAACAGGAAGACGGTACCTGCCTGCTCTATATTGATCGTCACCTCGTTCATGAAGTGACTTCTCCGCAGGCGTTTGAAGGTTTGCGCATGACCGGTCGCAAAGTGAGATCACCCCAGCGGACCCTGGCTGTGGTTGACCACAATGTTCCGACAACCGACCGGACCAAGGGCATTGATGATCCTGAATCCAAATTGCAGGTGGAAACTCTGGCTGCCAATGCGAATGAGTTCGGCGTCGAGTATTTCAATGAGCTGGACAAGCGTCAGGGCGTTGTTCATATCGTAGGCCCGGAACAGGGGTTCACCTTGCCCGGTATGACCATTGTCTGTGGTGATTCTCATACCTCGACCCATGGTGCGTTCGGTTCGCTGGCGCACGGTATCGGCACCTCCGAAGTCGAGCATGTTCTGGCGACCCAGACTCTGGTTCAGAAAAAAGCCAAAAACATGAAGGTGGAAGTCACCGGCAAGCTTGGCGAAGGGGTTACGGCGAAAGACATCGTGCTGGCTATCATCGGTAAGATCGGTACCGGTGGTGGTACTGGCCATGTGATCGAATTCTGCGGTGAAGCGATTCGCGACCTGTCGATGGAAGGGCGCATGACCATTTGCAACATGACCATCGAGGCTGGCGCTCGTGCCGGTCTGATCGCACCGGACGAAAAAACCTTTGCCTATATCAAGGGTCGCCCGAAAGCTCCGACCGGGGCTGACTGGGACAAGGCGCTGGAATTCTGGAAAACCCTCTATACCGATGAGGGTGCCGAATTCGATACCATCGTGACGCTTGATGCCGCTTCCCTGCCACCAATCGTTTCTTGGGGCACCAGCCCGGAAAATGTCACCACAATTGACGGAACGACACCGGATCCGGAAAAAATCGAGGACGAAGCTCGCAAAGCAGCGGTCATTCGTGCGCTCGACTATATGGGTCTTGCGCCCAACACCAAGATGACCGACATCGCTGTCGATCGCATTTTCATCGGTTCCTGCACCAACGGTCGCATCGAAGATTTGCGCGCCGCTGCCGATATTTTCAAGGGCCGCAAGGTGAAAGACGGTATCAATGCGATGATCGTGCCGGGCTCTGGTCTGGTCAAGGAACAGGCTGAAGCCGAAGGTCTGGACAAGATCTTCGTTGAAGCCGGTTGCGAGTGGCGTGAGCCGGGCTGCTCCATGTGTCTTGCAATGAATGCGGACAAGCTGGAGCCGGGTGAACGGTGTGCGTCCACTTCGAACCGCAACTTCGAAGGCCGTCAGGGTTTCAAGGGCCGCACGCATCTGGTCTCGCCAGCAATGGCTGCGGCTGCCGCGGTGGCTGGTCACTTCATTGACGTGCGTGATCTCGACTAGGACTATTCTCCTCAATTCATGGACAAAAAGCCGGGTTTTACGATCCGGCTTTTTTTGTTCTTATTCTTTGGGCGAGGAAGCTATTGGATAAATGGGGAAGGTGCGACAGTATGGATTGAGTAATTTGTCGCGCGTTCTACGATAGCTCTCTTAAGCAATGCATGCTGTCGAGGCGCGAGAGCTGCTTGATATTGGTCACGGCGGGTTTGAATGCCATAGCAAGAGAAGAGATGGGAGTGAGAATGAGCGAGTTTGACATCAAGAAATTGGAACTGGATGCTGCCCTTGAGTTGGCTCCCCTGATTTCCGCTTATGCGCAAGAGCGTAAACGTGGTGCACCACGTCAGCCTGACATGTTTTATGCCGAGATTTTGCTAACGGACCGCACGGCAGAGGTCATGGGGGCTTATGTGGGTGGAAAGCTCAGTGCTTTCTGCACTTTCTTTGATCTGCCGGAAACCATTTCGGGCAAACGGGTCGGTCATGTCGATATTCTTTATGTCGATTATGAAGCCCGGGGCATTGGGGTGACCAAGGCCATGATCGAAGCGCTGATCCAGATTGGGGATGAACGCAATTGGCTTGAATTGCAGTGGAATGATCCCAATGAAGTGCAGCAGGAGAAAATCGCCGAGATCTCGCGTCTCTCAACGACCGAATCCACGCGTTTGTCCATCGGTATTCACGAAGAGCATACCAAGGTGAAGTAATTGTTCCGACTGTGAATGAGCGTCTTGAGGGGAAGGCATCTTGGGCGGATGTCTTCCCTTTTTGCTTTCTGATTGTCTTGTTCGATCAGGCTTTGACGCCAGCCATTTGGCAGACGATCATCCATTCCTCATCGGTTACCGGCTGAACCGACAGACGGGAATTGTTGATCAGCATCATCTTGCCCAGTTCCGGATGGGCCTTGCAATCCTCAAGCGTGACAGGCGTCTTGACCGGTTCGATGGCCTTGATGTCAACGCATTCCCATTTGCCGCTGTCGTCTGTGCTGTCGGGATGGATTTCCTTGCAGACCTCGACAATGCCGACGATGCGTTTCTCTTTGACCGAATGATAAAAGAAACCACGGTCACCAAGGGCCATTTTCCGCATATTGTTGCGGGCCTGATAGTTGCGCACGCCGTTCCATTCTTCGCCCGCTTCCCCTTTGGCGACCTGGTCGTCCCAGCTCCATGTGTTGGGTTCAGATTTGAAAAGCCAGTAAGCCATATGCCTCTCCGGGTGCCTTATTCTGGTTTGCCAAGGACCCATTTCCAGGGCAGGATGGTGACAGAGCTGAAGAGGCCCGCCTTGGCATATGGGTCTTGGGCGAGGAAGGCTTCGAGAGCTTGTTTGTCATCGGCTTCGCAGATCAGGCAGGAGCCGATCATATCGCCGCTGTCAGACAGCAACGGGCCGCCCACTTGCAGGGTTGCAGCATTTTCCTTTGCGAAGGCAAGATGGGCATCACGGTTTGCCTTGCGAATGTCGAGGGCACCTTCCTTGTCTGTACAGGTGACGATGAAATGCATGGGGCTGCTCCTTTTTCTGTTTGATTGCTATTGGATGTGATCACTTTCCGCTCTTAATGGGCGGCTCATGAGTTTGGTGACGGCTTCGTCTATGGTGGTGTTTTGTTCGAGCACATCGGCGACCGCCTGGGCGATCGGCAATTCGATGCCGTTCCGGTTGGCCAGTTCCACCGCTACTCGTGCGGTATAGGCGCCTTCGGACAGTTTGGCAGTTGGTGCCATCAGGTTACTCAAGTCGTGTCCTTCACCGAGGGCGTAGCCAAAGGAGAAATTGCGGCTTTGTCTGCTCGAACAGGAAAGGGCAACATCGCCAAACCCGGACAGGCCCATCAAGGTGTCGGGACGGGCACCAAGCTTGAGGGCAAGACGCTGGATTTCAGCAAAGCCTCTGGTCATCAGCGCTGCATGGGCACTGGCGCCCAATTGCTTGCCCATGACGATACCACAGGCTATGGCCAGGATGTTTTTCAGGGCACCACCGAGCTGAACGCCAACAAGATCGGTGCTGGCATAGGGGCGAAAAGACCGGCTCGAAAGGCTGGCGCAGAGCTCTTCGGCTAGCGTCATCCGGGGGGCTGCAATGGTGACGGCCGTTGGCAAACCGCGCGCCACGTCGGCGGCAAAGGATGGACCGGACAGAATGGCCGGAACAGCCTGAGGCAGATAGTCTGACAGCACCTCGCTCATCATGCGTTGGGTACCCTTCTCCAGTCCCTTTGCGGCCAGAATGATCGGTGTGCCTTTTGCAACATAAAGGCCGATCGTCTCGGCAATCTTGGCCGTTGTCTGGGCCGGAGCGACCAGCAAGATACAATCGGCGTCTGCCGCTTCGGTGATGTCGGTTGTCGTTTCAATCGGCTTGTCGAAGGTGATGCCCGGCAGATAGGCTGGCAAGGCGTGTCTGCAACTGATTGACTCAAGGTTTTCGCTGTTGCGACCCCAGAGTAGGACGTCACGTCCGGCCCGCACCGCAGTAAGAGCAAGGGCAGTGCCCCAGGCCCCTGCACCCAGTACCGAGATGCGTTGAAACCGTTTTTTATCCGATCCGGTTGTCATGCCTTGGCTCCTTTGCGTCCGGCGCCGATTTTGGCTTGGGCATTCTTGTCGAGCGGCCAGCGTGGACGGGCGGGTGTGTTGAGCGGGCTCGTCAAGCCAAGGGCCAGTCTTTCGGCTCCGGCCCAGGCGATCATGACGCCATTATCCGTGCAAAGTCTGATCGGTGGCGCAACCAATTCGGCCTGTTGTTCCGACAGGGTTTGTTCGAGCATGGCACGAATCGCCTTATTGGCAGCCACACCGCCAGCCACGATCAATTGCGGATTGGCAATGTCGGGAAAGCGCTCCTTGAAAGTTGAAATGGCCTTGCCGATGCGGTCCGCAAGGATTTCACAAATTGCTGCCTGGAAGGAGGCACAGAGGTCGCAAACATCCTGCTCACTGAGTGGCGCGATCTTTTCCGCTTCCCGTCGTACCGCGCTTTTAAGACCGGAAAACGAGAAGTCAAAGCCATCTCGACCTTTCATCGAGCGTGGCAGGGCAAAGCGTTTGGGATCACCCGAGGCCGCAGCCTTTTCCACTTCCGGCCCTCCGGGATAGGGCAGGCCAAGCAATTTTGCCGTCTTGTCAAAGGCTTCGCCAAGCGCGTCGTCAATGGTGGTGCCCCAGCGTTCATACTCACCGACATTCCTGACAAGCAGAATCTGGCTGTGTCCGCCTGATACCAGCAGAAGCAGATGCGGGAAGGGGGCATTGTTGGTCAGGCGCGCGGTGAGGGCGTGGCCCTCGAGATGGTTCACCGCGATGAGCGGCAGATTATGGGCGGCCGCGATGGCTTTGGCACTCATAAGCCCGACCAGGACCCCGCCGATCAGGCCCGGACCGGCTGTCGCTGCCACGCCGTCGAGCTGATCAAAGCCAAGGCCTGCTTCCTGCATGGCCTTTTTGATGATTCCATCGAGCATGTCGACATGGGCGCGGGCAGCAATTTCTGGCACCACACCGCCGTAGATTGCATGATCCTCGATCTGGCTCAACACAATGTTTGAGAGAATTTCTCCCTGTGCGGTTCCAGTTTGCTGCGGGTCATTATCAAATCGTCTAATGATTGCCGCAGCAGTTTCATCACAACTTGTTTCTATGCCTAAAACGATCATTGCACGGATTGCTTGCTTGCCTTTATTGTGAGGATCCAGATCGGGTCGCGAATGTGAAAGTTTGATTGGCCTGACTATTAGAACAATCGAGGAAAAATGGCATCCCCTTTTTTCGAGCAGGCCCCAAAGGGGCATCTTGCAAAATGGAATGAGGGCAACAAGAGCATGAAGGCCTGATCAATGCAATCCAAACTCATAAAAATCGGCACCCGGGGCAGCAAGTTGGCGCTCGCTCAAGCCTACGAGACACGAAAGCGTTTGATGGATGCGCATGGTCTTGAAGAGGATGCGTTCGAAATCATGGTCATCAAGACGACCGGCGATCAGATTCTTGACAAGCCCCTCTCGGAAGCTGGCGGCAAGGGGCTGTTCACCAAGGAAATCGAGGAAGCCTTGCTCGATGGGCGGATTGATCTTGCCGTGCATTCGTCAAAAGACATGCCGACCTATTTGCCCGATGGCCTGGAGCTTTCGGTCTTCTTGCCACGGGAGGATGTGCGAGACGCCTTCATTTCCCGCAAATATGGATCGCTTGCGGAGATGCCCGCAGGGGCCATTGTCGGAACTTCGTCTTTGCGGCGGCAGGCGATGGTCAGGAAATTGCGCCCTGATCTTGAGGTTGTCATGTATCGCGGCAATGTGCAGCGTCGGCTTGAAAAGCTGGAGGAAGGCGTGGCCGATGCGACCTTGCTGGCCTGTGCCGGTTTGAAACGGCTTGGTGACGAGGATGTCATTACATCGGCGATCGAGGTCACCGATTTCCTGCCAGCGGTTGGCCAGGGTGCAATTGGTATTGAATCGCGGGTGGGTGATGATGCGATCAATCAGTTGCTTGCGCCCATTCATCATGAACCAACGGCAAGGGCGCTTGTTTGCGAACGGGCATTTCTTCGGGTTCTTGACGGATCTTGCCGGACACCGATTGCCGGTTTTGCCAAGGTCGATGGGGATCGTCTATCCTTTGCCGGGCTTGTCCTGATGCCTGATGGCAGCGCCTTTTATGATATTTCAGATATGGGGGCCGCTTCAGATGCCGAGGCTATCGGGGAGCGGGCTGCCTATTCTTTGCGCGAGAAGGCGGGTGCAGCGTTTTTTGCCGCAGTTCTGGCCGCAAGCCAATAGGGCGAGAGCGTCGTTGATCATCGTTTCCATTGTCAAACTGAGCGTCATCCGGGGGAGCTGTCGTTGAAACTGTTGGTAACCCGACCGGAGATTGATCAGCAGCAAACCGTGCAAGCTCTGAAGGATCTTGGCGTTGTTGCGATATCTTCACCGCTGATGGATATCGTACCGCTGGATTTTTCATTGCCGGTCAAAGATTGGCAAGCCGTGATTGTCACGTCGCGAAATAGCCTTCGGTTGCTCGACCCGGCTGATCTTGAGGGGTTGATTCACCGTCCCCTCTTTTGCGTTGGATCTCGAACTGCACAATTGGCACGGACACTCGGCTTTACCGATATTCGGACTCATGGGCAAAATAGCGATGCTCTGATTGACATGATTCTGGAAAGTCTTCACGCCGATAATGGGCCCCTTCTCTATCTGGCGGGCAAATTCAGGGCGGGTCGGTTGCAAGATGTGTTGCAGACGCATGCTTTTGAAATATCGCTCTTGGAAGTCTATGAAGCGCGGGCAAGAAACAGGCTGACAGAAGACGCAGCAAATGCACTCAGGGAGCGTTCGCTTGACGGGGTCTTGCTCTATTCGGAGAGAAGTTGCCGATTGCTGCTTTCCTTGCTTGAGAGGGAAGAGCTTGCCGAGTTTGCAAAAACCATAATTTACTATTGCCTTTCGGAAGCTGTTGCGTTTCCATTGCGTCAGCTAGGCTATCCTTTGGTCGTGGCGAAGGTAGCAAATGAGACTTCTTTGCTTGATTGTGTGAGGCTTAGCCATAACTAATTAATCTATTGATGCATAATTTGGTGATGACGCTGTTGCTCTCGGAAACAAGACTATAGGCTTGTCTGAGATTCTGAAAAACTGTTATTGCGTATGAGTGATAGGGGCTTGCAAGAATCCCTTGTTCGGCATTCAAATAGGTCTCAGAGTTGCATTTTCTGATCCGCCCGGTCTGTGACCAGAAAAAGCCACTCGATGTGATTGGGAGTTCGGCTGTGATCATCGGGTCGAAGCCGTGAAATGATCGTCCCGCCCGGCGGGAATTGAGGAATGGTATGACAGTTCGCAAATCTACCACCGGCTTCGATGCCGAAGGAAATCCGGTTAAAACCATTGAATTGACCGCAGAAGACATAACCAAGAGCGAGCCCGAAGAGCCGCAAGCGGACACCGTTGCCGATCAGGATCAGATACCTCCGTCTGAGGAGCAAACGGCAACAGATGGTTTCGGGGACGAGGAAAAACACACCGAAGCCATGGACGCCACCCAAACCGAGGGCGAGGTGAATGACACCGACAGGTCCGAGGAGACAGAACAGGAAAAGGCAGAGGAAGCGGTAAGCGAGGCTGGCTCTTCATCGGATGACTATGAGAGCGGACTATCGGAAGCTCCCCAGGAGGACCAGGCGGATCGGGAGACGGAGAGTGGCGAACCCACAAGCCCAGAGAAAGCGCTGCCCGCTTCCGGGATGCAAGCGGACACGATCGCCGTGAGTGATACGCCAAGACAGAAGGGTGGATTTTTCCCCGGCCTTGTCGGTGGTTTGCTCGGTGGCGCTGCAATTCTGGCGTTGGCCTATGGTGGTCTGCAACAGGGATATGTTCAGTTGCCGTCTTCTGATGTCCAATCCTCTGAGCAGGCAACACAGATCGCCCAGTTGCAAAGCGAATTATCCTCGATCAAATCAGAGTTGGTTGAAGTGTCTGGTCCGGATATCGGATCGCTTGTCAATCGTCTTTCCGAATTGGAAAGCAAGGTGGACAATCTTGGCACCGAGCTGATCGAACAACCCACAGACGGTCCGCAAGTCGAGGCCGATGCAACACAGGATGCAGGCGCTGAGGAAGCGGCCGGGTTGCCATTGGCGGGGACGTCTCTGGCCTTGCAGTTTGAAGGGCTGACAGCGCGGATTGACGAACTCAAGGGAAGGCTTGATACTGTCGAGACCTTGAGAACCGACCTGATCGCAACCAATGCAAAGGTTGCAGCTCTGGAGTTGGGTCTGGTCGAGCAGGCAAAAGATATCGAAACCAAAGCGGCTGAGCAAACTGCAAAACTCAATGAAGCTCTGAAGGCCAGCAAGAATGACATTCTGTCGTCTTCTGATCGGCGTTTCAATGATGTGGTGGTTGATCTGACCAAGCTTGATGAAAAGGTGACCACGGAGGCCAAGGCGCTTCGCGAGCGTGTAACCTCGCTCGAGGAAAACAATCTCTCCGAAGAAATGCAGAATTCGGCGCGGACCATCGCCCTTGCCAGCCTTGAAAATGCGGTGGCGTCCGGTTCCAGCTTCCAAATGGCTCTCAATACTTTCTCCGAAGTCGTCGGTGAGCATGAGGCGGTGGCAAGCCTTGCGCCATATGCCGATGGTGCGCCAACCAGCAAGCAACTGGTGGATGGCTATCGCGCCATTTATGATGACATTTTGCGGCAAGCAGAAGATGCAGGGGCAACGACCATGCTCGACAAGTTTCTGCTGAGCGCCCAGAGCCTTGTGAAGGTTCGCTCCTTGAGTGGCGAGAAAAAGGGCGAGAGCCTCACTAGCCGTCTCGGGGTCATCGACTATTTTGTCGGAAAAGGCGATTTGACGAAAGCGGCTGAAGAATGGGATGGTTTGCCAGACGCCGCCAAAGAGTCCGAGGCCGCCAAGCAGTGGATCAACGGATTGAAGGCACGCATCGCAGTCGATGCCGCCATGGACACCATTCGCGCTGAGTTTGGCAAAGGCGCCAGCAATTCTGCGAGTTAAGGTGGGGAATGGAATGTTATGATTAAAACGCTCATCTTTTTTGCTTTTTTGCTGGCCATTGCATTTGGTGGTGCCTGGCTTGCGGACCGGCCAGGTGAAATCGTCATCAACTGGCCATGGCTCGATATGGGGTTTGAGATTTCCCTGCTTATGGGATTCCTTCTTGTTGTGGCTGCGATGGCTTTGGCCGTCATCCTTTGGGTCTTTGTCAAGGGGATCTGGAATTCTCCGAAGTCGGTGGCGGGTTTCTTTTCGGGTCGTCGTCGTGACAAAGGTTACAAGGCACTGTCTACCGGCATGATTGCTGTCGGTGTGGGGGATCTTGCCCTTGCCCGCAAACAGGCAATCAAGGCTCGCAAGCTGATCGGTGAAGAACCGATGACGCTGATGCTCGAAGCGCAGACCGCGCAGTTGGCTGGAGACGTGACCAAGGCACGGCAAAGCTTCGAATCGATGCTTGAACTTGATGAAACCCGCGCCCTCGGTCACAGGGGCCTTTACATTGAAGCGCAGCGGCGCGGAGATGTGGAGGAAGCCATGGAGATGGCAAAGGCAGCGACGGGCGAGGGGCAGAAATCTCCTGGATGGGCGGGCACCGCACTCTTTGATATGCAGACGGCATCAGAAGACTGGCAAGGGGCGCTGATTACCCTGTCGCAGAATTTCACCAACAAGCATATTTCCCGCGTTGACTTCCGCCGCAAACGTGCGGTCATTCTTACCGCTCAGGCGCAGGCTCTGGAGGGTGAAGACAATGGCGACGCGTCCATGCGGTCGCTTTTGCAGGAAGCCTGCAAACTGGCTCCCAACCTTGTTCCCGCCGTTTCCCGCTACGCCCAGCTTCTCAATGATGTCAAAGACTATCGCAAGGCTTCCAAACTTGTTGAAGCCGCTTGGCGAGCTTCTCCCCATCCAGATCTTGCTCGCGTCTATGCATATATCAAGGATGGAGAAACGGCGGTTGATCGCCTTAAACGCATACGGGTTCTCTATGGCCTGATGCCTGATCATGTCGAATCCAAGCTTGCCATGGCGCGTGCTTTCATTGATGCCCGTGAATGGGCCGAAGCCAGAAATGTCCTTGGCGATCTGGCCAGAGATAATCTCACTCCGCGTGTTTGCATGTTGATGGCCGAGCTGGAAGAAGGCGAAAATAATGATTTCGGTAGAGTGCGGCAGTGGCTGGCGCGGTCTGTTGGCGCTCATCGTGATCCTGTCTGGACCGCTGATGGTCAGGTTAGCAATGTCTGGAAACCGATCTCGCCAGTGACGGGCAAAATTGATGCCTTTGAATGGAAAGTGCCAGTTCGCGAGCTGGCGCAGTCCGAGCAGCCGGTTCTGGATAGCCGCGATATTCCTGCTTCAGAAGATGAGCTATCCGATGAGGACATGGTTTTGTTGCCTCTGGCAAGAGATGCAGAAAAGAAGGCCGCTGATGAGGCGGGGGCTGCATCCAAGGCATCCTTTGCAAAGGATGAAGAGCCCGAGGACATTGTGGTCGAGCCGGTCGCCGAGACAGACGTCAAGGATACCGTTTCAACGGGCGACGAGGTAAAGGTTGCTGCCAAGGATGCGTCGGCGGTTGAGGTCGGGGAAGCCGAACTCTCCGAGCCTGATTCAGAGGAAGAAGGTCAAGTTTCCGAGCCAACATCTCAAGAAGACGAGGTCGTGGCAGAGGCTGACGCCGAACCGGTGCAAAAGGGCGATGACAAAGCGATTGAGGCGGAAGCCTTGCGCTCGAGGATCGAAGCCAAGAAGCCGCATGAGGTTGAATTTCCGTTGCCAAGTCCACCCGATGATCCGGGCCCGAGGCAAGATCCATTGCCAGGCTCTCCGGAAAAGCGTTTCCGCCTGTTCTAGGAAATGGTTTTCGCCGATACCAGTCTGGTAACAGGGTGGGCAAGGCCTGTCACAGGACATGGGAATTGGGATGCAGAATTGTTGTTGTGTTTTCCCAATTCTCACCAAAATGAGGGATTGCCTCTTGCTCTTCTCAGTGGAATTGGCTAAGAGAGGCCACCCAAATTCTTATGGTTCGATCAAGTGTGCTTTCAGAAAGCTGACTTGATCCATAAGATCCTGATTCATCTTGGTTGCTTGCCTGGCAAGTCGATTATTCAGGATATGGCAAGCTGCTGTAGCTCAGTTGGTAGAGCAACGCATTCGTAATGCGTGGGTCGTAGGTTCAAGTCCTATCAGCAGCACCATTTACTCATCCCTTTCTGCCTGCCAGCCCAAAGGATAGAGGTTGGGTTCAAGGGGTCTCCTCTCACCAGTCCGATAGTTGCAATCTCACGAAATGCTTGGTCGATGGCCTCGGCGCGGCTTATCGAGCCTTTGTCGCCATGATTTTTTCTCAGCTGCGTTATTTGCCCTGTGGTCTGCTTACCATATGGAGATAAAGGGATTGCATGGTTGAAGCGAAGTATCGTAGTTAGTTGGAAATTCCATGAAAGGGCCCATTTACTCCGGCCTTCCTTCTTGCTGGACAAGTAGTTTCAAAATGACCTTTACGGACCAGAACAAGACCAGCGTTTCTGCGAACATTCAAAATATCCTCAATCGGGATCGCAGCGGCAGGATTTGCATTTCGCTCGTGGTGCCTGTTTATAATGAAGAAGCTGGTATTGAGCCATTTCTGGATGCTGTTCTACCGATCTTGATTGCAACGGGTCAGGCTTACGAAATCGTGTTTGTCAATGATGGCAGCCGGGATCAGACGGCCTCGGCGCTTCATTCCGCAGTGCTCTCGCATGATCATGTGCGGATGGTCGATCTGTCGCGGAATTTTGGCAAGGAAGCCGCGCTGTCTGCCGGGCTTGATTTTTCCGAAGGGGATGTCGTCATTCCCATGGATGTCGATTTGCAAGACCCTCCGGAACTTGTTCCGCAGTTTCTGGAAAAATGGCGTGAGGGCTATGATGTCGTCAATGGCGTTCGGGTGGACCGTTCGACCGACACGACCATGAAACGGAATAGCGCCGGTCTTTTCTATTGGTTGTTCAACAAGTTGTCACCGACCGATTTACCCAGCAATGTTGGCGACTATCGTCTGCTGGATCGCGGGGTGGTTGAAGCCATCAAGCAAATGCCGGAGCGTAATCGCTTTCTGAAGGGCATTTTCGCATGGGTCGGATTCCGCACAACGGAGATTCCCTTCACGCGGCCGGAAAGACATGTCGGCACGTCGAGCTGGAACTACTGGAAGCTCTGGAATTTTGCCCTTGATGGCGTGATCGGATATTCAACGGTTCCCTTGCGGGTCTGGACTTATGCCGGTTTTGCGCTGGCCCTTTTGTCATTTCTCTATGGGGTATTGACGGTGCTCAAGACCCTTGTCATGGGCGTTGATGTTCCCGGTTATGCCTCGTTGATAACCGTGATCCTGTTTCTGAGCGGCATTCAGATCATTTCGCTTGGCATCATCGGGGAGTATATCAGCCGCATTTTCATCGAGGTCAAACAACGTCCGCTCTATCTGGTACGTGAGGTGTTTGCGAAAAATGATCTGCGTGCTCCCGAGATTGATTCGGAAGATGCGGGAGATGAAGGTTGAAGCCCTCCTTTTTCTCCCTGCATGAAATCTGGATGATCCTGCGGTTTGGAATTGTCGGTGTCATGGCAACCCTTATTCACATGTCGGTTGCCTCGGGTTTGGTGCATTTCGCCTCGGTGAATGTTTTCACCGCCAATCTTGCCGCTTATCTGATTGCTTTCATTTTTGCCTTTTCCGGCCATTTCTTCTGGACCTTCCAGACCGGCGGTGCCTTGCGACAAGCGCTTTGGCGCTATTTCGTGATTTCCGCCAGCGCCTTTGCCGTCAACAATCTGGTTTTGCTGGCGCTTGTGAAGAGCGGGGTGCTGAGCAAGGTGATGAGTGTGCTGATCGCGGCAGCGATTGTCCCGGCGATTTCCTATTTTGCCAGTCGCTTCTGGGGATTCAAGCAGGCTCAAACAGATCATGGGGTCGTTTGATGTCCGAGACCGCGACTGAAACAGGCTTTGGTTCTTCTGTTTCACTTTATGATTTTTTTGCGCTCAGGGCGGCACGCGTTTTCTGGCTTTTTTGTGCGTTTCATCTGGTGCTCTGGAGTCTTGTACCTGCGCTCGTCTATGGCAATCTGCCGCTTGATGTCATCGAACTGGCAACCTGGGGGCATGCCTGGCAACTGGGCTATTTCAAACATCCCCCGCTTCCTTCCTGGATCCTTGAAGCTGCAACCCTTTTGTTCGGATCGGCAGACTGGCCAGCCTATCTGATCAGCCAGACTTGCATTCTGCTGTCATTTGCGGCTGTGTGGCGACTGGGGCGACAATTGCTCGGCTCGGTTCCGGCGCTGGTTGCGGTCTTTCTTACATCGCTCATCTATTTCTACAATTATCCGACACCGGAATTTAATCACAATGTCCTGCAAATTCCGGTTTGGGGCTGGATGGCGGTTTTTGCCTGGCAGGCGCTCAAAAAGGATCGGATTGCCGATTGGCTGCTGCTGGGTGGTCTGGTCGGGATTTCGGTCTATATCAAATATTCGATGGCGATCTTCGTGTTCGTGCTTCTGGCTTTTCTGATCATCGAACCGACAGCACGGCCGAGGTTGCGGTCTCGTGGTTTGTGGCTGTCGGCGTTTCTGGCCTTTCTGATTGGAATGCCGCATCTCTATTGGCTTTTTGCCAATGATTTTATCACGCTTACCTATGCAACGGGGCGCTCATCGGCGCTTGAGGGGATCGCATCCCGCTTTGTGGCGCCTCTGGTCTTTTTGGCCACACAAATTGCGCACCATGGGGGGATGCTTCTGGTCGTGGCGCTGGGGTGTGTCACATGGCCGATTTCGATGCAAAAACAGAATTTGCATCCTGTTTCCTTTCAGCTCACTGACAAGGTGAAGCGCCGCTATCTGTTGTGGATCGCCTTGGCTCCGGTTTTGATGACAGCGCTTTTGTCGGTTGTCGCGGGGATGGAAATGCGCCCGATGTGGGCTGCGCCGATGTTTTCCTTCAGCGCACTTGCTCTTTTGGCCGTGATGAAAACCGCTCTTTACAAGGCCCGTTTCAGAGTGATGGTTTTGGGGTGGGCGCTGCTCTATTTCGGCGTGCTGGCAGCTGTTGCCGGATCAGGGCTGTTTGGCTCCTATTTCATTCGCAAGCCATTGCGGATGGATTGGCCGGGACGAGCCATGGCGATGCGGTTTGAAAAATTGTGGGAGGACAAGACCGGGGTTCCCTTTCGGTTTGTCGGGGGTGATGCGTGGATTGCCGGCAATGTGTCCTATTACTCGAAAGAGCGGCCCTTTCTCGTTCATCTTGAAGATTTTACGAAAAGTCCGTGGGCAAAGGAAAGTGATTTTGCCTGTGCCGGTGGGTTGATTGTGTGGGATCAGAAGAAGAGCGGTGCTCCGGTGCTGCCCTCTCGTTATCAGCTCGACAAGACAAGAATCAGCGCCAAGGGTCTGGAAAGCTTTGTCTGGAAGGTGAAAGACCGTCCCTTCCATATTGGTTGGGCTCTCCAGGAACCGGACCCGCAAAGCTGCCGCTAGCGGTAGTTTTTCATGCGAGACATTTGCCCGATACCGGGGTTGAGGCTATTGGTCGGATCGCTCTGACGGTAAAAGGCCTTGAGGGCGTCTTTTGCCTCATAGAGATGCCCCACATTATGCTCGGCTGGAAATTCCGCTCCCTTTTGTTCCAGGATTGCAAGGATTTCCTTTTTGATCGCTTCGGGGCTTTCGCCCTTTTTGACCAGATAGTCGTGATGCATGACAAGGCACATGAAATGCCCATATGAGAGTTGGTGCGTCAGTTTTGCTGCAATCTCCTTTGGCAGCCTCTCATGCCAGTTTTCATTGTTGCGAGGCAAGGCGACATCAAGAGCCAGAATGCTTTCTACTTCCTCTTCATGCAGATGCTGGTAGCGGATGGCTGCCGCCGCTGTTGCAAAGCGATGCAAGGCTGCAATGCTGGCCTCCTTTTCCGTGCATTGGAAGAAATTCAGATGGCCTTCCGCCTTCATTCTTTCAAGCAGCTTTTCGACTTCACTGACGCCCTCGTCATGCATGCGCAAAAGCAGGTGATGCTCGTAATTCCGGCGAAAGTCCATGATCCGATTGGGCAGCGCTTGCGGCCAGAGCGCCGAAAGCGTTTGCATGATCCGGTCGGGCAGTTTCCGCAAGGCAGGCCTGGTTTCAAGCCATTGTTTGAGTTTGAACAGGCTCTGAAGACATCCGGTGCCCAGTTTGTCGATGAGAATAACCGTGTCCTTGCCATAGTCGCGCGTGATGTCGAACGTGTCCTTGTGCATATATTCGGCAAATACAGGCAACGTTTCACAACTGGCGAGAATGACGCGCCGCAGTTTTGTCAGCGCATCAGGGTCGTTTGTCCCGATGTAGAAACTTCTTTCGAGCTGGTGTTTGGGGAAGGTATCCAGCCTGACAGCAAAAACGGCGAGTTTGCCAGCAGAACCCGATGCTTCATAAAGGCGTCTTGGGTCTGCATTGAAGCGGGCTGGGGTATCTGCGTCTATGTCGCGCACATGATCGGCATAGTCCGTGTCGGATGCTTTGCGCTGCGATGGCAGGATGTCGATGGCATTGAAGTCACCGTCGTCAAGACGTGTCAGTATTTCTCTTGGCGTGGTGCCCAATTCGATATCGAGATGATTGACCAGCTCAAGAGTGCCCTCTTGAGTAATGCGCGCAAAAAGCGCCTGTTCGGTATAGGCCGGGCCACGCTCCACAAGGGCACCACCGGAATTGTTGCAAATGCCGCCGATGATCGTGGCGCCCACATGTGTGGAGCCGAGCACCGAGTGGGGGAGGCGGTCGTGTCGAGCCAGTCGTTTTTCAAGTTCCAGTAGGGTTGCGCCTGGCAGGGCAAGCACCTGTTCGGCATCATTGAGGAGGCGGAGTTTGTTCAAACGTAACGTATTGATCAGCAACACGTCTCTGTCATATTGACCGTTGGGTGTCGAACCTTCTGTCAGGCCAGTATTGGCCGCCTGGATGACGATGATTTTGTCAGCCTCGACAGCTGCCTTCAGACATTGCCAGAATTCATAGAGGCTTCCTGGCTGGACAACAGCAAATGCATTGCCTGAACCGGACCGGTAGCCGCGGATGAATCGCCTGATCGCATTTTGACTTGTCCAGATATGGCTCGAGCCGACTATAGCGGTTAGCGCAGTAATGAGATCGCCGTTGCTTTGCATTTCCTTCTCCCGTTGAGGCAAAGTATAGATATTTGTCCGGGAGGGCGGAACTGCGCCATTTGATCTTCGAAATGCTCAAAAAGGCTGGGTTTTGACCTTCATTCAACCCTTTCGTATCGGCAGGGACAGCTTTTCTGACAGAAGGGGAGGCTGGCTGTTGGAAGACAATCTTCTTTTTCGGGGCCATATGAGAATGCCCCTGTCTGAAGAGAACAGGGGCATTGTCTTTATTTGATATCAGCTGGTCTGTCGGATCGAGAACAGGCCAGACAGAACAGGGCTGATCAATAGGCGCCACGGACATGGGCCGCGACTTTTTCCTCATAGAAGGTGATCAGCGCCTTGTGAAGGTCATCTGACAATGCGGGCAGATCGGAGATCTTGGCGTTTCTGCCAATCTGATCCGGGCGGCTGGCACCGGGAATGATGGTTGATACGGCTTCATGGTCAAGGATCCAGCGCTGTGCCATATCTGCCATCGAAACGCCCTCGGGAAGCATGCTTTTCAACTCTTCGACCAATTCAAGGCCTTTTTCATAAGGCAGCCCTGCAAAGGTCTCACCCACGTTGAAGCATTGGCCGTCCCGGTTGAAATTGCGATGGTCATCTTCGGCAAAGGTTGTCTGGGCGGTGAACTTGCCTGAGAGCATGCCGCTGGCAAGTGGCAGCCGGACAATGATGCCAACGCCCTTTTCCTGCGCCTGTGGCAACAATTGTGTTGTCAGCTTCTGACGGAAGATGTTGTAAATGACTTGCAGGCTCAGCAGGCCTTCCTGCTGGATGCACATCAGGCCTTCTTCTACCGTTTCAACGCTGGCGCCAAAATGGCGAATGACGCCCTCAGACTTGAGGGTGCGCAGCCAGTCGAATATTGCACCGTCACGCATCACTTCAGTCGGGACACAGTGCAGCTGTACAAGATCAAGGCAATCCATGCCCAGTCTTTTCCTCGATGCATCAATTCCTTCGCGCAAGGATTGTTCGCTGTAGCCATCGGGATAGATTCCATCGCCACGTCCGAATTTGGTTGCGACGCGAATATCCGAGCGATTCTTGTTGGCGAGGAGCTTGCCAATCAGGCTCTCGCTCTTCCCGCTGCCATAGACATTTGCCGTATCGAAAAAGGTAACGCCGTTTTCAAGAGCAGTTTCCAGAATTTCAAGACCTGACTCTTCGGCCAAAGGCGCGCCCCAGTCCGCACCCAATTGCCAGCAGCCAAGTCCAATTTCGCTCACCGAAAAACCGGCTTTCCCCAAATGGCGACTTTTCATTCTTCCTCTCCCTTGAGTAGTCTTGCAATAAAAACAGGATGATTCTCGTGCATTCTTCTCTTGCAATACTGTTTTGCGCGTTAAGGTATTCTTATTGCTTGGAAAGGGAAAGGGGGAGCGCTATTTAATTCGGCAGCGATCTTTGAAAGATTATCATTTGTCCATATAATTGACTGAAAAACCGGCAAGATTATATGTTCTTAAAAGAGAACAGGAAATGGATTTCACTATGTTTGACAGCTTGATGCGGTTGTTTCGCGATATTTCGGGTGCTTCGGAAGATCGGCAGGCCCTTTCCGAGGGTGATTTACGCGTGGCGACCGCAGCACTTCTTGTTCATTTGATGTCGATTGACGGGATTGTCGATGAAAATGAAACCGAGAAAATCCGCAAGGTTCTTCAGAAGCATTTTTCACTCACAAAATCAGAAACGTCCGATCTTATCAAATTCGCGAGCAAACAGGATGAGGAAGCCGTCGACCTTTTCAAGTTCACATCCGTGATCAAGCGGGAGCTTGATGAAGAGGGTCGGATCGAACTGATAGAAATGATGTGGCAGCTTGTTTATGCCGATGGTCATGTGCATGAGTTCGAGGACAATCTGGTTTGGCGCGTTTCCGAGTTGTTGGGCGTTTCGGGGCGTGATCGCATAAGAATGCGCAAACATGTGCAGGCACAGATAAACGTCGAACCGGATGAGTGACTTTTTGCGCAAGATTCTAGTCATTCTGCATCAGGAAAACTCGACTCCGGGACGTGTTGGTTCTTTGCTGGAACAACGCGGGTTTGAACTCGATATCCGCAAACCGCGTTTTGGCGAGACTTTGCCTTCTCATATGGATGAGCATGCGGGAGCCATCATCTTTGGTGGTCCGATGAGTGCCAACGACGGAGATGATTTCGTAAAGAGGGAAATCGACTGGATTTCAGTGCCTCTGAAAGAGAAAAAACCGTTTGTTGGCATTTGTCTGGGCGCGCAGATGATGACCAAACAACTCGGTGGCGAGGTGAAGCTGCATGCTGATGGTCTGGTGGAGCGCGGATATTATGAGATAACGCCAACAGAATGCGGGAAGGGCATGTTCCAGTGGCCGGGCAAGGTTTATCAGTGGCACAAGGAAGGCTTCAGCCTTCCCAAAGGGGCTGATCTGCTGGCGACCGGGCACTATTTTGCAAATCAGGCGATGCGTTATGGTGATCATGCCTATGCGATTCAATTTCATCCCGAAGTAACCGCGCAAATGATGTTGCACTGGACCACGGTCGCAGCAGACATGCTGAAAACAGCCGGTGCCCGGCCGAAGGGAGATCATTTTCGCGAGCGCAGTGCTTACGATCCTGATGTTGAGCGTTGGCTCAATCAGTTTCTGGATGTCTGGATTGGCAAGGGTCTGGTTTAGTTTCAGGTTTCCGCGTTGTTGCAAATTGCGAATGAAGATTTGCAGATTGCAGAGCCAAAAGTTAGGAAATCGTTTCATGCCTGGTGCCCGTTACAATATTTTGTGTCCACTTCCAGAGAAAGACCACAATATCTGTGTTTGAGAGAATGGCTGCCGGTTGGCACGGTGCTTGCTCATAGTCCGATGAGCTGGCATTTGGTGACTTGCGTAGCCAGCTATGGTTTTCAAAGCTCTGATGCGGATTTGTGTTGCGTGCGTCAGAGCTTTTTCTTTGGTGATCTGTCGGGAAACAGCTTCAGACCCTTGCAGGCTGGCCCGGTGATCGCTACATGGGAAGGGTATCGGAGACCAAGACGGATCTCGGACTTTGGCAGAAATTTTGGAGAGCCTTGTCACTTGGAGGTTTTCTCTGAATGATAGGGGTGGATATGGTAGCTCTCATTCTTTTAATTGATCAGATATTGTCGATCTACACATTCATTGTGATTGCGTCTGCGGTCTTTTCGTGGCTGTTTGCCTTCAATATCGTCAATCCGCGCAATCAGATTGTTTCTTCCATTTATGAGATCTGCTGGAAGTTGACCGAGCCTGTTCTGTCACGCATCCGTGCCTTCATTCCTGCAATGGGAGGGCTTGATCTGTCTCCTGTCGTGCTTTTGCTGGCTATTTTCTTTATTCGCAATTTGCTCAGAAGTGCCGCTTACGGAGGACTGTAGGGTTTACCTCCTCGCGTTTGAGACAATCAGATCACAACAGAAAAAGCGCAGGACCGTTTGGAGATCCTGCGCTTCGTTTTTCAAGGCTTGGCCTCGATCCTATTTTTTCACGTTGTCGATGGAAATCTGGATCATTTCCTTGGCTTTTTCAGGGCCTGCCCAATCTTCGATCTTGACCCATTTGCCTGGTTCCAGATCCTTGTAATGCTCGAAGAAATGCTTGATCTGTTCGACGAGATTCTTGGGCAGGTCTTCATAGGTTTTGATGTGATCATAGTGGCTGGTCAGTTTGGAATGCGGAACCGCCACGACTTTCTCGTCCTTGCCGCCATCGTCTTCCATTATCAATACGCCGATCGGGCGGGCGCGCATGACGACGCCCGGAGAAAGCTGCGCTTCACCCAGAACCAGAACGTCAATCGGATCGCCATCATCTGCGAGTGTGTTGGGAATGAAACCGTAATCGCAAGGATAGGCCATCGGAGTGAAGAGAAAACGGTCGACGAAAACAGCGCCAGAGTCTTTGTCGACTTCATATTTGACGGAAGAGCCTTTTGGTACCTCGATCACGACATAAATGTCTTCAGGTGCGTTTTTGCCAGCAGGAATTTCGCTAATATTCATGGGTGCAACTCCGATTTGGACTGTCTCCCTTTGTTCCTGGCAATCCAGGGGAAGGAGACCGCTTTGATATAATGGTTTGCAGCAAGCCCCGGATGTCAGAATCGAGCAGCTTGCCTTTGTTCATGTGTTGATAGGGGTTTAGGTGGTCTTTGTGAGGATGGCAAGACAAACATTTGGTTTATTGGTCCGCTCTTTGCGCTCATTTCAAGATTTCGGAGAATGTGCCGTAAGGCTGTCTGCTGCCCTGCTGCCCTGCTGTCCGATATCTTCATGCTCCCTTAAGCCTGTTGCAAAATTTGTGCCCTCGAACCGGATTTTTGCCTGACTGGGCGAGGGAGTTTTTAGAAATCCGTGAGAAGCTCTTTTCATGAAGTGCAGTAGGTGCGGTTGGCGCTGGCAGGTTGGGTTTTTGTTGGGCTGATCGTTGGGTTTGATCCTTACAGAGGGTTGGTAATGATAACGTTTGATCCGATGAAATTCATGGGCTTTGTCGCCGGATTTTCTCTTGTTGCAAGCCTTGTCACGTTTGGCTGGGTGATCTGATCTTCCATTTTTGCGACTGGTATATCTCAGGCAATTGTTGAGAGTTCGAAATTGGGAAAAGGCAGTGGGCCCGATGAGCTCACTGCCTTTTTGCTTGCAAGGGAGCCTTGTATCCCGGGGCAAAAAAAGAAACCCGCCGGTGGTTCCGGCGGGTTTCCCCTCTGGGCCTGTGCAAGTAGGCCATTGGGCTTTTAGGCGGAGTAGGAGGTGATCAGGAGTGCTCCGCCTTGCCCTTTTGTGATTATACGCGCTGACTGCCAGTGCCGAATTCGGGATAAGCTTCAACGCCAACTTCTGCTTTGTCGAGGCCCATCGCTTCTTCTTCCTCGGTGACGCGGATACCGACGGTGTATTTCAGGATTGCCCAAACGATGAAGGAGCAAACCAGAGTGAAGACGCCGTAGGAAACAACACCGATGAACTGGGTGACGTAAGAGGTGTCGGCGTTGGTGAATGGAACGATCATTGTGCCCCAGATACCGCAGACAAGGTGAACCGGAATGGCGCCAACCACGTCGTCGATTTTCAGTTTGTCAAGAAGCGGAACTGCGAAGACGACCAGAATTGCGCCGATGGCACCGATGATGATGGATTCGCCAATGGTTGGTGCGAGTGGTTCTGCGGTGATGGAAACCAGACCGGCAAGAGCGCCGTTGAGAACCATCGTGACGTCGACCTTCTTGTAGAGAATTTGCAGAAGGAGCATCGCTGCTACGACACCACCGGCTGCTGCCATGTTGGTGTTGGCAAAGATACGGGAAACGTCAGACACATCGCCGATGGTGCCCATGGCAAGCTGGGAAGCGCCGTTGAAGCCGAACCAGCCGAGCCACAGGATGAAGGTACCAAGAGTTGCCATCGGAATGTTGGAAGCAGGCATCGGGTAGACTTCACCATTTGCGCCATATTTGCCTTTACGAGCACCAAGCAGAAAGACACCGGCAAGAGCTGCCCAACCGCCAACAGAGTGAACGAGGGTGGAACCGGCGAAATCGGAGAAGCCCATTACGGACAACCAGCCGCCGCCCCACTGCCAGGAACCGGCGATTGGGTAGATGAAGGCTGTCAGAACAACGGTGAAGATCATAAATGGCCACAGTTTGATGCGCTCGGCAAGGGTGCCGGAGACAACGGATGCTGCGGTTGCAACAAACACCATCTGGAAGAACCAGTCAGATGCCGTTGAGTAGCCGGTGTCCAGAGCGTCGCCGCCTACAGGGTCAAGCACATAAAAGAGTGAGAAAGACCCGATATATCCACCATCAACACCGGTATACATCAGGTTGTAGCCGATCAGGTAGTACATGATACCAGCAACAGCATAAAGAGAGATGTTCTTCATGCTCTGCATGGAAACGTTCTTGGTGCGGACCAGACCAGCTTCAAGCATTGCAAAGCCGGCTGCCATCCACATGACGAGGAAACCACCGATCAGGAAGAGAAGGGTGTTCAGAATATATTGGGTATGTGCAGCGGCTTCACCGGAGGCTGCGGCTTCTTGTGCAAGGGCCGGGCCTGCCACAAGGCTTGCTGCGCCAACAAGAAGGGCAAGGGTTACTTTTGACATTGGATTGTCCTTGTTTTTCACTTCTGTTTGATTGGAATTTGCCTTAGAGCGCGTCTGTGTCGGTTTCGCCTGTGCGGATACGCATGACATGCTCGAGGGAGGTAACGAAAATTTTGCCGTCGCCAATCTGGCCAGTGGCCGCTGCCTTGGAAATGGCTTCGATTGTCTTTTCGGCTTTGTCGGCGGTGACCGCGACTTCGATTTTCAGCTTAGGCAGGAAGCTGACGGAATATTCTGTTCCGCGATAGATTTCTGTGTGGCCGCGCTGGCGACCAAAGCCTTTAACCTCAGTGACGGTCAGGCCTTCAATTCCTTCGGCAGACAATGCTTCACGCACAGCTTCCAATTTGAAGGGCTTGATAATGGCGATAATGAACTTCATGGCACTCTCTCATGTCCCTCTGATGGGTTAGTGTCCCTCTGACGGGTTTGATTGTTTTGCCCCGGTTTGCAAATTGACCGCGGCCAAACTTCTTGTTTTGTGTCCTTTCTCTTTCAAAAGCCGTGCCAGTTTCGTAACTTTTTGTTAAGTTGTTGAATCTGTGTCTAAAATTCATGTTCGCAACAAATATTGATGAGTGCTGCATATTTGTGCATTTGAGGGATTTGAGCAAAATTTGATCAATAATTGAAAATTGCACATTATTTGTGCATATATTGTGGCCGATTTTTGGCGACACAAAAGCAATGAGTCATTTCAAGGATATAGGCTGCACATTGATTGGGCTTCAGTCCTAAATAATCCGCATTTCAAAGGCTTTGGACCATTATCTATCGTTTTTTATACGGATCAGTCCTTCCTGGGCCGCGGAGGCGACAAGCGTTCCGTCGCGTTTGAACAGGCTTCCCCGATTGAACCCCCTGGCGCTGCCTGTCCAGGGGCTGTCTTGCGAATAGAGAAGCCATTCATCGGCTCTGAAATCGTCATGGAACCACATGGCATGGTCAAGGCTGGCTGCGCTGATAGTTTTGCTGAAGACAGACAAGCCGTGGGCAAAGAGCGAGGTATCAAGCAATGTCATGTCCGAGGCATAGGCCAGGGCGCATTTGTGGATCGCCGGATCGTCAGGCAGCTTGGAGGTTGTTCGCACCCAGACATACTGGACCGGCTCCAGTTTCTTGCGCATGACGTAATGTTCCATGTTGGCCGGGCGGATTTCGATCGGACGATTGCGACGGAAATAGGCCTTGATATTTTCCGGGGCCATTTCGGTATATTTCTCGAACAATTCCGTCTCGGTCGGCAGATCTTCAGGTGCGGGGATATCGGGCATGGTTATCTGATGGGAAAAACCCTCTTCCTTGGTGTGGAAGGAGGCTTCCATCGTGAAAATGGCTTTGCCATGCTGAATTGCCAAAACACTTCGAGTGGAGAAGGAGCGACCGTCTCTCAAGGGATTGACCTGATAGATGATGGGAACCTTGGGATCGCCGGGGCGCATGAAATAGCAATGCAGCGAATGGGCTGCCCGCGAGGCATCAATGGTACGAGACGCTGCCACAAGCGCCTGTCCGATGACCTGACCGCCAAAAACCCTTTGCCAGCCACTTTGTGGGCTGTTTGCACGAAACAGGTTGGTTTCGAGCGTTTCCAGATCGAGAATGGAAAGAAGGGTATCTATGGCTGAAGTCATTGCGCTTTCCTGAGTTGGGTTTTTTGGGAAACAATTGGTCTGAAACGACCAGAAAACCAGTAAATGCCGAGACTGACGCGATTTGAGCGGCAAAGCAATCCGTAATGTAGATAATTCAGAAGTGCTACAGATTTTGAAGATCTTCTTTTTTCTCTTTCTTGTATAAAGGGCTAAAACCAGACAATGACAATGGCGGGATCCATGCTGGCGCATTAAACAAGAGGGCAGAGGCCGTGTTTGAGTTCCGGGTGGGTTTGTTTTCCGCACGTCAGAAGCGATCAGATTGTTGAAGGATGAAGAGATGAAAGAGCGTTATGACCTTGTCGTTGCCGGTGGTGGCTATGTTGGTTTGTCTCTGGCCCTTGCCGTGCGAAGGCAAAGCGCGCTCTCCGTTCTGGTCGTGGAGCCACAAACAATTGCCCATTTGCGACGGGATGAAAGGGCTTCAGCGGTGGCCGCGGCAGCAACCAGAATGCTTAATGTGCTGGGTATCTGGGACAAGATTTGCCATGAGGCAGAGCCAATTAAAAAGATGGTGGTCACAGACAGCAAGCTTGGCGATGTGGTTCGACCGGCCTTGTTGACCTTTGATGACAATTGCAAGGATGGGACGTCCTTTGCCCATATGGTTCCCAACGGTGTGATGGTCGGAGCGCTTGCGGATGCTGCGCAAACGGCCGGAGTGGAAATCGTTGAAGAAGATGCGGTCAGGGATTTTGACGTTCACGGCGCCAAAGTGACCGTGCGTTTGCGTTCAGGCAAGAGTGTGGAAACCAGCCTTCTTGTTGCTGCTGATGGCGTGCGGTCGTCATTGCGCGATCTTGCCGGCATTTCAACGGTTCGGTTTGACTATGACCAGGTCGGGATCGTGACGACGGTGGCCCATGAACGGCCTCATGAGGGCTGTGCGGTTGAGCATTTTCTGCCAGCTGGCCCCTTCGCGATCTTGCCGCTCAAGGGCAACCGGTCTTCGCTGGTCTGGAACGAGCGCTCTGACGATGCCAAGCGTCTGCTGGCCATGGATGACTTCACATTCGGTCTGGAGCTTGAAAGGCGTTTTGGCAAGCAGCTTGGTGCGCTCGAGGAGTTGGGGCCGCGCAAGGGATTTCCGCTCGGCATGGTGTTGGCGCGGAATTATGTTGCGTCGCGGTTTGCCTTGCTGGGCGATTCCGCTCACGGTATTCACCCGATTGCCGGGCAGGGTCTCAATCTGGGTTTCAAGGATGTGGCTGCACTGGCTGAAGTGCTGGTTGATGCCAGCCGTCTCGGGCAGGATATCGGTGCGTTTGACGTGCTGGAGCGGTACCAGCGCTGGAGGCGCTTTGATACGGTCCAGATGGGCATGACCTGCGATATTCTCAATCGCCTCTTTTCCAACAAGAGTTTCCTGCTGCGTCATGTGCGCGATTTCGGGCTGGGTGTGGTTGATCGCCTGCCTGGCCTCAAGCGTGCTTTCATCGAGGAAGCCGCTGGCAATCAGGGCGATGTGCCGAAACTGCTCAAGGGAGAGGCTCTGTAAGGGGCTAGTCTTCGAGCTTGCGAGCCTCATCAGGTAACATGATCGGAACACCGTCTCTGATGGGGTAGGCAAGATTGGCGGCGTTGCTGATCAACTCCTGGGCTTCGGCGTCATATCTGAGCGTTGTTTTCGTGACAGGGCATACCAGAATTTCGAGCAGCTTTTTGTCAATAGAGCAGGTCTTTTCAGGCAATGCCTGCTTGATTTCCTCATGTTCGCTCATGGCTTTTCTCTCTGCGCGCAGCCGGTCTATTGCAAGGTTGTCATAGACCCGTCGTGGTTTTTGCTGACCAGATACATTTCTGTTATTGCGACCAGGGTTTCTGCCCGCTGGGCGAGCGTTTCAGCTTCCAGCAGGGCCTGCTTTTCCTCGTTGCCGTAAGGGCTGAGCATGGAAAGGGAATTGACGAGAATTTCATTGCTGGACTTGTTGATGCTGTCCCAGTCCGCTTCCATGTCGTTGGCATCAAGGAAGCTGCTGAATGTATCGAGCAATTCCTGACGGTTTACCTCACCTTCGCCGTGGCCTTCGATCAGATCTTCGACGAAGGGTTCGCAATCGATCTCAGCGAGGCGGAATGGAAGGTCGGTGAAAATCTCCTTGACCAGCTTGAAACGACAAATGCCAGACAGGGTAATGAGAACCCGTCCGTCTCCGGTTTCGCCATAGGCTGAAATGCGGCCGAGGCATCCGACCTGCTGAAGTTCGGGCGCATAGAGTTTGTCAGGGGCGTCCGACTCTTCCTCGATGTCCTGATCTCTTTTCGGTGTTGGCTGAATGATGCCGATAATCCGATCCTTGTGGATGGCATAATCGGTCATCATCAGATAGCGTTCTTCGAACACGTTGAGCGGCATCTGGGTGCGCGGCAGCAACAGGGCCTCATCGAGAGGGAAGACCGGAATGATTGCCGGAATATCTCTCGGACTGTCGTAAAATGCGTTGCCTGCCTGAGCCATTTCTTTTCCCTGTGCTGCCTTTTCATGTTGCCGCTTGCAATTGTCATCGTCTCTCCCGTTCAGGGGGGAGAAGCCACATCCTATGAAAAAAGGATCGAGGACAGCTTGCGGCGGCCATAAACGCTGGCTTTGTCCATGACGCCCCAGCTTTCGAAAAATTGCAGAAGCTGCTTGCGGGCCGCTTCTTCATTCCATTCGCGATCGCGCTTGATGACGGCGATGAGATGATCGACGGCCTCTTCGCGCCTGTTGCTGCCATTGAGCGCAATGGCCAGATCAAATTCTGCCTGATTGTCTTCCGGATTGGCTTGCAGCTTGGCTTCCAGTTCGCCAAGATCGCCAAGATCGGCGCTCTGTTCGGCCAGCTCCAGGCGAGCCTTGAGAGCCGCCATGGCCTTTTCCTTGTGAGCTTCTTCGGGCAACCGGTCGAACAATGCGCGCGCGCGCTCGACTTCATCGTTGGCCAACAGGCAATTGGCCAAGCCGATTGCAGCCGGGAGATATTCCGGATCCTGCTGCATGATGGAGCCAAAAATCTGTGCTGCCTCAACTGGGTTGCCCGCTTTCAGCAGCTCATCAGCCTGTTTGCAGGCCTCTTCGATTGGATCGGCTTCCGGTTCACTGCCATTTTTCTCGATGAAAGCCTTGATCTGACTCATCGGCTGGGCACCCATAAAGCCATCAACGGGCCGTCCATCCTTGAAGGCGACAACTGCGGGAACCGACTGGATTCCCATTTGCTGCGGAATGGCAGGGTGATCATCGATATTGAGCTTGACCAGCTTGACCCGGCCCTTGGCCTCGGTGACAGCCTTTTCCAGATTTGGCATCAGCTGTTTGCACGGACCACACCATGGAGCCCAGAAATCCACGAGAATCGTGGTGGTCTTGGAGGCTTCGATGACATCGCTCATGAAGGTTTCGGTGCTGGTGTCCCTGATCAGCGGGCCAGTATCCTTGGCCGGTTTTCCAGCCGTCTTGGGCGCTGGTTTGTCGAACGACTGCGATCCGTTGCCTGCCGTCGTCGTGTAATTGGCGGACATGCCGCTGCCATAACCATAGGTGTTGTTGCTCATCGGGACGGGCCTTCTCGTTTAGGGCTGTGCCTGATCATCTGCCTTTGGTGTGCACCAGGACAGACAGTCTTCAAGAGGCATATCATTGATATTGTATGCCTTGCGATTTGTTGGCCTCAATATGGGACAGGCTCGAGCTTTGTTCAATGCCCAATTGGGGCGAATGCCATGATGTTATTTGGCGTTTTTGCAGGAAAAGGATGAAGGATCAGGAAATGTCCTCTGCCTCTTGCGGTTTTTCCAGCTTGAGGATGGTGGGCTGATGGCCCGTCGCTTCAAAGAATGACAAAAGATCTTCGCGGTTGATGGCTGTTGTTGCGGTATTTTCCAGCGGATGGAAATTCAGAAGCGCGTGGGTCATCATGTTGGCGTCCAGCACCAGGTTGACTGCATGCTCGTCCTTGTCGTTGATGAGCGCAAAGGGTGTGACAGATCCGGGTCGAACACCCAGATGTTGCCAAAGCAGATCAGCGTTGCCGAAACTGACGCGACCACAATCATATTTCTTGTGAAAACTCTTGAGATCAACCTCTGTGTCATTGAGACAGACAACCAGCATTATCTTGCCTTTTTTGTCTTTCAGAAAGAGGTTTTTCGAATGACCTCCGGGCAGATCCTGCTTAATTTTATGACTTTCCTGCACCGTGAAAACAGCGTCGTGATCATGGGTCGTCGTCTCGATTCCAAGGTCCGAGAGAAAGTTGAGAAAGTCCTGTCGGCCAAATTTCGGCGTTGCTGTCATGGCGGGGTCTCAAAGGGTGGGAACGGGCAACCTAGCGGAGGAACGGAATGTGCCCATCATCTTGTGGAATTGTTGAATGCGTCTTTTTACCTCTCCTAATAGGGTGTTCGGAGAGGTGGTGCAAGTCGAAGCGGGATATGAGATGGTTTCGTGCAAACGAAGTTTTTCACCGTTTGTGAAAAAAATGCACAGCGATTGGGAAAAAAGCATTTTTTTGTAATTTCCTTGTTGCAATTGCCCCTCAGGTCGTACATATAAGCTCGCACGGACGGCGAGGAGCGCTGTTCTGAAAGCGAATGCTTGTCGCTAAGGGTTTGAGAAACCTGAATAAGTTTCGCGGGTGTAGCTCAGGGGTAGAGCACAACCTTGCCAAGGTTGGGGTCGTGGGTTCGAATCCCATCGCCCGCTCCATTTTAAAAGAAGGCTGTTCACGCAAGTGAGCGGCCTTTCTTTTTGGCTTGGACGTTTCTGCCGCTTCCCTCCATGTTTTTCCCTCTTGGCAATTGTCGAACCAGCCTCCACGGAGCGGGAATGTGGCTGGTTTTGCCTAGAGAACCGAACGGAAATTTAAGAATACAATACTATACTGTTCAGCAAACGTGAGTTTGTCTGAGATGGTCATGAAGTCGGATCGGTTTGATGTTCTGGATAGTTGGCGTGGCATTTGCGCTTGTATGGTTGCACTTTATCACTTCAGAGTCGTTAGCCACATAAGTGATATCGGGCTGATCAATGCTTCCTATCTGTTTGTTGATTTTTTCTTTGTCCTGAGCGGTTTTGTCATTGCAGCAAATTATCAACATCGCCTGGCTGATGGGTTCGGAGCAGGGCGTTTCCTTATTTTGCGTCTGGGCCGGATTTATCCTTTGCACTTTGCCATGATGCTGCCATTTCTGGCAATTGATGCGGTCAAGGACGGTGTGGGTTCTCAGTTTTGGCAGGCGCTTACAACCAATGTGTTGTTGATCCATGGTTTTGGCGTCAACCTTGGTTTATGGCTGAATTTTCCGAGTTGGTCGATCAGCACCGAGTTTGCGGCCTATTTGGTGTTTGCATTGATCATTCCCTTTGCCGGACGATCAATCTTGCCTTGGCTGGTGCCGATTTTCGCAGGGCCTGTCATTCTTGGAAAAGTCAGTGCATTTGGAATGGCCTCTACTTTCGATTTGGGGGTTATCCGGTGTCTCGAAGGATTTGCACTTGGGATCATATGCTTCAGATTGCGAGAGATATTTCCCGGCTTGACCCGGCGTTCCTCTCCGGTCCTCGATAGTTTTTTGGAGATTGTCGCAATAGGCGGCACTGCCCTTTACCTGACCGTTTTTTGGGATCAGGTCCGTTCCTATCTGCTTGTCGTTCCGTTCTTGTTTGCTGTGGTCGTTCTGGTTTTTGCAAGACAAGCGGGGGTTGTCAGCAAATTGTTGTCTGCCAGACCATTTCTGTTTGTCGGGACGCTTTCCTATTCAATCTATCTGGTCCATGCGCTCGTTCGCTCTGTTAGCCGAGCGGCAGCTAAGGTTTTCGAACATTTCGCTGGCGTTGAACTCTTTACGATGGACTATTCTCAATGGTGGAGCGAACCGGGGCTCATTCTGACATTTGGTGGTAATCTCTGGCTGGGGGATCTGTCGCAGCTTGTCATGCTTGGTGTGACAATTGTGCTGGCCTATTTCACCTATCGCTATATTGAGGAACCTGGTCGCATATGGAGCAGGAATCTGGCGAAAAAGAAAGGTCCGGTCATTGCGCAAGCTTGATGCTCAAAAGTCACTTGTGAGCGCGCTCTCAATAAGTGCGGTCCGCCGCGACCGGTTTGACAGGTCCGATCTGGTCTGATGTCTGGCTTTGGCTCTGTTCCTGGACATGACCCTCGACGGGGCCCTGACTCTGGGGCAGTGGGGGGCTCAGTGCCGGACTGCTCGGTTTCATGGCCTGTTGCATCTGGCCGTTTGACGAAGAGCCGATTTCGTTGCCATTCTCATCGATAGGCATCACATCCACCGAAACATCAATGATGTGGTTGCCACCACCCAGAATGATGCCCGAGATCGGGCTGACGTCGCCGAAGTCGCGTCCGATTGTCAGCGTTATGTGCTCGTCGGAAATCACCTTGTTGTTGGTGGGATCAAAATCAATCCAACCGGCTTCGGGACACCAGGCCGATATCCAGGCATGGGACGCGTCCGCTCCCACAAGTCTTGGCTGGCCTTCCGGCGGATAGGTGCGCAAATAGCCCGAAACATAGCGGGCCGGGAGTCCCAAGGCCCGCAGGCAGGTGAGTTCGAAATGGGCAAAGTCCTGACAGACCCCGCTTTTCTGCTTGAAGACCTGTGTCACCGGGGTGAAGACGTCGGTTGCGGTGGCGTCATAGTCGAAATCTTCGTGAATGCGCCGGGTGAGATCGAGAACGGCGTCCATCATCGCGCGTCCGGGCGCGAAGGACTGAGCCCCGTAGGCGGCGATCTCGGCGGTTGGCTGGGTAAAGTTGGAATAGCAGGTAAATTCCGCTTCTGCGACATGGTCTGCATCAGACATCGCATCCCGCACGGATTCCCAGGGCAATTGTGACAGTTTCAGAAGTTCGGTCTGATCCCGCTCGACAGTGACGATGGTACAGGCGTGGATGGAGAGAAGCTTGTGATATTCCTCGATTGTCAGGTGAATGACCGGATTGTTGAAATAGTCGCTGAAATCATGCCTGTTGGCCGGTGTTGGCGAAATGACGATTTCGTGCTTCTCGATGGTCTGGCCTTCAATGGTGCAGGGGCTGAGATGAAGCAGATGATTTGACTGGGCGACAGGGGTCGAATAGCCATAATCCGTCTTGTGAGCAATCCGATAGCGCATGACAAGTTTGTACCTTTCGTCCGATCAAATCCGTTGGGGTTGCTCTTCGGTATGGGTGAAATAGCGGCGCGTCAGGATTTCACTTAATTGCGGTAGCTTGGTGATCTGATTGTTCAGCATCTTTTCAAGGGGGCATTGTTCGCTGATGATCTGTTCCAGATCCTTGTTCTGATCCAGATGCGGGATATGCGCCAGCGTGTTTCCTTCCGACAATTGCAATTCGGTCAACAGTTCCAGAACCAGACGATTTTCCTCGCTTCGCAGCCCCACTTCAGGTTCTTTGGGAAGAGAGTTCACATGGTCGTAAAGCGCTGATATCTGGAAGGCGACAGACCGGGGGTTGGTTTCATCAAGCAGCAGCAGATCGATCACGGCAGCCAATGTGGGTGATATGCGATAGCGCGAGCGATAGGTGATGAAACTGTCGGCAACCTCAAGAATGAACATCAGGCGGCGCGGTGCATCCGATGACATGCCGGATGAAAAGATCAGACGATTGAGCAGGCCGCTCAAATTTTCCGCTCTTTCGATGCGTCGGCCGATGTCCAGAAAACGCCAGCCATAGTTGCGCGTCATGTTTTCCATTGTCATGCCCGAGAAAGCGGCAAGAATCATCAAGCCCTTGTCGAGCAGATCCACGACGTGACCGGTATGCATGAAGCCCGGTTCCTTGTGCCAACGATTGTCGGCAAAAAATTCGTTGAGAATGCGCCAGGCTTCCGATGACATGCGGTCTCTGGCAAGCCCGGCCAGTCGATGCATGTGGGAAAGGCTCTCCTGAAATCCGTAAGCTCTGTCCTTGCCGTAAAGGATCGTGCGGACCAACCGTTCCACTTCGTTCATGCCACCAAAACCGGCATCGAAAACGGCTGCTTTTGGTGCCCGCAGGATGAGCGTGTTGAGGGCCGAAATGATCGTGCGCTGATCCTCTTCCGGTCCGCTGTCTTCATTGAGGCGGCTCAGAGCCTGCCGACAGAGCCGGAATTGCCATTCTACCCGTTCCACATTGCGTCCCAGCCAATATAGATTATCTGCAATGCGGCTTTGCAAAGACCGGCCCGCGCGTGAATGGGTTCCCTGCCTTTCAAGACTTGCCCATATGCTTTCGAAGGGTTCAAGCTTGGTGTCCGAAGTGACCCAGACATCTCTTGTCAATCCTTCAGGAGAATGAAGGCCGATTGCCTGTTCGGCGCTGACCGACATCGAAAGGCCACCGGGTAGCACGTCATAGCCCTGTTCCTTGCGGGATGCGAAGAAGCGGATCGCAAAGGGGCGAGG
This sequence comes from uncultured Cohaesibacter sp., assembly GCF_963556055.3. Taxonomy (GTDB): domain Bacteria; phylum Pseudomonadota; class Alphaproteobacteria; order Rhizobiales; family Cohaesibacteraceae; genus Cohaesibacter. The sequence goes on along the minus strand of NZ_CAUVYE020000007.1, from coordinate 59,800 downwards.
CACCAGTTTGTCGCCGGTCCAGCTTGGCGTCGTGGCATAGTTCATCTTCTGACCGGCAACCATGCTGTTGCCAAACAGGGCGATCTTGTCGATCAGCTCCGTCTTTTCTGACGGAGACAGCGCCGCACCATCTATTGCGGCGCGCGCTTCGCCGGGGCGTCCAGATCCTTCATGGGCGTCCGAAATGAGCATGTTTGACAGATTGGACAGCACAAAGTCCCTGGACTGCCTGTCTCCCAGCCACCAACGCGGGGCTTCACGCAGCATCAGCTCTTCGCCGAGCAGATATTTGCAGATCTCCGGCAGATAGGGTGCAAAGCCCCGGTTCTCGACGATGGATGTGCCGAGTTGGTTGGCGATGATGATTCCCTTATTCCTGATGGCCTGAAGCATGGAAGTCGTGCCGTCGAAACCTGCGGGATTGAGTTCCAGCGGATCCGCATTGGCCCCTTCAATGGAGCGGATGATCAGGTCGATGGGTTTGAGGCCAGCAAGGGTCTTGAGGCAAATCTGATTGTTCTGATTTACCAGATCGCCCCCCTCGACCAGAAGATAGCCGAGATAGCGGGCAAGATAGGCATGAGCAAAATAGTCCGGATGTTCCGGGCCCGGTGACAGTATGGCGATATAGGGATCATCAAGACCTGTGCGCTTGTTCAGCGTCGCCTGCAATTGCTGAAAATAGGAGGCAAGACGGATCGCGTTGCTTTTGCGAAACAGGTTGCCCTCGCAATGGGTGAGTGTGATCCTGTTGGCCAGCGCAAAGCCAAGACCTGCGGGTGTCTCGGTATGGTTATCCAGCACATGCCAGGTACCGTCGGCGGATTTTGCCAGATCGGCGGCATAGAACTGAACGCCGTTATAGGCGCTCTGATGCCATCGCATGGGGCGCAAATAGGACTGATCGCTCAAGACCAGTGCTGCTGGCAGATAGCCCTCATGCAACAGGCGTCGATGGCCGTAAATGTCATTATGGATGGCATTGAATAGGCGCGCGCGTTGTGCCAGAGCCGTTTTCAACCATTGCCATTCGGTCGGCGCAAGAATGAGCGGGGCAAGATCGATCGACCAAGGCTGTGCTGTTTCGTTGGGATCTGCAAAGAGGTCATAGGCGATGCCGGTTTCGCGTACGACTTCATTCAGTTCATCGGAATGGGCGCTGCGTTCGGCCGGGGACCAACTGGAAAAGGCTTCAAACCAATGCTGCCAATGGGACATGATGGAACCGGACGAATCCATCATTTCATCATGGACGCCCGGAATGGTCTGATAGGGGATCGGTCCCGCCAAAGAATTGGCTTTTGCTGTTGCGGCATTGCCAGATTCTGAATTGTCCGGCTTTGTTGCCTTGTCCAACTCCATTCTCGCTCCATGAGATTTGTTCAATAAGACAAGTTGATCCGTTGATTTCCCATTTTGAACAGTCTCTTGTCGAAACCGGGTCGGTTGGAAATCAGTCCCTGTTTTTACCACCGGTTTTGTGAAAATTCAAAGACGATGATAATGCGGTCAAGGGTCGAGATATCATGTTAGCGACAATTGAAAAGGAGTCCACATGACAATTTCACTTTTTCGGCTTTCAAACAGATGAAGCTCTTACACCTTTGTAGCCCCGATCTCCAATCTCATGTAGCTGGTTCTGTCTCCGGGCAAGCTCTGACATGATCCAGATGCTTCCCTCGAGTGGTGTTCGGATGCCACATGGTCTGTTCGCAAAGACCGGCCTGAATTCGGGAATGGATTGGGAAGGGCGGTTTTGCCGCGGCGGAGGTCTTTCCCTTGCGTGAAAACACAAGGTTTTGTGCAATCGGCAGACATGATGTCATGCAAGCCGATTGCAGGAAGAGACGTTGGTTTTCTGTATATGCTACCGAATAACGGACGCGAGGCGAAGATCGAGTGTGAATGGGAACTCGTTATTGTCCTCAAGTCGGATGGGCTGGGTATTGCCCGGGGTATGTCCCATCATTTCAAAGCGCGAGAGCCGTCGGCTTTCCGCCTCATAGGCGTTGACCGGGAAGATTTCATAGCCACGACCACCGGGATGGGCGACATGATAGCGACATCCGCCGAGAGAACGACCATTCCATTTGTCCAGAAGGTCGAAGGTGAGCGGTGTGTGGACGCCGATCATCGGATGCAGGCAGGATGGTGGTTGCCATGCACGATAACGGATGCCCGCAACGGCTTCGTCTTTGCGTCCTGTTGTTTGCAGCGGGACGGCAACCTGATTGACGGCGAGCACGTGACGCTCGGGGTTGAGACCGCTGACCTTGACCTGGACGCGCTCAAGGGAGCTGTCCACATATCGGGCCGTGCCGCCGATGGCTCCTTCCTCGCCAAGGACGTTCCAGGGTTCGAGCGCCTGGCGCAATTCGATTTCGACGCCTTCGTAATTGACCGCACCATATCGGGGGAAGCGGAATTCAAAGTGGGGGGCAAACCAGCCTTCATCCAGTTTGAGCCCATGCAGTTCCAGATCGAGAAGGATATCGCGGAAATCCTCGCGGACATAATGGGGAAGCATGAATTTGTCATGCAGTTGCGTTCCCCAGCGGATCAACTTGTTGCGGTATGGATTTTCCCAGAGCCGGACGATGATGGCTCGGAGCAGCAATTGCTGGGCCAGCGACATACGGGCATGGGGAGGCATCTCGAAAGAGCGGAATTCGACCAGACCAAGGCGGCCGCTTGAACTGTCCGGCGAGAAGAGCTTGTCGATGCAGATTTCCGCGCGGTGGGTGTTGCCGGTGACATCGATCAGCAAATTGCGGAACAGACGGTCGACCTGCCAGTTCGGGATGAACCCCTCTCCCGGCAGAGGAACCTGTTTGAGCGCAATCTCCAATTCATAAAGGCTTTCATGGCGGCCTTCGTCAACACGCGGTGCCTGCGAGGTCGGACCGATGAAGGTGCCGGAGAAGAGATAGGAGAGGCTCGGATGGTTTTGCCAATAGGTGATGAGGCTGCCAACCAGATCAGGCCGACGCAGGAAGGGGCTGTCCGATGGCGTCACACCACCAAGGACAATATGGTTGCCACCTCCGGTTCCCGTGTGGCGACCGTCCAGCATGAATTTCTCTGTACCAAGGCGGGCAAGGCGCGCTTCTTCATACAGAATTTGCGTGATCTTGCTGGCTTCCTTCCAGTTTGATGCGGGCTGAATATTGACTTCGATAACGCCCGGATCCGGTGTGACCTTGATGACATTGATGCGCGGATCAAAGGGAGGCTCATAGCCCTCGATATGGACCGGATGGCCGATTGCCTTGGCCGATTCCTCAATTGCAGCAACGAGCGCCGCATAATCCTCGGCGTTGTGAAGCGGTGGCATGAAGATGCAAAGATGGCCATTACGCGGTTCGACCGAAAGAGCGGTGCGCACATGGCCGGAGACTTCATTGAGCGGCACGAAGGTCTGATGCTCGGTCTCATGCCATTGTGTTTCCGGTGCTTCGAGCAGTTTGGCCGGTTCGATCTTTTTCAGTTTGGCGCGCGGCGTGAAGGGTTTGCGACGGTCACGCAGCAGGGCTTCACGGGCTGGCAAAGCTGCATGGGCGGCATGAGGGTCCATCGGGATGACATGGGGGAACTGGGTTTCCGGAATATAGCTCAGAGAGCCCAGAGGCAGGCGGAAGCCGACCGGACTGTCACCGGGAATGAGATAGAGCTTGTTGCGGCGGAATTTCCAGATTTCCGACATCCAGGTGCGGCCGAAGCTCTGCGAATTCCAGGCCTGGACAGGCAGCACGAAACCAGCCGGAGTTGACAGTCCCTGTTCGAACACCTTGACGACGCGGGCGCGTTCTGCCGGGTCGTCAATCTTGTTGTTGGCGGGATCAAGCTCAACGGGAAGCTTCTGTTCCACGAGAGCAAAATGGGCCGGATCCTCAAAGGCTGGCAAAACGCATTTCTTGTCGATCTTGAGATTTTCCGCCAGCTTGTAGATGAAGCATTCTGCGATTTTGGCGTCAGAGGGTTGTTGCGGTGTTTCTTCGTCGATCAGCGCGGGATCTTCCCATAGGGGTTCTTCATCGGAGCGCCAGTAAAGGGCAAAGGCCCAACGGGGAAGCTGCTCGCCGGGATACCATTTGCCCTGACCGAAATGAAGCAACCCACCGGGGGCAAACCGGTCACGCAGCCGACGAATGAGATTTTCTGCGTAGTAACGCTTGCTTGGACCAACCGCAGCGGTGTTCCATTCATCGCCTTCATAATCGTCAATGGAGACAAAGGTCGGCTCGCCACCCATGGTCAGGCGCACATCACCGGCCTCAAGGCGTTCGTCGACGACGTCGCCCATTGCGTTGATGTCTTTCCATTGCTCATCGGTGTAGGGTTTGGTGACACGCGGACGCTCATAGATGCGCTTGACATCCATTTCGAACTCGAACTCCACCTCGGCCTTGTCGTGGGCGCCAGTGATGGGAGCGGCTGAAATCGGATGTGGTGTTGCGGCAAGGGGAATGTGGCTCTCGCCGGTTAAAAGACCGGAGGTCGGGTCGAGGCCAACCCAGCCGGCACCGGGAATGAAGACTTCCGTCCAGGCATGCAGGTCGGTGAAGTCATAGTCGGTGCCTTCCGGGCCTTCCAGCGGTTTGACATCGGGTTTGAGCTGGATGAGGTAGCCCGAGGTGAAACGGGCAGCCAGCCCCAGATGACGCAGAACATGGACCAGCAGCCAGGCGCTGTCACGGCAGGAGCCGGAACATTTTGTCAGGGTCTCTTCAGGGGCCTGCACGCCCGCTTCCATCCGGATGAGATAGTCGACTTTCTGTTCGATCAAATGGTTGATCTGGACCAAAAGATCGATGGTCTTGATCTCCTTGCCCTTGTGGATCGGCTCGATTTCCTCAAGCAGCTTTGCAAGAAGCGGAGTTTTTTCACCAAGCTCCAGATAGGGCTGAAGATCCTTTTTCTCCCCCTTCTCATAGATGAAGGGATAGTTTTCGGCGCTTTCCTCGATGAAGAAGTCAAACGGGTTGATGACCGACATTTCGGTGACCAGATCGACGGTGACCTCGAAGAAATCGACCTTTTCCGGGAACACGATCCGCGCCATGAAGTTGCCGAAGGGGTCCTGCTGCCAGTTGATCCAGTGGTCGGAGGGCTCAACCTTCAGAGAGTAGGACAGGATCTGATTGCGTGTATGAGGCGCAGGACGCAGACGGATGACTTGCGGACCCATGCCGGTCGGACGGTCATAGCTATATTTGGTCTTGTGGGTCAGAGCTGCATGAATTGACATATACTAAACGCCTTTGTTTCGAGCCAACCGCAGTTGGTCTTCGCTAACCTTGCCAATGTAAAACCAGATCGTTGCAACAAGGAAATGTCATTCCGTTGCAGATTGACTTTGGGTTTGAGTTTGTTCGGTATCCTGAGACAGGGTTTCATGTCCAAAGAATGACTTGCCCAGACTGTTCGTGATCGCGAACAGACGATTTTGCACCTTGTCGTTGAAACCGTGGAACCGCAGGTGCAGATGGGGATCATTGGAGGCTGCTTCAAGCTCATAGAGCAACATTTCGACCTGCTCATAACAGGAGGCGACATGGCGCAGCTGGAAGCCCATATAGAGATCGTTTAGCATGTCCTGAATTTCACCGATGCAATGGGTCAGAGAACGGGGAAAACTCTGGTTGAACATCAGGAAATTGGCGACTTTTCTGGGATCCATACGGCCGGACTTCGAGCGCTGGAAGGCATGGTAGGCCTCGAAGGAATGCAGCAGCAATTTCCAGAATTCGGCGTCGGCAATGGTGTCCGACTGATCAAGGCCATTATGGGAGGCTACCTGTGCGACCTTGACGTCAAGAAGACGGCTTGTCTGGTCTGCGCGCTCGATCCACAGACCCAGCTGGTAAAAGCGCCAACCGGCATCACGATAGTAGGTGCCTTCGGTGACGCCCATGATGGCGTCGCAGGTTCTGGCGATGGATTCACACGTGCGCGACAGGCGAGCGGCATCCAGATCCCGTTCGCTTAGCCGTTTCATTTCATTATAGGAGACGTTGATATAGGACCACATGGAGACCGAAATCAGTGGCCTCAGCAGACGGGCATTTTCGCGGGCAGCCCACAGGCAGGACAGGATCGAGCCGGGATTTTCCCTGTCTGTGATGTAGAATTTGGCCACCTTCTGTGCGGTAATCGTGCCGTGGGCTTCATTGAAGCGATCGGTGTCCGCATAAAGTGACAGGATTGATGCCCAGTTTTCCTGATTGGAATGATCCTGCCAGAAGCTGGCCTGAACATTGAGAATACGGGCAAGGCTGGCAGAGCGTTCGATATAACGCGCGAACCAGAAAAGGGCCTCGGCGTAGCGACTTAACAGCATGCTCATGCGTCAGCTCCTTCGTTCTTGAGGCTCATTTCTTCCGCGAGCACCCAGGTATCCTTTGTTCCCCCGCCTTGCGAGGAGTTGACGATAAGCGATCCTTCTTTGAGGGCAACGCGGGTGAGGCCGCCAGGCAGGACCCAGGTTCCGCGACCGGTTATCGCAAAGGGCCTGAGGTCAACATGGCGCGGTACCAGACCCGTTTCACCAAGGGTCGGGCAGACCGAAAGCGATATCATCGGCTGGGCGATGAAATTGCTCGGATTGGCCAGAAGTGCAGCACGGGCCTCGTCCAGTTCTTCCTTTGTGGCCTTTGGCCCGATGGTGATGCCATATCCGCCCGATTCGCCAACCGGTTTGACAACGAGTTCGTCCATATGGGCCAGAGTATAGAGAAGGGCATCCTTCTCGCGGCAGATATAGGTCTTCACATTGTCCAGAATCGGCTCCTCATCGAGATAATATTTGATGATGCGCGGCATGTAGGCATAAACCGCCTTGTCGTCGGCAACCCCCGTTCCCAATGCGTTGGCTATGGTAACATTGCCTTTGAGCATGGCATTGACCAGACCCTTGACCCCCAGAGTGGAATCCGGCCTGAAGACATCGGGATCGAGAAAATCGTCATCGATGCGCCGGTAGATGACATCCACGCGGCGCGGGCCGCCGATGGTTTTCATGAAGACCTTGTCATCGTCACAGAAAAGGTCCTGCCCCTCAACAACAGGTACCCCCATTTCCCGGGCAAGGAAGATATGCTCGAAATAGGCAGAATTGAACATGCCTGGCGACATGACAACCACTTGCGGATTGTCCTTGTCAGCGCATCCGTTCGGGGCTGATTCGCACAATTTGATGAAAAGGTTGGTGCCATAGTCGGAGACCTTGCGCAATTTGAGATTGGCCAGAAGATCGGGGAATGACCGTTCCATCAAATGGCGGTTCTCGACCACGTAGGACACGCCGGAGGGCGAGCGCACATTGTCTTCCAGCACCATGAACTTGCCGTCGTCATCGCGAATGATGTCAGTCCCCGAAATATGCGTATAGGTTTTACCCGCAGGCTCAAAGCCAATCATCGTTTCGCGATAATTCGAGTTTTCCAGTACCAGCTCGGGCGGAATGATGCCGTCATTCAGAATATGACGCTGATTATAGATGTCGTGCAAAAAGGCGTTGATCGCGGCAACCCGCTGTACGACTCCCCGGTCGAGAGTTTCCCACTCGGTGGCCGTGATGACACGGGGAATGATGTCGAACGGCAAGACGCGGTCAATCACATTCTTGTCGCTATAAACGGTGAAGGTGACCCCAAGATTGAAGAGCTCGAGATCCGCTTCCTTGGACCGCATTTTCAGCGTGTCAAAGTCTGCCTGATCAAATCGCTCCCAGATATCTTCCAGTTGCGAGCTGCGTGCCGACATATTACTCGACATTTCGCAAAAAAATGCGCAGGGATCATAATTACTCACGCGATGCACCTTTTTGTTGGCGCTTCAATCGCTCGCGTTGCCTGCTTTTTCCGCAGTTGCTCTTTTGTCTATTCTTTTTCTTAAGATTTGATTTTTCTTATCGAGCTGTCTGAGTGCAAAAAAAACTGTCCTGTTGAGCTTGAAACGGTACTGAACAATGTTTGGAACAAATAAAAAGCAAGTTCCGGACCAAGAGTCATAATTCATTCAAAAATTCATTATTTCAGTATGTTATGCTTGTTCAAGCTTATGCTCATGATAATGCACCGGTTATCCTGCCTAAATTTTACTCAATACTATGGTCCAAAATTAGACTATTTCTGCCGATATTTTCATCCGTTGCAAAAAGATGCTCCAATTTTACCCTTTTAGAGAGCGGGTTTGGCTATTGGCGGCCTGGCTTTGCCGTGTCGAAGTCCTTATCCGGGCGTGAGTGTGAGGGTACCCGTTTCACCCGAATGCGTGATTTCAGCAGATGGTGCCGAGAAATTGACCATCAGTTTTGCCCAGTGCTCTCCGGCTGTCCATGTCAGGCAAAGCTCATTGGACGAGGGGGTTTCAATATCAAAATGACCTTCAAAGGCCGGATGCGTGTTGCGGAAATGGATAAGCTTGGCAAGAGACTTGACCATTGGTGTGGCAAGGGCTCGGGTGACTTCATCCGCGGCGAAATAGTGACGATTGATGTCACGGCCGACATTGGTCTTTGCCAGCAATTCCATGTCATTTTCGGCCCCCAGAAGGCCGACATAATAAACCTGCGGAATGCCGGGGGCGAAGAATTGCAGGGCCCGGGCAATCAGATATTCATCATCGCGACGACCCAGTGCGTCGAAATAGGTCGAGTTGACCTGATAGAGATCAAGGTTCGAGGCTGCCGCTCCGGTTGCCTGTCGGGACTTGCCATTGGTTCTTTCATGCATGGTTTCAATGAGCGCGTCGATGGCCTCGGGCTTGAGCAGACCGGGGCGGCCATCTGCATGGGCCCCCACATCAATGACACCTATGCCGTCATGGGTATCAAGCACCGTGAGCGCGTTGCGGGGTGCAATCGCGAGCCATTGGGCGAGCGGTGCGGCATCTGTGGTGAAAAGCGCATGCATGATCAGGGGCGGCAGAGCAAAATCATAGACGCGATCCACTTTTTTCGAAATTTCGATTTGGTCCTGATAGTAGCTGTGGATCTCGACCAGCACCTCCATGCCATAGGCTTTTGCCTTGTTGGTCAGCTGTTCCAGAAAATCGAATGTCTCGGGAAGCATGAAGCAACTGGTACCCGGCTTCTTGATTGCATACCCGGCCGCATCAAGGCGGATGCTGCGGATTCCAGCCTCGGAAAAGCTTTTGAGGATCTGATCGAGATAGGCGGCGCCCTTCTGGCTATGAACGTCGATATCGATTTGCTTCTCGGTGAATGTGGTCCAGATGAGCCGTTTTGAACCATCGGCGAGGGTTACATAGGTGAAAGGCAGGCCGGGGCGCGGGCGGTAGATTGCCATCAGGTCGGATTCCCTGGCCCCCTGAGGGAAGACGGACTCAAAGCTCAAAAACATCGATGCATAATCCGATGCCGTGCCATGCTTGAGAAAATCCTGAAAGGCGGGACTGTCAGCCGAGACATGGTTGACGATCAGATCCGCCATGACGTCGACGCTTTCGGACAAGGCGCGCACGTCATCCCAATTTCCCAGTCTTGGATCGACGATCGTGTGATCCTTGGGGTCAAAACCGGCATCGGCGCCGTCGAAGGGATCGAAAAAGGGGAGGGCATGAACGGTTCCGAACAGGCTCTTGAATGGTCCATCGATCAGCTTTTTCAAATCCTTGAAATTGCCCTGCGACAGGCGATCGACATAGGTTATAAGCTGGACTTTGTTTTTCATGACGGGTCTTTCAATGTGTCGGACTGTGTTCAGGCCAATGCGCGCTAATGTGCTCGATCAGGATCTCACGGACAAAGGCAATTGAGCATCTGTCTGAGAGCGGATCGGTCGGCTGTTCGTCTGACTGTCTTTGTAGCAGGGCAAGCCTCTTGCCAAAAGATGCCAATAGGAAGAAGACGGAGACAAGCGAACCCGTTTCCTTGTCGAACGGGTTCGTATCTTCCCTTCTGGCTCCCGGATCAGGACTTGTTTTGTGTCGCTTCGAGGATCGCCTTGAAAATGGCAACGGGTGGGTAGGGATAATCAATGATCTGGCCAATGCCGAGGTCGACAAATGCGTCCCGTAACGTTTTCTCGATATTTCCCTTGTTCAACAGGACCATTTTTCCGCGTCCGTGCGTGGTCTGTGTGTTGATCAAGCCGGTCAGATAATAGTGAACGATCTTGCTGTAGACGAGGAAAACCAGATCGTTTTTCTCTACCGCATCTCTTCGAACGGACAAATGCTCTTCCTGAATGAACTCGACCAGACAGCCAAGATCCATTAGAGCCTGTTCGATTGGTTTGACATATTTGTAGGATGGAGCGACGAGCGCGATGGAAAGAGGTTCTTTTGCGTGATTTTCCTTGAGCGCATTGTAGATGCGTTTCAGCCGTGCTTCATTGGTTTCCTTGATGCGATGGACCTGACTCAGGCGGGCCTTGATGGTTGCCAGCAAAAGGTCATAGTCGATGGGCTTTGTGAGATAGTCATCAACGCCCATCTTTTTGCCGACAAGAATGTCTTCCCGGGTTGATTTTGCGGTGAGAAAAATGAACGGCACTTCATCATGCTGAGGCAGTCTTTCGCGAACAAGCTTGAGCGTCGTTGGCCCATCAACAAGCGGCATCATGATATCGCACAGGATGAGATCAACCGTTTCATATTTCAGTGTCTCGATGGCTTCCTTGCCATTGGCGGCCTTGAGGGTCTGGTAGCCTGCATCCTGCAACTCCTCGACAATGTCTTCGAGCAGGAGGGCTTCATCCTCGATGCATAGAATTTTTTCAGGCATGGATTTTTCTCCGATCAGGATGCGATTTTGCCAGAGATGGTTTCATCTGTTACTGCGCTCGACTGTTTGGGGGCCTTTTCTTCTGTGATGGAAAGAGGCAGGAAGATGGTAAAGCAGGACCCTTTACCCAATGTGCTTTCAACTTCAAGATGTCCACCCTGTTCCTTGAGCGCCATTTGCGTGAAATTCAATCCGATCCCGGTGCCTGCCTTGCCGCTTGAGTTCGAGGCACGATAGTATTTATTGAAGATCTTGCCCAATTCTTCTTTCGGAATTCCTATGCCCTCGTCGCAAATCTCGATTTTTATGTTGCGATCATCCCTTATCCCCATGATATGGATGGGGGCGCCCTCGTCCGAGTATTTAACGGCGTTGGACAGAATGTTGCTGACACATTGGTCGAGAAGATTCTGATCGAAGTTGGCAAATTCAGGCAAGGCTTGCAAGTCCCAGTGTATGTTGAAATTGCCCGTCATTTCCTGATGTGTCATGCATAGGCGCTCGATTGTGGAGCGGAAATTCTGTTTCTTGGCCTCCATTTTCAGACCGGCAATTTCCTCGCTGGAAAAATCCATGAAACGGTTGATCAGATATTGCATGCGTTCCACCGATTCCCGGATATTGGAAATTCTCTGAAGCAGGCGATCCTGAGACAATTCGCCCGCCTTTCGTTCGATGCGCTGGGCATTGCTGTCGATGATGGCCAGTGGCGTCTTGAATTCATGCGAGGCCATCGTGACAAATTCGCGTTGAGTCTCGGACAGGGAAATCTCTTTTTGCAGCAGTTTGACCAGCTCGTTCGTATGTTGCTGGAGTTTGGTGGTCTGCTCTTTATAGGTGCTGATATCGGAGAAGATGGCGATCTTCCCACCATTGACGGTTGCTGATTGTTCGATGCGATACCAGTGATCATTCTTGAGCTTGACTTCGTTGCGCCGGCTCCCCCTGACCAATGCTTCCTCCAGGGATTCTGCGGGTTTGGGCAACTCAAACCCTTCGATCTTGTCGATGTGAGACTTCTGGATCAGGTGGCGCTTGAGGCTGGGATAGAGGTCCTGCATTCTGGTGTTGGCAAGGACCAGACAATCATATTCGTCAAACAGGATAATGCCGTCATCGATCGCGTTGATCGCGTTGACCAGCAAGTCGCGATTGTAGCTTACTTCCTTCAGACTGTTTTCGAGTTTCAGTTCCAATTCATATTGAATCGCTTCGAGCCGCGCCTCATAGGCGCGCTGTTCGGTGACGTCCGTATAGATCGCGACGAAGATGTCATCGTTGACCTTGCTTTCCTGAATCTGCACGATCCGGCCATTTTGCGCTTCATGTTCAACGAGAAGATTTGTTGTCTTCTTTACCTGGGTCAGGCGTTGATCGACGAGTTCCTCAATATCTCCGGGCCCGTAATCTCCCCGTTCGGCAAAATGGCGGAAGAGGTTTTCCAGAGAACTGTCCTTTTGCAGAAGACTGAGCGGAATATCCATCATTTTGCAGGCGGAGCGATTCATGAACAGGATGTTGAGTTCCTTGTTCATGACGGAGATGCCTTGCTCTACCGACTCCATCAGAAACGAAATCAGGTTAATTTCGAATTTTTTATCATCTACGAAGTAAGGCATGTTTCCTCCGGGTTTAGTTTTTTGTAATTTATAATAAATTTGTTAATGAACCTAGAATTGCTCAATGCTGCAAAGGTCAATATTCGGCTTTTTTAGTGTTCATTTTCTGTTTACTATCCTTTGTTTGAAAAATATTGTTTTTTCCACCATATTTAGAACGGAAACACCTTCTTGCACTTGCGATGATTTTAGTATTGTTTGACTAGAAACAGCTTATGTGTGCATTGGCATGGTGCCGGCAAGACTAGTGTCCTCAATCGGGAAACAGAGGTGTTTTGGGCCGAAAAAGGCTTGCGACTAAGCCTTTTGGCGAATAGGTTGAAGCTGAACGGTCGGTTCTAATGATACGCCGCGAGACATATGAAATGATAGCCACTCGTCCCACCTCAGTTCTGTTTGTTTGTCTTGGCAATATTTGCCGTTCGCCATTGGCTGAAGGTGTCTTGAGGCACAAGGCTGAAGAGAATGGCCTTGCAGAACAGTTTCTGCTTGATAGCGCAGGTATCGGTGCGTGGCATGTGGGAAATCCACCTGATCGGCGTATGGTGGCGACTGCACATTCGCACGGTACCGATCTTTCCAGACTGCGGGCCCGCCAAATCGGGCTCGAAGATTATTATGCCTTCGATCTGATCCTTGCTCTTGATCGGAACAATCTTGCCGATTTGCGCAAGTCGCAGCCGCGTGACGGAACCGCTGAGTTGGCACTCTATCTTGATTATTGCGGGCTCAGCCAGCGCTTGGGATTCAATGAGGTTCCTGATCCCTATTATGGCGGGCGTGATGCTTTTGAAGATGTCTATCAGATGGTCGATGAGGCAAGCGACATTCTGTTACAAAAACTTCGTTGATAATTTTTACGAGGCACCGGGTTGGGACAGCAATAGTCTGCAATCTATGTTTTTATATTTCCGAATATACCTAACTATGGAGATGTAAAATGGACCGACTCGTTTCTTGTCTTTTAGGGGGTGTTCTGCTGATCGGGTCAAGCTCGATTTCCTTTGCCGATTTCGATGGCGATGTGGACAAGGCCTATGCAGCTTATCGCGTTGCGCTTTTCAAGAGCAATCAGAAGGACGAGGAGGCGACAAAGAAGGCCATCGCCAAATTCCAGTCTGTCTGGACCGGAACCATCCTTTCCAATTACACATCGGCGCCAGCGAAATATGCGGGCGAGAAAAACTGGACTGCGACCCTTGAGAAGATTGGTGCCATTGCCGACGAGGCGGCAAATGTGACCATGCAGGGCAAGATATTGGAAGCCCATGAAGTGCTTGAAGAGATCCGTGATCAGCTTGATGGCCTGAGAGATCGCAATGGCGTGCGTGTCTTCAGCAACTTCGTCAATGCCTATCATACGGAAATGGAACATGTGATGGGGACGGAGATCACCGCAGACAACTGGAATGATGCGTTGCGTGGCGATCTTCGTGAGAAGCTTGGCATTCTGACCTATCTGGCGAAAGATCTTGCCGCTCATGCGCCCGAGGCCCTGCGTGAAAATGAGGAGTTTGGCAGCCTGTTGAAAGGTCTTGAAGGCTCCATCGATCAGTTGCGCAATGCGCTTGAAGCCAATGATCCGGAGGCTGTCAAAAAGGCCGTTGGCGGGTTGAAGCCAGCTTATGCCAAACTGTTCGTTAAGTTTGGTTAGTTTGCAAAAAGCCGATTAACGCAAGTAGGGAAAGGGCTCTTCGAGAGCCCTTTTCGCTTCAGAGAAGGTCGAAGGTTTCCTCAATCACGTAAGGCCCACCACCCACGCTGTCACGCGATGAAAAAAGCACGAAACGGGGAACTCTGAAATTGCCGCTCTGGAAATTGCCTCGCATTGCCAGATAATTGGCAACGTCAATCGGCTCGGCAGTTTTCTTGAGACGCGCCAGAGTTACGTGTGGCGTGTAGTCATGTTTGTCGGAGCGAAGGCCCAGCTTGCGCATTCGCCGTTCAATTTCCTGATGGAGCAGATACAGCTCCTGGCTATTCTGAACCGCTGCGAAAACCGAATGGGGCTTTTTCGAACCGAAAGAGCCGAAACCTCTCAAGGAGAGATCGAACTCGGGATACTGGATCTGAGACATCTGGAAGACGATCTCGTTGGCCAGACCGTAGTCAACATCGCCCATGAATCGCAAGGTAATGTGATAGTTGGATTCATCCACCCACCGGGCGCCATAAAGGCCGCCTTTCTGAAGGGACAATAGTGTGGTGATATCCTTGGGGATCTCCAGACCGGCAAATAAGCGTGGCATCATTTCGCTCCCGTAAATGGATGTGGGGGCAGAATAAAGTCTGTCTCGTCAAATCCAGAAGCTTGTTTGCAGACATTTGCTTCTGGTACTTGTTGCAGTCGAAATGATTTCGTTCAAAGCTCTTGATAGTCCCGGTCGAATCACTTCAGAACTGTCACTTTGACACAATAGCCGAAAAAATATGACGTTGCTTTGAAAGCTTTGCCCCAAGCAAATTTGCGTGCATTTTCAAAGCCTTGTTTGTGGATAGCCCCGCCCTTCAGAACAGGGCGGGACGCGCTGACATATCAATTGCCAGAATTGGATCTGGTGGCGGTGCTGTTCCTTCCCAGGCTTATGGGCAAGGGTTGGAATGCAGCATATGGACCGCGTCGAGTTCCTTTTTCATTTCGTCGGTCAGTTTGAACTCATGGGATGCGATGTCGGTTTTCAGCTGTTCCATCTTGGTCGCCCCCAGAATGACGGAGGTGGTGAATGGACGGCTGAGAACGAAAGCGAGCGCCATTTGGGCGACGTCGACTTCGAATTTCTCAGCAATCTCGAGATACCGTCTGACAGCTGGCTCTGCCCCGATGGTCTGGTAGCGGCCACCAAAATTCTTGAACAGGGTCATGCGGGCCCCGGCCGGTTGTTTGCCGTCGAGATATTTGCCCGTGATGACACCTTGTCCCAGTGATGAATAGGCAAGCAGGCCGACTTGTTCGCGCATGGCGATTTCCGCGAGATTGATTTCGAATGTGCGGTTGAGCAGGCTATAGGCATTCTGAATGGAGACAACGCGCGGGCCTGTCCCTGTTTCCGCTTCATTGAGATAGTTCATCATGCCCCAGGCGCTTTCGTTGGAAAGGCCGACATGGCGCACTTTGCCGGCTTTTACCAATTCCTGCATGGCTGCAATGGTTTCGGCAATCGGGGTTTCGTCTTCTGTTGCACCCGGATGGGAATAGATCAGCGGGTTTGAGCCAAACTGGGTGACTTTACGATCTGGCCAATGAATCTGGTAAAGGTCGATATAGTCGGTTTTCAGGCGTTTCAGGTTCTTGTCAACCGCTTCGAGCACTTGCGCACGATTGAGACGTGGTGCAACACCGCCGTCACGATACCAGTCATTCTCGGAACGGCCGATGATTTTTGTCGCCAGAATGATGTCGCTGCGATTGCCACGGTCTTTCATCCAGTCGCCGATGATTTCCTCGGTACGACCTTGGGTCTGGGCCCGACTTGGAACCGGATATAGCTCGGCCGTGTCAATGAAGTTGATGCCCTGATCGACGGCATAGTCAAGCTGCTCATAGGCTTCGGCTTTGGTGTTTTGTTCACCCCAGGTCATTGTTCCGAGGCACAGGCTGCTCACTTCAAGGTCTGTACGACCCAGTTTTCTTTTTTCCATAACGGGATCCGTTCCTGTATTGGGCCAGTGGGCGGGAATAAATCTGGCCGGACGACAAGTCATTCATGTGCAATACATGCAGACGTTCAAACTATTGCAATATATCCATGACGAAGGGTGTCATCTTCCTGACGATGATTTCTATCCCTTCTGAAGTTGGATGGATGCCGTCTTCCAGATTGAGGTGTGGTTGGGCTGCGACATCTTCCAGAAAAAAAGGATATAGCGGAATATCGTATCTTTTAGCAAGAGTTGGATAGATGCTGTTGAAGGCCTTGACATAATTCTCCCCCATATTGGGTGGGGATTGCATGCCCAGAAGGGCAACAGCAAGCCCCTTTTTCTGGAATGCCTCGATCATGGCAGAGAGATTCTCCTGTGCCTTATCAACTGGCAGACCCTGCAACGCATCATTTGCCCCAAGTTCGAGAAGAACGAGGTCGATATCTTCCGGCGTCGACCAATCGAGCCGCGCAAGGCCCGAAGCGGTGGTGTCGCCAGAAACGGCGGCATTGATGACGTCCACCTTCAGACCATGTTGCCTGAGGCTCTGTTGCAACTGACTGGTGAAACCCTTGTCGGGGGGAAGCTGATAACCGGCCGAAAGCGAATCACCAAAGGCAAGAATACGCACCGTTTCAGCAGCATGAGCGGGGTCGGGGGACATGGCAAACCCTGTGAGAAGAAGGATAAAAGAGACGAATAATTTCAAGAAAGAAAAGATCTGATAGTGTCCCGAACTGTGCCTTGTGGTGGCATGACAAGCTGCAATTGGGGGCAAATTCTGACGTTGGATGGTGATCATGGGCGTCTCGCGCAAATAACTTTTTGGGTTTTGTCTGGCTCGTCCCTATATCTGGGAAATCGCCTTTTCACTTTAAAGCGACAAGCTTGAATTCGGATTTCAATGCATTCTCGATACCATAGGTAAGGTTCGCTGTGACTTCATCTCTCAATACTGCATCTCCCTCTTTCTCTTCGTCAAGCGGCGAGCCCGTTGCCAGAGATGCCATCATTTCACTGAAAGATGTCTATTTGAGTCTCGGTTTGGGGCAATCGCGTGTCGATATCCTGCGTGGTATCGATCTTGATATCGAGAGAGGCCAGTCCGTTGGTCTTGTGGGACCTTCCGGATCGGGCAAATCGACTCTGTTGATGGTCATGGCCGGGCTTGAGCGGGCGGACCGCGGTCAGGTTCTGGTCGAAAGAAATGATCTGTTGGGAATGAATGAAGATGATCTGGCCCGTTTCAGGGGGGCCAGAATTGGAATCATTTTCCAGTCTTTCCATCTGGTGCCAACCATGACAGCGCTCGAGAATACCGCCATTCCTTTGGAGCTTGCCGGTCAGAGAGATGCCTTCGAAATAGCAAAAGGCGAGCTTGAAGCGGTTGGCCTTGGCCATCGCACGCATCATTATCCGGCGGAATTGTCCGGTGGCGAGCAACAGAGAGTGGCAATCGCGCGGGCACTGGCACCCCGTCCCTCCATCCTGATCGCCGATGAACCCACGGGAAATCTGGACAGTGACACCGGCCGGGAAATATCCGATCTGATGTTCCGCCTGCATAAGGAAAGAGCGATGACGCTGATGCTTGTGACCCATGATGCCAATCTGGCTGACCGGTGTGAACGTGTTGTCCGGCTTCGTTCCGGGCAGCTCGTTGAATCACCTCATGAGGTGCCGGCATCCGAGCCGACCTCCCGGTCTTCTTAGGGAGTGAAAGCATGGACCAGAGCGTTTCAAACAAGGGACTGGCTTCAGGGCCCGAACTTTCCCCTATCGCAAGACAGGGTTTGTGGGCGTCGCTTCGTCTGGCCTTCGTCTTCGCCATGCGCGAGATGCGCGGTGGATTGCGAGGCTTTTACATCTTTCTTGCCTGCATTGCCCTTGGGGTTGCCGCGATTGGAGGGGTGGGCTCGGCGTCCAAGGCCCTCACGGGGGGGCTTGATGAACGGGGACGCGAAATTCTCGGTGGCGACCTCTCCCTTTCGGCCATTCATACCCGCGTGAGCGATGAACAGCGCACTTTTCTGGAGCGTTTCGGGCAAGTCTCGGAGGTGGCCAGCTTGCGAGCCATGGCACGCAAAGCCGATGGGTCCGATCAGTTGCTTATTGATCTCAAGGCGGTCGATGGTGTCTATCCGATGGTTGGGACGCTCGAAACCCTCAACGGCAAGGGCTTGTTCGAGGGTGGGTTGGTTGTCGATCCCCTGCTGCTTGAGCGTCTTGGTCTTGAGGTGGGTGATCCCCTGATAATCGGGGTGAAACAGTTCATTATCAGCGACGTGATCAGTTCGGAGCCCGATGCGCTTGCCTCGGGAATGGCCTTCGGGCCTCGTGTTCTCATGACGCTGAAGGGGCTGGATGAAACCAATCTGCTACAGCCCGGTGTCATTGTGCGCTGGATCACGCGCCTCAAGATGACAGGTGCCGCAAGCCTTGACGATATCGACAAGGCAATCGCCGAGATCAGGGAGGCATTCCCCGATGCGGGTTGGCGGGTTCGCTCCCGTGCCAATGCGGCCGAAGGGCTGTCGCGCAGCATTGACCGCTTTGCGGCCTTTCTGGTGCTGGTCGGTCTTGCTTCTCTCATCACGGGTGGGGTTGGGATTGCCAATGCCGTGCAAGCCTTTGTCACTTCCCGGCAGGCAACGATTGCCAGCTACAAGTGTCTGGGTGCGCCCAGCTGGTTGATCGTCGGCATATATCTGGCGCAAATCGTGATTATCGCGCTCATCGGCATTGCAATCGGTCTTGTCTTTGCCGCCAGTGTGCCCTTCCTGCTGAAGGTCGTGATCCCCGAAAGCCTGCCGCTGTCCTCTGCGATGGTCCACCCATTGCAACTGGGCAAGGCAGCGCTGTTTGGCATGCTTGCCGCATTGCTTTTCTCGATGCGCCCGCTTCTGCGTGCCCGCGCCATTCCTGCGACTGCACTGTTTCGCGACCAGATTGCTCCGGTTTCTTATCATGCCAGCAAGATCGACTGGGCGATTACCGCCTTTCTTGCGGTCTTGCTGGTCGGGCTTGTGCTTGCGAGTGCCGAAGTGCTTGTCGTGGCTGCCGGTTTTCTTGCCGGGATGGTGGTTGTCTTTGCATTGTTGCGTTTCATTGCCTTTCTCATCATGCGGGCAGCGGCGCACATGCCGAGGTTTCGCCATGTGGTGCCTCGTCTTGCTATCGCCAATTTGCATCGGCCCGGAGCGCTCACGCCCTCGGTGGCACTGTCTCTCGGTCTTGGTCTGAGCCTGCTGGTCACGCTGGTCTTGATTGATCTCAATCTGCAACAACAGTTGACCGGGAATTTGCAGGCAAAGGCGCCGAATTTCTTTTTCCTCAATATCCAGAATTCGGAAGTGGAACAGTTTGAAGCAGATCTCGATACACTGGTGCCCGGTGGTGAGCATCAACGGGTACCAATGCTGCGTGGACGTCTTGTTTCCCTCAAGGGTATCGAGGCCGGTGACTATGATGCGCCTGAAGAGGCTCAATGGGTATTGCGAGGCGATCGCGGCATAACCTATTCGGACCTGCCACCGGAAAACTCAACTCTTGTTGAAGGGACATGGTGGCAGCCGGACTATTCGGGATTTCCTCTTGTTTCCTTTGATGCGGAGCTGGCTGAAGAGCTGGGGCTTGCGATTGGTGACAGGATCGAAGTGAATGTCCTGGGTAGAACCATCGAGGCCGAGATTTTCAATCTGCGGCAGGTCGAGTGGCAATCGCTTGCGATCAACTTTGTCATGGTCTTTTCTCCCAACACCTTTGCCGGAGCACCTCATGCACATCTCGCAACCTTGACCATCGACCCGGACGGAAAAGCAGACAAAGCGATCTCCACAAAAAGAGAGTCGGAGGTGATGAAAAGCATAACCGCGGCTTTTCCGACAGTGACGACAGTGCGGGTGGGCGATGCACTGGATCGTGTCAATGATCTGGTCCGTCAGCTGGCCTGGGGCATGCGGGCGGCTTCTTCACTGGCGATCATCGCATCCATTCTCGTGCTGGCCGGGGCCCTTGCGGCCGGACAGCGCGAGCGGATCTATGATGCCGTCATTTTGAAGACACTCGGGGCAAGTCGGATGCAGGTTCTGACGGCCTACGGGTTGGAATATTGCCTTCTGGGGTTTGTCACTGCCATTTTCGCCCTGTTGATTGGTCATGTTTCGGCCTATCTGGTTCTGACGCGTGTCATGCAGATGCCGTTTGCCTGGCAGCCGGGCGTTTCCTTTCTGGTCGTCATTCTGGCCATGATGGTGACAATTTCTCTCGGTTTGCTTGGTACATGGTCGAGCTTAAGTCGAAAACCGGCGCAAATCTTACGCAATGGTTAAGGTATAAATTCGTATAGTTAGGCTGTTGTTATGATTACAATGACGTAATATTGATCGAAGAAAGCGGTTTGAACGAGAAAAAAGGCTTGAGCTTGCTGGTCAAGCTCCCCATATATTTGTTCGAACGTCGATTTGATGAACTGCGTCTGTGACGGCTCGCTTCTGTTTCGCCCGAAAAATGGGCCGCCGAACCAGTTCGCGTAAAGTATCGTGAGGAGAAACCATAGTGAACGACTTTCGTCAGAGTGCACATATGAGCGGCCGCGCCGCAGAAATGGCGCGCATTGATCAAGGCCTGCGCAGCTATATGCTCAAGGTCTATAACTATATGGCCATCGCGCTGGCAGTCACTGGCGTGTTTGCCTATGGCATGTTCCAGCTGTCTTTTGTTCGTGAAGGCGGCGATGTGGTCGGCGTGACCCAGCTTGGAGCGACGTTGTTCAACAGCCCGCTTAAATGGGTCGTGATGTTTGCGCCCTTTGCTCTGGTCATGTATCTGAGCTTCCGCATTCACAAAATGAGTGCAAGCACCGCGCAGATGGTCTTCTGGATCTACTCGGCCCTGATGGGCGCCTCGCTGACCTGGATCTTTGCGGTCTATACCATGACCTCGGTTACGCAGGTCTTCTTCATCACAGCCGCTTCCTTTGCAGCGCTGAGCCTTTACGGCTACACCACGCCGAAAAGCTTGTCGGGCTGGGGCAGCTTCCTGTTCATGGGTCTGATCGGCCTTGTGATCGCATCCATCGTCAATATTTTCCTTGCGTCCAGCGCAATGGCCTTTGCGATTTCCGCGATCGGGGTTCTGGTCTTTGCCGGTCTTACCGCCTATGACACGCAGAAGATCAAGGAAATGTATTTTGAAGGCGATAGCTCTGAAACAGCAGGCAAGAAAGCCATCATGGGCGCTTTGACGCTCTATCTGGACTTCATCAACCTGTTCCTGATGCTGCTGCGCCTGCTCGGCAATCGCGAATAGTCTTTTGGTCTATCGAAAAAGGAAAAGCCTCTCCATACGGGGCGGCTTTTTTGTTTTCACCCCTTATATATGGGAGCGGTTCCGGACTGTTTCAATTGGGGCGATGACTGACAAAATTGGTCACATTGACGCCGAGGCAAAGGCTCGGTAGCTAGGCATTCCTGTCGCAATATTGCTCAATGCTCAAGGAGTGTGCCATGCTTCGTGTGATCGCCGGTGTCAATCTTTTCGCCGCTATTGTTCATCTCGTTTTCTGGGGAATGGCCTTTATTCATTTCAGGGATGGCCTGACGCTGTCTTCCCCTGTTCCTGCGGCGCTTGCCACAACCTTCGGGATCGGTGTGGCCGATCTGGTCTGGTCGGTGCCTCTGCTTGTTGTCGGATCAATCGGCGTGATGCAGAGGCGAGCCGCAGGCTGGCTTTCGGCACAGCTTGCCAATGGTCTCTATTTCTATTCCATGACCTTCATTCTGGTGAGGGACACTCTCACGGGTGATTTCAAACCCGGAAGCTACCTGTTCATGCCATTTACGCTGTTTGCCTTCTGGGCCTTGTGGGGCTTATGGAAACGGCGGGATGAGTTTCCCGGGCTTTGCGGCGCGTCTCAGGCTTGATTGCATGCGCAGCCAAGGGGCTCGGCTCCGAAGGGCCAAACACCATCCTGCCTTCGGCTGCGCGTATCCCTGTTCTTGCTGGTTGGCAGATGCTCTAGTTTTCAACCACTTTGATCAGTTTCTGATTGAGAAATCGCAGGATATGGTCCAGCTCATGTCCGCGCTTGAGAATTTGCCCCTGTTGCGAGATGAGGCAAAAGGCCCCCTGTCGCCGTGCCAGTTTGGGGTTTTTCTCGATGCGGTAAACCGGCATTTCACTTGTTCGTCTGAAAATGGAAAAGACGGCTCGATCCTTCAAGGTATCAAGTGCATAGTCTCGCCATTCACCGGCCGCCACCATACGTCCATAGACGTTCAGGATATTCATCAGTTCCATTCGGTTGAAACAGATTTGCTGAGGTGGCTTTGGTTGGTTGGTGGAATGGTTGACCATGGGGGCTGGGCGTAAACTCGCCAGCGACGTCACACTTTCATCAGAATTATCGAGCAAGCGATCCTCCTTTTGTTTCCGGCAATGGTGAAAACCGACACTTTGCTCTGTGTCAGAATGTTCGCCGTGCCTTCATGATCGTCGCAAAATTTGCGCTTGGCAAGTCCGGATGGGGCGCTTTTGAGAAAACGGCGCGAATTCGCGCCGTATCTGTTCATTTGATCCAGGCTGGATCAGGATTTCTTGCCCGACAAAAGCATCCCGGCCAGTCCAGTCAGCACACCACCACCGGCAACACCGCCAACAACCGAGCCAACAATCGCACCGACATCCAGACCACCTGCCGCGTCACCGGTTGCAGCTGCGATGAGAGAGCCGATGACCGGGCCAAGGGCCTGACCACCTGCAAGGCCGCCAATGCCGCCAGCCAGAAGTTTCGGCAGCAATTGCATGGCAGCCTGCTTGACGATGGTGCCGACCACGCCACCACCAACGACGCCGGAAATAACTTGAATGATAATGGGAATGAGAGTTTCCATGGGACTGTCTCCTGAAATGCCTATTCTTAAAGTCTAAAAGCAAATTGCTTTTTTCATTTCGTCACAGCCCAAAAACCCGGTCCTATCAATACAGGATACAAAGCTGATAGCAATCGGATTTGTCCGTTTTGGCAAGGCTTTATCCAATTGTTAACGATTTGCATCTTGAAACAGATCTTACTCATGATGAAATCACTTTGGATTAAGTGAATTTGCTTGGCGTGGGCCGGTTGCCATACCGGACATCCGATGTCAGGGCCTTGTTCCCACTTTTTAAAATGTCACGGAATTGCCTTATTTCAGCCCTTGGAAAGTCACAGCCGGGCGCCAATATAATTGATGTTGTCCCGTTGTCCGGTTTGATTTGTTGTCTGGCTCTGCCCCCTTTGACAGATGTTCAAACAGACCGGATTGCCTGAATATCCCGCGGTTGTGCCTATTGGTTTTCAACCGTCCGCGATGCTCCGGCGATTGTTCGCCCAAACCTGGTTAGGCGGCGAACAACCCATTGCGTGTCAACATCCCAACAGCTCCTTAACGGGATGGCATCCGCGCATCCCGTTTTTTTTTGGCCTTTTGGCAAGGTTCTCCATCTTGAAAGTCGCTGGCTGCATTGCTAGATCGTGGGACAGTTATTCGACCTGATTGTTGGCGATGTTTTTCTTGAGCGTGCTTTCGAGGCGCTTTGGGGGGAAGGGGCGACAATCAGAACAAGAGCGATGGTCACCGGACGGGGGTCCGTTGTGAGGACAATGTCTGGTGATGCAAAAATGGAAGGACCGATCAATGTCAGAACAGACCACGGATACGGCAGTTGGAACCGAAACCCATTCTTTTGAAGCCGAGGTTTCCCGCCTGCTCCACTTGATGGTGCATGCCGTTTATTCCAACAAGGAAATTTTTCTGCGCGAGCTCATTTCCAACGCTGCGGATGCGTGCGAAAAGCTGCGCCATGAAGCTTTGACCAATTCGGAGCTTGTCAAGGATGATGCGAGTTACAAGATTACGCTCTCCTCCGACGGAACCGCAGGTACCCTGACCGTTGCTGACAATGGTATCGGCATGGGCAAGGAAGAGCTTATCGACAATCTGGGCACGATTGCGCGCTCCGGTACGCGCGCTTTTCTCGATCAGCTTGCTGCCAATAACGGGACTGACGGATCGGCCCTGATCGGGCAATTCGGTATCGGTTTCTATTCTGCTTTCATGGTTGCGGATCAGGTTGAAGTTGTGTCTCGCCGCGCTGGAAGTTCCGAAGCATGGCGTTGGTCCTCCGATGGCATGGGCTCCTATGAGATTGCCCCGGCGAGTGATGAAGATGCCTTGCCGCGCGGCACCAAGATCGTTTTGCATTTGAAAGAAGATGAAAAGGCTTTCGCCGATTCCCAGACGATCCGCCGCGTGGTCCGCGAATATTCGGCCCATGTTCCGGTGCCGATTCGCCTGATGAGCTTTAATGAAGAAGCCAACGCGATTGATGAAGAGGACCTGACCGATGGTTCCGCGCTCTGGACCAAATCGAAGTCTGACATCACGGAAGAACAATATAAGGAATTCTATCAGTATAATGCCGGGCAGTTTGATGATCCGGCGCTGACGATTCATTATCGCGCCGAAGGTCGTACCGAATATAATGTGTTGGCGTTCGTGCCCGAACACAAACCCTTTGATCTGTTCGATCCAAATCGCAAGGGTCGTCTCAAGCTTTATGTCCGGCGTGTTTTCATCACCGATGACGCCAATATCGTTCCGGCCTATTTGCGCTTTGTGCGCGGGGTGGTCGACAGCGAGGACATTCCGCTCAACATTTCCCGTGAGATGTTGCAGGACAATCCGATTCTTAACGCCATCGGCAAGGGTGTGACCAACCGTATTCTGTCCGAACTTGAAAAATTCGCCAAGAATGACGAAGAAAAATTCTCATCCGTCTGGGACGCCTTTGGTCCGGTCATCAAGGAAGGGCTCTATGAGGATCCTGAACGGCGCGACCAACTGTTCAAGCTGGTTCGTTTCAATACCACCAAGGGCGATAACCGCACCCTGGCCGATTATGTTGCGGATCTGAAGGAAAACCAGACTGCGATCTATTATGCACTTGGCGATAGCAAAGACGGCATTCTTGCAAGTCCGCAGCTTGAAGGCTATCAGGCGCGGGAGGTGGAAGTGTTGCTGCTCAGTGACGCGGTTGATGCCTTCTGGGTTCAGACGGCACTTGGTTATGATGGCAAGAGCTTCAAATCCATCAGTCAGGGCGCTGCCGATCTCGATACGATTGAAAAGCCGAAATCCGAAGATGACGCCGCCAAGGACGAAGAGGAAAAGGCCAAGGAACAGGGTGCTGTTGCCGAGTTGGTGACCTTCGTGAAAGAAACACTCGGTGATGCGGTCTCCGATGTGCGAATTTCTTCGCGCCTTGCCACGAGCCCGGTTTGTATCGTTGCTCCGGATTACGGGCCGGACCGGCAGTTTGAAAAGTTGATGCGGTCCCAGAAGGGCACTGACGCGGCGCTGAAACCGATCCTTGAGGTCAATCCTGACCACTCCCTGATTCTGATGCTGGCCGAGCAGCTCAAGGCAGCCAGTGACAAGGCCGCAATTGAGGATGGGGCTCATCTGTTGCTCGATCAGGCGCTCATTCTGGATGGCGAACATCCTGCCAACCCGGCGGTTTTTGCTTCTCGCCTGTCCAAGGTGATGATGAGTGGCCTCAAGTAACCATCTTTACCGGTGATTTCGACAAAGCCGCGAAGGACAGTTTCTTTCGCGGCTTTTTTGTTGTAAGACAGCCTGCCTTATTTCGGCGAAGGCTGTTCATCCGTCTCAAGGGGTGGTAAATGCACCCAACTTGCGCCATGTGGTGATGAGTGGAAACGCTTTCGGCGATACTCGCCCTTTTCTTGAACCAAAAGCAGGATTGGCTTCTTCGATGGCCTCGCATGTGCAATTTTTGAAAATGAATGGTCTTGGCAACGAGTTTATCGTGATCGATGCCCGAAAGACCATGCCCCCGCTCGGGGCCGATGCCGTGCGCCTGCTTGCCGATCACAAGACCGGGCCGGGATGCGATCAGTTCATCACGCTCGAAACATCGCCAAACGGCGCCGACATCTTCATGCGCATTCACAACGCCGATGGCGGAGAGGTGGAAGCCTGTGGCAATGCCACTCGCTGTGTCGCGCGTCTGGTGATGGCCGAGACGGGCCGGGACCGGGCTGTCGTTGAAACCGTTGTGGGCCATCTCATCGGCGCTCGCGGCGCGGATGATACAATGGTCACGGTTGATATGGGCGTGCCGAAATTTGGCTGGAAGGATATTCCGCTGTCAGAGCCTTTTGAGGATACCCGTGCAATCGAATTGCAGATCGGGCCGATTGATGCGCCGATTTTGCATACACCTTCGGTGGTCAATGTGGGCAATCCGCATGCAATTTTCTGGGTCAAGAATGATGTCGAGAGCTATGGCTTGGAAAGCAACGGGCCTTTGCTTGAAAATCACATGATCTTTCCGCAAAGAGCCAATATCTCGCTGGCGCAGATCCTGTCTCGCAGTGAAATGGTACTCAAGGTCTGGGAGCGCGGTGTGGGGCTGACCCGTGCTTGCGGCACGGCGGCCTGTGCGGCGACGGTTGCGGCCATTCGCAACAATCTGACCGATCGTAAGGTGCTGGTGCATCTGCCGGGCGGGGATCTCAGCATTTACTGGCGCGAGACGGACGACCATATCATGATGTCCGGCGCGACCGAATTGGAATATGCCGGTGAGATTGATCTGGATGATCTCTCCTGGCGCAAGCTGCCGACGGGCGGCGCGGAGTAGCCTTTATGACAATCAAGGTTCTAACCTTCGGATGTCGGCTCAATACCTATGAATCCGAAGTCATGAAACAACAGGCCGCAGAAGCCGGTCTTGAGAATACCATTCTGGTCAATACCTGTGCGGTGACGAGCGAAGCTGTCCGGCAAGCGCGTCAGCAGATCAGAAAGGCCAAGCGCGACAATCCGGGAAGCCGGATTATCGTCACGGGATGCGCAGCCCAGACGGAAGCAAACCGCTTCGCCGAGATGGACGAGGTCGATCTCGTGCTTGGCAACGAGGACAAGTTGAAAGCCGACAGCTATCGCTCGGTTCCTGATTTTGGCGTGCCAATGGCCGAGAAAATCCGGGTTAACGATATCATGAGCGTGCGCGAGACGGCGCTGCATCTCATCGAAGGCTTCGAAGGTCACACCCGCGCCTTCGTGCAGATCCAGAATGGCTGCGATCATCGTTGCACCTTCTGTATTATCCCCTTTGGGCGTGGCAACAGTCGATCAGTGGCAATGGGCCCTGTGGTTGATCAGATTACCAGACTTGTTGACAATGGCTATCGGGAAGTGGTTCTGACCGGGGTCGACATCACGTCCTACGGAGCAGACTTGCCAGGACAGCCCAAGCTGGGAACGCTGGTGAAGGCCATCCTCAAACATGTGCCACAGCTCGAGCGTTTGCGTATTTCCTCCATCGATTCGGTCGAGGCGGATCCGGACCTGATGGACTGCATTGCCAATGAGCAGCGTTTGATGCCGCATATGCATCTGTCCTTGCAGGCGGGCGACAATCTGATTCTGAAGCGGATGAAGCGGCGACACAGTCGAGAGCACAGCATCGAGTTTTGTCGTCAGGTGCGCGTCCTGCGGCCCGATATGGTGTTTGGAGCGGACATTATCGTCGGGTTTCCGACCGAGACCGAAGAGATGTTCCAGCGCAGTCTTGCAATTGTCGAGGAATGCGACCTCACCCATTTGCACGTCTTTCCCTTCTCGCCAAGGCCGGGCACACCAGCGGCGCGGATGCCGCAAGTGAGAGGACCTGTCATTCGTGAGCGCGCAGCGCGGTTGCGCGACGTGGGAGAAGCTGCTCTCAAGCGTCATCTAGACGGACAGATCGGGCGGAATGTGCGGTTGCTTGTCGAGGGAAAAGGCCTTGCACGAACCGAACAATTTACTTTGACAGAGATTGCGGATGGCGTTCCAGGTGATATTGTGGCAGCACGTATCGTAGATGCCAGCCATCGCCATTTGATGGCCATTGGAATTTAGATTTGTAGCGTCTTTTGTTTTCGCTTTTGCCGGTTCGGCTGGCAGTGTTCTGGCGCGCTTCATGGATGAGGGAGTAGGCTTTTGGCCAAAAAGGGAATTTTCTCTCGATTGTTCGGCTCGGCAGACGAGAGCGTGGTAACGGACGATCAAAAGACGGCGGTCGATCAGCCAGAGGAAGAGCAAGGTCCGGCCTCGGAGGCGGGTACCCAGACCGAGATGGAAGACGTCACTTCAGAGCCCGTTGAAGAGAGGGAGGCTGAAGCAGAGGAACCTGTCGCTGACGATGATGTGGGCGAGGACACGGAGGATCGGCAAGGGGACCTTTCTGAAGAGTCCGAAGATGCAGATTTAACTGAGGAACCGGCTGATACAGTCCTCAATGCGCAGACTGAGAATGCCGAGGCGCACAGCAGTGAGGCACCTGTTGAGGCAATGGAGCCCGAAAAGCAGCATGAGAAGAAGCTCTCCTGGTTTGAGCGGCTGAGGCGCGGGTTGGCGCGCTCTTCCGGCGCACTTGGCGAAGGGATCAGCTCGATCTTTACCAAGCGAAAGCTGGACGATGACAGCTTGCAGGATCTTGAAGATATTCTCATTCAGGCCGATCTTGGTGTTGAAACAGCAATGATGATCACCGACCGCCTGTCGGAAGGGCGGTTCAACAAGGAGATTTCCGGCAAGGAAGTGCAGGAAATCCTGGCAGATGAAGTTGACAAGGTGCTCGAACCGGTTGCCAAGCCGCTTCAGATTACGCGCCCTGAAAGCGGACCGCATGTGATCCTGATGATCGGCGTGAATGGGGCAGGCAAGACCACGACCATTGGCAAGCTGGCGCAGAAATTCCAGATGGAAGGCAAGAAGGTGATGCTTGCAGCAGGCGACACCTTCCGCGCGGCCGCGATTGATCAGCTGAAAATCTGGGGTGAACGAACCGGAGCGCCGGTCATTGTGCGTGATGTGGGTGCCGATGCGGCCGGACTGGCATTTGATGCCATGTCTGAAGCCAGGGAAAGCGGCATGGACATCCTGCTGATCGACACGGCAGGGCGACTGCAAAACCGGACCGAATTGATGGCTGAGTTGGAAAAGATTGTGCGTGTCATCAAGAAACAGGATGCAACAGCCCCCCATTCGGTGCTGTTGGTGCTGGATGCTACCACGGGACAGAATGCCATGAATCAGGTTGAGGTCTTCTCAAAGATGGCCGGTGTGACTGGTCTGGTCATGACCAAACTGGACGGTACGGCACGAGGTGGCATTTTGGTGGCGATTTCTGCCAAGCATAAAGTGCCGGTGCATTTTATTGGCGTCGGCGAAGGCGTTGATGATCTTGAAGCCTTCCAATCGCGGGATTTTGCAAGGGCGATAGCCGGTTTGGCAAATGACTGACATCAATCAATAAATGCTCCCATCGGGATCTGTGAGTGATTTTCAATATGGATGATACCAACAATCAGAGTGGACAACCGGCCGAGCCGCAACTGGATCAGGCGCAATTGCTCAAACTGGCACTGGAGCTGGGGCCGCTTGCCATCTTCTTTCTTGCCAATGCCAAGGGCGATTTGCTGGCCAAATGGATCCCGGCATTTGCGGACATGAAGCCGATCTTCATTGCGACTGCGGCCTTCATGATCGCGACCATCATTGCGCTGGTGATTTCGCGCGTCAAACTGGGCAAGCTGCCGGTGATGCCGATGGTGTCCGGGGTGGTGGTGTTCGTGTTTGGCGGGTTGACGCTTTACTTGCAGGATGAAACCTTCATCAAGATGAAGCCGACCATCATCAATTTCCTGTTCGGATCGGTGCTGCTTGGCGGACTGTTTTTTGGCAAAACACTGCTTGGCTATGTGTTTGATTCCGTTTTCCAGCTGACCAGAGAAGGCTGGCGCATTCTGACGCTGCGCTGGGGTCTTTTCTTTCTGTTTCTGGCAGTGGTCAATGAAGTGATATGGCGAAATTTCTCGACCGACATGTGGGTCAATTTCAAGGTCTTCGGGGTGATGCCGATCACGATGATCTTCGGAGCCTTCCAGATGCCGCTTCTTACCCGACATGCACCCTCGGTCGATGAGGAAAAATAGGTGCAAGCCCAGGCGCTAGTCGTGAGGAGCCAATCTCGTATGGCTCTTTGCGGGCTATTTGCCTTCTGCGAGAATCTCTTCCAGTTTCGGCATGAAACTGCTGGCAAGGCTGCTTCTGGTCAGTGCGCCGATATGCTTGTAGCGAATGGTGCCCTGGCGATCGACAATGAAGGTCTCGGGTGCGCCATAGACTCCCCAGTCAATGCCGACACGACCTGATACATCCATGGCAATGATATCAAACGGGTTGCCATGGTTTTTGAGAAACCGTGCCGAGTTCGCCGGCTCGTCCTTGTAGGCAAAGCCAACCAGCTCAAAACGGTTGTCCTTGGTCATTTCAAGCAGCAAGGGATGTTCGTCGCGACAGGTCGGGCACCAGGAGGCCCAGACATTGACCACCGAAACCTTGCCCTTGAAGTCAGACGTTTTCAATCCTGGAATGGGACCATTGTCCGGTGTCTTGATACCGAATGATGCATCAAGGGCCGGCAAGTCAAAGTCCGGTGCGGGTTTGTTGATCAAGACGCTGGGCACCTCGTTCGGGTTGCGGCCAAACTCCATCTGGTAAATGAATAGGGCTGCCAGACCAACAAATGCGATCAAAGGCAACAGAACAAAGAAGTTGAAACGGCTCTTCTGGCTTTCTTCGGTCGGTTTCACGCTGGAGAATTCCTTGTTGTTGTTAGTCAGCTTGTTTGGGCTTATTCAATGCGTCTTTGCTGGGCGATGAACAGGATCATTTATTAGCATGATCGGAGCGCCGCCGGATGCCCCTTTCGTTAAGCTCGGATAATGTTTTGTTTAGGATCCGTCCATCCTGATACACCCAAATGATGAGAAGAAGAATGGTGACAGCGGAAATT
Organism: uncultured Cohaesibacter sp.; assembly: GCF_963556055.3. Taxonomy (GTDB): domain Bacteria; phylum Pseudomonadota; class Alphaproteobacteria; order Rhizobiales; family Cohaesibacteraceae; genus Cohaesibacter. The sequence goes on along the minus strand of NZ_CAUVYE020000007.1, from coordinate 28,876 downwards.
CCATAGGATGCGAGGATATATCCCGAGTATTTTCCAAAGATTTCAATCATGGCCTGAAGTCATCCGTTGGCTGTTCGACTGGTTCGTCTTGATCATTCTCTTGCGGTTCATGGTGTGGAAGGCGTGGCGACAGAGGTTGCTCCCGAGCCGGCTTTGCGGGCGGCTCTCATTTGCATGGAGCGGATCCGGCGACGCAGGATTTCGTTTTTCATTGCCTTCAAATGCAGAACGGTGAAAAGCAGGGTGGAAGCGACGGCCATGATCAACAGCGGCACCAACATGGAGCTTGCCATTTTGGGGCCGTCCATGGTGAACACGGTGGCTGGCTGATGGAGCGTGCTCCACCAGTCGACAGAGAATTTGATGATGGGGATGATCACAAATCCCACAAGGGTCAGAATGGCAACCGCCTTGCCGGCCCTGATCGGGTCTTCGATTGCACGCCAGAGAGACATCAGGCCCAGATAGATGATGAACAGGATCAGCATCGAGGTGAGACGTGCGTCCCATACCCACCAGGTGCCCCACATGGGTTTGCCCCAGAAACTGCCGGTCGTCAGGCAGATGAAGGAAAAGGCAGCGCCAAGAGGGGCTGCGGACTTGGCGGAGACGTCAGCCAGGGGATGTTTCCAGACCAATGTGCCAAGAGAGGCAATCGTCATCACGGTATAGGCGAACATGGCAAGCCAGGCGGCTGGTACATGAATATACATGATCCGCACTGTGGCCCCCTGCTGATAGTCTTCGGGCGAAGCAAAAAGCGAGAAATAAAGTCCGACAGCAATTGAAAGAATGGTCAGAATCAAGAGCGGTTTCATGATCCGATCAAGGATAATCAAAAAGCGTGTGGGATTGGCCAGCTCCCAAATATGGAATGATTTTTTTCCCATCCTAGTCACCTTCGTTCACTCGGTATCGACTTCGCTTGGCTTGTGATCGGTTTGTCGTTGCGACTTCATTTCAAATTGGTGTCAGTCACCATGACAAATATCATGAGATGTGGCTTCGGCGAATTACGATTTGGTAACAAAGCCAATTGTTGCCAAACCAATTCCGTGTTTTTGCGTGTTATTCCTGAGCTGATCGCAGGGCGGCGGCCGCGGCTACAGGTCCGACGACCAGATAGAGCAGGGATAAACCGCAAAGAATATAGAAAGGCGTGTCAAACGGGGCCGGGTCGGTGACCGCTCCCAAAGAGGCGCTAACCCCGAAAATCAGGATCGGGATGGTGAGGGGCAGGATGAGGATGGAGAGCAAAAGCCCACCCCTGCGCAGGATGACGGTCAATGCAGCACCTACCGCCCCGATGAGCGTGAGGGCGGGGGTGCCTATCAGCAAAGTGGCGGTGACTGCGGCAATGCCGATGGGTTCGACATTCAGAAACAGCGAGAGAAGTGGCGTGGCAATGACGAGGGGCAGGCCGGTCGATACCCATTGAGCGATGCATTTGATCAGAATGATCAGCTCGAGAGGGTGCTCGCTGAGCAACAGAAGATCAAGCGAGCCGTCCTCCTGATCTGCCTGAAACAGCCGGTCGAGCCCCAACAATGTTGCAAGCAGGGCTCCGATCCAGAGAATGGCCGGACCAATGCGGGCCAGAAGGTTCAGATCCGGGCCGACGGCAAAGGGAAAGATTGTGACCACGATGAGGAAAAACAGGACGCCCATCATGGCTCCGCCACCTATGCGGACAGAGAGTTTCAATTCGCGGGAAAAGAGTGCGCCCATGGCAGACATGATCAATCCTCCAACTCGGACGTTGATGCGTGATGGTGATGCTGAAGATGCAGGCGCTCTGGGTCTATCAGGCCCAAAGGTGCGTGGGTCGCCGCGATGATCATTCCTCCACTTGCGAGATGTTCGGCCATCAGAATTTCCAAACGGTGTTCGGATGCCTTGTCGAGTGCCGATGTCGGCTCGTCGAGCAACCATATGGGGCGATGGCTCACCAGCAGGCGGGCCAGTGACAGGCGCCGCCGTTGGCCTGCGGACAAGTAGGCGGTGGGGAGATCGATAAGGTCTTCGAGCTCCACTTCTTGCAAGGCTTCATAGGGGCTTCTGGTGGGATGGCCAAAGAATGTCTGCCAGAAATGCAGGTTTTCCTTGCAGGTGAAGGCTGCCTTGATGGGTTCGGCATGGCCGAAATAGTGGACTTGCTGGCCAACGGTCAATTCTTCGTCACCACCTTCCAGTTTGATCGTTCCCTTATGGGAGCGAACAAGGCCGGCCAGCGTGCGCAGAAGCGATGACTTGCCGATACCGTTCGGTCCGGTAATGACCAGAGCATTGCCACTTTTTAATGTAAAAGTCACATTTTCAAGAACCAGTCTGCCTCCACGGACACATCCCAGTTGGTTCACATTGAGGATCAGGTTTGAATTTTGAGGTGTCACAGGGTGGATACTCACTGTTTGGACTGAAAATCGCAACAAATCTTGACATGAATTTCATTCTTTTTACTGGATTTTCCTTGTTGGCGGTATTCCAGCTCATGCCAATATATTCGGGTTATAAAAAACCGCAGTCAAGACCATCGGTTATCTAGCCATTGAAATGAAAAGGCCCTAAAACAGGCCCATTCAATGCCTACGGTTTTTTACGGGAACCAAATCGGTTTCGAGTTTTGGATGGCGTATCTGGTTGCTTGTAGACTCTCGTATGCGACTTATCTCAATAGGTGCACGGCTCGGCGCTTCTCGTTTGGCGAGCTGCTCCTGTTTTGCAAAACCGAGTGATGATCGACGACGGAGCAATGTTCGACGGTCGAATGCATTGCGAGTTGATCTCATTCCATTCAGGACGGCACGGTTAAATCGCCTTCTTTCTTGCAAGTGACGGAAAGGGGCAGGCAGAGCTTAAAACGGATATACTGGGACCACTATGACCTTATATACAAACTATCTCGACGAAATCGAAACCCGTAAAATTCAAGGTTTGAACCCCAAGCCGATCGAGGATGCTGCTCTATTGAATGAAATCATCGAGCAGATCAAGGATGCCGGAAGCGAGCACAGGGCGGAATCCCTAAACTTCTTCATCTATAACACGCTGCCCGGTACGACCAGTGCTGCTGGCGCGAAAGCTGCCTTTCTGAAAGAGATCATCCTTGGCGAGGCGAACCTTGAAGAGATTACTCAAGCCTTTGCCTTCGAGCTTCTGTCTCACATGAAGGGTGGTCCATCGGTCGAGGTTCTTCTCGATCTGGCTCTTGGTGAAGATGCCTCCATTGCGGGTCAGGCTGCGGACGTCCTTAAAACCCAGGTCTTCCTTTATGATGCCGATACCGATCGCCTTCAGGCTGCCTACAAACAAGGGAATGCTTTTGCCAAGGATATCCTTGAAAGCTATGCCAATGCCGAATTCTTCACCAAACTGCCGGATATCGAGGAAGAAATCGAGGTCGTGACTTATGTTGCGGCCGAGGGTGACATTTCCACCGACCTTCTCTCTCCGGGCAATCAGGCCCATTCTCGTGCGGACCGGGAGTTGCACGGCAAATGCCTGATCTCGGAGCAGGCACAGAAGGAAATTCAGGCGCTGAAATTGCAGCATCCCGGCAAGCGTGTGATGCTGATCGCGGAAAAAGGCACCATGGGTGTCGGCTCTTCGCGCATGTCCGGCGTCAACAATGTGGCGCTCTGGACCGGCAAGCCGGCCAGTCCCTATGTGCCTTTCGTCAACATCGCTCCGGTCGTGGCGGGCACCAATGGCATTTCTCCGATTTTCCTTACCACCGTCGGTGTGACAGGCGGCATCGGGCTTGATCTCAAGAACTGGGTCAAGAAGGTTGATCAGGACGGCAAGCCAATCCTCAACAATGATGGCAATCCGGTTCTCGAGCAGAAATATTCGGTCGATACCGGGACTGTCCTGAAGATCAATTCGAAAAACAAAAAGCTTCTGAATGAAGATGGCAGTGAAGAGCTGGCCGATGTGGCGTCTGCCTTCACACCGCAAAAGGTCGAGTTCATGAAGGCTGGCGGGTCTTATGCCATCGTCTTCGGCAAGAAATTGCAGACATTTGCCGCTGAAACCCTCGGCATCGAAGCGCCAGCTGTGTTTGCTCCGGCCAAGGAAGTCACTTCTGAAGGTCAGGGTCTGACTGCGGTTGAGAAAATTTTCAACAAGAATGCCGTGGGTGTCTCTTCCACATTGCCGCTGCTCGCGGGCTCTGACGTTCGCGTCAAGGTCAATATTGTTGGTTCGCAGGACACGACCGGTCTGATGACCGCACAGGAGCTGGAATCCATGGCGGCAACCATCATTTCTCCTACTCTTGATGGAGCCTATCAGTCCGGTTGTCACACGGCTTCGGTATGGGATCTGAAGGCTCAGGCCAACACGCCGAAACTCATGGCCTTCATGAACAAGTTCGGGCTGATCACCGGTCGCGATCCGAAGGACGTCTATCATCCGATGACGGATGTGATCCACAAGGTGCTGAACGACATTACAGTGGATGACTGGGACATCATTATCGGTGGCGACAGCCATACGCGCATGTCCAAGGGCGTCGCTTTCGGGGCTGACTCCGGGACCGTTGCTCTTGCATTGGCAACCGGTGAAGCAACCATGCCGATTCCTGAATCGGTCAAGGTGACCTTCAAGGGCAAGATGGCCGATTACATGGACTTCCGTGATGTGGTTCATGCGACCCAGGCCCAGATGCTCAAGCAGCATGGTGACAACGTCTTCCAGGGTCGTGTGATCGAAGTGCATATTGGTACGCTGCTGGCTGACCAGGCCTTTACCTTCACGGACTGGACCGCCGAGATGAAAGCCAAGGCGTCCATCTGTATTTCCAATGATGAAACCCTGATCGGGTCGCTGGAACTGGCCAAGAGCCGTATTCAGGTGATGATCGACAAGGGCATGGATAATGACAAGAAAGTGCTTCAGGGTCTTATCGACAAGGCCGACAAGCGCATTTCCGAGATCAAATCCGGCGAGAAGCCAGCGTTGATCCCTGATGGCAATGCGAAATATTTCGCCGAGGTGGTTGTTGATCTCGATGAAATCAACGAGCCGATGATTGCCGATCCGGATGTCAACAATGCTGATGTTTCCAAGCGCTATACCCACGACACGATCCGTCCCGTCTCCTACTATGGCGGCGACAAGAAAGTGGACCTTGGGTTTGTGGGCTCATGCATGGTGCACAAAGGCGATATGAAGATCGTTGCCCAGATGCTCAAGAATCTTGAAAAGGCAACGGGCAAGGTGGAGTTTAAGGCTCCGCTCGTGGTCGCTGCTCCGACCTACAACATCATTGACGAGTTGAAGGAAGAGGGAGACTGGAGTGTTCTTGAAAAATACTCCGGCTTCGAATTTGACGACAGCGCACCCAAGACAACTGCTCGTACCGAATATGAAAATATTCTTTATCTGGAACGTCCGGGCTGCAACCTTTGCATGGGCAACCAGGAAAAGGCTGCCAAAGGCGACACCGTTCTGGCGACCTCGACCCGTCTTTTCCAGGGCCGCGTAGTGGCTGACAGTGCCGAGAAGAAAGGGGAGTCCCTGTTGGCATCAACCCCGGTTGTTGTTCTGTCGGCGATCCTTGGCCGTACGCCAACGCTGGAGGAATATCAAACTGCGGTGGAAGGTATCAATCTGACGAAATTTGCACCGCCTCTGGAAGTTCCGGGCACAGCAAGGTCCGTTCACTATTAAGCGAGCGGACAAGGATCTGATCAGGGGGCTGGTGCGGTTATGGTTGTCCGCTCCCTGACTGACTCTTTGCGGCTCGGGATTGTTCCAATATTGGCTTGCTGAAGAAAGAAGCGGAACCGGCGATGGCGATGCGGGCTTCGTCAACATTTCATTTCACGCGCCAATGAGGGCCTTGCGGCCCATCCTGTTGCCAGCTTTCACGATTCGACCCGAGGCATGACATGTGCCTCGGGTTTTTTGATGTCTGAAGCCTCGTCTTTGCCAAAAGAGCGAAAACCAACGGGTACGCCTTTGTGTTGATCACATTGTGGGCAACATTTCATTTTTTTGCCCGTCAATCATTTGATTTCAACAATTGTATCACGATGTGGGTGGATGGGGAGATTCCGCATTGTACTAATGTCCATATTGCGATACACATATCCCGTAAGGCGGAACAGGTGAGGAAACAAAAAGTTGGCCGAAGTGGAGGACCCACGAAGACTAAGCCGATCATGAAACGGTTTGTTCTTTCCGACCAAACCACATCATGACAGAGGCAATCTTAAAGGTCGCTGATCACCGGCGTCCGTAGAAACGGTAAGGTTTGCCGGTGCTGCGGACAGTCAATGGGAGTGATGCAAACACTCTGTTGGCTTTTGCCTGCGTCCCTGTCGAGGAACAGGCCCTTCAGGGTTTGAGGGATGCGCTTGTGTTGTTTTCAAGCTCTTTTTTGAGCGACAATGATGGAGTCTAAAATGGGAAAAAAAGTTTTCGTCGATCTGAGTCATCCGTTCTTTGGTGATATGCCACTGTGGCCATATTTCTCCAAACCGGAAATCGCTCCAATGCACAGCATGGCCAAAGCAGGTGTTTTGACCCAGTCGATCAAATGCACCATGCATACCGGTACTCACTGCGATGCTCCCCGTCACGTCATGGAAAAAATGTTCGACGGCAGCCGCGCGCTTTATACTCATGAGCTGCCTGTTGACGCCTATTGCGGCGACGCTGTCTGCCTTGACGTTCGCGTAGATCGCTGGAAGCTGATCATGCCGGAAGATCTTGAAGCAGCTGTTGAGCGCGCTGGCATGAAACCGTCTGATCTGGAAGGCATGGTTGTTTGCCTCAATACCGGCATGCACCGCATCTTCGACGACACCAAAGAATATTATCATTATTCTCTGGGTACCGGCATCGACGCTGGTAAATGGTTCGTGGATCACAAAGTCAAAGTGGTTGCTCTTGACCAGCAGGCTCTTGACCATCCGCTGCACACGTCCATGGGCAATAACGGTACTTGCATGAAACTGCCTGGTTACACTGGCCGTGACATCTGTCAGGAATATATCGATGAATTCGGTGAAGAAGCCTATGCCGAATTTGACCGCGAGCTCTATATCAAGATCCATGGCAAAGAAAAATACGACGAAAAATTCGGTGATCTGGAAGCCATCGGTTGCCCTGGCACCTGGGAACCATGCCACAAATATCTGCTGGGTCATGGCATCGTCGGCGTTGAAAACCTTGGCGGTGATCTCGACAAGGTCAAAAACAAGAAATTCCGCTTCTTCGCTCTGCCAATCCGTTGGCACATGGGCGACGGCTCCATGGTTCGCTGCGTTGCTGAGATCGATGAAGACGAGTTGGTTGAAGCAGAACCACGCCTCTATAAATATGGCGCTATGTAAGATCGCATAGGCAATAGGCCGGGCAGCGCGCATTGTCTCGCTTTCCTGCCTGTTGGTTGCCAAGACTGATCAAAGTGGAATCCCGGCCTGTTTGTCAGGTCGGGTTTTTTTGTCACGTTGACTTCGAATGGATCAGTGTGTAATCCCGCCAGTGTCTGTCTTGCAAATGGAGTTTTGATGTCCCGTTGATGGTCAGGAAGCCAAAGGGCTTCCCCTTTTATTTCCGGATCCCGTAAGCATCGTGCGCCATGCCGTGCGAGGGGTTTGTGTAACCATTTGACGACTATCGGCAAGCACATGGAGTGATGTGCAATTGCCCCATTTTCAGGACATAAAGATCATGATCCGTAAATTTGAAACTGACGATACTGAAGCCGTGATGACGGTGTGGCGCAGTGCCAGTGATCTGGCCCATCCCTTTCTTTCCGAGGAATTTCAGCAAAGGGCGGAAAGGCTGACACGTGACATCTATCTCAAGATGGCAGAAACCTGGGTCTGTGAACAGGATGGACAAGTGGTGGGCTTCATCGGGCTGCTTGATGATTTGATCGGCGGGCTGTTCGTTCATCCAGATTGTCATGGTCAAGGCATTGGACGGGCGCTGGTCGACAAGGCCGTGACGCTGAAGGGTGATCTCGTGGTAGAGGTTTTTGTCGACAATCCCATTGGTCGGCGTTTCTATGCTGCCTACGGGTTCGAGGGAGAGAAACAGGTGAATGACCCGCATTCGGGCTTCCCGCTTCTTCGCTTGCGTTTCAGGACACAGAAAACCCAATAGGTCGATGATAAAAAAGTCCCGGCATTTTTCTCAATGTCGGGATTTTTCATTGCATTGGAAGGCGCGGAACTGTCAGAATAGTGCATTGTTCCTTTCTGATTTGAGATTTCCCATGAGTCCTTCATCGATACCTGAGGACGCCGATGAGCGTCGCTCTGTCAAACCCGTCATTTGCTATCCAACCGAGACATTGCCGAAAGCGGATGTTGCGCTTTACCAATCGGCCTTTGAGGGAGCGGAGAAGGTTGACGAGGTCATCGTGCCGCCACGGGATGCTGCCGCTATCGAGGTGCCAGCGGGCCATCTTCTGCGGATTGTCTGCCCGGAAGGGCCACAAGTCGGTGATCTCAATCTTTTTAACAGCACCAATCTCGATGAGCGTTTCTACTCGGGCAAGACGCGGGCCTTGCATGGCTCGCACGTGAGCATCGGTGACCAGCTCTGGTCAAGCTTCCCCCATATGCGTCCGATGGCAACGGTGATCGAGGACTCCCTTGCCTGGTACGGCATCGATGAGTTTGGTGGTTCGGTGCATGATGTGATCGGGACGCGGTGCGATCCCTATACTGCGCGGATCTTAGGTGGAGAGGATTATCACTATTGCTGCCATTCCAATCTGACGCGGGCTCTGAGCCGCGCCCGGAATCTGCCGCTCAAAGAGGCTGAAGGTCATATCCACGATGTGCTTAACGTCTTCATGTGTACCGGTTTTACTCGCGATACCGGGCAGTATTTCATGAAGGCAAGCCCGGTGCGCGCTGGCGATTATCTGGGGCTCTTTGCGGAGATCGATCTTCTGGCGGTGCAAAGCGCTTGTCCGGGCGGCGATTGCTCGGCCGAGCATTCAAGCGATGTCGCCGCCTGCTATCCTCTCTTGATGGAGGTGTATAAGCCGGTTGCGGGTCGCCTCGTTGGCTGGCAAAGCCCACCGGTTAATGCTTATGATGGCAGTCACGGCTGCAATGCTTGCTGATTTGTGCCGTGTTTCAGAACAAGGCGATCAGGGTGGCGCCGGTGGCAATGAAACCAACACCGAGCCAGCCGCCCAAAGAGAGCTGTTCGCCAAGGAAAAGGGCGCCAAATAGGGCTACCAGCACCACGCTCAATTTGTCGATGGGAGCGACCTGAGACGCCTGGCCGATTTTCAGGGCTCTGAAATAGCATATCCAGGATGCGCCGGTCGCAAGACCGGACAGGACGAGGAAAAGAATTGATTTGGCGCTGAGAGAAAATGGGCTTTCCCAGCCGCCGATGATTGTCAGACTGACAGCAAGTGCGATAAGAATGACGATTGTTCGGATGAACGTGGCAAAGTCGGAACCGATGTCTGCCACTCCGATTTTCGCGAAGATTGCCGTCAGGGCCGCAAAGGTTGCTGACAGAATTGCCCAGAATTGCCAGGAAAGCATGAGATTGCGCATTGATGTCCGATCTCGATCGTTTAGTGAATTGGAGGATTTGAATGACTTATTGTCCCGCGAATAACCGATACGATACCATGCCTTATCGTCGGTGTGGAAAGTCGGGGCTGAAATTGCCCGCCATATCGCTTGGCCTGTGGCACAATTTTGGCCATACAACCCCCTTCGAGACAAAGCAGGCGATGTGCCGGACGGCCTTTGATCTGGGCATTACCCATTTTGATCTTGCCAACAATTATGGCCCGCCTCCGGGGTCGGCCGAGGAAGCCTTCGGCGAAATCCTGCGTACTGATTTCAAGGCGCACCGTGACGAGCTGATCGTCTCTTCCAAGGCAGGATACTATATGTGGGAAGGGCCTTATGGCGAGTTCGGCAGTCGAAAGAATCTGATTGCCTCTTGCGACCAGTCCCTCAAGCGCATGGGGCTTGAGTATGTGGATATTTTCTATTCGCACAGATTTGACCCGGAAACACCGCTGGAAGAAACCATGGGTGCGCTTGATAGCATTGTCAGGCAGGGCAAGGCGCTGTATGTGGGCATTTCCTCTTACAATTCAGAGCGCACGCGCGAAGCGGTTCGGATCCTGAAGGATCTCGGCACCGCGTGTCTCATCCATCAGCCTTCCTACAACATGCTCAATCGCTGGCTGGAGCGGGATGGTCTGAAAGATACCCTCAAGGAGCTGGGTGTCGGCTCGATTGCTTTCACGCCACTGGCGCAAGGCATGCTCACCAACAAGTATCTTAATGGTATTCCTGAGGATTCCCGTGTGGTGCGCGGTGGTTTCCTCAAGAGGGAAATGATCACCGAAGCTGCGGTTGAGAAGCTGAAAAAACTCAATGAGATTGCGGCGCGGCGGGGGCAGTCTCTTGCCCAGATGGCGATTGCCTGGGTTCTGCGCGATGAAGGTATTACCACGGCGCTGATCGGCGCGTCCCGCCCTGAGCAGATCATCGATTGCGTCGGTGCGGTGGGTAATCTTGAATTCAGCGCAGAGGAGCTTCAGGAAATCGATCACTACGCTGAGGATGAAGACATCAATATCTGGAAAAAGTCTTCCGATTTGTAAGTCTTCCGCTTGGGAAAAAGAAAGGCGAGTGGTTTAACCGCTCGCCTTTTCGTTTTTTTAAAAATCAATGGCTCTGCCGTTGATTTCATAATCTTCATAGCGGGACGGATCGAGGCCGCCACGACCACTATATTCTTTTGGGCGGTTCTGGCTTATCTTGAGCGCATCTCGTTCCTTGCGACGGTCTTCGGCTTCAAGCAACGCACGTTGAGCAGCAGGCGGCAGATCTTCGAATTTGCGGCGTGGTGCCTTCGGTTTTTCTTCCTCTGTGCTCTGCTCTCTTACCGTTTCTGTCTTGAATTCGGGGGAATTGATGTCAACGAACTGTCTGTTCGGAGTTTCCTCTGTCATTGTTTCCCTCACTTTGAGTTTCTTATCTTGAAAATTGGTCTCGGGTTTCACCATATAAGAAGCCAGGATAGGATCCAATGATCTGAATTGAGAAAAGGGATGAAACCACTATGAATTTTTTCCGGACCACATTGTTGCTGGCTGCCATGACAGGCCTGTTCATGGCCATAGGCTATATGCTCGGTGGCTCGGGCGGCATGGTGATTGCCTTTATCTTTGCGCTGGGGATGAATGTCTTCAGTTACTGGAATTCGGACAAGATGGTGCTGCGGATGCATAATGCCGTTGAGGTGGATGCTCGCACTGCACCGGAATATTACGAGATCGTCCAGAAGCTGGCGCAATCGGCCGGTTTGCCGATGCCGCGCGTCTATCTGATCAACAGCGATCAGCCCAATGCCTTTGCGACGGGGCGTAATCCGCAAAATGCTGCGGTGGCAGCCTCGACCGGATTGCTCAATCGGCTGACTTATGAGGAAGTGGCCGGTGTCATGGCGCATGAACTGGCGCATATCAAGAATTATGACATCCTGACGATGACCGTTACGGCGACGCTTGCCGGTGCCATTTCGATGCTTGCCAACTTCGCCCTCTTCTTTGGTGGCGGGCGAGACCGGGAAGGTGGAGGATTGGGGATTGTCGGCACGATTGCGATCATGATCCTTGCTCCCCTTGCTGCCTCTGTTGTGCAGATGGCCATCAGCAGAACAAGGGAATATGAGGCTGACCGGATCGGTGCAGAGATTTGCGGACAACCGCTCTGGCTTGCATCCGCTTTGGCAAAGATCGCCAATGCAGCGGGCCGGACGGTGAATGTTACCGCCGAGGCGCACCCTGCGACGGCTCACATGTTCATCATAAATCCGCTTTCGGGACAGAAGATGGACAATCTCTTTTCCACCCACCCGGATACGCAGAACCGGATCGATGCGCTGCAAGCTCTGCAAGGGGAATGGTATGGCGGGCAGGCACCATTGAAAGTCAGCAGCGGGGTAACGCTCGGGGCGAGCCAACGCCGGGCGCAGATGCGACAAGACGAGCAGATTGACGGTCCATGGAGCGGCGGGAGCGCTGGTGGTCGCGATGATGAGCCGGATCAGTCGGGTCCCTGGGGTTGAGAGCCGTTCCTGATTGATATGAGGAAGCTTTTGACGCTGCTTCTTCCGGTCAGGCGCACTTTGTGGCCCTCATGCCCATCGTAAAAGGCCTTGAGCTTCGGGCGCTGGGTTTTCGGGAAATTCCAGACATATTTGATAAACTCCCAGTCAAGGCGCTCGGGGCATCCCGGAGCCATGTCCTTGCGCACCCGGCCATAGGTCTTGAGGATCCGCGTCAGGATGCCCCACATGCATAAAAGGCGCGGAGGATCCATGAAAATGAGCAAGTCGCTGCGTTCAAGCCGTTTGGGAAGATCGGCATTGGTGGTGTAATTTCCCTCGATGATCCACTCATCGCTGTCCATGATGGCATGCATATGGGCAAGGAAGGCTGCCTTGTCTTCGGGTTCGGTCCAGTCGGGTTGCCAGAATTCCTGATCGATATGGATGGTTGGCAAACCAAGCTTTTCCGCCAGGGCGAAGGCCAGCGTCGACTTTCCAGACCCTGATGAGCCAATGATGGTGATGCGTTTCATGAGGTCTTTCTCTCATCAACCTTGCCAAGAAAAATCCGAACGTCCGTTGGGCTTGCAAGCTCCTGTTTTCGCCGTTTGAAAGCGTCAAAATGCCCCTGAAGTTTCGGACCGGATTTCTTGTCGAAATTCCAGACCCACTGCAAATAGGACAGACTTATGCCTTCTGGGCATCCTGGTGCGAGATCTTCGCGTTCTTTGCCTCTGTGTTTTAGATGGCGCTTGATGACACGAAGAACACAACGGATTCGGTTTGGCCTGAGATAAATGAAAAAGTCTGCCCGTTTGAGGCACATCGGCAATGTCTGGCTGTAATTGCCTTCGATGATCCAGCTTTCTCGTTCTGCAATGGTTTCTATTTCCGAGAGGAATTGCAGATTGTCCTTTTCTTTCCAGCCGGGAAGCCAGAAATGCCGGTCCAGATGCGTTAAGGGCAGCTGCAAGCGGCTGGCCAAAGCAAGGGCCAGTGTGGTCTTGCCCGAGCCGGCACTACCAATGATCACGATGCGTTTCATCTTGGTTATTCCCCGGGAGCAGGAAGGAAACAGAGCAGGAAGGAAGCACGACTATAGGACGAAAGTTTCAAAAGTAAAGCCGTACTGGTTGCCCAGCACGGCTTTTGTTTTGGTGGCGAATCGAAAAGGGTCAGGCGCTTTTCTTGGCGGCCCGTTCAGCTCTTTTGCGATCATTCGGATCGAGCAGAATCTTACGCAACCGAATCGATTTTGGCGTTACCTCGACGAGTTCATCTTCTGCAATATAGGATAGCGCCGCTTCAAGGCTGAGCTTGATCGGCGTGGTCAGCTTGATGGCGTCGTCCTTGCCGGAAGAGCGGATGTTGGTCAGCTGTTTGCCCTTGAGCACATTGACTTCCAGATCATTGCCGCGTGTATGCTCACCAATGATCATGCCCTCATAGACCTTGGTTCCCGGAGTGATCATCATCGGGCCACGGTCTTCAAGCTGCCAAAGGGCGTAGGCAACCGCATCACCATTGCCATTGGACAGAAGAACACCGGTGTTGCGCGATGCAATATCCCCTTTGTGAGGGGCATATTCATGGAAAATCCGGTTGAGGATGGCCGTGCCACGGGTGTCGGAGAGAAGCTCGGACTGATAGCCAATGAGGCCACGGGTCGGGGCATAGAAAACAAGGCGTGTGCGACCGCCGCCCGATGGGCGCATCTCGATCATTTCAGCTTTGCGTTCCTGCATCTTCTGCACCACGATGCCGGAATATTCGTCATCCACATCGATGATGACTTCCTCGATTGGCTCGAGGCGTGTGCCGTTTTCGTCTTTCTGCATCACCACCTGCGGGCGACCAATGCCAAGTTCGAAGCCTTCACGACGCATATTCTCGATGAGGATCGAGAGCAGCAGTTCGCCACGGCCCGATACGATGAAGGCGTCGGTGCCCTTTGCTTCCGTGACTTTGAGCGCGACATTGCCTTCGGCTTCGGAGAGCAGGCGAGAGCGGATGACACGGCTCTGAACCTTGTCGCCTTCCGTGCCCGCAAGGGGGCTGTCATTGACGCGGAACGTCATGGACAGGGTCGGAGGATCAATCGGCTGGGCCTGAAGGGCTTCGGTCACCGATGGGGCGCAAATGGTGTCCGCAACCGTGGTTTTTTGCAATCCGGCAATGGAAACAATATCGCCCGCTTCGCCCTTTTCAATGGCCTGACGTTCCAGGCCGCGGAAAGCCAGCACTTTCGAAATGCGACCATTCTCGATCAGTTTGCCATCACGGGAGAGACCCTTGACGGCCATGTTCGGGGTGACTTCACCGGCCAGAATGCGTCCGGTCAGAATGCGGCCAAGGAAATTGTCGCTTTCGATTGTGGTTGCCAGCAGGCGGAACTCGCCTTTTTCTACCTTTGGAGCGGGTACATGTTTGACAACCAGATCAAACAGCGGCTCCATGTCGGTCTTCGGGCCGTCCGGTTCATTGGCCATCCAGCCATTTTTGGCAGAACCGTAGAGAACGGGGAAGTCGAGCTGTTCTTCGTTGGCGTCCAGATTGGCAAAAAGGTCAAAGACCTCATCAAGAACTTCTTCGGCCCGTTGTTCGGGCTTGTCGATCTTGTTGATCGCCACAATGGGACGCAGGCCAAGGCCAAGTGCCTTGGAGACAACAAATTTGGTCTGAGGCATGGGGCCTTCGGCAGCGTCCACCAGAACGATGACGCCGTCAACCATATGCAGGATGCGCTCAACCTCGCCGCCGAAGTCGGCATGACCGGGGGTGTCCACGATGTTGATGCGGGTGCCGTTATGCTCAAGGCTCGTCACTTTGGCGAGAATGGTGATACCGCGCTCACGCTCGATATCATTGCTATCCATCATGCGTTCTTCGGTTTTCTGGTTTTCACGAAACATGCCGGAAGATTTGAGCAGTTCGTCAATCAGCGTTGTTTTGCCGTGGTCAACGTGGGCAATAATCGCAATGTTGCGCAGATTCATAAGGTCTGTCTCTAGTTTTTCGGGCATAGCCTGTTGGGCCGGAGACAACCGGCATGGGATATAGCGGCCCGATTATTTGGGAAGTTGGCGCAAGCTCTATACGAATTTTCCCCTGTTGAAAAGCTTTCTTTGAACAGGGAAGCTCCAATATTGGCTGCACTGCAATATCGCATAGCTCCCTAGCCCGTCCTCATGACAGGGAGATGAAGCCCGCTTGCGGTTGCTGCCTCTAGTTGCCACAGATCTCGAAAAGGGCAGAGCGAGAGGAGATTCCGAGCTTCTCATAGGCGCGGCGGCGGTAGGTGACGACAGTGGACGGGGCCACTTCCATATCCGCTGCGATCAGTTCGGCCTTCTTGCCGGACAAAATGCCTAGGCAGACCTGGCGCTCACGATCTGAAAGGCTCGTGAGAACTATCGGAAAATCCTTTGAGGCTGTTTCTTCCGCCATTTCAAAATGCTGCAAGGCAAGATGGCCCAGAATGGGCAGCAAGGGATTGTTTTTATGAGGGGAATTGGTGTGCGTGAAATAAATCTGCACGATCAGTCGCAATTTGTTTCCTACAAGCAGGATCGACATCCGGTCCGCCAATCCGATCTTGGGATTTTTCTCCTTGAACAGAGAATAGAATGCCTGCTTGTAGTCGTCTGGATAGTCATCGGTCATATCTGCAATGTGACGAATGACAAGTGCTCCTTCAGGAAGGAGCCTGATTTCCCTGTTCAATGGGTCCGACTTGTACCAGCCTGACAGATAGATGGCGGTAACCATTTCTCCAACCAGCGACACTTCCAGATTGCGAGATAGCAAACAAACGGGCTTTTCTTCATTGAAGGAAAAAATCGTCGATTGAACCGCACCAATTTTTTTGATCAATGTCAGGAAATGGTCAATAAATTCATTCTGTCCGAGGGTCGAAAGACATAGCTCGACGATTTTTAGATGACGGTTTTCTTCCATGTCACACTTTGATGTCCCCTATTTAAATGGACAGAAATAATTATCTTGCTTTGCTATGACTTCGCGAATCCGGTGTCCCCTACTCCGGAATCAAAAAGCGCTAAGTAAAGCACCCTTGATGCGGTCAAGGGTTACAAATGGAAGTCGGATTCTGTCCCCCATATTGGATTTGGCTTCCATCCCTCGCCAGCTGTCCCCCAAAACATGGCTGGTGAGGGGCTTGGCGGTTGAGTTATTCAATTGGCTTCGCAACCTGCGGGTCGAAACGGGATTATATTGCCTTTTATCGTATAAAATATCAATGTTTGAAATACCTAACACAGGAAAAACGCTGGCCTTGGAGTCGCGTTTTTCAGAATCCGCCTAGTCCTTCCAGACCATCGGTTTAAGCTCGTTCTTCAAATAGAGCGGGTGTCTGGGGTGGCCCTCTTTTGACAAGCCCAGATGACAGAGCAAAAAGCCTTCGGAGCGGAGCAGATTTTTGAGGGCCGGTCCCATACCCATATAGGTGCCATGCGTTCCCCAGGCGCACAGAATGGTGTCTGACCAGCGAGCACCGTTCAGTATCTGGGATAGATTCTCACTGCCCATGGGATCTTTGGCGCACTTCAAGGTTCGCGGATCTGTTGCCCGATAGGCAAATAGATTGCAGGCCCGAAAGGCCCCGAACCCAAGCGCTCTTGCGCGACGTTCGCACCGTTCGATGGTCGGGTCGTTTTTAAGCTCGGTGGCGGTTGAGGGATTGAGCATGATGAAAAGAAGTTTCGGAGCCGAATCGTCCCAGACCCGTGTGAGAGCATAGCGATAGGTTTCGCATGGGGAGTAGAGCGCACAGGAGTGTGTTTGAGCTTCACGGAATTCTCTGAGGATCAAATTGTCTGCCATGGCTCGCTTTGATTTGCATTTGTGAGGTTGCACGCCGAATGACACGTGGTCCGGCGTGCCTGTTTTCCTCTCGCTTGGCTGATTAACAGCCGTTGTGAGGGCTAGAGCCTGATCACGCCCTTCTTGACGATGATATTGCCATAGAGGCGACGTTCGCCGGACTGGATGATGGCATAGGACTGCTTTGACATGTCGTAGAAAGCGAAGCGCTCAACAGCGGCAATGGGCGCGGGATTATCGGCAACCTCGTTGATGATGGTCTGGAATTCGGTCACGACCGGAGGGACCTGAGAGGCATCCCCGACCACTTCCATGACATAGGCCGGGTCCTTGACGAAATCGTCGAGCGGCATCAGTTCAAGCACGGCTGTGAGGATGTCGGTTGCCAGAATGCCATCAAGGCGCACATAGCGGCAGCCATTTGCGCGGGCGATCTGTTCGCCGGGAAAGTTGGCGTCAGCAATGACCAGATTGTCGCCATGGCCCATGGCAGCAAGTATATGAAGGAAATCTGGTGACAAGAGCGGATTGATGTTTCTAAGCATTGGATGGTTCCCAATCACATGACGAATTTATGGATGCAGGACTGCGGTCAGGGCTGGCGGGCGCAAGTCGAAGAAGATGCAATCTGTTTCATCCATAAAAAATGGCGAGGTTGTAACCCCGCCATTTTCTCATTCCGGCAAGCCAGGATCAACTTAGCCTTTGGCCTTGCGATTGCGGTAGCCAATGGTGCGCAGGCGCAGGCCTTGCAATTCGATGAAGCCTGCCGCGTCATTGTGATCATAATCGATCGCACCTTCTTCGAAGGTCACCAGATCTTCGGAATAGAGGCTGTATTCGCTGTCACGGGCGATGACGTTGACATTGCCCTTGTAGAGTTTCAGCTTGACGGTGCCGGTCACATATTCCTGCGACTTGTCGATCAGTGCCTGAAGCATTTCGCGTTCCGGGCTATACCAGAAGCCATTATAGATCAGCTCGGCATAGCGTGGCATGATGCTGTCCTTGAGGTGCGCGGAGCCGCCATCAAGGGTGATGGATTCGATACCGCGGTGGGCTGTGATGAGGATCGTGCCGCCCGGAGTTTCGTAAATGCCGCGAGATTTCATGCCGACAAAACGGTTCTCAACCAGATCGAGACGACCAATGCCGTTGTCGTGACCAAGTTCGTTGAGTTTGGTCAGGATTTCAGCCGGGCTCATCTTGACGCCGTCAATGGAAACCGCATCGCCTTTTTCAAAGCCGATCTCGATGATGGTGGCTTTGTCTGGGGCCGCTTCGGGGCTGATAGTGCGCGAATAGACATATTCCTCGGCAGGGATGGAAGGATCTTCCAGCACGCGGCCTTCAGAGGACGTGTGCAGCAGGTTGGCATCGACCGAGAATGGTGCCTCGCCGCGCTTGTCCTTGGTGATGGGGATCTGGTTCTGTTCGGCAAATTCCAGCAGTTTGGTGCGCGAGGTAAGATCCCATTCACGCCATGGCGCAATGACCTTGATATCCGGGTTGAGCGCACGAGCGGCCAGCTCGAAGCGGACCTGATCGTTGCCCTTGCCGGTGGCGCCATGAGCGACAGCATCGGCGCCGACTTCCTTGGCGATCTCGACCAGGCGTTTGGAAATCAGCGGTCGTGCGATGGAGGTGCCGAGCAGATAGACGCCTTCGTAAAGCGCGTTGGCGCGAAACATCGGGAAGACGAAATCACGCACGAATTCTTCGCGAACATCTTCGATATAGATGTCCTTGATACCGAGCATTTCAGCCTTTTTACGTGCTGGTTCCAGCTCTTCGCCCTGACCGAGGTCTGCGGTGAAGGTCACCACCTCACACTGATATTCGGTCTGGAGCCATTTGAGGATGATTGACGTGTCGAGGCCCCCTGAATAGGCCAAAACGACTTTTTTGATATCGCCTTTTTTTGCCATGCGATTTCACCTGATTTGCTTGCGGCGCCTAACGGGAGGTTGGTGCCTTGTGTCATGGGTATGAGACTGAGCTCGTTTTTTCATCTGGCGGCACTATAGGCACTATAAAATTCTGCGCAAGTGGGTTTGCGAAGAATTTCCTCCTGTTTCAACGTGAAGCTGATGGAGCATTCAGCGCCGACCAAATGTCTTCTCATAGAGATTCTCTAATTGTCCCTATTTAGCAAGCGAGAGAGGAGCATTTTCCCTCTTGTTCGCAGCCAAAGGCCGCTTTTGTCCCAATATTTTTCGATTTTGTCGCTTCTCTCGGAAAATAGCCCCAGTTTGTCGAAAAGAAGCAGCATCAAAGCCATCACAAGGCCAGTGAGGCTCCAGCCAATCAGGATGTCTGAAAGATAGTGGGCTCCAAAGGCGATCCGGTTCAGGGAAACAAGGCTTGTCAAAGAGGCGATAATCCAAAGCCCGACCTTGCGCCAACCCATGGGCAGCAGAATGACGAGGCCGATGAGCCAGAAGGCCATTGACGCTTCGCCGGAAACGAATGAGCAGTTTGATTTGCAATTATTCGCAATGACCCAGACTTCCGAGTAGGGCCAATGTCCGCCGAACAGATCCGTCTGCACCGGGCGTGCGCGTCCCCAATTGGCTTTGAGGATCCCGTTAACCAGAAGGCCCGGACCGATTGTAGCGGTGCCTATAAGGTAGATGATTTTGGTGAGCGGGAAGATGGATCGAAGTTTCGGCCAGAGGAGCCGCGCAAGGGAGAAGAGAAGCAGACAAATGATGATGACACGGGGGAGAAACAAACCCAACGCACGAAGGCGCGTCGGGAAGGTGTCGTCCTTGAGCCAGAATCCGTCTGCCGGGCTATAGAAGAGCCTGCTGAACCAGATATCGATCTCCGGGGCAATCAGAAAGATCGCGGACGTCAAAGAGAGGATCAGTGCTGCTCGGGATAACAGAGTTTTGTTGGCCGTCAGTTTCAGAATGTTGCTCATCGTTACAATCTGGCCGTTCCCATGTTTCTGTTTGGTCTGAACCATGGTTTTAACACCAAAAAGGGCAGTCGGCGATTGCATCATGGTGCGAATGGGTGCAGAACGCATCTGACCGGAATGGGTGTCGGGTCGGCCAAAGGTTTGATTACAAGCTTTTCGGAGACATCAACATATGATGAAAAGTCTATTTTTTAAAAGAAATTTGCAGGTGGTTGCCATTTCTTTGGGCCTGCTTGTGGCTGGTCTTTCTGCCAGCACCCTCGCAGAGGCTGCGGAGTGCAAAGGGTTGCAGAAATACAAATGCACATCAGCCTCTTCCTGTGTCTGGATTGACGGCTACACGACAAAATCGGGCTCCAAGGTTCGGTCCTATTGCCGGGCCAAAAACAAGAAAAAGGCGTCTGTCGTCAACAAGATTGTGAACGGCAAGACGCCCAAGGTCAGCATCACAAAAGTGAGCAGCAAGAAGACAAAACTGACAAAAAGCGGCTCTAAAGCGTCTTCTGTCAAAAATACTCTGACCCAAAAGAAACCCAAATAGGGATGGGTGTGCCTGTTCGCGTCAAAGGATGGCCGACATTGCCAGCCTCGGAACAGGCGCTTCCTCTTGCAGGAGGCAGGGCAAGAGGAAGCGCGTCATTGTCATCCCTTTTTGGAAAGGGAATGAAGCATGTCGATGAGCGGCAGGAACGGGCGCCATTCAGGGCGTTCAAACGGATCTTCAAAAGCGCCTGATCGACGGTGCCCGGTTCGGGTTGCGGATGTCCACATGATCATGTTGTGCAACTGACTCATGGTCTAGCTCCTGAAATTTGCAAATAGAGGGCCTTGCCTGCTCATCTGAGAAGAGGCAGGGCGTCGATTTTCTGATTGCTGTAGAAGTGTTTCAGGCGAGGGCGCATCTGGTTTCCAGCGTTCGCGCCTTTGACCCGAGACCTGGTGTCACTATAACAGCGGCTCTATGGTCTTGTGTAGATTGATGAATGAAAGTCGTTTTTCATCGGTGTATGTTGCAAGAGACGCCGCACTGGTAGAAAGACATCTTATGGAAGCAAGCTGGGACGATCTGAAACTATTCCTCATTGTCGCCGAGACTGGCAGTTTGTCTGCGGCGGCAGCTCGTACGGGTGTGAGCGCTCCAACCGTGGGGCGGCGCATGCTGGCGCTTGAGCGGACCATGAACCGGTTGCTGTTCGAGCGCTCAAGGCGTGGCTATGAACTTGCCAAAGATGGCGAGATCCTGCTGGCGCGGGTCAAGGACATGCAGAAGATTTCAGCCGAGATTACCGATTGGCACGGTGGGGCTTTTCGTGATCCGGTGATCGAGCTTGCCGGTGACAGTTGGCTTTCCTCCTTCTTTGCGTGTCATGCCAATTCTCTTTCCAAGGGACCGGGTGACATTCGTATCGGCGTTACGGATTTTCATGACTTGCATCAGTTGATTCATCGCGACCGTGTTGTTTTGCTGACAACGACTCCTCCGACGACGGGCAACTATGCAATTCTTCCCTCTGTTCTCATGCGGTTTGCCGCTTACAAGCATGTTATGCTGGCTGATAGTGTAAATGCCCCGTGGATCTCTCTGGGCAAGGAAGCGTCCCGCTTGCCATCTGATCGCTGGGTGTATGAGCATTTTGACCGTGACATCTATAGCTGGACCAATCGACCGCAACTGGTTTTGCAACTGATCACATCCGGTCAGGGACGGGGTGTTTTACCTTGTTTTGTGGGGGATGTCGACGAGCGGTTGATGCGCGAAGGGACGCTTCTGGAAGATCTGACGGTCCGTCTTTATGTTGTGGTCA
The DNA here is from genome assembly GCF_963556055.3 of uncultured Cohaesibacter sp. Classification (GTDB taxonomy): domain Bacteria; phylum Pseudomonadota; class Alphaproteobacteria; order Rhizobiales; family Cohaesibacteraceae; genus Cohaesibacter. The sequence continues at coordinate 7,240 of NZ_CAUVYE020000007.1, read as the reverse complement.
ATGATGATGATCGCCGACGCCCCGAAGTGAGGCTCATGATGAACCGGGTGTCAGACCTGTTGAGCGAACACGCGCCTCTCTTTGCCGGTGAAGGGAAAGCCTGAAGCGGTCGTCTCTCTGAGCTCCGGATCTTGGGCCTGGTGAGAGAAAGGCGTGCGGCATAAGATCGATATAAATCGCGATGGGGAATTGCTATGCTACACTGTGAGAGCAATGCGTTTTATGGATATCTGGGGGATTGACGAATGGACCGGCATTGCAAGACATCTTTGGTTTTCGGTGTGATGCTGTTGGCATCGCTTGATGGGACGTTGGCTGTTGCCGGCGGGTTGAGCGCTGATGTGGCGCGGGCGGCCATGTGCAATAGCCACATGGATGATTGCCTTGGTTTTGCGACATCCAAATCCGAGGAAAGCTGGTGCAACAAGGCCTATGACGTTTGCCTTGAGAAGGGCGTTTTCCCGATGCCTGAAGAGAACGTGACAGAGCCGGGCAAGGGCGGACAGGCCAAGCCATGCGCAGATGGTGCAATGGAATGCAGGCTTCCCGATGAGGATGCTGTTTCGACCTATGGTGATGGAACGCCTGTTCAGGGCGATCCGGTATCCGATCAGTCCACCCCTCCTGACGATGACGTGCAAGCGGATCCTCTGGTCGATAACAATGGTGTTCTCATTGATGTTGACCCAAGTTCAGACCCAGGCCTGGATATGCTGGAAACAAAACAGGACTGATGGCTAAAGTGGCTTGGGGCGATTGTCGAGCGTGCGCTTGACGATGCCTGCTCCCCTGCCTGCGACCAGCCAATAGACAAATCCTGCAATCAGGCCCGATGCCATGACGCGCGTATCAAGCGCAAAGGCAAGGGTGTCCATGGTTTCGCCCTCCGGGTGGGTGGCGAACAGCGACAGAGCCAGTCCGAAGAACAGGTAGAACCAGATGCTGCGCCAGGAAAAGATCTCGGCGACAATAAGGCCGATTATGGCGGGGAAAAAGGCGAGTGAGCCGACAATCCCGGTAATCAGAATGCTGGAATAGAGCATGAAAAAGCCATGGATTGTCGGATCAACACCGGGTGCCGGTTCGATATAGTCAATAGCAAAACTGAGGAAGATACCCGCAGCAATGATTGCCAGAACAAAGCCGATGGGTACCATGAAAATGCGGGCAATCAGACGGGAAAAACTCACGCTTGAACTCCATTCTGTGATGCGACCAAAATGAGGGGAATGGCGTCACGCCCCTCTATTCATCCTCTTGCATATCGTCATCATGCCCATCGCCTGCAAGGTTGGCAATGCGCATTCTTTCAAGGGCAGCAAGCTCGGCTTCCAGTTTTTCCCGATCCGCTTTGCGCAGGCGCTCCGACTCGGATTTGAGCTGACCGCAGGCGGCATAAATGTCGCGTCCTCTCGGGGTGCGAACCGGAGAGGCATATCCGGCCCGGTTGATGAAATCGGCAAATTCCTCGATCTGGTCCCAGTCCGAACATTCATAGTTGCTTCCCGGCCATGGATTGAAAGGGATGAGATTGATCTTGGCCGGAATGCCGCGCAACAGCTTTACAAGATTGCGGGCATCGTCGATCGAGTCGTTAACGCCTTTGAGCATGACATATTCGAAGGTGATGCGTTTGGCGTTGGAGACGCCGGGATAGGTGCGACAGGCATGCAGAAGTTCTTCAAGGTTCCACTTCTTGTTGATTGGTACCAGCTCGTTGCGCAGCTCGTCATTGGTGGCGTGCAACGAAATCGCCAGCATGCAGCCAACTTCCGCACCAGCGCGCTCGATATTGGGAACGTGACCCGATGTTGACAGCGTAATACGGCGCTTTGAAATGGACAGGCCTTCGCCGTCGCCCATGATCAGCATTGCCGTTTTGACATGGTCATAGTTGAACAGAGGCTCTCCCATGCCCATCATCACCACGTTGGAAACAAACCGTCCGACCTTGGGCACTATAGCGCCTGTTTCAGGTTCGCGCTCGGGGAAGTCGTTGAGCATTTCGCGGGCGACGCGCAACTGGGCCACGATCTCCTCGGCGGTGAGATTGCGCACCAGCTTTTGCGTGCCAGTGTGGCAGAAAGTGCAGTTGAGGGTGCAGCCAACCTGGGAAGAGACACAGAGCGTGCCGCGGTTTTCGTCAGGAATATAAACCGTTTCCACCTCGACCGGGCGTCCCGCCCCGCGTGGCGGAAAACGCAGAAGCCATTTGCGGGTGCCGTCGACAGAGATCTGCTCGGCAACCAGTTCGGGATGGGTCACCGTATAGACCAGATCCATCTTGGCGCGCAGATCTTTCGAGACATTGGTCATCTGATCGAACGATGTGGCTCCGCGTACATAGATCCAGTGCCAAAGCTGGGCAACACGCATCCGGATCTGTTTGTCTGCCACACCGACCCGGCGCATGGCTTCAGCCAGATCATCACGATCCATGCCGACAAGATTGAGCTTGTCCGGATCAAGTTCGGGCCAGCTATAGGCGTGCTCGGTGAGAATGTCAGCCGGTACCGGAGAGACTGCGAGCGTTTGCTCAGTTGTTTCGATGCCATTGCTATTGGTCATGCATTGGTTCCGCAACGGGGTGCGGCTCCTCTTTTCAAGGCCGATTGCGCGTCAAAGGCCTTCAGAGCCATGCAAGCCATTTTCGGGGCTGTGGCGGAAGGGCGAGGCGCAATCCTTTTGAGTACCATTCCGGATCGACAAAAGAGAGGCGCAAATTGGGGAGGTCTCTTGCCATGATCTTTGCCCTTTAGCCAAATAGACATGACCATCAGGGGGCACCCGAGGTTTCAGGATGCTGCTATATAAAGTAAAAAAGCGGCCCTGTCAGCCGCTTTTTTGAAGTGCTTTTGCCGTCTGCCTGTTGATCGCTTACTGGCAGATCTCCAAGGCTTTTTTCGTCGCTGCCGTCACTCCAGACAAGGAGTAAGTGTCAACTGTCAGGGTGCCACGGCTTGAAGTGCCACGAACGACCATGGTCGAACCACGACGCATTGCGTTTACAAGGCGCGCTTCTTCGGCGGCATTTTCAAGCCACGCTCCGTCGCCGGAGGTATAAAGATTGAAGGTATCCGAACCAACCTGAATCGTGGTTTTGGATCCTTCCTTGTAAGGGTAACCGGTGATCACATTGACTTCCTCACGCACGCCTTCCTGAGGGCGGGTGGTGACGAAGAAATAAACCGGATCACGATTCACATTTTTCGGCTCGGTGTCTTTTGGTTGGCTAACCGCGAAACACATCTTGCCGCGCTGTGGATCATTGAACTGATAAGCACCCCAATCCTTAAATTGTTCGACGCGAGTGGCCGCGCCCTGAGCAACAGCTGCAGTGGCGGTAAGTGCGAGAAGGGTGGCTGCTCCGAGGATTTTTACGCTTTTCATCTCTACCTGTCGCTTTTGACTGGATGCCAACAGGAGCCACGGGCTCCAATTCATTCATTTCACATTTACCAAGGTCAGGGTTACTAAACTGTGAAATTGAGACGATTTATGCAAATTTTCAGGGACTTTTGCCAAATCGAAACTCTGTTCAACCAGAATCTGCCTTGTTTTTCAGAACAATTAATCGCAAATGCGGCAACAGATGGGCAGATTTCCAATCTGATGGAGATTGCCGTCATTTCTTCTGTCATTTCGCCAGAGCCGCATTTTCTGTTTGGCTCCTGGTGCTTGAAAGCCTGTCAGCCCTTGAGGGCGTCCGGCATTCCGGCGCGGAATTTTGGCAGACCATGCTGATGTTGCCGGGGATCTTTGGGTCCGCCTGCCCTTACCGGACGTTCCGAGAAGCCGCCCATCGATTGTACACGATCATACATGATGATGGCACCGGCGGTTGCCACATTCAGGCAGAAAAGGGTCGGGATCTTGACAATGAAATCACACTTGTCCTGCACCGCCTGAGAGAGATTGCCGCGTTCGGGTCCCAGAATGTAGGCAGCCTTGGCCGGATGCCGGAAAGAGGGAAGCGCAATTGCCTCGTCGGTGAGTTCAACTCCAATGAGGCGACAGTCTTTTGGCAGAATCATCTCCTCTTCGTTGGCCCAGGGATAATAGGGAATATGATCAGAAGAGTGCGAGGTATCCGTTCCGGGCTTGGCGAATGACTTTTTCGAAGCGAGGGTAAAAAAGAAGCTGGCTCCGAATGCGTGGGCTGTTCTCAAAAGATTGCCAAAATTGCCTTCCTTGGACAGTCCCTGAACACCGATTGCGAAATATCCACGCATAGCTTTTCTTTTTCCTTTTACTTAGTCTGCGCTCCGAATATGCGCTTTTTAGAGGTCTAATGCCGAATGTGGGCCTTTCTAGTCCAGAATTGCAGAAAAGGAAACCGCCCGGCTGAGGAAACCGGGAGCGATGTTCAACTAAGGAATGACCTAAAAAACACGGTCGATTGGTCCTTCGTCTCTTCTTGGTTTCAGGAGCCTGTGTTAGCAGATTTGCAAGGCGGCAAACGGTTCTGAGGGCAGAACCGCAAAAGGAGGCAGGGGAATGCGAGCAGTTTTGTGCGAGGCTTTTGGCAAGGCGGATGGTCTTGTTCTCAAGGATATTGCAAAACCTATGGCCGGGCCCGGTCAGCTTCTCATAAGGGTCAGGGCGGCCGCGCTCAATTTCTTTGATACGCTGATCATTGAGGATCGCTATCAATATACTCCCGATTTGCCCTTTTCTCCCTCAGGCGAGATTTCGGGTGAGATCGAGGCGGTCGGAGAGGGTGTCGACCCTGCCCGCATCGGGGAGCGGGTTCTTTGCTATCTTCGTTGGGGCGGTGCGCGGGACTATGTGGTTGTCCGCGAGGATGAGGCCATTGGCATGCCCGATGGTTTGTCATTCGAGCATGCTGCGGGATTGATGATCACCTATGGAACAACGATTTATGCCTTGCGTAGCCGGGCCCGATTACAGAGGGGGGAAAGTCTGGCTGTAATGGGTGCGTCCGGCGGGGTCGGGCTTGCGGCGGTCGAAATCGGCAAGCTGATGGGCGCGCGCGTCATTGCCTGTGCCTCTTCGGACGAAAAACTGGAGCTATGCAGGCAGCATGGCGCCGATGACCTTGTCAACTATTCTAGCCAGAATCTCAAGATGGATCTCAAGCGCCTGACGAGTGGCAAGGGCGTGGATGTGGTTTATGATCCGGTTGGTGGCGACTTTTCTGAAGCAGCCTTGAGGGCAACCGGCTGGTATGGTCGTTTTTTGGTCGTCGGTTTTGCATCTGGCACGATCCCCAAGATGCCGCTCAATCTGGTGATGTTGAAATCGGTGGATTTGCTTGGTGTCTTCTGGGGAGAGGCGATTGTCCGCGACCCGGTGGAGCATGCCAGAAACATGTCCCTGATTCTGGGCTGGGTCGCGAGCGGCCAGCTCAAGCCACATTTGCACCAGACTTATCCGCTTGAGAAGACGGCAGAGGCGATATCAGCCATTGCCAATCGCGAGGTGAGGGGCAAGGTCGTGATCACGCTCTAGCCGGTGTCATCGCTCGACATGAACGTCATGTTCAGCCAGAGCCTGCTTGGCCCTGAGGCGATGCTCTGCGGTGATGCTGTCATGCACGGTTTTAAGCACATAGGTCAGAAGCGCAAGATCATCGGCAAAGCCGATCCCGAGCAGGGCATCTGGTATCACATCGATTGGCAATACGAAGTAGGCGAGGGCTCCGATCAGCGTCAGGCGCACCTTGAAGGGCGTATTGGAATCAAAGGCGCAATAATAGCCCGCGACGACCTCTTCCATGATCGGGATTTGCCCGCGCGGCTTTCTTGACCACGGCCCAGAATTTCTTGCGCACATTGGCGGCCTTTCTTGCCAAGGAGGCGTCGCGATGGCCCGTCTCATCCTCGGCTGCCTTTTACGGGTGGCAGCAGTTCGATCTCGTCTTCGTTATAATGCTTGTGTGAGCTTTGCATGGGCCTGACCTTGACAATTATCCCTGCTGAATATGGGGTGTGTGGCTGCAAACTCAAGCTCTTTGCTGTCCTTCACATTTTTAGAATTGCTCCAGAAGACTTGCAATCTGGCGAGAAATCGCGTTTATACGTATCAAGAACTGAAGGACCCGGTGAAAGCCCGGGTGGCTCTTCTGGCAGCTGACCCGCCGGATCCTCTCACACATTAGCCCAAGCTGAACTGCCGGGCCGTCTCGAAAAAGACGTCTCGATGCTGGGCGCTGGACTTTTCATGATTTCAATTTCCGACTTAAAACAGCAATGGTTTGGGAATGTGCGTGGTGACTTGCTGGCGGGCCTCGTGGTCGCACTGGCGCTCATCCCCGAGGCCATCGCATTTTCCATTATTGCCGGTGTGGATCCCAAAGTGGGTCTTTATGCCTCTTTCTCAATTGCCGTTCTGGTGGCTATTACGGGAGGGCGGCCCGGCATGATCTCGGCCGCTACCCGCTGCCACTGCCGTCTTGATGGTGACGCTCGTCAAGGATTATGGACTTCAGTATTTGCTTGCGGCGACCGTGCTGGCGGGCCTGATCCAGATCGGAGCTGGCCTCCTGAAGCTTGGACGTTTCATGCGCTATGTCTCGAAATCGGTCATGACCGGCTTTGTGAATGCGCTGGCGATCCTGATTTTCATGGCGCAATTGCCCGAGCTGAACCCGGTAACTCCGGGTGTTACCTGGCTCACCTATGCGCTTGTCGCGGCGGGGCTTGCGATCATCTATCTGTTTCCCAGACTGACAACGGCACTTCCGTCTCCGCTCGTTACCATCATCGTGTTGACCGGACTGGTGGTTGCGTTCGGTTGGGATGTGAGGACCGTGGGCGATATGGGCGAATTACCCGATACCTTGCCCGTTTTTCTCATTCCCGATATTCCGTTCACGTTCGAAACGCTGATGATCATCTTTCCCTATTCAGTTGCTGTGGCCATTGTCGGATTGCTTGAAAGCCTGATGACGCAGAATATCGTTGATGATCTCACCGATACCAGATCCAATCGCAATCAGGAATGTATCGGGCAGGGCATTGCCAACAGCTTGACCGGCTTTATCGGAGGCATGGCGGGTTGTGCAATGATCGGCCAGTCGATCATCAATGTGAAATCCGGCGGGCGGGGGCGGCTATCAACCTTTACAGCGGGTATCGTACTGCTGATTCTTGTCGTTGGCCTTGGTGATCTTGTTGCCCGCATTCCGATGCCTGCGCTGGTTTCGATCATGATCATGGTCTCCATCGGGACATTCTCGTGGTCCTCGATCAAGGCGCTCAAGGTTCATCCACGCTCG
>NZ_CAUVYE020000006.1:0-2366 GCF_963556055.3 uncultured Cohaesibacter sp. | reverse complement strand
GCCCAGCAAAACCTGTCCCCCAATCAGCAGATTGGGACGGTCATAGGTAACAATCAACCCGATGGCAATGAGGATCGAAGGGACGATCCAAGGCAGGAAGAGCCCGATGTCAAGCAAGCGGGATATGAACCGGTGTTTTGCAAGTATTACCGGGACACTGAAGAGTGTGACACCCAATCCGATCGCCACGGCTATCGTGCCCATCAGGATGGAATTAAGGAACGGGTAAAACGCGCTGCCACCGGACAAGACACGGATGTAGTTTTTGAGTGTCAAGGTCGAAGGGATTAGTTTCGATGCCAATTGATGATGCCGGTGCGAATGAAAAAAGGATGACGATGAGCACCGGCAACACATAAATGATAAAGAGCAGGTAAGTGGCCACATGCAGCATTAGGTTTGCCCAGGGATTTGCCAATCTACGCAATTCGACTGGAACCGGTGTCTTTGCCCCCGCCAACATAACTTGCCCTCGCCTCGAAATATTGCGAAAGCAAAATGAGGACCATGTATAATAATGCCCAAAATAAGGGCTAGAAGTGCTGCCATATCTTGCCGCCGCAAGCTATTGAGCGTCAGAATCATCTGGCTTAGCATGTGAAAGTCTCGCCCACCAAGAACCTGTGGTGCTGCAAATGAGCCAAGCGCTCCATAGACCGTGAGCAACGTTACCGCCATGAGAGTCGGCATTATAACCGGAAAGACGACCCGTCTTAATATCGTCATCTCTCCTGCGCCGAGTGCGCGCGCAGCTTCAATTGTCGCATAGTCAACACGGCGCATAGCAGCTCTTAAAAACAGAAAATAGAAACTTGTCATGAGAAAGGTGTGGGCATAGAGAACCCCAAACCAACCCAGAAACCAATCACTTGGCAATTCCGGAAACAGCCGCTGTGCGGCAACCGTCAGAATGCCGCTTTGGCCATAAGTAAAATTATATCCAGCTGTTGCGACAATGGAGCTGAAAATAAGTGGGACAGCAAAACCGATCTTAAGAAAGAAGCGACCACGAACAAAGAAATACTCCAAGACGAGTACTTGGAAAACACCAACTATCGTAACGGTGATCGTCGTTACAGCAGTCATCCAAGCGGTGTTCCAGATCGCTGTTCGAACCCGGCGTGATCCCCATAATTCATTGATGATGTCGAGGATCGCGAAGGAGCCATCCCGGAAAAGCGCAGCATATAGTGCTGTAACCAACGGAAGAACGATAAAGCTGAAAAGAGCCCAAAGAACCAGGCCGAGAGTAAGCCAGTAGACGATCTTTTCTAGACGCTGCGCAACAGTCATGAAGCCTCTCCATGAAAGAGATATGCGGCGCCTTCGCGGATGGATAAATACACTCTCTCGCCGACATGAGGCAGTGTCCCACCGTACTGAATAGCTGAAATCTTTTCTTCCTCCACAGCACATTCAATGCGCATCATGGGGCCAAGAAATTCCACATGCCTGACTTCGGCTGGTATGCCTTCGGAATGAACCTGGCTGAGAACAACATCCTCGTGGCGCACACAAATGGTGTCGGCCGTTTCCCCCAAAAGGTTTTGAGCTAGCGATTTTGATAGTGTGTTGGAAGAGCCTATGAAATGCGCAATGAATGGTGAAGCGGGTTTTCGATACAGGTCTATAGGTGCTCCGATCTGTTCAACATTCCCTTTGTTCAATACCACAATTCTGTCGGACATGGGACAGGGCTTCTTCCTGATTGTGGGTCACAAACAGGGTTGTAAAGCCAAAACGGTCCTGCAATCGCATAATTTCGCGTCGCATAGGTGATGCGAACCTTCGCGTCGAGATTGGACAGAGGCTCGTCAAACAGCAAGACCCGGCTACCCATTAACCAAGGCGCGGGCTATCGCCACCCTCTGCTGCTGTCCCCCCTGAAAGGTTTGCGGGTTTCTTGGTCAGATGGTCTTCTATATCTGCGGTTCTGGCAATTGAGTGAACTGCTTCCTCGATTTCACTTGAGGATTTTCCTGCCACGCGCAACCCAAACGCAATATTTTCAAAAGCGCTCATGGTGGGAAACAGAGCGTAGTTCTGGAAAACGATGCCAATATCTCGTGCTTCAGGTGGCAATCGGGTGATATCCCTGCCTTCGAGCGTGATTGTGCCCGACATTGCGGGAATGAAACCCGCGAGTGCCCTGAGAATTGTGGTTTTTGCCACAGCCGGAGGGGCCAAGTAGGGAAACAAATTCCTTTTCCGCCACGTCTAATGTGAAATTCGGCACAACGATTGAACCGTCATACCTGATATTGAGATCTGTCACTGAGAGAAGTGGGCTAAGAGTCATGCTCATACTCCTCGATCGGGCTAAACCGTAAGGACCGGGCACTGATGCCCGGCACTATCGACAGATA
>NZ_CAUVYE020000005.1:0-161907 GCF_963556055.3 uncultured Cohaesibacter sp. | reverse complement strand
GCCTATTTCGCCGCTGAGCGTGCCGGGGCGGATCATCTTGACAGGATGTCAATCGAGCTAAAACGCATGGATGACGCCATCGAGACAGGCGACATGAAAACCGAAGAGGATTATCGTTTCCATCTCGCCATCTGCGAAGCATCGGACAATCATTTCTTCGTCAGCTCCTTTCAGGCCCTGACAGAAGTGTCCTTGCAGGCGATGGACATTTCGCGCAATCTTTCCATCAGAAGCAAGCAGGCGCGTCGCGTGGTCGTGCAGGAAGAGCATCACCGCATTTTCAATGCCATCCGCAACCGCGATATGGATGCAGCCAAAATGCGCATGCAGGAACATATTCGCAATGCCCGCCGCAGGATCTTCGAGGGTCCGCTGTCGTGAACTTCCGAGCTTGCGCTTTTTTCTCAAGCCCGATTTATGTGCCGCAATAGCTGACGAAAGGCCCGAAGGCTTTCGGGGCGGGGCTGGCATAATCTTCGCGCCCGGCTTGTTCTTCAAACGGCTTTTCAAGAACGGCAAGCAACTGTTTGACCGGGCCGAAGTCCGCATAGTCCTCAGCCTGCGCAAGGGCGGCCTCGACCAGGTGATTGCGTGGAATATAGAGCGGATTGACCCTCTTCATCCCTTCTGCAATGTCTTCGACAGACCGGGCCTCTTCCTGCAACCGGTCTTGCCAGTCTCTGAGCCAGCGAAGGATCGCCTCTTCATCGTCAAACAATTGCAACAGCTTCTGCCGGTCTCCCCATGATCACCCTCGCTCAGGTGGCGGAAGAAAAGCGTGAAATCCACCCCTTCGCCTTGCAACGTGCCCATGAGCTGATTGATCAGCGCAATGTCGCCGGGCCTGGTGAAGGATAACCCGATCTTTCTGCCCATGAGGCTGGACCATGCCGTCTTGAAACTGTCCATGAAACCGGTGAGGGCTTCGGTGGCCAGCTCCACGGCACGGGTCTCGTTTTCCGGGTCGATCAGGGGTACGAGGGTTTTCTGCAAAACGCGCCAGATTCCACTGGGCCATTGAGGGCTGATTGCCATAGGCGTAGCGTCCCTGTTGATCAATGGAGCTGAAAACCGCCGCTCGGTCATAGGCTTCCATGAAAGCGCAGGGGCCATAGTCGATGGTCTCGCCGGAAAGGGCCATATTGTCCGTATTCATCACCCCATGCACAAAGCCGACCCCCATCCATTGGGAAATCAGATTCGCCTGACGCTCTGAGACGGCTTTGAGGAACAGGAGATAACGGTCATCCATACCGGCAAATTCTGGATAATGGCGATCGATCGTGTAATCGGCCAGCTGCCGCACCTTGGCCCACGCGCCACGGGCTGCGAAAAACTGAAAGCTGCCGACGCGGATATGGCTTGAGGCGATCCGCGCCAACACCGCACCGGGCTTGAGGCCCTGCCTGCGGATCATCTCGCCTGTCGTGGTTGCCGCCAGAGCCCTGCTTGTCGGGATGCCGAGTGCATGCATGGCCTCGCCCATGACATATTCACGCAAAACCGGCCCCAGGACAGCCTTGCCATCGCCACCGCGAGAGAAGGGAGTTCTTCCCGACCCTTTCAGATGGAGATCAAGGCGGGTTCCGTTCTTGTCCAGCAATTCTCCAAGCAGCAAGGCCCGGCCGTCCCCGAGTTGGGGCGAGAAGCTGCCAAACTGATGACCCGCATAGACCTGCGCGATGGGCTCGGAGCCTTGAGGGGCAACACTGCCCGCAAGATAGCCTGCCAGCTCTGGCTCTGACCCGTCAAGCTCAAGCCCCAGATCGGCAGCCAACCGCTCGTTGAACAGCGCAATACGCGGCTTGGGAACCTGTTCTCCCTGCCAGGGCACATAAAACCCTTCCAGTTCACGGGCAAAACTATGCTCAAAGCAGAAGATCGGGGAGGGGCGGCTTAAGTGATCCATCTTGTCCCAGTCGGGGTTGGCAACCGGGCGATCCTGCAAGATCCATCGGTTGCTAAGTATTTTTGTTTATATAAGCATCCCGATGGGATTTTTCCAACCGCTTGCTAATGGGGCGTGCAAAATGCTAGCGGTTAGATCTCTCAAAGCCTTCGAAACAGGATTCCGGCCATGAAATATACCGCTGCCCACTGGGGTGCCTACGAAATCACGGACAATCAACTCAAGGCAGTGAGCGACGATCCTGATCCGTCCCGGATCGGCAAGGGCTGGCTTTCCGCCTCGAAGGACGAAAAGAGCCGCATCCTGCGCCCCGCAATCCGCAAGGGCTGGCTCGAAGGGGACGGTGGCAAGAACCGGTGCCGCGACGAGTTCGTGGAAGTGTCATGGGATGAGGCGGCAACCCGCGTGGCCGAAGACCTCACTCGCGTGCGTGAGACCCATGGCAACAAGGCGATTTATGGTGGTTCCTATGGCTGGGCCAGTGCCGGGCGCTTTCACCATGCACAAAGCCAGCTCAAACGTTTCCTCAATCTCGCTGGTGGTTTCGTCAAGGCGCGAGAGACCTACTCCCATGCTGCCGGAGAGGTTATCCTGCCCCATATCACCGGCATGTCGCAGGGCGATTTTCAGGACAGCATGACCAGCTGGGCTCACATCATCGAGCATTGCACCCTGCTGGTTGCTTTCGGTGGCATTTCCGGGCGCCCGGCGCAGGTCTCTTCCTCCGGGGCTGCGATCCATCAGACCGAGACATGGCTCGGCCAGCTCAAGGGGCGGCTTGTCAATGTCAGCCCGCAAAAGAGCGACATGCCAAAGGCCGAGTGGCTTTCCTTGCGCCCCGGTACCGATACGGCCCTGATGCTGGCGCTCTGCCACAGTCTGCTCATCGAGGATCTGCACAAGGAAGACTTCCTGCAAGAATACACCTCCGGCTGGCCAGCCTTCCGCGCCTATTTGCTGGGCGAGACGGACGGTGAGCCCAAGAGTGCCGACTGGGCAGGAAAGATCTGCGACATGCCTGCGGACACGATCCGTCAGTTGGCCCGCGACATGGCGCACAACAAGACCATGATCAATGTCTCCTGGTCGGTGCAGCGCACCGATCATGGCGAGCAGCCGGTCTGGGCCGGTCTTGCTCTGGCATCAATGCTGGGACAGATTGGGCAACCCGGAACCGGTTACGGGTTCGGCTATGGCTGCGTCGGCTCCATCGGCCGATCAACGAAAAACATCCATTGGCCATCCCTGCCGCAAGGGACCAACCCGGTGGATGATTTCATTCCCGTTGCGCGCATTGCCGACATGCTGCTCAATCCCGGCGGGCTTTATCCCTATAATGGCGAGATGCGGCGCTATCCCGATATTCGCATGGTCTTCTGGTCTGGTGGCAATCCCTATCACCATCATCAGGATCTGAACCGCCTGGAAAAAGCATGGCAAAAACCTGAAACCGTGGTTGTCATGGAACATAGCTGGACCGCGACCGCGCGTCGGGCCGACATCGTCCTGCCCGCGACCACCGCGCTGGAGCGTACAGACATCATGTTCAGCAAGACCGAGCCGTCGCTGATCCATATGTTACCGGTGCATGAGCCGATGGGCGAGGCTCTGGACGATCACGAAATCCTGCGTCTCATCGCCGCCAAAATGGGGCTTGAAGAGGCCTTCACCGAAGGACGTTCGCAAGAAGACTGGCTGCGCCTCTTGTGGCAACAGTCACAGCAGTTGGTCGCCGGGATGGATATGGCGTTGCCAGATTTCGATGTCTTCCGTCAGCAGGGACGTGTCATGCTCGAGGGGGACCATGAGACCCGCATTTCCATGCAGGCGTTCGTCGCCGATCCGCACGCCAATCCATTGCAGACAGAAAGCGGCAAGATCACGCTCTACAACGAAACGATTGCTTCTTTCGGCCTTGAGGATTGTCCGGGGCATCCGGCATGGATGAAACCGGTAGAAAGCCTTGTTGACGCGCCCGAAGGGGCTTTGCATCTCATTTCCGCTCAACCGGACACGCGCCTGCATAGCCAGAATGACCGGGGGTCCGAATCTCTTTCCGACAAGATAGAGGGGCGGGAGGTTTGTCGTCTTCATCCCGATACCGCCAGACTGCGTGGCATAGAAGAAGGGCAGATTGTCCGGCTGTTCAACGACCGTGGCGCTGCGTTGGCCGGTGTGCGTTTTGATGCCGAATTGCGCAAGGATTGCATTGCCCTTCAAACCGGAGCCTGGTTTGATCCGGTTGACGTGGATGGCAAACCGCTGGAAGTGCATGGCAACCCCAATGCCCTGACGATCGACAAGGGAACATCCTCGCTGGCTCAGGGCAACATCGGGCACACAACCCTTGTCTTCGTCGCCCCGTGGGACAGGCCCCTGCCTGACTTGACGATCAATCAGCCTCCAAAACGGACAACTCTTTAATGTGTGCGTGTTTCTACGTGTGTCTAAAAGGTTGTTTTTACGCAAAAAACGCGAGGTATGCATTTTGGGAATAGTAGAATTTTGAGATAAGCACTTTTTGCTTGGCTTCGGATATACTATCTTCAGCTTATCAAAAATAGAGTGATTAACTCTTCTCAGGAGATAGAAATATGTTTGATAGCATTAAAAATGTTGCCGATTCCGTTGGTTCCGTATTCCGTACGATCCCTGCTGCTGCACGCATTTCCAACGACGTGGAAAATGGCCGTCAGCCAAGCCAGCAGGACCTTTTCATCATGGGCCTGATGAACGACTTCAACCGTGACCGCTAGGCACGATACCCCTTGAGCGGGGTTTGCGAATTCCGGCCCGGTTGATCCTGATCAGTCCGAAGAAAACGAGGTAGCCCTCACAAAAAGAGGGCGCTCTCGCTTCCCATGAAGGCGAAGATATATGCCCCCCTTGGGCGTCCATCCGCCGGTTCTGACGAATCTGCCGTGCCTTCCTCCAGAAAATGAATGCCGATGCTGATCTTGCCTTGCTCGCCATGTGCAGGGGATGCCGTTGGTCCTGCGTTGCGGCTTGCTTGTGAGCTGTTGACGCGCACCATTGTGTCGCTCGCGTTTCACTTGCAGAACAGGTGACAGACCGGGCTTGTCTTCAGACTTGCATTCATTGTTCTTTTTGACGCTGTTAAGACTGCTGCTCCTTTGTGGCCAAGCGTGCCTTTTCAAACTATTCTGAGACTGCCCGATTGCAATGACGGCGCTTGGAGCGGGGAAGGCAGTTTGATGACACAGCAAATTTCAACAATCGATGCGGAACAGTCTCTTGATGATGGCTGGACGCTGAGCAAGGCGGACAACACGGTCTCTGTGCCATTTGCAATTCCTGGCGATGTGCACTCGGCATTGCTGGCGGAGAAGGAAATCACTGATCCTTACTGGCGCGATACCGAGCAAAGCCTCGACTGGATCCACCAAAGTGAATGGATCGCACGCAAGACGTTCGACTTCAAGGGCGACCTCTCCGAACGCCATGTTCTCACTTTGGAAGGTGTCGATTGCCACGCGCTTGTCTTCCTCAACGATGCCCAGATCGGGCGCTGCGAGAGCACATTTCTGCGTTATGATTTCGACGCTGGCCCCCATCTTGTCGCGGGAGAGAATCAGGTAACGGTGCTGTTCCTGTCAAACAGCAAGCTGGCTCATGCGCTTGAGGAAAAATTCCCTTTTCCCGTTCCCTATATTCATTGGAACTGCCGCATCCCGCATTATAATTTTCTCAGAAAACCCCAATGTCACGCCGGGTGGGACTGGAATATTGCCCTGTCTCCAATCGGCATCTATGGCTCTGTGAAGCTGAGACGGCTCAACAAGTTGCGCCTTGATGATCTCAAGGTCAGCCAGAGCCATCATGAAGACGGGGTCACCCTTTTGCTTACCGTCCATTATGAGGCGTTCGAGCCGGGCGAATTCACTCTTGCTGCCAATTTTGACGGCCGGGTTATCAGCGATCTGATCACGGTCTGGCCGGGCAGGGGCCAGGCCACACTTGAAATCAGGGTCGACGCCCCGCGTCTCTGGTGGCCTGCGGGCCATGGTGAGCAGGCTCTTTATGATCTTTCCGTCATGCTGGACGGGCAGACAAGAACCCATCGCATCGGGCTTCGTACCGTTGAACTTGTAACCGACCGGGACGAGGTCGGCCACCGCTTTGCCTTCCGCATTAACGGGCGGGAAATCTTCGCCCGTGGGGCGAACTGGATCCCCGCCGACGCCCTGCCGGCACGCGCGACACCGGAGGCCACAAGGGACTTGTTGACCTCGGCTGTTGAGGCCAACATGAACATGATCCGGGTCTGGGGTGGCGGGCAATATGAAGCGCCCTGGTTCTATGATCTGTGTTCAGAGCTTGGTCTGATGGTCTGGCAGGATTTCATGTTCGCCTGCAATCTCTACCCTGCGGCCAATTCCCACTGGCTCGATCTGGTGCGAGCCGAGGCACGGCAGCAGGTGCGTGCCGCTTCGTGCTATCCGTGCATCACGCTCTGGTGTGGCGACAATGAACTGGTGGGAGCCATAAGCTGGTTCGACGAGAGCAAGAAGGACCGTGATCGCTATCTGGCCATGTATGACCGGCTGAATTTCGCCTTGCAGGAAATCGTCAGCGAAGAGAAACTCGATGTGCCATTTTGGCCGTCATCCCCCTCTCGTGGTCCACTCGACTTTGGCGATGGCTGGCATGATGATACCGCTGGTGACATGCATTTCTGGGATGTGTGGCACTCGGCCAAGGATTTTGAGCATTATCGTACCGTGCGTCCGCGTTTCTGTTCCGAATTCGGTTTCCAGTCTCTGCCGTCCATACGCGTGATTGAAAGCTTCACCGAGCCTGAGGACCGGAATATTTCCTCACCCGTGATGGATGTCCATCAGCGCAATGAGGGCGGAAACAGCCGCATCGTTGAAACCATAGCCCGATATTTCCGTTTTCCCGATGGCTTTGACGACATGGCTTATCTCAGTCAGATAAGTCAGGCCATGGCAATGAAAACGGCAATTGAATTCTGGCGCTCGAACAAGCCGCGCTGCATGGGCACGCTCTATTGGCAGCTCAACGACACATGGCCGGTTGCCAGCTGGTCAAGCCTGGAATATGGCGGCGGCTGGAAACTCACCCAATATTTCGCAAGGCGGTTTTTTGCGCCGGTTCTGGTGACCGCCCAACCCGATACCGAAAGCGGCAAGGTCAAGCTTTTTGCTGTCAATGACAGTCCTGAGTCGGTCGCCATCACCATTCAGCTTGAGCGCATTTCCTTGTCCGGAGCGCTGGAAAGTCTTGGCGATTTCGATGTGACCATTCCTGTGGATCGGGCCATCACGGTCACCGAAATTGACAGTGGGATCTTTGGCGAGGATAGCTTCCTTCACATCACCTGGCAGAACGAGGATCAATTCATTTTTGGCGAAAATGATTATTGGCCGCTTCCCTTCAAAAACTACCGCTTGGAAAAGCCGAAAATCACGGCAAAAGAACGCACCAACGCGCTGGGGAATGTCGAAATCCGGCTGGAGACCAACAAGCCAGCCTTCTTTGTAACCTACCATCATGGTGGAGATCGGCTTTTCTCCGACAACGGCTTCACGCTTTTGCCCGGGCGTCCGAAAAGGTTGACAATACTGCGTCAGCGTCGCTCTCATCTTCCTGCCATAAAGGCAGAAATACGCCACTTGAAAGGGTAAGGCTCATTGACCTATTTCAGCCAAAAATGAGCCTTTAAGCTAATCTCTTGATGCATGCCATGTATGCGTTAGGTGCATGGGGGTGGACGAAATCGGCAAAGAGTCCTCGTTTGAGAACTGCTAGGAAAAATTGGTCACAGCTTTTTTCAATTTGGAAAAATTTGTTAGTGCAAGCGTAGCAGCCATTTGTCGCAACCTCAGCCATGATCGCAAGTGCAATTTTCTTCTTTCCTGATTGCGATAAGTATATTAACGTAGTTTGCGTAGGTCGATAGTATAATAAACTACAGGCACCGTTAAGGCGGCCGTGATCTTTGCTCGCCAAGAGCATCGAACCACGCACGGCAGAGAAAAATCGCGCTAAATGGCAATCAGAAGCGGTTTTTTCGCTGGAGCGGGGCGCGTGGCACCCATTTCGGGCACGTGACAATCACCAAGGTACAAGAAATCGACCGAGCATCCGATGTCTCGGAACGATGGAACTGTGCCAAAAATGGAGTAACAAATGCCTGTTACCAATGCAGAAGAGCTGGATCTTCAGATTGCCCGCGTAAAAGAAGCGCAGGCCAAATTTGCCACTTTCTCCCAAGCTCAAGTTGACCGGATTTTCCGTTATGCAGCCTTTGCGGCAGCCGATGCACGCATCCCGCTGGCCATGCAGGCCGCCGAGGAAACCGGCATGGGAGTTGTCGAGGACAAGGTGATCAAGAACCACTTTGCCTCTGAATATATTTACAACAAATACAAGGATGAACCGACCTGTGGCATCCTTGAAGTGGACGATTTTGGTGGCACGATGACCATCGCCGAGCCTGTCGGCGTGATCTGCGGTATCGTTCCGACCACCAATCCGACCTCGACCGCCATTTTCAAGGCGCTGATTTCTCTCAAGACCCGTAACGGCATTGTCTTCAGCCCGCATCCGCGCGCCAAGAAAGCAACTTGCGCCGCTGCCAAGCTGGTGCTGGAGGCTGCTGTTCAGGCCGGTGCTCCCGATGGTATCATCGGTTGGATCGATGAGCCAACTCTGGATCTGTCCAATGCGCTGATGCGTCATCCGGACATCAACCTGATCCTTGCGACCGGTGGTCCGGGCATGGTCAAGGCCGCTTATTCTTCCGGCAAGCCCGCCATTGGCGTTGGTGCCGGTAATGCTCCGGTCCTGATCGACGAATATGCAGACATCAAGCGCGCGGTTTCCTCGATCCTCATGTCCAAAACCTTTGACAATGGCATGATCTGCGCCTCCGAACAGGCGGTTGTCGTTGTCGATGCGGTCTATGAGGCCGTTCTAGATCGCTTCTCAAACTATGGCGGCTATGTTCTCAAAGCCAACGAGATCAACGCCGTTCGCAAGACAGTATTCCCCGATGGCCATCTGAACAGCAAGATTGTTGGTCAGTCCGCCGTCAAGATTGCAGAATTGGCCGGTGTCACGGTTCCGCTTGATACCAAGGTTCTGATTGCCGAGGTTGAAGGCGTCGCGGACGAAGCTTTTGCTCACGAAAAACTCTCTCCTACCCTCGCACTGTATCGCCGCAAGGACTATAAGGCCGCCGCAAAAACGGCTGCTGATCTGGTCGCCCTTGGCGGTATTGGTCACACATCCGTTCTCTACACCGATCAGGACCGTCATCCCGAACGCGTTCAGGAATTCGGTGAGAAAATGAAAACCGCCCGTATTCTGGTCAATATGCCATCCTCCCAAGGCGGCATCGGCGACCTCTACAACTTCAATGTGGCGCCATCCCTGACCTTGGGATGCGGCTCTTGGGGCGGCAACTCGATTTCCGAGAATGTGGGACCAAAACACCTGATCAACAAGAAGATCGTCGCAAAACGCGAGGAAAACATGCTTTGGCACAAAGTTCCGAAATCCATCTATTTCCGTCGCGGCTGCCTTGCTGAAGCCATCAAGGATATCGAGGGCAAGAAACGGGCTCTGCTCGTTACCGACCGGTTCCTTTACATGAATGGCTATCTGGACGAAACCGTCGCGCTGCTGAAATCGCGGGACGTTGATGTTGAAGTTTTCTTCGAGGTGGAAGCTGACCCGACCCTTTCCGACGTGCGCAAGGGGTTGGAGAAGGCAAACTCTTTCAATCCCGACCTGATCGTGGCCTTTGGTGGCGGTTCGCCCATGGATGCTGCGAAAGTCATCTGGGTGATGTATGAACATCCGGACGCCAAGTTCAAGGATCTGGCGCTGCGCTTCATGGATATCCGCAAGCGCATCTACAAGTTCCCGAAAATGGGCGAGAAGGCGCAGTTCATCGCCATTCCGACCACGTCGGGAACCGGCTCCGAGGTTACGCCTTTTGCGGTTGTTACCGATGATGTCAGTGGCCAGAAATATCCGTTGGCTGATTATGAACTGACCCCCGACATGGCAATTGTCGATGCAAACCTGGTCATGAACATGCCCAAATCCCTGACCGCTTTCGGCGGCATCGATGCGGTCACGCATGCCCTTGAAGCCTACGTCTCCGTGATGGCCAACGAATATTCCGACGGCCAGGGCCTGATGGCGCTGAAACTGCTCAAGGAATATCTGCCATCCGCCTACAAGAATGGTGCGGATGATCCGGTGGCCCGTGAAAAGGTCCACAATGGCGCAACCATTGCAGGGATCGCCTTTGCCAACGCCTTCCTTGGGGTTTGTCACTCCATGGCGCATAAAATCGGTGCAGCTTTCCACTTGCCACATGGTCTTTCGAACGCCTTGTTGATATCCAACGTGATACGATACAACGCCACCAACATGCCGACCAAGCAGACGGCCTTCTCACAGTATGACAGACCCAAGGCTCGGGCC
Organism: uncultured Cohaesibacter sp.; assembly: GCF_963556055.3. Lineage (GTDB taxonomy): Bacteria > Pseudomonadota > Alphaproteobacteria > Rhizobiales > Cohaesibacteraceae > Cohaesibacter. Next base: position 151,514 of record NZ_CAUVYE020000005.1, on the reverse strand, counting down.
CGCTATGCAGAGATCGCCCATCACCTTGGTCTTGGCGGTGAGCGGACACAGCAGAAGGTCGAAAACCTGATTGCCTGGATCGAGGAATTGAAAAAGGATCTCGAAATTCCGGGATCCATCAAGGAAGCGGGCGTCAATGAGGCTGACTTCCTTGCCAAGATTGACGAACTGGCTGTTGCAGCGTTCGACGATCAGTGCACTGGCGCAAACCCGCGCTTCCCGCTGATCTCCGAGCTCAAACAGGTGATGCTGGACAGCTACTATGGCCGTCCATATGTCGAAGCCTATGAAAGGGAAGAGATCGAAACCGAGAGCGAAAAAGAAAGTGCAAGTGTTGTTCCGCTCAAGGCGGAAAAGAAAAAGCAAGCCTGATTAAGGGCAGAGGCTTAGTCGCTTCGTCATTCCGACCTCCACCCGTGGTGGCGAAGCGATTTCACGGCCTTCATGGTTCCTCAGTCTCGCTCAATCTTGCCCCTCCGGCAGGTCATGGCCGGAAAGATGGTCGGGGCGTATGAGAAAGAGCAGACGGAACCCAATGATAAAGCTAGTCAAACTGAAGCCCCGCAGGTCATGGCGGGGCTTTTTTTATTGCCTGATCTCTTCTCACGCTTCGGATGGATGTGTGCCTTGTGATCTCATCAGCGAGGGCAATGGATCAGCGCCATCCAGATAAAAAGAAAACCCGGGCTCAAGGATCCGGGTTTCCAAGGAGCCCGGCCACTGGCCGGGTAATTATGTAACCGGCGGCTCTCATTTGGGGGAGAGGGGCCGCCAGCCGATTTTATTTTTCAAGAAGGATCTTCTCGGCGGTTGCCATCATGAACGGGCCAACGCCCTTGACGTCATCGGGCTTGATTGGCTCATTGACATAGTAGGATGGCGAGCCATCGCGGTAATTGCCGTCAAAGCCGCCAAGTCCGGCCACGCAGACGATCTTTGGCATCACAGGGTTGATCGGATCACTGGCGAGAACCAACTGCTCGAGATATTTCTGTCCCTTGAGACCGGGAGCGACAAAGGCCTCGGTCATGCCGAGACGGGCCGCTTTCAAAAGCACATAGCTGAACATGGCAGAGCAGGAGCTTTCCAGATAGTTGCCTTCAAGATCCGGCTGATCGATAACTTGCAGCCATGCCCCTTCTTCGCTTTGCAGGGTGACGATCTTGCTGAACAGGGCACTGGCCTTGCCATAGAGATCGCCCATCCTTTTCTCGCCGACTCTTTCGCAAATGTCGATAAGGGCAACGCAGAGCCAGCCGATTGCGCGAGCCCAGTGAGCTGGCGAAAGACCGGTTTTGTCATCGGCCCAAAGCTGCGTGCGTGACTCGTCATAACCATGAGCATAAAGGCCATTCTGGCCTTCACCCATTATTTCAAGCGCGTTTTCCAGCTGGCGCAAAGCATCGTTGACCAGGCCTTCATCTTCTTTCAACAAGCCATATTCGATCTGGAACGGCAGGCCCATATAGAGGCCGTCGAGCCAGACCTGATGGGGGTAGCGCTTCTTGTGCCAGTAATTGCCGCCCTCGGTCCGAGGGTGGGTCTTGAGCTGTTCGCGCAGTGTATCGCACGCGATGAGATAGCGCTCATCCTTGGTCTGCTTGTAGAGATAGAGGAAGGCCCGGCCGGAGAGGATATTGTCGATATTATATTCCTCAAGGACATAGCCGGTCATCGTTCCGTCCGGAGCGACCTGTTTCTCTGCAAAAGCGATAAGGGAATCAAGCCAGCTCTGTTCACCCGTCGCCTCGAAAAGCGTGATCAGGCCTCGATAAAGGCAGCCATCTTCATAGCATATGGGGCCACTTTTATAAGCGCTGTAAGTCTCGGCATAATGGTGGAAGTAGGTGGTCAACATATCTCTGCCTATTCTTGTTCGGTGGAGAGAGGAAAAAATTCATGCCCGTCCAGAAAATGCAGGTCCGCATTCTCCGAGGCAAAACCAACATGGTGACAGACCGGAACGTGGAGCGCCATGACTGGGACGTCACCCGTCTGGCTGTCATCAAAGCTGGCATGAATGTTGCGAATTGAAACGGAGCGAATTGGCATTTCGGGAAGGCCGTAAAAGGCGCCAATTGCAACCCGGACATTGCGGATATAAAGATCACTGATCTCGATATCGTGGATAGAGGGGGTCGAAATATCGACAGGATAGGGATCGCGTGACTGAACCCACTCGGAACGACCGTCATGGTCGCAGAAATAGAAGGCGTTGGCCACAATGGCCGAATGGACATCCTGCATGGAAATATTGTGACAGCGCACATAGGCAATCTCGCCGCCGCGTCCACGCCGGGTCTTGATGCGCAAGCCACGGTCAGTGCCCAGAAACTCGCAATGCTCGATCGTGACATGCCGGACCGACCCGCTCATTTCCGAGCCAATGACCACAGCACCGTGGCCGCGCTCCATGTAGCAGTGGCGGATGGTCAGATGCTCGCAAGGACGGATGTGATCGTCCGAGCCGTCATCGGCTCGCTTGCAGGCCTTGATCGCAATGCAATCGTCGCCAACCGTGAAATGGATACCTTCAAGCAACACCTCATCGCAACATTCGGGATCAAGCCCGTCGGTGTTGGGAGAATCGGCCGGATTCTTGATGGCAAGGCCAACGAAACGGATCGACTGGCAATAGAGCGGATGAACCGTCCAGGATGGAGAATTCTGAACAGTGATACCGGACACCTCGACATCGGTACAGCTGTTGAGGAACAGAGTGCGGGCGCGCCTTGCGCCATCGCGTCGTTCCTTGGGCCATTCCCACCAGTCTCCTTGTGCGCCAGATCCGTCAAGCGTGCCCGAGCCGGTGATTGCCAGATTGTCGCAGCCAATGGCCGTGACCACAGACGCGTAGCACGCATCGGGCAATCCTTCCCAGGAACCGAGCATTTCGCCTTCGTCAGAGCGGGCGGGCAGGATCTCGATCTGGCTACGGTCCGTGATGAAAACCAGCTCTGCGCCGGGCTCAAGATGCAGCGTCATATCGCTTTTGAGAAACACGGGCCCCGTCAGGAAGCGTCCGGCCGGAACAGCGAGCGTCCCGCCTTGAGGAACCTTGGCAATTGCATCGGCAATTGCGGTTGCGTTGTTGGCTGCATCCGTGCTTGCGCCATGGTCCGAGATGACGATCCGTCCGTTACAGTCCTTTGTCCTGAATGAGATACGCTCACCACAAGCCAATTCAAAGACATAGTTCGAGGACGGCTCCAGACAATCAAGGAACGTTATCACCCGGTCGGTTTCTCCTGACCGTATGACTTCAGCAGCCTTTTTAAGCGTCCAGGCACTCGATTGCGGCAAAAAGAACTTGGATTTTCCATCCAAATTGAGGCAAAGAGCTACTGTTCGCGCGGTGATGGCCGACACGGTGATAGTCATTTCATATTCTCGCTCATCTTGAGCAACTCCCGCGATCTGTCGAGTGCGGAATTGCCAAATCCTTTTGGGTCAGGAATTTTCCAGCAAACCGGCAGGCCGGGCAGGCTGGAAAGATCTATTCTATGGTTGGTTGGGCGAGAGACCCGCCCAACGTCATTATTTTCGAAAAATCACGGATCGAACTTTTCGAGTATCTCATTGATGCTGTAGATGATTTCATCCGCAGCCTGTTCAGAACTGAACTCGCCATAGGCGTACATTTCTAACGCGTCTTTAAACGCGTCCCGAATACGGGGATGTTCGCTGAGAGGAGAGACCTCAGGGCCAGTTCCTGTCATGACAAGGTCATTCGCAGCCACCAACTCCGGCGCGATCTTGCCTGCTTCTTTGAGCGTTGCGAGTGCAATTCTCGACGCTGGCAGCCCTCGTGTGGCACCCAGCGCTTCAATGCCTTCCTTTTCATTTAGCAGGCAGTTGACGATTTCAGCCGCTGCGTCCTGATTGTCGCTCCGCTTGGAGATGGAGAACACCATCGAGGGCTTGCGAAAGACACCTTCTGTCACCGCGCCATCGATTTTCAGGATCGGAACGGGAACCAGCGCATCGTCATCCTTCAAAGGATCGGCATATTTGAAATAGGTGGAATCCCATTCATAGGAACCGGCAATCTTACCGGCTTCCCAGTTGGGGCTGTTATAAAGCTTGATATATCCTTCAGAGGCCCAATCTTTCCATGGACGCGTGACCTTTTTCTCAACCAGCATGCCATAAAAATCAATCGCTTCAGAAAGTTCCTCTATGCTCCAGGCAACGCGATTGGTTTTGGCATCAACAAGGCTTTTGCCTGTTTTCTGGGTTGCCACAAGCATGACAATCAGAACCGGATTGTCCTCTGTCACCTCAAGCGGATAATGATCATGGCCTAACTTGTCTTGAAAGGCTTCTGCCGCAGCGACCAGTTCATTCCAGTTTTTCGGCAGTTGCAGATCGGCCTTTTTGAAAACGGCTTGATTGAATAGAAAAACCCGGCCGGTGGTGGCGAGGGGTAAACCGTTCAATTTTCCATCAATGGTGGTCGCAGACAGTTCAGCGCCCGACCATTGGCTCAAATCGATAATGTCTGAAAACAGGGTGAGATCAGCAAAGCCGTCGCCCTTGGGGGAGAAGAGTGGTAACCACGGCCAGTTGACTTGCAAGATGTCTGCTTCAGTTCCGCCCGCAAGCTGAGTGGTCAGTTTTTCCAGATAGCCCTTCCAGCCTGTGAACTCGGCTTTGACCGTGTGGTCATATTTCTCACCACAGGCTTGCAGGGCGGCTTGCGTTGCTGCGTGACGGCTGTTGCCGCCCCACCAGGTCATGCGAAGCTCGGCTGCGCTGGCCGCGGTGCAAAGCGCCGTTGCGGAGGCCAATATGGTCAGAAAAGAAGCCCTGCGTTTCAAGATGCTCGTTCCTGTAAAGCGGTTGGAGACCAGAAAATGTCTGCGGTCGCGGAGGGAATAACGACCGCAGACAAGGTTTGCATTCTGGCGGGCAACGACCCGCCAAAATCAGCTCGGGGCCTAAGTGAAGGAGATATTCTTGCCGCTTTCACGATCGAAAACGTGAGCACGGGACTCATTCACTTTCAGGCATACTTTGGAGCCACGAACATTGGTCGGATCATATTCTTCACCCGGAATGACCGCGATGAGAGAATTGCCTTCGACATTCACATGCAGATAGACCTCATGGCCCATGAATTCGAGGGCAGTGACTTCACCCGAGAGCGTATCCGCAGTTCCTTCCGGAGCCAGATGGAAATGCTGCGGACGGATGCCCAGGATCACTTCGCTATCGTCTGCCGAAGCCTTGATGCGTGAGGCAAGCTCATCGGCAAGAGAAATGGTCTGATTGCCGATTTTCAGAGTGTGAGACCCGGCGATGGAAAGCTGGGCATTCATCAGGTTCATCTCTGGTGTGCCGATAAAGCCTGCAACGAAGGCATTTTCCGGTTTGTCATAAAGAGTTACCGGATCGGCAACCTGCATGATGTGACCTTCTTTCATGACGCAGATGCGGTCGCCCATGGTCATGGCTTCGGTCTGGTCGTGGGTCACATAGATAACGGTTGCCGGACGGCCTTCCTCTTTCAGGCGACGATGCAGGTCCGTGATGCGGACACGCATGGAAGCGCGCAATTTGGCATCGAGGTTGGAGAGCGGTTCGTCAAACAGGAACACTTCCGGTTTTTTGATGAGCGCACGACCAAGAGCCACACGCTGAGCCTGACCACCGGACAATTCCTTTGGCAGCCGATCAAGAAGGGCCTCGATTTCGAGAATCTCGGCAACTTCCTTGGTTGCTGCCTCGATTTCGTCTTTCGGACGGCCTGCGAGACGCAGACCGAAGGAAAGGTTCTTGCGGACCTTCATGTGCGGATAAAGCGCATAGTTCTGGAACACCATCGCGATGCCGCGACGACCGGGAACCAGAGTATTCACAACGCGTTCGCCAATCCGGATTTCGCCAGCCGTGACCGATTCAAGACCGGCAATCATGCGCAACGTGGTGGATTTTGCGCAGCCCGATGGGCCAACCAGCACCATGAACTCACCATCCTTGACGTCAAGGTCGATGCCGTGGACAGCTTCAAATCCGTTTGGGTATTTTTTTACGAGTTTCTTAAGTTGAAGGTGTGCCATGATTTAACCTTTAACCCCGCCAGTTGAGATGCCTTCGATGAAGTATTTCTGCGCCATGAAGAAGACGACCAACGCAGGCGTAATTGCGAGCACGGACATCGCCAGGATCTGGTTCCAGTCGAAGGCTTCAGTCGTGTCAATTGAAAGTTTAAGTGCCAGGGAGACAGGGAATTTGTCGACCGATGACAGATAGATGAGTGGGCCCAGGAAGTCGTTCATGGTCCACATGAACTGGAACAGGGCGACCGAGATCAGGGCCGGAGCCAGCAGCGGGGTTACGATGTACCACAGTGTCTGCAAGGTGTTCGCACCATCAACGCGGGCCGCTTCTTCCATGTCGCGGGGAATACCACGCAAGAACTGCACCAGCATGAAGGTGAAGAATGCGTCCTGTGCGAAGGCCGAAGGCACCCAGAGCGGCAGGAAGGTATCGAGCCAGCCAAGGTCACGGAACAACAGATACTGAGGAATACGGGTGACCACGTTTGGCAGCAGCAGCGTTGCAACAAGCATGGAGAAGAAGAAACGCTTGCCGGGGAACTCGAAGCGGGCAAAGCCGTAAGCCACGAGTGCAGCACTGATGCAGGTCCCGATGGTTTTCGGGATGAGGATCAGGAAGGTATTCCAGAAGAAATGCCCGAATGTGTAAGGCGTGGAGGTTTGCCAGCCCTTGACATAACCGCTGACCGTTGGGTTTTGCGGCCAGAAGCCCGGGTTGGAGAAAATCTCCGAGTTGGTCTTGAACGATGCCCCGATCAGCCAGATCAGCGGATAGAGCATGATGATTCCGACTATGAAAAGTAGGATATAACGGATGAAGGAGTTGATTTTGTGACGACGAGCAATCTGACGATTGACGCGTTCCATTTCCTCAAACGTTGCACTATTTGCAGTTTCAACACTCATGGGGATCAGCTCCTTTTGTCACCGGCATAATAGACCCACTTTTTGGAAGACCAGAAAGCGACGACGGTCAAGATCATGATCATGGTGAAGAGGACCCAGGCAATCGCTGAGGCATAGCCCATTTCGAAATTCTGGAACGCCTTGTCATAAATATAGAGCGGCAGCAGGTATGTGGATTTCAGCGGACCACCATTGGTGATGATGTAGGGACCGTTGAATTCCTGGAAGGCCTGCACGCTCTGCATGATCAGGTTGAAGAAGATCACGGGAGTGATCAGTGGCAAGGTGATGTGACGGAAGATCTGCCACGGATTGGCATTGTCGACGGCAGCCGCTTCGTAAAGCGATTTGTCAACACCCTGCAAGGCTGCAAGGAAAATAACCATGGCCGAGCCGAACTGCCAGCAGCGCAGCAGCGTGATCGTGAACAATGCGTTCAATGGGTCGCCAAACCAGTTGATGGCCTCAAAGCCGAGGGCTGTGATCATCATGTTGACCAGGCCCGTATCGGCAAACACATAGCGCCACAACACCGCAATCGCGATGGAACCACCCAGAATGGACGGGACATAATAGGCTGTGCGGAAGAAATTGATGGCCTTCAGCTTGTAGTTCAGGATCACTGCGATAAACAACGCAAAGACCAGTTTAAGCGGAACCGTCGAGAACACATAGATCAAAGTCACTCTGAGGGACTTGTCGAATGTGCGGTCCCGATGGAACAGCTTATAGAAGTTGTCTAGGCCAACCCATTCCGGAGGCGACATCAGCGGATAGTCCGTGAAGCTCAGATAGAATGAGTAAGCAAAGGGAAAAGCCGTAAAGACCGCCAACCCAATGATATAGGGTGACAGATAGGCAAGACCGAGATAGCGATTTTCGCCGCCCAAGGCTCTATCCTCCCGTTAGTAGATTAACAAAAAGGATGATGGCTGCGTTGACAGCGCATCATCATGAACTTGATCTGCTCCTTTTTCCGGACCGCAAAATCCGGAAGCAGTCAAAAGATTTCGGAAACACCTGCCAGAAGGTGAAATCCGAGGGGATTCGAATCTTTTTACCGGAGCAAATTGCACGAAAAGGCTTCTACATATTGACATGGATATGTGAGATGTTCATTTTAGTGCACAATCTCTGGCGCAAAAATGAAGCTCGCGCTTTCGTTTTATCATTAGAAGAGTGGGAAGTCTTCTAATTTCCTCCGGTATTCTTGTTTCGCGCATATCATCATGACGTGTCCGTGAATGGAATGAAGGATTATGAACAAAATCATGGATAAAAACGAACATTCGATTTTGGAAGGAATTCCGGCGAGCTCACTGAACCTGAATCTTTCCAGGTCAACGATCAAGATGAGGCATTCCTCAACTTGGAGCGTACACAAATCCAATGATGTTCACGATCTGGTCATTTGTCTGACCGGTGGGGCGCAATATTTTCTGGACGGCGTGGAAGTCAGGCAGCAGCGCGGTGAGGCCATGCTGATTCCTGCGGGGTCGAAATTTGAGGGGCGGCTCGATACGGGCGACCAATATACTGGAATTGCTCAGCATTTCACCTTGACGCTGTTTGATAATGTGGATCTCATTCGTCAGATGGAACTGAAATCCGTCGTCCAGCTTCCCAATTGGGAGCAGCTTGAATCCCTTGTCAGATATTACCGGTCTATTGCGCCTTCTTCGGCAACGACCTTGCAGCAGGTACATTTGTTCATGGTGATTCTGCTTGCTTACCTGAATAGCGCTTTTGTTCGCTGGAGCGAAGATTCCTTGCAGAATTTGGGAGGCCAGGATGCCCTTTCTCTCCATGTGATGCTGATCGCAGCCCAGATCTCGCGCGACCCGCTGGACAAGGACGAGGCAGAGCGCCTCATTGGTTCGGTCCCCTATAATGACGACTATTTCCGCCGGGCCTTCAAGGCCAAAATCGGATATACGCCGAGAAAATATATGGAATTCAAGCGGATGGAAAAGGCGATGAACATTTTGCTGACCGGCAAGAGCGTCAACGCAACCGCCCTGGCAGTCGGCTATAACGACGTCTACTTCTTCTCGCGCATGTTCAAGCAATATATGGGGGTGAGTCCATCCCATTACCGGATCTCGGCTGAGAGACGCAAGTTCCTGACGACAGGGGATGTTTATCACTACAGCGATTTCGACAATGATTTTCCACAATAAAAATCGGGTTCGGTAAATAGAGCGATAAGTCCGGTCGCAAGAGAGCCAGTTTAGAGGCTGTAATGTAAAGCCTTGGCAAAGTCTTGCGCTTCAAAAGGGCCGGGAAAGCCTTCCGGCACCCTTTGTTGAAGTGGCTTTTTACTTGCTGATTTTGTTTGCTGGTCTGGCGAAGGCTTGGAAGGCTTGAAAGCTCTTTGCGATGGGCAGAAGATGCCCGAAGCAAAGAGCAATCAAGGGTCGGTGCTGTTATTTGAACTCTGTTGCCGTGATCCAGAGAACCGCGTCCTGAGACAATTCCTTGCCTTCGAACTCGGTTACAGGGCCTGCGCCCATGCAGGCAAAGCCCCATGTGCCAGCGCGGGGAATGCCGAAGGTGAACAGGCCATTGGCATCGGTGAAGGCAACAATCGCGGATGCGGGAACCGGACCGTCTGCTTCCTTGGCAAAAGCGTTGGCCTCCAGATCGATCGCCGGATTGATATATTCGATTTCACATTCAATGCCAGCGGCCGGTTTGCCTTCCGAGAGAACCTGTCCGGTGAAAGTGCCACCCACATAGGCCTGATAAGGCTTGTTCAGGGGCACGATTTCGGTTGGCAGACCGACAGGGGCTTCCCAGCCAGTCGGAGTCCCGCTCTTGTTGATGTAGCTTTTCGTGAATTGCTGAATATAAATGTCTTCGCTCGCTTCATAATATGGGGCCGGGCTCAGAGCGAAGATATAGTCGCCATTGCGTTTGACTTTATAAGTGGTTTCAAAGGCTTTGGCTTCATTGTGTGCCCCCTTCCAGACGATTGGCTTCAGGGTCGGCAGAAGGTCGGTTTCCTTCTCCTTGAAGATGACCTTGAACGCCTCTGGTTGTCCCATGTCCATGGCATGGCCATTTTCCATCGGGTGACCGAACATGATCTTGAGGGCGATTTCTTCCGGTTTGTCCAACATGACCTTTGGAGTGTAGAGCAGTTGGAAATGGGCCTGTGCGGTGCCGGTCAGCGCCAGGGTTGCGGCCGCAAGGCCGAGCAGGACTTTATTCATGTAAACCTCTCCCATATAGGTTGCCGGGATGCCAGTGAGTCAAAACAATCCCGTTTCCGCGCAAGGAAATTGCTGCGGATTGAAACTGGTCCATATGTGTTGCTGGTCGTCTAACCTGGTAGCTGGTCCCTTACCAGGTTCCTATCAAAAGCAGACTATTCGACGATATCGCTGCCATTTATTTCGACTTCATGCCCAGGCCCTGCATTGAAGATGACCTTGTAATCGCCTTCAGGTTTGTCGAATTCGAATTCGCTGTCTTCACTCATTTTTCCTGTGAGGATGACATTGCCCTTGTCGTCCAGGATGCTCATTTCAACGCCTGATGCCGAAGAGCCATCCGAAAATGCGCCTTCACACAGAACGGTGCCGTCGCCATTGTCATAGCAAGAGCAAATCGGGGTATGAGCAGAAGCGGTGCCGCAAAGAACAAGCAGGCCAAGTCCTGCAAGTGCATAAACCGATTTCATACTGGTAAAACTCCTAATATTTGTAGATGAGAATAGGTAAAAGAACCTATTCAGTACGTGTATTTGCGTAATTCGAAAGCAAAAGATGCTCGAATTCGGTGCCTGAGAAAATAAATATGAGTACATTTCTCAAAATTTACTTTATTCACACGTTTGGCTGTTGTAAATAGTAATCATTCGCAATTTTGTGTCGGCCTGTCGATAATTGTATTTTTGGGAGGGGTCCTGCACCGGATTGCTCAAAACGCAGCGAAGTTCCAAAATGAAAAAAGAATATCCCGCAAATGGGCAGACCAAGATATTGACTTTAAATGATATTAAGCCCGGAAAGCGCGTCGTGGTTCGCCGTCATCATTCTGAAGGGTCCGTGCGCCAACGCTTGCTCGATTTGGGGCTCATGCCTAATGTTTCGGTTTTGGTGCTACGCGCAGCTCCCCTCAATGACCCGATTGCTCTTCGTCTCGACGCGACTGATGTCAGTCTGCGCAGAAGAGAAGCGGCAACCATCGAGGTGATCGAGGAATGAATTGGAAGGTTTAATGAGCAAGGAAATCAAGGTTGCCCTGGCTGGCCAACAGAATGCCGGAAAATCGACGCTCTTCAACGTGCTGACCGGAGCGCGGCAGCATGTGGCGAACTATCCCGGCGTGACGGTTGACAAGAAATATGGTCGCTACAGCTTCTCCGGCAGCAGTTATCTGGCGGTTGATCTTCCCGGAACATACAGCCTGACCTCCTTCTCTCTGGAGGAGAGGGTAGCGCGCGATTTTCTTATCAAGGAACGACCCGACGTTGCGGTGAATGTGGTGGATGCCTCCAACTTGCGACGCTCGCTGCAACTGACCGTCCAGCTTCTGGAAATGGGGCTGAATTCCATTCTGGCCCTCAACATGACCGATGTGGCCAAGGCCCGTGGCATCCGGATTGATGTGGCAGGGCTTGCTCGAAAGCTCGGTCTGCCTGTCGTCGAAACGGTTGGCAGCAAGGGGACCGGTCGCGATGATCTGCGCAGGGTTATCGGCGAAAAGGCTCTGGTCGATCACGGTGATGCGCTGGCCATCGATTATGAAGTGCTAGAGCCCGTTATCGCCGAAATCGAAAAGGCAATCGGGGTTGTGGCCCAGAACTGGTCTCTGCCAACCCGCTGGTTTGCCTTGCGATTGCTCGAGCTTGATAGCCGCGCAGCAGCCTTGCTCAAGGATGTGGTGTCTCCGGGTGAAGCGCAGACCATTCTGCAAATGGCCGAAGATCTTGCCGGCGATTTTCTCTTGCGTGAAGGGATTTCTGTCAGCGACCATGTCGTGGCAATGCGTGACAAATATGTTCGTTCTGTCATGGATGGCGTTGTCGAAGGGGGAGAAAGGGCAGGGGAATCGATCTCGAACCGGATCGACCGCTTTGTTCTCAACCGCTGGGCCGCTCCGCTCTTCCTCGTCCTGACCGTCTATCTCATCTATCAGATCTCCATTGTCTGGGGCTATGAGCTGACCAATTACACTTGGCCGATTCTGGCCTGGTTCCGCGAACTGGTCTCGGGCTTTCTTCCCGCAGCCGGGTTTCTGGAAGATCCCTATATTCGTTCGATGGGGCTCTGGCTTGTCGATTCTGCCAATACTTTGCTGAACTATGTCCCGATCTTCCTCATTCTTTTTGCGCTCATCGCAATTCTTGAGGATTCGGGCTACATGGCTCGGATAGCCTTTATTCTGGACAAGGTCCTGAACCGTTTCGGCCTGCATGGGCAAAGCACGCTGCCCCTCATTCTGGGCGGAGTCTTTGCCGGTGGCTGTGCTGTCCCCGGCATCATGGCGACCAAGGGTATCCCGGACAATCGTGCCCGCATGGCAACGATTTTCGCAGTGCCTTTCATGAATTGTCTGGCCAAGGTGCCGCTCTATACGCTTCTACTGGGCATTTTCTTCGTTGAAGACAAGTCCCTGATGATGTTCTACATTTCCACAATGACGGTGATTTTTGCTCTTCTGGTCTCCAAGCTTCTGACGGTGACCGTGCTCAAGGGCGAGGAAACATCGCCTTTCGTGATGGAGCTGCCAGCCTATCATATGCCAACCGTCGGCGGTGTCATGCGGCGCTCGCTGGAACGGACCTGGATCTATGTCAAGAAGGTTGGTTCTATCGTTGCTGCCGTTGCCGTGATCGTCTTCACGATGCTGCAATTTCCGGGTCTTTCGGATCAGTCTGTGCAGCAGTTTGAAGCGCGGGGCCTGGAAGCCATCGCGACCTTCCAGAAAAAAATGCAAGGCAATCGCTATGCGGCTCTTGCGAGCGATGACAATATTGTGCCGCTGGTCAACTATTACACCGATTTCAAGCGTGCCAAGCTGAATGCCAGCGGAGCGGAGAGTTCTCTTGCCGTCAATGACGCCTTCGAGAAACGCAATCCGGAATTCTTCCCGCTCGTCAAGGCACCCAAGGGTGACAAACAGGCACGCAATGCGGGCAAGGCACTTAAAAACCTGATCGGTGAACGCAAATCCATCCGCCGCGAAATGAAAGAGGAACGCATCACCAATTCCTTTCTTGGTATGATCGGACGCTCCATCGAGCCAGTGACCCAATATGCCGGTTTCAACTGGAAGATCAACGTTGCGCTTCTGTCTTCCTTTGCTGCGCGGGAAAGCTCGGTCGCCACATTGGGTGTGTTGTTCCAGCAGGATGAAGACCAGAATGCAACGCTTGAACAGCGCATGGGTGCGGAAACCCAGGCCGCAGGTGCAACCGCTCTGTTGGCCGTCTCCATGATCCTGTTCTTTGCGCTTTATCCGCCATGCCTTGCCACCACGGTCATGGTCAAGGTGCAAACCGGTTCCTATCTCTGGATGATGTTCGCCATCGTCTTTCCGACGATTTTGGGACTATCAGTTTCGAGCCTTGTCTATACCATCGGTCTGGCCGCAGGAATAAGCGGCATAGACATGATGACGATCGTCTATCTGTCGGCGCTTGCCCTGCTTATTGTGGTCGGCTTTGTGAGCGCAAGGCGTGAGGCCACCTCGATGAGGAAGCAACGGGCAAATATTGGGGGCACAAATGCAAACGCAGCTCGCTGATTCAGCCGCACATCTGGCACCCACCTTCACAGGGATCTGGGACACTTTGGCGCTCGGCATCGTTGTCGCCGTTGCGATGGGCTATCTTTATATCAAGCTTTGGAGAAATCGCGGCAAATGCAATGATTGCTCGAGCGGTGGTGCCGCTTGCACAAGCTGTCATGTGGCCGAAATCGAGTTCGATACCGAGACGCCCCTCAAAGGAAAGCCGAAAGACAAAAAATGATGGAAAAGGATACAGACCTTGCCATCGAAGTCCGCGGTCTTTCCCATCATTATGGTGCCCGTTGCATCTATAGCGATCTCAATTTCACCGTCCCGCACGGTCGGGTGGTTGCGTTGCTCGGGAAAAATGGCGTTGGCAAGACCACGCTCATCAAGATCCTGATGGGATATCTGCGTCCAACGGGCGGCATCTGTCGGGTTCTCGGCCAGCAGTCCCATCGACTGAGAGCCGAAACACGGGCCCGGATCGGCCTGTTGTTCGAGGGGCATCTGGCTTATGAGTTCATGACCATTGAGCAGATCGAGGCATTTTATGCGCCTTTCTATCCCAAATGGCGCAAGGATCTCTATTATGATCTGGTCGAGCGGATGGGCCTGCCGAAAAACCATAAGATCGGCAATATGTCTTGCGGTCAGCGCAGTCAGGTGGTGCTTGGGCTGATCTTCGCTCAAGACCCGGATTTGATGATCCTGGATGACTATTCCATGGGACTTGATGCGGGTTATCGGCACCTGTTTCTGGATTTCCTTGATCGCTTTCTGCAAGAGGGCAACAAGACCGTCTTTGTCACGTCTCACGTCGTGCAGGACATGGAAAAGCTCGTCGATGATGTGATCTTCCTCGAGCGGGGAGGGCAGGTGTTGCAAATGCCGCTCGCTGACTTCTCCGCCCGCTTCCGCTGTTTCAGCTTTCAGACGCCGGGCGACAAGGCTCCCCAGAAAGATTATATCATCCGCAATGTCGATTTGCTGGGCGAAGCGCCCAAGCTCTTTTCTTTCGAGCCGCGCCAGACTGTGCAGGATCATCTCGATGCAGCCTGTCCGGGCGTGAAACTCACGCAGGAAATGCCAATGAGTCTTGAAGATGCCTTCATCGGCCTGACCGGGAAATATTAGGCCATGATCAAATCCATCTTTCTCAAGGAATGGCTGAAACTCAAGCGCGTCTGGTTGCTGGTCCTACTGCTCAACCTGTGCTGCATGGCCTACCTGCTCATCGTCATTCGTCACCAATTCCAGATCGAGCATTCGGAAATGATCTGGTACTGGAGCTTCGAACTGCGTCGACTGCTTTATGACGAAATCAAATATATACCGCTGCTGACCGGTCTGGTGATCGCCATTGCGCAATATTTGCCCGAGATGATCAATCACCGCTTTCGGCTCTCGCTTCATCTTCCCTTGCAGGCCCATTTGCAGGTTCTTATCTGGATCGGTTTTGGTGCGCTGATGGGAGGCGTGATCGCGCTGATCGACATGGCAAGCCTCTATCTCATCATCAAGGGCTGGTTTCCCACCGAGGCTGCGGCAAGTGCGCTTCTGACTGCCGCTCCGTGGTTTCTTGCCGGTTGGGTCAGCTATTTCGGTGCGACCCTTGTCATGGTCGAGCCGCACGTGCCCCAACGTCTTGTCTATCTGCTCATGTCGCTGGCTTTCCTTGCTCTTCTCTATCTCGAGAAGGGATATCAGGAATATGACCATGCCCTGCCGGTCATGATCCTGTTGGCCCTGCTCATGGCCCCGGCCATTATTTTGCCGGTCCACCGTTACCGTCATCGCAGCTAGGGAGCGAATACCAATGTCTGCACATCTCGCCCGCTTCTGCTCACTCATCGTGATGGTCTTTCTGCTGGCTCTATGGTTGCCACAACTGCACGGCATGATCTTTGACTATCGATTTGGCAAGACCCAGTTGCTCTATAGCCCGGTCATCAAGAAATTCATCTACAAGGAATTGGTTGGCGAGGGACATCAGTTCATCTATCGCGATCAGGACGGCAAGGACTATAGTCAGCGCGAATTCGAAATGCTGATCCCTTTCATCTATTACAAGAACATGGAAATCTGGGGCAAGATGCCGCTCGAGATCGACGCCCAACGCTTCGACAAGGCGGCCATCAAGGCGGAGCGACTGGTTCTTGAACTCAAACCTGTCGAGTTGAAAGGCCATAGTCCGCGCATCCAGCTTTTCCCGCTGCTTGAGTCAAATCCGGGGCGTGCGCGACTTTCCTTTCCCGAAAATATTGTTCGTCCCGGAAAAGATCTGTCTTTCATAAACAGTGATGAGAACAAGCTTGATGATGAGCTGACAGAAACCTTTACCAACGTCTTGACAGATAAGGGATTTCAGTTCCCGGTCCTTGACACTTTCGGCCGGGTTTCCATTCTCAAGGCCTTTGACGCGGGCTACTTCCTCATCGATTCCAACCATGATCTGTTCCATCTGCTCAAGCGCGACGGACAAGCAAAAGTCGAACGGATCGCACTGCCAGATACCTTCAAAATTCGCCACATATCGGTCGCGGAAAACAAGTCACGGCAGTTTCTGGCAATCGTGCTCGATGAAGCCGGTCGTCTCTATCTTATGCGCTATGGCAGCTACGACCTCGTTCCGCTTGCACTGCCGGACTATGATCCTGACAGCATGGAACTCAAGATCATTTTCAACCCGCTTTATCGCACGGCCATCTATTCTGATCAGCAAACGGTGCATGCGGTCGTCATGGATCGGGACTTTAACCGCGTCGACAGCTACGAGCGCAAAATGGCAATGGCCAACATCAGGCCAAGTGATCGGGTCTGGCAGATCGCGACGCCATTTTCGCTGCCGCTGCATGATGGCAACACGCGCTATCTGTCACTCATGCCCCGGTTTCATGGCTGGCTGGGGTTGATCGGCAATGCCCTTTGTCTGGCTGTTGCTTTTGCAATTCTGAAAAAGAGGGCCATATCTTTACGGGAGGCGGTGTTCGATCTGTTGCTGGTCGCCTTGACCGGACTATACGGACTGATTGCCATTCTGATGTTGCCTTTGCAAAAGGCGTATAACCCTGGGGGAGGGCGGGATGATCTGGCAGCGTCTGAAGCAGCTCTTTCAAGCTGAAAGTGAGTTGCAGAACAGTGCTGAAACCATCGTCGTGATCGGCGTTCACAAGGAAGAGCTGGCGTTTGGTGATGAGGTCGCGCGGCACTTGGACCGCACCTTGTTTTCGCCGTTTCGCATAGCCTCCGGCTTGTCTGCCAGACGGCCGAGGACGGATCAGCTCGAGCAATATCTGACCAATCACGAACAGCTCTATACCCAGATCGCAGATCATATGCCGGCTCACTGCAAGTTGCTCATAGACCTGCACTGCCGCCTCAAAGCCGAGGCCGACGCCGATATTTTCTGCGCCAGCCCGGATCTCCTGAACCGGATCAGCGAGAGCTTTCACACCCGGTTTCCGAAGTCCGATGCACGTCTGAGGACCATTCGCATGGTCAGCGACGCCGATCTTTGCGAATGGGATGACACGCATGAGGACAAGCATGCCAGCGGACATCTGCTTTCCAAGCCCGAATTGCCTGAGGTGGTTTGGCGAGCAACACGTCCAGCCTATGTTGGATTGGAAATATATCTCGACCATGAAGGCCGGGGCGAGCAGGAAAACTGGGACCTGACCTTGCAGATTCTGTCTGCGGTCCGGTCTGCCATTCTCGACTAGAGGCTGGCTGCATTTGGACCGGCACAGAGCCGCCAGGGCTTTGTCCGTCAGCAGGCCCGGGCATAGGCCCCGATCCCGCTTGTGCGGTCGCCCGCCAGCCTGGTGATCGATCAGGCTATTTCAACACCACTGAATTGATGTCGAGAAACTGTTTGACCGGTGGAAAGGTCAGGGCGCTTTTCCGGCAGACGAAATATTCATCGCATATTTTCTCGCATCCCAATATGGGAATGGTCTTGAACCGAGGATCCTGAGTGATTTCCCGGTGTGGGATCGTGCCATATCCAAAGCCATGGGCAACCGCTTCCTTGGTGGCTTCCCTGCTGTAGATCTCAAGCGCGATATTGGTCCTTACACCCTTTTGGGCGCATGTATCGAGAAACACCTTGCGCGTGTAGGATCCTTCCTCCCGCATGATGAAAGGCAGGCCTTCTGTTGCTTCAAGGGCAATTTCATCCAGATGGGCCAAAGGATCGTCGCAGCGCATGACAAGATAGAGAGACTGGCGCACATAGAGTTGGCAATGATAGTCCTCCATCGGGCTGGACAAGCCGATGCTGACCAGATCCACCTGATAGTCATCAAGCAACTCGAACAGGGTACTCGTGTTGCCAGCATGAAACTGAAGTGGTACGGAAGGGTGGGCGGTTCTGAATTTTCGCGCCGCAGACAGCATCATTTGAGGCGCCGAATAGCCGATCCGCAAGGGTGTGACGCTGTTCCCCGTTGCGTATTTGACGGAATCCAGAAGCCTGTTCGTTTCATTCAGCGCATGCCTTGCCGCACGTGCGACCTTGTCCCCCGGCTCGGTCAAAAGCATCTTGCGCCCGATGCGCCGAAACAGGATTGTTCCAATTTCTTTTTCAAGGGATTGTATCATGTTTGTTACAGCCGGTTGGCTGACGCCGAGCTTGCGAGCCGCCCCGCTCACTCCCTGTTCATCAATGACGGCAAGAAAAACCTGCAATTGCCTGACGGAGGGCGATTGTTTATGACGCATGGGACCTCACAATTCGATTTATAAATTCAAGTTATTGATTATTACAAATGATAATATATGTCACTTAACTTTTGCAAGCCTCTGCTAAGACCGGCATGACCACAGGCGTGATTTCTGTCAGGTCGGAGGTCGTATAGGCGAAACCAATTGCCCGCTCATTTTTTTCATTCCTCGCCAGCCGATGGCTGTGAAATTTAGGAAAATAAACAATGAAATTTCTGCTTTCTGCAAGCTTGCTCGCTTTGTCAACTGTTGCGGCAGTTGCCGGCGACTGCCCAAAGGCAACCGTTGCCGATATGCAGGGTCTGACCAGCGCATATCCTCAGCAGTTTGAACTGGCTGAACTCGAAAAAGCAGCCAGCTGCGCCCTGTCTTTCTCCGAAAATCCGGACATTGCGGCTCTGAATGCGCGCATTCTGGGTAACCCTGAAAAACTTCCAGCTGTTGCGGATCGTCTGCCAGCCGAGCCGCTTGTCGTTGCTCCATACGAAGAAATCGGTGTTTATGGCGGTGTCCTCAAAGGCATGTCGAACGCGACCGAAGCAGGCACATCCGATCTGCTCTCTGTTCGTCACGTGAACCTGGTTCGATTTTCCGATGACCTTGTCACAATCGTTCCGAACGTTGCCAAATCCTGGAAATGGAACGAGAATTTCACTGAACTGACCATGACCCTGCGTAAAGGTCACAAATGGTCTGACGGCGAGCCATTCACCGCTGAGGACGTTGCTTTCTGGTATAATGACATGACCATGAATTCCAACGTTGTCGAGAAACCTCGTGACCTCTGGACATCGGGCGGTGAGCCAATTGAAGTTGTTGCGGTTGATGACGTCACCGTCATTTTCAAAATGAAAGAGCCGAAACCGGGCCTTCTGTCCAACTTCGCAACCGACTATGCCCAGCCATTCCAGCCAAAGCATGTCTTGTCCAAATATCTGCCAAAATACAATCCGGATGCGGACAAGCTGGCAAAAGAGCTGGGCTTCGAGACCGGCTACGACGTCATCAAATTCTACTATAATGGCTCAGACTGGAAAGACGTTCCGTCTCCGCTGTTCAAGGATGAAGAAAAAGCCAAAAAACTTGATCACGCCGTTCTGCCAACCCTTGAAAGCATGATCGTTGTCAAGGACACCACCGAAGATCGTCAGGTCGTTGCCAACCCCTATTTCTTCCAGGTCGACACCGCTGGCCAGCAGTTGCCATATATCAACGAACTGCATGAAGCCTACATTCCGGATAACGAAGTCAAAATCCTGAAAATGGTCAATGGCGAAGTGGATTACAAAGCCCAGTCCGTTTCCCTGCCAGATGCTCCGGCCCTGCTTGATGGACAGGAAAAAGGCAAATACACCGTTGAGCTTCGCCCACAGATCGGCCTGCCGACCTTCTCCTTCAACGTCACCGACAATGATGAAGAAAAACGCGACTTGTTCAACAACCGCGACTTCCGTCTGGCCATGAGCCATGCGATCAACCGCGAAGAAATCAACCATGTTGCCTATTTCGATCTTGGCGAGCCAAAAGCCTACATTGCGTTTGATCCGGTTCCTCCCTTCGCAACCGAAGAGCAGGTGAAATTTGCAACCGAATTTGATCCGGAAGCTGCAAAGTCAGCTTTGGACAAGATCGGGATGGTCGACAAGGATGGTGACGGCTTCCGTGATCTGCCCTCTGGTAATAAATTCACTCTCAACATCCAGTTCTCGACCCAAGGCATGGCAACTTCTGTTGTCGAGCTGGTGGCGCAGAACTGGAATGATGTTGGCGTCGAAACCAAGATCAAGGAAGTAACCTCCGACGAATATCGTGCCGCCCAGTCTGCAAACGAGCTGGACGTCATGGCTTGGACGCGTGGTCAGCCGGTCGCTGTGATGCAGGGCTCTGCCGAGGAACTCATTCCTCCATTCTCCACCTATTTTGGTCTGCGCAACGGCATGTTGTGGTCACAATGGATGGATTCGGAAGGCAAGGAAGGCATCGAGCCTCCAAAATGGGTTTTCGAGTTGAAAGACCTGATCACCGAATGGCAGTCTTATCTGCCGGGCACGGAAGACTCCAACAAGATCGGAGCCAGGATCATTGATCTCCTGAACGATAGCTACATCTTCATCGGCACCGTACAGGCACCCAATCCGATCTATCACTCCAATGCACTGAAAAACTTCGAGACGCCAAAGACCTGGTCCTATGAATATTACCGGACCTATCCTTACCGCTCGACCCAGTGGTTCTTTGCAAAAGACTAAGTCGGTCGCAAGGACAAAGGAAACGATTACCGGGGAGGGCTCTTGTGAGCCCTTCCTTCTTGCCGGAGCAAAGACATGGCAGCCTTCATAAAATTTGCCGGAATAAGGCTCAGTTCGGCTCTTGCCACGATGTTGCTGGTTTCGCTAGTGGTCTTCTCACTGATGGAACTGGTGCCGGGCAACTGCGCCGAACGATATATCGCCTACAAATCCACCCAGGGACAGATCATCACCCAGGCCGATATCCACGCCGAGGAAGTGCGTATGGGTCTCGATCGCCCCTATCTGGAACGGTGGGTGAAATGGATCAGCAAAGCTATTTTTCGGCTTGATCTGGGCGAAAGCTGCCTTTGGCGGATTGGTGTCAACAACCTCATCGGCGACAAGATGGCCATCTCTCTGCTTCTGTCCTTCGCCGCTTTGTTCGTCACCTATCTCATCGCCGTCCCGGTTGGCATTTTTTCAGCCCGAGTCAAGGACAGCCTGTTTGACAGTGGCCTGCGCGCGTTCAGCTATCTGGGTCTGGCCCTGCCGAATTTCATGCTGGCGCTGGCGGTGATGTTGATCGGCACTATCTATTTCAACGATACTCTGACCGGCCTGTTCAGCGAGGCTTATCGCAATGCGCCCTGGAGCATGGCAAAGTTTTTGGACATGATGCGTCACGCATGGTTGCCGATCCTGATCCTTGGCTGGTCGGCAACGGCCATCCAGTTGCAGACTGTTCGCGCCCTGATGGCTGACGAGCAATCAAAGCTTTATGTGCTGGCCGCAAGGGCCAGAGGTCTTTCAGGCTGGTCGCTGTTGATGCGCTACCCGGCAAGGCACGCCTTGGGGCCGGTCATCAATTCCATTGGCTTCGATCTCAACCGGATTTTCAATGATCTGCCGATTGTTGCCGCTGTTCTGGCGCTGACCGATGCCGGGGCTCTTCTGCTTGACGCCTTGGCAAAGTCCAATGACCAGCAATTGGCCGGGGCGATCATCCTCATCATGACAGCGGTGATCGTGGCGCTGAATTTCGTGACGGATTTGCTATTGGCCATCATTGATCCACGCGTGCGGCGAGGATTCTTCTGATGCCATTTTTCAAGAATAGAACGATCAAGAAGGAAGACTATTATACAGCCTCCCAGATGCAGTTGGTCTGGGCTCGGTTCGCCAGAAAGCGCTCGGCAATGGTTGCTGCTTTCCTGTTGTTTTTCTTCATTTTTTGCGGAGTTTTCGCGGGCTTTCTCAGCCCCTACGACCCCACGACTGCGGGCCGGGACAAGAATTACGAAAATGGCGCACCGCAAATTCCGCAATTTTGTGATGACAACGGGTGTAACTGGCACCCCTTCATTCACAAGGTCGAACGCTACCGCGGCATGGATACCAATTTTCGCTGGGTGACCCGTCAGACCGACAAGCGCAATTATCTGACCTTCTTGCCCGAGGTGAAACCCTATCGGATGTTGGGCATTCCGATGAAGCATCGTCTTTTTGGCGTTGAGGATGGCTTTGTTCATCTGTTTGGTACCGACGCGGCGGGCAAGGATGTCTTCTCCCGCACCTTGCATGCAATAGGCATCAGCCTTGCGGTTGGCACCATCGGGGTTCTCATTTCCTTTGTTCTGGCGCTCATGATCGGAGGGGTGGCAGGTTTTTTCGGTGGTTGGGTGGATGTTGTTCTTCAGGCGCTGATGGATACGGTCAAGACCACACCGACGATCCCTCTTTTCATGGCGCTTGCCGCCTTTATCCCCGATGAATGGTCCTCGGAAATGCGCTTTGCCTTCATTTCCATGATCCTTGGCCTGCTGGGTTGGGGCACGCTTGCCCGACGTCTCAGGACGCATGTTCTGGCTGAGCGTACCGCAGACTATGTGCTGGCGTCCAAGCTGTCCGCAGCGGGCCCAGCCCATATCATCAGGCGGCATCTGATCCCCAGTTTTACCAGCTATATCATCGTCGATCTGGTGATTTCCTTCCCCTATATGGTGCTGGCCGAGACCTCGCTGAGTTTCATCGGGCTGGGCCTCAAGGATCCGGTCAATTCGCTTGGCGTCTTGTTGCAGAACGCCACCAAGGTCGATGTCCTGTTGAATTATCACTGGTATTTCATTCCGGTTCCGATCTTCGTCATCATCGTGCTTGCCTTCGTTTTTGTCGGCGATGGGTTGCGGGATGCGGCAGACCCCTATTCGGAGACGCGTTGATGAGCCTTTTGTCAGTGAAAAATCTGGAAGTGAAATTTGCCACGGCCGAAGGCGAGATCACCGCTGTCGACAATATTTCCTTCGATGTCAATCCCGGTGAAGTCCTTGGCCTTGTGGGAGAAAGCGGTTCGGGCAAGTCGGTGACGGCGCGTTCCCTTATGAAACTCAATGCTGATAACACCCGATATGGTGAAGGATCCTCGATGACGCTCAGTGCGGATGGCGAGACCATCAACATTCTCGGCCTGCGCACGCCCCGGCAGTTGCGCAAGGTGCGCGGTGATCTCGTTTCGATGATCTTTCAGGAGCCTATGGCAAGTTTCGCCCCAGCCATTTCCATTGGCAGCCAGATGGTCGAACAGCTCATGCTGCATCGGAAAATGACCAGATCCGAGGCCCGGGAACTTTCCATCGACCTGCTTGACAAGGTCGGCATTTCCGACGCGCCCAAACGCTTCAAACAATATGCCTTCGAGTTGTCTGGTGGCATGCGCCAGCGCGCCATGATTGCCATGGCATTGTCGACCCGACCGCGCCTTCTCATCGCTGATGAGCCGACCACGGCGCTCGATGTGACCATTCAAGCGCAGGTGCTCGACTTGATGAAGGATATCGTTGCCGAATATGACATGGGCGTGATTTTCATCACCCATGATCTGGGAGTTATCGCCCAGACAGCGGATCGTGTTGCGGTGATGTATCTGGGCAAGATCGTTGAATCAGGACCAGTGCGCGACGTGATCCACAATCCGGCCCATCCCTACACACAAGGGCTGCTCAACGCCTTGCCGAAGCTCGAAGATCTTGATGCCCCTCTGACGCCGGTACCGGGCGATATTCCCAGCCCACTGGAGCGCCCGAACGGCTGCGTTTTCCATACCCGCTGCCAAAAGGCGATTGAGGGAAAATGTTCGGCAATGGAGCCGCCGCAAGTGACAATCCGGGACGGTCATGTCTCTTCCTGCTTCCTCAATGACCCACAGAATAATGACCCTCAGAATGGAGATCTGGCATGAGCGAGCAATCCATAGCCGTTTCCATCAAGGATCTTTCGGTCGAGTTTCCCATTGGCAAAACCATATTGGGCAAACCGACGCTCCTTACTGCGGTGGGCAATGTCAGCCTCGATGTTCCTTCTGGCAGCTTTTTCGGTTTGGTTGGGGAGTCGGGATCCGGCAAGACCACCCTTGGCCGTGCGACCTTGCGCGCCGCTCCAATCTCGAAAGGCAGCATCACGTTTCGGGATCGGGAGGGCGAACAATTCGAGCTGAGGCATATGTCGAGCAAGCGGGAAAAGGCTTTCCGTCGCAATGCGCAGCTTATCTTTCAGGATCCTTACGCGGCGCTTAGCCCGCGCATGACGGTGCGTGACATCATCGCCGAGCCGCTTGAGGTGATGAAACTGACCAAATCCCGAGCCGAGACGGACGAACGGGTTCGCGAGATCGCGGCCAAATGTCGGCTCAATGTGGAGCATCTGCGCCGCTTTCCTCACGCTTTCTCCGGCGGGCAACGTCAACGTATTTCGATTGCCAGAGCGCTGGTTACCAATCCATCCTATATCGTCGCTGACGAAAGCGTGGCTGCCCTTGACGTTTCCATTCAGGCGGACATCCTCAACCTGCTCAAGTCGCTACAGCGGGATATGGGCCTCACTTTCCTTTTTATCAGTCACGACCTGTCTGTGGTTGCCCATACGTGCGAAATGGTTGCGGTGATGTATCTGGGTAGTCTGGTGGAAATTGCCCCGCCACGGATTCTGTTCACCGAACCGCTTCACCCCTATACCAAGGCTCTCATTTCTGCCATTCCTTCCCTTGATCCCGATCACCGGCAAAAAGCGGTCAAGTTGAGCGGCGAGATTCCCAGTCCGGTCAATCCGCCACCGGGTTGCAAATTTCACACCCGTTGTCCGCTGGCAACCGAACGCTGTAGGGCAGAGGCCCCGCAATTCAGGGACTATGAGGGACACAAGGTTGCCTGCCATCTGGTCGAAAAGGGCGCATGAAGGCAGGCCCCGGATGCATGACGTGACCTCATGTGCCATGAAGTGAAAAGGGAATGACAATGTCCAGAAGAGATCTCGTCGAGGCCACACTTGGCGAAGCCGAAGAGGCAAGAGCGCTTCTCTATGCCGGGTTTTATGACTATGCCCGCAATGCCGGGCGTGAAGAGCCCGGACCATATGAAACGCTTGAAGCGCTCATCCTCGCCCGGAATGTCTATTTCTGGCGTGGTCGAACGGGCATTGTCGTCTTTGACAAGGGGACCCGAGAGGGGAGGCTGATGCTCGCGCTTTTCTGCCTGCATCCCGATTATCATCGCTCCGGCCTTGGGGCGGACATGATGGCGGATGCTGTTTGTCTGGCAACGGAGAGAGGCTTTTCTGAGTTGGAACTCTATACGCGCGAAATTTTCGCTCACTTGCGGCGTTTCTATGAAGGACAGGGATTCATATTGGAGCGGACCGGTCCGCATTTGACAAAACCGGACGGCAACAACCGGATTTTCATGGTCAAGCCCTTGCGTCATGACCCCTGATTGCGAAGCCGTCTCATAAAAAAGCGCCCTGATTACGGGATCAGGGCGCATTTCTTGTTTGTGCTGGTGCCTTGGTTCAGGCCGACTGCAATTTCAGCGTATGGCTTGCAATCATGAATTCCTCATCTGTCGGGATGACGAAAACAGGAAGAGACCCGTCTGCTTCAATATGCAAGTCATTGGCGTCATTCTTGGCATCATCAAGCTCAACCCCAATCCATTTGAGGTGAGAGGCAATCTTTGCGCGGATGGATGGCGAATGTTCTCCGATCCCTGCGGTAAAGACCAGAGCGTCAATGCCGTCCATGGAGGTTGCCAGCGACGTGATGGTTTTTGCGGCTTTCATGCAGAAGATTTCCTCGGCCAGTTTTGCCTTCGGATCCTCACTTGCCTGAATGTCACGCATGTCGTTGGAAAGCCCGGAGATGCCCAACAGACCGCATTTGTAATAGAGCATTTTTTCCAGTTCGTCCGCGCTCATCTTGTGATGACGCATCAGGTGGATCAAAATGCCCGCGTCCATGCTGCCCGGGCGGGTTCCCATCGGAATACCGTCAAGGGCAGAGAAGCCCATTGAGGTATCAACGCTGACCCCATCCTGAAGCGCGGCAAGGCTGGCCCCGCTGCCAAGGTGAGCCACAACGACGCGACCCTTGGCAACATCGGGAAAGGTTTCGCGCATGTGATGAGCGATGAACTCGTAGGACAGCCCATGGAAGCCATAACGGCGAATGCCTTCCTGTGTCAGTTCATCAGGAATGCCGTAAGTCGAGGAGACTTCAGGCATGGTCTGATGGAAGGCCGTGTCGAAGCAGGCAACCTGTGGCAACTCCGGACGGCTTTCCGCCAGAGTGCGGATCGCTGCCAGATTCTGCGGCTGATGCAACGGAGCGAGCGGGATAAACTCGCTCAACTGTTCGATGATTTCACCATTCAGCAAGACCGGTTTGTTGAACAGCTGTCCGCCATGGACGACGCGATGGCCTGCGGCCAGAAGCGGCAGATCGGCGGGCAGATTCTTTTCGATCCATTCCAGCAGATGCGGAAGAATGGCGGGCACTGTGCCCTGATCCAGATGTTCCCAGGATTCATCCGCCAACAGCTCTTTGGTCGCAGCTTTTGCCTTCAGTTTGGCCGAAGAGCCGATACCATCAAGCTGACCGGCAAAGAAAGGCGAAAGCGCTTCATCGCCGGATGCGTCCGGGTTGACCTGAAAAACGGTAAATTTCACGCTGGATGAGCCGCTGTTGAGAACCAACAGCGCCCCTTTTTTTCTATCCGATTGTGTCATTTTTCTACGGCGTCCCTATCGGCTCATTTGGCGTTTGCCAAAAGGACGGCCAGTGCGCAAGAGGCCAGGCGAGCTGCCAGGCTATCGGCGCGGCTGGTCAGGATCACCGGAACGGCAGCACCGAGCACGATACCTGCTGCGTCTGCATGAGCCAGGAAAGACAGCTGTTTGACGATCATGTTGGCAGAGGCAAGATCCGGTGCCAGCAGGATGTCAGGATCGCCGGCAACCTCTGACTTGATGCCTTTGGTGATGGCGGCTTCCTTGGAAATCGCATTGTCAAAGGCCAGTGGGCCGTCGAGAATTGCGCCCTTGATCTGGTCACGATCAGCCATTTTGCAAAGGATGGCAGCATCAACCGTGGAAGAGATTTTCAGGTTGACCTGTTCAACAGCTGACAGAATGGCAACTTTCGGAGTTTCCACGCCAAGAACATTGGCAAGACCAACAGCATTCTGAATGATGTGGGCTTTGTCTTCAGCGGTCGGGGTGATGTTGACCACGCCATCGGAAATCAGAAGCGGTTTCGGATAGGTCGGAACATTCATCACGAACACATGGCTGATGCGGCGATTGGTGCGAAGACCAACATCGCGTTTCACGACGGCGCCCATCAGTTCGTCGGTGTGAAGAGAGCCCTTCATGACAGCGCCACAGGTGCCATCTTTGGCCAGAGCAACACCTTTGGCAGCAGCATCACGCTCGTGAGCGGCATCAACGATGCGATATTTGGAAATGTCGAGATCGTTTTCTTCTGCGACTTTCTTGATGAGGGCTTCCGGGCCGACAAGAACGGGGTCGATCAGGCCAAGGCTTGCGCCATCACATGCGCCCTGCAAAGAGGTGCGGTCGCAAGGATAGACGATGGCGGTCGGCATCGGAGGAATGCTTGCGCATTTTGCAGTGAGCATTTCGAGCTGATCATGCGGGATGAACTGCAACTCGGGCACTGCGTGGCCTTTCTGGCTGCGATGTTCTTTTGGAGGAATGACCGTGGTTTTGCCCTTCAACAGGGGTTTGCCATTGGCATCCTCGCAAAGGCAATCAAAGATCACGCGATTGCGTTTTCCGTCAGCTCCGGCAATTTTTTCTGCAACAGTGACCTGAAAGGTGATGGTCGCACCAAGCGGGATCTGTTCGATAAACTCAAATTCATGTTTCTCAAGAACGGTGCCGGGGCCCGGAAGCTCGGTGCCAAGAAGACCTGAGAACAGGGAACCTGCCCACATGCCATGGCCGATCGGCTCTGGATGGACGGCTTCATCTTCGCCATTCGGGAAATGCAGTGGGTCTACATTGCCGGACATGGCGGCGAACAGATTGACGTCAGCAAGCGACAGGGTGCGGGTTCTTTTGACAGACTGGCCTACGGACAACTCATCGAACGTCAGGCTGGTCAACTCCGAAAGAGGAGCATTGGATGTGATATTATTGGTCATGATTTCTTTCCTGCAGCGCTAAAAACACAAGATGGTGCGTGCTTTCGGGCGATGGACGCATACGTGCCATTTAAGAATAGCAGTAGGGAGGTGAGAGCCTGGCTCTCACCTGATACCTTAAGAGCCTTATATATAAAGGGCAATGCCCGCACCCCCCGGATGCACAAAGTAGCCATGCCTTTTTGTGCATTGCAGCGTTGCATTTTTTGCAAGAGCGTAACAATAAGCCTCTTTGGGGGCATATCTCGCGAGTTTTCGAGGGTGGTTGAGAGGTTTTTGGCATTGATATAGCTCAAATTTTGACCAATTTCCAATCCCACTGGAAGAATTTGGAGTTGATGCCTAAAGCTTGGGCTGTTATGTCGTCCGGTTGTCAGGTAAGTGGAATTTCGTATGCTGCGCTGCGATATACCTGATTTTGCGCTCATATGACATTGCTGTAAATGCCCCGTGGCGGTGACACGGCCATGGCCCTGTGGGCTGTCCTTTAACTGTCAGAAATCTGTGTTAGCCTGATCCGGGTTAGAGAGTAACCCCAATGGGGCAGGGTCCATTTTTCGCCAGTGAATTTGATCGGATCAAGAGGGCCTGACTCGAGAGGGCCTGAATTGAGAGGGGCTGAATTGAGAGGGGCTGAATTGAGAGGGGCTGCATCGAGAGATTCAGCATCGAGCAAGCCCGGATCGACAGCTCACTCTCTCGCCAGATGGGTTTGGCTGAAAAGGTTATGGTCCGCCTCGTCCACAATTGTCATCGAATTGTCATGTCCCCGTCCAATGCCTGTCATGAAAGCAATTCAAATTGCACATTGTAATTTTATGCAATTTGAATTGCAAGGAGCGTCACATGACTCGCAAATTGATGAAACTCGCAGGCGTAGCGGCCTTCGCCCTGTTGAGTTCGATAGAAATGTCTTCCGCCGCCACAACGGTTACTTTCTGGAACAGCTGGAACCCGGAAAAGGCCAATGGCAAAGCCCTGCAACAGATTATCGATAATTTTGAAGCTGTTAACCCAGACATCAAAATCAAAGCCGAATATATCGGCAACTATAATGACATCGTCGCAAAACTTCAGGCTGCCATTCCCGCTCATCGCGAGCCGGATGCTGTGCTTATGGAAGTGACCCGTTATGGTCTGTTTGCTGACCGCGGCGTGCTGACGGACCTGACAGACTATGTCAACAATGACCCTCTCAAAGACGATCTGTTTGACTTTGCGCGCGAAGTTGGTGTGTTCGAAGGCAAAAACTACATTGTACCTTTCAACTCTTCGACTCCTGTTCTTTATTTCAACAAGGACATTCTGGCCAAGGCCGGTTTTACCGAAGAGCCGGCCCTCAAAACTTATGACGATGTTCTTAAAGTTGCCAAACAGGTTACCGAAAAACTCGGTGATCAGGGAATCTATGGTATTGCTGCTCCAGGTCAGTTCGCTCGTTGGGGCCTTGTCATGGACAATGATAGCGACCTGATTGACTCCAAGACTGGCGAAATCCTGCTTGACTCTCCAAACACCATCGAAGCGTATCAGTGGATGGCTTCACTGGTGCACGAACATCATGTGGCGTCCCCGGATGGCGTGACAAAAGAAGACATTGGCCGCGATGCCTTTCTTCAGGGCAAGGTTGGCATCATGTTTAACTCAACCGGCAGCTATGTTCGTTCGAAAAAGGCGATTGGTGAAAACCTCGCAGTCCGTCCGATGCCTTGCAACAAGGTTTGCGCTGTTCCAATCGGTGGTGCTGGTATAGGGGTTCTCTCCACTGCCGAGCAGGACGTCAAAGATGCCGCTTACAAATTCATCAGCTTTGCCGCTTCACCTGAATCCAACGCAATCTGGTTCGCTGCAACGGGTTACATGCCAATCAACAAGCATACTGCCGAGCAGAAATTGGCAAAAGACACTTTGGCTTCCAAGCCAGGCATCAGCGTTGCCATCAATCAGTTGGGTTTTGCTCGTGGTCGTCCTCGCCCACCAGTTGTTACCTGGATGCGCGCCAGCGAATATGGCCTCTGGGAAGCCATGGCCCTTGGTCAACGCGACGTCAAGGAAGTTTTGTCTGAGTTTGCTGCAAACACCCGCGCCGAAGCAAAGCGTCTGGCTAAATAGGACCCTACCATAGTCAACAAATTTCTTCAGGGCGGGAGCGACGGTGCGCTTGCCCTGAAGGCTCACGACCATCAATCCGAACAGTTCCCTGCCGGATTTTTCGAACAGGCTACCCCATGCTTCGCAAACTTTCGCCCTATCTGTATGTCTTGCCGATCTTGTCCTTCATTGCGGTATTCACATATATTCCAATCGCGACCAGCATCAATCTCAGTTTCCGCGAGTGGGATTTTCTTTCATCTACCAAGCCCTTTGTCGGATTCGATAACTACAAGCTCCTCTTGTCATCGACAGAATTCTGGAATTCGGTGAAAGTGACAGCGATCTTCGCTGTCATATCTGTACCGATCCGTCTGGCACTGGCGCTGGTATTGGCGAGCCTGCTGACGAGCGAGAAATTTGCTTCAAGAATGCTGAGGGGAGCCTTCTTTCTGCCCTCGGTCACTTCGACAGTCTCGATTGCTGTGGTCTTTTCCTGGATCTTTGCGACAGACTACGGTACCGCGAACGCTATCATTACCGCATTTGGCGCAGAGAAGGTGCCATGGATGCAGGATCCAAATCTGGCGCTGTTTGTGATTATTCTCGTCAATACCTGGAAGCAGATCGGTTACGATATCGTCATTTACATTGCGGGACTTCAGGCGATTCCGACAGAGCTTTATGATGCAGCTGCGGTTGACGGGGGACGGCGCTTTCATGTCTTTCGCCGGGTCACCATGCCGCTCGTCATGCCGACGACCTATTTTCTGCTCGTCATTTCCGTCATCGAAGCCTTTCAGGTTTTCACGATCGTCAATGTGATGACGGACGGTGGCCCCGCCAACGCAACCGACATGATCGTCAACATGCTTTATCGCGTCGGTTTCACCCTGTTTGACATCGGCACCGGCTCCGCATTGGCCGTGATGCTCTTCATTCTGCTGATTGCGTTGTCGCTGATCAAATCCCGAGTTCTTGGCCGGAGGGTTCATTATGAAGCTTGAGAAACCATTTATATCCGGCCTGGCGCTCTTTGGTGGCCTTTTGTTCCTCTCGCCAGCGCTCTATTCGATCTGGCTGTCATTCCAGACCGCCGACGCCTATTATGCCGGCGGACTGGAATTCACTCTGGACAATTACGGTCGTGCGGTGGGCCACTATCACTTTGCCCGCTATCTGCTGAACAGCGTCATCGTCTCCGGCATTGTCACTCTTGGCGGCATCACCATGGCAACCCTGGCCGCCTACGCATTTGCGCGGTTCAGATTTGTCGGCAGTGATCTGCTGTTCGGTGCCACGGTTGCCACCCTCATGATCCCGAGCCATATCAGCCTCATTCCGAACTATCTGACGCTGGCTGATGCGGGCCTGCTTGACAGTTATGCAGGCCTCATCTTGCCCGCTCTTGCCAGCGCCTTTGCGACCTTTTTCCTGCGACAGTATATCCGGGGGATTCCCCGCTCGCTGGATGAAGCGGCCTATATGGACGGGGCCTCCTCCATTCAGGTGCTCTGGCGGGTGATTGTGCCACTTTCCAAGCCAGCAATTCTGTCCATGGCGCTCTACATCTTCATTGGGGAGTGGAACAGCTATATCTGGCCTCTGGTGGCAATTGGAAAGAGCGATCTCTACACCCTTCAGATCGGGCTGGCGCGTCTTTATCGCATCAATCCCGGTGAAGATCTGATCGACTGGCCATTGGTAATGGCCGCCTCAACCATTTCCATTCTTCCCGTGTTGCTAGGCTTTGCGCTGGTGGAACGCCATCTCGTGCGCGGCATCACCATGGGCGCGGTGAAATGATGCTCCAGGCCCACCAGCAAACCGCCTGGACGACAAAGACAAGACACATCAAAGACAATAAGGAACCAAAAGACATGACTCGTATTGCATCCCATCGCGGTGGCACCCTTGAATTTGGCGACAGCACGCGTGCGGGCTTTGAGGCAACCGCCGGAATGCCCGTTGAGGAAGTCGAGTTTGACCTGCATCCCACATCGGATGGCCATATCATTGTCCACCACGATCCCACGCTTGACCGTACCACAGACCTGTCAGGAGCCATCGCCGAAATGACGGCCGGGCAGGTGCGTGGCGCGATCATCAATTACGGACAGAATAGCGGCCCACTGCTGCTTGAAGAATTGTGCGAGATCTTCTCTCCTTCATCCGTTGAGTTGCGTTGCGAGTTCAAGCCCGACGCCCATGGGCGCCGATATGAGAATTTTGTTCCCCTCGCCATCTCCAGGCTCGAACAACAGGGCGCATTGGCAAAGACCAACTTCTCCTCCTTCCTCATCGATTATCTCGATGAAATTGCACAGCATTGCACCCGCCCGCGGCTGTGGCTGGTCAACCCGATTGTCCTGTTGCAGATCGGAGGTCAGGGCGTGATAGAGATCGCCAAAAGCCACGAGATCCCGGAGATCGGCGTCCAGATCGACACCGCAACACCTCAGTTGATGAAAGTCATCACCGATGCCGGTCTGCAATTCGGTTGCTATGCAGCCCATACCAGCGAACAGATTTCCAAGGCGCTCGAAATGGGCGTCAAGATTTTCACCACTGATCGCCCCAGTCTGGCGCTAAGGATCAGAGCGCAATTCGAGGAAGGAACAAACCGATGAGCCGCATTTCCCTGCGCAATATCAACAAGTCCTATGATGGTGAACAGCGTGTGCTGCATGATGTCTCGATGGAAATCGAAGACGGCGAATTCATCGTCATCGTCGGTCCGTCAGGCTGTGGCAAGTCGACCCTTCTGCGCCTGATCGCTGGCCTCGAAAAATGTCCAGAGGGAGATATTTTCATCGCTGACAAGCGGGCCAATGACCAGTTGCCCCAGCATCGCGATATCGCCATGATCTTTCAGAACTATGCGCTCTATCCGCATTTGACTGTGCGCGAGAATATCGCCTTTGGGCTTGAGCTGCGCCGGGTACCCAAGAAGCAGCGCAACGCCCGCGCCGAGGAGGTGGCCAAAACGCTTCAGCTTGATCCCTATCTCGACCGCAAGCCTGCCGCTCTTTCCGGCGGTCAGCGCCAGCGCGTGGCGATGGGACGGGCAATTGCCCGTGATACCTCGACCTTCCTGATGGACGAGCCGCTCTCAAACCTCGACAACGCACTGCGCGTCGCCATGCGCACCGAGATCAAGGCCCTGCATAAACAGTTGGGTGCAACCATCATCTATGTCACCCACGATCAGACCGAAGCTTTGTCGCTGGCAGACCGGATCGCGGTGATGAAGGATGGATATCTGCAACAGTTCGACACCCCAGAAGCCATATACGACAAGCCCGCAAACCGCTTTGTAGCGAGTTTTCTGGGAATGCCGCCGATGAATTTCCTGTCGGCAGGCAAGCTCGACTTCTGGCAGGGTGATCCGGATATTGAGGTCGGATTGCGCCCCGAGTCGCTGACCATAGCGCACGAGCAGACAGATGCCCCCACCTTGCCCGGATCAATCGTCCTGTCCGAATTGACGGGATCCGATGTCATCCTTCATTGTGACACGGCAGCAGGTCGCCTCACGCTCAATTGTGCCCGCAAGGAGCTGCCACCGGGGCGCTCTGACATCTTTATCAATCTCGATATGGAGAACGCCCACTATTTCAACGCCGAATCCGGCATGCGTCTGGAAATGGGGCAGGGGGTATAACGCCTCTCCCCTCAAGGAGACCACCGGCAAACCCGGCATCGAGGTCCTTTTCCTGATAATCCCGGACTTGCAGGTGAGGAGACGCGGGGGACTCAAGTCAAAAGGCTTGGGCAAGGACGGGAATCTATCTAGTAATTGGCAAGGAGAAAGGTCATAAACGGCCAAGGACAGGCAATCACTGCCAGAACCCCTGTTTGTACAAAAGGGAAAGTCATGAACGAACAGACCCAACTGCCTGTTTTTCTTGGAGAATTGATCAAGAAAAATTCTGCCAAGCTGACCGACGCCGACACGCGCATCCTCAATGTGCTGGTCGGGGATCCTGTTCGTGCTGCCATGGAAAATGGCAAGGAAGTCTCCACCCGCGCGGGTGTCCACCCCACATCGGCCGTGCGGCTTGCCAGACGGCTCGGCTTCAAGGGCTATCCGGAATTTCGTGCCTTTCTGCAAACCAACCTCATCGAGAGGGGGGATGACTTCCAGCATGCGTCCGCACGTATGGCCGCCCGCCTTATCCGTGCGGAGGAAAATGGTCTGCTCGCCTCCATGCTGGACGGCGAAATCGCCGCGCTGGAGCTGGTTCGAAGCTCCGTGTCCGACGTTGACATCCGTAATTTTTCTTCTGCATTGCGCGATGCCCGTCGCATTTTTCTGTTTGGAACCGGGCATGCCGAAGCCCTGTCCCATTTGATCACTCGCCGCCTGATGCGCTCAGGCTATGCAGCCGAGGATCTGTCAAATCAGCTTCATTTCCTGCCTGAAAAGCTGACGGCGCTGTGCTCTGACGATGTTGTCTGGCTCAACTGTTTCAGGAGACCATCAAGCGTGCTTCTGGATATTCGCAAGGTTGCGGAGGCAAACGGAGCCAAGACACTTGCGCTCACGGATATTGCGGGCGCCCGCATCGATCCTGCTCCCGATATCCACATCGCTGTCTCGCGCGGTGAGGCCGGACAGCCTCAGTCCCTTGTGGTGCCAATGACCATTGCGAACGCGGTGATCCTTGATCTGGCTGCCATCGATGACAACAAGACCATGCAGTCCCTTGCCGACTTCAAGAGCCTGCGCATCGATCTTGGAAACAGCTTCCAATAGGCTGAACCAGTTCCCCATTTTCCATCTCTGCTCATTCGTGAAAGCCAAACGCCGAGGAAATGCGTTGGTTTTTGCCGTTTTCCTGTTTGAAAAAATCAAAAAACTTGATATATATCGATAATCAAAGGAAAGAATAATGAGTAAACGATATATGCTGATAACCCCGGAAAACGGGGCCGAAATACTCAAGAGCTTGTCTGCTCCAGCCCGCCTGTCCATCCTGACATTGTTGAACAAACAGGGGCCGATGAATGTCAACGACATCGCCGAAATGCTTAAGCTGCCGCAGTCGTCTGCCTCGACACATGTAAACTCGCTTGAGAAGGCAGGTTTGATCGAAACCGAAAACCAGAAGGCGCGTAAAGGCAGTCAGAAAATATGCCGTGCTGCTTATGACGAGGTGGTTCTTTCCTTCAAGGAGCAGCAGCAAAGCGAGGATAATCTGATCGAGGTGGCGATGCCTGTCGGGCTATATTCCGGATGTGACACCTCTGCGCCTTGCGGCCTGTGCTCCAGCGAGGGCATCATTGGGTTCCTCGACAGTCCTGACACGTTTCATTCTCCAGAGCGGATGAAGGCAGGTTTGCTCTGGTTTACAAGGGGCTATGTTCGCTATCAATTCCCCAACAATGCCAGGATCGCAGGCAAGGAAGTCAAGGAACTCGAGCTTCAGATGGAGCTGTCTTCCGAGGTGCCTGGCACGTCGGAAAACTGGCCCTCCGACATCAATATCTCCATCAATGACAAGCTGATTGCCGTCTGGACCGCTGCCGGGGATTACGGCGACCGACGCGGCAAATTCACGCCTGACTGGTGGAAGCTGGCCGGGTCGCAATATGGGCACCTGAAAAGCTTCCGCGTCACCACTGATGGCACCTATGTCGACGGCATGCGTGTGTCCGAGGTTTGTCTTTCGGATCTGGGGCTCGATGACCACCGTTCGATCCGGGTGCGCATTTCCGTGCCTGACGGTGCGACCTATCCGGGTGGGATCAACATTTTTGGTCGTGGATTCGGGAATTATGATCAGGACATCGTTCTTAGACTAAGGACTTAAATCTGTCATCATTCTGATAAGTAAATCCAGAATACTGATGAAGACCGTCTAAAATCAACTAGATAGGGAAATTTTCTCGTTTTGGCTCTGAGATCAAATCAAAATATCAGAAAATCGGGTACGGAAATCACAAAAACATCCTATTGACGACCAAATATACTCTCGGTTAATATCATAATTGCTGAATAATATCATAATAACTGATATAAATGAGAGGGGCCAAGCATGCGTGCATCAGTCACCGCGCACAAAGAGTACACCGTCGCCAAAATTGATCCTCGCTTGTACGGGTCTTTCGTAGAGCATTTGGGCCGCGCAGTTTATACCGGTATTTATGAACCCGGCCATGAGAGCGCCGACGAACAGGGCTTTCGTCAGGATGTGCTGGATCTCGTCAAGGAACTGGATGTGCCAGTGGTGCGATATCCCGGTGGCAACTTCGTGTCCGCCTATAACTGGGAAGATGGCATCGGCCCCAAAGAACAGCGCCCGACGCGCCTTGATCTGGCCTGGCATACCTCCGAGAGCAACGAAATCGGTATTCACGAATTTGCCGACTGGGCCGAAAAGGCCGGAACCGAAATGATGCTGGCGGTCAATCTGGGGTCACGCGGCCTTGATGAGGCGCGCGCCTTCCTTGAATATGTCAACCATCCGGGCGGGTCCTACTGGTCTGATCTGCGCAAGCAGAATGGCCGCGACGAGCCATGGGGTGTCAAACTCTGGTGCCTTGGCAACGAAATGGACGGCCCCTGGCAGATCGGTCAGAAAACCGCTGCCGAATATGGACGCACTGCCTTTGAGACCGCCAAGGCGATGCGCGCCTTTGACAAGAATATCGAGCTGGTGGTCTGCGGGTCCTCCTCTCCCAATATGCCGACCTATCCCGAATGGGAATATACTGTTCTGGACTATACCTATGACAGCGTCGACTATATTTCGCTTCATATCTATTTCGATAACCACGAACAGAATACAAGGAATTTCCTGGCAAAATCGGTCCAGCTCGATACCTATATCGAAACCATTCAGAGCGTCATCAAAACCATCAAGGCCAAGAAGCGCTCCAACAGGGATGTTTATATTTCCTTTGACGAATGGAATGTCTGGTATCATTCCGCCAAACAGGACAAGCCAATTCTTGAGGGCAAGGAAGGTTGGCCGCTCGCCCCGCCACTGCTTGAAGACATCTATGACTTCGCTGACGTGCTGGTGGTTGGCTGCATGCTCAACACATTCATTCGCCGGTCCGATATCGTGAAGGTCGGCTGTCTGGCGCAGTTGGTCAATGTCATTGCCCCGATCATGACCGTCAAGGGCGGACCGGCCTGGCGTCAGACCACATTCTATCCCTATCTCTTTGCTTCCAGATATGGGCGCGGTATGGCGCTTGATCTGGCTGTCGATGTCGAAAGCTATGAAACAGACTTTGCCAAACAGGTTCCCTATCTCGATATCGCCGGTGTGCTGAGCGAGGAGGATGGCGGCCTGAGCTTCTTCCTTGTGAACCGGCATGAGAGCGAAGCCATTGACCTCACCCTGTCCCTTGAAGGTTTTGACCACAAGGATGTGGTTATGGACAAGGTGATTGGCGGGCACGAACTTGATGCAACAAACAGTCCTGGCGGCGAACCGGTTGCTCCTGTGGAGGGAGCCGGTGCGACAGTCTCTGATGGCAAGCTCAATGTGAAGGTCACACCGCTCAGCTATCGCATGATCCGGCTCAAATAAAAGGATGTCTTAAGGCGCCATTGCCGACAACAATCCAAATCGTCACTTCGAAGCGTTCCTGAAGAAGAGAGTCCCATGTCTGCCACCATCGACATTAACAATGTAACCAAGGCCTACGGTTCCCTCACTGTGCTTGACGAAATCTCGCTTGGCATCGAAGCCGGTGAATTTATCGTTTTCCTCGGACCATCAGGCTGCGGTAAATCCACGTTGCTACGCATGATCGCCGGGCTCGAATCCGTTGACAAGGGAACCATCTCTATCGGTGGAGACCGAATTGACACCCTGCCGCCGGGCAAGCGGGGTGTTGCCATGGTCTTTCAGACCTATGCTCTTTATCCGCACATGACCGTGGCCCAGAATATGGCGTTCGGGCTCGAGAATATCAAAATCGACAAGGCGGAAATCAGAAAACGGGTCGAGGCGGCGGCAGAAACCCTTGAAATGTCCCATTTGCTCGACCGCAAACCTGCAAAGCTCTCTGGTGGTCAACGCCAGCGTGTCGCCATCGGGCGCGCCATTGTCAAGGAACCAAAGGCTTTCCTGTTCGACGAACCTCTGTCCAACCTTGATGCTGCCTTGAGAAGTCGCACGCGTCTGGAATTGGCCCAACTGCATCAGCGGCTTGGCTCTACCATGATTTTCGTCACCCACGATCAGGTTGAGGCCATGACGCTCGCTCATCGGATTGTCGTCATGCATGACAGAAAGATCGAGCAGATCGGCACGCCAATGGAGATCTATCAACGGCCCGCCACCCGTTTTGTCGCCGAATTTGTCGGCTCGCCGGCAATGTCTATGCTGCCGATCAAGGCACTCGAGGCCAAGGCCGGAAAGACGGGGCTGGATGTGGCCGGGGCAGGGATGATCGAAACCACGATCAAGCTGCCAGCCGATTTCAAACTTGATGGCGCAGCCATAGGGCTCCGGTCCGAAGATACCTTTGTTGTAAATCCGGGCGAAGATGGCCTCGGTCTCACAGTCTCGGTGGTGGAGCGCCTTGGTGAGCGGACCCTGCTATATGGCAAACTCGACAACGGCCTTGACCTGATTGTCGAGGATAGCGGGAGGTCGACCGTGCGCGCAGGGGACCGCGTGCTGGTCGGCTTCGATGAAAAGGCCCTGCATGTCTTCGATGGCAATGACAAGGCCTATCATTGGCAGGAGGAAGCATAAAATGGCTGAGTCCTACCGTCGTTCCAGTTGGTCCAACGCCTTGTTCATCCTGCCATATATGAGTGTTTTCATCACTCTGCTGGTCTTCCCCCTTTTCTGGGGCATGTGGCTGTCTCTCAACAAGACAGACCTGTTCGGGGGTGCCAAGTTCATTGGTATCAAGAATTATATCCGGGTTTTCAATGATCCGGTTTTTGCGCAAGCCGTCTGGAATACGGTTGTTTTTGTTCTGGTCTCGGTGCCAACTCTGGTGGCATTGGGGCTTTTTCTCGCCTTGGCTCTCAACAAGACAACCAAAGGCTCCAGCTTTTTGCGCGGCCTGTTCTTTTCTTCTTCGGTTCTGTCGGTGACCATTGTCACACTGATTTGGCGTTTCGTCTTCGTGCCCGGTGACGGGTTGCTTTATCTCATTTTCACAAAGATGGGATGGGAGACGATCAACTTTCTCTCGACCGAAGGTTGGTCGCTCTTTGCCGTCGGGGTTGCGACTGTCTGGTGGTGTCTTGGGTTGCCGATGATGCTGTTTCTGGCATCCCTGCAACAGATTCCCGGCGACCTCTATGAGGCAGCCGCTCTGGACAATGCGTCTCGCTGGCGGATCCTTACGCGCATAACCCTGCCTTCGATCAAATCGACCATCCTGTTGGTCACCGTGGTGCAGATCGTGTTCCAGTTCCAGCTTTTCGGGCAAGCACAGCTGATGACGAATGGCGGCCCTTCGGGCACGTCGCGTCCGATCGTCATGTATATCTATGAAACAGGTTTCATTCGCTGGGATGTTGGCATGGGTGCCGCGGCATCGGAAGTGCTGTTCCTCATCATCCTGGTTGCGGCCATGGTGCAATATTGGGTTACGTCAAACAAAGAGGAGGCCTGAGCAATGGCTGGAAAACGAAAGGATACCTATTCTCCCGAATGGTTGACGGCGAACCGCTGGTTCTTCTGGATCGCTGCATTTCTGGCATGCGTCATGGCTGCGCCAGTTCTTTGGGTTACCGCACTTTCCTTCAAGGATAATGCGCTTCTGATGCGTGGCACGGAGGCTGTGTTTTCAGCGCCCTATACACTGAAAAACTATTTCGACCTGCTCCATTCCAGTCTTGTTTTTCGTTGGGTCCTCAATTCCATGGTGGTGGCTATCGGACAGACTGCGGGCGTGCTCATATTGGCCTCTCTTGCAGGATATGCCTTTGCGCGCCTTGAGTTTCCATTTCGCAAGACAATCTTTGTGATCGTTCTGTTCGGGCTGGCCGTGCCTGAGCAGGCGGTCATCATTGCCCGCCATCAGATGTTCAGCTGGCTCCAGCTTCACAATACCTATTGGGGGCTGATGCTGCCCGGCATGTCTTCGGCTTTTGGCGTGTTCCTGATGACGCAGTTTTTCAGGGCAATTCCGCGCGAAATCGACGAAGCGGCGCTGCTCGACAACACGCCACGGTTCCGCATTTTCTGGAAGGTGCTGATGC
Source organism: uncultured Cohaesibacter sp. (assembly GCF_963556055.3). Classification (GTDB taxonomy): domain Bacteria; phylum Pseudomonadota; class Alphaproteobacteria; order Rhizobiales; family Cohaesibacteraceae; genus Cohaesibacter. Next base: position 111,076 of record NZ_CAUVYE020000005.1, on the reverse strand, counting down.
CCCTTACCATGCCAGCGCAGGCGACACTCGGGATTTTCACCTTTCTGCTCGCATGGAATGATTACTGGTGGCCGCTCATCTCGGCGACCAAAAAGGACATGTATACCCTGACAATCGGCATTGCGTCTTCGCAGCGCAATTTCGCCCAGTCGGAAGGTCTCGGTTTTCTGGCAGCGCAGGCTGTGTTCGCCGCTCTTCCAGCTGTTATCGTCTACATTTTTTTCCAGCGGCATATCGTAACCGCTGTTTCGGGAGGAGCTGTCAAATAAGGCGGCTGACAAGCCGGTTGCGTTCAAGGAATGGGAGATTTGAAAGCGGTCCGGCAGTTTTCGGGGCACTTGCCCCAATATAGGGAGAGAGAAAAATGAAATCGGTTCTATTGGCCACTGCCTCTGTCGCATTGCTCGGCATGGCCACCTTGGCTCACGCAGATACGACCATTGAATTGCAACGCTTCTTCGGAGCCTGCGACGCGGACTATGGCACCAACACCGATGTTGCCAGTGCTGTTGGAGAGTGTGGGATCATCACCTCGCTCGTCAACAAGTTTGAAGCGGACAATCCGGGCATCAAGGTCAATGTGACGACTGTCGAGTGGCCCGGCTACAACCAGCTCAACGCTCAGTTGGCGTCCAATGCTGCTCCTGATGTCGTTTCGATGCACTATACCGCTATTTCCGACTATCAATCGCGCGGGCTTCTGATCCCGTTGGATGATTTGCTCGCCTCTCAGGGCATCAAGCCAGATGACTTCACCGATGCTGCTCGCGGTGGATCCACCAAAGAAGGCAAGATGTTTGCTCTTCCGTTCGACAACTGGGCCATGCTGTTCCATGTCAATCTCAACCTCATGAAGGAAGCCGGATTGGTCAAGGAAGACGGAACGCCAATTCTGCCAAGTTCGGTTGATGAATTCTTTGCGCAAGGCAAGCAGTTCAAGGAAAAAACCGGAAAGCCTTATCTGGTACAGGTTTATGCGAATGAAACCGCGGCTTACACGCGCATGTTCTACACCACGATGATGCAGCAGAAATACGATTTCTTTGCTGATCCGAAGAAAATCGACCTGTCAGGTCCGGAAGCAAAAGCCGCTCTCGAATTCATGAAGAAAACCCACGATGACGGTCTCAGCTCGCTCGGTATGGACTATACCGCAGCTGTTTCCGGTTTCTCATCCGGCAAAGGCGGCATCGCGGTCAACGGTACCTGGTTGATCGGCGACTATGACGCCCAGTCGAAAGAAGAAGGCAATGCACTGTCCGGTGGTTACACCGTTTATCCTGTGCCTCAATTCTTCGCAGCCAAAAACGCCACCTATGTGGATGGTCATGGCTGGGTGATCCCTCGCGGTGATCGTGACGACGAAAAAATGGCAGCCATTGGCAAGCTGTTCAAGTTCCTCAAAGACAATGATTTCGAATGGGCCCGTACCGGCCACCTGCCAGCCGTGAAATCTGTCTTTGACATGCCGGAATTCAAGGCTTTGCCGCACCGTGACAACATTGCTCCGATTTCGGTAATCGGTCAGTCTCTGCCACCGGAAGTCATGCGTCAGTTCGCTATTCAGGACATCATCGGTGAGGAAGTTGGTGCCGCTGTCAATGGCGACAAATCGATTGATGATGCCATCGAACGGATCGAAACCCGCGTCAATGACCTGCTGGGTAACATCTAGTTTGTTTGACCGCCAGCCATTGGGGTGAGCGGTGGATTTTGGCCCTGTCGGATGGATGTTTGCCATCCGGCAGGGTTTTTTCATACATGTTTCCAGCCAGCGCCAATGGTCACTATGTAGCAATTGATTTCCTTGCTGTTCTCCTGAAAGTTAAACAAAGGTTAAAGCTTTGTACCAAAGGCGAAAAGGCAGTGGTTCGAGTGTAAGAGGATCTTATGCCCAGCGGGGAAACGATGATTGCGAAACCTGATCTGTCTCCACGAAAAGATGCCCCTTTGCAATGGTGGTTTGTTGAGGGTCAATTCCGCGATGAAACTCGTGGCGTCTATGACTTCATGGTGTCCGTGTTCCGCGCCAAAATCACGCGCGAACAACGACAGCCGGGCTACATGCTTCTGGTCTCGCTGTTTGACCATGAGACTGCGGCAAGCCTTTATCGCAGCGAAATATCAGGCTCTATGGTCGATGCCTTTCTGCATCTGGATCCGACACGCAGCCGTAAGAATGCGACAATGCATGATATCGAGCATGCTTTCTGGGAGGAAATCCGCCTCCATGGCGTGCCAAAGCCGCTGGTGAAGTCCGAAGAGCCGGACCTGTTTGATGAAACAACCCTCGATATTCGTTGGAACGATGTAAGCCTGAGCGAGGTTGATGACACCATTGCGCTCAAGTTCAATCTTCCCGGCTGTGGCTCCGAATGCTCCCTTACCCTGCGTCCGGAAAGGGGATGGCTCGGAAACACTTACAATGAGCAGAAAAAAGACGACGAGATGTCCTATGAGAATTGCCCGCGGCTGGCTGTTAGCGGGCAGTTCAAACAGGGCGCTGTAACCGGCCATGCCTGGTTTGATCATCAATGGGGTGAACTCGATTGGCTGTTCCGCAAGGATACGGGTGGGGAGCTTTTGGGTTGGCAATGGTTCGGCATAAATCTCGACGACCAGACGGATCTTCTGCTGATCAAACGCCATGCCTATATGTCGGAGGAGATCTTGCAGGCCCTTTGTGTCTATTACGGGCCCGATGATGATGGCGCACCCCGGCTCATAAAGACATTCGACCTGCTGCCCCAGAGGCACTGGACCAGCCGCCGAACGAAGGCAAGCTACCCGGTCGAGTGGCTTATCGAGATCCCTGAACTTGATGCCTCTTTGCGCTTCACTCCCCTGATTGATGATCAGGAGATCCCGGTTTTCGGGCTGGTCAATGCCATCTGGGAGGGGGCGGGGACCGTTTCCGGTACAATCAATGGCAAAGAGGTATCCGGTCGCGCGCGCCTCGAATTGCACGGCTACAGCAACATTCTGGATCACGATCAGAGTTTGAATCAGTGGGGCAGACAGATTGACGCGATCATCTCTGATTTTCTGCCCGAAACACTGACCGATGAAACGCTTGCAAGCTTTGCCGGGAAACCAAGCTGGGGTTATGACAGCACGGCCCAGACGGACATGCTGATCAAGCCTGTCTGGGACTTGCTCAAACGCGGCGGTAAACGCTGGCGCCCGATCTTTGGTTTCTTGTTGATGGAGATGCTGGAGACCGACCACCGACCGTTTCAGACGATGCTCGCGGTCATTCCCGAATTGATTCACAATGGCTCGGTGATCATTGACGATATCGAGGACAAATCGCAAATGCGACGGGGCGGGCCATGCCTGCATCATGGCTATGGCATGCCCAGTGCCATCAATGCGGGCAACATGCTCTATTTTCTGCCAATCCTGTCACTGGCAAACCATCCCGCCTTGTCCTTCGAGCAACGGGATGAGATCTATCAGATTCTGATCGAGGTTTTCGTCAGGGCTCATATGGGGCAGGCTCAGGATCTCTATTTCTCCGAAAGCGGTCTTAGGCGCGACGCTGCCTTCTGGCAAGACAACCAGCTTGAGGGCCATATCCTGCAAATGCATGCCTTCAAAACTGCGGCCCCTGTCATGGCTCTGGCCGAGATTGTTTGCGTCATCGCCGGAACCTCGCAGGGACTTGCGCGAAAAGCTTGTTCGCTTCACCGAGGCGATGGGCGTTGCCTTCCAGATTGTCGACGACATCAACAATTTCACCAAGGAGCCTCGTTGGGGCAAGGAGCGCGGGGAAGACCTGTTTGCTGGCAAAACCAGTTACACGATTTTCAAGGCCATGGAGATGCTTCCCCTTGACGAGCGCGACGAGCTGATTGCCATTGCCGACGACAAGATTTGCCGCAACACAGCCGAGGGCAAGCGACGCGGATTTGAATTGATAGAAAAATCCGGTGCCTTCAAGGCCTGTGAGACAAAGGCCCATGATCTGCTTGAACCCCATTGGCGGGAAATCTCGAACATCATTCCTCCCAGCGAAGCAAAGATCATGCTGCGCTTCCTGATGACCAGACTTCTCGGAATGCGGCTCGAAATCTAGCGCATCGGCTCTCTACTCTCGGCCTCGACCAGTGACTTGCGCCGCTTTTTTGTCCCTGTAAGGACCGCAAGAAAGCTTGGCAGCAGGAACAGATTGGAAATCAGGGCGAAAAACAGGGATGCCATTACCAGCCGACCGAAAAGAGCGACAGATGGCAGGGCACTCAGTTGAGATGTGGTCAGCCCGGCAATAAGAAGAAGCGAGGTTGCCATGACCGCCGGGCTGATAGCCTTTATCGCACCGCTGAGCACATCCTGCGTTTCAAGCGACTCATCCTCGCTTCCCACAAGGTGAACCTGATTGAGCAGATGGATGGAATTGTCGACAGCAATGCCAAAGGCAATGGTCAGGGCAATCACTGACGACAAACTCAGAGGTTGGTTGGCAAACCAGAAATAGGATTCAACGGCAAGGATCGGGATCATGTTGGGCACAAGGCAGGCAAGCCCCAGCCGAGCGGATCGAGTGATCAGCATGATGGATGCAATGACGATAAAGATCGCGCTGATGAGGCCAGCCCTCAACTCGTGGATCATGACCGGAGCCTGATAGGCGGTGAGAACCGAGACACCAGAAAATGTCACCATGTCCTTGAGGCCGTCTCCTGCAAGCTGATCCTCGATTTTTTCAATGACCTGTCGAATTTCAGTTGCTGTGATGATCGAAGCAAGCGGCAGGGGAATGCAGAAGGACAACCCGTCCTCGCTGATGAAACGCCTGGAGAGTGGATTGCCATCCTCAAAGCTGGCTTCGCCGAGATAATCCGTCATGCCAAGCAACATCTCGGATTTCAAAGGCTTGGAAAGGCCTTTGTTGAGAGACGCAAATATCGCAGAGATCTGCTCTTTGTCGCTTTCACTTATGCCCCTTTGACCGTCAGGATCCCGGATCGTCGCATAGAGCTGCCCCGTGCCGCCAAGCTTCTGCTCGATCTGGCGTTCATGCTGCAAAATGAGCTTGTCTTCGGGCAAATAGTCGACCACCCGGAAGTCGGCCTTTGTGTTGAAATGGATGGCAACGAGCCCGGCACCGAGAAGCAGGGCAACCACAACCGCCAGACGGTAAAAGCGTTTCGTTACGAAAATTGCCAGAGGGCTGAGGGATTCCAGCAAGGGAAGCATGGGCGCGATGGATCGCTCATCCCGTTTCAACAAGAACAGCGCGGTCGTGGGCAGAATGATGATGACCGCGAAAAAGGCGAGCATGATGCCCATGGTGCCGGTAAAGGCCAACCTGTCCATGGAACCGGTGGAGCCAATGCCAATGCCGATGAAGGCCAGAGAGGTCGTAAGGCTGGTGAGGAAACAGGCCGGGCCTGTTGTGCCAACGCCAAATATCACGGCTTCCCGCACGCTTGCGCCCGTCAGCAGCTTGCGATGCATGGCCATATAGAGATGCATGCCGTCGGCAAAGGCCACGACGATGACCATCGTGGGCACAATGGTGGTCAGAAAATCGACCGGGATCTTCATGAGTGCCAGGAAGCCGAAATACCAGACGGCACTGACAACGGCGGGTAACGTGCACACAACAGCACTGCGCCAGCTGCGGAAGACCAAGCCTGACACCAGAATGCAGAAAATCGTGGCGACAATTGTCAGCTTGGTCTGATCTTCGTTGAGCGTGTCGCGAATGGAGCGCTGGATTTCGGGAATGCCGACAAGGGAAACCTTGAAATGCTCCTTGTAGGAAGAGGCCATCTGAAGGATCTCGTCTACGCTTTCCTGACGGAAACCCGATTGCGAGGCCGTGGCGGGTTCCGAGAGCATCAGCACCACAAGGGTCGTGGTCAGATCCTCACTGAGCATCTTGTCCGCAAAGGCAACATCTTTGCGCAATTTCGTGAGCCGTTCGGCAACGGGCAGATCCGCAAGGGTTGGGCTGGTCAGGAAAAACCGGACAGCACCGATATCTCTTTTCTCACCCGGAGCAAGGGCAGACAGCTCCGGCAGGCTAAAGATGGAAAAAGCAGTCTCCATTTGCGGGGCAAATTGAAGATCGAGAAGGAAATCCTGCAAGGCGGCATACGTATCCGGCCGGGACAGGTCCTCGCTTTCAATCAGCAGATATTCATCTTCGGAAAAAGGGTGAAACGTCTCTTCAAGCGCCTCAAACTGGTGATAGGTCTCCGAGTTATTGCGCAGATTCTCGTTTATGTCGCCGGTGAAAGTCGTCCGGGTGAACATGAGGGCGAGGCAGATGAGCGTCACCAGCACCATCAGCACGGCAAGCATCCGCGCATGGGTTGCGATCTTTGGAGCGAAATGCCTAAGGCCGAAATTATGCATGGCTTGAAATGCTTCCCTTGGATCCCGATAATTCCATCGAACTGATGGATCAACAGTGGGACCAAGCGTTTATATGCATTTCAAGAGTGGATGATCAATAGACAAATCTTGCCAAAATCGGCATGGACGATAGTCCCCGAGAGGCCGGATCCGACATCAGGTCTGTTTTTCCGTCCTTATGACGATCTCGGACCGTTTCGAACTCTGGAATGGTGCATTTGGCAGGCTGTCGACCGCCTCATGCAACGCCTTGACAAAATGTTCGGCCACCGGCGAGTCCGACCGGCTTGCCTTGCGGATGATCCCGATGCGGCGATGTAGCCACGGGGCATCGATCTGCTTGTAGGCAAGCCCCAGAACGCTACCCGCATCGATTGCCGACATGGGAAGAATTGCGATCCCAAGTCCGGCCCGCACCATGCCAAGAGCCGTCGACATATAGTTGGCCTCGGCCGCAATTTCGACTTCGGTTCCTTCTCTGGCCATGGCGCGTTCAAAAAGCACGCGAATGGAGCTGTTCTTTCCCGTCAGCACGAGCGGGTAGGCGGCACAATCCTGAAGTTTCAGAACAGCCCTCGCATCTTCCAGTGGATGCCCACTTTGATAAAAGGCACAAACATGGTCGGTGATGAAATTCTCAACCTTGATATCTCGGTCAGGGGTCAGGCGGGTCCCGATGCCGAAATCCACTTCCTCATTCTTGACCATCTCGACAATCGTTTCCGCGACAACGTCACGAATCCGCACCTCGATATTGGGATGGCTCTTTCGGAAACTGGCCATTGCCTTTGGTACGATGCGCGACGTAACCGAGGGCAGGGCGGCAAGACGAACAACGCCGCGACGGGCCTGATAGATATCGGTGCTTGCTGTCATCACCTCTTCCATGTCCGCCGCAATGCGCTCGAACAGGGGCAGAAGATCCTGCCCGGCCGGGGTCAGTGAAACCTGTCGCCGGTTTCTGTCAAACAGCTTGATCCCAAGCGCTTCCTCAAGCTGGTTGATCTGAACGGTAAGAGCTGGCTGGGAGATATTGAGCTCTTCCGCCGCCCGTGTGAATTTCAGGTGTGAGGAAACGGAAAGAAAGGCACGAATCTGCCGAAAACTGGGCTGCACGGAACGCCTCTTTGCTGTTTGATCGCGGCGACTCATTTCAACCATGAAGAGAATGCACACAACCGAGGTAAATTTTGACCGAAAGGATAACTTTCACAAAAGGGTAGAAGAATCAAACCTTAGGGCGATCAGTTATAAATAAACGTTATCAGAGATATCATATAATTTCAATTTTTTAAACTAAAGTTTTCATTTAGACTATTTGGTGCGAGCCAAGAAAAGGGTTCGCCTACAGGTTGGGAGGATGAAAAATTCACTTCAAGTCATGAAGTGAATATTATAAGTATTACTCCTTATACTGTGGTAGCTGTTTCAATAATACTGGGGCTCGGGAAGAGATTTCTTGTAAAAATCTGTGGGCCCTGAAAGCTGAGGGATGAAATGCTAGCACTATTGGGACTGGTTACGATTCTTGTACTTCTCGTAACCATCATGACAAACAAACTCACACCTCTGGTCGCGTTGATCTTGGTTCCGCTTGCTGCCGCTCTGATCGGTGGTTTCGGTCTGGAAAGCGCCGGTTTCATGGTTGGCGGTATCAAGAAAATCGCCCCCGTTGCAACCATGTTCGTTTTCGCGATTGTCTTCTTCGGTATCCTGTCCGATGCAGGCATGATGGACCCGATCATCGACCGCATTCTTAAAGCGGTTGGCATGAAACCGGCCCGCATCACTGTCGGTACCGCAATCCTTGCGATGGTTGTCCATCTGGATGGCTCGGGCGCCGTGACATTTCTTGTCACCATTCCAGCAATGCTACCGCTATATGACAGGTTGAAAATGCGCCGTGTCGTTCTGGCCGCGATTGCTGCGATGGCTGCCGGGACCGCGAACATGTTGCCATGGGGCGGCCCGACCTTGCGTGCTGCGACCTCGCTGCATGTGCCTGTTACCGATGTCTTCAATCCGATGATTTTCGTCTTGATCATTGGTCTGGTGGCTGTTCTGGTCTTTGCTTATCTGCTTGGTGTTCGCGAAGAAAAACGTCTTGCTGCAAGCGGCGAAACCGTTGAAGTCGATCATACAGAAGTTCATGTTCGCGAATTGAGCGAAGAAGAACAGGCCCTGCGTCGTCCAAAAATGTTCTGGCCGAACATTCTGCTGACCATTGCCGTTATTGCTGCGATGATTTCCGGCGTTTTGCCAGCTGCCATTTCCTTCATGCTCGGTACTGTTTTCGCTCTGCTGCTCAACTACCCACAGGTGGATGCACAGAAAAAACGTGTTGATGCTCATGCAAAAGCAGCTCTGATGATGGCTTCGATCCTGTTTGCCGCAGGCGCTTTCACCGGCATCATGCGGGATTCCGGAATGCTCAAGGCAATGGCCGAAACGGCTGCCAACTTCGTACCGGCAGACTTTGCTTCGCATATGCCTGCAATGGTTGGCGTTCTGTCCATGCCATTCAGCTTGCTGTTCGACCCCGATAGCTACTATTTCGGCGTCATGCCAGTGATTGCAGACGTATACAAAGCCTTCGGTGGCGATCCGATTGCAATCGGTCAGGCCTCTATTATTGGCCAGATGACCACTGGTTTCCCGGTAAGCCCGCTTACCGCGTCAACCTTCCTGCTGATCGGTTTGACTGGTGTGCCACTTGGTGAGCATCAGAAATTCACCATTCCGCTGGTTTTTGCCATCTCCGTCATCATGACACTTGCAGCCGTAATCTTTGGGGTCTTCCCGCTCTGATAACGACTAGGCATAGCCCTGAATAACAACAAAAGGAACATTCGATATGAAGACCATTCGTATTGGATCCGGAGCCGGCTATTCCGGTGACCGAATTGAACCCGCCGTTGAACTGGCTGAAAAGGGAGACATCAACTATCTTGTCTTTGAATGTCTCGCCGAACGGACCATCGCGATTGCCCAGAGAGCAAAACTGAATGATCCAGAAAAAGGCTATGATCCACTTCTCACCGAACGTATGCAGGCGGTACTCCCCGCCTGCAGCAAGAACGGCGTAAAAATCGTTACCAACATGGGTGCTGCGAACCCACTTTCCGCAGCGAAAAAGACAAGCGAAATCGCTGCCCAGCTCGGCTTGAACGATCTCAAGATTGCTGCCGTTTCCGGTGACGATGTGTTTGAAATCCTCAAGTCCAGCGACACCAAGATCACAGAAACCGGCGAACCGGTTTCCTCCATGTCCAACACCATTGTCTCGGCCAACGCCTATGTAGGTGTCGAACCCATCGTGAAAGCCTTGCAGGAAGGGGCCGATGTGGTCATCACCGGTCGCGTGGCTGACCCGTCCATGTTCCTCGCACCCCAGATCGTCGAATTTGGCTGGGCGCTGGATGATTGGGACAAGTTGGGCAAAGGCACCGCAGTTGGCCATTTGCTCGAATGCGGCGGCCAGATCACCGGCGGTTACTATGCAGAGCCGGGCAAGAAGGATGTTGAAGGCCTTGGACGCCTTGGCTTCCCGATTGCTGAAGTCAGCGAGAATGGCGAAGCCGTGATCACCAAGATTCCTCAGGCTGGTGGACAGGTTACTGTCGATACCTGCAAGGAACAGATCCTTTATGAGGTTCATGATCCTTCGACCTATCTGACCCCGGATGTAACGGCCGACTTCTCTAACATCACCTTCACTGAAGTTGCCAGAGATCGCGTCAAGGTCGGCAATGTGACTGGTCGGGAGCGTCCGGCAACGCTCAAGGCATCGGTTGGCTATGTCGATGGCTATATCGGCGAAGGCGAAATCTCCTATGCTGGCCCTGGCTGTGTTGCCCGTGGCAAGCTTGCCCTTGAGATCGTCAAGGAACGCCTGACAATTTCTGGCGTCGAGACCAGCGAATTGCGCTTTGACCTGATCGGCATCAACGCCATTCATGGCGATGTGCTTGCACCTCAGCCAGAACCGACAGAAGTACGCGTTCGTGTTGCTGGCCGCTGCGAGACAATGAAAGAAGCTGGCAAGATCGGCAACGAGGTCGAAACCCTCTACACCAACGGTCCGGCCAGCGGAGGCGGTGCAACCAAGTCCGCCAAGCAGGTTGTTGCCATGCTGTCCGCTCTCTTGCCACGCGAGCAGGTCACCCCGTCCATCCAATTCATCGAGGGCTGAAATCATGAAACTCTTTGACATTGCGCATTCCCGCACCGGCGACAAGGGGGACATCTCCAACATCTCCGTGATCGCCTATGACCCGAAGCATTTCGACCATCTCGCCAAGGAAGTGACGGCCGAAAAGGTAAAGGCCCATTTCACTGGCATCGTGCATGGTGAGGTGGTTCGTTACGAACTTCCCTCTATCGGAGCTCTCAACTTTGTCATGCAAAAGGCCCTTGGTGGCGGTGTGACGCGCTCCCTGGCTCTTGACCCCCATGGCAAGTGTCTCGCATCGGCTCTTCTGGCAATGGAAATTGCAGATCTGAGCGACTGATGCATTGGCTCCGGGCGGCTTCCCAACCTCCCCTCAAAAGCCCGGAGCCATTTCTCATTTTCAAAGGTGAAGTGAATGTCACACGTAATTACCCTTGAGGATGCCGTCGCCAGGATTCCGGATGGCGCGTCCCTCATGATTGGTGGCTTTATGGGCGTGGGTACACCGCCACGTCTCATTGACGAGTTGGTCCACCAGAAAAAATCCAACTTGACAATCATCGCCAATGACACTGCCCGTCCCGGCAACGGGATCGGTAAGCTGGTCGAAGCGGGCCTTGTTGCCAAGGTCATCACCAGTCATATCGGCACCAACCCGATGACCCAGCAGAAAATGATTGCCGGTGAAATCGATGTTGAGCTGGTCCCGCAAGGCACGCTCGCAGAGCGTATCCGCGCAGCAGGGCATGGGCTGGGAGCTGTTGTCACTCCGACCGGTGTTGGTACTCCGGCTCAGGACGGGCAGGAAACCGTGACCATCGATGGCAAGACCTTCATTCTGGCCAAGCCGATCAAGGCGGACTTTGCGCTGCTCAATGCCAAGATGGCCGATTACCTCGGTAACCTTGTCTATAATCTCACCGCGCGCAATTTCAATCCGGTGATGGCCCTGGCCGCAGAAACGGTCATTGCCGAAGTACAGACCATTGTCCCAACCGGCGCTCTGGCTCCCGACCTCATCGCCACACCGCATGTGTTGGTGGATTATCTTGTGGCAAAGGAGCAGAGCAATGGATAGCAAATCTTTGATCGCAGCCCGCGTTGCTCAGGAACTTGAAAGCGGAGATCTGGTCAATCTGGGCATAGGACTGCCTACCATGGTTGCCAACTATCTGCCGCAGGGCGTAGAGGTCTTCTTTCAGTCAGAAAACGGCATCTTGGGCATGAGCAGCTTGTCCGATCCGCTGTTGCAGGACGAGGACCTGACAGATGCCGGAGGCAGCCCCATCGGTGCCATTCCCGGCGCTGTCGGTTTCGACTCGTGCTTCTCTTTTGGCCTCATTCGCGGCGGTCACCTCGATGTGACGGTTCTTGGTGGCTTGCAGGTGGATGAAAAGGGCCAGCTTGCCAACTGGATGGTTCCGGGCAAGATGGTGCCGGGCATGGGGGGCGCGATGGATCTGGTCGCCGGTGCCCGCCGTGTGATCGTTGCCATGACGCACACCGCAAAAGGCAGCCCCAAGATTGTCAAAGAATGCAACCTGCCTTTGACCGCTTTGCGCCGGGTCGATCTGATCGTCACCGATCTTGCTGTCATCGAGCCAACAGATGAAGGTCTCGTGCTGCGTGAACTCAGCCCCGGAACAAGTGTTGATGATGTCAGGGCTGCAACAGAGGCAACACTCATCATCCCTGATGACATCAAGGAAATGAAAATCGCCTAGCGGCGCTTGCCGCATTAGCCAAATCTCAAAATAGCGATTGGAACATTGAGAATGACTGAAATCATCATTGCCGCAGCGGCCAGAACGGCTGTAGGAAATTTCAACGGTGCATTGGCGAGCGTGCCTGCCCATGAACTGGGAGCAACTGTGATCCGATCCTTGCTCGACAGGGCGGCGGTTAGTCCTCTGGAAATCTCAGATGTCATTCTTGGGCAGGTGCTGACGGCCGGGCAGGGGCAGAATCCGGCCCGTCAGGCCGCAATCAGAAGCGGCCTGCCCGAAAGCTCAACCGCGATGACCATCAATCAGGTCTGTGGTTCGGGACTGCGTGCCGTCGCGCTTGGCATGCAGGCCATCATCTCCGGGGATGCTTCTGTGGTTATCGCCGGTGGTCAGGAAAATATGAGCATGGCTCCCCATGTGGCCAATCTGCGCAAGGGGACCAAGATGGGGCCGACAACCTTTGAGGACTCCATGATCAAGGATGGCTTGTGGGATGCATTCAACGACTATCACATGGGGATCACTGCCGAGAATGTAGCGGTTACCTGTGGCATCAGCCGGGAATGCCAGGACAGGCTTGCCGCCGAGTCCCAGCGCCGAGCCGCCAAAGCCCAAAAGGAAGGTCGGTTCGAAAAGGAAATCGTTTCTGTGGCCGTGCAAAGCCGCAAGGGAGAGATCATTGTCGAGCAGGACGAGTTTATCCGTCCGGAGACCACCGAGGCATCGCTTGCAAAGCTTCGTCCTGCCTTCAAGAAAGACGGGTCTGTTACTGCTGGCAATGCGTCTGGCATCAATGACGGCGCCGCTGCCGTACTGATGATGTCTGGCGAGGAAGCGGACAAGCGAAATATCAGGCCGATGGCAAGGGTTGTGGCCTGGGCAACCGCTGGCGTCGATCCGGCCCTCATGGGAACTGGTCCGATTGCCGCCTCTCGCAAGGCGCTCAACAAAGCGGGCTGGAAGCCTGAAGATCTCGACCTGATCGAGGCCAATGAGGCCTTTGCGGCTCAGGCTGCTGCCGTCAACGACGAAATGGGCTGGGACATGTCGAAGGTAAACGTCAATGGCGGAGCCATTGCAATCGGCCACCCCATCGGAGCCTCTGGTGCCCGTGTGCTCGTGACCCTGCTTCATGAAATGGAACGTCGGGATGCCAAAAAAGGCCTCGCCACTCTATGCATTGGCGGCGGTATGGGCATAGCCATGTGCATCGAGAGAGATTGAACGGTCTCCAAATAAAAACAACTTGATTCCCTGAAAGCAAACTGGGGCATTTTCCAAAAGGCTGGCAATACGGCCCGAATGGAACGTGCCCCTTTTCTTTCATGCGACTGAGCGGGTTTGGCGATCTTGCCATCACGGTAACGACAGAATTGCAAGGCCCTGTCAGGCGCGCAGTCGGGCAGGGACAGCTTCTCCCCTCGGCATCAGCCCGGGGGAAGCTTTCGAGGCCAGTTTGAAATCGAAGCGGAAGAATTCAACATGCCTGAGCAAAATCGCACGAACTGCCTTGCGCCCAGTCCGAGAGTTCAAGGAAATCCGCTGGTCGGTCGATCATTGGACAAACAAGCAGCGAAGCCGCTCGCCACTGTTGGAGAAGATCATTGTATAGCGGCGATCCGATATGTCTTGTCTGAAATAGAAATCACTGAAATTAAAGACGATGGAGTTCATTATGTCTGACCGTCTATCACAATTGCTTGCTGATACGCCCACAGAGCCGATAATTGAAAGTGCCTTCGGTGTGGTTCAAATCCCCACCCCCGCATCAACTCTTTAATCTTTATAGTTCAGATCCGTAAATTTGCGGTATGCCCTCTTTTCCTTCGTTTGTTAGGTCCGTCAAGCTTTTGCCGTCGAAGATTGGAAGCTGTAGCATTGGAGCAATTAGTCCTCCACTAGCGTGATTTTCCCCTTGTAAGCTTCTGCTCACTACGCCCTTGGTTACCACACCCCCACTGACCAAAATCGGACTGCCGCTCATCTTTCCCGGAATTTTAGCACTGAACTCGAAGTTTGGACCGGGCGTATTGTTTTGCTTTTCGGTCATGTTATCGGGATAAATCGCAGTAACGGTCCCAACTGAAACCATTAGTTCCGGCCGGTATCTCTCCTTGCCGCCAATTCGCAAGTTTTGCATTTCCGGATAACCGATAGCTACGGCTTGGTCTCCAACTCTCAAACTGTGGGGGCCGATATTTAGTGGCTGATATGGCCCAATTGCCGGAAACTCTCGAACCTTACAAATAGCGATATCCAAGTCGAGTTTGAATTCTGGTGGCAAGTGAAAAAGTGGACCACAAACCTCTTTGCCCCAATGCGTCGTCCACACAATAGGGCAAAGGAAATATTCGGCTTCTCCTAATTCTTTGGCGATTCTGAAGGGAGCTGTTTTTATCGCAGGATTTGCTGGAAGCATCACGCAGACGTGAAGGTTGTTTCCCAGCATAGCTGAATTGTTGCTGATCTCAGTCAGCTCTGCGTATTTTTCATCAACGGGGTCTCTAATAACGTGAGCCGCAGTCATGAGCAATCCTGAAGCACTTATGAAAAATCCCGTTCCTATACAGCGAATTTCGTCGTCCCCTTCATTCCAAGCTACAATTGGAACGATGCTTTGTCTTAGGAAGAAATCCGTCGTGCCAAAAGAAGTAAAGAAGCTATCCATAATCCGTGAGGGGTTTTCGGTCATGACATCTACTTCTGGTTCAATCTTGAAGTAGTTCGATTCAAACCCTCTCTTCGCTTTAAGATTCAGACCTTTAATAGCTTCGATACTCCAAACGCCGCTATTGGATTTTCTAAATACAGTCTTGAGAATTTCTACGCCCATGACGTCCACATTGAAGTTGGTTAGCGCTGCAATGTGAATAGATTACACTCAATTCGCACGTATGGCGATAACGCGCAGATGGTATGCACTCTGTTATAGAAGCTGTCTTTTCACGAACAGGTCATGTGGGGGGGGGAACTAAAACTCTCTAATGAAATCAAGAGAATTGGCTGGGGTGGTAGGATTCGAACCTACGGTACACGATACCAAAAACCGATGCCTTACCACTTGGCCACACCCCAGCATGCCCGAACAATTTGCTCAAGCGTAAAGTAGGCGCTTTATACAGAAGCCATTTGAGCAGTGCAATGCCTTTGCTGCCTTTTTCACAAGCCAAACAGGAGGGGCGCAAAAAAAGTCAATGCGAAACGCTTGTATCCGATCGCTTTGCGCAGGCAAATCACATCGGACGTGGAAAAACATTTATTGTAAGAGGAATTTACCACAATATGGCCTTGCCATTGTCAGACTGGGACGCTATAAGCCCCACCACCAGAGGTACGGAGCGTAGCGCAGCCTGGTAGCGCACCTGATTTGGGATCAGGGGGTCGGAGGTTCGAATCCTCTCGCTCCGACCATTTAGCTAAGCAAAGCCAATCCTTCCTCAGAATACCCTGCTAGCACTCTCGTAAAAACCTGGTCGGGTCCATACGAGTGCTGGTTTCTTTTCAACTTACCGATATTTCCACCCAATTGGGCCCGCTGGTTCTCTGGTGCTCTTCCGCATTGACATGTCAGCGCTTCAATCGGAGTTCCGCTCGCGTTTCAATGTTTCGCTCGAAAGAGATCCACAACAGCACGTGTTTCTGCAAATTCATACCCTTTTTTAAAACTGCTGACACAGCATGAACGAGTTTGGAAGCACTTTCACAAAATACAACCAAAAGTATATAAAAATAATAATAATAGTAATGGTTGATATATATTGTCGAATTGTTGCAAAAATACAACCGCAGACCTCAATTTGAAGTGTTTATTCTGGATATTTGCAATTGATTTAGGCTTGCAACATTCCATAACCAGTCCGTTTATGTATAAAATTACATAAAATTCTCAGGATTGTTCCAAGAAATTTATTTTTTGAAAATGAATAGTGCTGATTTGGGATGTTTCGATAAATCATTTTGACGGTCTTTATATTATGCAGCGACGAAATTTATGTAGCTTCTTTGTAACCGCTCTTGTTTTCTTGGTGTTGCCCGGTCTTTCAGGCCCCGCCTTGTCGGCTTCTTCAATGACATTGGCCGGAGCCGTTCAGCAGGCAGTCACGACACACCCCAAAATCTTATCTCGTGTTAGTGAAAAGAAAGTCGAGAGGACGCGTCTGAGACAGGCTACCGGGCGCTTTTTGCCAACACTCGATGTGAGCGTGAGTGCTGGCAAACAACGAATTGACCAGCCAGCTGGGCTTTCTGAGGACCGCAACAGGCAGTGGAATTTTAACAGACAAGCAACCGCAGAAATCGGGTTGGTGCTGTTTCAGGGGTTTGATCGGGCTAACCATGTTTATGGGCAAGTTGCTCGGCTGAATGCGTCGGCCTTGAGGATTCTGGAAGAATCCGAACAGATTGCTTTGCAGACGACGGAGGCTTATCTGGACGTCTTACGTCATCGCAAAATGCTGGCAATCGTTCGACAGAATATTGCGACCCATCGTCGATATCTCACAAAGATCGAAAATTCCTTCAAGGGAGGCTCAGCCATTCGGGGCGATGTCGTTCAGGCGCGTGAGCGCCTTCGCTCGGCTGAAGCTGTGGTGAGCGAAGTCGAACTGGCTCTGGGAACAGTAACGGCGAAATTTGCAAATCTTGTCGGTGTTGAACCCGGACGATTGGCGGCGGTGAGCTATCCGTCCGGTCTTCCCGGTTCCGTTTCCCTTGCAATGTCCAAAGCCCACAGCAGCAATCCATCCTTGAAGGCTGTCGAGAAGGATATTGATGCCATCGGATATGACAAAAAGCGCGCGAGCAGTTCTTTCCTGCCAACAGCAGAACTGGTTGGTCGTTCGTCCTATGGTGATTACATCAATGCGACACCGGGCTATCGCCATGAGGAATATGTGGGTGTCAGACTGTCATGGAACATTTTCAATGGCGGGATCACGCGTGCCAAGCAGGATGAACAGACCGAACTTCAGTCCGTCCGGCGAAATTATCTTGATCAACTGCGCAGGGATGTCGACCAGACTATCCGCACGGCATGGGTGACCAAAGATAGCAATGACAAGAGACAAGCTGCATTGAAACGCCAGATTCAGGAAGGCCAAGCGCTTGTGAAGGCCTATGAGAGGGAGTTTGATGCCGGCCAGCGCAGCTATCTCGATCTGTTGTCAGCCGATGGTAGCTTGACCAATTTGCGAATGGAACTGGTCAGCACTCAGACGATCGCTCTGTTCGCCCGCTATCAACTGCTCGCTTCTATGGGCGGACTGCTTGACTTTTTTAATATTGCTCCCGTGCCGGAAGGCAACCAGCAGGCCAAGCCGAACTCTGCACTCGGGTTTGCGCTCTCCAATGGATTCGTGATCAAGCCATTGAGCGACAAATAAGTGTTTCCAAAGGAATAAGCCGCTTGATACGGCTCGCTTAAGGTATGTGTGGTGATAGAAGATCATTCTCAATCCGGTTTTCTTTCGAAGCAACCAGATATTGACGCAACGACTGACACAACGGCACAGCCTCAGGACAATGAACCCGCTTCTGTCGATATCGTCCACACCACATCTTTGGGCGACTGTCTGGTGCATGTCGCAAAATTCCACGGACTGCCGGCTTCAGAAAAAGAGTTGGCCGATAAGTTGGCGGTTACTACGGAAGGAATTCCGTCCGAGCTTTTTATTCAGGCCGCTGAAAAGCTCAATATGATTGCGCAGATCGAGAAAATG
Organism: uncultured Cohaesibacter sp.; assembly: GCF_963556055.3. Taxonomy (GTDB): domain Bacteria; phylum Pseudomonadota; class Alphaproteobacteria; order Rhizobiales; family Cohaesibacteraceae; genus Cohaesibacter. The sequence continues at coordinate 93,095 of NZ_CAUVYE020000005.1, read as the reverse complement.
TCTCTCAGCTCGATCCCGTCTGTGACACTTCCTGTCATATTGTTTCTGAAAGACGGGTCTTGCATTGCTCTTGAAGAGAATGCTGAAAGGCAAAGCGTCAGGGCTTACGTGCCTGGAGAGAAGGGGGGCTTCCGACGTTTAAGCCGTAAGAATTTGACGCGGGATTATGCTGGCTATTGCGCTTTTCTCACGCCCGATCCCAAATCGCATCAGCATCCTGAGGACGATAGTCCCGAGGTCAAGAATGCCAGTTGGTTCTGGTCCGCAGTCAGACATTTCTGGCCTAGTTATGTTCAGGTGGCGATTGCTGCCTTGCTGGTCAATCTTCTGGCGCTGGCCAGCCCGCTCTTTGTAATGAATGTCTATGATCGCGTCATTCCAAATCTGGCTATCCCGACACTCTGGACTTTGACGTTTGGGGTGTCGATTGCCATTCTGTTCGACCTTATCTTGCGTATCTTGCGTTCATGGATCGTGGATAATACCGGACGTCGAATTGATATGGCCATATCAGGCCGTCTTTACGATCATCTGGTTTCGCTGCGCCTTCAGGCAAGGCCGGTTTCAACCGGTATGCTTTCCAATCAGATACGCGAGTTCGACACGGTCCGCGACGTTTTGACGTCGAATGCGGTGGTTGCCATTCTGGACAGTATCTTCATTGGTGTATTCCTCTATGTCATGTGGTTGATCGTCGGGCCCTTGGTGATGGTCGCCGCGATTGCGGTGCCAACGGTATTGATCCTCACTTTCCTGTGTCAGTTTCCCTTGAATATGGCTGCCCGTCAGGCGCAGTCAGACGCATCGCGTCGTCACGGGATACTGGTTGCCACGGTCGGCGGACTGGAAGACGTCAAGGCAATCGGCGCTGCTGCTTGGCTGCGGCGGCAGTGGGACCGGTCAGTTGCGGCATCCAGCAAGTCCTCGGGAGCGGCTCGCTTCTGGAACACTCTGGCCCTGACGGGAATGACCACAGTGCAACAGATCGTCTCTGTCGTGGTCATTACATGGGGAGTATTTCTTGTTCTTGAGGGGAACATAAGCGTAGGTGCCCTAATCGCGACCAATATCTTGTCCGGGCGCGTACTGGCTCCGCTTTCCAATGTTGCTCAAACCCTGTCACGCTTGGCACATGCGCGCGCTTCATTGAGAGGGTTGAATGGATTCATGACCCTTCCAGGCGACATTGTAACAACCGAGCAATCCATCGTACCACGCAAGGATGGTCACTGCCTTGAGACACGTTCCCTTTGTCTGAACTATCCGGGATCGCAGATCGCATCTCTACAGGATGTGTCGATCACCATCAGGCCCGGAGAGCGGGTTGCCATCATCGGACAGATCGGGTCAGGCAAAAGTACGCTTGGCCGATGCGTTGCAGGATTGCTCGATCCTTCCGAAGGTGCTGTCTTGCTTGATGATCAGAATTTGAGCCAGTTTGGGGCCGCATCCATAAGAGATGTTGTCGTCTATTGTTCTCAAGATCCAGACTTGTTCGAGGGTAGCCTGCGAGACAATATCATCATGGGACGCCCCTTTGCCAGTGATGATGAAATCCTGACAGCTCTTCGCGTGAGTGGCGTTGATCAATTCGCTGCCACACACCCCTTGGGACTGGGATTGCCAGTTCAGGAACGCGGGCGCAATCTCTCCGGTGGCCAGAAACAGGCCTGTGCCTTGGCGCGCGTGTTGATCAAAAAGCCGGACATTCTTTTTCTAGATGAACCGACGGCTTCCATGGATACCGCAAGCGAGAGGCGTTTCATGGCATCAATGAAAGAAATGCTAACCCCTAGCCATACACTCATCCTTGCGACCCACAAGGAACGACTTCTCGAACTGGTCGACCGGATTATCGTAATGGACCACGGCAAGGTTGTCTTGGATGACAAAAAGGAAGTTGTGTTGGCAACGCTCAAGGGGTTGCGAGCAGGGAAAGTTCCGGTGAACGCCAATGCCAAGAATTGAAGAGCGGTATGCCAATGATGTGCGACAGGCGATGAAAGCAAGCCGGGCTGGCTGGTCTTGGCTGTTTTTGCTGGTAATCGTCGTCATGTTGGCAGGAGGCGGGTTCTGGGCTGCCAATGCGCATATCGGTGAAGTTGTGCGCGGCCAGGGGCGTTTCATCGCAGCGCAGGAAAATCAGCTTGTCCAATCCCTCTATCCCGGCGTTGTTTCATCAATCCATGTCCGGGAAGGGGATCAGGTTTCCATCGGCCAGGACTTGATCAGTATCGACGATACCAGCGCTCTGTCTGAATTGGGAGAAGTCCGCGAACGGATTGCTGCACTGGATGTGCGGAAAATGCGATTGATGGCCGAGGTAAATGGGACGATTCTGGACTATTCAAAACGGCCGGACTTGCCAAAGCTGCTATGCAGTGAGGAATTTGCGCTCTACAAGGTTCGTCAGGATGCGCTCAAACAGGAGCTGGCTGTGGCCAATCAGCAATTGGCTCAAAGACAGATTGAAAAGGTTGAAAACGAGACAAAACTGCGTGAAATCGAGGGTACGATCGAATTGTCGAACCGGGAGTTGACGCTTGCAAGAGATCTCAACAAGACCGGATCCATACCCGAACTGCAATTGATTAGGCTGGAACGGCAGGCTCTCTCTGAAACAAGGGAAAAGGCAGTTCTGCAAGCAAGCAGCCCCAGAATTTTGGCTGCAATTTCCGAAGCCAAGGCGAAAGTGTCTGCCGTAACGTCAAACTATATGGCACGGGCCAGGGAAGAACTGGCCAAAGTTATGGGAGAACGGAATGTTCTTAAGGAAAGCATCATCCGGCTGGAGGCAAAGGTTGCACGTACGATTCTGAAGTCCCCGACAAATGGTATCGTAAACCGAATGCAGATCAAGTCTGTCGGTGCCGTGGTGCAACAAGGTGCGGTTCTGGTAGAGATCGTGCCATCCGACGACAATTTGCTGGTTCAGGCGCGCGTCAGCCCTCGAGACATTGCTTTCATCCATCCCGGACAGGATGCGCGTGTGAAAGTGACCGCCTATGACTACACGATTTATGGGGATCTTCCTGCGCGATTGGAACGGATCAGTGCGGATACGGTTACAGATAAAGAAGGTCAAACTTATTACCAAGTTATTATTAGTGTAAGTAAAGATGATTTCGGCGGAAAAACCAAAAATTTACCAATAATTCCGGGAATGGTTGCTAGTGTAGATATTTTAACCGGAAGTAAAACCGTGATGGACTATCTGTTGAAGCCAATAAAGAAGGCGCAATGGGAAGCTCTCAGGGAGAGATAATCTTTACTTAACCATGTCGCGCCTGTTTGGAGGCACGCATGGTTGTGAGATTTTCAGTTAAGATTTTGGCCCTCGTGGTCATGACTTTGCCGTGCCAGGCCAATCCTGCCTCTGTTTCTATCAAACCTGTTCAGTTGGCTGACAAAGCCGCCGATACTATTTCTCCAACAGGAATGGAAGATTTGCGGTTCGAGCGTCGCAAATTCTTCAAGCCCAATGACGTGGTAGCCAGAATATTGGCCACACGAAAAGCAAAGGAAAGCAACTCGGACGCCTCAAAGCCGCAAACTCTGGTTTCTCGGAAGGTAGCCACTCGCTTGACACCACCTTTTGCGCAGAAACTCTATCTAGACCATTTTGTTCGAGTGCCTTCCATTGGTCTGGCTCAGAAATGGCAACGGGCCAGGCAGCAGATGCAGGAAATGGCTGTGGCTCTTCGGCTGTGCGAAGCCGGGATCTGCGAAAACCAACAGCTGTCAGAGCTGAGCCGGGTTGTGATGAGTCTCAGAACTCTCCCCCAAGAAGATCTCCTGCAAGCAATCAACTCGCTGGTGCGTTCAAAACTTGCTTATCGGCCTGAGATGGCTGGATTTGACGAATGGGCAAATCCGATGGTGACATTTCAAAACGGGTTTGGAGATTGTGAAGACCATGCGATCTTCGTTGGGGCATTGTTGCTACAAGCAGGTTACAAGGAAAACAGCCTCAACCTGCTGGTGATGAAAAACCAACAAACCGGGGCAGGGCATGCGGTTATGTCCGTCAAGGATGACAGTGGCAAAAGGCACATCTTTGACAATCGCAAACGCGATGTCACGTCGACGCCTGATGCTTTCTACACTGTGCAAGCGATCGGATCCTTCAATGGGCTCTGGTTACCTGTCACCTTTGCATCTGGTCAGTTGGCCATGCTCTAGTGGTATTGCGAGTGCAATTTGCCACCATAACAAAACTCAAAGACTATCCCGCAGCGGCCAGAACCGTGATCTGGGTCAGATCTCCCTCGGAACTATAAATGGCGTTAAGGACCTCGCCTGCCGAGACGTCGGTAAGGTGCGCCACTGCTTCAAAGCCATGTGCCGAACCAGCTCCGTCAATATCGACATATAGAACGGCATCGCCATTCTCATTGACCTCGATATTTATGAAGCTATCGGGATCAGCAGGATCAAAGGCGCCATCGAGCAGGTCGGACAGATCAAGTCTGTCCTCATCGCTATCGAAATCGAGGATCGTGTCTACTCCGCCATCGGTTTCCAAAATGAACGTATCTTGTCCAAAACCACCCGAGAGCAGATCATCGCCAGCACCGCCTGAAAGGGTGTCATTGCCATTCCCGCCACTCAGTTGGTCGATACCTTCGAGGCCAGAGAGAGCATCGTCCCCTATGCTGCCCGTGAGAATGTCCGCACCGCTCGTTCCTGTGTAGCTGTTCCCGATAATCCCGGACCCATCGTGATTATAGGCAGGAAAGAAGGCGTCCTCAGAGAAGTCATCAAGGCTTGTATTCTGGAAGGTGACCATGGTGACGTAATTGTCACCACCGCCATTGACATCAACCTGAAGCAGGACGTCGGAGCCGGACTGGATCAGTTGCATCAGACCTGCACCAAACGGATTGGACGACCCATCCCAACCGGTCAGGTTGTTGTTGAGAATGGCATCGAAGTCGAGCGTGTCACGGCTTGCGTCAAAGTCGGTGATGGTGATGCCAGTTGCTTCTGTGCCAGACCAGCCCATGAGGGTAATGCTATCGGCATCGGTGTCGGCAGCTCCCTCATCCCCAAGGGTAAGAGTTGCGCCTTCGGTCTTGGCATAAATCTCGATGCTATCTGCTCCAGAGCCAGCCACCAGATCAAGACCGCCATAGACGTATTTACTTACGCTCGTGAATGTGTCGTCGCCGGATCCTCCCAGAATGGTGAAGCTGGAGCCATTGTAGGAATTGGCGGTGGACAGATCGACAGTGTCATCACCATCCCCGCCGTCGATCAACAGCGTGCCAGTGGCATAAGTGATTTTAAAACGGTCATTGCCCGCACCACCATAATATTCACCACCGGCATAATTAACCTCGGTGGAAAATGTATCGTCCCCAGATCCACCTGTCGCGAGGATGCGATCATAGCTCTGATCAATATAAAACGTATCATTCCCCTCGCCACCGTCGAGGGTGTCCAGAAACTGACCAAAGGACCCTGAGCGGGAATGAGAAAAAAGATAATCATCGCCATCTCCCCCAATCAAGGTGTCATTGCCGCTCCCGACTGACAGATGATCATCGCCGTCTCCGCCATAAAGCGTGTCATTCCCCTGGCTGGTGGACCCACCGTCGGAAAGCGTGTCATTCCCTTCACCGCCGATCAGTTCATCGTCGCCCTCGCCACTATAAAGTTCATCATTGCCGTCCCCGCCGACAAGCACATCGTCTCCCGCTTCGCCATAAAGCGTATCATTGCCATCCCCGCCATCAAGATAATCGGATCCTGCTGAGCCTGATATATTGTCCGAACCACCCAGACCGTAAATTGTGTCGTCGCCAATATCGCCCTTCAATATATCAGCTTCATCTGTGCCTGAAAAAGTTACTCCTGTAGGCGCACTGCCATCAATTGGCCAGGCAGGAAAGAAGGCGTCCTCAGAGAAGTCATCAAGGTCTGTATTCTGGAAGGTGACCATGGTGATGTAACTGTCACCACCGCCATTGACATCGACCTGAAGCAGGACATCGGAGCCGGACTGGATCAGTTGCATCAGACCTGCACCAAACGGATTGGACGCCCCATCCCAACCGGTCAGGTTGTTGTTGAGAATGGCATCGAAGTCGAGCGTATCGCGGCTTGCGTCAAAGTCGGTGATGGTGATGCCAGTTGCTTCTGTGCCAGACCAGCCCATGAGGGTAATGCTATCGGCATCGGTGTCGGCAGCTCCCTCATCCCCAAGGGTAAGAGTTGCGCCTTCGGTCTTGGCATAAATCTCGATGCTATCTGCTCCAGAGCCAGCCACCAGATCAAGACCGCCATAGACGTATTTACTTACGCTCGTGAATGTGTCGTCGCCGGATCCTCCCAGAATGGTGAAGCTGGAGCCATTGTAGGAATTGGCGGTGGACAGATCGACAGTGTCATCACCATCCCCGCCGTCGATCAACAGCGTGCCAGTGGCATAAGTGATTTTAAAACGGTCATTGCCCGCACCACCATAATATTCACCACCGGCATAATTAACCTCGGTGGAAAATGTATCGTCCCCAGATCCACCTGTCGCGAGGATGCGATCATAGCTCTGATCAATATAAAACGTATCATTCCCCTCGCCACCGTCGAGGGTGTCCAGAAACTGACCAAAGGACCCTGAGCGGGAATGAGAAAAAAGATAATCATCGCCATCTCCCCCAATCAAGGTGTCATTGCCGCTCCCGACTGACAGATGATCATCGCCGTCTCCGCCATAAAGCGTGTCATTCCCCTGGCTGGTGGACCCACCGTCGGAAAGCGTGTCATTCCCTTCACCGCCGATCAGTTCATCGTCGCCCTCGCCACTATAAAGTTCATCATTGCCGTCCCCGCCGACAAGCACATCGTCTCCCCGCTTCGCCATAAAGCGTATCATTGCCATCCCCCGCCATCAAGATAATCGGATCCTGCTGAGCCTGATATATTGTCCGAACCACCCAGACCGTAAATTGTGTCGTCGCCAATATCGCCCTTCAATATATCAGCTTCATCTGTGCCTGAAAAAGTTACTCCTGTAGGCGCACTGCCATCAATTGGCCAGGCAGGAAAGAAGGTGTCCTCAGAGAAGTCATCAAGGTCTGTATTCTGGAAGGTGACCATGGTGATGTAACTGTCACCGCCGCCATTGACATCGACCTGAAGCAAGACATCGGAGCCGGACTGGATCAGTTGCATCAGACCTGCACCAAACGGATTGGACGACCCATCCCAACCGGTCAGGTTGTTGTTAAGAATGGCATCGAAGTCGAGCGTATCGCGGCTTGCGTCAAAGTCGGTGATGGTGATGCCAGTTGCTTCTGTGCCAGACCAGCCCATGAGGGTAATGCTATCGGCATCGGTGTCGGCAGCTCCCTCATCCCCAAGGGTAAGAGTTGCGCCTTCGGTCTTGGCATAAATCTCGATGCTATCTGCTCCAGAGCCAGCCACCAGATCAAGACCGCCATAGACGTATTTACTTACGCTCGTGAATGTGTCGTCGCCGGATCCTCCCAGAATGGTGAAGCTGGAGCCATTGTAGGAATTGGCGGTGGACAGATCGACAGTGTCATCACCATCCCCGCCGTCGATCAACAGCGTGCCAGTGGCATAAGTGATTTTAAAACGGTCATTGCCCGCACCACCATAATATTCACCACCGGCATAATTAACCTCGGTGGAAAATGTATCGTCCCCTGATCCACCTGTCGCGAGGATGCGATCATAGCTCTGATCAATATAAAACGTATCATTCCCCTCGCCACCGTCGAGGGTGTCCAGAAACTGACCAAAGGCCCCTGAGCGGGAATGAGAAAAAAGATAATCATCGCCATCTCCCCCAATCAAGGTGTCATTGCCGCTCCCGGCTGACAGATGATCATCGCCGTCTCCGCCATAAAGCGTGTCATTCCCCTGGCTGGTGGACCCACCGTCGGAAAGCGTGTCATTCCCTTCACCGCCGATCAGTTCATCGTCGCCCTCGCCACTATAAAGTTCATCATTGCCGTCCCCGCCGACAAGCACATCGTCTCCCGCTTCGCCATAAAGCGTATCATTGCCATCCCCGCCATCAAGATAATCAGCTCCAGGCAGTCCCCTGATCTCGTCATTGCCCGAAAGCCCGTAAATCAGGTCGCCCTGAATGGTGCCTTCAATCACGTCATTGGCTTCGGTCCCTGTCACGAGTTCACCATCCAGAAGGCTCAGCGTTACGGTCGTGCTGGACGATGTCCCGTCTGGTTCGCTCGCCGTGACGCGGAGGTCCAGCAATCCGACATCGCTGTTGCTCGGCGCGTTGGCTGCAAAGGACAAGCTGCGCGTTGCTGCATCAAATGTCAGCCAATCGGGCAGGGCACTTCCATCCGCCAATGTAACGCTATAGCTGATGGCCTGTTCGCCATCGCTGTCGACAAACGTATCAGCGGGCAACTGATAAGAATAATCTTCATCGATGAAACCGGATTGCGCCTGAAGGCTTTGCTGCTGCACAGGAGCGTCATTGACCCCGGCTATGGTCAGTGTCGCGGTGTTAGAGACGCTCACTGTGCCATCCGATAGCTGATAGGAGGCAGTCAGGACAGAGGTTTCTCCCGTCCAGAGCGCGCCGAACTGATCTGTGTCGATAGAGATTGTTCCATCGCCATTGTCTGTGAAACTGACCGGATTACCCAACGTATCGGTGATCACGATATTGGACACAGTTAGACTGTCACCATTGTCCGGATCTGACTGGCCGAGGGTCAAATCGAGAGTCTGAACGCCATCATCTTCACTTAACGTACCAAAATCAATGGCCGAGGCCACTGGCGCATCATTGGTGCCGGTGACAGTAACCGTGATTGTCCCGGTCGTAGACGCCCCATGGCTGTCGGTTGCCGTAACCTCCATGGTTATGTCACGTGTCTCGCCCTGAGCCAAAGCCTTGAAGTCTTCACCCGGGGTGAAGGTCAGGATGGTTCCGGTGATGGACGCTGTCCCGCCATCAGGGCCCGAGGAGAGAGTGTAGATAAGGGATGATCCGTCATCGTCATTGTCAATGTCGCTGGAAAGTGTCGACAGATCCAGGTCAACCGCACCGCCATTGTCCGTTGCACTGAGCGAGCCGGCAGTAACCACCGGTGCATCATTGACACCTTGAACAGAAAGGGTGACGGTTGCCGTGCTCTCCCCTCCGTCGCCATCTGAGACTGTGTAGGTGAAGCTGTCTTGTGCAGATTGGCTTCCTGACAAAGCCTGAATCTGTGAGGCGTTTGTCGGATCATAGCTGATGGTGCCATCCGCATTGAGGGTGACAGTCCGCTCCCCATCGCACTCGTCGTTGAAACGCTGATGATGCTGAAAGCGTCACCTTCGGCGTCGCTGTCATTGGCAAGAAGATCGGATGATTTTATTGTTGCAATGGAGTTTTCGGTATAGCCGCGAGAGCTTCCGTCCGCTTCAAAAATGCGGGCCCTTCACAGAATAACTATCAGTATCTTCCGGATCGCCATTTATAGAATGCCAAGTGACTACAAATCCGCCATCTTCGAGTGCAGTGACAATTTGAGCATATTGCTTGCCTTCAACAAATTCATTGACAAGAAATTCGCCGGTTACTTCTCTGCCGCTTGCATCAAAGATACGGGCATAAATTGAGCATCCACCCTCAGACCCCTGTTCTTCATCCCAAGAATACCAGGTTACGACGAAATTTCCATTGGATAGAGCTGCAACACTTGGGACACGCTGTCCGTTAAGAACAGTTTCATTCACCAGGAATTGATCGACAAGCACGGAGCCGTCCGTGCCATATATTTTTGCAAAGACAGCTGAATCTGACTGATCGACGCGAGAGCCGGTATAGCCATGCCAGACGGCAACAAATCCGACTCCGGGGAGAGTCGTGAGACTTGGGTAAAACTGCTCACCCATGTCGACATCATTGATTTGGAATTCCGATGTAATCGGAACACCATCAGGACCAATTATCCGAGCATTGATCGTTCGGGTCTCTGTGGCGGCATCAACCTCATTTGGTTCTGTTTGCCAACTGACGAGAATATTCCCATCTGATAGCACCGTCAGCTTTGTGAAGCGTTGGATGCCCGTCGTTGTTTCATTGACGAGAAACTCGTCAACAACGACTTCGCAATCTGCATTGTAGATTTTTGCTTTGATCGCAAATCCGTCCTCATCCCCTTGCTCTCCATCGTCAGAATGCCAGGCAACAAAAAACCCTCCGTCCGGCAAGGCAACAATGTCTGGGTAGATTTGGTCATTTGTTGTGACATCGTTGAGCAGAAACTCGTCGCCGATCGGATTGCCATCGGAATCGAAAAGCCTTGCATTCACAGAAAGCCCGTCGCTATCGGTCAACTCATTGTCATTTGAACACCAGGTAACAACAATATTGCCGTTGGATAGCTGGGACGCGATAGGACCATACTGACTATTCGAGACATGGTCATTCACTAGTATCTCGCCGGAAATCGCGATCCCTCGGCTGTCATAGAGCCTTAATTTGATATCAAGGCCTTCCTGCCCCTCTTGGCTGGCATCATCTGAAGTCCAAACGATTGCAAAGGATCCATCAACGAGAGAAGCGACATATGGCTGAAGCTGTTGTCCATTCGTGTTTTCATTCACCAGGAACTCGGTGATGCCATTCAACACGTCATCATTCGCCACCGGATTGTCATTGCTGCCGGTGACAGTGATCGTAACAATCCCTGTATCAGTCGAGCCTCTGGAATCATCTGCCTGATAGTTGAAGGACACCTCTCTGCTTTCTGCTAATGCCAGATCGTCGAAATCTGTTCCGGGATCAAAACTGTACCCACCATCTGCATTGAAGGTAAGGGTGCCTTCGGCGGTATCGCTGACAAGACTGTAGGTAATGGAATCCCCGTCCGGATCATGCGCACTAACGTTAGCTGTCAAAACGCTGTTTTCTTCTGTGACCTCTTGTCCGTCCTCGGCGACGACCTCCTCGTTGACATCGGAGACTGTTAGGGAGAAGTCCTCGCTAACCGTGGCTCCACTGCTATCTTTGGAGGTTACCGTCAGGCCCAGAGTTGGTTCGTTTTCATGGTCAAGGCTGATCCCGTCCTTGAGCTTGAGTACAAAGGCACCATTCTGCTCGACCGCTTCAAATCGATTGTCCGAGACCGTGTAGGTATGGGTGTCGTTTCCATCGATATCTGAAGTTGTAAGCGTGCCGACAATTGCTCCTTTGTCATTTTCTGAGACTAGGTTGGTCGACAAAGAAATACTATCCGGTGCATCATTGGTGCCTGTGACCGTGATGGTCAGGGTCTGCGCCACTGTCGCTCCTTGCGCGTCAGTGACATCATAAGTAATTGTAATGGATTGGGTTTCGCCTTCTGCCAGACTGTCAAATGCTGCATTTTGCGGATCCACGGATAACGAAGTGCCTGAAAGGGTCACGCCGTCCGTCAAGCCCTGTAGATTGCTGATCTGCAAGCTTGCGGTCTCGCCATTATCAATGTCAGTTGCGCCTTGCAGAAGATCGATGCTATAGGCCTGCGCTCCTTCAGCCGTGGAGGATGTCAGCTCCGCCTCGACAACCGGAGCATCATTCATCCCGTAAACGGTCAATGTGACCGTTGCCGTGCTGGTGCCACCATTGCCGTCCGAAATTGTGTAGGTAAAGCTATCCTCAAGCGTTTCACCTGACCCAAGAGCCTGAATGTCTGCGGCTGCGGTTGGGTCATAGCTGATGGTGCCATCGCCGTTAAGGGTGACCGTCGCCCCGTTGGCGCTCAAATCCGAGACGTCAACGATCGACAAGACATCACTTGCATCCACATCCGTGTCATTGGCAAGAAGCGTGTCTGCATCGATTGTGATGGATGTGTCTTCGTTATAGGCATGTCTTGGCGAGCCGTCAGCATTGAAGAGTCTGGCCTTGATGCCTGATCTGCTCGTATCCTCAATCCCGTCAAAGGAACTCCAGACGATCGCAAAGCCGCCATCATCCAGAGCTGTTATCGCGTGGTAGTTCTGGTTCGAGTATGTTTCGATATTGACGAGGAAATCAGCGACAATCTTGTTGCCTTGTTCGTCAAAGACACATGCTTTGATACCAACATTGCTCGTATCGTCAACGCCGTCATTCGTCACCCATGCAACGACAAAACTACCATTGGTCAACGCTGTGATGGTCGGGAAATTCTGATGCGATTGTGTCTCGTCATTGACAAGAAACTCTTCGCCTATCCGTTGGCCGTCTGCTGTAAAGATCTGGGCCTTGACGCCGTAGCTGTCTGTATCATCGATCCCATCGGTCGAAGCCCATACGACGATGAAATTGCCATTGGCAAGTGTCGTAACGGATGGCTGCCTTTGCGTTGAGGCTGTCTCGGTATTGATCAGGAACTCGCCGCCCATTTTGGTTCCATCAGAGCCGAAAATCTGCGCCCTTATGCCGTAGTCGTCAGTGTCATTGACCCCATCACGAGATGCCCAGGTGACAACAAAGGCGCCGTCGGACAAGGCTGTGACAGACGCCTCGAGCTGATATGATGTTGTGAGCGTGTTGACGAGAAACTCACTGCCGACCAAATCACCTTCGGCAGTGAATATTTGCGCCTTGATGCAAGTTGCGTCGGAATCCTGGCTGCTGCCCCAAGACAGCCAAGTGACTACGAAATTGCCATTGTCCAGTTCGGTAACAGTCGGATATTGCTGGCTGAATTGGGTCTGTGTATTGACCAGAAACTCACCACCTGTTGGCTCACCGTCAGGGCCAAAGAAGCGTGCCTTGATGCCCCCATTATCAGTATCGCCAACGCGTGCATCTGAATACCAAGCAACAATGAAGCCGCCATTGCTCAGCGCTGTTACATCGGGGAAGGTCTGAGTTGAAAAGGTTTCGTTATTGACAAGGAACTCTTCACCAATTGCATTGCTATCACTGTCAAAGAGCTGCGCTTTGATACCAGAGTGGCTGGTGTCATCTACTCCGTCAAGACTGTCCCAGACGACGACCAGATTGCCGTTGAGCAATTGCGTTACCGTCGGGTTGCTCTGACCGTTGAGGGTTTCCGTATTGACCAGAAATTCGTTCGATGGTTCGGTTTCCACCACATCATCATTTGCCGCCGGTGCGTCATTCACTCCGTTGATGACGAGCGTCGCGGTATTGGCGACGTCTTCACGGCCATCCGTGACAGTATAGTCGACGGTGATGGTCCGGCTTTCGCAAACGGCCAGAGCGTCAAACTGGCCCGGATCGATGCTGATCGTTCCATCCGCCGAAAGTGAATAGACAACATCTTCGCCGGTCGCGGCTCCGGTTCCGTCAACCACAGAAAGGGATACACCGGTGACGGAAAGGCTGTCGCTGCTATCTGGATCACTCTGGCCTGCGAGAAGGTCGATTACCTGCGCTGCATCATCTTCGGTAGCAGCGCCAGCATCAATGGCTTCAACGACTGGAGCGTCATTCGTCCCTGTGACTTCAATCGTGACGGTTCCGGTATCCGTGGAGCCATTGCCGTCTTCAACAGAAAAGTCGAAGGAGACAGTGCGGCTCTCGCCCTCTGCCAGATCATCGAAGTCCGAACCCGGATCGAAGCTGTAAGAGCCGTCTTGGTCAAGCAGGACGAAACCGGATTTTGGTCCGTTCTCCAGATGGAAGACAAGCGCGTCGCCGTCCTCATCATTCGCGTGCACCGACCCATTCAGAACGGAATTTTCGGCCGTGCTGTCGCTGCTGTCCTCTGCAACCACAGCCTGATTGCTCGGTTCGGTCTTGTCATTCCCGCTTTGCAGCTGACTTGAGGACGTTCCTTCTGCCGTAGAGCCCGGCTCGTCTTCTGAATAGCTTGTGCCGTTGGTTTCGAAAGCGTCTGCATGCAGTTGAGAGAGCCGAAAATTGAAACTTTCAAAATGAATGAATCCATGCGAAGCGACCTGTTCGGCGTCTTCGCCTTCCGCAGTCTGAACAATCGCATCATTGATTTGAAATGCGGATTCAAACTCTGCCGACGAGAGAATTCCAGCGTCGAACTTGAATTGTTCAGGCAGAATCTTACCAGATTGGACATCAAAAAAATCGTCAAGTCTGAGCTCCGAGCCGTCATTGAAATAAATGACAAGGCTCTGTCCATCCTTTTCCAAACGGATCTCGTCGTTGCCGATCTCACTGAAATCAATAAGAGATCCGGGTTCAACTCCTAACGTGATCTGAGCGCCAGGGCTTGGTTTTCGAAGTGTCGTTGTAGAAACTTGATCAGATGAAATGTCTTTGTGCGACAATTTGTCGCCTATAGCTGGAGAAACAATCATAAGCAACCTCAAATAGAAATTAAGACATTGTTAACGCACTTTTGCCCGGATTCCTACTTGAATCTTAAATGATTTGTATGTTGGTAAATTTGCGCGTTCCCCTTTGCTAAGTATGGAGAAACGGCGTTATTCAGACCGCCCGGAGCATGCCAATAGCGACCGGGTAGCCGGGTTGTGCTCCAGCTCCATTTGTTACATTTCCGGATTTTTCTGGGCAAGCCAGTGCGTGCCGCATTGATATCGACTTTCAAGCCTCGTGGAGACCTGATCGGTTTGAACAGGGCAAAAGGGGACGTGGTAGCTAGAACACCATGCTGCCTTCGGAATGGGGCTCGTGGGCCTTGTTTTCTGGCTCAATGTGAATTGTCACGATTGCGTAGGGCATGTCGCGCCGTAGGGCATGCTCAATCCGGTCGCAAATAAAATGAGCGTCAAAGACCGACATGGCGCTTGGCACCACCAGATGGAACTCGACAAAAATGACCCGACCAGAGCGGCGCGTACGCATTTCGTGGGCTTCAATCGCACCATCGGCATGGGCCATAATGACAGAACGAATCTTTTCCTGTTCCACTTCGCTGACAGCTTCATCCATGAGGCCACCCACCGAGCGGCGCAACAGATCCCAGCCGGTCCAGAGAATATGCATTCCGACAAGGATTGCCAGCAGGGGATCTATCCAGTCGAGGCCCGACCACATGGCCAGTCCCACACCGACGAGAACCCCTACCGAGGAGAGCACATCACTGAAAAGGTGCCGGCCATCAGCAATGAGGGCTGGCGAGCGCAAACGCCGACCGGTATGAACCAGCACCGCAGCCCAGGCGGCATTGACAATACCGGCAAGACCGTTGAGCACAAGGCCCAGAATCGGGACCGACAGGGTGCGCGGTTCAAACAGGGATTGCCGGGCTTCCGCAAAAATGGCAAAAGCCGCCAGAAGAATGAGAACGCCTTCGATGACCGCCGAGAGATATTCTGCCTTGTGATGGCCATAGGGGTGATTGTCATCTGCCGGTTTTTCTCCAAGCCAAATGGCAACCACAACGGCAAAGGCCGCCGCCAGATTGATCAATGTTTCAAGAGCGTCAGAATAAAGACCGATAGAATTGGTCATCGCATAGGCGGCATATTTCAAGCCAAGCACAATAACGGCAATCAGGACAGACCCGAGTGCAACCTGCTTGGATGAAAAGTGAAGGCGTGTGCGATGATTTTTATCAGTCATGGGATTTCAGTGTCAGCTCGGTTGATCCGCGTTGCTGTCTGAGGACGCCAGAGAACCACGGGTCGTCCCGTCCTTTGCCAGCGCTTGCAAGGATGCTTGTCGCACAAGCCGTCTCCGATTCCCATTAAAATTCTCTTTTCGGGCTTTGCCGTGTATAACTCGCCCTTATTGGTGACCACCCTCAAGTGGTGATTGTGTTGGAGAATGGCAAGTCCTAGACTTTACTCCCGATCCAATAGCCGTCCGCACCCATTGGGCAGGATATCTTTCAGGTTATCTGCTCAGACCGTGTGACAGGGCTGGCGGGGAACGACCCCGCGCAAAGAAAATCTAATGACTTTAATAAGAAGAATATGGAGGATGGTCAGACAATGTCCCGCATAGTCTATGTGAATGGCGAATTTCTGCCCGAGGAAGACGCAAAGATTTCTATTTTCGACAGAGGGTTCCTGTTTGCCGATGGAGTTTATGAAGTCTCCACGGTTCTTCAGGGCAAGCTCGTCGACAATGAAGCCCATCTGGTGCGCCTCCAGCGGTCTCTCAATGAGTTGAGCATGACCGCTCCGTGCTCCATGAAGGAAATCGAAGAGATCCAGCATGAGTTGCTGAAACGCAACGACATTAAGGCAGGCAGTCTGTATCTTCAGATTACCCGAGGCAGCGAAGGGGACCGCAGTTTTCTTTTCCCGAAAAATGCCAAGCCATCCCTGATCATGTTCACGCAGGCCCGTGGTGCCCACAGCGAGGAAACCGCCGAGAAAGGCATCTCCGTGATCACCCAGCCTGATATCCGCTGGCAGCGTCGCGATATCAAGACGGTTGGTCTTCTTCCTGCTTCCATGGCCAAACAGGCCGCCATCGACGCCGGTGTCGATGATGCATGGATGGTGGAAGACGGATATGTCACCGAAGGCAGTTCGAACAATGCTCACATCATCACCAAGGATGGCGTGTTGGTCACGCGTCCACTGTCGAACAAGATCCTGCATGGCATCACCAGAAAGGCCGTTCTGGCGCTTGCCGATGAGGCGGGCCTGAAAGTCGAGGAACGCCTGTTCACCCCTCAGGAAGCGAGCGAAGCGGCCGAGGCTTTCATTACATCCGCAAGCACATTTGTCACCCCCGTTGTCGCGATTGATGGCGCTCCCGTTGGAGATGGAGTTCCCGGCAAACACGCGAAGCGGTTGCGTGAGTTATACGTAGAATTTGCTATTAAATCCCTGTCTTGATGCGCATGCCTCTTGAATAGTCATTCTTTCTTTACCATCTCCTGAAGGCAACTTCGGAGTATGAAGCAATGACAAAGGAATCGGGAAAACTCACCAGACGGCCCTACGAGCCGACTATGAGCTTGCTCGTAGGCCTGACGATCATCGGTGCAATGATATGTGTCTGGGCACTCTAGACATGCACTGACGATCGCATCAATGCGCTGAAATACCATCATTTTTACGTTTTTTTCCATCCCGGCGCAGCCGGGATGGTCTACACGGGAATGCTCTCATGACACCTGAACAGGCAACCAATACCAAGCATGTCTATCTCAAGGATAGAATGCGTGGCTATCGCGGTTGGCTCAAATATCTGGTCTACACATTGTCTGCGATTGTCATGCTGACCATGGCAGCAGGCAATATCATGCAGTCTTTCTGATTGGACAAAACCGTCTCATGACAGATAGGCCGAAAGGCCCGAAGCGGCGCGATAGCCTTGTGACAGGCAAGCGGTGAGCAGATAGCCGCCCGTTGGGGCTTCCCAATCGAGCATTTCACCAGCCAGAAACAGGCCCGGTTTGCTTCGCATCATGAGTTTGTCGTCAAGCTGAGAGACGAGAATGCCTCCCGCTGTGCTAATCGCTTCCTCAAGGGGGCGAGGACGCAACAGCGGGATCGGCAAGGCCTTGATCGCACCGGCAAGGGCATCTGCATCCTGCATGATTTCCTTCTCGGTACAGGCTTTCAGAAGGGCCGCTTGTGGGCCCTGAATCCTGAGCAGCTTTCGCAGATGATTGGCAAGAGACTGCTTGCCACGTGGTTGTCTGATGAGCCTCACCACGTCGGTTCGTGGCAGGTGTGGGCGCAGATCGACCTTTAGTACCGCACTGCCGCTCTCTTCTATCTCATCGCGCAACAAAAACGACAGGGCATAGACAGGTCCGCCTTCGATCCCGTGTTTCGTGATGACAAAATCACCCCGAACGGTCTGGTCTTCAAACGTCAGCCGGATCGACTTGATCGGGGTCCCTGCCCATTGCTCGACAAAGTCAGCGGGCCATGCCACATCAAATCCACAGTTGGCTGGCCGATAGGGTCGGCTCTCAAGGCCGATATCACGCAGCGGTTGAAGAAATGCTCCATCCGTTCCCAGCTTCGGCCAGCTTGGTCCTCCAAGCGCCAAAAGGCACGCATCTGCTTTCACACATCGCTCGCCTTGTGGCGTTGAAAACAGAAGGGCTCCGTTTCCCTCCCAACCGTGCCAACGATGCCGGGTTTCAAGAGCAACATTGCGGCTGGCCAGCCGCTGCATGAGGGCCCTCAACAGGGGTGAGGCTTTCATGGTCTTGGGGAAAATACGCCCCGAGGATCCCGCAAAGCTCTCCTGTCCAAGGTCTTCCATCCAACCGACAATCTGCTTTGGTCCGAATTCGGAGAGCATGGGGGCAATCCACTTGGAAGCCGGGCCATACTGCGAGCAGAAAGCCTCTGGTGCATCAATTCCGCTTTGGTGGGTGATGTTGAGCCCGCTCTTGCCTGCCATCAGGACCTTTCGCGCCGGGCTTGGCATGGCGTCAAAAAGCGTGATGCTGATATCGGGACGCAAGACGGACAGACGATCCGCTGCCATCAGGCCAGCGGCTCCGGCCCCTATGATTGCAACAGTGTAGGTGTCTTCAGAGCCCATCGGAGAATGCTTTCATGAAAAGAGTGATGCCAAGCATGTACATCGCGCGAGCAAGCTTCACCAGAGGCAATTGCAATCATTTTTCAGAAAAGCGGCCTCGAAACAGTGTTTCGAGGCCAGTTGGGATAGCAGTGTGAAAAGGCCATCCGGGCTCAAGTTGGAATGGTCTCCCTGAACATGGTACGAGCGGTTCCTCCTCCAGAATGGATTGCTAGGGACCATGTTCCTGCGCGTATACCAGGTGTTCGCGCTATTGCCTCCGGGAGTGAGAGGCCGCAGCTTTCGCTGCGCTGAATTCTTGTCCGCCTACTGCCGTCCTCTCAGTTCAAGGCCCGCAACAGGGCGTGAACCAGAGGCTTTGGGGGCACCGGCAACCCGTTGCCAGATTCTGGGGTTGCCAACGGACTGTCTCTTGTTCCACTGGTAGGAAACCTTTTGCCAGGGCAGAACAAGCGGACTGAGATTGTCGAGCACAAACTCGCCGCGATCTGTGCGGACCAGCAAGATCGCGTGATAGGTGCCGTCCTTCAAGAAGGCTGTCGTAATGAGCAGGGCGTCAGATGGCCAACCCTTGCGCAGCAGTTCCTGCTGCTTGGTCAGCGCATAATCTTCGCAATCTCCTTGCGCGACATAGATCGACCACTCATCAATCCGGCCATCGGCCTTGGCCTTGATGCTCGCATTGACCTGAGAATTGATGTCCAACAGTTGCTGCCAGCTTTCCTGTGTTAGCCGGATGGCTCCGTGGCCATAGCGGTTGCAAAGCGCAGGATTGCTGGCGCAAAAATAGACGTGGCCCGCAGGAGGACTTGTTCTTTCGGTGACGCGCATGGTCCAGCTCTGCGCAGCAAAGGCCTGCACAGGAGAAAAACCAATCACGATACTGAGTACAACCCCGCTTGCCAAAAGAGGCCTTTTGACAAAGGGTGCACCATGTAAACGCCGCGTCAAGGCCGCCCCCTTCATTATGCTTTTTGAAGAGCTTACGCTTGCCGCTTAAACAAGGTGTTCGTCGTTAACGAAGATTTCTCGGCATTAAGGAATGAAATATTTACTCTGTTCGAAAGGTAAATTTCGAAAATGCAAATATGATGCGTCCGATTGAGCAATAGACATTGAAATAGGACTGACGAATAAGTCCTTTTCGGATCGCTGATCTATTGGCTTAAGCTGGCGTTAAGCCTGAGCGAGCTGCCACGGCCTCCGAATACACGCACATCAGGGTCAAAAAAGTTTAGAAATGCACCATTTTTATTGGAGGCTAGCCCCAAGATTATCCGGATAGGTGCCTGCAAGAACCTTGATCAGAGCGATCCGTCATGAATGTGGATCCGTCGGTCCAAAAAAAAGGCCCTCGCAGTCTGGGGGATGCTGCGGGGGCCTCGGTTGCCGGGTAAAGAGGTCACGGTAGGATGACCAATCTGTTTTTACTCGGCAGGGGCTGTCTGAGGTGAGGAAACCTGCTTGTCTTCTCTGAGCAGTTTGCCAACCAGATGGAACATCACCATGAAGGTTTTGATCTGAAGCCAGACGACTGGAACATAGAGAACGAAATAGGCAATCGAGAATTTGTCCACGACACCAACACCAACCAGACCCCAGTTGATGAAGAAGTTGGCAAGAACAACCGCCGCGATACCGGGGCATACCAGAGCCAGAGAGCCGGGAGACTTGTCTGGGCCGGAAACGAAGCGTTCGAAATAGCCGACCTTTTTCATGATGGCATAGCCGATGAGACCGAACACCGCCTGAATAGAAATCAGGGACGTCAGCATTGCGAACAGGCTTGCCGGTTCCACATGAGCACCAAAATTATGCTCAAGGCCCTTGGTCATGCGGAACATGCCGATGCCGAGAATGGTGATGATCGGAATGATGATCCAGAGCGTCGGAGTGGTTTCTTGATTGACGCCGTGATCCATCATGGAGCGGAAACCGAGAACCAGTTTGATCGTGCCGAAAATGATCACTGCCGCAAAGAAGAAGGTCGCGCCAATATAGCCCACGGCAGATGTGACCTGCACATGGCTCATGGCAGCAGCTGCGGAGAAACCAACGCCGACCATGGCAAGCGAGAAGACCGACAGCATCTGAGCGAGGCTGTTGTTTTTCTCACAATCGAAATGCCCGTTGACCAGCGCATTGACCATGAACTGCGAAAAGATCTTCAGTGCGAAATAACCGATGATGCCGAAGCCGACCAGAGCGGCAGGCAGAAGATATTCGGAAAGGCGCCAGAGCCCCGGCACAAAGACCGCACCGGCGATGAAACCACCATTCATGGTCATCGCGAAGGTGAGGGGAATTGCCATGAGCTGGATTCCGTTGTTGGATCTCACAAAGCCATCATAAGCATCGCTGGCCCGAAATTTGTTGAACTCGATGACGTTCCAAATGAGTGTGCGGATATGCAGATACAGAAAGACGGCAATGCCTGCCAGTACAATCGGGATCATGATCTTATAGGCAAGTTGATCGCCGTTGAACGCCGCTACCACATCATCGAATATGGCAAGCGGGCGACCCTTGTGTGGCACCATGAACATGAGGAACATATACATGGACACCATCGCGCCACCAGCGCCTAACGAAGCAAGAAAGAGGAGGGGGCTGTAACCCGCACCGAGATTTTTGCGATAAGCCATATTGCTTTCCCTGGTTGATGCTTCTGTCTTCTTAAATCCCGTCCAATGGGCGAAAGATCAAGAAGCAAATTAGAAATATCTAATATTCGAAATAACAAATATAATAAAATGCTGATAAACGCAAGTGACAAAAGAACGCACCTTCGAATGCACGAGAATAAGGGGGCTAAACCTCCTTGGAAGGGGAAAGGCTCAACGCGCGCCGACGCGTGTTATCTGATGATTATGGAACCAAAGAAGGTCATAAGCCGGGAAGCGCTTGCTTCTCTTTTCAAAGGATCTTGAATCGATTTATGAGCGAGTTGAATCACTTTCTCAATCAGACTTGAATCAATTTGTCAGGAGCCCGAATCGATTTTTCAAGAAATTCATTCAAAACATTGATAATATTATGTAATTTTCCTATCAACGATCTCTTGTCGGGCACTTTTTCTCGCCATTCCAAGGCACTATGCTGACCTCGCAGCTTTGCTCGGCCCACAGAATGAGGCCGCAAAAACCTCCTGAAACAGCACCAAAAAAAAGAGCGATGCGGCAAGGGCATCGCTCCTTTTCTCACGATCAATGATCGTCTGAATGACGCAGGCAATCCTGACGGCATTGTCTGCGTCTTGGCCAAATTACCTATTCACAGAGGTCGAGTTTGACGTCCCAGTTCTTGATTTTCATGGTGCCATTCTGCGCGAGATTGAGCTGCATTTTGAAAACACGATCCCACAATTGTGGTTCATGACCGACACCGCGGGCGATGCAATCTTTCTCCGCTGCTTCGTAATACTCGTTCATGATGTCCCGGAAATCGGGATGGACGCAATTGTTGATGATGGCGTGCGCACGGTCCCTTGGCGCCAGCCCGCGCAAGTCTGCGAGGCCCTGCTCGGTGACCACGATATCGAGATCATGTTCCGTATGGTCGATATGCTGGGCGTGCGGAACAATGCAGCTGATGCCGGTTGGATCGGTCTTTGTTGGCCTGACCGACGGGGTATGCATGATCTTCAGGAAGCCCGAACGCAGGAAGTCGCCAGACCCGCCGATACCGTTGACGATGCGGGTACCGCCGATCAGCGTCGAGTTGGCATGGCCATACATATCGATCTCGATTGGTGTGTTCATGGCAATCACCCCGAGACGACGTGCCACTTCCGGGTTGTTGGAAATGGACAATGGCCGCAGCGTGATTCTGTCCTGATAGAAGTCGCGTTTCTCGATGAAGCGCGGCATGCCGACATCTTCAGACAACGACAGCGAACAGGAAGAGGCATAGTCGAGACGTCCACTGTCAAACAGGTCCAGCATGCCATCCTGAAGCACCTCGGTATAGACGCTCAGATTATAGAAGGGGCCACTGGCCAGCCCGCTGACGACCGCGTTGGCAATGGAGCCGACACCCGACTGAAGGGGGAGGAGATTTTCAGGCAGACGGTGTGCCTTGACTTCCTGGGCGAAGAAATCGAGCAGATAGCCGGCAATGGCAACAGAGCCTTCGTCGGGAGCTGCAAGAGCGCGGCCCTTGTCCGTATATTCCGACTCGACAATCGCAACGATCTTGCTCGGATCGCACGGAATGCATGGCATGCCGATTCGGCTGTTGGCCTTCGTGATGCCGATGATTTCACGATGCGGAGGCGCATGCAGCACCATGATGTCATGCATGCCTTCGTAAGACGGCATCGCTGTGTTGACTTCGAGAATGATATTGTCACAGGTCTGGATGATTTCGGGAATCACGCCCACCGAGGCCGAAGGAACAAGGCAGCCATCTTCCGTGACCGCAGATACCTCGATGATCGCAAGGTCGAGTTTGCCCGACTTGGAATCCTTTGTGTAGAAGCCATAGGCAAGATCCTGAGCGAACAGCGAGAGATGCTTGTCGCCCATGCGAATGCGGCCTTCGTTGATGGCCTTGGCGATATTCTTGCCGGTCTGATAGGGCCAGCGCCGGTCGATCATGTCATTATCGGCCCAACGCCCTTCCGTTTCCGCGCCAACAGAGGCACCAATGAAGAGGTTGAATTTCAGCTTGCCCTGAAGATTGTTCTTTTCAACATGCTCGGCCAGTGCGATTGGCACAGCCTTTGGATACCCAGCGGGCGTAAAACCGGACCAGCCCAGATTCATGCCGTCCTTGAACATGTCAATGGTGTCTTCCACTTTCATGACCCTGTTCATAAGGAACGGACAGCGGACGCGATCCTCCAAAGTTCCATACTTACCCATTCTTATTTTCTCCTATGGGGATGTAGTCTTGTTCACGGGTGACCCAACCTCTCAACCGAATGGCGAGACGGGCAGAGCTACGAGGAATGTCGTGCTGACAACAGCGCAAAATGCGAAAGAGCCGCATCAGGATCGGTCTGTCGGGCCGGTCCCGTGTGAGCGCTCCGCGAGATGAGAGGCATGCGCTGACCTTGTTCAGCAAAAGAAGAAAAAGAGAGCCCTGTCTCACACCGAGACCTGCCGGTGACGCGCCAAACGCCACCTTATCCTGTCCTTGGGGCACAAAGGCCCGCTCCAGATCATAGTGCATCGACTTGAAGGCAATCCCTTTTGGTATATCGAAATAGAATGATTCCTACTTGATCATCCGAAAGTGTAGCATTCTCGTCAAAAGTCGGGAATTCGGACCAAGGGTGAAATATTTGCCTTAAATTGAACCTAAAGGCGAAACAAACGTGAGGAAAAAGGTAAAAACTTTTTGAAATTTGGCCTGTATCAATGCTTGCTGTGCAGAGCGTCTCTGAGAGAGTGTCAAGATATGCAAACGGGGCCAATCAAGGGCCCCGTTTTGTTTTCCAATCGTCTCATCGCAAAGCGATCAATGGCTCTATTCCGGTTGGCAAATCTGATTTTTTGCAATGCCAACCATGGTTCTGATGAGCAGCCCGACAATGACGACAACAAGAATGGCAAACATCACGATTCCCGCTGATTTATGGAATGCCGATTGCAGCTCGGCCCCATAGAGCAGGGTTGAAATGGTCAGCGCTGCCATGGGGAAGCTGTAGGCCCACCAGGACATCGCAAACGGAATGCGAGACAGCTTGGGAACCTGAAGCAGAATGATAAGGAAGAAGAAGATCCCGACATTGTAGAGAATTCGCCCGAAGGCATCCACAGAACCAGTCATGCTCACATAGGAAATGAAGCCGATCGCCGGTGGTGCAATGAGAATCATCAGGGTCGGCAACAGACGTTCCGGTAGCGGGTTGTGGAAAATCAGGCGGTTGAATACGAGCGTCAGCAACACCAGCCAGAACAGCAGACCGGCAGAAAAGAAAAACCAGCTCAGTTCATGAAAGCCAAGACGGCTGCCTGCGATGGGGATGATGATGTTCCCGACCACTGGAATGAACCAGGCAGGATTGAGATGCATGAGCTCGAAATTGCGGTGGCCGATCCATGTCGACAGCACGGCAAGGGTGCCAAACAGATGCAACGCCGAGCCCACGGCCCAGAAGCCGAAAGACAGTTGCGTCGAGAAGGGACCAAAGGCCGTTCCCATCAAAATGAGTCCGATCGATGCGGCCGGAAAGAAGCACATGCGCACCGGATGATGCCATTCCCATGCGATGGCCGCGGGATAACGGATGGCTTTCAAGAGATAGACTGCCAGCAGAATCGCGAACACCACGCCAGTAAAATACAATAGAATCAGGCTGAGGCCATGGTCCATGCCCAGGCTTTTTTCCAATCTTTCTCCAGCCAGCGTGAAGCCTGCCAGTCCCATGACCATGGCAAAAAATGCATTCGGAAAATGTTCAAGACGGGAATGTGGCTCTTCATTACCATTTGGGGCTTGAGCTTTTTGTTGCGTTTGCGCCGACTTCGCGCTCTCGCCTTGCTCTGCGCTAATATGCGTCATTCTGCCTCTCCATATAGGGGGTCGAAATTAAACAAGTATACTTGATGCTTGTTATATTGAGTGTTATAACATAACCAACATTTGATTTGCGGAAAACTGAAAATTTCAAAAATTCGCAATTACTAATGTTTGTTATGCGAATGCCGGATTATCGCTTTCCGTTCTGGAAAGCCGATAGCACTGCTACCTGTTTCGATCACCCCGGTCTCTAATCGGAATGGGTAGCAGTGCATTTATTTTCAAAATCCGCTATGAACGCCATACGCATAGCGTGTCTCTGGACGTTGATTCTCGCGCTACACGCTTGCCATATTGTATTTTCTACCGATTATCGATCATACTAGCGGCAAACAGATTCAGCCATCCGTCGGAGGTTCAATGCGACTCACTCAGCATTCAAATTTCGCCATGCGCCTATTGATGTATTGTGCGCTCAAACCTGATGAAACGGTTCGCTTGGCCGAGATTGCCGAAGCCTACGATATCTCCTGTCATCATCTGAACAAGATCGCGCAGCGTCTGGCGCATATTGATGTCATTCAGGCCATTCGCGGCAGAAATGGCGGAATTCGGCTGGCCAAGGACCCCAAAGACATCAATATCGGGGCTGTTATACGGCAAACTGAAGAGAATATGGTGATTGTCGAGTGTTTCTCTGAGGAGACCAACACATGTCCGATCATCTCTCATTGCAAGTTCCGTGTGCTGCTTCAGGATGCGCTGCAAGCCTTCCTGAAGGTTTTGGACGCCTATACGCTGGATGATCTGATTCTGCATCCCGAATGCCTCAAGCCCCTGCTTGGCATGAACGAACAAGTCGGGACACTTTCGGAGATTCACCGCCCTGATTGTGTCTGATGGGCATGATCGGATTCGATATCCGGGGTGAGTGATTCTTTTACAGCCAAAAGATGTGTATAACTTTTTTCTCAATCTTGCAGAGAATAATTTGCCATTGTCCCGG
This sequence comes from uncultured Cohaesibacter sp., assembly GCF_963556055.3. GTDB lineage: Bacteria > Pseudomonadota > Alphaproteobacteria > Rhizobiales > Cohaesibacteraceae > Cohaesibacter. Next base: position 67,224 of record NZ_CAUVYE020000005.1, on the reverse strand, counting down.
ATGTCCGTGTTAGCGACGACAAACTTTCCCCAACAAATTTGCATGTCTTGATTTCAAGCTCGTGCCGTGATGCATTGTTCCTGACGGTCAAATTCATGCCCGGGAATGTCTGAAAAAGCCCCAAAAGCAGAAATATGCTAGTATGCTATATTTACGACAAGATAGGCTTTTGATACATTCCGGTACAAATAACTAATGCTAATTGTGATGATGACCTGCCCGGATGAGACGATTACAGTCTGCGGGAATTGGCCCTCGCAATAATGACAATGCGAGACTGTGTTTCTGATGAAAGCCGTTGCGGCTTGACAGGCATTGCCTTTTCACAACAGGCACAATGAATTTGAATTAGCTTTGCGAAAAGGAGCGGTCAGGGACAGTCATGCGCGTTCTGGTTCTTGGTGGTTTTGGCCTAATCGGATCGGAAATCTGCAGGACATTGCTCCGGGCAGAGCATGAGGTCGTGAGCCTGTCGCGCACCCCCAGGGAAGCTGCGCATCTTCTCCCTCAGGTCGAATGGCACACCGGCGACATGCGTCGCATGCTGGATCCGTCCGAATGGGATCATCTGATTTCCGATGTCGATGCGGTGGTCAATGCCGCAAGCGCCTTGCAGGATGGCTTGATGGCCGATCTCGAGGCGGTACATCATCTGTCTGTCAAGGCATGCCTTGATGCCTGCGTTGATCGCGGAATCTTGCGTTTTGTGCAGATTTCGTCAACCGGTGCCGAGCCCAATGCGCCCACGGCTTTCATGCGAACCAAGGCCATTGGCGATGATGTGGTGATGGATTCCACAATCGAGTGGGTCGTGCTGCGTCCCGGCCTTGTTCTGGCTCCGTCTGCCTATAGCGGAACTGCGTTGCTGCGCCTGCTTGCCGGTTTTCCATATATTCAGCCGATTGTCATGGCCGATCGGCGCATTCAGACCATTCATATCGATGAGTTGACCGAAGCGGCCCTGATGGCGGTGGAGGGGCGCATTCCCGCCCATGCCGACATTGATCTGGTCGAAGCGGAAAGTCACAGCTTTGAGGAACTGGTCGCCGGTATGCGCAATTGGCTCGGTTTTTCTCCTGCGATCCGCACATTCCGTTTTGAAGGCCGCCTGAGCAAAGCCATAACGGTGGTTGCCAACGGTTTGGGTCATCTGGGTTGGCGTTCTCCCTTGCGCACGACGGCACTTCAGGTGCTGGAAGGGCACGTGAATGGCGATCCCGCCCTGTGGCATTCCATTTCCGGGCGCTATTGTCGATCTTATGAAGAAACGCTTGCGATGCTGCCCAGCACAACGCAGGAACGCTGGTTCTCCAAACTTGCCTTGCTGTTGCCAGCACTGGTGACGACGCTTTCGCTCTTCTGGATCCTGACAGGCCTCATCACCCTGTTCCAGATCAGTTCAGCAGCCGAAATCCTTGCAAATTCAGGTACATCCGCCCTACAGGCCGAGTTTCTTCTGGCCAGTGCAGCCCTGATCGACATTGGTTTCGGAGCGGCCATTTTGGTTCGCAGGCTGGCGAGCCAGATCTGCATGGCCATGGTCATCATGACCCTGATCTATCTGGCGGCTGGCACCATTCTTGTTCCTGATCTCTGGGTCGATCCTCTCGGCACCCTGCTCAAGGCCATTCCTGCCATGATGCTGGCTCTTGTAACCCGCGCACTGGTTTGCAGCCGATAGAGTGCGTTGCCAATCCGCTTGAACGATCTGCCATGTGGCTATAGCTTCGGCCACCAGTCTGCAAGACTTGTCCTGATCCTGCCCTTTTTCCCTCTCGTCGTCCGGGACGCAAAGAGCGCGTTCAGAATGGCTTCCTCTACAGCTTCCACTGTGGCGCGGAACAGCTGATCCATCGCGCTTTCATGCAAGACATCCACCGTCATGACCGGGTTGTCCGGGCTTTCATGGGGCAGGCGCGTTGCTGTCGAGAAAGCAAGGGCGATGTCGCCACTGCCCGAGCCGAAATGCGATCCCGTGCGCGCAAGACCAGTCCCGGCACGCACGCAAATGCGCTTGAGCTGACGGGAGGAAAGGGGGGCGTCGGTAGCAACAAGCATGATGATCGATCCCTTGTCCACCTCATGGGCCAGAGAGCTTTTCCTCAAGGCTTCGATTTCAGCACCGACGGCTCGCCCGCCGACCAGCAGATCTGGCAGTCGCCCCATATTGCACAGGGTCGCCGCAGCAAGTGTAAAGCTCCGTTTTCCATAGGAAACCTGTCGTGAGGCTGATCCGATGCCTCCCTTGAGACTGTAACAGACCATGCCGGTGCCCGCGCCAATCGCTCCTTGCTCAAACGCTTTTTCATGCATGCCGAGAACCTCAAGGACATGCTGTTCGGATATGTGCAAACCGCGAATGTCGCTCAACCCTCCGTCATTGCATTCCATGACGACCGGATTGACTGTGCCTGTGGTCTCGCCAATCGCTTCGTGGCCTGCAAGCATGTATCTCACCAGCGCGCTGGATGCTGTTCCGACAGACAATGTGTTGGTCAGCACAATGGGCGTTTCGAGTTGGCCCAGTTCCTCGACCTGCATCAATCCGACGCTCTTGCCAAAGCCGTTGAAGACATGACAGGCAGCCGCGCATTTGTTTTCGAACGGAGAATTCGGAACCGGGTGAATGACACTGACGCCGGTCTGAACTGCACCATCCGACAGGGTGACATGACCGAAGGAAAGGCCGTCGATGTCCGAAAGGCTATTGGACGGTCCACATGGTAAACTGCCAATCTGGATGCCAAAGTCTCTTGCTTTTTTCTGTGTCATTTTTTGTCTGTCCCGGAGCTTCTTTCAAGAGAAACCCTAGATGAGCGGATTTCGCTCTGCAAGCGGGGCTGCCAAAAAGAGCGTGATATTTTGCACTTGTACTCCCCATATTCCGGCGATAGTCTCGACACCCGAAGGAAGACGCCGGGTATATCAAAAATGTATTGAGAACAATAGAGTAGGGAACAATTAATGGCTGTTCTGGTTGAAGTGACTCGTGGCTCTCGCGTCGAGAGCTGGCACATGGGAGCAATTGCTGTGGTGGATGCCAGCGGCGCACTGGTTGCTTCCATAGGCGATATCGAAAGCCCGGTATTTCCAAGATCCGCGATCAAGGGGTTGCAAGCCCTGCCACTGATAGAGTCAGGTGCCGCTGACGCCTACCATTTGCAGACGGAAGCCCTGTCCATTGCGTGTGCCTCTCACAATGGCGAACAGGTGCATGTTGACACGGTCAAGTCAATGCTGAAAGCCTGTGGCCTTGAAGCCGAAGATCTGGAATGTGGTGCTCACAGTCCGAGATTCGAAAAGGATCAGGCTCTTTTGCATTTGGCTGGTCACAAGCCAATCGCTGCAAACAACAACTGCTCGGGCAAGCATGCCGGTTTCCTCTGCTTCTCCCAGAAGGCGGGCTTCGATCACCATGGCTATATCGAATATGACCACCCGGTGCAAAAGGAGGTCCGCGCCGTTCTGGAGCAGATGACCGGATTTGCGCTTGAGGGCGAGAAATATCGGGACCTGTGCGGCACGGACGGATGCTCGATCCCCACCTATGCCATTCCCCTGAGGAATCTGGCTCATGCCTTTGCGCGATTTGGCACCGGAGTGGGCCTTGAAAGCACCCGAGCAGAGGCCGCCAAGCGGCTGAGACAGGCCGTGGCCAAAGCCCCTTACATGGTTGCCGGGCATGATCGTTTCTGCACCTCGATCATGGAGATCTTTGGCGAGCGTGCCTTTGTCAAGACCGGTGCCGAAGGCGTTTTCTGTGCAACCTTGCCCGAGCAGGGCCTTGGTATTGCACTCAAATGCTGGGATGGAGCCTCCCGTGCTTCGGAAGTCATGATGGCTGCCGTTCTGGATGCCTTCTTGCCGATGTCGGAAGGAGAGGCCGTTGCCATGGAGACCTGGCGCGAGCCCAAGCTGATCAACTGGAATGGCCGTAATGTCGGCTCGATCAAACTGGCGGATGGTGTTCTGTCCCATCTCATGCAGAAAATGACCGTCTAGCGTCGTCACAGTCTGGCTCTGAATTCAGCTAGAGCCAGACGATTTCCCCCGATGGCCTATCGCACGTCTGTACAGGGTCTGCCTCGACTTTGTCGATGAGCGCATGTCTATTGTTCAAATTCTGCCTTGGTATTTCCAGCAGTCCATGCATCAGATGGTCTAAGTCCCTGGGGTAGAACGGCTTTTTAAGAAATCCCGAAAGCCCTGATTTGTCATAGGAAGGCAGCAGGTCCGACTTGCTGTTGGGGCTCATCAGGATGATCCGGCACCAGGGCTGTCTGTGAATGATTTTGCGGACAGTGTCCGCTCCCTGCCAGCCTTCAGTGTCGGGATCGACAAACAGGATCTGGTAGGGAATAGACCGGCACAAAGAGATGGCCAGAGTTCCGCTTTCCGCTTCCGAAATATTCATTTTGAAACTGCTTTCCTGAAGCAGCTTGTAGATGATTTTTCGGGCCGGTGGTTTCTGGTCAACGATGAGGACCGAGAGCTGTTTATGAAGGGCTTCAAGGCGTTTGAGAAGGCGTTCGATTTCGCTCTGGGCGACTGGAAGGCGGACACAATCATAAACGCCGTGCTTCACCGCTTTTGCTATAAGCTCTTCATCGAATGTCTCTGCCATCAAAACGGTAATGGGAACGGTACCAAAATGGGAAACCTGTTCCAACAGCGCAAGTCCACCGATATCCATGAAATGTTCATCGATCAGGATCATTTCAATTTCGCGGGAGGTCATGATTGCCCCGAAGCTGGAGGTTGTGCCAGCTTCGAAAACCGAGATATCGGAGCTCAATGAAGTAATCATTTCCACCATAGATACACGCCTACTGGTGGAGGAATCCGCAATCAGGATCGATCCCCTGGTGTGCCGCACGGTCTAGTGTCCCCAAAATGCCCGAGTCAGTTAGCTATGAAATCATAGGCAAAGATTATTAAAAACCGGTATTCACAAATTGAAAACTTGTCCGGTTAAAAACCTATGGCTGCAAAGCTTTGGGGAATATCAGGCAGTTCTCTCGCATTTAGCGGAAAAATGCTGCGGAATACCGAACGCATAAGCCTGATATTCCGATCTTTTTCCGCCAGCAGAGGATGCGGCAAGCTCAGTTCTGCTTGCCACTCTGCAAGCTCGAAAGCAATGCCATCATCACATCATTGACCGCAACGGAAGCCGGCATGGTGCCATCCTCGACGCTTTTCTCAACCTGATCCAGCAATTGAGTAACATCGGAATTCTCATGCAATAGTGCCCGCATGCGATCCTCAAGCATGGACCACATCCATCTGACTTGCTGTCCGCTCCGCTTCTTTCGAAGCTCGCCCGTAGCGGTGAGCTTTTCTTGATGAATGACAACCTGAGACCACATTTTGTCCAGACTCTCATTTGCAAGGCCGGAAATGGTCAGGACCGGCGGTGACCAGCTCGGGCTTGACGGTGTCATGATCTGGAGCGCCGCTCGATATTGAGCGGCCGCCTTGCGAGCCCGGGCCCAGCCGTCGCCATCGGCCTTGTTCACCGCAATCATGTCCGCGATTTCGAGAACGCCCTTCTTGATGCCCTGCAACTCATCGCCCGCACCGGGGAGCATGAGCACGAGAAAGAAGTCGACCATGTCCGCAACGGTCGTTTCGGATTGCCCGATACCGACCGTCTCCACCAGAATGACGTCATATCCCGCTGCCTCGCACAGAAACATGGTTTCGCGCGTGCGAGCGGCAACGCCGCCAAGGGTACCCGCAGAAGGGGAAGGACGGATGAAAGCGTTGCGGTCGCCGCACAGCTGTTCCATCCGGGTCTTGTCTCCTAGGATCGACCCACCGGTCCGCGTTGAAGAGGGGTCAACGGCCAGAACTGCGACCTTTTTCCCCGCTGCGGTGAGATTGGTTCCCAGCTGATCAATCGTCGTCGATTTGCCAACGCCAGGGACGCCTGTAATGCCGACCCTGTGCGCATTGCCGGTAAAGGGCAAGAGACGGGTGAGAAGATCGCGGGCGATTTTACGATGATCCGGTTTGCGGCTTTCAATCAGCGTGATGGCGCGAGCAAGAGAAGCGCGATTGCCCTCCAGAATTTGATTGGCTAAAAGTTCAGCGTTCAAATGTGCAGGTGCCATATGCATTCTTCCTTGGTCATTCTCTCGGACATATCAAACGCGGAGACATGAGTGATCTCCGCTATTGCGAGCTCTATTTATAGACGAGTCGTCCCGGACAGGTTAGCTCTATGCTCTATCGCATCAGCGCAGACATGTCTTGTTGCCAAAATGGGGTGATTAAAATCGAAAAGGCCGCCGTCTGATTGGATTCTTGTGCAAATACAGGGGCTTGCCTGGTGGTGCAGAAGATGAATTATCAACAAGCTAGAAAATCAGGCCCGCAGAGCTGAAAAACGAGCAACCTCCTTGCAGACACTGTCTCTGTGCGGAGCTTGTCAGTAATTCACATTGATCGAAATAGCATCTCTGTCCGGATCAGGCATGGCAATCGGCTTCTCCAGATTGCAGGCACTGTCTGCCTTGACCATGACCCGCCCGTCTTCAACGGTGATGGGATAGGGCTCAAAGGTCAGTTGACCGGATTTGACACCGTCACCGGACACGCGCAGCTCGGCGCGGAAACGCATCATGTTGCTTGCAAGCCCATAGGAAGGTAGGTCGGGCAGCATTTTGACCACCCCTTCGGTGACGATCTGTTTGGACTCGGAATCAACCAGCAGAAGGTGGAAACCGTTGCACCAGTTCTCGGGCACTTCGCCCTCGATCAGCATCTCCCCGCCCAGATCCGCACCAGACTTCAAGCCTTCGATATTGACGCTGGAGGCCGCAAATCCCTTGCCGCTATGCCGATTGATCTGCAAGGCGTCACCGCCGAAAACCTCGACAAACTTGTCCGCAAGCATGGCGCTGAATATGGAGGCCGGAATATAGACTTCATACATGCCATCGGCTTCCGCTCCCAGCAGTCCGGGATTGAAATGGAACATCAACCCGGCAATCATTCCCGTCTGTCGCGAGGGGACGAAAGTGAAATTCTTGAGCAGTTCCAGACTCGGTTTCAGGTCCTTGAGCCAGGCATCCTGATCGGGCCGGACCAACGTTCCAAGGCGAATGGATTTCTGACGAACAATATCGGTCTGGATATATGCATCAATAAGCTCGACCGTCGCAGCAAGCGCCTTTTCGTCCTTGCCCTTGAAGAGATCGGAAAGCGAGATCGGCGACTTGGCTTGATTGTCGTAATTGAAGCTCAGAATCTGGCTTGGCAGCTTGGCCCCATCAAGGCTCTTGATCTCTTCCAGATACAGGGAACTGTAGGATGCGGAATAAAACCGATCCTCTACCCGCCCGTTGATCACCAGCGGCGGTCGTTCCTCGCCTGCCATTCTGGCCTCTTGACCCTTTGCCGCCAGTTCCTCGCGAGACGTCTTCCATTGCGCAAGGGCGCGCTCTTCCAGAATACTGCGCAGATATCCGCTCAGATAGGGATGATCAACCAGTGCGTTCGGCATTAGATAGGTGATCGACAGGTCTTGCGCAAACAACAAGAAAGGCCGTTGCTGCGTAAAAAGCGGCGAATAGCTCTCTCTCAGACGCGGACCCTTTTTCAAACTGGCGGTCTCGGTCTTTGCGGCCTGAGTCTGGCTCGCGCTTGTCTCGGCACTGGTGCTTTCTGGCACCACCGTGTCAGGAGTGACTTGTTCCTGAGGATTGAGCGGTTGTTCCAGACCGTCCTGTTTGAGCGAGGAAGGGACATTTGGCAGAACCGGACTCGTCAGGGATGAAGGCATGGTGCCCGAAGGGGCTGTCGTCAGGGGCTGCTCGTCACTTGCCTGCGCCACGCTGGGCAGTTTGTCATCTTCCGGCGCCAACTGGGTGCCCGCACTGGATAAATGGGCGTTCGGAAAACCTGATGTCTGGCTCGGGCTCGGGGTCCAGCCGAGATTGAGCGCAGGCTTGCCCGATATAAGCGCCCAGCCGCTTGGATCCTGTTCAAGAAGCTGTTCACCGGCACCGATCAGCAGCCCGGAACCGTCGAGCACGATACCGGAGCTTGCAGGAATGGTCTGTGTGGGAATGGTTTGGGCAAATGCAGCCGGAACAAAAAACAGCGCAAAAAGCAGGCCGGGAACGTAATTACTGTATTTGTTCCTCATTTTGTCTGACTTTCCATAATCATTAGCAAACGTTGGAACCCGCACATTCATGACAGATACTCTGGTAAAACAGCTTCACCGACTCAAATCAGAAACTAACAAACATTTGGTCCCATTTTATGGCAGAACCGAGCCTAAATATACTTGGGATTTGGACTAAGGTGTCCAGAGTATGCGCTGTAATGTGGCTTTCTGCAATTGAGAAGATGGCGGAAGGCTGTTAAATGGCCCTCTATATTCGGAGATGGCAAATACAAGTGTGATTTTATTGGTATTGGCCGCTTTGCAAATAGCCATTCCACGCCACAAACTCTTGCCCACCCGGCAGGCGCTGCGCGGCAGGCGCGATTGGGCGAATGTCATGCCCAGCCGTTCCCCGTTCGGCCCCGCAATTGCTTCGCCTACGCCGTGAACAACACCGATCTTGCCACCGCTGCCCTTGAAGATCTGCACCATCTGCAAGCCATTCTGAAAGGCGGCGTAGGTCCATTGGGTTCCGCTTTCACCGGCCGCTTCTATGGTTTCAATGCTGTATCCGGGCATGGCCGCAGCAATCGCCTTCGGGCCATAACCGGTCTCGGGTGTCAGGCCGTTGACGCCAGCATCGGTCATGGACAGTGTGGCCTGTGGCGGTGGTGCCCCTGTTGAATCGGCAATCGGTCCAAGGGACATGCTGCATCCCGCCAGCATGGAAGAGAGAAGAATGCCTGCAACAACATGCTGAACAAGCAATGGCAATTTGGCCTGCATCAAGAATTCCGAATTTTTACAAGTCGTGAAAAAAAAGACCCCACCTTTCGGCGAAGGGATCCGTCGAAAGCAGGCATAGCAGATTCTGAAGGGCATACCAGTTGTCGCACCAAGATTTCTGACATCCCTTACCGTAAAGACTAGCATCAATGGCTCTCCGGTGAAAGTGGATATATCTGTACAAATGACAAAAAGGACCCTTTCCGGACATGACAAGATAGGCAGAAAAACGGGGTAGAGTGGTGTTTTAGGTAAGCTCTCGGACACTTGCAGTATTCGGAACCCCACTTGTTTGGCCCATGCCGAGGGCTATTGTTGAAAATGTCCCGCAAGCCCTTCGCCAAGGCAATCGATGCGATCGATATGTGGCGCAAAAATGGCCATGGCGCACCTGTCTGGCTTTATCTGGCCTTATCATACAAAGACCGGACTCCTTGAGCCCGGTCTTCCTTTGTTGACGGATCTGAGCGCTGTGATCAATCCTTGGCAAGCGCATCAAGAATGCGCGCCCATGACCGAATGCCCTTGTGATAGCTTTGCAGGTCATATTTTTCGTTGGGAGAATGAATATTGTCATTTTCCAGCGCAAAGCCGACCAGCATCGAGTCCATGCCGAGAATAGACTTGAATTCGCCGACAATGGGGATGGATCCGCCCATTCCCATCATGATCGTGTCCTTGTTCCACTCGTCTTTGAGGGCGGCAGCGCCCTTTTTGAGCGGTGGGAAATCAGCCGAGAGGCTATGGCCGGGACCGGCCCCATGTTCGGCGAATACGACTTCGCAATCTTCGGGCAACCGTGCCTTGACGAAGGCGCGCAGGTTTTCGCGGATCTTGTAAGGATCCTGCTTGCCAACAAGTCGGCAGGAAATCTTGACCGATGCCTTGGACGGAATAACGGTCTTAAAGCCCGCCCCCGTATAGCCGCCAGTGATGCCGTTGAATTCGCAAGTAGGGCGGGCGTTCAATTGTTCATAGACGCTATAGCCGGTCTCGCCTGCGGGGATGGAAAGCCCGACATCGGCAAGGAACTCCTTGTCGTCAAAGGGCAGGGCATCCCACTGGGCTTTCACGTCCGGGGTCAGTTCTTCGACACCCTCGTAGAAATCCGGGATCTGGACGCGACCCGTCTCGTCATGCAGATCCGCAAGGATGTGCGACAGAATCCGGATCGGATTGGCTGCCGGTCCCCCGTAAGACCCTGAATGCAGATCACGATTGGCAGCAATAATGGTCACTTCCTCTCCCACCAGACCACGCAGCATGGTAGTGATCGATGGTGTCTCGCTGTCGAACATGGCCGTATCGCAGACGAGAGCCAGGTCCCTGGACAATTCATCCTTGTGAGCGTTGAGGAATGGCAGGAGGCTCGGCGAGCCGCTTTCTTCCTCTCCTTCGAGAAGAAGAGAAACCGCAATTGGCAGCGAGCCATGGACTTCCTTATAGGCGCGGCAGGCTTCGATAAAGGTGAGCATCTGCCCCTTGTCGTCGGACGAACCGCGGCCGAAAATCACTTTCACGCCATTGCGCTCGATGATTTGAGGGTCAAAGGGATCTCGCTCCCAAAGCTCGATGGGGTCGATCGGCTGAACATCATAATGGGCATAGAACAGGACACTCGGTCCGGCTTTTTCGCTTGTGTCGCTGTCATGGGCAACCACCATCGGATGGCCCGGTGTCTCGTGTGCCTTGGCATCAATGCCGATGCCGTTGAGTTCACCAACAATCCAGTCCGCAGCCTTTTTGCACTCCTCTTTGAAGTCCGGATCTGTAGAGATGGACTTGAAGCGAATGAATGTGAAGAGTTTTTCGATGGAACGATCAAGATTGGCGTCGATTTGCGCCAGAACGGAATCAAGCTGTGACATGAATGAACCTTGTTGAAAGAGGCGGAGGGAATATGATCGCACAGGGTCATAAGATCCAATGAAGCTATCAGTTTCGCGCCCCTAATGCCAGCGGTGCAGCACAGTCTTTCACACATGCAAGGCAGAACCCGAAGCAATGTGCAAGGCCTCGCAAGCCCGAGATGGCTCGGCATTGATATCTGTTTTGAGATGGCCGCAAGGTGCGGTCGAGGCGAACAGCTCTTGCCTAAAGGAAGACGACTTCTTCCTCGCTCGATTGTCCGGAACGACCGGGGGCTTTCAGCCTTGGCAAATCCGCGTCATCGGGGCGAGGGCGTCTTGGGCACTGGGTGCCCCTGGGCGAAGCTTGATCCGGACTTTGCGTGGCTTGCTGATCTTCTGCCGCGGGTTTGTTGCCGGAGCGTGCGGCCAGCGCATGGCCATTTTGCCCATTTGACGGGTGACGCTCGCCATTGGTTGGCTCTACTGCACCATCTGTCCCGGACGAGACTTGCATGTCGGGTGTCGCACCTGATGTTGGGTCGACCTCACCCCGTGACGGAACGATTTGTCCGGGCTCCTGACCAGATGCCTTGTCAAATTTCATGGCTCCGGAGTTGGCTTGAGGAGCGGATGCGTTGGCCGGATCTTCCTTTGCCTTGGGCATTTGCCTGGAAGGTGCGTCCACCTTTTTCTTGGGCACCGACCAGCCCAGCTCCTCATCGGATAACGGAATATAGCGCGCCGCCAATTCAAGATGCTTGCGTATGGTGTCACTGGACGCTGGCAGAATGACAAGGGATGCGAAGCCCAGCTTTCGTGCGTTGATCACATCCTGCGCCGTCGCTTTTTTGGAACACAGGATCAGACAGATTCCACGCCCTCCGGAAAATTCGATCTGGCGAGCCGGTTTCAGGATGCTGACAAGCTCCTGCGGGCTGTAGCTTTCGTCCACAAAGACAACATCAATCTGCCCATTTGCCACAAGCGCCGAAGCATGCTCAACATCACCGATGGAATGGGGATGGGATACGCCACAGTTTTTAAGTAGATCTGCCCATAACTGACGGTCATGGCGCCTTGGAGCGAGCACCATGACTTGCAGATCTTTAACGGGTTTCAAGCGGCGCGACAATTTTTGCTTCACCTTGCATAAATCGGACTAGGCTCCCAGGATGCCGACCCAAAGCGCAGTTTTCTGCGAATTTTGCGCTTTTGTCAAAATCAGACAAAAAGTCCGGCTTCGACGGAGCTGGACTATTTTCCTGTAAAATCCCTTGCAAAATGTAAACATTCACCGTTCCGAAATAGGTAATAATTAAAAAAGGCTTTCATCTATATTGAAAATAAATGGATGTTCCCGACCTCTGCCTCCCATGACGGTCTTTGCATGGAAAGACAAAGCTGCCCGAGGCAGTGTTTCCTTGGCGTCCCGCGCTTTGAATGCTGTCTCGACCATGGCTGGCAGGCGAGGATTGCAAACGGGCACATGTCATTCACTTGAGGTTCATGCCAAAGCCGATATTGCTTCTGTGAAACGACGGGATGCCGGGTGAGCTTAATGCAAAAGACAAACGCTCTTTTTACTTTACATGCGGCTGACCTTGAGAGGGTGGCATGATCATGGCAAAGACTGACACTTATCGAGGATAATCCCGAAAATGGGGCAGTATGCTCTTGCAAAGATGGCGTTTGCCTTTCAGGTGTAACAGGAACGCCAACGCAAAGGACCAGGACCAGCAAAGGTAAACGGGTCGGGAGACGAAAAATGGAACAAATCATCGCACGCATTGCTTCGGCAGCCGGGATTTCTGAAGAATTGGCACAGACCGCTGTCAAGGTCATCATGAATTTTCTGGCCAAGGAAGCCCCTTCGGACAAGATGAAAATGTTGATCGAAGCCTTGGGCGCAGAACATTTGATGGAAGAGGGCGCAGACAGCTCGGACAATTCCGGTGGCGGCCTTCTGGGCGGCCTTATGGGAGCAATCGGTGGCATGGGCGGCATGGGCGGCGCAATGGCTGCACTCAACGAATTGACAAGCTCCGGTCTCAGCATCGACGAAGTCAAAACGGTCGCAACCGAGTTTGTTTCCGCCGCCAAAGAGAATGCTGATGAATCGGTTGTGGATGAGCTTCTCGAATCTGTCCCGGGCCTGAGCCAAATCTTGTAACTTCTGCAAAGCTATACTTGCAGCATTGTTATTTTTATTACAAGCTACTGGTGGCGAAAAACAACTTGCTCGCCACCTGTGGTGGGGGCAACTGACGCCATGCAGAGCATGTCTGAGGCAGAGGTCGCAGATATTCAATAAAGGAGGCAAATCATGTCATCATATCCAATTGCAAAGATTGAAGGCATTGGACCGGTTTATGCTGAAAAGCTCAAAGCAGTCGGCATTTCCAATACCAAACAATATCTCGAACGCGCCAAGGATGCTGCGGGCCGCAAGCTGCTTGAGCAGGAAACCGGCATCGACCATGCTCGCATTTTGAAATGGGCCAACATGGCAGACCTGATGCGCATCAAGGGCGTTGGCGAAGAATATTCCGAGCTGCTGGAAGCTGCTGGTGTGGATACCGTCAAGGAGCTGCGCAACCGCAACGCCGCCAATCTGACCAAGGCGATGAAGGAAGCCAACGAAGAAAAGAAACTTGTTCGTCAGGCACCTGCGTTGAGCAACGTCGAAAAATGGGTTGTGCAGGCAAAAGAACTGCCTCCAATGATGACCTACTGACAGATGGCCTACTGACAAGGCATTTGAAGCGTCCTCACGGTGAGTGCGGTTTTTCACTTTCGGTTTTTCCATTTCGAAAAACCGAAAGGGGCGTGTCGTTGACTCCCGTGACCATGATGACGATTTGAAAATGACCACAAATTGAAAAAACCAGTCGACCCTGCGACTGGTTTTTTGTTTGCTCCAATGTCGATCCTGCTGCTGATTGCAATGGAGCCGTCCAAGGCAAGGCAAGTCGGATCAACTCTGTTGTTGCATCCATCTCATGCCGCCGCCCATGCCGCGACCATTGCCCCGGCCCATACCGCGACCCTGGCCATATCCACGATTTCCATTCATCTGAGCCTGACGTGGCCCAAAGTCGGCATCGGATACCTGGCCATCACCATTGCGGTCCATTCCATTTAGCCACAACTGGGTTTGCTTGATGAACTCGGCCTTCTCAACCTTGCCATCCTTGTTGATGTCATTGAAGGCGAGGGACATGCCAGACAGACCGCGCTGGCCATTGGTTGCGTCTTCTGGTGCCATTCTTTGATTGTTGAGGAATTCGGTGAATTCAGCCGCTACAAGGATGCCGTCTTCATTGTCATCAAGGGAGTCGAAATAGTCGCCGCGCCGTTCCTGAGCTTCCGCAAGGCTCACGATGCCATCTTCATTTTCGTCCCAGCTATCGACAAAGACAGGCTCGCCGGTCCGGTTGCCACCACGAGGTTGACCAAGAAGTCCGACGCCATTCGCCACCGGTTGACCTGATGGATTGGGGCGCACAAATTGACGCCCCATACCGCGGCCCCAACCTTGAGTGGTGTTGGTCTGTGCCTGTGTCTGTGCTTGTGTCTGTGTGTTGCTGATCCAGCGTCCCTGGCCCATGCCATAGCCATTCCCGAAAGCCATGGCGGTCGATGAAAGGGCGAGGGCTGCTATAAGAGTGCCTGCTGCAAGATATTTCATTGTGATCTCCCGTTGCATTTGAATATATTCGCATTTTAGCAACAAGGAGACCGGTTGACTTCAACCCGGCTCGAAATCTCGAACGTTAAGCCCACCTTTCGGGTATTGAAATGTAATGAAACACCCGACTACGACAGACAGTTACAAATGCTTCTAAAAAGCCTTCTTTGTGTCTGTGTGTTTCTGTGCGGAGCCGCAAATAGATGAGAGATGAAAATCTCTCATTCATATTTGTAAGTGTGCCAGCATCACCGAGATTAGCGCAGTTGGATCTGTCCGTAACGCATTGCCTCAACGACAGTCTGCGTTTTGTTGGATGCCTGCATTTTTTCGGAAGCATTCTGCAAGTGGGCATGAACCGTCCGCTGAGAAATCTGCAATTCCTCGGCAATGTCCCCGGCGGTCTTGCCCTCTGCCGTCAAACTCAGAACCAGTTTTTCCCGGCTGGAGAGTTCTCCTGGACGACTGGACAGAATTGGATGCACCGAATGCATTTCTGCGAGTTCGTGCTGGATTGTTGTCGAAAGGGCAGACAACTCGCGTTTGGAAACCGAAAGCTCCGCGCCAGCCACACAGATCGCCACCTGCATCACGTTGAAATGATGCACATGGATGCCAACAAACGACCGATAGGATCGAGGATTGACACCGCTTCTTTGCAGCAGGCTGATCAGAGAGGATTCCAGAATCCAGCTATTCTCACGATCATCCAGATTCCAATATGTCGGCTTGTCAAGAACTGCGATACGGCGCAGAAGAACGTCACTTCCGCGGACTTGAGCCAGATGGGCGCTCGACAAGACAATGTCGCCCCAATTTTGATAAAGCACAAGTTTGCCGAGATCTCTGCCGGGTAGAGGCAGACCTGTTATGAGCAGATGCTCGGCACCAAAGGAGCGAAAGCGATTGACAACGCTTTCGAAGAAGGCTTGAGGGGTTCGACCCTGTTGTCCGATGGATATCGGGTTTTCGCTGGGGCCCCAACGGGAATCAGTCATGTACAGCCACAGATATTTGTATGTTGAACCAGGCCAGACAAAGTTGCCTGACATTTTTACTTGGAATGATAAAAAGACCAATCGATCCGTGCCGATTCAGGCTTCCTCTCACTCTTCCCACTTTGACCCACTGCAAGATTGGACTATTGTCCAAGTTTGGGCAAGGAAAAAAATCAATAAGGAAAATGATTGATCTCTTTTTATTGTTTGCCATACAAAATCGGGTAAATTTCCCCACACTTACCCAGTGGAAATACGTAATTTCGAATTTTGGGAATATTTTGGGAAAAATCGCAGAGTAATTTTATTAAGGCGTTGAAATAAAAGATTATTTAATGAGTGGGTGCGTAAAATTGTCCGAGGTTGTCAAAAAAAATCGTTAAATTAACGAATGGAAAGAATCGCGATTAACAGCACCATTTGAACAGCTTGCGGCGAGCCTCGCTGAGGCATTAGTTTAGGCCTGAAGACTCTGCATGACTAAGCCTTAAGGATGGTTGCTCTGTTCGATCTTTGATCGACAAATTTAACAGATCTCAATGATTTGGCAGAAGAATGCACAATGTTCAAAAATTGGGGGGCAACTGCCCGAAGACATGAGATAAGACAAAGCGTGTTGGCATAAAGTCTATATCATTTCATCAGGGCGCTCGTTGAGGACGGTTTCATGGACTCGTGAACATGAAACGATGCGCTAAGGATTCAAGAGAAAAGAGTTGCGGTAAGGTTACCTGAAACTTTGCACTCTTCTTCTAAAAAGGGAGCGAAAAGAATGAGTGAAGCGCTCAGAATAGCCGAAACATTTGAAGGCTATTCCCGGGAAGACTGGGTCGCAGTCGCCGAAAAGGCACTGAAAGGAAGACCCGTCGATCGAATTACAACCAAGACTGTCGATGGTATTGAAATAAACCCGATATTCGAAAGAGCGACAGGCAAGGCCCCTCTGGCGATGCGGCCCGCTGATCATCCCTGGCTCGTGTGCCAGCGGATGGATCATCCGGATCCCGAAAAGGCCAATGAGCAATTGCTGACCGACCTTGTCAACGGTGTCAATATGGTGTCCATTCCCTTTGCGGGAAGCACTCTGGCGCGCGGTTACGGTCTTGCTGCCGACAAGGAAACCCTTGCAAAGGCCCTGAATGACGTTCTGCTTGATCTTGTCTGTTTCCGCCTTGAAGGCGGCGTTACCGGACGGGCTGCCGCAGCTTCCTTTGCTGAACTGGTTGCAGACAGAGGTATCGACCCTTCGACGCTGACCGTTGCGTTCGGCCTTGATCCTCTGGGAGCCTTCGCAACGACAGGTTCGATGGCCCCGGACTGGGCAGGTCGCTCCGCAGCCATGATCGACACGATCAAGGATCTGAAAGCCAAAGGCTTCAAGGGACCCTTCATCACGGCAGACGGACGCCCCTACCACGATGCCGGTGCAACCGACGCCGAGGAATTGGGCGCAGTGGTCGCGACCATCGTTGCCTATTGGAAAGCACTGGTCGATGCCGGTTTCGAAACGGCCGAAGCGATTGCCATGATCGACGTGACCCTTGCAGTCGAAGCGGATCAGTTTGCGTCCCTTTCGAAAGTTCGCGCGATGCGCCATCTCTGGGCAAATCTGCTGGACGCTGCCGGTGTTGACTTTGTTCCGCTGGCCATTCATGCCGAGACATCATGGTCCATGATGACCCGTCTCGATCCTTATGTGAATGTGCTGCGCGAGACAACAGCCTGCTTTGCTGCCGGTGTTGGTGGCGCAAACAGCCTTTGCATCCTGCCACATACATTGGCCATCGGCTTGCCGAATTCCCATGACCGCCGCATTTCCCGCAATCTGCAAACCATGCTGATTGAAGAAAGCAACCTTTATCGCGTGACCGATCCGTCCGCCGGTTCCGGTTATGTCGAAAGCCTGACCTTGGAAATCGGTGCTAAAGCCTGGGGTTTGTTCCAGGATGTTGAACAGGCCGGTGGCATCGTCGAAGCACTCAAGAAGGGCATGATCGCCGACGTCATCGCGCAGTCCAACGAAGCGCGCAACAAGTTGCTTGCCACCCGCAAGGCAGCGCTTACCGGGGCATCCGCTTTCCCGAACATTTCCGAGGCTGATGTCGCTACGCTGGATGTGGCTCCGATCCCTGTTGCCACGACGGCCAAGGGCGAAAGCTGCACACCGCTCAAGCCTCTCCGTTTCTCCGAAGCCTATGAAGCGCTTCGCGATGCGGCAAAGGCAGCTGGCAATCCGCCGGTCTTCTTCGCAAATATCGGCAAGATCGCCGATTTCACCGCGCGTTCGACCTGGGCGAAAAACTTCTTCGAAGCCGGTGGCATTAAAGCCATCTCGGAAACCGGTTATTTCGAAGCAGCAGAAGCTGTTGCCGCTTTCAAGGCATCCGGTGCAAGCATTGCCGCAATCGTCGGTCCTGACGGCCTTTATGAAGAAAAGGGCGAAGCCTTTGCCAAGGCCCTGAAAGAGGCCGGTGCCAAAATGGTTTATATCGCAGGGCGACCCAAGGAAATCATGGACGCCCTTTCGGCAGCCGGAGTTGATGCCTTCGCCTTTGAGGGCTGCGATGTCCTTGCCGAACTGACCAAAATTCACGCTGAACTGGGGATCGCCCCGGTCGCGACAGCTTGACGAATAAGGAGCTGGATAGATGAGCAAAATTCCAAGCTTTGCAGACATCCCCTTCAAGGCGGCCAGCCCTTCGGTGACCGCTGGCGATGCCATCTGGCATACGCCAGAAGGAATTGATGTCAAAGATGCCTATAGCGAAAGTGAAATCGCCAATTACGACTTCCTGAACAGTTGGCCGGGTCTTGCCCCGTTCATCCGTGGCCCATACCCGACCATGTATGCGCAGCGCCCCTGGACGATCCGCCAATATGCTGGTTTCTCGACCGCTGAGGATTCCAACGCCTTTTATCGGCGCAACCTTGCTGCTGGTCAGAAAGGCCTCTCCATTGCCTTCGACCTTGCCACGCACCGCGGCTACGACTCCGATCATCCCCGCGTTCCTGGCGACGTCGGCATGGCTGGTGTGGCAATTGACAGCATCTACGACATGCGCACCCTGTTTGACGGTATTCCGCTCGACAAGATGTCCGTGTCCATGACCATGAACGGCGCTGTTCTGCCGGTGATGGCTCTTTACATCATCGCCGCCGAAGAGCAGGGCGTGAAACAGGAGCAGCTGGCCGGGACCATTCAGAATGACATTCTGAAGGAATTCATGGTGCGTAACACCTATATTTACCCACCAACTCCGTCCATGCGCATCATTTCCGATATCTTTGCCTACACATCGCAGAATATGCCGAAATTCAACTCCATCTCGATTTCTGGCTATCACATGCAGGAAGCCGGTGCGACGGCCGATCTGGAACTGGCCTACACCATCGCCGATGGCCTTGAATATATCGGTGCCGGGGTTGAGACGGGCCTCGACGTGGATGCCTTTGCTCCGCGCCTTTCCTTCTTCTGGTCGATCGGCATGAACTTCTTCATGGAAGTCGCCAAAATGCGTGCAGGTCGTCTGGTCTGGGCCAAATTGGTGAAAGAGAAATTCGGGCCGAAAAATCCGAAATCCTATTCTCTGCGTACCCACTCCCAGACCTCTGGCTGGTCGCTGACCGCTCAGGACGTCTATAACAATATCGGACGGACTGCGATTGAAGCCATGGGCGCAACGCAAGGCCACACCCAGTCGCTTCATACCAACGCTCTTGATGAGGCTCTGGCACTGCCGACCGACTTCTCTGCCCGCATTGCTCGTAACACCCAGCTCTTCTTGCAGCAGGAAAGCGGCACATGCAAGGTTATCGATCCTTGGGGCGGATCCCATTATGTCGAGAAACTGACGGCAGAGCTGGCTGAAAAAGTTCTCGAACATATCAAGGAAGTGGAAAGCCTTGGTGGCATGGCAAAAGCCATCGAAGCCGGTATTCCGAAATTGCGCATCGAGGAAGCCGCTGCAAAAACCCAGGCGCGCATCGATGGCGGCAGCCAGACCGTGGTCGGGGTCAACAAATACAAACCCGATTTCGAAGAACAGATCGACGTTCTTCAGGTCGACAACACCGCCGTGCGTCAGCAGCAGCTCGACAAACTCAAACGCCTCAGAGAAGAACGCGATCAGTCAGAAGTCGATGCCGCTCTTGATGCATTGACCAAAGCTGCGGAAAGCGGTGAGGGCAACCTGCTTGACCTTTCCGTCAAGGCGGCTCGCGTCAAGGCAACCGTTGGCGAAATCAGCTACGCCATGGAAAAAGTCTTTGGCCGTCACCGCGCCGAGATCAAATCCATTTCCGGTGTCTATCGCAAGGAGGTCGGTGCCATGTCTGAGGCTGTCCAGAAAGTTCAGAAACTGGTTGAGGAATTTGAAGCCAATGACGGTCGTCGTCCTCGTATCCTGATCGCCAAAATGGGTCAGGATGGTCATGACCGTGGCCAGAAGGTGATCGCCTCTGCCTTCGCTGACCTCGGCTTCGACGTGGATATCGGCCCTCTGTTCCAGACCCCAGAAGAAGCAGGCCGTCAGGCCGTTGAGAACGACGTCCATGTCGTCGCCGCGTCTTCACTTGCTGCCGGTCACCTGACCCTCGTTCCTGCCTTGAAAAAGGTTCTCGAAGACGAGGGACGACCTGACATCATGATCGTTGCCGGTGGGGTCATTCCTCCGCAGGATTATGACGCGCTCTATGCCGCCGGTGCCTATGCGATCTATCCTCCGGGAACCGTGATTGCAGATGCCGCAGTTGATCTGATCGGTCAGCTCAACAAGCATCTGGGCTACACTCAGGAAGCAGCCGAGTAGGATATCGTCCGATATTCGCTTTCTGAAATTCAGAACAAGATAAGGAAAACCGGGCCTCGTGTCCGGTTTTTTGTTTGTGGCCGGTTTCTGGGTAGGTAGTATTCCAGCGTGGCAGGTTGCCAACTTTTGATGAAACGCACTTCCGTGCAAAAATGAGCCGAGTTATTTCATATTTTTGAGAAGAGAAGCTGTTATCTCTCTGAAATCTTTCGAGGAATATTGTCATGAAAAAGGCTCGTACTCATTTTGTTTTTTGGTTCATTGCCATTTTTTGCTCTTTGACCTTTCAAACATCTGCCGGAAGTATGCACTGGAGATTCACGAAACAGTACAGCGGGGCAATCGACATAAAGCTTTTTCCGATTGATCGTCCCGCTTATTCCTGGCCTGGAAAAGGCAAAGTTTATACCATGAGCAGTCCTGAGGAGTGGTATTTGGATATCTCCTGTCGGACAGGTGAAAAAATCTGCTATGGAGCATCGCCCCGGAATGGCCGTAAGATCTATTGGGGTGTGGGACTTAAAAACGAATATGGGTGCAAAGGCTGTTGCTACTTTTGCAATGGTGGAAAGACGCGCCTGATCGAACTGAGATAGAGATCGCTGCTTGAGCATACGACGGCATGAGACAGGCAGCCATCGAGCCGTAAAATTCCAGATCTCAAAATTGGTCGTCAGGGCTTGAACCGGAAGCAATCCTTCCCACGTTTGACACTGACAAGAAACTGATTTGAGAGGAAACCATCATGCTCATCACAAGCACGCCAAATGTCGAGGGTCATGCCATTGTCGACTATAAGGGTCTGGTCAATGGCGAGGCCATTCTCGGGGCCAACATCTTCAAGGATCTTTTTGCCGGTATCAGGGATATCGTCGGCGGCAGGTCCGGGGCCTATGAGGAAGAATTGCAACGGGCCCGCGAAATCGCGCTTGAAGAAATGACCATTCAGGCGCAACGCCTGGGTGCCAACGCGGTTGTCGGCGTCGATGTCGATTACGAAACGGTTGGACAGAATGGGTCCATGCTGATGGTCGCAGCATCAGGCACGGCTGTCGTCATCAAGTAACGAATCATGGATACTCTGGCAGGATGAATGTCAGACATGAGAATTTCCGATGAAAAATATCTGTGTTTTCTGCGGTTCTAGCTGGGGCCGCAGAAAAGAATTTGAAGATGCTGCGGTTGCCCTGTCGAAAGAAATCGCACGGCGCGGCATGGGCTTGGTGTATGGTGGCTCTTCTGCCGGGCTGATGGGGGCCTGTGCTGATGCCGCGCTTGCGGAAGGTGGCAAGGTTATTGGCATTCTCCCCCATTCTCTCAAGGCCAGGGAAATCGACCACAAGGGGCTTTCAGAGCTGCATCTGGTTGACAGCATGCATGAGCGCAAAGCCATGCTTGAAGACCTGTCGGATGGCTTCATCTCGCTTCCCGGTGGGATCGGGACCATGGATGAAATGTTCGAGATTTGGACGTCGGGCATGCTCAACTGGCATGAAAAGCCTTCGGCCTTGTTCAATGTTGCGGGCTATTACGACGACCTCATCAAATTCCTCGACAAAATTGCAGAGGAACAATTTGCCAAACAGGCCCATCGCGACATGCTGATTGTCGATACCGACGTCACCTCAATTCTGGATCGCATGGAAAGCTATGAAGCACCTCGAAATGTCGCCAAATGGATACCGAAGGAAGGCATGAAACAATGAGCCAGAACAGCGAGGCATATGAATTGGTCCGCCTGTCCGATTGTCCCGAGTTGGTCCCTCTGTGTGCAGGTTTTCATGCCAGACTGTCTGGTGATGACAGCGAAGAGGGACTGGCCATGAGACAGGCCGCCTTTCAGAGGCTTGCCCTTGATGGCGAAGAGGAAGACGGTCTCGTCGCACTGGTCAAAGATGCAGAACGGGCAGGGCAGGTGGCCGGAATGGGCGTTCTTGTGCGCACGGATATGGAAGCCTTTGAGGACCTGGGTCCCTGGCTGACCGGGCTGGCTGTTGGCAATGATGATGCGAATGAGACCCTGCGAGCGAGCTTGTGCAGGGAAATGGAACTGATCGCCGGGGAACTCGGCTATGAACATATTTTCGTGCAAACCGAAGATGCCCCCTTTTTCATGGCTCGAGGCTATGAAGAGGTCGAGCCCTTTGAAAAGGACGGAATGTCACGCTGGGTCTTGGTCAAAGCCCTCGCTTGAGACGGGCACCTGACGCGGGTTTTCGATTGGCGCTGCGGCCTGTCAGGAAAGAATGCCTGGCAGGCAGCAGAGAGAGTGTCTGAAGACCCTTATCTGGCCGTTCCCTTTCGGGGTCCTTTAGGCGTTTTGCACATGCAGGGGCTTCCAAAAGGAGCTTGATTGGGCAAAGCGCACTGGTCATGCGGAGCAGGGCCGAACTTGCAGAATCTCGCCATCGCCTTGTGAGGCTTTGCATTGGGAGCCGGTTTTTCAAACGGCTTCGGAGCTGGTCCGGGGCCTGAGTCCATGTTGTCATTGGGCGCAGGCATGGGAGCGGGGCCGGCTGCCATTGAAGCGGTCGATGTGCCTGCGAAGGCCGCAACGCAAAGCGCCGCGATCATCAGTTTGTATTTCATGATACGTCCTCAAGCTGGAAACAGAAAATGTCATAGGACAGGGTTTCTGATGACATGTGCTGCGACATTTATGGGCAAAATTGCCTATGAACACGCGCAATGAAGAGTTTCATTCGGAAGAGAAGCGGTCAAGCAGAGGAAAGGGATTGTTCCCCAGTATCGATGGCAAGATGTGTCTCTGTAAATACTGGGAAACCGAATTTATGTAAACGCGTCAAAAATGAGGCTGCTCTCGGTCGCCAGGTCTCCGGATCTGTTCGCAGCAGAATTTGCAGCAAAACTCGCAATAGAAAGAGAGCCGAGGCCCGGACATATGGCCAGGCCTTGCGCTACAGGAGAATGGAGTGTCCTCAATCAAGGGAATATATCGGCATTGTCCGATGCACACTCTCGGGAAAGCTTACAAGGTCAGCAAGCCGTTGAGGTCCTTGAACTGGGCAACCGGAGAGAGATCGCGATATTCGTCAAGGTCACCCGTTCGGTTGATCCAGACAGTGCGGAAGCCATAAGCCGTGGCTCCGGCGACATCCCATCGGTTGGACGACTGGAAGGAAATGGCTTCGGGGAAACAACGGAATGCTGTCATGGCCAAATCATAAACCACTGACTGGGTCTTGTAGGAGCGAACCTCGTCTGCCGACAGGATGTGGTCAAACATGCCGTCAAGATCATTTTTCGATACCGCAGCCTGAAGCATGTCCGGTGTGCCATTTGAAAGAATGGCAAGCTGAGCACCATTTTCCTTGAGGGCCTTGAGGACCGAGCGAACCTCTTCAAAGGCGTCAAGCTCATGATAGGCCCCCAGCAGGATTTCCCGTTTCGAACGATCCGCTCCGGGCACTCTTTCAAAGGCAAAATCAAGCGCGCGCTCTGTTAACGTCCAGAAATCCACATACCGCCCGGTCAAGGCACGAATCCAACTATATTCAAGCTGCTTGTAGCGCCAGATCTGGGAGAGTTTTTCAGCATCAGGACCCAAAGCTTCCGAATGACGGCGAACCGCTGAATGAACATCAAACAGGGTTCCGTATGCGTCAAATACATAAATAGAGCATGTGTCTGCACCAGCCATGCCTTGTCTCCTTGAAATGTCTTAAGATTGAGCCTCGAATTGGAAAGCCGAGGAAGCGTAAGAAGAATGAAGCCACTCTTGTTTTTAATTCGCACAAGACGCGCAGAAATGCAATGAAAGGAATAATAATAAAGATTGATGCGTATATGGAAAATATTGATGAAGAATTGCCAGAATTTAAGTCGCTTTTTGCATATTCTGGCGTTATAAGAGTGAAATTGATCGTTTCGATCATGAGATTTGGAACAGCTCGATCTTGTGCCATAGACTGACTTCCATCTTGGCGCAATCAGCATCGCTCCTTCCAACCTGTCCCTTTAGAATAACCAGCTTGTCAATTGCATAAAGACGGTTAGATAGTCGATTTGGCCAAAAGGGACGCTTTGTATCAAAGGCAGGCGGGGAAGGAAAAGTAACGGAATAAAAAGCAAGGAATATTGCTATGGCAGAATTTTCACAGACCTGGACCTGGTATAAAGGGGAATGGCTCGAAGGCAACCCGCCGATCCTGGGGCCACGCGCTCATGCATTTTGGCAAGCATCAACGGTATTTGATGGTGCCCGCTATTTCGAAGGCGTCATGCCCGACCTTGATCGCCATTGCGAACGCATCAACCGCTCTTGCAAGGCGCTTGCCATGAACCCGACCATGAAAGTCGGCGAAATCATGGAGCTGGCTGCCGAGGGCGTCAAGAAATTCGGTGGTAACGCAGTTTATATCCGGCCTACCTACTGGGGCCTTGGGAGCCTCAATACCGTTATCAATGTCGACCCGGAAGATGTTGAATTCGGCCTCACCCTGTTTGATGCTCCGATGCCAGCACCCGATGCAGGCTTCACGGTGACAACAACGAGCTTCCGGCGTCCGTCCTTTGAAACCATGCCAACCAATGCAAAAGCCTCCGGCCTTTATATCAACAATGCTCGCTGCCTCAAGGAAGCGGCGGCCAAAGGCTTTGACAATGCCATCGTTTGCGACATGATGGGCAACGTTGCCGAGCTGGCAACGGCAAACTTCTTCATCGTCAAGGATGGCATCGTCAAGACGTCTGTTCCAAATGGCAGCTTCCTCAATGGCATCACCCGCCAGCGCGTTATCCAGTTGTTGCGCGATGCTGGCGAAACCGTGGTTGAATGCACTCTGACCCTCGATGACTGCCGCGAAGCCGATGAGATGTTCTCAACCGGCAACTACTCCAAGGTCGTTCCGATCACCGCATTTGATGATCGTGAATATGGTCATGGACCATTCGCCAAAAAGGCACGCGATCTCTATTGGGATTTTGCCTTCAAGAAATAGCCCGAGAGGCACCGGCCACGTGAAATGGCCAGACAATTTGATGTGACAGAAAGGAGGGACGTGTCTCTCCTTTTTTTTATTTGGCTTTTGTGCGAGGGTGACAAAACAATCTTTCAAAAGTGAGCTCTGCCCTGCTTTTGACATTTTGCTCATTTACTTATTGTGTCTATTGTCCTGTTCCAGAGCAATGGCTCGGTATTGTGCGGTAGATCATGACAGGGATTTGCCACGAGGGTCGAAAGAACAGAACATTTGGCAATTAACATCATTTGCCTACCAACAAGGAGCGGACTTATGCTTCCGCCGTCAGATGACCTCAAAAAGACTATCAAAATCAGGAGCATGATAATGGCAAGTCAACGTCCGTTTTCGTTTCTGATCATCGCTAGTTTGTCAGCCCTCATTTGGGTGGCCGCCATTCCGACAGGGCATGCGGCTCCTCCGCGCGGCTTCGGTCCACCGGGCACGAATGATTCTCAACGCCCGCCAGAAGCTGCAATGCAAGCGCCAAGTCTGCCGCCTGAACAAATGGTGATGGCACAAAACAAGAATAGCGGGCCAAGCGCGGGCAATGCTGCCAGTATCCGTCCCAAGCCAAAACCCTCCAAATGCCTTGCTCTGGCGCGCGAAATCGGAGCATCTCGGGTATGGTGGGGACGCCATGTCGGAGCCAAGGAAGTCGAAAGCGATGACCTGTTTTTCACTTTCCGTGCCCGCAAAGTCGAATTTGACGATATCGGTTGTTTTCGCAGCAGAAAAGACTGTGAAAACTGGCTTTACTGGAAGCGTACCGAATATCCGCTTTTCAGTTCGATCAGCCCCTGCCGCAAAGGCCTGTAGGCCGTCTGAATGCTCTTGGGCATGAGCCGAACCGGCATGAAGGCAAGCGTTGATCAAAAGAAAACCCCGCCTCGATGAGACGGGGTTTCTTTATGGCTGCCAAAGGGATGCTCGCGCCTCCTCAAGGCACGCAAATCAGGATGCGGCTTCGAGCAGTTCGGCCACATATTCCCAGTTGACCAGATTGTCGAACCAGGTTTCGAGATATTTAGGACGCGCATTGCGGTAGTCGATATAGTAGGAATGCTCCCACACGTCGCAGCCAAGCAGCGGAGTGCCGCCATGTACAAGCGGGTTTTCGCCATTTGGTGTCTTGGTGACAACCAGTTTGCCATCGACCAGAGCAAGCCAGCACCAGCCGGAGCCGAACTGGGTGATGCCTGCATTGATGAAGTCGGCGCGGAATTTGTCGAAACCGCCAAGGTCTTCTTCAATTTTCGCAGCCAGAGCACCGGGAATACCGGCTTTCTGAGAAACAGGTTTCATCCATTTCCAGAAATGGACATGGTTGAAATGCTGGGCAGAGTTGTTGAAAAGACCTGCATTCTTGCCGAAGCTTTCCTTTACGACATCTTCAAGGCTCTTGCCTTCAAGGCCGGAATCCTTCAGCAGGTTGTTGCCGTTGGTAACGTAGGCAAGATGGTGCTTGTCATGGTGAAACTCAAGCGTTTCCGCAGACATGAAGTCGCCAAGTGCATCATAGGCATAAGGGAGTTCGGGTAGTTCAAAAGCCATTGAAATATCTCCATATTATTCAGGAATTGGCACCGGCGAATGAGTCGGTGAATTTTTTTGATCTGCATCAAAAATAAGTGCAAACCGTTTTGACAACAAGGGGATTGGGGCAAAGTTTCTTTAAAATAGTTCCAAATACACAAGCTTTCTTGTGTTCTTGCCTCACTCCCGGGTTCGGACTGGTCTGAAAGGCTAACATTTTAACTTGTCAAGTTCGAGGCGGTCTTTGGTTTCATCAAGAGAAGCTTGATGAGTCTGCTTTCGAAGATATCGGCACTGAAGTCCTCCTCGCGGATGCGTTCGAAACAGGATTTCTTGATCCGGGCGATCTGGCTCCTGTCTTCGATAAGCTCCTGAAGCTTGACGGCGAGCAAAAAGGCATCACTGATCGGCACTAGCGGCGCAACCATGCCGCCCTTGAGAATATCCATCGGACCACTGGCGCATGTCGAAAGGCAGGCGAGGCCTGCATCCATCACCTGGCATAGGGCAAAGGAGAAGGGGGCATGATGAGCCGGCAGGCAGAACAGATCGACTTGCTCGGCCATTTCCTCGGCATCAAGTGGGCCGACAAAATCGATGAAGGGGGCGATGTGGTCTGAAAGCTCCTTGAGGTCATGTTCAAGCGGGCCCTTGCCCGCGATAACGAATTTCACTTCCGGATGGCCTTCATGCACGAGTTGTGCGGCATGAATGAAGGTGCCAAGGCCATCCTCTTCCATGAAAGGGCCGCTCGCCCCGATGGTCAGTGCCTTGTCTGGATCGTCGTCAAGCGGTGTGATGTCACTGAACTGGCTGACATAAGGGTATGGCAGAATATCGACAGGGATTTCCTCCTCGTAGAACTCTTCGGCCAACTCGGCAGTGCTGGAATTGAGAATCAGAATCCGGTTTGCTGCGGCAAAGCCCTCGAAATTGTCATCATGGCACACACCAACCACCCGGCGGGCAATCTGGCTGAGACCACGGCAGGCATAGCCTTCATGGCTGAGCGCAATGTCAAAGCGATAGCGGCGCGTGGCTGTCAGAATTGGCCAGAGTTGCGGGGTGCGCTGCAAGAGTTTGCGAGCAAAGTCTGACATCGGATACATCCTGTATCCCATGCTTTTGGCTTCAGCAGCAAAAGGCGAGCCATTTGGCGCCATGATCGTGATGTCGAAAAGGTCGCTATGGGTGAGGTGATGCAAATAGATGTCATACGCTTCGAGAATTTGCAGATTGCTCCGTTCCGGGGCAAAAAACAGCAGTGATTTACGCTTCTTTTCCGATGAGGCGTCGCTATCCATTGTCAGTCTCAGTCCATTCGTGCAGTATTTTTTAAAGGGGAAAAACGTTAGCGAAGCCCTTTTTTGTGCGATTCTGCCCTATCGCCATGACTAGATTCTATGACAGGTTTCTGCCACTTCTGCAACATGGCACCACGAATATAGGCATCTGAGGCCAACAGGGGCACAAACGCTCAAAGCTTGCCTGATTTAACGAGCCATCTATCCTGAAATAGATCGCCGCGACAGCCATATTCGTCCCTCGTGTCCTCTTGCACAAAACCAGTCTTCCCGATCCCGACGGGAGAAGCCAAACAGGAAAAAACATGAGAACAACACTCAATTGGCATGCAGCCGAGCAAGCGGCAAAATCCATCACAGACAAATGGAAAGCGAATGAACCGGGAGGCGTCATTCTTGGCTTTGATGCAGCAGGGGTCCGGTTCAGCGTGGCCGGTGGGCTTGAAAGCCTGAATGGCGATGTCGCCTTCTCATCAACAAGCGTTGGACGCTTTGCCTCGGTAACCAAGCATTTTTTCTGCTCTTTGGTGCTTCGGCATCTCGATCTGATCAGCCTTGATGATCGTCTTGGACAGCATTTGCCTCAACTGCAAAAGCCTTTGGCCGATGTCACCGTGGAACAGGCGCTCAGCATGACAGGTGGTTTGCCCGACAACCGTGAATGCCTGACGCTCGTCGGGCTGTCTGTCTATTCGGAAACGAGTTCCAGGGGCAATCTTGACATGACAGCGCGTCAGACGCGGCTCAACTTCGCTCCGGGAACCGAAACCTCCTATTCCAACACCGGCTATCGACTGGTAGAGCATATCCTCGAGAAAAAGGGCGTTTATCTTAAGGATTTTCTTGAAGCGGAAATCAACAAGGATCTGGGCACTCATTTTGACGCGCCTCATGTTTGGGCCGATCCGGTAAGGGGGCTCGTTCCCGGTTACTGGTTCAACGGTCAGAAATGGCTACAAAGCGCGGCAGGTCTTCAGATTTCGGCAGCAGGCAGCGTGACAGCCAGCGTCACGGACATGAGCCTTTGGCTGCGTACTCTGATGGCAGGTGAAGGGAAATGGCTGGGGATCCTGGAT
Source organism: uncultured Cohaesibacter sp. (assembly GCF_963556055.3). Lineage (GTDB taxonomy): Bacteria > Pseudomonadota > Alphaproteobacteria > Rhizobiales > Cohaesibacteraceae > Cohaesibacter. Next base: position 38,077 of record NZ_CAUVYE020000005.1, on the reverse strand, counting down.
CAGCTTGCGACGTCTCGCACACTTAACGATGGCACGCGCACCGGGTATGGCCTGGGCATGACCGACACGATTTTGGGAGATCGTACCTTTATCGGACATGGGGGCAGCCATCCCGGATACAAATCCTATATCATGATGGACAGGGATAACGGGCTCGGCTTGATTTTCCTCTCGAACCGCGAGGACACAGATGCCCGCGGCTCTGTGTCAAAGGTCATGGCAACGCTGCATGATCTGGCTTTGCCCAAGCCATCGGCAGATCGCTTGCCCGATGGGCTCTATGTCGCGGATTCCGGTTCTCTGTGGCTGGAAATCGAAGGCGAGACCGCAACCTGGCTCAGCGACAGTGGCGTTCTTTACGAGCAGGGAGAGAACGAAGTATCCACGCGCTCATCGACCTCTCAACTCAATTTGAAGCGAGAAGGCGACAGGCTTGTCGGCAAGATCGGTTTTGCAGATTGTGCGCTCTCTCCGGTCGGGCATGTGGATGTGCCTGCGAGCCTTGATGGCCTCTGGTATAACGAGGAGGGCGCCTTTGTGACCATCAAGAACGGCACCCTCACCATGGGTGCAGGCCCCAACCGCAAGGACATGGCTCTTCGTGCCTTGGGGAACGGTCGTTATCTCTTCACGCTGATCGATAGTCTCTGGACCAAGCGCGTTTGCCTCAATCAGCTTGATGAGGGCCGCTTCGAACTGGTCACAAGCCGGGCACGCATGATGGAATATTGCCGCGTCAAGCCATAAGTCGGGTAAAGTGGCAAAGCTGTCAGTGCCACAGAAAATGAAAAAGGCCGTCTTGCATCAAGGCGGCCTTTGTCTTTGATTTATGCTTGCTGCCAATGGCTCAGAGCTTGCCGCTGACCTTCAGCGCAAAGGCATATTCAAGAGCGGTTTCCTTGAGGCGATCAAAGCGTCCAGATGCGCCGCCATGTCCGCTCTCCATATTGATCTTGAGCAGCAGCAGATTGTCATCAAGACGCTTCTCGCGCAATCTTGCCACCCATTTGGCGGGCTCCCAATAGGTGACGCGCGGATCGGCAAGGCCTCCCACCGCCAGAATGGCCGGATAGCTTTGCGCACTGATCTGATCATAGGGGCTATAGGAGGCTATGGTCTGATAATCCTGCATGGATGCAATCGGATTGCCCCATTCAGGCCATTCCGGTGGCGTCAGAGGCAGACTGTCATCAAGCATGGTATTGAGGACATCGACAAAGGGAACAATGGCCAGAATGCCGGAGAACAGGGTAGGGGCCATATTGGCAACGGCGCCCATCAACATCCCGCCGGCAGAGCCGCCCTCTGCTACGATCTGGCCTTCAGACGTATAATTCTCGGCCACCAGAAAGTCCGCTGCTGAAATGAAGTCCTTGAAAGTGTTGGTCTTCTTCTCACGTTTGCCGTTTTTGTACCACGCAAAGCCCTTTTCCTTGCCGCCACGAATATGGGCAATCGCATAGACAAAGCCGCGATCAACAAGTGACAGTGCCGTGGTGGAGAAGCTTGCAGGAATGGCGATGCCATAGGAGCCATAGCCATAGAGCAGGCAAGGGGCCGAGCCGTCAAGCGCTGTATCCTTGTGATAAAGCAGGGTAACCGGCACCGTCTCGCCATCATGAGCCGGGGCCATCAGTCGCCGGGTCACATAGTCTGCCGCGTCATGGCCCGATGGAACCTCCTGTTCCTTGCGCAAGGTGCGGGAGCGATTGGCCATGTTATAGTCAAACACCCTGTTCGGGGTTGTCATGGATGAATAGGTGAAGCGCACGATCTCGGTGTCAAACTCAAGCGAGCCGTGAAAGCCGAGAGAGTAGGCTTCCTCTTCAAAGGCAATCGCATGCTGTTCCCCATTGGTGATGTTGCGAATCTGGATGCGCGGCAGGCCGTTTTCCCGTTCCATCCAGACAAGATAGTCCTTGAAAATGGAGTGGCTGAGAAGGAGCCGCCCTGTCTCATGCGGGACGAGGCCCTGCCAGTGATCCCGGCCCGGCTGATCAGGAGAGGTGGTTACCAACTTGAAGTCTTCGGCACCATCGGCATTGGTCAGAATATAGAAAATGCCACAGCCTTCATCGACGCTGTATTCGATACCTTCCTCGCGCCTTGCGATCAGGATCGGCTCAGAAGAGTTGTCACGGGCATCAAGGAAATAGCATTCGCTGGTCTCATGATCATGGCAGTCGATGAAAATCACTTCGCCTGACTGGCTCTTGCCAAGTCCGACGAAGAAACCGGCATCTTTCTCCTCATAGATCAGCTCATCCTCTTCTTGCGATGTGCCAAGCTTGTGGCGGAAAACCCGACATGGGCGATGGTTGTCATCAAGACATGTATAGTAGAGATGCGTGCTGTCTTCACTCCATATCGCGCCGCCAGTGGTGCGCTCCAGATGGTCGGACAGCTCCTTGCCGCTTTCTATGTCGCGCACACGAACCGTAAAAAATTCGGAGCCCTTGGTGTCGACCGCCCAGGCCAGTTTGCTGTGATCAGGGCTGTGAGCGGTTGAGGCGAGACGAAAGAAACTTTCGCCCTCCGCTTCCAGATTGCCATCAAGCAGGATGGTCTCTTGTCCGCCATCGCGAGGGGTGCGAACGACCAGCGGATATTGTCCTCCCGCCACGAAACGCGAGCTATAGGCATAAGGGCCATCGACGGCAGGAACCGTGCTGTCATCTTCCTTGATGCGTCCCTTCATCTCGTCAAAAAGCGTGCTTTGCAAGGCCTCGGTGTCTGCCATTTCCCTGGTCGTGTAGGCGTTTTCGGCATCAAGATAGGCTTCGATGGCATCGTCAAGCACCGCGCGGCCTTCATGCATCACCTCTTGCCAGTTATCCGCCCGCAACCAGGCATAATCATCAGATAGCTCAAGGCCGTGGTGGCTTGCTTGATGTCTGCGTTTCTCTGCGCGGGGAGCCTCTGACGGGAAAGCGGCTTTGATATGAGAAGAGGGGGAATTCTGGTTTGACATAAAAGTACCTTGTCACATGGCTTCAAATTTCCCTACAGGTATGACTTTCCGGCCAGATCTGCAAGACTATTCGGAATTCTCCTGATTGAAATAATGTTCACTTTATGTTCCTTCTTAACACGAACCAGAAAAGAGGAACGCCAAATGCTTCAATATCTGCCCACGCCCTATAGCTATTCCGCAGCCGTCAAGGCTGGTGATTTTGTTTTTCTTGGCTTGCATCGAGGCAAGGGAGACACTTTCGACACTCAGTTGAAAGACGCGACCAAGGCAATGAAGAAATCTCTGCAAGAGTTTGATTGTGATCTCGACATGTTGGTCAAAATCGAAGTCTATCTCAAGAACATTGGGGATCTCGGCGCAATGGAGATATTCTTCAAGGACCTGTTTGCCGAAGGCCGCTATCCGGCAAGGATGACCACCACCACTGAGTTTCACGACTCGGACTGTCTGGTTATGCTGTGCGGCATAGCATGCGCAGACAAAGACAAGTGACGTCGGCAGTGACAGGCTCGTTGCTTCAGGGTTTCGGGTGGCGGAAAACCAGATCCTCGGGCACATTGCGTTGAGCCTCAGGATCCAGCACCGCGCCTAGCCGCTCGGCCAATGCAATCGAACGCTCGTTTCGCGGCTCTATATAACTGACAAGGGTCTCAAGACCAAGCGTTCTGAAGGCCCAGTCGCGAAAGCAGAGGGCGGCTTCGAAGGCGTAGCCCTTGCCTTCGGCCTCTTCATAGACATACCAGCCCAATTCCTTTTCCATGTAGGAAGGACCGCCATTGATACCGACTTGCCCCAGACATGAGCCGGTTTCTTTGTCCTCAATCATCAAGGCACCATGGCCGAACAGATGCCACAGGGCGACATCATGGCAGAACATGCCCCAGGCAGCGCTTTTGCTGTGGGGGCCATTCATATATTGCGCGCGCTTGGAGGCCATCAAGTCGAAATATCGAGGCCAGTCCTCGAATGTCATGGACCTGAGCAGAAGGCGCTCTGTTTCAAGAGTTGGAATGTCAGCCATGATATGATCCTGTCCTTGACCTTTCTACTCCAAAGAGCAACACGGTATGAAATCGGTGGCCATGAAACCGATTGCAAAATGGTGCGGGAATGTTAGCAATAATGAAACCAACCAGCAAATGATGACGCAAAGGATTGAATGCATGCCGCATCTAGTCATTTCCTACGCTAAAACGCTTGAGAGCGAAATGGAAATCAAACCCCTTGTTCAAACCGTTTGGCAGGCCGCGGAAAAATCCGGTCTGTTCACGCCGAAAGCCATCAAGGCTCGGGCGCTGCCCTTTGATGACTATGTAACGGGGGGAACCGACCAGACTTTCATTCACGTCGAGGTGAGGCTGTTTGCAGGTCGAACCGAAGAACAGAAAGCCGCGCTGGTAAAGGGCATCTATGATGCGATGAAGGCGGCTGTGTCGCCAGATATCTCACTGAGCGTTGAAGCTCGAGACATGAACAAGGCCACCTATATCAAGGATTGAGAGAGCAACAAGGCCGGACATTGCTTTGCCCGGCCGTTTCTCATGCAGAAAAAATGGCAAGTAAAAGCTTCCTTGCGTCAGGTCGTGGTCTCTGCCTGATCAGGCTCCCTGCGGCGCAAGGAAATAAAGAACAACGCAAGGCATGTAAGGCCTATCACGAGGCCGACAGAAATAGCCTGCACGGGGCCGATCGTATCTGCCTTGCGCAGAACCGCATTGTCCGGCTTTTGCGGGTCATAATGAACCGTGACCACATCGCCTTGCTTTATGTCTTCAATTTCGGTTTCCGCCACCCCGCGCAAGGTGCGTTCGAGGTGGTGAAGGCTTAGCTGGGTGCCCTCATAGGTCTGTCCGGAAACCTCATAATGATATTTGACGCGCGGCTGATAGGTCTCTGCGCCTTCGCCCTTTTTGTCCGGATGGGAAATAACCTCTATCCCGCGCTCAACGATGGTGCCACTGGTTTCTCGCCACTGAGCCGGAATTTGCGCTTCGCTATAGCCGATCCATCCCAGAGCGGCATAAACAAAACCCCCAAGAGAAATGAAAAGCATCATGTAGGCCATCATGCGGGATGGGCGTTTGCGGTCGGAATCGGCTTGAGGCATCAGGCTGCTCCACAGTCAACAGGATTGCACGGACCATAATTGCAAACGGGCAAATTGCAAGCGTCAATGTCGGTCAGGTCCTTGCCCTTCCGACTTTCTTCTCGCATCGACGTTGCAACAGGCATGGTCAGGTTTCGTCATTCATTTTCGTCTGGTTCAAAGTGCAACGCCACCCCATTCATGCAATATCGCAAGCCTGTTGGTGCCGGGCCATCTTCAAATACATGCCCCAGATGTGATCCACAGGAAGAACAGCAGACTTCCGTCCTTTTCATGAAGAAAGACCTGTCGGAATGTTCGGAGACGGAATCCGTTCTGGCTGGCTGGAAAAAACTTGGCCAGCCACTTCCTGACTCATATTTTGTATCCGACGTATAGAGCAGATTTCCGCAAGCAACACAGAAATATTGTCCCTTGCGTTTTTCTTCGTTGAGGGGCGATGTGCCTGCCCGTTCCGTGCCCTTTTCGCGCAAAACGCGATATTCTTCATTTTTTAACAGTGCTTTCCACTGTTCTTCACTTTTTATTACCTTGGTCATACCTAATCTCTCACAAACTGGTTCGGTGAAGATTTGCAACTAAAGTTTGATTTTTACGTCTTGCTTGTTAATCCGGATTACTCGGTCTGGTTATTTCGGATGGAATCGGATAGATATGCAAAAACTTATCCTTAAGGCTAATATGGATGCTGGGGTGGCATTTCACAACAAGTACTTACGGGTATCTACGGCTCAAGACTTTCAGATAATTTCAATCGCTATCACGGTGTGCATAATGTGGTGCAGCTGGTCCACATCGTGGTGCGCGATGGTAATAAAGGCAAAGATGTCAGGCCTTTTACGCACGAAATATGGACCAACGGAAGGAATTTAAGATCATTTAGGCAAAAAAGCCTTGCTTGATGGTCGGATTTCAACAAAGAGATGAAGGCAATGGACAGGCCACGGGATGGACGGGGTCTTCATTTTATGTGTAGGTTTGCGGCGATAATCGGTCGTCGCAAGCTCGGTTAACATGCTGAATGAGGATTGGCGCATGGCGTTTGAATTCAGTGACGGTCTCCCTTGGGCAATGGCGTCTCCCTTTGCTGCTGCATTGGTTGCTCCTTATGCCAAGCGGATCATGGGGCACAATGCGGCTTGGCTGCTGGCTCTGGTTCCTGCCGGGATCTTCGTCTATTTATGCGGATTTATCGGAGCGGTTGCCTCCGGTCATGGTGTTCACTCAACCCCGATTGAATGGTTGCCGCAATATGGCATCCAATATTCTCTTTTTGCTGATGGTCTGGGGTTGGTCTTTGCGCTGCTGATTTCAGGCATCGGGACCTGTATCATCCTTTATTCGGGCGGCTACATGAAAGGGCATGGCGAGCAGGGGCGCTTCCTCAGCTTCATGTTCCTGTTCATGGGCTCGATGATCGGTGTGGTGCTTGCCGACAACCTGATCACTCTGTTTATCTACTGGGAGTTGACCTCGATCACGTCCTTCCTACTCATCGGCTTCAACCATCGTCACGAACGGTCCCGACGCGCAGCCTTGCAGGCGTTGATCGTGACCGGCGGCGGCGGTCTCGCCTTGTTGGCGGGTCTTATTCTGATGTCCCATGCTGGCGGATCGATGGAAATGAGCGAGCTGCTTGGCAAGGGCGATGCGATGCGCGACAACGGGGCCTATATGGCCATGCTTTTGTTGCTGCTCGGAGGGGCCTTCACCAAGTCCGCCCAGTTCCCGTTCCATTACTGGCTGCGCAACGCAATGGAAGCGCCGACCCCGGTCTCGGCCTATCTGCATTCGGCGACCATGGTCAAGGCGGGCGTCTATCTGCTGATGCGCGTCCAGCCGATTATGGGCGATACCACGCTCTGGATGACGATCCTGCCCATCTTCGGTGGTTTCACCCTGCTGATGGGCACCTGGATGAGCTTGCGTCAGACAGATCTCAAGCTGACCCTTGCATACACCACGGTAGCCTCTCTGGGCTTGCTGGTCATGTTGGTGGGAACCTCAAATGAGGTGGCAATCACGGGGGCAGTGCTTTATCTCTTTGCTCATGCCCTTTTCAAGGGTGGCCTCTTCATGATTGTCGGTACCGTCGACCATGAAGCCGGTACCCGAGATGTGACCCGGCTTGGAGGTCTGCGCAAACTGATGCCGGTTTCCTTCTATGCCGCAGTTGCCTGCGCGCTCTCCATGGGCGGCATCTGGCCATTCATCGGCTTCATCGCCAAGGAAGAAATCTATGGCGGCCTGATTGGTACGGATTTCTCGAACATCCTGTTGACCGTGACCGCTGTCGTCGGCAACGCAATGATGTTCGGTGCTGCCTTTGTCGTGGCGCTTAAACCGTTCCTTGGAGAAGAGGCCAGCACGCCCAAACATGCCCATGAAGGGCCGCTTCTGATGATTACCGGGCCGGTTCTTCTGTCGAGCCTCGGTTTCATTGCCATGTTGTTCGGCGGTTTCTTCGCCCATGGCCTGCTTTCGCCGATGGCCAATGCCGTCACCGGTCATCACGGGCATCTGGAAGTTGGTCTCGGGGCGGTGCACTTCAATTTTGCCTTCCTGCTCTCGTTGATCACCATTGCCGGGGGTGTTCTCTTCTTCCGCAAATATGAAACAATCCGGGAAGCCAGAGGCACCTTCATCCGCCTGATGGGTGAGGGACCTGACACTTTCTTCGATACCTTCATCGCAGGTCTGGTTCGTCTCGCGACGCTGATAACCCGCCGCATTCAGAGTGGCAATCTGGAACTCTATCTGACTGCAACCTTCATCGTCACGGCACTTGCCTTGCTGGTTCCGATGATCATGTTTGATGAACTGCCGAACTGGCCCGGCATCCCCGAAATGCATTTCTATGAATGGGGTGTGCTTGGTTTGGCTCTTGTTGGTCTGTTTGCCCTGCTCATTGCCAAAACACGCCTGACGGCGATTGTCTCCCTTGGCATTCAGGGGTTTTCCGTTGCCCTGATCTTCCTGCTGTTCGGTGCACCTGACTTGAGCTTCACCCAGTTCATGGTTGAAACCCTGTCGGTCGTCATCATTGCTCTGGTCATGACCCGGCTCTCTCTTGCCGAGCGCGACAAGCGTCCGTGGGGGCAGGTCATTGGTGATGCAACGGTCGCCATCCTGGTGGGTGCCGGCTTCGGTCTTCTGCTGATGTCGGTGACGCAAGGCCAGTTCAATGCGCATCTCAGTGATTTCTTTACCGACTATAGTCGTGTGATTGCCCATGGGCGCAACATCGTCAATGTGATCATCGTAGACTTCCGAGGCTTTGATACCTTGGGAGAAATCTCGGTTGTTACCATCACTGCACTTGCGGTTTTCACTCTTACGCGCGGCACGGCTCAAAGATACAAGGAGCATGCCGAGGGGATGAATGAACCAACCAATGGCAAGGACGCAACCGCAGCCAAGAAAGGAGCCGAGTCATGAGGACCCTTATTTTCCGAAGCACGGCCCCGTTTCTGGCGGCCCTTATGATCCTCTTCTCGGTTTTTGTGACGTTACGCGGCCACAATGATCCGGGTGGTGGCTTCATTGGTGGTCTGATCGCAGCCTCGGCCTTCATGATGTATGGTATTGCTGCGGGCGTGAAATATGTTCGCCGTGCGCTGCATTTCCATCCCCTGACAATCGCAGGCTTCGGGCTCACCCTGTCCGCCTGCTCAGGCCTGCTTTCGCTGCCCTTCGCCGAGCCTTTCATGACCAGCCAATGGGCGTTTCCGTCCATTCTGGGCGTCGAAATTGCCCTTTCGACCCCGATGTTCTTCGACATCGGTGTCTATTTCGTGGTGCTGGGTGGACTGTCATCCATCGCGCTCAAGCTAGAGGAGGAGTGATCGGTCATGGAAAACATGTTGTCCATACTCGTCGGGATCTTCTTTGCCGTCAGCGTTTATCTGATGATGTCCCGCTATACCATCCGGATCATCCTCGGCATTGCGGTGTTGGGGAACGCTGTGAACCTGTTGATCTTTGTCTGCGGTCGCCTGATGCGTGAAGTTCCGCCGATCATCGCACCGGGTGCTTCGGTCCCCGATGGACCAACTGCCAACCCTCTGCCTCAGGCGCTCATTCTGACGGCAATTGTGATTTCCTTTTCATTCCTGGCCTTCCTGCTCGTTCTGGCCTATCGGGCCTATCAGGAGCTTGGCACGGACGATACCGTTCAAATGCGCGTGGCTGAACCGGCTGATGAAGCCCTGCCGCCAGTAAGCTATTAAGGAGAGACTGCTATGGCTGGAAATGCTGAACATGCGGTCGATTTTGCCGCTGGCATGCTGGTCGCGCCAACGGCGCTGGCCGACTGGCTGATCATTGCGCCCTCGATCCTCACGATCATGGGGGGCGCATCCATACTGATGGTCCGGGAGCGGGCAAAGCTGCATGGCTATATGGCCTGCACCTATCTCACGCTGTTGGTCATCATTGACCTTCTTCTGCTGCGCCGAGTCAGTCTTGAAGGTCCGATCACCATGACAATGGGGCGCTGGTTGCCGCCCTTCGGAATTTCGCTCACCGTTGATGCCTTCGGAGCGCTGATGGCGACCATTGCCGCGATCGTTGCCCTTGCGGTCTGCGTCTATTCGCTGGTTGATATCACGGTTGCCGGGCGGCGGTTCGGTTTCTATCCGTTCCTGATGTTGCTGATGACCGGCGTTACCGGCTCGTTCCTCACCGGTGATATCTTCAACATGTATGTCTGGTTCGAGGTGATGCTGATTTCCTCCTTCGGTCTGCTGATCCTTGGAGGCGAGCGCATTCAGATTGATGGCGCGATGAAATATGCCATTCTCAACCTGATGGCGACGACATTGTTCCTCATCGCAACCGGCTTCCTTTACGGTGCAATCGGATCGTTGAACATGGCTGATATCGCCGTGACCTTGCGCAAAATGCCAAAGGGCGAGGCTCCGATGGCAACGATTGCCGCGCTCTATTTCCTGGCATTTGCCATGAAGGCCGCCGCTTTCCCGGTCAATTTTTGGTTGCCGGCGTCTTATCACACTCCGAAAATCGTCGTATCCGCCATTTTTGCAGGGCTTCTGACCAAGGTGGGTGTCTATGCGCTGATCCGCACGATGGTGCTTTTGATGCCTGAAAGCCGGGCCATGCTGAGCGACATCATTGCCTGGGTTGCTGCGTTGACAATGCTTCTTGGTGCCCTTGGCGCATTGGCACAGAATGATGTGAGACGCCTGTTCGGCTATCTGGTCATTGGCGGTATCGGCTCCGTTCTGGTCGGTGTCGCTGTGGGAACAGAAAATGCGATCACCGGTGCGATCCTGTATGCGGTCAATTCCATTCTCGTCATGACGGCCCTCTATCTCGCTCTTGGTATCCTGATGCGCATGAATGGCGGGAAATACAATCTTGCAGAACTTGGGGGCGGATACAAAGCCTCCAGTTGGCTGTCGATTCTGTTCCTGGTGCTGACTTTTGCCGCCTGCGGTTTGCCGCCCTTTTCAGGCTTCTGGCCAAAATTCATGCTGGTTGAAGCAAGTCTGAAAGAAAATTATGGCTGGCTTGCCATGGCTGTTCTGGTGTCCGGTTTCATCACGACCGTTGCCATGGGGCGTGTCTGGGCTCATGCATTTTGGCGGGGTGGGCCAATCGGAACCGAAGACGGCAAGGAAGCCGCTCCGCTCTACCAACTGGCAGGTTCGGTGCGTGCGCGCGTGTTCGCCCCTGTCTCTGTTCTGGTCTTGCTCATTACGGCGATTGGGGTTTTCCCGTTGCCTGTCGTCTCGATCGCTCAGTCCGGTGCAACGACACTGATCAATCCGGATCGTTATGTCGAGGCGGTTTTTGGCGCTGCGCGTGCTCAGCAGGAGATGCGGGCCAAAGAGCATGGCTCGACCGAGCCGGGCGGAGACCATGGCGAACAAGCCGAGCCAGCAGCACATAAGGAAGGAACCCACTGATGAAGAACTTGTTTCTGGTCAATATTCTTCTCGCCCTTGCCTGGGCGGCGGTGAGTGGATCTTTCACCGTTCCAAACCTGCTGTTCGGCTTTGTGCTGGGCATGGTGGTGCTGTTTATCATCAGGGAGCAGGTTGGCACCCTGAGCTATCTGAGCAAGGTCAGGCGGTTTGTTTCTCTGGTTTTGCTGTTTTTGGTTGAACTGGCAAAGTCCGCATTCAAAGTTGCCATGTTGGCGATCAGTCCCAAGCTCGATCTCAAACCCGGTATCTTCGCTTACGAGTTGAAGACGGACAGGGACGGAGAAATCACGCTTTTGGCAAATCTGATTACCCTGACGCCGGGCACCCTGTCTGTGGATGTGGCGGATGACAAGAAATATCTCTATGTTCACGCGGTGACCATTGATGACGTTGACGAGATGCGCGCCGACATTGAGAACGGTTTTGAGCGCAAGATCATGGAGGCCTTTCGGTAATGGTAATTGAAACCTTCTTGGATGTCGCCATCCTCATCACTTTGGCGATTCTCTCGATATCCTTTCTTCTCACTGCGGTGCGAATCATCAAGGGGCCGAGCCTTGCCGACCGGGTGATCGGTCTGGACATGCTGGTCGCTGTCGGTATCGGCTTCATCGCGGTGATCGGCGTGAAAACCGACTATTTTCTCTATATCGACATAGCCATTGCCCTTGGGCTGGTTGGCTTCCTGTCAACCGTGGCCTTTGCGAGATTTGTACTCAGGCACGGCGACGATTCGGAATTTGTTGATGAGGCAGCCGCAGCCAAGGCGACAGCCGAGGCGCAAAAGGCACTGAAAGGAGCAGATTGATGGTTGAATTTGTGTCAGATATCATCGTAGGACTCTTGTTGCTTGTGAGCGCCTGTTTCGTGCTGACGGCCTCCCTGGGATTGCTCCGTTTTCCCGATGTTTTCACGCGTATGCACTCCGCATCCAAGGCCGGAACGCTGGGATCTGGCGTTGCTTTGCTGGCCTTGGCGGTGCATTCGGCTGAATTGGACGTGGCAACGCGGGCACTTGCGGGCATTGTCTTCTTCTTGCTGACGGCGCCTGTCTCTGCCCATCTGGTCGCTCGGGCTGCCTATCTGTCGGGTACAAAACCGTGGAAGGGGACAGTAATTGACGAATATGGGGGCGATGAACAGAAGAAATAGCCCGCCGCGGCTTTCTCGTCTGTTTGAATGCCTAGTGAATTCTCATGAGGGAGTGCACAATTTGTGTGCTCCCTTTTCTTGTGTTTGTTACAATCTGAATAAAAATGCGTGTTACTACCAATTTTTTTACCTGAAAATAGGTTTCCCACAAGGATTCTAAGAAAACAGCATTAGTCCTTGAAGTAAAAACACACATATATTACGAATGGATAAAAAGGTTTTAAAAGCCAGCTGCTCTTGTTCGCATCAGTGAGTGTTGGTTTGCTCAGGTTGGTCCCCGTCATCTTGAGTGTCAATTAGAAAGAAAATCCGGATTATGTCAGATAACTCAGAAAATAACGTATTGATTGAGCTTACGGCCGATATTGTATCGGCCTATGTTAGCAATAATGCAGTTCCCGTCAACGATCTCTCAGGATTGATTGGCGATATCTACAAAGCACTGGAAGATACCAGAACTCCAGTGTCAGAAGAAGTGATTGAAGCGCCGAAACCAGCAATATCGGTCAAAAAATCCATCACGCCTGACTATATTGTCTGTCTCGAAGATGGCAAGAAGTTCAAATCCCTCAAGCGCCACCTGCGCACTCACTACAATCTTTCCCCTGAGGAATATCGTGAAAAGTGGGGCCTTGCCGCAGACTATCCCATGGTTGCTCCAAGCTATGCGGAAGCGCGCTCCAGCCTCGCCAAGAAAATGGGCCTTGGACAGCAGCGTCGCAAGAAATAGCAATATTCCGATTGAAAAGTGCGGGCAGCCTTCATGGCTGCCTTTTTGAGTCTTGCCCTCTTTCTTCCTCTGGTGCCTGAAATCGAAGTCTTTCTGCCGCCAGAGCCTGCCTGAGACCAATATGGCGCGTGAGCGAATAGCGCCAATGACCTGATCGCCCTCTGATCCTCTCGGCACGTATCGCGCGCGTGAGGGACTGAAATATGGCGAAAGGGCTGCGTCTTTCCATTGCCTCGATCTCGCCGGGAAACAAATGCAGAAGCCCCGGTAAATCGCGCTTGCGGACATAGTCTCGTTCTCCCGAGCGGATGGCATGGTACAGGATGCTGCTACCCGTGGCCGATCCTTTCCGTTTCCTGAAATCACATGGTCTTTGTTGAGAAGAGCCCTCAGCAGGCCTCTCCCGTGACAGTTCGTCATCTTCGCCAAGCGCAGAAGACACCGAAGCAGAATTGCCCAAAGGGCGTTTTGCCGGATGTTCCATGCCTCCCAGTCTCGACCAGATAAGCAGGGCGGGCATAAGGAGGATTAGGGGAATGCGTTCCAAACGAGGGTTCTACGCTGTTCGCATGGCAAAATCGCAGAATTTGGTCATGTCTGAATAGATCGAGATGTCATCTTTAAAAGAGGTCCAGATTTTTTATCTGGAATTTATTCCTATGCAACCAATGAGTTGTATAAGTTGTATGTGCAATCAAAAAGCAACTTTAGCGACTAAGCATAGGAGTGGGCGATGAAAGTAGAAGCACTAGACCTCAAAAACCTTGATGATCCGCAGCAAGAATGGCTGATGGAAACACAGCGTATGGGCGAAAACCGGCGTGTCGCCCTGTCCCTTGTCGATGAGTTGGTAGCCCGCACATTCAGGATGCCACGAACCGCATTACATGCGGGCACGCGTTGCCGCAAGAGTGTTGCCTTCGCACGTCAGGTTGCGATGTATCTCTCCCACGTCTGCCTGAGCTATCCTCTGAAGGACATCGCAGAGCACTATCGAAGGGATCGGACCACGGTTGCCTACGCGTGTCGTGTTGTTGAAGACAAGCGCGAGCAGGAAGAGACCGAGCTGTTGATCAACAGTCTTGAAAGCGCGTTGGAAACAATGATGCTCGTAACCCCTCTCACCAGCATGAAGAGGTAAGGGACCATGCCAAAGGGGACATCGGACAAGGAAATGGGGGGCAAAATGATCCGGCAATCTTACATGACCAGTCAGGAGGCGGCTTTGTTACGCCAGATCGCGCGAGGAAAATTCGACGCAAAGCCACAAGACGCTGACACACTGACCTTGCTGATACGTCGGGGTGCGATCATCTCGAAAGACGGCATGCATTACATCACGCCCGAAGGGCGTCAGGCTATGCGCCGTCACTTGCTCCGCAAAGAAGAAGACCAGATCTACGCCGCGCAACATCAATGGCAGGAGATCTGTCAAACGGGCAAGGATGATCAGTCGATCAGGGCAGATGATGTGCCGCGCCCGGACAAGTCGGCAGGGCAGGCTGCTGCAAAGGTTCAGCTGAGGTCGTCGGTCAGGGTCAAACGTGCAGAAAGCCCGCTTCAACAACTGGCGTCACGCACGCGTACCGACGGAAGCCGATACCTGACCGTGAGCCAGATACAGGCCGGAGAACGGTTGCGATCCGACTTCGAAAGAGGGCAGCTTGCAGGCAAGACGGGAATCAACTGGGACCGACTTGGAGAAACCGCTGGTGCCACGTCCAGAAATGCCCGCGTACAGAACAGCTCGGAATGTTTGAGCGGCGGTGCCCTGGATGCCCGGCAGCGCTTTCGCAAGGCAATGAGCCATGTTGGAGAGGAATTTGCTGATCCTCTGATTGACTTCTGCTGCTTTCTGAAAGGCCTTGAAGATATCGAGCGTTCTCGGCAATGGCCCGCGCGATCAGCCAAGCAGATCCTTGCAATGGGTCTGTCATGCCTTGCTCGCCACTATGGTCTGAGCGATAAAACGGAAGGGCCGCAAAGAAACCGTATCGAGCACTGGGGCACCGACGACTATCGTCCCTCCATCCGCTAGAAAAGCGGCATGACTGAAAAAGCATTCAAGGCAAAAGGGCCAGATACTAAGCCAGCGCTGCCTTGGCATCTGATTTGATACGGGCAATCATTGAGGCGAGACCGTTTGAACGTTGAGGGGTCAAATGCTCGTGCAATCCGATTTGGTCGAAAATCGGATCGACATCGATATCAAGGATTTCCCGGGCGGTTTTACCTGAAAAGATTGCAAGGGTAATCGCAACCAGGCCTTTGACGATATGCGCGTCACTGTCCCCCTGAAAGGTGAGCGTCGGGTTGGTGTCCTCGCCGCTGGCCTTGGTCGTCAGCCACACTTGAGAAACGCATCCCTGCACCTTGTTCGCCTCGCACATTGCCGCTTCTGGCAGGTCTTCAAGGTCTCTGCCCAGTTCGATGACATAGCGATAGCGTTCTTCCCAATCGTCGATGAAGGAAAAATTCTCAATAATTTCGTCAATTTGCAAGGGCATGAAATCTAGGTCCGGTGGCATGGTCATTCTATTCAGACCGACTTTAATGAAGCGCGCCGGAACGGGCAAGACTTGTGTTGGAAATCATTCTCAGCAAAAACACAAAGACGCCGAAATGAAGAAACTTCATTTCGGCGTGGCTTAGGGCCCAAGTCGGACGAGTACGGCCAGATCCTCGATAGTGTCCAGGGTGATGAGGTCGTCGTTAAACGGACAAGACCCTATCAAACATCTGACCAGGAGTTCAGACCACCCCATGGGGAAGGGCAGGGCTGAAATTTCTTGCATTTGAATGGTTATTGATTGGATCGAAGCAGGGCTTCCAGTTCCTGGCTGGGCAGAGGCACTTCATTCTTGGCCTCTTTCATCAAGCCTTCCACTGTCTCGACCGATTGGTTTTGTGCGATTGGTTGCTCCTTTTCGCTGTCTCCATCCAGATACATGTAAAGCTGCTTTGCACCATAACGTGCCTTGGCAGAAAAATTCTCGATCGCTACTTCCCCGGCCGCGCACACATCAGGTTGCCTCGTGCAGAAGGAAGTAAAGTCCTTCAGGGTTGCCTGTGCTGCTGTCAGGGCTTCCGTAGTCGAAAGCTTAGCGGACTCAGTCTCGCTTCCTGGGTCAGCAGGCAGAATAAGTATGACCAGCGAAAGCCAGAAAGCTGCTCTGATCAAAAATGACATATGATCGCCCTCTCAATACCCACACAACCGGTCCTGCAAACCGGATTTGTTCCGTCCATTCATCAGCATCGGACGCAATCTCTTCATGGATTGATCGACACCCTTTGGGATGTGTCCTCGCGCTGACATTCATAAGATATCGCAATCATGTCAAAAGCAGCTTGAAGGAAAGAATCAAAATAGACTCAAATTCGAGCTATCTGGAAACGCTTCGTTCACCATGAGCGAGAGGTCGCGGATTCCTGCGATTCCTAGCATTTTCAGCGATCTTGCCATCACTGAAAATGCAAGGACGGATTGCGGATTTTCGGGGAGTCTTTGAACAGTTTTTCAAAAGGACTAAACGGTTGAAACCTTAAGGAAAAATAGATTTGCGGTGTGAGTGCTGAAAGAGTCTGTTTACCATAAAGATGATTTCTTGCTCTCAGATCGTGAAAACGAATTGTTTAGCATGATTTGGGCATGACAAGCGGCTCGATTTTTAGCGTTCCTTAAAAGTCTGCATGGCACTGTATCGGACAAGCGGCCGAATGATAAAGGCCGACAACCTGTAATTGTTTTGCGTATGCTTGACGCCGCCTGTCGGAGACAGGGGGCTCAAGGCAGGTGAGGTTAGACGTGCAACAAACCTTTTGGGCCAACGGGCCCATTCAGTCTGTCATCAATGGCCTGCTACATCAGTCTGTCGAGGCGTCGCTGTCAGACAAAAAGCGTCATCAGCTGTTTATCGGCATTCATTTGGCTGTGGGCCTGTTGGCTCTGGCTGCCTTGCCGTTCGTGATCCTGTATCTTGGCGGTGACGCGTCTGCCCCGCAAATGCGTTTTCTCATGTTGCCGGTCTGGATGCTCGCACCACTGATTTCTGTTTTCTATCTGTCGAAAACCGGAAATCTTGCCAACGCCTTCCTTCTGACCGCAACACTTACCGCTGCCTTCGTTGTCTGGGTGGCTGCAATGACTGGTGGCCTGACATCTGCACATCTCATTTGGCTTGGCGTCATTCCACTGGAAGTGGCGCTGAGCGGCAACACTCGAATCATCAAGCAGGCTCTTGCGATCTGTCTTCTGGCAACTGGTGTACTGGCCGGCCTTGAGGCCAAGAACTGGATTGAACCGGTTGCGCTGAACGATGCCGGTCGCTCATTGATCGATACCATATCGGTTATGGTCGCAATCCTTTATGCCGGAATGCTCGCGATCCGCATCGAGTGGCTTCACCGTGGTCGCCTCCATATCGTTCAAGCCGAAGAAATGCGCTACCGTACCATAGCAGATACGGTTTCGGACATGATCACACGTCATGACAGCAGTGGCGATGTCACTTTCGCCTCTCCAACCGCCGAGATGCTTCTGCGCACAAAGCCCGATCAACTGTCTGGCAATGGCCTGTTCCAGCAGATTCATATTCCGGATCGTCCTGCCTATCTGCGCGCTCTGTCCGAATGCATGAACCTGCCAGCGGGCAGCCGCTCACCGGTCACAACCGAATTGAGAATCATGAAGTGCGCCGAGGGGGCTCAGGAAGGCCTCCGAGAAGAACAGCGCCAGGCCGCTCCATGCTGGTTTGAGATGAAATGTGCTCCCGAACGCAATGAGCAAGGGGTAATCATTGGTGTCATCGCGGCAACCAGAGACATCTCCAAGCGCAAGGAACAGCAATTTGCTCTGGAAGAGGCTCGTCAGGAAGCGGTGAATGCCAATGAAAGCAAGGTTCGTTTTCTTGCCAATGTTACCCACGAACTGCGCACGCCGCTGAACACGATTATCGGTTTCTCGGAAATTCTGCGCAACCCTGAACTGACCCAGTTCGGCGAAGAGAAAAAAGTGGAATATGCCGACCTCATTCACAAGAGTGGTCATCACCTTTTGCAACTGGTCAATGCATTGCTCGACATGTCTCGTCTCGAATCCGGCAATTTCGAGATCGAACCGCAAAGCTTTGATCTGTGTGACCTCACCGAAGGGTGTTGCAAGATGATGCAGGGCGATGCTGACACGCGAAAAATTGCGCTTTCCTGCCAATGTGAACCCGGCATGCCGGTTGCGAGGCTCGATCCGAGAGCCTGTCGGCAGATCCTGCTCAATCTCATTTCAAATGCGCTCAAATTCAGCGATCAGGAAGGCCGCGTAGACGTTTCCCTGGCATGGGCAAAGGATAAATGGGGCCGCAAGATCAAGGACGAAATTGAACTGCGTGTGAGTGATAACGGCATTGGTATTGACAAGGCCGACATCCCCAAATTAGGAAAGCCTTTCGTTCAAGCCGAGAACAGTCTGCAACGACGGTTCGAGGGGGCGGGGATCGGCTTGTCTATCGTTCGCGGATTGACCGAACTGCAACTCGGGCGCATGTCCATCACAAGCGAACTGGACAAAGGTACGAGCGTGGCTGTCACACTTCCGCTCGATATGACTGCAATCAAGGCGCCGGTTCATGGGGCAGCGGATGAGTTGGTTATCTCTCTCAATCCTGCCGGTTCCAGGCAAGGCGCGACAAAAAAACAGAACGGCTCAAACAACAAGGTTGCTTGAGCTGGCATGATCCCGGCTGTGTCAAAGCCGGGATTAGACAATGACTACAGATGAAAAGCACAAAGCAGCGCGAACCGCAAAAGAGGCAAACGGACATGTCCGAGACTTATGACGATTATGAAGACTGGGAAGAAGAGGGCAAAAGAAGCCCGCTTGCCCTGGTTGGCATTCTGGTCATGGCGTTCTCAAGTTTCGCCATCATTGCCAATGCCCTGTATATGCAGCCAAAATCGGCCGAGATCGAACTGATCAACAGCGTCGAGAAACTGGATCGCAACGCGCAAGCAAACGGTACGATTACCCGTCGTCCACTGGCAAACAAGACCAGACAATTCGGATCATCACCAGACGATAAAATGGCCGTCATGACGCGCGCCATTCAGCAGAAGTTGACAGATACGGCCTATTATGTCGGCCCGATCGATGGGGTGGAAGGCGCGCAGACCAAGGAAGCCATCTCCGCCTTTCAGGATGCGATGGGAATGCCAGTGACAGGCAAGGTGAGCACCAGGCTTTATGACATTCTGACCGGTCGCAAGGCTTATGATGCGGCGACCAGCGATGTGGCAATGACGGACGCTCCGAAGGGTAGCGATGCTCCTGTTTCAGAAGTGGCAGGGGACGCCATTGTGCTTGACGCATTACCGCGCTCAAAACCGGCCAACGGGAATTTGAAGCGTATCCGCACATTGCGGGTTGATCTCACACCTTCCCAAAAGAACGTGAGCGAGACGGTCGCCAGTGGTCCTGTTCCTCCCGAGCCGATTCCGAACAGGCAGGCTTCCAACAAGACCGGAGACCCAACCCTTGCAAAGGTGCAAGAAGCCCTCAAGGAATTCGGCTATAGCAATCTTGAGGTCGATGGCGTCATGGGTAGCCGCACCCAGTCGGCTATCTCCAATTTCCAACGCAGCCGTGGCCATCCTGTGACAGGGCAGGTCAATGACCGTCTCTTGCAGGAAATGATGATCATGGGATTTCTCGATCTGGGATGATCTCGGAACGGGCAAGCTGCCAAACCGGTCAAGCGGATAATCGATGCGCATAACATCCGAACTTTGGGTTTCGGCCTATCTGAAAATGAGAAATGGCAAGGACAAGCCCTCCGTGCTCATTCGCAGAGGTGCCAAAGAAGCGGGGGCGATCTTTGTTCGCATCGATCGGCTCGATGGCACCCACGATCTCTATGAGCCCGCCAGTCAGCTCTCATACAGCCAGAAAAATATCGATGAAGGGGACCGCCTGTTTCGCCATGCGCTCGGCCCGGTCACGACTTTCGACATCATGGACAAGCTCGACAGGGAACTCGGGTTCGATCAGGACATATGGGTCGTTGAAAGCGAATGCCCAGAAGCCAGCCATGATCTGATGCTGGCAACTGACTGATATTCACATCTCAGCTTTTTTGAGCGGAAAGGTGCGTGATCGTATCGCCAATCAGGTCATGTCAGCTGAGAAAAAAGCGCGCCAAAGCGTAAAGCTGGCGCAGCATGTTTCAAACCTCGCATGTCAGCGCTCGAACAGTCTTCCGCGAAAGTGGAAGCGGGGCAGTCAACCGCCCCGACTTGTGCGACGTTATTTCTGATCGCCGGGGCGCACGTGACGCCGACCGAATTCCGGCGTTGTCTTCTCTTCACTCTGGTGCCGGCTTTCAAGCCCGGTCGTGCGCAATCGCGCAGAAGCAATGCCAGCACCATCATCATGAAGGGTCTGATGCCTGATCTGGACGCGTCTTGGCGTTCCGAACAGTTGGGCAATGATCTTGTCCGCAGCTGCCGGATAAAGCTGATTGTAAAGCGTCATCAACTGCGCAACCTTGGCATAATCATGCGAAATCGCGTCCGGTCCGTGCAAGAGCATGGAGAGCGTGCTGCGGTCGTCCAGTCCGATGGAATAGAGATAGACGACGAGAGCCTCGCCCCCTTTGTCTTGCAGCAATTGTGTCATCTGCAAACGACGGTGGCCGGAAATGTCATGCATCAGATCGGCTGTACGGATTCGGTCATTGCTGAAGCGCGCAGACACCAACTCTTGCGCCTTGTCCTCATCGATTGCTCGCCATTGTCTGGCATTGGCAGTCTGTGCGGCCACATCGACCAGGCTTTCGGCAAGGATAGACTGCAACAGTGCCAGACGCGTTTCATCATCATAGGCGAAAAACGCATCTGCGATGCCTTCCGAAGCGCTAGATGTCTCGGGCAGAACAGGGAAGCTGATCGTATCTGCCTTTGGCGCACCGAGATTTGAGTCAGACTGCGTGATCTCTCGCTCAGACAGCGTGCGCCCCTCGCGCCGCGTATCCTGCATCTTCAGCTTGGCATAGTCTTCGGCATCGACCAGATGGTGGCCGGAAAGCTCGTTGAGCAAGGATATATCGTCTTTGTCAGATTCCGCCTTTTTCCCAGACTTGCGGCTGGCTGCAATTTGCTCGACAGCGACACGAACCGATTGATCCTCTATCTCGCTGAGCGAGATGACTTTGCCATTTTCGCGAATCTCCAGCTCAACCGGCTCCACAAGCTCAACGGCCGGGGTGGCCTTGCCTGCCTGTTCCAACAGCAAATCGGTTGCAGAAGGCAGGTCCGGTTCGGCTTCGACAAGGTCAAGTCCGCTGAATGAGATCATATCGGGCATGAAGCCGAGCGGAGCATGCTCGTGAATGAGTGGCTCGCTCTCGGACTGCGCTGCACGGACTGGCTTTTCCGCAGTTTCAGCAAGATCAACAAGGGGATCCGTCAGCGCAATTGCCGACATCAAGGGGTTGGATTCCTTTTCAACCGGAACAGATGGGGCCGACGTGATCTCATCGTCAAAGGCAAGTTCGGATTCGATTGCCTTGAAACGGTCGGAAACATCCAGGGCAGGGATATCGCTCAACCCGGTTGGTATGTCGTTGAGCGAAGCAACCGGATCCGAGAGTGGCATCTCCTTGGCCAATCCGGTCTCAGGATGAATGATGACAGGATCGCCTGTAAGGCTTGCAAGCGCCTTGTACCAATCATCCTCTGTTGCCGAGGTCAAAACAACGCTCGTCGGTTGTGTTTCCGGCGTTGCACTCCGTGTCTGCTTGCGATCGCTATCCTGAGAAGCCTTGCGAACCGTCAGCGTGATTTGCGGTTTGTTCTCCTCGCCCTTGTCCTTTTTGCTTTGCTTGATAAATGTATCAAGCGAACGTTCCAGTTCACTGCGAGTGGGCTCCGTCGGGCGGAGCTGGTCAATCGTTCGATCTGCCACGGCATCAAGGGGCGCGGATAGGGGCGTGCCGAAAGATGCGGTTTCAGGTAGAGTTTCGGTCTCAGGTAGAGAGGCAGAAAATGTTTCCGGTGCTTCCTGATGCGCATCATCCTCTTGATGCATTTCGCCTGCAAGGCTGACTGTGGGGGCCAAATCCAGACCATTCATTGGCTCTAGAGGAGCGGTGTCAGTCACGATGGGCTCTGAAGCTGTTTCGGCGCTATGAGACCATGGAGAGGACAAGACATCCCTATCGTGTGAAACGATATCCTCGATCCCCTTTTGCCCTGATTTGGAAGAAACTGGAGACACAGGAGACATCGGAGACACAGGGCGCTCCTCTACCGTCTCTTCAATCGACTTGAAGACAATGGTTGGCTCACGCTCCAGAGCGTCCAATTGGCTTCTAAGCGGAGGGATGGGAGCGTTTGACTGATCAAATGCACCAATCCGGAATGAGTTGGGGCCGATTTCTTCTTCGTCCGAACATGGGCTATCGCCGGTTTCGGAAGCCGCTTGAACAGGGTCAGACGAAACGGACTGCGCTTCTGCGGCCTTCTCGGCTTCTTCCTTTGCCAATTCCCTTGCCAGAGCCTCGACGGCTTCATCATCAAGCATTTCCCAATCGCTCTCGGACAACCGTTCAAGAATCTTGCGGTCTTCTTCGTCAAAAAACGGCTCGGGCACAACTGCGGCTCCTTCGAGAGCTGGGGCGGCCTCGTCACATGTCTCGGACAGGCTGTCGGCGGAGGGCTGTGTTTGTGTTTTTTCACTCATGCTATCCAACGCTTCTGGGTGGTAATGCTCGCACCATTCCTGTTCCATGGAAGAAACCAGTGCATCAAGCTTATCATTGTTTCCAGACATCGCCTTTGGTTCCGCTTTTTTGAGCATCGTGCCGGATACCCGTGCAATTCGCTCTGCCAACTGGTTAGAAAGCCCTGATTGCAGACTTATATTTTCAGACAATGCTTGCCCCACTGCTCTTTCCCTGAAGGTCAACAGCAGTGATACAAGCAACGCGCTCAGATCAGATCTTCGCGCAATCGCGACCCGTTTGGCGGAATTTCCCTGCATGATCTGCAATGTCAAATCGGATGCGTCAAGCAGCGGTGAGTTGGCCAGAACGGGAGCCGATACACACTCCGCATCGCAACAGAGCAGTTTGATCACGTCAAGGGGGGCAGTTCGCTGATTGCATAACAATCTGGCAATTGCCGCGCGGTCCTCAACAGGTGTCGATCCATGAAGTTTCTGAAAGAGTCTGGTGAACCGACCGCGAACCTGACGTCCAAACTGGCCCGCAGCAAGATATTGCTCGGTTTCCTGCAACAATCGCGATGTATCACTCTCAGATTTCAAATCGGAAACCTTAACTACTACGCGATGAGGTTACGGGTTGTGATCGTCAGGACGGCCCCCTAACCAAACGTCCTTTTGCCAAAAACTGTTTGCCACATCTTCGCGTTTATTCTTTAACATGCTGTTAACCATCATCGCGCTCAAGCATTTGTTCACTGTTGCCAAATTGAAAGTCAATTCAGCTGCAAACACTCCCAATTCTATGCTTGGCTTGAACTCACTTATACGGAACAATAAGAGCGTGACGATTCGGGCACAGACTATTATTTTAGTACCATGGACGATCGCAATCAACAGTCACGCCATCCGAAAAGGCTGCTAACTCTCTGAAAAGGCAATAATTTTATGAGATTAGTCAAATGTACAATGGCACCAAGGGTGAGGTCTGGCGCGGCAACTGCCCTGATGTTGATTGCACTTGCTGCGTGCAGCACGAGAGAGGGGGATCTGGGGCGTCCCGAAACGAACCCGTTCATTGAAGGGTTCATGAACACCGGAGGCAAGCTCCGGGCTCATGCCAATGGTGAATTGGTGTCCGGTTTCAACACGACCGACGAGGAACAGGTCATGCGAAACAGGGCGTGGGTACTCATTCGCCCCCCTCATGCGCAAGACTGGATTTCTGTTGATCTGTGGACCTTCATTTCATCTGTCCAGAATGTCAGTCTGCATTTTCTGACGGAAACCCAGAGTGCACGTCTGACACCGACCATCGACAGGGCGTTTGATCCCAAGCGTTATTACTGGGCCATGAGAGCGGAGAAATATTCATCTCATCACGCGCGCTACAACCGGGTCATCAACGACATTCGCTCAGATCGGGAGTCCCTTGGGCTGTTCGTTCCGGCGGCGGAACAGGTTATTGAAGTAGACAATCAGCGTATTGCCGCGGTGGCTCGAAAACCGGATCTTGACCCGCGAGAGATGAAAAACGCCTATGCCAGAGTGGACGAAAATCGCAGATTTCTGGAATGGGTCTGGCGGTCTCTGAAATATCGTATGGCGGCCTATGCCTACGCAATCAAAAAGCTGGAGATTGAAACCCCGTCGCCGCTGGTTGTTGACGCCAATCAAGAGCTCAAACTCCTCAATATGGAGTTTCAGAAGCAAAATGGCTATCTCTCCGCGGCAGGACCTCTGAACGCAGAGACAAAGCCAAGACCGTCACGCTATACAAGGCGCCAATGGGCAGCTGAAGATC
Source organism: uncultured Cohaesibacter sp. (assembly GCF_963556055.3). Lineage (GTDB taxonomy): Bacteria > Pseudomonadota > Alphaproteobacteria > Rhizobiales > Cohaesibacteraceae > Cohaesibacter. The sequence goes on along the minus strand of NZ_CAUVYE020000005.1, from coordinate 13,644 downwards.
CCAATCTGGTGAAGTGATTTTCGAAAGGCTTGTGCGTTTCTGGTGGCCGGAAAGGGCCATCTGCAACAGGCATGCGCATTTCAGACATCGCATTGCGGACCGGTTTTTGGTCTATTCTGTGTCCGCGTCATCCCACAATGGTTTACAAAGCACCCTGTCCAGACTGCGGGCGGTGGGGGGCCGATCCCGTTCCGATGCGATGAAGGCCCGAACCAGAAGAATGCCCTTGGAGTCCGTTGCGGTGATGACAATCGTGGTTTCGTCGATCAGATCCGGTCTTTCGGACAAAAGGCGTTGCTGTCCTTTGGTCGCGAGCACGGCATTGAGTTTCGGGCCGGAAATCTGGTTGGTCAGGCTGAACTGGCTTCGCCCCATTTGATCGACATAATCAAGGCTCCAGAAATCATTGGCAAATGTGCCTTTCATCAGCATGGGAGCTGCCGAAACGTCAACGCGGCACAGTCCAAAGGCAAAGGCGGGATCAAGATCCGCAGAGACTTTTACCGCTTCTGTTGGGGATGATATGACATACACACGGTTAAGGGGAGCCAGCTCGAGAACCTTGTGCCAAATGTCATTCTTGGCGAAATAGGGCAGCGAGAAAATCGTCCCGATGTGGATGATGGCTGCGGTTGTCAGCGCCGCACATATGAGCAGGATTGTCCGGATCATTGGCAACTCATCCATGCAATTTGGGGCAACCGGATTTCCGAATAACCATCTCCGCTCGCATGCGGCGTTTCATAGAGACGGAAAATCAGTTTGAACGGCTTGTTTGCCTCGCTTTTCAGCCAGTCGCCACCCGAAACATCTGGCCCGGTCACGATCTCGAATTCGCTCCCATTGATGCGTGCAACATTCTGGCTATGATACCCAAATCTCTCAGACGGATTTTCAACCAGAGTGCCATTCATGTTGGCAAGCGTGACGGTCCAGATCCTAGCCGGCAGTTCAGAGCCCGTGATGCGATACTGACACCCCCCATCCAGCGGCGTGCCTTCGTCGTCGGTCTCGGCAACAAAGGCAATTCCCTCCGCAGACCCCAGCATCAACGATCCCCGTCGGGCCTGGTCTGCTTTGGAATAGGGATTGGCTTTCGGGCTGGAAGCATCCGGCCAAGCATGCCATGGCCCTACCTTGAAGACGGCGAGTTTGTCCGCGTTGTTGATCGCCAGGTAGGAACTGCCTATGCCCAGCCCAACGGCAACCACTATGAAAAGAATAATGTCCCTAATCAGGCGCACGCGTCCAAGCTCTCGGTTCCGGTCGTTTAAATCAAGAGCATCTTCCGCCTCGGTTGCGACCTTTTCGGAAAATGCGGTCAAAAGAAATTCGGCGCTATCCTAGCATCAATATCCAACAAGGTCACAAGAAACGCGGCGAGAAAATCAGCTGTTCGACAAAATGGCAGCTAACCATGGCCAGACTTCAATCTGCAAACGCATTTTGTGCGACTGGCCTTGTCATGCAACGGCCAGATCATCGGGTTACCCGAAAAAAGTGATTCTGCTCTTTGGTCCCTGTTGGCGCAAACTGCCAAGTTTCTGATACAAACATCAAAATTATCCCTACAGGGATTTGGGCAAAGGTCAATTGTTGATTGAAGATTTCAGCAGTTAGTTTGGGAGGCTGTCACGATTGGCGAGCTTTGGCAGCCGGAGGCTAATTGTGTCTCCAGGCTCTGGTCAAGTCAGCCAGTCCGCTGATGGCTGGGCGCTTCATTGGCACAAGCCCGGAAAGCTGGTCGCTCTCATTCGCTTTGGTGTTGTCTGCTCCATCCGTAGAGGTCGAGCCTGCCGGTTGCGTAGACGAACCTACAGGGGCGCTGTCGCCACTCTTGAACAGCACCGAAAGCTGTTCAAGTTGATCGACCACTTGCGGTGCGAGGCGCTGGGACTTGCGTTCTTTCTTGATGTCCTTGATCCTGCCACTTGAAGCAAGCTGGATATTCTGGTGCGTTTTCTTGAAGATTTCGGGATCATCAATGAACGGTAAGGGTTTGAGTTCGACCTGCTGATGCGCTGCGGTCATGATCTTTTGCCAGGCCATCGCGGGCAGGCTGCCTCCGGTGACCCGTCTGGTCGAATGGTTATCGTCGTTGCCAAACCAGACCGCTGCCGAATAGTTGCCGGTAAAGCCGCAGAACCATGCGTCCTTGTAGGCCGATGTCGTGCCGGTTTTGCCCGCTGCGGTAATGCCTTCAAGATGCGCCCGACGCCCCGTTCCGGCCTCGATGACGGAAACCATCATCCTGTTCATGCCCGCAATGGTTTCTGGCGGGATTATCTGCTCGACCTTCACATCGCGCTTGTGGTCGTAGATCACGTGGCCTTTGGAATCCTGAATTTGCAAAACCGCATGCGGATCGGCCTTTTTGCCCCCGTTGGCAAAAACGGCATAGCCGGTCGCCATATCCATTACCGAGACTTCCGAAGACCCCAGTGGCAGAGAGCGCGTGATCTTGAGCGGGGAGGCGATTCCCATCTTGTATGCGGTCTCGACGATCTTGTCGCGGCCAATTGCCTGTGCCAGACGAACCGGAATGGTGTTGATGGACCGCCTTAGCGCATTGAGCAATGTGACGGGCCCTGAATAGGAGCGGCCATAGTTCTTGGGCGACCAGTTGCCGATGGTGATGGGCGCGTCCTGAACAACCGACTCGGGTGTGTACCCGTTCATCAGCGCCGTTGTGTAAACGAATGGCTTGAAGGAGGAACCGGGCTGGCGCTTCGCGTCGGTTGCACGGTTGAACTGGCTCTTGCCATAGTCCTTGCCGCCAACAATCGCAACAACGGCTCCGTCGGGTTCCATCAACACCGCCGCAGCTTCCGACACATCATATTGTTCGCCATTTTCACGCAGAATTCGGTCTATTGCCTGCTCGGACTGTTTCTGAACTGTCATGTCGATCGAGGTCTTGACCGTCAGCACCCTGTGCTTTCCACCCACGATTTTCTTGACCTCGTCAAAGGCCCAGTCAAGGAAATGGTTTGGCGTATCGGTGTCCACCTTGTCGATTGGTATTGCCGGATTTCGCAGGGCGCCGACGATTTGTCCCTCGGTCAGAAAACCGGCCTGCACCATGTTGATCAAGACTTCCTTGGCGCGCGCACGCGCCCTTGGCAGGTTGACATGGGGAGCATATTTGGTCGGGGCCTTGAAAAGACCGGCCAGCATTGCCGACTCCGCCAAGGACAGATCCTTGGCCGGTTTGCCGAAATAATATTTCGATGCGGCCGCAATGCCATAGGTGCCGCCGCCCATATAGGCGCGGTCAAGATAGAGCTTCAGGATTTCGCGTTTGGTAAGCCGTGCTTCCAGCCACAAAGAGAGAAAAGCCTCATCGATCTTGCGCTTGAGTGTGCGTTCGTTGGTCAGGAACAGGTTCTTGGCCAGCTGCTGGGTAAGGGTCGAGCCACCCTGCACGACACCACCGGCGCGCGCATTCTCGACAATCGCACGTGTCAGGCCGAAAAAGTCGATCCCGAAATGATCAAAGAAGCGACGATCTTCGGTTGCCAGCACAGCCTTGATGAAGTTTTCCGGCAGGTCCTGAAGTTCAAATGAGTCGTCCTGAAGAATCCCCCTTTTGCCGATTTCGTTACCGAACCGGTCCAGAAAGGTCACTGCATAATCTTCCTGAGGGGGAAGGCCTCTTGCCGTCAGATCGAAGTTTGTAAGGGCCAGAGAGGTGGCGAACAACGCGCCGAACGTCGCCATCGTCAAGCCACCCGAAAGCATTTGAACAAGCCAGAACCGCCACCCCGTGACCTTGAGGCCCCGCATGGATGCATTGGAAATATCCAGCGCTCTGGCAAGAGAGCCTCGAATCTTGTAAAGGCCCGTATCGATTGCGGCATCGAGTGCGAGCAGCCGGTATTTCCACCTGACTTTTGTCTTGGTTTGAAACGGATCTTTCACGGCGCTATGAACTCATTCTTCCCACATCTAGGGCACCCATAATACTTTCTTAACTCTTGTGCAACAAGAAGCAAATGGTCCCGTTTGCCAAAACAGACTTTAATCGCAGACTATGGTTAATTGCACCTGCCGACATGCCATCGACCAATCTTTTGCTTGACGTGTGCAGGCTTTGTGTTCGAGACAGGTGTAGCGGACAACGTAACGAATGTGCGAGCGGTAAAGAATGGAAAACAATAACAAAAATGTGAACACCCCGGTCCAAACTGCGAATGTCGATGAAACCGGTACCGACAAACCTTTCTGGCAAGTCAAATCCCTTTCCGAGATGACGACCAGCGAGTGGGAATCCTTGTGCGATGGCTGCGCCCGCTGTTGTCTCAACAAGCTTGAAGACTGGGATACGGGTGAAATTGTCTGGACCAATATTGCCTGTAGCCTGCTTGATGACCACAGCTGCCGCTGCAAGAATTACGAAAATCGTCTAGAAACCATTCCCGATTGCGTGCCGCTGACGCCGCAAACAGTTGAGGAGATCTCCTGGCTGCCAGCCACATGTGCCTACCGGCTGCTGGATGAAGGCTATGATCTGTATTGGTGGCATCCACTTGTCTCTGGCGATCCGGATACAGTGCATCAGGCGGGAATCTCGGTACGCGGCAGGGTCATTTCTGAAGAGGGAATGACGGTCGAAGACTATGAGAATCATCTTGTGCATTGGCCTGGGAAGACCCCGAAGATGATCCCGTGCCCCTTCCGGAGCGCTGAATTGTATAGGCATAAGAGGTTGATTTACATAGTTAATATCAATTTTAGATAGAAAAATACAACCAATGGGAGAAAAATCGCTTGACCTGCGAACGGTCGCAGGCTATAGATTAACTACAGTCGGAAAGGCGTGAATAACTTTGCGTCACCCATCTGTTTGCGTGTTTTATACCGCTTAATATCCAATCTGGAATGAATGTAACCGCTCGGTCCGCCGCAGCGGTTTTTTTTGTCTTCGGTTTCCATGCCATGTCTGTCTGACAGGTCTGGACGGGCAGATGATCTTGCAAGATCTGAAACCGAGCAAGGCCCAAAGCCAGGAATTCATATGCGAAAAAAACGGACAGCCAAACCGGATTGGTCTGCCATCCGCAAGGCTTGTGAAGATGGGGGGCAGAGCTTTCGTGAGATCGCTCGCCTTCATCAGGTGAGCGAAACCACCTTGCGCAAGAAGAGGAAGGAATGGGAGGCCGGGGCTTCGAATGCAAAAAGGCCTCCAGTTGAAGCAACCGCTCCTGATCCGGACAATTGCGAGCACCCGGAAAGCGCAGGGGATGCGCTCGATCATAAAGACATGGTCATGCGCCTTTATCAGGCGACAGACCAACAGATTCGTTATCTCGAAAAACAGTTGCAATCTGGAGAAGCAGCCTATGACGAAAAAGAGGCCCGGATGCTCGGGACCATCGCCCGAACGCTCGAGAAAATCATGGATCTCGATCCCGATCAGCCTTTGACCCAGCCAGACCAAGAAGAGGGCAAGAGTAGCGATGATGATGCAGCAGATGGATGTTCCATTGACTTCCTCCGCCAAGAGCTTACGAACCGCCTTGATCGGCTCAAGCAGGGAGCGGCAGGCGACGTTTCTGGCGACGCTGAGCGCAAGGGAACTGCAAACCCTGATCTATGACTGGGAAATATGGGCGCGGCAGGATCAGCTTCCCCCGCGAGGAGACTGGATCACGTGGCTGGTTTTGGGTGGACGCGGGGCTGGCAAGACAAGAACCGGCGCGGAATGGATTAAGGCGCTGGTGCAGGGCAGGGCTCCTTTTGCCGAAAGGCCTTATGGGCGGATCGCACTGATCGGAGAAACGCTCTCCGATGCACGAGATGTGATGGTGGAGGGCGTTTCCGGTCTTCTGGCCATTCATGCCAGGGAGGAAAGGCCGATTTGGCAGCCCTCCCGACGACGTCTACAGTGGCCCAATGGGGCGGTCGCGCAGATTTTTTCCGCAGAGGATCCCGAAAGCCTGCGCGGGCCTCAATTCGATGCGGCCTGGGGAGATGAATTGGCAAAATGGCGTCATGCGGAAGCGACATGGGACATGTTGCAATTCGGCTTGCGCCTGGGGACAAAGCCACGTCAGATCGTCACCACCACACCAAAGCCAACCCAATTGCTGAAGCGCTTGATGGCGGAGCCAAGAACGGCCATTTCCCGAGCCCCAACCCGCGCCAATCTGGCCAATCTGGCTCCGGGATTTCTCGACACCATCGTTCGGCGATATCAAGGCTCGCGGCTCGGCAGGCAAGAGCTGGATGGTGAGCTGATCGAAGACAGAGCCGATGCCCTCTGGAAACGCGAGCAACTGGATCGGCTGCGTGTGGATCGGGCCCCAGACCAGATGGCACGCATTGTCATCGCGATCGACCCACCGGCAACGTCCGGCAAGAGTGCTGACGCATGCGGACTGGTTGCCGCCGGCATCGATGCGGATGGCCTATGCTACATTTTGCGCGACAGCACGCTGTGTGAAGTCAGCCCGACAGGATGGGCGACCAAAGCCATTGCGCTTTACCATCGCCTTGCCGCTGACTGTCTTATCGCCGAGGTCAATCAGGGCGGAGAAATGGTCACGACCATTCTTTCAGGCATTGATCCGTCCGTTCCTGTGAGGGCCGTCCGGGCCAACAGGGGCAAATATCTAAGAGCCGAACCGGTGTCCGCCCTATATGAGCAAGGCCGCATTCGCCATGTCGGAAATATGGCCGAGCTGGAAGATGAAATGTGCGACTTCGGGCTGGATGGGCTCTCGTCCGGCAAAAGCCCCGACCGGCTGGACGCCATGGTCTGGGCGGTGACGCATCTGTGTCTGGGTGAACAGCCCGAGCCCAAAGTGCGGGCAATCTGACAATTCATGAAAAAGGAAGGAAGAGGCTTATGCTTCGCTGGACCTCTAAGGGATCGGCGCGATCGCGCATGTCCGAAGCCCAAACGCAACCAGCCGCCGCTGGCGGTAAAGCTCTGGAAGCAAAGCAATCCCTGACCGGAGCGCTTCTGGCTGTTCACAATGTCAATCGGCCACGCTGGACCCCGAGGGATTATGGCGCACTCGCCCAACAGGGCTATGCCCGGAACCCGATCGTCTATCGCTCGATCCGCATGATATCGGAAGCCGCGGCCTCCGTACCGATTTTCTGCCTTCAGTCTGGTGAGCGGCTGTCCGAACATCCGATACTTTCGCTCCTTGACCATCCCAACGCGCGACAGGCCGGCGCCACCTTTCTTGAAAGCCTGTTTGGCCACCTTCTGGTCTCCGGCAACGCCTATCTCGAGGCGGTTTATGGCGCGAACAGCCTCAGAGAGCTGCATTGTCTGCGGCCTGATCGCATGAAGGTCATTCCGGGACTGGATGGCTGGCCCGAGGCCTTTCAATATACGGTGGGAGGCAAGTCGGTGCGCTTTGATCAAAATGATGAAACGCTGCCGGTGCCGCCAATCCTGCATATCACCCTGTTTCACCCTCATGATGATCATTATGGCTTGAGCCCGCTCGAAGCCGCGCAAACCAGTCTCGACGTTCACAACGCAGCCGCCAGCTGGAACAAGGCACTGCTTGACAATTCCGCCCGGCCGTCCGGGGCGCTCGTCTATGCGGCTTCGGAGGCGGGCAATCTCAGCGATGAGCAGTTCGAGCGTCTCAAGAAAGAGCTGGAAGACGGCTATCAGGGCGCCATGAATGCCGGTCGGCCCTTGCTTCTGGAAGGGGGGCTTGACTGGAAAAGCATGAGCATGTCCCCCCGTGACATGGATTTCATTGATGCCAAAAACAGCGCCGCACGAGAAATCGCCCTCGCGTTTGGTGTGCCGCCGATGCTGCTGGGCATTCCCGGTGACAACACCTATGCCAATTATGCCGAAGCGAACCGCGCCTTCTGGCGTCAGACGGTGCTGCCCCTTGCCGCCCGATGCTTGCAGAGCATGGCCCGCTGGCTCTCCCCGGCCTACGATCTGCCTTTCGAACTCAAGGTCGATCTCGATCAGGTCACGGCTCTGGCAAGCGAACGCGAGGCCCTTTGGCAGAGGGTCGGTAATGCCAGTTTTCTGGACGAAAACGAAAAGCGGATCGCCGTCGGCTATAGCCCGCGTTCCGATGACCAGCAAGTTGACGCCGTAACCGAAAAGGGGGGGATCTGATGTGGGAGACGCTCTGCAAATTGTCGCCGAGAAAGGGGATCTTGCCCATGTTGCGCTCTTTCTTTGGGCGAGTGCCGCAAGCGGGCTTCTTGTCTGGAGCCTGCGTGAACAGGCCGCCAGCAACAAGCGTTTTCAGGATTTTGTCGAGGAAATCGCCCGTCTCACCAGCCTCCTTGATGGCTAGGCCTCCCCTAGTTTCGAGCGAACACCGGATCGAGCCAAATCACAGGCTTGTCTTTGCGCATTTTGCCCGGGCACTCGCCGGGCAAGTCAAAAGCGGCACGGTCGCCCGCGTCCGCCTGATATCGAGCTAACCGTCAATAGGCTGATATAACATGCTGAAATCAAATAATTTTCAATGTTCGACAAAATCCCGTTCCCTGTCGGAAACCGAGAAAAAGGCGATGCCGTCCGCCCTCGCCAAGGTTGCCGAGGATGGCTTGTTCGAAGGCTATGCCTGTTTGTTCGGCGAGGAGGATCTGGGGCACGATGTCATTTGCGCCGGTGCCTTTGCGAGCAGCCTTGCGCAGCGCGGACTTGGCGGCATCAAACTGCTCTATCAGCACGACCCGACCCAACCGATCGGTCACTGGTTGTCGATCCGGGAAGATAGCAAGGGCCTGTTTGTGCGTGGCCAGCTTGCAACCGATGTTGCCAAAGCGCAGGAAATCCACTCCATGATGAAGGCGGGCATTCTTGATGGATTGTCCATCGGCTTCAAGACGATCAAGGCCCGCAAGGATGCCAAGACCGGTATCCGGCATCTGCTGGCGCTCGATCTTTGGGAAATTTCTGTCGTCACCTTTCCCATGCAGCCCGACGCACGCATTTCCTCGGTCAAGGCCGCGAGCCTCTCGCCGCCCTTCAGCAAACGCGAATTGGAACGAAAGCTCATGCAAGACGCTGGGCTTTCTCGTTCCCAGGCCCGAGCCCTCATGGCCCGCGGCCTTTCTGGTCTTACCGGCAAGCAGGACGCTGTCCATGTTGGACCCTCAAATGAACTGGCCCGCCTTCGCATCATGACCCGAACCATGCTTCAGGCCACGCGCAAAGGCACAGGCCATCTGTCGAAATGACAGCTATTCCCACTTCAAAAAGGAAAGCTCATGAAAGACCTATCCAACGCCTCTCCGGAGACGAAATCGATCATGGATGCAGACCTCTCGTCCGCATTTGACGATTTTCTCGTTTCCTTCGACGCTTTCAAACACGCCAATGATGAACGCCTTGACGAGATCGAAAAACGCTCTGCTGACGTTCTGACTGAACACAAGGTAGACCGCATCTCAAAGGCCCTTGATGAACAGCAGACCGCGCTCGACTCCCTGATCCTCAAGGCACGCCGTCCAAGTCTCGCGGATGGCCTGTCAACGGGCCGTCACGCAGCACCACTTTCGGCACGTGCATTGGAACACAAAACCGCTTTCAACCGCTATATCCGCTCCGGTGTCGAGCAGGATCTGCGCGATCTGGAGGCCAAGGCCATGTCCATCAGCTCCGATCCGGACGGCGGATATCTCGTGCCTGAACAAGTCGAGGCAGAGGTCGGCAAGCGCCTTGCCGCGATCTCTCCAATCCGCTCAATCGCTGATGTGTGCGAAATCTCCGGCTCTACCCTGAAGAAACCCTTCGCCACCTCCGGGCCGGAAACCGGTTGGGTAGGGGAAACTGCTGCGCGCCCGCAGACGAGCGCTTCGACCCTTGCCGAGCTTTCCTATACCGCGATGGAGCTGTATGCGATGCCAGCGGCAACGCCGAGCCTTCTTGAAGACGCGGCCATCAATGTCGAGGAATGGATTGCCGCCGAGGTCGAAACCGCCTTTGCTCAGCAGGAAGGCACCGCCTTTATAACCGGCAACGGCACCAACAAGCCTAAAGGCTTCATGGCAGAAACTGTCGTGGATGAAGGGAGTTGGAGCTGGGGGAATCTGGGATCGATTTCTACGGGCACTTCAGCGGCATTCAGCGCAACCGATCCGGGAGACGCTCTCATTGACCTGATCTACAGCCTCAAGGCCGGCTATCGTCAGAATGCACAGTTCGTGATGAACCGTACCAGCCAGGCCGAAGTGCGCAAGCTCAAGGACGATGATGGCAACTATCTCTGGCAGCCGCCTGCCGGGATTGGAGCCAAGGCATCGCTTCTCAACTTCGCCATCACGGAAGCCGAAGACATGCCCGACATCGAGGCCGATTCATGTGCCATTGCCTTCGGCGACTTCAAGCGTGGATACATGATTGTGGATCGCCTCGGGCTGAGCATTCTGCGCGATCCATTCTCAGCCAAGCCATATGTCCTGTTCTATGTCACCAAACGAGTGGGCGGCGGTGTGCAGGACTTCGACGCGATCAAGCTGCTGAAATTCTCTGCCTGATCGCGGGCATTGGCTCCCTGCGGGTGAAGGTCTCTTCACCCGAACCGGTGTCCTTGTCGGGATCTCCTCCCTCCCGGCAAGGGCATCCCTTCTTGACGGTGCAGATTTTGCGTCTTTTGGCACGCCTCCTGAATTTGATCGGGGAAAAGAATGACAACAACCCTTTTGACACCACCGGCCCTTGAGCCGGTCAGCCTTGCCGAAATCAAGGCCTATCTGAAGCTCGATATCGACAAGGAAGACGATCTTTTGCGCGCCTTTCTGACCGCTGCTCGTGTTCATCTGGAGCATTTGACAGGTCATCACTTCATCACCCAGACATGGCGCTTGCTGCTGGAAGGCCCCCTCGGGGAGACCTTCCGTTTGCCTCTTCAACCGGTAACGGACATCGTTGCTGCTGCGGTGGTGGATATCGAAGCAAACATCACTTCGCTCGATGTGACGGGGCTCTCGATTTTCCAGGCACAGGATCCGGCAATCCTTGCCAACATCGACGGTTTTCTTCTGGCCAGCAATCAGCGGCTGCAACTGGATGTCGAAACCGGCTTCGGACCGGCTGCCGAGGATGTTCCCGAACCGTTGCGCCTCGCCATCAAGATGGTGGTTGCCGAATGGTATGAGAGGCGGCTGATTGCTGATCCGAGCCAGCTCCCCACACTCGCCAAGTCGCTTCAGCCCCTCATTGGTTCCTATCGCAGTTTGCGGCTTTGATCGCACCTTGCAGTGCAAATCTCTGTTCGCTGAAAGTCAAGCCAGAAAAGGAATAGCCAATGACACAAGAGGGCCTTGAAACCTTTCTTTTCGACCCTGCCAATCTGAGGCATCGTATCACTTTGGCCGAACCCGTTTATGACAGTGATGCACCATGGAATGGTGTCCAGTCCCATAACATCGTCGCCGAGGTCTGGGCCGGTATCTTGCAGTTGGAAGCAAACGAGCGAAATGACGCCGAACAGGCGTCAAACAGTCTCACCTTGCGCTTTGTCATTCGCCATCGCGATGATCTCTCAAGCATAACGCGTCTGATTTATGGTGGCGAACCCTATGATCTTCTGACCCTTCATGACCCGGATCAACGCAAGAATTGGCTGGTGGTTGAGGCCAAAGGGAGCCTGGGCCATGAGTAGCGCGGAGACGGCTAGCCGAGCATTGCAAACCCGGATCCTGTCAAAGCTGCTGCCCAAGCATGCAGATGCCATCAGCATGGCGGCCTCGCAGGAAGGACTTGATATCGAGGTCAGGCATCAGATCAACGGGGATGACGGACAGATCGAAATCTCGGGCGCAGACCTTCTGTCCCGCCATTTTGGCTCCCGCGAGAGCGAACCAGGCGGATTGATCTCGCGGCTTCTGGCAAGTCTCTCCGAGCAAAGGAGGCAATTGTGACAACTCTCGCATCGCGCAGTCTTGAACAGGCCCTTCTGGCACTCTTCAAGACTGATGAAACCCTGATCGCCCAGTTGGGCGGCACAAGGCTTTATGACGAGCCGAAGCGGGATTGCCCGTTTCCCTATATCACGCTTGCAACTTCATATTCCCGTGACTGGAGCACTGGCACCGAAAAAGGTGATGAACACCGGGTCATCATAACTTTGTGGACCGGGGCCAATGATCGTGAACGACATCAGGAAATTTGCGCCAGACTGCGGAGCATTCTGGAAGCGGCAGAGCTTTCGTTGACCGACCACACGCTGGTCAATCTGCAAATAGAGCGTCTGGACATCCGCTCTGATCGCAAGGCCCATCTATTGCAGGGCGTGATGCAGGTGCGGGCGGTGACCGAAGAAAGCACTGGCTGACGAAACAGCTCTCCCAAACACGCCCACTTTCTCAACGACCATTTCCCATCGTGCCTGACCGACCCTGTCGGGCATTGGCTGTTTAATTCAAGGAGAATTGATATGACTGCCCAAAAAGGCAAGGACTTGCTGCTCAAGGTCCGCAATGACGATGACAGCGCCTATGTAACGGTAGCGGGCTTGCGTGCCCGCTCGCTTTCTTTCAACGCCGAGAGCGTTGATATTTCCCATTCGGAGTCGTCCGGTCGCTGGCGCGAACTGCTGGAAGGTGCTGGCACGCGCCATGCCAGTCTGTCGGGCAGTGGTCTGTTCAAGGATAGTGACAGCGATGAACGCATCCGCGCCCTGTTCTTTGATGGCACGATTGCCGCGTGGCAGGTCATCATTCCCGATTTTGGCACGCTCGAAGGCAATTTCCAGATCACCGCGCTCGAATATTCCGGTCAGCACGACAACGAACTGACCTTCGAAATTGCGTTGGAATCTGCTTCAGCCCTGACCTTTGCAACATCTTGACATGAGGAACCATGACCGATGGCAAACAAGAGACGGGGTGAGGTATCCCTTCGCCTCAATGACCAGAATTATCGCCTGTGCCTGACTCTTGCCGCGCTCGCCGAGCTAGAGGATAGCATGGAGCTGGACAATATCGGCGCACTTGCAGACCGCTTTGCTTCGGGCAAGGTGAAAAGCAGCGATCTGGTCAAGATACTCGGTGCGGCCTTGCGTGCAGGTGGGGCCGAGGTCACGGATCGAGAGGCCGCATCAATGCATTGCGAAGGCGGTGCGGTGGCGCTTGCGTCCGCCCTTGTCGAGCTTTTGCAACAGACCTTCAATCCGAACGCCCTGGGAGAGATGGCGAACCAGTCCAAAGGGGGGGCGGAGGGAACCATAAACCCCAGCTAGGCCGGTCCCGAAAGAATGGATCGGCCACAAGCAGCAAAGCGGCAAACAACCTCTTTCCGTGGGATGTCGTTTTCTCTCTCGCAGCGCAAAGACTGGGGTGGTCGCCTGACGTTATCTGGTCAGCAACCCCAAAGGAAGTCCTCAGCGCGGCCCTCGTTCCCGAGGCGCAAAAGGCTCACATGAGCTTGCAAGAATTCTGGACCTTGTGCAGCGCCTACCCCGATGAGCAAAATCCGTTTGGATCTTCCTCATGACCCCATGAAATACACCATGAAATCAAGGAAGGACTCTGATCATGACCTCAGAGGTCGTAGAAACTGCGGTCGTCAAGGTGGAGGCGGACATGAAATCCTTCACCAAGGAAATCACCGCAGCCAAGAAACAAGCCGAAAAACTCGGCGATCAAGTGGCAAATGCGCTTGAAGAGGCGATTGTCGGAGGCAAAAGTCTGGAAGAT
>NZ_CAUVYE020000004.1:0-9865 GCF_963556055.3 uncultured Cohaesibacter sp. | reverse complement strand
GGCGGAAAAATAAACGGCATTTCGGACGGGCAATCCCCGCGAACAAGACGGCTACCGTCTGTCACCTGGGTTGTGATGGTATAAATCAATCCTTTTTCGTCAGTGCACCACGGCACTAAATTCGGCTTTTTATCTTTCTCCGTTTTCCCCTCTTTTTGAGGCTCCCGCGTATCGATGCTCAAAAATACGCGATTTGAAACCTTGTCCATGGTTCCCCGAACCACAGCACCGTTTTTATCCACTTCCGCACGGAACAGATAGGAATCCCCATATTTCGCTGTTTTTTCTTTATTCTTGCTCGTTTCCGTCATTTGGCCGCTCCCAGGTTGTAAATGGTTGTGTTTGTGGGCACTCCACCGCAGTCCCTACCAAAGCATGGCGGTTCAAAAAGTCTGATTTCCTTTTTTGTATTTAAGTCAACGCGACGAATGGAATAGTAAAAATACTTCCCTTCCGGACCAAACCCACCGGATCGATACCATTCGTCTGTACTCCATATAGGATTTTTCGGATCATCCAAGCGAATAAAATAGGTTACGTTCTGTAACATGTAGACCATAAACCGCCCATCCCAGGAAATTCGATGATAAAACCCCATGTCGTACTGATGCTCCTCGATCATGGACGGGTCCCAGATTTTGATTGATTTGATGAACCGCCTGTCCGGTGTGTAGTAATAAATACCGTCCTCCCGTACCACAGCGAACCGCCCGTCTTTCAAAATGTATTGACCGAACGATTTGAAGGATTTTGATTGCTTCAGCTCCCCGGTCTCCACAAAATATTCAAGCATGCCCGGATCGGAGAGAAACACAACCGATTTGCTGTCCGGCCGCCATGTAAAGTGAGGGATCAACCCTCCGCTCATGATAATGGTCTTGGTCTTGGTCTTAAGGTCGATCAGGTGTTTTTCCGGCAATCTGCTGGTTCCCATTGATATGACAATATACCGGTTGTCCGGCGACCGTACCGGATCATGAATAAAGTTCCGCGCCTCTTTTGAATATAACAGATCCGCCTTGACCACCCGCCGCAGATCACTGCCGTCCAGGCGCATGCTCCAGAGCTCGTAGGATTTAACTCCCGGCGCCCGCCATGAAAACTGGAGACGCGGTGTTGAAAAGATCTCCGGATCGCCATAGATCTCCTCGCCCGCGAATTCGAACACGGGTTTTTTCTCCACCTTTTCCGCAGCCGCCTTGGATTTTGTTTCCTGCTTGCGCTCACAGCCAATTGAAACCAATAGCGTGGCGAGGCAAACAATAAACCAAATCAGCAAAATACTTTTTTTAAACCGCATACCGACATCCCCTATCTTTTTTATTTAGTGAAACTGAAATCTCCATGTAACATACGAAACAGATTCGAAGGACTGAAAAACTGGTTTAAAAAGAAACGCTATTTCGGATTTCGGTCCTTCGAATTTGTTTCGTACTTCGATATTCGCATTTCGGATTTCATCCTTTCCGTCGGCGGAAAAATAAACGGCATTTCGGACGGGCAATCCCCGCGCACCAAAAGAGTGCCGTCGGTCAACTGTGTGGTGATGGTGCAAAGCACCCCGTTCTCATTCGTGGACCAAGGCACCAGCGACGCCCCATCCCGTTTGTCCTTCGGCAAACTCGTATCCACACTTAAAAAGACCCTGTTCGGCACCCAATCCAAAGTGCCCCGCACCACAGCCCCGTTTTTATCTACTTCCGCACGAAACAGATAGGAATCGCCATATTTCCCTGTTTTTTTCTTTGTCATTGCTCGTTGCCGTCATTTAGCCGCTCCCAGGTTGTAAATGGTTGTATTTCCGATCGATCCTGCACAGTCATGGTCAATGCACGGCCATTCAAGCAGCCTGTCTTGTTTTCCCGTTTTAAGATCAATACGAAATACCGAATGATAAAAATACTTCCCTTCCGGACCAAACCCACCGGATCGATACCATTCATCCGTACGCCATAAAGGATGTTTCGGATCGTCAAGGCGAATAAAATAGGTAATATTTTGCAGCATATACACCATAAACCGCCCATCCCACGATATTCGATGATAAAACCCCATATCGTACTGATGCTCCTGGATCATGGACGGGTCCCAGATTTTAACCGATTTGATGAACTGCCTGTCCGGTGTATAGTAGTAAACCCCGTCCTCGCGCACCACCGCAAACCGCCCGTCTTTCAAAATGTAATGACCGAACGATTTGAAGGATTTTGACGTCTTCAATTCACCGGTCTCCACAAAATATTCCATCATGCCGGGTTCGGAAAAAAACACCACCGACTTGCTGTCCGGACGCCAAGCAAAATGCGGGATGAACCCGCCGGTCATAATAACGGTCTTGGTTTTGGTTTTCAGATCAATCAAGTGTTTCTGGATCGTATCCGGTGTAAACATAGAAAAAAACAATATACCTATTGTCCGGCGACCGGACAGGATCGTGTCGAAATCCTGTTCCGATTTTAGAATACAACAGATCCGCCTTGACCACCCGCCGCAGATCACTGCCGTCCAGGCGCATGCTCCAGAGCTCTTTTGACTTCAACCCCGGCGCTCGCCAGGCAAACTGGAGCCGTGGCGTGGAAAAGATCTCCGGATCGCCATAGATCTCCTCGCCCGCGAACTCAAACACGGGTTTTTTCTCCACCTTTTCCGCAGCCGCCTTGGATTTTGTTTCCTGCTTGCGCTCGCAGCCAATTGAAACCAACAGCGTGGCGAGGCAAACAACAAACCAAATCAGCAAAACACTTTTTTTTAACCTCATTAAATCAACCTCTCTTTTTACTTCAATATTGAAGATTGAAATGTTCATGGAGCACACATAAATAAAACCACGAAGGACTCGAAGATCACGAAGGATCAGGCACTTAATCTTTCTTCGTGTTCTTCGCGCACTTCGTGGCAATACATTCTGAAGCATCCCTTTTTACATCGCATCCGTCTCCTTTTTACGAATTTGGGATCGGGCCTGTACTCGGCCGTGAGTGCGCTGGGCAATCCCTGATATTCCGGTCCGTGGATGGTTTTAAAGGCCCGCGCAAAATCGTGCACCTCGTTCGAATCCATCACCTGGATGGGAAAACACGCCTGGAACGCCGCCGGCCGCAGCAGATACAGCTCTTCGTCATTGTAGTCGGCCACCATGGAGCCATCGTAAAACCCGCCGTAAATCGACTGGATGCCCTCGCGGTTGGCGGACGGTTTTTCAACCAGACGGTATTCGGCGTCCAGCCCCATGCGCGCCAGCTCCTCCGGTCCCATGTCGTCGCCGTTTTGGATCATCTCCATCCAGATCTTGTGGAACCGCCGCTGGATATAGGGAAACAGGGAAAACGCCCACCCGTCGTTGAGCACATAGTTGCGGATATAGGCATGCACCCGGTATGTTTTCAGGTTGTCCTCCAGACTGGTCTTATCGTCCACCTGCACCGCGCACCAGGTGATCAGCCAGAACAGCCCGTAGAGCACCTCGGCGCGCAGCCGGTGCTGGATGGCTACATGGCCCTCGGGCCGGTCGGCCTGCGTAAGGTCCAGTCCCTTTTTGGTGAGCCGGCGCGTATTGCCGCTGTAGTGCGCCTCCAGCTCGATGAACGTCTCCCGCTCGGACATGAACCGCGCCAGGGCATTGTCGAACAGCAGCCGGTCCGCGCACGCCGTCACCGTGCGGCCGAAGGTCCATGTCAGGCTGGCCGCGCCTTCGGCCACCGCCACCAGCCCGGCCACGGGCGCGGTGGCCGGCAGCAGCGTCAGCCCCACCAGGACCGCGTCGTGAAGGGCCACCAGCGCCTGGCGCAGGTCCTGGTCTTCGGTCATCTCCAGCGCCATGAGCACCGCGCGCATCTTTTCCAGATGGGCCGCCGCCTCCCGGCAGGAGAAATAGCGCCGCGCCTCCTTGCCCGCACCCTTTTCCGGCGGGCAGATCTTTTCCGCGTACAATTTGCACAGCTCATCATATTTCGCTTCAGCCCCGTCGGTCTTTCCCTTGGATTCCAGATAGGTCGACCATCCATCGAACAAGGCATACGCCGTGAGCGGATACTCGGCCAGTCCCGCAAGGTTTTTCGCGCACGCGCCCCAGCGCCGCAACGCGCTCTTTTGCAGCACCTGGTTGGCCTCGGCTTTCAAATAGCGCACCTGCCACTTGGCATGGGACGCCGCCAGATCGTCGGAAAGCCGCGCGCCGGCACAATCCCCCTGAAGTCCTTCTCGTTAAACGCCTTGAACAACCCCATCAACGGCGTCCGCCCCATCCGCGCCGCCGTCGTCTTGGTAGCCAACGCCTTGACCAGCGACTTGCGCACCTTGTTCTCGATCCCCTGCCACGCATCCATGGCATCGCCCACACCGAAGATCATGGAGACGGCGGAGCGAAGATTCGGATGGCCGGCATCACCAACAGCATTCAGCAAAGATTTTCCAACCGTCTTAAACAACGCCATCCTGCTGTCCGCCCCCAGAATGCCTCCCGCCTGCCCCAGAATGGCCTTGGAAAGCGCCAGCCGCTCGCTCCACGGCTTGAGCCCCAGGGGAATCGTCTCGTCAAAACTCTCCCCCGTCTTGCCCGCCACCTTCTGACGGTCCTCGTCCGTCTGCTGCGCCATTGCCAGCATATTGGCAAACTGCTTGGGAAACTGCACCATCATCGCCTCTTCCACCGAAACCGGATCACACGCCACCACGGCAAAAGAGCCCGCCGCATTGGTGGTGTCAAACGTGACGTGGGTTTTGAACACATAGGTTTTTGTATCAGCCAAACCGGTATTGCAAAAATTCGGTCGAATGCGCGCATCCTTATCTAAAGTGACCTCAATTGTATAAATCCCTGTTTTCAGAATTTTTGGACTTGCCCGATGGGTCGTCAGCCAGAACCTCGACGGTTCGCTTTTCACGCCTTGTGCATCTGCATCCCCAGTTACAAGAGCGTCAACTTCTATACCGGTATCCCTGCCTCTTTGCATGTCCGTCGGCCAGAAAGTAACCTTGGCGTCTATATACAACTTTGACGTAAACACAAAAAAGATCGCACGCACATTAGGCAGGATAAACCCCATATGCACTCGTTCGGGATCACCAACCTTGTCATTATACCAATCCTTGTAGCGAAGCTTCAGTTTCTTGACCTCATCCTTATCCTCGCTTTTCACCGGTTCCGGCGATCGCAGACAAAAAGACATCTGCTTGCCTGTAATGCGCGTTCGCCGCAGCAGCAAAGGTTTTAGTTTGCCTTTCTCTTCGCTCAAGACTTTGGCTAGACCGTCTTTCCACTCCTTTCCCATGGCCGCATAGGCGTACAGCGCCAAATCCGTGGGCGGAAAAATAAACGGCATTTCAGGCGGGCAATCACCGCGCACAAGTAGGTTGCCATCCGTCAACTGAGTGGTGATGGTATGAAGCATTCCGTTCTCATTCGTGGACCACGGCACCAGCGAGGCCCCATCCCGTTTGTCCTTTGGCAAACTCGTATCCACACTCAAAAAAACCCGCTCCGGCACCCAATCCAAAGTGCCTCGCACCACCGCCCCGTTCTTATCTACTTCCGCACGAAACAGATAGGAATCTCCACATTTTCCTGTTTTTTCTTTGTCCTTATACATTTTTGTCATTCAGCCGCTCCCAGGTTGTAAACGGTTGTGTTTGTGGGTACTCCACCGCAATCCCTGCCAAAACATGGCGGTTCAAAGAGCCTAATTTCTTTTTTAGTTTTCAGATCAACACGGCGGATGGAATAATAGAAAAATCTGCCCTCAGAACCGAAATTTCCAGCTTTAAATCTCTCTTTCGTGACCCATGTTGGAGCTTTCGGATCATCCAAGCGAATAAACTTCGTAATTTGCTTGAGTCGATACACCATAAACCTCCCGTCCCAAGACATCCGATGATAAAACCCCATGTCGTACTGATGCTCCTCGATCATGGACGGGTCCCAGATTTTGATTGATTTGATGAACCGCCTGTCCGGTGTGTAGTAGTAAACCCCGTCTTCGCGCACCACCGCAAACCGCCCGTCTTTCAAAATGTAATGACCGAACGATTTGAAGGATTTTGACGTCTTCAATTCACCGGTCTCCACAAAATATTCCATCATGCCGGGTTCGGAAAAAAACACCACAGACTTGCTGTCCGGACGCCAAGCAAAATGCGGGATGAACCCGCCGGTCATAATAACGGTTTTGGTTTTGGTTTTCAGATCGATCAGGTGCTTCTGGATCGTGTTCGGAAGTGAACATGGACAAGACAATATACCGGTTGTCCGGCGACCGCACAGGATCATGACTGATTGCGGTCGCGTTTTTCGAATACAACAACGCCGCCTTGACCACCCGCCGCAGATCACTGCCGTCCAGGCGCATGCTCCAGAGCTCTTTTGACTTCAACCCCGGCGCTCGCCAGGCAAACTGGAGACGCGGTGTTGAAAAGATCTCCGGATCGCCATAGATCTCCTCGCCCGCGAATTCGAACACGGGTTTTTTCTCCACCTTTTCCGCAGCCGCCTTCGATTTTGTTTCCTGCTTGCGCTCACAGCCTACGCCAAACAGAAGTGCGGCTATACAAGCCACCAACCAGATCAACAAAACACTTTTCTTTAACCGCATACGGCCGGCCCTTTTTTTCTCTTTTTCCCCGAACCCTGAAAGCTGACACAACCTATCGGAAATAAAAACCAAAAGCCTTTGTTTGGAATTTCGGTCCTTTGGAGTGGTTTCGTGTTTCGATAGTCGCATGTCGAATGTCATCTCCCAACAGGGAGCAATGAAAGGAAGGTTTTGTCCAACCAAACTGGACACCCACCCCTATGCTTCTTCTTCCGGTTCCTCCGGGGCGATCATCAGTTCGTCGCCGTCGTTTTCGCGGCCGCAGATCTGTTCATAGGAACAGTTCGACATCATATAGTGATTGGTGCCGTCTCCGGTTGGTGTGAATCAGGTCGAAAACACCGGTTTGGGGAACGTTTTCAAACGTCAGCCGCACCCAGTCCCGGTCGAAGCGTTCCCGGCCATGCACCATCAAGGTCTGGGACCAGCCGGAGTCCTTGTGCAAAAGGGTGATGGCGTCATCCGGCTGAAAGTCGGCGTTGTCATCCACCTGGTAGTCGATGGTTACGATGGAGGACGACAGGGGTTCGTCCGCAATTTGGAACACATTGCGCCGGCTGGTTTGGCCGGGTTCCTGTTTGGTTTCAACAGCCGGGATGTAGACGGTATCGTTTTTCCAGCAGGACGTTGGGCTCTTTACGCTTTTCCCTGAGGTCGGCATTGTCAGGGTGGTCCCAGATCAGGCGCCAGTGGGTGTTGTGCCTGCCGGCAATGGACGGCAGGGTGTCGCCGGACTGCACCTTGTACGGGGTGGTCCCGCTCTGGCGGCGGCTGAGCCGTACGTTTTCGGTTGAGCCTTGGGGACCCCACAGGTCCTTGTCCAGCTTGTCGATATCGAAGGTGCATTCTCCCGGTGCGATGGCATTGATCCGGCAGAGGCCGTCGGCGTTGGTCGTGGCACTGTATTGTTTGTCGTTGGCGCCTGTGATGTAAACGTGTTTTCCGGGAACCGGGTTGCCCTGCGGGTCCAATATCTGTACTTCCACCCAGTCGGTCTCGTCCGGATCGGGCGCGGGCGCGGCCCCGGCCGGCACGATGCGCTCGGGTTTTTGCGGTTGGGCCGGTTGGGCCGGGGCCTGTTTGTCGGACGCGGGTTTGGCCGGGCTGCCGGCAAGGCAGGGGTGCACCGTGATGGGGATGTAGGGCTGGCCGGGGATGACGGTTTCCAGGGGTTTGGCGGACAGGGGGCTGCCGCCGCTTTTGATGTTGATCTTTTTGGCCTTGAAAAAAACGCCGGCCGGGTTCAGAAAGAGAAAGCTGTCGCCGACTTTCAAAGTGAGTTCGGTAACGGATTGAAGCACGCCTTCGTCCATGGTGACACTGTGCGTGCCTGCCACGATTTTTGAAATGCCTAGACGGCCTTTTTCCACCCTGTTGCCCATGACGCGCAGCGAGTCGTTGCCGCTGACGCTGACGCTGCGGTCGCCGCCGATGTGGCGGTGGTAGTCGGCGTCGATGCGGGTGGTTTCGTTGCCGCCGGTTTTTTCGTGGCGGTCCCGGCCGGTCTTTTCATAGTGCGATCCGGCAATGGTTTCGTGGGTGTCGCGCCCCGTGTGCGTTTTCCGGTCGTGCTTGACGTGCACGTCCATGTCGCGCTGGGCCTGGATGAACAGCTCTTCCTTTCCCTTGAGGTCCTGGAAGCGAATCTCGTTGCATCCGCCCCCACCGGGGCTGGTGTCGGACTTGAGGCACGACAGGGTCTTTTCGTCGGGCAGCTTGTACGGCGGCACGTTGGTGCCGTGGTAAACGGAACCCACCACCACCGGCCGGTCCGGGTCGCCCTCGGCGAACTTGACCACCACTTCGTGGCCGATGCGCGGGGTGAAGATGGCGCCCCAGTTGGAGCCGGTGAACGGCTGGCTGCAGCGGATGGGGATCGATGTCTTTTCGTTGGATTTGTTTACCCTGTCCCAGTGGAACTTTACGCGCACCCGCCCGAGCTCGTCGGTGTGGATCTCTTCTCCTTCCGGGCCGGTGACAAAGGCGGTCTGGATGCCTTCGACCAGGCGTTTTTGCGGCGGGTAGGCCGGGCGCGGGGCCACGTTGGCGGGCACGGTTTTAAAGGTATTGACGTAGCCGGATGGCCGGTCGCCGGCGTCTTCGCCCAGGACCTGTGGCTGGCGGCCCCGGTGGCGTACGCTGGTAACCAGCCAGTCGCCGTTGGCGCTTTCGGCGTCGGCGCCTTCCAGGGTGAAGGTGTGGCCCGGGCACAGGCGCGGGCACACGCTTTTGCCCTTGCCCGTGCGCTCGGTGCGCCGGACCTGTTCGAGCCGGACGGCGGCCAGGCGGCGGCCTTTGTCCGCGTCCTGGTAGAGACCGGGCGGGTCGTAGATCTGCCGGTCGGTGTCGCGTTGGGCGTCGGCGTGGGTTTTCAGGTCAAGGCCGGGTTTTTTGGGCAAGTAATCCGAGGTCGCAAACCTTCCCGGGCGCAGTTGCACCGATGTCGTATAGTGATAGACGGCCTCCTCCTCGGGCACCATGCGGCCGCCGGGATTGAGCTGCAAAACCGGGTTGCCGTCAATGGGCCGCAGGGTCTCGGCGTGGTCGGCGATGACCATGCGGTTTTGCTTTTCGTCGTGCTCGAAAAAGTAGAACATGCCCTCTTCGGCCATCAGGCGGTTGATGAACGCCAGGTGGGTTTCGCGGTAGTGCACGCAGTAGTCGCGCTTTTCGTAGGTGCCGCGCAGGCGCAGGTCGAAATCAGCGGCGGTATAGCCGACGGAATACAATGTTTCTTGGATCAGGTCGGGAACGCTTTTTGCCATATGATTGCGCACATCGGCCTTGTGCGTCAGGTGCCACATCAGTGGATAGGCCCACACCTGATAGACATATTTTCTTCCGATTGAAGTACAGTCCCCTATGGCGCCGACAATGCCTTGCACGCTACGCGGAATATCCCCGGTGTCTAGGGTGAGGCTCACCGGCGCCCGCAGGAAACGTTTTTGCTCGTCCGGGCCTATCCAGTCCCGGCAGACCAGCTTCAAATAGAGCTCGAACGGCTCGTTGACCGTCTCGTCGAGCCTGAAGTCGAGGACGTCGAAGTGGTGGTCCTTGTACTTGATGTCGATACTGAAATGGGGCGCGTTGCTGTTGATGGACATGGCCATACCTTTTTCCGGTTTGCCGGGAAGTCGAAGGAGACACCCCTTCAAGCCGTATTGTGTTTCAGGGACAAGGCGCTGCGCTACTATGGACGGCGTGGTGGTGGCCGGCGCGGGTTGTCCGGTTGTCGGGGCCGCTGGGCGCGGCTATCTCATAAACGTACGGAAGGTCGT
>NZ_CAUVYE020000003.1:0-12997 GCF_963556055.3 uncultured Cohaesibacter sp. | reverse complement strand
TTGGGGTAAATGCCGCGATGGGAAGGTTTTCAGATGGAAATTCGGATTGAAGGCCAGTTTAGTAAGGCCGAAGTTGATGAACTGCGCACCGAAATGACTGGTGCGCTCATCAGTCTTGATACTGGGTTTGATAGCGATCGAGTGCTCAAGATACTAGGAGAATTGACCGAATCGCAAATCTCAAGCTTCAAAAGCTTTTTACTCCGGCTATTGGGGGCAAAAACGATCAAAACTATTGTTGTCACCAAAGGTGAGGACAAGATTGAAATTGAGAATGTCGATCCGAATGACCTAAATACCGTTGTGATCGCCATTCAGAAGATGTCCACTTCATTGAAACAGGACGACAAAGATGCAGATTGAGGATCTTGCTCACTTGGTAAGTGGGCAAGAGTTCCACAACCTGTATCGGGTCAGCGAGATTACCCTTGAGGGCGTTGAGCTTGAAACAGTGCGTCATATCTATCAGGTGATGCACAACAGCAAAGGCCACAAGTATCTGGTAAGAGACTTTGGCGATGTGTTCGTTATCTTTAATAACGGCTATATGACTTCATTTCTGACCAATCTTGCACTGAATGCGATGATTGCTTCACGCGAAATCAATCGCGATTTCGGTATTTCAAATGCGAAACTGGCACGAGGCTTAGCAAAAAAGTTTTTTGCCGAACAATTGTTTGTGCATCAAGACACGCGCATGGCCAGGGTATTGTTTTTAGAGACGCTGATTGAGTACGACAAATATTTGCGTGAAATCATTGTTTTCCGTACTCAGTTGCCGGAATTGGAACACTCTACCGATACTTTTTCCGCATTAGCGACCGATTTCATGCACAATCATGAACTTGGTCATGTATTTAGCCGTGAAAAGCAGTTCGCTGCGTATATGCAAGAAGCTCGCAAACTGCTTGCTGATCAATCCGAATTTGCAACAATCTACCCAGATGGTAATGACATGTTAGAGGAAGAAGTTGCAGCAGACATCTTTGGGCTAAATACGGTAATCGGGGCTTATGCGAACCGGATCTCGGGTCCGCGCTTGAAGGAGTACTTGGTGTTCTTAACGATAGCGGTTGCGCGGATGCAAGTGCTGTATGCACTTGCGGATGATTCCCATGCATTGAACCAGAATCCTGATCATCCGCAAACCGAGTTGGATGCAAAGCTTGCTGTTTGGCAATTGAGAGAATGGGCCGTTATGGAGTTTCTGCGTCGTTATGAGTTTGGCGAGGGCAGTATTATTCCTGTCGAAAAAGATGACTTGCTTTCGTTGAATATTGAACTTAGCGGTATTGCCGACATCAGTACCTCTGATCTTGCTGAACCGGAGAATGAAAGCAGCAGGATGCTTGCCGAGTTAATTGCGCAAGGGTTCGAAGAAAATGCAGGATTTGACTGTGTCATTGAAGGTACGAGGGGGATACGGATACTGCATCGTCCGTAAGAGAAGGGGTATTCGGCTCATTAATGGCCGAATACCAGAACATCACCCTGATCGGTTTCCAGAACACCGAAATCTCCGTTGATGCGCATGTCGCGTGCGAACGCTTCATAGTCAATGTAGTATTCAAGCTGGGACGGTACGTCATAGCATTCTGAGATGATTTCCTCGGCATAGTCCTCAGCCCGGCCGTGATAGAGCCAGATATCACGCATTCTGGACAGAATATCCGCGATGTCATAGCCATTCTCAGCTAGATAAACCGCTTTGAGATAGTCATCTTCATCTGCCTCAATGTCCGCAAAGTTTTCAAACCATGTGGCCAACGTAGCCTGATTGATCGCAAGCTCGTTAAACAGCCGATAGTTGTCACCATTGATGAACTGGATTTCATATTCTTCTACGGGTTGGCCATAATGGTCTGTATGTCCATTAGCTTTGACCGAATAATCTTCCATACTCGTGAAATAGAACCCGACGGCATCAATGTTGTAAGGCTGGGCAAAATAAACGGAGCTATTGTCGGCTCCGTTTGCAGTTAAATAGGAAGTCATTTGGCGGCCTCCTGTTTGCGTCCCGCTTTGCGGATGATGGTTTTACCGTCAACCAGTGGGGTATAGTTGATTGCAAGGTTCAGTCCTGCTCCATCCTGATGGGCCCATGCCACCCCAATTTTGGTCCAGCGAGCTTTGTCTCCATCTCCCACTACATGAAAGACTTCATGAGTTGGTGCTTTGTCGTTTCTGGTTTGTGTTGCCATGATTGGCTCTCCTCTTTAGTTGGCAGCCACCCCGTGTGGCTGGTCGGAGAACTTGGCGTTGGGGCCTCAAGCCTAGCGTGCAAGGGTGTTCTCGGGAGACCGCCTGCGGCGGAACATCCCTTGCAGGATAGGCGGCCCGAACGATTGTTCCGACTAATTCCAGCCACAGGGAGCTGCTTAACCGGGAGAGTGCGATTGAGACGCAGACCAAACTCGACGGTCAACGCAAGAGCTTCAAGGAGAGGGGATAAATGCCGTTGGAGATAAACCGTGTTGCTGGGGCATCAAAGTGGTAGGCTGTGCCTCGAACCCTGTATCGCACCATAGGTGCAGCCGTTGCTGAGAACGTGTTGCCGGAATAAATGAGCTGCCAGACAAAACGAAACCGCAGCCCCTGTTCAGGAGCTTGCTCAACCATGTTCTGCATGTGGGGATGGAGCGTGTTGTCGCTCAGCCCCTGCGGGCTTCCCTGACAAGAAAGGAATGATCCCGTTCGGGAATGTGAAAACAGGAACCGTTCGGTCCCTGTGAAATGGTAGGCTGCATTAATGCTGGTACATATAAGAGTAATGAGATATTATATGAAAGATTAATACAAAATAGGATGAAAGCATGATGATCCGAAAGAGTATCACCGTGACAGGTCAGCAAAATGAATGGATCCGTTCGCAGATTGAGGCGGGCCATTATGGGAATGATAGCGAAGTGATCCGCGAGCTTATTCGGGAACGGCAGTTACGGGATGCTGATAAGGGGAAAGAGTTGGAACGGATACGTGCAAAGCTAATTAAAGCGGAACAGAGTGGCTTTGAGACCGTATCTGCGGAAGGGCTCCTGCAAGAAGTAAAAGAAGAAATGCGCTTGAATGGTGACCTACAAATTAAGCGCTGAGGCAAAAAGTGATCTCAAAAACATCTATAGGTATGGGGTTTTGAAATTTGGTGAGGAGCTGGCTGATAAATACTATCACGGTCTCTTTCGGTGCTACCCATCCCATGCTCTATCCGGCCGTGAATCATGTACGCGACGGGTACCGTCGCAGTGTCTACGAAGAAGATGCGATCTATTATCGGATCGTCGATGGTGTTGTTGAAATTGCCAACATCATTGGTCAGCAGGATTTTTAGGCACAATTCTCCCGATTTGTTCAGGTAAAAAGAAGTCAATAGCCAGTTGGCACGGCGTGGGGTGCAGGGGGTGTCCCCTTGCCGCGCTTCCGTTATTTGTGGGCTCCTTAAGAGGCCTGCAAATACGGTAATGTTGTAGGAACCAAGGACGTGTTCTTCTGAACATGTACAGGTTGGGCAACATGTAAGTGCGCTTTTAAACAGGTTAAGCAGAAATTGGCAAGATTTTACCGTTTGGCTTGTTGAGTGCATGTTTGCACTTCTTGCATTTTCTGATCGTGGCGATAACGTGTAGTTGTATTAGGTCTAATACCTGTGGGGAACAGTATGGGCAATAATCCGTTTGATCCGACGGGAGAACTTGACGCGATTTGGAAAGGTGCCAAAGCTGGTGTTGCCATAGGCAGCAGCGCTGGAGCTTGGATGTTTAAGCGGCGGCTGGAAAAAGAAGGCTATGATCCAATTACGATAGCTAATGCTGTAACCGCTTATAAGGCAGGTAATAAAGAGCAAGCAGAAGCGATTATCCATGTTGCCAACCATGCTCAAGCCGCTTTGAAAATGCAACAGGAACTGATTGAGAACCCTCCCGCAGTGCATGGAGATGCCCATTTTGCATCTCAAGCTGAACTTAGAACCGCAGGCTTGCTGGGTGAAGCTACATACCAAGCTGGTAGTTTGTTTTTCGGACAGCATAACGAAACGGACGAACCGCTTTATTGGAACGGTGAAAGCCATCTACTTACACTCGCTCCTACCAGAACCGGCAAAAGTGCCTTGCAGATTATTCCCAACTTATTGCGTTATAAGGGTTCTGCGGTTGTTTTAGACCCCAAAGGTGAACTAGCGGAGGCAACAGCCAAATGGCGCAAAGAAAATGTGGGGCCGGTATTTAAAATCAATCCATTTGCTGTTCCTAGCCTCGGAACTGGAAGTAATAGCTTTAATCCGCTGGATATGGTCAAGGATGACCGCTCTGCTCGTGAAATGGCCGAAATGATTTATCCGCGCTCGGAAGATAGTAAACAGCGGTTTTTTGATAACGAGGCCATTGGGTTCTTGGCTGGTGCAATCGAGTATTTTGCGTTGTATCAGGATGGTCGGAATCGCTCTATTGGCGTTTTGCGTGATGTTACGGCTAATCTTGATGAGGGTTTTGACCAACTCTTACGCGAGATGAAGGCCGCCGACATGCCCGCCAGTATTCGTAATGCGGCACGTAATGTGGATGCAAAAAGCAACGATGGACGTTCCCGCATGATGGATAGCATCAACCAATATATGCAAATGTGGGATACTCAAGCACTTAGAGATGTGACGGGATGTTCAGATTTTAGTTTTCAGAGCCTAAAAGACCGCGCTGCAACGGTCTATTTGGTCTTGCCCTTTAACGATTTGACCCCGTATTCCACATTCGTGCAGATTATTTTTGCTGCCGCTCTTAATGCTATGCTGGATAACCGGACAAAACCTGAAATACCTGTTTTGTTTGTATTGGACGAGTTTCTCGCGCTGGAACGTTCAGACAAGTTTGTCGATGCACTGCGGACCCATGCTAGCGCGGGTGTGAGACTATGGTTTTTCCTGCAAGATTTAGCCACGTTACGGCACCGGTACCCGGACAATTGGCAATCATTTCTTCAGGTGGAAGTTAAAACCTTCTTTGGAACAGATGACAAAGATACTGCAAGCTATATCTCAGAATACCTAGGTTTTAAAACTGAAACGATTGCAGACCCTTCCAGCGGAACGACATCAATCGGCGGGAGCGCTACGTCCTATTCGATTGACCAAAAGTATTCCTATCAAAAAATTGCGTTACTGACCCCAGATCAGGTGGAGCGCTATATGGCGTCTTTTGAATCAGGTCAACCACGTAATGGCTTGGTATTCTTCCGGGGCGGCCTACGGGCTAAAACGCGGCTGATGCCTTGGCATCAAGATGATAAAATCAAAGGTCGTTGCGGAATTGAATGGACATGACGATGGAATTGCCTGACGTTAAACTCGACCCTTCTCGGCTAAGAAATCCAGTTTCGACCACGGTCAGTATTCTAATTCTCGGTGCCATTGTCGGATTGATTATTGGTGTGTTTTTCTTCTTTCTTGGCACAACTCTCGCTCTGACCGGGCCGTTAGCTTTTTTAATGTTACCAGCCGTAATAGCTCAGGCTGCGACTATGACTGTGATGGGTGTGTTTATTATTCCTGTGTGGGCTGTTGTTGGAGGCTGGTTTTTCGCAAATTTAGGGGCAGGTGGTTCCGGGAGTATCGCGCGTGGTATGGGAGTAAAACTGCTTGAATCTGATCATGATATTGTCAAGCGTGTTCATACCATGTGCGAGCAATTGGCTATTCCTCAGGTTAAATATATTGGTTTTTTTGAAAGTGAAGATATCAATGCGTTTGCGGCAGGAACTTCTCAGGACAACGCTTTGGTAGCTTTTTCACGGGGCGCTATCGCCAAACTGACCGGAGAACAATTTATGGCCGTAATGGCCCACGAGTTGGCACATGTCGCCAATAAAGATATGCATCGGATGACGATGGCTCGTGGAGTGCAAGACTCACTCACTTGGTTCTTGATTTTCCGGGGACTTAAAAACGTTGCACGCTGGATGTTTAGTTTTGTTTCTGAAATAGAAATCTTGCGGTTGTCCCGCAAACGCGAATTTTATGCAGATGCAATTGGGGCGGTGTTAGTGAGCCCTTCCGACATGATTGGAGCCTTGCAGGCAATAATCAACGATAAAGCGGAACCCTCACGTCAACAAAAACGCTTCGCTAACCTAATGTTCAGGTCTAACGCGCATAGCTTCTTTAGTACACATCCTCCACTGGATCGTCGGATAGAGGCAATTAGGAATCGTGAATATATATATCGGTTGCCTATAAAACTGACTGCTGAGAATGCTGCATAGCCTCTGCCTTCTTCCAGTCTGCGGTGTTCTGGCCTTCGCGGTACAAGGTAACAAGCTTCATTAGGAATGGATAGAAAATAAGTAAGAATGGGAAAGCTTGCAAGAAGCTTACTGACCCTGAAAAGTTAAAAGTCGAGCGTCTTCTCGGTTGAGGGTAAAATGGTTGAAACAACTGTTGTTGGTAATTGCTTCGACGCTGATAACTCTGCTTTTGCGAAGCCAATTGTTGTTGGCGTTTCCGTTCTTTTTCTAGTCTAGCTTTCTCAGCCACGAGTTTTTGCTCTTTAGCTTTCTTTTCTGTTTGTTCCAATTTCTTTTTTAATTCATATCCCAAATTATTCGGATTAAATGCCCAATTGGAACAGCCTTGATTGGTGCATAATTCAAGGGTTTTTAATTTGTTATATTTGGTGTTCTTAATTGTGAGCGTTGTGGTAGAAACACCGTTCAATAGAACTAGGTCATCAAATTGATCTCCGTAATCAGCCAAATGCTGAATGATATAGTGTTGGCAAGTGCTCGGGCCACAGAAATAGCTTCCTCCGAGTCGTAATAGGTATTCCTTGGTTTGGGAATTGTCGTCAATATCTATAAGCTCAATTGAACTCAAATCTGCATCAACCAGAGAAGCTTCTTTCCCCAAAATATCAATGGCCCACTGCAGGGTTCCAATTTTGAGCTTTTGTTTTTTTATGCCGGAAGAGCACTTCGTATAGCTTTGAGTGGGAATTTGGCTGAGATTGATGCCACATTGATGCACTAATGATGCTATTGCTTTGCTGGAGCCATTTAGGGAATACTGAAATGTCTTATCTTTAGATGAAACGCTAACCTGCATGCCGCTTTTAAGGCTATTGATAAATGCCTTGTGAAGAGGATCACCACCAATTGCCATATAGGAGATTTTGTCGCTATGATAGCCGACAAAGCGGACACAATGCTTTGCTGCATTGTCTATGCTAATGTCTCGAAAGAATTTCACATCAGCAACGCCGCCTGTACCTAATAGCAAGGTTCGGAAGCCTCCATCCAAGCAGGTTAAACCGAAACAATGGGAATTTGAGTCGTCATCGCTGCACACCGCGATAGCGTTTTTCATTATGATGACAGGTTGCCATCTTTGAGTTGGGGAAGGTGGGATCGTTTCAACTCGATTTACTTCTTGCGTTGGGCGGATTTCTTTTGGCGTAATATCGGGTATTTTTGTAGACGTTGGCGGAGTGATCTGCTCGTTACCTTTTTCGGAATTTTGTTTTTTCGGCGACATGATTTTATAGCGTTCTTGCTGAATGAATTGGCGATTAGGTAGATTGGCTAAATCGATATGGCAATTATTAAGGGCAGAACTGATAGCGGCGGAGGAGCCTGCTAACGACACATTCATGAGCCGTTTGCCATCAATTCTGATTTGAACGCTGTTATTGCGGGAGAGATTATCAATAAAATCGCGATTGAAGCCCGTGCCAACAAAAATTCTCATTTCCTCATTATCATAAGCAATATGTTGAAAGGAAATCCTTGTCGTGTCGTCAAAAATATAGTCGACAGCGTGTTTGCCTAGTGACCAGTTTTTCCGACTTGCTTCAAAACTGATATTAAAATTGCCAGATATGCAGCCCAGCATTATCGGATTTGCAACGCCAGTTCCTTTCGCAAAAGCTCCCCGAATTTTTGGATGAAAAATCCATTTGGCCTGGACCGAAGTGGCGGAAACTAACAGAAGAAAAATCAGCAGGATAGCTCTAAACATACCCAGTGCCTGTCAAAGAAAAAGAATTGAGCCGAAAAGCGGCTGAAAATGACTTTAGGCACTATGCCGCGGTATCTGGTGGAATACAACCTATACAAGAGGCTGCGCGTTGTGCTTTGACAACACCCGTACCAATCGAGGGAAAATCTACGCTAGTAGTTTTGGTGGCAACCCAACTCGATCGCAGAACTTTTTGATGGTTTGTGCTGTTTTCTCGTTCCCATTTCCGAAGTAAAAGGCTTCAAAAGCCTGCTTGAACAGGATGTAGTCGGAAGTTGCGATCTTGACCCCGTCTTTGGAAAGCTTTTCAGTTAATCGCGCGAATTCCTGACGAGTTATTTCCTCGTCCTGAAGCCTTTTTTCTTCCTCATTTCGAGGCTCTAAATCCAAGATTGACAAATAAGTACCCAGTATTTTGTTATGGTGTAATTATTTGACTATTCTGTTTTTCCGTCAATCAAATTCAACGCTGCCAAGTTTTCTCTTGCTCATCGTATTGCCTTTCCAGCTCCTGTTTTTGCAACTGTTCGTCCTGGCTTTTTAGCAATTCAATTTCGTTTTTGAGGATATGCTCGCGCGCCATATTGTAGATGCCTTTGTTATTCTCATAGCGCGCGATTTCGGCGGCTTCGCGGAGTTGTTCTTTTTGTGACGCTGACAGCTTCAGTTCTTCAGCGCGAGCAAGACGGCCTAAATGGGCCCATTGTTCTTCGCGCGGCAAGTCATCAAGGCGCTTGTGATGATCTTCGACCCGTTCAGCTAGAATTTCATCCCGAACGCGGTTAACCGCTGTTTCGGAGTGTTGGCGAGCCTCCACTATGCGCTGTTGTTCCTTAGGCGTGTAGCCTAATAATCGATCTCGTTGTTTTTGCATCGCTTGGTGGTATTGCTCTTCCACGTGATCAGGATTTGGGAGGTCCTGTTCTTGTTGCAGTTTGTTCATTCTGTGTCGAATAATCTGATGCTCGACTTCAGCCACCTCTTCAGGTTGGTGTTCGCGTACGTCATTTAGCAGAGCCTGTTCGTCATGTGTTATCGGCAAGGAGCGGGCTTTAATTTCTAGGATTTCTTGGATATCTGCGGCTTGTTGTTTGTTCTCGCCCCAAATGCCGTCGTTTTCCTGTGTTTGAGTGTGTTTTTGTTCCTGAAGTTTCCTCTCCCAATAATCAGCGAGCTCTTGTCTTTCTTCATCCGTCATATCAGGACTGGGTGTTTGAAACTGTGGTGGCCAATCGTCCCTATTGGTGAGATTAGGAAAATCTTTCTTGTCGTAATAAGTCGGACGCTTGGCCATATTAGGTTGCTCCTTATGCAAAAAATGTGGTTCCTGAGCACGGGATTGTTTGCCGCGATGCCGCGTTGGTGGCTGGGTGAGTCCACGGGCTTTGTGGCTACGGTGATCCAAACGAATGCTTGAACCGTTTGCCTTAAGAAATTTGTTGCAGACGTTTGCCCATGCTTCCCGAATGTCATAGAGAAAGCTTTTGGCGTTTAGTTCTGCTAACTTGTAGTCCGCAAAACCGTCTTCACTGAGAGGGCGGGTTGGTAGCAAAATATGACAATGGGGATTGTGGCCACTGCCGTCATCATGAATGGCGTAATCCACCACTAATCCTTTCGCAACGAAAGGGGCGGTAAACTCTTCAATCAGATTTTGCCATAGTTTTTGCGGAACATCTCGTGGAATGGAAACCTCGATGGTTTTAGCAACGCGGGCATCCTTGCGATTTTCCTGCGCTTCAACCCTATTCCAGAAGTCCGCACGGTTGGTTGCCCAAGCTGGCGCCCCTTTGATGGCAAGTAGGCCAGAGCAGATAATATCTGTTTTCTTGCGGGTGTAGCGATGAATTTTACGGGTGCGCTTGTCAGTTAAACGGGCGCGGGTGTTATAAGCTGCTGCTGCAACGGCGCTATGTCCTTGCTTGCGTGAGACATTGTCGGCATGGCAATGGATGCTCTCCCAAGTAACATCTTGATCGTTTGCCATCGGGCGACTCCGGTGCAAAAGGTTGTACAGATACCCAAGCGCACTTTTAATGCAGACTCAAGACTAAATTGAAAATTGACAGCGAAGGAGGAACTTTCTTTGAGGGAATACATGATTGTAAAATATATTGCATTATTTATGTACAGCGTTATACCTATAGAGAAAGCAAATGAGGGATAGGATGCCTGGCAGCCGAAAATGTCAATATGAGGGTGTGTGGAGAGCTAAGGGCACAACGACATATTTTTCGTGTTTTGTCAGATGACCACATTGGTATCATGAGTATTCAGCACGAACGAGCGCAGATTCTGGTTCGGCTACTTCAAGACCTGCAGCGCATTGCTGAAAAGCGCAATGTTTGAATTTAAACTATCTTTGAAGGTGCTGTCCAATAAGCGCGATATTTGAACTGAGGACACCACACTGGTTGGCCAGTTCTTCCCATTGGCTAAGAGCGTGCTGCACTTGATCAATCACTTCGTTGACATAATCGGGGCGAATGCCCGTTTCTTTACCAAGAGTTTTAAGGTGACCAATTGTAGGGCTTCTGCCTTCACCCAACACCATTGTGCTTTGCTCACCATTGGGACCGGAGGAAAAGGTCAAATCATAGGCGGGAGAAAGCGTCCATTCGCCTTGCCGATCCATCAAAAAAGAGAAATTTTTGGAATGATCGTCCCGATTGTGTGCCAGTACATTAAACACTGCCAACCGGAACATTTTTTCAACTTCCCGTACGTCTCGAGTTAGTTTTTCGGTTAAAGCCAGAAGTTGTTCATAGTCAAGGGCAGGCGTACGAAAATCAGAATGAAGCAAACCACAGGCGCTGTGCACATGCAGACGTTGCTCACTAACACGGTCAAAGCGCTTAACCGCGAAATAGCCAGGGCCTTGCTGAGCAGGAAACAAGTGAATTTCCGGCATATTCAGTCCCGCAGCTTGTGCCATAAGGGCATAGACATATTCAATCACACCCCCGTCAATGCCATCCATGCTTGTGGCGAATTTGACAAGCCAATGACTATAGCCATCCTGAAGAGGGGTTTGACTATGACAAATAGTCTGGTGGTCTTGGCTAACACCAATGACGGCCTTGGGACGGGCTCCGGCAGAGGAACCGTTGACTGCGAGGAGTTCCGCCAGAACCTCTGGTGCCTCACCAGTTAGAACTTCCTCTGCTTGGGAAGCCAGTAGGTCGAGATCAACAAGGGTTGGAACATCCTCAGCCCGATAGTTAGGCTCATAAACCAACGCGCCCATCCCCCTGTGGCCAACATGAGCCAGCCTATCCAAAGGGGTCAATTGTTGCGGCAGAATACCAGATTGCCGGATTGTGCGGTCAATGAGGAGCCGTCCCCAGCCATCCGGCAGGCTATCATTGAAAACGCCCGGTAAGCCCTGAAACAGGGTTGGTTCAAACGTTTTAAGCCCAGGTTCCAAGGGCAGGGAAAAGGGCGAGATATGCAGACCTAAGCCTAAAAATTCGTCGTTATATTCAAAATAGATCTTCCGGTCTCGTGTTGCCAAGCGCCCCACAGGTATCTGAGCGCCAGTAAAATCAAGCCCAACGCGAATTTCGGAGATAGGTGAAAAGCTCATGAGCGCCAACCTGTTTTGCGTGGCTTAGCCTTTTTATCGGTCAGTACATCATCAATAGAGGAAAAGGTCGGCTTGCTTGGCTGAATTGCTTCAACAAAGGGCTCCAATGCGTTCAAAACCATTGCTAGCTTCAGAAAAGCTTCCAGTGAGATTACCCCTTTCTGTTCAAAACGGCGCAAGGTCGGTAAGCTCACTCCAGCGCGATTGGCCAGCCCTTCTTGGGTAAAACCAAGTTCAAGGCGGCGCGTCTTTAAGCGCTCCCTGATTTTCTGCTGAGCTTTTGGTACTGTCAAAAGTGATATCATGTGATTAGTGGTGCCCGAAATTTCATCAATACTAATAATATATGATTAGTTATGAAAAATTGCAACGACTAAAAGCTGACATCAACTTCGCTTCCGCCGTACATTGATCGCGGATGCATTCAGACTGGTTTTAATGTGAGCTGCATAGTGCTTTTCAATCATTTCCACGCTGGTCCGGCAGTTCTTGGCAATTTGATAGATATCAGCCCCTTCTAATAGCCGGAGGCAAATATAGGTGTGTCGAAGGCTGTAGGCGGTGCGGCGATTGCCTTCGCGATCAAATTTTAGCCCTTCATCTTCCAACACTCGATTAAAGCCTTTACGATGATAAGCTGGAAATAGTAGGTCAGTATTCTGTGGTTTGTTGCGCTTTTTCATGCGCTGGAAGGGATGGACTGCACCGGGCGTGCTTTTACAGTAGCCAACGCCACGCTTGCCACGCACTTCAATTACTAGAATGGTTTGGCCATCTTCTTTTTCAATGGAGACGTCGCGGTATTGCAGATTGTTGGCCTCGTCAGGGCGTAGACCAGTATTGGCCATGAACAGCACATAATCGTGCATCTGTTCGGCAGCCCACTGCCATTTTTTGCCTTGGGCTTCCTGTGCGTTTTTGCGGGTTGCAGTGTAGAGCTTCTTATAATCCTCTGGTGAGAACCAAGCTCGGTGGGTTATTTTCTGGGAGGTTTTATAGGGCGCTGAGAAATCTGGTAGATGCTGTAACCA
Source organism: uncultured Cohaesibacter sp. (assembly GCF_963556055.3). Taxonomy (GTDB): domain Bacteria; phylum Pseudomonadota; class Alphaproteobacteria; order Rhizobiales; family Cohaesibacteraceae; genus Cohaesibacter. The sequence continues at coordinate 381 of NZ_CAUVYE020000003.1, read as the reverse complement.
CCCATAGCGTTGAGCTGTTTTCATGACCTGCCGGAGAACTACAATTTCTTGATTGAGAGTGCTGCGGGCTGGCACCTTGCCATCCTTGTTCGGAGTCAGCCGTTCAATGCGGTACTCCTGCACGAGGCCTGGAGTAACCTCGGACAGGCCTTTTTTGCCGAAAAAGGGTAAGAGGTAGTTTCTTAAGCGGCCAGCATGGTTTTCAACGTAACGAGCATTCCGTTCCCCTGCTGTAATGGCGGTATACTCTTTGATGAAAGTTTGGGCTGCATCAGCAAAGGTTTTTTTCTGCCTTGATATCGCCAGAACGGATTTTGCCACGTAGCTCTAAATACCAGTCTTCGGCAAATTTAGTGGCTTGATCAAGTTGTTCTTGCCGAG
>NZ_CAUVYE020000002.1:0-123423 GCF_963556055.3 uncultured Cohaesibacter sp. | reverse complement strand
ATGGCATCCGGATGAAAGGAAAGGTTTTCGCGATCCGCAAGCTCGAAAATTCGAAGCAGGTTTGCCGGGGCCTGCTTGAAAGTCTCTTCACTGTCCACGGTCAACCGACCATGATCAATGTGAAAGCCGTCTGCGTCCCGGATCTTGCGGCGCTGGAAGGCGGAAGGCAGGGGAATGGCTGAAAAGAATCGGTTGATCCCCGGTGCGGCGCGTCCGAAATCCTCTTCAAGGGCAGCACAAAAAACGCGGGTGATTTCGCCCACTTCCTTGGCAACCAGAAAATAATGCTTCATGAAGCGCTCGACGGCGCTCTGTCCGGGACGGCTGCGATAGCCCATTCGGCTGGAAAGCTCGCGCTGAACATCGAAATTGAGCCGCTCTTCGGGGCGGTCGGTCAGAAAATGCAGATGGCAACGCACGGTCCAGAGGTGATTATTTGCCTTCTTGAATCGGTTATATTCCTCCTCGGAGAAGACGCCAGCTTTGATCAATGCACGGGCACGCCTCACCCGATAGGCATATTGTCCGATCCAGAACAGGGTTTGGATGTCGCGCAAACCGCCCTTGCCCTCCTTGATGTTGGGCTCGACCATATAGCGCGAATTGCCCTGTTGGGCGTGACGGGTATCGCGTTCGGCCAGCTTGGCGGCAATGAACTCCGCGCTGGTGTTGCGCAAGACATCCTTGTCGAAGCGGACAAGCAGCTCGTCGAACAGCTTTTTCTCGCCATCAACAAAGCGTGCTTCAAGCAGCGCTGTCCGAATGGTCATGTCCGAGCGGGACAGGCGGATGCACTCGGTTACCGTGCGGGTTGCGTGGCCTACCTTTTGGCCCAGATCCCAGAGCATATAGAGGATATATTCAACAACGCTTTCCCCCCAGGGTGTCTGCTTGTAGGGCAACAGAAACAGCAGATCGATATCGGAATGGGGAGCCAGTGTTGCCCGCCCATATCCGCCAACCGCGATCACGGCCAGATGTTCCGAGCTGGACGGATTGTCGAGCCGATAGACATGCTCTATGGCAAAGCGATGAATAAGCGTGATGATCTGGTCTTCAAGATAGGAAAGGCGAATGGCACACAAGATTCCGATGCCGTCCTGACCAAGCAGCTCTTCTGCGCGGTTTCTGCCCTGCTGCAACACGTCTTTCAGCAATTGCAGAATTGCTGCGCGGGCCTTGAAATCCTTGGCATCTCCGCCATGATCCTCGACAATCTTCACCATTTTGGCCTGTGTTTGCTCGAAATCGATAAGATTGTCACTTTGCGGGGAAATTATCATTGTCTATGCCCTGTAATTCAAATCTGCGCCTTTATGCCACAAATTGGCTTGATGTCTGGTTAAACCGCCGCAAAGAAGGCAAAAACCCACGGTCACGCCCATCGATGGCTCTTTAAAGCAGGTTTTTGAGACGGTAAACAAAATCATGCGCTTGTCTCGGACTCATATCGTCCGGATTTATCTCTTGCAATGCCTCGCGCACAACATCGCGCTCAACCGGCTTTTTCGTCTGTATATGAGCGGAAAACAGCGGCAGGTCGTCAATTGTCGTCGCTGGAGACCGACGGTCACCCTCTTCCAGATGCTGCAACACATCCCGTGCCCGCTCAATCACAGCGTCGGGAAGACCGGCCAGCTTTGCCACTTGAATACCATAGGATCGGTCTGCCGCTCCGGGTACGATCTGATGCAGAAAGACTACATCGCCCTGCCATTCCTTGACCTGCACGGTGGCATTGGTCAGGCGCGGCAGTTTTTCATGCAGCACCGTGAGCTCATGATAATGGGTAGCAAACAGGGCACGCGAGCGGTTGATTTCATGCAGATTCTCAATCGTCGCCCAGGCGATTGACAGGCCATCGAAGGTTGCTGTGCCGCGTCCGATTTCATCAAGGATGATAAGGGAGCGTTCGCCAGCCTGATTGAGAATGGCCGCTGTCTCGACCATTTCGACCATGAAGGTAGATCGCCCTCGTGCGAGATCATCCGCTGCCCCCACTCGGGAAAAGAGCCGGTCGACGAGACCGATGTGAGCTTCGTCCGCAGGTACGAAAGAGCCCATCTGAGCCAGAATGGCGATGAGGGCATTCTGGCGCAAGAAGGTCGACTTACCCGCCATGTTGGGGCCTGTCATCAACCAGATCTGCCCGTTTTGATGGCTGTCCTTGGGGCCGATATTGCAATCGTTGGCAACAAAGGATTCTTCACCGCCAGTCTGCAAGGCCACTTCCACGACCGGATGACGGCCATTCCTGACCTCAAAAGCCAGGCTGTCATCAACGCGCGGTCGGCAATAGTTTCGCTCTTCGGCCAGTATCGCAAGAGAAATGGATACATCAAGGACAGCCATGGCACGAGCTGCTTGCTTGATGGTATCTGAAGTCTCCAGAACGGCATCGCGCAGCTTATCGAAAATGGCAAGCTCTATGGCAATCACCTTGGCACCGGCAGACGCGATCCGCGCCTCCAGATCGGCAAGTTCCGTGGTGGTGAAGCGCATCGCGCTGGCCAAGGTCTGGCGATGAATGAAGGTTTCGTTGAGTGGTGTCGACATCAGTTTGTCGGCATTGTTGGCGGTGACCTCAATGAAATAGCCAAGGACATTGTTATGCTTGATCTTGAGCGACTTGACGCCGGTTTTTTCGGCATAACCCGCTTGCAGAGATGCAATCACCCGGCGGCTTTCATCACGCAAGGCCCTGAGGTCATCCAGATCGGTGTCAAAGCCGGATCGTACGAAACCGCCATCGCGCCTTTGCAGTGGCAAATCATCACGAAGGGCAGTGCCAAGCAATTGGCCAAGACTTTGGGGCACCGCTTCAAGTGCATCGCGTGCATCTGAAAGCTCAAGGGGCAAGGATGTCTCGTCATCCCTTTGCTGCAAGCGCTGCAACAGCACCGAAATGGCCGCGCAGCCGCTAAGGATTGCTCCCAGATCGCGCGGTCCACCGCGATCAAGCGACAGGCGCGAGAGCGCACGCGGCATATCCGGTGCTGCCTTGAGATCTTCCCTGAGATCTTCGCGCAGACCGGTGTCGGACAGAAACCATGCAACCGAATCCTGTCGTGCCAGGATGCTGTCGATGTCTGACAGTGGAGAAGCAAGACGCGCAGCCAGCAGACGGGATCCACCCCCCGTGACCGTTTGGTCGATCACTGACAACAGGCTGCCCTTCTTCTCTCCGGACAGGGTTCGAACCAGCTCCAGATTGGCGCGGGTCGCAGCATCAATGGCCATGGTGCGGCTGGAAATCTCCCGCGTCGGTGGCGCGAGTGGTGGACGGGCTCCAAGTTGGGTTTTCTCGACATAGGCAAGAACAGCGCTCGCAGCCATGAGCTCCACCCGCTCATAGCGGCCATGTCCGTCAAGGGTGGAAAGGGAGAAATAATCCAGCAGCCGACCGAGCGCCGTCGAGCCATCAAAGAAGGCACGCGGAACCGGTGTGAAGCTGGCTTGCAGAATGGATTTGAGCGGCGCGATATCCTCATCCATCAGCATGTGATCGGCAATGATGATTTCACGCGCATCAAGCCTTGCCAGTTCCGCCCCAAGCCGCAGATGGTCTAGCGCCAGAACACCGAATTCGCCGGTTGAGAGTTCGAGCCAGGAAAGGCCGTAGAGATTGCCCTCTTCGCCGCTCTTTACCCTGGCAATAGCCGCTAGATAGTTTGACTGAGACGCATCAAGCAGGCTGTCTTCGGTCAGCGTTCCGGGCGTCACCAGCCTGACGACATCGCGCCGGACCACGGATTTGGCGCCGCGCTTTTTTGCCTCCGCCGGATCCTCGGTCTGTTCACACACCGCAACCCTGTAGCCAAGGGAGATCAGGCGCTCGAGATACCCCTCGGCCGCATGAACCGGAACGCCGCACATCGGGATGTCCTCGCCCAGATGCTTGCCCCTTTTTGTAAGGGTGATGCCGAGAGCTTTCGAGGCCGTGAGCGCATCGTCGAAGAACAGCTCGTAGAAATCCCCCATGCGATAAAACAGCAGGCTGTCGGGATTGGCATTCTTGATTTCAACGAATTGCTCCATCATCGGCGTAGCTTTTGTAGAGGCCTTTTGCGCTGGGATGCTTTGCTTTTGCTCCGACATGGGGCTTTTTCTTCTTTCCTGATACGAATCTCGATATTGCCAATCGACGGCACGTTAACAATTTGCATCGAGAAGGACCAGAGCGTATCAGCGTTCGCCAACGATTTGGACAGCAGAGGAAAAGGGCAATGGAAGCCTCCTCCTAAATGGCATGTCAGCCATGCACGGATTTTCCATCGGCTTTTGCCGGCAGCTCATGCCGGACACATATGGAAAAGCGCCAATTTTCAAGCTTTTCGACACAAGCCAGTAACGGTTTCGGGTTTTGTCCCATGGAACTGCTGAACCCTTTTGTCGAATTGTGTCGCTTCAACTTAAGGCGTAATGTCTTGCGCGAGACCCCCGGCTGCAAAGCAACAATTGAGGGATCTGAAACATTTCAGCTCTTGATGACCCAAACCAATCATTGTTGTAATTTTAAATATTTGGTAATTCGCAAATATGGGGGGAGGTCGCGACCCGACGTAATCCGTCACCCGGCCTTACAAGGCGCAAAAGCGTCATTAAAAATGGGAGAAGAAAATTGAAGGTGGATCAAGACAACCCGATTAACAGTGTAACCGTAACCGACGAGGAGGCCTTGATCTTTCACCAGAAAGGACGGCCAGGGAAGATCGAGATCGTCGCAACCAAGCCGATGGCGACCCAGAGGGATCTTTCTCTGGCATATTCGCCCGGTGTGGCCGCACCCGTAAAGGCGATTGCCGAGGATCCATCTCGCGCCTTCGATTATACCGCACGCGGTAACCTTGTGGCGGTGATTTCGAACGGAACAGCCATTCTGGGGCTTGGAAATCTTGGCGCACTGGCTTCCAAACCGGTCATGGAAGGCAAGGCGGTCCTGTTCAAGCGTTTTGCGGATGTGGACGCCCTCGACCTTGAAATTGATACCCAGGACCCGGACACCTTCATTGAAGCAGTTCGCCATTTTGGCCCCTCCTTCGGTGGCATCAACCTTGAGGACATCAAGGCTCCTGAATGCTTCATTATTGAGCAGAAGCTCAAGGAAGTGATGGATATTCCCGTTTTCCACGATGATCAGCACGGGACCGCAATCATCGCTGCGGCAGGTCTGTTCAATGCGCTGCAACTGACAGGACGCGAGCTCAAGGACACCAAGGTGGTTTGCAACGGGGCCGGGGCAGCGGGCATTGCCTGTATCGAGCTGGTCAAGGCCATGGGCATTCCCCATCATAATGTCATTCTTTGCGATACCAAGGGCCCCATCTATGAAGGCCGCAAAGAAGGCATGAACCAATGGAAATCCAAGCATGCCGTGCCAACGAGTGCGCGCAGCCTCACCGAAGCGCTCAAGGGAGCTGACGTGTTCTTCGGCGTATCCGTCAAGGGCGCTCTGACCCCGGATATGGTTGCCAACATGGCACCGTCACCGATCATTTTCGCGATGGCCAACCCGGATCCGGAAATCACGCCTGAGGAAGCGAAAAAGGTTCGCCCTGACGCCATTGTTGCGACAGGCCGTTCCGACTATCCAAACCAGGTCAATAACGTTCTTGGCTTCCCCTATATTTTCCGCGGAGCGCTTGATGTTCTGGCAACAGAAATCAACGACGACATGAAAGTTGCAGCGGCGCGTGCTCTTGCCGCTCTTGCTCAGGAGGATGTACCTGATGAGGTGGTCAGCGCCTATCAGGGAAATCGACCGAAATTCGGACCGGACTATATCATTCCGGTTCCCTTCGATCCGCGTCTGATCAGCTCCATTCCGCCAGCTGTTGCCAAAGCCGCCATTGAAAGCGGCGTTGCCCGTCGCCCGATTGTCGATCTGGAAGCCTATGCCAATCAGCTTAGTGCGCGTCGTGATCCCCTGGCGTCGACCCTTCAGGCTGTTTACACCAAGGTTCGCCGCAATCCCAAACGGGTTGTCTTTACCGAGGGCGAGGAAGAGCAGGTCATGCGTGCCGCCGTTTCCTTCGTCAATGATGAATTGGGGACGGCAGTTCTTGTCGGTCGCGAAAACCTTATTCATGAGCGGGCAAAAGAAGCTGGCATCGACATTAATCGTCCGGGCATTGTTCTGGTCAATGCCCGTGTCTCGGACAGGGGCGAGGCCTATGCCGAACATCTCTATCGGCGCTTGCAGAGAAAGGGCTATCTCTATCGTGACTGCCTGCGCATGGTCAACAATGACCGCAACATCTTTGCTGCGTCCATGGTTGCGCTCGGAGATGCGGACGCGATGATCTCGGGTGTGACGCGGAACTATTCCATCGTCCTTGAAGAGGTTCAGAAAGTCATCGACCCGCATCCGGGCCATCGGGTGATTGGTGTCTCCATCGCTCTTTGCAAGGGCCGCACGGTTTTGGTTGCGGATACTGCGGTGCATGAAATGCCAACAGCCGAGGAATTGGCCGATATCGCCGAAGAAGCCTCGACCGTTGCACGCAAACTCGGTATCGAGCCACGGGTGGCCATGCTTGCCTACTCCACCTTCGGCCATCCGGCAGGCGAACGGTCGGACAATCTGCGCGAAGCGGTTAAAATTCTCGATCGTCGCCGCGTCGATTTTGAATATGATGGTGAAATGGCAGCCGACGTTGCCCTTAACCCGGATCTGATGAAGGCTTATCCATTCTGTCGTCTTTCTGGTGCGGCCAACGTTCTGGTCATGCCGGCCTTCCATGCAGCGTCCATTGCTACCAAAATGCTACAGGAGCTGGGCGGGGCTACGATACTGGGCCCATTGCTGGTTGGGTTTGACAAGCCGGTACAGATTTTGCCGCTCGGTGCAAAGGATGTCGATATCGTCAACATGGCAGCACTTGCCGCATATGATCTCGGAAATTGATCACCGGGATCTGAGCTGCGAAATGACAAGCTGAATTGAAAAGGGGGAGGCGTTCATGAAACGCTTCCCCCTTTTTGCAGGTTCGGGATGCCGTCGGGCCTTGCAGCCCTGAGCGCTCGAATTCTTGGGTGCTACTGGTGGCGTGCGACAGCGTCATTCACATTGTTTGTGCTGTAATGATCAATATATTTCGGGTCGATATTTTTCACCGGCAGAATGATGAATACATCCGTTGTTCCGAACTGATGATCGACCATCGCACTGGAGCCGAAATAGCAACCAAGGCGCATATAGGCTTTCAGAAGAGGGGGCAGGCGCCGCAATGCGGACTTGTCGTCGATCGCTTCCGGATCCATTTGTTCAAGCGGTACCTTGAGATGCGGCCAGGCATCCACTTGCCATTCGTCGGGAGCCTTGCCCAGCTTGGACAGGAAAGTCAGCGGTTCGGCCAGCTTCTTGGGGTCGGTTCCTGCAATGGAGGCACAACCGATCATCACGTCGATCTTGTGAATCTGAACATAGGCCCAGATCCCCTGCCACAGCAGTTCGATGGTGCGCTTGGTGCGGTAATCCTTGAGAACGCAGGAGCGACCCAGCTCCAGAAAGCGCTTGTCCGGATGATTGTTGACCAGATCATTGAAATCAAATTCGGACGCGGAGTAGAAGCCGCCATACAGATTGGCCATTTCCTGGCGCAGAAGGCGATAGGTGCCCACAATGCGAGGCTCGCGTCGACGAAATTTTCTCTTGGGTGAATCGTGATCCAGCACCAGAAGATGGTCGCAAATGGCATCAAACGCGTCCGCATCCCGGCGGGTGAACTTGACATGGCTGTTTGGTTTGGCAGCCATTTCCTTGTAGAACACCTTGTAACGCAAACGCTGGGCCTTGCGAATCTCGCGCTCGGTTTGCGCCAGTCTGATTTCCAGCGACCCGACCCGACCCAGAGTGATCGGCATGGTGCTGATCGGGCGGCCATCGCGCAAGTGATTGCGTCTGAGAGCCGTCAGAATTTTATTTGGCAAATTGGGCTTGATGATGCGCGGTCTTTGGCTTTGGCTAGAATCCATGTCCAGATTGGGGCTGTTATCAAGCATGGCCATTTGTTTCCGTCCTTTTGTCGATCATTGGCCGACGTCGAACGCCGAGCGTGAAAAATCGATTATTTTTGCTCATCTTGTAATCTGTGAGCTTATGGTCTTGTCTTGATTGACATCTGCTGCGGATTCAAAAAGCTGTTACTCAGCAGGTTTGATCCTTGACGGCAGTGCCAATTCGGGTTGCATGACTATCGGCTTTGCCGAATCATTCGCTACCTTATTTTGGAGCGGAGGCCTATATAATTTATAGTACAGTTTTGTGACATTGGCTAACTTTATCGAGGGCAGCCTGAACCGTTTTCACCAGCGATAGAGGATCAATCGGCTTCACAATAAAGTCTGAAAAACCGCGTGAGAGGCAGCTTTCTCTGGTTTCTGGCAACGCATCTGCGGTGAAAGCCAACTTTGGGATGAGCCGTTCATGTTGGCTGTCGATGTCCTGCATTTTGTCAAACAGATCCAGCCCATCCATGTCCGGCATGTGAAGATCAACAAGGGCCAGATCAAACAGATGGTCGCAGCGATAAAGGCCCAGAGCCTCCTTGCCCGATGGTGCCACAGCGACGGACATGCCGGCTTTCTCCAGCGCAGAACGGGCAAGCAGAATATTGATCTCATTGTCCTCGACAAGCAGGATTCGGACTTGTTCCGCTTCCGTATTGTTTTCGGGATGAACGGAGCCGTTGTCTTTTGGACAAGCGTCTTGCTCGGACTGGGAGGAGGTTTCCGAAGCGGGGGATGACAAAGTGGGGGGTGTCAGGGCTTCTGAGCCTTTTGTCCGAAGATCGGGATGACCAAGCAGGGCTTGCCTCAGTGAGATCTGTCGCACCGGTTTGACCAGATAGGCGTTGATCCCGCTGTTGCGCATTTGCGGAATGACCCCCCGCTCACCCGGCTCGAGCAGGACGATGCGGCTGCGAGGTTGCGGGCGGGTGAGACGGCCTCCCTGAAGCGGATCAAAACTGGCGATGATCTTCATCGCCTTGTCAGGCTCTGCCCCATTGATAAGCAGATGGTCGGGACAGATTGTCTGTCCGGTTTCCTCCCATTGCCCAAGCGTGAAGCTGTAAAAGGCGACGCCCCAATCCTTGCAATAGGAAAAAAGCGCTCGACGGTCAGCTTCCGTCAAGTCGATACCGACCAGAACCGTGCCTTTAAGGCGCTTTGCAAAATCGTCTCCATGAAGGGGCGCATCAAGGGCCTTGCCGTCCGCATCATCAAGCCAGGAGGCCGGTATTCTGAGGGAAAAGGTAGAGCCCTTTCCCGGCACGCTTTTCAGAAGAATATCCCCCTCCATCATGCGGGCCAGACGCCGCGAGATGGCAAGGCCAAGCCCGGATCCTTCATGCTGTCTTGTCCGGGTGGTGTCAGCCTGCTCGAACTCCTCGAACAGCCGGGACTGAATGGCTTCTTCAATGCCCGGTCCGGTATCCCGAACAGACAGAAGCACGATGGCCGCTTCACCTTCCTGTAAGGGCTCCTCGCAGTGCAAGGCCAGATTGATGGCTCCTTCGGCGGTGAACTTGATCGCATTGCCAACCAGGTTGACAAGGATCTGGCGCACCCGGGCCGGATCGATCAACAGCTTGGCAGGCATGTCAGGGCTGACCCATGAGGCAATGGACAGCCCCTTGTCCTGAGCGTCCGGGGCAAGCAATTCGACCACCTCTTCCATGAGGCGGATGGGCGATGTCCATTCATGGGAAAGGGTCAGTTTTCCCGCTTCGATGCGTGAAAGGTCCAGAACATCATTGACCAGTGCCAGCAAAGCCGTACCAGACTGGCGCAAGGCATTGGTGTAATTGGCTTGCTCATCTGACAGGGCCGTGGACTGAAGCAGATTGGCCATGCCGATAATGCCGTTGAGTGGCGTGCGCATCTCATGGCTGATCGTTGCCAGAAAGCGCGACTTGGCCTCGCTTGCCGCTTCCATCTGCTTGAAGGCGGTGACATCGCGGGCGATCACCAGCCGCATTTCCTTTTCCTTCTGCACCGAGCGCACCAGAGTTTCCGTCCAGCGGAACCAGCGCGGCCCGATCAGGGTGTCAATTTCCCGTTCCCACAAAGGATCGATACCGGGACTATTGCCCTCTGAGGCATCGCTTTCCTGTAGCGTGTCGTTCGGAGCAAAGGGAGAGCGGAGATCGGTCCGGTCGAAATAGGTTGCGAACGGATCATTGCAATAAAGGATCCGGTCTGCGTCATCCAGATGCAGGATGATGTCGCCCTGACGATTGAGCAAGGCCTGATATTTCTGCTCTGTTTCACGCAATTCCCAATTCTGATCCAGCAGGCTTTCGCACGCCATGTCCAGTTGCTGCATTTGGGCGCTGAGCTCAGCTTCCTTTTCGCTGGCCATCACAGGATCGGTGAAGTAGCCCGTTGCAAGCCTTGTGAAAAGAGCACCCGACAAAAGCCACAAGAGCGCACCAATGACGACCCAGACCCCTTGCATGGTCAGGCTGAAGGCACCGAGCGCAAAGCCTAGAAAGGCAATCGGCGCAACAACCGCGTTGCCGTTGCGTCTGAAAAAACCCGATGAATTTTGAGGCTTTTCTTCTTGCTGCATAGAATTATCCGAACATCCGTTTCTTTCTTCTACCACAAGGCTGTGACCAAATTCTTGCCCTCACTGTGATTAATGATTGCAATCCGCATTTGCTCGCATAATGTGAGACTGAGAATCAAGATTTAATCGATGGACTGATCGGAGGATGTGATGAGCATTATGACCCGTATTGAAATAGCTGCCCATGGCGGACCGGAACAAATGGTGCTTGTTGAAAGGGAGATCCCCGCGCTCAAGCCTGGCCAATTGCTTGTGCGTCATGAGGCAATCGGCATCAATTTCATCGACACCTATAACCGCACCGGGCTCTATCCGCTTCCCTTGCCTTCAGGATTGGGCAAGGAAGGCGCCGGGCTGGTGGAAGCGGTTGGTGACGGGGTTACCCGCTTCAATATTGGCGACAGGGTAGCCTACTGCTCCGGCCCGAACGGATCCTATGCCAGTCACAATGTGATCGAGGCGGATACGGCTCTGCTTCTTCCAACGACGATTTCTTCGAAACAGGCCGCGGCTTCCATGCTCAAGGGTCTGACCGTGCAATATCTCATCAGGCAGCTTCATCCGGTCAAGGCGGGGGAAACCGTGCTCTTCCATGCGGCTGCCGGAGGTGTTGGCCAGATCGCAGTGCAATGGCTCAAATATCTCGGAGCCACGGTGATCGGCACGGTTGGTTCAGAGGAAAAGGCCGAACTGGTCAAGGCTCTGGGCTGTGACCACGTTATCAACTATCGCACAGAGACCGTTTCCGAGCGGGTCATGGAAATCACCAAGGGAGCAAAGGTGCCCGTGGTATATGACAGTGTCGGCAAGGCAACCTTTGAAGACAGCCTCGATTGTCTTGCTCCGCGTGGGCTGATGGTCAGCTTTGGCAACGCCTCCGGGCCCGTCGAGGGGGTCAATCTTGGAATTCTGGCAACCAAAGGGTCTTTGATGGTAACCCGCCCCACTCTGGCTCATTTTACACCAAATCGCGAGGAACTGGAAAAAGCGGGTAACGATCTTTTCTCGGTGCTCGCTTCCGGTGGTGTCAAACTGGCGAACCCGACCGAATATGCCCTGGCCGATGCTCCAAAGGCTCACAGCGACCTCGAAGCGCGCAAGACGCAAGGGTCCCTCATCCTCATTCCGTGACGGAAGCTTGCCGGACGCAGCGCTTTTTGATGATGAAAAGCAAGCGCTGCGTCCGCTGCCTGTCATGTGTGCCTCATCAAGTGAGGAAATCCATAGAACGACAGATCATTACAATTAGAGACTGTGTGATTACACGAATTGCACGTCCTTGTCTTACTTGTGCCGATCAGGATGATTACGTTTATTTCCATAAGCCAGTCGACATATGAGGAGAGAGACAATGGCAAGCAAACGTCTGTTCGCATCCGTAATCATCGCCGCCGGCATTCTTGCCGGTCCCGTCAATGCCGCTTCCACTCTGCCAGAACCGGTTCAGGAAGCCTTGGTCACCGCTTTGGAAGATGAATATCACGCCGAAGCCTTTTACGACGCCGTGATGGAGAAATTCGGCAGCGTGCGGCCCTTCTCGAATATCATCAGGGCTGAACAGCTGCATCAACAGGCCCTTATCACAATCATGAAACAATATGGCATGGACATTCCGGCCAATAGCCAGCTCAATTCGGCCGAAATCAGGGCGGCAGTGCCTGCAACCCTGCCTGAAGCATGCAGCATCGGAGTGAAGGCTGAAATCGACAATGCCGGCCTTTATACCGAAAAGCTGATGCCGGCGGTCAAGGATTATGCGGATATCACTCTTGTCTTCAAAAATCTCAGCGACGCATCCCAGCTCAAGCATTTGCCGGCATTCCAGCGCTGTGCCGGTTGAGTTGCATAAGAAAAGGGGCCGTTTCCCGGCCCCTTCATGACTGCTCGGACAGAGCGGAGGAATCAGAAATCTTGCCGATCGCGACCCTTGAAGCGATCTGACTCCTTTATGGAATTTTTCACCATTTTGCCGAAAGCCCTCGAGCGACGGCGGTTTTCCGCGATCGTTTCGGTATTGCGACTGTCTTCCGCCTCAAGCTTGCGCCACCGCTCGACGCGCTCCTTCTCAAGCTCGCCAGTTTCAATCGCTGCCAGGATCGCACATCCCGGCTCGGTTTCATGACGACAGTCGCGAAATTTGCACTGGGTCGCCAGTGCGACGATGTCATCAAATACCTGCTCGATGCCTGTGCTTTTTTCGTGCAGTCGCAAGGCCCGGATACCGGGTGTGTCCACGAGCCATGCGCCATTGATCGTTTGGTGCAGGGAACGGTAGGTCGTGGTGTGCCGCCCCTTGGAATCATCCTCGCGAATATCCCGCGTTGCATCCTCGCGCCCTGTGAGAGCGTTGAGCAGGGTGGTCTTGCCCACCCCGGACGAGCCAACCATGGCAATCGTCTGACCCTTGCCAAAGAATGTTGAAAGGCGCTCGCTGGCGCCGGGGTCCTTGGCATCAATCCCCAAAACATCAAGGCCGGGCAGCAGGCGGGCAGCCCGATCGATATAGCTTTGCGGATCCGCGCAAAGATCAACCTTGGTGATCAGGATAACCGGGGTCACATCCGCGTCTTTGGCCAATGCCAGAAAACGCTCAAGCCGTGCGAGGTTGAAGTCATCATTGCATGAGGTGACAATGAACAGGATATCGACATTGCAGGCGATGATCTGCTCGGACACATCGGTTCCCGCCGCCCGGCGCTTGAGCTCGGATTTAGGGTCGAGCCGCCGCACGATCTGATCGGTATGGTCTGCGATGACCCAATCACCGACACCAAAGGTGGAGGTTGAAACCTTGTGCGGTGTGCGCAAGGGGCGCGTTCCCTTCTCATTCAGGCCCATCACGATGGAGCGTTGAATTTCGGAAACGCGAAACGGGGTGTAGGCATCAAGCTCGTCGAGCGCGAGCTGACCCATGAAATAGGAATTGAATCCGAGATCGGACAGGGTAAGGCCAGCCTTTTTGCTTGGCGCTTTACCTAAGAAATCTTCGAAAGACGTCATTGTCTTGCCTTTTGGACACACTCAAACGGCGGCGCTCACCTTTCGGCAAGCCCGTTGACCCAGGCAAGAGACGAGAGCCTTGGCTCAATCACTCATCGCCCGGAGAATAGTCATGACACTCATAAATACCCTCCTTTCGTGCAATCTGGTTTGTTCCATCACGATGGGCACACCATAACCGAGTTAGCGGCGCTTGTCATGGCTTGATGAGATAAGGAGCACCAAGTTGCCGGATCTGCTGCCAAACCAACACGCATTGCGGCAAGTTTATACAAGGCATGGAAGGATAATCGGAGGCGGACTTTGCAAGCGATCTGCAAAGACAGTCGTCAGGCATCAGGCGCCCAGTCCTCAGGGGCCCAGTCCTCAGGGGCCAGCTCGAAGCCTTCAAAGCGGAAGCCGGGAGCCACCATGCAACTCACCAGAGTCCATGCACCCAAAGATTTGGCCGATTGCCACGCCATGCAGGGAACAATGCCATGGGGGTGTTCGCCAGACAGAATGTCCGGGCCGAGCCGGGTGTGAGAGATCGTCCCGTCCCCATCAGAAATGCTGAGCTGAAGCGGAGCACCAGCCTGCCAGAACCAGGCTTCAACCGCATCCACTCTGTGCCAGTGGGAAACCTCACCCGCCTCAAGCAGAAAATAAATGACCGTGGAGCAGGCCCGCCCATCGCTGGATCGGGTGTCGCGAAAGGTCTCGACAAAATGTCCGCCCTCGGGATGGGGTTCCATCCCGAGGGCGTCGATAATGGCCTTGACCTTGACCGGATCAGATGTCGAGGTTGGCGACATTGAGCGCATTGTCCTGAATGAAGTGGCGGCGCGGTTCGACATCATCGCCCATCAGCTTGGCAAAGATATCGTCCGCGTCATCGGCTTCTTGTACGCGCACTTGCAAAAGTGTGCGTGCTTCGGGATCGAGCGTCGTTTCCCACAGCTGGTCGGCATTCATCTCGCCAAGACCTTTATAGCGCTGCATGGAAATGCCTTTGCGACCAAGTGCATAGACTTCGCCGAGCAGCGAGATCGGGCCGTAGATGGTATAGTCCTTTTCCCGTCGACGCATGATGGTGCCATAGTCGAAATTCTCTTTGATATCCTCACCAAGCTTGTTGAGCTTGATCGCATCGGCGGAATTCAGGAGTGCTAGATCAAGCAGAGCCACTTCCTTGACCCCGCGCACGGTTCGCTCGAAGAGGTAGGACCCGTCTTCCTTGACGTGACCTTCCCAGCCACGTTCCGTTTCCTCGGCCATCCGGTCGAGGCGACGCGAAACTCTGGCGAGCGCTTCCACTTCCGTCTTTTCATTCTCTTTGACCGAAGGTGCGAACAAGCCGCTAATTGCAGCTTGCTCGATAACGGAGCGGTTGTAGCGCGAATGCAGGCTTTCAAGCGCTGTCGAGAAGGTCCGGGATTCATCCAGAAGGGCGCGCAGGTCAAGTCCGGCCCGCTCGATACCCGATCCGGTTGTCAGAACCGCTTCCTCGATACCGGTATTGATCAGATAGTCCTCAAAGGCGCGCTCATCCTTGAGATATTGTTCGGACTGGCCGCGTTTGACCTTGTAGAGTGGCGGCTGGGCAATATACAGATGTCCCTGCTCCACCAGTTCCGGCATTTGCCGGAAGAAGAAGGTGAGCAACAGGGTACGGATATGGGCGCCGTCGACGTCAGCATCGGTCATGATGATGATCTTGTGATAGCGCAGTTTTTCAGGATTGAATTCATCCTTGCCGATGCCTGTTCCGAGCGCGGTGATCAATGTTCCAATTTCCTGGCTCGAGAGCATGCGGTCGAAGCGGGCACGCTCCACATTGAGGATTTTGCCGCGCAAGGGAAGAATAGCCTGATTGGAGCGATGCCGGCCTTGTTTGGCCGAGCCACCAGCGGAATCGCCCTCCACCAGGAACAGTTCGGCCTTGGCCGGATCCCGCTCCTGACAATCGGCAAGCTTGCCCGGCAAGGACGCAATATCAAGCGCTCCCTTGCGGCGGGTCAATTCACGCGCCTTGCGTGCGGCTTCGCGGGCTGCGGCAGCTTCCACAACCTTTGAAACAATCATCTTGCCTTCATTGGGATTTTCTTCCAGCCACTCATTGAGGGCCGTGTTGAGAAGATTTTCGACAACCGGGCGAACTTCCGAGGAGACCAGCTTGTCCTTGGTCTGAGACGAGAATTTCGGATCCGGAACCTTCACGGAAAGAACACATGTCAGGCCTTCACGGCAATCATCTCCGGACGGATTGACCTTCTCACGTTTCAGGAGCCCGGAGCTTTCAGCATAGGATGTGACCTGACGGGTAAGGGCTGCGCGGAAACCGGCCAGATGGGTGCCGCCGTCGCGCTGCGGAATGTTGTTGGTGAAGCACAGCACATTTTCATGATAGCTGTCGTTCCACCAAAGAGCAGCCTCGACGGTAATGCCGTCCTTCTCGGCCGAAACATAGATCGGCTTTTCGATCATCGGCTTCTTGGCCCTGTCGAGCCAGCGCACAAAGGCCTCAAGGCCGCCCTCATAGAGCATTTCCTCGGAAACCTTGTCCGGTCCGCGATTGTCATTGAGCAGAATGCGCACGCCCGAATTGAGGAAAGCCAGCTCACGCAAGCGATGCTCAAGGGTCGCAAAACTAAACTCGATATGGGTAAAGGTCTCAGGGCTTGGAGTGAAAGTGACCTCCGATCCCTTCCTGCCGTTCGCCGGGCCAAGCACCTTGAGCGGCCCGGTTGCGTTGCCATGTTCAAACTCGATGAGATGTTCTTTGTCATCGCGCCAGATACGCAAGACGAGCTTGGTCGACAGGGCATTGACAACAGAAACCCCAACGCCATGCAGGCCACCGGAAACCTTGTAACTGTTCTGGTCGAACTTGCCGCCTGCATGCAGCTGGGTCATGATGACTTCCGCAGCCGACACACCCTCTTCGGCATGGATGTCCGTGGGAATGCCGCGACCATTGTCTGTCACGGTAACCGACCCGTCCACATTCAGCGTCACGGTGACAAGATCGGCATATCCTGCGAGCGCCTCGTCAATGGCATTGTCCACCACCTCATAGACCATGTGATGCAGACCCGACCCGTCATCGGTGTCCCCGATATACATGCCGGGACGTTTCCGCACGGCGTCCAGACCTTTCAGGACCTTGATGGAATCGGCGCCATATTCTGCGTCTGCATTGTGAGGTTTATTGTCATTGTCGCTCATGCGAATCAGTCATCCTTCAGCTACGGCCAACCCCACATTTATACGAGCTTTTTCGCCCTTTTCAACAGCAACCCGCTCCCTTGAGGGGTGATCTGTCCCTGCCTCTGTGGAGAGTTTGGAGAGAATGGGAAATGGTGGGGAATTCCCGATAGAAATGCATCAATTTTGTGCGCTTGCGAGCTTTTCCTGTTCTGCGCGCACATAGGCCAGGATCATGGCAATCTCGGTCTGGGAAAGGGTCTTGATCGGCTCCATTGGCCCATAGGTCCATTGTTTTTGCTCTGCCCCGTAAACCACAGCCTGGATAAAGGCCTGATCGGACAGGCTGTCCTTGTGATAAATGGCGTCTGTCAGAGCCGGGCCGAAACTCGTGCTTCGCCCATTGACCCCATGGCAGCTCAAGCAATTGGCGTTGTATAATCGCAAGCCCTCACGCCGGATCTGCTGGCCATCAAGGCTACCCATCAGCACCGCCTTGTCAGGATCGGAAAAGAAGGAGCGGTTGAAGATCATCAGCAATAGAATCGCAATCGAAACAAGCATGAAGAGCAGGCTGTTTCTGGATTTCGCAAAGGGAAGGCGCCTCTTGCGTTTTGCCATGATCAACCCGAGCCTCCCTTGCCTTGTTCGATATGGGTAATGGTACCACAATCAACATGGAAGCGCTGAGCCCGTTCTCCCAATGGTTTAAAAACGGTATCATCGGTCCCTGTGACGAAGGCCTGACATCCCAGCCGATCCAGCAAATCAAACAGAGCAAGACGGCGGGTCTCATCAAGATGGGCCGCGACCTCGTCAAGCAGAACCAGTGGCGTTCGGCCCCGCCTTTCCGCCACCAGATAGGCATGGGCAAGCACGATGGCAAGCAGCAGGGCTTTCTGCTCGCCCGTCGAACATTTGGCCGCAGGCATGTCCTTTAGCTCATACCGTACGATGAGGTCCGAGCGATGGGGCCCGATCAGGGTCCTCCCCGCAGCCCTGTCACCGGATCGTGATTGGGACAAGAGCATGCGATAATGCTCCTCGCCCTCAATGGCCGGTCTGGAGAAGGCTTCCTGTTCCAGAATGCCATCGAGATCCAGAACCGCGACGGGAAAGGCCGAGCCGGTCTCCGCTCCATAGAGCGCTCGCAAGGATCGATTCAGAAGCGAAATCAATTCGGCTCGCGCTGTGGCAATCGCCGAGCCAAACTCGGCCATTTGCAGTTCGATGCCATCCAGCCAGACATGTTGGTTGGGTGCCTCCTCCAGAAGACGATTGCGTTGCCGCATGGCTTTTTCAAACGCATTGACCCGTGTGCCGTGGCTCTTGTCGATGGCCAGCACCATGCGGTCAAGCCATTTTCGGCGCTCCGATGCAGCGCCAATGAAGAGGCTGTCCATTTGCGGTGTAAGCCAGAGAACTGAAACATGATCAGACAAGCTTTCAGCCGATTTTGCCGCCGCTCCATTGATCCGGATCCGTCGCTGCAACGTGCCGTCGACACCTGGCTGCAAACCTGTTCCCAGCCTTGTCTCCCCCAAGGGTGTGTCGAGCGTTGCGGAAACGGCCCAACTGCCCGGGCCATGCTCTCGTCCGATTTCAGGATAAGCCACGCGCCGCAAGCCTCGTCCGGGTGACAGAAAGGACAAGGCTTCGAGCAGATTGGTCTTGCCCGAGCCGTTCGCTCCGGTCAAAACCACATGATGGCCTGCAAGGGACAGGGACAACGAGGAGTAATTGCGAAAATCTGTGAGAGTAACCATCGAAATCGAAACCCTGTCGATGGGCCGCTCATGAGCCGCCACAGTCTCCGGACAGGATGCCTCGTTCGTCAAAATCATCTCTCCTTGTCTGTCTTTGCCATGGGGACCATAAGGCTGAGGGGTGGCTGGGAAGCCATGACGCGAATCCCTGAAAAGTGCCTTTCAAAAACAATAAGGCATTTCAAGATGAAATGCCTTACCTTTGTTTCAATTGATCAAAGAACGAAAAAGAGCGCTCTCGCCCTAGACGCGCATCGGCATCAGGACATAAAGCGTGTTGTTGTCGCCGTCGTCCTGAATAAGGGTAGGCGAACCGGAATCCGCAAGCCGGAACTGGGCGCTTTGGCTTTCGAGCTGGTTTGTGATGTCCAGCAGATAGCGGGCGTTGAAACCGATTTCCATTGGCTCGGCGTCATACTCGACAGACAATTCATCGGTTGCGGTTCCCGAATCCGGGTTGGAAACCGAAAGGATCAGACTGTTCGGCTCAAGGCTCAGTTTGACAGCCCGACCCCGCTCGTTCGATACGGTCGACACGCGATCAACGGCCTGAGCAAATATCGCATTCTCGATTTTCATGACCCGGTCATTGTTTTTCGGGATCACTTTTTCATAATCGGGGAATGTGCCATCGATCAGCTTCGAGGTCAGAACCACAGGCCCGATTGTTAGGCGGATCTTGGTGTCCGAGAGTTCAACCGCGATATTGGCCTCTGGATCCTCGATCAGCTTTTGCACCTCAGATACGGTCTTGCGCGGCACGATGACACCGGGCATGCCCGCAGCACCGATGGGCGCGGTCAATTGTGCCTGCGCCAGCCTGTGGCCATCAGTTGCCACAGCGCGCAGCAAAGTCATGCCGTCGGTCTCGACGCTGTGCAAATAGATGCCGTTGAGATAGTAGCGGGTTTCCTCGGTTGAAATCGCGAACTGGGTGTGATCAATCAGGCGTTTGAGATCCAGCGCCGGAATCTTGAAGCTGTGCGAAAACTCACCGGCGGTGATATCGGGGAAATCCGTCACGGGAAGAATCTGCAAGGTGAAATGCGACCGACCTGCGCTGATCGCAAGGGCGGTCTGCTCTTCGTTGGTCGTCAAGGTGACTTCCGACCCGTCAGGCAGCTTGCGCACGATATCATAGAGCATATGGGCTGGCACAGTGGTTGCACCACCTACCTCG
The DNA here is from genome assembly GCF_963556055.3 of uncultured Cohaesibacter sp. Classification (GTDB taxonomy): domain Bacteria; phylum Pseudomonadota; class Alphaproteobacteria; order Rhizobiales; family Cohaesibacteraceae; genus Cohaesibacter. The sequence continues at coordinate 103,715 of NZ_CAUVYE020000002.1, read as the reverse complement.
ACCATGGCGGGCGCGGTTTCCAGCACTTCCAGATCCAGGTCCGTTGCCTTGAATACCAGATCACCACCCTCAGCCCGAAGCAACACGTTGGACAGGATCGGAATGGTATTGCGCCGTTCCACAACCCGATGGACATGGTTCAGAGACTTCAGCAGGGTTGCCCGTTCGAGAGTGACTTTCATATCCCAATTTCCCTAACTTCACTACAAAGATCGTACGCGCCCAGCCTGTGGCCGAATGCTTGGCCGACCAAAAATGGTGGGGACGCAACTTTGACCCGTCTGGATGAATATGGCAAGGGGATCGTTCCGAAAATGGCACGATCCCCTCATATTTCTTCCAGTTTTCAGCAGCAAAAGGCCGCTATCCTTAAACCGTATGGCTAACGCGACCGCTATTCGGCGATATTGCGTTTCAGCATTTCGATTTCCTGTTGCAACCCGTTGTCCGAAGCCGCCAATTCCTCGATCTTGCGCACTGCATGCAGAACCGTGGTGTGATCGCGGCCTCCGAAACGACGCCCGATTTCCGGCAGGGAGCGCGGAGTCAGCATCTTGGAAAGATACATCGCGATCTGGCGTGGACGAACGATGGTGCGTGTGCGACGAGAAGACAGGAGATCCGAACGCGACACATTGTAATGCTTGGAGACGACCCGTTGGATGTCTTCGATGCGGATACGCCGCGGCTCCTTGGAGCGGACCAAGTCCTTGAGCGCCTGCTCGGCCATTTCAATGGAAATGGGGGCACCGGTCAGCTGGTTGTGAGCCATCAGACGGTTGAAAGCGCCATCAAGATCGCGGCCATTGGACCGGATGATGCCAGCCACATGGTCGAGAACCAGCTCCGGAATGGTCAGGTTCGGATCCCGACGCGCAGCTTGAGAGGCGCGATCGGCCAGAATGGAGCGGCGCAGTTCTTTTTCCAAAGGCTGCAATTCGCTGACAAGACCGCCTGCAAGGCGCGAGCGAACGCGTTCATCAAGGCTTTCCAGCTCAACCGGCGGACGGTCAGCAGCAACGACAACCTGCCGCGCCCCGTCAATGAGACTGTTGAGCGTATGGCAGAATTCCTGCTGGATCGACTTGCCTTGCAGGAATTGCAGATCGTCGATCAGCAAAATGTCGATATCGCGCAAGGTATCCTTGAAATCGAGCGCAGACTGGCTCTTGAGCGCCTGAACGAAGCTATACATGAAGCGTTCGGCGGTCAGATAGAGAACCTTGGCCGAGGAATTGGATTTCTTGGCTTCCCAGGCAATGGCTTGCAGCAGATGGGTTTTGCCGAGGCCGACAGAGGCATGCAGAAACAGCGGATTGAAGGAAACCGGCTGTCCGGGCTGCGCCATCGCGACCTGTTTTGCCGCTGCATGAGCCAGAGTGTTTGACTGGCCAACAACGAATGTTTCGAACGTAAGACGGGGATCAAGCGGCGAGCCGCCAAGCTGATCCTGGTCGTGGCTCATGGCAATGGTTGCAGCAGGGCGGGTAAACCCGCTGTCCTTGTCGACCACATCGGCCGGTTTGGACTGCACCTTGCTCTGGGCAGGTTTGGGACGAACCGCACCGCGCACGTAAAGATCGATGCGCCGGATCAGTTCACTTTCCTCACGCCAGAGCGCCATCAGCAAGTCGCCATAATGGGACTGGATCCAGGATTTCAAAAATCGGGTAGAGACGGAAAGAATGACAAGACCATTCTGTTCATCTTCGAATTCGACACTGGCGAACCAGCTTGAAAAAAACGTCTTCACCAAGTTCCGCGCGCAATCTCTTTTTGACGCGATCCCATTGTTCTTTGCCCACTTTCACCGAAGGCTCCTCTTTTGGGGAGTCAGCCCCAGGAAAAGCCTGATGAGCCGCCGCACCCACCTTCATCTCAACATTTCCCTTTGTGGCCGTCTGCTGTATTGTCATATTGTTTTTCTAGCCTATTAGCCGCCAAAAACAGCTTTTTCCTTGATAAGTCGCAATTTTGGCGAGTTTTATCTCGCTTCCCTGCATACGACCAGATTGAAATATCAATCCCGAACGACCGAGCCTGGCAATTCGGAAATGTCTTAGCTATCGCCTCAAAACTGCTTCCAGGGTAGACCGGCATGCTTCCATCCGTTGCAACTGGCCCGATGCAACTGGTCATCCAGATCGCCCTCAAATCCTGAAGCGATATTGTAGCAAGGCCCCGACCATATCCTTGTCATCTCGATCGCCGCATGTCGGGAGCGAGCCCCGGAGCGACACAGAAAAAACAAGGCACGATCATTTGCTACATTACGGTCTTCAAGCTCCTTTTTCAGCCGCTTACCAAAGTCGGCCTGCCCCTGCATCGAGGGGTAGGAAAGCCATTCGACCAATAATACTTCCCGTTGCGGGTCATCAAATGTCGGTACCCCGACATAATTCCATTCCGCATGGGTACGCACGTCAATGAGTACCGCTGTGGGATCCTTTGACATCTCTTGCCAGGCTTCCAGCACATCAATGTCACCTGCATAGGATTCCAATTCACTCAAGGACAAACTCTCCTTCTCGGGTGACAATCAAGGCCACCAGATGAAGCTACAAAATATCTTAATCCGTGGGCGCATGTGCAAGGGCTCATCAGAACAAAAGCACAGTCGCATAAGGGCCCGGCGAGCCGTATCTGCCACCTTGCTGCCCACAAGTCCGCCCGGCCCGTACGCGCCGGTTACGAAGTGCAGATCAGGTCTCTTCAGGTTGCTTGCATTGCTTTCAAAAACGCCTGTCCGTTTTTCTCATTCTTTGCAACCACGTCCCTGCAAGAGCGGAGAATACACAGCCCCGTACATGGGTGCAAGATCGATAACCGCAGATTCTTGGCTCGCCAAGCGATCAAAAAAATTCTTCCATTTTGGTAAAAAGTTACTTGACCGGGTTATCTCCTTGCGACTCCTCAGATTCTGTCACCAAACGTTTATATTATGCAAAAGAGTCCCAGCCGATTTTTTTTTATCGCTTGAGATCTTGACCCCGGAGAGAATCGCATTTCGAAAATTTGGAAAAACCAGAATGTTTGTAAGATATTGAAAAACAATGATTTTTCAAATTGTGATCAAAAGGGGAACAAGATTTGCTCCGCCGATTCTCTCTATCCGTATTAGTGACAGTTATATGACGGCCGAACCGGTTGGCCCAAAAAAACCCGGCTTGGCCGGGCTTTTCATGAAAGGGCAATGTCCGATCTAGGCGGCAATTTCCTTGACGCGTTTGCTCAGACGGGAAATTTTGCGAGAAGCGGTGTTTTTATGGAAGACACCCTTTGCAACAGCGCGCATCAGTTCGGACTGAGCTTTACGCAGGGCGTCGGAAGCAGCGGACTGATCACCGGATTCAATCGCTTCTTCAACGAAACGCAGATATGTGCGAACGCGTGTGCGGCGTGCTTTGTTGATCGCGGTTTTACGTGCAATTTTACGGGTTGCCTTTTTGGCAGAAACTGTATTGGCCATGGAGCCTATCCTTGTTTTCCATGCAGACCGCTCTGGTCTGCTCATGCCGCTACATCACATCAGCCCTCAATACTGAACAGGCCAGGAAGGACGAGCAGCCAACCTAACAAAACGGGGTTGCGTTTTGCTTTCTCGAAGTGTCGGTCTGTCTTGTCGCCGTGAAAGGCGCATGGACCACACCGACAGCAAAAGGCGGCACATGACGAGCCGCCTATTGAACCGGCCTTATAGTCAAACTTGACAGAGGCGTCAATAGAAATGAGTCGCAAAACCGGTTACACCTTGCAGGACGAAAGGCATTTTCATCTTGACGGGCAGGCTCTGTCAGCGCCTGTCCGCTTCGGAGACCGAAAGCCGCATGTCCTTGAGGAATTCCCCCAGACTTTCCGTGATGAACTGCACATGGCTCGTTTCCTCTGCACCCGCTTCCCAATTTTCGTGAAAAACGTCGCGCGTGTGGCTTGGAACAACCAGAATGGTCTTCATGCCGAGCTCATGAGGGATCTTGAGATTTCGCGGCAGGTCCTCGAACATGGCGGCCCTTCGGGGGGCAAGACCGGTCTGCGCCAGAAGCTTGTCATAAGGTGCCCGGTTGGGCTTGGGATCAAGATCCGCCCAGACGATATCGAATATGTCGTGAAATAGCCCGGTTATGCCGAGGCGTGCAGCAACCTTTTCCGCATGATCCTGTGTCCCGTTGGTAAGGATGTAGCGCTTGCCGGGAAGCTGACGAATACCTTCGGCCAACAGGGGATCGGGCGGAACCCTGCTATGGTCGATGTCATGGACGAATTCAAGAAAGTCATCCGGCTGGATATGATGCTCGACCATCAGACCACGCATGGTCGTGCCATACTTGATATAATAATCGTGCCTTAACTGAGAGGCTTTCTCGGTCTCAAGATCCAGCAGACGGGAGACAAATTCATTCATCTTGACTTCCATCTGCTTGAACAGATCGACGTGACGCGGGTAAAGCGTATTGTCCAGATCGAAAATCCAGCAGTCAACGTCTGAAAACTCACTCAGAGGGGGTTTGCCATAAAGCAAATCGGATTGCATTCGGGGCTCCGGTTGTCATTGGATCATACGGCCTTGAAGGGACCGAAGAACAGGCGGGTCACGATGTCATGAACCGCGCGGCGGGTCAGGATCGCCATAATGTGAGGGATCATACAAAGCCCGACAAGAGGTGCATAAGGCACGTTTGGTTGTTTTTCAAACGAAAAAGACTGGATTTTTGCGGTTTGTCAGGTTCCTCGACAAGACTTCCTTCCAAGACCCGATTTCTTTGTAGAGGCGAAAACACTTGTCAATTCTGCTGGTTCGGGCGATTAGTTGGGTACGGCCTTGTTCTCGCTAACTTGGAAAACCCGATTATGGACAAGACCCGAACCTTGGAAAACAGAGCGTGTGCGTATGGTCATCGAACCTGATGAGACGAACAAGGCGGTATCCTCAGCCGCACCTGAATCCGACGAAATGCAGCCTGCGCGATCTCTTGAGAGGCCTCGGGATCGCGCACCGGCCTTCGGCTTGTCGCTTAAACTTCTCATCCTCACTCTTTTGTTTGTCATGTTGAGCGAGATTCTGATCTTTGTCCCTTCCATTTCGAAATTTCGCCATGACTGGTTGACCCGTAAGCTGGAGTTGACCGAGGTCGCTGCGCGTATCTATACCAAGTCACCGAGCCACCTCATGAATCAGGAGCTTGCGGAGGACCTGCTCAAACGCCTCAAGATCAATACCCTTGCCTTGCGAACCGACACCCAGCGCCGGATGCTTGCGATGATGGAAGCGCCCGGCGAGATTGAGCGTGATGATGATATCGAGGCCATGAACCCGTTTCAGAAAATCTCTGCCGCTTTCGATACCCTGATCTGGGGTGAGGGGCGCTACATCAGGATCGTCGGCCAGACCGCAGACGATCAGGGCATGATAGAGCTGGTTTTCAAGGAAACCGATCTGCGTCGGGACATGGTTGCCTATTCGATCAACATCCTGCTTCTCTCCCTTGTCATTTCAATCATGACCGCCAGTCTGGTCTATCTTTCGCTGAGGGCTTTGCTGGTGCGCCCGATCCTGCATCTTCTTGACAATATGGCGACCTTTTCATCCGACCCCGAAGATGGCGGGGCGGTGATCAGGCCCTCGGAGCGCCGGGATGAAATCGGCATGACAGAGCGGCGGCTGGCCGAAATGGAAACGATCCTTGCCCAGAACCTGCAAAGGCAGCGGCGACTGGCAGAGCTTGGCATGGCGGTTTCCAAGATCAATCACGATCTGCGCAATATCATCGCTTCCGCCCAGCTCTTTTCCGACAGACTGGCTTTGCTCGAGGACCCGACAGTGCAACGGGTGGTGCCCAAGCTGATGAGTGCGCTTGACAGGGCGGTTGATTATTCACGCAGTGTCATGTCCTACGGCAAGGCCCAGGAAGCGCCACCGGACAAGCGTCTTTTGAAGCTGCATCAATTGGGGCAGGAAGTGCATGATTTTCTGGGACTGCCCGAAAGTGCACGCATAGAGTTTCTCAATCAGGTTCCGCAGGATTTCGAGATCTATGCTGATCCCGGACAGTTGTTCAGGGTGCTTTTCAATCTTTGCCGAAACGCTGCCGATGTCATGCAGCTGGGCGCGGAAATGTCCGTCATCAGCCGTATCGAACTCAGGGCAAGGGAGGAAAATGGCAAGGTGGTGATCGAAATCTCCGACACTGGGCCAGGTGTTCCCGCCGCAGCCAGAAAAAATCTCTTCAGGCCCTTTCAGGGCTCTGCCCGCAAGGGCGGTACCGGTTTGGGGCTGGCCATTTCTGCAGAAATCATAAAGGCGCATGGCGGTTCGATCCGATTGCTGGATCGTGCACCCGGTGCTCATTTTGAAATCCGCTTGCCCAAAAACTGATGGCCGGTTCCAATTATGGAAAAGTCGGGGCGCATGGTGCGCCCCGACGTCTGATCCTCTCAAGAGACATCTCTGCCTAGAGTTCTTTTTTGGAGAAATACCAGTCAATGGTTTCATAGCCTTCGGAGGCACGGCTTTCTGCCCCGGCCACGGTCGATGGCGGGGGAACGATAACCTTGTCACCTGGCTGCCAGCCTTCCGGTGTGGCGACGCCGTTGGCATCCGAGGTCTGCATTGCAGCGAGCAGACGGACGAATTCCGGAATGGAGCGACCATTGGACATTGGGTAATAGACCATGGCGCGAAGAATGCCTTTCGGATCGATGAAGAAGGTGGAGCGAACGGCAGATGTATCGCCAGCGCCCGGATGGATCATGCCATAGGCCTTGGCAACGGACATCGAAATGTCGTCGATGATCGGGAACTGGATATCAACCCCCCAGTTTTCCTTGATGCTGCGAACCCACGCAATGTGAGAATGCACGCTGTCGATAGACAGGCCCAGAAGCTCGCAATTCATCTCCTGGAACTGGTCATAGGCGTTGGCAAAGGCCATGAACTCGGTCGAGCAAACAGGCGTGAAGTCAGCCGGGTGCGAAAACAGGATCAGCCATTTGCCTTCATAGTCGGCAAGGGTCTTGATGCCAGCTGTTGTTTTGGCGGTGAAATCCGGGGCTTTCTCATTCAGGCGCGGCAGGGCAGGGGCGGCGACAACTTCAATATCAGTCATGATGAACTCCTTGGTCATAAGATTTTGGTTGTTTTCGAAGTTGACGCCACTCTAGCAATTATTTAGTTATTAGAGAAATGAGTAATTTTTGATAAATTAATCGGAAAAATCGATCACTGACATGCTGCCCTCTCTGCGCCAATTGACCTTCCTTGTTGCCCTGTCCGACGAGCTGCATTTTTCCAACGCGGCCAAGAGGTGCAATGTCACCCAGTCGACACTGAGTGCGGGATTGAAGGAGCTGGAAACGATACTTGGAGTAACCCTGGCCGAACGATCAAAGCGGTCTGTCATCATGACTCCGATTGGTCGCAAGATCGCAGATCGATCCCGGCGCCTGCTTGCCGAGGCAGAGGAGTTGGTCGAGATGGCAAACATGGAATCGGATGCCATGGCAGGCGATCTGCATTTGGGGGTCATTCCCACCATAGGCCCGTTCTTGCTTCCCAGATTGCGCCCGATTCTGCGAGATGTATATCCACGCCTGAGGCTCTATTTGCGCGAGGAATTGACAGAACAGCTGCTTGAAGGCCTCAAACATGGCCGTTTGGATGTCGCACTTGTTGCCTTGCCTCATGACGTCGCAGATTTCGAGTCTCTTGAGTTGTTCGAAGATGGCTATCATCTCGTCGCCCCACCGGATCATGTAATGAGCGAGCGGGAGATTGTGGACGGAGCTTTTCTCAAGGGAGAGTCGCTGATGCTGCTGGAAAGAGGCCATTGCCTGCAACAGCATGCCCTGTCGGCCTTTCCGGGATTGCTCAACAAGGACTCCGAATTTGACGCTACCAGTTTGCCCACATTGCTGGCGATGGTAGAAGAGGGATTGGGTTCGACCCTGATTCCGGATATGGCGATCGATGCAGGCCTGACACGCGGGCACGAAGTGGTCAAGGTTCCCTTGCCTTCGTCTCTGCCGCGCAAGATCACGCTGGTCTGGCGCAAGACCTCGACGCGCAAGGAGGATTTCAGAGCCCTGGGCAATCTGATAATCGAGGCAAGGCAAAGCCTGTTCAAGCAAGCCATGAAAGCGAGGCAACGATGACGCGGGATGAATTTGACGCCTATTGCGGTGCCATGAAGGGCACCACCCATGTGATCCAGTGGGGAGATGCTTCCGTCTGGAAAGTCGGCGACAAGATTTTTGCGATTTGCAGTACAGAGGATTGCGAAACAGGTTCGGCCCGTTTCAGTTTCAAATGTTCGGACATGGCGTATGAAATTCTGACCGGCGAGCCAGGCTTCATCCCGGCGCCCTATCTGGCGCGGGCCAAATGGGTCCAGTTGCAATCACCAGACGCGATGAGCGATGCTGATCTCAAGCTTCATCTTGATGCAGCGTATGAGATCATCGCCAGAAAGCTGACAAGGAAGGTGAAGGCTGAGTTGGGGCTCGATTTTTGAGGGCGATGAAAGACAAACACGGCTGAATGCCAGAAGGAATAAAAAATCTGCCCTTAACGCAGAAAAGAGCCCAGAATAACAATAGCGTGAAATACTTTATGCATGTCGCCCATTGCAAATGAAACAATCAAGAACTTAAGCAACACATGTTCAATATGCCGTATTTTCTGACCAATGTGACCAACTCAGATAACAATTCTGAAACGGAATTCTGCGTCAGAAGCGAGCGGAACCATAAAAATTGGTTTGCTTGAAAGCTGTGATCTTTCATCAGAAAAAACTGTTCTTTTTGCAAATCCCGACCACATCACCCTCTTGACCCTGCTAACAGCTTTTGCCACACTTGCCCTCGTAAACCTTTCGGCGCTGAGCGCGGTCATCCAGGTTGATCCAATGATTGTTTTCATGGATCAGGAGGAGGGCAACCGCGGCGCACAGCCCGGACGTTCACACTGAACATGGTTTCAAACAGTAACCCGGGCTGATCAGACCGGAGCTGTTTTATGAAGACCATAATCGAACCCTTCCGTATCAAATCCGTAGAACCCATTCGCATGACCACGCGCGCCGAGCGCGAGGCAAGGCTCAAGGCTGCCGACTATAACCTGTTCGCGCTCAAGTCAGAGGATGTCATCATCGATCTTCTGACCGACTCAGGCACCGGCGCCATGAGTTCGGAACAATGGGCCGCCGTGATGCGCGGCGATGAAAGCTATGCCGGATCACCGTCCTATTATCGCTTCAAGGATAGCGTGCAGGACCTGATGCCGTTCGAGCATATCATTCCGACCCATCAGGGTCGTGCGGCCGAAGCGATCCTTGTGTCCATCTTTGGGGGCGCGGGAAAGACTGTCCCCTCCAACACCCATTTTGACACCACGCGGGGTAATATCGAGGCAAGTGGTGCCGAGGCGTTCGATCTGGTGATCGATGAAGGCAAGGACCCTGCATCCCTGCATCCCTTCAAGGGCAATATGGATCTCGCAAAGCTCGAAGCCTTCCTCGAGCAACATGGTGACAGCGTTCCCATGGTGATGATCACCATCACCAACAATGCTGGCGGTGGTCAGCCGGTTAGCCTTGCCAATATCAGGGCCGTTGCTGAATTGGCGCACAAATATGGCAAACCTTTCATTATTGATGGCTGTCGGTTCTCGGAAAATGCCTGGTTCATCAAGCTGCGGGAAGAGGGTCAGCAGAACCGACCCATCAGGGACATCGTGAGAGATTGTTTCTCGGTGGCCGACGGCATGACCATGAGCGCCAAGAAGGATGCCTTTGGTAATATTGGCGGCTGGATCGCCTTCAATGACGATTCGTTTGCGGAACAAGCCCGTGTTCGCCTCATCCAGACCGAAGGCTTCCCGACCTATGGCGGGCTTGCCGGACGCGATCTTGAGGCTCTGGCGCAAGGGCTGCATGAAATCATCGACGAGGATTATCTGCGCTATCGCATCCGCACCAACGAATATATCATCGAAAAACTCGATGCACTTGGTATTCCGGTTGTCAAACCGGCTGGTGGTCACGCGGTTTTCGTTGATGCGAAAGGCTGGCTGCCTCACATTGATCCGTTGAAATATCCCGCCCATACCGTAGCCTGCAAGCTCTATGAAATTGGCGGTATCCGCTCCTGTGAAATCGGTTCGGTGATGTTTGGCCGCCAGACCGACGGCTCGGAAAAACCGGCGGCCATGGAACTGGTGCGCCTTGCATTCCCGCGCCGGACCTATACCCAATCCCACGCTGATTACGTGGTGGAAGCCTTTGAACAACTGGCAGCTGAGAAGGATCAGCTCAAGGGGTTCAGGATCATCAGGGAACCAAAACTGATGCGGCATTTCACCTGTAGCTTCGCACCTCTGGACGACTAATCTCCGACTGGGTTCTCCAGATTGTGCGAAGGCGCGCCAGCCCACTTTGCTGGCGCGCCTTTTCCTTTTTGCCAACCGGCAGTGCCCTGATTGCTGGCTCTGACGACCACCAGGCGGCAAGCGTGCCATTATTCGTCCGAAAATGGACTTTTACGCTTTTTCTCTGCTGCGCGCATGACATAGCTGATCACCACGGCGACAGCCGTGAACAGATGTTCGGGTACATAATCATCAAGCTCCACCTGCGACAGGGCTTCGGCGAGAGCCGGATCGCCTTCCACCACGACCCCATGCTCGCGGGCAAGCTCGATGATCCGTTCCGCCGTTTCCCCTCGGCCCTTGGCGGTAACACGAGGAGCGAGGTCCGTGCCCTGATCATATTGCAGAGCGACCGCCAGTTTGGATGTGTCATCAGAAGGGGGTGAGGATTGTGTCATAAGGTTCGATCCAGATGTCCCTGAAAGACTGGCATGAAAGCGCGGCGGACAATGTCGGCTTCACTTTGTTTGCTATTGACGATCAGCCCTTCGAGCGAAAGCCCCACCTCTTCGAGCATGCTTTGCAGCATTGGAGCGGATTGTTTGAAAAAGGCAAGTGTTTCCTGTCGCTCGGCAGAAAGGGTGAGACTGATTTTTTCCTCCCGCAATCGGATTCCAGCATCAACCGCGCCGACAGGAGCAGCATCAAGCGCGAAATTCACGGACCAGTTTGCGCCCCGCTTGCGCTTCTTGCCGTCCTTTTCCTGCGCCTCCTCGTCCTCGTCTTCGAGCTCCTGCTGGATCGTCATCTGGATCATGGCAGTGCCATTGGCAAGGGCGACCGGTACCTCGGCATGCATGACCGGCAAGCCATGGCTGGTGTGAGGGCTGTTCTCCGGAGAGGACGAGCGCAAGGAAGCGATTTGCGACAAGGTGGCTCTGGCGAGGGCCGCCTCGACATTCCGGCGTATCTGCGACAAGGCCGCTTCGTCACTGTCCGAGGGCAGAATTGTCGAAGGCCTTGCATCCTGTCCTTGCAGGGGCGCGCCCCGCAAAGGGGGCTGATCACTGGCACTTTGCTGGCTCGTCGGGGTTTGGCTCGCCTTGCTCTCGGGCAGCATCGCTTGCAAAAGGGTCAATGTCGCCTTGAAATTGGTCGCGATGAGCGCGTCGGCTGTTTCGCCTTGGGAATTGCCCATGAGGCCCAGCGAAGCGAAAATCTGACGCAAGGCGTCACCTGCCTGTTTGGAGTTGTCCGTGCCCTCGGTGGGGAGCTGGAATCCCATGACCCAACGCATGACCGTCTCGACATCCTTGGATATCTCGGGGCGCTGGCCAGCCTCCATTTGCCCCAGAAAGGACTGCAAATTGGCAAAGAGGTCGGTCATGGAGCCTTGTTGGCTCATCGTATTGCGTTGCAGGGAGACCAGATTGTCCAGAGGCGTACTCGTACCGCTCGATCCCGTTGTCTGAGCTCTATCCGTGCTTTGCGCGCTTGCCGTATAGACGTTGGGCGTCTCGGCCTTGATGGCTTTGTCTTTGCCTGCGCTATCTGCCTTGTTCAGAAGGACGACCGATTGCTGGGCCTGAATGCCCGGCATATTCTGGGAGGTTGCACCAGGGGCAGGGGCGTTTGGCGCAGCTTGCGGCACGGATGGAGAGCTTGCCTGCTGAGACGAGACCTGTGAGCCCTGCGTAACCGCCCGCTCCCCTCCGCTTGTCTCCGTCATCGCACCGGTGGTCCTTGTCATATTGGCCGAGGTTGGGCTCTGCCATATCCGGCCATTTTGCCCGCTCGCGGTTGTTTGCGCTGCTCCATCCGTCATCACCTGAGCCGGTGCGCCCGAAGGGGTCTGGGATGCTGGCCGGGTCGATGACTGCGCAGCGGCTTGCGGCACCGGGCCCGCAGCTTGTGACGTCGGTTGCGCAAGCGATCCGTTACCGCTATTGGCTCCCGCGGCGAGAGACGTGGATTGTCCGGCCTGCGCTGTCGGAGCATTGGGTCCATTGGCCGTTTCGTTGACCGCCGGGGCTTGGGTGACAGGTTGTGCCGACATTTGCATGTTGGCCTGCCCGTTTTGCCCGGGTCCCTGAAGCGTTGATTGTCCAATGGGTCCGCCACCACCGCCAGAACCCGTTGGGGCAGGGGAAACGGTCTGCCCACTTTGCCCGACTTGCGCATTGCTTGAACTTTGACTTGCACTTTGTGCCCCGGCCTCTGCGCCGACTTGTGTTGGCATGCCGGAGGTGGACTGACTTGCGAGCTGCGATCCTGCTGTCCCGGATGTCTGTTGCGCTGGTTGCGTGCCGCCTGGCAAGACGGTCCGGGGGAGCGCTTCGCCGCCGGTGTTGCCGGAAGGAAGAGAACCGGAGTTCACCTGAACAAAGGTCGGGATGCCTTGTCCCGATTGCCCCGCGCTGGGCGTTTGCCCTTGCGGGCTCGTGGCCCCTTGCGTTGCCTGCTGTGCCGGGCTCGTTCCTCTTTGCGTGTAGGTTTGCGGGGCTGGCTCTGCACTTCCCCTTGTCACCGGTGTCTCACTGCCTGAGCTTTGGGTGGCTATGGAAACCTGACTTTGGGGGCTGGCTTCGGTGCCCGGATGTGCCGTCATCGGCCGGATGATCAATTGCGGACCGCTATCGCCCTGTGTCATTTGCAGAATGACCGAACCGCCCGCGGTCAGTTTCGCGGCGGCTTCCGGGCTCGCCTGTAGGTCAAGCGACTGCCCTGCAACACTGAGCTGAAGCACGGCCTCGCCCGTTGGCTTGCTCGTGATGCTTTTCAGCATGGCTCCGATCTGCGAACCGCTCTGCAAGGTCTTCAGTAGCGAGCTTGTCGCAGTGTTTTGAGCGTTGGAAACAAGAAGACCTGAAATGTCCAGGGCCATCGGCAAAGCCTTTTTCAACACAATGATTGGGTCAGGGAAGGCTAACAGATTCACCGAAAGAAGGAAACTGAACCGGACACATCAAACCCATTCCGCAAAGGGAGGCTAAAGGTGCGGCAAGATCGAACAAATATGATCACTGAGCGTTGTAACCGCCAGAGAGGCCCGCTGTTCGGCAACCTCGAGCGTGATCCCGATGGCGGGCAAGGGCGGAAGGGCATCACCGATGATGCACAAGTCCTGCGGCACCGCGCTTCTGGTCAATACGCTGATCGCGTGACCCGAACGGGCAATCGCCAGCAGTCCGGCAAGGCTGTTGCTGGCATAGGCGACCCGGTAGCGGCGACTGATCGCCTCCATCGCACTTGACGCCGCGCGATAGTCAAGCGTGGCCGGAGAGGACAGGGCAAGAGGGAGAATCGGAGCCGAAAGGATTGCGGGATCAGCATCATTGGCCACCCACACGAGCTGTTCGCGACGGATGACGCCTTCCGCTTCCGGCGAGGGCAGGGAAACCAGAGCCATGTCGAGCATGCGTTGCTGCAATTGTGGTCTGAGATCATTGGAGGGCGCACAGACAAGTCTGAGATCGATATCGGGATAGGTGGCGCAAAAGCTGCCGAGCAATTGCGGTAGAAACGCACTGGCGTAATCCTCCGTGCAGCCAAGGCTGACGGTGCCCCGAAGCGCCGAACCGCTCATATCCATGACCATTTCATCATGTTGGGCCAACAGGGCCTCCGCATGCACCACCAGCCGCTCACCCACTGTTGTCAGGCGCACGCCTGCCCCGGTCCTGTGAAACAGTCTTTTGCCCAACTGCTCTTCGAGCCGTTGCATTTGCATGCTGAGCGCTGATTGGGTGCGCCCCACCTGCTGTGAGGCAAGGCTGATCGAGCCGGTTTGCGCGACGATAACGAAATTTTTGAGCAAGGCGAGGTCGAGTGTCTGCATGGCATCAGTTCCATTGATATCTGAGTTAAACAATATCAATTTGCCTGAATATGCAAGGATTGATATGGCTGGAAAAAACACACCAGAGAGAAACACCATGTCATTGAATGATGAAGCTGCTTTTTGGGATCGCGCGAACAGGCACCTGGTTCGCTATGGATCCGCATTTGAAAACCTGATCATTGAACGGGCCGAAGGCAATTATGTCTATGATGCCGATGGCCGCGCGATCCTGGATTTCACCTCCGGTCAGATGAGCGCCCTGCTCGGCCATTCCCATCCGGACATCGTGGCAACCGTCAATGAGCAGATGACAAAGGTGGCCCATCTTTTCAGTGGCATGCTGTCCCGCCCGGTCGTTGATCTGGCGACACGACTGGCAGATCTGGCTCCGGACCTTGATCGGGTGATGCTGCTCACCACTGGTGCTGAATCCAACGAAGCGGCCATTCGCATGGCCAAGCTGGTCACTGGTGGTCACGAAGTGGTTGCCTTCGCCCAGAGCTGGCATGGCATGACCGGAGCAGCGGCTTCGGCCACCTATAGTGCGGGTCGATTCGGTTACGGTCCGGCCGCCGTCGGGTCTTTCGTCATCCCTGCCCCGGATGCCTATCGTCCGCGCTTTACCAATGCCGATGGATCGTTGGACTGGCAAACCGAACTGGACGATGCCTTCAAACTGATCGATTGCCAGACATCGGGCAAGCTGGCCGCTTTCATCGCCGAGCCGATCCTCTCCAGTGGCGGCATTATCGAACTGCCCCTTGGCTATCTGGCGGCGTTGAAGAAAAAATGCGAAGAGCGCGGCATGCTGCTCATCCTTGACGAGGCGCAGACCGGTGTCGGCCGAACCGGCACCATGTTTGCCTTCCAGCGCGATGGAGTCACCCCCGATATCATGACCCTGTCAAAGACCCTCGGGGCCGGGTTACCTCTGGCGGCCATCATGACCAGTAGCGAGATCGAGCAGACAGCCTATGAACGGGGCTATCTGTTCTACACAACCCATGTCTCCGATCCCCTGCCCGCCGCCATCGGCAACACGGTGCTTGATGTCGTCGCCAGAGACAATCTCATGCAACAGGCCGCCCAGCGTGGGGCGCAATTGCGCGACGGTCTGCTCGCTCTGCAAAAGGAGTATGATTGCATTGGCGATGTGCGTGGTCGTGGCCTTCTCATCGGCCTTGAGGTCGTCAAGGACCGGGAGACCAAGGCACCCGGCTACGAGCTTGGCACCCGTATCATGGAAGAGGCCATGCAACGGGGCCTCAGCATGAATGTGGTCAAGCTGCGAGGAATGGGCGGTGTGTTCCGCATCGCCCCGCCGCTGACCGTATCCACTGAAGAGATCGATCGCGCATTGAACATCATTTCCGATTCGATGGCGGCTGCCACGAAATAGCGCGAACGAGGCGAACAAAGCTGGCTGACATGAAAGAAGGGGATCTCAAGCCTCGATCATGTCAGTCACAACGCGCTTGAGAAGCTCCAGATCCTCGGGCCTCGACAGGCGGTGATCTCCGTCCTTGACCAGCGTCAGCCTGACGTCATCCCGCGCCAGCCGTGCCACCAGATCCACCGACATTTGCCAAGGTACCGTTATGTCCCCCACTCCTTGCAGGATATGCACCGGGCATCCGGTTTCGATGAGGCTGTCGCCGAACAGATGCTGTTTCCCATCCTCGATCAATTGCAAGGCAATACCTGTCGGGTGGCCGTAATCGCTGGGCCGTTTCACAAAGCCATTCTTTTTAATTTCTGCCCTGATGTCGTCATCGAATGCATCCCACATCAGGACTTGCGTGAGATCTATCGCCGGAGCGATCAGGATAAGACCGCTGATGCGGCTGTTTTCAATGCCCACTTTCTCGATATGGGCCTTTGTCATCAACAAGGCCAGCCAACCGCCCATGGAGGAACCAACGACGATTTGTGGTCCGGTCGTCATTTGATCAAACAGAACCTGGCTCTCCTCAAGCCATTTCGAAATGGTTCCGTCGAGAAAGTCCCCTCCCGAAACGCCATGTCCCGAATAGTCATAGCGGAGATAGGCCTGACCGCGTTCCTCAGAAAATCCATCAAGGGCAAGGGCCTTCTCCCCTTCCATGTTGGAGTTGAAGCCACCCATCCAGAACAGTCCCGGCAGATCATTTGCGGTGGCAGGGCGTTGTTTGAAGGCGATTTCGCGGGGATCATCGGACTTTCCGACACGGATGGTTTGCTTTTCAGAGGCAGGCATTGTTATCTCTCCAGCAAGGAATCACATTTGGCTCGCTGTATTTTGGACAGTGGCTGTTACGATCTATTAGCGCGGTGGATCACATGAAAAAAGCCCCAACAATCCTTCAGGTCCTTCCCTGGCTCGATTCCGGTGGTGTCGAGCGCGGAACGGTGGATATCGCCGAAGCGATTGTTGACGCAGGAGGGCGGGCGCTTGTGGCGGCGGAACCGGGGCGTTTGAATGATCATCTCGCAAAGGTTGGTGGCCAATTGCTGCCTCTTGCCGGGCGCAGCAAAAACCCGCTGACGATCCTTCACCGTAACGCCAAAATCATCGAAGCGATGGTCAGGGACAATGGGGTTGATCTGGTTCATGCCCGGTCTCGTGCCCCGGCCTGGAGCGCCATGCTTGCTGCCCGACGCGTCGGGGTGCCTTTCGTCACCACCTATCATGGTGCCTATAGCCAAAAGGGCCGCCTCAAGGCTTTCTACAATTCCGTCATGGCCAAGGGAGATTGCGTTATCGCCAATTCCCATTACACGGCTCGCCTCATCGAGGCACGGAATCCGGAGGCCAAAAGCCGCATTGTGACCATCCATCGCGGGGTCGATATGGATCAATTCGATTCGGATGCGATTTTTTCTGATCGGCTGGATACGCTTCGTACACGATGGGGGTTTGATGACCGTCCGGTTATTCTCCTTCCCTCGCGCCTGACGCGCTGGAAAGGGCAGAGTTTCATCCTGCCTGTCATGGGCGCGCTGAAAAAAGCCATGGGGCCGACGTTCCATTTGCTGTTGATCGGCGATGAACAGGGACGAGAAGCCTATGTGGCCGAGCTGGATCAATTGATCCACGAGCATGATCTGAAAGGCTGTGTTTCCCGCGTCGGCCATTGCGCTGATATGCCTGCCGCCTATGCGCTGGCCGATCTGGTGATCGTGCCAAGTCAGGATGCGGAGACCTTTGGCCGGTCAGCGGCGGAAAGCTTGGCTATGGGTGTGCCGACCCTGGTCGGTGATCTTGGTGCCCAGCCCGAGGTTGTTGCCTCGCCAGAAGGCGTGCCGGAGACAGACTGGATTGCGCGCGTCCTGCGTCATGACGACAAAGAGGGGTGGCAGACGGCCATTGCCCAGATGCTGGCGATGGAGAAAGCCCATAAAAAGGCAATGACCCCGATTGCGCGCGCGCATATCGAGGCCAACTTTTCGCTTCAATCCATGGGCCAGCAGACTCTGACCGTTTATGACAAGCTTATCGGCTCTTCTTTGGCCGCAGATAGATGAACCAGTAAATCAGGCCGACCAGCACGCCGCCGCCGATGATATTGCCGATGGTGACCGGGATCAGGTTGTTGAGGACGAAATGCCCCCAGGTCAGATCCGCAAAGTCAGCCGCAGTGGTTCCAGTCGCAGTCCAGAAGTCGGGGCCGGCGAAGGTCTTGGTCATGATGGCCATCGGGATCTGGAACATGTTGGCCACGCAGTGCTCGAACCCGGAGGCGACAAACATCGCAACCGGCAGCGTGACGGCCAGCAGCTTGTCGGTCACCGAACGGCCGCTATAGGACATCCAGACACCGAGACAGACCATCACATTGCACATGATGCCAAGCGCGATGGCCTGGAAGAAGCCGTGATGCAACTTGTGCTGGGCAATCTGCATATAGTGGATGCCAAGCGAGCCATTTCCCTGTTCGTAATGTTGGGCGATCTGCATGATGGCGACAAGGCCGATCGCGCCGACGAAGTTGCCCACATAGACAATGCCCCAGTTTTTGAACAGCTGTCCCCAGGAGATTTTCCCGCTCGCCTTGGCGACAACAGTCAGCACCGTACTGGTAAACAGGTCACCACCATTGATGACTACGAGCATCAGACCCAATGAGAAGGCCAGCCCGCCAATGAACTTGTTGGCTCCCCAGCCAATATCACCATTGCCGTTGGTCACGACCGTATAAAAAATGAAGGCTATGCCGATGAAGGCACCGGCTGTGAGCGCGAGCGTGAAGGTGATGAGGGGATCTTTGGTGGCTTTGGCAACACCCACATCCTCGGCTTTCTGGGCCATGGCGGCAGGCATAAGGGCGTCAAATTGTTGATCGGACATGGAACAAACTTCTCTGCTCTTTTTAGAATCGACACGGTGCAACAGGGCGCACATTATGAGTTGACTGGCTCTTTATCATACTAAGGTCGTATGGTGTTGATCTTTGTCATCTTTCGTTATGCAAATATTGCATGGCAGCATCAAGCCTCTTAACATAAATTCAAGGGCTGGCCCTCTATTTTGTTCCACGTACGACTTGCTTGTGAAAAGGGGAGAGTTTTCTGCCGTTTATCCCGGGCTCTCGCCCTTGGCAGGGCTTGAAAGCAAGGACAACCTGCGTCATATGTATGAGATGCCATTGTTGCAATATCAAAGGAGACTACGACCATTCGCCGCCCATCCAGAGCGCAAGCGCCCCGCGAAACGGGACCGCGCATTAATAATCAAATCCGAATTGACCAAGTGCAGCTCATCGATGATGAGGGAAACAACCATGGGTCTGTGCCCACCAGACAGGCCATGGATATGGCCGCTGAGGCAGGTTTGGATCTGGTAGAGATTTCACCGAATGCCGAGCCGCCAGTCTGCAAGATCATGGACTATGGCCGCTTCAAGTATCAGGCTCAGAAAAAAGCAGCCGAAGCACGCAAGAAACAGAAAGTCGTCGAAGTCAAGGAAGTCAAAATGCGTCCCGGCATCGATACCCATGACTATGAAGTGAAATTGCGCAGCGCCCACAGATTTATCGAAAGCGGTGACAAGGTGAAATTCACGTTGCGGTTTCGCGGTCGTGAAATGGCCCACCAGAATTTGGGAATGGAATTGCTTCAGAAGATCAAGGGCGAAATGGCAGAACTGACCAAGGTCGAGGCAGAGCCAAGACTGGAAGGCCGCCAGATGGTCATGATCCTCGCACCCAAATAGGCATTGCATTTAGCGAATTTGCAAAGACTTCAAAAACCCCGGTTCAAGCGAGCCGGGGTTTTGTTGTTTTTTGTGAGGGGGGGGTGACGAAGGTCTGATGATATATGGGCATTCAGAAACGTGAATGTGCTTATTAAGACCGTTTACGACATAATCCGATGAGAAAGAGAAAATTTGAAGAGTTGAATTGAACGCCACCCGCATCCCCATCCCCTGCCGTGACGACCTCTCTCTCGGCGAATCTGGCATGCACGGGCTGCTTTGCCGGTTATCTTCTGCCAGATTCTTTTGCCTTTCCTCTTGATTCCCGCTCGCCACATCGGTATAAACCGCCAGTCTCGTCTCGCCCGGCTGAAATATAGGGCTGCCGTGGGGAGGCCGAATGCTCAATTCCGGACAGATCGCCAAGGCTCATCGAGAGGCAAGGCGCTGGCTGAGAGCAAATTCAAGAAAAACAGTCCGCCAAGGACTATCAGGAGAGCAAAATGCCCAAGCTGAAGACAAAATCTGGCGCCAAGAAGCGCTTCAAGGTGACCGGATCAGGCAAGGTCGTATCTGCACAGGCTGGCAAGCAGCATGGCATGATCAAACGCACCACCAAATTCATCCGCAAAGCCCGTGGCACAACCACTCTCAGCGAGCAGGATGCAAAAATCGTCAAGCAGTTTCTGCCTTACAAATAAGCGCAGTCTTGAGACGCATTCTGAATTAAGGAGATAGAGATATGTCACGTGTAAAACGCGGTGTTACCGCTCACGCCCGTCACAAAAAGACCCTCAAGGCTGCCAAAGGCTATTATGGCGCCCGTCGGTCCACGATCCGCATTGCCAAGCAGGCCGTTGAAAAAGCCGGTCAGTACGCATACCGCGACCGCAAGGCGAAAAAACGCAATTTCCGTTCGCTCTGGATCCAGCGCATCAACGCCGCTGTCCGCGAACATGGCATGACCTACGGACGATTTATCGACGGCCTCAACAAGGCTGGCATCGAAATCGACCGCAAGGTTCTCTCGGATATGGCAATCCATCAGCCAGAAGCATTCGCTGCGCTGGTCGAGAAAGCCAAATCTACCGCTGCTGCTGCCTGATCGTTTCCCCGACAATGGGGAGACGTGTTGAGGCCGAAAATCTTGCATCCCGTATTTTCGGGGTGCGTGGCTTTTCGTATCGGCGCAACAACATTTTCAAAAAGTGAAAACCCGCGTCGAGCATTCGAGGCGGGTTTTTTATTCTCATTCGGTGACAATTGACGGGGGATAAGCCCTTTATTGCGCCGGTCAATCTGTTACAACGCACATTAACATCAAGCGATCGCCCAAAACGGAATGGTTATGTCGGAACTTGAAACACTGGAGCAGGAGATTACCACCGCGATTGAAGCGGCGGCAAATCAGACTGCATTGGAAGAAGTCCGCGTCTCGGCCCTTGGCAAAAAGGGAAAGATTTCGGACCTGATGAAAACACTGGGCAAGATGAGCCCGGAAGAGCGCAAGCAAATGGGCCCCGCCCTCAACGGCCTCAAGGCTCGTGTTGGCGATGCGATCTCGACGCGCATGGAATTGCTCAAGGAACAGGCGCTCAATGAACGTCTGATCAGCGAGACGGTGGATGTGACGCTTCCCACGCGTCCAGGGGCCACCTTTGAAGGGCGTGTTCACCCAATCGCTCAGGTCACGGACGAATTGACGGCGATTTTCGCCGATATGGGATTTGCAGTGGCCGAAGGCCCGGACATCGAGACCGATTTTTACAATTTCACCGCGCTGAATTTCCCTCCCGATCATCCGGCGCGGCTTGAACATGACACTTTCTTCCTGCCAGAAAAGGAAGATGGCTCGCAAATGGTACTCAGAACCCATACCTCCCCGGTTCAGATCCGTACCATGACAAGCCAGGAACCGCCGATCCGTGTTATTTGTCCCGGCCGCACCTATCGTTGTGACAGCGACCAGACACACACCCCGATGTTCCATCAGGTCGAAGGTCTTGTCATCGAAGAAGGGGCCCATATGGGGCATCTGAAATGGATTCTCGAAGAATTCTGCAAAGCCTTCTTTGAAGTGGACAGCGTCAAGATGCGCTTCCGCGCATCGCACTTCCCTTTCACCGAGCCATCCATGGAAGTGGATATCGGCTGCCAGCGCGTCGGCAATGAATTGCGCATCGGTGAAGGCGACGATTGGCTCGAAATTCTGGGCTGCGGCATGGTCCATCCCAATGTGCTGCGCAATTGCGATCTCGATCCCGACAAATATACCGGCTATGCCTGGGGCATGGGGATCGACCGCATCGCCATGCTGAAATATGGCATGCCGGACTTGCGCGCCTTCTTTGGCGGCGACAAGCGTTGGCTCGATCATTATGGCTTCCGCCCCCTTGATATTCCCGGACTTGTAGGAGGGCTTTCCTCATGAAATTCACCCTGTCCTGGCTGAAGGATTATCTCGAGACAGACGCAACGCTCGAGGAGATTCTCGAAAAGCTCACCATCATCGGCCTTGAAGTGGAAGAGGTCATTGACGGAGCCGAGCTGCTCAAAGACTTCACCGTGGCCTATGTCGAGGAAGCCGTGCAGCATCCCGACGCGGACCGTTTGCGGGTCTGCAAGGTCAACACTGGCAAGGAAGTGCTCCAGATCGTGTGTGGTGCGCCCAATGCCCGCGCTGGCATCAAGGTGGTTCTGGCCCAGAACGGATCTGTCATTCCCGCAAATGGCATGGTGCTCAAACCAACTAAAATTCGCGGTGTCGAATCCAACGGCATGATGTGCTCCGAGCGCGAGATGGGTATTTCCGACGAGCATGACGGTATCATAGAGTTGCCTGAAGATGCACCGATCGGCGAACCCTTTGCCCCCGTTCTCGGTCTTGATGATCCGGTGATTGATATCGCCATCACGCCCAACCGCGGTGACGCGCTGGGGGTTTATGGTGTTGCCCGCGACCTTGCAGGTGCCGGTATCGGCACGCTCAAGGAGCATCATCCCAAGGAAATCAAGGGCACGTTCGAAAGCCCCATCAAGGTGTTCTTGAAGGAAGAGGGCGACAATCCCATCTGCCCGATTTTCACCGGTGTCTATATCAAGGGCGTCAAGAATTGCCCGAGCCCGGACTGGCTGCAAAAGCGTCTGCGTGCCATTGGTCTCAGACCCATCAGCGCACTTGTCGATATCACCAACTATATCTCCTATGACCGCGGTCGGCCCTTGCATGTCTATGATGCTGACAAGGTGAAAGGCGACATTCATGCCCGTCTTGGCAAACCGGGCGAGAAAATGATCGCCCTTGATGGCAAGGAATATGAGATCGCCGAAGGAACCGAAATCTGCGTCATCGCAGACGATTCGGGTCCGATTGGATTCGGTGGCGTAATGGGTGGCGAGACCACGGGCTCTCAGTTGGACACGACCAATGTATTCGTGGAATGTGCCTGGTTTGACCCAATCAAAACCGCACGCGCCGGACGTGCGCTTGGCATTCAGTCCGACGCGCGCTATCGCTTCGAGCGGACCTGCGA
This sequence comes from uncultured Cohaesibacter sp., assembly GCF_963556055.3. Lineage (GTDB taxonomy): Bacteria > Pseudomonadota > Alphaproteobacteria > Rhizobiales > Cohaesibacteraceae > Cohaesibacter. Next base: position 80,808 of record NZ_CAUVYE020000002.1, on the reverse strand, counting down.
CCCGGCCTTTGTCATTCCCGGTGGCTATATGGCTGCCCAGATGGTGATGGATCTGTGCGGTGGCGAACCGTCTGAAATGGTGGTTGCCGGTGAAGCTCCGATCAAGGACAAGATCATCGACTTCCCGATCTCCGAGGTCAAGCGCCTCACGGGGCTCGATGTTCCCGACATTGAGATCAAGACCGTCTTGAAGCGTCTCGGCTTCTGGACTTCCGGTACGGGTCACGACCTCAAGGTTGCAGTTCCGACTTTCCGTCCCGATGTTCATGGCAAGGCCGACATCGTTGAGGAGGTTGCTCGCATCGTTGGCGTAGACCGTGTTCCAAATACCCCACTGCCACGCCTCAATGCGGTGACCCAACCACCATTGACGGATCGTCAGAAACGCATTCGCAATGCGCGTCGTCAGCTTGCCGCTCGTGGTATGGTTGAGGCGGTGACATGGTCCTTCGTTGAAAAGGCGCAGGCAGAACTCTTCGGTGGTGGCAAGCCGGAACTGGCTCTGACCAACCCGATTTCCGCAGATCTGTCAGACATGCGCCCGAGCCTGCTGCCCGGCCTCCTGCTGGCAGCTCAGCGCAATGTGGACCGCGGTGCCAATGATCTTGCATTGTTCGAAGTGGGCCAGATCTTCCTAGGCGACAAGCCCGAGGAACAGTTCACCCATGCAACGGGCATTCGTCGCGGAGCGGTTCAGATTGTTGGAACCGGTCGCCACTGGCGTGATGCTGCCAAGCCGTCGGACGTCTTTGATGCCCGGGCCGATGCCTTGGCCGTGCTCGAGGCCATGGGGCTCGACAGCTCCAAGCTTCAGATTGTTGCCGGTGGGCCCGACTGGTACCATCCGGGGCGGTCTGGCAAAATCCAGCTGGGTCCGAAAATCGTCATCGGTACCTTCGGTGAGCTGCATCCCAAAGTGCTCCAGGCTCTGGATGTCGACGGACCGGTCTGTGCATTCGAGATCACCATCGAAAATGCACCGGATCCGAAGAAGAAACCGACCAAGTCGCGTCCGGCTCTCATTCTGTCCGATCTGCAACCTCTGCGCCGCGACTTCGCGTTCGTTGTCGATGCGTCGGTCACCGCAGCCACGATCCTCAAGGCAGCAAGCAGTGCGGACAAGAAACTGATCACCGCGGTCAATCTGTTTGACGTCTATGAAGGAGAGCATATCGAGAAAGGCAAGAAATCGGTTGCCCTCGAAGTCACCCTTCAGCCCAAGGACAAGACGCTGACCGACGAGGATATCGAAGCGATCTCAACCAAGATTGTTGCCAGTGTCGTCAAGGCTACTGGCGGCGAGCTGCGCGGTTGATTTTCTGAAAACAAAATCCCGCGTTCTTCGGGGAGCGCGGGATTTTTTTATCCTGAAATGAGAAAACAGGCCATGAGGTAGCATGATCGAGCTTCACGAAAAATACGGAACCATCACTGATGCCTACTCTCTGGGAGATTCTCCGGAACTGGCGGAAGAATTGCTGGCGCTTGTCATTTCGGGCAGGAAAACAGCGTCTTGCGATGCGCTTGCCTTGCTTGAGAAGGAGAATATCCCGCTGCCTAAAGTGGGCGATATCTACGTCATTCTTGACAGCGCAGATCAACCGGCTGCCGTGATCGAAACCATCGATGTTTTCTTGTGCCGGTTTGATGAAGTGGATGTGGAGTTCGCCCGACAGGAGGGGGAAGGCGATCTTTCCTATGACTATTGGCGCGATGGACACAAAGCCTATTTTGAGCGCAACGGTGTCTTCGCTCCCGACATGAAGTTGGTCTGCGAGCGATATCGCCTGCTTGAGGTGCTCGACAGGGTATGACTGTCGAACGCGGGCAAGTGAAGCGCACGGCCCTGTTTCCTGTATAAAGCTTTCTGAAGCTTTTGCCTTGGTACAAAGAATCGAAGATCCTGTTTCTCCAGCCAACGGAGACAGCAGCATGCACAGCCCCTTCACCATCAGGACAGACAATGACAGCCCGGAATTGAGTGAAGAGGATCGCCGGTTTCTGCTCGGCAGAATGATTGCCGATGATGATCACTTGATGGAACTGCTAAGGGCACTGCGCGAACTGAACCTGCCCGACTGGCGTCTGGTTTCCGGTGCCATCTATCAAACCGTCTGGAACTGTCTCACCGGACGCCCCCGGGGGCATGGCATCAAGGACTATGACATCGCCTATTTCGATGACAGGGATTTGTCCTATGACGCTGAAGACGCGGTAATCAAAAGGGTCGACAAGGCTCTGCCAAGCTGGCAAGGCCGGATCGAGGTGCGTAATCAGGCTCGGGTCCATCTCTGGTATCCGGAGCGCTTTGGCGGGGCCTATCCGCAACTGTCCTCTACCGATCAGAGCCTTGAAAACTACATGTGCACCACACACGCTGTGGCGGTGCGGCTTGAAGCGGATGACACTCTTTCGATCGCAGCACCTTTCGGGCTTTCAGATATTTTTTCCCTGACCATCCGGCCATGCCACACTTTGGCGACCAATCGCCAGCTCTACGGCGAGAAAGCAAAGCGCATGCTTGGAAACTGGCCGGAACTGAGCGTTCTGCACTGGGAAACCGGGGAGCCGGTAAGACCGGACGAAATCTGAAGCGCTTGCGTGTTGATCGAGTTCGGCGCGTGCCGATCCTCGGTCTCAAGCCCTACCCATGCACCAGTCCATCCAGATCGACCCCGTGATATTCCTTGGTCTGGTCAAGGACAACATGGCTGGCAATCTGCATCTTGCCGCCGACCTGAACCAGCAGGTCTTCAGTAACTGCATGATAGCGTTGAATATCGGTGCAGACAAAGCGGACAAGATAGTCAAACGAACCGCTCAGCTTGAGGCACTCGACAACATCGGGCAGCTCGGCAATCGCTTTCTCGAAGGTGGAAAAGATCGAATGATCGTGATCCCTGATGGTGATGGTTGCCATCACGGTGACATGGCGGCACAGGGCCTCGAGATTGATCAGGCCCAGATAACCGCTGATCAAACCGATATCCTCAAGCCGCTTGACCCGTTGCAGACAGGGGCTTGGGGAAAGCCCGACAATTTCCGAGAGGGCTTTGTTTGTGATGCGGGCATTCTTCTGAAGCTCATCAAGGATATGCAGGTCAATCCGGTCGAGCTTGGAGCTTTTGCGCGGCAATATCTTAAATCCCTTGATAAGAGGAAAAAGCGAAATATTGTTCTGTAATGGCTTGGGTTTTTACAGCATTTTGCGGAATTTGCAAATGAAGTCAGCGTGATAATGTGGCAAACAATATTGGCTAATCCACTTAATTTTTCGTGCATGGGCGGCTGCTTTTGTTTCCTCTGCGCAATCGAGCCAATTTGCTTGAGGAAATACAAACACTTGCAACGCTTCTGCTCTTGCGTCGGTTGTAGCCTCGTGCAAGCATGCAGGCGAAAAAAAACAATAACAATATTTCTTTCTTTCATTCAGTCGGAGGACATTTTTCTATGGAAAGTAAAGGATCCATAAATCGCCGCTCAGTGTTAACCGGTCTTGCTGTCGGTGGTGCCGCGACCCTTGCAACTCCTGCAATCGTCAGAGCTCAGGATGGTATCGTGTGGAATATGCCAATGTCTTGGCCAAAACAGTTGCCAGGCGTTGGTATGAATGGAGTGCGCTTTGCCGAGCGCGTTGGCAAGATGTCAGGCGGTCGCCTGACGATCAAGGTCTTTGGTGGCGGCGAGTTGGTGCCTCCGCTCGAAGTGTTTGATGCGGTTTCTTCAGGCACGGCTGAAATCGGCCATGCCACCTCCTATTACTGGCAGGGCAAGGACAAGGCCTTCCATTTCTATACCGGTGTTCCGTTTGGCTTCACCCAGATCGAACATGCCGCATGGCTGGAGTTCGGCGGTGGTCAGCAGCTTTGGGAAAAGCTTTGCGAACCGTTCGGAGTTGTGCCGTTCTATGCTGGCGCATCGGGCACTCAGGCAGGCGGCTGGTTTGCCAAGGAGCTCAAGACCCTTGATGACCTCAAAGGCCTGAAAATGCGCATCGCCGGACTTGGTGGTGAAGTATTGCGCCGTCTTGGCGTCTCTGTTGTCATGATGCCTGCGACGGACATTTTCTCCGCCCTTCAGTCTGGCACGATTGATGCCGCCGAATGGGTCGGCCCATGGAACGATCTGTCCTTCGGTCTCTATAAGGTTGTCAAAAACTATTATATGCCTGCCTTCCATGAGCCAGGTGCCGGTCTTGAAGTGATTGTGAACAAGGAAAAACTGATGAGCTTGCCGGAAGATCTGCGCGAGATCATCAAACAGGCTGCCAAGGCGACCTCGCTGGACACCATGGCGGACTATCAGTATCACAATGCCATTTCGCTGCGCCCGCTTCTGGCAAAAGATGGTGTCAAATTGCGCAAGCTGCCTGATGACATGATGATGGCCATGGCAAAGGAATCCAAGGCTGTTCTCGAGGAAATCGGTCAGACCTCTCCGCTGGCTGGTGAAATCTATGACAGCTTCCTCAAGTTCCGCGAAATCTCCAACGAATATATCATGGACGCGGAATGGGAAATTCTTCGCCTTCGTGCCAAGGCGATGGAAGAAGGAATGCTGTAACTGCTGATCCCGTTTCCCCTCTCATACGTGGAAACTGTATAAACCCGGCCTTGTTTGGTCGGGTTTTTGCATTTCTGACTGGATTTTTTCCTTCCTTCGTGAGAAAGGCTGAAAAACTCTCTTCTCCGATCATGAGAGCACGGGTATAAGCGCTGCTATGAGCAAAGAAACATTTAAAAAAATACGCAACTTTTCCATCATCGCCCATATCGATCATGGAAAGTCGACACTCGCCGACCGGCTGATCCAGGTCACTGGCGGCTTGAGTGAACGCGAAATGTCCGAACAGGTGCTCGATAGCATGGAGATCGAGAAAGAGCGCGGCATTACCATCAAGGCACAGACCGTGTCCTTGAAGTATCTGGCTGACGACGGGGAAACCTATACGCTCAATCTCATGGACACGCCGGGCCATGTCGACTTTGCCTATGAAGTCAGTCGCTCGCTTGCTGCCTGTGAGGGATCTCTTCTGGTGGTCGATGCCTCGCAAGGTGTAGAAGCCCAGACGTTGGCCAATGTCTATCAGGCCATCGACAATGATCACGAGATCGTGCCAATCCTCAACAAGATCGATCTGCCCGCCGCAGAACCTGAACGGGTGCGCGCCCAGATCGAAGACGTGATCGGCATTGACGCCTCTGATGCGATTGAGGCAAGCGCCAAATCCGGCATTGGCATCAAGGAAACTCTGGAGGCGATTGTCAAGCGACTGCCCGCCCCTGAAGGCGATCTGTCTGCTCCGCTCAAGGCAATGCTGGTTGACAGCTACTATGACGTCTATCTGGGTGTCGTCGTGATTGTCCGGATCATCGATGGAGAGCTCAAGAAAGGCGAGCGCATTCGCATGCTCGGCACCAACGCCAGTTATGATGTTGATCGCATTGGCATCTTCACACCCAAAATGACTGACGTGCCCGTGCTGGGTCCCGGTGAGGTCGGCTTTCTGATCGCCTCTATCAAGGAAGTGGCCGACACGCGCGTCGGTGATACCATCACCCATGTCAAGCGTCCTTGCGATGCACCTCTGGAGGGCTTCCGCCCCGCCCAGCCCGTTGTTTTCTGCGGTCTTTTCCCCGTTGATGCCAATGACTTTGAAGACCTGCGCTCGGCCATGGGCAAATTGCGTCTCAATGATGCGAGCTTCTCTTTCGAGATGGAAACCTCTGCGGCTCTTGGCTTCGGCTTCCGTTGTGGCTTCCTTGGTCTTTTGCACCTCGAGATCATTCAGGAGCGGCTCAGTCGTGAGTTTGATCTGGATCTCATCGCCACGGCTCCAAGCGTTGTCTACGAAATCGAAATGACCAACGGCGAGCAGATTACGCTGCACAATCCCGCAGACATGCCTGATGTGGTCCGCATCCGGGAAATTCGCGAGCCCTGGATCAAGGCCAACATCATGACGCCAGATGAATATCTGGGTGCGATCCTGAAGCTTTGTCAGGAGCGCCGCGGTGTGCAGACCGACCTTTCCTATGTTGGTTCCCGTGCGATGGTGCAATATGATCTGCCGCTCAACGAGGTGGTCTTTGATTTCTATGATCGCCTGAAGTCGATCTCCAAAGGCTATGCCAGCTTTGATTATCAGCTTGCCGACTATCGTGCCGGTGATCTGGTCAAGATGTCGATTCTCGTCAATGAGGAGCCGGTGGATGCGCTATCGGTGCTTGTGCATCGCAGTCAGGCGGAAATGCGCGGCAGGTCCATGTGCGAAAAGCTCAAGGATCTCATTCCGCGTCACATGTTCAAGATCCCGATTCAGGCCGCTATCGGCGGTCGTGTCATCGCCCGCGAAACCATTTCGGCCATGCGCAAGGATGTGACCGCAAAATGCTATGGTGGGGATGCCACCCGAAAGAGAAAGCTTCTGGAGAAACAGAAGGCCGGCAAGAAGAAAATGCGTCAGTTCGGCAAGGTCGAGATTCCGCAGGAAGCCTTTATCGCAGCGTTGAAAATGGACAGCTAAGACCAGTCCGGATCACGGGGGGAGGGAGCCACAGCTCTGGCCGGTGGCGCGTTCCCGTCGACGTCTTTTGGGCTGTGATTGCTGTGCTTTGCGACATGAAAGACGGCTTTGGTTCGGAAGCGAGACAAAGCTCGCTTTTGGGCTCGAGCGTCAAGACCAGTGCCATCGGCTGACTGGATTCAAGCAGGGTGTGAAGACGGGGAAAGGCAACCATCAGCGCAGAAGCTGACGCCAGGCACCTGACAGCAGACACAGCTCAAACAGCGCGGGATCTGTTATTGGCCTCATTCTGTCTTTCCTGAGAGCAAGCCACCGTCACTGAATTTCGGCCATTGCCTTTCGAATGATAGAGAGCGGCATCGGCCCGCTTCAGCAATGCGTCCACATCATCGCCCTGAAGACGCTCGGCCACGCCAAAACTGGACGTGATCGAAATCTTGTGCCCATTGACTATGATCGGTGTTTGTTCGATCTGCTGCCTGATCCGGTTGGCAATTCTTGCAGCGGTTCGCAAGCTGCATCTGTCTATGATGATGGCAAATTCTTCTCCTCCAAGGCGGCCAAGCAGATAGCCGCTTGAGGATGCAATCCGCGCAACAGTTCTGATCACCTGATCGCCAGCGTCATGGCCATAGTGATCGTTGACAGATTTGAAATGGTCGATGTCGAACATGATGGCGGCGACGGGGTGGCCCTTCTTTGCACGGGCCATGCAGCGATGGCTCTTTTCAAAAAAGGCGCGTCTGTTCAGAAGATCGGTAAGCGGATCATGATTGGCCATCTGCACCAGCTGATTCTGAAGCATCGTGACCCGTTCGGCGACACGCAACCGCGCGAGCAGGATTTCTTCTTGCACCGGCTTATGCAGAAAGTCATCGGCTCCGCTGTCCAGAGCTTCGATGAGAATTTCGGCGTCGCTTTGTTCGGAAATGGCAATGACGAACATCGCCTTGCGCTGTGCGGCAAAAATACGGGAGTGCCAGCAGATCTCCAATCCCGAGCCATCACGCAAATTGAGCGAAACGATGATGACATCAATGTCCAGGGTTGCCTCGATGAAGGTCAGGGCTTCGGTGCTTTGATCAAAGGAGAAAACGGTTTCCTTCTTCCGCTCCAGAATGGCGCGGAGGTCCTCGCAAGTCTCACAATTATCCTCGATCAAAACGACTTTCATGGGAACGTTGCTAATTCCTGAGCTTCATTGCGTTTTTGCAAACCAAATTGCCTACAGTCCTTGCCTTCCGTGAGGCTGCGTCGATTCCCTGTTTGACGTCCCATTCATGGGCTCATTCAAACAGGACATTCATGTATAAAAAGACTGGTTTGTAACTGCCTTAAAAACCGGAATAGTCTTAAGATATGGGTAAAGTCTTGCTCATTCATGAAAAAAAGGAGCGCTCAAGCGCTCCTTTTCTGCATTTCTGCCAATGGCTCTACAGAAGTGCTTTGGCACCGCCTGCGATTTTGACCTTGATGCCTTGGGTCAATGCCTGCGCGGCAAAGGCCTTCAGGACATGCGCGATCCTGTCTTCAGCCACATAGGCAACCGTCACATGGTTGGACTGGTGGCCTGCCATCAGATCATCGCGACTGACACCGTCGAGAACGGCATTCATCAAAGGCCATTCAGGTGTTGTCGCCTGTAGACGGCGGTTGAACTCTGCTTCCGGCAGCTCATAGGCCGTCCCGGTTCCGATATGAAGGATCACGCCTGTTCCCTCATAATGGGCCCGAGCCCAGACAAACCGGCCAGCCTTGCACTGCCCGCCGATGGTCGATCCACCAAGCGGGAAATACATCGGCGGCTGACGATAGCCTTTTGCTCCGGCAACGCCGCCCTTGAGATGCTCGAACGGAACAGAGCCGGAGATTTCGAAGTCCCAATAGAAGGTGCCTTCATATTCGCTGCCCCAGCGGACATCATGCAATGTGGTCTCTGAAGGCAAACCAAGCGCTTCCAGAAGACGGAACAGCATGGCCTGCGGGATCGCTGTTCCCATATCCACTTCGTTGACGCAGGGGATCGGTTTGCCTTCGCAAATGATCGAGCCGTCTTCGTCGGGGATCGGGAACCGTTCGCTTGATCCGATTGCGCCTTCCGCAAAGTCGGATGCCGGACAGCAGTCCTTGAGGCCCTGCTGATATTGTACGCCAACCGCAGCGAGGCCGAATCGCTTGAAGATACGCGCCATGGCGATCATCATTGCGCATTGTTCCAGAACCTGGGCCCGGGTCAGCTCGCTTGCTTCATCCTCGCCCCACTGGAACTGCATGCCGCGGTCTTCATAGAATTTGAGGCAGGCTTCCCGCAGCTCCTGCGGAACCTTCTTCATTTCCACAAGCAGGGCCGATTGCGAGAAGGATTCCAGCGGCATGCCGATATCCGTAAGGGCCTTGACCGGGAAAAAGCCATTCATCATGCCCATGCAGAACGGGTCATGAAGACCGAGAATCGCCTTGTGCTTGAGGATGTGATTGCCAACGGCAATCCCGTCTTTCCCGGCTTCGCTTTTCATCACCGCGTGGCTGGCATCGATATCCGCCAGATAGCTCAGATCATGCTCAAGCTTGCCCTCTTTGAGCCATGTGGCAAGACCTTGCTTGAAGAAGTCGTCTTCACATTTCTCCGACCAGAGACGTGAATAGGAAGTCCCAAGCGAGGTAAGGGATCCGGCCATGCACAGCATGCCCACAAGACCAGGCCAGGTGCCGTCAAAGTTGGCCATCAAAAGGATTGGCCCGCGATGATGAGCCAGAGAAGGCGCAATGTGGTGAGAATATTGCCATGCCGTCAGCAGAACGATGACCGGAGCGTCCGGATCGATCCGCGCAAACAGCTCCGAGCCTTCCTTTTGCGAGGAAATGAATCCGTGGCCTCTTGCTTCATCATAAGGGTGGGCCCTGATCATCTTGTAGCCCTGTGCGGCCAGTTCCTTTTCCAGCAAGACGGAAAAGTCCTGATAGGTCGGCCAGCAAGTCACGTTGGCACTTTCGCGCAAATCCGCGTTGGTTACCACCAGGACTTCATTGGCGCCAGCCGAAATGACCGGCGCCTCTTGAGGTAAGTTCAACATGTTTTTCTTTCCCTTTTGATCGCTCATGCCGACCAGTGTGCCATCAGCTGTTCATGCTGCTGGTGATTGTCGTAAAGAGCGAGATAGACCTTGAATTTTGCGTCATGGAACTTTGCTTTGGACGGGTCGGCCTTGACCGATTGTCCTGACCGAACAAGGGCCGCACTGGCCTGTTCGATCGTCGAGAAGTCGCCACTGGCGACCGCTCCGAGAATGGCGGCGCCAAGCGTGACCACATCCTCTTCGCTTGCCATCTGGATATCTCGACCTGTGATGTCGGCATATTCGCGCAGCCAAATCGGGTTTTTCGTCGCCCCGCCGCAGACATAGAGCGTATCGATGCTATGACCCGCCTTGCTCATCTCTTCGATGATATGGCGCGTGCCATAGGCAACGGCCTGCAAGGTGGCGAGGTAAAGCCGCGCAAGAGCATCTCGTCCGGTTTCAAGCGTCAGGCCCGATACGACACCGCGGGCGTGCGGGTTGGCGCGCGGAGAGCGGTTGCCGTGGTGATCACCCAACACATGAAGCGCACGAGTGGGGAACGGGTCGCGGCTTTCAAGATCGAGCACCCACTCATTAAGCAGCGCAATCGGGTGTTTGCCATCTGCCTTGGCTTCTGCCTCGAGATCCGGCCAGGCTTCGCTTTGGCGAATGGTCCATTCAACCAGTGCACCCGCAGCACTCTGACCGCCTTCGCCGAGCCAATAGCCCGGAATCATCGCTCCGAAATAGGGTCCCCAGACACCGGGTACCATCACCGGATTGTGATTGACAACCATATGGCAGTTGGATGTTCCCGAAATGAGCGCCAGTCCTCCTTGTGGCTTGGCCCCGACAAGGGCAAGACCACCGGCATGGGCATCGATGATACCGCTGGCAATGGTAACACCCTCATGCAGTCCCAACTGCTCGGCGGCCTCCGCATTCAGCTTGGCAACAGCTGCGCCAAGCGGCTTGATATCTGCGGGCACCTTGCCGAACAGATCCTCAAGCCCCACTGCGGCGAGCATGTCCTCGGGGAATCGCTCTTCGTGGGCAAGATAGTTCCATTTGCACGTCAGGGTGCAGATGCTGGCAACATCCTCATTGGTGCAGCGCCAGACAAGATAGTCTGCAAGATCAAAGAAGCGCCAGATCTTGCCATATCTGTCAGGATAGGTCTTTTTGAGCCAGAGGATCTTGGGCAGTTCCATCTCGATGGAAACTTCTCCTCCGACATATTTCAGGGCGTCATTTTTGGTCGCGTTGATGCTTGCGGTTTCGGCGTCGGCTCTATGGTCCATCCACATGATGATGTCACGGTCCGGATCATTTTCTTCGGCAACCGAGATAGAGCTGCCGTCTTCAGAAACTGCGACAAGCGAACAGGTCGCATCGATACCGATGGAGCGGATAGCGGACACGTCCACTCCTGCCTTTTCAACGGCTTCCTTTGTGGCTGAACAAATCTGATGCCAAATATCGCTGGAAGACTGTTCCACGAAATTTGCTTTTGGATGAAACTGTTTGATTGCACGGGTGGCAAAGGCCAGGCGGGTACCGTTTGCATCATAAACCCCGGTCCGGGTGCTCGCCGAACCGACATCAATCCCGAGATAATAAGAGTGTTCCATTTTCCTCCAACGCCTTCTGGATAAAAAGGCGCCCTTCTACGACAGGCCCTCAGGCCTGGTCTGACTGGTTTACAATTTTGAGCGCATGGGTCCCCGACCCGAGTTCGAACGCGTTTCCTTTCTCGGATGTCAAATCGGGTGGCAAAACCACTTGCGCAGTGACGTTTGGCGCAAGAGTAACGGTCCACAGAATATGACCGTTGTCATAGCGCCAATGGCTCTCTATCCGGCCACTTTGCGCGTCATAAGATGCATTGAGCCATCCAATACGGGGGTCGAAAACCGGCCTTATGAGGAGCTTGCGAAAGCCCGGAGCCGTCTCTTCCCAATCGAACCCCGCCAGGCGCGACCATATCCATTCGCCAACCGCGCCATACGCATAGTGATTGAAGGAATTCATGGCGGTGCTCTGGAAGCCTTTTTCCTCTGTCCAGCCATCCCAGCGTTCCCAAATCGTGGTTGCCCCATGCTTGATGGAGAACCCCCAGCTTGGATAACTGTCCTTGAGCAATAAATCGACCGCCAGTGAAGCGGCGCCATGATCCGATAAAACCGGACACAGGTGTCTTACACCCAAAAAGCCGGTCTGCAAATGCCCATCGGCGGCCTTTATCAGCTTCACAAGCCGGTCTGTGGCAATTGGTTCGAGATTTGCTGGCAGGATTTTGAAATCAAGGGCCAATAAATAGGCTGTCTGCGTATCACCCTTGAGCGTGCCCTCCGGCTGCCAGAAGGTCTTTGCAAAGATATCCCGCAAGCGTGCCGCCAAGCGCTGCCAAGGTTCATTGTTCCTGCCAATCACACGAGCAATCTTGCCCATCAGGTCTGCCAAATGAATCCAGTAGGCGCTGTTGAGCAGATCCCTGTTGGTTTCCGGGCCGATGCTCAGCCAGTCGCCATAATTGTTGTTGACCTGATTGCAGCGAATACCGCCCGGATTGTGGCTTTCGATATAAGTCATCCAGGCGCAGAAGGGCTCCCAGCAGCGTTCCAGCATCGCCCTGTCGCCATAGCGTAAATAATGATGCCAGGCCATGATGATCGGCGCATCACCCCATGCCGGGGCTCCGGGCTGTGGCGTTAGCCGATAGGGGTTGAGTGGCTTGGTCGGGGCGACATCGGGAAAGGCGCCTTCAGGCGACTGTCCGTCTATCAGGTCTTCCATCCATTTGTTGAGGAAGGCCGAAACATCCATGAAATAGCCAGCGGTTTTCCAGAAAACCTGCGCATCGGCGCTCCAGCCATAGCGCTCGTCCCGTTGCGGGCAATCGGTCGGAACCGAAAGGAAATTGTCCCGCTGGCTCCAGAAGATGTTGGACAGGAGCTGATTGACCATCGGGTGGCCGGTTTCAATGCTCCCGCAAACGGGTGTGTTGGTCTGGATGGCAATTGCAGCGAGGCGGGGCGGTCTGTTGTTCCCCCCCTCGATGGTCAATTCGACATATTGAAAGCCATGGAAGGTGAAGCGTGGGCGAAAGGTCTCGATGCCTGCTCCGCGCGCGATATAAATGTCTTCCGAAACTGCATAACGCAGATTGGCGGTATAAAGCGCACCCGTGTCATCAAGGCGCTCGCCATGCCGCAAAGTGAAGCGCGTGCCTTCATCCGCTTCGATGGTGAGTTCCACATAGCCCGCGAGATTGTGACCGAAATCATAAATGAAGCTGTTTTCCCCAACCGTCTTGATCGATTCGGGATCGAGACGAGCCACTTCTCTCGCCGGTTGACAGCGGGATGCATCAAGGTGTGGACAACCGGGCTCGGGGATGATTTCTTCGACCGGCTGCCACATAACCGTGGAGAGGCCTGCCACACACCAGTCATCCAGGCTCAGGCGGGCATCATACATCTCGCCAGCTAGAAAATCGGAATAGCAGATCGGTCCCTGACGGGTCACCCAACTGCCATCGGAGAAAAAACGCTCCACCCGGCCATCGGCATATTCCAGATGTAACTGGCAGATAAGGGCCGGGCGTCCGCCATAATGATTGCCAGCCCGGCGCTGATTGTGACCGACGCGCCCGCTATACCAGCCTTCGCCGATGATTGCGCCCAGGCAATTGGCTCCCGCCTTGAGATGTGCGCTCACGTCGTGGCATTGATATTCGACCCGCTTGTGATAATCGGTCCAGCCCGGCGCCATGACATCGGATCCGATCCGCGTCCCGTTGATATAGAATTCATAAAGCCCCAGAGCGGAAAGATAGACAGTGGCGCGTACCGGTTGGCTTTCAAGGGTAATCTCCTTGCGCAAATAGTCGGCAGGACGCGCCTGAAAGCGATTGTCATAAAGATTGTCCTGGGGAATGTCGCGCCCGGCGGGCAGCACAAAATAACGACCGATCCATGATGCGTCCCAGTCGTCGCGACCAAGGCCTGTCATCACTCTTGCAGGAGCCGCAAAGTCGGATACGGAGCCGTTTTCATCCCAGATCTGGACGCTCCACCAGAAGGTGAGGTCCGCAGGCAGGCGCGCGCCGCCCCATTTGACGAAGTCCGGGCAGCCATCCTGTTTGCCACTGTCCCAGAGCGAGCCGATTCCGCCTTTCACATCCTCTTGGCCTTGCGATGCCACAAGACGCCAGGCAACAGCCTTTCCCTTGGCCTTGGCCATATCGCTCCATTCGAGAGCCCAGCTGAAAATCGGTTTATCGGTATTGAGGCCGAGGGCCTCTTCCAGATGTTGGCAATGAAGCCGAATGGGCCGGATGCTGCAAGAATGGGCGTTCAAACTCATTGTATCTAGATTTCTGTCGCCCTTTGGCGAGCGTGGGAAATGTGGATATCCATCGCCTCAATGGCAGCCACAGGATCACGTTTGGCAATTGCATCGATGATGGCCAGATGATCTGTGAATGTGTGAGGCAACAACAATTCGGTCAGGCTGATGCGATCATGGCGAATAAGGCGGATGCGGATCGAATTGATATTGTAGGAATGGATGAGGATTTCATTGTTGGTCTGGCGGATAAGAACGTTGTGGAAATCGGTATCAATCTGCTGACCGCGCTGCAAAACTTCCTCAGTCACACCTTTTTCCACAGCTTCCACAATGTCGAGATGCAGCTTGCGCTGTTCATCAAGGACACTGTCCGGCAACGTTTTCACCGCATGCAAAACCGCTTCGCGCTCCAGTGCTGCACGCATCTGGAAAGCGTCGCGAATCATTGGCAGATCAATGGCGGTGATCTGAATTCCCCGCTGAGGAACAACGGTAACCAGTCCCTCAGCTTCAAGCCTCGGTAACAGCTCCCGCAATGCCCCGATGGACAGATTGAGAAGTTTGACCAGGTCTTTTTGGCTGACCAACTGGCCGGATTTCAGCTCGCCGTCAAACAAGGCTGCCTGAAAGAGTTCATAGGCCATTTGTTTAACGCTTTGAGAAGCATCCGACTTGTTGGCCAGTGCAGGATCCGCCATCAATTTAACCTCTTTCCTGCTCAGGCCACCAGGGTTTCGGCGTCGCTGAGCTCCATTTTAATTTTCGACATCTTGTCCGAGGAGAGCGGCTTCAAAGGAGGAACGACGCGAGCGAAAGCGGGATCGTCATAACGCTCTGCCATGATTGCCTTGAGAACAGTCAGACCGCCATTACCATCCACAGCTTCAATGCGCTTCGTTGCCCGTTTGATGAACCCTTCGGAGACTCCACCAAGATATAGTTGCACGCAGTCCTTTGCAAACGGGTTCGTCATTCCGCCAATCATTCCGGCCCCGCCAGCATCTACCATCTGACGCAGAATGGCATCGCTGCCAGTAAAGACCGAAAGTTGGGGAAAAACTTCGATAAGGGGCAGGCCAGAGTTCAGATCACCGGTGGAATCCTTGATTCCGATGACAAGCTTGCCCAGCCGAGCGAGCACTGCCTGGACCTGTTCGACCGTGAAGGTGATGCCACTGAAATGTGGAAAGTTGTAAAGGACAATCTCCAACCCCGGATTTCCGGCGCGTTTGACCAGTGCTTCATAATAGTCCGCAACCCCTTCGACACCGGCCTCGCGGTAGAAAAAGGGCGGGATGATGAGGGCGGCGCGGCATTTCAGCTTGGCAACCTCGGCATACATCGTTGCTGCGTCATCGAGGGAGGCGGTCATAATGCCAGGAATTTGCCGGGACATGTCCAAGCCCAAATCCTTGAGAGCATTGAGAGCCTCCAGTTTCTGGCGAACAGAAAAGGAAGCGCCTTCGCCAGTGGTTCCGAATACGGAGGTGAATGCACAGCCATCGGCCAGCAGCTGATCGCAATGATGTTTCAGCAACGGCACGTGGATGTCAAAGGCCTCGTGTAGCGGGGTTATGGCGGCGCCGACAACGCCTTTCAGATCGGTACCATTCAACATGAGACTGATTTCCTTGCAGTCAAATTAATAATTAGATCAATCGCATTATACCTCATTTGATAACTGATACAATAAGTGTTACTATCAACTGGCAAGAAGCAATTTCTTGCATTAGTCTCGTAACCGGAGTTAGTCCTATTCCGTCTTGCTTTGGACAAGCATGGCCGATTAAACTTTTGATTTATTGGGAGGAAGACCATGAAATCATACAGTCTCGCAGCCGCTCTTCTGTGCTGCTCGTTCCTGGCTGCACCAGCAGTTGCTCAAGACAAAATCGTGATCAAATACACAACAGCATCCGTTCCATCCGACCTGCATACCAAAGCAATGCACGTGTTCAAGGATGAACTTGAAAAAGAAATGCCAGGTGTTTTTGACGTTCAGATTTATGACTCGGGTTCTCTGTTCGGTCAGGGTGCCGACCTGGATGCACTTCAGCGCGGTAACGCGGAAATGACCTATCTGTCATTCCAGCTGATCGCTGACAGCCTGCCACAATATAGTGTTCTGACCGCTGGTTACCTGTTCCAGAATGCAGACCATTATCGCACCTTCCTCAATTCCGATCTCGGTGAGGAATTGCAGAAATCCGTTTCTGAAGAAATGGACGTGAAACTGCTCGATACCTGCTATCTGGGTACACGTCAGTTGAACCTGCGCGATGTGAAAGACGTCAAGACACCTGATGATCTCAAAGGTGTGAAACTGCGCATGCCTGGTTCCGATGCATGGTTGTTCCTCGGCAAGGCACTGGGTGCAAACCCGACCCCGCTTCCGTTTGGCGAAGTCTATCTGGGCCTTCAGACCGGTACCATCGATGCACAGGACAACCCGCTTCCAACTGTTGAAGCAGCAAAATTCTATGAAGTGACCAAACAGATCACGCTCACCAACCATCTGGTTGATGGCCTGAATATTGCGATCAACAACGAAACCTGGGACAAACTGGATGCGGACCAGCAGGCAGCGGTCAAAAAGTCAGCTGAAGTTTCCTGCGATTTCAACAATGCCGAGCGTTACAAAGAAGAAGCCCGCCTTGTTGATTTCTTCAAGGAAAAAGGTCTTGTCGTAACCACGCCTGACGTTGACGCTTTCCGCAAACATGTGCAGGACTACTATTTCAGTTCCGATCGCTCTAAAGACTGGCCGGAAGGCTGGGTAGAGAAAATCAACGCAATGGCTAAATAAGGAGCTATTGACTATGCCCGGCTCATCGTCCGAGGCAAATCTGATCCGCGTCGGCCGCCTGCTCAAGCGGCTGGCCGACGCAATCGGTGTGCTTCTCTTTTTAACGGCCTTCAGTGGCTTCATCCTTCAGATTTTCTATCGCTATGTGATGAACGCGCCTCTTCTCTGGACAGAAGAAGTGACCATGATCGCTTTTATCTGGACGGTCTTCTGGGCTGCCGCATTCATGACGCCAATAAAAGAGCATGTGTCTTTTGATGTGGTCTATGAAGTCGTATCAGAAGAAAAGCGTCGCATCTTCAATCTCATCTCGATGGCATTTCTGATTGTCGCCTTCATTGTGCTGATCCCATACACCTGGGATTACCTTGAATTCCTGACGCGGAAGAAAAGTGCTGTTCTGCGCTTGCCGATGTATCCCATTTACGGATGCTACATTCTCTTCCTTATCGGGTTCACAATTCAAGCCATCCACCGTGTCTGGTCGCTCTTGGGCAAAGACTGGCGAGATTACATCTAGAGCGTATTCCGTTTTATCCCCTCACGATGGAACGCAAAGAATTCGCGCCCTAACAAATGGATAGAGCCTGTCAAGAAAATCAATAAACGCGGCACGCTCTAGGAAAATTTAGGCAAACGAATATGGAATTCCTTTCCGACTATGCTCTACTGATCATGATCATTCTCATGGTTGGTATTACAATCACGGGTCTGCCTCTCGGGATCGCGATGATTGTCTCCAGTATTTTCTATCTGCTGCTGGCTGGCCGGGATGTTGGTCTGGCCGCCGAGAATGTGCTTAATGGCGTCTATGGCAACTTTGTTGCGCTGGCTGTCCCCCTCTTCATCTTTGCCGCCAACATCATGAATGCCGGCAAGGTCTCAGACAGGATATTAACCTTCGCCCTTGCACTGGTTGGGCGGGTGCATGGCGGTCTTGCTCAGGTCAATATCATGACCTCGCTGATCTTTTCCGGCATGAGCGGGTCTGCGATTTCCGACGTCGCAGGCGTTGGCAAGGTTATCACCGACATGATGACCAAGGAAAATCGCTACCCACGCGGGTTTGCGGGCGCGCTGACTGCGACTTCCGCAGTGGTCGGGCCGATTTTTCCTCCTTCGATCCCGGTGGTCTTCTATTCCCTCATTTCCTCGACCTCTGTGGGTGTGTTGTTCCTGGGTGGCGTTGTTCCTGCCTTCATGGTTTGCACGACACTTGGCATCGCGGTTTACATCATGGCCAAATTGCGCGGCTTCCCGGTTGAAGAAGCGATCCCCTTGCGCACATTTCCAATGATTTTTCTGCGTGCCTTTCCAGCTCTCCTGATGCCGGTCATCCTGCTGGGCGGAATTTATTCCGGTGCATTCACCCCGACCGAAGCAGCCGCAGTCTCGGCCTTCTATGCCTTGTTGCTGGCCGCATTTGCCTATCGGGTTCTTGGCTTGAAGGAATTCTGGCAAGTGGTGGTTTCCACCGTCAAAACCACAGCGGTCGTTACCATCGTGCTTTGCGGTGCCTACATCTTCAACTATGTGGTGACCGTTGAACAGGTCCCTCAGGCGGTCTTCAACTTCTTTGACGAAATGAACCTCAATCGCGTTCAGTTCCTGTTGATGTTGAACGTGCTGTTCCTGATTTTGGGTTGTTTCCTAGACTGCTCAACCATCCTGCTCGTGGTGACGCCGCTCTTCATTCCGACGGCTGTTGCCCTCGGTATCGACCTGCACCATCTGGGTATCGTGCTGGTCTTCAACATGATGATCGGTCTGGTGACCCCGCCATACGGAATTCTGCTCTTCATCATCAAGGCGCTCAACGGTATCCCGCTTGGCGAAATGATCCGTGAAACCTGGATCTTCCTCGCTCTGCTGATCTCCTTGTTGTTGTTGTTGACCTTCATTCCCGAACTGGTTCTTTGGCTGCCGCGATATTCCGGCATGCTGAACTGATCAGACATCGGTAACAGGCAATCAAACCAGCAAGCCCGGGTCATCATGTCCCGGGCTTTTTTGTCATCGTCAAAGCGCGAGGCAGCAAAGGCAGCGGCCTGCTAGCCTTCAACGAAAGTTCGGATCAAGGCCAATCCCTGTTCCAGAGTTCTCGCTGCCTCGGTTGGGCTTGCAGCTTCCACATAGCAGCGCATTTCAGGAGCATTGCCGGAGGGTCGAAAATGGATGATGCGGCCGTCCTCAAGCGTGACGCGCAATCCGTCCAGATCACGTGTGGATTGGACTTTGCCCATGGAAGACAGAAACCGCGAAAGGTTTTGCTCGCTTGCACGCAGATGTCGCACAAGAGCATGGCCCTGCTCTTGCGAAATCTGCTGAACGCGTCCGGAATCCGTGACGGGAAGGGAGAAGCTGGCCGCAAGGGATGACAGGCTTTTTCCGCTCTGACGCGTCGAGAAAAGCACCGCCAGTATGGGTAGAATACTGTCTCTGGTCGGCAACGGTGCCAGCATGCCTTGAGCCAGAGGGAAAGCCGAGGCGGTCAGAAAGCCGCCATTGGCCTCAAACCCGACAACACCGGTCCGGCCTTCCCGGATCGCGTCCCTCATGCCTGCAATGACAAAAGGTGAGCCAACCCGTGTGCGGACAATGCTTGCGCCCCCCTCTCTCTCAAGGCCCGAATTGCTGGTTACCGGCGTCACGATGACGTCCGCCTTGAGAAAACGCGCAGTGATCAGGCCCAACAGGTCCCCGCGCAATGGGGTGCCGTGCTCGCTGGCAACAAGCGGTCTGTCCGCATCGCCATCGGCAGAGACGATGGCATCAAGACGATGGTCACGGCACCAGCCTTCAAGGCGCGTGACCATATCCGGCGGCAGGGCTTCGGTATCAAGGGCCACAAACGTCGCGGCTCGCTCGAGCGGGACGATATCGGCCCCATATCCGGCGAGTATTTCCCTCAAGAGATCGCACCCGACCGTTGAATGCTCATATAGCCCGATCCGAAGCCCCGAAAGTGCGTTGTCTGGCAGCAAGCTCATCGCACGATCGAGAAAGGCGCGATGGGCAGCGCCGCCATCACACGCCGCCCTTGCCGTTTCAGGCAAGATGGTGCCGGCAAGCCTGTCCGCAAGGGCAGACATCTCCTGTTCGTCCTGTTTGGAAATTTCCCCATCAGGCAGATAGAATTTGATGCCGTTCAGATCTTCCGGGATATGGGAGCCAGTGATCATCAGGGCCGCGGACTTTTTCAACATGGCATGGTGAGCAAGGGCCGGGGTCGGGATGGCGCCACAGAAAACCGGCATGAAGCCTGCATTTGAGATGGCACCAATGCACAGCGCCGCGATGTCCGGACTGGAGGGGCGCAAGTCCTCGGCCAGAAAGATCGGATCGCCTCTGGAAGCCAGTTGTCTTTGCCGGAGCATTTCACAGAAGGCCGCAACATATAGGGATGTTGTCTGGCCACAGAGTTCTTTTGCTGGCCCGCGCAATCCACTGGTTCCAAACCGGACTGTCATCTCGAATCCTGTACTTTTGGTATTCCCGTCAGGATTGTACAGCCAAAAATGAATTTGTGCTGATGTCTCAATCTTTCGGCAACAAAAAATTTACAACCTCAACCTAAAGTTTCCGACATGCAATCCTTGCCGTTAGTCAAAGTGATATCGCGGCTAAATGTCCGCATATATTGGGAAAACTGTCAAATATCGGTAGAGTGTATACTGATAAGCTGGGCTTGATGAGAAAATCGGGCAAACCGGAACAAAGGCAATCAAGCGCAAGGTCGGCTTTTTGAACAATCTGCTTCTGGCGGCATCAAGGCATTCTCGCGCCTATGGCTTGCAAGCAAGACACTCGGACTGAAAGAAGGTTTCGATGATAACCCCTATTCTGTTATGTGGCGGATCCGGAAAGCGTCTTTGGCCCCTGTCGCGCAAGAGCTATCCCAAACAGTTCATTCATCTCGATGGAGATGAAACCATGTTTCAGGCTTCGGCAAACCGCTTTATCGGTGAGGGTTTCCACAAGCCGGTTATTGTCACCAATTCCGATTTTCGCTTCATCGTCGTCGAGCAGCTGCTGGAGGTCGGGATTGATCCCGGTCCGATTCTGATAGAGCCGGAGCGTCGGAATACGGCTCCTGCGGTTTTGGCTGCGGCCATGTTTCTTGCCCGCAAGGATCCAGACAGCCTGTTGCTTGTCGCTCCGACCGATCATGTCGTCCCCGATGCAGAAGCCTTTCGTGCCGCAGTCAAATTCGGACAGCAAGCCGCGCGCGACGGCCAGTTGGTGACATTTGGCATCAAGCCGACCCACCCCGAAACAGGATATGGCTATCTGGAATTCTCCACGGCACCGCAAGGTGAGGATCTGCAACTGCTGCCGCTCAAGCAATTTGTCGAGAAACCAGAGCTCCAAAGCGCAACCGAGATGGTCGCATCGGGTAACTTTCTCTGGAATGCCGGGATTTTTCTCTTTTCTGCCAGGGCCATTATCAAAGCTTTCGAAACCCATGCCCCTGAGCTTGTCGAACCGGTTTCAAATTCTGTCAACAACGCCGAAGAGGATCTTGGCTTCCTGCGGTTGGCCGCCGACAGCTGGAGCAGGGCCGAAGAAATATCGATTGACTATGCCGTCATGGAAAAGGCGGGTAATCTGGCAGTCGTCCCCTTCGCCTCGGACTGGTCAGATCTGGGCGGTTGGGACGGGGTATGGCGCCAAAGCAACAAGGATGAGAAAGGCGTCTCCACTTTCGGCTCTGCCACGGCCATCGATTGCAACAATTGCCTGATATGGTCCGAGGATCGAGATCTGGAGGTAGTCGCGATTGGTCTTGAAAATGTCATCACGATCGCAATGCCCGATGCCGTTCTGGTCATTGATGCCTCACGGGCCCAGGATGTCCGAAAAGCGGTTGATGCCCTGAAATCCAAGAAATCAAGTCAGGCCGAAGCCTTTGCAGGCGATCCTCGCCAATGGGGATGGTTTGAAAGCCCGTTGCTCAAAGGTCTCGACACCCTGTAGCCAAGCCAATACCGAATGATGCCCCGTGCCATGAGGCGTGCGGTCCGGGTTCACAGTCGTGCGTCCACGCATCTTGCCTCTTGCCCATTGCTCAGCGCGGTCCAGATCCCGCCATGCGTGTGTTGGGTGCTCGAGAAACCGTTGAAACGGAACAAGTCGATGGTGGGGCAGGGAAGATCGCCCACCCGGTATGGACGTCTTCTTGCTTTGATCCGCCTTGATTGAGGACGATTGGCCTATAAATAGACCTTTCTCAAAGCGTCGGTCACCTTGGAAGAGGGCAGGCTGTCGACGATGAACACGAGCGCCGATCTGCTTTCCCCTTCAGGCCATCGTTTCAAGGCGACGGGAGCATGCATCAGATCCTGAACGCCCTGAATGAGCGTAGGGGTTTCCTCCCCTTCGAATTGGACAAGGCCCTTGAAGCGCAGCAGCTTCTCGCCGTAACAACTGCCAAGACCTTCCAGTGCAGCCAGAAGCGGTTTGCGTGCAGGAGGGCGCTGAAAGGGGACCATGAAAGTCTGTATGCCAACGCCATCCTGATGGTCATGATGATGATGGTCATGATTGCAATCATCAAATTGCCCGTCATCGTCATGGCAATGTGCGTGTTCGTGCTCGTGATTGTGATGATGCTCATGCTCGTGATCATGCTCGTGGTCATGGTCATGGGTCTCATCCTCTCCGACCAAACCGAGGTGAGCCGACTGCCCGGCATGGATGTCGCGCCTGTTGCCACCTGTCAGAAGATTTGCCAGATCATTCTCTTCCTCACCAGATCCCAACACCAGCCCCGGATCTATTTCTCCGGCGACCGAAACAAGGTGATCAGCGCCGGGGTTGACATTGGCAAGCTTGCGCTCGAGTGCGTCTTTTTTCGCGGGCCCCGCCAGATCGCTCTTGCTGATCAGCAGACAATCGGCCATAGCCACCTGATGCAGGCACTCGCGTTGGGACTCCATGGTCCTGATGCCATTCACGCAATCCACCACTGTAACAACCCGGCCAAGACGATAGCTTTCCAGTAACAGCGGGTCTGTCATCAGGATCTGCATGATGGGGGCGGGATCGGCAAGCCCGGTGGTCTCCAGTATCACATGATCAAACGGGGGCAGGACTTCGGCGTCACGCTGGGCGGCCAGATCCAGCAGGGTAACAGCCAATTCGCCTCTGAGCGTACAACACACGCATCCCGATTTGAGAAGCACCACCTCATCGGTGAGATTTTCGATCAACAGATGGTCTATGCCAACCTCGCCATATTCATTGATCAGCACAAGACTGTTCTTGAAGGCGGGATCCTGGAGAATTCGATTGAGAATGGTGGTTTTGCCGGCTCCCAGAAAGCCGGTTATGATGGTGACCGGGATTGTCTCGGCGACATTGGCTTCGGAATCGGATATTGCGGGTATCATTTTATTCCTCCTCATTTGACATCATCATTTCCAGACTGATGTCCGTTCCGGGTGGGACCACCAGAACATCCCGGTTCGTCTGGCGTTCAATCATTTCTTTGATCAGGTCTGAGGTTCCCTCGATTTCGACATAATCAAGGTCAAACGTCTCGGCCATGTTGCGTGCATAGATGCGGTCTTTATCGATATCCGGCGCCGAAGGCATGATGATGTGGCAGATGCGATCATAGTGACCAAGCATCTTTTTCATCACAGCCTTCGCTTTTTCCTCGCCACGGCGCGCCTTGAGCCTCAGATAGTCGTCGAACAGGGACCCGGTGCCGTCTCCGATCCAGCCCCGACTGAGGAAATAGGCTCCCGGTTCAGTCATGGCGCGCCTGCGCTGATCTTCTTTGGAGCCAAGGAAAATTCCGATGCAGTCATCCGTCTTGAACAGGATGAGATGGGATTTCTCCGCACGAAGCCCCACGGTGGCCTGAGAGCAGAGCCCGTAACCGAGATAAATGGGGTCATATATACCGTCTGCTCGACTAACCGCTTCCTGAAGGGCGCTCCCAAGCTTTCTGGGATAGGTGTGCAGGCTGATCTCGTAGACCTCGACATCTGCATCCGGAGGCAGAAATTCCCGTATCTCTGCTTCCATGACCCGACATGTAATAGCTTTGGCGACCATGGCGCTCCTCTAGAGTTTGCTGCGAAGGATAAAAGCCCGCTGGAAACGAGGATCGGATGCAAGTTCCAGATAGAGGACCGATCTGGCGAGATCGTGAGCCTCGCTCCGGGCCTTGTTGCAGACAGAGAGCCGCCGGATACCAGCTGCCGCCGCGTTGCCAACCTGCAAGATCCGGTCACGTGGCAAATCCGGAAACAGCCCAATCTGCACCGCCTCGTCAATATCGATATAGCGTCCGAAGGCACCCGCGATGACGAGGCACTGAATATCCTCGTCCGCAAGGTCTCTGTGGCTCAGGAGACAATCAAGACCGGCCCTGATTGCTGCCTTTGCCACCTGCACATTGCGGACATCATCCTGGGTGAAGAGAACCGGAAGCGCCTTTTGGGTCGGATCACGCCACAGCACCAGTTCGCGTTGCCTGCCCTCGCACTCGACCGGCTTTCTGGGTTGAAGGCGACCGCGATGATTGACCAGTCCGGCCCTCATCAGATTGGCCATGACCGACACAACACCAGAGCCGCAAATGCCCACAGGGTCTTTGTCGCGGATGACCTTGAGAGACACTGTCTGGTCAACGATCTTAACGGCTTCCACCGCGCCGGGCGCAGCACGCATGCCGCAGCTGAGCTTGCCGCCCTCAAAGGCAGGTCCCGAGGCACAGGAAACGCTGGTCAGCTTGCCATCCTTGAAAAGACCAATTTCCGTGTTCGTGCCGATATCAAGCATCGCCCAGCAGGTGGCTCTGGTGGAGAGCATGGTTTCATAGAGAGAGGTGACATGGTCGCCACCCACAAATCCGGCAATGCTCGGGGCGACATAAAGCAGCGCCCCCTTTGCAAAGGTAAGGCCCATGTCCGCCGCGCGCCCATCAAAAGGCGCGGTTATGGCTGGCTCATATGGGGCACTGAGAAGACTGTCGATTGGCCAGTCCATGGCCAGATGCTGCATGGCGGTGTTGCCTGCAAGGGCGACAAGAGCGATGCTTTCGGTCTTGCCGCCTGTCATCTTCTGCGCAAGGCGCGCAATCGCATCCATCACGGCATCTCTGAGAGTGGATTTATTGTCTTCAGTGGCATGGGCCGCGCCCAATCGGCTGATGACATCTGCTCCGAAAGCGCTCTGCGGATTGGTCGCTGCACCTGTCTTGAGCAGGACACCGCTCGTCATGTCGATGAGGGCTGCGGCGATATTGGTCGTTCCAAGGTCGACGGCCATTGCCAGTGGTGGACCGTCAAGGGGTCCCAGAACTTCACTGCCGATTTGCCAGAAGCCGGGTTCGTCTGTGGCACGCGCAATCGGGTCTTCGATCACGATCTGTGCATCGCCACCGTCCTGCCCCAGTGCGATATTGGCCGCATAGCTCTTGGCAGGGACATGAACCGTCAGGGGGCCTTCAATCCTTGTCTGACAAGCGCGGCGCCATCCGGCACCAAGCTCATCGTCGTTGAAGCGCTCAAGATCAGCGGCCGAGGGGGGCGGAACAACGCCTTCGAGTCTGATGATGCAGGATTTGCAGATACCCCGGCCCGCGCAAGCGGATTCAACGCGCACACCGGCACGTCTTGCGACATCCAGAAGAAGTGCACCTTTCTCCGCTTCGCATGTTATGCCAGAAGGTTGAAAAGAGAGCGGAATCATTGGGTTATCCTGAAAGTGGGTCGAAAAGGCGGCTTTGAAACGGACAGGAGCAGGCGCGGAATTGACATCCGCGCCCACCAGGAGTCTTGACTGTGGGGGCGTTTTTTACAGCTCGTCAAAGAGCCTTGTTATAGCCAGACAAGACTTCAAAGAAGGCATCGATATTGGCGATTGGCGTTCCCGGAGGGATGTCGCAGCCGGAAGAAAGCACGAAATTCTTGTAGGGTTTCATGTCTTCGAGCAACTGACGCGTGGCATCAGCCACCATCTCGGGTGTTCCGATGCGGAAGATCGCAGCCGGATCGACATTGCCCGAGAAGAGGACATCGTCTGGCATCTGTACCGCAATATCGGTCATCTTGACGCTGTTCCCAAGGTGCAGCATGGCCGAACCCGTCTCCAGCATGGACGGAATTTGCTTGGTCGCGTTGCCGCAATTGTGCAACAGAACTGCAAATGTGTCGTCCTGGACCAGATCGACCAGTTCCTTGACATAGTCCATGGCAAAACTTTTTGCCGCTTTGGGTGAAATCAGACCGGCAAGAGGCTCGGCTATCACAACACCATCAACGCCGGTTTTCTTGATCGCCTGAAGATAGTCCTTGAGGAACATGTTCGCCTTTTTCAGGGTCGCATGCACCATCTCGGGATCTTTGCGGGTTGCCAGAAGAGTCTTGTTGATGTCGAGCAGACGGCCCGCCAGAGAGAATGGGCCGATCACGCCGCCAAAAACCGGACGATCAGTGATGGCTTTTGCCGTTTCTTCCATGCCAAGGAGATATTCACCAAGCCGTTTTGCATCGACGGCAGGAACAGCCAGGGCCTCTGCGGACTGAATGTCGGTGACCAGTGATCCGATTGCATTGGGAACTTCTTCCTCAGAGAATACGATCTCCGCGCCGAAGGCTTCCGCTTCCACGGACAGGTCCATCATGGTGACCGCTGCCGCTGTCTGATAGCGATCAGCCAGCGTCTTGATAACCCTGGCCTGCGTTTTGCCGCTTGTGACAACCTCCATGAGAGTGGCACCGGTCAGCTCCATGCCTGGATAGGTCATGACTGGAATAGCCGAAACACCCGGAGCATCAATGAGCGAGGTCTTCCATTCGGTAATGTTCATTCTTTTTCTCTTTGAATCGCGATTGAGGATCAAGGATGCCTCGACGAGGTGTGCTGATTCCTTCGCCGAGGCATCCAAAAGCGCCCCTGGGGTTTAGGCGCAGCCGAATTCATGGGTGGCAAGAACCAAAGCTTCCACATTGGCCAAAGGCGTGTTGTAAGGCATGTCGCAACCGGTATTCATGATCAATCCGGTTTTGCCGAGATCCTTGATGAGATCTCTCACATAGGCGCGCACTTCCTCTGGCGTTCCGGCGGCCAGAATGGAGGATGGCACATCACCGAGCACCGGCATGTGATCGCCCAGAATGTCACGAGCCCGTCTCAGGTCCGTTGAACCGTCCGTTGAAAGCACGCAGCCTTTGCCGGGCAATTCGAGGAAACGCTCGACATCACGATCCCAGTTGGAGTCGAAGTGAAGGATGCAGCGTACATCTGCTGCAACCAGTTTCTCTATCAGCTCCACATAATAGGGCCAGACAAACCGATTCCAGATTTTCGGCGATACCATGTTGCTGGCAGCGCGCCAGCCGCCGACCCAGACCCCCTTGATGCCGCAAGCCTGACTTGCGCCGATGGCCAGATTGGTCCAGAAATCCATGCCAAGCTTGAGAACTTCGTCAACCTTGTCCGGCATTTTGTAGCAGTCGCGGAAGAATTTACCCATCGAACGACCACCGCAAACCGTTTCAAACGGAATTTCGGTTACCGCTCCACAAAGTGGCTCGAACCCTCTTGAGCGGTACCGTTCGCCAAGGGTCGGGACATTCTTCTCCATCCATTCGGCATGAATGGCGATAAGCTCAGGATTGTGAATCTTCGGGCGAATGACTTCGACATAGGCATCCCAGCCATTTTCGATGATGAAGTCATAGTCTTCCGGCTTCATGACTTCTTCTTCATGCACCTGCCAAAGCTCATTCTCGGGCAATTCGAACCCCGGAACGTCAACCCTGGCCCACCACTGCTCGGTCAGAAGACATGGAAAACAACCCGCCTGAGACGTGTTGATACCGTCAATCTCGGCAATTGCGTTAAGATCGTCCAGCGTATCGAGCGAAGCATTGAGCGCGTCATCAGGCTTGCTACAGAAATCTGCCAGCGTCAAGCCTTTGGACACCGGAGCATATCCCGGGCCCGAAAAGAGGAAGGGAACCCGATCCACTTTTTCGAAGGCGAGGGCTTTCTCGATGCGGTCCTGGCGTTCTTTCAGAAGCTCTTCATTTGTCTTTGTCATTTTATGCTACCCATTCTTGTGCAAGGCGGACGGCTTTCTGTGCGTCCGGTGAGTAGGCGTCTGCCCCTACGATGCGTCTTACATTCTCATCGACAGGCCCGCCTCCGATCATGACTTTCACGCTCTCTCTCATTCCGTTCTGAGCGAGCAGATCGATCGTTTCCTTCATGGAATCAAAGGCCAGTGTCAAAAGGCCAGACATGCCAATGATGTGAGCGCCGGTTTCCCTGATGCTGTCGATGAAGGATTGGGGAGGGACATCAACGCCAAGATCGACAACCGTGAAGTTGGACGCCTTGAGCATGTTGACGACGATATCCTTGCCGATATTGTGCACGTCGCCCTTGACGGTGCCCATGATGACGGTGCCTTTGGTTTCGCCACCACCGGCCGCGAGCAGAGGAGTGAGAATTTCCGCGATGGCGGTGAAAACTTCGCCAGACATCATGAGGTCGGAAACGAAATATTCTTCTTCCTCGAACAGTTCGCCCACCCGTTCCATGGCTGCCTGGCACACGCCCAGCAGATCACTTGGGGGGACATCTTCGTCAAGGCATTGTTTTACAAGCTCAACCGCTTCATCTTCATCTAGCTCGACAATGGCGTCCTTGAGCTGGTCAAGTTTGTCCATCTTTCTACTCCTTGATTGCCGCCCATTGATAAGGGTCAGGCTTGTCACTCGGTTTTGGGGAAATGGCAGGCCCTGATTGCCGGGCCTGCACACGTGATTCAGCTTTTCTTTCGGTCAGGATAGCCGGCGCCTCGACAAGCTGCTTGCGGACTTTGCGCGGTGCGGTTTCCTTGACCAGAAGTGACATGACAAGGCCGACGGCCAGACCGCAGATCGAGACATAGAACATGTATTGAATGCCGTAAGTGTGCGCGATCATGCCGGCCATGATTGGAACGAGACCGCCACCAATGAACTCGCCGATGCCAACGGTCACGCCGGTAGAAGCACCCATCAACGAGGCGGGCACCGACTCGTTGGCGATTGGGCCGGTTGAAAGCCCGATCAGTCCCTGACTGAAGAAGAAATTCAGGAACAGAATGCAAAACAGGAAGAGGGCATTTGCAGGCGCGTTGATCAGAACAAAAACGGTAATGAGGCAGCAAACCCCACCCAGCAGCGCGGTTGTCTTGCGCCCCAGATAGTCCGAAATTGCAGGCACTGCGAAGGCACCGGCTGCCGCGCCCAGTCCCAGACCTGACAGAGCGAAGCCCATTTCGACCATTTCAAGATGCAAATAGTCGGTCAGGTAGTTTGCGATCAGGGCAGAAATCGTGATTTCGCAGGCGAGCCAACCCAGAACCATGAAAAGGTTGATCCAGACATTGCGATATTTGAAAACGTCGCTGGATTTGTGGTCGCTGGTATCGGACGAGGTTGTGTGTTCAGCTGCCTTTTTCGCCGGAATTTCCCGGATGACCTTGAGCATGAAAAGCGCAATCAGCAGGCCTGGAATGGTGACGATGGCAAAGACCCAGCGCCAGCTAACGCCATTGCTCATCAGCCAAACCACGAAGATCGGCCCGAGAGCCATACCGAACAGAGGCATCATGGCTTGCTGCAAGCCGAAATTTCGACCTTGCCGTTCGGGCTTGGTGGCGAAAATCGTTGCGACGATCGATGAAGGCGTATAGGCGCCTTCGGTCACCCCGATCAATGCGCGGATCAGGACAAGTCCCAGAAGGCCGGTTGCGACACCGCTGAAACCGGCGGCAATCGAAAAGGCAATCAAGGAAGGGATAAGAACTTTTCTCAGGCCGAACTTGTCGACCAGACCACCTGAGAAGAAGGACGAAGCCCCCCATGCAAGGCTCAATGTACCGGTGATGATCCCGATATCACCGTAGCTGAGCCCCAATTCTTTCTGCATGGCAGGAAAGATGGCCATGATCATGAACCGGTCGATACCAACCAGCCCGAAGCCAAGAGACAGAAGCAACACCGCTTTCCACTCATAGCTTACATCCCATTTCTGATTTGAATCAGTCACTTTTTCACTCCCTGAATAAGCGGGTACCTCCGGCACTGTTGCCATTCCTCCGAGGACACGCCCTTGCCGCACTTGACGTTGTTGAAAAGGTTGAGCCGTGCGACAGGAGCTTCCCCGATGAGGAGATGCTAAAGTTGAGTATGAAACACAATTGATCTCCATTCAAAAGTGATTAAACACCAAAAATGATGAGCTATCATCTTTGACAAATTGTCGCAGTCTGGACATCGAGCTGGAAAACGCGAAATGTGAGAGCGTGAAAAAACGAGCGTTCAATAATCAGAAGGAGTTGGAGGGATCTGAAAAACATAAGAAATTCATGATGATACAAGTGTATCGCAATATGAACGCGGGGAATCGGGACGTTTGATTGACGAACGAATCTGATGAAATATCGATATTGACAAGGCGGGGGAAAATTCTAATATTAGAAAAAGTGAAGTGCCAATGGACGATTAGCATTGGCTAAGAGGGAATCCGGGTTCAACCCATCAGGGGTGAGTAGCCGGAACTGCCCCCGCAACTGTACGTGTGAAGTTCGAAGACATTAAAACCACGAGTGCTACTCAGATAAAGCATTGGGAAGGTCGTCTTGGGATGAGGAAGCACCAGTCAGGAAACCTGCTTCACTGGAATAGCTGATCGAGAGCGGGAGGCTCGCATGATTGTGCTTCACACTGTGTTTCGCCTAAATTTGTGGCGCATGCATGATGGTGGTATTTTCAGTGTCTGCAACCCTTTGCATGCGTCATGCAACAAGGGCTTTCGATATCAAGCTGACTATCTGATTGGGAAGGGCGTGGCTCTTGTTGCTCTGCCCCGTAACGTCATACAATTCGAGAGAGGCAATGAAAAAACGCAATTCAGCCCTTGCAAGAGTGCCCACAGTCGAGATTGATAGCAAGATGGAAGCAGGCGAGCCCACAGCTGTTGGCCGGGTCCAGCGTCGTCAGAAAAAGACCCGTATACGATTGCTCAAGGCCGGATATGGTCTGATCACAGAGAAGGGCATCGACGAAACCACCATCATGGAGATAACCGACGCTGCTGACGTCGGGTTCGGCACCTTCTACAATTATTTCTCGTCCAAAGACGATATCGCAATGCAGATTCTCGATTGCGTTGTCCACGCTCTGGGGGTCCGGTCTGATGCGGTGAACGAGGCCAATGATGTTGACGATCCGGTCCTGACCATTGCCAACTCGGTGCGCTTGACTGCTCATGCCATGATGGATGATCCGATGTGGAAATCGTGGCTCAAGAGAACCGATCTGATGGTTCAGCGAATGCGCGATGTCTTCAAACCCTTTGGTATCCGCGATATGCAGCGCGCAGTTGATGCGGGCATGTATCATATTCCGAACGACAATCTGGAATCGGCTTGGAGTCTCCATATCTGGTTGCTGACGGGCAAGATAACGGACATTGCCCATGGCTATTGCTTGCCTGAATCGGAAATGCAGATGTGTGAGTCGATCATGCGCATGATGGGCGTTGACAAGGCGAAGGCGCGCGCTGTTTCGATCGTTCCGCTGCCGGATGCCCCGCCGCTTAGAATCGATTTCTCCTATGTGCATGAAACTGAAAAGGGTGATGAATAATCACCCTGTGGCCGAATTTGCATCGGTCGGTGATGTCGGAGCAAGCCTTGCCGGGGTCTCCAGCATGAGGGTGCTTCCAGGCCCCGGCGGTTGTCGCGACGGCCTGATTACGCAATGCGCGTCATTTCCCGCGCTTGTAGGCGAACGCCTTGGTTGCACCACCCATGTCGGGTAGTAAAGTGCCAACACTGCCGCGAGATATTACTGGATCAGTCCGCTACCGTTGTTGCTGGGAAGGGCTTATGCAAAGAGCGCTTTCGATCAGAGTGCGATTTCGGCTCGGAAACGGTTGCTTCTGAAATGGACGACCTATTCGACGCTTCAAGTCTGGATCGCCCATGGCGGTCCTTTTTTCTTTGAGCCCATTGCATTGGGCTTTCTGCAAATCCTGCTTCTTGCCGTTTGTGGATATCCAATATCTTCAAACGCTCCCAGTCTGGCTATGGTTTTAAAGATCCGGTCTCTTCCTTGATCCTGTTTCCACACATTGGATCTCTTTCGGACGTGCCGGTCGCCGAGCCGGTTTCTTTCCCTCATGTGCTTCGATCGGGGTCTCACGCTTCGGCAAATGCTCACTCAGACGAGATGGTATTTCTTACAAAACCTAGACTGAATTGATAAAAACCTATCCTCATTTGATCTTGAGAGGGCTTTTTATTTCAGCTTGACTAAACAGCATAACCAAAATCGGCTGATGCAACGGCCGCTCCTTCCATAACAAACCGGCGTCTCCCTGGTGTTGTATCCGCTCAGGGAGGCAAGGGTGACACTTGAGGAATGCTGCTTATGTCCGGAAGCTTTCTGGAAGCTTTCTTGAAGCGAGTCTTCGGCTTCATTCTCGTGCTTCTCGTGCTCTCGGTGGTGATCTTTATCCTTGCGCGCGTTGTGCCGGGAGATCCGGCGCGTATTGCGCTTGGTCCCAGCGCCAGCCAGGCCCAGGTCGATGCAATGCGCCAGTCGATGGGGCTTGATGACCCGCTGATTGTCCAGTATCTGAGCTATATGGGAAAAGCCGTGACAGGAGACCTCGGCAAATCGCTGCTCTCTGGCAAACAGGTCTCGGAAGATGTTCTGACATTCCTGCCGGCAACGGTCGAGCTGGTCATCGTCACGGTTCTGTTCATGTTCGGGGTGGCGGTGCCCCTGGGCGTCATGACCGCCAAGCACCGCAATAGCTGGATCGACAATGTCGGGCGCATCGTCTCGCTTGCCGGGGTCACGGTCCCCAGCTTCGTTGTCGCAATCCTGCTTCAGATTTTCGTTGCCAATTTCGTCGACAACTGGCCCATCCTCGGGCGCGTCGATTTCCAGTTGGGTAGCCTTGATGGTCCCACGGGGTTTTTGCTGATTGATTCAATTCTTGCGGGCAGGGGTGACATTTTTCTCAGCGCCTGCCAGCATCTGGTTCTGCCCGCCTTCTCTCTGGCGCTCGCCAGCATCGGGCAGATCACCCGTATCACCCGCTCGACCATGATTGAAAATCAGCGCCGCGACCATGTCCTGACCCTGCGCTCCTTTGGTGTGCCCAGTAATGTGATCGTGTTCCGTTATCTCTTCAAACTGTCATCCATCGCGCCACTGACCATCATGGGGCTCGAATTTGCCTCGCTGATCGGCAATGCCTTCGTGATCGAAATGCTCTTTTCCTGGGGTGGTTTCGCTTCCTATGGCCTCAACGCCATCATGCAGAAAGATATCAATGCGGTCATGGCGGTCGTGCTTATCTCCGGCATCTTTTTCATCGTGGCCAACCTTGTCATCGATATTTTGCTTGCCCTCATCGATCCACGCGTCAGTGCCAAGGAGGCTCGATAATGTCTGTCATCGGATCTGACGAAAAAGTCCTCTCTTCGCGCTACATGCAGTGGTATCG
Organism: uncultured Cohaesibacter sp.; assembly: GCF_963556055.3. GTDB lineage: Bacteria > Pseudomonadota > Alphaproteobacteria > Rhizobiales > Cohaesibacteraceae > Cohaesibacter. The sequence continues at coordinate 47,528 of NZ_CAUVYE020000002.1, read as the reverse complement.
CTTTTCTCGAAACCCGGCGGCTCTGATTGGTGCGGTGATTGTCCTCTCGGTTCTTCTGGCCGCCCTGTTCGCCCCCTACATCGTGCCGCATCCGGATCATGCAGGTGCCGTGGTCGATTTCCGCAGTCGTCATGCAGCACCCGATATGGCTCACTGGTTCGGGGCTGACAAGGTTGGGCGAGATATCTTCTCGCGTACAATCTTCGGCTTCCGCATCTCGCTTCTGCTGGTCTTCGGCGTGCTTGGCATCTCTGTGCCGCTGGGTGCGACCCTTGGCATGCTTGCCGGTTATTTCGGTGGCTGGACCGAGCGCATTGTCTCGGGGCTCACCAACGTCATGCTGGCCATTCCGCCATTGGTGATGGCACTGGCGATCGGCAACGTTCTTGAGCCAAACCTTGTCAACGCCATGTTCGCCATCACACTGATCTGGTGGACATGGCACGCCCGGCTTGTCTATCGCGTCAGCAAATCCATCTCTGCCGAGGACTATATTGAAGCGGCCCGCATGGCCGGGGCCAGCAATTTCCATGTGCTGACGCGGGAAATCCTGCCCAACTGCATCGCGGTCATTTCCGTCAAGACAACGCTCGACGCTGCCTTTGTCATTCTGTTCGGTGCCACATTGTCCTTCCTTGGTCTGGGCGTAAAGCCCCCCATTCCGGATCTTGGCTCGATGGTCGCGGACGGGCGTCAGTTCCTGCCGGAAAAATGGTGGGAGGTGCTCGCTCCGGGCTTTGCGATCTTCTATGCCACGCTCGGTTTCAACCTGCTTGGCGATGGCCTGCGCGACATGTTCGATGTGGAGGCCTGACCGATGACACATCCCTTATTGCAAATCTTCGATCTGAACGTGTCTTTCTCAAGCTACGGTCGCAGCACCCACGTTCTCAAGGATGTCTCGCTCAAGATCGAAAAGGGCGAGCGAGTGGCTCTAATCGGAGAAACCGGGTCGGGCAAGTCCGTCACCTCCAAGAGCATTCTTGGAACCCTGCCGGACAATGCCAGAATTGACAGTGGCAGCATTCGGTTCGACGGGCAGGAACTGTTCGCCATGAATGACAAGGAAAGAGAGGCGCTCAAGGGCACCGCCTTTTCCATCATCATGCAGGATCCTCTCAGCTCCTTCAATCCGGTGTTCAGGATCGGCAGGCATCTTGATGACGTGATGTATTTTGCCGACAAGCGAAGTGGCGTCAAATCCTCCGCCAAACAGCGCATGGCCCGCATTTCAGATGTCCTCAGACAAGTTCAGCTCGAGAATCCGGAGCGGATTTGCGCCGCTTATCCGTTCCAGCTTTCCGGTGGCATGCGCCAAAGGGTATTGATTGCCCTGGCGCTGTTGCATCGGCCAACCCTGCTGATCGCGGATGAGCCGGGCACGGCGCTTGATGTGACGACACAAAGCGAGATTCTCAAGCTCATCAATCAACTGGTTGATGAGGAGGGGCTTTCCCTCTTGATGATCACCCATAATCTGGGTGTCGTCAGACAGACCGCCGACCGTGTCTATGTCATGCGTCACGGCGAGATCGTGGAACACGGGCCGTTCAGGGAGATATTCGAAAACCCCCGGAAGGATTATACCAAGGGACTGATCGAAGCGATCCCGCCTCTTTACGGTGACGGCGTTGTTGATCAGCCGGTCGCCGAAACGAGGCCGATCATCAAGCTCGAGAAGGTCTCAAAGAGTTTCGAGGTGAAATCCGGATTCTTCGGCAAAAAAGCCGGGTATCCTGCGGTCAAGGAAACAACCCTGAATATTGCCGAGGGTGAAATCTTCGGGCTTGCGGGAGAAAGCGGATCTGGCAAGACAACGCTTGCCCGCACGATCATGGGGCTTCTGGGGCCGACCACGGGCCGGATCACGGTTGCCACCCATCAACATGGGGAAGGCGAGAAAGTCACTCCGCTGAGGGAATTGACACAGATCGTCTACCAGAATCCGGGTACCTCGCTCAATCCGAAAAGAACGGTTTCAGAGACATTGTCTGTTCCGCTCCATTTCGTGAAACTGCCCAAGAGCGAGCATCGGACGCGCATGGTTTCCCTGCTTGATCAGGTCAATCTGCCAGAAAGCTACCTCTCCAAATATCCTCATGAATTGTCGGGCGGGCAGAAGCAACGCGTTGCCATTGCCCGCGCCCTTGCTGCCAATCCGCGCATTCTGGTGCTGGATGAGCCAACATCGGCGCTTGATGTTTCGGTCCAGAAGGATGTCGTGGCTCTGCTGCAACGGCTTCGCGAAGAACTGGGCCTGACCTATCTGTTCATCTCGCACGATTTGTCCCTGATGCGCAATTTCTGCTCGCATATCGCGATCATGCTCAAGGGAGAAATTGTCGAGCAAGGCACCCCTGCGGAAGTGTTTTCCAATCCGCAACACCCCTATACCCGCGCACTGATCGCCGCCATTCCGGTGATGAGCGACGCCGAGGAAGAACAAAAACCTAAAGTCAGCGAAGAAGAGCGCCAACAATTTCTTGTTCAGGCCAGGAGCTGATGAAACTGAATGGAGCACGACGTGTATCGTTTGGGCATTGATGTAGGCGGCACGAATACCGATGCCGTAATCATGGAAGAGAACAAGGTTCTTTCCGGTATCAAGGCGGCCACCACCGAAGATGTGACTTCCGGTGTGATCGAGGCCATGGAAGGGGCAATTGCCAAGGCGGGAATTGACCGCGAGAAAATTGCCAATGTGATGATCGGGACCACCCATTTCACGAATGCGGTCATTGAGCGCAAGCATATCAACCATGTTGCGGCGATCCGCCTGGGCCTGCCGGCAACCGAATGCCTGCCACCCATGGTCGACTGGCCAACAGATTTGCGCGATGCTGTCGGGCACAACAGCTATCTCGTCCGAGGCGGCTATGAGTTTGATGGCCGTCCGATTGCCCCGCTGGACGAAGACGAACTGGTTCGCATCGCCTCGGACATCAAGACCAAAGGTGTCAAGGCTGTTGCGATCACCTCGGTCTTTTCCCCGATCAACCAGGAAATGGAGCTGAAAGCGCGCGATATCATCGCGGAACAATGCGGTGATATTCCCGTGGTTCTTTCCAGTGATATCGGCCGTATCGGCATTCTGGAGCGCGAGAGCGCGGCCATCATGAATGCCAGCCTTCTGGAGCTTAGCGCCAGAACGGTCAAGGCCTTCGGTGATGCCCTCAAGCAGGCTGGCATCACCTGTCCGTTTTATATCACCCAGAATGACGGCACCCTGATGAGCGCCGATATGGTCAGCAAATTCCCTGTTCTGACCTTTGCCTCTGGCCCGACCAACTCGATGCGCGGTGCTGCATTCCTGACCGGCTGCAAGGAAGCCATCGTGGTCGATATCGGCGGGACAACAACCGATGTCGGTGCGCTGCATCTGGGCTTTCCGCGTCAGGCAGCCACCATCGTCGATGTGGGCGGTGTGCGCACCAACTTCCGCATGCCCGATGTTTTCTCCATCGGTCTTGGCGGCGGCTCGCTGATCAAGCAGGCACGGGATGGCAAGGTCACCGTCGGTCCCCAGTCAGTCGGCTATCGCATAACCAGGGAAGCCAAGGTCTTTGGCGGTGAAACCTTGACCACGACGGATATCGCGGTTTCGCTTGGCAAGGCGGACATCGGTGACGCGGCCAAAGTGACCGGTGTTGACGCCGATCTCGCCAAGGCTGCTGACGAAGAAATCTATCTCATGCTCGAACGGGCCGTGGAGCGTAGCCGTATTTCGCCAGAGCCTATTCCGGTGATTGCTGTGGGGGGCGGATCGATCCTGATGCCCGATGCGCTTGGCGAGTTGGACGTCATTCGTCCTGAGAATTTCGCTGTCGCCAACGCCGTCGGGGCGGCTATCGCCCAGATTTCCGGTGAAGTGGACCGGGTCTTCTCTCTCGAAGGTGGTCTGACCCGAGAAGCCTGTCTTGCACAAGCCGAGGAAGAAGCCACTCAGAATGCCATCAAGGCCGGAGCCAAGGCCGATACCATCGAGGTGATCGAGCGCGAAGATGTGCCGCTCGCTTATCTGCCGGGCAACGCTACCCGCATCCATGTCAAGGTCGTGGGCGAAATGGGAGGTTCCCATGGCGAATGAAGCCCGTCAATATGATGAGAACGGCTTCTGGTTGCTCACCGAAGAAGATCTCGACGCGCTTGAAGTTGGCGCAGCAATCTATGGAACGGGCGGCGGCGGAAACGCCTATCTTGGCAAGTTGCGTGCGCGGGAAGTCCTGCGCGCCGGCTATCCTTTGAAGATTCAGGCGCTGGACACGCTCAAGGATGATGACCGCGTGATCTCGATTGGCGGGATCGGGGCGCCTGTTGTCGCCTATGAGCGCATCCGGGAAGGCCGTGAAGGCGTGCGCACAATCCGTGCGCTTGAAGAGCGCCTCGGTGTCACCATGGACGCGGTTGCCTGCGAGGAAATAGGCGGGTCGAACTCCATGGAACCGCTTATCGACGCCGCCTTGATCGGGTTGCCCGTGGTGGATGGTGATGGCATGGGCCGTGCCTTTCCCGAAATGCAAATGACCACATGGGCCATCTATGGCCATCGCTCGACGCCGAGTGCAATGTGCGACCCCCACGGCAATATCGTCATTTTCGAACATGCGATCAGCGAGCTCTGGCATGAAAGAATGGCGCGGGCCTGTGTGGTTGCACAAGGTGGAGCCTCAACCCTGGCATCGGCTCCGATGTCCGGTGCATTCGTGAAAAAGGTCGCCATTCCAAACAGCTACACAAGGGCGATTGCGCTAGGGCATGCGGTTTTGGATGCGCAAAGAAACCATGACGATCCGATTGCGAAAATTCTGCAAATGGAAGGGGGCAAGCGCCTCTTCACCGGCAAGATCAACGATCTCAAACGTCACCTGATGGGCGGTTTTGTGCGCGGTGAAGCCCTTCTGTCCGGCCTGGACAGTCATCGGGGTGAAGAGGCTTCCATCCTCATTCAGAACGAAAATCTCATTTTCAAACGCAATGGTGAAATCGAGGCCGTGGTGCCCGATCTCATTATTGTCCTCGACATAGATACTGGCACGGCCATTTCAACCGAAATGCTCCGTTACGGACAACGCGTCGCAATTCTGGCGCTTCCGTGCCATCCGTTGCTGCGCACGCCCGAAGCGCTCGAGGTGATCGGCCCCAAAGCCTTTGGCTTTGACGATGTCACTTATCGTCCGCTCGCACATACTCAAGGAGAGGCACAATGACAGAGCGCATCATAACCGCACAGGACATGGACACGATTGCGCTTGGTGGTGCCTTTCTTGGAACCGGCGGCGGCGGTGATCCCTATATCGGCAAACTGATGGCCAAGGCGGCCATCGAGAAATATGGCCCCGTGAAGGTCATCTCGGCGGACAGCGTTGCCGACGATGCCCTGTGCACGCCGGTCTTCATGATGGGCGCTCCGACCGTCATGCTGGAAAAGCTGCCGCAGGGAGAGGAAGCCATCGCAGCCCTGCGCAGCCTTGAAGCCTATATGGGCCGCAGTGTCGATGCCGTCATGTGCGTCGAGGCTGGGGGCTTGAACTCGACCATTCCGTTTGCCGTTGCAGCTGCAACGGGGTTGCCTCTGATTGATGGCGACGGTATGGGCCGCGCCTTCCCGGAACTGCAAATGGTCTGCTTCACCATCGCAGGTGTACAGGCCACGCCAATGGTTTTGGCCGATGACAAGGCGAATTCGGTTGTTCTGAATGCGATCTCGAACCGCTGGACCGAACGGCTGGCCCGCGCCTCGACCATCGAAATGGGCGGTGCGGCACTGGGTGCGGGCTATCCCATGACCGGCGAGCAGATGAAACGCGGAACCTTGCACGACACGCTCGGCCTCATTCAGCAGATCGGCCGGACGATTGAAAGCGAACGCGTAGCCAATCGCAACCCCAGCCCGGTTCTGGTCGAGCAGTTTGGCGGTCGCAAGCTTTTCACCGGTCGCGTGATGGATATCGAACGGGCAACCGTTGGCGGCTTTGCGCGTGGCAAGGCCGTCATCAAGGGGCTCGACAAGGATGCTGGCAGCAGCTTCACGGTGGAGTTCCAGAACGAGTTTCTCGTTGCCAAGACGGGCGAGGGCAAAGTGCTGGCCACAACACCGGACCTGATATGCGCTCTTGATGCCGATGGTGGCCTGCCTGTGACGACAGAGCAGATCCGTTATGGCCTCGCCATCGATTTTCTCGGGCTGCCCTGCAATCCGAAATGGAGAACACCTGCCGGTCTCGAACTCGTCGGGCCGGGCTACTTTGGCTACGACCACGACTATGTGCCGGTCGAAGCAATTTCCTGAATATAAAAAAAGCCAAACAAACCAAGTCACCAATGGAGAATTTCTAATGAAAAAGTCAATCCTTGCCGCAGGTCTTGCGGTTTTGGCGCTGTCCTCCGCAATGACCTCGTCTGCCGTTGCCGAAGACAAAGTTTCGATTGTTGCCAATGCGACGCAGATTTTCGGTACCATCGATCCTGCGAAAATCAACGACTATACCGAATATATGGCTGCGGTGAACTATTATGATGGCCTCACCACCGTGACGCCGGAAGGCACCATCGCGCCTCAGCTTGCCGAAAGCTGGACCGTCTCTGACGACAACAAGACCTATACCTTCAAGCTCAAGGCTGGCGCGACCTTCCAGGATGGCTCGCCGGTTGAGGCAAAAGACGTCGTCTATTCGTTGAAACGCCTGCTGGCGCTCAACAATGGTCCGGCCTATCTCTTCAAGGATCTGGTCTCCCCCGAAGGCATCACCGCAGTGGATGCGGCAACCGTGGAAGTCAAGCTCAACAAGGTCTATAGCCCGTTTTTGACCATTACCCCGCTTGTTCTCGTCGTCAACGAGGATCTGGTTGAGGACGAAGACAAAAGCGAATGGGCCGAGGATTATCTTGGTCAGAAACCGGCAGGTGCAGGCCCATACGCCATGAAAAGCTGGTCGCGCGGATCCGAAATGATCATGGAACGCTATGAAGGCTATCATGGCGGCTGGACCAAAGGCACGCCGATTGACGAGGTTCGCTTTGTCATCACCAGCGATGAGGCAACCGTCAAGGCGCTCGCTCAGAAAGGCGAGCTGGGCATGTCTGCCTACGGGCACAGCAACGAGACATTTGACGCCATTTCCAAGATGAAAGGCTATAAAATCGTCAGCACGCCGACCGCAACGGGCTTCAATATCAAGCTGAACAGCCAGAAAGCTCCGACCGATGACATCCATGTGCGCAAGGCCATCGCATTGGCAACCGACTATGCCACCATTCGCGACGTCATTTTCCCGAGCACGGAAATGAAAGGACCTCTGGCTCCGGTCTTCTCTGAAGCTTACCTCGATACGCTGGAATCGCAGAAATATGACCTTGAGGCAGCAAAGGCGGAATTGGCAAAATCCAAATATGCCGGACAGCCGATCAAGATCAATCTGTCCTATGTTGCAGGTCTTGGCTTTGAAGAGGAAATCGCACTGCTGCTTCAATCGACGCTGCCAACCATCGGTATCGAAGTTGAACTTCAGCCCGAACCCTGGAACCGGATCACCGAATTGGCATCAAGCGTGGAAACCACACCGAACGCCACACAGGTCATTTACGGCCCGACCTACCCGTCTCCGGACAGCGTTTTCTATGTTCAGTTCCACTCCGCTGCCAAGGGCACATGGGCATCCATGGAATGGCTGCTGGATGATGATCTGGACGCTCTGATCTCGAAAGCGCGTGAAAGCACCGACGTTGCCGAGCAGAATACGCTCTACAAGGAAATTCAGCAGAATCTGGTTGACCGTCAGAGCGACGTCTATATCGGCATTCAGGAAAAACGCATGGCAACAAGCGTTTGCTTGCAAGGTTACAAGCTCATCCCGATGCAGAGTTGGGACTATGACTTCTCCACCTTCTGGTGGGATTGCAGCGCCAAATAGGCTCAAAAAAACCAGCAACAAAAAGAAAGATGGCCCATTTGGCCATCTTTCCCCTTACCATCGCGTTCAAACCTGCGTTACACATGGATATCTCACACAGGATCAGTACAGGCTCGGGTTTGGAACTGTCTGCAATGATTTCACGAAGCCGCCTCATCACTCAGATTTTAAACGCAAAACAGAGGCTTTGCGTTGTGTCCGCCTTTGCCGGCACCGGCAAGTCCGTTCTGCTCAGCCAGATTGCCGATCAGCTTGATGTTCCGATCCTTCATTGCGCGTTCAATGATATCTGGAGCCGGAAAAGCGATCTGCTGCTTTGGGATTTGCCACATGACCCGGATCTTTCACTCGATATTGACCCCATCCTTCAGTGGCTTGAAGGCGATAAGGCACGGCGGGCCATCATTGCTACCCGACCCGGGTCACGGCTGCGCGGGATCAACCGGGCGCTGCTCTATGACAAGGCCATGCGCTTGAGCGCAGATCAGCTCTTTTTCGATGAAACCGACTTGAGACGTGTCTACCCGCCCAATGAGGCCAAAGACATCTTCATCCAAACGGCCGGATGGCCCTGCTTCATCGGGAAGAAGAACGGCCAGCTACCGGGCATGGCCAGTCTGATCGATTTTTTCCGGAACCATTTGCTCAAGGATTTGAGTGACAAGGCTGTCGCCTTGCTCAATGCGGCCATTTTGCAGGATGGCCCCCTTCCGAGCCCGGACGACGACCCGGAACTGGAAGATCTCGTTCAGCAGATTGCACCTCTGGTCACGCTTCAGAACGGGCAGATTACCCTTTCTGTCAGCGCGAGCACCATGAAGGTGCCTCTTGTCAAGGCAACGGCAAAGAGACGCGCCAAACTGAGCGGCAACACCGCCATCGAATGGGCGGAAATTGAACGCAGAACCGGTCGACCAGACACCGCGATTCTGACTTTGCAGCAGGCAGGATTGCATGACGTCGCCTATGACTGGTTTGTCCAGGCCAACAGTTTCATGCTTGTCCAATATGTCGGGCTTGATCGATTCGCTGCCGTTCTGAATGGCTTTCCGCAAGACAATGAGCGCATTCAGGACAAGGAATTGCTGGTTGCCGCCAAGGCCATGCATGCCCTCAAGACCGGCAACATAGAACGCGCCCAGCTTGTTCTCGAGCGCGGTCTTGGTCCGGTCGCAAACAATCTTTCAAGGGTATTTTCTCCCAACTCGCAATTCAGCCTGATCTTTCGGGTTTTTCGCCTGACGATGGTGATCTATGAGGAAACGATCATTTCCGAAAAGACGATGAGCCATGTCTTTGAGTTGCTCGCCGAACTTCCCCTCGATAGCCACCTTTATCGTGGCGCTTTCTTCAACTCGATATTGGAATACTACCTGCGCAACAGGCGTCTTCTCGATGCGCAAAGCGCCGCCAGTCAGGCGCTCTATCACTATCAGCTCGCCAGGATTCCAATTCTGTGTTTCTACATTTTCTTCTTTCAGACGGTTCTGGCGCTCACCGGAGGAAATCTGAGATCGGCACGACAATATGTAAAACAAACGCAGGATCAGTTTTCCAAAGTGCCGTTCGAGAGCCCATCCGACTCTCGGATATTCGATATTCTGAAGGCCTGTGTCGATTACGAGGATGGCCGAATCGAGCCGCTGGCGAAGTTTCTTTCAGACGATTTCGACTATTTCATTGCAGGTGAAATCTGGCCCAGTCTGGCTGATTTTGCGCTGAAATATGGCAGCGAGGCGTTATGCTCGCATTATTCGGTTTCGGCTGCGCGAAACTATCTGGATCGGTGGCGCGCCGACCATTCGGCAAGCCGCAGATTTTACACGATCCTCGAAGTCCTTGAAGCAACAATTTTGCAAAATGGAAACCGTTGGGAAGAAGCCGCAGAGCGTCTGATGGCTTTGCAGTCACGTGTCAACAAGACCTGGGTAGAGGCGGCGGAGCCGGATTTGACGCGCCTGTCAGATGGTGATGAAATCGCCTTGACGATCGCATGGATGCGCCAACTGGTCCATGAAGTGCCAACCCGAAAGATGTTGCTGGATCAGCTGGCGGCTCTCAATGCAAACCAGCGCGTGACCTATCGTCAGAAAATCTCCATCATCATTTGGCAGGCAAGCGTTGCCAAACGTCAGCGGGACATGACCAAGGCAAGAACGGCACTGGTGCGGGCCTTTGAAGAAGTGGGGCGACTGGGATGCATCGCTGTTCTCATCGAGGAGAAGGTCTTTCTGGATGATCTGCTGGCTGACAAGCGTCTGGTTGAGTTTGTGCAATCCTCCCCGGTTGCCAATGCCGTATTCCGGCACCTGAAGGAAATCAGCCTGCCGGGCACACAATCCCTCAATCTTTCCAACCTGACCCGCAGGGAAAGCAATATCCTGCTGATGATCGCCGAAGGGCGATCCAACAAGGCTGTTGCCCGCAATCTGGGGATCAGTGAAGCGACGGTAAAATTCCACCTCTCCAATCTATACAGAAAACTTGGTTGCTCGCGCCGCAAGGAAGCGATTGCCACAGCGCATTCCCTTGGCTGGATCAGCTAGCTGTCAAATCAAAATGTCTTCAAATACGAAAAGCAATCAATAGCAAAAAGAACTCTCCAGAAAGCAATGCACATGAACCAGTCTCCCGAACACACCCCGCTTTTTGAAAATTTCCTTTATGATCATGAGCGCTTCGCAAAGCATAGTTTTATCGGGGGCAGCAAGACCCGCGATCACAAGGCCGCCCTGATCAGAATTCTGACCCATGCCCTTGAATGCGGTACTGTTTTACCAGATGTGCGCCTTGGCTATGGCAAGGAAAAACTGGCGTCTCTGGCGTCAAAACTGCAAGTCTATATTGCCGATTTTGGCTATGATGAAGAGGTGCATTGGGCCATCAATGTCATCGAGGCCTATATTGCCTTTCACAAGCAGAAGAGCCATCCGGTTCCCGATATCGAGGCACTTCTCGATAGCCTCAAAGCAAATCTTCCCGAGACGGTGGAAGGCTCTATCGGAGGCGGTGAGGATACCACCGCCAGCGCCGTTCAGGACGCGGTCGATTTCGACTTTCGCAAATTCCTGCTCAACCGGCATAGTGTCCGCCAGTATCAGCCACGTGCTCTTGATGAGGCGACGATCCGTCGTATTGCGGCGAATGCCCAGCAATGCCCGAGTGTTTGCAACCGCCAGATCAACAAGCTTTATGCCTTTACCGACAGGACCGTGATCAAGGAACTGCTCACCTATCATCGCGGCAATGAAGGCTTCGAGCAGGATATCCATACGCTTTTCATCGTGACATCCAACTTGGAGCAGCTGAACATGATCGGCGAGCGGTATCAGGGATGGATCGATGGTGGCATTTTCGCAATGACCCTTGCCTTGTCCATCCATGCCGAAGGGCTCGGCGCCTGTTTCCTGAACTGGAGTGTCGAGAAGGAGCGCGATATGGCCTTGCGCGCAAAGGTGGGCATACCGGATAACGAGCTGGTGATCACCTTCATGTCGGCGGGATACTTGAAAGAAGAATTTCGCGTGCCAAAATCACCGAGAAAACCGCTCGAAACCATATTGTCGATCAATCCGGCAATCCGGTAGACAGGCTGGTGCCGGTCGCGATGACCGGGCTCTGCCAGAAGGTCATCGCTAGGATTGGCTGTGACTGATCGTACCGAGAAGCTGGAGAAATCTCTGCTGGGGCAGGCTTGGATGCCAGCCCTTGCGCTGTGCATAGCCAATAGAGCGGGCGCTGTGAGAGAGCGGGTAATCAATCCTGGCAAGCTGGCGACTGTTTAGCTCATATTGTGCCTGCAATTTGGAAACAGTGCCCAGCCTGTCGCTTTTTTGCAGCATTCCGCGCAAGACGCTGAAAGAACCGGTTTCAATTGGACATTGCAAATTGGCTGGCCTGTCCAGCGACTTGTAGAACTGGTCGAAATATAGGCGCGACGGCGAGCCCTTCCGCGGCATGATCCAGGGATAAGCCGCCAGATCCAGCTTGTTGACCTGCTGAAGACGTGTGAGGGGATGCCCCTCTCTTGCAAGTATGATCAGGGAATCGTCAAATAATGGAACCTGCTCGAAATCTTCGGCCCGCTCGTCCCTTCGCAACGCCCCGATGATATAGTCGATCTCGCCGCGCCTCATCTGGTTGGACATGCTCGAATAGATGCCATCGACAACCACGACCGTCACATGGGGAAACTCCTGTGAAAAGGCAAGAACAGCCTCTGGCAGAATGGAAGATTGCACAAGCGGCAGAGCTCCCACGGTGAAGCTCTCTTCATAGTGGCCCTTCCAGCCATTAAGGTCATGGAAGGCTTGCCTGAATTCGCGCAATGCCAATTTGGTCAATGTGTAGAAGCGCTCGCCTTCGCTATTGCGCCGAACATTGCCGGGCCGTGTCTCTGCTAGGTCGATTCCAAGAAGTGCCTCAAGAGATCGAAAGGCCCGTTGCACCGTGGCAAGGCTGAGGTCCAGAGATTGGGATGCCCCTTTGAAACTTCCCTCTTCCACCGCCGCATGAAAGCAATCCAGCTGGCTTGATGAGATCTGGCGATAAAGATTGGGATTGGCTTTTACCTTCTGTTCGGCACATTGCCAGACAGCCAGTTTCAGATGTGACATTCCACTTGCAACACGTCTGAAAAGGACTTCGCCCGCTTCGGTTGGAACCATACCTTTCTTGCGAAGAAAAAGGCCCACTCCAAGCTCATTTTCCAGCTTGCCAAGGCTTTGCGTTAGGGCCGGTTGGGAAAGGTGTATTTGTATGCTTGCTTTGGTGACACTGCCAAATTGGCAAACGCCTTCAAAGGCATGAAGCGATCTGAGTGATGGCATGATATGCTACTATATTATAATATGGCTCATGCAGTATGCTATAAAAACCAATATATTTTCAATAGGTTAATTTAAATAGTTAGGTCAATAAGCCTGACATAGTAACTATTGATTTCATAAAATGAATAATCTCTGATTTCCCGACCCTTCTTTGAATTGGCATTTGATGCCCGTGCGAACGATACTTTGTCCAACCAAACAGGTTTGCCAATGGCATTTTGGAGGAAAACATGACTGACAAGAAAACGGCTCTGGTGATCAGTGCGCACTCGGCCGATTTCGTATGGCGTTGCGGTGGAGCCATCGCTCTTCATGCTCAGAAAGGTTATGACGTTCATGTCGTATGCCTGTCCTACGGAGAGCGAGGAGAAAGTGCCAAGCTTTGGAAGCTTGATGGCATGACCTTGGAGACGGTCAAAACGGAGCGTCGCAAGGAAGCGGAAAGCGCTGCCAAGGCTCTGGATGTCGCAAATATCGAGTTTTTTGACTTGGGAGACTATCCGCTTGAGCTTGACCGGGATGCGAAATACCGTCTCGTGGACGTCATTCGCAAGGTTCAACCGAGCTTCATGATGAGCCATTCCCGCTTTGACCCCTACAATACGGATCACATGTATGCCACTCAGGTGGCGCTTGAGGCCCGCATGATCGCTCAGGCCTGGGGGCACAATCCCGGCGAGAAGATTCTGGGGGCTCCCCAGCTCTATCTGTTCGAGCCACACCAGACCGAGCGTATGGGATGGAAGCCGGATGTTTTCCTTGATATTTCCCCTGTCTGGGAGAAGAAGAAAGCCGCCATCGAATGCATGCGTGGGCAGGAACATCTCTGGCACTACTACACCAATGTTGCAGAAAATCGCGGCAATCATTTCCGTCGCAATTCCGGTGGCATGGCAGGTGGTCGCGCAGCAACCCATGCTGAAGGGTTCGAATCTGTTTTCCCTCGCACGGTGGATGAATTGTAATGGCTGTTGTTGTTCAGAAATTTGACCGCACTCCCCTGCAACAGGTGGATCAACTGGCCCAATTCGGGGTCGCAACCGTGCATGAAGCGCAAGGGCGCACCGGCCTTCTCAAAAGCTACATGCGTCCGATCTATCCGGGTGCCCGCATTGCCGGCAATGCCGTGACCATTTCGATCCCGCCCGCTGACAACTGGATGATTCATGTGGTCGTCGAACAATGCCGGGAAGGGGACATACTGGTTGTCTCTCCCACATCGCTGTGCGACGCGGGGTATTTTGGTGAACTGTTTGCCACCGCTCTCAAATTGCGTGGTGTCCGCGGGCTTGTGATTGAAGCCGGTGTCCGCGATCTGCGCGAACTGAAAGAAATGGATTTCCCCGTCTGGTCGCGGTTTGTCTCTGCACAAGGCACCGTCAAGGAAACCCTTGGCGACATCAATGTCCCCATTGTTTGCGCAGGTCAGATGATCCGACCGGGCGATGTCATCATTGCCGATGACGATGGTGTCTGCGTGGTGCCGCAGAAAACGGTCGGTAGCGTCATCGAAGCCTCCAAGGCTCGTGAAGAGAAAGAAGCGCGCAACCGGGCGAAATTCCAGAAGGGTGAAGTTGGTCTCGATGTCTATAACATGCGCGAAAAACTTGCCGCCAAGGGGCTGAAATATGTCTAGCGGCACCCGATGCATGTGGATGCGTGGCGGAACCTCAAAGGGGGGATTCTTCCTCGCCGAGGATTTGCCACAGGAGATCGAAGCGCGCGACGCCATGCTGTTGCGGGTTATGGGGTCTCCTGATCTGCGCCAGATTGACGGGATGGGAGGGGCCGATCCGCTGACGTCAAAAGTTGCCGTGATCCGTCCATCCCGGCGGGAAGGGATCGATGTCGACTATCTGTTTCTCCAGGTCTTCGTCGACCGTCCCGTTGTCTCGGATAGCCAGAATTGCGGAAACATGCTGGCGGGCGTCGGTCCTTTTGCGATTGAACGTGGTCTGGTCGAGGCGCGTGACGGCGAGACCAGTGTTTCGGTCTATATGCAGAATACCGGTCAGGTCGCAGAACTCCGGGTCCAGACGCCGAACAGGACCGTGACCTATGAGGGAGAGGCGCAGATTGACGGAGTGCCCGGCACTGCCGCGGCGATCCCGCTCACATTTAAGGACACGGAAGGTGCAACTTGTGGCGCGTTGCTGCCGACCGGCAATGCTGTAGATCAGATAGACGGCGTAAAGGTCACCATGATTGATAATGGTATGCCCGTCGTCATCATCGCCGCATCTGAGATGGGCATCACCGGATATGAAGATCGTGCCGAGCTGGACGCAAATGATGCTCTCAAGACAAGGCTGGAGAGCATTCGCCTACAGGCAGGCAAGTTGATGAATCTGGGTGATGTCAGTGACAAGTCCGTTCCGAAAATGAGTTTGGTCGCTTCCGCTGTGAATGGTGGATGCATTTGCACGCGAACCTTCATTCCCCATCGATGCCATGCATCGATCGGCGTTTTGGGGGCCGTGAGCGTGGCAACCGCGTGCGCTCTGGAAGAAGGCCCCGCACGGGAACTGGCGAATTTGCCAGAGGGAGACTGCAAGATACTCAAAATTGAGCATCCCTCCGGCGATACGGCAACAGTGCTTGATTTCGATGATCAGGGACTCGTTGTCAAATCTGCCTTGCTGAGAACGGCAAGAAAGCTTTTTGACGGTACGGTCTATTCCTGATCGCCGTTTTATCTTAACCGCAACTCATGATCTGGGAGGAAAAGACGTGAGGAAAAGATTTCTAATGATTGCCGCGGCAGTGGCGATGTCTGTAACCGGTGCACAAGCCGCAGATCGCGTTTCTATTGGTACCGGAGGCACCGGGGGCGTGTTCTATACCGTCGGAGCAGGCTTGTCCGACATCCTGACCGGGATTGACAACGGAATTTCGGCCAATGCGGAAGTTACCGGTGCATCCATCGAGAATGTCCGCCGCGTCTCCATGGGTCAGATGACCATTGGATTCTCGTCTGCATCCACGCTTTACGCAGGATACCATGCTGAAGATCCGTTTGAAGAAAAACAGAATGTGATGGCAATCGCAGCCCTTTATCCTGCCGTATTGCAGGTGGCTGCCACGTCCAAATCCGGTGCAAAGAGCATTTCGGATTTGAAGGATCTGCGCATTTCCGTTGGCCCTCCGGGCTCCAACTCGTCCGTGCTGGCCGAACGCATGCTGACCGCACATGATGCCTTCGACATCGGCAAGGTTCAGTTCCTCTCCTACGGTGAGGCAACCAACGCAATCAAAAACGGCAACCTTGATGCTTCCATCATTCTTGCCGGTGTGCCTGCCTCTGCGTTTATTGAGCTTGCAACGACAACCGACTCCAAAATAATCCCGGTTGATCAGGAAAGTGCCGAAGCCCTGATCAAGGACTATCCATATTACGGTCTGGGTGAAATCCCGGCCGGTGTCTATATGGGTAATGATGAAGCAGTCCCCGCAATTGTCGACCCCGTTATCCTGTTCACCAGCAAGGATGCGGATGAAGACCTGGTTTATCGCATTACCAAAACCATGATGGACAATCTCGATCGTTTGGGCGAAGTCCATCCGGCAGCCAAGTTGATCACCCTCGAAAAAGCGCCTAAAACTCCCATTCCTCTGCATCCGGGAGCCGAGCGTTACTATAACGAAAAATAAGTATCAACTTTGAGCGGATAGAGGCGGTGTATGCGCCGCCTCCCTTCCTTCACAAACGAGGACGATCCGGTGTTAGACGCCTATCTATCACGTTTTTTGCCAGACGAAGACCTATATGCGCTTGAACGTATTCTGGTCGGATTGGCAATAACTCTCACCGCTGTAGCCGGGGCCGCACTGGTGATCCATTCCGCCTATTTCAGCTCCCTGACAGCGCTTCTGCTGCGCAGTATGTTTTTCTCGCTGCTGGCGGGCACCGGCATGTTGCTGCTCGGTATAAAACGCAAGCGGTTCCCTGTTCGGCTGATCTTCTACGCGCTTGCAGCCATTGCGCTTATACCCGGGCCTTACCTCTATCAGAATTATATTTCCATCATCCGCATGGGTGCGATTGCCAAGCCGGTTGATGTCTATCTGTTTGTCGCCACGGTCATGGTTGCCCTTGTTCTCGCCCGATATTATCTCGGCTGGACGATGGTCTTGCTGGCTGGCATCGCTCTTGGATATGCGGTGTTCGGTTATCTGATACCCGGAGAATATGGACATGCCGGATATGGGCTCGATCGCCTGACATCCAACCTGTTCCTTCGCACCGAAGGGCTGTTCAGCATGCCCATGGGGGTTGCTGCGGAATATATTCTGCTCTTTTCGCTTCTGGGCGGTCTTCTGCTCAGATCAGGGCTTGGCAAGGTCTTCGTCGATATTGCCCATGCCCTGACGGGAGGCGTGCAAGGTGGACCGGGTTTGACAGCCGTTGTCTCTTCCACCATGTTCAGCTCTATCAACGGCTCTGCGGTTGCCGGGGTCGTGACCACCGGCACCTTTACCATCCCTTTGATGAAACGCACCGGCTATCGCCCCAAAGTTGCCGCAGCCATCGAGGCAGCTGCCTCGTCAGCCGGTCAGATCATGCCGCCGGTGATGGGCGCAGCTGCCTTCCTGATGGCCGAGATGACACAGATTCCTTACGCTACGATTGCCGCGGCCGCGGCCATTCCTGCCTTGATGTATGTGTTTGCGCTGTTGGTCTCCGTGCGTCTTGAAGCGGGCAAATTCAATCTTGAACGCGCCAATCCGGATGAAATTCCCTCCATCTGGACCGTGCTTGCCAAACAAGGCTATATGCTGCTGCCATTGGTGGCCCTTGTTGGTTTTCTGGTTTATGGCTTCACACCAGCCAAGGCGGCGGTGCTTTGTATCGCCGCGACGATCCTTCTATCCCCCTGGAAGAAAGAAACGCGAATCTCCCTGCTTGATATCCTTGAGGTCTGCGTCATCACGGTACGCAACGTCATGCCGATTATCGCGGCAGTTGCCATCGCCGGGATCCTGATTGGTGTTCTGACACTCACCGGCCTTGCCTTGCAGATTTCCTCGATGATCCTGTCATGGGGTGGCGACAGCATGTTCGCCGTGCTGCTCTTGACCATGGCTGCATCCTTTATTCTGGGCATGGGCATGCCGACCTCTGCGGCCTATCTGCTGTTGGCTATTCTGGTGGCTCCGGCTCTTGAGAAATTCGGTTTGCCAATCCTCGCAGGGCACATGTTCATCTTCTACTATGGCCTGTTGTCTGCAATTACGCCTCCGGTCGCCGTCGCGGCCTATGCAGGGGCATCGATTGCCGGCTCGGAGCCCAATGAAACCGCAGTGGAAGCGATACGGCTTGGCTTTGTCAGCGTCGTGGCACCGTTCATGTTCGTCTACGCACCCGAGCTATTGTTGATCGGAACGCCAGTTCAGATTGTCATCGCCGTGATCGGTGCGTTCGGTGCGGTGTTCGCTCTCGGGACAGCCTTCACCGGGTGGATCGGACGGCATCTTGTGGTCATCGAGCGACTGGGACTTGTTCTTGCCTCGATCCTGCTGATCGGTCCGTTTGGCGATGCGCAGACAGACCTTGTTTCTCTGGGGGCCAAGCTGCTTGGAGCGGCAATTGCAATCTTCATTATATGGAAAGCGGTAAATTCCAATGACACCCGACTATCTCCCGTTTCATCCCGATCCTAAGAAACCCGACTATGTTCCACCAAGGGGGGCTGTTGATGCTCACTGTCACGTATTCGGTCCGGCCAAGACTTTTCCCTTCGCACCGGAGCGCAAATACACCCCCTGTGATGCCTCCAAAGAGCAGCTGTTTGCACTGAGAGATTTTTTGGGCTTTTCCCGGAACGTCATCGTTCAGGCCAGTTGTCACGGCAAGAATAATGATGCTCTGCTGGACGCCCTGCGCACCGCCGGAGACAAGGCCAGAGGGATTGCTGTCGTCGGGCCGGACATAACGGAAGCCGAATTGCAGGAAATGCATGATGCCGGTGTTCGCGGCGTTCGTTTTAATTTCCTCAAGCGTCTGGTCGACGATACGCCAAAGGACGTCTTTCGCAAGATCGTAGACAAGATCAAGCCATTGGGTTGGCATGTGATTGTTTATTTCGAAGCCGAGGACCTGTTGGAACTCAAGCCATTTCTGACCTCTCTGCCGGTCACTGTTGTGGTCGATCACATGGGGCGTGCGGATGTTTCCAAAGGCATTGGCGACCCGTCTTTCCAGGCGTTTGTCTCCCTCTTGCGAGATCATGAGAATTTTTGGACCAAGGTGAGCTGCCCTGAACGTCTGTCAGTCAAAGGGGTGCCTTATGATGATGTCATTCCCTTTGCCAACTATCTGGTTGAGCAATTCCCTCATCGCGTCCTCTGGGGAACAGACTGGCCACATCCGAACATGAAAAGCCACATGCCCGATGACGGCTTTCTGACGGACATCATTCCCATGATCGCTCCATCGGAAAAACAGCAACAGATGTTGCTGGTAGAGAATCCCGATCGGCTATACTGGGCGGACTAGAGAACCAACCGCTCGATTGCCTCCCTGCCAGAGGGACGAGCCAGGCAAGATGATCGGAATAGCAACTCTTACCCATTTGATGCAGGCCTCGCTGCGAGGACTGCATCCTTTGCGAAATACGCCCTTGTCTCTATAAGCAATTGCACTTCGCGGGAACTTTGGTCAGTTCCCTCCACACCTTGGTTGGTTGGAGCTGGATTCACATCCAGGCTCCTTCACCATCTCGTTGTGTGTGTCCGCGTTTTTAAGGACGGTCGGCTGGTTTGCCAGATTCACATGAAGCTTCCTTGGGTGTTCTGGCGATCAACCGCCAGTCGAAGAGAAGAGCGAATTGTCAATTGCCGGAGAATCATCTCCTGAAACAATGGGAACGGCAGGCTTGATTGCATTGACGAAACTACAACCGAACGCCACTCTCTGCGGCAAACAGATGCAAATGATCTGGATCGAATGCCAACCGGACCTCATCTCCAACAGCAAAAGAACGTCGGCTGCGCTCGACAATCATGGCGTTTTCACCTGAATGGGAAAGCTTCAGCGAGATGTAGGTTTCAGACCCGGTCGGTTCCAGATTTAAAATTCTGGCCGCTATTCCGGTTTCCGACAGCGCCAGATGCTCGGGGCGGATGCCGAGTGTTGCCTTGCCTTGCGTTGAATTCGTTACCGGCACCTTGTCGCCGCCCTTCAAATGGGCAAAGCCATCTTTTAGCTCGACATCCATGAAGTTCATTGCCGGACTGCCAATGAAACCTGCGACAAAGCGGTTGTTTGGGCAGTCATAGAGCTCGAGAGGAGAGCCAATCTGTTCCACACGTCCCGCATTCAGGACGACAATCTTGTCGGCCATGGTCATGGCCTCGATCTGGTCATGTGTGACATACATGATGGTGGCTCCCAGTCTCTGGTGCAGAGCCTTGATCTCGGCGCGCATGTGAACTCTGAGCTTGGCGTCAAGGTTTGACAATGGTTCGTCAAACAGAAACACTTTCGGGTCCCGCACGATCGCCCGTCCCATGGCAACCCGCTGGCGTTGTCCGCCAGAGAGTTGACCGGGTTTGCGATCCAGATAGCGATCAAGATCCAGAATGGCCGCAGCCTTTTCGACTGCGGTGCGGATTTCTGCCTTTGAACGGCCTGCCAGCTCGAGCGCGAAGCCCATATTCTGAGCGACAGTCATCTGCGGATAAAGCGCATAATTCTGGAACACCATGGCGATGTCGCGATCCTTGGGTTCCACCTTGTTTACCACCTTGCCGTCGATTGCGATCTCTCCGGACGTGATGGTTTCCAATCCCGCGACCATTCTTAAAAGAGTGGATTTACCGCAACCGGAAGGTCCGACAAGCACAATGAATTCGCCGTCGGAAACCGAGACATTAACATCATGCATCACTTCAACGGCACCGTAGCTTTTGCAAACCTGGTTAATTGAAACATCAGCCATGAATCAGCCCTTTCTGCGAACGCGAATGACCAGCCCCTCGCGGGATGGCAGTTTGACACCGAAAGCGGCATCCGGTTTGCCCCCATGTGTGACATTGGCATGGCGAACCGGACGCATGATGACTGGCGCGATGATTTCTGCGGGCGTTTCGGTCATTTCCCATGGATCAATAATGGAAACATCATAGTCGCCATCATCCTTTGGAAGTCCGGTGGTCCACTGGTTGGGTTGATGTTCCCCCAGATAGATAAATATCGTGCCGGATTCGATATCTCTTGCACCGGAAACACGGTGCCATGGCCATTGGGCCTCTGGGCCAAGAGGTTCAAGACCTCCCTTGACATCGCGTGCGAGGATTTCGCGCATGAACTTTATGCGCTTCCAGCTTTCGCCTCTGAGCTCGCCACCCTTGGCCCACCAGAGCAACTCTTGGGGATCCTCGTAGGTCTCTCCATGGCCCGCATAGCCACCTCTCAGAGCAGTGATCCAAAAGCGGTGCACCAGTTCTCGAGCTGAAATATTGCCCCAGCACAGAAAAATGTTGCCCTCATATTCCAATTCGTCATTGACCACAGGCTTGCCATAGGCTTCGCGCCATTCTTGCGTTTTCTTGACATCGGGATGCTGGATGCAGACATGGGTAACCCATGGCTTGCGGTGATCAAAATTCATGGCCGCATCACCATTATGGATGGAGCGCAAATGGCCTGCCTGGTCCTGTTCTTCCAGAATATGAAAGAACTCATCCCACAAGGAAACGGGTTTCACATCCAGCAGGAAATCATACTCATTGGCCAGCGACCACCAGACATTTCGATAGGCTCCCAACCGGGCGGCGAGATAGGCGACATAGCGTCGGTCGGCTTCAGCACCCATTTGGCAATAGCCCCATCGATCATAGGGGTGGAAAAGAATGAGATCTGCTTCTATTCCCATGTCTCCAAGACGTTCAATCTGTCGTTCCAGATGCTGGAACGCCTTGAAATTGGGATGCTCAAAGCGAAATCCTCCGTCTCCATCAGGCTCGAACACGGGCATTATCGGTTCATTTTGATTGTAGGGATATTCTTTGGGGAATACCGCCATACGCAATTTGTTGAAACCGGTCTTTGCCAGAGTCTGAAGGGTTTCTTCCTGCATGGAGAGGGGTTGGTGCTGCCAAACATAGCAGGTTGTTCCGAAAGGCGCATAGGGTGTTCCGTCATCATAGGCAAAATGGAAACGGTTCCGGACCCGAACCGGACCATGGACACCTTCCCGCGCAGGAATGGCCTTAAGGCTTCCCGTTATTCCATCGAGCTGATCCGAGTTTGCCGTTGTACAATAGCTCCACACGCCTTCACTGGGGGGCATGAAACGGATGCGATAAGTCGAGTTTCCGTCATAGAAGCCCGGCACGAATATTTCACGATTGCCCTGACGAAAAATGGCAGACAGCTCAATGCTGACATGAGGATTGCCTTTGTCCGGCCCGGTTAAGGACAATTCGAAACGGTCATAGACAGGTACGGTGTTGGATGTAGACATGGGATTATTCCTTAACCGCGCCGGCGGTCAGGCCTGACACGAAGTAACGTTGGAAGATGAGATAGACAATGGCCGCGGGCAGCACGGTCATGATGATGGCTGCGTTGAGCTGGCCGTAATCCGCCTGAAACTGGCTTTGAAATGCCATGAGCCCCAAAGGCAGCGTCCAGCGATCCGGATTCTGCAAAATGACCAGGGCCATCGCGAACTCATTCCATGTTGCGACAAAGTCGAGAATGAGCAGTGCGGAGAGAACGGGAACGGAGATCGGAAGGAAAATGCGACGGAAGGTGACGAAGTGCGATGCTCCATCTATCCGCGCTGCCTCGGACAGTTCCTTCGGAACCGCTTTGAAGAAGCCATAAAGAATGAACACCTGATAGGGCACACCAAAGGCGAGATAGGGGAGGAAAATGCCAAGATAGCTATTGATCAGCCCAAAGCTGTTCACCTGCTTGAAGATGGGAGCCAGCATCACCTGAAACGGGATCATCGTGCCGAAGACCACCAACGCCAGCAAGAAGCGTCCCGCAACCAGTTTTATTCTGGCCAGAGCATAGGCGGCCATGGCCGAAAGCAAGAGGCCCAACGGTACCTTGATGAAGGTGATGAATACCGAGTTGTAAACCGTCATTGAGAAATTCCCTCTGGCCCATGCCTTGGCATAGTTGGACCATTGGGGATCCACCGGTACAGAAAACGGACTTCCGCCCATAACACCGGCGTTGGATTTTAGCGAAGTAAACAAAATGAAGACAAAGGGGGCAAGCCACAGGATGCAAAGCAGGATAAGGGCAATCCAAAGAACGACAAGCAATGGATCCACGCGGGATGATCCAACGGGCCGGAAGAAATTCTCAAACATATCAGTCCTCTGTCTTTCTCATCTGCCAGATCAGATAGGGGATCACAATGATCAGGGTGAGCAGCAACAGGATCACGGAAATGGCGCTGCCTCTGCCGAAAGAGCCCAGTTGCATTGCTTGTGTGTAGGCCCACATGGCCAGCATTTGCGTCGACTGGGCCGGGCCACCCCCGGTCATGCCGTAAACGATATCAAAGGCTTTCAGTGAGTTGATGGTCGAGAGCACCAGCACGATAGTGATCGTTGACCGCAACGCGGGGAATGTTACATGACGGAAGGTCTTGTAGCGTCCCGCGCCGTCAATGCGAGCCGCCTCGATCAACGTCTTGGAAACATTTTGCAAGCCCGCCAGGAACAGGACCATGGCAAAGCCCACTGTTTGCCACACATAGGCGATGAAGATGGACCATAGGGCAACATCTTTGTTCCCCAGCCAATCCTTGATCCATCCGGCCAAGCCTGCCGATGTGAGCATGACATTGAATAACCCGAAGAAGGGGTCATACATCCAGCGCCAGATGGTTGCGACGGCAATCGGCGCAATGATGACAGGCAGATAGATCGCTATGCGCAGCAAGCTTCGCGTTGGCAGATTCTGATTGAGTGCAAGAGCAAGCCCAAAAGCGAGAATGTTGGGAACGGTGACGGCGAACAGGGTCCACAGCACCGTATTTGTAACGGCACGCCAGAAGACGGTGTCCTTGGTCATGACATATCGATAGTTTTCCCAGCCAACCCAGACTTTCTCGTCCACCAGTCCGTTCCATTGGGAGAAGGACAGACTGAACACATCAATCATGGGATAGAAGGCAAACAAGAGATAAACTGCAACTGCTGGAGCAAGCAGCAGATATCCTTCGCTGTTCGGCCTGAGCCGCAGCACTGGACGAGCCATAACGGGTTCTCCTGAGAAATTGTGGCGAGGATGTCCTCGCCACCGTGGCGGAGGTCTATCCGCGATTGTCTATGAAGGCCTGCATTGCCTTGGCGGCCTCATCGGCGCTCAAGTGACCTGAAGCAGTTTCGTTGATGATCCGGAAATACTCCGTCGTCACATCCAGAGGGAAGGCCTGGTCGCCATTAACAAATACACTGCCAAATTCACCAAAGATTTCGCCCCATTTGGTATCCAGTGCATTCTGCTCCTGATAGGTGACATGCTTGTTCACCGAACTTGAGCTAAACCCGCCATAATATGCCTGCTGGACCTCGTCGGAGCTGAAATAGTCGAGGAACTTGGCGGCTGTGTCAGGCACTTTGGACTTGCTTGAGATGTAGAGATTTTCGGCAAATCCATAAAGACGCCCGGTTTCTGTCGGGAAAGCGAAAAGACCGAAGTCGTCGACCCTGTCCATTTCTTCGATCTGGTCCACCAGCCAGTCGCCTTCCAGCATCATGGCGGCCCGATTGGCGCTGAACAGATTGTATGACTGGGACTGATCAATGCCCATGAATGGCGACAGGATGTAGTTTTGCGACCAGTCTATCAATTCGGCAAAAGAAGCTGTGGCACAGGCTTCATTTTCCCAGCTCGCACTCATGCTTTTCAAGGCGTCATGTTTGTCTTTGCCACATTGTGCTTCAAGGATGACGTCCATCAGGCGCATCAAGTGCCAGTTGACCGTGCCGCCGAAGGTGATGGCCGGGATACCGGCATCCTTGAGTTTGGCTGCGGTCTCCTTGAGCTGCTCGTAATTTCCTGGCAATTCGTCAATACCGGCCTTTTCGAATAGAGCCTTGTTGTAATAAAGACCTTCGCCATGGAATGTGAAGGGAACGCCGTGTCTTCCACCGGCATACAGTTTGGTAAAGCCCAGCGATGAACTGATGAAGCGATCATCCCAGCCATATTTTGCGTAATAGTCGTCAAGCGGTAATGACAGGCCCGCATTCACGAATTCGCCACCAAGCCCGAGGCCTGCCCACATGAAAAAAATGTCTGGGCCTTCCGTTGATGCGGCTGCCACCCTCAAGGCTGCCTTGTGCTCATCGGTTCCCCGCATTTCGTGCTTGACCGACACGCCGGGATGGGTCTGTTCGAAACCTTGAATGATTTCCTTCCAGGCTGTACGAGCGACCTCTGAGTCATGAACCAATGTCCAGACACGCAAATCTTCAGCATATGATGCTGTGCTCATGAGACCGAGCACAAACGCTGAACAAATTAATCTCTTAAGGCGCATAATTCTCCTCCATCGTTATGACCTGTGCTATTGAGGCTACGCTCAATTTGCGCAATCTGTCAATATTTATTCCAAAATTGGAAAAAATAATTTTCGAGCTTGAAATTGTCGAAAATTTCAACCATGTTCCCATCATGGCAAATGTCTCAGATACAATAACCACCGACGAACCTGGCGAACTGTTGCGCCTTATGCTCACAAGGCAAGCGGCAGAGTCTGCGACCTCGATAGTGGCACACCATCTTGTTTGCAGGGGTGCACAAACGAGCAATGAAATCATTACGGCGACGCGGCTTTCCCGTGCCAGTGTTTCTCTGGCACTGATCGAATTGCGTTCAAAAGGCATTGTTATTGAGACAAATGCCGATGCGCAGAAGAATGGAGCGCGGGGTAGAGGGCGGCCGCAAATGCAACAATCCATTGCACCCAATGTTGGCTTCGCTGCCGGGGTCTTGCTTGGATTGCGCGAAATCCGAATACTCTTCTCAGACACCGCTCACAACAAGCTTGCTGATATCTCTTTTCCCATCAAAATCGACTATCTGCCAAGCGATGCCTTGGAACTGATTGACGAACGCCTGCAAGAGCTTGCCGAAGACCACGGAACAACAGTTCCAGACCTGTTGGGCATCGGCTTGGCCGTTGCTGCGCCTGTGTCGCCGGAAGGGCGTATCGCAACCGGTTCTATCGTGCCGGGCTGGAATGGCATTGATCTGACAACCCTTTTTGCGTCCCATTTTGAGTGCCCCGTTTATGCGGACAATGAGTCCAACTGTGCGGCACAAAGCAAGATGCTTTGGGGGGCAGCGCGCGGCATTGATGATTTTGTTTATGTCACCTTCGACTACGGCATAGGCGGAGCCATTGTCTTTGACGGCCGGGTTCGGCGCGGTATTGATGGCTACGCTGCCGAGATTGGTCATATCCCGGTGGATCATCCCGGAAAGCTTTGCCGATGTGGGAAATATGGATGCCTGGAAACACTCGCCACGGTCGATGTCGTGCTCTCCAATTTGAGCGAGAAGAAGAGTCGGGAAATAAGCCTTGATGAACTGAACGAATTGGTCGCTCAGGAAGACTCTGAAGCCCTCGACGTCATTGGAGAGGCCGGTCAGAGGTGCGGGCAGGCTCTGGCGATGATCTCTTCAATTCTGTCACCCGGCCACTATCTGCTCGATGGTATCATGACCGGATTGGGCACACCATTTCTTGATCCGCTGCGTTCGACCTTCCTGGCTCACAGCCGGGGGCATCTGCCCGAGATCATTGATGCGACGGATGCCTTTGACGATACTGTCAGAGGCGCCGTCGGTCTTGTATTCAGCCAGCAAGGCAGACTGATCATGCCATGAGCCCCGGTTAAGGGCTGAATCTCATGCGGCCTTTGAAGTTGAATTCGCTTGAGACGCATGCATTGCTCTGGGCCGAGAGTCCAGGCGATGAGTGAGGCTACCCTTCATGGTAATTGTATGAGCCCCCGGTCTTCAGTTTACCGGTGCCTATTTGGCAATCAGGACCTCGATACCGCGGCGCTCGAATTCCTTTGCATCCTGATCGGAGATTCCATCATCGGTGATGAAGGAATGAATGAGTTCCAGCGCTCCAAGGCGGGTGAAGGAAGATTTGTTGACCTTGGTTGAGTCAGCGACGAGATAGACATGGGACGCGGCTCGGATCATGGCCTTTTTCAGTTCAAGATCCGCAAAGCTTGGATAGGTGAGGCCGGTCTCGGCCCCGACGCCAGCTGTGGCAAGAAACAGCTTTCCTGCGTAGATATTCTTGAAATATTCGACCGCATGATCGCCACTGATGGAAAGGGTCGGAGACTTGAACTGCCCGCCGGGCAGATGCACGGCAAAGCCGGACGCCTGGCCGAGAATGATGGCGATGTTGAGCGCGTTTGTAATCACTGTCATGCCGACCCGGTCAGTGATGCGGGTGGCAACCTCAGTGGTTGTCGTTCCTGCATCCATGATGATCGTTTCGTGATTGCCGACAAGAGAGGCGGCATAGCCGCCAATCAGGCGCTTTTTGTCCATATTCTCCATATGCTGGAGAACCATCGTGCCAACGGGTGCCGAGGACTGTCGTCTCAGATGCGCGCCGCCGTGTTCGCGGATAATGCTGCCTTCCGCTTCCAGTCTTTCCAGATCCTGACGGATGGTGGCTTCGGAAACCTCAAAGGCCGCGGAAAGGTCCCGGACGCGGGCGCTTCCTTCCTCACGCAGCCACTCGAGAATTTTACGCCGTCGGGGCTCTGCCAAAAGGCCGGTTATCCCGTCATTGGTCGCTGTGATTTTCTCGACTGGCTTGTTCATATTTTTCAGGATCTCATGTGGCGAATCAGGCTTTTCCTAGCACTCCGGTGTATTAAAGGCAATCGATCTCGCCCGAAAAGCTCTGTCGGTCGACAGGATCCGACAGAGCCAGACTCAAGGGCTATTCGTTCAGGGCTGCCTGTTGCTGGAGCACAACGCGTGCCTGTAGTTTCTGCTGTGCCTGATCGACAACCACAGCGGCGATGATCACGAGCCCCTTGATGACGGTCTGCCAGAAGGCGGATACACCCATCATCACAAGGCCATCGGAAAGAATTCCGATAACGAAGGCACCAACAATCGTTCCTGCGATCTTGCCGCGACCGCCGGACATTGAGGTTCCTCCGAGCACTGCCGCAGCGATGGCGTTCAGCTCGAACATGTTGCCTGTGGCCGGATGTGAGGCAACAAGCTGTGACGAGATAATGAGACCAACCAGGGCGGCGCAGAAGCCCGAGAACATGTAGACCGCGATCTTGACCAGATGCACATTAACACCAGAGAGTGCGGCACCTTTCTCGTTGCCCCCGACGGCATAGATATAGCGACCGAGCGGAGTACGGCTGGCAACATAGGCCGCGCCGATCCCCACCAGAACCAGCATCCAGATCGAAATCGGAATGCCCAGAAAATCCCCGGCACCAATCAGATAGTAGCTGTCATTGCCATACTCAGCGGAACCGTTGAGATTGGGGAAGGTACGGCCATCGGAAGAGAGGAGTGCTGCGCCGCGTGCCACATAGAGCATGCCCAATGTGGCGATGAAGGGCGCGACATTGAGCTTTGTTATGAGGATGCCGTTGACGAGGCCGATCAGAATGCCGACGCAGATGACCACGAGCATGATTTCGATCGTGTTGAACTGGATGGTCCAGCCAAGACCGATGTCAACGCCGTTCAATACCAGCCAGCCGGCAACCATGCCGCACAGGCCGACTATGGATCCCACGGACAGATCGATCCCGCCGGTGACGATGACGAAGGTCATGCCGATGGCGAGAAATGCATTGAGCGCAACATGCTTGGACATGATGATCATGTTTGCGGTGCTCAGGAAATTGGGAGCCGCAAAAGCAAAGAATACGAAGACAATGATCAGGGCGATGAACGTTCGTGCTTTCAGCAGCAGAAGCAGCAGGGCGCCTGAGGTATTTTGCGGTGTTGTATTGGCAGAAGGGTTTGCTGTGGCGCTACTCATGATAGGGCTTCCTCCATAGCACGATGTTCTTTGACTTTTCCCGGTGTAGATGCGGAGACAAGCTCTTCACTCGTTACGCTTTTTGCGTCGAATTCGGCACTTATCCGCCCGTTTGCCATAACGATGATCCTGTCACTCAGAGCCATCACTTCGTCCAGATCGGAGGTGACGAAGATGATGCCGAGGCCTTCGGCTGTCAGCTCGCGCATGGTTCGGAACATCTCGGCCTTGGCGCCGATATCGATGCCACGTGAGGGCTCATCCATCAGCAGGACCTTTGGATTGGTCATAAGGGCCTTGGAGACAACAACCTTCTGCTGGTTGCCGCCTGACAGGCTGGAGACCGGGTTTTCCAGTGAGGCGATCTTGATCGAGAGCTTGCGGATATAATCAGCCGCCGCTTTGGCTTCATTCAGCAGGCTCATGTGGAAGAACCTGGTGAAGTCTCTCAACGAGGAAAGGGTTATATTCTCACGGATCGACAGGATTTCGATCAAACCATCCTGCTTGCGGTTCTCCGGGATAAGGGCGATGCCTTGATTGATCCGGCCCGCGACGGTGTTGTTGCGCACCTCCTGTCCATCGACGAAAACCTTGCCGCCGGAGGAGGGATGCTGGGCCATGATGCATTCGAAAAATTCGGACCGGCCTGCGCCCATCAATCCGTAAACGCCCAGAATTTCGCCGGTGCGTACGGCCATGGACACATGATCGACCAGAAATCCGCCCCCCATTCTTGGCAGAGTGATGTCTTCGGCGCGGAAGATTTCGTCGCCAAATTCCAGAACTTGCGTTTTGGGGAAATCCTTGGATGCCCCACCGATCATGTTTCTTACGATCCAGCCTACGTCGATGCCTTCCATTGAGCGGGCACCGGTTATCTTGCCGTCCCTCAGTACGGTGATATAGTCGCCAATGCGCACCAGTTCTTCGAGCCGATGCGATATATAGACGATGCCGACCCCCTCGGCCTTGAGGTCGCGGATCACCCGGAAGAGGATGTCGACCTCGGTTGCTGACAGGGCAGAGGTTGGTTCGTCAAGGATCAGGATGCGCGCATTCTGGACCAGCGACTTGGCAATCTCGATGATCTGTTGCTGGCCGATGCGAAGGTCACCGAGAGGGGTGTCCGGGTCGATGTCGTCATGCTCAAGGCGCTTCAGGATCTTGCGGGTCTCCTCGCGCTGGTGAGCACGGTCAATGTCAATGCCACCCCGTGTCTTTTCGCGGCCAATGAAGATATTTTCGGCGACGGTCAGATTGGGGAAGAGATTCAGTTCCTGGAACACGATACCGATGCCTGCCGCTTCGGCCTGGTTCTTGTTGTAGAACCTGACCTTCTCCCCCCCACAGCTCCATGCTGCCGAGGGTGAGCGGTTCGACACCTGCCACAATTTTCATCATGGTGGACTTGCCGGCACCATTCTCGCCGACGAGCACATTGACGGCCCCCATATAGAGGTCGAAGTCGACGCGGTTGAGGGCGATCGTGCCGGGATAGACCTTGATCCCGTCACGAATTTTCAAGCCGATTTCATTGCTGCTCATCGCTCAGTCCTCCACGGCGATCTGCACCGGAACGAGCAGGATCGGATCGCTCTGCTTGGGCAGACTGAAGGCACCGGTGAAGGTGACCTTTTTGCCGATAAGGTCACCCTCTGGCAGAGTGACGGCAGCACTGGCTATGTCATTGAGAGCGCGGGCGAGCTTGGCGAATTCGATCTGGTCGCGGAAATCGGTGAAGACAAAGAAGCTGGCGGCGTCGCGCAGGGCCGTGCCCTTGATTATGGGGGCCGAGCTGGACCGTAAGGTCCGCCTTGCTGGTCCCCGTTCACATCCACTTCCAGCTTGGCCGCGCGTGAGGGCGCGATTGGAAGCAGGGTGACGGTGCCTGTGCCCTTGGCCACGAAATTCCATGGGCTGCCTTCGCTGGCTTTCGGAATGCCAAGACTTTCCCCTGCTCGATCAAGGGTCGCTGGCAATGGCTGGCAGGATCGCGGTGATGTCCTTCGCCTTCTCGTCCATATATGGAAGAAGCTTGGGTTTGTATACCTCTTGAGCCAGAGCGGCCATCCGTTCCGCGTCGCTCATTTGCGCGCTGCTCTGAGCAAGATCGTTGGGATCGGGGTTTTTGACTATTTTGCAGCCTGCGACGATGGGCAGTATCATCAGGAGACAGGCCGCCAGAAGCGGGGTCCGGGTCATGTCGAACCTTCATGTCGTTTGAGGGAAGTGGCGCTGCCGAAGGCAACGCCACAGGAAAACCTGACGCATGTAAGATTATGCGCCGGAGCTATCGCCTGAAGATCATTCAGACAAGGCAAAGGTTTCCAGCTTGGATGCGTTATCACTATTGATCAGGACGCAATCCATCAGCTGTTTTTCTTCCATCCCGGTCGACCCGGTCTTGATATATTTGTCGGCCTGTTCAACAGCCAACTGTGCCTGACGATAGGCAGGCTGTAGCACTGTGGCCTTGATTCCGCCTTCCTTGATGGAATCGCGCACGTCGTTTGGAGCCGTCGAAGCCGACGACAATCACGTCTTCCCGACCGGCAGCCTTGAGCGCAGCCCATGCACCCATGGCCATCGTGTCATTGCCCGAAATCACGCCTTTGATTTCCGGATTGGCCTGAAGCATGGTTTCCATGACGGTATAGGCTTCAGTCTGGGACCAGTTTGCGGACTGCTGGGCGACCATTTTCATGTCGGTATACTGATCAATCACATCATGATAGCCAGAGGAACGAATGCCTGCATTGGTGTCGGATTCGCGGCCCCCCAGGCAAAAACTCGGCATAAATGCCTTTCTCTCCCATAAGCTGGACAAATTCTTCCGCCCCGGCCTGTGCGCCCTGATAGTTGTTGGAAAACGATCTGGCTGACAGCAACGCCCGATGCGGTAATTTCGCGGTCAATCAGGAACGACGGGATCCCTGCATCCTTGGCACGCTGCACCGCAGACACCGTGGCGTCAGCACCGGGCGTTGTCAAGAATGATTGCTTTCGCGCCGCTTGCAATCGCGCTGTCGAACAGTTCGGACTGTTTGTTGGCGTCATCGTCATGCACCATGACGACTGTTTCATAGCCCAACTCTTTTGCCCGAGCTTCGGCGCCTACGGCCTCAGCTTTGAAAAACGGGTTGTCGTGGCTCGGGGTAATGATCGCGATCAGCCCTTCTGCCGAAGCGAAGCCAGGTGTCAGTCCCATAATCCCCAGTGCGAATGCGGAAATGAGCAATCTACGATGTAGATTCATGTGTTCCTCCATTTTAACAAGATCCCAAAAACGGGATGCCTCCTCCTCAACTATAAGAGTGAACCATTCGAATTATGTCAATCACTATCGATTGTTTTCGTATTTTTTGATTTGAAGGGTGCATAATGGTTGTGGAAATGTCGGTTTATGTCTGTTTGGAAAGGATGGCCTATCATCTACTTTCGTCTTATATCGGCAGAATGTCGCGAATTTTGTTGCTTCTTGCCGATATTGGGCGATAGTCTAAGACTGTGCCCGAAATTTGGGCTGCGAGACGACATTTCTGATTATGTCACGTTTTTCGATTGCAAATGAAGATAAACGATAGTAAACGAGAATAAATGAGATTTCTCTGGTGCCTGGGAGAGCTGAATGCGGGGTGCCGTCGAGATTCGGGAATGAGGAGACGATAGCAATGAGTGTGAAGGCGATGCGTAAAGTGACCCTTGGTGTGGTTATCGGGAGTCGGGCATTCTTTAATGGTGCCCCCTGCAAGGCGGCGCGCGATGAGGTGATTGCGCATCTGGACAGGCTCGGGGTTGGAGTGGAGATCCTTCCCTTCGAGGCAACGGTCAATGGCGCGGTTCAGTCGATTGAAGACGCCAAGCTCTATGCCGCTCATTTCTCTGCCAAACGCGATGAAATCGATGGTCTGGTCATTTGTCTGCCGAACTTTGGTGATGAGATCGCTGTTGCCGAGTTGATCAATCGTGCCAAGCTTGATCTTCCCATCCTGTTGCAGGCGAGCAATGACGAGGTCGACAAGGTCGACGTGCACTCGCGTCGCGATGCATTCTGCGGCAAGCTGTCGGTTGCCAACAATTTCTATCAATATGGCGTCCCTTTCACCGAGACGACCTCCCATACCTGTGATGTTGCGTCAGACGAGTTCGGCGCCGATCTTGATCGCTTTGCCCGGCTCTGTCGGACTGTTCGCGGTTTGAAGAATGCTCGTATCGGTGCAATCGGCGCCCGAACCGGCCCCTTCCAGACCATGCGCTTTTCAGAAAAGTTGCTACAGGCCAGTGGGTTGACAGTGGTCACTGTGGATCTGTCCGAGATGATTGCCTCGGCAGGTGCGATTTCTGACAGTGATGCAGATCTGAAAGCCAAGCTTGATGCGATCAAGGCCTATGGCACGATTCCTTCGCATATTACCCAAGACCAGATCCAGCGGCAGGCAAAGTGGTCGCTGGCGGTAAACCGCTGGATTGCCGAAAATGAATGTGATGCCTCTGCGATTCAGTGCTGGCGTTCCTTGCAGGACAATTTCGGATGTGCCACCTGCCTCACAATGTCGATGATGGGTGAGGAACTGATGCCTTCGGCTTGCGAGGTCGACGTCATGGGGGCGATCTCGATGTATGCACTCACCCTCGCATCGGGAACACCATCGGCGATCCTTGACTGGAACAACAACTACGCCAATGAAGCCGACAAATGCGTCTGCACCCACTGCGGTAACTATCCCAAACAGTTCATCGGTGACACGCCCGAGATCGGCGAGCTTGATGTGCTTGGCGAAACCATAGGACGCTCGAAGTGCTTTGGAGCTGTCAAGGGCAAGGTGCAGGCGGGCCCGATGACCTTCTTCCGGGTCTCGTCCGATGATCGTCTCGGAACGCTCAAGGCCTATACCGGTGAGGGCAGCTTTACGGATGATCCTTTCCCGATGGATGGCGGCATTGCGGTCACCAAAGTGGATGAGCTTCGTTCGCTGATGAATTTCGTGACGCAGAACGGTTTTGAACATCACGTTGCGATGGTGCGCGGGCGTCATGCGGACGTCGTGGCCGAAGCCGTTACCCGCTACATGAAATGGCCACTTTACAACCACGGCAAACCTCCCGTCCCCACGCTCACCTGATCGGGTGCAGTCCGGTCTCCGCGCCGCGATGTTTACCGTTTAGTGGAGTGTTGGGTGACCGGGACGTGCCGGGCCTTCGAATTGAATAGGAATAATGGAGATTGAGATGGACACTCGGGATCTGAGAGTCATGGCCAACAAGATCCGTCGTCGCGATCTGAGGGCCGTTTTCGAAGCGGGCGCAGGTCACATCGGCGGCGAAATGTCTGTAATCGATATCTTGACGGCGCTCTATTTTCACGTCTTGCGCGTGGACCCGGACAATCCTCTGGATCCGGAGCGTGACCGCTTCGTCCTCAGCAAGGGCCACACCGCCTGTGCACTTTATGTGGCACTGTCGGAGAAGGGCTTTCTGCCCAAGGAGGAAATCGAGACTTTCCTTAAGCCATATTCACGGCTGAACGGTCATCCCAACCGCACCAAGTTGCCCGGTGTTGAAACCAATACCGGCCCCCTGGGGCACGGATTGCCTGTTGCCGTTGGCATGGCGCTGGCAGCTAGGCTCGACAGTGCGGCCTGGCGCACCTATGTGGTAACCGGCGATGGAGAGATGCAGGAAGGCAGCAACTGGGAGGCCATCGCCTCCGCTGCCCAGTACAAGCTCGACAATCTGACGCTCATCATCGACCACAATCGCCTGCAACAGGGCGCCAGACTTGCAGACACCAACAATCTGGCACCCTTCGCGCCCAAGCTCACAGCCTTTGGTTGGGAGGTGATCGAGATTGACGGCAACAACATGGATGAGGTCGTGGACGCTCTGTCTCCGGAGCGTCGGCCCGTTGGCAAGCCTCTTGCCATCGTCGCCCATACCAACAAGGGCAACGGCATTTCCTTTATGTCTGACAATGTTGCCTGGCATCACAAGGTGCCGAATGCCGAACAATATAAGCAAGCCATGGCCGAACTCGAGGAGGCAGCCCTATGACCACCCAAGTCAAGGAACCCAAGCTGTATGATTGCCGCGATGCCTTTTCCGCAACGCTCGTGGCAATGGCCAAGGAAAACAGCTCCATCGTTGCCGTCTGCAATGACTCTGTAGGCTCTTCAAAACTTGATGGCTTCCGGGATGCATTTCCCGAGAGACTCATCAATGTCGGTATCGCCGAACAGACCATGATCGGTGTTGGGGCCGGACTTGCCAATGGTGGCAAGATCCCCTTCGTCTGCGGTGCAGCCTGCTTTCTGACCGGACGTGCACTGGAACAGATCAAGGCGGACGTGGCCTATTCTGATACCAACGTCAAACTGGTGGGTATCAGCTCGGGCATGGCATATGGCAATCTGGGGCCGACCCATCATTCCACCGAAGATTTTGCCTGGGTAAGGGCGATCCCGAATATCGCTATCGTGGCACCCTGTGACAATGTCGAGACAGCAGCGGCCGTTGCCTTTGCTGCCGAATATGACGGACCGATTTTCTTGCGTCTCAGTCGCACCGGAGTACCGCAATTGCTGCCCGATGATTTCGAGTTTGAGCTTGGCAAGGCCACGACCTTGCGTGATGGCACGGATGTCACCCTGATTGCCAACGGCGTTCTGACCCATCGGGCGATGAATGCCGCAGCTCTCCTCGAAGAGGAAGGAATCAGGGCAAGAGTGCTGAATGTATCTTGCGTCAAGCCAATTGACGAAGCTGCTATTGCCAAGGCCGCCAGGGAAACGGGTGCCATTGTGACCTGTGAAGAGCACACCATCTTTGGCGGTCTTGGTGGTGCCGTTGCGGAGGTGGTAACCGATACACATCCTGTTCCGATGAAGCGGCTGGGTGTGCCGGGCGTGTTCCCTCCGACCGGATCGGCGGAATTCCTGCTTGATGAGTTTGGCATGTCACCAAAGGGCATTGCCGAGGCAGCAAGGGATTTGATCAAGCGCAAGCCATAGAATGCAGGCATCTAGGAGGGGTCGGACGTGATGCGAAGGGGAATATTGGCAATCGATGAAGGAACGACGAACAGCAAAGCTGTCTTCGTTCTGGAAAATGGTGAGATCATCGCTCGGGGATCCTGTCCCGTTGAAACCAGACACCCGCAGTCGGGCTGGGTGGAACAGGCTCCTTTGCAGGTGTGGCAGAGCACGGTCCTTGCGATCAGGGAGTGCCTGGCTGCTGCCGGCGAGGTCGAGATTGCTGCTATCGGCATTTCCAACCAGCGCGAGTCGGTGATGCTATGGGATCGGCACTCGGGCGAGCCTCTCGGCCCCCTTGTCACCTGGCAATGTCGTCGAACGTCAGCGGCCTGTGACGCCCTGAAAGCCAGGGGGCTGGAACCCCAAGTCGTTTCTCGCACGGGGCTACCGCTTGACCCATTGTTTCCGGCTACGAAAATCCGTTGGCTTCTGGAGCATCACGCGGCAGGGCGGAACCCTGAAGATCTGTGCGCCGGGACAGTGGATGCCTGGCTAATCTGGAATTTCACAAAAGGTGCGGTGCATGCCTGCGATGCATCCAACGCCGCGCGAACTCAGCTCTTTGACATCGAGAAACGCTGCTGGGATGAGACACTGTGCGAGATTTTCGATGTGCCCATGGCTATCTTGCCCGAGGTTTGCGACTCTGCCCATGTCTTCGGTCTTAGTGCCGGTGTTGAAGGCCTGCCTGATGGTGTGCCTGTCGCTTCGGCAATCGGCGATTCCCATGGCGCGCTGTTTGGTCATGGCGCCTTTGAAGTGGGGGACGGCAAAGTTACCTTTGGCACCGGTTCCTCCATCATGACGACCCTTGGCGCCTTCGTGGCCCCGCCCAAAGGGATCACCACGACAATCGCCTGGCAGCTGGATGGTGTTGTGACCTATGCGTTCGAAGGCAACATTCTGGTGAGTGCCTCGATCCTGCCCTGGACCGCAGAGCTACTCGCTCAACCAGATGTGACGGCATTGCTTGATCTCGCCCAGAGCGTCGACAGCACCTTGGGTGTGACGCTTGTTCCCGCCCATGTCGGGTTGGGGTCTCCCCACTGGGATGCAAAAGCGCGTGGTTTGATCAGTGGCTTGTCCTTCAATACCGGCAAAGCGCATGTCGCTCGCGCTGCCGCTGAAAGCATGGCCTTTCAGGTGGCGGATATCTTCGAAATCATCGAGGAGAATGCAGCACAAGGGATTGGACATTTGTTTGTCGATGGCGGCCCGAGCAAGAATCCCTTCCTCATGCAGATGGTGTCCGACTTCATCGACCACCCCATCACCCTGGGCGAAAGTGCGGAGGCTTCAGCGCTGGGAGCGGCCTATCTCGCAGGCCTTGCTACAGGGGTCTGGCCAGACCTTGAAACCGTACGCTCACTGGAAGAGAAGGGCAGGAAGATTTCCCCGGATATGGATGCAATGACACGTGAGACAAGTCTCAAAGGGTGGAACGTGGCCGTCGCCCGGGCGCGTCTGTCGGCCTCCGATTGCGTCTGATCATGACCTTCGCGCAATTTGGGTGAGAGTCCTTGACTGGATTTGACTTCATGCCCCATCAGCGTAAAGGCTGATGGGCTGCATATCCGTTTGCAGTGCGCTCTCCTGAAGAAGAATGGAGCCCTTGGGTGGTGCAATCGCATTTCCGTGCTTTGAACTCGCACCCGACCTGCGTCAATGATGAACACAAGGTCGCATCATAACAGACCCTACCAAGGCAACAAAATATAAGGAGATACAAGATTTCTGCCAGTTTGAAGGCAGATGGCGGAGAGACAGGCTGCCTGCATATAGCTTCATAACCGCCCAAATAATCCGGTAATGCCTTGTTTTAATTGTTAATAGTTATCCATTGCCGTCTATTGTCGCCCAGTGATATACTGCCACATACAGGCATTTCTGGGGGAACAGTTGGGGGAACAAGGAATTGGCAAGCAACAAATTGACAGCAGTCTTTGTTCGCAACATCAAAGACCCCGGTAAATATCATGACGGCTCCGGCACCGGCCTATTTCTCTTTGTTAAAGTCGGTGGCTCAAAATCCTGGGTTCAACGCGTCAATATTGCAGGTAAGAGACGTGAAATTGGCTTAGGGGCATTCCCCCTTGTTTCGCTTGCTGAAGCGCGAGAACTGGCACTGGAGAACAAACGCGCCATTCGACTAGGCGCAAACCCTCTTGCAGACAAACGGCAACGCAACGCCTCTATGACCTTCTCCGACGCGGTTGGCAAATACCTAGTGCACAAACAAAAGGAATTCAAAAACCTAAAGCACAAGAAGCAATGGCGCTCCACACTGGAAACCTATGCCGTGCCCGTTATCGGTCAGATGGATGTGAAAGCCATTGGCTTACCTGATATCCTGCGAGTGCTTCAGCCCCATTGGGAAACCAAAACAGAAACCATGTCCCGTCTTAGGGGCCGCATTGAAAGCGTATTGAGCTGGGCAACGGTTGCCGGATATCGAGAAGGAGACAACCCCGCCCGTTGGAAAGGCAATCTCTCTGAAATGCTTCCCAAGCCTTCCAAGGTAGCGAAGGGAGACAATCAACCCGCCGTAGCGCTATCAGACCTGCCTTTATGGTGGCGAAATCTTCTAACTCGTGAAGGCATGGCCGCAAAGGCGCTCCAATTCCTTTGTCTAACCCTTGCCCGCTCTGGAGAGGTAAGAGGGGCAACATGGGAAGAAATGGACCTGAAAGCCACCGACGGCCCTGTATGGACCATTCCCAAGGAACGCATGAAGATGGACCGGGAACACCGCGTGCCACTCCCGCAAGCCGCTGTGGAGCTTCTGGAAGCCCTACCACGCATGGAAGGCTCGCCCTATGTCTTTTTCGCTCCAAGAGGCGGCAAGTTGTCCGATATGAGCATTTCAGCAGTCATGCGCAGGATGAATGAGGTGGAAACCAAGGCAGGGCGTGAAGGCTGGCTGGACCCACGTTCCAAGCGCCCCGCTGTTCCTCACGGCCTACGGTCCAGTTTTAGGGATTGGGCAGCCAACATCGGCATAGATAGAGACCTTGCTGAAATCGCCTTGGCTCATAAGGTCGGCAGCGAAGTCGAACGAGCATATCGGCGCAGTGACATGTTGCAAAGGCGGCAAGTCGTTTTGGAAGATTGGGCGAAATTCCTCGGTGGCACAGATGATGGATCAAAGGTAGTGCCTATTCGTGAGGTTAGGAGATGAATGAGTGGGGTATTCCGGATTGGAAGGATGAAAACGCTTATCCAAAGCATCATAACGAATGGTCAATTAAACGCTGGAGGTGGGAATTTTATCGAAGGCGCGATGACTTAAGAGAATACTTTGATAGGTGGGCGCAAGAAACCTACGAGAACCAAAATGGGTACTTCAATCATTGTATCGAAAATGGCGACTGTATTGAACGCCCACCGCCACGAAAGCCACATGAAGCATGCTTTACAGCAAGACGCATAAATTTCCCAGCTGGGCATACTCTGACTGAAGAAGACCGATATCCTTTTGGTTACATACTTGGCATTCCTAATCCTCGCATTGGAGAGCAACCCGATGGCATTTTGCATTGGCGAACTGCGAGCGCGATTAAAGAACACAAATACTCTGAAAGAACAGAGCAAGCCGCCAAAACGGCGAAAGAAGCCATTGGGAAAATAGACGCACTTTCATTCGAGCAGTACTCTATCATCGCTCACCACTTAAGTGGCCATCCAGTTAAAATGGGAGAGCATGAACACGCACTAGTATTTGATTTATCCCTACCTATTCCCCCCCAACTTGAACAAGCGAAAGAGCTCCTAGAGGCCATACAAAAGAGTACGATTGGGAAAAAAGTTCAGCGCCGTAAAAGGCAACATAATTGGCCGAATTACCTCAGAGTCTTGGATGCTCGTGACAACGGAACATCATGGAAAGAAATTGCAAATCTCCTACCTTCCTTCAAAGAGCACACCGTAAAAGCTGCCAAAGACACTCATAAGCAAGCAAATCATTTGAGATATAATTTCTATTTTTAATTCCCAATTTCGGAGTGCTTTCACTTCCGATATTTTCCCTCTTGTAACGCTAACAAACGACAAGAGGTAAAAATCTCCATGAAGTTCCCTAAGAAGAATGGTTGTTCTCCCAAATTATTCAACAGAATTCACGGGGATCCGACGACATTTTGAAATTTCCATATCTGCTGAAATTCCAACTACCTACGCATGTCAAGTGTCGCAAACTTGCATTGCGAAAAAGCCGCCGTATTGCCAAACGAACCAAAGGCCCCGAAGCTTTTCTACGGAAAATCAGGCAAGCACCACTCAAACAGCAAAGGCACCAAGTATGACAGAAATTTTCCTCAAATTAGATGACGTAAAAACCCGAACAGGCATGAGTCGGAGTGCTATTTACGAAGCAATGACATCTGGGTTTTTCCCAAAATCGGTAAAGCTCGGCACCCGAGCAGTTGCATGGGTTGAAAGCGAAATTGCCGAATGGCAGCAAGCCCAAATGGCAAAGCGAGACAACCGCTATGTGTCCGGCAAATAAAGCTACAGTTCCTCTAAAAACGCAAAACCCGAATGCACGCGTACTGTTTGGCGACATCGCGA
This sequence comes from uncultured Cohaesibacter sp., assembly GCF_963556055.3. Classification (GTDB taxonomy): domain Bacteria; phylum Pseudomonadota; class Alphaproteobacteria; order Rhizobiales; family Cohaesibacteraceae; genus Cohaesibacter. Next base: position 7,158 of record NZ_CAUVYE020000002.1, on the reverse strand, counting down.
GCACTCGGGCAAACCGGAACGCCAAAAGGAGATCCGTCATGCGGACATTAGCACGAAGTGGAACGCGACTCCACAATCAATTATCGCTGTTCGAATGGGCTGAAAAATCCCGCCACCGACCAGCAACAATCAAACGCACCTTTCTTGGATTGCGCCTTCAAAAGCAAACCGGATGGAGCGCAAACCGCTGTGAGCAATATGTGTCCTATCGCTGTCCTTCTGCATTGGAGGCCGCGTAATGGGAAAACAACCAATTATGACCATTACCGTTCGCCTATCAGTCGGTGGCGACACAAAAGACCTGACATTCAAAGGCCGCGATGCTTGGGCGCTTAACGAACTTGTCAATGCTGGCGCTAAGGGCTGTACACCAATTAACCAGCCCGCTCCACGATGGAGCGCCTATGTCAAAAAATTGCGGGATGCAGGCATACGCATTGAAACCGTCCATGAAAGCCACAAGGGGCCATTCCCTGGCACGCATGGGCGATATGTCCTCACATCGTCAATCACGATTATCAAGCCTTTTGACCCTCAATGTGAGGCCGCTTGATGGGAAGTAGACGGCACAATAAAAAAGGCCGTTCAAACAGGGAGGGGCAATACTGGCTCCTCCCTTACTCAATGGCCCGTCACCCACAATTTCGCTCCCTGTCTGGCTCTGCACTGAAAGTGCTTGTAGAGCTGCATTGCCGGTTCAATGGCTCCAACAATGGCAACCTGACGCTAAGCCTTAGAGAGATTTGCGACCTGTTAGGCATGGGAAAGGAAACAGCACGGCGTGCATATGAGGAGCTAGAACAAAAGGGTTTCATTCAAAAAACCCAAGCCGGTCATTTTTACGGACGCAGGGCTACCGAATGGGCTGTTACAGACGAAAAGCTAAATGACAACAACGCAACACGAGACTGGCAAAAGAAGCCAATAAACAGCAGCATCAAAAAAAATCCTCGGTTCTGAAATGAGACCATTATTCGCTAACAGGTTCTGAAACGAGACCATTGAGATTTCACATAATGCCTGACGGGTTCTGAAACGGGTCCGTTAGCCTAAGAACGACCCTTCAATGGGTTCTGTGGTGGGCCACTAATACTATAATACCATAGGGGCGCACGTCACAGAGAGAGGGGGAACTAATAGGCAAGTCGCTTTGACAGCAACAAAAGTGCCCGGAAGATTTTATTCCTGTCATTACGCGAAAAATCCAGCCGTCCTGATTTAGTTGCGGCAGGACACGGCAAAGACTGTCAAGCGGATAGCCGGTTAATCTGACATCACAACGCGGAGAGGCCGTCTTTTGAACTGTGGAGGCGAAAACTTTTATACCTTCACCGGTCCAAGCACAAAAGGCTGTAGAGATTTGGCCCGCCCCTATCGCTGGCTTTTACTGAGAAGCCAGTAAAACTGGCATCAGCTTCGTTGGCTAGAATTCTTTCCGGTTCTCAAGATTTTTCTGAAGTCACAACGCGAGAGAATTGTTGCCTATCGAAGTTTCGTGTCATTGGCGCAAAGCTCCAAAAGCTGGATTGCAAGGATTTTCGGACACTGTAAAAAGGGCAAGAATTGAGTTTTGTCGCCCCCTAAAATGATAACAAATGATAACATTTTAAGCGGAGCAGGCGAGCGCGAGAGAAGGGATTTTCAGCTTAAGAAAACTTCAGTTTTGCGACGCCCTAAAAAGGGCAGAATTGCAAACATTTACCAACAGTTTCCGAACGCTAAATTTCAGCCCCCAAATCCATTCGAGTTGGTCCCCGTCAGCAGCCGAGCGTAAAATAGGCCAATTTAGGGCTATTTACTTATCGCGAGTCTCGGTTGACCATAAGCATTACTGAAAGATGGTTAGATAGAAATACACACGAACCGGATACAGTTACCCAAAACGTAGAATTATGGACTCCCCGCCGCGAATCGGCGAAAATAAAAGCCGGTACGTGGTCTAGACGTACCGGCTTAACTAAGACCGCAGCTAGCAAGGCTGCGCCGTGAATTCACCACGTCATCTTGATTGATTTCGTGGGAGGCGTCAATGCCTCGCTGGCTCTTTTAATTAGAAAGGCCAGCATATGGCACATGTAATTCATCCCCTCACAGGGGTTGAACTCAATAGCGTAGACATTGAACGTAAAGCGCTCAATTTCGACGAAGCAGTAACCGCGCACTTGATGCGCATGCAGGGCATAAAGTACAACATCATTGCCCAGCATCTTGGCACGAACACACACCGCTTGGGTGAAGTGTTTCGAGAGGAAAAACATGTTGGAGCTAAATTAAAAGCCTCTAACCTGTTGGCTCTCGCCGCCGAATAAAGGCAAATCTCCCCGCCAGCACTCTGTTGGCGGGTTCTTTATCCCTCTATCCCGAATCTATAACGCTTCACACCCCCTAATCTGGTCGCGGAAGATATATACTATTCACTAAGTAGCATCATCGTACCGATGGAAAACAGAGGTGTAATTTGTCACCACACATTTCAAAGGTTTACATCTTTGGCATTGCCTAACAAGATACACTAGTAAGCAGGAGCTTTTTTCGGTTTTGTATTTCGCGGAGTCAGACAAGTGAGTAGTCTACTTGAATTGTACAAGGTAATTTTCCCCGATGACAGCGCGGACGACCCCTTTCAGGAAATCCCAATTCTACCTGCTGACGTCTTTGCTTTTGCAGCTACTGCTTTGGATAAATCCGGCGCTTATCATCATGTTGCACCTGATATTGAATCACTCATTTCTTCAAACTACAGAAACTTAATAGTAACCGATACAATGAGAGCAGAAGCTGCTCATCTTGGGAAAACATGGCGGGAAAAAGACTTCCCAGCCAAACAATTACTTCCCAAACCGCCACAAAAAATCGACGAGGTATGGCAAGAATTAAGAGCTTACAAAGACACCGAAATATTTGTGACTCTTCACCCAAATCAACCTTCCCCGCTATGGTGGAGCATTTGCCTAAAACTATTGATGATTTCTGATGAAGCAAGTCTAGATATTGGTTTCAATCAGGAAAATCCATTTTCTCGCATTGTTTTGAACGCGTATCTTTTCGAGGATGCAATTCGGAGTAAAACATTTCGCCGCATTCAACATGCACCAAAATCGTTGTCTACCGCCTCGGAGGACATACTCTGCGTACAGCCGAAGTCCAGAACACCCGCAGTGGGATGCACTCTACGCTCTCTCTCTCACCATCTTGCTTTGCTTCCGCCAAGAGGCTCCGTCAAAGCAAGATGGATTGAACCTCCTTCAGCAAACACATTTCGTACTGATGAAACTGAACTTGGGTTGCTGTTAGTTCCCTACCCCTACGAAATAGAAAACGAGTCATTCTCCGCAATTGGAGTTGACAGAAGCGAACACTGGGGATGGTTTGACGCCAACCAAACCTGGCTGCCTAAGGGAACTCAACAAATCTCGGAGTTCATCGAATTCATTATGAGTCTAATCGCAGATTCAAGAGACAAAGGCCTACCAGTAAACGGAGTCATTCTTCCGGAGCTTTCCCTTAATTATGAAATTTTTTTAAAATTGGGAGACAGACTGGCTAAGGATGCCAAAATTGATTTTCTTATTTCTGGAATATCTTCAAACAAAGACGATAGACGGGGCAATTTTGTTGCGATAGCACCATTCTTTCTTTTCAGGCTAGAGCAGGATTATCTGTTAAAGAGCTGGGAACCATTAGCCCTTATTCGCGAGAAACATCACCGTTGGAAGCTTCAGAAAAGTCAAATTCAAGAATATAATCTATCTCTTGATGAGGACAAAAGCTGGTGGGAGAATTTAACTATACTAAGTCGGAGTCTCGATTTCCTCGTATACAAAGGCGACACCACATTAACCACATTGATCTGTGAAGACCTTGCTAGAATGGATCCTTGCCAAGCAGTAATAAGAGCAATAGGCCCCAATTTACTAATCGCCCTATTAATGGACGGACCACAATTGATCCAACGTTGGCCAAGTCGTTATGCTACAGTCTTAACGGAAGACCCTGGTTCTTCCGTTCTAACATTTACATCTATGGGCTTAATTTCTCGCCAAAACGGAATAGGCAAGCATCCTCAAGCATCCAGTATTGCGCTATGGAGCGACGAAAGAAATGCATCAAAACCCATAGAATTGCCAAGAAATGCTGACGGCATCACACTCATTCTTCACAAGCAGGCTAAAAATGAACGCACATTAGATGGACGAGAAGATAACAATAACTCACACGCTTGGATCTATAAAAAACACATTCCTGTAAAATCAGCAGACAAGCCCGATTGGATTTGATGTTATCAAACGACCAATTAGTATCCCACTTTTTGTTTCATATAATCTTCTTTTGCGCGCATTGTAAACTTTTCAAAAATTCGCGTTTCTTTAGATCTATGATTACTGGGAGGCAACTCTACGTTATAGAGAGCGTCGTCAAGCTGTTCTTTTAGTCGCTTTTTCGCATTCCGCGTCATACTTTCATAACGAGACTTCACACTAACTACAGTCATAGTCACAAACTCCCTTAGCCTCGATCGAACTCAATATGTACGGAACTTGCTGCATATGCAGCTTCGGCGACACTAAATTCATACATACCATACTTAGAATCGGAGGGGTTAATTTTCTAGGCAATGTTCAAAAATATTTTCAGCCACCTTGATAGGCAGGGGGAACGAAAGGGGGACTAAAAATCCCACAATTCAAATAATATAATAATTTCAATGAGTTGCAAGATTGAATGGCGGAGAGACAGGGATTCGAACCCTGGAGACGGTTACCCGCCTACACGCGTTCCAGGCGTGCGCCTTCGACCACTCGGCCACCTCTCCGTACCCGAAAGTGTGGGCGCACTATAGCCAAAAAAAAGCGGAACGCAAGCCACTAAAACAAACACTGTTGACAGAAAACACATCTTCCTGATCGCAAAGTGGTGAATAGCGGGACTGGCCCGGCTTTCCTCACCGATCTCTTCTTGGAATAAACATGGAGCGGGCCTAGTCTGTCGCGGAAGAAAATGGCGTTGATGACGCTATCTCTCTGTTGTTGGTAAAGATTTTCAACAAGCCTCAGAATCAGACGGACTGTTTTGTCGATAGCCGATAACATTGTTCGGGCATCTGTGGTAAGTCTGATAGATATTTCGCGCCATTGGATGGAAATGGGCTCCAACCCGTAGTGGAACAGGATTCAGAAAGGGTCGTTTGATGAGAGTCATAAGATATATTGTGTCCTTCATCGGACTTTGGATTTGCGCTTTCGCCCTGATCGCACTGGTTTTGGATGGCGTTCGCTCCATTGCGGCCAACGATATCGTGATGAAGTCTCTCGGTGACACATGGTCCCAGATAAATATGCAGAGCCTTGATGTTTTCCAGACCACCATTCAGCGCAATGTCCACCCATTGATCTGGGATCCTCTCGTTCAGTGGATCCTGATGATGCCTGCCTGGCTTTTTGCCGCATTGGTCGGATTGCTTCTGATCTATCTGGGCCGGAAGCGCCGCCCCAAAATAATCAGAGTATAGGTCCGGATCTGGCTCGCTCGGCGATGGCTTGATGACAAAGATGTGATCTGGCTTCTCCGTGCTTGCATATATAAAGGATCTGGTTGGATGGGGTATCGGAATGCTCCCGCAGGGTCTGTCTGCGTGATCCAATTGCCAAGGCCGTGAGGCTTGTGCCCTCGGTCGTGAGGGAGCACTGATCCGTTTGAAAAGAGAGGGAGCGGCTATGTTTGGATTTCTGAAAACCAATAGAGACCTTCCGTCAAAGGAAAATGCCTTGCCGGGACGGGGCGCGCCAATTCCCACCGCAGACAGGCATTTTGTCTCGGGCCGTTCGATTCATCCGCCCTTCCCGGATGGATGCGAGACATTGCTGCTCGGAATGGGATGTTTCTGGGGAGCCGAACGCATTTTCTGGCAGCAGGACGGAGTTTATGTAACTGCTGTGGGCTATAGCGGAGGAGAGACCCCCAATCCGACATATCAAGAGGTTTGCAGCGGCAGAACGGGTCATGCAGAGGTGGTGATGGTCGTTTTCGATCCGCTCAAACTGCCTCTTGAATCCGTGCTCGGGCTCTTTTGGGAGCGGCATGACCCAACCCAGGGAATGCGGCAGGGGAACGACATCGGCACGCAATATCGTTCGGCCATCTATACCTCATCTGATGACCAGCTGATGGCCGTCCGGGCATCTGCCGAGCTTTATCAAGCCGCTCTCAAGGCGAAAGGCTTCGGGTCGATCACAAGTGAAATCGCCCCTCACAAGCCCTTTTACTATGCCGAGGATTATCATCAGCAATATCTGGGCAAAAATCCGAACGGATATTGCGGACTTGGCGGAACAGGAGTGAGCTGTCCAGGGTCATGAGGCCGCTGCCGGATTGGCCTCATGAACGAGTGACGAAGCTAGCGAACAAGAGGCCGGGCCTTTGGCAAGGCCGTTATGGCTTCGATGTCCGGCTCTATCGGAATAAATTCCGCAGACCCGACATCGGAAGAAGCCGGAACCGCTCCGGGAACGGGAGGGGCGGCCAACACCGCGCTACAGGCATCGGGCAGATCGGCCAATGTGACCGGACGTTTCTTGACCGGCTTTTTGTCCGGATCGGGTTTCTTCGGCGTCCATGGTGCGTCGGACAACCACCAGGCAAGATCCTTGCCACAGCCGTCGCCTTTTGGCGGGGGAGCCTGATTCTTGCATCCCGGATCGCCCGGAGGGCATGTCAGCCGAACGTGGAAATGATAATGATGCCCGTACCATGGGCGCACCTGGCGCAACCAGTCCCGGTCATTGCCGGCCATGTCGCAAAGGGCTTTCTTGATGCCCGGATGCACGAAAATACGGGCAACGCCAGGTGTCGAAGCTGCCCGTTTGATCAGGCGGAAATGGGCCGACGTGAATTTGCTCATGTCGACTGTTCGCGTGCCAGACTTCAGCATCGAAATGGCGGACACCCTTTCTCGCTCCTGCTTTGTAAAGCGTTTTTCAGGCATCGGACGCAGCCAGATATCTGCATCAAGTCCGATTTGATGGGAGGCATGTCCTGAAGACATCGGACCGCCGCGCGGTTGCGCGATGTCACCAACCAGCAGACCGTTCCAGCCATCATATTGCCTGGCATCCGTCGCCAGCTTCTCCAGAAAGGCGATCAGGGTGGGGTGTCCCCAGA
>NZ_CAUVYE020000001.1:0-21570 GCF_963556055.3 uncultured Cohaesibacter sp. | reverse complement strand
CTGCTCCTTTGCCAGACAGGGTCGTCCTGTCCTGCACTCATCCCGGTTATGGCGAGCTACCTGAAACACCGCCGACGCAAAAGCTGGTGGATCGCATTCGCTCGCTCAAGGAAGAGGGGGGCGAAAGCTATGGCCACAGTCGGGCATCCAACATGGTGGCTCATCCGGTCGATCCGTTTGCGCTGGAAGTTGCGGCTTACGTTGCATCTGGCACCAAGGCTGATGGGCTGTTTGCCGCGACCCGCATGTTGCAGTTTGCTGATTTGCGACCCTTTTACAGGAAAATCACAATCCCCACGCTGGTTCTCTTTGCACAGAAAGATCCCGTCGTGAGGCCCGAACTGTCAGCCGAACTCAAGACGCTGACACAAGGGGCAATACAGAAAACGTTACCCAATGTTGGCCATGCCCCCTATCTGGAAGACAAGGAAGAGTATAACAAGTCCATCACTTCCTTCATCGAAACTTCCTCCGATCAATCCGAAGCTTAGGCACTCGGTCATTCTGTCATCACCTCAACCTGCTTAAATTTGGGAGGAAAAGTATGTTAGGTTTTCTCATCGGCCTCGTCGTCACGATCCTCGTGGCCTGGCTCATCATCAAGAAATATCAACCGCACACGGTTCTGCTGCTGGCAGGCCTCCTGCTTTTGGCCCTAACTCTGTTCGTTGCGCCAGAAACGTCCATTCTGTTCAAGAAAGCAAAGTCGACCGGCCTGTCTTTGTTTGACATTTTTGATTATGTCCGCGGGTCTCTGGGCTATCGGGCCGCTGGTCTGGGCATGATCATCATGGCCGCTGGTGGGTTTGCAAAATATATGGACCATATCGGCGCGACCGATGCGATGGTTGACGTCGCCATCAAGCCGCTGAAATTGCTGAATGCACCCTATGTGGTTCTGGCTCTTGGCTATGCGGTGGGGCAGATCCTGAATATCTTCATTCCAAGTGCAGCTGGCCTTGCCATGCTTTTGCTGGTTACTTTCTACCCGACGCTGGTCCGGCTCGGTGTCAGCCGTGCCGCCGCAGCAGCCATGATCGGAACAACAGCGGTTCTCGATCTTGGTCCGGCGTCAGGGGCTGCCAACCTTGCTGCCAAGACCGCAGAGCTTGATGTTGCGATCTATTTTGCTCATCATCAGCTTCCTGTCGGCATTGCTGCGATTATCGTCATCACCATTCTGACCTATATCAGTGGCCGCTACTTCGATGCCAAGGCCGAGCATAAGGTGAATGCAGAAGCAATCGATGAGGGGACCGAACAATCGAAAGACAAGGCTCCCGCTTTCTATGCACTGCTGCCTATGATCCCTCTTGCCTTGATCCTTGTGTTCTCCAAGCTGCTTGTCAGTTCCGTAAAACTGAATGTGGTAACTGCCATGCTCATCGGTGCATTGCTGGGTCTGGTTTGCGAAGCCATTCGTCATCGCAATGGCAAAGCCGTCACCAAAGGTTTCATGGCCTTCTTTGACGGCATGGGCCACATGTTTGCCCGAATCGTTTCGCTGATTGTTTGCGCTGAAGTGTTCGCAGCCGGTTTGAAAACCATTGGCATGGTCGATTTCCTGATCAATGCAGCGCAAGGCTCGGGCTTTGGTGTTGTCGCAATGACACTGGTCATGTGTGCCATGGTAACCGTCATCGCCGTGATCACGGGATCGGGCAATGCAGCCTTCTTCTCTTTCGGTCATCTGGCTCCGAATATCGCATCGACCTTTGGTGCCTCGACCGTTTCCATGCTGCTGCCGATGCAGTTGACTGCTGGTCTTGCAAGGTCCATGTCGCCCGTTGCCGGTGTCATCATTGCGGTGAGTGATGCCGGTCAGTGTTCACCCATCGAGGTTGTCAAGCGCACTGCGCTGCCTGTCATCGGCGGTATTGTGACTGTTGTCTTTTACAGCGTGATATTCGCCTGAGGTTGCTTCATGCCAATCAGGGAAGCAAAAGGGTCTGCAATCCAGCCCCCTTTGCTTCCCGCCTCGTCAGTCAAGAATCGGGCTCCTTTGGAGACCTGCCGGATGGAAAGGCAGAATAATGACCACACCTCTTCTCAATCTGGATCGCTTTCTTGAAGACCTCGCCTATCTGGTCAATATCGACAGTGGCAGTAAGGATTTCGAAGGCGTTGGCAAAGTGGCGGATTTCTTCAAACGGAATTTGCAAAACTTGGCTGGGATAGCGTCGAGCGCACGATGGATCCGGACTTTGCGCCCTGCCTTGAGTTTCTGAGCCCGGGTCACGCAGCTGAACATGACATCCTGTTGCTCGGCCACATGGACACGGTGTTTCCCAAGGGCACCGCGCAGGCAAGACCATTCCATATCGATAATAACAGAGCCTACGGTCCGGGTGTTATGGACATGAAATCCGGTGCCTTGTTCGGCCTTTATCTGGCGCACCTATTCAAGGAAACAGGCGAAGCCTTTCCATCCATCTGCTTTGCCCTCAATAGTCACGAGGAGCTTGGATCCGCAAGGGCTCGGCCATGGATCGAAGGCTTGGCAAGACGCAGTCACATTGCTCTGATCCTTGAGCCGGCGCGAGCGAACGGCGATCTGGTTTTCGAGCGCAAGGGAAGCTGCCGATATAATCTGACCTTTCACGGCAAGGCAGCCCATTCGGGGGTCAATCCGCAAGATGGTGCCAGCGCCATCAATGAATTGGCTCACTGGATCATCGAGCTGCACAAGCTAACCGATTTCGACGCGGGCCTAAATCTCAATGTCGGTCTAGTTTCGGGTGGGACATCGGTCAATGCCATTGCCGAATTGGCAGAAGCAAAGGTCGATATGCGCTTTGTCGAGAATGATCAGGCTCTTCGGGTAGATGAGCGCATCAAGGCCATGGTTGAGCACCCCTTTACAGACACTGTAAGGACTGAGATTTCCGGCGGCATATCTCGCCCGCCAATGAATGCGTCTGAGGAAAGCCTCGCATTCTGTCGCAGAATTGACGCCATCGCGCAAAAAACAGGGATTGCAAATCGGTTGGCAAAAAACCGGTGGCGGATCTGACGGCAATTTTACGGCCAATATCGGCATTCCCACGATCGACGGCATGGGGCCTGTTGGAGGATTGGCCCACAGCCGTGAAGAATATCTCGAAGTGGACTCGATTGCGGAGCGCTTTGCTTTGCTGGTGGAGGTTGTCCGCGATTTGAAAGACCTGTCTGGTCGGCTCTAGCCCCAGTTCTTTCGATCAAGTCTTGCCGCATCTTGCTGTGGCCTTCGGTTCCGCAGCGCTCATCTTCAAACAGCAATGGATACCCGACCCACTTTCGGATCGGGATGGGAGGAAACTATGATCAACAAACGCATTGCGTCCCTTGGACTGGCAGCCATGGTCAGCTTTGTCATGCCTGCATATGCCGATGACATTCTCGCGTCCAGCCCCGAAGCGAGCATGGGAGAACATGCCAAGGTCATTGCGATCTATGGCAATTCCTACACGCACTATAACAACAACCTCAATACCCGGCTGAGGGATCTGACCCGCTCCCTTTTGCCCGATAATGCCAAGGGCTACAGCTTTCGCGGCATCTCGATATCAAGTGCCCGCCTTGGCTGGCACGTCCCCAACCTTGAATTCCAAAATGGATTGAAGCATTGGGATGCGGTGATATTTCAAGGCAATTCCACCGAGCCAATTCATGCCAAGGCAAAGGATCGGCAGTATTTTGTCGATTCAGCGACGCAAATGGCCAAAATTGCCCATGATGCAGGATCCAAGGTGGTCTATTTCATGACCTGGGCACAGAAGGCCAAGCCAGAGCAAACGGATGAGCTGGAAAAAGCCTATTATGACATAGCAAGCAAGACCGGGGGGTATATGGCTCCGGTCGGTCTGGCCTTTGCTGCCGCAAGAGAGGACCATCCGGACATCGAGCTTTATTTTGTTGACGGCAAACACCCATCGCTTGCGGGGACCTATCTGGCTGCTTGCGTGTTCTTCGCAACTCTTTATGACCAGTCTCCGGTCGGCGGTGCCATTCCAATCGGCTCTGACATGTCCGAGGAAACAGCGCGCGCCTTGCAGGAAACCGCCTGGAAAGTCGTGACCGACTTCCGCAAAACCGGACAGCAATAGACTTGGCTTGAATGCCCGTCAGGTCACTGGTTCGGCTCCAGCTATTTTAATTGTTGAATGTTCAAACAGCGCCGTACTCGTTCTCGTGCCCGCATGAATGAGTACGGCAATTCTTGTGCAGATGCGACGCCAATTTGCAATTCTGTTCGATGAATGTGGGCAGCAGGCTGTCATGTGAGCGAGGCAATGGCCATCGGTGTCTCTTTGGGCTCAAGTTCCCTTTGCACAGCATTCCGCCTTCTCCTGCGGGGGGCTGCTCTTGGCCTATTCGCTTTTCGTTTTAGTCTGAGGATAAGTGTTGATCCTGATGCTGCGTGCTTTTAGCTTTGCTGGGCAAACAGTTTCACACTATGACTTCACAGAAGGTGAGGGGCCATGTCCTCGTATATCTCAGATAATGCCTGTTACTCTCCACTCTTTGCTGATGCCGAGATCGAGGCCTGTTTCAGGTGTGAAAGGCTCATGGCGCTCATGCTTGCCTTTGAACTGGAGCTTACTCGCGCGCTTGTCGATCATGATGTGGTTGAGACGTCGGCCGGAGAGGCTGCTCTTGCTGCTATTGAAGATTTCACCCCCGATGCCGGGATGCTTGGTATTGGCAGTTTACAGGATGGATTGCCTGTGCCTGCTTTTGTTCGCAGCCTCAAGGCCCATGTTGCGTCACGCTCCGGGGAGGTGGCTGCTGCTGCCGTACATGTGGGCGCGACCAGTCAGGATCTTGTTGATACGGTTCTCGTTTTGAATTTGCGTGCGGCAAGCCTTTGTCTGTCAGAACGGCTTGCGCGAGTGGTTGAACAGCTGGAAAGGCTAGATGATTGTTTCGGAGCGAAAAACTTGATGGCGCGAACACGCATGCAGGCGGCACTGCCCATCACAGTATCGGATCGTCTCGATAGCTGGGTGATGCCTTTGCGCGGACATCTCTCGGATCTGCCTTCCTTGCGTCAGCGCGTCGAGCAAATCCAGTTTGGCGGTCCGGTCGGTACGCGCAATGGACTTGGTGACAAGGGAGACGCGGTTGCCTCCCAGCTCGCTGCGGCTTTCGATCTTGGCAATCCGCAAAAAGCCTGGCACAGCATGCGCGAGGCGATTGTCGACTATGGTGATTTCCTTTCAAAGCTCACCGGTAGCCTCGGCAAGATGGGGATGGATATCTGTCTGATGGCGCAGCAAGGGGGCGGCGAGATCGTGCTAAAGGGGAGCGGTACAAGCTCGGCCATGCCACACAAGCAGAATCCTGTTTTGGCGGAAATGCTGGTGGCCTTTGCCCGATTCAACGGAGTGCAGGTCTCGGGCCTTCATCATGCGATGGTGCATGAACAGGAGCGTTCCGGCATGGCCTGGACTTTGGAATGGATGATCCTGCCACTGATGGTGGCGACGGCTGGCAAGGCGTTGCTTCATGCTGATACCCTGCTTGCGCAAGTGGAGAGCATTGGAGATGCCTGAGATGCAGCAAAACCGAACTCGCAGAAGTGATCCGGTCTTGCCGTGTCGTCCGTTGGGTCAAGCTTTGTGGCTAGATATCGAAGAAAACGGTTTCATCCTCGCCCTGTAGGCGGACATCAAACCGGTAGACAATCTTGCCGTCCCGTTCGGAGCGTTTGGCGATGAGCGTCTTGCGTCGGCGCTCCCATTCAATCACATTGATTATCGGATCGACCGCGTTGGCCTCTGCTTCATCGTCGAAATAAATCCGCGTATTAAGGCCGACATTGATCCCTCTGGCGACGATCCAGAGGTTGATGTGTGGGGCCATGGTGGTGCCGCTGCGCCCAGCCACCTTGCCCGGCTTGATGGTCTCGAAGGCCCATTCGCCGGTGGCAAAATCGGTGATGACCCGTCCCCAGCCGCGAAAACCCTCTTCCACATCGCCACCGCCTTCAGGATGGGCGTAATGGCCGTCACTGTTGGCTTGCCAGGCTTCCAGCATGACATCCTTGATCGGGGAGCCGGTTCCGTCGATGACGATGCCCTCGACCCTGATGCGTTCCCCTTTGGCGTTGGGGCCTGCAATGTCCCAGCCCAGTTCCTGCCGGTAGATATCAAAGCCGGCCGCACCGGGAGCAAGGCCGATATGAACATAGGGGCCGGCGGTCTGTGATGGGGTTTCCTTGAGATAGTTCAGTTCCTGCGGCATCGGTCAGTTCCCTTCCAGACGGTTCTCGAACAGGGTGGAGCGACGCCCGCGCAGCACGATGTCGAACTTGTAGGCGATGCTGTCCAGTGGAATGGTAGCGTTGAAGTCAATCGGGGCGATCAGACGCTGGCGTGCCGCTTCATCGGGCACGGTCTTGACAATCGGGCAACGCTCGATCAGCGGATCGCCCTCGAAATACATCTGCGTGATCAGGCGCTGGGTGAAAGCCGATCCGAAGACCGAAACGTGAATATGAGCCGGACGCCAGTCATTGACCCAGTTGCGCCATGGATAGGCTCCGGGCTTGACGGTGCGGAAATAGTAATAGCCGTTCTCATCGGTCAAGGTGCGGCCACATCCGCCGAAATTGGGATCAATCGGGGCCAGATAGGTATCCTTCTTGTGTCGGTAGCGACCACCGGCATTGGCCTGCCAGATTTCAACCAGCGTGTTGGGAACAGCGCGGGCATTTTCGTCCAGCACCCGGCCATGGACAATGATCCGCTCGCCAATGGCGCTCTCTCCGGACTTGGCATAGTTATGGATAAGATCCTTGTCGAGCGGGTCGATGTCATTATGACCAAAGACCGGGCCGGTGATTTCCGAGACCGAGTTTTCCAGACTGATCAACGAATAGCGCGGCGAACGGGCAACGCTGGTCTTATATTGCTCGGTATAGGCGGGCGGATGCATCCGCCTGTCTCGCTGATAATATTCTCCTGGCTTCATAAATCTATCCTCCCTAATAGAATTACTCGCTGGTCTTGCCGACGTCTGTTTCTGCTTCCATTTCCTCGTAAATCTGTTTGGCCAGCTTGATCGCGTGATTGGCCCTTGGCACGCCCGCATAGATGGCAACATGCTGGAACGCCTCCAATACATCATCCTTGCTGGCTCCGGTATTCACCGTTGCGCGTATATGCATGGGAATTTCGTCGAAATTGCCCGTTGCGGCCAATAGCGCCAATGTCAGAATTGACCGGTCCCGCATGGAAATGCGCTTCGACGACCAGACCGATCCCCACGCCGCTTCCGTGATCAATGTCTGAAAAGGTTCATCGAAGGCGCTTTTGTTCTTTTCCACGCGGTCCACATGGGCATCGCCCAAGACGGCCCGTCTGGTGGCCATTCCTTCATCAAAGCGATCAGGCATGATTTGTCTCCTTGAAAAAACGGATGAGAAGGCGGGCGAATTCTTGCGGGGCTTCCACGCAAGGCAAGTGACCGGTGCCCTCGATCAGCGCCATGTGGGCATTGGGGATTTTTTCAATCGTTTCCTGAACGATCTCCGGCGGGCTTGCGCCATCGAGTGACCCGGCAATGCCCAGGGTCGGCTGTAGAATGCGGGGGAGAAGGTCAGTGAGATCCGTCTTCGCGAGAGCTTCACAGCAACCGAGATAACCCGCGACGGGGGTGCGCCTCAGCATATTGCGCCAGGCTTCCTGATCGTCGCTGGCCAGAAATGCAGGCGAGAACCAGCGTTGCATGATGCTGTCGGACAGTGGTTCCAGACCGTTTTTACTGATCCAGTCGATCCGCTGCCGCCACATGGCCGCATCGCCCATTCGCGCGGCCGTGTTGGAAAGGACAAGAGCCTTGATCAGATCAGGCCGACGAACGGCCAGCCCCTGTGCGATCATGCCTCCGATGGACAACCCCACAAAGAGCGCCTCGCTGATTCCCAAATGATCCAGCAGCGTCTCCGCGTCATCGATCAGATCTTCAATGCTGTAAGGTGGAGGGGGACATGATGACAGGCCATGGCCACGCGTGTCGTAGCGGATATAGTGCAAGCCTTCTGGCAGAAGAGGCAGCAGGGCGTCCCACAGACGCAGATCAGTGCCCAGCGAATTGGCAAAGACGACTGCCTTGCCCGCCGGGTCTCCATCGTCGCGCCAGTGATGCGCCACATTGTCGAGCTTCGCTATCCGCATCAGTATGGCAACCCGACATAGTTCTGAGCCATCGTGCTTTGCGCCTGAACGTTGCCTTGAAGAAAGGCCAGTTCGGCTGACTGCATCTTGACGTCAAAGTCGCTTTGGTCCGGGAAGCGATGCAAAAGGTTCGTCATCCACCAGCTGAAACGCTCCGCTTTCCAGATGCGTGCGAGAGCGCGTTCGGAATAGCGGTCAATGCCTTCAAGATCCCCATCAAGGATTTCCGAGACAAGGCCGTGATAGAGATAGTGAATGTCGGATGCTGCGGTATTGAGCCCTTTGGCCCCGGTTGGGGGCACGATATGGGCCGCGTCTCCGCAGAGGAACAGTCGTCCCCAGCGCATCGGCTCGGTTACAAAGGAGCGCAATGGTGCGATGGATTTTTCAATCGATGGACCGGTTTCCAGCTTGCTGGCATAGTCTTCGGGGATACGGCGTTTCAACTCGTCCCAGAATAGCTGATCAGACCAGTCATTCGGACTATCGGACAGAGAACACTGGATGTAATAGCGGCTGAGATGGTCGTTGCGCATGGAGCAAAGGGAAAAGCCGCGATCGGATGAGGAATAGATCAGTTCGTGATGCACCGGTGGTGTCTCGGAAAGAATGCCAAGCCAGCCAAAGGGATAGATCTTTTCATATTCCCGCCGAACATCGACGGGAATGGACTGTCGGCTGACACCGTGAAACCCGTCGCAGCCAGCGATATAGTCCGCGTGAATGGTCAGCTCGCGCCCATCCTTCTCATAGGTCACATAGGGATATGCGGTGGTGGCGTCGTGAATCCGGACATTTCCAACCTCAAATATGATTTTGCCACCTGCCGCTTCACGCGCGTCATAGAGATCACGCGTTAGCTCTGTTTGACCATAGACGACAACAGGCGTGCCGGTATGTTCCGTGAAATCAATTCGAAACTGGGTGTTGCCGTTGGCGATGACCGTTCCGTCATGAACGAAGCACTCCTTGTCCATGCGTTCGGCCACGCCTGCCTGCCGCATCAGTTCGACAAAGCCGGTTTCCAGAATGCCCGCGCGGATGCGGCCAAGCACATAGTCGCGGGTCTTTCGCTCCAGAACCACCGTGTCTATGCCTTTTTTTGCGAGCAGCTGCGACAGCAAAAGACCAGATGGTCCCCCTCCAATAATCAGGACTTGTGTGCGCATTTTTTCCTCCCCATACGTTGGTCCAATTTTGATTGGGGCAAAATGGAATGTAAAATGAGAAAATCGCCACTTTAGTTTCTAGATTTGGAAAGAAATTGAGAATTCTCTCATGATTGATCGCCGTATCAAGTTCCGGCACATTCAGTGCTTCGTTGAAATATGCCGTCAGAAGAGTCTGAAGAAGGCCGCGGAACGGCAATTTCTCACGCAACCCGCCATCTCGAAAACGCTCAAGGAACTGGAAGATATTCTCGATACGCACCTGCTCAATCGGAGCCGGGCAGGGGTCAGTCTCACCAAGGAGGGGGAAGTCTTTCTGCATTTTGCCGAGATGAGCGTCGCCTCTCTTCAGCAGGGCCTTTATGGTGTTGAGCAGATTTCTTCTGGCGGCAAGACCCGCCTTGCCGTTGGGGCTCTGCCAAGTGTTGCGGCCCGTTTGATGCCTTCTGTGGTGCAGGCCTTGTCCAGTCTGACGGACGATGTGCGCTTGTCCATTTCGGACGGTCCACACAGTTTTCTGATGGATCGTCTGCGACGTGGTGAACTGGATCTCGTCATTGGTCGGTTGGGAGCGCCAGACACCATGAAAGGCATTTCCTTCACTCAGCTCTATCATGAACATGTGGTTGTTGTGGTGCGGCCCGAGCATCCGCTCTGCGGTGAGCCGAACCTTGCGCGGTTATCGGAATGGCCCGTTTTGTATCCTTCGGAGGCATCGGCCATCAGGCCTTTGGTCGAGCGCTTCATGATTGCCAATGGCATTGGAGAAATCCCCAATCGGATCGAAACGGTATCAGGCGCATTTGGCCGATCGTATGTCACCAAGAGTGATGCGATCTGGATCATTTCCGCCGGTGTGGTTGCCAATGAAGTTGAGGATGGCAGGCTGGTGCAATTGCCCTTCGATATGGACACGACCAGAGGGCCTGTGGGCCTGATGGTGCGTCAGGAAAGCGAGGCCGGTCCCGCTGAACGGATGTTCCGACTGGCCGTCAGTCAGACCATCCGCGATCTGAAAATGGATTAGACATGAAGGTGTTAATGTAGATGAGGAACAATCAATAAGCGATATACTTTCCAAATTCGGAAACTAAACAGTCAATTTTATCATTTTACACCGCCGTATTGATAATTCATTTTGCGTGAGAGGCGTTGTAAGTAGAAACGCGAGGGGCGGTTTGTCTTGGAGGAGGCACCGGTTCTCTGGCTGGAGCTGACCATTTTCCATCAGCTTTCGGAGACGCTCAAATTTCTGTTTTCATAGTGCCCTTTCCCTCCTGTCTGTATGGTTGGGGAAAGGGCTGGTGATCTGGGAGGAGACACTGAAATGAAGAAAACATCAAAGATTCCATCTGGAGCTTCTGTTTCGCGCAATGGATTGGCTGGCTTCGTAAAGGCTGCGGTTTTTTCCGCACTTGCGTTCGGGAGCCTTGCGTCTGAAACGATCGCGTCAGATTTGACCTTGCGGCTGCATCAGTTTCTGCCAGCGCAGGCGGCGGTGCCAAAGCATGTCCTGATTCCCTGGATGGAAAAGATCGAGAAAGAATCCGATGGGCGCATCAAGTTTCAGCACTATCCCGCCATGCAGTTGGGGGGGACGCCACCGCAACTCTATGATCAGGCGGTTGATGGTGTCGCTGACATCATCTGGATTCTTCCCGGCTATACGCCCGGACGTTTCCCGCGAACCGAAGTGTTTGAGCTGCCTTTTACGCTGACCAATGCTGAAGCTGTTTCTCGCGCCTTTTGGGACCTGGCGGAAGAAACCATGATGGACACCGATTTCAAGGATACGAAAGTTCTTGGGCTTTGGGTTCATGGTCCGGGGGTTATCCATTCCAAAGAGCCGATCAAAAGCGTGTCCGACCTCAACGGGGTGAAGCTTCGCGCACCGACCCGTGTCACCAATACCTATTTCAAAAATCTGGGTGCCACGCCCATAGGCATGCCAATCCCGGCGGTGCCTGAGGCTCTGTCCAAAGGCGTGATCGATGCCACGGTTGTGCCCTGGGAGGTGACGGGTGCTCTGAAGACCAGCGAGCTGGTTCATAATCACACCGAGTTCGGAGGAGAGGCCATCTACACGGCAACCTTCGTTCTGGCCATGAACAAGGACAAATACAACGCCCTGCCGGACGACCTGAAAGCCATTATCGACAAGAATTCCGGCATGGAGTTTTCTGCCGCCGCTGGCAAATTGACTCAAGACCAAGATGCCGGCCCGCGAAAAATGGCAGTTGACCTTGGCAACAGCATTGTCGAGCTGACGCCAGAAGAGGTGGCCGAATGGAAGGCCGCGGCCGACCTGACGATCAAGAACTGGGTCACCGAGATGGATGAAAAGGGCATTGATGGCACCGGTCTGGTGGCTCGGGCCAAGGAACTGATCGAGAAATACACCAACTGATATCGCCCGATTTTGAAAAACGCACTCGGGCTTGCATTTGCCCGGGTGCTCGAACCCTGAGCCTGGAGACTTGAGATATGCTGAAAGCTATGGAGCGCATCGCGCGCTTGATGGCTGTCGTCGGGGGACTTGTACTTGTTGCACTGATCCTGCTGACCTGCCTGAGCGTTGTCGGGCGCAGCCTTAACACGATTGGCCACTCGGCCGCACTTGAAGCCATTTCTCAGGGTCTGGCAAACCTGTTGTTGGGTACCGGTGTCGGCCCCATCAATGGCGACTTCGAGCTTGTGGAAGCGGGAATTGCCTTTGTCATCTTTGCCTTTTTGCCTGTTTGCCAAATCTATTCTTCTCATGCGACGGTGGATGTCTTCACCTCGCTGCTGTCCAACAAGACAAACCGCTATATCAAGGCCTTCTGGGAAGTCCTGTTCTGTCTGCTCATGCTGCTGATCACCTGGCGCCTGTTTGTCGGAATGGAAAACAAGATGGAGTATGGCGAGACAACCTACTTGCTCCAGTTCCCTGTCTGGTGGGCTTATGCTGCGAGTTTTGCTGCTGCTGTGCTTGCGTCAATTGTCAGCGTCTATTGCGCAGTTGCCCGCCTGGCTGAACTCGTTTCGGGACGTCATTATCTTCCCTATACTGATGGAGCGGTCCATTGAGCATTCTGGAACTGGGTTATCTGTCATTTCCGGTTCTGCTGGTTATGATCTTTTTGCGGGCCCCGATCGGTCTGGCGATGATGATCTGTGGCATGGGCGGACTTTATCTCGCCATGGACGGGCCTAACATGGTGCTCGCCAAGCTCAAGAGTGAGGCCTACTCGACATTTTCGAGCTATTCGCTCACCATTATTCCGATGTTTCTGCTGATGGGGCAGTTTGCTACGCTGTCCGGGCTTTCCAGCTCTCTTTTCAAGGCCGCGGAAAGCTGGCTTGGTCATCGCAAGGGCGGTGTCGCAATGGCGGCAATCGGAGCCTGTGCCGGGTTCGGGGCGATTTGTGGCTCATCACTGGCAACGGCCGCAACGATGAGCCGTGTGGCTCTGCCTGAATTGCGCCGCTATGGTTATGACGGGGGCTTTGCCACCGCTACGTTGGCCGCCGGAGGAACGCTTGGCATTCTCATTCCGCCGTCTTTCATTCTGGTGATATACGCCATTTTGACCGAACAGAATATCGCAAAGCTGTTTCTTGCAGCGTTCGTGCCGGGCATTCTGGCGGCGATCGGATATATCATCACCATCTCTATTTATGTGCGTCTGAAGCCGGGATCAGCAGGAACGCGCGCGCCTGTGCCCTATGCGCAGCGCGTGCGGGATCTGGTGGATGTCTGGCCGGTCCTGCTTGTCTTCGGTGTTGTTGTTGGCGGGATCTATCTGGGATGGTTCACGCCCACTGAAGGTGCAGCAGTTGGTGCTGCTGGTACCGGGTTTATCGCGCTCGTCAGGGGAAATCTCAACTGGCAGGTGCTCAAGAGCAGCTTTATTGCGACGGCCGCGAGTACCGCGATGATCTTTTTCATCGTGTTGGGTGCAGGATTTTACAACAGTTTTCTCGCGCTTAGCCAAGTTCCGCAGGAGCTTTCAAACTGGGTGGTCAGTCAGGATTTCAGTCCCTGGACTGTGCTCACACTTATCCTTGTTTTCTATCTGGTCTTTGGTTGCCTGATGGATAGTCTGAGCATGATCCTGCTGACGATCCCGATTTTCTTTCCGGTGATCAGTGCGCTCGATTTCGGCATGAGCCATGAGCATCTGGCGATCTGGTTCGGCATTCTGGTGCTGATCGTAGTCGAGGTGGGGCTGATTACGCCACCGGTGGGGATGAATCTCTTCATCATCAATTCGCTGGCGGTCAAGACCAGAATTTCGGAAACCTACAAGGCCGTGATGTGGTTCGTAGCGTCAGACATCGTGCGGGTTATCATTCTGGTGCTGTTCCCATCGATCACACTGTTTTTGCTGCCTGGCTAACGACCGGGTTGTGCCAGAGGGCGTGTTTGAAGGATTGGAAAAATGCAGATCGACAAGACCATTGCATTGGTGACCGGGGGCGGCAGCGGATTGGGAGCGGCAACCGCTCGCACTCTGGCCGATGAGGGAGCGCGCGTTGCCATTCTTGATTTTGACCTGAGGCGTGCCAAGGCCGTTGCCAAGTCCATCAACGGGTTTGCTGTGCAAGCTGATGTGAGCGATGAGACTGCGGTGGATCGCGCGATTTCAGAGGTGGAGGCCTTTTGGGGCTCCTGTCCCCGCATAGCAATCAACTGTGCGGGGATCGGCCCGGCTGCCCGTATTGTCGGGCGGGAAGGCAAGACTTCCTTTGATGTTTTTGATCGCACCCTGAAGGTCAATCTTTATGGATCCTACCATGTCATGACCCATGCGGCGCGACGGATGATCGAGCTTGATCCACTGGAGGGGGGAGAACGCGGCGTGATCATCCATACCGCCTCGGTTGCCTATCAGGACGGCCAGTTGGGGCAGGCGGCCTATGCCGCCTCCAAGGGTGGCATAGCCTCCTTGTGTTTGCCTGCTGCACGCGAGTTTTCTCGCTTTGGTATTCGTGTGATGGCAATTGCGCCGGGGCTTTTTCATACGCCCATGATGGAAGGATTGTCCGAAGAGGTGACTGCGGAGATCATGAAGACTGTCCCGTTTCCCGACCGGCTCGGATTGCCCGAAGAATATGCGAAGCTCGCCGGGCAGATCATAACCAACCCATATCTGAATGGTACGACCATTCGCCTTGATGGCGCAGTGCGCTTACCGCCTCGCTAAGGCAACTGAAGGACGAGAAAATGACCGAAGACGCAATTCTCAAAGTGGACATCGAGGATAACATTGCAATCCTGACGATGAACCGGCCCGAAAAGCGTAACGCCATGTGTGATGAGCTGCTGGAAGCCATTGACGCCTTTTTCTCAAATCCGCCGGAAGCGATCAAGGTGGTCGTGTTGACAGGGACCGCCGGGCATTACTGTTCCGGGCTCGACCTTGCCGAGCATGTTGCAAGGGACGCTGAAGGGACAATGCGTCATTCGCGACTATGGCATCAGGTTTTTGATCGCATTCAATATGGCGGTTTGCCTGTGGTTTCGGCGATGTTCGGGGCCGTGATCGGTGGCGGGCTGGAATTGGCGACGGCGACTCATGTTCGGATTGCCGAACCGTCCACCATCTTCCAACTGCCCGAGGGGCGGCGCGGAATTTTCGTTGGTGGTGGAGCAAGTGTGCGGGTCGGTCGTATTCTGGGTGCAGACCGCATGATCGAGATGATGCTGACGGGGCGCAAATATGGTGCCGAGGACGGTCTGGCGCTGGGTTTGACCCATTATGCTGCCGGTGAGGGCGAGGCGCTCGACATGGCCATGGATCTGGCACGCAAGATCGCAGCCAACGCTCCTCTGTCAAACTATATCATGATCCAGGCGCTGAGCCGCATTGAGGACATGGCCAAGGCAGATGGGTTGTTCACCGAAAGCCTCTGCGCCGCGCTGACTCAAACCAGTCCCGACGCACAGGAAGGGCTGACGGCATTCCTCGAGAAGCGGTCGCCCAATTTCAAGTGAGACATCTGGTCGAGGGTTTGCGCTTCGACGGCAATTTCAGAAACAGAAGATCTGGTTCAGTTTATCGCAACTGACTGGCATTTGCATATTTTCCGGAGCATTGGCGTGTCGAGAGGAACACGCCGAACCGGAGGGGGACGACGTCAAGACTTGGGAGGGGCTGGACGATGACACCAACAAAAGGCTTTCAACCGCATTCTGTCAGCCGAGAGGATCGGCAGGATGGCGCAATTCTGCTTCGTTCCAAGCATGCTCTTGGGCCGGTAGTCGAGCGGACGGGCGATTGGCTCAATCGCTGGAGCAAGGACGCTCCGGATCGCATTTTTCTGGCTGAGCGCAGTGGTGCCGGATGGCATGAGGAGAGCTATGGTTCGACAATACAGAAAGTGCGCGCTCTTGCAGCAGCTCTTCTGGGACGGGGCATGGGGCCAACGACACCACTGCTGATCATGTCTGGCAACGGGCTGGATCATGGCCTGTTGACCTTGGCTGCGCAATATGTCGGCGTGCCCACGGTTCCTGTTGCCGAGCAATATTCACTCATTCATGGTGCCCATGGTCGCCTTCGCCACGTCATTGATCTGATCAAGCCTCGCATGGCCTATGTGTCCGATGCGGACCAGTATCGCGAAGCTTTGGGGCTTGAGGCCTTGCAGGGAGTGGATGTTATCGCCTCTCGTCCCGGTCACAACACGCGGGTGACGTCTTTTGCCTCGCTGTTGCGGGGAGATGCGGGCATCAATGTGGATGCCGCCTTCGACAGGGTGAGCACAGACAGTGTCGTCAAGATCCTAATGACCAGCGGCTCCACCTCCAGTCCCAAGGGGGTGGAAACCACCCATCGCATGATGTGCGTCAACCAGACCCAGATTGCCGATGCCCTGCCATTTCTGAGAAAAAGCCCGCCGCGCGTGGTCGACTGGCTGCCGTGGAACCATGTCTTTGGCGGTTCGCACAATTTCAACATGATGCTGGCTAATGGCGGCAGTTACTATATTGACGATGGCAAACCGGTGAAGGGCCTGTTTGCCCGCACTGTCGAGAATCTTTCGCTGGTGACGGGGACTGCCTGTTTCAATGTGCCGGTCGGGTTTGCCATGCTGCTTGAGGCTCTGGACGCTGACAAGGGATTGCGTCAGCGCTTCTTTGAGGATCTGGACTTGATCTTCTATGCAGGGGCGTCGCTGCCGCAGGATGTCTGGCAGGGTTTTGAGCGAATGGCGATGGAGATCCGCGGCGAAATACCGCTGATGACCTCTTCATGGGGGATGACCGAAACCGCACCGGCCTGCATCATGCAGCATGAGCCTGTGGATCGTGCCGGTGTCGTGGGCGTCCCGCTTAATGGTGTGACTGTCAAGCTGTTGCCTGACAAGGACATGCGCTTTGAGGTGCGGGTCAAGGGAGCGAGCATTTTCAAGCGCTATTACAATGATCCGGAAAAGACTGCCGCAGCTTTTGACGAAGAAGGCTATCTGATCACTGGGGACGCCATGGTCTTTGTCGATCCGGACGACATCAACAAGGGGATGAAGTTCGATGGTCGTATTTCAGAGGATTTCAAACTACTGACGGGAACGTGGGTGCGTGCCTCCAAGCTGCGTATCGATATGCTTAGCAGCCTTGCTCCGCTGGCCAATGATCTGGTGATCACGGGGGCGGACCGGAGTGAGATCGGCGTGATGATTTTCCCTAACAAAGAGGCATTGAAGCAGCTCGGATTCGAACTCATCGAGGATGACGGCGCCTATCGCTGCAAACTGTTGCAGGGGGAGATACAGCGTCGCCTTGCTGAACGTGCCCGCTCCATCTCCGGCTCTTCGACGCGGATCTCTCGGGCACTTGTTCTCAAGGATGCTCCTTCCATGCCTGAAGGGGAAATGACTGCCAAGGGCAATCTCAATGTCCGGAAGGTTCTGACCCGGCGAGCGGTCCTGCTTGAGCGGCTTTATGACGATGCCGATCCGGCGGTAACGACGATTTAGGAAGGAAACGCAAAGATGGTTGATCTGGTAAAAATCCGTGCAATCGACATTCATACTCATGCCGAGGAGCCTTGTGGCTGCCATTCCGATGATGGCTATGACGAGTTGCAATCGACTATGGCAAGCTATTTCCGGGCACCATGGACGCACCCGCCGACAGTGCCTCAGACGGCGCAGCATTATCGCGAACAGAATATCGCTGCCGTGATCTTTCCTGTCGATGCGGAACGGGAAACCGGCTATCGCCGCTACAAGAATGAAGAGGTTGCCGAACTGGCCGCCGAAAATGACGATGTGCTCATTCCCTTTGCCTCTATCGACCCTTGGAAAGGTAAAATGGGAGTGCGCGAGGCGCGTCGCCTGATGCGTGATTTCGGCATCAAGGGGTTCAAGTTTCATCCCACCATGCAAGGATTCTATCCGAATGACCGGATCGCCTATTCACTTTACGAGGCGATCGAGGAAGAGGGCGGTATTGCCCTGTTTCATACCGGTCAGACCGGTGTCGGATCCGGCATGCCGGGGGGGCAATGGCATGCGGCTGAAATATTCCAATCCGATGTATATGGACGACGTTGCCGTAGACTTCCCCGATCTGAAAATCATTCTGGCCCATCCTTCCTTCCCCTGGCAGGAGGAGGCGCTCGCCGTGGCTCAGCACAAGCCCAATGTTTATATCGATCTCAGTGGCTGGTCACCGAAATATTTCCCCGAAATCCTCGTGCGCTACTGCAATTCCATCTTGAAGAAAAAGGTTCTGTTCGGATCCGATTGGCCGATGATCACGCCGGAGCGCTGGCTCGCCGACTTCGAGCAGATCGCCATCAAGGACGACTTGCGCGAAGACATCATCAAGGGCAATGCCGCCCCGCCTGCTGGGGTTGGTTTGATGAAGCCGTTTTCCGCGCCGATTGACGATATTCTTTTCTCATTCAATCACGTCGCCGGAGCGGGGGGAACTGCCCGATTGGGATAAACAGCTGGCAAGCGAGATTGCCATGCATTTCGCGAGTTTCGCAGAGGCCGAGATTGCTCCACTTGATGAGACGGGCGACCGGCAGGGATGTCGATTGGAGAATGGCCGGGTCTATATGTCCGACGGTTTCAAAGAGGCCTTTCGTGCCTATGTGGAGCAAGGTTGGCCGGGCTTGTCGGCTCCTGCCGAGTTAGGTGGCGTCGAACTTGGCGGGCAGGGGCTTGGCGAAATCATGCAGGCCATTCTGGTGGAGATACTGGCGGGTGCCAATCACAGCTTCCAGATGGTCACGGGGCTCGTGCCCGGTGCAATTCGTACCTTGATGCGGTTTGGGACGCCTGCTCAGCAAACGCACTATTTGCCGGGTCTGGTTTCCGGTGCAACGCTGGCGACCATGTGCCTCACAGAGTCCGGGGCCGGGTCGGACCTGTCGCGTATTCGATGCCGTGCGTGCAAAAAGGGTGATGCCTGGCAACTAGAGGGGGAGAAGATCTTCATCTCAGGTGGAGATCAGGACATGAGCGATACCATCCTGCATCTGGTGCTGGCTCGTACTGGCGATAACGGCATCAAGGGACTGTCGCTCTTTCTCTGCCCCTCCAAGAATAAGGCGGGTATGCCGAACGCTGTCACTGTCATGCGCATCGAGGAGAAGATGGGACTGCATGCCTCGCCAACCTGTCAGATGATCTTTGATGGTGCAGAAGCCGAGTTGATCGGCGAAGAAGGGCAGGGACTGGTTGCCATGTTCATCATGATGAATCATGCCCGGATAGATGTGGCGCTACAAGGGGTCGCCCATGCCGCTCGTGCCTATGACATTGCCAATAGCTATGCCTGCGAGCGGGTTCAGGGGCGCTCTGTGGAGGACTGCGAGGTTACTCTGAAGGAGCATGCAGATGTGCAACGGATGCTGGAGGAGATCGATCGGCGGGCCATGGGGGCGCGCGCCATGGCTCATCTGGCGCTTGTCACCCTTGAGAGGGGAGACAATCCCGACCTTGTTGAGATCCTGACGCCACTTGCCAAATGCTATTGCACGGAGGCGGGCATAGAGGCTGCATCCTTGGGAATTCAGGTGCTTGGAGGATATGGCTATCTGCAAGAATATCGTCTTGAGCAGACCTATCGGGATGCGCGGATCACGTCGATTTATGAAGGCACCAACGGTATTCATGCGCGCATGCTTGCCACCCGATTGTGCGCGGGCCGATCAGCAGACGCTCTCGATGACTATATGTCAGGATGCCGGAGCAGTTTTGAGTTTGCTGGCTGTGTAGAGACCTGGCGTCAGGCTCGTGTGAGATTGCTTGAGGCTGATGATCCGACATTGCTTGCCCATCACTTCATGCATTTGACGCAAGCAACTCTTCTCACTTGTCTATGGACCAGAATTGAAGATGCTGCGGCCCATCACGGCGACAAGGGACGGATCATGCGTTTAGTCCGGCGTTCGAAAGTCATGCTGCCTGCTGAAGTGGGCCGTCACGCAAAGATTCTTGCATCTCTGGCGAACGTGGTGCCATAGGGCTTCATGCCTGACGCCGCAAGGTGATCTCATAGGTGTAATGCTTGGCAGGCAAAATGCTGAGCGTTATCATATGGCTGTTGTTGCTTGCATCGCGATATTGGCGGCGAAGTTCCAAAGCGTGATCACCAGCTGCGACTTGCAGGGCACTGGCGAGGTCTTCGGGGACCGGTACAGCTTTTATCGACTGTTCGATTTCGTGAATGATGACGTTGGTTTCATCTTCCAGCAGCACATAAATGAGCCCCGGATAATTCTTCACCTTTTCGGCGATCTGCCCATATTCCTCGCTGAGATAGATGTCGGTCCAGCCGACCGGAGCCGATTGCTGCTCGATATTTCTTGTCTGACGAATAAGGACCCAACGTCTGCCCGGGCGGTCGCCGAGACGTTGTGCCAACTGCTCGTCGGCGACCAGTGGTACAATTTCCTGCACTTCACGCCAGGATGGCCCGGCGAATTGCATCAAGTCTCCGGTCACGGACATGGAGTGGACATAGGTGGTGGGGGGCTCACTCGAGAGGATGCGTGTCGGTGCGCCCTGTTTTCTCTCGATCATGCCAAGGCGTTGGAGTTCTGCCATCGCGGCTCTGACCGTGGAGCGGCTTGCCTGAAACCGTTCACATAATAAAGCTTCGCTAGGGCAATGCATCACCAACCTTGAAAAGCCCGGATTTCAAGTCTTTCGTGATCTGTGCTGCAACTTCCAGATAGCGTTTTCCCATCATGCCCTCGGGTTCGTTCCTTGATTCTGTCTTGCTCTAGTCTTGACACAAGAAAAGATTTGGATCAATATGTCCGTATAAGTTTACTTGTTCGTACAAGTTATGACAAGTCGGGGAGGAAAATATGGTTGCCGAGACGTCCGAGGCGGTGGATAAAGCCACCGACCTCGAAAAAGCGCAGGAATTGGATAGCGAAGGACAGGACAGGAGCCTTTCCAGGTTCCTGACAATCCTTCTGGTCGTTCTTTCTGCGCTCTATGCGCTTTTTCATCTGGCTGTCCTCAATTTCTGGGCAATTGATGAATGGGTCTATCGTGTCATTCACGTCAATATGGGGGCGGTGCTCGGCTTCATTGGCATCAAGATATGGTCTGGTGAAAAGGGGCGCGGAGTCAGTCTGGTCGACTGGGCTCTGATTGCCGGGGCTTTCGGGTGTTCGGCCTATGTTGCAATTAATCTCGAACAGCTGATCATGCGGACAGGTGTGATCACGACTACCGGCGATTACATCTGCGGCATCGTTGGAAGCGTGATCGTTCTGGAATTTGCCCGCCGAGTGGCCGGGATTATATTGCCAGCGATTGCGCTGGTCTTTGTGGCATATGTTTTCGTGGGACCATGGTTGCCGGGAATCCTGCATCACTCGGGGTTCGAGTCAGCCAACTTTGCCTCCTATCTCTACAGCCAGGATGCGATTTTCGGCATGACCGTGGCGGCCTCTTCACGATACATAATCCTGTTTGTTGCCTTTGCGGTATTCCTGCAAGCGTCCGGTGCTGGCGACTATTTCATGCGCTTGGCCATGGCTCTGTTCGGTGCGGCCCGTGGAGGCCCCGGCAAGGTTTCAGTCTTCTCGGGCTTGCTGTTTGGTACAGTGTCGGGATCAGCGGTAGCAAATGTTGTTGCTTCGGGTACCTTTACCATTCCGCTCATGCGCAGGGTCGGATATCCAAGAGAAAGCGCAGGAGCCATCGAGGCGGCCTCCTCTTCTGGTGGTCAGTTGGCGCCACCGGTCATGGGAGCGGGCGCTTTCATCATGGCCGAAATC